>NZ_AP035877.1:0-5131978 GCF_055388015.1 Arthrobacter sp. TmtSoilC51
TCGCCCTCATCCGTGCCTCGAACACCACCGAGGCAGCCCGCGAGGGACTCATGGAGCTCCTGGAGATCGATGAACTCCAGGCCCGCGCCATCCTGGACATGCAGCTGCGCCGTTTGGCTGCCCTGGAACGCCAGAAAATCCAGGACCGCCACTCCGAACTTGAAGCCATGATCGAGGAGTACAACGCGATCCTGGCTTCGGAAGAGCGCCAGCGCCAGATCATCAGCGAGGAACTCGCCGAGATTGTGGCGAAGCACGGCGATGACCGCCGGACGCACATTCTCATGGGCTTCGACGGGGACATGTCCATGGAGGACCTGATCCCTGAAGAGGAAATGGTTGTCACCATTACCCGTGGCGGCTACGTCAAGCGCACCCGAAGCGACAACTACCGGTCCCAGCAACGCGGTGGGAAGGGCATCAAGGGTGCCCAGTTGCGCGGCGACGACGTTGTGGAGCACTTCTTCGTGACTACCACGCATCATTGGCTGTTGTTCTTCACCAACCTGGGCCGCGTGTACCGTGCCAAGGCTTACGAGCTGGCAGAAGCCGGACGCGATGCCAAGGGCCAGCACGTAGCCAACCTTTTGGCATTCCAACCAGATGAGCACATCGCTCAGGTCCTTGATTTGCGCGATTACCAGCAAGCTCCGTACCTGGTGCTCGCAACCAAGAACGGTTTGGTCAAGAAGACCAGGCTTGAGGATTACGACACCAACCGTACGGCTGGTGTGATCGCCATCAACCTGCGAGACGGCGACGAGCTCGTCTCTGCCCAGCTGGTCAGCGAAACTGATGACCTCCTGCTGGTGTCACGCAAGGGCCAGTCCATCCGCTTCACTGCATCGGACGATGCCCTTCGTCCGATGGGCAGGGCGACATCCGGTGTGACTGGTATGAAGTTCCGTGAAGAGGACGAGTTGCTGGCCGCGGATGTGGTCCAGGATGGCTCATTCGTCTTCATTGTGACTGAAGGCGGCTATGCGAAGCGGACGGCCGTGGACGAGTACCGCCTGCAGGGCCGTGGTGGCCTGGGTATCAAGGTGGCGAAGCTTGCCGAGGATCGCGGAGACCTTGTAGGCGCCTTGATTGTGCAGGAAGAAGACGAAGTCCTGGTGGTCATGGAGGGCGGCAAGGTGGTCCGCTCGGCCGTCAGTGGCGTCCCGGCCAAGGGCCGTGACACCATGGGCGTCATCTTTGCCAAGCCGGACAAGAATGACCGGATTATCGAGGTCGCACGCAACAGCGAACGCGGTTTGGAAAGCGAAGAGTCCGAGGACGGACAGGACGATGACGTAACGTTGGCTGCAGAAGACGGTGCCGCAGAGGCGACCGTCACGTCAGAAACGGAAAACGACGCGGACCCGGATACTGAAACGGGCGCGGAGCTGAACGAAGACAACACCGGAGGTAACGAGTGAGTAATTCCGACTCATATCCCAAGCCGAGCACAGGTGTCCCCGGCGGACTCCGGCAGCCCTCGGGCAGCCCGCAGGCAGGAGCGCCTGCAAGGCCCCAGCAACGCCCGGGAGCTGGCTCCGCCGGTGCCGGAGCTACTGGAGCCCGGCCGGTAACGGCCACCAACTCGGCCCAGCGACCAGCAGGAGCTCCTGGACAACGCCCCGCCTCAGTTGGACAGCGTCCCGCGGGTGCTCCCGGCCAGCGGCCCACACAGCCCGGGCAGCGTCCGGCTGGTGCTCCAGGTCAACGCCCCGCCCAGGGCGGCCCAGGACTTGTAAAGCCGGCCCCCAAGGCCAAGGTCCGTCGTGCCAGGCTACTCGTCAGCAAGGTTGATCCCTGGTCAGTACTGAAGATGGCGTTCCTGCTCTCCGTGGCCTTGGGCATTGTGACCGTGGTTGCCGCAATCGTGCTGTGGACTGTGCTGGATCTCACAGGCATTTTCAACCAGGTGGACAGCTTGCTGGGAACCTTGGCGGGCTCTGAAGGCAGTGGCTTTGAATTGAAGAAGATCGCTTCACTCGGCCAGGTGGCTTCCTTCGCCACGATTATTGCCGTGGTGAACGTGGTTTTGCTGACTGCACTGTCGATGCTCTCCGCCGTGCTCTATAACATTTCGGCAACGTTGGTTGGCGGCATCGGCGTGACCCTGACCGACGACTAGCAAAAAACCGCGGATTCACGCCGAAAACGGTGAGATTCAACGGTCAGAATGCCTCGATTTGAGATCGGGCCGGGATGTGCTGTACAGTCATATCTCGGCCCGATGAGGCATCGGGGCGTATAGCTCAGGCGGTTAGAGCGCTTCGCTGATAACGAAGAGGTCCCAGGTTCAAGTCCTGGTACGCCCACGGAACCTAACAGGTTCAGGTAACACTGAACCGGAATGAGGTGCTTGTGAAGAAGTTGCTGGTAGTAGTTGCAGCGGCGATCGCAAGCGTCCTGGTCTATAAAAAGGCGCAGGAATCCGAAGCCCGGAAGGAACTCTGGAGCAGGTCAACCGACAAGGTCGACTAGCCACGGAGCCCGGTCCGGGACTGGCAAAAGCTGGTCCTGACATGGGGTATGATTGACGGGTTGCTTCTTATGGGGGCATGGCGCAATTGGTAGCGCACCTGCTTTGCAAGCAGGGGGTTCGGGGTTCGAGTCCCCGTGCCTCCACCATAAGAAAGTCCCGGTCAGAAATGACCGGGACTTTTGCATTTAACCCATTCACACACCTGAGGCTCCAACTGAGTCGCAGCTGAGCGCGTTTTGCGTGCTCAAAACGCGCTCAGCTGCGACCTAGTTGGGCGGGACTCTCTGCAGTGCCCGCTCCAGGAATGCCCTCAGTTCACTATCCCCCAGCACGGGAGTCACCACTCCGAGCTCCAGTGTTGGCTGCGTCTTGGCACCGGCCGCCACCAACGCGGCCTGGACGTTCCGGCGGGCTTCAGCCACCACCGGCGAATCCCCGCGCTTGGCGGCATCGAGCATGACCAAGGCCTCCTGCACTCCTCGTCCGTAGTTGGCCGCCGCCGTTGCCCAATGGGTGGCGTCCGACGAGAAGCCCGGCACCGCCATTCTCGGCAACAATTCCGGCAGCCTCTGGAGCAGCTCAGCGCGGGCCTTCAGACCGCCCGAAGGTGACCTGCCGGCGTCGTAATCCGCCCAGAACTGCTCGATGTCCCGCCGCAGCTCCGGAGCTGAGGGCGTGAGCTCATCGTCCTGCCAGTCCTGGTTGAGGTCCACGAAGGCTTTGACGGCGGCTTGGACTTCCAGATCAGGGCCGGAAATCTGATCCAGGGCGGCGTCCATGGACTTGCGGGGATCGTACGCTGGCCCATTCCACGAGAGATCGGCGTAGTTGAAGATGGCGGGGAGGGACAGGTACGGCTCAATCATTGGGTTGGTGACGATTCCGCGGACTGATTTGTACAGCTCGGAGTCGCGTCCGATCACCGGTGCCATGAAGAGGTGGTCCTGGGAAAAGTCGTTGACGGGATAGTTGTCCCAAATGAGCAGCTCCCGTGGAGAACCAGGAGTACCGTACGTCAGCCTCGCCGCCTCCGCCGAGTCCCCGCTGATCCTGTGGGAGACCACGTCTTCACCAGTCCACTGGACCACGATCCCAGGGTTCAGGGCACGGCCAAGTTCCCTCTTGTACGCATTGCTGCGGGAACCGTTGTAAAAAGTGGGAACCGTTTGAAGGGGTTGGATGTCTTCCTTCGCAGAGATGAACCGGTCATTCACGTCATTCAGGAACGAAGCCTGTGCCTTGGCCAGATTGGCCTGGCCGGAGCCGAAGTCCTTGAGGTCTTCGGCGCACTGGACCTTGGTGGCAATGTCATCGAGCGGAATCACAAAGGAACGCACACCAATCGAATACAGGGATTCCAGCTTGGCCACTGCAAAGTCAAGGTCCGCCTTGCTGGAGTAGCAGCTATCAATGCCCGGAGACAGGGCGTAAGTAAAGCGGATGTGGTTGGCCACCGCGGTATTGATGAGCTCCTGTAATTCTTTGAGTTCCGCGTCCGAGTACAGTGCCCGCCACTTCTCCCGCAGCAATGGATCATCTTTTGGAGAATAGATGTAGGTATTCATTTTTTGCCGTCCTGCGAATTCGAGGACATCGAGGCGGGCTTGATGGGACCACGGTATGCCGTAGAAGCCCTCAATGACGCCACGGGCTTCCATCAACGGCCAGTCACTGACGCGGACGGCTGCCATTGACCCATCCTTGAGCAATTGGCGCATGGTCTGTACGGCATGGAAAACGCCGTCGGCATCACGGCCGGCGAGTACCGCCGTCGGGATCCCTGACGTTTTTCCGGTAGCAATGGCGTAGCCTTCCGCGCGGCCAACAGCGTCCTGGTTCTCCGCGGCGCTCTCCTTCCCCAGCTCTTTGAGTACAGGGCTTACCGTGGGATCTGCTGCGGTTCCGAGGTACACGGCCGAGCTCCCCGCTGCTGGGCTGTTCAGGGCCGCCACCGTTTCTGCCGTGCCCCCCGCCCCTGCCACCACGTCCTGGAGGGCGGCGATGGACGCTTGGTCGGTGCCAGGAGAAGCCACGATATAGACGTGGCCGTTCAAAGGAATGGGGCCTCCCGTTCCGGCACGAAGATGTTGCGGGACGGGGAAGACACTCGCGATTCCGGTCGTCTTGCCTGTCCCTGGGCCACCGGGCCGTTCCCGGGAAACCACCAACCAGCCCGTGACGACGAGAGCGATAGCCAGGGCGGCAACCGCGATCAGCAGCAGGACCGATCGCCTCCGCCTGGCTCCACCACGGACGGGTGTTGTGTTCAATCAGGTGTCCCCTTGGGCAGGCCGTCTCCGGCTCTCTGGAATGTTGAGTCAAGACAACCACACTGTCCGCGCAGCAGATAGAGGGCATGACGGGTGCCTCACCAAACTAAGGTTGATCCGTGAACCTTCTCATTTCCGCCCTGGGAGTCCTGGGTGTCGCCTCGTCAGGACCGCTGATCGCCGGGACCTTGGGTGCCACGTCAGTGACGGCGTTGGCGATCGCCTTCTGGCGGAACGCGATCGGCGCAATCGTTATGGCCGCTCCGGTGGTCATCCGCGAGCCTAAGCAATTTGGGAAAATCACCCGGCTCGAGTTTGGCTGGTGCACGGTTGCCGCCGTTGCCCTCGCCTTCCACTTCGCTTGCTTCATCACCGCACTGCAGTTGACCTCGGTAGCTGCGGCTACTGCCTTGGTCTGCCTCCAGTCGGCATGGATCGCTGTCTTCCAGTTGCTCAGGGGCACACGGCATCGTTGGCCCGTTCTGGTGGGCCTGGGGATAGCTTTTGGCGGAGTGGTGGCCATTACCGGATTCGACATGGGCTCCTCGCCGCAGGCCCTGCTGGGCGACGTGCTGGCACTGGCTGGTGGAGCCCTGGCGGGGCTGTACACCTTGGCTGGCGGCAAGGCCCGTCAATCCATGGGAACGGGCGCGTACACCACCCTCTGCTACGGAATGTGTGCCGCGATAGTTGCGGTGTTGGCTTTGTTCAGCGCCCAACCGTTGGCAGGGTTCGACGCCGGAGGCTGGCTTGGGATTCTCGCCATCACCGTTTGTGCGCAGCTGGTTGGACACACCGCCTTCAACCACTTGCTGGCCACCATGAGCCCTCTGCTGGTTTCCATGATCATCCTTCTGGAGATACCCGGCGCAGCGATCCTCGCGGCAATCTTCCTGAACGAGACATTGCCCGCCGGGACGTACGCCGGCCTTGCACTCATTCTGGTTGGCCTCGCGGTGGTTGTCGCCGGGCAGCGGCGTGGGAGAGGCGAAGCAGACCGGCGCGAGGCCGAGCTGGGAACTGACTGAGTTTCCGCCGTCGGGCTTGTATTGCCTGAGTTGACCCAGGACGGCAGGGTTGGCGCCTACAGGCCGCCGCGTCGAACGCCCTGAGCTGTGTTGGCCGTGTGGATGGCCCTTAATAGTTTGGCAGGGAAGTAGACCGAGAAGAAGACCACCATCGGCGCCTTCAGGGCCATCTTCTTGACGTTGTGTGCCTTGTACGTCCGGTCGAAGCGCGTGACGTAATAACGGTAGTCCCTGGGAGAGTCCTCAAGGCGGCGGGCAGACATGCCGGACACCATCTGCGGGCAGTACCGGACGTGGAGGTCGTGCTCGGCGAGGTGCAGTGAGAGATCAATATCCTCGTGCATCTCGTCCTTCTCATCGAGGCACGTTTCGTCGCGGATGGTCTCCCATGCCGTACGGCGGAGGGCCATGTTGGAACCAAACAGGAAATGGTACTGGTGCTTGGCCAGGCGTAGCATCAGCTGGCGCATTTTGTCGTCGGCTTTGAGACCAAAGCGGCGCATCGGCATGTCGTAGTAGACCACGGGTCCCGTAGCAGCCTGGACGGACTGATCCATGAAAGCCTTCTGGACCTGCTCAACCCAGTCAGGCTCCAGGACTGAATCGGCGTCGATGCGCCCTACGATCTCCGCCTTGGCGCTGTTGAGGCCAAAGTTCCTGGTAGGAATGAGGCCCTGCGTGGCGTCCTGCCGTAAGAGGACAATGGGACTTTCCGGGTACTCCTGCTGCATCTGGCGAACAATCCTCGCGGTGCGGTCAGTGGATAGATTGTCCACCACGATGATTTCTTCAGCAGGAACGGACTGGTAGATGGCCGCGATGAGGCACTGGCGAATGACGCTTTCCTCGTTATACGCCGGGATGACGATTGAAACCCCCGGAAGCTCCGGGACGTCCTTGAGGGCACCCGCAACGGGTCTATCGGCTGACATCACTTCAAATCTAACACCCGGCAAAGCGTCCCCAGCGAACCCTTGGGTTACAAGCTGGCAAACACTGAAGGGACCCCCGGCTGAGCGGGGGTCCCTTCAGATGATGTTTCAAATTACGGCCTCATGAACGGTGGCCGATCAGAACCCTAGAGCTGAGAGTCCTTGGACGTGGAGGTGGTGTCATCGTCCTTCTGGCGGCTTGCCGCGATGTTCTTGACCGCGGTCTTGGCATCCGTTGCAACGTTGGCCGTGGAATCCTTGCCCTTCTCGAACGCATCCTTGGTTGCCTGCTCTACTTCGGCAGCGGCTTCCTTGGGCGTAATGTCGGAGGTCTCGGATTTGGCTGGTGCAGCTGGCGTCACTGCGGCTGCAGTAGTTGTCGCCGCTGTGTCAGTTGTAACGGCGGTGTCAGTGGGCACCGCTGACGGGGTCGCGTTGACTGGGGCCGGGGTCTTCCAGGGGTCCTCGACTGGCTTGGAGGCCTTCCACGCCGCGACACCGGCAGCAACCGCTGCTGCAATGACCGTGACAACCAGCCATCCGCGCTTCTTCGGCTTCTGCTGCGCACCCAATTGCTGGGAAACAGCCTTGCTGGTCTGGTCCGCAACTGCCTTGATCTGCTTGCTGGTGGCTTGCGCTTGCTCCTGCACGCTGTGAACCACACCGGAGTCCACCAGCTTTTGCGCAACGGCATCCACTTGGGCGGGTGCGTTCTCAAGGACTTGGTGAACAGCTACAGAAGCGTGGCCCAACTGCTCGGACAGTTTGGGAAGGTATTCCTCCACAACCTTGTCCCGGGCGTGTCCAAGGACTGGAGTGGCTTTGTTGAGCGTTTCCTGGATCTTGGGCGTTGCGTCCTCCACAGCGTCATGGATCTTTGGCGCGAGGTGCGCCAATCCATCCTGAAGCCGCGGCGTAACAGTTGCCACGCCGTCGGCGAGGTTGTGCGCCGCAGACTTCAGTCCCTCCTGGATCTTGGGGGAAGCGGTATCAATGCCGTGCTGAATACGGGGAACAGCCCAATTGACGGCTGCTTCCACGCGGGGCGCCGCCCAGTCGCGGGCGTTATCCACACCAGCCGCAACGGAGTGTTCAAGGTCGCGGGCAATACGGTCTGATTTCTTCACAACTACCTCCCGATACACATGCTCGTTTGAAGCTAGCCTACGTGTCTTGAGGAACACCGGCTATTCATCTGCAGGATTCTTCCCGGATTTCACCCAGCGCGGAACCGGCTTTACAGCCACACCGGCGTTGACCCTGCATGAAAGAATGGGGCCATGACCATCGCAACCGCAAAAGCAACGATCCACACGAGCCTCGGCGACATCAAGGTTGACCTCTTCGGCAACCACGCGCCCAAGACGGTGGCCAACTTCATTGGCCTCGCTACGGGCGAAAAGTCCTGGACCCACCCGGAAACCGGCGAAGACAAGACGGGTACGCCCCTTTACGACGGCACGATCTTCCACCGCATCATCAAGGACTTCATGATCCAGGGTGGCGATCCCCTGGGCCGTGGCGTTGGCGGACCGGGCTACAAGTTCGATGACGAAATCCACCCCGAACTGACCTTCAACGCTCCCTACAAGCTGGCCATGGCAAACGCTGGAATCCAGATGGGCAAGGGCACCAACGGGTCACAGTTCTTCATCACCACGGTCAACACCGACTGGCTTTTCGGCAAGCACAGCATCTTTGGTGAGGTAGCCGACGAGGAATCCCGCAAGGTTGTTGACGCCATTGAGGGCGTCCGCACCGGCATGGGCGACCGCCCCGTTGAGGACGTCGTCATCAACAGCATCGACATCGAACAGCTCTAACTACAGGCCGAACCAGAGCCAATGAGTTACGGAATCCCGTCGGTAGAGCCGTCCGCTGCCATCCCGGTGTGCCCACGGCACCCGGACAGGCCCTCCTATGTGCGGTGCCAGCGCTGCGGGCGCCCCGCGTGCCCGGAGTGCCAGCGGGCGGCCGCCGTCGGGTTCCAATGTATTGACTGCGTCAACGAACAAAAGCGCACGACGCCGACATACCGCTCGCCCTATGGCGGTGCCTTGGCAACCGGCCGACCTTTGGTGACGTTTACGATCATCGGCTTGTGCGTGCTGGTTTACGTCCTCCAATGGATTGTGCCGGATGATGCGGTATTCCAGAATTTCGCGTTCGCAAATTTCGCGGCTGCCAGTGAGCCGTGGCGGATGCTGACGGCGGCCTTCCTTCACTCGCAAGGGTTCCTGCTCCACATAGTCCTGAACATGTACACGCTGTGGATCTTCGGACAAGCCCTTGAGCCTTTGCTCGGGCGCATCCGGTTCCTGGCCGTGTACCTGCTCTCCGCGGTCGGCGGCTCCGTGGGCTATCTGTTGTTGACTCCCACGTTTCCAGTGGTGGGCGTGGTGGGAGCTTCCGGCGCCATCTTCGGTCTCTTCGGAGCCATGCTCGTGGTGCAGCGTCACCGCGGCGGTGAAACTAAACAACTATGGATCCTGATCGCCATCAATGGCGCCATCGGCTTCTTTGTTCCCAGCATTGCCTGGCAGGCCCACCTGGGTGGCTTGATCACTGGCGGCCTCGCTGCCGCTGCCATCGCATATGCCCCGCGGGGCAAGAACCAAGCCCTGTTGCAAGCAGGCGGGCTCCTCCTCGTGGCAGGCCTTTTAGCCGTGGTCGCGTGGTTCCGCGTCACTGCCGGTTAGTTGCAACACTTCCCGCAACTGTGACCGGTTGCCGCAGTATCGTCCTGAGTTTCTCCGGTGCAGTACGGCGAGGGTCGCTGAGGTAGATCTCGTGATGCCTCCCCGACATCGTCAGGGACTCCCCGGGAATGAAGCTGTTGTGCATTTCCGCGAGCACTGGGCCCTCGTCGTCGTAAGGGCCTATGTGAAGGGTCTGGACGCTTAGCCCTTCATCGAATGTTTCCAATCGAAGACCGTCAATTGCCGGCCCTTGGCCCTTTTGGCTGACGATCCGACGCGCTTCCTCGAAGTGCTCTTGAGTGAGCCAATCGGGGACCAAATTCATCAGGGTCCAATCCCAACGCGACTGATCCCTGGCGCTTGTGAAAGCATCCATGTCTTCGGCTGACCAGAGCCCTTCCAAAGGCATCACCGTGTAGTCGCGACCCAACTCTTGTTTGCTGAAGAACTTCATCTTGTAGGCGACCGGATAGATGGCGGTCAGCGCATCCCTGTAGTCCTGAGCGGTGTTTGGATCGCCATGGCCGTCGATCATCAGGAACTGTAGGGCTGGAACCGTCACCACGGAAAATCTGCCTTGCGAAGCATTGTAAGTATCGATCTGCTTTTTGAGGTCGACTTTCATCACAAGCGATCCAACTCCCCTACTGTCGCGTTCCTCAGGTTATCCACAAGTGTTGTCCACAGTGTGCGTAACTTACATCCGTGTAGTTAGGTATCCAGAGTGCCATGCGGCCTGTCAGGGCGGTAGATATCCCCCGAATGGCATGAATTCATCCACAGCTGTGGATAAGTTCGACCCACATCCTGGTTGGTTTGTGGACAAACTCGCCATTCTTGGGAGATCTGTGGATAAACCTGTTAATGAGCGCCCGGAGCGGGCTCTATCAACAGCCTTATCAACAATGTTAATAACTTACACACGTGTAGTTCAGGACGTGTTTGGCACCTTTTAGGTTGCAAGCGCGCGGATCCACCCTCGGAAACCCACAAGTTTTCCCCACCTGTGGATAACTTGTGGTTGGGGGGGTGTTGTTAAGTGGGTAACTCCCAGGGCTATGAAAGTGACCACACGTGCATGGGGCCGTCTTCGGATAGCATTTGGCTTGGCTTCGTCCGGTGAAACGATGGTTGAGTACATCCGTCAACACGTGGCTCGTGAACGTTCAGTGAAGACACAGCCACTATCCACAGCGTGATGCACAGTGGGTATAACTAGGCTCCGGCTGATCGGTAGTCCCGGATCAGCGCTGCGACAGGGGTTTCTGCGGAAAGTACGTGGATGTCCACAGAACTTATCCACGCCTGTGGAAAAAGTTACGCACTTCTGTGGAAAAGGACTGTGGGTTCTGCGGGCAGGAGGAAACCCTACTGCGGGCTTTGCTCCAGCCAGACGCCTGACGTGCCCCGTCTGTGGCTATCCACCAAGTGTGTGTCGATGATCCCCACTGCTTCCATCAGTGCATACATGGTGGTTGGGCCGACGAAAGCGAAGCCTTTCTTCCGGAGGGCTTTGGACAAAGCAACGGATTCGGGCGATGTGGTGGGGATGTCTGCGAAGGATCGGGGCGCCGGAGTGGTTTCCGGCTTGAAGGACCACACGAAGTCCACTAATCCGCCCTCTGCCCGGAGGGCGATGGTGGCCTTGGCGTTGGTGATGGCGGCCTGGATCTTCAGGCGGTTCCTGACGATGCCAGCGTCCAGCATGAGCCGCTCCACATCCGCGTCTGTGAAAGCAGCGACGCTTTCGGGGTGGAAATCCAGGAAGGCCTTCCGGAAAGCATCCCGCTTCCGCAGGATGGTTGCCCATGACAGGCCCGCCTGGAATGCCTCCAAGCTGATGCGCTCGTACATTCCTTGCTCGTCCCGGACGGGCATACCCCACTCGTGATCGTAGTAAGCCTGCATCAGCGGGTCCGAGGCAGCCCACAGCGGCCGCGCCAGGCCGTCCTGGCCGATGATGATGCCGGTTTCTTCCGTGGTCATGATTGCTCCTCTGCGGCCGTCACGCGGACGACGACCCCTGCTACTGCCTTTACGGATATTCTGCCCATTACCTGTGACAATCTAGCCGCGACGATCCAGTTCCCTAGGACAACCCGGTTACACGCATGGTGATATTGATACGTCCGTGGGAGAGTCCACATCCGTCTGGGCAGGTTCCCGGGAGGACTTTCGGGATGCCGTGATACGCAAACCTTGATGGTCCGCCGAAAACGAAAAGGTCCCCCGAACGGAGTTCGACGTCCGTATATGGCTTGGTACGGGTCTGCGTGTTGCCGAAGCGGAACAGGCACGTCTCCCCGATGCTGAGCGACACCACCGGAGCATCGGATCGTTCGTCCTTGTCCTGGTGCATGCCCATGGCGGCGCCACGATCGTAGAAGTTCACCAGCGCGGCATCGGGTGTGTAGTGGACGGCGAGTTCGGCCAGAGCCTGATGGCTTTCAGCTCCGGTGGAGTAAGCAGCGGATACCGCCTTCCTACCCAAGCGAAGCATCCACTCAGGGAATTCGAGTACGGGGCGGCCGTTCACATCCGTAGCTTCCCGCGTATAGCGGTAGGGCTGCCAATGCCAACCGAGGCAAACGGTCCGGACAGACATCTGGTGCCCTCCTGGCAGTGTGGCCGCCCGAAGGGGCACCGGGCCCTGGGTCCATTCGCCAAAGCGTTGCACGATCCACCGCTGCTGCTCCAGATTGAGCCAGCCCGGCACATGCACTGCGCCGGGCGCTATGACACGAGGGCCCTCGTGGTTGGTGTCAGGCTGGACAAGAGCCAACGGAAACAGGGCGTCGTCACTCATGCCGCAGCCTCTAGCGTGAGGAGCCTTCGTTTTGCCTCGGTGCCGCCGAGGTAACCGCCGAAAGTGCCGTCCGATTTCACCACGCGGTGGCACGGCACAATGACTGGCAGCGGGTTGGTAGCGCAGGCAGTTCCGACGGCGCGGACGGCTTTGGGGCTCCCGGCAGCCTGGGCAACCTGTGCGTAGCTTTCCGTCCTACCGTAAGCGATCTGCGGCAGATGGCGGAGGACGTTCAGGCGGAACCCGCGGGCCAGTTGGAAGTCCAGGGGAAGGTTGAAATCCTTGCGGGTGCCGCTGAAATATTCGTCCAACTGGCGGGCGGCGGCCTCAAGTTGGGAAGGTGCATGCAGGATGCGGGGGCTGACCGTGTTGGCCAGCAACTGCAATACGGCCTCGTGGTTCTCAAGCTCGAACGCTACGCGGACCACGCCATGCTCCGTAGCCGCCAAAAGCAACTTGCCTACGGGCGAGTCCACCACCGAGTACGCGATGTCCAAGGAATGGCTTTCCTGGGCAGCGCGGACAAGCCTCGCGTGGAGGCTGGACAGGGCGGGTTCGATTCCGGCGTCGAGGGGTTTAAGGAGCATGGCAACCTCGGCGTGGTCCGGGAGTGATTCAAGAGTCATCGGATTTCTCCTTTCGCCGATGCTGGGACGGATGATTTGGGAACCAGGAACGATTGGATGGATTCGGGCTCAACGCGCAGCATGGCGCGGAGCGCTTTCACACCATCGGATCCCGCACGGCGGGCGGCTTCCGGTGTGCCGCCCAACAGGGCTGCAATGTCGCGATAAGGAAGACCAGCCAAATAGTGGTAGGCCACTGCCTGGCGCTGTTTAGGCGGTAACTGCCCGACGGCGTCGAGCAGGTCCTCCTGGCTGTCACCCGGGATGCCAATCCGCGAAGGCCGCTCAGGGGGTTGGTCTACAGGCAACGCGCGGCGAGTGCTGGAACGGATGAGGTCAATGCATTTCCGGTGGGCAATAGTGACGAGCCAGGCCTCGAGATTGGCATCTGCAGGGAGATCGGGATAAGCCTGCAGAGCCGCAAGAAACGTTTCGGACCACGCGTCGTCGGCCTCGTGGAGGCCCACTACCGCACGGCACACCCGGAGCACAGTGGCGCCGTGTTCCTGGACAACTGCTTCGAACGGCCTTTTGGTGTGGGCCGGGTGCCGGCGCTGCATCAGAAGAGCTTGCCCTCTTTCACGACGGCTGGCTCTTCGAGCTCCAGAAGGAACCGCTTGTTTGGCAGTCCTCCCGCGTAGCCGGTGAGTTGCCCGTTACGTCCCACCACGCGGTGGCACGGAATGATGATGCTTATCGGGTTCCGGCCCACTGCGGATCCAACAGCCTGGGCCAAGTGGGGATCCCCCATCTCAAGAGCCAGTTCACCGTAGCTAACGGTTTCCCCAAAAGGAATGTGCTGGAGCCGCTGCCAGAGCTTCTCTTGGAAAGCATTGCCGCGGGCCTCAAAAGGAACGTCGAATTGAGTGCGCTTTCCTTCGAGATACTCGCCGAGTTGGACACGGGTCTGATCGAAGAGCGGCTCCTCGATCCCTGCAGGGATTCCAAAGTAGTCCGGCGGAGGCATATGCCAGTGGCCTTCGTAAAAGATCCCCGTCAAAAACTCCCCGCGGGCAGTCAGCGTCAACTGCCCCAACGGGGAATCCATGGTGGTGTGCCTGGTGTTCATATCCTGTAGACGTTCGCGGGCACCGAAATGTGAGGTGTGGGATTCCTAGGCGCGCCAGCGCGTAGTCATGAGGAATCCGATGATCGCGATGCCGAAGCCGGCAACGATGTTCCACGAAGCCCATTCCTGTACGGGAAACTTGCCCTCGGTGATGTAGTACGTGATGATCCAGATCAGCCCAAGGATCATCAGGCCGAACATGACCGGCTTGTACCAAACGGGATTCGGCTTGTACTGCTGTGCGGCGGAAGTCTGCTGGGCCTGACGGGCAGGCCGCTTGCGGGGCTTGGACTCGGGCACGGATCCTCCTTGGCTGTTTCATTGAAACCCGATGCCGCTGGCCTTGGTATCCTGCAGGAAGGAAAAATTCCAGCGGTCAACGGCCACGCGATGCTCCGGGTTGTTACTAGCTGTCAAGTCTAGCCGCAACCAGGGTAGGCCAACGCCGCCCGCGCCCGATACGAGGAGACCCTGTGGCGGACCAGCAGACGACGGCGGCCGCCGCCGTGCCGTCCGCCCGCGGGACCCAGGGAAAGCCTCCCCGTCCCCGGCTTACTGCCTCATACGTTGTCCGCAAAATCAGCCAGGTGCTGGGCGAGTTGCTCATCACTGCGGGCATTGTCCTGCTTCTTTTTGTGGCGTGGGAGCTGTGGTGGACCAACGTGGAAGCCGACGCCAAGCAGACCGAAGCCGTGAAGAGCTTTGCACAGGAATTTGCAGGACCGGTAGCGCCTGCCAGCGACGAGGCCACAGACTACGGTCCGCCTATGGTCGGCACAGCACCCGCACATGGGGAAACGATTGGGATCATGTACATCCCACGTTTCGGTCCGGACTACACGCGGCCCATTATCGAGGGAACGGACCCGGATGTCCTGGACACACTGGGCCTTGGACACTACGGAAACACGAGCATGCCCGGAGCCCTGGGCAACTTTGCCGTAGCGGGACACCGGCAAACACACGGCGCTGTACTGGATAACATCCACACCTTGGCTCCAGGTGACAAAATCTACGTCCAGACTCCAGACGGCTATTACACCTACGTCTTCCGCAACAACCAGATTGTGTTGCCCAGCCAAACCGACGTCCTGATGCCGGTCCCAACACAACCCGGAGTCACACCCCGAGAAAGCATCCTGACCATGACCAGCTGCAATCCCCGGTTCGGATCCCAGGAACGCATCATTGCCTACTCCGTCCTTGAGGGATGGCAACCGGCCTCAGCCGGACCGCCGTCGGAAATCGCCGCCCAAGTAGCCAAAACCCAAGGAAAGGGGTAACGGATGTACGCCTGGATCTTTCGGAATTTGCCCGGACCTTTGTGGCTGCGGATACTGACATCGGTGGCGCTTGTGGCCGTAGCCCTCGTCCTGATGGTGGAGTTCCTCTTCCCGTGGTTCTCCCAATTCACTTCTTTGACCGACTCAACGATTGGTTAGTGCAGCAGCCATGAGCTCAACAAAAATCCTCGTCGTGGACAATTACGACAGCTTCGTCTACACCCTGGTGGGCTACCTGCAGGAACTTGGCGCCGAGACAACAGTGGTCCGAAATGATGACGTGACACTCGCGGAAGCCAAAGAGCTTGCCGCGGCCCGCGACGGAGTCCTTATCTCACCAGGTCCAGGTACGCCGGCGGAGGCCGGCGTCTGCATCGAGCTCATCAAGTGGTGCGGTGAGGCCGCCAAGCCCATGTTCGGAGTTTGCCTCGGCCACCAGGCGCTTGCCGAAGCTTATGGTGGCGTGGTCACCCATGCTCCTGAGCTCATGCACGGCAAAACCTCGCCCGTGCAGCACGAGGGCAAGAGCGTCTTTGCCGGGCTTCCGTCGCCCGTTACGGCAACGCGCTACCACTCACTTGCTGCGGTTCGCGACTCGATCCCCGATGTTCTGGAGATCACCGCCGAGACCACCAACGGTGTAGTTATGGGCCTGCAGCACAAGACGGCTCCCCTCTGCGGTGTGCAGTTCCATCCGGAATCGGTCCTGACTGAGGGCGGCTACCAGATGCTGGGCAACTGGTTGGAGTCGCTCGGCATGACCGGTGCCGCTGAACGTGCTTCGAAGCTGAGCCCTCTGATCCAGCACTGACGTGCGGCTGCTGAGCCGGACGCGCCCCTCAGCCCTTCTTGGTGTCTGTCGGCTTGGGGGTGGGGGTGCCTGTTGACGTGGCTGTGGGAGTCGGCACGGGGGCCGGGGCTTTGGCTACCGTTACCGTGACTGTCTTTCCCTGATCCACCTCGGTATTGAAGGTTTCGCTCTGCGCCGTGACCTTGCCGGGCGTCACCTGGGAGTTTTCCTGCTCCACCACTGTCATGGCCAGGCCGTTTTCCTTGAGCAGCGCTTCGGCTTCCGACTGGGCGAGACCGATCAGTTGGGGCATCAGCACTTTGCCTGAGGAGACCTGCAGCTCGACGTTGGAACCTGCTGCTATGGGCGCCCCCGGGGCCGGGCCCGTGGTGATGACGAGTCCGGTGGGAACCGTGGGGCTATGCGTCCTGACGCTGGAGATGTTGCCTGTGATTCCCAGACGCCGGAGGACGTCCCGGGCATCGGGCTCGGTGCGGCCCACAATGTCCGCAGGGATGGTAACCGAGCTGGGACCGCTGGAGATGTTGAGGATGACCTCAGCGTTTTGTTCCAGCATGGAGCCCGCAGTTGGTGCCGTGCCAATCGCCATGTCCTTGGCCACCGTGTCGCTTGCCACCCGTGCGGTTTTGGGCACCAGCTTGGCGGAGTAGAGCTCTTGGAGTGCTTGGGACTCCGACATGTTGGACACCGAGGGAACCGCCACCTTGGCCGGTACCGCGGCGGGGGCGTTGACCAGGCTGTAGATCCAGAACCCGGCGCCTGCCAGAACCAGGATGGTGAAGATCGCCAGCGTCGCGGCCCACATACGACGGCGGGACTTCTGGTGTGCGGTCCGCTCACGTTCGGGTGGGAGGTCCAATGGAAGCGCTTGGTCCAGCGGTTCCTCGATGGGATCCTCGCTGGCGTCTGTGTAGTGCTCTACATCCAGGTACCCAATGGCCGTGGTGCTCAACAGCTGCGTATCGGGGTCTTCCGATGAAATGAGGTCGTTCGGTTCAGTGGGTGCCTCGCTGGCGGAAAGCGCGGGAACAGGGATGCCGTTGCTCGCAGCCCTGAGGGCGCGGCGGAAGGCGGCAGCGTCCTGGAACCGGTCTGTCCGGTTCTTCTGGAGGGCCTTGGCAAGAACGGAATCCAAAGCCTCGGAGACGTCGGGGTTATGGACACTGGGAAGGTCCGGAGTCTCCCGTACGTGTTGGTAGGCCACCGAAACGGGGCTGTCGCCCACGAATGGCGGCCGGCTGGTCAGCAGTTCATAGAGAAGGCAGCCAGCAGAATAAAGATCGCTGCGCGCGTCAACGGTCTCGCCCCGCGCTTGCTCCGGGGAAAGATATTGGGCCGTTCCCACCACAGCCTGCGTCTGCGTCATGGTGGCGGCAGAGTCAGCCATAGCCCGTGCGATGCCAAAGTCCATGACCTTGACGTCTCCGGTATCCGCACAGACCATGACGTTGGCCGGCTTGATATCACGGTGCACAATGCCTGCCCGATGGCTGTACTCCAGTGCAGCGAGGACGCCAAGCGTATATCCGATGGAGTCTTCAACACTGAGTTCGTGGGCTTTGATCATGTCCCGCAAGGTCCGTCCGGCGACGAATTCCATCACGATGTATGGCACGCGCACGTCCTCACCCGGCCCGCCCGGGACAGAGTACTCACCTGTGTCGAAGATGGCCACGATGGAAGGGTGGTTCAGTGCCGCGACTGCCTGGGCTTCGCGTTTGAAACGGGCCTGGAACTGGGGATCGCGGGCCAGGTCAGCACGCAGGACTTTGACTGCGATGGTGCGTCCCAGCAGGGTATCTGTCCCGCGGTACACGTCCGCCATGCCACCACGGCCGATCAGGTCACCGAGTTCGTAGCGACCATTGAGGAGGCGCTGCGAAGAGAGAGGTGTGCTCTCCTCTCGGTGCGCTGGACCGGGCCGTGGCGTAGACATGGCGGCTACTTAGTTGCTGGGGCTGCCGGAGCCGCTGGGGCTGGCACTCGGGGACGTCGGATTGCTCGGTACAACCGATTTGGACAGGTGGTACGTGACTACCGAACCAGCAGCAACCTTTGTTCCAGGAGCAGGCTCGGACCGTACGAAGGTGCCCGGTTTCTGGCCGACGGCACCGTTGACAGGATCACCCGGGACCCACCGAAGGTTCGCTGCTTCGATCAATCCACGGACCTCCTCCTCGCTGAGGCCGACACCGATGCTGGGCACCGACACCATTTCTGGACCCTTGGAGTACTGGACGGTGATAACTTCCCCAGGATCAACAGGACCGGTGGGGTTAAGGTCCGTTACTGTGCCTACCGCGGCAGTGTTGAATACTTCCTGCCCGTTTACTTGCAGGCCCAATCCAACGAGCTGGCTGCGGACGGTCTCAAACGGCTGTCCAAGGTACTCCTCAGGAATCAGGTTGATCTTCTGGGGAGTGGACTGCGTCGGCGTTGGGGATGGTGACTGGGACGTCTGCGTTGGGCTGGCCGATTGCGACGTTGGACTGGAGCTCCGGCTTGCGCTTGCGGATGTGGACTCGCTCGGACCCGGATTCGGGGAGAAGAATCCCGACTGAGAAATCAGGAAACCAACCAGTGCGAACAGCACCAACAGGATCAGGGCAACGAGCGGCCACGTCCAGGGGCTGCGCTTCTTTCGCTCAGGCTCGACGTCGTCGTAATTATCGTCATCGCTGTAGATAACTTCTTCTTCGTCATTCAGCTGCCGCTCTGCCTCAAGCGCATTCGCGCGCGACAGGGGGTTGTCCGAGGAAGCTCCAACAGCAGCCCCGGCAGCGCCTCCAACAGCGGCAGCGGCGCCGAGCACCGGGAGTGCGGAAGTCGACGTCGTCGAGTGCTCCTTGCCAAACGGTGACGTAACGACGCCGGTGGGAGCCGTGGCGGTATTGACCGGTGCCGTGATGGGTCCAGTGGAGGCTTCGAAGAGGAGCATTCCCGGTACAGCGGCATGTGCGGTGGTGATGTCGCCGTTGCGGATAGCCTCAGCGGCCTCAGCCAGCTTGATGGCGTTCGCCGGACGGTTCTTGGGGTCCTTGGCGAGCATGGACATCAGGAGGGCCCGTACCGGAGTGGGCAGCGTCTCCGGAAGCGGCGGCGGAGCATCATTGACCTGTGCAAGGGCAATAGCGATCTGCGACTCACCGGAGAACGGACGGTGGCCGGTGAGGCATTCGTAACCAATGACGCCCAGCGAGTAGATGTCGGACGAGCCAGTGGCTGTCTGTCCTGTTGCCTGCTCCGGGGCAAGGTACTGGGCGGTCCCCATGACCTGCCCGGTTTGGGTCAGCGGCACCTGGTCGGCAAGGCGGGCGATACCGAAGTCGGTGACCTTGACCCGGTTGTCCGGCGTGATGAGGAGGTTACCCGGCTTGATGTCGCGGTGGACCAATCCCTGTGCGTGAGCCACTGCCAGTGCCCGGGCCGTCTGGGCCATGATCGAAAGGGTCATGTCAGGAGACAGGACCTGCTCGCGCTCAAGGATGCCGCTCAACGGATGGCCCGGTACGAGTTCCATGACCAGGTACGCAGAGCCGGCTTCTTCGCCGTAGTCGAAGACGTTGGCAATGCCCACGTGGTTAAGGAGTGCCGTGTGGCGGGCTTCGGCGCGGAAACGCTGGAGGAAACCGGGGTCTCCGGTGTATTCCTCCTTGAGCACCTTGATGGCAACGATCCTTCCCAGGATCTGGTCCTTGGCCTTCCAGACCTCGCCCATGCCGCCAATCGCAATGCGACTGGTCAGCTGGAACCTGCCGCCGAGTGTGATTCCCGAAGTAGGTCTCACTTATTCAACACCGCCTCAAAAATCTTCTTTGCGTTCGGACTGGTTAGCTTGGCGCCTGTGAGCACATCCACACCTTCCATGACGATGGTGACGGCCACTTGCGGATCGTTCGCCGGGGCAAACCCGGTGAACCAAGAGTTGTTCAAACCTGAATCACCGAGTTCGGCTGTACCGGTCTTGCCGGCCACCTGGACTCCCGGGACGGCAGCGCCGCTGGCGATGCCGTTGGAGACTGCGCTGCTCATCCATTGGGTGATCTGGTTTGCGATGGGTTGGGTGGTGCTCGTACGGAGGGCCTCGGGCTTGAACTCGCTGATCACCCGGAGGTCGGGAGCACGAACTGTCTTAATCAGGTTGGGCTTCATCTGCACACCGCCGTTGGCGATCGCCGCCGTCATCAGGTTGATCTGCAACGGAGTTGCCTTGACGTCGCGCTGACCCACTGACGACTGGGCAAGCTGTGCCTGGTCCAAGTCATGGGGGAAGACACTGACGGCCTGCTGGAGCTTGAGCTGGTCACCGAAGGTGTCGCCGAAGCCGAATTTCTCTGCCTGCGCCCGGATGGCGTCCTGGCCGAGGTCCAGCGCGATGCTCGCGAAGGGAGTGTTGCAGGACTGCTCCAGTGCGAAGGAGAAAGTGGCCGTTTCACGGACGTTGCAGTTACCGCCAGCGTAGTTAGGCAGGCTCGCACTTGAGCCCGGCAAGGGCAGGCTGCTGGGGTTCGGCAGTTCACTGTCCTTGTTGTATTTGCCGGAATTCAAGGCGGCCGCAGTATCGACGAGCTTGAACACGGAGCCGGGCGACAATAAGTTCCCCGTTGGTCCGCTGACGTTCTGATTCAAGTTGATGCCAGGAATCTGGTTCAGCTGTGCGTAGTTCGCCGCGGCGGCGGCCCTGTCATGAGTAGCGATCAGGTTGGGATCGTAGGACGGCTTGGAAACCATGGCCAGGATGGCGCCGGTTTTCGGGTTGGTCACTACGATCGATCCACGCTGACCTTCCGGGATGAGATCATAGGCAAGTTTCTGGATGGCGGGATCCAACGTCAGTTCCACCGAGGCGCCCTTGGGCTCATTGCCCAGGAACATTTGGCTGACACGGTCCAGGAAGAGCTGGTCGGAATTGCCAGCCAACTGGTCACTGAGGGACTGTTCCAACCCCGTGGAACCAAAGCCCCGGGAGAAGTACCCGGTGATGCCGGCATAAAGTTCCGGCTGAGTGTACTTGCGTTGGAACGCGCAGGACTCGTTTCCCGCGACAGATTCGGCAATTGGCTTGCCGCCGACGATGATTGCCCCGCGGTCGTTGCAGAACGAGGCCAGGATGGCCCGCTGGTTCCAAGGATTGGCGTTAAGATCGTCAGCGCCAATGACCTGGACGTAACTAATGGCGCCGAAGATCAACGCGAACATGGCGACGGCAGCCATCCAGGAACTTCTAATGGCCTGGTTCATGGGTGCTTCACCGCCTCCGTGGGTGCGCCCGGTGTGGGTACAGCGGCCGGCTTGCGTGCGGCCGGGTTGGTACTGCTTGCAGGGGGTTTATTGACCATCGGAGTGGTATCTACAGGCCCGCGGGCCGTGTTGGAGATCATGAGCAGGAGGCCGACGATGATCCAGTTGGCCAGGAGCGAGGAACCACCAGCGGCGAGGAATGGCGTGGTGAGGCCAGTCAGCGGGATAAGCCGGGTGACGCCGCCGATGACCACAAAGCATTGGAGCGCGATCGCGAAGGAGAGTCCGCACGCCAGCAGTTTGCCGAACGCATCGCGGGTGCCCAGCGCTGCACGGAAACCGCGCGTGAAAAGCAGCAGGTAGAGCATCACGACGGCGAACAGGCCAATGAGGCCGAGTTCTTCGCCGATGAGTGCCACGATCATGTCGCTGTTGGCGAAGGGAACCAGATCCGGCCTGCCTTGGCCAAGGCCCGTGCCCACCAAGCCGCCATCAGCCATGCCGAACAAGCCCTGCACGATCTGGCCACTGCCACCGGGTGACCTGCCAAAGACCTCAGGGGTAAAAGCGTTGATCCAGCTGTCGATCCTGAAGGCCACGTGCGAGAAGATCTTCGAAGCTATGAAGCCACCGCCAAGGATCAGGGCAAGGCCGATCACCACCCACGAGATACGGCTTGTGGCGACGTAGATCATCACAATGAACAGGCCGAAGAAAAGCACCGATGATCCGAGGTCGCGCTGGAATACGAGGACGCCAATGCTCACCAACCAGGCTGTGATCATCGGACCTAGGTCCTTGAAGCGCGGGAACTGCATGGGGCCGATCTTCCGGCCGGCCAGGAGGATCAGGTCCCGGTTGGAGGAAAGATACCCGGCGAAGAATATGGCCAGCGTGATCTTGGCGATTTCACCGGGCTGGAACGTCATCGGGCCGATCCGGATCCAAACGCTCGCACCCAGTACTTCGCCGGCAGAGATACCTGGAACCAGCGGGAGGATCAGCAGGAAAGCACTGGCCGCGAGGGAAATGTAGGTAAACCGGCGCAAGATTCGGTGGTCCTTGAGGAACCAGATCACGGCGATGGACACTGCCATGGCAATAAGCGTCCAACGGAGTTGGTTGTTTCCGGTATCGTCCCCGGGCCCGTCCATGCGGTGGATCAAAGCAAGGCCGAGTCCATTCAGCGCCACGACGATGGGAAGTATTACCGGATCGGCATACTTAGCCCGAAGCCTCAGGACGACGTGGAACGCAAGGGCGGCGACGGCGAGCAGGCTCGACTGGAACCAGAAGTCGCTGTCCAGCCCACTTTGGGAATTGATGCTCACCAATGCACTGGCGCCGATACCAACGGCAAGCGCAAGCACGATCAGCGCCAGTTCAACGTTCCGGCGCGCCTTGGGTGCAGTTTCAGTCTGGATCATTTGGCCGCCCCACAGGGAGTCGGAACGGGCGAAGGCGTGGGGCTGGCAACGGCTGCGGTACTTGGAATGGGAACACTCGTGGTGGTTGTAGGAGTGGGAG
This sequence comes from Arthrobacter sp. TmtSoilC51, assembly GCF_055388015.1. NCBI lineage: Bacteria > Bacillati > Actinomycetota > Actinomycetes > Micrococcales > Micrococcaceae > Arthrobacter > Arthrobacter sp. TmtSoilC51. The sequence continues at coordinate 22,769 of NZ_AP035877.1, forward strand.
AAGCAGTGGTGCTCGGGCAGGATCCCGACGTACTGCCGTAGTTCTTCAGGTTCTCGACAATGCGCTGGGCGTCGCTAAGGTCTCCGGCCGGAACGGTCTGGCGAACACTCTGTTGGCCGTACTCGGGGAGAGACTCAACACGGAGGTCAGTGACAGCCTCCAGCCGCGACAGCTGGATAGGTCCGAGGCGCTGTGAAATGCCATTGAAGATCGCCACGCGGGAATCGTACTCGCCCACGTAATAGCGGGTCTGGGTCCAAGCGTAGCCAAGCCAGAGGCCAACAACGACGCCGAGCACAACAACAGCTGCGACAGCGGGCATGAGCCAGCGGATGCGGCGTCTTGCCGGTTCTTCGACTTCCAGGCGGTCCTGTTCGGCTTTGTGGGTCAAAACAGTGGCGGCGCGTCGTGCAACAGTGCGGCCCGCCACGGTTGGGATTGATCCGGTCTCGGCTGCTGTGGCCGCAGCGCCCACCAGCTCATGGGGACGGCTGGCCAACTCTTCGCGGAGTACCTCAGCGGAAAGGTGTTCACCTAGGTGGGGGTCAGTGATGGCAGGTGGCTCGTTGGACGTTCCGGATTCGTCCGCAGGCTCCGCTTTCTCCGAGGTGGGCTCGACTGTGGAGGTGGGACCTTCCGTCGGTTTAGCGGCAGCAGGAGATTCCGGCTCGTCCAGAGCGGCCAGCGCCGCCGGAGGAACGACGTCGACGGCGGCCGTGTTGACGTCGTCGTCGGTCTCCTCAACAATCTCCAACACGACCACGGTGACGTTGTCCGGGGCGCCGGCTTCCAGCGTGAGGTTCACGAGGATTTCCGCGCATTCCCGAAGGTCCTTGGTTTCCCGGACCACCCGCTCAACTACGTGGCCTGCCACGTAGTTGAGGCCATCTGAGCAGAGCAACCAACGCTCGCCCGGCTCGACGTCGAGGGCGTCCAAGTCCAGCTCCGGGCTGGCGTCGACGTCGCCCAGGACGCGCATCAGGACGTTCTTGTGCGGATGTGTTTCGGCTTCCTCGGGCCTGAGGCGGCCTTCATCAATGAGGCGCTGAACGAACGTGTGGTCGATGCTGACTTGCTCGAACTTCTTGTTCCGCAGGCGGTAGGCCCGGGAATCGCCGATGTGGGCGAAATGCAGTTTACGGTCCTCAAGGAGCAGGGCCGTGACGGTGGTGCCCATGCCGGAGAGTTTGGGATTTTGGTGCACCAACTCCGACAGTAGCGAATTGGCGGTCTGGATCTCATCGGCGAGGATCGTGTCCGCGCCGTCCGGGTAGTCGTCATGATCAAGGTGGATCATGTCCAGCACCGTGGAGGCGGAGGCGACGTCGCCGCCGGCGTGTCCACCCATGCCGTCGGCCACGACCGCAAGATGACGGCCCACATAAGCGGAGTCGTCATTCTTGGAGCGGATCCGTCCGACGTCGGAGCGCGCGGCGTAGCGCATGATCAACGGGCGCTCCGCAGGCCTTTCCTTGCCTTCGGGGGTCTCGGGAGAAGCCATGGACTACGGCCTCAATTCAATAACCGTCTTGCCGATTCTCACCGGAACGCCAAGCTCCACCGGCAAGGCACGGGTGAGCTGTTGGTCGGCCAGGTAGGTGCCGTTGGTGGACCCGAGGTCCTCAATGAACCAGCGGCTGCCCTGTGGGAACAAGCGTGCATGCCGGCCGGATGCGTAATCGTCTTCCAGGACCAGCGTGGCTTCCTGCGCGCGACCCAACAGGATGGGGCTGGCCGCCAGGGGAACAGTGGTGCCCTTGAGCGGGCCTTCAGTGACAACAAGGTTGCGCGCATGCTGGATGGCAGGCGGCGGGGACGCAGCCAATTCGGGGTGCTTGCGGACCTCGCGTGCCGTGGGGGCTCCGGTTACTGCCTTACGGCCGATCTGGAAGTCGCGTCGCATGGTGGACACGATGCTGAAGATCAACACCCACAGCAGCAGCAGGAAACCGAAGCGAAGTGCCGTGATGGTCAGTTCGCTGATGTCGTTCACGCGTGGCCACCCGTGGTCTGGGGGAGGAGGCGGAAAATAATCTTGGTACGTCCCATCGTGATGGTGGAGCCGTCGGTGAGTTCCACGCTGCCATCCACCTTGTGGCCGTTGACGTAGCTGCCATTGGTGGAACCAAGGTCAACGGCCCACGTAGTGCCGTTCTGGGTGCGGACCTCAAGGTGCTTCCTGGAAACTCCGGTGTCATCCACGAGGATGTCTGCTTCCGAAGAGCGTCCCAGGACGACTGACTGGGCATTGAGGGAATACCGCTGGCCGCCAATGTCCAGGACGGGCTGGAGTCGGGTGGGCTGCCGGGCGGGTGCAGCTGGAACATTCGGGCGTGGGGCCTGCGGAGCCGGAGCGGCATCGTCCGAGGATTTCTCGGTCCGCGAAGTTATTTCGAAGTGCCCGGCGCGTTCCTCTTCGTTTCGACGGAACGAAATCCGGACAGGACCTTGGAGCGTGTAGCCCTGGCTGCGAACGTGCTGGATGACGACATCGCACAGTTCTTCGGCCAGCGGAGTTCCCCACTCCTGGGCGCGTCCGAAATCTTCGTCGCTGAGGAGGACGTCGAACACATTGGGGGCGAGAGTGCGCCCGGCTGCGATGGTGATGGACTTATTGTCCAGCTCGCGCCGTAGCTTGCTCGCGATTTCCACCGGCTCAACACGCGCCCGCGACCCCGTGGAGAAGACGTTGCGGACAGCCTTTTCAATGCCGCGCTCGACTTTGTCCAGCAAACCCATGGCTCTTCTCCTTTCCTCGCCGCGGCACCCACTGTGCCTGGTTCAATACTCGGTGCTTCGACCCGTCCACGCACACAGCAAAGTGAGCGCCGAACGGCCCTTCCACTTCCCGATACTACTGGGAGTGTCTGGGAATGGCCTTAATCCACAACGCCTCACAACTCGGAAAAGTTCGCGTCCGGCCCGGCCTGACGGGGGAGCGAGGGTGTGAAATTTCCGTGCCGTTAGGCAGAAGTTGTGCGGCTTTGGACCTCACGACAGCGTTGTTCCCAGCAAGGCGGGGACTCGATTGGTGTTTTGTCTGGAATGTCCGTTATGCTTGATCTCGCTGCTTTTGAAGGAAACGAAGCTGGGAGACCGGTGGAACGTCCTGAAAAAGAAGTTGCGCGCGAGTGGCGGAACGGCAGACGCGCTGGCTTCAGGTGCCAGTATCCGAAAGGGTGTGGGGGTTCAAATCCCCCCTCGCGCACGCAATTAAAAGAGCCCCGGTCTTAGGATCGGGGCTCTTTTGCTTTGTCCTGTGGACCCTTGGACTTGTCCCGTGGACGGTTGGATTTGTCCGGTGATGGTGACTTCCGGCTTGCCCCGTCAGCTGCGTGCGGAACCCCTGAACCGGCGTCGTGAATTGCTCAGGTGAAGGCGCATCGCTGCCGCGGCAGCGGCTGGGTCCCCGTCGGCGATGGCTGCGTATATAGAAGAGTGCTCGTGGACCACTTGTTCGAACCGTTCGCGGGAGTCCTGCTCTTCACCGCCCAGGAGGCGCGTGCGTGGCATGGTGATCATTGTTTGACCCAGGGCGGTGATGCAGTCCGTATAAAAGGGATTACCTGAGGCTGCAGCAACGGCCCGGTGGAATTCGAAGTCAGCCTTCATGGAGTGGGCCGGGTGGCCGGAACTCGCAGTGAATTGCTCCAGCGCACCATGCACTGCCTTCAATTGGTGCCCCGTGTGGTTCAGGGCCGCCAACGCTGCTGCTTCGGTCTCGACGCCGATCCGGAAGTCGAGCATCTGCAACCGGTCTTCCATGCTGGAGACGGGACGCGTCCCGGGGGCCTGGGTAGGGCCGTCCGCTGGCGGGGTCAGCGCGAAGCTGCCCCGCCCACGTTCGGTTTCAACAAGGCCCTCTGCCTGCAAACGGGTCAGGGCGGAGCGGACCACTGTCCGGCTCACCCCGTACTCGTTGATGAGGGTGTTTTCGCTCGGGAGCTTCTCACCTGGCTGGATGGCGCCGTCGACGATGCGGTTGCGAAGGTCGGCGGCGAGATCCGCGGTCAGGTTTCGGGTCATGGGTTCAAGATTACGCGCCGAATTCCACCGTTTCGGTGGTCCAGGCGCGGGCCTGCCCGCTGAGCGTAACGCCCAGTCCGGGGCGGTCCGGGACGATCATGCGGCCATTCTTGGTCTCCAGGCGTTCCTCGAAGAGGGGATCCAGCCAGTCGAAGTGCTCCACCCAGGGTTCCCGCGGATAGGCAGCGGCCAAGTGCAGGTGGATCTCCATGGCAAAGTGTGGAGCCAGGCCAAGGCCGCGCTCATCCGCAAGCGCAGCGAGGCGCAGGAACTGGGTGATGCCGCCGACGCGAGGGGCGTCGGGCTGGATGATGTCACAACTGTTGGCGTTGATGAGGCCCTTGTGTTCCGCGACTGAGGCCAGCATTTCGCCAGTGGCGATGGGCGTGTCCAAAACGTGGGCAAGGTGCGCGTGGCCTTCAAAATCGTAGGCATCCAGCGGCTCTTCGATCCAGATGAGGTTGAATTCCTCGAGCTGGCGGCCCATGCGCAGGGCAGTCGCGCGATCCCACTGCTGGTTGGCGTCCACCATGAGGGGTACATCCCAGCCGATGTGCTCGCGGATGCCTGCCACGCGGCGGAGGTCTTCCTTGGAATCCGGCAGTCCAACCTTGATCTTGATGCCGCCGATGCCTTCCTCTATGGACTGCGTTGCGCGTGCCTTGACCTCGTCCAGTGTGGCGTTAAGGAAGCCGCCGGAGGTGTTGTAGGTCTGGACGGAGTCGCGATAGGAGCCCAGCAGTTTGGCCAGGGGGAGCCCGGCGCGCTTGGCTTTGAGATCGTAAAGCGCGATGTCGATGGCAGCCAGGGCCTGGGTTGCTACACCTGAGCGGCCCACTGAGGCTCCGGCCCAGAGGAGCTTGGTGTAGATCCTGCCGATGTCGTTGGGGTCCTCACCAATGATGCCCTCGGCAACTTCCTTCGCGTGGGCGTACTGGGCAGGACCGCCGGCGCGTTTTGAGTAGCTGAACCCAATGCCGCTATGGCCCTGCTCCGTGGTGATCTCGGCGAAGAGGAACACTACTTCGGTCATCGGCTTCTGGCGGCCGGTAAAGACCTTGGCGTCGCTTATTGGCACGGTGAGGGGCAAACGGGCCGTTGACAGTTTGATGTGGCGAATGAGATCTACAAGGCTCATGGTTCTCCTAAAGGGGCGAGGCATCCTTGCCTGACACTTAGGCTACAAGTTATTAACTTGTACTACAAGTAATTTTCGACGACTCCGGACTCACCGGGGAACGGGGAGCGTTGGGCGCGATCCGCCTCTGTGCTCGTAGACTCCCTGTGATGCAAGTACAAGAAACAGCCGTTAGGACAAAGGTGGCCATCGATCACATCGGCACCCGGGGCAGGAAGGCCGCGGGCAAGGCAGCCGTTTTGGGAAGGGCCCGGAAAAGCATGGTGAAGGCCCTGGGCGCCATAGCCTTGTCGCTCGTCTTAATCGGCTGTTCAGGGATTGCTTCCGACCCCCATGGATCGTCTACGCCAGCTGGCGGTGGCTTCGATACCTTGACGGCCAGCGGGGCCGAACGCATCAAGTCCCAGGGATCCGCGAAGCTGGACATGACTACGGGGAAACTCGACAAGGAGGCCGTTGGCCTACCTGCGGACGCTGCCAAAGGCCCCCTGATCTTTGCTGAGGAGGGGCGCCAGATCCAGATCAGCATCGCCGGTCCGCGGGGAACGGTGTCTGGAAGCTCCGACACCCTGAGGTTCGCAACGGATTCCACCCGTCCTGATTTCAAGGAGGTTGCCTTCTACCACCGCTTGGATAACTGGGAGGATCTGGAAAAGGACGTTCGTGACGCCGTTTCCCGCTATGGTCTCGACGCCGATGATGCCGAATATTGGCTCCAGAACGTCAACAAGACCCGTAGCCCAGCCGAATTGCTGAACTACAGGCTGGGTCCAGGCACGTCTACCGGGTTGGCGGTCACCTACGACATTGCCTACGATGCCGTGGAACCATCGGTCATCAGCATCCGTGTGAACCCTTTGGAACGCTGAATCCTGGACGTGTCCCCATTTGCGCTATTGGTCGCCTGAGCTATCGGTAGGGGCTCCTCGCAGCGCCCCGAACCCGGTGATCAGGGCCTCAAGCCCCAAGCTAAAAGCAACGTCGGTGGGCCGTGGGTGCCGCTCCAAGGCGAGCCTGTCCACGGCTGCGGTGAAGTTGGGCACCTGGTCGGCAAGCGAGCCGGCGTCGAAAATGTCTTCGGGCGCGGTGACGTCGTACGCGGCCCCGAACACGAAGGCCTCCAAGGCAACAATTGCCGAAATGATCTTCTCTTCCGGGAACCCGGCGTCGCGGAATCCGGCGGTCACGGCCTCGTACATCGCCAGGGTCTTCGGGGCGTTCGCCACCGGGAGCACGGCAATGACGGGGATCAGCGGCGTATGCTCCGAGAACACGTCCCGGTAGGACCACGCCCAGCGGCGTACGGCAACATCCCACGGCTCCACCCCAAAGGCGGACACATCAACCATGGCGGCCAGGTGGTCCTCCACCAGCAACAGCACGTCGTCCTTGGAGGCTACGTGGTTGTAGAGGGCGGATGGCGCCACGCCCAGCGAGCGTGCCAGGGCTGCCATGGTGAGTCCGTCGTAACCCTTGCTGCTGATCAACTCCAGGGCTGCCGTCGTGATGCCGTTCTGGTCCAGGATTCGCGCCATGGGCCGTCCGGCGCGCCGCCGTGCCTTACTGGCAGAAGCTGGGGCAGCGCCCGGCTCGGGTTCTGGAGCGGGTGTGGGTGCGGGCATCGGAAGCCTTTCTGCTGCCTGTATCTCCAGCATTATTCCATCGGGTCTTCCCACTCGCGGACTTGGCGGCTATTATCAAATATAAATGAATGCCATTCATTTATTGGTCAGCCACCACGGACGGCCACGGAGAGGACATCATGCAAAATCTTGATCGCGACGTTGTGATCGTCGGTGCCGGACCGTCAGGGTTGACGGCGGCACGCGAATTAAAGAAGGCCGGACTCAGCGTCGCAGTGCTTGAAGCACGCGACCGCGTGGGCGGCCGCACCTGGACCGACACCATCAACGGCGCCATGCTGGAGATCGGCGGCCAGTGGGTATCCCCGGACCAGACAGCCCTCATGGATCTGCTGGACGAGCTCGGACTGAAAATGTACCCTCGCTACCGCGACGGGGAGTCCGTCTACATCGGCGCCGACGGCAAGCGCGTCCAGTACACTGGTGATACCTTCCCTGTGAACGAAACAACCAAGGCCGAGATGGACAAGTTGGTGGCCATCCTGGACGGCCTCGCGGCGGAGATCGGCCCCACCGAGCCCTGGGCCCACCCCAAGGCGCGCGAGCTGGACACCATCTCCTTCCACCACTGGCTCCGCCAGAATTCGAATGACGAGGAAGCCTGCAATAACATCGGGCTCTTCATCGCCGGCGGCATGCTGACAAAGCCCGCACACGCCTTCTCGGCGCTGCAGGCCGTCCTCATGGCCGCTTCCGCAGGCTCCTTTACACACCTGACGGACGAAGACTTCATCCTCGACAAGCGCGTTATTGGTGGTATGCAGCAGGTTTCGCTGCTGCAGGCAGCCGAGCTGGGTTCCGACGTCGTACTTAACAGCCCGGTTCGCACCATCAACTGGGACGTCGACCGCGTGACGGTTGAATCGGAGCAGGCCACGGTGAACGCACGGTATGTGATCATGGCGGTGCCACCAAACCTGTACTCACGCGTTTCCTTCAACCCGCCGCTGCCGCGCCGCCAGCACCAGATGCACCAGCACCAGTCGCTGGGCCTTGTCATCAAGGTCCACGCCGTTTACAGCACGCCGTTCTGGCGCCAAGACGGCCTCTCCGGCACGGGATTCAGCGCCGGCGCCCTGGTCCAGGAGGTCTACGACAACACCAACCACGGCGACTCCCGCGGCACGCTGGTGGGCTTCGTGTCCGACGAAAAGGCCGACGCCGTGTTCGAGCTCAGCGCCGAAGACCGCAAGAAGGCCATCCTGGAATCGATCGCCGGATTCCTGGGCGACAAGGCCCTCACGCCCGAGGTCTACTACGAATCCGACTGGGGCTCGGAGGAATGGACCCGCGGAGCGTACGCTTCCAGCTACGACCTCGGCGGACTCCACCGCTACGGCAAGGACCAGCACACGAACGTGGGACCGATCTACTGGTCCTCGTCCGACCTCGCCGCCGAGGGCTACCAGCACGTTGACGGCGCAGTCCGGATGGGCCAGGCGACCGCTGCCCGGATCGTCGAGGCCAACAAGTTGAGCGCACTGCCGGTCGGCTAGGACACGGCGGATTTGGCCCTCCGCCTAGGACACGCGCCGAGGTGGCACTAAACACCCACGTTCCCGCACGGGAATTGGTGTTTGTCACCTCGGCGTGGATAGTCCGGCTGGCGGTACGCCTGCCGCACGTTCCGCTTCGATCAGTGCCTGGGCAAGACGCTCGACGGCGGCCCGGTAGTCAGTCCCGGGCGTCACCCTGCAGCGCTCGGCCTCGCGCATGGCACGGGCAAGTGCCGCTGTCTCGGCCGCTCTTACGTCCGTCATTGCCGGGAAGTCTATTGCTTGCCCAGGATCGAGTTCGTAGCGCCGCCACTGCTGGAGAATGCTCGCGTGGCGGGCCGCTGCTTCCGCAAAGCCAGGACGACGCCGGGGCTCGGCTGCGTGGATCCGTTCCACCCGGCGGCTGGAGGCCAATGTTCCCGCTGCGGTGGCCACCGCAACGAAGACCATGATGAGTCCGGCTGGCGCCCATTCCACTGCGGGAACCAGGATGGCGGGAAGAATCACCACCAGGCCCGCGAAGAGATCCCAGAAGATCGTGTCCGGTTCCGGGCCGCGCCCATGCGTGAGTTTTCTGTGGAGAACGAACGTGGTTGCCGCTGTTGCGAGCACCAAGGCTACGCCCCACAGGAGCATCATGGCGGGCATTGGACCACCTCCAAGCGAGTACGCGCTGCTGTGATTTCAGTATGCGCCTGTGTCCGTCCCCGGGCGTAGCCTAGGCACCATGAGACTGAAAATGTGCAGCATCCACGTCAAGGACCCCGCTACAGCCCATGCTTTCTATACGGAGACGCTCGGCTTCGAGACCCTGATGGCCATGCCGGAGTACAACCTCTTCATCATCAAGGACCCTGGCGCAGACAACAGCTCCGTGGGACTCCTGCTGGAACCCAGTGACAACCCAATAGGTGCCAACTACATGAACGCCCTGCACGAGGCCGGGCTCGCCGCGATCACCTTTGGCGTGGCTGACGTCCAGGCTGAATATGAGCGCCTGATGGCTGCCGGCGTGACGTTCCAGGGCGAACCTGCTGAGGATTTCTCCGGCATCAGCGCAGTCTTCGACGACGGCTGCGGGAACTTCGTCCAGCTCCATCAGGACTAGTTAAACAGCTGTGGCCGGGACCAACGGGTCCCGGCCACAGCCAACTCAAAAGCTATGCGTGATCCCGCTTCGACGTCTTCGGGGCATCGCGTTTGGCGGCCGCGTTGTCCTTGGCTTCCTTCGTGGCCGCCTTCTTCGCGGCTTCATCCTTGACGCGCTGGGCCTCAGCGCGGACCGCAGCATGGGTGGCGCGCTCCACAACCAGCCACTGCGGCGGAGCCTGCAGCAGCTCGGTGATTTCCGCCGTCGTGAGTGCTTCTTCCACGCCACCGCGGGCGAGGCCGCTAATAGAGACGTTCAGCTTCTGTGCCACAACCGGGCGCGGGTGCGGACCGTTGCGGCGGAGTTCAGCGAGCCACTCCGGCGGGTTGGCTTGGAGTTCGGCGAATTCTTCGCGGGAGATGGACGAATCCTGGAACTCCTGGGGTGTCGCGGGCAGGTAGATGCCGAGTTTCTTGGCTACGGTTGCCGGCTTCATGGACTGGGAGTTGGAGGACGTCATGCTTCAAGGGTATCTGGCCGGTACTGTGAGTGTGTGCCAGCACCTGAAGAATCCGCCCAATTAACCGAGCCCCCCACCGAGCTTCGCTTCGCTTATGTTGCGGGTGTGACGCCTGGGAAATGGATCCGGCGCTGGGAAGAGCGGATGCCGGACGTTCCGTTGCACGCGTTCATGTCCGACGACGGTGCGCAACTTTCGGTGCTGCGTGACGGTTCCGCTGACCTCAGCTTTGTGCGGTTGCCGGTGGACCGCGAAGGCCTGAATGTCATTCCTCTCTATGAAGAGCAGCCGGTGGTGGTGGCGCCCAAGGGGCACGAGATCTCCGTGTTTGAAGAAGTCGCGCTGGAGGACCTGTCCGAGGAAAACTTCCTGGATGTGGAGGAAATGGGCGGGCCGTCCATGGCCCTCCAGGTGGTGGCATCCGGAGCCGGATTGGCTATCCTGCCTATGTCCGTCGCCCGGCACTTTAACAACAAGCAGACTGTGATGCGGCTTCTGACTGGCGCTCCTGGGACGCAGATTGGCCTCGCTTGGCTTGCCGGAACGGATAGCCCGGTGATCGAGGAGTTCATTGGGATTGTGCGTGGCCGGACCGCGCAGAGTTCCCGTCAGCCGTCGGCCCAGCAGGAGAAGCCGAAGAAGGCGCCCAAGCCGGATCGTCGTGGGGGCGGCGCCAAAAAGCCCGCGGTGGCGCAACGCTATGCCCCGAACCCGGACAAGGGCCGCGGCAAGGGTTCGCGCAAGAAGGGCAAGCGCTAAGGCTCCTGCCCACGCCGGGAATCTACGGCTATTCGCCGTGAACTGCCTTCTGTTGCTGCTCCGAACGGTTGAGGTAGGCGAGTAGAAGGTCCCCGGCGCGGTCGAGATCGCCTGATTCCAGAGCTGAGCAAATCTGCTCGTTTTCCTTGAGCCAGTCGCTGTAGAAGTTCGCATTGACCGTGGCCTTGTGGAAGTACAGCCGCATCTCGGCGAGAACCTGGGCCATGATCGTGTTGAGCCGCCCGCTCTCGGCCAGGCCAACGATCGCGCCGTGGAAGTGCTGGTTGGCGCTGCCGAGGCCTTCGTTATCGTCTGCCGCTGCAGCGCGTTTGCCTTCTTCGACCGCGGCCCTCACCGCGGCGATGCGCTCCGGGGAGCCTCCGGCCCGGATGGAGCTGACCTCGATCGCCCTGCGCACGGTGTAGACATCGTGGATGTCGCCGGCTTCCAGCGTGGCCACGTAAACGCCCCGGTTCGGTTGACGCACCAGCAGACGCTCGCTGGCCAGCTCGGCGAAGGCTTCGCGCACAGTGTTCCGGGATACGCCGAGGTCCTCCGCGATTGCGGCTTCAGTCAATTTGGTGCCGGGCAGCAGCATGCCTTCGGCAAGTTGATAGCGCAGTTCATCAGCCACCCGCTCGGCAACGGACGGGACGGCTATGCGCATACGGGCCCGGGCGCCGCTGATGCCCGCGTTGCCGGTTGCGACAGAGGCAGCGGAAGCACCGCGCGATTCGCGAAATCCCTGATCTGCACTGGCCATGACTCAAAATTTACACGATTGCCGAAAATTAGGATCGCTGGATTGTTGAACAATTCAACACTTTGGTGCATTCTTGATGTAACGCACATCACGAGGCAGGAATCACACCATGGCAATCATCGACCTGAACAGCGACGTTGGAGAGTCCTTCGGACGTTGGACGCTCGGCGACGATGCCGCCATGTTTGAGTCTGTTTCCAGTGCCAACGTTGCGTGCGGATTCCACGCTGGCGACCCCAGCGTTATTCGCAGCACCTGCAAGAAGGCGGCTGAGGCCGGCGTCGTGGTTGGCGCCCACGTTGGCTACCGCGATCTGGCGGGTTTCGGCCGCCGTTTCCTGGACATCGATCCCGTGGAACTGGCCGACGACGTCGTGTACCAGATCGGCGCCCTGCAGGCGTTGGCCGCAACAGCCGGCGCAACCGTCCAGTACGTCAAGCCCCACGGTGGCCTGTACAACGCGATCGTCAAGCATACGGCGCAGGCAAAAGCCGTCGTCGACGCCGTGAAATCGGTTGACCCCAACCTTCCGATCCTCGGCCTTCCAGGTTCCGAAGTCCTGCGTCTCGCTGAGGAAGCCGGCCTCCGTGGCGTTTCTGAAGCGTTCGCGGACCGCGCCTACAACCCGGACGGAACCCTCGTCTCGCGCTCACAGCCAGGCGCGATCCTGCATGACCCCGCTGAAGTAGCGGAGCACGTTTTGCGGATGGCCACCGATCAGTCCGTCAGGACGATCGATGGTTCCATCCTGAAGATCCGCGCAGAGAGCATCTGCGTGCATGGTGACTCACCGGGAGCCGTCGCAATGGCTACCGCTGTGAAGTCCGCACTCGGCGACGCCGGCGTAAGCATCGGCTCGTTCGTTTAGCCCATCCCGGGCCCCGCGCTACAAAACCCTCATCCCCCGGAGGAAACCATGACCAGCACCAACGCAGCCAAAGCCGTGACAAGGAAGCCACCAGCCGGCGCCCTCAAGGCTTACATAGCCAGCCTCACAGGCACATCGCTTGAGTACTATGACTTCGCCATTTACTCAGTGGCTTCAGCACTTGTCTTCCCCAAGATCTTTTTCCCGGGCAATGATGAGTTCGTCGCACTGCTGCTCTCCTTCTCCGCTTTTGCGGTGGGCTACCTGGCCCGTCCGATCGGTGGCGTCATCTTTGGCCGCTTGGGCGACAAGATTGGCCGCAAGTACGTCCTGGTGTTCACCCTGGTGCTCATCGGCGTTGCGACCGTACTCATCGGCGCACTGCCCGATTACTCGGTGATTGGCGTGGCGGCACCCACTATCCTGGTGCTTCTTCGCCTCGCCCAGGGCATCGGCGTCGGCGGCGAATGGGGCGGAGCGGTTCTGCTGTCCAGCGAATTCGGCGACCCCAACAAGCGTGGCTTCTGGTCCTCCGCTGCCCAGATCGGCCCGCCTGCAGGCAACCTGATGGCCAATGGCGTCCTCGCCATACTTGCTGCTTCGCTGAGCAATGAAGCCTTCCTCTCCTGGGGCTGGCGCGTCGCCTTCCTCGCCTCAGCACTTCTGGTGGTCTTTGGCCTGATCATCCGCCTCAAGCTCGAAGAAACCCCTGTCTTCAAGGCAATCCAGGCCCATGGCGAGCGTCCGAAGGCGCCGATCAAGGAAGTTTTCACCACCCAGCCCAAGGCCTTGGTCTCCGCGGCGCTCTCCCGCGTTTGCCCTGACATCCTCTACGCGTTGTTCACCGTGTTCGTCGCTGTGTATGCCACCAAGCAACTGGGCATGACCACCGGCAATGTCCTTGCCGCCATCCTCATCGGCTCCGCGTTCCAGCTCTTCCTGATCCCGCTGGCAGGCGCCTTGACGGACCGGTTCAACCGCCGCCTCGTCTACGGCATTGCCGCTGCAGCAACAGCTGCCTACATCCCGGTCTTCTTCCTCATGATCCAGGGCAAGTCCGTGGCCATGCTGACCATCGGTACCGTCATTGGCTTGGCCCTCCACGCCTTCATGTACGGCCCGCAGGCAGCGTTCATTACTGAGCAGTTCCCAGCCCGCCTCCGCTATGCCGGCAGCTCGCTGGCGTACACCCTGGCTGGCGTGATTGGTGGGGCCATTGCGCCCATCATCTTCACCGCTCTCTACGGCGCGGCATCCGGCGGCTGGTATTTGATCGCCGCATACATCCTCCTGGCTGCCATCGTCACGATCGTGGGCATGCTTCTGGGCCGGGATCCGAAGCCCGAAGAAGACGTTCGCCTGCTTCAGGAATCGCCCGCCTAATTGGCGGCGAAGCCGATGATGGAGACCGTGATGCAAACGACCACCGCGAAGCAAACGAGTACAGCGAAAAGGGTCCGCTCCGTGCGACCCGTTGGCACCCGCGCCGTCCTGGCCGAACTGGACGGGTTGCAGGATGTACTTGCCCTGCAGGACATGCTCTACAAGTCCCCGCTCCCTGGCCAGGTTGACGTGCTGGCAGCGGCCGAAACGGTTATGGTCGTTGGCGAATCCGCGGCCGCAACCCGCGCCATCGGCGCGCGGCTATTGGAACTCGAGCTCACCAAACCCGAGGTTACTGACTCCGGGCTGGTGGTCATCGATACCGTGTACGACGGCGACGACCTCGCCGACGTCGCGGAACTCACCGGACTGAGCGTGGAGGGCGTGGTTGCCGCGCACACCGGGCAGATCTGGACAGTTGCTTTCGCAGGCTTCGCTCCCGGGTTCGGCTACATGGTGGGCGAGAACGATGCCCTCACGGTTCCCCGCCGCCCCTCACCGCGCACGGCAGTTCCCGCTGGATCGGTGGCCCTCGGCGGCCAGTACTCGGCGGTCTATCCGCGGCGTTCCCCGGGCGGTTGGCAACTAATTGGCCGAACGGGAGCCCGGATGTGGGACCTGGACCGGGCCCAACCGGCCTTGGTTCGTCCCGGCGACAGGGTGCAGTACCGCGCTGTTCGGGAAGTTGTCACAGCCAGCGCGGAACACGAATCTGAACCCGAGGCTGATCACCACACGGACTCCGGGCTGCGGGTACTCAACCCCGGCGCGCAGAGCCTCATCGAGGACCTTGGCCGCAGAGGTTACGGGGCCTTGGGGGTCTCCGCTGCCGGTGCCTTGGACAGGGCGTCGCTGCGCCGTGCCAACCGGCTCGTCGGCAACAGCTCATCGGCCGCCGCGATAGAGGCCGTCAACGGCGGGCTAAGCGTGGAAGCTGTCGGGGATCAGGTGATTGCCGTTACCGGTGCGCCGACGACGCTGACTATCCAGCCGCCGTCGTGGGCTGAATCCGAGGAATCCGCCGCCGACGCCCAGGTAGGCGAAATACGCACCGTCCCTATGGCCGCGCCTTTCGCCCTGCTCGACGGCGAAGTACTCACTCTGGGACCGCCCGGGTCCGGATTCCGGAACTACGTCGCAATCCGCGGCGGCATAGCGGTTCCGGAAGTCCTGGGGAGCCGGTCAGCCGATACGATGTCCGGGATCGGACCTGCGCCACTGCTGGTTGGACAGAAGCTCCCGGCGGGCGATGCCACGGCCTCCACGGCGGTTGGAAGCCCGGAGCTGCAACCGGAATTCCCGGGTGCCGGTGTCACTGTGCTCGATGTCGTTCCAGGACCGCGCGCAGACTGGTTCGACCAGTCCGCGATCGAGTCGCTAACAAGCCAGGAATGGCTTGTCACGCCGCAGTCCAACCGCGTGGGCATGCGACTGGATGGCACCCCGTTGAATCGTGCCCGCGAGGGCGAGCTCCCCAGCGAGGGCACCATGGCCGGAGCCCTCCAGATCCCGCCCGCCGGCCTCCCCGTTCTGTTCCTGGCCGACCACCCGATCACCGGCGGATATCCCGTGATCGGCGTGGTGCGCGACGAACACCTTGACCTCGCCGGGCAGGTCCCTATTGGCGGACGGATCCGGTTCCGGTTCGTCCCCGATTCCCCCGACTTCACCAAGACCCCAGAGAAGTGAGTATTTGATGCGCAAGGTCCTGATTGCGAACCGCGGAGAAATTGCTGTCCGAGTAGCCCGTGCCTGCGATGACGCCGGCATTTCGTCCGTGGCCGTCTACGCGGACATCGACGCCGACGCAATGCACGTGGGTGCCGCCGATGAAGCCTATAGCCTGGGTGGAAACAGCCCCGCTGAGACGTACTTGAACGTTGGGAAACTGCTCGCCGTTGCCGAACGGTCGGGAGCTGACGCCGTCCACCCCGGGTACGGTTTCCTTTCCGAGAACGCGGACTTTGCGCAAGCAGTGCTCGACGCCGGACTTGAGTGGATCGGTCCCTCGCCGGAGTCGATCCGCCAGTTGGGCAACAAGATCACGGCCCGCGAGATAGCTGTCCGTGCGGGTGCCCCTCTTGTGGCCGGAAGTGATGGACCAGTTGCCACTGCTGCTGAAGCCCGTGCCTTTGCCGAGGAACACGGACTCCCGGTGGCCATCAAGGCTGCCTTTGGCGGGGGTGGCCGCGGGCTCAAAGTGGTCCGCGAGCTCGTCGAGGTAGAGGAAGCTTTTGATTCCGCTGTGCGCGAGGCCGTGGTGGCTTTCGGGCGCGGCGAGTGCTTCGTGGAGCAGTACCTTGACCGGCCCCGGCACGTGGAGGCCCAGGTGGTCGCCGACGTCCACGGCAACGTGGTGGTAGTGGGAACCCGCGACTGCTCGCTCCAGCGCCGCCACCAGAAGCTCGTGGAGGAAGCTCCGGCGCCCTTCCTGAGTGACTCCCAGCAACAGCAGATCTACGATGCCGCCAAGGCAATCGTCCGCGAGGCCGGCTACTACGGTGCCGGAACCGTTGAATTCCTGGTCTCGGCCGATGGCGCCGTGGCCTTCCTGGAGGTGAACACCCGCCTGCAGGTGGAGCACCCGATTACCGAGGAAACGGCCGGGATCGACCTCGTCCAGGAACAGTTCCGTATCGCAGCCGGCTTGCCCTTGAGCATTACCGAGGACCCGTCCCCGCGCGGGCATTCCTTTGAATTCCGCATCAACGCCGAGGACGTTGGCCGCGGCTTCCTGCCTTCTCCCGGCACCGTAGTTTCGTTCCAAGCGCCCACGGGTCCCGGAATTCGCCTGGACACCGGCGTGCGCCCGGGCTCGTACATAGCACCACAGTTCGATTCGCTCCTGGCCAAATTGATTGTCACGGGTGCCGACCGGCAGCAAGCCCTGCGCCGCGCACGGCGTGCTCTGGCCGAAATGGAGATCACTGGACTGGCCACCGTTTTGCCGTTCCACCGCGCGGTGGTGGAGTCCGCTGATTTCACCTCCGTGGCTGGGCTGCGCGTCCACACGCGTTGGATCGAGACAGACTTCGCGGATCAGATCCCGGTTGATCCGGAGTACAACGTGGTTGCCCCAAGCGGGACGCGCCGCACCATCACTGTGGACGTCGACGGCAAGCGGCTTGCTGTAGGACTTCCGGCGGACCTGTTGGACGGCTGGGCACGGTCCGGGCAGGGTCTTCCCGCGGCTTCGGACGTGACAGGACTGCCGGCTTCAGACGCCGGTGAGGCTGCCGTGTCCGAGAGCGCCTTGGTGTCCAACATGGCGGGAACAGTTGTGAAGTGGCTCGTCGAACCAGGAGCCGAGGTGTCTGCCGGTGATCCGTTGGTGGTCCTCGAAGCCATGAAGATGGAAACCCAGGTCACCGCACATCGTGGGGGCACACTCTCCTCCGTTCTGTCGGCTGCCGGTGGAGTGGTGACGGCGGGCGCTGTGCTGGCGCACATCGATTAGACCGGCTGGTTTGACTCATCCCGTCCTGCGCAAGTCCCGGGCGTGGGCTGGGCGGTCGCTAACCCGCTATTCCGTTGTTCGGCAGCAACGGATTAGCGGCCAAGCAACGAGGTTGTGGCTCCCAAAATGTTGTCGAGCAGGCCGTTGCGGAACTTGCCGCTGGGATCGTGGGTGACGGCAAGGCTGCAGAAGTCCTCGAAGCGTGGGTAGAGCGTGGCGAAGTCGTACAGGCCTGGCGTGAAGAGCTTTCCCCAGTGTGGCCTCGCGCCGAAGGGACGCAGTGCTTCCTCGAGTTCGGGGAGTACCGCCTCCACCTCGGCCTGCAGCGGCTTCCATGTGAAGTGCAGTGCAACGCTTTGCTGGTGGTAGAACGGGCTGAGCCAGAACTCGTCGGCGGCTACTGTGCGGATTTCGGAGATGAACAGCAGAGGTGCCAGCTTGTCAGCGAGTTCCCGCACAGCCTCCAGGGCAGCCGGGGCTTGGTCCAGTGGCAGGAGGAACTCGCTCTGGAGTTCCTCACCGTTGCTCGGCGTGAATTCATGGCGGAAGTGGGGCAGCCGGTCCAGCCATTTGCCGGGCTCGTCCAGTTGACCCGTGCAGTTCTCGGCTGACATGCCGGGCAGCGGATGGAGCGCGGCCGTAGGCGCGGTGGCACCGAAGAGGTCAGGCAGGGCTGGCTCGGAATCCAGGGCTTTGAACCACACCTGCGGGATGGCGTCGCCGGTGTAGTTGGTGAAGAAGCTGACGCTGTACGCGGCCGAGGCGATGTTCGTGAAATCGGCCAGCGCCCGGTCCCACGGCAATTCCGTGAGCACGCGCTGCCGCATTTGATAGCTCGGCCGGACAGTCAATTCCAGTCCCGTGGCAATGCCCAGAGCGCCGACTCCTACGACGCTGGCCGGGAACTCGTCGTCGTCCTCGGTGAGCGTCACCAGCTCGCCGTTTGCACGCACCAGGTCAATGCTCACGACGGCGCCAGCCAGGGAGGGATTGTTGACCCCACTGCCGTGCGTTCCGGTTTGGATAGCGCCGGCCACGGAGATGTGGGGGAGCGATGCGAGGTTGTGGATGGCGTAACCCTGCTCTTCAATAGCCCGGCACAGGGCGCCATAGCTGGTTCCCCCGCTGACTTTGACGGTTCCCTTGTCCTTGTTGAGGACAACTTCCTGGGGCAATGCATCCAGGAGAACGTGTGTGCCATCGGTGTCCGCTACTTGGTTGAAAGAGTGGCGGGAACCGAGGGCCTTGATCCGGGGCGCGTTGGCCACAAGGGCGCGCAGCTGGTCCACCGACGTGGGCCGCTGGACTTCCGCGGACGAGTACTCGAGGTTTCCTGCCCAGTTCTTCATTGAATGATCTTCCCACTTGGCTACTTGCTGGCTCCCTTAATTGTTAACGTTCACAACTAATTGCGTCAAGAGGTGTCCAACTGGTTGAAGATAGAGTTCAAGAAATCCGACGTCTATCAGGAGCAGCACGTGAGCAAGGGATCCAAGCCCACTATCCGGGATGTGGCGGCGGCGGCGGACGTATCCCTGACGACCGTTTCCTATGTGCTTTCGGGGCGTCATGGGGGCACCACGCGGATCAGCCAGCCCACGCAGGATCGGGTTCTGGCGGCCGTCAAGGAGCTGGGATACGTTCCCAATCAGGCGGCGCGCGGCATGCGGCGTGGCAAGACCGATGTTGTTGCGGTGGCAATCGGCAACCTGGAATGGCCGTGGGATCGCGCCTTGGCGGCAGCGGCGGCACGGATCCTCCCGCAGCACGGCTACCAGCCTGTGATCCTTTTGGGTGAGGACTGGAGAAAATTCATGATGTCCGGCGGTGCTGATGGCGTCATCATCGGCTACTTCCCGGAAGCCACTGCCGAGGATGAAACCGTCACCGAACTGGCCCGCCGGGGTGTCGCCCAAGTGGTGATTTCAGGAACCATGAAGCCAGCCGGATTTGACGTCCTTGCTCCCGAATCCGAGGCAGGGCTGGAAGAGGGCATGGACTTCCTTGCGGCGTCACACCGCCGGATCGCTTGTATTCGCCGGGCGGCGCCTGCGGGCAGGGTCAAGAGTCGTTTTGCGGCGTATGCTGCCGGACTGGAAAGGGCGGGCATACCGCTGGACGAATCCCTTGTCCGCACCTCCCAGCACCGGCCGGATATCGCGTATCAGTCCGCCCTTGAGTTGCTCCAGCTACCGGACCGGCCCACGGCCATCCTTTGCACTGACGATATGGAAGCCCTTCAGACGATCCGCGCGGCCTACCGACTGGGACTTCGCGTACCGGAGGACATCCAAATCGTCGGCGTCGGGAATTCCACGGAGGGCCAGGAATACGATCCGCCGTTGACCACAGTGGGTCCGGATCCTATCTTCGAGAAGGTGGTCAGGATGCTCCTGGACCGCCTTGCCGGAGCAACTCCGCCCGAGGGCGTTCGCCTCCCGTCACCGTGGACACTCCATCGGCGCGGCACCACCCGGGGTTAGCTGGACCCCGGGGCGCTAGTCCTTCAGCGGGCGGCGAGCCAGCCAAGCAGCCACTATTGCGCCCGAGATGTTGTGCCACAGCGAGAACACGGCCGACGGCAGCGCTGCCAGCGGGCTGAAATGTGCGGTGGCCAGCGTCGCGGCCAAACCCGAGTTCTGCATGCCGACCTCGAATGCCAGGGCGCGGCGGGCCTTGTCGTCGAGGCGGCCGAGCTTACCGGCCAGGTAACCCAGGCCCAGCCCAAAGCCATTGTGGAGGACGACTGCCAGGAACACGATGGCACCGGCGGCAACGATCTTGCTGGCGCTGCCAGCCACCACGACCGCCACGATCAGTGAAATCACGACGGCGGAAGCCCAGGGAAGTGCCGGCAGCACCTTCGCGACGAGCCTCGAGAGGAACAGCCGGGCGAGCAGGCCTGCGATCACCGGAAGCAACACGGTTTTCACGATGTCCAGCACCATGGCACCAGCATCAATGTGCAGGAACGAACCGGCCAAGAGGAGGGTCAGTGCCGGTGTGACGATGGGAGCGATCAGGGTGGAAACCGAGGCAACAGCGACGGACAGGGCTACGTCGCCCTTGGCCAGGAACGCCATCACGTTGGACGCCGTACCGGAGGGTGCGCAGCCCACAAGGATAAGGCCAACAGCGAGCTCGGGCTGTAGTTGAAGCAGGACGGCAATCAACCAGCCCGCTCCAGGCATGATCACGTAGTGGGCCACGATGCCGAGTGCCACCGCCCACGGTCGACGCGCCACGGAAGCGAAGTCGGGCGGCGTCAGCGTGAGGCCCATGCAGAACATGATGACACCAAGCAAATATGGCACGGCGAGGCCCATGGGCTTGAACAGGTCCGGAAGCAGGAACCCGAGGACCCCAGCCAGCACCACCAGGAGCGGGAAAACCGTCACGGCTATGCGCGCTATCTTGGCCTCTGCGGCGAGGGCCGCGTTCAGGGGAGGGGCTGACTCTGTTTCCGTCTGGGAATTCGTTGCCTCGAGCATTCATCCATGCTCACACTTAGCATTCAAGCCGGACGACTTCGTTACATCCTCACGGGCGTATATGTCAGACATCCGTCGTCTCGGTTGGGTTAGCCGTTCAGCTTGCCTGCGAGCCGCTCACGCATTCGGATACTCGCGTCGTTGAGGCCAATGAACTCCACCTCGCGCCCGTGGTTGCGGTATTTCTCAGTGACCGAATCCAACACTGCGATGGTCGAAGCGTCCCAGATGTGCGAGTTGTGAAGATCGATCACCACCCGATCTATGCCGTCCGAAGAATCCTTTGCATAGTCGAACTGGGTGTAGAGATCATTGGACGAAGCGAAGAAGAGTTCGCCGTCCACCGTGTACGTGGCCACCGTTTCACCGTTTAGCTCCAGTTCCGTCCGCTCGACAGTCGCGAAGTGCGCAACGCGCCGGGCAAACAGCACCATCGCGGTCAAAACGCCGACGCCGACACCCACCGCCAGATTGTGCGTCGCCACCACAGCGGCAACGGTGACGAGCATAACGGCGGTTTCCGATTTGGGCAGCCGCTTCAACGTGGACAGGCGAATAGAGTGCCATTCGAAGGTGATCAGGGAAACGAAGATCATCACCGCAACAAGGGCCGCCATGGGAATCATGCCCACCACATCGCCAAGGACAACCACCAAGACCAGCAGGAAGGCGCCGGCCAGGAATGTTGAGAGCCGGCTCCGTGCGCCGGATCCCTTGACGTTGATCATTGTTTGTCCGATCACCGCACAACCACCCAGGCCACCAAGAAACCCTGTGACGATGTTGGCCACCCCCTGGCCCCAGGAAACCCTTGTTTTATTGGATCGCGTGTCCGTGATGTCGTCCACGAGCTTGGCCGTCAGAAGTGACTCCAACAGTCCAACGAGGGCCATGGACAGCGCGAAGGGCGCGATGGTCTGGAACGTCTCCAGGTTCAGTGGGACATCGGGCAGGAAGAATCCTGGCAGACTGTGGGGAAGTTCGCCTTTGTCACTGACCGTAGGAACGTCGATGTGCCCCAGAACGGTGACCAAGGTGATGACCACGATCGCTACGAGCGGCGCGGGAATGGCCGTGGTCAGCCGGGGTAGGCCAAAGACCATGACCAATCCCACGGCAACTATCGGATAGACCATCCAGGGGACATTGAAGAGTTCGGGCATCTGCGAGATGAACACCAGAATTGCCAGTGCGTTCACGAATCCGATCATCACCGAGCGCGGAATGAACCGCATGAGCCGCGTGACGCCGAGGACGGCAAGGATGATCTGGAAGACACCAGCCAGGATGATCGTGGCAATCAAGTAGTTGAGCCCGTGCTCCTTCATCACGGGAGCGATGACCAGGGCTACGGCACCCGTCGCCGCGGAGATCATGGCTGGACGACCACCCACAACGGCAGTCACCACTCCCATGGTGAAGGAAGCGAACAGTCCAACCCGGGGATCCACGCCTGCGATGATCGAGAACGCGATGGCCTCCGGAATGAGCGCCAGTGCCACAACCAGTCCCGCAAGGGATTCCGTCAGCAGGCGGCGGGGCGAGCGGAAGGTCGCCCGCAGTGACATGAGTTGCTCGGGTGTCATGTGGCGTCCTTACAGTGCGGTCTGGCGGTAACGCTCAATCTGCTTAAGACGCCGCTGGAGGCTGTCGCGCCGCGGGTGCGGAACGACGTCGGGCGCCTCAGCGGTGAGGTCGATGTGTTCGGTTCCGTATTGCCACAGCAGCAGATCGTCCAGGAGACGGTCGGGGCCGGGAGAATAGCGGTGGTCCAGGGCTTTGCGGACCTCGGTGATCCGGTTTGCACTGAGCAGCCCGGCAAGTTCCACGGTTTTGGTGAGTCCGTGGGCCGCAAGGAGTTCGGCAGCCCAGCCCCAGTCGTCATCAACTTTTCGGTCAACGTGAGGCAGGAGCGTACGCCACACGTCCCGAACGCGGTTGGGAGTCAGTGGCGAGGCGCCCTCTCCCTCCAGGTCCCAATAGCCTCGGACTTCTTCGTAACGCTCGTGGAGGTCGGCGAAGGCGCTCTCCACGGTTTCCAACATGGCCGCAGTGGCGGTGAACTGGCGATCGAAATGTGGCGTCCAGGCGCGTGGATCCTCCGCCTTAAACCGGATATCGTGCTCGATCTCGCTCCAGGCGTGCGCAAAGACGGTGCGGATCTGGCACTCGAAGAAGTAGCTGCCGTTGGCGGGCATGTCCGGATTGAACACGTGCTGGTATTCCTTGACGGCCTCGTTCTGGATGGTGCGAAGGATGAGGTGCCGGCTGGAGTATCCGTACGTGCCCGATTCGATGGAGCCGATGTCCTTCTCACGGTCTCCCCGGCAATCGAAGAGCTGGCGTTGCCGCTTGATGATGTTGGCCACGGCAGCGTTCTCGGCTGGCAGCTTGGTGATGACGCGGATGCCCACCATGTCGTTCAAAGTGCGGAACGGGTCAGGGAACTTGAGGATGCGAGGGCCGCCCGGCTCCAAGGGATCATCGGTGCGGGAAATCTTTTCGCGGAACGACTCCACCGTTTTGGTTCGCCCAGTGACGAACAGGGGAGTGACCTCGGCGTCGTTAAGCATGTCCCGCAAGGTCAGCAACACATCCCGCGTGACCCGCTTCAGGGCAGGGCGAACACGCTCATAAAGCGCCACGTTCGCATTCACTGCATCGCGCTGGTCCTGGTCCAGGCTGTCCCAATTGCTTGCCATGCCCCCAGCTTACGGGGCGGGTCTGACACTGGAGCGGGCCACCCGCCGTCGGGGTGCCCCTAGCCAAAGTTGCGGGACGTCACGATAGGCTCGGTACAAAGGAGGGCGCAATGTTGCGGCACAAGTACAGCTACGGCGAACACCCCAGTCAGTGGGGCGAACTCTTCATACCTGAACCGAACAACGGAAACCATCGCGGCGCGTCACCTGTCGCGGGTGGTGTCGCAGTTGTGATCCACGGCGGCTATTGGCGTTCACAGTACGGCGCCGAGCTCGGTGAGCCCCTGGCCCGCGACCTCGCGGCACATGGAATTACCGCCTGGAATCTTGAATACCGGCGGGCCGGCAACGGCGGTGGTTGGCCCCATACCTTCGAAGATATTCTGGCCGGCATTGACCATCTCGCCGAAATCGCCGAAAAGCACGAGCTCCACCTGGGCAAGGTGGTGGCCTTAGGCCACTCCGCCGGGGGTCACCTGGCTGTGTGGGCGGCCGGACGACAGCGCCTTTCAGCCATCGGAACGCCCGACGCCGACCGCCAGCTCGTGCGGGGACCCGAGGATAATGCCGTCCATCTAACGGGTGTCGTCAGTCAGTCCGGCCTCCTGGACCTTGCCGCCGCGGAAAAACTGAATCTCAGCAACGGTGCTGTCTGCAACCTCATGGGCGGCGATTCCGCCAGATACCCCAAGAGGCATAAGTACGCCGATCCCATGAGCTCCCTGCCCATTAATGTTCCAGTTTTCGCCGTCCACGCTACGGACGATGAAGACGTTCCAGCCAGCCAGTCCGAGGCCTATGTCGCGGCGGCAACGGCAGCCGGAAGTGCCGCGCAGCTGCTGCGTGTCCCGGGCGACCATTTCGATCTCATAGACCCCAAGGCCGTGGCCTACAAGAAATGCCGCGAATTGGTGCAGCGCTTGCTCTCCTGAATCACTGGTAGGGCCCGCCCTTCCTCTGGCAGAGTGGTCCCATGCTGACTGTGATTGGCGAGGCCTTGGTTGACGTCGTGCAGCGCCCCAGCGGAATCGAGGCGCACGTTGGTGGCAGTCCGCTCAACGTCGCTGTTGGCTTGGCGCGTTTGGATCACCCCGTGCAGTTCATCGGGCGGTTTGGCCAGGACGCGTACGGCGATTCCGTTGCCGCGCACCTCCGATCCAGTTCGGTGATGGTTCCCCTTCCGCCCGACGGCAAACCCACCAGCGTGGCCACCGCACTGATCGACGACGACGGCGCCGCCACCTACACCTTCGACCTCACCTGGGACTTGCCGGGCCTTGCGGAGCGGTTGCCGCTCATGCTGCAGGGCGCCACCTTGCTGCATACGGGTTCGATAGCCACCGCTTTGGAGCCCGGGGCCGCGGCCGTGCTTGCCGCCGTCGAGCATGCCCACCCGGGCTGCACCATCAGTTTCGACCCCAACTGCCGTCCCAGCATCATCACCGACCGCGAGTACGCACGAAGGCAGGCCGAACGCTTCGTGGTGCTCTCCGACGTCGTCAAGGCCTCTGACGAAGACCTCGAATGGCTGTACCCGGGCGTCGACCCACTGGAATCGGCTCGGCGCTGGTTGTCTTTGGGCGGTACAGAAGGCCCCGCGCTGGTGGTGGTGACGCGGGGCGCGCGTGGACCGTGGGGAACGACAGCCACCGGAGAGACCCAGGTGCCGGCGCCTTCCGTGACGGTCGTAGACACCGTTGGTGCCGGCGATTCGTTCATGGCGGGATTGCTGTCCGCGATCGTTGACCGCGGGCTGGACGGCGCGCAAAACCGCGGGGCACTGAGGGCCATGCCGGCCGAAACCCTGGCCGCAATCATGGACCATGCGACCCGTGCCGCCGCCGTCACGGTGTCCCGGGCCGGAGCCAATCCGCCCACGCGGGCTGAGCTGAACCACCGGGCTGTTGCCAGTTAAAACTCTAGCCGGGAAGACCGGCCGATTGGAGGTGCACCATGAAGGACCACGACCCCTACGCCTCGGCGCCCGTGCCCGAATTACAGGTCACGAGCGAGTCATTCCGCGATGGTGAAACCTTGGGTCCCGATCAGCGGAGCGGAATTCTAGGCGCCGGCGGCAAGGACATCTCTCCACAGCTGAGCTGGAGCGGAGCTCCTGACGGAACGAGGAGTTTCGCAGTCACAATGCTGGATCCGGATGCTCCGGATCCTGGAGGGTTCTGGCACTGGGCTGTGCTTAATATTCCCCCCGAGGTGTCAAGTCTTCCGGCCGGTTCCGGTGGCCAGGACGGTCACGCCCTGCCCGCCGGTGCCTTCCAGTTAAAGAACGACGGCGGCCGCGCGGGTTACCTTGGGGCGGCCGCACCGAAGGGGCATGGGCCTCATCGGTACGTAGTGGCCGTACATGCCTTGGATGTGGAGGACCTGGGCGTACCAAAGAATTCCGAAGCGCGCATACTTGCCTCAGCCCTTCCGGCGCATACCTTGGCGCGGGGAACCATTACAGGCATGTTCGAACGTTAGCGGCGGCATTTGGGTTCTCAACAGCCACGTAGACTGACATGATGCGGCTCGTAGCAAGTGATATTGACGGCACCATCCTCGGTCATGACGGCAAGATCAGTGATCGAACCGTCAAGGCCTTCAAAGCATGCCGGGACGCCGGGGTGGAACTTGTGTTCGTCACCGGCCGGCCGCCGCGTTGGCTGTACCCGCTCCAGGAGCAACTTGGGCACAGCGGCATCGTGATCTGTTCCAACGGCGCAGTGGTCTGGGATCTGGAAACTGAGAAGCCCATTTCCTCGTGCACATTGGACGTCGAATCCATTTTCGAGGCGCGGCGCATCATAAAGTCCCTCCGGCCGGATGCCTTATTCGCCGTGGAAACTCTGACCGGTTTTCAGCTGGAGCCTGGCTTCATAGAGAACGAAACCAGCGAGCTGATTGCCGAATTCACTCCCGCACCGCTGGACCAGACGCTGGCTGCGGATGACGCCGTCGTGAAGTTCCTGGCGATAACCCGCAAAGGGACACCGGACGAATTCCTTGCCGAGGTTCAGCCCGCCGTTGCCCACTTGGTCAGCACCACGCACTCGGCACCGAGAACCGCAATGCTTGAGATGTCCGTTCCCGGCATCAACAAGGCCGTCACACTCGCCAAGTACGCAGAGTCTCTGGGGATCGGGGCTGCTGACGTGGTGGCCTTCGGGGACATGCCGAATGACATCGAGATGCTCCGCTGGGCCGGCCACGGTTACGCGATGGCCAGTGGCCATCCGGAAGCGATCCTCGCCGCGGGGCAGCAGGCGCCGCACTTCGACGACGACGGCGTGGCCCAGATCCTCGAGGCGAAACTGACGGAGCAGACGGTCTAACCGTGCATCACGGGTGACGTATACCCTGACCTGCCAGCACGGCGCGGTAGCCCTCAACATACGTGGGGAAGGCGAACTCGAATCCAGTCTCGCGCAGTCGCTGGTTGGAGCAGCGTTTGTCACCGGGGCCGGGATTGGACGCGGTGTCTTCGACTGCGGTTGGTGGTTCCGGGTTTCCCAATTCCAGGGCCAAAAACCGCATGACGTCACCCATCTCGGCTGCGTGGTCGTCCACGCCCACGTAGACCTGATCAGGGTCCTGCTCCATAGTGGCGAGGTGCACGATCATGGCCGCGGCGTCGTCCCTGTGAACTCGGTTTGTGTGCCGGGGCTGCGCCGGTATCACGGCTTGGCCGGACCGGACCTGGCTGATCAGCCGTGTTCGTCCTGGGCCGTAAATGCCGCCGAGCCGCAGGACGATCGGTTGAGTCCTCGTCCCGCGGGTTCGGGCAAGCAGCAGATTTTCGGCCTCCACCAGCACTTTGCCGCTGAAACGCGTGGGCTCAGTGGGTGTGGTCTCGTCCACCACCTCTCCATCGGAGTCCTTGTAGACGGCGGTGGATGAGACAAACAGTATGCGTCTCGGTTCAATGGAATCGCGGTCCAAGGCGTCCAGAATATTATGCAAACCGTCTATATACGCCGCGCGGTATGCCTCCTCAGTGGACGAGTCAGCGGCGATAGACACAATAACGATCTTCACATCCGCCGGCAGGATCGGGACTCCACGTGAGAGGTCCGCATGCATGCCTCGTATTCCGGCGGGGAGCTTTTCTGGAGAGCGTCGGAGCCCGATCACGTCGTGGCCCAACTCGGCGAAACGCAGTCCGGCTTCGGTTCCAAGGTCGCCGCACCCGGCAATCAACACAGTCATGCCACTAGTTTCGCAGCCCTGACCTATCCCAAAGCTGTCACCAAGTTCCCAGTCTCCATACAACCCGCGTTCAACTTGCGCCCGTAGGCTTTCAGCCACAGACCCGTTTAGCTTGTTGATTGTGTAGGGGAACCATGGCCAAGCGTAGGATCAACGATTTCAACACGGCTCCATTGCGGCGCATCGAGCCGGATCACCACTGGAGGTCACTCCGTCAGGGCGACCGCGTCAGCGTCACGCTGACGCCCGGTTACGAATCGGCCGGGGTTGTGGATGCTGTCACCGGCGACGCAACGGCAGTCTGGGTGGAGCTCGACGGCGGTCGCGGCCGCACGCTGGTGCACGTCAGTGACGGCGTGGCGATCGTTCCCCAGGAGAAGGTGACCGTTTCCGAGGAGTCGTAGCGGAGCCTGCACCATGGGCTACGCTACGGGTGTGACGCTGCCCTATTTCCTCCGCAAGGATGGCACTGTGGGCCCGCTGGCCTTTGCCCACAGGGGATTCTCCCTGCATGGGATGGAGAACTCCATGGCTGCGTTTGGGGCCGCGGTCGAGCTCGGCACCTTGCATCTTGAAACTGATGTACACACCACTTCAGACGGCGTGTTGCTCGTTTTCCATGACGCTTCCCTGGACCGGGTCACAGATTCGACCGGGCGTATCGCCGAGTTAACGGCAGCCGAGGTAGCCAAGGCCCGCATCGGCGGAGTGGAACCCGTGCCGACTTTTGACGATCTCGTAGCTGCGTTTCCCGATGCGCGCTTGAACTTGGACGTGAAGGACTGGAATTCCGTCATATCGACCGCTGAGGCAATCGAGAAGCACAGCATCCATGGCCGCGTCCTGGTCACGAGTTTCTCTGACCGGCGTCGTCGTGCCGTCTTGAAGCTCCTCAGCCAGCGGACGGCTTCTTCGGCTGGCACCACTTTGACCGCGCTCTTCGTACTCCTTGGCCCCGCGCTGCCGGCGGGCCTGGCCCGCAAGGTGCTCACCGGCGTCGACGCTTTCCAGGTTCCGGCCCGGTACGGTCCGTTTCCGGTGGTGACTGCCGGTTTTGTTCGTCGCGCACACCGAGTGGGCGTCCAAGTGCACGTCTGGACCATCAACGATTCCGCAGAGATGGAACGAACCCTGGACCTGGGCGTGGACGGAATCGTGTCGGATCGGCTGGACCTCCTCAAGGAAGTTCTGGTACGCCGCGGTCAGTGGGTCTAGCACTCCCAAAAAGCTCCGCCGAAGTGGCAGTTGATGACAGTCCCAGGCTGCAACATTGTCATTAAGTGCCATCTGGGCGGGTTTCGATGGCGGCCGGGCGGACCTGGCTGGCCCGGATCCGCTCAAGGTCAAACTTGGGGCTGCGATCGAAGGTGAAGATGCCGTTCTTTTCCTGAAAGACGTCCGTCAGCTGGGTATAGCAATAACCGAACATGTCCGGGTTATCCAGCAGCACGCCACATAGTCCTTCGAAGCGGGCATAAAACTCCTCCTCGCTGCTGACGCGCTTGCCGTAACCCCACGACGTCGACACGTCGGTTCCCAGGCCCGGTTCAGCTGCCGCTTGCCGGACTTCGGCCTCGCTCCACCAAATGCCGCCAAATTCGGATACGAAGTACGGCTGGCCGGCATAGGGCACGGAGTAATCCTCTCCCTGCGGGTTCCGGTTCACAAACGGTTTCCCCTCCGCAAGACCCTGCTGCTCAAGCCGGAGCCGCTCCGGATTCTGCTCGTAGGAATGGGAATCGTAAATGTCGGTTTCGCGGATGCGGTGAGAGTATCCGGAGGCATCGATGACAGGCCGCGTGGGATCGGCCAGCTTGGTGGCGAGGAACATGGCCTGGGTGACATCGTCCAAAACCGTGAGTCGATCGTGCAGGACCTGGTGCGTTTCGTTGAGGGGGCACCACCCGATGATCGAGGGGTGGTTGAAGTCCCGCTGCACCACCTCCAGCCACTGGGCTACGAAGCTCGCTGTCGGCTTTTGGTTGTGCCCAATGGTTCCTCCTCCGGAGACGCCCCAGTCGCCGAACTCGCCCCAGACAAGGTAGCCGAGGCGGTCTGCGTGGTAGAGGAAGCGCTCTTCGAATACCTTCTGGTGGAGTCGTGCACCGTTGAAGCCTGCGGCCATGGACAACTCGATGTCCTTGACTAGCGCGCGGTCATCAGGCGAGGTCATCAGCGACTCCGGCCAATAGCCTTGATCCAGTACCAGTCTTTGGAACACGGACTTGCCGTTGATACGAACCATCTTGCCGTCAAGAGCCACCGAACGAACGGCTGCGTAACTGCTGACGCTGTCAGTAGCGTTGCCGGCAGCGTCCCGCACCGTCACCTCGAGGTCATAAAGGAAGGGATCCTCAATGCACCAAGGACGCAAGGATTCAGAGGGAATGCTGAGCCGCAATGTGGGCGTGAGGTCCACATCGGCCTTGACCGTGGCTTCCACCCTCACGTCGTCCTTATCGCTGAGCACGGCCGTCAGCGTGTGCCCGGCGCGGTTCTGGCTGATCGGGACCTCAAGAGTGATGCTTGAGTCGGCAAGGTTGGGGGTCATTCGGAGGCGTTTGATGTAGACCTCGGGAACAGCCTCCATCCAGACCGTCTGCCAGATTCCAGTGGTGCGGGTGTATTGGCAATGTGTGTTGTTGTACCAGGTTGCCTGCTTGCCGCGGGCCTGCGGTTCGTGCCGGGAGTCGCGGGCCCGGACAACGATGACCGCGTCCGTGCCAGGTTCGGCCACTCCACCAAGATCAGCGGTGAAGGGGGTGAAGCCACCCCTGTGGCGGGCCACCTCAATTCCGTTGACCCAGACGGTAGCGTCGTGATCCACGGCACCGAAATGCAGGAGGACGTTCTGGCCAGCCCACTCCTGGGGGATGGTCACTGTACGCCGGTACCAGACGGCCTCCATGAAATCCACGTGCTCAATTCCCGAAAGCGTTGATTCCGGCGCGAACGGCACCAGAATCTCATTGGTGAGCTCGCGCTTGGCGAGGCCGCGCTCCAAACCCGAGTCACCGGCGTCGATCTCAAAACTCCAGATTCCATTGAGGTTCATCCAGTTCTTGCGGACAAGTTGGGGACGGGGATGCTCGGGCTTGGGTAGGGCCGGCATCATGTTGGGCTCTGTCAACGCATCTCCTTCAAAAGGGGAGGGGGTTCAATTTCCAGTCAATCGCATCACCGGAGAATGTGCACCCACCAGGTGCCGTACTCTCTGTACGGCACTAAATCGTCAGTCGCCGCGAAATCGGATTCCTGACGTGAGATGGTGTTTGTACCACCAGCCGCCGCGCGAGGAGATTGACGTGACGAGTTTCCGATTGGCCATCATTGATGACTATCAGCAGGTCGCCAGCGACTACGCCCCTTGGGATTCACTTCTCGACGACGGCGTGAAGGTCAGCGTTTTCAGCGCACCTTTTGTTTCGGAAGAGCAGGCTGTGGCAGCTTTGGCGCCGTTCGACATCATTGTGGCGATGCGCGAACGGACGCGCTTCCCTCGTCGCGTGCTTGAGTCATTGACCAACCTGAAACTCCTCGTGACCACGGGCATGGCCAATGCCGCGATCGACCTTGAGGCAGCGTCGGAGCGTGGCATCCTGGTGTGCGGAACGGGCGGTTCCCCGGCAGCGGCACCGGAGATGACGTGGGCGTTGCTGCTCGCTTTTGCCCGCAACCTGGTTGTGGAGGAAAACTCGCTGAGGGCAGGCGACTGGCAGACCGCCGTCGGGTTTGAACTCGAAGGCAAGACGCTGGGAATCGTCGGCCTTGGCAAGATTGGGAAGCGGATTGCGGGCTACGCGAAAGCCTTTGGCATGGATGTTCTGGCGTGGAGCCAGAACCTCACTGCGGAGTCGGCCGAGGCTGCCGGTGCCCGAAAGGTGAGCAAGGAGGAGCTGTTCCGGGAGTCCGACGTCGTAACCTTGCACCTGCGGCTGTCCGAGCGGACGGAGGGCGTCGTAGGAGCGGAAGAATTGAGGCTCCTGGGTCCCGAAGGCGTACTCGTCAATACCGCCCGCGGGCCACTGGTGGACGAGGCCGCGCTGATTCGTGCACTGGAGGAAGGCTGGATACGTGGCGCTGCCATGGACGTCTTTGACGAGGAGCCTCTGCCCGCTGGACATGCTTTGCTTCATTCCTCGCGTACCGTGCTCTCGCCACACATCGGCTACGTGACGCACGAAAGCTACAGGCAGTTTTACGGCGGGGCATTCGAGGACGTTAAGGCATGGGTGGCGGGCGCTCCCATTCGGACCTTGAACGACTGATTTAATCTTCGTAATCGGGAAACGCTTTCCGAGCAAAGCTGGCAAGATGGACCCATGCGTATCCTCATTGCCCCGGACAAATTCAAGGGATCCCTGACCGCAGCCGAAGCCGCATCGGCCATGGCCGAGGGCGCCCTCCGCGTCTATCCGGACGCCGTAACCACCCAATTCCCGGTAGCGGACGGCGGCGAAGGAACCCTCGACGCCGCTATCGCCGCTGGCTACGAGGAACGGAACCACGCCGTTGTGGGTCCGATTCTCAAGCCGGTCGGAGCTTCCTGGGCCATCCGCAAAGATTCATTCGGCGGAGCGACGGCCGTTATCGAAACCGCGCAGGCTTCCGGGTTGGCCTTTATGGAGCCCACCCCCGACAATTCGCTCCGTGCCCACAGCTACGGGTGCGGACAGCTGATCGCTGCAGCGCTTGACGCCGGCGCCACCGAGATTGTGTTGGGGCTTGGCGGTTCCGCAATGTCCGACGGCGGTAGTGGCGCCTTGCGTGCGCTGGGGCTCAAACCCGTGGACGCTGCCGGAAATGTGGTGCCTCTTGGCGGAGGTTTCCTTGCGGACGTCGTTGCCCTGGATGTCTCCGAGCTGGATCCGCGACTGCAGAACGCGAAGTTCCGGATCGCCGTCGACGTCCAAAACCCGCTGTTCGGCGCGGATGGTGCCGCTCATGTTTTCGGACCGCAGAAGGGAGCCGATGAAGACGCTGTCGAAAAGCTCGACGCCGGTCTCCGCAACTGGGCCTCGCACCTTCGGGAAGCCACGGGCCGGGACGTCAACGTTCCGGGAGCCGGAGCGGCAGGCGGGTTCCCGGCGTCGTTCCTTGCCTTTACCGACTCCGCGCTTGAAGGAGGCTTCGCGCTGGTCGCCGGGCTGACCGGCCTGGCTTCGCACCTCAGCGAAGCGGATCTCGTGATCACTGGCGAGGGGTCCATGGATGAGCAGTCGCTCACCGGCAAGGCCCCCATCGCCTTGGCCGACGCAGCAAGCGTGCATGGAATACCCGTGGTCGCTGTGGCCGGCCGAATCACGGTAACGCCCGAGGATCTGGCCAAGCACGGGATCGTGGCAGCGGCACAGTTGCTGGACGTCGCGCAGCGCAAGGACGGTGTTCCCGACGTCGCCGACGCCGTTGCCAATGCGGCCAAGTATGTTGCGTGGGCTACCAGCCAGGTGCTTGAGGGGGCGTAAACCTGCGGAGTTTGGCTACCCCGGTTTATCCATCAGCAAACTTCGGCAGGCCAGCTGCAGCGCGAGCCGGGCTTCCGGGTCCTCCAGATTGATAGCGATGAGTGACTGAATCCGCCTGATGCGGTCGCTCACGGTGTTGCGGTGGACGTTGAGGATCGCAGCCGTCTCCGTCAACGATGACTCGCAATCAAGGAAAGTAGTGAGGGTCTGCAGGAGTTCGGGCCCGGTCTTGAGCAGCGGAGCCAGAAGTTCCCGGGCGGCGGGGCGGAAGGTGTCAGTGCGGGTCCAGATCAGCAGCAACTGGGCCATATCCAAGCGGTCTACGTGGACAAAGTAGCCGGAGGTTTCCCTTGCCCCGGCAATGCGGGCGGCGTCGTTGGCCTCCTCGAGGGAGCTGACGATCCCCTCCGGCTGCGCCTGCATGCGGCCCACCCCGAATTGCGTGGAAATGGTGGCGGCGAGCTCCCGCTGCGCCCGGCGCAGGGCACTGCTGACGCGGCTGACCTCCGCTGGACCCGGCTTGGAGGGAAACGTTACCCATCCGGCCCAGCCGTCCGACTGCTCCACCGTTGCGGCATCGAGGTTTTCCCGCAGGAGAGCCCTGTCCAGGTCCGGTTTTCGCGCCACCAGATCCACGGGTTCACGCGTGATCACACGGAAGGCCATGTGGTAACCGTCCAAAGTCCAACCCAGCTCCAACGCCTTTGCCCTGAACGAAGGACTGACGTCGCCGGCATTGTCGATCAGCTGCCCCAACAACGCAATCCGGTGCCGTGCGTCGCGTTCCCTCTCCAGCCTTTGGCGGGAAAGAAGCTCCGAAACGGCAAGGGCCGCTATTTCCAGCGCTGCCCGAATGGCTGCTTGTTCCTTGTCCAATGTGGGTCCGAGGGCCACCCGCAGCCGCGGACTGTTCTCCTGATCCCTGTGGACCGGTGTCAGGATTTCCGGCGATGCGGTCACCTCGGCGTCTGGCTGCGGCGCGCCTCCCGCGTCCGGGGAGTCAGCCGAAATCAGCTGCCCCGACGGATCCACCAACGTCACGGGGTGCCCGAGCGCGATTCCCAGCCGCTGCAACAGATGACCCAGGGATCCATGCGGGATCCGGCATTCGGCTGCCACACGGGAGATCAGCAGACCCTGGAGATGGGCGGCGCCGGACAGCAACTCCTGCGCGGCGGTACCGAACTGCCAGGCGTTGTGGACGGCCAGGACCACCAGCCCTAATCGTTCGGCGAGCCTTTTCACGTTGGGTGGCAACGCGCCGTCGTCGTTCGGCAGGCTTACTGCAAGGGCCACGACGCCGGCAGCGGCCGCACGCGCCAGCAGCGCCTCCACGTCCCATGACACGCCGGACGGCAGCGGTTCCAGGGGGAGCAGAATGCAGTCCTGGAGGGTGAAGGGATCGCCATCGAGGTTGCGCTTCTCGCGGACCTGCCGGTTGACGTCGGCGAGGGAACCGGTCAACGCAACCAGCGAAGAGACGGTCTTTCCGCCCGGCTCCCCAACGCTCCCGATCACTCCCGCCGGGAGGTGTCTGGTGACGGACCACAGCGGGATCGGGGGAATCATTCTGTTCTCCGGTTCTCCTCGATAGCTACCATCCCATGATGCCACCGCCGCGCCTCCAACTTTCGTTGCAGGCGCGGCGGCGGGCAGATGTTCGACGGCGGTCAGGCGCGGTATCGCTGGATGGATTCGGTGTGCTCTTCCGCAGTTCCGTCCCATCTGTGCGACGGGACCCCGTAG
Source organism: Arthrobacter sp. TmtSoilC51 (assembly GCF_055388015.1). Classification (NCBI taxonomy): domain Bacteria; kingdom Bacillati; phylum Actinomycetota; class Actinomycetes; order Micrococcales; family Micrococcaceae; genus Arthrobacter; species Arthrobacter sp. TmtSoilC51. The sequence continues at coordinate 57,522 of NZ_AP035877.1, forward strand.
CCGAAGTAACCGGGCCCGGCCAGCTCGAGGCCCTCCGTGGTGTGCCATCGAGGGTCGCTGGGCGCGGTCAGGATGCAGACGCGTTGCCCGTAGCGCAGGTTTTCGGTGGTGACCGGTTCTGCGGATTCTGCGTCCACCACAATGATGAGGTCCGGCGTCGTGGTGACCACGATGCCGTCTTTGGTGGCGAGCAGATGTTCGTTCTGGAAATGCAGGGAAAGAACGGAGCCTGCGTCGGGGCCCATGCCCTCGATCATGGCCTGGCCTTTGGCGAAGCCACCGGTTGTTTGGCGCTGCAGGTCGGTGACCTTGCCCAGGTGGACCACGCGGCCGCTGAGCGTTTCCGCCAGCACATCACACGGGTTAAGGTTGTTGTGTTGCGCGTTGGCGACGGCATCGCCGATGGTGATGGCGAAGGACATTGAGCCGGCCACGAAGCTCTCGCGGGCCTGGGCGCCGGTCATGGCGTACGTGCTGTTGAAGGCGTTGCATCCCATCTCGATGGAAGCCTGCCGGGCAAATCGCTCAGCCCAGAACGAGTCGATGGCTTCAATGACAAGGGTGTTGCCCTTCTCGTCAGCCAATGCCATGGGTGTGGCCTGGATTCCGTACAGCGGTGCCATTCCCATCTGGATTTCCGGAAAGGCCCGGCCGATCAGGTCGCCGTCGATCAGCGGAATGCCGAGCTGCGCGGCGGCGACGATAGGCAGCATGGAGTTCGATCCGCCGATTTCCAGGCAGGCTGTGTGGGTGGCCGCCTTGTTCAATGCCGCAGCGAGTTTCTTGATGGTCAGGGACAGGTTCTCCACGGTGTCGAGCTTCTCCACGGACACCGTGGGCGCGCCGATCGCCGCAATGGGAACAATGAAGGCGTCGTCGGCCAGGTCTTCAACGGAGACGAGCTCCACGGGCCCGAACTCCTCGATCGCCTGTTTCGCCAGGAGGGCGCCAATATAGGGATCGCCTCCTCCACCCGTGCCAAGGATGGCCGCCCCACGGGCCAGGGAGTCAATGTCCTCCACTGTGATCCGCTTGAGCCGGCGTCGGTGCGCTACTTCCAAAGTCATTTCTTCACTTTCCTAGCTTGAGGTTGCCGGCCGCCTTGACGCGGACGCGCATGGCGTTTCCGGGAAGGTAGGGGATCGGGATGGCTTCCTGCTCAACGATCGAGACCGTGTCCGGACTGGCACCTGCGGCAACGGCGCGGTCCACGGCTTCCTGCCGCGCGGATTCCATGGCGCGCTTTTGATCACCGTCCGCGATGTAGGACACGCGGTCCACCTCGCCGCTGATCTGGGCGATGGCGGCACCGTAAGCGTTGGCGACGTCGAAGTTCTCTGGCCTGTGAATGGTGCCCAGGCCTTCCAGTTTGTCTGCCAACAGGATGGATCCACCACCGACGGCAACAACCGGCAGCTCCGCGGACGAGGTCCGGATCCTGTCGGCAATGTCGGCGATGGTTCGATCGATCTGGTCCAGGGCTGACCGGACCACGGCGTCACTAATGTGGCCCACCAAAGATGCGTCTCCGACGTCGGCCCTTCCACTGCGGACCGCGATGTCCGTTGCCGTCAGGACCGATCCGCCAAAGACCATCGACTCCTCGGTCAGGCGGTAGCCCACCGAGTCCGGGCCAACAGTTGCTTGATCGGTCCGCACCCTGGAGCCGCCGCCGAGGCCTGCCGAGAGGACGTCCGGCATCCGGAAGTTGGTTCGCAGGCCTGCGAGGCGGACGTGGGTGCTGGATTCGCGGGGAAAGCCGTTCACGAGGACGCCGACGTCGGTGGTGGTGCCGCCGATGTCCACGATCAGGCAATCGGAGAACCCGGAGAGTGCCGCTGCTCCGCGCATGGAGTTGGTCGGTCCTGAGGCGAACGTGGCCACCGGGTAACGCCGCGTGTATTCGATGTCCATGAGGGTGCCATCGTTCTGGCTGACGTACAGCGGCGCCGCGATGCCCTGCTCCAGGACAGCCTTGGCGAGCCCGTCAACGATCCTGTTCGCCATCTCCGCCAAGGACGCGTTGACGATGGTCGCGTTCTCTCGCTCCAGGAGGCCCACCCTGCCGATTTCGTGGGACAGCGAGACAGGAAATTCCGGGCCCAATTCTTCGCGAAGGATAGACAGCGTTCGTTGTTCGAATTCGTCGTTGACCGGGGAAAATACACTGGAAACCGCCACCGAGCGGATGCCGTTGGCGGCAATGTCGGCTGCGTGCCGCCGGATCTCGTCGGGATCGAACGGGCTGATGGCGCGGCCGTCGAACTCATGTCCGCCGTGGGCCATGTAGGCGCGGCCGCTGACGGCGTGAGTGAGGGCGTCCGGCCAGTCCGTGAACGGCGGCAGGGAAGCGGTGGCGGGGAGCCCCAGCCGGATCGCGGCTGTTGGGCAGAGGTCCCTTGCCTCAATGAGAGCGTTGATGAAATGCGTGGTTCCGATCATGACGCCCCGGATGTCGTCAGGGCTGAAGCCGTTCAATTCCTTTAGTGCAGTGAGCACCTGGGTGATGCCGCTGGTGACGTCCCTGGTGGTGGGGACTTTGGTGGAAGCCAGCACCTGCGCTCCATCCAGCAGCACGGCGTCTGTGTTGGTGCCGCCGACGTCGATGCCGATTCTCAGGCTACTCATGGTGCGGTTACCGCTTCTTCCTTTGTGGTGGTTTCGTTTGTTGGTTGGTTGTCGCCGTAGGACCGCAGGAGGTTCAGCTTGCCGGCGATGATGTAGAGGACGAACGCCGCGGCCAGGGAGTTGAATGCCGGGAGACCGAAGGCGATGAAGTAGCCCAGCGCTGCGGAGACCGCCCAGATGACGAACGTGGCCGGGATCCAGTTTGGCGATTCGGCTGGCGGGAGGCCCGAGTCCCGGCTTGCTTCCAAGAGTGGCCGCCACTTCTTGATGACGAAGTATTCGGCCATGATGATGCCTGCTACTGGTGGGAAGACGACGCCCAGCACCATGAGGATGTCGATGAACTTGTCCAAGATGCCGATCGCGGCCAGCACCGTTCCAACGACGCCCAACAGTAGCGTGACGTGCCCGCGGTTCAGGCGTTTGTTCATGGCGCTGTTGAAGAAGGACACGACGCCGAGCCCGGCGCTGTAGAGATTCCAGTCGTTGATCTTGGACGTGCCCAGCACGATGATCAGGATGCCCACCCAGCCCACCGAGGAGAAGATGATCTGGGTGACGTCTGCCGTCTTTACGGCGTGGGCCAGCAGGACCCCGATCATGCCGATGCTGTAGTTGCCGAGTGTCATTCCGACCACCGTCTGCTTGACGACGTCCCCGGCGCTCCTGTTGTAGCGGGTCATGTCGGGCGTAATGACTGCCCCGAGAACAGCGCTTCCAGCAACGATGGTGGTAGCGGTGACGAAATCCAGCTGCGGGCCCGGAGGGGCATCGTTCATGAGTTGGCTGATGGAATGGTTGCTCAGCTCGGCCCACGCGGCCCACGCGATCAGGATCATGAACAGTGGCACCGTGATGTTTGCCAACCACTGCATTGAGTCGAAGCCGCGGACAACGATCAGCGTGACCACCAGGCCAAAGGCCAGCGACCAAGCCCACGTGGGAATTTCGGGGACGATCTGGTTCAGCCCAGCGCCGGAGATCCCTGACTGAATGCCGAACCAGCCGATGAGGCTGATGCAGATGGCGAGGCCGAGAACCGAGGCGCCGCCCCGGCCGAAGCCTGTCCAGCGGGCGAGCATGGACGTTGTGAGGCCTTGGCGCATGCCGGCGATGCCGACGAAAATCATGAGTGCTTCGACGATCAATGCGCCGACGGTGAAAGCCCAGAACGCGTCCCAGAACGTCATTCCGAAGCCGAAGGTTGCCCCGAGAAGAAACTGGCTCAGGTCGGACGTCTGGCCAAAGCGTTGGACCGCGATGCCGAACCAGTGCTTCCGCTTCGTTGCGGGAACCCTGGTGATGGGGTAGTCATCGTGCCCTTTGTCGGATGTGGACATGACATACATTCCTTTCGAGTGATTCATTTCACAGTATCTGCGGGTCACTCGAAGGTCATTGGGCGATATGCAGTGTTGATGGCTTGCCCGCTTGCACATTGCACAAGCACTGCTGTTTGGTTTACTCCTTGCGCAGGCTGTAGGTGCTCACCACGTTGCCCTTGCTCGTTGCGTACTGGTCTTTGAGTTCGAGCCTGTTCAGTGGATCGCCGTCCTCGAAGAGCCGCCGCCCAGTGCCAGCCACCACGGGATGCGTCATGAGCGTGAGCTCATCCAGGATGCCTGCGAAGAGCAACTGCCGCACCAGGGAGATGCTGCCGCACACGGCGATCTCCCCACCGTCGCGCGTTTTGAGGTCGGTGACGAACTCCTCCAGCGGACCATTGATGAGGTGCGAGTTTTCCCATTCGAGGGGCTCGGACAGCGTGCGGGATGCCACGAACTTCTCCACGGGGTTGATGAATGCGGCAAAATCTTCGTCTTGCGAAGCATTGGGCCAATATCCGGCCCACTCCTGATAGCTGATGCGGCCTAGCACCACCGTGTCCACAGTGTTGATCATCTTGGTCAGTCCCTTGCCCAGCTCATCGTCGAAGCTGTCGAACTGGAACTTGAACGGGTCCTGAACTACGCCATCCACGGAGTGGAAAAGACCGGCGGTAACTTTGCGCATACGTGCCTCCATAGGGTTCTCAGGCATCACGGTATGTGGTGGTGGCGTACTTGGGAAGCTTTTAGGCGGCGCGGCTGGCCGCCGGTATCTCGCACGAGGCAAGTGCCGCCGTCGTCCGCTGTGGACGTTCGACGGCGGCACTCACGTTATGCGGGTCTGCTGGGTGCGCGCTAGGCGGTCTGGCCAGCGTGTTGGCCCTCGGAGATTTCCTCTACTACCTTGCGGTTGAACGCCGGGAGGTCGTCCGGATTCCGGCTGGTGACGAGGCCTTGGTCCACCACGACTTCTTCATCGGTCCAGTTGGCGCCAGCGTTCCTTATGTCGGTTTGGAGCGTGTGATAGGAGGTGACGTTGCGGCCCTTGATGACGCCCGCGTCGATGAGGATCCACGGTCCGTGGCAGATCGAGGCCACCGGCTTGTGTTGCTCGAAGAAGGCGCGCGTGAAGTTCTGCGCATCCTTGTCCACGCGGAGGTGATCGGCGTTTACCACGCCGCCGGGGAGTACCAGGGCGTCAAAGTCCGATGCATTGGCGTCGGCGACTGCAAGGTCGACGTCGAAAGTGTCACCCTTCTCCACGCCGTTGAATCCCTGCAGCTTTCCCTTCGAAAGTGCCACGAGCGTTGGCTGGCCCCCAGCGTCCTTCACGGCTTGCCAGGGGCTGGTGAGTTCAACCTGCTCCACGCCGTCCGTCAGAAGGAATGCGACCTTCTTGCCTGTGATGCTGTGTTCTGACATTGTTCCTCCTCCATTGCGCGGCGGATTGCTTTTTGAGCGTGGGCCGCCGCTGTGAGAGTTGTTTGTCTGACCTGTTCAAGCCTAGGGAAGGTCATTTAGTAAGCAAGCTGAGTATTCATTTGCCGTTAATTCCGGGGGCGCACCGCTGGTCACCAGCATCGCCACCACCATGAGCCTGGTGACTGCCGGTCTCCGGGTCTGCCCCTACTTCTTTTTCCCCCGCTTCGCCGCAGCATTCATCGCCGACTTCACCGCAGGCGGCAGCCCCGTCGTCTCGGTTTCCGGCTCTGCGACGGTCCCGCGCCAACGGGCCAGGCTCTTCATGCCGTGGTAGATCACAAGTGCAGCCGCGGAACCAAGAGCGATGCCGGTGAACTTCAGCTCCCCAATGGTCCACGTGTAATCGGCAATGCCAATAATCAAAGCCACAGCGGCCGTGGTCAGGTTGACCGGGTTGGAGAAGTTGACCTTGTTCTGAACCCAGATCTTCACGCCGAGCACGCCGATCATGCCGTAGAGCATGGTCGCGGCGCCGCCCAGGACGCCGGGTGGGACGGTCGCGATGAGTTCGCCGAATTTCGGGGAGAAGCTCAGCAGGATGGCGAAGATACCGGCCACCCAGTAGGCCGCCGTCGAGTAGACCTTGGTGGCGGCCATGACGCCAATGTTCTCCGCGTAAGTCGTAGTACCGGAACCGCCGCCGAAACCGGCAAGTACCGTTGCGGCGCCGTCGGCCATCAGCGCGCGGCCGGAGACGCCGTCGAGGTTTTGACCGGTCATCGCGGCCACGGACTTCACGTGCCCAATGTTCTCGGCCACGAGGACCAGCACCACCGGGACGAACAGGCCCACGACGCCCAAGTGGAATTCGGGCGTCTGGAACTGCGGAAGACCTACCCACGCGGCGGCGTCCATCTTCGCGTAGTCCACCTCGCCGCGCATCATCGCCACGAGATACCCCACCACAACGCCCACCAGGATGCTCAGGCGCCCCAGGATTCCGCGGAACAGCACGCTGACCAAGATGATCGTGACCAAGGTGATCAGCGCGGTGACGGGAGCGGCGTCGAAGTTGTTCTTCGCGGCTGGCGCCAAGTTGAGGCCGATCAGCGCCACAATCGCGCCGGTGACGATCGGCGGCATGAGCCGGTTGATCCATTCGGCGCCGAACCTCTGGACGATCGCACCAATAAGCGCCAGTACGACGCCGGCCAGCACCACGCCGCCCAGCGCGCCAGGAACGCCGTACTGCTGCTGCGACGCCAGGATCGGCGCGATGAAGGCGAAGCTCGAACCCAGGTAGCTGGGCACGCGGCCCTTGGTGATGACGAGGAACAGCAGCGTGCCGATACCAGAGAAGAACAGGGTGGTAGCCGGCGGCATGCCGGTGATGATCGGGACCAGGAAGGTCGCGCCGAACATCGCCACGACGTGCTGCATGCCCACGCCGATGGTCAGGGGCCAGGCCAGCCGCTCCTCGGGTGCCACCACGTGGCCGGGCCGGATGGACTTTCCGTTGCCATGAAGCTTCCATTTGGTGCCGAGCAGAGTCATGGCCGGGAGCCTTCCAGAGGAGAAGTGATGGGTTCGGTGCAACATTACCGCCGTTGCGGGGCCTGCTCTACGTGCCTCGCGCGCCAAATAGGGCGCAACACGGGCCTCGCAACGCAACGAACCGACGCGCGGAGTCACGCAGTGTGCGCAACGTCACGGGCCGTCACGGGAAGAGGACAACGGAAGTTGAAGTTGCAACCATGGAAAGCAGAAGTGCCCGGCCGTCCCCAAAGGCAAGGGCCCAGCGAAAGGTTCACGAATGACGATCGCCCACGAAGAAGCAGTCATTGACGCCGCAGCAGTCGACGCCATTTTTGCCGAAGCCCGTACCGCGAACAGCTTTGCCGGTGAGGTCACCGACGAGCAGGCCCGCGCCATCTACGAGCTCACCAAGTTCGGCCCCACCGCCTTCAACTCCCAGCCCCTCCGCGTGACCTACGTCCGCTCGGATGAGGCACGCGCCAAGCTGGTCGACGCCCTCTCCAAGGGCAACCAGGCCAAGACCGCCTCCGCCCCGCTGGTCGCCATCCTGTCCTACGACACCGCGTGGCATGAGCAGTGGGACAAGTTCCTTCCCGTCTACGCCGCCCCCAAGGCCATGTACGACGCCGACCCCGCCTTCACCGCCACCACGGGCAACAACAACGCCCACCTGCAGGCCGGCTATTTCATCCTCGCCGTCCGCTCACTCGGTTTCGCCGCTGGCCCGATGACCGGTGCCGACTTCTCCGCGATCGACGCCGAATTCTTCCCCGAGGGTGACCAGAAGAGCTTCCTCGTGGTCAACATTGGCCAGCCCGGCCCGGACGCCTGGGGCGAAGCAAAGCCGAAGTTCGCCTACGAGGACGTTGTCCGCACGGTCTAGTTTTTCCTCCTGTTCCGACGATGCTCTCGCACGTGATGTGCGAGAGCATCGTCGTTTAAAGGCGACGATGTGAGCGAGGATCCGGGGGTTTCAGTTGCGCTCTCACTTCCTGCGCATATTTTGGCATCCCTCTCGCAGATCCGGTCAGTTCTGACTCGCTGAGTGGCAAACTATGGCTATGCGGAACCTCATCTGGGTGGCGTTTACCGAGCCAGTACGGCCAGGGCTGGTGTTTCCGCGCAGCGACTGGCCCCTTCACATCACGTTGTTAAGGTTCGACGTCGGAACTGACGTGAGTGCCGACGTCGCCGACGTCCTCGCGGACTTGGCCGGGGCGCCGGTCCAGGGAGCCCTTGGAACGGAACTGACCATTGGGGAAGAGGCGGGCTTCGGCCACATGGGGTCGATTCCCGTGAGCCTGGTGGAACAAAACCCGTTGCTCCAAGGCCTGCACGAGGAACTCTTCGACGCGGTGGTCAGCGTGGGCGGGCGCATCGCTACGCCGAACTACGTCCTCGAACGCTACCGACCACACATCTCTCATCACGACGGCAAGCGCCCAAAGCCGGGAGACGTCGTCGTGCTTGACCAGGTTGCGCTGGTGGACATGGCGCCGGAAGGCAACCACACCATCCGGCGCATCCTCAGGCTCTGGACCCAGGACACTGCAGAGGCTGAGGACACGCAATCTGCTTGAAGACACACAGAAACGGGCTGGGGCCACCCACATCCAAGCGGCCTCAGCCCGTTTCCATGTCGCCAGCGAAAATGCGCGTCGCCAGCGAATCAGAACTTACGCAATGACCCCATCCACCAAAGCCTTGGCTTCCTCCTGCACCTTGGCCAGGTGGTCGGCGCCCTTGAAGGACTCGGCGTAGATCTTGTAAACGTCCTCGGTGCCGGAAGGGCGGGCCGCGAACCAGGCGTTCTCGGTAACAACCTTCAAACCGCCGATCGAAGCTCCGTTGCCTGGGGCTTCCGTGAGTTTGGCAGTGATGTCCTCGCCAGCCAGGGTGGTGGCGGTGACGTCGGATGCCGAGAGCTTGCCCAGCTTGGCCTTCTGCTCGCGCGTGGCAGCGGCATCGATTCGGGCGTAGACCGGCGCGCCGAACTTATCCGTCAGCCCCTTGTACAACTGCGACGGAGACTTGCCGGTGACGGCCGTGATCTCCGAGGCCAACAGGGCAAGCAGGATGCCGTCCTTGTCCGTGGTCCAGACGCTGCCATCGCGCTTGTTGAAGGAGGCGCCGGCAGACTCTTCGCCACCGAAGGCACCCTCGCCGGACAGCAGGCCGGGAACGAACCACTTGAAGCCAACAGGAACCTCAACCAGTTTGCGCCCAAGTCCGGCAGCAACGCGGTCGATGATCGAGGACGAAACCAGTGTCTTGCCCACGACGGACTCGGGATTCCAGCCACTGCGGTTGCGGTACAGGTAGTCAATGGCTACGGCCAAGTAATGGTTCGGGTTCATGAGACCACCATCCGGCGTGACAATGCCATGGCGGTCGGCGTCGGCGTCGTTACCCGTGGCGACGTCGTAAGCCGAGCGGCCACCGTCCGAGGAAGCCATGCGCTTGATGAGCGAAGCCATAGCCGACGGCGAGGAGCAGTCCATGCGGATCTTCTCGTCCCAGTCCAGGGTCATGAAAGCCCACTGAGGATCGACGGTGGGGTTCACCACCGTCAGGTTGAGCTGGTGCCGCTCGCCGATCTCACCCCAGTAGTCAACGGACGCGCCGCCCATTGGATCGGCGCCGATACGGACACCCGCGTTGCGGATCGCGTCCAGGTCCAGGACGGACGGGAGATCGTCAACGTAGCTGCTGAGGAAGTCGAACTTTCCGGTGGTGTCCGCATTCAAAGCATCGTTCAACGGAATGCGCTTGACGCCCCGGAGGCCGTTCTCAAGGAGCTGGTTGGCGCGTTCGGCGATCCAACCCGTGGCGTCGGTGTCGGCCGGGCCGCCGTGCGGGGGGTTGTACTTGAAGCCACCGTCGCCGGGCGGGTTGTGGCTGGGCGTGACAACAATGCCGTCAGCCTGCGGCGTACCCGGCGCAGCTTCGCGGTTGTACTTGAGGATTGCGTGGCTTAGCGCGGGCGTGGGCGTGTAGCCGTGGCGGGCATCCACGAGCACAGTGACGCCGTTGGCCGCGAGGACCTCCAGCGCGGAGTTCTGCGCGGGCTCGCTCAGGGCGTGGGTGTCCCGCCCGATAAACAGCGGCCCGGTGATGCCCTGGCGGCCGCGGTATTCAACGATTGCCTGCGTGATCGCGAGGATGTGCGGCTCGTTAAACGACGACTTCAAGCTGGATCCGCGGTGGCCCGACGTTCCAAACGCCACGCGTTGCGCGGGATCGCCCAAATCCGGGGTGACGTCGAAGTACGCGTCCAGCAGGGCTGTGATGTCAACAAGGTCCTGGGGAAGGGCAACTGTGCCCGCTCGGCTAGCCATGTCGTCCAGCATGCCAGACCACCCCGTCCGCTGACAGCAAATGTCCGGGGATCCGGCCCCTGTGACGCAGAATGGCGGTGATGTGGCGCCGGATGAGCCAAAGATTTACCTTGCGTTTACGAGCTGCGGCTTTAGTGGGAGGATTCCGCCCCGGGATGCCCGGAGGCGGCTGTGGCGCCACGAGCCGGGCTACCTTATGCGGCGCACCCGGCGGCGGTAGTGTGGGAAACAAAGACTTAGCGAGGGGGATTCCCATGTCAGACCAACCATCCAAGGGCAACGAGGACAAACCGGCGGGCTACGAACCACCGCAGTACATCCCACCCGCCGAATTCAGCGCGCCGGAGCCGAGCTCACCCACCCAGCCGCTTCCGCCGTACGACCAGAATGCGTACACGCAGAACGCCCAAGGCCAGGACGACTTCTACACGCAGCCGGTCCCACCAGCCAGCCAGGGTGGTGCCAGCCAGGGCACATCCAGCCAGAGCGCGTACACGCCCGGTGACTACAGCCAGCCGAGCCCATCGCCCTACGGCCAGCCGCCGAGCCCTTATAACCAGAGCCAATACAACCAAGGCCAATACAACCAGGGCCCGTACCAGCAGCAGCCCTACCAGCAGCAGCCCTATGGCCAGCAGAACCCGTACGGCCAGCCCGCCTATTACGCCATGCCCACCCAACCCAAGGGTTTGAGCATTGCGAGCATGTGCTGCGGCATTGCAACATTCATTGGCTTCGGGTTCTTCATCCTGCCGCAGATCGCAGCTGTCATCCTGGGCCACCTTGCCCTCAACCGCGAACCCGCAGGCAAGGGCATGGCGATTGCCGGCCTGATCATGGGTTACGTCGGCGTGGCGATCACGGTGGTGGTCCTGATCTTCTTCTTTGCCGCGATCGGCGCCTCCAGCAGCTACCGCTACTAGGCAGCAGCTACCGCTACTAGGCAAACGCGAACGACGGCGGTCCTCGCCCGGGTGGGAATTCCACCGAACGCAAGGGTCGCCGTCGTTGTCCGTTTGGGTGGCGTTAGCCGTTTGCGAGCCCGAAGGCTACCGCACGCCGCCCATCAACTTCTTGATCGCCGGGGATCCAGCAGCCAGGGCCACAGCCAATACCACTGCCACGCCGCCGATGCCCAGGAAGTACGGGAGTTCGTCGTCGGGGTTGTAAAGGCCAGCGAGGATGCCCGCAAGGGTGGTGCCCAGGGAGACGGACAGGAAGAACAGCGCCACCATCTGGGTGTGGAATGCCTGCGGAGCGAGCTTGGTGCTCACGGACAGACCTATCGGGGAAAGGAAGAGTTCCGCCAGCGTAAAGAGGAACAGGATGCCCACCAGTGCCAAGAGCGGGGTCTTGCCATCGCCGGCCAGCGGGATGAAGGCGAGGAAGGCCAAGCCCATGATGAGCAGGCCCGCCGAGAATTTCAGTGGGGAACTCGGCTGCTTGGAGCCCAGTTTGGTCCACAGCGCTGCCATGACGCCCGCGAAGATGATGATGAACACCGGGTTGATGGACTGAACCCAGGCGGCGGGCATTTCCCAACCGAACAGGTTGCGGTCCAGCTTCTCTTCGGAGTACACGGCGATGAAGGTGAACTGCTGCTGGAACAGTGCCCAGAACGCGGCTGAGGCGATGTACAGCGGGATGAAGGCGAGTACGCGCTTGCGTTCCACGCCGGTTACCTTGGGGCTGCGGAAGATCAGGAAGAGGTAGATCACCGAGGCGCCGATGGCAGCGTAAGCCATGCTGCGGGCAAGGTTATCGGCATTCACGATCCCCGTGCCCAGCAGCACTCCTATGATCGCGAGGATGCCCAGGAAGATCAGCCCATACCGTGTGCGTTCGGCGGCCGGGAGCGGGTTGGGAACGCGGTGCGCTTCCTCGGGGAGCTTGTTGCGGCCGAGCGAGTAGATGACAAGGCCGATCGCCATGCCCACCGCTGCTGCGCCGAAGCCCCAGTGGAAGCCTTTGCTCTCCTGGAGCCAGCCCGTGACCAGCGGGCCGATGAGTCCGCCGATGTTGATGCCCATGTAGAAGATGGAGAAGCCGGCGTCGCGGCGTTCATCCTTCTCGCCGTACAGGCTGCCGACCAGCGCGGTGGCATTGGCTTTCAGGCCGCCGGATCCGATGCCCACGAGCACAAGGCCAGCGATCAGTCCGGGAATGCCAGGCAGGAGGGCAAGGGCGATATGGCCGGCCATGATCATGAGGGCCGAGCCGAAGAGGACCTTTTCGGAACCGAAGATCCGGTCTGCGAGCCATGCGCCCAGGATCGTGGACAGGTAGACGCCGCCACCATAAGCGCCAACCAAGCCGGCGGCGAGGCCCTTGTCGATCGACAACCCGCCCTGCTCGGCGGTGAAGTACATGTAGTAAAGCAGGATGCCTTGCATGCCGTAGAAGGAGAATCGCTCCCACATCTCCACGGAGAAGAGGCTGGCCAGCATCTTTGGGTGGCCGAAGAATGAGGTATCGCCCGATGGTTTTTGGGACGTAGCCGTGGTTAGAGGTGTGCTCATTTCCTCAATGCTGGCATTGACTGCGGGCATTGTCACATCGATGGATGCCCATGGCAACCACTATCCATATGGTAGACAGCCGCACAGGCCCGCCTACTTAAAGGACTCCAGAACCGCCGCGAGTTGAAGAAGCTGCAGCTCAGAGCCCGGTTTGCCGATCACCTGAATGCCCATCGGCAGGCCGCTCGCTGTCACGTGGACGGGAATGCTGATGGCCGGCAACCCACACACATTGACCATGGAGGACCACGGCGCGTACTCGCACTGCCTTTTGTAGTCTTCGTCCGCGTCACCGGCCCACTCGCTGGGCCACGGCTCGCCACTGTGGCCGCCGCCGGTGAACCAACCGATCGGCCGCGGTGTCTGCGCCAGCGTGGGCATGAGGATGACGTCCCACTCCGCGTATTGCGCGATCGTGTCGTGCTCGAACTGCCGCAGGAAACCCAGGGCTTCATTCACTTTCAACGCGCTGCGTTGTTGCGCCCGACGCCGGAATACGCGGGTCAGCGGCGTCAGCAGCGCCTCCCGCTGGGGTGCTATCCGGGCACTCCCGACGCCGGCCGTCCAGGCAGCGGTGAACGCATCGGGGTAGCGGTTGTCGTACCGGATCTCCGCTTCCGCGACGCGGTGGCCGGCCTCCTCAAGCAGCAGGATTCCCCGGGCCAGGGAGTCCATTGCTTCCTGCTCCACGTCGAAAGGAAACACTCCGGCCCATGGGCTATCCAGGCTCACGCCCACTTTGAGCGGCAGCGGCGCGTGGCCAACGTTGGCGAGGTAACCGCCGTCGGGCGCTTGTTCCTGCGGGACCAGCGCGTCCATAAGCAACGCCGCGTCCGCAGCCGTGCGCGCAAGTGGTCCGGCGACCACCAATTTTGCAGCATCCCCAGCACTTGCCCCGGACGGCACTACGCCCCGGCCTGGCTTGAGCCCCACCAGCCCACAGGCGCCGGCAGGAATGCGGATGGACCCGCCGCCGTCGGTCCCGGGAGCGAAAGGAACCATGCCAGCCGCCACCGCGGCAGCGCTTCCGCCTGACGATCCGCCGGAACTTCGACTTAAGGAATGCGGATTGCGCGACGGCGGTGCGATGCGGTTTTCGCTGTACGTGGTGAGCCCGAACTCCGGAACCTGCGTTTTGCCCAGCGAGATTGCGCCTTGGCCTTTCAAGGTGGCTGCGAGGGCGCCATCCTCCGGCGCTGGCTTGTGCTCCAGGGCAGCGCTGCCATGGGTGGTGGGAATGCCGGCCACGTCCGTGAGGTCCTTGAAGGCAAGGGGCATGCCGTGCAGGAGGGGCAATTCGGAAAGGCGGTGTGTGCGGGAGAGTTGCGCGTGCAGGTTGTCCGCAGCCTTGGCACCGTCCATTGCCTGTTCGGCCGTGACCGTGACAAACGCACCTAAGTGTTTGTTGCGTGCCTCGATGACGGAGAGGAAATGTGCGGTGGCCTCCCTCGCCGAGAGCTCACCGGATGCGAGGGCGTCGCGAAGCTGCACCGCGGTGAGCTGCTGCAGCTTTGCCGGGGAAGGATCAACCAAGGAAACGCGACTCCAACCGTTCCTCCACAGCAATGGCGTCTACGCTCTCGCCCGCACCCGCGGTCACCCGGAAGGCGGCCTTGTTCTTGACTTCGGACACCACCTCCACAAGCTCAGTGCCCCGGTAAACCAGACCCACGCCGTCGTCCGTGCAGTGCGCCTCGCCGAGCGTGCCGTTTGCCACCAACTTGTGGATGGCAGGGGCGCGGGTGGGTTCAGAGTCATAGTGGACGCCGTTTGCGTAGGGAAGGAAGCCAAGTGAGTTGGTGACAGGCTTCAGTTCAGGGCCGAAGGAGTCGGTCACGCCGCCCTTGAACCAACAGATGGAACCTGCGGAAACGCCAGCCAGGACCACACCGCTTTCCCAAGCCTTCCGCAATATTCCATCCAGGCCGTGCGCCCTCCACACGGCAAGGAGGTTGACCACCGAGCCACCGTGGACCCACACCACGTCCTGCTCAAGGAGATGGGCGTCCGGATCCTCAATGTTGGGCATGGTGAAGAGGTTGAGATGAGTGAAATCAAACCCCGCAATGCGGGCGGCCTGATCCATTTCTGCCGCCCACCAGCGTTGATCGCCCGATGCGGTGCCAATATGGGTCACCCGCGGTGCGCGGCCATTTACGCCGGCAAGCTCCACGGCGTAATGCATGAGGTGGTCGAACTCGATGCGGGTCCGGCTGCCCGGCTTGTAACCGCCGGATGTTGCGAGGATGGTGGGTTGGCCAGCCGCCATTGTCCTGCTCCTAACAGCCGATTCAGGGAGTCTTTGGGTCCCAGTCTTAGCTCCGGGACTCCGCCGCGCAAGCGGCGTCTCGCTGGGTGGCCTCTGGGACTAGGCTGGATGGTGACCTAAATCGATGGGAAGGAAACGCCATGAGCGACTTCGAAACCGTGCCTGTGGGCGACATTCCGGCTGATGCCAGCATCCTTGACGTTCGTGAAGACTATGAATGGGTTGCCGGGCATGCTGAGGGCGCACGTCATATTCCCATGGACCAACTGCCCGCCCGGTTGGATGAACTGGACCCCGACGACGACCTCTTCGTCATCTGCAGGACCGGTGGCCGTTCCTTCCGCGTAGTGCAGTGGCTGGTGGGCCAGGGCTACTCCGCCGTGAACGTGGCCGGTGGGATGGACATGTGGTTCGAGGCCGGCCGGCCCATGGTGTCGGACAACGGCCTTAAGCCAGTGGTTCTCTAGCACCGGCTCCAGACCTTCTCCCGCGCATAACCAGCAAGGAATATTCCCATGTCAGCACCTACCTATACGTTCCTGGGCCCGGAAGGAACGTTCACTGAGGCCGCCCTCATGCAGGTCCCCGGCGCCGCTGATGCCACCCGCATTCCTTGCACCAACGTGAACACGGCCCTTGAGCGGGTGCGCAATGGTGAGGCCGATGCTGCCATGGTTCCCATTGAGAACTCGGTGGAGGGCGGCGTCACTGCAACGCTGGATGCCATTGCCACAGGGCCCGAACTCCGGATCATCCGCGAGGCCCTGGTTCCTATTACGTTCGTGCTCGTGGCGAGGCCCGGCGTCGTGATTTCCGATATAAAGCGCATCTCCACACACGGCCATGCGTGGGCCCAGTGCCGCCTCTGGGTGGACGAACATATTCCGAACGCGGATTATGTACCCGGTTCCTCTACCGCAGCATCTGCCATGGGCCTCCTGGAGGGAGACGCCCCCTACGATGCCGCTATTTGCGCCCCGCTAATTGCGGCGGAACAACCTGGGCTCAATGTTCTGGCCGAAAACATCGGAGACAACCCCGATGCAGTCACCCGCTTCATCCTGGTGAGCAAGCCGGGTACATTGCCCGAACGAACGGGCGCGGACAAAACCACCGTTGTTGTCCCACTGCCGGAGGACCACCCGGGGGCACTCATGGAAATCCTTGACCAATTCGCATCGCGAGGTGTGAACCTTAGCCGCATCGAGTCACGCCCCACTGGCCAGTACCTGGGCCACTACTTCTTCAGCATCGATGCGGACGGTCATGCGTCGGACTCCCGTGTTGCCGACGCCCTCGCGGGTCTTCACCGGATCAGCCCGGCAACTCGCTTCCTGGGCTCATATGCGCGTGCCGACAAGCAAGCCGCCGTGGTGGCCCCGCATACTTCGGACGCAGCATTTGCCTCTGCCCATGCGTGGGTCGAAGCAATTCTGAAGGGCTAGGCCGCCTTTGCGTGGCTGCAAATAATTGAACCTTCAACCCCTTTCGCAGTGATGCAAGTGTGCGTATGCTTGCCTGATCCATAAGCAATGGATGAATGCCCAAAAGAAGGGAGCGGTCATGACTGTCCACCGAGATGACAAAGACGGCCAGGGCATGATCGTCAATCCCAAGCCCTCCGGCGAGAACAAGGACGACTGGGACGGCGATGAAGCTGACCGCGCGGATCGACTCCGTTTTGAAGAAGAACAAGCGATGATCCGTGAGCAGGCCGAGGCCCGGGCTGCAGCGAAGGCGGCGGCTGAAGCAGCCGCAGCAAATGCGGCGCAACCCGATAAGGGCGCAGTCTAGAGGGTTCGAGCCTTCGGTACCCGCACCAGCAATGAACCGGGCTGGACCTGAACGGTGACCTCGGTTGCCTCACCCGCGGGGTCGCCGTCGAGTTGCGTCGCCATGGGTTCCTGGCTGCGGATGGTGACCTTGCCGGAGCGGTAGAAATTCATCACCGGCAGGTTCCGCTTGTGCTTGAACAGGATCTTTGCGTACATGGCGATCCATCCAAATGCGCTGCGCGGGCTCATGACGACGATGTCCAGCATGCCGTCGTCGATCATGGCTTCCGGAATGAAGTCAATGCCACCCGGAATCAGGCCGCAATTGGCGAAAAGCACGCTCCGGATTTTCCTGGCCTGCTCCGGCTGGTCATCCATGGTGATGGTGACCCGCTTGCGCCGGCCGGGTAAATGCCGGACCCCGGCCTCGGTGTAGGCCAGCCAGCCCACGGTCTTCTTCAGGTCTTCCTTGGTATCGCCAACAACCTCGGCATCCAGGCCCATACCCGCGATCACCAGGAATGTATGCGTGGATGATTCTCCGGTAATGCTGTTGTCTATGCCCATGCTGGCGGTATCGATGAAGCGTTGGTGGCCAAAGAGGGCGATCTGGATGCAATCGGCGATGTCGTTGACGTCCAGTTCGACGTTGCGTGCCAAGAGGTTTCCGGTGCCCAGGGGAATGAGGCCCATCGCCACGCCTTTATGCGCCAGAGACTCAGCCACCACGCGCACTGTACCGTCGCCGCCGCACACAAGAACGACGTCGGCCCCGTACTCCAGCGCTTGGCGCGACTGCCCGTAACCGGGGTCCTCCAGAGTGGTTTCAAAGAACCTCGGGCTGTCCCAACCGGCGAGGTCGCAAGCGTCGATGATTGCTTGGCGGGCGTCGAGCGACTTGTTTTTCACCGGGTTGAGGACCACCGCAACCTTCTGGTGCCCAGGCTCGGGTTTGTGGGTGCCCTCCCGAACCGCGCTCCTGATGTGCCGGGCCCGCAATCGGCGCACACCCCACCAACTGGAGACGGCAAATACCACGCCCCCAGCGAGAATCACGTACAGGATCCAGTCGCTCATGCTGCTCCAACACTATCGTCCTGGGCGGCCACGTCAGATTCGATACTCTTGTGTGGTGATCGACGTAAAAGACCTCAGCGAAAATCCGGACAAGTTCCGTGCCAGCCAGCGCGCCCGTGGCGCCGATGAGTCCGTTGTGGACGCGATCATCTCCGCAGACTCCGATCGCCGCGCCGCGCTGATCCGCTACGAAACCCTCCGCGCCGAGCAAAACGTCTTCGGCAAGAAGGTGGCCCAGGCCAAGGGCGAGGAAAAGCAGGCCCTGCTGGCCGAGGTCAAGGAACTGGCCAACTCGGTCAAGGCCGCTTCCGCCCAGGCGGATGCCGCCCAGGCCAAGCAGGAAGAGCTGCTGCGCATCATTCCCAACCTGATCGTGGACGGCGTGCCCGAGGGCGGCGAGGACGACTACGTAGTGGTCAAGACCGTTGGCGAACCCCGTCAGTTCACCGATTTCGAGCCGAAGGACCACCTGGAAATCGGTGAGCTCATTGGTGCGATCGACATGGAACGCGGCGCCAAGGTTTCCGGTGCGCGCTTCTACTTCCTGCGTGGCGTGGGTGCCCGCTTGGAAATGGCTCTGCTGCAGATGGCCATGGACCAGGCGATCGAGGCCGGCTTCGTCCCGATGATCACCCCCACTTTGGTGCGGCCGGAGACCATGCAGGGCACCGGTTTCGACGTAAAGCACGACGCCGAGATCTACCGTCTCGCTGAAGACGACCTTTACCTGGTGGGAACCTCGGAAGTGGCCCTCGCCGGCTACCACGCTGACGAGATCCTGGACTTCTCCGGGGGCCCCATCCGCTACGCCGGCCAGAGCTCCTGCTACCGCCGCGAAGCCGGTTCGCACGGCAAGGACACCCGCGGCATCATCCGGGTGCACCAGTTCAACAAGGTGGAGATGTTCATCTACACCACTGTTGAGGAAGCTGCTGCAGAACACGAACGCCTGCTTGCCTGGGAAGAGGAAATGCTGGCCAAGTGCGAGCTTCCCTACCGCGTGATCGATACAGCTGCGGGCGACCTCGGCATGTCCGCGGCCCGCAAGTTCGACTGTGAAGCCTGGGTTCCCACCCAGAACGCCTACCGCGAGCTCACGTCTACGTCCAACTGCACCACGTTCCAGGCCCGCCGCCTCAACATCCGCGAACGCGTGATCAACGAGGAAGGCGTTGCCAAGGGCACCCGCGCCGTGGCAACCCTGAACGGCACCTTGGCCACCACCCGTTGGATTGTGGCCCTGCTTGAGCACCACCAGAACCCGGACGGCTCGGTCAACGTTCCCAAGGCCCTGCAGAAGTACATTGGCGGGCTTGAGGTTCTGCCGGTCCTGTAGTTCTCTTCCCGGAAGACCCCGTCCAACGGACGAATCACCCTCGCGCCCGGCGGTGAATGGTCCGTAGGGCGGGGTTTCCTGTCCTGGAAAGTCCGGCTGCTTCGAGCTTTGCAAGCAGCTTCTCCGGCCTGATGGCTGTTGCCCAGTCCCACCGCACTACCTGGAAGCCCATGGCACGGAGTCTGTCCTCGCGCTTCTTCTCCTTGAGCACGGCTTCACGTGCAGTTCCCCCGTTGAGGTACTCGTCATTGAGGTACTTTGCCTCTCCGTCGAACTCGCCAATAATCTTGAGTCCCCGCCAGTAGAAATCGGTCCGGGCAACGAATCCCAAGGCGTCATAAAATTCCGCCTGAAGCTCGGGGGCTGGAAAACCAAGTAGATGCATTTGGGCACGGCTCAGGGACTCACCCGCTGAACCCGAGCGAGCATCGGCGAAGTCAAGGACCGAGCTGACCCACCGTCTCTTGGCGCCGGATGCCAGGCTCCCTCCTGCATGACGCAGGTCTTTAACGCTGGCGGCCGACGGTCCGAACCTTGCTTGGCTGATGGCGTGATCCGCTAGAACCACCGCCCGTGCGAAGGGAAGCCGGGCCATTACGTCAGCCGCTGTTGAGTGAAGGTCCGTGACGGTCAGCCCGGTCAGGTGCACTGGGCTCGCTTGGTAGGCATGGCGATAGGTGCCGTAACTCCTGATGCCCTCCAGTCCTGTGCTGCCCGACTTCGTGTCTCCCGAGGCCTTAGTGGTCGATCGCTTGGAACCAGCGTGGCCGGATGACGAATTGGCCAAATGGATGTGCGCCGGGATCCCGACAACCTGCATCCCCCAGAGCACGGCTGCCGTCTCGTAGCAAAAGTGTGCAGAAGGGAGTTCCAAAGCGACTGCCCTGATGGTCGCGGAGTAGCGCTCCCAAGGCTTCAGAGAGATCCACCGGCTCTTGTCCATATAGACTCCCTTGCGCACTCTGACTAGTTCACCCTTCGTAAATCGCCTGCTGAGCGAACGAATATCTCCCGTGTTGGCTCTCTGCTGGGCGGACACTAGGAACTCGGCTGTTTCGGTCATGGAAACAACCTTCGGTGGAAGAGGGGGCCCGTGGGACCGACAGGTGGGGCTATGTGGAAAAGCTCATCGCGTTTCACCCTCCAGCGGACAATTCACCTCCGCGCGCGAAGGTGAATTGTCCGGTGGAGGGTGACTGGCGGGGGCTAGGCGCGGAGTGTTCACGCTGCGTTAATCTGGTGCTGTGTCCTCGGTCCTAGTGCGGTGTCAGAGGTGTCTGATCTACTGGAACCATGACTATTTTGACTGATACACCAGTTGCTGGCATCGATGACCAGCCAAATGACAACAACAAACTCATGATCGCCTTGGACGTTGACGGCACGCTCGTCGACCACGATGGCCACATGTCCCCAGGTGTCCGGACCGCCGCGCAGCAAGTGGTCG
This sequence comes from Arthrobacter sp. TmtSoilC51, assembly GCF_055388015.1. Lineage (NCBI taxonomy): Bacteria > Bacillati > Actinomycetota > Actinomycetes > Micrococcales > Micrococcaceae > Arthrobacter > Arthrobacter sp. TmtSoilC51. The sequence continues at coordinate 78,197 of NZ_AP035877.1, forward strand.
CCAGCGGCCACGACGTCATGATCGCCACCGGCCGGTCCCTCAATGCAACCCTTCCGATCATCCAACAGATCGGCCTGGAACGCGGCTACGCCGTGTGCTGCAATGGCGGCGTGACCCTCCGGCTGGATCCCACCCTTGAAACCGGCTACGAGATCATCCACAAGGCAACGTTCGATCCCGCCCCGGCGCTAAGGGCACTTCGCGAACGCCTGCCCAACGCGAAGTACGCGCTGGAGGATGAGGATGGGAACTTCCTCTCCACGGAGCGCTTCCAGGACGCCAGCTTCGGCGTCGAGGCAATCGGAGTGGACTTCCAGACCATGTTGGAGGCCACAGCCGTGCGCGTGGTGGTCTTCAGCAGTGACAACACTTCGGACGACTTCAACCACGCCATCCGTCACATCGGCCTTTCAGGCGTGACGTACTCGGTGGGCTGGACTGCGTGGCTGGACATTGCCGCGGAGGGCGTTACCAAGGCCAGCGCCCTTGAGGCACTGCGCCAGAAGATCGGCACGGAACAGGTCAACACGGTGGCAGTGGGAGATGGCCGCAATGACATCGAGATGCTTACATGGGCTGGCCGGGGAGTGGCTATGGGCCAAGCTCCCGAGGAAGTAATCGCCGTCGCGGACGAGGTCACCGCGTCAGTATTCGACGACGGCGCCGCCCTGGTTTTGCGTAGCCTGCTGTAACAGCCGCACGGCAGCCCGGACAGCCGCCCAGCTCAGCCCGGAAGAACCGCGCGCTAGTCCACCCGCCCCCGCCAAGCACCGGTTTCGTGGCCGCGGTCCTCGATGAATTCCTTGAATTTGTCCAGGTCCGCGGCCACCTGCATCTCGTCTGCGGAGAGCGCGGCGCCGGCCTTCTCCACGAATCCTTCGGGCTCCCATTCCAGGGTCACGTTGACGCCGCAGTGCCCGGGTCCAAGGTTGTCGAAGCGGACTGAGCCGGCGTTGCGTGGTGCGTCGATGCTTTCCCAGGCGATCACGGTATCCGGAACTTGTTGGGTGATGCGAGCGTCATATTCGCGCCTTACCCCGCCCACCTTGGTTGAGAAGTGCAGTGTTGAATCATCGATCTGGCGGACACTTTCCACGCCGCTCATGAACTCGGGAAACTTTTCGAACTGGGTCCATTGGTTATAGGCGACCGATACCGGCACCTCTACCTCGATGGCCTTCGTGACCGTTTGCATGGGACACACCTCGTTTGGATTGTTCTGGTTTAGGTGAGGGGTTAAGTGAAATGGGTTTGGACGGGGCCGCCGCCGGCTGAGTCAACGATTGCCTGCGCCACGTCCCGGAGCTTGACGTTCCGGTTGCTTGAGGCCTTTTTGATGAGCTCCACGGCTTCAGCTTGGCTGCACCTGTTTTGGGCGATGATGATGCCCGTGGCGACGTCGATGACCGTCCGGGATGCCATGGCCGCGCGCAGGTTGGCGGCGGTCTGGCTATGCTGCGCGATCAGCACCGCCAGTTGAAGGCCCTTGGATGCCTGCTGGACATAATCACTGGCCCGCTGCACTGCGGCTTGGTCAAAGCCGTTGGGCCGTTCGGAGTAGAGGTTGAGCCCGGCCCGTGCCGAGTCATCCGCCATTGGGAAGGGCACAGCCAGGACTGAATGAACACCATTCGCCACGGCCATTTCGTTGTAGTCAGGCCAAGTGTTGTCTTTTTCGAAGTCCGGAATGTGTACTTGCGTGCCCTGCTGGCAGCAATGGATGCACGGGCCATCAGCGAACTGGTACTGGAGTTCGTCCAGCATCTGCGCGCGTTCGCTGCTGCTGGCCACTGTGGCGGCCGCGCGATGTCTGAGCAGGGTGATGCCGCAAAATACTTCGTTGCCCGGCTGGGAGAATATCGCCGCGGAGTGGCGTGCCAGCTCGGTAAGGAAGGCTTCCACGTCCGGTGTATCGAGGAGTAGGTCCTGGATGTCCGCTGCAACAAGTTGGGGCTCGGTGAGTTGTTGGTCTTCCACGTGGATCTCCGATCCTGGACGAGGCTACCCTTCGAGCGTAGTCCTGAATACCCGTTGAAAGCTAATAGTAAGTGTGCTTCTCTTTTTAAGGAGTCTTGACGTGGGCTCACCTACCCCAGCAGGTCTAAGGATTGAAGCCACATGCGACAAGCCCGACCATTCGACGTCCAAACCCGGCACCCTGCGCCGGAGAGCACCATCCGCCAAAGTTTCCAGGACAGCTTGGTTTTGGACCATCTCAATCTTGCAAAGTCCATTGCCGCCAGGTATTCAGCCCACACGCACGACCTCGACGACGTCCGGCAGGTTGCGTACATGGGCTTGATCAAGGCGGCGCGAGGATATGACGAAAGCAAAGGCGTCAGTTTCCCGGCCTATGCCGCCCCGACCATTGCGGGTGAGGTCAAGAGGTATCTCCGCGATCACTGCTGGGTGGTGCGGCCACCGAGGCCCATCCAGGATGTGCGGCGCCAAGTGCTCGCCAGAACAGAGGAACTGACGCAGAAGCTGCAGAGGACTCCAACGCCCGAAGAAGTGGCGATGGACCTTCGGCTGGAACCCTGCCAAGTCAGGGAAGCGTTGATGGCCGGCACCAGCAAGCGGCCGGATTCCCTCGACGCTCCGGCTGCGGAGGGCCGCGACGGCCTGCAAGGATTCCTTTCAGCTTTCGGCTGCCCTACGGATCGCTTGGAGGATGTGCTCGCGCTGCGGAATGCAATCCGGGGCTTGTATGCGGAAGACAGACACCTCCTTTACCGTCGGTACTACCGGGAGGAAACGCAGTCCACGATCGCCGAGGCACTGGGGATGTCCCAGATGCAGGTCTCGCGGCGGCTTTCCAGGATCCTGGTGTCCCTGCAGACGCAATTGCTGGATGAGGAAGCGCACCTCCAGGACGGAACGGCGCCTTAAGAACACTGCCACAACAAGAACCAGTGCCACAACAAGAACCAGTGCCACAACAAGAACCAGTGCCACAACAAGAGCCGTCAAGACTCAGCAGCCCAGTCCCTCCACGGCTTCCAACACATCACGAACGGTCACGGCAAGGAGCGCTGGATCGGGATCGGCGGCAAATACGTCACCGCGGCGGAGTTCGACGGCGGTGAGCACCACGTGCGGTCCGGGAGGCGGACCCCATTCTTCGGCGGGAGCCGGGCCGAAGAGGACTACGGACGGGCGGGCATAGGCGGACGCCAAGTGGGCGGCGCCGGTGTCCGCGGAGACCACAAGCCGGGCATCGGCGATGGTCGCTGCAAACTCTGCGAGGCCCTGTCGCCCGGCCAGCACGACGTCGTCGAGGTTTGCTCCGTTGAGCTTCGCCAAGGCGGCAGTCGCCATTGCGCGCTCGCGCTCTGACGTGCCACCGGTAAGCACGACATCGTGCCCGGCCCGGGAGAGCTCAACGGCGACTTCCGCGAATCGCTCAATGGGCCAGAGCCTGCTGCCGTACGCGGCACCCACATGGATTACGGTGGCGCCGCGCCGGGGTGAGGGAACGCTTGGCTTGTTGAGGCGGTAGTCCAGGGGATCAGCATCGATGCCGTGCCAATTGAGCAAACGGGTCCAGCGCTCGCGCTCGGGGATGCCGGTTGTCCATATCGGCCCGTCGAGCCCCGGCGCTTGGTGCGCGAGCACCCGCGTGGCTTGAAGTTCTTTGATGCGTTGGCGGCTTTCGGGTCCATTCCCGTGCAGGTTCGCGGCGATATCCACAGCGCCGGGGGGAATGGCCAGGGGGTCATCGAGGCCCGGCGTGGGCAGGTGGTCGATGCCGCCCACCAGGTCCAGGGCCTCGGCAATCCAAGCTGGCGCCGCATACAAAATCCGGTGTTCCGGGAACGCCCGGCGCAGTCCGCGCAGCGCCGGAACGGCAACCAGGAGGTCCCCGAGTTTCAAGGCGCGCAGGGCAAGCAGCAGGGGTTGTCCGGTCATTTCGGCTGTGTCCATGGTGGCCTCCCGCTAGGAGTCTAACGGCCTCTGTGGACGCCGGGGCCCCGGGAAACTTGTCGTCGTCGCACTGTTTAGCGTCGGGAGAACTGGGGAACGTTGCGGGTATGGGAGGAACTGGAACGTTGAAAGTGGTCCTGTTTGACCGCGATGGGACGCTCGTCGTTGACGTGCCATATAACCGCGACCCGCAACTGGTGCGGCCCATGGAAAGTGCCCTTCCGGCACTGGAGCGCGTACGCCGGGCCGGACTGGCAACAGGTGTCGTGAGCAACCAGTCGGGCATTGCCCGTGGCTTGCTGACCATGAATCAGGTCCTCGCCGTGAACCAGCGCGTGGACGAGCTCCTCGGCCCGTTCGATGTGTGGGAAATCTGCCCGCACGATCCAGTGGATGGCTGCGCCTGCCGTAAGCCTGCGCCGGGAATGATTCTCGCCGCGTGCTGCACGCTGGGGCTGCACCCTTCCCAGGTGGCCTTTGTTGGCGACATCGGTGCAGACATGGAAGCGGCGGCCGCGGCCGGCTCGCGTGCCGTACTGGTGCCCACCCACGTAACCCGGATCGAGGAAATCGAAGCTGCAGAGGTAGTGGCGGAGAACCGGCATGGCGCCGTCGAGCTGTTGTTGGGCGCGGCGACAGGGGGAGCATCGCGGAAACCCGACGCCAGGCAGGACCCACCTGCATGAGCCGCGTCCTGGTGGCCCGGCTGGACAGCATGGGCGATGTCCTCCTTGCCGGACCCGCCGTGCGTGCCGTGGCGAACGGAAGCAGGCCGGACGGCAGCCGAGCCAACGACGTCGTCCTCCTCTGTGGCCCCGAAGGTGCCGGTGCCGCGGAAATGCTCCCGGGAGTGACGCAGATCCACACATGGCCGTGCCCATGGATCGTCAATCCGCCGCCGGCTGCGACGGCTGAACTGACCAATGGCCTGATCGAGTTCGTGCGCAGTTCCAGGATTGAGGAAGCCGTGATCCTCACTTCCTTCCACCAGTCCCCGCTTCCGCTGGCACTGTTGCTCCGGCTGGCAGGCGTCGAACACATCACGGGCGCCTCCACTGACTATGCGGGCTCCCTCCTGGACATCCGGTTGAAACCCGGCGAAGACTTCCCCGAGGACCAACCTGAAGTGGTCCGCGCTTTGGGGATTGCGCAGGCGGCCGGCTTTCAGCTTCCCCAAGGGGACGACGCCAAGCTGCACATCAAGCCGATGGGCGAACCCGAAGAGCTGGTGGACGAACTCACCCAAAAGGGCCCATACATCGTGGTCCATCCTGGCGCAGCCGCTCCGGCGAGGGCATGGCCTGCACTCCACCACGCGGCCACAGTGGAACTCCTTGAAGCGTACGGGCACCGCGTGGTGGTCACGGGGACGCCGGGCGAAACATCGCTGACGGCAACTGTGGCAGGGCCTTCGGCGAGCAATCTCGGGGGCAGGACAGACTTGCGCACGCTGGCGGCGGTACTCGCGGGCGCCCGCCGTCGTGGTCACCGGCAACACGGGACCCGCACACCTTGCCGCAGCGGTCGGAACGCCGGTGGTGTGCCTGTTCGCCCCCGTGGTTCCAGCCATTCGTTGGGCGCCCTACGGCGTTCCGCTGGAACTGCTCGGCGACCAGGAAGCAGCGTGCAGGAACACGCGGGCACGAACCTGCCCGGTTCCGGGCCACCCCTGCCTCAGTTCGGTCACCCCGGAACAAGTCCTGGAGGCGGTGGAACGGCTATTGGGGGGAGTTTCCTCCCTCAGTACCCGAAGGAAGGTGTGGAAACCATGAGGATCCTGGTCTGGCACATCCACGGAGGATGGGTGGAGGCTTTCGTCAGGGGCCGGCACGAATACCTCCTTCCGGTAGAGCCCGACGGCGGTGCTTGGGGTTTGGGGCGGGGTGGCCGTGAGTGGCCGGTGGCCGCGCAGGAGATTGACCTCGATACCGTCGATCCGGACAGCGTGGACGTGGTGGTCCTGCAACGTCCCGTTCACACTCCATCCACTGGCCGATCAGCACGACATCCCGGTGGTTCATGCGACGCACGTCAACCAGTTCTTCTGGGACACCGGATACACGCCGACAGTGGTGATCGAGCACGGCATCCCCGATCCCGGCCTGCTCTATACCGGTGAAAGCGAAGAAATGGGTGTGGTTGTCAACGAGCAAGCCATGCACCTCGGAATGCCGGTCCTGGCGCTCGCAACCACTGAGGCGACCCGCGCTGTCCCGGAGGGAGCCGGACTTGTCTCGAACAATGTGGACGAACTTCAACGGTTCGCCCGCCGGATGCTCTGCTTGCGCGTGATGGTCACGACGCCGCCAGCCAACTCAGGCGCGCCCGGGCCGGTGTCGCCGTCGTGACGCCCAACGTCGGAGAGGCCCGGGCCGCTGCGAAGGCGGGCTGGCTCGATGCCTCCCGGACCGCCGCGGTGCCCTGACGGAAGTGCTGGATGGCCTCGGCGCCGGCAAGGGACGGAAGGCCTCGCCGCCGTTGACGCCACGCTAGCTTTGCTGTTCGGGGCTTCTAATCCGCCGTGGAAACCACGGTGATGATTCTGCGCAGGCTCATGGCCACTGACGCCGCCGCGTTCACCGAGGCCTGGCCAGCAGCAGCTTCCGTGACCGCATCCCCGAGAGCCGATACGCTTTCCTTCGCCCCTGCCAAATGGCTCTTCAATTCCCCGGCTTCCCCGTCACGCCACTGATCAATGACGCTTGACACCGCCTCCAGTGCCTCGGACAGATTCGCTATGACGCTGTCCGGAATGACGGTCCCGGCGTCCTCTTCCCAGATCACGCTGGCCAGGACGTCCGTGATGTCCTGCACGTGGAACGTCAGCCGCTCCACAGTGCGCAAGCCAGCCAGATCGCTTGGCAGGCGGCCAGCACGACGCCGGGACCTGGGGTTCGCTTTCGCGCTCAATTCCGCTTCATGGACGGCGGTCCGCACTGCTGCGGCGGTTGCTGCCAGTTCGCCGCTGCGACTGGCCCACGCTTCATGGTTGGGCGGCCACGATTCCTCCATGGCGCGTGCCATGTCCTTCAATTGTTGGGACAAAGCCCGTTGGTGCCCTGCCAGAGCGGGGTCTATTCCTTCGAGGTGCAGCGGTGGAAACACCAGCCAATTGACAGCGAAGCCAACTGCAACACCCATGGCCATTTGCAGGACGTAGGCAAAGGAGAAGCCCTCTGCATTGGAGTCCCCAAGGACAAGGACGAACAGGGCCGCCATGGGAACCCATTCGGAGGCGGCGCCCAGTCGGGGGAGACCACCGATGATCACGCCCAATCCCACCACCAAGGCAACTGCCAATGCCGTGGGTGCTGCCACAGTGGTCACGGCGAAAGCCATGCCAATGCCCAAGGCGAGGCCCATGAGGCTCTGCAGGCCGTTCCTGGCGGAATCCGCCACTGTGGGATGCATGCTCACCAGTGCGCCGAGCGGTGCGTAATAAGGGTAGGACGCCGCAGGACCTGGCATGAAGGGCGCGAGGTACCAGGCCAGTCCGGCCGCCGCAGCGGTTTTGACGGCGAACAGGAGTCGGTGACGCGTTACGGCTTTTCGAAGCGCGGGAATCAGCCGCCGCCTATAGGGCTTGTGGCTCATTGATCCAACGTTGGCAGGTCTTGCTCCGTGTGTCGAGTCGGGATTTCGATTCGGTATGGGGCGATTGAATCCCCCGCAAGCGGGTACACACCCATTGATAGTAACGATACTTACTATCCCGGCTGCTGTCCGCAGCCTGCCAACTGTGGAAAGAGAGCGACAATGACTGAGAGCCAATCGCCGCAGGACGGAAGCTTCGCGGCGCCACGAACTGGGGTCCCCGCAGGGACCGAGCCATATTCGGGAAGTTACCTGGACTCGCCGGTCGAAACCGAACCCACCGGCATGGAAACCGACGCCGAAGCGGGAACCACCGGTTATGGAGGCACCGGTTACGGAAGCACGACCGGGGGATCCGGGACCGTTGATTCCGCCAAGCAAGAGGCTGCCGAAGTAGCTGAAGTAGCGCGCGATGCAGCTGGCGGGGTCGTCGAAACAGCCAAGGCCGAGGCCGGAAACGTGGCCCAGGAAGTCAAGATAAACGCGCGGCAGTTGCTGACGCAGACCAAGGGTGAGTTGACAGAGCAGGCCGCTACCCAACAGCAGAGGGTTGCCGAAGGCTTGCGGTCCATCTCCGACGAGCTATCCACCATGGCCAATGCGTCCCAAGACGGTGGGGTGGCCACGGACTTGGTCCAGCAAGCGGCCCAACGGTCTTCCTCCATTGCCCAATGGTTGGAGAACCGGGATCCGGGCTCCCTCCTGGATGAGGTGAAGAGCTTTGCCCGCCGCAAGCCGGGCACGTTCTTACTGTTGGCCGCCGGTGCGGGTGTCCTCGCCGGACGGCTTGGACGGGGGATGGCCGATAACTCGCCCATGACTGGGACCGGTACATCGGATGCCACCACCCAGACGCCACGTGCCAGGTACTACCCCACGCAGGGTGGGGCTGTGTCGCCTCCGGCAGTTGACCTGCCCGGACCACAGGCGACAACCGCTGGATACGGAACGACGGGTGGATACGGAACGACGGGTGCCGGAACAACCGCTGGTGCCGGAACAACCGCCACGGGTGCCGGAGCGGACACGGGATATGGCGCTGGCACCACCGGTGGCCTCGAGGGATCAACCGTCCCGTACCCGGAAACCGAAGCCGGCGGGGTTAAGGCGCAAGGTGATCCGCTCGCACGTCCCGACGATCCCAGCGATCCCGATGATCCCGTATATGGAGGTCCCCGATGAGTAGTCCTGCCGACCTTCCTCCCACCGAAGCACACATCAAAGCGGAAACCGTACCCCTCGGCGAACTGCTGAGCGACCTGACCCGCGACGTCTCCACGTTGATGCGGCAGGAAGTCGAGCTGGCCAAGGTAGAGCTCAAGGAATCGGCCACCAAGGCCGGAAAGGGCGCCGGGATGATGGCCGGAGCCGCTTGGGCCGGGCATTTGACCATGTTGTTCCTGTCCCTGGCGCTTTGGTGGGCCTTGGGCCAGCTCATAGGCCTGGGATGGTCCGCAGTTGTTGTGGCGGTCATTTGGGGCATAGTCGCGGCGGTGCTTGCCTCGATGGGTCGGAAGGAACTGAACACTATCAAGGGCATGCCGCGCACCACCGAGACAGTCAAGGAAATACCTCCAACCTTCAAACCGAATACTGAGGAGACACGATGACGCAGAACCCCGACGCCCTGCGCGCCGACATCGAACAAACTCGCAGGCGGCTCAGTACCAACGTTGACGCCGTTGCTGACAAGGTCACTCCCTCGCACATCGTTAACCGGAGGGTGGACAGGATCAAGACGGCCGTGTTTGGCGCGCGCGACGATGTGCAGGACCGGGCGGCCCACGCAGCCCACGAAGCCCAGGACGCTGTTTCCGGGGTGGTTTCGGACATCGGCGACGCACCCCAGGTGATTACACGAAAGGCCCAAGGCAACCCCATCGCCGCCGGCTTGATCGCCTTCGGTGCCGGTCTGTTGGTTTCCGCCCTCATCCCACCGTCGGACACGGAGCGCGAGGCTGCACAGGCAGTCAAGGAAGCGGCCCAGCCATTGACCGACGAGCTGAGCCACGCCGCGCAGGAGATGGCGGAGCACCTCAAGGAGCCAGCGCAGGACGCTCTCCAGAACGTCAAAGACAGCGCCAGTGAGGCAGCTGCCAACGTTAAGGACGAAGGACAGGCCGCGGCTGCGGATGTCCAGGATCGTGCCACGACTGCCAGGGACAACCTCGGCAACCAGTAATTGCATGGCTCAACCCAACTGAGTCGCAGCAGATGCCGTCTTGAGCCCTCAAAACGGCATTAACTGCGACTCAGTTGGGTGCGCGGCAGGTAATTAGTGCACTTCGAGGATCATCTGCAGCAGGCGTGCTGCGGCTGGCCGCGCGGCGTGTTCCTCCACCCACTGCGCGCGGGCCAAGGCCTTGCTGACCGCCTGCGTGGTGATGCCGAGCTCGTGCGCCACGGCCTTTTGCTGGCCGCGGACACCGGGAGTGAGGAGGTCCAGCACCCGCCACTCGGCCGCGCTCCGGTGCTGCACGATGTGTCCGAGAAGCCGCAATACAGCTTCGGCTTCTGCTGCCAATGCCGTGAACGGACCATCAACAGCAACGGGGATTCGTTCCTTCCCGCTGCGGAGACGGTCAACAGCCCGCCGGGCATAGACCAGGCCGTGACCGGAAGCATCTTTGACCTGGTTGGGAAGGGGTTCGTTGATGGGCCCCACGCCGATTCCCACGTACCACTGACCCGTGCGGAGGGCGATCAATGCTGTGTCGACAGCTTGGTGGCCGGACTCGACGATGCCCTGCACCTCATCCTCAACCGAACGGTCGAAGTCGAGCCGTGCCGGGATATGCCGCAGGTCCTTGAGGAGCTCGGGCACGAGGTCACCGTCCCGACGACTGTCGCGTTGGTTGATGGTCAGAGTGAACATAGTGGATCACATGCTACCGGCTGGTAGCCGCTCTGCAAGGGCTTGTTTTCCTTATTTCTTTAGCACCCCTGGTTCAGGGGTGCGTCAGTCCAGGGCGGTGCGTCCGGTGACGACGACGGCGGGCAGCGCACCTGCCGACACCCGGCGGGCCTCGGATATCCCGGCGTTATGCATCGCATTCTGGATGGCACCCACTACGGCGGCAGGATCCTCATCGCTGGAAAATACCCAGAACTTGTTACGTGCACGGAAGACCAGAGCGTTCCTTCCGGCAACACCCAGCGACGTCTTTTCCCGCGCCACCAGGCGGCGGTCGGGATCAGTGCCATCCGCGGTGGTCACCGCCTTGATGTAAGCGGGAGCGATCTCTGCCCACGGGAACACCAGCGTGCTGTGCGTCTGGGAATAGCGGGCCACGATCCCGCGATCGAACACCAGGAGCTTGCGGAAGCTGCCCAGCAGTGTCATGGACCAGAGAACCAAGCCTGTAAGTGTGCTGGCCACGATGAAAAGGCCCGGATCGGCGAAGTGGCCAGGCTCCCGCGTGGAGGTTGTTGGCGTGATGAACTCACCGATTGCGCCGAAAAGGAATCCCACTGCCAAACAGGGAATGAGGAGCTTCCAGAAGACGTGCCGCGAGGACGCGATATGACGTAGCTGTCCCAGCTCGGGGCCGAGCCTGCGCTCAGTGCGCCTTACCAGCCAGTTACGGCCGCGCATCAGGACGCTGGCCGTAGAGATTTGGCAGGTTCTGCCGCTCAATATCGGCGGCTTGGGCAGCCGCAAGGACCTTCGGATCCGGAACGGGCTGCTGCCCATTTGCCACGCCGGATCGCCGATCGAGCGCGGCAAATTTCGGGTCCCACGTATCGCCCGAGCTCCCGCTGAACGCCGCCAGAATCAGCATGACCACGAAGAACGGGAAGAAGGACCAGCAGATGGCACGCCATCCGCCCAACCAGGCGCCCGCCGTCGTGCCGTCCTTGATCCGCACGGATCGCATGCCCGCAGCGGCATCGCCGACGCTTCCGGCAGTGCCCCAGATCATGCCGTATACGAACAAGCCAACGAACCAGAGAACGACGTAGAGAGTCAGCCAGAAGCCGTCATTGAAGGCCAGGAGTGAGCCGCTGTTCATCATGGCATTGCGTGCAACCGCCGTGATCGTGGCCAGGACGCCGTAGCCCGCAAGGAACACGACTGCGTCAAGGACGCGGCCCCAGAAGTGGGCTCCTCCGGATGCTTTCACGAAGTACGCGCCAGTCCCGGGATGACGGCGTACAGGGCGGCCGTTGACGGCATCAACCAAGCCAGTGGCGGTTTGGGACTTCGGAGTGCTCATGAGGTCAGGCCAGCCCAGCCAGCCCGCCGAGGACGTCGGCCAACGTAGCTGAAGAAGTTTCCTTCAATTCAAGTGAGACAGATTCGCCCTCTACCCGCGGAGTCAGGACGTGCACGCTGCTGGGACCGGTGTACACGGTGACAGTAGGAAAGTCGTTTGTGTCGGCGTTGAAGACCACCACGTTGCTGGCCGCTTGGGTGTCGGCCAGAGCGGTCGCCGCGTACTCTTCGAACTCGGCCTCCGTGTAAACATTCGGGTCAGTGTCGCGGTGGGCCACCGTGTTCGGATCAACAAATTCAGCAAGGCGCGGAGCCAGTTGATCGCGGGTGACAACGGTGAAGCCGTGCAGCCCGCCTTCGTCCACTTCCTCCAGCAGCACGCCGTCATCGTGGATGTAGCCGTAGAGCCAGCGCTTGCCGGTGGAAACGGTCCGTTCCACGGACACAACGCTGCTGCCGCTGCGGCGAAGCGTCAGGGCACCGGTGATTTCCTCGGTGGCGTGCAAGCGGGTGGGTTCGGTCTCGCCTTCAAAGATGACAGGGTAGACGAGTTCCTTGGCGAGCAGTCCGCGCAGGGCCACCGCGCACATAAGCTCCTTACTGGCATCCTGCGCTGTGAGCCACGGAAGGGCGACGATTTGTTCGTGCTGGACGCCGTCCAGTGCAACAACCTCTTCATCAGTCAACGTCGGCAAGGACTTGCCGACCGCGCTGGCCGACGCCAGGACCTTGGCTGCAGCCTGTACGTCCCGTTCGGTCCATTTCATGGTGCTGGTGGTCATCCGAATATCCCTCCGACAAAGTTTCCGACTGACTTGGCGGCATTACCGACCCCGTCTGCCACCTTACTGCCTACATCCTTGGCAAAATTGCCCACTTCCCGGGCGCCATCGGCGACATAACTGCCAGGGTTCCGCGCGAAGTTACTAATGGAATCCCAGTTGTCAGCCACCAGGTTGCCCAGGGCCCAGGCGCCGGCAACGATGCCCGCACCGATCACGATCGGGGCGCCGATGGGCCCCAGCAGGGCTGCGCCGCCAGCTGTCATGAGCATGATGCTTCCCACGCCGCCCACTACGGACAGGCCGCCGGCAACCCGGTCTCCCGTACCGCGCCAACCGTCGTGCTCGGGACTGATCATGTCGCTGATGCCGCCCACGATATTTAGCGGCGCCGCCAACGCCCCAGCGATCCGGAGGCCCTTGGAGAACTTCGTGGCGTCCTGAAAAGCCTGGCTGTAAGGAATGTTCGCCTTGAGGTCCGTGATGACGTCAGTGACCTTCTCGCCGCTGCGCAGGGCACTTAGGGCATCCCGCAGCACTGTACCGCCGGCCCGCCAATTGGTGAGTACCTCGCGGGTCTTGACCCATTCGGCGTGACCAAGCTTGCCGTACTTGTAGGCAGTCCAGAGCTGCGCACCCAGTTCCTTGACACCTGTTGCTGTGTCATAAACATCTTTCAGGACGCCCACCGATGTGCCGGAGCCGTCATTGTGGCTTGCAAATTCCTGCTGGTTGGCGTGCTTCTTGAGCTGGCTCGCGTTGTCCCGCAGCATGTTGGCGGCCTTCACCAGGCTCTGCCTGTGCTGGCTGTTCCAATCGCTCTTGAAGACTGTGGCATCGCGTCCTTGCCACGCCGTTGCCGAGTTGATGGCGTTGGACAGCTGCGCGCTCTGCAAATTGATGGCGTCGGCAGCTTTGCCCATGACGCCGGCCAGACTGCGTAGCTGCGCAATGTCCGCGCCGTAGAACCCAGCCATGTGAAACCCCCTGTGTACATGCGTCGTAAAGTCTCGTCCCAGCCTAGGCGGACCTGGAAGCGGCAGCGATGGGGAGACATCCCCATGTGCATAACTCCGACTTAAAGTGCGACGGCGGCTGGTGCGGTTCACATGGAACCGCACCAGCCGCCGTCGGGCAAGTCAAGCGCAGGGCGCCTGCGTGCCAAAGGCAGGGCCGTTAGTGGCCTTCGGCCGAGAAGCGCTTGATGGAAGCTTCCAGCTCGGCTTCGGCAGCGGCGCGGTCGCCCCAGCCCTCGGCCTTAACCCACTTGCCGGGCTCCAGGTCCTTGTAACGTGTGAAGAAGTGCTCGATTTCCTTGATCAGGAATTCGCTGACGTCGCTGACTTCCTGGATGTGGTCGAAGCGTGCGTCAACCGGAACGCAGAGGACCTTGGCGTCTCCGCCGCCGTCGTCGGTCATGTTGAATACGCCGATGGGGCGGGACTCAACGATGACGCCCGGGTGCAGGTCGAAGTCCTGCAGGAGCACCAGTGCGTCCAGGGGGTCGCCGTCTTCGCCCAGGGTGTTCTCAAAGAATCCGTAGTGCGTCGGGTACTGCATGGAGGTGAAGAGGACGCGGTCCAGGCGGACGCGGCCGGTTTCGTGGTCAACTTCGTACTTGACGCGCGATCCCTTGGGGATCTCGATGGTCACGTCGTGCTTCATGGCGTGCTCCTTGACGGGTGGGGGTGGGGCGCGGCAGGCGAAAGTGCAGCCGGCGCCGCCGACTACTATTGAGGATATAGCGAGAGGCCCGGGTTTCTTGAACCGGCGGGACATTTTCAGGACTGACAGGACCAAGCAACTGCATGAAGGGCGTTAAAAACGGGGGTGCCCGGAAGTGGGTGTCCACGGCGTGGGGGCGCTTGAAGTGGCCGATGCTGTTGACGTTGGTTCTACTGTGCGTGGGGGCGATCGTGGTGGTCGGCATGGTGCCAGGACTCTTCAGCGCACCCAAGCCGTCACCTTCCGCGCCGCCATGGCAGCAGGAGCCCGGCCGCCTGTCCCAGGCCAACGGCGTGCTTCCCCTGGACCCTGATGCGCCAACACCGGTACCAGCTGAACTGTCACGCCTTTTGAATGAGGCCCTGAAACCGTCCGGTGCCGGCAGCATCACTGGCGTGGTCATGGACGCCTCCACAGGCACGGTCCTGTTCGACCGCGATGCCAACGCGAACCGCATCCCGGCGTCGAACATGAAGCTGTTGACCGCAGCGGCCGCTTTGAAGGCGCTCCGTCCCGAATCGCGCTTTACCACCCGTGTGTTGGCCGGTGCTGACGCGTCAACAGTGGTGCTGACCGGGGGAGGGGACGTGCTGCTCGGCGGAGGTGCTTCCGATCCCGCGGCTGTGATGGGCCGGGCCGGGCTTGCAACCCTGGCCGCCGATACTGCCGCTTCTTTGGCTACCGATGGGGTCAAAGGGCCCGTGACCGTGCAGGTGGATGACTCGCTGTTCACGGGCGCGCCACTGAATCCTGCGTGGAGCCTTGACGACGTCGCCGCCGGTGAGACTGCCCCCTTGTTTTCCCTCGCCCTGAACTCCGGGCGCTATTCATCCACGATTACCACCGGGGCGCGTCCCCAGGATTCGGCATTCACCACCGCCCAGGCTTTCGCCGAACAGTTAGTGGCTGCCGGCGTCGAGGTGCGTCCCGGCGTCGAACGCGGCAAGGGCGTCCCGGCGAAGGTGCTGGCCGCCGCTGAGTCCGCAACCGTGAGCGAGCAAGTGGACCTCATGTTGGAAACCTCGGACAACTTCCTGGCCGAGGCGCTCGGGCGCATGACCGCCATTGCTTCCGGACAGGAAGCCACGTACGACGGCGCCACTGCAGCCGTGCGGCAACGGCTGGGGGAGTTGGGAATCGCCGCGGCTCCGATGCAGTTGGCCGATGTTTCGGGCCTTGCCTTGGAGAACCAGGTCAGTGCCCGCCAGTTTGCGGAAGTAGTCCGTGCCATCACCAGCGGACCGGACCTCAGCCTGCGGACCGCCCTGGACGGATTCCCGGTGGCGGGACTTACCGGCACCCTGGACGACAGGTATGTGGACCCAAGCACTGCCGAGGGTGCAGGCCTTGTCCGTGCCAAAACCGGGACGCTCAACACCGTCATTGCTTTGAGCGGGTACGTCGTTGACGCTGATGGGCGACTACTGGTGTTCTCGTTCATCGGCAATGGCCTGGAACCGGGTGCTGCTGGAAACAAGGTGGCGATGGACCGCTCGGCGTCTGTGCTGGCCTCTTGCGGGTGCCGCTAGAAGCAAACTCCCCCCGCTCCGCGCGGAGCGAACTTAAGGGCCCATTGTCAGTGTCATGTGGTGTGATGGACCGTATGGTGTCATCTGCCCGAGATTCGTCAGCAGGGGCCCCGTCCCTGATCAATTGGGACCTGGCCGCCTCCACGGCTGCCCGGCTTACCCCTCCCGGTCCCGCGCTGAGCGCTGGGGAAATCGGCAAGGCGGTGGACAACCTGCGTTTCAACGCGGATATCTCTGTCCCGCACGTCCACGACATCACCGGGCTTGAAGCGGCGCGGGACCTGCGGGATTCGCACGTCCTCGTCGTAGACCGCGCTTCATGGTCCAAAGCCAACACCCAGAGCTTCTCCGTCATGCTCCAGCCGGCCCTGGAGAAAATGCTGGAGTCCCGCAGCAGTTTGTCCATGACACCGGCTGCCGCTGCCGCCAGCGGTGCCATCACGGGCAGCCAGCTCGGTGCGATCCTTGCTTTCCTGTCCAGCAAAGTCCTGGGGCAATACGACCCCTTCGCGGCGTTGGCCCCGGAAGCCCACGTTCCCCAGGGCGGGCGCCTTCTCCTCGTTGCACCCAACATCATCTCCGTGGAACGCGAACTCAATGTGCACCCGGACGACTTTAGGCTTTGGGTATGCCTTCACGAGCAAACCCACCGCGTTCAGTTTGCCGCCGCCCCTTGGTTGCGCGACCATATGCTGGGCGAAATCGAGAAGCTCAGCAGCCATCTCCTCGGCAACATGGATTCCCTGGTCGAACGGGCGGCTGCCGTAGCCAAGTCCCTGAAGGACCGCGCCGCATCGGGCAACGTGCCGGGCCGGGGTGCAATTCTGGACCTCCTGCAGGATCCCGAGGAGAAGGCTTCCCTGTCCCACATCACTGCCGTCATGAGCCTCCTCGAAGGTCATGCCAATGTGGTGATGGATGCCGTGGATTCCAGCATCGTCCCGTCGGTGAAGACGATCCGCCAACGCTTCAATGACCGCGGCAAGGACCGCGGCATCATTGAGAAGTTCATCCGTAACCTCCTCGGTCTCGACGCCAAGATGCGCCAGTACACGGACGGCGCAAAGTTCGTGCGCGAGGTTGTTGAAGTCGGCGGAATGGAAGGCTTCAACAAGGTGTGGAACTCAGCAGAAAACCTTCCCACCGAGGAAGAGATCCACAATTCCAGGCAGTGGCTTGAGCGGATGGGGCTTTGAGCGTACCTGTCTTTGATGGCGGCATCGATAGTGGTTCTGATAGTGGTTCCGGCAGTGGAATGACAGGCAAGGGCCGACGCCGGCCGGGCCGTTTGGCGCCAGTCGTCGGCAAGGCGCGGAAGCAGCTGCAGAACGCCCTGGCCGCTGCGGGTTACCCGGAGCGTGTGCTCGTAGCTTGCAGCGGAGGGCCGGATTCACTTGCGCTCGCAGCTGTGGCTGGATACTTCGCCCGGCGCGGCCATGTGGACGGGCACCCGATCTCCGTGGCTGGCGTCGTGGTTGACCACCAACTTCAGGCTGGCTCGGCAGAGGTAGCTTCCCGGACGGCAGCTGTATTGCGGGATCTGGGGCTTGCACCTGTAGAAGTGCGCACGGTGGAGGTCGCATCCACTGGGTTCGGGCCTGAAGCTGCAGCCCGCGATGCCCGGCACGCAGCACTCGAAGCCGCCGCAGATGACCTCGGTTGTGATCACATCCTGCTCGGGCACACCTTGGATGACCAGGCCGAACAGGTGCTCCTGGGCCTTGCCCGTGGCTCAGGCACACGTTCCTTGGCTGGCATGAGGCCGGTCCGGGGACGCCTGCTCCGTCCCTTCCTGGGCCTCCGGCGGGAAGAAACCCTGGAAATCTGCGAGGTTGAGGACCTGGAGCCGTGGCATGATCCGAGCAACAATGACCCTGCGTTCGCGCGCTCGCGGACACGCGCCGAGGTCATGCCTGTGCTGGAAGAAAAGCTGGGGCCGGGTGTTGCCGAATCTTTGGCCAGGACTGCCGCGATTCTGCAGCAGGACGCCGATTTCCTTGAGGATCTCGCAAACGAGACGTATCTCTCCCTGGTACACCGAACTGAAGACGGCTCGTGGATGCCGGAGGACGCCGTCCGCGGGCTTCCGGCAGCGTTGAGGTTCCGCGTCATCGCGAAGGCGGCGGCCGACGTCGGGGGCCAGCAACCCGGGTACGGGCGGCTCCAAGCCGCGGAAGCGCTGCTTCGTCGCCAGGGTTCGGCGGGACCCGTTGAACTTCCCGGCCACGTTAGCGTATATCGCCTGTCCCTCAGCGATTTGGAGCAGGAGCGGGCTGGTTCTTCCGTTGCTTCGGCTGCTGCCGGGACGGGCGATTCGGCCACCGGCGGTCCCCGCGAGGCCGCGCGCTGTGGGAAGCTAGTATTCCGGCATCAGAAATCGCCCCAACAGTAGCCGCACCCGAGCATCAAAACAGGAGCCATTGGTGGATTCAAACGACGTCCAGGCAGATCTCAAGCACGTTCTTTACACCAAAGAGCAGATCCAAACGCGCATCGCTGAACTGGCTGCGCAGATCGACAAGGACTACGAAGGCCGCGAACTGCTGATCGTTGGTGTCCTGAAGGGTGCCGTGATGGTCATGGCGGACTTGGCGCGTGCTTTGCACAGCCACGTCAGCATGGACTGGATGGCGGTTTCTTCCTACGGCTCCGGCACGCAATCCTCGGGCGTTGTCCGGATCCTGAAGGACCTCGATACGGACCTCATGGGCAAGGACGTGCTGATCGTCGAGGACATCATCGACTCCGGCCTGACGCTTTCGTGGCTCAAGTCGAACCTGGAATCGCGCGGTACGGCCAGCGTCGAGATCTGCACGGCCTTCCGTAAGCCCACCGCGGCCAAGGTCGAGATCGACGTCAAATACGTCGGCTACGACATCCCCAACGAGTTCGTTGTTGGCTATGGCCTGGATTACGCGGAGAAGTACCGCAACCTGGACTTCGTGGGCACGCTGGCCCCACACGTTTACGAGTAACCTGCCCTTTACTTGCGCCTTTTTCAGGCAAACATAAGGACGTGGGAAGCCGTTGACGAACAAAAGCATTGGCATCAAGGATGTAGCAGTTGCCGCCGGCGTGTCTGTCACCACTGTTTCCCACGTTCTGAATGACGTGGCCTACGCCCGCATCAGCGCGGAAACACGGGAGAAGGTCAAAGCCACGGCGGAACGCCTCGGCTACGGCCCAAACCGCCTGGCCCAGGCCTTGCGCACGCAGCGTACCGGGATGCTGGGGCTCATCAGCGAGGAAATTGCCACCACACCACACGCAGGGCGGATCATCCTTGGTGCGGATGAGGCCGCCAGGGCGCGGGGCTACAACCTGATGATCATCAACACCTCTGGTGCGGCAAGCGACGAGTCCCGGCAGGCCGACGTCGAGGCCCTTCTGGAGCGCCGCGTTGATGGCATCCTGTATGCCACCATGTACCACCGCGAGGTCACTTTGCCGGAGAACCTGAGTTCGGTTCCCGCGGTGCTTGTGGACGCTGAAAGCCTGGCGGGCAGCGTCGCTTCGGTAGTCCCCGATGAAGAGGGCGGCGCAAGGGTAGCCGTGCAGAGCCTTCTGGACGCCGGCCACCGACGGATCGGTTTCCTGAACAACACCGACGACGTCCCGGCAACCCGGGACCGCCTGCGTGGTTTCCGGAACGCCTTGAACGAAGCAGGGCTCGACGGCGGTGCCGCACCTGTGGAGTCCGAACTTTCCGAAGTGCAGGGCGGCTATGTTGCCGCCTTGCGGATGTTCAAGCGCGAGGACCGGCCCACGGGCCTGTTTTGCTACAACGACCGCATGGCCATGGGCGCCTACCGCGCAGCGGCAGAGTTGGGAATCAGCATTCCCAACGAACTTTCCGTGGTGGGTTTCGATGACCAGGAGCTCATCGCGGCCAACCTCCACCCAGGCCTGACCACAGTGGCCTTGCCCCACTACGAGATGGGTGCCTGGGCCACCGAGCGCCTGATTGATGCCATCGAAGGCAAAACAGACCTCGCTGTCCTTGCTTCCAAACCGACGATTCTGGAATGTCCCCTGGTGACCCGTGATTCCATCACTGATCCCCATGCAGGTCTGTCCTAGCCCGTCATAGGCGAGTATCCTGTGTACGCCCAGAGGGAACTTTTGAGCATTCCAGTGCGTGAATAACTGGGAACGGTGTATAGCTAGAAACTGAAGCAGCACCATTCGCGCGCAGAAGTTGCGCCTCGCAGCACTACCAGGAGGGACGGGGCGAAACCCCGATCAGATGAAAGCTAAGAGTTTCTTCAAGGGCCCGGGCATCTGGATTGTTGTCGTCGTCGGCTTGCTCCTGGTGGCATTCGCAACGCTGGCTCCGGGCGGTTCCACACGCATTGACACCAAGGACGGCCTGGAGCTCCTCGCGCAAAGCGGCAAGGTTGAGCAGGCCAAGATTTTCGACGCCGAGAACCGCGTTGACCTGGTGCTCAAAGACAGCCTGAACATCGATGGCCAGGACAAAGGGAAAAACGTCCAGTTCTTCTACGTCACGGACCGTGGTCCGGACGTCGTCAAGGCCGTTACCAGCGCCAACCCGGACAAGGGCTTCACGGACCAGCCGATCGAGAACAACTGGTTCTCCGGACTGTTCTCTTTGCTCATCCCCGTGCTGCTGCTCGGTGTGCTGTTCTGGTTCCTGCTCTCCCGCATGCAGGGTGGCGGCTCCAAGGTGATGCAGTTCGGCAAGTCCAAGGCCAAGCTGGTCAACAAGGACATGCCGCAGGTGACCTTCTCCGACGTCGCCGGTGCTGACGAAGCAGTGGAAGAGCTCCAGGAAATCAAGGAGTTCCTCCAGGAACCGGCAAAGTTCCAGGCTGTTGGCGCCAAGATCCCCAAGGGCGTGCTGCTTTACGGCCCTCCAGGTACCGGTAAAACGCTGCTGGCCCGCGCTGTTGCGGGTGAAGCCGGTGTCCCCTTCTTCTCCATCTCCGGCTCGGACTTCGTGGAAATGTTCGTCGGCGTTGGCGCTTCGCGTGTCCGCGACCTTTTTGAACAGGCGAAGGCGAGCTCGCCGGCCATCATCTTCGTGGATGAAATCGACGCCGTTGGCCGTCACCGTGGCGCCGGAATCGGTGGCGGTAACGATGAACGCGAACAGACCTTGAACCAGCTCCTTGTGGAAATGGACGGCTTCGACGTCAAGACCAACGTTATTCTCATCGCAGCCACCAACCGTCCGGACGTCCTGGACCCCGCGCTGCTCCGCCCAGGCCGCTTTGACCGCCAGATCACCGTTGAAGCCCCTGACATGGTGGGCCGCGAGCAGATTCTGAACGTCCACGCCAAGGGCAAGCCGATGGCCCAGGGCATCGACCTCCGGGCTGTTGCCAAGAAGACCCCCGGTTACACGGGTGCTGACCTGGCCAACGTCCTCAACGAGGCAGCCCTGCTGACGGCTCGTTCAAACGCCAACCTGATCGATGACCGCGCTTTGGACGAGGCAATCGACCGCGTCATGGCGGGCCCGCAGAAACGCAGCCGCGTCATGAAGGAACTCGAGCGCAAGATCACCGCCTACCACGAAGGTGGCCACGCACTCGTTGCAGCTGCCTTGCGGAACTCAGCTCCGGTCACCAAGATCACCATCCTTCCGCGTGGCCGTGCACTCGGTTACACCATGGTGATTCCCGAGGACGACAAGTACTCGGTTACCCGCAACGAACTGCTGGACCAGATGGCCTACGCCATGGGTGGCCGCGTTGCTGAGGAAATCGTGTTCCATGACCCCTCCACCGGCGCGTCCAACGACATCGAGAAGGCCACGTCAACGGCCCGGAAGATGGTCACCCAGTACGGCATGAGCGAACGTGTTGGTGCAGTGAAGCTTGGCCAGGGCGGCGGCGAGCCGTTCCTCGGCCGCGACGCCGCGCAGGAGCGCAACTTCTCCGACCAGATCGCCTACGTCGTGGACGAGGAAGTACGTCGCCTGATCGACCAGGCGCACGACGAGGCTTACGCCATCCTCACCGAAAACCGCGATGTCCTGGACCGTCTGGCACTGGAACTGCTTGAGCGGGAGACCCTCAACCAGGCCGAGATCGCCGAGATCTTCCACGACATCCGCAAGCGTGATTTCCGCGAGATCTGGCTGTCTAAAGAGTCCCGTCCTGTCCAGTCGATTCCGCCGGTTGAGTCCCGCGCAGAGAAAGCTGAGCGCGAGGCCCAGGAACAGGCCAAAAAGGCCCGCTTGGACGAGCCGCTGGACGCTGTGGCCCCGCACTCCCAGGGCGTCAGCAGCCAGGAGTCATTCCAGTCACCGGGACCCGACGGCGGCACCGACTCTCCGCTTCACGGCTAAGCTTTCTGCTGTGACTCATTTCGACGACGACGACCTCGCCGCCGCCCACGGCTCAGCCACGGACGGCAAGCGGGGCAATAAAGTGGACCGCCCGCGCATTGAAGCAGCAGTACGTGAAATCCTGCTCGCTATTGGTGAAGACCCCGACCGCGGAGGCCTGAAGGACACACCCAAGCGGGTTGCCAAGGCCTATGCGGAGGTCTTTGCGGGCCTTCACCAGCACCCGGCGGATGTCCTTTCCACCACGTTTGACCTCGACCATGAAGAGCTTGTCCTCGTGAAGGACATTCCCTTCTATTCGACGTGCGAACACCACCTGGTTCCGTTCCATGGGGTAGCTCATGTTGGTTATATTCCGTCACATGACGGCAAGGTGACGGGACTGAGCAAGCTGGCCCGTTTGGTGGATATTTATGCACGCCGGCCGCAGGTGCAGGAACGGCTCACCACGCAGATCGTCGAGGCACTCGTAAAGCACCTCAACCCCCGCGGGGCGATTGTCGTCGTCGAATGCGAACACATGTGCATGTCCATGCGCGGCATCCGCAAGCCCGGCGCCAAGACCGTCACCAGTGCGGTGCGCGGTCAGCTCCATGACCCGGCCACGCGCGCCGAGGCCATGAGCCTCATCATCGGAAGGTAAGCAATATATGGATTCCCTCGCTGCAGCACCCGGAACCGGCCCGGCCACAAGCCCACTGCCGATTCTCCGCAAGCCGCGGCCGGCGGCCAGGTTTGAGGACCTGCCAACGGACCGCACGCTCGTCATGGGAATTCTCAATGTCACCCCGGATTCCTTTAGCGATGGCGGCAACCACCGCACGCCGGACACCGCCATCGCCCTCGGCTTGCGCATGTTCTATGCCGGTGCGGACATCATCGACGTCGGTGGCGAGTCCACGCGCTCCGGGGCCGAACCCGTCTCCCCTGAAGAAGAACAACGCCGGGTGCTCCCGGTGATCCAGGCGCTGGTCAAGGCCGGCGCGCTGGTGAGTATCGATACCATGCACACGTCAACGGCGGCAGCTGCCGTGGAAGCCGGCGCTGCGATTATTAACGACGTTTCCGGCCTGACCATCGAGCCGGACATGCCCGAACTCGTGGCACGCACCAAGGTTCCGTATATCCTCACGCATCGTCGTGGCGATGCCCGCACCATGGACAGCCTCACTGAATACAACAACGTGACTGAGGACGTCGTGGCGGAGCTCAGCGGTATCCGCGACAAACTGTATGCAGCGGGCGTTGCTCCGGAGCAGATCATCATTGATCCGGGTATTGGCTTCTCCAAGAACGAGGACCAGAACTGGGAAATCCTCGGGAACCTGGACAAGCTTTTCGCGCTCGGCCATAAGGTCATGGTGGCAGCCTCACGGAAGCGGTTCCTTGGTTCTCTCCTGACCGTTGCCGGCAAGTCCGCCGCACCACTGGAACGGGACGCCGCCACCGCAGCCATTACTGCTTTGAGCGCCGCGAAGGGCGCTTGGGCTGTCCGCGTCCACGACGTCGGTCCCAGCCTTGACGCCGTCAAGGTTGCCGCTCGAATCGCCCGCTGACCGGAGGACTTTGTGGACAGGATCACGCTGACCGGTGTTACCGCCGTCGGCCATCATGGAGTGTTCGATTTCGAGCGCCGCGACGGCCAGCCATTCGTCGTTGACGCCGTCCTTCATACGGACTTCACCAAGGCCGCGGAGACCGATGACCTCCAGTACACAGCGCACTACGGCGAGGTTGCCGAGCTTATTACCTCGCACATCGAGGGCGAGCCGTTGAACCTGATTGAGGGCCTGGCCGTGAGGATCGCCGACGGCATCCTTGCCAACTATGAAGTGGCCGCCGTCGATGTCACTGTCCACAAACCGAAGGCCCCCATTGAGGTTCCGTTCGGCGACGTCACCGTGAGTGTCCACAGGGAGCGGTCATGAACTCGGGATACACCAAAGCGATCCTGGCTCTCGGCAGCAACCTTGGCGAGCGGAACGACACCCTTTCCACCGCCGTCGCCGATCTCGTAGACCCGCCGGACGTAAGGCTCCTTGGAGTGTCTCCGGTGGTCCAGACCAAGGCAGTGGGCGGGCCGGAAGGGCAACCCGATTTTCTGAACATGGTCATGGCAGTCGAGACGACGCTGAGTCCCCTTGAGCTGCTGCAGCACTGCCACGAGGTCGAGCAGAAGCACCACCGCACCCGCGAGGTCCGTTGGGGTCCGCGGACACTGGATGTAGACATCATCGTTTTCGGTGACGTGGTCAGCGACGATCCTGTCCTGACCCTGCCGCATCCCCGGGCTGCTGAACGCGCCTTCGTCCTGTACCCATGGTCCCTGCTGGAGCCAAATGCCCAACTGAACGGGCGGAGCGTCGCCGAACTGGCCGCCTCAGCTGAAGATATGCCCGGCATCCGTAGGTTCGACGGTTACGGCGATGTCGCCGGTGTTCCTGCGACGGGAGCGGTGGAGCAGCAGTGAAAGCCATGCGCCCCGCGGTCCTGGTGATCATCGCCATCATCGCTGCCGCCATAGGCTGGCTGGCCACGGCGGCAACCAACCGCCTCAGCATGCCCACTCCCGTGCTCCCAGTCTCCGCGCTGGTCACAATGGGCGTCATCGCTGTACTCACCCTGGTCATGGGGATCCGGGTCCTGCGGTGGCGCAACGGCAAGAAGAAGAACATGCTCAACCCGATCCTGGCTGCCAGGACGCTGATCCTTGCCCAGGCTTGCGCGTATGCCGGGACGCTCCTGCTGGGCTGGCACGCCGGCATCTCCTTTGATCTTCTTCGGATCGGGAGCTTGCGCAGTGGCGAGGGCATCCTGTGGAACGCCGTGCTGATGGGCGGCGGTGGCGTGGTGATGGTGATCGTCGGCCTGGTAGTCGAACGGTTCTGCCGCATCCCACCGGAGGACCTCGAAGGCGGCGCCCCCGGACCGGAAACCCGCCGCGGTGAAGCCAAGGGCGAAGGCGAGTATGCGTACCGAGGCGATTGACCCTCCCGGCGTCCAATGGCTGCGGGTCTCCCCGAAGTACGTCACCGTCCGCTTGGTGGAATGGGCCATCGGAAACCTTGTGATGGTGGCGATCCTCAGCCTCCCGCTCGTGTTTGTACAGCTGGGTTGGTGGCGTTGGCCGCCACTATGGCTCGCCATCACGGTACCCGCGGTGATGCTCGTGCTGGCGTTATGGCGGCTCGTCCTGATTCCGCGCCAGGTCCGGGCCATCGGTTACGCAGAGCGCGATGACGATCTCCTGATCCGCCGTGGCATCTTTTTCCAGCGCACCATGGTGGTCCCTTATGGGCGCATGCAGTATGTGGACGTTTCTGTTGGACCGGTGGAACGTGGACTGGGACTCTGTACTTTGAAGCTCCACACGGCATCTGCCGGCACCAGTGCTTACCTGCCCGGGCTCCCTGCAGAGGAAGGCGCACGGCTGCGTGAACAGCTCTCGGCACGCGGAGAAGCCAGGCTGGCCGGGCTGTGAGCCCGGAAGATAGCGCAGCCGTGAGCCTCCCAGGTAAAGCCGTCGACGCCGATTGGCGGCGAGTGCACCTAGCGTCACCGTTCGTGCGCGGCTGGGTCGCGCTGGCCGCCGTCGGGTATTTTTTCGGTCGTGACGCCTTTGAACGCATTCTGCAGGGCCGCGACATCCTGGATCCCAACCTCAATGGACGGGTGCCCTGGCTTTTGGCTGGCGGTGGCATCCTGCTGCTCCTGACCGTGGGTGGATTCATCCTGAGTTGGTACTTCACGCGCTACCAGGTCGCGGAAGGGTATGTCCGGGTCAATACCGGATTCCTCTTCAAGCAGCAGCGGCAGGCGCGGTTGGACCGTGTCCAGGCGATCGACATCGTGCAGCCTCTTTTGGCGAGGATCTTTGGCCTCGCTGAACTCAAGTTTGAAGTCGCCGACGCCGGCGAGTCGGCAGTGCGGCTCGCTTACCTTCCACTGGCCCAAGCCAAACAGTTGCGTGCCACTATCCTTGCCCGGGCCGCGGGAGTGGTCAGCGGGCCCGAGACCGCGGAAGAAATCCCCGAAGCTCCGGAGCACGTTGTATTGTCCGTGCCACCTTCCCGGCTGATTGGCTCGCTCCTGCTGAGCGAGCAGACCGTCGGAATCCTGCTCGGCGCCGCGGCATCCATAGCTATCTCCGTGTACACAGAAAACAGCGCAATCTTCCTGGCACTGATCCCGGCTGTCCTGGGTATCGGTGCTGCCTATTGGAGCTCATTTAACAAGGGTTACAACTTCACGGCCGCAATTTCGCCCGATGGGATCCGGCTACGCTACGGGCTCCTGGACACGCAAGCCCAGACCTTGCCGCCGGGTCGAATCCAGGCACTGAAGGTCACGCAGCCGCCCATCTGGAGAATCTTTGGCTGGTACCGCATGCACGTTAACGTGGCCGGCTACGGTGGCGCCGCTGGCAATGAGAACGCAGCCCGCACCACCTTGCTGCCTGTGGGCATGAAGCCTGACGTCATGCGCATGCTCTCCCTCGTGCTGCCAGACCCCGGTGTTGAGGATCCGGAACGGGTGTTTATTTCCGGGCTGGAGGGTTTGGCGCCGGCGGGCTCCGGATCAGGCGGGCTTACGTCCACGGATGGTTTCGTCACCACTCCGCGCCGGGCCCGGCTCCTTGCCCCGCTGGGATGGCGGCGCAATGGTTTCCTGGCCACGCGAACGGCGTTGTTGATTCGCTCGGGCCGATGGTGGCGTGCCCTGGTCCTGGTTCCGCATCAGCGCACGCAGTCCATGGCCTTGCAGCAAGGTCCGCTGGCGCGGCGTTTCGGGGTGGCTGATCTTATCCTCCACACCACGGCCGGACCCGTCGCGCCCCGCCTCTATCAAGCCGGCGTGGAGCAGGCTGTCCAGCTCTTTGACAAACAGGCTGCCCGTGCCCGCGAAGCCAGAAGGCGGCAGACCAGCGAGCAATGGCTTGCACAGGTAACGGGGCAAGCCCCACGCCAATCACCGCCACAAGCGCCAACACAATCGTCAACGCAGGAGGATCCACAGCATGGTTAGGCCAGGAAGACTCGGAGTCGGCATCATCGGCGCCGGCAAAGTGGGTGCCGTCCTGGGTGCCGCTCTGCGCGCGGCCGAGCACGCCGTCGTCGGGGTTTCTGCCGTATCCGAGGCGAGCCGGGAGCGGGCGGAGACGTTGCTGCCTGGTGTCCCGATCCTTGGGATCCAGGAGATCGTAGAGCGGTCGGAGTTAGTGCTGCTTGCCGTTCCGGACGATGCCCTCGGCGAGCTGGTCGCCGGACTGGCGAAGCTTGGTGCGTGGCAACCGGGCCAACTGGTGGCTCATACCTCGGGCCGTTTCGGTGTGGGGATCCTGCAACCGATCCGCGCGGCGGGTGCCATCCCTCTGGCGATGCATCCTGCCATGACCTTCACCGGCATGAGCCTGGACCTGACCCGCCTCATGGATTGCACGTTCGGAGTCACCGCGGACGCTGCTATGTTGCCGATTGCCCAGGCCCTGGTTGTGGAGATGGGCGCCGAACCGGTAGCGATTGCCGAGGCCGACCGCACCCTCTACCACGCTGCTCTCGCGCACAGTTCCAACCACATGGTCACGCTGGTGGCGCAGGCGTCGCAGCTGCTGCGGGAGATCGGCGTCGAATCCCCGGAGTCAATGCTGGGTCCGCTGCTGCGCGCGACATTGGAGAACGCCCTTGCGTCCGGCGAGTCGGCACTGACCGGACCCGTGGCGCGCGGCGATGTAGGCACCGTTGCTGCACACGTCCAGGCTCTGAAGGAATACGACGGCGGTGCTGGCGGCGACGTGCTGGCGGCCTATCAGGCCATGGCACAGGCGACGGCCCGGCGTGCCGGTAACCGCGGACTGCTGCGCCCCGAACAACTGAGTGACATTGGCGAGGCACTGGGAACTGAACCCACCGCGCCGGAAGGAATCTGAACAGCATGGCCATCAAACTCGTGACCACCGCAGCCGAACTGCGTGCCGAGAGCGCCCGTCTCCTGGCTTCCAAGCGGGGAAGTTCCCAAGGCCTGGTGCCGACCATGGGCGCCCTGCATTCCGGCCACGCAGCCTTGGCGAGGACCGCAGTGGCTGAGAACGACGTCGTGGTAGCCACCATTTTCGTGAATCCCCTCCAGTTCGGCGACGCCGTGGACCTCGACCGCTATCCCCGCACGCTCGAGGCGGATATGGCTCTCCTCAATGCCGAAGGAGTTGACCTTGTCTTCGCACCTTCCGTTGACGAGGTGTACCCGGGTGGCCAGCCGCTGGTCCGTGTATCCGCCGGCCCGCTCGGTGGGAAATGGGAGGGCGCCTCGCGCCCCGGCCACTTCGATGGCGCCCTGACTGTGGTAGCCAAGTTGCTGCACTATGGACTTCCGGGCGGTGCAGCTGCGGACGGTTCGACGCCGGCCTACCGCGCCTACTTTGGCCAGAAGGACGCCCAGCAACTTGCCCTCGTGAAGCGGATGGTCGCCGATCTGAACTTCCCGGTGGAGATCGTGCCCGTGCCAATCGTCCGCAGTGAGGACGGCCTGGCGCTTTCCAGCCGTAACCGCTTCCTCTCGGACGAAGAGCGCGAGGCGGCGCTGGTGCTGTCGCGGGCTCTGCGCCTTATCGAGTCCCGCGCAAACGCGCACGAACCGCTCGACTTGGACTCCGCCGTCGAACTCGTTGAATCCCAGCCCCTGGTGGAACTGGACTACTTCGACGTCGTGGATCCCACCACGCTCGAGCCGCTGGCCGAGAACTGCAAAGAGACCCCGTTCCGCGGCGAAGGGCTTGCAATTATTGCCGCCAAGGTAGGTCCCGTTCGGTTGATAGACAACGCTCCGCTTAACTCCTGAGGTTGAATACCTAACGTTTGGATTTTCTGCTGACGGGAATCTCCTGGGCGTCTAGACTGTTTCTGTCTTCACCGGTATTGATCGCCGGAATCCAAGCCCAAACCTGAGGAATCCTCATGTCTACCGACGTCACGTCCGACGCCAACAGCGAGCCCGGTTCTGGCGCGTCCGCAGGCGCTGCCTCCACAGAGGAAGCGCTCACGCAGGCTCCTGTCTCAGGAAAGATGTCCCGTGAGTCCGTCACGGTCATTGTCACCTTGCTGGTTGCCACCTTTGTGGTGATCCTCAACGAGACCATCATGAACGTCGCGCTCCAGCGGCTGATGACCGACCTCAAGGTGGATGCGCCCACGGTCCAGTGGCTCGCCACCGGCTTCATGCTGACCATGGCGGTCGTCATCCCGACCACCGGGTTCATACTGCAGCGATTGACCACCCGCGGCTCGTTCATGCTCGCGATGGGACTCTTCAGCGGCGGAACGCTGCTCGCCGCGCTGGCGCCCGGGTTTCCCGTGCTGCTCCTCGCGCGAATCGTCCAGGCCGGCGGCACGGCCATCATGCTGCCATTGCTGATGACCACAATCCTCACCCTTGTGCCGATGTCCCGGCGCGGAGCTGTCATGGGTAACGTCAGCATCGCCATCTCGGTCGCTCCCGCAATGGGCCCCACCGTTTCAGGCATCATCCTGGACCACTTCTCCTGGCGCTTCATGTTTGTGTTCGTGCTGCCCGTGGCTCTTGCTGCCTTGGCGATTGGTGCCAAGTACCTCACCAACGTAGGGGAGCGCGGCAAGACTGGTTTGGACTTCACTTCGGTTGTCCTCACCGTGCCTGCCTTCGGTGGGCTGGTCTACGGCCTGAGCCAGATCGGTGGCGCCAACGCTGGGGTAGTCCCGATCATCGCACTCGTTGTGGGACTCGTGTGCCTGGCGCTGTTCGTCTTCCGCCAGCTCAAATTGCAGAAGTCCGACGCTCCGCTGCTGGATCTCCGGGCCTTCAACTTCCGGATGTTCACGGTGTCCACGCTGCTCATGGTCGTAGCAATGATGGCCCTGTTCGGTGGCGTCATCCTGCTCCCGCTCTACCTGCAGAACACGCTGCACCTGCAGCCCATGGAAACCGGCCTGGCGCTTTTGCCGGGCGGATTGGCCATGGGTCTGTTGGGTCCGGTGATTGGGCGGATCTTCGACAAAGTTGGTCCCCTGCCCTTGACCGTATCCGGTTCAGTCCTCATGGTCCTGACCCTCTGGCAGTTCTCGCGGCTCGATCAGGCCAGCGCCCTGGGGTGGGTGATTGCACTGCACGTGACGTTGAGCCTCGGCCTGGCCCTGCTCTTTACGCCAGCCTTCACCACAGGCCTGAACCCCCTGCCGCCGCACCTGTACTCCCACGGATCGGCGATCATGAGCACCGCCCAGCAAGTAGCCGGTGCCGCTGGCACTGCGCTGCTCGTGTCCATCTTCGCGGTGGTGTCCGCATCCTCCGGCCTGGTAGCGGGCATGCAGGCCGCGTTCCTGGCGGCAACCATCATTGCCGGAGCTGCCGTGGTGCTCGGTGCGATGATGCGCAAGACCGAGGGTGCGGGCCACGGGGGCCACTGAGCCCGGCCGGGCCGGGCCATTGTGCCTTGGCTGGGCCGGGCCATTTGGCGGGCCTCCTCTGTGCGCGTCACCCTTCCCCCGATCCTCTCTCACATCCTGAGGTGTTTGGCCGGTTGCTCTCTCACATCCTGAGGTGTTTGGCCGGTTGCTCGCTCAGATCCTGAGGTGTTTGGCCGGTTGCTCGCTCACATCCTGAGGTGTTTGGCCGGTTGCTCGCTCACATCCTGAGGTGTTTGGCCGGTCCGACGGCGGTGCTTGGGTGCCGTTTCAAGGCGCACCTTACGTCGGATCTTCTGTGTGTGACGGGCTTCACGGAAAACCGT
Organism: Arthrobacter sp. TmtSoilC51; assembly: GCF_055388015.1. Classification (NCBI taxonomy): domain Bacteria; kingdom Bacillati; phylum Actinomycetota; class Actinomycetes; order Micrococcales; family Micrococcaceae; genus Arthrobacter; species Arthrobacter sp. TmtSoilC51. Next base: position 109,041 of record NZ_AP035877.1, read on the forward strand.
CCTGCTGGAATTGAGGTGTTTCAGGGCTGTTTCCCCAGTGTTTGCAGGGGTTTTGGGTGGTGGTGGGGTGGATTTGTTCGGACGGTGCGGCACGTGTAAAGTTATCTGAGTCGCCGCCGCTGATGCGGAAATGATGGTGACGAATTCCCCTTCAAATTACCGGTTTTCGGTGGTGCTTTCTGCGCCTCTGACCTGGTTGGGGAGGCCTGAGGGCGGCTTGCTTTATGCGACCGGTTCGGGTAAGTTTGAAAAGTTGCTCCGGAGCGATCCAGTGGCCCGTTTGGGTTGGTGGTGGTGCCGGTAGTGTCTGTTGTTTGAGAACTCAATAGTGTGCCAAGTTTGTTGATGCCGATTGTTTTATTGATTGGTTGAAATTATGGCCGGATTGCTGCGCACCCCCGTGTGTGGTGGTCTGGTTTTCAGCTGGTTTCGAATTTTGTGCAGCCATGGTCCGTCGTTATTTCCGGTGGGTGTGGTTGTGTCTGTTTGATTTTTTTGTTTTCAACGGAGAGTTTGATCCTGGCTCAGGATGAACGCTGGCGGCGTGCTTAACACATGCAAGTCGAACGATGATCTCCAGCTTGCTGGGGGGATTAGTGGCGAACGGGTGAGTAACACGTGAGTAACCTGCCCTTGACTCTGGGATAAGCCTGGGAAACTGGGTCTAATACCGGATATGACTCCTCATCGCATGGTGGGGGGTGGAAAGCTTTTGTGGTTTTGGATGGACTCGCGGCCTATCAGCTTGTTGGTGGGGTAATGGCCTACCAAGGCGACGACGGGTAGCCGGCCTGAGAGGGTGACCGGCCACACTGGGACTGAGACACGGCCCAGACTCCTACGGGAGGCAGCAGTGGGGAATATTGCACAATGGGCGAAAGCCTGATGCAGCGACGCCGCGTGAGGGATGACGGCCTTCGGGTTGTAAACCTCTTTCAGTAGGGAAGAAGCGAAAGTGACGGTACCTGCAGAAGAAGCGCCGGCTAACTACGTGCCAGCAGCCGCGGTAATACGTAGGGCGCAAGCGTTATCCGGAATTATTGGGCGTAAAGAGCTCGTAGGCGGTTTGTCGCGTCTGCTGTGAAAGACCGGGGCTCAACTCCGGTTCTGCAGTGGGTACGGGCAGACTAGAGTGCAGTAGGGGAGACTGGAATTCCTGGTGTAGCGGTGAAATGCGCAGATATCAGGAGGAACACCGATGGCGAAGGCAGGTCTCTGGGCTGTAACTGACGCTGAGGAGCGAAAGCATGGGGAGCGAACAGGATTAGATACCCTGGTAGTCCATGCCGTAAACGTTGGGCACTAGGTGTGGGGGACATTCCACGTTTTCCGCGCCGTAGCTAACGCATTAAGTGCCCCGCCTGGGGAGTACGGCCGCAAGGCTAAAACTCAAAGGAATTGACGGGGGCCCGCACAAGCGGCGGAGCATGCGGATTAATTCGATGCAACGCGAAGAACCTTACCAAGGCTTGACATGAACCGGAAAGACCTGGAAACAGGTGCCCCGCTTGCGGTCGGTTTACAGGTGGTGCATGGTTGTCGTCAGCTCGTGTCGTGAGATGTTGGGTTAAGTCCCGCAACGAGCGCAACCCTCGTTCTATGTTGCCAGCGGTTCGGCCGGGGACTCATAGGAGACTGCCGGGGTCAACTCGGAGGAAGGTGGGGACGACGTCAAATCATCATGCCCCTTATGTCTTGGGCTTCACGCATGCTACAATGGCCGGTACAAAGGGTTGCGATACTGTGAGGTGGAGCTAATCCCAAAAAGCCGGTCTCAGTTCGGATTGGGGTCTGCAACTCGACCCCATGAAGTCGGAGTCGCTAGTAATCGCAGATCAGCAACGCTGCGGTGAATACGTTCCCGGGCCTTGTACACACCGCCCGTCAAGTCACGAAAGTTGGTAACACCCGAAGCCGGTGGCCTAACCCTTGTGGGGGGAGCCGTCGAAGGTGGGACCGGCGATTGGGACTAAGTCGTAACAAGGTAGCCGTACCGGAAGGTGCGGCTGGATCACCTCCTTTCTAAGGAGCTGCTAACAACTGCTGGTGTCCGTGTATGCGGGTGCGTGGTGGTTGTCAGTGTTGCCCATTGCGCAGGCGTCTGTTCTGCGGTGGGTGCTCATGGGTGGAATATCAACGAATCAAAGTTTTTTGGCATGGCCTTTACCGGTTGTGTCCTGGTGCCAGTACGGCAACGCCTTTTTCTGCTTTTGTGGTGGTGGGGTGTTGTCAGGAACGTGCCGGGGCGTGGATTGTGTGGGTTGTGTTTGGCGCACTGTTGGGTCCTGAGGCAACAGGACCTTTTGCAGCAATGCAGGGGGGCACAGTTCTGGTGTTTCTTCTTGTTCCTGCTTCCGGTATTGCCGGTCACTGTTATCAGCCCCGTGTTGTGGGTTGTGGTGTCCGGGGGTCTGGTTGATGGGGTTGTTGTTTGAGAACTACATAGTGGACGCGAGCATCTAGGACACACACACGTGTGTGTGTGTGTTCTTACAGCAATTTCTTATGAATGAACCTTGGGCCCAAGTGGCGCATGGTTCTCTCGAGTAAGTTTATTGATCTTGTGTGGTCAAGTTTTTAAGGGCACACGGTGGATGCCTTGGCATTAGGAGCCGAAGAAGGACGTAGGAATCTGCGATAAGCCTGGGGGAGTTGATAACCGAGCGTTGATCCCAGGATGTCCGAATGGGGAAACCCCGCACAACGCTGCAAGGTGATTGTGTGACCCGCATCTGAACACATAGGGTGCGTGGGGGGAACGCGGGGAAGTGAAACATCTCAGTACCCGCAGGAAGAGAAAACAAGAGTGATTCCGTTAGTAGTGGCGAGCGAACGCGGATCAGGCTAAACCGTTTCCATGTGTGATAGCCGGCGGGCGTTGCATGGGCGGGGTTGTGGGACTTTCCGTACTGGTTCTGCCGGACTGGTGGGGTGTGTAGTGCAGGCATAGGTGAACGGTCTTGAAAGGCCGGCCAGAGAGGGTGTGAGCCCCGTAACCGTAATGTTGTGTACCGCCTGGAGAGGATCCCAAGTAGCACGGGGCCCGAGAAATCCCGTGCGAATCTGTCAGGACCACCTGATAAGCCTAAATACTTCCTAATGACCGATAGCGGACCAGTACCGTGAGGGAAAGGTGAAAAGTACCCCGGGAGGGGAGTGAAACAGTACCTGAAACCGTGTGCTTACAATCCGTCGGAGCCAGTCTGATTCTGGTGACGGCGTGCCTTTTGAAGAATGAGCCTGCGAGTTAGTGTTACGTCGCGAGGTTAACCCGTGTGGGGTAGCCGTAGCGAAAGCGAGTCTGAACAGGGCGAGTGTAGTGGCGTGATCTAGACCCGAAGCGGAGTGATCTACCCATGGCCAGGTTGAAGCGACGGTAAGACGTCGTGGAGGACCGAACCCACTTCAGTTGAAAATGGAGGGGATGAGCTGTGGGTAGGGGTGAAAGGCCAATCAAACTCCGTGATAGCTGGTTCTCCCCGAAATGCATTTAGGTGCAGCGTTGCGTGTTTCTTGCCGGAGGTAGAGCTACTGGATGGCCGATGGGCCCTACAAGGTTACTGACGTCAGCCAAACTCCGAATGCCGGTAAGTGAGAGCGCAGCAGTGAGACTGTGGGGGATAAGCTTCATAGTCGAGAGGGAAACAGCCCAGACCACCAACTAAGGCCCCTAAGCGTGTGCTAAGTGGGAAAGGATGTGGAGTTGCGAAGACAACCAGGAGGTTGGCTTAGAAGCAGCCATCCTTGAAAGAGTGCGTAATAGCTCACTGGTCAAGTGATTCCGCGCCGACAATGTAGCGGGGCTCAAGTACACCGCCGAAGTTGTGGATTTCACACATTGCCCTAGCCTTCGTGGTTCAGGGGTGTGGAGTGGTAGGGGAGCGTCGTGTGGGCAGTGAAGTCGCGGTGGAAACCAGCGGTGGAGCCTACACGAGTGAGAATGCAGGCATGAGTAGCGAAAGACGGGTGAGAAACCCGTCCGCCGAATGATCAAGGGTTCCAGGGTCAAGCTAATCTGCCCTGGGTAAGTCGGGACCTAAGGCGAGGCCGACAGGCGTAGTCGATGGACAACGGGTTGATATTCCCGTACCGGCGAAAAACCGCCCATGCCAAGCGGGGGATACTAACCGCCCGGAGCCTGCCCTATCACCCTTGTGGTGTGTGGGTTTTGGCCGAGCGCGGGACCTGATCCCGGGAGGTAAGCGTATTAACAGGTGTGACGCAGGAAGGTAGCCGGGCCGGGCGATGGTTGCCCCGGTCCAAGGATGTAGGGTCAGGGATAGGCAAATCCGTTCCTGTGTGTTTCGAGCACGATCCTGAGATCTGATGGGACTCCCGTAAGGGGGGATCCGGTGATCCTATGCTGCCAAGAAAAGCATCGACGCGAGGTTTTAGCCGCCCGTACCCCAAACCGACACAGGTGATCAGGTAGAGAATACCAAGGCGATCGAGAGAATTATGGTTAAGGAACTCGGCAAAATGCCCCCGTAACTTCGGGAGAAGGGGGGCCTGCCCCGTGATACAGACTTGCTCTGTGGAGCGGGTGTGGGCCGCAGAGACCAGGGGGAAGCGACTGTTTACTAAAAACACAGGTCCGTGCGAAGTCGCAAGACGATGTATACGGACTGACTCCTGCCCGGTGCTGGAAGGTTAAGAGGACCGGTTAGCCACCTTGTGTGGCGAAGCTGAGAATTTAAGCCCCAGTAAACGGCGGTGGTAACTATAACCATCCTAAGGTAGCGAAATTCCTTGTCGGGTAAGTTCCGACCTGCACGAATGGAGTAACGACTTCCCCGCTGTCTCAACCATAAACTCGGCGAAATTGCAGTACGAGTAAAGATGCTCGTTACGCGCAGCAGGACGGAAAGACCCCGAGACCTTTACTATAGTTTGGTATTGGTGTTCGGAGTGGCTTGTGTAGGATAGGTGGGAGACGTTGAAACCCGGACGCCAGTTCGGGTGGAGTCATCGTTGAAATACCACTCTGGTCACTTTGGACATCTAACTTCGGCCCGTGATCCGGGTCAGGGACAGTGCCTGATGGGTAGTTTAACTGGGGCGGTTGCCTCCTAAAAAGTAACGGAGGCGCCCAAAGGTTCCCTCAGCCTGGTTGGCAATCAGGTGTCGAGTGTAAGTGCACAAGGGAGCTTGACTGTGAGAGAGACATCTCAAGCAGGGACGAAAGTCGGGACTAGTGATCCGGCGGTACATTGTGGAATGGCCGTCGCTCAACGGATAAAAGGTACCTCGGGGATAACAGGCTGATCTTGCCCAAGAGTCCATATCGACGGCATGGTTTGGCACCTCGATGTCGGCTCGTCGCATCCTGGGGCTGGAGTAGGTCCCAAGGGTTGGGCTGTTCGCCCATTAAAGCGGTACGCGAGCTGGGTTTAGAACGTCGTGAGACAGTTCGGTCCCTATCCGCTGCGCGCGCAGGAAATTTGAGAAGGGCTGTCCTTAGTACGAGAGGACCGGGACGGACGAACCTCTGGTGTGTCAGTTGTACTGCCAAGTGCACCGCTGATTAGCTACGTTCGGATGGGATAACCGCTGAAAGCATCTAAGCGGGAAGCTCGCTTCAAGATGAGATTTCCATACACAATTTGTGTGAGAGGCCCCCAGCCAGACCACTGGGTTGATAGGCCGGATGTGGAAGCGAGGACCAAAGACTCGTGAAGCTGACCGGTACTAATAGGCCAACAACTTACACCACACACAAACACTGCACGCGTCCACTATGTGGTTCCCGAACAACAACACCGTTGCTCACAGGAACAAACACAACTAAATAACAACACCACAATGTTGTAACCACAAAACTTCCCACCCCCACCGGACCACAACCGGCCAAGCGGGGGGACGGGTAACAAGGTTACGGCGGTCATAGCGTGGGGGAAACGCCCGGTCCCATTCCGAACCCGGAAGCTAAGACCCACAGCGCCGATGGTACTGCACCCGGGAGGGTGTGGGAGAGTAGGACACCGCCGGACACACATTAGGTAGAGACCCCCCAACCCACACCAGGTCGGGGGGTCTCCCACATTTAACCAGGCAAGCCGCGTCAGCCTATCTGTGAACCCAATAAAGGGCCGCCACCATCGTGGAGGCCCTTTTGTCGTTAACTTCCCTTGTAGTCCGGCGCGCGCTGGCCAGTACCCAAATGATCGACCACCCACACCTGGCCCACCGCTAGCTCCCGAGGTTCACGACCCCATAACAGGGCGGGCACGCAGATGCCGCGGCGCCGAATCCACATCGCTTCTGGCTGAACCCGCAACACGGACGTGCCCAGGCAACGGGGGCGCCGTCGATAGATAGGCGTGTCCTGTCGGGGTCCCGATTCGAAGTGTGTGCACGTCGTGAGGCACGTTCCCGCGTAGGGTCCCGGATCTGGGAATCGTTCTTACGTTCCAGCCACTTTTTTCTTTGGTTTGGTTGCAGGCTTCGCAGAGCCCGGCGCCGTTTTCCAGGCTGGTGGGTCCGCCGTCGTGCCAGGGAATGACGTGGTCGATGTGGCGGATGGGTGCGTCGCAGTAGGGGGTGCGGCAGGTGTCGTCGCGGGTTTCGATGAAGCGGCGCATCCTGGGTGGGAAGAGTCGTGCTTTGGAGTCCATGGCCAGCAGTTCGCCGCTGGCGGGGGAGGTGTAGAGCCGGCGGAGAAACACCTTGAAGTCATGCCCTGTGCCTGGGTCAGTGGGGCTGCGCCTCGCGGGTCCGGGCTCCGTGGGGCCAGACCCAGTGTGCGCGGGTTCCGTAGGACGGTCCTCACCGCGCTCGGCTTCAGCGGGTCCGCCAGCGAGTAACGTTCTTGCCCATTCTGCGGGGACGATTCCGTAGCCTTGGAGCCGTGCGGGTTCGGCATCGCCTTGGAAAAGCGTGCGGTCCGTCATCACCAGTTGGACGTCAACGCCGGTGATGCCGCCGGGTGTGCCGGTGAGGCGTTCGACGAGGGTGTCGGCCATGAGCTGGCCGCGGGTGCGGGTGTCACCGCCGGATCGGGCCGAATCAGCCGCCCGGGTGAGCGCGGTGTAGGCTGCGACGCCTTGGGCGACGGGCAGCAGGGCGGTGAGGATGGTCATGGTGTCCGGCGCCGGGCGAAGGCTGACGTGCCGTTCGGTTGCGGCGCGGGCCGCGCGCTGGGTGATGGAGCGGGGATCCCGGCGGTAGGCGGCGGCTTTCGCGGCGGCGATGATCGCCCGATCTCCGGCGCCGTCGAAGGTTCCGGTATCGGGGGCGAGCTCCTCATCCACCACGCAGCGGTCTTCGGCGGACAGGCAGGCTGTTTCCTTCACGAGCAGGGTGGCCCGCCATTCGTTGAGCTGCCCGGTTTCCAGGGCGGCCATGGTGCGGGGCATCTCCGTGACGAGGGCTTTCGCCAATCCGAGGAGACGCGATCCGCGGTTGGGCGATTCGCGCCGGGCCAACGCGAGCTGCGCAGCCACACCCTGGCCCTGCTCCGATACGGGCACCCCGGCGGCCGCTTGTTCATGGCGGTGGGCCAGGTCAAACGCCACCGACGCTTTCGCCTGCAAGGCTGCGATGGCGGATTTCGCGTTTTCCAGGCCTCTTATCTGGTCGATTAGACCGGCGCTGTCCGCGCTGACGCGAAAAGAGCCCAACACGGCGAGCAACGCCCCAACCTCCGAGCCACCAGGCACAAGAACAAGCGCGCCCGAAACCTCAGTAGCCTCATCCCGCTCCAGAACGCCGTCCATGGAAAACACTCTTCCAGCCTGCACAGCCCCACAGCAGGCCTAAGTCCATCTATGTGGATAAAGCTGGAAAGTGCGGAATGCCATGAAGAACAGCGCGTTAGGTGCCGGTGGCTCTGACGAAGTCAGGCGTTCGATGTCTTCGAAGCCTTCGCGGCTGCTTTGGCCGCTTGCTTGCTGGCCCGGACCTTCACTAGGGAGTCAGGATCGACGATGTCGGCCACAGAGAGGTATGCGCCTTCTTCGCCATAGTGGCCGGCTGCTTCCCGCCAACCGTTGGCTTGAAGGCCGCATTGCTTGCCAAGGAGGGCCAGGAAGATCTTTGCCTTCTGCTCTCCGAAGCCAGGCAAGGCCTTGAGCCGACGCAGTACCTCAGAGCCGTCGGGATTGCCGCTGGTCCAGATTGCCGCGGCGTCTCCATTCCAATCCCGGTGTACCGTTTCGGCGAGGGCTTGGACTCTGCCGGCCATGGAGCCTGGGAATCGGTGGACGGCGGGGCGTTCTTTGAAAACTTCCACGAAGCCCTCGGGATCGTAGCCTGCGATCGTGCCGGGATCCAGTGATCCAAGCCGCGCACGGATTTTCTCAGGACCGGCAAATGCGGACTCCATGGTTACCTGTTGGTCGAGCAACATGCCGGTCAGCAAGGCGAAAGCATCGTCACTCAACAGCTGATCGGCGGCGGCATCTCCTGTGATGTGAAGTTCCATGCTTTCCATCCTCCCACCAGTGCGCACGGCCGTCATCGGAGGCAGCTTCGTGGCCACACTACTGGGGTGAAAGAAGTGGTCGACGACGGCCGGCTGGCGGGGTTTGGGGGGTGTGTTTGATGGTTGTTGGGGTGGATTTGCGTTGGGGTTGTGGGGCGTGTATTGTTTTCTGAGTCGCCGGGTGCGAAACGGAAAGCCGGAAGGTGTGTACGGTTCGGTAGGCGGCCAAAAATAACTCTTCTTTTCCAATGGCCTTGTTGGGTGCGCTGCTTTTGTGGTGCGCTGTGCGGGGTGATGTTTTGGAGGGTCTGTTGTTTGAGAACTCAATAGTGTGCCAAGTTTGTTGATGCCGATTGTTTTATTGATTGGTTGAAATTATGGCCGGATTGCTGCGCACCCCCGTGTGTAGTGGTCTGGTTTTCAGCTGGTTTCGAATTTTGTGCAGCCATGGTCCGTCGTTATTTCCGGTGGGTGTGGTTGTGTCTGTTTGATTTTTTTGTTTTCAACGGAGAGTTTGATCCTGGCTCAGGATGAACGCTGGCGGCGTGCTTAACACATGCAAGTCGAACGATGATCTCCAGCTTGCTGGGGGGATTAGTGGCGAACGGGTGAGTAACACGTGAGTAACCTGCCCTTGACTCTGGGATAAGCCTGGGAAACTGGGTCTAATACCGGATATGACTCCTCATCGCATGGTGGGGGGTGGAAAGCTTTTGTGGTTTTGGATGGACTCGCGGCCTATCAGCTTGTTGGTGGGGTAATGGCCTACCAAGGCGACGACGGGTAGCCGGCCTGAGAGGGTGACCGGCCACACTGGGACTGAGACACGGCCCAGACTCCTACGGGAGGCAGCAGTGGGGAATATTGCACAATGGGCGAAAGCCTGATGCAGCGACGCCGCGTGAGGGATGACGGCCTTCGGGTTGTAAACCTCTTTCAGTAGGGAAGAAGCGAAAGTGACGGTACCTGCAGAAGAAGCGCCGGCTAACTACGTGCCAGCAGCCGCGGTAATACGTAGGGCGCAAGCGTTATCCGGAATTATTGGGCGTAAAGAGCTCGTAGGCGGTTTGTCGCGTCTGCTGTGAAAGACCGGGGCTCAACTCCGGTTCTGCAGTGGGTACGGGCAGACTAGAGTGCAGTAGGGGAGACTGGAATTCCTGGTGTAGCGGTGAAATGCGCAGATATCAGGAGGAACACCGATGGCGAAGGCAGGTCTCTGGGCTGTAACTGACGCTGAGGAGCGAAAGCATGGGGAGCGAACAGGATTAGATACCCTGGTAGTCCATGCCGTAAACGTTGGGCACTAGGTGTGGGGGACATTCCACGTTTTCCGCGCCGTAGCTAACGCATTAAGTGCCCCGCCTGGGGAGTACGGCCGCAAGGCTAAAACTCAAAGGAATTGACGGGGGCCCGCACAAGCGGCGGAGCATGCGGATTAATTCGATGCAACGCGAAGAACCTTACCAAGGCTTGACATGAACCGGAAAGACCTGGAAACAGGTGCCCCGCTTGCGGCCGGTTTACAGGTGGTGCATGGTTGTCGTCAGCTCGTGTCGTGAGATGTTGGGTTAAGTCCCGCAACGAGCGCAACCCTCGTTCTATGTTGCCAGCGGTTCGGCCGGGGACTCATAGGAGACTGCCGGGGTCAACTCGGAGGAAGGTGGGGACGACGTCAAATCATCATGCCCCTTATGTCTTGGGCTTCACGCATGCTACAATGGCCGGTACAAAGGGTTGCGATACTGTGAGGTGGAGCTAATCCCAAAAAGCCGGTCTCAGTTCGGATTGGGGTCTGCAACTCGACCCCATGAAGTCGGAGTCGCTAGTAATCGCAGATCAGCAACGCTGCGGTGAATACGTTCCCGGGCCTTGTACACACCGCCCGTCAAGTCACGAAAGTTGGTAACACCCGAAGCCGGTGGCCTAACCCTTGTGGGGGGAGCCGTCGAAGGTGGGACCGGCGATTGGGACTAAGTCGTAACAAGGTAGCCGTACCGGAAGGTGCGGCTGGATCACCTCCTTTCTAAGGAGCTGCTAACAACTGCTGGTGTCCGTGTATGCGGGTGCGTGGTGGTTGTCAGTGTTGCCCATTGCGCAGGCGTCTGTTCTGCGGTGGGTGCTCATGGGTGGAATATCAACGAATCAAAGTTTTTTGGCATGGCCTTTACCGGTTGTGTCCTGGTGCCAGTACGGCAACGCCTTTTTCTGCTTTTGTGGTGGTGGGGTGTTGTCAGGAACGTGCCGGGGCGTGGATTGTGTGGGTTGTGTTTGGCGCACTGTTGGGTCCTGAGGCAACAGGACCTTTTGCAGCAATGCAGGGGGGCACAGTTCTGGTGTTTCTTCTTGTTCCTGCTTCCGGTATTGCCGGTCACTGTTATCAGCCCCGTGTTGTGGGTTGTGGTGTCCGGGGGTCTGGTTGATGGGGTTGTTGTTTGAGAACTACATAGTGGACGCGAGCATCTAGAACACACACACACACGTGTGTGTGTTCTTACAGCAATTTCTTATGAATGAACCTTGGGCCCAAGTGGCGCATGGTTCTCTCGAGTAAGTTTATTGATCTTGTGTGGTCAAGTTTTTAAGGGCACACGGTGGATGCCTTGGCATTAGGAGCCGAAGAAGGACGTAGGAATCTGCGATAAGCCTGGGGGAGTTGATAACCGAGCGTTGATCCCAGGATGTCCGAATGGGGAAACCCCGCACAACGCTGCAAGGTGATTGTGTGACCCGCATCTGAACACATAGGGTGCGTGGGGGGAACGCGGGGAAGTGAAACATCTCAGTACCCGCAGGAAGAGAAAACAAGAGTGATTCCGTTAGTAGTGGCGAGCGAACGCGGATCAGGCTAAACCGTTTCCATGTGTGATAGCCGGCGGGCGTTGCATGGGCGGGGTTGTGGGACTTTCCGTACTGGTTCTGCCGGACTGGTGGGGTGTGTAGTGCAGGCATAGGTGAACGGTCTTGAAAGGCCGGCCAGAGAGGGTGTGAGCCCCGTAACCGTAATGTTGTGTACCGCCTGGAGAGGATCCCAAGTAGCACGGGGCCCGAGAAATCCCGTGCGAATCTGTCAGGACCACCTGATAAGCCTAAATACTTCCTAATGACCGATAGCGGACCAGTACCGTGAGGGAAAGGTGAAAAGTACCCCGGGAGGGGAGTGAAACAGTACCTGAAACCGTGTGCTTACAATCCGTCGGAGCCAGTCTGATTCTGGTGACGGCGTGCCTTTTGAAGAATGAGCCTGCGAGTTAGTGTTACGTCGCGAGGTTAACCCGTGTGGGGTAGCCGTAGCGAAAGCGAGTCTGAACAGGGCGAGTGTAGTGGCGTGATCTAGACCCGAAGCGGAGTGATCTACCCATGGCCAGGTTGAAGCGACGGTAAGACGTCGTGGAGGACCGAACCCACTTCAGTTGAAAATGGAGGGGATGAGCTGTGGGTAGGGGTGAAAGGCCAATCAAACTCCGTGATAGCTGGTTCTCCCCGAAATGCATTTAGGTGCAGCGTTGCGTGTTTCTTGCCGGAGGTAGAGCTACTGGATGGCCGATGGGCCCTACAAGGTTACTGACGTCAGCCAAACTCCGAATGCCGGTAAGTGAGAGCGCAGCAGTGAGACTGTGGGGGATAAGCTTCATAGTCGAGAGGGAAACAGCCCAGACCACCAACTAAGGCCCCTAAGCGTGTGCTAAGTGGGAAAGGATGTGGAGTTGCGAAGACAACCAGGAGGTTGGCTTAGAAGCAGCCATCCTTGAAAGAGTGCGTAATAGCTCACTGGTCAAGTGATTCCGCGCCGACAATGTAGCGGGGCTCAAGTACACCGCCGAAGTTGTGGATTTCACACATTGCCCTAGCCTTCGTGGTTCAGGGGTGTGGAGTGGTAGGGGAGCGTCGTGTGGGCAGTGAAGTCGCGGTGGAAACCAGCGGTGGAGCCTACACGAGTGAGAATGCAGGCATGAGTAGCGAAAGACGGGTGAGAAACCCGTCCGCCGAATGATCAAGGGTTCCAGGGTCAAGCTAATCTGCCCTGGGTAAGTCGGGACCTAAGGCGAGGCCGACAGGCGTAGTCGATGGACAACGGGTTGATATTCCCGTACCGGCGAAAAACCGCCCATGCCAAGCGGGGGATACTAACCGCCCGGAGCCTGCCCTATCACCCTTGTGGTGTGTGGGTTTTGGCCGAGCGCGGGACCTGATCCCGGGAGGTAAGCGTATTAACAGGTGTGACGCAGGAAGGTAGCCGGGCCGGGCGATGGTTGCCCCGGTCCAAGGATGTAGGGTCAGGGATAGGCAAATCCGTTCCTGTGTGTTTCGAGCACGATCCTGAGATCTGATGGGACTCCCGTAAGGGGGGATCCGGTGATCCTATGCTGCCAAGAAAAGCATCGACGCGAGGTTTTAGCCGCCCGTACCCCAAACCGACACAGGTGATCAGGTAGAGAATACCAAGGCGATCGAGAGAATTATGGTTAAGGAACTCGGCAAAATGCCCCCGTAACTTCGGGAGAAGGGGGGCCTGCCCCGTGATACAGACTTGCTCTGTGGAGCGGGTGTGGGCCGCAGAGACCAGGGGGAAGCGACTGTTTACTAAAAACACAGGTCCGTGCGAAGTCGCAAGACGATGTATACGGACTGACTCCTGCCCGGTGCTGGAAGGTTAAGAGGACCGGTTAGCCACCTTGTGTGGCGAAGCTGAGAATTTAAGCCCCAGTAAACGGCGGTGGTAACTATAACCATCCTAAGGTAGCGAAATTCCTTGTCGGGTAAGTTCCGACCTGCACGAATGGAGTAACGACTTCCCCGCTGTCTCAACCATAAACTCGGCGAAATTGCAGTACGAGTAAAGATGCTCGTTACGCGCAGCAGGACGGAAAGACCCCGAGACCTTTACTATAGTTTGGTATTGGTGTTCGGAGTGGCTTGTGTAGGATAGGTGGGAGACGTTGAAACCCGGACGCCAGTTCGGGTGGAGTCATCGTTGAAATACCACTCTGGTCACTTTGGACATCTAACTTCGGCCCGTGATCCGGGTCAGGGACAGTGCCTGATGGGTAGTTTAACTGGGGCGGTTGCCTCCTAAAAAGTAACGGAGGCGCCCAAAGGTTCCCTCAGCCTGGTTGGCAATCAGGTGTCGAGTGTAAGTGCACAAGGGAGCTTGACTGTGAGAGAGACATCTCAAGCAGGGACGAAAGTCGGGACTAGTGATCCGGCGGTACATTGTGGAATGGCCGTCGCTCAACGGATAAAAGGTACCTCGGGGATAACAGGCTGATCTTGCCCAAGAGTCCATATCGACGGCATGGTTTGGCACCTCGATGTCGGCTCGTCGCATCCTGGGGCTGGAGTAGGTCCCAAGGGTTGGGCTGTTCGCCCATTAAAGCGGTACGCGAGCTGGGTTTAGAACGTCGTGAGACAGTTCGGTCCCTATCCGCTGCGCGCGCAGGAAATTTGAGAAGGGCTGTCCTTAGTACGAGAGGACCGGGACGGACGAACCTCTGGTGTGTCAGTTGTACTGCCAAGTGCACCGCTGATTAGCTACGTTCGGATGGGATAACCGCTGAAAGCATCTAAGCGGGAAGCTCGCTTCAAGATGAGATTTCCATACACAATTTGTGTGAGAGGCCCCCAGCCAGACCACTGGGTTGATAGGCCGGATGTGGAAGCGAGGACCAAAGACTCGTGAAGCTGACCGGTACTAATAGGCCAACAACTTACACCACACACAAACACTGCACGCGTCCACTATGTGGTTCCCGAACAACAACACCGTTGCTCACAGGAACAAACACAACTAAATAACAACACCACAATGTTGTAACCACAAAACTTCCCACCCCCAACCGGAACCAACCGGCAAAAAAGGCGGGGGACGGGTAACAAGGTTACGGCGGTCATAGCGTGGGGGAAACGCCCGGTCCCATTCCGAACCCGGAAGCTAAGACCCACAGCGCCGATGGTACTGCACCCGGGAGGGTGTGGGAGAGTAGGACACCGCCGGACACACATTAGGTAGAGACCCCCCAACCCACACCAGGTCGGGGGGTCTCCCACATTTAAACCAGGCAAGCCCCGACCCTCACGGCCGGGGCAGTTGTGGGAAATCCCTAGCCTGAGAAGAACCCAGACAACTCCGCGATGAGCTTGTCCGGCGCCTTGTTAGGACCGTCGTGCCCAAATCCGGGGAGGATTGTGTAGCTCGAACCGGACAGGACGTCGTGGATTTGGCCGCATGCGACGCCGAAGTATGCGGGGCTTTTCTCCCCCACAACGATCAGCGTTTCAAGGGGCAGTTCAAGGAACGGCTCGGCGGGCATGTCGGCAGCAATCACGGCTTTGATTTCGCGGACACCACAGGTCATGAGCTCCCGCATCTGCTTGCCCATGGGTGTTCCGGCGGTCAGCTTCGTAGCCAGCGTCAACATGGACAGGGGCATGCGCGCAAAGGCGCCACCTGTCTCTACTCCCTTGATGAGTACGGCGAGGCCGCGATCGTAGTCTCCTGCCGCCGTCGCGCGTTCATAGTCCGGCGTCCAGTCAGCCTTGACGCTGTGGTTGACCGAGACAGCGGGATCGTAAACAGCGAGTCGCTCCACGGGCAACGTCCGTGCTGCATGCAGCGCCACTGCGCCGCCAAAGCTGTGCCCGAACACGTCCGTGCTGGAGGTGTGTTTCATGACCGAATCGAGGTCCCGGATGTCGGCTTCGAGGGTATAGTCCTCGGCCTGGGGAGACGATTGACCGCGTCCGCGGCGGTTGAAAGTGTGGACAGGCCGGCCAAGGGACTCGCTTAGTTTCTGCGCGAAACGTGTGTAATCAGAGGCTGTCACCATTGAGGCAGGCACAACCACAACGCCGGACCCCGCCGCTGCCAGGTCACCGCCAGTGGTCAGTACTTCGAGGTGTCCGCCGTCCGCTGTGGTGATGATCTCGCGCGTCATGTCTTGAGCCTAACCGAGCCACCTGAAAGCTTGCAGCACGCCCACCCTTTATGTGGACAACGGGCCCATACCTGTCAGGTCTTGAAGTAGTCAGAAATGTCCGTGACGAGTTCCGAGACAGCCGCGGGAACCGAACCATGGAAGCCCTTTGGCGATATCTCGAGGGTGCTTCCGGGAACAGCCGCGTGCAAACGTGCTGCGGTCACCTTGTAGTACTGCGGGCTCTTCTTGCCCACCATGAAGTGGGTGTTGCGAGGTAGGACGGAGAAATCGCGCGGAGTTTCCGACGCGTCAAATGCGGCCTTGAGTTCTCCGACCCCCGATGGCATGAGCTCACGGAACATCGTGTTGACCTTGGTCCGCGAAACCACCGCCATGAGGCCCACCAGTACTGGTTCAGGGATCCGGGCCAGGGCACTTCCGGGATGCATTCCCCGCTTCATCCTGGCCATTGCAACGTTGATATTGCCTTTGTTCACGGAGTCCTCGAAACCGGCCATCCAGTTGGTATCCATGCTTCCGTCGATATTCACGGCGGCATCGTAAACGGCGAGCCTATCCGGTTGGTGGGGTGTACCGGCGAACGCCTGAGCAGCGTTGAGGGCCACCGATCCACCCAAGCTGTGGCCGAGGATGTTCCTCGCATTGGTGGCATCCATGATGGTGCGCACGTCCGCAATTTCCGTGGCCATGGAGTAGTTATGTGGTTGGTCACTGGACTTGCCGCGGCCCCTGCGATCGTAGACGTCCACTGCCCACCCGTCACCGAGGCCCTTGGCGAGGGCGATGGAAAAGGGCCGGTAGATGAGGGCGGTGAGGAACGCGCCGCCGATCAGGACCACGCGGCGCTCCCCGGGTGCGTCTTCCGTGCCGTAGCTGTACAGGGCCAGGTTGCCGCCGTCGTGCGTTTTGATGTCGCGTTCCCTCACCGGTTCATCCTAGGACGCGCTGGCTGTGGGTACGGGCCCTCCTGAAAGGAAGCGGGCGATTCGGGCTGCAAGCCGCCTGCCGGGTCGCAAAGGACCCTCATGGAACTGCAGGGGAACAATGGCGAAGTCGATGGCCGGAACGGCTCCAGCGAGGATGCGGCCGGTTTCGGCGAAGTAGGACGGACTCCAACCACCACTAAGCATAAGTGTCGGAGTCACGAGCGAAGTGAAGTCTTGAAGGTGTGTGTCGGCGTCGAGGACCGCGCGCATCTCGGCGACGGCGGTGGGCAACAGGGAGCGCATTTCCAGGCCCAGCCGCGTCTGTGCTGAGAGGATGCTCAACATCCGCAAGGCCCCCATGGGCAGGTACGAGATGGGACCGGCGGTTCCCAAACCCTGCACCAGATGGGCCCACGCGTGATCCAGTTGGCCGGCGGTGACCGCCGCTTCCAGTTCCGGACGCCACCGGCCATGCAGATTTCCGGATAACGAGACAGCGGCATCATAGGTGACCAAGCGGTGGATCTTCGTGCTGCGCGCTGCCTGAAGCGCCACGAAACCCCCATAGCTGTGCGCCACGACGTCCGTTGAACCTGTCCTGCGCATCACTGACTGAAGGTCGGCAATCTCGGTGTCGGCGGAGTATCCGGGCGGTTGCGGCGCCGAATGGCCGCGTCCGCGACGGTTGTAGCAATGAACCGGTCGTCCCAGCATGAGGCTCAACGTCCGCGCGAAGGGCCAGTAAAGGGAATCGGTCACCAAAGTGCCATGGATCACGACGACGCCGGACGGTTCAGCAGGTGCCTTGGACCCCGGAATTGATGCACCGGAAACGGGCCGGAAGGAGTGCACCTCAAGCTGCCCGCCGCCGTCGTCCGTTTCAACTGTCCACGTCTCCACAGCCCGAGTCTATGTCCGGACGTAGAGGCCCGTAATCAACGGTAAACTTAAGGACTGTGACTTCCGCAAACACCCCAGCCCTGAACACCTCCGCAGAGCCCGTCGACGCCAGCGAGCAAATGCGTATCCGCATGGACAAGCGCGCCAAGCTGATCGAACGCGGCACGGAGGCCTATCCTGTGGGCGTTGAGCGGACGCATTCCTTGAGTGAGATCCGCGAAAAGTATGCACACCTGGAAGCCGACGAGACCACCGGTGACATCGTGGGCGTCACGGGCCGGGTCGTGTTCGTTCGCAACACGGGCAAGCTCTGCTTCGCCACCCTCCAGGAAGGTGGCGTTGACGGCAAGGGCGTCCGCCTCCAGGCAATGCTGAGCCTGGCCAATGTGGGCGAGGAAGCGTTGGCCGATTGGAAGGCCCTGGTTGACCTTGGCGACCACGTGTTCATCAAGGGTGAGGTCATTTCCTCCCGTCGTGGTGAGCTCTCCGTCATGGCAGATTCGTGGTCCATGGCCTCCAAGGCCCTGCGCCCGCTCCCGGTCCTGCACGCAGAGCTGAACGAGGAAACCCGTGTTCGTCAGCGCTACGTGGACCTCATGGTCCGTGACGAAGCCCGGGAGATGGTCTATAAGCGCGCCGCCATCACGAGGTCCGTCCGCGACACCCTGGACCGCCACGGTTACGTGGAGGTGGAGACTCCCATCCTGCAGCTGGTCCATGGTGGTGCTACGGCCCGTCCGTTCGAGACGCACATGAATGCGTTCGACCAGAAGATGACCCTGCGCATCGCTACCGAGCTCTTCCTTAAGCGCGCAGTTGTTGGTGGCATCGACCGCGTTTACGACATGGGCCGTGTTTTCCGCAACGAAGGCGTGGACTCCACGCACAGCCCCGAATTCACCACCCTGGAATGCTACGAAGCCTGGGCGGACCAGTTCGTCATGGCTGAGCGCATGAAGGAAATCATCCTGAACGTGGCGGACGTTGTTGGTACCCGTACCATCCAGACGGACGCCGGCGAGATCAACCTCGACGGCGAATGGGCTTGGGTATCGGTGTACCCGGGTCTTTCCGAAGCCGTTGGCGTGGAGGTCACTCCGGACACTACGGTGGAGGAGCTGCTGGCGCTCGCCGCCAAGCACGAGGTCAAGGTTGACCCCAAGTGGGAAGCCGAGAAGATCGTGGTGGAGCTCTTTGGCGAGATCGTGGAGCCCACGCTGCTGAACCCGACGTTCGTGTACGACTACCCGCCGTCCGCCCAACCGCTCGCCCGTCCGCATCGCGAAGACGGCCGGCTCATCGAGGCATGGGACCTGATCATTGGGGGCATGGAGCGCGGGACGGCATTCTCCGAACTCATCGACCCCGTTATCCAGCGCGAACGGCTCACTGAGCAGTCACGCCGTTCTGCCGCAGGCGACGTGGAGGCCATGCAACTGGACGAAGACTTCCTTCGCGCCCTTGAATACGGTGCCCCGCCCATGGGTGGCATCGGGCTCGGCATTGATCGCCTGGTCATGTTGTTCACCGGCGCGGGTATCCGCGAGACCATTTTGTTCCCCCTGCTGAAGCCCGAAGGACACTGACCATGGAATACATCGCAGTCCTGGCGCCATCGGTCGTTGTTGGATTGATCTTCTGGTTTGCCATGAAGTCCATCTTCAATGCGGACAAATCCGAGCGGCAGGCAGAAGCCCGTGCCCAGGCGGAGGCAAATTTGCGGAATTCCGGCCCCGAGGGTGAGGGCCCGGCGGCTAAATAGCCTGCAAATTGGGTGCCCTTAGCAGGAATCCAAATGTGCCTTTGACGTGCATGCTCGGCGTGAACGATAATCAGGAATAGGAACCCTCATATTTCTGATTATCCAACCCTCCAAAAGAGAGGCTACTCATGGCACAGAAAGTAAAAATCATCCTCGTTGATGACCTGGATGAAGGGTCAGCGGACGAAACTGTCCGCTTCGGGCTGGACGGCGTGAGCTACGAGATGGACTTGTCCACGGCTAACGCAGACTCCTTGCGCAAAGCACTGGAGCCCTATGTAGCCAAAGCCAGGAAGACCTCCTCGGGCCGTGCAACACGTGGCCGTGCAACTGCCACCAGAAACCAGGATTCGGCGCAGATCCGTCAATGGGCCCGTGACAACGGTTACACCGTAAACAGTCGCGGACGCATTCAGGCTGAAATTCAGGAAGCGTACCAGAAGGCCAATTCCTGATTCACCCGCCTTCAATGCCCCGGCAGGTACTGCCGGGGCATTAGGTTTTTAAGCCCATAGTTTGTTGGCTGGCCTTCCGGAGGCATGCCCGGACCACCCCTGGGAATATTCCGTGAATCGTTCCGGCACCCACAGCCGGGTTTATCCGGGACTTTTGGGACAGCCCAAAGCGAGGGTCGGCCACTTGCCCGCGTTTGCTCGACCAGCCGGTGCCCTGAACAAGCTGAATACCTCGTTGGCGCGCCGCCGCGTCCAGGCGGGACGGCGTTCCCCGGGCGGCCATCCTCGCAGCGAGGGGGGTGCCAGGTTTATTCCGCTGGGCGTCATGTTTCCCCTGTGGCGAACACGCTCCAAAAGTCGGGCTTCGGCACGTAGCATCAAAGTACGTCGTAGCTAGGAGTGTGGCGAAATGTTTGAGAGATTTACGGACCGTGCCCGTCGCGTGGTTGTCCTTGCCCAAGAAGAGGCACGGATGCTCAATCACAATTACATTGGTACCGAGCACATCCTCTTGGGTCTGATCCACGAGGGTGAAGGCGTTGCCGCAAAGGCGCTTGAGTCCCTGAGCATTTCGCTCGATGGCGTCCGCGAACAGGTGCAGGAGATCATCGGCCAGGGCCAGCAGGCTCCGTCCGGGCACATCCCCTTCACGCCGCGCGCCAAGAAGGTGCTTGAGCTTTCGCTCCGCGAAGCACTGCAGCTCGGCCACAATTACATCGGAACTGAGCACATCCTGCTCGGCCTCATCCGTGAGGGCGAAGGCGTTGCTGCCCAGGTGCTGGTCAAGCTCGGTGCGGACCTTAACCGTGTCCGCCAGCAGGTCATCCAGCTGCTTTCCGGCTACCAGGGCAAGGAAGCCGCCGGTTCGGGTTCCAGCCAGGGCCAGCCGGAGGGAACCCCGGCAGGTTCGGTGGTGCTGGACCAGTTCGGACGCAACCTCACCCAGGCTGCACGCGAGAACAAGCTCGATCCCGTGATCGGCCGCGAGCAGGAGATGGAACGCGTCATGCAGGTCCTCTCCCGCCGCACCAAGAACAACCCCGTGCTGATCGGTGAGCCCGGCGTCGGTAAGACGGCCGTCGTCGAAGGCCTTGCCCAGGCGATTGTCCGCGGCGACGTCCCGGAGACCATCAAGGACAAGCAGCTGTACACGCTTGACCTTGGTTCGCTGGTTGCCGGCTCGCGTTACCGTGGTGACTTCGAGGAGCGCCTGAAGAAGGTCCTCAAGGAGATCCGCACGCGCGGTGACATCATCCTCTTCATCGACGAGATCCACACCCTCGTTGGTGCAGGTGCTGCTGAAGGCGCCATCGATGCTGCATCCATCCTGAAGCCGATGCTTGCCCGTGGTGAACTCCAGACTATTGGTGCCACCACGCTGGATGAGTACCGCAAGCACATTGAGAAGGATGCCGCGCTCGAACGCCGGTTCCAGCCGATCCAGGTCAAGGAGCCTTCCGTTGCCCACGCGATCGAGATCCTGAAGGGCCTCCGGGACCGCTACGAGGCACACCACCGCGTAACGATTACCGACGGCGCCCTCGCCTCAGCCGCGCAGCTGGCCGAACGCTACATTTCGGACCGCTTCCTGCCGGACAAGGCGATTGACCTCATCGATGAAGCCGGTGCGCGCCTGCGTATCCGCCGCATGACCGCTCCGCCGGAGCTCAAGGCCATGGACGAGCGCATTGCCGACGTCAAGATGGAGAAGGAATCCGCCATCGACGCCCAGGACTTTGAGGGTGCCGCTTCGCTGCGCGACAAAGAGCAGAAGCTCATTGCCGAACGCGCTGAGAAGGAACGCAACTGGAAGTCCGGCGGCATGGATGACATCTCCGAGGTTGATGAAGACCTGATCGCTGAGGTTCTCGCGAACTCCACCGGTATCCCCGTCTTCAAGCTCACCGAAGAAGAGTCTTCGCGGCTCCTCAAGATGGAAGACGAACTGCACAAGCGCGTCGTCGGCCAGGACGAGGCCATCAAGGCCCTGTCCCAGGCTATCCGCCGCACACGTGCAGGCCTGAAGGACCCCAAGCGTCCGGGTGGCTCGTTCATCTTCGCCGGGCCTACGGGTGTCGGCAAGACCGAGCTCGCCAAGGCCCTTGCCGAGTTCCTGTTCGGTGAAGAGGACGCCCTCATCACGCTGGACATGTCCGAGTACTCCGAGAAGCACACGGTTTCGCGACTCTTCGGTGCACCTCCGGGGTATGTCGGCTACGAAGAAGGCGGCCAGCTGACCGAGAAGGTTCGTCGCCGTCCGTTCTCCGTGGTCCTGTTCGACGAAGTTGAGAAGGCCCACGCGGACCTCTTCAACTCGCTCCTGCAGATCCTGGAAGATGGCCGCTTGACCGACTCCCAGGGCCGCGTGGTGGACTTCAAGAACACCGTGATCATCATGACCACCAACCTGGGTACCCGCGATATCTCCAAGAGCGTCGCAACCGGCTTCCAGTCCGGCACGGACACCCAGACCGGTTACAACCGGATGCGTGCCCGGGTCACGGAGGAGCTCAAGCAGCACTTCCGCCCCGAGTTCCTCAACCGTGTTGACGACGTCGTGGTGTTCCCGCAGCTCACCCAGGACGAAATCATCGAGATCGTGGACATGTTCGTTACCCGCCTGGAGCGCCGCCTCAAGGACAAGGACATGGGCATCGAGCTCACCACGGCAGCCAAGGTTCTCCTGGCCACTCGTGGTTACGATCCAGCAATGGGTGCCCGGCCCCTCCGCCGCACCATCCAGCGGGAGATCGAGGACCAACTCTCCGAGAAGATCCTCTTCGGCGAGTTGCACTCCGGTGACATCGTTGTGGTGGATGTGGATGGCGAAGGCGACGACGCGAAGTTCACGTTTGCAGGCAACGCCAAGCCGCGAATCCCGGAGATTGCTCCTACCGCGTAAGGTGTCAAGCATTGAGGCCCCGCCATTCCGCAAGGAATGAGCGGGGCCTCGGCGTTTCCAAGCCCAGCGAATCGAATGCGAATATCTGAAAGTAGTGTTTCACTGTGAGTGAACTACTCTGTGATCAAGCGCACAATACGTGTTGAATCGGAGCATGGATTCGACTGAGACCCCAACCCCGGGCACGCGACCTGAAACCCCTTTTCACGACATCGACCACTACCTCTGCATTCCCAGGGTCAGTGGTCTGGCGCTGAGCCCCGACGGCAAACGCCTGGTCACAACCGTTTCAACCCTGAACGGCAAGGGCACTGAGTTCGTCAACGCGCTGTGGGAAATCGATCCCACCGGCCAAAGCCATGCCCGACGGATTACGCGGAGCTCCAAAGGAGAGGCTGGCGCCGCCTTTGCGGCCAACGGCGATCTGTACTTCACGTCTTCCCGCCCCGATCCCGACAATTCAGATCCTGACGCCGATCCCGTGAATGCGCTGTGGCAGCTCCCCGCCGATGGGGGAGAGGCCCGTGTTGTGCACTCGCGCGCCGGAGGTATCGGGTCCGTCATGGCCGCTAGGAATGCGGACGCCATCTTCGTCAACGCCGAGGTTTTGGCAGGCTCCAGCAATGAGGAGGACGACGAAAAACGCCGCAAGGCCCGCAAAGACATCAAAGTATCCGCCATCCTGCATAGTGGCTATCCTGTCCGCTATTGGGATGCGGACCTGGGTCCTTCAGAGCCGCGCCTGTTCGTAGTGGAGCCGGGCGAGGAGGAAGAAGCCGGCAAGCCAACCACCGTTGACGCCCCGGCCCGTCTTAAGCTGCGGAACCTGACGTCCGGCGTCGGAGGATCCCTGCGGGAAGCCAAATCTGTCGTGAGCCCCGATGGGAAGACCATTTACACGAGCCTCACCAAAGCACTCGCCAAAGCCGATAGCCGTGAGGTACTTGCCGCCGTCGACGTCGCCACTGGGACCCTCAAGGTGCTTCTGGACCGCGAAGGCATGAGCTATTTCCCGGGCCCTGTCAGCCCGGACAACCGCACTCTGGTGGTGGAGAGCGAGAGTGACACCACGCCAACCCAGGCTCCGCAGGTCAAGTTGCACCTGCTCGACGTATCAGGAAGCGAAACAACGGACCTGGAGCCGCTCGCCCACCAGTGGGACCGCTGGGCTACTGCCTTGGCCTGGCTCCCGGATGGCAGTGCCATCCTGGTGAAAGCGGACGACGACGGCGCGTCGCCGGTTTTCCGGATCGACGTCGCCGACGGTGGCGTGACGCGGGTGACGAAAGATGCCGCCGCATATTCCGACGTCGTAGTTTCGCCGGACGGAACCACAGCGTACGCACTCCGGAGCTCATACGAGTTTCCCGCTGAGGCTGTGCGGATCGAGCTCTCCACCGGGGATGTGGTCAGATTGAACGCGCCGGCGGAACGGCCTGTATTCAAGGGGCACCTCGAACGCGTGGAAACGACCGCGGAGGACGGCTCTCGAGTGCCGGCATACCTGGCACTCCCGGAAGCTGCATCCGGTGACAACCCTGCTCCACTCCTGCTCTGGATCCACGGTGGACCGCTGGGCTCATGGAACGCGTGGACCTGGCGTTGGAACCCGTGGCTGCTGGTTGCCAAAGGCTATGCCGTGCTGCTGCCTGACCCTGGGCTCTCCACAGGTTACGGGCAGGAGTTTATCCAGCGTGGGTGGGGTGAATGGGGCAAGAAGCCCTTCTCGGACCTCATGGCTATCACCGATGCCGTAGTTGAGCGGGCGGATATCGACGAGTCGCGTACAGCGGCGATGGGCGGATCCTTCGGCGGCTACATGGCCAACTGGGTGGCCGGCCAGACTGACCGCTTCAAGGCGATCGTGACCCACGCCAGTTTGTGGGCGCTGGACCAGTTCGGTCCCACGACGGATGCCGCACAGTACTGGCTGAAGGAAATGACCGTGGAAATGGCGATGGAGAACTCGCCGCACCTGAATGTACGCAACATCAAGACGCCCATGCTGGTGATCCATGGCGACAAGGACTACCGCGTCCCGATAGGTGAAGGCCTGCGGCTTTGGTACGAACTATTGTCCTCGTCGCAGCTGCCAGCGGATGAAAACGGCCAGAGCCCGCACCGGTTCCTGTACTTCCCCGACGAGAATCACTGGGTACTGCAGCCGCAGCACGCCAAGGTTTGGTACGGAGTGGTGGAGCACTTCCTGGCAAAGCAGGTGCTGGGCGAGGAGGTGGGCCTGCCGGAGGAGCTGGGACTCTAAGCGCGAAATGTCTGGGACATTTACCGCGTGCTCGCTCGTTCCTCGCTTAGACGCACGCTACGTAAATGTCCCAGACATTTCGCTCGTGACAGTGGCGTCCGTCATGCGCCGCCCAGCACCTCTTTGCCTCGTAGTATGGGGGAGTGAATTCGACCTTTAGCCTTCGTCCTGCCCGCACTAGCGATGTGGCGGCGATTAAGAGGTTGGTGGCGCCATTGGCGGAGCAGCGGATTCTGATGGCCAAGGAAACTGTGGCGTACTACGAGAGCCTCCAGGAATTCCGGATTGCCGAATCCCTTGACGGCGACGTGATTGGCTGCGGCGCCCTGCACGTCATGTGGGAAGACCTTGCAGAGATCCGCACCTTGGCGGCAGCGGACGCGTGGCGTGGCCGGGGCGTGGGACACGTACTGGTGGAGGATCTCTTGGAAAAAGCCAAGGAGCTCGGCGTCAGCCGCGTCTTCTGCTTGACGTTTGAGGTGGACTTCTTCAAACGTCACGGCTTCGAGGTCATGGAGGATCAGTCAGCCGTGGACCCGCAGGTGTACTCGGAGTTGCTGCGCTCGCATGATGAAGGCGTGGCGGAGTTCCTGGATCTGGCGCGGGTAAAGCCGAATACCCTGGGCAATACCCGCATGATCCGGCACCTCTAGGAAGACCCGCAACAAGAGCTGACGGATACGGAGACTAACCCTGCCCGGATTATGCGTGATTTAAACGCTCTTCTCTTATCTAAAGTTGATGGATAAACTGATGGAGGCTTGCTGGGGAGCTTCCGCCAATCGGTCAATCGAGAGAAGATCATGCAGTCCCACGCGTCGTTTTCAGGTAATTCAAGCGTTTCAGAACTCCAACTCAGCGTGCGCGGTCCCGTGTTCACGCCTGCCGATCCCGGCTTCGCAACCGAGGTAGCGGCCTTCAACCTCTCTACTCAACACCAGCCGGACCTTGCCTTCGGGGCCCTCGATGCAGAGGACGTTTCGGCGGCGGTCAGATGGGCGGCGGAACGGGGAATGCCCGTAGCCGTCCAGTCCACGGGGCATGGTGCAACAAACGCGATAGAAGGCGGGCTGCTCATCAGTACCCGCCGCATGCTTGAGCTCAGCATCGACCCCCTTGAGAAGACTGCCCGCGTCGGGGCAGGTGTCCGCTGGAAGGCCGTGGTTGAACTTGCTTCGACCTTCGGTTTGATGGGCCTCTGTGGTTCAACCACCGACGTAGGCGTGGTGGGTTACACGCTGGGCGGTGGCCTGCCGATCCTTGGCCGTAAGTATGGCTTCGCCTCGGATCATGCCATCGCTTTCGAGTTGGTCACAGCCGATGGCACCCAGCAAAGGGTGACCAAGGACGAGAACCCCGAGCTGTTCTTCCTCCTTCGAGGCGGCAAGGGCAACCTGGGCATTGTGACCGCCATGGAATTCCATCTCTTCCCCGCCGCCGATCTCTATGCCGGGGGCGTTTACTTCGACGGCGAACACGCCCCGGAAGTTTTGGGGGCGTTCAGGGAATGGGTGCCGTCCCTCCCCGTTGAGGCATCGGCGTCGTTGGCGTTTTTGCGCCTTCCTGAGATGGACATGATTCCGGAGCCGCTTCGGGGAAAGTTTGTAATCCACCTCCGCTACGCCTACCAAGGCGACCTGGCAACTGCGGCGGATCTCCTTGAGCCCATGCGCCGGAGCGCACCGTTCATGATGGATGCCACCGGGCCCCTGGAGGCAAGCCAATTCGACACCATCCACCAGGATCCGGACCAGCCGGTCCCGGTCCGTGAGCATGGTTTCCTGCTCGACCGCTTGGATGAGGAGGCCGCCGAGGCAATCCTGCGGCATTTTGGTCCGGGTGTCGAGAGCCCGGTGTTGTTGGCCGAACTTCGGCTGCTGGGCGGCGCCCTCGCCAAGAGCGCGGAGGGCGAGGACATTGTGGGTGGCCGTGACGCGGCGTTCAGCTTCTTCATGGGTGCCATGGCTGTGCCCCCTGTTGTTGAGATGCTGCCGAAAGTCTTCGAGGCCGTGCACACAGACCTTCGGCCGGCTGCCAATGCAGGCACATTTGTAAACCTTCACGGGCACTTTGTGGATGCCGAAGACAGAGAGCGGCCATGGGGTCCCAGCGCGCGGGAGCGGCTCAAGAAGGCGAAGGCGGAGCTGGATCCGAAGAACATGTTCAGCTTTGGGCATGTAGTCGGGCTCCCCGTCACGGAACAGCCGGTGGTTATGGATCAGACCGTGCTGCTCGAAGGCGTCGTCACCTCCGGCGGCGACGCCGTGCTGAACAGTTGAGGGGGCGGACCGTGCAAGATCGTGTCACGTTTCCGGACTTTTCAGCTTTCCAGATAGACATCCCACGCGGATCCTGGCCGAACGAATCTTTCTGGCCGGGGACAGCCCACTCAAACCCGGACCTGTACTCAGCATTTTGGCTCGATTTCCACGCCCGGAGCGAGGCGGAGATCAGTCCTGCAGCCACCGCCGCGGAGCCCGGGCTTCCCGACAAATAGCGTTGTCATACCGGCAGGGACAGGTCTTTGGGACCGTCCCTGCCGGCCTTTAACGGGCCTTGGCCTGGGCCTGTCCCTCTGGCCCCTACCGTGTGCCCGGGCCCCGGTAGTAGGGTCAGAGCACCAGCCAGCGCACGCCCAGGAGCACGTCATGAAAAAGCTCATCAATGATCCACGCGCCGTTGTGGACGAGTCCGTTGAAGGTTTCGGCATGGCCCATGCCGACATCGTGGTCGTCCATCCCGAGCCAAAATACGTTATCCGGAAAGGCGCACCCATAGCGGGCAAGGTTGCCTTGGTATCCGGCGGCGGCAGCGGCCACGAGCCACTCCACGCGGGTTTCGTCGGCCTCGGCATGCTCGACGCCGCTGTGCCCGGTGCCGTCTTTACTTCGCCCACGCCAGACCAGATCATACCGGCGACCGTCGCTGTCGACTCAGGGGCCGGCGTCGTGCATATCGTCAAGAACTACACAGGCGACGTCCTGAACTTTGAGACTGCGGCGGAGATGGCGCAGGCCGAAGGCGTCCACGTACGTTCGGTGCTGGTAAACGACGATGTCGCCGTGGAGGACTCGTTGTACACGGCGGGCCGCCGTGGAGTGGCTGGGACTGTCCTCGTGGAGAAGATTGCGGGTGCTGCCGCCGAGCGGGGTGACGGTCTTGAGGCTGTTGCCGCCATCGCCGAGCGGGTGGTGGCCAACGTGCGCACCATGGGAGTCGCGCTTTCTGGCTGCACGGTTCCGCACGCGGGTACACCGAGCTTCGAGCTGGCGGATGACGAGATCGAGATCGGCATCGGTATCCATGGCGAACCCGGACGCCACAGGATGGCCATGGAAGGCGCCGACGCGATTACCGACCGTCTGCTGGAACCAGTGCTCGAAGATCTCGCCATCTCGTCCGGAGACAGGGTGCTGCTGTTCGTCAACGGCATGGGCGGCACGCCGCAGAGCGAGCTCTACATCGTCTACCGAAGGGCTGCCCAGGTACTCGCCGAGCGTGGGGCATCTGTGGAGCGCTCACTGGTGGGAAACTACGTAACGTCCCTTGAAATGCAGGGTTGCTCGGTGTCCGTTCTGCGCCTCGACGACGAAATGGTGCGGTTGTGGGATGCTCCAGTCCACACGGCTGCCCTGCGTTGGGGAGCGTGAGCATGGGCCTGGGCGTTGATTGGGCGGTGGACTGGCTGAAGCTCTCGGCGAAAGCCATGGCCGAACACCGAACGGAGCTGATTGAGCTGGACCGGGCAATCGGCGATTCGGACCACGGCGAAAACATGGACCGTGGATTCCAGGCCGTGCTGCAGAAGCTGGATGAGACGCCACCGGAGACGCCGGGAGCTGCGCTGAAGGCTGCTGCGATGGCGCTGATGTCCAAGGTGGGTGGAGCTGCCGGGCCGCTGTATGGAACGGCATATCTGCGTGCCGCCACTTCATTGGGCGACTCGACTGACATCGAAGGCGATGCGTTGGCTTCCGCGCTCGCGGCTGCCCGGGATGGCGTGGTGGCCCGCGGCAAAGCCGAGACAGGCGACAAGACCATGGTTGACGCGTGGACGCCGGCAGTGGAGGCGGCGCAGAACGCCGCGTCCAATGGCAGCGACGTGCTCGCCGTTTTGGAAGCTGCTGCCGAAGCGGCCGAAGTGGGGGCCGTGGCCACTGACCCGCTGGTGGCCCGCAAAGGCCGCGCCAGCTACCTGGGGGAGCGAAGCGCGGGGCATCGCGATCCAGGTGCGGCTTCCACGGCTTTGCTCATGCGCGCCGCAGCAGCTGCAGCCGGCTCCGCAGGAAACACGGGAACCGACGCCGTATGACGGTTGGGATTGTGGTTGTCTCGCACAGCAGCAAAATCGCTGAAGGCGCTGTGGAGCTCGCAGCCCAGATGGCGCCCGACGTCGAACTCGTCGCCGCCGGGGGCACTGACGACGAACGGATCGGTACCAGCCTCGAGAAGGTGCTGGCCGCCGTCGAACAGTCACTGATTGATGCGGGAGGCGACGGCGTGGTGGTGCTGACGGACTTGGGCTCGGCGGTGATGACTGCTGAATCCGCGATCGAATTCGCCAGCGATCCCGACGCCATATTGCTTGCCGATGCGCCTCTGGTTGAAGGGCTGGTGGCTGCGGCTGTCGCGGCTCAGGGCGGGGCCGGCGTCGAGGAGGTGCGTAAGGCGGCGGAGGCTGTTGGATCCGCGGCTTCCACTGCTACTGGCGCGAAGGCCGCTTCCAGCGCGTCGCCCGAACCAGATGCTACCGGCGATTTTGAGCTGATTAACCCCATGGGCATCCACGCCCGGCCGGCGGCCAAGATAGCCGGTGGACTGTCTGGCCTTGACGCTGAGGTGACTATCAACGACGTTGACGGGACGTCCATGATGGCGCTGATGACGCTCGCGGCAGGGCAGGGCGCAACCTTGCGCGTGCAGGCCCGTGGCAAGGATGCAGCAAAGGCTGTTCAGTATGTCGGGCGGCTGGTAGGCGAGGGGTTCGGGGAGCTGTAAACACAAGCTTCAACAAACCGCGCCGGCCCAAATATTGCTAAGTATGCTGATTAGTGATGTTGTAGAGGTACAGGTTCACTACTAGGAAGAGGTGCGACATGGGTGCTGACGACAAGATGGAGAACGCTGGCGAGAAGATCGCAGGCAAGGCCAAGGAAGCTGCCGGAAAGCTTACCGACAACGAGCGTCTGGAAGCCGAAGGCAAGGGCGACCAGGTCAAGAGCGACCTCAAGGGTGCCGGCGAGAAGGTGAAGGACGCCTTCAAGAACGACTAGGAATTCGGGCGGGGCCGCTGCAATTTGCAGCGGCCCCGCCTTGCTTTTGCGTTTAATAGGGAATACCCCGTGCGATCAGATGGAGGATTCTTCGTGAATTTGCTGGTGAAATTGTTCGGTCTGGCAGTCAGCCTCGGAGCTGGTGTGCTGGCAAACAAGACGCTTGAAGGGCTCTGGGAGAAGAAGACAGGAAAGCCTGCCCCCAAGGACGGAACCAACCTGAACGATTCCTTGCCTGGAGTACTGGTGTTCGCCGTGGTTTCGGCGGGCGTTGGTGCGGTGGTTCACGTTCTCACCCAACGGGGAACCAAGAGTGCACTGGCTCGCTTTAAGAAAACGGCAGACGAGGTCTAGGAAAATGGCTGTAGCAAGATTCCCCAGTGTTGTTATCGATTGCCCGGACGCCCCCGCCCTGGCTGCCTTTTACGGCGAATTGCTGGGCTGGGATGTCAAGGGCGAAACTGATTGGTTCGAGATCCGTCCAAGTGATGGGAACAACTGCATCGCCTTCCAACAGGTGGAGTCCTATCACGCGCCGGACTGGCCGGGGCAAACGGTTCCTCAACAGATGCATCTTGATCTGATGGTGGAGGACCTGGACAAGGGCGAGGAAGTGGCTCTTTCGCTCGGTGCAAGCAAAGCGGAGCACCAGCCGGGGACCACCTTTAGGGTGTTCCTTGATCCGGCCGGCCATCCGTTCTGCCTGTGCCTGTCCTAACCCTGCTGGGCCGCCCACTCCTCAACGCGCCGGTTGCTTTCCTCTTCGGAGAGATCTTCCACGCGGGTCATGATGGACCAGCGGACGCCGAAAGGATCGCGGATGCTGGCATATCGATCCCCTGAGACGAACGTGGTGAGCGGTTCGCGGATGGTGGCCCCGGCTTGTTCCGCCCGTTGCACAAGTGCGTCTGCGTCCGGGCAGTAGAAGCCCATGGAGTAGCAGTCATCATCGCCATCGGGTGCCGGGACCAAGTGATATTCCTGGTTTGGCTCGCCGAGCTGAAGGTGGCCGTTGCCAAGGTCGAGTTCGGCATGGACCACAACTCCGCCCATCTCCGTAGCGCCAACCAGCCGTGCGCCGAAAACGTCCGTGTAGAACGAGATCGCATCTTTGGCATTGGGTATGGCAAGGAACGGCGTGAGGCTGGTCAGGCCGTTGGGAATTCCGTGGGTGGTGTACTTGCCGTGGGCGGCAGTGGCTGGCTCTGTGCTTGTAGTATCTGTCATGTCCACGACGCTACGGGCCGGGCTGTCCCCGGCGCTTGGAGATTCGCGACAGACTTTGTTGGGGAGGGGCCTCATGGATGGTTCGTTCAAGGGCATTCTGTACCCCGCACGACTTCCCACGTTCAACCGTTTGGCGGCGCCGGAATCTGTTGCGGAGTTGGTCCAGTGGTTCTGGATTCCCGAATGGGATATTGAACCAGGCCGCACCTCCCGGCAGCATCTGATCGCTTACCCCGCGGCCAACCTCGTTGTGCAGATGGATAACGTGGTGTATTCCGGTCCTACAACCCGTGCCGGTTATCGCGACTTGAATGGCCGGGGTTGGGCAGTGGGAGCGCTGCTGCGCCCGGCCGCGGTTCCTGTGTTCACTGACGATCCCGGCAGCATGCGCGACGCCGAACTTGCATTGCCGTTGGGGGACCTCCAGAGTTCCGTCGCGAGGGCCATGAACGCCCCCGACGGCGGCACCCGGCGAGAGAGGGCAGTGGACGCCTTTGCGTCGTGGCTGGGTGCCCTTGGCTACTCACCTTCCGAAGAAGCCTTGCTGGCGAACCGGATGATGGACATTATTGGGTCCGATCCGGAGGTGGCCCGGGTTGACGACGTCGCCGCCCGGCTTGCCGTTTCGGGCCGGACGCTCCAGCGAATTGCGAGGAAATACATTGGGATCAGCCCGTCTGCGCTGATCCGTCGCTGTCGCCTGCAGGACGCCGCCGAGAAGGCACGTTTGGATCCTTCCGCTGATCTTGCGGACATCGCCGCCGAGCTTGGGTACACCGACCACGCACACCTCACGAACGACTTCCAGAAGTTTTTGGGGCTCACGCCTAGCACCTATCGGCGTGCCGTCGGCAGTTAGCCGCGCTCCCGCAGCAGCAGGGTTGACCCTGCTGCCAACTACGCAGAAACCCGCACCGAAGGTTCGGTCGCCCCCTTGCTGACTTCCGGCGTCGTGGTCTCCCCGCGGAAGGCGGCCAGCATCGCCTCGCGATCGAGTTGTCCCTCCCACTTTGACACCACGAACGTGGCAACGCAGTTGCCAAGCAGGTTGACCACCACGCGCATGGAATCCATCAGCCTGTCGGCTCCGAGAAGCAGTGCCACGCCCGCCACGGGAAAGATTCCCAAGGCTCCTGCCGTAGCGGAGAGGGCAAGG
This sequence comes from Arthrobacter sp. TmtSoilC51, assembly GCF_055388015.1. Taxonomy (NCBI): domain Bacteria; kingdom Bacillati; phylum Actinomycetota; class Actinomycetes; order Micrococcales; family Micrococcaceae; genus Arthrobacter; species Arthrobacter sp. TmtSoilC51. The sequence continues at coordinate 141,262 of NZ_AP035877.1, forward strand.
AAGGCTGAACCGGGAACGCCGGCCATGCCTTTGGAAGTCAGCATGAGAATGCCCAGGGCAGCCAGTTGTTGGCCCAAATCGAGGTTATGGCCGAACGCTTGGGCGAGGAACAGCAAGGAGATCGAAAGGTAGAGCGCGGCGCCGTCGAGGTTGAAAGAGTAGCCGGTGGGAACTACCAGCCCCGTGGTTGCCCGGGAACATCCGGCATTTGTCAGCTTGGCCATGATGCGCGGCAGCACTGATTCCGTGGATGCGGTGCCCAGTGCCAGGATGAACTCTTCGCGGGAGTACTTGATGAACTGCCACAGTGGAACACGTGGGTAGACCCAAGCCACGATGAACAGCAGTCCGATGAAGACCAGTGCCGAACCGTAGCATGCAGCCACCAGCAGGGCGTACGTGCTCAAAGAACTGAGTCCGTACTGGCCGATGATGAATGCCATTGCCCCGAAGGCCCCCACCGGGGCAACCCGCATCACCCAGGCCATGATCTTGAAGAAGAGTTCCAGGGTCGTCTCCATGAGGTCGATGACGGGCTTGCACTTCTCCCTTCCCACCACAACGATTGCGGCTCCGAAGAAGACGGCGAAACAGAGGACCTGCAGCAGGGTGTTGGATGCGAAAGCTCCAACCACGCTGGTGGGGATGATGCCCAGCAGGAATTGTCCTGCATCCTTGGGTGGGGCCGTCGTGGTCTTGGCGTTGACGGCGTCCTCGGACAGGGAGGCCGGATCAATGTTCAAGCCGGCTCCCGGCTGGACGATGTTGGCCACGAGTAGCCCGAATGCCAGCGCGAAGAGAGTTGCGGCGGTGAAATAGATGAGCGCTTTGACGCCAACCCGGCCAACCGACTTCACGTCGCCCACAGCCGAGATGCCGGTGACGATGACCAGGAATATCAGTGGAGCAATGATCATTTTGATGAGCTGAATGAAGCCGTCGCCGAGGGGGCGAAGCGCAGACCCGATACCCGGCCAGAGGTAGCCGATGGCGACCCCCAGCACCACCGCCACCAGGATCTGGAAGAACAGGGATTTATAGAGTGGCTTCTTTGCCGCTGGGCTCGCAGCAACAGCAAGTGCGGGAGTCTTCAAGGTGGCGCCTATCTGTGCGAGGCCATGCAGGGTCACGGCCGGGGATCACACATGACGCTATGAGGGGCGTGTTTCGGAAATGCTAATTTCAATGCCTCTTTGTGTTTAATATCGGAATCAAGATTTCACGATACGAAAACGCTAGTTCAGTTGAAGTGGTCGGCAGCCTTCGGCAAGCACTTCAGATGGCTTTGTCGTCGGCTTGTGGAGCTCATCGAGAAACAACCTGTAGGAGACAACGCCCGCGTTCACGGAACCGGTGGAGCAGCAGCATCGGTAGACGTGCGTCATCCACGGGCCGGGCAAGAGGGCTCGAAGCCACGAGTCGCACTCAGTCAACGAGAGTGAAGCTTGAATTCCGCTATCCCTGCTATGAGCAGCAATGGACACCGTGACACATGTTCCTGCGGGGGCTGGGCCCGCGGCAAACCAGCCCCATTCCACGGTCTCGACGACGATCGTCACGTTGATGTTCTCGTTCTCGAACGAAGAAGCGGGACCCATTCGGTGGAGTCGCCGGCCGATGTGGCCATCGCGGTGTGAAAGCCCGCTGACTGCCTGCCGGAGTTCATTGAGTTCGGCGCCATGTTTATTGCGGATCCTCGCGTTGAGGTCCTTGGCCAACGGTCCCTCTTCTGCGGTGTTTGCAGGTGCGTCGACGGCCGGGGGAACGGGCGCTGCAAGAGAAAACGTGTCACGGAGAGGCTGCTCAGGCCGGTGCACAACACCTCCAGGAATCGATCAACATGGCACGGGTGAGACGAGAATACCGTTCCAAAAATCAAATCGCTAGAGGAAACGGCCAGCTTTACCCTTGCCGCAGCCCGTCGGCATCCAACACAAGGTTGGCCGTGATGAAACGACCGCACTGCTCACCAAACGGATAGTCGCCCTTGGGCGTGAACGTCAGAGTCCGCACCGGCAATGCGGTCCCGGACGGAGAGGTGCCGCTCACGGTGGCATCAATGGGGGATTCCGTCAGGTTGGGCAGGAAGAGGTTGCCGTGCAGAGTGCCGTCCGGGGAGGACGTTGCCGAGCACACGCCCTCCGGTGCGCAGCCCTGATCTACGGAGACGCTTCCGGGAAACAGTTCCAGCTCCGCCTCCGTGCAGGCGCCATCTTGGCATGCCTTCATGCGAATGGACTTAACCCCGTCCACGTAGCTGGCCTGAATGGTCAGGGCCACCACCGGCGCCATAGCGATGGCCGGGCACGGGGGTGGCGATTCCGGATAGCAACCAGGAATCAGCGAGGTCATCGCCGCAAGGGTCCAGGCCAACCCGATCTTGCCCATGATTCAGCGTAAGCCGGGCCTTGGTCCCTGCACCCGGATCCCAGGCAAAAGCACCCGCATCGTTACGGCACCCACGGGCCCGTTGCCGAACCGACACCACGCCGCTATTGCCGCCTAGGCTGGAAGCCGCAATCCGCCGTCGTGCATTTCCGCGAGGCCGTCGAGCAGCAACCCGTCGAGTGCCCGTTCCAGCTGTTCCGGTGCTGAATTGAGCCGGTGCAGCGCCGCTAGCGGGACCCCGACGCCGGATGGGGCGAAACCGAGGTCGGCAGGCGCCTGTTCAAACATTTCCCGAGGAATCGGGGTATCAGCTTCGCGGAGGACGGCCATCACGGCTCCGCGGACTTGCCGGTCCGTGCCATGCCAGGACTGGCCCTTGGGCGTGTACGACGGCGGCGGCTCACCTGCCGCGAGCCAGGCGCAGCTCGAGCGCACGGGGCACTCCACGCATTTGGGATTGCGCGCAGTGCACACCATGGCACCGAGTTCCATGACGGAGGCGTTCCACCGCACGGACAGGGTGCGGTCTTCGGGCAGCAGGGCGTCGGCCAGGCGCATCTCCGCTGCGGTGAGCGTCGGAGCGGGCAGGGCGTGACCGGAGATGAGGCGTGCATGTACGCGGCGAATGTTGGTGTCCACCACTGTTTCGCGGCGTCCGAAAGCAAAGGCGGCGACGGCGGCAGCGGTGTAATTCCCGACGCCCGGCAAGGTAAGGAGCTCCGGATAGCTGTCCGGGACCTCGCCTCCGTGCTCGTTCCGGATTGCGACGGCGGCCGCGTGCAGTCGCAGCGCCCGGCGCGGATAGCCAAGACGGCCCCAATGGCGCACCGCCTCCCCTGAAGGCTCGCCGGCAAGGTGGGCGGGCGTGGGCCAGCGTTCCATCCAGTCCCGCCAGACCGGCAGCACGCGGACCACCGGGGTCTGTTGGAGCATGACTTCGCTGACCAGGATCCCCCAAGCGCTGCACTCAGCCTCGCGCCACGGGAGGTCTCTTGCGGTCTCGCCGAACCACTCGTCCAGGGCGTGGTGGAGCTCACCGAGGTGGTCGGTACCGGGAAGTGCCATGCGTCAGATCTCCCGGACTGTTGAGGTTTGGCTGGCGCCGGAGCGCCGGAATTCTGCCCTCTACTGTAGTGGAAACCGGAACGGCAATGCTGCTGCGGTGCACGTCACACAGGGCGGGTTTGGCGTCCGGCGGCGTGGTGGTGGCGCGCTGCGGAGTGGGCCCGCCTAGCCTAGAAACATGGCCAATCAGGGTAAGAACCAGTCGTCCGCGCGCACATCAGCGCCGGCGAAGGGTTCTGCCCGTAATTCGGGCGGTGCAGGCAGCCAAGGCACCCCGACGCAGAGGCGACGTCCAAGCCAGGCCGTATACCGCCGTCGTAGGCAGTTTGTCTTCGGTGCGCTGCTGCTGGTGATCGCCCTGGTGGTGGCTGGCGTGATGGCAATCAGCGGTGCGCTTGCGAGTAAGTCCGAGCCGCAAGCGATCAACACGGTGGAACCATCGCAGGTCCCCACCCAAGGGAATGCGCCCACAGCAGGCACCGCTTCCCCTTCCGCAAAGCCCACGCCGGTATGCGACCTGAACCTGGTGACCGTCGCTGCTGCTACCGACCAGCCAGCCTACGGGGCGGAAGAAAAGCCGCTGCTCACCATGACCATCACCAACGGCGGGACGGCGCCATGCGAGGTCAACGTTGGCACGTCGCAGATGGAGTATGTGGTGATGAGCGGCTCGGACCGGATCTTCTCCTCCAAGGATTGCCAGGCAGGAAGTGAAGACCTGGTCAAGACCATCCAGCCCGGCAAGGGCGAGACCGCAAACTTCCCATGGCAACGCAACCGGACGCTGGAAGGCTGCGCTGCGATCGACGCAAAGCCCGGCACAGGCGGCGCCTACTACACGTTCGAGGCCCGGTTGGGGAACAAGTCCAGCGCCAAGGCGGTATTTCAACTGAACTAGCGGCTGGTTGAGGGCGACCGGAAAGCGTCCGACGGCGGCAAACGGCTTTTAGAGGAAACGGTCCAGCAAGCTTGCCTCGGCCATGCGGCTCAAACCTTCGCGGACTGTGCGGGCGCGCTGATCGCCGATTCCATCCACGGTCATGAGGTCATCGATGGTGGCTGCCATGAGGTTCTGCAAGCCGCCGAAGTAATCCACCAAGCGATCGGCGACGGCCTTCGGCACGGACTTGAGGCCGGACAGGAGACGGTAGCCGCGGGGTTGGACCACAGCATCCAGCTGCTCAACGCCACCAGCGAAGCCGATGATGTGGGCGATCCTGCTGAGGTCAATCAATTCCGTCGGGCCAAGGTTAAGGAGTGCCTGCACGGCTTCCTCGATGTCCTCGGGTGTGGCGTCCGGATCTGAGTAATCGCGGATGATGACGTCGCTGCCGGGGCCGCGGCCCATGGTGAGTTCCTCCACCTGCAGCGAGAGCAAGCGGCCGTCTTCGCCCAGTTCCAGGACATATTGGGCAATTTCCTCGGAAATGCGCCGGACCATTTCCTGGCGTTGTAGGGTGACCGCGACGTCCCTGACGGTGACCAGTGCTTCAATCTCAAGTGCTGAAAGGGAACTGGTGACTTGGTCCAGCCTGGCGCTGTACCGCTCCAACGTTGCGAGGGCCTGGTTGGCGCGGGCGAGGACTTTCTCCGAGCCCTCCAGCACGTGGCGCAAGCCATTCACGTACAGCGCGATGATCTGCATGGACTGGCTGACAGAGATAACGGGAACGCCGGTCTGGATGGCGACGCGCTCGGCTGTGCGGTGCCTGGTGCCGGATTCCTGGGTCTCGATGCTCGAGTCGGGAACAAGCTGCACAGCGGCGCGGACAATATTGCTGGCGTCTTTGTCGCAGATGATGGCGCCGTCCATCTTGGCGAGCTCACGCAGACGGGTGGGCGAGAATTCGATGCCGATATCGAAGCCGCCGGAACAGATGGAATCGATCGTGCGGTCCGAGCCCAACACAATCAAGGCGCCGGTGCGTCCACGAAGGATGCGCTCCAAGCCGTCCCGTAAGGGAGTTCCGGGTGCGACTCTGGCCAGAGTCGCCTTGAGCGACTCTTCCGGGCTCCGGGCCATAGGGTTTCCCTTCGAAGGTGCAAGCCATGGCTCACAGAAAAGCTGAATCCGGCATCTGCGGGCGCTTCGAAAAATGCCCTGATGACGACTAGCACCATGATATGGCTTCCGGGCACCGTTAACCGCACCAGCAAGCCCCAAAGTGGGTCATTTCGTTATGTACGGGAACTGCCTGAAGGTGCGTTTTCTTGCCTCGCTGGCAAGGGCTTTTTGGGCCTATTGGGTGGTTGACGTGCGCCGATATAACAAATTGGTGTAGATATTCTAGTAATCCACCTGCCGCTTGAGCTTGTTTCCCAGCCATAGCATCGCCAGGCTCACCGCGAGGAAGCCGACGGAAATGGCCAGGGCAAAGACAATAACGCCGCCCCAGCCGCCTGCCCGGCTGGGGTCGATGAACCAATAGGGGTACCAGTTCACGAAAGCGCCGCGTATCAGGCTGTAGACCAGGTAGCCCACAGGGTAGAGCAGCCAGTACCAGATATGGCGGGTGGTCAGGGTTGCCCGGGGTGGTTGGAGGAGCCAGTCCATCACCATGACCACAGGGATCAGGTAGTGGACCACGAAGTTGACCCAGGGAAGAAGTGAGCCCAGGTCCTCGCCGGCAAGCAAAGCTCCGAATACCAGTCCAACTACGGCCATGGCGATGGTCGCCGTGCCGCGGGTGACGTCGTCGATTTCGCTGGGTCGTTTCCGGATCAGGACCCTGTATCCGCTGATGAGCAGCACCACGGCCGCGAAGATATTGGACAGGTTGGTGAAGTAGCTGAAGAAGTTCCAGACGTTGTACCCCATGCCTAAATGAACCGTCAGCTGCGTTCCCACGGCCACCAAGGTCAAAAGGCCAAAGAAGAGGCGTCCCCCAATAAGCACAGTCCTTTTGGTCATGGCCCAATCCTTGCCGAAGCCGCGTCGCCGCATGCCTGCGACACTCCGGGAGCGGCCCAGCACTCCGGCCACGCCCGCCCGCTACGTGATCAGCAGCTCCAATGCCTCGGCAAGATGCCCCACTTCGCGCACGGAGAAGCCCTCCGGGATAACGCCCGCACCGGCCGGACTGGCAGGAACAATGGCGTGCGTGAAGCCCAGGCGGTGTGCCTCTTGGATGCGTTGGTTAATGCCCGGGACGGGGCGGACCTCGCCTGCCAGCCCAACTTCACCGAAGGCAATGAGCCGTTGGGGGAGTGCCTTCCGCGATTTTGCCGAGGCCACGGCCAAAGCAACGGCCAGGTCCGTGGCAGGTTCGCTGAGCTTTACGCCACCGACAGTAGCCACATAGGAATCGTCCTTGTGAAGCATGCACCCCGCGCGCTGCTGAAGGACTGCCAGCAACATGGCCACACGGGAGCTCTCCAGCCCGCTGGTAGCCCGCCGGGGTTGGGCATTGGCGCTCTCGGCGAGCAGCGACTGGACCTCAGCGAGCAACGGGCGGCGGCCTTCCATGGTCACCGTGATGCACGTGCCTGAGACGGGCTCCCGGGTTCGCGACACAAACAGCCCACTGGGATCGGCCAGGCCTTCAATGCCGGCCTCGTTCAGGTCAAAGCAGCCGACGTCGTCCGTGGCGCCGTACCGGTTCTTGACGGCCCGGAGCAGCCTTAGCCGCGAATGGCGCTCGCCTTCAAACTGACACACGACGTCCACCAAGTGTTCCAGGAGGCGAGGCCCAGCGATGGTGCCGTCCTTGGTCACATGCCCCACCAACAGGGTGGTCATGTTCCGCCGCTTGGCCGCAGCGATGATCGATGCAGCTACTTCCCGCACCTGGGAGACGCCACCGGCGCTTCCTTCGACGTCGGCACTGCTGAGCGTCTGCACAGAGTCCACGATCAGTAGCTTGGGTTCGAGTTTCTCGACTTGGCCGAGCGCCTGCCCCAGATCCGTTTCCGCCGAAAGATAAAGAGTATGGGCGACGGCGTCGATCCGCTCCGCGCGCAGTTTCACCTGCGCGGCGGATTCTTCACCGGTGATGTATAGGACGTCCTGCCCGGTGCGCGCGAACTTCGCGGCGACGTCCAGCAGCAGCGTGGACTTCCCGACGCCGGGTTCCCCAGCGAGCAGGATGACGGCACCGGGTACGAGCCCTCCTCCCAGAACGCGGTCGAGTTCGTCGACGCCGGTGGGCAGGAACGCCGCGGTAGTGCCATCTACCTCAGCGATACGGCGGGCCGGCTCCAAAACTGTGGCGGCCGCCGTCGTACGCGCGACTGTGGCGCCGAACTCTTCAACTGTTCCCCACGCCTGGCACTCACCGCACCTGCCCACCCACTTGATGGCCGTCCAGCCGCATTCGGCGCATTTGTAAGCGGGTGTCTTGGATGCGCGGGAGGTCTTGGAAGCCATGGGTTCAAGGTTAGTCGGGGGGACTGACAGTATTTGGCAGGGTCCACGTGCGTACTCATTTACAACCCCACTGTTCGGAAACCGCAGTTGCCACTGGAGGACTCAGGTGTATTCGATGTTCGTGCCGCTACCCGGTACCTGTTGCAGTAGGAATCGTGGCAAAGGTAAGAGCCGCCCCGCATCACCCGGCCCCTGCCAATGCTGGGACCCTGCGGGTTGTCAATGGGGGAGTTGCGGTAGTACTTCGGCAGGAACCAGTCTGCACACCATTCCCAGACGTTGCCGGCCATCTCGAACAGTCCGTAGCCGTTGGGGCGAAACGCTCTTACGGGGGCGGTGCCTAGGTGGCCATCATCGCCGGTATTGACGGTGGGAAAGGTGCCTTGCCAGATGTTGCACAGGTGCACACCATCCGGCGTGAGTTCATTTCCCCAGGCGTAGCGCATGCCGTCCAGCCCTCCGCGCGCGGCGTATTCCCACTCGGCTTCCGTAGGCAAGCGCCGGTTAGCCCACTGGCAGTAGGCCAAGGCGTCATGGTGGGAGACGTGCACCACCGGGTGGTCCCGGACAGTGGTCCAGCTGGATGACGGACCAGTCGGGCGGGCCCAGCTGGCGCCTCGGATGTTCAGCCACCAAGGTGCGCCGGCGGCGACACCGAGGATATCCCCGCCACTGGCGGTGGAGAGCAAATGAAAGACAGCGGATGAGCCGTAGCGCTCGGCTTCGGTCTTGTAGCAGGTCTCCTCGACGAAGTGCGCGAACATGCGGTTCGTCACGGTTGTGGAATCGATCCTGAACTCGTCCAGACGCACGCTGTGAACAGGTGTCTCGCCGTCGTCCGGGTAGCCTTCACCGAAGACATCACCCATGGAAAACGTTCCCCCGGGAAGCAACACACTATGATGCCGGGGCGCCGCCTGTTTCGACGGGCTGACGTGAGTTGGGTAAGACTCCCTGGGCTGGGGAGCCGCAATTGTCCGGGGCGCTGAACAACATTCCGTGGGATGGTTTTCTTCTGGGCGGCCATTCGACATTTATCGAATCCCATCTGCCCGTAGCTCGTGCGTCGCGTCAAAGACCCACGGCTGTGCCCCTGGCCAAGTTGTAGCCTCTGCGCCCGCCGCGACAGCCTTTTCGAGGGCGTCCGCGGGATCCCACCCGAGTGCAAGGTATCCCGCCAATGTGCCTGCAAAGGCGTCGCCGGCTCCTGTCGTGTCCACTACTGCCGCGGGGGAAGGCCGTTTGGTGTGGGAGAGCCAGCTGGCACCGTCTGCCCCAAGCGTGACGCAAGCGTTCTTGATGTTAGGAAGTTGGGCCCGCTCATGTTCATTGACGATGACGAGATCGGCCTGGCTGGCAAGGTCCTCAGCCGATGGCGTGACCGGGGAGGCATTGAGCACGGAGAAAACACCGTGTTTCCTGGCCAGTTGCAGGGCCAGCTCCACAGCCTCACCGGGAGATTCGAGCTGGAGGAGAAGCACTGCTGAGGCCGCGATGGAGGCCTCTGCTGCCATGACATCCTCCCTGCTGAGGGCAGTGTTTGCTCCCGGGATGACGACGATGCTGTTCTCTGCACGTCCATCAACACAGACAATCGCGCGTCCGCTTTCGATGCTGGGTGTCAGTTGCAAGTGCTGCACGTCGACGCCCCTGGCGGACAGTGCCTCTCGGTACATTCGTCCGTCCTCATCCATTCCGACGCGACCGATCAGCAGCGCCTGGGCCCCAGCGCGGCTGACGGCCAAGGCCTGGTTGGCCCCCTTTCCGCCGGGCCTGTCGATAAGCTCCAGGCCAAGGACGGTCTCTCCCGGCCGGGGATGCCGCTCCACGCCAACCACAGTATCGATATTCAGTGATCCGACAACGGTCACGAGGCAACTCATCGCGACGCCATTTCATTGATGGCGGAGAGGAAGGTTTCGCGCATTAAGGCCGGGTCGATGGCAGTGGCCACGTTGATCGCGCGAGCGTCGGGAGACTGGCCATGCAGTTCGCTTTCGCCCGACTTTGTGCGTCGGTCCACCATCGTCTGACCGCGCGAACTGCCGCTCAGGACTACGGAGACCGGGTATTCCTCCAACAGCGCCACGTGATGGTTGGCGATCAAACACGCAGCCCCTGCGTCCCCGATCGTCGCGCCCTCAGCAAGCCGGCTGTCGTCCGCCTCCCGCAGCGCCGCATACCTCAACAATTTGCCCACGAGGCGTGATCCGGGATCGCTGGCCTCCAGCAACGGAAGGTAGTCGTTGTCCGGAACGTTCGCCTGGTAGAAGACGTCCAGGCCATACATGGTGATGGGGATGCCGGAATCCAAAACGATGGCCAAGGCCTCGGGGTCATGCCAGGCATTGAACTCCGCCACGGGCGAGGCGTTTCCCACGCCGCCCGACCCACCCATGAAGACAATCCGGGCCAGCCGGGAGGCGTATTCCGGGTAGACACGAATAAAAAGGGCTACGTTCGTTAGCGGACCCAAGGCCAGCAGGGTCAGCGGCTCCGCGCTGTCCGCAACCGTCTTGCGGATGAGCTCTGGTGCCGCCAACGGAGACGCCAAGTGGGGGCTCTGCGGTAGGGCGAATTCACCCAGGCCGTTGGAACCGTGAAATCCGTGGGCGGTCCGAAGCTTGTTGATCAAGGGCCGTTCCGCGCCGCGACCCACGGGCACCACGCCGGCCCCGGCCAAATCCAGCACGTCCAGGGTGTTTCGGACCACTTGGTCAACGTTCGTATTGCCGGCCACGCAGGTAACGGCCTTCAGCCTGATGTGTTTGCTCCGCGCAAGCAGGAAGAGCGCCAGTGCATCGTCGATGCCCGTGTCGACATCGGCAATGACTGGCACGCATTCGCGGGTTTGAGGTCTTGTCATTTAGGTCTGGCTCCAATTTCAGTTCGGTGGGGAAGACGTTCCGCAATGGGGGAGGGCGGTGACCGAAGGTGTCCTCTGGGAACGTGCTTGAGTCGGCGGTGTTCGCTGGATGCCTGTTGACATCTTGGCGATGCGAACCTAGCTTAGATTGAAATCGATTTCGAGCACAAAGGGTACTTTCCCCGGAAAATCAGCCCGGAAGGCTCGGAGCGATAGGAAGCCACTTCGCGTGGGCCTATTCCAATCAGTCGGCTCACAAGCCGAAGTCAGCTAGATAAACGGGGAAGACAAGCCGCGACCAGGCCATCACCCCGAAGCCGGCACCAGCACAAAATCATTGACGCAGGCCACGGTCAAACCTAGACTTATTCTGAAATCCTTTTCAAGGAGAAGCAATGAAAGCAACACTTCGCACTACTTTGGTTGCCGCCCTCACTGCAGCCGCCATTGCCCTCGCTGGTTGTGGAGGGAGCTCCACAGTCGGGGGTCCTGCGGCACGGATCTCCGTGGATCCAACATCGAGCATGCCGGCCCTCGCCGCAGTCGAACAGGGCATCTTCAAAAAGAACGGCGTGGAGGTGACCACTCAGCGCTTCCTCGCAGTTCAAGGCGTCGATGCGGTGCTGGGCGGGCAGATGGACTTTGCGTCCGCCTTGGACTTCGCCGTACTTTCCCGGTTGCAGACTGGACGCATCAAGATCGTCGCAGCGACCGCGACTCCGGACCCGGGCTTCAACAAGCTGATCGTGAGCAACTCAATCAATAAACCGGCGGATCTTGCCGGCAAGAGGTTGGGAACGGTCGCAGGAACCGTCCAGGAATACATCGGAAGCCGTTATCTCGCAGACAACAAGATTGACGAAAGCGGCGTAGACATCCAGAAGTTCACCGACTTCTCCGAGGTGGTGGCCGCCCTGCGGACCGGCAAGATCGACGCCGGGTGGGTACGTGCCACCGACGTCAAGGAAGCGACGAAGAGCGGCAACACAAAAATGCTCGCTGACGACAGTGCGGTGCGCAGCTCATCCTCGATCTTCCTCGTCGCTGGCGTCGATTTCATCAAGCAGAACCCGGAAACTGTGCGAAACGTGCTGAAATCGCTGGACGAGGGAAGCACGTACGTCAACACTCATCCAGATGAGACGGCAGAAGCGATTGCAAAAAGCACGCAGAGCGACCCCGCCACCCTGAAAAGCGTCATCCCCACCACCAAGTTCGGAATCTCCCTGACCAAGGACCAGCTGCAAGGGCTGGCTGAGGTTCAGAAGTTTGCCGTGGAACGCAAGCTGCTCAAACCCGGTTCCGATGTAAATACCTATGTCGACAGCACGGCCCTGCAGGCTGTTCTGCCCGGGAAGGTGAAACTGTGAGCAACCAGCACCTGACGACCCATACGAGGATGGCGCAAACGAATGGGGCAGATAATGCAATACGCTTCGACAACCTGGGCCTTCGCTTTGGCAAAGACAGCGACTGGGTCCTGCAAAACCTCGATCTCGAGATTAAGAAGGGTGAGTTCTTCGTCCTCGTCGGTCCCAGTGGGTGTGGCAAGTCAACACTGCTGCGTGTTCTGGCCGGGATAGCCGAGGCAACAGAGGGCCAGGCACTGTTGGCCTCGGGGCCGGTGACTGGCCCCGGACCGGATCGCGGCATGGTCTTCCAGTCTGTTGATGCGCCACTGATGGACTGGCTCACGGCCCGTCAGAACGTGGAATTCGGTTTGAAGATCCAAGGCATGGGCCGCAAGGAACGGCGGGAAGTTGCCGCCAAGTACCTCGCCAAGGTTGGCCTTCAGAGGGCAGCGGACAAGTATCCGCGTGAACTCTCCGGCGGAATGAAACAGAGGGTGCAGATCGCACGAATCCTTGCGATCCGTCCGGACATCATTCTCATGGACGAACCCTTCGCCGCCCTCGACGCGCAGTCGCGGCGACTGCTCCAGGCTGAGATCTCGAAGATCTGGGCGGAAGAACGCAAGACCTTCGTTTACATCACCCACGACATCAGAGAAGCGGTCTTGCTCGGCGAACGGGTTGCGGTGATGAGCGCTGCGCCGCGATCGGGCATCAAATCCTGCCGCACGATTGACCTCCCATACCCCCGCGATGAGTTCGACGCCCGGTTCGGTGAACTTGCCCGCTTGGTAGAAGCAGACATTCAGGAAGAAGTGAGCAAAACATGGGAAGACTGAACCGCACGGTCCTTTGGTCGGTTGCCTCAATCGCAGGTTTTCTGATCTTCTGGCAACTTGCCTCCGGAACCCTCATCGAGCGCGACTTCCTGCCCGCGCCGACGGACGTCCTCGCCGCCGGGGCTGACATGGCTATGGATGGCACGCTATTGGCCTCCATCGGAGCCAGCCTCCAGCGCATCTTTACCGGCTGGGCGGTCGGCAGCTTGATCGCGATTCCAATTGGCCTCATCGCAGGTGCGACGCGCATCGGACGGGCAATCCTGGATCCGTTTATCCACTTCTTCCGGTTCGTCCCTGCCATTGCGCTGATTTCACTGTTCATCATCTGGTTTGGGGTGGGCGAAATGTCCAAGGTGGCCCTCATTGGGTACGCAACGGCTTTCACCGTCACCGTCAATACGGCCGTTGGTGCCGCCTCCATACAACCGGACAAGCTCAGCGCTGCCCGTTGCCTGGGCGCAACCCCTTGGCGGGTCTTCCTCGACGTGACCGTGCCGGCGTCGATACCGGCAATGTTCACCGGCATGCGCCTGGCCATGGCCCAGTCGTTCCTGGTCATCGTTGCCGTCGAAGCGTTGGCCGCCAACGCAGGCCTCGGCTTCATCATCTGGAATTCCAGGTTGTACTTCCGGACGGACTGGGCACTGGTGGGCATCGTTTGCCTTGGGCTGATCGGCTACATCAGTGACCGGCTGTGGAAACTGTTCGGTCGGACCATCATCAGCCGGTTCACTGGCGCAGCTGCGAGCTACTGATGACAGCCCTGCCGCAAGCCACAGGGGAGAACCACCGACGCCCCAATGTCGTTTTGCTCATTTGTGATCAAATGCAGCAGCAGCGTCTCGGCGGCGGGTGGGCCTTGAACGGAACCCCCGGATCCCTCACCCCAAACCTCGACCTTCTGGCCGCCGAAGGCACTTCGTTCAACCGGGCGTACTGTTCGAATGCCCAGTGCACCCCATCGCGTGCTTCGTTGCAAACAGGCCAGTACCCGCACGAGTCAGGGGTGATGGTGATCTATGGCTTCGGCGGGCACACAGGGCACTTGGGACCCAGGCATACAACCTTGGCCCATGCGTTCAAGGCGGCCGGCTATGCAACGGCCATCTTCGGGAAGACACACTTCGGCTACCCGATCGAAGAGCTGGGTTTCGACTCGGGCATCGAGCGAGGCGGCGGCGAGTCTCTCGCCGCCGTCGATCGCCAAATCACTGACGATGCCATCGGTTTCCTTGCTGGACACCCCGCGGATCAACCGCTGTTTCTGGTGGTGTCATGGCATCAGCCGCATCCGCCGTTCGAAGAAGCGGAACCTTTCTTCGCGGGGATAAGCCCGCAGCAGTTGGACCTGCCGCACTCGTTTTGGGGGGACGACCTGTCAGGAAAACCACGTTTCCAACGTGATCGCCGCCGCCAACAGGGCGGAGGGTACGACGAGGAGCAGCTTCGGTCCGAAATGGCGAAGTACTGCTCCATGATCAGCGCCGTGGACCATGAAGTGGGAAGGGTCATCGCTGGCGTGAAGTCTTCAGACTCCTGGGACCATACCATCGCCGCATTCACCTCGGACCACGGGGACATGATGGGAGCCCACGGCCTCAGGCTGAAAGGCCCCCTCCCTTACGAAGAACTGTTCCGGGTTCCCTTGATCATTCGTGCGCCGCACTTGCCGGGCAACCGCGTCGTCGATGAATTGAACGTCAATGTTCAGTTGCCGGGGACGCTGATGGACCTCGCCGGAGTGCCGCGCCCCGACTCATGGCCGGACAGGGAAGCCCTGGCGGGACTCGAGGGCGACGATGAAGGTCCGGATCAGGTCTTCATGGAGCACTATGGAGCGTACTGGGGTTGGCATCCCTTCCGGATGGTTGTCACCAAGACGCATAAGTACGTGCGCTATTACGGCCCGGATGATGGTGAGGAAGAGCTGTACCACCTCGCCGTCGATCCCGATGAGTGCGTAAATCTTGCCCAAAACCCGGACCACAGCGCAATTCGTGCGCGACTCCGGAACGCCGTCGATGACTGGTGGCGTGAAACCGGCGGGCGGGATTGGGCCTACTACGAATCCGACGATTTCAAACTCGCAGATGAAGCCACGCTGGTGCGCGACAACCATCTCTGGGCGGACACGTGAAACCCGCCCCAACAATTCCTTGCAGACACTATCCCCGAACCAGGCCAAAGCCGAGGGATGCCAATTTCCCGTTGGACCACGGTCCTGATGGAGGCTCAAAACATGAACATGCTCGAACCGGAATTTGCCGGAATCATCGGCAGAACCGTCCCGGAATCTTCCCCATCCTGGGTGCGGGACAAGAACGCGGAGAACCCGGGCCGACCGAACATCATGGTCGTTGTCCTGGACGATACGGGTTGGTCCGACTTCGGATGCTTTGGCTCCGAGATCCAGACGCCCACCTTTGATTCCATTGCTGAACGCGGAGCCCGTTACACAAACTTCCACGTGACGCCGCTTTGTTCCCCTACCCGGGCGTCATTGCTCACAGGCCGGAACCACCATGCAGTGGGGATGAGGTTCCTTGCAGATACAGACACGGGGTTTCCGAACTCCCGTGGCTGTGTTCATCCTGACATCCCGATGCTTCCCGAAGTACTCCGAGGCGAGGGTTACGGAACCTACTTGGTTGGCAAGTGGCATCTGGCACCCCTCCATGAAATTACCCCCGCGGGTCCGCACAGGAATTGGCCCCTGAGCCGTGGCTTCGACAGGTTCTACGGCTTCCTCGACGGCTGCACCGACCAGTTCACTCCGGAACTCTTCGAGGATAACCATCAGGTCGCTGTTCCGGCCGTCGAGGACTACCATCTCAGCGAAGATCTCGCTGACCGCGCCATCAGCTACGTAGCGGAACACACCAGCTATCGGCCGGGGACGCCTTTCTACATGCAGTTTGCGATGGGCGCGACCCATGCTCCCTTCCAAGTGCCGCGTGAATACGTGGAAAAGTACGTGGACGTCTTCTCCAAGGGCTGGGACCAAACCCGGAAGGACAGGCTTCTTCGGCAGGTCCAGATGGGAGTCATGCCCCGCGGTTCGATCCTGACAGACCGCGATGGCGACATCCGGCCATGGGACACCCTGAACGATGATGAGCAGTTGCTCTTCTCGCATCTCCAGGCGGCCTATGCAGGGTTCCTTGATCACGCGGACGCCCAGGTTGGCAGGATTGTCCAGGCGCTGAAAGACATGGACCAACTGGATAACACCATCTTGATTGTCATGTCGGACAACGGTGCCAGCAGGGAGGGCGGGCAGAACGGTGCCGTTGATTGTAATGCCCCCTACAGCGGAAATCCGCAGACGGTTGCAGAGCAGCTTTCCAAGCTCCAAGACATTGGTGGACCAGACGGGCCGGCGCATTACCCGATGGGGTGGGCGATGGCCGGGAATACGCCTTTCCGGAAGTACAAACAGTATGTGGATCTTGGAGGCGTCAGGTCACCATTCGTCCTTTCGTGGCCTTCCCGTTTCCCTCTTCACAATGAGATACGCCGAAACTTCATACACGTCATCGATGTCATGCCTACTCTGCTCGAGCTGGCCGGAATACCAAACCCGGCAGTGGATGGATCCAGTTTTGTTCGATCGCTGAATGAGCCCGGAGCTCCTCCTGCCCGTGATACCCAGTACTGGGAAATGCTCGGTCATCGGGCCATCTGGCACAAGGACTGGAAAGCGGTCACGGAACACGTTCCAGGGACACCCTTTGAGAAAGACAAGTGGCGGCTTTACAACACGGTTACCGATCCCAGCGAGTCTACGGACGTGGCTGCAAGCCACCCTCACAAGATCGATCAGCTTCAGCGACTGTGGTGGAGCGAAGCCGTGGACCACCAGGTACTGCCACTGGATGACCGCCCACTCGTACAGCTCTTGGACCTCCGTTCCCCGTTCGCGCTGACAGCGCGCCGGCAAGTGGTTCTCCAGAGTGGTTCCGGGCATGTTCCTTTCTCCTCGGGAATTACCGGGTCTGAGCGCTCCATGCGGATAACGGCACAGCTGAAAGGCCTCGAACCTGGGGATGCCGGAGTGTTGTTCAGCAGCGGGAATTCCCGTGGCGGCTACAGCCTTTATCTGAAGGATGGTTCAGTCCATTTCGAGCACACGGCCTTGGGCCGTGAGGCCTATGCATCAACTGTGGATCCGCTGCCGTACGGCGATGTGTGCATAGGGGTGGAACTGCAGCGTTCGCCGGACCGGAGTTCGCACGCCGTGCTGCTTGTGAACGGTCAGCCTGTGGCAAAGGTGCACCTTCCCTTGACCAGCGCCCACCTCAGTTTTTGGGGCGCCGACATCGGGCGTGACGTTGGGCGTCAGGTCAGCGCGAACTACGAGGGCGAATTTCCCTTACGCGCAGGAACCATCCAGAACATCACGATCGATTTCCATGATTCGCCGCCAATCGCCGAAATCGCCGAGGCGCTTGAGCATATTGAATGACCGCTAGGGTGATTGCTGTACCCATGACAGAAATGAGTGACATACCGTGACCACGATCAGTGATGTGGCCCAAGCTGCCGGCGTTTCGGAGGCCACCGTTTCCCGTGTCCTGAACCGGCCGGAAATCGTCGCCGAAGAGAAACGCCGACGGGTGCTCAGTGCCATTGAGCAGCTCAAATTTGAGCCGAGCCTTTCGGCGCGCACCTTGCGCTTGAAGAGCTTCCGCAATGTGGCACTGCTGGTCGGGGATATCTCACAACCGTTTCACGGACGGATGGCGAAAGCTGTGGAAGCCGCTGCCGAAGAGCATGGGTACAGCGTCACCCTGGGTGACCTCGACAATAGCGAAGGCCGTCTTCTTGGTTTCTTACAAGCCCTCCCCAAACGCGGCGTCGATGGTGTGCTGCTTTCGACAGCGGCTGACCTTGACCGCCCGGTGGTGAGGGACGCAATCGAGGAACTTCGACGCCAAGGGATCCCCTTGGTCACCACGTCGCAGTCAGTCAGCTCGATGGGCGTACCCAGCGTCCTTGAGGACATCAAGCAGGTGGGAAAGGATGCGGCCAATCACTTGATCGGGCGTGGCGACAACCTGCTGGTGCTGATTGGAGGCGGCAACGCCTCGGCTTACTCCCGCATCCTGCACTCTGGCGTGCGTGAGGCCGTCCGCGAAGCGGGTGACGGAAAGGCCAGCCTCAAAATAGTCAACGGACGCTACCAGCATGAACCTGCACGCAAGGCCTTGACCCGGCTGCTACTTGGCGGATACCGGCCGGACGGAATCGTGACGGCCAATACGCCGATGGCCATCGGAGCAATCCGCGCCCTGAAGGAAGCTGGTCTCAAGGTGCCGGGAGACGTTGCTGTGGTTTCGTGTGAGGACGTCCCGGACGCCCAGTTCATCCTCCCGTCCATCACCTCCGTGGGCACTGACATGAACGAATACGGTGCGCAGGCTTTTGGTCTGCTGCTGCGGATCATGTCCGGGAATGTGTCCCACGAAAACTGCATCATTCCGCACGAGTTGATTGTTCGGGAATCATCCCTCGATACGTAGGGCCAAAGAGGCGCCCGATTCGATGACGCGCTGCGCATTCGATGGTAGAAACCGTCTAAACCGCAGCGAGTCGTCGAAATGGACTGAGCGGCGGCCAACGCGGGCGTCCTACGCGGCCCGCCCATGCCGCGCTGCGTCCACGAAAACGGCCAGCCCTGTGACGCCAAGGGCCAAGCCCAGGGATGCAACCACATCCGTGAGCCAGTGGTAGCCGAGATACAAGCGGCTGAAGGCGACCAAGAGCGTGAGCAGCGCAGCACCCACAAAGGCGAATACCGCGGTCGTGCGGGTTCCGGATCGCGAGACGAGAAGGTAGGTGAGGACCAAAACGAAGATTCCAGCTCCAAGGGTGTGGCCGGAGAGGAAAGACAAGGCATCGTCGGGGCCGAGCAGAAAATCCGACGACGGCGGGCGGGAGCGGCTGACTTGGAATTTGATGACGGTGGACAGCACCAAGGCAAGCACCATGCCACCCATGAGCACGGCCGGCCGCCACAACTCTCTTTTCCACATGGCCCACCCGACGGCCAGGACGGCGCCGATGGCGGTCATTGCGGTCGGCGACGTCACCCTCGAAACGGCCGTGAGGATAGCGGTGGCAACCGCGCTGCGGGAATCAACCAGGGCGCTGTGCACCGTGCCGTCCAGGGTGGCCAGTCCGCTGTCCGAAAGAACGGCGACGAACATCAGCCAGAATATGACGTCACCAGCGACGAACAGTGCGCCAGCCCAAAGAAACAGTGGGCGCTGGCGAACGCGGAGCTCCGGGGCCGCTTGGAGATTGACGGGCAATGCAGGGAACATCAGCTCATTATCCCCAATGGGCATGGGACTTCGCTGGGAGGCGGGAACCTACAGAGCCGGCAGCACGGCCCGTGCCTCGTCGGATTCCAGTCCGCTCGCCTCCAACAGGTCCACCATGAGCGGCCGGAACAGCATCACCACGGTTTCGCCCTCAAGTTTCTGAACGTCCAGCATTTTGGGGTGCAGGCGCGAGGCGATGTCTGTCAGCTCATTACGGGCGTGCCGTATGTGGACGCGGCGTGTTCCCTCGCTCTGCTCCGCCAAACCGATGGTCAGCTCATCGATGGCAGCGGCAGTTTCCTGCAGCACCTCGGAGATGCTTTCGATTGCTTCGTCGGACAACGCAGCGTGGTTGATTGCGCTGGTGAGCCTGCGGGCAAAAACCCGGCTGTTACGGAGCGCGAGGTCGATGTATTCCAATGAGTGCTCCAGACCAGCAAGCTCATCGCGGTGCCTGCGATGTGCAGGAGCCAGCGTCGCTACTTCTCCCGAGGCCCGCAGGGTCTGCCGCATCCGGTCCACCAAAGGCTGGCAATTACGCCCCCGAATCAGGGCATGCCAGGCGATAGTGGAGTCGCTTTCGACCATGGCCTTGGCGCACTCGCGCAGCACTTCGGCGAGTTCGTGGAGGATCTTCTGGACGTCTTTTCGCGGCTCCCGGCGTGGATCCTTTGGCACCAAAATAGTCACCAGCAACGCGAACACCCCGCCCACCACGGCATCCAGGCTTCGCGTGAACGGCCCGCCTGCCGGGGCCGGCAGCAGGACCACCAACAGCGATTGGAGCCCCAGCTGGGTGGTAAAGATCGTGCCGCTGTCCAGGAACCTTGCCAGCAGGATAGAGAAAAGAAGCACGACGGCGGCCTGCAGGATCCCAGCGCCCAGCCAGTGGAGCAGGAGGTCGCCCACCACGATGCCAAGCGTGCAGCCCAGACCAACCTCCACAACACGACGCAAGCGCGGATCGCGGGAGAAGCCCAGGGCAATCAACGAAGAAGTCGCTGCGAACAAAGGCCCTTGGTGGCCCAGAACGTACTCTGCGAAAGCGTAGGCGCCAACGGCACACACCGTCATTTGAATAGCTGGCGTCAGGGAGTTCCGGCTCCGTACCAAACCTGTCCGGACTCTGGCACGCAGGAACCTCTTGCTTGCAGAAAATCCCTTCGCGGCAGCCATGTCCACCAGTCTATTTGCCGAACCCGGGCAGCGATGACGTGAAGGACACTAAGCAGGGTCCCACTCAAGGTGGCACGCGCCACATAACCCAATGGTCCGCCGTCGTTCACCTTGCGTTCACCTTCCACGTCAGGTCCCGTTACCTGCGCTGCTTACCTTCAGTAAAGGCACAAAAGGTCCACAGCTCACGCACGCCGAAATCTCCGTTCGGCCCGCATCAGAGAATCCCTGGAAGGGGTACATCCAAGTGAAGGCAACTCGCTTCGGCCGCAACGCGGCAATCGCGGTCATCGCAGCTGGCGCTCTCGCGCTTACCGCTTGCGGTTCAGACAACGCAACCGGCACCGCCGCTGGCACCCAGTCGGCAGCATCAGGCACCAAGGTCACCGGCACACTGACCGGCATCGGTGCTTCCTCCACCGGCGCAGCCATGGACGCCTGGAAGGCCGGCTTCGCAACAGCCAACCAGGGCGCAACCGTGCAGTACTCCCCGGACGGTTCCGGCGCAGGCCGCAAGGCCATCATCGATGGTTCGGCACAGTTCGCAGGCTCGGACGCGTACCTGAAGGACGAAGAGCTCGAGAGCTCCAAGGCCAAGTGCGGCCCCGAAGGCGCCATCAACATCCCGGTCTACATTTCGCCGATCGCCGTCGCCTTCAACGTTCCGGGCGTCACGGACCTGAAGCTCGACGCCGCAACGGTCGCCAAGATTTTCCGCGGCGAAATCGCCAACTGGAACGACCCCGCAATCGCCGCCCTGAACGCTGGCGTTACCCTGCCGGACCTCAAGGTCACGCCGGTGAACCGCTCTGACGACTCCGGAACCACCACCAACTTCACCGACTACCTCGCAGCTGCTGCTCCTGAGGTCTGGACGGACAAGGCCGCAGGCATCTGGCCGGCAACCCTGAAGGGCGAGAACGCCAAGGGCACCTCCGGCGTGGTCAAGACCGTCACCGACACCCCGGGCGCCGTGACCTATGCCGACGATTCCGCTGTCTCCGGCAAGCTGGGCACCGCTTCCATCAAGGTTGGCGAGGAATTCGTCAAGATCTCCGCTGATGCCGCTTCCAAGGCTGTCGAAGCCGGCAAGCCCGTTGATGGCCGCGCGGCCAACGATGTTGCCATCAAGCTGGACCGCAAGACCACCGCATCGGGCGCCTACCCGGTAGTGCTCGTTTCCTACCACGTCGTGTGCACCACGTACCCGACCAAGGACGTTGCTGACCTGGTCAAGGCCTTCGAAAGCTACGTAGTTTCCGACGAAGGACAGAAGACCGCCGCTGACGCTGCCAAGTCCGCACCGCTCTCCAAGACTCTGCAGGACAAGGCCAAGGCCGCCATCGAAACCATCAAGGCCAAGGCCTAAGGTTTCCGGCGGGTTTGCCTGAACCCGGCTAAACACTGAAGTTCCCTGTCCCGTGCGAAGTTGCCACAGTGCCACTTCGGCGGGGCAGGGAACTTAGCCATGTAAGACCAGTTCACTGAGACTGAAGGATCGTGAAGTGACCACCAACTCCCTGACAACCTCCCAAGGCGCAGGCCGCGCCGGGGACAAGGTTTTCTCCGGGGCCGCCATGGCCGCAGGGTGCCTGATTCTTGCGGTTCTCTTCGGAGTCGCCCTGTTCCTCGTGGTGCAGGCAATCCCCGCGCTCGTCGCGCCGCCTGAGGACATCCAAGGCGGCCACGGCTTCTTCGCCTACATCGCCCCGATCGTGGTGGGCACGCTCATCGCTGCCCTGATCGCGCTCGTCATCGCCACGCCCGTCGCGATTGGCGTGGCACTGTTCATCTCGCACTACGCCCCGCGCCGGTTGGCCTCGGGGCTTGGCTACGTTGTGGACCTGCTGGCCGCCATCCCCTCCGTTGTCTACGGTGCTTGGGGTGCCGCGTTCCTGGCCAAGGAAATCTCCCCGGCCTACGACTGGCTCGCAAACAACCTGGGCTGGATCCCCATTTTCCAGGGCCCGGCATCGGCCACCGGCAAGACCATCCTGACCGCCGGCATCGTCCTGTCCGTCATGGTCCTGCCCATCATCACCTCCCTGTCGCGCGAAATCTTCCTGCAGACCCCCAAGCTGCACGAGGAAGCTGCGCTCGCATTGGGAGCCACCCGCTGGGAAATGATCCGAATGGCTGTTCTTCCGTTCGGCCGTCCGGGAATCGTGAGCGCCATCATGCTTGGCTTGGGCCGTGCCCTTGGCGAGACCATGGCCGTTGCGCTGGTGCTTTCCTCTGGAGTCCTGACTGCGAGCCTCATCCAGTCGGGCAACCAGACCATCGCCGCCGAAATCGCCTTGAACTTCCCGGAAGCCAGTGGACTCAAGGTCAACACGTTGATCGCAGCAGGCCTGGTGCTGTTCGTCATCACCCTTGGCGTGAACATGATTGCCCGCTGGATCATCACCAAGCACAAAGAATTCTCGGGAGCCAACTAAATGACCGCCACCGTAGTCCGCAAGCGTTCGGCGCTCACCAAGGGCCAACTGCCCAAGTTCGCGCCCTACATCGTCCTGGCAGTTGCACTGATCGTGGGCGCAGCCATCCTGGCCCTCATCGGTTTCAACGCCTTCGGCTGGGGACTTGTCTCCGCGATCCTCTTCACCATTGGCCTGGCCTCCTGGAGCGCTGCTGTTGAAGGTGCCCGAAAGGCAAAGGACAAGCTGGCCACGTGCCTGATTGTCGGGGCTTTCCTGATTGCCCTCCTGCCGTTGATCTCCGTCATCTGGACTGTGTTGGTGAACGGCATTCCCGGCCTGGTAACTCCCGGATTCCTGGGTACGTCCATGAACGGCGTCACCGGTGCCTTCGACAACAAAGCTGCGGAAGAAGGCGGCAAAGTCCTCGGCGGCATTTACCACGCACTGCTGGGCACCCTCCAGATCACGCTCCTTGCCACGGTCATCTCCGTGCCGGTCGGCCTTCTCACCGCGATCTACCTGGTGGAATACGGCAATGACCGCCCGCTGGCCCGCGCCATCACGTTCTTCGTGGATGTCATGACAGGCATTCCCTCCATCGTGGCCGGCCTCTTCGCGGCAGCGTTCTTCTTCGCGGTTGTCGGCCCCGGCACAAAGACCGGTGCGGTAGCCGCCGTCGCGCTTTCCGTACTGATGATCCCGGTAGTTGTCCGCTCCAGCGAGGAAATGCTCAAGATCGTCCCCAACGAGCTCCGCGAGGCCTCGTACGCGCTCGGCGTGCGTAAATGGCGCACCATCACCAAGGTGGTTATCCCGACGGCGATCTCAGGCATTGCGTCCGGCGTCACCTTGGCGATCGCCCGGGTAATCGGCGAGACCGCCCCGATCCTGGTCACTGCAGGCTTCGCCACCACCATCAACAACAACGTGTTTGGCGGTTGGATGGCCTCGTTGCCGACGTTCATCTACACCCAGATCCTGAACCCGACGTCGCCGTCCAACCCCGGTCCTTCTGACCAGCGGGCTTGGGGCGCCGCCCTGGTTCTGATCATCCTGGTGATGCTCCTGAACCTCGGAGCCCGCCTCATTGCCCGTCTGTTCGCTCCCAAAAAGGGACGCTAGCCGGGCCGGTCGTCAGATTTCCGGGCCCGCCCAAACGAACAACTTCCCAAAACCCCCAAGGAATAAGGAACACCATGTCCAAGCGCATCGACGTCAAAGACTTGAATGTCTACTACGGCAGCTTCCTGGCTGTCGAGGACGTCAACATCAACATTGAAGCCAAATCCGTCACGGCCTTCATCGGTCCGTCCGGTTGTGGCAAGTCCACCTTCCTCCGCACTCTCAACCGCATGCACGAGGTCCTTCCCGGCGCACGCGTCGAAGGTGAGGTCCTGCTGGATGGCGACAACCTCTACGCCCCCGGCGTTGACCCCGTTACTGTTCGCACCCAGGTTGGCATGGTCTTCCAGCGCCCCAACCCGTTCCCCACCATGTCCATCCGGGACAATGTTCTGGCCGGCGTGAAGCTGAACAACAAGAAGATCTCCAAGGGCGAAGCCGATGCCCTGGTGGAGAAGTCCTTGGTCGGAGCCAACCTGTGGAATGAGGTCAAGGATCGTCTGGACAAGCCCGGTTCCGGCCTTTCCGGCGGCCAGCAGCAGCGTCTGTGCATCGCCCGCGCAATCGCCGTGGAACCGCAGGTGATCCTCATGGACGAGCCCTGCTCCGCGCTGGACCCCATCTCCACGCTGGCTGTTGAGGACCTCATCAATGAGCTCAAGGACCAGTACACCGTGGTGATCGTGACCCACAATATGCAGCAGGCGGCCCGCGTGTCCGACAAGACTGCGTTCTTCAACATCGCCGGCACCGGAAAGCCCGGAAAGCTGATCGAGTTCGCGGACACCACCAGTATCTTCAACAACCCCACCCAGAAGGCCACGGAAGACTACGTCTCCGGCCGCTTCGGATAAGGGTCAGCAGGTTCCGGCTTTTGGGGGAGCCGGCAATGAACGACGGCGGCCGTCGCCTTGGGGGTACGGCCGCCGTCACTTTTTGTTGGATTTACAGGTCCGAGAGGGGCGAGAACGCCAACTCCAGGATGAAAGCCATGGCGGCTGTAACGAGAGGCGTGGCCACCCAGAACAGGAGAATCCTCCGCACAAGGCGCCTGTTGGTGGTGGCGAAACGCTGGTGGGTGCCCGCTCCCAGCACGGACGCGGTCAGCGTGTGGGTTGTGGACAGCGGTAACTGGAGTCCGATTGCTCCGATGAAGAGCATCACGGACGTCAG
Source organism: Arthrobacter sp. TmtSoilC51 (assembly GCF_055388015.1). Classification (NCBI taxonomy): domain Bacteria; kingdom Bacillati; phylum Actinomycetota; class Actinomycetes; order Micrococcales; family Micrococcaceae; genus Arthrobacter; species Arthrobacter sp. TmtSoilC51. The sequence continues at coordinate 166,358 of NZ_AP035877.1, forward strand.
GGTTTGCGCCACGAACCCTCGAAGAGGGTCCACGCGGATCAACTTGTAACCCAGGGTGTGCGAGATCCTCCAGCCACCAAACATGGTGCCCGCTGTGAGCATGATCGCCGTCAGAAGCAGAATCCAAAGGGGCAACTCACCCCCGCTGGACAACCCGGCCGCTACCAAGGCCAGCAGGAGGACGGCGGCAGTACGCTGCCCATCCTGGAGGCCATGGCCGAACGCCACGGCTGCGGCAGAAACGGCCTGCGCACGGCGAAAACGCCTGTTGATGACATTCGGCTGCGTATAGCGTGCCGCCCACGTCACCGGCCACACGAGCAAGTAGGCCGCCAGGAATGCGATCACTGGGGAGAGGACCAAAGGCAAAGCCACCTGGGTAAGGAGGACGTTGTCCACGCCGTTGATCGAATTCCCACCAACCAGTACGCTCGCACCGCCGGCGCCGATTAATCCGCCTACAAGTGAGTGGGTGGAGGATAAAGGAATGCCCCGCCACCATGCGTAGATGCCCCAGATGATGGCGGCGGCGAGGGCAGAGGTCAGCATTGTGAGCCCGCTAATGCCGTTGGGCAGTTTGATCCAGGACTGGGTAAACGCAAGGACGAAGCTGCCGCTGAGCATGGCGCCAAGGAAGTTGAAAACAGCTGCAAGGAGCACCGCCACGGACGGCGTGAGGGCTCGTGTCCTCGTGGAAAGTGCTACGGCATTGGAGACGTCACGGAAGCCGTTGAGGAACGCGAACCCTGAAGCTAAACCCACCACGAGGATCAGGAATGCAACGGTCACGTCATGATTCCTTGACGATGATGCTGCCTACCTGCGTGGCTATCTTCCGCATGTCCTTGGTGACTTCCACCAACTGGTTGGCGATGTCTCGATGCCGCGCGTACTGCGCGGATTTCATATCCTTCAGCATCTCGGCCACCCAGGTCCGGTGGGTTCGCTCGGCACGCTTCGCCAGCCTGAGGATCTCGATCCAGTAGTCCTCAAGTTCGTCCAGGTCCTCGAGCTTCCGCATGGCGTCCACTGTCAGCTCGGCTTGGCGGCTGATGATTTCCAGTTGGTCGGCAGCGCGTTTTGGCAGCCGCTCCAGCTTGTAGAGGGCGACCAGTTCGCCCGCGGCGTCGAGCTTCTCCATGGCCTCGTTGAGGTGGCGGGACAGCGTGTACATGTCCTCGCGGGGGAGCGGGTTCACAAAGCTGGTGCGCATATGCGTCAGGAGCGCAAAGTGCAGGTCCAGGGATTTCGACTCGTGCTCGTGAAGTTCCTCTGTCAGGCGTCCGTGCTCGCTGGCCTGGGCACCGAGGATCTCTGAGAGTGTTCCGGTGGCGGCAACAATGACGCCGGCCATCTGCGCGAGCAGTACGAGCCCGGCAGGTTCCTGGGGGAAAAGGCGCAGCTTCATATCGCTTCCGGGCCGGGGACGGATGGGCCGCGGGCCGCTTGACTTGACGCTTCCCGCTTCGGCCCCAACTTTACCGGTACGACGACGGCCGCCGCTAAGTCTGCAGGTGTTGTCGCAACTACCGTCGGGGGTGGCTAGCCGGGAACTGGGTACGGGCAAAAAAGTCCGGGCATAAAAATGGTGCCGAACCGGATACGCCTCTCGGCGGTAGGCCGCTCGGAGCGGCTATAAGTTGAAGCCCGGGGGTTTCGCGGTTCGGCACCAGTTTCAGTGTTCTACGTCGGTGGGGCTAAGTCAACATTGACAGGCAGGGCCGGACGTGGGTAGATTCAGGGGTTTTTGGGCCCTAATCCAGCTCTCCCAAGCGCCAAGCATTGGCTGCGTGTTCGAGGTCCTCGGCCGTCTTTACCAGCTGGTGCGAGTTGCGTGTGAGCTTGCTTGCATGGCTTTCATTGCTGTGCTCCGCCCCGTCCGCCAGGGTTGCCTGGCCGAGCGCCACAACCCGGCAGAATGCAGCCGAACGTTCCAGCGCGACGTCGAAATCGCCGTCGAAGGCGCCTGACAAAATGGCGTCCGCCATGGACTTCATTTCGTCGGCGCCAGGTGGTTCAGCCGCGCCTGCGACCACATTGGATACTTGGGCGGTATCGCGTCCGGCGCGGAAGTACACGGAGATGCGCTCTGGGTTTTGGATGGTGGCGGCGCGGAGGGCGTACAGTCTCCACAGCGCGCCGGGAAGGGAACGGGCCGGGCTTTCGGCCCACATCTCGGCGATGGCTTCAAGGCCCTGCTCATCGGCCAGCTTTACCAGGCGTCGGGTGACCTTGGGGTCATCACTGTCACGGCCACGTTTTACGAGCGCCTGGGCCGCCAGATGGGCAGCCTCGGAGACGCGGGCTGGGTCTGCCCCACCGGCGAACGGTTCGAAATCGATGGGCGCGAAGGGCTTGGGCTTGTGGTGCCTGTTCGCTCCGCCGTACGCACGTGGTCCTGGCTGTTCGCTCATGAGTTCACCGTACTCCTGTGCTCTGATGGGGTCGAGTAACGGTTTCTTGGGCTGGTGGGTGTTGCTTCCGGGCCCGTTCCTCGACAGGCTTGACGTTGAGGTACAGTATTCATGGCTGTTTCAACAGCTGAAGGGGCCTTTAGCTCAGTTGGTAGAGCATCGGACTTTTAATCCGTGGGTCGTGGGTTCGATCCCCACAGGGCCCACCCTTCCTGCAGGCCGGAGACGTTGAGTCTCCGGCCTGTTTTTTGTCTCCCGCTTGGCCGGCGCAGCCCGACCCCCGTCAACGGACAAATCACTGCCGCACGCAGGGGTGAATTGTCCTTTGGCCGGTGTTTCCCCAAAAAACTTCTCAAGGACGCCCCTTGGGAACTCAGAACCCGGAAACCCCGACCGCCAAAATCACCATTGATCCCGCATTTATCGTGGGTCCCGTCAGGCGGAAGACCTTCGGTGCCTTCGTCGAGCACTTCGCAACACGGATCGCGTCCACTCGGCCAGCCTCGCGCAGCTGGTCAACGTCATTGCACCGATCATGACCGAGCCGGGCGGGCGCTCCTGGAAGCAGACCACGTTCCACCCCTTCACGCTCACCTCGAAGCACGCCTCGGGTACGGTGCTGAACCTTGCTGTCGAGGCGCCGAAGCTGGACAGCGGTAAGACGGCCAGCTTCAGCCCACTGTCAGCCGTGGCTACCTACGACGCCGAAGCCAAGGAGGTTGTAGTTTTCGCCGTGAACCGTTCGGCGACGGACGCACTTACGCTCGACGCCGCCGTCGGGGGTTTGGGGACCGCCAGCGTCATCGAGGCCGTCACCTACACGAACAAGGACCCGTACTGGCAGGCAACCGCGGATGATTCGACGTCCGTCCTGCCTTCAGAGAACGTCAGTGTAACGCTCGACGGCGGGCGGCTCACCGCCGGGCTTCCGGCCGTGAGCTGGACAATGATCCGGTTGTCGCTGGATTCCTAGGCGATCGCCTGCGAGCCGTCTTGGAAAACCGGATACAGCGAAATCGGTGTGACTGTTGCTTCCGCGGGGTCGTCCTGGAAGGTTCCTGGCGTCTGCATTGCGGGCGTCGGAGCCGGTTGCTCAGCGGCGACGATTTCCAGCGATTCCATATCCAGCAGCCGCCGGCTTCCGGTTTCTGCATCCTGGAGCCAGAACAGGTCAGTACCTGCGATTGTCTTGAGCACCGTGCCCCGGTGGTAGAGGCGCCCGTTGTGCCAAGCCTCTATGTATTCTCCTTGGCTGAGAAGGTGCGGCTCCTCCTGGTTGCCCGGCACCGTGCCGAAAGCCTGTGCCAAGCTGGCCTGCATTTTCAGCGCCTGAAAAAGATCCCTGTTTGCAGTGCTCATGTCTGCTCCCCTCATGCTGGCTGCTGTCCCATGGGCTCATCGGCCTCGTGACCCCAGCCTTCCGCATTCATGTTGCAGGAGCGTTGCAGGCGCATGAGCGGTGTGTGACAGCTAGGAGGGCTCGGCTTCCTCGCCTGGAACATCCGGTTCGGAACCAGCCGAATCCGGATGGGGAAGCTCATCAGCGTAGGGCGCACGGGGGCCGGACTGGCTGTTCAACAGTTCGTTTGCTGCCATGGCCAGGAGGTCCCTTTCCAGCTCCGGAATGGACAGCATTCCCTGCAAATAGGCCTCAACTTCGTATTCACCCACTGACCCGCCGATGCTGAAGTAGTGGAGCCACAACGCTGCCGTGCTGATTCGCGCGGCGGAGAGCGCCGCTTTAAGCTTGCGGCGTTGCTCGGGTTCGTTGATGTCGAAGCCCATGTCCTGCGGCCCTATCGCGGATCGGCCGGTGTTCCGGCTACGAGCTCGGCGCTGGCTTCCTGCAATGTACTGCGTTGATCGCGCGCGTATCCCATCAATATCTGCAGGGCATCTGGGTGCGGGATTTTGTGGCGTTCCATGAGTATCCCGCAGGCACGGTTGACCACATCCCTGCTGTAGAGGGCGGATTGCAGGCCCTCGCTGATGCGCCTGGGCGTTTCAGCGCTTTGGATATGGGATAGAAGCGTTGCGGCCGGGGACGAAAAAAGCTCCATGAGGGACGCCGTGGTGTCGTCATAAGAAAAGGGTTGGGCGGCATAAACCTTCATGGCACCGATGCTGTGCCCGTCGGCCAACAGGGGTGCGCTGACCACCGACTTGATGGGCAGGCCACTGACGGTGGCCGACCACTCCGGCCAGCGGGGGTCAGTGCCGATATCCTGGGCGATCACAGTTTCTTCCGAAGCCCACGCTGTGAGGCACGGCCCTTGGCCTAACTCGTATTGCAGGATGTCCGCCTGCTCCACTACCGGGTCGGTAAACCCCGCACTCGTCCGGCGGCCTTGGGCATCCAGGATGGAAACCCCCGCTCCGAGGGTGCCGGGCACCGACTCCTGAATGGCCTTGGAGAGGTTCTGGACGGCACGGTCCACTTTCTCTTCGGTCAGGAGAAGACCCAGAATCCGACCGACGGCAGCAGACAACTCATCCAGAGGAAGATGCTTCTTGGTCATGGTGTTCTTTCCGGCCGTTCAGGTCGGCTGGCCGACTGAAACAATCTTAGAATCGCTGGACTCCCGTGTTGTAAATCCAGCCTAATGGGTTTTTGGCCAGGAAATCCGCATGTAGGCACGCTGCCTGCTATTCCTCAAAAGGTGCTGCGATCTTCCGATCTCCAGCAACATGGGCGATTATCCCCTGCGCCACCAGGCGGAGTTTGATGTTGCGGTGGCTGGAAGCCCTGACCAGGATTTGGAAGGCGGCATCCCTGCTGCAGCGGTTCTGCGCCATGATGATTCCGACGGCGGTGTCAATGGTCGTGCGGGACTCCAGAGCGGCGGCGAGGTTCTCGCGGGCATCCCGCAGCTGGGCGATCTTCAATGCCAAGTGGAGGGCTTTCGCGCCAGTGGCCGTGACGCGCTCTGCCGACAAAACGTCCTCGTGGGAGAAACCGTGAGCCCGCGCGGAGTAAAGATTCACCACAGCCTCCGCCGTGCTGTTCAATTCCATGGGAAAGGCCAGGATGGAGCCCACATTCGTGCCCGCAGCCGCCCGCATGTACTCAGGCCAGCGATCTTCGCGGTGGACATCAGGGACGTGGGTGATGGTGCGTGTTCGAAGGGCCGAAAGGCAAGGGCCATCGCTGAAGCTGTTCTGGATGTCGTCCAACTTCCGGGCAAGGGGATCGCTATCGGCCACGGCTACAGGTTTCTTCTGCCGGATGACGGTCACTCCGCAGGCAATCGTGTTTCCGTTCCTGGTGAGCTTCTTCGCGATCAATGAGGCGAGGTCCTGGAGGAATTCACGGATATCGGCATTCTCCACCAAGAGATCCTGCAGATGTTCCACGAAGTCCGTGAGATCCACCTTGTCCGCATACGTGCCAAGGAACCTGGGAGGGCTGGCGACGTGCCGTGCCGGCTGGGTTTCAGTCATTGTCTTTCCTTACTGCCGCTCGGCACTACTGCCCGGCGGATTCGTCCGGCCGTCTGAGGTGAGTTCCCTGAAGGCAATATCTACGAGTTCCATCTGGCCTGGGGCAAGAACCAGAAGTCCCCGCATCCGCTGGTCCATTTTTCCATCGTGTTCCGATGCCCCCCAAGGTTCGGCATTCATAGAACCTGCTTATCCTCCTTACCGTTCGTCGCCTGCCCGTTTCAGAATGTCTTCGGCTATTTCGTGGAGCCGCTTATCGCTGTTACGGGACGCCATCTGGATGAGTCTGATGGCGGAGTCCCTGCTGCAGCGGTTCTGCATCATGATCAGGGAAACAGCCGCATCCACTATGGCCCGCGACTCCAAGGCGGAACGCAGATGCACAGGATATGGATCCGGGGTGTGCAAGCGCAGGGCCAGCCGGAGAACCCTCGACAAGGATTCTGCGTGCTTCCGTATGGATGCCACGGTCTCTGGATCGAAAGTGCCTGCTTCGGTGGAGTAGCAGTTCAACGCCGCCCGTGAGTCGTCATCCGTTGCGATGGGGACCGCCAGCATGGTGGTGATACCTTCCTGCGAAACAGTGTCGGCGTAGTGGTGCCAGCGCACATCGGCCTGAAGGTCCTCAACCAAAACGGTCTGCTGCTGCCGGAGCGCCGTAAGGCATGGTCCGTCGTCGAACTCGTACTGCTTTTCATCCAGGCGTTGAGCCGCCTCAGTACTGCTCGCCACCGTCGACGGTCCTCCGTTACGCTCAACGGTGATGGCGCACAGCATGGGGACATCCCCGCCCAACAAGGAAGCCGAAATGGTGGTCAATCCCAGAAGGAATTCCGTAAAGCCGGGGCTCTCCAACAGCAGGTCCTGCAACTGTTCCGCTGTGGGTACTGCATCGTTCTGGGCCATTCGGCCTCATTCCAGGCAACGCCAGAGCGATTGACTCCGGCTGGCGGCAGTGCGCTCGAGTTCGCGCACAACCCGGATATTCAACTCCGGACCCTTTGCCACTCCCGAAATCTCCTACTATCGACACTACGCCTGAGGCATGCAGCGCAACAGTGGCGTTCTCGTCCGCGTCCCGCAGTCCGTCGGTAGGACGTTACTGTTCTAAGAATGAATCACGCAGTCCCGGACGGAATCGTCACACCAGCCATCATGATCGACGTCGATATCCTCGACCGGAATATCCAACGGATGGCATCGAGCATGCTCAGCCGGGGGCTAAGGCTCCGCCCGCATGTGAAGACACACAAGACCCTGGAGATCGCAGCCAAGCAGCTCGCTGCCGGAGCAGTTGGGCTCACGGTAGCGACGATCGGGGAAGCCGAGGTCTTCGCGGCCGGGGGTGCCACGGATATTTTCATCGCCTACCCGCTGTGGGTGGAGGCGCGCCATGCGGAGCGGCTCAGGAATCTTGCCAAGACGTGCAGCATTGCGGTCGGCACTGATTCAGCGGAAAGCGCGACGGCGATGGGCCGCCAGTTAGGCGCAGACGCTAGAAGCATCGATGTGCTGATCGAAGTGGACAGCGGTCATCACCGCAGCGGAGTTCTGCCCGAAGAAGTGGTGGGGGTTGCGCGCGCGGCCGCAGCAAGCGGCCTGAACGTTGCTGGCGTCTTCACATTCCCCGGACACAGCTACAAACCGGGAATGCCAAGGGATGCAGCGAGTAACGAGAATGAGGCCCTCGGCCGTGCTTCCGCCGCACTGGAGCATGCCGGCTTTGAGGTCCGCACCATCAGCGGCGGTTCCACCCCGACCGCACTGCTCGACGCCGAAACGCTGGCCACTGAGCTCCGCCCCGGCGTCTACGTTTTTGGTGATGCCCAGCAGCTTGAACTGGAACGTTGCACGTGGGACGACATCGCTCTGACCGTCGCTGCGACTGTGGTGAGCCGCCACGAGTCCAAGGGCGGGAACGTCCGGCGGGTGGTTGTGGACGCGGGCAGCAAGATACTGGGCAGCGACCGTCCGGACTGGGCCACCGGATACGGGCGGCTGCCGGAATACCGGGAGGCCCGGATAACTGCGCTCTCCGAACACCACGCCACGGTGGTTTGGCCGGAGTCGGAGGAACTGCCGGCACTAGGCACGCGGCTCAGGCTGATCCCGAACCACGTTTGCCTGGCCATGAACCTGGTGGACGAGGTCACCGTGGTTCGCGGGGGCACAGTGGTGGACACATGGAGGGTCGCAGCGCGCGGCAAGAATAACTAGCCTGTCGCTTGGGGTATCAGGCTGTGACGGCGGGCGGAAATTTACCCGCCGTCACAGCAACTCTCGCGTCCCTTAGCCGATAGGAGTCGGCGGTTGTTTGCCTCCGAGTACGGCGAGCGTGTTGTCCGCCGCGAGTACCGCCATGGCAGTACGCGTCTCGACGGTGGCGGAGCCGAGGTGCGGCACCAGGGCCACGTTTTCCAGCTCCAGCAACCAGGGATGGACTTTGGGTTCCTGCTCGAAGACGTCAAGCCCGGCGCCTGCGATCTGTCCTTCGCGCAGGGCCAGGGCGAGTGCGGATTCGTCGATGATAGGTCCGCGGGCGGTGTTGACGAGGTAGGCGGTGTCCTTCATCGTGGCGAGTTGCTCGGCGCCGATCAGGTGATGCGTGTTCGGGCCGTAGGGGCAGTGCAGTGAGACGACGTCGGAGATGGCCAGCAGTTCGTCGAGTTCCACCCGCCGGGCGCCGAGTTCAGTGGCGATGGCGGGGTCGATTTCGCTGCGGGACTGGTAGACGATCTCCATGCCGAAGGCTTTGGCGCGGCGCGCCGTGGCTTGGCCGATGCCGCCCATTCCCACCACGCCCAAGGTCTTGCTCTGCAGGCTGGACCCGAGCAGGAAGAACATGCCCCACTTCCATGGCTGGCCCGCCCGGATGAGCCGTTCGCCTTCGCCGAGGCGGCGGGTGGCCATGAGGATAAGTCCGAAAGCGATGTCCGCAGTGGCCTCGGTGAGCACGCCCGGGGTGTTGGTGGCGATGATCCCGCGTTCGGTGCAGGCAGGCACGTCGATGTTGTCATAGCCAACGGCGACGTTCGCGACGACTTTGAGCTGCGGGCCCGCGGCGTCGAGTAGCTCAGCGTCGATGCGTTCGGTGAGCAGGCTCACGATCGCGTCGGCTCCGGCCACCCGCCGCAGAAGTTCCTGGCGGCTGATGGACTCCGACCCCTCCCAGGCATCGACCTCGTGCATGGCGCGGAGCTTTTCGAGTGCGGGCTCGGGTACGCGTCCGGTGACGACTACCCGGCTCATGCGGTTTCGATCCATTCACGCAGGCGGCCCAGGCCCTCACGGATGGCGTCCGATTCGATGCCCGAGTAGGCCAGGCGGATGTACTGCCGCTCTTCGCCTGGCAGGCGCCGGCCGAAGTGTTCACGGGTGCAGAAGGAAACGCCCGTCTTGTAGAGGGCGTCGGAAGCGAAGTCGCCAACTGCGGTGTAGCCCAGCCGCTGCATGGCCTCGGTGACGTCCGGGAACAGGTAGAACGTCGACTGCGGCACGGCCACGCTCATGCCGGGGATGGCATTGACGATCCCGCACGCGGCGTCCCGGCGTTCCTTCAGGATGTCCAGCATCTGCTGGACCGGTTCCTGGGGGCCGCGGAGGGCTTCGATGCCGGCCCACTGCACGTAGTGCGTGGTGCACGATTCATCGTTGGTGTTCAGGGTGCTGAGCACCTGGGCGATCTCGCGCGGCGCCACAGCACAGCCAAGGCGTGAACCGGTCATGGCGAACTTCTTGCTGAACGTGTACAGGATCACGGTGCGCTCGGCCATGCCCGGAAGGGAAGCAATCGAGCTGGAGACACCCTCGTAGCGGGTTTCGAAATACGCTTCATCGGAGAGCACCCAGAGGTCGTGCTCGATCGCGATCTGGGCGATGGCTTCACGTTCGGCCGCCGTGGACTCGGCAGAGATGGGGTTCTGCAGGTCGTTGTAGATGATTGCGGCCGTGTTCGGCGTGATCGAGGCCCGGACCTGGTCCAGGTCGATCGCGAAGCCCTTGCTTGTGGGCACGTAACGGTACGGCACGGCCGTGCCGCCGAGGTATTCGATCTGCGATTCGTAGATCGGGAAACCAGGGTTGGGGTAGAGCACTTCCTGGCCAGGGTTCATCACGGCTTGCAGGAACTTGGTGATCACGGGCTTGCCGCCGGTCATCACCACCACGTTCTCGGGAGAGAACTCCATGCCACGCCGCGACCCGAGGTCCTCGGCCAGGGCTTCCCGGAGCTGGGGGATGCCAGGGCCCGGGCAGTAGCCGGTGTGCCCGTCGGCGATTCCCTTGTTCATGGCCTCAATAATGTGCGGGGCCGTCGGGATATTGATGTCGCCGAGGTGGAAGGGATACACCAGGTTTCCCTTCGACTTCCAAGCGGCAGCGGCCTGCGCGACGCTGAAAGCAGTTTCGGTGCCCAGGCGTTCGAGCCGGTGTGCGAGTTTCTGCATCTGCTGTTTAACTCCTCATCGAGCTGATCACGTCTCACGTGAAGTACTCAACTAGTATATTAGTGATGTATTAGGCTGTCTATGGATAAACCCGCAATTAAGCGGAGCTGAAAACGACTCCCGTCAGGCTGGCTGATCTGACACACTCAAGCCCATGCAGTCGTTGTTCGACGGACTCCTTCACGCCAGCCCACTGGTGGTGATGTGCATCGTGTTCGCACTGGTCTTTGCCGAGGATGCCTTGTTTATCGGCTTCGTGATCCCAGGCGAAACGGCTGCCGTGGTGGGGGGAGTCTTTGCCAGCCGGGGTGATCTTCCGCTGTGGAGCATGATCATGATCGTCATCTCGGCAGCCATCCTCGGAGACACGGTGGGCTACGAGATTGGCAAGCACTTGGGCCCCCGGATTATGGCCCTAAAACTCCTGGATAAGAGACGGGCCCAGCTGCAGAAAGCCGAGGATTTCCTTGCCCGCCGTGGCGGCCTGGCAGTATTCCTGGGCCGCTTCACCGCCTTTTTCCGCGCCGTCATGCCCGCACTCGCCGGGCTCAGCCGAATGCCATACCGCCGCTTCGCCATCTGGAACTTCACCGGCGGCATCATTTGGGGTGCCCTGTTCGTGACCCTGGGATTCATCGCCGGCAGCTCCTACGAGGAACTAGCCCATGCAGTGGGGCGCGGTGCCGCAGCGGTGGTGGGCGTCGTCGTGATTGTCATCCTCGGCGTGTGGCAGGTCCGAAAGCATCGAACGGCGGCCAAACCCACAGCTGACTGAGACCCTCTGGAAACGTGGCTGAAACGTCCAGTCCTTACGCTGATCACAAACTGTCCCTCCGTGTGCACCCAGGTAGTGGCTTTGAGGAGAATCGATGCATCTTTTACCCCGTGAGCAGGAAAAACTCATGATCGTGGTAGCCGCCGATCTGGCCAGACGAAGGCAGGCGCGCGGATTGAAGCTGAACTACCCGGAAGCCATCGCGATCATCAGCTACGAACTCATCGAGGGCGCCCGTGACGGCAAATCCGTTGCGGAGCTCATGAGCTACGGAACCACTTTGCTGCGCCGCGAAGACGTGATGGAAGGCGTGCCGGAGATGATCCACGACGTCCAAATCGAAGCCACCTTCCCCGATGGCACAAAGCTCGTCACAGTCCACCACCCCATCCGATAGGAGCCACCCCATGATCCCCGGTGAGTACAGGCTCCGCCCCGAGCCCATCGCATGCAACAACGGCCGTGAGGCGATCGCCGTCGAGGTTGTCAATCGAGGCGACCGCCCAGTCCAGATCGGTTCGCACTACCACTTCGCGGAGGCTAACCGCGCCCTGGAATTTGATCGTGAAGCCGCTTATGGCCGCCGCCTGGACATTCCTGCCGGCACCGCTGCCCGGTTCGAACCAGGCGATAAGAAGACCGTCCAGCTGGTGGGATTGGCAGGTGCCCGTGAGGTTTTTGGCTTGAGTAACGCCGTCAATGGAGCGCTCGACGGCGGAACCCGCCTCGGCGGGACCGCTCGCCCGGGCGCGGCTACGGAAGGAGACACCAAGTGAGCTTCGAGCTTCCCCGCCGGCAATACGCCGAGCTTTACGGCCCAACGACAGGTGACTCCATCCGCTTGGCGGACACGGAACTGTTCCTCGAAATCGAAAACGACTACACCGTCTACGGCGAAGAAGTGGTCTTCGGGGGCGGCAAAGTAATCCGCGACGGCATGGGCCAGAACGGCCAGATGACGCGTGACGGCGGCGGAGTGCCTGACACAGTCATCACAAACGTCGTTGTCCTGGACTACTCAGGCATCTACAAGGCCGATGTAGCCCTGAAGGACGGGCACATTTTCAAGATCGGCAAAGCCGGCAACCCGCAGATCATGGACGGCGTGGACATCGTGATCGGCGCCAGCACGGAAATCATCGCCGGCGAGCGGAAGATCCTCACAGCTGGTGGCATCGACACCCACATCCACTTCATTTCCCCCGAACAGGTTCCCACTGCTCTCTGCAGCGGGGTCACCACGATGGTGGGCGGAGGCACGGGACCAGCGGAAGGTACTAAAGCCACCACCATCACACCCGGATCGTGGCATATCTCGCGGATGCTCCAAGCGGCCGAAGGACTCCCCATCAACATCGGCTTGCTCGGCAAAGGCCACGCGTCCGCCGTCGAACCCCTCGCTGAGCAGATCCAAGCTGGTGCCGTGGGGCTCAAAGTCCATGAGGACTGGGGCTCCACGACGTCCTCCATAGACATGTCCCTACGCGTGGCCGACGAATACGACGTCCAAGTAGCTATCCACACAGACACCCTCAACGAATGCGGCTTCGTGGAGGACACCATCAAAGCGATCGACGGCAGGGTGATCCACACCTTCCACACGGAGGGCGCCGGCGGTGGGCACGCCCCGGACATCATCAAGATCGCAGGCCTGCCCAACGTGCTCCCCGCGTCCACCAACCCCACGCTGCCGTACACCAAGAACACCATCGAAGAGCACCTGGACATGCTCATGGTCTGCCATCACCTCAACCCGGACATCCCGGAAGACGTGGCCTTCGCGGACTCCCGCATCCGTGCCGAGACCATTGCGGCGGAGGACGTCCTCCACGATCTCGGCGTCTTCGCCATCACGTCCTCAGACTCGCAGGCCATGGGCCGCGTGGGAGAAGTGATCACCCGGACCTGGCAGGTGGCCGATGCCATGAAACGGCAGCGCGGCGTGCTGAACGACCCATCCGGTACCTCGCACGGCTCGGCGGAAAGCGACAACTTCCGGCTCAAACGCTACGTAGCCAAATACACCATCAACCCCGCCATCGCACAGGGCATGGCGGATGTCATTGGCTCCGTCGAAGAAGGCAAATTCGCTGACCTGGTGTTGTGGGACCCCGCCTTCTTCGGAGTGAAACCCGAACTCGTCATCAAGGGCGGTCAGATCGCCTACGCACTCATGGGCGACTCCAACGCCTCCATTCCCACTCCGCAGCCACGCACCATGCGGCCCATGTTCGCCAGCTACGGCAGAGCACTCCAACAAACGTCCATCACGTTCCTATCCAAAGCCGCGATCGACGCCGGTATCCCCGAAAAACTCGGACTCGAACGCATCATCCGGCCCGTCTCCGGCATCCGCAATCTGCGCAAAGCCGACCTGAAGTTCAACGGCGAAACCCCGGACATCGTCGTCGACCCCGAGACCTACAAGGTGACAGTCGACGGCGTCGAAGCCACCTGCGAACCCTCCGACGTGCTGCCCATGGCGCAGCGCTACTTCCTCTTCTAGGACCCTCATGATCATCGAAAAAATACTGGGCAACCTCCACGAACAGCCCGACGCCTTTGCCGGCCACCACAAGGAAAAAGTGGTCCTCCCCAGCGCCCTGCTCGTCAAACGCATCCAGCGCGTCACCACCGACCACGGCAAAGAACTCGGCATCCGGCTCCCCACCGGATCCGGCGACCTGCGCGACGGCGACATCCTCGCCATCGACGACGCCAACCTCATCGTTATCTCCGTGCTGCCCACGGACGTCCTGGTGATTGCGCCAAGGACCATCCACGAAATGGGCGTCGTGGCGCATTCCCTCGGCAACCGGCACCTGCAGGCACAGTTCTTCGACTCCCTCTCTGAGTACGGGGCCGACGTCATGGTGTGCCAGTACGACCACACCGTCGAGGACTACCTGAAGAGCGTCGGCGTCCCCTACGACAGGCAAGAGCGGGTCATGCCGGTGCCATTCCGCCATGCTGAGCATTCGCACTAAGCGTTTGCCGGTGCTGGCTTTAGTGGTTGGCAAGCCTCCGTCGGGTGATAGGGGCCGTGCCCGTCCCCAGCCGCTCCCAACCTTCGCAAGCTCAGGTCGGGGCCCTCGCGGCAGTGGGCCCCCCGCGTGGCCCGCCACGCCGCGGCCCCTATCACCCGCCTCCGCTTCTCGGGCACTGCTCCAGCGCGGTGTGCTTTGAGTGCGACATATCAGCTGGCTCTTCAACAGTTGACCGACTCTGCGTTGCCTACTGGGGCGTTTGCTCATTCTTTGGGGTTTGAGAGCTACATCGAGCGCGGGCTGGTTCGGGATGAGGGGTCGTTTGGGGGGTGGCTTTCTGCTTTTGTTGGGCAGCAGTTGACCTATTCGGATGGGTTGGCCGTGCGGTTTTTGTATGAGGGGGTGGATGTTGGCTTGTTGGATGGCGTGTTGTCTGCGCAGCTGTTGGCTCGGGAGGTTCGGGAGGCTTCTTTGAAGATGGGTGGGCGGTTGCTCGAGATTGGCGGGGAGGTGTTCCCGTCGGGGGAGTTGGATGCTTATCGGGAACTGGTCCGGGAGGGGCGGGCACAGGGGCATCAACCTTTGGCTTTTGGGGTGATTGCTCGGTCACTGCAGGTTCCATACGAAGAGGCTCTTTCTGCCTATTTGTTTGCCACCGTTACTTGTCTGACGCAGAACGCCGTGCGCGCCATTCCGCTCGGTCAAAACGCCGGGCAGCGGGTACTTCGGGACGCGCACGACGCCGTTGCTGCCGTTGTGCGGGATGTAGCACGGCTGTGCTGGGACGACTTTGGGGCCGTGAGCCCCGGACTCGAAATTTCACAAATGCGGCACGAACGGCAGCGCGCCCGCATGTTCATGAGCTAATCAGGAGGACACATGTCTGAACCCATCAAAATCGGCGTCGGCGGGCCGGTCGGCGCCGGCAAGACGCAACTCGTCGAGCGGATCACCCGGCACATGAGCGGCGACATTTCCATGGCCGCCATCACCAACGACATCTACACCATTGAAGACGCCAAAATCCTCGCGGCCAACGGTGTCCTGCCCGAAGACCGGATCATCGGCGTCGAAACCGGCGGTTGCCCACACACCGCGATCCGCGAAGACACCTCCATGAACACCGCCGCCATCGAGGAACTCAAGAGGCGCCATGCGGACCTGCAGGTCATCTTCGTCGAATCCGGCGGCGACAACCTCTCCGCCACGTTCAGTCCCGAGCTCGTCGACTTCTCCATCTACATCATCGATGTCGCCCAGGGCGAAAAGATCCCCCGCAAAGCCGGCCAAGGCATGATCAAATCCGACCTCTTCATCATCAACAAAACGGACCTCGCGCCCCACGTCGGAGCAGACCTCTCCGTGATGGAACGCGACTCCAAGGAATTCCGAGGCAACAAACCCTTCTGCTTCACCAATCTCAAAACCGACGAAGGCCTCGAGCAGGTCCTGAACTGGATCCGACGCGACGTCCTGATGCTCGACTTGGCGTCATGACCCCGCCCAAGTCCGTTCTCATCTCACCTGGGGCGGCGCCCGCGGATGAAGGGGGCCGTGCCCGTCCCCAGCCGCTCCCAACTCTCGCAAGCTCGAGCCGGGGCCCTCGCGGCAGTGGGCCCCCCGCGGAACCCGCCACGCCGCGGCCCCCTTCATCCGCGTCCGCTCACCGCCCTGCGCGGGGGCGGCTGGAGCTCGGGGTCAGTGCGCGTGGCGGGAGGTCTGTTGCTTCTCGGCAATTCCATGAGGGCGCTTTGAGGGTGCTCCGGCCGCATTATTTGGATCAGTCCGGGCAGGTTTGCTACGTCATGGTCAATCCTGGCGGGGCGTATTTGGGGGCCGATCTGTTCCTTATTGATTTGGACGTCCAGGCTGGGGCGGATCTTTTGTTGACGACGCAGTCTGCCACCAAGGTTTATCGGACTCCGGGCTCGTTTGCTGAGCAGCGCATGAGTGTGCGGTTGGGGGAGGGGGCACTGTTGGAGTTCGTGCCTGACCAGTTGATTGCCTATCGGGAGGCGAGCTATCGGCAGAATTCGCACATCAGCCTCCACCCGACGTCGAGCCTTGTCATGGCTGAGGTCATCACGCCGGGGTGGGCCCCGGACGGTGGGGAGTTCCGGTACGAGGAGCTGCGGCTGAGGAACGAGATTCACGTCGAAACGGTGGACGGACCCAAGCTGTTGGCCCTCGATAATCTCCTGATCCGGCCGTCCCTCGGCGAGGTCACAGGCATGGGTTTCATGGAGGGCTTCAGTCACCTGGGTTCCCTGATAGTGGTAGATCATAGGGTGGATCAGGAACTGGCCGATGAGCTGCACGAGCTCACCCGCCACCTGGACGCCTATACGGGCGTTTCCCTGACCAATACTGTTTGCGGTACCACGGGCCTCGTGCTGCGATCGTTGTCGAACAGCACGGAAGAACTCAATATTCTGCTGGGTACCTGCACGGCGCTTCTCCGCAAGCGCTGGCACGGGCAGGAGCCCTTGAACCTGAGGAAGTACTAGATGACTGCGCTGACTGAGTTCGCCACGCTGTACCGGGAACGGGAGAACCTGTCCTTGCGGACCCGGCTGCTCTTTACGTTCGGTGCGGTGGCCGCCCTGCACGTTGCCGCCGTCGTGCTCCTGCTGCCAGGAGGGGCAAGCGCCACGCAGCCGTTGGCGCTCGGTTTGGTTGTTACCGCGTACGTGGCTGGAATCAAGCACAGCTACGACTGGGACCACATCGCCGCGATCGACAACTCCACGCGAAAGTTCGTTTCGCAGCGCAAGGATCCCGTCAGCGTGGGTTTTGCGTTCAGCTTGGGCCACAGTTCCGTGGTCATCCTGGCCGGTTTGCTGGTGGTTGCCGGCGCAACGGTGATCGGGCAGTTCATGGAAGACGGCACCACTGGAAACAGGGTTCTCGGCCTGATCGGCAGCGGCGTGTCCGGGCTGTTCTTGCTCGCAATGGGCCTGTTCAACGGTTCCGCGTTCGTCCGCGCCAGACAGGTGTACAGGAGTGTTCAGGCCGGCGCCGGGATCCACGAAGACGACCTCGAGGCGAAAGGATTTGTTGCGAGGTTGCTGGCCAAGCCCCTGTCGAAGGTGGAGCGGCCACGGAACATTTATGTCATCGGCTTCCTGTTCGGGCTGGGGTTCGATACCGCCACCACCATCGGACTACTGGTTATCACCACGACGGCGTCACTCGCCGGAGTCTCACTTCTCGCCTTAATGGCACTCCCGTTCGCGTTCACTGCGGCCATGACGCTGTGCGATTCCATCAATGGCGTGGCCATGATGAAGATGTACAAATCGGCCATCAATGACCCCCAACGGAAGCTTGGCTTCAATGTGGTGATCACCGGCATCTCGGCTGCCTCGGCCCTGTTCATCTCCGTAATCACGCTGGGCGGATTCCTCAACGCTGCCTTGGACTTGGAGGACCCGCTGACCACGTGGCTCGGGGAAATCGACCTCGGCGACGCCGGCCTGCTCCTTGTTGGCCTGTTCGTGGTGATGTGGGCAATCTCTGGCTGGCGCGGCCGGATGAAGCCCGCCCCCTAGGAAGCCGCCACTGCGTTGAACAGCTCGTTCGTGTCCACGCCAAGGTCGGGTGTATCCAGCACGTTGGTCAGGAACACGACGCAGCGGTCCTCTTCCGGGAACATCCACCATTCCGTGCCTGACCAGCCGGGGTGGCCATAGATCCCACGGGCCAGGAGCTCGGATTCGTTTGCGGGCATCTGGAACCCAAGCCCGGTATGGCGCAGGGGCTTGGGCCGGATGGAGATGTGGGAAAGCCCGGTGGTTCGCGGCCGACGCATGGAGGCAAGGGTCGCAGGCCGGACAGCCTTGCCGGAATTCCGCAGCAGTTCAGATCCGAGATTGAGCAGGTCCGTGGCCGTACCGAAGAGCCCGGCACCGGGGTGCTTCTTCTTGTACATAGCCTCAACGTCCAGGCCCGCCGCCTCTGTGCCGTGGACTGTGTGGGGGTTGCAATCGGTTTCGAAGGTGAGGCCCTTGGCCCCGGTGTCGGTTGCCAACGAACGGAGCTGCTCATCGAACGGGCGCCCGTCTGCCCATTCGGCCATGGCCGCGGCACCCTCGAAAGCGACATTGCAGTATTGGACCAACGAGCCCGCGTAAAAGGCTTGCTCCGCAGAGGTGAGGTCCTCGCGGAGCGGCGCGCCGCCGTCGAGCTCCGGGTCCGCAATGCCCGAGCGGTGGCTCAAAAGGTGTTCCAATGTGACGGTGTCGGTGCGGTCTGAGCCAAAACCGGGAAGTGCTTCACCCAGGGAAGCTCCAAGGGATAGTTTCCCCAGCTCAACCTGCCGCATCACAGTCATCGAGGTGATGGGTTTCGTGACTGAGAACAGCGCGAAGTGGTCGTCGGCCGTTGCTTGCCTGCCGCCGTCGTGCCCAAAAGCGACAAGGTCCGAGATGCCCTCGCTGGAGGCAATACCAAGGACCGCAACGGGCACACGCCCCAGATCGACTTGCTTTCGGGCCCAGTCCGCCGCGGGACCTGTTTCCACCATGGCTGTTCCACACTTTCGCTCGGGTTAGGTGAAAAGAATCTATCGAAGATTCTCCTAGCCGCGTGTAACCGCGGGAGCCCGGCCGGAAACTATAGAAGTATCCTGCACTTCAGGACACTACTTTCAGGGGGAAAATCGTGCTTTCCGAGCGCGAACTGGCGTTTATCGCCATTCACAAAGACAGTTATCCGTCCGTTTTCAGGTTTGTCCGCCGACGGGTTGAATCGGCGGAGATGGCCGAAGAAATCGCGGCAGACGTGTTCCGCGTCGTTTGGCAAAAGTGGGCCGATGATGCCCGGCCGGAACTCGGATACTTGCTCGCCATAGCGCGCAACCTTGTGGGTAATGCCTACCGCAGCCGCGAACGTCAGCAGGCTCTGCAGGAAAAACTGCGCGCGACGGCGGTGGAGCGTTTCGGGGACGACTCCGGGAACGTCGCGGTACAGGATGCGATGGACCGCTTGCGGGTGCAGGACCGGGACATCCTGCAAATGGCTTATTGGGACGGTTTGGGGACCGCCGAAATTGCCGGCGTCCTGCAGTGCAGCGAATCCGCCGCCAAGGTCCGGCTTCATCGGGCCCGGACTGCGTTCCGGAAGCAGATGCCTGCCGGAGCCGAATCGACCACACAGAAGATGGGAGTCTGAGATGGATCCGATCAAGAGCCAGATTTCCGCGATCGACCCTCTGAAGAATGAGCCGGAGTCTGAGATTAACGGGGCTGAGGCCCTGAGCCGCATGTTATCCGGCCCGCGCGTATTCAGTGACACGTTGCCCGCTGGCGTGGCGTCGCTCGAAGGACGCAGGAACCGCAAGATGCGGATCGCGGCCGGACTCCTGTTGGGCGCGGCAGCAGTGACTGCTGGTGTCCTGGTTGCATCCAATTTCGGCCCGGTGAGCTCGACGCCCGCTCCGGCTGTCACTGTCACTCCGGAATCAACACCGAGCGTATCTGCCACGCCCACACCCACGCCTTCGCCCAGCGCGTCCGCCACGTCGTCCGGCACCCCGACGCCGACTGCAAGCCAATCGGCTCCAGCGATTGTTCCGCCGGCGGCTGCTACTACGGCGCCTACCCAGCCGCCAGCTGCCACGCTGCAAACGTTCACTTTCCCGGACGGGCATTTGTCGTTCAGGTACCCGAGCGGCTGGACTGTCCGAGCGGAGCAGGGTCCGTATCTTTCGGAGGAAACGAAGGCGGCATCGGTCGGCGCCACTCTCGTGGACAGCACGGGCGCGGAAGTCGCCTACGTGTACAGCGGTTTCTATGGGGATGGCACCGGTGGATGGGTGAAAAGGACCGTCCTGGATAGGGCGTCGGTCCCGGGGATCACCGACAAATCAGGCAATCCTGTGGAGTTCGGTTTCGGGTCGGATCTAGGTTTGATTTATCCGGAAGAGGGGAAGCCCAAACCCACAGTCCCTGCGGACAGCCGACCGTACTACTTCATGGATGTGCGTCTTTCCTCGGAGTTCGAAGCGGGGGAGAGGAGTTCGGGGACCAACCAGATCATGATGCCCAACGGAGTCATGTCCGCCCGTGTTCTGTTCGACTTTGAAAAGCAGCCCACCTTCGCCACCCCCGAAGCCGCGAAGGCCTGGATGGGAAGCGAACAGTACTCGCAGCTGAAGGCCCTGCTGCTGAGCCTGAGCTACAACTAACCCCACCTGACTAGCAGTTGTGGTTGTAATGACGCGTCAAAACAACCACAACTGCTAGCTAGTTTGGGCTAGCTCACAGTGATCAGGTGACTCGCGTGGTCATACCGGAAGGAGACCGGTCCGCCGTCGTGGTTCAGCGTGATGTTGCTGCCGTTCACGGCGCCGCCCAGGCCGTAGTTCTCAGCCCAGGAGCCGTTGATCGCGGCCTTGAACTCGTAGCTACCCGCAGCCAAGTCCGGCACAGATAGCTTCCAGATACCGTCCGAAGGATCCAAAGCCAGCTGGGCCTGGGCGCAATCGGGCATCCAGTCACCGGTGCAGCCCAGCTCCGAGTTCAGGCTCCCGGGCACTGATACGGCGGCAGGTTGCTGGCCCGCGGTCACGGCGCTGGTCACGTTGGTTGCGTGGTCGTAGAGGAAGGTCACGGCCCCTCCGGTGTGCGTGAACACCACATTCGGGCCATTCGGCTCACCACCTGCACCATAGTTCTCATCCCATGTGCCATTGAGCGCAGCCTTGAACTCGTACGTCCCGGCTGGCAGGTTCCGGGCCCTCAGCTGCCACAACCGATGCGTCGGTTCGTAGCTCATGAAAGCCTGCTCGCACGACGCCTGCCAGTCCTCCGGGCAGCCCAGCTCGGTGTTGAGGCTGCCAGCCACGGTGACCGTTTCGGGCTGGGCTGGCTCGCCCACAACACCGCTGCGCGGCTCACTCGCCGACGTGTGGCCGGCGTTGTCCAGCACCACGGCACGGTACTCCACCGACGTGCCGGACTGCATCTCGGACACATCGTGGAAGACCTGGTACGGCGCGTTGTCGTCCGTGCCGATCGACTCCCATTCGCCGCCCGCAGTCCGCGCCTGGAAGGTGACTTCATAGAACGAGCTACCGTCGACGTCGGCCGTTACCTTCATGCGCGTAGCGTCACCGGCAGCGGTGACTGGCTTCTTGAGTACGACGCCGGGAGCCGCCTTGGACTGCGCAAGTCGCCCCGCTGCTTGGTACACCACTGTGGAAAGCGGAGGGACGGTGACGGACAGTTTCGCTTGCGCGTCGGTCTTGGCATCAGCTGCTGCATCACCGTAGACGAGGTTGAACGGCTGCTTGGCTTCGTAGGTTGGGATCTCCGCCGTTTGGGCACTTTCGCTGTTGTTCACGGCAACCACGTACTCGCGCTGGTCCTTGGCGTCGATGCGGGAGAAGGCGTAGATCCCCGCATCATCGGATGCGTAGCGGTTCTGCTGGGCACCGCTGCGGAGGGTCGGGTGCTCCGCCGTGAGGGACGCAAGCTCACTGATCTTCTTGTAGAGCGGGTGTTGGGTATCGAAGTTGTCCGTGGCGTGCGTGGCGCTTGTACCCAGCAGGTCGTCGTCGAGGTATTCCTGAACCTGGCTGGCAAACATGGATTGCCGCGAGTCCTGGTCCCCGCCTGCGCCGGTGAAACCTTGCTCGTCGCCGTAATAGACAACCGGGTTGCCGCGCGAGAAGTACATCAGCTCGTGGGCGAGTTCGTCGCGCTCCACGAGTTCGGCGTCGGACGCGCCAGCATTGTCCTGGGCGATGAACGTGCCGATACGGCCCATGTCGTGGTTCCCCAGGAAGGTGGGCAGTTGGTACACGTTGGAGTCGGCGTCGGTGTACCAGTCATCGGCGTTGAAGAAGTCGGCCAAACCGCTGGCCTTGCTGCCCTGGGAAGCGAAGCTGCGCGCGGCACCCTGGAAACCGAAGTCGAGAACAGCCTGCATCTTGTTCTTGGTGGTGAATTTGGACGTGACGCTCTTGGAGGTATCGAAGACCTCGCCGAACATGAAGAACTCGTCCTTGCCTTGCTCTTTGGCATAGCTGAGCACCTGCGGACCGAACTGCTGCCAGAACTCGTCATTGACGTGCTTCATGGTGTCGATGCGGAAACCATCGATCCCGAAGTCGCGGATCCACGTCTTGTAGATATCAACAAATCCATTGACCACCCGAGGGTTCTCGGTGAACAGGTCATCCAGGCCGAAGAAGTCGCCGTAGAGCGCGTCCTCACCGGAAAAGGTCGTGTTGCCGCGGTTGTGATAGAGCGTGGCGTCGTTGAGCCATGCGGGAACCTTGACGTCCTGCTCGGCTTCCGGGACTACGGGTGTGTAAGGGAAGGACGTGGCTGGATCCAGTGCTGGAAAGTCTTGCGTACCAGCGTAGTCGTGGTCATCGAAGGCCTCGCCCGCTGCCGTACGGTACGGCTCCGTTTCCTTGGAAATGTAGGGAGCCGAATCTGACTCCTGGTACTGGATCACGTCCGCCGTGTGGTTGGTGATGATGTCGAAATACACCTTCATGCCGCGTGCATGGGCGGCATCGATCAGCGTCTTCAGCTCAGCATTCGTGCCCAGGTGGGGATCGATCTGCGTGAAGTCCGTGACCCAGTACCCGTGGTACCCCGCCGAGCTGTTCTCCACTGACCCGTCACCCTGGACTGCCTTGTTCTTGAAGCTCGGTGTAAGCCAGAGGGCATTGGTGCCCAAACCCTGGATGTAGTCCAAGCGGCCCTGGAGGCCCAACAGGTCCCCGCCGTTGTAGAAGCCCTTGCGGGTGGCATCGTAGCCGGACACCATCGGATCGGAGCCCAGTCCGCCGTCGTCGTTGGCTTTGGTGCCGTTGTTGAAGCGGTCAGCCATGACGAAATAGAAGTTCTGGTCGCTGACGCCGCCGCGGACCGAGTGTTGGCCGGCGGGATCAGGCGCAGCTTTCTTAGTGGCGACCATCGCGCTCGCGGGCAGGACGGTGGATGCCGTCACGACTGCGGTGGCGAGCACGATGGCGGGGACAACGGATCTAAAGCTGTGAGATAGCAAGTAATGAAACCTTCCGCTAAGCGACTCTGCTGTGTGGCAACTCACAACTGTAAGCGCTTGCGTTCCTTTGATCCACAGAAATTGAAGGTTTTCTGGATGTGAAGAGCTGTTACGCCAATCCAGGCTGGAAACGTTTGCAGTCCGACTAGCTGAAATTTCGCGGATTTCCCATTGTTCGCCTGCATGGCACCACGGCGAAATGCTATGCAACTGCCCATAACGAAGCACTTATGACTTGCATAGGGTTGAAGAGATCTGCTTCACACCACGCCCTGCTACACAACGTGCAGTGCCCTGAACTACCAAGGATGAGTTTCAACGATGAAGAGCATCGCCCTCCTGCGCGAGCGAGCCACCCGTGTCATGCCCACCGGTTCCCACTGCCCGGCCTCGGGTTTGTGGAGCCCGGATTCTGAGCCGGATGCGGTCCAGGTATTCGCCGAAGGTCACGTGCTGCCTGCGCACAACGGAGTACCCACTGTCTGGCGGCGCCGGACCGCCGGTGAAGCGTCAGCATGACCAGCACCATCCTGAACAGGCCCCTGGACTACCGGCACGTGCCGGCGGCGCAATGGACCGAACTCAGCGCTGGCGATCCCGTATGGATCTACGACGTCGCATGGGGTGCCGGGACCGGACGTGTTGACGACGTTTCGCAGCATCAGGAACTGCTGTGGGTGGTCCTTGAACCTACTGGCCGCAGGCTGATCTGCGGAACAGACGACGTCGAGGTCTGGGCGGCTTAAGCCGCGGGAACTCAAGCCGCGGGAACCAGTGCGCTTGGGGACCCGGTTTCCACCCGGCCCACTGGTCCGTCAGGCAGTCCCGTTTCCGGGTCCAGCCTGAAGCTCAGGACGTCGTTGGAACCTTCATGCGCCACGAAGAGCCAGCCATCGCGGACCAAGTGGTGCCGAGGCCTATCGCCGCCGCTGGGCACGTCGGCCAAGGGCGTCAGCTCCGTGCCTTGGCCACCCACCTTCAGGACGCAGATCCGGTTTGAGCCACGCACGCCCACATAGACGAATCGACCGTCGGGCGACATCGCAATCTCGGCCGCGGAGTCGCCGTCGAACGCTTTATTCACGCTGGCGGGAACCATGGCGGTGAGTTCGTACACTCCCTGCGGTTCGGCCCTGACGACGGCAACCTCAATCGAGTATTCGGTGTCGATGAACACCGTTCCGCTCGGATGCCGCACCATGTGCCGCGGGCCGGAGCCCCTGGGCAGGATCACCTGGTGGTCGGGCAGCAGTCCCTGGCCTGGCTCGTAGCGCCAGACCCGAACAAGATCGTGCCCCAGGTCCGTGGTCATCACGCGACCATCGGGAAGCATGATGCTGGAGTGTGCACGGCTGGGGCGGGGCTCGTCGGTGGGGCCGGCCTGATGGGGGTCGACGGCGGCTTCCGCGCTGGTGCGCGAGGTCATAGCGCCGTCGTGGTCCAGTTCGTAGAGGATCACTTGGCCATCACCCCAGCAGGTGACCACAATGAAACGCCCTTGGGGATCCGCCGCGACGTGGCAAGCGGCCTCCCCTGCCGGCCACGATTGGCCCATTTCCTCCAGTTCAGCGGCGCCGCTGCGGCGGTAAGCCCGCACCATCTTGCCCTCCTCAGCCACGGCGTAGAGCACCGGGAGGGTTGGGTGGACGGCGAGGAAGGACGGCGAGTTCGCTGCGACAGCCAGGCCAAGGGAGGTCAACTCCCCATCCGCATCCACGTTAAGTGCGCCGATTCCTTCGCCATTCCCGTTCCGGTCGGCCGTGTAGGATCCGGTCCAAATCATTCCTGTACCAGTTGCTTCCAAGCGTTGTTCCCCCATTCCTTAGTGTCCCTGTACGTCCGAGTCGACGCCGGCATCAGGCCCGGAGTCGAGGGTCTGCAACCTTAGGAGATCGTCCTGGTCCAGTTCGAAGTCGAAGACATCAAGGTTCTCCTGCATACGCTGCGGATTTGAAGTCTTGGGGATGGCCACCAGGCCCTGCTGGACGTGCCAGCGGAGAACCACCTGGCCGGGGGTCTTTCCATACTTGTTGCCGATTCCTGCCAGTACGGGTGCATTAAGGAGATCGCTGCTGGCGCCCAAGGGACTGTAGGACTCCGTGACAATGCCGTGCTGCCTATTGAACGCGATGGCAACGGGGCGGGGGATGGAGGGACTGACCTGGATCTGGTTGACAGCCGGCACGACGTCCGTTTCCCGGAACAGGCGTTCCAGGTGCGCTGGCTTGAAATTGGAAACGCCGATGGAACGTACCTTGCCCGAGGCCTGCAGTTCCTCGAAGGTCTTCCACGTGGAGACGAACTCGTCGCGGCGGGGGAGTGGCCAGTGGATCAGCAGCAGGTCAACGTAGTCCAGCCCCAGGCGTCGCAGCGAGCCATCGAGCCCCGCCACCGCCTTGCCCGAGCCTTGGAACTCGCCGTCGAGCTTGGTAGTAATGAAGAGCTCGCCCCGGTCCACACCGCAGGCGCGGATACCGTTGCCGACTCCCTTCTCATTCCCGTATTTGACCGCCGTATCAATGTGCCGGTAGCCGCAGGAAACAGCCTCCACCACGGCATCGGCAACCTGGGCATCATCCAGGGGCCACGTACCCAAGCCCAGTTGCGGGATCTTGTAGCCGTCGTTGAGTTCGATGAGCGGGGCAGGTGTCATGGGCTTGATCTCCTCTATTCCATGAAACTCGACGGGCGGGTCTCTTTGCTGTTCTACGCTGGCCATTGACTGCTTGGCAACAGCTACCGCCGCGACCAGTCGTAGAGCCGATCGCTCAACTCCATGAAGTCTTCCGCCACCACCTGCAGTCCGGGATGCTGATCGTGCCAGTCCACGATTTCCCTCGCACCGTCGGCGAACGGGATGGTTGCCGTGAAGTCGGGCACGAGTGCCTTGATCTTGGAGTTATCGAACACTACCGAGTGTGAGCGGTCGCCCAGGAGGTTGGGGCCGAGTTCTTTGTGATGGGCGGCAATGGTCTCGGAGGAAACATGAAACAGCTCCGGTTCAGGAACTCCGGCTGCCCGGGCGAATAGGCGGTAGATCTGGTTCCACGGCAGAAACTCGTCCGAGGTGATGGTGTAGCTCTCTCCGACAGCCTGCGGCCGTCCCAGGATCCCAACGAAAGCCTTGGCGAAATCGCGGCTATGGGTCAGTGTCCAGAGCGAGGTTCCGTCCCCATGAACCAGCACCGGCATTCCCGCACGCATACGGTGGATGTCGGTCCAACCTCCCACCATGGCGATCTTGGTCCGGTCGTAGGTGTGGGATGGCCGGACCACCGTCACAGGGAAGTCCTGCTCCCGGTATGCCTCAAACAGCAACTCCTCGCAGGCAATCTTGTCCTGCGAGTACTTCCAAAACGGATTCTTCAGCGGAGTCGATTCCCTGATGGGCAGGGTTGTGGGTGGCTTTTGGTATGCCGACGCGGAACTGATGAAAACGTATTGACCGGTCCTTCCCTGGAACAGCTCCAAGCCCGCCCGCGCGTGATCCGGGGTGAACGAGATGAAGTCCGCGACGGCGTCGTACTCCCTTCCGCGAAGCACCTCCCGCACAGCCCCGCTGTCCCGGATGTCTGCATGGAGTACCTCGGCGCCCTCGGGAACCGGCCGCCCGGCTGACCGTCCCCTGTTGAGGATGGTCAGCCGGTGGCCCAGGGCGACGGCGCGTTCAGCCGCCGCCGCGCTGATGACCCCGGTCCCGCCGATGAACAGTATGTTCCGCGGCGAGACGGTGTCCGCTTGTGGGAGGAGGCTGCTCACCAGGCGTAGTCCTCCGGGGCGGGGCGGTGTCCCGGGAAAATGTCGTCCAGCCGCTTGAGGGCATCCTCGTTGAGGGTTACATCCAGGGCGCGGATTGCAGCATCCAATTGCTCCTGCGTGCGCGGTCCAACGATCGGCGCCGTCACGGCAGGCTGATGAAGAAGCCAAGCCAAGGCGACATCGCCGGGTTTCTGCCCGAGTTCGTCCGCAAAATCCTCGTACTGACGGATCTGGTCCTCATGCTTGCGCAGCGTCTCCAGCGCACGGCCTTCCGTGCGGCGGACGCCCTGCTCCTCCTTCTTCAGCACCCCACCCAGCAAACCGCCCTGCAGGGGAGACCAAGGGATCAAGCCGAGTCCGTACTGCTGCGCGGCGGGAATGACTTCAAGCTCCAGTTCGCGCCGGAAGAGGTTATAGATGGACTGCTCGCTGACCAAGCCCGTGTAATTGCGCCTGCGGGCGGCTTCCTGGGCCTGGGCGATGTGCCAGCCCGCAAAATTGCTGCTTCCCGAATACAGGATCTTGCCCTGCTGCACGGCCACCTCAATCGCCTGCCAGATCTCATCCCACGGCGTCTGGCGGTCGATGTGATGGAACTGGTAGATGTCGATGTAGTCCGTCTGCAACCGCTTCAGGCTGGCGTCCAGGGCACGACGGATGTTCAGGGCGGAGAGCTTGGACTCATTGGGACGATCCGTCATGGTCCCGTACAGCTTGGTGGCCAACACCGTCCGTTCCCGGCGCTCGCCGCCCTTTGCGAACCAGCGCCCGATGATTTCCTCGGTCCAGCCCCGGTGACCCGAGCCGCCGTAGACGTTGGCGGTATCGAAGAAGTTAATGCCGGAATCCAGCGCGGAATCCATGATTGAGTGCGCGGTGGCCTCGTCAGTCTGCGGGCCGAAGTTCATGGTGCCCAGGCAGAGACGGGAGACTTTAAGGCCGGAACGGCCAAGGTGGGTGTACTGCATGTTCTTGTCCTTTGTTTAGAACTGCGTAGGGGTGCTTAGAACTGCGTAAAAGCCGCCACGGCGGGATCGGAACCTATGCGCGCTCCGGCCTCCAGTGCCGTGATGGCGGCCAGCTCGGATTGGGTGAGGGTGAGGTCGGCGGCTGCGAGGTTTTCGCGCATCCTGGCTGAGTCCGCGGACTTGGGGATCACGATTGTTCCCTGTGCGAGGTGCCAGGCCAGGATCACCTGTGCCGGGGTGGTTTCATGTGCCGCAGCCACCAGGGCCACCACCTCGGCGTTCAGGTCCTTGCCCTGTCCCAAGGGGCTGTAGGCCTCCACAGCGATGCTGAGATCGCGGCATTTGTTTGCCAGATCGCCCTGTTGGTACGTGGGGTGAAGCTCGATCTGGTTGACGGCCGGCACTATGTCCGCTTCCCGCAGCAAGGTATCCAGGTGGTCCGCAAGGAAGTTGGAAACGCCGATGGCCCGGATCTGCTTGTCCTGGTAGAGCTTCTCCATCTCCTTCCAAGCCTGGGTGTACAGCCCCTGCGAAGGGACGGGCCAGTGGATCAGGTACAGGTCCACTGCTTCCAGGCCAAGTGCGTCGCGGCTGCGCTGGAAAGCATCGTAGGCCTCGCCTTGCTCGCCGTTCCGGAGCTTGGTGGTAATGAAAAGGTCTTCCCTGGGAAGGCCCGAAGCGGCGATGGCTGCGCCCACACCTGCCTCGTTACGGTAGGCGGCCGCGGTATCGATGTGCCGGTAGCCTGCCTCCAAAGCGTCCTCCACCACCTTCTGTGTTTCTTCCGGAGGCACCTGGAAAACGCCGAATCCGAGCTGGGGAATGGTGACGCCGTTGTTTAGGGTCAGCTCTGGCATGAGGTCTCCTTAGGGGTAGATATTTCTGGGCCTGGCCGCTGCTTCCTGTGGGTTCGGCTGTGTGCGCCGGTTGCCAGAAAGCGTTTTCGGGAGGCTCTGTACTGAGCCTATTCAGTTTTCGTGGCAGAGTCAGCAATCCAGCCTGATTCTGTTTTTCCTAGGTCTGATAGTCCTACCCAAAATGGTGGGTCTGCTCTGGTCCTGCCGGCTGCGATAACGGCAGAATGGACGAATGGGTCAAAGTGCCGAGTTCGGAAAATTCCTCAAAGTCATGCGTGCCCGCCTCTCGCCCGAGGACGCCGGGGCTCCGGACTCCAGCGGCTCCCGCAGGGTTCCGGGCCTCCGCCGCGAAGAGGTGGCGAGGCTATCCGGCGTGAGCACCGACTACTACACGCGCCTGGAGCAAGGCCGGAACATCCACCCCTCCAAGGCTGTCCTGGAGTCTGTAGCAAGGGCACTGCGCCTGGACGCGGGGGAGCAGGCACACATGATGGACCTTCTGGAGCACTGCGCCAGCTCGGCCGGTAATCCCGGCCCAGCCCAAAAGGTGCGCCCTGCCTTGCGGCAGCTGCTGGACGCCGTCGGGGATGTTCCGGCGATGGTCCTGGGACGACGCGCAGACGTATTGGCCGGAAACCGGATGGCGCACCTGCTTTTCACGGACTTCCCATCACTGCCCGCCGCTGAACGGAACCTCACCCGATGGATCATTCTGGATCCTGCAGCCAAGGACCTTTTCAGGGACTGGAAGACCGTTGCCGCCGAGGCAGTGGGGGCATTGCGGATGGATGTCGGCCGGCACCCCAACGATCCCCAGACCAACCAGCTCGTGGGCGAACTAGCGGTGCACAGTGAGCATTTCCGCCAATGGTGGGCCGGGCACCGGGTGGCCTCGCGCTCAGCCGGCACAGTGAGGTTGCACCACGCGATTGTCGGTGACCTCGAATTGAACTTTGAGACGCTGAGTCTCCCGGACGATCCCGACCAGCTCCTGCGGGTGTATTCCGCAAAGGTGGGCTCGGCGTCGTCGGACGCCCTGACGCTGCTCAGCAGCTTTGGGGAGGTTGGCGCTGAGCCTGTTTCTGCACCCGAACCTGCCCGCCGGGATGACAGTTAACGCCCATATTTTTGGGAAACATGGGCGTTAACTGTCATCCCGCGGAGGGATTAGCGCTCCAAACGGAAGCCAAGCTTGATGGTTACCTGCCAATCGGCAATTGCGCCGTCCTCCAGGTGGCCGCGGATCTCCTTCACCTCGAACCAGTCGAGGTTACGCAAGGTCTGGGCGGCTGCGGCGATGCCATTCCTGACGGCCGCATCGACGCCCTCGGAAGAAGTGCCAACAATTTCGGAAACGCTATATGTGTGGTCAGCCATGGTGCTCCTCATCATCGTCCCTGAATCTTGAAAATGCTGGCCCGCTCGGCAGGCCGTTCATGCAGACTAGCCCACGGACGTCCGTGCGGGCCAGAGGTCCGGCGGGCTCAGCTTTCGCGCCATTCATTGCCCGTGATGTGCGATCCCGCATGCGGTCCCATCTGGAGCATTCCACCGTCCACAGGCCACGAGGCGCCAGTGACGTAGCTGGAATCCGGGGAAGCCAGGAAAGCGATAACCGCCGCAATTTCGCGTGCGTCACCGGGACGGCCAAGCGGCACGCCCGGCCGTTCCTTCTGCCTTGGGTCCTCGTCCGTTTGCCCCGTCATGGGTGTTGCGATCTCGCCGGGCGCAACGTTGTTGGCAGTAATGCCGAACTCCGCGAGCTCCAGCGCCATGGTCTTGATGAGCCCGCCAAGCCCGTGCTTCGAGGCGTCGTAGGCAGAGGCTCCAACGCGCGGCTGGAACTCGTGGACGCTGGTGACAGCGATGATGCGTCCGCCGCGGCCAGCGTTGACCATGCGTTTGGCGGCTGCCTGCATGGCCACGAAAGCACCGTTGAGGTTGGTGTCCAAAGTGGACATCCAGGTTTCGTAGTCCAGTTCCAGGAATTTGGTGCCATCGCCCGTTCCGGAGTTGTTGACGAACACGTCCACGCCCCCGAGTTCCTCGGCGAGCTTGTCAATGCTGGCGGCGGTTTCGGAGACTTTGGTGGTGTCCAGATGGTGCACCACCGCCTTGCGGCCCAGTCCGCGGACTTCTTCTGCCGTGTCCTCGGCACCCTGCTGGTCTGTGTGCCAGGTGATGCCCACGTCCATGCCTGCCTTGGCCAGCGCAACGGCCGTGGCGCGGCCTATGCCTGAGTCTGATCCTGTGACGATGGCGGTTTGCGGGGAAAACGATGCATCGCTCATGTCCTTGCCTTTCGGTCGCGTGGTGGTTCCGATGACTAATCCCTACCCGGACGCACCCGACCGTAAACACCTGGCGGGAAGATACCCGTTCTTCCCGCATCCCCGCGGCAGATCATTAGGGCGTGTAGATTCTTAGCTGCAGCACCAGTGAATTCCCACAACCAGGAGTACTCATGTCAGAAGTTATTGTTGTCGGCGTTGACAGCAGCGAAACGGCCAAACGCGCAGCAGTGGCAGCAGCGAAGCTCGCCACAGCCCTTGGCGCCGAGCTGCACGTCATCAGCGGGTTCTCCGATGACCGCATTGAAGAATTTGGCAGTGGCAGCGACCGCATCACGGTTTCTTCGGCGGACTCTGCAGAATACGTAGCCCGTAAGGTCTCTGAGGAACTCGATGTTCCCAGCGGTAACATCAAGTACTTCGCAGCCCGTGGCACGCCAGCCAACGCGCTCATCAACTACGCCGAGACCAACAACGCCTCGTTGATCGTTGTGGGCAACAAGCGGATGAAGGGCATTGGCCGTGTTCTGGGCAGCATCGCCAACAGCGTGGCACATGGCGCTCCGTGCGACGTCTACATCGTGAACACGGACGTGGACGCGTAGCCCCTCCCATGTAGAGGACAGCACTTGTCGCTCTGAGCACGCGTAGCGACAAGTGCTGTCCCTCAGTTGGGTTTCGCCTCCAGGACGTACGTCTTCAGGTCGTCCAAGGTTTGCTGCATGTGGGCGTCCATGGCCAGCCGTGCCTCCTGTGGATTCCGTGACTCCAGGGCCGCCGCGATCTTCCGGTGATGGCCGATTGCGTGCTCCTGGATTTCCGGGAATGCCGAGGTCTGGGCGCGGCGGGCCTCGAGCACGCGGTGCAGCGGCTCGAACAGCACGGCTACGAAGACGTTGCCGGAGGCGTGGAGGATGACATCGTGGAAGGCAAGATCGGCTTCCACAAAGGCGGCAACGTCATTAACTTCGTGGGCCGAGTGCATTTTTTCCACGTGTTCTTTGAGCGTTATCAGCTCGTCGTCCGAGATGCGTTCCGCGGCGAGTTCACAAGCGCCCGTCTCGAGCATGCGGCGTAGCTCGATTAGCTGCACGGCGGCAGCCGCGTCTTTGGTTCCTTCGGATGCCGCACGCAGGACGGCCTCCAGGGATGCCCACTGGTTCAGCGGGTTAACGAACGTACCGCGGCCGCGTTCCACGCTGAGGATCCGCTGGGCCTCAAGTGTTTTCATGGCTTCGCGCACGGTCATGCGGCTCACCTCGTGCCGGGCGCTGAGCTCCAGTTCGCCCGGGACAATCGTTCCTGGCGGAAATTCGCCCGCGATGATCCGATCCAGCAGCTCATCAGCAACTACGCCGACCAGCGACTTGCGTGCCATGTATCCCCATTTCCTGTATTTCAGACCGTCCGGTGCCTCGTGGATGTTTTCCTTCAGGCACAGATGGTTGCCAGACATCTTACGCTGGCGGTGGCCAGCTCTCTTTCCAAAATTCATGCAACGTCTTGGCGCATTCGTCTGGCTGCTCCCAGTGGACGTTGTGTCCGGCGTTGGGAATCGCCTTCAAGCTCCGCGTTGGACTGGCCCCCACGAACGCGGTCATCTGCTCGAGGGACCGCACGCGGTCCCCGGTTCCGGCCAGCACCAGCAGCGGCGCATGGACACGCGCGGGCACTGAAGGTTCGACGCCGGTGGTAGCCGCCCAGGCGCTGGCAGCCAGGATAGGGAACGGCGTATCGAACCCTTTGCTGAGCCGCTCCATGTCTTCCGCGGACAGTTGCCCGTACCAGGCGTTCATGAGCTTCAGCTTGGTATCGGCGTCGAAGAATCCCTGCTCCAGCTGTGACAGCAGGAGGTTCTTGAAGGCCTCGTTCGGTGGCGCCGGAACCATTCCTACCAGCGTCACTGTTGCCACTAGTCCTGGATGCTTTGCTGCCAGGGTCAGTGAGACGCTGCCGCCCATGGAGTGCCCCACCACGTGCACCGGACCGTCAGTCCGCGCCTGAACTGCGGCGGCCACCGAAGCGGCAGCAGAGTCCAGCGTCCACTCGAAGTCCGTCGGCAGTTCCTCGCCTGGGTGGTACCCCGGGAGGTCGAGGATCCAAACTTCGCGTCCGGCGTCGAGCAGTAACTTCGCTAACGGCTCCCAGTACACGGATCCCGAAGCCCAGCCGTGGATGAGCACGGCTGGAAGCTGATCGCCGGCAGTGTCCGCGGGTGACCGAACGTCTATGAAAGGGATCGGAACCACGCTGTTAGCCATGCGTCCAGCCTAGTGACGCGGGCCACCTTGCGCGGTGAAGAGCTGTGTGTCACACTAGCAATCAAATGTTAGATGTCTGACATCTTACATTCACTAAACCGCTAGGCAGATTTCCCACGATGGAGTGCACCGTGACCCTTGAAGCAGACGTTCTGGCCGCTTTCCCGGCGGAGGTCCAGATTCCGGCTCAGTTGGTTGCCGACGCCGTTGCCGCGTCCTCGGCGACGTCCCCCCGAGTCCTGGTAGTCCTCGACGACGACCCCACCGGCACGCAGTCCGTTGCGGATCTGGCGGTACTCACCCGCTGGGACGTCGCGGACTTCACGTGGGCGTTCACCCACATTCACGAGAACCAGACCAAGCCCGCCGTCTACGTCCTCACCAACACCCGCAGCCTGGACCCGGCCGAAGCAGCAGCACGGAACGAGGAAATCGTTCGGAATGCACTGGCAGCAGCGGCCGGAAAGGTCAGCCTTGGCTTCGTCAGCCGCAGCGACTCCACCCTCCGCGGCCACTACCCCCTGGAACCGGACGTCATTGCCGCTACTGTGGCCGCCGAAACCGGTGAGGTCACCGACGGCGTCGTCATCGTTCCGGCATTCCCCGACGCCGGCAGGGTCACCATCGGCGGTGTGCACTACATGCGCGGCGATGCCGGCACCCTAACCCCAGTTGCCGAGACAGAATTCGCGAAGGACGCGTCCTTCGGTTTCGCCAACTCCGAGATGGCCAAGTACGTGGAGGAGAAGTCGCAGGGCCGGTTCCCCGCCAGCGATGTGATCGTCCTTGACCTCAACACCATCCGTGCCGGCGCATCGGCCCAGGACCCGGCCATCTCGGCGAAGGCCATCGCCGACGCCATTGAGTCGGCCACGAACTCCACGCCGATCGTGGCCGACATCGTCACCGAAAACGACTTCCGTGCCCTGGCCCTGGGCCTCGAAGAAGCCGAACGCCGCGGCAAGAAGCTCCTCTACCGCGTGGGCCCGCCGTTCGTCCGTGGCCGCATCGGCCAGGAAATCCGCACCGCACTGACCTCCGAAGAGGCCTACGCCGGCAACACTCCCTCCACAGCCGGCGGCCTGATTGTGGTTGGCTCGCACGTTGGCGTCACCACCCGCCAGCTCAACGCCCTGACGGCCGCGCACAGCTCGGCCCGGACCATCGAGATCAACGTGGAGAAACTCGTTGCCGAAACCCACACAGCTGCAGAAGCCGACGCATACATCGCAACCGTCGTGTCCGACGTCGTCGATGCCCTGCACCAAGGCGACGTCATCGTCCACACCAGCCGCCTGCTCATCAAGACCGACGACGCCGCAGCGAGCCTGAAGATCGCCCGCACGGTCTCGGCCGCCGTCGTGGCTGTTGTGAACCGGACGCTGAAGACCTTCCCGCCGCGGTTCGTTATCGCCAAGGGTGGCATCACGTCCTCTGACGTCGCCGCGCACGGACTGGAGATCCGCCACTCGATAGTCCGCGGTCCCATGCTGCCGGGCATCGTCTCCCTCTGGGAACCGGTGGACGGCCCCGCGAAGGGCATCCCGTACATCGTGTTCGCCGGCAACGTGGGCGACGACCAGTCCCTGGCCCAGGTCACCCGCAAACTCAGCGCCACCTTCTAGAACCACCTGAATTCAATGGAGAACACCATGACCAGCAGCAACTACACCGTCACCGTCCTGGGCCTTGGTGCCATGGGCCTGCCCATGGCAACCCGCCTCGCGTCCCAGCTGACCGTCCACGGCTTCGACATCGCAGAGCCCCGCTTGGAGCTTGCCGCGGCGGCGGGCATCAAGACCTTCGCCTCAGCCCGCGAAGCTTCCCAGGACGCCGACGCGCTGCTCCTCGCCGTCCGGAACGGCGAGCAGCTCAACGATGTCCTTTTCGGCGAGAATGGCGTGGCCTCGGTGTTGAAGCCGGGAGCCGTGGTCATCCTCGGCAGCACCGTCGGCACCGAAGCCATCCCGGCCACGGTGGCCAAGCTGGCCGAGTACGGCGTCGCGCTGGTGGACGCTCCTCTGTCCGGCGGCCCCAAGCGTGCCGGCGAAGGTGACCTGCTGATCGTTGTTGGGGCCGAACCCGAGGCCCTGGAAAAGGCCCGCCCTGCGCTGGAACTGCTCGCGTCCACCCTGAGCATCGTGGGTGACAAGCCCGGCGACGGCCAGGCCCTCAAGACCGTAAACCAGCTCCTCTGCGGCGTACACATTGCCGCCGCTGCTGAGGCCATGGCCCTTGCCGACGCCCTCGGCCTCGACCAAGCCAAGACGCTCGCGGCTCTCGAAGCCGGCGCTGCAGGCTCCTTCATGCTCTCCAACCGTGGCCCGCGCATCCTCGAGGCCTACACCGACGAAGGAGCCGAGGTCCTCAGCCGCCTGGACATCTTCGTCAAGGACATGGGCATCGTCGGCAAGGCCACCCGCGCTGCCGGCCTTGCCGCACCCGTTGCTGCTGCTGCGGAACAGCTTTACCTTCTCGGCCAGGCCCAGGGCCTCGCCGCCGCCGACGACTCCGCCGTCATCAAGGTTGTAGCGCCCGCAAAGCGCACCGCCTAAGCACCCCAATAAAACCTGCGACGACGGCGATCCCCCCTTCGCCGTCGCCGCCACCTCCCGCCGGTCTTCTCTAGACTGGTATGTCAAAGGAGACACCCCCAATGAATCCCCTCATCAACTCCTTGATGGTCCGGGCTGCTGATGCCCCCGCTATCAAACCGGCAGTGGAACTGGGAACACCCCTGTTGCTGACCATTGCGGCCGCGGGCATTGCCCTGCTGCTGGTGCTGATCATCCGCTTCAAGATCCAGGCCTTTGTTGCACTGTTGGCCGTCAGCATCCTGGTGGGCGTCGCAGCCCAGATCCCGCTCAAGGACATCTTCACTGTGGTGGCCAACGGCGTTGGCAGCACCATGGGCAAGGTCGCTTTGTTGATTGCCCTCGGAGCCATTCTTGGCCGCATGATCGAGGTCTCCGGCGGCGTGCAGTCGCTGGCCAGCCACTTCACTGAGAAGCTCGGTGCAAAGCGTGTCGCCATCGCCTTGACGGCCGTGGGCTTCCTGGTTGCTATCCCCGTGTTCTTTGAGGTCGGCGTTATCGTCCTCGTGCCGATCGTCTACGCTTTCGCCAAGATCGCCAACGTTCACCCGATCAAGTTCGGCTTGCCCATGGCTGGCATCATGCTGTCTATCCATGTGGCCGTCCCGCCGCACCCGGGCATTGTTGCAGGCGCCGGCGTCTTTGGCGCCGACATTGGACTGATCACCCTGATCTCGCTGATCATCTGCGTGCCCCTCGGTTTCCTGTCCTACTGGGTTGCCAGCATCATGAACCGCAAGGACTACGAACTGCTCCCCGGCGTCAAGGCGCAGGTGGACGAGTTCGGTTCGGCTGATTCGCTGGTGCACGTTGGCTCTAACGGTCCCGGCGCCCGCGCAATCGCCCCTCCGCGTCCCGGCCTGATCATGTTCCTGATCGCTGCTCCGATCGTCCAGATACTCGTCGGCACCTTGGGGACGCTGACTCTCGCCAAGGACAACTACTTGTATGGCGTGGCCGCGTTCGTTGGCAACCCGTTCTTCGCACTGCTCGTGGCTGTAGCCCTCTCCTTCTTCCTGCTGGCGGTTCGCCGCAACTGGTCCCTCAAGGAAACCGGCGAGATCTTCGAAGGCGCGCTTCCTCCCATTGCGTCCATCCTCATGGTGGTCGCCGCGGGAGGCGTGTTCGGTGAAGTCCTCCGCACCTCCGGCATCGGCGCCGCACTGTCCCACACCCTGGACAGCCTCGGACTGCCGGTGATCGTGCTCGGGTTCATCATCTCCCTGGCACTCCGGGCCGCCCAAGGTTCGGCCACAGTTGCGATTGTCACGACCACCGGCCTGCTCACCTCCGCAGTGGTGGAAGGCGGCTACACTCCCGCCCAGATCGCCGTGATCGTGATCGCCATTGGATTCGGCGCGCTGGGGCTGTCCCACGTGACGGATGCAGGTTTCTGGACCGTCATCCGCTACTACGGGCTCACTGTCACGGACGGCCTCAAGACCTGGACCGTCCTCACCACCATCCTCGGCCTGGCTGGCTTCGCACTCACCTACGTCGCGTGGATCCTGGTGGGAGGACTGGCCCACTAATGCGCGCCAAACTCGACCACCTCGTTGCTTCCGCACTTGCCTCCGGATCCGCTGTTCCGGCCTTCACCTGCTACGACTTCACCACGGCTCTGGCCGTTGTTTCGGCGGCAGAAGAAGCCCGGCTCGGCGTAATCCTGCTTGTGGCTCCCAAGACGGCTTCCACCCCCAACGGACTTCGCCTTATTGCAGCCCTGCGCGGGTTGGCCGATGACGCCAGCGTCCCAGTCCCGGTCCAGCTGGACCATGCCTCGGACCTGCAGGTCATCCGCGACTCCGTGGCTGCCGGCGCCGATGCCGTGCTGGCTGATGGTTCGTCCTTACCGTTCGAGGACAACATCGCCTTGGTTCGCGAAGTCCGTGCTGCGCTGGATGCGCAAGGTGCGTCCGACGTCGTGATCGAGGCAGAGCTGGGCGGCCTGGCGGGTGACGAGGACAAGGCGTTCGGTGCTGAAGATTCAGCGCACGACGCCGGCACTTCAGTTGCGGGACTCACGAACCCCGCGCAGGTGGCCGAATTCGTTGAGCGTACCGGCGCGCAACTCCTGGCTATCGCCGTGGGGAACGTGCACGGAAAGTACAAGGGAGAACCCAACATCCGCTGGGACGTGCTGCAGGAAGTTGCAGCACGGACCGACGTTCCGCTGGTGCTCCATGGCGCGTCCGGAATCCCGGCCGACGAGCTCGCGAAGGCGCCCTCCATGCAGGTGGGCAAGGTGAACTTCAATACGGAGCTTCGCACTGGAATCCTTGCCACCCTCGAGGCCGAGACCGCTGCCCACCGGGCCGATGGCGAAAACCTCCAGGGTTTGCTGGCCCGCTGGAAGGGCTCTGCGTGGTCGTTCGCGGGCGCAACGCTGGCGATGCTGAGCGCCTGACGCAAACCGTCCATCGCAAGCTCTGTAATACAGGGAGGCTAGGATCAGACCATGATCCTGGCCTCCCTGATTTTTGCCCTGGTTGCGGCGTTGCTGCACGTTTACATCTTCACCATGGAGTCCATCACTTGGACCAAGCCAGCCACGTGGAAGCGCTTCAGCCTCACGTCGCAGGCAGACGCCGAAACCACCAAACCACTCGCCTATAACCAGGGCTTCTACAACCTGTTCCTTGCCATCGGCGCGCTGGTCGGCATCATCGCCGTCTGGGCTGGTTCGCCTCAGGTCGGCTGGACCCTCGTGTTCAGCTGCTGCGGCTCCATGCTCCTTGCCGCTCTGGTGCTCGCTGCGAGCGGCAAAAAGTACCTCCGCGCTGCGGCTCTCCAAGGCACCACGCCGTTGCTCGCCGTCGTACTTGGCGTGCTGGCCGTGACGCTGCGCTAACGACGCAGAGGCGCCTTAGTGCTCCGGCGGGCCAGACTGGGCTGCGGCTTCATCCATCCACAGGACTTCCCAATGGTGGCCATCGAGATCGCGGAACGCCCGGCTGTACATGAACCCGAGGTCCTGGGGATCGTAGGTCTCTGACCCGCCCGCTTCGAGTGCCTTGGTGGCCAGGGCGTCCACGGCATCGCGGCTGTCGGCCGAAATGGCGAC
This sequence comes from Arthrobacter sp. TmtSoilC51, assembly GCF_055388015.1. Taxonomy (NCBI): domain Bacteria; kingdom Bacillati; phylum Actinomycetota; class Actinomycetes; order Micrococcales; family Micrococcaceae; genus Arthrobacter; species Arthrobacter sp. TmtSoilC51. Next base: position 205,238 of record NZ_AP035877.1, read on the forward strand.
GATCGCCGCCGTCGAGTTTTGGGTGTCCGCGATTGGCTGCTTGGTGAACTCGCTGAACTTGGCGTGGGTCAGGAGCATGGCATAGATGGTGTCGCTGAAGACGACGCATGCAGCCGTCTCATCAGTGAAGTTCGGGTTGATGGAGTAGCCGAGGGCCGTATAGAAGGCCTTGGACGCCTCGAGGTCGCTGACTGGCAGGTTGACGAAAATGGAGGTAGTCATGGGTCGATCCTCCCGGTGATTCAGCGTGCCGTCCAGACTGCGCCAGCCTAAAAAATCGCGCCCCATGTGATCTTGCGCACAATTCATCTCAGCGATAAGATAATTACCACTGAAGTATTTCGAAACTTCCGTCTGCAGAGCTGTTAGAAGTCAGCGTGTCCCGGGAAGCACCCTGATTTGCCAAGGTTCACGCGCCGCGTGACCGTATGTTTGCCAATTAGCCGGGAGGCACAATATGAGTGGTGCAGTCGCACGACCAGCGGGCACAAGTTCGCCGCGGAAGGTCGCCCTAGCGAGCATCATCGGCACAACCATCGAGTGGTACGACTTCTTCATCTACAGCACCGCTGCGGTGCTCGTCTTCAATCAGCACTTCTTCCCCGGCTTCGATCCTGCGACCGGAACTTTGCTTGCTTTCTCGACCTTCGCTGCCGGTTTCGTCGCCCGTCCGGTCGGTGCAATCGTGTTCGGCCACTTTGGTGACAGGATTGGCCGAAAGCCGATGATGGTCATCACGATCCTGATCATGGGCGCCGCCACCGTATTGATCGGCTTATTGCCGACCTATGCCACGATAGGTTTCTTCGCCCCCGCGCTGCTGGTGGCGTTGCGCCTGACGCAGGGATTCGCGCTCGGTGGGGAATGGGGCGGTGCCGTGCTCATGGCTACCGAACATTCCCCGGAAGGCCGGCGCGGATTCTTCGGTAGCTGGCCGCAGGCGGGTGTGGCCGTCGGGCTGATCCTGGCTATGACCGTTTACTTGCCGCTGGCTGAGATGCCCACTGATGGCTTCATGGCCTGGGGGTGGCGTGTCCCGTTCCTGCTCAGCGCGGTACTTGTCATTACTGGCCTCATCATCCGGGCCCGGGTTGCAGAGAGCCCGGAGTTCGACCGGGTCAAGGATGCCCACGCTGTAGTGCGCATCCCCATCGTCGAAGTTCTTCGTACGCACCCCAAGCAGGTGCTGCTTGTCGCCGGCGCAAGCCTGTCGCCAGGCATCTTCTTCTACCTGCTCACCGTGTACAACTTTGTGTACGCCAAGGAGCCAGGAGCTTTGAGTCAAAATTCCATGCTGATTCTGGTGATTGTCACCTCGGCAGTGGGATTCGTCGTCACCCCGATCGCCGGCATGCTCTCGGACAGGTTCGGTCGTCAGCGGATCTACCTGATAGGTCTTGGCCTCATCGGCATCCTGGCCTTCCCTCTCTACTGGGCGCTCGACTCAGGCATCTATGCCTTCATTGCAGTCTTGTATGTCGCCTCGACCATAGCCGTCTATATCCCGTGGGCACTGCAGCCCGCATATTTCTCCGATGCCTTTGATGCGAGGGTCCGCTACAGCGGATTGTCACTGGCAACCACCCTCGGCAACCTCTTCGGCAGTGCCATCGCACCACTGATAGCAGGGTTGCTGATGACCGCAACGCACGCCTCGGTATCCACTTCGCTCTACGTCTTTGTCGCTGGCGGCATGTCCTTCGCGTGTGCCGTTTTGCTCGGAAGGGCGAACCGGAAAAAGGCGCAGGGTAGTGGCGATCCCAGCAAGAAGACCATGCCAACTGCAACAGGCACCAGAACCAACGCATAAAGAGAAAGGAACTACTATGAGCAGCAACGAGTCAGCGTTCAAAACATTCACCCTGGAACGGGCAACACCTACCATCGGTGCCTTTATCCATGGGCTGGATCTTCGCGAGGAGATCACGCCTGAGTGCCAAGAAGAGCTACGCTCAGCCTTCCTGGAACACGAGGTGTTGTTTCTTCGCGATCAGCACATCGGCCCAGAGGACCAGATCCGGTTCGCCAAAGTATTCGGTGACCCCCAGGAAGTAAGTGCGTTCTTCCCCTCGCTCCCTGGAAATCCGTACATCGAAGTACTTGAGTCCCGTGGGCGTGCTGCCGGAACCGACGTCTGGCACTCCGATCTGACGTGGCAGGCGACGCCGAATTCAGCGACTTGCCTCCATGCCCAGCAAATCCCACCCTGCGGCGGCGATACGCTTTGGGCCAGCATGACCGCCGCGTACGATGCACTGCCGGAAACGATGAAGGACCTCATTGACGGCCTTGAGGCTGTGCATGACTGGGAAAAGGAGCTCACAGCCGTTGTCCGCCAAGGCGAGAACGGCGAGGCTCGATACGAGGAAACCCGCCGCAAGTACCCACCCATGACCCACCCTGTGGTGCGCAAGCATCCGGAAACCGGCCGCAAGCTTGTCTATGTCAACGAACTGTTCACCTCCCGCATCTCCGGAGTTCCTACGCAGCTCAGCGACTCCTTGCGAAACATGCTCACCGGGCTGGCAAAGACGCCTGAATACCAAGTCCGATTCCGCTGGGAGCCCAACTCGCTGGTGATCTGGGATAACCGATCGACGCAACACTATGCCGTGGGCGATTACAACCCGCACTACAGGCTCATGCACCGCGTAACTCTCCGGGGCGATCGCCCGGCGTAAACGCCTTATCCAAGTGCATGCTGGATGACCCAACCGAGGGTCGCCCGGCATGCACTTGGGGCTGGGCTATTGCACGCCACACCTGGAAAACTTAGCATTCAGATACTTGGTATTGATTCAAGCCAAAGCGAAGGAAGGCCCATTATTGCGTGCCCAAAAGTTGGGGGCAGGGTTGATAGCCCAGAACCAGTCCGCACTGCCTCCATTCATCCTGTATCGGCCTACTTCCCTGGCCGAAGCTGCGGCTCTCACTCAAGAACACCCCGAGGCGGTGATTGCCGCAGGTTGTTCGGATCTGATGGCTCAGTTTCGCGAAGGGTGTGAACCCGGCGTCCTGATCTCCCTGCAGCATGTCGACGAATTGCGCGCCATTTCCCAAGAGCGCGGAGTCTTGCGGATCGGCTCCTTGGTCACTCACCACGGCGGGAGCACGAGCCCGGAAATCCTTTCGTCGTTGCCCGCCCTGGCAGCTGCCTGGGGATCGATAGCCACTGTTCGTATCCGCTACCGCGGCACTCTCGGCGGCAACCTTCTTGCACGCCGATTCCGGTACGAGCTGCCGATCATTTTCTCGGCACTTGACGGGCACATGCATTTTCAGGCCGGCGAAGACCTCGCCACCCTTCCCGTGTCATCGCTGTGGGCCAGTGACGCCGGGATCTCCGGCATCTTGACCTCTGTGTCTGTAGAGACAGGAACACTGCTGTGGTACGGCTATGAGCGCTCCATGCGTCCAGTGAGCACGGTGTCGCTCGCAGTGCGCAAGCATGCAGTGGCGGGGCTCGCCATCACGGCTGTCTGCGGCAGCGAGTACCGGCGGCCGTTCGTGCTGTCACATGCTGCCGAGGCATCCACCATTGCCGAGTTGGATGCGGACTTCGTGGGCACCGCGCTCGCGGCTCAGCTGCCGGACGAGGCTGGAGACTACGCAGGAACGATCGCCTACCGGCGCCATCTGGTGAGCGTACTCACCCGCCGCCTTCTTGCCAGGGCGACCGGAAACCAAAAGAAATGAGGACCCGACCATGAGCCTCGACTCACAAGATCCCCGAGCCGCCGGCAGCGACGAGCTCACCGTTGAGCTTGAATTTGAGCTGAACGGAAGCGTGGAAAAACAGGCCGTCCCCACGAGCACCACCGTCCTGGACCTGCTCCGAAACGGCTTCGGTAAACGCGGCGTACGCAGTTCATGTGAGCGCAGTGTCTGCGGTGCTTGCACTGTGCTCGTGGATGATCTTCCTGTGGCTGCCTGTTCCACGTTTGCCTTCGATATTGACGGTACACGCGTTGAAACAGTTGAGGGTTTGGCTGCCCACGACGGGACACTGAGCGCCCAGCAGCGCGCGTTCCGGGAGTGCGGCGGCTTCCAATGCGGCTTCTGTACGTCCGGCATGTTGATGCTGACCACCGGGCTGCTTCGTGCAAATCCGCAGCCGGATCGGGAGGAGATCCGGGAATGGATAAGTTCGAACACCTGCCGCTGCACCGGCTACGAGATGATCCTGGAATCCGTGGAGCGGGCCGCCGAACTAGCCCGGGAGCAACAGCGGGATGAGGAGTCCTCATGACCGACGCCGCCACTCCTGTCGCCATTGCAGACCAGCCGATCGTTGGACGCAACCTCCCGCGGCTCGACGCCACAGCAAAAGTCACCGGACGCGCCGTCTACACAGTGGACGTCGAAAGGCCTGGAATGCTCCACGCCAAGGTACTGCGTAGTCCGCATGCGCATGCCCGGATCCTCAGTATCGATGCTTCGGCGGCCAGATCCATGGCAGGAGTCACCGCCGTCGTCACCCGCGACGAAATCCAGGGACTAAACTGCTACGGCACATACGTCAAAGACCAGCCAATCGTGGCCAGCGACTCGGTCCGCTACGTGGGCGACGTCGTTGCTGCCGTGGCAGCCGAGGATGAACGCACCGCGTTCGCCGCACTGGATCTGATTCGTGTCAGCTACGAACTGCTCCCGGCGGTCTTCGACCCACAAGCAGCGCTGGATCCTTCCGCACCCCTGATTTTCCCCGAAGAGCCATTCGCTGCCTTTCCCGACTATGGCGACGGTGCCTCGGGAACGGCGCTCAGCGGCCACAATGTCAGCTATGAATTCCGCTACCAAACGGGACCGGAGAATGCCTGGACGGAATGCGACTACATCTTCGAGGACACCTTCACCTTCTCCCGCATGAACCACATGCATCTTGAGCCGTTTGCGACTGTTGCCGTGGCCACGTCCGAGGAGATCGAGGTGTGGACGTCCACCCAAAGTCCCTTCCCGATGCGCCAGGAGCTGGCGAAGATATTCGGGCTGGCGGAAAACCGCATCCGGGTGAACGTTCCGCTCTTGGGAGGGGCTTTCGGCGCCAAGAACGGCCCAAAAACTGAGCCGATCGCCATTCGGCTCTCACAACTCTCGGGTGGTCGGCCGGTTCGTTACAGCATGGCCACGGAGGAAGTCTTCCTGACATTGAGCCAGCATGACGCGGTTCTCACGGTGAAATCCGGGTTGAAGGCAGACGGGGAATTCGTCGCCCGCCAATCACGCGTGCTGCTCAACGGTGGCGCCTATGCGGACGCCAGTCCGCTCGTGGCCGAAAAGGCGGGATATCGGATGCCGGGGGCCTACCGCTGGAAGCGGATCGATTCAGTCTGCCAAGCCGTCATCACCAATACCGTGCCGGCCGGCGCTTTCCGTGGTTTTGGTGCAACCCAGGCCACTTGGGCCAGCGAGAGGCAGGTGGACCTCATTGCTGAGCGGCTGGGCCTGGACCCGCTGGAGCTTCGGCTCAAGAACGTGAAAAATCTGGGCGAGGATTTCGTTCCCGGAGAAACACCCATCGACTCGGACCTCAAGCATGGCCTGAATCTCCTGGCAGATGCGATCGGTTACCGCAACCGTGACCGTTCGGGTAACCGCGGCATGGGCGTTGCGATTGGTCTGAAAGATGGCGGCGGCGTGAACAAGCCCGCCCAGGCGCGGGTCAAAGTGACGGCCAACGGTGATGTGGTGCTGAATTGCGGTCTGACGGAGATGGGGCAAGGAGGTCATTCAGCCCTCTGCCAAATTGTCGCGGAGGTGCTTGCGTGTGATCCGCAGCGGGTCAAATACGCACCGATTGACACGGACAATACTCCTTTCGACCAGGGTACGAACGCGTCCTCCGGCATCGCAGTGATGGGTCAGGCGGTACTCCAAGCCGCTGAACGGGTTAGGAACTCCGTGCTGGACTTCGCGGCCGAAAACATGGATTTGGACCGCGAATCGATCCGCCTCGTCAACTGGCAAATCATTGACTCTGACGGCAAAACCCATCCGCTTTCGCCCCATATCATGCACAGTTTTGGCGGAACAGGTTTCGAGTTCACCGCGGACGGATACTTCAAGGTCCGTGGCTCCCTCCGTGCACCGCTGGAGGCACCATGCGTGTTCTGGGAGATCGGCTGGGCCGCTGCCGAAGTGTCCGTCGATCCGGAAACCGGCAAAGTGGAGCTGTTGCAGCTGGTGGTCAGCGGGGACGCCGGCAAGGTTGTGAACAAGCTGGGTTGCCGCGGCCAGGACGAGGGAGCGGCGGTCTTCGGACTGGCGCAAGCCCTTTTTGAGGAAATGCGATACGACGACGACGGCCAGCTGCTTAACGCCGAGGCGCTCCTATATCGTGTCCCATTGGCCGAGGACATCCCGCGTAGGTTTTCTTCCATTACCCAGGAACAGGGCCACGGTGCGGGCCCGTTTGGGGCCAAGGGGATGGGCGAGGGTGGCATGTTGCCGATTGCTCCGGCGATTGCCCAGGCTATCGCCGACGCCACCGGGGGCCAGCTCACCTCCCTGCCCATGACGCCGGAAAGTGTCTACAACGCTGTCCGCGTTGCGCAGGCCCACCAGAGGCGGGTCTGACGGGAATGCGGGAGGTGCTGGAGGTCCTTGAGGAGGCGCTGCGGGACAACTCCCGCGTTGCGTTGGCTACCGTGGTCCGCACGGAAGGCTCTGCCCCACGGGCCGTTGGAACATCCATGGTGGTCAGCGACGAAGGCACGCCCGTCGGCTCCGTTTCGGGTGGTTGCGTAGAGGCAAGTGTGTTGGAATCCGCCGCGGACGTGCTGGCCTCGGGCGTGCCCGAACTACACCGTTTTGGCATAACTGACGACGACGGTTTAGCCATCGGCCTGACTTGCGGGGGCAGCATTGAGATCTTCATCCAACCGTATGCGCCAGCCTCATGCCCGGAATATGTCGAACTCCTGCGGGCGCGGAGGGAAAATCTGCCCTGCGCCATGGTCACGGTTTTCGACGGACCAGCTGATCTCGTCGGCCACTCGGAGTTGGTTTTACAGGATGCAGAAATCACCGGGCTGTCCGTCGGGAGTACCCTTCCGTTCGCAACTGTCAGCGCGGCAAACGATGCGGTGCAGCAAGCCATAGCCTCCGGAACTACGTTGCCGGTCACGTTCGCCACGACCGGCACTGCAGGATCAGTGTCTTTGTTGATCGATGTCTACCGTCCGCCCCGTCGGCTGCTGATCTTCGGCGCCATCGATTTCTCCGCCTCCCTTGCCCATCTAGGGTCTTTTCTTGGTTTCCACGTCACCGTATGCGATGCTCGGGCTGTCTTCGCCACAGCCGCGCGGATCCCAGGGGCGCACGAGATCGTAGTTGACCAACCAGACCGCTACCTTCGGCAGGAAATCGCACGGGGAGCGCTTGCTCGGGATGCCGTCATCTGCGTGTTGACCCATGATCCCAAGTTCGATGTTCCGGTCCTTGATGCAGCACTCAGACATGGATTCGCCTACATCGGTGCCATGGGCTCCCGTCGAACTGACCGCGACCGCCGGGACCGGTTGGTCGGATTGGGCCACACGGACGCGACTCTTGCATCGCTCCGGTCCCCGATCGGCTTGGATCTCTCCGCTGGCACGGCCGGCGAAACCGCAGTTTCCATCATGGCAGAGGTGATCGCGGCCAAGGGGAATGCCTCCGGCCTCCCCCTGAGCCAAATCAGTCATCCCATCCACCGGGGCGCCCTACGCGGGGAGACCAGCCCCAGCCGGCCGGATGGACGCAGTCACGACTTCAGCTGCGCATGACCTGGCGCTAGCCCAATCACGCATGGGGTTTCCTGGCCCGGCCGGAAGCCCTGAAAGACCACAAAAAAGCCAGCATCAAAAAAGTCTTGACCTAAAGTATCTTAATACTGATATTCTTAGATCTATGGTGTAGCTCACAGCTTGAGGCGGAAGCCCGGGCCAACAGCCAGCACGTAGCAGGCGCCGAAGCCGATGAAGAAGATGGACGGAAGCTGAAGATGAGTACGGACAGCATTGCAGGGAGCGCACCGCGGCTTATTGACGCGGACGCTCCGATTGAGAACAACAAGTTCAAGACCGAACTCTGCCTGGACACTTTGGACGAAATCTATGTCGGGGGCACGTGGACCCGAGGCGGCGGTGCCGTGATCGATTCGGTGAATCCAGCCACTTCCGAGGTATTCGCGACATTGCGCGGCGCCACCACGGAGGACGTCGACAAGGCGGTAGCAGCAGGTCTAAAGGCGGTGGAACAGTCTGGATGGGCGCGGAAATTACCCCACGAACGCGCTGCCGTGCTGCACCGGATCGGCACCGCCATCGAGCTCAACGCGGACCGGATCGCCGCCTTGCAGACTTTGGACACCGGCAAGACCCTTGCGGAAACCCGGGCGCTGGCCTTGAGCGCGGCAGCCACTTTCCGGTTCACTGCATCCGCGCTGGAGACCATGGAGGATGCAGTGACGCCTCCTCGCGGGAACTACCTGAGCCTGTCCACCTATGAACCGATCGGGGTGGTAGGCGCCATCACGCCTTGGAACTCACCGATTGCCAGCGACGCACAAAAGGTGGCCCCCGCCCTCGCGGCGGGTAACGCCGTCGTAGTGAAGCCACCCGTATGGGCGCCCTGGGTATCGCTGCTGCTGGCACGGATATGCGACGAAGCCGGCCTGCCGGCAGGTCTGCTCTCCGTGCTTCCCGGCCCCGGGCGGACCGTTGGTGACGCACTGGCACGACACCCGGATGTGGGCAAGATTTCCTTCACAGGTGGCACTTCCACTGGCCGTCAACTGGGCCACATTGCCGCCGAGAAGATCATGCCGATCACCTTGGAGCTGGGCGGGAAATCGCCGACCATCATTTTCGCGGATGCCGATCTGGACCAAGCCGTTGCCGGTGTTCTGTTCGGGATCTTTTCTTCGAGCGGGCAGAGCTGCATTGCAGGCTCCCGTGTCTTTATTCAACGCTCCATCTACGCCGCCGTGGTGGAACGGCTCGTCAAGGGAGCGGAATCTTTGCGGGTGGGGCCTGGAACGGATCCGCGCACGCAGGTGGGACCACTGGTTGCCCTTGCCCACCGCGACGGCGTTGCCAGGATGGTGGACGATTCCCGGGAATCCGGGGCCCGGATTCTCTGCGGCGGCGCGGCTCCCGCGGACCAGGAACTGCAAGCTGGCGCATACTACCTGCCCACCATCATTGCCGGCGTGGCCAACTCTGAGCCCATCTGCCAAGAGGAGATTTTCGGCCCGGTGGCCGTAGTCCTGCCGTTTGACGATGAAGCCGACCTGATCGTCCAGGCAAACGACAGCGTCTTCGGGCTCGCCTGCGGCATCTGGACCGCCGACTACCGCGTGGCCTGGAGAATTGCGCGGGCGGTTTCGGCTGGCACTGTCTGGGTCAATACCTACAAGCAATTCAGCATTGCCACCCCGTTCAGCGGGTTCAAACAAAGCGGTCTCGGCACAGAAAAAGGCCGCGACGGTATTCGTTCCTATATGCGCCAGAAGAGCATCTACGTCGATCTCTCCGGCGCACCCCTCCCATGGGCCGGCGCCTTGTCCGAGCCTGCTGACTCAAATTTGCACTCAGAAAGGTAAGTAAATGAACGCTCACCCCTACAGCCCAGCGTTTGCAGCCGGAGGATTCGGCTTTGTCTCCGGGGCGTTGTCCGTGGACGAAAACGGCACCGCCGTGACCGGCCGTACGGAAGCCCTGGTGGCTGCAGCGGCGCGGCTGTCCGAGCGACTGGGATCGGTTGGCATGACCCTGCGGGACGTGGTCAAAACCACCTACTTCGTCACTGACGTGACAATGCGGGATGAGGCGAACAGCCACTACGAGCTGCTCTTTGACGAACCCCGCCCGGCGCGCTCCTTTGTGGAAGTAGCCGCATTACCTTACGGGGCAACGGTTGAAATCGAAGCGATCGCGCACCGGCGGAATTGAGTACTGATGAGTATCGAGACTCAGAACCGCGGACCGTTAGACCGTGACGTCATGGGGTATGAGGACGTTCCGTCGCCCGGGGGCAGCCCGGGGCAGCAGGAAGGCCTGGGAATCAAGGGCACGGCAGTGCGTCATCTCCGGGTCCAGCAAAAAACCTGGGAAGCTGACGGCATCGCCAGCATTACCCTTGTGGATCCTGACGGTGCGCCGCTCCCGCAGTGGCTTCCCGGAGCCCACCTGAGCTTGCACCTGCCTAACGGCCTGACCCGCGAATACTCTCTGTGCTCGGCTCCCGAGGACGCCAGGAGCTGGACCGTGGCCGTGCTGCGCACGTCCGATTCCCGCGGTGGCAGCAAGCTGATCCATGAGCAATTGCCGGTCGGCGCGCTCATCACAGTAGAAGGCCCGCGCAACAACTTTGAGCTGGACGAGGCTGAACGGTACGTGCTGGTCGCAGGCGGTATCGGCATTACGCCGATCATCTCCATGGTGCGGCGCTTGCAGGCCGCAGGGGCTGACTGGTCTCTGCTGTACACCGGACGTTCCCGTTCCACGATGGCTTTCCTGGCCGAAATCGCTGCGCTCCCGCAGGAGAGGGTAACCATCCACGCGATGGATGAAGCCAATGGGGACCATGCTGATCTCGCCGCTGCAGTTGGCGCGTTGCCCTCTGAAGCACTGGTCTATGCCTGCGGTCCTGAAGCGCTGATGCAGGCTGTTGCCCACGCTATGACCGACGAATCGCGGCTGAGGATCGAACGGTTCAAGGCACCGGAAATCCTCCCACAACCGGATCAGTCGGATACAGGCTTCGACGTCATCTGCGAAAGCACCGGACAACGGATCCCGGTGGCCCCCGATGTCTCCGTGCTCGATGCCCTGAACGAAGCCGGCGTGGACGTTCCCAGCTCCTGCGCCGAAGGCATCTGCGGAACCTGCGAAACCCGCGTCATCAAGGGCGATGTTGAGCACCGCGATTTCCTGCTCACCCCGGCCGAGCGGACCGAGAGCAAATCGATGTTCGTCTGCGTCTCACGCTGCCGGTCCCGAGAACTGATTTTGGATCTCTAGTACATCTACCACCCGACTAAAGGTTGATCCCATGAACTACTTTGCAGCAGAGCCCGTCTGTAACCTGCGGTCACTGCGTTCCGTATCCCTTAAAGTGCCCGACTCCGTGCCGGCAAAGGACTTCTACCAAGAGGTCTGGGGGCTCTCGATGGTGGAGGAGGACACCGATAAGTTCTGGCTCCGCGGAACCGGCTCCGAACACCACATCCTGAAGCTGGAAAAGGGCGAACATAATGCCCTCGGCAGGGTCTCCTTCGCCCTCGCTACACCGCAGGACGTGGATCTTGCTGCCACTAAGCTAGCCGCTTTGGGCATTCCTCTCTTTCGCGAGCCCGGCCCCTTGGACGATGCTGCCGGCGGTTATGGCCTGCAACTGGTGGATCCAGAGGGCCGCCTGGTGGAACTCTCCGCCAATGTCCATGCCGTGGTCAGCCAGGAGCCCTCCGGTCGGCGCGCCATTCCCCGCAAGATCGCCCACGTGGTGCTCAACACCATTGATATTGACCGCGCCACCGCCTTCTATACACAGGTGCTCGGGATGCGGATTTCCGACTGGTCGGAGCACCAGATGGCCTTCCTGCGCTGCAACAGCGAGCACCACGTCATCGCGTTCAACCAGGCTCCGTGGACATCCGTGAACCACGTTGCCTACGAAATGCAGAGCATCGATCACTTCATGCGCGGCATCGGCAGCCTCAAGCGACACAACATCGCGCCGCAGTGGGGGCCGGGCCGGCACGGCCCCGGCGATAACACCTTCTCCTACTTCACGGACCCGTCCGGCCTGGTCTGCGAGTACACGTCGGAAGTGGCCCAAGTGGACGAGGACAGTTGGCTGTGCCGCACGTGGAAGCGGACTCCCGAGCTGTCCGACCAGTGGGGAACCGCAGGTCCGCCTACCTCAGCCGTCCGCACCGCAATGGCGGGCATTCCGGATAGCGGATACCGTTCCCTCGTGGTCCCGGGACGTGAGGACTATTTCACGGTTCCTGAAACCTCTGCCGCAGAAAAAGTCCATGCCTAGCCGCCCTCCGCCGCGGCCAGTCGACTCTCCGCCCCTCCAAGCAGAAACCGGGCAGCCGAGAACTGAACGGTGGACTTCGCCGCAAGGGATTTCGCTGGCGGTTCGCGGTGAAGGGACGCCGGTCTTCCTGATGCATGGCATCGGCGGCAACGCGTCATCATGCGGGCCCCTGGCCGCAATGCTGAGCGCGCAGGGCTACAGGACGCTTTGCTGGGATGCCCCGGGCTATGGCGCATCCGCGGACCCGGCAGGAAAGGTGGACCATTCCGGCGTCGTCCTGGATGTTCTTGCCTGCCTCGGCATCGGGCCGGTCCATCTAATCGGCACCTCCTGGGGAGGCGTGATTGCCACCCGGGTAGCAGCACAGGCGCCGGAGGCAGTGCGGTCCATCGTGCTGGCGGACAGCACACGGGGCTCAGCGACCACAAAGGAAGGGGCGGAGCGCATGCTGGCGCGCGTGCCGGAACTGGCAGCGGCCGGCCCTCATGCCCTGGCCGCCCGGCGGGCGCCGAATCTGGTCTCGCAGTCCGCCCCGCCGTCGATCGCAGAAGCTGTGCGAGCCGGTATGGCAGCGGTCCGCCTGCCCGGCTATTCGGCAGCGGCGACGATGATGGCGGAAAGCGACACCAGCGCCCTCCTGCCCCACTTGCAGGTCCCGGCACTGGTTTTGGTAGGCGAGGACGATGTGGTCACCGGCGTGACGGAATCCAGGATCCTTGCGCAGAACATTCCGGGTGCCGCCTTTGAAATCATCCCTGGTGCCGGACACGCCGCCATACAAGAGAAACCGGCGGAAATGTCCGCTGCCATCCTCACTTTTTGGAAGAGACTCAAGTGACACGACTAGTGGTAGTGACTGGATCTGGCCGAGGCCTCGGCTTCGATATCGCCGAACGGCTGGGGAGCGGCGGGGACCGCCTGGTCATTGCCGAGAAGAATGCGGACTTGGCCGAGCAGGCCGCGGCAACTCTGCGCGGACAAGGGCTTGATGCGACGGCGGTCGTCACCGACATCGCGGACAGCGCCTCGGTCGCGGCCTTGGCCGACGCGGTGCAACAGCTCGGTGGCGCGGATGCGCTGGTCAACAATGCCGCCTTGGCCGACGGCGTGGGCGGAGACACTTTCTGGGAATTGGACGAAGACTTCTTCCAACGGGTCATGACGGTGAATGCGTTCGGGACCTGGCTCGTCAGCAAACACCTCTATCCACAAATGGCCAAAAAGCAGGCGGGTTCGATTGTTAACATCGCATCCGACGCGGCACTCTACGGCTCCCCGAGACTGGTCCACTACGTCGGATCAAAAGGGGCCGTCCTGGCAATGACCCGGACCATGGCCCGTGATGCGGGCGCGTCCGGAGTCCGGGTCAATGCAGTCGCCCCGGGCCTGACCCGGGTGGAAGCCACCGAGTCGGTACCTGCCTCCCGATACCAGCTCTACGCGGACAACAGGGTGTTGGCCCGGGACCAGCAGCCCCAGGACGTCTCAGGCGTTGTCCAGTTCCTGCTTTCCGATGCCGCAGGTTTCATCACTGGCCAGACCATCGTGGTCGACGGCGGCTTTGTTATGGGCCACTAAACCACTCTGAACCATGAACTACGTGCCAGTCCCGCCGGAAATTACCACCCACGAATGCACGCTCAGAGGCAAAGCCACTGAATAAGGAGAAGCCCACATGGACTTGCAATTGAAGGACCGCACTGTCGTTATTACCGGGGCGAGTTCAGGCGTCGGCCTTGCCACCGCCCGATACCTGCTCGGCGAAGGCGCCCAGGTTGCAGCCTGCGCCCGCGACGCTGGCCGCCTGGCAGCTGCCTTCGATGAATTTTCGTGGGCTGACAGGCGCTCGGTTTACCTGGCGTCCTGTGACGTCACCGACCAGGACGCGACGAACAAGTTTATCGCCGGCACGCTTGACAGCTTTGGCACGGTTGATGGGCTCGTCTGCAACGCTGGCCGCTCCCTGATGGCCACGCTCCAGGAAACCACCGACCAACAGATCCGGGACGAATTCAGTTTGAAGATCTTCGGCGTCTTGAATATGGTCCGCTCCGCCAGGTCTGCCCTGGCTGCATCGGCACATGGCTCGGTGGTTAACGTAAACGCAATCCTGTCCAGGCAACCTGAGCTGCGTCTGGCCGCCACATCTGCTGCCCGTGCCGGACTGCTGAATCTTACGCATTCCCTCGCTGAGGACCTGGCCGAAGACGGTACCCGCGTGAACTCGGTGTTGCTGGGGCTGGTGGACACCGGCCAATGGCGCAGGCGTTTCGAAAATGCCGCCACTGAGCTGGACTACGAGGCTTGGAGTGCGGAAATAGCCAAGGACCGCGGGATCAAACTGGGTCGCTTCGGCACAGCCGAGGAAGTTGCGTTCCACATCGTCAGCTTGCTGTCGCCACTGAGCGGTTACACCACGGGCGCCTCAATCGACGTCGGCGGGGGAGTGGGCCGGTATGTCTAAGCAGTCTCCGAAACTTCCTGCCCGGCCGGACCTTCAACATGAAAGAGATCCAGACATGTCAGAACCGCAAGCAGCAGCCGTCCCAAGAGAGCAAACGGGCGGCGATGTCCTTGTCCGGGTAATGCGCAGGCACGGCATCGACACGGCCTTCGGGGTCATCAGCATCCACAACCTGCCACTCGTGGAGGCAGTGGACCGTGAGTTGAACTTTGTAGCCGTCCGGCATGAGGCAGCAGCAGTCAACGCCGCTGATGCCTATGCCCGTGCCTCGGGCAAAATCGGCGTTGCCCTGACCAGCACCGGTACGGGAGCCGGCAATGCGGCTGGATCCATGGTTGAGGCGCTCACCGCTGGAAGCCGCGTGCTGCACGTGACAGGCCAGATCGATAGCGAATTCATGGGCAGCTCCCGCGGAGTGATCCATGAGGTGCCGCGCCAGCTGCAGATGCTCCACGCGGTTTCCGGCTACGCGCGCACGATTTTCAATGCCAAGGACGTGGAGGCCGATCTGGAGGAGGCAATCGCGCACCTGTATTCGGCGCCGCACACACCCGCCAGCATCGAATGGCCCACGGATCTGCAATATCTGGCGCTTCCGGAGGACCAGCGTCCAATCGACGCGCAGGTCAAGCCCTTGCCGGACTACGAGCCCGAAGCTGTTGCGAAGGCTGTGAAGCTTCTGGCGGGCGCCAAAAGGCCACTGATCTGGGCCGGTGGAGGTGCCGCTGGCGCGGAAAAGGAGCTTCGGGATCTGCTGCACCGTTTGGGCGCTGGTTTGCTGACCAGCAACTCCGGCCGCGGCGTGGTCCCGGAGGACGACGATCTCGTGATCGGCAATTTCGCCTCCAACCCCGGTACGATCCGGCTGATCGGGGAGTCCGACCTGCTGCTGAGCATTGGAACGCACTTCCGTTCCAACGAGACCCAGCACTACGCGCTCAAGCTGCCCACCCCGCACATCCAGTTGGACCTGGACCCTGCTGCCGTGGGCCGTGTCTATCCGGCCGATCTGGGCTTGGTGGGAGACTCCCGGACCATCTTGGAGGCGATCGGCAACCAGCTGGCCACCCATTCAGTGGAACCCGGGTGGGCCGATCAGGTGCGGACCGTCCGGCGGGACGTGCGGAACGCACTGACTGAATACATAGGAGGTTATGCCGAAATCTGCACCAGCGTTCGACGGCGACTGGACCGGGAATCCGTTATCGCACGGGATGTCACGATTCCTTCCAGCCAGTGGGGCAACCGCCTGCTCGAAATATACTCCCGGGAAACCAACATTTTCCCGCTCGGAGGCGGCATCGGCCAAGGGCTGGCGATGGGCATTGGCGCTGCCTGCGCCCGTCCCGATGTTCCCACGGTAGTTATTGCCGGGGACGGCGGCCTGGCCGTCCACCTCGGTGAACTCGCCTCCCTGGGTGGCTCGGGTGTCTGGTGCGTCGTGCTGGTCTTCAACGATGCCGGTTACGGCGTGCTGCGCAACATGCAGAAAGCCAACGGCTTTGCCGAAGCAGGCGTCAACCTGCATACGCCCGACTTTGACTTGCTGGCCCAGTCGCTGCAGCTGCCATTCTGGCGGGTTCGAGGTACCGGGACCTTTGATCAAGCCCTGGCCGAAGCGCTTGCGGTTCGGGGGCCCGCGGTAATCGAGATCGATGTCACGGCACTCGATCCCGTACCGGGCGCATTCGTGCCGCCGGTGCATGTTCCAACCCGGGACGAAAAAGGAACAGGGGAGTAGATGACATTGAGTACGGTTATTGATTCTGACTTCGGATATGAGCCCGAGGAGTCCACGCCACAGCACGACGTCGTGTGCCTGAATGCCGGAACTTCAGCCAGCGAATGGTTTGCCAGCCAGGTGGACGCTCTTGGGGCCCGTGTCTGGGAACCCCAGATCAGCCTTGCCATCGACGTCGGCAGTTCACCGCGCCAGCTGGAGATGTGGGTCGACGCAGCCTCCTCGGCGCTGCGCGGGTCCCCGTCGGGCCCAGCGCACATTCTGGCGACGGGCGCGGCGGCCTATGGCGCCATAATGCTGGCTGCCACATACCCCGAGCAGGTCAAGAGCATCATCCTAGGTGACCCCGAGGTTGACACCACCGTTGAGGGATACGCCACCACGCTCCGACGCGTGCAGGCTCCCTCGCTCGTTATCGCCGCGGCGCCGCGGAGCGACACAGATATCTCGAAGCCTCAAAGCGTTGCCGGCGGCATCGACAATGGGGTCTTTGTCATCATCGACAACACCCCCGCGCCAGCGCACCACAGCCGGCCCCACTCCTTCAACGAGTGGACCAAGTCATTTATGAAAATCGCCGAAGGCCTGCACGCCGTCGGCTCACCACAGGAGGAAGCCAATGCTTGAACAGTATCTTGAAGCAAACCAGTCCCGGGTGGGTCCGCCTCATCCTTACGAACAGAAGCTGGCGGGGGCGCTGACAGAGATCTTTGCCAGTGGAACCCATGAGCTTCCGGCGATCATCACGGGGCTGAACAACCTGGGGTTGAACGCCCCCGATGGCCAGCCTTGGGATGAAGCCCGTTTCCGTTCTGAAATGCGACGACTGGGAGAGTAGGACATGACAACTGAAACGGCCACAGCTGCCGCTGGAAGCAAGGCTGCCGGCAAAGGCAAGAGGAAATACGTCGTCGGTACCCGACGCCAGCTCGATGCTGCCGAGCTCGCTGCCACCGGACTGAGGGATCGCTGGTACCCGATTTACCCCTCGCGCTTTGTTGGCACGGGGGACATGGTCAAAGTCAAACGGTTGGGTGTGGACTGGCTGCTGTTCCGTGATGCCACTGGCCAGATCCGCATGTTGGAGGACCGCTGCCCCCACCGCAGCGCCCCGCTGTCGGTGGGCCAGCACTTGGGGGACCGCGTGGCTTGCAAGTACCACGGCGTCCAGGTCGATGGCCATGGGACGGTTGTGTCGGTTCCGGGCATGCCCGGCTGCGCGCTGGAGGGCAGGACGGTTACTGCCTCGCTGGCGGTCGCGGAAGGGGCTGACACCATCTTTGCTTTCGTGCCGCTCACCGAAGATTCGGAGGTCACGGGGTTCAAGCTTCCAGACCGGTTGGACAACCCGGAGATTTCCTGGTTTTCAAACTACGCTGAATGGATTAGTCCTTGGCGCTACTACATGGACAATGTCCTGGATCCGATGCATGGCGCGTTCCTGCACCGCGACTCCCACTCGATGTTTGGCGGCGATACCAGCGCCCGGTTCCGCATCCGTGAAACTGATCGCGGGTTCTTCTTCGAAAAGACGGACCAGCGTGGCAAGAACTTCGACTGGGTGGAATTCTGCCGCGAATCCATGGATTACGTGGACCTGGAGATCCCCTACGCGGAATCGGCAGGCCCCGGAGGGTCCTTCGGCATTGTCGGAATGTCCACGCCTATTGATGAAAACACCTCGGCTGTTTTCCACTGGCGGACTCGGACTGTCTCAGACTGGGAGAGGGACGTTTGGCGCTTCATGTACAAGGCCACTCTTGAGGAGAAGCACTGGGCGGTCTTGGAACAGGACCGTGAATTGCTTGAGGCACTGGCCGCGGACGCGGACAGGGGTGAGCATTTGTACCAGCACGATCTTGGCGTAGCCCGGATCCGTCGGGTCCACGAGGCTGATGCCCAGAAGCAGGCTGCCATTCTCCTGGACGGGAACGCCTGAGGTCGGAAGGTATTTGGTAGAGCCTGCGGCTCGGGGAATCCCGAACCGCAGGCTCTATCTATTTGCATATCCATGCTTCTTCTCTGAAGCACCCCCTGGAAACACAAAACCCGGGTACCAGCCGTATCGGCGGTACCCGGGTTTCGTGTTTGAAGAGGTCCCTAGCGCGTCACGCCATGCATCTCGGACGTGGGTGGGTAGAAGGGAATCTCGGGCTTTTTGGCTCCAATGATCACGCAGATGATGGCGTCCTGGTCACCGACGGTGCGCAGGCTACGGGGAACGCCGGCTGGAACCCGGATCAAGTCCCGGTAGCCCAACACGCGGCTTGCCATCCTGGTGCCGTCTTCCACGTCATGCACGCTGAACTCGACCTGCCCTTCGAGGACGAAGAACACCTCTTCGACGTCCGGGTGGGTATGTTCTGGACCGACGCATCCGGCGGGCAACACCATGTTGGAGAACGTGAAATGTTCTGCCTGGAGGATGTTGTTATCGTCCGAGTGGTCACCGGTGGCCCCTGATCCTATGTAACGGACCTGGCCGCGCCGGAACTTTTCCCCCATCTTGGTTTGGAACTTGAGCGTATCGAAATCGACAACCCGGCTCTCAAGGGAGGCGATGGACGAATCGATCAGCTCCTCGAGCTCAGCAGTCGTTGCATCGAGGGCTTTACTCATGATTGGACCTCACTTCGGATTTGTTGTGATGGGACCGTTGAGCCGGTGGGGAGCCTTCGCTCCGGTTCCCTCGACTCTAACTATCTCAATACTAAGGTAAATTGGAAGGCGTCACAAGGATCTGAGTATCGAAATTGGCATAAACAGTCCATGTTATTGGGAAACTCAGTGTTAAGATGCTTAGACCGAACAAGGAGGATACCAATGGTCCCTGTGACACCAAACGCTGAATCCGACGCCGCTGAATCCGACGTCGTTGAATTGGTCATCGAGGACTGGCGTCGCGAACGGCCCGACCTTGATCCCAGCGCAATCGCGGTGTTTGGGCGACTGCTGCGCGTAGTGGCCGCACAGCGTGCCGTGCAGGACTCGATCTATGAGCCGTATGGGCTCACCTTGGCGTCCTTCGATGTACTGGCCAACCTGCGCCGCTCCGGACCGCCGCACAGGAAAACTGCCGGTGAACTGGCAAATTCTTCCATGCTGACCACCGGTGGAATCACCTTCAGGCTGGACCGGATGGAGGAGCAAAACCTCATTGAGCGCGTCCGGTCGCGGGAGGATCGCCGCGTCGTCTTTGCCCAGATGACCGAGCATGGCAAGGCGCTCATAGACGAGGTTATTTCGAAGCACTTTGATACGCAGCACAACATGCTGGCTGGACTTACGCCCGAGGAAGTCGAGCAGCTGGCGGTGCTCCTCAAGAAAGCTGAGCTATCGATTGCGGCCTTTGATTCGCAGGCTGCACCCGCGCCTGAGGAAGTTTCCGCCAACGGTTAGTTGACGGAGTTCCATCCAGCGTTTCCCTCCACAGGGGCAACGGCACCACGCTGCGGCTGCGCCCGGATTCGTCAAGGATGTGGCCAAGGCGTTTGTACGTCCGGACCACGGCTTGCCGCGAGATCACTGAGCTCCCGGGTGCACGCTCCGCGAGCTCGCGTTCAAACGCCTGGGCTTCCAAATAGTCGCGGACCCACAGTGTGACTACGAGGTTCTGCGCGCCGAGCACCTGGGCGCTAAGGCGGCAATTCGGCTGCGCAGCGAAGTAGCGCCCCACATCGTCTACGTCGCGGGCGGGGACATTGAGCATAAGCGTGACCTCGCGCAATCCCCGGTTGGCAGCTCCGGACGTATCGCACCTCAGCGTCATGTAGCCCGAGGCAAGGACGCGTTCCACCCGGCGTCGGGCGGTTTGCGGTGAAACTCCGCAAGCCGCACCAAGGTCCGCCCAGCTTGCCCTCCCATCCGAAGCCAGTTCTTCCAAAAGGGTCGCGTCCAACGTGTCGGGCGAATAGGCTGCCGGCGCAGGCAGCGGTTCCGTCGACATGAGCCGGGCCCGTGAAGGTTCCAACGTTCCGCTGCGCCACTCGGATGCCTGCCGGTACAGCTTGGTGACGAATACGACCTCCCTGTGCGTGATGCCAGGCAGGGACGGGAAGGATCCCGTGACGATGTCCATGAGTTCTTCGTGGCTCGATGCGAAGCAATCCACGAACAAATCATGGGATCCGGAGACCAGCGATACGGTTCCGTAGGCAGGTTCCGCGCACAATTGCCGGACCAGAGCTTCATTTTCGCTGGGCAGCGACGATAGCTGGATGAACGCGGACCACCCGGCGCTCAAATACCGCGGGCCTGGTGACGGCGTGATCCATGCCAAGCCCTGCTCCGAAAGCGCTTGCCAGCGGCGTGCCACAGTGGGGCCAGACAGTTCCAGCACGTCCGCCACGCGGCTCCATTCGGCGCGGGGATTGATCTGGAGCGCATTAACGATTTCGAGGTCAAGCTCTGAGATCATGGCTGATTCTTTCAAAATTGCCTGCCTCAAGTGATTTTCCAACAATTTCATGGTCAGTGTAACCGCTAACACTAGCGTTGTGACTCGCATCACCGCCGGCGAATCCGCCGAAGACCACAGGCACAACACCACAAGGAATCACATGGCAAGCAAGACAGCACCTCCTGCGACAGGGGCCACAACGCGCAGGACTATCGCGGGAATGATCCTGGCAATGGCACTGATCGAGTCGCTCAGCGGAGTCACGCAGGGATACCTGAACCCGATACTGCCTGCGCTGGGACCCGTCTTCGAGATTGATGACCCCACCATCAACGGCATCTTCCTCATCTCCAACGTCAGTTTTGCGGTTCTCACGCCGATCATTTCCAGGCTTGGCGACAGCTATGGATACCGGCTTGTTCTACGCTGGTCCACCGGCGTCGTAGCGGTGGGCGTGCTCCAGATGGCGCTCTGGCCGTCGCTGTGGACGGTGACGGTTGGCGTCGTCATGCTGACCTGCGTTGTGGGCTTCATCCCGCTGATGATGGGAATCCTCCGCGTCAGCAGCCCGGCACACACCCGGACCGGCGTGAGCGTCATGATCGGCATGCTCATGATCATGGTGGGAGCCGGCGGGCTGCTTGCAGGAATCGTCGGCGTCACCGATCCGACGCTTGGATTCTGGGTTGCCGTTCCGTTCGCGGTCATCGCCTTCGTCTGTTCCTTCGTACTGCCCGACGCCGGGGTCCCCACTCGTGAGGGCATCGCTTTGCTCCCGCTTCTGGCCTGTTCCCTCGGGCTGATTGGTTTCGTGGTGGCACTCTCCATGGCGCCTGAATGGGGCTGGCTCGACGCCCGCACGCTGGCTGCCGGCCTGGTGGGGTTCGCCCTGCTGGCCTACTGGGCAAAGCGCGACTACAGCGGGGCCCATGGCGGCAGGTTCATGGACCTTCGGATGCTGGCCAATCCACGGATCCGTGCCATTTCCGTGGCCACGTTCTTCTTCGGCTTCGCGTCCATCAGCTACTTCGGCACCAACGGCATCTTCCTGCATTCCAACCCGGACAAGACCGGATATGGGTTCGCGCTCAGCCCGCTGATGATCGCGATTGTGCTGGCTTTGGCTTCCGTTCTCTCACTGGTTTCCTCGCTGCTGACGGCACGGGCACTGCGCCGATTCGGCGAACGCGCCACCCTGGTATTTGCGGGCCTGCTGCTGGCAGGCGGCTTCCTGGTCATGATCGTGGCCCACGGGTCCTTGTCCTGGTACTGCGTGGGTTTTGCGATGTTCAACCTGAGCCTGGGGATGTACCAGGCAGGCACGCGCTCGCTGTCCGTGGAAGGCGTTCCGCTGGAAGAAACGTCGACGGCGGCCGGGCTCAACGAGCTGGCCCTGTCCGTCGGCATCGCGGTGGGTGCCGCCGTCGTGAAGCTGCTGTCCTCAGCCTCTGTGGAATCCGGCCGCATCACCGAGGCCGGGCTTCTGTCCATCTGGGGAGCACTGGCAGTGGCCGCACTGATTGCGGCCGCGGCAAGCGCCCGCTACCCGAAGCGCGAGAAAGCCGAGGCGTCCGCATGACCGCCACCGGACTTAACAGCATGAGTCGCGGGGCCGGCGTCGTACGCGAATCCCAAGGCGACGTCGAGGCTACGCTGAAGGCCGCCACAGAACGCTGGAAACCGGACCTGCTGGACCTCAGCCACGCCATCCACGCTGATCCGGAGCTCGGCGGCCAGGAGTTCCGTGCCGTGAAGCGCGTCAGGCGGCTGCTTCGGACAGCCGGGTTCCGCTTCGATAATCGCCAGCCACTCCAGGCCACCGCGTTCAGCGCGAGCTACGGAAGCGGTGAACTGGTTGTGGCCCTCTGTGTTGAGTATGACGCCCTGCCGGACATCGGCCACGCCTGCGGACACAACGTCAATGCTGCCAGTGCCGTGGGGGCGGCGCTGGCCCTGGCGGCGGTGGCCGACGAACTCGGCATCACTGTCAAAGTGCTCGGAACGCCCGCGGAAGAGACCACCGGCGGCAAAGTGAACCTGATCGAGGAAGGCTTTTTCGAAGACGTCTCACTGGCGATGATGGTCCACGCCGGCGGGGGAGACGTCGTGGGCGGTTCGTCCTTGGCGATGTCCATGTGGGACGTGTTGTTCGAGGGCAGGCCGGCCCACGCCGCTGCTGCCCCGATGGAAGGGGTCAACGCCCTGGACGCGTTAGTCGTCGCGCAGACCGCCATTGCGCTGGCGAGGCAGCAGCTCCCGACGGCGTCGATCGTTTCGCTGATCGTCACTGAAGGCGGAAGCGCCGTCAACGTCATCCCCGAGCGTGCACGGGCGAGCGTTGAGATGCGGGCTCCGAGCATCGAGAAGCTGCGCATCATCCAGGACAAGGTCCGGCGGTGCCTCGAAGCAGGCGCCCACGCCAGCGGTTGCACCCTGCAAGTCACGCCAACCGGCAACGACTACGCCGAACTCCGCCAAGACCCGTTCCTGTCCCACGCCTACCGGGCAGCCATGACGGCCATCGGAAGGGACGTTTCCTTCAATGCCGAGCCAGTGGCTTCCACGGACATGGGCAACGTCTCCCAGCTGGTGCCGAGCATCCACCCGATCGTCGGCTACGACGTGAGGGGCGCGGCCCATCACACGGCCGAGTTCGCCGCCTTTGGCGCTTCGGCCTCCGCGGACAAAGCTGTGCTGGACGCCGCGTTTGGCCTGGCGGCCGCTGCGTCCGCTACCGCCTTGGATCCGGAGGAACGGAGCCGGCTATTGACCAGGACGAGCGCTTAGCATGTGCCAACTGCAGTGCGGCTGGCCCCCGCCGCGCTGCGGGCGGACAATGGAGTCAGCACGCAGGCGCGTGTATTTGTAGGGAGGGCCATGGAACGGGCAAAGCCGGTTCGTCCTCCCGCCAGCCGGACCACGGCTGTGCCGGGAGCTTCGGCTGTGCGGCTGGAACCGGCTGTGCGGCGGGATCCAGCGATCGACCTTGTCCGTTTCATCTGCCTGCTCCTGGTGGTCGCGGCCCACTGCATGATGGTCAGCCCCGTTCTGCACAGGGACGGGAAAGTCACCACGGAAAACACGCTCATGGAGCAAAGTTGGTTCACGCCCGTGGTTTGGGTGCTCATGATCGTCCCGTTGTTCTTCGTCCTGGGCGGCGTAACCGGGTTGCAGTCGTGGCGACGGTTGAGGGCACGTGGTGGCACCGGCTTTGACTTCGCCCAGCTGAGACTGCTGCGCCTGGTCCGTCCGGCCATGGCCCTTCTCGGGACCATGTGGGCAGGACTCTGGGTGGCACTGCTCCTCGGCGTGGATCCACAGGTGATCCAATTGATGACCACGGGGGCCGCGATGCCCCTTTGGTTCCTGGCTGCGTACCTCACAGCCCAGCTCAGCATCCCGCTGATGGCCGGGCTCCACCAACGTGCCCCACTGCCGACCATAGGCATACTCGTGGCGCTGATCATTACCGTTGATTCCCTGCGCGGAGCGGTCCCCGTGCTGGCCTTCATCAACATGGTGTTTGTCTGGTGCGCAGTCCAGCAGCTCGGCTTCCTCATGGCCGACGGCTTTTTTGAGCACCGCAGCAGAACCTGGCTGGTAGGGGCGATCGTAGTCAGTAACGTTCTGCTCGGACTGGTGACCGGCGTGGGCGTGTATCCGGGCAACATGGTGGTAAACATCAATCCGCCCAGCCTTTGCCTGCTCCTCCTGGGCATCTCGCAGACTGCAACCCTCCAACTCCTGGGCACGGGCATACGGTGGATCGCCTCCGTGCGCTGGATACGGACGATCATTGCCGTGGCGGGCCGCCGCTCCATGACCGTCTACCTCTGGCACCTTCCGCTGTTGGTAGGTATGTCCGGACTCCTGCTCCTCACCGAGTTTCCCAAACCGGCAGCCGGTACAGCGGAATGGTGGTGGGCGCGCATCCTCGTCTTCTTCGCAGTCATCGGCCTGCTGCTGCCGGTCGTCTTGCTCCTTGGTCGCCTTGAGAACCGTCCGACGGCGGCCAGCCACGCCCGGGGTCCCTCGCGGACCGCTGTGGTGACTGCCGCCGTCGTGGTCCTTATCCCGGTTGCCGATGCCGCCTTCAATGGCCTGACGCTGGCGCTTCTGGGCGGGGGAGCTGCATGCTTCGCGCTCGCGGTCCTGCTGCTTGGCAGGGTCCCGACGCCGGTGCTACCGCCGCCGGTACAGGACGGGACACGAAAGCGCGAGGGGAAGCTTTCCACATTGCCAGCGCACGGTTTACGTGCCAATCTCGAATCATGACCGAGCACACCGAATCATTGGCAGACTCCTTCCGCGCTGGCGTCACAACAGTGCGCAACGACAAATTCCACCGCTATGAACTCCGCGTAGACGGTGAGTTGGCGGTGATTTCCCAATTCATCGATAGGCCCGGTCACATCGATTTCACGCACACAGAAACTAGGTCCCAGTTCAAGGGCCAGGGATTGGCCAAGGTATTGGCCCACTTTGCCTTGGATGATGTGGTGGCGTCAGGCAAGCGCATCATTCCGCATTGCCCGTACATCGCCGCGTACCTGCAGAAGCATGAGGGTTATGAGCAGGACGTCGACTGGCCTGCAGAGAAGCCTGTAGGCGAACCGGACAACGAGTAGGGTTTCGGGTCCAAATCGACGTTTCGAGCGCGGCTGGTTCATGAAGGCTCCCAACTGATTAGTGCACGTTCCTGCCGGATCGTGTCGCGGAAATTCCGAGTTATTTGAGCCCATAGTCCTAAGCATCCTGCGATTCAAGTCATCCCGGAATTTGCTGTCACACTGGGCCTATGGGGAGCGATTTTGATACTGGCTCCAGCGGTGGAACCATCACCGCTGGACCAGTCAGCGATCAGGAAATCATTGCGACGGTCCGTGGAGGCGACACTGATGCGTTCGACTTGTTGTACCGCCGGCATCTGGCGGCGGCTCAATACGTTGCGCGAGCGAATACTGATAACCCGAGCGACGCCGACGACGTCGTAGCCGAGGCATTCGCATCAGTGTTCCAGGCTCTTAGCAGCGGCAAAGGACCGCGGGAGTTTTTTCGCGCCTACCTGCTGACAGTGGTCCAGCGGACAGCGCATGCGCGGAACCGGAAAGCAAGGCTTACCCAGTCCGCGCCGGATGATGCCACCCTGGATTCCGCCGTCGTCGACGCCGATCCCATCTTGAGGGAATTCGAATCCTCAGCTGTGGCGGCGGCGTTCAAGTCGCTTCCCGAGCGTTGGCAAGCGGTGCTCTGGCACGTCGACATTGAGGGGATGAAACCGGCTGCTGCTGCGCCGTTCATCGGTGTCAGCCCCAATGGAGTGTCGTCTTTGCTGATCCGGGCAAGAGAGGGACTCCGCCAGGCGTATTTGCAAAACCACGTGGTGCTGGCACCCGATGATGAGTGTTCGGAGTATTCCGGCCAGTTGGGCAAGTATGCACGGAACGCCCTGAAACGGACCTCACGCGAAAAAGTCAGTGCGCATCTGGAGACCTGTTCCAAGTGCACTGCGCTCCTCTTTGAACTTAACCACATCCAGGGTGCCATGAGGGCGGCTCTCTTCCCCTTGGTGACGGGCATCCTGTTGACTCCTGGCGCAACTGCGGGATTGCTCGCGGCATCGAATCCGTCCGGCGTCACTGGGCAGAGCGCTGTAACAGTTCGATCCCTCGGCAACGTGTGGAAGGTGGCTGTTGTTGCGGTAATGGCCGCAGGGGTGGCGATTCTTGGTCTGGTTGCATGGTTCGGGCAGTCCGGCGCGGAAACCAGCAACGCCAACGATGCCCCGGGCACCTCCGCGTCGCCCGGGGAATCCAACCCAACAACGGCTACGGCACAGCCGCCAGCCCACCCGTCCCCAGCTCCAACGGCGGCGCAGCTCCCGCAACTTTTTACGCCTATCGAGGTTCCGCCGAGTCCTGCATCCACTGAAATCGCACCCAAACGGGCAGCGGATGTCACGAACTCCGGAACGGTGTCCTCAACCACAGAGGCCACTCCTTCAATGGCTGCCGCATCGCAGACGGTCGATGCTGCCTTTGGCATGGAATCCGGAGGCGGGGTACCTGAGCGCGATATCAGTGTGGGCTTCTCACTGCTGGGGGACGGGACACCGGGCTCCGGTGAAGCAATCTTCAGCCTGTCAGAGAATGCCACATTCATCCCGGGGAAGTTCTCCGCGCCGTCCGGCTGGTCGTGCTCAGACCCTGCCGCGGAGAGTCGTCGGATCCGCTGCACCATAGCCTCGATCGATCCTGCCAGCCTGGCATTCGAATTGGGCGTTTCAATCTCAAATTCGGCCGAAGGAAGCACTCTGAACTACCAGTTTGCCGGCCAACACATCATTGCCAAGTCCTTCGCCAACGGCTTCCATTAGCCGCTGAGCGCTGTCTTCGGAACTCCTCGAAGAAATGCCCAAAACTTTTTCGATTTTCTCCGTCACGATTCTGACTCAGCCCACACTAAGAGGCTGACAATATCTGTGCGAATCGGCTTCCTTGGAAGCGGAAGCGCCAAGCGCTGTCGCTTCGGAGTCGAGGCTGGGGCGCTTGGGGACGATGGAAAGACAAGCAACAGCCGTGAAGAATTCCCTCTTGGCCAGAACTTTGGTGATACTTCTCTCCACCCTTACTGCTGCTTCGGCGGTGGGCGGCCTTCAACTTTCTCCTGCGCAGGCGACGACGCCCTCAGCACCCGCCGCCTCCGATGCTCCCCAGCCGGGCACTGTGGTGTTCTCGGAAGATTTTGAGCACGGCAGCCCTAACTCGGCTCTCGGTGCGCAGTCTTACTCCGCGCCCGGGTCAAAGCAGTACGTTGGCAAGGGCGGCCAAGCGTATACAGGTTCCCCAAGTTGGATCGACGCCGCGAGGTGCAATGGCGTCGTCCTGAGCTACCGGAATTCCACGACGCCCACCTGGGCGCAGTCCGGGACGGTCGCCGCCGGCAACAACAATCGGTGTGCCGAGCTCTCGGATGTCCGCAGCTATCAGTACATGCGCATGCTGGCCTTGGCCATGGGCCAGCAGTTCACCCCTTCTTCGCCCGCCACCAACCACGTCAACAGCTCTTACACGGAATGCCCCTCCACCAGCTCAAGCGGATCGGTGTGCGATGCCATCCCGTCAGGGCCCACTGATGGGGTGATGTTCAAGACTGCCAGCCCGATCCCTGTGACCGCGGGCCACTATTACACTTTTGGCGTCAACACGGCGTACATCAATTGCGGTGCGGCAGCGGGGGATCCGTCCTATCAGTTCGCCACTGTTGACAACGCTGGGATAGCCACGCCCATGGGGAACCCCCTCAACGGGTGCCAAACCTCGGACGATCCCAATGTTGACTCATTCCAGCAACAAGTCACCAGCGATGTCGGCGGAACCCAGGGAACGGTCACCAGGACCGTCAACATCAACTCGATGACGTCCAACACGGCAGTCCTGGCCACTGGCAATTCCCTGGGGCTGGAAATGTGGAATAACAATGGCGCCACCAACGGGAACGACGGCGCCTTTGATGATGTGCGCCTGGTTGACGTCACTCCGCAATTGAAGCAATCCTTCACGCCCTCGTTGGTTGGCCCCGGCGAGATTTCCACCCTCACCCTCACGGTCACCAATTCCAGCGAGCTCAACGCGAAGCATGACTGGTCAATCAATCAGATGCTTCCGCCAGGACTGGCCGTCGCGGCCGCTCCCAACATCGGTGGAACGTGCGTTCAGGATCCGGGAACCAGCCCGTTCACTCGCTTGGCAGATGCGGGGAGCCGTAGTCTTTCGATCTCCGGCGGCGACCTCCGTGCAGGCCAGGCCTCGTGCACCGTTATGGTGGATGTTACTGCCGCCGCGGAGGGCACGTATGCCAGCGCATCCGGGGATATTGCGACCAACTTGAACGCTCCCGCACCGGATTCCCTGGTGGTCCGGGCTCCCCGGATAGCGCTGAGCAAAGCGCTGACCACCGCGCGAGCTGTGGGCTCCGACCAATTCACTATGGAGATTCGCGCTGGGTCTCCTACCGGGCCCGTGGTTAATGCCACAACAAGATCCACCACCGTAGGATCTGTGGCATTCATTGTCGCTGGTACTGGTGTTACGGGGCACACTGTGGCCGACGTGGGCACTACCTACTACCTCACGGAAGCGGGAGGAATCCCGTCCAATTACCACCAGAGCATCACCTGTACGGACGCCGCTGGCCTGCAGCCCGGCTTGCCTGCTGGCGCTGCGATTGACCGGCCGTTTGCACTAACGCCCGTCGCCGGCGCAGACATTGAGTGCATTCTGACTGGCGCCGCTGCTCCCCTTCCTGGCCTCGGGTTTACTCACAACGCTGATGCCACGGCTGTCCAATCCCCAGCGCAGGTAGGTGATGTGATCCAGTACAGCTTTGCGGCGAAAAACAGTGGCAACGTGGCGTTGACGGACGTTGCCATCAACAACACCCTGGCCGGGCTCTCGGCGTTGGCATATTCGTGGCCCGGGGTCCCCGGCCAACTGCTACCAGGTCAAACACTGACCGCGGTTGCTGCGTACAGAGTCACCCAAGCAAACCTCGACGCCGGTCAGGTCGCCAACTCCGCTACACTCGCCGGCGTTGCGGGAACGGGCCGCCTCATGGCCTCCTTGCCCGTGGCTTCAGATACACGGTTATCACCGGATGCACGCCTTGAATTCTCGACCACTGCAGATGCCTTTGCAGTGGGCGATCCTGCCCGGGCGGGCGAAGTCATCACGTATAACTTCGCTGCGAAGAACGTCGGAAACGTCGCCCTCATGGACGTTTCCGTGGAGGATCAAGTGCCGGGAGTCGGGCCACTGGCTTACGTGTGGCCGGGCGTCGCCGGTGAATTGCTGCCTGGTGAAACGGTGACGGCTTCGGCAACCTACAAGCTCACATGGTGGGACATCAAAGCTGGCAACATCACTAACGCGGCAACAGCTGCGGCGACGTCTTCGGCGGGTGGGCTGGTAACAACGGATCGTGCCATAACCGCAGTGGCTTTCCCGCCCACGGGGCAGAAGGAGGCCGTAGAGGCTTTCCTGCGGATAGCTGCGCAACCAGGACAACAGGCCTCCCTGAGGCCCAATCCGAAACAGCCAAGCGAGTCGGTTCAGCCAAGCGAGTCGGTGACGAGTGGCAATTCATCAGTTGGAACGTTGCCCAACACGGGAGTCACGTTCTCCGTCCTGCCGGTTGCTGCCCTCATCCTTTCCGGTCTCGTCCTCCTCCTGTTCGGGCGTCGAAAGCTCTCTGTGGATTAGCCGCGCCTACGTTGCCACTGCACGGCGTGCCAGAAGAGGAGGGCCGCCGTGAGCAGCACGGCAGCGCATTCCCGTGTTCGTCGATGCCGAAATAGGACACAAAAGTTTGACTAAAAGGCAAGCCTAAGTAAGGCTTGCCTTTGCTAACTAGCGCCCAACGTAATGGAAGGAAGCTGACGTGACGTCACCAAGTGTCGAAGAGCGGATCGCTCAGGAGCAGGACTTTGGGTCCAAGGTGGAGCTGGCCCTCGCTGCCACCAACCAGCTGTTCAACGCACGAAATTCGCCCAGCTATGTGGCGCAGGTTCTTCAGGGAGTAAACGCGGTCTCCACCAAAGTCCAGCGAACGGCCCGGCCGTTCACCGGCGTCGCGCATGCAGAACTGAAGGCCAAGGTTGGGGCCATCGATCTCGAACGTCCGCTGCCGGATACTGCTGCTGCCCTTGAGGAGCTTGACGAGCTCTACCTCAAGGACGCCATCTACTTCCACGATGCCCGTTACGCGGCACACTTGAACTGCCCGGTGGTCATTCCCGCGCTGGTTGGTGAAGCCGTGCTCTCGGCCGTGAATTCCTCCATGGACACGTGGGACCAGAGTGCCGGCGCCACAATGATCGAGCGGCGCCTCATCGGTTGGACTGCCGAGCGGATCGGTTTTGATACCACCGCCGATGGCGTCTTCACATCGGGTGGGAGCCAGTCCAATTTCCAGGCGCTACTGATCGCGCGAAACCACGCTGTCACCAAGCTGCGTGCCACGAATGGCGACGCGCGCCTGCCGCACCTCCTTGACCGTCTCCGGATTTTCACATCCGCAGACAGCCACTTCAGCATCCAGAAGTCCGCTTCCATGCTCGGGCTCGGTTTCGACGCCGTGATCTCCGTGCCCACCGCTGACGACCGCAGCATGGACCCCATGGCGCTCGCGGCTGCTTTGGCGGAAGCGCACGACGCCGGTCTGATACCGATGGCGGTCGTGGCCACGGCCGGAACTACCGACTTCGGTTCGGTCGACCCGCTTTCCGAGCTGGCGGCCTTGGTGCGCGCCTATGATTCCTGGCTGCACGTGGACGGTGCCTACGGTGGGGGTTTGATCGTGTCCGGCCGCCACCGGCACCTCCTGAACGGTATCCACCTTGCCGACTCCGTCACCGTCGACTTCCACAAGACCTTCTTCCAACCCGTCAGCTCCAGTGCAGTCGTGGTCCGCAACGGCTCCATGATGCACCACGTCACCTACTACGCGGACTACCTGAACCCGGAGAGCGCCGCGAAGGCCAAAATTCCCAACCAGGTGGACAAGAGCATTCAGACCACCCGCCGCTTCGACGCCCTCAAGCTGTGGCTCACCCTGCGCATCATGGGCGCCGATGCCATTGGTGCGCTGTTCGACGAAGCGATCGACCTCGCTGGCAGGGTCGGCGCCCTGCTGTCCGACGACGCTGAGTTTGAGCTTGCTGCCCCACCCCAGCTGAGCACTTTGGTGTTCCGCTATCGCCCGACCGTTGACGGCGTGGCATTGGACGAGGACGCCGCAGACGTCCTCAACCCTGCCATCCGCGCAGCGATCTTTGCTTCAGGCGAAGCCGTGGTTGCCGGTACCAAGGTGGCTGGCCGCCACTACCTCAAATTCACCCTCCTCAACGCCGAGGCCTCCCTGAGGGATATCCAGGAAATCATCGAACTTATCCGCCGGACAGGCGCTAGCCTGCTTTCGGCCACCACGGAGGCTGCAGCGTGAGCACCTCAGGCAACAGCAGGATTTACGACGTCGCGGGCATCGGCGTCGGGCCCTTTAACCTTGGCCTCGCCGCGCTGAGCGAACCCGTGGAAGGCCTGGACTGTGTGTTCCTGGACCGTCGCGACTCTTTCGACTGGCACCCGGGGATGATGCTGGAGCCTGCGCACCTGCAGGTCCCGTTCATGGCAGACCTGGTGACCCTGGCCGATCCGACGTCGCCGTACTCGTTTTTGAACTTCCTCAAGCAGACCGGACGCTTGTACCGCTTCTACATCCGGGAAAACTTCTACCCGCTGCGCGCGGAATACAACCAGTACTGCCAGTGGGTGGCCGGCCAGTTGGAGTCGGTTCGTTTTAGCACGGATGTGCTGGATGTGACGTACGACGACGGCGTGTACCGGCTTTCGGTGCAAGGTCCTGGAGGCGCTGAGTTGCTTCGAGCCCGCAAGCTCGTTCTGGGCACAGGCACCTCGCCGTACGTTCCGGACTCCTGTGCGGGGATTGTGGAAGGCGGGGGAGTTGTCCTCCACAATGCCGAGTACCTGTCGAGGAAGAGTGAGCTGCAATCCAAGCGCAGCATCACTATCGTCGGTAGCGGCCAGAGTGCCGCGGAGCTCTACTACGAACTCCTGCAGGAAATCGACGTGTACGGCTACAAGCTCAACTGGGTGACTCGCTCGGGCCGCTTCTTTCCATTGGAGTACACCAAGCTGACGCTCGAGATGACGTCCCCGGAGTACGTTGA
Source organism: Arthrobacter sp. TmtSoilC51 (assembly GCF_055388015.1). Taxonomy (NCBI): domain Bacteria; kingdom Bacillati; phylum Actinomycetota; class Actinomycetes; order Micrococcales; family Micrococcaceae; genus Arthrobacter; species Arthrobacter sp. TmtSoilC51. The sequence continues at coordinate 237,618 of NZ_AP035877.1, forward strand.
CTACTTCCACTCACTCCCGGGCGAGCAGCGGGATTCGCTGATCAAGAGCCAGAAGAACCTGTACAAGGGCATCAACTCGGACCTGATTGACGACATCTACGATCTCCTTTACACCAAGAGCCTCTCCGGCATGGTGGACACCCAGCTGCATACTCACTCGTCGCTCACCGCTGCAGAATGGAATGCCGCCACAGGCACGCATGCCCTCCAGCTGCACCACGAGGAACACGGCCAGAGCTACGCGTTGGAGTCCGAAGCCGTGATTCTGGCCACCGGCTACACGTATAAAGAACCCGCCTTCCTTGCGGGCATCCAGGACCGGATCCGCCGCGACGCCAAGGGCCGCTTCGACGTCGAGCGCAACTATGGAACCGGCGTCGAACCCGGCGAAATCTTCGTCCAGAATGCAGAGCTTCACACCCACGGTTTCGTCACGCCGGACCTTGGCATGGCCGCCTACCGCAACTCCTGCATCCTGCGGGAAATCACCGGCAGCGAGATTTACCCGATCGAGCGGAGTATCGCGTTCCAGCAGTTTGGCGCGCCCGCCCCCGTTCCCTCAACGGTTCCGAACACCGTGGGGGCAACCGTATGAGCTTCACGTTTCGGCCGGTGGATCCCCTCGCGGACGCACCTACCCTCCACAGCTGGGTGAGCCAGGAGTACGCCCGGTTCTGGGGAATGGTGTCGGCCACCGAGCAGGACGTTGTGGAGGAGTACTCGAGGATCGCCGAGTCCGGCTATCACCAAGCGTTCCTGGGGCTCGACGACGGCGTCCCCGCTTTCCTGATGGAGCGGTACCGCCCCGAGTCCTCGCCGTTGGCGGACGTCTACGAGGTCCAGACCGGTGATGTGGGTATGCACCTCCTGGTGTCTCCGCCCAGTGGCAAACCGCAGCCCGGTTACACCACCGCCGTCATGCAGTCCGTCATGACGGAACTGTTCCATGATCCCGCAACCCAGCGGATCGTCGTCGAGCCTGACGCCCGCAACCACAAGATCCATGTCCTCAACGAGAAGGTGGGCTTCCGCCCGCACGGCGTGGTGACCCTTCCCGCCGTCGATCCTGCCGAAGACCACAAGCAGGGGCTCCTGAGCTTCTGCACACGCGAGGATTTCCTCGCCACCCTGACCCCAGTTCTGGCCGCGACTGCCGCGGCGACCAGAGGAGAATCCCTGTGACCACTACCGCTGAAGCCACCCTCCACGACGTAGCCGAACCTGTCTCCCACCTGACTCCTGAGCGCTGGGCGGCCGCCAACAGGCACTTGGTCCGCAAGGCGATCGCCGAGTTCTCCCACGAGCGGATCCTGGTGCCGGAGCTGATCCGTGAGGAGGGCGACGGCGTCGGGCTCTACAAGGTGGTCAGCAACGACGCCACCGTTGAGTACCGCTTCCGTGCGCGACTCTTGCAGCTTGAACATTTTTCCGTGGCTGCTGAGTCCATCGCCCGGCTGCGCGAGGGTGAAGAGCTGCCGCTTGATGCCCTGGACTTCATCACCGAATTCCGTGAAGAGTTGGCCATTCGACAAGAAATGCTGCCGGTCTACCTTGAGGAAATCAGCAGCACGCTGGCCAGCAACGCGTACAAGCAAGGCAAACCATTTAGCTCTGCCGAGTTGGCGGCGGGCATCACCCGCGGCATGGACCCGGCGGTCGATTTCCAGGCGATCGAGCACAGCATGACCGAGGGCCATCCGTGCTTCGTTGCCAACAATGGCCGGTTGGGTTTTGGCATTGCCGATTACCATGCGTTCGCGCCGGAAACCGGTGCTGTGGTGAAGCTTCAGTGGATCGCTGTGCATCGCAGCAAGGCCGTTTATACGTCAAGGGCAGGGCTGGATTACCGGACTCACTTTGAGGCCGAACTCGGACCCGCAACTCTGGCATGGTTCACTGCGGAACTGTGCGCTTCCGGCCTTGATCCTGAGGACTACCTGTTCATGCCGGTGCACCCTTGGCAATGGGACAACAAGCTCACGGTGACATTCGCGGCAGAAATCGCCCAGCGCCACATCGTGAACCTGGGCAGCGGCAAGGACTCCTACCAGGCGCAGCAGTCCATCCGTACGTTCTTCAACACCACCTCACCAGAGAAGGCGTACGTCAAAACGGCCATGTCCGTGCTGAACATGGGCTTCATGCGCGGCTTGTCTCCGCAGTATATGAAGGCAACGCCGGCCATTAATGACTGGCTGCAGGAACTGATCGGCAATGACCAGGAGCTCCAGGACCGGGGCCTGGCCATGATCCGTGAAACGGCGGCTATCGGCTACCACAACCAATACTACGAGGCTGCTTCGGCCAAGGGCTCGCCTTACCGGAAGATGCTCTCGGCTCTGTGGAGGGAAAGTCCCCTCCCGCTGCTTGAAGACGGCCAGCAGCTGGCCACCATGGCGTCCTTGTTGCATGTGGATTCCTCCGGGGCATCCCTGGTCTCATCCCTGATTCAGCGCTCAGGGTTGGCTCCCACGGAGTGGCTGCGCCGCTACTTTGAGGCCTACCTCGTTCCGTTGATCCACTGCCTCTACGAGTATGAGCTTGCATTCATGCCTCACGGCGAGAATGTCATCCTGATCCTGGAAGACGGTGTACCCGTCCGCGCGATCATGAAGGATATCGCTGAGGAAATCGTGGTGATGGGAGACCGGCTCGAGTTGCCCGAGGAAGTCTCCCGCGTCAAGGCCCAGATTCCTGCCGAAGAAATGGTCCTCGCGATCTTCACCGACGTATTCGACTGCATCTTCCGTTTCCTTGGGGCCATCCTTGTGGAGGACGGGACGCTGCGGGAAGACGAGTTCTGGGGGACTGCCGCTGCCGTGGTTCGGGAATATCAGGAACGCCACCCGGAACTAGCGGACCAGTTCGCCATGCATGATCTGTTCGCTCCGGACTTCCAGTTGTCCTGCCTTAATCGGCTGCAGTTGCGGAACAACCAGCAGATGCTCGATATCTCGGATCCCTCTGGGGGATTGCAGATGGCTGGTCGCCTGGCCAACCCCCTGGCAAAGTTCGCTTAAGCGGAAAATTGGCGGAGGCGCCGCCGGGAAAAATTGCTTCATCCGGTGGCGCCTCCTCGTGACTGGCTGCCTGATCCGACCCCAGGCAGCTGCCACGCCTATGTAGTACGAGTTGCCGCTGAATCGTGTTGCGGAAAAGGACGCGGCTTCACGGCATTTCCTTATTCCGTGGCGTTTCCTTTTACCAGGCTGACCGTCTGTATCGGAGGCCTGCGATTGCCCGGTCGCACTCAGCGCGCGACGTGGGAAAATCCAAAAACTCCACGAGTGTTCGCTGCCCAACGCCCAGGTGTAGCCCGTCGATGAGTTGCAGACAGCGGAACAATGCCTCGTAGCTCTCCCGCTTGCGGGTCATCATGGTGTGAATGCTTCCGCGATGATAGGCGGCGGTGGCATCCACTGCCGCAAGTTCCCCTCGGCATATCTGTCCCATTTCGGCCAACTTGTCCCAGGTGAGCAGCTTGCCGCCTTCAGACCATCCGAGGTGCAGGGTTGCTATCGTGTGGCTTCTCCGCCGGGCGCTGCGGCCGAGCGATATTTCATGGATCAGCCGTTCGAAGTGCGCCATGGTGGCAAGCCCGGTATAGACGTCGGTGCAGGAGAACGGCTCAAGTCGTTCATTTTCCGTCGCCCATCCCTCGACGAGATCCCGCATGGAGTCGTCATCAGCAGGCACGCCTGCCGCTTCAAAAAAGGCACTGAGATCCTGCATGGTTTCGCGGACTCCAACGCCGTGATAGGCGCGGGACGCCCCAAGATTTTTGGCAGACATTTGCAGCTCACCACCCTCCGCTTGGGCCTTCAGCATGTCCTCGACTTCAGGAACAAGCCAGTCACCGGGAAATAGCCATCCTGATTGCTGACTCCGTTCCTGCCAGCGCCCACGGAGCTGTAAGGATCTGCTTTCGATTCTCAAGTGAGCGAGTTGATCTTCCATGTCCAATGAGTGCCAGGGATGTGGAAGTCGTGACGCAATTTGGTCCAAATACTGGACACCCGTCTCGCTCGGCATCGTTCCGTCCGCGCGCCAGAAAAAGTTTTCGCTTTTTGCGGCATGAACTTTTCCCACGCCGCACTCATTGACTGGAGACCAACCCTGCCGGACGCAAATGGATGGTCTCTCTTGATGTAAATGTTTTGCTCGTCGGTTGCGGGGTCGGCCGGGTCACTGTTCTTTGGAAGGAACCCCTTGAAGTATCCGGTTGGGAAGATTACGGCGTTCGTTGCCGCGTTAATGGTGGTCCTGGGAGGGCTTTCATGCGGGGCGGTCGGTTTTGGCACGCCAGCTCAGGCTTACCAGATCGCGACCTCCTCGGCGAACGTCGGAGGTGGCGTCGCCACACTTTCAATGCCTGGATCTGGTCTGACCGCCACCTTTGACCAGTCGGGTTATACCGACCTCGTGGGGCAGACAACGATGGGCAGCCGTGGATATGTGGCCTCTGATTTCTCACAAAACGTCGGAACCGGGGCCCCGGCTGTTGAATTCGCAACCAACGCAATCAATAATTGCGCGGCAATCGGTCCGTGCAGCGGCTTGGGGACCGTCACTATCGCGTTCAGTCAGCCCGTTCGGAATCCTGTGCTCAACGTTGCCGGAATCGGGGCCACTTCATGGCTTGATATTGGCAAAAACGGCACGGTCGACCAACAGTCCGAACTCCACGTCGTGCTGGACATGGCAACGACAGGTTTGTCCATGACCCGGCTTTCGGGTGGAAACCTGGCTGTAGTGGGAAATTCGATCACTGCCACTAACGACAACACTGGCGTTCGCTGCGACACGAATGTTAACGGTGGCACGCCTCCTCAGCATGACGCAGTGGCTACGGCAGCGTGCGGCTCCGTCCGGATCAACGGCATTGTCACGTCCCTGACGTTCAACATCAGCGCCATCTTCACCCAAACCACCAGCACTATGCCGCCCAACACGATCAACGACCCACAGGACTCCGGCCATAACGCCGACAACTTTCTGATGGCGATGACTGTCCCGCAGGATTTCGGTGACGCGCCTGCTTCGTACGATCAGAGCAATGCTGCCCGGGCTGTTCTTTCGGATGTGGCCCTTGGGGCGAACGTGACTGAGGATAACGCTCAGGTGGCCAATGGCACTGCGTCGCCGAATGCGGGTGCGACGGCGGCCCAGGACCTGATGGACGACGGCGTGGTTCTGGCGCCCATGACACAGGGTGCTACCAGCTACTCAACCACCGTGGCGATCAGTGGGGCCAGCAAAGCCGGAACGACCTGTGGCTGGATTGATTTCAATAAGGACGGGATTTTCAATAACACCGCCGAGCGGGCTTGCGCCACGTTCGCTGCGGGCGCCACGACCGCCACCCTGACCTGGACGACGGTCCCTGCGGGGGTGACTGCTGGGACGACGTATGCGCGGTTCCGGATCGGCTACACCACCGCCCAGGTCCAGGTCCCGATCGGTGCCTCCGATTCCGGTGAGGTGGAGGATTACGTTTTCACTGTTGCTCCTGCGGCTGCTCCGGCGATCACGCTGGTCAAGACAGTGGACAAGACCACGCTGGTGGCCGGTGAAACCGCAACCTACACGTTCGTGGCGAAGAATACGGGAAACGTGACGCTCACCTCGGTGGTCATCACCGAGACCCAATTCTCCGGAACCGGCACCATGTCCGCCCTTTCCTACACTTGGCCTGGCCTTCCCGGGGTCCTTTTGCCCGGACAGTCGGTGACTGCCACCGCAACGTATGTGGTCACTCAGCCGGACGTCACCACGGGGTTACTGACCAACACGGCGAAGGTCACCGGGAACCCGCCCCTTGGCTTGCCCGTCACGGCAACCGATGATGCCCAGGTCACGGCGCCTCCGGCGTGGAAGATCAAAAAGAGCGCCACCGTCAACGGGTCAGTTCCTGCGAACGGGTCCGTCACCCCGGGGCAGACCATCGTGTACACCGTGACGGCCACCAGCATCAGCGGCACCATCACCGGGGTCGTGCTCAAGGACAACCTGGCACAGGTCCTGGATGACGCGACGTTCGTGCCCGGTTCAGCGACCCTGGTGATTGGTACGGGATCACCTGTGGCTGTGGCCGATCCTGTGCCGCCGTCCACGTTGCTGAGCACCGCCGCGTTCACGCTGCCTGCCGGTCAGACAGCCACCCTGAAGTACAGCGTGGTGGTCAAAACGGGCGCGTGGAACGCACAGCTTGTCAACGTGGTGACGGGCACAGCAACTACCACGCCACCGCAGACCTGCGCGCCAAGCTCGGCAGGGCCGGGACCTGACTGCACCACGACGCATCACACCCCGGGCAAGGTGCTGATCGAGAAGATCGGCGAGTCCTCGGGCGGTACGTGGGTTCCGATGGCGGGCTCCACGTGGGCCGTGCATACCGATAACAACGGCGCACCCGGTGCCGTGCTGGCCAGCCCAGCCGTCACCGCTGTGAGCGGGCAAACAGGCCGGTTCCAGCTCGAGGGAATCCAGGCAGGAACGTACTGGCTCGAAGAAACCGCAGCGCCGGACGGGTTCAGCCTGCTGGCCGAGCCCGTGCAGTTCACCATCGCAGCGAACGGTGCCGTGTCCCTGGGCCAAGGCGCTGGCGGCGGAGTAGTGACCAGCACCGACGCCGACGGCGATGGGATCTTCCTGCTCACAGTCCGGGACGTGCCGGCGCTTCAGCTTCCCGAGTCCGGCGGTATCGGCTGGTGGCCGTTCACCACGGCCGGATCCGTCCTGCTGCTGGGCGCCCTCGCACTGTCAACGGCCGGCAACCGCCGCCGGCGCGAGTCCATTACTACCTAAAAGAAGAGTTCCCCCGAGCCCCCGTGAGTATTGCGGGCCGGGTCAGTAAATGTTCATTTCCGAGCATCAGCACCATCACCATGAAAGAGGAAATACAGTGAGTAATCACCACACCGGGCGGCTTTGGAAGACCGCCGCCGCCACGATCGCCGGGGCGGTGTTGGCGATGTCCTTCTCCGTGGCCCCGGCTTCGGCCGCGCCCCTGGTTGATCCGGGCCAGACCGGTTCCATCACGGTCCACAAGTTCGAACGTCCCGTCACCCCGACGGGCCTGCCGAACAACGGCACGTCCGTGGACACCACCGGCCTGACACCGTTGGCCGGTATCGAGTTCACGATCCAGCAGGTCAACACCATTGACCTGTCTACCAATGCAGGTTGGGACGCAGCACACAACCTCTCCAGCGTGTTCGCTCCGGCCAACGCTGCAGGTTCGATCACCGGTGCGGGCTACACCCTTGGCGCCGCCCAAGCGAAGACCACCGATGCCGCGGGCACCGCAGGTTTCACGTCATTGCCTGTAGGCCTGTACCTGGTGACAGAAACGAACTACCCGGCAGGCGTGACACCCTCGGCCCCGTTCCTGGTATCCGTGCCGCTGACCGACCCGGATAACAAGGACAACTGGATCTATGACGTCCACGTCTACCCGAAGAACTCGGTAGCCGGTGCGGAAAAGACCGTCACGGATGCCCCTGACGTCAAACTCGGGGACCAGATCGACTTCACCATCACCGGTGACATCCCGAACGAAGCCGTCATCGATGGCTACAAGATCGTGGACGCCCTGGACCCGAAACTGACCTACGTCGGCGCGTCCGCCACCCTCGTTGATGGCACCCCCATCACGGCCGGCACGGACTACACCGTGAACTTCGACGCCGCTACCAACACCGTCTCGGTCATCTTCACCCCCGCGGGCCGTGCGATCCTGGCTGCACACACCGACACCCGGGTGCAGGTCATGGTGAACACCAAGGTCAACACCATCGGTGAAATCGAAAACGAAGCACTCGTTTACCCGAATGCTGCCAGCTTCACCGTTGCACCGGGCCAGCCCGGCGGCCCGATCGTCACACCCCCGGTCGTGACCAAGTGGGGCGAAATGACGCTGCAGAAGGTCAACGAGAACGGTGCAGCCCTTGCCGGTGCCGCATTCTCCGTCTACACCAATGAAGCCGACGCCAAGGCCGGCACGAACCCCGTTGACCTCAACGGCCAGACGGTCTTCACCGTCGCCGCGGACGGCACCCTGACGATCTCGGGCCTGCGGTACTCGGACTGGGCCAACGGCGCAGCCCTCGCACCCGGAAGCCCCGACTACCGCACGTACTACCTGGTAGAGACCACCGCCCCGGCAGGCTACGAACTGCTCGCCGAGCCGGTCTCCTTCCTGATCAACGGCACCACCACCACGGTTGGTATCGACCTGCAGGTGAAGAACATCCCGTCCAACAGCGGCTTCCAGCTGCCCCTGACCGGTGGCGTTGGAACCGGCATTCTTTACGCAGCAGGTGCCCTCCTCGTTGTCGGCGCAGCCCTGATGTTCGTCCGCAACCGCCGCACCAGCAACAACTAACACCAGCAACAACTACTGTGGGGGTCGCTACCGCGGCCTCCACAGTGACCCAAAGTGGGGAAGAACGCCAACCACGCGCTCTTCCCCACTTGCATTCCACTTGCACCCCTCTCATAACCGTTTCACCCCAGATACAGGATTTTGATGACCCAGCCCCAAACCCGCACCCGTCGTGGACTCCGGCACCTGACCGGGCCCTGGAGCCGGCAACGGCTTCTGATCGTGCTGGTCGCGGTCATCGGCGTCGGAATCCTGCTTTATCCCACCGCCGCAGCCTGGTTCTCGGATCGGGTCCACGCCACCGAGATCAGCGGATACGTGGATTCTGTCCAGATAATGAACCCCTCGGCGAAGAAGTCCCTCCTGGACCAGGCGCGGGAGTTCAATGAGGAACTGCCCTCAGGACCCCTCCGTGACCCCTACTCCTTGAACGAAGCAGGGGAACAAACCACCATCGGTGCCGGCTCGGAGGCGTACAAGAAGATGCTGTCGGTCGGGTCTGGAGGCATGATGGGCCGCATCAGTATTCCGTCTATCCACGCGGATTTGCCCATCTTCCATGGCACCGACGAGGACACCCTCTCCAAGGGTGCTGGCCACCTCTTCGGCTCTGCCCTGCCGGTCGGTGGCAAAGGCACTCACAGTGTCTTGAGCGCTCATTCAGGGTTCGTCAACGCCACCCTTTTCGATGACCTGGACAAGGTCCATGAAGGCGACGTCTTCAGCATCAACGTGCTCGACGAAACCCTCTATTACAAAGTCGACCAAATCCTCACTGTCCTGCCCGACCAAACCGAGGCCTTGCGCAAAGTTGAGGGCAAGGATTACCTCACCCTCATTACGTGCACGCCCAAAGGCGTTAACAGTCACCGGCTACTTGTTCGCGGTGAACGCACCGCTGCACCCGTCAGCGCCGACGGACCCCGCACCCTGCCCTCCACCACAACAGATCCCGGATTCCCTTGGTGGATTCTTGGCATCACGGGCGCGACAGTCCTCGCCATCCTCGCCACCAAGCCACGCAAGCGACCCTCCGAGGAAGAGATAGCGGCGCCACATGCCTTCAGCGCATAGTCTAGGCGCATGACGACTCGAGCCAACGAACTCACCGCCCTGGTCACCGGTGCCACGGCTGGGCTCGGTGCGGAATTCGCGCGCCAGCTCGCCGAAGCCGGACACCACCTTGTCTTGGTGGCCCGCGATGAAGAACGCCTCAAGGAAAAGGCCGAGGAGTTTGAACGCGACTTTAGTATCTCGGCGGAGGTTCTGTCCGCCGACCTGACTACCGACGTCGGGGTTTCCTTGGTGGCCGACCGCCTGCGGGACGCTGGGCGACCCGTGGACGTCCTGGTCAACAACGCAGGAATGGGACTCTTGAAGTCGTTCGAGCGGAACGAGTTGGAGGAAGAAAGGCGGCATCTGCGTCTTCACGTGCAGACACCCATGGAGCTGTGCCACGCGGCGCTCGAAGTCATGCTGGCCAGAGGCAAGGGCCGGATCATCAACGTCGCCAGCGTCGCGGCCTTCGCCAACAGGGGCACTTACTCGGCGGCCAAAGCCTGGCAAGTGACGTTCAGCCGGTGGGCAAACATCGCGTATGCGAAGTCGGGCGTGCAGGTCACAGCTGTGTGCCCTGGCTTCACCCACACCGAATTCCACGATCGCATGGGCATGGATAAGTCCGTGGCGCCGCGATTCCTGTGGCTCACCGCAGACCGCGTAGTGCGGGAAGGGCTGGAGGACAACGCCAAGGGCAAGGCTGTTTCCATCCCGACACGGCGATACAAAGTGGTTAGCTTCTTTGCGCGTATCCTGCCGGCGAAGCTTACTTCCGGCCCGCCGCGCCGGCCCCTGCAGCCTTAGGAACCGCAACGCCAGGTGCCCTAACCAGCACCGCTACCGCGATTCCAATCACCGCTCCGACGAACGTTTCAACCGCTCGTTCCATCACCAGCACGCCCGGGTCCATGGGCGCCGCCAGTTGCGCGATCAGCAGGACCACGGGCGTGAAGAACACCATGGCCCAGCCGTAGTGCCGCGCCATGAAAAGCTCGGTGGGAAACTGGCAGAGGGCCACCACAATAGCCAGGACTACAGGGCCGTGGGTTGGGAAATACTGCAGCGGTGACAACGGAGTTGGGAAAAGTACGACGGCGACCACCGCCAACCCGAGGAACGTCCCCACGATGCGGTGGATGCCCCGGTGGACGCGGCTCGGGAGGTCCGCACCTGCCAACGGCACGGCCGCTGCGGCCATGGCCCAATGCGGATGGCCGCTCCCACTGAGCACGCCACACACCCCGGCGGCACCGACAGCGAGGGTGTAGCGGGCCGCGTGAACAAGGGCAGATTGCCGGAGCGGTCCGTGGAGGACTGGGACGTCGCGGGCAGCGCCCGGCTCCCACTTTCGATGCCGAAGCCAGCCAGCAAATCCCACCAGAAGCGAAAACGCAGCGGAAGCAGCACCGATCAGGACGGCAACCAGGAACGGAACGCTGGTGGGGACCGAGGCGCACGCCCCCAATGCGAGGATGCCGAAGAACGGCCCGATCGGTTTAAGGCGAACCGAGTCGGCATATAAGGAACCCGCACCTGCAAAGAGCGTAGCCACCAAAACCAGCCACCAGGAGTGGATGTGGTTGACGGAAAGAAACGTGCCGATGGTGAGCCCGCCAACCAGGACCAGCGCGGCTTGGGCCTGGTGTTTCAGCCGCAATTGATGGGTTTCATTGCGCCCGTACATTCCAGTAAGGGCACCGAAAACGGCATACATCATGAGGTCCGGACGGCCTAAGAGAATCAGGACCAGACCCGGAACTGCGACACTGAAGGCCACCCGAACGGCGGAGAGACGGTCGTTGTTCGCGGGCCCTAGTTTGTGGAGCTCGCGGGCATGCGCCATGAATGCGGGCACGGAAAACACCACCAATCATCTGGGGCTTGTGGGCGAGCTATCTGTATCGAAAATTATCAGGAGCGGCGGGTGGGCCGCCATAAGCCGGGTCACAACCAGTAGTAGGGGACTGGCAGTACCCCTTACGTCAGTACCTCCCATATGCGTCGAGAAGGTTGTTGACTGGATCAAGCGAGTTACTTGGATCAAAGGGAGGCGTCATGCACACACGGACACTTGGGCAAGGTTTGCAGGTCTCGGCCATCGGTCTTGGCTGCATGGGCATGTCACAAAGCTACGGCCCAAATCCGGGGGACCGGGCGGCGATGATCAAGGTGCTCCATGAAGCGGTGGACTTTGGCATCAATTTCTTTGATACGGCCGAGGTCTACGGGCCGTTCGTCAACGAGGAACTCGTCGGCGAGGCGCTTGCTCCTATCAAGGACCAAGTAGTCATTGCCACGAAATTCGGCTGGCGCATCGAAGACGGCAAGTCCGTTGGCTTGGACAGTTCTCCTGAACGGATCAAACGGGTAGCGGACGAGTCGCTCCGCAGGCTTGGCCTGGAGACCCTGGACCTTTTTTATCAGCACCGCGTTGACCCAAATGTGCCTATTGAGGACGTCGCAGGTGCTGTGGGTGAGCTGGTCCAAGCGGGCAAAGTACGCCACTTCGGCCTTTCCGAGGCCTCCGCCACCACTATTCGCGCCGCCCACGGAGTTTTTCCCGTGACCGCCGTCCAGAGTGAGTATTCGTTGTGGACACGGGATCCGGAACCGGAGGTGCTGCCAGCGCTAGCGGAACTCGGCATAGGCTTTGTCCCATTCAGCCCACTTGGCAAGGGATTCCTCACGGGTACTGTTGATCCCTCCACCCAGTTTTCGCAGGGTGACGTCCGTGGCACTATCCCTCGATTCACCGCAGAAAACCGGGCGGCCAATCAAGCACTGGTGGATCATGTGGCCGAACTTGCGGCCTCGAAAGGTGCATCACCGGGTCAGATCGCGCTGGCCTGGCTTCTGGCGCAGCAGCCATGGATTGTCCCGATCCCGGGCACACGACGTCGGGAACGACTCGAAGAGAATGCTGCCGCAACCAACGTTGCGCTCTCCGCTGATGAAGTTGCCGATCTGGATGCCGTGGCCAGCCGGATCGGAGTGCAGGGCAACCGCTACAACGATCAACACATGGGCCTCGTGGGAAGGTAACAGCAACACTAGCGCGCTGCCCGGCAGAGTCTGGGAAGATCAAGGTATGCCCGTAGCTTTCGTCTGCCGAACCCGCTCCGCCATGTCACCGCAGGAGCTGTTCGACCTGTCCCGAAACATCGACGCCCACGTTGGCTCGATGACCAAAAGCAGGGAAAAGGCCATAGACGGCGTCACCACAGGGCTGATCTCGGAAGGCGAGCAGGTCACTTGGCAGGCGTGGCACCTCGGAGTCCGTTTCCGCATGACCAGCCGCATCACGCGGATGGAGGCACCGGCGTCGTTCACTGACGAGCAAGTGCGCGGCCCTTTCAAGTACCTCCGCCACACGCATGAGTTCCGGCCTGACGGCAGCGGGACCCTGATGGTGGACACCGTGGAGTTCGCTGCCCCGTTCGGCCCTCTGGGCCGCTTGCTGGAGAAGCTGGTGCTGGCCAGATACCTGCAGGATTTGATCGAAACCCGCAATGGGTTCCTCGTCGGACAGGCACCTCCCGCACTGGATAAACGGTGATCCGGCTAGCTCGAACAGACGATCTGCCGCGTTTGCAGGACATCGAGCGGGCAGCGGGGGAAGCGTTCCGGGGCCTGGGCATGGATCAGATCGCGGACGACGAACCCTTCTCCTTGGACGAGATGAACGCCTACGTGGCTCCCGGGCGTGCCTGGGTGTGCGTTGACGGACTCGACTACCCGTTGGCGTATTTGTTGACGGATATCGTTGACGGCAACGCGCACGTGGAGCAAGTAAGCGTCCACCCGGATCAAGCGCACCAAGGACTCGGCCGCGAGCTGCTGCATGCTGCCCGTGTGTGGGCAAGAGGGCATGGCATGCAGCGCCAGACCTTAAGCACGTTCCGCGATGTGCCCTGGAACTCGCCGTACTATCGGCGCCTGGGCTTTCAAACGCTCGACGCCGGTAGCTGGGGCCCGGAGCTCGCCAGGCTCATGGAGCACGAGGCTGAACTGGGACTGACGCGCTGGCCTCGGGTGGCCATGTGGCGTCCCGTGGTTCCGCCGGCATAGCTACTCGGCCACCAGCTCAACTTCGTAGCTGTCAGTGTTGATCAAATATGCGGCATAGTGATCCGGACCTCCGGCGTGCGGATACTTCGACTCGAACATCTCATACCAGCCGGCGTCGGCGCCGAGAGCGCGAATCCGGTCCACGTTTTCCCGGGTACCAGCATGGAAGGCCACGTGATTGAGCCCGGGATCGGTGCGTCGGTGGGCGGTTCCGGTGATGGCATCGGAGCCTTCCACCACCACATAGGTGCCATTGAGCTTCCAACTACACCCCGTAGGCCAGTCCTGGAACGGCTTGTAGCCAAGTTCGCCCAAGAGCCAGCCCCACTCCTCCCGGGCACGTTCAAGATGCGGCACCCAGATCTCAAGGTGATGGATGGAACCCACAGATGCGTCAGGCATGGGCCGAGTCTACGAGATCAGGGCCCTCGGGCGGCAGCTTCAGGTTCTCGACGGCGGGTTGAGCCTGATGCGGACGGCCGCACCTGCGCAGAGGATCACAGCGAGTCCACCAACAGCGGTGGTCCACGTCATCGATTCTCCCAACAACAGGCTTGCCCACGCGATGGTCATGACCGGTTGGACGAGTTGGATCTGGCTGACTTGCGCGATGGGGCCGATCGCCAGGCCGTGGTACCAGGCGAAGAATCCGAGGAACATGCTCACGACCCCCAGATAAGCGAAGGACAACCACTGGCCGGGCGTTGCGGAGGGAACCCCGGATCCAAGGGAAAGGACCGTCAGCAGCAGCATGAAGGGAGAGGCCACAACGAGCGCCCACGAGATTGTCTGCCAGGGACCGAGTTCCCGTGCCAGCAGGCCTCCTTCCGCGTAGCCGATGGCAGCGGCCATCACTGCGGCCAGAAGCAGCAGGTCTGCCCAGTGAAGCGAACCGAAGCCACCGGACTGAACCAACGCGAAGACCAGTGCAGCGATAACGCCTATGACAGTCAGGACCCAGAACAAGAGCCGTGGACGTTCCCTGCCCCTGATAACCGCTACCGTCGCCGTGGCTGCAGGCAGTAGCGCGATAACCACTGCTCCGTGGCTGGCGGTGGTGGACGTTAGCGCGAAGGTTGTCAGCAAGGGGAAGCCCGCAACGATGCCCCCGGCCACTACGACAAGTCGAAACCACTGAATTCCGCGTGGAAAGCGTTGACGGGTCAGCCCCAGGGCCAGTGCTGCAAGAATGGCGGCGACTACCGCCCTTCCCGCCCCAATGAACAGGGGGGATAACCCTTCAACCGCCACGCGGGTAAAGGGGACCGTGAAGGAGAAAGCAACAACGCCAAGAAGGCCCCACCAGACGCCTCGCGACGTCCCGCTGGATACCACTGGCCGTGAAAGTGTAGTAGCGCTACTATTGTGACTCATGAATAACGATAGCAGTTCCCGGATTGTCTCGCGAGTAAAAGAGTGGATCGCAGGCGCCGCCCCGGGAGCCAAACTGCCATCCACCCGTCAACTCGTGGCCGAATACCAGGCCAGTCCGGTGACAGTGCAGAAGGCGTTGAGGACCCTCACGGCCCAAGGCTTGATAGAAAGCCGCCCAGGTGTTGGCACCTTTGTCCGGGCTTACCTTACGGCGCGACCGTCCGACTACGGCTGGCAGACGGCGGCGCTCCGGGCTGCCCAAACCCCGCGCCCCTTGAACTCTGGCGCCATGCGCAGTGCATCGAACGATGTCATAGCATTCCACTCCGGCTATCCGGACCGGGAACTCCTGCCGGAGCGGCTCGTCCGGGCCGCACTGACCCGGGCGGCCCGCGGCGACGCCGCCCTGTCGCGGCCACCCGCCCAGGGGCTTCCGGAACTGCAATCCTGGTTCGCGCACGAACTCAGCACCTCAACGCCGGTTGGCGTCACGCCACCCCAGCCTAGCGACGTCGTCGTACTTCCAGGGAGCCAGAGCGGACTTAGCTCGATTTTTCGCGGCCTGGTGGGGCATGGGCGGCCCCTGCTGGTGGAGTCGCCCAGTTACTGGGGTGCGCTGCTGGCCGCGGGCCAGGCCGGTGTTCGTGTCATTCCGGTGCCCTCCGGTCCTGACGGGCCGGATCCCGACGAACTGGCGAGGGCTTTCGAGGAATCCGGGGCAAGGATGTTCTACGCCCAGCCCAACTTCGCCAACCCCACAGGTGCCCAATGGTCTCCCGAACGGGGCGAGGAGGTCCTCCGGATTGTCCGCCAGCACGGCGCATTCCTTGTGGAGGACGACTGGGCCCACGATTTCGGTATCACCGCGCAATCCGTACCGCTCGCCGCCCAGGACGATTCCGGCC
This sequence comes from Arthrobacter sp. TmtSoilC51, assembly GCF_055388015.1. Classification (NCBI taxonomy): domain Bacteria; kingdom Bacillati; phylum Actinomycetota; class Actinomycetes; order Micrococcales; family Micrococcaceae; genus Arthrobacter; species Arthrobacter sp. TmtSoilC51. The sequence goes on from NZ_AP035877.1 coordinate 253,410, forward strand.
ACGTGGTCTACATTCGCTCGCTGACCAAGAGCGTCTCGCCATCCATCCGCGTGGCAGCGATTATCGCCCGCGGTCCGGCCCGGGAACGGATCATGGGCGCGCAGGCTGCGGAGTCGATGTATGTCAGCGGCCTGCTCCAGGCTGCAGCGCTCGACGTCGTTACCCAGCCGGGGTGGCAAACCCACCTGCGCGGCCTGGGCCATCAGCTGCAGTCGCGCCGCGACCTGCTGGTCACCAGCCTGCGCGAACACGTTCCGCAGGCGCACCTCAGCCACCTGCCCAAGGGCGGCTTGAACCTGTGGCTGAGGCTGCCGGACGGCTTCGACGTCGATCAGCTCACCAAGGATTGCGAAGCGGCGGGGGTTCTCATTGCGGCCGGGACGGAGTGGTTCCCCGCGGAGCCTGAAGGCCCATACATCAGGCTCAACTACGCCGGCCCCAATCCTGGGGCATTCCCCAAGGGCGCGCGGATTATCGGCGAGGCTGTCAAAGGGTTGCTGCCGGCCTAGGGGAGTGCCGCCGTCGAGCACTTAACAGGTCGAGCGTTAACAGCAGTAGCCACCAACCCCAAGGAGAGCGCCTTGGTGTTGGTGGCTACTGTGTGCGGCGGGGCCGCGAACTATCGGAAGCGCTGCTCAGAAGTTGCAGGCAAAGAGTTCCTAGGCGGGAGCCAGGTCCTTGTCGCGGCGGCCGAAGACTTCGTCATCAATTGGCTGGCCGTCGAACGGCATCTCCTCCAGGTTGATGAGCGGGTTGGTGTCCTGTGTTGCTACAAGTTCGCGGGCCTCGGCGGCAGTGTCCACGCTGGGCATTGAGCCGGGCAGCGGACGCTGGGCTGATTCACGCAGGAAGTAGATGGCGATCGCGCCCACGATGGACGTTCCCATCAAGTAGTACGCAGGCATCATGTCGTCGCCGGTGCCCTCAATGAGGCCCTGGACGATGAACGGCGTGGTGCCACCGAAGATCGCTACCGAGAAGTTGTAGGCGATGCCCATTCCGCCGTACCGGCTGGACGTCGGGAACAGTGCCGGGAGGGCTGAGGCGAGGTTGGCAATGTAGAACGTCACGGGGAAGGCGATGAGGGCAAGGCCTGCCAGGGTTGACCAGATATCGCCGATGCCGATCAGCATGAAGGCGGGAACGGAGAACAGGATGGTACTGCCCGCGCCGATCCACAGCACTGGCCGGCGGCCGATACGGTCGGACAACTTACCGGTAAGCGGGATACACAGTGCCATGATCACCAGGACCGGGATGGTCAGCAGGGTGCCATGAACGGGGTCGTAGCCCTTGGAATCCGTAAGGTACGTAGGCATGTATGAGGTCAGGGCGTAGCCAACAGTGTTGGCCGCCGCTGCGAGGATCATGGCCAGGACGATCTGGCGCCAGTAGGCCTTGATGATGCCAACCGGGCCCTTCGCCACGGCAGCATCCTGTGCCGCGGCGTCTTTGGCGAGGGCTTCCTGGGCGTCCAGGGTGGCCTGGAACTGCGGGGATTCCTCGATCTTGCTACGGAAGTACACGGCGATCAGGCCAAGGGGACCAGCGATCAGGAACGGAAGCCTCCAGCCCCATTCCTCCATGGCTGCCTGTCCGAGCGTGAGCTGCAGGACGGACACCAGCGCGGCGCCGAGGGCGAAACCGATGTAGCTGCCCATGTCCAGGAAGCTGGCGAAGAATCCGCGGCGCTTGTCCGGGGCATATTCGCTGACGAACGTGGTGGCACCGGCGTATTCGCCACCGGTGGAGAAGCCCTGGACGAGCTTAAGGATCACCAGCAGCGCGGCGGCCCAGATGCCGATCTGCGCGTAGCCAGGCAAGAGGCCGACGGCGAACGTACTTGCCGCCATGAGCATCAGTGTTGCTGCGAGCACCTTTTGGCGTCCCACCTTGTCGCCAAGCCAGCCGAACACGACGCCACCCAGTGGGCGCGCGATGAAGGTTGCGGCGAAGGTGCCGAGAAGGAAGAGTGTCTGAACGGACTTGTCCGCTTCCGGGAGGAAGACGGGGCCCATGGTGGTGATGAGGTAGCCGAACACGCCGACGTCGTACCATTCCATGGTGTTGCCGACGATCGTGCCGCCGAGTGCTTTCTTCAGCATCGGCTGGTCCACAACATTGACGTCGGATTCTTTCAACCGGCGCTTGCTGCGGAGCTTTGACTTCTTGGTGGTTTTGACTGCGTTGGCTGCGGCCGGGGTGTTGGCTGTTTCCTGGTTTTGGATGGTGTTCCTTTCGCCATCCGGGGAGACGGTCTTGCTTTGGTCTATGGGCATTTGGGCTTCTCCTAGGGAGGTCATTTGCTTGCGACTTCTGCTGCCCCGCTCTGGGCAGGTGTTCAATTTTACGGGGTTTGCCGCTTAAACCCCAGTTGAGATCCGATTTTTGGGCCCTTTGGGGATGCAAATTGCCTAGGTGTGTTGCATCTCATTACCTGCTTTTGCCCTGCAACGGCGCGGAATCCGAGCGGTTTTTGCCCTCCCGGGCACGTTGTTACCAAATTGTTTAGCCAAGCCCACCGAACACGGCTTAAACGGGCGCAAAAGCTTACGGATTGCCTTTGGCGGTAGGGGCGGCTCCAAGCACCAGCGTTGCGCCCAATTCCTTGTCAACGAGCACCCGCGCGGCCAGCCCGCACTGGTTCATGATCCGGGCGGTTTCGGGTGCTTGCTGTTCCGATGTTTCAATCAGGAGGCAACCGCCGGGCGACAACCACTCAGCCGCGCGCTCCGCGACCCGGCGTTGGACGTCCAAACCGTCAGTACCGCCGTCGAGCGCCACCATCGGTTCATGCAAGCGCGCCTCTGGCGGCATCATCCCGATGGAACCCGTAGGCACGTACGGTGCATTGGCGAGCACCACGTCCACGCGTCCCCGAAGTTCAAGGGGGAGGGCGTCGTAGAGGTCGCCCACGAAAACACGGCCTCCACGTGGCTCAACGTTCTTGCGCGCGCAGGCTACCGCGACTGGATCAATGTCAGCGGCGTACAGCTCGCAACTCCCCAGGAAATCGCTAAGCGCCGCACCAATGGCTCCCGAGCCGCAGCAAAGATCGACGACGGCGGAACCCGGCCGGGTTATTCCCGCCGCCTGGCGCACCAGGAACTCCGTGCGACGCCGCGGAACGAATACGCCGGGTCCAACTTCCATACGGCTCCCACAGAAGTCCACCCAGCCGAGGATGTGTTCCAAGGGCAGCCCGTTGACGCGCTGATCCACCATGTGGTCCAAATGGCCGGGACTGAGGGCAGCGTCGATGAGGAGTTGGGCCTCGTCCTCCGCGAAAACGCACCCGGCGGAGCGGAGGGCGGTGGCGATGGACATTCTCCGGGTCACGGGTGCCATGCTAGCCGAGGGGTTCACAAAAGCGGCGAAACTTGGCTAGGGTATGACCCATGGGAACACTGATTTTTGAGTAGACCGGCCCTTGCCTTTAGTGGCACAGCCGAGTTTCACATGACAAAAATCCACGCCTGTTGAGGCCCTGCCTCCATGCCGTTCCCGTTGTCGACGCTATTTTCTCGAACCGCACGCCATGGTTTTAGTGCTTCTTCAGGACTCGCACCTGAACAGGAGTCCACTTTTATGACTGCCAATCCTTCTGAAAACAAGACCCCGGACCCCGCAGCGCCGGGAAGTACAGAGTCCGCCCCCGCCTACGGCGGCATCAAGTCCAAACTGACAGATGCGCAAAAAGCGATGCTCGCCAGCAAGTCCGGCGGCGGCGCTCCCGCTGGCTGGCAAAGCACTGGTAAGGGCCACAAGCCCACGACCGCCAGCGGTAAGCGGGCCAAGACAGAGAAGAAGGTCCGTTGGTGATTCCTGTACGCAGGTAAATCCTGCAGACAACCATCTTCGGCCCACCTAGTATTGAAATTCCTTCGTTTCACTGTGGAAAGGAAGAACCATGACTGCAAAGCATCAAGCCGAAAACATCGATCCTGAGGTTGCGAGCCACTTGGTGGAGGCCATGGACATGGCTCCCATGCCTGAACCGGCAACCATCGACGTATCTCTGGGTCTGGACCAGGAACAGCACTGGCCGGACGGCAGCGGTAAACGCCGGCACCCGAAGGACCGCGACCAAGCCCACGGACGGATGGGCCAGGGCGCAGCCGTGACGGCGATCCACCGCACCAGCCGCCCACAGATGCCGCACTCCTCCTAACCCAGCCCCGCCAGCCCAACTAGGTCGCAGCACTGCGCGTTTTGAACCCTCAAAACGCGCTCAGCTGCGACCTAGTTGGGCGGGCTTACGTCTTTCGGGGACTTGTCAGGACGCCACCCACGCCACACGGGATGCCGTAGCCTGCCCGGCCCCGTCCATTCTCCGAACGTCACTTCAGCCACCAGCTCCGGATCTACCCAGCGGGCACCTGCCGAGTCTTCGCGCGGAATGTCGGCGAAGGGGGAATCAGCTACCAGGCGGGACTCCAGTTTCTCCATGATGTCCCTCAGCTGCCACTCCTTGAATCCGCTGCCAACCCGGCCGACATAGTGCAACTTCCCGCCCTCCGGAATGCCCAACAGCAACGAGCCAAAGGTCCCACTCCGGGTGCCAGCGCCGGGACGCCAGCCGCCAACCACCACTTCCTGGCTCCGTTCCAACTTGAGCTTGATCCATGAGCGGCTTCGCCGGCCGATCACGTAACGGCTATCTGCTTTTTTCGCCATCACTCCTTCCAAGCCGAGCTCACCCGCGCTTGTCATGAGGTCTTCAACGTCATGGTCCAACACGGCCGAAAGGTGAAGCGGGCAGCCACCACGCAAGCGCCCCGCAAACTCGGCAAGCCGTTCCCGGCGCTCGCGGAATGGCAGCCCGCTCAGATCCGTGCCGCCGTCGTACAGAAGATCGAACAGCATGAGCTGCACTGGCACCGAAGCCCTGGCACGCTCGATGTCCGCGGTTTTGACCAGATTCATCCGCAGCTGCAGGCGGCCGAAGTCCGGCCGCGAACCCTTGCCAAGTGCCACGATTTCACCGTCGGCCACGAAATCGCCGTTGGGCCAGCATGATCGGTCCGTCAGTTCGGGGTAGGTTGCGGTGAGATCGTTTCCGTTGCGGCTCATCAAACGGATCTTGCCCTCCGTGCCGGTGATGATAGCCCGGATTCCGTCCCACTTGAGTTCGTAGAGCCAGCCGCCACCACGAAGGTCGGCGACGGTGCCGGAAGTGGCAAGCATGGGGGTGTAAGTGGGCATCGGCTGTGGAACGGCTGGCTTGGGTGCAGTGGCGGGCGAAGCCTTGGCGGAAGGGCTGGGAGCGCCCTTCCGAAGCCGTCCTCCAGGCTGCTCCTTCATCAAGTGGATCAGCCAACGGTCACCGGTGTTGATGAGCGCGAACCGCTTGGTCCCGTGGAGCCCACCTCCTGGCTGACCGGTGAGCGTCGCGATCACTTCCTTGCCATCCCGCCATTTCTCGCACGTGAACTCGCCGCGGTCCCAGATGCTGACTGTCCCGGCGCCGTACTCGCCCTTGGGAATGACGCCGGCGAAGTCCGCGTAATCCATGGGGTGGTCTTCGGTTTGAACGGCGAGGTTGTTCCGATCGGGCGTTTCGGGGACGCCGCGGGGCAGCGCCCACGAGGCCAGCACGCCGTCGTGCTCCAGACGGAAATCGAGGTGGTAGCGCCGGGCGTGATGCTCCTGGATGACGAAGATCCCGCCGGGCGGCGCAGGATCGCCGGGCTGCGGCTGCCCGGATGATCCCTTGGACGCGGGCTGGTCGCCCTGCGCGAGAGACGACGACGCCGGGAACGGCTCCGGGGTCTTGGCAGGATCGCGCATCCCAACGTATTTGGCGAGACGACCTTCGACGGTAACCACCCGCTCACGGCGGCCGGTAGTGCCTGAACCGCTGCCAGTGCCTGAACCGCTGCCAGTGCCTGAACCGTCGTCGTCATCCGCATACTCTCCGTGCGGCGGGAGATGCCGAGAGGAAATGGGCGCGAAATGGTCCTTGCCACTCTTCACCCGCTTCATCACGGCTGTGTAGTCCAGGTGATCGAGGTTGGCGGAGGAAAGTTCGCGCCACGTGCGCGGCGACGCGACAGTAGGGTGGGCTTTCCCTCGGAGCGAGTAGGGCACGATGGTGGTCTTGTTGCCGCTGTTCTGGCTCCAGTCCACCAACACTTTGCCTTCGCGGAGGGACTTCTTCATGTCGCTGACCACCAGCTCTGGATGGTCAGCTTCCAGGGCCCGGGCGAGCTCATGGGCGAAGGCCGAGACCTGCTCGGACTTCAGCGTCCCGTCCAGCCCGGTGTAGAGGTGTATGCCTTTGCTGCCACTGGTCACGGGCACCGGATCCATGCCCATGTCCTGCAGGATGGAGCGGGCAAGCTTGGCCACTTCAACGCATTCTGGCAGGCCCGCGCCGGGACCGGGGTCAAGATCCAGGACGAAGCGGTCAGGCCGGAGCGGGTTACCCTCTGCGTCCACTTGCCACTGGGGGACATGGATCTCCAGGGATGCGATCTGTGCCATCCACGTGAGCGTGGCGAGGTTGTTGACCATGGGGTAGACGTTGGTGTGGTCCGAGTGCTGGATTGTGGTGCGGGGGATCCATTTGGGCGCGGAGTCTTCAAGGTTCTTTTGGAAGAACACCTGCCCCGGATGCTCGGCGGTGCCGACGCCATTGACCCAACGCTTACGGGTGACGGGCCTGTTGGCTGCCGCGGGAATGAGGAACGGCGCCACTGCAGCGTAGTACTCCAGGACCTCGGCTTTGGTGGTTCCGGTCTCGGGGTAGATGATCTTGCCCAGATTGGTGAGGGTCAGCTCGTGGCCTTCAACGTTCACGCGCTCCTGTTGCTTGCCTGCCACCTCTTCTCCTCTGCTGTCTTGTGCTGTTGACTGGGTGCATGAGGGCCATCTGGAAGGGATCTATCGCGTTCGGTCTGGTCAACGTACCAGTGAAGCTTTACAGCGCCACGGAGGACCACGATATTGGCCTTCATCAAGTCCACAATAAGGACGGCGGGCGCATTCGGTACCAGCGGAAGTGCGAAATCTGCGGCGACGTTGTGGCTTATGAGGATATCGACAAGGCCTACGAAGAAGAAGGCCGCACGGTGGTTCTCACGGCGGCCGATATAAAGTCCTTGCCGGAGGAGAACAGCCGCGAAATCGAGGTAGTGGAATTTATCCCTGCCGAGCAGCTGGACCCGATCATGTACGAGCGCAGCTATTTCCTGGAGCCGGATTCCAAGTCGCCCAAGGCCTATATGTTGCTGCGCCAGACGCTGGAGGACACGGACAGGATCGCGATCGTCCAGTACGCCCTGCGGCAGAAAACCCGGCTCGGCGCCCTGCGCGTACGCGGGGACGTATTGCTGCTGCAAGCCCTCCTCTGGGGCGACGAAGTGCGCGAAGCTAAATTTCCCTCCCTCGAGACGGACATCAAGATTTCCGACAAAGAACTCGAAATGTCCTCCGCGTTGGTGGATTCCATGGCCCACGACTTCGACCCCGAGGAATACACCGACGACTACCAGGTACAGCTCCGCACGTTGATCGAGGCCAAGCTGGAGAAGGGCGAGGCACTGGATACGGAAGCCACGTTCGGTGTCACGGAGGGCGAAGGCGAGGGCGGCGACGTCATCGACCTCATGGAGGCGCTGAAGCGCAGCCTGGACAAGAAACGAGGCAAGGAAAAAGCGGCCGACGACGACGCTGCCGCCAGCAAAGCTGCCACCAAGCCAAAGACGCGGGCCAAGAAAAAGGCTTGACGCGGCGTCGGGCGCCCCAACTAATATGTAGTTTCGTTTGTCAATGGGCGTGGGGAAGCGATCCCGGGTTGGTTCCGGGGTCGCTTCCTTTTTGGTCCGGGGGTGTGCTTGTGTTCGGGGGGTCCAGCGTGTCGTTGGCGACGGCGTGGTCAGACTAATATGCGCGGGTTGATTACCGCAGGACGAGGTGTCCGGCCTGGAGATTATCGCTTCTCTAGGGATCGGGCGTGGCCTTGATGGTTGCCCATAGTTGGGTCGCGGGTTGCTCCAAGCGCTGCCGGTGTAACCGGTGGTCCCCTCCTTTTGTGCGGGTGCTCCCCCGGACGTTTAGAGGTTTTGGTGTTGCGTTGTCCGTTGGGCTTCACTGGCCAGTGACCAGCACCACCCGGCAAGTTCGCGGGCGATCGCGACATCGGCGATCACGGGACGTTTCCGGTGTTCCTGGTAAACGAGCCAGCGTTCGTGGAGGCGTTTGTTGCCGGCTTTGCCACGGGCTCTTGCCCAGGGGGTTGCCGCTTCCCAACGGGACAGCAGCTCTTTGGAGGGGTGGGTGTAGGCGCGGCGGTGGTGCCAGGCCGCTTCGACCAGGAGCCTGCGGGCGTGGGTGTTGCCTGTTTTCGTGATGGATCCCTGGGAGCGGTGCCCGCCAGATGAACTCTCGCTGGGAACGAGTCCGAGATACGCGCCTATCGTCGAGCCGGTAAAGCGGGTCCAGTCGCCGATTTCGACGGCCAGACCGAACGCTGTCAGCGTGGAGACACCCCGCAAGCACTCCAAAGAGCGCACCACGGGAGTGTATTCGCTGTCATAGGCCATGGTCCGGATGGCTTGATCGGCCCTGTCACGGCGGACAAGTGTTTCAATGACGGACTCCACGGCGAGGTCGTAGGCCAGTTGCAGTGCCGGTGAGTCAAAGTTCTGGGAGTAGAGCCAGGACAAGTGCTCATGGGTCCAGGTTCTGCCGCCGGTGTAGTGGATGCCTTGGCGCAGCAGGAGTTTGGAAACCCGGTGCCGGGCGCGCATCAGATCACCACGGATATCCTCGCGGGCACGGACCAAGTCCCGGGCAGCTTCCTGAGAGGGGCTCGGGACCGTGACCTCGGTGATCTGGTCCAGTTTCAACAACCGGGCCAGATGCAAGGCATCGTTGCGGTCTGTTTTGACCCTGTCCCCGGGCGGGCGTTGGAGTTTCGAGGGAGCCGCGACCAGACACTCGATCCCAGCAGCCAGCAAAGCCCTTGCCAGCGGAAAACCGGTAGGACCGGCCTCATACACCACCTGGCACGGGCCCGGCAGTGTCTTGATCCATCCCAGAATCTCCTGATGGTCCGGCGTCAGCCGTGCCCGGGAAATCTCGCCGGTCTGACCATCAATCGCGCACGCGACGACAGTCAAAGCGTGGACATCCAAGCCCACATGAGTACGCTCAAACATAGCTGGAACCTCCAAACTTCAAATGTGGCTCTACCCCCCTAAAACGAGTCTGGGGCAACCCACGGGATGCTTTGAAGAGAAGGTTCCAGCCCCCACACACCCATAGCCCTGGCCCGCCGGAACCCCCACCCCACACGTCCTTCTGATACGGGCCAGACCCGGCCGGGCAAGGCTCCGGAGCGCCATCAACAAACAAACCCCCCGAAGGCCCGCCCAAAGCTGGCGCTCCGAAACCTTGCCCGGCGACAATCGCCCCCTCAGAAGGAAACCAACCAGCCAAACCGCAGCCAGCCCATACATATCGTCTAGGTCGCATTTGTGCGCGTTTAGGGCGACCAAAACGCGCACAAATGCGACCCAGTTGGGTGCGTTCGACTCAGCCCTTGACTGACCCGGCCGTTAGTCCTTGGACAATGAACTTGCTTGCAAAGGCAAAGATTGCCAGCGTTGGAACGACCGTCAGGACCGCCGCGGCGGACATCGACCCCCAGTCAATGTTGAAGCTCGAGATGAACCCGGCCAACGCCGTCGGAATCGTCTTGTTACTATCGCTGTTCATCAAGGTCACCGATAAGAAAAGCTCATTCCAGCAGTTAACAAAGTTGAAGACGAAGCTTGCCGCCACGCCGGGCAGCATCACTGGAACCAAAACCCTGAACAACGCACCCAGCCGCGAACAGCCATCGATCATCGCGGCCTCTTCCAAAGCGTCAGGAACGTTCTCGAAGAAACCCCGGAGCATGATTGTGCAAAACGGAATGCAGATCGCGATGTAAATGAGGATCAGCCCGGTCTTGGAATCTACAAGGCCCATATTGGTCATCATCAGATACAGCGGCCCCAAGGCAATGAAGCCTGGAATCATCTGGGTGATCAGGAAGGCCCCCAACACCGCGCCGCGACCTGCAAAGTGGAACCGAGCCAGGACATACGCCGAGAGCAAGGAGATCAGAGTGGCCACCGTCGAAGCTACCAGGGCAACTACCAAGCTGTTGAGCATGTACTGGCCGAAATCCGACTTGGTGAACAGCCCGACGTAGTTTTCGAAGGAGAGCTGCCGGGGCCAATAGTCCAACGGCAGCGAGTAAATGGCGCCGGGTTCCTTCAAGGACGTCAGGATGATCCAGTACAGCGGGAAAACCGTGGCGACGAGGCACGCTCCCAGGAAGACGAATTTACCCACGCGCCCTATGAAGCTCTGCTGATTGATCATCGGGCTTCCTTTCGAGGACGGACGGCCATGAGGTAAAAGACGGCGAAGAGGGCAAGCGTGAGGACGACGATCAGCCCCAGGGCGGAAGCCTTCCCGTAGTCACCCTCCTGGGTAACTTTGATCATGTACGTCGTGATGATGTGCGTCTGGTCAGCCGGACCGCCGCCTGTCATGGCGAAGATGATGTCCGGGAAATTGAAGATCCAGATCACCCTCAGCAGGATGGTCAAAGCCAACGTGGTAGCGATGCTCGGCAGCGTGATGTTGAGGAACGTGCGTACCTTCCCGGCGCCGTCCAGCGCTGCGGCCTCGTACATTTCGTCGGAGACGGACTGCAGTGCGGCGAGGATCATGATGGCGAAGAACGTGACGCCGTACCAGATGTTGGCAATGATGATGGCGGTCATCGCGAATCCGGGGTCCGAGAGCCACGGGATGGGCGAGTTAATGATCCCCGCCTTCATCAGCAAGTCGTTGACCACGCCAAACTCCGCGTTGAACATCCACCGGAACAGCATGCCGATCAGGAATCCGGACACTGCCCAGGGGAAGAAAATCATGGCCTGGTAAGCCCCGCGCATCCTGAACTTTCGCTTCAGGAATAACGCCACGGCAAAGCCAATGACCACCTGCGGCACCAAGGAACCAACCACCCACACCACCGTGTTTCGGACGATCCCCCAGAATTCCGGCGTTTCGAGCAGGCTTGTGAAATTGCCGAACCCTACCCACGAGGTGTCGGAAAGATCGTTCAGGTTCCAGTTGCGGAACGCCATCTGGCTGCCTGCGATCATCGGGTAGTAGGTGAAGATGCCGACGAACACTGCAGCCGGGGCCAGGAAGATCAGCAGAGTGAAGGCTGTCCTGGGATTGAAGCGCTTCTTGGGCTGAGAGCCGGTGCCCGCCACGGACCCGGCATTGGCCTTCTTCGAGGGGAGCTTGGTATCGAGGCTCACCGGAACCTAGCCTGCCCACTTTTGAGACCAGTAAGTGTCCCAGCTGGCCAGCAACTCGCTCGTGGACATCTTCCCGGTCAGGACGCGCTGGAGTTCACCGTCGGACTTCTTGATCCATTCGCTCCACCAGGACACGCTTCGCGGCTGGACAGCGGAGACATAGGTCTCCGGATTTTCCGTCATCTTGACGTAGGCGGCCCAAGGACCGGTGCTGTAGAAACTGTCCTGGGCGGCGGACTTCAAGGTCGGCACCAGGCTGTTGTCCTTGCTGAACGTGGTTGCAGCGTCGCCTTGTGCGAGGTACTTGATGAGTTTCACGGCCTCGGGCTTGGATGTGGATGCGGCGGCAATTCCCCAGCCGGCAGATGCCACGGGTTGAATGGCTTTCCCGCTCGGTCCTACCAACAGCGGAGCCACGTTCCACTGGTCCTCCTTGATGGACTTGGATTCCCGCACGGTAGCGATGACCTCAGGGTCCTGGAGCAGGAACGAGGTAGAGCCGTTGCTGAAGCCCTGCACCATTTCCGGGTAACCCCAGGCGACTGAGGATGGCGGCGAACCCTTCTTGAAGAGATCAATGTAGAGATCCATGGCCTCTTGCGCTTTGGGCGAGGAGAAGATCGTCTTGCCGCTGGTCAGCTTGAAGGCGTTTTCCTTGTCGATCTCGTCAGCCACGTAGGCCTCGATGATGGCGACGGCGTTGGAGTTGGCGTTGGTGCCCCCGCGGAATGCGTAGCCGAACTTGTTCTCTGCCGGCTTGTTGATGGCCGACGCTTGCTCCAGCATCTCGGACCAGCTGGCAGGTGGCCCGGAGAAGCCAGCCTCTTTGACCACGTCGGAACGGTAGAACAGCGAAAGCCCGTAGAAGCCGTAAGGAATGTAGTACGTCTTGCCGTTCTGCTTCGAATACGTGACGGCGTTGTCCGTCAGGTTGTCCCAGCCCTCCCAGCCTTTGAGGTCGGCCGACATGTCATACAGCCACTCGTTGGCACCGAACGATCCCACGGTGATGTCGCGGGCCTCGACGACGTCGATTCCCTTGCCGGACTGGAGCATCTGCTGGATCTTCTGGTCCGCTTGATCAGTTGGCGGAGAGATGAGGTCAACTTTGATGTTCGGGTTCGCTTGCTCGAAGCCGGAAATGAGCTTCTTCAACGTGTCTGTCCGTGTCGGATTGGTGAGGCTCTCCACCATTTTCAGCGTGACTTTTCCGTCTTTGGCGGGCTCGGCGCCGCCACATCCGGCAAGCGCAAGGACGGCCGCGAGACCGGCTGCGGCAGACATGATGAATCTTGATTTCACGTGGATCCTCCAATGACTTGGTGAGCGTGGGTAATCGCTGCCCCGGCGGGGCGGCATGGTCGGTGGTGGCTAAGTTGGTGACTAGATTGCTGGCAAGGTCGTGGTTAGCGGGAGCGGGCGAGCCGGACGAGCTCCGGGACCGCCCTTTCCGCAAAGGTTTCGTAGTCCTTGGGCGAGTTGTACAGGTGTGCCGAGAGCCGCAGGAAGCCCTCGCCGTTGAAGGTGGTGATGGCCGTTTCGATATCCAGCCGATCGGAAATGTGGGCGCGGACGGCATGCGAATCCTCGTGTGTGGTGGCGAGGCCTTTCGGCAGCCGGACCAGGCGCAAGGGACCCACCGGCATGCCGACCTTGACCGTATGATCCTCGCCGGTGACGTCGGCAAAGGCGCCGGCAATCAGGGTCTGTCCGTAGTCACACAGTTCACGGGCGTAGCTGCGGAAGGTTGCCCAGCCGTATCGCTCCTCGATGGTGTCGAACGCGGTGCGGGCGGCCATCCACGCGGTCACGTCCTGCGTTCCGACATGGTCGAAATTCTCCGGGAAGTCGTAGGGGAAGCCCCACGAATCGATCAGGGGTTCCAGCATCTTCGCCGCTGGGCCGCGTGCTACGAGCGCCGCTGTTCCCCGCGGCGCGCAGGCGAACTTGTGGAGATTTCCTACCCAGAACCCCTCGAAGTCCGGTACGGGGAACTTCATCACGCCCGGTGCGTGGGCTGCGTCCACCAGGACCGGCACCCCAAGGCGGGAAGCTGCTTGGGCGATCGCCTCGACGGGGAAGGCCCGGGCCGTGGCGGACGTGATCTGGTCGACCACGATGAGGGCTGTATTGCTGGTGACCTCGCCCATGACAAGGGAACAGGCGGTCCCGGCGTCCGCGTCGAGAGGTATATCGGCGATCCTCACCCGGCCACCGTTCCTGCGGGCAACGCGCTCTGCGCCCTGCAACACCGCACCATAAGCGTGGTTTGTGGTCACAATTTCGGCGCCGGGCTCGAAGCTCAGCGAGTTGTATACGGTGCTGACGCCAGCGCTGGCATTGTGCACGAGGGCGGTGTCCTGAGCCGTGACGTTGAGGAACTCTGCGATCTCTGTCCTCGCCGTGGCCACCAGTTCAAACTGACTCATAAACCACGGGCACGGATTCTGGTCCATGTGTGCCTTGAGGCTGAGCTGCTTGGCCTGGGCTGCGCGGGGGACGGAGCCGTAGGACCCGTGGTTGAGGTGGACCTTGGACGGCGTGAGGCTCCAGTCGGCCATGGAGGGTTCGCCCTCGGGGGTCAACATGGGAGGCGGGGCCGTGAGTGGCGCTGGGAGCACGATGTTCTTCGGGGTCGGGGAAGGGGGAACGCTCTGTAAGTTACATCACAGCCGGCCCCAAGACAACGGACAATCAGAAATAGTCATAAGATGACTTTGTGGATTACGCCGGAATAGCTGCCAATTTTACGGGATTCTCGGAGTATAGGTACGATGTCTTGTCGTTTGAGGTATGACAATGAGGCTCATCGACTCAGGCGCCGCGAGCGTGCGGTAGGTTGTTACGAGTATCTGAAGGAGGCGACGTATTGGGTGCTGTCGAAACGGCCATGCAGGGCCTAAGAAGCAAGATTGCCTCTGGCGAACTCGCGGCTGGGCAGAAATGCCCGCCAGAAGCCGAGTTGGCCGCCCAGCTTGGTGTATCGCGGAGCTCCCTTCGGGAGGCTGTGCGGGCGATGTCTGCCTTGGGCGTAATGGAGTCACGGCATGGCTCGGGAACTTATGTGTCTTCCCTGGAGCCGACGGTTATTCTCCAGAATTTTGCCCTCTTGGTGGACCTGCTTCCGCTGGACGGCCTGCTGGAACTCTTCGAGATCCGAAGGTTGATGGAATCACACGCTGCAGCTACCGCCGCGGCGAATGCCACGCCGGAGGTCCTGGCCAAGCTGAAGGCGCTCGTTGAAACCATGGAGGCTACGGATAGCCCTGCCGAATATTCCGAACTTGATTCACGCTTTCATGAAGAAATCTGCCGCGCGAGCGGCAATTCGACTCTCGCGGCACTTGTCCGCCTGTTCCGTTCCCGCGGTGGACACTTCCATATCTTCGACGGCAAGGTGGGAGCCCAAGTCCGGGAAGGCAGCACGGCCGGGCACAGCGCAATCGTGGACGCGATAGCCCGTAGGGACCCTACGTTGGCAGCCACCGCGACGGCCGCGCATATTGCCCAGACTGAGTCCTGGCTCAAGAAGTTGCGGCCTGCCCCGAGGTTGCAGGATTAGACTCGCGTGCCTAGTGGTTCCGCAGCATTGAAATGATCTCGGACTTCTTCTTGCCGGAGTAGCCCTTGATTCCGAGTTCCTTGGCGCGGGACTTCAGTTTGTCCACTGTCCAATCGTCGTAGTCGCCGGACTTGCCCCCCTTGCGCCCTACTTCCTTGCGCCCCTGCTTGGCAGCAGCATTTGAAATGCGGGCCGCTTTTTCCTTGGAGGCGCCATCATCCCGGAGCTCTTCATAAAGCTTCGGGTCCTTCAAACTTGAATTCTTCTTTCCAGGCATGGCGTGTTTTCCTTTTGCGTATTGATTATGCGCCTGTCTCATAATGTGGCTCGGCTACGGGTTTGGACTCCGGCGAGCCACGTTCCCGGAGGTACACGGATGCGCCTACCAGCACAGCCACGGCAAGAAATTCGCTCTGCCAATTCTGGAAGGATTCGAACCAGAACTGGCTGGATCCGATGTACTCCCACGTGGATACTTCGGGCAGGCCATGGCTGAGTTGCTCTTCGTTATAGGCGGCCGTTCCGCCCACCGCGTGCATAGTGAACGAGGCCAGGAAAAGCAGGCCCAACAGGCCCGAAAGTGAGTGCTCGTAGACTTTCAGCACCCAGCCTCCGCGCCGCACAGGCCAAGGAGTCTTGACGGACTTCCTGGCTTCCCGTGGATCTTCGTCCTGCGGAGCAGGCTTCCCCACAGGCTTGGATTCGGAGGAGCCCTTCTGGAACAGGAACACCGTCAGCAGCACATACATGGCCATTTGAAGGAATTCCGACTCCCAGTTTTCAAAGACGGCTTCCACGAAGTTTCCAGTGCCCAGATACCCCAAAATGCCCACGGGCTGGCCGCCGTGGGTCTGCTGCTCTTCGCTGTAGGTGGCTGCCCCGGAAATCACCATCCCGGCCAGGAATGCAACGAACAAGCCGACGTTCGCGAGCAGCAAGCCATGGTCCTTGATCCATTGACGCACCGGTTCTCCCTTTGTTGAAACATCCTGGTGTTTAGATGCTCGCAGCATTTTGCTCAGTGCCCGATTCCCTTGTTGCCGTTGCCGTTTCGCAGCGCGCGCCGTTGCAGCCACAGAGGCATTGCCACAACCAGCACCAGCAGGACGAGGATGATGAGGCTGCCTGCAATCACCGCAGCAATCCGGCCAGCTGTGACATCGAAGACCAAGGTGGCTGAGCCCACGATCAAGATGGCTACACCGGCCAATGCCCATTTGGCAATGGCATCGGCGCTGGAGACGAGTGTCGCCTTGAGCCCCCTGCGGAACAGTCTCCGGTGCACGCTGACCGGAAGCAGAATCAAGGCGGTGGTGAGGGCTGCTGCCATGACGTTGAAGAGGTAGAGGCCGCGTTGCCAGTCGTCCAGGTGCTCAAAGCGCGCTTGGAAAGGCAGCGTCAGCAGGAATCCGCCCAGGATCTGTACACCGGTCTGGAGCACCCGCAGTTCCTGGATCAACTCCATCCAGTTGCGGTCCATCCGTTCTTCAACGGATTCGTTCCTGCCGGTCCTGGGAACCTGTTCCGGCTCTACCATTCGTACACCTCCAGATAGCTATTGGTGGACGACGACAGTACACCGGGCTACGGTCGAACTGTCAGCATTCCTCGAACATTTTTCGGGGCCTCAAAGCATTTCCAAGGAGGAAGCAATGAGTCAGGACGAACACCGGGTTAACCCGGAAGACGCTGCCGGTGGTTACGGCACGCCAACACCCGAGCAGGAATTGCCAGGCCAGGGGTCGGAGCGCGAAACGCCGGAACGGCCCTCACCGGGAACGCCTCCCGGGCCCGGGGAGCCTCCTGAGGGCAGCCCCACTCCTGAAGACCCGGATACCTCTCCCGTTCCCGAATCACCGGACGAATTCCCCACACCGCGGGATCCTGACGCTGCGCCACCTCCCAGCACGGGCGGTTAAAGAACCAGCACGGGCGGTTAAAGAACCAGCACGGGCGGTTAAAGAACCAGCACGGGCGGCTGAAGCACCCTTTCAGGAGCAGGTATCGGGTGCCGGATGCGCCGGAGGACTGCCCCTGCCTGCAGTTCCACTGCAGTGGGGCAGTCCTCACGTTCCGCGGTATTCATCGGCAGGCCGACCATAGTACTTGGCCGGTGCGGGTCATTGTCGCGGTGCGTGCCCTATACCGTATGTCCCCTGCGGCCCGACATGAAGCTGAGCAGCCAGCCGATAGCTGCGATGACGAGGAGGACGACGCCTACCCACAGCAGCCAGTTCAGGGCCGACGAGAAGCCGCCCACCAAGAGAAGGACAATTGCAACTACACCAGCAATGATCAGAAGCGTGTTCATGGTCAGCACATTCCTTTCTGGGGGAATCCGCAAAGAATCTCTTGGATTCCTGACTATGCATTCCTATTTACTTCGATTTATTTGTACGGGTACTTGGGAGCGTTCCACCGCCTCCAAGTGCCTTGTATCGCTACCACTTCCGGCCCTCACCGTGGGGTGAAGTTCGCCCGATGTGAACAGCAACACTCTTCATTGTACTACTAAGCAACCTTATGAAAGAGTTATTGAAGTCGCCACTTGATGATTAACCTACGTCGAAGGAATTCGACACCAGGGTTTTTCGCTTGCACGACCGTCCAACTTGCACGACCGTCCAAGGAGAGGAACACATGAAAGCGTCACAGCAGCTTGCAGACAACCTTCAAATCGTCCTGACAGACCTGATTGAGCTACAGCTCCAGGGAAAGCAGGCGCACTGGAACATTGTTGGTCCGAACTTCCGGGACCTCCACCTCCAGCTGGACGAACTCGTGGCCGCCACCCGGAAATTCGCGGATGACACAGCCGAGCGGATGAGGGCACTTCACGCCCTGCCGGACGGCCGCAGCGGGACAATCTCGGCCGGAACACGCCTTGAAGAATTCCCCGGCGGGCTGGTCAACACCAAGAATGCCGTCAAGCTGGTCACGGACCGTGTGGAGCGCACCGTCCAGACCATGCGGGACGTCCATGACGAGGTGGACGAAGAAGACCCCACCACGGCGGACCTCCTTCACGAGTTCATCGCCCGGCTGGAGCAGCTCGTCTGGATGATCAACGCCGAGATCATGAGTGCCGGAGCCGCCGTCACGGATCCCGACGAAGCCTAGTGCAGGCCGGGTCCCGACCCAATACCGGTTAGGCAGGCGAACGTGCCAAGGCTGCGGCGAAGTGATCTTTCCAGGCCCGGTATCGAACGCCGTCGGGCCGGCAAAGGATTCAGTTACAGGTATCCCGATGGAAGTCTGGTAAACCAAGAGGAGCGCCAGCGCATTAATGCGCTGGCGATCCCGCCTGCGTGGACCGAGGTGTGGATTTGTCCGGATGGCAATGGGCACATCCAGGCCACGGGGGTGGACGCGGCAGGTCGGAGCCAGTACATCTACCACCCCCGGTGGCGGGAACGCAAAGACACCGAGAAGTTCCAACGGGCGGCAGAGCTGGGCTCGGTGTTTCCCTCGGTCAGGCGTGCCGTCACCGTGCACTTGAAGGACACGTCTTCGCCCAAGCAGCAAACGCTGGCTGCGGCCGTCAGGCTTATGGACCTCGGTGCTCTCCGCGTGGGTTCTGAAAGCTACATGCGTCAAAACGGCTCCTACGGACTCACCACGCTCAGGTGCAGGCATGCCCGCGTCAAGGAGAGCGCGGTTGCCCTGAAGTTTCCTGGCAAGAGCGGGCAGTGGTGGGACATGTCCATTCAGGATCCCGCGCTGGCGGCCTTCCTTGAACCGCTGGCAAGGCGACCAGGCAAGGACCGCTTGCTGGCCTACAAATCCGAAGGTTCGTGGGTTTCCGTGGATGCTTCCATGATCAACGAGTATCTGCGGAGCATCGCCGGAGCAGCGTACACGTCCAAGGACTTCCGGACCTGGAAGGGGACCGCGGCCGCAGCCTTATCCCTCTTGAAATCCGAAGGCACAATGACACGCCCCCAGGCTTTGGTGAAGGCCATGAAGGACGCAGCCCACCTGCTGGGCAACACTCCCACAGTGGCGCGTACCTCGTATGTCGACCCCAGGATCGTGGAGGCATTTCTGTCGGGAGAGTTGCAGGAGGTAAATCCGACCGAGGGCTCGGTCGCTGCGTTCCTGATCGGGAAGCAGAGCTAGCTGGGCTTCGCGCCCCGGCCGGTTTGTTTAGCGCTGTTTTCGAGGTAGACCCTTACCGCATCGATCAAGTGGCCGATGTGTTGGTGCATCAGTTGCCCCGCAGCGTCCGCATCCCGCCGGGCCATGGCGGCGGCCAGCTGCGCGTGGTCATGTGCCTGTTCGGAGACAACCTGGGAGTTTAGCGAAACTTCTTCGAGGACGCTGGTCAGATTGGGGTTGGCCGGTTCGATAAGCAGATGCGCCATGGACTCGAGGATTCTGTTGTGCGTTGCGGCGGCAACGGTGCGATGAAAGAGGGTGGAGGAATCCCTGTTGGGGGTTGCCCCGGCCGCTACGGCGTCGCCATGGCTGGTGGCCTGGCGGGAGATCTCGTCGAGCTCCTCATCGGAGGCGTTTGCCGCGGCCAGGCGGGCGCCCTCGGATTCGACCGCGCGGCGGACCACCAGAATGTCCAGGAGTTCATTTAGGTCGGTAGTGCTGGCGGCCCGGACCAGATTTGCTCCGTTTTCCTGGACGCGCAGGGCTGCCCTGAGTTCTTCAAGTCGCTGCTGGCCTAGTTTCGTAACTACCCGTCCCTGCTTCGGGCGTGGGATGAGGGTGAGGCCCTGTTGATCAAGTGAGCGCAGGAAACGCCCGGCCGTTGCCTCCGCTACATGGATGCCCGACTCATTGAAAGCCTCTGCCAAACGAGACGAGCCTACCGGCCGTTCTGACTCCCGGATCAGTGTGAGTGCCAGGATTTCCATCTCGAGGTTGGGCGATGTCACCAGCGGCCTCCTTTCCCGTGGCGTAGGGGTTCGCGCGTCTGCATGGAAGCCATCTTCCCACAGCTCCCGGAACGGACACCGCTCAGTAAGCCGTTGTTGACTGCGGCGCATTAGTACTTCATCATTGGTGATGAAGTACTAATGCTGTCGAGGAACCTAGGTTTGAAGTGTGGGTGGAATCAATGAAAAATTCTCCGAGTGATCCGGGGCCCGTGCGGGACTTCATTGGCTATGGCAGACATAAGCCCCGCGTATCCTGGCCGCAAAACGCAGCCGCCGTGGTGAACTTCTGCATCGCCTACGAGGAAGGCGCTGAGCGCAGCATCCTCGATGGGGATGCCCGGGGCGAGAGCCTCGGGCCGGGGCGTGAACCCAAGCCTGGACACAGGGACCTCGCCGTCGAGTCCATTTACGAATATGGCAGTCGGGCCGGGATCTGGCGGATTGCCGATCTGCTTGATGAGTACAGCCTTCCGGCTACGCTCTTCGCCCCAGCTGTTGCTCTGGAAAAGAACCCGGAGGTCTCCCAATGGGTGGCCGAACGGGGACACGACATCTGTGCACACGGCTGGCGCTGGACCGACCCCGCGGAATTGACGCAGGACCAGGAGCGGGAGCGGATCAAGCTGGCGGTTGAATCAATAGAGCAGACCTGCGGACGCCGGCCGGTTGGTTGGCGCTCGCGGACGGGGCCAAGCCTGCACACCCGTCGTCTGCTTGTCGAAGAAGGCGGGTTCATTTACGACTCGGATGCCTATAACGATGACCTTCCCTACTTCACGGAGGTCGGAGCCCGCGAGCACCTGGTGGTGCCGTACACCTTGACCTACACGGAGGGCCGGCTCGTTCAGCCCATGGGGTTCACAAGTCCCTTCGATTTCTGGGAGACATGTCGCCGCGGCCTCGATGAGCTAAGGCGCGAAGGACACCGGGGGTTCCCAAAGATGATGTCGATCGGCATCCACCCCCGCCACACCGGACAGGCAGGCCGTATGGCGGGCTTGCGCGACTTTGTCGAGCACGCACTAGGGTCCGGGGACGTGCTGTTCAGCACCCGCGAAGGGATCGCCAGGCATTGGATTCGGGAACGGCCGGCAGCGGGGAAAAGCTTCAAGCATCAGCAAACGCAGGAGGAGAACAATGACCCATCAGATACTCGGAACCCAGCGCCGGAATGCTCACATCAACGGAAAACCTGTTGATGCCAAGGAGTCCTTCGCTGTTCTGGATCCCGCGACGGGGCTGGAGCTGGCCCAAGTGGCGGCCTGCGGCCCCGATGAAGTGGACCAGGCGGTAAGCGCAGCACGCAGGGCTTTCGACGGCGGATGGAAGCGGACGTCCGCGGCCGAACGCGCGCGGGTTCTTCGCAATATTTCGGCGGCAATTGTTGCGAACGGGGATGAACTGGCCCGGATAGAGAGCCAGGATACGGGAAAACCATTGCGACAGGCGGTGGTGGACGTCAACTTTGCCGCGCGCTTCTTCGAGTACTACTCCAACATGGTTGAGGCTGTATTTGGCAGCGTCATTCCCGCCGCGACGGACCGTATGACCTTCTCGGTCAGAGAACCATTCGGTGTCACCGGGCATATCACTCCTTGGAACTACCCGCTGGGCCTGGCAACCCGAACGCTTGCGCCTTCCCTGGCAGCGGGAAACTGCTGCGTGCTCAAACCCGCTGAAGAAGCACCACTATCGGCGCTGCGCCTAGCCGAAATCATGTCCGAAGCAGGCCTTCCGGACGGCGTCCTCAATGTCGTCCCAGGCATCGGGGCAGAAGCGGGAGCCGCGTTGGCAGCCCACCCCGGCCTCGGCAAGCTCTCCTTCACGGGCTCCGTGCCGGTCGGCGTCAAGATCGGGCAGGCCACAGCAGCCAACCTCGTCCCGGCAGACCTGGAACTGGGCGGAAAATCGCCCAACATTGTCTTCGCGGACGCAGACATGGACGCCGCTGCTTCGACGGTCGCCGCTTCGATCCTGCAGAACGCCGGCCAGACGTGCTCGGCCGGTTCCCGCCTCCTGGTCCATGACAGCGTCCACGATGAATTCGTCGACCGGCTCGTGCGTATCTTCCAGGGAACCACTCTCGGCCCGGGACTGGAGAACCCCGGCTTGGGCCCGGTGATCTCGCGCAAACAGCAAGCACGGGTACTCGATTACATTGCCCTGGGGCGAGGCGAGGGGGAACTCCTGGTAGGTGGGGGAGTGCCCGAAAACGAATCGCTGTCCAGAGGAAACTTTGTGCTCCCCACTATTTTTGACCGCGTGGCGCCGACCGCATCAATTGCCCAACAGGAAATCTTCGGACCCGTTCTTACGGTGACAAGTTTTGATAGCACGGATGAAGCAGTGGAACTGGCCAATGGAACCGACTATGGACTGGTGGCAGGTGTGTGGACCGCTGATGTTGGGCGCGCCCACAGGATGATCCGGGACCTGAATTGCGGCCAGGTGATGGTCAACACCTTCTCCAACGGGGTGGAACTGCCGTTCAGCGGCCGGAAACAGTCCGGCTATGGGACATCAAAGAGTTATGAGGCGCTTCTTGGTTACACCCAGTCCAAGGGTGCCGTGATCATGATGGCCGAACACTAATGGGCGCGTCACGAAACGGGCTGGTCGTTGCCGGGGGGCGGGTGGTCCTTCCCGAACGAATTATCGACGCCGACCTTCTGGTTCGGGACGGAAAGATCGTGGCCCTCCGTGAACGCTTGGGCCACGACACGGCCGCGAAAGCTGCGCCCGAACTCTCCGGAGTTGAGACTGTGGACGCAAGCGGCCTGATGGTCATGGCGGGCATGATTGATACTCACGTCCACCTGCGGGACCCCGGGCATCCACATCGGGAAACCTTCGGCACGGGCACCAGCGCCGCGGCCGTTGGTGGGGTTACCACCGTCCTGGAGATGCCTTCCGGGATTCCCGCGGTTTCTGATGCCAAAAGCTGGCAGTACAAGAACGACCTAGTTGGCCCCAAAGCCTATGTCGATTACGGGCTGTACGGAGGCGCCGGCTATACCAACACAGCGCAAATCGCTGAACAAGCCGAGGCCGGTGCAGTTGCCTTTAAGTCCTTCATGAACGCACCTGCGCCCGGAGCGGATCCCGGATTTGATTCGCGCGCCCTCCCGGATGATGCATCCTTTCTTGCTGCGATGAAGGCTATCGCGGCAACAGGGCGTGTCGCCGTCGTTCACGCAGAAAGCGACTCCATCTGCGGATGCCTTGCGGCGCAAATGAAAACAAGCGGACGCAAAGACCTGCGCGCACATGCAGAGTCAAGGCCGCCTCTGGCCGAGGAGGAAGCAGTGGCCCGGGCCATCCTGTTAGCGGGCGCTGCCGGCGCCCGGCTTTCAATTGCCCATATCAGCACCGGAGCCGCAGTGGAGCGCGTCCGTCGGGCAAAGGCCGAAGGGCAGATGGTAACCGCCGAGGCGTGCCCCCATCACCTGTTCCACACATTGACTGCCAGCGAACATCTGGGCCCCTATGCCAAGATCAATCCGCCCCTACGTGAGGAGGCTGATGTTGTGGCGTTGTGGGCAGGCATCGCCGACGGCACGATCGACTACATCGGTACGGACCATGCCCCGTACACCACCGTGGACAAGGACAAAGGCTGGGATGACATCTGGAGCGCACCATCCGGAGTCCATGGGCTGGAGTCCGTCGTGCCTGCACTGTTGACCGCGGTCAACCAGGGCAAACTGACGTTGCCCCAGCTCACGCGGGCAATCTCCCTGCGCGCATCGCAGGTTTTCGGTCTTGTGTCCAAAGGCGAAGTACGTGAGGGCGCCGATGCGGACTTCATTCTGGTGGACATGGACCGAAGCGGCGTGATCGACCCGGGCAGGCAGCACTCAGTGAGTCGTGAAGCGGCGAAACTGTGGGTGGGACGCCGGATGCGCGGAGCTGTGGTTGCCACGTATGTCCGCGGACGGATCGTCGCCAAGGACGGCAAGGTACTCGGCCAGCCCGGGTTTGGTCAGCTGGTCCGACCCGGCGGCCGCCCATGACACCGGTAGGGATCATCGGCTGCGGAAGCACGGGGCTTGCCCTTGCCGCGCATGTGACGCAGCAGGGCGGGGCGGTACGGACGATGGTCGATCAGAATCATCATTTGTTGGACAGGCTTCGCCGCTCAGGAACGCTCACGATGAGCGGTCATCTGGGAGACGCCGTATTTGCTCTTCCAGAGTTGTCTGACGGCTACGAGAGCCTCGCGGAATGCGGACTGATCTTCATTGCGACCACCGCGGACCGACATCTGGCTGTGGCTCAAGGTCTTGCCAGCGTCCTGCACGAAGGCCAACTTTGTGTACTGGCCACGGGTTACGCCAACGGGGCATCCGCATTTGCGAAGGCGCTCACCACAACAGGGTTCGCCGGTGGCGAGGACTGCGTCGTTGCGATGAACACCACACCCCACCTGTCGTACGCCCCTGGTGACGGTTCGGTACATATTTCCGCAGTGAAGAGCTGGTTCGAAGTCTCTGGGGCGAGTGAGCTTGCCGTCAGGAAAGCCATGCCTTTGCTGACGCCATGGTTTCCTGCCGCAACGCTGGCTCGCCACCAGGTGGCCTCGTCCCTGAACAACCCGAACCCCGTTGCCCATGTACCCGCAGCGGTGCTGAATGCGGTCATGGCCTCTCAAGAGGCGCACGGGTTGATCCCACCCCAGGGGGCGTTCCACTTGGGCGACTTCGGTGCACCGGCGCTGGAAGCACTGCGTAACGTGCTCGACGCCGAACGACTCGCTGTCATGAGAGCCCTTGGCATTGGCCGGCATGGCGTAAGCAGGAACGACTTCTCGTCGCGGGCCTATGGACCCAATGCGCGGGAAATGCTGCCGCCCCGGGTTGGTCCAACCTTCCAACGGCGCTTCGTCACAGAGGACGTTCCGTGCGGTCTCGTTCCTCTGGAAGTACTCGGCCAACGGGCAGGTACTCCCACGCCAGCGATGACTGCCGTGATCTCCTTGATCTGCACGCTGGAAGGCCAGGACTTCAGGGAACACCCCGCTGTGCCCGGTCGAGTGGCTGGTCTGGGACCAAACGGCATGGCAGGACAACGGCACCGGGTAGGAGCCCTGAAATGAACGGAGAATCGCCGCACACTGGCAAGCGGGTTGCGGTTACGGGAGCAGCCCGGGGGATCGGCCGCGGGATTGCCGAGCGCTTCGCGGGCGCAGGTGCCCATGTCACCCTGCTCGACAAGGACGGGCCGGAAGCTGAGCGGACGGCAATGGACATCCCGAATGCCACGGCCATTGAACTCGACGTGACCGACACCAGCGCCACGGAGGGCTTCTTTGCTGACGCAGAGCACGCGTTCGACGTCGTCATAGCCAACGCCGGCGTGTCGCTGCCCAAACAGTCCGCCCTGGACACCTCGGATAAAACCTGGGACTGGCTGATGGACAACAACCTCAGAGGGGCCTTCAATACGATGCGTTGCGGGGCGGCCCGCATGCTCAGGGATGGGGTTCCTGGAAGAGTCATTGCCACATCCTCAGTAGCAGGCCTGACGGCTGAGCCCGGCTATGCCGTCTATGCAGCTGCCAAGTGGGGGCTTATGGGACTGGTGAAGTCAATGGCCATGGAGCTTGCACCCTCGGGGATCCTTGTCAACGGTGTGTGCCCGGGGGATGTCCAGACAAGGTTCCTCAGCGAGACAGCCGACTCAGGCGTCTACAGCGGAGCGCTGGGGAGACCCGCGCGCATAGACGAAATAACCGGCGTCTACCTGTGGCTTGCCGGCCCCGAAGCAAGCTATGCAGTGGGGGAGATGGTCGTCCTGGATGGTGGGCTGTCCCTCTCCGCCATGTCCCGGTAGGGGGCCGGAGTGGGGGGCATAAAAGGGAAAAAAGATCATTGCATCATCATTGATGATGAAGTACATTTGGTGGTACGGATCACACTGAAGCCCGTAAGGGGCTCAGGCTCCGGCTTCACCAAGTAACAGGTGGCAGGCAACGGTGCAGCCACTGTTTCTGGAAGCACTCAGCCCATTCTCAGGAGGCAAAAAAATGAGTTCACTAGACATAAAGGGCGGCAGCCCCAGACTTAATTCCATGCTGTTGAAGCTCTCCGAATCGGTCGACAGGATTCCGCTGACGCGGACCCACTGGACAACAATCCTGCTGGTTGTCGCGGGTATGTTCTTCGACATCCTCGAGTCCAACTCCCTTGGACTAGCCGGCCCCCAAATCATCGCGACGTTCGGCATCTCGAAAGCCGAATTTGCCTTGATCAGCTCCATGACATTCATCGGACTCACGATCGGGGCATACATGGGTGGGATGCTCTCGGATATCAAAGGCCGAAAGTTCGCCCTCGTAGCAAATCTGATCGTCTACTCGGTGGGGGGCGTACTCTGCGCGCTGGCCCCAAACTACGAAGTTCTCATGGGATCGCGTTTGATAGTCGGTATCGGGCTCGGCGGCGAGCTGGCAGTGGGAATTGCGCTGATCTGCGAAATCATGCCCACCAAATACCGCGCCCAGGCGGTAGCCGCCCTCAATGTTGGTTCTGGTGGGCTTGGCAATGTCGTCGCCCCTGCTTACGCCGCCCTGGTCCTTGTAGCGCTGGGTAACTTCTTCGGTGGACCGCAGGTTGCATGGCGTTGGCTGTTCGGCCTTCTGATCCTGCCGGTCCTTCTTGTTTTGGTGATCCGGCGCAAAATGCCGGAATCACCGCGCTTTCTCCTCACGCGGGGCGACATTGCTGGCGCAAACCGAAGCCTGACCGCGCTGGCAGCTGGCAAAGTCCCTGACGAAGAGATCCATATCAGCGAAGAAGACCTTGAGGCCGTAGACAGCAACCGCATTGTCCGCCCCGGAAAGGTACGTTTGGGCGAGATCTTCACCAGCGGCCTGCGCCGCCGGACTGCCACCGCCAGTGGCGCATACTTCATGGTTGTGGCCGCGCAGATGTCACTCCTGACCCTTATGCCTACATTTCTTGTCGCCCGCGGTTCAACTCTCGGCCAAAGCTTGCTGTACACGCTGATCATGCAAATTGGCAGTCTATTCGGCGCCCTTTGCGCTGCAACCGTCACGTATCGGTTCAAGCGCCGCACTGTTATGGTCACCGGAGCCGTGCTGGGCTGCCTGGTTGGCCTGGGATTCGGCCTGCTGGCGAACACGGACCCGCTGATTCTGGTTTTCGGATCCCTGTTCCAGTTCTTCACGCTCCTGCTAACCACCACCTTGTGGTCCTGGGCCCCGGAACTGTTCCCCACAAGGGTGCGCGGGTTCGGAGTCTCCTTCGTCAAGGGCACCGGTGGCCTGGGCATCATCGTCATGCCGCCGTTGATTGCCCTCATCTTCGATAGCGCAGGCCTTCCGGGGGTCTTCACCACCATGGCAATCATGTTCGCCATAACGGCCGTCCTGGCTTTGGCTGGGGTTGAAACCAAGGACCAGACGCTCGAAGAGGCCAACGAGGCGAGGCCCGTCTTCCATGGCTGAAACGTTGATGTCCGTTCCGGGCGGCACCTTACGCATCGCCGCCGCCCGGAACCTTGCCTACCTTCCCCATTACGTGGGAATCTCCCGCGGCTACTTTGCCGGCCAGGGGATTAACGTCGAGGTGATCGAGAAGCAGCCCGGGCATGGCACTATCACTGATTCGGTGGTACGCGGTGAAGCCGAGCTCGTCCTGGGAAGCGTCGTTTTTGCAGACCGGCTCAACAGGACGGCACCGAGCGTCATTGCTGCTGTGAGCAACACCCAGACCCGGCATTTCCTCTTTCAACGAGCGGCTGACGCAGTGATTGGTGGAAGCCCGGATTCCTTCGACTGGCAGGAGCTGCGTGGAAGGGTTGTGCTCGTGGCCCCCAGCTTTGTCCCTACATCATGGGTCGCCTTCCTGGAGGTCCTGCACCAGCGCGGCATCCCCTTGGGGGAGGTCAGGCTCCTGGTTGGCTACCAGCCTGAAGTTGTGGTGGAGGAGTTCCTCAGCGGACCGGGAGACTTCCTCCTGGCTGGCGGGCAGGAAGCCCAGGACCCCCGTGTACGTGAAGCGGTCCCCCTGGCCAATGGGCTAGGTCCCGTCCCATGGTCTGTCTACTGCGCCACCCGGGTGTGGGCACAGGATCACGCCGCCGAACTCGATGCCTTCCGCGCCGCGTTGGAGGAAGCGCAGGCCTGGCTGGCAGCGCAAAGCTCCGCCAATGTGGCTGCAGCAGCAGGGGAATGGTTTCCTGCCATCCCGCTCGGGGAATTGCGGGCCACCATTGAACAGTTCCAGCGCATCGGGTTCTGGGCGAAGAAGCCACAGCCCGTTCCGGAGGAGTTCGATGCGTGGAAGGCCGCGCTGGTGCGGGCCGGGTTGCTCACAAGCGACACGGAACTCCTGGAAATGATTGAAGAACCCTCGGGCAAGGAATTCCAAGGAGAAGAGAATGACACAGACGCAGCTTGATCACCCCTACCTCTCCCGGGAGCTGAGCAGGGACGAGGAGCAACGCGCCCTGGAACTCCACGCCCAAGCAACGGTGGTGGACACCTGCGGTGCGATTCCTCCGGGTGGGGACGGATCCCTGGACGATTCCATCGCCCTCCTTCGCCGCGGAGGCGTGGACTGCGTGGGCATGACCCTCTCGGCAGAGGAGCATGATCAACGGGCGGCCATGGACCAGA
The DNA here is from genome assembly GCF_055388015.1 of Arthrobacter sp. TmtSoilC51. Taxonomy (NCBI): domain Bacteria; kingdom Bacillati; phylum Actinomycetota; class Actinomycetes; order Micrococcales; family Micrococcaceae; genus Arthrobacter; species Arthrobacter sp. TmtSoilC51. The sequence goes on from NZ_AP035877.1 coordinate 281,835, forward strand.
TCACTTTCTGGAACCGCAATATCCGCAAGCACTCGGCGGATCTGGTTAAGGTCACCAGCGCCGACGACATCCGCCAAGCCAAGGAGGACGGCCGAATCGGCGTGTACTACCTTTTCCAGAACGCCAAGCCGTTTGGGGATGATCCCGGCAATGTAGAACTCTTCAAAGACATGGGGGTAGTCTCATCGGCGGTCACATACAACAAGCGCAACTTCCTGGGCGACGGCTGCGCTGAGCCGGAAAACTCCGGGATCAGCAGCATCGGTCGCGACATGATCTCTGAGATGAACCGGGTGGGTATGCTGGTCGATCTTTCCCACGGCGGAAAGCGGACCCAACTGACTGCCGCGAGGGCCTCCAATGCGCCGCCATACTTTTCCCACAACAACTGCTACTCCGTGTTCGGGAACCGCAGGAATGCCACGGACGAGACCATGCAAGTGGTTGCCGACAAGGGGGGCATGATGAGCACCATGCCCTTGGAAATCAACGATAGATACAAGCCGACAGTGGCAAACATGGTTGACCACCTTATGCATACTCTGGAAATTTTCGGGGCCGGAGGCGTAGGCATCTGCACGGACTTTCCCAAGGGCAGACGGAGCGTCTATGACTCCGCATACATCGATGACCATGGATATCTCAATATCCAGTACGACGGCACGCTCTACGTCAAGCGGATGAAGTGGGAAGGCCCGGGCTGTCTGGACAGCCCCCCGTGGTACCCCTACGCCGAGGGCATCAAAACTTACGAGGGCCTTCCCAACGTCACCCGGGAACTGGTCATCCGTGGGGTTGATGACGACACCGTCCTGGCTGCGCTCGGCGGCAATTTCATTGACCTGATGAGCCGGGTAGTCGGCTAGAACGCAAGACGGCATTCCTGCAAAAGACACAGAAAGGCCGGAGGGCACTCACATCCGGGCGTCCTCCGGCCTTTTCCGTGCCGCCGAGCGGCTTCGCGCCCTACTCGGCGTCGTGGTCTGTTTCGAGGATCTTTACCAGGCTGTCCAGGGCCGCTTCTGCGCCCTCGCCTTCGGCGCGCAGCACTACGACGTCACCGTGGGAGGCACCCAGGCTCATGAGGGACAGGATGCTTGCTGCATCCATGGCGTCATCGGCCGGCTCGCCTTCACGGGCAATCGTGACCTCGAGGTCAAGGTCGCCGGCGGCTTCAGCGAAGATGGCTGCCGGGCGTGCGTGGAGGCCGACGCGGCTTGCGATGGTGGCGGTACGTTCAGGCATTGGTGCTCCTTTGATGTGGGTGGTTGGGGGAATTCTAGAGGCCGAGCTCGTCCAGGATGGGAAGCTGGGCCCGGACTGTGCTGCGCGCCGCGGCTGCGCTGGGTGCGGCCAGAGCGGTTGCCGCGAGCTGCCGCGCCTGGGCAACGGTCACCGTGGCAAGCACGGCTGCGACGGCGGCCAGCGCCCGCGCGCTCATGGACAGCGTCGCTACGCCGAGTCCAACGAGTACGACGGCGAGGGCTGGGTCCGCTGCTGCCTCACCGCAGACGCCAACCGGCTTAGCCGTGCCGCTTTCGCCGCTGACCTTCGCGGCGCCGTCGGCCGTTAGCTTGACCAGCTGCAATACTGCAGGCTGCCACGGATCGTTCAGGGTGGCGAGCGGCCCAAGCTGGCGGTCCGCTGCCATGGCGTACTGGGTGAGATCGTTGGTACCCAGCGACGCGAAGCTGACTTCGCGCAGGACTGTGGCGGCAGTGAGGGCCGCGGACGGCACCTCGACCATGACGCCCGGTGTCTTGAGGCCTGCAGCCGCACAAAGCGTGGCGAACCGCGCGGCCTCGTCCGCCGTCGAAATCATGGGGGCCATGACCCAGACCTCGGCGCTGTTGGCCGCCTCGGCTGCGGCAATGGCTTCCAGTTGCCGCTCGAGGACCCCGGGGGAGGTGAGGTCCGTCCGGTACCCGCGGACACCGAGTGCGGGGTTGGGCTCGTCAGCGTTTGTCAGGAAGGGCAGCGGCTTGTCTGCGCCGGCGTCGAGCGTGCGGACAACCACCTTCTTTCCAGGGAAAGCGGCGAAGACTGCGCTGTAGGCGGCAATCTGTTCCTCCACAGTGGGTTCGTCGTCCCGGTCCAGGAAGCAGAATTCAGTGCGCAGCAGGCCCACGCCCTCGGCCCCTGCGTCGGCGGCCTTGACCGCGTCCGCGCCCGTTCCGACGTTGGCGAGCAGCGGCACACGGAAACCGTCGGCCATGGTGTTGGTGCCGCTGAACGCCGCAAGCGTGGAGGCCTGGGTGGCCCAGGCTTTGGCGGCCAGGCGCAGGTCCTCACCGGGCTCAGCGGTGATGGAGCCGGCAGCGCCATCCACATAGACCTCGGTACCGTCGGCGATCTCGTCCACGCCCAGGGCGGCGACCACGGCCGGCAGGCCCAGCGCGCGGGCCAGGATGGCCGTGTGGGACTGTGGGCCACCGCTGGAGGTAATCAGCGCGACTACCTTGGATGGGTCCAAGGTGGCCGTGTCCGCGGGAGCCAGGTCTTCTGCGGCCAGGATGAACGGAACGTCGGAGGCCGGGATGCCGGGGGCAGGCAGGCCGCGCAGTTCCGAGACGATGCGAGCCCGGACATCCAGGACGTCCGCCACACGCTCTGCCATGTAGCCGCCCAGGTTCTTAAGGGTCTCGGCAACCGTGCCGCCGGCCTCCCAGATGGCACGTTCCGCAGTCCGTGCACCGCCTGGCGCATCAGGGGACAACAGCTTGATGGCCGATTTCACCAGCATGGGGTCGGCGGCCATCAAAGCTGTTGCTTCCAGTACTTCTTTGCCTTCGCCGCTGGCCGTAGCCGCGCGGGCCCTCAGTTCCGCCTGGACCGCCTTGGCAGCGTCCTTGATGCGCTGCCCTTGCGATTCAACGGTTACGTCGGCAGGAATGTTGACTGTCCCGTGCATCTGCGATGCGGGTTCCTGGACCGGTTTCGGCATCTGCTTTACCGGTGCCAGGACGCGCCCGGGGGCAACGCCTACGCCTGAGAAGGTCTGCATGTATCTGGTCCTCTGATTGCTTAGGTGCTGTTGGGCTGACGGGGTTTTTGCGTGCTGGCGTTTACACGCCCGCCGCGACGGGAACTGCCTCGGCTTCAACCGGCTTGCGGACAGCCCAGCGCTTGAGGGCAATTACCAAGAGCGCGGTGATGACTACACCCACAGCGATCGACAGGAAGAACAACAGGAAATTGTCGATTGCGAAGAACACGAAGATGCCACCGTGCGGTGCCTTGGACGTGACCGCAAATGCCATGGACAGTGCGCCGGTTACTGCGCCACCCACCATGCTGGCAGGGATGACGCGGAGCGGGTCTGCGGCTGCGAAGGGGATGGCACCTTCGGAGATGAAGGATGCACCCAAAAGCCAGGCGGCCTTTCCGTTTTCACGTTCGGCCAAGGAGAACAGCTTCTTATCCAGCACGGTAGCCAGGGCCATGGCGAGCGGCGGAACCATGCCCGCAGCCATAACGGCGGCCATGATCTGCCACGGTGCCTGGTTTGCCACAGTTGCCGTGCCGAGGCCCGCAACAGCGAAGGAGTAGGCAACCTTGTTGACAGGGCCACCGAGGTCGAAGCACATCATGAGGCCGAGGATGACGCCGAGGAGGATGGCGCCAGCGCCGGTCAGGCCCGAGAGGCCAGCGTTGAGTGCCTTGGTCAGGGCCACGATCGGAGCGCCGAGAATCAGGAACATGAGGCCGGAGGCCACGAGGGAGGCGAGCAGCGGGATGATGACCACAGGCATCAGGCCACGCAGCCAGCGGGGAACATCGAGCTTGCCGATCTGGAAGGCGATGTAGCCGGCCAGCAAACCACCAACAATTGCCCCGAGGAAGCCTGCGCCCATGAACCCGGACACAGCACCGGCAACAAAACCGGGGGCAATGCCGGGACGGTCAGCGATGGCGTAGGCGATGTAGCCGGCCAGCGCGGGAACCAGGAATCCGAGGGACAGTGCGCCGATCTTGAACAGCACAGCACCGATATAGGCGCCCAGCGGTCCCCAAGCGAGTGCCGGGTACTCGGTAGGCAGGTTGAAGATGCTGTTGTTGGCGAGCATCTTATCCGCGAAGCCGGTGATGTCGTATCCACCCAACAGGAAGCCCAAGGCGATCAGCAGGCCGCCACCGGCAACGAACGGGATCATGTACGAAACACCCGTGAGGAGTGCGCGCTTCAGCTTCTGGCCGATGTGCTCGCCCTTTTCCTCAGCAGCACGCTCGGCCTGTTCTTCAGCGCCAAAGTGCGGGACGCGGCGGGCGTGCGGGTCATCCGCAGCGGCCAATGCCTCCTGCACCATCTTGGTGGGTTCATCGATGCCGCGCTTGACGGGAGCGTTGATGACCGGCTTCCCGGCGAAGCGCTCCTTGCCACGGACATCGACGTCCACCGCGAAAATCACCGCGTCAGCAGCAGCGATGATGGCCGGATCCAACGGCTTTGCGCCGGAGGATCCCTGCGTCTCAACCTGGAGGTCCACGCCCATTTCCTGGGCTGCGGCAACGAGCGAGTCAGCCGCCATATAGGTGTGGGCGATGCCGGTTGGGCACGCGGTCACGGCGACGATGCGCTTGGGTCCGGCAGGCGCCGTCGTGGTTGATGCGGCAGCAGCTTCAGCCGGGGCAGGTTCGGATGCAGCTGCAGCCGGTTTGTCCGCCAAGGCCCCATCCACCAGGTCCACGATGTCCTGTTCCGTGGATGCGGCGCGCAGTGCTGCCGTGAAGTCCTTCTTGATGAGCGAGCGGGCCAGCTTGGAGAGGAGCTTCAGGTGCTCCTGGTCAGCGCCTTCCGGTGCCGCGATGAAGAAGATGAGGTCCGCGGGGCCGTCCTTGGCGCCGAAGTCCACCTTGTGGGACAGGCGGGCCATAGCGAGGGCAGGTTCCGTGACTGCATTGGAGCGGCAGTGCGGGATGGCGATGCCGCCGGGGACGCCGGTTGCGGTCTTCTGCTCACGGGCGAAGGCATCGGTGAAGAGCCCTTCAACCTCGGAAGCACGGCCAGCGGCGGCGACCTTGCCGGCCAGGACGCGAATGACGTCGGCGGGGGAGCCGCCCAGGTTCTGGTCGAGGATGACCAATTGGGGTGTGATCAGCTGGGTCACTGTTAGTCCTTCTGGAGGGCCGTGATGGTTACGGCGTTGGGGGTTGTCTGGTGGACTGCTGGGACAGTGGAGCCCGGCAGCGAAGCAGCAGCGGCACCATGTGCCACGGCCTGACGAAGGCAGTCCTGGGCGGAACCGCCTTGGGTAGCAGCCAGCAAGTAGCCGGCCAGTGCAGAATCCCCGGCGCCCACCGTGCTGACGGCCTGGATGGGCGGATGCGTAGCAAGCCACGCCCCATCAGCCGTCACCAGGATTGCGCCCTTGGATCCGAGTGTTGCCAGAACGGCGCCCACACCGCTTTCGACGACGGCGGCAGCAGCTTGGGCGGCTTTGGCCGGGTCTGCTTCCAGTTCGTCAGCGGTGGAGACATTGGTGAAGCCGGCAGCGGCCGCGAGCTCTGCGAGCTCTTCCGCGTTGGGCTTGAGGAGATCGGGTTTTCCTGCGGCATCGCCTGTCAAAGCTGCCGCCAGCGGAGCCCCGGAGGAGTCGATGGCGATGCCGGGGGCGGCCGTTCCATCAGCGGTCGACCGAAGGCGACGTGTGATTGTGGCGTAGAAATCCGCAGGCACTCCTGGTGGGAGCGAGCCTGCGAGAACCACCCAGCTGGCGCCACGGGAGCGCTCCAGCAGCAGCCCGATCAGGGCTTCCTGCTGTTCGAGGCTCAGCTCCGGGCCGGGTTCGTTGATCTTGGTGGTGACGCCGTCCGGTTCGGTGAGGGTGACGTTGCTGCGAAGCGCCTCACCGATAGGCAGGGCGGCGAACGGCACGCCGCCGTCGTGCAGCCCTGAAAGGACCGGGTCCGAGTCGGCGCCCGGAAGGACGGCCAATGTTTCGAGGCCGGAGGCCACGAGGGCGCGGGAAACGTTAACGCCCTTTCCGCCGGACTCCTGATGGACGGCGACAGCCCGCTGTACTTCGCCGCGGGCCAGTGGCGCCGGAAGCTCCACTGTGCGGTCCAAGCTTGGATTGGCGGTCAAGGTGACGATCATGCGATCACCACGTCTACGCCGGCCTCGGCCAGGGCTGCGGCGAGTTCCGCGGAGGGCTCACTATCTGTGATCAAAGTGTCAACATCCTTCAGGGTGGCGAACTGGACCAACGTCTCGGCGTCCAGTTTGGAAGAATCGGCCAATGCCACGACGCGGCGGGCTGACTTGACGAAGGCGGCTTTTACCGCGGCTTCTTCAGGATCTGGCGTGCTCAGCCCGAAGGTGGAGTGGATGCCGTTGGCACCGACGAACGCTATGTCCGGACGAAGCTTGTAGGCGGCCTCCACCGTGGACTGTCCGACGGCGGCCTGGGTCAGCCCGCGCACGCGGCCACCCAGGATCTGGAGGGCGATGCCGGCTGTGGAGGACAGCTTGCCGGCAATGGGAATGGCGTGGGTGATGACCACGAGTTCCTCGTTGCCGTTGGCTGCGGGTGTCCGCTGGGCGAGCAGGTCTGCCAGGGTCTCGGTTGTGGAGCCTGCGTCCAGCAGGATGCTGCCGGTGGTGAGCTCGGGTATCAGGGCAAGTGCGGCCGCAGCGATGCGGTGTTTCTCGGACTGGCGCTGGATTGCGCGTTCCAGGATGCTCTCCTCACGGGTGCTCAAGCGGTCCGAAGGGACGGCCCCGCCATGAACGCGGCGCAGGCTCCCTGAAACTTCAAGGGCTGCCAGATCCCGGCGGATGGTCTCCGTGGTGATGCTGAAACGGTCGGCGAGGTCAGTGACGCTCACCCGTCCGCGCTCGGCGACGAGTGCGGAGATCAGTTGTTGGCGCTCTTCAGCGAACACTTACCCTCCATTGCGGTAAAGCCATTTGTCAGTGCAGTCGCATCAGGTGACTGCTGTCACAACGATGTGGAATTGCTTGACTCTATCTTTGTTTATGTTGGTAAGTCAATAGAAACCAACACAAACAAAGATTGCTGTTGGGGGGATGGGCAGTGCTGTTGCGATGATGGGTAGTTCCGGGCACACCAAAGGGCATGCCACACTCCCTGTAGTGCGACATGCCCTTCCTTCGGATCCTGACTGGGGGATTTGCTGGGATCCGGTCTATGGGGTTGGAAACCTTCGCGTGCGCCTAAATGGCGGGTGCGGGCGGTTCTCCGGGAGCTTGCTCGGGGCCTGGCGGTGACGGCACTGTTGGCCCCGGCGTCGGATCCGGTACGGGGGGAGGCCCCGGCTCGGGCAACGGAACGGGTTCAGGTGTGGGACCCGGCTCCCTGGTGGGATCGGGATGAGAAGGGTCCGGCGGGAATCCACCCAAGGTCAAACGCTCCTCAGATGACTAGCCCGCCGATGAAGCTCGCGCGCGACGCTTGAGGAGTACCGGGAGGAGTCCCACCCGGAGGCGGGGTAGTCGATAGGAAGATTGTCCGGGTCCGGTGGATCCGGCAGCTTGTGCTTTCTGACCGGCCTGTGATCAGAATCGGTAACTCGAGACTCGTCCCTCTTTGATTCGGTCTGCATGTTTTCCTCTCTGTGCGTCCGCCTCTGTCAAAACTGGATTTCGTAGCTCACGGAGTCTGGGTGACACGTTAGTCCGGGATTTCCATGTGGAAGCCGCATGGGCAGCCTAGGATCCGGGTATTGATGATGACCTCGTACATGCGTAGTTGGCTGCCGGGTTTCAATACAAGAGGAGCCTGGATCCGCCGCCGTTCGCAGCTGGTGGTCCTCATGGGTTCGCCGCAATGCAGATACTGGCCTCCAAATTGGAGTATGCCCTGGGAGCCCCCAGGCCGGTTCAGGACGACTGCCACCCTCTGGACGGTGGCAGTCTGGTCGTAGGAGTAATTGCAGGTGCGGCATTCGTAGGCAACATCCACCGTGTTGGGTGCGGGAGGGTAGTGGGATTGGATCGAGTCCACCACCAGATGCTGGTCGGAATTGCAGCGCGTACACCATAGGGGCTCGTCTGGTTGATGGGCTTCGTCCGGAACTCTGGACGCGGGCTGGGCCGACATGGATTCACCTCTGCATTGTGAATGCGTGGTGCCCGTCTGCATGAGCGGTAAAGCCTGTCCGGCGAAGCGGACGTAGCTAGATTGTGCACATAGGTGTACCGCAGATGCAAGGATTCCAGGGCTTGTTCTTCGAGGGCTAACGAGATGGGACTGGACGATCGTAGACTGAGGCATGGACGAAATGCACGTTGATTTTGCGGTGCCGGACGATGTCCCAGCCCGGCCAGATACTGCCCCGCCACTCGACGATGTTTCAGTGCCTGAACAACTTCAGGACCTCGTCATTGACAGCGATGATGTAGCGGGTTTCCTGCATGATCTTGCAGTCTTCTCCGCGGCCTCCGTTTCCGAAGCCGTGGGCCTGGATGTCCTGTGCGGGATCACATTGAGCAGGCGCCGCCGGTCTGCCACTGTGGCCGGGAGCACCCATGAAGCGAGGCTGATCGATGAAGTTCAGCAAGCTTACGGCGATGGTCCCTGCCTGGAGGCCATGCGAAGCCACAGCACGGTGCATGTTCCCGATACTGCCACTGAGGAAAGATGGCGTGATTACTGCACTGTCATTGCAGAACGAGGGCACCTCTCGGCCCTCTGCGTGCCGCTGGAGTTGGATGAGGGAGCTACCGCGGCGCTGAACTTCTTCGCCCCGAAAGCCAATGTGTACGACGACGAGACCATCCGGAATTGTGAGCTGTACGCCAGCCAGGCCGAGCGGTCGCTGAGGTTGGCCGTCAGGATTGGCATCAAGCAGCAGCACGCCGATGACCTTCAGGTTGCCATGCAGTCAAGGACTGTCATTGACCTGGCTTGTGGCATCATCATGGGCCAAAACCGCTGTAGCCAGGACGAGGCGTTCAAGATCCTCACCAAGGCATCCAACGGCCGCAACCAAAAACTCAGGGACGTGGCTGAGCAGCTCATCAAGACCGTGGCCAACGAAGCACCCGTGGCCCACTTTGAGCCGTAGGCCGTAGTTCCTGGGCCTGGATCGGACCTTGCACACTTGTGACGCCCGCCACTAGTGAACTACATTCATAGGTGGGTTAAGCAGATAGCCCTTGGAGACTCATGACTTGGAGCCATCCAAGATGGTCCAAGAACTGCACCTGAAGCTGTGGCCACTATCGGCCGGCTCGCCGCGTGCATCCATGCAGGCCTCCTTGAGGAGCAATCAGCTTCTCCCGACGCGATTCAATATGTTGTCGGAAGCCACCTCACGGTGGATACGTGCATAAAAGGAGAATGGCAATGACGCTTGGTTCCCCGATTCCCGCCCCGAAACCTGTGGTTGGGGCGAAACCCGCAACTTTTGACACCGCCACCCGGCCTTGGTGCACAGTTTGCGATACTGATTCGTACATTTTCGTTGAGACCGTTGTAGAAGCAGAGCCGAACCAGTCCGAAATCGTTGAAGTCAGCTACACCTGCAGTGAGTGCGACACTTTTTACGCCCACCCCGTGCCCCTGGCCGAACTCGTACCGGAGATCCAAACCGAATTCCTGTCTACGTCCGCAGCGGGCCTGTGGTTCAGCTGCACGCATTGTGGTGAGCCCATGACGCTGGGACGTCCCTCCGAAAGCATCATCGAGGCACCCCGGAGCACGGATGATCCGGGCGGCCCGAGCCTGCTCGAGGTCTACCTGCAAACACAGGTGCTCCATTGCCGTTGCGGCTTCCAGATGGAGGTTCCGCGCCACGTCGGATAGCTACGGTCGCTAATTTCATTACTGCGGGGAGGGGTGGCTATGCGCACATTTGGCGTCGAGGAAGAGTTGCTGATCGCAGATCCCGTTGACGGGATGCCGCTCCCGTTTGCCGCGGGCATCCTGGACATAGCCGCCCAACCCCACATGAACACAGCCAGCAATCCGGAGGCCGGTGAATCCCTCAAATCGGAGTTCAAACAGGAACAGATTGAGGTCAATTCCCGGCCCTGCCGGACGGCAGCGGAGCTTCGCGACGAGATCCGCCTTGGGCGGGCGTTGGCCGACTCCGCTGCGCGAACCTTGGGGGCCCGGGTGGCAGCCTTGGCCACGCCCCCCGAGTTCCACGCGACGCCCACCTTGGGCAACCCACGCTATGCAACCATGGGAACCGAGTTCGGACTCATTTCGCGCGAGCAGCTCACGTGCGGATTCCACGTCCACGTGGCCATCGAATCGCCGGATGAAGGGGTGGGCATCCTGGACAGGATGCGCCAATGGCTGCCGGTGCTCCTTGCCTTGAGTGCGAATTCCCCGTTCTGGATGGGCTCCGACACAGGCTTTGCCAGTTACAGGACCCAGATTTGGAACAGGTGGCCTACTGCTGGACCCATGGACGTCTTCGGTTCTGCGGAGGGCTACCGTACGGTGCTCGGGAACCTTCTGCGCACTGGCGTCCCCCTGGATGAGGGCATGATCTACTTCGATGCCCGTCTTTCCAGGGGACATCCCACCGTTGAACTCCGCATAGCGGACGTCTGCTTGTACGCCGAAGATGCCCTCACCATCGCGGTGATTGCCCGGGCTCTAGTAGAGACCGCGGCAACGCAGTGGCGTAAGGGGGAGCCGGCGTCGGACGCTTTGACCAGCCTTTTGCGCATGGCCAACTGGCGGTCCAGCCGCTTTGGCATCAACGATCAACTGATTCATCCGATGGACCAACGACCCTATCCTGCCGCCGATGTGGCAGGGGCCTTGCTGCGGCATGTCCGCGGGGCGCTGACAAAATCCGGCGACCTGGCACTGGCGCGCGCAGGCGTGGCGAAGATCCTTCGTCGCGGAAGTGGTGAGCGCTTGCAGCGCCAGGCCTACAGTCGGCGGCTTCGTTTGTCCGACGTCGTTTCTGCCGCCATCGCATCGACGCATGAGTACGGCGAGCGTTCGAACGCTGGACTGCTGAGCCACTAGAGTACGGATGCTTGTGCGTTAGCCCTGGTTGATGCGGATCATGTTGCCGGACGGATCGCGGAAGGCGCAGTCGCGGGGTCCCCAAGGCTGCACAATCGGTTCCTGGAGGACTTCGGCGCCCGAGGCGCGCAGCTTTTCAAACGTGGCATCGAGATCGTCCGTGGTGAACACGAGCATGGGCATGACGCCTTTGGTGAGCAGCTCCTGGATGGCGTCGCCATCGGCCTTGGAACGGCCGGCGTGTGGAGGGGAAAGAACGAGTTCGAGGTCGGGCTGGGCATCGCTGCCGAGGGTAACCCAGCGCTGGCCGTCCGAGCCGACGTCGTTGCGGACTTCGAAGCCGAGGGCATCGCGGTAGAAAGCAAGCGACTCATCGAGATCGTTGACGGTAACGTGTGCGTACTTCAATGAAATGTTCATGTCTCACACGCTATTGCAGCTGTGGCTCGGGCGCTTCTTCAATCCTGCTCAGGTTGTTGTTGCCCTTTCTTTCAGGGCGGGTGTGCTGCTTGGCGATGCAGGTGGGCATCGCCTTCACAGCGTGGTGTTCGCGGGAACGGTACTCGCTGGGCGTTATGCCCACGATCTCCGTGAAGCGTGAGCTGAAAGAGCCCAGGGACGTACAGCCCACCTCCATGCACGCATCCGTGACGCTGGTTCCCGTCCGCAGCAAGGCCATGGCCCGTTCGATGCGCCTGGTCATGAGGTAGTTGTACGGCGATTCACCGTAAGCTGCCTTGAACTGGCGGGAGAAATGCGCAGGCGACATGAGGGCGCCGGCTGCCATGGTGGGAACATCCAAGGGCCGCGCGTACTCGCGATCGATGAAATCGCGGGCGCGCCGCAGATGGGCCAGGTTGGCCAGTTCCTGCGGTGTCATGGGGCCAGTCTACTAGGCTCGTCCCATGGATTCAGTGGTCTGGTCGAAGCCAGAAAACGAGCGCGCGGGCACTCCGTTGCTGGTAATGATGCACGGCTACGGCACCAGTGAGCAGCGCATGGTGGAGCTGTTTCCGTATCTTCCCCCAGAATTCACTTGCGCGGCGCTCCGCGGCCCCAAGGACATCGGCGACCACTACGGCTGGTTCCTCCTGGACTACTTCCTGACCAACGACTTCGCCGATGTCATTGCCTCCACCAACTCCGTCTTCAACTGGATCAACACCGTGAAGGAGAACCACAGCAGCGTCAGCTTGCTGGGCTACTCGCAGGGAATGGCCATGGCCAGCACGCTCCTGCGGCTGCGGCCCCACGCCTTCAAGGCAACGGTGGGGTTGTCCGGCTTTGTCCTGGACAACGACCTCCTGGCGCTCAGCGAATCCTTTGATTCGCCTCCGCCCTTCTTTTGGGGCCGCGATAAAGCGGACCCGGTGATCAACGAAGACGCCATCGCCCACACCCAGGAGTGGTTGCAGGCGAACGTAGCCCTGACGGCGCGTACCTACCCGGGAATGGGTCACAGGATCGAGCCGCCGGAGCTGGTGGACGTCAGTGCGTTCCTTAAGTACTACGTACTAAACGAGCACTGACGTTCCTGAAACAGGCCCCGGATTAGACGGCATCAGCGGGCCAGAATCAATCTTTCCGTGAGATTCGCGTCACAAATTCGTATTCGGCCACACACTATTGAATGACAAAATTGTAAGCGCTTACACTTTTGGCTTGCGGCCGCCCCAATGTGGAGTTGTCCCGGGGCCCAGGGCCGTTACCCCAAGGTGTAATCGAGTATGGAAAGGGTTGAGGCCGTGTTGCATGGTTAGGACTCACAGGGTGACAATCCAGGACGTTGCAGTCCTCTCCGGCTTGTCCATTTGTACGGTGTCCAGGGCTCTGAGGAATCTCCCCAACGTTTCCGAAAAGGCTCAGCGGCAAGTGGCGGAAGCCGCAAACAAGCTGGGCTACAAAGCCTCGGCTGCAGCATCAAGACTGGCCGGCGGCAGCACGGGTTCCGTGGCCATCGTCGCCCCCACCGCCACAGCGTGGTTCTTCGCACAGGCCGTGGAGGCAGCAGAAGAGGTCTTCGGCGACAGCGGTTACGACACCATCCTTATCAGCCTTCGCAACAAGACCAGCGTCCGTAAGCAAGTCTTCGGCGATCTTGAACGTCTGGCACAAAGGGTGGATGGGCTGCTGTTGCTCAATGTCGACCTCGACCCCGCCGAAGTGGAGGCGTTGGAAGCATCCGGGTTGGCAATTGCCAGCGTGGGCATGCGGAATGTTCCGTGGGACAATGTTGGTATCGATGACGAGCACGCAGCCTGGCAGGCCACCCAACACCTGCTGGGGCTGGGCCATTGGGACTTGGCCGTTCTCTCGAGCAATGAACACCCCGTTGTGACTGAGACCCCACGGTTCCACGGCTTCAGGCGTGCACTGGATGAACACCACCTCACCGTCCACCCGGACCTTGTAGTGGCTGCTGGGCCAAGCATCGACGACGGCCGCCGGGCAATGACCGAACTCATCACCCGCGGCGCACGGCCCACTGCAGTGTTCGCCCATTGTGATGAGGCTGCGTTCGGCGCTCTTATGGCGCTGCGGGAACATGGCATGTCCGTGCCCAAAAACGTTTCCGTGATCGGAATCGATGACCATCCCATGAGCTGGTTCCTGGGACTGAGCACCGTGGCGCAACCCGTTGCCGACCAGGGTGCCTTCGCCGCGAACCTGCTGTGCGAACGACTTTTGAATACAGATCCCCCCAACCCACCCTCCAATCACTTGCTCGATACCAAGCTCATCGAACGCAAAACCACGCGCCACAAGCGCTGAACGGAACTATGCACATGACTGATCTTCGTAATGCCTGGACTGGCGCTTCGGCGCTCTTGTTCGACCTCGACGGCGTGCTGACGCCCACCGCCGTGGTGCATGAGCAGGCCTGGCAGGAACTGTTCGATGGTTACCTCGCTGAGGCCGGCCACCCCCAGAGCTACCAGGAGAGCGACTACTTCGACCACATCGACGGCAAGCCGCGCTTCGATGGCGTCCGGGACTTCCTGACTTCCCGTGGCATCACGCTGCCGGAAGGGCCCACGGACGACGCCCCCACAAATGAAACCGTGCAAGGCCTGGGAAACCGCAAGAACGCCATCTTCAACGAGATCGTGGACACCCGCGGCGTCGAGCCCTTCGCCGGCTCGGTCAAGTTCATCAACGCCGCGCTGGAGCTGGGACTCAAGGTCGCCGTCGTGTCCTCCTCACGCAACGCCCCCGCTGTACTGAAGGCAGCCGGACTCGACCACCACTTCACAGTTGTGGTCGATGGTCAGGTAGCTGCCGCCGTCGGGCTCCCAGGCAAGCCGGACCCCGCCACGTTCACATACGCTGCGTCCCTGCTGGACGTCCCCACCCAGGAATGCATTGTGGTGGAAGACGCCGTTTCCGGCGTGCAGGCCGGCAGTGCCGGCAACTTCCAGGCCGTCATTGGCGTTGACCGCGGTGCTGGCCGCCAAACACTGCTCGACGCCGGCGCCACGCTGGTGGTCGACGACCTCAACGATCTTCTCTGACCCAACTTTTCGAAGGACCTCTTTAGCCCATGGCACTCATCAGCTCTGATCGGCTGCGCTTTCCCTGCGAGCCCTGGAAGCTCGTGGAAAGTATCCACGTCCCCGGTGACGAGGGAACCCTGGAAACGCTGTTCGCCCTTGGCAACGGCCACCTCGGCATCCGTGGCGCCCATTCCACACGCGGCGACGGCGAACTTCCCGGCACGTTCATCAACGGCTTCCACGAGATCTGGGACATCAAGCACGCCGAGAATGCTTATGGTTTCGCACGGACTGGCCAGCGGATTGTGTATGTTCCGGACGCCAACAACTTCACGGTATCAATCGACGGCGAGGCCCTCAGCCTGGCCGAATCCACAGTGCTGGATTATCACCGGAGCGTGGACTTCTCCACAGGCGTCTACGAGGAAACCACCACGTGGGCGTGCCGCTCAGGCGCTACTGTCACAACGGTAGAGCGCCGGGCCGTTGGTTTCGATTCCCGCGGATGTCTTGGCCTGGAACTGTCTGTGAGCGCTGACCGTGACGTGTCCGCGGACATCATCTCCGGCGTCGTAAACCGCCAGGACCAGCCTGTGGAGGACCACTCGGTCCACGACCCCCGCCGATCCGGCCGGCACGCCGGCCGTGTCCTGTTGCCGCTTCACCTCCAAGGCGCCGATGGCTCCCTGCGGCTGGCATGGGAGACCTCAGAATCGCGCCAGCGCATCGCCATGGCAGTTGATCACTGGATCTCCGCCGAAGGCCAGCCCTTTGAGACTGTTGTGGCAGAGGATGAATCGTCTGTTCGCTACGTCCTGGCCATCAACGCCGGCGAAGCGTTCCGTCTGGAGAAGACGGTCAGTTACGTCGTGGCAGGGCGTACCCTGACAGCCGATGACGATGGCGGTGAGAGCCTGGCCGCGGAAGCCGAAGCCAACCTGCTGCCGTTCTCCGAAATCCTCGCGCAGAGCCAGGCGCACTACAGCCAGTACTGGACCACCGCGGATGTCTCGATCGGGGGACAGCCCGAACTTCAGCAAGCCGTGCGTTGGGCGCTTTTCCAGTTGGCGCAGGCAACGGCACGGGCCGGCGTTGCCGGTATCCCTGCGAAGGGCGTGAGCGGCTCCGGCTATGAGGGCCACTACTTCTGGGACCAGGAGGTCTACCTCCTCCCGTACCTGACGTACACCAACCCCGTCGGTGCCCGGAAAGTGCTCGAATCACGGCACGCCATGCTTCCGGATGCGCGTGTCCGCGCCAAGGAACTCAGCGTGGACGGCGCGCTGTTCCCGTGGCGCACCATCAATGGCCTGGAGGCGAGTGCCTACTATGCCGCAGGAACCGCCCAGTTCCACATCGCCGCAGCCATCGCGTTTGCCGCCAACCGCTACGAATGGGCCAGCGGCGACGCCAGCTTCCGTGCCGACATCGGCGCCGAGCTGCTGATTGAGACCGCGCGCATGTGGGCTTCCCTGGGCTTCTTCGGCAAAGACGGAATGTTCCACATCCACGGCGTCACCGGTCCGGATGAATACACCGCCGTGGTTAACGACAACCTCTACACCAACGTCATGGCCCGGTTTAACCTCCGCGCCGCGGCTGCGCTGGAACACGCGGGCATCGCCGAAACCGAGCGCATGGTGTGGCGCCAAGCTGCCGAGCGCATGTCCCTGCCGTACGATCCCCACTTGGAGGTGTTCAGCCAGGACAACGACTTCATGACCTTGGAGCCGTGGGATTGGAATACGCCCAAGTCCAAGTATCCGCTGCTGCTGAACTTCCACCCCCTGGTGATCTACCGGCACCAAGTCCTCAAACAGGCAGATACCGTGCTGGCAATGTTCCTCCAGTGGCAGGATTTCTCGGCTGAGGAAAAGCAGCGTGCCTTCGACTTCTACGATCCCATCACCACCGGAGACTCCACCCTGTCCGCCTGCGTGCAAGGCATCATGGCCGCCGAGGTTGGGTATGGCGACGTCGCGCTGAAGCACTTCACCGAGGCACTGTTCATTGACCTGGACAACTCACACGGCAACACGATCGACGGCGTCCACATCGCCTCCACCGGCGGCATTTGGAGTTCGTTGGTCTGCGGCTTCGCCGGAATGCGCGATCAGGGCGAGGTACTGCGCTTCGATCCGCGGCTGCCCGGCGAGTGGGAAGGCCTCTCCTTCCGGCTCAAGGTCCGTGGTCGCCTGTTGTCCGTGGATCTCGCGCAAGGATCCATCGGGCTGGCACTCGTGACCGGATCGGGTTACAGCGATGAGCCGCTACCCGTCCGGGTTCGGGATCACGACGTCACCGTCGGCGCGGACACCGTCACGGTGCCGCTCGAGACGGTGCCCGTCCCACCGCCGTCGATCTTTCCCAGCGTCTTCCCGACGGCGGGACTCCCCATCGTGCGGGCCTGAACGGCTCAGCGACTTGGACTAGACGATATGTATGGGCTGGCTGCGGTTTGGCTGGTTGGTTTCCTTCTGAGGGGGCGATTGTCGCCGGGCAAGGTTTCGGAGCGCCAGCTTTGGGCGGGCCTTCGGGGGGTTTGTTTGTTGATGGCGCTCCGGAGCCTTGCCCGGCCGGGTCTGGCCCGTATCAGAAGGACGTGTGGGGTGGGGGTTCCGGCGGGCCAGGGCTATGGGTGTGGGGCTGGAACCTTCTCTTCAAAGCATCCCGTGGGTTGCCCCAGACTCGTTTTAGGGGGGTAGAGCCACATTTGAAGTTTGGAGGTTCCAGCTATGTTTGAGCGTACTCATGTGGGCTTGGATGTCCACGCTTTGACTGTCGTCGCGTGCGCGATTGATGGTCAGACCGGCGAGATTTCCCGGGCACGGCTGACGCCGGACCATCAGGAGATTCTGGGATGGATCAAGACACTGCCGGGCCCGTGCCAGGTGGTGTATGAGGCCGGTCCTACCGGTTTTCCGCTGGCAAGGGCTTTGCTGGCTGCTGGGATCGAGTGTCTGGTCGCGGCTCCCTCGAAACTCCAACGCCCGCCCGGGGACAGGGTCAAAACAGACCGCAACGATGCCTTGCATCTGGCCCGGTTGTTGAAACTGGACCAGATCACCGAGGTCACGGTCCCGAGCCCCTCTCAGGAAGCTGCCCGGGACTTGGTCCGTGCCCGCGAGGATATCCGTGGTGATCTGATGCGCGCCCGGCACCGGGTTTCCAAACTCCTGCTGCGCCAAGGCATCCACTACACCGGCGGCAGAACCTGGACCCATGAGCACTTGTCCTGGCTCTACTCCCAGAACTTTGACTCACCGGCACTGCAACTGGCCTACGACCTCGCCGTGGAGTCCGTCATTGAAACACTTGTCCGCCGTGACAGGGCCGATCAAGCCATCCGGACCATGGCCTATGACAGCGAATACACTCCCGTGGTGCGCTCTTTGGAGTGCTTGCGGGGTGTCTCCACGCTGACAGCGTTCGGTCTGGCCGTCGAAATCGGCGACTGGACCCGCTTTACCGGCTCGACGATAGGCGCGTATCTCGGACTCGTTCCCAGCGAGAGTTCATCTGGCGGGCACCGCTCCCAGGGATCCATCACGAAAACAGGCAACACCCACGCCCGCAGGCTCCTGGTCGAAGCGGCCTGGCACCACCGCCGCGCCTACACCCACCCCTCCAAAGAGCTGCTGTCCCGTTGGGAAGCGGCAACCCCCTGGGCAAGAGCCCGTGGCAAAGCCGGCAACAAACGCCTCCACGAACGCTGGCTCGTTTACCAGGAACACCGGAAACGTCCCGTGATCGCCGATGTCGCGATCGCCCGCGAACTTGCCGGGTGGTGCTGGTCACTGGCCAGTGAAGCCCAACGGACAACGCAACACCAAAACCTCTAAACGTCCGGGGGAGCACCCGCACAAAAGGAGGGGACCACCGGTTACACCGGCAGCGCTTGGAGCAACCCGCGACCCAACTATGGGCAACCATCAAGGCCACGCCCGATCCCTAGAGAAGCGATAATCTCCAGGCCGGACACCTCGTCCTGCGGTAATCAACCCGCGCATATTAGTCTGACCACGCCGTCGCCAACGACACGCTGGACCCCCCGAACACAAGCACACCCCCGGACCAAAAAGGAAGCGACCCCGGAACCAACCCGGGATCGCTTCCCCACGCCCATTGACAAACGAAACTACATATTAGTTGGATGCACTAGCGGTTGTTCCCGTCCCTGGGAGCGACCGCTAGTGCGTTCAGCGGCGCGAGGGAAACGCAGACGTGTGGTCCTCAATGAGGCCACTCGCTGCGATCTCCCTGAGCGTGTAGATGGCCTTGGCCGCTGCACCTTTGTCCCTGTAGGTGACGGTGAGCGCGAGTTCGGTCCCGTCGTCGTCGACCAGGCGCACCCGGCAGTCGCCCCCAATGGCGTCAAAGACTTCAAAATGCCCGGCCATTAGGCGGCGCCTGGCTGCATTATGTCGGCTGCCTTCGTGTTGGCCGCCGTCGAATGACCCGATGAACGACGCCGATCCAACTCGTTGTTGATGAGCTCAAGCAGCGCTTGGGCAGGCTCGGACAAATGGTGTGTGTCGGCTGAGCCCAGCTGGTCGCAATGGATGAGGACGTGGCGGATGCGTTCAAGTTCGCGGGACGGAACCAAAGGCCAGCGGTGAAACAGTTGCCGTACGGCTATCGCTCCGAGGAGCGCGTCAGGTTTGTTGGGCGCAACATGGTGTCCTGCTGCTCTTCTTCGAGCGACAGCAGCCGCGGAAGATGCGACTCCATGGGCGAGAAGGATCTCGGATTTGAGGGAATTCGGGGCCATGCGGACCTCCCGAAATAGATCAAGGGAAGCCGGCTGCGTGACTTTCAATCAAGCTTACAGAATGTGAGTTATGTCATGTCAATCATTACGTGATCTGGAATGGGTGCCACAGCTTCGTTCTCTCCCACCCGGACACGGGGGAACAGTGGAAGTGAGCGAATCCGGGTATCTCCTGGTGGACACCTATGACGTGCTTCACCAGCACGTCATCCCGCATCACGTGCGATTCGGTCCGGACCTGGCGGACGGGCGGGATGCGCGGATCGATCGGACACCGCACCGATACATTTGGCCGAGCGAGCTGGACCTCATGAACCGCCGCCAGCGAAGCAGCCTCGAAGGTAGCCACGGCTGCAGCCGCGGAAGTCAACAAGCAAATTTGTGCCGTGGTCCAGGACGGATTGGTCAGTGTTGAGGACAAACAGGTGCTCGGTGGGTTGGTCACTGCTGCCCGCACAGCCGGTGTTCCCGCTGAAATCACGACTCCGCTCAACCAGATTGCTGAAGCTGGAGACGAGGTTCCGGCTGAGTCGGTCCAAGCGTTGAAGGAAGCTTGTTCGGCATAACCCTGGTACCCGGGATTCGATCAGGTGTCAGTTGTAGTGGTCTCGATGCAGCAAAACGTTCTCCAACAGATGCCCCTCCATGGAAAACCCGGTTAATGGTGAAGACGCCGAAGACCGTGAAGACGGTGGAGGTGTAGATGCTGGGGCGCGAGTGTGCCCTGGCAGGGGTGGGGCTTTGGATTGGTATGTGTGTCCCGTGGGGGTGCTGACTTCCAGTTGATGTCGGCTGCCGCTGATTGTTTTTGCGTTCCAGCCGGGGTTTTCTTTGGTTTGGTTGCAGGCTTCGCAGAGCCCGGCGCCGTTTTCCAGGCTGGTGGGTCCGCCGTCGTGCCAGGTAATGACGTGGTCGATGTGGCGGATGGGTGCGTCGCAGTAGGGGGTGCGGCAGGTGTCGTCGCGGGTTTCGATGAATCGTCTGAGCCGCGGCGGGAAGAGTCGTGCTTTGGAGTCCATGGCCAGCAGTTCGCCGCTGGCGGGGGAGGTGTAGAGCCGGCGGAGAAACACCTTGAAGTCATTCGCTGTGCCTGGGTCAGTGGGGCTGCGCCTCGCGGGTCCGGGCTCCGTGGGGCCAGACCCAGTGTGCGCGGGTTCCGTAGGACGGTCCTCACCGCGCTCGGCTTCAGGGGGTCCGCCAGCGAGTGACGTTCTTGCCCATTCTGCGGGGACGATTCCGTAGCCTTGGAGCCGTGCGGGTTCGGCATCGCCTTGGAAGAGCGTGCGGTCCGTCATCACCAGTTGGACGTCAACGCCGGTGATGCCGCCGGGTGTGCCGGTGAGGCGGTCGATGAGGGTGTCGGCCATGAGCTGGCCGCGGGTGCGGGTGTCACCGCCGGATCGGGCCGAGTCCGCGTGCCGTGTGAGCGCGGTGTAGGCGGCGACGCCTTGGCCGACGGGCAGCAGTGCGGTGAGGATGGTCATGGTGTCCGGCGCCGGGCGAAGGCTGACGTGCCGTTCGGTTGCGGCGCGGGCCCCGCGCTGGGTGATGGATCGGGGATCCCGGCGGTAGGCGGCGGCTTTCGCGGCGGCGATGATCGCCCGATCTCCGGCGCCCTCGAAGGTTCCGGTATCGGGGGCGAGCTCCTCATCCACCGCGCAGCGGTCTTCGGCGGACAGGCAGGCTGTTTCCTTCACGAGCAGGGTGGCCCGCCATTCGTTGAGCTGCCCGGTTTCCAGGGCTGCCATGGTGCGGGGCATCTCCGTGACGAGGGCCTTCGCCAATCCGAGGAGACGCGATCCGCGGTTGGGCGATTCGCGCCGGGCCAACGCGAGCTGCGCAGCGACACCCTGGCCCTGCTCCGATACGGGCACCCCGGCAGCCGCTTGTTCATGGCGCTGGGCCAGGTCAAACGCCACCGACGCTTTCGCCTGCAAGGCTGCGATGGCGGATTTCGCGTTTTCCAGGCCCCTTATCTGGTCGATTAGACCGGCGCTGTCCGCGCTGACGCGAAAAGAGCCCAACACGGCGAGCAACGCCCCAACCGCCGAGCCACCAGGCACAGGAATAGGACCAGCCGCAGCGGAAGCCACCGTAACTGTTTGCCCGTCCCGAATCCGCTCCATACCCACACTCTGCCAGCACGTACAGACTTTCTTCGCGCACAAAAGTACCTATGTGGAAAACCCGCGATGTCTTGTGTGGAGGCACGTAAATGCGTTCGCCCAGCACCCTGACTTAGTATCAGAAGCTAGGGAAACAAGCTTCACGCTTATCGAAGGATCAGGGATGGATGCAAACGGCCACGCGAAGGGCTATTGGTACGGCAAGGACCCTGGACAGAAAGCCCTTGCCGTTGATGTTCTGAACGCCCTGCGGGATTATCGCGTCTCGGAACAGGCCATGCGTCGGAGGACCCGTTCTGCCATGGGCATGGGCGAAAAGGACCTGCTGGCCTTGCGGTACCTTTTCGAAGCCGAAGCCGCGGGCAAAGTGATGAAGCCAAAGGACCTGGGCGATCGGTTGGGCATAACGTCGGCGTCAATGACCACGCTGATCGATCGCCTGGTGGACTCGGGCCACATCCGGCGGGAACCGCACCCTACCGATCGCCGGGCCTTGATTCTGCGCCCCACCCCCGGATCGGATCAGGAAGTCCGGCACACTCTGGGTGGAATGCACCGCCGCATTTTGGACGTTGCCAGTGCCCTGAGCCCGGAAGAAGCACGGGTGGTGATGGACTTCTTGCAGAACATGCGCGAGGCCGTGGACACCATCGACGACGACCCAACCGGCGAACAACCAAAGGATGCGGAACCTAACCCTTCATGACGTCAGGTTCCACTGCAGGATCAGTATCAGCGTGACCAGGAATCCCGATCCGTAGTTGAGCCAGATGAATCGGCGCCATGCAACGTTGGTGCGTGCCGCCGTCGTATCCGTGACGTTCCACCAGGGCGCGCAATTGGCGATATATGGGACGGCGATCACCGCTGCGAGCGGCCCCGGCCAGGGCGTGGCCAGCATGGCGAGACCCGCCACCAGCCAAAGCACGACGGCGAGTCGCACCGTTCGCCGGGCACCGAAGACTGTCGCTATTGAAGCGATGTGGGCCTGCCGATCCGGCTCAATGTCCTGCACTGCTCCAAAAGCGTGCGCCGCCATGCCCCACATGAAAAATGCGGCGAGCAGGATGACCAGCCCCGGCGTCGCGTCGGCGCCCGCCAGCGTCAACGCCACGACGGCGGGACTCACGAAGTGCGTACTCGACGTCAGCGAGTCCAAGACAGGGCGTTCCTTGAAACGGAGTCCTGCTACAGAGTAGGCAACCACGGCGAAGGCACTCACCCCGAGGCTCAGCCAGGTCGCAGGGCTACCCGCCAATGCCAACACCACAAGGAATGGCACATTGGTAATGGTCGCGAGCCACAGTATGGGGCGGTGCAGTCCGGGCCGGAGCAGGGCACCTTCGATGCCGCCCTTGCGTGGGTTTTGAAGGTCCGACGCGTAGTCGAACACATCGTTGATGCCGTACATCGCCAGGTTGTAGGGGATAAGGAAGTAAAGCGTTCCCACCACCAAGACCCAGTCCACCTCGCGGGTGGTCAGGAACATGGCTGCCGCGAAAGGATAGGCCGTGTTGATCCAACTGACGGGGCGTGAGGCGACTACTGCTTGATGGGCGAGACCTTTGCGGCCCCTGTCCCGGCCTGCTTCCGGCCCCCGCGTCAACCACACCCAGAGCCCGGGAAGTGCCAGCACGCCAGCCAGGGGATAGGCGAAGTCCTCCACGGGTGCGAGCCCGATTTTCAGGCCCAAAATGTGTGAGGCGTCGTAGTGGAAGAGTTCCATCGCGATCATGACGGAGTCGAACGCAGCAGTCAGCACGGCCAGGCCCCCGAAGGAAAGCCCAACTGCTTTCCAGTGATGACTGTTTTCGCCGGAGCTGGTACTTCTGCGGGCAAAGGCTACGCCCGCGACGGCGGCGACAGTGACGAATGCGAGCGAGAGCCACAGGTACGTCATGCGTTCTCCCTCTCACGCGGCCTCGCAGGTCTACTCGAAAGAAACCGCCGTGCCCCCGTATAGAGCACCATGGTGCACAGCACTAGAAAGAGCAGGAAAACAGGCTCCTCAATGGGCAATTGCGGTCCAAGCATCATCCCCGTGGCGATCGCACCCTCGCCACGCAGGAAGATCCCCAGGCCGATACCAGCCAAGTCCCAGCCGAGCAGGAACAAAACCCCGACGCCGGTCACCGTCACTGCAGCTTTGGCGTCACGCCAGAAGAACAAGGTGAACCGATGGTCGAGCAGCAGCATGCACACAATGCCGGCCAGCAGCGCGGCCAGATAAACAATGCCCATTAGCCCAACCTGCTGTTGGTGCGCTTCAGCGGGCTGGAGTCGATGACGGAAGGCCCGGCACTGTGATCCCCGCGAATCCGTTTCAGTACCAGTTCTGCGCTAATGAGGCACATCGGCACGCCTACGCCTGGTGCCGTGGTCGCGCCGGCATAGAACAGCCCCCTCACCCGCTTGGAGGCGTTCTGGGCGCGGAACATCGCGCTCTGTCGCAGGGTGTGCGCAGGGCCGAGCATGCCCCCGTTCCACGAGTTGTAGTCGCGGGAGAAGTCGCCGGGGCCGATCGTTTGCCGGACCACGATTCGCCCGCGGAGATCCGGAACGTTGGCCCATTCCGCGATCTGGTCGATGGCGGCGTCGGCAGTCTTCTCAATCAGGGAGTCGCCAGTGCCGTCCGGGCCGCCTGATCCGATTGCCGGGTCCGCAGGGATGGGGATGAGCACAAAGAGGTTCTCATGGTCCCGCGGGGCGACATCCGGGTCGGTGGCGCTGGGTTTGCAGACGTAGATCGAAGCAGGGTCCGGGATACCGGGCTGATCCCCGAAGATCGACGCGAAGTTTGCCTGCCAGTCCTTGGTGAAGAACAACGAGTGGTGCGGGAGTTCCGGCAGCCGCCCCTTCACTCCGAGCATCACCAGCACGGCACCGGGGCCGCTGGTTCGGCGCTGCCACCATGTACCGGGATAGCTCTGGTCCTCAGCGGCCAAGAGGGTGGTTTCGGTATGGTGCAGATCCGCGCCGGAAACCACGACGTCGGCCACGCTGAAATGCTGCCTATCCCCAGAGCCGTGCTTCTCCCGCCACCGGACACCCGTCACCTCCCGCTTTGCGGTGCCAGGCAAACGACGACGGCGGCCCAAACCGCCCAGATGGCCCTTGCCGCCCGGGAGGGCTGCTTCGCGCGTGGTGATCTGGAGGACCTCAGCGCCGGTCTGGATCCGTACACCGGCGTCAACTGCCAAGGCTTCAAGGCGCTCGACGAGTTGCCGGAAGCCGCCCATGGGGTACTGGACCCCATCGCCAAGATCCAGTGCGCTCATCAGGTGATACATCGCAGGCGCGTTGGCAGGATCTGTGCCGAGGAAGACGGCTGGGTAGCCCAGAACCTGCCGCAGCACCGGATGTTGAAAGCGCTGGGAGACAAACGTCTCCAGGGGAGTGAGCAGGAGGCGGGCCAGGTCCGGCAGGCCGCGCAGGATCTCGGGCTGGATGAGCGATTGAAGCTTGGTGAAGGGGTTGTAAAGGAAGAAGCGTTCAGCCATATCGGACGTGTGCCTTGCCGAGGCCAGGTAGGCCGCGAGGCGCGCTGCGCTGCCCGGCTCAACCTGCTCGAATGCCCGCATGACCTGTTCGCTGCCCAGCGGGACGGTGAGCGGATCCGGCCGGCCGCCGTCGTGGTTTGGTTCGCTGAAGACGCGGTAAGCGGGACTGAGCGTTCGAAGATCGAGCTGTTCTGCGGTGCTGGTTCCGAGCAGCTCGAAAAAGTGGTCGAAGACGCCCGGCATCAGGTACCAGGAAGGTCCTGTGTCGAAACGGAAACCGTTCCGCTCCAACGTTCCGGCTCGGCCTCCGACGCGGTCGAGTCGCTCCAGAAGTTGTACCTCATGGCCTTCGTGCGCCAGGAGCGCTGCGGTGGCAAGCCCAGCGATGCCACCGCCGATCACCACTGTCCGTATCATTCGGGGGCGGCTCATCCGCGGGGCTCCAGCCAGGTGGCCGCGACTGCGCGGGCGGCCAGTCCCGCCTTGAAGACATCGGGAACGCGAACACGGGAATGGTACAGCTCGTCAACGGTTGTCTGCTCGATGCGGCGGGTCAGGGCAGCGAACAGCGCGAGCGCACTTCTGACCGCGGCCCGGGCGTCATGCGGAAGGAGGGGAATGACGGCCTTGGCATCGTCCAACTGGGACCGGATTGTCTTCACCCATTCCACGCGATCCTGGTCCTCGAGGTGATCGGCTGTGCCCAGGTAGTTGCGGCCCAACCGGTCAGTGTCATCGGAGAGGTCGCGCAGAAAGTTGATGTTCTGGAAAGCAGCGCCCAACCTGCTGGCGCCGTACCGCAAGGCCGCGGCGTCGCCGTCGTCGATGTTCTGACCTCGCATGAAGACGCAAAGGCACATCAGCCCAACCACTTCCGCGGATCCGTAAACGTAGCCCTGGTGTGCCTCGGCATCAAACCGGAGCGGAGCGCCCTGACGGGCCCCGCGCTCGCCGAGGTCCATGCGCATGGAGGCAAAAAAGGGGTCTGTCAGGGACTCATCTATGCCTGCGGTTCGTGCCGTTTGGGCGAAGGCATGGATGATGAGGTCGCTGCTGTAGCCGATCTTGAGCGCGCGATGGGTCTCATCAATGAAGTGGTCCAAGGCGTCGTTCTGCTGCTGGTGGCTCAGGCCGGCTTCGGCAGTGACGCCATCCACGAGTTCGTCGGCCACCCGCACCAAAGCGTAAATATTGCGTACGTGCTGGCGGTGCCGGGGGCCGAGCAGCCGGGTCGCGAGACCGAACGACGTGGAATAGGCGGCGATGACCTGGTTGGCGGCGCGTTCGGCGGTCCGCGTGAAGTGCGTGAAGGACGTATCAATATCGATGCTCATGATCGCCGTCCTTCCAGTTGCGCGGCGAGATCGATCAAAACGGTGCGTGCGCTTTCCGGAATCTCTGCTGCATGGTTTCCCAGGATTTGGTGGAAGTCTGCCAATTGCTCTTGGACCAGGCCCTGAACGAAGGCCTCGGCGCCGCAGTCGGCGAGTTGGCGGCGTACGTATTGCGCTTCCGGGCCGCTGAGTTCGGGCTGGCCAAACCACGGTTCGATGTCCGGCCACGCGTTGGTCATCCGGGCATAAGCGATGATTGCTGTCTGCTTGCCCTCACGTAGATCGGAGAAGGGATCCTTGCCGTGCTGGCGGGGATCCCCGAACGTGGATAAGAAGTCGTCCTGGAGTTGGAAGGCCAGCCCAAGGTGGCGGCCCGCCGTCGCGAGCGCCGACTCAACGGAAGGTTCAGCGCCGGCGAGGGCGGCGGCTGCGCGAAGCGGAAGTTCGAAGGTATAGGTGGCGGTCTTATAGCCGCACATCATGAGGATTGTCTCGAGTTCGGGGGCGATGATGCCGTCGCCCAGGCCAACATCGAGTTGCTCTCCAGCAACCGTCTCATTGATGGTGTGGTCCAGGAGATCGAGGAGTCGGAAGCGTAACGCCTGGGGAAGGTCAGCCCTTGCGAAAGATTGGTGCGTAGCCGCCAGCAGCATATTGCCCATCAGGATCCCACCTGTCCGGGCCCAGTGCAGTTTTGCTTGTTGGTTCTTGTCGTCTCCGCCCGGGAACCCGGCCTCGGTCAGGAGGGTCCCGATCAGGTTTGGCCTGCCGCGACGGACTAGGTCGCCGTCGATCACGTCGTCGTGGAGGAGGAAGGCATAGTGCAGGATCTCGACGGCGGCCGCGATGCCGATGGCGGTCTGCCGGTTTGAGGAGTGATGGTCTCTGCGTGTTTCAGGCTGTTGCAGGGCGTCGTACGTTTCCATGAGCAGCAACGGGCGCACAAATTTCCCGCCGAGCACATTTTCGCTGGCAATGGCCCAGAGCCTGGCGAAACCCGGGCCGTAAGGGGCGGCCGCGAGAGCCTTGCTGGACATGAGTCCGCCCAGTTCGTCCTCGATGGCGGAGCAGAGGTCACTCTTGCTGCGATCAGTCCTGCTACGCTCAGTGCTCCGGCGGGTGGCACTGGACATGACAGTCATGCCTGGTCTCCGAGCGCCAGGGCCTGAACCTCGATGAGCTGTGGAAACTGCAGTGCAAGCCATGGGCTGAAGACCGCGGGAGCGCGCTCCAGGGCTTCCGCAAGGAGTCCCGGAGTGACCCATGCGTAGTCAGCGACTTCGAATGGATTTGGCCTGAGCGGTCCCAGTATCCGTGCAACATAGACCGGGCAAATCTCATTCTCGACGATGCCCGAAGGATCCACCGCGCGGTAGCGGAAGCCAGGGAGGACCAGTTCGATCCGCCTGACGTCCACTCCGAGTTCGTGGCGGGCGCGCCGGAGAACCGCATCCTCTGGGTCCTCGCCCGGAGCCGGATGGCCGCAAAAGCTATTGGTCCACACACCTGGCCATGTCTTCTTCTCGGGGGACCGACGTGTCAGGAGCAGCTCACCAGCGTGGTTGAGCAGGTAGCAGGAAAAAGCGAGATGGAGCGGTGTCTCCTTGCTGTGGACCCCTGCTTTGTCCACCTCGCCGATGGGCCGGCCGGCGTCGTCGAGAAGGACGACCATTTCCGTCGCGTTCATTCCTGTGCCTTCCTTCGGACGCCTTCTACATTCAGGATCCATTTCAGGATCCACTCCAAGATAGCTAGACAAGCTAGCTAGAAGATTACCATGTAGGAAGATAGGTGTAACATACTCAGAATGAACAGCCCGGATGAAATCGAAGCCTCGGTTTCCACGGGCATGTACGACGTAAACGTCAACGATCCCCAGCATGAACTCGTGGACCGTGAAGGCCTATCGGACGCCGATGTTCAACAAATCAGTGAACTGATGAGCGCCCTTGGAAGGCTGCGTGATGCCGAAGATCGGCTGTCTGAGGCCTCGCTCAAATACATGAAGCTCAACCATTCAGACATGCGCGCCCTCCACTACCTGATAGTCAGTGCCAACAGTGGAGCCATCGCCACCCCCGGCGCCATTGCTGCGCACCTGCGCATTTCGACGGCGTCCACCACCAAGTTGCTCGACCGGTTGGAACGCGCGGGACACATCACGAGGCAAGCGCATCCCTCCGACAGGCGTGCCCTTGCCATTGCGATCACTCCTGACACTCACCAGGCGGCCATGCGGACCGTTGGCCGTCAGCAAGCCAGGCGCTTTCTGGCGGCAGCGCGCCTGAACGCAAGGGAACGGGAAACGGTGACGCGCTTCCTGGATGACATGGCCAGGGAGATTGCTCCTGGGGCCGGAACGTGAGCTCAATATAGGAAGATCGGTAACCAGTCACGGTTGTGCGCATGTACCAGGGCCAGGAAGAGGACAAAATCGAAGAGCAGATGCACTGACACCACGTAAGTGAAGGACTTCGTCAGCTTGAACGTATAGCCCTGCAGCAACGCGAACGGGAAGGTCAGCAGCGGCCCCCACGCCTGGTAGCCGATCTCCCACAGGAAGGACGAGAAGACCACAGCCTGCAGCAGGTTGGCCAGCCAGTCCGGGAAGTGTTGGCGCAACAGCGTGAACGTGGTGCAGATGAAGAACAGCTCGTCCCAAATTCCCACGGCGTTCACTCCAAGGAAGAGCCGCCAGAAAATAGTGGGGTCGGAGGCGTCCGGCCAGTTTTGGTAGACGCCGGTCCGGATCAGGTAAACGGGAAGGATGAAGTATCCAAGGGCTACGACGCCCACCAGGTATAGCTTCGCGGCCAGGGGCCATCTGCGGCCTGTGTTGACGGGAAACTTAATGATCTTTTCGCCATACAGGAAGCGGGATGCAAGCCACGGAACCAGCACGGCCAAAGCCAAGGCGCCACCCATGAGTGCCATGTGCTCGATGCCCAGGTCCGCGTTCAGCGGCACCAGGCTGATAATGGCCATTCCAGCACCGACCAACGCCAGATGCCGCATCAAGCCGTGGTCGATAAACGCAGCCGTGGCAATACTCGCCGCGAGGAGTGCGTAACCGGCTAAATCGTTTTCCAGCACGAAAAACGGCACCCCGGACACGGAGAGAAGCGCTGCTGGTAAAAGCTTCCAGGTGAGCGCGGTCCGGGATTCCAAGGAAGTCGACGTCACACCTCAAGCATGTCAGTGCTGGTGGCCGGACGACACGGTTTTCCCATACTGGGTCAAACCCCTAACTGGAACGGACGAATTCTCTGTAAGATTCGTGGCAGGACCCATGCTTTTCCGGGTCCAGGTCATGTCTGGCTTAGCCAGCGGGGGATACTCATAAAGGAATATTCAATGGCTCAAGAAACGGGCTCTTTTCCACCGAGCGGCGGTGCTGACCACCCATCAGCCGAGGGCGTCGAGGCGTCCCCGTCCGCCCAGGACATGACGATGCGCGAACAGGTGATGGACATCATCGATGCCATCCTCTCTGATTCGGATCCCAAGAGTGAAGGGGCCAGGAACAGTCTTCGCCGGCTGGTGGAAGCCCGTCCAGAGGATCCCGAGGGGGCGTTGCTGGAGCATCTGCTGGAAACCCGGAAGACGTCGGCATCAGAGCCCGCCGTTGCAGCGCAACGCGAGTCCTCGAGCGTCCACCTTGAGTCCTCGGACGCAGCGCGCACGGTGACGGTTCCCGTCAGCCAAGACGTTCGCGAAGACATCCAGGCGATCCTCGCGGACAAGCTTCTGCTCACGGCTTTCCAGCCCGTCCACGCCCTGCCCGATGGAAACGTGGTGGGCGTTGAGGCACTCACCCGGTTTGTCGGTGAGGACGGAGCGGGCGCGGACGTATGGTTCCGCGAGGCAGCGGAAGCGGGCCTGGGGACCGAACTGGAGATCGCTGCCCTTCACTGCGCGTTGACTGCGGCCAAAGATGTTCCCAACGACATGTACGTGGCGTTGAACCTCACTCCCGCGACGTCCCGCGACCCAAGGGTGCGGAACCTGCTCGCTGCTGCGTCACTGGCACCTGAACGGATCATCGTCGAACTGACCGGCAGCTTGGAAGCACTTGAAGGCCAAACGCGCGACGACGGACTTGGCCAGCTGCGCTCGCTGGGCCTGCGTGTCGCCGTCAGCGCTTCCGGGGCAGGCTTCGTTTCCATGGACCGGTTAAGCGAGTTGAGCCCGGACATCATCAAACTTGACCGCCATCTGATTGAAGGAATTGAGGGCAGCGAGGGGCAGCGGATCCGGGCCAGGGCAGTGGTGGAGCTAGCCCGCGAGGTTGGCGCTGCGGTGGTTGCGGAAGGCATCGAAACCCCAGCGGAACTCAAGGAAGTAACGGCACTGAAAGTCACCGCGGCCCAGGGGTATCTGCTCGGACGCCCCTCCGTTCACCCCTTGGACTGGTCCGCCTGGAGCATTCGCGCTCAAGCGGAAGCCCAACCCACGGGCTAGTTCCTAGGGTTCTGCGTCGTCGTGTGGGTTGGTTCCCACGTACGTCCCCGGCGGCATCCCAGCGCCGAAAACAGGTCCGGGATCCGGGCGCTTGGGGTGTCGGTTGTCTTCGGCCAGCCGCTGCGTGAGACGCCGAAGAACCCATGGCACCAAATGCTCCCGCGCCCACACGATGTCGTCCGTCCTCGCCTCCCGCCAAGTGCGGGGAGGCAGGGCTTTGGGAATCATTGGCTCCAGGGTGTGCGGGACGTTGAGCGTATCCAGCACCATCATGGCGATAGTGTGCTGGCCCAGTGGGGAGAAATGAAGCCGGTCCGGGTCCCACATCTGGGGGTTGGTGAGCTGGCGCAGCGCCCAGAGGTCGGCGATCACGGCGTCGTGGCGGGCAGCGATGATGCGCATGTTTTCGTTGAAGATGGCTACTTTGCCACGCGTATGTCCGAGCACCGGGGTTGCGCCCCAGTCCGGGCCCGCAAAAAGCAGTATGGTTGCGCCGGTGGCGGCCAGAATTTTCACGCCGGCGTCAAGTTCAAGGGCAAGCTTGTCGGGATCGCTCCTGTGGAAGAGAAGGTCGTTTCCCCCGGCATTGAGCGTGATCAGATCCGGCTGCAGGCCTAGGGCGGGGCCCACTTGCTCCTCCAGGATCTCGTGGAGCAGCCGTCCGCGTACTGCGAGGTTCGCATAGGCGAAGTCATGGTGCCCCGCGCTCAATTCTTCCGCAACCCTGTCAGCCCAGCCCCTCAGGCCGCCCGGGCTGCCGGGCTCCGGATCGCCTACCCCTTCGGTGAAAGAATCACCCAGGGCCACGTAGCGACTCCACGGGTGCAGGCGGGTCCCGAATGCGGCAGGACCACCCTGCGCCGGGAGATCGGCGCTGGTGGCGTTCATCCACCCATACTGCGCTCTCCCAAGGCGCAACGCCATGGGTTGTGTGCATTGGTAATAAGTATCCTTACCAATACTGCGGGAGGAATCCCACAAAACGACGCGGGCGAACGACGGCGGCCCGCACCAGAGGCGCGCATCCCTCGGATGGTGCGTACCGCCGTCGTTGGGTCAGAACCGGATGTGGACTGCGAAGCTGTCCTCCAGATGGCCTGTAAGGCGTGACGCGGCACTGCGGGCCGCTGTTGGGATATCGACGAAGCTCCGGGCGGTGGTGGTGAGTCCGGGGAAGTCGTCGAATGCCAATGTCAGCCGGCCATCAGCAGCGTGCTGGATGTGCACGGTGATGACCGTTTTTGGTGTTTCGGCCGGAAGGCCGGCCGTGGTGAGCGAGTAGTAGGGTGTGGTTCTCCCGCGGATGTCGGCAGGGACGTTGGCCCGGATGGATCCTTCTTCCTCAAGTTCGGAGAGGCGTGCCTTGACGGTGTCCTTGCAGGCTGTGACGCCGTCGGTGATATCCGAAACCTTGCTTGCGCCGTTGCGAGCGAGGTAATTGAGGATTTGGGTCCTGGTGAGTTGGGTCCGGGTCTTGTTGGTGGTTCGGGTGGGGGCGTTGATGGAAGTCGTTGTCATGGCCGTGTCCAAGGGGTCGACTTTTGAGTCATCATTTCCTATGGTCGGGCACCCCGCGGGGCGCAATGAGACGTTTCGGATTCGTCGTTGAACCCGTTCGAATGGTGTGGTGGGCCGTGTTGTTCGATCCGGGGCTTTAGGGCGCCGGAACCGGCAGGACAGCCCCAAGCGATCCTTCGACGCCATGAAGGTGCCGCATCATGGCGATCCCTGCATCCTCCGCTGAGCCTTTTTCGATGGCGTCGAAAATGGCCGCGTGCTCAAGTCCGGATTCCTTCCTCCGGTCCACCATCTGGTTCAAGGTGCTGGACTGGTTGGCCATGGCCTCATCGATATCAGAGAGCATCGATGCGAAGACGCCATTGCCGCTGCTCCGGGCGATGATCGCGTGGAACTCGGAATTGAGGATGACCCACTGTTCCAGGTCTTCTTCTTCATCCATGGCCCGTAGGATTTCCCGGAGTGATTCAACATCCTGCTGGCTGCGGTGTTCCGCGGCCAAGCTGGCAGCCGGCACTTCAATGTGAGGCCGTGCTTGCAGGAGTTCACGCGCCGAGTACTTGCCCAGTTTCAGGTCCTGGCCAACTTTGTCGGCGATGACGAATGTGCCCTTGCCCGTCCGGGTTACGGTCAGGCCCAAGGCGTTTGAAGACTTCAAGGCTTCGCGGACCATCGTCCTGCTGACGCCGAACTGCTGCGCCAACGTGGCTTCCGAATCCAAGCGTGAACCTACTGGAAGGCTGCCGTCTTCAATGGCAGCACGCAGAGTGGCAAGCACTGCCTCGGCGGCACCGACCCTTACGACTTTGGTTTGTCCAGCAGTCCAGCTGTCCAACAGGCTGATCATGGAATGAATATGGCATGGCTCACAGAGTGGGGCAAGTTGTTACGCCGGGAGTTGCGCTGAAAGCTAGGGCAGCTTCACAAAGCTGCCAAGGGTTTCCCAAGTTTGCGTCTCGTTGTTGAGTGCCTTTGTCCCGGCGCCGGAGCCTTTGGTCTCCCGAAGGCCATACTGATATCCGGTTATGGAATATTCGACGAGGGTTCCATCCTCTGAAGACTGCGGCAAGAGGAGTGCTATGTATTCTTTGCCCACTTCAACGTCGATGTCGTCTGTGGCCCTCGCTTCTACGTATTTTGTACCACTGGGCTTCCCGCCGTTGTTTAGGCTAAGGATCTTGTCCTTCTGCGCCTGATTGAGGCTATTCCAGTAGTCATCGTAGGTTACGATTCCGCCAGCCCGTGAATAGCTGACTCGTGCGCCGGGCGTGATATCACCCTTGTAAACTTCGCGGATTGTCATCCTGCCAAAAGTCTGCGGGAAAACATTTTGTTTGGAAACCGGACTGAATGCGCGCCCGCCATCGATGGACTCGATATACACTCGCGCGACAACCGGATACTTGTTGTATCCGTAAAATGGGTCCCCTGAATTCCAAAGAAAATCAACGTCCATCCCGTCCTCTTGAATTTGGTCCTGGGGGACGTTGGCGTATGAATCATTGGACGGTGCTGATTCGGTCGCTACGGACTGTTGGCTTGACTCCGGTTCGCCAGGCTTGGGCGCTTCAGATGCGCAAGAGCTGAGCCCGGCCATTAGTGCCAGTGCCGCAAATATGAATTGTGGTCTGAGTGTGCTCATCCGGCAGCAATTCCCCCTTTGACTAACCAAGTATATGCGTTTAGTGTCAAGGGCTGCCGTGGTTGTGTCAATAGTCGGAAGGGTCCCCGATTGACATTGGCAAGGGCGTTAGCTGCCAATTTGGCAGCGGAAAATATTTAATGGAAATGTGCGACACGTTTTGGTGCTAACGCGCACGCTAATCCCCTTTCCCCATCAGCCGCCGCATCTGTTCGCCTGCGTCGCTGCCGGGTGCCGGTGTATAGACCACGATGTGGAGATCCGGCCTGTCAGATGGTGAAACCTGATGGTGCTCCAGCTGCAGAACACCCACGGCCGGGTGGTGGAAAAGCCGCTCGCGGGATTCGAAGCCGAGGATGTCGTAGCGGTCCCAGCTTTCCTGGAATTCCGGGCTGGCTTGCCTAAGCCGTTCAACTTGGAACTCAACATCGGGATCGCCGAGTCGCTGACCGGTCTCGGCCCTGAACTCGGCCAGGAACCGTTTGCTGGTCACGTCCCAATCGGGGAGCAGGTCACGGACATAGGGGTCTGTGAAGACAAGCCACAACAGGTTCCTGTCCGAGGCGTCGAAGGTTCCGATGTTGGGGTACAGGGCCTCGTAGGCCTTGTTCCAGCCCGCAACTCCCCAGTCCGGTGACAGTGCATATGCCGGGTTGGGATCCAAGGCGTCCAGGAGCCGTTGCACATGTGGGGGCACGTCAGCTGCCACTGGTCCCTTTGGCATTGCGGACGAATAGCCGCCTAAAGACAGAACGTAGCCCAGCCCTGTGTCGGATAAATGCAGCGTGCGGGCTACGGCTTCCAGTACCTGCCGCGACGGGCTGATATCCCGGCCCTGTTCCAGCCACGTGTACCACGTGACGCTGACTCCGGAGAGGAACGCGATCTCTTCCCGGCGGAGGCCCCGCTCCCGGCTTCGGCCCACTGGAGGAAGACCATAGTCCGACCTCAGGGCTTGGTTGCGGCGCGTCCTCAGGAAGAGTCCCAGTTCCTTTCGCCTCTCGTCTTTCATTCCTCCAACACTATTACTCTGGTACTTTCACTACTAGTAGCAGCACCGTCTTCCACCTGTTGTAAGAAATCAGCAGGATGGTATCCATGCCTGCACTTCGCTCCAGAACAGTCACCCACGGCCGCAACATGGCCGGCGCCCGCGCACTGCTGCGCGCCTCCGGCGTCGCCAACACGGACATCGGTAAGCCGATCATCGCCGTCGCCAACAGTTTCACCGAGTTCGTTCCCGGGCACACCCACCTTGCTCCCGTGGGCCGGATCGTCTCCGACGCGATCCTCGCCGCCGGCGCAGTGCCGCGCGAATTCAACACCATCGCCGTGGACGACGGCATCGCCATGGGCCACTCCGGAATGCTGTACTCCCTGCCGTCCCGCGACCTGATCGCGGACTCCGTTGAGTACATGGTCAACGCCCACTGCGCCGACGCACTGGTCTGCATCTCCAACTGCGACAAGATCACCCCGGGCATGCTCATGGCTGCCCTGCGCCTGAACATCCCTGTGGTGTTTGTTTCCGGCGGTCCCATGGAGGCCGGCCGCGTGACGCTGACAGACGGGTCCGTGCGCTCCCTGGACCTGGTGAACGCGATTGCCGACGCCGTGGACGAGTCCATCTCCGATGAAGACATCAACCTCATCGAAGAGAACGCCTGCCCCACCTGCGGTTCCTGCTCGGGCATGTTCACCGCCAACTCCATGAACTGCCTCGCCGAGGCCATCGGCTTGGCCCTGCCCGGCAACGGCTCCGTCCTCGCGACCCACACGGCCCGCAAGGCGCTGTACGAGAAGGCCGGCGCCACAATCGTCGAACTCGTGAAACGCTATTACGACGGCGACGACGACTCCGTGCTGCCACGCTCCATCGCCACCGCCAAGGCCTTTGACAATGCCATGGCCCTGGACATCTCCATGGGCGGCTCCACCAACACGATTCTGCACCTGCTGGCCGCGGCCCAGGAGGCGGGCGTGGACTACGGCCTGGCCGAGATGGACGCCAAGTCCCGCCAGGTGCCCTGCCTGGCCAAGGTGGCCCCGAACGTCGCCGGCGACAAGACCTATTACATGGAAGATGTCCACCGCGCCGGCGGCATCCCTGCGCTGCTGGGCGAGTTGAACCGCGGCGGCCTCCTGCACAAGGACGTCCACTCCGTCCACTCCGCCGACTTGGACGGCTGGTTGGACGACTGGGACATCCGCGGCGGCAAGGCCACCGAGGAGGCGCAGGCGCTGTGGCACGCGGCTCCCGGTGGCGTCCGCTCCTCCACCGCGTTCTCGCAATCAAACCAGTGGACCTCCCTGGACACCGACGCTGAGGGCGGCTGCATCCGTTCCGTGGAGCACGCCTACTCCAAGGACGGCGGCCTGGCTGTGCTGCGCGGCAACGTCGCAGTGGACGGCGCCGTGGTGAAGACCGCAGGTGTGGACGAGTCCATCTGGACCTTCGAGGGCACGGCAGTTGTGTGCGAGTCGCAGGACGAAGCCGTGGAAATGATCCTGAATAAGACCATCAAGGAAGGCGACGTGGTGGTCATCCGCTACGAAGGCCCCAGAGGCGGTCCGGGCATGCAGGAAATGCTCTACCCGACGTCGTTCCTCAAGGGCCGCGGCCTGGGCAAGAAATGCGCCCTCATCACTGACGGACGCTTCTCCGGCGGCACCTCCGGCTTGTCGATCGGGCACATTTCCCCTGAGGCTGCCTCCGGCGGTGCCATCGCCCTGGTTGAGAACGGTGACATCATCAGCATCGACATCACGACGCGCTCCCTCCAGTTGCAGGTATCCGACGAAATCCTCGCCGAACGCCGCGAAAAACTCGAAGTCAACGGCGGCTACAAGCCCAAGAACCGTGACCGCCAGGTGTCTCCCGCGCTTCGCGCCTACGCAGCCATGGCACTCTCCGCTGACAAGGGCGCCGTCCGGGACGTCTCGTTGGTGGAAAACCTCTAAGCGCCGGCTACGACTGTTCGGGCGCTTCTTCGTTGGCGATTGCCTCGATCCAATCGATGGCGTCGTCGGGCAGCTGCAGCCCCGGACTTTCCTCTTCGGCAACCCACCATGAATCGGCTGCATCTGGTCCGCCGGCCCCCGCGATCTCGGCAACGATTTCCGGGGGCACGGTGTCGCCGTTGTTGTTTATCAACCATTCCCGGGTTGAAGGATTCAACTGCGGCCACCACTGCTCGATGCTCATTGAAACAGCTCGATGTTCATTGAAACTTCTCGGCTCATTGAATCAGTCTGCGCCCGCGGAGTCGGTTTTGTCCCTCAGCACATCCAATCAGAAGCAGCATCCTTAAACCG
This sequence comes from Arthrobacter sp. TmtSoilC51, assembly GCF_055388015.1. Classification (NCBI taxonomy): domain Bacteria; kingdom Bacillati; phylum Actinomycetota; class Actinomycetes; order Micrococcales; family Micrococcaceae; genus Arthrobacter; species Arthrobacter sp. TmtSoilC51. The sequence continues at coordinate 318,951 of NZ_AP035877.1, forward strand.
CGTCAAATTCCTCCCGCCGGGTACTATCGTCAATTGTTGACAATTGCTACGCTTAGTTCATTGCCTGAAACCCGGGTCAGGCATCCGCCGAAACCCCCCTTGCGTGAAGGACCTCCCATGAAGAAGCGACGCCCGGCAAGCCTGTCCTCTGAGCTCGTTGAAACATCACGCACCGGGCACCATTGCCCGAAGACCGGCTGGTGGTCAGTCGCGGGTGATCCCAGGGGAATGCGTCTTATTACCAAGGGCGAAGTAATGCCTGCCCTGCACGGTACGCCAGCCCTCTGGATCATGCGTGGAACAGTCGGTAGCCAGGGCGCCCACCCTGCGGCCGGCTTGATGACAACTTCGTAAGCACTCAGACCTCCTTCCGAAGGCCGGCCTGCTGCACAAGTTCGGTCAACCATGGCCGGTGTCCTCTGTGGAACACCATCCCTTCCGGAAGCCCCTGCACGGTGGGAACGGAATCGGCGATGTCGATGGTCACGCGGCCGCCACCCATGGGCGCGTTGGTGATATGCAGGTCGCCGTAGGACGCCGGCAGTTGGGGATCCATCCAGAACCCGCCACGTGAGACGTGTGCGTCGTACCTCATCAAGCTCGTGACCAGTTGGATGGGTGAGGTGGCTGCCCAGGCTTGCGGCGAGCATGCGGTGGGATACGGCACGGGTTCGCTGTACTGCTCCCTGCTGAAACCGCAGAACAGCTCGGGGAGCCGCCCCTCGGAATAGTCGGCAGCTTCGAGCAAGGCGGTCGAAATTCGTTGGGCCTCTTCCACGAATCCGTATCTCATCAGGCCAGCGGCAATTACGGCGTTATCGTGCGGCCACACGGAACCGTTGTGGTAGCTGGCCGGGTTGTAGGCGCCCATATCCGTTCCAAGGGTCCGTACGCCCCAGCCACTGAACATCTCAGGAGACATCAGCCGTTGGGCCACGAGCGGCGCCTTGTCCTCGTCCACCAACCCCACCCATAGGCAGTGACCCATGTTCGAGGCGCACGCGTCAACCTGCCGTTTCTTGCCGTCCAAAGCGATGGCGTAATAACCGCGCTCCGGCATCCAGAACTGCTCGTTGAACCGGACCTTTAACTCCGCCGCCCGATCGGCGAGTTCCTGGGCCAAAGGTGCCTCACCGGCGTCGTACGCTATCCACGCCCGTGCCATGTAAGCGTCGTATACGTACGCCTGAACCTCGCAAAGTGCGATAGGCGGCTCCGCGAGGCGTCCGTCCGCAAAATTGATGCCGTCCCACGAGTCCTTCCAGCCCTGGTTGATCAGCCCGCGGTCGTTGAGCCGCTGGTACTCGACGAATCCATCGCCGTCCTTGTCGCCGTAGTCGCGTATCCAGTCCAGGGCCCTGTCCGCGTTAGGCAGCAAGGCTGCGATCGTGTGCTTGGCGAAACCCCACCGGCTGACCGAGCCCAGCAACACCACGAACAGCGGAGTGGCATCGACGCTGCCGTAGTAAACGGATTTGCCGCCGAGTGACAGGCCGCTGGAAACATCCAGCCTGACCTCGTGCAGAATCTTCCCGGGCTCCTCCTCGCTGACGGGATCCACCACCTTGCCCTGGTGGTCGGCCAGCGTTTGCAGCGTGCCGAGGGCCAGCGACGGATCAACGGGCATAGCCATTTCGGAGGCCCAGAGTGAATCGCGGCCAAACAGCGTCATGAACCAGGGAGCTCCAGCGGCAACAACCACCCTGTCCGGGTGCGTCGGGTCTTCAATGCGAAGGGCGCCAAGATCGTCATAGCTGCGCCGCAGCGTCCTCTCGATGGAGTGGTTGCCCATATGCAGCACCGGAATTTTGGCCACCCATTCCTGGCGGCGTTGATCGCTGCGGGATAGTTCGCCGACGGCGGGACGCACCACAGGCGCCGCAGGCGCCCCTCCGTCGGCCCCGGGAGCAACAGTGACTACGGTGCTCCAGTGGCCGCGTGGCGGGATAGTGGTCCGGTGGACCAGGCCCTCGCGGGTTGCCTGGGCGCTATCGGAACTTACGACGACGGACTTCCGGACATCCTGCCAACGGGAGCGGATAGTCAGTGTGTTGTGATTGTATTCGCGGGATTCCTCCCACTGCCTCTGGACCCGCGCTTCCTTGACTTCGAAAACGTCCGCGAAGTCCGACCCAACCGCGAATTCGATCAAGCATTCCACAGGTTCCATCGAATGGTTGCGCACGGTGACGTGCTCCACCATTCCCACGCCAACTTCGCGTAGGCGCTCCACAATCAACGGCGTATCCGCATACCCGTCGGACCGTGTGACGCGGCTGGCGAAAGCGGCCCTGTATGGCTCTTTCGTCTGGGCGGTCAGGGGCTCCAGCGACTGGCCGTTGATGGTGAGGACCCAATCGGACAGGACCCTGGTGTCCTGGAAGAACATGCCGTGGGGATGGTCCGGGTGAATGTCCCCGTTGGGCAGGGAGATGCAGAAGGACGTGCCTTCCACCAAGGTGACAGTCCCGGCGCCGAGGGGACCGGCTGCCGTATCAGCATTCCATCCAGCCACTGATTGGCTCCTCTAGAACCAAGGACGGTCAGTGCCTGTCTTTGGCCGCTGGCTGTCCTGCTACATCGTCACCTTGACGGTACTCTTGCTGGCCTGCCGGGGCCAGAGGCTTGGTGGTTGCCGGTGTTGGGCTGTCAGCCTAGGGGCTGTCAGCCCTGGGACGCGACCAGCAGGTCGTAGTCATCATCGATGTGGAAGAGCCGCCGTTCGCCGATGTGGTCTACCACCCAGATCGTTTGCCCATCCGCAGTCCGGTCGTCCACCGTACCCCTGTGATACTCATAGCCGCGCCGGCTGAGGGAAACTACATCGCCGGCTTCCAGGGAGTTCCAGAGTGATATCCGCCGGCTCTGCGCGCTGCATGCGGCAGGGGTGTTTTCCAGGCTGCTTTTCCAGGCAAGTTTCATGGGGGCTGTTCTCCTTGGTGACGGTGGCTGGCATCGCTGGCAGGACGTCGGTGAATATTTTCTTGTCCAAGCCTATCGTCGATTGTTGACAATTGCTAGGATTGAATGCGTGCTCTTCCAACGACGGCGGGCACGTTCAAAAAGGGCGCAGCCCCAGAAGGAGAATCCATGATCAAGGCCACTGTCATGAGCGACGCAACAACCCAAGACCCGGGCGAGCACATCCCGAAAGCAACCTCCAGCACGCCGGGCCAGACCGAAGTCTCGTTCCGTCTGTGGGCCCGCGACGGCCACAAGACGGGCATCTGGGAGGTTACGCCGGGCGTGTTCAAGAGCACCCGCCCGGGCTACGACGAGATCTGCCAGATCCTCAGTGGCAAGGGGACCATCACAGAAGAAGACGGAAGCAGCTTCGACATTGGCCCCGGAACGTTGTTCGTTACTCCGGCAGGATGGACGGGTACCTGGACCATCCATGAGACGCTGCGGAAGATGTGGGTTGTCACGGACGTTCCCACTAACTAGTGCATATACAGTATGGGCCCGGTTCAGAATCTGAACCGGGCCCTCACTGTATGGAGACTTTCCTAAGCAGTAATTCCCGTTACTTCCGGGCTGGAAGTGAGGTCCTCCACGGCCTTCTGCATGTGGCGCTTGATGGCCTGCTGAAGTCCGCTACGGTCCCGGGCCTCGAGAAGGTCCAGGATCTGCTGGTGTTCCTGCACCAGTGCATCGATGCGGGGGTATGCCACTTCCAGGCTCAAAATGCACATCCTGGATTCGGCAGCAAGAGTCTCATAAATGCGTATCAGGCGCGTGTTCCCAGTGCCTGAAACGAAGGCGGTGTGGAATTGCATGTCCAGACGCGCAATGGCCTGCCAGTCCGAGGCCGCAACCTGCTTGGCCATGTTCCGGATGATGCCCTTGAGCTCCCGGCAGGTGTCCGCCACCTGCTCTGTGTCCGAGTCCAAAAGGGTATTGGCTGCAGCCAGCTCCACGGCTTCACGGACAGCGTAGATCTCCTTGACATCCTGCGTGGAAAGTTCCAGCACGAAGACGCCGCGGTTGCGCTTGCTCACCAGGATCCCCTCCTGGCACAGCCGCTGGAGAGCCTCGCGGAGCGGACCCCGCGAGGTGCTCAGCTGGCTGGCCAAGGCAGATTCATTGACCTGCTGCCCAGGGCGGAAGGCCCCTTGGACAATGAGCTCACGCAGCTGGTCAGCGATCAGCTGGGCCGTGGGCCGGCCTTCCAATACGAACATTCCCTCCGGTGCCGCCATTGACATCCCCTCATTCCATGCTTCGGCAATTTTGAAACTGTTAGACCGCTATTGCGGTGTACTTGTACTCCAGGAATTCTTCGATTCCAATTTTTCCGCCCTCGCGTCCGAGTCCGGATTGCTTGACGCCGCCGAACGGTGCCGCGGGGTTGGAAACCAGGCCGGTGTTCAGGCCGACCATTCCGACTTCCAGTTCCGCGGAGAACCGCAAGGCTTTGTCCATGCTCTCTGTGAACACGTACCCCACCAGGCCCCACTCAGTATCGTTGGCCAAGCGGAGAACTTCGTCCTCACTGTCGAACGCGGTGATCGCTGCGACCGGGCCGAAGATTTCCGTGCTCATCAGGGCTGCGTCCATAGGCACGTCCACCAGGACGGTGGGTGTGTAGAAGTAGCCGGGACCTTCCGGACGGCTTCCGCCGGTCAGCACACGTGCTCCCTTGGAGACCGCATCTGCAACGAGGCTTTCGACCTTTTCCAGGCCCTTCTGCTCAATAAGGGGCCCGACGTCGGTGCCAGCAACAGCGCCGTTGCCTACCTGCAATTCTGACATCTTTTTGGAGAACTTCTCGCCAAATTCCTCTACGACGGAGCGGTGGACGAAGAAGCGGTTTGCTGCCGTGCAAGCCTCGCCCATGTTCCGCATCTTTGCCTTCATGGCACCGTCCACTGCCTTTTCGATGTCTGCATCGGCCAGGACGATGAACGGGGCGTTACCGCCGAGTTCCATGGAGGAGCGCATCACGTTGTCGGCCGCCTGCTTCAGCAGGACCTTGCCCACTTCGGTTGAACCGGTGAAGCTGATCTTTCGGGCGATGCCACTGTCAGTCCAGGTCCGAACCACCGTGGAGGCGGTGGAGGTTGTCACAACATTCAGCACGCCGTCGGGAAGGCCGGCCTCCTTGAACAGGGCCACCAGGGCAAGCGACGTCAACGGTGTCAACTCGGCAGGTTTGAACACCATGGTGCAGCCTGCGGCAACGGCCGGGGCGATCTTGCGGGCGCCCATGGCAAGCGGGAAGTTCCACGGAGTCACCAGGACGGAGGGGCCCACGGGTTCCTTGGTGATGAGGATACGGGTGTTTCCGTCCACGGAGCTGGCGCTGTCACCGCCAATGCGGACTGCCTCTTCCGAGAACCAGCGGAGCATTTCAGCGCCGTAGGCCACCTCGCCCCGAGCTTCTGCCAGGGGTTTGCCCATCTCCGCGGTCATGATGGCGGCGAGCCGGTCGGTGTTGGCAATCACCAGTTCAAAAGCGCGTCGGAGAATATCCGCGCGTTCACGGGGCGTTGACTTTCCCCATGCAGCCTGGGCACGTCCGGCTGCCTCGATGGCCAGGGCAGCGTCTTCAGGACCGCCGTCGGAAACATGTGCAATCACTTCGTTCGTGGCGGGGTTCTCAACGGCGAAGGTGGCACCACTGGCAGCCTTCTGCCACGTTCCGTCAATGAACAGGTCCGTTGGGATGGTGGAAGGATCAAAGGAGGTGGTCATGGTGGCTCTTTCAGTGATCAGGGGAACTAGGAGGTGGCCGTCTTGAGCGCCTGCGTGAACTTGGACAGGCCTTGCTGAATTTCATCGCTGCTGACATTCAGGGCGGGAATGAGGCGAATGACGTTGCCGTTCGGACCGCAGGTGAGCAGCAGTAGCTCTTCCTTGATGGCGGCCTGTTGGACGGCAAGGGCAGTTGCTGCGTCCGGGGTGTTGTCGACAGCGGTGAATTCGACGCCCTGCATCAGGCCACGGCCACGAACATTGCCGATTCCCGCGAATTCCGTTTGCAGATTGTCCAGTCCTGCACGCAGTTCGTCACCGCGCAGCAAGGCATTCTCCACGAGGTTCTCCCGCTGGATGACACCCAATGTTGCGACGCCTGCCGCTGCCGCTACGGCGTTTCCGCCATAGGTTCCGCCCTGCGAACCAGGCCAGGCCTTGCCCATCAAATCGGCGGAGGCGGCAATCGCGGAGATGGGGAAGCCACTGGCAAGTCCCTTGGCGGTGATGACGACGTCGGGGGTGATTCCGGCCCAGTCATGTCCCCAGAACTTGCCGGTGCGGCCGACGCCTGCCTGGACCTCGTCCAGGATGAGCACTATGCCGTGCCTGTCGGCGCGCTCACGCAGGCCTTGGAGGAATGCGACAGGCGTGGGAATGTACCCGCCGTCGCCCAGGACGGGTTCGATGATGAATCCGGCCGTATCGCTTGGGGCACTGACGGTGAGGAAAAGGTGGTCCAATTCCTTCAAGGCAAATTCGACGGCGGTGGCTTCGTCCCAGCCGTACCGGTACCAGTGCGGGAACGGGGCAACGTGGACGCCACCCATGATGGGGGAGAAGCCCGAGCGGAACTTGGTTCCCGCGGTGGTCAAGGAAGCCGCTGCCACCGTGCGCCCGTGGAAACCGCCCTGGAAGGAAATGATGTTGGGCCGTCCGGTTGCCATGCGGGCCAAACGGATGGAGGCTTCCACGGCTTCAGATCCTGAGGTTGCGTAGAAAACACTGTCCAAACCTTGGGGCAGGACGTCTCCGAGGAGTTCCGTGAGCTCCAGGAGTGGCTTGTGCATCACGGTGGTGTATTGGGCATGGACAATCTTGCCCACCTGTTCGCGGGCTGCGGCCACGACGTCCGGGTGGCAATGTCCGGTGCTGGTGACGCCGATTCCGGTGGTGAAATCCAGGTATTTCTTGCCGTCTGTGGCGTGGATCCAACTACCGGACGCATAGTCAACGACTACAGGCGTTGCCTGCTTCAGGATGGGACTAAGTGTTGCCATGGCTTCATACTTTCTTAGTAACTGTAGATTGTCAACAATACGCGATTTGTGGGCGGGCGGCCGCAAATCGCGTTGTGGTGCTAGTTCTTGAATCTCTGGGGACGGGCGAATTCCAAGCCGTCAAACCCGCCCTTGCCAAGTGCCTCGTTGGCAGCAATCTGGCCGTAACCGGAAGCCATCTTGAAGCCGGCTCCGGAGAACCCGGTGGCGGAGTAGATCCTGCCTGACTCAGTGAAGAAGCCCAGGAGGGGCTGCGAATCCGAGGTGAACAGATCAGGGAAAGCGTCGGAACGGACGATGCTGGGAACCAGGCCCGGGAAGAACTCGGTCACCGTCTCAGTGGTTTCCGCAATCTCCGCTTCGGTCAGCTCCCTGGGCACTGAGTCCGCAGCGGGGGTTGCTGCCCCGCGGCCGTCCAGGGTGGCTTTGACCGTGACGCCGTCCACTGCGGGGGCCCCGTACATGGAGCGATCGCCTGAAATCCTGATGAAGATGGGGAACTTTTCCGGGGTGAACTGGGATGCGTCGCGCGCGACGAACCAGCTCAGGAAGATCCTGCGCGTTTCCGTGTGCGCCTTCAGGTAGTCGGGCATAAGCCGCTGGGACCATCCACCCGAAGCGATGATCACCCGTTCGAAAGTCCAGGACTGCTCGCCCGAGGTGACGACAACGCCGTCGTCGGTTTCGGTGATGCTGCTGACGGGAGTATTGCTGAGGACCGTTGCCCCGTTCGCCTGTGCCGCTGAAACCGCTGCGGTCACTGCCCGGTCCGTGCGGAGCGCGCCGCCAAAGGGATCGTAAACAGCGACATCGTCGGCCCGGAGGTTGTGCTGCGGGTAGCGTTCGGCCATCTCCTCGCGGCTGAGGATTTGGTGGCTCGCTCCGTTGATCCGGGTAGTTTCCAGCAACTTGGGAATGTACGGTCCATCAACAGTGCCGATGGAGAGTCCGCCACAGCGGGTGAGGATGTCCTGCCCGGTTTCCGCTTCGAGTTCGGCCCAGAGATCCCGGGACCGTTCCAGGATGGGGTAGTAGTCAGGCTTTCCCCTGTACAGCATCCTGAAAAGCCGGGTGTCCCCGCCTACAGCGCTGCGTCCATGCCCCGGGGCCTGTGCTTCGAAGCCGACCACGGCATCGGAAAGCCGCGAGGCCTGCCAGAGTGCCATGCTTCCGATGCTGCCCAGGCCGATGACGGCGAGTTTTCCATCCATGGCTCAGAGCACCTGCTTCAGGAAGGCCTGGGTGCGGGCCTCCTTGGGGTTCTTCAGGATTTCGCGGGCATCGCCACGTTCAACAACGAAGCCCTCGTCCATGAAGATCAGGGAATCGGCCACTTCGCGGGCGAAGCCCATTTCGTGGGTGACTACCACCATGGTCATGCCCTTCTTGGCGAGGTCCTGCATGACACCGAGGACTTCCCCAACTTTTTCGGGGTCCAGGGCGCTGGTGGGTTCGTCGAACAGGATGATTTCCGGATCCATGGCCAAAGACCGGGCGATGGCAACGCGTTGCTGCTGCCCGCCGGAAAGTTCGGCCGGGTAGCGGTCACCGAAAGCGCCGAGGCCCACGCTGGTGAGCAGTTCCTGGGCGCGCTTGGAGGATTCCTTCTTGTCGGCACCTTTGACGAGCACCGGACCAGACATGACATTCTCGCGGGCGGTCATGTTCGGGAACAGGTTGAACTGCTGGAAGACCATGCCTACCCGGGTACGTTGCTGGGCAAGCTTCTTAGGGGGCAGCGCGTGGTAAGCGTTGTCGGTCTCGTAGTAGCCGAAGTCGTCGCCATTGACTTTCAGGATTCCGGAGTCCACGGTCTCCAGGCCGTTGATGCAGCGCAACAGTGTGGACTTTCCGGAGCCGCTTGGTCCGATGATGCAGCAAATTTCACCGCTGGCAATATCGAGGTCAATATCGTGGAGAACGGTCTTGTGCCCAAAGGACTTACGAATTCGGCGGGCGAGGATCGTGCCGTCGTTGCTCATCGTGCGATGCCTTCCGGTGCGGTCAATACAACCTTCCTGGCCTTGCGGGGGACCCGGGCGGAGGTATGGGAGTATTTCTGTTCAAGCTTGGACTGCGGGTAGCTCAGCAGGAGCGTCATCACCAAGTACCAGAGGCTGGCCACGATCAGCAGCGGGATGGTCTCGTAGGTACGTGCGTAGATGAGCTGGGCGCTCTGGAGAAGTTCCGCAACGCCCAGGACACTGACCAAGGATGTTTCCTTGAACATTCCAATGACCTGGTTGCCGGTGGCCGGAATGATCGAGGGCATGGCCTGGGGAATGATGATCTTGCGCATCTTCGTAGCGGCGCTCATTCCCAGGGAGTCCGCGGCTTCGATTTGTCCCTTGCCCACCGACGAGAACCCGCCGCGGATGATTTCTGCCATGTACGCGGCTTCATTCAACGTCAAGCCAACCAAGGCTGCGGTGATCGGACCCATGAGTGCGTTCGTGTCGATCGCGGTGCCGATGTCGGTAAAGGGGATGCCGATGGTCAGGTTCGGGTACAAGGCCGAGATGTTGAACCAGAAGATCAACTGGACCAGGACCGGGGTACCACGGAACAGGGTGATGAAAGCGCCTGCCGTGGCCGCGATCGGCTTGACGCTCGAGGACCTCATGATCGCAATGACCAGGCCCAGGAGGGTGCCCAAGGCCATGCTTGCAACCGTAAGGAAGATGGTGAGCATCAGCCCGCGGAGGATCGATTCGTGGGTGAAGTACTTGGCCACGACGTCCCACTTGAAGTTGGGGTTGGTGGAGACCGAGAAGAGGATGCCGGCGCCAAGCAGGATGGAAACCACCCATGCGACGTATTCAAAAGTGCTTCTGCGACGAAGGCGGGGCTTGAGTGCCGGATCCATTCCGTTCATTGTCGGTTTGTTTCCGTTACTGATGGTTTGCACCATGGGAGCACCTCTCCTAGTTGAGTTTCGCATCCGTGATGGCTCCGGACTCGAGGCCCCAGGTGGAGAGGGACTTCTTGTACTCCGGGCTGTTCAGGACCGACTGGATGGCGGCCTGGAGGGCGGGGGTCAGGGCAGATCCCTTTTTGACGCCGATGGCGGTGAGGTCGCTGGCGCCGACGTTGATCTGGGGGGTCAGGATGGTGAACGATTTGGGCTGCTGCTTCTCGGCCCAAGCGAGGGAAGTTGTGTCGTAGAGAATGCCATCGATGCGCTTGGACGCCAACTGCGTCAGGGCCTCCTGGACGTTGGGCAGCGTCACGGCGTTGATCGCTGGCTGGCCCTTGGAGGTGCAGGTCTGCTCCGAGAGGGCCGGGAGGCGCTTGAGCTGCCCGGTCGAGCCCTGGGTAACGGCAATGTTCTTACCGCACAGCGTCTCGTTGGTGAGCTTCAGCGGATTACCTGCGCCCACGGCGACGGAGTTGCCTGCCTTGAAGTAGTCGATCATGTCCAGGACCTTCAACCGCTCATCTGTCTTGGACATGGTCGTGGCGGTGAAGTCGTAGCGGCCGCCGTCCAGTCCGGGGACGATCGTGTCAAACTTTGTGTCCTGGAACTTCAGCTTCAGGCCGAGCTTCTTGGCCACCAGGCGGGCGATGTCCGGGTTCAGGCCGATCGCCGTCGAGTTGTCCTCGGCGAGGAACGTCGTCGGCGGGTAGTGCAGGTCCATGGCGACCGTCAGTTCGCCCTTGTCCTTGTAGGACGCCGGCAATAGGCTCACGGCCTTTTCGTCAGGCTGGACGCCCTCGGAGATGTCAGTAGTGTTTGAAGTCTTGCTGCTGTCCGGGGAATCACTGCTGTTGGCTGTTCCACCGCAAGCGCTCAGTGCGAGTAGTACGGCAAGTCCTGCAGCTGCAGTCTGGGCCTTGGTTCGAATCTTCATGGTGCTTCCCTTCGAGGGAGTTGGTCACTGGGGAGGGAGAAGTTCTAGGTTGTAATGTGATCCGGATCTCTCCGTCATCTAAAGCAATGCAACCTCCTCAACAGTAGATTGTCAACAATTGACAGAAACTTTTTTGGAGTATCTTTTTGATGAGAACGGTTCTAATTACCATCCTAGAAACTGTTGACAATTTACAATTTGGCGACCTAGAGTCGAATCATCGGGCAAGAACCTTTCAGCCCGCCGGGCACGATTTCTTGATTCAGTTCGCCTCCTTCGATACCTCCACATACGCGGGGCCAGCCCCCTTCCATCTCCCGAAAAGAACGGAAACCCCATGGCAGAGACCAACTTCCGGCCGAAGTACATCTCCTTCGATGTCTACGGCACGCTGATCAACTTCGACATCGATCCCACCACCCGGCGGCTGCTTGATGGACGCATCTCCGAAGAGCAGTGGCCTACGTTCAAGAAGCAGTTCCGCGGCTACCGCTTCGACGAGGTCCTGGGCGACTTCAAGCCGTACGAGGCGATCCTGCAGGATTCCTTTGACCGGGTGTGCAAGCGCTGGGGCATTGGGCCCACCGAAGGTGCCGGTGCAGCGTTCGCTGACGCTGTCCGCGGATGGGTTGCCCACGAGGACGTGCCGGCGCCGCTGAAGCTCATGGGCGACAACTACCAGTTGGTGGCGTTGTCCAACGCGGACGACAGCTTCCTGGACATCAGCATTCCCAAGCTCGGCGCTGAATTCCACGCCGTGCTGACCGCAGAACAGGCCCAGGCCTACAAGCCCCGCTACCAGGCCTTCGAGTACATGCTCGATACCCTGAACGCTAAGCCGGAGGACTTCCTGCACGTCTCCTCGCACACCCGATACGACATGCATCCGATGCACGACATGGGCTTCCGCAACCTCTGGATGCTGGACCGTGGCTACGACCCCATTGGCGAGGGCTACGACCTCACCACTGTTAAGTCCTTGGACGAGCTCAACAAGCACCTCGGTCTCTAAACCGACTTCCAGGCGAAAGGTCATACCGTGAAACTTGTTCCCTACTGGCTCGATACTGCAGAGCCTTCCGGCGATTACCGCCGCACTCCGGTCCCGGAAAACGTTGATGTTGCGATTATCGGTGCTGGTTTTACCGGGCTCTCAGCAGCCCTTGAATTCGCCAAGCAAGGCGCCAGCGTGGCCGTTTTCGAACGCCACACCGTTGGCTGGGGCGCCTCGGGCCGCAACGGGGGAATGGCTACCACCGGTTTGGCCATTGGCTTCAGTACCGCTGTCAAACGCTACGGGGCTCCCCGTGCCGTTGAGATGTTCCGCGAATACAACGACGCCATCGAAACCATCGAGAAGCTGGTTCACGACAACGGCATCGACTGTGACTTCAAGCGTTTCGGCAAGCTCTCCCTCGCGTTCCACAAGTCCCACTACGATGGCTTCCTGAAGTCCCAGGAGTTGCTCGCGAATCTGGTTGACCACAACGTGAAGGTCATCCCCAAGTCAGAGATCCACAGCGAAATCGGCACCGACTTCTACCAGGGTGCCATGATGGATCCGCTGGGCGCGGGTCTCCACGTAGGAAAGTTCGTGCACGGGCTGGCGAAGGTAGCAGCTGACAACGGCGCAGCCATCTGCGAGAACGCAGCGGTCACCGAGCTGAACAAGGTCTCGGGGACAGTGCACGATGTTCACACCACCCGCGGAATTACCCGGGCCAAGCAGGTCCTGGTTGCCACAAGCGGCTACACCAGCAATCTCACCCCGTGGCTGCAGCGCCGCGTGATCCCGGTGGGCAGCTTCATCATCTGCACCGAGCCTCTGTCCGAAGAGGTGGTGAACCGAATCCTGCCGAACAGGCGCCAGGCCTCTGACAGCAAGATGCTGACGTACTACTTCCGGATTACGCCGGACAACCGTCTGCTCTTCGGTGGCCGGGCCCGATTCGCTCTATCCAGTCCGGACTCCGACGTCAAGAGCGCAGAAATCCTGCACAAGGCCATGACCGAGCTCTTCCCGTACCTCTCCAAGGCCAAGGTGGACTACATCTGGGGTGGCCTGGTGGATCTCTCCATGGACCAGATGGTCCATGCCGGCCAGCACGACGGCCTCTTCTACTCTCTCTGCTACAGCGGCCACGGTGTTCAGATGGCCGCCCACATGGGTAAGCGGATGGCCCACTACATGGCTGGAGACAAGTCGGCAAATGTGTGGGAAGACCTGAAGAACCCGCCGGTTCCCGGCCACTTCGGCCCGCCATGGTTCCTGCCCTTCATTGGCGGAGCCGCGAAGATCATCGACCGTATCAAGTAGATACCCCCCCGTTAGCCAGGCAAGGTAAAGGTTCCCATGAGTTCATCAACAACCGTCGCTGGAGCGCGCCTAAAAACAGGTGAGGAAACGGCCTACAGGCGGGCAAGCGTCGCGGCGCTTCCCGGTGGCGCGTTCCTCGAAGGCCGCTGGGAGACAGCCGACATGGTCCTGGAAGTCCGGGATCCTGAAGACGGCGTGCTGCTGGGCACTGTGTGTTCTTCAACCCCGCAGGATGTCCGCCGGGCGGTTGCCCACATTCATCGCCACCTCCAGGACGATGAATGGCCCCTCCGGGAACGCCGTGAGGCTTTGGAACGAGCCGCACTGCTCCTGGCCGAACAGTCGGTACGGTTTTCGGAGATCATCGCCGCCGAGAGCAGCAAGACCATCAACGAGGCAGAGCGTGAAGTTCGCCGATGCATTGAGACGTTGCGGCTTTCCGCGGCAGCGTCGAGCGAACTCGTGGGGGAGACCCTCGGTTTTGAGGACAGCATGGCGGGTGCCAACAAGATCGGCTGGTACAACCGCAAGCCAGTCGGCATCATCGCTGCCATCACGCCCTTCAACGATCCGCTGAACCTCGTGGCACACAAGCTGGGCCCGGCGCTGATCGGAGGCAACGGCGTCGTGCTTAAACCCTCTGGCCGCACGCCGCTGACCGGCCTGGCTTTCGTCCAGCTGCTGCTTGAGGCCGGTGTTCCTACCGGTCGCATTGCCGCGATCGTGTCCGGACCCGGGGTGTCCGAGGCGATCGTGACCGACCCTCAGGTGGACCTCATCTCCTTCACCGGGGGGCCAGCGACGGCCGACCGCATTGCTGCCGCTGCTGGCGCCAAGAAGATCCTGTCCGAACTGGGCGGCAACAACGCCACGATCGTCTGCGCCGACGCCGAACCGGCAACCGCGGCTGAGGCGATCGTCGCCGGGGCGTTCGGTGTGGCCGGCCAGAACTGCTTGTCTGTCCAACGCGTCTACGTCCACATTTCGTTGTTCGACGAAGTCCTGGAAAAGGTGCTCACGGCGACCCGCGCGCTCCGCGTCGGAGCGAAGATGGATCGCAGCACGGACATAGGTCCCCTGATCACCGAGGCGGAGGCCCGCCGTGTGGAGGCATGGGTAGAGGAGGCCAGGGCTGCAGGCGCCACCATCCAGGTGGGTGGCCAGCGCCGCGGCGCGTTCTACCAGCCAACGGTGCTCACCGATGTGCCGGCGGACGCCCGCGTCATCAGCGAAGAAGTGTTTGGTCCGGTGGTCAGCATCATGCCCTTCATCCAGGTCGCCGATGCCATCCACGCGGCCAACGCCTCCGAATACGGGCTCCAGGCCGGTGTCTTCACCGAATCCATCGACCTCGCCTTGGCGATTGCCGACAAGCTGCATGTGGGAGCCGTGGTCATCAACGAAACGAGCGACGTACGGATCGACTCCATGCCATTTGGCGGGTTCAAGAAATCCGGCGTTGGCCGTGAAGGCGTCAAGCACGCTGTCCGCGAAATGACCGAACCCAAAAGCACCATCATCAAACTGGCGGAGCCAGCCACCCGCTGGCAGCAGCTGACGGGCACCTCAGAACGGAATGCATCATGACTACCCACAAAATCGCCGTCATCGCGGGCGACGGTATTGGCAAAGAAGTCGTACCAGCGGCCATTGAAACCCTCGAACGGATCGCTGAAATCCACTCCATCAGCTTGAAGTTCACGCACTTCGACTGGGGATCGGACTACTACGCTCAGCATGGCCGCATGATGCCCGTGGACGGCCTGGAACAACTGGCGCAGCATGACGCCATCTTCCTCGGAGCAGTCGGATCGCCGGACGTCCCGGATGCCGAGTCGCTGTGGGGGCTGCTGATTCCCATCCGGCGCGAATTCCAGCAGTACATTAACCTGCGTCCGGTAAAAACGCTCGACGGCGTGAAGTCGCCCCTGGCGTCCAAGGAGCCGATCGATATCCTCATCGTGCGGGAAAACAACGAAGGGGAATACTCGGAGGTGGGCGGACGCATGTACCGCGGACTGCCCCACGAGACCGCTGTCCAGGAAACCATCTTCACCCGCTTGGGAGTATCACGCGCCGCGCACTACGCAGCTTCCCTCGCGTCCTCCCGCAGGGGTCACCTGACCTCGGCCACCAAGAGCAACGGCATCATCCACACCATGCCCTTCTGGGACGAGGTAGTGGAGGAAACCACGCGCCTCTACCCCGATGTGACGCTCTCCAGCGAGCTGGTGGACGCGTTGGCCGCGCACCTGGTCCTCAAACCTTGGACCCTGGACGTTATTGTTGCCTCCAACCTGCTCGGCGACATCCTCTCGGACCTGGGCAGTGCCGTTACAGGTTCCATTGGTGTGGCACCGAGCGCGAACCTGAATCCCGAAGGTGATTTCCCCTCGCTCTTTGAGCCCGTGCATGGATCTGCCCCCGACATCGCAGGGAAAGGATTGGCAAACCCTGTGGGCCAGATGTGGTCCGGCGCCATGATGCTGCAGCACCTGGGCCACCCGGAGGCCGCTGAGCACCTCCAGCTGGCGTTCGAATTCGCCCTACGCGAAGGCCTCGGGACCCGCGACGTGGGAGGCCCTTCGTCGACGTCGGAGTTCACAGCCGCTGTTTTGGCCGCGATCAATGTCATTGATGTGGTTGGCTCAATTGAGGCCGGCACGGCAACCAATCCTGCGGGAGCACCGGCGTCGTCATGACGGTTTTCCCTGAGCGCAAGAAACCTGTCGTTGCGGCCCTTTACCGGGAGGCCTTGCCTCCCCGGCTAGAGGAGATCGAGGCCCTGGCCGAGGTTCGCCTGACCAAAGCCGAGGGACTCGCTGAAGCGATGGACGGCGCGGATGTCCTGTACCAGTGGCATTCGTTTTCCCCCGCCTTGCGGGAAAATTGGGAGGCGGCGTCCTCACTGAAGTGGGTCCACGTTTCAGCGGCGGGCGTTAGCCAGCTCCTGTTCGATGAGCTCATCCAGAGCGATGTGCTCTACACGAACTCCCGTGGAGTCCTGAGCCGTGCAATTGCCGAATTTGCGCTGGGCTTCGTCCTGGATATTGCGAAAGACTCGCAGGGCTCCCTCAAGCTTCAGCAGGCTCAGCGCTGGCAGCACAGGGTTACGCGAAAGATCCAAGGCCAACGTGCTTTGGTGGTGGGTACCGGTTCCATTGGACGGGAAATCGCGTTGCTCTTCCGTGCCGTGGGGCTGCAGGTCAGTGGTGCCGGCCGAAGCAGCCGTCCGGGGGATGAATTATTCGACCATATACATTCCTCCCGGGATCTTGCCCGGATCATCCAGGACTTTGACTACGTTGTGCTGGCTGCGCCCCTGACCGAGGACAGCAGGGGACTCGTGGACGCTGACGTCCTTTCCGCGATGAAATCCACCGCGCACCTCATCAACGTGGGCCGTGGCGAGCTGGTTCGGACTGACGCCCTGGTGGAGGCGCTGACCTCCGGATCCATTGCCGGGGCCGCACTGGACGTGGTCCATCCCGAGCCGCTGCCCGCGGAACATCCTCTGTGGAGCATGGACAACGTCATCCTCACACCCCACATGAGCGGCGACACCGAAGACTATCTTGACGATCTTGGGCAATTGTTCGTGGAGAACCTGCGACGGTTCAGCCAGGGCGAACCCCTGCAGAACGTCGTGGACAAAAACCTTGGGTTCGTCCCGGTCTCCTGATCCCGTTTCCCCGCCACAGCCTGGGTCCATCGTCTGGTCCCATCGTCTGGTCCCATCGTCGAAAGAAGGATGACATGCCCACTACCGTGAAGGCGTATGTAGCCTCTTCTCCCACCTCGGAACTTGAGCCGGGCACTGTGGAACGGCGCGATCCCGGTGACTTCGATGTGCAGATTGCCATCAAGTACACAGGAATCTGCCACTCGGACATCCACGCTGCCCGGGGAGAATGGGCGAGCAACTACCCCTTGGTGGTTGGCCACGAGATCGTCGGAGTGGTGGAAGCCGTCGGTCCAAAAGTCACCCGCCATTCACCAGGGGACCGTGTGGGGGTGGGCTGCTTCGTTGATTCCTGCAGGGAATGCGTCAACTGCCGTGCAGGCGAGGAGCAATATTGCCTGCAAGGTGCCACGAGCACCTACAACTCGTTCGGCCGTGACGGCCTGCCCACCGCAGGCGGTTACAGCACCAGCATCGTGGTGGATGAGAATTACGTCCTCAGAATCCCCGACGGCATTTCCCTCCAGGAAGCGGCACCACTATTGTGCGCCGGCATCACCATGTACGCGCCGCTGCGCAACTGGAAAGCCGGACCAGGCAAGCGAGTGGCCATAATCGGTTTGGGCGGACTGGGCCATATGGGCGTGAAGATTGCTACCGCTTTGGGAGCCGAAGTCACGGTGCTCAGCCAGTCCCTCAAGAAGCAAGAGGACGCCGTCCGGCTCGGCGCCCACGGCTACTATGCAACGTCCGAGCCCGAAACCTTCGAATATTTGAAGGGTCAGCTGGATCTGATCATCAACACCGTTTCTGCGGACATCGATGTGGATGCCTATCTCTCCCTGCTCGCCTTGGACGGCACCATGGTCCTCGTGGGGCTGCCCTCCAAACCGCTGAGCCAGCGCGCTTGGTCGCTGGTGGAATTCCGACGAAACCTCAGTGGTTCCAGGATGGGCGGAATCCGGCAAACCCAGGAAATGCTGGACTTTTGTGCTGCCCGCGGTCTGGGAGCAGATGTGGAAGTCATCCAGGCAGGCCAGATCAATGAAGCATACGAACGGGTGCTCGCCAGCGATGTCCGGTACCGATTTGTCATCGATGCAGCAACGTTCTAGCTCAGGATTGCGCCACGACTGCTAGCAGGCTTCACGCGTACAACCCCATCAGCAACGCCACAATCCGCCCGCGCTCCTGCGGTGGATGCTTCGTGGACCACGCGAGGTACACAGGCACTGGCGGAGCGTCACGGACCGGCCGATAGATGATGCCCCGACGTCGATACTGGTGAGCAGTGGACTCGGCAGTCATGCCGCGAGCCGCCCCGCTGCCAATTGTCGTCAGCCAATCGTCCACATCGTTAATGGGCACGATGTCCGGCCGCCCCTCCTCCGGCCACAGCTCAAGCGTTGTGCTTCCTGTCCGCAAGTCCATGGCGACGGGTCGCTGGGCCACCTGCGCCAGTGTCACAGAACGCCGTGATGCCAGCGGATCGTCCGAGGACATGGCACAGTACCGCTTCTCCTCGCCAATCCTGACATGCTCGACGGCGGCCGCATCCGGCAGGCGGCGAAGAATGGCGAAGTCGGTGGTTCCATCTGCAAGGCCCCCCGTGGGGGAGTTGGAGTGCAGGAGTTGCAGTTCCACGCCCGGGATTGCGACCGCCCATTGGCGTTGGAACTCCATGGTGTGCGCGCCTAAGGCGGACCACGCGTAGCCGATCCGGATCTTGCCGGTGCCGGACCGGGCCTCCCTCTTGAGGTCGTCCAGGAGTGAGAGGACGCGCCGTGCCGTGGCCACGACGCGCTCGCCGGAGGGGGTCAGGCCAACACTGCGCGTGGTCCGCTCCAGGAGCCGCACGCCCAAAACCTGTTCCAGCCCGGCGATGTTGCGCGAAACGGCCGCTTGGGACATTCCAACGCCTATGGCGGCATCTGTGAACGTGCCTTCCTCGACTACGGCCAGGAGGCACCGCAATTGCCTCAATTCGACGTCCATGGGCCCCATCCTATTCATGCGCACACCGTATAAATAGCCGCGTCCGTGCATTTAGTGAAAACATCGGCCAAGCGCAGAATTTCCCCATGATGGATACCAATGCAGCGGGAGTAAGGCCGTCCCGGAAGGCCGGTGGCGCGGCCACCCTCCTGGCGAGTGCGCTTTCCAACCAGCTCGGTGCCGCCACGGCCTCGTTTGCGTTTCCTGTCATGGGACCCGTGGGCGTGGTGGCGGTACGGCAGCTTGTGGCGGCCGCTGTGTTGTTGCCTATCGTCCGGCCCCGGCTGCGGGAATTGAGTTGGCGGCAATGGTGGCCTGTCCTTCTCCTCGCCGTTTCTTTCGGCACGATGAATCTCGGACTGTATGCGTCCATCCAGCGGATTGGCCTTGGGCTTGCCGTCACGCTTGAGTTCCTTGGGCCCCTGGCCGTGGCCTTGATCAGCTCGCGACGAAGGAGCAGTGCGCTCTGCGCTGTGGTTGCTTCAATCGGCGTCCTGGCCATCACCCGGCCCGAAGCATCCATGGACGTGGTAGGCATCGGCTTGGGGCTCATTGCCGCCTGCAGTTGGGCTGCCTACATCCTCCTGAACCGGACCGTGGGCCAGCGAGTCCAAGGCATTCAAGGGACGGCAGCCGCTACGGGGGTTTCGGCAACGCTGGTCCTGCCTGTCGCCGTCGTGATTTTCATCAGCCAACCAGTGGATGGCTTGGCGGTTCTCTGCGCCGTGGCGGCAGGAATCTTCGCTTCTGTGCTGCCGTACGTTGCCGATCTGATCGCACTGCGGCGCGTCCCCGCAAACATGTTCGGCGTGCTCATGAGCATCAACCCGGTGTTTGCCGCGGTCATCGGCGCCGTGATCCTGCACCAGGACCTGGCTGCGGGGCAGTGGGTGGGGATCGGGCTGATCGTGGCCGCCAATGCCGGGGTGCTGCTGCTGCGGGAACGTGGGCGGGGCGAAACCGTTGTTAGCCGGACGCCGGAGCCTGCCCGCTCGAACCACGGACCTGGAGCTGTGATGGCACCAGGTGGAGTCGTGCCGGGAGATCTGGAGCGGCGAGCCGTTCCAGGATGAACTTGCCGGCCTCCACGCCCACGGCGAGATTTCCGTTGTCCACGGAAGTCAGCGACAGATGCCGGATTTTGGCCAGGTAGGTGTTGTCATAGCCCACCAGTGAAAGGTCGTGGGGGACGGAAAGTCCAAGGTCGTCTGCTGCTGACAGCGCGCCGATGCACGCGACGTCGTTGTACGCGAAGATCGCAGTGGGCCTCTCCGGGTCGGCAAGCAAACGGCTTGCTGTACTGTAGGCGCTTTCCTCCGTGAGGCCTCCGCCCGCTACGACGATCGGTTCAAGGCCAGCGTCGCGCATAGTGCGTTCGAACGAGGCCCGCCGCAGCCTCCCAACCTCGCCCGGCCCCTGAAGGTGGGCAATGCGCCGGTGACCCAGTGAGATGAGGTGTTCGCTCGCCTGCCGCGCCCCGGCGTCGTCATCATTGACCACGATGTCGACGCCGGCCAGTACCGGTTCGCGGGTCCCTGCAAGGACCACGGGGATGTTTCGGGCAGCATTTTGGATCGCTGCGGATTCATTGGTGGTGCCCACTACCACCATGCCGTCGACGCGTTGCTCCAGGAGTGTCTCCACCGAACTTCGGCCCACCCGCTGGTCAGTGTACGAATCGGCCAGGACTGGTGAAACGCCCGCGGAGTGCAGGGCGGCCGTGAGTCCTTCGAGAAGTTCCACGAACCACGGATTCCGGATGTCATTGAGCATCACTCCGATGGTTCCGCTGCGCGGCCCGGAAAGTCGTTGGGCCAGTCGGTTGGGCCTGTAACCCAGCTGCTCCATGGCTTCCATGACGGCACGACGGCGGCTCTCACTGACGTTGGCTGAGCCCTGTAGGACGAGGGAGACCAGGGACTTGGAAACGCCCGCGGCGCTTGCGACGTCGCGAATGGTTGGTTTGGTGCCCGGCGCGCCGGCCGGGGATGGTGCATCAGGCATGGGTCTCGTTCCGGTCTGTCAGGTTCGTTCCAAGCTTAGAGGGCTTGACGCCGTCCCTTCCCAGAGTCCATCATGGACCGGTCCAAGTAAATTCCAAAACATCAAAGAGGATCTCCATGAGTGCACCCAATACGCGGCGTCTGATCGCTGGCATGGTCGGAGGAGGCGCTGGCGCGGATATTGGCAGGACGCACCGCTACGCCATGCGCTTGGATGACCATTTCGAGCTACAGTCAGGAGTCTTTGGCCGGGATGCCAGCGCTTCGCGGGCGATCGCCGTCGAGCTCGGAGTTCCTGAGGACCGGAACTATGCGGACTACCGTGAAATGGCCGCGGCAGAGTCGGCGCGGGAAGACGGCGTGGACGTCGTGGTGGTGGCGACTCCCAACGACAGCCACTTCGAGATCGCCAGCACCTTCCTCGAAGCGGGGATCTCGGTGGTGTGCGAGAAGCCGCTGACCAGGGACTCAACCACAGCGGCCGCACTGGTCCGGATCGCTGCGGAAAACGACGCCATTCTCGCCGTTCCGCACTGCTATTCGGCCTACGCGATGGTTCGCCATGCTGCCCGCATGGTCCGCAATGGTGAACTGGGCACCATCCGGTTTGCCGACGTCGAGCACGCATCCGGCTGGGCGGCCACGCCCTTGGAGGACTCTGGCCACAAGCAGGCCCTCTGGCGTACCAATCCTGACATCGCCGGGTTCCCGAGCGTCGTCGGAGACCTTGGCACGCATGCTTTCCACCTGCTTCGCTACATCACCGGGCTGGAAGCAGAGCGCCTCTCCGGCCGCCTGAAAACGCTGGTTCCAGGACGTCGGGTATTCGACCACGCAACGGTGGAGTTGGAGATGTCCGGGGGTGTCCCCGCGCGCATTTGGGCCAGCATGGCCGCCACCGGCCACAACCACGGGCTACGCATCCGCCTTTTCGGTGATAAAGGCAGCCTCGAATGGCAGCAAGAGGACCCGCACCACCTCAAGGTCCAGGACCTTGCCGGGGTTACGACCATCCTCACGCACGGTCTCAGCACCCTGCACGACGACGCGTCCCGGCTCACGCGGGTCGGTCTGGGCCACCCGGAGGGCTTCCTTGAAGCTTTCGCCAACTTCTATTCCGACCTCGCCGAGGCCCTACGCGCGCGTCGGGATGGCTTGGCGCTGCCCGGGCGCGAGCTCTCATTCCCTACCGGCATCGATGGTCTGATCGGCGTCCAATTCGTCGAGGCCGTGGCCGCCTCCCACCACGAGGACTCCGCGTGGAAAGTGCCCGGTACCCTCGCAGAGAAAGCAGCAGTGTGATCATGCTCCGTTTCGCGCTCATCGGAGCCGGGTTCATCGGCTCCGTCCACGCCACCAACCTCGCCGCCCATCCCGGCATCGATTTCCGGCTCGTCTACGACGTCGACCAGCAACGCGCGCAGACCCTGGCGGCCGTGCAGGGGGCTGCTGTGGCCGCGACCCTGGATGAAGTCTTCGATGCCTCGGCGATTGACGCCGTCTTCATCGCCTCCTCCACGGACACCCACGCCGGGCATCTCCGCCGTGCTGCCGCCGCTGGGATCGCGGTGCTCTGCGAGAAGCCGATCGACTTGGACCTTAACCATGCCCGGGACGTCGCTGCGTTCGCGCAGGATGCCGGCGTTCCTCTGATGGTCGACTTCAACCGCCGCTTCGATCGCGATTATGCCGAGCTCAAACGCGTGGTGGATTCAGGCCAGATCGGCAAAGTGGAACTGATCCAGCTGACGTCGCGTGGCCCGTCCATGCCTCCGCTGTCCTACATCGCCACCTCAGGCGGTCAGATGCGCGACCAGACCGTACATTTCTTCGATCTCGCGCGCTGGCTCAGTGGCTTGGACCCCGTAGAGGTCTTCGCCACGGGTTCGGCCTTAGCGGAGCCCGGCATCGTGAAGTACGACGACGTCGACACCTCCGCGGTCACGTTGCGGCTGCCCGGAGGTGCTTTGGTGCAGATCGACTCCGTTCGCCGCACTGGTTATGGATACGACGAACGCATCGAAATCATGGGCTCCACAGGGATGGTAGAGGCCCGCCGCCACAGGAACGGTGCAGTTTCCCGATACAGCGGTGGCTCGGTTGTGGACGACGGGCTGCACCCCGGCTGGTTCGAACGCGTGCAGCCAACGTACGCGGCAGCCCTCGCCGCCTTCGCCTCTTCCTTGCAGGGAGGTTCGGATTCGGTGCCCTCGCTGGAAGACGGACTCAAGGCCCAGGCCATAGCCGAGGCTGCTGTAATCTCACTCCGCAGTGGCCGCATGGAAACCATCAAGTACTGACCCAAGTAGGGGACAGCACATGTCGCTATGAGCAGCCGTTGCGACATGTGCTGTCCCTCAGTTGGGCGGCGCGGGAGTTGGGCGGCGCGGGCTAGGAGAACGCGGCGCGGAAGGCTGCCAGGGCGGCGTCGCCTGCCTCGATGCCCTGGCCACCGACCGCACTCGCTTCCATGCCGATCACTCCCGTGTACCCGACGCCGCGCAGCGCCTTTGCGATGGCGGGATAGTTGATCTCGCCAGTGCCCGGTTCGAAGCGACCGGGCACGTCTGCTACCTGGATCTCACCGGTAAATGGTTGGGCTGCCCGGACAAGTTCGATCAGGTTCCCTTCGCCGATTTGTGCGTGATAGAGGTCCAGCATCATCTTCACGTTGGGATGGTTGACGGCCTCGACCAAGGCGAGTGTGTCCTTGGCGCGCGCCAAGGGAATGCCGGGGTGGTCCAGGACCGTATTCAGGTTTTCCAGGGCAAACACGATGCTGTGCCTTTGGCCCAGTTCAGCCAGCTGTTCCAAGGTTCGCAGGCCGGTCAGCCACATCTCACCGGTGGACCGCTGGACCGGGCGAACGGCCCGCCCGCCCTCACCGAGTTCGGCGGGATGAACCACCATGCGCTCGACACCGAGCTCCAGTGCCGTGGGGATCAACTTTTCTGCGGAGGCCAGGACTTCATGGGCAGTGGCGGGATCAATGACGCTGCCGCCGAAGTAGCCACTCATGGAAGAGAACCTGGCGCCGGTTGCTGCGAGCGCTGCGATGTCCCGGCCACGGGTATCCCACAGTTCCACCTCGAAGCCCTGCTCGTCGATCCTCCGCACACGATCGATCAACGGCAGCTCGCCATAGACCATCTCCGCGCAGACCGCCAAGCGGAAGCTCATGCTCCCTGCCCTGCTCTCTGAAGCTGCGCTGTTGAATCCGTTTCGGCTGGACGCAGATTGGCGATTGAGGACACGTGAACAGGCAGCCCCGTCCGGGCCGACGTGAACGCAGCCAAGGCAACGGCCAGGGCATTGCGCGCGTCCACGCCACCGGGAGCAGCAACAGCGCCGGGTGGGTTTGCCGCCGTCGGGCGCTCGCCCCCAAAGCCGCGGCGCGCGGCGACGTCGTCCGCGAAGTGGGCGAGCTCTGCTGTGTATGCGTCGTGGAAGAGATCGATGTTCAGGCGCGAGGTGGCTGACCCGATGCCGGTAGCCGTATAGCTCGTGGCGTTGCTGGCCTGCGGGCTTCCGGCGGTGACCATGCCGGCCGAGCCGAACACTTCGCCCCGGACGTCGTAGCCGTAGAGCGCGTTGAAGTTGGCTTCCGCTACAGCGATGGCGCCGTTGCTGTAGGTGACGGTGACCACCGCAGTATCCAGAAGCCCTGCGGCCTTGGCTTCGGGGGCAACCAAAGCGTCTGCGACGGCGTGCACTTTCACCGGGACCGCGCCGGGATTCAGCCAGTTGAGGGTGTCGAAATCGTGGATGAGGGTTTCCAGGAAAATGGTGCCGGGGGCGATCCGCTCCGGGTTGCTGATTCCGGCTTCGGTGCCGGGGTCCCGTGTAAGGGAGCGGAGCAACTGCGGAATTCCAACTGTGCCGTCGTCGATCATCTTCCGGGCGGCGGCAAAATCCTTCGAGTAGCGGCGGTTGAAGCCGAATCGGAGCACGACGCCGGCACTTGCCGCCGCTTCAATGGCAGAGTCGAGTTCCTCGATGGTCCGTCCGCCAGGCTTCTCGCAGAATACGTCCTTACCCGCTTTGGCCGCAGCGGCGATCAGCTCGGAATGGAACCGCAGGGGAGTAGCGATCAGCACGGCATCCACGTCCGGATCGGCAAGGACGTCAGCAACATCGGTGCTGATCTTGTTGACGCCAAGGTGGCCTGCCAGGGATTCCAGGGCTGGCAGGACTGGATCGGCAATCGCTTCCAACCGGGAGTTGGGGATGCGCAGGGCGATGGATTCGGCGTGGAATCTGCCGATCCAGCCGGCGCCGATGACAGCGATGCGGACGGCCCGGTCCTCGATGACCGGGTGCTGAAGGTACGTCATTGTTGTTCCTCGATTCACGCGTCTAGATCGTTCTAGTGAACCAATGGTTGCATGATCGACATGCAGACGTCTAGATCGTTCTAGGTGGTGTCCGGCTTAGTCGGCTCAGATGGCGCCACGCCAGGCCGTGCATGAGGGAGGTGACGCCCTAGGGCCAGCCTGATAAGCGGTGTCAGGAGGAGGAGCAGCAGGACGCTGCCAACGCCAACAATGCCCGCAAAGAAAACCAGGACTGCCATGAACAGAAGATGGATATCGGGCGCGTCGACAAGTGTCATAGCGGCCAATATCGCCGATACCTGGTTGAGAGAGTTCATATGTGGCTCCTGCCGCGCATCCCATGCTCGTTCCAACACCTGTTTAGTGCGCTGACGAGGGCAAGAATGTCGCCGTTGCGGCAACCTTTAAGGTTCAAGGAGGCTGGGCGCCGTGGACGCTAGCGACGGTGCCAAAACTTTTTAATTAACCCCGCGTCACGTTTGCGCAGGTCAAAGCACATATCCAGTGCCCAAGTCGTTGTACCGCGTAGTGTGCCGTTGCCCTTTTCGGCGCATGTCCGCGGACAACGCTGAGTTAGCAGTGATGGATGTGGTGGGTTCTGGGGCCCACCCGGGGCGCCGTCACTGCGATAACCGGGCTAGTGCGGTCGGTCGTCTGAGTCGCGGCCGGCCGCATGTCCGGGATTGCAGCACCTCCCACCGCCTTCCTCATAGATCGTTCTATAGACTGGCTGCGGGCAAAGGAGGGCAATGATGGGAAAACGTCCCACTTTGATGGACGTGGCTGACGCAGCCGGAGTTTCCCGCGCCCTCGTTTCCATCGTGATGAGGGACGCCCCTGGAGCCTCGGAAGCCACGCGCCTCAGGGTCCAGAAGGCGGCCAAGGAACTCGGCTACCGTCCCGACAGCCGCGCACGGCTCCTCCGCAGCAGCCGGACGAGGCTCTTAGGCGTCAGCTTTTCCACGTCGCACCCGTTCCACACCGAAATCGTCGATGCCGCTTACGCCGGAGCTACCTTGCGGGGGTACGACATCGCGCTGAGCGCAGTAGCCAACGGCCGGCCGGAATCGCGGGCCGTGGAGTCTCTCCTGGATTTGGGCTGTGAAGCCCTCATCATGATTTCTCCAACACTGGGGGAGGAGGAGTTGGCCGGTTACGCCGCAAGGCTCCCGGTCGTTTCCCTTCTCCGGGACGACGTCGGTGGATCCCTGGACTCTGTCAGCAGCGATGACGACGCCGGTATCCGCATGGCGCTTGAATATCTCACCTCGCTGGGACACCGGAAAATCGCCCACGTCGATGGCGGCGACGCCGTCTCTGGCCCGCAACGGCGTGAAGCCTTCCGTGCAGAAATGACCAGCCGCGGGCTTGAACCGCGGGTAATTCCCGGTGGCGCCACCGAAGAAGACGGCCTGCGCGCTGGTGGTGAGCTTCTGGAGAACCTGCCCACCGCCGTCGTTGCGTTCAACGATCGCTGTGCCTTGGGCATCTGGGAAAGCTTCCGGGCAGCAGGACTCCGGGTCCCCGAGGACGTGTCCGTCCTGGGCTACGACGATAGCCAATTCGCCCGCCTTAGCTACGTCCAGTTGACGTCCGTCAGCCAGGATGCCCCGGTCTTGGCACGAGCCGCCGTGGACCGCGCCGTCGATCGCTTGGAAGGCTCGACGCCGCCCGCGCATCTTGTGCGAACACCGCATCTGGTCATCCGCAACACCACGGGCCCCGCCCCGAAATGACCGCACGGGTTCAGCAGGGCGCCCCGCCCCTTACGCGCGGCGACCAGCTGTAAGCGCCGGAGGGACCGGAGTTACGAAGCACCCGACGGTGGGGCGTCGTCGATGTCCGGACCTTCGGCAGGATCCTGGCTGTGGATGCCGGTATCGTGCGAAACCCAGCCCTCCGTTTCTCCCTCTGCGGGAGCGTCGGTGTGGTGCCGGATGATGTGTTCTGTCTGGTCGTTTGCGTTCATTACGGATACTCCCTGTCCGTGCTTGGACTGCTTCCGTGAGTGCACCAAGTCTACGCCGGGTCGGCTCTGTTGAGAGGTCCGCTCCGCGCTGAATCGTCACCCAAAAACGCGCAGAACGGGCCTCTCAACGGGCCATACCAAGCTGGCAGTGGCATAGGCTGAACGCAGTAGTTCTCCGCGAAACGACCAACTGCCATGCAGAGGTGAAGATGCCCAAGCGACCCAACCCGGCGGTGAAAATCGCCCAAGAGACAGCTCATAACGCAGTATTCGACGCCCAAGGCAACACCAAGCCGGGCGTACACAATGTCTTGCTGCGCGCCGTCGAAATCCAGCGGCCACTTGTCCTGGCAAACCTGCGCAGAATGCAGCGCAGGCATCCAAAGGCAACACCCGCGCAGCTCGCCGCGAAACTGGAGCGCCATTACCTGGGCGCAATCACAGGCGGGGGAGCCGCTGTGGGGGCTACCGCCGTCGTGCCTGGTATCGGAACCGCAGCTTCGCTGGGACTCTCTGCCCTCGCTACCGTCGGGTTCCTGGAGACCACGGCGCTGTACGCTTCGACGCTGGCGGAGCTCCACGGCATCCGGCTAACAGACCCGGAACGGGCAAGGACGATGGTCATGGCCATCATGCTGGGCGAGGAAGGCACGTCTCTGCTGGGTGCCCTCAGTGGCCAGTCCCTGGGGCGAGGAAAGGGCGTGACCAATGCCTGGGGCACGACGCTCACCAAGAAGATTCCCGGCAGTGGCTTTGGCGTCATTCGCGATGCCATCCAACGCGCGTTCCTGAAGAATCTCCTGAAACGGCAAGGCTCCGCGTTCCTGGGACGAGCCCTGCCGTTTGGCGTGGGTGCAGTGGTGGGTGGCGCGGGCAACCTGATGATGGGCCGCGCCGTTGTTGCAACTGCCAAGGAAGCCTTTGGTCCACTGCCCGATACGATCCCTGGCGAACTGCTCGCAGACGCGCCCACCAACGACACAATCAATCTGACGCTGGAAGGCGGTAACAGTGGACCTCAACGCTGATCTGGGGGAGTCGTTCGGCTCCTGGACCATGGGCGACGACGCCTCGATGTTCCGCATCGTGAGCAGCGCCAACGTGGCCTGCGGCTTCCACGCAGGAGACCCCCTGACCATGCTGGACAGCTGCCGTGCCGCGTTCGAACTGGACGTTCGCGTCGGAGCGCACGTAGGTTACCGGGACCTTGCCGGCTTCGGCCGGCGCTCATTGGACATGACGTTCGACGAACTGTTCGGCGATGTCCTGTACCAACTCGGCGCCCTGGACGGCATGGCCCACGCCGTGGGAGCGTCCGTGGATTACGTCAAACCGCACGGTGCCCTGTACAACAGGATCGTCCACGACCCGGACCAGGCCGAGGCCGTGGTTGCCGCCGTCCATGCCTACGATCCCGGGCTGCCGGTGTTGGGGTTGCCGGGCTCGGCGTGGCTGAAACTGGCCGAGGAATCCGGACACCCCGTGTTCAGGGAAGCGTTCGTGGACAGGGCGTACCTTCCTGACGGCACACTGGTCCCGCGATCCGAGGAAGGCGCCGTGCTGCACGATCCCGCCGCAGTGGTCGCCCAGGCTGTTCGCCTCGCGACCCGTAAGGAAGTGGTCGCCGTGGACGGAACAGTTGTCCCGGTCAGCGCCGATTCCCTCTGCATCCATGGCGATACTCCGGGAGCTGTGAACATGGCCGCGGCCGTTCGCGCAGGCTTGGAGGAGGCGGGGGTGGAGATTGATGCGTTCGCCTAGCTTGCGTGCAACGTGCCTTGAGCAAGAGGTTCATGAGGAGGTTTGATGGGTGCCGTCGCAGTTGATCCAGGCCCCTTGACCCTGGCCCTTGCACCTGAGCAGGTTTTGGACCGCGCTTCCCTGCACCTCGCCAATGCGCTGCTGGGAAACCCTGAATCTGCGGGCGGCCTCGAGATACTTTTGGGTGGCCTGCGTCTCCGTTTTGTCACGGCCTCGGCCCTGGCTGTCACCGGCGCAGAAGGCCTGGTCAAGCTCAACGGCTCCGAACTCCCTTTCAACAAAGCCGTTCGCGTCAGCCCCGGAGCGGTGCTGGAGTTTGGGCCGGCGCTCTTCGGGATCCGGTATTACCTGGCGGTTCAGGGAGGCATTGATCCTCGGTCGGAGCCCCTGCACGCTGGCGGCACACTGACGTTCGGACGCTCCCACGGCCACAATATCCCGGTGGGGAACCACGCTGCGCGCCGCGCCCCGGACCCCGAACGTCCGGTGGTCGCCAGGGTGGAACGCGGTCCGCAAGCCCACAATTACGACGTCGGCACTTGGCTTCGGCTGACCAGCGAACCGTGGGTCCTCTCACCGGAATCGGACCGAGTCGGTGCCCGGCTTGTCGGTAGGCCGCTTGAGCTGGCTGGTGCGACTGGGCCGGCCCGGACTCCAGCACCCCAGCCCCAACCGTTGCTGTCGGGCTCGGTCCTTTTGCCGCCGTCGGGCTTTCCTGTCATTGCGCTAGCCGGCCACCGGGCGACGAGCGGGTCCCCAGTGATCGCAGTTGTTCGCGACGAAGACCTGGACCTGCTGGGGCAAGCGCGTCCGGGACAGATGGTTCATTTGCTGGGGTGATGTGAGAAGACCGTTTTTCTCACTGGCGTTCAATCGTGAGAATTAAATAGCTCGATTTTCTCATCAATGGCAAAATATGAGAAAATGGACTATCGATCTTCTCAAGGAGAGTCATGGGCAGTGTGCCTGCGTGGCCGTCAATCAGCTACGAACTGCATCCTTGGGCCGCGGATGCAGAACCGGGAACGTCCAGGCGTCAACGGCTCCTGGCCCGCGGCCCCTACGAAGCTGCCATCCCGGCAGAAATTGCCGGCATCGATCCTCAGGTTGATTCCCGGACCCAGTCGCTTGTTGAGGCAGCCACTGTGGAAATGGTCCGGTTCGACGCCGAGCTGGGACAGGACTCTGCGCCGTTCGCAGCATTGCTGCTCCGAAGCGAGTCGGCATCGAGTTCCCAGATCGAGAACCTTACAGCCGGTGCGCGGGAGATTGTGCTGGCGCAATTAGGCGATCGCTCGAGTCCTAACGCTGCACTGATTGCGTCCAATGTGGATGCCATGGAGGCTGCAATTGCCTTGTCTGAAGAGCTCAGCGTCCAGAATATCGGCGCCATGCATCACACCCTCCTGGCGTCCTCCGACCAAGTCATAGCCGGGGAATACCGGGTCAGCCAGGTCTGGATCCGGGGCAACTCACCTCACTCAGCGGAGTTCGTGCCGCCCCATCACGGCCGTGTTATGGCAGCGATGGAAGACCTGGTGGAGTTCATGCGCAGAGATGACATCCCCGCCCTGACGCAAGCCGCCTTGGCACATGCACAGTTCGAAACCATCCACCCTTTTGCGGACGGCAACGGCCGCACGGGTAGGGCGATCGTCAGCGCCTTGCTCCGCGCTAAAGGGGTAACGGAAAAGGTAACCATCCCTGTTTCTTCCGGGCTGCTGACCAATACCCGGCTCTACTTCGACGCTTTGGGTGACTACCGTCAGGGAAACATCCTGCCCATCATTGAGCGTTTTGCCGAGTCTTCCATTCTCGCGGTGGAAAACGGCCGATTGCTGGCGGAGGACATCCGGGCTGCCCAAAAGGAGTTCCTCGCAAAGATCGGATCAGCTCAGGAATCGGTGCTTAAAGTCCTTGAGCTCTTGCCTCGCGAGCCTGCAATCACCGCTGAGATGGCAGCCGATTACGCCAAGGTCTCGCAGGCAACGGCGTACAGGGCAGTGCAGCGGCTGGAAGCGGCCGGCGTCCTTACTCCCGCCGGGAAAGTGCGAGGCATCAGCGTATGGCTTGCACGGGACATCATCGACGCGCTGGACGACTTCGCGGCACGAGCCGGCCGCCGCGTGCGTCACTGACCGCACTAGCCAAACAGCAGGTGCGCCACCGTGAAAATCGCGAGCCCGGCCAGGGCACCCACAACGGTTCCGTTGATGCGGATGTACTGGAGGTCCTTGCCCACCTGCAGCTCGATCTTCTGCGAGGTTTCCTCGGCATCCCAGCGCGCCACGGTGTCCGAGATGACGCCTGCAATGTCCGAGCGGTAGGTGTTGACCAGGTAGCCCGCGGCGTCGCCAATCCAGGCGTTGACCTTGCCGGCCAGTTCGGCGTCGTTGACCAACCGTGAACCGAAGTCGCGGACGGCGCCCTTGAAACGCTGGCTGAGTTCACTGTCGGGATCGTCGACGGCGGTGAGCAGCGCGTTCTTGACCGTTCCCCATGTGCGGGATGCCAGTTCCCGCACTTCCGGATCGCCCAGGATCTGGGCCTTGATGGTTTCGGCGCGCTCGATCATGGCCGGATCATGCTGCAGGTCCTGCGCCAGGTCCGTCAGGTAGGCATCGATCGATTTCCGTACCTGATGGTTCTGGTCGCCTTGTACTGCCCGTACGAACTTCAGCAGTTCGACGTAGACCTTGTCGCTCACCAATCCATCCACGAATGTCGGCACCCACACGGGCGAGCGGTCCGAAACCAGCCTGTTTACCGTTGCGTGGTTGGCGTCCATCCAATCGGCCGCACGATCAACCAACAGGTCCACCAGCTTGTGGTGATGGCCGTCAGCGAAGATCCGCTCCGCCATCCGTCCCACGGGCGGTCCCCACGGCGGGGTGAGCAGGTGCTTGCGGACCATGCCCTCGATCACTGCCTGCACGTCGTCGTCATTCAGCACGGTGAACGCGCCGCGGATCATCGCGCCGCCATCCTTGGCCACCCGTTCGGCGCCTCCCGGTTCGGATAGCCAACGGCCGGCCTTGCGGGCAATATCAATGCTCGCCAACTTGTCCTGCACAACCTCCTGGGACAGGAAGTTGCTCTCCACAAATTCACTCAGCGATTCGCCGATCTGGTCTTTGCGGCGCGGAATGATGGCTGTATGCGGTATCTTCAAGCCCATCGGGTATTTGAACAGTGCCGTCACTGCGAACCAGTCGGCCAACGCACCCACCATGCCGCCCTCGGCCGCAGCCCTGACATACTCAAGCCACGGGTACTGCTTCTGGAAAGCGAAGGCCACCATGAACACAATGGCCATGCCTATCAATAGGGCCAACGCCAGGCGTTTCATGCGGCGCAGAGCCGCTGCCTTTTCCTCGTCTCCCACAGCACGCCCGACGACGGCGGACCCGGGTTGGGTAGCTCCGGAAGCTGCCGCTTGGGCTGGTTGGGCGTGGTTGGTGACGTCTTCGGCTGGGATTTGTTCAGAGTTCACCTGCATTAGCCCAGCGTAGCCCCGTGCGTGCAGCCGCGTGGGCTACCGTGGCTGCATGACTAGCGACGATTTCGCCCCTCGCCGGCCCAAGGTCTACGCACACCGCGGTGCCAGCGCTGCGTTCGCAGAGCACACTCGTGCGGCATACCTCAAGGCGATAGCGGACGGTGCCGACGGTGTTGAGTGCGACGTCCACTTGACGCGGGACCAGCACGTCGTCTTGCTGCACGACTCCAACCTGGACCGTACCTCCACGGGCACCGGACCGGTCTCGGAGAAAACCCTCGAGGAACTTAGGGCCCTGGACTTCGCTTCCTGGAAGGGGGCCCGGATACCCGATGCGTACGGCGGGATCGCTGATCAATTCCTTACCTTGCCGGAACTGCTGGACATCCTGCGTGGCGCCGGGCGCGAGATTGGTTTGGCGATCGAGCTCAAGCACCCCAGCCCCTACCAGCTCAACCTTGAGGACCGGGTCCTGGACGTGCTGCTCAGTGAAGGTTGGACCCCGGGGGAGTCCCGGCTGGAGAACATTCAAGTCTCCTTCATGAGCTTCGATTCCGACTCGATCCAGCACCTTCTGAAGAAGGTCCCAGCCCAGCACATTTGCCAGTTGGTGGACAACTTCTCGGTCCAGGAGCTCCGGCAAGAGCTTGGACTGGGGCCGATCACGGCAGGTGCGGTGGCCAACGTCATGAAGGCAACCCAGTTGGAGGCCGAACGCATCCTGGATCACGGTGAGGTAGGCATTGCCGGACCGGGAATCGACTATGTGAGGGAACACGCACGCAACGTCCAACGCTGGCTGGAATCCGGGAGGGTATTCAGGGTCTGGACCGTGGACTCGGAGAAGGACGTGGCACTGTGCCAAGGCCTGGGCATCCATGAGATCACCACGAACAGACCCGCCCAGGTCTTGGCCCAGCTCCAGGTCCCTAGCAGGTAGGAGCGAACTTTGGGCACCACCGCGCTTGTGATTGAGTGGTCTCATGTCATTCCGCTGGTCAGCCCGTGCCACCAAAAACGCTTCTGCCATCGGTCTGAGCGCACTTCTCCTGGGCAGTGCCATGAAGCACTTCCGTACACCAGGGTTCTACTACCCGGTGGTACCTGATTACTTGTGCCGCAGGGACGAGCCGGCTGGCCAGCCGAATGGTCCCCTTGCCCTCATGTCCCGTGAGGAATGGGTCGCTTCCAGTGGCCTGCTCGAGGCGACTGCCGCCTTCGGGCTTCTCATTCCTGCCACCCGTAAAGTGGCTGCCGACGCCACAACAGCCATGTTTACTGTATTCCTTGCAGGGCATATTGATGCCCTGCTCCGTGCATATGGTCCCGACGGCACACCCGCCCAGCGACGCATCCACACGCTTCGGCTGCCTCTTCAGGTTCCACTCATTTTGTGGTCCCGGAGCCTGCGGAAATGAGCGGAGGCTCAGCCGTTCCCCCGAAACTCAGGGAGTCGCCAGCTTTCAAGATTGCCTTGTCGCTGAGCATTGCCACAGGACTCTATGGGGTGTCCTTTGGCGCCCTTTCAGTGGCATCCGGCTTCGATTTTTGGCAAACAATGGTGCTAAGCCTCTTGCTGTTCAGTGGGGGCTCGCAATTCGCATTCATCGGCGTGGTGGCCGGTGGTGGATCCGGCGTAGCAGCCATGACAGCCAGCGCTTTGCTCGGGCTGCGCAACGGCATTTATGGCATGCAGATCAACGCCATGCTGCGTCCACGTGGATGGCGGCGCTACATCTCAGCACACCTAACCATTGACGAGTCAACAGCAACGGCGTCCGGCCAGTCGGAGCTCGACGAACAACGCCGCGGTTTTTGGACTGCCGGCATCGGAATATTCATTCTCTGGAATATCTTCACTGCCATTGGCGCGCTGGCCGGCGATGCCATGGGCGATCCCAAGCAGTGGGGGTTGGACGGTGCAGCGGTTGCTGCGTTCCTGGCATTGCTGTGGCCGCGTCTGAAGGGACGCGAACCCTGGGCCATCGCCGCGGCGTGTGCACTTGCGACGATTCTCGCCGTGCCGTTTGTTCCCTCCGGAGTTCCCATCCTGGTGGCTGCGCTGGTGGCTGGTGTGATCGGTTGGTTCAGCCATGCACGCATGGATGAAGGACTTGAGCCGGACGTAGACCCGTACGCAGAAAAGCGTAAGCAAGGGCAAAGAGATCATCACACTGGCATCAGGGGGAACGAATGAACCTTTGGCTCTGGATCCTCATCGCCTGCGCGCTTGCCTACCTCACCAAGCTGGTGGGCTATTTTGTCCCGGCCAAGCTGCTGCAGAGCCCGAGGATCATGCATATCGCAGGCACCATGACCATTGGGCTGCTGGCGTCCCTGACAGTAGTTAACGCTCTCGCGTCGGGACAGGGGCTCGTGTTGGACGCACGGATTGGTGCGTTGGCGGCAGCCGCGGTCGCTCTTTGGCTTCGCGCGCCGTTCCTGGTGGTGGTTATCTCGGGTGCTGCCGCAGCAGCACTGTTGAGGCTGCTCGGCTGGGGCTAGCCGGCTTTAGGTGAGACTGGCGGGGTTTTCTTTTTCACTGCAGCTAGGCCCCGTCAGCCGCGTGGCAATGTAGCTTCGAGAACTGGCCATGCCGTTGAGCGCTGTGATGACGCTGTCGCTGTCGATGATGTGCCAGACGAGCTGATACCGGTTCGGCACGCTCATCAACCATCCAAGGTCTTCACGGACCTGCTGTCCGGTCAGCTCCGTCGCTAGCCCCGGCAGCAGCATGGCTTTGCTGGCTGTGTAGACCGAGTCACTGAGCAGGGCCGTGAAGGTCCCTTCTCCTGGCGCCTACAGGGTCTCAAGCTGTTCATTGTCCAGAGCACGTAGGTTTGTCATCCCCTGCGACCGCAGAGCCTCCCAACCGCCGAACTTTCTGGCGTGGTCATGGCTGAAGACTGCAACTGTTTCAGGAAGATCCAGAGCGAGCATCTCCACGACCCCGGGAGCGAACTCCCGATGCGGGTAGACCTCGAGGCTGGGAAGACTGGATTCCTCATAGAGGCGAGCATAGGTTTGACGGCCCACTTCCTCTAGGGACATTTCCTCGAAGGGATCTGCTGCCTCGAAGCTTGCCAGCACTCGTTGGAGATGCTGTCGGATGGTGTCCCGCCACTCTGACTCCGGTGGGTTATGGCAATTTGCAGCCACGTTCCAGAAACCGTATCCGCGGCCTTCTGCATCAATGGCGTGGTCAGGGTGGACCTGCACTTCGAAGCCCAGCTCAGCGAACACCTCACGCGCAAGACCCCGGAACTCGTCGGCCTTTGCGACCGTGAAGAAGGTCAGATCTACATCGGACGGTTCCGGCCGAGGCTTTTGGTCGGTTGTATGACCGCGCGCCTCGATCACTTCACCACGTTCAATCGCCAGCATTGAAAGGAGATCCGTCATGAACGAATATTGCGCCCAATAATATGGATGAACGGGAGTCGCGGAAGTTCCCAAAATCTATCCAAGGCTTGCAAATGCCTAATGTCAAATACCTCGGCTTAGGTTCGCTGGATGTGGCCGCGTACGAGAATATTTGCTTAATTAAAGAAAATTTTCGCGTTTCCGCGTCATGTTTCCTCAAAACATCGCACCGATTTGTGGGGAGGTTTATGTTCAAACTTGCCACCCCCGGTGTCGACGTCTAATCATGGCTTGCCAGCAGGTCGTACTGCCCGCCGCAGATTCGAGGCTGACTCAGTTCACGCGAACTCCGCGTTGCAGCTCAAAATCGAAAGGAAAGCCGGGAGCCGAGGGCCCGCTGTACGTCCAGGGCCTCATCGGCAGGGCACGGAATGGTTTCCACGGCTAAACGCCAGCGGACCGGTGGATCTCCCGGAATGATTTCTCCAGCGATTGTATTATTACGAGGCCGTGCATATACTCGGTGCAGTTATCTCACCGG
The DNA here is from genome assembly GCF_055388015.1 of Arthrobacter sp. TmtSoilC51. Lineage (NCBI taxonomy): Bacteria > Bacillati > Actinomycetota > Actinomycetes > Micrococcales > Micrococcaceae > Arthrobacter > Arthrobacter sp. TmtSoilC51. Next base: position 355,243 of record NZ_AP035877.1, read on the forward strand.
GGAGGTGACATTTTGGGGAATTGAGGGAAACTTGTTTCGTGCAATTAAGCCATTCAAACGCGCACGCATTGCGGTGATCGCCGGAGTCGCGGCCGCCATGATTATGGTCGGATCTCCCGCTGCGCAGGCGTACTGGAATTATCGGTACAAGGACGGCTACAGCTTCCAGAATCAAAAATGGTCGAGTATATCAGGCACCGACTCAGGCGGACGCGTCAACGTTGGCCAACCAGGTGCCTACTTTCTAAATCCCACCGAATACAGCGCAACCTTCGACGGGGCGACTGGGTACTGGCTAAACAGCATGTATGCCGCTGCCGGAGGCTGGGCGGGCTACTACCACTCGCCCAACTACGGCGCCTTCGAGCAATGCTGGTGGAACGCGAACGCGGACATGCCCAACGCACAGCCGCAAACTCTCTGCGAACAGTTCAAGGACTGACGTTGACGAATTCAATGGACATAATTTGGTACGGAGGCAGGAAATGAAGAAGCGCTCAACAGCAATCATCATCACCGGAGGTCTTTCCTTGGCTGCTCTTGCAATGGGCATTTCACCCTCCATGGCACAACCCATAACGCCTCTGGACAACGCAACGTTGGTTCCCGCGATCTCGCAACCCCAAACAGGGGAGGATTTGAACGTAGCCAACAGCCTCCCGCGGCAGCTCGCGGCAGAGTTCGATCGTTCGACGGTGAGGGTCGTCGCGCAGAACGCCCTCGGAAGGTACTCGGTGGCTCTCGATGCGACGGGTCAACAGGTCTGCGTCATTAGCCAACCCACGGGCAAGTCGGGCCTAGTCGGTGCGTCTTGCCTACCCAAGCAAGAGTTCGTTCAACGAGGTGTCAGTGTCGGAGTTCAAGAAAACGGCACGTCGGTCAGGACGACCGAAGCGTATCTCCTCCCAGGGGATGTCGACACGGCTCCACTTAGGGCCATGGCCACACCTAGCGGCGCATTGACTGGCAGGGACACTGCGCACATCATCGTTCAAACGGGAAACACCACGCTTCCTCAACAGGTCGAGCTTGGCAGGAGCAATAGTGCAGTCAAGTTCCAGTTCAACACAATCATCCGGCCATTCAAGGAGGGCGTTGTCTCCCCTGACATACGCTAAGCACCTCATTGCCGCCGCATCGACAGTCGTGACTGTTCTGGTTATTGGCTACCTTTCAATCCAGGCGGAAGGAATGACGAAGGGCTACCTTTTTGATTTGTCCGGCGCGCCAGCCCTTTCCGTTGTCAAAAGGTTTCCTTGGGAGATCCAGATCGGGGCTATCCTGTTCGGGCTTGCCGTGATAGCGACGTATTGGAAATTCACGATAACCAGAAGTGTCCGGGGTGTTGTTCTGGCAACCCTTATCGTTGCGGCAATAGGTGGCGGATTGTTCTTTGACGCGGTCCATGCAGCTCCCACCGGCCTTGTGGCCGTCTCGTTTGTCATGGGTGGAGTCTCTTTCTTCACTTTGGCGCTGATCGCTGGTGTCCTGACGGACCTCATCTTTCGGCCCGCAACAGACACGGCGGAAAGTTCGACTAGAACCAGAATGTCAACCAAAGCATAGAAAACAGGAGGGTAAAGCCATGAGCATTTACCCTCCTGTTTTCTCGGTCGCTCTCCTGCCAGGATTCGACCTGAAACCATCCACAGACGGGAAAAGGACTGGTGTGTGGTCACGTACCGGTCATTCTGCTCCCTCTGAATAAGAGCGTTCTCTCGCTTGGTGAATGTACCACGGACCCAAGTTGCCGCGCCGCTTCGCTAGACGACTGCTCCGGCGAGCCGCCTGTCGGCAGCGGCGGTTCTCTTGGCTGCATTCAAAGCAGGCGGCGATACATTCAGCCAGCTTCTCCCTGTCCAGCCCGCTGGTTCCGCTCGGGTGGGCGCTGATCATCGCGCTGACGTGGTGGGTCATAGCCAGCTCCTGACGGCTTGAGCTCGACGGACGGCCGGCCAACCCGGGCGTTAATCCCACCCTGGACCCGGTTGCGGCCTACCTCCAGATGCTGGTTACGGCCTTGCTACAGACGCTGGCTGGGAGTGAACGCTGGCGGTAGTTAGACGTCCTCCGTCAGGGTCACGCCCGGGATGGGTGATTGTTCCGGGAGCGGGCGCGACGGACGTTCGGTCCGGATGGCGTCTTCAATGAGCGCTACAGGACGCTTCCAGGCTTCGGAACCGGGTTCCATGGTGTCCACGGCGCCTATCAGCATGGCCAGGAGCCGGACCATATCCTCGATGGTGATGTCGCGGCGCAGCGACCCCTGACCCTGACCGCGCTCCAGGAGCGTGGCCATGGAGCCGATGAGGCCGCCGGTGATACCCATGAGGAGTCCGCGTCGGCCTGCGACGGCGTCAAGCAGGTTGGCGTCTTCGCTCGCCACTTGCATGACGGCGTCGATGACCTTGATGAGGCCCTCGGCGGCATCCATGCCTTCGAGGGATGCGTCAGCAACAGGATCCACGTGCTGGCGGAGTTGGCGGGACAAGGCCGCAAGTACTAATTGCTCTTTGTCCGAGAAGTTGCGGAACAGCGTAGCCGGACCCACTCCTGCCGTGGCGGCGATGGTTTGCAGGGGAACTTCGGGGCCATGTTCCCGGAAGCACTGCCGGGCTGCGGTGATGATTTTGTCCACATTTCGTGCCGCGTCTGCCCTGAGGGGCTTGCGTTCGGAGGGCTGTTCCATGCTTGTCAGGGTAGCAACGGACCGGGGCTGGCCCGTTGTTACGCGGGAGTAGGCCGTTATGTGACAAACCGGTACGTGAAACACTGGATTTCATGTTGCTTGCATTCTCAGTCGCCCCTTCAGGCCAGCCCGCATCCGCCATCAACGGCGGACCCACCCCCGATGCCTCCGTGCATGATGCCGTGGCCGCCGCGGTCAAGATCGTCCGCGAGTCCGGCCTGCCGAACCAAACGGACTCCATGTTCACCACGATTGAAGGCGAATGGGACGAGGTTTTTGACGTCGTTAAGCGGGCTACGGAGGCCGTGGGCCGCTACGGCAGTCGCGTGTCTTTGGTGATCAAAGCGGACATCCGGCCCGGGTACAGCGGCGAACTGACCGGCAAGGTAGAGCGCCTGGAAGAAGCCATCTCCACCGCGGAATAGCTCTTTCCCCTGCCAGCGACCAGTGCAAGACTGGGGGCCATGATTGAACATGTGGCCAAGCCAGGGTGGGTTGACGTCGAGCATTACCTGACTGACGTCGTCGTACGTCCTGATCCTGCCCATAAGCGCGCCCTGACATCAGCAGTCGAGGCGGACATGCCGCAGATCGAAGTCGCGCCGAATGCTGGGAAGTTGCTCAGGATGCTTGTGCAGCTGTCCGGCGCAAGGCGCGTTCTGGAGATTGGCACTTTGGCCGGGTTCAGCAGCATTTGGATGGCGCAGGGACTTCCCGACGACGGCAGGCTGGTGACGTGCGAGTTCCTCCAGAAGCACGCTGACGTCGCCCGGACGAATGTGGACGCGGCAGGAGTCGGACACAAAGTGGACATCAGGGTAGGCCCTGCTTTGGACACTCTTCCCACACTGGTAGGCGAGGAATCGTTCGATTTTGTGTTCATCGACGCGGACAAGGAAAACGACGCCAACTACCTTGACTGGGCGATCCGTCTTGGCCACTCAGGCACGGTGATCGTGATCGACAACGTCATTTGGGACGGCTCCATCCTGGAGCCTGCGCGGGACGAGGTTAACGCGCCGGGAATCGTCAAGGCCTTGGAAATGCTGGGCCAGGATCCGCGCCTTGATGCCACCGCAATCCAGACTGTGGGCAGCAAGGGCTGGGACGGTTTCGCCATGGCCAGAGTGCGGTAATGGATGGATTTCACACTTCGCCCGGCAGTGGTTGACGACGCCGAAGCCATGACCCGCATGCACATCCAGTCATGGCGGGAGAGTTATGGGCACCTGCTGCCGCCGGAATTTTTCGCGAAGCAGGAAGCTGCCCTGCCCGACAGGATCTACCGCCGCAACGGTTTCGTGCCCGACGGCAAGCGGCAGCTGTGCGATCCCTCGTGGTACTCACTGCCGGAACACCGGATGGTGCGTCCCGCCGTCGGGCTTTAATGTCTGGAGGCCTTGCCTTCAGGCGTGTTCATGGTGGCGCGGCCGGGAACGCTTGGCTGCGCGGGGCGCGGGCAGGAGATGCCGTAGCCGTCCTTGGCGAGTTCCGGGCGCTGGTTGTATGGTGCCGGGGTGTTCAGTCTCCTGGGGCTCCTCCTCGAGGAGGCTGGGCGGTTTGGGAACCCGGGCAATCAATAGGCAGACCACGGTCAGCCAGGCGAACGCGACCGTAAACACCTCCACCCAAACCGAACCCAAAGCTTCCATGAAGAGATCTTATGGCCCATTGGCGCAGAATGCTAAGCATCCTTATTAACTCCTTCGGCGGAACACGATGATGCGCTGCTCCACTAGGCTGGAGCCATGAATCAGGCAGGACGGTTTTAGTGGCCAGACCCGGTAAATCCAGCAAGGCAAGCAAGTCCGCCCGGGCGGGAAGGTCCGCGGTGGGCGTCATTGAGGTGCCCAGCGGCACCCGACCTAACGGCCCCGTAGCAGGCGTCTACTACATCGACACCGGCGACTGCGAGCTGATTCCCGATCCTGATAACAACAATGGTTGGCTCCTGAAAATCAACGGCGTGCTGAGCTCGCATATTGACCTTGCCGATCCGTTGTTCCTTGACTTTGAATACATGCGCTGGATCGCTGCTCTGGTGGAATCGAGATGGCCGCGGGAGACCAGGCCAAAGCTGCGCGCCCTGCATCTGGGCGGGGGTGCCTGTTCGATGGCGCGATACTTCAACGCGGCGTATCCGGATGCGCGGCAAGTGGTGGTGGAGCTTGATGGGAAGCTCGCCGACTACGTCCGTGGCTGGTTCGAACTGCCTAAGGCGCCTTTGTTGCGGATCCGTGTGGGTGAAGCCCGGGAGGTGACCGAGTCCCTAACCCCTGATACCCGGGACCTCATCATCCGGGACGTTTTCGCCGGAGCCTTCACGCCCCGCGCCCTCACTACCCGTGAGTTCAATGCCCATGCCGACTCCGTGCTGGCACCGGATGGCTTATACGTGGTCAACTCGGGCGATGCCCCCGACTTGAAGAACGCACGCGCCGACGCCGCCACCATCGCCGATACCTTTGAGCACACCATGATCATCGCGGACCCCGCCATGCTCAAGGGCCGCCGCTACGGGAATATGATCATGGCCGGCAGCCACGTGCCGTTCGGGGACGATCCAACCCTGGCCCGCAAGCTGCTCGGAGGGGCCGTGCCGGCCCACATCTGGAACGACGCACAGGTCCGGGCCTTCGCCGCAGGTACGCCGATTCGGCACGATCCGGCGCCAGCTTCAACCCAGTAGCTCCTCCCGGCGGCGCTCCGTCTCCTCGCGCAGGGCCTGTACGACGGCGGCCACTGCGGGGCGGCGCATGGAATCCGGGCGGAGGACCATCCAGTAGGGGAGCAGCTCCGCGAAGTCAGATGGCAGGAGCCGCACCAAATCTGCGTGGCGATCAGCCATGAAGCAAGGCAGGAAACCGATGCCGGCTCCGGCTCGAGTAGCTTCCACATGCACGAAAACGTTGGTTGAGCTCAGGCCGTCACGCATGGAGGGGACAAGCCTTCTCGGCGCGTCGAGATCGTCCACCTGCAGCATGGAATCCACAAAGTAGACCAGCTGGTGCTGCGTCAGTTCCTCAATACTGGAAGGCGTCCCGTTGTCTGCCAGGTATGCGCGCGAGGCATACATCCCCAACCGGTACTCGCCCAGTTGGATCGCCTCTGCCCGGTGAACCTGCGGCGTTCCCACCACCACTTCGATGTCCAGGCCCGAGCGCTGCTGCAACGCCCGGCGCGTCACGGTGACGATCTCCACGCTCAGCCCGGGATGTTCCCTTCTCAAACGGGCTACTGCGGGTGCCGCGATATACGCGCTGAAGCCATCCGTTGCGGTCATGCGTACGACGCCGGTAATGGGGTCGGGTGCGCCGTCGCTGGGTCCCAGCGCGCCCACCGCGGCTTCGATCCGCTCTGCGACCAGGACCGCCTCCGCGCCTAACTCTGTCACTTCCCATCCGCCAGCGGCGCGCGCGAGGACGCGCCCGCCCAGTGCCTTTTCCAGCGCCGCTATCCTGCGCGAAACAGTGGTGTGGTTCAGTCCCAAGGCTTGTGCCGCCGTCGTGAATTTTCCCGAGCGTGAAACGGCGAGAAGTATCAGGAGATCGTCCGGATTGGGATTCATATCTGCAATTTTGCACATACTTCGTGCCTCTTTGGTCATTGAGACACGAGGAATCTGCAGTAATACTCAGTGGAGCATTCCGTGTTGTGGATCACAGCGCGCAATAGGGCACTGTCAAAAGGGTCAACGAGGACACTGAGGAGATGGATATGAGCGTAGAGCAGCGCTCCACATCAAGGGCCGGGAAAGAATCCGGCAAGGGCTCCGGCCTGAAGAAGATCGTCGCCGCATCAATGGTGGGCACGGTGGTGGAGTGGTACGAGTTCTTTCTGTACGCCACCGCCGCAACACTGGTTTTCGGCAAATACTTCTTCCCAAGCAGCGGCAACGAGCTGGACGGAATCATCCAGGCGTTCCTGACCTATGCGGTTGGCTTCGTAGCCCGCCCGCTCGGCGGAATCGTGTTCGGCCAGATCGGCGACAAACTCGGCCGCAAGCCCACGCTCCAGCTGACCATCGTGATCGTGGGCGTCTCGACGTTCCTCATGGGCTGCCTCCCGGGCTTCGCCGAGCTGGGTTATTGGGCGCCGGCCATGCTGGTGGCGCTTCGCTTCATCCAGGGCTTCGCGCTCGGTGGAGAATGGGGAGGTGCTGTGCTGCTCGTAGCTGAACACAGCCCCAACAAGTCGCGCGGCTTCTGGTCATCCTGGCCGCAGGCCGCAGTACCCGTGGGCAACCTCCTGGCCACGTTGGTCCTGTTCATCATGTCCACCACCCTCAGCAGCGAAGCCTTCCTCGGTTGGGGCTGGCGCGTAGCATTCTGGCTGTCCGCAGTGATCGTGTTCGTCGGCTACTACATCCGCACCCACGTCACCGAGGCGCCCATCTTCCTCGAAGCCAAGGCACAGGTGGAGGAATCGAAGGCCATCAGCTACGGCGTGGGCGAAGTCATCCGCAAATACCCCAAGGGCATCCTTCAGGCCATGGGTCTCCGCTTCGCCGAGAACATCATGTACTACCTGGTGGTCAGTTTCGCGATCGTCTACCTCAAGAGCGTTCACAAATACGACACGTCATCGTTGCTGCTGGCATTGCTCATTGCGCACGTGATCCACTTCCTGGTCATCCCGCAGGTTGGAAGGCTCGTGGACGCCTGGGGACGCAAGCCCGTGTACCTGGTGGGCGCCATCGCCGGAGCGACGTGGCCCTTCTTCGCCTTCCCCATGTTCGATACCAGGAACGCCGTGATCATCGTGCTCGCCGTGACCATCGGCCTGTGCCTGCACGCCTTCATGTACGCAGGGCAGCCAGCCATCATGTCCGAGCTCTTCCCCACCCGCATGCGCTACTCGGGTGTGTCGCTCGGCTCGCAGGTCACGTCGATCTGCGCCGGTTCCCTCGCTCCGCTCCTGGCTACCCAGTGGCTCAAGGACACGGGCTCATGGCTCCCCACCGCGATCTACCTCGTCGTCGCCTGCGCGATCACCGTCGTCGCAGTCGTTTCGCTCAAGGAAACCAAGGGCATCGCGCTGCAGGACGTGGACGAGGCCGATGCCGTGCGGCACGGGCTTGCCACTTCTCCTGCCGGCGCCGCCGCGAAAGGCTAATTTGATGGACAACTCCTTGAACGGGCGCAAAGCACTGGTGACCGGAGGCGCGAGCGGAATCGGGGCGGCCTGTGCCCGGGCGCTCGCCGCCCGAGGGGCGAAAGTGGTAGTGGCCGACGTCGATGCCTCCGGAGCAGCGGCGCTCGCCGACGAACTGGGCGGCACGGCTTGGACCGTGGACCTGTTGGACGTCGACGCCTTGGCAGCACTGAGCCTCGACTGCGACATCCTGGTCAACAACGCCGGCATCCAGAAGGTTGCGCCGATCGAGGAGTTCGAACCCGTCGAATTCCGGCGCATTCTGGCCTTGATGTTGGAAGCTCCATTCCTCCTCATCCGGGCCGCGCTCCCGCACATGTACGCCAATGGATTCGGCCGGATCATCAACATTTCCTCGGTTCATGGGCTCCGCGCCTCCGCGTACAAGAGTGCGTACGTCTCGGCGAAGCATGGCCTGGAAGGGCTCAGCAAGGTCACTGCTTTGGAGGGTGGAGAGCACGGCGTCACCTCCAACTGCATCAATCCCGGATATGTCAGGACGCCGCTGGTGGAACGCCAGATCGCCGATCAAGCCCGGCTCCACGGCATCCCCGAGGCAGAGGTCCTGGCCAAGGTAATGCTGACGGAGTCGGCAGTAAAGCGGCTGGTGGAGGTTGAGGAAGTGGCGTCGTTGGCGGCCTGGATGGCCTCCGACGACGCCGGTATGGTCACCGGCGCGAGCTACACCATGGACGGCGGCTGGTCGGCGCGGTAACCAGCCTCGCGAGCCCCCGCGAGATGACAGTTGATGCCAATGTTCCGCGCAAACATTGGCATCAACTGTCACTTCGGCGCTGGAAATCAGGCCGTTTCGTCCACGAGCTCGGCGCGGCGCAGGCCACCACCGCGGACCCACAGCTTGTAAGCGACGAACAGCAGGACGAGCCACGTGGCGCCAACATAGAGTGCAACGCGGGTGTCCTCGAAGACCCCGAGAATCACGATCACCATGGCCATGAATGCGATAGTCAGGATGGAGGCTGCCGGCCACAATGGGGAACCAAATTCCGACGCCGGAAGCCCCTTGCGCTTGATCTCCCGCTTCATGGCAACGTGCGAAGCGAGGATCATCACCCACACCCACACGGTGGCGAAAGTGGCAATCGATGCGATGAGCACGAACACGTCTTCGGGAATCACGGCATTCAGCACGACGCCGACAAGCAGGATTCCGCCCATCATCACCACGGTCATCCAAGGGACGCCGTGCCGGGAGATCTTGCCGAAGCTCTTCGGAGCGTGGCCCTGCTGGGCGAGGCCAAACAGGATGCGGCCTGCTCCAAAGATGTCGCTGTTGATAGCGGAAAGGGCAGCAGTGATGACCACGGCATTGAGAATGTGCGGCGCTGCAGGGATGCCCAGGCCGTCGAAGATCTGCACGAACGGGCTGCCGCTGCTGCCGACCTCGTTCCACGGGAAGATGCTCATCAACACGCCCAGGGTCAGTACATAGAACAACAGGACGCGGACCGGCACAGTGTTGACTGCCTGTGGAATGACCTTCTTGGGATCGGCTGCTTCGCCGGCGGTGATGCCGATCGTTTCGATCCCGCCGAACGCAAACATCACGACGGCGAACGCGGCCAGGAGCCCCTCGAAACCGTTCGGGAACAAACCACCATGGTTCACGAGGTTCCCCAGCCCCGGTGCCACGCCACCGCCGTCGCCCGTTTGGAAGCCGAAGACGACGATCGCTGCACCTCCGACGATCATGGCGATAATCGCCACCACCTTGATCAGCGAGAACCAAAACTCGAGTTCACCGAAGACCTTTACGCTCAACAGGTTCATGGCGCCCAGGAACAAGATGATCGCGAGGACCCAGATCCAGCGGTCCACCTGTGGGAACCAGAAGCCCATGTAGATGCTGAAGGCGGTGACATCGGCTATTGCGACGATCGCCATCTCAAACACGTACGTCCAGCCGGTCACGAAGCCTGCGAACGGTCCAAGGTATTTGCTGGCGTACTGGCCGAATGAGCCGGACACAGGGTGTCGGACGGCCATTTCGCCGAGCGCACGCATCACCATGAAGACAGCAGCGCCGCCGATGATGTAGGCCAGCAGGACGGCAGGGCCGGCTTTCTGTATGGCGGACGCAGAACCGTAAAACAGTCCCGTGCCGATCGCGGATCCGAGTGCCATAAAGCGGATGTGACGGACGTTGAGGCCACGGCTAAGTGCCGTACCGGCGGCCTGGAGGACGGTGTCCTTCGAAGCCAGCGTGGTTTGTTGCATGGTAAAACCTTCTCGTCTTTGGGAGGGGATCGCTAACCAGCACATCACTTTTGGCGGTCTTGTGATTGGCCTCACGGGCCTTTGGTGTCTTCGATCGCAGACAGTGCGACAGGAGTCACAGTCGAATCTCAGATACGATGTCCGCGAGGCTCAACCCCGCAGCAGGTGTCCGAAAATATTGACGATTTCCTAACGCGCACAGGGCCTTCCTGTCCTTCACAGGGGCGCCGTTCCTGCGTAACGTCGGGTCCATGGACCCTGTCATCCAGACCGTCGATCTCCATAAGAATTTCGGTCGGGTCAAGGCACTCGACGGCCTTGACCTCGAAGTCCCTGCCGGGCAAGTCCACGGCTTCCTCGGCCCGAATGGTGCCGGGAAGTCCACCACTCTGCGCATCCTGCTTGGCCTGGCACGGGCCTCGTCGGGCAGTGCAAGCGTCCTCGGATTGCACCCATGGGCAGACGCCGTTGAATTGCACCGCCGTGTGGCCAGCGTGCCGGGTGACGTAAGCATTTGGCCGAATCTCTCAGGGGGAGAGACCATTGATTTCCTCTCCCGGCTGCGGGACGGCGGGACGGATCGCGCTGAGTATCGACGCCGCAAGGAGCGTTTGTGCCAGCTCTTCGACTTTGACCCGAGCAAGAAAGGCCGCGCCTACTCCAAAGGCAATCGACAGAAGGTTGCGCTCATCGCAGCCCTCGTTGCCGACGCCGAGGTCTACCTTCTGGACGAACCGACAAGTGGTTTGGATCCCCTCATGGAGGCGGTCTTTACCCGCGAGATTCGCCGGCTGGTCGGTGAGAAAGGAGCTACTGTCCTTCTCTCCAGCCACATCCTCTCCGAGGTGGAGCAGCTGGCCGACAGTGTGAGCATCATCCGCGCAGGCCGAATAGTGGACGGCGGGACGCTCGATTCCCTTCGCCACCTGACGCGTACAGGGATCTCTTTCGTGCAGGACCAGGTGGACCTCCGGGCCCTCCAAGGCCTCGCCCAGGTCCACGATCTCACCTTGGCCGCAGGACGGGTGAAGTTCAGTGCCGATTCGGATCGTGTCCACGAGGTCCTGCCGATTCTTGGTCGCCTGGGCGTGCAGGGCCTGCTGGTCGCTCCGCCATCGCTTGAAGAGTTGTTCCTCCGGCACTACGGCGTTGCCCTTCCACCCCAATCAGAAGAAGCGAAGGCCGACGGCGGCACTCACCATCGGCGCCGCCGCCCGCCCGCCAGGACGGGCCGCTGAGATGAACCGCTTCCTGGATCTGTATTGGCAACGACTCCGCCGCGACCGTTGGCAACTCCTGAGCTGGGTTGCTTCCATCGGTGCACTGGCCTATTTCGCCACAACAGCGGTGGCCTCGGCATATGGTGACGATGCTTCCCGCGCCGAGATCCTGCATATTGCCACGGCCACACCCGCTATCTTGATACTCCGCGGGTTGGTCCGCGGCCCTGCCCTGGACGCGTTCACGTTCTTCCAGATCTTCGCCTTCATCGGCGTCCTGGCCGGGTTGATGAACACGTTCATGGCTGTACGGCATACGCGCGCGGAGGAGGAAACCGGCCGGGCTGAGCTCGTAGCGTCCACTGCAGCGGGCCGATGGATGCCGTTGACGGCGACCGTGATCCATGGGCTCGTGGCGAACGTGCTGGTGGCCGCGGCGGTCGCGTTCGGCTTTATCGCCGGTGGGCTCGACGCCGCAGGTTCGCTCGTGGCCGGTCTTGCGGCCGGAGCCGTTGGATTGGCGTTCCTGACGCTCGGACTGCTTGCGTCCGAATTCATGAGTACCTCGCGCGGGGCAAACGGAGCGGCAGCGGGGCTGGTGGTGGCTGCCTATCTTCTTCGCGGTTTCGGTGACGCGACCGGCGAGGTCAGCGAGGACGGGCTCACTGTAACGGCGGCGTGGCCGAGCTGGATGTCGCCCATCGGCTGGGGACAGCAGACGTTTGCCTACACGGGAAACCGATTGTGGCCACTGCTATTACCGCTGGGTCTTGGCGTCGTATGCGTCTCGCTTACCGCCGTCGTCATGTCCAGGCGCGATGTTGGCGCAAGCGTGTTGGCCGGACGACGAGGCCGTACGGACGCCCGCCGCTCACTCCGCGGAACCTTCGCGCTGGCACTACGACTCCAGCAGGGCGCGATCGTCAGTTGGTGTATCGGCGGGTTTATCGCTGGCCTGCTCACCGGTACGCTGGGCGCTGCCATCCAGCAGGTCAGCATCACGAATTCCTCCGTCACAGTGATTCTCAGGGCCATGATCGAGGCACAAGGAACATCCATGACGCAGTTGGTCACTGCTGTTCTATTTGAAATCGGTGGCATCCTGGCGGCGGCGTGCGGACTCCAAGCCGTTCTGCGATTGAGGCAGGAAGAAGTGGCGGGCACAGCAGAACTGGTACTTTCGGAACCGCTGGGACGCACCCGTTGGTTTGGCAGCTTTCTGGGCCTCGGGGCAGCCTCGGTGGTTCTGGTGATGGTGTTCGCGGCCTTCGGCGCCTGGTATTCATTGCTGGTCTCCGGTGAATCGGCCGTTGAGGTGGGCAACGTGTGGGAAACGGCCGTGGCTCAAATCCCGGCTGCGCTGCTTTACCTGGCGTTGCCGGCTGCGGTTTTTGTTACCTTTCCCCGGGCTACTGTTCCGGTCGGCTGGGCGTTGCTGGCATTGGGCGTGGTGCTGGGTGTCTACGGCGGAATGCTGGGCTTCGACAAGTGGCTCAGGGACCTGTCTCCCTTCACGCACTCGCCAGTGGTTACCAACACCGGAACCGATTGGAGCGGAGGCTTTTGGATGCTCGGGATTGGAGTGGCGCTTTCGCTGTTCGCAGTCGTGGCCGTACGGCGTCGGGAGGTTGGCGCGGTGTGAGCTGCCACGGTCCCAAAGTGGAAGATGAGTCTGGTATTTCAGACACCCAAGTAACGTAATGGTCTGGCGCCACTCGGGCTTAGGGGGCACGCTTGAGTACGGGATACCGGACACTTGTGGTCGATGTCCCTTTCAGCAGTCTCAAGCAATGAGGAACCATGACCACCACGCCACTGGCACCAGGCAAGGCCACGTCCAAGGTCCCTGCCGCCGAAAATACGCTGCGCATCCTGAAACTGTTGGCCTCGCGCCGGGGTCCCATGGCGGCGTCGAACATTGCGACGGCGCTCGGCTTGCCGCGTTCCAGCGTGTACCACCTGCTAGGCGTGATGGAGGCCAACGGCTTCGTCCTCCACTTGCACGAGGAGCAGCGCTATGGGCTCGGCATCAGTGCGTTCGAACTCAGTTCCGCGTATTCGCGGCAGGAACCGCTGTCCCGGCTGGGGCGGCCCATGCTTGCTGCGTTGGTTGATGCGATCGGCGAGAGCGCACACCTGGCTGTCTTGCATGGCCGCGACGTCCTCTACATCGTGGAGGAACGCGCCAAGAACCGCCCAAGCCTGGTGACCGACGTCGGGGTTCGCCTCCCCAGCCACCTCACTGCCTCGGGCCGCGCGATCCTCGCCGCGTTGCCAAAGTCGCAAGTGCGTGCCCTGTACCCGAACGCCGCGGCCTTCACGTCCCGCAACGAAGTGGAATTTCCGATCATGAAGTATTCCGCCCTCTCCTCCCACCTGGACCAGGTGCGGCAGCGTGGCTATGCCACGGAAAACGGCGAGATTACGCCTGGATTCGGCTCCATCGCCGCCGCTGTGACTGACCACGTGGGATGGCCGACGGCGGCAGTCGCCGTCACGTTCCTGGAGGACAAAGTGCCGGCTGAGCAATGGCCGGTACTCGCTGCGCGCATCCGGAAGGCTGCCGACGAACTGTCGGTGAGAATACACGGCCGCCCTGCGGGCTAGCCCGGCCCCAAGGCTTCGCGCTCGACGAGTTTACGGAAGGTCTCCAGCTCACCTCGGAAGCTACCCCGGTAGGATCCCCTGGAGAAAAGCCACGCAAAGATCGCCGGGATAAATCCCCTGGTTTCGAACTCCTGGTGGATGCGCGTGCCATCGCCCTCGGCAGCAAACCGCACATCTGACTCGCCCTTGAGGATCGCATTGCCGAACCGCGTGCGGAAGTGCCAGGGCCGCTCAACGGCGAGGATTTCTGTGGGGCTGGCCATCCGTCCGAACCACACCGTGTAGCGGCTGCCGGCCTGGTCGACTGGGCCGACGCGGTCCGTCACGCGGGTGACTCCGCCGATCCATTCCCGGAACCGATCCGGGTCCGTCCAGGTCTCGAAGACGCGTTCTGGGGGTGCCGCTACGAGCGTCGTCACACGATACGTTGCCATGGCTCCAGCATGCGCTCAATGTCGCGCGAATGCGAGGGTCGGCGCGGGTCTGTAATCCCGGACAGCACCGCTCGAAAAGCCATTCCTGGGGGCTTGCAAAGGGGCTTTAGTAGAAGCAGAAGATCTTTCCACAACACACTTCCCAAAGACGAAGGAGTCATTATGGCACCCGCCGATTTCACTACTGGTGCCCGTCCGGTTAAGGCCGCGCGGGGTACTGAGCTTACTGCCAAGTCGTGGCAGACCGAGGCGCCGTTGCGTATGTTGATGAACAATTTGGATCCTGAGGTTGCTGAGCGTCCTGATGATCTGGTGGTTTATGGCGGTACGGGCCGTGCTGTGCGGTCCTGGGCTGCGTTTGATGCGATCACCCGGACGTTGGAGACGATGGAGAAGGACGAGACTCTGCTGGTCCAGTCGGGCAAGCCGGTGGGTGTGTTCCGCACCCATGAGTGGGCTCCGCGGGTGCTTTTGGCGAACTCGAACCTGGTGGGGGACTGGGCGACGTGGCCGGAGTTCCGCCGCCTGGAGGCCGAGGGTTTGATGATGTACGGGCAGATGACGGCCGGGTCCTGGATCTATATCGGCACGCAGGGCATCCTGCAGGGCACGTATGAGACGTTCGCCGCGGTGGGGAACAAGCTGGCCGCCGCCAGGCAGAACACCGCCGGCCACCCGGCCCCGGCCGCAGCTGGTTCCACTGAGGGTCCTTTGGCGGGGACGTTGACGTTGACTGGTGGTTGTGGCGGGATGGGCGGCGCGCAGCCGTTGGCCGTGACCCTGAACGACGGCGCGTGCCTGATTGTGGACGTGGACGAGACGCGCCTGCGCCGCCGGGCCGGGAAGCGGTACCTGGACGAGGTCGAAACGGACCTGGACGCCGCGATCGCGAAGGTCCAGAAGGCCAAGGCTGAGCGCCGTGGTTGGTCCGTGGGGTATGTGGGCAACGCCGCGGAGGTGTTCCCGGAGCTGCTGGCCCGGCACAAGGCCGGGGAGCTGAGCATTGATGTGGTCACGGACCAGACCAGTGCCCATGACCCGTTGTCCTACCTGCCCGAGGGCATCACCGTGGAGGAGTGGCACACCGAGGCCGAGGCGGACCCGGAAGGGTTCACGAAGAAGGCCCAGGCGTCCATGGCCAGGCATGTCCAGGCGATGGTGGAGTTCCAGGACGCCGGGGCCGAGGTGTTTGATTACGGCAACTCGATCCGCGACGAGGCACGCAAGGGCGGCTACGACCGGGCGTTCGAGTTCCCCGGCTTTGTCCCGGCATATATCCGCCCGTTGTTCTGCGAGGGCCTGGGCCCGTTCCGCTGGGTGGCGCTCTCGGGTGATCCGGAGGACATCGCGGTGACGGACGCGGCGATCAAGGAGTTGTTCCCGGAGAACAAGCACCTGCACAAGTGGCTCGACGCCGCGGCGGAGCGGGTGGAGTTCGAGGGTTTGCCGGCCCGTATTTGCTGGCTCGGGTACGGTGAACGTGCCAAGGCCGGGTTGTTGTTCAACCAGCTCGTGAAGGAGGGCAAGGTCAAGGCCCCGATCGTGATCGGCCGTGACCACCTGGACTCCGGTTCCGTGGCGTCCCCGTACCGGGAGACCGAGGCCATGGCCGACGGGTCCGACGCGATTGCTGACTGGCCGTTGCTGAACGCGCTGATCAATACCTCTTCGGGTGCTACCTGGGTTTCGATCCATCACGGTGGCGGGGTCGGTATCGGCCGGTCCCTGCACGCCGGACAGGTTTCCGTCGCGGACGGCACGGATCTGGCCGCGGAGAAACTCGAACGTCTCCTGACCAACGACCCCGGCATGGGCGTCATCCGCCACGTCGACGCCGGCTACGACCGCGCCGTCGAGGTCGCCAACGAACGCGGCGTCCGCATCCCCATGAACGAAAAGTAGGCAACACAAGTGACTATTACTACCCACGAACCCCTGACCGTTACCCTCGGTTCCAGTGGCGTGACCCCGGAAGACGTCGTCGCCGTCGCACGCCACGATGCCAAGGTGACCATCTCCCAGGAAGCCCTGGATAACGTTGCCAAGGTTCGCGCCCACATCGATAGCCTCGCCACCAGCGACGTTCCCGCCTACGGTATTTCCACGGGTTTCGGCGCACTGGCCAACCGCCACATCCCCAACGATCTCCGTACCCAGTTGCAGAAGTCGCTCATCCGCAGCCACGCTGCGGGGATGGGGCCGGCCGTTGAACGCGAAGTCATCCGCGGCATCATGTTCCTGCGGGCCAAGACCCTCGCCTCGGGCCGCACGGGCGTCCGTCCCGTGGTGCTGCAGACCATGGTGGACGTCCTCAACGCAGGCATCACCCCGCTGGTCCGCGAGTTCGGTTCACTCGGCTGCTCCGGCGACCTTGCCCCGCTGTCACACTGTGCCCTGGTGCTGATGGGCGAAGGCGAAGCAACCGGTCCCGACGGCGAACTCTACGGCGTCCCCGGGAAGCAAACTGTTGCTGAGCTGCTCGCGCAGCACGGCATCGAGCCGGTAACGCTGGCCGAAAAGGAGGGCCTGGCCCTCGTCAACGGCACCGAAGGCATGCTCGGCATGCTGCTGATGGCCATCGCTGACATCCGCATGTTGCTCGCGACGGCGGATGTCACCGCCGCGCTCAGCGTCGAGGCTCTGCTGGGCACCGACCAGGTGTTCCTGCCGGAACTGCACGCAGCCCTGCGCCCGCACCCCGGCCAGGCTGCCAGCGCGGATAACATGCTCCGCGTGCTGTCCAACTCGCCGATCGTCGCATCCCACCGGATCAACGACACCAAGGTGCAGGACGCTTACTCGCTGCGCTGCGCTCCGCAGGTTGCCGGTGCAGTCCGCGACACCGTGGACCACGCCGCACTGGTGGCGTCCCGCGAACTCGCCGCTGCGATCGACAACCCGGTGGTCCTCCCGGACGGCCGCGTCACGTCCAACGGCAACTTCCACGGCGCGCCCGTGGCTTACGTCCTGGACTTCCTGGCAATCGCCGTCGCGGACCTCAGCTCCATCGCTGAACGCCGCACGGACCGCATGCTGGACCCGGCCCGCTCGCACGGTCTCCCGGCATTCCTCGCCGCCGATCCTGGCGTCGACTCCGGCCTCATGATCGCTCAATACACGCAGGCCGGCCTCGTCTCGGACAACAAGCGCCTGGCCGTTCCGGCATCCGTGGACTCCATCCCGAGCTCCGCCATGCAGGAAGACCACGTGTCCATGGGCTGGCACGCGGCCCGCAAGCTGCGCAAGGCCGTGGAGAACCTCCGCCGCGTCCTGGCAGTGGAGCTGGTCACCAGCGCCCGCGCCATCGACATGCGTACGCAGATGTCCGACGGCGCGCTCACCCCGGGTCCGGCCGGTACCGCTGTGCTCGAGGTGCTTCGCGAAGTGGTCCAGGGACCGGGCACCGATCGGTTCCTGTCGCCCGAACTCGAAGCGGCTGACCGCCTGGTTGGCTCCGGTGCGGTCCGTGCGGCCGCCGAATCCGCCGTCGGGAACTTGGCCTGACGTCGAATAAAACGCTCATTTGATGGGCAAATTTGTCACGTCCCGGAAATTGTTCGCAACGCAATCTCCGGGGCGTGACAAATGTAGTAGAACTTATGGTGTACGTCACGTCCACGCCAACGGTGTCGTGGGCTTGACGGTCAACCGTTAATAACTCAATACACAACAGCGAACATCCACAAAGGGGTAGAAGTTCAATGAAGGCACGTGGAGCAGTCCTCTCCAGACGAAACGCACACTCGGCTACGGTTACCGACTGGAGGCAACTTAAGGTTGGTGAGCGCGTGGAGGTAGTCAAGTATGCCCATGTGATCGCCGCCGGGCTGATCGAGGAAGTCTCCAGCAGTGGAAACGTGGTGTGGCTTGAGCATTCAGGGCCTGGCGTCACCGAGGAAGGCAAGGAATTGTTCATGAAGTCCGACGGCGTAACTCTCCGCCGGGCGTAACGGCAAAAAGCCGGGGCCTTGGCCCCGGCTTTTTGCTTGGCTACTGCAACTGCAAACTATTACGCAGCGAGGACTTCGTGGGTCTGACCGAAGGGAACGGATTCGTCCAGGGCCACTGTGTAGGTGCCGGGCTCGTGCCGCGTCACCAGAATGCCGCAGTTAGCATCTGCTGCTGCATCCTTGATCAATGCATCCACGGCGCGTTCAAGTCCGTCGTGGATCTCGTCTGCCTTGGAAAAGGACAGGCGAATTTCGCGTTCTGCAGTCATTGCAGGGGTCATTTGGGGGCCTCCTATTACTTGCCGCATGCGAGGGCGACCCATCAATCATAGGACGTTTGGCCCAATATTTGTAAGATGACCGGCAACAATGGTCGGCGATGCCTCATCTCCGAACCATGGCACGGAGGAGTTTTACCGCCACTGAAAGCGCTGCAATGTCCACCGGACCTGGCTTGATAGCCTCCTTGATGGTTTCCTGGACCCGGGCCAGTTGTTCGATGTTTCCGCGTTCCCAGTCCATGATCCGCTCCACTGGATCTGACGCCACGGCAGTCACCGCACCAGAGATGCGGGGTGTGTGCCGCACCACGGCCTTGGTCATGTCGGCGAGGACCAGATACATGTCATCCCGCAACGCAGCACGGGCCAGCGACTCCCAATGGGTGTCCCGGGGGAGCATGGTGATGTGTTCCAGGAGGGGGATCGCCGAGATGCGTTCGAAGACCGCGAAGTACACCTCGGCCACTGCTTCCACCGGCTCTTGCAGCTCCTCCGCGATAACGGAAATGTCCAGTAATCCGTAGCTGACCAGCAGTTCGGATGCCCTGATACCCAGATCATGGGGCAAGCCCACCGAGTCTGTATGGGCCAGGCGTTTCTGGGCGTGGTCAGGGTTGACTCCATGAAGGAAGCTCGTGAGGTTCGCCCGCATCAAGGACATCGGCGGCTCAAGCCTGGCCAAGGCATCGGCAATAGGCTTGTCGCGGAAGTCATGGGTCACGTACCAGCGGACGGACCGGTCCAGCAGTCGCCGCAGGTCCAGGGCAACGGCGGCTCCATGCTCACGGGGTGTGGTGGGCGGCACTTGGGCGATGCTGCCGGTGAGGGCGTCAAAGTCCCAGATCTTCCGCATCACCACGAACGCCCGGGCCACTGCGGAGGCAGAAACCGTCGTCTCCTCCATCGCGCGGAAAGCGAAGGCGATGCCTCCCATGTTGATCATGTCGTTGGCCACCACCGTGGCTACGATCTCCCGGCGCAGGGGATGCGTGGAGAGATGTTTACCGAACCGCGCTGAGACTTGCTTGGGGAAATAGCCACGAAGGGTTTGAGAAAACCAGGGATCATCGGACAAACCGCCCTCTGTGAGTTCTCGGGCGAGTTCGATCTTGGCGTAGGCCGCCAAAACAGCGAGTTCAGGAGTGGTTAGTCCCTTGCCCGTCAGGACCCGTGCCTGAAGTTCGGCGTTGCTGGGGAGGCATTCGAGTCCCCTGTCCAGGTCCGTGACTGATTCCAGCCAGTCCATGGTCCGTTCAAAGCTGGGACTCCATTCCAACGCCAGCTGCTTGTCATTGAGGAGCAGGACGTTCTGGTCATCATTGGTTTTCAGGACAAGCTGTCCCACCTCGTTTTGGAGTGAGTGCAGGAATCCAGTCCGTTCTGCCGCGGACATCCTGCCGGCGGAGATCATCCGGTCGAGGAAGATCTTGATGTTCACTTCGTGGTCCGAGCAATCCACGCCGGCTGAATTATCGATTGCGTCGGTATTTACCAGAATGCCTGCCAAGGCAGCTTCGATCCGGCCGCGCTGGGTGACTCCAAGATTGCCGCCCTCGGCAATGATGTGCGCACGCAGTTCGTTGGCGTTGACGCGGATGGCGTCGTTTGATTTGTCTCCCACATCGGCATGGGACTCCGTGGATGCCTTGATATAGGTGCCGATTCCGCCGTTGTACAGGAGGTCTACGGGGGCGGAGAGGACCGCACGGAGAAGCTCGGCTGGGCTCATGGCCAACTGGCCATGGGGATCGGCACCTTCATCCAATCCCAAGGCCAGTCTGGCTTGTTCCGTGAGCAGGATGGATTTTTCCGTCCGGGCAAATACTCCGCCGCCAGGGCTCAGCTTGGTGCGGTCGTAATCGGCCCAGGAGGAGCGTGGGAGTTTGAAGAGCCGTTCCCGCTCGGCGTAGGAGACCTCGGGGTCCGGTGTGGGATCCAGGAAGATGTGCCGGTGATCGAATGCGGCCACGAGCTTGATGTGGTGGGACAGGAGCATCCCGTTGCCAAAGACGTCTCCGCTCATGTCTCCTATGCCAACAACCGTGAAGTCCTCGGCACGGGAATCGATCATGAGTTCACTGAAGTGGTGCCGCACGGATTCCCAGGCACCTCGGGCCGTGATCCCCATTTGCTTGTGGTCATAACCCACTGAGCCTCCGGAAGCGAAGGCGTCACCCAGCCAGAACCCGTACTCGGCTGCGAGGGCGTTGGCGATGTCCGAGAAGGTTGCTGTTCCCTTGTCGGCGGCTACCACGAGGTAGTAGTCGTCCCCGTCGTGCCGTACCACCCGGGGCGGCGCGAGCACGCGGCCGCTGCTTCCGCCGTCGGGATCCGACACCAGGTTGTCCGTGATATCCAGCAAGCCGCGGATGAACGTCCGGTAGCTCTCCTGCCCTTCCGCGAGCCAGGCAGCACGGTCCTCTGCCGGATCCGGGAGACGTTTGGGGAAGAATCCGCCCTTGGCTCCGGTGGGAACAATCACGGCATTCTTGACGGTCTGGGCTTTCACGAGCCCCAGGATTTCCGTGCGGAAGTCTTCCCGCCTGTCCGACCATCGGAGGCCGCCGCGGGCTATGGGACCGAAACGCAAATGGACGCCTTCAACGCGCGGTGAATACACCCAGATTTCGAATTTCGGACGAGGTGCAGGGGCAGCGGGGATGCTGGCGGGGTTGAGCTTGAAGCTTATAAAGGGTCTGTCGAGATAAAAGTTTGTGCGCAGCGTGGCGTCCACCAGGCTCGCGAGGGAACGCAGCAACCGATCGGCGTCCAGGACAGGGACGGCGTCGATGGCATTGGTCAGGTTCGTTCGGGCTGCGTGGACGGCCTGTGTGCGGTGGCTCAGTTCGCTGCTTCCCTCTTCGAACAGATCTCCCCCGGGCAGCCTGGTTTCCCCATGGCTGGAATTGACGAGGTCCGGATCAAACAAGTCCGGAGCGAAGCGGTCAGGGTTGAACTTCGCCTCGAACAGTTCCAGCAGGGCATGGGTTGCCGTGGCATTGCCGCGGAGTGTGTCCGCGATGAAGCCATAAGAGTTGGTGCTCCCCAGTTGCCGGAGGTACTTGGCGTAAGCGCGGAGGATGGCGACCCGCCGCCAGTCGATGCCCTCCTTGATGACCAGAGCGTCCAAAGCGTCCGACTCCGCGTCACCGCGCATCGCGGCACAGAATGCGCCGGCCAGCAGATCGCCCGTGGCCAGGGGGTCCACGCCTCGGGGAAACTTCAGGCCGAGGTCGTAGAGGAAGAACTGCCGGCCGTCGGCCCGCTGAACGTCGAAAGGCCGCTGGTCCAGGACCTTCAAACCCAGGTTATGGAAGAAGGGGAGGATCTCGGTAAGGCTCTGCGGGCGGGTTAAGTAGAGGCGGATCCGGGCGTCCTCAATGAGGACGGCTGTGCCAGGACGTTGGTAAACGGTCAGGAGGGGGTCGGCTTGGTCTGCAGATCCCGGTTCAGCGGACGCAACCGGGAAGCTTTCAAACTTCGCAATGTCCTCAACTGCGTCCTCCACCTCGTAATCGGCCTTATAGCTCGCCGGAAACGCAGTTGCCCATTGCCTGGACAGCTGGGCCGCTTCCTTCCGGGGATACCTTGCTTGGAGGGCCTCGTCGAGGCCTTGCGCCCATGACCTCGTAGCGGCGACGATCCTCTGCTCCAGGACCGCGGCATCTACCACCGCGGGAGTGCCTTCGTGCCGTGAGGGGTCCTGTGGCAAAAGGATCCGGAAGAACACGCGGGCCATGGCGGATTCGCCCAACCGAAGCTCAAACTCGATTGCGTCGGACCCAAACGCTTCACGCAGCTCGCGCTCAATGTTGAGCCTGACGGCCGTGCTGTACCTATACCTGGGTAGGAAAACCAGTGCTGTCATGAACCGACCGAACGAGTCCGGACGAAGAAACAGCCGGGTGCTGTGGCGTTCCTGGAGTCGCAGGATCTCGCGGGCACGGATGGCCAACTGCTCCGCATCGATGTGGAACAGTTCGTCCCGCGGGTAAGCCTCCAACACCGCAAGAAGCTCCTTGCCATGATGCGATGCCCGTGGGTAGCCGAATGCCCGCAGCACTTCCTCCACCGTGTCCCGGATCACCGGAATCTGCTGTGCGGAACGGGCGGTTGAGCTGGGGGAGAAGAGGCCAACAAAGGTGCACCCGCTGGTATCTGTGCCCTCAGTATCTGTTCCCTGGGAGTTGTGGGCGGCCAAGGTGATCTCGTCGAGGTAGGCCCGGCGAAGGACCGTTGAGCGGAGGGTGGATTTGGTGAGGGTAAGGACGGGCGCCTCGGAAGGAACATCGCTTGGGGCGGCAGGACTGGCCGCATCCCGGAGAAGTCCAAGCCCACGGCGCCCGCGATACCCCAGGAACACGAAGTTCCCGTCGTCCAGCCAGCGCAGCAGCTCCTGGGCTTCGCGCGCGGTCCGGTCTTTTGTGGCGGCCTCGTCCAGGGCACTGATTTCGTGTGCCAGTTCCGCGTGGATGGCCTCGGCGTCCTCGGCGGCTGCCCGAACATCCTCCAGAACCATGTTCAGCCGGCCAACCAGGACCTCGGCGCTCGCGTCGTCCGGAATCCGGGGGATCTCGATTGCTATCCACGCCTCGGTGAGCGGTCCGGCGTCGTGCCCGTCTGGGGAAAGGACCGGCTTCGAAGTTGCGGCCGCCGCCGCGTCACCATCGGAACGTTCGACGCCGGTTGGTAGCCCCGAGCGGTGAGGTCCCCTATGGATGTCGGTGAGGCGGTGGGTGCCCGGGTCCCGCGTGACGCTGAAAGTGGGGTGGACCAGGAGCCGGATGGAAGCGGTGTCCCGGGCGATCTCGGCTGTCACGGAGGGAAGGAGGTAGGGCATGTCATCCGCGACGATTGCCACCAAGCTGGAGTCCGTTTCGTTCAGGACTCCGATGACTGCTTGTCCCGGTTCACGGCGTTCGGCCAGCGAGCGGTGGTAGCGCGCCCGTTCCAGCAGCGTCTCCGGTGTGTAGCTGCGGACGTCGTCGTCGGCCACGTGCTCGTAGTAGTCGGTCAGGAACCCGTCCGCCGGCTCGATCCTGGGGGACATGCTTTCATGATCGCTTAAACGCAGCGAGATGGCAGTAGATGCCAATGTTTGAGAAGAACATCGGCATTAACTGCCATCTCGCGAAGGCCAGCAGACGTGGTGGCGGGATTCGAACCCGCGTGCGCTGCTTTGCAGGCAGCTCCCTGGCCTCTCGGGTACACCACGTGCAACCGACACTAGGCGCCCGAAGGCAGGACGATCAAAGTTCATTGCCCCGGCTTTCGCAGGGCTACGTTGGCTTTCGCAGGGCTACGGAAAAGCTACGGAACGTTGCCCTCCGTGACGGCCCCTCCGCGCCAGCTTGGATACTCCCGCAGCCATCAGCAAAGTGAGAATGGCAGCAGCAGCATGCGTGTAAAGCATGAGGTCAGCAGTGTGCACCTGGCCTGAGCCCGCCTGACTGTCCGCAGGTACGTCCACTGGTTGCTGCGCCTGCCCGTGCAAATGGTCAAGGAATCCGGCGCCGGCAAACGAGCCGCTCAAGGCGTCGAAACCAAAGAACAGCAACTGCTGGGCCAGGCCGGACAACAGCAACAACAGCAAAGGCCCATGGATCCAGCGGGCAATCAATTGCGCGGCCAGGGCAGCGAGGGCAACAAAGGCCAGCAGTACGGGCATCGCCGGGGCGCTGCCACCTGAGACGACGTGCGCGGAAAGACCCAAAGCGACAGCAACGGGTCCGGCCACCCAGGCCCACTTGTCCTGCACAGGAGTTGCGCCCATCGCCATCCGTCCCTCCGCACCTCCACACAGGCTAAACGGAGGACAGCGCCTGGGAACAGGCCCTAGGCCAACAGTGTGTTCACCAGCCGTGCTGCCACTTTCGCGGTTCGTCCATCGATGTCGAAGCCCGGGTTCAGCTCAGCAACGTCCAAGTGCCGCAGTGTCCCGCTCGCGGCTACTTGGCGGCAAACGGCATTGATCACGGGCAGTGGCACCCCGTACGCAGCAGGGGCGCTGACGCCCGGTGCCACCGAAGCCGGCAGCACGTCCAGGTCGATCGTCAGGTAAAGCACATCGATTCCAGCCACGAAGTCGGCCACGAACGTCTCCACGCGCTCTGCGGAGCAGTCCTCGTCCAGCAGGTATTTCACGCCGAGACGGTCCGCGGTGTCGAAAAGCGTGCGCGTGTTGTTGGGTTCGGAGATACCGACGACGGCGTAGTGCAGTTCGCGTCCGGCGGCTCGTTCTTCCTGGGCCATCTGGAGAAACGGCGTGCCGGAACTCGGAGTGGGCTCGTCACGCAGGTCAAAGTGGGCATCCAGGTTCAGGACGCCCAGCCGCTTGCCACTACGCACAGTCTCCGAACCGGCCAGGCCCAAATAGCTGGCAAACGCGGTCTCGTGGCCTCCGCCGAGCACGACCGTGAGGTTTCCGGCGTCGAGCAGTTCAGAAATGGCGCGTCCGGCGCGCTGTTGTCCATCTTCCAGTGAGTCGTCCTCCACAACCACGTCACCGGCGTCGAACACGTCACGGTCAAGGTGGAAGGCCAGCGGGGCCAGCGCCGAGCGGATAGCGGCCGGAGCCGCGGCGGCACCTACGCGGCCCTTGTTGCGCCGCACGCCAGCGTCGCTGCAGAAACCCAGGACGACGGCGGGGCGTAAGGCAGCTGCGGCGGCTGTGGAATTGTGGGGTGTTACGGCTTGCCACCAGCGTCGGTGTTCGTCGCCGTCGCCGTCAAAGCGGCCGGTCCACGGCGTCGGGCTGACATCTACGGTGAGGCTGGTGCTGGTTCTTGATCCCATACTTTCAAGCACACCTGACGACGGACCCAAAAACCAGCAATCCAGCACGGGGCGTGTCCGGAATCCCGGACTTCAGCTAAGCGCTACTTGATGCCCAACAGCTCCTCCACAGTTCCGATCCCGAAGAACAGCAGGAACGCCGCTGCAACGGCCCACATGAGCGGGTGGACTTCCCGCGCCCGGCCCTGGAACGAACGGATAAGGACGTAGGAGATGAAGCCTGCGCCGAGGCCGTTGGCAATGGAGTACGTGAAAGGCATGAGGGCGATGGTCAGGAACGCGGGAATGCCGACGCCCCAGTCCTGCCAGTCGATCTTCCCCACCTGGGACACCATCATGAAGCCCACAACCACCAGCGCAGGAGCGACGGCCTCGAACGGGACAAGGTTGATGAGCGGCGTGAAGAACATCGCCACCAGGAAGAGCAAGCCCGTGACAATGGAGGCGAGGCCAGTGCGGGCACCTTCGCCAATACCCGCGCCCGACTCGACGAAGATCTGGTTGGACGAAACGGATGCGCCGCCGCCGACGATTGCCCCGAGGGCATCAACCTGGAGGACGCGGTCCACGTTGGGAATGTTGCCGTGCTCGTCCACGGTTCCGGCCTCGTTGGCCAGGCCCACCATGGTGCCCATGGCGTCGAAGAAGATGCTGAGGAGGATCACGAAAGCCAGCAGCGCGGCGGCCACGAAACCGAGGTGCTCAAAGGCGCCGAAGGGGTTGGCTTTACCAATCAAGGAGAGGTCCGGAGCGCCCCATTCGGAAAGTGTGGGAGCCACGAGGGACCAGCCGCGAGGGTTGACGTTCTTGCCGTCGAAGCTTGGGCCAATATGGAGCGTGAATTCGAGGATGGCGGCCAGGGCAGTGGAGACCACGATGCCGATCAGGATCGCGCCGCGGACCTTTCGCACTACCAACGCGATGGTCAGGATCAGGCCGACAGCGAAAACCAACGTAGGCCACCCCATCAGCTTGCCGTCCACACCCAGGCCGAGCGGGACAGTGGTGCCCGCGGCATCCGGGATGCGCCGGACAAAGCCTGCGTTGACAAGGCCTATCAGGGCGATGAAGAGGCCAATGCCCACCACGATTGCCGTCTTGAGAGCTTCCGGGACGGCTTTGAAAACGGCCGTGCGGAATCCGGTGAGGACCAGGATCAGCATGGTGACGCCCGAAAGCACCACAAGGCCCATCATGTCCGGCCACGTCAGCTCCGGGTGGGAGGCAACTGTCACCGCTACGAATGCGTTCACGCCAAGGCCAGTTGCCACGGCGAAGGGGTGCTTCGCCCAAGCGCCCATGAGGATGGTGAGGATACCGGCCACAAAGGCCGTAGTGGCCGCGACGGCCGTGAAGCCGAGCGAAGCTCCGCTGGAGTCTGCCCCGGAAAGGATCAGCGGGTTCAGCACAACGATGTAGCTCATGGCAAAGAAGGTGGCGAATCCGCCACGTATTTCCCGCGAGTACGTGGAACCGCGTTCGGAGATCTTGAAGTAACGGTCGATTGCAGAACCTTGTTTAAGCATGAAGGTCTCCGGGGATCGGGGGAGTTTGCTCTCAAATCCTATGCCCGCCAATGTGGGCCGCTGGGACGATTCGCCTAGTCTGTAAGGAAGCCAACACTAGGAGAAACCGCCCCATGCGTACCATCCGCCCGCTTCTGGCCGCCGTCGTCGCCGCGCTGGCTTTCGCTTCAGCGTTGCTGTTTGCCGCCGCCCCGGCCTCCGCCCACGACGTCGCCGAATCAACAAACCCGGCGAACGGTGCCCGGGTGACTGAAGTGCCGGCGTCGGTATCCATCACGTTCAACAACCGGCCGCTGGCCATCGGCTCGGGTGTGACTGTCACCTCTGGTGGCGAAAACTGGGCGGACGGCGCAGTGGAAATCATCGACAACATGGCCGTGCAGAAACTTCGGCAGGGTGCTCCGGCCGGCGAATACACGGTGGTCTGGCGCGTGGTCAGCTCCGACTCGCACCCCATCGAGGGCACCTTTACGTTTACGGCATCCGGGACAAGCACGACGACGGCGAGCGGCCAGGCAGGTGCCTCCCAGTCGGCTTCGGTGGCTGTTCCGACGGCGGGCACGGCGGCCCCCGGTACCGAAAACATTGAGCCGGCTCCGGCCGCTTCCCAGCCCTTCCCCTGGAGCATCGTTGGCCTCGCCGTGGTGGCGATTGCCCTGGTGATCTTCCTCGCTGTTACAGCCCGGAAGAAACTCGCGGTTCCCAACGACCCGGATGGCGAAAATTCCCCGGAATAACAAGGTTTTCTACATACTTGCGAAGATCTCGAAATGGTCACCGCGACACGCCAAAACTGAACTTCTCGTTACGTAAATGTGACTTTGAGATGATCTTCCCGTACGGTTGTACCTGTGCCTGTTCCACGTAGCGGGCACTTCCGGCCTGATTGCCTAGCTCTGCCGCAGTCCGGAATCCGTTCGCAGACAAACCTACGGCAGAGACGGGGAACCCATTTTGGCCCGCTTTCAGAGCGCGCCTTGGGGTGAAGTCACGAAGCTTCCGCTGAACAGCGGGGGATAGTGGCCGGGTGACTCCCATCCGAATCCGACAGCTAACCTCGCAGGCATCGGGAGAGGCTCTTTCATGTCTTCACGCATTCTTCGCGGCCGTCGTAAGGCGGACAGCGTACGTCCTAATCCGTTCATCTCAATCTCCAAGGCCGTTGCCAGCAACGCCTCGGGCGCAGGTCGCCAGGCCGCTGTCATCGCAGCAGCTTCGGGCCTCGTCCTTACGGGTTCCATTGCTGCCCACGCAGCAGAAACCCCTGTTCAGCGCGACTCCAGCCCTGCTACGGTCGCCGAGACCGTCACCGAGGGTCCCACCAAGGTTGTTACGGCCGCATCCACGGCCAAGGTCAACTTCGAGCGCCCTGCGGTTGCTTCCGTAGCGGCTCCCGTTATTGAAAAGCCGGCGCCCGTTGCTCCGGCCCCGGCGGCCAAGGCTCCTGCGACCGCTACCGTTCAGGCGGCGGCAACCACTGCTGCCGCTCCCGTCGCGGCTGCCCCTGCTGCTGCAGCTCCGGCTGTTGGTGGCATTAACGCTGCCATGGTCGCCTCGGCTTACGCCCAGATCGGCATCTTCCAGGACTGCACCGCGATGGTCGAAAGGGCCCTCGGCTCCGCAGGCATTCCGGTTGGCGACCTCGCACCCATGCAGTTCATGAACTACGGCAAGGTTGTCAGCGACCCCCAGCCCGGTGACATGATCGTCCAGTCCGGCCACGTAGCTATCTACATCGGCAACGGCCAGGCCATCAGCGGTGGCATCAACGGTAACCAGACGGGCATCCACCCGATCAGCTGGCTTACCGCAACAGGCCCCATCACGTACGTACGCGCTGGCGCCTAAGCTTCACGCTCCAGCTCAAAAGGCCGATGCCTTCGAGGACCAAAGTCTTCGAAGGCATCGGCCTTTTTTCGTAACCGGCCCTTTAGCAATCGACCCTTTACGTACCGCTCTTTTGAGTTAATTTTTGTTCGTTTAAGGCAAGGACTGAACTGGCCTTCGGTGGTTTCTACGCCAGGGCGATGCCCGGCCCAGCTGGGAGAGCCACCTTGGATGAGATCGCTTGCCCCACGGCTTTGGCTTGCCGGAGTACTTCCTTGGGCGTGGGGGTGATGAGTTCGCCAACGCCCACCAAGTGCATGCCGACGGCACGCATGGCTGCCACGAGGTTCTGGCCAATGGCGATGCCGAGATCGGCCAGCATGCGGCGCAGTTGACTCTGGGCGCAGCGCGTCACCACAATGTGGTCGGCCAGGAGGACTCCACTGGCCGTATGCACGGCCCATTGCCGTGGGGTGGATTCAAGCGGCCCGTAAACACTTAGCCCGGCCTTGAGGCTGGCCGTGTTCAGGCTCGCTGCGAGTCCATATCCAAGTTGCAGCGTGGAGTCTCCACCGAGGAAGTCCAGGCGAACAGCGCGTGTGGTGTTGCGGACATCCAGATGGTGGCTGGCGGCGTAGTTGCGCAAGTGGCGCAGGATCTCGTTGCGTTCCTGCATTGCTGCGGGGTCGGCAGCGTCGCAGCGTTGGAGCATTCCCGTATGGACTGATGGTCCGGTGGCCGATAAAGCACCAAAGCCGTCCAGCACGATGGAACCCACGCCATAGCGGCTGAGCTCGCTGGCAACAGCCAACCCGGAGAGGCCGGTGCCGATCACCACGGTGGTAGTCCGTTCCGTGACGGAATCAGGAGTGAGTGACACTGCTTGGGTTCCTCCTTGACGTGTGTGCCTTTCAGCAGCGCGTGGGATCGCGTCCGAGTTCCCCAAGCGGCCGCAAATAAATGGCCGGATTGTGTCCTGGGACACTTTTGCCGGCCATTCGGTGACTCGAACACTACCGAACTTTTTCTGCCATGGATAGCCTCGGCGACTGCGTGTTTTGGATGTTCATCGGCAGCGCAATCCAGAGGTCGATGAAGGTGTCGAAAACCGAGCCCGGACCGTTATGCACATAGCCCAAAGTCGCCTTGATTCGGTAATGCCAACCGAGAATAGTGGGCATTGGAAGGAGAACCCGCGGGTTTCTTCGGCCCCGGCTATTGGTTGCACACCAGCAAGGGAACACCGGTACGGAGAACCTCTGGCAGAATGGCCGGAACATCAAGCAGTAGGTGGAGAGGCGGGCCCAATGGACCAGCACGGCAGACACATTGAAGAACCACGGGACGGCGAGGACCAAGCAGTGGCGCCTGGTGGAATCGTCGTCGGAGTGGACGGTTCCGAGCATGGTCAATGCGCCCTGGTTTGGGCTGCTCGTGAGGCGGAACGCCGCCAGCTTCCCCTGCATATAGTCACGGCGTATTCGGTGCCCATCTTCGCAGCATCCGGCCTCGACGGCGGATACGCCACCGTAGACGATTCTGTGATCCGCGAGGGCGCGGAAGCCATCGTCAAGCAGGCCATGGATAAGGTCTCGGGTTACAACATCGATGTCGATGCGTCTGTGGAGAACGGCGATGCCGCGGGTGTCCTCCTGGATCTCTCCGCGAACGCCGCGCTCCTGGTCTTTGGCAGCCGTGGCCGCGGCGGCTTCGTCGGGCGTCTCCTGGGTTCGGTCAGCAGCGCCTTGCCTGCCCACGCTAAATGCCCTACCGTGACGGTCCCGCTCTACTGCGCCGACCGTTTGGGTGAGAACACCGCGGACAAGCACATCAAGGCTGAGCACGCCAAGGCCGGGCCGCGCACGGTGGAAAACGTCGTAGCAGTGGGCGTGGACGGTTCCGAGCAAGCCCGCGTCGCCGTCCTCGAGGCAGCCGAACAAGCCCAGCGGATGGGGGCCAAGCTCCGCGTCATATGCGCAGTCCCGCAGTACAGCGGCTCCTTGGCCTGGGTGCCGGCACCCTTGGACCGCGATGCCTTGTTTGCGGACATCAAAGTGCAGTTGGATGCAGGTGCCGCCTGGCTTCGCAGCCATTTTCCCCAGCTGCCTCTGGAAACCGAGCTGAGGGACGGCTCACCCGTTGACGTCCTGGTTGAGGCCAGCCGCGGGGTGGAGCTGGTTGTCCTCGGTACGCGGGGCCGCGGTGGTTTCGCGGGCATGCTCCTTGGTTCCACCTCCGATGGCGTTCTCCATCACGCCAAGGGGCCGGTCCTCGTTGTTCCGGACCGCGAGGATCCGCGACTCGCGGACCGTCCCAAATTCGGACCCATGCTCGGCGCGGCTTAGAGCGCTGGCGCGCACCGCCCATGGATAACCAGCAGCCTGGGAAACACCGGCAGGAAAACAGTGCGGGCCCGGATGTAAACGCCCCGGTGTTCATTCGGGATATTGCCGACATCCGGGCGGACATGCTCCCCGAGGTAGGCGGCAAGGCTGCCAATCTCGGCGAGTTGAGTGCCGCCCGCCTGCCGGTGCCGCCAGGTTTTTGTCTCACAACGTCCGCCTACCGCTACGCCCTCTCAGCGATTGGGATGGAGGACGTCGTTGCACTTCTGCAGGACGCCGCGGCATCTGACCTGGACGAACTCAATAGGCTCGCGGCCCGGGCGAGGTCGTTGGTGCTCGACGCCGGAGTACCCACCGACGTCGCCGAGTCGGTCCGGGCGGCGTATCAAAAGTTGGGAGACGCCGCCCCCGTCGCTGTGCGGTCCTCCGCCACTGCCGAAGACCTGCCCTTCGCCAGTTTTGCCGGGCAGCAGGACACCTTCCTGAACGTGGTGGGAGAAGAGGCAGTCCTTGACGCTGTAAGCCGGTGTTGGGCATCGCTCTGGACGGACCGCGCGGTGAGCTACCGGACAACCAACGGGATTGACCACGCAACGGTGACGCTGGCCGTGGTTGTCCAGGAAATGGTGGATTCTGCCACAGCCGGAGTGATGTTCACGGCCAACCCTGTCACCGGACGGCGCCGTGAAGCTGTAATCGATGCCAGCCCTGGCCTGGGCGAGGCCGTGGTGTCAGGTGCCGTTAATCCCGATCAATACGTGGTTGATACGCAGAGCAACTCCATCCTGAAGCGGACGCTGGGTGACCGGCAGGTGGAGATCCGTTCGCTTGCAGGTGGGGGCACCGAACGTATTGGGGGGCCCGGCCGTGCCGGGGAGGCAGGGAACCACGGGGTTCTCCCGTGTCTCAACGATGACCAGATCCGGGCGCTGGCCGCCTTGGGAAGGCGGGTGGAAGCCCACTTTGGAGCGCCACAGGATACCGAATGGGCCATCGATTCGTCCGGGAAGCTGTGGCTCACGCAGGCAAGACCCATCACCACCCTCTATCCGCTGAATTCCCGCCTCCCGGCGACTCCCGGCGAGCACGCTTTCCTGAACTTCAGTCTCGCCCAGGGCCTCACCAGGCCACTGACGCCCATGGGGTTGGCGGGTATCCGACTGTTAGCCTCCAGTGTTGCCCGCAGGGCTGCGTTCGACGTCCCCGATCCAAGGTCCGGGCCCTCGCCCTACCATGAGGTCGGGCAGAGGATCTTCTTCGACTTCACGTCCGTGTTGCGCAGCAGGGTGGGCCGGGCAATCGTGCCACGGATTTTTGACATCATGGAGGCCCGTTCGGCGGCGGTGATTCGTGGCCTTTTCGATGACCCGCGGTTTTCCGTGACCATCAAGACTCCGATAAAACTCATCAGGCACGTTGCCCCTGTTGCGGCGAAGTACCGCGTTCCGGAGACGGTGATCCGGGCCCTTTTCCGTCCCGATGCTGCAATGAAGCGCCAAAAGCAGCTTGAGGCAGAACTCCACGATGCCCTCCGGGTGCCGGAGGGCATCACCGCCCATCAGCGAATTGCACACGTGCAGAGAATCCTGGGGGAGGAAGTATTCGCAACGGTTCCCCAAGTCCTGCCCCTTCCTGTTCTGGGCTTTGCGATGCTTGGACTCGTCCGGAAAGTGTTGGGCGAGCAAGCCTCCTGGGACCAACTCCAAACAGTCATTCGTGGGTTGCCCAACAACGTCACCACCGAGATGGACCTTGCCCTGTGGCAGCTTGCCAAGGACATCAGGGATGACCCGGAGGCCTTGGCCTTCCTGAGCTACCCCACACTCGAGGAACTCGTTCAGCAATACAAGGACAGAGCCTTACCAGCAGTTGCGCAATCCGGGCTGGAGGCTTTCCTGCGCACCTATGGGCACAGGGCTGTGGCAGAGATCGACCTTGGAATGCCCCGATGGTCGGATGACCCCACACACATTCTCGGCGTCGTGGTCAACTATCTTCGTCTCGAGCACAGCGCGGACGCACCAGACCAGCAGTTCGAGAGAGCCGCACAGGAGGCAGACGAACAGGTAGCGAGACTCATTGCACGGGCAAGGGCAAAGAGTCCGCTCCACGCCAAGCTGGTCCGCACGGCGTTGGACCGTACGCGCAGGTTTGCCGGGATGAGGGAGCTGCCCAAATACAACCTCGTCCTCGGCTTGGCTTCGGCAAGGGAACAGCTGTCGCTGGTCGGAGCAGAACTGGCAGAGGCAGGGCGGATTGAACGCGCCGAGGATATCTTCTTCCTGGACCTCAACGAAGTAGAGACTGCCTTGGCTGGCAACAAGCTCCACCAGCTCGTGGCAGATCGCCGCGCAGACTACGCGCAGGAACTGAGGCGCAGGCATATTCCGCGGGTATTGCTCTCAGACGGGACAGAACCTGAAGCCACTGCTTCGGCTGGCGGAACCCCAGCTTCTCCCGGAGCCCTCTCCGGCAGTCCGGCGTCGGCGGGCGTCATCACAGCCCCTGCGCGGGTCATCATGGACCCCGTCGGTGCCCATCTGGAGCCGGGCGAAATCCTGGTAGCGCCCTCCACCGACCCCGGCTGGACACCGTTGTTCCTCACCGCGGGCGGCCTGGTCATGGAAATGGGCGGTCCCAACTCCCATGGCGCTGTAGTGGCCCGCGAATATGGCATACCGGCCGTGGTGGGCGTGCCCGACGCAACCCTGCGGATCAGCTCAGGCCAGATCATCACTGTGGATGGAGCAGCAGGAACGGTAATTACAACACCAAGTGACGCACCCCGTTAGGCGTGCTGGTGTGACTCATGCTCGGAGTGGCTGACGGGTTCCAGCTGGAAGGTGCAGTGCTCGGTGTCGAAATGGCGGCCCAGGCAGGATCCCAGCTGATCCAGGATGCTGTCCGCCCCGCTGGCATTAAGGACCTCGTCTTCCACCACAACGTGGGCGGAGAACACGGGGACCCCGGACGTGATTGTCCAGATGTGGATGTCGTGGGCCTCCACCACGCCGTCCACTGCAAGGATGTGCTCGCGGATCATGTTCACGTCCACACCCTTGGGCGTGGCTTCCAGAAGTACGTCCACAACATCGCGGAGCAGATGCCAGGCGCGGGGGATGATCATGAGGGCGATCAGGACGGAGGCAATGGGGTCGGCTGCGGTGAAGCCCGTGGTCATGATGACGATGGCCGCTGCAATGACAGCGATCGAGCCAAGAAGGTCCCCCAGGACTTCGAGGTAGGCCCCGCGGACGTTGAGGCTCTCCTTTTGCGCTCCTTGCAGGATCATCAGGGAGACGAGGTTGGCTACTGCGCCCAGGATCGCCGCCCACAGCATCACGTCCGTATGGATTTCGGGGGACTCCCCGAACCGGCGGATGGCCTCGATCATAATCACCACGGCGATGACGATGAGAACCAGGGCGTTGGCCAACGCTGCCAGGACTTCGGCCCGCTGATACCCGTAAGTCCGTTGATCACTTGCCGGGCGCGTAGCGATCCAGGCAGCCATCAAGGCGATGAACACACCTGCGGCGTCGGACAACATGTGGCCGGCATCGGCCAGCAGAGCCAGCGAGCCAGAGACCAGCGCACCAACCACCTGGATGCCCACCACACCCAAAGTGATGGCCAGGACGGCAATGAGCCGCTTCCGATGCTTGCCGGTTGCCGTTACTCCGTGGGAGTGGTTGTGATCGTGCCCCATGCTTACAAGGCTAGCCCCAGCCGAGCTCATGCAGGCGGTCGTCGTCTATTCCGAAGTGGTGTGCGATCTCGTGGATCACCGTGATGGCCACTTCGTCGATGACTTCCTCGCGGGTAGAGCAGATGTCCAGGATGGGTTGGCGGAAAATGGTGATCCGGTCCGGCAACGAACCCGCTTCCCACCATGAGTCGCGTTCGGTCAACGGGACGCCCTCGTACAAGCCAAGCAATACGGTGTCCGGATCTTCGCCGGCCCGCGGGGTGTAGTCGTCCTCGATGAAGATCGCCACGTTGTCCATGGCGCTGGCGGCTTTGGGCGGGATCAGCTGCAAAGCGTCGCTCACAGCTTCTTCGAAGTCCTCCGCCGACATTTCGAACGGAGCACCGGCAGGAAAATCCGCGTCAATTCCGGGCAACCCGGCACCGCCGCTGGAAGCGTGCTCGATCGGACTGTGCACCGCGTTCCGCTCCGGAAGCGGCGAGGACGGGAGATCGCCGTCGGGAACGATGGGCAGGCCGGGAGGGAGATTCGCGGACATGATCCGACTCTAGTCCCAACAAGGTACATTGACGCCCTGTGGCTGATACTCGCTGGTGCACCGTCCCCTGGTCATGCTGAACTGTTCGAATGCGACCTCGTCGAACGGCATTCCGTAGGCCAGCCCCGCATCTCACCAACGAACGAACAGGAACCGCATGACCGCCACTCCTACCTCCGCTCCCGAGCCCCTCGACGTCGTCGTGGTGGGTGAGGCGCTCATCGACATCGTGGAGTCGCCCGATGGGGAGATCGAATATCCCGGAGGCTCACCGGCCAACGTTGCCTACGGACTCGGCCGACTGGATGTGAAGGCGGGCCTGCTCACCGCCATCGGACGGGACCAACGGGGCGACGCCATTGCCGCACACCTTCAAGGCGCCGGCGTAGTACTGCTGCCCGGATCAAAGTCGCTGGGCAAGACGGCGACGGCGACCGCCCGGATCGCTGCCGACGGTTCGGCTGAGTACACGTTCGAGATTGATTGGGCACTTGCTCCGCTCGCGCTGCCATATGCCCCAAAAATCCTGCACACAGGTTCGATCGCCACGTTCCTTGAACCTGGGGCCAGCGTTGTCCGGAGCCTGTTGGAGCAAGCGCAGGGCGGCTGCATGATTACCTACGATCCCAACATCCGCGCTGCCCTCCTCGGCAGCCACCATGAGGCGCTTTCACTGTTCGAAGAGTTGGTGCCATTGACGGACGTCGTAAAAATGAGCGCGCACGACGCCCGCTGGCTGTACCCGGGCAAGGAGCTCGAGGAAACTGCGGGTCACCTCCTGGCCCTTGGCACTGGACTCGCCGTAGTGACCCAGGGCTCCAGCGGTTCGCTCATGGCAACCCGGCACATCCAACTCACCGTACCCGCCATCCCCTCGGACGTGGCCGATACCATCGGCGCCGGGGATTCATACATGTCGGCGCTCATTATGGGACTGCTCCTGCGTGGCAGCGACGGTCTAGCGCCCACGGTCCTGGAACGGATCGGCACCACGGCATCCATGGCGGCATCCATTACCGTGGGCCGCCCAGGCGCCAATCCGCCCACGCACCGTGAGCTCCTTGCGAGTATGGCCCGCTAGCTCACTTTGCAGTGCGCCGGACAACCCTTGGCGTGCGCCGGGCAACCCTTGGCGTGCGCCGGGTCAGCGCCACGCCGATCAAGCACACCACGCCACCGATCAGTCCCCAGATGGTTGGGACTTCCTGAAGCACGGCCCAGGAGATGAGGATGGTGGTGCCGGGGACCAGGTACGTCGTGGCGGCCAGATTCCCGGCCGAGATCAAGGACAGCGCATACGCCCATGTTGTGAAGGCGATGGCCGTAGGGAAGATGCCCAGATAGACCAAGCCGAGTGTGGCCGGCAGCGGCGCTGACTGGACTTCCGCGATCAATTGCCCTGTCCACGGGAGGCAGCAAACAGCGCCCACCATGATGCCGAACCACGTGGCTTGCCCGGCCGTAAACTTCCGAAGGACCGGCTTCTGGAGGATCGCGCTCACAGAGGCGAGCACGGCGGCAAGCAAGCACAACAACACCCCGGCGACATCCGCCGTCGAACGCTGTCCCGAGCCGAGGGCGATCATCGCGACGCCACCGAACGCGACGGCACTGCCGATCAGCAACCAACGCGGGAAGCCTTCCTTGAGGATCACTCCGGCGAGGACAGCGATGAGGATCGGCGAGACATTGATCAGCATGGCGCTGGTGCCGGCGTCGAGCATGTGTTCCGCGGCGTTCAAAGCCACGTTATAGCCGCCGAACCACATCACGCCGTACGCCACGATGGGCAACCATTCCTTGCCGCGCGGCCAGACTTTCAAGGTGGGCAGCACCACGATTCCAAGAACGACGGCGGCAACCGCCAACCGTCCGAGCGTCAAGGAGCCGGGGGAGAAGCTCGGGCCAACAGCCCGGATGCCAACGAACGCAGAGGCCCACAGGACCACGGTGACGACGACGGCGGCGATGCCAAGTTTGCTGATGGGAGCTGCGGGCGCGGGGGTGTTGCGCGGTTGCATGCCCGGGGACGGCTGGCCGGGTTCGGCCGGGGTGGTGGTTGTCATAGAGCCAATCTAGTGCCGGGGAGGCTAGTCGGGCTGGCGGTTTTCGGACGCGTCACGGCAAGAAACTGCCAATGTTTGACGACGTGCAGTTCACCGCGTTACCTTATCGATGATCGATGTTAACGAATTTCGATAACTGGTGGGGGAATTATGGGTTTACGAGGAAACATCGCAGAGTCGCTGGCGCGCGTGCGGGTGCTTTCGAGAGTGGATTCGGCAGTGCTCATTGTTGTCTCGGTGGCGGTGGGTATTGCCACATCCGTTTCGACTGTATCGGCGATCATCAGCAATGGCGCCGGAGAGGTGGTCCTGCGGCTGCCCCTGGACCCGTCCATCCCGGAGCCGGAAACACTCCGCCTGGGTGCCGTGGGACGCTACTCACAAATGCAGGTGACCGTTCCTGCCCTCCCGGAATATGAGGCTTCCATGCTGGGGTGGTCGGCGACCATGAACCTGGTCGCGGTCCTCTGCGTTGTTTCCCTTCTGGTCCTGCTGGCATATCGGCTCACGAGCAAGGTTCTCTTCGCCCCGCACACCGCTGCGGTCGTTGGACTTGCCGGTGCGCTCCTGGCCATCTCCGGGAGCGCCGCCCAGATCCTCGATTCCACCGCCAAGTACCGGCTGGCAGAACAGCTCGGAGCCATGCCGGGGAGCGCCGATGAAACCTTGGTGTACATCGCGGAGTTCAACCCCACATCCTTGGTGGCTGGCGCCGCACTCGTGTTGCTGGCGGGCGTGTTCCAGTTCGGCCGGAGCCTGCAGCGTGACACTGAAGGCCTTGTCTGATGCCGGCCGAAGAAACGATCGCCATTCACTGCAAGCTGGACGAGTTGCTGGAGCTCCGCGGTATGACCCTGACGGAACTGAGTCGTCGCGTGGGGGTGAGCCTCGTCAATCTGTCCGTTCTCAAGAATGACCGGGCAAAGGCGATCCGGTTCTCTACGCTCACAGCCATCTGCGAGGCGCTCGATTGCCAGGTCGGCGACCTCCTTGAGCATGTCCCGTAGACACTATTTCAGGGGCGTGCAGACCTCGATTTGGGAATATCGCCATCTATGCTCTAAAGTTTTAGAGTCCAGTTCGGACGGGTGAGAACCGAAAAGAACGCATAAAGTGTTGTTTTTCCTCGCATAATCCGAATTGAGTTCAGGCCCCCATCGTCTAGCGGCCTAGGACACCGCCCTTTCACGGCGGCGGCACGGGTTCGAATCCCGTTGGGGGTACGCAAGGCAAGTGGTAAATCGGATGAAAAAAGTCTGGTAAGCTAGAAGCCTTGAAAAAAACGCGGTAGAGATACTGCAAACGCAAGGCCCTGTAGCGCAGTTGGTTAGCGCGCCGCCCTGTCACGGCGGAGGTCGCGGGTTCAAGTCCCGTCAGGGTCGCTCTGGGCGCCGGAAGTAATTTCGGTTCTCAAGGTGACTTGTCACCTAGGCTCTGTAGCTCAGTTGGTAGAGCGTTCGACTGAAAATCGAAA
Source organism: Arthrobacter sp. TmtSoilC51 (assembly GCF_055388015.1). Lineage (NCBI taxonomy): Bacteria > Bacillati > Actinomycetota > Actinomycetes > Micrococcales > Micrococcaceae > Arthrobacter > Arthrobacter sp. TmtSoilC51. The sequence goes on from NZ_AP035877.1 coordinate 394,096, forward strand.
GGTCACCGGATCGACGCCGGTCGGAGCCACCAGCGAAAACCCCGCAGTTCCCAGTAACACTGGGGATTGGCGGGGTTTTTCTTTACTCCGACTGCGTACAGAAGCCAGCCTGGATCGGATCCAATCGGGAAAAATCGGAACCGCAGCCCTGGTATTCCCTTGGTAGAGCCTCGAGGTCGCCCGCGCTCGGATCTGTTGCCACGCAAACATGTATTGAGCACAAAGTGCATTCTTCGGCAGGCCGTGTCATTCAGTGCCAAGGTCCCTCCACCCCGTCATAGCATTCAGTTCATCGTCAAGGTCAGTCACTGGTTGGACGGGATGTTCACTCAACCAGGTGAGGATTGGTACCAGGTAGATGTTCAGCACGCGAGCCCGGATCGTAGACTCCAGCTCGGCAATATTTCGGATACCGTCTATCGGTGGAATCCTGATCAGGCCTCCGTGAGCGTAGTCAGAGCGTGCATCGTACCAACTAATCAGCTGCGTCCACTCGGAACACGGCTGCCCGTGTTCGTAGTTTCCGATCTGGAGGCTCTGTAGCACTCTACGATGATTATTCTTCGTTGGGTCCTTTGTCAGCGCCTCGCAGGCTTCACGATCACGGCCCGCCGGTGATAGCGCCTAAGGTACCGTACGGGTTCAGGAATATTAAATATGTTTCAACGCTCCCCCGACTAGCAGGGAGGAGGGGTCTTCGTGCGCGGAGCCGTCGCACTACGGGCAGCAAGCTGCTTCGGCTGCGGCACACCCCACGTTGGAGGACCTGTAACTCGACGAACCCTCAACCCGGGCGCTCAGGCGAGGACCTATAGGTCAATGCAATCCGTGGTCGACGCAGGGCATTCCGTGGCTATGAAGCCCAGCAGGTCTACCAGGGGATTCGAGCGGTATCCCATGAATGTAGGGCCGTTTTTCCTGATTTTGGGCAGACTTCTCCCTACCCTTCAGTAAGGCGCGTTTCGCTATTTGCTTTGCTTGTTCTTCGCCTTGGCCAACCGGACAGTGCGTTCGTTCACGCGGTCGGAGACCATGGGAAGAAGTTTGAGCACGAAGTGCCCAATCGCGACAAGCAGCGCAGGTGCGAACAGGTGTCCAGCAGAATCTGCAAGAACCTCCATGGGCGCGACCTCCCCTTCAGGTGGTGTGTCCACAAACAGATCCGCACGTTGACCACAACGGGTCGTTGCGGAATTTGGGGCGCACGAGGGCATGAAAAAAGCCGGCTGAAAAGACCGGCTGGGTTGGCATACTTCTCCAACTATCTTCAATTTACAGGACAAACCCGTGCAGAGCATTCTAGGTGCCCACCTGGGCAGACCTCGAGCAAAAAATGCGGAACGGCTCCCACCGCGGCATGAGTAGAGCCGTGGCGGCGGAGTCAGCCTGCGTCCCGAACCCCCAGGCCCTAGCTAGTAGTGGTGCCGCCATCAGGACTGGAGGGCACGGGCTTCGTCAGACGTTCGTGTCTCAGGTCTGGCTCCATTCGATATGAGCACGACGAAACTCGGGATGCGCCGCGATGCAGCGCGTAACGCTCGAAAACCTAAAGGTTTATGAGACACCTGTGGTCCGCATCCCCAAGCGCCTAGCAGCGGAACGCGGAGCATGGAATCCCGGGACTTTTCTCCACACCGGCTTGTCTCGATAAGTCGTCTCACCGCAAAGTGTCTCCATCGTCCGAGGTATGGGAGTTAATGAGGCAGAATGGCGGGATGAGGATGCTCGGGTACACGCGAGTCAGTACGGCCGTCCAGGATGCGCAGCTGCAGCTCGACGCGCCCTTGTCTGTTGGTGTGCAGAAGCGGGATGTATTCGCGGATGTGACCTCGGGGAGCAGGACTGCCGTAGAGCGGCCGGGGATGAAGAGGCTTCTCGACTATGCCGAGACGGGGACACCTTAGGAGTGTGGCGGGTTGACCGTCTGGGCAGGTCCTTGATCGATGTGCTCAATACTGTGAACCTGCTGCAGGACAGGGGAGTGGCGATGCGTTCCCTTTCAGATGGGATTGACCCGGCCACCAGCACGGGCCGGCTCATGCTGAATATGCTGGCTACTTTGGCGGACTATGAACGCGAGCTGATCACCGAACGTGTGAACGCCGGTATCGCCGCCGCTAGAGGGAGGGGGACCAGGTTCGGCCGCCTGTTGTGGAGCCGTCAGTGGTTGCGGGCAAACTCGAGATTGCGGAGCAGGAACGGGCCAAGGGGCATACAGCAGAACAGGCCGCCCAGCTGGTTGGGTGGAGTCGGGCGACCCTCTACCGGCATCAACGGGCGCAAAGGGACTTAAGGCTGACCTGCCAGGCTAATGGGTATGAGTGCAGGCCAAAGTCCACCGAGCTGGACATCAATCCCTGCGGTTCAATTCAGCGATCACCGCTGGATCCGCGTCTTCTCGAAGCGGAACGACCGAGGCAAGCCAGAGCCTGGCTTCCTGCATGAGGCCCGGAATGTCTGCCTTGCAGAAGTCAGCGTGCCGCAAAACTCCATGCATCGTCATTTCTCAAGCCGCATTCAGCACTTCAGTCATTCGATCCGGGTCAGGAATGCGGATAGTGCGGAACTGTCCCGGTTCATACTCGTCCAGCGGCACGATGTGCTGCAGTGACAAAGCGGGCCACACTTTGCCGTGCGCAGAACCGCTCGCTGCACGCCAGATGCCCTCGAGAACGTCCGGATCGAAGCTAATTTCCGGTGCAGCGGCACGTAGGACCGTGAGGTGATTTGGCCTCTTCAGGGTGCTTTCAGGGAAGTTTTCCGATGCTCGACTGACCAGACGCTCATCCAGGTCACTGATGAGCTTCTTTCGGTCATGGCCAGCGACGCTCTTTCTGTGTTCCTCGTAATCCCAGCGAATAAGAGCTAAATGGCGGCGGGCGCATTCTTTTGCTGTCTCTCCGGATGACATCCAGACTGCTTGCGATGACGCTTCCATAGCGGCTCGCGCGAGGGTGAACGCCGGCCTGAATGTATGCGTCACTTCATGCTCTGGGTGGAACTTCAAGGGGGCAACCATATTGGCCCAGATCAGAAGATGCTCCACGGCAGCGGTGAGATAGGAACGATGCCAGTCCGAGGCCTTCTCATACGGGTAGAAAGCATTGATCTGTGCAAAGTTGGAACTCGGGCTCGGGCCCGGAGTTCCTGTGAGCATGTGATGAGCCAAGCGAGCCTTGTGCGCAACTTCAGTCCAGGCGAGCGAAGTTGCTTCATCTACCGGTATTCGTTTGTCCATAGCAGAACCCTACCCATGACTTTGCTCTGGCTTTGATCACAGTTCAATGCCTAGTGTCTGCGGTCATCCTGGTCGCGGGCTGCGGCTACGGCCGAGGCGCGCACCTTTCCTTCTTGGAAAGGGAATGTGTGAACCGTGCCGAAAGTTGTCTCCGCAACAAGGATTTGTGGCGGGACTTTTGGTACTACATACGGGACAGTCATGTTTCGCGAACTTGGCAGTTTCGGGGTGGGGGAGTGTCCATGCCAGGTGTCCGGGTTCTAAGGAAATGGAACACTGTCCGCGCAGGTACTTCTATCGTCGTTGTGGGCATCGCACATGCAACGCGCCGCAGACCGGAATCGGAAGGCGCAGTCGCGTTGCCGGGTCGTGGAATATGTCTCAGGCTGCGGTACCGTGGCGTTGCACGGCGCCGCAGCCTGAATGGGTGTAGATGTATCGGAGCGGCCTTCGAGTTGGAAGTCTTTATGATCCGGCCTTGTGCCAAAATCGCCTAGCCAGGGTAAGGCACTGCGATCGGTGATGGTCTCTATCGCGGCGCCTTGGTGATTCGACCTGCTTGTTCAACCAGCTCTTTCATTGAGGGCCGATGGCCGCGGTGGAAGGTTATGCCATCCGGCAGGCCTTGGATTGATGGTTTGTGTTGGGTGATATCGATCGTGATCCGGCCGCCGGCCAAGGGGGCGTTGCTGATGTGCAGGTCGCCGTAGGACGTGGGCAGTTCAGGATCCATCCAGACACCGCCGAGGGAAACGTGGGCGTCGTAACGCATCAGGCTGGTCACGAGGAGGATCGGCGCTGTGGCTGCCCAGGCCTGAGGCGAACAAGCCGTTGGGTACGGCAGTGGAGTTTCGAATTGCTCACGGGCGAAACCACAGAACAGTTCCGGCAGCCGGCCCTCCGTGAATTCTGCCGCTTCAAGCAACGCGGTGGCGATACGTTGCGCCTCCGCCACAAAACCGTAACGCATGAGTCCTTGGGCGATGATGGCGTTGTCATGGGGCCAGACCGATCCGTTGTGGTAGCTTGCCGGGTTGTAAGCGCCCATGTCGCTGGCAAGTGTTCTCACCCCCCAGCCGCTAAACATTTCCGGAGACATCAGCCGCTCTGCTACTTGCGGAGCCTTGTCTTCATCCACGAGGCCGACCCAGAGGCAGTGGCCCATGTTTGAGGCGCAGGCATCGACCTGGCGCTTCTTTCCATCCAGGGCGACGGCATAGTAGCCGCGGTCCGGCATCCAAAACTGCTCGTTGAACCGCTTCTTCAACTGCGCCCCAAGATCTGCCAGTTCATCTCCCAAAACTGAATCGCCGGCGTCGTACGCCATCCACGCACGGGCCATGTGTGCCTGGTACACGTAGGCCTGTACCTCGCAGAGCGCGATGGGCGGTTCGGCCAGCGTGCCGTCAGCGAAGTTGATACTGTCCCAGGAGTCCTTCCACCCCTGGTTGATCAGTCCATGAGGGTTCAAGCGCTCATACTCTACGAATCCATCACCATCCTTGTCCCCATAATGTCGGATCCAGTCCATTGCCCGGTCTGCATGGGGGAGCAGCGCCGCAATGGTGTCCTTCGCGAAGCCCCAGCGGCTGACTTCGCCCAATATGCACACGAACAGAGGGGTGGCATCGACGCTGCCGTAATAGTTGGACTTCCCTCCCAGGGACAGCCCGCTGGAAATATCCAGCCGGACTTCGTGCAAAATCTTTCCCGGTTCCTCCTCGCTCAGAGGATCCACTACCCGGCCTTGTCGGTCTGCCAGCGTCTGTAACGTGCCCAGAGCCAAGGAAGGATCCACGGGCATGGCCATTTGTGAGGACAGCAGCGAATCCCGGCCAAACAGGGTCATAAACCAGGGCGCCCCTGCGGCCACCACCACACGATCCCGATGGTGCGGGTCTTCGATCCGCAGGGCTCCCAGATCGTCGTAGCTCCGCCTCAAAGTCCGTTCGATGGAGCGGTTCCCAACGTGTACCACAGGGATTTTCGCCACCCACTCCTGCCGGCGGCGGTCACTCACGGACATCCCGTCCGTATCAAGATGAACGAACGACGGCGGCGTCGGGCTTGTCCCCTCCTTGCTCGGCACGGCCGTGAAGGTGCAGCTCCACTGGCTGTGCGGAGCAACTGTCAAGCTGTACGTAAGGCTATCCGGTGAGACATCGGCGCCGGGAGCGAGGACGAGAATACCCTTCCGGACTTCGTGCCAGGAGGCCCGGATGATCAGTGAGGCGCCGTCCACATCGCGTGAATGGTTCCAGCTCCTCTGGACCCGCCCGTCCTTTACTTCAAAAAGATCGGCGAAATCTGCCTCCACCTTCAAAGAGACAACGCAAACGGCAGGCTCCTTCGAGTAATTGTGCAAGGTGACCTGCTCCTGAATGCCAGCGCCCACTTCACGCAGGCGCTCCACAATCAGCGGGCTATCCGCATAGCCATCCCCACGAGGAACCCGCCCGGCAAACAGGGCTCGATATGGCTCCTTCGTTTCCGAGCCCAGCGGTTCAACGTGCTGGCCATTAACTGTCAGGACCCACCCCGACACAATGCGGGTGTCCTGGAAAAAGACACCATGAGGATGTTCGGACTGGATGTCCCCGTTCGCCATTGAAATGCAAAACGACGAACCCTCGACTAGCGTGACTGTTCCTGCCCCAAGCGGACCTGCAGCCGTGTCAGCGTTCCATCCAGCCATGTCGCTCCTTTGGACGACTCCTCCAAGCCCCTCAGCGCACATACAGTCCCAATGTTCGGAAGCGAGGCAGGTGTCCCTCGTTGCCTTATTGCCTTGGACGCTACTCTCAGTAGCTCCTTGACGCTAGGAGCAATGGCCCTGGTTGAGGAGCAGGGGTCGCTTTTGGGTTAGCCAGACCGGTCAGGTTAAGCGCCAGATGCTGAACCAACCGAAAGGATCACTGAACTCGAAGCTGCCCACGGCCAAATCCTCATAGAGACAACCGAACGGAAGTCACCCTTCACGAAGGGACTGGAAAGAAGTTTAAGGGCCCTTCTCGGTTGAGAAGGGCCCCTTAATGCGCACAGCTGCCAGCTTTTTCCTTGGTGCGGAACTGCGCTACTTCGCTGCAGCCATGTGTGAGGGTATTTCCGGGGATCTGTTGTTCTGGCTGTTGGAACCGACCGTCACTCGCGGGTCGAAGGCGATCGCGCTTGGTTCAACAGCCACTAGCCCGCCGTCGACGGGGATCGTGGCGGCGTTGATGTACGACGCTTGGTCCGATAGCAGCCAGGAGATGAGAGCGGCGACTTCGGACGAAGAGCCGGGGCGTCGGCTGGGAACGAAGGCCGTCGCCAGCTCATAGGCGTCTTCGCGGCTGACGCCGAGTTCGGAACCGAATTCGCTCATTTCCATGTCTGCCATTTCGGTCCGGGTCCACCCTGGGCATACGGAGTTGGCCCGGATGCCGTCCGGCCCGTAATCAATGGCGACGGACTGGATCAGCATTGCCAGCGCTGCTTTGGTGGCGTCGTAGCCGGCGATACCTGCTGTGGCCCGCAGTGCAGCGGCGGAGGCGACGCCGACAATGGCTCCTTTGGTGGCCAGGAGGTGCGGCAGGGCTGCCCGGATCAGATAGAACGGCCCTGACAGATTCGTGCTGAGCATTGCATCCCAGTCCTCATCGCTCAGGTCACCGGCCGCACCGGGGCGGACGATTCCGGCGTTGAGCACTAAACCGTTGAGGGTCCCGAACCGGTCGATGGTCTCGGTGACCAGTCGCTTCATGTCCGCATCTGAGGAAACATCGGCAATTATCGGATGTGATCCTGTGCTGCGGGCTACCTCATTCAGGACATCGGGGCGTCGGCCGCAGATGACTACTTCCCATCCTTGGTCTCGAAGCGTTGCTGCGGTGGCGGCGCCAATGCCCGTACCTCCGCCGCTGACAATCGCGACTGAAGAGTTGTTCATGTGTAATCCTCACGTGAGGGGCGGCCGTGGGTAGGCCCACGGCCTGCCCGCTTAGGCGAAATGGGTGATTCTGGGGTTGTCGAGGGCACGGTGACGGTCAGCGTTCATCGTGCCCTCGACGTGTGCCAGGTCATTGCCTGTGGAACACCGTTTCGCCTTCGAAGACGGTGCGTATCACTTGCGTGGCCCCTATTTCATCGACGGGTACGTCAAAGAGGTTCCGGTCCAGGACGATGAAATCGGCTGCTTTCCCTACTTCAAGGGAGCCTTGGTGTTTTTGCTGGTTGACGGCCCTGGCACCGCTGATGGTCATCGCTTCAAGGGCGGCCGGGAGGTCGATGGATTCGCTGGCGTGCTGCAGCATGCCTTGAAGTGCCGGGAAGAGGTTGGGATCGGAGGTGATGATCCAGTCCGATCCGACGGTCATGTGTGCATCATTCTTGAGCACGGAGTTGAAGTGGTAATAATCGGTTAGTCCGTATTCGGGCACGTGCCAGATGGCCGGGGACATTTCGGCGACGACGTTGTGTTCTTGGAGGCGGCCGTAGTCGCTGGGACTGATGAACCCGGCATGTGCGATTTCGTGGCGAGGGCCGTCGGGACCGTTGATGGTGCGGACTTTTTCGATGGCATCCAGGGCCCGGCGGGTGGATCCTTCACCGGCGCAATGGATTTTGACGGTGAGGCCGGCGGCGTCGAATTCAGCGAGCCTGGTCACGAATTCCTCTTCGGGAACCAGGATGTTGGTTTCGTCAACCGCCCCGTCTTCAGTCAGGTCGGCCTGAGTGAAGTTTGGCGGCAAGGGTGCCCCGTCCAGCCAGACTTTGATGAATTTTGTGTCGACGTGTTGTGAGGCCCATTCGTCCCGGGATTTGATCGTGGATTCGAGAACGTCGAGCGTGGCCATGCCGAAGCCTTCATCGCGCCACACCAGGTGCGCCGCGATACGGATCTTGAGTTGGTTTTCCTGGTCCAGATCGCGGAACGCCCGCAAGGCTTGTGGGGATGCGGAAGCTTCCTGCACGGAGGTGATGCCGAATTCGTGGCAGACCGATACCGCCCAGGCGATGGCTTCGGCATTGGTGGTGCGGGAGTAGTCCGGAATCGACCGTAGAACAGGCCAGCGGGCCTGTTCGACCATCTCACCGGTCAGTGCGCCGGTGGCTTCGTCCCGGATGTAGCGTCCCCCGGGAGGGTCGGTGATGTCCTCGGAGATCCCGGCCAATTCGAGGGCTTTCGAGTTCGCCAGGCCGTGGTGGATCGTGTAGTCGTACAGGAAGACCGGCTGATCGGGGAAGGCCTCATCCAGGAAGTCCTTGGTGACGCCGGCGGGTCCCAGGTCCGGTGGGAAGAAGTCGCCGCCAAGAACCCAGCTGGTGCCGTCCGCTTCGACGGGGCCGCTGCAGTTGCACGAGCGGATGTCTTCGATGACCCGCTGCTGGTCGCCGCCGGGGCTCAGCCTGGGCTCGAACCGGAATTTGAGGCCGCTGAACAGCAGATGCAGGTGTGCATCGTGGATGCCCGGCATCATCATCCGGCCCTCAAGGTCCACGATCTCGGTATCCTCGGTAATCCTGGGCCGGATGTCCTCTTCAGTTCCGATGGCCACTATTAGCCCGTCTTCGACCAGCAGGGCTTCCGCCCAGGGCTGGTCAGGGTTGACTGTGTAGATTTTTCCGTTCGTGTACGCAGTACTCACTCTGTAGTCCTTCCAAGCAAATGTGGATCTCTTGCCGTCCTCGGGAACGTGACGACCGGGCAGGAGTTAGACGTTCTCTTTGGCGTAGTCGATGCTGCGTTTGGCCTTGCCGAATACCAGGCCGGCAACGATCAGGACCGGAATCAGGATGAGCAGCCACTTCGCGGCGGCGTTGTCAGGGCCGATCAGTGAGTCGTAGTTCTCGATGGTCACGTATCCGATGTAGGAGAGGATCAGCGTGGAGAGTACAGGGGCGATTTTGGTCGCCCAGATGTTGGATGAGTCTTTGGTCCGGACGAAGAACACGACGATCGATATGGACGTCACGATCAGGATGGTGATGAACGCCGCGGTTGCCAGGGCACTGAACCAGGCGAAAACGACCGTGATCGGGTCGGCGCCGAAGAGCAGGAAGGCGACAACGACGATGCCCACGGCGATGCCGTTGGTCAGGGCAGCGGGGGCGGGGCTTCCGGTTTTAGAGACTGCGGCGAGCCGGGTGGGCAGGACGCCGGCGCGGCTCAGGGCGAAGAGGTAGCGGGCGAACATGTTCATCAGGCCCAGGAGCATGGCCAGGTAGCTGGTGACGACCAGGACCTGCATGGACATGCTTAGGGCGTCGCCGCCGCTGGCGCTGGCCAGGTTGAAGATGAACCCTGCAGGGTCCTCCGTGGCGGTCTGCTGGATGTTGTCGACGCCGATGGCGCCACCGATAACCCAGATGGAGAGGGTGTAGAAAATGCCAACGAAGGCGATCACGGCATAGAGGGCCCTCGGGATGGTTTTGCGGGGGTTGACTGCCTCTTCGGAAAACACGACCGTGGCTTCGAAGCTGGTGAAGCACAGGAACGCGAACAGCAAAGCGATGCCCAGGCCCGGGCTGAAGAGGTTTTCAGCAGTGAAACCGGAAACCGAGAAGACCTCAGGGCCTTTGCTGGCTACGAGGGCGATGACCAGGGCGGCGACAACGAGGGTTTCGCCGATGATGAGGACAGCAAGAAGCCGGATGCTCGCGTCGATGCCCCGCATGGTCAGTGCCGTGGTGATGACGAGCAGCACGATGATCCAGACGACCGGGGGAACGGCGAGTCCTGTGAGGCTCTCAAGCAGCTGCCCGGCGAACACCCCAAACTGCGACCATAGCCCTACCTGCAGGCTCAGGTACATCAGTACCGCCAGCCCGGCACCTGCTGTGGCCCAGGGCGTGCCGAGGCCTTTCGCGATGTAGGCAACAAAGCCGCCGGCGTTGATGACGAATCGGCTCATGCGCAGGTACCCGACGGAGAACAGGGCGATGAGCAGAGCGGCGATGGCGTAGATGAGTGGGGCTGCGCCTCCTACAGAGGCGAAGACAACGGGCCCGGTTCCGACGACCGCTGCCATCGGCGCTGCGGCGGCGATGACGAAGAAGGCGATGGCGAAGACACCGAGTTTGTTGGAGCGAAGGTGACCTGGTTGCGGTGCAGGAGTGTTGGACGGCGTCGTTGCCGGCAACTCGCTGACGTTATCAATCATGGGGTTTCTCTTTCAAAAGGGCGGCCGTGGCCGTGGCCCGGAGTCCTCAGACGAGGAGACGGGCCTGGAGTTTTTGGCTGAGTGCCGGGGTGAGCCCGAGGCCGTCTTCCAGGTAGGAATGGCGCGTTCCCCAGGTGTTTTCGACGCTGCACCAAGCGGCTTCGAGATAACTGGGTCGGGCTTCCAGCAGGGGCGTGATGATGGTGCGCAGGTGCTTGTCGATGGGTGGGACGTCCCCTGCGGTGTTGCGGATGAGGTACTGGTTTTCGGGTAAAGAGCTTCGGGTGTAGTCATCGCGGATTACGGATTCGGGTACACCCAGGGCGGTCAGGAGCACGGCTATGGCCCAGCCGGTCCTGTCTTTTCCTGCCGAGCAGTGGACGACCACGGGCAGGTCGCCGGTGGCCAGGGAGGTAAGGAAGTTGGCAAATACTGAAGGGTTGCCGGCGATGTCGTTTGCGTAGAGGCGGTGCATCGCTTCTTCAGCTTCTTCGGCGGAGAGGGTGTCGGCCAGTTCTGTGAGCCGGCCTTCCCGGACTGCCGACCAGAGAACGGCATCCCTGCCGTCCTTGGATTGGAGGGGCGTTTGGACGCCCTTCCAGGTAGGAACAGTGCGGTCTTCGGCGTGTGATTCCCAAGGGTTGCGCAGATCAATGAACTGCAGGCCTGCGGCGCGCAGCAGCTCACGGTCCTGGGACGTAGCGGACCCGAAGTGTCCACTCCGGTAAACCAGTCCTTCAGCGAGGCGGGATCCTCCGTGGGCACGCAGACCACCAATGCTCCGGAAGTTCCGGACGCTCTGCAGGGCCATGGATGCACCCGACCCGACTGTGACCTGTTTCATACAGCAAAGCTAAACCCTGTATGTGTCGTTCGGCAATAGAACATGTTAATTCGATGTTAAACACCTAGTCCAAAAGATGGTCATACTGTTCAATGTTCTTGTGCGGCGGTTCATCGTCAGACTTTGCCAGCTGTTACCAAAGTTTGGACTGAGTGTTCACTTTTAGGATTGGGTGTGCAATCATGTGAAGAAGGTCACCTTATTACCCAAGCAAAGGACGAAAATGAGCGCCGCTGACAAGCCCCTTTCGGTACGGGAACGGAACCGCATGAGGACCCGTGGAGACATCCTGGACACCGCAGCGGAGCTTCTGGGCTCCGAGGGGTATGCCGCCACGGTCATAGAAGTTCTCAGCCAACGATCGGGTGTTTCGCGTGGGACGATCTACTCCCACTTCCCAGGCGGCAGGGAAGAGATCGTCCGGGAGGTGTATCTCCGGATCGCCGATGGAGTCTACGTGCGGGGTATCAGCCTGCGCGATGCGCTGACCCATCCCAGCGAGAGGATCACCGCTCTGGCGTTCGCTTTGGTGGAGGCCACGAAGGAGCCAGCGGGCCGGTTTTATGGCGTCATGGGCCCGGACCTGGTCTCGGCGCTGTCCGGTGTCCTGGGTTCGACGTCCCGTTCCTTTGAGGAACTGATTGCCCAGGATTTGAAGCACGCTCAAGAGGACGGGACCTTGGATGCGGACGCACCAACAGAGGTCCTGGCCGCAACGATTACCGGGGCTATCCGTGCCGCCGGAGCGGCTGCAGCAGGCAAACCTGAGAACGCTGAGCAGGCTGTCGAGGCTGTGCGGCTGCTCATTGATGGACTTCTCGTACGAGCTACTGTCTGACCCGCCACTGGGTCAAAACACCAACGGAGGAACTTGTGTCTGAACAACATTACGATGTCATCGTCATCGGATTGGGCCCGTGGGGCTCCTCGGCGGCATGGCATCTGGCGGCCCGCGGCAAGACCGTGCTGGGCTTGGATCGATTTGCACCTCCGCATATGCACGGCTCGCACGGTGGAGCTACAAGGTTGGCACGTCAGTCCAGCAGCGCCGGAGCGCAATACACGCCCTTTACCAAGCGGACCTTCGAACTGTGGGATGAGCTGGCCGCGAAGACCGGGACCCGCTTGTTGGAGCGATCGGGAACGGTGTTCGTCGGTGAACCCGGGTCTATGTGGTTCGACAAGACCGTCGCTTCCCTGGGGTCTTCTGACTTCGAATATGACGTCCTTGACGGCAAGACAGCACATGAGCGTTTTTCCTGGGCCCGCATCGCCGACGAAGAAGTCGCCGTGTGGGAACCAAACGGCACGGTCGCCCTCGTCCACCCAGCCATCGAGGCACTCCAATCTGAGGCCCGGCGGCTGGGGGCAACCCTGCGGACAGGGGAGGCCGTTCTGGGCTGGGACGAGACGGCGTCGGGCATCGTTGTGAACACCGAGCGGGGTAAGTACAGCGCCGACAAAATTGTGGTGACCGTGGGCGCCCGAGCCAACCACTTGATGCAGCTGGATCTGCCCTACAAGGTGGACCGTCAGGTGCTGGCCAACTTCCGTCAGGCCGGGCCGCCGAAGCCGGCCATCTACTTCGCGAAGCCGCCGGGATCGGATGAGGCGCCGTCCTACGGTTGCTCTGAGCCCAGTGGTGACTGGAAATTCTCCGTCCCTGGAAAGGGAAACTGGATCGACCCCGAGGACCTCAGCCAGGACCTCCGTCCCGGAGACCTCGAACGGATCCAGGACGTGCTGCGCGACAGGCTTCCGGAGATTGACCCCAACCCGGTGTCCACCACGGTGTGCATGTGGGCCGAAGTCGAGGACGGTCACTGGGTCATCGGCGAGCACCCCGAGTCATCGAATGTGGTGATCGGTACCGGCGACATGGGCCGGGGATTCCGTTATGCGGCGGCTGTCGGTGAAATGTTGGCCGACCATGTTGACGGCGTTTCCCGACCGGAAACCAGCCTGTTCCTGCCTTCACGGTTCGTTACAGCAAAGGCATGAGAAATGTCATCCGTTGATGTCCTGACCGCACCGTTACAGAGCTTGTGGGAGCTCGTAGAACAGTGCGAACAGTGCAGCCAGGACGGTCCCCGACAACAACACAGTGCACCTGCATTCTAAATTCGAAGGACATCCAACTCTAATGACCATCGTCCCTGATACCGAAATCACCAGCATTGAGGCGGTGCTTTCATCCTCCCCGGAGTGGGGTGGCTGTCATGTCACCGCGCGTTCGCTCTCGGGCGGCCAGGCACATAAGAACTACCTGGTCGAAGACGGGCAGCGCCGCTGCGTCGTCAAGCTCTGGAACAACTACTGGGAAACAGTAGGAGTTCTGCCAGCAGCGCAGGTCGTGCTGGAGAACACGAAGATCGCCGCTGACATAGGCGTCGGCGCGCCGGTGATCACGGTCTCCGCCGAACCTCTGGCGTTGGCCCTGGACTTCGTCGCCGGCGGCCATCCCAAGCTCAACGCTGACGAGGACTCCATCGCCCGGCTCGTCCCCGCGCTGCACCGGCTGCACCATTCAGGCCGCCGCTTCCTCAACGACATCAATCCCTTCGACCAAGCCAAACAAAGGATGGCCGCGGCGAAAAGCCACGGCATTGAACTTCCCCCGGGAGCGAGGGCCATACAAGCGCTGATGGACCGCCTTGAGACGGTCCTGGCACTGAATCCAGCCCAGTTCGTACCCTGCCACCTGGATATTTGGGATGCGAACATCATCAAGCAGACCTCCTCGATGACGTACAACATCATCGACTGGGACCTCGCCGGCAACTCAGACCCCTGCTACGAAGTCGGCTTTGTTGCCGCTCAAAACGGGTTCGGACAAGAAAAAGCCCACGCCCTCTTCCAGGCTTACTTCGGAAACGGGGACCCTGTGAAAATCGCCCGCGCACGGCTTTTCATGGCAGTGGCCCATTGGTCCAACAGCGGACTGTGGATCACCGCACTGGGCAACGCCCGACCGAACGACGACGCCGACTACGCAGGGGAACTGCGAACCAGCTGGGAAGGGCTGATCACGGAAATCACCTCCCCTGACTTCCCTGAACTGATAAAGACCGCCGCGACACCGGCAGCACTCGTCTAGACAAAAACCACCGCCCGACGGGTCGATAACACAGGCTGACTAACCATCAGCCGTGACAACTACGCCCAAAAACGGGAAATAACCAACAGGAGCACCACATGAACGACATCACCGAACAACAAGCACAACAGGTACTCGAAGCGGCACGCGAAGCAGCACGCTCCTCCGACACCCTGATGAACATCGCCGTCGTGGACGCCGGCGGAAACCTCAAAGCCTTCGCCCGCATGGACGGTGCCTGGCTGGGCAGCATCGACATCGCCATCAAAAAGGCACGCACAGCGCGGTACTTCGACATGCCCACCGGAGACATCGGTGCCATCTCCCAGCCCGGCGGTTCACTGTTCAACATCGAAGTCTCCAACGGTGGCCTGATCACCTTCCCCGGAGGCATCCCGTTGACCAAGGACGGTGTCATCATCGGTGCGATCGGCGTCAGCGGCAGCACCGTGGAAAACGACCACCTGGTTGCCACAGCCGGCGTCAACGCCCTCTAGACCGTTGCCGGGTCAGGCCATCGACCGTCCGGCCCGGCAACGCCCCACGTTTCCCGATTCGAATCCGCACCAACGGCCAAGGACAGCAATGACACTCGAAACAGCCACAGAACCGGCCCCCGAGGCCATCCTCCAGGAAAGCCTCATGGAACGCCGCGAACGCACCATCGGGCCTCACTCGCCGTTGTTCTATGCCACGCCCTTGGAAATTGTGGCCGGTGAAGGAGTGTGGGTCGAAGACGCCGCCGGCAAGCGGTACCTGGACGTCTACAACAACGTCCCCCACGTCGGACACTCCAACCCGGACGTCAGGGATGCGATCACCAACCAGCTCCAGAGAATCAATCTTCACACCCGGTACCTCAACTCCGGAGTGGTGGAGTACGCCGAAAAGCTCCTCTCACTTTTCGATCAGCCACTGGAAAGAGTGTTCTTCACCAACAGCGGCTCGGAAGCGAACGAATTGGCCTTAAGGATCGCAAGACAGCACACCGGCAACACAGGCGTCCTTATTTCCGACCACAGCTACCACGGCAACACAACGACCCTGGCCGAGCTGACCACTGGTCTTCACGTCAAGGAACCCCTCGGCGCCAACGTCCGAGCAATCCGCATTCCGGATGCCGCCGGACTCACAGCTGCCAAGCGAAAGCGTGTCCTGACGGAGGCGCTGCGCGAAGTCGACGCAGCAATAGCCTCACTCCAAGCAGAGGGCTACGGCCTCTCCGCCATCCTCTACGACCCGCTGTTCTCCACCGAAGGGCTGCTGAAAACCCCCCAGGGCTATATTGAAGCTGTCACCGACCGTGTCCATGCCGCTGGCGGCCTGGTCATCGCCGACGAGGTCCAATCCGGCTTCGGACGCATCGGCACCCACATGTGGGGACACCAGGCTTTCGCGACCACCCCAGACCTGGTCACACTCGGCAAGCCCATGGGCAACGGCTATCCCGTAGGTGGCGTCGTCACCACCTCGGCCCTCCTGGAGGAATTCGGGGAAAACAACACCTACTTCAACACCTTCGCAGGAAGTCCGGTGTCCTCCGCAGCAGGCCTTGCCGTCCTGCGCGTCATGGAAGAACGGGGTCTGCTGGAAAACGCCCACCAGCTGGGTAAATACATCGCTGACGAACTCGCCGCCCTGGCCAAAGGCAACCCCCGGATCAAGAACGTCCGCGGCAGCGGACTCTTCTTCGGTCTGGAGCTGGTGAACCCTGAGGACTCGACACCGGACCCTGTCATCACCAAGGCACTCACTGAAGAACTACGCACACGCGGCGTTCTTATCGGAAAGATCGGCCGCCACGAAAACGTCCTCAAAATGCGACCGCCGATGGTCTTCGACCGTGAAAATGCCGAATACATGATCGAACAGCTTCGCCTGGCCCTGGAAACACTCGAAGGTCGTACCGCATGAGTAGATTCCCCACACCAACGACGTAGCCCGGAACCCCCGGTCCCGCCCCGCACGTCCTGCCATCGAACAGCAACCACCGAATCAGCTCCACAAATTTTCCAACCAGGAGGAACCATGAACACCAACAGCCTGCTCACCTCGACATCCACACCGACCCGGACCATCCTTGATCCGGCAACCGGTGAAGCTGTCGGTGAAGCACCGGTCCACACCGTCGAGGACCTCGAAGCGGCCATCACCGCCGCCACCGAAGCGCAACCTGCCTGGGCCGTCCTGGGCCACGAAGCCAGGTCAGCCGCGCTCATGAAAGCAGCCGACGCTGTCGAAGCCAACGCCGAGGAACTCGCCAAGCTGCTCTCCCGCGAGCAGGGCAAGCCGCTGAACGGCCCGAATGCCCGCTTCGAAGTCGGCGCGTGCGCCGCGTGGCTGCGAGCAGCTGCCGGCACGCCCCTGGAGGCCGAAACCGTTGTGGACGACGGAGAAACCCGTGCCCAACTGCATTACCGGCCCATCGGCGTCGTCGGTGCCATCGGCCCATGGAACTGGCCGATGATGATCACCGTCTGGCAGATCGCCCCGGCCCTGCGCATGGGCAACGCCGTGGTGGTCAAGCCCTCCGAATACACGCCACTGTCGGTCTTGGCACTGGTTGAAACCATCAACACGGCCCTCCCCGAGAACCTTGTCGCGGTCGTCTCCGGCGGACGCGACGTCGGCGAAGCCCTCGCATCCCACCCCGCCATCGGCAAGGTCATGTTCACCGGCTCCACCGCAACGGGCAAAGCAATCATCCGTTCCTCGGCCGACACGGTCAAGCGCCTCACACTGGAACTCGGCGGCAACGACGCCGGCATCGTCCTCCCGGATTCCGATCCCCAGGCCATCGCCGAGGGCCTGTTCTGGGGCGCGTTCATCAACACCGGCCAGACCTGCGCGGCACTGAAGCGCCTCTACGTCCACGAGTCCCAGTACGACGCGGTATGCGATGCCCTGACCAACGTTGCACAAGCCATGCCGATGGGCAACGGCCTGGATGAGAACAACGTCCTGGGCCCGCTGCAGAACCAGCAGCAGTACGACATCGTCGCCCGCCTTGTGGAGGACGCCAAGGCATCCGGCGCCCGCGTACTGATCGGCGGCAACCCCGACGCCAACGCGCCGGGCTACTTCTACCCGACCACGCTGATCGCGGACATCGACAACGACAACCCGTTGGTGGCCGAGGAACAGTTCGGCCCGGCCCTGCCGATTATCAAGTACAGCACCGTTGACGAGGCAGTCGCCAAAGCGAACGCTCTCGACGTCGGATTGGGCGCCTCGGTCTGGTCCTCGGACCTGGACGCGGCACGCGAAGTCGCCTCCCGGATCCAGGCTGGCACTGTGTGGATCAACAAGCACGGCGCCGTGGACCCCCGCGTCCCGTTCGGTGGCGCCAAGCAGTCCGGCTACGGCCTGGAGTTCGGCGTCGAAGGCCTCAAGGCACTCGGCGTTCCCCAGGTCATCAACGGCTAAGTGAACACCCGGACGGCACGGCGGGCCACACACCCGCCGTGCCGCTCACCCGGCAAAGGGAGATTCCCGCCGTAAAGACCCATTGCAGTCACAGCAGTCCAGCCCACCAGGAAGCGAGGAACCCCATGAAACAGAGCAAGCATGCAGTTGAAGTGAAGGATTGGTCTGTTCTGAAGGCCGGTGAAATGGTGGCCATCGCGGACGATCCCTATGTCCAGGACCCGCTGCGCGTAGAGGAAACAGCTCCGGAGCTGGGTGTGCTCTGGGTGCGGCGGCAGTCCAGTGGAGACCGGCAAATTCTGAACTCCGGCGACTTCAAGATCTGGCGCTTGACCTGACAGGCGGTGTAGACGCGGAAATAGGTCCAGTGTGCCCGTCGCGGGGACGACTCTGATGGATGGTGTCAGGCGTTGGGGACCGGCTCGCGGACATTGCTGCCCAGGGATGCCCAGAGGTGTCGGATCGCTTTCTCAACTCCCGAGGGATCCACCCCGGCAAGAAGCTGGAGGACCAGCCCATCCAGGGCCGCGAAGACTGCCTCCGCAGTACCGGCCCCGGTATCGACTCCGATCCGGCGCAGCCCGTCCGAAAGTGCGGAGACGTAGCTGGAGTAAAGCTTCCGTACGGACGCGCCAAGCTCGGGTCTGCGGCGTGCCTCAAGGATCATTTCGTACTGAAAAATCTGCAGGTCCGGGTTCTCGGCTATCAACGCCAGTATGCTCTGGCAGAACTCTTCTTCCGTTCCCGGGAGTGCTTCCAGCTGCGACATACCGATGGATTGCTGGACCGACCATTCCAAGGCAGCCTCGATGAGCGCATCGCGCGT
This sequence comes from Arthrobacter sp. TmtSoilC51, assembly GCF_055388015.1. Taxonomy (NCBI): domain Bacteria; kingdom Bacillati; phylum Actinomycetota; class Actinomycetes; order Micrococcales; family Micrococcaceae; genus Arthrobacter; species Arthrobacter sp. TmtSoilC51. The sequence goes on from NZ_AP035877.1 coordinate 412,669, forward strand.
GCCGAAATGATGGGCAACAAGAGAGTTGTTGACGCCAGCCTGGTCGGCGACCGCCCGGAAAGTCGCACCCCTGAGACCTTTGCGTGCGACAACGAACACGGTTGCAGCCAACAGGGCTTCCCGTCCTGTTCCATACCCCTTGGGTTTGTCGCCGTTCATGGCTTGATTCTAGCTTTCCCGTACGGGGTATTGACCTAAAACCTGAGCAGATGCTTAGATTTGATTCCCGTATAACTAAGCATCTGCTCAGTTGCTGATTCAAGGAGACAATGATGTCTACAACACCCGCCGCCACCGGCTTTTTCATCCATGACGCTTTTGAGCCGGAAAAATACGAACCTTTCATCCTGGGACAAGTCCAGTGGGTGCGGCGCCCGGGGGATGGTGACAGGCCGGCGCTTTCGGCCGGATTCTGGCACGTCACCACGGAAGAAGCCCCTGAGCCATTCGACCTGCTGATCGAAGCAGACGAGACCCTTCACATCATCGAAGGTCATTTGCGCATCGAAATCGAGGGCGGCGAGAGTTTCGACCTCACAGCCGGGTCGGTGGCTTCCTTCAACAAGGGCACCCGGACCCGGTGGACGGTTCTCAAGGACACGACCGAGTTCTTCGTCTACTCCTGATCCCGTAGAAGAATTCTGAAAGCAGAATCCATCGTGAGCACAACCTCAACTACCCCTGAAGCGGCCGACGTCGTCATCATCGGGGCAGGCTTTGCCGGACTGACGGCTGCCCGTGAACTTCGCCAAGCCGGCAAGTCAGTGATTGTCCTCGAAGCACGCGACCGGATCGGCGGCCGCACCTGGGTCGATAGCCGTCTCGGCAGGCCCTTGGAGATTGGCGGGACATGGGTGCATTGGACCCAGCCCTACGTTTGGTCTGAAATGAAACGCTATGGCCTTGGTACTGTCCAGAGCCCCATACCCGAAAAAGCATATTGGTGGGCCGATGGCGAGCGGCACGAAGGAACTCCGGAACAGCTGCTCCTGGACATCGATGAGCCCAACCGGCGACTGGTACAGGAATCACGGCGCTATTTCCCGGAGCCGTTCAGTCCCTTCACAAGCCCCGAGATTGAAAGAATCGACGGGGTCTCGCTGCCGGAAAAGTTCACCGAGCTGGGTCTCTCGGATTATTCTCGCGACCTCCTGGAATCATTTTGGACGCTCAACTTCAACGGCCCCCTGGCAGGGGCAGCGTTCACCCAGGCCCTTCGATGGGTTGCCCTAACCAACGGCGACTGGATGGTCAGTTTCGAAGCCTGCGCGACCTTCAAGATCAATGGCGGTACAGGCAAACTCATCAACTGCATTGCAGGGGACACGGACGTCCGCCTTGGACAAACTGTCGGGTCGGTTAATTACTCCGGGGGAAAAGCTATGATCACCACCCTGGACGGCGGAGTGTTCGAGGCATCGCACGTCATCAGCACACTGCCCCTGGGGGCGCTGACGGCGGTGGAATTTGAACCTTCTCTGCCGAAGCAGCAACGAAAGGCCATCGCCGAGGGGCAAATATCCAAGGGCATCAAGATCTGGGTCACCGTTCGAGGCAAGGTCAGGCCATTTGTCGCCCTGGGATCAGCCGAATGGGCGTTGAACTACGTCCAGCCGGAATACGAACAGGGCGGCAACACGATCCTGGTCGCCTTTGGACCTGACGCAGCCCGCCTTGACGGGGGAGACATCATGCAGGTCCAGGCCGCGCTGGACCTGCTTGCACCTGACCTTGAAGTGCTGGAAGTCGCCAGCCATGACTGGACCAACGACCCCCTTTCACGACAGACCTGGCCCATGCACCGCACTGGCTTCCTGACCAAGGCTCTGGCCTCGTTCCACCAGCCACACGGTCCGCTCCTGTTCGCGGGATCCGACTACGCAAACGGTTGGGGCGGTTTCATTGACGGTGCCATTGAAAGCGGACTCGAAGCCGCACGAACCATTCTCAACCCAGGCGGCATCGAAGAACCGCTCCATGGTGGAGTCCTTGAGGAGCGATAAGCCATGATCGAGACCATTGAACAGGGCAAGCATTTCTACGTAAGTGGAACAACGCCCAATGAAATCCAAACCGGCATCGACGCCGCCGTGGAGCTGGCGCGGCTGCGCGCCACTGATGACGGCGGGCAAGGCATCCTCGTAACACGCCACCGGCCGGGCTTCTATAGCGTTGCGCTCAACCCTCGTGTTCCCTTTGGTTTCATCTGGGAACACGATGCAGATTCCCTGAGCCATCGTTCCTAGCCCACAGGCCCTGCGCCGTGATCTGCTGAAGCGGATTCCCGTGTGCATTTTTGGCCAACCTGCTGGGTAGGTAAAGCCCTGCTTGGACCGTCTGCAGGTCTGTCGCTTGGCGAACAAAGCTCGCGCCTGAATGGGATGGGTCTTTGGAATGGAGGCCGCGCACCGTTCTGGCTTTGCGAACAAGGTTGCATGCGATGTGCAAGGCCGGTTCTCTACCGAGCTTCCTATCAGAATCGAACTGATGACCTTTTCATTACGAGTGAAACGCTTGAGGAGCGCAACACGGGGCAGCCACGGTGGCTCCCAGGTCAGTAGGCACATCAATTCCGGATTAGCCCGACGTCCACATACCGATGCGTTCAACCTGCAGTAGTGCATACGGGAATGGCACGGCGGGGACGCCAGTCGTCGACAATCAGCCTCGCAGGAACAGGTGGAGGGAACTGTGGGTGATGTTGGTCCGCCCACTCGCCTAAATTCTGACATCGCCAGCAGATAGACGGAGGGCCAATGCTGAGCATATCTACGTTGTCACAATCTTGCGAAGACAGCCGGCTTGTGAGCGCTCTCGCTGTCAGGCTGCTTTAACCCGGTCGTCTGCGCAAGCGTAGGCACCAGCGGATGCCCACGCTTGCGCAGCCCTGGACTAGGCTTTCAGCTTCGGCTTCACGTCCTTGTTGTAGATGGCTTCAAGTGTTCCCTTCAACTCGGTCAGCGTTGCTTGCACATCGGCCTTTTCATTCATGATCCTGGTAGCTGCCTTGGCCAGCTCCTGGTCTCCGCCGGGGAGGAACGTTCGGGCAAAGTCCTGAGTGCGGGTCTCTTTTAGTTGGTCAACCACTGTTTGGAATTCCGGAGTCTGGGCGACAATTGCTGAGATGTCCGCAGCCTCGGCTACCGGTAGATAGCCGGTTGCAGCAGACAAAGTAGAAGTGCTCTGCGCATTCGTCATGAACGTGACGAACTTGGCCGCTGCAAGTTGTCTTTCCGGCGACGTCTTGCTGGCGATCACCAGACCGGAACCACCCGTGGGACAAACCTGGGAGGCTGAGGCGGACCCACCCGGCAAGAACCCGACGCCGATCCTCATGTTCGCTTCCTTCGCCGCCCTCATGGTGGCAGCGAGGTCTGCGGACGAGCTGATGGTGGAGCTGACGGCGCCAGCTTGAAGGTCGGTAATGGCATTCTTGGAGGAGACCCCGGCCCAGCCATTCTTCACGATGGAGTCCTGCACCCACTGCATCGCAGCCACCGATTGGTTTGAATCCGCTGTGATGTCCCATTCCTTGGACCAGCCACCACCTTGGCCCCAGAGAACGTTTTGAAGCGTCCAACCGGCATAACCCGCGATCGCCGGGTACTGGTAAGCGTTCTGGTATCCGGAAGATGAAGCATTTGCCGCCTTGATCTTCGGCGCCCACTCGGCGAACTCTTCCCAGGTTTTTGGAGGGTTCTCGGGGACTCCGGCAGCCTTGAAGTGGTCCTTGTTGAAATAGAACAACGGCGTTGAGCGTGCGTATGGGACTGCCCACAGCTGATCCGAGTATTCGTAGTCACCGATCAAACCGGGCTTGTAGTCGGCGGAGCTGACCTTGACTGCTTTGAGGAGGTCATCGATGGGGAGGATGGCACCCGAGACGGCGTAACGGAACCACCATACGTCCGAGGCGACAACGACGTCCGGCACTTCGCTCCCTGCCTGGGATGTCTGGAACTTCTGCGCCACTTCCTCATAGTTGGATCCTCCTGTGATGAGGTTGACTTTGATGTCCGGATTGGCCGATTGGAAGGCTTCTATCAGCTTCTGTTCCGTATCCCGGGACTTTCCGGGGTGGCTGGACATGAAGCTGATGCTCGAGGCGGGTTTGATTTTGGACCAGTCCTGGGAGAGCGTCTTTGCTGATGAGCCTCCGGGGTCGGTAGAGGGGCCGCCACAAGCTGCAAGAGCGGCGGCGGTGAGGGAGGCCCCGGCCAAGCCGAGGAAATGCTTCCGGGAAAGTGATGTTGACATGCAGGAAGTGCCTTTCTAGTGAACGAGGTGCTTGAGCAGATCCTCGGAGGGTGTGGTGTTTTAGCCGGTTACCGAGCCTTGAGTTAGCCCGGAGACGATGTACCGCTGCAGTGCGGCAAAGATCAGCAGGATCGGTAGGAGGACGATCACCGCGCCGGCCATGAGCATGCCCCAGTTCTGGGTGCTGCCATCGCTGTTGACCAGCTGGGTCAGGCCTACCGGAAGGGTCATCATGTCCGGATGGTCAGTGACGATCAGCGGCCAGATGTACTCGTTCCATTCAGAAACGATGGTTACCAAGGCGACAGTCGCGATGCTCGGCACGGACACCGGGACAACGATCTTCCAGAGCTTGCGCCAGTGGCCTGCACCGTCGATTTCCGCCGATTCCAGGATTGCTGGTGGCAGTGTGAGGAAATGCTGTCTCAGGAGGAACGTGCCAAACGCTGTTCCCAGGCCCGGAAGGATAATCCCCCAATACGTGTTCAGCCCTCCCATGCCTGCGATCAAAACGTAGTTGGGAAGCACGGACACCTGCGGCGGGACCATCAGTGCAACCAGAATCAGCAGGAAGATGACCCTCTTAAACGGGAACCGGACAAACACCAGTGCGTAGGCCGTGAAGACAGCAAGGACGCATTTGATGGTGGATCCGATGACGGTGACGATCACGCTGTTGAGGAAGAACCGGGCGAAGGGCACAGTTGATGCCGCGTCTGCATAATTCTGCAGATTTGGGCTCTTTGGCAGCAGCGTCAGGTTTGTTGTGACGATTTCGCCCGGCGCCTTGAGGGAAGACAGCATCATCCAGAGGAGGGGCACGAAGACAACCAGGGTTGCCAGCAGGAGGGGGACGTAGCCCCCGGCAATAGTCCTGCCGAGGTTTTGCCAGGAGAACGGATGATCGCGGTGCGGCGTGGTTTCAATGGTGTTGGTGCTCATGAGTAGTGAACCTTTCGCTCCACGAATCGCAACTGCACGGCTGTCATGATGAGCAATCCGGCGAACAACACAACGGAAATGGCTGCGGAGTATCCGGCACGGTTGTATGAGCCGAACGCCTGGAGATAGGAGTCAAAGATCAGGGTGCTGGTTCCGTTGCCTGATGGAGTCATGATGCGGATGATGTCGAACGCCTGCAGCGAGCTCAGCAGCGAGGTGATCAGGAGGAAGAAAGTGGTCGGGGAAAGCAGGGGAACCACCACCGACGTGAAGCGTCGAAGACTACTGGCGCCATCCAACGCGGCGGCCTCCAAGAGCTGGGTGGGAATGGACTGCAGCCCTGCCAGGTACACCACAGCGCAATAGCCGAGGTTCTTCCATACGTACACGATGATGACCATGAGCAGTGCCAGCTTCGGATCGTTGACCCACTGGGGACTTGCCTGGCCAACAGTGCGGAGAATCCAGGAAAGGACGCCGTACGTTGGATCGAAAATGAACAGCCACACCAAGCCGACACCGACGCCGGAAAGGACGTAGGGGGCGAAAACCACAGCCCGCGCAAACGTTGTGCCCTTCAGCCTCTGGTTCAGCGCCAACGCCACCAGCAGGCCCAGGATCATCGCACCGCCAACGGTGGTGATGGTGAATATGGCTGTTACGCCCAACACGCTCGAAGCGTCAGGAGAGGTAAAGAACTCCACATAGTTGCCCAGCCCCACGGAGGTTGCGGTGGCGGCACCGAGCGTCCAATCCAGGGTGGAATAGTAGAAGTTGGTGACCAGCGGTCGGTAGGTAAAGAGGAGGATAAGCAGGACATTGGGTGCCGCGAAAGCGGCAAAAACCCATGCGTCCCTGCGAGTTCTCCGATTCCATCGGCGGCTCTTCGGGGTGCCTGTCGGCCATCTGTGAACCGGTGCCCTGCTCGTTTGCGAATCGCGGCTTTTAGTGTTGGCCCGTCCGCGTTCTGCGCCCACCGCCGTCGAGACGGCTGCGGGCGCGCCAGTTGTGTCTAATCTGCCCATGGAAAACCCTCACGTTGACCCCCTCGTCATCGCTGTCCGGGCGACTTAGCACTTGCAAAAAAGCATTTGTTTCACATTTGACCTGACAACCTAACTTCAGGTCATTTGACAACCTACACACAAAGATCGGTTATCACAAGACTCGATTTCAGGACTGTGCAAGGAGGCTCGTTAGGCGCGAAGGCGCGCTTTTCAGCCGTGAGCAACCGTAAAAAATATCATGCTAATACGTCCTAACAAATCGTAGTCATCAAATTGCACGAATGTGCACAAGCGTTGACTGGAACGTGCTGCAGCTTGAAGAATTAGCCACAGCACCGGCTCGCGCCGCGTCTACCTTTGAGTTGCCTTTGCATGGAACATCCGTATCGGACTGGATCTTCCACGTGGAGGCAGAAGAAGGGGGTTCATAACCGAATCGGAGCACTAAGTGATCTTCAGCGCGGATACGCAATGGTGGCAGATGTGCCTGGCCTTGGCCGTGGCACTGGTCCTATCGACAGCCATCGGGTTCGAACGCCAAAGCAAAAACAAATCGGCGGGCATGAGAACCCATGCGATGGTGGGATTGGGCGCGGCCCTGTTTATGGTCGTGAGCAAATACGGCTTCAGTGACGTATTGATGGTGGATCTGGTGAGGCTGGATCCCTCCCGGCTGGCGGCTCAAGTGGTCTCCGGCATTGGCTTCATCGGCGCGGGGCTCGTCTTCGTGCGGCGTAACCAAGTCCGCGGATTGACGACCGCAGCCTCCATCTGGGTTACAGCAGCAGTCGGGACGTCCGCTGGGGCAGGCTTGGTGCTGCCCGCGGTATTCGTCACCGCGGCCCACTTCGTCATCGTCTACGTCTATCCCGTGGTGACTGCGAAACTTCGCTTTGGTTTGCCAAGCCAGTGGCTGTTGAAAGTTACCTACATGGACGGTGTGGGCGCCCTAAGGGATGTGCTCCGAACATGCACCGAGCAAGGATTCCGTGTTCAGGGATTCGCTACGACCCGGGGTTCGGCGGAGTCCAAGGGCGTGATGGACCGCTTGATAACAGGGACAGAAACCGCCGCCGTGGCTGATCTCATTGAGATAGAGCTGGAAATTGAAGGCACCATGGCAGCGTCGGACATTGTCGCGCAGCTGTCTCAGCTCGCCACGGTTACTGAAGTTTCCCTCGTGGACGAATCGGAATAGGAAGAACAATGATCGAGATTCAAGGCCACCGAGGCGTTCTGGCCACACGGCACGGGAATACCCTGGCAAGCTTCGTCGAGGCACTTCGCCTTGGCGTGGACGCGATAGAAGTCGATGTCTGGCTCACGTCTGACAAGCAGCTCGTATTGCGACACGATGCCGTCATCGGTAGCGCCGACATCAGGTTGGAGACCATGCTTCAGGCCGTGGTCGAGAAGCACCCGGCGACGACTACCGACGTTGATCTTGAATCACGTCCACCATCTCTGCCGGAAACCCTGGCCCTGTTGCGCTTCGCCAATGCAACCGACGTCGTCCTGGACATCGAGGTCAAAACCGAGGGTGCCGCCTGGGACAACTATGGCCACGCGATAGTGACCGCTTTGTCCAAGGTGCTTAAGGCTCACCGTGACGAACAGGCCTTGCGCGTCCGCAGCTTTGATCCCCAAATCATCCGGGCAATGTCCGGAATGCTGCCCGGAGTTGTTCCCTTGGTGGCGCTGAGCAGGGAGAGCCCGGGACGATCGGTGGGCCTGTATCCTTCCGTCGTCCAAGACCTCGTGAGCGCTGCCTTGGCAACCGGGGCTTCCGCCGTTGCGCCGGAATGTGGAATTCTCGACGCCGGACTGGTCGCCGAAGCTCATGCCGCCGGACTCAAGGTGTTTCCGTGGACTCTGGCGACAAGTGATGAAATCAGCGCGGCGGTCCAGCTCGGAGTCGATGGGATCTGCGTCAACGACGTTGCCTTGGCCCGGCAAGTCCTGGGCGGGTTGGGCGAGCCTCTTCCCGTGCCCCGCCCCATGACGTTGCCATTGCTGCGCATGGGTTCCCCGGCCTAGAACGGACCTGGCCCGGCCAAACCTCATCCCATAAGCCTTACCCGAAGCCGGCTATTTTTCGGCTTCGGGGCAGCCCCAGGATTTGGGGTTTTCCTGGCAGGTGTCGGCGACGAGTGCTCGTTCTGTTTTCCAGACCTGGATGGTTTTGGGTGGGGTGGTTAGGTCCAGTGTCCCGTTGATGGGTAGTGGTGGGCCGTTGTTCACGGAGTAGGTGCCGGTGAAGCTGGTGGTGATGGTGGCAGGGTAGTTGCCTGTTTCTGTGTAGATGTGGCTGGTGCGGGTTCTGTTGAGGAGCCAGTCGGCTTCGGGGATGGCGTAGCCGGCTGCGGGGGTGGGGCCGAGGCTGGTGGTGTCGCCGAAGTTGTAGGTGAAGCTTGCCGGGGTGGCGGTCAGGTGGACGGCTTGGCCGAGGATGATGACGTTGAAGGCTTGTTCGGTGGCGGTGGTGTAGAAGTTTGTTGGCCCGCCTTTGAGGGTGTGGGGGAAGGGTTGGGCTTCGAGGGTTCCTGAGTTGATCGGTAGTTGGCGGAAGTCGTTCAGGATCCGGGCTGCGATGTTCGCCAGGACGTTCTCGGGTTGGGCGTCGTACAGGCAGGTGGGTCCGCTGATCGCCGGATAATCTGTCCACTGCGGATTCGCGATTGACTTCGGAGCTTGCCTCCAGATCACAGGTGTGCCCTCTTCACCGCCCAGTGTTTTGGCAGGGCAGCTCAGGGCCAGACAGCCGGGATCGACGGTGTCGGGACCGTCTGCCCGGCAGTGGGTGTCGGCCATGTACTGGTTGGGATCAACGGAGAGCGACGCACTTCCTAGGCGTGGCTCTGATTTTCCTGTCTCAGGGTTGAAGATGAACGTCCCCCCGACAGTCAGCGCGGTTTCGCCTCTTCCGACGCTGATCTGCCCGCCGTCATCCTGCAACGCATTGGCAGTGCCAGCGGCCCCTTGGATGAGGAAGCAAAGCGTTATGAGGCAAGCAAAGCGAAGTAGCCTCATGTCTAGCCAACAATCATTCCGTTGTCCGTAACCCGCCATGATCCATCGGTAAATTCCGCGAAGACGGCCTCGGCTATGTTGGACGGAGGTGTTGGATCCTTGCCCCTCGTCCCGTCGGCGTTGACGTAACGAATCTCTTCCTGAATAACCTGAACTTTGGCTTCTTGAGTGTTGGCTCCTGGCGTCCACAATATTTCGATCGCTGGGGTAGTGATCTTTCCTCCGACCATCCACCTTCCTTGAGCGTAGTTGCGTCCCAATGCCTCCTTGTATGCAGCAGCGACCACGTTCGTGGTATCCGTTATTGCAGCCCAAGGATCAGCATCTCCGCTTTCCGTGGCATACGAAAAAGTGGCGTACCAATACCTGATAAACGCCTCCAGCCCCTCCTTTGTGTTCTCCTTCGCCAACTCGGGCATCACAGGAACGGGCACATTCTGTGCTTTGCCCTTCGCATCCGCGGGCTTATAGACACCGGATGGTGCGGTGGTCCCGGAAGTAACAGCGGGAGAACCCGGGCTGCTCGTATCCGGGGTGGGGGCGGCCGTCGTCGAGCCTGTTTCTGTGGGTGCGCTGCTCGGCGAGCTGCCGCCCTGGCAGCCGCTGAGAAGCAGCGAAACCGCCAACGCGACAGACCCAACTCGGACAGTAAGAACAGGAAAAGAGGCAAATGAAAGGCGTGACATGACAGGCTCCCCAGCGGCTGTTTGGCGATGTGTCCGCCAGTTTAGGTGTTTTGGGCTGTCCCGACCCCCTCGAAGAGAACCGGCTGTGGATAACTCAACCTCTGTTCACTGCAGGCCGCCGGGCGTATTCTTGCCCTCGCCGGTTTGTCATCGCATGCAATCCAACGGGGGGGACACCATGATTGAAACCACACGCTTCAGCACGTCCATGCTTCCTGGCAGGAATCGCAGGAAAGGTGGCAGCCGGCGAGGTACAGCCCCGCTGCTGGTCGGGTGCCTTCTGATCGGAACCTTGGCGCTCGGTGCCTGCTCGTTCCCGTTGCCGGTGGCGCAGCCCACGCCCATAGCATCGTCGTCGAACGCCGCAACATCCAACAGCGCCCCGGAATCCAGCACTGAACCGTCCGCGGAGATCAATGCAAGCCCGGATGCGGCCACAGGCACAGGCGGCGTCTACGGCGAATTCACGTCCTTGTCTGAAGCATGCATCTCGGTGAGCGCCACCATGTTGAGCGTGACCATCCTGCCGTTGGCGGCCTTGGTGGGCGGCGACCCGGAAGATATCGAGAAGGCCAAGGAAGAACTGTCCCGGATGCAGGCCAAGGTGCCCGAGGAACTGAAGCCGAGCTTTGAGAAGCTGAGGGCGTATACGGAGTCGGCCGGCACGGATTTCCGGAAGTACGGGGAGCCCGAATTCGAGGAACTTATGAAGCCGATCCAGGACTGGATGGATAAGAACTGCAAATAGGCGCCGCGCGCGTTCCCTTCAGGCAGGACGCCTCTCACAAAGCGTCGGAGCTAGACGCTAGGGTGGTACACAAGAGAAGGGGAGTGCTCGATGTCAGACCAGAACTTGCAGATCGACCCTGTGCCTGAGGGCGAGGTCCTCGGTACCGGACGCACCATTATCTCCGAGGCCGCTGTCGCAAAAGTCGCCGGCATCGCTGCACGCGCGGTTCCGGGTGTCTACTCCCTGGGCTCAGGTCCGTCCCGCGCGCTTGGCGCCATCCGTGACGCTGTTGGCAGTTTGGACCATGCCGCTGGTGTTCGCGCCGAAGTAGGGGAGACCCAAGTAGCCGTGGACATCAACTTGGTGGCTGTGTACGGGTACCCTCTGCACGGGGTCGCCAACCAGGTCCGCGCTGCTGTTTACCGGGCTGTTGAGGAACTCGTCGGGCTCCAGGTCATCGAGGTCAACATCGAGATCAATGATGTCTACGTGGCCCCGCCCCCCAAGCCCAAAACTGTCGTGGTTGAAAGGGAGGCACTGCAATGAGCATGACCGTCGTGGGAATCGCGATCGGCGCCTTCGTGGCGTTCATGTCCTTCCAGTTCGGCCTGTGGGGCTTCCTTATCTCGCTGCTCTTCATGGGTATTGGAGCCCTCCTTGGCCGTGCAGCTGAAGGCAAGCTTGATCTCCGCAGCGTCCTGGACGCCATTACGGGCCGGCGCTCTTCGTCATGAGCGTGGCTGAGGCTGTGGAACCTACCACCAGCCTGGTCGGCCATAACCGGATCAGTACCCAGGCTTTGACATCGCTTGCGCAGGCCGCGGCCGCCGAGGCTCTTGGCGTGGAACCCAGCGACATCCGCGCCGATTGGTCGGACGACGACGGCCTGCTGGCTTTGTCCATCGTGGCACCTATCAGCATCCCCGCCCTGACCGAGGTACTCGGTCATCCGCAGCGTGTCCAGGGCTTCGGGGGCTCCATCTGGGACCGTGCCGTGGCGGCGAAGGCAAGCGTGTTGGAGACTGTCACACGGCTGAGTGGTTCGCAGATAAGCAGGGTGGACATCAGGATCAGCGGAGCCCACGTTAAAGAGGGAGGCCGCGTCCGGTGACACAGGACCAGGAAACAGCCATCGAACCTTCGGACGCTGGCTCCGGAGCCAGCCCCATTGCCGGCGAGGACCCGGCCATGAGCCGGATTCTGCGACGGGAAACTCACTCGTCCCGGGCAGGGGCAGCCAGCATCGCAGCTGTGCTGGTGATCATTCTCTGTGTTCTTGCACTTCTGGAATCTGCCCTCCGTGCCATTGGGCAGCCGCCATGGCTCGTTGACCCAAGCACCGCGGCAGAACGCATCATCGCACTTCCGGCGGGTATCTCGCCTCTTCTTCTCGGCGCAAGCGGTGCTGTCATCGCCATGGTCGGACTGTTCTTCCTCCTTCACTCCTTATTGCCAGGCAGGCGGGCCCGGCATTTGCTGCGGGACCCACGCACCGCCGTCGTAGTTGACGACGAAGTGTTGGCCTCGGCACTTGCGCGTCGTGCACGGACTGCCGCGAACGTGACCCAGGAACAAGTCATGGTGATTGTGTCCAGGCAGGCGGTGGTGGTTAATGTCCGTCCCACGTCAGGGAGCAAGGTCAGTGAAGAGGCCGTATTGAGGGCAGTGCAGGCGGAGCTGGATGAGATGTCACTGTTTCCCATGCCAACGGTTCAGGTGAACCTGTCTACCTCGGGGGTGGTGGGCGCGTGAACGGTACTCCGCGTGCCCTTAACCGGGTCCTTCTCTTCATCATTGGCGTGAAACTCTTGGCCGTTGGGCTACTTCTTCTGCTGCTGGCCACTGTCCCCGCCGTGGCAACGTGGTGGCATGGCTGGGCTGCGGGGACGTGGGCCCGTGCGGAGGACGCCTTCCGGCAAACCCGCTTCCCTGGGCGTGAGGAAAGCTGGCTGTGGATCGTGGCCGGCCTGGTTTTGGTTGCCATCATTGTTGCGATGGTCGCTTGGGTGTCGCAACAAGGCAAAGGCAGGGCCAACCTCTTGGTGGCCAGTGGCGACGAGAGCGATGTGGACGGTGAAGTGCAGATCGGTGGCGGAGTAGCCGAACAGGCGCTTCGGGCAGCCTTGGCGGATCGGCCGGACCTCGCCGGAGCGTCTGTTGCGACGTATGAGGTCAAAGGCCAGCCGTGCCTACGCGTGCGCATCCAACCACGCCAAGGAGTGGCGCCACACCTCCTTGCCGCCGAGGTTTCGCGCCTGGTTGAAGCCTTGGACTTGGTGATTGGCAAGAAGACACCCGTGTTGGTGCATATGGCATCCGGTGCCCGGGCGAAATTTACAAAAGCTGAACGGGTCCGCTGACTGATCCGACGTTACCGGGCAATTTTGCCGAATATTTCACTCAGGGTGTTTTGCGTTGCTTAAGCCACACGTATGCCAATAGTTTGAAAGCAGAGGGGGAAAAATCCCTGATGCGATGGATTGCCTTGCGGGATAAGACCCCGAAAGCAATCAGCGTTCCAACCGTCACGAAGGAGAGCACCATGAGTGAAGAAACTACGGGATCGGAAGCGGTAGAAGGCGCTGCCGGTAACGCCAAGGACGTAGCTGGCGAGGCGCTTGAAAACGCGAAGGAATTTGCTGGCGAGGCCGCGGAAAACGTCAAGGAATTTGCTGGCGAGGCCGCCGAAAACGTCAAGGAGTTCGCGGGCGAGGCTGCCGGAAATGTTAAGGAATTCTTCTCCGGTGACGTCGGGGAAAATGCCAAGGAACTTGCTGGTGACGTCGCGGAGAAGTCCAAGGAAATCGCCGGAGATGTCACCGAAAACGTGAAGGGCCTCGGCTCCAAGATCGCAGGCCTGTTCAAGGGCGGGAAATAGCCTTTACACAGCGTGTCGGGGATGGCAGTTCAGGGCAGTGCTAAACGCACTCCCATGAGCTGCCATCCTGCTGTCTTAAGCGGCTGATTTACCGCACCTACGCCTAGTAGGCTGTGCCTCACACGAGATGGACTGGAGGCTGCGATGGCTGGTACGACGGCGAGGGCTGGTACAGCTGCGACCGGTACGACTCTGGCTGAGGTGATGGCCGAGTTGGCTGCGTTGGAAGACCCGAAGTCGCGCGAGGTAAACGAGAAACACGGTGACGATCACGGTGTGAACCTCAGTAAGTTGCGGGCCATGGCGAAACGGTTGAAGGCACAGCAGGAGCTCTCACGCGAGCTCTGGGCGACGGATGACACGGCGGCGAAGCTACTGGCACTGCTGATTTGCCGCCCAAAGTCGTATGGGCGTGAGCAGTTGGACACGATGCTGCGCGAGGCCCGTACACCCAAAGTGCACGACTGGCTTGTGAACTACGTGGTCAAGAAGAATCCGCACGTCGAAGAGCTGCGACTGGCCTGGTTTGCGGACAATGATCCGGTGGTTGCGAGTGCCGGCTGGGCGCTGACGTCAGAGCGTGTCATCAAGGATCCGGCAGGCCTGGACCTTGCCGGGCTGCTTGATGTTATCGAGGCCCGGATGAAGGAAGCCCCAGATCGGTTCCAATGGGCGATGAACACCTGCCTTGCCCAGATCGGAATCGAACATCCCGAACATCGCGCCCGTGCCTTGGCTATAGGTGAGCGTCTGGAAGTGCTCAAGGACTATCCCACTCCGCCCAACTGCACCTCTCCCTTCGCGCCCACCTGGATCAATGAGATGGTGCGTAGGCAGCAACTCCCAACAGGCAGCTAGCTGTACTGAGTCAGGACGTTGGTTACATCGTGAATAGGTGAAGACCTCTTAGGTTGGTGGTTACCACACACAGCCAACGACTAAGAGGTCTTCACCTATTCACGATGTAATGCCCGCTTGACCCCGACCGGTAGGCGGATCCTTATCGAGCGCGTCCTCGCCGGCCGTCCCGTGGCCCATGTGGCCAAAGAAATGGGCATCTCAAGGACCTGCGCGCACCGCTGGATCAGCCGGTACCGCACCCATGGCTGGGCCGGCCTCGAGGGCAGCTCCCGCCCAAGGTCGTGCCCACACGCGACTTCTGCTGCGCTGGTTGCCGATGTCCTGACCCAGCGCGTGAAGCACCGCGAAGGGCCAGCGGGCCTGGCAGCCCGGTGCGGGACGAGCGCCCGGACGGTCTCCCGGATTCTGACCCGGGCGGGCATGCCCCGGCTGTGGGACCTGGACCCGGTGACCGGGGAACGGATCCGGGCATCCCGTGCCACGGACCGCCGGTACGAGCGCGACGCTCCCGGAGACATGATCCACATCGACGTCAAGAAACTAGGCCGGATTCCCGACGGCGGAGGCTGGCGGGCAGACCCGAACCAATCCGCCCGCAACCACTCAACAGGCCATACAAGGGTCGGTTTCGACTACGTCCACGTGGCCGTCGATGACCACACTCGTCTGGCCTACGCCGAGGTCCTGCCCGACGAGAAAGGCCCGACCTGCGCAGGGTTCCTCACCCGGGCCGCAGCGGCCATGGCAGCCAACGGCGCGCCAGTCAGACGGGTCATGACCGACAACGCCTTTGCCTACCGGTTATCGAAAGATTTCCAGGACGCACTCGCTGCACTGGTCGCCAAGCACGTCCTGATCAAACCCCGCCATCCCTGGCAGAACGGCAAAGCAGAACGCTTCAACCGCACCCTTCAAGAAGGCTGGGCCTACCGGCAACCATTCACTTCCAACCAGGCCCGGACAGACGCCCTGCAGCCATGGCTAGACTTCTACAACAACCACCGGCCGCACGGCAGCCTCGGAGGCAAACCACCCATCAGCAGGTGCAAACAACCTACTGACTCAGTACAGCTAGCCCCTGTTGCGGTGCATCATCCGGTATGTCAGTTCAGCGAGAAGTTCCTCGTCGGAAAGATGCGAGGCGCGGGCAATGGGGGCCGCAGGTACCACGACCCGCGGCCCTGAAGACTGCCGCTGGTCGTCGCTGCTGCGCATGTCGTCGGGGGTGATTTGGTCCGGGGCAAAGCTGGATTTTCCCTTGAGAACTTCAGCGACTGATCCGGCCCGCCAGCCCAGGGCGTGCTCGAGCTTGCGCTGATTGATTTCCTGGGTGCGGCGAGTGCCTGACTCCAGCGTCCGGACAGTCTTGATGGCCGTTCCAGCCTGCTTTGCCAACTGCACCTGGCTCAGCCCTTGGGCCAAGCGTTCTTCTTTGATCAGTCGGCCAATGGTCTGGAGTGCTTCAAGTTCATCCACACTTCCCACTGTTGCATAGGCAACACTAGGCAATCAAATCGGATGGCGCGACTACTCCGCCACAAGCCATGCTGCGCAGTTGGGTTTGAGCCGGCCGCGGCTGATCGCTGCAGCCTTGCTGCGAGGCAGTTCCCGGATCCCGAGGGAACCCCAGCCTGGCGTGTCGGGCGCGATGCAAAGGTTGCTTTGTATCGTTGCGGTCACGTTCGGGTGTAAGCGCTTGCATTCTTGCTGCAAGTTTAGCTAGTGTGAGGGCCACCACATCAATTGCGCCACGATTTTCTTGTACTCAGCGAGGAGTCTCCAGCATGAAAAAAACCAAGTACCTGCTCCCGGTCGCGGCGGCCGGCGTTCTGGCACTTACCCTGTCCGCATGTAGCGGCAACAGCGGCGGCGGCAGCGCTAGCACCGCGTCGAATGACTGTTCCGCCTACGACACCTACGGCAAGCATGACGGCAAGACCGTCTCGGTGTACTCCACCATTGTTGACGTCGAAGCAACAAACCTCGAGGAATCCTGGGCACAGTTCGAAAAGTGCACAGGCATCACCGTCAAGTACGAGGGCAGCAAGGAGTTCGAAACCCAGATCGGTGTCCGTGCACAATCAGGCACGGCCCCGGACGTGGCGATCTTCCCGCAGCCTGGCCTCCTTGCCACCCAAGCCCGCGCCGGCTACCTGAAGCCCGCCCCGAAGACTGTGTCCGATCTTGTGGACAAGAACTGGTCCCCGGACTGGAAGAAGTACGGCACCGTGGACGGCAAGTTCTACGCCGCACCGATGCTCGCGAACGTCAAGGGCTACGTTTGGTACTCGCCCAAGACCTTCAAGGACAAGGGTTGGCAAGTCCCCAAGACGTGGGACGAAATGATGGACCTGACCAAGAAGATCGCTGCCGACAAGACCATGAAGCCGTGGTGTGCCGGATTTGAGTCGGGCGAAGCTACCGGCTGGCCGGGCACCGACTGGATCGAGGACGTCGTCCTTCGCGCCGAGGGCCCGGAAGTCTACGACAAGTGGATTACCCACCAGATTCCCTTCAACGATCCCAAGATCGTCAACTCCTTCAACAAGGTTGGCGACATCCTGCTCAACCCGGATTACGTCAACGGCGGTTTCGGTGACCCCCGCTCGATCCTGAGCACGGCGTTCGCCCAGGCCGGTCAGCCTGTTCTTGACGGACAGTGCGCCATGCACCACCAGGCATCGTTCCAGGCAGCCAACTGGCCTGCCGGCACCAATGTTGCCGAGGACGGCGATGTTTGGGCCTTCATGACACCTCCCGTGGATGAATCCAAGGGCACAGCCATCACCGGTGGCGGTGAATCCGTTGGCGCCTACAAGGACACCCCCGAGGTCCAGGCCTACCTCGCCTTCATGGCAAGTGCGGACTTCGCCAACAACCGCGTGAAGCTCGGCGGTGCCATCAGCGCCAACAAGGGCCTCGACCCGAACAATGCACAGTCCGCTTTGGACAAGCAGTCCATCAAGCTCCTTCAGGACCCCAAGACCGTCTTCCGTTTTGACGGCTCTGACCTGATGCCGAGCGCAGTGGGTTCCAACTCGTTCTGGAAGGGCATTGTTGCCTGGATCAACGGCTCCTCTGCCCAGCAGGTAACGGACAGCATCGAGTCCAGCTGGCCTAAGAGCTGACGATAAAGGCGCTGCCTCCCTTGGCTGGTCTGCCCAGCCGGGGAGGCAGCGCCTTTCCCGGAACCTAGTGATTCACTCACGCCCCGGAGGTTGGGTATGGATTTTATCGGAGGAAAACTCCTTCAAGTAGTGATAGCAATCGCGATCTTCGCGGCTGTTATCGGCATCATCATGCTGGTGGTGGACAGGGCACCGAAATCGGTCAAGGACAGGGTTACCGTGGCTGGCTTCCTTGCTCCGGCAGCCATCCTGATGCTGGTGGGCCTCGTTTATCCCGCTGTCCGCACGTCAATGTTGGCGTTCACGGATGCAAGCGGCCAAGGAAACGGATTCGACAACTTCGTCTGGATGTTCACGCAGCCGGAGGCTCTGGCCACCTTGCGCAACACCGTTATCTGGACAGTCCTCGTTCCGCTGTTGTCCACCAGCTTCGGACTTGCCTATGCCGTATTCATTGACAAGGCCCGCGGCGAGCGGGTCCTGAAGTCACTGGTCTTCATGCCGATGGCGATCTCCTTTGTGGGCGCCGGCATCATCTGGAAGCTCGTTTACGACTACCGCGGTCCAGGCATTGAACAGACCGGCGTCATCAACTTTATCCGTGCCGCCCTGGGTATGGACCCCAAACAGTTCCTCCTGGATGCCCCGGAAAACACGCTCTTCCTGATCATCGTGATGGTCTGGATCCAGACTGGCTTCGCCATGGTGATCCTGTCTGCGGCCATCAAGGGTGTCCCGGTGGAACTCATTGAGGCAGCCCGCCTGGATGGGGCAAATGCCTGGCAGCAGTTCCGCAACGTCACGGTCCCCGGCATCCGCGGGGCCTTGGTGGTGGTACTGACCACCATTACGATCGCCACGCTGAAGGTGTTCGACATTGTTCGAACCATGACGGCCGGAAACTACGACACCTCGGTTGTGGCCAACGAAATGTACACACAGGCTTTCCGTGCCGGTGAGCCAGGACGCGGTGCTGCACTGGCCCTGATCCTGTTCCTTATGGTGCTGCCAATTGTGGTGTACAACGCTCGAGTCCTTCGCAAGCAAAGGGAGATCCATTGACAGCCACGCCAGCCCCGAAAGAGGCCTCGACGGTCCCGACTCGGCAGCGTCCTGGATCCGATCCCACGGAGGACGCCCAGCCGATCATGCGCAGGGTCAAGACCAAGCTCACGTCCAAGTGGGCAACAGCGGCAGCGATCATCATCGCCGTCGTATGGTCTGTACCGACGTTCGGTCTCCTTGTTACCTCGTTCCGTCCCGCCCCGAAGCAGGTGGGTCCCCGCTCAAACGGTTGGTGGAATGCCTTCCTGGACTGGGACTTCACCTTCAAGAACTATGTAGACGTCGTTACTCCCGCGGGCTCGCAGTCGGCCAACCTGTCCCAGTACTTCGTCAACTCCATAGCGATCGTCATCCCGGTCACCATTTTTGTGCTGGTGCTCGCTTCCATGGCGGCCTACGTTTTCGCATGGGGGAAGTTCAAGGGCCGCGACGCGCTCTTTATCTTCGTTTTTGCCCTGCAGATCATCCCGCTCCAGATGGCACTGATTCCGCTCCTGCAGTTCTTCACGCAGACCCTCCACCTTCCGGCGGGTTCGTACGCGCAGCTGTGGATCGCGCACACCATGTTCGGGCTTCCCTTGGGCATCTTCCTCCTCCACAACTTCATCTCCGAGATTCCGGGTGAGGTTATCGAGGCGGCGAGGGTTGACGGTGCCGGACACAGCACCATTTTCTGGCGGATCATCCTTCCGCTGTCCGTTCCGGCGTTGGCATCGCTGGCCATCTTCCAGTTCCTGTGGGTCTGGAACGACCTGCTTGTGGCCTTGGTGTTCTCCGGAGGTACGGCGGACGTCGCGCCTATTACGCAGCGTCTTGCGGAAATTTCCGGTACCCGCGGTGCAAGGGATTACTTGAACCCTGCCGCAGCATTCGTCTCGATCATCGTCCCGCTCCTGGTGTTCTTCGGCCTCCAGCGGTACTTCGTCAGGGGCCTGCTGTCCGGCGGCCTTAAGGGCTGATAATTGCAGCTTTGGTTACGCAGCGGATGGCTCCGCTGCGTAACCAAGGCCTGCACAAAATAGACTGTTTCTTCGCCGTAAGAAAGAAATCGGCGAATCCAAAGGCAGCCGGAGAGGGGGGCCTGTGACACGAACAACGGGTAGGTCCCAACGCGGTGGCCACACAGGCGTCAGCATCGAAGACGTGGCGGCGGCCGCCGGAGTGTCTACTGCCACTGTGTCCAGGGCCGTCAGGGGACTGCCCCGCGTCTCACCGGCAACCCGTGAGAAAATCCTGGAAGTCGCGGCGTCCCTTGGTTACGTGGCCTCGTCCTCGGCTTCGGGGTTGGCCACCGGACGCACGCGCACCATCGGTGTCCTGGCGCCGTTCGTCTCCCGATGGTTCTTCTCGAAGGCCATCGAAGGCGCGGACAGGGAACTGCATTCGCGCAAGTACAACCTCTCCTTGTTCAACCTCGGGGGCCACGGCAGTAATCGCGAGCGGCTTTTCAGCTCCACCATGGTCTACAAGCAGATCGATGCCCTGCTGGTGCTTTGTATGGCGCTCAGTGAGGAGGAATTGGAACACCTCCACAAGATCGATATCCCGCTGGTGGTGGTTGGCGGGCACGTCGAGGATTGCGCGTACATCGGCATCAACGATTACGAAGCCGCCTCAACGGCTGTGCGGCACCTGCTGGATCTGGGCCACACGGACATTGCTTTGCTCCACGGCGATGACGAAACGGACCTGAACTTCGACGTTCCGCGTGTCCGTATCCGGGCCTTCCAGGAGGTCATGGCCGATGCCGGCTTGAAAGTACGCCCCGAGTGGGATGAATGGGGCGACTTCACCGTTGCCAGCGGGCAGCAGGCGTTTGTTCGGCTATGGAACCAGCCCGGGCCAAAGCCGACAGCTATTTTCTGTTCTTCGGACGAGATGGCCATGGGGGTTATCTTCGAGGCCGCCCGTCACGGCGTTCGAGTGCCCGGGGATCTTTCGGTCATCGGCATTGACGATCACGATTTTTCCGCGTCGTTGGGCCTCACAACCGTGGGCCAACGGCCCGACAACCAGGCTGAACTGGCCACCAAAATGCTCCTCGACGAGCTGGATGGGATTGCGGGTGCCGTGCATTCAGAGGTGGCGCCGCATCAATTGATTGTCAGGGAGACAACAGCGCCGCCTTGCAGGTCCTGACCCAAGCTACGAAGCCCGCGCCAACTGCCGGATGGGGATCCACCGTGAGGCGAGTCGACGATAAGCAGCGGCAGCGCCGGTCATGTCACCCTCAGCCAAGCACTCGATCCCAAGGCGCACATCCATCGGGGATTCGTCCGGATAGACCTTATCCGCCACGGCGCCGTAGTCCAGCTCCACCATGGACTGGACGTGGAACAACTCCAGCCATTCGGTGAGCTGCGTCAGGTCATCCAGCATGTCCAGGTCCGGAGCTGCCAAGGCCAGATGGGCTACGGCAAAGCGTGCCCGGTCCAGGGCGTCCGTCAATGGTGTCCACACCCGGACGGTGAGGATATGCCCATCCGACTCCACCACGTCCTTGCGGTCAGACTCTGCGAACAGCGAGAACCAGCTGAACGGGATACCCCAGGTGGAGGCCCGGGTGTGTACCCGCTTGGCTTCTTCCCCTGCGTTGATCCGATCGATCCTTGCTTGATGCTTGTCCCGCTGGGAAACCGGAATCAGCAGATCAGCCAGGGGGCTGTGCACACCATCCATGAGGGCATTCGCCGCCAACCCGGCCCGAATCACCAGTTGGCTGGGGCAATAAAGCAGCCGTCCGGCGTCGTGGGTTTCTTTATCCTGCGGTGGCTTGCCGGTTGTTTCGTCCGCGGCACCGTCCACCGCGGTGTGCCGCCCGCCAGGGACCCGCGTCATGCGCACCAAATCAGTCCGCCCGGTGGGGAAGGGGTCCCCGCCGGTCCGTGTGATGCGGCCCAGCGAGGCTTGGAGTTCCGCATTTTCGACGGCGGCGCGGGAACCTATCTTGCTGCTGTCCGCCACGAGCTGGCGCTGCTGCTCGGGAGGAAACGCCTCAAGGGGCTCGTAAATGCGCAGGGACGAAGAGAACGGCAGTCCTGCCTGGCCCCGATACAGGTTTCCATTCATGTCCAGCCGGCCCCTTTCGTCCATTAGCGGTGATTAGTCTGCAAGCTCCACGATCACGGGAGCGTGATCCGAAGCGCCCTTGCCCTTGCGTTCCTCACGGTCGATGGAGGCACCGGTAACCCGGGCAGCCAACGCGGGGGAGGCCAGGCAGAAGTCGATGCGCATGCCTTCCTTCTTGGGGAAGCGCAGCTGCGTGTAGTCCCAGTAGGTGTAGACGCCGGGGCCTGGTGTGTAGGGGCGGACGACGTCGGTGTAACCGGCAGCCTCGAAGGCGTGGAAAGCGGCGCGCTCGGGTTCGCTCACGTGGGTGAAGTTGTTGTTGCGGAACAGCTCGATGTCCCAGACGTCGTCATCAAAGGGGGCAATGTTCCAATCGCCCATCAGCGCGACCTGGGCTGACGGAGCAGACTTCAGCCATTCCGAGGCGTTGCCTTGAAGGACGTCCAGCCACTTGAGTTTGTACGGCATGTGTTCGTCGTCAAGCGAGCGGCCGTTTGGAACGTAAAGGCTCCAGATGCGGATGCCGCCACAGGTAGCGGCGATGGCACGGGCTTCCTGAGCTGGATCCTTGCCTGCCTTGCCGAACATTGGCTGGTCCAGGAAGGTGCGCTCAACATCCTCCAGTCCTACGCGGGAGGCGATGGCGACGCCATTCCACTGGTTCACGCCGAAGTGCGCAACCTCGTAGCCCATGCGCTCAAAGAGCTCCCACGGGAAGTTATCGTCCTTGCACTTGGTCTCCTGGATGGCCAGGACATCACAGTCACTGCGCTCAAGCCACGCTTCAACGCGGTCGGCACGGGCACGGAGGGAGTTCACATTCCAGGTAGCTATCTTCACAGCCACTAACTTACCGAACTTGGCGCCCAGCGCATCCCCTCATGAAGGATTGCCCGCCGTGACAACTTCACTGCAGGGGCGATCAGTGGGCGTACATGAAGGCGGACGAGGCGCCCCTGCGCATCTTGATCCCGCAAACGATCAACAACAGCCCCGCAACAGCGGAGAATGCTGCCAGCAAACCCACCATGCCCAGGAAGCCGAGACCAGGGTTGATCAGGACGAAGAGGCCAAAAAGCGCAGTCACAAGACCCGTGAGCACCCAGACTCCCCAGCCATTGACGGAGTTCCTTGCAGCAAACGCGAAGATGATCTCGGAAAGCCCCAGGACCAAGGCCCAGAGTCCAATCAGCACGCCAAGCGCTGCTGCTGTGATACCCGGCCACGCAACTGCGACCAAACCCGCGGCGATGGAGATGAAGCCTCCCACCATCGTCCAGCGGGAATGGCGTGAAGGGTCATAAAAGTAGTGGGCCACATTGGTGAGGCCGTCCACGATTGCGAAGAGGCCGAACACGAGAACCAGTCCGAAGACCGTGGCTACTGGCAAAGATGCCACGAGGAAAGCAAAGAGCACGGCCAGGATTCCGCGGAACAGCAGGGCGGTTCCGGAGTGCTTGAACATCTTGCGTCCTGAGGCGTCGGACATAGTGCCAGCTTAACCGAATGCGGGCCGCGGATATATAGGAAAGGGCGCCCAATCCGGGGCAGAGAAGGTCCTACCGCATGCCTTCGCGGCGAATGGCGGTTGCGATCGCCGCGGCCCGCGTCTCCACGCCGAGCTTGGCGTAGATATGGGCCAGATGGGTTTTGACGGTTGCTTCGGAAATGAAGAGGCGTTTGCCCAGGTCGCGGTTGCTGAGGCCCTCAGTCAGGAGACTGAGGAGCTCCGCCTCCCGGGGCGTGAGGACTTCGTCGGGGTTCCGCAGTTGTTGGAAAAGCCGGGATGCTACCGGCGCGCTCATCACGCTTTTACCCTGCACGGCACCCCTTACTGCGGCGAAAATCTCCTCAGGCGCAGCATCCTTGAGCAAGTACCCCATGGCGCCGGCGTCCACCGCGCGGACAATATCGGCGTCGGAATCGTAGGTGGTGAACACGATCACGGCTTGCCGGGGATTGCGTTGCCGCAACTGCTTGATGGCCTCGATGCCGTCCATTCCCGCACCCATCGCAAGGTCCATGAGAATCACTGCGGGTGAGTGTTGTTGCGCTGCTTCCAGCGCTTCCTCACCGGATGATGCTTCACCGACGATGACGATATCGGCCTGGGTGCCCAACAGCGCCTTGAGTCCGCTCCGGACTACGGTGTGGTCGTCCACAAGGAGCACGGAAATGGTGCTCACAGCGACTCCTTCGACGTATCTTGGGGCGAGGTATCTTCGGCAAGCGTATTTTCGGGCAGAGCCGGCAGCGGAAGCTGCGCGGCAATGATGGTGCCTTCTCCCGGTGTGCTTTCCGCGCTCAATTCTCCGCCCAGCTGCTCAATGCGTTGACGCATGGCGCGCAGACCGTATCCTCCCGTTTCCGACGGCGGAGGTACCGCTCCGGGATCAAAGCCGCGGCCGTCGTCGAACACGTCAAGGGTGATCGCGTCCGGCAGGTACCCAAGAGTCAGGCTGGCATTGTCCGCGTGGGCATGAAGTTTGATGTTGGCCACGGCGCTCTGTGTCACGCGGAGCAGGGCGTGCCGAACTTCTGCAGGGACGGGCCGCGCGACGCCGGTGACTTGCACTCGGATGGTATCCACGTATTGCCGGGCAGCCTGTTCCAGGGCCTGCGGGAGGGGACCGGATTCGAGGCCGGGCGCGGAGAGTTCGTGCACCAGGCTGCGGGTGTCGGCGAGATTCCCGCGGAGGAGGCTGGCAGCTTTGCGCACGTCATCGTGGGCGTCGGCGTCGGGCCAGGACCGTTGGGCGGCCTCCAGGAGCAGCAGGCTGCTGGCGAGTCCCTGCGTGACGGTATCGTGGATTTCGCGGGAGACGCGCTCGCGTTCGGCGGCGACTCCTGCTTCCCGTTCACTCGCGGCCAGCTGTTCCTGAGTCTTGGAGACTTGGCTAAGCAGCTTGCGTTGAAGCTCGGCATCCCGCTCGATCTTGTCGTAAACCAGCGTCAGCAGCGCGCCTGCGACCAGCGGTCCCAGCAGCATGGCGACGTCGGTCCAGTCGCTCATGCGGAAGAGCCCGACGGCGGTGGCCGCCGCCGTCGCGCCTCCCGCCAGATACGCCGCCCACCCGCTTAACGCGGTGCGGACAAGGAAGAAGATGGCGAAGGAACACCACGCGAAACTCGGGGCGACGATGACCAGCGCTGCCCAGGCTGCCACCAAAGCGAACATCCAAGGCATCCATGGCTGGCGGTGCTGCTGTTTTTGGCGACGCTGGCAGAGGACCGCAGTGACGGCGTACAGCGCGCACACTGCCGCAGCCAAGGCCACGGTCCAGAGGTTGTCCGCAGGGGAATGGCGCATGACGTAGCGGACGGCAGACGCGACCATCAACACGGCGAAACCAAGGTGCACCACCGCGTCGATGCGGTTATCGATCCGGCTGCTGGGATCGGGCCTTTGAGGGGCTGCTGGCATTGGGGGTCCCGTTTCCGTTCCGGTCGGTGGTAGGCGCTCTTTCCATGCTAGATCCCTTGCGGTCGCTGGCCTCTCCACCTTTTGGCTGATACGGCTGGCGGAACGGATGAGCTTGGACCCAGCACATGGCCGATGTGGCCTGAGGGGTGCTCCGGAAGCATGGATGTGTACCCGAAATTGCCAATGAACGCCATGAGGAGCACTCCATGAAGAAGTCCAACAAGATGATCGCCGCCGCAGCCGCCGGAGCGCTGTTGCTCACTGGCGGGGTCACCGCTGTGGCCAACGCAGTGGCTCCCGAAGCCGCACCCGTTACCGCACCCGCCGCGCCGGTAGCAGCCGAAGTCCAGCCCGCAGCTGAGAATGTGGTTGCCCAGAACCGTATCGCCGTCGGAGCGTCGAGCGCGGCGGTAAATGCGGCGCTTGCCAAGTGCCAGGCGGACAAGCTTCCGTTCGTGACCGTCGCCTTGGTGGATCGCTTCGGTACCGTCCAGGCCCTTCTCCGCGGCGACAACGCAGCCGAGCACACTATCGAGGCCGCCAAGCAGAAGGCTTACACCGCAGCTGCTTTCGGTGCGCCCACCAGTGAACTGGCCAAGCGCATCAACGGCAATGGACCGTCCATTGCTGACCTCCCCGGCACGCTCTTCCTGGCCGGTGGTGTCCCACTGAAGGTCAACGGCGTGTCCGTGGCGGGCATCGGCGTCGGCGGCGCTCCCGACGGCGCCTTGGACGAGGCTTGCGCCACCGCCGGTGCCGAGGCTTTGGCTGTAGCTGCGAAGTAGCCTCGACGGTATGAGTTCCATGAAGGCGCGCGGTCTGGCTGTGAGCTCGGCAATCAGTGCGGGTTTACTGATCGCCGGGCTTGTGGCTGGCTGCGCGCCGTCCTCGCCTGTCGAGACACCGTCGTCGGGTTCGCCAACAGCGAGTACGACGGCGGCCGCCTCACCTGCCAGCCCGGCGCCCACCCTAGCGACGCCGTCGAGCGTGGGCCCTGTCCCGGCGTCGTCCGTTGCCCTGCCGCCCAAACTGTCACCGGAGGCCCAAATCGAAACCGACCGACTCCTGATCCTCGCGGCGAAAGCCAACGATCCCGTGCGGGTCCGCGAACTCATCGACGCTGGCGGCAACGTCAACGCCAAGGACGACATCCAGGACTCTGCGTTTCTTTATGCAGGCGCGGAGGGCTTCAACGAGGTGCTGCAACTGACTTTGGCGGCTGGAGCGGACGTGGGCAGCATCAACCGATACGGCGGCACAGCCCTCATTCCGGCGAGCGAACACGGGCACACCGAAACTGTGCGGATCCTCATCGCAGCTGGCGTGCCCGTGGACCACGTCAACAACCTCGGCTGGACCGCCATGCAGGAAGCCATCCTGCTCAACAACGGCGGCCCCAACCAGCAGGACGTGGTCCGGCAGTTGCTGGCCGCGGGAGCTGATCCGGATATCCGTGATCCCCAAGGCCGAACCGCCCTGCAGAACGCAGAGCGGCTCGGGTTTACGGAGATCGCGGCGCTGATCCGGAACCGCTGACCCAACTGAGTCGCAGCTGTGCGCGTTTTCAGCCCTCAAAACGCGCACAGCTGCGACTTACTTGGGTTAGACCGCCTCCAGCACGCTCACGTAGTTGGCGATGCCCACGCCGCCCATGTTCTGGACAGCGCCGCGCCGGGCGTTGGGAAGTTGCATGGCGCCGGCGGTTCCCGTGAGCTGCATGGCCGCAATCACATGCTGCGACACGCCGGTGGCGCCGACGGGGTGGCCCTTGGCCTTCAGCCCGCCGGAGACGTTGACGGGCAGCTTGCCGTCCTTGTAGACCCAGCCCTCTTTGACGGCGCGCGAACCTTCGCCGCGTGGTGTCAGTCCCATGGCCTCGTACATGATGAGCTCGGCGATGGTGAAGCAGTCGTGCACCTCGGCGAAGTCCAGGTCCTCAATACCCACCCCGGCCATGCCCAGCGCGCGCTCCCAGGAAACACGCGTGGCCGCGAATTCGGTGGGGTCGCGGCGTTCTGCCGGGAAGAAGTCGTTGGCATGTCCGAAACCAGCCAGGCGGACCGGTGCAGTTGCACCGGCGGTTGCCGACGTTGAAATCACGACGGCGGCAGCACCGTCCGAGACCGGCGAACAATCCGTGCGGCGCAAGGGTTCGGCAACCATGGGGTTCTTGTCTGAAACGGTTCGGCAGAATTCTTCGCCGAAGTCCCGGTGCATCTGGGCGTAGGGGTTGTCCATGCCGTTGTGGTGGTTCTTTGCGGCGATGGAACCTAGGACATCACCCAGTCCGGCCTCGTAACCCGGGCCGCTGATGGACGAGCCGTAGCGCTTCCCGTAATGCTTGGCGACCTCGGCGAACAGCCCGGTGAACCCGGTGGTTGAGGCCTTTCCGGCCATTTCGTAGGAAGCGCCAAGGAGGGCTGCTCCCACCACGTCCGCCCCGGCGTCGGTCATCTTTTCGGCGCCGATCACCAAAACATTGCGCGCAGTCCCGGCGAGCACTGCCTTCACACCTTGCTGGAACGCGGCGGAACCGGAAGCACAAGCATTCTCGGTGCGCGTCGCGGGAACGTTGGCCAGATCTCCTGAGAGCTGGAGTGCCAAGGACGACGTGAAACCCAGCGGCTGCATGCCTGAGTTGAACTGGCCGAGGTAGATCTCGTCGATGTCCTTCGGCTCCAGCCCCGAGTTACGGATGGCTTCGCCGGCCACCTGCACTATCAGGGACTCCAAGGTCTCATCTGTGAGCTTGCCAAATTTGCTGTGGCCCCATCCTGTGAGCAGGACGTCCTTGCCGAACTGGTCTTTCAGGCTCATGCGCTTACTCCTTCGAGGGTGCTTTCTTCTTCAGACTCGAGCGCGACAGCGAATTCCGCTCCGGTCTTGCTGCGGATCTCTTCCACAGTGACTCCCGGGGCGAGGCGGGTCAGCAGCAGGCGCGTACCGCCGTCGTGGTTGTCCTCGATGTCGAAAACGGCGAGGTCCGTGATGATCCGGTCAACGCACTTCAGCCCCGTCAGCGGGAGCGTGCATTCGGTGACGATCTTGGCCGAGCCGTCCTTGGCGTTGTGCTCGGTGAGGACCACCACTCGCGGTGTCCCCGCCACCAGGTCCATCGCGCCGCCCATGCCCTTGACCATCTTGCCGGGGATGGTCCAGTTGGCGAGATCGCCGCTGCCCGACACCTGCATCGCGCCAAGGATGGCCACCTTCACGTGGCCGCCGCGGATCATGCCGAACGAGGTAGCGGAGTCGAAGATGCTGCCGCCGGAAGTGATGGTGACCGTCTGCTTGCCAGCGTTGATGAGGTCGGCGTCTTCCTCGCCCTCATACGGGAATGCGCCCATGCCCAGCAGGCCGTTCTCGCTCTGAAGGACAACCCGCACGTCCTCGGGCAGGTTATTGGCCACCAGTGTGGGGATGCCGATGCCGAGGTTGACGTAGTCGCCGTCGTGCAATTCTTCAGCCGCGATGGCGGCCATCTGGTCTCGTGTCCAAGCCATGATTGTGCTCCTTGTTCCTGGTAAGCGTTAGACGGCCAGTGCTTCGGGCCGGGGGCGGACTGTTCGCTGTTCGATGTCCTTGACCCGTGCGCTGGCCTGCACAAGCCTTTGGACGTAGACGCCCGGGGTGACGATGTGATTGGGGTCAAGCTCGCCGGGCTGCACAATGACCTCTGCCTCCGCGATGGTGATGGCGCCCGCGGTCGCCACCACAGGGTTGAAGTTGCGGGCGGTGTAGCGGTAGATCAGGTTTCCGTCCGTGTCCGCGGTGTGGGCATGAACCAGTGCGACGTCGGCGGTGATGGCGCGCTCGCGGACGTACGTTACGCCGTCGAACTCTTCCAGCGGCTTGCCCTCGGCAACCAGGGTGCCCACGCCGGTCCGCGTGTAGAAGGCGGGGATGCCGGCGCCGCCGGCGCGGAGACGCTCCGCCAGTGTGCCCTGCGGAGTGAATTCGACTTCGAGTTGGCCTGCGAGATATTGCTCTGCGAAGAGCTTATTCTCACCGACGTAGGATGCGATGACCTTCCGGACCTGGCCGGACTCGATCAGCACACCCAAGCCCTTGCCATCCACGCCCATGTTGTTCGAGACGATAGTTAGGTCCTTGGCCCCCGACTCGCGGACGGCGTCGATCAGGTCCGCGGGGATGCCACTCAGGCCGAAACCCCCGACGGCGATGGTCAGGCCGTCTGCCATCAGGTCCTGGAGCGCTTGCGTTGCGCTGGCGTGCATCTTCGACATGTGGAACTCCTCTTTGAGCCTTTGTGGTGGATGTATCCACTTTGTGGACGGGGTGACCTGTAGAGGAGCCTAGGATTCATCCCGGGCCGCGTCAACGGTCGCAATGCTTGGCTACTCATGGTGTGGACGGTAGGCTCGATTGTGTCCATATTGTGGATGAAATCTTTAGGAGCTGGCCTTGACGGAGCAGAAATCTTTGCAGAGCCCGGTGCAGGGCGCCCAAGTGGTGGGCCGCGTTGCCCTGCTGCTGAGGTTGGTGGGGCGCAAGCCTGACGGGACCTCGCTGGCCGGATTGGTTCGGGAGTCAGGGCTGACCAGGCCAACTGTGCACCGACTTCTGACGTCCCTTGCCGCTGAGGGCTTGCTGGAACACGATTCCGCCGCGGGGAAATGGGTTCTTGGTCCGGAAATCTTCCTGCTGGGTTCGGTAGCTGCCGCCAGGTTCCCCATGGAGGACCTTGCCCGGCCGTCGCTGCGCAGATTGGCCGCCGAGACTGGCGAGAGTGCCTTCTTCTCCATCCGTCGTGGGAACGAAACCGTCTGCGTGCTGCGCGAGGAGGGCTCGTTCCCTGTGAGGTCCTTCGTGCTGCATGAAGGCGTGCGCTTTCCGCTGGGAGTCGCCTCCGCAGGGACGGCCATTATGGCCTTCCTGCCGCCTGAGGAACAGGAAGCATTTCTCGCCGACTGGGACATGCATGCTGGTGCCTTCGCTGCCGGCCACACGGCGGACGTGGTGCGGGCCAACCTGGAGAGCACCCGTCTGGCGGGTTATTCAGTGAATCCCGGCCTGGTCCTGGAAGGCAGTTGGGGGATGGGGGCTGCGGTTTTTGACCAACAAGGGCGGCCGGCGTGGGCCTTGTCCTTGACAGGGATCGAACCCCGCTTCCGTCCGGATCGGCAGGACGTCCTGGGCAAATTGCTGCTGGAGGAAGCCCACCGAATGACGGCGAAACTGCAAGGCTGACTCAGCTGCAAGGGTTAGCGCAGGTCCAGGCGCATGAGGACCCTCGGGAAGCCGTTGAGGATGGACGTTGTTTCGGCGACCTTTGTGAAGCCGGCTTTCTCGAACAGCCTGCGGGTGCCAACGTACGCCATGGTCAAGTCCACTTTGCTGCCCTTGTTGTCCACGGGGTAGCCCTCAACGGCTGGCGCACCATACTCGCGGGCCATATCAATGGCACCCTTCAACAGATGATGGGAGATGCCCTTGCCTCGATGCCCAGGCCGCACCCGGATGCACCAAATGGACCACACATTGGCGTCGTCCACGTGTGGGATCTTTCGGTTGGTTGCGAAGCTGGTGTCGGCGCGTGGGTGAACGGCTGCCCACCCAACTACTTCGCCGCCGTCGTAAGCGAGAACCCCTGGCGGCGGATCCTCCGCCACCAGCTTCTCGACGAACTTTCCCCGCTCTTCCCGCTGGAGCGCAAGATTTTGCTTCGAAGGAATCCGATAGCTCAGGCACCAGCACACGTTGGCGTCCGGACGTTTGGGGCCGACCATTGTTCTCACGTCATCGAACTCGGTTGCGGGACGAACCTCGATTGCCATGCCGCCCATCCTGTCACCGGCGTCCAGCCCTCCGCTAGACGGCTGGACGTGATGACCGGATCGGGCTTTGGCCCTGCACGGATTGGTTACCCGGCCGACCTCTGACGCGCTCTGTCAGCGCTTATCCGAACGTGAACGAGTACGCTTGGATGCCCTCCGGGATCCTGACCTCGAGCTTGCCCTCGCGGATGTCGGTGTCGTCCACAATTTTGTAGAGGGTGGGCGTTCCTGACACTGGAACGGACGTCGTCTTGCCGTCCCGGACAACGTCAATCATTCCTTCGCCGCTGACCACGATGTACACCTGCTTGGCGTGGTAGTTCAGGGCAATGGAGGAGCCGGCTCCGGCGGGTGTGATGGACTGCGTACCCAGATCCCAGCCGCCAGCAAGTGCGAAACTGTCTGCTGCTTGGTCGGCCGGGACCGTGTATTCACCGGCTCCGGCCTTGTACGGTTGGGTACCGGCATAGTTGACCTTCTTGGTGGTGCCCAAATATGTCTCGGGAGTGGTGGCACCTGCTACCGGGCCGTCGTCGGACGCTTCAATGGGCGCGGGGAGCGTCACCGAAGGGTTGGCCTGTTGCAGGAGTTCGCGGATCAGCTTCTCCGTGGTCTGGTAGCCGCCCTCGCCGAACTTGATGTGCCGCACCATGCCCTCGGAATCGATCAGGTAGTGCGCCGGCCAGTAGCGGTTGCGGTAGTTGGTCCACGTTGAGAGGTTGTTGTCGATGGCCACCGGGTAGCTGATGCCCAAGCCCTGAGCGCCGGACATAACGTTGCGGGTCTCTTTCTCGAACGCGTACTCGGGGGAGTGGACGCCGATGATCTCCAGGCCGGACTCCTTGTACTTGCTGTACCAAGCGGTCAGGTGCGGAACGGAGCGCTGGCAGTTGATGCAGGAGTAGGCCCAGAAATCCACCAAGACCACCTTGCCTTTGAGGTCCTTCAGGTTCACAGCCTGGTTACCGGGAGTGTTGAACCATTCCTGGATGCCCTTGATATCTGGTGCCGTACCGCAGGATTCAAGCTCGGTGGCGCCGTTGCTGCACTTGTCCAGATCCCGGTTCTGGTCGTTAACCAGTCCGCCCAGATCCAGCGCCTTCTTCACGGACTCGTTATCCTGGACCTGTTCCTGCAGTGTGGAGGTGTAGTCCGGGACAAGTTTCTGGAGCAGCTGCGGGAGGTTGAACACCAGGCCGATAGCCAGTGCGATCATCATGACGCCGCCGGCGATCCGGATCTTGCGCTGGTTCTTGCGGAAGGCCTTGACCCGCTCTGCCACACGGCGGCCAGCCAACGCAAACACCAGCAGGGGAAGGGCCGCACCCACGGCAAACGTCAGCGTGAGGACGATTGTTTCGGCGCCAACCTGACCGGTGGCACCGGCCACGGCAATCGCAGCAAGCACTGGTCCTGCACAGGGCACATAGACGACGCCGAGCGCCAGCCCCAGCACCAGTCCGCCGTTTTCCGTGCCCACCTTGCGCTGCGGGATCCACGAGAACGGCTTTTCCAGGATGTGCTGGAAACGGTCGAAGATCAGGCCGAGCCCAATCAGAACCAGGACCACCAGGCCGATCCACCGGAGCAGATCCTGTGGCAGGTTCACCAGGCTCAGCAGGAACGAACCAACCAAGGTGAACGTGCTGAAGCTGATCACCAGGCCGAGGATCACCAAGTACGGGCGCCAGCCGGCTTGACTACGTTGCCTGGCTTGGGCCTTAAGCTCGACGGCGGTTGGCCGGGTTTCGGTGGCCACGGAACCACTACCAGTGACCTTCCGGGCGCCCTGTACACCTCCGGAAAGAAAGATGACAGGCAGGACAGGCAGGATGCAGGGCGAAATCCCTGTGATTAGCCCGCCCAGCAGGCCGATAAGTGCTAATTGCAGCATTGCGTCTCCCAATGTTGCCGGGCCGACGGTGAGGGGGCGGCTCCGGATATCTGTAGGCAGTTCGGAGCCGAAGCCGCGACGGCTTGGTTCAAATCTTTTTCAATCCGCACCCATCCACACCACTGCAACCTCCGAATAGCTGGTGAGGCACAAACGCCGGTAACGCAAAAGCAACACCGGGCAGCCAGTGCCCACACCCAATGGACCCAACGCCCTGGTTCCAAAAACAAGGAGAATGACATGTTGTCCACAAAGCGCCCCGCCCTCGCCTTCGTTGGCCTCACTGCAGCCGCCCTTCTCGGACTCACGGCCTGTGGTGGTACAAGCAGCTCCAGCACACCTTCGTCATCGTCCGCAGCCCCGGAGATGACCTCCGCGGCGCCGTCGCCGTCGGCTTCAGCCATGACCAGCGCTGCCATGGACCCGGCCCGCGATCTTGTTGGCCCCGGCTGCGCCGGTTATGCCGCAAAGGTTCCTGACGGCGCCGGCTCGGTAGTGGGCATGGCCCAGGACCCCGTTGCGGTGGCCGCCTCCAACAACCCGCTACTCAAGACCCTCACGGCTGCCGTTTCGGGTCAGCTCAACCCCAAAGTGGATCTGGTCTCAACCCTGAATGGCAGTGAGTTCACTGTCTTCGCACCGGTTGACGACGCCTTTGCCAAGATCGATGCCGCCACGATTGAGACGCTCAAGACGGACGATGCCCTACTGAGCAAGATCCTCACCTACCACGTGGTCCCGGGCCAGCTGACTCCGGACCAGGTAGTCGGAACGCACAAGACAGTACAGGGTGGCGAAGTGACCGTTGGCGGCACCAAGGATGCCCTCACCGTTGACGGCGCCAACGTGATCTGCGGCGGCGTGCACACAGCCAACGCAACGGTCTACCTGATCGACTCGGTCCTGATGCCCAAATAGTCCTGAGATCCAAATAGTCCTGGGGTCCGAAGCAATACAAAAAAGAAGCAGGCGCCGGAATCCGGCACCTGCTTCTTTGTATTGGAAGGGGGTTGGGCGGTCAGCGCTGGCCCAGATCGCTGTCGACGTATGAGCCGGGCCGGCTATGTTCCGAGCCGCAGGGGCAATGGTCAACCTCAAGCCGGACTGTCATGGGTTTGGACGCGTCCAGGGTGAGAGTCACATCGTTTGTGGCTTCGTTGCTGAGACGGAGGGTGCCTTGAGCAGGGTTGTTGGACATGGTGGACCTTACTGGTGTGTGGATTGGTCGGCCAAAAGCTGGTTAGTTATCGGTTGGCTCCGGGCGCGGAGACCGAACGGTGGGAATGCTCCCCGTGGGGGTTCCGCCGGGACAGTCGGTATCCGGGCAGTTCTCCGCGCAGTCGTGCTTGGTCACGAGGTCGAACTGGACACCGCGGTGTTGTTCAACACCGGTGCGGATGGCCCGTTCAACAACGGATGTCGCCAGGCGTCTGCGCAATGCCAGAGGATCGCGGCGCAGGTCCTTGGTCAGGGCGAAACAGAGCAGCAACATGACTACGACGAAGGGTAGTGCCGCCACAATGGTGACTCTTTGAAGCCCGGCCAAGGCCTCAGATGGTTCGTCGCCGCCGGCCAATAGCATGACCGCGGCTACTGCACCGGTGAGGCTGCCCCAGAAGATCACTACCGCACGCCGCGGGTGTTCTGCTCCATTGGAGCTGAGGGATCCCATGACGATGGAGGCTGCGTCGGCACCGGTGATGAAGAAGATCGCCACCAGGACCATGGCCAGCACGATGACGGCTGCTGTGAGCCAGCCAGGCATGCCGAGGTTCTTCACGAGGTCGAAGAGTGCGCCGTCGAAGTTGACTGATGGGACCCCGTTGGTCGTGGTCACCAGGCCCGGTGTGCCGGCTTTGTCGGCTTCCTGCTGCACGTGGAATGCGGCCCCGCCGAAGATGCCGAACCAGATTACACTGACCACGCTGGGCACCAGCAGTACGCCGGTAACGAACTGGCGGATGGTGCGGCCGCGGCTGATGCGTGCAATGAAGAGGCCTACGAAGGGCGTCCAGGAGATCCACCATGCCCAGTAGAAGATGGTCCAGCTCGTCATCCAGCTACGAAGCGCATCGTCGCCGACCGCTTCGGTCCGGGACGACATCTCTGCCAAGTCCCGGGCGTAGTCGCCGACGGCTGACGGGATCAGGTTCAGGATGAACAAAGTAGGGCCGGCAACGAAGACGATAAGGGCAAGTACGACGGCCAGGACCATGTTGATGTTGGAAAGCCACTGGATGCCGCGGCTGATGCCCGAGACGGCTGAAGCAACGAAGCAGAAAGTCAGAATGGCCACGATGACCACCAGCACGGGAGTACCGATTTCACCCATCCAGCCGTTGGAGGTCATGCCACTGCCGATCTGAAGGGCGCCAAGGCCCAGGGAAGCAGCGGTTCCAAACAGGGTGGCAAAGATAGCGAGGATGTTGATGAACTTCCCGATCGGCCCTTCGACCATCCTGATGCCGAACAGCGAAGTGAACGCTGCCGAGACCAGTTGCCGGCGGCCAAGGCGGTACGTGCCGTAGGCCATGGCGATGCCCACCACTGCGTACATGGCCCAAGGGTGCAGGGTCCAGTGGAAGATCGATGTGGCCATGGCGGTCTGGATGGCAGCGGGTGTGCGGCCGTCCACAGTGCCCGGTGGTGGCGAGATGTAGTGGTACAGCGGTTCAGCCACGCCGTAGAACATGAGGCCGATGCCCATGCCGGCGGCGAACATCATCGCTACCCAGGAGACGGTTCGGAATTCCGGCTTCTCGCCGTCCTTGCCCAGTGGGATGTTTCCGAACTTGCCCAGGGCGAGCCACAGGACGAAGACGACGAACAAGGAGGCGAGGACCATGAAGAGCCAGCCGGTGTACTCCATGACCCAGTTCAGGGCACCCTTGGACGTCTCAGAGAGGCTGTCCCGGCCGACGAAGCCCCAGACCACGAAGGCGACGGCGATGGCGCCCGTGATTCCGAAGGTGACTTTGTCGAGCGTAAGTTTCTGGTTCCGGCGTGCCGATACGGCCTGCTCGGTCTTTGCGGAGCGCAGTTCTTCGAGGATCTGTTCGTATTCTTCAGCATCCGGGAGGAGTTCTGCACCTCCATCCTCAGCGTCGAGGACTGCGGGGTTGGTTTCGTCAGGGGAGACGCTGATGAATTCTTCAGAGATCTCCGTACGTGCGGTCTTACGTGTCGCGGGAGTGTCTGCCAAGCGGTCGTCGGCAGGTAACTCCTCTGGCGTTAGGGGTTTGGTGTCACTGTTTATAGCCATGAGCGGGTCCTTTGCTCGGCGGGTCATGGGTTTGCGTTTATACATGGCCCTGAAGTGTGCGTCCGGGAGGAAGGTTGGGGGCTTCCTCCGATTCGATGACCATGATGGTGCGGTGCGCGTACCGCCGTTCTGGAAATTCCTGCCTTCTGCCGGCATGGAAAGCGGCGATCGGCGGAGCTGTGTCGAGCCCTGACGCCTCCCCGGGAGCAAGTGCACTGAGGGGGCAGGCCTTATGCATCTTGCACCTCATTTGGTTAGTGAGACGGGTTGGTTCGGCGCCGGGCTCTCGGCCTTACGAGCGTTCCGCATGAATCAACAACATTCGCGCTAAGCAACAGAGTGCGCCCGGTCACAGTCAAAGTCAAGAACTTTTCCATGTTGGCCGATACCTTGACAGGGTGGCCGGAATTGATCATCCATGTTGCATATCGTGATGGTTGTTGCGTAGAAAGCGTTATCGCCTCATGAATTCCGGGCATAGGAGGGGCAAGCTTTTGAACCCGGTCTCAGCTCTAGGAAGGCCGAAATATTACGCTCTGCGGCGTCATTATTGCTACTACACTTGTTGCCGCAATCTGCTGCGCCGAACATCGGCTGGCTTCGAGGCGTGCGAACCCCACGTGGCCGTCATCCGCGAGGCGTCGCGGCCTTACCGGTGTCTGTAGCCCATACGGGCGCTGATGGCCAGCCCGGCCTCGCGGAGGCCGTCGATGAGGCCTGGCTGGTCCTCCGGCGAGAAGCGGAACGCCGGGCCGGAGATACTGACAGCGGCGATGACACTTCCCTCGTGGTTGAAAATGGGCACCGCGATGGCGGTGAGGCCGATTTCAAACTCCTCGTGGACGGTGGCGTACCCCTTGCGGGCCACGTCCAGCAACTGCTTTTCCAGCTCCCCACGGTTTGTCACGGTCCGAGGCGTGCGCGCGGGAAGGCCGACTGCCTTAAAGACTTGGCTTCTTTCGTCGACGGTCAGTGCAGCCAGGAGAACTTTGCCGCTGGAGGTGGCGTGCAGCGGCGTCAGGCTGCCCACCCAGTCGTAGGTGGCCAGCGTTGACGGTCCCATCGCCTGGTCCACATTGACGGCATAGTTTGACCTCAGCACGGCGAGGTTGACGGTTTCCTTGTATTCGGCTGCCAGCGCCTCCAGGACTTCCCTCGCCTCATGCACCACGCTCAGCCGGCCGGGGATGGAAGATGCCAGGCGGAGGATCCCAAAGCCCAGCTGGTACTTGCCCCGTTCGCTGTTTTGCCGGACCAGGTCACGGCCCACCAGGGAGCCGACCAACCGGGACACGGTGGACTTATGGACGCCCATCTCCTCAGCGATCTCGCTCACTCCGGCATCGCCTTCCCGGGCCAGGATTTCCAGGATTTGGAGTGCACGGTCTACTGACTGGACGCCTCCGGCCTGGGCGTCCGGGTCCTTGTCGATGTCCGGGTTGTTGCGTGCGGCCATGATGCCTCGTGTCGTTGTCCAGGCAGGCGGCCCTGGGCTGGAAGCCCTGTCCTGCCTGCACCCTCGTCTTTTCTCATCCTAGACGGAGTTTTCCACGGACCCTTTCACATCATGGGGCACGCGCGATTACGCGCTGATGGCAGCCTTCGGCACCGCCTTTCGCGAGCTGGCCAGCCGGTCTCTTCCTGAGTAGACATTCAAGCTGTGTCCCCGGCTGAAACCCACCAGCGTCAGCCCGGTCTCGGTAGCCAGATCAACAGCCAGGCTTGAGGGTGCGCTGACCGCGGACAGGACGGGAATGCCAGCCAGGGCGGCCTTCTGGACGAGTTCGAATGACGCCCTGCCGGAAACCTGCAGGACCAGGCCAGTCAACGGCAGCAAGTCCTGGCGGAGCGCCCACCCCACCACTTTGTCTACGGCGTTATGGCGGCCTACGTCCTCGCGCAGGCACAGCAGCTCCGGGATGGGACCGTCTACCTTGAAGAGTCCTGCAGCATGGACGCCGCCGGTTCTGTCGAAAACGGCCTGGGCTTCACGGAGGCGCTCCGGTAGCTCGGCGAGGAGATCGACGGGAACGCGTAATTCGTCCAAGGATGGATCGAAGTGGATGGTCTTGCGCACGGCCTCAATGGAGTCCGTGCCGCAGATGCCACACGAGCTGGAAGTGTAGACGTGGCGCATGGTGTCCGGCATGGGCACATCCGGCCGAAGCTGTGCTTCCACCACGTTGAAGGTCTGCATCCCGTCCTTTTCACCAGCACAGAAGCGCAGGGAGACCAGCTCCGAGTGGCTGCGGATGATGCCCTCAGATACCAGGAAGCCAGCCACCAGATCAAAGTCATCCCCCGGCGTCCTCATGGTCACGGCGAAGGACGAGCCTCCAATCCTGATTTCCAAGGGTTCCTCGGCGGCCAGAACGTCCTCCTTGAACCGCACGGGATGTTCGGTGCCCGGCCCGTCCAGTACGAAGCGATGGATTTTCCTGCGCTGCGTCATGCGTGCCATCCGGAGTGCCTTCCTCTCTGGTTCGCGGAGCTGATGGGCGCTGTCCACGGCAGCGGCAGGACGGGAACCGGATCGCCAGCCGATACGCCTTCAGGGGGAACAGCCATGTATCCGTCTGCCCAGGCAAGCCCACGCATCATCCCGGGGCCGATGTGGGAGGCGGGGAACGCGAGTTCGTGGACAAAAGCGCAGGGTACCAGCCGTGTTTTTCCCGGGGTGGGTTCCAGGTCGGCGCCGGAGAGCGCGTGCGAGATCCCTTGGAAACGGCGGTTTCCCAAGGCAGCCAACAGGGGTTCGCCAAGGGTCATGAGTGCCAGCATGGCGGCCAGTGGATTTCCCGGCAGGCCGATGATGAAACGGCCATCCGGAAGTTCCGCCAACACTGCAGGATGACCCGGCCGCATGGCGATCCCGTCCAGGAGGAGCCGCCCACCGAGCGCCGCCACGGCGTCGCGGAAGTGGTCTGTCCCGGATTTCCCGGTTCCGCCGGTGGTGATCGTCAGGTCGGGCCGCTCGCCCTGGTGGGCGCCAGCCAGCGCTGTCAGCCACTCATCGTACGAGTCGCCTATCCGGAGCTGGCCACCCGGCACTCCGCCCAATTGCGAAATGACCGCGTCCAGCTGTGGGCCGAACGCGTCGCGCACCTGGCCCGGTGCAGGCTCACCCGATGTCACTACCTCCGAGCCCGTCAGTACGACGGCGACCCTGGGCTTGCGCTGTACGTGAAGGTGATCGTGCCCAGCCACAGCGGCGAGGGCAATGTGTGCAGGGTTGAGGAGCGTCCCTGCGGGTATGAGGACATCGCCCGCTGTGGCTTCTTCGCCGGCTGGACGAATGTGCCTGCCGGGGAGTGTCTCACCCAGCTTCGCGTCGTTCCTGAGCGAGAGCTGCACGTCCGCGGAGACCTGCCCACTCTCCTTGCGGAGAATGGCCGTGGCGCCGGGAGGAACCCGCCCACCGGTGGCGATTACGTTGGCTTCACCAGCTGAAAGGGGGCGGCCCGACTCTGTGATGGTCCATGGACCGCCGCCGTTGATGGCCCAGCCGTCCATGGCCGACGAAGCATAGTGGGGAAGGTCCTGGTGGGCGATGACGTCGGTGGTCAGCGTGCAGCCGATGGCTTCAGCGAGGGTGACTTTCAAGGACGGGAGCGGTGCGGCGCAGTGGTAGGCCAGCTGCCGTGCTTCCGCCCACGTGGGTGCATGCTTCCGCTGGAGGCTGGCCGTCAACTCCCGGCTGTGCCTTGACTCCCTGCTGTCAGTCAACTCCTGTTCGTGGAAGAGGGGAGTGCTGGCGGCGACTTCTTGTGCAAGCATGGATGTCCGCTTCCTGAGGTGGTGCTTCTGGTGTGCGCAGATATCGGGGACTGCACGGCATTCCCGTAATTCTTGCCGCGC
Organism: Arthrobacter sp. TmtSoilC51; assembly: GCF_055388015.1. NCBI lineage: Bacteria > Bacillati > Actinomycetota > Actinomycetes > Micrococcales > Micrococcaceae > Arthrobacter > Arthrobacter sp. TmtSoilC51. The sequence continues at coordinate 452,558 of NZ_AP035877.1, forward strand.
AGTCCCCGGTATCTGTTTGGTGCGTACTAAGCCTTCACGTAGCCGTTGGGGTTCAGCACGAACTTCGTTGCCGCCCCGGCGTCGAATTCTGCGTAGCCGCGCGGAGCGTCCTCGAGCGGGATGGCCTTGGCATTGACTGCCTTGGCGATCTGGACCTTGTCGTGAAGGATGGCCATCATCAGCTGACGGTTGTACTTCATGACAGGGCACTGCCCGGTGGTAAACGACAACGACTTTGCCCAGCCGGTGCCCAGGGACAGCGAGAGGGAACCGTGCTTGGCTGCCTCGTCAATTCCACCCGGATCGCCCGTGACGTACAGGCCGGGGATGCCAAGCGCGCCGCCAGCGGCGGTGATGTCCATGAGGGAGTTCAGTACGGTGGCAGGGGCTTCGTGCGAAGCGTCCTTTCCGTGGCCACGGGCCTCGAATCCTACGGCGTCCACGCCGCAATCCACTTCGGGTACGCCCAGGATCTGTTCGATCTGGTCCTTCGGGTTTCCGTTGGACACGTTGACCGTTTCGCAGCCGAATGAGCGTGCCTGTGCCAGGCGGTCTTCGTTCATGTCGCCCACAATCACGACGGCGGCGCCAAGCAACTGGGCGCCGACGGCAGCAGCAAGGCCCACTGGACCGGCACCGGCGATGTAAACCGTGGAACCTACGCCCACGCCGGCGGTAACGGCACCGTGGAATCCGGTGGGGAAGATGTCCGAGAGCATGGTCAGGTCCATGATTTTTTCCAGGGCCTGGTCGCGGTCCGGGAAGCGCAGCAGGTTCCAGTCAGCGTAGGGGACCAGGACGTACTCCGCCTGTCCACCTACCCAGCCACCCATGTCCACATAGCCGTAAGCGCTGCCGGGCCGGTCCGGGTTGACGTTGAGGCAAATGCCGGTCTTCTGTTCCTTGCAGTTCCGGCAGCGGCCACAGGAGATGTTGAACGGCACCGAGACGATGTCGCCCACCTTGATGAATTCGACGTCGGGGCCCACCTCCACCACTTCTCCGGTGATCTCGTGACCGAGGACCAGGTCTTGCGGGGCTGTGGTGCGGCCACGGACCATGTGCTGGTCGGAACCGCAGATGTTGGTTGTTACGGTGCGGAGGATCACTCCGTGCGGCACCTTCCGTCCCACGTTGGCCGGGTTGACGCCCGGTCCGTCCTTGAGTTCGAACGTCGGGTAGTCGGTGTTGATGATTTCGACGACACCGGGTTCCTTGTAGGCGACTGCTCTGTTTCCGGACATGGACACTCCTTGGTACATATGGCTGGTGCGGAAAATGAATTCTGTCCACTTGCCCGAGAGCGGTGCTTCGATGAGGAATACCTCCCCAGGTTTCAGGCCACCGAAGCACCAGTCACGGACAAGTGGACAGCTTTCTTTTGAGGTTGGGCTGCGCGTGGAGCCCAACCCCCATCAGAGCTGGGCTGCGCCCTGAAGCTGTACGGCGGCGCCTGCGGACGCTACCGTGTGGTCGTTCTCCACAGTGCTGCCGCTGACGCCGATTGCACCGATCACGGTGCCGTCTTCGGCGCGCAGTGGAAGGCCGCCCGGGAAGGTAATGAGTCCGCCGTTGGAGACCTCGATGTTGTAAAGCGATCCACCCGGTTGCGAGAGCTCGCCGATTGCGCCGGTGGGCATGTCAAAGAACCGGGCAGTGCGTGCCTTCTTGACGGATATGTCGATGCTGCCCAGCCAGGCCCCGTCCATGCGGGTGAAGGCCTTGAGGTTTCCGCCGGCGTCCACCACAGCGATGTTCATTGCGGTCTCGGTTTCACGGGCAGCGTCGCGCGCTGCGGCAAGTACTGCATCTGCTTGGACTTGGGTGATATCAGACATTGTTTCTCCATTGATTGATGTCTTCATGAACTGGCTGGTCTGCATGGGCCGGATGGTCTGGAGGGGCTGGCTGGTCTGCATGGGCCGGATGGTCTGGAGGGGCCTGGCTGGCGAAGGGCCCGAGCACCCTCGGCCCTGATATCTTTTCCGCTACCGGAAAGATATATCAGTCACATACTATGGCACGAATCACACAGTGTCCAGAGTTTTCAGGCCCTCTCCAGACGAACGATGACGGACTTGGACGTCGGCGTCCCACTGGTATCGGCAACCGAGTCCAGCGGCACAAGGACGTTGGTTTCCGGGTAATAGGCGGCCGCGCAGCCCTTGGGCGTGGAGTAGGAGACGATGCGGAAGTGTTCGGCCCGACGCTCGGTTCCTTGGAATTCGGAAACAAGGTGGACCATCTCACCATCGGCAAAACCCAGTTCGGTAATGTCCGCTTCATTGATGAGGACTACCCGCCGGCCGCCGTGGATGCCTCGGTAGCGATCGTCCTTGCCGTAGATGGTGGTGTTGTACTGGTCATGCGAACGGAGCGTCTGCAGGACCAGGCGGCCGGGCGGAGTCTTGATGAATTCCAGCTCGTTGCCCGTGAAGTGCGCCTTGCCGGATGGCGTATCGAACTTCCTGGCATCCCGCGGAGGGTGGGGCAGCACGAAGCCGCCGGGGTGCTGGATCCGCTCCTCGAAGTTCTCGAAGCCATCGAAGACGGCCTCGATGTGTTTCCGGATCAGCGAGTAGTCATCCCGCATTGCAAGCCACGCCGCATTCGGCGTATTCGGCAAACGGCTGTGTCCGTCCGTAAAGAGCCGGTGGGCGAGGTTGCAGACGATGGCTACCTCGGAGTGGAGATAATCGCTTGCGGGTTTGAGGCGGCCCCGCGAGGCGTGGACCGCGCTCATGGAGTCTTCCACAGTGACCCTCTGGTCTCCCGTCAGCTGGGTGTCTTTCTCGGTCCGTCCCAAAGTAGGCAGAATCAGCGCCCGCCGTCCCGTGGAAAGGTGCGAGTGGTTGAGTTTGGTGGAGATCTGGACGCTCAGGTTTGTGTTGGCCAGTGCTTGCTCGGTGACCTCCGAGTCAGGGGCGGCGCGAACAAAGTTGCCACCCATTCCCATGAAGAAGCGAACCTTCCCGTCCCGCATGGCGCGGATGGCGGCAACGGTGTCGTAGCCATGCTCGCGTGGTGACAGGAACCCGAATTCATGGTCCAAGCGGTCGTGGAATTTCTCCGGCATCTTTTCGAAGATGCCCATGGTGCGGTCACCTTGGACGTTCGAGTGTCCGCGCACCGGGCAAACGCCGGCGCCGGGCTTGCCGATGTTGCCTTGGAGTAGCAGGACGTTGACCACATCCCGGAGCGTGGGAACCGAATGCTTATGCTGCGTCAGCCCCATGGCCCAGCAGACAATCGTGGCATTCGAAGCCAATAGCCGTTCACCTGTGGCATGGATCTGCTCCAGGGTGAGGCCTGTGGCTTCAACAATGTCCTCCCACGCCACCTTTTCGAGGAATCGCAGGTATTCATCGATGCCAACCGTGTGGTCATTGATGAACCCATGGTCGAGCACGGTGTCCAGGCCAGGGGTCTTGCGGCCCGCGGTTTCAGCCTCAAGGAGATATTTGCCCAGGCCCTGGAAGAGGGCCTGATCGCCGCCGGCGCGGATTTGCAGGAAATCATCCGTCAGCTGCGTGCCCACCACCATGCCGGATACATGCTGAGGATTTTCAAAGTGCAGGAGTCCGGCTTCGGGAAGGGGATTGACGGACACGATGATCGCACCGTTCTTCTTTGCCTTCTCCAAGGCGCTGAGCATGCGCGGGTGGTTGGTGCCCGGGTTTTGGCCTGCCACGAAGATCAGCGACGCCGTCTCCAAGTCCGTCAGGCTGACTGAACCCTTGCCGATGCCGATGGTTTCCACCAGCGCGGAGCCGGAGGATTCGTGGCACATGTTGGAACAGTCCGGGAGGTTGTTCGTGCCCAGGCCCCGCACCAGGAGCTGGTAAACGAAGGCTGCCTCGTTCGAGGTACGGCCGGATGTGTAGAAGACAGCTTGATCCGGGTGGTCCATGCCCCGGAGTTCCTCGGCCATGAGGTCGTAAGCGGCGTCCCACTCAATCGGCTTGTAGTGGGTGGCGCCTTCATCGAGGAACATCGGGTGGGTCAGCCGGCCTTGCTGGCCCAGCCAGTAGTCATCTCGGGTCTTCAGGTCAGCGACGGAGTGCTGGGCGAAAAACTCCGGCGTGACCCGGCGTCGGGTGGCTTCCTCGGCAACAGCCTTGGCGCCGTTCTCGCAAAACTCCGCGGCATTTCGCTTTTCATGCTCGGGCCAGGCGCAGCCCATGCAGTCGAAGCCATCGATCTGGTTCACTGCCAGCAGCGTCTGCACGCTCCGAACCGGACCCATTTGTTCCAGCGAAATCTTCAGGGCGTTGGCAACAGCAGGAATGCCGACAGCCTTTGTCTTGGGTTTGGTGACGGTCAGCTTCGACTCGTCGATGTTTTCACGGGGGGCTTTGGAAGCCATGCGATCTTCCCTTCGGATCTGGGTAGGCGGCTGAGGTCGTTGAAGCTGTAGACGTGGAAGCCAGCGAACAGCGGATGGTCGGCAAGTGCCATGTGAACGTCGCTGATCAGGCCGGAGCTGTCGTAGCGCAGGACGTCGCAGCCACCCAGGAGGGCCTTGGCCATTCCTGTGCCGCGGGCCAACTTGGCGAGAACTCTTCCGAGAAGGCCTTGACGTCCTCCATGAGCTGGCCGCTCCAGGAATAGGGACCGGCCGGGGTGCTGCGGTCTCCGGCAATGAGGAAAAGTTCCGAGACGCCCTCGTGGCGCAGTTGCTTCAGGAACAAGTGCAGCTCAGCCTGGCTTGCGATGCTCCGTGCAGCCAAGTGCGGGACAACGTCGTAGCCGAGCCGGGCCAGTTCAACCGACGCAGCCACAGTCCTGGCCGGACCATGATGCGGCAGGCACGTCACGCTGACCATGCCCGGTGCTTCGTAAGCGAGGGGCAGTTGACGGGCAAGGCCAGCGGATGGGCTTACCTCCAACCGAACCGGGACGCCGGATTCCGGGTTCATCGCTAGCCAGCGGTTCCCAGGACCAAGGCGTCTGGATCCAATGCGCCAGCCTGTTTCCGCGCCGCCTCAGCAGTGTGCAGCAGCAACAACGCAGTGGTGACCGAGCCAACCCCGCCCGGGACCGGTGACAGGGCAGCGGCCACGCCGGTGACGCTGGCTTCGTCAACGTCCCCAACCAGGGAACCGTCGGGCAGGACGTTCGTTCCGACGTCGATCACTACCGACGCGGACGAAACGTGGCTGCCGGTCAGCAGCCCGGTGCGCCCGGCGGCAACAACAACGACGTCGGCTGGCTGGGTGTAGCGCCCAAGCTCGCCTGATTTCGAGTGGCAGATGGTGACCGTGGCGTCCTTTTCGAGCAGGAGCAAGGACAGCGGCTTGCCCACCACGGCGGAACGCCCGACGACGGCTACGTTCCTTCCCGCAAGCGGAACCTGGAAGTGCTCGAGGAGTTCGACGACGGCGCGTGCGGTAGCCGGAGCGAAGGCGGGTTGCCCCACAGCCAAGCGGCCCAGGCTGAGTGGGTTGGCGCCGTCGATGTCCTTTTCCGGGGCAATGAGCCCAACCAGTTCGTCCGTTCGAACGCCCGCGGGCAGCGGCGTCTGAAGAATGATGCCACTGACGGAAGGCTCAGCACTGAGGTCTTTCAATACGGTGGCCAGCACTTGTTCCGTGGCGTCATGCCCCAGATCAAGGATCCGGCAGCCAATACCGGCGCGTTCTGCGGCGCGCTCTATGGACCGGACATACCAGTGCGTGGCTTCGACGTCGGTTGCTACCACCACAGCGAGGGAGGGGCGCAGTCCTTCGCTTTCAAGGCGGCGCGCTTCATCCTGCGCCCGTTGCCGGATGAGTGCGGCAAGCCCCTTTCCGGAAAGCACTTCTGTACTCACGCGAGGATCCTTTCGCGTACGCGCTTTACAAGGGAATCGGCGGCGAGAACCACCTTTTCCTCGAGGCCGTCCGTCTGTTCGGCCAAGCGGGAACGGGCAGCGTCATCCTTGATGGCCACTACGTTGATGTCGATGTTGACCCGGGCGGTGGTGGCGGCAGCGCGGGCGGCATCGGCTGCCGCGGCGACATCGCTGATGACGTTGGGATTTGCCACGTCAAACAGTTCCGCGGCGAGTTCCACCACCTCACCGGCAAGCTTGATGAGGTGGGCAGGGGTTTGGGCTGCTTGGATCAGCGCGTCCACAATGCCCGCAGCCCGGGCAGCCTTGAGTTCCTCGGTCCCGGTCGGGAGCTTGTATGAATCAATGACACCTTGGAAAGCGTGCTCGTCAGCGTCCGCGAGGCGCAGTGCTTCAACGATCAAATGGTCGGCTGCGCTGGTGATCCGGGTGACCAGTGCTTCGTGCTGCGCATACTTTTCGCCGGTGGTGTAGCGGGCCACCATGGCCACCAAGGCGGCGCCCTGAGCGGCGTGAAGGGCGGCTGCAGCACCTCCACCCGGGGTGGGCTGGCGGGCAGCGAGCCTGGCGAGGTAGTCGTTGATGGTTTCTGAACTGATCATGTGTCTTCCTGGACTGGCTGAAGAAGAAAGGCTGAAGAATACGGGAAAGGCAGCGGCCCGGACTCGGTTGCGAGGTTGGGAGTCCGGGCCGCTGGCCGTCTAATGGTCAGGCAGCCTTAGCCGCGGAGCCTGCTCATGGTGGGGTCGTACAGCGGATCTTCCGTGACGGTCGCCTGGATGCGGCGTCCGAAGTATTCGATCTCCACGGAATCACCAAGGGAAACCGCGGCCGGCAGGTAGGCGTAGGCGATCGGCTTCCTGACCGAGTAGCCGTACGCGGCGCTGGTGACGTAACCAACCGCTTGGTTCTTGTAGAACACTGGTTCCTTGCCCAGCACAAGGCTGCGGCCGTCGTCGACCGTCAAGCAGCGCAAGCGGCGCGCGGAGCTTTCCTCGCTCCGCCCCTCCAACGCTGCCTTGCCCACAAAGTTCTCCTTGGTCATCTTCACGGCGAAACCAAGGCCCGATTCGAAGGGGTCGTGTTCGGTGGTCATGTCCGTGCCCCAGGAACGGTAGCCCTTTTCGAGGCGCAGTGAGCTAAAGGCCGCACGTCCCGCTGCGATGACGCCGAACGGCTGGCCCGCCTTCCACAGGGCGTCCCAGAGGCGCTGGCCGTTGTCTGCGCTGGTGTAGAGCTCCCAGCCGAGTTCGCCCACGTAGGACAGGCGCATTGCGGTGACGGTGACGCCGCCGATGGTGACCTTCTTGGCGCGGAAGTACTTCAGGCCGTCATTGGTGAAGTCGTCGCTGCTGACCGTGCTGATGAGGTCGCGGGCGAGCGGACCCCACAGGCCGATGCAGCACGTGCCACCGGTGGTGTCCCGGACCTGGACCCAGTCGCTGGCGGTTCCATTCTCCGTTTGGTGGCGGGCTGCGCGCTCAAAGTAGGCGGTGTCGATGTTGCCGTTGGCGCCAAGCTGGAAGGTGTCTTCGCTGAGGCGGGCAACGGTGATGTCGCTTCGGATGCCGCCGGCGTGGTCCAGGAGCAGGGTGTAGGTGACGGCTCCGGGCTTCTTGTTGAGGTCGCCGGTGGTCAGTTCCTGCAGCAGTTTCAAGGCTCCCGGGCCGGATACTTCCAGGCGCTTGAGCGGCGTCATGTCGTACATGGCAACTGCGGTGCGGGTCTTCCACGCTTCTGCGGCGGCGATGGGGGAGCTGAACATCCCGGACCAGGCATCACGTGCGGGCGGCTGCCAGTCGTCCGGCATTTCCTTGAGCAGTTCGGCGTTTGCTTCGAACCAGTAGGGGCGTTCCCAGCCGCCGCCTTCCAGGAAGTAACCACCCAGCTGCTTGTGGCGGGCGTGGAACGGGCTGACGCGGAGGTTGCGGGGAGAGAGCTTGGGCTGGAGCGGGTGCAGGACATCGTAGATCTCCACGAAGTTCTGCTGGGAGGTTTCGCTGACGTATTCAGGGGTCAGCTGGACCTCTTCGAAGCGGTGGATATCGCAGTCGCCAAGATCGATCTGCGACTTTCCATCCACAAGGAGTTCGGCAACGGCGCGGGCGATGCCGGCGGAGTGTGTGACCCACACAGCCTCGGCCACGAAGAAGCCATCCACTTCCTTGGATTCGCCCACCAGCGAGCCGCCGTCAGGCGTGAAGGAGAAGATGCCGTTGAAGCCGTCCTCGATTTCGCTTTCGCGGAGAGCCGGCAGCAGTTGCTTAGTGGCTTCCCAAGCCGGGAGGAAGTCCTCCAACGTGAAGTCCAAGCGGGAAGGCATGTTGTGTTCGCTGATGGTCTCCGGCGCATACGTGCCCAGTTCGTCCAGGTCCACGGGCATGGGGCGGTGGGCGTAGGAGCCAATGCCGTAGCGCTCGCCGTGCTCGCGGTAGTAGAGATCCTGGTCCTGGTGGCGCAGGATGGGCAGCTGGGCGCCGTTGGGCAGCTCGTTCTTGCCCTTCTGCGCAGGAACCGGGGTGGTCTTGACGTACTGGTGTGCCAGCGGGAGGAGCGGGACGGACATCCCGATCATCTCGCCGATCTTGGCACCCCAGAAGCCTGCGCAGGAGACCACGATGTCGGCCGGGATAACGCCGTCGGCCGTCTGAACGCCGGTGACGCGACGGTTTGACTGCTCGATTCCGGTCACCTCGGTGTTGCCGATGTACTTTACTCCGGCAGCTTCCGTGCGCTTGATGAGCAACTGGACGGCGCGGGCGGCCAGGGCCAGGCCGTCGGTGGGTACGTGGAGGCCACCCAGGATGTCTTCCTCGTTGATGAGCGGGTAGAGCGCCTTGCATTCCTCGCGGGAAAGGATCTTGCCGTCAATGCCCCACGATGCCGCGTAGCCGAGCTTGCGCTTCAGGTCAGCCAAGCGCGTCTCAGTCGTGGCGACTTCCAGGCCGCCCACCTGGTTGAAGCAGCTTTGACCGTCCTCGGTGAGGGACAGCAGCTTTTCCACCGTGTACTTGGCGAAAAGTGCCATGGACTTGGAGGGGTTGGTTTGGAAAACCAGTCCCGGTGCGTGTGAGGTGGAGCCCCCGGGCATGTTAAGGGGTCCTTGGTCCAGGACGGTGATGTTGTTCCAACCGCGGGTGACCAGTTCGTCGGCGAGGTTGGTGCCGACAATCCCGGCTCCGATGATGACAATGCGAGGCGTGGATGCCATGAAAGATTCTCCTGCTGAAGTTCGTGTGTGGACGGGGGAGGCGGGTGGCCTAGCGGAAAACCACTGTGCTGGTCTGGTCCAGAAGTACGCGGTGTTCACAGTGCCATCTGACGGCACGGGACAATGCCAGGGCTTCGGCGTCCTGACCCACAGTTGAGAGTGTGGTGGGGCCGTAACTGTGGTCCACGCGGATGACTTCCTGCTCGATGATCGGACCCTCGTCGAGGTCCGCCGTCACGTAGTGTGCGGTTGCTCCAACGAGCTTAACGCCGCGGTCGTAGGCCTGGTGATAGGGGCGTGCACCCTTGAAGCCCGGCAGGAACGAGTGGTGGATGTTGATGGCACGTCCCTCCAGGGCACGGCACAGATCATCCGAGAGCACCTGCATGTACCTGGCGAGCACCACGAGGTCCACGTTATATTCCTCAACCAGGTCCAGGAGCCGCTGCTCAGCCTCCGCCTTAGTGTCCGGGGTGACGGGAATGTAGACGAAAGGCAGGCCCGCTGCCTCAGCCATGGCGCGGTGGGTTTCGTGGTTGGAGGCTACAACTACAAGGTCGCCGCCCAGGCTGCCACCCCGCCAGCGGAAGATGAGGTCGTTGAGGCAGTGCCCGAACTTGGACACCATCACCAGGACCCGCTTCTTGGTTTGGTCATGGAAGCTGAACTTCATTTCGAAGCGGTCAGCAATCGCGCTGAATTCCTCTTCGAGCCGCTCCGGCGAGTAGGACAGTGGGCCGGAAAAAGCGGTCCGCAGGTGCAGCGTCTGGCGGAGGCCGTCGTCGAACTGCTGGTGCTCTTCGATGTTGAAACCACGCTCAAACAGGAAGGTGGTGACTGCCTGAACGATGCCGGCGCGTTCGACGCACGACAATGTGAGTACGAACTTTTGTGCTTGCTCGTCTTTGAGCAATTCCGGCTTCGGCTGGTTGCTTACGGGGGAATCTGTCGCCATGAGGGTCATGTCGCCTCCTTTAGATATATTCTTGGGTCCTGAACTGATATATTAGGATTGGAATCAGCGTATACTGGTGTCCGAAGCAGGTCAATAGATTTTTCGGTTTTGAAGAAGGGGCTGGCGCTGTGGCTTTTGGAACTCTTGCAAGCATCGGCGATGCCACCAGGAAATCTTTGGCTGACGTCGCCTACGAGCGGCTGCGCGACAGGCTGCTCATGCTGGACATTAAGCCCGGCGACCTCCTCAATGATGACCAGCTCGCCAAGGAGCTGGAGATCGGACGCACTCCAGTTCGGGAGGCCCTGAAGCGGCTGGAGCTGGACCGGCTGGTGATTACCTACCCGAGGCGTGGGACGTTCGCCACCCGTGTGGAAGTGACGGACCTCGCTTTTATTTCCGAGATCCGGGCCCAACTGGAACCGCTCGCCGCCGCGCGTGCGGCGCGGGTTGCTTCGGCGGCCACCAGGGAACACCTGCGGGAAGTAATGCGCGCAGTTGAGGACTTTGATGTCAGCGCCGCGTCGGTGGTTGAAACACTGCGCCTTGACGCAAGCGTTCACCAGGGAATCTATGCGGCTGCTGCGAATCCACACCTGGAGGACGTTCTGATTCGCTACGACAACCTGGCCACGCGTATCTGGTGCATGGTGCTGGACCGCTTGCCGGATCTTGAGCATCACGTGCGCGAGCATTTGGACCTTCTGCGGGCTGTCATCGATGGGAATGAAGAAGAAGCCGCTGAACTTGCCCGCGTACATGTCAGTGGCTTCGAGCGCGCCGTCCGTGAGGCACTCTTCGCCGCCTAAGGGCACCTTTAGGGCGGTTGACTCCGCGCCGGGCCGCCAGCATACTGGACCTCACACTAATATATCACTCGGATATCAGTGCTTGGCGGCTGGCAAAGCACTCGATCCGGGAGCTGGTGATGAAAACGCAGCCCTTCAGTCCTCGGAGTATCACGTGACTACAAGACCCTTCCTGTTCGAACACATTCCGCTCACGGGCAGCAGCCGTGTCAAGCGGGGCATGGCGGAGATGCTCAAGGGCGGCGTCATCATGGACGTCGTTAACGTCGAGCAAGCCCGCATCGCCGAGGACGCCGGTGCCGTGGCGGTCATGGCGCTTGAGCGCGTGCCCGCCGATATCCGCGCCCAGGGCGGCGTGTCCCGGATGTCCGATCCCGACATGATCGATCAGATCATCGCTGCCGTGTCCATCCCGGTCATGGCCAAGGCCCGTATCGGCCACTTCGTCGAAGCCCAGGTCCTGCAGTCCCTCGGTGTCGACTACATCGACGAGTCCGAGGTCCTGACCCCGGCCGACTACGTCAACCACATCGACAAGTGGAACTTCACCGTTCCCTTCGTTTGTGGCGCCACCAACCTGGGTGAGGCGTTGCGCCGCATCAACGAGGGCGCGGCGATGATCCGTTCCAAGGGCGAAGCCGGTACCGGTGACGTTTCCAACGCCACGGGACACATGCGCAAGATCCGTGCCGAGATCGCCAAGCTCGCCGCACTTCCCGAGGACGAGCTGTACGTTGCGGCCAAGGAACTGCAGGCCCCGTACGAGCTGGTCAAGGAAATCGCGGCCACGGGCAAGCTCCCGGTAGTGCTGTTCACCGCCGGTGGCATCGCCACCCCGGCCGATGCTGCGATGATGATGCAGCTCGGCGCCGACGGCGTGTTCGTCGGTTCCGGCATCTTCAAGTCCGGCAACCCCGCAGAGCGCGCTGCCGCCGTCGTGAAAGCCACTGCTTACTACGACGACCCCGACGTCATCGCCAAGGTCTCCCGCGGCCTGGGCGAAGCGATGGTCGGCATCAACGTCGACGAAATCCCGCAGCCCCACCGCCTCGCAGAACGCGGCTGGTAGGGCGAAAAGTTGGACACGAAGCCGTTGAAGACCGTTGATGGCCGCGGTTTGCGGACGGACTGGGCGAAGTTGACCGGCCACACGGTTGAGGTGTGGCTCATGGATGACCATGTCATGACTGGCGTGGTTGAGCAGGCGGCGGACGACGACTCTGTCCTATGGATCGCCGCCGCGGGAGCAAGTACGCGGCGGCTTTTCGATCAGTCCACCGGATATCAGGTCTGGGTTTGACCTACCCCTCCATGGTGCCTGCGATGTCAGAGATCGTCTTCGGGCCGGGCGGCAAGGATCCGGTTGGCGTTGACTTGCAGGATGCCGAGCGACTCCTGGATCAGGGGCGATGCGATGCTGCCCCTGCGCATCGCAGCGACAATGCGCCGCGCGGGTTTCCCCTTGCCGGTAATACGTAGTCGAACCACGTTTTCGGCACTGTGCAGCGGCGCCAGCCGCGGCAGCAGGCCCACGCCCAGCCCTGCACCCACGAAGGCGATTTGGGTTTCCCACTCAACGGCCTCGTGGGCAATCCGCGGTGTCACCCCGACTGCCGTGAACGCCGCTGTAAAGAGGGCATGGTAGGTGGAACCGACGGCCTCCGTGATCCAGGGTTCCGACGCCAGTTCTTCCAGCGTCACTGTTTCCCGCGACGCCAACGGATGGTCGGCGGGAATGATCACGTCCAGCGGATCGTCGAGCAGGACTCTCTGCTCGAAGCGCGGATCGTCCTCACCATAAGTGTCGGACTGCATGGCAACGATGACCGCGAGGTCGATTCTCTCCGCAACCAACAAGTCGAAGCAGCGGGCCGGGTTGGCCTCAAGTACCTGTACCTCCAGCAAGGGGCGGGTGGAGCGCAGGGTAGCGGCCAGCGGGGCGAGCAACTGCGCGGCCGCCGTGGAGAATCCGCCGAGGCCAAAATGGGACTGCACTTGGTCGCCGGCCTCCATGGCTGCAGCGCGCAGGCTCTCCCATTCGGCAATGAGGGTGTCCGAGCCCGCCACCAGAAAGCGCCCCGTGGCGGTCAACCGGACGCCGCGGCCGTCCTTGGTCAGTAGCTGCATTCCCAGCATGCGCTGGAGCTCCCGCAACTGCGCGGAGACGGCGGAGGGAGAATATCCTGTGAGTTCCGCCGTTGCGCCGATCGTGCCGCATCGGGCAAACACGCGAAGGGTTATGAGCCTTGGATCGATCATGCACCCATCATGCACTGATTGTGCATGGTTATCTCCTAAATATTGCGCTTTTGTTGCAGTTCATTCGTCCCTAATCTCGTACTACGAAGACTTCGATAACGCCGGTCGCGATGACGCACCAGCGGTCTCCACAAAATGCACACTCATCCAGCCTCCCGGGAGGAAACCCATGACTGCTCCAGTGAACTTGCCCCTGAAATCACGCGGAAAACTCGCTTCATCATTGCCTGCTGAGCAGCTGGCGGAAATCGCCGGGTTGTTCGACTTCCGTCGTACGGGCTACTCCCTCGATGCTCCCTTCTACACAGACCCGACGATTTTCAAGATCGACATGGAAGCCATTTTTGGCCAGCACTGGATCTTTGCCGCCAGCGTGGCCGAGCTGCCGGAGCCGGGAGACTACGTCACCGTCGATTACGGGCCCTACTCCCTGATCGTCCTGCGCAACGACGATGGCGACGTTAACGTCCTGCACAACGTGTGCCGCCACCGCGGTGCCCGCGTCCTGACCGAAGCTGCCGGTTCCACCGGAAACCTCGTATGCGGCTACCACTCCTGGACCTATTCCCCCGAGGGCAACCTGATCCACGCCTCCGCTCCTGGCGAAGCCAAATTCGACAAGAACTGCTTCGCCCTCAAGCGTGCCCACAGCCGCATGGTCGCCGGACTCATCTTCGTCTGCATTGCCGACGAACCGCCAACCGACTTCGACGAAACCTCAAAGATCTTCGAGCCGTACCTCGCGCCCCATGATCTGTCGAAGACGAAGGTCGCCTACCAGCAGAACATCATCGAGGAGGGCAACTGGAAGCTCGTCATGGAGAACAACCGTGAGTGCTACCACTGCGACGGACACCCGGAGCTTGCCTGTTCCCTCTTTCCCACCTGGGGCCTGACGGAGGGCCTGATCCCGGCCCATCTCGAAGAAGTGTGGGACCGCAACAAGGAAGCCCAGTCCTCCCTCGAGGAGCGTTGCCGCCGCTACGGCCTGCCCTACGAGGTGGTCGAGGAGCTGGACACCCGTATTGCCGGTATCCGCATTTCCCGCGAATCCCTGGACGGCGAAGGCGAATCGTTCTCGGCCGATGGGCGCAGGCTCTCCAAGAAGCTGCTCGGCGACCTGCCGGACTTCCGCCTTGGCCGCTGCTCGATGCACCTGCAACCCAACAGCTGGTTCCACTTCCTGGGCGACCACGTGATCACGTTTGGTGTCTTCCCGATCAATGAGCACCAGTCCCTGGTCCGCACCACCTGGCTGGTAGCTGATGACGCCGTGGAAGGCGTTGACTACGACCTCGACAAACTCACCTACACCTGGAAGCAGACGAACCTGCAGGACAAGGCGTTCGTGGAGTTGTGCCAGCAGGGTGCCGGCAGCCCGGCCTACGAGCCCGGCCCGTACATGAAGAGCGAGTACCAGGTAGAGGCGTTCATCAACTGGTACGTGCAGCGGGTCCAGGAGCACTTGGCATGATTGAACTCCTCACTGAGACGGCAATCCACCAAGAGCCACAGCGCATTCGCGGTCTTGAGATGCCATGGAACAGGGTCATGGGCAGCACCGAGGCACCCGCTCGTGCTGCACGTGCACTGGGCCCCTGGCATCCACAGGAGTTCATGGCCGAATGTGTGGAGACCGTTCCCGAGGCGGGCGGCTTGATGACCTTCGTGTTCCGCCGCTGCGACGGTGCGCCCCTGGCGTTCCGTGCGGGCCAGTATGTAAACGTCGCTTTTCCCGTGAACGGCCAGGACCAGGAACCGGTGGACCGCAGCTATTCGCTGTCCAGTTCCCCAACCGAGCCTTGGACCTTCAGCATCAGCGTCAAACGCGACGCCACAGGACTCGTCTCACCGTGGGTGCACGAGAACGTCAAACCCGGGACTGTGCTCGAGATGCTCGGACCGGTGGGCGCATTCCACTTGCCCGATGCCGACCGGCGGGCGCGGTACCTCTTCTTGGCCGCCGGCGCCGGCATCACCCCCATCATGTCCATGCTGCGGACCATCCATTCCCTGCCCGGGCATGCCGATGTTGTGGTGCTCTATCACGGAGCGGAGGCCGGAGGCTTTGCCTTCCACAAGGAGTTGGCCTACATCGCCTCCGTGGACTCTCGCGTCAAGGTCTTCTACTCCCTGGGTGACCGCAGCAAACCCGAGGGATGGGAAGGGCTCAGTGGAAGGTTGACGGCAGCCATGCTGGACGAGGTTGCCCCGGATGCCAACGGCCGCCAGGTCTATGCCTGCGGCCCCGAGGGTTACCTGAACACAGCCACCGAGCTCCTGGGCAAAGTTGGCGTCGACGACACTTCCATCTATATGGAATTCTTCTCGGGTGATCGCCAGACGCTCCTTGAATACCAGGCGGAGCTCGCGCTTGCGGCAGACATCGCAGAGGAAATCGCTGAGGAAATCGCCGATTCCGCCGAGGACTACTACGAAAGCCAGCCCACCGCCTTCGGACTCTACGAGCCTGGCTACGACGCGGAGGGAACCCTGCAGGCCACGGGCCTGCCGCTGGAAACCGTCGACCCGGACGCGCCCGGTTCCGAGGCACCCGACGGCGGTTCGGGGCCGGCGCCGGAGGCCGAAGCACCCGATGCCTCGACCTTCGACACGGTGGGGACGGGAAGCCTCACACTGTCCTTCATGCGCACCGGCATCAATGTTCGCATCGACCCCAGCGAACACATCCTCGGGGTGGCGCAGCGTGCAGGCGTTCGGATCGGCGCGAACTGCAAGGAAGGCATGTGTGGCTCATGCAAGGTGGTCAAGCTTTCCGGGGAGGTCGAGATGAACCACCAGGGCGGAATCCGCGCACGGGAAATCGAGGCCGGGAAGTTCCTGCCCTGCTGCTCCACCGCGCAGACCGATTTGGTGATCGACGCCTAGCCGCTTCCAGCTGCCCTGGCTGAAAAGCAAGCGACTACCGGAGTCCCGCACTGTGTGCCAACGCGATGGCCTCAGTGCGGGACCGGACGTCCAGCTTCCGGAAGAGGTTCCGGATATGAAATTTCACAGTATTTTCGCTGACACTGAGTTCAGCGGCGATGGCCCGGTTACGCTGGCCAGCGGCCAGCAATTGAAGGACTTCCAGTTCTCTTGCGGCAAGGCCCCACGCTGAGACATCACCAGCGGGTGCCGATGGTGGATCCAGCGGCAGCACCACAGAGATATCTGCTCCCCAGCCCTGCATGACATCTACGCTCATCCTGCCATCCACGGCCTGCACCCGTTGGCGCAACCGTTCGATGTTGGGGGAATCGGGGGACAGCTCGCCCCGGCCATCGTCCCGGACGTTGATAAGCAGGTTTTCACCATCGCAGTCCCACTGGGCCCGGACACGGTGCACATCAGGTTGCTCGGCTATTGCGAGCACCAGGCCCCGGACCACGGCACGGGCAGCGTGGGCTACTTCTCCTGGCAATGCCCTGCCATTCGCAGGCGGCTCAATGAACTGGATGTCGATGTTGCTGAAGTGCATTAGCGGCCGGAGGTCCACGCGAAGCCGCTCGAACGCCGTGCTGACTGGTTCCTCCACGAGATCGCTTGTGCGGTCGTTAAGGGTTCTCAGGCCGATCAGCGCCTTGGCAGTCATGTCGGTTACGAAAGCACGGGCTGCGTGATCGTCCATGCTGTTGGACCGCAGCGCGGCGAGCACGGTTTCCAGCGTGGTGGAGTGCTGGTCCACCAGTTCGGCCGTCACCCGGATCCGCTCCGCTGATGCGGCACGGGACTCCAACAGATACGACGGCGGCGCATCAGAGACCTTCTCCTGGATACGTGCCGCGGTGAGCCGCCAAAGGTAGGAGAGGACGCGCAGGGATTCGCTGTCCTGTCCAACTCCGGGATCAGTCAAGACCAACAGCGCATTGCTGGGTGCGTACGCCAAAGCCAGGACATCCCGTTCCTCCCCGGCGACGGTAGCTTTGGCGCGCCATGGACCCTCGTCCGGAATCGCGGCCCGTACCTTATCCAACTCCGGGATGGAGACCCTGCTGACAATGCTTTCCTCGCCTGCCTTCTTCTGGGGGCGGCCAGTGCAGTCCTCGGTGAAGATGACCAAGGCACTGGACTTGACGTAGGGCAGCAGGGCTGTTCGCAGGCTGTCCGCTATACGCATGAGAGGTGCCTGGGTGATGTCTGCGATGGCATTTAAAAGCTGCCAGGGGATGACGGTGGGCTCGGACATGCTCCCAAGCCTAAACGAAATAGGCCGCGTGTACTACCCAAAAGGGTGGTATCAACTGCTCTTTTTCAGCGTTCCACCTACCCGAACTGACCGGGAGACTTGATTGCAGGCCCGAAAGGCTCGAGCACCCTATACACGAAGGAGTGAATGTGAACGTCACCGCAGAAACAGCAACTGCCACGAGCACGGACGTAGCCAACAATGTGTCCCTGATCCTCGGCGAAGTCGCTGACACTACTTCTGGCATTGAGTACGCTCAGTTGGCCCACCTTGCTGACAGGATCAGTGGGGCCGGGCGTGTGTTCCTCGCCGGAGCCGGACGCAGCGGCCTGGTCCTCCGGATGGCGGCGATGCGCCTCATGCACCTCGGCCTGACAGTCCACGTGGCAGGTGACACCACCACGCCCGCCATCAGTTCCGGCGATTTGCTGGTGGTAGCGTCCGGTTCAGGTACGACCTCCGGTGTGGTCAAGGCTGCGCAAACCGCGCTTGAAGCAGGTGCACAGGTTGCCGCCATCACCACCAACCCGTCCTCGCCCTTGGCCGGACTGGCCGACGTCGTGGTGGTTATCCCGGCCGCCCAAAAGACGGACCACGGTTCCAACATTTCGCGCCAGTACTCCGGCAGCCTGTTCGAGCAGGCGCTGTTCCTTGCCACCGAGTCGGTTTTCCAGACTCTTTGGGACGCCGCGGACGAACCCGCTGAGCAGCTCTGGTTGCGTCACGCAAACCTCGAATAAGCCCAACCAAGTAGCCAATTTCTTTGGCGCGATTCCAACTCACCAACACCGACAACCCACAAGGAAAGTATGAACACCATGAAACTTCAAGTCGCACTGGACCTCCTCACCACCGAGGCCGCCCTGGAACTGGCCGGCAAGGTAGCCGAGCACGTGGACATCATCGAGCTGGGCACGCCGCTCATCAAGGCCGAGGGCCTCTCAGCAGTGACCGCCATCAAGGAAGCACACCCCACCAAGATCGTCTTCGCCGACATGAAGACCATGGACGCCGGAGAACTCGAAGCCGACATCGCCTTCAAGGCCGGAGCCGACCTGGTCTCGGTGCTCGGAACGGCTGACGACTCCACCATTGCAGGTGCGGTCAAGGCGGCACAGTCGCACAACAAGGGCATCGTTGTGGACCTGATCGGTGTTGCCGACAAGGTCACCCGTGCAAAGGAAGCCCGGGCCCTCGGGGCCAAGTTCATCGAGTTCCACGCAGGCCTGGACGAGCAAGCCCAGCCTGGCTACGACCTGCGCGGCCTCCTTAACGCCGGCGAGGAAGCCCGCGTACCGTTCTCCGTCGCAGGCGGCGTCAACGCCTCCACCATCGCAGCAGTGCAGCTGGCTGGTGCAGACGTAGCCGTGGCCGGCAGCGCCATTTACAGCGCCGAAGATCCGGAGCTTGCCGCCAAGGAGCTCAAAGCCGCCATCCAGTAGGGCCTGCGACCACCGCACTAACCTGGTTGACGTCGTCAGCCAGTTGGTGTCGCCGCCCGGGAAAGTACCCACTCAAAGGTGCTTTTCCGGGCGGCTTTTCCTTTCCGGGCTCAGGTTTCCGGGCTCGGAAGGTGCGCCTCTTCCAGTAGCTCCGTGAGCCAGGGCCGCTGCGCGTGGTGGAAGGTCAGCCCGTCCGGCAGGCCATCGACCGTGGGCTTCGAGCCGACAACGTCGATCGTGATGCGGCCACTTCCCATGGGGGCGTTGCCGATGTGGAGGTCTCCGAAGGACGGCGGCAAAACGGGGTCCAGCCAGACGCCGCCCAACGAAATGTGGGCGTCGTAGCGCATGAGACCCATGACCAGTTGAATGGGCGTTGTGGCAGCCCATGCTTGCGGTGAGCAGGCGGTTGGATAGGGAACCGGTTCGCTGAACTGTTTCCGGTCGAAGCCACAGAAGAGTTCCGGGAGCCGGCCGCCTGAATACTCGGCCGCTTCCAGCAAAGCTGTGGCAATCCGTTGTGCTTCGTCCACAAAGCCGTACCGCAGCAGCCCTTGGACAATCAACGCATTGTCGTGAGGCCAGACGGAGCCATTGTGGTAGCTGGCCGGGTTGTAGGCGCCCATGTTGCTTGCCAACGTCCGGACTCCCCAACCACTGAACATCTCGGGGGACATCAGGTGCTCCACCATAGAGGGGGCCTTGTCCTCATCCACTAAGCCAAACCACAAGCAGTGGCCCATGTTCGAGGCGCACGCGTCCACAGGCCGCTTGTCTCGGTCCAACGCGACGGCATAATAGCCCTTGTCCGGAAGCCAAAACTCTTCGTTGAATTTCTGCTTGAGGCGGTCCGCGCGTTCTTGGAACTCCGCAGCCAAAGTGAGGTCGCCGGCGTCGTACGCCATCCAGGCCCGGGAGGTGTAGGCGCCGTGCACGTACGCCTGGACTTCGCACAGCGCCAAGGGCGGTTCCGCCAGGGTGCCATCGGCAAAGTTGATGCCGTCCCAGGAGTCCTTCCATCCTTGGTTGATGAGCCCGTGGGCGTTGGGACGACCGTACTCAACAAAGCCGTCGCCGTCCCGGTCGCCGTAATCGCGGATCCACTCAAGGGCCCGGTCGGCGTTGGGCAGGAGGGCGGCGATGGTGTCCTTGGAAAATCCCCAACGGCTGACCGATCCCAGGACAACCACGAAGAGCGGTGTTGCATCAACGCTGCCGTAGTAAGCGGACTTTCCGCCGAGAGCCAGGCCGCTGGAGACGTCGAGCCTCACCTCATGCAGGATCTTGCCCGGTTCTTCCTCGCTCACCGCATCCACTACTGTTCCTTGGAGATCGGCCAACGTCCGGAGCGTCCCCAAAGCGAGGGAGGGGTCAACGGGCAACGCCATCTCGGATGCCCAGAGGGAGTCGCGGCCGAACAACGTCATGAACCATGGAGCGCCGGCGGCCACCACCACCCTGTCCGGATGGTCCGGGTCCTGGATCCTGAGGGCGCCGAGGTCCTCGTAGCTGCGCCGCAGGGTCCGCTCGATGGATCGATTGCCCATCTGCACGACCGGGATCTTGTCCACCCACTCCTGCCGGCGCCTGTCGCTGGCGGACATTTCGCCGCGTGACGGATGGGCGAAAGGTGCTTGGGTCCCATCAGCAGTTGGCAAAACGCTCACGCGGGTGCTCCATTGCCCGAATGGTGGAATCGTGGTCCTGAAGCCCAAGGCCTTTGCCCCTGCGCCTGCACCGTCTGCCTGGATCACAACGCTTTTTCGATAACCCTCCCACCTACCGCGAATTTCCAGGGAATCCCCTTCAGGCAGCCGGGTCTCGGTCCATTGGCGGGTAATCCGGGCTTCCTTCACTTCAAAGAGGTCCGCGAAATCAGACTCGACCGTCAGCAGGATCCGGCAATCCGCTGCATTGGTGGAGTAATTCCGGACTGTGATCGTCTCCAGGATTCCGGCGCCCACCTCACGCAGCCGCTCCACCAGCAGCGGACTGTCCGCGTATCCATCGGGCCGGGGCACCCGGCAGGCAAAGAGCGCACGGTAAGGCTCCTTGGTCTCTGCGGCCAGTGGTTCAAGCGGTTGTCCGTTGACCGTCAATTCCCATTTGGACAGGATCCGGGTGTCCATATGGAAGACACCCTGCGGTAGATCGGGACGGATGTCTCCGTTGGCGGCAGAGATGCAGAAGGACGAGCCCTCAACCAGAGTGACCGTGCCTGAGCCAAGGGGCCCGGCTGCAGTATCGGCATTCCATCCAGCCACGTCTGTGCCTCCAATCAGCGCGGAACAGTCAATCAGCGCGGAACAGTCAATCAGCGCGGAACAATGCCCTCACAAACCGTTGCCTGGCCCGCCTGAAGTCCGGGGTGCAGCCGTATGTGTGGACGTATCCGAAGCTACGCCGATGCTGCGGTTGGCACCAGAGCCTGAACGCTCGTTTGGCGGCCGCGCCACATCAAATGCAATCCAGAGTTAACCTACCTGCCGGTACGGGCGAACTTCAGGAGGGCTATAGTGGGTGAACAGGACATTCGCTGATGCAGCCCGGCGGCCCGTTTTTTCTTCCGCCACCGGAGGCCCCGCAATGACCGACACCCAAATCAGTAGTTTTCTGAGTGACTGTGTGGTGTTTGACGACGACACCGAGAAGGGGCTGGATTTCGACACCCTCTACGGCCTCTACATCAGTTGGTGCGTCCTGGGACGCAAGGTGCCCGTTCCTGATTCCGCTTTCAGGACCGCCCTTGAACTTGAAGGATTGCGCGCCAGGAAAGATCACGGCCAACGCATCTACCCCGGCTTGAACATGGTTGGCCCTGCAGCCAGGGATTACGTGATGAACAGTGTTCCCGTCTGGACTGGTACAGAGACCAGCGCCCCAGCAATGCCCCAACTAGATGAAGACTCGGTACCTTCCTTGGGGTAGCCCCCTCCGAGGAAGCAGGTAATAAGTGAAGCCGTCCGTCGTCTGGTTCCGCGACGACCTAAGGGTCCGGGACAACCCAGCCTTGCATGCCGCCGTCGATGACGGCGGGGCGGTGGCCCTTTACGTACTGGACGAAGAATCGCGCGGTGTCCGGCCCCACGGCGGTGCCGCGCGGTGGTGGCTGCACCACTCGTTGACGGCGCTGCGGGATGATCTCGCGGCCATCGGAGTACCGCTTCTGCTGCGTCGAGGACCGGCCGGCCCGGTTGTTCAGGAAATCACGACGGCGATCGGCGCCGGCGCGTTGTTCTGGAACCGCCGGTACGGTCCGGCGGAGCGGACGGTCGACGCCGGGATCAAGGCGTGGGCGCGTGGGGCCGGCATGCATGTGGAGAGCTTTCAGGCGTCCCTGCTTCATGAGCCGTGGGAAGTCACCACCAAGACCGGCGGGCAGTACAAGGTTTTCACCCCTTTTTGGCGGACTGTTTCATCGCAGGACTTCCGGGATCCTTTGGCTGTGCCGGCTCAAGGCCACGGCTACGCGGGCGAACTGCCCGGCTGCGATTCGTTGGAATCCTGGCACCTGTTGCCCACCAACCCGGACTGGTCCGCAGGGTTGGTGGAGGCATGGACGCCGGGATCGGCTGCAGGGCACCAGCGGCTCAATGAATTCGTGACTGACGGACTCACAAACTACAGCGAAGGCCGTAATCGCCCGGACGTCGATGGCAGCAGTTGCCTTTCGCCATACCTGCGTTGGGGTGAGCTCAGCCCGTTCGAGGTGTGGCATGCCCTGGCTTCCAATAGATCGGAAAGCACAAGTATTTTCGCCTCCGAACTCGGCTGGCGCGAATTCTGTTGGCACCAGTACTTCCATAACCCGGATCTGGCCACAGCGAACCTGCGTAAGGAATTTGACCGATTCCCGTGGGCTTGGCCGGATGGCTCCGGCTCCCGCCCCGCGAAGGCTCACGCTGGTCACGAGACTGCGGCCGCGGAACTCCGCGCCTGGCAGCTGGGCCGCACCGGTTTTCCCTTGGTGGACGCAGGACAGCGGCAACTCTGGCAGACGGGGTGGATGCACAACCGGGTGCGCATGGTGGCGGCCAGCTTCCTTGTGAAGAACCTGGGCATTCATTGGCAACTCGGCGAGCAGTGGTTCTGGGACACCTTGGTGGACGCTGACCCGGCGTCCAACCCGGCGAACTGGCAGTGGGTGGCGGGCTCGGGGGCAGACGCTTCCCCGTTCTTCAGGATCTTCAATCCGGAGGCCCAACGCATCAAGTTCGATCCCCGGGGAAAATACATTGCCCAGTGGATCCAGGAGTTCGGCACACCCGAGTATCCGGAGGAGATCGTGGATCTCAAGACCACCAGGCAGGATGCCTTGGAAGCCTACAAGGGACTCAAAGAAGTGCACTAGCTTCTGCATGTTGTTGAGCAGGGACCGGAAAACGCCCTCTGGAAATTAGTAGGAAGTCCGAGTATATTCGATTCAGAGATGACCCGGATCACAGTCGCTGAGGCGTTCCTGCCGATTACTGCAACCCAGCGCCACGGTAGTCATTCACGATGCAAAGGAGCATTCCATCATGGTGCGCGAGCTTTCACATTACGTAGACGGCCAGAGGATCGAAGGCACGTCCGGCCGCTTCAGCGATGTCTACGATCCCTGCACGGGTGAAGTGCAGGCGCGGCTTCCGCTGGCCAACGCGGACGAGGTCCGCAACGCCGTCGCAAACGCCGAAAAGGGCCAACTCGAATGGGCGGCGATGAACCCCCAACGCCGGGGACGCATCCTGCTCAAGTTTGTGGACCTGGTGAACGAGAACATTGACGAACTCGCCAAGCTGCTGTCCTCCGAACACGGAAAAACGCTTGCCGATGCCAAGGGTGACATCCAGCGGGGGATCGAGGTAGTCGAATTCTCGGCAGGGGCACCGCACCTCCTCAAGGGCGAATTCTCGGACAACGCTGGGCAGGGCATTGACGTTCACTCATTGCGCCAACCGCTGGGCGTAGTCGCGGGCATCACGCCTTTCAACTTCCCCGCCATGATCCCGCTATGGAAGTCGGGCCCCGCGCTCGCAGCCGGTAACGCGTTCATCCTCAAGCCGTCCGAGCGGGATCCCTCCGTTCCGCTGCGGCTCGCCGAGTTGTACAGCGAGGCCGGTGTTCCCAACGGCGTCTTCAACGTGATCAACGGTGACAAGGAGGCCGTCGACGCCCTCCTTGAGGACCCGCGGGTCAAGGCCATTGGATTCGTTGGTTCCACGCCGATCGCCCAGTACATTTACGCCACCGCGGCTGCGCACGGCAAGCGCGCGCAGTGCTTCGGCGGCGCGAAGAACCACATGGTGATCATGCCCGACGCCGATCTGGACATGGCTGCCGACGCCCTGATTGGTGCCGGGTACGGTTCCGCCGGCGAGCGCTGCATGGCCATCTCTGTAGCGGTGCCCGTTGGCCAGGAAACCGCCGATGCCCTGGTGGCAAAGCTGACCGAGCGCGTCAAGGACCTTAAGGTGGGCCACAGCCTGGACAAGGAATCGGACTTCGGGCCAGTGGTGGCTGCCTCAGCGAAGGAACGGATCGAGGGTTACATCCAGTCCGGCGTGGACGAAGGGGCAACGCTGGTCACCGACGGCCGTGGGCTCACAGTGGACGGTTACGATGGCGGCTTCTGGGTTGGTCCCACGCTCTTCGACAACGTCACCAAGGACATGAAAATCTACAAGGAAGAGATCTTCGGTCCCGTCCTCAGCGTGCTGCGCGCGGCTGACTACGACGAAGCGCTCAGGCTCTGCAGCGAGCACGAGTTTGGCAACGGCGTCGCAATTTTCACCCGCGACGGCGACTCCGCCCGCGACTTCGCCAGCCGCGTCGAGGTGGGCATGGTGGGCATCAACGTGCCCATTCCCGTGCCGATCGCGTACTACACGTTCGGCGGCTGGAAGGCCTCCGGGTTCGGCGACCTCAACCAGCACGGCGCCGACGCCTTCCGCTTCTACACCAAGACCAAGACGGTGACGTCGCGGTGGCCTTCCGGCATTCGCCAGGGCGCCAGCTTCATCATGCCGGCGGGCAGCTGATGGAGGCCGTGGACGCGGACGAAGTTCTCTTCGAGCGCCGCGGTCATCTTGGCATCGTGACGCTCAACCGGCCCCGGGCAGTCAACGCCCTCAGCGCGGGAATGGTGAAAGCCATGCTCCAGCAGTTGGCTGCCTGGGCTGACGACGACGCAGTGGCAACCATCCTGGTGCGCGGCGCCGGCGACCGTGGGCTGTGTGCCGGCGGGGACATCGTGGCCATCTACAAGGACATGTTGCATGGCGGTCAGGAAACGGCGGAGTTTTGGGCCGACGAGTACCGGCTGAACTCACGCATTGCCCGGTATCCAAAGCCTTATGTCGCTTTCATGGATGGGCTGGTGCTGGGTGGCGGCGTGGGGATTTCGGCGCACGGCTCGTTCCGCGTAGTCACTGAGCGGACGCGCACCGGCATGCCCGAGACCACCATTGGATTCGTGCCCGACGTCGGCGGCACCTTTTTGCTGTCCCGCTCGCCGGGGGAGACGGGAACCCATGCGGCACTGACGGGCGCCCATCTCTCCGGGGCGGATGCCTTGTTCCTTGGACTCGCGGACCACTTCGTGCCGTCCGAAAGCCTCCCCGCGCTGGCAGAGGCGTTGGAAAGCTCGACGGCGGAGGCCGCCGTCGAGCGTTTTGCCCAAGCGGCGCCGGACTCGGCCCTGGCGGGCCAGCGGGAGTGGATCGATGCCGCATACGCCTATGACGATGCGGAGGAAATTGTGCGGAGTTTGCGTTCCCTCGGGGCGGAGGCAGTTGCCGCGGCCGACACGATTGATTCGAAGTCGCCTACCTCCGTGAAGGTCACTTTGGAGTCCTTGCGGCGCGTGCGGGGGATGTCGCTGGAGGAAGCGCTGGACCAGGAGTACCGGGTGGGACTGCGCTGCCTGGCCGGGCCCGATTTCCGGGAGGGGATCCGCGCCCAGGTAGTGGACAAGGACCGGAACCCGCAATGGAAGCCTCCCACTTTGGCTGACGTGCACGAGTCCGACGTCGAGGGCTACTTTGCCTCGCTCGGTGAGCGCGAGTTGGGCCTCGCCGCCTTGGGCGCTGACGCCACGTGACCCATCTTGTCCACCCGCCTGTCCAGCCAGTTTGTTAGCCAGTTGAAGGAGACGACATGACAGAGAACGCAGCATCGGCAACCGGACTCATCGCTTTCCTCGGACTCGGCCATATGGGCGGACCCATGGCGGCCAACCTGATCAAAGCCGGACACGACGTGATCGGTTATGACCCCGTGCCAGCCGCCGTCGAGGCCGCCAAGGCTCACGGTATTCCCATGGCATCCACGGCCCAGGAAGCCGTGGACGGCGCAGCCGTGGTGTTGACGATGTTGCCCAG
Organism: Arthrobacter sp. TmtSoilC51; assembly: GCF_055388015.1. Classification (NCBI taxonomy): domain Bacteria; kingdom Bacillati; phylum Actinomycetota; class Actinomycetes; order Micrococcales; family Micrococcaceae; genus Arthrobacter; species Arthrobacter sp. TmtSoilC51. The sequence goes on from NZ_AP035877.1 coordinate 478,617, forward strand.
CGGCAAGCACGTGTTGGACGCGTACCGCGGGGTTGACGGGCCCGGGCTGCTGTCTGTTGCCGGGCCGAATACCTTGTTCCTGGATTGCTCCACCATCAACGTTGACGAGGCCCGGGAGGCCGCCGTCATTGCTGTGGAAGCGGGCCATCGTTCAGTGGATGCCCCGGTTTCCGGCGGTGTAGTGGGCGCCGAAGCCGCCACCTTGACCTTTATGGTGGGGGCCTTGCCGGAGGATTTCGAGACCGTCAAACCCATCTTGGAACTCATGGGCAAGAGGATCGTTCACTGCGGCGATCACGGTGCCGGGCAAGCAGCCAAGGTTTGCAACAACATGATCCTGGGCGTGTCCATGATTGCTGTTGCCGAGGCCTTCGTGCTCGGGGAGAAACTTGGACTCACGCATCAGGCACTCTTCGACGTCGCTTCCAATGCTTCCGGCCAGTGCTGGGCACTGACCACCAACTGTCCGGTTCCCGGTCCCGTGCCCACCAGCCCGGCAAACCGCGACTACCAGCCAGGCTTTGCCGGGGCGCTGATGGCCAAGGACCTGAGGCTGGCCGTCAATGCCTTGGAAAGCACCGGCGTTGCTGCGGAAATGGGGCCGCTTGCTTCACGTATCTACGATGCCTTCGCGGCCGGGGAGGGTGCCGGACGTGACTTCTCAGGCATCATCACGGACATACGCGACAAGTCTGCGTGAGAGATTCTGTATATGACGACGTTGAGTGAGAGGGAGAGAATGACGGAGCAGTACGGAAACATCCTGGTGGAACGTCGGGGCCGCGTAGGTTTGGTGACGTTGAACCGGCCGGAAGCGTTGAATGCGCTGAACACCGCACTCATGAACGAACTGGTGGACGCCGTGACGGCGATGGACACCGATCCTGGGATTGGTGCCGTGGTGATCACGGGATCCGCCAAGGCGTTCGCGGCAGGTGCAGACATCAAGGAGATGTCCTCCAAGAGCTACATGGAAATGTATGCGGCGGACTGGTTCCGCCGCTGGGAGGACCTCACCCGACTCCGCATCCCCGTCATCGCTGCCGTCTCCGGCTTTGCCCTCGGCGGAGGTTGCGAACTGGCGATGATGGCGGACTTCATCATTGCCGGGGATAATGCCAAGTTCGGCCAACCGGAAATCAACCTGGGTGTCATCCCAGGCATGGGCGGCTCGCAGCGGCTCACGCGTGCCGTGGGTAAGGCCAAAGCGATGGACATGGTCCTCACAGGCCGTTTCATGGACGCCGAGGAAGCTGAACGCTCCGGACTTGTCTCCCGGATTGTCCCGGCAGCAGAAGTGATTGACGAGGCCGTGAAAGCCGCTGACGTTATCGCTTCCAAGTCCAAGCCCGCAGCCATGGTGGCCAAGGAAGCCGTCAACGCCGCGTTTGAAATGGGCCTGGCGCAGGGCGTGCTTTTCGAACGGCGGGTGTTCCACTCACTGTTCGCCACCGAAGACCAGAAGGAAGGCATGGCCGCGTTCAGCGGGAAGCGGCAGCCCGAGTTCAAGCACCGCTAGGTGTTCTTGCGTTGTGGGGCCTGCTCTGCGCGTCATATCCGACGCGAAGCGCGCAGAGTGGGCCCCGCAACGAGGAATCGTGTGCCACCCGGATAGACTCGGGGCACTAACCAATGGGGGAGAGATCATGTCCGTGCAGAACACTGAGACCACTCAGACACAGGCACCCGTCCAGCCGATCAACCGTTTGGCACTTGTGGCGGTGGCGATGGCCGCAGTAGCAGTTGCCGGCCTGTTCCTCTCCGGAATGGCCGTCATAGCCGTCTTTGTGGTGGGCGCGGGCCATGTAGCCCTCACCCAGATCCAGCAGGGAACCGAGCGGGGCAGGGGTCTGGCGATCACCGCCCTGGCAATCGGCTACGCTATCGCATCGTTCGCGTTGGTCTCTGCGATCATTTACGCGTTCACACTCGCCTCGCAATAATTTCCTGCGTTTTTCCCGTCATGACCCGGCTGTTGGCTCGTCCTATATAAGGACACCAACACGGCTATGACTGAGAGACGCAAATGACGTGGCAATTCTGCAATAACGACGACTGCCTGGACAGCTGGCACTGGACTGATTTGGGGGAGACCACCGCCGCCTGCCCAGACGCCGCTGAAAGTATCCACCTCGCCGGGGTTGTCGCCCGACGCTTCCCGGCGTAGGCTCCCGCGGCGCATGACCCGCCACTTCTGGAGCTCAGGGAACTGAACAACAAAGCCCGGAAGAAGGGCTAGCGGACCGCCGTAGGCAGCACAGCCGCGTCGAAGAATTCGCGCTCCAGCCGCACGGCCTCATAGAACGTCTCGGCGACCCTGTTTCGATCTTCCGGGTTGCTGGGTTCGGCGGCGTTGAACTCTGCCCGCAACCATTGCACCCACGCGTTGTATTCGGGGTTGTTGTGCAGGCGGATCCACTCGGAGTGCTTTGTTTGGGCCGGCCACGTGGAGGCGTCGCCAGCCCGCGCTGCCCAGTCTCCGTAGAGCCACTCCGCCACGAGCAGCACAGCCAGGACGTCCGGGTAAGCGCCCGTAGCCAGGGCGCTGCGCATGAGGGCGTCGAAGTCGCGCGTCACGGGACCCAGTGCCGGCGCGCTCCGGTCAGGTTCGGGAACCGACAGTTCGTCGAAGCAGTCTTGGAAGTACGTGTTCTCATCCGAAGCGAAAGCCCCGAGCACCCGTGCGAACACCAACCGTGAAGGCAGCGAGGGTGCCGAGGCAACAGCCTGTCCAAGCAGCGCAACGAAGGCGTCGCAGAACTGATAATCCTGTACGAGGTAGTGGCGGAGTTCATCATCCGGAAGGCTGCCGTCCAAGAGCTTATCCACGAACGGATGATTGACGGCGGCGTACCAATCTGCGGCGCAGTTGTTTCTGAGTTCTTCGGCAAAGCCCACGGTGTTTCCTCCTGGAAGTTCAGAAACGGAGCCTAGCAGCCGCCGGTGGTGGCTGCGGCTGCATGACGCGACAGATGTCGCCGGCTCAGGCATCCATAGCTCGCTCCGAAATGGGTTCTGGGAGCTCATGTAGCCTTGGCGGAAATGTGCGCCTTCGGCCAACACGACGCCGGCCGGACAGTCAGACTGACTATCCGGCCGGCGTCGTTTATGTTTCTTGGGCGGTGTGCCGCCCCTCAGCAGACTATCCGGCTCCTTTCCGCGTGCATCGGGTCCGGCCAGTTGCCGACCAAGTCGGGCCAAAAGCCGATACGTCGGCTGGCGGATGCCTTTGCGTGGTTGCGGACGGGGACCTGGATTTTGCGAAGCATGGGTGCCTCCTGACTGATGTCTTATGCCTGCGTCGGTTGGCGCAGGTGGTGGTGCCTGCCAAAGCAGGAGCCACCGCATCAGTCAGGTCGGGACCCTGGATCGAACGAAGGTTGTGGTGATGCCGTTCGCTGCGGGTCCGTCACTGGACCGGCTCTCGGAGGCGGCAGCGGTGAGAGGACGTCCGGGATGTCGGACGCCCCGGGGGCCGAAGTGTTTGAGCCGCCCGCTCCGGATACGCCTGTGGTGCTTGGCGTCGGTACCGGATGAAGCGGCGCGCCGGGAACCGGGCTGCCGGGTGCGAGCATCGCGGCGGGCGGAACACCTGCTGGATCAAAAGTCGGTAAGGGCTGCGGGACGCTGGGGCCTCCAAACAGAGGCGCCGCTGCTTGCGTGGTTTGGAGTACGACGGCGAGTGGCAGCGTCGGAGCCCCTGCTGGCGAAGTTGTGGCTGCAGGGGAGGTTGATACCTCAGGCGGGGCGACGCCGTCGAGCGGGTTCGGAGTGCTGCCCGGTAGCGGAGGAAGCGGAGGGGCAGTAAGCCCCGGCAAGTCGGGCGCCTCGGGTAAGCCGGGCACTTCCGGGAGCGCAGGCACTTCGGGTAAGCCGGGCACTTCGGGTAAGCCGGGCACTTCGGGTAAGCCGGGCACTTCGGGTAAGGGGAGCACGTCGGTGACTTCGGGCAGGAGCTCCAGAACATCCTCCACCACAGGAAGTTTCTGTACCTCGGGAACCTGGCCGACGACCGGAACCTGGGGGACGCCCGGAACTTGGGGGACGCCCGGAACCTGGGGGACGCCCGGAACTTGGGGGACGGTCACCGTCGGTAGCGCGGGAACCGTGGGAGCCTCAGGCAGCGTGGGAACCTCCGGCAACGGATCCAGAGTGGAGGCCACTGAGTCCGCAGCATCGGCTACGGATGTGATCGAGGGCGCCTGCAGGGTCTGCGTGAGCGTCGTGGTGCCGCTGGGTAGCGGAGGTATTACGGGCACGATATCCGCCGCGGCTGCCGAAGGCGCGGTCAGCCACAGCATCACGGCGGATGACCCCAGCATGGCCGCGAGGAGAGGGCGCAGAAGAACGCTGCGGCGCTGTCCCTGGTCCTTGGCCATGCTCCACCCCCACTGCGGCAATGGAGCTTTAGGATACAACCGTTAGCGCTTTGAGTCACTCCCGCGCTGGGTCACTCCCGCGTTGGTCACTCCTCTGTGAAGTCCCCGGCGTCCCGGCGGAAAGTGCCAAGAACCCGGATAAGGTGATCGACGTCGTCGGGCCCGAAGCCTGACTTGCCGAAAACCTCGGAGTTGAGTGCCGCCGTCGCCTTCTTGGCGAGGGTGCGGCCCTCGGCGGTGAGCTCGATCAGGGTGGTGCGGCCGTCGGTGGGGTGTGGCGAACGGGCCACGAGTGCGGCCTTTTCAAGACGGTCGACGGCGTTGGTCACCGAGGTGGGATGCACCTGCAGGAGCGCGCTCGCCTTGTTCATGGGGAGCGCGCCGCTGCGAGCGAAACTCAGTAGGGCGAGGAGTTCGTAGCGTGCGAAGGTCAGCCCGAACGGTTTGAGGACCGTCTCGATGCGTGCAAGCAGGATCTGCTGGGTGCGCATGATCGCGGTGATGGCAGCCATGGGCGCGGCGACATCGCCCCAGCCATGCCGTTCCCAGTTGCGTTGGGCGTCGGCGATGGGGTCGCGGGGGAGTGGGGTGCCCATGGGCCTCCTTCGTTGCTCGGTAGGCTAGTCTCTCAGATTCGGGAACTCTTCCTCTGAATACTCCAAGCCCAGGCCTGCCGGCAGTGGTCCGGCACCGTGCCTCGCCACTTCTGTTCCACGCAGTTCAACTCGCCTGATCTTGCCTGAAATGGTCTTGGGCAGTTCACCAAATTCGAGTCGCCGGATCCGTTTGAAGGGCGCCAGGTGCTGGCGGCAGTATCGCAGGATGTCCTCCGCAACAGCGGGCCCGGGTTCGTAGCCGGCGGCGAGCACCACGAACGCCTTCGGCACCGACAGCTTTACCGGGTCCGGGGAGGGTACGACGGCGGCCTCCGCCACTGCGGGGTGTTCGATCAGTACGCTTTCAAGCTCGAAAGGCGACAATCGGTAGTCGGAGGACTTGAAAACGTCGTCATCCCGGCCGACATAGGTGATGACGCCGTCAGCGTCACGGCTGGCCATGTCGCCGGTGTGGTAATAACCGTCGCGGAACGCCTCGGCCGTCTTGGCTTCGTCGCCGAAGTAGCTTTTCATGAGCCCCACGGGGCGGGGGTCCAGGCGCAGGCAGAGCTCGCCGTCGTCGGCTTCCTCGCCGGTGAGAGGATCGACGAGGACGACGTCGTACCCAGGCAGCGGCCGGCCCATGGAACCGATCTTTACCGACTGGGCCGGCGTATTGGCGATCTGCACCGTGGATTCCGTCTGGCCGAAACCGTCGCGGATTGTGACGCCCCACGCTTCCTCCACCTGGCCGATGACCTCGGCATTGAGCGGTTCGCCGGCGGACACCACTTTGTGCGGCGGCGCGGTCAACTGCGTGAGGTCTGCCTGGATGAGCATGCGCCAGACGGTGGGCGGCGCGCAGAAACTCGTGACTCCTTCGCGGCCCATTTGGTCCATGAGGGCGGCGGCGTCGAAGCGTTGGTAGTTGTAGATGAAGACGCAGGCCTCGGCGATCCACGGCGTGAAAACGTTGGACCAGGCGTGCTTTGCCCAACCGGGTGAGGCAACGTTGAGGTGCACGTCGCCGGGTTCAAGGCCAATCCAATACATCGTGGAGAGGTGGCCAACGGGGTAGGACGTGTGCGTGTGCTCCACGAGTTTGGCGCGGGAGGTGGTGCCTGACGTGAAGTAGAGCAGCAGTGTCTCGTCTGCGCGGGTGGGGGCATCGGGCGTGAAGTTCGTGCCGGCGTCGTACGAATCCGCGTACTGGAGCGCCTGGGCGTTGGCGCGGTCCGCCCCGACCTCAATCAGCGTGTAATCACCAGCGACGTCCGCGAACTTGCCGATGTTGGCACTGCCCACGGCCACCCAGTTGGCCCCGCCCCGCTCGACGCGGTCCTGCAGATCCCGGGCGCCCATGAGCGTGGTGGTGGGGATCATGACGATGCCCAGCTTGATGCCCGCCAGCATGAGCTCCCATAGCTCCACTTGGTTGCCGAGCATGATGATCATATGGTCGCCGCGCTTCACGCCCCGGCCGCGCAGCCAGTTGGCGAGTTGGGAGGATCGTTGCGAAAGGTCCGCAAAGGTGCGCCGTGTGGAACTGCCATCCTGCTCAACGATGACCAATGCGGGCTTGTTGCCGCGTTCGGGATCCGCCGCGATGTGGTCAAACCAGTCCAGGGCAAAGTTGAACTCCTCGAACCGTGGCCATTCGAATTCGCTGTGCGCCTGCTTGTAGTCCTCACGCAGTTCCAGCAGCCGGTCCCGGGCCGCGCGGAAGTCTTCTGTGACTGTCATAGTCCACCTTTCGCTGGGGGATCTTGCCTTGGCGTCGTCGCCGGAGCATCCCGCCTAGTGATCCTCATCACCTTGCAATATACTAGGACATCCAAGGGTTTGGAAGAGCCTGCGTTGGACATGACGAAGGGGTCAAATGCTCGACGAAAAAGCAGCTGCCGGAACCGCTACCAGCGGCGCACTGACAGAAAGTATCCTGCCTCCTTATCCGGAGGCGGACCTTATGCATGTGGTGGACCTGCTTCCCCCGAGGGAGCGTGCGCGGTACCTGGAGGTGCGGGAGTTCCTCCAGGCGCGGATCCGGGCTGCCAGCATCGAATACTGGAATCGGGAAGAGTTCCCCTTCGGGCTCCTGGCCGAGATGGCCGCGTTCGGGCTCGGCGGACTGCAGACCGATGGCTCCTCCAAGCTATTCAAGGGCCTCATGTACACCGAGGTAGCTCGCGCCGACGTCTCGCTGTCCGCGCTCGTGGGCATCCACAACGAGCTCATCGTCGGGATGATCCATGAGCTCGGCTCTTCCGAACAGAAGCAAAAGTGGCTGCCCGGACTGGAGGCCTTCACGCAATTGGGTGCTTTCGCGCTCACGGAACCGGATCACGGCTCGGACATTGCCGGAGGACTCTCGACGACGGCGCGGCGCGACGGCGGCGAATGGGTCATCAACGGTGCCAAGCGCTGGATCGGGGCCGGCACGATCGCCGACTTTGCCTTGGTGTGGGCGCGTGACGTGTCCGATCACCAGATCAAGGGTTTCATTGTGGAGACTGACCGGGCCGGCTATTCAGCCACTAAGATCACCAACAAGATCGGCCTCCGCATCATGCAGAATGCGGACATCACGTTGAACGAAGTCCGTATTCCTTTGGATAACCTGCTGCCCGGAGCTACGGCGTTCTCGCGGGCCAATGACCTGTTGAGGGATTCGCGGGCCTGGGTTGGTTGGCAGGCCGCGGGCATCCAGTTGGCGGCCTTCGATATTGCCCGGTCCTACGCCCTGGAACGCAAGCAGTTCGGCAAGGAATTGGCCCGCTTCCAGCTCATCCAGCAGCAACTCGCGGACATCCTGGGCAACGCCAACGCTTCACTGTCCATGATGGTGGAACTCGCACGCATCCAACAAGCCGGGAAACTGGAAATGGTGCAGGCAGCGATGTGCAAAGCGACCACAACGCGTTTGGCGCGCTCGTCCGTGGCCATGGGCCGATCCTTGATGGGCGGAAATGGCATCACCACGGATTACGAGATGGGCAAACTTTTTGGCGACGCCGAAATCCTGTACACCTACGAGGGCAGCTATGAGATCAACTCGATGATCGTGGCCAGGGCGGTAACGGGGAAGTCCGCCTTCGTCTGAGGCAACAACCAAAAAGCATCCCTCCGCCGGTGGAACGCTGGCGGAGGGATGCTCGTTGGGGAACTGCTGACGTGACTGCTACGAACTTTGGACTACGACTTGGGCGGGCTCCGGTTCCGGGGTCGGGGCCACCGCGGCGTGCTCGGCCAGGACTCCTGTCCGGTGCCTGATGCGGAGGCGGTAAAGGAGCGTTCCGCCGATGACTACCGCGGCAACAAACATGACGCCGCCCCACTGCAGGTACCACTCGAACGGCGGCACCGAGTTGTAAATCTCCGGCCGTGGCCAGATCAGGTTCACTGTCATGGCACCACCCCAGAGCACTGCCAGGATGTTCACGGGCAGCCCCCATTTGCCGAGGCTGAACCCCGGTTCTGACCCGTCGTCCTTCAGGGGCCACTTCTTCAGGAACCGGCGCCGCAGCATCGGTACCGTCACCAGCAGGTAGGAGAGGTAGATCAGGACGATGCTGATGCTGGAGAGAATGGTGAAGATGGCCGGCTGGGAGATGTTAACGATCAGCGGAATCACAGCCACTACACCGATAACGATGGCAGCCACTGTGGGGGTTTTCCGGGTAGGGTGCACTTTGCTGAGCTGGCGGCTGAAGGGAAGGTTGTTGTCCCTGGCCATGGCAAACATCATCCGGATAGCTGCTGCATGGACGGCAAGCGTGCAGACGATCACTGCCACCACGATGCAAACCAGGAAGGCCTTGCCGAAGGGGCCGCCCAGCACGGAAAGCACGATGTACTGGAGTCCACCATCGGCAGCACCGAGCTTGGGATCGGACAGGTCGGGCGCGGCCAGGATCCCGCCCAGGAGGAGCAGTCCCCCCAAGAGGAATGACGCGGTCACGGCGCGCAGGATGGCCTTGGGAGCCGTGCGCTTGGGGTCTTTGGTTTCCTCGCCCAGGGAACTGGCCGTGTCGAACCCGTACATGACGTAGCCGGAAGCCATGGCGGCAATCATGAACACTCCGAAGAAGCCCAGGGGATGTTCTTCACCGAATCCGGCGGTGTCCAGGAGGACCTCCGGTCCCCGTACGCTATGCCATATCAGCGCCGCGATCAGCAGGACGGCCGCAACCAGTTCCACGAACACGCCCACGCTGTTGATCATGGTCATGAGTTTCACGCCGAATGCGTTGATGAGTGTGGAAATGCCGATCATGATGCTGGCGAGGATGACGCCGTTGACGGCGAAGTCGTAGGGACCTGTTCCATCGCCCACAAGCTGGAAGCCGCTCCAGATCTGCGGCAAGGTGATTTGAAGGGCCAAGGCAACGGACCCCAGAGCCATGATCGAGGAAAGCAACAGCAACCACCCTGCCAGCCAGGCCCAGGTTCCGGTCGAGAGCCGCTTGGCCCAGTTGTAGACAGATCCTGCCACGGGGTACCGCCCCGCCAGTTCCGCGAAACACAAGGCGACCATCAATTGGCCGACAAAGACGATGGGCCACGACCACGCGTAGGCGGGTCCAGCCGTGGAAAAGCCAAAGTAGAAAAGTTGGAAAACGCCGGTGAGGATGGAGATGTAGCTGACGCCGGCGGCGAAGCTGGCAAACTTACCGATGCTGCGGTCGAGGGTTTGGGCGTAGCCAAACTCGTCCATGCCGCTTGTATCGCTCTTGCTGGGTCCTATTTTGCTGGGTTCTAACATTCGGAACTCCTAACTCAGACATGCACGAATGGTGATGACCTGCGGCCGCCATTGGACGCAGTCGAAATCAAAAGGCCGGGCACCACTGTGTGCCTCCGGCTGTTTCCCCCATTGTTGTTGCGTGGCTTGCTGGACCTCGATGTAGTCGAAGTCCGGTCCATGCCCGCCAAGCCGCAACCGTTTGGGTGTGGCGTGGGTCATAAGAAGCAGATTAGTTCAGATTGAACAGGCGTTCAAGACTTGCGCATGAACAAATGTTCAAGAATAATGCGTGCGCATTTCCAGCCCCTGATTGCCCGCGAGGGCACGAAAAACGCCGGTGGGGGTGCGGGCACCCTTCACCGGTGTTTCCGTTCAGCGGCGATCGCCTGCTCAGGCAAGGGACAAGCTGAAGTCCGCCTCCGCCGTCGTTGTTTCATCCGTCCGGCTGGCCCGGATGAGGTCCGCGCACCGCTCGCCGATCATCATGACGGTGATGTTGGGGTTTACCGTGACGTGTTCAGGCATGACAGAGGCGTCGGCCACGCGCAGGCCGGTAACGCCCTTGACACGTAGCTCGGGATCCAGCGGTGACAGCTGGTCGTCCACTGGCCCCATGCGGACCGTACCCACCGGGTGGTAGACGGTGTTGTGCGTCTTGCGGATGTAGTCCTGCAGTTCCTCGTCGGTCTGTGCCTCGATGCCAGGGGAGAGCTCCCGGCCGGTCCACTCAGCCATGGCCGGCTGCGCGGCGATCTCCCGGGCCTTGCGGATCCCGGCAACCATAACGCGCATGTCGTGCCCCTCCGGATCGGTGAAGTACCGGGGGTCGACCATGGGCTTATCGCGGAAGTCACGGCTGCGCAGCCGGACGGTCCCGCGTGAACGGGCGTGGGTGACGTTCGGCGTGAGGCTGAAGCCGTTCTCCGTTGTGGGGTAGCCGTACCGCAGGGTGTTCATGTCGAACGGGACAGAGCCGTAGTGCATCATCAGGTCCGGGCGGTCCAAACCCTCTTCGGTGGGAGTGAAGATGCCGATCTCCCACCACTGGGTGGATGTCTGCACCATGGGCTGCTTGGCCTCGAACTGCACCACGCCTTCAGGGTGGTCCTGCAGGTGCTCGCCGACGCCGGGGGAATCGACCAGGACCTCGATGCCGTGCTGCTCGAGGTGCGCCGCCGGGCCGATGCCGGAGAGCATGAGGAGCTTGGGCGAGTCGATGGCGCCGGTGGACAGGATGACCTCATGATGCGCTGAGAGGCGGCGCGTCCGGCCAAAGGCAGAATCCACGACGTCGACACCGATGCAACGCTTGTCCGCGTCGAACACCAGTTGGCGGGCCCGCAGGCCGGTCAGCAGTGTAAAGTTTTCGCGATCGACAATGGGGTGGATATAGGACACCGAGCTGGAGGAACGCGTTCCGTCCGAACGGCGGTTGATCTGGAAAAAGTTGGCACCGTTGACCACGGTTGCGCCTGTGTTGAACTTCGTGCGCGGGATGCCGGCTTCTTCGCAGGCATCAAGGAGTGCAACGCCGGCGGGGTCCGCCGGGGGTACGTTCATCAGGTGCACCGGTCCCGAGTCACCATGGTGGGGTGCGTCCGGGCCGGCGTCCTCGTTGGTCTCCAGCCGCTGGTACAGCGGCCAGGCGGTGGCAGCGTTCCATCCGGTGGCCCCGTACTTGGCCTCCCACTCGTCAAGGTCTTCGCGCGGGGCCCAGAAGGCGATGCAGGAGTTGTGGCTTGAGCAGCCGCCCATGACCTTGGCGCGCGAGTGGCGCATGAACGAGTTGCCGTTTTCCTGCGGCTCGATCGGGTAGTCCCAGTCGTATCCCGACTCCAGCAGTTCCATCCAGCGGTCAAGCTGCAGTATCTCTGGAAGGCCGCGGTCATCCGGACCGGCTTCAACCAGCGCCACGGAAACGGAAGGATCCTCGCTCAGTCGGGCGGCTACAGCGGCTCCGGCAGAGCCGCCGCCGATGACGACGTAGTCGAACCCTCGGTCATTGAGGTTCTCGATGTTGTCGGTGTGCATCTATTTCTCCTTGCTGCGGTCAGCGAACCAGCCGGTTACCTGCGGGTTGGTGTTCTGGTAGATGTGCTTGGCCTCCTGGTATTCAGCGAGTCCGGTGGGACCGAGCTCGCGGCCGACGCCGGACTGGCCGAAGCCGCCCCATTCGGCTTGTGGAAGGTAGGGGTGGTAGTCGTTGATCCAAACGGTGCCGTGCCGCAGCCGGCCTGCTACCCGCTGCGCCTTGCCTGCATCCTGGGTCCAGACGGCGCCGGCCAGTCCGTAGATGGTGTCGTTCGCGGTGGCTACGGCTTCGTCTTCAGTGCGGAAGGTTTCCACCGTTACTACCGGGCCGAAGGCTTCGTCGACGACCACTGACATTCCCCGTTGGACGCGGTCCAGGATGGTCGGCTGGTAGTAATAACCGGCGTCGTACTTCTCCCCTTCAGGGGCCGCGCCGCCGCACCGCAACCGCGCACCTTCCGCCACGCCACGCTGGACGTACTCGTGGACTTTGTCGCGGTGTTCGGCGGAAATGAGCGGGCCGGTTTCGGCGGCCTCATCGAACGGGCCACCAAGGCGGATGTCCTTTGCCCTGCGGACCAGCTCGTCAACGAAGCGCTCGGCGATGGATTCCTCCACCACCAGTCGTGCCCCAGCGGAGCAGACCTGGCCTGAGTGGAGGAAGGCGCCGTTGAGGGCGTTGTCGACGGCGGCGTCGAAGTCGGCGTCCGCGAAAATGACGTTGGGGTTCTTGCCGCCGAGTTCAAGCGCGACCTTCTTGACCGTAGCGGCAGCGGCAGCAGCGATGCGCTTGCCGGTTTCCAAGCCGCCCGTGAAGGAAACGAGGTCGACCTCGGGGTGTTCGGTGAGCGGTGCGCCCACCTTGCGGCCGGGTCCGGTGAGAAGGTTGGCGACGCCGTCCGGCAGGCCAAGGTCCTTGAGCAACTGCATGGCAAGGATTGCCGTGGACGGGGTCAGCTCGGCGGGCTTGAGGACGAAGGTGCAGCCAGCCGCCAGCGCGGGTGCGATCTTCCAAGCGGCCTGCAGCAGCGGGTAGTTCCACGGCGTGATCAAGCCACAGACGCCAACGGGCTCGTAGACGATTTTGCTGGCGACGGCGTTGTCCCCGGCATCGACTACCCGGCCCGCGGACTGCCCTGCGAGCCTTCCGAAGTATTCGAAGCAGGCAGCGATGTCGTCGATGTCGATGCGGCTTTCGATGATTCGCTTGCCGGTGTCCAGCGATTCGGCACGGGCGAACTTCTCCCGGCGTTCGCGCAGTTCTGCGGCGACCTTCAGCAGGAACGCGCCGCGTTCGGGAGCGGGGACTGAAGACCAGACGCCGGAGTCAAAGGCTGCACGAGCGGCAGAAATGGCGCGCTCGGCATCTTCTCGACCGGCCTCGGACACTGTGGCGACCAGTTCGCCGTCGGCCGGGTTGTGGATTTGACGGACTGCGCCGGATGCAGCCGGCTCCCACGAGCCGTTGATGAAAAGAGTGGATGCGGAATCGGAGAATGTGGCTTGGGTCATACGTTGCAGATTAGTTGATCTTGAACATCTGTTCAAGAGTCAGTATGAACAAATGTTCAAGAATGGTAGCTGCGTTTTGGTGATGGCGGCATGATGGTGGACATGACTTGGCTTAATGGCCTCCGTTTTGACCCGATCGCCCCGCTGGTGTCCAGCGGGCACCCGGCCGTCCGCTACTGGGCCGAGCGGGAGTTCCTGCAGGGTTCCGCTGGCACGGCAGAGACCGCCCTCTGGGATCTCCCCATTCCCCGGCGCATCATGCGGCATCAGGGCCCAGACGGGTCGTGGCCCTACCCGGGCAGGCGGCCCCGCTCCCGGACAGACTACGACCTGCTCGAGACCTACCGGAATCTCGGATTCCTGGTGGAGATGTTCGGACTCACGCGCGAGCACCCCGCCCTTGCGGCAGCAGCCCAATACGTCTTGTCCCATCAGACACCCGAAGGCGACCTGCGGGGAATCTACGGAAACCAATACTCCCCCAACTACACCGCGGGCTTTATCGAACTCCTTGTCAAGGCCGGGTACACGGACGACCCCAGGGTTGACCTCGCGTTCGCGTGGCTCGAGTCCGCTCGACAGGACGACGGCGGATGGGCCCTACCACTGCGTACGCGGGGAAGAAACCTCGATGCCTTGGACCAGTCGTCCACTATTGCCCCGGATCCGACCCGGCCGTTCTCGCACCTCATCACAGGCGTTGTGCTCAGGGCCTACGCGGCACATCCCCGGCACCGCTCGGGCCCCTCCGCGAGGAAGGCATCGGAACTGCTGGCGAGTCGTTTCTTCGAGCCTGACGCCTACCGGGACAAAGGGAGGATCGCCGACTGGACCGAATTCAGCTTCCCCTTCTGGATGACCGATCTCGTCTCCGCCCTCGATTCCATAAGCAACATCCAACCCGAGCTAACGACGAAGAAAACCGACCGGGCGCGGGACTGGCTTGCTGACCGCCAAGAGCCGAGCGGCCTCTTCGCCGGCCACCTGCTCCGAGACAGATTCCATGACCTTCAGCTCTGGTTTAGCCTCGCCGTGTGCCGGGTCTTCGCGCGCATGCCATGACGGCGAGCGCGGCATGGTCCAGCTTTCGGCGCCGTTCATATTGAGCCGTTCATATTAATGCGGGAACAGAAACTCGCCGCCGATGAAGAACATGGCAGAGACGACCAACAGCATCAGGACAGCGAGCAGCAGCCGACTCCGGTCCCGGCGCCGGAAAACAGCTATGCATCCAGCAGAGATGGCCGCAATGGCAAGGATTGCCAGGACCACTCCCACCCACGGTCCCGCAGCTGAGGGGAGGATGAGCAGGATGCTCCAGTACAGGGGGTATAAGACGACGGCGGCTGCGAGCCAGAGAGCCCACCAACCCAAGCGCGTCGAAGGAGCGACCTTCCAGTTGGCGCCTTCTTTCCGCGTCTTCATGGGCTTGAAATTACGCCACCGCAGATCAAGGGCGGAAGGGCACATAGTCCTACTGCCCATGTCGGTTGGTCGGCCGCATCACCGCCGGTCGTTGTCCCGCGAAGGCGCGAAAGCGATCTGCTCTGTGCGGGCAATGCCTCTCTCGATGGCAGCCTTGTCTATGCCCAGGAGCGTGGTGAGCCACATGCCGTTTTGCACTACGACGATGTCGGCTGCCCGATCCTTGCATTCTTCCGGGGACAGCCCGGACATCGCATTCCCTATCAGGGTCGCGAGGCCCTGGAGATACCCATCAAACGCGGCGGCGTTGATCTGCGCAAAGTCCTCATGAGCCTGGGCGAGAGCCCACAGGTGGAGGCGAAGGGACAGGTACCGCGTAGTCAGGAGTTCGGGGTCCGCAACGCGCCGAAGTGCCTTTCGGAGTTCCTCGTCCGGGCTTGAGGCCGGCGCCGGCTCCACCAGCATGAGGTCGTGCTGTTCAATTTGGTGCAGCACCGCACGGATCAAACTCGATTTGTCTTCGTAGTAATAGTTCACGAGCCCGAGTGCGACGCCGGCTTCACGCGCCACGGCGCGCATGTTGATACCGGAAATGCCGTGGCGGGACAGTAGTTCCAGGGCCGCTTCGAGAATGCGTGTCTGCCTGTCAGCCTGTTCGCCGGCCTTTACGGTGCTTGTACCCATTCGGCCAGACTATTGCCTAACCCGGATCGGCGCATCCCGGCTGCCTACAGGTTCGCCTCGGCGTAAACCCGCAGGGTATCCCGAACGAACGTAGCTCCTGACTCTCCGCCATAGTTGGCGGCAAATCGAGGGTCGGCAACGTACATCTCGCCGAGGCCCGTGACGTACCCTTTCACGTCCCCATCGGGTGTGGCGGATGGTGTGCCGGGGATTCCGCGGAGCCATTCGACGTGCCGTTTTGCCAGTTCTTGTGCTTCGGCGCTATCCGGCGCGACGCCGGATTCGGCGGCGGCGATCCAGTCGCTCCCGAGCTTCCGGGAGCGGTCCTTCCACGCCTGCTTTTCTTCGGCGCTCATGCCGCGCCACCAAGCGTCACTTGTGGCGTACGCTTCCTTGCCCCAGCGCTCCTCTACTTCGTCCTTGTACTGAGTGTGGTCGAAGCCGTCGAACATGTCCTGTGCCATGTAATTTCCATCCCCCTTTAATGTCTCAATGGTTTGCCGCACCGACGCGATTTGCCGCGCCAGGCGGTCCTGCTCCTGACCAAGCCATTCCAGATGGCCGCTCAACGCCTTGACGGTGTCGGTCTCCCGGGCAAGCACATCGGCAATCGCAGGCAAACCGAGCCCAAGTTCCCGGAGCAGGAGGATCCGCTGGAGCTGCACCAAGGCCGGACCGTCGTAATAGCGGTAACCGTTATGACCGGTCCGGCTTGGCTTGAGCAGCCCAATGTCGTCGTAGTGACGCAGCGTGCGGCTGGTGGTCCCTGCCATCTTGGCGATTTCCTGGATCGACCAGTCCATGGGTCCTCCGTCCTGGCCCTCTCGTTCCTGGCTTGTCCTTTGACAGTAATGGTTGACGTTACGTCAAGGTCAAGGGTGGATGGGGGATTTAGTCAGCCAGGATCAGGTAGAGCGCACGGCGGGTTTCATCGAGCTTTTCGATCGCTGCCCTCCGCTGTTCGTCGGTTGCTGCGGCACGGAACTGGTGGACGACGCCCATCAGTTTTCCGATGCTTTGGTGGAACTCCTGCATGTTTCCGTCGGCCTCGGTGTTCCAGGCGTTGGCGAGTTCTTCTTCATGCTCGGCAACGTAGGCGCGCCCGTCGTCGGTCAAGGTGAATTCCGTGCGGCGCCCTTCGCCCACCGCTGTGATGAGCTCTTCATCAACCAACTGCTGCAACGTGGGGTAGACGGATCCGGGGCTGGGACGCCATGTTCCGGACGTCTTCTCCGCAATCGTCTTGATCAGCCCATAGCCGTTGGACGGAGACTCAGCCAGCAGTGACAGGATGGCTGCCCTGACGTCGCCGCGGTTTGCCCTTCGCCCGCCACCGGGACCGAAGCCCCTGGGTCCGAAGCCGCCGGGGCCGAAGCCAGGACCGAAACCGCCGGGTCCGAAGCCGGGCCCGCCGTGTCCGTGGGGACCGCGGCGCCCTTTGCCTCGGTTGAAGCGACCTCTTCCGTGGCCGTGCTCGGGGAGTCCGGAACCATGTTCCGGGAAGGTGTTGTCGTGTTCGTGGATGCCTTTCATAACAGCATCGTCCTTTCGGTGTAATGGTTCGCCGAAGGATTATCGGCGATACTTAACGATATATCGGTAAGTATCGCGACGTCAAGACTCCTAAACGTGAAAGCTGCCCCCGCCCAAAGAGGGCAGGGGCAGCCGGATGAACCGCGGGCGGGATGCTACGAGAGGGGAGTGACGTAAGCTCCCGAGATGCCGCCATCCACAAGGAAGGTGGACGCCGTGATGAAGGAAGCGTCGTCACTTGCAAGAAACGCGACCGCTGCGGCCAGTTCTTCCGGTTCCGCGAAGCGGCCCAGAGGAACGTGGACCAACCGGCGTGCGGCCTTCTCAGGATCCTTGGCGAAGAGTTCCTTCAGCAGGGGAGTGTTCACCGGGCCGGGGCAAAGGGCGTTGATGCGGATCCCCTGACGCGCAAACTCGACACCGAGTTCGCGGCTCATGGACAGAACGCCGCCCTTGGACGCGCTGTAGGAAATCTGCGACGTTGCCGCTCCCATGACAGCCACGAAGGATGCCGTGTTGATGATGGATCCCTTGCCCTGTTCCTGCATGTAGGGGATGGCGTACTTGCAGCAGTAATAGACGGAGGTCAGGTTCACTTCCTGGACCCTGCGCCACGCGTCGATTCCGGTGTCCAGGATCGAGGCGTCATCAGCGGGGGAGATGCCCGCGTTGTTGAAAGCGATGTCCACGCTGCCATACGTCTCTTTTGTCTGCGCATAGAGGTTGCGGACTTCTTCTTCGCTGGTCACGTCGACTTTGACGAACAGGCCGCCTACTTCGTTGGCCGCTGCAATCCCGGAGGTCGGTTCGATGTCGGCGATGACAACATTGGCGCCTTCAGCTGCCATCCGGCGCGCCGTGGCAAGGCCGATGCCACTGGCGCCGCCGGTGATGACTGCGCTGCGGCCGGCGAGACGGTTCGAAACTACTGCTTGCATTGGTGCTCTCCTTTGAAAAAGTGGAAAAGTTCAGGCGGACTGGGTGGAAATAAAGATGTTCTTGACCTCGCTGAAGGCGTCAAGTGCGTCGGGGCCGAGCTCACGGCCAAGGCCGGACTGCTTGAAGCCACCGAATGGTGTGGAGTACCGGACGGAGGAGTGCGAATTCACGGAAAGATTGCCGGACTCGACGCCCCGGGCCACACGCAATGCGCGGTCCACCTTGGATGTCCAGATGGAGCCTGACAATCCGTACTCGGTGTTGTTGGCTATCCGAATAGCGTCGGCTTCGTCGTCGAACGGCACGACGGCGACTACCGGACCAAAGATCTCGTCCGTGAAGGAAGGCGCCTTCAAATCCGGTGTCAGCACCGTGGGCGGGAACCAGAAGCCTGGTCCTTCCGGCGCCTTCCCCTGGAAGGCGACCGGTGCGCCGTCGGGCACGAACGCGGAAACGGTGCTCAGCTGCTGGGCGGAAATCAGCGGACCCATAGTGGTGGCGGGATCTGCGGGGTCTCCGACGCGCATGCCCAGGACCTCTGGTTCCAGCAGCTCCAGGAAGCGGTCGTAGACGCTGCGCTGCACCAGGATCCTGGAACGTGCGCAGCAGTCCTGCCCGGCGTTGTCGAAAGCGCCGCCGGGAGCGGCGGCCGCAGCCATCTCAAGATCGGCGTCAGCGAAAATGATGTTGGCGCTCTTGCCGCCCAGCTCCAGCGTCACGCGCTTCACCTGGTCCGCGCAGCCTGCCATGATCTGCTTGCCCACGCTTGTGGAGCCGGTGAAAACCACTTTGCGGACCGCCGGATGCGTGACAAACCTCTGTCCCACCACGGATCCCTTGCCGGGAATCACTTGGAAGACACCCTCGGGTATGCCGGCCTCAAGGGCCAATTCGCCAAGGCGGATGGCAGTCAGAGGAGTGATTTCCGCGGGTTTGAGGACAACCGTGTTTCCTGCGGCGAGGGCCGGAGCGAAGCCCCAGCCTGCAATGGGCATGGGGAAATTCCAGGGAACAATGATGCCAACAACGCCCAGGGGTTCGTGGAACGTCACGTTGACCCCGCCTGCCACAGGAATTTGGCGGCCGAAATGCCGTTCCGGCGCGGCGGAGTAGTACGTGAGGACGTCGCGGACATTACCGGCTTCCCATCGCGCGTTGCCAACGGTATGCCCGGCGTTTCGCACCTCCAGTTGGGCGAGGTTCTCCAAGTCATTGTCGACGGCGGCAGCGAACCGGCGCAGCAGTAAGGCACGATCCGCCGGGGCAACGGCGCGCCAGGTTTCGTAGGCGGCAGCTGCCTTGGCGATGGCGGCGTCAGTTTCCGCCAGGCCGGCCAGAGGCACGGTCTGGATGACCTCCTCGGTGGCCGGATTGATCACATCAAACACTGTTGCTGTCATGCGGGGGACATCGCTTTCATGGTTGCGGTCTGGTCTGAGCGGTAGCCAGCGGCAGCTTCCACGAAGCCGTGGAACAGCCTTAGGTCATCTGGGTTCTGTTCCGGATGGAACTGGACTCCAAGGACCCATCCGGCGTCTGTAGTTTCAACGGCTTGGACCAGGCCATCGGCGGAGCGGGCGGTCACACGGAGGGTGCCCGGCACCGAGTCCAGGGCCTGGTGGTGGTAGCACGGCGACGTAGCGGAATCGCCGAGAAGGCCATGGATGAGGCTGCCTGGGGTGGTGTCGAATGCCGCCTCACCATACACACCTGGTGCCGGCTGACTGTTGCTGCCGGGAATGACGTCAGGGATGTGCTGGATCAGCGTTCCGCCCAAAACCACGTTGAGGAGCTGGGCTCCCCGGCAAATGGCGAACAGCGGGAGCTCACGCTCAAGCGCCGCACGGATCAGCGCTGAGTCATGCTTGTCCCGCAGTGGTTGGGACTTGGTGGTGGGATGCGGTGGCTGACCGTACAGGGAAGGATCGACGTCGGGACCTCCCACCACAACCAAGCCGTCCACAAGCTCCAGCACGGATTCGTCGGTGCCGAGCGGCGGCAGCAGCATCGGTGTTGCTCCGGCTGCGACCACTGCCTCCACGTACGTTCCGGGGAGAATCGCCGCCGTCGTGTTCCAAACTCCCCAGGAGGCCTCTTGAAGGTAACTGGTGAGCGCGATTCGCGGGCGGTACGTTTCAGAGTCGTTCGAAGCCACGGACCCGCTCCCAATCTGTGATGGCGCTGTCGTAAGCAGTGAGCTCCACGTTGGCGGCGTGGACGTAGTGGTCTACCACGTCATCGCCGAACGCCTTGCGCGCAATGCTGCTCTCGGCCAGGAGATCCCGCGCGTCCCGCAACGTAGTGGGCAGCCGTTCAGCGTCCGAGTCGTAGGCATTGCCCTTGGTGATCGCCGGCAACTGGAGATCGTTTTCGATGCCGTGGATGACAGCGGCGATCATTGCTGCCACCGCCAGGTAGGGGTTGACGTCGCCGCCGCCCACGCGGTTCTCGGTGCGGAGGCCGCGGCCGTGACCCACCACGCGGAGCGCGCAGCTGCGGTTGTCCAGGCCCCAAGCGATAGCTGTTGGGGCGAAGCTGCCTTCCACGAATCTCTTGTAGGAATTGATGTTGGGCGCCAGGAAATAGGCCAGTTCGCGCAGCGCCGCGAGTTGACCCGCAACGAACCGTTCCATCAGGGGGCTGAAGCCGTGTTCGCCGTCGCCCGCCAGTACGGGGTTGCCGTCCAAATCGGTGAGGCTGAAGTGGATGTGGCAGGAGTTGCCTTCACGCTCGTTGAACTTTGACATGAACGTGATGCTCTTGCCGTGCTGGTCGGCGATTTCCTTGGCGCCGTTCTTGTAGAACGCGTGCTTATCGCAGGCGGCGAGGGCTTCATCGAAGCGGAACGTGATTTCCTGCTGGCCGAGGTTGCATTCGCCCTTGGACGACTCGACCACCAGGCCGGCTGCTTCCATGTTGTTGCGGATAGAGCGGATCACTGGTTCCAGCCGCGCGGTGGCCAGGAGCGAGTAGTCCACGTTGTACTGCGTGGACGGCGCGAGGCCGGTGTAGTTCTTCTGCCATGCCTGGTTGTAAGAGTCATCGAACATAAGGAACTCAAGCTCGGTCCCTACGTGGGCCCGGTAGCCAAGCTTTTCGAGCCGCTCGATTTGGGCCTTCAGGATCTGCCGGGGTGATGCGGCCACCGGCGTCCGGTCCGTCCACAGGACATCGCACTGCACTATGGCTGTGCCTTCGAGCCAAGGAACCCGGCGAAGGGTGGAGACGTCCGGCAGCATCACCATGTCGCCGTAGCCGGTTTCCCAGGACGACATTGCGTAACCGTCCACCGTTTGCATTTCAACATCTACGGCCAGCAGGTAGTTACAGCCCTCCGCGCCGTGATCCAGAACGTCCTCAAGGAAGGAGCGTGCGCCGCAACGCTTGCCCTGGAGGCGTCCCAATGCGTCGGTGATTGCGACAATGACAGTATCGATTTCGCCGCTTGCAACGGATTCGCGCAGTTCGTCGACGGTGAGCTGCCGGTTCCGGCTGGACTCTTGGATGTGGGAATTCATGATGTCTCCGCAGTGTGGTTCTGTGAGTGGATGTCAGGTTCTGCCGGCTGTTACTTCAGTTCGGCTTCGGCCATGGCGAGTTGGGCGAACTCTTCTTCGGGTGCGCCCGCCACGATCCGGTGCCGGCTGTAGAGCCAGTAGTAGAGGAGGGCAGCGGCAAAGATGGCTGCCGTGATGGAAGCGGCAAAGACGTCGACGACGAACGTCGCCACGACTGCCACGGCGGACAGGACCAGGGCAATCGACGTCGTGACGATCCCACCCGGCGTCCTGTAGCCGCGTTCCAGATGGGGTTCCTTCTTGCGAAGCACAATGTGCGAGAGGTTCAGCAGGACGTAGGAAACCGTCGCGCCGAAGACCGCGATGTTGATGAGCAAGGCACCGTCCCGCGTCAGGGCGGCCAGTAGGAAGCCGACCGTGCCCGGGACGATCAACGCCCAGTAGGGGGTGCGACGTTTGCCGGTGAGGGACAGCCAGCGGGGGAGGTAGCCCGCCCGGGAGAGGGCGAACAGTTGGCGTGAATAGGCGTAGATGATGGAGAAGAAGCTGGCCACCAGGCCGGCCAGGCCAGCGTAGTTGATGAAGTCGGCCAGAAAGGTGTTGCCGCCATAAGCGATGCGCAGCGCTTCCGGCAGGGGATTGTCCGACTCGCTCATGGCTTGCGACCCAGCTGCTCCCGGGACCAGCACTAGCATGAGGGCGCCAAAAATGACCAGGATAATGACCGCCACAATGATTCCCCGGGGCATGTCCCGCTTGGGATTCGATGTTTCCTCGGCAGCGAGGGGAACGCCCTCCACAGCCAGGAAGAACCAGATCCCGTAAACCAGTGCCGCGAGGATGCCGCTGATACCCATTGGCAGGAAGGCGCTGGACCCCGCGGATCCGTCGGGAACAATATCGAACAGCCGGGCGGAATCGAACTTTGGAAACAGGCCGACGACGGCGGCGGCCAGGGCGATTGTGGCCACTGCGGTGATGGCGAACATGATCTTGAGGGCTTCGCCCACTCCGCGGATGTGGATCCCGATGAAGATGACGTAGGTGACCAGGTAGACCGGCCACGAGTTGGTGAGGCCGAAGAGGCCAAGTGCCTCCACATAGCCGCCGATAAAGGTGGCAATAGCGGCCGGGGCCACCGCGTATTCGATCAGGACCGCCATGCCAGTGGCGAATCCGCCGAGTGGGCCTAAAGCCCGGCGGGCGAACGCATAGCCAGCCCCCGCCGTCGGGAGCGTTGATGAGAGTTCAGCGAGCCCGAAAACCATGCAGGTGTACATGACGGCCATGAGCAGGAAGGCGATCAGCAGGCCACCCCAACCTCCTTGGGCCAGGCCAAGGTTCCAGCCCGCGAAGTCGCCGGAGATCACATAGGCCACTCCAAGCCCCGCGAGGAGAACCCATCCGGCGGCACCTCGTTTGAGGCGCCGGTGCTTCAGGTATTCATCCTCGCCGCCGGGCGGCTGGTGCACTGTTTCCATGCGTGTTCCTATCGTCTGAGGAATGCTTCTGGGAAAAGTCGAGCGGGGGATCTTCCAGATCCTAAAGGACTGTTTTCAGTCCAAAGTGTGCTTCAAAGTCTGGAGCGTGATTCGCCGGGAGTCAAGACTTTTTTAAAAAACCTGATGACTGGGATCACATTGAAGGTGTGTCCAATGGTTTATTTGATGACCTTTATTGGTTCGCATGGGTAGCATGGAGGCAGCAGCGTCTGTGGATGGCCTCACTGATTGGCGCAGCCCGCATTCCGTGGAAGGAGATGCCGTGCCGGACTCACCGTTTGGCCCGTCGTTCTCGATGCTGCGCCCAGTCAGGGGCGGCAACGCGTTCGAAGAGACCATCGAACACATCCTGCAGACCATCAAGCTGGGGATCTTCGCCCCCGCCGAAAAACTGCCGCCCGAGCGCGAACTGGCCGAACAACTGGGCGTTTCCCGCGCCACCCTTCGGGATGCGTTGGGGGAGTTGCAGAGTGCCGGCTATTTGGAAGTCCAGCGCGGCAGGTATGGCGGTACGTACGTCTCCACCACAGCGGTCCAGCGGCAGCCGGACCAGGGGCCGCTCGATCCCGCCGAGGTGGAGGATGTCCTCCTGTTCAGGTCCATCATCGAGCCTGCCGCTGCTTCTTTGGCCGCCAAAGCGGACCTGTCCGCGGCTGCCCGCAGGCACCTGCAGGTCTGCCTCTCTGAAGTCAGCGCTTCCCCCGCCGTGGGCTACCGTCCGCGCGACGCCCGGTTCCATATTGCGATTGCCGAGTTGTCCGGCTCTGCGAGTTTGGTAGGCGCGGTGGCGGAAACGCGGTCCCGGCTCAACGAACTCCTGGACCGGATCCCCTTGCTCAGTACCAACCTGGAGCATGCCAACGAACAACACGCCGAGATCGCCGAAGCGATTCTGCGCGGCGATGCCCCCGCCGCCGAGCGTGCAACCATCGAACACCTTGAAGGGACAGCTTCACTCCTGCGCGGCTTCCTCGCCTGATTCTCTCTCACATCCAACGGGTTTTTGGCGGTTGCTCTCTCACGTCCAACGGGTTTTTGGTGGTTGCTCTCTCACATCCAACGCCGTCTGGGTGGTTGCTCTCTCACGTCCAACGGGTTTTTGGGGATTGTTCTCTCACGTCCAACGCCGTCTGGCTCGCATCACAGCGGGGCCGAATCACGGCGCAATATGGTTGAGCCTTTGTTATCGGGCTGACTAGTGTTGGACACATGCGCGAACTCCAGGCCAAGATCATCGAGGAAATGGGCGTCCAGCCCCGGATCAACCCCCAAGAGGAGGTTCGCAAGCGGGTTACGTTCCTGAAGGAATATGTGAAAGCCACAGGTACCCACGGTTTTGTGCTCGGCATCTCCGGCGGACTCGATTCCACCCTTGCCGGTCGACTGGCACAGCTGGCCGTCGAGGAACTGGAAGCTGAAGGCGTCAATGCGAACTTCGTCGCGGTCCGGCTCCCTTACGGTATCCAGCACGACGAAGACGACGCCCAGGCGGCCTTGGACTTCATCAAGGCCAAGACCGAACGGACCTTCAACATCTCCCGCGCAGTGGACGGATTCGAGGAAGAGTTCGAGAAAACCACCGGTGCCGAAATCTCCGACTTCCACAAAGGCAACACAAAGGCCCGCGCTCGCATGGTTGCCCAATATGCAATCGCCGGGGAACACAACTACCTGGTGATCGGCACAGACCATGGCGCCGAGTCCGTCACGGGCTTCTTCACCAAATATGGCGACGGCGGTGCGGACATCCTGCCGCTGTTCGGGCTGAACAAGCGCCAGAACCGCGAACTCCTGGCCGAGCTGGGCGCTTCCGCGCGACTTTGGCAGAAGGTACCCACGGCTGACCTGTTGGACGACAAACCGGGCCGGACCGATGAAGACGAACTGGGAGTCACGTACGACCAGATCGACGACTACCTCGAAGGCCGCGAAGTTCCCGACGGCGTCGCTGAAATCATCGAGCAGAAGTACCTCCGCACGCGCCACAAGCGCACCGTGCCGGTCACTATCTTCGATACTTGGTGGAAATAGCCCTCCAGGATCCTCTCTCACATCCAACAGATATTTGGCGATCGTTCTCTCACATCCGCCGTGTGATAAAAACCTGACGGCCGCACCGCCCGACGTCGGACACTCCCGGGAGGGGAGTGTCGGAATAACGGTGGATCCGGGGTTGGCCTGACACGCCAAGCGTTGCTTGGCGGGGAGGACTGATCATGAGCGAGATCATGGGCCCCATGGCGACCGAGGTGGATCAGCAAGAGTTGGCGCAGCAGCTCCTGTCTCAGGCCAAGGAACAGGGGTTTGAGCTTGTTGGACCGGGAGGGCTGTTGAACAAACTGACCAAGAACGTCCTGGAGACCGCCCTGGAAGCGGAAATGGATGAGCATCTGGGATACGGCAAGCACGAAGTGGCAGGGCGGGGCAGCGGGAATTCACGCAACGGCACCCGTTCGAAGACAGTGCTGACGGAGATCGGGCCGGTGGAGATCGACGTGCCCCGGGATACCGGTTCCACGTTTGATCCCCAGACGGTGAAGAAGCGACAACGCCGTTTGACCGGTGTGGACGAGATCATCCTGTCATTGAGCGCTAAAGGACTCACGACCGGGGAAATCGCGGCCCACTTCGCTGACGTGTTCGGCGCAAGGGTTTCCAAGGACACCATCTCCAGGATCACCGAGAAGGTCGTTGGAGAAATGACCGAATGGCAGAACCGTCCTCTGGACAGGGTGTTCCCGGCGATGTTCATTGACGCTATCCACGTCAAAGTCCGCGACGGGCAAGTCACCAACCGGCCCATCTACGTGGCCATTGGTGTCACCGTCAATGGTGAACGTGACGTCCTTGGGTTGTGGGCCGGCGACGGCGGTGAAGGGGCGAAGTTCTGGCTCGCGGTGCTGACCGAGATCAAGAACCGGGGCGTCGAGGACGTGTGCATCACCGTTTGCGACGGGCTCAAAGGCCTGCCGGATGCGATCAATACCGTCTGGCCCCAGGCTGTAGTCCAGACCTGCATCGTGCATCTGGTCCGGAACACCTTCCGTTACGCCTCAAGGAAGTGCTGGACCGAAATGGCCCGGGACCTCCGCCCGATATACACCGCACCGTCCGAGACCGCGGCCAAAGAACGCCTCGGAGAGTTCGCCGGTAAATGGGGCAAGCAGTATCCGGCCATCATCCGGCTGTGGGAGAACGCCTGGAGCGAGTTCATCCCGTTCCTGGACTACGACGTGGAGATCCGTAAGGTCATCTGCAGCACAAACGCCATCGAATCCCTGAACGCACGATACCGGCGGGCAGTCAGAGCACGCGGACATTTCCCCACCATCCCCGCCGCCTTAAAATGCCTCTACCTGGCCACCCGGGCACTGGACCCCACCGGCCGGAGCAGAGCACGATGGATAGCACGATGGAAACCGGCACTGAATGCCTTCGCCATCACGTTCGAAGGCAGAATCACATAAACACCAACACCCGAATCCACCGTTAAACGGACACTCCCCCCGGGAGTGCCGGCGTCGGACTTTAGCGCATGGCGGCCATCCGGCGTCGCGCAGGATGTGGGAGAGCAACCGCCGAAAACCCGCAGGATGTGGGAGAGCAACCGCCGAAAACCCGCAGGATGTGGGAGAGCAACCGCCGAAAACCCGCAGGATGTGGGAGAGCGACCGCCGAAAACCCGCAGGATGTGAGAGAGCAACGCCTACAACGCGCAGGACCTAGGTCGAGACCGGACCCGTGGAGCCGCGAATTGTGAGGTGGGTGGGCATGACGGCCAAGCGGCGGGTGGAGCCGGAGTGCAATGGATCCAGTTGCGCGAGCAGCATGGAGACCGCCACGCGTCCGGCCTGCTCAATGGGCGAGGCAATGGTTGTGAGTGGAGGGTTGCAGAAGTCAGCCCCGAAGATATCGTCGCAGCCCACGATGCTCATGTCCTCAGGGACCCGGATGCCGCGCTCGCGTAGCCGCTGCAGCATACCGATGGCCAAGAGGTCGTTGAAGACGATGCACGCTGTCGCGCCCGTGCGGGCTGCAGCGTCGGCGGCCGCTGCGCCGGACGTCGTCTTGGGCGTAAAGGGGCCAACGTGGGAGGTTGTCAGTCCCCGATCCCGGCTCTCGTCTTCGAACGTCTTCCAGCGCTTGGCATTGGACCATGACGACGCCGGTCCACCGACGTAGCAGATCTTGGAGTGTCCCAGTGAGGTGAGGTGTTCCAAGGCCTGAACCACTGCGCCGGGGGTGTCAATCATCACCGTGGGGGCGTTGGCGGAGGACCTGTTGATGGTGACGATGGCCTGTGAGGAGGCGGCTTCGAGGATTTGCGCATCCGTGAGGCGGGAGGCGGCCAGGATGAAACCGTCCGCTGTCCGCTGCATCTTGCGCAGGGTATCGGCTTCCATCTCAGCGGACTCTTCCGTGTCCACGAGCAGCTGCGTATAGCCGGCGGCTTTGAGCTGGTTCTGGGTGCCCCGGATGATGTCGAAGTAGAAGGGGTTGGTGACGTCGGGCACCAGGAGTGCGATTGCATTGGTGCGGCCCGAACTCAGCCCGCGTGCTTGCGAGCTGGGCACGTAATTCAGCGAGGCTGCCGCTTGCTCAACGCGCTCGCGGGTCACGCGGTTCACCCTGCCGGGATTGGACAACGCCCGGGACACGGTTGAGGTTGCGACTCCCGCTAGTTCCGCAACGTCACGGATGGTGGGAGGCGCCCCTGCCGCGCGGGCTTTTGCATCTGCCATGTGGCAATTGCAGCACTTTTGGCAACTTTTGGCAAACGCTTGCCGCTTTGATTGCCAACTCCCTAGACTCGACAACGAAGCCCCTGTGACGCACGACACCACACCTGCGGGCTTGGTATCCAAGGAGGAAACAATGAGGTTTGCACCATCAGCAAAGCTGGCCGCCGTCATCGCAACGGCTGCGCTGGCTTTGACGGCCTGCGGGGGAAGCAGCAGCAATTCTGAAAGCTCCGGAGGTGCCGTGGATGGCGCCGGCAAGAAGCTGAGCGTCCTGACCGGCGTCAACAGCCAGTACCCTGAGCAACAGAAGGAATGGTTCAAGGACATCGCGGCCAAGTTCAAGGCCAAGACAGGCGCCGATGTTGAATTCGAGACGTTCGCATCCGCGAACGACGAACTGACCCGGATCCAAACGTCGGTGGTTTCCGGCCAGGGCCCTGACGTCTACAGCCTGGGCACCACGTTCACACCCACTGCATACGCCACCAAAGCCTTCGTCACCCTCTCTGCGGATGACTGGAAGAAGGTTGGCGGCAAGGACCGCTTCAACCAGGCAGCGCTGGGCATCTCCGGCCCGGACTCTGAGCACCAGGCCGGCATTCCTTTTGTTAGCCGCCCCTTCGTGATGGCCTATAACAAAGACATCCTTGCCGCTGCAGGGATCGAGAAGCCGGCAACCACGTGGGACGAACTCGCCGAACAAGCCAAGAAGATGACCAACGCCAGCACGGGAACCTTCGGCCTCGCCACCGGCTACAAGGACAACTTCGACCCATGGAAGTTCATTTGGGCCATGTCCGTCCAGGCCGGCAACCCCTTGGTGGACGGCGACAAACTGAAGATGGACGATCCCACCGTCAAGAAGGCCTACGAGACTTACTTCGGCTGGCTGACCAAGGACAAGGTGGTGGATCCGGCCGCGATTGGTTGGAGCAACAGCAACGCCGTGGCCGCCTTCGCCTCCGGCAAGGCCGGCTACCTGATGATGACGACGTCGAGTTCAGTCCCCACCCTGGACAAGTCCGCTATCGCAGGCAAGTACGCGTACTCCATCATGCCCACCACGGCACCGGGAGAAACTTCACCGAAGGGCGACGGCGACAAAGCCGCTAGCATCCTCTCCGGCGACAACGTGGTGGTTGCGGACTACTCGCAGCAGAAGGATCTGGCTTTCGCGTACATCGAGCTCATTACGTCAAAGGATGAGCAGTTGAACTACCAGAAGATCTTCGGGGAACTTCCCGCGAACGCGGACGCGCTGGCATCGCTGACAGATCCGAAACTCAAGCCGATTGCCGATGCCGCGGGCAAGTCGAAGGCCACCCCCTTCACCGGTGCGTGGGGAGACATCCAGCTTGGGCTCCTGAACGTCACGGTCCAGTCCATTCCGGAACTGGCCAACGGCGCCGTGGACGACGCAGCCTTGGAGCAACGGCTCAAGGACGCACAGGCAAAGGGACAAGCATCCCTCGACCGGGCCGCGAAGTCCTAGGCAGGGTCTCCCATGTCCACTGATTCCTTCAGGGAAATGAAGGCCATGACGGGCCCGGCTGCCGAAGGGCAGCTGGCCCGGCCGGCCACAACAGCCCAAGCGTCCGACGGCGGCACGTTGCCGGATGCGGGCACAGGCACCATCCAGCCGGCTGGAGGCGGGAAGAAACCCGTCCGCCGGAAGGGTTTGAGCGAGCGCAACCGCCCCTTGTGGATGCTGATCCCGGGCGGGCTCCTGATGTTCGTCATCATTGTTCTGCCGCTGTTCCTTGGCATCTACATGTCGGCCCTCAACCTGGACCAGTACTCGCTCCGCAAGTGGGTCAGCGCACCGTTTATCGGCGTCGGAAATTTTGTGGAGGCCTTGACCGACTCGCCGCTGCTTCACTCCGTGTGGTTGAGCGTCAGCTACTCGCTGATCGCCATGATTGTCACGCTGCCGCTGGGTATTGCTGCGGCGGTGGCAACCCAGAACTCGTTCAAGGGCCGCGCCGTGATCCGATCGATCTTCCTGATCCCTTACGTGCTCCCGTCCTTCGTTGTGGCCACTGTGTGGCGGACGATGTTCCAGCCCAACGGGGTAGTGGACTCCGCCTTGGGAACGTTCGGGATGGATGCCGGGCTTTGGCTTAATGGGCCGCAGACTTATTGGACGCTCATCCTGGTCCAGATCTGGGCTTCGTGGCCTTTTATCTATCTGCTTGCACTCTCCGGCTTGCAGTCTGTGGACCATGAAGTCCATGAGGCCTCTGCGCTGGATGGTGCGCTGTGGTGGAACAAGCTGCGTTACGTCATCTTCCCGTACCTCAAGGGACCCCTCGCTCTGGCATTCCTGATCGGCATGCTGCACCACATCAACAACTTCACGCTCCCGTTCGTGCTGTTCGGTGTTCCGGCTCCCGCCGACGTCGAGGTCCTTCCGATCCTCACGTACGTGACCAGCTTCCAGAGCTTCCGCTTCGGCCTCAGCGCCGCCATGGCCTTCGTTTCACTGGTCCTGATCGCCATTCCGTTGTTCATCTACCTGCGCGCCGTCAAGCTGGACGACGCCGAGACGCCTGGAGGCAAGAAGTGAGCGCATCAACCACCTCCGTCCGCGGCACGGCCAGCCGGGGCACGTCGGCAACCACGTTCCGGCCAGGCTCAAAGCGGCAACATGAAGTAACCCGTCTCCTGCCCGTGCCGATGCTGGCAATCATCCTTACCGTTCTGTGTGCGATCGTGCTCATCCCCGTTGCCTACATTTTCCTGGCCTCCGTTAACTCGGACATCGGCGTGGCCAACGGCGAGTTCTGGCCGTCAACGTTCTCCATGGAGAACTACACCAAGATCTGGTCCAGCGTAGGGCTGGCCAAGGGCCTGACCAACAGTGTGCTCGTAGCCGGAGCCACGGCCGTGGTGTCCGCGGCGATGTCCGTTTCCATCGCCTACGTGCTGGTCAGGTACCAGTTCCGTGGGCGGCTCAGCATCCTGCGTGGCCTGTTGGCGCTGCAGTCCGTGCCCGGCACGCTCATGGTCTTGCCAGTGTTCGTTCTCTTCTCCTCAGCCGCCAGCTACCTCGGCATCCAGGTCATCGGCACACAGTGGGGGTTGTTCATTACGTACCTGACCTTCGCCATGCCGTTCTCAACATGGGTGATGGTCACCTACTTGCGCGGCTTGCCGCGGGAGCTGGAAGAGGCCGCAAGGATCGACGGCGCGAGCAACCTTGGCGTCCTGGTCCGCATCATCCTGCCGCTGAGCTGGCCCGGAATCGTGGTCTCGGGAATCTTTGCCTTCCTGTTGGGGTGGAACGATGTCCTGTTCGCCTCGGTCATGACCCGGCCGGACAGCCAGACAGCTGCGGTCGCCCTCCAGATCTTCGGTGCTTCCCAGGAAGGCGGAGCCATCCCGTTGTACGGCCAGATGATGGCAGCTTCGCTCGTCTGTGCCGCTCCCGTCGTGATCCTGTACCTGATTTTCCAGCGTTACCTAGTGGGCGGACTTACCGCCGGAGGAGTCAAATAGCAATGACCGGTTCAGCAACAGTCGAATGGACGCTTTCGGGCTTCGGTGACGAAATCGACGACGACCCCGTGCTGCAGATCGCGGTACTTCAAGCCCTGGGCGCCAACCACATTGAGGTCCGCAGCGCGTGGGGTACAAACATCGTGGACCTCAATGCCGAACAGCTTGGAGAGCTGAAAAAGCTCTTGGACGCAGCCGGCATGGGAGTGTCCGCCATCGCCTCGCCCATCGGCAAAGTGGATGTCTCTCTGCCTGTGGAACACGAGGTGGAGAGGCTCCGGCGGGCGGCAAACGCAGCGCACGTCCTCGGCGCCCCCTATATCCGGATCTTCTCCTTCTACTACGGCGAAGGCGTTGCCGTGGAGAGTATCCGCGACGCCGTGATCGAGCGGATGCGTGCCCTTGCTGCCGTGGCCCACGAGACGGGCGTGGTGCTCCTGCACGAGAACGAGAAGGACATCTTCGGCGATACCCCGGACCGCGTCCTGGACATCATCGAATCAGTGGCCTCGCCGGCGTTGAAGGTCGCTTGGGACCCGGCCAACTTCGTCCAGGTGGGCGTCAAGCCTTTCGACGAGGGCTATGCCAAGCTCCGTCCGCACCTGGAGTACCTGCAGGTCAAGGACGCGCGGTTCGCCGACGGCGTCGTGGTCCCCGCCGGTGAGGGCGACGGCGACCTGCTGAGAACGGTTGAGGCGTTGAAATCCGATGGCTTCGTAGGATTCGCAAGCCTCGAGCCGCACTTGGCCGGCGCACACGGACTGGGCGGCTTCTCCGGACCCACCGCATTCGGGATGGCCGCGAGGGCCTTTGCAAAAGTCGTGAACGAAGCAGGAGTGAAAACCAAGTGAGCACAGAAAACCCCGCAGTCATTAATGTCGCCATCGCCGGATGCGGCACCATCGGCCGAACGCACGCCGCGGCGGTGGGAGAACTGCCTGAGCTTCGCGTCACCGCACTGGTGGACGAAATACCGGAAGCGGCGGACGCACTGGCCCAGGAGATCGCGGACGGCGGCGCCGCCCGGCCAGCCACGTTCAGGACCTTGGGTGAAGCGTTCGCGAGCGCCGACGTCGATCTCGTCATCATCGCCACCCCCAGCGGACTTCACATCCAGCAGGCTTTGGAAGTCCTCGACGCCGGCAAGCACGTTGTCATCGAAAAGCCGCTCGATGTGAACCTGGACGGCGCGGAGGCAATTCTCGCCGCTGCCAAAGCCGCCGAAGAGAAGGGACTCGTAGCGAGCGTCATCAGCCAGCACCGTTTCGATCCCGCGAGCGTCGTGGTGGACCAAGCCCGCCGGGCAGGCCGGTTCGGACGGCTGACCTCCGCCATAGCTTCCGTTAGCTGGTATCGCAGCCAGGGCTACTACGATTCCGGTGCCTGGCGCGGAACGTGGGCCATGGACGGCGGGGGAGCTGTGATGAACCAGGGCGTCCACACCGTGGACCTGCTCCTGTGGTTCCTTGGACGGCCCGTGGAAATCAGCGCCAAGACCGCGCTCCTGGCGCACACCGACCTGGAGGTCGAGGACACAGCCGTGGCAACCGTCACGTTCGAGTCCGGCGCGCTCGCCGTCCTGCACGCGACGACGGCAGCCTACCCTGGCCTGACAGTCCGGCTGCAGGTCATGGGAAGCAAGGGTTCCGCGGTGATCGACAACGATAACCTCGAGTACTTCCATGCTGCTGATGAGAACGGCGATGCGGACAGCGGACCGATGGGCATCCGGGGCGGCGGCAACCAAGCTGTTGAGGAACTCGCCAAATTCCCTGAGCCACCACAGCAGACCAACCTGGACCCAACCGTTTACCCCGCTGGCCACATTCGCCAGTACCGCGATGTTGTGGACGCTATCCGCAAGGGCCGTCCCGCAGGAGTCACTGTCCAGGACGCCGTCACCGCTCTGGCCACTGTCCGGGCGCTGTACCTCTCGGCCACCCTCGGCCGTCCGGTCCTGATCGCCGACGTCATGGCTGGCAAATACAACGACGTTGAGGTGCATACCGGTAACGGCCACTTCGAGGAGGTTACGGCATGAAATTCTCCGTCTTCACGGCCTCGACGCCGGATTGGACGCCGCAGCAAGCCGTGACAGAACTGTCAGCCCAGGGCTGGCACGGCATCGAATGGCGCGTCACGGACCAGGCCGGCGCCGCTGAACCCGGCTTCTGGGCAGGAAACAAGGCAACCTGGCCCATGACTGGTCTGGAGGACTCGCTGCCGGAGATCGCGCGGCTCACATCCGAGGCTGGACTCGAGTACTCCGGCTTGGGTGGTTACGCACGGTGCGACGACCACGACGGCGTCGAAAGGGTTCTCGCAGCGACGGCCGCCTTGGGTGCCCGCCAGGTCAGGGTCAATGTGCTGCCGCTTGGCAACTCGAGGATGGGCGGACAGCAACCGAGTGGATTGACTTACCCGGAGCTTTTCGATGCGACCCGTGAGCACTACGAATGGGTGGCTGGCAGGGCAGCACACCACGGTGTCAAAGCGCTCGTTGAGTTGCACCACGGCACGGTGACGGCCTCGGCGTCATCCGCCCGCAGGCTTCTGGAAGGCTTGGACCCGCAGCATGTGGGGGTGATCCATGACCTCGGCAACCTGTTGATCGAAGGCTGGGAGTCACCGCTGCCTGCACTTGAACTCCTGGGGCCGTACCTGGCGCACATCCATGTGAAAAATGCCCGTTGGGTCCGCACCGATGAGCGTGACGAGGCGGGGGCAGCGGTGTGGGTGAACGAGTGGGCTCCACTCACCGAGGGGCAGGGGAGCGTCCTTGCCTACTTCAAGGCACTGGCCGACGTCGGATATGACGCCTGGGTGACTGTGGAGGACTTCTCCACCAACCTTCCGCTCGCCGAACGCACAGCCGGCAACCTGGACTTCCTGCGCCGCGCTGCCGGACTCGCCGGATTGACTGTCCACGGAAGCTTGCCTGCTGACTCCCTCTCGAAAGGCTGACCCATGACCGAGTCGCTTGCCACCCACCCGGACCGACTGCTGCCAGCGGACCCCGGAACGCGTGCCATCGCGCGCACGTTGCTGGCACGGGTCCAGGACCTGCCTATCATCTCCCCGCACGGACACGTTGATGCCGCAGTGATCCAGCAGAACACGCCATTCCCGGATCCGGCCGCCCTGCTTGTTACGCCGGACCATTACGTCACGCGACTCATCCACGCCTCCGGCGTTCCGCTGGAACAACTCCAGCCGGGCGCCGGGGCGCGGGAGGTCTGGCAGCTTTTCTGCCAGTCCTGGCCGCTCTTTGACGGCACGGCCTCGGGATACTGGCTGCGGACACAGTTCGAGACGGTTTTTGGACTGCAGGGTGAGGTGAGTGCTGAGACCGCGGACGCCACCTTTGATGCCATCTCGGCAAAGCTTGCCGAGCCGGGATTCCGTCCCCGTGAACTCTTCAAGGAGTTCAATATAGAGGTTCTTGCCACCACGGACGATCCCCTGGACGACCTTGCGAGCCACAAGGCGCTCGCGGCAGATCCTTCCTTCCACGGACGGGTCCTGCCCACGTTCCGCCCGGATGCGTACCTGAATATCGCCCATCCCTCGTGGGCAGACAACGTCGAGCGGCTCCTGGAAACAGCGTCCGACGGCGGCACAGGCTACCGCGGGTACCTCACCGCCCTGGAGAACCGGCGTCGTCATTTCGTGGAACACGGGGCTGTCTCCGCTGACCACGGCGTCCGCACCCCGGCCACCCTCAAGCTTGACACCGCGGAGGCCGAGAGGCTGTTCGAGCGGGCTCGTTCCGGTCAGGCAAGCGCGCAGGACCGTGACGTCTTCGAAGCACACATGATGTACCAAATGGCCCGCATGTCCGTGGAGGACGGCCTGGTGATGACTATCCACCCGGGCTCCTTCCGGAATCACCACCAGCCCACTTTTGAGGCTTTCGGCGCGGACACCGGCCACGATATCCCCTTCGCCGTGAACTACACGGAGGCCATCCGGCCGCTGCTGCAGGACTTCGGGACGGCGAAGGACTTCCACCTGGTGCTCTTCACCCTGGACGAGACGGTCTTCTCCCGCGAGCTCGCACCGCTGGCCGGCTTCTACCCGTCCGTGTACATCGGTGCACCGTGGTGGTTCCTGGACGCGCCGGACGCAATGCTCCGTTTCCGTTCGGCGGTCACGGAGACCGCGGGCTTCTCGCGGTCTTCGGGATTCATCGACGACACACGGGCCTTCTGCTCCATCCCGGCCCGGCACGACGCCTCACGCAGGATCGAGGCCTCGTTCCTGGCACGGCTCGTTGCCGAGCACCGCATCAGCGAGGACCGCGCGCACGAGTTGATTGTGGACGTCGTGGATTCTTCACCCCGACGGGTCTTCAAACTGTGATCCTCGAACCCAACCACTCCGCGGATCTGCCGCGACTCAACCGCATGCTCCGGCCCATCGTGAAGCCGCCCATCCGCATTGTGCATCTGGGCCTTGGCGCGTTTCACCGCTCGCACCAAGCCTGGTACACGCAGCACGCTGGCGACTCTGCGGAGTGGGGGATCGCGGCCTTCACCGGACGCCGCCCCGACGCCGCAACGGTTCTGGCGGAACAGGACGGACTGTTCACCGTGGTGGAACGGTCCGGCACCGGTGACTCGTTCGAGGTCATCGGCAGCATTGTGGAAGCTGTGGACGGGTCCGACGTCGGACGGCTGGCGGAGCTTGTGGCCGCACCGTCGACAGCAGTCATCACGCTCACTATTACGGAGGCCGCCTACGCGGCGGCCGCAGGCGATTCGCCGTTGGCCCGTTTGGTGACCGCGCTCGCTGCCCGGCGGGAGGCAGGCGCCGGACCAATCACCGTCGTGAGTTGCGACAATCTGGCGGATAACGGCAACGTGGCCCGGCAGGCTGTTGGGGCCCTGGCCCGTGCCAAGGACGCCGACCTGGCCGCGTGGATCGAATCCAAAGTCAGCTTTGTCAGTACCTCGGTTGACCGCATCACTCCCCGAACCACTGGGGATGATGTTGCAGTGGTGGCTGAAGACTGCGGTTACCGGGACGCGGCGCCCGTGGTCACCGAGCCGTTCCACAACTGGATCCTCAGCGGAGACTTTCCGGCCGGCCGGCCTCGCTGGGAAGACGCTGGTGCGGTCTTCGTGAAGGACATCGAGCCCTATGAGAACCGGAAGCTCTGGCTCCTGAACGGCGCGCACTCGATCCTGGCTTATGCGGGGCTGGTCCGGGGCCATTCAACGGTAGCTGAGGCACTGTCCGACCCCCTGTGCAGGGACGCCGTGGAGGCGTTCTGGGATGAAGCTGCGCGGCACCTTCCCGGAGATGCGCTGGGAATCCCGCAGTACCTGCAGGCTCTGGTGGAACGCTTCGGCAACGCCAGGATCGCACACCATTTGACCCAGATCGGCATGGACGGAACCACCAAGCTGCGCATGCGTGCCTTGCCGGTCCTGACTGCCGAACGTGCCGCAGGGCGCCCCGGAGACGGTGCCGCCCGGATGATCGCCGCATGGATCGCGTACGTGTCCTCCACAGCGGATTTCCAGGACCCTCTCTCCGCAGACATCCAGGCAACGAAAACGCTCGACGGCGAACATCGCACCGCTGCGCTGCTGGCGCTGCTCAGCCCTGAGCTGGGCAAGGACCCCGCCGTTGTTGCGCAGATCCACCGGCTGCAGGGCTACATCGCCACCGCGCCCACCCACGTTTAGATCCCATCGGAAGGACCCAAGACCATGAAAATCATTGCCGCTGAAGTCTTCGTGACCAGCCCCTCCCGCAACTTCGTCACGCTGCGCATCACCACCGAGGACGGCGTGACGGGCATTGGCGACGCGACGCTCAACGGCCGGGAACTCGCCGTCGCCGCATACCTCAAGGAGCACGTCGCGCAGCTGTTGATCGGCAAGGATCCGCACCGGATCGAGGACACGTGGCAGTTCCTTTACCGCAGCTCCTACTGGCGCCGTGGCCCCGTGACCATGGCGGCGATTGCCGCCGTCGATATGGCGTTGTGGGACATCAAGGGCAAAGTGGCCGGCATGCCGGTGTACCAACTCCTGGGCGGCGCGTCGCGCAATGGGCTGCGCGCCTACGGCCATGCCTCGGGCTCGGACATTCCGTCGTTGTTCGACTCCGTCCGCGAGCACCTGGAGCTGGGCTACAAGTCCATCCGCATCCAGACCGCGGTCCCCGGCATCAAGGCCGTCTACGGTGTCGCCGCCCAGGCCCAGGCCTCAGGTGAACGTTACGACTACGAGCCCGCAGGCCGCGGCGCTTTCCCGCAGGAAGAAGACTGGGATACCCGGGCTTATCTTCGCCACCTGCCCACCGTCTTTGAAGCCGTGCGGAACGAGTTCGGCCCGGAGATCCCGCTGCTGCACGACGGCCATCACCGCATGACACCCATCCAGGCCGCCAAGCTTGGCAAGGCCTTGGAGCCGTATGACTTGTTCTGGTTGGAGGATTGCACGCCTGCCGAGAACCAGGAGGGCCTGCGCCTGGTCCGCCAGCACACCACCACGCCGCTGGCTATCGGTGAAATCTTCAACACCGTGTGGGATTACCAGACGCTCATCAAGGAACAGCTGATCGACTACGTCCGCGCGGCTTCCACACACTTCGGCGGGATCTCGCCCTTGAAGAAGGTCATGGACTTCGCAGCCCAGTACCAGATCAAGTCCGGATTCCACGGGCCCACTGACATCTCCCCGGTGGGCTTCGCCGCGCAGCTGCACGTTGGCCTGGCCATCCACAACTACGGCATCCAGGAATACATGCAGCACTCCGACAAGACCAACGAGGTCTTCCAGCAGTCCATGACCTTCAAGGACGGATATTTGCACCCCGGGGACGAGCCCGGCATCGGCGTCGAGTTCAACGAGGAAGCAGCCGCCGCCTACCCGTACCAGCAGGCATACTTGCCCTACAACCGGCTCGTGGACGGCACTGTACATGACTGGTAAGCGTGCATGACTGGTAAAGCATGCATGACTGGTAAAGCATGATTGTTGAGCCCGGCACTGCCCACAAAGCGGTGCCGGGCTCTTCCTCGCCCATCGAACGGGAACGCGCCAATTGTGAACGCTAACAACGATTCAAGTCAAGTATTCTTGGCAAGCTTCTGCACTTGGTAGGGCCGTGTGCGAATTGTGATCTAATCCACTTGACCGACGGTATTGTTAGCGTTCACAATGGCAGTCGTATCACCTTGAAGTGGCATGTGCCGCCCCCAGCACACAGGCCAACCCAGCTTCACCGTGCCGGACGCGCAGATGCTCCGGCTGCATCAGAGTTCGCGGCAATGCTGCCGCGGAAGGAGAGCATCGTGAGATTAAAGAAACTCCTGGGCGCCGTAGCGGTTGTCCTTACCTTGACCGTGGGAGCCACGGGCTGCGGTAGCCGCGGAGGAGCTGCCGAATCCAGCAGCACCGCCAAGCCCAGCGATTCGCTGGTGGGCATTTCGATGCCGACACAGACGTCCGAGCGTTGGATTGCCGATGGCGCCAACGTTGAGAAGTCCTTGAAGGACCTTGGGTACAAGACCGACCTTCAGTTCGCCAACGATGACATCCCTACGCAGGTTTCCCAGATCGAGAACATGCTGACCAAGGGCGCCAAGGCCCTGATCATCGCAGCAATTGATGGCACCACGCTGACTGACGTCCTGGCCAAGGCCAAGGAACAGAACGTCAAGGTCATCGCCTACGACCGCCTCATCAACGGCACACCAAACGTTGATTACTACACCACCTTTGACAACTACACCGTTGGTGTCCAGCAGGCTACTTCGCTGCTCACCGGCCTGGGCTTGGTGGATGCAAGCGGCAAGAAGGTTGACGGCAAGGGCCCGTTCAACGTGGAGCTCTTCGCTGGAAGCCCGGATGACAACAACGCCAACTTCTTCTGGACTGGCGCCATGGACACCCTCAAGCCCTACCTCGACGCCGGCACCTTGAAGGTTCCCAGCGGCCAGACCAAGTTCGAGCAAGCAGCCATCCTGCGCTGGCAGGCACCTGTGGCGCAGAAGCGCATGGAAGATATCCTGACCTCGGCTTACAGCTCCGGCACCAAGCTGGACGGCGTGCTCTCCCCGTATGACGGCCTTTCCATCGGCATCATCTCGGCCCTGACCAGCACTGGCGGCTACTCCACCGGTAAGCTGCCGGTTGTGACCGGCCAGGACGCCGAGAAGGGCTCAGTGAAGTCCATCATCGCCGGCGAGCAGTACTCGACGATCTTCAAGGACACCCGCCAACTCGGTGCACAGGCCGTGAAGATGGTTGA
The DNA here is from genome assembly GCF_055388015.1 of Arthrobacter sp. TmtSoilC51. Taxonomy (NCBI): domain Bacteria; kingdom Bacillati; phylum Actinomycetota; class Actinomycetes; order Micrococcales; family Micrococcaceae; genus Arthrobacter; species Arthrobacter sp. TmtSoilC51. Next base: position 517,988 of record NZ_AP035877.1, read on the forward strand.
CGCCGTACTCAAGGGCAACGAACCGGAAACCAACGACACCAAGACCTACAACAACAAGGTCAAGGTTGTTCCGGCCTTCCTCCTGAAGTCCGTCATTATCACCAAGGACAACTACAAGAAGGAACTCATCGACTCGGGCTATTACAAGGAATCCGACGTCAAGTAAGCATTTCCTTCGGGTTGTGGCCCTGCCGCCAAGCGGGGCGGGGCCACAACCCACCATGAGCCGGCCGAATCCCCGGCCAGGCCAAGTTCCAACCAGTCAGTGGGAATTGACGATGAACGTACCCATTCTTCAAATGCGAGGAATAACCAAGACCTTCCCCGGGGTCAAGGCCCTTCAGGACGTCACCCTGGACGTGAACCGCGGCGAAGTCCATGCCATCTGCGGAGAGAACGGCGCCGGGAAATCCACCCTGATGAAGGTGTTGTCCGGCGTGTACCCGCACAACTCCTTTGACGGCGACATCCTCTTTGAGAACGAACCCTGCGAATTCAACAGCATCTCGGACAGCGAGAAGCGCGGGATTGTGATCATCCACCAGGAGTTGGCCCTTAGCCCGTACCTTTCCATCGCGGAGAACATCTACCTTGGCAACGAACTGGCAAACAATGGCTGGGTGGATTGGCGAAAAACCAACCTCGAGGCCGCCAAACTGCTTGCCCGTGTGGGATTGAGCGAAAACCCCGTCACGCCCATCCAGCACATCAGTGTTGGCAAGCAGCAGTTGGTGGAGATTGCCAAGGCGCTTTCCAAGGAGGTGAAGCTCCTCATCCTGGATGAGCCAACCGCTGCTCTGAACGATGAAGACTCGGACCACCTGCTGGACCTCATCCTGCACCTCAAAGGCCAAGGCGTCACCAGCATCATCATCAGCCACAAACTCAACGAGATCCGCAAGGTGGCTGACGCCGTCACCATCATCCGCGATGGCAAGTCCATCGAGACCCTTCGGCTGGACCAGGGCCAGATCACCCAGGAGCGCATCATCCGCGGCATGGTGGGACGCGATCTCGAAAGCCTCTATCCGGACCGGACCCCGAACATCGGTGAGGAAGTCCTGCGCATTGAAGACTGGACGGTGCAGCACCCCCAGGACCACAGCCGGATTGTGGTGCACAACGCCAACCTGAATGTGCGCAAGGGCGAAGTGGTGGGCCTGGCTGGCCTGATGGGCGCTGGCCGTACCGAGCTGGCCATGAGCGTGTTCGGCCGGACGTACGGACGCGCCGTTTCGGGCAAGGTCTATAAGTACGGCGAAGAGATCAACACTTCCACTGTTTCCGACGCGATCGACCATGGCATTGCCTATGCCACCGAGGACCGCAAGCACTATGGCCTGAACCTGATTGAGGACATCAAGCGCAACATCTCCATGGCGGCACTGAACAAACTGGCCAAACGCGGCTGGGTTGATGGCAACAAGGAGACCACCGTTGCCAACCATTACCGGAAGAGCATGAACATCAAGGCGCCGTCAGTGGCAGCTATCACCGGCAAGCTCTCGGGCGGCAACCAGCAGAAGGTCGTGCTGAGCAAGTGGATGTTCTCGGATCCGGACGTTCTGATCCTGGATGAACCGACCCGGGGCATCGATGTCGGCGCCAAGTTCGAGATTTACACGATCATCAATGAGCTGGCAGCCGCCGGGAAAGCCGTCATCGTCATCTCCTCGGAGCTACCGGAGCTCCTGGGCATTTGCGACAGGATCTACACGCTGTCCGCAGGTCACATCACTGGCGAGGTCCCCATCGCCGAGGCCACCCAGGAAACACTCATGCACTTCATGACTCAAGAGAAGGAATAGCCAACATGTCCGCCCTACGAGAATCCCTTGGCTTCCTCACAAGCCGCCTCCGCCAGGTTGGCATCTTCGTCGCCCTGATCCTGATCGTTATCCTTTTCCAGGTCCTGACCAACGGCATCCTGCTCGAACCCCAGAACGTCAGCAACCTGGTGGTCCAGAACAGCTACATCCTGATCCTTGCCATAGGCATGGTGATGGTTATCATCGCCGGCCACATCGATCTCTCCGTCGGATCCATCGCCGGGTTCATCGGTGCTGTTGCCGGTGTGATGATCGTGCACTGGGGCTGGGCGTGGTGGCTGGCCATCCCGGCCTGTCTCCTGGTAGGTGCCTTGGTGGGTGCCTGGCAGGGCTACTGGATTGCCTACGTGGGCATTCCCGCCTTCATCGTCACCCTGGCCGGTATGCTCATCTTCCGCGGCCTGACGCTGATCACGCTGAAGAACCAGCAGATCACCCCGTTCCCCAACGAGTTGCGGGCGCTCGGTGGCGGCTTCCTCCCGGATATTTCCGGCGGCACATCCGTACTGGAATGGCTGACGGTCATTCTTGGTGTGGGCGGCACGGCAGCGATTCTCTTCCAGGCCATCAAGGAACGCCGGGTCCGGCGCAAGTTCAACCTGGAGAATGAGCCGATGGCGTGGTTTGCCGTCAAGAATGGCTTCATCGCTGTGCTGATGCTCATCATCACGTTCCTGCTGGCCAGCTATCGTGGAACGCCGATCGTGCTGATCGTGCTGGCAGTCCTCGTGATCCTCTACTCGGCTTTGATGAACAACAGCATCTTCGGGCGCCACACTTACGCCATTGGTGGCAACCTCCATGCAGCAGAACTCTCCGGCATCAAGACCAAGAAGGTAACCTTCCGGCTGTTCGTCAACATGGGCGTCCTCGCCGCGTTGGCTGGCTTGGTGTTCACGGCACGACTGAACTCGGCCCAGCCCGCAGGCGGTACCGGCTTTGAACTGGACTCCATTGCGGCCGCCTTCATCGGTGGCGCGGCCGTCCAAGGCGGCATCGGTACCGTTGCGGGAGCAATGATCGGTGGCCTCATCATGGGTGTCCTGAACAACGGCATGTCCATCCTGGGCCTTGGGACCGACTACCAGCAGCTCATCAAGGGCCTGGTTCTCCTCCTTGCAGTCGGCTTCGATATCTTCAACAAGAACCGGACCGGTGCCGGTGGAGGATCATCCATCGGCCGCCGCTTCAAGTGGAAGACCACGCCTCCCGCTACCGAAGCTACGAAACCTGCCGCGACAGAGCCTGTGCGGGTCGACGCGAAGTAGGTCAGGATGTCCCGCGGCGTTCCAGCGCCACCACCATCATCACGGCCCCGGGCAATGCCCGGGGCCGTGCCTGGAATACCGGCAAGGCCACCGGTCATGGGGGACGTAGCCAAGTTGGCTGGGGTCTCGCACCAGACCGTTTCCCGTGTCCTGAACAACCACCCGAACGTCAGCGGGAAGACCAAGGAACGCGTGGAATCGGCCATCGCCAGCCTGGGTTACCGGCGCAATACAGCAGCGCGCAGCCTGGTGACGCGACGTTCCCGGACGATCGGCGTGCTGGCCTGCGAAACCGGCCAGTACGGACCAGCTAATACCTTGCTGGGAGTCGAGCAGGCGGGAAGGGAAGCAGGCTATTTCGTCAGCATCGCCAATCTCCGCGAGGTGACGGGCGAGAGCATCAACGATGCGATCGCGCACTTCCGCAACCAGTCCGTGGAGGGGGTGGTCATCCTCGTCCCGCATCCGGATGTCCTCGCTGCTTTAAGTGACGTCAGCGTTCCCTTTCCCGTGGTCGCCGTTGGTGCAGGAACGGGAACACAACTGACGGGCGCTTCACTGAATCAGCGTTTGGGAGCGCGGCTGGCAGTGGAGCATCTCATCGGGCTTGGTCACCGCCACATTGGGCATATTTCCGGGCCACCGCATTGGATTGACGCCGCTGAGCGAATCACGGGATGGCGGGAGGCACTCGCCAGTGCTGGCCTGGAGGCCGACGTCCTCCTTCAAGGGGCATGGGACGCCGCGTCCGGGTACCAGGCCGGGTTGGAGCTCATTGAGCAACGCAGCCACGACGAAAAGCCCGCCGTTACCGCCGTCTTTGTCGCGAACGACCAAATGGCCGTTGGCGTCCTTCGCGCCCTCCAGGAAGCCAATCTGCGGGTGCCTGTCGACATCAGCGTGGTTGGCTATGACGACCAGCCTGAAGCCGCGTTCTTCCTGCCTCCGCTGACTACCATCAAACAGGACTTTGAAGAGCTCGGCCGCCGTTGCATGTCCGCAGTACTCCACCAGCTGGAAAGCGATGGCGGCAATGAGGAGCAGATCGTCAATCCCCGTCTGGTGATCCGCTCGACTACGGCGCCGCCAACTCCACCTGCCGCGTTGTAGTTAGATCCAAGCCGGCGCGGCCGGGACTTCCTGCGTCGGGGCGCCCGGTCCGGCGGCGGTGACGCCGCTGTTGCCGCGGCCCGCGGCCCATTCGACGACGGCGGGCAGGGCTCCCGTGATGATCGTCGGGTCTGCAGCGGTGGTGTCGCCGAACGTGAGCCCGGCGCCGTTCCCGGCAGTGCCCATGACTTTGACCAGAAGCCCCGCATCCGTGCCGCGGGTTTTCCAAGCGCCGGTGATGTCTTTGAGCAGACGTTCGAGGACGGGTGCTGGGATGTCGTTGAATGTGGCCCCGTTGTCCAGGTCCACGGCGTGGATCCACACTTCGCGGGTGCGCATCCAGACTGTTTCCGATGCCGGGACGGTCCGGCCTTGGGCTGTGCGGACTTCGCGGGCCCAGTTCGCGTCGGGGAGGTCGCGCCATTCCACGGACAGGTGCACGGCGGAGTGGTCGAAGAGGTTCCGCAACGCAATCGGGGACAGGGTGGCGCCGAAGTTGATTTCCTGGTTTCGCGCCTCGGGGGAGGCATACATGGGCGTCTCCACACCGGTGGCAGCCCATTCCACGAGCCGGGCGATCGCGCGAGCGTTGTAGCCCACGTGTGCTACTACGTGGCGGCGGGTCCAGCCCGGGAGGCGGGTACCGGCGTCGAGCTCCGCGTCGGTGAGTTCGTTGAGTTTGCGGGCGAAGAACGCGGTGCCGCGCCGGGCCTGCAGGAGGTCTTCCTGCAGGCCCGGATCGGTGGCGAGGTCGTGGCGGGCGACCATCAGGCTTCCTTGACCACGCGGTTGCTCAGCTGGCCCAGGCCCTCGATGGTGGTGACCAGGATCTGGCCTTCCTGCAGGTACCGCTTGGGGTCCTGGGCGTGGCCGACGCCGCCGGGGGTGCCGGTCGCGATCACGTCCCCGGGGTTGAGCGTGATGATGGTGGAGATGTAGGAGACCAGGAACTCGGGGGTGAACACGAGGTCGCCGGTGGGGGTGGACTGCTGGATTTCGCCGTCCACGGCGGAGGTCATCAGCGGCCCGGCGGTGAACTCGTCCTTGGTGACCAGGGCCGGGCCGAACGGCGTGGAGTTCTCCCAGGTCTTGCCTTGCAGCCACTGGATGGTGCGGAACTGGTAGTCGCGCATGGAGATGTCGTTCAGGACCGCGTACCCGGCAATATGCTCGGCTGCCTGCGCTTCGGGGATGCGGCGGCCCTTCTTGCCGATGATCACGGCGAGTTCGGCTTCCCAGTCCACGGTGTCCGATTCCTGCGGCAACGCCAGGTCATCGTTGGGGCCGATCAAGGATTCCTGGTATTTGGCGAAGAGGGTGGGGTACTCGGGGATCTCCCGGCCCATTTCCTTGATGTGGTTGCGGTAGTTGTGGCCCACGCAGATGATCTTCCCCGGTGACGGCACGACGGCGGCCAGGTCGGCGCCGTCGAGCGCATGGGTTGCGCCGTTGGCCGCCGCAGCGGTGGTTTCCCAGGCGGGATCGGCCAACAGCGCGCCGACGTCGGCGAAGCCGGGGATCTCGGTGAGGGTCTCGCCGTCCTGGCGGACGGCCTGGGTTCCCGTTTCAGTGCGGAGGGTGAGGAGTCTCATTACTTGCGTCCTTCGGTGTAGCTGCGGTTGAAGTTCAGTCGTTCGAAGATGGGGGCGTCGCTGAACCGGAAAAGATCAAACTGTGTGTCTGCTTGCAGGGACCATTCCTGCCAGGACGGGACCACGAACAGGTCGCCCTTGGCCAGCTGCTTGGTCTCGCCGTTCAGGACTGCGGTGCCGGTGCCTTCGAAGACCTGCCACACACTGGAACCAACCTCCCGCAATGGTTCGGTGGTCGCGCCGGCACGGAGGCGGTGGAACTCGGCGCGGATGGTGGGCATGACGTCCCCGCCGGTGGTGGGGTTCGAGTACCGGATGGCGGCGTGGCCCTGGGACACCGTGGCCGGATGGCCCTCATCCTCCAGCAAAAGCTGCTCGCGGAGGGCGGCGTCGGTGTGTTCCCACCGGTAGGCGGCGATGGGAGAGTTGGTGGTGTCATCCAGCCCGGAGAGCGGACGCAGGCCGGGGTGGGCCCAGAGACGCTCGGACCGCGAAATGTCAGGCGTGGCCTCGTCCGTGACGCGCTCGGTGCCGAACTCGAAGAACCCGGCGTCCGCGTAGTGCACGAACGGGATATCCAGGCCGTCGATCCATGCCATGGGCTGGTCGGTGTCGTTGTGGTGGCCGTGGAAGTTCCAGCCAGGGGTGAGCAGGAAATCACCGCGGCGCATCGCCACGGGATCGCCGTTCACCACGGTCCACACGCCTTCGCCTTCGACGACGAAACGGAACGCGTTCTGGGAGTGCCGGTGCTCCGGGGCCGTCTCGTGGGCACCCAGATACTGGATCGCCGCCCACAACGTCGGCGTCGCGTACGGGGTGCCGGCCAGGCCCGGGTTCGCCAGGGCGATGGCGCGCCGCTCACCACCCCGGCCAACGGGCACCAGGTCCCCGGCACGCGCGGCAAGCGGGTACAGGTCATTCCAACGCCACACGTGCGGGACGGCCTTCGGAGTCGGGACCATCGGCATCAGATCACCGATCTCCGTCCACAACGGGATCAGGTTCTCCGCCTCGAAGTCCTTGTACAGCTGGTCCAGCTGCGCCTGTTCCTCGGGGGTCGGCTCCGGTAGGGCGTGGCTGGCGGCCACAGATTCATGAGTCGTGTTCTCGGCGCTGATGGACACGTAGGCCTCCTCTATAGGGTCAGAACAGTTGTTGGTGTAGTTCGACCCTACGGACGGATGCGGGTGGACCCGAGGATATTCTGTTGTGCAGAATCTTCTATTCGGGTTCTGCCGGGTTGGCTGCGATGTCGATCTCCAGCTGCCGGCAGGTTTCCCGGAGGGCGGCGACCAAACCGGCGTCGAACACTTTGCGGAACCGGGTGGCAGGCGTGGCGACGCTGAGCGCCCCAACTATCTGCCCGTGCCGGTTATGGACGGCCATCCCGAGGGCGCTGACTCCTTCCTCTGTGCCCTCGAAGTTGGCTGCGAAGCCGTTGTTCCGGATGCTGTCCAGTTCGCGGATAAACGCGGCGTACTCTGCGTCCGGGATCGTGTCGCCGCCGATTTCGGCATTCTGGCTGCGGAAGAGTTGTTCGATCATCGCGGGTTCCAGCTCGGCGAGCATCGCCTTCCCGCCCGAGGTCTTGTCCGCTGGCATGACGGTCCCCTGACGGTCTCCGATACGCAGGACGTTGCTGCCTTCCACTGTTGCGAGGAAGCGGACCTTGGTGCCCACGCGGACCATCAGGTTGACCGTCTCATCGAGCCGTGCGGACAGGAGTTCCATGTGCGGCAGCGCCAAATCCCTCAGCAGCCTGGTCCAGCTCAGGCCGGCGGGCCCGACGCCCATGGCTGGTCCCGGGACATAGCGGCGGTTCTCGTCCTGGACCGCGAAGCCCCGGTAAACGAGCATTGCCAGGAGCCGATGGGCCGTTGAGGGAGCCACTCCGAGCTCTGCTGCTGCGTCCTTGAGGCGGAGCGCGCCGCCGTCACGGAGGAGCTGGAGGAGCTGCAAGGCGTTGTCTACTGCCTCAATGGAATACGTGGGCCGCTTCTGTACGGGCTTCCGGTTGGACTGGGTGGCTGGCTTGTTCTGCACAACAGAATTCTATGGTGCTTCGGTTGCTGTTCACCTGACAGTGGTGGGATGAATCACACACTCCCCGCTGCAGCGTCGCAACGGCCTACTGCAGACCTTGGCCACATGGCCCCACGCTTCTCCAAGGGCTCGGCACTCGCCGTGCTGGTCTGCTGGCTGCTGGTGGTCTTCGACGGCTACGACCTCATCGTCTACGGCACCGTGCAGTCCTCCCTGATTTCCGAAACCGGTTGGGGCCTCACCAAGGCAACAGCAGGGACCATCGGATCCATGGCGTTCCTCGGCATGATGATCGGTGCCATCTTCGCGGGCCGCATGGCCGACTCGTGGGGTAGGCGCAAAACCATCCTCGGCTGCGCGATCGCCTTCTCGGTGTTCACGGTCCTCTGCGCCTTGGCACCCAACGCGGCTGTCTTCGGAGCGTTGCGGCTCCTCGCCGGGATCGGACTCGGCGGGTTGGTGCCGTCGGCCAACGCGTTGGTGGCTGAACTGGTCCCGGCCAAGTGGCGCTCCACGATTGCCACACTGATGATGTCCGGCGTCCCGATCGGTGGATCCATCGCCGCGTTGGTAGGCATCCCCATGATTCCTGCCTTCGGGTGGCAGTCCATGTTCCTGGTGGCTGTGGTGGCACTGGTGATCGTGGTGCCGCTGGGGCTGAGGTACCTTCCGGAGACGCTCGTATCCACAGGATCCGTCAGCAAGGACTTCAAAGAGCCCGCCGGCTTCGGCTCCCTGCTCCGCGCACCCTATCTGGGTGTCAGCATGCTCTTCGCCTTGGCTACCATCGCCACGTTGTTCGCCTGGTACGGGTTGGGCACATGGTTGCCCAACCTCATGCAATTGGCTGGCTACAACCTGGGGTCGGCGCTGACCTTCGCCCTGGCCCTGAACCTCGGCGCAGTCGCCGGCTCGGTCATCACCGCTTGGGCGGGTACACGCTTCGGTCCGATTCCGACGGCGATAGCGGCAGCCGCGGTAGCTGCCGTGGGGCTTTCGGTCCTGTTGGCCGGCCCGCCGGTCACGGTGGTGTACGTCGCCTTGGTGCTTGCCGGCGTCGGAACCCACGGCACGCAGTGCCTCATTATCGCTGCGGTAGCCAGCCACTATCCAGATCACTTGCGGGGGACCGCACTTGGCTGGGCGCTCGGCACCGGGCGCATCGGCGCCGTCGTTGCGCCGCAGGTGGGTGGCCTCCTGCTGGCCGCCGGTCTCGGCGTCAACTCCAACTTCCTCGCGTTCGCCGGCGCCGCCGCCATTGCAGCGGTCCTGTTGGCCGCCGTCGGACTCAAAATCAAAACCAAAATCTCCCAAGGAGCAAGCAATGTCTGAGTACACCATGTCCACCGATGTCCTGGTTGTGGGAGGGGGTATGGCCGGGCTGGCCGGAGCCCTGGCCCTGCGTGAAAACGGCGCCAACGTCACGCTCGTGGAACGGGCACCGGAATTCGGCGAGGTAGGCGCGGGCTTGCAGATGGCCCCCAATGCTTCCCGGGTCCTGAAACGCTGGGGTTTGCTGGAGAAGGCGCTGGAGATCGGAGTCCAGCCCAAGCACCTGGTGTTCCGCGACGCAATCACGGGCGACGAACTAACGCGCCAGAGCCTGAAGGGCGAGTTTGAGGAGCGCTACGGCGCCCCGTACGTGGTGATCCACCGCAGCGACCTGCACCGCGTGCTGCTCGAAGGATGTGAAGCGGCCGGCGTGAAGCTGGTCAACGACGTCATGGTGGACAGCGTTGAAACCGTGAACGGACGCGGTATTGTCCACACCGCGGCTGGTGTGGACTATGAAGCAGATGTGGTGATCGGTGCCGATGGGCTCAAATCAACACTGCGGCCGCTCGTGGCAACAGACCAGCCCGTTTCCTCCGCTTACGTTGCCTACCGTGGCACGGTGCCCATCACTGCGGAAACCCCCGCCACGGATCTGGAGGACGTTGTTGTCTACCTCGGCCCGGACTGCCACCTGGTGCAGTACCCGCTGCGCAAGGGCGAACTGCTCAATACTGTGGCCGTCTTCAAATCGCCGTCGTTTGAGCGCGGTGAAGAACAGTACGGGGGAGTGGACGAGCTCCAGGCCGCCTACAAGGACTGCGTCCCCGCCGTGCAAGCTGCGCTCGCGAACCTCGGCACGGGCATTCGGTGGCCCATGTACGATCGCGATCCGATCGAAAACTGGGTTGCCGGCCGCATGGTCCTGATGGGCGACGCCGCACACCCCATGCTCCAGTACCTGGCGCAGGGCGCCTGCCAGGCCCTCGAAGACGCGGCGGTTCTCCAGGACGTCAGCAACGGTACGGTCTTCACCGCCGACGGCGTCAACCCTGACGCGTGGGACGAGGCCATTCGCTCCTTCAACTCGGTCCGGGCCGCCCGAACCGCCCGCGTCCAGCGCACGGCACGGATCTGGGGAGAGTCCTGGCACGTGTCCGGAGTGGCCCGGGTGCTGCGGAACCTGCTGTTCAAGAGCCGCAAGGACAACGACTTCCAGTACAACGACTGGCTGTACGCCGGCAACGTCGACGGTAGCCCCGCCTTGGTGGCGGCGCCTTCGAGTCAGACTGACCGGATTCCCGCCTGAAATGGTGGATTCCGTCTGAAATGGAAGACCCGGTGCCTTACGTAGAATAGAAGCCATGACTTCCACCAGTACCCCCGCAGCAGACACTGCAACTGCCCGTGCCCGCCTTCTTGAACTCATCAAAGAGTTGGCGGTGGTCCGCGGAAAAGTGATCCTCTCCAGCGGCAAGGAAGCTGACTACTACATCGACCTCCGCCGCATCACCCTGCATCACGAGGCCTCCAAACTGGTGGGTCAGGTCATGTTGGCAATGATCGACGACGCCGGGATCCCGGTTGAGTGCGCTGGCGGGCTCACCATGGGTGCCGATCCCGTAGGTACCGCTGTTATGCACGCCGCCGCCGACGCTGGCCGTGCCGTGGACGCCTTCGTTGTCCGCAAGGCCCAGAAGTCGTACGGCATGGGCCGCCAGGTGGAAGGTCCCTCAGTTGAGGGCCGCAACGTGGTTGTCCTCGAGGACACGTCCACCACCGGCGGGTCCGCACTGACCGCCGTCGAGGGTGTCCGTAAGGCCGGTGGCAACGTAGTGGCCGTCGCCGTGATCGTGGACCGCAACACCGGCGCCAAAGAGAAGATCGAAGCCGAAACCGGCGTGCCCTACCTCTTTGCCTTCGGCAAAGACGAACTGGGCCTCGACTAGGCCCCGTTCCACACTCTGAACAGGCACGATGCGGGACTGTAAGGCAGTGTCCGCGAAGCCTATGCTAGCTGCGTGGACGTTCAAGTAGGGAAGCTCACGGCACCGCCGGAGGTGAACGAAAACCTCCCGGCGCAGGACTCCCGTGCGCCAGGGGCCGGGCCGGAGAATGCTGGGGATCCGGGCGATTGGGCCCGGATCCTGCCGCAGGTCGCCCGCATTAAACGGTCGTCGCGGCGCAACTTCCTCATCGCTGCCGGGGTTTCGGTGGCGCTGGCCGGGGACATGCTGTTTACGCGGCGCGTTCAGGCCGAGCGGCGAGCCACCAAGATCCTGCGCGTTCCGGACTCCTACTCGGATCTGTACTTCCCGAAGGCCAGCTGGATTCTCTTTCCCGGGTACAAGACCAGCTGGGAGGAGGCCCAGTGGATCCTCAACTCACTGCGCCCTGCACTGCACCAGCGTGGCCGCCTTGCCGCCGTCGGTTATTCCAACCTGGGCCTGGACGTTGACGAGATCGTCCGCGAACTCATTCTTCACGTCCGCGAGCTCGGGTTGGAGAAGCTGTACTTCTACGGCCACAGTTTTGGTGGGATGCTTGCCACGCAAGTCGCGGCCCGCCTGCTGGAGCTGCACGGTGTTGAGACCCAGCTGATTGTCCTCGATTCCAGTCCCTTCAGCCGCGCCGACGTGCTTGATCAGAGCTGGTTCGACGGCGTGGTGTTCCTTTATGAGAATGGCTTCCGCGTACCCTCCGTGCTCCGTGGCGGCTATGAACTGGGGGAGCGCGTGGTGCACAAGGACGAGCGCACTTGGCGGCAGATCCTGGATCAAAGCCTCGAACAGCTCTCGCCGATTGCTCCCTCCAGCGTGCTCATCCAGACGGAGTCGGCGTACATCTACCACTTCGACGGCCTGCGATTCGCCGGCAAAATCGGTTCGGCCAAAATGGCATTCCTCGGCAACACCAAGGACAACACGGTCCACTACGAGTCCGCACGCGCGGGGTGGAGCAAAGTCTTCGCGCCCAATATGGCGATGCCGGTCCTCAGCACAGAGGGTGCCCGCCCTGCCCATGCGAGCCCGCAATGGAGTGCCGATGTTTACAGGCCCCTGTTGGAGCGGGTCCAGAATGAGCTGGAGCCGTTGCCGCCTGCACCCGAGGAGCCGTCGTACCAGGAACCAAGTGGACGGGTCATCCGGCCGGCATAGGTTTTATTGGCAGCTTAGGTTTTCCTGGGGCGTGGCTTCCTGACCCTGTTTGGGCGCGGTGGGTTTGGGGATGGGGGGTTTGGGCGTGGTGGGTTTAGGCGCGCAGTGATTCAACCTCGACGGCGGTGAGGCCCCCCTCGCGCAGGAAGCCGCGGGCGTCCCCGAACTCCCGCGCGAAGCCCACCAGGAAATGCCGGATCGCCGCTTCCGGGCTCTGCAGGATCATAAGGTCAGCGCTGAAGTACTGGGCAGGCGTGGATGGGACGTGCAGCCGCCACGTCTCGGCCATGACCTGCAGCAGGTTGGGAAGGTTCCTGGTGGTGGCCGTGTAATCCTTCACCACGGCCTCGTCCGATGCACCGGCCGCCATGAGCGCGATCGCAGAAACCACTCCTGTCCGGTCCTTGCCCAGCGAACAATGAACCAGCGTGCGCTTGCCTTCCACCACAGGACGCAGGGCATCGGCAACCCACTCGGGGCGGACCCGGATCCAGCCCAGATACAGATCCCCCAAATCCTCCGGAGTCTCCACCGCCTGGAGCGACCCCGCCACGGCGTTGGGATCCAAGGGGTTGTGGATAAGCTCGACGGCGGTACTCTCGCCCGCGCCGTCGGGCTTGGTCGCGTTCGGAGCGGCGGAGCCGTTCGGAACCAACCACGGAACCAAGGAACGCTCAAGCTCGCTGCGCAGGTCCATGATGGCTTGGATGCCGTGCTCCGCCAGAAACCCTGACGTCGCTGCGGCATCCAAGCCAAACGGCTGGCTCCCCCTCAGTATCCGGCCGCCGGCCAGAGGACGGAGATTGAGCACAGCCATGACGGGACTCCTTGGTTTTAGATCTGGCTCTTGAGGTCCGCCACGGAGCTCAGGATCTGGTTGGGACGGAACGGGAAGGACACGATTTCCTCACGCTGCGTGATGCCGCTAAGCACCAGGACAGTGTGCAATCCCGCTTCCATGCCGGCCACGATGTCCGTGTCCATGCGGTCGCCGATCATGGCCGTGGTCTCCGAGTGGGCGTCGATCTGGTTCATGGCAGAGCGGAACATCATGGGGTTCGGCTTGCCCACAATGTAGGGTTCGCGGCCCGTGGCCTTGGTGATCATTGCTGCTATGGCGCCGGTTGCCGGCATGGGGCCGTCCTTGGAGGGGCCGGTTGCGTCAGGGTTGGTCGCGATGAAACGGGCGCCAGCCAGGATGTGCCGGACGGCCATGGTGATCGCTTCGAAAGAGTACGTGCGGGTCTCGCCGAGTACCACGAAGTCAGGTTCGGTGTCCGTAAGGATGAATCCGGCCTCGTGCAGGGCGGTGGTGAGGCCTGCCTCGCCGATGGTGTACGCGCGGTTGCCGGAATCAGAGGACTGGACCTGGTCCTTGAGGAACTGGGCGGTGGCCAGCGCGGACGTCCAGATGTTCTCTTCCGGAACTTCCAGTCCGGAGGCCCGGAGCCGTGCTGCGAGGTCGCGCGGGGTGAAGATGGAATTGTTGGTCAGCACAAGGAAGCGCTTGGACGTATCCACCCAGCGCTGGATGAGCTCGGCTGCTCCGGGGATTGCCTGGTTTTCATGAACCAGCACGCCGTCCATGTCCGTGAGCCAGCATTCGATTTCGTGGCCGTTCCGGTAAACCGACGCGGACGTGTGGGGCGTGGATTCTTCTGCCATATTTGCCTCCGGCTGGGGTTGGTCATGCACTGCCTCCCAGTCTTTCATTATTCGGGCGGGGAGACATCCCGTGTCCCTGATGGCGCCGCCTGGATCTTTCGTGTGACTTGCCTTGGATGCCGTGGACTGCACTACGCTTGGGGCGGCGCAGGCGTGCCACCACCGTGGGTCGGGGGATCGACATGGTGGATTTTTTGTGTCGCCCGCACTTCAGCAGGTCCCCTGTACTGGATCGACAACCGGTTATTCCCAGATACGCCGGTACTCAACGCGTTTGAAAGGGCCTGTCAATGAGCAACAACAATGGAGTGCCGCAGCCTCCTTACAACCCCGCGGGCGTGCCGCAGCCGCGGTACGACACCGGGCAGGATCAATATCGGCAGTATCAGCCGGGCCAGACCCAGCCGCTGTATCAGCCGGAAGCGCAGCAGCCTGCTGCAGCGCAGCCCGAGGTGCCGCAGCAGCATGCACCCACCCAGGCTTTCTCCGCACAGCAATTCCCAACCCAGCAATTCCCAACGCAGCAATTCCCAACCCAGCAGGGCCACGCTGACGGCGAGTACGCGGAAACCGTCCACCGTTACCCGCAAACGCAGCCCGGCCAGCCCGGTCCCGGTATCCCGACGCCGGGCAGCGGCTACTCTGGCCAGCCCGGCTACCCAGGTCAGCCTGGCGGACCCGGCCAGCCTGGTGGACCCGGCCAGGGCTCGGGCGACCACAACAAGAAGGCGCTGTTCCTGATCCTCGGCGAGATCGCCGTCGTCGTGATCATTGCGCTGGTAGTCGTGTTCGCCTGGCTGATTCCTTCGGTGACAAAGCCCGTGGCCGTGGAGTCTCCCGTGCCTTCCGTCAGTGCATCCGACGAAGCTTCCGACGCAGCGGCCGAGCCTTCGGAGGACCCGTCTGCGGAGCCTTCAGGCGAGGCAACCGCCTCCTCGGAGATTCCGGAGGGTGCCATCCCGCTGCCCAGCGTGTGGGAAGAATTCGCAGGCCCAACGAACGTTCCGGCCGATGGCGATCCCTCGTTCAGCAAGTGGGTCACGGGGGAATCTTCCTTCCAGTACTTGGCCGAGTGGACCCATGACGAGTCCTTCGGGATCACCAAGGACCCCACCACTGGTGAAGAAATCCAGAAGAAGGCCCAAGGCACCGTGGAGGCGGACGGCGACGGGATTGCCCTCGCGTACGCGTTCTTCGCTGAGTCCGACGAAGGTAAGTTTGGCAAGGATCCGAAAGAGATCAAGGCTGCCATCGAGGACATCGAAGCCAGGTACAAGGGCATGACCGCCACGGAACTGCCCCAGAACCTGGTGGGCCACAAGTGCACCTCGGACTTCAAGACCTCGATGCCCGAGATCCGCGAGTTCCGCCGTGGCGCCGCTGTGGTTATTGGCTTCACCTGCACCAACGCGCGCGGCGAAGAAATCCAGGCAGTCAACCTCTTCTCAGTGACACCGTGGGGAACTCCGCAGATGCTGGGCGTCAGCGGGCACAAGACCTACTGGGATGCCCACCCAGGCCTGATGGAGCAGTTGGCCAACTCGTACCGCATCAACAAGTGGAAGATGGTCTAGGCGCTCGGGCCAAGACCGGGGCAGGGCTAAAGTTGAGGGGTGACTGACCTTCCCCCCAACACAGCCCTGCCCACTCCCGAGGTTCCTCCAGCGGACGGCGAGGCTGAAGCGAAGCCGGAGGTCGGCGTCGGGCCTTGGGAAGGCGAGTGGCCGGTGGGCGAGCACTGGGATCCGGACCTGTTGAGGGACGGTGACCGCCGCAACGTGGTGGACCAGTACCGGTACTGGAAGCACGAGGCGATCGTGGCGGACCTGGATTCCAAGCGGCACGAATTCCACATCGCAATCGAGAACTGGCAGCACGACCTCAACATCGGCACGGTTGTTCGTACCGCCAACGCGTTCCTCGCCAAGGAGGTCCACATCATCGGACGACGCCGGTGGAACCGTCGCGGGGCCATGGTCACTGACCGCTACCAGCACGTCCGCCACCACCCCACTGTTGAGGAATTTGTCCAGTGGGCGCAGGGGGAGGGGCTTGCCGTGATCGGCATCGATATCTTCCCGGATTCCGTGCCGCTGGAGACCTACGACCTCCCGGAAAAGTGCGTCCTGGTGTTCGGGCAGGAAGGCCCGGGCCTCACGCCCGAGGTCCATGAGGCCGCTGTTGCGACGCTTTCCATCGAGCAATTCGGCTCCACGCGTTCCATGAATGCTGCCTCCGCTGCGGCTATCGCGATGCACGCCTGGGTGCGCCGGCACGTGTTCAAGCAGCCCGTCTCGTAGCCCTCCCGCCGAGTTGGCATTTGATGACAGTCCCGCAGCTCGGGATTGTCTGTGGAGTCTCATGACTTAATGGACACTTCTGTCTCAGGACATCGTGGACAGTGTGTCTCGGGACATCGTGGGCACTTGTGCGGGTTTTGCTCGTTCCATGAGCGAACTCAAACCCGATATGAAGGTCCGGTATCTTGTCGCCTCGTGGCCTGAGGAGAGTCCTCGAGGTGCCGTGGCAGCCTTCTGCCGCGAGCACAACGTCTCACGGTCTTGGTTCTATAAGGTCAGGGCCGCTGCGGTGTCGGGTGGGCCGGCACAAGCGATGGCTATGCGTTCGACCAAGCCACGTACCAGCCCTAACGCTACTCCCGCAGGGGTCACCGCGTTGGCTTTGCATGTGAGGGAAGCGTTGGAGGCCCAAGGCCATGACCATGGGCCTTTGAGCGTTCAGGCAAGGATGCGCCGGGACGGTGTGGAACCGCCGTCCCGGGCAACGCTTGCCCGGCTCTTTACCAAGGCCGGCATGGTGGTTCCGGAGCCGCGGAAGAAGCCTCGAAGCGCTTACCGCCGGTTCGTATATCCCGCACCGAACTGTTGCTGGCAGATCGACGCCACGGAATGGCAGCTGGAAAACGGGCGGAAGGTTGTGATTTTCCAGCTCATTGATGATCATTCACGCTTGGCCTTGGCGTCACTGGTTGCGGCCGGAGAAACGAGCGAAGCGGCCCTGCGGGTGGTCAAACATGCCATCAGTAAACACGGGGTTCCCCGGAAGTTTCTCTCCGACAACGGCATGGCCCTGAACCCCACACGCAGGGGACGAAGCGGGGCATTGGTGGACTACCTGAGATCTCTCGGAGTCGAACCGATCACGGGCAAGCCCTACAAGCCCACCACCCAGGGCAAGAACGAACGATTCCACCGCACACTGCACCGGTTTCTGCACAAGCAAAAACCGGCTTCAACGATCAAGGATCTTCAAGCCCAGGTCGACACCTTCGACCACTACTACAACACCGAGCGTGAACATCAGGCACTGCCGGCCCGAATGACTCCCCAACAGGCTTGGGAAGCCACCGAGAAAGTGCCCGCCCCCTCGGTCCCCGTGATCTCTGAGATCAAAACCCAGATCCGGCGAACCGTACGAAGAACCGTCAGCCGCCTGGGCGTCGTCACGGTCGTGGGCACGCACTTCCAAGTAGGCAGAGACCGCGCCGGAGAAACAATCCACATCCTCTACGACGCACAACGCATCATGTTCTTCGACGGGCACGGAACCGAAATCATTTCCCATCCGCGCCCGCCAAGAGGAACCAAATACATAGGCAACAACAAACCCCGCGGCTTCATGGCGAACCAAGTGTCCACGACGTCATGAGACATACAGTGTCCACGAAGTCCTGAGACTCGAAGTGTCCTCAATGTCCTGAGACATGACACAGCTCGGGATTGTCATTAAGTGCCATCTCGATGAGCCCCGGAAGCTGCAGCCTGTGGATAACCTCCCGGAGGCCAGCCTGGGCAGCAAAAATGAGGCATGCGCAGAGCAATGCTTCCGGATCAGCTGACCGCGGGGTCCTTCTCTGTTCGCGCGTCGGACAAGGCTGGCGTGACCCGGTCCCGGACCCGTGCCAAGGATCTGCTGCTGGTATCCCGGGGGATCCGGATTCCGGCCCTGTCCGAGGCTTCCGGAGCCTCGGCCCTGCGGGCCTACACCGACCTGGATGATTCCTCCATCCTCGTCTCGTTATCGGCGGCCAGGATCTGGGGTGTCCCGTTGCCGGGCAATCGCAGCGGGGACTGGCGCATTCACCTCGCCCGGCGGAAGGGGTTTAGTTTTCCCCGTCGGGTCAACGTCGCGGGACACCTCCTTAGCCTTCTTCCAGAGGAGGCCGTTGAGTACGACGGCGTCAGGCTCACCTCGCCTGCGCGGACGTGGTTGGACTTGGCTTCACAGCTGGACTTGGAAGACCTGGTTGCAGCGGGCGATTTCCTCGTCTGCTCCCATGGCGAGGACTTCCCCGTCCCCAAAGCGGCTTTGTGCAGCATTGATGAACTGACGGAGATCGTGGGCCGCAATGCGGGCATGCGCGGAGTGCGGACGGCCCGTGCCGCACTGGGACTCATCCGTGTGGGGGCAGATTCTGCGCCGGAAACGCTGATGCGGTTGGCAGTAGTCGACGCGAACCTGCCGGAACCCGTGCTCAACCACATTGTCCGTGATGCCCTTGGCCGTCCAGTGTTGTGGCCGGACGCCGCCTACCTTGAGTACCGGATCTCCCTTCAATACGACGGACAACACCATGGCGGCGCAGACCAGCACCTCAGGGACATCCAACGCCAGGAAAACTCCCTCTCCCATGGCTGGCTGGAAGTCCGGATCTCCAAGCACGACCTCGAAGGTGAGCGGCCCGCCGTCGTACATAAAGTCCGCCGCGCGCTCCAAAGCCGCGGCTGGTGCGCGAGATGACACTTAATGACAATGGCAGCGCGTGTCATGTCTCAGGACATTGAGGACACTTCGAGTCTCAGGACTTCGTGGACACTGTATGTCTCATGACGTCGTGGACACTTGGTTCGCCATGAAGCCGCGGGGTTTGTTGTTGCCTATGTATTTGGTTCCTCTTGGCGGGCGCGGATGGGAAATGATTTCGGTTCCGTGCCCGTCGAAGAACATGATGCGTTGTGCGTCGTAGAGGATGTGGATTGTTTCTCCGGCGCGGTCTCTGCCTACTTGGAAGTGCGTGCCCACGACCGTGACGACGCCCAGGCGGCTGACGGTTCTTCGTACGGTTCGCCGGATCTGGGTTTTGATCTCAGAGATCACGGGGACCGAGGGGGCGGGCACTTTCTCGGTGGCTTCCCAAGCCTGTTGGGGAGTCATTCGGGCCGGCAGTGCCTGATGTTCACGCTCGGTGTTGTAGTAGTGGTCGAAGGTGTCGACCTGGGCTTGAAGATCCTTGATCGTTGAAGCCGGTTTTTGCTTGTGCAGAAACCGGTGCAGTGTGCGGTGGAATCGTTCGTTCTTGCCCTGGGTGGTGGGCTTGTAGGGCTTGCCCGTGATCGGTTCGACTCCGAGAGATCTCAGGTAGTCCACCAATGCCCCGCTTCGTCCCCTGCGTGTGGGGTTCAGGGCCATGCCGTTGTCGGAGAGAAACTTCCGGGGAACCCCGTGTTTACTGATGGCATGTTTGACCACCCGCAGGGCCGCTTCGCTCGTTTCTCCGGCCGCAACCAGTGACGCCAAGGCCAAGCGTGAATGATCATCAATGAGCTGGAAAATCACAACCTTCCGCCCGTTTTCCAGCTGCCATTCCGTGGCGTCGATCTGCCAGCAACAGTTCGGTGCGGGATATACGAACCGGCGGTAAGCGCTTCGAGGCTTCTTCCGCGGCTCCGGAACCACCATGCCGGCCTTGGTAAAGAGCCGGGCAAGCGTTGCCCGGGACGGCGGTTCCACACCGTCCCGGCGCATCCTTGC
The DNA here is from genome assembly GCF_055388015.1 of Arthrobacter sp. TmtSoilC51. Classification (NCBI taxonomy): domain Bacteria; kingdom Bacillati; phylum Actinomycetota; class Actinomycetes; order Micrococcales; family Micrococcaceae; genus Arthrobacter; species Arthrobacter sp. TmtSoilC51. The sequence continues at coordinate 537,700 of NZ_AP035877.1, forward strand.
CTGAACGCTCAAAGGCCCATGGTCATGGCCTTGGGCCTCCAACGCTTCCCTCACATGCAAAGCCAACGCGGTGACCCCTGCGGGAGTAGCGTTAGGGCTGGTACGTGGCTTGGTCGAACGCATAGCCATCGCTTGTGCCGGCCCACCCGACACCGCAGCGGCCCTGACCTTATAGAACCAAGACCGTGAGACGTTGTGCTCGCGGCAGAAGGCTGCCACGGCACCTCGAGGACTCTCCTCAGGCCACGAGGCGACAAGATACCGGACCTTCATATCGGGTTTGAGTTCGCTCATGGAACGAGCAAAACCCGCACAAGTGCCCACGATGTCCCGAGACACACTGTCCACGATGTCCTGAGACAGAAGTGTCCATTAAGTCATGAGACTCCACAGACAATGGCAGCGCGTGGGATTGTCATTAAATGCCAACTCGGCGGAAGTGTTAAGAGCCCCAGTGACCCGAAACACGGCGTCCCGGCGGATATCGCTAGGATGGGTGCTAGCCGTAAGCGGTCTACTCCAGGGTTACCAACCCACAGACGAATTCAGCATAGGAGTCACCATGCCCATTGCAACCCCAGAGATTTACTCCGAGATGATCGACCGCGCCAAGGCTGGCGGATTTGCCTTCCCCGCCGTCAACGTGACGTCGTCGCAGACTCTGAACGCTGCGATCCGCGGTTTCGCCGAGGCCGAATCTGACGGCATCATCCAGGTTTCCACCGGTGGCGCAGCCTACTGGTCGGGCGCTTCGGTCAAGGACATGGTTGCCGGTTCCCTCGGCTTCGCCGCGTTCGCCCGCGAAGTTGCCAAGAACTACAACGTCAACATCGCCCTGCACACGGACCACTGCCCGCAGGACAAGCTGGCAGACTTCGTCCTGCCCCTGCTGGCCGCTTCCGAGGAAGCCGTGAAGGCCGGCAAGGACCCGATCTTCAACTCGCACATGTGGGACGGCTCGCACGAGACCCTCTCCGAGAACCTGCGCATCGGCCGGGAACTGCTTGAGCGTGCAGCTGCTGCGAAGATCATCCTCGAGGTCGAAATCGGCACCGTCGGTGGCGAGGAAGACGGCGTTGAGAACGAGATCAACGAGAAGCTCTACACCACCACCGAAGACGCCCTCGCTACCATCGAGGCCTTGGGTGCCGGCGAAAACGGCCGTTACCTGACCGCCCTGACCTTCGGCAACGTGCACGGCGTGTACAAGCCGGGCAACGTGAAGCTCCGCCCCGAACTGCTCAAGCAGATCCAGGCTGAGGTTGGCGCCAAGATCGGCAAGGAAAACCCGTTCGACCTCGTGTTCCACGGCGGCTCCGGCTCCACGGAACAGGAAATCGCTGACGCCGTTTCCTACGGTGTCATCAAGATGAACATCGACACCGACACCCAGTACGCGTTCACCCGCCCGGTTGCCGGCCACATGTTCTCCAACTACGACGGCGTCCTGAAGGTCGACGGCGAAATGGGCAACAAGAAGACCTACGACCCCCGCGTCTGGGGCGCTGCCGCCGAGGCCGGCATGGCTGCGCGCATTGTCGAAGCAGCACAGCAGCTCGGATCGGTTGGCAAGACCTTCTAATGTCCGACGAATTCCGGAAGAACCTGATGGGGCCGGAGCCCACGCTCCTGCCCGCCGAAACCGAGGTCTACCAGCACCTGGCCCTCGGCAAGGAAGCGCTGGACCTCGTGGAGAAAAACCCCACGTCGTCCCTTCTGTGGGCAATCCTTGCCGAGGAAGCCTGGGCTGAGGGCCGGACCATCGACTCCTACGCTTACGCCCGGGTCGGCTACCACCGCGGACTCGACTCGCTCCGCCGCAACGGATGGCGCGGTGTCGGCCCCATTCCGTGGGAGCACGAGCCCAACCAGGGCTTCCTGCGTGCCCTCTACGCGCTGGGTCGTGCGGCAGCTGCTATCGGCGAACCTGAAGAGCCCGAGCGGATTGAGAAGTTCCTGAACGACTCGGACCCCAAGGCCAAAGCAGCGATCGAAGCCAGCTAAGGCGGTCACCGCGCCACTGCAGCAAACGACGACGGCGGCCCTCACCAAAAAGGTGGGGGCCGCCGTCATCGTTAGCTCGTTGTGGGGCCCGCTTTGCGTGCCTGGGCGCGTGCCAGGGGCGCAGAGCGGGCCCCGAAAGGCCGGAGACTAAGCCTTGCGCGGGATGCCCGTGCGCGCCATTGCCTCGGCGTAGGCGCCGTGGATGGCATCGAGGTATTCCTGCTGGCGGGCGGGTGTACCGGCGAAGGAGCGGCCACCAAGGGAACGGACCTTGAAGGTCTTGAATCCGCGCCGGGCGATGCTGGCAGGCGCGGCCTTCATCAATTGGTCGGCAAGGCGGTGTGCCTCATTGCCGTGTGCCACAAGTGCGGAAGTGCGAGGCAGGATGGCGAGCAGGCGCAGGAGCGGCTTGAGGCCTTCGGTGATGTTGGCCGGCGTCAGCTTGCCCGGTTCCTCGTTGGGCTCGATCCATGGGTACGCGTTCCACGGCATCATGAGCTCGGGGCGGAGACCCAACTGCCACTGCATGCCGAGCATCCGGGTGGTTGCTTCTTCGTCACCCGGGGTGATGAAACCCTCACCGGTGTTGGTGCGCTGGTTGGAGAAAAGGCTGACGATGCGGCAGTCATCCATGCTGTGGGCGGGGTCGATGTAGAGGACCTCGCTGCCCGGCTTCTGCTCCTTGATGGAGTCGCACAGCTCGTTGACCTCGGCGATGTGCGATTCGTAGCGGCGGTTCCAGAGGATTTCTTCGGGTGATTCAGTCGCCAGTTCTTGCATCAGGGGTTAGGTCTCCTAGGTGTTACAGCGCACCGTTCCAAGGGGGCCGCGGGCATGCCGCAGCCGAACCTCAAAGGGTGCTGTTGGGGGCTAACTAACCTTACCGGACTATGGGCGCGGCAGCACCCTGTTCCGGCGCGCCCTTAAATGAGACACGGCGTGTTGCCCAGCAGCGTGGCGCACGTCTCGACGGCGTAGGTGCTCCGCGTCGCCGTCGAGCCTGAACATTAACCCATCTGTGCAGGTCAGAGTCGTTGACTTTGACCTGCACAGATGATGGGTTGGGGCTAATGGTTTTGGGGGGAACCCATTCTGGAACCTCCGACGCCAGGTACGAGTCTTCGATCGAGCATCATTGGCATCATCTATCTCGGGGGTAAATGTGGTTGCATCAACGGAAGCGTCACCAGAATCAGGGGAGCGTCCCGGCAGGGCTCCAAAAGTCCGCGCAATCCTGGCAGGTGGTTTGGTCCTCGGAATTGGTGCGGCGATCACACTGGCCGCGTGGAACGACTCCGAATTTGCCAAAGGCACGTTCACGGCGGGTGCCTTCAATCTTGAGGGCAGCACGGATGGAACGGCGTTTGGCGAGAATCCTGTGACGGGCCCGGCAACTCTTGGCTTTACCGCCAGCCCCACCAATCTCTCGCCTGGGGATGTGGTCACCGCCCCATTCGCTGTCCGGTTGGATGCTGCGTCCAGTTACGACGCCACTGTGACTGTCTCAACCGAAGCATCCACCGGTTCCCTGGCTGGCCTGACATATTCGCTCACCCAATCAGCTGACTTCGGCTGTACTGAACCGGTCACGGCAACGTTGGTGACGGCCGGCCAAGCATTGGGTACGACGCCGGGCAGCATCACCTTCGCGCTTGACCAGGGAGCGGACACGGACCCTGGCGCACCTGTAAACCTGTGCTTCAGGATTACTGCCGATGCGGGTCTGGTTCAATCCCAAACCGGGTCCACCACATGGGAATTCGCAGCACAGTCGCAGTGATCCATGGGTCATCGACAAGCAAAGACCAAACGCGGTGTGGTTTTTCTTCGCATCCGTGCGCTCCTTTCGGGAGCACTGGTGTTGGGAGTTGGCAGCTCCCTGACCGTGGCCTCGTGGACGGACAGCGACTTCGCGAGTGGTTCATTCGGAGCAAGCGTCTTCCAGACTGAATCCAACGTCACCAAGCCGTACGACGCATCCGGTACGTGGAGCACCAACGACGTTTCACCCGGTGCCACGTTGGTGTTCAATGCCGAAGCAATGAGCCCCGGCACTGTCTTCTATGCACCGTTCGCCATTAGGACGAAGGCCATGTCCGTGGCGGGCGAGGTGGTCCTGGGTGTTCCCGTGGTGACCAGCAGCGCAACGGGGGTTGCGGATTTGGGTGCTGCGCTGCGGTATCGGGTGGTGCGATCGGCCACATGCCAGGCGTCGTCATTCACGGGGAGCCCGGATTTTGTGGTGGGCAGCGATGGCGTCAAGCCTTTGACTGTGGGCCAGGATGCCGGCGTCGTCAATCCGCTGGCCGCGGCCACGGCGACACTGCCGGGGGCGCCCACGCAATTCTGCTTTGAAGTCTCGCTTCCGGCAGGGGCAAACAATGCGCTGCAGGGCCAGACGGCAACCGCTACCTGGCAGTTCACTGCCACCTCAAGCTCATGAGCGCCACACGGTTCTACGCTGACCGGTTTCAGCGGCGCCTGAGGGAAGGGCTGCTGAACCTGGCCGCGGCGGGCGGCGCTGTCTGCCTCATCGCCGTGGTTCTCGCGGTGGCATTCAACATCACCCTGATCCTGTTCAAGACGGGCTCCATGTCGCCCACCATTCCGGCCGGTTCGCTGGCCGTGGTCCGCGAGATTCCTGCAGCCGAGATCAACGTCGGCGACGTCGTCACGGTGGACCGGCCCGGAAAGCTGCCCATCACCCACAGGGTCCAGACTGTTGGACCCGCGGATGGGGCTGCACGGACCATCACCATGAAGGGCGACGCCAACGCCGAGGCTGATCCGGCGCCTTACGTCGTGGAGCGGGTCCGGGTTGTCCTCTGGTCCGTCCCTGGGCTTGCATATCCTCTGGCTGCTGCGGCCAACCCCTTGGTACTGGGCGTGACAACCGTGTGCGTAGCGGCGTTGGTGAGCTGGGTGCTCTGGCCCCGAAACGGATCCCGAAACGGGCCCCGAGACGGATCCCCACGCGGCCGCAAAAGAGGCCAACATGTTGCTGCCTAGATTCGCGGCTTTGGTGGGGCTGCTTGCTGTTTCCTTGCTGGGTGCCGTTCCGGCCCACGCCCAGGACGAACCTTCCGGTTGGTTGGAGCTCGACGCCGGTCCGGCCGGTGAAGTGCACCGCCTCACCCCTGGCGGCAGGGCGGATTGGACGGTAGGCGTCCATGTACCCGGCGAGACTGCCGGTTCACTGGAAGTGTGGATCCAGCCGGCTGAAACTGCAGGTTCCGAGGATGAATCCACCGGGCTCCGGGACTTCCTCAGCGTGCAATTACGCTCCTGCGAGCAGCCATGGGACGGCACCTCATGTGCGAGCGGCGAACAGAGCTTGCTTGAACCCACCCACTTGGCTCTCGCCGAGGGCTTGAGGATCGGCCTCATGAAACACGGCAGTACTTGGTCCAGCGGGACATACGTGCTTGTGACCGCGGCCCTAGCTGCAGACGTTCCCGCTGACGTCCAAGGGAGCCGCACGCAACTTGTGGTTGGCGTCCATGGTTCGGGGGACGCGGCTGGAGACGACACCTCCGGCGAGGCCACCGCACGTCCGGCCGGGCCGTCGTCGTCCGTTGGCTTGGCCGATACCGGCGCCAGGCTTGTTGGCTTTGCCATGCTGGGCGTCATGGCAGTGGCGGCAGGGTTCGCCCTTGCACGTTTGCAGGGCGTCCGCGCATGAGGAAGCGGCTCGGCTGGCTGGGTTCCTTTGCTGTGGCTTTGGCCCTGCTGATCTCCGCGTCAAGCCCGGCAGCGGTGACCGAGGCGTCCTGGCAGCGGAGCGAATTCGGCAGGGGCAGCTTCGGGACCATCACGGTTCCGCCTGCAACCCTGAATGGCGCATGCGAGTACAACCCTGCGTTCCTCGGAGCAGGCGCTTATATCAGGATATTTTGGAAGCCGCCGGCAACGTACCCAAACCTGGCGGACGCCGTGATCGATGTCCACCTGCTCACCGCTGGATCCACGGTGACCACGCTCCAGGGATATCCCGGAACGGCCAACACCACTGGCTCTGCTGCCGGATACACCACGGACATACCGGCCACGCTTCTTGGTGGCATTTTGGGTTTCAACACACAATTCCAAGTGGATATCTACATCACTGCGGCCGGGTGGACGTCCACGCCCGTGTCCGTCAGGGCCAATGCAGGCCTGGTGGCCGGCGTCGGAGGATCCTGCACCAATCTCTGAATGGTCATCCCGCGTACTCCAAAACTTGGGCAAAACGTGGTTGGACGGCTCCTTGACGCCAGAGTTTCAGGCGCCATCGGCTAAACTTGGCTGGTAAGAGCCCCGAAACTCTTGCGTATGCCGCCGCCCGCGGCAGGCTGCACCGGTAAGTCGGGGCATTCTCATGTACGGCGTCGAGTCCTGGCCATCCGGCTTGGTCTCGCCCGAAAGAATGGGGGAGGATCCCATGCCCGCTATCGTGATCGTCGGAGCCCAGTGGGGCGACGAAGGCAAAGGCAAAGCTACCGATCTGCTCGGTGGCCGTGTTGACTACGTGGTCAAGCCCAATGGCGGTAACAACGCCGGGCACACCGTGGTGGTTGGCGGTGAGAAGTACGAGCTAAAGCTCCTTCCCGCGGGCATCCTGAGCCCCAATGCAATTCCTATTATTGGCAACGGCTGCGTGGTGAACCTCGAGGCCCTCTTCCAGGAAATCGACGGCCTTGATGCCCGCGGTGCGGACACGTCCCGCCTGCGTGTCTCGGCCAACGCACACCTCGTTGCGCCGTACCACCAGGTCCTGGACAAGGTCACGGAGCGTTTCCTGGGCAGCCGCGCAATCGGCACCACGGGCCGTGGCATTGGGCCGGCCTACATGGACAAGGTTGCCCGCCTGGGCATCCGGGTCCAGGACGTTTTCGACGAATCGATCCTCCGCCAGAAGGTGGAAGGTTCGCTGCGCCAGAAGAACGAGCTCCTGGTCAAGGTCTACAACCGTCGCGACATCGTGGTTGATGAGATCGTTGAGTACTTCCTCTCCTTCGCCGAGCGCCTGCGCCCGCTGGTTATCGACAGCACGCTGGAGCTGAACAACGCGTTGGACGAGGGCAAGGTTGTGCTCATGGAAGGTGGCCAGGCCACGTTCCTTGACGTTGACCACGGCACATACCCGTTCGTCACCTCATCCAACCCGACGGCTGGCGGCGCATCCGTTGGCTCAGGCATTGGCCCAACCCGGATTTCGCGTTCCATCGGCATTATCAAGGCCTACACCACACGTGTTGGCGCCGGTCCGTTCCCCACGGAACTCTTCGACGAGATGGGCGTGTACCTGCAGAAGACCGGCGGTGAGTTCGGTGTGAACACCGGCCGTCCCCGCCGCTGCGGTTGGTACGACGCCGTGCTGGCCCGCCACGCTTCCCGCGTCAACGGCTTCACGGACTACTTCGTGACCAAGCTGGACGTCCTCACAGGTATCGAGCAGATCCCGGTCTGCGTTGCCTACGATGTGGACGGCGTCCGCCACGACGAAATGCCCATGACGCAGACCGAATTCCACCACGCGGTGCCGATCTTCGAGTACTTCGACGGCTGGACCGAGGACATCACCGGCGCCCGCACGCTCGAAGACCTTCCGGAGAACGCCCGCAATTACGTACTTGCACTCGAAAAGCTCTCCGGTACGCGCTTCTCGGCCATCGGCGTCGGCCCGGACCGCGACCAGACAATCGTGGTTCACGACCTCATCAACGACTAAGTCGTACTGAATTACGACGACGGCGGGTGCCCTGGGGTTCCAAAAGGAACCGGTGGGTGGCCCGCCGTTGGCGTTCGAACCCATCTGCGGCATGGCATCGGCACAGTGTGTGCACAGGCGCCGGGAAACGTTGTAAACAACCATTCCCGAGCTTGAAAGCAGCAGGTTCATGCGACGCCATCCACGCTCCATCCTGACCAGGCAACCCAGCGTTATGCGGATACGACGTACTCGGTCAATGACGGCCCAACGCAGACGACGCCGGGCTGGGAAACTGGGTGGATCTTGAATCGTTTGCGCGGTACACCGCAACCATGAACCTTCGTCCAGGAGCGAACGGAGGCGCTCAAAGACCAGGTCCAGGTCCGGGACTAATCTTGGGGCTGGGGCGGTTACGCCAAGAGGGCCCATGAACAGGTGACGACGGAACGAGACCATGTGACTACAGAGACTGAAGACGGAGTCGGGTTCCGTTCCCGGCGCGGACCGATCCTGATTGCGCTGATGCTTTCCACCGGCCTGGTGGCGATCGATTCCACCATCGTTGCTACGGCAGTGCCTTCGATCGTGGATGACGTCGGTGGTTTCACGTCGTTTCCGTGGCTCTTCTCGGCGTATCTCTTGGCGCAGGCGGTTTCAGTGCCTGTTTATGCCAAGCTCTCTGACGTCTTGGGCCGTAAACCGATCATCCTCAGTGGTATCGGGCTCTTCCTGCTTGGATCCGTCCTTTGCGGATTGGCCTGGAGCATGCCGGCGCTCATCGCCTTCCGCGTGCTTCAAGGATTAGGGGCGGGCGCCGTCCAGCCTGTAGCCATCACGATTGCCGGCGATATATACACGCTTGCCGAGCGGGCGAAAGTGCAGGGCTACCTGGCCAGTGTGTGGGCCGTTTCCTCCGTTGTGGGCCCAACGCTGGGCGGTGTGTTTTCTTCGTTGGGTATCTGGCGTTGGATCTTCCTCATCAACATCCCCCTGTGCCTCCTGGCCGGGTGGATGCTGGTTCGGACATTCCATGAGGACGTCGAGCGTAAGAAACACCGCATCGACTACCTGGGGGCCGGGCTGCTGACGATTTCCTTGAGCCTGCTCATCCTCGGCGCACTTGAGGGCGGCCAGGCCTGGGCCTGGAACTCAAGCATCAGCATCGCGGTCTTTGCTGCGGGAGCCTTGTTGTTCGTCGCTTTCCTCTTGGTGGAGCGGAAGGCGGCAGAGCCGGTCCTGCCGCCATGGGTTGTCTCCCGCAGGTTGTTGGCGACCACCGCGATGATCTCCTTCGGTGTTGGCGCGGTCATGCTTGGCCTCACCTCATACGTTCCAACGTTCCTTGAGGGATCACTGCAGGTATCACCTGTGTTGGCGGGCCTGGCCTTGGCTGCCTTGACGCTGGGGTGGCCCCTCAGTGCTTCCCAAGCTGGCAGGTTCTATCTTCGGATTGGATTTCGTAAGACGGCCATGATCGGTATCGCCATTACGGTCATCGGCACGGCTGTCCTTGCCTTTACTGCTTCGTCGCCCAACGTCCTCTTGGTGGCTGCTGCCTGCTTTACTGTCGGGCTGGGACTCGGGCTGGTGGCTACGCCGAGCCTCATCGCCGCCCAATCGAGTGTTGAATGGAACGAGCGCGGTGTGGTTACCGGTACCAATCTCTTTGCGCGCTCGATCGGCAGCTCCATCGGCGTAGCGGTCTTCGGCGCCGTAGCCAATGCCATCTATGCCAACGGTCCCGGTGACGGCCCTGATCCGCGGACAACCATCGTGGCTTCATCTGCCGTGTTTTCGGCCGTCCTCATAAGTGCCGCACTCACCGTTATTGCGGTCCTCGCCATGCCGGCCACCCATGACAAGGCGGCCACGGCCCGGCTGGATGCCAACGCTGGCGCGGATGCGAACGCTGGCAGGGCACAGTCGCAGAATCAGGAACTTTAGTTCAGTACGATCCACGCCTACTTATGTTCAATTCATGCCTAAGTGGGTTATGCTCTTTCCATCCCACCTAGGAAAGAGCGAAGATGCTTCTTGAACGAGACCTCATTCAAGCCACTGGCTTCCGCAATGTGCACGAAGGTGACCGCGTTACTGGATTTCAGTTCCGGGTGCGAATGCCTTCCTATCGCGGCATGGCTGCCTCCCTTATCGACGGCATCTCCGTTAGGGTAGGAAACCTGGTGGACGTACCTGCTGAGGTTCCGCTCTGGACCCTGGGTGGGAAGAGGTATACCCTCCGCGAACTCTGGGCGAGCGAAGGCGTCCGCTGGCAATTGGAAGAAGCCGCAACGGTGACTGTGCCCTGGGCGGGAGGGCTCCCGCAGGGAGTCCATGATGTGCACATCGAGTTGAAGCTTCGGATGTCGTATATCCCTCTGGAACATCAGCCAACAGTCCACCGCGCTTCCCGGCGCATCACGCTGGCGCCGGAAGGCGGAGGCGGCGTATTCCAATATGGCGTATCCCTCTACAGCTTCATGCATGACTACGGAACGGTCCTGGACCTTGAAACCGCCTTGGCGGCAGTGGCAGATACGGGTGCCACCGGCGTCGAGATTTTGGGGGAGGGTCATGTGCCCAACTACCCGGAACCGGGGACGGCCTGGATTGATCAGTGGTTCGCCTTGCTGGAGAAGTACTCGCTTGAGCCGACCAATTATGGCTCCTGGATCGATACGAGACTGCATCCAGGCCGGAGCATCACGGCCGTGGAAGGTGCCTCCGCACTGCAACGTGACCTGAGGCTGGCTAATCGTCTGGGCTTTGGTTTTGTCCGTCCGAAGATTGGCGTTGTTTCCAGCGACCTGATCCCGGACCCGATTTGGACCGAGTCCGTGGAACGTTCCCTGGACCTGGCCCATGAACTCGGAGTGATTATCTGCCCGGAAATCCATTCGCCCACCCCCATCAAGCACCCGGTGGTGGACGATTACATTGCTCTCATTGAACGCACGGGAACCAAGAACTTTGGCCTGTTGATCGACACGGGAATCTTCCAGGACCGGCCCATCCCGTTACGGGAGGGCGAGACCAGGGAAACCAGACCGGCCTTCCTCGACGGCATCGGCGTGGACCCGGCAGACTTTGCCGACGTTGCGCAGTACGTCGTGTTTGTCCAAGCCAAGTTCCACGACATCGATGAACACCTGGAAGACCAGCAGATTCCGTGGCATCCCGTCCTCAAAGCCCTGAAAGACGCTGGATACAACGGCTACTTGTCCAGCGAGTACGAGGGCGAGAGGACACTGTGGCGCTCCATTGAGCAGGTTCGCCGCCAGCATTCGCTGATCCGCAAGATCGCATCCGAACTCGCCTGACCACCCCACAGTTGGAGAAGAAACAATGCCCAATGGACTGATTCAAGAAGACAGCTTGCGAGCCCATCCCGAAGGCCTCGCTTTGTCGCTGGCCCTTCCCTGGTACCGGAGCCTCTGGCTCTCATCCGTCTCCACCCTGAAGCTGGCAGTGGACGGTGAGGAGGTTCCGCAGCAGGACCTCTCCTTCGAGCTCGGCGGAAAGACCTACGCCCTGGCGGAACTTCCGGCCCAAGCCGAAACCTTGTGGTTCCTTCAGGAGCATCCGCGCCTCATTGCGCGGCGGCCGGTACCGGTGGAGCTGGGGGAGCAGCACGCCGTCCACATCTTCGGGGAGCTCCGGCTCCCGTACATGCAGATCGCGCCGGGTCAGGATGGCGGCCCCGGAATGTATGTGCCGAACTTCGTCAACCAAGACCTCGAACTCACCGTTGTGGACTCGGATGCGCCGGCACCACTCACGACGACGCCGGTCACGCCCCCGCCGCCGAAAGCGGACGAGGATCCGTTCTCCCTGGGGTTGACCCTCTATTCCGCGAGTGCGGAGTTCCGGGCAGGGTGGTACGACTTTGACGGTTTGCTGAACCGGGTGGCCGAGCTTGGCATCGGGCCCGGAATCGAAATCGTGGCCTCACAGGTGTTGCCCACCTACCCCGAGGTGAGTGAGGACTTCGCCAGGTCCTGGCATGAGTCCTTCGACAAGCACGGATTCGTGGCGAGCTCGTTCGGTGCCAACCTGGATATGGGCCGGCGACGTGACCGTGATATGACCCCGGATGAAGAGTACGAATTCACCCAGACTCTCTTCCACGGCGCCAAGAAACTGGGGTTCCCCCTGGTCCGGATCCAAAGCGCAAAGCCGGACCTGTTGCGCCGGCTCCTCCCGCTCGCCGAAAGGTTGGAACTCAAACTCGCTTATGAGATTCATGCCCCTTTGGGCCCCAATTCCCCGGAGATCATGAAGGTCCGGGATGTCTACGCCGAGTTGGATTCACCATTGCTGGGTTTTGTGGCAGATTTCTCGTCGACGATGCACAGTATGTCTCCGACATTGCTGCGCGCTGTCTCCAGGGCGGGACTCGACCAAGAAGCCCTTGAGCACTTGCAGTCCATCTGGGCTACGGATGCGTCGATGCGTGACAGGCAGGAAGAATTCATTGGGTATCTCCGGGCCCGTGACTTTGATCCTGCCAGGCTCGGCTCCTTTGCCCACCTTGCCTTCAACATGCACGGCCACGTCAGCCCCGCCGATTGGGCTGACATCATGCCGCGGATCATGCACGTGCACGCGAAGTTCTATGACATCGACGACGACGGAAACGAACCTGCCATCGACTATCCCGAACTTGTCCGCGTGTTTGTGGAAGGTGGCTACCGGGGCTACTGGTCCAGCGAATGGGAAGGGCATGCCTTCGCCGAGTTGGGCGAGGTGGACCCTTTGCTGCTGGTTCGCAAGCAGCACGATCTCATCCGGCGCAGCATGCGCGCCACCATGGCAAAGGTCTGACCCGAGCGACTCCAGATGCAGCCCGGCCGGTCATCCGGCCGGGCTCTACGCGTTGGCAGCAGTTCCGGCAGCGACGATCGCAGCGGCTTCCTCGAAGAGGCCGCGCATCCAGATGTGTTCCGAATCCGCGTTGTGTACTGGATGCCACCACAGGGCGTTGACCAAGGGTGTAGCCGGAAATGGCAGCGGCAGGATCCGGACGCCGCCCAGGCGACGCGCAATCGGCGCAAGGGCTGCCTGAATGAGACCGATCCTGTTGGTTCCTGCGATGAAGTGGGGGAGGGCCTGGAAGCTCTCCACTACTACCTCCACGCGTGGCTCAATGCCCAACTGCTGGATCTGACGCTCGGCGGAGGTGAATGCAGAGCGCGATTGGTAGGTCATGACCCACGGCAAATTGGCGATGTTGTCCATGGTGACCTCCTCACCAACGTCGTGGTTGGTTTCCGAGACTACGGCCAGCCAATCATCGCGCCATAAATCCACGAACGGCAGGCCAGTGAGGATCCCGTGGGGAATCACCATGCCGTCTGCCGCCCTCAGCCGGTTGGCCGCGTCCTCAACCACCACGGGATTATGGAGCATGAACCGGAACCGCACTCCAGGGGCGCGCTCTGCTGCAAGTTCTGAAACGACCCGTCCAACCGTGGTGAAACCGTAGTCCGATCCGTAGATGGAAAACTCCCGGGCGGATTCATTCGGCTCCCAACTTGCTTGGCTCTCGAAAACGCGCCGGGCGGCATCGAGGGCCAGGGTGGTGTGTTCAGCGAGCCTCAGGGCGAAAGGCGTGAGCTCGTAAGTGTTTCCCCGCCGGGCAAGGATGGGATCGCCAAAGTGGTTCCTGAGGCGGGCCAACGAAGCACTCAAGGCTGGCTGGCTCAGATGCAGGCGCTCCGCCGCGCGCGTCACGCTGCGTTCGGTAATGAGGGCATCCAAGGACGTCAGCAGGTTGAGGTCGAGCCTGGAAAGCAGGGCGTGGTCCGTCACAACGGCAATCCTTTGAGTCGGGGCCTTGGGAGAAAAGGCGTAGCAGGACCAGTGTATCCACGGCACTGATGACGTTTTCGGCGGGGAACGACTCGGGAGGCGCCTGAACTCAGTCCCATGCTTTACACGAAACAGCCGGACTTATGTGCGGCATCCGAAATACTTATGTGTCTTTCTGGCAGATGCCGTGCATACTGATGAGTGACGGGGGTCACGGCGCCCCCGATAAGACAAAGAAGTCAGAAAGGCTGAAAATGACACAGCACCGCTTTCGAGGACTCAAGCTCGGCGTTCTCGTCATCCCAACCGCTGCTGCACTTGCACTGACAGGCTGCTCGGGCTCCACCAACGCCGGAAGCGCGGGCGGCTCCAAAGAATTCTCCCTGACGTTCGCCACCTCCAACACCATTGAGAGCCCGTTCCAGAAGCTCGGCGAGCAGTACATGGCAGCGCACCCGGACGTGAAGATCACCTTCAACGCGCAGCCCAACGATTCCTACGACCAGACCGTCCGCACCCAGCTGCAGGCAGGTAACGCCTCGGACGTCATTGTGACGTCGCCCGGATCGGGGACAGGCCGAAGCATCCTTCCCTTGGTTGATGCAAACTTCCTGGAACCCCTGGACGATTCGGCCAAGAAGTTGGTTCCCGTGGGCAGTGAAGCCCTGTTCGGCAAGGACGGCAAGGTCTACGGGCAGGCTGCCGAAATGACGGTGGTGGGGCTCGTAGCCAACGAAACTGCCGCCAAGGCCTCGGGGGTTGCCGACTTCCCCAGTGACTTCTCCTCGCTGGAAAAGCAATGCTCCTCGCTCAGTTCATCCGGTAAGTCCTTCTTTGCGCTGGCAGGATCAGCCGCACCCAACACCGGCCTGATGGCTATGTCCCTGGCGGCATCCCGGGTTTACGCGGAGGATCCCAAGTGGAACGAAAAGCGGGTGAGCAAGGAGACCACCTTCGCCGACTCCCAGGGCTGGAAGGACGCGCTGCAGGCCGTCGTCAAGCTTAACGAGGCAGGTTGCTTCCAGAAGGGCGCAGCAGGCGCAGGCTTCGACGCCATCACCAAGGGCCTGGCGAGCGGCTCGTCACTTGCCGGCTTCATCCCCGCGCCTTCGTGGAAGCAGCTCAAGACCGCAGCGGCCGATTCCGACTTTGTGGTCCGCGCGCTTCCCGCGGAACAGAGCTCCGACAAGGGCTTTGTCTATGCCAGCGCGAACTACTCCTTCTCCATCAACGCCGCTTCCAAGAACAAGGACGCTGCCAAGGCCTTCCTTGATTGGGCGGCTGAGCCGGAGCAGACCAAGGCATTTGCGGAAATCGATGGCGCACTCCCCGTCAGCGGTTTGGACACCTACGACTACGCATCCGGCGCTTACAAGAACGTCGGCGACCTCATCAAGGACGGCAAGTACGGCCCGCTTCCCAACAGCCAGTGGCCAAACTCCGCAGTTTACGATGCCCTCGCCACCGGCGTTCAGGGTCTCCTGACGGGCCAGAAGTCCGTAGACCAGGTCCTGCAGGCCATGGATGCGGCCTGGGCCTAAACAGCAGATTCACACCACCCAAAGTTCCGACGACTCAAAGGGACGAGCAAGGATTACCATGACTGCGACGATGCAATCGAAAACCGAAGCAGCAGATGCGCCCCGGCGAGGCAGGCGAACCCCGGGAACGGGCCGAAAGGTACGTTCCCGGGGCGGGTCCCTGCAGTTCGGCCACTGGTGGTGGGCGCTCCCCGGGATCGTCCTCGTTATCGCCATCCACTACGTAGCTACGGGAATCGGCGGCTACTTCGCCTTCACCAACTGGACCGGCATCGGCTCGTTCAAAGTGGTTGGCCTGGCAAACTTCGAAGCAATCTTCAAGGATCCGACCAAGCTCGGGGCCTTGCTGAATACCCTGTTCCTGGCCTTTGCCTCCGTATTTATCAGCAACGTTGCCGGCCTCTTCATTGCCTTGGGTTTGAACCGGGTCCTGAAGACGCGGTATGTGCTCCGCACGTTGTTCTTCATGCCCGTGGTGCTCAGCCCGCTGGCAACTGCCTACATCTGGAAGTACATTTTCGATTTCGACGGCCCCATCAATGTCTTCCTCACCTCGATCGGCGCTGGTGACCTGGCGAAGCCGTGGTTGGCGGACCCGGAGTGGGCCATCTGGACAGTATTGATTGTCCTGGTCTGGGGGAGCACCGGTTTCGCCATGGTGATCTTCATGGCAGGCCTGGCGGGCGTCCCGGTGGAAATCGAGGAAGCAGCAGCCATTGACGGCGCGAACATGTGGCAACGCTTCTGGAACGTGACCCTTCCCGCGATCCGACCGGCCGTAGCCATCGCATCAACCCTCGGCATTGTCCAGGGCTTGAGGGTATTCGACCCCATCATGGCACTCACCGGCGGTGGTCCGGCAGGCGCCACGGAAACCCTTGCCACGCAGGTCTATAAGCAGGCATTTGCGCTCGGCAACTTCGGCGGCGGCGCCGCCCTGGCCCTGGTGCTGGCTGTCATCATCCTGTTCTTCGCCGTGATCCAGCAGCGGCTGACGCGATCGAACCCCGAGGACTAACAATGTTCCGCTACACAAAACTCACCGTTCTGCGCGAAATCGGGCTGTGGGCGTTGGCCCTCCTGTTTCTTTCCCCGTTCTACTTCCTGGTGACTACTGCGTTGAAGTCGGATGGTGAGATCTACACGACCTCGCCGCTGGCCCCGCCGTCGAGCCCGGACTTCAGCAACTTCACCGCCGTCCTGACCGCCCAAGGCAATTCAAATGTGGTGCTCGGCCTGGTGAACAGCGTCATCATCACCACCGGCAGCATCCTTGGCCTGATCGCCCTTGGGTCAATCACGGGGTATGTCATTTCACGCTCAACCCGCCGTTGGAGCAAAGGCGCTTACTACCTGTTTCTGATCGCCATCATCCTGCCCGGGCAGCTGGGAGCCGTGCCGCTCTACATGGGTGCCCGTTCTCTCGGCCTCACCGGTTCAGCGTGGGGGCTGATAATCCTCTACACAGGCATGCTCCTGCCGCTGTCCATCTTCCTGTACTCCAACTTCTTCCACGGTCTGGGCACGGACTACGAAGAAGCCGCCACCATCGATGGTGCCAGCAAGACGCAGGTCTTCTCCAAAGTAGTTTTCCCGATGATGGCTCCTGCCACGGGCACGGTGACTATCTTCGCTGGACTGATCGTTTGGAACGATTTCTTTACGTCCTTGATCTTCCTTGGTGGCTCCAGCAACCAGACGCTGCCAGTGGCGATGTACTACTTCATCGGTTCGCTGGTCTCGCAGTGGAACTCCATCTTCGCAATCGTGATCGTGTCCATGATCCCGATCCTTGCCCTTTTCCTCTTCGCCCAGAAGCGCTTCATCCAGGGCTTCTCCGGCGGCCTGAAGGGCTGATGCATGATCAACAACCGGCCCGCGTGGCGCTGACGCCACAAGACCACCCCATTTTTTAGAAAACACACCTTATTTTCAGGAGAGAACCATGTTCAAACTTGCGCCGAATATCGACCTTTTGTTCTCCGAAGTAGGCGAAAGTGCCGCTGATCGTGTCCGTGCTGCGGCAGCCGCGGGCTTCGGTGCCGTTGAGATGTGGGGCCCCACGGGCAAGGACATCCCCGCCCTCAAGGCTGCCTTGGATGAAACTGGCGTGCAGCTTACCGCTCAACTTGCAGAGCCCCGGATGCAGTTCATGATTCCACCGCGCAACCACGAGCCCTTTTACGCGGGGCTCGATGCCGGCGTCGAGGTTGCGCGCCAGCTTGGCTGCCCACGCATCGTCGTGGGAAGCGGGACCGGGTTCGGCGGCCGCAAGCGGCAGGACCAGGTCGATGAGCTCATCGAGATCTTCACCAAGGGCGTCAACCACATTCAGGGTTCCGGCATCACTTTGGTCCTGGAACCGGTCAACATCCGCGTGGACCACCCGGGTGCCCTCCTGGACCGGACGTCCGAGGCCGTCTACATTGCGCGCGGCGTGAATTCGCCCGAGTTTGGAGTCCTGTACGACCTATACCACTCCACGGTTGAAGGCGAAGATGTTGCCGCGGAACTGGCAAATGCCGGCGACCTGATTAAGTACGTTCAGATCGCGGACGCGCCGGGCCGTGGCGAACCGGGTTCCGGTTCGATCGATTGGGACGCGCGGCTCGGAGATCTGGAGGCCAGCGGGTACAGCGGGCCGATCGGACTCGAATACTACCCAACCATCGAGTCCGCGAAGTCCGTCCGACGCATTCAGGAACTGGTGGCCTCCCGGTGAGCCAGCGGTCCTATCCGGCGTCAGTTGATGTAGCAATCGTGGGCAGTGGTCCCACAGCGTCGACTTATGCCCGGATCTTGAGCGAAGAATCGCCGGGGGCCGTCATCGCGATGTTCGAGGTGGGCCCCACGGTCAGCAACCCGCCCGGTGCCCACGTCAAGAACATTGCGGACGAGCAACGGCGCAGCCTTGCGCAGCGCGCCTCGGAAGGCCCTGGCGCAGGCGCAGCGACCGTCAACTCGCCCGGTGCGGTCAAGAGCGGCGAACGCAGGGCGCGGCCCGGAACCTACTTGCTCAGCGAAGGCTACGCCTTCCCCGGCGAGGACGGACTCCCGGTCGCTGCGATGTCCAGCAATGTGGGCGGCATGGGGGCGCACTGGACTGCGGCGTGCCCCCGCCCCTCCGGCAAGGAGCGCATCAGCTTCGTTCCGGACCTGGACGGATTGCTCGCGGACGCCGAACGCCTTCTGGGTGTCACAACCCACGCCTTCGATGACGCTCCCTTCTCCGACCTTGTCCGTGAACGCCTTGCCGCTGTGGTCGATGAAGGACGCGAGCCCGCCCTTCGCGTGCAGCCCATGCCGCTTGCTGTCCACCGCGAAGACGACGGCAGCCTCATGTGGTCAGGTGCCGACGTCGTCATGGGCGAGGCAACCCGGCAGAATCCCCGCTTCGAACTTTTCGACGAGTCGCTGGTTACCAAAGTGATGCTCGACGGCGGCAGGGCCACTGGCGTCGAAGTTCGGGACCGCCGGACTGGCCAGAGCCACACGGTCACCGCCCGTTTTGTGGTGGTGGCGGGCGACGCACTGCGTACTCCGCAACTGCTGTGGGCGTCGGGTATCAGACCGGAGGCCCTGGGGCGCTACCTCAATGACCAGCCGCAGGTGGTGTTCGCCAGCCGATTGGAGGGCGTCACGGCACCTGCGCTGGAGGAAGCTCCGCAAGGCCGCGGCGGGCTCACGCAGCAAAGCGGCGTGGCCTGGGTTCCGTACACGGACGACGTCCCTTTCCACGGCCAGATCATGCAGTTGGATGCCTCGCCTGTGCCATTGGCCGACGACGATCCTGTGGTGCCCGGATCGATTGTGGGATTGGGGTTCTTTTGCGCCAAGGACCTGCAACAGGACGATCGCGTGGCCTTCGACGACGAGGCCCGGGACAGCTATGGGATGCCGGCCATGCGCATCCACTATCGCTTGACGGACCGTGACCGCGAGGTGATCGAACGGGCAAAGACGGAGATTGTGCGGCTCGGAAAAGCAGTGGGACGTCCTTTGGACGAGCGGCCCTTTGTCCTGCCGCCGGGTGCCTCCCTTCACTATCAGGGCTCTACTCGAATGGGCACCGAAGACGACGGTAAGAGTGTTTGCTCGCCGGACAGCGAAGTGTGGGGAGTCGCAGGACTTTTCGTGGCTGGAAACGGTGTTATCCCCACCGCTACCGCCTGCAATCCGACCCTCACTGCCGTAGCCCTGGCCGTTCGTGGTGCCCGGAAGATTGCGGCAGAGCTTGATAGCTCTTTACTTATGTCAGAATCAGACAATAGAATTACTAAATAAGGAAGAAGTCGTTGCGGAGCGCAGAGCCCCGCAGCAAGACAAGGAGATTCCATGATTGCCGACCGCATGATCGAGCAGGGAACGCTCACCACGGAAGGCGGCCGAACCGCTGTCGAAGTCCGTATCCCGTGGTACCGGGCCCTTCCGGGCTCGTGCATTGCCGGGGCCGCGCTCACCATCGACGGTGTAGCCGCCCCCGAGGAGTCGTTGCGCTGGACCATGAACAACCGCACCTTCAGCTTTGGCGAGCTCGTGGAGGAGACGGACGAGTGGTGGTTCCCGCTGGATTCAGCTGTTCTGTCCGGCGAACTGCCCCTGACTGATCCGGAGTCCGAACACGAAGTCCGCGTGGACCTCAAGCTCTACATCCCTTACATCACCACGGACCACGGCGTGTTGCACATCGAAGAGAACGACACCAAGACCATGAAGGTAGGACAGCGATGACCGGCCTCGGAACTCCCATCCAGGGTGTAACCCTCTACAGCTTCACCCGCGCATTCCACAGCCGGCAGTACGACCTTGACGGCCTGATCCGCAAGGTGGCCGCGGAAGGTTTTGGCCCGGGGCTTGAAGTCATTGGCTTCTCAAGCCTGCGCGGCTTCCCTGACCGGATCGATGACTCGTTCGTAGGCCACTTCCGGGACCTCGTTTCCGAAGTGGAGCTGATTCCCACCTCGCTGGCCGTCAACGTTGACACCGGCATCCGCAGGGACCGCCTCATGAACCACGACGAGCTTGTGGAGTACATGCGCAAGCAAATCGAGGTCGCCTCCAGGCTGGGCTTCCCCATCGCCCGCGTCCAAATCTCCTTGACGCCCGATGCCATGGAAAGCCTGCTGCCAGTGGCCGAAAAGTACGGTGTCACGCTGGCACTTGAAGTCCACGCACACCAGCACGGTGCCCACGAACTGATCCTCGCGCTCCGCGATCGCTTCGAGAAGCTGGGCTCTCCGCTCCTTGGCTTCACGGCCGACTGGGGCGCCACCGTCAGCGGCTTTGCACCGTCGCTCCTTGAGGCCTACCGGCGCCGCGGCGCTTCCGAAGAGCTGCTCCAGCAGGTTGTGGACATGTGGAACGGTTTCTACGCAGAAGGGCCGCCCAACACGGAGAGGGCGCACGGCGAACGCTTCGGGGCCTTCATTGGCCTGGCCGCCCGCAACGGCCGTCCGGACCTGGGCATTGACTTCGCGATCAATGGAACCGGCCTTTTTGGCCCGGCTCCGATTGCCACCTGGCTGGAAATCATGCCGTTCGTACGCCACGTGCACGGCAAGTTCTTTGGTATCGACGAGAACGGCGAGGAACCTTCTGTTCCCGTTCGCGAACTCGTCCGCCTTCTCGTCGAGAACGGTTACTCTGGCGCAATCTCCAGCGAATACGAGGGGTGGCACTGGAATAACTGGCAGGACCCCTTCGAGATCATCCGTGGCGAACAGGCCATCCAGCGTTCAGCCGCTGCCAACGCCGGTTCGAGGATCATCACGGATCCCGCCGAAGCCCGCAGCATCCTCAACAGCCACCTCACCCAGCCGGTCCTCGGCTGACAAGAACGGATAACCACCATGTCTACAGGCATCGCAGGCTCGGGCATCGAGCTTGGCATCACCCTCTATTCACTGACCTCTGAATTTGCAGCGGGTCTTTACACTCCCGAGACGCTCATCAAGGCCGTAGCCGACGAAGGGCTCGGTCCCGGCGTCGAGTTCAATATTGCGCAGATGCTGCGCACCTATCCTGACGTCGACGACGACTTCGTAAAGCTCTGGCGCGACAGCATGGATCGGTACGGACTGACGCCCAGCGCTGTGGGAACCAACCTGGACATGGGCCGCCGCAAGGACCGGGACATGACTCCGGATGAGGAATTCGACTTCTTTGCGCGCCAGCTGAAGACCGCAAACACGCTCGGCTTCCATAGGATCGTCATCCGTTCCGCTGGTAAGGAGCTGCTGCGGCGGCTTCTTCCACTGGCCGAGAAGTATGACCAGAAGCTCGGCTACGAAATCCACGCACCGCAGGGTCCTAACGACCCCAAGATCCTCCAGATCCGTGAGATGTACGACGAACTCGGCAGCGACCGCCTTGGGTTCACTGCAGATTTCAGTTCAACGATGCACAGTCTGTCGCCCACGCTGTTCCGGACGCTCACGCAAATGGGGCTGCCGGAAGAGCACTTCGCGGTGATGCAGGACATCTGGCGGAAGCCGCTGCCAATGCAGGACCGCAACCAGGAATTCGAGGACTACCTCCGCTCCAACAACTTCGATCCCGCAAACCTGGGGCCGTTCACACGCCTGGCGTTCAACATGCATGGCCTGGTGGCTCCCGAGGAATGGCTGGACATCATGCCGCAAATGTTCCATGTCCACGCCAAGTTCTACGACATTGACGAGAACGGCAACGAGCCCGCCATGGACATTCCGCGCATTGTCCGCCAATTCGTCAAGGGCGGTTACACAGGCTTCCTGTCGAGCGAATGGGAGGGCCATGCCTTCGCCGACCTCGGCGAATCGGACCCGATCGACCTCGTCAAGAAGCAGCACGCACTCATGCGCCGTGCCATTGAAGACTCCGTAGTACCGGCCTAGGGAGACGTCCATGCCAGCAATCGATACGGACCTCGGCGCGGAGATCCAGCAGCTCCGCATGGAACTGCAGGAAGCCCAGCGCTTGGCACGCCGCGCGAACGACCGCGGCGAGATCGAGAACCTCTTCAACCGCTACATGTACTTGCACAACGCATTCCAGGATGAGCAGATCATTCCCCTGTGGGTAAAGCCGGGAACTCCCGGAATCCGCGCCAGATACACCAACGCGGGCCAGTACACGGACTACGAAAGTGTCATCCGCTACCACCGGAACCGCCCCAATCCCGTAGGAAAGCTGATCCTGCACTACACCACAACCCCGGTCATCGAAGTCGCGGCCGACGGCAAAACCGCCAAGGGCGTATGGATCATGACCGGCAACGAATCCGGCCTGACGGATCCCGAGGTGGCGCTGGAGAGTCCGGACTACATGTACTCTCCAGACGACGTACAAGGCAAAAAGGTCTGGGCCCACTGGGTCTGGTGCAAGTACGCCGTGGACTTCCTCCGCCAGGACGGTGAATGGAAGATCTGGAAGTTCCGCTGCTACGAACTCCTGCGGGCGCCATTCGAAGAAAACTGGATCAGCTTCGCCGAGAAGAACCAGCACGCATTCGCCCTTGACCTTATGTACTTCGGCGACGACGGCAAACCCGTTTTCATGCCGCCCGCGGACGAGCCAGTGCCAGCCGAGTACCACCCGTACAACCCATCGGCCAGGCAGACACTGGAGCCGCAGCCGCCCGTACCCCACCCAACCTTCACAGAGACTTTTGAGTAAGGATCATCATGGCAACCCACAACTCCCTTTTCCAGGACGCTGACGTCCGCCGGCACCCCGAGGGTATCTCTGTCTCCGTGCAGTTGCCTTGGTACCGTAGCCTGTGGCTCTCCGCCGTGGACGACGTCGCCGCCACGGTCAACGGCGTGGAAATCCCCAAGTCTGCGCTGCGGTTCGAGCTGCAGGGCCGCTCGTATTCAATCGAGGAACTCCCGGACCGGTGGGAAACGCTCTGGTTCGTGGCCGACAAGCCGGACATCATCATCCCCTTGGACCGCGTGCCCGCGTCCGGTGAGGAGATCGACGTCGAGGTTACCCTCACCCTCCGGCTGCTCTACATGCAGATCGCACCCATGCACTACGTGGGCAACCGGGTGGCGGTAGAGCGCAAGGTTGTGCTCGCATGACAAGCCTCCGTGTGGCCATGATCGGTTACGGGTTCATGGGAGCTGCCCACTCACAGGGCTGGCGAACGGCCCCCCGTGTTTTCGACCTTCCGGCCAACACCGAGATGGCCGTGATCGTGGGCCGTGATGCCGCTGCCGTAGCAAAAGCCGCCAAGAAATGGGGCTGGGCCGAATCTGCCACCGACTGGCGCGAAGTAATCGCACGGGAAGACATCGACGTCGTGGACATCGTGACGCCCGGCGATTCGCACGCGGAGATCGCCATCGCCGCCCTGGATGCAGGCAAGCATGTCCTCTGCGAGAAGCCGCTGGCTAACACTGCGGCCGAAGCTGAGGCCATGGCTGCGGCTGCTGAACGTGCCGCCGCGCGAGGTGTGAAGGCCATGGTTGGTTTCACGTACCGTCGGGTTCCAGCGGTGACGTTCCTGAGGCAGCTGATCGCCGAGGGCGTGGTGGGCCGGATCGCCCACGTCCGCGCCTCGTATCGCCAGGACTGGCTGGTGGATCCGGACATGCCCTTGGCTTGGCGGCTCCAGAAAGAGCACGCGGGTTCCGGAGCTTTGGGGGACATCGGAGCCCACGCAATCGATCTGGTGGAGTTCGTTACCGGCATGGACGTAGAACAGGTGTCCGGCGTGCTGGACACGATCGTCAAACAAAGGCCGCTTCTTGGCAGTGGAACGGGACTCTCCGGAAAGGCCGCTGCCGGATACGGGCAGGTCACTGTGGATGATATCGCCATCTTTACGGGGCGTTTGGCGTCCGGGGCGCTTGCCTCCTTCGAGGCCACGCGTTTTGCGACAGGGCGCAAGAACGCGCTCGCTATCGAAATTTCCGGGGACAAGGGGGCGTTGGCTTTCGACCTGGAAGACCTGAACAGCATCCAGTTCTATGACCGGACCGCCCCCGCCGATCAACAGGGATTCCGCAAGATCCTGGTCACTGAGCCCGTTCACCCCTACGTCGCAGCCTGGTGGCCGGCCGGACACATGTTGGGCTACGAGCATGGCTTCTCCCACCAGGTCAAGGATCTGGTGGAGGGCATTGTCCGGAACACGGACCCGCACCCCACATTTGCCGATGGCCTGCGTGTCCAGCGCGTACTGGATGCCGTGGAACGCAGCTCCAACAACGATTCTGTATGGACCCGCGTCGCCGCTGACGTGACAGTTCAGGCATAAGACAGTGGAAGCCTAGGAAGGACGAAAGACATGGCACGACCAATCACGCTGTTCACTGGGCAGTGGGCTGATTTGCCGTTTGAAGAGGTCGCCCGGCTCGCTGGAGAGTGGGGCTACGACGGGCTTGAAATCGCGTGCTGGGGCGACCACCTTGACCCGTGGCGATGGGACGATGACGCCTATGTCCAGGACAAGCTCGACATCCTGGAACGCAATGGCCTGAGGGCGTGGACCATCGCCAACCACCTCAAGGGACAAGCGGTCTGCGACGATCCCATCGACCAGCGGCACCGGGATATTCTTCCGGATGTCGTCTGGGGCGATGGTGATCCTGAAGGCGTGCGACGCCGCGCTGCCGAGGAAATGAAGAACACGGCCCGGCTGGCTGCCAAGCTTGGCGTCAAGACGGTCACCGGCTTCACGGGCTCGTCCATTTGGAAGTACGTGGCCATGTTCCCGCCAGCCAGCGAGAAGATGATCGACGCCGGATACCAAGACTTCGCGGACAGGTGGAACCCCATCCTGGACGTCTTCGACGAGGTGGGCGTGCGGTTTGCCCATGAAGTGCACCCGTCCGAAATCGCCTACGACTACTGGACCGCCCAGCGAACCCTGGAGGCGATCGGCCACCGCGAGTCCTTCGGCCTGAACTGGGACCCTAGCCACATGGTCTGGCAAGACATCGACCCTGTCGGCTTCCTGTGGGACTTCAAGGACCGGATCTACCACGTGCATTGCAAGGACACGAAGAAGCGCCTTGGCAATGGCCGTAACGGCCGGTTGTCATCCCACCTTGCGTGGGCGGATCCGCGGCGCGGTTGGGATTTCA
Organism: Arthrobacter sp. TmtSoilC51; assembly: GCF_055388015.1. Taxonomy (NCBI): domain Bacteria; kingdom Bacillati; phylum Actinomycetota; class Actinomycetes; order Micrococcales; family Micrococcaceae; genus Arthrobacter; species Arthrobacter sp. TmtSoilC51. The sequence goes on from NZ_AP035877.1 coordinate 562,821, forward strand.
TTTCCACCGGGCACGGAGATGTTCCGTGGGAGGACGCCTTCCGGATGCTGAACGCGATCGACTACAACGGGCCCCTGTCCGTTGAGTGGGAGGACGCTGGCATGGACCGCCTGGTAGGGGCCCCGGAGGCACTGGGATTTGTTCGGAAGCTCTCCTCCTACGAACCCTCCGCAGCGGCCTTCGATGCCGCTTTCAGCACCAAGTAGGGGGACCAGCATGCGGTCGCGCAGACCCAGGTCGAAGGCAAAACCGCCGTTATCACCGGTACCGGATCTCCTTTGCCGATTGGCAATGGAATGCTTGCTCTCCGTCATCCAATGAACACAATCGCCGAGCACATACCGCTGGGGCGCATCGGCACACCTGACGAGGTGGCCCGATGCGCCCTTTTTCTTGCCTCCGATGAGGCTTCCTACGTCACGGGTGCCAACCTGATGATCGACGGCGGTTTGGTCCGCGGTGCTGCCAGGCTGACACCCGCTTGGGCTGCCGTGCCTACCGGGCGACGTTCGCGGTCGCGGCGGCTGCGCCTGCGCCCAACGCGTCTTTGGCAAGCCCCAGATGCTGGCCGGTCATGTCCGTGGGATCGTCCTGGAGCCATTCGTGACCTCCCCATTCGCTGGTGAGGGTGCCTGCAAAGCCTTCCTCGCTGAGGATGCGGCCGAGTTGCTGCAGGGGCCGGGACACCCGCCCGTCAGCATCCTCGAGGTCCCAGAATTTCAGGTGGAACGCGCCTACCAGCGGCAGGATTCCCTTGAGTTCCGAAGCGTCACTGCGTCCAAAGCGGATCACCAGGTTCATGAAGAGCGTGTGGATCGCGGGCGGCACCAAACCTGAGCGCAGTGCCGTAAGGACGGCGTCGTGGGTAACTGGGTCTTTCCAATCGGTCTCCAGCTGTGCAAGCAGGCCAGCTGCCACACCCGCCTTTGCCAGTTCCTCGAGATAGGTCACCGGGAGCGCAGGCATCAACATGCTGATGTCCACCAGGACCCGGATCCTATCGTCGTCCAGGGACGAGATGTGGTCCAGCGCAGGCAGTACCTGGGGATTCCGCGGGTGCTGCTGGCCTTGGATTTCCTCGAAGAGAACCAGATCGAGGTCGTGCAGCAGTGGTTGGACCAGTTTGAGCAGTTCCGGTCCGGTCTGTCCGATCGGGAGCCGGACTCCTGTTGCCCCCACGCGGTGGGCGGCTTTGAGCTGCGGTACCAGGAACTCCAGCCGCTGGGCGGTGGTGCGGCCTGCCGTCGTCGTCACATAGTCGTCAAGGCTGCAGCCGACGATGCTGACGCTGCCGCCCGCGTCCTCCAGGGCGGCGCGGAACGCGTCTACTTCCTGATCCTGTGGGGCAGGAAACGTCCGCCACAACAGCCCCGGTTCCAGTTCCACGACTGCGGCGATCCCTTGTTTGGCAATGCTGGTGACGATCTCGGCGCTTGTCTTTTTGGATGCGATGATTTCCGGCGTCCAGTTGAAGGCGCTGGCAGCCAACGTCCATCCCGAAGGTAAGAGGGTTTCCATGGGAAGCCTTTCCATATAAGTATCTTAATGACAAACTTATGTCAGTTTCAGACAAAGGAGTGCGTGATGTTGCAGAACGCCTTGCGTGAGGATGCCTTGAGTTCCGGCCCGGATGGGTTTGAGCTGCGGTTGGGCCTTCCGTGGATTCGCTCGATGCCGCTGTCCTGCATCGGGGGCCTTTCCGTCTCGGTGGATGGCTGGTCTTCGGCGGAAGGGGAGTTGCGGATCAAGTTGGGTCAGCGCGCCATCGCCGCGGATGCCCTGGCCGGCGAGTCCGGATGGTGGTTCATACAGGACCGCCTGGTGATCCTGTTTCCGGCCGATCGGTTCCGTGGTAGCAGTGGCAACCCGCAGAAAGTGTCCGTGGACTTCGAGTTGATGGTTCCGTACCTGCGTGGTGGGGTGGACGGGCCGCTGGTTCTGCCGTTTCACCTGGAGGCGACGTTGCGGGCCTCGCATGTGGTGCCGGCGGGAGTCTCGCGCGACGTCGCCTAAAAAGCGGATTCGACGGCGCTGCGTGGGAAGAGCGCGCGGAATGCCGGGTGGCTCATCGCTTCGACATTGTGGCCGATACCTATGGAGACGGAACGGCCGGCGCCGTATTCCATGGCCCATGCCACGGGATGCTCGTGGCCCATGCCCGGCATGCTCCGCCACTGGGCGGCCGGTCTCTTCCAGCGCAGCCTTGAGCGCCGGAGTGGTCTGGCGCGAGTCGCGGCGGATCGGTCATGCCGGTAATGATCAGCGTCTTAATGGGGCGGCTTGTGAAAAAGTGAAATATCCGACGCTAAGGTTTTGTGGATCGTCGTATTGGTCTGAACTTGCCGGGTTTGAGGTGGTTGGGGCTTGGCCTCGTGTAGTCGCCGGTGAGGTTGATGTGTTCCCATCCCAGAGGCGAGAGAAACCTCAGAAGGTCCGGGTCAGTGGTGCTAACGTCGCTCTCCAGAGATGTGATGCTGCGGTCAAGGTAGACCGTGTTCTAGAGCACGATGGCTGCCGTAAGAAGATTCAGGCCGCCTGCCCGGTAGCGCTGTTGTTCGAATGAACGGTCGCGGATTTCTCCGGGTCGGTTGAAGAACACGGCCCTGTCCAGGGTGTTACGTGCTTCGCCTTTGTTCAGCTCGGCGGTGACTTTCCGGCGGAGGTCAGGGTATTGGAGCCAGTCCAGCAGGAAGAGGGTCCGTTCAATTCTTCCCAGTTCCCGCAGCGCGAGGGCGAAACCGTTCTGGCGTGGGTAGGCGCCTAGCTTGCGCATCATGAGGGACGCTGTCACCGTGCCTGTTTTGATGGATGAGGCGAGTCGAAGGATCTCGTCCCAATGCAGGGCGATGGTTTTGGTGTTGATGTTTCCGCCGATCAGCGGATCCAACGTTGACAGTCCAGGGTCGCTGGTGGGTGTGTAGAGGCGGGTGTCACCGATATTGCGGATTCGTGGCGCGAACCGGTAGCCGAGCAGGTTCATGAGGGCGAAGAGATGATCCGTGAATCCGGCCGTGTCGGTGGAGTGCTCCTGGATCGCCAGGTCGGACTCGTGATACAGGAGCCCGTCCAGGACGTAGGTCGCATCGCGGTCACCGACGTTGATGAGTTTGCTGTGGAAGGGCGAGTACTGGTCCGAGACGTGCGTGTAGACAAGCCTTTCCGGTTCGGCGCCATATTTGGGGTTCACGTGTCCGGTGGATTCGGCTTTGCTGCCGGCCCGGAACCTTTGCCCGTCCGAGGATGAGGTTGTCCCGTCGCCCCAATGCGCGGCAAAAGGGTGCCCGTGCTGGGTATTCACGAGTTCCGCCAGGGCCGCGCCGTAGGGTTCATCGCGGATGTAGGTGGCCTGGTGACGGTCCAGTTGTGCGTAGGTGACGCCCGTGCAGGACTCGGCCATCTTGGTCAACCCCAGATTGATCCCGTCCGCCAGAATGGCGGTCAGAAGCAGCTGTTTGTCGTTGGAGGGCTGGCCGGATTTGAGACTGGTGAAGTGGCGGGTGAATCCGGTCCAGGCATCGACTTCCATCAGCAGGTCGGTGATCCGGATCCGCGGGAACATGGCGCTTGCCTGGTCGATCAAGGGCTGTGCGTGCTTTGGAACGATGGTCTCTAGGGGCGTGATTCGCACACCCTTCTCTGTGATCAGCACCCCGGAAAGTTCATCGCGTGAGGCTAAGCCATTGACTTGTTGTAGTCGTTCTTGGAGCAAAGCAAGCCTGTTGTCGAGATAGCCGGTGCTGCCGTCGGTGGTGATCAGGGGCAAGGTTCCGGCGTTCTTCATCCCCGTGTAGTGGGCACTTGCGAGAAGGTAGTCATCGGGGTTACCGGAACTGGCGTGATCCGGTGACCCACATGTCCCCGGATCGAAGCGCGTTCTTGAGCTCTGTGAGGGCGCAGAATTCGTAGAAGCCCCGGTCCAGACCCTCGTTGGTGAAGATCAGTGACTTCCACCGGGCCTTATGAAGGACGTGGGTGCAGTTTCCGGGATCTTCCTGACGCCGGCGGTGTTCAGTTCACGGATGACGTTGATGGCGGCGAGCAGGTCCTGCGCGGCGGGGGCAGCGTGGAGGTCAAGGACGGTAAGGAACGCCGGGGTGTACCTGCGCAGGGTGCCGATTGGGCGCTGACAAGCGCAAGGTGGTCCTCTAAGGCCGGCCGGGATAGTTCTTTGGCCTGGGCGATGCTTTCGGCCAGGGATTCCCAGCCGATGGCTGATTCGATTGCGACGAAGGGGTCCTCACCGGTTTCCTTGGCTTCGAGAAGGGTGTCGCCCAGTTTCGAGTGAAGGCGCATCATGGCTGCGACGGTGGTGCGGGATGCCAGGGTGTGCTGGTTTTGTTTATTCTGTGCGGTCCGGATGATCCGGTCGTGGAGCTCGATGATTTCATCGGTGACCGTTGCCATGGATTCTACGGCCATCGCGAACAAGGTCGCGTGCCGGAGTGCGGGTTCGAACTTGGACAGATCGGCGGCGGTCATGGATGCCCCTTAGCGGGCAAGTTTGAGCAACCTGTTCCGGTGTACCAGCCGGGCCGCTGGCCAGGGAAGCCCGAGCCCGCGCCAGGTCGCGAGCAGGTCGATGTGATCGTTCATCGCCCGTGCGTTGGGGCGCACCGGCGCCTGCCGCAGCCAGCCGATCTCGGTCGATGAACTGTCGGGGCGGCGAAGAAGCAACCCGTCCAGGCGTTCCCGGTGCTCTGTCGTGAGGTGGTCTCCCAGCGTGGAGTAGATTCTCCGGTTTGCCCGGGTCAGGGCCTGCGCACAGGCCCTCTCAAGAATCCCGACCCCGGGCAAGACATGAACGATGAGGCGCGGAAGTCAGTGATTCCGAACCCTGACATGCCCAGGTAGGTGCGGATCTCTCGCGCGCATGTTCCTGGCGCTTTTCTTCCCGCGTTCCGTACTCGCCCCAGGCTTCAGCCGAAACGGCAAGATGCGATGCCATCCATGAAATCATCTCGACCGGTGGCGTCGCAGCGTCGGTCAGCACCATTCCGGGGTATCGCAGAAGGCAGAGCTGAACTGCGAAACCCAGCTTGTTGGCTTCCCCGCGCCGCTGCCGGACCAATGACATGTCGGCGTCACTGAGCGTGTAGCAGGCCACCAGTTCCTCCGGGTCGGTGGGTATTGCCAGGATCCGGTTACGCTCGGCAGCGGTGAGCAAAGTACGTAGAGCCACCTGAGAGATCCCTAACTGTTATGCCGCTCCGCCGGATGCGGTCATCGGGTGTTCATGGGTTTCGAGAGATGCCGATAGATGGTCGGCCGGGTGACACCGAATTCACGGGCGATTTCCTCGACGGTATGCGCACGCTTCCCGTCAAAGCCCTTCTCTTCATACATTTCCCGGGCCAGCCTGACCTGGCGGGGACCAAGCTTTGGTTTCTGACCGCCGGTCCGCCCCCGTGCACGTGCCGCGGCCAGCCCGTCACGGGTTCGTTCGGACATCAGGGCGTGCTCGAATTCAGCGATCGAGCCAAGGATCTGGAAGAACATCCGCCCGATGGAGGTGGATGTGTCGATGCCTTGGTCAAGGACCACCAGATCCACGCCCCGCCCCCGCAGGGTGTTGGAGAGCTCGATGAGGTTTTCCAGCGACCGTCCGAGCCGGTCGAGCTTCGTAACGACGATCTGGTCGCCGGCTCGGTTCGCGGAGAGCAGGGCTTTGTCGAGTTCGGGTCTGCGGGCCAGTTTTCCTGAGGCGGTGTCGATGAAGATCTGCACACAGCCAGCCGCGGCCAGTGCATCATGCTGGGCCTCGGGATGCTGTTCCTGGGTAGAGACCCGGGCGTATCCGATTCGTATGCCTAAACGTATCATCAACGGGGCAAGACGTTACGTAGCCGGGTACACGACAAGCGTTACAAAGGGTCGGCCGTGATTCCGCGGATCCGCAAAGTACGCGGAGAGTGTCTCGTGAACGCTCGTTATCGGACACTCGAAAGTCCCAGCAGACGTCTTGGTCTCGGCGGTGCAATCGAGCCGTCTGCCGGCGCCGGGCGGGTATGGGGCGCTTGAAAGGACAGCGAGTTCCGTACCAGAGGGCTCAAACAGGCGGCATGACTCGTAGCCAAGCCGGTCACGCGACGGCGGCTGCATACTCCCCCGGGGGTACGCAGCCGCCCTTGCTTGTGAGGTCAGCGCGGCAGTGGCTTGAAGGCGGTCTCCTTCATCGTGGCGTAGAAGATGATTGATATGGCCATGAGGCCCGTGATGTACCAGGGGAAGGCAGACCCTAGGTTCCATGCGGCGAGCTGGGTCCCGACGAGCGGGGTGGTTCCGCCGATGATGCCAACAGTGAGTGCGTAGGGGAAGCCCAGCCCGGATGCTCGGAACTTCTTCGGGAATAGCTCGGCGAAGGCTGGCACTACCGCGACGGCGATGAGTCCAAGGACAGTGAATGCTAGTGACTGAAGGATGAACAGAGTGATGGCTTGGTCGTTGAGGATAGACAGTGCGGGGATCGTCCCGACAGTCAGGATGATTCCGGCGGTGAGCATGAGCGGTTTGCGTCCGAAGCGGTCGGCGAGTGAGCCAATGCCGGCAGCGGCGATACCAGCGACGGTTACCGCGATTGCCAGCGAGAGGAGACCGTATTTTGCATCCAGGCCCTTGTAGGTGGCGGCGTAGGCGGGCATGTAGCTGCCCCACGCGTAGGTCATTGCAGTCCAGCCGATGGTGAGGCCGATGACCTTGATTGTCGACTTGGGGTTTTGTCGGATTGAGTCAAACATGCTTGTGGGTTCCTGCTTGACAGCCTCGGTGTCGGCTGTCTCTTTCATGCCTCGGCGGATCCAGATGCCGGCGAAGGACAGGGACGCTGCAATAAGGAAGACGGCACGCCAACCCCATGCCGTCATGTCTGCAACAGGTAGCACCCACGTTGCCAAGGCAACGAGGAGTGTGACGATGATTTGGCCGGCACATGCCACGGAGTAGAGGATGCCGGAGGTGAAGCCGCGGCGTCCTTCTGGGGCGATTTCCATCGCGAACGCCGAGACGGCGCCGAATTCTCCGCCGAAGCATGCGCCCTGGATGACCCGGGCAAGCAGGAGGATGAGCGGTGCAACAATCCCGACCTGCGCATACGTGGGAGCCACGGCGATGATCAGGGCTCCGATTCCCATGCCGTAGACCGTGAGCGTCAGCGCGAAGCGACGGCCCAGCCGGTCTGCGATTTTGCCGATAATGAGGCCGGAGAGAGGGCGCACCAGGAATCCGATGGCCATAATGCCAAAAGTGCCGATGAGGGCAGTGGCCGATGTGGCGTCTGCTGGGAAGAACTGCTTGGAGAAGTAGATCGCGAGGAAGATGTACGCGTTCCAGTCGAAGTACTCGATGAGGTTGCCGACGGCGGCGGCGGCAAACTGGCGGCGGGGGATTTTGCTGCGGACATTTCCAGGGACTGTTGTGGCTGGCTGGGTCTGGCTCATGTGGGTTCCTAAGGGAGAGCTGGTTCTATTTTATGCCGAGGGAAGATACCGGTGGATAGGGGTGGGGTGGATCCGATTTCCCCTGTCGTCGTTGTTTCGGGGAAACCATTTAATGGTTTGTGGTGCGTACCTAATACCTTTAAAGTGTTAGACTATGACACAGCACACACCGGGTGTATGTCAAGAGTCACAGTCGGCAGAATCAGAGATGTCCCCAGTTTCATGTCGGCTCCATAGGGGACCCACAGGAAAAGAGGCACGGCGTGGGCATCATCTACGCGGCAGGGTCAGTCATCACGGCTGCAGACCACGACGGATCAAATCTTGAGGCGCACCGCAACTGGGGTGTCCTTGTCGAAGGCGAGCGAATTTCGGCGGTTGGCCCCGTTGATTCCCTGGATGACGGCTCCCACAGAGTCATTGCCTTCAGCCCTGGTTCGACCATCCTGCCGGGACTGATCGACACCCATGTCCATCTTGCGCTGGACGGCGGCCCCGACCCCGTGGGTTCCCTCCGCGCGAGGGATGACCGGCAGACACTCGCGGCCATGCTCAGGAGTGCAAGGGAACTCTTGAGTGCGGGCGTGACCACGGCCCGGGACCTCGGCGCCCCGGGGCTCCTCGACCAGGCCGTCAAGCAGGCCATCAACTCCGGAATGGCCCGGGGACCTCGGCTGCAGACCGTCACCGCACCTCTGACCGTGACCGGGGGACACTGCTGGTTCTTCGGCGGCGAGTGCGAGACGCCGGACGAGGTGCGGCGGCGCGTGCGCCAGGCCCGGCGCGACGGCGCCGAGGCGATAAAGGTGATGTCCACGGGAGGCGACCTGACCCCGGGGACCATGCCATCCCAGCCGCAGTTCACGACCGAGGAGCTCGCGGCTATCGTCACTGAGGCCCACCGCTACGGCCTCCGCGTGACCGCTCATGCGCACGGCACGGAGGGGATCCGTCGCGCAATTGAGGCCGGCGTCGACAGCCTGGAACACTTCAGCTTCGTCCAGCCGGACGGAGCACGGAAGGAAGCTCCCGAGGTCGTCGAGCTCGCCGCCGCCGCCGGGGTCTACGTGTGCATGACCCTCAACAGCGCGTGGTGGACCGTTCTCGACGGTGCGGAATTCATGGCCTTCGACACCACCCGATCGCTTATAGACCGCGGCATCCGGCTGGTTGCAGGAACCGACGCCGGGATCGGCCACGCGTCCCACGTTGAGTACGTCTCGGGCCTTGAGGGCATGGCGGCCTTCGGTATGACCCATGACGAAGTGCTCCTTGCCGCGACCTCAATCGCTGCTGATTCCCTCGGGCTCGGGCACGAGACCGGTACCCTGGCCGCGGGCAAGTCCGCGGACCTGATTGTGATCGAGGGCGATCCCCGCCTGGACCTGGGAGCTCTACGCAGCATCAAAAAGGTCGTCGCGCGCGGCGTCGAGTACACACCAGAGTTCACTTCGGCCGAAAGGTGGAATGACCGAGTCGTCGCCCCGAACTACAACCCCGCCGTCAGTCCGTGAAGCCGGCCTAGGAAAGCATTCTGGAACTACCATGGGATCCATGTCCAGTGAAGTCGGCTCAATGTCCGTTCCCCAAGGCGTGGCCGAGCATATCAAGGGTCTCGTGCGTCGCGGCGAACTCAGCCCCGGCGACCGACTGCCCCCGGAGCGGGAGCTTGCGGAATCCCTCGGCGTGGCCCGCGTAAGCCTTCGCGAGGCCCTCAAGCAGCTCCAGGACGCGGGCTACCTCACCGTCAGGCGAGGGAAGCACGGCGGGACGTTCGTCACCGCACTCAGCCAGCCACTCGCCGAGTGGCGGCGGGAGATGATCGATCAGGCCGGAGAACTGGACGACCTGACCACGATGCGCGTGGCCGTTGAAACGCACGGTGCCCTCCTGGCCGCCATGCAGCGGACCCAGGAAGACCTCGAAGCTATGGAGAACGCCATTCGAGTCCAGGCCGAGGCAAAGAACCGTGCCGAATTCAGATCCGCTGACGCGCTGTTCCATGACGCGGTCGCGAGGGCCGCGGGCAGCTTGCGCCTCGAGGCAGCCATCCGGAACGCCCGGAGCGAGTTCTTCAGCCCGGCGGACATTTTGCCGCATGGGGAGCCGGTCGAGGAAGACCAGCGGCAGCACCGGGCCATTTATGAGGCCATCAGGGACGGCGATTCCCAGAGGGCCAGCACGGCCATGCGCGATCACATCGAGAATACCCGCGCCGAAATCCGCCGCATCCTCGACGACGACGGCCTGCCCACAGCTTCGGCCACCGAGGTGTAGTTCCCACGGACGTTGTGAACAGCGTGGCGTGATGTAAAGGACGAGGGCCTCCGGTATCGATTTGGGTTACCACACTCATCTCGATGCCCAGGAGGCTCTCGTGTCCTACGTTACCCATGCCAACGCCGACCTCACACCCAAGGCAAGAGGGAAACTCGCCCGCCTGGTCCTCGAGGAAGGCTGGCCACTGCGCCGGGCCGCGGAACGCTTCCAATGCTCACCGGCGACCGCGAAGAAGTGGACGGAACGGTATCGCGCCTGCGGTGATGCCGCAATGGCGGACGCATCCTCGCGCCCGCGCCGGAGCCCTAACCGCACCTGTGTCCGGACCGAGCGGCGGATCGTAGCACTGCGTTTCAGCCGCCGGTGGGGACCCCATCGCATCGCGGCGCGCCTGCACCTGGCCCGCTCCACCGTCGGCAAGGTCCTGACCCGGTACCGGATGCCCCGGCTGGCCTGCCTCGACCAAGGCACCGGCCTGCCGGTTCGCAAACCCGCACCACAACGCTACGAGCACGAGAACCCCGGGGACCTGATCCACGTGGACATCAAGAAGCTCGGGCGCATCCCCGACGGCGGTGGACACCGCGCCCTCGGACGGGCGAAGGGTCGACGCAACCGCAGGGCGGGAACCGGTTACGCCTACCTGTACCACGCGGTCGATGACCACTCCCGTTTGGCGTACTCCGAAATCCTCAATGACGAGACAAAAGAGACCGCATCCGCCTTCGGGCTGCGAGCCGTCGCATTCTTCGCCGCGCACGGAATTACCGTCAAAGCCGTGCTGACCGACAACGGATCGGGCTACCGCTCCCGGGCCTTCGCCGCGGCCCTGGGCCCGCACATCAAACACCGACGCTCCCGGCCCTACCGGCCACAGACCAACGGCAAGATCGAAGGCTTCAACCGCACCCTCGCCACCGAATGGGCCTACGCCCGCCCCTACGTTTCAGAAGCCGAGCGCGCTGCCACCTACCCGGACTGGCTATACCACTACAATCAGCACAGAACCCATACCGGCATCGGAGGCAAAACCCCCATCAGCCGCGTTCACAACCTCCCTGGGAACTACACCTAGGGCATCTCCCGGGGCCAGTCCACACCTAGTTCTTCCATTGCGGGCAGGACTAGGGTTTGCCCCGGCAGGTCAGGCGGGCAGGAATGGAAGGATGACGTCACCTGTGGACCTCCCCTCGGCGTCCAGAAGCCACCCCACCCGCTTGGGGAAGTTAAGGGCGACAGTACTCTCCACCAGTTGAATGCTCGGAATCCGTTGCGTGATGAGGAGTTCAAAGGACAGGATCTCCGCGACGGATTTCAGCCACATCACGAAGGTGAGGTTTGTTGTGCCTGTGGTGGAGGCGCAAAGCCTGAGGTTGGGGAAGGTCATAAGCGCCTCGGCGGCGCTCAGATGCTCTCCGGCCGGCACGTTCGCGAACCACTGGCAGCAGACGGGATAGCCGGAGTAATGCTGCGCCACTTCACAGCGGAAGGACAGCAAGTTACTTGTGAGAATGCGGTTCAGCCGGCGGCTGGCGGTGGTGGGGTGAACCCCGGTTTGTTTGGCAATGTCGACAGCTGTGGCCCTTCCGTCGCGGGCCAGGATCTGCACTGTTTTCCAGTAGTCTGCAGGCCAAGAAGCTGGAGCTTCCGATGTGGACGACGGCCTCAGGCCTTCCAGATCGGCTCGCTGCCGTCTGTTGAGAACGTTTAGCTGCCACGACTGGGCTTCAGCATGAAGTCGTGTGCACAGGGAAATTTGGTACTTGGTCAAGCCAGCGATGTCAGCGAGCCGGGGGGCGACAGTCTTCCCCAAGTCTGCCAGCGAAGGGGTTTGGACGGTCAGGATAAGGTCACGGTTTCGGGACGACTCCGTCACCGAGACTACTTCCGGGATGGCGCACACTGCCGCAGTGACGGCCGCACGTCGGTCAAGCGCACATTCAACGTCGAAGAAGGAAAGCGACATTTCCATTCTCCTGCTGATCGGACTGGCCGTTACCCACGCCAGGCCGGCCTGATGAAGGCGATCCCACCGCGCGGCAAGGGTTGCGGGATGGGACGCCAGGATCTCCGCTGCGTCGGACCAGCTCACCCGCGGAGCTATTTGCAGCGCATGGATTAGGGTGAGGTCCTCTTCGGAGACCTGCATAGATTCCTTCCCTCCGCATTTAAATGATTGGATTCATGCTTCGAACGCATTTTTCCCCATCTTTGAGTCGCAGTACGCATGCAGGATGCACACTTGGGGACAACTATTGAGATTCTACGCAGGAGGACTTTGTGTCGGTAGTTATTGACGCTCATGATTTGGAAGCTGAACTTATTCGATTCCGACATGAGCTGCATCAAGAGCCCGAAATTGGGCTCCACCTGCCCCGCACTCAGGAAAAGGTCATCCGGGCTTTGGATGGCCTTCCGCTGGAGATAACGCTCGGAAGGAGCATCACCTCAGTCGGGGCCGTACTCCGGGGCACCGCCCATGGTTCCGCTGACACAGACCGTCCCGTTGTTCTGCTGCGGGCCGACATGGATGCCCTACCTGTGCAGGAGCGCACAGGGGTGGATTTCACCTCCCGGATTGACGGGACCATGCATGCCTGCGGCCATGACCTGCACACAGCCATGCTTGTGGGTGCTGCGCGGTTGCTGGCCGAACGTCAGCATCGCTTGGCAGGGGACGTGGTCTTCATGTTTCAGCCCGGGGAAGAAGCATGCAACGGCGCTGGCATCATGATTGACGAAGGAATACTGGACCTCGCAGGCAAGCGAGCGGATGCCGCATATGGCCTGCACGTATTTTCCGGTCTGACAGAACACGGTCGATTCCTGACGAAGCCGGGTATCATCATGTCCGCGTCGGATCAGCTTATTGGCACGGTTCAAGGAGCAGGCGGCCACGGCTCAACGCCTCATAAGGCGAAAGATCCCGTCGCAGCCGTCACGGAAATGGTTACCGCCCTCCAGGTCATGGTCACCCGCCAGTTTGATGCGTTCGACCCCGTGGTGGTGAGCGTGGGTGTCCTCCGGGCAGGAACTGCGGTGAGTATTATCCCGGACACAGCCTACTTCGAGGCTACTGTCAGAACTTTCTCGGACGCCTCGCGGGACCGGATACAACAAGCGATACCCCGTCTGCTGTCAGGCATCGCCGCCGCTCACGGCCTGGACGTTGACGTCGAGTACCGGGCCCGCTATCCCGCAACGATCAACGACACGGATGAGAACCTCAACGCCGAGCGAATCATCACCGAACTCTTCGGGCCTGAACGGGGCGTTCGACTATCGCATTCCATGAGTGCCTCCGAGGACTTCTCCCGGGTACTTGAGGCAGTTCCGGGCGCCTTCATCGGCCTCGGCGCATCGCCGGCGGGCGTCGACTTCGCCGCTGCAGCATTCAACCATTCGCCTTTCGCCATCTTCGATGATGGGGTTCTCTCAGACGGTGCCGCATTGTACACGGAGCTAGCTTCCACCCGCCTTGCCCAACTCACCCCAGCCGACCGACATCGGACCCCGCAAAGCAAACAATCCCCAGACCTACATCCTCTTGAGATCCGGACTCCGGCGTAGACGTTCATCACCGTGGGCTGAATTAGCCCGAGCGGCGAAGCAGCACAGGGCGAACAGGAATGAAGGAAAACCCAATGGCAACAAACACAATCGTCAGAAGAAACGGAACCGGCAGCGCCTTTCGGCAGATTGCAGCCGCAGGGGTCGGCAACGCCGTGGAATGGTATGACTGGTATATCTACGGCTTCTTGGCCATAAATTTCTCCGGACAGATTTTCAATTCATCCGATCCGGCAACATCCTTGCTCGAAGCCTTCGCCGTGTTCGCCGTCGGCTTCTTGCTCCGGCCGATCGGGGGACTGATCCTGGGGAATGTGGCAGATAAAATTGGTCGCAAGAGCACCCTTTCACTGACCATTCTGACCATGGGTCTGGGCAGTCTGATCGTTGGGCTAACACCTACGTATGACGCCGTGGGCATCTGGTCGCCGGTCATATTGGTAATCGGCCGGCTCATCTCCGGGCTTTCAGTAGGCGGCGAGTACGCTGCGAACACAGTATTCCTCGTTGAATCAGCACCGGCAAACCACCGGGGATTCTTCTCCTCCTTCCAATACGTCTCCTCCACATTCGGCAAACTGATTGCCTCCGCGGTTGCTGCGGCGCTTGTACTCAACCTGGACAAAGCGGACATGAGCTCGTGGGGCTGGCGTATCGCGTTCATCTTGGGTGCGGTGCTGAGCCTGGTCGGGGTATGGGTCCGCCGCGGCGCCGAGGAAACGTTCGTCGAAGCGGACAAGGCCAAGCGTGCCCGACTCTTTGAGGCGCTAATAAAGTACCCCAAGCAATCACTGCTGGTCGTTGGCATCACTATCGCCGGCACCATTACTTATTACACCTGGACAACCTACCTGCCCACCTACGCGGTGGCCAACGGCTCCCTAAGCCAGGGCGACCTGTTGATAATGTCGACGATCTCGCTGGTGTTCCTCATGGTGATTCAACCGGCCGTCGGGATGCTTTCGGACAAGATCGGGCGCAAACCGCTGCTGATCGGCTTCGCAACGATCTTCATCGTCGGCATCGTGCCGGGGCTGCATCTCGTCTCGAAGTCAGGCTTCTGGCTTGCTTTGGGTGTCATGATGCTGGGCATGCTGGTGCTCAGCGGTTTCACGGCAATCTCTGCCGCGATCAATGCCGAAATGATTCCAACCCACGTCCGGGCCGCTGGCATCGGTTTTCCTTACTCGCTGACCGTGGCAATATTTGGTGGCACCGCACCGCTCCTGGGGACAATGTTTTCGCAATGGGGCAACTCCGAGTTGTTCGGCTGGTACGTGGCGCTGCTGGTGTCCATCTCGCTGGTGTTTTACATCTTCCTGCCGGAGACGGCACGCAAACCCCTGCCGGAATAGCCAAGCCACCCGCCGGACCGGCGCGCACGAACGTCTTGCCGGCCAATACCAGAAGGAAAGGAGCATGCCATTGTCTGCGCCCTCGTTGCAGCTGCCGATCGTTCTCTCAGGGTTTGGTCCTGTGGGTCAACGGTTCTTCCAGAAGATCCAACGACATCACCATCGCGATGTGTATGTCGCGGGTGTCCGAGGTCACGAGACCGAGACCAGGCTAGCCCCGGCTGCCAGACTGCCCGCACGCACCCACTGGAAACCGCTCACTCCTATCGAAGATTTCCTCAAACAAACTGGTGCTTCAATACTTGTGCAAGCCCTCCCATCCTCCAGCGAAGCCAGTCAGCGCGCAGTTCACGAGGCAATATCCGCCCTACACAATGGTGTGCACCTCGTGACAGCGACGAAAAGTCACCTCCTTACTCACTGGCGAGAATTAGAGGTAGCAGCGCGGATTGGAAAGAGTCAAATCCGGATCTCGGGGGCCACCGGTGCTGCTCTACCCTTGGCGGATCTGGCTCGCATCGGTGTTCATGGGCTCGGCTGTCAATCGATACGCGCCTGTCCGAACGGAACATCAACTTTCATATTGGACCGAATCGCGGGTGGGGAGAGCCTTGAGGAGGCTACCCGGGAAGCCCAACGACTCCAAATTGCAGAAGCCGATATGAGCGCCGATCTCACCGGTTCCGACGCAGCCACAAAGTCACGGCTGATCGCCGGACTGCTGTGGGGGTGGGACGTTTCCAAGATCGATGTCGAAACCGATACGATCGACGAGGCTACTGCACAGCTCGCGACAGCGTCCGCGCGTTCAGGCTATAGGCTCCGCGCCGTTGCGACCGCGTCGGTAGACATTCCGATGAAGGTCTCGGTGCGGTTGGAACCGGTCGCGCCCAGCGATCCTCTCTTTCATATCTTCGGTCCCGAAAAGGCCATGACCTTCCACTGTCCTGATGCAGGTGACATTACTGTACGCGGAGGACGTTCCAGCCCCACTGGTGCTGGGCTGGCGATGGTCAAAGACACGGTCAATCTGCTTAGCGCTGACGCGCCCGGCTTCCGCTGACAACATATCCAACCGAATCGTGGTTCAGTCGCCGACCAACGGTAGCCGGTGGAACCCGGCGATGTGCACCTGGAGCCCCGGCCCGATCTGCTGAGTTTCCCCCTTGACAGGAGCGGGTGAGCAGAGTCACCATTGAATCAATGGTATGAGGTGCATACCTAATACCTATTTGCTTCGTGTGGGGAGGATTATTACGCCTCCGCGCCTCCGCACCTGTCCCACTGCCCAGGAGTCCACTGTCGTGACCGACCAGCCTTCTCCGAGAATCGGCATTCCAGCCCTTCTCTCTTCTGCCGCATGCGGCGCCTCAGATTCCCGCATGGAAGCAGCGCAAGTAGTCTTCGATGCGGTCGTGGGCCTCATCTGTGAAGCCGGCGCCGAGCCGGTAGTGATTGGCTTGGACGACACGGGAGGTGTCGAGGAATCCCTCAGTATGTGCGAGGGGTTTGTCCTTCCCGGCGGCGGCGACGTGGACCCGTTCCTGTACGGCGGCCCGGCCGATGAGCCGACCCTGTTCGGCGTAAACCCCGCGCAGGACCGCCTCGACTTGGCTGTGCTCCGCTACGGGCTCGACAACGGCTTGCCGGTCCTGGGGATCTGCCGTGGCATGCAGCTCATTAACGTCGCGTTTGGCGGCACTCTGTACGTCGACCTTGTTCCCAGCGCGCTCAAACACTCAATTAAGGCCGAGGGACGGAGCGTGGACTTCTCCATCCACGAGGTCAGCCTGGTGCCGGGTTCGCGAGCGTCGGCCGCGTTCGGTGGCGCGACCGGGATTCCGGTCGCCTCCTGGCACCACCAAGCGGTCGAAACTTTGGGTGCCGGTCTACGCATTTCCGCTCGCGCGGACGATGGCCTCGTCGAGGCCATCGAAACGGACGATGCTGCATGGGTCCTTGGAATCCAGTGGCACCCCGAAGCCACCGTCCCCGTCACAGAGCTCCGAGTGCAAGTCTTCTCGGCCTTGGCCGCCGAGGCCGGACGACTCATCGCCCGCACATCCGCACTCGAGCCTCAGAAAGCATAAAACCATGACCACGATCATCAACCTCGCCCGTCCGGCGGACCGTCTTTCCGAAGTCCGCCCCTCGGCCATCCGTGAGATCTTCGACCGTGCCGTGCAGATCGAGAAGGCTGGCCACGCGGTCATCCACTTCGAGATCGGCAGGCCAGACTTCGACACCCCGGAAGTGATCAAAGACGCGACGGCAAAAGCCCTCGCCGACGGCCTGGTCCATTACGGACCCAACGCGGGCCTGCCCGTCCTTCGTGCCGCAATCTCCGAGTACCTGCAGCGCAGCCAAGGTCTCGAATACAGCGCCGAGGACGAAGTCCTGGTCACCATCGGGGCCAACGAGGCCGTCCTCCTCTCGATTCTGGCGTTCTGCGGTCCCGGCGACGAGGTAGTCATCCCCGTGCCGGCCTGGCCTGCCTACGAAGCCTGCGCCCGCCTCGCCGGCGCTGCGCCCGTTCTGCTTCCGCTGACCCTGGACACCGAATACAAAGTGGACCCGGCTGCGCTGCGGGGCGCGATCACCGAGAGGACCCGGATGGTGGTGCTGTGCACCCCGCACAACCCCACCGGTGCGGTCCTTGACCAAGCCCTCCTCGAAGAGATCGCCGACATCGTCCGCGGAACGAATGCGATCATCCTTTCAGACGAGATCTACGGCGAACTTGTCTACGGCGGCACCCGGCACCTCTCCCCGGCCGCGGTAGCTGACCTCAAGGAACGGACCCTGATCATTGGCGGCTTCGCCAAGTCCTGGGCCATGGACGGCTGGCGCCTCGGCTGGCTCGGTGGCCCCCGGGACCTGGTACGGCCCGCACTGCGCGTCCGCCAGTTCACCACCACGTGCCCGCCCACGTTTCCCCAGATCGGTGGCGCCGCTGCATTGAACAGCGCCGACGGTGAACGGGAAGAGATGCGCCAGGAATTTGAGCGCCGCCGGGCTGCTGCACTGGAAATCCTCTCCCAACAGAACGTTTTCAGCTACGCCGCCCCGAATGGTGCCTTCTACCTTTACCTGTCCTTCCCCGAAGCGCTCGGCACGGCGCATGAGCTGGCCTTGAAGATTCTCGAGGAGAAGCACGTCGCCGTCGTACCGGGTACAGCGTTCGATATCGACGGCGGCAGCCAGTCTCTCAGGATCTCCTACGCCTGTGGCATCGACGATCTAAAAGAAGGCTTGCGACGCATCATGGCCGCAGTCTCCAGCCAGGAACGATGATGCGCAAACGCACTCAGCCCGTGCCTGCAACCGAAACGACGCTGGAACGCTCTGTTGCCGTCCACACTCGAGATCGGGTTGATATTGAAATCCCGTTGAAACCTGTCACCGCTGAAGTACACCCCGACGTGCCGTGCGGGACGACCCGCGAAAAAAGCGCCTGGCCAAATCCGGTTTGGTGAAATCATCCACTCGGCATCCGAATCCCACCATGCACAAACGAAGGAACCCCTCATGACAACCGTGACTCAAGACCGCCATACCGAAGTGGTGGACGCGATCGTCGGGCTCGCCCCCGCCGGCATCGCCTACGTGCCGAGCGCAAGCATCGCCCCGATCATCAACGGCCTCGTTGCCGCATCCGAAGAAGGGCGCGTACCGCTTGTCTATCCTGTCTCCCGGGAAGAGGAAGCCATCGGCGTCGTCGGCGCCTACCCGTTCGCGGACAAGTTCGGCGTCATCGTGATGCAGGACAACGGCTTCGGCAACGCCCTGACCGCCCTGACAACCTTCGCAGTCTCTTACCACCTGCCCCTGCTCATCGTGGCCAACACCCGCGGCGGGCTCGGCGAGTACAACTCGATGATCCACTCGATCTCGGCGCCCGTGCCGGAGCTGCTGCGCGTCACGAACATCCCGGTGTTCCACGTCGACCGCCGCAACCCGCCCGAGGACTGGGGCGCGACCATCAAGGAGGCCGGCAACCACGCCCGCATGACGTTCCGACCCGTCGTGGTCCTCATGGAATTCTTCGACCCCAAAGACGCAAAGGCAAAGGCATGAAACGCATCAAAGCACTCGAGGTCCTCGTCGAGTCCACGCCCGATATCCCTGTCGTGGCAACGTGTGCCGCGACCAGCCGCGAGCTGGCCTCGGTGGCCGA
Organism: Arthrobacter sp. TmtSoilC51; assembly: GCF_055388015.1. Classification (NCBI taxonomy): domain Bacteria; kingdom Bacillati; phylum Actinomycetota; class Actinomycetes; order Micrococcales; family Micrococcaceae; genus Arthrobacter; species Arthrobacter sp. TmtSoilC51. The sequence continues at coordinate 581,636 of NZ_AP035877.1, forward strand.
CCGCGACAGCCACCTCTACCTCCTGGACGCGATGGGCCTGGCCATCTCAGTCGGCACGGGCCTGGCTCAGGCCATCGAGGGCACCCCGGTGTCCCGCGCCGTGGTCGTCGAAGGCGATGGATCGCTCCTGATGAACCCGGGCGCAGCCATTACCGCCGGATTTCTGGCACAGAAGAACCTCGTGGTCCTCCTGCTGGACAACGGCGTGTACGCGTCCACAGCGAGCATCCCGACCCAGGCGGTCACGATCGACCTCGGCCGCTTCGCCGAGTCGGTCGACCTGAAGGTCCTGCGCGCACAGAACACCGAGGAGCTGGCTCTGGCCCTCAAACAGGCCCACGCCGAAGACGGGCCGTGGTTCATCCACGCCCGCACCGAACCCGGCAATGAGCCCGGCACACCCCTCCTGCTCATCGACCCCGTGGTCCACGGGGACCGCTTCCGCCGCTGGCTCACGGCCCGTCTGACCGACGCGTCCTAAAGGATCATCCCCATGGAAAACATGACACTCAACGCCCCACCATCGAAGCCGGCCCTGGGATTCCCGGAGGGCTCCATGCTGATCGGCGGCTCGTGGGTCCGCGCCTCGGTCGGAGGACTGCTCACCGTGTCCAACCCGGCCACCGAGGCTGCGATCGCGGAGGTCCCCAACGCGACCGTCGAGGACGGGCTCGCCGCGCTCGATGCCGCATGCACGGCCCAGGACGCCTGGGCGGCAACCCCGGCCCGTGACCGGGCCGACCTCCTCGACGCCACCTACCGGGCCATCCTCACCCGGCGTGACGAGTTCGCGGCGCTCATCACCGCCGAGATGGGCAAGACCTGGGCCGAGGCCCAGGTCGAGGTCGACTACGGCGCCGGCTTCTTCCGGTGGTTCGCGGAGTCCGCGAACCGGCTCCACCTCGAGGGACAGTTCGGCGTCGAGCCCGGCGGCCAGTACCGCCTCGCGGTCTCGAAGCGGCCGGTCGGCCCGGCACTGCTGATCACGCCGTGGAACTTCCCGCTGGCAATGGGTGCGCGGAAGATCGCACCAGCCCTCGCGGCCGGCTGCACTACGGTGCTCAAGCCCGCCGAGCTGACCCCGCTGACGAGCCTGCTCCTCGCGAAGGTGCTCGAGGAGGCCGGGTTGCCCGCCGGCGTCGTCAACGTCGTCACGACGAACGACTCCCGCGGGGTCGTGGGTGCAATTATGGCCGATCCGCGGGCCCGGAAGCTCTCCTTCACAGGCTCGACTCAGGTTGGCCGCGCACTGCTGGCCCAGGCTGCGCAGAACATAATGAACACGTCGATGGAACTCGGCGGGAATGCCCCGTTCATCGTGTTCGACGACGCGGACCTGGACCAGGCGGTCGAAGGTGCCATGGTGGCCAAGCTGCGCAACGGCGGCCAGTCCTGCATCGCCGCCAACCGCATCTACGTCCAGTCCGGCATCGCCACCGAATTCATCCGCCGCTTCACCGAGCGGATGGCCGCAACGACCATGGGCGACGGCGCGGAATCCGGCGTCGAGCTCGGTGCGCTGGTGGACGCCAAACAGGCGGCGAAGGTTGCCTCCCTCGTGGACGACGCCGTCGCCAAGGGCGCCACACTCCTCACCGGCGGGACCCGCCCGGCCGGACCCGGGTTTTTCTACCCGCCCACGGTGCTCACCGCGATCCCGGCTGACGCCGAGATCCGCGATGAGGAGATCTTCGGCCCCGTCGCCGCGGTCTACGAGTTCGCGACCGAGGAAGCGGCTATCCGCGAGGCGAACGGCACCCCGTACGGACTCGCGTCATACGTCTTCACGAAGGACCTGACCCGCGCGTTGCGGGTCGCCGACGCGATCGATGCCGGCATGACCGGGATCAACCGGGGGGTCGTCAGCAATCCCGCGGCCCCCTTTGGCGGCACCAAGGCTTCCGGCCTTGGACGCGAAGGCGGCGCTGAAGGTCTCGAGGCGTACCTCGAGACCAAATACACCGGCATCCAGCTCTAGTCCCGACCCCCGAGGAAGTCCAATGACGCACCTACTCAATCCCACTCCCGCCCCAAGCGCTGCCATGCTCGGCCGCCCCCAGGCTACGGCGGGCGGGCCTTTACACGATGCCCAAACCCAGCTCGAAGCCGCGGTGCGGCACCTCGGCTATGACGAGGGGCTGCACGCAATGCTCGCCCGGCCACGGCGCGAGATGAGCGTGGCTATCCCGTTGCGCCGGGACAACGGCACCACCGAGGTCCTGACCGGACACCGGGTCCAGCACAACTTCTCACGCGGCCCGGCCAAAGGAGGCCTAAGGTACAGCCCCGCCGTGGACCTGGACGAAGTCCGCGCCCTGGCCATGTGGATGACCTGGAAATGCGCGCTACTCGACGTCCCCTACGGCGGCGCCAAGGGCGGCATCACCATCGACCCCCGCCGTTACTCCACCGCGGAGCTCGAACGGGTCACGCGCCGCTACACGTCAGAGATCCTGCCCATCATCGGGCCCGAGCGGGACATCCCCGCCCCCGACATCGGCACCGACGAACAGACCATGGCGTGGATGATGGACACCTACTCGGTGGCCAACGGATACACCGTACCCGGGGTCGTGACGGGCAAGCCGGTCGCCCTCGGCGGCTCCCTCGGCCGAGCCTCGGCAACCTCAGCCGGCGTCGTGCACATCGCCCTCGCAGCCCTGAAGCACCGCCGACTGACGCACTCGCGGTGCACAGCCGCCGTGCAGGGCTTCGGCAAAGTTGGGGCCGGAACGGCCCTCCTCCTCGCCGAGGCCGGAGTCATGGTCATCGCCGTCTCGGACCAATACGGCGCGATACACTCCAACTCCGGAATCAACATCCCAGCGCTGAACGCCCACGTCGCAACAAACGGCTCAGTCGTGGGCTTCGGCGGGGCCGAGAAGATCGGCGGGGAGGAACTCCTCGAGCTCGACGTCGACCTCCTGGTCCCGGCCGCCGTCGAGGGCGTCCTGCACGAGGGCAACGCCGACGCAATCCGCGCCAGCATCGTCGTCGAAGGAGCCAACGGCCCCACAACCTCAGCGGCGGACACCATACTCACCGAACGCGGTGTGCTAGTGGTCCCCGACATCCTCGCCAACGCCGGCGGCGTGATCGTGTCCTACTTCGAATGGGTCCAGTCGAACCAGGCCTACTGGTGGAGCGCCGCCGAGGTTGGAGAGCGTCTCGAGCGCCGCATGCTCACGGCCTGGGACCAACTGCTCGAGGCCGCCGCGGCACGCGCGCTGACCCTGCGCGAGGCGGCGACCGTTACCGCCGTCGAACGCGTGGCCGACGCCCACAGGACCCGCGGTCTCTACCCCTGATACCCCACCGACCAGCTCACGCAGAAACAAAGGAGAAACCATGTCCCGCAACATCAAGCCCGTCGCCCCCGCCGAATACGACGCCCGTTATCGCGGACTTCATCACCATGCTTAGACAGGATGGAACGTGGAGGGCCATCGCCTAGGTCTACCAGCACTACGACAACTGACAGACACCCGCAAGCCACCCCAGGAACACCATGCATACCATCCCGGCTCTCGCCGCACTAGACGCCGAGTCACCCCTTGAGTCAACCATCCTCCAACGGCGCGGGCTCGGCCCGCATGACCTGCTTATCGAGATCAGGTACTCGGGTATCTGCCACTCCGACATCCACGCCGTCCGCGGCGACTGGGGCATCAAACGGTACCCCCTCACGCCTGGCCACGAGATTGCCGGCGTTGTGGCTGCTGTGGGCGATGGGGTGACCACACGTACAGTGGGCGACCGGGTTGGCGTCGGCTGTCTCGTCGACTCGTGCCGTGAATGCGCCGCATGCCTCGCCGGCCAGGAGCAGCACTGCAGCCGCGGCGTGGGCACCTACGGGTCCGTGGACCGTGACGGCACTATCACCCAGGGCGGCTACTCGACCCATATTGTGGTCACCGAGGACTTCACGGTGGCCATTCCGGAGGCCCTCGGCCTTGCCGAGGCCGCGCCCCTGCTGTGCGCCGGCATCACGACGTACTCGCCCCTGCGCCGCTGGGGTGCCGGGCCGGGGAAAAAGGTCGCAGTCATCGGTCTCGGCGGTCTCGGCCATGTCGCGGTCCGGATCGCCCACGCTATGGGCGCTGAGATCACCGTTCTCTCGCAGTCGCTCAAGAAACGCGAGGATGGACTGCGCCTCGGGGCAGCCCACTTTTGCGCGACGAGCGATGAGCAAACCTTCGCGAACCTCGCTGGCACGTTCGACCTCGTCCTCAACACCGTCAGTGCCGCGATCAGCCTCGACGACTATCTCGGCCTACTCACCCCGCGTGGGGCGTTCGTGAGCGTCGGCGCGCCGGGCGAGCCCCTCGCCGTGGACGTCTTCAGTCTCCTGCGCGGCAGCAAGGTCCTCGCGGGCTCGGTCATCGGCGGGATCCGCGAGACCCAGGAGATGCTCGACTTCTGCGCCGAGCACGGCATCGGAGCCGAGGTCGAGGTTATCCCCGCCGAGTACGTAAACGAAGCCTACGAGCGTGTTCTCGCCTCCGACGTCCGATACCGCTTCGTCATCGACACGACGACGATCGGTTGAACAATAAGGGAGTGCTGAGCATGAGGGTGTTCGCCGGCGCCGGGCGAAGAATCGTGCGAGAACTGGCGGACCGGACCGCGGCGACGAGGTCGCGGGCATGCACCGCAGTCCGTAGCAGGCCGAGATAGTCAGCGCGCTGGCGCCACTCGGACTAGCAACGGCGATGACATCGTCCCGGCCTCCTACGGTTCCTCTCGCCTCTGGGATGGGAACACATCAACCTCACCGGCGACTACACCTGGCCCCCCACAACCACCTCAAACCCGGCAAATACAGGCCGCTACGTCGCCCGGCAAAACCTTAGCGTCGGATATTTCACTTTTTCACAAGCCGCCCCTTAATGGTTTGGGGCATCGTGGGACACTCCTTCGTGACTCGACTTATGATCCGAAGATACATGCTTAAGTCATAATCAGGAAGAAGTCTATGGCCTGGGGTTGCCTAACGCGACGCCAGGGTTTTGATCGGACCCGGCTTGCCCTGGGCAAACCAGCGCGGGAATGTGGCCTCAAAGAGCTGTTCGCGCGCCAGCTCCGCGCCGCCCCGCAGTGGTTCGCGTTCGTCGTTCACGGACAAGAGGATCCGCAGGTCCCTGGTGGCGAGTGGCAGGGACAGTTCGTAAACGCGTTGCCGCACTTCAGCGAGGTACACCTCGCCGGCGGACGCCATCGCCCCGCCGATCACAATGATCCCGGGGTTGAACATGTTGACCAGGGCGGCGATTGATTCACCCACAACCCGTGCCGAGCGCTGAAGCAAGCGCACTGCCAGCGCGTCGCCGCTGATGGCTGCGAGTGCGATGCCCTCGGGCGAGAGGGGTTGTCCTTTCTCAACAGATGTGGCAAGTGGACCCGTGGCGCCTTCCTTGATGGCAAGTTCCGCATCGCGGATCAATGCCCAGCCTCCGGCGACGGCTTCCAGGCAGCCGACCTTTCCGCATCGGCAGAGTGCGTCCGAGTCCGGAACACGGACATGCCCGATGTCGCCGGCCGCACCGTTGGCACCCCGGTGGATACGTCCCTGCGAGAGCAGCCCGGCACCGATCCCCGACCCGATCTTGCAATAGATGAGGTCGGCGTATGCGTCGCGCCTACGCGCCCGTTCACCCAAAGCCAGCAGGTTGACGTCGTTGTCCACCCAGACTGGAGCATCAAAGCGTTCCTCGAAGGGGGTGCGGATGTCCGAACCATTCCAGCCCGGCATGATGGGCGGCGCCACCGGCTGCCCGCTCTCGAAGTCGACGGGGCCGGGAACGCCCACAACTACAGACCAGACAGGCAGTTCCGCGGCATTTCCAAGGAGGTCATCCAGGAGCTCCATCGCGGCCTTCAACGTCTCCGCCGGTCCGCGCGCAATGTCCCACTCGCGGTGTCTCTGGTCGATGATGTCTCCGTCCAGCTCCGCGTAGCCCACCCTGATGTGCAGGGCGCCGAGGGCGCACACGACGATTCGTCCTTGCTCCGAGCGGAAGCGCAGGGTCCTCGGTGCGCGGCCTCCCGACGAAGCGCCGAATTCACCGTCACCAAGGAACCCCATCTGGATCGCTTGGTCCACTCGTTGCGTCACTACGCCCCGGCCCAGGCCAGTAACGCGGCCAATTTCGGGACGGGTTGTTGCTTCTCCCGTGCGCACGAGGTTGACGATGCGGAGCAAGCTCGTGACTTCGTCTGTCTGCGCACCGAACCGAAGTGTCGAATCTGTGGTCATAACTCCAAATTGTCCCACAAGAAGGTCACTAAGGTGCGGAATTTGGTGCACTATAGCCAGAACCGAATGAACTTAGGAATAATGCTGACAAAAGGAGTCCGTCATGACGTGGAATGTGGGTTTCCTGGGGGCCGGGCCTGGCGTCGCTGCGCTTCATCTTCCAACGTTGGGCCGTTTGGACAAGAAATTCCGGGTGGCGCACGTTGCGGATGGCGGCAGCGGCAGGGCACGAACACTGGCAGAACCACTGCGTTCCAGCTGGTCAGCCGGGGACGCGGAGTTGCTCTCCGACCCGGACGTCGACGTTGTGGCTATCTGCAGTCCACCGGCGGAACATGAACGCCAGCTCTTCGCTGCGGTTGATGCAGGCAAGAAGGCCATCTTCTGCGAAAAGCCTTTGGCCACCACCAAGGAGGCAGCAGCCGATGTTGTGGCTGCCTGCCGCGCCGCCGGCACCGTCCTGATGGTTGGAACCAATCACGCCTACGATCCCGGGTGGCTGCGGGCCCGTCACCTGCTTGAGGCGGAGCAGGAAGCGCCCGAGTCCATTGCAGTCACGCTGGCCCTGCCGCCTAACGGCCGCTACCATCAGCTGGTCTCGGAGAATGGTTCCTTCCCGGCCCCGGCCCGGGGCCGGCCCGACACTGGAGATCCTGGAATTGCCGCCCACATCGTGAAGCAGCTGCTGACCGGTCTTGCCATTCACGACCTTCCCGCAGTCCGGCATTTCGCCCCGGACGTCGAGGAAGTCCAGTACGCCCGGTTCGTTCCGCCCATCGGATACGCGGTGGGGTACAAAGCCAGCGGCGTCAACGTCCAATTGGCCCTGACCATGCTTCCCGCGGGCCCGGATGTCCTCTGGCGGATGACGTTTTCTTCGCCGAAGCAGCGGTTGGATCTTGAGTACCCGCCTCCTTTCGTCCATGCAGGCAGCGGATGTGTCACTGTGGTGCGCGTAGATGGGTCCAGGACGGAGTATCCGTCCGTGAACCAGGATGGCTACGAGGCGGAGTGGCTGCACTTCGCGCAGCTCCTTGAAGGCGCCATCGCTGTCGACTACGACCAGATCCTGGCAGACGCCCTGTACCCGTTGGAGCTGGCCGATGCTGTCTTCGCCACTATGACCACGACTATGCCCGCCGGAGGTTTGCAGTGAGTGCGGCTCGATCCGTTGTTGCCACGGCTGTGAACTACCGGGCCGCCGTCGCCGGGCTTCGCGAAAGTGCACGTCACAGTGATCTCGTTCCCGGTGCGGTAGTGGTTATTCCGGGCGAAGGTCCGTGGTGGACATCGCTGTTGGAGGCGCAGGCAGCGGGGGCTGCGGCTGTCGTCGTCTCCAATCCGGGGCGCGTTCCTCCCGAAGCAAGGGCTGCGTTATCGGGTGACGGTGTCACTCTTCCCGTGGTCGTAGAGCGGCCGCACGCGCGGGCGGACGTCCTTGCCGATGCCCTCGACGCGCGGGCCGGAAATGCTCCGACGATGGTGACAGTCGAGTGCGCAGCGCCCGCTCCGGACCTGGAGGCATCCTTGCGTGACGGGCTGCGGTGGGCCGCAGTCCTGGCAGGAGGCCCGCTCAGCTGCCGCAATGGCCGAGATGGAATGTTCCTGCTTGAGGCCCAGAGTCAGTCCGGCGCCATTCCCGTGACCTTGGGCGTACGGCTGATGACGGAGACTTCGCGGTGCCCGCTGCTGCGCCTAATGGCCTTGGGGGAGGTCCGCTCGGAATTTGAGTTTGGCAGCGGTGGAGCAGGTGTTCGCCTGGAGACGGCTACCTCCAACGGAACAATCCGGGCTCCACTGAGGTACGAAACATCGGCCCGCCGGGCGCTCCGCAGTGCTTTGGATTCGTGCCGTTCGGGCGAGCGGCCCGCCGATTTGGAACACCTCCTCAAGGACCAGGGCCTCGTCGCGGAGCTCCTCGAGCCGCATAAGCAACGCTGATCTTCGGCATAGGCAATATCCCCTTCCCTGATGCGCTGAGGGGCCAGAGACTTGATGTGGGCAGATTTACAGACCATTGAAAGGATCGAAGATGATCAAGCTTCTCTCCCACCTCTCCTACGTAGCAATCACCACTCCCGACGTCGAGGCCTCCGTTGATTTTTACGTCAACCAGGTGGGGCTCAAAGTTGTGGACCGCGTTGACGGCGCCGTCTACCTCCGGTGCTGGGGCGACTACTACCGCTACAGCGTGGTTGTTGTTCCGGGCGAAGAACCGGCACTGGAAACCATGGCATGGCGGACGTCGAGTGCCGAGGCGCTGGACGAAGCGGTGCGACGCATCGAAGCGGCAGGGGTCAACGGCGAATGGACCGATGTCCATGGCATTGGCCGTGGCTACCGCTTCGTGGGGCCGTGGGGCCACAGCATGACGCTGCACTGGGACGTTACGCGGTACCAGGGCGAGGGCCAGGATCTTTCCATCTACCCGGACCGCCCGGCACGCCGCAGCAAGGTGGCAGGCGCACCCCGCCAGCTGGACCACGTGACCATCGCAACCAGCGACGTGGACGGCTTTGCCAAGTGGTACAACGATGTTCTTGGCTTCCGCATCATGGCCCGGACGGTCCTGGATGAGGCTCCCATTTCGGTGTTCTCTGTGCTGACCACCAACGAGAAGTCCCACGACCTCGGCGTGGTCCTGGACGGCTCCACCCGTGCGGGCCGCATCAACCACTATGCCTTCTGGGTGGATACCCGCGAAGAACTCCTGATCGCCGCGGACACCCTGATGGAAAACGGCATTCCGATCGAATATGGACCCTCCATCCACGGCATCGGCGAGCAGAACTTCCTCTACTACCGGGAGCCGTCCACCCTGCGCATCGAACTCAACACCGGCGGCTACCGGAACTATGTCCCCGACTGGGAGCCGAACACGTGGACCCCGTCACTTGGTTCCAACAACATGTACCGGAACGGTGCCATGCCAATGTCCATGACGGAGTCCTTCCCTCCAGCGGACGGCCCCAGTGCCACGGAAGAGGGCGTTCCGGACGAGATCAAGGAAGCCCTGTTCAACCCCTACGCCCGCCAGGGCCAGGGCTAGGACCCCGGCGGTTATCACCGGCATGGGCATCCATGCCGGTGATAACCGCTATAACCACAAACTGATTTACTTATGTCGAATTCCGACATTAAATGAAAGTGGACCGAGGATGGTCCACGAGGGGAGTTACGTTCATGACGACGACGTCAGGCCAGTTGGAAGCACCGTTTGCACTCGCGCGTTACCGGGCCGGGGACGAGGTGCGGCTTGGGCTCATTGCCGGCGACCGGATCCGGCCGCTGGGTCCGCAGGAACTGGGTGCCCCCGGTCTCAACGACTTCCTGGCCGCGCCTGACTGGGACCGTCTGGAGGAGCTTGCCCAAGGCGGGGGTCCGTGGGTTTCGTTGGAGAGCGTTGTTCTCACGGCTCCTGTGGAACCCAGGCAAGTGCTGCAAACGGGTGCCAACTACAGGACGCACGTGATCGACCTCGTCGTCGCCGGCCTGGACAAGGACGACCCCCGCACACCGGAGCAGGCCCGCGAATGGGCCGGCAAGATGATGGACGACCGCCAGGCAAACGGTGAGCCCTACTTCTTCATCGGCCTTCCTGCCTGTGTGGTTGGTGACGACGTGCCGCTGGTTCTCCCAAGCTACAGCGAGAAGCACGACTGGGAGTTGGAACTGGCTGTGGTCATTGGAAAAGAGGCCTTCAGGGTTAGCCGGGAAGAGGCGACGCAGCACGTTGCCGGGTACACGGTGGTCAATGACATCACCACACGGGACCTGGTTTTCCGACGTGACATGAAGGAAATCGGCACGGACTGGTACCGCAGCAAGAACGCACCGGGGTTCCTGCCTACAGGCCCATTCCTTGTACCGGCGCGCTTTGTGGATCCGGCCAAGCTGAAGGTACGGCTCGAACTCAATGGTGATGTCATGCAGGACGCCACTACTGATGACCTCCTCTTCGACATTCCCGCTTTGGTTTCGGCTGCTTCGCAGAACATGCCGCTCCTGCCGGGGGACCTCCTGCTGACCGGCAGTCCGGCGGGCAACGGTGCCCACTGGGGAAGGCTGCTCCGGGCTGGCGATGTGATGACAGGCAGTATCCAGGGGCTTGGAACGCAGGTAGTGCGCTGCGTCGCCGAGCCAGTCGCCGACCAAGCCTCCGATGCAGTTGTCGGCCAAGCCTCCAGGCAAGCGTAGGGGGCCGGGCAATGAACCTTGACAATCCCGACCTGCTGGACCGCACCGACCCCGAAGGGGAGATCTCCCGCCGTGGCAAGGCGTACCGGAACTGGGGCCGGTGGGGTGAAGACGACGTCCTGGGAACCCTGAACTTCATTGACGCGGCCAAGCGGAAGCAGGCGGCTGCGCTGGTTCGGGAGGGCGAAGTCATCTCCCTTTCGCAACCTTTCGACATGAACGGCCCCCAGAAAGGCTGGCGCCGACGGACGAACCCCGTCCACACGATGCTGGACACCGGGACCGATGCCGAGCGGGGCACCCAAGGCTTTCCCCACGGGCTCGGTGGGGCTGATGACGTTATCTCCATGCCGCTTCAGTGCTCCACCCAATGGGACGGACTCGGCCACATCTTCGATCACGGTGCAGCGTGGAATGGGCGAAGAGCCGGAGACGTCGTGACGAGCGACGGCGACCTAGTGACAGGCATCGAGCACGCTGCCGCAGCTCCCGTGTCCCGCGGGGTCCTGCTGGATCTCGGACGTCACCTGCACCCGGAAACAGGCGAGCTCCCGGACGGCTATGCCATCACCGCCGCAGACCTGGAGTCTTGCATCAAAGCGCAGGGCGACAGCAGTGCTGTGGGCAAGGGCGACATCGTGCTCGTGAGGACCGGGCAGCTGACGCGTGCGCGGCGCGACGGCTGGGGCGATTACGCGGGAGGCCCGGCGCCCGGACTTTCCTTGACGACCGCGGGCTGGTTGCACAACAGCGAAATCGCCGCCATCGCCACCGACACCTGGGGTTTCGAAGTCCGACCGAACGAGTTCGATGTCCCGGCTTTCCAGCCTCTCCATCAGGTGGTCATTCCCAATATGGGACTCACGGTTGGAGAACTGTGGGACCTTGACCAGCTGGCGGAGAAGTGCAGCGAACGTGGCCGCTACGAGTTCCTGCTGGTCGCGGCTCCGCTGCCGATCACGGGTGCCGTTGGCTCGCCCATCAATCCCATCGCGATGCTCTAACCAACCCGACAACAACCAAGGGGTAATCATGACTGCAGTCCAGAAGGTAGCGATCGCCGGCAGCGGTGTTGCTGCCATGGCGGCCGCCATCCAGCTCGCCAAGGCGGGGGTCGCCGTCGACGTTTTTGAAGCAAAGCCGGAACTGAGCGCCCTGGGCTCGGGCATCACGCTGCAGGGCAATGCCCTGCGCGTCTTCGACGCCTTGGGCGTTTGGGACGACGTGCGTGAAAAAGGCATGGCATTCGAAGGCCTGACGCTGCGCGCGCCTGGCCCGGATGCGCCGGTCATTGCGCAGCTTCCGGAGGTCAAAACGGGTGGTCCAGACTACCCCGCCTGCATGGGGATGTACCGCCCGGACCTCGCCAAGATCCTGTTGGACCACGCCGAAAAGGCCGGAGCGAAGGTGAGCTTCGGGTCAAAGGTGACCGGCTTTGACGTTAAGGATGACCAGAAGGTGGACGTCTTCGTCAACGAGGCGGCCGCGGGAACTTACGATCTCCTGATCGGCGCCGACGGCGTGAATTCCTCCGTGCGGAGCCTGATGGGCATCGACACTGCACCCGAGACCACCGGCATGGGCATTTGGCGGGCTTTCGTCTCCCGCCCCAAAGAAGTGGAACACAGCGAGCTGTATTACGGCGGCCCGGTCTATATTGCCGGATACACGCCCACAGGGGAAGACACCATGTACGCGTTCTTGGTGGAGAAGGCCCAGGATCGCTTTGGTGTCCCGGACGAGGAAGCAATCAACATCATGCGCGGGGAGTCGATGGCCTACGGCGGTCCGTGGGCTTCCATCCGCGAAGACCTGGGCTCGGGGGCGAGGGTCAACTACACCTGGTTCACGCAGCACCTGGTGCCTGGCCGCTGGAACCGGGGTCCGGTGGTGATCATCGGCGACGCCGCGCACAGTTGCCCCCCGACCATCGCGCAGGGTGCCGCGCAGGCCCTCGAAGACGCCGTGGTGTTGGCTGAACTGTTGGTTGGCTCCGATGCCCTTGGCGACAAGCTCTGGGATAGTTTCCACGAGCGGCGGGTTCCGCGCGTGCAGGCCGTGGTGGAAGCATCCGTCCAGCTGGGTCAGTGGCAGATTGAAGGTAAGAAGGACGCCGACGCTCCCGGATTGCTCTTCGGCATCGCGCAGAAGATGGCGGTCCCCGCATGACCATCGATGTCCACGCCCACGTGCTCCTGCCGTCCCTCCAAACGGAAGTGGAGCGGCGTGCGCCTGAGGCCTTCAAAGCTGCGGCGGACCTGGAAGCCCGCCGCAACGGACCCGAAAGCCTCGCTGCATCCGGACGCATGATTGGTGAACGGTTCCCCCGGCTGACAGATGTGAAGGCCCGACTGGCTGCTATGGACGCGCAGGGCGTGGACCACCAGTGGGTCAGTGCATCGCCCAACCATTTCTACCCTTGGGCCGAAGAAGGCCTCGCTGTCTGGACGGCGACGGAAGCCAACCGCCTCGTGGCGGAGCACGTTGCCCAAGCGCCGCACCGACTGACAGGCCTGGGGCTGGTGCCCCTGCAGCATCCGGAGCGGATTGTGGAATGCGTTGATGACGCCGTCCTCGGCCGCGGCCTTGCCGGCATCGAAATTTCCTCGTTTGCCAGGGACGTTGAGTTGTCCGATGAGCGCTTGGAACCGTTCTGGTCGCGGGTGGAGGAGCTGGGTGTCGTGGTCTTCCTGCACCCGTTCGGCTGCAGCCTGGACGAGCGCCTGGACAGGTACTACTTGTCCAACACGGTGGGCCAGCCAGCCGAAAACGCGGTCGCACTTTCGCACCTGATCTTTTCGGGAGTACTGGATCGCCACCCCGGCCTGAAAATCGTGGCCGCCCACGGCGGTGGATACCTTCCCACGGCTATCGGCCGCTCCAACCATGCGTGGCGGGTCCGCCCGGAAGCCCACGGCTGCGCTGATGAACCATCAAGCTACCTGCGTCGCATCTGGTTCGACACCGTGGTCCACGATCCTTCGGCGTTGCGCCACCTCGTGGAAGTTGTGGGACCTTCGCAGGTCCTCATGGGTAGCGACTTCCCGTTCGACATGGGGCCCGAAGATCCTGTTGCCGAAGTCCGCGCCGCCGGCCTGCCCGATGACGTGACAGATGGGATCCTTTCCGGCAACGCACAGGCCCTCCTCACAGAGCGGGTGCGGGCGTGAAGATCGCACGCTGGCAGGACGGCGCCGAAATTGGAGAGGGCTTCATCATTGGGGACATGGCAGTACCGTTCCCGAACGGCCTGAGGGTCGCCGAGGTTCTGGCCCGTGGATTGGCCGGCGCCCGTGAACTGTTGGGCCGGGCAAACCACGACGCCGGACGGCCGCTTGCCACTGTCCAGCTGCTTGCGCCTCTTGTCCCGGCGGCGATCAGGGATTTCGTTGCCTTCGAAGAGCACGTCGAAGGAGTCAGCGCTTCCGTTGACGGCAAGTCCGAGGTGGTTCCCGAGTGGTACGAAGCGCCGACCTTCTACTTCACTAATCCGCACACAGTCTTGGGCCCTGGTGAACCTGTCCTTCCTCCGGTGACGCAGCGCCTGGATTTTGAGTTGGAGATCGCCGCCGTGATTGGTGGCCCTGGTGGTGCCAACCTTGCCGGCGATGAGGCTGCTCAGGCAATTTTTGGCTACACGATCATGAACGACTGGTCCGCCCGCGATATCCAGTCGCGGGAAATGAAGGTCCGCCTTGGCCCCGCGAAGGGAAAGGACTTTGGCACCAGCCTGGGGCCGTGGATCGTCACTGCCGACGAGCTTGAACCGTACGCGGACGCTGACGGATTCCTGGAGCTGCGGGCTGAGGTTTTCGTCAACGGTGAGCGGGTGGGGGAGGACTTGGTCTCCAACATGGGGTGGACCTTTCCCGAGCTCGTTTCCTACGCCTCGAGGAACTCGCGGGTGGTTTTTGGCGATGTCCTGGGATCCGGAACCGTGGGTAACGGGGGATGCCTGGGCGAATTGTGGGGCAGGAGAGGCGAACTCAGCCCTCCACCGCTTAGCGCAGGGGACGAAGTACGCATGGTGGTTGAAGGGATTGGTGAGCTGACAGGCACGGTGGGTGCCGCCGTCGAGGGCCCTTCCGTACAACGGGCCCGCAGCCGAAGCCGCGCTCGCGTCCGCGTCTAAAAGAAACAATCTTTTGTTGCTTTTAGACTAAAGTAGAGACTAAAATGAAAGTGGCGTCGGGATCCCCGGAGGGATCCGTTCTCAGCGGTGACGATGCTGCTGAGGCACAACCCGTCGCGTCGACAGCCCGATCGTTCGGGCAGAACACCATGCCACTTACTAAATTGAGGCGGCGATTCCTCGTCGCCTCCCTGCTGACCGTGTCCTTTTTAGGGGCACTCGACCACACCGTAGTCTCCACCTCGCTCGCCACCATCGCCGGCGAGCTCGGAGCGCTGGCACTCATGAGCTGGGTGGTTGTGGGATACACCCTTGCCAGCACAGTTCTGCTGCCCGTCCTGGGCAAACTTGGGGACGTGCTGGGCCCTCGGCGGGTCTTCCTTGTTTCCTTGGTGGTGTTCCTGCTTGCATCCCTTGCTTGTGGTTTCGCCCAGGACATGACCTGGCTCATTGCGTGCCGCGTTGTGCAGGGAATGAGTTCTGCCGGACTGCAGCTCATGTCGCAGACAATCGTTGCCAAGGTGACCACACCACGGGAACGTCCGCGTTACCTGGCGACCATCGGGGCGGCCTTTCCGATTGCGATCCTGGTGGGGCCTGTCCTCGGCGGAGCGATCACCGACCTCTGGGGCTGGTCCTGGGTCTTTTGGATCAATATTCCCGTTGGCGTTGTTGCCTTGGCCCTGGCATTTGTCGCAGTTCCCCGGCTTGAGCGGGGCCGGGTTCCGGGTCACTACGACCTTGCCGGAGCTTGTGCTTTCACTCTGGGCCTCGTGTTCCTGGTCCTGGGTGTCACGTGGACTGCGGAACGAAGCACGGGTGTGCAGGCAGTGGCCGCGCTGGTCGTCGGCGCCGTGGCTTTGATGTCCTTCTTCATCATCGAGCGCCGCGCCCCCGAGCCAATCGTCCCGCTGCGGTTCTTCGCCAACAGGACCATAGCCGCCGGTACCGCGCTCTCGGCGATTATCGGCGTCGGGTTCTTCTCCATCACCGCTTACCTGCCCACCTACTTCCAAATGGCATATCAGATCAGCGTCACAGTGTCCGGCCTGGTGCCCATTGCAACTGTCCTGGGCATGCTGGTGAGCAATCTGGTGACCGGTTGGCTCGCCAGCCGCACTGGTCGCTATCGGATCTTTCCCATTATTGGTACGTGCTTGGGGGCGGCTGGGCTGTTCGTGATGGCCTGGCTGCCGATCGGACTTCCGCTGTGGGTGCCCATGATCGTCATGGGCCTTGTGGGCATGGGGACGGGATCCTTCATGAGCCTGATCGTCGCCGTCGTTCAAAGCGCCGCACCCGCCAGCCAGACCGGGAGCATCACTGCAACGGTCAATTTGGTGAGGCAGGTTGGCTCTACCGTTGCCACGGCCATCATCGGCGGAACGATTGGTTCGGGCGTGGCGGCGTTGTTGCCCGCAGGCATGGATGCCGCCAGCCTCACACCCCGCGCGGTGCACGAAGCCTCGCCTGCCATGCAAGAGGCCGTTGCAGGGATCTACGGGGCCGTGTTTTCCCCGATTTTCATTGCGCTCGCCGTTACGTATGCCGTTGGCATCGTCGCCGCCGTCCTGCTCCCGCAAGGGCGCTTGACGGACGAACCAGAAACCAGCCGTTCAGAAGTCTCCGAGTCCCTTTCGGCCTGACCTTTCACCAAGGAGAAACAATGTCCAAGAATCCGATCATCGCCATTGTTGGCAGCGGACCAATCGGCTCAGCGTACGCCCGGCTGCTGGTGGAAGGCACACCTGACGTCCGGGTGATCATGTTCGAAGCCGGACCGCAATTGACTGACCGGCCCGGCGAAAGCGTTCGCAACATCGCCGATGCCGACCAGAAGGCCCGGGCACGTGAGATGTCGCAGGGGCCGCAGTCCGGCGCTTATCGGGAGTCGCTGGGTATTCCGGCCGGCACCGTAACCGAAGGCATGTTCACTGCGCGCCAAGGTACGCACCTCCTGGATTTCGGCGGCGCTGGATCGGCCCACGCAGAGACCTTTCCCGCAGCTGCAGCGGCGACGAACGTCGGTGGCCAGGGGGCGCACTGGACGTGCGCAACGCCGTCGCCGGCTTTCAGTGAGAAGGTGCCGTTCATCGCCGACGACGAGTGGGAGAGCCTCCTCTCCTCGGCGAAGGATCTGCTCCACGTGCAAAGCGCCGCGTTCGCCGACTCGGGAGTCGGGGCGGCGATCCGTTCCCTGCTTGAGGAAGAATTCGCGGGCGAATTGCCCGAGGGATATGGAGTGGGCACGCTTCCGGTAGCTGGCGATCCCCAGCCGGACGGTTCCATGCGATGGGCGGGTGCGGACGTAGTCCTCGGACCGCTCATCGATTCCGAGTCCCCGCTGTCCGAGCGCTTTGAACTCCGTGATCTGGCCTTGGTGCGCAGGGTGGAAACTGAAGGAAGCCGGGCCATGGGCGTCACGGTGGAAGATCTTCGTACAGGAGAGACCACTTTTGTTCCCGCCGACGTCGTGGTGGTTGCAGCGGATGCCTTCCGCTCGCCGCAACTGCTGTGGGCCTCCGGCGTTCGGCCTGCCGCTCTGGGCCACTACCTCACGGAACATCCGGTGGTCATCTCCACTGTTGCCCTTGACCCCGGGAAGATGGCACGGTTTGCGAGCGAATCGGACCTGGAGGCCGAACTTGCCAGACGCGCCCAGAACCCCGCCGATCCCGTGGCTGCGGTCAATCGAATTCCCTTCTCCGAACCGCAGCATCCCTTCTCCGTCCAGGTCATGTACTCCGAGACAACACCGTTCCCTATGGCCCCAGAGGCTCCTTTCGCGCGGAACCGCTGGGGCTACGTCAACATGGGCTACGGCCTGCGCAAGCATCCGCGCTTTGAGGACGGTGTCACTTTTGACGACAACGAGCTGGACTACCGGGGATTCCCGAACATGACCATCAGCTACGCCCTCACCGAGAGGGAGGAAGCCGAAATCGAGGATGCCACAGCACGGCTGCGCCGGGCGGGCAATGCCCTGGGCGTCTTCGTGGCCGAGCCCCGGCTCATGCCCAATGGCTCCAGCCTGCACTACCAGGGCACCATGCGGATGGGCGCATCCGACGACGGCACGTCCGTTGCGGATCCATGGTCGCGTGTGTGGGGCTACAGGAATTTGGTGGTGGGTGGCAATGCCTTGATTCCCACTGCAACGGCGATGAACCCCACGTTGATGAGTGTGGCGATTGCCGTGCGCGGCGCACGGAAGCTGGTGGAAGAGTTGGCCTCCGCAGGATCGTCGGTTAAGGAATCGGCGGTCACGGAAGAGGTAGTCCAGGCGGGAGCGTGAGCGTGGCATCGGCCTGATCACATTCCGTGGACAGCCTGCTGGAGGAGGAGCATAATAGTTAGCGGAGCTAATTAGCACTGCTAACTATTATGCCAACCTCAGGAGGCGCCTCCCAGTGACCGCAGCTATTAACGACGGACCGGCGGAGATTCAAGCAGACATCCTTGCGATCGATCTTCGGACCGCAGTGATGCGAACGTCCCGCAGGCTCCGGGTCGAAGCGACAGGCGACGTCATAACCCCCGGGCAGTACACGGTTCTTGCCCACCTGAACTCCGGTTCACAGACACTCCGGGAATTGGCCGAGTTGGAGCACGTCCAGGCACCGTCGATGACCCGGATCGTGAACGCCTTGTCCGGCCAAGGTTTCGTGTCACGGCAGGCCAACCCGGAAGATGGCCGCCAGGTCCACATCAGCATCACTCCCGAAGGCCAGGAAGTCCTGGCCGAGGCCCGTAGCCAGCGGACTGCCTGGCTGGCCCAGCGCGTAGCAGGACTCAGCGAGGAGGATCGGCTGACGCTCAGCCGCGCCGCCCACATCATGCAGGAGATGAGCGCCAAGTGAGCGCCATGTTCCGTGCCCTGGAGAATCCCAATTACCGGCTTTGGGCTGGCGGTGCCTTGGTGTCCAACATCGGAACCTGGATGCAGAGGGTGGCACAGGACTGGCTGGTCCTGACTGTCCTGACCGATCACTCCGGAACGGCAGTGGGCATCACCACGGCGCTTCAGTTCCTTCCCATGCTGCTGTTGGGCCCCTACGCGGGCGTGCTTGCCGATCGCTACCGCAAGCGCGTGATCCTGCTCTGGACCCAGACCGCCATGGGAATCTGTGGGCTGATCGTCGGACTGCTGGTCGTCACCGGCGTGGCTCAATTGTGGCATGTCTACCTAGCCGCCCTCGCGCTCGGACTTGCGGCAGCCATCGACGGACCGGCCCGGCAGGCGTTTGTCTCCGAACTGGTGGGACCGGACAAAATCTCCAATGCCGTGGCCCTCAATTCCGCTTCTTTCAACACGGCCCGGCTCACCGGCCCGGCCATTGCCGGCGTGCTCATTGCGTGGATCGGAACAGGTCCGGTGTTCCTCCTGAACGCTGCGAGCTTTGCCGCGGTGATCATTTCCCTCTTCCGGGTGAAGATCTCCCAGCTTGAGCCAGCGACGCCTGTGGTTCGCGGCAAGCACCAGGTGGCCGAGGGTCTGCGCTATGTGCGCCAGCGCCCGGACCTGGTCCTGATCCTTGTCATGGTGGGGATGCTGGGAGCCTTCGGCATGAACTTCCCGGTCACCAACTCGCTGATGTCCACCGCCGAATTTGGCATGGGACCTGAAGAATTCGGCCTTCTTGGCTCCATCATGGCCGTGGGTACCCTCGCCGGTGCCCTGCTTGCGGCCCGACGCTCGGGTCCACGGCTGCGCTTCATGCTCGGGGGTGCGCTTTGCCTCGGTGTCTTCACCCTCCTGGCCAGCATCTCGCCAACTTTCTGGATCTACGCGGCCGTCCTCGTCCCGGTGGGACTTGCTTCCATCACGTTCCTCAACAGCTGCAACACCACCATCCAACTGTCGGTCGAGCCCCAATTCCGGGGCCGCGTCCTTGCCCTGTACCTGGCCATCCTGCAAGGCGGTACGGCCGTTGGGGCTCCCCTCATGGGCTGGATCGGCACAGAGTTCGGTGCCCGATGGGCCGTGGCTGTTGGTGGCGCAGCAGTCCTTGTCACCGGCGTTGCTGCAGTGATCCTGGTCAGCCGGCGTAGCCAGCGCACCATCCGCGAGCAGGTGCGCCGAGCATGGCTCAGGAGGCGCGCGACGCAAACGTCCTGAGACCCGCTAAACGCAAGCGGGCGATGACATCACAATTTTCGATGTGGTTACGCGGTTTTATTCGCTATGCAGATGCACTTTGTGCACGTGAGAATGAATTAACCGTCACAGAAAAAGGGCCACAGCGTCCGTCATTCCAGCCGATGCTCCCAACGAAGGGAGCCATCTATTCGCGCTGTGACCTTTCGCCAAATAGGAGATCACATGTCAAGCCAAGAGGTTGAGGTCCTCGTCGTAGGCGCAGGCCAGGCCGGGGTAGCGATGAGCGAGCACCTGAGCGAGCGGGGTATTCCCCACATCGTGCTGGAACGCCATCGCATCGCAGAGCGGTGGCGTTCCATGCGGTGGGATTCCCTGGTTGCGAATGGGCCGGCCTGGCACGACCGCTTCCCGGGCCTGGAATTCACCGACATCGAACCCGGTTCGTTTCCCTCCAAAGAGCAGGCAGCGGACTACTTCGTGGCCTACGCCGAGAAGATTGGCGCCCCCATCCGCTGCGGTGTGGAAGTGACATCCGTGCGCAGGAACGTCGGCGCACCGGGCTTCCAGGTGAAGACGTCCGACGGAGAGTTCAACGCCCGCTACGTCGTTGCCGCCACGGGGCCGTTCCAGCGGCCGGTGATCCCCGCCGTCGTTCCTGAAGCCGCCGGCGTGATGCAGCTGCACTCCAGCTCGTACCGCAACCCTGGCCAACTGCCCGAAGGGGCCGTGCTGGTGGTCGGGGCTGGGTCCTCGGGTGTCCAGATCGCCGCGGAAATCCAGCGCTCGGGCCGGCAGGTGTTCCTCTCGGTGGGGCCGCATGACCGGCCCCCGCGGAACTACCGTGGCCGGGACTTCTGCTGGTGGTTGGGAGTCCTCGGCAAGTGGGACGCTTCCACTCCGGCAGCGGGCGCAGAACATGTGACCATCGCCGTCAGCGGGGCAGACGGTGGCCACACCGTTGACTTCCGCGCGCTCGCCGAGAACGGGATCAAGCTCGTGGGACGGACCACGGCGTTCGACAACGGAACAATGCGTTTCGCGGATGACCTCCGCACCAACATCGCGAACGGTGATGCCCACTACCTGGAGTTGCTCGACGAAGCTGATGCGTACGTTGAACGCAATGGCCTGGACCTGCCGGAGGAACCCGAAGCCCGCTTCCTCCGGCCGGACCCGGAAAGCCTGACCAACCCCATCCGCGAGCTCGACCTCGCCCGCGCCGGAGTCACGTCGATCGTGTGGGCCACAGGTTTCGCAGTGGACTACAGCTGGCTGCAAGTGGACGCCTTCGATGAGAAGGGCAAGCCGCTGCAGCAACGCGGTGTATCCACAGAGCCAGGCGTGTACTTCCTGGGTTTGCCGTGGCAGTCACGCCGAGGATCCAGCTTCATCTGGGGTGTCTGGCACGACGCCAAATACGTTGCCGACCAGATCACCATCCAGCGGGGCTACCTGGTCCACAACGAGCAGGATGCGCTGGTGGCGAGCGGAGCCGTCTAACTCCCCACGCCAAAGGGACCATGCCACAGCGGCATGGTCCCTTTTGCTGTACCTGACGTGCGGCCAGGGTTTCCGCACCAAAAAGGCCCGACGTCGGCTCATGGGTGAGTTCCGACGTCGGGCCTTGCGGGGGTGGTGGCTCAGCCGAGCCCTGCCAGCGACCTGGCCGAAAGAGCTGCCTCCATCCTCACCGGATCAAGCAGGCCGCGCTCGATCACGAGTTCCGCGATGCCCCGACGGGAGGCGAGGGCTTCCTTGGCGAGATCTGCCGCAGCCGCGTAGCCAATCAAAGGTGCCAGGCCGGTGACCACGCTGATCGATTCGATCATGCGTTGCTCCAGCACCTGCGTGTTGGCCGTGATACCGTCCACGCAGTGCGTCCGGAGCTGACGGCAGGCCACCGTGAGCCAAGCGATCGACTCCAGCAATGCGTCAGCAATGACCGGCTCGAAGGCATTGAGCTGGAGCTGGCCGGCCTCCACGGCCATGGTCACCGTCGCATCGGCGCCGACAACCCGGAAGGCAACCTGGTTGACCATCTCGGGGATTACCGGGTTCACCTTGCCGGGCATGATGGATGACCCCGCCTGGACTGCGGGCAGGCGGATTTCCCCGAAGCCTGTTTGCGGACCGGAGGACAGCAATCGAAGATCGTTGCAGATCTTGGAGAGCTTTACCGCTGCCCTCTTCAAGACGCCGGAGACGAGCATGAAGACGCCCGTATCGCTCGTGGCCTCCACGAGGTTGGTGGCGGAGGTTAGCTGCAGGCCCGTGATGGAACTCAGCTCGCGGATGACGGCGTCACGGTATCCCGGTGGAGCGGTGATACCGGTGCCGATGGCCGTGGCTCCAAGGTTGGATTCCCGCAGGTGGGGCAACAGTTCCAAGAGCCGTTGGCCGTCTTCGCGGAGCGTTTCGGCAAAGGCGCCGAACTCCTGGCCCATGGACATGGGGACGGCATCCTGGAGTTGGGTGCGGCCTACCTTGATGATGCCAGCGAACTCGGCAGCTTTGGCATCGAATGCTCCGATGAGCCTGCCGTGCTCGGCGCAGAACTCAGAGATCTCCCGCTGCAGGGCGATCTTGATGGCCGTCGGATAGACGTCGTTGGTTGACTGGCTGCGGTTCACATCGTCAATGGGGTGCAGTGCGGCGTAATAGCCCTTGGGGAGTCCCATGATTTCAAGGGCGCGGTTCGCAATGACCTCGTTGGCGTTCATGTTGGTGCTGGTCCCGGCTCCACCTTGGATGGTGTCCACCACGAACTGCTCGTCGAGGAGCCCCTCCATGACTTCCAGGGAAGCCTTTTGGATGGCCTCGGATTTGGCCGGATCAAGCAATCCGAGGCTCTCATTTGCGCGGGCTGCAGAATATTTGACGGTACCCAGGCCCCATATCAGGGAACGCAGGGTACCAATGGTCCGTCCGCTGACGGGGAAGTTGTCCACCGCTCGCAGTGTGCTGATGCCCCAGTACGAAGCCTCGGGGACGTCTGCGTCCCCGAGGCTGTCATGCTCTCGCCGTGCTCCCGGGAGGGGAGAGGATAGTTGATCTGTCATGGTCCTGTTCCTGAAAACGCTGTCAGTGGATTCCCGGGCTACGCTGCCAGGTAATCCAGCGCCGTAAGCGCCAAGGCGGCTGCGCCGTCGTGAATTGCAAGGTTGGCTGCGCCGCCGACGCAATGTGCGGCGAACTCGGGTTGGTGGTTGGCCGCAGGGAAGCAACCGAGCCCTATATAGGGATGGATGGCCGGAACCACTTGGGACACATTGCCCATGTCAGTGGACGCCCGGTTCATGGTGGCTTGCTCCGGTGGCGCATTGAAATCGCGGCCGAGGGCTTCCGCATGCCTGACATACAGCTCCAGCGCCCGCAGGTCCGTCCGGAACTCCGAATAGGGCTCCGATTCCGGGGTCACCGACAGCTCGCAACCGGACGCCAAGGCGCCGGCTTGGAAGCACCGGTGGACGCGCTCCTCCAGCGTGCCCAGCTGGGCCAGTGTTTCGGCCCGGACGTACCAGCGCCCCTCGGTCCTTTCGGGGATGGCATTGGGCGCTTCACCACCCCGGGTCTGGATCCCGTGGACCCGGGTACCGGCCGGCAGTTGTTGACGGAGGAGGCCCAACGCCACCTGGGCAACAATGAAGGCGTCGTTGGCATTGACTCCCTGATCGGGATAGGCAGCAGCATGAGCCGACTTGCCGCGGTACTCCACGTGGTTGTGAGCCACTGCGTAGGGGCGGGCTTCGGCGGAATCGACGGGGCTGGGATGCGCCATCATGGCCAGGTCCAGGCCGTGGAAGGCACCCTTCTTGAGCAGCTCGATCTTCCCGCCACCTCCTTCTTCCGCCGGGGTTCCGTAGAGTTCCACGGTCAGGTCACGCTCGGCCGCGAACTCTGCCAGGGCTACTGCGGCACCACACGAGATAGCTGTGATGATGTTGTGGCCGCACGCGTGGCCGAGACCAGGAAGGGCATCGTACTCGGCCATGAGCCCGATGCGGCGGGAACCTGTTCCGAAGACCGCACGGATCGCAGTGGGGAAGCCCAGATACCCTCTTTCCACGTCAAAGCCATGCACGGCGAGATAGTCGGCGGTCCAAGCCGCGGCACGGTGTTCCTGCCAGCCGAGCTCGGGGTTGGCGTGGAGCGTCTCCGAGAGCCGGGTCAAGTCTTGGTGCTGGGCATTGACGGCGTCCAGTACCCGGTGGTGCTGGACGTTGGGAGGGGTGGTGGTTGCCGGTTCAGCGCTCATCGCCAGCCACTCCATAACCGACCGAAGCGGCGGGGTCCAAGCCCCGGACCACGTAGTCATGCCGCTGCGGAAGCCACACCCCCAGGAGATGCTCCAGTTCGCTAATCGGGTCCTCATGCCAGTCCACACGCAGGTCCGTGTCCCGCCAACCGTGTCCGGACACCACCGAGATACCGGCTGACCGCACGGGTCCAGCCTCGCCGCCGGCTGCCTCGGCGGCTCCAAGGGCAGCCATGAGGCGCACTTCCAGCTCCCCGGAGGCCGCTTCAAACGCGTCGCACAGGGCCTGGGCAACACCCGGATGCGCCAGCATATTGCCGGCAGCCACGCTGTTCGCACCTCGGCCTTCGCCAAACACGCCAAGGGTATGGGCGCCGCTGAAGACTGCCGATCCGCCCTTGCCGTCCAGGACCACCAGCTGCCGGTAGTCCACCGATGGTGACTCCTGCACGACGGCGTCGATCGCCTCCTGCGCGGAATAGCCGGCTTGCAGGCGGTCGAGCAGCGCTGTTCCCAGCCGGGGATCGGTGATGTTCTGTGAGCTGACGGCGCCGATCCCGTCGCGCAGGTGCGCGCACCGCGCGGCCACGGCGGGGGAGGACGAGGAGACCGCTATGCCGAACCTGCCGTGGCCGTCCGTGGCGGCAATGCTGAACGTCACTGCTGTCCCTCCGTGGAGAGCACTGCCGTGGCGTCAATTTCCACGAGCCATTCCGGGCGGGCCAGGGCCTGGACAACAATGCCGGTGGATACGGGGAACACTCCCTTGAGCCAGCGGCCCATGGTGCGGTAGACGGTTTCGCGGTAGCGGGGATCGATAAGGTAGACCGTCACCTTGACGATGTCTTCAAGGCTGCTGCCGGCCTCTTTGAGCAACATGTCGATGTTGGCCATGGCCTTCTCCGTCTGGGCTTCGACGTCGCCGATTCCCACCGATTCCCGCGTCTGAAGGTCCTGCCCGATCTGGCCGCGGAGGTAGACCACCCCGTTGGCCACAACTGCCTGGCAGAGATCGTTATCCAGGTTCTGCTCGGGATAGGTCTCTTTGGTATTGAACGTGCGGATACGCTGGTGCTTCATGTCGCAGCTTGCCTTTCAGTGCTGTAAGCCGGGTGCTCGTATCCTTCAGCTTCCTGTGGCGCACTAAATCTGTCCAACAGTTCTTTTAGAACGATTGCATCGCCTTTTCTGATGCACAGTGTATTCTCGTGGCATGGATGTGACCCTGACGCAGTTGCGCTATTTCGTGGAAGCCGCAGCCCAGTTGTCCATGACGGGGGCAGCCGTGCGCCTGAACGTGGCCCAGTCGGCGGTATCGGCCGCGATTGCCCAGCTGGAGCGACATGTCGGAACGCAGTTCTTTATCCGGCAGCGTTCCAAAGGCCTCGTACTGACGCCGGCCGGTGAGCTGTTCGTCAGGGATGCCCAAGCCATCCTGGCGCAGGTGGAGGAAAGCATTGATCACGCACGTGGTGAACACCAGAGCGTTGCCGGGCGAATCCGGATCGCCTGCTTCAGTACCCTGGCGCCCTTCCTGCTTCCCGGGGTCTTGACCAAGCTGAGGGAAGACCATCCGAACCTCGAAACAGAGGTCATCGAGACCGACACGTCGGGCTGTATCAGTGCCCTGCTCAGCGGGCAGGCTGATCTTGCCCTGTGCTATGACCTCGACCTGCCGGAGGCAATCGCCAGCTCTGTGGTGGACACCGTCCGCCCCTACGTGGCGCTCCCGCCGGATCACAGGCTGGCGGGGTCCAAGAGCATCTCGTTGTCCGCGCTGCGCGGTGAGTCCTTTGTGCTCCTGGACCTCCCGCACACCCGGGACCTCATGCTGTCCATCGCACGCCTCGGCGGCCAGGAACCGGACATCAGGTTCCGTTCGGCCAGCTATGAAACCGTCCGCACTTTCGTCGCCCGCGGCCTCGGCTATTCCATCCTGCATCAGCGGCCGCAGCACCAGTTGACGTACGACGGCGGCCGGCTTGCCGCCGTCGAAATCCGCGATGAAGTGCCGGAATTGAAGACAGTTTTGGCGCACCTGAAGTCCCAGCGCCCCACGGCGAGGGTGCGGGCGGTAGCGCAGGCAGTCAGGCATCAAATCGTGGCCGCCCGCTCGGCCTGAAGCTAGGAGGCCCAGCCTATTCATCTGTTGAACAGATGCAATTGGCGTTAAAAATCTATTCGACAGAAGCCTGGGCTCAGGATCTGAGCCCGGGCTGCACCTGTTTGCGGGCGGCCAGCCTCGCCAGCGCACGCTCTACCAGATGCCGCTGCCGGGAACCCGTCATGGCATCTGGATCCAGCATTGACGTGACGTGCAACCCCATCATGATGTTCAGCAGCTCATCGGCAACCGCATCCGGGTCGACCAAAGGTTCGCATTCGCCGTCGTGCTCTGCCTGGGCGAGGAAGCCCATCACCAGGCCACGCCAGTGCAACAAGGCCTCCCGACCGACGGCGCGCAGCGCGTCCTCCGTCTGGGCGCGCTGCCAGAAGGAAACCGCCACGCGGGCTTCCACCACAGTGAGCGGATCCGCGGGAATGATCTCCAAGCAAAGGCTGCGCAGCGCTGAAAGGCCCCGACGGCCCGCCGTGCCAGCGGCGATGCGTTCGTTGGTTCGGTCGCAGATCAACTCGTAGGAGGCCAGCAGCAACGCGTCCTTGTTGGGGAAGTAGTGGGCCAGCACGCCCGGCGCCGCATAGCCGCACTCACGGGCGATGTCCCGCATGCTGGCGTTCTCGATGCCCTGGTCCGCGATCAACCGCCACGTGGTCTCGATGATGGAACGGCGTCGTTCCTCGTGATCAACCAAGCGGGGCATGGTGCTCCTTCGTTCGCGGGGTCCATGGCTGGGACCGTGAGCACACTACCACCGCGGGAGCGCGGTTGCGCGTCCCGCGGCGGTGAGTGGGTGTTGTGTGGCCAGCTTCAGTGCGCGCAGTGGCCGGGCTCGGCCTGCCCGACGGCGGTGCTGCAGTGGCCCGCCGCCGATGACGGCACGTTGAGCGTGGGGTTCTCGTCGAAGAAACCGTGCGGCTTCAAGGTGAAGCCGGTGGTGTCGACCGGCATGATGGGCCAGTCCTCCGGACGAGGAAAGTGGGTCAACCCGAACGAGTGCCACACCACGAGATCCTGGCCATCGAGGTCGCGGTCCTGTGCCACATAGGCCGGAAGCCCGGCGCCACCCGGGTGCTGGTTGACGAAGTCGCCCGCTGCGTACAGCTCCTCGTCGGCGTGCCGGGTGACCCAGAGGTGGTGCCGTGCGAACGCTGCCCGCGAGGCGATTGATGAATCATCCGCCATGGCCAGGGTGGGGTTTCCTTCCGGGTAGAGCGTGTAGCCCACGGGGTGGCCAAGCTGGTTCAGCGAGTCCGGGTTGCTGATGTGCCACACGCGTCCCTTGGCTCCATCGGCGTCACGGACCGCCTCCGATTCGCGGGCCAACAACGTGCGCTTCTGCGTGAAGGCGTTGCCGTGCGGGTTACCGGGTCCCTTCGGGAGGCGCGCGAGGTCCAGTTCCTCAACGCGGTTCGTGGCGCCGTCGATCATCATGTCGAGCCGGGCGCTGAAGAGGTGCTGGTGGTACGGCGCGCCAAGGCCGGGAGCGATCTCCGAGGCATAGGCGTAGGTCTTATCGGGCAAAGCGGCCGTGAACACAATGCCAGTGGCCTTCGCCTCGAACTCGATGGTGCCGTCCAGGTAGAGGTACCAGTAGAAGCCGTAGTCGTAGTTGCCCACGGTGGTGAAGAAGGAGACCACCAAGCGGCGGTTGCGGCGAACCTCGTTGGAGCCCGCCCACTCATCCGTGTGCTTCCACAGGATTCCGGCGTCTTCCTCGTGGATGCAGATGCCGTTCTCGATGGTTCTGGGATTGCCGAAGTCATCGGCCACCACGGGGGACATGTAGGTGATGTCCCCCAGGCAGTCGCACCCAAGCTTGAGTGAGTTGGCGTCCCGGCCCACCAGGTATTCGCCGGAATCGAAGTAGTTCTGCCAGCTCCGGTACGGGGAAGGGTCGCCGTAGGGGACCACCATCTCGGAGATGGACGCCCGATGGACCACTGGGCGCCGGCGTCCCTTGTGCGAGTGGTGGAGCTGGTGGAGCACCAATCCTTCGCGGGCATCAAATCCCACGCGCAGGTCCCAACCTGCCCAGGACAGGAGGTTGCCTTCCAGGGTGAAGCTGGGGCCCTCGGGCTGGGTGATCTCGATCGGCTTCAGGTCCGTGCGGAGCTCGCCGTGAATGGTGGGGTCGGTGTAGTTGCCGTTGACTTCGGGGACGGGGACGGGGCCGTCGTCGATCACGTGGTTGACGCGATGGTTCTCAATATCCACGAAGGCTACCAGGCCGTCGATGGGGTGGGCCCATGGGTGGTCTGCGGCGTGGTCCTGGCGGAATCCGAGGCCGCGCAGCAGCCGTTTGCCTTCCTCGTTGCCGTACTCGAAGACGCCTGCCGACAGGGGAGCGACGCGGACCTGCGCGGGCGTCAGGCCACGGTCCGCAAGGGCTGCATTCCACTGCGGGTCTTTGGCGAGGATGTCCTCGATGATCCCGAATTCCTCCAAGAGGACGGGCAGTTGGCCGTCGTTTTCCGGATTGAGTTCCCGCTGGTCCAGGACCAGGCCGGCGGTCAGCGAAAGGCGCACGTCGAGGGAACGCGACAGTGCAGCGTCCCAGAGCATGGCACGGACCAAACGGGCGACATCTGCTGCGCCGTCCTGGAATACGGACTTCGGGGGTTCAATGAGGCCGAGGTAGGCGAACCGGGTGGTCTCTGCGACGAGCCCGGCTTCTGCCAGAATCCGTCGGGCCTCATGGATTTCCTGTGCCGAGAGCTGCTCAAGCGGATGGTGCCCCAGCGGAGCCTGCGTCTGTGCGGCCGAAGGGATGGTCTGAAGGGTCATGGCACTTCCTGAAGTCGAATTTTGATGGTACAACTGTTCAACCAACGCTTTGATGTTACCCACCTCACAAGCCCGGCGTAAAGTCCCGGACCCAAACCCCACCGAACAGCCAGGAGAACCATGGATCAGCAAACCAGCCTGCGCCCTGGGCGCTTCACCCCTGTTCCGGCCGGCATCGTCGGCACCGCCGCCGCGGGCAGCGCCACAGCGCACCTGGTGGCTGCCGCAACCGGACCGGCGGGAATGATGGCCTGGTGGATGGCAGCTATGGGGATTGCCTGCCTTGCGTGTGCAATGCCGCTGGTGCGTGGCCGGTTTTGCGACAGGAACGTGGGTAATGGCGGGAGCGCAAGGAATGACGCACTCAGGGCCGCAGGGCACCTCGTGGCCATGAGTGCGGTCATGGTCCTCACGCATCTGGTCCTGCTGGTGGTGCCAGGCGCGCGCGGCCATCACGGCGGGGCGGACGGGGTGCACCCTTCCGCCCACGGCATCACCATGCTGGCCCTCATTGCCGTTGAACTGATCTGCCTCTTGGGCGCGTCCGCCGCCCTGCGCCTCGCACACCGCACTCCGCACCGCCGTCGAGCCCTGGCAACCTGACCTACCACTGAAACCCCATCCAAGGAGCCTCTGTGAACACCACTTCCACCATGATTTCCACTGACTGGCAGCGCCGCGCGGATGCCTTGGCCGTTGACGGCCGGGCGTTTCTGGACGGCCGTCGCGTCACCGCGATCGGCCAGCAGTTCCGTCCCACCACCAGTCCCATAGACGGCCGTGTCCTGGGTGACCTTGCTGCGTGCGGTGCCGACGACGTCGACGTTGCGGTGGCGGCAGCGCGACGTGCGTTCCCGTCGTGGTCCCGTTTGGGAGCTGAAAAGCGGAAGGGCTTGCTGCTGGCCCTCGCCGCGCTGATGGAGCAGCATGCCGAGGAGTTGGCACTCCTGGAAACCCTGGACAGCGGAAAGCCCATCCTGCAGACCACCACGGTGGATGTTCCGGGGGCCATCTCCACGCTGCGCTGGTACGCGGAGGCCGTGGACAAGCTGAGCGGGGAACTGCCTGCAGTCCCTCCGGGAGCCGCGGCATTGGTCACGCGCGAACCCCTGGGGGTGGTGGCCGCCATTGTGCCGTGGAACTTCCCGCTGGAGATCGCCGTGTGGAAGCTGGCCCCCGCGCTCGCCTCCGGCAACACGGTGGTGTTGAAACCCGCAGAGCAGACGTCCCTGAGTGTCCTTCGGCTGGCTGAATTGGCCGCCGGTGCCGGACTTCCTGATGGTGTCCTGAATGTCATCACCGGCACAGGCCGGGAAGTGGGTGCTGCCCTGGCGCACCATATGGACGTCGACGCCTTGGCCTTCACGGGATCCACAGCCGTCTCCCGCACCCTGTTGGAAGCCTCGGGCCGCAGCAACCTCAAGCGGCTGAGCCTCGAGGCCGGGGGCAAGAGCTCCAACATTATCTTCGCCGATACGGCCGATCTCGCTGCGGCTGCGGCGAAGGCGGCGTTCGGCGCCTTCTACAACCAAGGCCAGGTGTGTTCGGCCAACTCCCGCATACTGGTGCAACGGGACATCCACGACGAGTTCGCGGGCCTGCTTGCGGGGGCGGCTGCCGGATATCGACCCGCAGACCCGCTGGCTGGCCTGGAGGGCAATGGCGCCCTGATCAGCAGCGCCCACGCGAACGACGTCGAAGGCTGGATCGTTCGCGGACGCACCGAAGGTGAGCTACTTTTCGGCGGTGAGCGGCACGTCATCCATGGCTCCGACGCTTACCTGGAACCGACGTTGTTGGGCGGGCTCGGACCAGATCACGAGGTCCACCGCGAGGAGATTTTCGGACCCGTGGCTGTGCTGCACGCCTTCGATTCGGAGGAGGAAGCGGTGCGGTTGGCCAATTCCACCGACTACGGATTGGCGGCGTCTGTTTGGACCTCGGACCTCTCGCGTGCGCATCGGGTGGCAGGAGGGTTGCTGGCCGGAACGGTGTCCGTGAACACGGTGGACGCGCTGGGCAACACTACGCCCTTTGGTGGCTTCAAGCAGTCAGGGTTTGGCCGGGATCTGTCCCTGCACGCCTTCGATAACTACACCGCGCCGAAGACCACATGGATCCAGTTCGGCTGATCTGCTTCATCTATAAATTCGATGATACGCATCACGATTCAATGGTTTACGTGATGCAATTCACAAGCCTACGCTGGGCCTGACAGCAGAACCGGCCAGACACCGAAGGGCTTTTGGGGAAACGCCCGCCAGAATCTGCCAGCATCCTTCCACCGTCTTAAGGACACCCTCCATGAAATCGATGCTCCGCTCCCGCCTCTTCGAGATAGAACAAGAATCCATCGCACCCATTCCGCCCGAAGCCCGGCACGGACGCTCCCGGGAACTTTTCACCATTTGGTTCGGAATGAACATGACCCCACTGACCGTGGTCACCGGCGCGACCGCCACTACGCTCCTTGGCCTGCCGATGATCAGCTCCATCATCGCGATCCTCATCGGCCACGCGCTCGGTGGAATCGGAATGGCACTGCACGCGGCCCAAGGGCCTCAGCTCGGAGTCCCTCAGATGCTGCAGGCCCGCGGCCAGTTCGGTTCACGGGGTGCAAGCTTGATAGTTGCCGTGGCGATCCTGATGTTCGTGGGCTACTTTTCCTCGAACTTGATCGTTTCGTCGGATTCGATCACCGCTCTCCTGCCGGAGGCCAACGGAACAGCAATGATCATCGGCTGCGCTGTCCTCAGCTTCGTCATCGCGGCGTTCGGCTACAACCTGGTGCGGAAAGTGACCGCCATGGGGGCCTACGTGGTTGGCGCCCTGGTGGTGGTTTCCTTCGCAGCCCTGCTTGCCAGCGGGGACTTCTGGGCCCAACTGAACCACGGCGAATTCACGTGGACCGGTTTCCTCGCCATGCTGGCCATCGGCATCGTGTGGCAGCTGACCTACGCTCCCTACGTCTCGGACTACTCCCGGTACATGCCGGCCAAGTCCGGAACCAAGGGAGCCTTCTGGGGTACCTATCTGGGCTGTGTCCTGTCCAGCGCGCTGCTGATGGTCCTGGGCTCTGGTGTTGGAATTGCCGTAGCCGGCGTGGACACGATGACCGGGCTTCACGGCATGCTCGGGCCTGGACTCGGTGCCGCCGTTTTGGTGGGCTTCGCGCTCGTAGCTGCCGCCGGAAACTCCGTGAACGCATATTGCAGTGCTCTGTGTGCCCTGACACTGGTGGAAACGTTCTTCAGCGGATGGCGCCCCGGTGCGAAAGCCCGGCTCGTGACGTCAATGGTGCTGCACGTCCTCGGCGTGACCTTGGCCCTGGCCGCGGCAACCAGCTTCGCATCCTCCTACTTCAGCTTCCTCAGCGTGCTGCTCTACGTGCTCATCCCGTGGTCCGCGGTGAACCTGGTGGACTACTACGTCATCCGGCACGGCTCGTACGCCGTGGACGAGTTCTACGCTGCCGACGGTGGCCGCTATGGGCGCTGGAATGCCGGTTCCCTGGTCGTCTTCGCCATTGGCGTCCTCGCGCAGATCCCCTTCATGGCAACTTCCTTCTATACAGGAGCGGCGGCTGAAGCCATGGGCGGGATCGACATCGCCTGGCTGGTTGGCCTCGGCGTCAGCGCGCTGGCGTATATCGTGATCGCCCGCACCGCCCCGGCGTTGGTGCGCCTGGGTGCTGACCACGGCACCATTGAAGCCCAGCTCCTTGGAAAGTAGAGAAATGACGCACGCAGCCTGGATTTTCAGCGGTGGCCCGGTCCACACCATGGACCCCGCCAACCCGCGCACCGACGCCGTTGCGGTAGCCAACGGGAAGATCGTGGCCCTCGGCGCCGATGCCGCGCACTGGCGCGGACCGGCAACCGAGCTCGTCATCCTTGAAGGCAAAGCGCTGCTTCCGGGCTTTCAGGACGCTCACGTCCACCCGCTCGCGGGCGGACTGCAGATGCTCGGGTGCGATCTCTCAGGCGTCCATTCCGTTGCCGAATACCGGTCGCTGATCGCCCACCATGCCCAAGCCCACCCTGCCGCAGAGTGGATCCAGGGCGCGGGCTGGTACGGAGACGTTTTCGACGGCGGCTTCCCGCACCGCGCGCTGCTGGACGAATTGGTCCCTGACCGGCCTGTTTTCCTGATCAGCCATGACGGCCACGGCGCCTGGGTGAACTCCCGTGCCCTCGAGCTTGCCGGCATCACGGATGACACCCCCAACCCGGACGGCGGCATCATTGCACGCGATGGTTCGGGCAGTGCCACGGGCATGCTGATTGAACACGCGGCCGACCTCGTGTCCGCCCTGATTCCGGACCCGGACCAACAGCACGTCCGCCGGGCCCTCCTCACCGCCCAGGCGTATCTGCACTCACTGGGCGTCACCGCCTGGCAGGACGCCGCCGTCGGAAATGCCCTGGGCATGCCCGATTCTTACGAGCACTACCTGGCCTTGGAATCGGAAGGTCTACTCACCGCCACGGTAACCGGGGCGCTCTGGTGGCAACGGGACCGTGGGCTGGAGCAGCTCCATTTGTTCAAGGAACGCCGGGCCAAAGCACAGGGACGCTTCCGAGCCACGGCCGTGAAGATCATGGTGGACGGCGTGTGCGAAAACCTCACGGCGGCCCTGACCCGACCTTACAAAGGACATCCCCATGAAGTGGGCATGAGCCTGATCGAACCGGAGGAGCTGGCCCGCATCACGCGCGCCGTGGACACGGAGGGCTTCGACCTGCACCTGCACGCAGTGGGCGACCAAGCGGTGCGGGACTGCGTCAACGCACTCGAGCTGCCCCGCCGCGAAGGGTGGGACCCCCGCCACCAGATCGCGCACCTGGACCTCGTGGACCCCGCAGACGTCGCCCGCTTCGCCGCCACAGGGGCCATCGCGAACATCCAACCGCTATGGGCCCGGCAGGATCCGGTGCTCGTCGAAACCAAGCTTCCCTACCTCGACGAAGCCCACCAAAAGGTGCACTTTGCCTTTGAGACGTTGCGCCGCGCCGGCGTCGAACTGGCGATCGGCAGTGACTGGCCCGTGTCCAGTCCGGACCCGCTGTGGGGCATCCATACAGCGGTGAACCGCACGGCTCCGTCGGCAGACCCCCATGCCCGCGACCGCCGCTCACAAACCGAACCGCTGTTGCCCGCCGAAGCCATTACTCTCGGCGCTGCGCTCGCGGCCCACACCACCGGAGCCGCGCGCGCCAATCGACTCGACGCAGAACGTGGAGCCATTCGGGTGGGCATGACCGCTGACCTGGTGGTCCTCGACGCCGATCCTCTTGCCGCCGAAGCCACGGCACTGGGCGAAATCGGCGTCGAACACACCTTCGCTGGAGGCCAGCATGTCTACAGCCGCGTCCGCAACGGCGCTCTTCCCACCCTTCTTGCGCAGTAGCAAACTTAAGCAGCAGCAAAGGACCGATCATGGATCAGCCAGTATCCTCAATGCACTTGGGCCAAACTCAATTAGCCCAAGAGCAAAGCAACCATCTGCAGAAATCCCTGGGCCGCTTCGACATCCTTTTGTTGGTTGTCGCGGCCGTCATCTCCGTTGAGGTCCTGGGGCAGGTCTCAGGCTTCGGCGGAGAAACCTTCACCTGGACCCTCATCCTAGCCATCACGTTCATGGTCCCCTACGGCCTGATCTTCGCCGAGACGGGCGGTGCCTTCACCGAAGAAGGCGGCGTTTACGTCTGGACCAAGATGGCCTATGGCCGCGTGGTTGCAGCCATCACGTCACTGTTCACCTGGGTGACGCAGCCGGTCTGGGTGGGAGGCGCCATGGCCTTCGTGGCCGTCGAAACGTGGTCCGAGTATGTGGGCCACGTGGAGGCCGGCAGCGTCAGCGACTACATTTTCAAGCTCGCCTTCATCTGGATCACGGTGACCTCGGCCATCGTCAGCCTGAAGCACGGCAAGTGGCTGCCCTCATTGGGTGCCATCCTGAAGGTGGCTTTCCTGACCTTCTTCATTATCGTCACCCTGATCTACGGGCTGCAGCACGGCTTCAACGGCCTGGACCTGGGCTTCTTCTCACCCACGCTTGCAGGCTTCCTCGGTGTCACGCCGCTGCTGCTGTTCTCTTTCCTTGGTTTTGAATCCGGCAATAGCGCCGCCGGTGAGATGAAGAACCCGGCCAAGGACGTTCCCATCTCGGTGGCCCGTTCATCGATGATCGCTGCAGCGAGCTACCTGCTCCCGATCCTTGCCATCCTGCTGGTGGTGCCGCTGGACCAGATCACGGGCATCGGCGGGCTCTTTGGCGCCGTGTCCACGGTCTACGCAGTCTTTGGTCCGGCTGCCGAGGTCATGTTGTCCATTTCCGCGATCGTTTTCTGCTTCATCCTGGTCTCCCAGGGTGCCGCATGGATGATCATCAGCGACCGCATGCAGGCCATGGCCGCGGCAGATGGATCCTTCTTCGGCGGATTCTTTGGCCGCTTCCATCCCAAGCTGGGCACGCCGATCCGCGTCAACACGCTCTCCGGAGTGGTGGCGACACTGTTCATGCTCGCGGCCATGCAGCTCAGCGGCACCAGCAGCGCGCTGTTTGGAGTGGTCCTCTCCATCGCCATCTCGACGTTCCTGCTCAGCTATCTGTTGGCCATCCCGGCGGCGGTGAAGCTCCGTAGCAAGTACCCCTATGTTGACCGGCCCTTCAAGGTTCCGGTCTCCGACACCGGCTTCCGCATCCTCGGTTACATCTGCTTCGTGTGGATCCTGGTCGGCTCGTGGGTGGCCATCTTCCCGGGAACCCTGGACGTGCTATTTGGCCTGGAGTACGACTTCGAGGGAACGTGGGGCGTCTCCCAAGTCACGTTCGAGGCCTTCGCCCTTGGCACTCTCGGTTGCATCCTGGCGCTGGGACTGGTGGGCTATGCCCGCGGCAAGAAGGTCAGGGACGCGGTGGCGCCTGTCAGCGAGACCGCGGAGTTGGTCAGCGACTAGCCCCGCATTACGCACGACGGCGGCGGGTCGCCTCAGGTGACCCGCCGCCGTCGTAAGTCAGCGGGCCTCGAGGTCCTCGAGCGTCTTTCCCCTGGTGTCGGAGGACAGGAGGGTCGCCAGCGCCGAGACAAGGCAGATGCCCAGCGTGGTCAGGCCGATGACCACGGGGATGTTCTCTGATCCGGGGGGAGCCATTGCCGTGAACAAGCTCGGGAAGAACGATGCGATCATGAGGCCGATGTTCTGTGAGACTGCGAAACCTGTGACCCGCATCCGCATGGGGAACTGCTCCTGGAAGAACGTAGCGAAGGTGGAGTTCCACATTTGGAAGAGGATGCCTTGCACGATCACAACGCAGAGGAAGACCAGTGGCAAGCTGCCTTGTTCGATCGCCCAGAGGTAGCCCATGGTCAGCAAGCCGCCGGCAATACCGCCTGCAACCATGAGGGTTCGCCGGCCAATCCGGTCTGACAGTGCCCCGAAAACCGGAATGGTCACCACTGCGGCGACGTTTGCTGCCATGGTCACCCAGAGGAACTCGCTGCTTGAGAAGCCATTGCCATAGCTCTTTTGGGTCGCGAACGATACGCCGAAGATCAGGGTGGCCATGCCGATGACGTTCGTGAACGTCATTGCAACGCAGCGGACCAGGACCCACGGGTGGGTGCGCAGGAGGTCTGCGAGCGGGAACCTGCGTTTCGTGCTGGCCTCTTCCGATTGAGCCAGGTATGCCGGAGGCTCCTGCACGCGGCGGCGAATGATGTATCCGGCCAAAATCACGAGGGCGCTGAGCAGGAACGGGAGCCGCCAACCCCAGGAGTGAAACTGATCATCCGGCAGGAGGGCGGCGAGCGGAATGAGGACAGCCGTGGCGAGGATGGAACCGACCTGCGTGCCTTGAAGGCTGAAGCTAGCGAAGAAGCCGCGCCTGGAATCGGGGGAGTGCTCCACGATCATCGCGCTGGCACCGCCGAGCTCGCCCGCAACGGCGAACCCTTGGATCAACCGGAGGATCACCAGGAGGACGGGAGCGAGAAGCCCCACTTGCCCGTACGTTGGCAGGAGCCCCACGGCGAAGGTAGCGAACCCCATGAGCAGCATCGCGAAGACGAGGACCTTTTTGCGGCCATGCCGGTCACCGTAAGCCCCCAGAACCACTGCGCCAAGAGGGCGGGAGACGTATCCCACGGCATAGGTGGCCAAAGATGCGATGATACCGACCGTCGGATTCTCGGTGGGGAAGAAGATGGTGGGGAAAAGCAACGTCGCAGCCAGAGAATACAGCGCGAAGTCGTAGTACTCCAGCGCGCTTCCGATCCAGCCGCTCATTGCGGCTTTCTTCGGATCCTTCCGGCCGATGGTCTCGTCCTGGGTGGAGTGGGTATCCCTCCGGTGCGTGACGGTCATTCGCTGAACTCCTGTGGCGTCGTTGGCAAGGAACAAAAACTCTTCCAATCCAGGACTGAACAATGCGGTGCTCATTCAGCATGAGGAAGGTTACATGTGGATCGATTCCCTCTTGAATCGATTCATTAATCATACGATGTGACCTGCGATACGTCAAAGGTCGCTGTGGAGGGATAGTCGGGCAGCCCGGAGAAACGCACGACGGCGGCAGGTCGCCACGGTGCCCGACGAACCGTTAGTTCATCGGAACCGAAGGCGACCAGCCGCCGTCGCGATTTGGCCGTTTGTTCAGGAAGTCAGGCCATCAGGAGAAAGACCTTGGTTACGGCGCAACGGGAAGGCTGGCGCTGAGGGACATGCCCAGCCGTGCCTGCAGTTCCGAAAGGGTGGGTGGGTTGGCGCCGGAGCGGCTGACCGTGATTGCTGCGGCCATTGATGCGGTTTTTCCGATGGTTCCCAATGTTTCCGGGGCAAATCCTTCTTCGCCCTCTGCCAAAAGGCCGAAGATGAGGGCGGCCATATAGGAGTCGCCGGCGCCGATGGTGTCAGCAACCTCGGTTTTCACGGAGGGGATGCTTAGCTTCGCGCTTTGCGTGGCGAGGAGGGCGCCGTCTGCGCCCATGGTGATGACCGCCAGCCGCGCCCCCCGCGCAAGCAGGTGGGACGTGACCTCGTCCGGAGACGCCGTCGGGTAGAGCCAGTGGGCATCTTCGTCGCTGAGTTTGACGACGTCGGTGAGCGGGAGCAGGTCCTCGAAGATGCTCTTTGCTTGGGCATGGCTGCCAAGGAGGGCGGGGCGGATGTTGGGGTCGTAGGTGACCAGGCATGACTTGTGGCTTTGCTCGAGAAGGGAGCGGACGGTGGAGGCTCCCGGGGCGAGGAATGTGGCGATGGATCCGGTGTGCAGGACTTTCGGGATCATGGCCGGCGCTACCGGTGCAAGTTCCCAGGCGATGTCGAACTCGTAGTTGGCCGAGCCGTCTGCGGCCAGGGTGGCAGTTGCGGTGGCGGTGCGTTCGAGGGATGTTGATCCCGGTAGAAGCCGGACGCCTGCGCTCTGGAGGTGGTTGGTGATGGCGGTGCCGTGGTCGTCTTCGCCGATTGCTGTGAGCAGCCCCGTGGATACGCCGAGCCGGCCAAGGCCATAGGCCACGTTCGCGGGGGATCCTCCTGGGTAGCTGATGGTTCCTTCGGGGGTGTTAACGATGTCGATCAGGGCTTCGCCGATAACAACAACATCCAGCTGGTCGTGGGCGGAGGTGCCGGGGGGAGGCTTGTGCATCTCGGTTCTTTCGTCGGTACCGGCTTGAGGGCCGGGTGTGGATCCGTCCGCGGACCTGTGGGCAGGTCCGCGGACGGAGAAGGGGGTTCCGTTTGGCACGGATTGTGGGGCGCGGCCGTCAGGCTTTGGCCGCACCTGTCATGATGGCGACGGCGTCGGTCATGGTGTGGGATTGCGGGGTGATGGTGGCCGCGCATTTGCCCAGGCGCTGGATGTGGATGCGGTCTGCGACGTCGAACACGTGGGGCATGTTGTGGCTGATCAGGATGACAGGCAGGCCGCGATCACGAAGGTCCCGGACCAGCTGCAGCACCTGGTTCGATTCACGAACGCCCAGTGCAGCTGTCGGTTCGTCAAGGACAACCACCTTGGATCCGAATGCCGCGGCGCGGGCGACGGCGACGGCTTGGCGCTGGCCGCCGGAAAGGTTCTCCACCGGTACGGTGACGTCCTGAAGGGTGGAGATGCCCAGCCGGGTCAGCTCTTCCTTGGCCTTCTTGCGCATGCCTTTGGTGTCGAGGATCCGGAACAGGCTCCCCAGGGGCCCGGGGAGACGCTCTTCACGGCCGAGGAACAGGTTGGACGCGACATCGAGGGCCGGCGAGACGGCCAGGTTTTGGTAAACCGTTTCGATGCCGTGGACCCGGGCGTCCTGTGGCCGTTTGAAGTGCACCTGCTGGCCGGAGACGTAGAGTTCTCCTGTGTCGGGAACTTCGGCGCCGGTGAGGCATTTGATGAGCGTGGACTTACCGGCACCGTTATCGCCGATGATGGCCAGGACTTCGCCGGGGTAGAGGTCAAGGTTGACGCCGTCGAGGCCAACCACCCGGCCGAAGGTCTTCACGAGGTTCCTGGCTTTAAGGATGGGCTCGCGGGTCTCTGTCTGTGAGGCTGCAAATTCAGTCATGGTCATGACTTGACCTTTCGGATCCACTGATCGACGGACACGGCAATGATGATCAGGATGCCCACCGCGAGGGTCTGGTAGAGGACATCCAGGCCGGCCAGGGAGAGTCCGTTGCGGAAGACACCGACGATCAGCGCTCCGAGCAAGGAACCCCAGATGGAGCCGCGGCCACCGAAGAGGCTGGTTCCGCCGATCACGACGGCGGTGATGGAGTCCAGGTTCAGGTCGACGCCGGCGTTGGGGCTTGCGGCGTTGGTACGGCCGATCTGGATCCATGCGCCAACGGCAAGGACTGCACCGGCGGCAAGGTAGACACTCATCAGGACGCGGTTGACGGGAATGCCGGCCAGGCGGGCCGCTTCCTTGTCATCGCCCACGGCGTAGACGTGCCGTCCCCAGGCGGTCTTGCCGAGGATGAAGGCGACGGCGATGTAGAGCAGGAGCATCATCACGACGCCGGTGGAGATGCGGACCGGGCCGATCGGGAAGGTGCTTCCCAGCCAGGTGAGCACACCGGGCATGGCGGACCCGCGGACGGTGCTGCCGCCGGAGTAGAGCAGGGTCAGGGCGATGAAGATGTTCAGGGTTCCAAGCGTGACGATGAACGGCGGGAGCCGGAAACGTGTCACGAGGAAACCGTTCAGTGCACCTGACGCAAGTCCCACGATCAAACCGGCGATGAGCGCCAGCGGGCCGGGGACACCACTGCCGACAGCCATCTGCGCGATCACCATCGAGGACAGGATCATGACTGCGCCGACGGAGAGGTCGATGCCGGCGGTCAGGATGATGAGTGTTTGGGCAATGGCCAGGGTTCCGACGACGGCGACCTGCTGGGTGATCAGGGAGAGGTTCTCCACCCGCAGGAAGCGGTCGTTGAGGAGTCCGAAGACCACCACCGCGATCAGCAGGACAATGGCCGGGCTGAGGGCGGGGTAGCGGTGGAGAACGTTGCGGATTCTGCTGAGGGGTGTTTGGCGGTCGAGGAATTCCTCGGCCAGGTCAGCGTGCCCGGCGCTCGGGGGGCCGGCGGTTTGTTGCTGGGTCACTTTAGGTTGCTCCTGAACTTACTTGCCCCAGCAGATCTGGGACGCCTCAGTAGTGGTGATGCTCTTCACGCCGTCGACGGGCTTGTCCGTGACGAGCTCGACACCGGTGTTGAAGAAGTCCAGGCCCTCGGAGTTGGCAGGCTTCTTGCCGGTCTTTGCGAGGTCAACGATGGCCTTGACTCCAAGCTCGGCCATCTTCACCGGGTACTGCTGTGCCGTGGCGCCGATCACGCCGGACTTGACGTTGTTCACGCCTGAGCAGCCGCCATCAACGGAGACGATCAGGGCGTCTTTTTCCTTGCCTGCGGATTTCAGTGCTTCGAAGGCACCGGCAGCGGCAGGCTCGTTGATCGTGTAGACGACGTTGATGTTGGGGTTCTTGGCCAGCAGGGTTTCCATGGCGGTACGTCCGCCGTCTTCGGCGCCTTGGGAAGCCTGGCTGCCGACGATTTCGTACTCGCCGCCCTTGCCGCCGGTGTACTTGCCCGTCTTGGCTTCGTCGCCGTTCTTCTTCTTATCGGCAGTGTCGATGCCCAGTCCAGTCAGGAAGCCCTGGTCACGGTTATAGTCAACGGACACAACCTTGTCATCGAAGAGGTCCACAAGTGCGATCACAGCCTTCTTGCCCGCCAGCTGCTGGGCGGTCCACTTGCCGATCAGCTCACCGGCGGCAAAGTTGTCCGTGGCAAACGTGATGTCAGCGGCATCGGCGGGGTCCGGCGGGGTATCCAGGGCGATCACGAACAAGCCGGCGTCCTTGGCCTTCTTCAAGGCATCCACTACCGACGGGCCGTTGGGCGTGATGAGAATTCCCTTGTCGCCCTTGGAGATCGCGTTTTCAATGGCCTGGATCTGGGTGTCTTCGTCGCCGTCGGCCTTGCCTGCGGCAAGCTTGAGATCAACGCCGTCCGCCGCGGCAGCCTTCTTGGCGCCATCCTGCATCGACACAAAGAACGGGTTGGACGTGGTCTTCACGATCAGCGAAACGCCGATCTTTTCATTGGTGTTTCCGCTGGACGAGGGCGTGGAACCGCCGCCGCATGCTGTGAGGCTTAGTGCGCCCAGGGTCAGGACTGCACCAGCGGCAAGAAGGCGGGTCTTGGCCGATTTGGAACTCAACATTGAAACTCCTGTTTTTTGTGGCTGCTCATGGCGAGTGATTCCCCCATGACAACGTTGTCAGGTAACATGTAACCAATCTCACACGGTGCAGTCAAGTGTTAATTGAAGTTGAGGAGTAGTTCGTTGACAACGATGTCTAATCGTTACCAACCCGATTCTGTGCGCAAGCCCCCCACCATGAAAAATGTCGCAGACCTTGCCGGGGTGGGCATCAAGACGGTCTCAAGAGTGGTGAACGACGAACCCGGCGTTTCGGAGGAAACACGGCAAAAGGTCCTCCGGGCAACGGACCAGCTGCAGTACCACCTGGACATCACAGCCGGGAGCCTGAAACGCTTCGGCCGCAAGACCCAATCCATCGGATTGTTGCTTCCGAGTGTGTCCAACCCCTTCAGCGGCGAGATCCACCGCGCGATGGAAGACGCTTTGGCTGTGCGGGGAATCGCCGTGTTCGCTTCAAGCCTGGATGACGATCCGGACCGCGAAAGGAAGCTGATCTCGGCTTTCCTGGGGCGCCGGGTTGATGGACTTGTGCTGACCACCATCGCCAAGAGCCAGGCGTACATGATCCCGGAACACTCACGGGACATGCCCTTGGTGTTCATCGACCGCGAGCCCGTGGGGATCGAGGCAGATGCGGTAGTCACGGACAACGAGGTGGGCGCCGCGGCGGCAGCCGCGCATCTCATCAAGCATGGCCACACCAAACTGGCCTACCTTGGGGACCGGACCGATATCCAGACTGCCGTGAAACGGCGCACAGGTTTCCTGGACGAGATCGGCAGGTCCGGCATCGCGACCTCCACGGTTGCGGTCCGCGAGAATCTCCACGACGAGGAAACTGCCCTCCGGGCTGCACACGAACTGCTCACTTCGGAGAACCCACCGACGGCGATATTCTCCAGTCAGAACCTGGTGACATTCGGTGCCATGCGGGCACTGAAATCCCTCGGGTTGCACCATAAAGTTGCCTTGGTCGGATTTGACGACTTCACCCTGGCCGACATGATGGAGCCCGGAGTCACCGTGATTGCCCAGCACCCTGAACGCATCGGAAAGCTCGCTGCCGAGAGGATCCTTGCAAGGATCGACGGTGACAACCGCGCACCGCAAACCTATATCGTCCCAACAGAACTCATCCCCAGGGGCTCCGGCGAGATACCGCCCCCGAACTAACCAAAAGCAATCCCACTCAACCGACCAAAGGACCGGACATGACCAAAACCTTGTACGCAGAATTCACCGTCAAGGAAGGCAGCGAAACCAGAGTCGCTGAAATGATGGCAGAACTCACCGGACACGTCCGCAACGAACCCGGCAACGTCACCTTCCTGCCCTACACCCGCGAAACCAATCCACGGGAATATTTCGTGTTCGAGGTCTACCGCGACGAGGAAGCCTTCCAGGAACACATCAGCGCGGAATACGGCCAAAAGTTCAACGCCGAACTTGCCCAACACATCGAAGGCGACGGATCCGTCCTCACCTGGCTCACGCCCGCATCGTAGCCTTACGCCAGGCCGTGCCAGACTGGACGC
Organism: Arthrobacter sp. TmtSoilC51; assembly: GCF_055388015.1. NCBI lineage: Bacteria > Bacillati > Actinomycetota > Actinomycetes > Micrococcales > Micrococcaceae > Arthrobacter > Arthrobacter sp. TmtSoilC51. The sequence goes on from NZ_AP035877.1 coordinate 624,751, forward strand.
ATGTTTCCCCGTCCTGAGAAGCCGCGCATTGTGTCCAAGAGCGACGACCAGCCCCCGACGCCGGGAAGCGGCCCGACGCCCGGAAGCGACCCGACGCAGGGAAGCGACCCGACGCCGGGAAGCGACCCGACGCCCGGAAGCGACAAGGGCCGTCATCTCGCCGTCAGGCTCGACGACGCGTGGCTGAGGTTCCAGACTCGCCTCGCCATCCGCCGGGGTCGGGTGGAAACGGTCATCCCGTACACCGGCTACGGCACTACTTCCTGGGTCCGGGTGCTGGCGCGCGTTGTCCGCAGCGACCCGCGGGACGCCGCAGGTCATGCCAATCCCTTGCAGGAGAGCATGCGCGGCTGGCGGAACTTCATCAGCGCGCCCGTCGCGCATGCAACCGTGCAGGTAACCATTGCAGGCACCGTCCATGACGTCGAAGCCGATCGTGGAGGCGTCGTCGATGTGCGCATTGAGGCAGCTCTGAACCCTGGCTGGCACACGATCACCCTGCAATCCGGGAGTTCCAGGGTCCTTGAGGCTCCGGTGGAAATCGTGGCTGATGACGCGGACTTCGGGGTGGTCTCCGATATCGATGACACCGTGATGGTGACCGCCTTGCCCCGCCCCTTCCTGGCGGCCTGGAACACCTTCGTGCTCAATGAGCACGCACGCACACCGACGCCAGGCATGGCCGTCCTGTACGAGCGGATTGCCAGGACGGCACCAACGGCGCCCGTGGTGTACCTGTCCACCGGGGCCTGGAACGTAGCGCCCACGTTGTCACGGTTCCTGTCCCGTAATCTGTACCCTGCAGGGCCGAAGCTCTTGACTGACTGGGGACCGACACCGGACCGCTGGTTCCGCAGCGGCCAGGAGCACAAGCGCACTTCCCTGGAGCGCTTGGCTGAAGAATTCCCCGGCATCAAATGGCTGCTTGTAGGCGACGACGGACAGCACGACGAAGCCATCTACTCCGAGTTCGCACATCGCCACCCGCAGAACGTCAGGGCGATCGCCATCCGGCAGCTCTCAGTGGGTGAAGCGGTGCTCGCCGGCGGTAGGTCGAAGACCGGGGGACAGCCAACGCCGGGAATCCCTTGGATCTATGCTCCGGACGGTGCCGGGATGTCGGCACAGCTTGAGGAACTGGGCATCATCCAGAGCACCGTGCGCTCCGCCGACGAGCCGGAGCAAGGCGACTGAAGTGCGGGGCGAAGGATGGCGTCGGGGGCCGGTTGGTCCGGCCATTAGTGTCAGGACTGACCGCTGAAAGTCAGTGTTATCAGCACGATGTTCAGGCCAACGATCAACGTGGCACTCGTCCATCCGGCGATTTTAAGGGGCTTGGAATCGGTGTGGATGCCCATGACATCGCGCTTGCCCGTCAGCCGGATCAGCGGGATTAGTGCGAACGGGATACCGAAGCTGAGCAGCACCTGGCTCAGCACCAACGCCAGCGTTGGTTCGATGCCGGCACCCAGAATGATCAAGGCTGGGATCAGCGTGATCACCCGGCGGGTGAGTAGGGGGATACGGACCTTCAGCAGACCACCCATGATGGTGGCGCCGGCGTAGCAACCTACCGACGTTGACGCCAGTCCCGAGGCCAGCAGCCCGATCGCGAAGATGACGCCGACGGCGGGACCGAGGGCGGATGTGACTGCGGCATGGGCGCCGGCGATCGTGTCGGTCCCCTCGATGCCGCGAAGGCTGGAGGCGGCCAGCAGCAGCATGGAAATGTTCACCACGCCGGCCAGCAGCAAGGCACCGATGACGTCCACGCGGGTGGCCCGGATGAGGCGGGTTCGCACGGATGGGTCCTCCGAGAATCCATGCCGGTCCCTGGCCAGGGCGGAGTGCAGGTAGATCGCGTGGGGCATCACTGTGGCGCCGAGCATGCTCGCCGCCAGCAGGACAGTGTCGGTGCCCTCAAAGCGGGGCAGTAGCCCGCCCACAGCGGCCCCGCCGTCGGGTGGGTTGACGAACAATCCCGACATGAAGCCGACTGCGATGATCCCCAGCAACACCAAAATCGCGTACTCGAAGGACCGCTGACCACGGTGGGACTGCAGGGCCAGAAGCACCATGGACGCGAGGCCGATAATCACACCACCGGCCAGCAGGGGGAGTCCAAAAAGCAGGTTCAAGGCAACGGCGCCGCCGATTACCTCGGCCATGTCCGTGGCCCCGGCGACGATCTCGGCCTGCGCCCAGTACAGGCGGCGACGTTTCGTCCCCAACCGTTTGCCCAGGATCTCTGGAAGGCTCAAGCCCGTGGCGAGGCCCAGCTTGGCTGACTGGTACTGGACAAGGACTGCCATCGCGTTGGCCACAACGAGGACCCACACCAGCAGGTATCCGTAGTTGGCGCCTGCGGTCAGGTTCGCGGCAACGTTCCCCGGGTCCACGTACGCGATGGCAGCCACGAAAGCCGGTCCGAGCAGCAGTAGCCGAGACCAGACCCTGCCTGGTGCGGGTCGTAGTTGGAGCGTGGGTACGGCCATCACTGTTCCTCGTCCTCGGGGTGTCTTGATACGAGGATAACCGAAAGTTAGGCATGCCGAAAAGTGAGATTTAGGTATGCCAAGTTGCGCTAGGGGAAGTGTTGGGCGTGCTTGCCCCGCCCCGAAGTCCGGCGAAGTCCGGCCAGTTTGGTTTCCCGCAGCCACGCAAGTGGATTTGTACTCGCTAGCCGCCCGCCTGGCTGAGCACCCCGGCGTCCCTCGGCGAACCGACTGAGCCGCGTCGCACGAGCCGCGCCTCCAATGGCGGCCCGGCTGGCGAGGAAGATTTCCTGCCCTCAATCTGCCGGATCAACGCGGTGGCGGCAGCCATTCCCATGTCGTAGACGGGCTGCGCGATGACGGTGAGCGGGGGAGTGGTCAGCCGGGTCCACGCGAAATCGTCGTACATGAGCAGGGACACATCCGATGGGATGGAGAGGCCCGATTCCTGGATGGCCTCCACAACGCTCAAGGCGATCAGGCCGTCCGAGGCAATAATGGCAGTGGCAGCATCAGGTCCTTGCAGCAGCTCACGGGTAATTCGCATGATCGAATCCGCGTCGCCGGCATTCAGCCGCACCAGGTCTGTCGGCTGGCTGAGGCCCGCTTCTGCGAAGGCGCGGCGGATCCCCTCAAGGCGGTCCGATATTTGCGAGGAATCCAGGGGCATTCCCGCCTGGTAGGGGCCGTCTGTCCGAACCGTCGAGACGAACGCGATGCGTCGATGGCCTGCCTCGATGAGGTACTTGGTGGACTCGTAGGAGATGGTGCCCATGTCCACGGCAAACGTCTCGACGTCGAGGCCATCGGCGGCGCGGTCCAACAGGACCAGCGGCCGCCCGGAGTCGCGGACCTGTTTCAAGTGCGAGGTTTCCACTGATGAAGCGGGAGCAACGATGAGCCCATCAACCCGCTTATCCAGAAGCACCTGGACGGCGTCCACCTCGGCGGCCCGTTCTTCGTCGGTGTTGATCAGGATGACGTTGTAACCGCTCTTCTTCGCCGTATCGGTGATGCCTCTGGTGGCCAGGCCGAAGTGCGGGTTTTCGATATCGCCCACCACCACGCCAATGGTGTTGGATTTGCCCGTGTTCATGCTGCGCGCAAGCTCATTGGGGCGATAGCCAAGCTCTTCGGCTGCGGCGAGAACCCGTTCCCGAACGTCCTCGCTGACGGCGCCGTAGTTGCCCAGTGCGCGCGCGGCCTGGGCTTTGGAGACCTGGGCGGCTTTGGCGACGTCGGCAACCGTTACGTCCCGCCGTCGGGATCCGTCAGTGCTCATGTTCACCTTTCAGAAGTGGTGTTGACGCGGCTTGTGACTTCCGCTACATTTCAATCAATCGATGTGAGTCCGGTCTCAATCTTAGGGACTGAGACCGGACTCAGCAAGACCTGACATCGAGTAAGACCCCAAAAAGCGGCCCAAGACAGCACCGCTGGCCCTCCCCACGATTGGACAACGCTGTGATCAAACTGAACTTCCGCCCGGCAGCCCTCGCAGCAGCAGCCTTGGCGGCCATCCTCGCCCTTTCCGGCTGTGGTGGATCGTCCGCCGGAACCTCAAGCTCGGCCGAGAACTCCTATGGCCTGATCGAACCCGGCACCATCCGCGTCGCCAGCCTGGGCGACTCCAAGCCCTACACCTTCACGGATGGCTCGGGTAATTTCACGGGCTTTGATGTGGAACTCTTCAAAGATGTAGCCCACCGTGCGGGCGTAGACAAGGTTGTCTTCACCGGCCAGGACTTCTCCGGACTGCTCGCAGCCGTATCCAATGGCCAATTCGACGTCGGCGTCGCGGCCATTGGCATCACGGACAAGCGCAAGGAAACTGTTGACTTCTCCGACGGTTACCTGGCTGGCTACCTGACGGTCATCACCACCAAGACATCCGGAATCAAGGACGTGAACGGCCTCTCCGGCAAGCGCCTGGGCGTCGTCCAGGGAACCCTGCAGGAAGCCTACGCCGTCAAGAACTTCACGTCGGCCCAGCTGGTCCGCTTCCCGGACAACAACACCGCAATCTCTGCGGTCAACAGCGGTTCGGTGGACGCCCACTTCCTGGACTACGAGGCAGCCAAGGCCTACCAGGAGCAGTTCGGACTGGTCAGTGCAGCCGACATCCCGTCCTTCGACGCCCCGGCTGGCTTTGCCATCGCGAAGAACAAGCCCGCCTTCAAGGAAGCCTTGAACAAGGGCCTGGCCGCGGCAATGGAGGATGGCACGTGGAAGAAGCTCTACCAGAAGTGGTTCCCCGGCTCGCCGATGCCGGAGCAGTACCTGCCCAAGGCTGAGCAGACCTCCAGCCCGTCCCCGACGGCTGCCAAGTAACGCGGCGCCGCACCCAACAACAGCGCCGTACCCAAAGAACAGCGCCGTACCCAAACAACAGCCGGGCGGGCCGCACCCAGCCCGCCCGGCAATCCGAAAACCAACAAACGTCTGAGAGCATTCAATGGATTGGCTCAATACCATCAGCCGCACATTCTTCGATGTCGATTCGATGATCGAAGTACTGCCCCAACTCCTGGGAGTTGGACTCCTCAACACCCTGATCATCTCCATCGCAGCAACCATCCTCGGCGTAGTGATGGGCATGGTGGTGGCGGTCATGGGGATCTCACGGTCCAAATGGCTGCGTATTCCGGCTCGGATCTACACGGACCTCTTCCGTGGCCTGCCCGCAATCCTCACCATCCTCCTGATCGGCCAAGGCTTTGCCCGGTTCAGCCAGTCCGTGTTTGGACCCTCGCCGTACCCGCTGGGAATCATCGCACTGAGCCTGATCGCCAGCGCCTATATCGGAGAAATCTTCCGTGCCGGCATCCAGAGCGTGGACAAAGGCCAAGGCGAGGCATGCCGCGCATTGGGCATGAGCTACTCCAAGTCAATGGCCCTGGTAGTGGTGCCACAAGGGGTACGCCGTGTACTGCCTGCCCTGGTGAACCAGTTCATTGCGATCGTCAAAGACTCCTCATTGGTCTACTTCCTTGGCCTGCTGGTCAGCGAACGTGAACTGTTCCGTGTGGGCCAGGATGCCGCAGTACTCTCAGGCAATCTCTCGCCGCTGGTCATGGCAGGGATCTTCTACTTGGTGATCACAGTGCCACTGACCCACCTGGTTAATTACTTCGACAACAAGTTCCGCACCGGTCGCCGCCGTCCCACAGCCCCAACCAGCGGGCTGAAGGAAGTCAAGGAACTCGACGCGGCATCGCCGCTCATCACCGGGAGCAACACGTGAACCTCACTAGCAACAGCAGCAGCACCGCCAGTGCCAGCACCAACAAAACCGCCCCAGACATCGAAAAGTTCCACGGCTCCAGCCTGGAACTGCGGAACCTGACCATGGCATACGGCGACGTCGAGGTACTTCGCAACGTCAGCCTCACCGTAGCTCCGGGCACCACCACATGCATCATCGGTCCGTCCGGTTCCGGCAAGTCCACACTCCTTCGCGGCGTCAACCGCTTGCACGAACCCAAGAGCGGCGATGTGCTTCTGGCTGGCGAAAGCGCCCTCAAGGTCAAGCCGGACATCCTCCGCGCCCGCATCGGCATGGTGTTCCAGCACTTCAACCTCTTCCCTGACCACACAGCCCTGGAAAATGTGGCCCTCGCCCTGTGGAGCGTCAAGGGAATGTCCAAGAAGGAGGCACGGGAACGCGCCCAACGCCGGCTCGCCGAAGTGGGCCTCGCCGAACGCGCTGACCACCGGCCACGTGACCTCTCCGGCGGTCAGCAGCAACGCGTCGCCATCGCCCGGGCCCTCGCCATGGAACCCGAAGTCATGCTCTTCGACGAAGCCACCAGTGCCTTGGATCCGGAACTCGTCAAGGGTGTCCTGAACCTGATGGCGGGCCTCGGCCGTCGCGGGATGACCATGCTGGTGGTCACGCACGAGATGGGCTTTGCCCGCAAGGTTGCTGATCAAGTGGTCTTCATGGATGAAGGCGAAGTGGTGGAGGTCGGCACCCCGGCCGAGCTCTTTGACAACCCGCGTAGCGAACGCCTGCAGCGCTTCCTTTCGGAAGTCCTGTAATGGGCGCGAATCCTGTGATCGGCCAGGTAACAGCGGCACCCATCCGGACCGCCGTCGTCGGGTTTGGCGTCTCCGGAAAAGTCTTCCACGCCCCGCTGATCGCAGCGGATAAGAACTATTCGCTGGACGTCATCGTGACGGCGGACCCGGAGCGTGCCACCGAAGCCGCGCGCCTCTACCCTCAGGCGCGGATAGTGCCCACTCCGGAGGAGATGTTCGCCCAGGCAGGCGACCTCGATCTCGTCGTTCTGGGAACGCCGCCACTTACTCACCTCGAACTTGGGGCCACGGCCATCGCGTGCGGCCTGAACGTCGTGGTGGACAAGCCTTTCGTCACCACGGTGGCCCACGGCGAGGAACTGGCCGGGCGCGCGTCCGACGCCGGCGTGCAGCTAACGGTCTTCCAGAACCGCCGGTGGGACGCCGACTTCCTGACGTTGCGGAAACTTTTGCGCGACGGCGCACTGGGAGAGGTGCGGACATTTGAGTCCCGTTTTGAATGGTGGCGCCCGGAAGGCTTCGGAAACTGGCGCGATACATCAACCCTGGCCGAGGGCGGTGGCATCCTTCATGACCTCGGCGCCCACTTGATCGACCAAGCCATCCAGCTGTTCGGGCCTGTGGAGGAGAGCTACGGCGAGACCGCAAACCACGGTCCGTATCCAGCCGCGGCGGACACCGAGGCCTTCGTGTCCCTGCTCCATGAATCCGGCGTGCGGTCCCGGCTATGGATGAACGGCATGGCGGCCCAGGTTGGCCCAAGGTTCCATGTCCTCGGATCAAAAGCCGCGTACACCAAGTGGGGACTGGACAGTCAGGAACCCGCGCTCGCAGCTGGGGTCACTCCGTCGGACGCCTCTTATGGCACCGAACCCCAGGAGTCTTGGGGGCTTCTGGGAGTGGACGGTTCAGCTAAACCCGTTCCCGCAGAAAAGGGCGCGTACCCACAGTTCTACACCGGGCTCGCAGCCTGCCTTCGTGGGCAAGGCCCGCTTCCCGTAGCGCCGGCCGAGGCGCTGGAAACCCTCAAAATCATCGAAAGCATCCACGCCTTCGCGTAAGCAAGTGCGTCCCAAGCACCCACAAGCACATCAAAGAAAGGGAGAGCTATGTCCTCCATCAAGCACGTCGCCGTCATCGGGGGTGGCATCCTGGGCGTTTCCACCGCCGTTCACTTGCTCCGCGGGGGAGCTTCAGTCACGCTGCTGACTGAACAGGGCCTGGCCAGCGAGGCCACGGGCCGATCACTTTCCTGGCTCAACTCCGCAGGCGAGAGGTCCACCCCCTACCACCAGCTGCGGGTTGCCGGCGTCGACCGGTACCGGACGCTGTTCGCCGCAGATCCCAGCCGCGAGTGGCTTCAGTTCGGCGGAGGCCTCATGTGGAACGCCGCAGGCAAGCGCGAAGTAACCGAGGCCCGCCATGCTTACGAGCAGTCGATTGGCTACGACTCCAAGCTTCTGGCCCCTGAAGAAATCGCATCAGTAACGCCCGGAATCGACGCCAGTGCTGTTCCCGAGAACGCCATTTTCAACCCGGGGGAAGGCTGGGTCAGCCTGCCGGACCTGGTCAACTTCCTGATGGAGGAATTCCACGCCCTCGGCGGCCAGCTCATCCTCAACGCCGGAAAAGTCCAGGTGACGCTCGACGGCGGCAAGGCCACCGGCGTCGAGACTGCTTCCGGCCAGACCTATCCAGCCGATGCCGTCCTCGTGGCATGCGGCGCAGCAACGCCCGCCGTCGTGAAGCCACTCGGTGTGGAAATCCCCAATGGTTCCCCGGTCTCCATGCTGGTGGTCACCAAGCCTGTGGAGCACCAGGTGAAAGCAGTGATGAATACGCCACGTGCCGCCGTCCGTCCCAACCCGGGCAACACGTTCGCCCTGGACCACGACTGGTACGAAGACCGGATCACCGAACACGCCGATGGTTCTTTCAGCATTCCCGACGAGGTTGTACAGGAACTGGCCGACGAATCCTCCAAGCTGATTGCCGGCAACCCGGAACTCAAGCCTGCCTCCTGGAAGATTGGCTACAAGCCCATACCCGGCGACGGTGAGCCCGTCTTCGGTGAACTGGGCCAAGTACCTGGCTGTTTCGTAGCGTTCACGCACTCGGGCGCCACGTTGGGACTCATTGCAGGTGAACTGTTGTCCGGAGAGATCCTGACCGGCAACAAGCACCCCATGCTGGCAACCTTCCGGCCGGGACGTTTCTCCTAGCTGCTACCGCTTGGAAAGCCGCCCCAAAAGGCTCCTGGCCGGAGGAGGTCCTGAAGCTCATTGAGCAGTTTCGGAGAAGCCCGCTTATGGGCAGCGACCTATGGTTGAAATATCCGAAAAGATTTCCAGCAGCGAGAGGGGCCTGCCATGGCTGAGACCGGAACCGCCAAGTCCTACGACGGATTCACCGCGGACGAACGCGCCGCGATGAAGGAGCGTGCGCAAGAACTCAAGAAGACCTCGAACAGGAAGGCTTCAAAGGCCGACGGCGAGAGCGACGTCCTGGAAAAGATCGCCGAGATGCCGCCAGCGGATAAGGCCATCGCGCAGCGACTTCATGCGCTCGTGAGGGAGCATGCGCCGGAGCTTTCCCCGAAGACTTGGTACGGAATGCCGGCGTATGCCAAAGACGGGAAGAACATCGTCTTCTTCAAGAGCGCCGACAAGTTCAAGAGCAGGTATGCCACCCTCGGCTTTGAAGAGAGTGCAATGTTGGACGACGGCAGCATGTGGCCAACGTCGTACGCGCTGACGGAGCTCACCCCGGACGTTGAAGCCAGGATCGTCGAGCTCATCAAGAGGGCGGTCGGCTAGCGGAGCTGAACCGGCGACGACGGCGGTCACCTTGGTAGGTGACCGCCGTCGTCGTATGTGTCTAAGTCCTGAACGCGCCTAACTTGGCGGTTGGTTGGGCTGATCTGGTTGATGCGTTGGATCAGGATGTGGTGGCACGGGACCAGGATCCGGAACCGGAAGCGGTCCGGGCGTCGGATTCGGACTCGGAATGGGGCTGGGCGGGAACGGGGTAGTGGGATCCGGTGGTGGCGGGACCGGTCCCGGGTCCGGCGGAAACGGCTCAGGTTCGTGAGTTGGAGGAAGCGTCATCATCTCTCCTTTGGAACTCGGCATTGGTCTTTTTCAGCGTAGTGATTATGCGGGCAGAGTCCATAGCCCACTGCCCGCGTAGATGCGCCACAAAAAAGTCCTAAAAAAGTTCGTACCCTGCGTAACCCTTGGGCGTCCCCCGACGATTACGTCTTTGAAAGGGTCGAGCTGGAATTTGTCCCCCATCATGTTCCAGCTCGGCCCTTCTCTGTCCTGATGAGATTTTGAGGGACATTGTGGGCCGTCCTTGGGGCGGCCCGGTTGAGCAGATACCCTTGGTGGGTTGCCCGTCGAGCAAAGGCGGATGACCTGGCTCCAAGCCCCGGACCTGCCGCCGATCGAAAGTCTCTTCACTGTGACCGACGCATTGACCGACGAAGCGCTTCATGCACTCAAGGGCAATAACGCGGAACTGTTCAGCGCCGTCTACCAGGCGTACGCCGGACCGGTCCTCGGCTACCTGACCGCTAAAGGGGTGTCAGATCCCGAGGCCATCACACAGGATGTGTTCCTGGCTGTCCTGCCCCGTTTGGACGACATCAGGGGAGGAGCAGGCGGACTACGGACTTTTGTTTTTTCGGTGGCACACGCCCGCATGGTGGATGAGCATCGGAAGCAAAGCAGGGCCCCGGAACACCATGAGTTCGAGCCCGAGCGCGATACCCGCGAGTCAAGCTCCGCGGAGTCTGAGGCAATGGGCCTGCTGGCTCCCCAAGAGGTCATGAAACTCCTGGATACCCTCAGGGACGATCAGCGGGAGGTCCTGGCCCTCCGGATCGTGGCAGGACTCACGGTGGAACAGGTGGCCGACATCATGGGGAAATCCGCCGGCGCTGTAAAGCAACTGCAGCGCAGGGCTTTGACGGCGCTCCGTGAGCATTCGGCAGTAAAGGAATACGTGTCCTCATGACATACAGGGATATGGAACGCGAAGTTGTCGTCGACGAGCTTTTGCTCGACGCCGAGCTCACTGGCGCGCCCGACGTTCGGCAGGCACTGCTCTCCATCCGTTCCTTCGCGAACCTTCCGGCACCGGCCCCCAATGCGGCACTGGCCGCGATGCTCGCTGGACCGCATGATGAAGTCAGCAAGCGCCGTTGGCGCCGCAAGCACCGCACGGCTGTGGTCAGCGTGGCTGTGGTCGCGGCTATGGGGCTTGGCGTGAGTGGTGTGGCCGCGGCCAGTTCCGGCTTCACCCGTACGCCTGCGTTCGTCAATGAACTGCTGGGCAATTTCGTTCCGCCGTGGTCCGCCGCAGTGCCGGTGCTGCCCACGCCGGATGCCCCGAAAGTCAGCACGGAACCAGCACCTGCCGTGGATCCCGCAGCCGTCCCGCTAGCAAGCGAATCACGTGCTGCCGCGCCAGCCCGGCAAGCCGATGAGTCTGCGGGGACTTCCCTGCCGGTCCAGACCCGGGGGCAGCAGGCAGCGACTGAAGCGCAGGCGGCCGACGTCGAAAACGTCCCGGCGGCTCCCGGCGCAACTGCGGCCCAGCCACCTCGAAACGCCCAGCCACCCCGAAACGACGAGGCGACGCCGGCAGAGGCGAAGCTCGGTGCGGGAGCGCTCCAGCAGGCAAAAAGCAGCCAGAACGTGCCAACGCTCCCTGACGTTGCCAATCCGAGCGTCCCGGCGACTACAACGGCCAAACCCGCACCCGCCCACGGTAAAAAACCAAGCCAGGCACTCCCATCGTTGAACGAGAAGCCGACTGATGAACAATTCCAGTCCTTCGTGGACAAACTGAAGCATTGGTTGAGGGGCACGGGACACTAAGCTTGCGTCATGATGCATGTCAACGATCCGGCCGTGGTGGAACGATTGATGCGAACAAAAGGATGCTGGGCCATCGTAGGGCTTAGCAACAATGAGTGGCGCTCCGCATATGACGTCTCACTGTACGTTCGGGACCGCATGGGCATGGAGATCATCCCCGTGAACCTCAAGGGCGAGGATGTCCATGGCGAAAAGGGCTACAAGTCCCTCGCGGATATCCCTGCTGAGAAGCACCCTATCGACGTCGTGGACTGCTTCGTCAACTCGCAGCGGGTGGGTGCTGTTATCGATCAGGCGATCGCCATCGGCGCGAAGGCTGTGTGGCTGCAGCTGGGGGTCTTTGACGACGACGCCGTACAGCGCGCCAGGGATGCAGGTCTGGACGTCGTGGTCAATTCCTGCCCGGCACGTGAAGGCTGGCATTACGGCTTGTAATCCCCAGGGTGATTCCTTTGCTAATCTGCAGCTGACTCATTCTTTTTAGCCTTAGGGGACGGCCATGTGTGGCGACCATTCAGCGGTGCCCATCTCCACGCCAGCTTTCCAACCAGCCCGACGCGCCGTGCTCGGGGTTTTTGGCGCTTCGCTCGTTGCCGGACTGAGTGCCTGCGCTGCACCGGAAAGCTCGACGCCGGAGCTGCCGCACGGTTCCGCGTCTGCATCGCCCGAGGTGCCGGGCCCGAATGGCGGGCTGTCGGCCGGGGGTGAGGTGCCGCCGTCGAACAGTGCAACCCCAACGAACAGTGCAACCCCAACCCCAAGGCCGACCAAACGGATCCGCCGCACCTTCATTCCGGACTACCAGCTGCCCCCGATCGTCGGTGGCCTGGCACCTGTGATCACCAAGATCGAAACCAAGCATCCGGTAGTGTTCCTGACCATCGATGACGGCAACATCAAGACGCCGGAATCGGTCAAGCTCATGACCGACTACGACTACCCGGCTTCCCTGTTCCTGACCAGGGACACCATTGCGGACAACCCCGCTTTCTTCGACGCCTTCCGGGCCCAAGGCAGCCTGGTGGAGAACCACACCGTCACGCACAACATCAACATGGTGCGGCAGTGGGGGTACCAGCAGCAGCTGAACGACATTGTGGGCATGCAGGAGTACGCCTTTCAGCACTACGGCCGCCGTCCTACGCTGTTCCGGCCCCCGGGCGGAGCTTACTCCAACGTCATGCGGCAGGCGGTTGCGGCTGCTGGAATGAAGGCGATCATCACGTGGGAAGCTAAAGCCAACGCCGGAAAGATGGACTATCAGGTGGGTAACTCACTGCGTCCCGGTGACATCGTGCTGATGCATTTCCGTGCCGAGTTTTCCGCGGACCTCGCTGCATTCCGTGCTGCACAGGTGGCCGCGGGACTGGAAGTCGTGCTACTGGAGGACTTCCTGGGCGTGGCGTAGGCCTGCCGGGTAATCTCACCTCCATGGATGTTTCCCAGCTCCGCCAGATCTGCCTGGGCTTTCCCGGGGCTTTTGAAGACTTCCCGTTCGGACCTGAAACGTCCGTGTTCAAGGTGCGGGCCGCTGTCGCCGGTGGAGCCCGGCACGAGGCCAAGATGTTCGCGCTCTCCGCGATGGATCCCGGCAACTGGTCCGTGAGCCTCAAGTGCGAGCCTGTGTTGGCCGAGCAACTCCGCGCAGCCCATCCCGAGATCACAGGTGCCTGGCACATGAACAAGACGCATTGGAATGGCGTCCGGCTGGATGGGTCCCTCCCCGATGACATGATCCGGGACATGGTGGAGGACTCCTATGATCTGGTGGTGGCTACGCTCAGCCGCAAGCAGCAGGAACAGCTCGGCTGGGCACGGCTCGCCAATCGCCCCGGCATCTGAAACGGCAACCTGACCCCGGACTGACACGGCCCCAAACCCTCTCCCCACGCCGTTGACATGGGGCTACATTGATAGTGCAAGCCAACGGGCGCAGCGGAGGCTGGTCAGGAGCGGGTTGATGCTGGATCAGGGAACTTTGGACCACTTATGGAACTTTGGCGATCCGGCAGCATCTGAGGCCAGGTTCCGGGCAGCCATGCTGGAGGAAATTTACGACGCCGATGAGCGGGCCGAGTTGGCAACACAGCTTGGGCGGGCCATCAGCCTGCAGGGCCGTTTCGAGGAAGCCGACGCTCTGCTGGACGGAATCGATGGCGATGAACCCACCGTGGGTGTACGCGTCCTCCTGGAGCGTGGACGCGTTTTGAATGCCGGCGGACACGCAGCGATGGCCGTGCCGCTCCTTGAACAGGCTGCGGAGCTGGCTGACCACCTTGGTGAGGAATTCCTGGCCGTGGACGCACTGCACATGCTCTCGATTGCGGACGTAGCCCACGCCGAAGCCTGGATGCGGAGCGCCCTGGAATACGCATCCACGGCCCATCATGAGCGGACCAAGCGATGGATGATTGCTTTGCACACAAGCCTCGGCTGGTTTCTGCACGGTAACGGGCGCTTCACGGAAGCCTTGGTGGAGTTCCAATTGGCCGAACAATGGGCGGAACGACTGGGAACTGAGCGGCAAAGGCTCCTCGCCCGGGAAGCGATTACCGAGTGTGGAAAAGCCCTCGCGGAGGGTCCGTAGAAAGATCACGCTTTGACAAATGTTGATCGAAAGTACCGAGAAATATTGATTTTCGATCATTCGTGGTGAAGTATGTCACACGAAGGTTGGCGCTGCAGAGTGGCCAACCCAGACTGTCCGACTTTCCGGCCGCCTGCCGCAAGAGTCGACATTACGAGTCACTGGAGGGTTACGAAATGAACGTTCAGCACCAGTCCCTTGGTCGCCGCGGATTCCTCCGCGGGGCACTCGCAGCTGCGGTGCTTGTCCCCATGGGCGGAACCATTGCGTCCTGTGCAGCAGGTGGTGGCGGTACCACTACCGGCCCCACGGGCACCGTCTCCGACACCAACCCCTTTGGCATGGCGGACAAATCCACCGTCGACGCCGTGATCTTCAAGGGCGGCTACGGCATCGACTACGTCGATTTCGCCGGCAAGGCTTTCGAAAAGGCCCACTCGGGCTCCACCGCCAAGATTGCCCCGTCCACGGATATCGCGCAGGAGCTGCAACCGCGCTTCGTCGGTGGCAACCCGCCGGACTTGATCGACAACTCCGGTGCCAAGGCTATTGGCTTCAGCACCATCCTTGCCCAGCTCGAGGACCTCACCAGCGTGGTAGAGGCCAAGAACCTCGAGGGCAAGGTCATTAAGGACACCCTGTACACGGGCGTGCTCGCTCCCGGGACCTTCGAGGGCAAGCTGGCTGCGCTGAACTATGTGCTCACCGTCTACGCCATGTGGTACTCAGACTCCCTGCTCAAGGAAAACGGCTGGACCGTTCCGAAGACCTGGGACGAAATGTACGCACTGGGCGAGCAAGCCAAGGCCAAGGGTAAGTACCTGTTCCTCTGGGGCAAGGAAGCTGCCACGTATTACCAGGAAATGGCTATCGCTTCCGCTATCAAGGAAGGTGGCGACGACGTCCGGCTGGCCTTGGAGAACCTCAAGGCAGACTGCTGGTCGCACCCGGCGATCCAGTCCGTCTTCACCGCCTTGGACAAGATCATCAAGGCGGGCTACTTCAAGCCCGGTGGTTCCGGAACGCAGTTCACGGCAGCCCAGGCCCAGTGGAGCAACGCCCAGGAGGCAGTCTTCTACCCGTCCGGTTCGTGGATCGAAAACGAGATGAAGGACCAGACCAAGGCGGACTTCAAGATGACGGGCGCGCCGGTGCCTTCAGTGAGTGCGAGCCCCAAAAAGCCGTACGCCTCGCTGCACAGTGCAGCCGGCGAGCCATATGTGGTTCCCTCCCAAGGCAAGAACGTGGCCGGCGGCAAGGAACTGCTCCGCGTCATGCTCTCCAAGGAAGCTGCTACCAACTTCGCCAAGACCAAACTCGCTCCCACCATCGTCAAGGACACCGTCCCGGCCGATGGCTTCGGCTCCACCGCGTTGGTCTCGCAGACCAAGCTGCTGGGTGATGCCGGTGAGAACATCTACACCTGGAACTTCATTGACCTTTACGGCACCAATAAGGACCAACTCGTCGTCTGGAATACCTTCCTCGATGGCAAGTCGGACGTTGCGACGCTTACCTCGGCCCTCCAGAACATCACCGACAAGGTCCGCAACGACAGCTCGGTCAAGAAGATTGAAGTGAAGTGACCGTAGTGAAAACCAAGCAGAGCCGGAACGACGACGGCCTGGCCGCCGTCGTTCCGGCCATGGCCCCACCGGTTGTGGTGAGGCGCCGGCGCAAGCCGCTGACGTGGGATAAAGTCAGCTTCTTCGCGGTGTTCCTTGGCCTGCCGCTGGCCATCTATCTCTTGTTCGTGATCTGGCCTTTTATTCAGGCTTTCGGTTATTCCTTGACGGACTGGTCGGGTTTTTCGCCCACGCAGAACTTCATCGGCTTTGAGAACTACGCCAGGATCTTCACTGACGACATCTTCATGAAGGCCATGGGGAACAACATCCTCCTGGTCATCGTGCTGCCCATCGTCACCATCATCCTGAGCCTGGTCCTCGCCACCCTGGTGACCGTCGGCGGAAGCAGCAAAGGCCAGATCAAGGGCCTGCGGAACTCCAGCTTCTACCGCGTGGTCTCGTTCTTCCCGTACACGATTCCCGCAATCGCCATTGGCATCATGTGGGGCCAGATCTATGATCCGTCCGGGGGCCTGCTCAACGGGATCCTGACCAGCATGGGCCTTGACCAGTTCAAGGACTTCGCGTGGCTTGGCGACAAGAATACGGCCATGATCGCCACGATGTTCGTGATTGTGTGGGGCTTCGTTGGCTTCTACATGGTGCTGTTCGTGGCCGGTATCAAGGGCATTCCTGCCGAACTGTTCGAGGCCGCCAGGATCGATGGCGCAGGCAGGCTTCGTACCGCCGTGTCCATCACCATCCCGCTGATCCGGGATAACATCCAGACCGCCTACATCTATATGGGTATCCTGGCGCTCGATGCGTTCGTTTACATGGCGGCCCTCAACTCCGGTGGTGGTCCGGACAATTCGACGCTCGTGATGGCACAGCAGTTGTTCTTCACGGCCTTCAGCAAGGGCCAATTCGGCTTGGCCAGCGCCATGGGCGTTGTCCTGGCTGTTGCCACCCTGATCTTCTCCGGCCTGGTGTTCGTGATTAATCGGCTCACTGGTGGCGACAAGGACGTGAGCATCTAATGACAACAAAAGTTTCAACCCCGGAAATGAAGTCGCTGCACTTCCAGCCCCGCAAACCTGCCACGACGCCCGGGGACAAATTGGTGGGCGCTGTTTCACACACCGCTCTGACCATTTGGTCCCTCATTGTGATCCTGCCGCTTCTGTGGACGTTCATGTCATCCTTCAAGACGTCCAGCGAGATCTTTGCCTCTCCGTTCGCCTTGCCCTCGCAATGGCGGTTCGACAACTATGTGAAGGCCTGGAGTGAGGCTGGAATCGGGAGCTACTTCCTGAACTCGGTGGTTGTTGTGGGTTCGGCATTGGTGATCGTCATGGTGCTCGGCGCAATGTGTGCCTACGTCCTGGCGAGGTACACGTTCCCTGGCAGCCGGGCCATCTACTACCTCATGCTTGCTGGCCTTACCTTCCCGATTTTCCTCGCCATGGTCCCGCTGTTCTTTGTGCTGAAGAACATTGGACTGCTCAACACCCTGCCGGGCCTGATCATTGTGTACGTGGGGTTCGCCCTGCCGTTCACAGTGTTCTTCCTGTTCTCCTTCTTCAAGTCGCTGCCGCACGAAATCACTGAAGCCGCAGCACTCGACGGCGCAGGGGAGTGGCGGACATTCTTCCAAGTCATGTTGCCGATGGCCAAGCCGGGCCTCGCCTCGGTTGCCATCTTCAACTTCCTTGGACTGTGGAACCAGTTCCTGATCCCTGTTTCCATCAACGCTGCCGGGCCGCGCGTTCTCTCGCAGGGCCTCGCGGCCTTCGCTGGCCAGATGGGGTACGCAGTGGACTTCGGCGCACTCTTCGCTGCAGTCACTGTCACGGTGGTTCCGGTGCTGATTGTGTACGTCATCTTCCAGCGTCAGCTGCAGGGTTCGGTCTCGCAAGGCACCTCGAAGTAGCAGCGCCTGTACGGTGCTGACCTTCTTTGAAGACGGAACGCCCCCGACGCGCCGCAATTAGCGGCGTGTCGGGGGCGTTCGTGCCTCAAAGAAGGTCAGGAAGCGACGGCTCCTAAAAACCTAACTCAGAACATCCAGGGGATCTCCGCGTGGCCGAAGTCCGAGAACGAGCCGAAGCGGCCCGCCTTGAACGCGAGCACTTCGCCGTCCCGGTCCCGGCACGTCGTGACCTGGCCGAAGAAGACCTGGTGATCTCCGACGTCGTACTGCTGCACAACCGTGCAGTCCGCCTGGGCGAGGGCTCCCTTGATGACAGGAAGCCCGTTCTCGGTGATGTCGAATTCGCCGTCGCCGAAACGGTCGCCGCCTCGCACCGCAAAGCGTCGCGCCATCGACTCCTGCTTGGCCCCAAGGATCGAGACGGCGAACTTGCCGCTCTCCATCAATGCCTCACCGGTCCGGGTGCCGAAGTTCAGCGAGATCATAAGGATGGGCGGTTCCAAGCTGATGGAGGTCAACGAGCTGATGGTCATCCCGTACAGCTCATCCTCGTGCTTGGTGGTGACCACGGCAACGCCGGTGAGGAAGCGGCCCATGGCGCGGCGCATTCCCATGGCATCGGGAACAGTGAAGAGCGGTGCGAGGCTCATGTCAGTTGCTCCGCTCGGCTTGTACCGGATCGGTGTAGTACCGGACCTCGAACATCTTGGCCCCGTTTTCGGAAACCCACGGCCCGTGTTCCATGCCAGGCGGACGGGTGGCCCAGTCGCCTGCCTTGAAGGTCTTGCCGAGGCGCTGGTCCACGAACGAGCCCTCGAAGATGAAGACCTCTTCCCAGAAATCGTGCGTTAGGACGCCGTTGGGCGAGGTGTCCGTTCCGGGCTCGAACTTGAGGATGCGCGTGACGCTGTCATTGTCTGAGTCCCGGGCAAGGATGGCCTCGGACAGGCCCTCGATGTGGGGGTTGCAGGGTGCGAAGTCCACCGAGGAGGTGGGGGTGAACTCGAATTCGGGCTTTCCCATGATCAGATCCCCTCCGATTCAGTGGTGCCGTTGATGCTGTAGGAACCCAGGTACTTGTCGAGCTCTGCCACCAGGGCGTCGTAGCCGTAGTTCCTGTAGGTGTAGGCGCCGCGGACTACGAATGGAGCGCCGGCGTAGAACATTTCGTACTGCTGGTGGCGGCCGGCGAATTCGGAGCCGATGATGTCCCAGGCCAACTTGAACAGCTTCACACGCTCTTCGCTGGTAACACCGGGGGACTGCACGTAGCGTTCCATGTCCGGGCGGGTCACACTGCTGGTCATGTCGGCGATGCTGGACGGCAGTTGCAGCACGCCACCACCAACGAGGTCGCGAAGGATCGAAATCACGCGCGGGTACGTCTCGGATTGAAGACCCATGGCTCCGTAAAGGGCGCTCTTTCCGGGAACCATCATGCCGGCGTCGTCCTTGGTTGCCGTGTATTCGGCGGCGAGAACTGCCGATTCGACGGACTGGACGATGGCGGCGAGTTCGCCGAGCTTTTCCTGCACGCCGGGGATCTTGTCCGTGCCGTTCACCTGGGTGACCTTGCGGGCGACAGAAGCAATGAACTTCAGCTTGGTGGAGAACCGGATCTGGGCCTGCCAGTTTCCCAACGCGTGGGCACCGGTATCGAAGAACTGGCGGCGGAGGGTATCGATGTTCCGGTTGATGAAGACGCGGTCCCAGGGGATGAGCACGTCATCGAACACCACCAGGGCATCCGGCTCGTCGTAGTGGCTGGTCAGCGGGTAGTCGAAGTCGCTGGTTGCGGCGGGCGCGAACGGACGGCGGCAGTACAGCTTCAATCCGTCGGTGGCCACCGGGATGGCGAAGCTCACGGCAAAATCGACGTCGTCCGGTCCGAGTGGCTTGATGCAGGTGACGAAGACTTCGTCGGCAATCGCCGCGCCCGTGGCGAGCATCTGCGATCCGCGGACGATGATGCCCTCCTCGGTTTCACGCACGACGCCGACCTGCAGGTACTCGCCTTCCCAGCCTGATGCTGTGGTTGCCCGGGAGACCTGCGGCGGAATGATCGCGTAGGAAAGGTACAGGTTTTCGGACAGGATCTTCTTGTAGTACCGCTCCACGTTGCCCGCGAAGTCACGTTCTTCATTTTTGAAGACATCGGCGTGGGAGCCGAAAGCGGCGAAGAACGTACCCACGTGGTCGGGGCTGCGGCCAACCCAGCCGTGGGTGTGCTTGGCCCACTTTTCAATGGCCTGGCGCCGGAGGACGAGTTCTTCCTGCGTGCGGGGAGCGGCGAACGTGCGGTTGGCGGGTCCGTCGATTTCTTCGGAGTGGAACTGCATGCCGTTGCTGGGATCGGCTGCGATGTCGAACAGCTCAGCCATGGTCTGGGCGACCTTCGCGAACGCCGGGTGTTCCAGGACGTTGCCCACTACCTCGCCATCGAGGATCACCGACCGGCCATCGTTCAGGGACTTCAGGTATTGCTTTCCGGTTCTCATCGAAGTGAGCCTTTCTTGATTTTGTAGTTGTGTTCGATTCTCGTCCCGTCGGGGAACGAGAGCTCTACTTTCCAGGAAGTTCCGTCGACAAATTTTCCGTCCAGCAGCGGCAGGGTGCCGCCCAGGCACATGAAGTCGGCGTCGCCGACGTCGGTGCGTGCCAGGAGCTTTTCGACGACGTCGGCAGGCTTGCGCAGGCCGGCCAGCGACCCTTCCTGGTACAGGTTTCCGTCCACCCACGAGCGAGCGGTGCACTGGTCAAGGTCCAGGTCTTCGAGCGACTCGACTTCGATGACCTCGGTTGCGACTGGCTTGGGGCATGCCCTTTTGGAATCGCCGATGTCCTGGGCTTCGATGTCCCTGTCCGTGTGGTCGGACCCGATGCCGAGGTAATACTTGCCGTCGTGGCGGATGTAGAGAGGTTCTATCTCTCCGGAGGTCAGGTTAGTGCTGGTGTCGTGTTCGCCTGATGTATCGAACAGGTCCGAGTCCATCCGGTAGAACATGGGCACTTCCGGCGGTGGAGCTACGCCGATGGCTGCCAGCTCATCGATGTGGTGCTGTACGGCCTTCGGATCGCGGCCCGTGTAGCCGGCCACTACTGCGTGGAAGTCCGAGACCGTGATTGTCTTGTCCGTGCCCACCACCCTGAAGGTGAGTGGGACTTGCCTTGTGGTTTCCATACCGTCTCCTTGAATGATGTCTGAATCGTCTTGTGGGTCAAACGGCAAGAGCGTCGTACGCCGCGAGCCGATCGCCAATGACGGGAAATTCGGTGCGTACTGCTTTGACCTGATCGGGATAGATGTCCACCATGAGCACCGATTCCCCGGCCCCGGCCTCGGCGAGGACATTCCCTGCGGGATCGACCACCCGGCTGTGTCCTCCGAGCTCCACACCTTCCTGGCTGCCGGCGGCGTTGCAGGCAATCACGAAGATCTGGTGCTCCAGTGCCCGGGCCGTTGTGAGCAGCCGCCAGTGTTCGCGACGCGCTGCCGGCCAGGCTGCCGGGACGATGACGATTTCCGCGCCCCGGGTGCTCAGCTCCATCCACAGACCTGGGAACCGAAGGTCATAGCAGGTGATCCCGGCCGTTGCTCCGAACGGCAACTCCACCACCGGCAGTGAGGATCCCGCCGTGAGGAGGCTGGCTTCCTTGGACTTGTAACCAAAGACGTGGATCTTCCGGTACGTATGGAGGACTTGCCCGTCCGGTCCCAGCAGGATGGACGTGTTGCTGAGTTGGCCGTCCTCGCCTGCTTCAATGACGCTCCCGACGTGGAGGTACACACCCAGATCCGCCGCCACGCGTGAGCACATGGACACCGTGGGACCGCTGTGGGTTTCGGCAAGGGCGTGGTACTCGTCGAAGTGGAAGTATCCGGCGCTCCACAACTCGGGCAACACGATCAGATCGGCACCGTTGATGCCGCGAAGAATCGTTTCCACGCGATCGATCCGTTCCTCGCGGGTTTCCGAATCCGGGCTGGCCACCTGGACGAGTGCGACTTTCATTTCTGCTCCTCGTCCAGGTCGCTGAGCCGCAGGCCTTTGGTTTCCTTGGCGAACATGACCGAGACCATGGAGATCAGGCCCATCGCGGCGAGGTAGATGCCGATCGCGTATCCGGTGCCGAAGGCGCTGTAGAGTGCCAGGGCGATGATGGGGGACAGTGAGCCAGCGATCAGTGAGGCGAGGTTGTAGGCCACGGAGGTGCCGCTGTACCGGACATCCGTGGGGAAGAGTTCGGAGAAGAACGCGCCTATCACGGAGCTGTAGGCGGCGAAGATCAACAAGCCTCCGACCGCGGCTGCAATAATGCCCCACACCTGGCCGGTGTTCAGCAGGGCGAAGAACGCGAACGCCCAGATCACGGTGGCAATCGAAGCACCGATCATGATGGGCTTCCGGCCCACTTTGTCCGCATAGAGCGCCAGGATGGGGATGGCGACGACGGCGACACCTTGACCGATCATGACGGCGGTGAGGCCGGTCTGCCGCTGCAAGCCCATGATTTGGGTGACGTAAGTGATGATGAACAGCGAGTAGATGTAGAAGCCTGCGTTCTCGCCCATGCGGCTTCCGGTGGCGATGAGCAGTTGGCGCCAGTTGCGGCGGAACAAAATGGCCAGGGGCAGTTTCCGTTCCTTGGTTGCTTCGGCCTCGCGCTTCAGCTGTGCTTCCTTGAACAGCGGGGTCTCCTGGACATAGAGACGCAGGACGAGGCCAATGATCACCAGCAGGGCGGAGAGCCCGAAGGCGACCCGCCAGCCCCAGGCAACGAACTCACTCTCGGGCATGGTGGCAGCGAGGATTGCAAGAACGCCGGCAGCCATGAGGTTGCCCAAGGGCGGGCCCATATTGGGCCAGGATGCCCAGAATGCCCGCCGTGCACTGTCATTGCTGTGTTCGGAGACGAGGAGAACGGCCCCGCCCCATTCGCCGCCCAGTGCGAATCCCTGGATCAGACGCAGCAACAAAAGCAGCAACGGTGCTGCGATGCCGATGGTCGCATAAGAAGGGATGAACGCAATAAGCGTGGTGGCGACGCCCATGAGCATGAGGCTGGCTACCAGGGTGGCGCGACGGCCGTGCTTATCGCCCAAGTGCCCCAGGACGATGGCGCCCAGCGGACGTGCAAGGAAGCCGGCGGCAAATGTTCCGAGCGCCAGCATGGTGCCCACGAGCGGGTCACTGGTAGGGAAAAAGAGCTTGTTGAAAACCAGTGCGGCGGCGGTGCCGTAGAGAAAGAAGTCGTACCATTCGACGGCCGTGCCGGCCAGGCTCGAAGCGGCGACCACCGGCAGGCTGGAGTGCTTCTGCTGCCTCAGTTCTGCTTTCTTCAAATCGGTCATTGTGGGGATCCTTTTGCGGTTGGGAGGGGCCGGGCCGTGAAGCGAGGCCTATCCCAGGAAATTGAGGGGTTCCAAATGCGTGAGCGGAGTCACTGAATAACACTGTAGACTAGTTGTATACAACCCGTCTACATGTGATGAAGAAGTTTTTTCACGAGTGTCCGGGTTGGTCCTGAATGCAACTCGTATACTGGGCTTCGCGAGAAAGGCTCTCCATGATCCAGATGACTCCCACTGCTCAATCACAGCCCGAAGTGGCCTACCAGTGGATGAAAAGCTATATCGCTGCCCTGCCGCGGGACGAGGAGGCCTTCCTCAACGAGGCGGTCCTCGCCAAATCCACCGGCACCTCGCGCACACCAGTCCGCGAGGCCCTGTTGCGCCTCGAAGCCGAAGGTTTCGTCAAGCGGATTCCACACAAAGGCGCCTACGTTCCGCCGATCTCGGACCCTGATGTCCGCGCGATCCTGCAGTCACGGTCCGTAGTAGAAAAGTGGGCCGTCTCAGCCTTGGACAGCATGCTGGATGGGCAGATCGACGCGTTCCAACGCATCATCGACCAGCAGCACGAGGCGAAGGACGACCCCGCCAGGTTCATCGAGTTGGACACCGAATTCCATACGGTCATGGT
Organism: Arthrobacter sp. TmtSoilC51; assembly: GCF_055388015.1. NCBI lineage: Bacteria > Bacillati > Actinomycetota > Actinomycetes > Micrococcales > Micrococcaceae > Arthrobacter > Arthrobacter sp. TmtSoilC51. The sequence goes on from NZ_AP035877.1 coordinate 648,242, forward strand.
CCGCGCAGGAGGAAATCCAATCCTTGCTGATTTCTACGCCTCGCTTCGGCAGCGGCAACTCAGGATTGGCGTCCGGGCAGTGACCCAGGGGACGGACCGTGCGGGCGATGTGCTCCGCGAGCATCAGCTGATTGTCGATGCCCTGCGCAGCCGGAGCCTGGACGCGGCACACCAAGCCATCGATGCCCATCTGGATTCAACCCGGCTGGCCGTCATCGGTTACTAGCCACGCAATTAGTCTTCGCTGTGCAGTTCGCGTTGCCTTGCGCTCAGCAGCTCAAGCTCGGGGCGGGCAGCCACGAACCGTTCAACGGCGTCGAGCACTTCCTTGAGGTGCGCGCGATCGGGTGCCACCAGCGCCGCACCCAGCAAACTCCGGCGATGCTGGTCCTGCAGGCCAGTCTCGGCAGCGGACACTTCGAAGCGGCGTTTGATTTCGGCAAGGAGGGGCCGCACCAGCGAACGCTTCTCCTTCAGGCTATGGACATCGCCCAGGAGCACATCGAATTCAATCCAACCGATCCACATGGTCCATTATGAGCCGTCGCCGCCCTGCAATCCTGAGCCAATCTTGAGGAAACGCCGCACCGGGATTGATCCAGTGCGATCAAACTGGAAACACAGCAGGGCCGGAAGCAGCTAAGGGGGCGGGCGGCATGAGCAGTAACCATACCTGGCGCGCGCTCGCGGGCGTGACCGCGGTCGCTCTTTCCCTGATGGCGGCGCCTGCCGCAGCACTTGCCGCATTCTCTGCTACCGAGAATGCCAATCCTCAGTACTCGGCCATGCGTCTCCTGGCACCGACCAGCGCGGACGTGGTCATGACGTGCTCGGCGAATGGTGCCAAGGTTGTTGTGGACGTGAATTCCTTCGCGGAGGTCCCCGGCGCGAACTATCACGAGGTCAAGCTCTACAACCCCTCCGGGAGCTTGGAGTTCACGGGCGACCTTAGCAAGAATGCCGGAAAGTCCTATAGGTCAGGAGTTCAGCCTGTGGGCACCTGGACCTACGAAATCCGCGGGTATTACAAGGTTCCCGGCACCACCAACACATGGAAAGGCTCCGCTTTGACAGGAACCCTGACATGTTAGAGATTGGCGTGGGACCAAGTGGCAGGAGCGAACAATGGTGCTCGACTCGTTTTCGGTAAGGGTTGCCCTCGGAGTGGTCACGTTGACCCTCTTAGTGCTGTTCTTCTCCTCATACCGCCGCACGCGGTCACCATACGCAGGCTGGTGGAGCCTGGCCTTGCTGCAGTTCATGCTCGGAAACACGGCGTTCCTCCTGAACGGCACACCGGCCCAGCACTGGGCAAACCCGTTCGGCAACGTCCTGGTGGTGGCCGGAGCGTTCAGCGTCTGGGCCGGCGCCCGTACCCTGAGGGACCTCAAGGCAGCTCCATGGCAGCTCGCCGTGGCTCCTGTCATCACGGCAGTCGCCTCCGTACTGGAGAGCCCCGGCTCCAATGTCTGGTCCGGAGGTTTCGTTTACCTGGCCATGATGACTTTTGGTATCGCACTGGCTGCCCGCGACTTGTGGTTCATCAAGGCAGTGCATTCACAAGTTCACAAAGCCCTCTCCCTGGCCGCCGGACTCTTGGCCATCTACTACCTGGGCCGTTGGGTGGTGTACGCATTGGAAGGCCCTGGCAGCGAAGCATTCCGTACTTATTTTGGTCCGGCGCCCTCGGGACTGGTGTCCCTGGTGCTGCTCGTCACGGTCTCCTTCAGCATGACCACGCTGAGCAGCGACCAACTGATCAAGGGCCTGAGGGAGCGGGCCACGAAGGACCACCTGACAGGTCTGCTCAACCGCGGAGCCTTTCTGGACCTGGCATCCACCGAACTCAAACGACTTCACGCCAACGAGTCCGGTGCTGCAATAGTCCTGGCTGACCTGGACCACTTCAAGCTGGTCAACGATGCACACGGCCACCGGGCAGGGGACGTGGCCCTAAAGGCTTTCGCCGAGGCCTGCATGTCATCGGTCAGGTCAACGGACCTCATCGGCCGGTACGGCGGGGAAGAGTTCATTCTTTTCCTCCCGGGCGCCACGCAGGAAAGGGCCGAAAGCATCGCCACCGAGATAAGCCGCCGCATGGCTTCCACGGAGGTTCCGGAAGGCGTGTCCTTCCCCACAATCAGTTATGGAGTCACATCGAGCACCACCACCGCCTCAGACCTCACTTTGATGATCGAAGTGGCGGACGCAGCCCTGTACAGCGCCAAAGCGCAGGGAAGAAACCGGATTGTAGGAGCCGACCGCCTCCAGGCGGCCACGATCGCTGACGAGGCACAATCATGAGCATTAATGAACTGACCACCAAGATCCAGATCCAGCACACCCAGGAGCTGAGCGCCTTCCGGCAAGACATCACCAGTGCTCCGTACCAGGCTGGAACACCAGCAGCCTTGAACGTGGCACGGCGTTCTGTTCGGATGCAGCCGGTCCAGTCCGTAGGGGACGACAGTGCGAACCTGACCATTGTGGCCGACGTCGAGGGCCTGGCTTGGTTCACTGCCGATAGGGGACTCCTGGGCAGTTGCATTACGGTCTCCATCGCAGGCCATCGTCGAAACACCGGAACGCGCGTACCCCTGCCGCTGGCTGAATGCGATGCGTGGATCGAAGCCATCCTGGGTGGCTCCTGGATTACGCACGTGTACCGGGCGGGGACTCCCATTGAGGGGGACGGCCGGCTCGATGTCGCCTCTTACCGGCTCTTCCTCGACGAACGCCGCAACCCCGTCGCCAAACCGAAAGCCGTAGCCGACTGTACCCTGCGGCTCATGGAAGCCTCGTGAACGCAACCCAGCCAAGCCGGTCCTTTCCCCCGGACATTGACGCCCGGATCGGGAAGCTGGAACGGCACATCAGGGCGTTGATGGAGGAGCTCCACGATGCGCGCCACGAACAGCGCCGGGAAGTCTTCACGGATACGCTGACCGGGCTCGGCAACCGCGTGGCTTTGGTGGATGCGTTCATCGAAGCACAAGACGCCGCAGCTGACGGCGCCGCGCCAGCCGCTTTGCTCCTGCTAACCCTGGACGGATTCAAGGGACTCAAGAAGTCCGCCGGCTATGCTTCGGCGGACCAGATTCTGGTCACGGTCGCGATGCGGATCCGCTCGGCGGTGAGGGAGAACGACGTCGTCACCCGCCTGGGCGGTGACGAATTCGCCGTGCTGTTGCCCGCCACGCCCCAAAACCGGGCCGCCGCCGTCGGGAACCGCATCCTTGCGGCGCTGGAACCCAATGTCGACCTCGGCAACAGCAGCGTCCGCTGTGGTGCCAGTATGGGACTGCGGATCGCCGAGCCACACCACAGTGTGGAGGACCTCCTCCAAGAGGCGGATATGGCGATGGAGGAGTCCAAGAGCGAGGGGCGCAACAAGCTCAAGGTGTTCGATCCCTCCACCCTCCACGCCCGGCAACTTCAGCGCCAGATCGTGGGGGAGCTCCGCGAAGCAATCCGCACGGACCAGCTGATCCTCTTCTACCAGCCGATCGTTGAGTTGGCCACCGGACGGATTGAGGGCAGCGAGGCTTTGGTCCGCTGGAACCACCCCGTGCGTGGGCTCATCATGCCGGACCACTTCATCCCCGTTGCAGAGGCCACCGGATTGATCGCGGAGTTGGGCCGCTGGGTCCTCCGGGCGGCCGTGGAGCAACTGCGTCAGTGGCGGGACAACCCGGACACGGCACAACACCGTTTTACGATGCGAATCAACGTCTCCGCTGCCGACCTTCAAAGCCTTGAGTTCGTGGATGATGTGCGGGAAGCGCTGGGCAAAGCGGGGCTTCCTCCGGAATCATTGGTTTTGGAGCTCACGGAGAGCGCCATCATCCAAAACGACGAACTGGACCGTTACACCCTAGCGAGCCTGCACCGCTTGGGTGTTGGGCTGGAGATCGACGACTTCGGCACAGGCTACTCGTCCATGGGATATCTCCGAAAACTTCCGGTGGACCGCGTGAAAGTGGACCGGCAGTTCGTCCAAGGGCTCGGTCAGGATTCGACGCAACTTGGCTTCCTCGCTGCGATCCTACAGGTTATCCGCTCGTGCGGCCTTGAGGGCATCTGGGAGGGAGTCGAAACGGCGGATCAGGCCGAAGCGCTGCGAAGCATCGGTTGCTCGAGTGGACAGGGCTATTACTTCGGCCGGCCCTTGCCCGGACCGGAATTCACGGCCCAGCTGTCCCGGCAACAGACCTGGCCCGCTTAAACAGCAACGCAGGGTCACGTAAGTGACCCTGCGTTGCTTAAGTGGGGAGGCTTAGCCGAAGTACTTCGGCAGGGTGGCCTCGTGTGCTTCACGGAGAGCGTCCAAGGACAGCTCGTCCACGCCGTTGATCTCCAGCTTTCCGCCGGCAGCGTCAACGACGCCGATCCGGAGGTGCGCGAAGCCGCGGGCGGTGCACATGTCCTTGAAGCGGACTTCCTCCGAACGCGGGACGGACACGATTGCACGGGCCTGTGACTCGGAGAAGAGGGCCGTGAACAGGTCCACGCCGTCGCGCTCCATGAGTTCCTCGAGGGCGATCCGGGCGCCGACGCCGTAGCGCAGCGAGGACTCAACCAGCGCGGCCGCGAGGCCACCCTCGGAGAGGTCGTGTGCTGCGTCCACCATGCCATCGCGGGAAGCGTTGATCAGGATCTCGCCCAGGGCACGCTCGGCTGCGAGGTCAACCTTCGGCGGCAGGCCACCGAGGTGTCCGCGGAGGTTGGACCATTCCGAACCGTCCAGCTCTGCTGCGGTGGTGCCGAGCAGGTAGATGGCCTGGCCGTCCTCGCGCCAGCCCGACGGCGTGCGGCGGGCGACGTCGTCGAGCTTGCCCAGGACTGCCACCACGGGGGAGGGGTGGATCGGCGTGGTGCCGGTCTGGTTGTACAGGGAGACGTTGCCGCCGGTGACCGGGATACCAAGCTCCATGCAGGCATCGGAGAGGCCGCGGATGGCCTCGGCGAGCTGCCACATGACGTCCGGGTCCTCGGGGGAACCGAAGTTCAGGCAGTCGCTGACGGCCATCGGAACAGCGCCGGAGGTGGCGACGTTGCGGTAAGCCTCAGCCAGAGCCAGCTGTGCACCCTGGTACGGCTCAAGGTAGGTGTAGCGGCCGTTGGCGTCGGTGGCCAGGGCAACGCCCAAGCCGGTTTCCTCGTCAACGCGGACCACGCCGGCGTCGTCCGGGAAGGCCATGGCAGTGTTGCCCCCAACGTAGCGGTCGTACTGGTTGGTGATCCAGGACTTGCTGCACATGTTGGGCGAGGCCACCAGCTCGGTGACGGCTGCAGCCAACTCCGAGGGAGCGGACGGACGGCCGGCATCCTCAACGGAACCCGTGAAGGAGTTCGCCTGGACCGAGTCCTGCCACTCAGGGCGCGCGAACGGACGGTCGTAGACCGGGCCGTCGTGCGCAACGGTGCGGGGATCGACGTCGACGATTACTTCGCCTTCCCAGGTGATGATGAGGCGACCGGTGTCGGTGACCTCACCCAACCAGGAGTACTCCACGGCCCACTTGTCCATGACAGCTTCGAACGCTTCGATGTTCTCCGGGGTGACCACGGCCATCATGCGTTCCTGCGACTCGGACATGAGGATCTCGCCCGGGGTTAGCGTGGGATCGCGCAGCAGGACGGAAGTCAGCTCAACCTGCATGCCGCCGTCGCCGTTGGAAGCGAGCTCGGACGTGGCACAGGAAATACCTGCGGCACCGAGGTCCTGGATGCCTTCAACCAGCGAACCCTTGAAAAGCTCAAGGCAGCACTCGATGAGGACCTTCTCAGCGAAGGGGTCGCCCACCTGGACGGCCGGACGCTTGGAAGGCTTGGTGTCGTCGAAGGACTCCGAGGCGAGCACCGAAGCACCACCAATGCCGTCGCCACCGGTGCGTGCACCGAACAGGACAACCTTGTTGCCCTTGCCGGAAGCGTTGGCCAGGCGGATGTCCTCGTGGCGCATGACGCCCACGGCCAGGGCGTTCACCAGCGGGTTGCCCTGGTAGACGGAGTCGAACACCATCTCGCCACCGATGTTCGGCAGGCCAAGGCAGTTGCCGTAGCCACCGATGCCGGCAACAGCACCGTGCATGACGCGGGCGGTATCCGGGTGGTCGATCGCGCCGAAGCGCAGCGGGTCCATCACGGCCACGGGGCGGGCGCCCATGGAGATGATGTCGCGGACGATGCCGCCGATGCCGGTAGCGGCACCCTGGTAAGGCTCAACGAACGACGGCGAGTTGTGGGACTCGATCTTGAACGTCACGGCCCAGCCGTCGCCCAGGTTGGTTACACCGGCGTTCTCGCCGATGCCCACCAGCATGTCCTTCTTCATTTCCTCGGTGACCTTCTCGCCGAACTGGCGGAGGTGGTTCTTGGAGGACTTGTAGGAGCAGTGCTCGCTCCACATGACCGAGTACATGGCCAGTTCGGCGCCGGTGGGGCGGCGGCCAAGGACCTTGACGATTTCGTCGAATTCGTTCTGCTTCAAGCCGAGCTCGGCCCACGGGAGTTCCGTGTCCGGGGTCTTGGCAGCGTGCTCAACGGTATCGATGTTGAACTTCTTGGTGGTTTCCGTGGTCACTTGTCGCCTCCCACAATCTTGTTCAATACGGAGGTGAAGAAACCGAGGCCGTCGGTGTCGGAGCCGCCGATCCCATCCAGCGACTCGGGGCCGAATCCGACCTCAACCGCGTGCTCGGGGTGCGGCATGAGGCCAACCACGTTGCCGGCGGCGTTGGAGATGCCTGCGATGTCGCGGCGGGAGCCGTTCGGGTTGAAGCCCACGTAGCGGAACACCACGCGGCCTTCAGCCTCAAGGGCATCCAGCGTTTTCTCGTCCGCGATGTACTGGCCGTCCTGGTTTTTCAGCGGCACAGTGATTTCCTGGCCGTCCTGGTAGTCCAGGGTCCAGGCAGTGTTGGCGTTCTCCACGCGCAGGACCTGGTCCCGGCAGATGAACTTCAGGTGGTCGTTCTTGATCATGGAACCGGGCAGCAAGTGCGATTCGGTCAGGATCTGGAAGCCGTTGCAGATACCCAAAACCGGGAGCTTTGCGTCAGAGTTGGCGGCGTCGATGATCTTGGACATCAGCGGCGCGAAACGCGAAATGGCTCCTGCGCGCAAGTAGTCACCGTAGGAGAACCCGCCGGGGATGATCACGGCGTCAACGTCGCCAAGGTGGTTGTCAGCGTGCCACAGCGATACCGCCGTGCCACCTGCAAGGCGTACTGCACGGGCGGCGTCGCGGTCGTCAAGGGTACCGGGGAAGGTGACGACGCCGATCTTGGCGCCGGCGAGGCCACGAGCACCATAAGCGTCAGCGGCGACGGCCACGGCCTCGCCAATCAGGGGAAGCGAAGTCATATCAGGCCTCGACGACCTCGACGTTGACGACATCCTCGATCACCGGGTTGGACAGGAGGGTCTCAGCGGCCTCACGGGCCTGGGCCAGGATAGCGTCGGTCACCTCGCCGTCAACCGTCAGTTCGAAACGCTTGCCCTGGCGGACTGCGCTGAAGCTGTTGAAGCCGAGGCGGGGCAGTGCACCCACGATGGCTTTCCCCTGGGGGTCCAGAATCTCGGGCTTGGGCATGACGTCAACGACGATCCGGGGCATCCGGTAACTCCTGTGCGTGAGTTGGGTGAACCTTAAATAAGGCTGCCGCGGAGGTTGCCGTCTCACGCCGTTCAACTGAGTTCATACAGCGTGGGGGCGCTCCGCGAGCTTGCACACCTATCTTACCGGGACGGGCGCGCATACCCTATTCAGGCGGAATCCGCGAGGACCCCCCGCCGATCCCCGCCAAATTGGGGCCAATGAAAGTCCGACGGCGGCTCTCGCCGGGCGTGGCGCCCGTCACTAGGATTGACGCATGGCGGAGAAACCAAGGTCGATGGTGCTGGGCGTTGTTGCCGCAGCTGTTTTTGCGGGTCTGGGACGAATGGTCATCCAGAAAATCAAGGCTGACAGGGCGGCGAGGGAGCATCACGTGACAGCCCCTTTGGATAAGGAAACGCGAGCCAGGATCAGCGACGCCCTCCGCGTTCCAAACAAGGCTGAAAACAAATAGCGGCACAATTAGTGGCGGTATTAGCGCATGTACAAATGCGCTATTCCAGCGGGTTAAATCCGGCAAAGGCGGCGTAGTTTGGGGACTACACGTGGGGCCAGGCCCCCGTTGGATCCGGATCCAACCAGGAGGAACAATGACCGAACACATTGCCGAAGTATCCGCCTGTAGCGTTGGCAGCTGCGGCTTCAACCATGACGGATGCACTGCTTTTGGAATCACCATTGGTGGAAGCCAGGACCACGCTTCCTGCGCCACGTTCATCGACACCAACGCCATGGGTGGCCTTCCCAAGGTCCTTGCCCACGTGGGTGCTTGCCAACGGTCCGAATGCATTCACAACAACAACCTCATGTGCGAGGCCCACGACGTCAAGGTTGGTCCCGGCCGCGAGGCTGCAGACTGCCTGACCTACGAGCACGCCTGACTTTTACTCTCGCGAAAGTGGGTCCGTCTTCCCGGGCGGGCCCACTTTTTCGTGTCCGATGAAGGCACTACCCGGCAACCTGGTTGGTCAAGGCGCGGCCCTCTTGAAGCGCCGAGAGGTTTGCCAGCACCAGTTGGCTTGAGCCCTTTGGGCGGTTGCCTGCCACATGAGGCGTGATGATCAAGTTCGGGGCGCTCCAGAGCTTGGAATCCGAAGGCAGCGGCTCCACCTTTGTCACGTCCAGTGCAGCCGCCCGGAGGCGACCTTCCTGCAGGGCCGCGACGAGGGCATCCTCATCGACGGTGGCCCCGCGGCCCACGTTCACGAAAATTGCGGACTTTGGCAGCGCACGCAGGAGCTCGTCATTCAGGGCGTTGTAGGTGTCAGGGGTGGCGGGAAGGATGGATACCAGGACGTCCGTGGTTCGCAGGACGTCGGGAAGTTCCTCTGCCGCAGCGACAGGGAAGCCGTAGCGCTCACCCCGTGAACCCGCAACGCCAGTGACGTTTGCGCCCAGGGCGGCAAGCAGGGGAGCGAGTCGTCCTGCGATGGAGCCGAATCCCCAAATGGTGACGTTCGCGCCGTCGAGCGTGTACAGCTGCTCCGTGTCCGGACTGGACTGCGCTGCGTTGTAGGCGCGGTCCCACGTCGCGGACTTCTGGGCATCCAGCAGCTGATCGAGCCGACGCACCGCTGCGAGGATGAGGGCAAGGGCATGCTCCGCCACGGGGCCGTCGTGAAGTGAACGCCCCGAAGTGATGGCCACATTGCCGGCAAATCCTGCTGCCAGCACGGAATCCGGCCCCGCAGCGAGGGTCTGGACGAGTTTGAGCCGGGCCAAGCGCTCGGCTGCGTCGGCCAGGTTCGCCGAGGTGTTCTGCCAAACAACCAGGACTTCGGCGTCGAGGTGCTCGTCCGGAATGGGCTGGTCGACTTGGTAGACGTGCACGCGGTGGGCGGAGCCAGGAAGGTCCAGGGTCACGGTATTGGGGACGAGGATTTTCACTGCAGCTCCATCGCTAGAAGGTAATGCCGGTACGTTCACGAGGTTAGCCCGACATGGGGCCACGAGGCTTCTCCAGCTTCATCCCTAGCAATGTGACAGCCAGCACTCTATGGTTGTAGGACGTTCGACGTAGCACGTAACACAAGGCATTCGAAAGGACACAAAATTGCTTGCACGCATCGCAGCCACTGGAGCCCTGAGCCTGGCCCTCCTGGCCAGCCTCGGTCTTCCGGCCACGGCAGCCCCGATTCCTCCAAACAACCCCACGGCCGCCCCTGGAAGTTTCGCCGAAGCAAATATCGCCGCTGATCGCACGTCCGCCAACTTCTTCTACCGGATCCCGGCACTGGCATACCTGGGCAATAACGTTGTCCTGGCTGCATGGGATGGCCGGCCCGGCTCGGCCGCCGATGCTCCCAACCCGAACTCAATCGTGCAACGCCGCAGCACGGATGGCGGCCAGACCTGGGGCCCTGTGCAGGTCATTGCCGCCGGACACGTCGCCGACGCCAGCGGGCCCAAGTACGGCTACAGCGACCCCTCATACATCTATGACGCCGAGGCGGGCAAAGTCTTTGCCTTCTTCGTGTACTCCAAGGACCAAGGCTTCGGCGGCAGCCAGTTCGGGAACGACGACGCAGACCGGACCGTGATCTCCTCGGCCGTCACCGAGTCCTCCGATGGCGGCGTTACGTGGAGTCAGCCACGGCTCATCACCAACGTCACCAAGCCCGGGACCAGCAAGACCAACCCCGTGGCTGGCGATGTCCGCTCCAACTTCGCCTCTTCCGGCGAAGGCATCCAGCTTAAGTACGGTCCGCACAAGGGCAGGCTCATCCAGCAGTACGCCGGTGATGTCCGCCAGGCCGATGGCACCAACAAGATCCAGGCCTACAGCGTCTACTCAGACGATCATGGCGTGACCTGGCACAAGGGTGCCAACGTCGGCGACCGCATGGACGAGAACAAGACCGTTGAACTCTCCGATGGCAGGGTCCTGCTGAACTCCCGCGACAACGCAAACCAGGGCTACCGTAAGGTAGCGATCTCCACGGACGGTGGTGCCACTTACGGTCCGGTCACCCAGGACACCGAGCTGCCGGATCCCGCTAACAACGGTGCCATTGCCCGGATGTTCCCGAATGCGGAGCAGGGTTCCGCGGACGCCAGGAAGCTGATCTTCACCAACGCAAACTCCAAGACCGGCCGCGAGAACGTCTCCGCCCGGGTATCGTGCGACGACGGCGCCACCTGGCCGGGCGTCCGAACCATTCGTTCCGGCTTCTCGGCCTACTCCACGGTGACCCGCATGGAGGACGGCAAGTTCGGTGTCCTTTACGAGGGCAACTACACGGACAACATGCCCTTCGCGAAGTTTGACGACGCCTGGCTGAACTACGTCTGCGCACCGCTTTCCGTCCCTGCCGTTACCACCGCTCCCGGTGCAACCCAGCAAGTCGCCGTGACGGTGACCAACCAGGAGGCCACCACGATCTCCGGCGCCAACGCCACCGTCTACACGCCGAGCGGCTGGTCGGCCACCTCGGTGCCGGTTCCCGACGTCGCGCCCGGTGCCTCGGTAACCGTCAACGTTTCGCTGACCGCTCCCGCGAACGCCAGTGGTCCGCAGAACCTTAACGCAGCATTCGCGACGCCGGATGGCCGGGTTTCGCAGTTCACGTTCACGGCGACGGTCCCGGTAGCCCCGCAAGTGGGGCTCACCATCACAGGCTCTGCCCCTGCTCGTGACGTTGTGGCCAGCCCGTATCAGGCTGGGGAGGCCCTTAGTTACTCCTTCAACGTCAAGAGCACGTCCAACGTCACTGCCAACGCCGTTCCAGTATCCGGGACCTTCGACTCCGGTTTCCTACCGCCGACTGCACCTAACTGCCGGTTCAACAACCTGGCCGCCGGCGCCAGCTACAACTGCACTACCGCGAAGCATGTGCTGACTGCCGCGGACATCGAGCGCGGCTACTTCGTGCCCGAGGCGAGCTTCAGCATCACAGCCAGCTCGACGCCGTCGCTCACCAAAACGGTTCCGTTCACCGGCGCTGCCGTGGCCCTGCGCGACGGCCTGGTGGCGGCCGACATCAGCGGGGCGCGTGCCGACGTCGGGCGTGATCTCGCGGCCCAGCCCTACGCAGCAGGCGACCTTTTCCCGTACACATTCACGGTGAAGAACACGAGTCCGCTCGTGGAGAAGGTAGTGCCCACTGCCGGCAACTTCAGCCCCTTGGTCCCTGAGGGGCCGGGCAACTGCCGCTACCTCACCCTGCCGGCCGGCCAGAGCTACCAGTGCGCCACACCGCGCCATGCCGTGACTGCCGGGGAAGCCGAGCAGGGTTTCTTCGTTCCAAGCACCAGCTGGGAAGTCAGCTCGGCGGGCCAGAGCACGAGGAACTACGGTATCGACGGCGGCGAGGTGGACTTGAAAGTCCGGGAACCGAAGCTTGAAGGAACGGTCTCCGCGGTCTGGGAAGACGCCGACGGTGACCGCTTCGCCAGCGCAGGCGATCCTGTTACGTACACCTACACCGTGGGCAACGCCGGCAATGTGGCGCTGACGGGGCTTGAGGCGACAGGCTCTGGAATCACTGAAACTGCCCTGGCTATTGGCGGCACGGCGACCGCCACGCGGGTCCATGTGCTCACTGCAGAGGACGTCGCGGCCGGAAGCCTCGCCGCCGTCAGTTTCGATGCGACGGCGCACAACGGCACCAAAGAAGTGGCGGCCACTGCCGAAGGCGAGGCGTTGGCCCTTAAAGTCCAGCCCGCAAAACCGGATACCGAGCCCGCTCTGACTGTCCAGGACTTCGATGGCCAAACGCCGTCGTTTGATCTGGGCACGGGGGAGAAGTATCGCAATGGCCAGAAAGTGACTTTGAAGGGCTTGGAATACGGGCAGTGGTACTACGTGTATCTGAACAAGGACAGTTACCGTCTGGGATGGATCTTTCCCACCACGGATAACACCGTGGAATTCATTCTTCCATCGGACGTAAAGAATGGCCGGGACGATGTTGTGGTCCTGGATAAGGACGGCGCGCAGGTCTCGTTTGATCGCCTGCAGGTGACGCCAAAGGGCTAGCACAACGTTTGGGCAAAACAGCGGACCGCAGAAAGTTTCCTGCGGTCCGCTGTTTGCCGTCATATGACCTAAATTTGATGCGGCGACAAGACAAATTTCATGAAGTGTGCTGTATGTCATATTTTGCTCTCAGTCTGTACTCTGTGACTCGACTGGTTGCGCATTTTTGACAAGACCTGTCACGAACGCAGCGATTCAAATGTTGACAGGCCTTGGCGATGGAGCCCGGGCCTCACTCAGTGAAAGGTGCTATCACTCGTGAAATCACAAGGAAAGAGCTTCGTCAGAAGCGGGGGGCTTCGAAAGGCAGCGGCTCTCGCCGTGGGCTTGCCGTTGCTGCTCTCTTCCGTGGCGTTGCCGGCCCAGGCAGCTCCCTCGCCGGAGACCGTGTCCGGGAATCTGGCAGGCGTGGCCAAGAAGAACCTTGACCCCAGCGCCTACAAGGATGGCCGCTACATGGTTGTCCTGGCAGAAAAGCCTGCGGCAATTTACGACGGCGGTACCCCTGGTCTTGCGCCCACCAAGCCGGAAGAGGGCAAGAAGCTCGATTCCGGCAGCGTCGAGGTGAAGGAATACCAAGAACACTTGCAACAGGCGCAGCAAGAAGTTGCGCAGCAGGAAAACGTCACCATTGAACGCGACTTCACCACCGCCGTCAACGGCTTCAGCGCCAACCTGACGGCAGACCAGGCCATCAATCTGGCCAAAGACCCGAAGGTCCTCATGGTAGCGCCGGACACGCAGTACGCACCGGACTACTCCACCACTGATTTCCTGAAACTCAGCGGCCCCAATGGCACTTGGGCCACACAATACGGAGGCCAGGAGAACGCCGGCAAGGGCACCGTTGTTGGCGTTATCGACACCGGCTACACCCCCTCTAATCCGTTTTTTGCAGGCGAACCGGTCGGTCCCCTGGTCGGCAGCCCCCAGGTTGGCGTCCCTTATAAGACCGCTGACGGCAAAATCGCCATGCTGAAGGCAGATGGCGACACCTTCATCGGCGAGTGCCAGCCCGGTACGGACACAGGCGGCGACTACGACGGCAGCGCCTGCAACTCCAAGGTGCTCAGCACCCACTACTTCGCGGACGCCTTCCTGCAAACTGTTGCGCCGGAAAACCGCGCCCCCGAGGAAGTCATCTCGCCCGTTGATGTGGATAGCCACGGCACCCACACCGCAAGCACCGCGGCCGGCAACGGCAATGTGGACGCCGTAGTGGACGGCCGCAGCTTCGGTATCACCAGCGGCATCGCTCCGGCCGCCAAGCTCTCCATCTACAAGGTCTGCTGGGAAGACACAGATCCCACAACGGGTGGCTGCTACGGCTCGGCTTCGGTAGACGCCATTGAGCAGGCCATCCTGGACGGCGTGGATGTCCTGAATTACTCCATTTCCGGTTCCAGCACATCCACCACCGATCCCGTATCGCTGGCGTTCCTGTCTGCTGCGTCGGCCGGGATTTTCGTGGCAACCTCTGCCGGAAACTCCGGGCCAACGGCCAGCACCGTGAACCACGGAGCACCTTGGTTGACTACAGTGGCCGCCACCTCTTTCTCGCAGGAACTTCAGGGCACCGTTGAATTCTCCGATGGCAGCAAGTTCCGCGGAGCGAGCATCATGAACCACGAGGTGAGCGGGGCCGGCGTCGTGCTTTCCACCAACGCTGCAAGCGGTGAAGGTGACGCGGCTCTGTGTGCTCCCGGGTCCCTTGATCCCGCCAAGATCGTGGGCAAGGTTGTGGTGTGCAACCGTGGCGTGGTTGACCGCACGGCCAAGAGCGCGGAGGTCCTTCGAGGCGGTGGCGTGGGAATGATCCTGGTCAACCTGACGGAATCGTCGCTGGACACGGACAAGCACGCTGTTCCCACCGTCCACGTGAACCCTCCGGCCACGCAGGCCATCAAGGACAAGGTCGCGGCCAACCCGGCCATCACCGTGTCCCTGCTGAACCACGACACCACGGGCCTGCCCCTGGAGGCGCAGCCGCAGATCGCCGGATTCTCGTCCCGCGGTCCGTTGCTGGCAACGGATTCAGACCTTCTGAAGCCCGACGTGTCAGCACCCGGCGTCGCAATCCTCGCAGGCGTTTCACCCATCGGAACCGGTGGCGACAACTTTGGCTTCCTGTCCGGAACGTCCATGGCGTCACCGCACGTGGCCGGGTTCGGGGCACTGATCCTGGGCAAGAACCCGCTGTGGTCCCCGGCAACGGTGAAGTCCGCCATGATGACCACCGCTGGCCCGGTCAAGCTGGCCAACGGCGCCATCAACAAGGACGTCTTCGCTACCGGAGCAGGGCAGGTGGACCCGGCAAAGGTCCTCAGCCCGGGCCTGGTGTACGACGCCACCACCGAGGACTATCTGAAATTCGTTCAGGGCACGGGGATGGACCTCGGCATTGAGGGACTGGGCACCACGCAGCCGCGGGACATGAACGTCCCCTCGTTTGCACTGGGCAACCTGGCCGGCAAGATCGAGGTCACCCGGACGGTTACAGCGTTGACGCCGGGCCTTTACCGAGCCTCCGTTAACGTTCCCGGCGTCAACGTCAAGGTCACGCCGTCCGTGCTGAACTTTGGCGTTGCGGGCGAAAAGAAGACCTTCAAGGTGCAGTTCGAAAACAACAACGCTGCCCTGGGTAAGTTCGCCATGGGTTCGCTGAGTTGGCAGGGAGCCAACAAGACCGTCACCTCGCCGATTGCTGTCCGTCCGCAGTCCGTGATCGCGGATAAGGCCATGGCGTTCGCGGGAACGGGTCCCAACGGCTCAGCGGCCATCAACATCGTCTCCGGTACCAACGCACCTGTGGGAGTCACGGTAGATGGCCTGTCCAAGGCGGATTCCTCTGCCGTGGAACTGGTCCCCGGTCCCTTTGCCGGCGAGACCAACGCCTCGAACTTCGTCAAGAAGGTCACGGTGGGTGAGAACAGCGCGTTGGCCAAGTTCTCGGTCATTTCCTCCGACGAAGCGGCGGACTTCGACATGTTGGTCCTTACTCCGGCGGGGCAGCAGCTCCCGTCCGCGACGGCCTCGGCCAGCGAATCCGTGACGGTGCCCAACCCGGCACCGGGCGACTACTACGTTTTCGCCAACCTCTATGCCAGCCCTAACAACCAGCCCACCAAGGCAACAGTTGATGCGGCGGTCCTGGGTGCCAACGAGGGCAACGCCACGGTGACGCCCAACCCGATCAGCCTCGCCAACGGCAAGACCGGGACCATCTCGCTGAACTGGACCAACCTGACGCCAGGCTCGTACATCGGGCGTCTGACGTTCGACGGCACCAGCCAGCCCAGCTTCGTCACGGTAGTGGTGAGCCAAAGCGGTGCCGCCATTGTTCCGGATAACGAGAACCCGACGAAGGAAAAGCAGGACAAGAAGGTCCGCGCAGACGAGCCGACGCAAAGCAACAACGCGAGCTAGCTTGTTGAAATGAGAGCAGTGGCCGGTGGATGATCCCGCCGGCCACTGCTGTTTTCGCCCTGGGGTGAGGGCCTAGATGGCGCCGGTGGATCCTTCTGTGCCGCCCAGGAGAGGGGCCATGCTGCGCCAGCGTGCGATTTCGCAACCATCGGTCCGGCTCAGCTGGCTGTGGACCCTCCGCCCACGGAACCAACCTGTCACAACGGCCACCTGGGGGCCGCCGTACTGTTGCGTGCAGATCCTGTCGGGACGTGGAACCGGGAAGAACACTTCCTCGCCAAACTGCTCTACGGCGGCAAGGGCTGCGCCTGCGTCCGGTAGGTTCGACTCGATGGCGTCCGGCTCCGAAGAGAGTATTCCTTTTGCGGAGCGCAGGTAGAACTCTGTGGGTGTGGCGCCAGGTGCCTCAGTCAGCGTGACCGTGAGGTGGACGTCGTACCCGCTGTTGTCGGGGGAAACCATGATTACCTTTCGCTGGTGGCGGCGGGTGCTTGGGCAAGGAGTCCCGGGAGACGGTCCGGCTTCCCTATAGAAGCGGTTCGATTGCCTGAAGCACGCGGGCCCGCAGCGCCTGGGATTCGGCAGCAAAAGCCCGCTGGTACTCAACGTACTCGGCCTTGCCCTGCGGTGTCTCGATCCTGATGGGCGGGTAGCCCCATTCTTCGAGGTCATAAGGGGAGGCCTGCATGTCCATGATGCGGATCCGCCACGACAGTTCGAAGCAGTCCATCACCAGCTCGCTGGGCAGCGCAGGCGTCAGTTTGTAGGCCCACTTGTACAGGTCCATGTTGGCGTGCAGGCAGCCCGGTTGTTCCATGGTGCGCTGGTTCTCGCGTGTGGGCGTGAGCTCGTTGAGCGGGATGGCGTCCGGTGTGTAGAAGCGGAAGGCATCGAAGTGGGAACAACGGATGCGGTTCTCCTCCACCACGGTGTCAGTGCCCTCGCCGCCCAGGCGCAGTTGCAGGTACTCGTGCCGAAGTTCGAATTTCTCCTGCCGGTACACCATGGCCCACTCATGGAGGCCGAAGCAGCCGAACTGCGCGGGACGCTTCGCGGTGCCGGTGAGGATGATACCGGCGAAACTGACAGCCTCGGCGCGCTGGGCCATGAAACTGTCCCGGTCAAAGATGACCGCGGGCGTACCTGGCGGCAGTCCGACTGCTGCAAGGTGGCCGTCGTCGAGCAAGCGGTAGAACTTCCAGTTGGCGCGCTCAAGGACGCGCTCGCCGCTCAGCACTACGCCATCGCCGGGATGCCAGCGCAGCAGTTGGCCAGGCTTCTGGGTGTAATACGTGAAGAGGAAGTCCTCCACGGGGTGTTTCTTTCCGGCCGACCGGCGTGCCAAATATGGGTCCGCGTAGCGCGCGACGCGTGCATGATGTGCTGCCTCCATCCCGAGCCACTGCTCTTGGGGGAGGTGCTGTGGCCTAGGCTGCTCCACCGCTGGAGCCGATGATCGCGCTGGCCGCATCCCACAAGGCGATCTGGCAACCGTCGGTGCGGCTGTAGGAGGCATCGACTTCCACTCCGTCAACGGCGCCAGTCACCTTGGCTGTTTGCGGGCCGCCGTACTGCTGCGTGCAGGCTTGATCGGTTTTGATCGGGGCAGGGTTCAGGAGCGACGGATTGTCCTTGAGGGCCTTGCAGGCCGCGTTTGCGGTTGGGTGCTTGCTTTCGGCGGCCGGGGAGCCGTTTATGCAGACCAGCGTATAGTTCTGCGGTGCTGCCTCGGCTGACTGCAGCACCGTGATGGACAGTTCGGCGTTGCCTTGTCCCGGTGTGGGCGTCATTCCGGGCAAGCTGGGGTCAGGCGTCGTATCGTCAGGGCCGAGGGTTGTGGGCACCTCGGTGGGCGCGGGGTTGGATTGCGTGCCGCTCGGGGAGGCGGTGCTTGGACTGACGGACGACGGCGACACGGAGGTAGCGCTGCTCGACCCGCCCGGGGCGGGGGTACCCGAGCAGCCGGCGAGTCCGGCGAGGACCAGAACAGCCAGTAGGGGGCGGGCAGCCAGTAGGGGCCAGACGGTCTGTGGGGCCCGGGCAGTCTGTGGGGCCAGAACGAAGCGGCGCGAGCGCATGGAGTCTCCTTGGTTGCTGCCATTTTACGCCGAATGGTGCAGGAAGCTGGTGGGGAGCAGGGATAGCAGCAGCCCGGCCCGGCGCCCGCACGGGTGACATTTCCCATGCCATCGGCTCTGTCCTCAGTGAAGCCGGGTATCCCATCAACACCCAGTTCGGCGGCCATGGCATCGGATCCACCATGCACCAAGACCCGCACATAGTGAACACCGGACGGCCAGGCCGTGGGTACACGTTGCGCCCCGGGCTGTTGTACGCTGCGTTGACCCCTACCTCAGGAGCCGCTGCGCTGGGTGGCGGCGATGAGGCCTGTCATTGCCTGATGGAGTTCGGCCACCTCCTCGCGACTGAGCTGTAGGCGCTCCCGGATGGTGCCAGGAACCGCGGTTGCCTGCTCCCTCAGCGCTGCTCCCTGTTCCGTTAGTTTGACTGCAAGCGCGCGCTCATTGCCCGCCACACGCTCGCGGGTAATGAGCTTGGCTTCTTCAAGTCTGCGGAGGAGTGGGGACAGGGTGGCGGGCTCGTGAAGGAGGGTATCGCTGATGTCTTTAAGTGTCCGGGGACTCCGCTCCCAGAGCGCCAGCATCACGAGGTATTGCGGATGGGTCAGTCCGAGCTGTTCCAGGATGGGCTTATAGATGCCCACAACACTCCGCGAGGCAACGGTTAACGCGAAGCACAGTTGACGCTCCAAGAGGAGGTCGTCAGTTTCCTGGGTGGTCTCGCTGGCATGGGTCATGGTTGCCTTCCCGCCGGATTAGTTAGTGTACTAATTATTAGCGTACTATGAACGTGTTGCACCGTCTAAAAGAGGAGTCGATCCGGGTGGCAAAGGAATCCTTTACCCAGAAGTTCATGCGCGCCACGGGAAAGCTGAGGGTTATCTTTGGCCCCGCGCACAGCAGCTCCATCGATCACGAAATGACAGAAGCCAACCGCAGGCTCCTCGCCCAGCGGCAGGCTGAGACGCAACAGTGGGAAACGCTGCGCCGCCCCGATGGCAGCACGTATGTGGTTCCCCGCAATCCGGACGATAAGTCGCTGCGCTAAGCGTTTCTCCGCACCCCGCTCCTAGCCAATGATGGGGCGTTCTTCCGGGAGCTGGTAGAGCCGTGGGCGGGAGGACAAAGCGAGGGCTGATCCGACCGTAATGGTGCCGATTCGGCCGGTGAACATGAGGACCATCAGAACCCATTGGGCGTTGGCCGGCAGGTCATAGGTGATCCCGGTACTGACACCAACAGTGGCGAACGCGGAAATGGATTCGAACAGGACCTTCTCAAGGCCAAAGTCCGTGAACATCAGCAGCAGCAGGGTTCCTCCCACCACTGCGCCGACCCCGAGCAGTGCCACCGAGAGAGCCTGCCGCTGCACTGGGGAGCTGATCGAGCGATGAGCAATCGTGACATGCTCCCGGCCCCTGATCTCGTTCCAGATGGCGAATCCCAGCACCAGGAATGTGGTGATTTTGATTCCCCCGGCGGTGCCGGCGCTGCCACCTCCAATGAACATGAGGATGTTGGTGATCATCAGGGTTTCGGGAGAAGCGGCGCCGTAATCGATGCTGTTAAATCCCGCCGTGCGGGGAAATACACTCCCGGCAAGCGTCGCCAGGAGTTTTCCGCCCAGGGGCATTTGGCCAAGTGTCTGGTCCCGGTTCCATTCAAAAGCAGCGAAGAGGGCGCCGCCGACTCCCAGGAGGAGCAACGTGCCGAAGACGGTAAGCCGTAGATGGACTGTCCAGTCCTTGATCCTCACCCCGCCTCTGAACAGGGCGATCAGGACCGGGAATCCGAGGCCTCCGGTAATGACGGCCAAGCAAATGGGGACGATGATCCAGGGGTCGCCAGCGAAACCAATCAGGTTGTCGCTGTAGAGGGCGAAGCCGGCGTTATTGAACGCCGAAACAGCATGGAACGTCCCGTGCCATAGGGCAGTGCCGGGGTTGTCGTCGTAGGCCAACCAGAAGCGAACGGTCAGTACGGCTGCTGTGGCGGATTCGAAAAGTATCATGATCCGGGCGACGCGGAAGAGGACGGAGCGGACGTCCCCGAAGTTCAGCGTGTGAGTTTCAGACTGCGCTACAAGCTGGCCACGCAGCCCAATGCTCTTTCGCACCAGCAGTGCGAGCAAGGTGGCCAGGGTCATGATCCCGAATCCTCCCACCTGGATCAGGCAAAGGATCACCGCGTGCCCGAAGGGTGTCCAATAGGTAGGAGTGTCCACTGTGATCAGGCCGGTGACGCAGACGGCAGACACGGACGTGAACAGCGCCGGAAGTCCAGAATCTGCGTCTACGTCCGTACGTGACATGGGCAGCATCAGGAGACCTGCGCCAACAAAGATGACCACGATGAACGCCAGTGGTACGGAGCGCACAGGATGCAGCAGCCCGCGCTGCAGCCTGTTGCCTCGGCCTGTGATCCACGTTTTCACTCGTCCATTACTGAGGTCGACCATGCTGCCCAGTTGTCCGGAGGCACCACCACGCATGGGGACGGATCTGTGTGGTGCCCGCATGGGATGGTCCTTTCCGCCCGTAGGCCAACGTGGGCTCCGGTCTGGGGTGTCGCCCAGTCGGTTGGTTGACCCAGTCAGTTGGTTGGCCGCTGGAAACACCACGGAGCGTAGCATCGGATAATTGCCATCAGCCTCGGTTGCGGGCAGTCTTTATGAATCCTTAACGCCCTGTTGTCCGCGCGCCTTTTCCCGCCGGCGGGCGTAAAATTGGCGTACTGGTACGGCATGCGCCGTCCTGCCGCTTTTCTCTCTCCCGTCGAAAGGAGGTGGAAGAACATGGGACGCAAGTTGGAAAGCTTTCAGCACGTGACCGAGCGGCTGCAGTCCGTATTCGGACCAGCAACCCATGGGGACACGGACGCCCCCGTCGTGCACAAACACGACGACTTCGAAACGGCTTCCGAGGAAGACTTGAAGCATTTCGACGTTGAGACCGATTCCGAAGGTCATCACTACGCTGTCCGGAACGACGATCCCGGGCCAACTTCAACTGACTACAGCGTGTGACCGCCAAAAACAGGCATCCGATACCGAAGGACCGGACCGCGAACTCCGGTCCTTCATTACGTGGAGTACGCCTCGCATAGAGCATGCATCCCTCATTTGACCCCGGCCCGCCTGTTGAGGGACTCATAAGCATGCTTATTATAAGAAGTGGACGAATATGTGAAGTACACGCATGCATCCTGGGAGATCAATCTGGGAATGAGGGGGCTGTCAATGAGTGCTCAAGATGATGCCGCAATGGCCCAAGGAGGCTCTGGACGGGCGCATTACCCGCAGCGACGGGTGGCACCGGGCAGTTCCCGTCCCACGCGCACGGCAGCAATCTGGGTTGCCGTAGCTGTGGGCCTGGTGGTTTTGGTCCTGTTGATCGTGTTCTTCGTGCAAAACCAGGACATGGTTACCGTCCGGTTCTTCGGCTTGGAGGGGGTCCTGGCCCTCGGCACCACGCTGTTCATCGCAGCCGTTGGAGGAGGCGTGCTGGTGGCGCTGGCAGGCGGTGCGCGGATTCTGCAACTCAGAGTGGGCAACCATCGGCGGCGGAAGAGGATCAGTGGACAGGAGAAGGGCTATGACGGACACGCCGCTGGATGACGAGCAGGCGCCGGACCGGCCTGATCCGGAGGATGGCAGGGAGGCTGCCGGTCTCCTTGGTGACGCCCTTTCCCCGGTGGTCGCCCCTGAATACACGGACGAGGAGCGACTCTCCGAGCCCGATAAGTCCGAGCCGAATAAGTCTGGGGCCGATCAGCAGTACACGGCGGAAGAGGCCGGGAACTAGTTAAGTGCGGAAGGACCGGAGCGTGTTGCTCCGGTCCTTCCGCAATTAATCCCGACGGCGGCACTCCCTGACGATTTATGTTCCGCCGGGGTGGTGGTCGTCTTAGCCTTCGCAGTCAGTGCAGTAGGCGACGCCATCCTTTTCGCGGGCAATCTGCGAACGGTGGCGGACCAGGAAGCATGAGTTACAAGTGAACTCGTCGTTAGCCTGGGGGATGACCTGGATGATGAGTTCTTCGGCGACGATTTCGCCGCCGGGACCGTTGGCGTCCAGGCCGTCGGTTTCGTCGAGTTCAAGAACCACGCTCTTGGCCGTGGGGGCACTGGCGGATTGGAGCGCCTGGAGGGACTGCTCCTGGTTCTCTTTCACATCGGTACGGAGTTCGTCGTAGTCGGCTGCCACTTTTTTGATGCCTCTTCGTGTTAGGGGGTTACCGGGTATGCAACGTACAGCATGCCATGAAAATTCCATACCATACCCCAGATGCGGCGCTTGTGGCGAAAACCACGTGGGTGGCGGCCCAAAAAAGGCCGCCACCTCGCGCCAATTGCCCTCTATTATTACCTCAGGTCGATGTCCAGAGTCTGGAAACTGTCCGCAACATGGCGACCCACCAGCAGGCGGAACCTTCCGGGCTCAAACTTCCAGCCGCCGTCGTAATGCGCAAAAGCCTTTGCCGGGATGCGGACTTCAACGCTGTCGGTGCCGGCCGGCGCAAGGTGCGCTCCGGCGAAACCGGCCAACCAACGGACCGGGCGGTCGACGACGGAATCGGCACGCTCAAGGTAGACCTGAACCACTTCGCGTCCGGTGCGGGTACCGGTGTTCCGGACCGGGACGTGCACTACCGCGTCATTGCCAGCCGTGACCGACTGTGGTGCGTGTGCGGCGCCGAACTCGAACGTCGTGTACCCGAGCCCGAAGCCGAAAGGCAGCGCCGGAGCCGCGCCGCCAGCCGCTTGCTTCTTGAGCCACGCACGGTAGCCAACGTGAATTCCCTCGGAATAGACCACCTTGCCGTTCACGGGAGTCGTGTTGAGGACGGGGACATCTTCCAGGGCCGCTGGCCATGTTGTTGGCAGGCGACCGCCGGGTTCCTCGGCGCCGAGCAGGATGTCTGCGATTGCGGTGCCGAACTCCTGTCCACCGAACCAGCCCAGCAGCACGGCGTCTACCTTCCGGAACCACGGCATCACCACAGGCGAACCCGAGTTCACAACTACCACAGTGCGTGGATTGGCCGCGGCCACAGCCTCCACGAGCTGGTTCTGGAAGCCGGGGAGGTCCAGGTCCTTACGGTCAAAGCCCTCGGATTCGATGGCCGCACTGGTTCCGACTACTACCACTGCAACATCGGAGTTACGGGCGGCTTCCACAGCGGCATCGATCTCCGCCTGAGGATCGGCCACTACTGTTTCTTCGCCCAGCAGGATGGCCGTGAACGGGATGACCTGTTGCTTGGGCAGGCGGTATTCGGCCTGAATGCGCACAACCTGGCCGGCCGTGGTCTCGATGGCGTGAACAGTCTTGGGAGGATCGAACAGCGCGGCACCCAAGACGTCGGTGTCGTCCTGGATTTCGTCGTTGAAGACCTCCGCTCCGTCCAATGAGAAGCGGATTTGCCCCACGGTGCCCACTCCGAGGTGGTGGACACCGGCTACTTCGGCAGTCCAATCGGTTTCCATCCGGATGATGGCGGCGTCGTCGGGGATGCCAATACCGAACCAGACCAGGTGTGAAGCCAGGCGGTCTTCGCCGGAGATCTCCGAGCCGTCCTCCGCCAGGAAAGTGACCCGGATTCCAGGCACATCCGAGACGGGGTTCTGCAGAGAAGTCCGGGGGAACGCCTGGAGGCCCTCGGCCACCTTCGCGCCACGCGCATAGGTGACCCTGACGCCGTCGGGCAGTGCTTTCCGCAGCCCCTCCAAGGGTGAGACGGTGTACTTGGGCATCACAGTGGCGCTCCCGCCGCCTTGGGTGCGGGCCTCTTCAGCGTTGTGGCCGATCACGGCCACGCTCTTCAGCGTCGAGGCATCCAGTGGAAGGATGCTTCCCTCGTTGCGAACCAGCACGGCGCCGCGGACGGCGACTTCACGCGCGACGGCGGCACCGTCCAGTTTCGCGGGGAGCTCGGCGACGGCGGGCTCGAAGCCTTCGAGTGAGCCGACGCGGGCAGCGAGTCGCAGGATACGGGTGACCTTTTCCAGGATGGCGCCATGGTTGACGCGGCCATCATTGACGGCGGCCAGAAGTTTGGGTCCCCAATGGCCTACGGGACCTGGCATTTCCAGGTCCTGGTGGGCGTTTGCTGCTTCAACGGAACGCACTCCGGTCCAGTCGGATACCACGACGCCGTCGAAGCCCCATTCCGTGGAGAGCGGGGTTTCCAGCAGCTTGTTTTCGCTCGCCGTGGTGCCATTGATGGAGTTATAGGAGCTCATGACCAGCCAAGCCCGGGCTTCGGTAATGGCGTCTTCGAACGCTGCCAAATAGAGCTCACGCAGCGGGCGTTCGTCCACCACGGAGTCTGCAGTGAATCGCTCCGTCTCGGCCTCGTTGGCCAGATAATGCTTGGGAGTAGCCCCGACGCCCATGGACTGCACCCCGGCAACGTAACCGGCGGCCATGGTTGCCGTGAGTCGGGGGTCCTCGCTCATGCACTCGAAATGACGGCCACCCAAGGGTGACCGATGCAGGTTGATGGTGGGGCCGAGTACAGCGTGGACGCCTTTGCGGCGGGCCTCCTGGCCGAGGACCTGGCCGTAGCGGCGAGCGGTTTCTACGCTCCACGTAGCGGACAGGGCGGAGGATGACGGGAGGGAGATCGAGTCGTGGCGTTCGTCGAAGTCTTCGCCGCGGACGCCTGCAGGCCCATCGGACATGACGATGCGGCTGAGGCCGATTTCCGGGATGGCACGGGTGGACCAGACGTCCGCTCCTGTCAGAAGTTGGATCTGCTGCTCCATGGAGAGGCTCTGTGCGAGCTCGCGGATGCGTTCTTCGGCACTTGGCACGTTTGTTGCCAGGACTGCCTGCGAGAGTGTGGGGTTCATTTACTTGACTCCTTTGATGCGGATGACCAGGAGGGTGCCGGTAGGTCTCATTGAGAGACTCTAGCGACTAATATCTAGTGTGACTAGGTTTTTGTGAAAACAAATCAAGTCTTACTCGATTTTGTTCGTGAAATAGACTGACCCAATGTCTACTTCCAAGGCCCGCGGGCAATACGCGAAGGGTGCCGAACGCCGCGAACAGATCATCCAAACGGCTACGGACGTCTTTGCGACGGAAGGATTCGAAGGGACTGCGCTCAAGCGCGTGGCGGAACTCGTTGGGGTGAAGGAAGCCACTCTCTTCCACTATTTCAAGGGCAAGCAGGAGCTCCTCACTGCAGTCCTGGCCGAGCGCGACCGGCGGTCCATGGCGGTGGTTGGCCAGGAGGAAGTGGGGCTTCGCCTGATGCCGCCGATCGCCGAGCGGAACCGCCACGAACCGGGTCTTACCACGCTGTACGCTGTTGCATCGGCCACCGCCAATGATCCCGGACATGACTCCCACGGCTACTTCAAGGAACGGTACGAAAACGTGGTGCGGAACGTCTGTGAGGACATTGTCCGCCGCCAACAGGCCGGTGAAGTCCGGAGCGACGTGGAGGCAGCCATGCTTGCACGGCTGGTGGTTGCGGCGTTCGATGGCCTGCAGTTGCAGTGGCTCTATGACAAAGACGTGGACATGGCCGATGGGCTGAGGCAACTCATCGACGTGCTGCTGGCTCCGGTACAGCGCAGCAAAGGTTAACGCAAGGAAGGATCGGGGCGCTTGCCCCGATCCTTCCTTGGGTAAACCTCGACGGCGGTACTCGCCGCCCGTTTGGGTGCCCTAGCGGCCGGTGCCGCCGTAAACGGTAGCTTCAGCATCGCCGTCGAGCTCGAACGCAGCGTGGATGGCGCGGACGGCGTCGTCCAGCTTGTCAGCGCTGGTGACCACGGAGATGCGGATTTCCGAAGTGGAGATCATGTCGATGTTGATGCCGGCGTCTGAGAGGGCCTTGAAGAACGTGGCCGAAACGCCGGGGTGTGAACGCATGCCGGCGCCAATAAGGGAGAGCTTGCCAACGTGCTCGTTGTATTCGATGCTCTCGAAGCCGATCTGGCCTTCAGCTGCACGCAGGGCGGCCAACGCATCGGCACCTTCGACGATCGGAAGGGTGAACGAGATGTCCGTGCGGCCCGTGCCGTGGGTTGACACGTTCTGGACGATCATGTCGATGTTCGAGTGGGCATCCGCGATCACCTGGAAGATTGCGGCAGCCTTGCCGGGGATATCCGGAACGCCTACAACGGTGACCTTGGCTTCGGACCGGTCGTGTGCAACGCCGGAGATGATTGGCTGCTCCAAGGCAACTCCCTCTTGAATCGTGAACTTTTCATCGGCGCCCGGGATGACCCACGTGCCTTCGTGCTGGCTGAATGAAGAGCGGACGTGCAGCGGCACGCCGAAGCGGCGGGCGTACTCCACGCAACGCAGGTGCAGGATCTTGGCGCCGGAGGCGGCGAGTTCCAGCATTTCCTCGCTGGAGATGCGGTCGATCTTCTGCGCGGAAGACACAACGCGCGGGTCCGCGGTGTAGATGCCGTCCACGTCGGTGTAGATCTCGCAGACGTCTGCTTCGAGCGCGGCGGCCAACGCAACGGCGGTGGTGTCCGAGCCGCCGCGGCCAAGCGTTGTGATCTCGTTGGTGCTGCGGCTCATGCCCTGGAAACCGGCCACGATCGCGATGTGTCCCTTGTCCAGGGCAGTGCGGATGCGGTGCGGGTCGACGTCGATAATCCGGGCCTTGCCGTGGATGCCATCGGTAATCATGCCGGCCTGGGAGCCCGTGAAGGACTGGGCGGAGGCGCCAAATTTGTTGATGGCCATGGCAAGCAGTGCCATGGAAATTCGCTCACCGGCGGAAAGGAGCATGTCCATTTCGCGCGCAGGAGCGGAGTCCGTGACCTGGCCTGCGAGGTCCAGGAGTTCGTCTGTGGTGTCTCCCATGGCGGAAACAACAACCACAACCTCGTTGCCGGCCTTCTGCGCATCCACAACACGCTGAGCGACCCGCTTGATGCCATCAGCATCGGCAACCGAGGAACCGCCGAACTTCTGAACGATCAGCTGCTTGGTAATGGCAGCTCCGTCGGAGAGCTCTTCGATCTTCACTTCGGTAGTGGGCATAGTCATGCGCGCACCCTCACTGCATCAATAGGGTTCGAACGCGGCATGCCAAATTCCAAATTGGGCACACCTGCGTAGCTTATTGGGCCAGTTTATCGCCGTGGTGTGTCCCCGCAGGAATTGTGACCACATGGCGGCCAGTCAGGCTGTTTCGGGAGCAGGCCGCCGGGCGTACGATCCCTTCTATGAGCATTGCGTGGTGCCATGGCCTGGGTTCCTGAGGACCCGGACGATCCCGGGCCGGCGCGCAGCGATTCGGACTACGAGGTGATCGGTGGCGGCGTAATCGACGACCGCTTTCCGCGTCGTGACGGGACTGCGGTTAATGAACTCAGGGGGAAGCGCCAACCTGGGATCCCGGACATTCTCGGAGCTGCCCTAGGGGAGGCTTGGGAAGACTGCTACACGTCCTTGCGATCGTGGCGGTTCTGGGTGGCCTGCGCATCGGGGCTCCTTCTCGCCTGGGCGGTGGCCTCGGCCGTGGTGGCCTTCGCCGAAGCCAACGGATGGTTTGAATCGAGCCTTCCCAGCGCCACCTACATACTGATGGCCGGATTGATGGCAGCCGTTTCCGCCCTGCTCGGGGCAGTCTGGGGCTTCCGGCATGTCGCTCGAACATTCCTTGGCGCCCTGTTCGCCGGAATCTTCCGCGGGGCGGTCTTCGCAGTGCCATCCGGCATCCTGCTGCTCGTGGTGGGCGCGGGCGTGGGCGGGCCGATCGGGTTGGCGGGTGCCGCCGTCGTGGTTGTCGTCCTAGAGGTTCTGCTGTTTGGACTCATAGGCGCTGGTGCCCGAGCATGCTCGGCCCGAACACCGGCGGGTGTTGCCCTGGCTGCGGCGCTGGTGGCATTCCTGTGCCTGGGCAATGTAGCAGCCACCATCGCGCTGCTCCCCGGGACCGCGGTGATGGACCAAGCTTCAGTGCCCGTCAACGTGGAGCGGGACGACTCCGGAAGGATCACAGCGTACGAGTGCGTTGGGAGTCTGCGGCCCGTCGAGGTGGCCCACACAGAGCGGGTAGCTTGGCTGGCAGCTTCAAACCCGGTTCTGCTCTTCGGCAGTATCGCCGCTGACGCTGTTCCAGGGGAGCACGAACTTGCGTGGGTGCTTGCCGGACTGCAATGGGCTGCCGACGGGCCCAGGTGGGACGTTCCGTGCATTGGCGGCGAATCAAGCGATCAGCTTGCGCCTCCGGTGCCCATAGCCCTCACCGGCCTCGCGATCCAGGCAGCGGTTGCTGCCCTGGTGCTCCTTCCGGGCCGCTGGTTGTCCTCACACCGACTTACATCAAGGCGTTCCGTCGGCCCTCAAAAGCCCGGCCCAGCGTGATTTCGTCCGCATATTCAAGATCCCCACCCACCGGCAAGCCGGAAGCCAACCGGGTCACGGTGATCCCGATCGACTTGAGCATGCGGGCCAAATAGGT
Organism: Arthrobacter sp. TmtSoilC51; assembly: GCF_055388015.1. Lineage (NCBI taxonomy): Bacteria > Bacillati > Actinomycetota > Actinomycetes > Micrococcales > Micrococcaceae > Arthrobacter > Arthrobacter sp. TmtSoilC51. Next base: position 676,797 of record NZ_AP035877.1, read on the forward strand.
GGCAGTGGCTTCACCCTCAAGGTTGGGATCCGTGGCGATGATGATTTCCTGGATAGCGCCGTCATTGAGGCGTGTGAGGAGTTCACGGATCCGCAACTGCTCGGGGCCGATCCCCGCGATGGGATTGATCGCCCCACCCAGCACGTGATAGCGGCCGCGGAAAGACCGGGTGCGCTCGACGGCGAGAACGTCCTTGGACTCCTCCACCACGCAAATGACCGACGGGTCGCGCCTCGGATCGCGGCAAATGTTGCACATTTCCTGCTCTGTGACGTTGCCGCACACGGAGCAAAACTTGACCCGTTCCTTCACCGTGGTGATGGCCGCGACGAGGCGTTTCATGTCCTCGGGGTCAGCCTCCAGGATGTGGAACGCAAGGCGCTGTGCCGATTTCGGACCCACACCGGGAAGCCGGCCGAGCTCGTCAATCAGCTCTTGAACTGCACCTTCGTACAAAATGTCCTCGTTTGTTTGGTATCAATGCTGTGATCAGCGGGGTTGCAGGGGAGAACCGTCCAAGGCGCGTTCTTCGATCAGCTTTCCGCCCAGAATACGCTCCACGGCAGCCCGCCCAAAGACCCTCGATTCCTCGATGGTTTCGTCTTCCGGGCTGGGGATGTCCTCCGGTGCTGTCTCTGGCCTGGCTTGGGTACGTACGGGTGCTTGGACTCTGCCGGCTTGGGCTTCGGGGCTGTTGGTCAAGCGCTGGTATAGGCTCTGGCGAGTTGAGGGACCGCTCGACGGCGCGCCCTCCTCAAGCGTGGCGACGGAGCCACCTGTGTGCTGGGTTTCCGTGGCTGTGGTGGGCCACGCCGCAGGCGCCGGGGCGGACGCCTGTGCTTGTACGGTTCCGGGCCAACTCGACGCCGGAGCGACATCCCAGGTCGAAGAGCCGTTTTGCCCGGCGCTGGTCGGGTGGCCGTAACTCGGGCCTGCCGTGGCTGCTGCGTCCGCCGGTGTTTCAAAGGCAGGACCGCTGGCCGCCGGGACCTGCGCCGCCGCCGGTTCGTAGTCGCGGACGTTCGACACACCAGTATCAGCCTCGATGGGAGTCTGTTGCTTGGCGCCGACATTGGATTCGGTGCCGACCACCCACGTACCAGGCGCTTGTTCTACTGCCCTGGACCAGGGGTCGACGGAAGCGGCCGGTTCTGAGGATTTACCAGCTGTGTTGACTGCCGATGCAGGGGCGTCCTGCCCAGCGGATGGCATCGATGCCGCAGACGGAATCCCCCGCGCCGGGGACGCCGGTGCTGGGGAAGCCGGCGCTGAAGGGGTGTCTGGACCCGACAATGCGGGGGACGGTTCCCAATCCATCGGAGGTTCTTCGTCCAACGGCGGCGCATCTTCGTCGAGCGGAGGACCCCAGTCATCGTCGGCGTAGGAATACTCCCCAGCGGACGTCGTGGGGTCTGCGGGAGCCGCCGCCGTGGGTTCCGCGGGAGCCGCCGGCGCCGTGGGTTCCCCGGGAGCCGGGGCATCCGCAATTGGTGCTACTGCCTCCGGCCTGGCCGGCGCGGGCGTCGCTGCCTCAGGGGCGGCCGGTGCCAAGCCCCAGGCGGAGTCGACCGATGAAACAGCACTTGGCGCCTGGGCTGGCACTCGTTCCTGGGTTGGCACTGGTACCTCGGCTGGCACTGCGGTTGGGCCCGGCACTGGAGCTGGGGCAGCCGACGGCGATGCGGTGCCAGCCGACGCCGGAACCTCCCGGCTAGTAGGTGCTTTTGGGTTTGGCTCAGAGCTCGCTGAGCTGTTGCCGCCAGCCACTGCGACGATCTGGCAGTCGATGCCGATGGTCTTGTGGATTGCTTGGCGAAGGTTCTCGGAGTGATCCGCGCGCCCAAAGGCCCCAGCGAGGCCGGCGGTGGTGAAGGCGAGAGTCAGCACCTGGCCATCGAACTGGGCCACCTGGGCGTTCGGTTCCACCAAGGCCCACGTGCTGCGTTTGATCTTGGTCAGCGTCTGCAGGACTTCCGGCCAAGCGCGACGTAGGGCTTCGACGTCTCCGCCAGCGGCTGGCGCTGGTTGGGAGGCAGGGGCAGGCTGCGGTGGAGCGCTGGGCTGGGATGCGGGCGGCTGTGATACGGGAGCGGGCTGCGCAGCGGGCTGTGCTGTTGACTCCGCAGGCGGCCGCTCCTCGGCCAAACGTTGGGCAGCCGGACGGTCCTCAACTGGCCAATCGTTCGTTGAAACGCGGGGGGCGGAGATTGGCTCCCGCGACACGGGCGCTGACGACGTTTCCTGCACAGATGCAGATGCTTGAACTGGACCTGCTGCCGGTGCCTGAACTGGTGCTGCCGCGGGCGCTTGAACTGGACCTGCTGCCGGTGCCTGAACTGGTGCTGCCGCGGGCGCTTGTGGAGGGGCAGCCTGGGCACCTGACGCAGCAGCCGGTGAAGAAGGCGGGCCAGAGGCGACAGCCGGGATGCCGGCGTCGCCGGCGTAATTCAGGCGACGCTCCACGCGGTCGATCCGGGCCGCAATGCCCCGTTCCGTCTGCTCGGAACCGGGCAGCAGGATGCGCGCGCAAAGAAGTTCCAAGTGCAGGCGCGGCGAGGTGGCCCCGGTCATTTCCGTGAGCGCCGTGTTGGTGACATCCGCCGCGCGGGAAAGCTCCGCGGCACCCAGGTTTGTGGCCTGGTTGCGCATCCGGGCAATCTGGTCCTCAGGCACGCCGCGGAGGATCGCCTGTGCGCTTTCCGGCATCGCCTGGACGATGATGAGGTCGCGGAAACGCTCCAGCAGGTCCTCCACGAACCGCCGGGGATCGTGCCCGGTCTGGATGACGCGGTCAACAGCGCGGAAAACAGTTGCGGAATCGGCCGCTGCCACGGCATCCACGACGTCGTCCAGCAACGAAGCATGGGTGTAGCCGAGAAGTGCGACCGCGAGCTCGTAGTCAAGGCCGTTGGGTCCGGCACCTGCCATGAGCTGGTCCAGCACTGACAGGGTGTCACGGACGGAACCACCGCCAGCACGGATGACGAGCGAAAGCACGCCCGGAGCCACGGGAACGTTCTCCTGATGGCAGAGCAGCTCAAGGTACTTCATGAGTGGCTCGGGCGGCACCAACCGGAAGGGGTAGTGGTGCGTGCGCGAGCGGATGGTGCCGATGACTTTGTCCGGCTCCGTGGTGGCAAAGATGAACTTGATGTGTTCCGGCGGCTCTTCGACGATCTTCAGGAGCGCATTGAAGCCGGCCGACGTGACCATGTGGGCTTCGTCGATGATGAAGATCTTGTAGCGGTCCCGCACCGGGGCGAACGTTGCGCGTTCGCGGAGATCGCGGGCATCGTCCACGCCACCATGGCTGGCGGCGTCGATCTCGATGACGTCCAGCGAGCCGGAGCCGCCGCGCGCCAGTTCGATGCAGCTGGGGCACTTGCCACAGGGTGTGTCCGTGGGACCCTCGGCGCAGTTCAGGCAACGGGCCAGGATGCGCGCGGAGGTGGTCTTGCCGCAGCCGCGGGGGCCGGAGAAGAGGTAGGCGTGGTTCACGCGGTTCTTCCGCAGCGCCGTCATCAGGGGCTCGGTGACGTGTTCCTGCCCGATAACGTCCGCGAAAGAGTCCGGGCGATACCTTCGATACAGGGCAGTTGTAACAGTCACAGGGGAAACCTACCTATAGGGACTGACATTTAAATAAGAGACCCCTCATGCACCCGCCAGAGCCCATCTACCCTTGCTACCTTCCGGTCCTGGGGGAGTTCAACAGGATGACGCCACATGAGGGGCCGTCGACAAGCTTACCCGAACTTAGTTCGGGGTTCGAATCGGCTGGCGGAGGGTGTGGAAAACCCCGACGGCGGTGGCCGAATGAGCAGCCAGGCGCTATGGCAAGCAGGCACTAGGGCAGATAATCCGGCGCGTCCTCTAGCCCGAAATGCCGCTCCAATGTGGTGATTCCGTTGGCCCTCATGTCGGTGGCCAGCTCTACGCCGACAAAACGCAGGTGCCACGGCTCATATGCGTAGCCAGTGATGCTCTGTGCCCCAGCCGGGTACCTGACAATGAACCCGTACTTCCACCCCTCGCTCGCCGCGAAACGGCCAGCAGGAGTGTCGGCGAAGCACGGCTGCAGCGCACACACCCCACTGGCATTTCCGATGTCCATCGCCAAACCGGTCTGGTGCTCGCTGTAGCCGGGACGGGCAGCCAGGGTGTCTGCCGTCGCCTGGCCGTACTGGGCCACATAATCGGCGTAGAGGCTCTGCTGCTCGGCATAGGACCGGTATCCGCTGAGGGGCCGGACGTTGACGCCGGCGGCCTTGGCCGCTTTCGAGAACTTGTTGTAGGCCGTAGCTGCCTCAGTGCGCAGCCGTTCTGCCGAGACGCGGGTCAGCGACGCCGGAACATAGCTCGAAGGGGTAAGCATGCGGTGCTTGTTGACCACTACTTGAAGGCTGTTTGCAGAGTTGATGTCGTAATCGACCGCGACTGCAGCCTGGGGAGACAGCAACCCCACAGAAAGCACCGCCCCTGCAATCCCCAACCAGAATTGGCGCAGCTTCATCGAGTCCTCCCAGTCACGTGTGTCCAGTGAAGTGTGTCCAGCGATGGGGTGACTGTACTCCGGGGCCGGAATGCCGACAATCTTGACTTTCAAGGCCGTCGCCTCTTCAGTCCAAGGATGGTTCCCCGGAGTCGGAGAATGTCCCGCTGCGGCGCCGAACATCGAAAACTTCCCACGCCTGGGGTATCAGATCGAACGCGACGTCGCAGTAATCCGCCGCGACATCATGCCTTTCTCCACCCGTTCACCGGCCACGTCATGAAAGCCGGCTCCTCGTAGGGGTGGGCCGCGCGCAGGGCACGCACAACGTCGTCGAGCACAGCCTCCTCAACCACGCACTCAACCCTTGTTTCAGGCACCTGCTGGGGGCTTCCGACGTCGCCGATGAACGGCTGCGCACCCGGCAGGGGAGTGAAGTGGCCAGTACCGGGCGACGTGAACGAGCAATGCGAGTAGTCGCCGATCCGTCCTGCGCCGGCGTCGCCGATTGCCTTAAGGAGGGCAGGAGCATGGGTCTCGGGCACGTACACAACGAGTGCATGGAGCTGCGTCATAGGAACATCCTGTCAGTAACTTCGGCTGCAAACCGGCCCGCACCATTGCATATCTGCGGGTCACAGCGGACCATGGGTATGTACACCGATTGGGGCAATCTCAAGATTGTGAGCTGCGGGGCCTGGGGGCGAGGGGCCGGACCCGGCAGCTCAACGGTGATACCGCAAGAATGGGCGCGTTGGGGGCGTCCATTTTTCCGTTAAGGCGAACAACGCTTTTTTGGACGCACGGCGAGGGTGAAATGGCCCGATTACACGATGCCGAAATTCTCAGGTACAGTAGTATCTGCTTTCGATTCGGAAGCAAGGAGAATTCGCCTAGCGGCCTATGGCGCACGCCTGGAACGCGTGTTGGGTTAACGCCCTCGGGGGTTCAAATCCCCCATTCTCCGCGGTTGGCCCCGGTCTTCGGACCGGGGCCTTTTGCGTTCCCGGAATCAGGCCCTCCGGGGCGGGCAGCGTTACTGTTGCGCCGCAGCAACGCGCTCCAGGACTTCGCGGCAGGCCAGGATCGCGGGGTGGATCCGGCCGGCCGTCCGCGTGGAGGTGAAGACGGTTCGCTTGGGCAGGCCGGGGAGGTCGAGCAACTGCACCGGCCGTGACATCCCTGTCCAGACAAGGTCCGGCATGAGGGCAACGGCGTTTCCGGATTCGATGAGCCGGATCTGGGCTTGGAGGTCGGCCGTTTCGTAGCGAACGTCCGGCTCGAAACCGGCAGATCTGCAGGCTTGCTCAGCCCAGTGCCGGGAGGCGGCGCCGCGGGGTTCCATGACCCAGGGCATGTGAGCGGTATCGGCCAGCGATGAAACGAGCTCCCCGCCCAGCCCTGCCGGGGGAGTGGCCAGGCGGATGGCGTCACTGGTCAGCGTGGCTCGGTCCAGGCCGGGGTGATGCGGGGCCGCGTGCCCGGGGTATTGCTCTGCCACCACGATGTCGAAGTCACGGGCCCACGTTTCGTAGAGGGCGGTCTCCGGTTCCCGCTGGGTCATTTCCACCCGTACCTCTGGATACTCGCTGCGCATGATGGTGAGGAAATCGGGGAGCAGGGCAAGTGCTGCGGACTGGAATACCGCCAATCGCACCGTTCCGGTGACCATGGAGAGCGACGCTGCAAGGTCCGTTTCAGCGCGTTCGAGTGTTTCCAACAGGTCCGCCGTGTGCGCAACGAGGATCTCGGCCTGTGGCGTCAGTTGGACGCGGCGGCCGGCCTTTCGGAGCAGCTCGACGCCCGCTTCCTTCTCCAGAAGCGTCAATTGTTGGGATACCGACGATGGGCTGTACTGCATCGCGTCCGCCACCTCGGCGAGGGTTCCGCGGATCTTCAATTCGTGCAGCAAACGCAGTCTGCGGACGTCCAGCACGGCAGCCTCCAAAGGTTCGGGATGAGTAATCAATATTCGTCAGAAAACATCGCTTTTCCTAACGTGATTGTAGATCCATACTGATGGAAACAAACAAACTTCTCCGCCTCAGAAGGAGCCCCTTATGACCAGCACCCTCCCGGCCGCCGCCCCGCGCACCGAGGATTCAGGGCAGTTCGACGCACTGGCCCAGGAGGCCATTGCATTGGTCCGCCACTGGCTTACCGAAGCCAGCAAGATTCCCGTCGACGTTTCCGCCCAGCGCCTCGCCGGAGTCCTCAAAGACCCAAATGGCCTTGACTTCACGGTCGGATTCGTCGACGGCGTCATCCGCCCTGAGGACTTGTCCGTCGCCGGCCGTAAACTGGCCGAGCTGGCCCCGAAGGTGCCCAAGTTCCTCCCCTGGTACATGCGCAGCGCAGTACGCGTGGGTGGGGTTATGGCTCCGATCCTCCCGCAGGTGGTCATCCCTATCGCCCGCCGCGTGCTCCGCGAGATGGTGGGCCACCTGATTGTGGACGCTACCGACGCCAAGCTTGGCCCGGCCATCGCCAAGATCCGCCAGGACGGTGTGCACCTGAACGTGAACCTCCTGGGCGAGGCAGTCCTGGGCGAGCACGAAGCCCAGCGCCGACTGGATGGCACGCTCAAGCTCCTGGCCCGCGAAGACGTTGACTACGTCTCCATCAAGGAATCCTCCACCGTGGCGCCGCACTCTCCGTGGGCCTTCGACGAAGCCGTGGACCACGTGGTGGAGAAGCTCACTCCGCTGTACCGGCTGGCTGCATCCTTCCCCAAGCCCAAGTTCATCAACCTGGACATGGAGGAATACAAGGATCTCAGCATGACTATTGCGGTGTTCAAGCGGATCCTGGACATGCCGGAATTCAAGAACCTGGAGGCCGGCATCGTTCTCCAGGCCTACCTCCCTGATGCCCTCGGGGCGATGCAGGAGCTGCAGGAATGGGCATCGGCCCGACGTGCACAGGGCGGCGCACCCATCAAGGTCCGCGTGGTCAAGGGCGCCAACCTTCCCATGGAACACGTGGAAGCTTCCCTTCACGACTGGCCGCTGGCCACCTGGGGTACCAAGCAGGACTCGGACACCAGCTACAAGAACGTCATCAATTACGCCCTCACCCCGGAGCACATCGACGCCGTCCGCATTGGCGTCGCGGGACACAACCTCTTCGATGTCGCCTTTGCGTGGCTGCTCGCCAAGCAGCGGGGTGTCACTGCGGGGATTGAGTTCGAAATGCTCCTGGGCATGGCAACCGGCCAGGCCACGGCCGTCCGTAAGGACGTCGGCAGCCTTCTCCTCTACACACCGGTGGTCCACCCGGGTGAGTTCGACGTCGCCATCGCCTACCTGATCCGCCGCCTCGAAGAAGGGGCCAGCCAGGAAAACTTCATGTCCGCGGTGTTCGAACTGAGTGAAAACGAGGCTTTGTTCAAGCGCGAGCAGCAGCGCTTCCTGAACTCCCTCGCAGGCATGACGGCCGAGGTTCCCGGGCCCAACCGCAAGCAGGACCGCCGCCTGCCCGCCGAGCCTGCTCCCCTTGAAGGCTTCCGCAATACCCCGGACACGGACCCGGCACTTCCGGCCAACCGTGCGTGGGGCCGCGACATCCTCAAGCGCATCCCGGGCTCCACCGCAGGCAACAGGATCGTGGAGTCCACCAAGGTCTCCGACTCCACTGAACTGGACCGCATCATCGCCACCGCCGTGGATCACGGTAAGGCCTGGGGCGCCCGCCCGGCCGCCGAGCGTGCAGCCATCCTGCACCGCGCCGGCGACGTCCTCGAGGCCCGCCGCGCAGAGCTGCTGGAGGTCATGGCTTCCGAAACCGGCAAGACCATCGACCAAGGCGACCCCGAGGTCAGCGAAGCAATCGACTTCGCGCACTACTACGCCGAGCGCGCCAAGGACCTGGAAACGGTCGACGGCGCCACGTTCGTCCCAGCGAACCTCACCGTGGTGACCCCGCCGTGGAACTTCCCGGTGGCGATCCCCGCGGGCTCGACGCTCGCAGCGCTCGCTTCAGGTTCCGCCGTCGTAATTAAGCCTGCAAAGCAGGCCCGCCGCTCGGGTTCCGTCATGGTGGATGCGCTGTGGGAAGCCGGCGTGCCCCGCGAAGTGCTGGCCCTGGTCCAGCTCGAAGAGCGTGAACTCGGTACCCAGTTGGTCTCGCACCCGAGCGTTGACCGCGTCATTCTCACCGGCGGCTACGAAACCGCTGAGCTGTTCCGTTCCTTCCGCCAGGACCTGCCGCTGCTGGCTGAGACCTCCGGCAAGAACGCCATCATCGTCACCCCGAGTGCTGACCTGGACCTCGCAGCCAAGGACGTCGTGTACTCGGCGTTCGGCCACGCAGGCCAGAAGTGCTCCGCCGCATCCCTGGTGATCCTGGTGGGCTCGGTCGCCAAGAGCGCCCGCTTCCACAACCAGCTGATCGATGCCGCACGCTCACTGACCGTCGGCTACCCGGACAACGCAACCACGCAGATGGGGCCGATCATCGAGCCGGCCAACGGCAAGCTCCTGAACGCCCTGACCACCCTGGGCGACGGCGAAACCTGGGCCATCAAGCCCGAGCGCCTCGACGAAACCGGCCGCTTGTGGTCTCCGGGTATCCGTTCGGGCGTCAAGCGTGGCTCATACTTCCACCTGACCGAGTTCTTCGGCCCGGTGCTGGGCGTCATGACCGCGGAAACCCTCGAGGAAGCCATCGCCATCCAGAACGAGATCGAGTACGGCCTCACCGCTGGCCTCCACTCCCTGGACTCCGCTGAAATGGGCGTCTGGCTGGACAACATCCAGGCCGGAAACCTGTACGTCAACCGCGGCATCACTGGTGCGATCGTCCAGCGCCAGCCGTTCGGTGGATGGAAGAAGTCCGCTGTGGGCGCCGGAACCAAGGCCGGTGGACCGAACTACCTGATCGGCCTGGGTAGCTGGCTCCCAGCCGAGGCCAAGGCCAAGCGCGGCACCGTACTTCAGGGTGCAGCTGCACAGCTTCTCGCCGCAGCGAAGTCGGCTGATGTCACTGCCGAGGAACTCCAGACCCTCCAGCAGGCACTCTTCAGCGACGCCGCCGCCTGGGAATCCGAGTTCGGCACCAGCAAGGACGTCTCGGCCCTGTCCGCGGAGCGCAACGTGTTCCGCTACCGCCCGATCCCGGTCACGGTCCGCCTGTCTGAAGGTGAACGGCTCGCTGAGCTGCTCCGCGTCGTGGCCGCCGGCGCGGTGGCGGGCTCGGCCGTCAAGGTGAGCTCCGCCGTCGTACTCCCCGACGCTGTGGTGTCGGTATTCGCCAACCTGGGCGTCAGCGTCCGGATCGAGGACGACGCCGCGTGGCTGGCCCGTGCGGCCAAGTTCGACGCCGGGCGGATCCGCCTGATCGGTGGCGACTTTGCCGCGCTGAGCGCAGCCATGGGTGGCCGCCCGGATGTTGCTGTCTACCACGGTGCAGTGACGCAGGCTGGCCGCATCGAGATGCTCCCGTTCCTGCGTGAGCAGGCCGTGTCCATTACCGCGCACCGCTTCGGTACGCCGAACCACCTGTCGGACCACCTGATCTAAGGGAAGACCTTCCAGAGCAGCCGGGCAGGACGTCCATAAAGTCGTCCTGCCCGGCTGTGTTTGGTTGGCGCGTCAGCCCTCCAAGACCAGCAACTGGGCCTTGTCCGGCTCCCAGCCAACCCAGAGGTCCTCTGCCGCGGTTCTTTCGGGCTTCTTTCCAAGGTTGGCCTCACACCGCGTATCCCAGTCTTTGCAGGCGCCGTCGCGCTGCGAGTTCGCTGGGCCCGTGTGAGCCCAAGGCCAGACGAACCATACTCAGAACAATGCGGGCGGTGGTGATGGCAGGCAGGGGGACCGGACCCAAGCGGGCGGGTCGCAGACCCAGCATGTCCCGGTACTTGGGTTCAAGGCTCGCGACGGCGGCAGCGAACAGGATCCTGTAGCCCGGCTGGAGCAGCGGGCTAAGGGGTGGGCGGCTGATGAAGGCCACGGTTTCCGCCAGCCGTTCATCCGAGCGCAGGATCCCGGAGGCGTACCAGGCTTCCAGTTCCCCGCGCACCTGGGCTTCGGTGACCGGCGGATCCTCGATGCCCATGAGCCGTCCAGCCTGGGCCCACTCACGAACGTAGGCATCCGCGCCTCCGGGTATCGGGCGGCCCCAGATGCGGTTGGCGGTAAGGAAGGAATCCGCGTAGGTGACATGGACCCAGCGGAGAAGTTCGGGATCGTTGGCTGCGTAATGGCGGTACGTGCCGGTTCCGTCCACATAGCTTCCCCGAACATGCTCGTGGATTTTCCGGACACGGTACGTAGCTGCCTCAGCGGCTTCCCTGGAGCCATACGTGACAGTGAAGATCCAACGCACCGTATTGGCCAGCCGTCCCAGTGGATCTTCCTTGAAACCGGAGTGCTCGTAAACACCTGCAAGTGCGCCGGGATGCAGGGCCTGCATCAGCAGGACCCTGATTCCGGCCACGATCGTCGCCATGGAGCCATGCACCGCCCAGACGGCCGAGCCCGGAAGGTGGTATCCGGCGTCGTTCCCTTCTGCGAGGCGGGGCACCCACTCAGGTGGCGTTCCGGACGTCCCCGTGAACGTGCGTTGCAGGTCGTATCTGTACTCGGTGAGGTAATTCCTCATGCATCCCATGAGACCGCTCTTCGCCGAACCTGTACAGAGCAGGCCGTGAACAGCTCCGGCCCCCATGGCAACGCCATGGGGGCCGGAGGGTTCGCGCGGACTAAACCCGGATCCGGCGCCTTGACGGTGCTGCGGCCACCAGCAGGGCCGCGATGGCGACGGCGGCACTCAGGATCAGGCCCGGACGGTACTGTTCCAGCATGGCTTGGGCGCTGAGCGTTCCTCTGGCCTCTCCGTGCCCACTCACCAAAGCGGTGGTGACTGCCAGGACCAGTGCGGCTCCCACCTGCGTGCTGGTCTGGATCAAACCGGCAGCCAAGCCTTGCTCGGAGTCCTTGATGCCGGTGGTGGCCTGGACGTTGATGGATGGGAAGGCCAGGGCGAAACCAATGCCCAGGAGGATCACCGAGGGCAGGATGTCCAAAGCGTAGTTGGGTGTGGTGCCAACCCGGAGGAAAAGGACATAGCCCAATCCAAGTGCGGTGAGGCCCGTGAGGATCAGCTGGGTGGCGCCGAATTTCTCGATCAGCCGGTCAGCAAAGGGTGCGCTCGTTGCCACCAGTAGTCCGGCTGGCAGCAAGGCCAATGCCATGCCCAAGGGCGTCCAACCGAGAACCGACTGCAGGAACATGGTGACGATGAACTGGAAGCTCAAGTAAGAACCGAAAAGCCCAACGGCGCTGAGGTTGGCCCTGGCCACCCAGCCTTCCTTGAGGATGCCGAAACGGATCAGCGGGTGCTTCACCTTGTTCTCGATCACCGCGAAGGCTGCAAGCACGGCTGCAGAGATTGCGAATCCGGCGATAGTTGCCACAGATCCCCAGCCCTGCTCAGGTGCTGAAACCAACGTGTAGACGAGACCGAGCATGCCCAGCGCGAGGGTCACCGCACCCCAGATGTCATGCCCGCTGTTTTCGGCGGACGGTTTGTCCTTCGGAATGAATTTCATGCCCAGCAGGACCACGGCCACCGCGATCGGCACGGACACCAGGAACGTCCACCGCCAGCTCAGGCTGGTCATCAGTCCACCGACCACAAGGCCCAAGGAGAAGCCACTGGCGCCGAACGTGGTGAAGATGGACAACGCCTTGTTGCGCTCGCGGCCCTCGGCAAAGTTGGTAGTGATGATGGAGAAACCTGTGGGCGCGGTGAACGCTGCGGCGAGACCCTTGACGAATCGCGTAGCGATCAGGATTTCGGGATCGTCCACCAGGCCACCCAGCAGTGATGCTGCGGCGAACACGGCCAGGGCTATGAGGAATATACGACGGCGGCCCAACAGGTCCGCGAGCCGGCCGCCCAGGAGCAACAGACTTCCATACCCCAGGACATAGGCAGAAACGATCCACTGGAGGGAATCGGTTCCGAGGTTGAGTTCCTGTCCGATGGAAGGCAGGGCCACGCCAACCATGGAAACGTCCAGCCCATCCAAGGCGAGGACGGTGCACACAACCATCAGCAGCAGCCACTGGGCGCGCGTCCAGCGGACGGCTGAAACCAAGGGTTCGGCGGATCTTTGAAGGGTGGTGGGTGATGTCATGCGTTCAATCTATATGACGCGTCATTCGATGACAAGGAATATGACACGGAATATTATGACGTGGATTCTAACGGTGGAATGGACTAGAATCGGGGCATGGCAACGACGCGTGACCGCCAGCTGGTTGAGCAGTGGCGCAGCATTCAGGACTCCTACTTCCGCACCGCAGGAGCCATTGACCGCGCCCTGGAGGCCAAGTTCGATATCGGCCTGAACGAGTTCGAAATTCTGGACCTCGTGGCCGAAAGCACCGATGCCGCTTGCCGCATGAAGGCCTTGGGGGAACGCACCCCCATGACTCAAAGCGCCGTGTCCAAGGTGGTGGACAGGCTGGAAAAAGCAGGTCTGGTCTCCCGCCAAACGTGCGCCGATGATCGTCGGTCCTTGTTTCTGGAGCTCACAGACGCCGGCCGCGCCCTGCATGAATCCGCAGCCGTGGAACATCGTGCACTGCTCAAGGAAAACCTCGGCTAAGCGGCCTCCGCGAACCTCAAGATCTCTTGAGCAAAAACTGAGGTAACCCTGCGCTTCATTGCCCCTGGAAACACTTTATTTTCATGGTGATTCCCGCAACAATGGTGCTTGCACGCCAGGCTGGGGTTTGGTGCCGCTGGCTTTGGGGAGTGTTCTTGTGGGCAAGCATAGTGAGTCTGACCGGTTTGTAGACCTGGTGCGCACCGACGGTTTCCGTCGCGTGCTCATCGCCGGAATCCTGGCGGCCGTAGCGTTCATCGCCTTTGGCTTCCAACCCCTGACTTCCGTCTCCACCGGTTCCGTGGATGGTTCTGTGGCGCAAGGCGTCGTTGGACCTATGTCGCTGGGCAGCCTCGTGCCGCCGGAAGCCGAAACCACGGTGATTGACACCATGCCCGAGCCGCCCGCGCAACAGGCCGGCACGCCCATGGTCTACTTCGATCGCGCAATCGTCCGGACCGTGGCCAAGGATGGCTCCGCCGGCCTGACCGTTGCATCTGCGGGACTATCGCGACCACCAGCCGGCAGCCTCTACGCGCCGCTGGAAGTCCTCAATCCGAGCTCCCCGTACGGCTACCGCTACAGTCCGCTGACTGGACTTCCCGGCGAGTTCCACTGGGGCCAGGATTACGCCGCAGCATGCGGCACCCGCGTCTACGCCGCAGACGCCGGCGTGGTCAGGGCAGTCGGTTGGCACATCTGGGGTGGCGGCAACCGTGTTGAGATTGAACACGGCAATGGCCTTGTCACCACGTACAACCACCTCCAGGCAATAGGTGTTACGCAGGGCCAGTCCGTGCGCGTCGGGGAAGTCATCGCCCAGGTCGGGACCACAGGGTGGTCCACTGGTTGCCACCTGCACTTTGAGACGATCGTGAACGGCCTGCACACCAACCCCAACGGCTGGACCTACCTGCCCCTCCGGCAGGTTGATCCGCTGCAGAACATCACCATGGTGAACTACCAGCCTGGAGTTGGAACGGGTTCCTCGGCCACGCCCCAGTGGGCCGTGCCCGTGGGAGACAGCAGCAACCGCGCCATCATCGGTGGGGACCACGAGGAGAGTGTTGCTCCTACGGTGACCGTACCTCCGAGCACCTCGGGCACTGGCACCACCACAACGCAGCCCTCTACGCAGACGCCACCCGCAACGTCGACGCCTACGCAGACGGTCACTCCGACTCCGACGGTCACCGCGACCCCAACACCGACGGCGACGGCTACAGCGACGGCCACGGCTACCTCAACAGCGACGACCACCGCGACGCCAAGCCCGACGGCGACTTCTACACCGACGGCCACGGCTACCTCAACAGCGACGCCTAGCACAACGACTACGGGCACAACGACTACGGGCACAACGAGCACTGGAACCACGAGCACCGGAACCACGACTACTGCGCCCAGCACGTCGACGGTAGCCCCCAACACCGTCACGGCGCCGGTGGCTCAACCAGCGCCCGCTGATCCGGCCCCCGTAGCTGTGGCCCCTGCCCCGGTTGCCCCTGCGCCGGCCGAAGTCGCGCCCGCACCCGTGGCTGTTGCCCCTGCGCCCGTGGTTGCAGCACCTGAACCGGCACCCACTGCGGTCACGCAATCCGTAGCTCCGGTTGCTCCTGTGCCAGCAGCACCAGTTCCGGCACCCGCCCCAGTCGCCGTGCTTCCGTCGACGCCACCGGCAGTGGTCCTTCCGCCTGGATACATCCTCATTGGCCCGGACACGGTCCAGCGGCCGGACGGCGTGATCGTGCCGTTGTCTACCCTCATCCTTCCCACCTCATAAGCCAGCGTAGGTACTCCTACGTTTCATGGCTTGGGCAGCTCCCGTAAGCTCGGTGGCGGCAATCCCGCCAGACGACGTAGTCAGGAAGCGATCACATGAGAACCCTGTACAGCATTCCCCTCACCTTCAACGATGGCTCTGAGGCAGACTTCGGACGCTTTGAAGGGAAAGCGGTCCTGGTTGTGAACGTCGCTTCCAAGTGCGGCTACACCCGCCAATATGCAGGCCTTGAGGAGCTCTACGGAAAGTACCGTGAGGACGGCTTGGAAATCCTCGGCGTGCCCTGCAACCAGTTTGGCGGCCAGGAGCCCGGCGCCGACGAGGAAATCGCGGAGTTCTGCGAACGCAACTTTGGCGTCTCTTTCCCGCTCACCAGCAAGGCCAACGTGCTGGGCAAGGAGCAGCACCCGTTGTTCGCCGAGCTGACCCAGGACGAGTCCGGGCAGCCGGTCAAGGTCAAGTGGAACTTCGAGAAGTTCGTCATAAACCGTGACGGCGAGCTGGTTGCAAGGTTTCCCTCAAGCGTGGAACCTGACGCGCAGGAATTGGTTGACGCGCTTGAAAAGGCCTTGTCATAAGCATCAATACCCTCGAAGGGAGAAAGTAATTTTCCAACATTCCGCCGGCAGTTCGCCTGTTGTTGGCTTGTTGTCTGGTTGGATTGGCAGTACTGGAATGACACGGGGGACACCGTCTCCCACCAAACGCTAAGGCAGCTATGGAGCTCATCGAGGCCGAGTACCCCAAACCAGGTCATGTGCTTTTGCACCTGAGTGATCTTCACCTGGTGGCCGGTCCAGGCACGCTCCACGGTTCCGTGGACAGTGCTGCGAGGCTCCAGGAGATCTGCGATCAGATCATTGCCTCCAGGATCAGGCCCGAGGCCATCATTTTCACCGGAGACCTCGCGGACAAAGGCGAGTTCCAAGCCTACAAACGGCTTCGCGAAATGATTGAGCCCGTGTGCAATTCGCTCGGAGCGAAGGCCATTTGGGCCATGGGCAACCACGACAACCGCGCCAATTTCCGCTCCGCGTTCCTGGATGCCTCGGCAGCGAGCCGGCCACAGGACCCCGTGGACCGCAGCTACTTCGTCAACGGGCTCCGGATCATCACCTTGGACACCACCGTCCCAGGACACCACCACGGCGAGTTGTCCGAATCGCAGCTGCAGTGGCTGGCTGCAGAGTTGGCTACTCCCGCTCCCGACGGCACCATCCTCGCCCTGCACCACCCGCCTGTCCCGTGCGTCCAGGACCTCGCAGTGTTGGTGGAGTTGCGCGGCCAAGCCGCACTGGCCGCCGTCGTCCGCAATTCCGACGTCCGCACCATCCTGGCCGGTCACCTGCATTACTCCACGACCGCGGCCTTCGCCGGCGTCCCGGTGTCAGTCGCGTCGGCGACGTGCTATACCCAGGACCTTGGCGTGCGTGCCGGCGGACAGCGGGGGCGGGACGGTGCCCAGTCCTACAACATGGTGCACGTCTACGAGCACACGATCGTGCATTCGGTGGTGCCCATGTCCGGTGGCGAAACTGTTGGCGAGCCTGTGGACGCTGCCGAAGTCCAGCGCCGTCTCACTGAAGCAGGAATCAGGATTCCGAAGCGCTCCCGGATGGAACCAGTGGTGCCGGCCCAGGAACTCGTCTCCCAATCGAACAACAGGGACTGATCCGGTTCCCTATTTCTCCCAGGGCGCTTTGACTGGGAAGTACTTCTCCAGGAAGTCGGTCACGAGCTCCGCGCGTTCGTCCGCTTCAACCTCCGGGAAGCTGCCGTCGTTGAGGCAGAAGAGATCCATGTGCCGTTTGGCCAGCAGCTTTGGAAGGTAGTGGAGTCCAGACCACTGCGTTGTATCGACGTAGCGGACCTTGGCGTTGGTCTGGGTCACGGCCCTGCCGGTGAGCAGCGCGTAGTAGTGGTAGAACGAGTTGGTCACTGAGATGTTGTCCGCAGCGCGGAAGCGGCTGGCCGCCGTCTTGGAGAACTCGGCAGGGAATTCGTGCTCCATCTGGGCCACCACGCTCCGGCGCAGGGGAGCGGCCGTGTGTTCCAGGTGCCTGGTGGTGATCCGTCCGAAGCGTTCCCACAGCAGCTTGCGGTTGACGCGCGCCGCGTTCTCGAAGCCACTGCGTTCGGCGTCGTTCTCTCCCAGCCCAATGCGGGTGTCAGCCTCGATGAACTTGGTGATTCCGCCTGGCGTGAAGAACATGTCCGGGCCAACGGGCCGGCCGAAGAACATGTCGTCGTTGGAGTAGAGGAAGTGCTCGGACAGCCCCTCGATGTGGTGGAGCTGGCACTCAACGGCTTGGGAGTTGTGGGTGGGCAATACTGACGGATCGGCGAAGAACTCTTCGCTGCGTACGATCGTCACTGATGGGTGGTCGGCCAACCATGCCGGAGTGGGGGAGTCGGTCGCAATGAAGATCCGGCGGATCCACGGAGCGAACATGTGGACAGAGCGCAGCGCGTATTTCAGCTCGTTGATCTGCCGGAAGCGTGCCTCATGGTCGTCGCCCTCGCCGAGGACAGCCCCAGCTTGCTGGGCGCGCCTCCGGGCGATGTATTCGGGGTCGCTGCCATCCACCCACGAGAAGACGATGTCGATGTCGAAGTCGATGTCGCTGGCGTGGTCCGCGAACATGTTCTCGATGGTTGGCCAGGTGAGGCCATGCCGTTGCACTGTTCCCCGCACAGCGTCCTGGCGCAGCATGGTGCGACGGGTCAGGGAATTCTCCACGGGGAGTTCAAGGTGGTCGCCTTCGAACCTCCACAGCTCGAGCTGGACACCAAGGGCAGGGCCGTACCAGAGCCCGCCGCCGAGCTCCACCCTGGGCCGGTACAGGCGGAAAATCCGTGCCTTCCGGTTGGCGGAGAGTTCACCGTCCGCCACCAAAACCGAGGTTTTCTTCTTGGCATCGACAGTCATGGAGTAAAACGGCTCATTGCGGAAGGCAGCAACCAGGGCCTCGCGAACGTCCCTGCGTGACTCCCAGTCGACGGCGATGACCGGCCTTTCGTCGTTCCCTCGCACCAGGATGAAGTCCACGCCAGCGGCATCCAAAGCCGCGCGGATGGCAAGGAGGTCCGCAACCATTGCCTGTTGGGGCGTGAGGTCTCCGTTAAGGAGGGCGTACCGCCCGCGGTGGCGGACGACGTCGGACCGGTGCTTCAGGTGGGCAACGACGGCAGGCGAGACCGCCTCGGCGATCGCATCTTCCTCTACGGTGGGGCTGCCGTGGTAAATCGGATCGACCTGTGCTTGAGTGATGGCTTTTCTCCGTACTGTTCTGAGTCTTTTCTGGGGGGAAACGCAGGAATGCTTAGATGGCGAGGGCTTCGCGCCAGCTGCGCAGGAAGGCTCCGCCGGCGTCGTCGTGAATGACGTCGTCCGCCAGCTCGAGGTCGGCGGCGGTAAGAATGGTGTAGGGCTTCACCGGAACGCCGTCTGCGGGCCGGACGTCCACGTGCTTCACATCGTGGTCGTTGTGGTGAAGCCAGTCTGCCATGGCGTAGTCCGTACGGGAATCACCCACGGTCCGCCAGGAGAGCGGCGTGATTCCCTGGGCAGCCAACATTTCCACTGCCCGGCTGGCTCCAAGGTCCTTGCCCAACCGGACGGATTCGATGTCCGTGGAAATGATGGTGGGGTCCAGCCGGTAGTCCACGGTGTCATCGGACTCCGGTGCATGGTGGTCCAGGATCGCTGCGTTCAGGCCGTGGCGGCCCATGATGTCCAGGGCATCGGCGTCGAAGAGTTTTTGCTCGGCCAGATAATCCTCGCTGGCCACCTCGAGGTGCTGCTCAACGGAGACCATGGCGCGCTTGGTCTCATCGAAGAACATGTGCGCGGAGTAATCCTCGGCCACGAGCCTGCGGATGTCATCCCCGTAGGCCTTGGGCACGGCGAGCTCGTGGTCCACGTGGATGGGTCCAGGGCCGGCGGCGGTGTAGCTGAACCAGACTGCGCCCTTTTCGCAGATGGCGTGGATGATGGTGTCGGCCGGCATTCCAGCAGCGATCATCGGCCCCATCACCTGCTCACTGATGAAGGCGTCCGAGCGGCCAGTGTTGAAGATTACGGGGATGCCGGCAGAAGCCAAGGCCACGAGGTCTGCGATGATGTCCGGCTTGACGTCGCGCGTCACAGGGCTGGCGATGGGGCCGTCGACATCAAGCAGCAGCGCGAGGGCCGGAGCCAAGTGGGCAGCGGTCCGGTCAGTACCTTGGAGCGGTTGAGTCATGCCCCTATTCTGTCAGTCTCCGAGGTGTGCATCACAGCTATGACGCCTGACGTCGGATAGTCACCATTTGGCCACAACCTGCGTGTGCCGGGGGTCACAAGTTCCGTTAGCGCAGCAACTTCCATAGGCTTGCAGGGTGATCTTCAAAGCTGTGGGCGAGGGACGCCCGTACCCTGACCATGGATACTCCGCGCCGCGTGACTGGGCCGCCCTTCCGCCGCGACCCGTTCGCCTCGATGAACTCGTCACCACCAAGCGCACGCTGGACCTGGAGGCTTTGTTGGCTGAGGATTCAACGTTTTTTGGGGATTTGTTTCCGCACGTGGTCCAGTACCAGGGCGTCTTGTACCTCGAAGACGGGCTCCACCGGGCGGTCCGCACCGCGCTCCACCAGCGGACGGCCATCCACGCACGCGTGCTGGTGATCGATGGCTAGGCAGAGCAAGCGTCCCAAAGATGTGACGCAGTTGCACGGGCACCATGTGGTGACCGGACCTGAGCTTCGCGCTACGTTCGCCGAGGACGCCCGCGCGCAGCGTGGCCGCTTCCGGCGCCGCGTCTTCCACGCGATCGTCCTGGTCCTGTTGGTGGGGGTCATTGCCGCCGGAGCCGTGGGCGCCTGGGCGATCATGAACGGCGTCATCAGGATTCCGACAGCGATCGCCAGCAAAGCACCCACCAGTCTCTGCCCCACCACCACGTTCGACTACATACCGAACGAAACCGTGAACATCAACGTCTTCAATGCCACGTCCCGTGCAGGGCTGGCAACTACTGTTGCGGAGGAGTTCAAGGCACGGGGGTACAAAGTGCTATCCATAGACAACAGTGATACTGCCTACTCGGGGATCGGCGTGGTGGTCTCTGGAGTCAAAGGCCAAGCAGCTGCGTTCAACGTCCAGCGGAATTTGGCCGGAACGGACTATTTCCAGGACAACCGCGAGGACGAATCAGTGGATGTCGTCCTCACCCGGGGGTACCAGGGCTTGGTGGAAACGCAACTCGTGGACCAGACACCGGGCAAGCTCAGCTGTCCGCGCGAGGACCTGAGGATCGCGGATAACTCCAGGTGGCCCATCATCCCCACCAAGCCCGCGCAGTAGATGAGTCCGGCCCTGGTTGTTAGTAGGCCCGGTAGTTAGCGCGTCAGTGCATCCAGGCGGACGGGCTTGCCCGCTTCATCGAACTTCGCTCCCGCGCCCAGTTGGATGAAGCGCACCGTTTGCGCCGTCTGGGGTTCGACGTCGGAGGCTGGGGCAGGCGGGGGAGTCTCGCCGTCGGGCGTTCGGTTGCGTCGTGCGGCGCTGGCGGACAGCGTGCCGTGAATGAGCCGCGCCATTTGGGCGACGTCAGTTTCCGGGAGGTAGCCCTGCTGGACGCCATCCGTGAGGATGTCCTGGAGGAGGACGTTGAGCTCGCCCACATGGTCTGCAAGTTTCGCGAACGATGCGGGGGAAAGGACGGCGGCCATCGCTGGTCCCGGCGGCAGGTGGCGGCGGCTGAGGTCCTCCACCTGGGCGCGCACGTAGAGGGCCAGTCTGTCCACTGGGTTTTCAAGGGCTGCCAGCGAATCGCGAAGGTCCACGATGAAGCGCTCCGTTTCGTCCAGCGCGTACGCGATGAGCAGCTGCTCCATGTCGGCGTAGTAGTTGTAGACGGCGGTGCGGCCAACGCCTGCGTGGCGTGCGACGTCGGTCATAGTGAGGCCGGGCAGGCCGTGGGTAAAGAGGAGTTCGCCGAAGGCAGTCAGGATACGGCGTTGGGTCTCGGCGCGTTGGGCAGCGTTCGTGGCGGCCGTGATCCTGGGCATATAGACACTTTACAGTGATGTGTCACCAAGTCCTGCCAGTTTGTGTGCGCGTCATAACCTCTGGAGGCCTTCCCGTGGGCGCGGAGCCTACGCAAACTCGCGTAACATCGTGGGAACCGGACACCAATTTCACCCGGGCACTAGTTCAAAGGGGGACTGTTGCGGGCAACGGTCAAGGATGTGGCGCGTCGCGCGGGAGTGTCGCCGAAAACCGTCTCGAACGTCATGAACGGAATCGTGCCAGTAAGCGCTCCAACACGGCTCAGGGTTGAGCAGGCAATGCAGGAGCTCGACTACGTGCCCAATCTTTCCGCGCGCGGACTACGCAACGGCCGTTCCGGCGTGATCGCTTTGGCGCTGCCGGACCTGGCGACCCCCTTCTCTGCTGAAATAGCCCAGAACATTGTCGAAGTGGCCCACGAGCAGGGCTGGAGCGTCCAGATCGAGGAAACAGGTTCCGATCCACAGCGCGAGCATGAGCTGATGACCCGTGCGCGCTCCAACCTCATCGACGGCCTGATTCTTAACCCTGTGGTGCTGGATGAAAGTGCGGTGAAGGTTGGGGTGGCTTTGCCCCCGGTGGTCCTGTTGGGTGAGGTGACGCAGGAGCTTGCAGACAGGGTTTACGTGGACAGTTTCGCGGCGGCACGCGATATGACCTTGGCCCTGGCCAAGCCCGGACGCCGGCGCATCGCCGTGCTGGGCGTCAACCGGGGGAGGCAGTCGGCTACGGCGATCCAGCGGACCCAGGGTTATGAGGCAGCGCTTGGGGAGTTGGGGATCCCGCTGGATGAATCCTTGTTGATCTCCTGCGATCAATGGACTCCTGGCTCCGCCGCCGAGTCCCTGATGCATTACCTGGATTCCAACCCGCTGCCTGAGGCGTTGTTTTGCTTCACGGACTCCCTGGCCATTGGTGCCCTCAATGCACTGTGGAAGAAGGGTGTCCGTGTCCCTGATGAGATCGCGGTGGCCGGCTTCGACGACGTCATGGATGGGCGCTACGCGGTCCCCTCCCTGACCACAGTGTCTTTCGATAAACGAACCATCGCCACCGAAGCGTTGCGCCTCCTCACTGAGCGCATGGCGGACAGGGGCCAGGGACAGTGCGTTGTCACCGTGGACTACAGCATTGTGGAGCGGGACAGCAGCCGCTGAAGCGGTCTTTCGCATTAAACTGTGTGCGCTAACAATTTTCTCTTGCCTCCACAATTACAACGATGTAATGTGAGAGCCGCGTCACCCCCGGGCCACCCTTTACCTGGACGTGGAGACGCATCGGAGCCGGACTTGCACAGCAGTTGTGTCCTATTCAGCGGACCCTTCCAAAGGAGTGACGGGTGAAGCAGTTTGAATCTTTGACCGGGAAACAGTTGTCCCGGAGACAGTTATTGACGGGATCGGCCCTCCTCGGAGGCGGGTTCCTCGCCACGGGCCTCACAGGCTGTGGAGGTGCGGCCCAGGCCACCACGGTTCAGGACATCGATTTCTGGCACCTCTTGTCCGGCGGTGACGGGATCAAGATGCAGGCCATGATCAACAGCGCCAACCAGGCCAACCCTGGTTTCAAGGTGCACCCCACGGTGCTCGCATGGGGTCCGCCGTACTACACCAAGCTCGCCATGGCCTCGGCCGGCGGCCGGCCGCCCGAGGTCGCCATCATGCACGCCAGCAGGGTTCCGGGGTACGCGCCGGGCGGACTCATCGAGCCTTGGGACCTGGACCTCCTCGCCGAAAACGGCGTGACGGCAGAGAACTTCGCCCCGCGGATCTGGGAGAAGAGCCAGCAGAACGGCAAGATCTTCTCCATAGCGCTGGACTCGCATCCATTCGTCATGTTCTACAACACGGACGTCGCCGGCAAGGCGGGGATGCTTGAAAGCAACGGCCAACTCCAGGAGGTCGGTTCCCCCGACGAGTTCAAGGCCATGGCCCTGGAAATGCAGAAAGTCACCAAGGCCCATGGCCTCTCGTTCGGATACCTCGGCCTGGGATCACAGATGTGGCGGCTGTTCTACACGCTCTACAAGCAGCACGGGGCTGAGATCGTCCTGACCCCAGGCCAGCCGATGAAGGCCGACCGGGACGCTGCCATCGAGTCGTTGGAGTTCATGGCATCGCTCTTCGATGACACCATCGCGGCCAAGAGCGGCGACATCAACACCGGCATCGCCGAGTTTGTCCGCGGCGATTCCGGGATGCTCTTCAGCGGCGTTTGGGAGCTTCCCACCATGAAGAAAGCAAAGTTGCCGGTTGACGCGGCCACCATCCCAACGCTCTACGGGACACCCGCTTCATATGCGGATTCGCATTCATTCGTCCTTCCACGGCAACTCACCGTTGACGAAGAGAAACGGAAGGATGTCTACAAGTTCGTCAGCGACGTCCTGAAAGGCTCGCTGTCCTGGGCGGAAGCCGGCCACATCCCCGCGTTCCAGCCCGTGGTTCAATCCCAGGCATACCGTGACCTCACGCCGCAGATCCACTACGCAAACGCGGCAGACATCATCGCTTACGATCCTGAAGCCTGGTTCAGCGGCTCCGGCTCGGATTGGCAGACCTACTTCGCCGAGCACATCCAAAACGTGCTGCTGGGGCGGGACAAGGCCGCCGCAGGGTGGGATGGCTTCGCGGCCCGCACCAACAACCTTCTATCCCGGCCGAACCCGGTCTGACCGGCACAGCGCACCGAGCGACAAAGGAGTCCTTCATGAGTTCCTCTACTATGTCCCGGCGGACCAACCAGCCCCGGACAACACCAATACCAGGCGCCAAAGCCGGGCCATCGCTGCGAAGCAGCAGCGCCAACCTGAGCGGCTGGGGATTCGCGGCCCCGTTCCTGGTGTTCTTCCTCGTTTTCCTCATTTGGCCCCTCATCTCGGGCTTCTATATGAGCCTCACAGGCAAATCCCTGACGGGCGCCAACGACAGCATCATTGGTTTTGCCAACTACGCCGAGGCTTTTGCCGACGCGGGGATGTGGCGTTCCCTTGGCAACACCCTGTACTTCACGGTGATCAGTACGGTTCCGCTGGTGCTGGTTGCACTGGTGATGGCGGCATTGCTCAACATCGGGCTTCCCGCACAGTGGCTATGGCGGCTTTCCTATTTTGCGCCCTTCCTCTTGGCCTCCACGGTGGTCTCCCTCTTCTTCACCTGGATGTACAACCCGCAGTTGGGCCTGATCAACGACTTCCTGTCCAAGTTGGGCCTGCCAAAGGTTGCCTGGCTGAATGATCCGAATGTGGCCATGTGGGCGATCGTTATCGCGACCCTCTGGTGGACCGTGGGCTTCAATTTCCTCCTGTACCTGGCAGCTATGCAGAACATCCCTGCGCAGCACTACGAGGCCGCGTCGCTGGATGGCGCCGGAGCCTGGCGCCAGTTCTTCTCCATCACGCTCCCGCAGCTGACGCCCACCACAGTAATGATCGTGCTGCTCCAGATCCTGGCCTCCTTGAAGATCTTTGACCAGGTGTACCAAATGACCGCGGGCGGCCCCGGCGGATCCACCCGGCCCGTGGTGCAGTACATCTTCGAAACCGGATTCACCGGCTACCGGCTGGGGTATTCCGCAGCCATCTCCTACATCTTCTTCGGACTGATCGTGCTGGTTTCCATCATGCAGTTCGTCATCACCCGCCGCAGGAGTGCATAACCATGGCAACCACCACCCTCACCCGTCCCACGCCGGGCGCCGCGCCTGCCACTGCCCAGAAGATGCGCCAACCACGAAAGAAACTGACCGTCGGCAGGATCGCAGCAATCGTCGTCGCTGCCTTTATCGCTGTTCTGTGGCTCATTCCATTCGCCTGGGCTACGGTCACCGCTTTCAAGACCGAGACGGATGCGTCGGCTGCCAAGATCAGCTGGGTGCCGCCGTCGGGCTTTACGGTGGAGGCCTTCGCCAAAGTGTTCCAGGACGGCAACATCCCGCTCTGGACGTGGAACTCCCTGTACACCTCGGCAGCCATTACGGCGATCACGCTGGTGATCTCCGCACTGGTGGCCTACGCGCTCTCAAGGATCGACTTCAAGGGCAAGAAGGTGCTGATGACGGTGATCATCGCGTCCATCATCATCCCGCCACCCGTGCTGATCATTCCGCTGTTCTACCAAATGCTGGCGCTGCAGATGATCGATACCTCGTGGGCAATCATCCTCCCGCAGGTCATCCACCCCGCCATGGTGTTCGTCCTGAAGAAGTTCTTCGACCAGATCCCGCGTGAACTTGAGGAGGCGGCCGTCATGGACGGTGCCAGCCGGTTGCGGATCTTCATGCAGATCATCCTGCCGTTGTCCCGGCCGATTCTGGCCGCCGTCGCGATCTTCGTGTTCATCGGCGCGTGGAACAACTTCCTGTGGCCGTTCATCTCCACCAATGACGGCAGCCTGCTGACGCTCCCGGTGGGCCTGCAAACCATCAAGAGTGCCTACGGCGTCCAGTACGCGCAGAACATGGCGTCGGCCCTGCTTGCGGCTTTGCCGCTCATCCTCGTCTTCCTGTTCTTCCAGCGCCAGATCATCAAGGGCGTCGCGACGACGGGTCTTGCCGGAACCTGATCCGGCACCTTCCGAACCAACCACCCAGACTCGAACCACAACCAAGGAGATACATGTCCCGCGCACGCGTTACCCTGGATCGCGACTTCACAGTCGGCGAAGTACCCCGCCGCCTCTTCGGCTCCTTCGTGGAGCACATGGGCCGCTGTGTTTACAGCGGCATCTACGAACCCGGCCACCCTGAGGCTGACGAGAACGGCTTCCGACAGGACGTCCTCAAGCTGGTCAAGGAACTCGGCGCCACCGTTATCCGCTACCCCGGCGGCAACTTCGTCTCCGGTTACAACTGGGAAGACGGGATAGGCCCCCGGGAAAACAGGCCTCGCCGCCTGGACGGCGCCTGGCACACGGTGGAAACGAATGCCTTCGGCCTGCACGAGTTCGTGGATTGGTCCAAGCAGGCAGGCACGGAAATCATGGAAGCCATCAACCTCGGCACCAGGGGAGTTGAAGCTGCCCGCGAGATCGTGGAGTACGCCAACCACCCCGGCGGCAGCTATTGGTCCGATCTACGCGCGAAGAACGGGCACAAGGATCCGTTCGATATCAAGCTTTGGTGCCTCGGCAATGAGATGGACGGTCCTTGGCAGATCGGCCACAAGACGGCTGAGGAATATGGGCGTTTGGCGCAGGAAGCCGCGAAGGCAATGCGCTTTGTGGACCCCGACATCGAGCTTGTTGCGTGTGGCAGCTCCAACTCCAGGATGCCAACTTTCGGCGCCTGGGAGCAGACTGTCCTCACGCACACCTACGACGAGGTGGACTACGTTTCCCTCCACGCTTACTACTTCGAGGAGGAAGGGGACGTCGGCAGCTTCCTGGCATCCGCCGTCGACACCGATTACTTCATCGAGTCGGTGATCGCCACCGCTGACGCCGTTCGGGCGAAGGGAAAGCACAAGAAGCACATCAACCTGTCCTTCGACGAATGGAACGTTTGGTACCAGCGTGGCCTGGACACTGAGGACCAGCCGCACAACGTGATCAAGGCCGGTTGGCGCGAGCACCCCCGCGTCATCGAGGACAAGTACAACGTCACCGATGCAGTGGTGGTGGGGACGCTGCTCAACTCGCTGCTCAGGCACGGCGACCGCGTCAAGATCGCCAACCAGGCGCAGCTGGTCAACGTCATTGCGCCGATCCTGTCTGAGGAGAACGGGCCGGCGTGGAAGCAAACCATCTTCCACCCGTTCGCCCGGATGGCCGAGCTCGCCAAGGGCCAGATCCTGCGGCTGTCGGTGGACTCGGACAAGTACTCGAACAACCGCTTCGGAGACACGGACCTGGTCGATGTCAGCGCCACGTGGAACGAGGAGACAGGGCGCGTTGCGCTGTTCTTCGCCAACCGCGGGCTGGAAGAAGCTGCCGACGTCGAGGCAGCCCTGCGCGGCTTCGACGCCCGCCAGGTGCTCCGGGCCGAAGTCCTGGAGATCCCGGAAGGCGGCGACAGGTTCACCACCAACACCCAGGACCAGCAGGGCCGCGTCGGCCTGAAACCCTTGGACGGCGTTAAGGCGAGCGGTTCGGAGCTTCGGCTGACGCTGCCCGCCCTGTCATGGGCCGTCGTCGAGCTTGAAGTAGTGAAGGGCTAACCCCCGCTCACCCAACTAAGTCGCAGCAGAGCGCGTTATGAAGGTTCATAACGCGCTCTGCTGCGACTCACTTGGGTTAACGCACGACGGCGGCTGGCTAGCTAGATAGCGCAGCCGTCAGGGCCGCAGGCCTCGGCGTCGGATGCGCCCACGGGGATCAGGGGATTGGTTTCCTGCCACGCCTGGTTCAGGGCCTCGCTGAAGAGTTCCGCCGGCTGGGCGCCGGAGATGCCGTACTTGCGGTCGATCACGAAGAACGGGACGCCTGTGACGCCGATGGCGCGGGCTTCATTGATGTCCTCGTTGACGGCGTCCGAATATTTGTCGGTAGTGAACAGCTCTGCCACTTCGGCGGCCGGGAGCTCCAAGGCGGCACCAAGCTCCGTCAGGTATTCCCGGCTGCCGATGTCCTTGCCGTGCTCAAAGTGATCGCTAAGTAACCGCTCCTTGGCGGCATCCTGGCGGCCATGGGTTGCGGCAAGATGGATGAGGCGGTGCGCTGTAAAGCTGTTGGCAACCACTACGTTGTTGAACTGGTAGTCCAGGCCCTCGCCCTTGGCGGTCTCGGTGACGTGGGCGAACATCTGCTTGACCTGCTCCGGAGCCAGGCCCTTGCGCTTGCTCAAGTAGTCCAGTTCCGTGCCGTCGTAGTGTTCCGGGATCGAAGGATCCAGTTGGTAGCTCTTCCACTGAATCTCCACCGACCCGCGGTGGGGGAACTGTGCCAGGGCAGTCTCAAAGCGGCGCTTGCCGATGTAGCACCACGGACACGCGACGTCGGACCAGATCTCAATCTTCATGCTGTGGTCAACCTTCGGCGGTTCAGGGGCATTCCGGAAAAGTCTGTTATTTTCGTCACCCATTGCCGGGGCGGGCGTGCCCAGCCTAATGTGTGAAGCAGGTTATGCAGTCAGCCGATGGGGCGCTCTTCGTCCCGAAGAATCGCGTGTGTCTGGGGCCGCGATGAACACGAGGTTGAACCCCGTGCGCGGGTTCGCATATTTGTGGAGGCCTACAGCATGCGCGTTGGACTCATCGTTGGCCCATGGTTCCCAGTGCCCCCGGAACGGTACGGCGGCACTGAACGGGTTGTGGATGCCTTGGCAAGGGCTTTGGCCGATGCAGGGCACGAGGTACTCCTGGCCACGGCGGGCGACAGCACCTGCCCCGTGCCACAGCTGCGGGGTTTCGGGCAGAGCGAGCCGGAAGAGTTAGGGCAGACACTCAGCGAGCTGCACCACGTGATCAAGGCATATGCCGGCATGCAGGACGTAGACATTATCCACGATCACACCCTTGCCGGACCTCTTTACGCCCACCGGCCGCCGAATGTGCCCGTGGTGACCACTGTCCATGGCCCGCTGACACCGCGGTACGCAGGGCTCTACCGGGATATGGCCCAGGACACCGCGATCATCGCCATTTCGCGTGACCAATACAGCCGCATTTCCGACCTCCCAATATCGGCCGTCATCCATCATGGGCTGGATCTCTCCACGGTTTCTGTCGGCGAGGGTGCCGGCGGTTACGCATGCTTTGTTGGACGCATGTGCCCGGACAAAGGCTTATTGGAGGCGGTGGCCGTTGCCCGCGAGGCCGGGGTGCCGCTGCGCATCGCTGCCAAGATGCATGCCAAGAGTGAGCAGGACTACTACCACGACGTTGTTGAGCCGATCCTTGGTTCACAGGAAGAATTCCTCGGCGAACTCTCGGATCCCGAGAAGTACGAGCTCATGGGGGGAGCCGTGGCCCTGATCAACCCCATCCAGTGGCATGAACCATTCGGACTGGTCATGATCGAGTCCCTGGCTACCGGAACACCAGTACTTTCCACTCCGATGGGTGCCGCCCCCGAAATAGTCCAGCATGGAGTGACGGGATATCTGGCGCAGACCCACGAACTCGCAGGGTTCATGGAGGACGTGCAACGTCTCAACCGTGCGGAGTGCCGGCGTACCGTGGATGAGTATTTCAACGCTTCACGGATGGCAGCGGACCATCTGGAGCTTTACGCCACGGTCATCGAAGAATTCAAGGCCGGAGGCCTTCCCGGCGACGGCAAGTTGCAAGACAATCAGAGGCAAGCCCCCATCAACCTGTGATCGATAAGCAGGACATTTCCCGAGGAAGGCTTCGTGGGCCATGACTGCTTGGAACGCCGATACGGAGGCGGGCGCCTCCGAATTTGGTGCGGTGACCGTCGTCGAAGGATCGTCCTTCTGCATTTCCGCCCACACTGGTGACATCCACGGAGGTGGGGCCCACGGCGCCTACTACCAGGACACCCGGATCGTGTCGCGGTGGGTCCTCCGCGTCAACGGGGCGTTCCGTGAGCCGTTGGTGGCTCGTAATCCAACTGCGTTCCAGGCGGAATTCGTGGGTCGTGCACTCTCAGCAGACGGTAGGTTCGACAGCCCGTTGGTTGTGAGGCATCAGCGGCATGTAGGGCACGGCCTGAGGGACGACATCACTATCCGGAATTACTCCGGGCAGGCATCCACCTGCGATATTGAGCTGCTCATCGACGCGGACCTCGCCGACCTCTTCGACGTCAAAGGTGGCAGGGCGGGCAAGGCCGCATCCGTGGCGAGAACGGTCCACAAGAAGGAACTGCACATCGAGTCGGTTCACGCCAATGGACAACGCCGGGGCGTATCCTTCCGGGCATCCGGAGGGAAACCCACGGAAGATGGGCTGAGCTTCCACATCACCATCCCCGCGCGGAGCCAATGGACCACTAGCGTCATTGCCATCCCGCTGACCAACGGGGAAGGGCCCAACGACCCTTTCACCGAAACCACTCCCTTGCACCACACCGCAGGTGTCCGCCGGCACATGGCCTGGGCGGAGCACGTTCCCCGGATCGCTGTTACGGACAGGAACGTTGAGGAAGTCCTGGAGCGAAGCCAGAGCGATCTTGGCTCGTTGCGGATCTTCGACCATGAGCATCCCGGGCGTGCTGCCGTCGCAGCCGGGGCGCCCTGGTTCATGGCATTGTTTGGGCGCGACTCGATCCTGGCGTCCTATATGTCACTCATGGTGGATCCTGGACTTGCTGCCGGCTCGCTGCAAACACTGGCCGGGCTCCAGGGCAGCAAAGTGGACGCCGATTCCGAGGAGGAACCCGGCCGCATGCCCCACGAGGTAAGGCTGGGAGTCACGGCAGGACTTTCCTTGGGCGGAACCGCCTACTACGGGACCGTGGATGCAACGCCACTCTTCGTCACCCTGCTGGGCGAACTCAGCCGGTGGGGCCTGGGGGCGGACATCATCGATTCCCTGCTTCCCCATGCCGACCGTGCAATTTCCTGGATGGAAAACTATGGCGACCGGGATGGCGACGGGTTCATCGAGTACCAGCGGCCCAATAGCCACGGCCTGATCAATCAAGGGTGGAAGGACTCCTGGGACGGCATCAACTTCGCGGACGGCAAGATGGCTGAAACGCCCATCGCGCTGTGCGAGGTCCAGGCCTACGCCTACGGGGCCTACGTTGGGCGTTCGCTGCTGGCGCGCGCTGCCGGCGATACCGCCGTCGAACGCCGTTGCGCCGACCGGGCCGAAGCGCTGAAGGAAGCGTTCAACGAGACTTTCTGGCTGCCGGACAGGGGCTATTACGCCCTTGCCTTGGATAAGGACAAGAAACCCGTGGATTCCTGTACGTCCAACATGGGCCACTGCTTGTGGACCGGCATCGTGGACGAGGACAAGGCTGCACTTGTGGCGGAGCGGCTGATGTCACCTGAGATGTTCACGGGCTGGGGGATCCGCACTCTGGGTTCGGACATGGGTGCCTACAACCCCGTCAGCTACCACAACGGCTCGGTCTGGCCACACGATACGGCGCTCGTGGCCACCGGACTCATGCGCTACGGCTTCGTGAAGGAAGCCAGCCGGGTGGCGAGCGGATTGTTCGACGCCGCCGAGCACTTTGGCGGTCAGCTCCCGGAACTGTTCTGCGGCTTTGACCGCTCAGACTTCCCGGAGCCGGTGCCCTATCCGACGGCGTGTTCACCCCAGGCGTGGGCGGCCGCGGCGCCGATCCAGCTGGCCCGCATCCTCTTGCGGTTCGACCCCGACTTCACCAGGAAAGTACTCCACCTGGCGCCTATCCTCCCGGACTCGTTTGGGGAGTTCAAGGCCGAAAACGTGCTGCTGGGGCGCTCGCGGGT
This sequence comes from Arthrobacter sp. TmtSoilC51, assembly GCF_055388015.1. Classification (NCBI taxonomy): domain Bacteria; kingdom Bacillati; phylum Actinomycetota; class Actinomycetes; order Micrococcales; family Micrococcaceae; genus Arthrobacter; species Arthrobacter sp. TmtSoilC51. Next base: position 708,067 of record NZ_AP035877.1, read on the forward strand.
CACGATCCAGGCGTCCGCGGGACATGGCACTGTGACGGGATTGCCCACTGGCCTGGAGTTGCGCTCCGATCCCCGGCCACCATTGGCTGGGGACTTGTTCGGCTAGGTTCGGCGTTTCCTAGAGCTCGTGCTCCATGACGAAGTCGTGCTCTATGGTGTCGCCGAGTTTGAACGACTTGGTGCCCACCCTTTGGAAGCCGCTCTTCTCGTAGAAACGGATGGCCTTGGCGTTTTCACTGTTCACGCCAAGCCATACTCCCGCCGCGCCCTTTTCCGAAGCGTCCGCGACGGACGCCTTCATGAGGCGGGACGCGGCTCCCTGGCCGTGGTGGTCCGGGTGGACGTAGCACTTGCTGAGTTCCGTGGAGGGGAGTGCCGAGAGCACGGAGGCTACATCCGGGTCGCTTGCCGGCTTGGCAATCAGCATGGTGTACCCGTTGAGCTGCCCGTCGTCGTCGAGCACCAAAATGGTGATGTTTGGATCGGCGAGGTAGTCCACAAAGTTGTCCTCGGCGAGCGTCTTCTCCAGGTGGGCCTGGATGTCCGCCGGTGAGGCGCCGGGCGGGCACGCCAGCGGGAAGGTGACGGCCGCAAGCTCGGCCAGCTTTCCGGCGTCGTCCGTTGTTGCTGTTCGAATGGTCTCGGCCACGTGGTCCCCTCGGTGTTTGTGTATAGCTAATGCCCCTAAGAACGAATCTTAAGGGCATTAGCTGGGCACGAACTCAAGTTTTGCGTTTAGTCTGCTTTCACGGCGAGCACGGGGCAGTCCGCCTCCAACAGGATCCTCTGCGAAACACTGCCCATAATCAGCTTGCCAACCGGGCTGCGACGGCGGAGGCCAATCACAATCAACTCGGCGTTGGTCTCGTCGGCCGCATCCAGTACCTCAGCGGCGGCGTCATGGCCGCGGACCGGCTGCTTGATGACGTGCTGGATGCCTTGAAGGGCCAAGCGTTCCTCGATGGTCTGGATCTCCGGTTCCTGGGCGTACCTGTTATCCACCAAGGCGTCGCCCTTGGAAGAATTGATCACCAAAAGGGTGTCGTTGTTTTTCTTGGCTTCGGCAATGGCTTGGGTCAATGCGGCTTCGCCCTCGGGTGTGGGGACGTATCCCACCACGATGGTCATGGCTTCTCCTTGTTGTGGTGGCTGTTGTGCTGGAGCGGGGTGGTGTTCTCGTCAGCTTGGATGGCGGCGTCCTTCGCCGTGACGGTTTCGCCCGGGTGGGCAGGGACCACGCTGGCTGGCACCGGACGGTTGCGGCGGACCAGCTTGAAGAGCAGCGGCCAGAGGATAATCAGGGCCACGATGATGTACACGACGACGGCGATTGGCTCGCTCCACAGCCCGGCGGGGTCACCGGCGAACAGTTGGAGAGTCCTGCGTAGCTGGCCTTCGATGCGCGGGCCGAGGATGACGCCCAGAATCAGGGGCAGCACGGGTAGCCCGAAGCGCCGCATCATGAATCCCAAGGCTCCGAGCACCAGGAGGATCACAAGGTCGAACGCCTGCAGGTTTACGGAGTAGGCGCCCAAAGTAGCGAAGAAGAGAATGCCGGCATAGAGGTACGGCCTCGGAAGCTGCAGCAGTTTTGCCCACAGGGGTGCCAGGGGCAGGTTGATGAGAAGGAGCAGCAGGTTGCCGATGAAGAGGCTCGCGATGAGCGCCCACACCAGGGGACCTTGGCTGGAGAACAGCTGCGGGCCGGGCTGGATGCCGTAGGAGGTGAACGCTGCGAGCATGACGGCGGCGGTGGCGTTGGTAGGCAGGCCGAGGGCAAGCATTGGGGTCAGCGTTCCAGCTGCGGCAGCGTTATTGGCTGCTTCAGGTCCTGCGACGCCTTCGATGGCTCCCTTGCCGAATTCCTCCGGATGTTTTGTCAGCCGCTTCTCGGTGACATAAGAGAGGAATGTGGGGATCTCGGCACCACCAGCGGGAAGTGCCCCAAACGGGAAGCCGAAAGCGGTGCCACGCAACCAGGGTTTCCAGGAGCGGGCCCAGTCCTTCTTGCCCATCCAAGGCCGCCCCACGGGAATGATGTGAAGCGGTGAACGCCGCAGGTGGGCGGCAACCCACAGTGCTTCACCCACGGCGAAGATGGCCACTGCCACCACAACGATGTCCAGGCCGTCGGCCAACATCGGCTGGCCAAATGTCAGGCGGCGCTGGCCAGTCACGGAGTCAATGCCCACCAGGCCGATGGCCAGGCCCAGACCCAGGGAGGCAAAGCCCCTGAGCCTGGATGAACCCAGGACCGCAGTGACGGCCAGCAAGGCGAGGATCATGATGGCAAAATAGCTCGGTGCGCCCAAGCTCACGGCGAACTGCACCACCAGGGGTGCAAAGACAGCCAGCAACGCAGTTCCGATGGTACCTGCCACGAAGGAGCCAATGGCCGCAGTAGCGAGCGCTTGGGCTGCGCGTCCTGCTTTGGCCATCTTGTTGCCCTCGATTGCCGTCACAACCGACGACGATTCTCCGGGTGTATTCAGCAGAATGGACGTTGTGGAACCGCCATACATGCCGCCGTAGTAGATGCCGGCGAACATGATGAAGGCGCTGGTGGGCTCGAGGGCGGCCGTGACGGGAAGCAGCAGCGCCACAGTCATGGCCGGGCCGAGCCCTGGCAGGACGCCAACGGCCGTTCCAAGGAGTACGCCGATCACCGCGTACAAGAGGTTCATGGGGGTCAGGGCGGTGGCGAAACCGTCCATCAAAGAGGACCAGACGTCCATCAGAGGATTCCTTCCAGGAGTCCGGCCGGCAATGCAATGCCAAGGCCGAGGTAGAAGCCGTAGAAGGTGGCCAGGGACAGCGCAACGGAGATGATCCCGTCACGAACGTAGTGCCGGCTGCCAAGTGCCAGCACGCTGCCCCAGAACAGGACAGTCCCGGAAATGACCCAACCGGCCCAGTCGATGAGCAGGATGTTGAGGATGAACGCTCCTGCCAGCGGGAGCACCGTCTTCCAATCGGCGGGGTGCGCGAGGTCAATGTCCTCGCCGCCTTCCACTTCTCCCTTGCCACCACGCAGAACGTTGATGGCCAGCAAAACAGCGCAGACCACCAGAAGTCCGGCAACGATGAAGGGAACTGCCTTGGGCCCTACGGGGTCCGACTTCGAATACGGGGTTGCCAGGCCATTCGCGTCAAGGAAGACAAGGACGCCCACCGCGCCGAGCAGGAGGGCGACCCCCAGCTCGGCGCGGCCTTTCAGGCCTGTTGCTACAGTGCTCACGCCAAGCCAAGCTTGGTGAGCACGTCCGCCACCCGCTTGTCCTGGTCCGTCAGGAACTTCTGGAACTCGTCACCGGTGATGAAGGCGTCGGTCCAGCTGTGGGTCTTCAGGGCCTCTTTCCAGCCAGCGGATTCGTGCATCTTCTCCAGGGCGGCAATCAGGGACTTCTTGTCGTCCTCGCTGATGCCCGGAGGGGCCACCATGCCGCGCCAGTTGGTGAAGACCAGATCGATCTTGGACTCCTTCAGCGTGGGGGCGTCAACACCGTCCAGGCGCTTCTCGCCACTGGTAGCCAGGACGCGTACTTCACCGGACTTGATCTGCTGCAGGTACTCGCCTGCACCGGAAGCCGCGAAGCCAAGCTTGTTGCCCAGGATGGCCGGCAGGAGATCTCCACCACCGTCGTAAGCGACGTAGTTGACCTTCGTGGCGTCAATGCCCACGGCGCCAGCCAGCTGCATGGGCAGGAGATGATCAGGGCCACCAGGCGAGGAACCGCCACCCACGGAGATGGAACCGGGATCTGCCTTCCAGGCTTTCACGAGGTCATCGATGGTCTTGTAAGGGGAGTCCTTGCTGACCATGATGGCACCGGGCTCTTCAATGAGCCGAGCCAGCGGGGTGGTCTCGGTCAGCTTCGACTCCGACTTGTTGGTGTAACTGGCACCCACAACACCCAGGCCCATGAGCATGGCGAGGTCCCCGTTGCCCTTTTCGTTGACCACGCGGGCCAGGCCCACTGTGCCACCTGCGCCTGCGAGGTTGAAGACCTCGGTGTTGTTCGCGATCTTCTCGTCGTCGAGGACCTTGGCGGCCGCCCGTGCAGTGGTGTCGTAGCCGCCACCGGGAGTATTGGGAACCATGATGTGAAGGCCGGTGATGGGTCCGGCTGCGGCGCCGGAGCTAGCAGAACCAGTGGAGCTCTTACCTGTGGCGCCGCAGCCGGTAGCCATCAGGGCGATGCCGGCAGCAACGGCGGCGATTCGCAATGCGCGGATCTGGCGCATGGTGTTCCTCTTCTCAGTATGGAAATTCTGTGCAGGGCGGTCAGCATTGTGCCCCTGTGGATTGATGCTAGGTCCCGGCGTGACGGTGATCACTCTTGTGTTCGCAGTGATCTTTAAGTTCATTGCGTTCACGCTTTTGCCTTCGCAAAAGACCCGGCGCAGCTGATCCTCAGCGTGCTTAGGGTATAGTTCCGATACGCCAAGGCGGACTACTTTTGAAGCTGTTAGCGGCCCTTGCAAATTGGAATCACCAAAGGATCCAAACAGTGTCTCGACTGACTCGACGGAGAGGGATGTCCCTGGCCGGGCAGTACCTTGTGCTGCAGTTGTTGATCGTTTTGGCGGTTCTGGTTGCCGTGGTAGCCATCTCCCTGGCCCAATCTGCCGCTGCCTTTGAACGCACTGAAGGACGCCGGGCCTTGTCCGCGGCAGAGGCCTTGGGCAACAACCCCACAGTGCGTGCGCTGTTGCCCACCGCCGAATCACGCAATGGGTCAGCCCTTCCGGCCGTGGCAGAATCCGTTCGGACTGTTTCCGGCTCCTCCCACGTGGCACTGGCAAAGCTTGACGGCACGGTGGTGGCCTCCTCGGATCCCAGCCAGCTGGGCAAGCCACTTCTATTGGGCGACAGCAGGGTGAAGGAAGGCCGGGCCTGGACCGGAGTCCTCGCCGGTAATGAAGGAAAAGTTCTCTCAGCACACGTGCCGGTACTGGACGACTCCGGAACCATGATCGGCATCGCCGCCATCAGCAGGAACTATCCATCCGCCCTTGAACGGCTGGAAGACGTGGTGCCCAACCTCCTCACCTACGTGGGCGTTGCCAGCGTTCTCGGCGTAGCCGGTTCCCTCCTGTTGTCCCGCCGCGTCAAACGGCAAACGCTGGGAATGGAGCCTCGGGAGATCACCGGACTGGTGGAAAACCGTGAAGCGATGCTGCAGGGCCTGAAGGAAGGCGTGGTGGCGCTGGACCCGCACGAGCGGATTACGGTGGCCAATGAGAGCGCCCGACAACTGCTGGGATTGCCCGCAGACTGCGTAGGCCGGAAACTCGGGTCCCTTCACGTGGACAGTGCGCTCAAAGTGGTACTCACCCGGGAACAAACGGACCCCGACCAATTAGTGCTGGTGGGGGACAGGCTGGTGGTCATGAACAGGGTGGCCCTCAGATCCCGTGGGCGCGACATCGGCTCCGTGACAACCCTGAGGGACAGAACCGAATTGTCGTCGCTGGAACGTGAACTCGGTGCCACCCGGACCGTGACCGATACTTTGAGGGCCCAGGCCCATGAGTTCGCCAACCAACTGCACGTCATTTCCGGCCTGATACAGATTGGCGAATACGATTCCGTGGTGCAGTTCGTCAACGGCGCCACCGTGGACCGGACGCGGCTTAACGACGAAGTGACCAGCCGCATCCAGGACCCTGCGCTCGCAGCCCTGCTGATAGCCAAAGCCAGTTTGGCCACCGAGCGCGGGGTGGAGCTGCAACTCGACCCCCAGTCCGCCCTCCCGCGCGTTAACGAGGAACTGTCCCGGGACCTCACCACCGTGGTGGGCAACCTGGTGGATAACGCGTTCGACGCCGTGACTGGCCTCGTTGGGGCGTCGGTGAGTGTGTTGGCGGTCAACTCCGGGGAGGGCGTTACAGTCACCGTCCGGGACAACGGTCCAGGAGTGCCCTCCGGCTCCGCTGAGGACATTTTCCGTCAGGGCTTTTCCACGAAGGAGCCGGGTCCCGGCGACGCCCGCGGCTTTGGCCTGGCACTCTCACGGGTGATATGCCGGCGCAGCGGAGGCGACCTGACAGTGGCCAACGACCATGGGGCCGTTTTCACCGCACGATTCAACCAGCACAATTCGGATTTCAAAGGGGCAGCGTAGCCGTGATCAAAGTACTGATTGTCGATGACGACTTCATGGTGGCCAAGGTCCACGCGGGGTTCATCCAGCGAACGCCGGGGTTCGGTGTGGTGGGGGTGGCCCACACGGGTGCGCAAGCTCTTCTTGAAACGCAACGGCTGCAGCCGGACCTGGTGCTGTTGGACATCCATCTCCCTGACATCAACGGCCTGGACCTGATGCATCAGCTGCGGGACGTGGCCCCGGACCTTGATGTGCTGGTGATCAGCGCAGCGCGTGAAACTGAAACGGTGCGCAAGGCACTACGCGGCGGCATTGTGCACTACCTGATCAAGCCGTTTTCGCAGTCTGATCTTCAGGAGCGTTTGCAGCACTACCTGAATGCCTACCAAGGGCTTGATGCGTCCAAGAGCGAGGCGGAGCAATCCGACGTGAACCGGGTGTTTGGGCTCGGCGTATCCGAGCGGACCTTGCCCAAGGGCTGCAGCATAGAGACGCTGGAACTGGTGGAAGCTGCCCTGAAATCAGCGCCCGGCGATGTCTCCGCGGCCGAAGTGGCCGAACAATTGGGGACCTCACGCGTCAGCGCGCGCCGATACCTTGAGTACCTCCACGATGAAGGTGCGTTGGAAGTCAGGCTTAAGTACGGCGTCGGGCGTCCCGAAAGAAGGTATGTGCTGAAGGCGCGGTGACGACGGTGTCGAGCACTTGCGCCCAGCCTGGCCGAATAGGCAATTGATAAGCTGGACGCACGTCCAAGTCCTACGACAACGATGAGAGCCGTGCGGCCCGCACCGCATATGCGTCGCTGAAGCACAGCTACGAGAAAGTCGGCGACCACTGGGAGGCGAAGGAGGAGCGAGGCCCTTCTGACCAGCACGCGGAAGAGGGCGTTGAATCAACGAAACCCACGGCCGGGGGAGTGGACGCCAATGCCTCCAAGGAGCATCTCTATCAACGTGCCCAGGAACTGGACATTAAGGGCCGTTCGAAAATGAGCAAGGACGAGCTCGTCGAAGCTCTGCAGAAAGCCAACGACGCCGCGACCCGGAAGGCGCGAGGCGGCTAGTCTCTGCCGGATTATTGCCCGTATAACCACCCACGGCCCTCATCAGAGTTTCGGCCCGAAACGGTCACCGCACCTCGTCATCCGGCGGCTTTCCACCCTAGGGCGGGTCCCAATTTTCCTGCGATGTCGGTGAGGATCTGCACGTAGTCCTCATGTTCAAAGCTGAACGGCAGTGCGAAAGCTACCTCGTCGACTTCCTGGAATCCAGCATGGGCGTACAGTTGCTCGGCGATTTCAGCGGAGGTCCCGATCACATCCGGGGCGAACAGCATACCCTTCGGCCCTTGGGGCGCCCGCGTGCGGGGAGTGCGTTCATCGACGTAACGCTGGTACTTCTCCCGCTGGGCATTCGAAGCGGAATCTGTTGGGATCACCACCAAGCCCTGTGAAACCCGGGCAGTGTTTCCGGTCGCTGCGGCGGCCTCGCGGTACGCACGAATCTGCGTCTGTTGGACCGTGGCAAAGTCCGGCTTCTGGTCCTTATCCGGGAAAATCACGCTGCTGGACAGAAGATTGAAACCGTTTGCCCCGGCCCAGACGGCAGACTTCATGCTGCCCGCTCCGTACCAAAGGCGGCTTCGCAGCCCGGGAGAGTGTGGCTCCACCCGGTTGGAGAATTCCTCCACAACACCTTGCTTGCCGGAGAACTCCCGGACCTTTTCGCCGGCGACCAGGCGGGCAAACCGCCCTACGCGGGCATAGGAGAAGTCCTCTGTTTCTGAGGAATCCGGGAACAGTTCATGCTTCACTGTGTCGTAGTGCATCGGTTCGCCCACGCTCAGCCCTGGATTGATCCGTCCCCCGGCGAGCAGATCCACGGTGGCAAGGTCCTCCGCCAGACGCAAGGGATTTTCCCAACCCAGCGGGGTTACTGCGGTTCCGAGTTCGATCCTGGACGTGCGCTGGCTGGCGGCGGCCATCACTGCGACGGGGGAGGAGATCCCGAATTGCAAGTGACGGTGCCGCAACCAGGCGCTGTCGAACCCCAATTGCTCACCGAGTTCGATGATCTCCAACGTTGACCGGTGGCCGGCGGCCGGATCCGCGGGGTCGAACAGGCCGATAGTGAGAAATCCAAGCTTGCGGAGGGGGCGTTCGGGGCTGGGCATGGACTTCCTTCGCGATCGATCGGCAGTTACTGCCCAGAATAGGTGCGGGTACCGGGGACGACGGCGGGACGTTACCTTTTGTGATGGATCGGCGGGTTGCCGTTACGCTCGGCAGGCCTGCGAAGACGGATCATGCGGGGCTGGGCGTGGGCGTGATATCCCGACGGAACCGTGCCGTCTGGATAAGGATTGCCGGGATTGCGACGGCAATGACGGCAGCCGCGTACCACTGCAAGGTTGGGACCAGCCCCAACACGGGGACAAGCTGGCCGGCGATGATGACGGGTATCCCGAATGCGAGGTAAGCGACCGTGTAGATGCCGGAGAAGACGCCAGCGCGTTGGTGCGGCTGAACGTGCGGGGCTATTAGCCGGAGCTGGCCGCCGAATGACGCGCCGAAGCCGATGCCTCCGAGCGCTGCACCGATCCAGACGGCGGGCAGCCACAGTGCGCTGATTCCGAGAAGGACCGCGATCGTCCCGAGAAGGGTGAGTGATGTTCCAACCAAGGTGCTGCGCCGGGCAGGATGCTGGTTGAAAACAAAGTTTGATATAGCGGCCGCGAACGGGCCGAGGAAAGCCGTGAAGCCGGCTACCAGGCCGCCGTCCAAAGTGAACTGAAGACGAAGCATCACGGGCGAAAGTCCGAGGAAGAAGGCAGGAAACATCCAGCCTGCGATGTGCACGGGTATCCCTGCGGCAAACTCACCGCGGACACTGCCAGGGAGTCCAAGGCGGGGAGTCAGCGACCGGAGCACCCCAGACCGCTTTGCTGCAGTTTCGGCTGTGAGGCTGACGAAGACGATGGCGAGAACCATGACTCCAGCGAGGATGGTGAACACAAGCGTGTTGGCGTCCGGAGTGAACTGAACCGCGGCGCCGGTCAGAAGAGCGCCGACGCCGAGACCTCCTGCGACCGAGGCACCGGCCAGGCCTCCGGCGAGTTTCTTGAGGTGGGCGGGTGCCTGCTCAGCGATGGCAGCGCTGAAGGCACTGGTGGCAAGCCCCGTGGCGAGACCCTGGAGGGCGCGGGCGACGATCACCCAGATGATTGTCGGGGCGACCAGGAACACAATCATGGAAGCGAGCTCACCGTAAAGGGCGGCAAGCATGACCGGCCGGCGGCCGACATGGTCGGAGAGTGAGCCGCCTATCAGGAGCGCCGCCAACAGGCCGAGGGCGTAGATGGAGAAGGCGATACTGAGCGCGCCGGATGAGAACTGCCACTCATGCTGGCGAAGTGAGAGCAGAGGAGTCGGCGCTCCCGCGGCGAAGAAAAACGCTGCAAAAACCGTGGCGAGGCCGGCAAAAGAGACGGCTGGGGAAATTTTGGGGGACAACACGGGCTCCTTGGACAGAGTGGTCTAAACTCTTTCAGTTAGACAGATCTGTCTAATTAAGTCAATACAGATTTAGACAGATCTGTCTGATAAAATGAGGCATGACCTCCACCCGAGTTCCCGCACGGCAACGCCTCCTCGATGCAGCGGACAGGCTGTTTTACGCAGAGGGAGTCCATACTGTCGGGATCGACAGGGTCATCGAGGAAGCTGGCGTTGCCAAAGGCTCGCTCTTCTACAACTTTTCGGGCAAGGACGAGCTTGTAGCCGCATATCTTGCTGGCTGGGACCAGCGGCGGCGGGATCGGATTGCGCGGCACCAGCAGGGGCTGGATGACCCGGTCGACAAATTGCTGGCAATCTTTGATGCCTTGCAGGAAGCGGTCCTGGCCCCGGGCTACCGGGGTTGCGCGTTCGCTAATGCCAATGCCGAGGCCCTCCCGGGCAGCGTGGAAGCCACTGCGCTGCGCGCGTTCCGCGACTGGCTCGCCGACGTCATCCTGTCGCAGACCGAGGAAGCAGGCTTTCTGGACGCCGCCGATGTGGCCGACCGTCTCCGGTTGCTCTACGACGGAGCAGTCGCCAACTCACAGCTCGACAAGCACCCGGATGCGGTCCGGTTGGCCAGGGAGCTCGCACAAATGGTCCTGGAAACCTCACCCCGGGCCTGAGGGAAAAGGCTTTTGCTGTTTCTTGAGAATGCCCAGCCCCCCGAGGTCAGTGGCCGCTATTTCCGGGTGGATGCGTTTACCGCTGCGGTAATCCTGGCCGGGTCGAGGATTCTGTCCAGGGCGAGACGGGCGCTCCCGGTTATGCCGCCGGTTTTTTTGGCCTTCGTCGCTTCGATCTCGAGGCTGTCGGTGGCGAAGGGCTGGCACTCGGTGTAGATCGCTGACTGGACGCCGCTGATGAAAGATTCAGCCTCGCTAAGGGTCCCGCCGAGAACCACGCGTCGAGGATTGAAGAAGTTAACGATTGAGGACAGAACGACCCCTGTGCGGTTGCCCGCTTCACGCAACAGCTGGGTTGCGACGGGATGGCCATTGGCGGCCAAACGGATAAGGTCGGGGGTATCTGTCACGGCCTCGCCCGCTGAGTGCAGGACTTTGACGATCGCTGCCCCGCCGGCGACGGCATCCAAACATCCAGTTCGTCCGCAGGAGCACAGCGTCGCAGGCGCGTCCGGGACGCTGACATGGCTGATGTCTCCAGCCATGCCGCGGTAGCCGTGATGAATACGGCCACCGGCTATGACCCCGCCACCAATGCTGGAGCCAGCCTTAACGAAGATGAAATCGTCGGCGTCTTCTCCACGGATCAGATGCTCGCCCAGAGCCATGAGGTTGGCGTCGTTGTCCACGAAGACTGGCACGCCAAGAATTTCCCTGAGCAGGGCGCCTGCCTCTACGCCATTCCATCCAGGCATCCGGGCGGGAGAGACCATTTTTCCCCCAGGGAAACTGACCGGGCCCGGCAAGCCCATCCCAACGCCAAGCAACCTTAATCGCTCGGAGCTTGTCTCGACCAGGTTCCGGATCTGCCGTGCTACCTCATTGAGCACGGGGTCGGGGCCTTGGGTGATGTCCAACGCGGTATGGCGCTCGGAGATCAGCCGGCCTTGCAGATCGAACAGTCCAAACGAAGCGTGTTTGGCACCCAGGTCCACTCCGGCGACCATCCCGTACGAGGCGTTGATTCCCACCCCACGTGGTCGGCGCCCGATCTGGCTCTGTCCCGGGCCAGTTTCAACTACGTAGCCGAGCTGGATCAGCTCATTGACCCTGAGGGCCGCCGTGGTGGGTGCTTCCTGACGGTGAACTAACTTCCGCGGGTTCAATGACAGTGTCTGATGATGGAAACGACACATTTTCCTTCCAGTGGGATGACTCGAATTACCTATGCCGGTCACAGCAGCGACGACCTGTGACCGGCACGGTCACAGGTCGCTCGTTACTGCCAAACGACGGCGTTTTATGCCGTTTGGAGAACGCCCACGGTCAACAGCGCGTTCGCGAAGCGCCGGGAGTCGCCCGTCACGATGCACAAGGCAAGATTCTGTGACCTGGCGAGGTCATAGAATTCGTGTCGGTTAATGAACTCTGTTTCGGTGCCTTCGGGCATTAGGTCATCGATTTCTGTATGAACGAGGCATGGAGTTGCGTCTTCGGAGGGGATGATCCGCGTTAGTTTTTCGATTCGGATGGTGCCTAGGACGGCGCGTAGGACTTGGGGCACCGTTGGAAAGTCTGCCTGCAGGTTCAGGTAGACGGTTTCTGCGTTTGGTCCGACTGCAGTCGCGGCTGAATAGTGTCCGTCTGTGATGAGTACGGTACCACCGTGGCCGGCTGCCGCCAGGGCGGAGAGGATGCGAGGATGCGTCAGTTGCCCGGTGATCATGCGAAGTACTGGCCGCCGTTGATGTCGACAACTGTACCCGTGACGAAGCGTGCATGCTCGGACGCTAGCCACAACGCCGCACCCGCGACATCTTCGGGAACTCCGGGCCTTCCGAGGGGGATTGTCTCGACTGTGGCGGCTTTGGATTCTGCGGTGGTGAAGGTGTCATGGAAGGGTGTCGCTTCGATGAATCCAGGGGCAAGGGCATTGACGGTGATGCCAGATGATGCCAGTTCCTTTGAAAGCCCACGAGTGAAGCCAAAGATCGCAGCTTTGGCCGTGGCGTACGCTGTCGCCCCGGCGTGTCCGCCGTTACGGCCTGCCAACGAGGCGACATTGATGATGCGGCCGCCGCCGTTGATCAGTGGCAGGGCGAAGTGTGTCATCAGGAAGGTGCTGTCCAGGTTAACGGCCAGAACCTGCTTCCAGAGTCTGAAATCCATGTCGCCGATGGCAGAGCGCTGGATGAGCCCGCCGACATTGTTGACGAGAATGTCCAGCCGTCCTAGGTCGCGGCCAAGGGCCTCGATAGCCCTCTGGACTTCGGTTTCGATGGTCGCGTCCAACTGCAGGGAGGTCAACGGGTGCCCGGTGAGGCGTTCCACGTCATCGGCGAAATCCTGGTCGGGTTTGTGGTTGTTGTAGGTGATGGCGATTCTGGCCCCGGCCTTGGCGAGGGCCAGTGCGATGCCTTGACCGATGCCGGTGCCTCCGCCCGTTATTAGAGCGGTCTTTCCGCGCAGTGACTGTTCAAACATCATGAATTGTTCCTTTCAGGCGAGCCGGTTCTCCGGCCGCACGGCTAATTGGTTTTTGCGAGTTCGGCTGCGGCGACCGCGCTGGGAGCGGCAGTGCCTTCTGGTCGGTTCCGCGCGTAAAGGAATGTGGCGATGGCCGTGATGACCAGGCAGCCGGCCAGGAAGAGCAGCCCGGCAAGGTTGCTGTGCGTGGCGTCGTTGAGCAGCCCGACGGCGTAGGGGGCTACGAATCCTCCGACGTTCCCGATGGAGTTGACCAGTGCCAGGCCCGCAGCCGCGGCTGCGCCGCCCAATGCGGCTGATGGCATGGACAGGAGCGGTGCGGTTGCGGAGAAGACGCCCATCGCCGCGATCGTGAGGAATACCAGTGCGGCGACCGGATTGACCGGGAGAAGGAACGCGGCCCCGGTCAGCCCGAATGCTGCAATGAGCATGCTGATGCTGGCGTGGGCTGCGCGTTTGCCGGTCCGGTCCGAGCGGCGGCTCCAGTAGAAGACGAACAAGGCTGCAGCCGCGTAGGGAATGACGACGATGAAGCCCACTTGGGCTGGATCGAGCTTCCCCAGTCCGGCAACCACGGTTGGCAGCCATAGGCCAAAGCCGTAGATGCCGCAGACCATGCCGAAGTTCAGGAACGCGTACACAAGGGCCCGGCGGTCTTTCAGCCCGTCCAGGAAGCTGTGCGATCCGCTGCGCTGTTTCTCCGCCAGTTCGTTGGCCATGGTCATGCTCAACCAGTTGCGTTCGTCTGCTTTGAGCCAGCGGGCATCTTCCGGGCGGTCGGTCAGCAGCCGCGGCGCCATGAACCCCAGAATGATGGCGGGGATGCCTTCAATGATGTAAAGCCACTGCCATCCGTGGAGTCCCAGCATCCCGTCCAGATTCAGGAGCAACCCCGAGAGTGGGGCGCCGATGGCATTGGAGATGGGCTGGGCCAGGATGAATAGTCCGAGGACGGTGACCCGCTGAGCCGCGGGGAACCACAGGGTGAGGTAGAAGACGACAGCGGGAAAGAAGCCGGCTTCGGCGGCGCCGAGCAGGAAACGGATGACGTAAAACGTCGTCTCACTGTTGACCAGCGCCATGGCGGTGGCGCAGATGCCCCAGCTGATTAGGATCCGAGCGATCCACTTCCTCGCCCCGAACCTATACATGCCCCCATTACTGGGAACTTCGAACAGTGCATACCCAATAAAGAAAATACCGGCACCAAGACCATACGCGGATGCTGTCAGGCCGATGTCTTCGCTCATTGTCAGTTTCGCAAAACCGACGTTGTTCCGGTCCAAAAATGCGACGAAGTAGAGAAGGCAGATCACGGGGATGATCCTGCGCCGTACCTTTGCCAGGCTCCGGTCCCCAAGCTCCCCGAAGGTGAGCCGGGCCGAGCGCTGCCTAGCTGAAATCAATGTCTTCATCAAGACTCCTTTGGCTTAATTCAAAGCCGCAACGGATCATCACGCGATCCTACGACTAGTCCTATACGCCAATAGTGTGCATCATATGCACATGCTGTGCAAGGGGTGCACCAAATCAGCACGCTTGTTCTGGCCCATCGTGGCGATTCAGCTTGACCGCCGCTCGAACGGAATCGTACATTTGTACACATCGTGTGCACATGTTGCACCTAGGTTTGTGGAGGAGGCAGTGCGGGATTGTTTGGCCCACAAACCTGTCATCGCCCGCGGCATGGCGGCGAAAAGGGACAGCCCGGGCTGGCGGCACGGTTCAGGCGTTGGCCCGCTGTCTAAACTGGGAAGCCTGATCAGCTGATGAGCCGTAAACCCGACCGACCACCAAAACACAGGATCGAGCAGAAACCATGTCGCAGACGGTAGCCCGGGCAATCCAAATTCTGGAATATTGCAGTGAACACCCGCGGACGCTGAAGGATATTGCCGCAGACCTGGGGGTTCACAGGACAACGGCATCCAGGATCCTGCAGACCATGATCGAAGCGGGGTTTGTGCGAACCGACGAGCGCGGGTATTTCGGCGTCGGGTTCAGGCTCGCCGGCCTGGCACAGTCAGCCTTGGAACAGTTCGATCTCAGGTCAGTCGTTCACCCCCACATTGTCCGACTCAGTGAACACCTTGGCCACACCGTTCAGTTCGCCGTGCCGGAAGCCAACCGCATTGTCTATGTCGATAAAGTCGAACCCGAACAATCCATCAGCTTGAACACAAGAATCGGCGGATTCGTAGTCATACACACAGCCGGGGTCAGTAAGGCCATTCTCGCGTTCATTGATGGTGCCCGTCGTGAGTCCATCCTGGATAACGCCACCTTTGAACAACGGACGCCCAACTCCATCACTTCCAGATCCGAATTTGTGAAGCGTCTTGAAACGGTACGCGCTCGAGGATGGGCAGAGGACGACGGCGAGTTCGACATCGTCTCGAACTGCATAGCGGCACCGGTATGGGATCACGCAGATCGTGTAGCGGGCGCCATTTCAATTACAACGTTCCGGGAGAAGACCGGTCTGGAAGAGCTCCGCCGCAGCGTTCCTGACCTTCTGGCGACGACCATGTCCATTTCGCTCGAGCTCGGCTGGAAGCCTAAAGGCGAGTCCGCACCCTCATGGGCAAAGGCAACTGGCTGACCGAGCAGCACCAAAGACTGTTTTCATACATCTAGCGGGAAGCGCCGCCTCCTACACGCCCGATCGTGGCCTAAACCCCCACCGTCTTCAGGTAACTCCGGATGCCATCAACCACCAGTTGGTGGTCCTCGTCCGACGATAAGCCAGCCACCGTGACAGCCCCGATCACGCCTGCCCCACGGACCCGGATGGGGAACGAACCACCGGCCAGCGTGTAATCCTCCGGAGCGAGCCACCCGCCGCCCAGGGGGTTGCGTTCGGAGAATTGCTCAGTCAGCAGTGCCGTGCTGTGCTCGAACCGCAGCACGGAAGCGGACTTCCGGCGGATCCACTCCTCCTGGTCGGCTGTGGCGCCTGGCAGGACGCAGCGGAAGAGCACGAGGTTGTGCCGGCGGATATCAATGGCCACTCCAAACTCTGAAGCGATCGCGTGGTTGGCGATCAGTGAGCCGAGCCGCCAGGCGTCGTGGTGGTCAAAACTTGCGAACACCAGCTCTTCTTCCTGCTGGCGCAACTCCACAAGGCGGGCAGATTCAGTCATTTCTTTGCACCTTCTTCTGAAACAACAGCGTCGGCTTTGTAGCTCAGCCCGATCTGTCGGCGGATCTCGTCCATAGCTGCCATGATGGCCACGGTCTCACTCGGCGGCAGGATGCTTCCAGCAGTCTCACCGGCACGGATAAGGCGTTCCATCTCAGCTGCCTGGTATTGCATTCCCCGGCTGTTCACGGGTTGGTCGTACCGCTCAACAACGGTGCCATCAACTCCAAAGACAGTAAATGGAACTGGGTTGTACCAAGTGTGTTCGATGTCGATCCAGCCCTCTGTTCCGATAACCATGGCCCGGTTGGCGCTGGCTGCGTCGAGTTCACAATCCACAATCGCCTGTTGACCATTGGCGTACTCAAAGATGGCTGCGGTCTGCCGGTCAACACCTGTCGCCGTCATGGAGGCACTGGCGCGAATAGTTTCTGGCGTACCCAGGATGTCGAACGCAAAGGAGATCGGGTAGATGCCCAGGTCCAGCAGCGCCCCACCGCCAAGGGCCGGATCGTTCAGCCGGTGCGCAGGATCCTTTGGCAGGCTCTGGTTGTGGCTGGCCACCACTTTCCGGACCTCGCCGATGGCGCCTTCCTGGAGGAGTTCGCGGATGCGGATCATGTGGGGGAGGAATCGCGTCCACATGGCTTCCAAAGCCACCAGACCCTTGGATTCCGCCAGATCCACGATCTCCTGGGCTTCGCGGGTGTTCATGGTGAACGACTTCTCTACCAGCACATGCTTGCCTGCGTTCAGTGCCAGGAGCGCGTTCGCGTGGTGCATGGGGTGCGGGGTGGCGATGTAAATGACGTCCACTTCAGGATCCGCCACCAGGTCTTCGTAGCTTCCATGGGCGGTGTCCACGCCGTATTGCCCAGCAAACGCCTTGCTGGATTCCGGGCTCCGCGAGCCAACGGCCTGAACCGTGAAGCCGTTCTCGTTCAAGTCCTGCGTTTGCAGGCCTGCGATGAATCCAGTGCCAAGGATGCCCCAGCGGATCGGAGAGGGAGAGGTCACGTCGTTACTCCTTCGTTGAGTCTGCGGGTGGGTAGGCCACGAACGCAAAGCGCGTCGAGTCCGGCGACCAGCTGTTGACGTTGAGGGTACCTTGGCCGCCGAAGAGAGGCCATGTATGGAGGGGAGTGGTCCAGTCCTCGGTCGAAACAAGCACGACGGCGACCGGCAAGTCGGCGGGGTGGCCAACAGTGCCGCTGGGGAACCGGATGTACGTGGCGTAGCGGCCATCGGGGGAGAGGTGCGGGAACCAGTCGACGGTGCCGGATGCAAGGACTTGCTCGAAGCCAGTGCCATCCACACGGACACGGGCGATCTGGGCGTGACCGGCAACTGAACCGAAGGACTCCGTATTCAGGTAGAGCCACTTGCCATCCGGTGAGTATTCCGGGCCGTCGCAGTGGGCTGAACCGACATCAAAGCGGCCGAGATCAACGCTGGCGGCAGCACCGCCGTCGGACGCTATGGTCATGAGGCGACCTGGCTGCGAAAAGTCACCGGCCTCAATAGCTACGTAGGCAAGCTCCTTGCCGTCGGGGCTGACGCCGTGGAGGAAGTGGAAGGATCCATCGTCCTCGGTGATCCGCGTGGCGGGTCCGCCGTCCAGCAAAGCGCGGTAGATGTGACCGTCGTTGGCGGAGAGGAAGATGCCAGCGCCATCGGGGGCCAGGACGTGATCGTTATTGAGATCCGGGATGCCGCTGAGCGGGACCTCCGTGGGCTCACCGCCGGTCACGTCCAGCGTCCAGAGCTTCCCATCCCCGTTGAGGACAAGTGCGGCGCCGTTGAGGGTCCAGTTGGGTGCTTCGAACAGCAAGCCGTCCGAGCTGTAGAGCAGCTCAGCCTGACCGGTGACCGACGCGATCCACACCTCGCCGCGCTGGCCGGGTTGAAGGGTGCGGATCACGTCGGTTTTGTCCTAGTCCTTGCTGCTGAAGGCTGCGTCGAAGCTGGTTTGGGATGCGGGGAAGTCGAACTTCTTGAGGGCGGCGAGGGCTTCGGGGGCGCCGTGGAGGCGGTCCATGCCGGCGTCTTCCCATTCCACGGAGATGGGTCCGTTGTAGCCGATCGCGGTGAGGGCGCGGAAGGATGATTCCCAGGGCACGTCGCCGCGTCCGGCGGAGACGAAGTCCCAGCCGCGGCGCGGGTCGCCCCACGGCAGGTGGGAGCCCATGACGGTGTTCCGGCCGGTGGGGCGGAGCTTGGTGTCCTTGCAGTCCACGTGGTAGATCCGGTCCTTGAAGTCCCAGATGAAGGACACGGGATCGATGCCCTGCCACATGAAGTGGGAGGGGTCCCAGTTCAGGCCGAACGCTGGCCGGTGGCCGATCGCTTCGAGGGTCCGGACGGTGGTCCAGTAGTCGTAGGCGATCTCACTCGGGTGGACTTCGTGGGCGAAGCGGACACCGCATTCGTCGAAGACGTCCAGGATGGGGTTCCACCGGTCGGCGAAGTCCTGGTAGCCGGCGTCGATGACTTTTTCGGGGACGGGCGGGAACATGGCCACGTACTGCCAGATGGAGGAGCCGGTGAACCCGACCACAGTGTCCACACCCAGGGCGCGGGCGAGGCGGGCGGTGTGTTTCATTTCTTCGGCGGCGCGTTGGCGGACGCCTTCGGGCTCCCCGTCGCCCCACACGCGGGAGCCGACGATGGCTTCGTGGCGGAAGTCGATGGGGTCATCGCAGACGGCTTGGCCTTTGAGGTGGTTGGAGATGGCCCAGACCTTCAGGTTGTACTTTTCCAGGACGGCGAGTTTGGACTCGACGTAGCCGGGTTCGTCCCAGCGCCAGGCGTCCAGGTGGTCTCCGGAGACGGCGATTTCCAGGCCGTCGTAGCCCCAGCCCGAGGCAAGGCGCGCGACTTCCTCGAAAGGGAGGTCGGCCCACTGGCCGGTGAACAGGGTGTACGGGCGGGGCATGTCAGGCTCCTTCAGTCGTGTTCTGGGTGGTGGGTTTCGTGTGCAGTTGGATCAAAGAACTCTTGGCGGCCGCTGACTCTTCGACGGCGGCCAGGATGTGCTGGATCTGGAGCCCGTCTTCGAACGACGGCGAAGGCGGCTCACCTGCGATGATGGCGGTCAGGAAGTCGCGGATCTGGTGTGTGAAGGTGTGTTCCCAGCCGATGATGTGCCCTTGTGGCCACCACGCCTGCATGTAGGGATGTTCGGGTTCGTTCACGAGGATCCGGCGGAAGCCCTGCTCCCGCACGGGAAGAGTGGCGTCCAGGAAGCCGAGTTCGTTCAGGTTTTCGAGATCGAACAGGATGGTGCCTTTGTCCCCGTAGATTTCTAGCTTGAGGGAGTTCTTCTGGCCGGTTGCTACCCGGCTGACTTCCACCGAGGCGATTGCTCCGGAGGCGAGGGTCAGCGTGGCCCAGGCGGCGTCGTCGACCGTGACATCTTCCAGACCGCGTGCGGGACCTGCGCCGGGGCGGCGGTTCACGAAGGTGTGCAGGCGGCCGGAGACCTCGGTGACGGCGTCGCCGAGGAGGAACTGGACTTGGTCGATGACGTGGGAGGCGATGTCGCCCAGCGCGCCGGAACCGGCGGTTTCCTTCCGCAGACGCCAGGTCATGGGAGATTCGGCGTCGGCGAGCCAGTCCTGCAGGTACGCGGCCCGGACGTGCCGGACGGTGCCGAGCCGGCCCTCCGCGATCAGGTCGCGGGCCAGGGCAAGGGCGGGCACGCGGCGGTAGTTGAACCCGATCATGGACTGGACGCCCTTGGCCCGGGCAGCCGCGGCAGCCGCAGTCATGGCTTCGGCCTCGGCGATCGTGTTGGCGAGCGGCTTTTCGACGAGGACGTGCTTGCCGGCCTCGAGCGCGGCGATGGCGATCTCGGCGTGCATCCAGCCCGGCGCGCAGATGTCCACGATGTCGATGTCGTCGCGTTCGATCACGGAGCGCCAGTCCGTGGCAGTCTCGGCCCAGCCGTACTTCGCTGCGGCTTCCGCGACGGCACCGGCGTCCCGGCCCACGAGTACTTTCTGCTCGAAGGCCGGGACGTCAAAGAAGCTGCCCACGTTCCGCCACGCATTCGAATGGGCCTTCCCCATGAAGGCGTAGCCGATGGCGGCAACCCCCAACGGGGACTTATCCTGGCGCGAGGCCAGCGAGGATGCCGGGCGGTCGGACGGCCGGGACGAGTGGGTGGGGGTGGTCATGTTCTTGTTCTCTTTCTATCGCCTTGCGGCTGCTAGAGGGTTGCTGTTTCGGGGGACCAGTCCTCAGGGACGGCCGCCGAGGCAGGGGCGTTGCTGGTGACGTCCACGAATGAGCCCGATTCCACGGACTCCGCGATGGAGACCATGGTGTCGAGCACGTGGTAGGCCAGCTCGCCGGTTGCGCGATGCGGTTCGCCGGAGCGCAGTGCGCGGGCCATGTCCAGCACGCCGAGCCCGCGCCCGTTGGCTGGACCGGTTGCAGGGATGATCTCCGGTTCTTCAACGCCAGGACGCCAGAGCTTGAGGTCGCCGTCGAAGTAGTTCGGGTCCGGCAGCGAAAGCGTGGCCTCGGAGCCGGTGATCTCCACGAAGCCCATCCGCAGGCGCGGAGACTCGAAGCTGAACACGCTGTGCGAGGACTGGCCGCCCTCGAACTGCGCCATCGCGGACACATGCGTGGGGACCTCGACGGCGAACTCCTCGCCGGCCTTGGGACCGGAACCGATCACGCGGATCGCCTTGGCGGAGGATCCGACGGCGGCCACCTTGCGGACCGAGCCGAAGGTCTGGATCAGTGCGGTGAGGTAATACGGGCCCATGTCGAACAGGGGGCCGGCGCCGTGCTGGAACAGGAAGGCAGGGTTCGGGTGCCAGGACTCCGGGCCCGGGGTCTGGAACGTGGTCATGCCGGTCAGCGGCGTGCCGATATCACCGCGCTCGATGATCCGGCGGGCGGTCTGCAGGCCCGCACCGAGGAACGTGTCCGGGGCGGTGCCCAGGCGGATCCCGGCGGCGTCGGCCGCCTTGAGCAGACCAAGCCCGGATTCACGGTCCAGCGAGAAAGGCTTCTCGGTCCAGACATGCTTGCCCGCGTTGACGGCGGCCGTTGCGACCTCCACGTGCGCCGCCGGGATGGTCAGGTTCACGATGATTTCGACGTCGGGATGGTTCAGTGCCAGCTCGGGCGCACCGAACTCGGGGATGCCGTATTCCTTGGCCCGCGCCTCGGCGGCCTCGACGAAGAGGTCCGCGATCACCAGGACCTTCAAGTCCGGGAACACCGTCAGGTTGTCCAGGTACTGCTTGCTGATGTTGCCCGCACCGATGACGGCGACACCGACGGGACCCTTGCGGGTTGAGGGAGAGAAGCTCATGCCCCTGCCTCCTGGGAAACAGCGCCCTCGGCTGCCTGTGCGCTGGCCGCGGCGGTCAGGAATGCCAGGCTTTCGGTGATGCCTTCGAAGATGTCACCGGAGTAGTCGTCGAATTCAACGACGCCCACCTCAAGGGACTTGGCAGCAGCGATGACGTCCAGCACCGGGATGGTGCCCTGGCCGGCGGGCTGCTGGGCCTTGGTGTCAGTGTTGCCCGGGCCGTCCTTGATGTGGATGAGCTTCACGCGGTCACCCAAACGGGCCAGGAGTTCCACTGGATCCTGGCCGCCCACAGCAGCCCAGTACGTGTCTACCTCAAGGACGAGTTCCGGATCCAGCAGTCCCACGAAGTACTCCAGCGCGGTCTCGCCCTCGATGGTGGACTCCAGTTCCCACGCGTGGTTGTGGTAACCCACCCGGATACCGTACTCCGCACCCTTCTTGGCCGCAGCATTCAGAGCAGCTGCCGTGTCCTGGATGGTTTCCGCGTCCTGCCAGTGCTCGGCCGGAAGGAAGGGATCGATCACGGTGGTGATGCCCAGTTCCCTGGCTGCCGCGAAGATCTCGTCCTGGTCCTGGCTCAGAAGCGGCGCGTGCCCGGAAGGAGCGGACAGGCCGTTCTCCTTCAACGCAGCCCCGAGCTCCTTGGCGGTGGCCACGAAGTTGTACGGTTCAACCTGCGTAAAACCGATCTCGGCGACCTTTTTGATGGTTCCAGGCAGGTCCTCCTGGATGGCGTTCCGGAGGGTGTACAGCTGGAGTGAGTACGACATTTGGGTTCCTTTTCGGTGATCGCCCGGATAACGGTGTTGCTTGTACTAGCTGTTGGCTCTACTTAACACTGAACCTACTTAACTGCTCCTGACGAGAGTCCTGCCACCAGATGTTTCTGGACCAGGATGAACCCGATCAAAACGGGAAGGCTGACCACAACCGAAGCAGCCATGAGTTGGTTCCAGAAAACATCCGACTCACTGGCGTAGGCCTTGAGCCCCAAGGACAGTGTTTTTGTGGACTCGTTAGTCAGCACGGATGCGAACAAAACCTCGCCCCATGCGGAGATGAACGAATACACAGCCACCGCGATGATGCCTGGTTTGGCAACAGGGAGGATCACACGGAACAGTGCTCCCATCCTGCCGGTGCCATCAATCATCGAGGCCTCTTCCAGCTCCTTGGGAATCGAGGCGAAGTAACCGCTCAGCATCCAGATGGCGAACGGCAGGGTGAACGTCATGTACGTGATGATCAGCCCGAGGTAGGAGCCCTGCAGTTGCAAGCCGGTCATGTTCCGGATCTGCGTGAAGATCAGGTAGAGCGGCAGGAGGAACAGGATCCCAGGGAACATTTGCGTGGACAGGACAGTCAGGCTGAACGCGCGCTTTCCCTTGAACTGCAGCCGTGCGATGGCGTAGGCGGCCAGGACGGCGACGGTCACTGAGCAGGCTGTCGCGCAGACAGTGATGATGAGGCTGTTCTGGAAGTACTTGGCCAACGGAACCGTGGTCCAGATGTCCACATACGGTGAGGCGGTAATTTCGCGGGGTATCCACTGGAAGAGCCCGGACACATCCTTGAGGGGTTTCAGCGAGGTGGAGACCACCACGAACAGCGGAACCGCCACCCAGAGGGAAAGGATGGTCAGGACCACGTTCCGGAGGATCCTGAAGTTGCGTGTCTCAATCATTGTCGGCCCCCTTGGGCAGCACCATGCGGATGTAGAAGGCGGAGGCAATAAACAGGGCGATCAGCAGCAGCACGCTCATTGCGCCGCCCAGACCGAAGTTCCAACTGCCGAAGGAGTTTTGGTAGATCAGCGGGGAAATGAGGGTGGCTTCCTTGGGAGACGTGGCTCCGAACAGGACGAAGGGAACGTTGAACTGGTTGAAGGTCCAGAGCGACATCACCATGAGCAGCACCCCGTTGGCCGGGCGGACCATGGGCAACGTGATCCGGCGGAACTGCTGCCAAAGCGTGGCGCCATCAATGGCCGCCGCCTCATAGACGTCCGTCGGGACGTTCTGCAAGGCCGCCATCAACATGAGGAAGGCGAACGGCCACAGCTGCCAGACGTTGACTATCACCATGGCTCCGAAGGAATTCTCGCCCAGTAGCCAGAAGGGGCGTTCGTCTCCGAAGAGGTGAAGAGTATCCACAAGGATCTGGTTCACGGCACCGTCGCGCTGGTTGAACATGAATGCCCAGGCAATGGTTCCGACGTATGCAGGGAGTGCATACGGGACCAGGAAGAACGTACGCAGAAGTGCACGGCCCCTGAAGTTGGATGACAGGAAAACTGCGCCAGCCATGCCGAGCACCCAGGAGAAGCCGACCACCAGAATGGTGTAGCCCAGCGTGCGGCCAACCGTGCTGAAGAACGCCTGGCCGATGGTGCTTTCAGGGTTAAGCCCGTTGATAAAGTTCTGTAGCCCTACGAACGGTGCGTTGAGCCAGTTGGTGAGGTTGAGCTGCGTTAGGGAGATGAAGGCGATCCAGATGCCCAGGAGCATCGGCCCGATGTGGATCAGGAGTTCAAGGATCGCGGCCGGAAGGATCAAGCCATAGGGGAGGAATGAGCGACGCCGCTTACGTACCGGCGGCGTGGTCTCGGCCTTTGGCTGGCCGGGCTCAGGACTAACGGCAGCGGCGCTGCCGGCAGCGGCGGGTCCGCTGTCCAATGCTGAATGTGACATGGAAACTCCTTTGCCGGAGCGGGGGCACCTTTTAGGGGTGCCCCCACTCACCAGGCCTGTTTACTGGGCCGCAGCCATCTGGTTATTGGCGTCCTTGAGGGCTGCCCGGATGTCGTCCTCGGAAACGGTTCCGGTTGCTGCCTTGGCAAAGAGGTTCTTGATGGCCGTGCCGGTGAGGGTCTCCATCTGGCCCTCCTTGGCGATCAGCGGCATCGGCAGTGAATGGTTGGCCAGGGCGTCGTTCTTGGCCTTGACTTCCTCTGTCTGGAACGCGGCATCGCTCGACGCTGCAGTAACCACCGGCAGCGAGGAATAGGCCTTGTTGAGGGCAATCTGCTCTTCGTCGCTGGTCAGGAACGCGGCCAGCTTGATGGCGTTGGCCTTGTTGTCACTGTTCTTGAAGACGCTGAGGTTGATGCCGGCCACGTGGCTCTGAGTGCCACGCTCACCCGTGGCGTCCGCAGTCATCATGGGGATAGGAGCTACACCCCAGTCCTTGAAGTCGCGGGCTGCGAAGTTCTTGAGCGGGCTCTGGTCGAACATCATGGCCGCCTTGCCGTTGATGAGGTTGTCCACCTTCTGGCTGCCTTGGCTCAGTTCAGCGTCCGACGGCGACATCACCTTCTGCGTGGCCATCAGGTCCACGAATTGCTTGACACCCTCTACCTGGGGATCGCTGTCAAAGGTGGGCTTTCCGTCCTTATCGAACAAGGTGCCGCCGTTTTGGAGGCCGCGAACGAATGCCTGGTGCGAGTTGGCGGATACCGATGCTCCGGCTGCGGTGAAGCCCCACTGATCCGGCTTTCCATCACCGTTGGTGTCCTTGGTGAGCTTCTTGGCATCGGCTACGAATTCGTCCCAGGTTGTGGGTGCCTTTTCGATGCCGGCTTCCTTGAACAGCTTCGTGTTGTAGTACATGTTGTACGCAAGGCCATAGAGAGGTACTGACGTGGGGGTCTTGCCTTCTGCGCCGCCGGTGGACCAGCTGGTCTTCAGGAAGCGGTCCTTGCCTCCAACGGCCTCCAACAGCTCGCCTTCAACAGGTTCAAACGCGCCCGTTTCCTGGAGGGTCACTGCCCAGGTGTTACCAATGTTGAGGACATCGGGGCCGTCGCCACTGGTGACTGCGGTAAGAATGCGGTTGTAGAGGTCGGTCCAGCTGATGACTTCCAGCTGTACCTTCACTCCGGTCTTTTCGGTAAATCGGTCCAGCGTAGGCTTCAGCTTGGCTGCGGTGTCGTCCAGGCTGTTGCCTTGATCGGACGCCCAGTAGGTGATCGTGTCGCTGCTCGCTTGTGGGCTGTTGCTGCCGCCACCGCAGGCGCTGAGACTGAGTGCCAAGGCTGCCGTCGCGGCAACCGCCGATAGGACTTTCAGGGGATTCTTCATGATGTTCCGGTTTTCTCGTCGTCGAGCTGGTGCTGGTTGAAACTAGGCTGAAAGCGTTGCCGCGGTGGGATCCCAGTCCTCGGGAAGTGCAGGGACCTGCGCGGCGGAACTTTCCACATCCACGAAGGCGCGGTTGTCGATTGACTCCGCGATGGAGGCCATGGTGTCCAGGATGTGGAACGCCAGCTCGCCCTGTGCGCGGTGTGGGCGGCCCTCGCGGATGGCGCGGGCCATTTCCAGGACACCTGCACCCCGGCTCGCAGTGGACCCAACGGACGGGACAGTAGTCCAGTCGTCGGAGCCGAGCGCGCAGATCCGGATGTCGCCGTCGAAGTTGTTCGGATCCGGCAACGCGATGGTGGCCTCGGAGCCGGTGATCTCCACGAAACCTGCGCGCTTGAGTGGGGAATCGAAGCTGAAGATGCTCTGCGCGGATTCACCGTTCTCAAATTCCAAGATGGAGCTGACGTGGGTCGGGACTGTGACGTCGAATGTCTCGCCGGCCTTGGGGCCTGAGCCGATCACACGTGTTTCGCGGGACTTGGAGCCGAAAGCGCCCACCTTGCGGACGCTGCCGAAGGTCTGAACAAGCGTGGTCAGGTAGTAAGGGCCGATGTCGAACAGGGGACCGGCGCCGTCCTGGAAGAGGAAAGCGGGATTCGGGTGCCAGGATTCCGGTCCGGGCGACTGCATTAGAGTCAGTGCAGTCAGGGGAGTGCCGATGTCGCCGCGCTCGATCATGCGGCGGGCAGTCTGGAGGCCGGCGCCGAGGAACGTGTCCGGTGCGCAACCCAGCCTGACGCCGGCAGCGTCCGCCGCTTTGAGCAAGCCGAGGCCACTTTCGCGATCCAGGGAGAACGGCTTTTCGCTCCAGACATGCTTGCCTGCGTTGACAGCCTGCGTCGCAACTTCCACGTGGGCCGCGGGGATGGTCAGGTTGATGACAATCTCTACGTCGGGATTTCCGAGCACGGTGTCAACACCGCCGTGGTTGGGAATTCCGTATTCAGCGGCCCGGGCAGCTGCGGCTTCTTCGAACAAGTCGCCGATGGCGATTACGCGGACATCCGGGAAGCTGGTGAGGTTGTCCAGATACTGCTTGCTGATGACGCCGGCGCCGATGATTCCAATGCCGACCGGGCCTGATCCCACCTGCCCGAAGGCCGGTCCTGCTGCGTGGCTCATACTGATACCTTTCCGGCGCTCAGGTAGTTGTAGCTGTCCTGGACGGCCTCGAACATGTCGCCCTGGAAATCGTCCAGTTCGACGACCCCTGCCTCAAGTGAGCCTGCGGCGTTCAGTACGTCCCAGATAGGCATCTGACCGTCACCAACGGCGAGCTGACTCGACGGATCCGAGGTCACGGGTCCGTCCTTGATGTGGATGAACTTGACCCTGTCGCCCAGCCGGGTAAGCAGCTCTGCCGGATCCTGACCGCCCACCGCGGCCCAATACGTGTCGAGCTCCAGCACGACCTCAGGATCGAGGTGGTCGGCCAGGTGTTCGATCGCGGTTTTGCCGTCGATGACGGACTCAACTTCCCACCAGTGGTTGTGATAGCCAACGCGGACACCGTATTCGGAACCCTTGACGGCTGCAGCGTTGAGCTGTTCGGCGGTGTCCTTGATGTCCTCGATGGTGTTCCAGCGCTCAATCGGAACGTGCGGGTCGATGACGGTGCCGATACCCAGCTGCTGCGCGGCGGCAAAGATTGCGTCCTGGTCATCGCTGAGCAACGGAGCGTGGCCGGACGGAGCGGTGAGGTTGTTCTCCGTCAATGCCCGTTTAAGTTCATCGGCCTTGGCAACGAACCGGTATGGCTCAACCATCGTGAAGCCGATGTCAGCCAAGCGCTGGATGGTTCCAGCCAGATCCTCTTCAAGGGCCTTTCGGACCGTGTAGAGCTGGATCGAATATGACACTGTCTCTCCTCGTCGTTGTGGGTGGACGCAGATTGATGCTGTTGATTTCCGGCATCGAGGGGGTTGATGTGCTGCTCCTCACAACCTAGGGGGACTTTTGCCGAGCGTCAAGCAAAAGTTGGAATATTGCCGACAAACTTCTGATGCATGACACGCATAAGCAATCGTGCTTCACTAATGGCATGACCTCAGAATCCGGACACCAAGGCGGGAAAGACGCCTCCGCACAGGACGCCGGTAACCTTTCGCGTGCCGGGGACCTCTTCCAGCTCCTGCGTGACGGCCAGGCCCGGACCCGCGCCGAGCTCGCGCTGACTACCGGGCTGGCCCGCTCCACCGTCGCCTCGCGCATCGATGCCCTCATCAGTTCCGGACTCGTTGGCCCCGCCGGTGAAGCCACCTCCAGCGGCGGCAGGCCGCCGTCGCGCTTTGCTTTCAACCCCGCCGCGCGCGTGGTGCTGGCCGTCGACGTCGGAGCGACCCACGTGATTGTTGCCGTCACCGATCTTGGCGGCAGCATCCTCGCCGAACGGCGCCTTTCGCAGGAAGTCGCGGACGGTCCAGAGGTGGTGCTGGGCAAGGTCATCAGCGCGGGCCGTGACTTGCTCGCCGAAGCGGGACGGGAACTGGGCGACCTCGCAGGAATGGGCATCGGACTCCCGGGCCCCGTGGAACACGCCACCGGACGCCCGGTCAAGCCGCCGATCATGCCCGGTTGGGACGGATTCGACGTCGTCCCGTACGTCCAGCGCTCACTGCCCGTACCAGTGCTGGTGGACAACGACGTCAACATCATGGCGCTCGGTGAACGGACCGCCTACTGGCCTGACCACGACAACTTCCTCTTCATCAAGGTGGCCACCGGCATCGGCGCAGGCATCATCAGCAGCGGCGAACTGCAGCGCGGCGCCAACGGCACGGCCGGCGACCTCGGCCACGTCCGTGTTCCGCGCGGCGACGACGTCCTCTGCCGTTGTGGCAACCACGGCTGCCTGGAGGCGCTTGCCTCAGGGCCCGCCGTCGCACGCCAACTGCAGGCGCAAGGGCTCCAAGCGACCACCGGAGCGGACGTGCTGCGGCTGGTGGCGGAGGGAAACCTGCAAGCGATCCAAGCTCTGCGGCAAGCGGGGCGGGATGTTGGAGACGTCCTGGCAACCGTAGTCAACCTGCTTAACCCGTCCATGATCATCATCGGAGGCAGTGTGGGCGAGGCAGGCGAACACCTGGTGGCCGGCATTCGCGAAGTGGTTTACCGGCGCTCGCTGCCCTTGGCCACCACGCACCTGCGCATCGGTATTTCCATGGCCGGTGATCGCGCCGCCATCCTGGGCGCCAGCCAAATGGTGACGCAGTACGTACTCTCGCCGGCAGTGATTGAAGCCACGCTCCAAGCAGCGGGATAGACGCCTTTTGTGCCCGGACGGCCGGTGACGGCGTGATAGCAATAAAGGTGATGAAAACGTTTCCCGCCACCCACCAGGGCACACCATGAGCCAGTTCCTCGCCAAAGTTCCTCGCGGCTGGCTGATCCTCGCCTGCATCGGCCTCATCGCCCTGAACATGCGCGGACCCTTTGTGGCCGTTGCACCCGTGGTGGATTCGCTGCAACAGGATCTGGGTTTCTCCCCCGTGGAACTCGGGCTGCTGACCGGCATTCCTGTGCTCTGCTTCTCGCTTGCCTCGCCGCTGGCATCCATGGCTGGCCGCAGGTTGGGTGCCGAATTCGCGGTGATGCTCACACTTTTGGGCGTCCTTGCGGGCGTCGTGATCCGCTCCAGCGGTGGCGGTGTTCCTGTCATGATGGGCACGGTGCTCATCGGCATAGCCATCACCATCGGCAATATCGCCGTGCCACTCATCATTCGCCGAGACTTTGCGCCGCGGCGGCAGGCAACGGCAATGGGTGTCTACACGGCGGCGCTGAATATCGGCTCGTTCCTGACCTCGGTGGCCACCGCGCCACTTGCCGATCTTGTTGGTTGGCGGCTTTCCCTCGCGGCGAGTGCGCTGCTGGCCTTGGCCGCTATCCTGTTCTGGGTGCCGACTGTTGGCGCGCGGCGGGCATTTGTGCCGGCCGCGGTTCCGGCGGCTTCTCCTTCCGGACCGGGGAAGGTTGCCGGGGTGGGATGGCTGACTGCCGGCCTGACGCTCGGATTCGCAGGCCAGGCGTTCTCCTACTACGGCGTCACGGCGTGGCTGCCGAGCTTCCTGTCCGATGAGCTTGCCATGGGCACCGCCGAGGCCGGCGCGGGATCCTCCCTGTTCCAGATTTTCGCGATTGTTGGCGGCC
This sequence comes from Arthrobacter sp. TmtSoilC51, assembly GCF_055388015.1. Lineage (NCBI taxonomy): Bacteria > Bacillati > Actinomycetota > Actinomycetes > Micrococcales > Micrococcaceae > Arthrobacter > Arthrobacter sp. TmtSoilC51. Next base: position 737,617 of record NZ_AP035877.1, read on the forward strand.
TCGGTGTGCCGCTGCTGGCCAGATTCGCCAGTACGACGACGGTCGCGGTCACCTTGGGTGCGCTGTGGCTGACCGTTCCCGTAGGCCTGCTGCTGGCGCCTTCCTGGTGGTGGATGTGGTCCTCGCTGGGCGGAATCGCTCAGGGCGGGGGCATCACGGTCATCTTCATCGCCATCATCAAGTTCGCCCGCGACCAAGCTTCGGCAGGGAAGATGTCCGCCGTGGTCCAGGGCGTTGGGTACTGCTTTGCCGCGTTGGCCCCCACGATCGTCGGCTATGTGCATGGTGTTTCAGAGGGCTGGACAGTGCCGCTGTTGGTGATTCTTGGCTCGGTCACGGCGTTCTGCGTGTGCACGACGCTCTCCGTGCGCTGGGTGGCCCGGCAGCGCTAGGTGAGTGCCGGCGTCGTGCTTACCCAACTGGGTCGCATTTAAGCGCGTTTTGAGCCGTCTAAACGCGCTTAACTGCGACCCAGTTGGGTACGGAGAAGCCCCGTTGCTGGGCTGCCTCCCCGACCATCGGGGTCACTTGTTGCGAAGAGTGTAGGCAGCCCAGCGTCGGGGCTTAGTTTTCCTGGGGCGGCGCCCCTGGCTAGGCGGCGACGAGTTCTTCTTCCGTGGCCTCTTCACGGGCCTCGGTGAGGAAGCGGGCGTACGCGGGGATGGTCAGGAAGGTGGGGAACTCTTCGGTGAGGGTGACCTCTTCGAAGATGCTCTTGGCATCGGCGAAGCGGTCTCCGTCGAAGCGTTCCAGGCGGGCGAATTCCTCGTCCAGCATGTCTTCCACCCATTCGCGGGTGATGATGTCGCCGTGTTCGGTGATGGCGTGGGAGTGGATCCACTGCCAGAGCTGGGAGCGGGAGATCTCGGCGGTGGCGGCGTCTTCCATGAGGTTGTGGATGGCGACGGCACCGTTGCCGCGCAGCCAGGACTCGATGTAGCGGATGCCTACCTCGATGTTCAGGCGCACGCCGGCCTCGGTGATGGTTCCCTCGGTGCTGGCGATGTCGATCAGCGCGCGGTCATCCGGGGTGACGTCCTCGCGGGAGCGGTCCAGCTGGTTGGGACGGTCGCCCAGAACCTCGTCAAAGACGGAGCGGCACACCGGCACCAGGTCCGGGTGGGCAACCCAGGAACCGTCGAAGCCGTCGTTGGCTTCGCGGGTCTTGTCAGCACGGACCTTCTCAAACGAGGCCGTGTTGGCGGCCTCGTCCTTGCGGTTCGGAACAGCTGCAGCCATGCCACCGATCGCCATGGCACCGCGGCGGTGGCAGGCCCGGACCAGCTGCTCGGTGTAAGCGCGCATGAACGGCTGGGTCATGGTCACCTGGCCGCGGTCCGGGAGCACGAAGCGCGGTCCACGGGTGCGGAAGTTCTTGATCAGGGAGAAGATGTAGTCCCAGCGGCCGGCGTTCAGGCCTGAGGCGTGGTCCCGCAGTTCGTACAGGATCTCTTCCATCTCGAATGCAGCCGTGATGGTTTCGATCAGCACGGTGGCGCGGATGGTGCCCTGCGGGATGCCGAGCAGGTCCTGGGCCAGGACGAAGATGTCGTTCCACAGGCGGGCTTCGAGGTGGTTCTCGATCTTCGGCAGGTAGAAGTACGGTCCCTTGCCCTGGGCCAGCAGGCGGCGGGCGTTGTGGAAGAAGAACAGGCCGAAGTCCACGATGCCGCCGGCGATCGGCTTGCCGTCGATCAGCATGTGCTTCTCCGGCAGGTGCCAGCCCCGGGGGCGGACCACGATGGTGGGCAGGTCGTCGGCAGCCTTGAGCTTGTACTCCTTGCCCTCCGGGGACGTGAAATCAATGCGGCGCTCCAGTGCGTCGGTCAGGTTCAGCTGGCCCTGGATCACGTTGCGCCACGTGGGCGTGGAGGAGTCTTCCATGTCAGCCAGCCAGACCTTCGCGCCGGAGTTCAAGGCGTTGATGGTCATCTTCTTATCCACCGGGCCCGTGATCTCCACGCGGCGGTCCTCCAAACCCGGGGCGGGGGGAGCGACGCGCCACGACGGGTCATTCCGGATGGCCTCGGTCTGCGGCAGGAAGCGCGGATCCTGGCCGGAAGAAATCTGCCCACGACGGGCATGCCGTGCCTGCATCAGCTCCTGACGACGATCAGCCGTAGCCCGGTGCAACTTGCCGATGAATTCCAGAGCGTCCGGAGTCAAAACCTCGTTCTGCCGGCAAATGGGCTGAGCGGTCAAAGTGATGCCATTGATAGTGAAGTTGTCAGTGAAGCTGTTCATTTCAAAAACTCCTAAGAAAAAGTTCGACGGCGGCGCCTCGGTGAGGTGGACACAAGGCCGAAGGTGGGGTGATGCGGCAGCCTGCGTAAAAGGGGCCCTGCGTCCCGGTCCGTCCTCGCTCAGCGAGGTCGAAACCGGGACGTGGGGAATAGCAGGCAGAGCATTGCCGTTCCGCAGGCCGGAGGCGACAATCGCCGTCGTGCCTTCCGGTGAGCGAAGCGAACAGCTCACCTTGGGCGTGTTGGTTAGTGGAACTGGCCTTCTTCGGTGGATCCCACCAGAGCCAGGGTGGATGCGTTCGGGTTGAGCGCAGTGGCGATGTCGTCGAAGTAGCCGGTGCCGACTTCGCGCTGGTGCTTCGTGGCGGTGTAGCCGCGGGACTCGGAGGCGAATTCCTTCTCCTGGAGCTCGACGTAAGCGCTCATGCCTTCACGGGCGTAGCCGTGGGCGAGATCGAACATCGAGTAGTTCAGGGCGTGGAAGCCGGCCAGGGTGATGAACTGGAACGTGAAGCCCATGGCACCGAGTTCGCGCTGGAACTTGGCGATGGTGGCGTCGTCCAGGTGCTTGCGCCAGTTGAAGGACGGGGAGCAGTTGTAGGAAAGCATCTGGTCCGGGAACTCGGCCTTGACCGATTCGGCGAATTTGCGGGCCAGCTCCAGGTCCGGAGTGCCGGTCTCCATCCAGATGAGGTCGGAGTACGGGGCGTAGGCCTTGGCACGGGCGATGCACGGTTCGATGCCGTTGCGGACCTTGTAGAAGCCCTCAGCTGTACGTTCTCCTGTGATGAATTCCTGGTCGCGCTCGTCCACGTCGGAGGTGATCAGGGTTGCTGCCTCGGCATCGGTACGGGCGATGACGACCGTCGGGGTACCGGCGACGTCGGCTGCCAGGCGGGCTGCGTTCAGGGTCCGGATGTGCTGCTGGGTAGGGATCAGGACCTTGCCGCCGAGGTGTCCGCACTTCTTTTCGGAGGCGAGCTGGTCTTCCCAGTGAACGCCGGAGGCACCTGCGGTGATCATGGATTTCATGAGTTCGTAGGCGTTGAGCGGGCCACCGAAGCCGGCCTCGGCGTCGGCGACGATCGGGACCAGCCAGTCTTCAACGGTCTTGACACCCTCGGCGTATTCGATCTGGTCGGCCCGGAGCAGGGCGTTGTTGATGCGGCGGACAACCTGGGGTACCGAGTTGGCCGGGTAGAGGGACTGGTCCGGGTACGTCTGGCCAGAGAGGTTGGCGTCAGCTGCCACCTGCCAGCCGGAAAGGTAAATGGCACGGAGCCCGGCCTTGACCTGCTGCACGGCCTGGTTGCCGGTCAGGGCACCGAGGGCGTTGGTGTAGCCGCCGGTGGGGGCTTCCTCGGTGAGTTGCTTCCACAGCTTCTCGGATCCGCGACGGGCCAGGGTGTGCTCTTCGGAGACGCGACCGCGGAGGCGGACGACGTCGGTAGCCGAGTAATCACGGGTGACGCCTTCCCAACGCGGGTTGGCAGACCATTCAAGTTCCAGCGCTGCTGCCTGCTGCTCTGCAGTCTGTGCGGATTCTGCTGGTTCAAACGATGCGGTCATTGCATGTCTCCTAATATCCAAGCGGGGTTCCCCGGGCCGGCCTCCGCTGCGCCTTTGCTGCGTCGGCCGGCTTACCCGGGGTCTGTGTTTCTTTTCGTGAGACTTACTTTTCTGCACTTTCAACAGGCTTTCTAGAGGAAAACTATGGAAAGAAATGCAGTTCTTCGCGTATTCTCAAGAAATGTCGCCTGTGAGCTGGAATCGCGAAGTCGCGTCGCCGTCGTCGTCCCCTGCGTCCCCTGAACTGGACGTCATCAGCCTTGGCCGCCGCGTGCGCCACTTGCGCAAGCAGGCAGGCCTGACGCTCGATGACTTGAGTGCCGCCGTCGGGACCGCGCCCAGTCAGCTGAGCTTGATCGAAAACGGCAAACGCGAGCCCAAACTCGGGTTGCTGCAACAGCTGGCAGCGGCCCTCAACGTGACCATCGATCAGCTGCTCGGTGCCGAGCCGCCGAGCCGCCGCGCGGCCTTGGAGATCGAGCTGGAACGGTACCAGCGCGGACCCCTTTATGAGTCACTGAACCTGCCGAAAATCCGCATCAGCTCGCGGCTTCCGCTGGACGTGCTTGAGTCGCAGGTGGGGCTGCTTCAGGAGCTCGAACGCAAACTTAACGAGCAAGTTGCGACGCCGGAAGAAGCCCGCCGCGCGAACGGCGAGTTGCGTGCCATGATGCGTGAGCGCGGTAACTATTTCCCCGAGTATGAGGCCGAGGCGCAGAAGGTCCTCAAGGGGGTCGGTTACACCACCGGACCACTGAGCCAGCACGTCATTGCGGACATCGCCGAGAACCTCGGATTCACCCTTCACCACGTGGGTGATTTGCCGCATTCCACGCGCTCCGTGACCGATTTGAAGAACCGCAGAATTTATCTGACGCAGAACCAGCGGCAGGATCATGATCCCCGTTCGGTCCTCCTGCAGGCTTTGGGACACTACGTCCTGGGGCACGAGACTCCGCGGAACTACGGCGATTTCCTGGCGCAACGCGTGGCCACCAACTACTTCGCTGCTGCGCTCCTGCTGCCGGAGCATGCCACCGTTGAGTTTCTCCAAAAGGCCAAGGCTGCCAAGGAAATCGCGGTGGAGGACATCCGGGATGCCTTCGCAGTGTCATACGAAACTGCCGCACACCGTTTCACCAACCTGGCCACCAAGCACCTTGGCATCACCACGCACTTCCAGAAGACCCACCAGTCTGGAATCATCTATAAGGCCTACGAGAACGACGGCGTGACCTTCCCGCAGGACCACACCGGCGCCATCGAGGGCCAACCGTCGTGCAAGGCGTGGACGTCCCGGGCCGTGTTCGACGTGCCGGACAAGTTCAGCGCCTACAGCCAATACACGGACACCCCGTCCGGCACGTACTGGTGCACAGCCCGCACGGAGCGTTCGGCCAGCGGTGAGTTTTCGCTGAGCATCGGCGTGCCGTACCAGCATGTGAAGTGGTTCCGGGGGCGCGAGACGACTGCCCGGGCAACCTCAACCTGCCCGGATCCGAACTGCTGCAAACGGCCACCAGCGTCCCTGGCAAACGAGTGGGCCGGAAACGCGTGGCCCTCCGCCCGCGCCCACTCGCATCTGCTCGCGGCCATGCCGCCGGGCGCGTTCCCTGGCGTGGACGAGACCGAGGTGTACAGCTTCCTGGCGGCCCACTCGGCGCGCTAACCCCACGCTCTATCACTTCCGGGCATCTTTTCCCGATCGCTCTCTCACATTTTGGCTACTTTCGGCCGTCCCTCTATCAGATCGCGTGAACACTGGGTGGGACCGGAGCAGGATGTGAAGACGACACGCGGGCAAAGGGGATGCACCATGATTCGAATCCGGAAAGCGGCAGCGATAGTCGCGGCAGCCGCGTTGGTGAGTGGCTCGGCGGTGATCAGCGCCTGCGCGCCCCAGCCAGCCGACGTCGGGCTTTTAAAAGCCGACGGCGTCACCCGCGTTTCGGTCCAAACTGCTGACTATCCGGCCCAACTTGAGGCGTTCCGTGCGTCCGCGCGGAAGCTTGGTGCCACGCTGTTGGCCGATGGCGGCGACGCAAGCAGCGGCAACGTCGTGTCCTCGCCGGCCAGTTTGTTGATCGCGCTTGGCATGCTCCGCGCCGGAGCGTCCGGAGCCACGGCGGCGGAGATGGATGCGGTCCTGGGACTGCCCGCCGAGGGGCGCGACGAAGCGATGAACGCGATGCTCGCCTCCCTGGAGAAGTACGACGGCGATCCCGGCTCAGTGGACGAAGAGAACCCCCCGAGCAAACCAGTGATGCACGCGGCCAACGGCTTGTTCATCGACAAGGGCGAGCCCACAGGTCCCGACTACCTGGCCACCCTTGCCAAGCACTACGGCGCGGGCGTCTACCCAGTCTCCTTCCAGGACGAGGCCGTGACCAAGCCCGCCATCGATCAATGGGTCAGCAAGAACACCGGTGGCCGGATCAAGGAAGCGCCTGCAAAGTACGACCCCGACAACACACTGAGCCTGCTCAACGCGCTCTACTTCGCTGCAGCTTGGCAAACGCCGTTCGACGCCAACGACACTTCGGATGGGCCCTTCACCAAAGCCGGCGGAGAACAGATTTCCGTTCCCACCATGCACGCTGCCGTCAGCATGGCGTACGCCGAAGGCGCGGGCTGGAAGGCAGTGGACTTGCCTTACGCCGATGGTTTCGTCATGCGCTTGGTACTGCCCGACGGCGGCAGGCCGGGTTCGGATGGTCCGGGGGCGGTTTCTGCAGAGGTGCTGAGTCAGGCAGACCTCCAGCTGACCGGTGGGGACCACGAAATGGTCCAGATCACGCTGCCGAAGTGGGACCACAAGACCGCCTTCGATCTTCGGAAGGTCTTCGAGACGCTGGGCTTGAAGGAGATGCTCGCTACCGACTCCGACTTCGATGCCATCCAACGTGGGATGTTCCTGACCCAGGCCGCGCAGGCAGCCAACATCACGGTTGCCGAGAAGGGCACTATCGCTGCCGCGGTGACCCAGATGAATGCGGACGCCTCAAGCGCCTTGGTCCCCGAACGTGAGATCACCCTCGACCACCCGTTCCACTACGAAATAGTGCACGTTGACACCGGCCTGCCTTTGTTCACTGGTTGGGTGGCGGACCCCCGTTGAGCTCGGCGAATCGAGTTCGCCGGAACGATGCGAATCCCCCGGAAGTTTCCCGGTGAGCTAGCACGCTTTCGGCGAATTCGGCACGTACGGCTATCGGACCAGCCGTCCCACCAGCACGGCTGCTGCGTCCACAACGTCGTCGGCCTCGCGCTTCGTTGTGCTCAAAGCGACTTCCTGGCCCGCCACGGTCACGATATCCGTGATCACGGCGACGGTGAGCCTGCCCAAGGCGTCGTCGCTGGCGCCCAGAAGCACAGAGTTCTGCCGGACCCACTCGCGTCCGCGCTCCCGCCTGAGCACTTCGAATCCCGGGGGAGTGTCGCCTTCGATGAAGACGCGTTCCAAGGCCCGGTGTTTCCACGTGTAGTCGAAGTAGCTGCGGCTGCCCACGTTGAACAGTGCCAGGGGGTCTTGCTCTCCGGCTTTCTTGGCCTTTGCCACGGCCGCCGCGACGAGCCTCTCATGCTCATTTTGGTAGTCATCCCAGAGCGCGAGGAAGAGTTCGGTCTTGCCACCGAAGTGGTGGTAGAGACTGCCAACGCTTGACCCGGAACGGGCCACGATGTCCGAGATGCTGGCATCGGTGAAGCCGTGCTCACAGAAAACCTCCCTGGAGGCATCAAGGAGGTTTCGCCGGGTGGCGGCTGTTCGAGTCCATTGCCACGCGCCGGCATGGACCGCCGCGTCAGACGTTTTTCGAACCAAAGGTGCTCCTTTCGCTGACACGGAGTTTGGCGGAGTGTCGGACGGGCTTCTTTCTGGAATCGTACCTTCAGAAGATCTGGATCTTCCAGCAATCAACCCCTTGACCATCAAACATCTACAAGAAATAATCCTAGAAGCTTGTTCTAGAAATATGTATTGCGGTATGTATCCGAATGCTGCGATTTTTGACGTCGAACGCCCCGAAACCCGGGTGCCGTTTTCACCGTCGGGCTGCAACTGGTTGAATCGCTATAAGAGAGCGCCAACTGGTCGCACGCCAAACAAAGCCAGAGAGGAACGCGGCCTGATGTCCGTTTCAAGCAAGTCGTCCGGGATCACGTCGAACAGGTGGTTCAAGCCCGCTGTCGTTACCGCCGTGGCATTGGTGGTGGCGCTTGTTTTGGTGCTCGTCGCGCAGTGGCTCAGGTCCTTGCAGCCTGTGCAGCAGTTCCTGGTTGACTACCCCGGACATGCCGCCATTCCCGAAGGAACCCCCACGGGTTTCCCTGCCTGGCTCGGCTGGCAACACTTCCTCAACATGTTCTTCCTGGTCTTGATCATCCGATCCGGCTGGCAGGTCCGGACAACCACGCGTCCCGCCGCGAACTGGACCCGGAACAACAAAGGCTTCATCAAGACCAAGAACCCGCCCACGAAGATCAGCCTTGATCTCTGGTTCCACCTCACTTTGGATGCCCTTTGGGTCCTGAACGGCATTATTTTCATCGTCCTGCTGTTCGCAACCGGCCAATGGCTTCGGATCGTCCCCACCAGTTGGGATGTCATCCCGAACGCCCTTTCCGCCGCCTTGCAGTACGCCTCGCTGAATTGGCCCGTTGAAAATGGCTGGAACAACTACAACAGCCTGCAGTTGCTGACCTACTTCGCAACGGTATTCATTGCCGCCCCGCTGGCCATCATCTCGGGCCTGCGCACATCCAACGCCTGGCCCAAGAAAGCTGCGATCAACAAGTTTTACCCGATCGAGCTCGCCCGCAAGATCCACTTCCCGGTGATGATCTACTTCGTGGCGTTCGTGATCGTCCACGTGACTCTGGTGCTGGCTACCGGTGCGCTGAACAACCTGAATCACATGTACGCCTCCAACAACGATTACAGCTGGTGGGGATTCGGGATCTTCGCCGCCTCAATCGTCTTTACTGCGGCCGCTTGGTTCCTGGCCCGCCCGCTGTTCCTGCGCCCGATAGCCTCGCTCATGGGCAAGGTCTCGCGCTAGCGGGACCCGCCCTGCCACAGGGCATCAAACGGAGCACCCGAAGCCACGCGGTTCGCGATACCGGCCGTCACGAACGTCTTTGCGGTGCGGGCGGCTTCCAACGGCGTGGCGCCCTTGGCCAGTTCGGCGGTCACAGCTGCGGCCAGTGAGCAGCCGGCGCCGGACACAGGAACTTCGCCCACCTTCGGAGCGCGCAGGACTTCCAGCGTTTCGCCGTCGTAGTAAACGTCGACGGCGTCCGGGCCTTCCAGTCGGACCCCGCCTTTGGCCAGAACTGCTGCGCCACTGATTTCGTGGATCCGGATCGCAGCGGCCTTGAGGCTTTCCTCATCCGTGATCTGAAGACCGGAGAGCGACTCGGCCTCGAAATGGTTGGGTGTCACGAACGTCGCCAATGGAAGGATCTGGCTCTTGAGCGCCTGGTCCGTGTCCAAAGCGTGGCCAGGCTCCTGTCCTTTGCAGATCAGGACCGGGTCCAGCACCACGTGGGTGAAAGAAGCGCCAGCCAACGCCTGCTCAACAGTGCTGATGGTTGCAGGGCTCCCGAGCATGCCGATCTTCACCGTATCCAGAACCGAAGGCGCGCCGGAAGCGGCGCCGTATGCCGCCGTCGTCGCTTCCAATTGGTCAGCGATCACTTGCTGGTCAACAGGGACAAAACGGTGGTTCCAGTTGTCTTGGGGATCAAAGGAAACAATGCACGTGAGGTTCGCGATGCCGAACACTCCCAGTTCCTGGAAAGTCTTGAGGTCGGCCTGCGCGCCGGCGCCGCCGGTCGCTTCGGAGCCGGCGATGGTCAGTGCAATGGCAGGGGCAACGGCTGAAGTCATGCCTTCCATCTTGCCAGCTGCCCGGCGTGCTCCGGTTTTAGCGCTTCGCGCCTACCCGTGCAGAGTCCGGTAGGCAGCCTCGGCCGCCGGGTGAAGGGGCACGCCAGCGGTGTTGATGAGTGTCTCTGGGCTGAGGAACTGAACGCCCGTGCTCGTCTTCGGCACCAGCTCCTGGGCCTGCTCCACAAGCAGTTTCACGGTCTCCGAAACCAGGTGGTCGGCCAAGTCCCTGCGGCAAAGGAGCAGGTTGGCCACGCCCACGGTCCATGTGGCAGCTGCGTCCCCATAGCTCTTGGCGGGGATCAGGACGCGATCGTAGAAAACGCCGTATTGTTCGCGCATGGCCTTGATGTGCTCCGATAGGTCGATCAGACGGAGGCCAATTTCATTGGCAGTGGATGCGATGGCAGCGGTTGGCACGCCGCCGGACCAGAAGAGGGCATCGATGGAGCCGTCGCGCAAGGCTGCCAGCCCTTGGTTCAGCCCGAGATTCACCTGCTTGAGGCCCATGCCGGCCGGAGCTGCGGAGATAATGCGCGGAACGGTCAGCGATGTTCCCGAGCCCACCTCGCCTACACCGGCCGTCTTCCCGGCCAGATCGGAGAAGGAGCGGAGACCGCTGTCCTCCCGCACGATGCAATGAACGTAGTTTTGGTACACCTTTCCGAGCGCCACAAGGTCGCCAGGTTGCCCGCTGGCCGCAGCCTGGGCAGCTGCGTCGGCAAGCGCGACGGCGAACGTCGCCTCGCCGGACAACACCCGCCTGATATTCTCCAGGCTTCCGCCGGTGGTCAGTGGCACGGCGGTTTCGGCCACGCCCTCGCGTTGGAGCAACTCCGCTAACAACGTGGCGAACTCCAGATAAAAACCTCCCGCTTCACCGCCGGCGACCGTTAGTTTTTGCGGCTTCTCCTCAGGGGTGCAGGCGGTGGAAACCGACAGCAGAACGCCAGCCAAACCAATCGACAGTCCAGCCCTGAGCGCAGCCCGCCTTGGCACCATCCTGCTATTCACCCCGACCACCCTGCGGCTGCTGGAACTCAAGACGTGCCGTCAACCCGTGCGGTTCTCTTCCTTCCAGCACAAGTGCACCGCCATTCGCATGCGCCAAGCGGTCCACGATCGTCATGCCCAATCCGTTCCCTGCGATCCTGCTGTGCTGCGGCGCCCGCCAAAACCGCGTTGTGGAGGCGGCACGCTGCTCCGCGGAAAGTCCGGGACCGTCGTCGGAAATCTCGACGGCGAGGCCTCCTTGCGTCCGCTTCGTTGCCACGGTGATCCGGGCGGCAGGGGCGTACTTGATGGCGTTGGCCAGGAGCTCACCCACCATATGCGCCAACTCGTCGGGACTGCAGGCGAGTTCCAGTGGTTGCTCCGGCTGGGCCAGCGTGATCGTGGAACCCGCGCGTTCAGCAGCAGGCAGCGCCCGCTCCACCTCTCCTTGCAGGACCGGGAAGGGGTCAATGACGGCGTGGTGTTTGTGCTCTGTTGCTTGATCTGCGCGGGTAGACCATTCGAAGGCGCGGTGTTCGGCCGTAGCCAGCTTCAGCACGCCGTCGAGAATTGCTTCGACGCGTTCAAGTTCAGCCACCACGCCAGCGGCGGCGGCCTTTTCGGGCTCCGAGGTCAGCGCCAGCTGCAGCAAATCGATCCTGAGCCGCAAAGCGCCCACAGGGTTCCGTAATTGGTGGGAAGTATCGGCGATCAGTTGGCGCTGCGAATCGATGCTCTCCGTGACGGTGTTGGCCATCGCAGTAAATGAGCGGCTCAGCTCCCGCAGCTCTGGCGGGCCGGCATCGGGGAGATGGCTCGTCTTGCCTGTCGCCTCAAGTTCATGGACGGCTTTGCTGAGGCGATGGACCGGCTTCAGGACCCAGCCGGTGAGGCGGGCCGCTGCCAAGAGCAGGAGCGCGCCAAGCGCCACTGCGGCGAGTCCGACCACGAGCCACCGCTCCCTCAATTTCTGCCGGGCCGCCTCGGGATTGACTTCAAGGACGGCCTCCCCAAGCACCTGGCTTGCTGTACCGAAAGACCGCGAGATAACCTCCGTCCCGGATCCGAAGGGCCGGAGCGGGCTGAGCGTGGTGTCGCTAAGGTTCAAGCTCGCGCGGTTCAATGCCTCACGGACTTCGGCCCGATCCTCACTGAGGCCGCCTGAGCGCACTGTCTGCGGCTGCAGGCGGATCAGGATACCCTCGCCGTAGAGCTCGGAATAGCGGTCCATTTCGCGTTGCAGCTGGGTGGTGTCATTGTCCAAAGAAGCGTCATTGGCGAGCTGGGCGAAGCGGTTCAATGATGTGACGCGGTTGATCTGGAGTTCCTGGGCGAGCTCCCTGCCGGCCGACGTCAGGATCACGCTGGACACGGTGACCACAATGAGCACGGCGATCACGCTCAGGATGGCCAGTACGCGGATCTTCACGTCTGCTCGACCCTGTAACCGACCCCGCGGACGTTGATGATGAAGCCAGGCAGTTGGAGCTTGGACCGCAGGCCGGTGAGGTGAACGTCCAAGGACCGGGAATTTGCCAGGAAAGCATCACCCCAGAGGGCATCAAGGATCTGTTCCCGGGTCACCACTGATCCCGCGTTCCTTGCCAGGAGGCTGAGAAGTTCGAATTCCGTGGCGGTCAGGGACAATTCCCTTTCGCCAACGGATGCCATCCTGCGGTCGAGGTCTACGCTGACGCTTCCGACTAAGATGCTGTGGGGCGCCTCTTGCCCGGCGCGATTGGTGCGGCGTGTCACGGCCTCGATCCTTGCCAGCAACTCCACCAGCTTCACAGGCTTGACCAGGTAGTCATCGGCACCGGAACGAAGACCAAGGACCACACTGCGTTCGTCATCGCGCGCCGTCAGGATCAGGATGGGGACCTGCGTGACCTGGCGCAGTTTCCGCAGGACGTCCAGTCCGTCCAAGTCCGGCAAACCGAGATCGAGCAGGATCACCTCGTGGTGCCGATGCCCCAGGAGTGCGTCCTCTCCACGGGATACCCTCGTGGCTTTGTGACCGGCGGATGCAACGGCAGCGCTCAAAGCGGACGCCATGGCGTCGTCATCCTCGACGATGAGCACGTGCACGGTCTGATCCTTTGGGGCTGGGTGGGCTGGGTGGGCTGGGTTCGCTAGGTGGGGTTCGCTACTAGAGCTTAACGTTGTGAGGCCCGTTCTGCGCCCTTCGGAGTGACCAAAGAGCGCAGAACGGGCCTCACAAGCCTCCCCCGATTTATGCGCGGGCGAGATCCTTCTTGTCCTCGTCGGCGTCGCGCGTGTCAGAGCCCTTCGCGGCGAACGCGCTTCCCTGCTCGGCATCCAAATGCGTAGCCTTTTTGTTCTTCAACGCGAAGATGTACACCAGCAGCGAGATGAAGATCGCCGCAGTCACGTAAGTGAAGAACATGTCCACCTGCCCGGCCTTCTGCAGTGCTGCGCCAATCAATGGAACCGTGCCACCGAACAACGAGTTCGCGATCGCGTATCCCAAGCCAACACCCAACGCACGGATCGACGCCGGGAACAGCTCGGCCTTCACCAGTGCGTTGATCGATGTGTAACCGCCCACCATCAGCAGGCCGCCGAGCATCAGGAGAAACGCGACGAACGGATCCTTGGTTCCGGACAAGGCAGAGAGCAGCGGCCACGTGAACAATACGCCGGTCACGCCGAACCAGATCAACAACGGTTTGCGGCCGATCTTGTCGGAAATCAGGCCATAAACCGGCTGGAGCAGCATGAAGATGAACAAAGCCCAGAAGTTGATGACGGAGGTATCGGTCTTTGCGATGCCGGACGTATCGTTCATGAACTTCAGGATGAAGTTGGTGTACGTGTAGAACGCCACCGTGCCACCGAGCGTAATGCCGATGCAGATGAGCAGCGGCTTCCAGTGCTTTGTGAACAGCAGCTTCATGGTGCCCGGCTGTGCCTCACCCTCAACCTTGACGTGGGCGGCGCGGAGCTGATCGGCGGAAAGGGTTTCTTCCATGGATCGGCGAAGCCAGAGCACAACCAACGCAGCCACGCCACCGATCGCGAAAGGAATTCGCCAGCCCCACGCGGTCAGGTCTTCCTTGTTCATGGTGTTCTGCAGGATCACCAGCACCAGCAACGCCAGCATCTGCCCGCCGATGAGCGTCACATACTGGAAGCTGGAGAAGAAGCCACGGCGCTTGGCAGTCGCGGCCTCGGACATGTAGGTGGCGCTGGTGCCGTATTCCCCGCCCACCGAGAAACCCTGCACAACACGGATGAACACCAGCAGGATCAGTGCCCAGAGCCCGATCACGTCCTGCGTCGGAAGGACTGCGATGGCGAAGGAACCGACCGACATCATGGTGACACTGAGCGTCAGCGCAGCCTTGCGGCCCTTCCGGTCGGCATAGCGGCCGAAGAACCAGCTGCCGATCGGACGCATGAGGAACGACGTCGAGAAGACAGCCATCGCCTCAAGTCCGGCCTGCAGATCGTCCGAGGAGTTGAAGAAGTGCGATTGGAAATACGCCGCGAAAACTGTGTAGACGTAGAGATCAAACCACTCCACGAGGTTGCCCGCGGAGCCCTTAAGAATGTTGCTCACGGCTTTGCGTGTCTGTGCGGCCTCGCTGAGGGGCGCAGCTTGTTGGGTGCTCATCAATGAACCTTCCTGGACGGCCTGCGACAGCAGCCGTGTCTTGCATGAGTTCGTTCTGTCCATGAAGCTCGTGCTCATGGCGTCCTTGCGCATGGCTCTTCGTCGACTAAGAAAGGTCCTCCATGGGTGAAGAGGACATATTCCAAACTATTGGTGATGCACGGCACAACCAACGCCGGAACCGATTTCCTAACACTTCCTTAGGTTTTCAAAAGGCCTGAACGCACGACGGCGGTCTCCGGCGGCCGCCTCTAAGGAACCTTCTGTCCGGGCCCACCGACACAAACCGGTTGTTCTCTCACGTCCTGCGGGTTTTTGGCGGTTGTTCTCTCACGTCCTGCGGGTTTTTGGCGGTTGTTCTCTCACGTCCTGCGGGTTTTTGGCCGTTGTTCTCTCACGTCCTGCCCCTTGCTGCGGACAAGAACGGGCCACGGGATTACTGTTCAGGCATGGGTACTTGGACCGCGATAGGAAGCGTGTTCGGCAACCTGCCCCTTCCTCCGGGACAGGTGACCGGTTTGATTGCCGACGTGCTCCTGAAACGACGGTGCCCTTGGCCACTGCCAGGATCTGAAGCACTTCAAAAGATGGCAGGTACTGGCCTGCTGGTGATCGGTGGAGGGCTGAACGCTTGGGCTCTGGCTGAGCGGGCCCGCCGTTCGGCCCGCCGCTTCGAGTTGGAGCGGCCGGAGGAACTGGTGACCAGCGGCCCGTACGCACTAACCCGTCACCCGATGTACGTGGGGTGGTGGCTCATCCACATGGGTGGAGCGATCCTCTCCGGTTCATCGTGGGTGCTCGCGACTTTGCCGATTGGAATACTCATGGAACACAAGGGCGTGCTCCGCGAAGAAGACGAACTGTCGGAATATTTCGGTGGGTACGCCGAGTACGCGACGAGGACTCCCCGCTACCTCGGATTCCGTCGTCGCCACCCGGAGAACCGGTGACATCATCGCGTGATGTGAACGAGCGTTCTCCCAAAAGGGGGATTAGCTGAGAGAGGATCGGTGGAAGCGGGTCAGGATGTGAGAGAGGATCGGTGGGGTGGGACAATGATGCTGGTGTTGGGCCAGCGCCCCACCAACCACAGTGCTAATACAGCCGGGTGCCGGAACCAACAGCGCCCGCGCGAACCACTACGAATGGATGACCCATGCCCTCGCCTTCCGGCTCCAGCACCTTGAGCAAGCCCGCACCCCGCTTCGCCTCGATCGGATCCCCGTACTTTGGCATCATGCTCGCCATCATGGCCGTGGTGCTGATCCTCTCCAACATCGGCGCATCAAAGGGCGTTGTGCTTGGCCCGATCATCACTGATGGCGGATTCTTCCTGTTCCCGCTTGCCTACATCCTGGGCGACGTCATGAGTGAGGTCTACGGCTTCAAAGTGGCGCGCAAGGCCATCGTTACCTCGTTCGCCCTCTCAGTCTTCGCCTCGCTCTGTTACTGGGTGATCATCGCGCTTCCCGGTTTCACGGACGAGTACGGAACCGCCAAGCAGGCAGCTATCGAGGGCGCCCTGGGACCGGTCCCTCAGATCGTCCTCGCTTCACTTCTGGCCTTCCTCGCCGGCCAGACCATCAATTCTTGGATCCTGGTAAAAATGAAGGAGCGCACGGGCGAAAAGACACTGTGGGCCCGGCTCATGGGTTCGTCCGTTGTGGGTGAATTCGTGGACACGCTGATTTTCTGCAGCATCGCAGCCTCGGTCATTGGCATCACGGACTTCGGCATGTTCGCCAACTATGTCCTGGTGGGCTTCGTCTACAAGACCGCCGTGGAGTTCCTCTTTGTACCGATCACAGTCCTGGTAGTTGGCTATATCAAGAAGCGCGAGCCGAGCTACGGACCAGTCGCAGCCTAGGCCCGGGCCGAGTTCGCCGGAACCGCGTGAGTTCGCCGGAAGTTTCCGCACGCTCACGCACGCCTCCGGCGAACTCAACGCGGGAGTTACGAGACGAAGGAGTTAGGAGTAGTACCGCCCCAGCGTCTCCGCCTTGAACTCGAAGAAATCCCCGGACTCGATGGCCAGCCGGGCGTCGTCCACCATCTTCACCACGAAACGTTCGTTGTGGATCGAAATGAGCGTTGCCGAGAGCATTTCCTTGGCCTTGTAGAGGTGGTGGATGTACGCGCGGGAGTAGTTCTGGCAGGCGTAGCAGTCACAACCCTCCTGCAGCGGACCGAAATCGGCCTTGTACCGGGCCCCGGATAAGTTGAAGCGCCCAAAAGGAGTGTAGAACGCGGAATTCCGGGCCACACGCGTGGGTGAGACGCAGTCGAACGTGTCAGCGCCGTTCTCGATTGCCGTGAAGATGTCGTCCGGCTCGGAAATGCCCAGCAGGTGCCGTGGCTTGTTCTCAGGAAGTTCCTCGTTGCACCACCGCACAATGGTGCCCAGGTTCTCCTTCTCCAACGCACCGCCGATCCCGTACCCGTCAAATGGCATGGCGCCGAGGTCCCGGCACGCTTTGCGCCGCAGGTCCTCGTACTGGGCACCCTGGATCACACCGAACAGAGCCTGGTACGGCTTCCCCACCCGGGAAACCGTCAAACGGGCATGCTCCTCCAAGCACCGCAACGCCCAGAGCCGGGTCCGCTCCAGTGACTCCTCCTGGTACGCCCGGGAGTTCTGCAGGGTTGTCAGTTCGTCAAACGCGAACATGATGTCCGCGCCGATTTGGTGCTGGACTTGCATGGAAATCTCGGGGGAGAAGCGGTGCCGGTCGCCGTTGAGGTGCGACTTGAACCACACGCCGTCGTCATCGATATGCGCCAGCCGCTCCTTGCCAGGCGCCACCGCGTCGTCGGGCCCGGAAGTGTCAACATTCTTCATGTCGATGACTTTCTTGAAGCCCGAGCCCAGGCTCATCACCTGGAATCCGCCTGAATCCGTGAACGTCGGCCCGGACCAGTTCATGAAAGCGCCCAGCCCGCCGGCGGCGTCGAGGATCTCGGGGCCCGGCTGCAGGTACAGATGGTAGGCGTTGGCCAGCACGGCCTGCGCGCCGAGTGCGGCAATAGACTCAGGCAGCACGGCCTTGACGGTGGCTTTCGTCCCGACGGCGATGAACGCGGGCGTCTGGATGGTTCCGTGCGGCGTGGTGATGGTTCCGGTCCGGCCCAGGAAAGAGCCGCCGTTGGCCGCAACCAAGGCGTCCGACGCCGAACACGTTTCAGTCAGTCGCTGGCCAACCGAGAAAGAGAAACCGGCTTGCGGTGAAGAAGGATCCGGCAAGGCAGGGGCGGGCGTGGACGGAGGCGGCGAGGGCAGGAAAGCTGAAGCTGGCACGCTAACAAGTGTGCCAGCTTTACCGCGGGTAACCTGTGGAACCCCGCCTAGGAGCTGTAGTTCTCATCCTTCCACTTGTCCCAGGAGGACCTGATGTCCGCCAAGGTGTGAGCCCCCAAATCGTACGTGGAGGCAATCACCATGGAACCGCCGTCGGGCCTTTTCTCGGGGATCGGCAGTTGCTCTGCAACGATCAGGAGACCATCGCCATGCTCTGCGTAGCTGTGCACTGTGAGGCCAACCTGGTGGCGGCTCTTGAACCACACTCGGCCGGAGATTTTTTCGCCGGTTTCAAGCGTGAGGGAGTAGTCGTCGCCGACGGGCGGGAGATCGCCCAGCCCCAGCTTTTTGATGGCCGGACCACCACTTCCTGGAAGGGACACGAAGTGGGTTCGCCGTTGACCATGCGGGTGTCTCTCAAGGGCGAAACGGAGTTGTTGCAGGAACGTGAGCCAGCCCTGGGTGATGTCCTCGTCCCATTCCGCCCACTCGGAGTCGTGGTCCAGCGCTGCGCGCGTGACCTTCACTTCGGTGCCGCCGGAAACAGGGTGGAGCTCAAACTCGTCCCCGCCATGCACAGTCAGCTTGGTGTGATCCGGATTTTCCACCACATCTGGATGGAAGTAGATCTGTTTGATTTCGTCGGCGAGGTCATCGGCTTCCCATCCGTGCCATTGAGCCACCAGCGAGGGTTCGCGCAGCATTGTCCAAACCTGCTGCGCGTCGGCATTAACCACAACGCTCAGATTGTTCGTCATGGCCCCGAATCTACCGCCGTTCGCCTCCGTAGAACAGGTCTTGAAGTTTAGAAGTGCCGGGACTAGGCCCCTTGGCGCATGAAGGCCGGGGTTGCCGGGGAGCCGCTCACTCAGGCCCGCACGGCGTCCAGTTCGATGCCGATGCGCCGGCCCAGTTCCTCTTCTCCCAGTGTCTCGGAGCCGCCGTGGGCGCGGAGGAACAGCAGCGACTCGAGGCGGAGGAACCGCCATTCGCGTTCGGCTTCATGATTGCCGTTGTCGATCGCGCGGAAGATTTCCTTGTCGTACAGATTCGGTTCGTTAAGTGCGCGCTGGCGGACCTTGGCGGCGATGCGGGCCTTGAAGGGGTCTGTTTCCTCCGACTCGTGCGCGCGCAGCAATTTCTCGTACACGGCAGCTCGTTCAGTTTGTCCGCCCTCCCGGCAAATGAAGCTCGACAGCGCCAGTGCGCGTTCTATCGACGCCCAGCGGTCCGGGTTGCCGTCAAAGGGCAGCACGTTCAGGAGATCCGCGACCGCAAGGGCGTTGTCCGGATCGCGCAGGATGATGCAGAGGTCGAACGCCAGGTTACTGAGGTCCCGGAGGCAGCTGCCGGATTTGGTGTTGATGCCTTTTGCCAGCCTTTCGGCGAGCACCTGAACGCCGTTCTTGCCCTTGTGATTGGCGACGGCGGCCCGCACCACGGCTTCGGGCGTCCCGTTCGGCTCGGGGATCAGCGCGAGTTCTTCGGGGACCGGCGTGGTGACGGCTGGTGGCGTTTCCGGGCGCGGGGGGACGACGACGGCGGAGCCCGCCGCTGCTTCCATGTCGTCTTCATTGGAGGTGCTGGAGCCCGGCCCGCCATCGGAGCCGACGTCACCTGCGGGGGTTCCGTCCCCCACCGGCACATTGGAGCCGACGGCGATCCGCACCGTGCCGCCGTCGACCGTTGTGACCAGCAGCAGGGCGGCAACGCCGTAGTCATCGTTCTGGACTTCTATGCTGCCGATTTCCTCGGCGGGCCCGTCTCCGGGCAGGAACACAAAGTCTCCGGGTTGCAGGTCCCCAGCCTGCTTTTCGCGGTATTGCTGTGAGGCTGGGCTGTGAGTCATCGGAAGTCCTTTGGTTCTCTTGCGGTCCGCCGTCCAGTCTACAAACTCCAGCCGCCGCTGGAGGCGGGACCCGCTAAAGGACGATGCCCGGCTAAAGGACGATGCCCGAGAAAGCCAGCGCCTGGCGCACCAGGTTCCCTCGGCCGCCTTCGAACTCCTGCTGCACATCGTCGCTGAGGACTTCCTGCGGCGTCATCCATGTGAGTTCCAGGGCGTCCTGGCGCGGTTCGCATTCGCCCGTGACAGGGATGATGAACACAAGCGACACCGCGTGCTGGCGGTCGTCAGTGAATCCGGTCTGGGAGGGCGCGGGGAAGTATTCGGCCACGGTGAAGGGGACGGGGCTAATGGGCAGTTGCGGGAAAGCGAGGGGTCCGAGGTCCTTTTCCATGTGCCGCAGCAGGGCTGCGCGGATGGTCTCGCGGTACAGCACTCGGCCGGAAACGAGGTAGCGCACCATGTTGCCGTCAGCGTCGCCCTGCAGGAGGGAACCGACCTCATTGACGTATCCGAGCGGATCCAAGCGGACGGGGACTGCCTCCACGTAGACCATGGGAAGGCGGCCGCGGGCTTCGAAGAGGTCTTCGTCGGAAAGCCAGCCTGGATACGGGTCGGGTGTACGTACGCTCATGGTTAAGTTCTACCGCATCCCCGGCCGAAGTTCCGTGGCAGCACCCCTGGGGCGCAGTGCATTAAGCTGCGGGCTATGCTTGCGGCCGTTCGCCGGACGCACGTTCCACCGGGGTCCGTTCCACAACGATCGACGCCGGCGCTGACCCACCCGCGGCATCCGGGTTGGCGATGTACAGGACGTCCTCGCTGATCCGCGCCTCGATCCCCGCCCCGGTGAGCCGACGCAACAGGGGCTCCAGATCGGCGTCGTACTCAAAAGCGAGGTCACCGGACTCTGCAGCCGCGCCGTGGACCACGCGCAGGATACCGCCGTTTTTGGCGGTAAACGTTGCGGATTCGTCATCCGACGTCCGCGGACGGGCTCCGATGTTGCGGAGCTCCTGTGCGGAATCGTCGACGCCGGGACTCACCCAGGTGGCTACCACGGCGAGAGCCGGATCGGCTTTGTCCGACGTCGCCCAAGTGCCGTCCCCGGCGCGCTGGGCGGGGTCAGCCAGGAACGTGAAGCCATCCCGGGCAGTGATCTGCACGGTCTGGCCGTGTGAGGCCTCGGTGACCTCTGCGATGGTTCCGTCGTCCTGCGTGCGCCGGGCGAACTCTTCCAACGCGCCAACCTCGACGCCAAAGATCGTGACGCCGTCCTGCGGTGCGCCGCTCATCGCCGGCGTGTGTTCCACCCGGTGCAACGCTAGCCGACCCGAGCCGGCGTCGAACTCCAACCACTCGTCATCCTTGACTGTGTTGACCATGCCCAATGCCTCCAGCAGTTCAGTCCACTGATGCGGGCGGGAGGTGAAGTGGATGGGGCGGGCTCGCAACATGGGTCCTCCTGGGCTGGCTTCACTGGCACTCCGGCTTCTGTCCTCCAGCCTATGCCGTCCGGTTTGCCGCAGAATGAACCCATGCCCATTGAGCTCGAAGAATTGATCGTCAAGGACGCGGCCGAATGGCGGGCGTGGCTTGAAGAACACGCTGCCGACAGTCCTGGTGTGTGGCTGGTCCTGCACAAAAAGGGCGGGAACGTCACGGAGTTGGACTACGACGCCGCATTGGACGAGGCGCTGTGTTTCGGCTGGATCGATGGCCAATCCAAGAGCCGTGACGCCGAAAGCTACTTCCAGCGCATGACCCCACGGGGTCGCCGGAGCATCTGGTCAGCGCGGAACGTTGGGCATATTGCCCGCTTGGACCAGGAAGGCAAGATGACAGCAGCCGGGTGGGCCGCCGTCGACGCCGCCAAAGCCGATGGGCGCTGGGAAGCTGCGTACGCCGGACCCGCCGATTCGGTGGTTCCCAATGATCTCGCAGCTGCCATCGCCGCTGTTCCGGAGGCGCAAGCCATGTTCGACGTCCTGACGTCCCAGAACCGCTTCGCACTCATCCATCGGACCAACCTTGTCAAAAGGGCGGACACACGGGAGAAGAAAATCGCTGGTTTTGTGGAGATGCTCGCACGGCACGAGGCACCGTACCCGCAGAAGAAGCGCCCGGCTTCCGGACCCCAGTAGTCAGCCGGGCACCAGTATTCAGCCCTCGATGGGGAACGCCACGCCCTCGCCCACCACGCGAAGGCTGAGCTCAGTGCCGGGCTTGGTGATGGAAGCGTTCCAGTGCCGGATGGTAATGATCTCGCCTCCGCCGGGGTAACGGTGGCCATGTCCGGAGAGAACACCGTCTGCCGCGGTGTATGCCGCGAGCCTTATCCGAACAGTTGTTTCGGGCCCGAAGTAGTCAGTATCCACAACCACGCCGCGGATGGGGCCGTCCGGGGCGATGCGGATCTGTTCGGGGCGGAGCATGAGCTGCACCTTTCCCTGTGCTGGTGGTCGTCGTACCGGGATCCCGCCGAGGGAGCACGTGGCCAAGGACCCTTCCATCCAGGCGTCCAGGATCACGGCGTCGCCGAGGAACTCCGCTGTTGCCCGGTCCGCCGGGCGCGTGTAGACCACAAAAGGGTTGCCAATTTGTGCCAGCTTGCCTCCGCGCATGATGGCTACTTGATCGGCAAAGGAGAGGGCCTCGGCTTGGTCGTGCGTTACCAGGATGGTTGTGACGCCTGCCGCATTGAGCACCTTGGCCACTGCCCGGCGGGTAGCTACGCGGAGCCCGGCGTCGAGTGCGGAGAACGGCTCATCCAACAACATGAGTTCGGGTTCGCGGGCCAGGGCACGCGCCAGGGCAACGCGCTGTTGTTGACCGCCTGACAACTGGTGCGGCCGTCGCTTGGCCATGGACCCATCCAGCGACACCATTTCGAGTAGTTCCTTGACGCGGGACGCTACAGCCCGCCGGCCGCCGTCGAGCTTTCCGGAATCCAACCCAAAGGCGACGTTCTGCCCTACCGTCAAGTGCGGGAAAAGGGCACCGTCCTGGGCAACGTATCCCACCTGCCGTTTGTGCGCAGGAATCCACACACCGTCGCCCGCAACCGTTGAGCCATTCAGGGAAATCGTGCCGGTGTCTGGATGCTCGAAGCCGGCGATCAAGCGAAGCAGTGTGGTTTTGCCCGAGCCTGAAGGGCCAACAATGGCCGTGGTTCCGCCCTTGGCTACGGAAAGATTGACGCCCTTCAGCACAGCCTGGGAACCAAAATTCTTTGTGACCTCGGCGATGTCCAAGTGCGTGTTGGTCGTGGGCACAATGGATGGCGCGACACGGGGTGACGGGAGCCTGGATGGGGATTGTTCGGTCACTGTCCGGCAACTTTCTTGGACTGTTGGAAAAGAAGATAGGTCATGGGGGCGGAAAGCACGATCATCAACAGTGCATAGGGTGCAGCGCCTGAGTAGTCGATCTCGCTGCTCTTGCTCCAGAACTCCGTTGCCAGCGTGCGGGTTCCATTGGGCGAAAGAAGAAGAGTGGCCGTGAGCTCGTTGACGATGGCCAGGAAGACAAGTGCAGCGCCGCCTGCCGCAGCAGGTGCGGTGAGCCGCAAAGTCACCCTGAAGAAGGACACCAGCGGAGCCTTGCCCAGGGATTGAGCGGCTTCATCGAGCTCCTTGGGTGCCTGGGCCAGGCCGGAGCGGATGTTAACCAGCGCGCGGGGGAGGAAGAGGAGCACATAGGCGGCGACCAGCACGCCGGCAGTTTGGTAGATGCCGGGAACGGCGCGGATGCTGACGGTGACGAAGGCAAGGCCCACCACGATTCCCGGCAGGGAGCTGGTCACGTAGTTGGACAGTTCAAGCATCTTGCTGAACCAGCTGGGATGCCGGACCGCCAAGTAGGCCATGGGAAAAGCCACGATGGTGGTAACAGCGGCGCCGACGGCCCCGTACAGGAGGGTCTGCAGCAGGGCGGGCATGAACTCGTCGGCGGCCCATACCTCGGTGCCTCCGGCCACAAGCCATCGCAGGACGAACCAGACAGGAAGCCCAAACGCCAACGTTGTCAGGGTCAGCAGGGCGAGCTGAGCCGGAGCCTGGTATCCGCGCAAGTGCACCCGGATTGCTTTGGCTTGGGCACCAGAGCCAATCCGTGCATAACGGGCTGTGCCGCGGCTCTTCACCTCCGCGAGAAGGAGAAGCAAGCACAGGAATACCAGGACACTGGCCAGCATGTTTCCGGCGGCACCGTTGAACGTCGACTGGAATTGGACCATGATCGCCGTCGTGAAGGTATCAAAACGGATCATCGCGAAAGCGCCATACTCCGCAAGGAGGTGCAACGCCACCAGCAACGCACCGCCAGTCATGGCGATACGAAGCTGCGGCAGCACCACCCGGAAGAATGCAGCCCACGGACCCAAGCCAAGCGACGCGGCAGATTGTTCGATGGCCGGATCCAACCTGCCCAGCGTGGCGGCCGCGGGAATGTAGACCAACGGGAAATAGGAGAGGGTGGCGATGAGCACACCTGACCAGATCCCCTGCAGGGAAGGCACAGCCGAGACCCACGCGTAGCTGTTGACGAAGGCAGGGATGGCAAGGGGAGCGGCCAGTGCCACGGCCCACCAGCGGTTCCCGCGCAGCTTGGTGCGCTCCACCAACCAGGCGCCACCCACCCCAAGAATGAGGCACAACGGCACCGTCAGGACCATCAACATAATGGTGTTCAACAGCAGTTCGCCAACGCGCGGGCGCACGATAAGTTCGACGGCGGTGTCCCAGCCTGTCGCTGCCGTCATGAAGATGACGTAGCCCAAAGGCATAAGGGAAAACAGCGCGATCAGGACCGCCAGCAAGGACACCGTGGAAACGCCGAATGGCGGGCGAGGGCGTTTGCCCTTGCCCGCCGTCGTCGTGCTCCCTGGCGACTGTGAAACGTTGGGAGCCGATAGATCAGTGGTCACAGAATTACAGGAGTCCTGCCTTGGTCATCAGATCGGTGACCTTGGTGGAGTTCAGCTTGGCCGGGTCAACGGTGGGCGCCTGCAGGTCCTTGATCGGGACAAGCTTGTCATTGGCGTCCACCTGCGAGGCGATGGCGTACTCGAACGAGGTACCGGTCTTGAGGACTTCCTGGCCCTTCTTGCCAGTAATGAACTTCAGGAACGCCTGGGCGTCCGCTGCCTTCTTGGAGGACTTCAGGACGCCGCCGCCGGAGACGGACAGGAACGCGCCCGGATCCTGGTTCTTGAAGAAGTATGGCGTGACGTTCTTGGAGTTCTCGCCGGTCTTGGCTTGATCGCCATAGTAGTAATAGTGGTAGATCAGAGCGGCGTCCACTTCACCGGCGTTGACGGCCTTCATGGCCGTGCTGTTGCCCTTGTAGGCCTTGAAGTTTTCCTTCATGCCCTTGAGCCATTCTTCGGTGGCGGCTTCACCCTTGAGTTCGAGCAGGGCTGCGACGATCGCCTGGAAGTCAGCACCCGACGGTGAAGCGGCCCACTTGCCCTTCCACTCAGGGTTCGCCAAGTCAAGCATGGACTTGGGCAGCTTGTCTTCGCTGATCTTGTTCTTGTCGTACACCAAGACGGTGGAGCGGGCCGCGATGCCGGTCCACTTGCCCGTGGACGGACGGAATTCGGCGGGGACCTGGTCCAACGTGGCTTTGTCTACGTCGGCAAAGAGTCCGGCGTTCTCCACCTGCGCCATTGCGGGGGAGTTCTCCGTGAGGAAGACGTCTGCCGGCGAAGCAGCACCCTCCTGGACGATCTGGTTGGACAGTTCGGTGTCCGAGCCCTGGCGCATGGTGACTTTGATGCCGGTTTCCTTGGTGAAGGAATCCACCCATTCCTTGGTCAGGCTCTCGTGCTGCGCGTTGTACACCGTGATGCCTTCGCCGGAGGCAGCGTCTGACGACGACCCGGAGGCGGCGGGGGCGCCGGCGTTGGATCCACAGGCGGTGAGGCCAAGGGCGGCGGAGGCGAGCAGGGCAATTCCCGCCAGCGCGTTTTTGGAGAGCTTCATGAAGGCTTCTTTCTGCGAACAAAGACACCGTGTGCCAAGTTTGGGGCTTGGTCCGTGTGAGCGGGAAGGTTTGGAGAGCCCGCTGAGAAAAGCGTAGGTTAGGCAAACCTATGCTTCCAAAGCTTGGGGCCCTTATGTGATAAGGATCACAAGAATTACGGAACTGTTGCGTGCCGTAATTGTGCAGGCCTAGGTCGCCAGTGTGGCTGCGGCTTCCAGCGCCATCCACGCTTGCAGTTGGGTGGAAAGCTCGACGACGGTCCCCGTCGGATACGTCCCAGTGGCCGGACGCAGTGGGCTGGGGGAGAAAACGACGCTTGGTCTTTGGGGATCACCCTCGGTCTTCCAGCGGCCATCCCAGAAGGCCTTGGCTGTGCTGACTACCAGGACCTCAGCTGTTTCGCGGGTGGCTTCCGGCAGACGCTGATCCTTGGCCGCGAGGGCCAGGTAGCGGATCAGGATGCCTGTGAAGAGTCCGCCGTCCCCGGTTCCATCCCCGTGGATTACCTGCGTGCCGGGTACGGTGAGCTCCCTCGCAATGGCTTCCACCAACTGGGCGGCGCGGTCCAGGTTCTCCTCTCCGCCAAGCTCCAGTAGCGCGCCCAGGATCGGCCCTTGGTTGTAGGTGTAGACCGCATCCTCAAGGACGATTTCCCCATTCCGTATGCGTAGGCCGTCCAGGTAAAGGCCGCGTTGCGGGTGCAGCAGCTTGCTGTTCAGCCAGTTCACCAACGCTTGAGCCCGCTCGCGGTGATCTGTTCTTGCGAAGTAGAGCGCCACCGGCGCCGTTGCGGGAGTGTTCTTGAAATCCCGCCTGGTGCTCCAGAACGTTCCGCCGCCCAGGTCGTCCGTGGAAGCCGAATCGAATTGCAGGGTGAGGCTTTTCTGGACGTAGGCATTCCGGCGCCGTCCTGGCTTCCGTGTCTCCTTGGCCAGTTGTTCCAACCGGAGGGTGGACAGTGCCAGCCACGCCATGTCGTCGTAGTAGTCATTGACGAACCTGAAGAAGTTCCGGAGCCGGATGGTGGTGACAAGCCGGGAAGCGAGCCGTCCCGCGCTCGGGCGGGAGTCGCCGTCGAACTTTGTCCGGGTAGCGAGTTCGCGGCGGCCGGTGTCCACCAGGCAGTCCACGTAGTGCGCCTGCCACCAGTAGTGCCACGGGCCAAAAACGCTGCGGAAGCCCCGCGAGGGGATGCAGACGATGCCGATGTGCGTCCCCGGAAGGAAGAACGGCCGCCGGCCGAAAGCGCGCGTCACAGACCGTGCTGCTTCATCTGCCCGCATCGCCCACACGGCCGCCTCTGTGGGAGGTTGTTGCTGGCCGGCGGGGGTGCTTTCGGTGGGCATGGAATCAGCCTATCGGGCGGCCGGGGTGCGTTGGATCACAATTCCAGTTAACATGCATTAACGGATTTGAGTCTGCATCAAGGAGGATGGATGGACATCAAGGGCACGGTTGCGCTGGTCACCGGCGGGGCGTCAGGCTTGGGCGCGGCAACCGCCAAGCGCTTGTTCGACGGCGGAGCGTCGGTGGTGCTGGTGGACCTGCCGCAATCTGCCGGGGAGGGTTTCGCGGCGGAGCTGAACTCTGCTGGCTCGGATGCGGCTGGTTCTGCCAGCGGGCACTCGGGTCCACGCGCCGTCTTTGTCCCTGCAGACGTAACGAATGAGGCCCAAGTACAGGCCGCCGTCGACGCCGCAGCTTCACTGGGAACCCTGCGCATTGTGGTCAACTGTGCCGGCGTCGCCACGCCAGGCAAGGTCCTGGGCCGCGACGGTGTCCTCCCGCTCGAGACGTTCAACAAAGTCATCCAGATCAATCTCGTTGGAACTTTCAATGTCATCCGCCTGGCAGCAGCGGCCATGGTGGAAAGCGAGCCGGTTTCCACGGAATTGGGCGGACCCGAGCGCGGAGTCATTATCAACACGGCGTCCGTCGCCGCCTTCGAGGGCCAGATCGGCCAGCCAGCATATGCCGCATCAAAAGGCGCTGTTGCGGCGATGACCTTGCCCCTGGCCCGCGAGTTCGCCCGCTCCCTGATCCGCGTTGACACCATTGCACCCGGCATCTTCGAAACCCCCATGATGGCCGGATTGCCACAAGCGGCGCAGGAATCCCTCGGGCAGCAGGTACCCCACCCCGCCCGGCTGGGCCGCGCGGCCGAATACGCCAACCTTGCAGCACACATCGTCGAAAATGCCATGCTGAACGGCGAGACGATCCGGCTGGACGGCGCCATCCGCATGGGCCTCAAATGATGGGCGACTACAGCGGCGCCCCGATTCCCGCGGGATTGGTGGGTCAAGTACCAGCGTCTGTGGCTGACCTGCCTACGGCTGATTTCTTCGACTTTGAATCACTCCTGAGCGTCCAGGAACAGCGAAAGCTCAACGAGCTCCGCTCCTTCCTTGCCTCTGAGATCGCCCCCTATGCAGGGCAGTGGTGGGACAAGGCCGAGTTCCCGGAACACATCCTGCCCAAGCTGGCGGCACTCCGGCTCAGCGCCCCGGCGCAGCGCGGCTATACACACTTGTTCGCCGGGTTGGTCATAGCCGAGATGACGCGCGTGGACACCTCCATCGCGACGTTCTTCATGGTCCACCACGATCTCTTCGTTGAGTCGCTCTACGACTTTGGCAGCGACGCCCAGCAGGACAAATACCTCGACGACGCCTCGAACCTCCGCACCACAGGCGCCTTCGCGCTCACCGAACCAGAGCATGGGTCCGACGTCGCGGGCGGCATGCAGACAACAGCCCGCCGCGTGGAAAGAGCGGAGTCCGACGGCGGTGACTACTGGGTGATCAACGGCGCCAAACGCTGGATCGGCAATGGGACGTTCTGCGACTACATGCTGGTATGGGCCAAGGACGAAAGCGACGGCGCTGTCCGGGCATTCATCGTGGACGCCTCCTTGCCGGGCATCACCCGGAGCCGGATCGAGAACAAGATCGCGCTGCGGACTGTGCAGAACGCCGATATTCTTTTCGAAAACGTCCACGTGGCGGAAGCGGACCGTTTCGCCGGCATCAGCAGTTTCGCGGATACCAACCACCTCCTGCGCGGCTCACGGATCATGGTCGCCTGGCAGGCGGTCGGCCAACAATTGGCGGCCTTCGATATTGCCCGGCAGTATGCCGTGGAGCGGATGCAGTTCGGTAAACCCCTCGCCAGGTTTCAGCTGATCCAGCAGCACCTGGTGGACATGCTCGGTAACGCCGTGGCAAGCATGGGGATGATGGTGCGGATCGCCCAATTGCAGGAGGACATTTCCCGCGACGCGCAGGGCGCCCGCCATGGCGGCGCCGACATGGCCCAGGTGGCTCTCGCAAAGGCCTATTGCAGTGCAAGGATGCGTGAAACCGTGGCCTTGGGACGCTCCATCCTAGGCGGAAACGGCATCGTCACCGACTACAAAATCGCGAAGATCTTTGCCGACGCCGAGGCCATCTTCACCTATGAGGGCTCATACGAGATCAACTCACTGATCGTGGGCCGTGCAGTAACGGGGGTCTCTGCTATCGTCTAGCCGGCCACTGCCCTGGCTCTGCGTCGCTTACTCCTGAGGGATCTTTTCGCCAGCCTCAACGCGGACATCGATGGAATTTCCGCGCACGGGCATCGGGCAGGTGCCATATGGAGTAAAGGCGCTGGGGTAATTGATGGCGCGGTTGAAGTCGATGACCACGGATCCATCAGGCCGGGGGCGGGGGATGAAAACCTTCCGCCATTCATCCGTGGTGTCGCCGTTGGTCTCATCGTGGAAGGTCACATTCAAGGCACCGAGTTTCTCTTCCTCGGCGTGGAGGCGAACCTCATGGGGAACGCCAGGAACCCGGAACACCACCTCTCCGACCGAACGATGGATGCCGTCCACCAAGGGGTTGGCCGTTCCGATGGGTACATCCACGGGCTCGTCATAGGGCTCGAAGCGGCCTTGGATCACCCATTCCGGGTTGTAGTCGTAGGTGGGGACCCCGGCGAAATCCGTAAAAACGGGCGAACCCGCATCACGGGTCCGGATGGCGTACTTGTCCGCCCGCATCGCAAGTTCCACCACCACCTGCTTGCCGTCGTGGCCACCGAACTGCACCCACATCAGGGACTCTTCATCCTGCAGGTTTGCGGTCACTGTGCCATCAACCCTGTCGCCCGTCTCAACGAAAGTCAGGCCGTCCTCGATGGTGGCCGTAAGGGTTGCAGTCGTGCCGTCCGAAGACCACAGCCCGGGGACAAATTCAACTTCCGAAGGCTCCGTCTCAAGCCATTGAAAGGACGTCAGGGTCAGCCAGCCATGGTCCGTGGCCAGTGCTGCATTCCGGGCCGTGCGGAACCGCTCCCAACGGGCAAGCTGGGCGTCTGTTGCAGTGGTGGGCGAGCTCATGGTTCTCCTCGGCTGATGTGAGCCACGGTTGGCGGCGTTGCAATCTCCTCAACTATGCGCTGCCGCTGTGCATTCCCGGAAGCGGGCATTCGGGGGAGCGGGCGTCCCCGAAGCGGGCGTTTGGGGAGACGGGCGTTGGGGGCAACGATGGGCCGTGCACCCCGTGCACGGCCCATCGGTCGGTTGGTCAGTGCTGTCGACCTGCCGAACGCCGGGCACCCAGGAAAGCGAGCAACGATCCCAGAGCCAACAGCGCGGCGGCTGCGAAGATGAACACCGGGCTTTGAGCGCCAGTGGAAGCCAGGGGTTCTGGCACGGCAACTTCTGCGGGCTGAGTGGGCTCGCCAGTCGCTATAGGCGGCGCGGTGGTTGCGCTAGGGCTGGCGGTGCTTGGGGTGGGTGTGGGTGTGGGTGTTGCGGTGGTGGGGCTGGGTGTGGGTGTTGCGGTGGTGGGGCTGGGTGTGGGTGTGGGTGTTGCGGTGGTGGTGCTTGGGGTGGGTGTGGGTGTTGCGGTGGTGGTGCTTGGGGTGGGTGTGGGGGTGGGCGTTGGGCTTGCTGTTCCGTCGCCCGTTCCGTCAGCGCGGGTCCGCCGGGTCTCGGCACTGACGGGAGTCTCCTCGCCTGCAATGGTGACGGTTCCGCTGTTGTTGTAGACGTCCTGCTTCTTGTCGGTCACTTTAGTGACGACGAACAGCTCCACTCGTTCACCCTTGGGCAGGTCAGTCCAGCGGACCGTTGCTTCCTGGGGACTGCAGTCGACACTGGCCGGGTATTGCTCGTTGTCCATTGGATCAATGATGTTCCCGGAACTGCTGACAACCTTGCCCACCCGTGGAGTTATGTGGCTGCAATCGATCTCCATGCCAGCGGCGGGAGTGTCCGTCACAACGACATCGTTTGATTCTGAAGGCATGGGAGGCATGTAGAAGATGGATTCAAGTTCAGTTTGTGCGGCGTCGGCCCACCACATTGATTTGCCTGCCGAAGTCGGAGGAGCGGGGTCGCAGTCCTTGGTGCACGGACCGTCGACAACCACGGGCACGCGGACCACCGTGGAGCCCACAGTGAAAGTCAGTTCCGTAGTTCCGCCGGTGCCTGGCTGCGCAGCGTATTGAGTGGTGAAGTTGCACGTCCCACCCACATCATTGGGATGGGTCGCCACGAAGTCGGTCAACGTGAACACCACTTGTCCGGCGTCGTTCGCTGCGGCTTTGGCGACCGTTTCGCCGTCGGCGTTGTCGAGATCAAACGACGCCGCGCCAAACCAGCGAAGCTGTTCTGGCAGTTGGAGATTGAAGGTATCGCCGGGTTGCGAGTTATCCGGGACGGACCACTGACAGGCCAGATCTACTTGGTCCCACTGGTCTGTAACCACTGAATCCGTGCTGATGGTTACCACTGCGCCCGGAATGACGGCAGCGTTGGCTGGCACTGCCGACCAAGCGAGTCCCAAGGCTGTCATGACAACAGCCAGTAGTGCAGCCACCAGGGAGGCGGACTTTAGATGGAGCTGATTCTTCATTTGTTGGATGGTCCTTCGAATCCGGAAGCGTGTCTCGTCGCATGGTGAGTGGCGGCTCTACGCTGTTCGTGACGGCACCAACAGGCGTCACTCATATTGCTTCGGGAATGTGCTCCTGCGGTGCTGGTTCGGAGGGGGCACTTGCCAACGGGAAGAACTGTATGCGCGCCGGTCCCAGCGCTCCTTCGCCCAGCCTTTCCATGGCTGTCCTGCACTCCATGAGGCGTGCAACGTTGTTCTCTGAGAGGGGTAACAGCACGTGGACTGCAGAGTTCTGGTACATGGCCGTAGCCCCAGTTCCGTGTAACTCGCTTTGAATAATTTCTCCAAGTCGCGCCAGCAGGGTCCAGCGATGGCTGCGGCTCTCACGGGGTTGGGGCAGCGACAGGATTGCAAGGGCATAGGGGTGGGCGCATGCCGGCCCAAAAATGGAGAGTTCGTGGATGCGTCGCTGGAAATAGGCTTGCGTGGCTAATCCCGTATAAACATCCGTGCACGACATCGGAGGTGCGGATTCGGCGGCCTCTGCCCAACCTTCAGCCAAGGATTGGAGGGCCTCGATGTCCATGCTCTGGTCTGCGGCAAGGAAGAGGGCGCGGAAGTCCGTCATGGTTTCACTGATGCCGACGCCGTTCCGGGCTCGCGCAGCGCCCAAGGACCTTGCCGATGGAGCTGGGACACTGGCCCGCGTAGCCAGGGAAGTTACCACCGTCCGGACCTCTGGCAGGAACCAATCGGCCCGGAACCGCCAACCATTTTCATAGCTGGTGGTCTGCCATCGGCGCATCAACAGGTGTCGGGAAAATGTACACTCAGCCACTGATTTTGTCCGGAACGATGTCATATCCGACTAGTGCGTCGGGACAAGGAATCATGACGAAACGGCAGGAGGTTCTCTTTGGTAAAGACTGTGTACAAAATCGCGTCATGACTTGCGGTTGATGCCCACTGCCTATATATGGGCACGATTTTATACGTTGTGGGGGTGCCATAGATGGCATCCGGGACAGGTACTGACAACGCTTCAAGCGCGGGCGTTGAGAGCGACGGGCATCTTATCGGGTTGGTGCGTGGCGGTGACATGTCCGCATTCGACGAACTGTATGAACGCCATGTGTCCGTCGCGTCCACCGTGGCCCGGCGCAACGTGGACAATCCAAGTGATGCCGAGGATATTGTGGCCGAGGCTTTCCAAGCAGTGTTGCAGAGCCTGGTTGCCGGCCGGGGTCCAGACAACTTCTTCAGGGCTTATCTGCTGTCCACGGTTACCCGGCTGTCACATCATCGGAACCGGAAGGCGGGCAGGGCGCTGCCCAGCGGGGACGACGCCGTCCTTGACCGCACGCTGGCGGATCCCGATGCAGTACTGAAAGCCTTCGAATCGCATACGGTGGCAAAGGCATTCCGTGCCCTCCCGGAACGGTGGCAGGCGGTGCTTTGGTATCTGGACGTGGAACGAATGAAGCCGGCTGCTGTGGCACCACTCCTGGGTCTCTCCGCCAATGCTGTCTCAGCCCTTGCGCTCCGCGCGCGGGAAGGTTTGAGGAGGCAATACCTCCAGGCCCACGTCGCGGAAGAACTGGACAGCGGCTGCGCCGGATTCGCTTCAAAACTCGGCACTTTCATTCGCGGGGGACTTTCGAGGGTGGCTGAACGCAAGATGCGTCATCACCTCAACGGTTGCTCCAGGTGCACCGGTGCACTCGCCGAGCTGAAGGACGTCCAAGGAACCATGAGGGCCGTGCTTCTCCCGCTGGTGACCGGCATATCCCTCGCGACCCTGACCGGTAAGGGTGCCGGACTGGGTGTTTTGGGAGGGCTGGTGCCCATCAAGGCAGCCATTGCGGTGCCAGCCATTGGGCAACCAGCGGTGATGGCCATGGTTGCAGTAGCAGGCTTGGGCCTGGTTCTGGGGGCGGTTGGAATCGTTGGTCGCCTGACACCGGATGCTCCAATGGAGCAGTTGGCCGTTGAGACAAGCTCCTCCCGTCAGGAGTCTTTCGTCGGGACCCTGCCCCCGACCCCTGCCCCGACCCCGACATCGAAACCGAGTCCGCCATTGCCCGTGTCGCCGACGGCGGTTGAGCCGCCGCCGTCGAACGCTGCGCCCGAACCACCGGTCGCCGCGCCGGCGGAATCCCAGCCGTCGGCGCAACAGCTTACTCCCTCGCATATCCCGGTCACACCAGCCGCGACAGCACTTCCGGCGTCGCTTGTGGCTGTGACAGCCTCGGTGCGGATACCAAAGGACCATGGCTCCGGCATGACGGCGATGGAGGTGGACTTTGGGATCCGTGACTCACAGTCCTTAGGACCAGCCAAAGCCGTGTTCTCGGTGGAAATGGATGCTCGGATCCAGGAGAGTTCGCTGCTTGCTCCGGAGGGGTGGTCGTGCTCCATGGAGGGGCAAACAAACGTCACATGCATCACGGGTTCGGCCCGGCCAGGCGATCTCCATTTTGAAGTTTCCGCCCAGTCCAAGCGTCAAAAGGGCGCAGGTGTCCTCACATATTCCTTGAGTGGAAGCGGTCTTGAAACGGGTGAGTTTGTCCACAACTACTGATCACGATTCCCTGCGAAAGACAGCGTCACGAAGCTATTGCACCGGCCACTAACCAAGCGGCGGTGGCCCGGAGGCGGGAGCCGCACACTTATCTGTGCAATTTAGGGGAATTATGAAAGCAACGTTGTTGGCCGTTGCTGGCTTGCTGGGCGCCTTGACGGCGGTTTGGGCTTTGGTCCCGATCGGTCAAAAATGGTTCGTTCGCAGGTTCAGCTCGCCGCACGGCCTCCGATGGGCCGTGACAAGTTTGGGCACCATGTTGCTGCTGTCACTGGTGGGATACGCAATCGGGCCGACGTACCGCCCGTGGCTTGAGATTGTAGGCCTGCTCGCGGGAGCAGGGTTGATTGTGGGCTTTCTCGTCGCGCCCGCTTTCCGGATTCACCATGGGGTGGCTTCGCAGCCTCGGAGGGTGCTGGCTATTGGAGCGCACCCTGACGACCTCGAATTGGCTTGCGGTGCCACTCTCGCCAAATTGGCCGACGCCGGCCATGAAGTCCGAACCATGGTGATGAGCTCCGGCGGAAAGGGAGGAGACAGCTCCGTCCGTGTGACCGAAGCTGCATCAGGCTCGGACTTCATGGGCGCATCCGAGGTGCAGGTCCACGACTTTACGGATACCAGCCTGGCGGAGCACGGGGATGAAATGGTCCAGGCGATTGAGGCCTTCATGGAGGAATTTCGACCTGACGTTGTCATTACCCATTCCCGTAACGACTACCACCAGGACCATCAGGCCGTACACAGTGCAACCATGCGGGCAGCCCGCCAGCATTCCTCCATCCTGTGCTTCGAGAGTCCTTCATCCACGCGGCAGTTCGACCCCAGCGTCTTCGTGGATATCGCCGGCTACGTGGACGTGAAGATTCACGCCGTCGCCATGCACCGGAACCAAAAAGGCAAGCCATATATGAGTGCAGAAAGAGTGCGCAGCCTCGCAGCGTTCAGGGGCTCGCAAGTGAAAACCACGTATGCAGAGGGCTTCGAGCCAGTTCGATTGCTCGGCTCCGCCGTAGGGGAGTTCTGATGGTTCGGGTACTCGTGACAGGCGTTGGCGGACCGGCTGGCTCCTCATTGGCGCGCCAGCTAAGGGAACTGGGACATTGGGTTCTGGGCGTTGATATGCGGCCGGTCCATGCTTCTGTGGCGGATACGGTCTCATTGGTATCGGCCTCCAGTTCTCCTGGCTACCTGCAGGAACTGGGGGGACTGGCGGGCGCCCATGGAATCGAGCTCGTGGTACCCACAGTTAGCGATGAACTGGTCCTCGTTTCGGAAGGCCGGCATGGCTTCGCTCCTGGCGCCGAAGTCCTCATTGCCGACCCCGCTCCCGTTCGAATCGCGAATGACAAATTCCTCACGATGAGGTGCCTTGCAAACGCTGGCGTCGCTGTCCCCGACTTCGGGTTGCCGAGCGACTACACCTCTGTCAACCAGGCAATGGCCCGGCTCGGGGGATCGCTGGTGGTCAAGCCAAGGATTTCCCGCGGCGGACGCGGGGTCCAGGTTTTGGAAAGAACTGTCGACGGCGGCCGGAACGCCGCGCACGTCTGGTCTTCCTTGGACGATTCGTGGATTGTGCAACGGTTCGCACCAGGTACGGAGTATGCACCTGTGGTCCTCCGCCATAGCCCTGAGTCGGGTCAGGACGACCTTGTGGTGGTGCTGGAGAAGACGGAACTCAAAGAGGGGCGGGTCGGGAATGCCCTGTCTGTCAGGAGGATTGAGGGGGCGGAGAGTGCGGACGTGGCGCAATTGGCTGATTCAGCCGTGGCCGCACTCGGCTTGACAGGACCGATCGACATCGATGTACGCCGCTTGCAGGGCGGACGCCCAGTGGTACTGGAAATCAACGCGAGGTTTGGTGCAAACAGTGCGTTCGCACCCGAACTCCTGGAGAGCGTCCTCAGACGATACGTCGGCGGTCGATTGACCGGATGGCATGCGTGACACCTCTTGATGCTGCACTGGCGTTTGTCCAGGTTGGAGGAGTCCTGATTCTCAGCTTCGGCGTGGTCAAAATCGTCTATGTTCCACTGGCTTTGTATTTCAACCGGCTTTATCGTTCCAACTCTGCCAAGCATCGCTATTCCATCATTACTGATCGGCCCCTGGTGTCTGTGATCGTGCCTGGCTACAACGAGGCCGTGGTGATCACCAGCTGCGTCGAGTCGATTCTGGCCAGCCGTTATCTACGCCTGGAAGTGATTCTGGTGGACGACGGCTCCACTGATTCCACTGCCAGCATCATGGCCGGGCTTGCAGATCAATATGATCGGGTCCGTTTTCTCTCACAAGCCAACGCGGGGAAGGGAGCTGCGCTCAACTACGGTATCGCTGCCTCCCACGGCGACATCCTGATGTTCGTTGATGCCGACGGAATTTTCGCACCCGACACCCTGATGCGCATGCTCGATGGCTTTGACCACACCAAAGTGGGAGCCGTGTGCGGCGACGACCGGC
The DNA here is from genome assembly GCF_055388015.1 of Arthrobacter sp. TmtSoilC51. Taxonomy (NCBI): domain Bacteria; kingdom Bacillati; phylum Actinomycetota; class Actinomycetes; order Micrococcales; family Micrococcaceae; genus Arthrobacter; species Arthrobacter sp. TmtSoilC51. The sequence continues at coordinate 774,010 of NZ_AP035877.1, forward strand.
CGGTTAACCTGAATCGCGTTCAGACCATGATGCTTGCTGTCCTAAGCCACGTCGGGACAGGCCTGGTCCGCCGGGCCTTGTCCCTCTTGCATTGCCTGCCTATCGTCTCGGGAAACATAGGTGCCTTCCGCCGCGACGTGGTCCAGCAGGTGGGCGGTTTCCACGAGGACACACTCGGCGAGGATCTTGAGCTTACGTGGCGTGTCTATAAGGCTGGCTACAGGGTTAGGTTCCAGCCCTCGGCCCTGGTTTATGCCGAGTCGCCGTCAACGATGGGCGGATTGTGGCGGCAGCGCGTTCGGTGGTCCCGGGGCTTGCTGCAGACGCTCCGGATGCATATGGGAATGCTTGGGCGGCGGCGTTACGGGCTGTTTGGCATGTTCCTGTTGTTCAACGCCATCACCATGGTGGTGATCCCAGTGCTGCAACTTGCCATTTTGGCGGTGTTGCCATTCCTCTATCTTGCCGGTTCGGGTCCCGTACCAGGTGAAGTCCTCGCCATTCTTGGTTGGTTGGGGTTGTTCGTGTCCCTGGCGCTGATCGTCTTCTCCATCGGACTCAACCGGTCCTGGAAGGACCTTCGCTTTCTGTGGACGCTGCCCCTGTGGCCCCTGTATTCGGTATTCGTTGGCCTGGCCTTAGCCAGTGCAATCATCAAGGAGATCCGCGGCAGCCCTGCCTTGTGGAACAAGTTGCAACGGACCGGCGTCATCTCCGTAACTGCCACAGAGTCCGGCCCCCGCTACGAGGCAGGGGTATGAAGGCGTTTGCACCCACGATCTTGGTTGCCAGGCTCAGTGCTGCCCTGGTGGGCTCGGTTCTCCTTGGTGTTGCATTGACGGGTATCACTGCGTGCGCAGGGGACCCGCAGGCTCGTCCCGAGGACCGCATGGTAAATCTTGGCTTCGAGGACGTCGTCAACGAGGATCGCTCACACCTTGTGGACTTGGCGGAACGATTGGATGCTGTAGACGCCACTGCCGTATCGATCTCCGTGGGACGCACAGATTGGACGGCCTTTCCCTGGTCCGGCCAAACCAATGCGACCTCTTATGAGGTTTCCCGCACTGGCCGGGACTTCGTGGGGGAATCAATCTCAGCATTGGGGGTGGCGAAAAGCGGTAAGGAACGTGATGTGATCCTCACGATAGATGTCCTTTTGGACCGTGCGCTGAGTGACGACCCCTCCCTGGCAGGACGAAATACTGCTGGCGAGCCATCCAAAGCCTTTGCCAGTGTGTCGTCCCTGCGGCATGGCAGGGCCGGTGTTCGCTTGGCTTCCTTGGCAGCCGCCGTCGCGAAGAAGTACCGGCCCACAGCGGTGAACCTTACGGAATTGATGTTCGACGATTTCACTTTTGGCAGCGAAGACTTTGATGACTTCAAAGCCACTACCGGGGAAAATGACTGGCCCAGGAACCACGAAGGCGGGATCGACCAGTCGGATGCCCGGATCAGCACATGGCGGAGCGAAGCCATGGCTGACATCGTGCGCAAGGTGAGGGCCGCCGTCGAACCATATAGTGTCCGGTTGGAGATGGACGTGCGCTCGCCGCGGGATTCACCATCGGCGGACCGCGCTGACAGCGGCCATGACTACGACCTCTTGCTCAAGCAGCTCGATCGGCTCCACGTTTGGGAGTACGTAGGACTCAATGCCGAGCGCTCGCCGCAGACGAAGGACCTCGCTGAAGCCCTGACCCGCCGCGCAGGCTCCCGCATGTCATTGTCTATCGGGCTTTGGTCCGATGACGGCACGATCTCCGATGAAAGGTTCAAAACCACCTTGGATGATGCTGTTCGGGGCGGTGCCACATCCGTGTCCGTGACACCCGCAAGCCTCATGGGCGCCGGGCATTGGGAGGTCTTGCGGAAAGCCTGGGCACGGTAATTACGGGATGTCCGGTGCTCAAACCGAGGCGTACCCTGAGCGCATGGGCATGGAATCCGTGATGGCGGCAGTAGTAAGCCTGGCACTCATTGTTGGGTCGGTTTGGGCTGGCACGCGGATGGTGCAGAAAGGTGTTTCCGCGAAGGGGGCAACGGGCACGCTCGGGAGTGTCCTCTCCACGATCGAGCCAGCCACAGGTGCGCCGACCAAAATGGAGGCGGCGGCAGCCCGCGAGGAAATGCGGCAGCGAAGGCACGAGAAATTGGTAGCCGGCCCTGGCACCGCAGAGGCCGGGCTTTTCGCCGGGAAGGTGGTCCTGCCGCCGTCGACGAGCAAAGCTGCTAAGCAGCACTCCGGTGACGCCAAAATCTGACACGTATTCCCGCAGTGGACTCCTGTACAGGTAAGATCCCGTAGGAAACATTAGTAATCCGGCTCACAGTATCCAGCGCAGTGTACGAGCCAAACCAGATCCCGAAGGTAAGTATCAATGGTTCACACTGCCCATCAAGACACCGATCTCGCTGCAGAACTGCGGGCCGATGTGCGCCGCGTTTCCACCCTGTTGGGTGAGTCCCTGGTACGACAACACGGCCCGGAATTGCTGCAGCTCGTGGAGCAGGTCCGCTTGCTGACCAAGGAATCCAAAGAGGCCGCGCGGGGCGGCGCCGACGCCACCGGCCCTTGGAGCGCGCACGACGTCGTTGCCCAGGTCCGCGAGTTGCTCGCGTCCCTGCCTCTGGACCAGGCGACGGACCTGGTTCGTGCCTTCGCGTTCTATTTCCACCTCAGCAATGCGGCCGAACAGGTCCATCGCGTCCGTGGGCTGCGGACCCGGCAGGAAAAGGACGGCTGGCTGGCGAAGGCTGTCACGGAGATCGCGGGCCAGGCCGGCCCGCAGGTCCTTCAGGACGTGGTGAACGAACTTGATGTTCGGCCCATTTTTACGGCGCACCCCACGGAAGCCTCCCGTCGCTCAGTACTGGACAAGGTCCGCAAACTTTCCGACGTATTGGCCCAGCCCACTGAAGAGGGAACGTCTGCCCGACGCCGCCAGGATCGCCAGCTTTCGGAAATCATCGACCAAATGTGGCAGACCGACGAGCTCCGCCAGGTCCGGCCAACACCGGTGGATGAAGCGCGTAATGCGATCTACTACCTGAACAGCATCCTCACCGATGCCATGCCGGAAATGCTGACGGACCTTTCCGAACTCCTGGCCGAGCACGGCGTGGTTCTGCCCGCTGGCAGCGCGCCGCTGCGTTTCGGTTCGTGGATCGGTGGCGACCGCGATGGAAACCCCAACGTCACTGCGGCCGTTACGCGCGAAATTCTGCAGCTGCAGAACCAGAACGCTGTGCGGATCAGTATTGCGTTGATCGACGAGCTGATTTCGGTCCTGTCCAACTCCACTGCCTTGTTCGGGGCTGACCAGGAGCTGTTGGATTCGATCTATGTGGACCTCAAGAACCTCCCTGGTTTGGACAAGCGCATCCTGGAGCTAAATGCCCAAGAGCCTTATCGACTCAAGCTCACGTGTATCAAAGCCAAACTCATCAACACTGGCCGCCGCGTTTCTTCCTCGACGTACCATGAGCCCGGCAGGGACTACGCCACGACAACGGAGCTGCTCGCCGAGTTCGGCCTGCTCGAAGAGTCGCTCCGGAACCACGCTGCAGGCCTTGTTGCCGATGGCGCGTTGGCCCGTGTTCGCCGTGCGATCGCAGCCTTCGGCCTTCATTTGGCAACGCTGGACATCCGTGAACATGCGGATTACCACCACGACGCCGTCGGACAACTCGTGGACCGTCTCGGTACCGAGAAACCGTACAGTTCCCTGACCCGCGAAGAACGTTTGGAATTCCTCGGTGCCGAGCTGGCATCCCGCCGCCCGCTCTCGGGCCACCCGATCAAGCTCGAAGGCACAGCTGACGGCACGTACGATGTCTTCCGAAGCATCCGCCAGGCTTTGCACACTTACGGTCCGGATGTTGTGGAAACTTACATCATCTCCATGACGCGCGGTGCCGATGACGTCCTGGCCGCCGCTGTTCTGGCACGCGAGGCTGGTTTGATTGACCTCTTCGGTGCCAAGCCGCACGCCAAGATCGGCTTTGCCCCACTGTTGGAAACCGTGGAGGAACTGCGCGCATCCGCTGAGATTGTGGATCAGTTGCTCTCCGATCCGTCCTACCGTGAGCTCGTCCGTCTCCGCGGGGACGTCCAGGAAATCATGCTCGGGTACTCCGATTCCAACAAGGAGTCCGGCGTCATGACCAGCCAGTGGGAGATCCACAAGACCCAGCGGAAGCTGCGCGACGTGGCTGCCAAGCACGGCGTCAGGGTCCGCTTGTTCCATGGCCGCGGCGGCTCCGTGGGCCGTGGCGGTGGTCCGACGTACGACGCCATCATGGCCCAGCCCAATGGTGTCCTTGAGGGCGAAATTAAGTTCACCGAGCAGGGCGAGGTCATCTCGGACAAGTACTCGCTCCCCGAGCTTGCCCGCGAGAACCTTGAGCTTTCCCTGGCAGCTGTCATGCAGGGTTCTGCCTTGCACCGGACTCCGCGTACCTCCGAAGACGAGCGCGAGCGCTACGCGAACGTCATGGAAACAATTTCCGATGCCGCCTTTGCACGCTACCGGGCTTTGATCGACGACGCCGATCTTCCGGCCTATTTCCTGGCGTCCACACCTGTGGAGCAGCTGGGTTCCTTGAACATCGGATCACGCCCCTCCAAGCGGCCCGATTCCGGAGCAGGACTGGGCGGCCTCCGTGCGATCCCGTGGGTGTTCGGTTGGACGCAGTCCCGCCAGATCGTTCCCGGTTGGTTTGGCGTAGGCTCTGGCCTGAAGGCAGCACGCGAAGCCGGTGACGCCGATCAGCTGATGGAAATGATGGACCGCTGGCACTTCTTCCGTTCGGTGATTTCCAACGTCGAAATGACCTTGGCCAAGACCGACATGGAAATCGCGGGGCACTACGTTTCCTCGTTGGTCCCGGAGGAATTGCACCGCCTGTTCCACATGATCCGGGACGAGTATGAGCTCACCGTGGCGGAAATCGAACGCCTCACTGGAGAGATTGAACTTCTGGACGCCCAGCCCACGCTGAAGCGGTCCCTGGAAATCCGTGACCAGTATCTGGATCCCATCAGCTACCTCCAGGTGGAGCTGCTCCGACGCGTCCGCGAGGAATCGGTATCCGGTGCGGAGATCGATGAGCGGCTCCAGCGCGCCATGCTGATCACCGTCAACGGAGTGGCCGCCGGCCTGCGCAACACCGGCTAGACGTTCTCTCACATCCTGCCGCTTCTGACGAATCGCTCTCTCACATGCGGCGGGTTTTTTCGGATCGCTCTCTCACTCCCAACGCTTGTCGATGGGGCGGGGGAGCGTTTCGGCTTAAGGCACCTTCGCATGAGCGTTAGGGTTGTTGGATGCCGTCGTTCCAGACCAAGTTGAAGATCACTGGCCTCAAGCCTGGCAACCCTCCCGAGTCGGTCATGGCGGCGGCCATCGAGGCGTTGGAAACCCGCCATCATGTCGAGTCGAACCAGCTCGATATCGTGGGCGGCGTCCCGCAGCTTAGCCTCCGTTTCATGGTGGATGCGCGGGACTACATCGGTGAGAACGACGAAGCCCGGACGTCGGCGGCCATGATGCGCGACGCCGTCGAACGCGTTGCGCTGACAGGGAGCCTTTACGTGTTGCGCCGCAGCCGCGGACGCTGGGCGCCGATCTAGGCAGGCGTCACTCCGGCTGGGGCACGTCTCCGTCGAACGGTTCATCAACTGGGGAGCGGCTCCCGCGCCGCCGTGTGACGATCAATCCGACCACCACGCCGATGACCAAGCCGACCCCCACTCCAATCAGTGAGCTGGCCCAGAACGGCAGTTTGGTTGCGGAGCCCGTGAAGTAGCCCAGGCCCACCTGCCACACCGCCCACAGCACTGCGCCCAATCCGGCGCAGAGGCTGAAGCCGCGGGCGGAGACGTTGGCGATTCCAGCTGCGGACGAGGTTGCGAGCCTGCCGCCAGGGACGAACCGGGCGCCGATAATGGCGCCGTACGTGGAGGATCGGCCGGCCTTGGCGATAGCCTCGTGGATTCCACGGTGGACTTTCCGGCCCCATCCCCAGCGATCCAGTACATGGCTCACCCGCCGCTTGAACAGCACGTAGACTGCCATGTCTCCGAGCCAGGACGCGAAGGCTGCGAGGAGGAGGATGAGCCAGAAATTGGCGTGGCCGTCGGCCGCCAGCGCTCCGCCGGTGATGACCACCATTTCGGACGGGATCGGCGGGAAAATGGCATCGCCGAGCACGATGGGAACGATCCACAAGTAAATTGCGGATCCCCACGTCTCGGGGGCGATGAAGTCCATTGGCACAAGGTACCGCACTTGCCGCCGTGGCCGCTCGGCGGGAGACTGGCGCAATGCAGATCGAAATCATGCACGGGGACATCACCACGCGCGACGTCGATGCGATCGTCAACGCCGCCAACTCGGCCCTGCTCGGTGGAGGGGGAGTGGACGGCGCAATCCACAGGGCCGCCGGGCCCGAACTGCTTGAAGCCTGTCGCGAGGTCCGCCGCACCAAACTTCGGGACGGGCTGCCGGTTGGCGCCGCCGTCGTGACTCCCGGATTCAGGCTCCCGTCGCGCTGGGTGATTCACACCGTGGGTCCCAACCGGCACGCTGGGCAAACCGATCCTGAGCTGCTCGCTTCTTGTTTCCGTGAAAGTCTAAGAGCAGCCGTGGAGGTGGGTGCACGGTCAATCGCCTTTCCCGCGCTCAGCGCCGGGATCTACGGATGGGACGCGCGTCAGGTCGCCGAGGTAGCGTTCGACGCCGTGCGGTCGTTTTCGCCGTCGTCGTCAGGAAGTGCAGCCTCAGCCAGCGTGCTGGAGTTAGTGGAGTTCGTGCTGTTTTCGGAAGAAACGACGGCGGTCTTCCGCGCTGCGTTCGAGTCCTGACGTTTGCGTCGCCGCACCACGAAGAACATCGCGGTCACGAGCGCCAGGAACGGCAGGCCGAAGAACAGGGTCATGTTGAAAGCCTCAGTGGCCAAGGTGCTGACCAGGATCGCGAGCATCAGTGCGGCGCCAAGGATGGTGCCTCCGGGGTAGAACCTGGTCTTGAAGGTGAGTTCCGTTCCTGACCGTTTCACGCTGCGGCGGAAGAACCAGTGCGTCACGAAGATCATGAACCAGGTGAACATCGCCCCAAACATGGAAATGGCCATCATGAACGTAAACGCTGTCTCAGGGAACATCGCATAGACGATTGTGGCGATCGCGATTCCGGTGGTAGAGAGGACCAAGGCGTTCACGGGCGAACCATTGGCGCGCAGCTTTCCGAACAGGGCCGGTGCGTCCCCGCTGCGTGAGAGGCTGAAGATCATTCGGGTGGAGATGTACAACTGGCTGTTCATGGCGGAGAGCGCAGCGATGATCACCACAAACGTCAGCAGGCTGTCCGCGAAGGGAATGCCGAGGCTTTGCATGACCGTGACGAACGGACTTCCGCCGGCCAGGATCTGGCCCATCGGCGCGATGGCCATAATGAGGGCGAGCGTGACGATGTAGAACAGGAGCAACCGGGCGATGGTGGTGCGGAAGGCCTTCTTGACCGCTGTAGCGGGATCCTTTGCCTCGCCAGCCGCCACAGCGATCATCTCGATACTGAGATAGCTGAAGATCGATACGATCACCGCGAACCAAGTGCCGGACAAGCCGTTGGGGAAGAATCCACCGTCGGCAGCGTAGTTTTGGAAGCCCGTGCCCTCCTTCCGGCTGCCGAACACGATGTAGGCACCCAGAACGATGAAGGCCACAATTGCGAACACTTTGATGCTCGAGAACCAGTATTCGAGTGTCCCAAAGGCCTTGACGTTCATGGCGTTGACTGCGATCAGCACCGCCGAGAAGAAGACGACCCATAGCAGTGCCGGAACATCCGGGAACCACAGCTTCATGTATTCGCCAATGGCCGTGACCTCCGTTCCCACTGCAAGGACGATGCACGACCAATACATGTACTTGACCAGGAATCCGGCCAGCGGACTGACGTAGTGTTCGGCGTAGGCTCCAAACGATCCGGATGTAGCGTGGGCAACCGTCATCTCTGACAGGCTTCCCATCAGCAACAGGGCAATCAAGCCGCCGATCGCGTAGCTGATGATGACGCTGGGGCCCGCCAGGCCGATGGCAAACTTGCTCCCGAGAAACAGCCCTGTCCCGATGGCACCGCCCAGCGCGATCATGGTCATTTGGCGCGAAGTGAGCTGGCGTTTGAGCCCGCCCTCACGCGCTTGGATCTTGTCGAAACTGGCCATAACGACCTCCTAGTCGATTCTGCAAATCCCTTCAAGATAGAATTGAGATCAGATGGACAGCAACGATTCTGAATCATTGCAAATATTCTGGAGGCTTTTTCATGGCGGATTCACTTTCTACGCGTACCTTGGACAAGCATTCGAATCGGGTTCGACTGGACGACACGGACCGCCTGATCCTCAAGGAACTCATGGCAGATGCCAGGATCCCCAACAACGTGCTCGCCGCAAAAGCCGGGATCGCGCCCTCCACGTGCTTGGGCCGTGTCCGTGCGTTGCGGGAAGCCGGGATTATCCGGGGCTTCCACGCATCCGTGGATCTGGAGGCCTTGGGGTTGCTGGTTTACGCGCTCATCTCCGTGCGCGTGAACTCGCAGGCCCGCAACAAGATGTTGGCAATCGGGCAGCGGCTAAGGGCGCTGCCGAACGTCCAGAGCGTTTTCCTGCTTGCTGGCGACCAGGACTTCCTTATGCACGTAGCCTGCGGGACGCCCAAGGAATTGCGGGATTTCATTGCCCTGCATTTGGCGTCGGATCCCGCCATTGCCAACACACAGACAAACTTGGTCTTCGATCACCTGACACCGGGGGACTAACGCCCTTCAACTGACGCCCCGGGGACCGGGCCTAGGCTGCTTCCGGCGTGGCCCCGCGGGGCACTTCGATGGCGTGACCATGCCGGAGGAACTTACCTGTGCGGTAGTACCAGTAGGGCCAGGCGGCCCACGCCGCAGCACCAGCAGCGATCCCAGCACCCATGATGGTGTAGCGCAGCCACTCCGGGCCCGGAATCAGGAATCCCAAGCCGGCAACGGGCAGCCCGACAAGCAAAGCACCACCGATGAACCGGCCCAGCCGCGCCAGTCCGGTCGGGTACCCCTCGACATCCAGGAGCTTGTTGTTCGCAACCAGGAACCAGACTCCCTGGGTGATGATCGCGGCCACCGATACTGCCGTTGACGGCTCGAATGCCAGGATCTTGAACACCAGCAGCGCGGAACTTGTTGCCCCCGCAGCGCAGGCGCCGGCCGTGATCCATTTCAACGGCTGATTCCACGGAGTTGCCGGAAGACGATTGTGCACTTGAAGGATCACCGGGATGGCCAGGAGATTGAACGCTGCTCCAGTGGCATCGTTGATGGTCCCGAAAACGTAGGGGCCACCCTTGGGTACTTCGACCGCATACATGGCGCCAAGCGTCAGTACCCCGGCCACGCCGACAGTCGCGGCAGAATAGGCGAAGACCGAGACGGTCCTGTCGCCTGGCATTTCAGTGATGTGCTCCATCGCAACTCCCGGATCCTGCCCAGCAGAATCATGCTAGACCCGCGCTGCGTTAGATGGAACCTCGTCCGGTAACACGCTCCGGAGCGGGCTCAGCCGCGTGCTTCGCTGAGCTCCAGCTGGCTGCGGTATTCCACGCGCTCCTTGGTGATGGGATCCACGAAGGTGATGCCGCGGGCCAGCAATTGAAGAGGCTTGGTGTAGTCATCCGGGGCTTTGTCGAGGAGGTCCGGATAAAAGGCGTCGTTGACAATACCCAGACCGAGCGAGGCCATGTGGACCCGGAGCTGGTGAGTTTTGCCGGTATGAGGTTCAAGCCGGTACAGCGCGCGGCGAGAAGTAGCCGTGTGGTCGGTGGGGTCACCGGCGTCGAACGCCCTGACTCTTTCGATACGCGTTTCCGCATTCGGTTCGCCATCGATGACCTCGGCGAGGAGATAGCTGCGGGACTTGGTCATGCGGTTGCGGACCACCACGGGGAATTCGACGGCGGGATAGCCTGCAGCGGGGGTCGCGGCAGACACGCATTCGTATTCCTTCTGGACTTGGCGCTTCTCGAAGAGGACCTGGTACCTGCCGCGGGTGTCCGGGTTGGTGGAGAGCAGCAAAATACCGGCCGTCATGCGGTCGAGGCGGTGCATGGGGATGAGGTCCGGAAGATTCAGCAGGTTACGCAGACGGACAAGCGCGGACTCTTGGATGTACGTGCCCCCGGGCGTGGTGGGCAGGAAGTGCGGTTTGTCGACCACGAGGATGTGCTCGTCCTGGTGGAGGATATTGATTTCCACGGGCAGGCGGGTCTCTGGGGGGAGCGTGCGGTAGTACCAGATGAAGGTGTGGTCCTCGAGCTTGGTGCCCCTGTTCAGGCGCACCCCGCCTTCGCCCACGATTTCGCCGGCGTCGAAACGGTCCTCGATGCCCTGGGGGTCGATGTGTCCCCAGCGGTGCATCATGTAGTCCATCGCGGTGTCCCAAGGCCCCTCGTCCGGGAGGCGCAAGCGGGTCGCGTTTACGCCGTCGCGCACGGGAAGGGGGGATTGCATCACCGGTTAATTCTACTGTGGCCTCTGGTTCTCCCGTTGTGGGGCCTGCTTTACGCGCCTCCGCGGGGTTGAAGGGCGCAAACCAGGCCCCGCAACGCAGGGACCAGCCGACGACAAAAAAGTTCTTGACAATAAAAATTGTCGGTTGGCATACTGGAAGCATGTTGGACATCGAAGTGATTGAGGATGCAGCCGCGGCAGAGGCGTCCCTGGATCCGATCCGTACGCGCCTGCTGCGTGAGCTTGCCGAGCCGGGCTCGGCCACTCAACTGGCCGCCAAGGTGGGGCTGCCCCGGCAGAAGGTCAACTATCACCTCAAAGCCCTCGAGCGGCATGGTTTGGTGGAACTTGTGGAAGAGCGCCGGAAAGGCAACGTCACCGAGCGCGTTTTCCAGGCGACGGCGGCCTCGTACCTGATCTCGCCTGTCGCCTTGGCTTCCGTGGCGCCGGATCCGCGGCATTTCGCCGACAGGTTCTCCGCCTTCTGGCTCTTGGCGCTGGCGTCCCGCACTGTGCAGGAAATGGGGAAGCTCATTTCGGGCGCTGCCGCTGCCAAGAAGAAGCTCGCCAGCTTCGCCATCGACGGCGAAATCACCTTTCGGTCAGCCACGGAACGTGCCGCCTTCGCGGAAGAGCTTGGGGTGGCGGTGACCCAACTTGTCGATAAGTACCACGACGGCGGTGCTACCGCAGTGGCGAGCGGCGCACGCAAGCACCGGCTCGTCGTCGTACTTCACCCCGCACTTAAAGTCCCGTCAACGGAAAAAGCAGCAGAAAAGGAACACGGTAATGACTGACAACCGGAAATTTGAGATCGTGGCGGACACCGAACTGCCGGGCACTCCTGAGCGGGTGTGGCAAGCGGTCACCAAGGATACGGCGGCCTGGATGTTCCCCACGGACCAGTGGCCCGACGTGAAGACTGTAGAGGAATACCCCAGCCACCTTGTGTCGCGGATGGATGGTCCCGATGGCTGGTTCAACCAGTTGGAGCACGTCCTTGAGCCTGTAGAAGGTGGCCGCGCCAAGCTCCATTACGTCCACAGCGGCATCTTCGCCGACAACTGGGACGAGCAGTACGACGGCGCCAGCAAGCACACCGAGTTTTACCTGCACACGCTGGGCCAGTACCTGCAGCATTTCGATGGTCAGCCTGTGGTCTTCACGGATATCCAAGCGCCCGCTTCGTCGCAGACCCCCGACGGGTTTGTGCAGTTGAAAAAGGCTTTGGGTATGGAAGGAGTAGCAGCCGGCACGCCCTTCGAGGTGGACGTCGACGGCGTGGGCCGGCTGAGCGGCGAGGTGGACTTCTCCAACGAGAACTTCCTGGGCTTGCGCACGTCCAATGCGCTGTTCCGATTCTTCGGCAGGAACGCATTTGGTGCACCGGTGGGCATGACCGTGCATGAATTCGGTGGCTCGGGGGACTCTGGGAAGACGGCGCAGGCGTGGGGTGCGTTCCTGGAGAAGGTGTACGCGTAGGGTCACCTTCCGGGGCGCCCCCAAGTAGGGGACAGCAAACGTCCTATTGAGCGGGTATTGGGACATCTGCTGTCCCCTGGGTTGGGGCCCTAGGGGGCCCAGGCCCGGGCAACTGCCAGAAGGGATGCTTCATAGATCCCGGCCCAGTCCGTTTCGGGTTCGTTCATCCCGGCCAACTCCAGGCTGACGAGCCCGTGGACCTGCCCCCAAATGGCCATTGCGACAATCGAGGGGTCATCGGAACGGATCCTCCCGGCCTCCTGGGCTGCGGCTACTGCCTCCAGCAAGGGGCGCATCGAGGCTGAGGCGACTTCCGGCGTCGGGCTGCAATCCACGTAAGCGGCCAAGGCGCCGCTGAACATGAGCCGGTAAAGGGCCGGATGCTCCAAAGCCCAGACGCGGTAGGCCCGGCCCAGGCCCAGGAGTCCGTCTGCGGCCGCGTCCTGCTGCGACTCTCCGAAGGAACGGAAGCCGTCGTCGACGGCGGCCGTCAATAGTTGCGCCTTTCCGCCGAAGAGCGAGTAGATCGCCGAGGTGGAGGTGTCTGCAGCCGCGGCAACATCGCGCAGGGTGACCCGGGCGGGGCCTTCCCGGTCTACGAGTTCGGCCGTTACTTCCAGCAGCCGCTGCTGTACGTGCTGATCATGAACGATGGGTCTTGCCATGTCTCCAAGTGTTTCATAACATTGTTTCATAACAACGTTACGAAACCGGAAGTCCGCAACGTTTCTGGTTCCCAAACCCAAGGAGTGTCATGGCACAAGAGGTCTTTCCGGGGCGCTTTACGGCGGATATCGGGCGCGAAACAGTGACCGTCTTCCTGATCGGAATGCGCGCCAACCGGTGGTGGAAGATGGGCAAGGTAGGGCGGGTGGCATCAGCCATGCCCACGATGATGCGGCATCTTGCCGCCAATCCCGAGGCGGGGTTGCTTGGCAGCGAGCAATGGTTTGGGCGCACCACCATCCTGCTCAGTTATTGGGAAAGTCCTGAGCATCTGAGGCGCTTCGCCGCGGACCGCGATTCGCCACATCTGGGTCCGTGGCGGAAGTTCATGAAGGAAATTGCAGGCGGCGGCGACGTCGGGGTGTGGCACGAGACGTACCAGGTACCGGCGTCGGGCATTGAAGTGGTGTACAACGGGATGCCGCTTTTTGGCTTGGCAAAGGCAACTTCCCATGTTCCCGTCGGCCCGGGCAGCAACACGGCGAAGCAACGCATGGGTTCGGCCGCGGGGGTCGCCCCCAAGTAGGTCGCAGTTAGGCGATTGCGACGGCGGCCGGCCGCTCGGTCTTGAGGGTCCGGCGGAGTTGGGGCGAGGCGTCGAGCTTCTGCTGGGCGGCCTGCAGTGCACCGACGGCGAATTCGAGCTGCGCGGGTGGCAGCGTGTAGGGGACGCGCAGGTAATGCTCGAAAGCTCCGCCGACTCCGAAGCGCGGTCCGGCCGCCAGCCGTAGCCCGAAATCCGGCGCCAGCACTGTGAGGGCGGTGCTGCAGGCGCTGGGTAGGCGGCACCAAACGGTGAGGCCGCCGCGGGGCCGTTCCACTTCCCATTGCGGCAGGTGTTCAGCAAGCAATGCCAGTAGCGATTCCCGATTGTGCCGCAGCTGGTCCAGTCGTGCATCGAGCGGTTCCGCGAATGACCTGACCAACCGCGCGGCGGCCAACTGCTCGACCACTGGTCCGCCCAGGTCCATGGTGGTCCTCGTCGCCACGAACCGGGTGATCATCTCCTCCTCCGCCCGGATCCAGCCCGTCCTGAGTCCGGCCCAATGGGATTTGCTGAGCGAACCGATCGCAACCACGCTGGGATTGAAGGCGGACATCGGCGACGTCCGGACGCCATCGAGGTTCAACCCGCGCAACGTCTCGTCCACCACCAGGACCGTCCCGGCAGCAACGGCCGCCCTCGCCAAGCGGCGGCGCTGCAAATCCGACATGATGCGCCCGGTCGGGTTGTGGAAATCGGGCACAAGGTAGGCCATCGCTGGGCGCTGATGGTTCATCGTGGACACCATCGCATCAACGTCCCAAGCAGGTGAGGCGTGCGGCGGTAACGCCACGGGCAGCACTTTGCAGCCGGCCACCCGGATGGCGTCCAGGGCATTTGGGTACGTGGGGTGTTCCACCAGAACCTTGTCCTGCTTTCCCACGAGTGTATGGAGAACGATGTTGAGAGCGTGCTGTGCGCCGGACGTCACCAGGATCTGATCCGCGGTAGTGGGCACTCCTTCCGCGGCATATTTCTCGGCGATCGCCTGACGCAACGCCTGAACTCCAAGGGCGTCGTACCCGAAACCGGGGAGCAACGCAGGCAACTCGGTGAGGGCGTCAGCGAATGCCCGGTGAACAACTTCGCCGGCGGCCGGAAGCGACGCGTAGGCCAGGTCAAGGAGTCCCTCCGGGGCGGCAAGGCCCGGAATGCTCACCGGTGCGTTGCGGTGGGGGATGCTCGTCCTGCCGCGGCTGCCTTGGCCTGTGGTGAGGAAACCTTGCTCGCGCAGGCTCGCATAGGCCGCGGTGACAGTGGTGCGGCTTAGGCCGAGCGTCTGCGCAAGCGCACGCTCGCTGGGGAGTGCGACGTCAAGTGGGATGCGCCCATCCATCACCAGCAAACGCACGACGTCGGCCAGCTCACGGTAGGCGGGCAGGGCGCCGTTGCTCCAAGAGCCCAGGAGGCGGACCAGTGCAGTGGGATTCAGTGAGCCGGGCATGAGACCAGTATTCCAAACTGGCTATGGAATGCAAGGCCAGTTTTCCGCGACCATGGTTTCATGATGACCCGAAGAATCACACAACTCCTGATCGGCCTGGCGATGTACGGCATCTCCCTGGCCATGTTTATCCGCGCCGGGCTTGGCCTGGATCCCTGGGACGTCTTCCACCAGGGTGTTTCGGAAAAGACTGGATTCAGCATTGGGGTTGTGGTGATCGCAGTCAGCTTCCTTGTGCTCCTCCTCTGGATCCCGCTGCGGCAAATGCCGGGGGTCGGAACGCTGGCGAACGCGGTGCTTGTGGGTGTATTTGCTGACCTGGGCTTGTGGCTCATCCCGGAGTTCTCACATCTGGGCGGGCAAATTGCCATGCTGGCCGGTGCGGTGATCCTCAACGGAATCGCCTCGGCTTGCTACATCGGAGCGCGCCTCGGTCCCGGAGCCCGTGATGGCTTGATGACCGGACTGGTTCGCCGAACAGGCTGGTCCGTCCGCCTGGTCCGGACGGGAATTGAAGTAGTGGTCCTCGCCGTTGGCTTCCTGCTGGGTGGCTCCGTCGGTGTAGGCACGGTGGTCTACGCGCTCGCAATCGGCCCGATCGTGCAGGTTCTCCTGCCGAAGTTCATGGTCCCGGAGCCAGTTCAGGTCTCGGAAAAGGCCCGGGGCGCGGAGCCAGGCAGGGTCCCGGAAATGGCCAACGCGACGGCCCCCACGGAAGCCGTGGACGCCGCGCCGGCCGCCTGACCGTCAGCCTACCTGGCGCGTTCCTGGCCTTGTGGAACTGGTTGGCATCTGGGACAGAAGTAGATGTCCCGCTCCTCGGTTCCATCCGGCGCTGCGAGGACGTCTCGACGAACAGGCGTTCCGCAGCGACGGCACGGCTGGCGGGCCCTGCCGTAGACCCAGTAGCCGGGCCTCATCGCCCGAGGGCCCAAGGTGGTCCGCAGGCCCGGACCCAGGTTCTCGCCCAGGAGCCGCTTCGCATCGTTGACGGTCTTGGCGAGGTCCGGTACTGAGCCGACAGACAACGCGGGGTGGATCCCGGAAAGGAAGCACGCTTCGCAACGGTAGATGTTGCCGATCCCGGCCAGCTTCCGCTGATCGAGCAGGGCGTAGCCGATGGGAACGTCAGGTTCAGCTTGGAGCCGGCGGAGGGCTTCTTCTTCATCCCAGTCAGGGCCGAGTAGATCAGGCCCCAGATGGCCGACGATCCGATCTTCCTCGCTGCTTGGCACCACCTCGAGAATGCCCAGCGAGAACCCGACCGCATCAGCGGAAGCTGTTCGCAGCACGCAACGTGCAGTGTGGCCTGGTTTGGTCCAGCGACCTCCCGGTGGGTAGACCATCCAGCTGCCTTCCATCTTGAGGTGGGAGTGGATGGTCAGCTCACGGGGTTTTCGGCTTGCGCCGGATTCCTGGTCCGCAGGTCCCACCAAGCGCATGAGCAGGTGTTTGCCACGGGGAATCACCTCGGTCATTGTCCAGCCCGCGAGGTTGAGCGTGGCGAAGCGCGGCACGCGGAAGTCTGAAGCGGTGATGACGTGCCCGGCCAAGGCCGCGTTCAGGCGCGAAGCTGCACGCCATATGGAATCTCCCTCAGGCACGGATCCGCAGGCCCTTCGGCGTTGAGTAGGCCCCGGCAGCCGCAAGCGCAACGGCAATCGGCGTACCCAGGAGGTCATGACCATTGACCTTCTCCATGAAGAGCTTGTCCACTGCTCCCCGACGCACCACATCCACCAACGCTTCGGCAGCGACCGCCAGGACGGCGTCGTCGTGGGTGAAGGTGAGGAGGGTCTTACCGCCGCGCTCAACATAAAGGACCAGCGCGCCGTCGACCATCACTACCAGCGCGCCTGCCTTCCGCCCCGGGCGGTGTCCGGAGCCGGCGTCGACGGACAGCGCAGGCCAAGGCAACGCGGCGCCGTAAGGGTTGGCCGGGTCCGTGGCTGCAAGTGCCAGGGCGGCCGGTTCTGCCTTGGAGATGCGCGCATCTTCGGTGAAGGAACGCAGCCTGTCCACAGTGGCGGGGACGGCAAATTGGGCGGCCCCCAGATGTTCGATGAAGTAGCCACGGCGGCAACGCCCGGCTTCCTCAAGCCGGGCCAGAACTTTATACATGAGCCCGAAACCGCCGATGATGTTCTCGGCCATGACCGATCCGCGGGTGACTACGCCGTACCGATCAAGCAGCAGTTCGGCGGTGCCGCGTGCATGGATGGTCGGGTCAAGTTCGGGCGAAGGCAGTGCAGACCATCGTCCCACTGCCGAGGGCGGGGCGGGAGCTGTGCCGGACACGGAACCATATCGCCCGCCCGTAAGCCCAGGGGATCCCAGCAGGCCTGTACCGTGGGAGCGCCCCAACCTGCTCATTCTCGGGGCACGGGCGCGTGGTGCCTTGGCCACCTGCCGGTGCGCTGTGTGCCCACCGGCAATCATGGCCCGTACGGGAGCGAAAGTGTCGCCCGTGACGCGGCCGGCCCACACCAAATCCCAGAGTGCCGAGACCACGGCATCATCGCTCAGCACGGAGTCCATTCCGCCTGCCACTTCAGTGAGTTGGCGGAAGAAGTAGCCGCCACCTGCACTCAAGTAGTCCAGGAGCCGCTGTTGGGCATCCCCGGGTTCGAAGTCCGGAGCCGGATTTAGGGTCAGCTCGGCGGAGTCAGCCACGTGGAGGCTGATCCAGCCGTCGTTTCCGGGCAGGGCGCCAGCTCCGGACCACAGCAGCTCACCCGCCGCCATGAGTTCGTCCAACATGGCTGGCTTGTAGTCGGCCACGCGGCTCGCGAGCACCAAGGGCTCCCACGCGGAGGCGGGGATGGGCACGCCAGAGAGTTGGTCTACCGCCGTGATGATGCCATCGAGTCCACGCAACGCCTGGCTTCGGGATTTCCCAGGCGCCGTCACGTTCTGCCAGGCGGGCAGGAACCGCCCGTAGGCGGCAGTGTCCACGGGCTCAACCTCTGCACGCAAGGCAGCCAGTGAACGACGCCGAAGCTTCCGCAGGACCTCGGCATCACACCATTCGCTGGACGGCGGCGCGTCTGCGGACATGAGCCCGGAATCCGTGGCCTCCTGGGTGGTGCTCTCAGTCGCCACCGCGTGAGGCCGGAACTCACCCTCCACAACGCGGCCGTCGGCAGCGAGCCGCTTCAGCGCAGTATTGACGACGGCCACACCAAGTCCCAGCCTTGATGCAGCCTCGGCCGCCGTAAAAGGTCCGTGGGTGCGCGCATACCGCGAGACGAGATCGCCCAGGGGATCGTGAACAGGCTCAATGAAGGCGAGCGGCACGCCCATAGGCAGGGGAACACCAATGGCGTCCCGCAGCCGGGCGGCATCTTCCACTGCCGCGAAACGCTCGACGCCGCCGATTGTCACCTTGAGTGCACGGTTGGCTTTCTGGAGTGCTGCGAGGTGGGACCCGGCGTCCGGCCCTTCTTCAAGACGCTCCGCTACTTCTTCGGTGCTGAGCGGGCCCAGGAGGCGGAGGAGGTCAGCAACGCCTTCCATCCCGCGCACGCGACGGTCCGGGACCAGCCGCTGCAGCTCCCGTTCCGTGGCATCGATGACTGCGGCGTCCAGGAGTTCGCGCAGCTCCACCCTGCCCAAAAGCTCGTTGAGCAGCGTGGAATCCAAGGCGAGGGCGGCTGCCCTGCGCTCCGCCAAAGGGGAATCGCCCTCGTAAAGGAATTGGGCCACATAGCCAAACAGCAGGGACTTCGCGAATGGCGACGGCTGCTGGGTGGTGGTCTCTACGATGCGCAGTTCGCGGCGCTCAACCGATGCCGCGATGTCTTTAAGGGCGGGCAGATCGTAGACATCCTGAAGGCATTCGCGGACGGTTTCCAGCACGATAGGGAAGGACGGGTACTTCCGGGCGACGTCCAATAATTGGGCAGAGCGTTGGCGTTGCTGCCATAGGGGTTGGCGCTTGGCGGGGTTTTGGCGGGGCAGTAACAGGGCGCGGGCGGCGCACTCACGGAACCTGGAGGCGAACAGTGCGCTGCCCCCAACCTCGGCGGTGACGATCTGTTCGAGTTCCTCGGGATCGAAGAGGAACAGCTCGGCGCCGGGTGGCTCGTCCTCCATCATGGGTACGCGAAGAACGATGCCGTCATCCGCTGCCATCGCTGAACCATCCAGGCCGTAGCGCTGCTGAAGGCGTTGTCCAACGGCCAGTGCCCAAGGTGCGTGGACGGGCATGCCGAAGGGGCTATGGAGCACAACCCGCCAGTCCCCGAGCTCATCGTGGAAACGTTCCACAACCAATGTTCGATCGCTGGGAACGATGTTTGTAGCCTGCTTCTGTTCCTCCAGATATTGCAGCAGGTTGGCGGCCGCAAAGGAATCGAGCCCGCTGGCTTGGCAGCGCTCCATGGCCGGCGCAGGATCGGCCGCCGAGAGTTCTCGAATAAAGGCGCCCAAAGCGCGGCCCAGATCCACGGGGCGGCCAAGCGAATCGCCCTTCCAGAAGGGAAGCTTCCCTGGTTGGCCGAAAGCGGGGGAGACCAGGACGCGATCGTGGGTGATGTCTTCGATTTTCCAGCTGGTGGCACCGAGGGCAAAAATGTCGCCTACCCGCGATTCATAGACCATTTCTTCGTCGAGTTCACCAACGCGGCGTCCGCCTTTCGCGGCCCGGGCCCAGGCGCTGGGAGCATCGCCGTCCGCGTTGGCTGCGGATGAGGACCCTTCAACCTCGGTGCCGATGATGTACACGCCGAAGAGGCCGCGGTCCGGAATGGTGCCACCAGAGGTGACGGCAAGGCGCTGGGCCCCCGGCCTGCCCTCAATGGTGCCTGCATGCCTGTCCCAGATGATGCGTGGCCGGAGTTCTGCGAATTCGTCGGACGGGTAGCGTCCCGCAAGAAGGTCCAATGTGGCCTCGAACGCGGACCGGGGCAGGCTGGCGAACGGCGCCGATCGGCGGACGGTGCTGAACCATTCCTCGACGTCGATACTGCCCAGCGCCGCGGCGGCGACGGTTTGCTGGGCCAGGATGTCCAACGGATTGGTGGGGATGCTGAGGCGTTCGATTTGGCCGCTCAGCATCCGTTCGACGGTGACGCTGGTGTGCAGGAGGTCAGCCCGGTGCTTGGGGAACAGCACGCCTTCGGAGATCTCGCCCACCTGGTGGCCGGCACGACCTACACGCTGCAGGCCGCTGGCCACCGACGGCGGTGACTCAACCTGGATGACCAGGTCCACGGCTCCCATGTCGATGCCAAGTTCCAGTGACGACGTAGCCACCACGCAGCGCAGCCTGCCCGACTTAAGGTCATCCTCGATCATGGCCCGCTGGTCCTTGGAGACCGAACCGTGATGGGCACGCGCCAACACAGGATCTGCTCCGCTGGTGCTGCCGGCCTGGGCCATCATGTGCGCGGGAGTAGCGGTGGAGACGGGCACGGCCGCCGCAGCCTTAGTGGCTGGCCCTGTTCCCCAGCTTCCCGGATCCTCTGCCTCCCTGGTGCCAGACCACTCATCGCCGCCCGCCGCCATCATTTGCCGCTCCGCATGGATCTCGTTAAGTCTGGCGGTCAGGCGTTCGGCCAAGCGGCGCGAGTTGGCGAAGACGATAGTGGACTGCTTGGAAAGGACAAGATCGACGATCTGTTCCTCAACATGTGGCCAGATGGACGCTTGCGGCTGGAGCCCGGAGGCAGGGCCGGAGTCAAACGCGCCCGCAGCCCCTTGGAGGTCCGACATGTCCTCCACAGGCACAGTGACTGTGAGATTCCAGTTCTTCTTGGACGGCGGAGCCACAATCTCAACAGGGGCCTGGCCGGCCAGGAACTGGGCCACAAGTTCACGCGGCTGCACCGTAGCCGAGAGGCCGATCCGCTGTGCGGGCTTGGGTAGAAGGGCATCGAGCCTTTCCAGGGACACGGCAAGGTGGGCGCCCCGCTTGGTTCCCGCGACAGCATGCACTTCGTCAATGATGACGGTTTCGACTTCGCTGAGCGTCTCCCGTGCACGGGACGTCAGCATGAGGAACAGGGACTCCGGCGTTGTAATCAGAATGTCCGGTGGGTTCGATAGCAGCGAGCGGCGATCTGCCGCCGTCGTATCTCCTGAACGTACGCCGACTGTCACAAGAGGTGCCGGGAGCCCTAAACGCTTGGCGGTTTGCGTGATCCCGATGAGCGGTGAGCGCAGGTTCCGCTCCACGTCCACGCCCAGTGCTTTGAGAGGCGATATGTAGAGGACACGGGTCTTGGTCTTGGGACGTTTGGCACGGCCTTTTCCATCGGGCACGGATTCCAATCCCGGCAACGTATTCGACGGCCTGGAATGCAACCGGTCCAAGGCCCAAAGGAAAGCGGCGAGGGTCTTGCCGGAACCAGTGGGTGCCACCACGAGGGCATGAGAGCCGGAAGAGATAGCGTTCCACGCACCATCCTGGGCGGGTGTGGGCGCGGAAAAAGCGCCGAGGAACCATTCCCTGGTTGCCTGGCTGAAACGGCCGATGGCGCCCATGGACGCCTGCTGCTCCTGCATTCCTCCATCATGCCCCACGGCTCAGACAGAATAAGCCCGAGCCGTGGGCTGATGCTTAGACGGCCTGGAAGGCAGTGATGGTCAGGAGTTTGATGCCGGTGTTGCTGCAGGCATCGTGCGGCTCAGCGACGAACAGCGAAGCGGTGTCGTTGGGCGGGTAGATGCGGTAACCGGCGGCAGGAACCTTGGTGCAATCGCCGTAGTTTCCAGCCTGGGTGTAACGCAGTTCAGCCCACGCCGATTTGCCCGGAGCAAGCTCAACCTTGGTGACCGGCGTGGTGGTTTCGCGGGTAGCAGGCTCGCCGATAGGGGCACCGTTGGCGTCGGCCGTCAGGGAAACGCCAGCGAAACCCTCCAAGGTGCAAGGCGTGGTTCCGGAGTTCGTCAGGATCAGTTTCTCGTAGATGCTTCCAGCAGCACCGCCGCCAGTGGCATCCGTGGCGGCCGTCAGGGAACCGGCCTTGCAGAGACCTTCGGCGGCAGGTGCTGCGGACGTAACTGTTCCGGACGGTGAAGGCGAGTTGCTCGCACTGGGGGAGGCCGACGTCGGAGAAGCCGAAGATGAGGTGGGCGGGGCACTGCTGCTTCCCGCCGGGCTTGGGCTTGGTCCGCAAGCAGCAAGGAGCAGCAGCGAGGCTGCCGCGGTCGTCGTCACGAGTCCGGTTTTGATGCGCTGAGTCCACATGGGCACCAGCCTTGCGCCGGGTGTGGCGGGAGTCAATCGAGCCACGGCGGGGAAAGGGGATTGGCGTCCGGATCGTGATCTTTCCGGACGCCAACCCACTAAAGGCCTGCCAGTTACTTGGCGTCGACCTTGGCTACTGCCGTCTTTGCTGACCGGCTGCGGAAGAATGCGGCGCCGCCCAGAACCAAACCAGCGATACCGGCGATCAGGCCTGCCCAGCTGCGGGCCTGTGATCCGTCGTCAGTCACAGCTGAGGCCTGCTCCGTGGACACGGTGCTTGCAGCATGGTGGTCACCTGGGGCTTCGGCCGGTGTGATGGTGACGGACGGAGCCGGCGCCTTCAGTTCGTGGGCGTCCTGTCCCTCCTTCGGGATTTCGGACCAGTCAGTCTGGCCCTGCTCGCAAGTCTGCAGCGTGGGGAAATAGAGCGTCTTGCCCGCTGCGTCGGGCAGCTTGACCGAGAGAACCAAAGCATCACGAAGATGCGGGTCCAACGGTGCTTTGGCTGTGTAGACGATCTGGCTGGTCCGCTTAGTGATGGTGGTGCCATCGTCCAGCTTCTTCGGCTCGGCCAAGGTCTCCGTGACCTTCTCGACCGTCCAGTTTGGATTGACCGTGGGCTGGGCATCGGTCAGTTCCTCGGGCAACGAGATGGCGACTTTTGTAGTGCCGAACGTGTCGCAGCCGTGGGGGATGCCGAACGTCAACAGGGCGTACGAGTTCGCCGCGGTCTTGTTCGGATCGGCCGATACATGTGCGGATGCTCCGGCGAGGCCGGCCATCATCAGGACAGCGGTTCCGCTGGCGGCAGCGGTCGCGAACAGGGTACGGCGCAGGGTGGACTTCTTCATGGGATTGCCTTTCGGGGGCGCCGGAGTCGGCGCCGGGTACGGGTTTGTGGCCCGTCACCAAAGGCTTCTGCGTGATGCGTTGCGCTGGTGCCGGGCGGAATCAGGGAAGAACGACGGCGGCGGGCGGGCCGCGGCGGCTGTCTTGCCTCAGGTTCCGCCAAGGGCGGGGCAGGAAAACGCCAGGTGCGCCAACGGCGATAGGTGAGGCACCGGCGTCGGGCCTGAACAACAGTGTGGGTAACGCAACCAAAGGACGCAGCCAAGCCGCCAACTGCCACAGGGCGACCTCGCCCTTGGCCAGGATCACGGCAGAACCGATCGTCGCAAGAATGTGCCCAGCCAACATCGCAGTGCCTACGGTGGTGCCGAGCTCATGGACGTGGGGCGTCGCTGTGTAAAGCAATGGATTCAGGGGTTCGGCAGAGAGGTGGTGCGCGGTCCCTTGAGCAGTGGTGGTTACCGGACCCAAGGCCGTGAACGCTTCGTGGAGCGCGAGCTGGCTGGTTCCAAGCAAAGCGGTCATGGCAGTGAAGTTCAGCTTGAAGCGCGTGGCCAGCGTCGCAGCCAATGCCGTCAACGCGACGAGTGCCAACAGGACCGGAGCAGTGGGAAGTTCCCCGCCGCCGATCACGTGGGCGCCAGCTGCAAGAAGCACGATAACGAGCGAGATAGCGCCGGACCGCAACGCATGGAAGGGTGCCCGGAACGGCGATGAGCGCACGGAGTCCTCCCTCGATTGCCTGGTTGGATGCTGCCTGTTGTCAGCGCCTTGATTCTATCGGGAGTTCGGAGCCGGACTGGCCTCGGATGGGTGCGTATGTGGATAACTTGTGCGCCGGTGGGGTTCCTGGCGCTTTAGGTGCGGACAAAGGTTGGTCCGGGCGGTTCCGGTATGCGGCTGAGGTCCGCACCGGGACGACGACGGCGGAGCTCAAGTTTCAGGCTTTCCTCGCCACGCGCCATGGCCCAGTGGTGGTTGGCCGAGAACGCAGGTTTCAGGAGCCAGCTCAGCCTGCGAAGGAGCGGCTTGGCGGCACTGACCCGCCAGTCGTAGGTGATGACGACTTCAGGGCCGTCGGTTTCGAATGTCCAGCGGCCCGTGCCGTTGAGGTCTCCCTCGGCTTTGAGCGCAAAGCCGTGCAGGGTGACAGGTTCGGTAACGGTGAGCCGCCAACGCAGGGTGTAGGGCAGCCAGCCCTTCGTGTGGAGGTCGAAGGACGAGCCCACGCCGTCCGCGTTGCCTTGCGCCACAGGTGTCACGTTGAGGTACACCGAGGGCCACCACTGCTTGAGGGTGCCCGCGTTACCGAGGACTTCCACCACTTCCTCGCGCGTTCCGGCCACTCTCCAGACCGTAAGGAACTCGTAGTCGGTGCTTTTGCTGGTTCGCTGTGTTGACCTGGCCATTGGTGCCTCCGCGGTCCGCCTGGTTAGGAGGATGTCTCATGGCATCCGGACTCAATGTACCGCCGGGACCATGCCTGGTTCTACGAAAGCCACCGCCAGTTGGACCTGTAAGAGCATTCCGTAAAGCACACCGGTGACGGCCTGCTCCAGATCCGCGTCGGAAAAATGATGGTTGGAGATTTACCTCCCAGTTCCAGCGTGTCCATGAGCGACTCAGAGCCATGAAATAGGACGAATTCTTCCAGGCCCACGACGGCATGGATTTCACGCCATGCCAAGGAATGACAGTACTAAGATGCTTTGCATTAAGAAAATGGGTTCTTGACCTTTAAGCGCTAAGGAGATAGAACTGACGCAGTGCCATGATCTTCACCACATCCGGCACCTCGCCAGGCCGCACCTGTTGGGCAGAGTTATGGGCGAAGTGAGCTTGCTCGTTGGTGTGTGAAGTAGTTGCCTGGCCGAGCCTGCAATCACGGAGGCTCGCCTATGGCCCTGGCCTGTTGAACCGCCGGTGACCGGCGGATGCCCCCTTCGACACTGGATTCGAAGCCCTCCCAACCTTAAGGATGTCCCGATGGACATGAAGACCGAACTCAAGAAGCAGGAAGAGACAAGACCAAATTGGTGGGTACTTTTCCTCACTTGTGCGGCTGTAGTGCTCGATGGCTACGACACGGTCGCATTGGGCGTATCCATACCGACAATTGCGAAAGACTGGGCGGTTCAACCCTCGTTTTTCACTCCTGCCCTCTCGCTGACCAGCGCCGGAGTGGCCCTGGGATATCTCGCTGTGGGACGCCTCGTGGCAAAGCTGGGCACAAGGAACGTCATCTTTTCTGCCGTTGTGGTCTTCACTCTTGGTTCACTGATGACAGCGTGGTCGACTTCGATTGTGGAACTCACGATTCTGCGGTTCATAACGGGCCTAGGGTTGGGCGCCGTTCTTCCTGCCGCCGTATCCCATGCAACCGCAGTCAATCCCGCACGTTTGCGTCAATCCATCGCAGTGGTCGTAATGACAGGCATCTCTTTCGGGGCACTCATTGCAGGGCTTACCGGCAGCGCTATCGTGGGGGCTTTTGGGTGGGAATGGGTGTTCATTTTGGGTGCTATCGCCTCCGGTATTCTTCTGCCATTCTTGTGGTTCGGGCTCTCGGGAAGCCAAAGGCCAGACACGCTCAACAAAGCGCTCGAAGCTAAGCACCATGCCTCGGTTGCGCGCCTGTTCGATGCCCCCGTTCGAAGCAGAACTCTTCTCCTATGGGCCTTTTCCTTTCTCATATTCGCCGTGTTCTACGTGTTCTCGTCATGGTTGCCGACCTTGCTCACCAGCTACGGCTTCAGTGCCGGTCTAGCACCAATGGGGTCAGCGGCTCTAGGCATCGGAAGCATCGTGGGCGCTGGCGTGCTAATTATCGGATCACGCCGATTCCGCATGACGTCCGTGCTGGCTGGAACCACGTCACTAGCCATTATGTTTCTTGTTACTTCTGCGTTTCTCGGCCCCGACAAAACTCTGCTGCTGCTCGTCTTTGGTGGAGTCGGCCTGGGACTCCAGGCTGGGATGATCGGCGCTACCGCGCTGGCAGTCGCACTGTATCCGCAAGCAACAGTGACCGCTGGCGTCGGGTGGGCAGCTTCGCTGGGGCGACTCGGCTCCGTGGTTGGACCGATCTTCGGCGGGATCCTTATTGGATTCGGCGTAGATACCAGCTTCATCGTTCTTTCAGTGTGCGTGCCTGTAATGGTTGCTCTTGGGTTCGTCTTGGTCGTAGGGCGTATCTCTGCAGCAAGGGCCGCTGCCGCTACTCCGGGGCCAACACACCCGGAGAAATCGTCCCTAACTTCGCATGGGTAGGCGCATCCTGCAATGCCGCGTTGCTACCGCACCTATCTGCGACACATAGGCGATGTCGAAAGCAAGAAGTGATCGCCTGGGCTAATCCGAACCGAAATTGGCAAATCCTGCCTCACCGGTACCCTCCATTTATCGGTGGGAGGATCGTCCCTCCGGCGACGGCAGCGTCCAGCTTGGTTCGGTCCAGCTTCCAAACGACCGTCTCCCCTGAAGTGGGTCCGGTAAATGTGAAAACCGGTTGTGCATTGTCTTGCAGCCAGTCCAGGAGTTCCGGAGCAGCGAAGCCATAGCCCTCATTCAATGGCCTGCCCTGGGTCAGGACATACTCAGCGCCTCCATCCCTTAGGGACCGCAACGAGGGAAGTACCTCCCAACCTTCGTGTGGCAATAGCGCGAATTCACCCGTTACTGAAGTCAAACCCACCTTTGAGGATCCGGGAAGTTCGGCATTGATCCAATCTCGTGCGCGGACAAGGCCGTCATCCACCACTGACCTTTCCTGAACACCCAAAACAAGACTCAGAACTGCCACGATTGCCACCGCAGCAGCCGTGGCCTTGCGAAGTCGGGGCCGCCACGAAATCAACATCGCAACGGCTACCGGTGTTGAAACCAGCGCTGCAAGCACTACGCAGTAGCCAAATTGTTCTTCCGCCGCCCCGAAGAATACAGAGTAGATGCCTACGAAACCTGTAAAAAGCGAGAACAAGCCAATGACGCGCCGATGCGCCAGTTGTGAGGTGGCGGCCACCGCACCAGCCAGAATCGATAGACCCAAAAGCAGATAACTGGTGCCGAACCGGCCAGCCATGTCTATGAGTCGTTCTGCCAGGTTTACGCCCGGAACAGAATTGAAGCCGGTCATTTGAACGACTCCCATCATTCTAAGGATGCCCACCGATTTTTGTTCTACGAATTGCGGCAGAAGCCCGCTAGCGGCGATGACACCCAAATAGATCAAATAGGGAACGAGGGAAACGACGAGGATTCGCAGAGTTGTCAGCAGCGGTACGGTTCTGCGCCAGAACGTGGCGGTCAAGAGCGGGACGACCGTGAAGACGACGGTCATATCTTTGGTGACGATCGCCAGCCCGAAGACCATCCCGGCGCTTAATTCAAGCCACAATCGCGCGCGGTCCCATTTACGGTTTATCAGAAGCAGGACCAGCAGCCATCCCGACAATACCGCGAAGCCGGCTGGAGTCTCCATCATCAGACGCCCGTCCATGCGGAGGACAAATGGATCGCTCGCCTGGATGACGGCAGCCACCGCAGCCGGCCCTATTCCGACCAAACGGCGCACCAACAGAAAGCAGACAACCACTGTCAAGGCTCCGAGGACCGTGTTGACCCAACGCAATTGCAAAGCCAGGTCCATAGGATGGCCCTCGAGACCCAGCACACGTATTACCAGCGCGTTTAGAGCGTAAGAAGCCGGCGGATGCAGGAAAAATGGGTTGCCGAGGATTGATGGCATTTTTCCATCGGCGATTTCTCTAGCCAAGTCCGCGTAGGTAACCTCGTCGATAAATACATCGTTTGCCCGTTGAACGCCGAACACTCGGAATACCAGGCCAAGTAGTCCTACAGACACCGCGATCCACCATGAATGTTGAAGTCGCCGCGGAGATGTGCTGGCCGGCTTCCGTACTCGAAAATGTGGTGGCGATGCTTCGGTTTGTTCCAGCGAGTCCATGGCTCTCCTCAGGGTAGTTTCGTGCACTTCGTGCACGATTCCCAAAGGTAATGGACTTTTCGTGGTTCAAAGAATTTGGGCTACTCGCGCTGGTATTGGGTATCGAGCGTCACCTAGCACTTAGTCTCAATTTGATTAAGTCTTCTGTTTTCCGCGTCACGAAATTAGGATTTTTTTTACGCGCTGGAATTGCCTAAGGTGACGGGTTCTGATTTATTGGCGAACCGCCGCGAAAGGGCCCGTTGCCAACGACGGAGTGAGGCTGCAACCCCACCTCAGCTCCAAACTGCCCGGTCGCTGAGCATGCTCAGAATTGCTTACGTGTGCGTCACCGTCGTTAATCGCCTAACGGTCCGCGGTCAATTTCCGCGGTCGGGTGAAAATGGATGGTTCTTCCTTCACGCAGGTAGTCAGTGTCGGCGTCCGGACAGTCGGCATCCTTCGTCTCACGAAAATCTGCGGCCCGTAGGTACTTGGGGGCGGGGAAGGGGCACTGCCCAAGTTCGGCTTCGCTTGCCAATTTCTTACGACGGAGCCCAGTGCTGGCGAAGCAAAAGGCCCCGCCTCCCTTGTAAACAAAGGGAAACCAAAGTGTGCCCAAAGTGTGCCCGCGATAGCTGTTCCTTTGGATCAGGTTTCTGATCTCTCTCGCTTATCCGCGGCGAGCGCTTCTACCTTTGAAGCGGCGTCCGGGGCAACGCGTTGGGTGGGCGACGATTTGGTTTTGTAGACGAAATCCATCTGTTGGTAAAGCGCAAGGGAAGGCTGCCGGTTCATGTGATCACAAACTCGAACGCCGCCGACCTTACGTCCGTCTCCATTCAGGTATCGGCTCTCCAAGAGGCGGATCCGTGCCCCGTAGCGATCCCTGATGATGTCGTAGGCGGAGTCAATGTGTACGTTATCCAGTAGCGAGTTGCAGTAACTAGCGCATGCCATGGGAAAAAGGAACGCGGAGGCGAGTATATCGGCTATTTGTAGAACAACATGCGCGTCGCTATGGCCAAATACCGGCGCTTCTATGAGGTGGGGGTAGGGGTCTCCTCCTCGGCGGAAGCGCTGCGTCGTCACCGTATGGACGCTTGGTACGTTCTTGCTCTTTGTTCGGGCATCCAGAATCATCGTTCCTTCTACTTGGGCCGCTCTCAACTGGGCCTCAAACTGCTCAGCTATGGACACTATGGCATCGGAATAGACCCAGCGTTTCAGCGGAGCCTGCCCTTTGATGAATATCTCGCCAACGATTGACACCCCGTGTTCTTCCAGGAGCGTCATGACCTTGTCCAGGAACCCAATAGCTCGGCGGACTGCTCTGCGTTTTCCGGACTTGATGTCTTTCCGAAGCTCACTTCCCTTGACCTCAAACCGAATCAACTCGGAGAGCATCACTGATTCCGTCCCGATTATCGGGTTGAACTCCTTTTTGATTTGAAGGAAGTCCATGATCAGCGTTTTGGCTCTGGTGTGGTTCACTACCAGGCCGGCAATTACGAGGACTGGTGGATCGGTGGGGGTCCTGAGGGCCTGCTCGTCGCCTGACTCATCGATGTAGCAGACCAACATAAGTAGTACGCCCCTATAGATACAACTACAGCCACCCCTCACGGAGTGGCTGTAGGACTTGCCGCATAGTATGCGGCGGATGCTTGTGCCCCATCAGTATTGCGTAAGAGCGCGCGCTCACGCAAGTCCTCCCCCGCCTAGCGTCTTACCCATGAACTGGGTAGGGCCTTTGTACAGCGTTGGTCCTGGTTAGGGCTTCGGAAACGACTAGGGGTTCCCCAGCGGGCCGGATTTCGTCACATATCTCGCCAGTGATTGGTGCCGGCATGGTGTAACATGATGGGTCCGTTTTCCCCGCCAATTCAACGAACTTGGTCCCTGCTGAAGGGGAGATTGTTCCGGGGGGAGAGGGAGCAGGCGGGGAGTGTCCGGCTTTTCGCCTTGCTGGATTTTCTGACGGTGAACGCGGCCGCTTCAATTGTCAGAGGTCTGGTGCACACTGTCCTTCGTGTGGTTCTGCCCGGGGTGGCGGTCCCACCGGCTCGGCGCTAGGTCCCCGCGCTGCAACGCAGTGCGGGGACAAGGGGGCAACTCTCGTTATCCGCGCCTACGGGGTCCCGGCGGCGATCCTTGATGATGCGGTGTCGGATCGGCGAGCGCTCAGCAACCCAGCTCGCGGGGTGTCGCTGCCCCGGAAGACAAAGAAAGCCCACGTCTACCTCAGCCACGAGCAAGTGCACGCACTGGCTGGCGAAAGCAAGCATCCGACGTTAATTCTGGTGCTCGCCTATTGCGGGGTGCGGTGGGGCGAGGCGACCGCGCTGAAGGTCAAGCACTTGGATATGTTCCGGCGGCGGCTCATGATCGAGGAGAATGCCGTTCAGGTTGGTTCTGTGATCGAGGTGGGCACGCCAAAAAACCACAAGAAACGTACTGTTCCGTTCCCCCGTTTTCTTGGCGAGCGCCTCGCGCAGCAGTGCGAGGGCAAGGGGCGTGATGATCTGGTGTTCCCCGGCGACGACGGCCACTACATGCGGTTAGCCCGCGTGCACGAGGACAATATGAGCTGGTTTGCTGGAGCTGTGAAGCGGTCTGGCATACCCCGGATCACTCCCCATGACCTTCGGCACTCGGCCGCGAGCTTTGCTGTGTCTGCCGGCGCCAACGTGAAGGCAGTTCAGAAGATGCTTGGGCACAGTTCGGCGGCCATGACGCTGGACACGTACGCGGACCTCTTTGACGGTGACCTGGACTCGGTTTCGGACGCTCTAGATCACGCTGTATCTCTGGCGAATGTGCCCAAAATGTGCCCAAAGACCAGTCTTGGATAATGAGAAAGGCCCCGCATCCCTCATAAACAAAGGGAAACAGGGCCTTCTCAACTGGCGGTGACGGTGGGATTTGAACCCACGTTGGCTTTTACACCAAACAACATTTCGAGTGTTGCACCTTCGGCCGCTCGGACACGTCACCAACTGAAATAGGGTACCGGAGTTGGGGCCTGTTCCCCAAAACGAGCCCCAAAACGAGCCGCCAACCAACCACGAGGGAATCGCCGGTAAGGGACGCCAGCTTCCACCTGCACCAGCCCAGCGATAGATTCATAAGCATCATGACTATCTCGCGCGAACAAGAACACGAGGCCCAGGCTTACTGGGTCACTGAGTCGGGACACGGTGAGTTGCGCCCCGAGGCCATCCCAACCCCAGGTCCCAAAGAAGCGCTCGTCAGGACTCTCTACTCAGGCGTCAGCCGCGGCACGGAGCGCGTAGTCCATGAAGGGCGCGTCCCAGAGCGCGTGGCTGATTTGATGCATGCCCCACATCAGGAAGGCGACTTCCCGGGCCCGGTCAAGTACGGCTACTTGTCGGTTGGCGTCGTAGAAGAAGGCCCCGAGGACTGGACCGGCAAGACCGTCTTCAGCTTGCACCCGCACCAGGATTTCTACGTAGTCCCTACGAACCAGCTCACAGCCATCCCGGAGGACGTGCCTGCCCGCCGCGCCGTGCTCACGGGCATTGTGGAGGTGGCCATCAATGCCCTTTGGGAAGCCGGGCCGAGGCTGGGAGATCGTGTCGCCGTCGTCGGTGGTGGCCTGGTGGGCGGCGTCCTGGCGACGCTCCTACGGAAGTATCCGCTGGGGCGCCTGCAATTAGTGGACTCAGACCCGGCCAAGCGAGTCCTCGCGGAAAAGCTCAACATCGACTTCGCCCTCCCGGACGAGGCAGAGAACGATTGCGACATCGTTTTCCACTGCTCCGCATCCAACGCGGGCCTCAAACTGAGCCTCCAACTTGCCGGCGATGATTCCGACGTGATCGAGCTTTCGTGGTTCGCCGACAAGGAAGTCACGCTGCCACTCGGGGAAGATTTCCACGCCCGGCGGCTCACCATCCGCTCCAGCCAAGTTGGGGCAGTGGCGCTGCCCAGGAGGCACAGGAGAACCAACGCCCAGCGCCTCCAACTCGCGGCAGCAACCCTGAAAGATCCGCTGTTCGATACGTTCCTCAGTAGCGAATGCCAATTTCAGAACCTACCCACCACACTCGTTAAGTTGTTTGAAAAGCCTGGCGGCTTCTGCCACGTGGTCGCCTATCCAAAGCCGGAGGAGTAAGACATGTTCAGCCTGACCGTCCGACGCCATTTCATGATTGCCCACAGCCTTCCCCGCGAAGCGTTCGGCCCAGCCCAGGGCCTCCACGGTGCCACGTTCGTCGCCGAGGTGACCTTCCGGCGCCGCGACCTCAACGAGGACGCCATCGTCCTGGATATCGGCGCTGCAGGCGGCATTCTTGAGGAAATTCTCGAAGACCTGAACTACAAGAACCTCGACGAACACCCCGCCTTCAAGGGCAAGTTGTCCACCACGGAGGCACTGGCGAAACACATCGCCGAGGCCGTCGTCGGCAACATCGCGAGCACCGCCGACGGCAGGGCCCTCACAGGCATCGACGTCCTCCTCCGTGAGAACCCGGACGCGTGGGCAGGGTATTCACTTGACCTGACGCGCAGCTAATCTGTCGTGGAGGCGATCCGCTTCCTGGTGCCGGGAAACGTACGGCACGGCTCGGGAGGGAACAAGTACAACGGCAAGCTCACCGAGCACCTGACGGCCCTGGGCGTCAGGGTCCAGACAGTAATCGTCGACGGCGATTGGCCGGTTGGGAGCCCAGCGGACCGGCAGCGGTTCGCAGAAAAGCTCGACGCCGGCACCACCCTGATTGCCGACGGATTGGTTGCGAGCGGGGCGCCGGATGAGGTCGCCGGCGCGGTGAGTGCAGGAACCAGGCTGTGGATCCTCTCCCACATGGCGCTCGCAGACCACCCGGACCTTGAATCCAGGGCCTTGGGCGCGGCCACAGGAGTGATCTGCCCGAGCGCCCATGCTGCTGCGGCACTGGAAAAAAGGCATGGCCTCAAAAACGCGGTGGTTGCCCATCCCGGAGTTGAAGCGGCTGCGATAGCAAAGGGCTCGGAAACCCCGCACATCATCGCCCTCGCCGCGTTGCTGCCCAACAAGAGCCAAACAGAAATCGTGGAAGCCCTTGCCACGCTAAAGGACCTCCCATGGACGGCTGCCCTGGTCGGCACCGAACACGCTGACCCGGCGTACGCCGCGGAGGTGAGAGCCGCCGTCGAGCGTTACGGACTCCAAAACCGCATCACCATGACTGGGGAGCTGGCCGGCGACGCGTTGGAGGACCAGTGGCACAAAGCGCATCTCAGCGTCCTGGTTTCGAAGTCTGAGGCGTTCGGGCTGGTGGTGACGGAGTCGTTGGCCCACGGCGTACCGGTCCTTGTCCGGCAGGGGACCGGCGCCGTGGAGGCCCTCGGACACACGGGAGCCGGGGCGGCGCTAGACCTTACGGGCCCCAACAACCTCGCCGGAACCATCCGGCGCTGGCTCAGCGACCACGAACTCCAAAGGAGCTGGCGCACTGCGGCACTCCATGCCCGGGCCAACCTTCCCGGCTGGGACACCACTGCAGCGACAGTTCTGAAAGCCCTTGGCTGGGGCGAGGGTGCAGAATAGGGCCATGACGCCCAAAGTCCAGACCATACCGGCCGCATCAACCCTCACTCCGGAACGCCTCCGGGCCTGGGCATGGCACAAACAGGGCCTCGACGGGTCACTGGCCGGAAAGACCTCCGAGGAAGTCCTGGACCATGCCGGATGGGCACGTTCGGTGGGCGGCGCCAACCCGTACCTGACGCTGTTTGCCCGGGCGGGGATCAGCCGCGAACAGGTGGACCGCGACGTCAAAGAACTGCGGATTCACGAACTCCCCACTGCCCGTGCCTGCACCTACGTCCTGGGCCAAGCCGACTTTGCATGGGGCCTGCAGGTAGGCAGGGATGCCGCCATCGCCCCGTTCAAAGTGCTGGCCAGGATGGGTGTTGACCGCGGCGAGATCACGTTGCTGGAAGACGAGATTGAGCACGCACTCAAAGAATCCAGCGATCCCCTGGACCCCAAACAGCTCAAGGATCTACTGGGTGATTCGGTCCGGAGCCTCGGGGAGGAAGGCAAGAAGAAGGGCGCCGCCACCACGCTGCCCACGGCCCTGGGACTTCTTCAGGCCGACGGCCGCATCCGCCGCGTCCCCATCAACGGCCGCCTCGATCAGCAGCGCTACGCCTACACGAATTGGGGCCTGCCGCCCAGCAAACTCGACGACGACGGCGCCCGCCGCCTCCTGCTCGAACGCTACTTACGCTGGACTGGCGGTGCGACGTTCAAGCAGAGCCAGTGGTTCACCGCGTTCACCGTGGCCCAGAGCAAAGCGGCGCTCGCCGCCGTCGGCGCCATGGAGGTGCCAACGGCGAGTGGCGATGTGCTGTGGATGCTGCCTGACGACGTCGAACGTTTGGCCGACTTCGAAGAGCCTGGAGACGAGCAGATCCACTTGTTGGCTGGCACGGACTCACTGGTCCTCCACAGGCGGAATTCGGCTGACATGTTCGCTGAGGAGGACAAAGGAAAGAAGGTCCTGGACACCACCCTTGCCCTTCAGGCCGACCTCCCGGATCATCCGATCCTGGACCGGGGCAGGATCATCGGCCTGTGGCAGTACGATCCCGCCAACGAACGCATTGCCGCATGGACCTTCGCGGCGCCCACTGCCGCGGTCAGTCGTCGAATCGGCGAAATCGAGGCCTGGATCCGGGACGAACTTGGCGACTTCAGGTCGTTCAGCCTGGACTCGCCGGCGTCCCGCCAGCTACGGATCGATGCCCTCAACGAGGCCGCTGGCCTCTAGGCACTTGGCCATCCAAGGCACTCAGCCAGAACCAAAGGCACTCAGCCAGAACCATACGGCCGGGTGATCGCTTCGAGAAAGTGGCCGTCCGGGTCACAGAAATAGATCCCGCGGCCGCCGTCGTTGTGGTTGATTTGCTGGGCTCGGGAGCGTGCGGGATCGGCCCAATAGGGGATGTGTTCGGCGGTAATCCTGAGGAAGATCGCATCGAACTCCTCCTCGCTGACAAGGAAGGCATAGTGTTGCGGCGCGATATCTCCGGCGGCCTCGAGGAAGTCCAGCGTGACGCCGTTCTCCAAGGGAACAGTGACGAAGGACCACATGGGCTGCGGCGCGGGAAGCCCAAGAATGCGGGCCAGGAACGCAGCGGACGCGTGCTTGTCCGTGGCGTAGACGATGGTGTGGTTGAAAGCGACTGTCATGGCTTGCTCCCTTATTGGCAGCTCAAGCGGGCGAGCGGTGCTCCGCTGCTGGTACCCGGTGCGTAGCGAAGAAGTCACGGAGGAGGGCCGCGCATTCTTCCTCGCGTACTCCGGCATAGACCTCCACCCAGTGGTTGAGGCGGCGCTCGCGGAGGATGTCGAACACAGAACCTGCTGCGCCGGCTTTCTCATCCCAAGCGCCGAAGACGACCCGGGGGATACGGGCCAGCACAACTGCTCCGGCACACATGGCACACGGTTCCAAGGTGACCACGAGCGTGCAGTCCTCAAGCCGCCAGCCATCGCCACCTTCGCCCAACTCGAGGGCATGGCGTTGCAGGGCTGCGGCAGCTTCCCTGATGGCGACAATCTCTGCGTGGGCGGTCGGATCCCCGTGCGCTTCCCGCTCGTTGCGACCAGTACCCAGCACACCGCCGTCGGGTCCTAAGACGACTGCGCCGATCGGCACGTCGTCCGTCTCCAACGCCAGCCGGGCTTCGTCCAAGGCAAGGCCCATCCAGGCCATGTGTTCTGCGTGATACGGCTCGTTGGCGCTCATATCTCAATGATAGTTTTGGACGCATGCGCACACTCGTCGTGGACCACCCGCTGGTCGCTCACAAGCTCACCGTTCTGCGGGATAAGAACACTCCTTCACCGGTCTTCCGGCAGTTGACTGAAGAACTCGTAACCCTGTTGGCCTATGAAGCCACCCGAGAGGTCAAGACGCAGCCCGTCGAGATCGAGACGCCTGTCACCAAGACCGTGGGCACGGCGTTCACCAAGCCCACTCCACTGGTGGTTCCCATCCTGCGCGCAGGCCTGGGCATGCTTGAAGGCATGACCAAGCTCGTTCCCACAGCCGAGGTCGGCTTCCTGGGCATGGCCCGGGACGAAGAAACGCTGGACATCATCACCTACGCCGAGCGCCTCCCCGAGAACCTCACCGGCCGGCAGATCTTCGTGCTGGACCCCATGCTGGCCACCGGCGGCACGCTGCGCGAAGCCATCAAGTTCCTGTTCAAGCGCGGCGCCTCGGACGTTACCTGCATCTGCCTGCTGGCAGCTCCGGAGGGCCTGGCCAAGCTGGAAGAGGAACTCAAAGACGCCAACGTGAAGGTGGTCCTCGCTTCGATCGACGAGAAGCTCAACGAGAAGTCCTACATCGTGCCGGGCCTCGGCGACGCCGGCGACCGCCTGTACGGTGTGGCCGGCTGACGCTCCCTTTTCTGCCTCGACGCTCCTGCCCAGTTAGCTAAGCCCGGTCCCGGAAAATCCGTGTTGGATCGCCGGATTTCCGGGACTGCCCGGTGCCGAAAACTCCTGCTACCGGTGGCAACTGGGCAGGAATGTCAGTTCTCCCGGGAACGATTGCCCCCTACCGGTTTCGTGGGTCCCCGGATAGCCTGTGGCGCATGGACTGGAAACTTGAACTGGTGTTTGTCCCTGTGTCCGACGTGGATCGCGCGAAGGATTTTTACGTCAACAAAGTTGGTTTCAACCCCGATTTCGATGAGCGTCCCATGGACGGCATCCGCTTTGTGCAGTTGACCCCGCCGGGTTCGGCCTGTTCCATCGCGATCGGCGAGGGGCTCAGCGATGCCCCTCCTGGAACAGCGCCATCCCTGCAAATGGTGGTGAGCGATATCAACAAGGCGCACGAGCAGCTCAAGGCGAACGGCGTCGAGGTCAGCGATATTGACGTCCAGGACTGGGGACACTTCGTCCATTTTGCGGACCCCGACGGCAATAAATGGGCGGTGCAATACATTCCGCATCGGCCCAACGGCTAAGTCACAGTTCGCCCCTACCCTTGCATGGTGCGGCAGGATGGATCCATGAGCCATCCTGCCGAACCGACTATGCCTGCCGAACGAGCCGAGCGGGCGCCAACCCTGACCGTCCGTGCTGTCCTCTTCGACATGGACGGAACACTGGTGGACTCTACGGCGATCGTGGAGCAGGTGTGGCTGGAGTTCGCCGAACGATACGGCCTTGATTACAACGAGATCCTGCGGACGTCCCACGGCGTGCAAGCGGGCGATACTGTGCGCCGCTATGCGCCGGCAGGTGCTGATTTTGAAGCTCTGACGGCCGAGCTGGGCGAAATGGAACGCACCAGAATCGATGGCGTGGTTGCCCTCCCGGGTGCCGAAGCCCTGCTTGCTGCGTTGCCTGACGACGCCATCGCGCTGGTCACGTCTGCCGACCGCATCCTTGCCGACATCCGCATGCAGGCTGCCGGACTTTCGATGCCGGCGACCGCGGTCACCGCCGAGGCTGTCACGCGCGGCAAGCCGCACCCGGAGGGCTACCTCAAAGCCGCGGCTCTGCTGGGCGCGGACCCGGCCGACGTCGTGGTTTTCGAAGATGCCCCCGCAGGCATCGCGGCGGCCCGTGCGGCCGGGATGCGGACCGTAGTGGTAGGCGACGCCGGTGGCGAGCTTGGGCCCGGCATGTGGCGTATCCCGGACTACTCCGCAGTCACCGTCACTGCTGTGAAGGACGACGACGGCGGTCACCTCATCAGCTTCACGCTATAGCTCTGGTTAGCCTCTTTAGCCCCGGCAGGACCCGACTGTTCCAACCGGTGAACCGGGAGTAGGCTGTGCGCATGTCTGCGTTGCCGGAGGCGTATGGTGCTGCACTGGAACGGGCCATGGCCCACGCTACCCACTGGCTAGCATCCGTACCCGAGCGGGCAGTCCGTCCTGAATTCGACGCCGATCAAGTCGCCGCGACCCTTCTTCCGCGCCTCCCCGATGGTCCTACGGACGCGGCGGACGTAGTTGATGAACTCGCCGCGCTGGCCGAACCGGGATTGATGGCGATCCAGTCGGGACGGTTCTACGGCTGGGTCATGGGCGGAACCCTGCCAGCTGCCATGGCCGCTGATTGGCTGGTCACCGCGTGGGACCAGAACGCCGGACTTCGATTTGCGACGCCAGCCGCCGCTGCCATTGAGGAGTCGGCTGCAGCGTGGCTGCTGGACCTGTTGCACCTTCCCGAAGGGTCCGACGTCGGATTCACCACGGGGGCGACCACCGCCAACTTCGCGGGGCTGGCTGCCGGGCGGCAATACCTGATGGATGAAGCCGGGTGGGACCTCGCGGACCTGGGCTTGACGGGGGCGCCGCGGATCACCACGTTTGCTGGCCGGGAAAGGCACGCGGCAGTGGACCTTGCCCTGCGGTATCTGGGGCTGGGAGCCTGCGTTCCCGTGGACACGGACGATCAAGGCAGGATCCTGCCGGAGGCCCTCGCGGACGCCATGGACGAGCAACCCGGACGTTCCCTCGTGTGCCTGCAGGCCG
This sequence comes from Arthrobacter sp. TmtSoilC51, assembly GCF_055388015.1. NCBI lineage: Bacteria > Bacillati > Actinomycetota > Actinomycetes > Micrococcales > Micrococcaceae > Arthrobacter > Arthrobacter sp. TmtSoilC51. The sequence goes on from NZ_AP035877.1 coordinate 812,269, forward strand.
GCAACCTGCATTCAGGTGCGTTCGATCCGATGTCTGAAGCAATCGCGGTAGCCCATGACCGCGAGGCCTGGGTCCACGTGGATGGGGCGTTTGGGTTGTGGGCCGCGGTCAGCCCACACCTGCGGGAGCGGTTGGCCGGAGTGGAGGCGGCCGATTCATGGGCCACCGATGCCCACAAGACGCTGAACGTTCCGTACGACTGTGGCTTGGCCATTGTCTCCCGACCGGAAGCTCTGAGACGCGCCTTCAGCATCCATACGAGCTACCTCATTGCAACGGAGACCGGACTGGGCGATCCGTTCGACAAGGTCCCGGAATTGTCCCGCCGTGCCCGCGGTATTCCGGTCTGGGCGGCCCTCCGGCAGTTGGGCCGCTCAGGAACAATCGAGATGGTGGAAGGACTGGCCGCCAACGCCCGCGCCTTGGCTGAGGGTCTGTCCGGCATTCCGGGAGTGGAGATCCTCAACGAGGTCGTATTCACCCAAGTCTCCGTCAGCTTCGGCAGCGATGAGCGTACCCGCCGCATCACGCAGCGTCTCATGGCCGAGGGCGCAGTGTGGATGTCAGGTTCCGCCTGGAGAGGCCGGGACATCCTGCGGATCTCCGTGAGCAACTGGTCCACGGATGCCGACGACGTCGCCCGGTCGGTGGACGCTGTGCGGCGTGCGGTGGAGGCGGAACCGGAAGGATAGCCCCTACTTCCGCACCAACTGGACCATGGTGAAACCACCGGGCGCAACGGTCACGCGGCCGGAACGGTCCTCTCCAATGCTTGCCTGGGCCGGGCGAATAGCCTTACCGGACGCGTCGTAGGCCTGTTGTCGGAGCGTAAAGCCGCGGGGCACATCTACCTTGCGCACCCTGGTGTCTGCGGCGGCGCTTATGTACAGCGTGGAGGTTCCCGCGGCTCCAGTGACGGAGACGGCAGAGATGATGGGCTGGATGAGCAGGGCATCGATGACGACAGTACCTGTACTCTTGCCGAGGAAGTTGCCTGCTCCCGCCGGCAGTGCACGTTCCAGCGAGAGTGGGGACAGCTTGCCCGCTGCTTCCGTGATGCCCTGCGCGCCGGCCTCGCCGTTGGCAGTAGTGCCCAGCAGCGTCCGATTGGCAGACCAACCCGTAGTCCCCGAAGGCGTGATGCCCTGATTGACGATCGGGTAGACGGCCCGCTCCTGGTCCGCAGCCGGTAACTGGAAGCCCAGCGACGCCCCAGCCTCCAGCGTTACGTAGGCACCGCCGGAATAGTTGGCTTCGCCCGTCCATGCGGAGGTGGGCTTGACCACTGAACCTGAGCCACCGATTGTGCCGGATTCGGCTTCGACGACGCTTAGCCCGTTGGTGCTGACAGTCTTGTTGATGCCGAGTGCCTTCGCCTTCAGCGCCGGATCGGCGTCCAGGGCAAGCATGGTGAGCAGGGCGTGGATAGTGGATTCAGCGCCCGAGTTCGGGTTGACGCGGCCGTCGCGTTCAATGCCGTCGACGGCGGTACCGGTGGCCGGGTTGTAGGCGGGAGCGTTGCTGCGGTTGGCTCCGAAGAACCAGCCGGCGGTGATCGCTGCCACCTCCAGCAGCCCGGGTGCGTTGCCTGCCTTGGCTGTTGCCACGAGGCTTTGCACGCGGGAATCCACGCCATAAGCGATCTGTGCTTCGCCCGGCGTCGGACTCCAAGCGTTGTCCGGGCCACCGGCGGCTAGCAGCTGCGGGGTGAACTGTGCGGCATCCCGAACGGCAGACGTCAGTAGGTCGTCCCGGTCGAGGACCGGCGAGGCAGTGGCGACGGCGGCCGGCGCCATGCCGCCCCAGGCGTGCCAGAGCGTCTGGGACTTGTTCCACGGCATGATCGCACCGAATGGCCATTGGCCGACAGAGCCTGACATCCCAGCGATGCCTTCAGTTAGCTGGGTCAGTGCAGTATTGGCAAGCATGTCATCCGGCACGGCTTTTGCATATGCGGCGAGCCCCAACACGGCCTCCGCCGAAGCGTCTGCGCCACCGGCGATCAACCAGGCCGGGACCCTGGTGCCGTCGGCCACGTCGTAGCTGCCGTATTTGGCCAAGGATTGCTTTTTTAGGGACTCGACGGCCAAATGCAGCCGATCCTGCAAGAAAGAAGCGAACTGGGGGTCGGCGGTCTTGAAGGCTGCATACCCCTCGCCGAGGGCCCAGACAGTACGGGCGAGCCAGTATGACTCGGCGGAATCGGAAGGATCCGGCAACTCAATGGGCGAGGCGCTGGGGGTCAGTGTTCCGTCCGGCTGTTGCCACAGCACTACGTTTCCCGCGTGGGGGCCGGTGGTGGTTTGCAGAAAAGTCAAAGAACGCAGTGTTTGGAAAGCATGTTCTCGGCTCGCTTCCCGTCCGGTCTGCTGCCAATGGCGCAGGTAGACCACGGCGGTCCGGGCGATGTCGTCCGCGTTATACGCGCCTTGGCTCCAGTGTCCGGTGGCCGGGTCCAGGGATCCGCCACCAACGCGCCGGAAGCTCCCGTCCGCGTTCTTGTCCGCATAGGTCCAGGGGGCCTGCGCGCTCGGCTGCGCCTCCAGTTCGTAGGTAGTGTGCCCTTCCAGGGCCGCGAGCGGAACCGTTTCCAGCAGGAAATCCAGATGGGACAGGTTGGTAAGCGGCTCAGTCACTGTCGCGTCCGATGTTGCCGTCGGTGCAACAAGGGGCGCCTCTACCGGCGCAGCGGCGGCAGGTCCGGTCCCGACACCCACCACGAGCAATGACATCGCCGCAGCGAGAGCCGCGGGCTTGGCGAGCAGCTTCGAACGGACAGGTGTTTTGGTCATGTCTTCTCCTGGTTTGGGTAGGGTGGGGGCGATCATGGCCGAGGCTTGATGCCCCGGCCACGGCACCGTCAGACTCGATCGAGCCTGGCGACGCCAATCTTTGAATCAGCCATGCCGTAGAACACAAACAGCTGGTCGCCAATCTTTTCGATCGCGGTGGGGAAGACTACGTTGGGCACGATGCCGGAGATTTCGTCCTCGGTTTCGGGGGCAAGGAGCGGCTTGTCGCTGCGGGCGATGACGAGGGAGGGATCATCGGCATCCAGGATCATGGCCGCTGCGGAATAGTTGACGTTTTGCTGTTGTCCAAAAGCCGAGGCAACGATCTTGCCGGTCACTCCATGGTGGATGAGCAACCAGCCCTCTTCCACGCGGATTGGCGCCGGCCCGCCGCCGATCTTGAGCTCCTCGAAGGGATACTCACTCAGGGCAACAAGCTTGTGCTTGCCCATGTGGACCAGGTTCCTGAGGTCTTTCTGGACGTCTTCCACAGCCACATACGAGATCCAGATTCCGGGCCGCTTGTCCGTGAGTCCGGCGGGCACATGCTCGCCTTCGCCTTCCCGGATCCAGCCGAGGTCCCACATTGGCCGGTGCAGCATGGCATAGGACGCCACGCCGTCGGGGTCGTTGACCGGCTCAGGGAAGAACACGGCGTCCTTGTTCGGGAACAGGTTCAGGTCCATGGACAGCTCGGCTTTGTACTCGAAGAAACACGGACCCATGCGTTCCCAGTTGCGCAGGTCCTCGGAATGGGCGAACGCCAGGCGGGGACCCAAAGGCCCGTAGGCCACGTATGTCATCAAGTGCTTGCCCAGCGAGGGCACCCACGTTGTGCGGGGGTCCTCTGTGCCTGCGTTGTTCAGGCCCCGTTCCCATCCTTCGTCGGGGGCCATCACGACGCCCTGGCGTTCGACGCCGGTGGGGACGCCGTCGTCGCCAATGACCACTTTGGCGAGGCCCACACGGGAGACATTTCCCTTCGCGACCAAGCGGGGTAGAAGGTAAAGCTCGCCGTCCGGGCCGCGGCCACTGGCAGGGTTGAGCACCCCCTCCGCTTCGAAATCATTGCCGTCCTCCGGCGTCATGATGACGCCGGCACGAGTGAGGGCGAACGGGACAGTTGGCAGTGCTGATTGAGTGGAAGTCATAAGAAGTTAGCCCTTTACGCTTGAACCGATGTTGCTGGAAATGAATTGGCGTTGGAAGAAAATGAAAAGCGCGATGGCAGGGGCCGCGAGGACGCAGGCACCGGCCAGGATGGCGCCGAACGGGTTTGAAGCTGTCGCGGCGATGTTGGAGATGTAGTTGGCCAGGGAAACGGCCAGTGGCTGGATAGCCTGGTCCTTTGTCACCAGGAATGGCCACAGGAACTCGTTCCACGGACCGATGAACGTCAAGAGGACCGCTGTGACGATTGCCGGCCGGACAAGCGGAATGGCGATCTGCCACAGGATCCTAAGCTCAGACGCGCCGTCGATCCTCGCTGCTTCAAACAGCGTTGACGGCAACTGCATGAAGTACTGGCGGAACACGAATACGGCAGTTGAGTTGATGGCGAACGGCAGGATCATGCCCAAATAGCTGTCAGCCAGCCCGTAATCGCGCACGATCATGACGTACAGCGGGATCAGCAGCAGCTGGAACGGGACCATCTGCACCAGGAGCATCATTGCGAACACCACACCGCGACCCCGGAACTGCATCTGCGCGAGCGCATAGCCAACCAGCAACCCAAACACCACGGTGAAGAAAATGACGCCGCCCGTGAAGATGCCGGAATTGGCCAATCCACGCAGCAGATCGATTGACCCGTTGATGCTGCTGTAGTTCTCGACTGTGAGGTTTGCCGGATTGGGGAATGCGCCGGCCACAGAAGTATCCGGCGAGCCCTGCAACGAGCCAATGAGCATGTAGTAGAAGGGAAAGAGGAATACGAAGGCGCCGATGGCCAGAAGCACAAAGCTTCCCACGCCGAGGTTCCGGTGCTTTTCCACAGAGGAGTTTTCCGGAGCGACGTTTTCCGGAACTGACACTGACGGACCAAGCCGCCGGCCGTCGTCGTCGTTTGTTCGGTTGCTGGCGCTGACTACCGACATGTCAGGCCTCCTTCCCGCCCACAAGGCGTTTCTGGATCAGGGCAATCAGCAACACACCGATCACCAACACCACCCCCAGCGCAGCGGCGACATCCGGATTGCCCTGCAGGATGCCCTTTTGGTACATGAGGAACACCGGCGAGGTGGATGCGCCATCCGGCCCGCCGCCACCGGTGAGGAGGTACGGCTCAGTGAAGAGGTTTGCGCCAGTAATAGTGGCCAAAAGGGTGACGAGCACGCTGGCCGCGCGCACGCCCGGAACAGTGACGTTCCAGAACTGAACCCACTTGTTGGCACCATCCACAGAGGCGGACTCGTACAGTTCATCCGGGATGTTCTGGAGCGCGGCGAGGTAGAGCAGGATGAAGAAGCCCAGCTGTTTCCACGTCACGTACAGCGCCACGGTGGGCATCGCGAGCCAGGAGTTGACCAACCACGACGGGTTCGGAGCCAGCGGTCCCATGAGGGAGTTCACCAGGCCGTTCTGCTGAAACAGGAAGAGCCAGACTCCGACAACGGCTACGCTCGCCGTGACGTATGGGACGTAGTAGCTGACCCTGAAGAAAGTCTTCAGCCTGGTGACCCGGTTCAAGGCGTTGGCCAGCACGAGGGATAAGCCCACGGTGAGTGGAACGTTGATGGCCAGGAACACTCCGATGTTGGCGAACGATCGCTGGACAGCGGGGTCGGACAAGATGGTGACGTAGTTCTCCAAGCCCACAAAGGGACGTTCCACGGGTACACCGGGGGCCGTGAAGAAGAAATCGTGGAAGGAAATGTAGACGGCGTACCCCAAGGGGTAAGCCAGTACCGCCAGGATGAAGATGACGTATGGTGCGCTGAACAACAATCCCAGCGGCTGAGGGCCAAAGATGCACTTTGGCCTCAGCCGCCGGAAGACTGTTCTCCCGTCGGCTTTCCGTGTTGCGGATGTGCTTTCGGAGGAGGCGAGTGGCATGGGGGCCACGGCTACTTTTGGGCTGCCAGTTGGTTGATCTTCTCTGCCGCGCCCTTGAACGAGGTGTCAATGCTCTCGTTGCCGAAGATCACTGACTTGGCGTAGGCGGTGCGGAAGGTGGACCAGATTTCTACCGAGTTGGCCACGTTGGGGACCTCCACGGTGTGCGCGGCCTGCTCGGCAAACCGCTCATAGGCAGGGTTTTTCGCGAAGTAGTCAGGGTAGGTTGCCGTCAAGTCCTTGCGCATGGGCATCTGACCGCTAACGGCCAGCAGCTTGCCGTCCTGTTCCTGGCTGGTGGCGAATTTCATGACCTCCCAGGCCGTGCCTTGGTTCTTGCAGGCTGAGTACATTGCCACATTCTTGGCGTCGGAGAAAGTGTAACCGTCAGCCTGGGCCTTGGAACCTGGGATTGGTGCGGTACCCCAGTTGACCTTGCCTTTGTAGTAGTTGATGGCCCAGGGCCCTGCCATGGCGATGGCCGCTTTACCCTCGCCGAAGGAATCACCTTGGTAGACCTCGCTTGAGGCCAGTTTTTCCTTATAGAGGGTCTCAAACATGCCGGCAACCTGCTTACCTGATTCGTTGTCGAAGGTGGCTTTACCGTCCTTCACCAATGGGGTGCCCCCGGAATTGGCGGCGTAGAACGGGTAGAAATCGAACCAGGATTGGAAGAAGTCGCTTGCCGGGGACGGCCAGACGGCATTGGCTACTGATCCGGACTTGACCAGAGTGCGGGCGGTGTCCAGGAACTCGTCCTGTGTGGCCAGCTTAGGGTTTTCCGGGTCCAGCCCGGCCTTCTGGAAAATGTCCTTGTTATAGAAGAGGACCACGGGGTTGGACTTCCACGGCAACTGGTACATCTTGCCATCGGTTGACTTGTATTGCTCTGCCAGGTCTCCTATGCGCTCCTTGATGTACTGCGCGGCGTCGGGGAACTTGTCCAGTGCCACCAGTCCGCCTTGTTTCTGGAATTGCGGCACTGCCACCGGGGCGGTGTTGAAGACCAGGCACGGCGCATTGCCCGCTGTGATGGCCGCTCCGATGACTTCCTCGGAGGACTTTCCGGCCGGGATTTCCTGGGCGTCGATTTTTTCGTCGGGGTGGGCGGAATTCCACGACTCCACCATGGCCTTGCCCCACTTCACCTCGAACTCGTTGTTTGAGTACCAGATCTTGATGGGGCCTTTGGCCGCGGTTGCAGCGTCAGCGGTGGTGGTGGTGCTGCCGCTTCCTCCGCCGCCGCAAGCCGCCAGCGTGGCACCCAATACTGCCATCGCAGCCATGGACACGATTCGTGTCGAAGTAAGTCCGTGCTTCATTGCAACTCCTCATTGAAGGTAATTGATGCGTGGTGGAGCGTTGGTACTTGTGATGGTCCGTTGCGGCGGTCATGACGGCGGTCATGGCGCAGGACACGGGAATGCATGGCCACGCGCTGTCACCCATGGGTGGCAGCAGCGAGGCGCGTTACAGCGGCATTGCTGGAACTTCTTTGTTGATCCGGCTGGCCTGGCCTGGTCGGTCAGTCAGTCAGCCGGGCTGACTGGGCCGGTAGAGCCACGGATAAGCAGCCGTGGGGCTTGCAAGAGAATGTCTTCGGCGGGGGTTCCGTTGAGCCGGTTGAGCAGCAGCTGTGCTGCCGTCTGCCCCCACAAAAGCGGATCGGTCGAGATGGTGGTCAGCGGGGGGTTCAAGTACTGCGTGATCTCGGTGTTGTCGTAGCCAGTGGCGGACAAGTCTTCCGGCACATTGAATCCTCGCGTTTGGGCAAGTGATTGTCCGGCGATGGCCATGAGGTCGTTGGCGTAAACGATGGCCGTGGGCCGGTTCGGGCGGCTGAGTAAAGATTCTGTGGCGGCTGCTCCGCCTGCTGCCGTGAAATCGGCCTCGATAAACAGGTCCGTTCCGAGTCCAGCTGATTCGAGCGTTCGTGCCCACGCGCCGTGGCGGCTTCGGCTGTGGACGTAGGGCTGGGGCCCGCCCACGTGGGCGATTCGAGTATGTCCCAGAGAGATCAGGTGCTTGACGGCGGACGTGATGCCATCGGTATCGTCCATGCAGACCGCGGGGAAAGGTGAGCGCGTGTCCGGCCGATTGAGTGTGACAGCGGGCAGTTCCAGCTCGCCGAGCAGGGCGATGCGGGAATCGTTGTTCCGCATGTCGGTGAGGATGACGCCGTCCACGCGACCATCCTCTACGAGCTTTCTGTAGCTTTTCTCTTCTGCCTCGGGGCCGGAAGCGATGGACAGGACCAACGTGTATTCATGCCGGACCAGGGTGGTTTCGATGCCAGCTATGAAGGCCGGAAAGAAGGGGTCCGTGCTGAGCAGTTTCGCATCACGTGCCACCACGAGTCCCAAGGCATAAGCCTTGGAGGAGGACAGTCCCTTGGCCCGGAGACTTGGTTTCCAGCCCAGTTCCTTGGCAACTTGGAGGATCCGCGTCCGCGTGCCTTCGCTGACGCCCGGCTGGCCATTCAGCGCGTAGGAAACAGCACCCTTGCTCACGCCTGCTGCATTCGCGACGTCGTTGATGGTAACGGCCATGACTCCCCAATTTACGAGCAGTGATCCCGATCACTTGACCGGTTCAGTTGTTGGTAAGTAAACCGGTTCAGTTGACCTATGTCAAGCAGGATGAGGCGGGGCTTATTGCACGCTGGTGCGACGTGTCACTTCGGAACTGGGCAACGACGCGGGCAAGGGCCACGCTCCAGTGTTGCCCGGAGTTCCGCGATGGGGATGCGCCCCGTCACGAGATCGCGCGCCAGGCGCGCGATACCCCGCAGGTCAGCCGCAGCGGTCCGTACGACGTCGATATTTGGGTCGGGATTGTCGGTCCAGTCGACGGGGACTTCGTGAATGCGCAGGCCGCAGCGCTCAGCGATAACCAGGAGTTCGGTATCGAAAAACCACGAGTCGTCCCTAACGTGCGGCAGGATCCGATGGGCTACATCCGCGCGGATGGCTTTGAAACCGCACTGGGCGTCGGAGAATCGGGCGCCCAAGACCAGATGCAGCAGGATGTTGTAGCCGCGGGAAACCAAGGTGCTTCGGCGACCACCAATCGCATTGGAAGTCCGGGCTAGCCGTGTGCCAATGGCAAGATCCGAATGCCCGGAAATTACTGGTGCCAGCAGGGGAGCCACCGCGGCAAGGTCGATGGACATGCCAGCTTCGACGTAGGCCAGCACAGGTGAGGGTGAATGGAGCCAGACATGGCGGAGCGCATTTCCCCGCCCTCGTTCCTGGAAGCGCAGGACCTTCAGGCCCGGGAGTTCGCGGGCCAGCCGTTCGGCAATTCTCAATGTGGTGTCAGTACTGGCGTTGTCGGCCACAGTGATCTGGAAACTGTGAGGCAACGAGTCCACGAGATGCGCGTGCAGCCGGCGCAGGCTCCACTCGATGTGGCCTTCCTCGTTGAAGACGGGAACCGCGACGTCAAGGACGGGAACTGTTCCCCGGATGTTCACGGGAGACCGCCGCGACCGCTGTTGAGGCACGGCTGAAGCACCACAGTGCCCAGCGTGTGCAGCGTGCTGCACTGCGTTGCCGGCTGGATCTATGAGCGTCATGCATCCAGCATGCGGCCAAGGATTATGAGGGCTTTAGGCAGCCGCTGTGATGCGACTGTGAAACGTGGAAAGCCTTCAAACGGGGAAACGGCCTGAACCGCGAAAACCGCCCCGGTTCCTGCCGGTCGCTTCAAAAAACACTGCGAACGGCGGAAATGGGGCGGCAATCAGGCCCTGCACGATTGAGCCCGCTGGGGTGGGCTCAAGCCTGCTTCAGGGTTTGGCTTAGTACCAGTTGTTGGCCAAGTGGAAGGCAAGGGCGGCCGAGGGGGAGCCGTAGCGTTCCTTGATGTAGTTCAGGCCCCACTTGATCTGGGTCTGGTAGTTGGTCTCCCAGTCAGCGCCGGCAGTCGCCATCTTGGAAGCCGGCAATGACTGCACGATTCCGTAGGCGCCACTGGAGGCGTTGGTCGCGGTGGTCCGCCAGTTGGATTCCTTCTCCCACAGCGTGTTCAGCGCAGTCATTTCGCCCGGACCCCAGCCGTAGTTGGCGAGGATGCTGGCGGCGTACGCCTTGGCAGCTGCGGGATCGTCCACTGCCTTGGGGGCAGCTGCGGCGGCTGCGGCTGCAGCAGCGGCGGCATCTGCAGCCTGCTTGGCGGCTGCGTCAGCGGCAGCCTTCTCGGCGGCGGCTTGTGCGGCCGCTGCCTGGTCCGCGGCAGCCTTCTCAGCGGCGGCCTTCTCGGCGGCGGCTTGTGCGGCCGCTGCCTGGTCTGCGGCGGCCCTATCGGCGGCGCCCTTCTTGGCGGCAGCATCCAAGGAAGCTGAGATTTCCGCTGATTTGTTGCTGACCTGGGCGGTAGCCTGCGTCTCGGACGCCTGGCTCGTTTCCGGGAGGTTGAACGCAGCGTTTGCGGCCTGGCCGAGCGAGGCGACGCCCAAGGCGGCGGCAACGACTCCTGCAACAACGGACATCCGCTGCCCCGTCTTGCCGCGGCGTGCAGCGTTCTTCAGAACGGTTTGCGACTTGGTCAGGGGAGCATTGTGTTCGTCACGGTGACGCGCGGAAGGGCGCGTCTGATCGTTGAATTCAGACATGTGTGATTACCTCTCAGCGCCTGCGGAGTTAGCTGTCGGGTTCGGATGAGGTCATCCGGCCGCGCGCGTAGCTGCGGCTTCACCCCAAGGGCAAGGAAAATACTGTGCCCGGAGACTCTGGGTCCCCCGTCTCTGCCTCGAATGAGAACGGAACTCCGGGAAGTGGCAGAGCTCGGCGCATCCCGGGTGTGGGGCCAGTTAGGGGCGACCCACCCTTTCGACGGTACAGGAGGTTTCGGCTTAAGTCACATTTAGGTAACAGAGATCACGATCACGGCGCGTCATGTTGCCCGATTCGTTATGCGCGTTCGTTTGAAACTGAGGGGAGCCGGAGGGCGAACTCAGTGCGTCCCGGCTTGGACGTAACTTCCACGCTTCCGCCGTGCGCTTGAACGATCGATTCGACAATGGACAAGCCCAATCCGGAGGTCCCCTCAGAGCCCGATCTTGCGGCGTCAGCCCGGGCAAATCGCGAGAAAATACGGCCTTGGAATTCGGGCGGAATGCCAGGCCCATCGTCAGTGACGGTGACCACCGCACTACCGTCAGCAGAGAGCATGACGCCTGTGACCACCGTGGTGCCGGGATCTGTGTGCTTGCGTGCGTTGGACAGCAGATTGGCCAACACCTGATGCAGTTGGGTTGCGTCACCGCGCACCGTAATCGGTTCGTCAGGGAGCTGGAGCTTCCAGATATGGTCCGGTGCCATCACCTTTTCGTCGCTGACGGTCTCGATCACCAGCTGCGTCAGGTCCACATCCGTGACCTTCAACGGCTGGCCTTCGTCCAGGCGCGCCAACAGCAGCAGGTCCTCCACTAGCGTGGTCATCCGTTCCGATTGGCTCTGGACGCGTGCCAAGGATTTTCGTCCATCGTCGGTGAAGTTCTCGGTCATGCGTAGCAACTCTGTGTAGCCGCGGATGGCGGTCAGCGGCGTCCGGAGTTCGTGGGACGCGTCGGCCACAAATTGTCGGACCTTGGTTTCGCTTTCCTGCCGGGCTGCCAGCGCCCTGGCAACGTTGTTGAGCATTTGGTTCAAAGCGTGGCCAACGCTGCCCACTTCCGTTCCCGGATGGGAGGCCGACGGCGGTACGCGCACCGCAAGTGCCACGTCACCGGCGTCGAGGGGCAGCCGCGAGACTTTCGTCGCGACTTCCGAAAGCTGCTCCAGGGGCCGCATGGTCCTACGGATAATGACGGTACCCGCGAGGCCGATCAGTACCAGGCCGCCAAGAGAAACAAACACCATGGTCCATACCAGCGATGCCTCGGCGTTTTGCTTGTCAGCCAACGGCAGTCCCGTCACGATCACGTCGCCGTAGGCGGTTTCAACGGCCACCAGCCGGTAGTCGCCATTGGACAATGAGCGGTCCACAGGCAGATTGCCGCGGGGGAGTGACAGCAGGACCTGCTTGTCTTCGGCCGACAGTGCGGCGCGCCGGCCGTTGGCATCTATGAGGCCCGAGTTGATGACGGTGGAACCATCGATCCTCGCGTTGAGGGTCCCGGCACCTTGGCCGCGGGCCTCCAGGGGATCTGGCCGGCCGCTTGAAGGAAAGTTCGACGGCGGCCTGCCGAAGTCATTCGCGCGGCTGGACGCCTGCTCCAACTGCTTATCGAGTTGCTTGTTGAAGTACATGTCCATGGAGGCATAGCTGACCACCCCGACTGCACCGCAAATCGCCACCAGCAATGCCATTGCCACCAGGACCAGTCGCGTGCGCAGATGCCAGGTTGAGGGATTGAACCAGCTCCGCTGGGTCTTGCGGGCTACTTCTGAAAGGGTGGACAAGGTTCAGTCCGCAGGCTTGATGACGTAGCCGGCCCCGCGGATGGTGTGGATCATCGGGGGGTGGTTGGCTTCGATTTTCTTGCGCAGGTAGGAAATGTACAGTTCCACGATGTTGGCCTGCCCGCCGAAGTCGTAGTCCCAGACGCGGTCCAGGATCTGTGCCTTGCTGACCACGCGCTTGGGGTTCTCCATGAGGTAACGAAGCAGCTCAAACTGCGTTGCCGTGAGCTGGATGTCCTCGCCGGCGCGGGAAACTTCGCGTGTATCCACGTTCAGGGTGAGATCGCCCACCACCAGTTCGGCGGTGTCCATGGCGGCTACGCCTGATCGTTGGACGAGCCTGTGCAGGCGCAGGAGGACTTCCTCCATGCTGAAGGGCTTGGTGACGTAGTCGTCGCCGCCGGCGGCAAGGCCTACGATGCGGTCCTGGACAGCATCCTTGGCTGTGAGGAACAGCGCAGGTACTTCGGGCGCGAAGGCGCGTATCCGGTTGAGGACCTCCACACCGTCAAATCCCGGAAGCATGACATCCAGCACCAGCACGTCAGGGCGGAAGTCCTTGGCAATCTTCACGGCTTCTGGTCCGTCGGCAGCTACCGCCACGGACCAGCCTGCCATGCGCAAACCCATGCTCATGAGTTCGGCAAGGCTGGGTTCGTCGTCCACTACCAGGGCGCGGATTGGGGAGCCGTCCGGGTGGGAGAGCTGGGGAAGGTTGTTGGTCATGGAGTGCGAGGAGGCCATGTGACAACTCTCCATTCTGCTGGTTTGCCGAGGCTTTGGCAGTCCTGTGAGGACGCTGTGAGATCAACACTAGCTACGTGGGAGTTAGGTGGCAGGAGTTCGTGGACCCTGGACAGGCCCGTACACGCTGTTTCTACGGCTTGTAGCAGATTTTGGAGCAAAAATTCGAGATCGGACCGGCTTGCGATTGGACAGCAAGTGTTTCAGATCTTGAGATTCCGTCCTTCTGTGCCGAATGGGAATCGGGGAGGACATCATGCCTTATCGGCCGAAGAAAATTCACCATATACCGAATATTTCTCGTCGAGACCGAATGAAATGACGTTCATTTTCAACGAGGGAAGAATTGTGATCTGCGGCACAATAGACCCTCTTGTCTCAAAATGTGGACGGTTTGGCGCTTTGTTACTTGCGTGTTGCCATTGTTACGTTGCACACTTCCAATGTGAACAAGAACTCAACAGCACCTGCAGCCGCAGCAATCTGGTCCAGCACACCCGCTGGCGACGAGACCCGCTGTTGTCGAATGCAAGCCTAACTTTCCACCCCAAAGAAGTTTCAGGCATTCGCCCCCTAGCCCAGCGTTGGGCGCCCTTCCCCAAACTCATTGCGGGGACAACCAGCATTCGAAGCCGCGATGACGGCTATTCACTTTTGAGGTAATCACTCCATGTCAGTTGCATCCGGTTACGTCCACATCTCAGTCCGAAACGCCAACAAGGCCGCTTCAAACGCAGGGCTCCGCCCCGGCTTCGGCAACCGTCCCGGGTACGCCCCGGCCACCCAGGGCAACGGCCAGCAGGCCCCCGGCTACGTGCCCCAGGGTTACAACCCCAACTCCTACGGCCAGTTGCGGGCAGTTCCCACCAACGAGCCAGCACCCATGACGGCGCCCACTCCCGTCATTGCGCAGTCTGACCGCCTCCGCCCCGTCGCCAACGACAACGTGGCCCGCGGCTTCGTGCTCTACATGGGCATCGACGAAGAGACAGCAGCAGCGGCTGGTACGTCCATCGCCAAGCTTGCCCAGGAAATCCGGGCCTATGCCCAGTCCCTCGTCACCGGCGCAGAGAGCTACGCTGCAGTCGCCGTTGCACCGGCCGGGGCACCCGGGTCCGCACTCGACGTCGTGCGTTCCACCTTCGGTGACCCCACGGTCGCAGCCCGCCAGCGCACCGAGGCTGCGCGCCCGGCACCGCAGCAGGAAGCCCGCCCCTCCGGCGTGCTGATCGACCTCGCCCGCCGCGAAGTCCACCTCGACGGTGAGTCGCTGAACCTGACGTTCAAGGAATTCGAGCTCCTCAACTACCTCGTCGAAAACGGTACCCGCACGGTTGGCCGCGACGAGCTGCTTGAGGGCCTGTGGCGCAACGCCGAAGAAGTGCCCAACGAGCGCACCATCGACGTCCACATCCGCCGCCTCCGCTCCAAGCTGGGCCGCCTTGCCAACACCGTGCGCACCGTACGTGGCCAGGGCTACCGCTTCTACGAGCACCCTGAGGTCATCGTCTGGGCCGCTCCGGAATACTCGATCTAAGCTACTGCTGCAGCCGAAAGGCGGCATATCCCTCTGCGCCTGCGCTCGTGCCTCCCCTCCGCCTCCCTGCCCTCGCAAGCTCGGTCAGGGAACCCGGGCGGAGTGGGCCCAGCAACAACGGCGCTATCGGGACATGCCGCCTTTCTGCTTTTGTAGTGCTCCCGTGAGTATTGGCCTCCGCCGCGGATAAGGTTTGCCGCTATAGGGTTGGTTCATGAGTGACCATCACATCAGGCGCCTTGTGATCATGCGGCATGCCAAAGCGGATTGGCCCATGGGGGTTCCGGACCATGAACGTCCCCTCGAGGAACGCGGACACCGTGAGGCCCCACTGGCCGGAAGATGGTTGCTCAAGCATGGCGTCGTTCCAGACTTCATTCTGTGCTCGTCTGCGCTGAGGACCCGCCAAACCTGCACGTGGGTGTGCGATGAGTTGGGAGACAAGGCGCCGACGCCCAAGCTCGAGGACGGCCTGTACGCCGCCTCGGCAAACCGGATGTTGACCGTGATCAACCACGTCCCGGACACCGTCACCACCTTGATGGTTATCTCGCACATGCCTGGCGTCCAGGACCTGGCCATGCACCTCGCTTCGCGCGATTCGGACCATGATGCCTATATGGATGCCGCCACACGGTTCCCAACCAGTGCTTTGACAGTGATGGAGACTGACAAGCCATGGGCGGAGCTGGATGGGCAGGACGCCCGTCTGACGCACTTCAAAGTGCCGCGCAAGTAGCTACGCCCGTTGCTCAGCCCCTGACGGGCAGTTCGTGCTCGGCCGCCACTTCGCGCAGCAGGCGGACTGCATGCCGGATATTGGGGCTGGCGGTCATGGTTTTTCTGTACACGATTCCCACCGCTCGCTGCTGGATGGGGTTGACGACCGGCACGGCAACGACGCCCGGTGGCAGGGGCGGCCTGCCCAGCCGAGGCACCAGCGCTACGGCCACGGACTGCTCCACCATGGCGATATGGGTGGAGAAGTCGGGATCGTAGACACGGATATCTGGGACCCGCCCCAGCCCGGCGAAGATCTGCAGGAGGGCTTCGTTGCAGATGGCGCCAGCCGGTGTACTGACCCAAATTTCGTCCAGCAGGTCTTCACGCTCGACGACGGTCCGTCCAGCAAGTTCGTGGCTGCTGTTAACGAGGACGTCGGCCTGGTCCAGGCAAAGGTCTTCATGCACCAGGTTCTCAGGAATGACAAGCGGCACGGAGTTCCAGTTGTGTACTACGGCAAGCTCAGCCTCGCCTGATGCAACCCGCTGCACGGCTTCACGCGGGTCCTCCGCCAGCACGCTGATTTCAAGTTCTGAATCCGTGGTGCCAATACGTCCGAGCATGGGCCCCACCAAACCGCGGCAGGCCGTTGAGAATGCCACGAGCCGCAGGAGCCCGGAAGGCTTGGCGGGATCGGCGAGGAGTGTTGCCTGCAGCTCCTCGAGTTCGCCCATGATCCGCCGTCCGTAGCCGGCGAGGGCAAGGCCCCTTTCGGTAAGGAGTACGCCGCGGCCGTTGCGTTCCAGCACGGTCACCCCGGTTTGCTTCTCCAACTTCTTGATCTGCTGTGAAACCGCCGATGGACTGTAGCCCATCACATCGGAGGCAGCCACTACCGATCCGTGCTGTTCCACGGCTACTAGGGCCCGCAAGGCTGAAATATCGATCATGAAGTAAATCTACTTGGTTTCATGCTGAATTCAACGCTGGTGCTTAAACCATTCAGGTGCCAGAGTGTTTCTCGTGAACCTCCGCCACTCTGCCCTCGCCGTCCTTGTCGCCGTCCTGTGGGGCGTGAACTTTGTCGCCATAGACCTGGGGCTCCACCCCAACGGTCGCGATGTCCCGCCCCTGCTTTTCGTCGCCTTCCGATTCCTGCTCGTGGTGTTTCCGTTCATCCTCTTCATCCGCAAACCGGACGTGAGTTGGAAGGCGATCATCGGCGTCGGGCTTTTCATGAGCGCCGGTCAGTTCGGATTGCTGTACCTGGGCATGGCGCTGGGTATGCCGGCGGGCCTGGCCTCCCTTGTCTTGCAGGCGCAGGTGCTGTTCACAGTGCTGATCGCAGCGCGGTTCCTGGGCGAGAGGCCCAATCGCAGGCAAATGCTCGGGGTTGTGCTGGGCCTGGCGGGTCTCGGCGTGGTTGCTGTTGGGCGCAGTGCCGTGGCGCCCGTCCTGCCTCTCATGATCGTGCTGGCCGCAGCGTTGTCCTGGGCGATCGGAAACGTGGTGGCGCGCCACTCGAAAGCGACGTCGGGGCTGGGCCTGGTGGTCTGGTCCGGGGCCGTGGTGCCCCTTCCTTTGGCGGGATTGTCACTTGTGGTGGACGGTCCGGGCACCGTGTGGGCGACCATCACAGACCTTCAACCAGCTACGATCCTGAGCGCAATCTACACGGCGGTTTTCGCCTCGCTTATTGGGTACGGCATCTGGAACCGGCTGCTGACGCTCTACCCGAGTTCAGACGTCGTGCCTTTTACGCTGCTGGTTCCGGTGGTCGGCATGACGGCGGCCTGGCTGGTCCTGAACGAAATCCCTACGGTGGCCGAAATCATGGGCGGTCTGATCCTGCTCCTCGGAGTGGCGACCGCCGTGCTCGGCGTCTCGCGAAAACGCCCGGAAACTACCGTTATGAGGCCCGCTCTGCGCGTCTAATCGCTCGCGAAGCACGCAGTGCAGGCCCCGCAACGCAGGCGTTAACGCCTCGGGGCGGGTTTGCGTTGGGGTGAAACGCTCGACGCCGGGCGCTTGGCAGCTGTTGCAGGCCGAGGGGTGGATGCTCGTTTAGTTGGTGTTGCGGCCCGTTCAGCCGTGGTCCGCTGAGCCGTGGCCCGCTGAGGGGTGGTCCGCTGAGCCGTGGCCCGCTTAGCCGCTGGGACGGGTTGCCGCGCCCGGGCGGAACCCCACGAAGGCCAGACCGCCCCCAGGAACAGGACCAGCAAGGTTCCGCAGCCAGCCACGGCGGCCAAGTAGAAGTAGATGTCGGAGTCCTCGGTGCTTACCGCACTTCCCATGGCGTTGGCGTCCTGGTTGAACGCCAGCCCCCACATGCGAAGGAACGCGATGCTGAAGCCGATGAACAGGCTGGTGCCGGCGGCGCCAAGGAGAACCACAAGGTATCGCCGCCGGTTGAAGACCTGCACGATCGAGGCCAAGTAGCACGTCAGCACCGCTCCCAGGAACAGGTACAGGACCAGTTCTTCGAGGACCACAGCGGCGAGCACCAAGAGCCCGAGAGACACAAAGGCGGCCACTACCGCAAGCTTTCCGCTGTTCCCCATGTGACGCATGAGGTTAATCATCGCCGACCAGCGGGCCGCGCCACGCCGTCGTAGATTGCAGTTGGATACCGTTCCCGGGAAAGCGCTACTTGATGACGTACCCGTGCATGATGGTCATGACGGCGGCCACGCTCTGTTCGCGGGTGCGCTCCGGGTTATAGGTCTGCCGGTCGAGTCCCACCACGAAGATTGCCCCGAAGATCGCAGCTTCCAGGCTGCCCCGGGCGATGGACTCGTCCACCTTGTACCCGGAAGCAACGCGCTCCACCGCCGAGCCGATCACGGCCAGGAGTTCACCGCGTAGCTCCGCGAACACGGCACTCCACTCGCCCGGAGTCCGCCAATTCTCGCTGACCCACAGCCGCGCGAAGGACGGGTACTCGTCCATGAACTCCATGGCCTGCCCCACCATGTTCTTCATGGACTCCAGGGGATCGCTGCTCTGCCCTTCGATTGCTTGGAGGCGTACCAGCATAATGTCTACGCCGTGCCGCAGCAGCTGCGCGATCAGGTCCGATTTACTGCCGAAGTTGTAATAGACCGTTCCCTTGGACACTCCTGCCGCGGCCGCGATCTCATCCACGGTCACGCCAGCGGCGCCGCGTTCGCCGATCAATTCCATGGACGCTTCGAAGAGGCGCTGTTTGGTGGCGTTGGTGCGTCCCGGCCGGAGCTTCTTCTCGGCAGGGCCCTGGCCCGCCGGCTCGGTGGTAGTCATACTGCGATCTCCGGCTTCAACGTCTTGAGGGTCCACATCTTGTGTTTGCGGACAGCGAGCGTGGACAGTGCCGCTCCCAGCAAAGTGTATCCAAGCAGGCCCAGGACCGTCGGCCAGATCATGCTGAGTTCGCCGCCGTAGATGAGGTGCCGCATCCCCGTGACCACGTAACCCATGGGCAAGACTTCATGGACCACGTGAAGTGGCATGGGAGTGGTCTGCCAAGGGAACGTGCCGCCGGAAGAGACCAGCTGCAGGACCAGCAGGATCAGCACCACGAACTTGCCTGGGGTTCCCATCAGCGCCACGATGCCCTGGATGATCGCACTGAATGCCATCACCGCGGCCAGCATGAACAGCCACATGCCTATGGGGTGGGCGGCGTTCAGGCCGAGGCCCAGGTTCACCACGAGGGTGAGGATGGTGGCCTGCAGGACTGAGACGACGAAGAAGGGAAGCCAGCCTCCCACTGCGATTTTCCAAGCGGGGGCGTTGGATGCCAGCGCCCGTTGGGTGATGGGACGCATGGCCTGCACCAGCATGAAAACGCCGATCCACAAGGCCAGCGTCAGGAAGAAGGGTGCCAGCCCGGCGCCGTAAGAGCCTGCCTTGGCCTGCGATATGTTGTCCACCGCCACGGGATCGGCGATCACCTTGGACACACTGCTTTTCTGTTCGTCGTTCGGGTTTGGGATGTCTCCGGCACCCTTGGCAAGTTCCGTGGCCAGGGTATGTGAGCCATCGGAGGCCTTCACCGCACCGCTGGCAAGCTCCCCGGCGCCGTCGTTGAGTTGGTGGGCGCCGTCGTCGAGCTTCACTGCGCCATCCAAGGCGGTCTGCTGGCCGGCGGCGAGGGTGGAAGCGCCAGTGCTGAGCTGCCCGGCTCCTGCCGCAGCCTGCGAAATGGCGTCGGTGAGAGTAGGCGTTGCGGCGGCGAGCTTCGAAGCCCCGGCGCTCACGGCCGCTGAGCCATCGGAGAGCTGCTGGATCTTGGCGGCGTCGCCCGCGATCTTGGCCTTTGCGTCCGTGACTGGGCTTGATGCGGCGGCCGCGTCGAAGTCCGCCAGGACCTTGTCTGCCTGATCCTGCGTCAGCACGCCAGCGGTGACCAGCCGGGTGTTGGATTCCAGGACCCGGTTGCGGAGGCCCTTGTCTGCGGCATCGAGCTGCCCGACGACGTCCTGGACTTTCGCGTTCAGCTCCGCGTTCCCGGCCGCTACTTGCGCTGCACCGTCGGCAAGCCTTTGCGAATCCGCAGGGAGGGTAGCAGTTCTGTTTTTCA
Source organism: Arthrobacter sp. TmtSoilC51 (assembly GCF_055388015.1). Taxonomy (NCBI): domain Bacteria; kingdom Bacillati; phylum Actinomycetota; class Actinomycetes; order Micrococcales; family Micrococcaceae; genus Arthrobacter; species Arthrobacter sp. TmtSoilC51. The sequence goes on from NZ_AP035877.1 coordinate 832,090, forward strand.
GCTCGGTGAGGCCCGAACTCAACTGGCCGGCGCCGCTGTTGAGTTGGACAGCGCCGTCGCGCAGTTTGGTCTGCCCGGCGACAAGTTGGTCTGCCCCCGTGACCAGCTGGGTAGTGCCGTCATGCAGCGTTGCTGCGCCGTCACTGAGCTGCCCCACGCCTGTAGCTAGTTCGGATGCTCCATCCGCAGCCTTCACGATGGAGGCGTGGATGGTGCCGAAGCCGGTGAGGAGTTGGTTGGCTGTTTCCTCGCCCACTTCCTTGGCAACCGTTGAGTGCACGGCCGTGGTGAGTTTGTCCACGATGGTGCTCAGGAGGTAGTTGTTGGCGTCGTTGGTGGTGACATGGAGCATTGCCTGGTTGGCGGCGTCGAAGCTCCCGGGGGACACCAGGTTGGCGGAGAAATCCTTGGGGATCCGCAGTGCGAAAGCGTACTCGCCCGTCCGAACACCCGCGTCCGCGGCTTCGGCGCTGGAAACTTGTTTCCAGTTGAAGACGTGGCCGTCCACCAGGCTGTCGGCAACCTTCTTGCCAGCCTGCAGTTCGGTGCCATCTTTTGAGGTTGCCCCAGTGTCCTCTACTACCAATGCGGCGTCGATCTGGTTCAGGTTGCCGTAAGGATCCCAGTTGGCATAGAGATATACGGCACCGTAGAGCAAGGGCACCATCGTCAAGGCCAGGATGGTCAGCTTGGGCAGGAGCCCGCCGGTCATGCGTTTGAGTTCGGAGCGGGCGAGCCGCAGAACAGTCACTTTGCAGTCCTTTGAAGTACCGGGGTTTCTTGGGGTTGTTCTTGTTTGGTCGGGGCGGGTTGTTCGGTGTCCGTGTGCGTTTCGGGTTCTGGCTCCCGTTCCGTTTCCGGTTCGGGCGGGTGCAGGACTGAGTTGCCGATCACCGCAGCAGGGCCGGTCCAGTTCTCCGGGAGGGCGCCGACGACGGCGACGACGGCAAGCGGCCGCCCGGCATCGGACGCCAATGCCTCAAGTCGCGGCAGCCATGCTCCGGAATCGGCGCTGTGTCGGTCGGGGGAGTCGACCACGAGGAGGTCGGTGGCCGGATCCGCCAAAGCAAGGGCAGTCAGCAGTTCCAGCCGGCGGCTGGCGGGAAGCTGTTCAATCCAGAGGCCGGCGATGTCCTCAAAGCTGTTGATCTTCAGCCACGGCTTGCTAAGCAGGGCACCACGGTAGCGGCGCGGAATGAGGGAGAGGTCCTCGGTGACGAGGTCGCGGACGCTCAGGTGCTGTTCGGGCTCGTTGACCCCGGGCGAATCAACCAAGGCGCTGGCGAGCCGGATCTTTTTGGTCTTGGTGTTGTTGTCCCAACTGAGGACGCCGCTGCTGGGCTTCATGCGGCCACTGAGTCCCAAGGCCAACGCGGTCCGCTGATCCTGGCCTTCGCCGGACACGAGCAGGAGTTCGCCGCGGCGTGCTTGGAGTGACGTTGCCGGAAGGAGATCGTCCCGGCGGCCGTTGATCTGGAGTTGCTGTACGGACAGCACAATGAAGCCTTTCGCAGAAATGGTGTCTGCTGAAAGTCTAACTGAACTGACTGGTCAGTTCAAATAGGAGCTAGAGTCCGTACTTCTCCAAGAGCCGCAACCACACTTCACTGATGGTGGGGTACGAAGGAACCGCGTGCCACAGCCTGTCCAATGGGACCTCGCCCACGATCGCGATCGTGGCCGAATGGAGCAGTTCAGCTACCCCTGGGCCAACGAACGTAGCGCCGAGGATGACTTTCCGGTCCTCATCCACCACGATCTGAGCCCACCCCTTGTAGTCGGGGGAATAGAGCTGGGATCCGGAAACGTCGATGGGCAATTCCACGCCCGTGACGTGCCTGCCTTGGAGTAGGGCCTGCTCAAGGCTCGGACCCACCGATGCTACTTCCGGGTCTGTGAAGACGACGCTTGGAATCGCGTGCTCGTTGGCGGTGTGGGCCCATGCACTCCAAGGGCGGGGTGTGCCCTGGAGCTTGCCGTTGGCTCGAGCGACGATTGCATCGCCGGTGGCCCGCGCTTCATACTTTCCCTGATGCGTGAGCAACACTTTGCCCGCGGCATCGCCTGCGGCGTACAGCCACAGCCCGCTGGTGCCATCGCTGGCCGGGCCCTCGACCAATCCGCTGGCGTCGGTAGTGAGCCGCAGCGGTTTTCCGTTCTGCGGTTCTACCCCCACATTTTCCAGGCCCAGATTGGCCAACGCTGGATGCCTGCCGGACGCGACAAGGAGTTTGTCGGCCATGATGACCTCGCCGTTGAGCGTGACCGCCACTGACCCGTCGTCGTCTTCTTCGACTTTTTCGACATCAGAATGGAGGTGGACGGTGACGCCATCGGCTCGCAGCCCGGCCAGGACCAGGTTGGCGGCCTCCTCGGTGTAGCTGCTCAGCAGGCGGCCACGTGCGATGAGCGTAACCACTGAACCGAGGCGGGCAAAAGCCTGGGCCAACTCCACGCCGGCCACACCACCTCCGAGCACCGTGAAACGCTTGGGGATGGTTTTCGCCGCGGTCGCGCCGCGGGTGGTCCAGAACGGCACGTCCCTCAAGCCTTCGATATCCGGGATGGTGGGGGTTGAGCCTGTGGCCACAACCACTGCATGATGCGCCTTGAGGGCGTAGCTGTTGCCATCGATACCGTCCACCTGGACCTCGCGCGGACCTGTGATGCGGCCTCGCCCACGGATCAACTCGATGCCCGCATTATCAAGCCACTCGACCTGGCTCCCGTCCTGCCAATTGTTCGTAAACCAGTCCCGGTGCTTCAGTGCTGCCTCGGCATCAACCAATCCCGTGACGGCTTCCGAAGCCCCGGGAATTCCTTGCGCCGCGTGGAGCACGCTGCCTGGTCGAAGGAGAGCTTTGGAAGGGATGCACGCCCAGTACGAGCATTCGCCGCCCACCAGTTCACTTTCCACAATCACTGCCGTCAGTCCGCCACGAGCCACTCTGTCCGCGACGTTTTCCCCGACGGCGCCCGCGCCGATCACAATTACGTCGAATTCACGGGAGCTTTCGGCAGTCATGGGAGAAGCCTACAACCGCTGCCCGGACGTTGTGAGGCCTGTTTTGCATGCTCAAGAGGGCCTATGGGGACGGAAGGGGGGCCCGCATTTTGCTTGTCCATATATTGATATCTATATCTCAAAATATGGATTTCAGAACTAGGCTGCTGCCCATGAGCACTGACTTGAAGCCATTTGTGGATTGGGCCTGGTGCGCCCGCAACCAGGGAAAGTTCATTCTCGTGGATACGCGCTGGTACCTGGATGGATCATCCGGGAAGGATGCCTACCATGCTGGCCATATCCCAGGCGCCATCTTCATGGACATGGATAGATGGCTTTCCGGGCCAGCTTCCCAAGAGGCTGGGAGGAACCCGCTACCTGATCCTGAGGTGTTTGCCCAAGGGATGCGGGAAGCCGGCATCAACGATTCCGACACCGTGGTGGCCTATGACGACGCCGGTGGAGTCATCGCGGCCCGGCTGGTGTGGATGCTCCGATCGACAGGCAACAATGCAGCCATCCTGGACGGGGGTATGGGGAGCTATCCGGGAGACCTCACTGTGGAGGGCACGGAACGCCGGAGGGGCAGTTTCTCGGCCCGAGTGTGGCACCTGCTGGCAGACATCTCGGAGGCTTCCTCTGAAAACTACATCACTGTGGATGCCAGGAATCGCGACCGCTTCGAGGGCCGCCAAGACCCCATAGATCCCCGACCTGGCCACATACCCGGTGCCGTGAATGTCCCATGCCGCGGGAATCTCGACTCCACGGGACACCTGCTCCCGGAGCCGCAAATTCGTGCGAACTTCGAGCGTGCAGGAGTGGTGTCTGCATCGAACACCATTACCTATTGCGGATCCGGAGTGACCGCCTGCCACAACCTCCTGATGATGGAGCAATTGGCAATGGGCAAGGGGAGGCTATTCGTCGGCGGGTGGTCCCAGTACGGGCATGCGACGGACAGACCGGTCGAGACGGAGAGCTAACCCCTGCAACACAGGTGCTACCTGTGCATCGCGCCCTTGAACCAACCCGTAATCGTGGCCGGGTGTGTGATGCCGGTGCCTACAACTACGGCGAACGCACCGGCATCGAGGGCCTGACGTGCCTGGGTCGGGGTGTGGATCCGGCCTTCCGCGAGCAGCGGCTTGCCCAGTCCCGCGGAAGCGATCTGCTCCAAGAGAACCAGGTCCGGGCCGTCGGACTTCGGGCGCTCGCCGGTGTAACCGGCCAACGTGGTACCGATCAGGTCCGCGCCGGCTTCAACGGCTGCAACAGCATCGTCAAACGAACCGCAATCGGCCATGACCAGCGCATGGGATTCCGCATGAATACCGGCAACGGTCGCTTGAAGGGACAATCCGTCAGGGCGGACCCGCCGGGTCCCGTCGATCGCCACAACATGCGCACCGGCACCAGCCACGGCAAGCGCGTGCCGGAGCGTAGGGGTGATGAAGACGCCATCGTGCCCGTCCTTCCAGAGCCCGATGACGGGGACTTCGACGGCGGTGCGCGTGGATTGCACGTCGGCCAACCCTTGGACGCGGACCCCCGCGGCGCCGCCGATGACCGCTGAAGCCGCCAATTGCCCAGTGGTTCGCGGGTCACGCATCGGCTCGCCCGGGTACGCCTGGCAAGAGACGATCAGCTGGGAACGGAGGGCTTCGAGGCCTTCAGTGGTGAGGATCATGATGTCTTTCTCTGCTAAAGAACAAGTTTCGCGGCACCAACGATGGCCGCGGTGTTGCCGAGGGTCGCCCGCACTACCGGGACGTCGTCCAACGGTGCCAGCAATTCCTGGCGCAGGGCCGTCTCCATGGGTTTCCACCAAAGCTCGCCGGCATCGGCCAGCCCGCCGGATATCACCACGGTTTCGGGGTCGAGAATGTTAATGAGCCCACCTACGGCTTGTCCGGCCGCCGTGGCCCCGATGCCGATGGCACGCAAAGCGGCAGCACCGCCGTCGTGAGTTCCTGAAGCGGCCAGCGCAAACACGCCCCGCGTGTCCGCTGCCTCACGCGAAGAGCCACCAAAGCGCAGGAACGATTCGTAAATGGCGGGCCCCGACGAGATGGCCTCGACGTGTCCTGATCCACCGCACACGCAAGGCAACGGAACGCCGTCAAACACAGCCAGCGGCGACGCGACGTGACCTACATGCCCGCCAACAAAGCGGTGTCCCAGAACAGGAGCGCCGTTCAGCACAAAGCTCCCGCCGACTCCGGTTCCGAAGGCGACCATGAGCGAGCTCGAGGAACCGGCAGCCGCACCAAGCCAGGCCTCACCGAGGGCGTGGGCGTGGACGTCGTTAACGGCACGCACCACCGGGACAGCAAGCCGTGAGGACAGCCCGGCAACAAGGGAAGTCCCGGCCCAGCCAAGAATCGCGTCGGTCGCGGACACCACCGACCCGGCAACAGCATCGATGACCCCAGCGGAGCCGACGCCGACACCGGACACGGAAAGTCCGGCGTCGGCAGCGCGCTCCACCAAGCCCGTGATCAGCGCACCGGTGGCGTCGAGGATCGCCTCGCCACCGTCCCTGTTCAACGTCGGAATGGTCTCCGACATGAGCACTTCACCAAGCTCGGAAACAACCCCGGCGGCGGTTTTGGTGCCGCCGAGGTCAACACCGATCACGTGGGTCGCTTGGGCTAGGGGAGCGGTCACGATAGCTTAAACCAGCCCGTTCCGCTCCAGGATTTCGCGAATCAACGCGGTCTCCGATTCATTCAAAGACAGCATGGGCTCGCTCATGGTGTTCGACTCGATGACTCCCATGACCTGCAGTGCGGTCTTGAAGGCACCCAGACCAGCGGCACCACCGGAGACGCGGCCGTTGGGGGTGTAGACGATCTCGAAGACGTCGGCCAGGCGGTCCTGCTCCCTTGCCGCGAGAGCCCAGTCTCCGGCCTGCGCGGCATCGAACAGGCGGCGGTAACCGGCCGGATCAACGTTGCCAAGGCCCGGAACGACGCCCTGCGCGCCGCCAAGAAGGGCGCCGTCCACCACAACTTCGTGACCCGTGAAAATGTCGAAGTTGGGAATGTCCTTGGCTGCCAAAAGCAGCTGGCGGAAGGAGACGTCGTCGCCCGAGGAGTCCTTGACGCCGGCGATAACACCGTCGCGGCCAAGCCGGACCAGCAGGTCCGTGGGCAGCTTGAAGTGGGTGCGGACCGGGACGTCGTAAGCGAAGATCGGCTTGTCGATGGCGGCGTGGATGCTGCGGAAGTGCGTTTCGGTCTCCGCGGCGTTGCCGATTGCGTAGTACATGGACGTGACTACGATCGCGTCGGCACCAAGATCCACCACTTTGCGCGCTTCCTCGATCACGCGGTTGGTGGTCTGCTCGTTTGCGCCAACGATCAGCGGGACGGCTCCGGCGTTGGCGTCGGCGATGGTGGAGACCACCAGTTCACGCTCGGCGTTGGTGAGGTAGGGGACTTCGCCGGAGGAGCCCAGGACGAAAAGGCCGGACACACCGCCGTCGATCAGGTGCTTGGTGACGTTTTTCAGCGACGCAGTATCGATGCTGCCGTCGGCGTGGCGCGGGGTGATGACCGGGGGAATGACGCCCTGGAACTGAGTGGACACAGAAATCTCCGTTGTTTGTAACTTGTGAAAGGAAAAGCTAGATGTGAAGCAGGCTCGGCGCGGCGCCCAGCAGCTTCTTGGTGTAGTCGTTGCTGGGGTTGTCGAAGACCTGTGCGGCTGTGCCCTGCTCGACGATTTTGCCGAAGTACATGACGCAGATGCGGTCCGATACATAGCGGACGGTCTGGATATCGTGCGAGATGAACACCATGCCGAGGTTCAGCTGGGTCTTCAGGTCGGACAGCAGGTTCAGGACCTGCGCGCGGACCGAAACGTCCAGGGCCGACGTCGGCTCGTCCGCCACGATGATGTCCGGATCCAACGCCAGGGCGCGGGCGATCGCCACACGCTGGCGCTGGCCGCCGGAAACTTGCGACGGCGTCACCTCGGCTGCCGATTGCGGCAAGCCGACCAGCGCCAACAGTTCCTTGACCTTGGCTGCGCGGCTGGCCGCGTTGCCGATTCCGTGGATCTGAAGCGGATCGGTCAGGATGTCCTGAATGGTCATGCGCGGGTTGAGCGCCGTCGCAGGATCCTGGAAGACCACGGAAACGGAGCGGCCAAACTGCTTGCGCATGGATGCGTTCCGCTTGATGGCCGGCTTGCCGTGGAACAGCACCTCGCCCGACGTCGGCGGCTGGAGTCCCACGAGCACGGACGCGAGCGTGGACTTGCCGCAGCCGGACTCACCGACGATGCCCACGGTTTCGCCACGGCTGATGCTGAAGTCAACGCCGTCGACGGCTTTGACGATGTTCGGCCGGAACAGGCCGCCGGTCCGTGCCCGGTGGTAGACCTTGACCTCCTTGAGTTCGATGACCGGCATTGAGCCTTGTTGAATTGATTCGCTCATTTCGCATCCTCCTTCAGATGGCTCGCCCAGTAGTGGTCGGCGTCGTCACCGTTCGCGGTTGGAACGGTGGTGAGGACCAGCTTCTGGTGGGGATCGGCGTCGGCACGCAATGAACGTGCTGCGAACCGGTCACCCGTGGCGAAATCCCGCGGGGACGGGACTGTGCCGGGGATCTGGTGCAGGCGGACGGCGTCGGCCTCGATGGAGAGGACCGCGCCGAGCAAGCCCCGCGTGTACTCGTGCTTGGGGTTCTGCAGGAGCTCGGATGCCCGTGCGGACTCAACCACTTGGCCGGCGTACATGACCGTGATGCGGTGGGCCAGCGAGGCCACCAAAGCGAGGTCGTGGCTAACAAACACCATGGCGAATCCGAGCTGTTCGCGCAGCTCGTTCAGGAGATCAACAACCTGCCTTTGGACGGTGACGTCCAAAGCGGTGGTGGGTTCGTCGGCCACAACGATCTTCGGTGAACGGGACAGGGCCATGGCGATCAGCACGCGCTGGCGCTGTCCGCCGGAGAGCTCGTGCGGGTAGCTAGCCAAGGTCCGGACGGGGTCCAGTTTCACCATTTCCAGCAGTTCCGCCGGGGTCTTTCGCCCGCCGCGTTTGGTGAGCTGCTCCATCTGGTCCTTGATCTTCATGGACGGATTCAGGGAGCTCAACGCGTCCTGGTAGACCATGGCGATTTGTTCGCCGCGGAGGCCTTCGTAGGCTTTGACCTTGCTGTGCTTGGTCTCTGGGTCCAGCAGTTCCTTGCCGTCGAACTTGATGGATCCGGTGACTTGGGCCGTCTTGGGCAGCAGTCCCATCACCGCCAACGAGGTGATGGATTTACCGCAACCGGATTCGCCCACCAGACCCATGGTTTCGCCTTCGCGGACCGTGAAGGAGACGTTGTCCACGATCGCGATGTCGCCGAAGCGGCCCGGGAAGCGGATGGACAGGTTCTTCACTTCGAGGACGTTGCGGGCGGTTGCCGCGACCTGGGGGAGGCGGTCCGTGCGCTTGGCTTCGATGGCTGCGAGCAGTTCCAATTCCTTGTCCAGCAGGAGGTGCGGGTTGGTGGCTGCGACCCTCACATCGGTGAGGAGGGCTGACTTGCCGAAATCATCGGTGCCGGCGTCTCCGGAAGCCGCGCGGACGCCGTCGAGCTCGTGTTCTTCAACCACGGAGGGCTGGGCGACCGACGTCGCAACCTCGGAATCAACAGCTATAGCCGCGGCAGAGCCGTCGTCGTCCTTTACCACAGGAGCACGGCGCAGCTTCGGGTTCACCATGGCGTCGGTGAGGCCTTCGGCCAGGATGTTCAGCGACAGCACGGTCAGCAGGATGGTCACACCGGCGAAAGTGGTGGCCCACCAGCCGCCGGACAGGACCAGGTTGCGGCCGTAGGAAATCACGTTGCCCCACGACGGCGCGGGGTCCTGGACGCCGGCGCCCAGGAAGGACAGCGAGGCCTCGAGGATGATGGCGTCGGCCACCATGACCGTGGCGAACACCAGCACGGGAGCGGCGGTGTTGCGGACGATGTGCTTGACCAGGATGTAGAAGCGGCCTGCACCGATCACGCGCTCGGCACGGACATAGTCTTCGCCGTACTGGGCCAGCACGTTGGCGCGGACCACGCGTGCCAGTTGGGGAGTGTAGATGATGGCGATCGCGATGATGATCGTCGGAACCGAGTTGCCGAAAGCGGCCAACAACACAGCAGCCAGCGCGATACCGGGGAATGCCATGAGGATGTCCATGAGCCGCATGATGATCTCATTGACGGACTTGCTGGACGTCGCGGCGAAGGAACCGAGGAGTGCACCGGCGAGGATTGCCAGGCCAACTGCGCCAAGGCCGATCAGTAGCGATGACTGGGCACCGAAGAGGAGCCGCGAGAAGATGTCACGGCCCAGACGGTCCGTGCCGAAGAAGTGTTCGGTGCCCGGCGGGGTGGCCGGGATGAACGTCTCCAGAGGATCGTGCGGTGCAATGACCGGCGCGAAGACGGCTGCCAGGACAATCATGATGAGGAAGAGCAGGGCGATGCGGGAGCCCCAGGGCAGGGCCTTGAAGCGTATGCCCGGGGCGCTTAGCCGTTCTGCGAGCTTGCTGCGCATGAGCTATACCGTCCTGATTCGGGGGTTGATGAGCAGGTAGAGAAGGTCCACCACGATGTTCACCAGGACAAAGGTGACCGAGATGGTGAGCACCACGCCCTGAACCAGGTTGACGTCCAGGTTGGTGATGCCGTTGAGGATCAGCTGGCCCATGCCGGGCAGGGCGAAGATCATTTCAATCACGACGGCGCCACCCAGCAAGTAGCCGACGCGTAGTCCCAGCACGGTCACCGGGGTGACGAGCGCGTTGCGGAGGACGTTCTTGGAGACGACCTCGCGGTAGGGAACGCCGTTGCCGATGGCGGTGCGGACGTAGTCGCGGTCAAGCTCTTCCACCATGGAGGTACGCACCACGCGGATCAACGAGGCCGAGACGGGGATGCCGAGCGCGAGTGCCGGAAGGGCCATCGAGTTGAGCCAACCGCCAAAGCCTGATTCCGGCGTCGCAATTCCGCCTGAGGGGAACATTGGGTTGGCGCCCAGGGCGAACCACTGGATGAGCAGGATGCCGAGCCAGAACGACGGCGTGGCGATCGCGGCGATCGAGAAGACGCGGACCAACTGGTCCTGCCACTTGTCGCGGTAGAGGGCACCGAGGATGCCGAACGCGAGCGAAAGGACAATCGCGATGAGGACGCCCAGGAAGGTGAGCTGCAGTGTCAGCGGGAACGCCGAGCCGATCATGGAAGCCACCGACTTGGCCGGCGGGGTAGTGACGCCGAGGTCCAACTGCAGGAGCTTGCCGAGGAATCGGAAGTACTGCAGAACCAGGGGGTCGTTGAGGCCATTTTCCTGGCGGTATTGCTGCTTCGCTTCTTCGCTGGCGCCGTCACCGAGGGCGGAACTGGCCTGGTCGCCGGGAGCGGCCTGCAGGACGAGGAAGACGAGCAACGTAATGCCCAGGATCATCAATGGCAATGCTGCAAGTCTGCGGCCAAGCAAACGCAATATCGTGACCAATTTGTTCTCCGGTTAGTTGGGGGTGCTGCTTGTTGTGGGGCCTGCTCTGCGTGCTATTTGCGAATTTTGGGGCGCAGAGCAGGCCTCGCAACGGCTGGGAGTCGCCTAGGCGGTACGTCCGACGTCGATGAACGACAATCCGGTGGTAGGCAGGGGCTGGAAGCCGTTGAGCTTTTTCTCGTCCCAGGCGCTGGGAAGCTGGCGGTGGAGGATCGGGTACAGGGGGACCTCGTCCGAAACCATGTTCACGATTTCGGCGACGATCTTCTTTGCGTCGTCTCCGGAAGCTTGCGACCCCTTGTTCATGAGTTCCTGCAGCTTGCTGCGCTCAGGAGTGGTCCAGAAGGCGCGCTTCTCCATCCACGTGGCACCCGAGTAGAACCAGCTCAGGAGCAGGTCCGCATCGTTACCGAACACGGATGGATCACCGGGGGCAGCAACCACGGTGTAATCGCCCTTGCCCACGCGGTCGCTGTAAAGGGCGCCGGACTGCAGGCTCTTGACGGTGACCTTGACGCCCGGGATCTTGTTCCACGACTCAAGGATCAGCGGTGCAACGTCTTTCACCCAGGCAGTGTCCGTGGTGAGCAGTTCGAACTCGAGGTTGGTGACTCCCGCCTGCTTCAGCAGGTCCCCGGCCTTGGAAGTGTCAAAACCGTAGACGTTCTTGGCCTTGACGTAGTCCGGGTGGCCTTCCTGGAAATAGGAGCTGGCAGCCTTCGCGTTGCCGAAGAGGGCCTTCTTAATGATGGCTTCCTTGTCCAGGCCGTAGTGCAGGGCTTGGCGGACCAGCTTTTTGTCGAACGGTGCCTTGGCGCAGTTGAACATGAGGAACAGCAGGCCGAAGGACTGGACGGACTCCACCTTCACCTTGGACTTGAGGCCATCGACGTCCAAGTACGGAACGTCTTCAATGGCCTGCACACGACCGGACTGGACGGCGGTGACGCGGGCCGCGGCGTCCGAAAGCAACAGCCACGTCATGCCCTTGGCCAGCGCGGGCTTGGGGCCGTTGTAATCGGCGAAGGCTTCAAAGACGATCTTGTCGTCCTTGACTGCCGAGACGAGCTTGTAGGGACCGGAGCCGATTGGCTTGGCGTCGAAGGCCTTCAGGTCGGTCGCTAGTGCCTTGGGAACAATCTTGACCACCGAGATGCGGGGTCCGAAGCCCGGGAAGGCGTACTTAAGGGTGAACTCGACGGTCTTCGCGTCGAGCGGCTTGACGTCTTGGATGAAGGGGATGAACTGGGAAAACAGGGACTTGTTCGCCGGATCCATGACACGTGTAAAGGAGAAAGCGACGTCCTCGGTGGTGACGGCGGAGCCGTCGTGGAACTTGGCACCATCACGGATGGTCACCTGGTACGTGGTGTCGTTGATCTTCTTGGGATCCGTTGCGGCCAGTGCGTTGTAGGGCTGTCGGGTTGCCGGGTGCAGCTCGATGAGGCCTTCAAAGATGTGCAGGTTGGCTGCCATCGGCGTGGCTCCCGAGGAGCTCAGCGGGTCGAAGCCCGTGGAGAGAGCGTAGGAGATGCCTGCCTCGATAATAAGGTCCTTGTTCACGGCTGCCGTGTTCGCCGCAGTCCCTGTTGTGGTGCTGGCAGCGCCGCCGCACGCAGAGAGGGTTGCCGTGAAGGCGGCTGCTGCACCAACTGCGCCGCTTAGCTTCAGGAAGTTCCGGCGGCTGGCGTCGTTGACCAGCGGCAGGCTGTTGATCGTCTTGCTCATAAGGTGCCTCACCATTCGAGTTTCGTGGGTTATCGGATGTAGGACGTCCGATGCTCGTATTGAAACTGTAAGGGCGGTCACAAGGGAACGTCAAGTGAGAAATGGATCACGGTGAGGCTGCTTGGGAGGCCGGAGTGTGAAGAGTTCACGGCCATCCAGGCGCCAGGAGGCGGAATTCCCAACGAATTTCCGAGACATACTTATCAAGGAGGTGGGACATCCGATATTGTATGTTGCGAGTCACTCATTCTGTGGTGGGCACTAAGCTCGCCTCAATATTAACACCGCACTCCTTCCGCATCCGAGGTTCACAGGCTTCTGCGGGAAGAGTGCATTGGCAAGGAGAGCGCCATGACAACTTCCGGTGTCGTACCGCAAGCGCGGTTCAGTGCACAGGCCCGGCTGCGTGCATTGCAGTCGGACATTATGGAGCTCATCCTTGAGCGCGAGCTCGAGGCGGGGGATCCGTTGCCCACGGAGAGCGAGCTTTCAGTCGCCCTCGGTGTTGGGCGCAATACGTTGCGCGAGTCCCTGAAAGTGCTGCAGGCCCTGGGCGTGATCGAGATCCGCCACGGCTTCGGGATGTTCGTGGCGCCCAGCAACTTTGATGCTTTGGCTGATGGCCTGACATTCCGCGGCCGCCTTTCGCTCCGCCACCAGGGACTCGAAGCTTTGCAGCTGGTGGACGTGCGGCAGGCGTTGGAGTCCGGGCTGATCGGATCCTCCATTGATGTCATGACCAAAGAGCAATTGGCATCCATAGAGGAATCTGTGAAGCAAATGGAGGAGCTCGCGGCCGCCGGAGAGAACTTCGTCGCCGCTGACGCCGAGTTCCACCGCCGGCTCTTCGAGCCCCTCAACAACGAACTTCTGATCAACCTGATGGGGGTCTTCTGGAAGGTCTACCGGAAGATCCACGTAGAGATCGGCGCCGGCAACGAGGACCTGGCCAAGACAGCTGCCATCCATCGGAACATCTACGCTGCGGTTGCAGCGGGAGACAAGGTGCTCGCGGCCGAGCTGCTCAACCGCCACTTCGACGGCATCCGGCGCCGCATCACCGAGGCCGTTGGGGAGTAAGCGCCCCCACTCACGGCAAGGGCCGCCGTCGTACTTTTTCAGAAAGTACGACGGCGGCCCTTGCGTTTCTGCGCTCGGATCGCCCAACTGGGGGACAGTAGGTGTCGCTATGGGCGCTCATTGGAGCGTGTGCTGTCCCCTAGACGATATGTATGGGCTGGCTGCGGTTTGGCTGGTTGGTTTCCTTCTGAGGGGGCGATTGTCGCCGGGCAAGGTTTCGGAGCGCCAGCTTTGGGCGGGCCTTCGGGGGGTTTGTTTGTTGATGGCGCTCCGGAGCCTTGCCCGGCCGGGTCTGGCCCGTATCAGAAGGACGTGTGGGGTGGGGGTTCCGGCGGGCCAGGGCTATGGGTGTGGGGCTGGAACCTTCTCTTCAAAGCATCCCGTGGGTTGCCCCAGACTCGTTTTAGGGGGGTAGAGCCACATTTGAAGTTTGGAGGTTCCAGCTATGTTTGAGCGTACTCATGTGGGCTTGGATGTCCACGCTTTGACTGTCGTCGCGTGCGCGATTGATGGTCAGACCGGCGAGATTTCCCGGGCACGGCTGACGCCGGACCATCAGGAGATTCTGGGATGGATCAAGACACTGCCGGGCCCGTGCCAGGTGGTGTATGAGGCCGGTCCTACCGGTTTTCCGCTGGCAAGGGCTTTGCTGGCTGCTGGGATCGAGTGTCTGGTCGCGGCTCCCTCGAAACTCCAACGCCCGCCCGGGGACAGGGTCAAAACAGACCGCAACGATGCCTTGCATCTGGCCCGGTTGTTGAAACTGGACCAGATCACCGAGGTCACGGTCCCGAGCCCCTCTCAGGAAGCTGCCCGGGACTTGGTCCGTGCCCGCGAGGATATCCGTGGTGATCTGATGCGCGCCCGGCACCGGGTTTCCAAACTCCTGCTGCGCCAAGGCATCCACTACACCGGCGGCAGAACCTGGACCCATGAGCACTTGTCCTGGCTCTACTCCCAGAACTTTGACTCACCGGCACTGCAACTGGCCTACGACCTCGCCGTGGAGTCCGTCATTGAAACACTTGTCCGCCGTGACAGGGCCGATCAAGCCATCCGGACCATGGCCTATGACAGCGAATACACTCCCGTGGTGCGCTCTTTGGAGTGCTTGCGGGGTGTCTCCACGCTGACAGCGTTCGGTCTGGCCGTCGAAATCGGCGACTGGACCCGCTTTACCGGCTCGACGATAGGCGCGTATCTCGGACTCGTTCCCAGCGAGAGTTCATCTGGCGGGCACCGCTCCCAGGGATCCATCACGAAAACAGGCAACACCCACGCCCGCAGGCTCCTGGTCGAAGCGGCCTGGCACCACCGCCGCGCCTACACCCACCCCTCCAAAGAGCTGCTGTCCCGTTGGGAAGCGGCAACCCCCTGGGCAAGAGCCCGTGGCAAAGCCGGCAACAAACGCCTCCACGAACGCTGGCTCGTTTACCAGGAACACCGGAAACGTCCCGTGATCGCCGATGTCGCGATCGCCCGCGAACTTGCCGGGTGGTGCTGGTCACTGGCCAGTGAAGCCCAACGGACAACGCAACACCAAAACCTCTAAACGTCCGGGGGAGCACCCGCACAAAAGGAGGGGACCACCGGTTACACCGGCAGCGCTTGGAGCAACCCGCGACCCAACTATGGGCAACCATCAAGGCCACGCCCGATCCCTAGAGAAGCGATAATCTCCAGGCCGGACACCTCGTCCTGCGGTAATCAACCCGCGCATATTAGTCTGACCACGCCGTCGCCAACGACACGCTGGACCCCCCGAACACAAGCACACCCCCGGACCAAAAAGGAAGCGACCCCGGAACCAACCCGGGATCGCTTCCCCACGCCCATTGACAAACGAAACTACATATTAGTTGGGCTCACCCGGGTAAAACAAAAGACCCGCACCGGCGAACCGGTGCGGGTCTTGATCTGTGCGCCCAAAGGGATTCGAACCCCTGACCTTCTGTTCCGTAGACAGACGCTCTATCCAGCTGAGCTATGGGCGCATTTCGCGTGATTCTCGGCGGTCTGTTTCTCTGACCCCCTCGAACCTCAATAAACTTTACAGAAGTTCATGTGAAGTTCCAAATCGAAAAGCTGTAATCTACGCAACTAGACCGGTCTATGTGACCTTAGTCACTTAAATCACCCTCCCATGAAACGGAAGTGTTGATTTCTAGCGGTTTTTCCTTTCCGGGCTTGCGGTCGTCCGATGTCTGACAGGGGATTGGTCTGGTCCGGGACCCCTATCGTTTAGGACACACCACTGAACCCGAGGAAGGGAACCGCAATGGGCGATCTGGCGCGACTGCCGCTGCTTGAGAAGGCACCTACTACGCATGCACGCCTGCTGGCCTGGGTTGAGGAAGTTGCCGAGCTGACTCAGCCGGACCGCATCCACTGGGTTGATGGCAGCGAAGCAGAAAACAAGAAGCTGACCGACGAACTGGTCGAGGCAGGCACCCTGAAGAGGCTGAACCCGGAAACATTCCCGAATTCCTTCGCGGCGTTCTCCGACCCCGCCGACGTTGCCCGCGTGGAAGAGCAGACCTTCATCTGCTCCGAGAATGAGCGCGACGCAGGGTTCACGAACAACTGGATGGCTCCGGCCGAGATGAAGCAGAAGCTGCGCGGACTGTTCGCCGGCTCCATGCGCGGCCGCACCATGTACGTCATCCCGTTCGTCATGGGCCACCTGGATGCTGAGGACCCGAAGTTCGGCGTCGAGATCACTGACTCCGCCTACGTCGTTGCCTCCATGCGCATCATGGCCCGCATTGGCACGGACGTCCTGGACCGCATTACCCAGACCGATGCATTCTTTGTTCCGGCCCTCCACTCGCTTGGCGCTCCGCTGGAACCCGGCCAGGCCGACGTCGCGTGGCCGTGCAACACCGACAAATGGATCGTCCACTTCCCCGAAGAGCGTTCCATCTGGTCCTTCGGTTCCGGCTACGGCGGAAACGCGCTGTTGGGCAAGAAGTGCTACGCGCTGCGCATCGCCTCCGTGATGGCCCGCGATGAGGGTTGGCTTGCCGAGCACATGCTCATCCTCAAGCTGACCTCCCCGGAGCAGAAGACCTACTACATCTCCGCTGCCTTCCCCTCGGCTTGCGGCAAGACCAACCTCGCGCTGCTGGACCCCACCATCAAGGGATGGAAAGTCGAAACCCTTGGCGACGACATCACCTGGATGCGTTTCGGCAAGGAAGGCGAGCTCCGCGCCGTCAACCCGGAAGCTGGCCTGTTCGGCGTCGCTCCGGGCACCGGCTGGGGCACCAACCCCAACGCCATGCGCGCCATCGCCAAGGGCAACAGCATCTTCACCAACGTCGCCCTGACCGATGACGGTGGCGTGTGGTGGGAAGGTATGACCGAGGAAACTCCGGCGCACCTGACCGACTGGCGCGGAAACTCCTGGACTCCGGACTCCGACGCCCCCGCCGCGCACCCGAACTCCCGCTTCTGCACGCCGATCGACCAGATCGACATGCTGGCTGAGGAATACTTCAGCCCGGAAGGCGTGGAGCTGTCCGCGATCCTCTTCGGCGGCCGCCGCAAGACCACCATCCCGCTGGTCACCGAGGCCCGCGACTGGTCAAACGGCATCTTCATGGGCTCCACTCTGTCTTCGGAGACCACGGCTGCAGCTGCCGGCGCCGTCGGCGTTGTTCGCCGCGACCCCATGGCCATGCTGCCGTTCATTGGCTACGACGCAGGTGACTACCTGAACCACTGGGTCAACCTGTCCGCCAAGGCAAACCCGGAGCGCTTGCCCAAGATCTTCCTGGTCAACTGGTTCCGTCGCACGGCCGAGGGCGGCTTCGCCTGGCCTGGCTTCGGGGACAACGCCCGTGTGCTCAAGTGGGCAATCGAACGCCTCGAAGGCAAGGCCGACGCCGTGGAAACCCCCATTGGCTTCGTCCCAACCGGCGAGTCGATCGACCTTGAGGGCTTGGACATGACTCCGGCCGAGGTCGAGTCTGCCGTGCGTGTTGACGCCGATGAGTGGGCAACCGAGCTGGCATCCATCGAGGAATGGTTCGCCAACTTCGGCGGATCCCTCCCGGCGGCACTGCAGTCCGAGCTGGATGGACTCAAGTCCCGCCTGGGCTAGACCTCTTAAGACAATGGCGTCTTAAGTGAACGACGACGGCCCGTCACCTTTCGCTGGAAAGGTGACGGGCCGCCGTCGTGCTTTGAGGGCTTCTTGCGTTAGTTCGCCAGCCAGACGTCCGGACCGAAGACCTCGTAGTGGATTCGGGTTGCCGGGATACCGGCGTCGATGGCTTCGTCGCGGATTTTCTTCATGAACGGCAGCGGGCCGCACAAGTAGAGCGAAGCATCTGCCGGCAGGTCGACTTCCCGCAGGGACATGAAGCCTTCGTTGGTGCCCTGCGCTTTGTTGCCGGGCTGCGGGGACTCCAGCCAGAGCTGCAGCTCCGCGTCAATGCTTGCCGCGTCTGCAGTCATTTGGCCGCTCAGGGCCCAACTGTCCATGGAGCGTTCGGCGTGAAGGACAAGAACCTGGCGATCTGTTCCGGCCTCAGCCAGGGAGCGAAGAATCGACGCCGTCGGCGTGCATCCGATGCCCGCTGATGCGAGCACAACCGGTCCTTCGCCGTCCTTGAGGGTGATCTCGCCATAGGGGTTGGAGATTTCCAGGACATCGCCAGGTTCGACTCCGGTATGCAGGGCGGTTGACACCTCGCCACCGTCGTTGAGCTTAGTGGTGAAGATCCGGCTGGTTCCAGCGTCGCCTGACAGTGAATACTGCCGCACCTGGCGCAGGCCGTCCGGGAGCGCGACCTTGACGCTGACGTACTGGCCGGGCAGGGCCGCTGTAACAGGAGTATCATCGGCGGGTTCCAAGGTGAACGTCATAGCGTCCTTGCCCGCCGGCATTTTCGCGACCACGCGCCAAGGCATCCACATTTTGTTGTTCGCCTGGGAAGCATAGAGGTCCTTTTCGAGCTTGATCAGGGCGTCTGCCATAAGCCAGTAAACCTCCGTCCATGCCTCGGCGATTTCCTGTGTGATGACGTCCGCCAGGTCAGCGGCGATTGCTGCGAAGAGGTGCTCGTAAACCACGCCGTACTGCTCTTCAGCAATGCCCAGTGAGGCGTGCTTGTGGGCGATCCGGGCCAGGACCTTTTCCGGGAGTGTGCCCGGGTTGTTCACAAGATGGCTCGCAAAGGCTGCAATGCTCCCGGCGAGTGCCTGTTGTTGGTCGCCAGAACGCTGGTTGGAGCGGCTGAAAAGGCCGTCCAGCAACTCGGGGTGTGCTGCAAAGAGGCGCTTGTAGAAATCGGCGGTGATGTCACTAATACGCGACCCGACCAGCGGAAGAGTGGCTTCAATGATGGGGCGGGATTTTTCCGAGAGCATGGTTCTCCTGGGGGTAGGGGCCCGGCTTGGTCGATCGGACCGTCACAATACAAGTATTTGAAATGCCTGTATTTACACCTCAATTTCTACTCCTTGTAGAAAAGATGTGCAAATCGGAGTGCCAGCCTATAGGCAGGTGGTCAGGGCAGGGTTGCGGGGGTCCTGAACTCGGGCCGGAGGCCGATCGTTTGGAAGACCGGATTCATTTGCCGGGCATGCGGCAGGGAGGAGATGACGACGGTGTCGAGCTCGCGATAGAACGCTTCGCGGGCGCGGTTCATGGCGTGGCGGAGACCGCACTCTGTGATGAGGGGGCAGTCGCGGTTGGGAGACTGGCATTCGGCTGGGTCCTGCCGACTGTCCAGGTGGCGAAGGAGTTGGCCAACAGTTGCTTGGCGCCCAGCTTCGTTCAGGCGCGAGCCACCAAGTCGGCCTCGTTCCACATCAATCAATCCAAGGCTACGCAATCGGACCATGGCCTTACTGACATGGTTATACGGAGTCCCTACAGCGTCGGCAACAGCCTGGGTTGTCAGCAACGTACCCTCAGGGGCGGAAGCCAACACCATGACGGCGCGGAGGCTCACATCTGCGAACGCGTTGATTTTCATGGCATCAGCTTACGCAGTCAGGTCTAGTCCACCCAGAGCGAGGGCTCATGGGTGTCAGGCTCCAGGGAGCCGAAGGCGAAGCCATCGGCTGTTTGGGCGTAGGGGATTACTGCTGCCATGACCCCGCCATCCCGGTGCTCGGCGGTGCCATGGATGCCGTCAGAGCCATGCTCGGGCAGTGCGACATCACTTGCGATGGCCACGGCCCGATAATCGTTCCGGCCCTGACGGAGCAATTCATGAACGTCCGTCAACATTGTCCCGGCATCAATGTGACCATCCTCGTCCGGTTCGCCTGGAGAAACCATGACAATCCGCACCTCACCCTCGTGCGAGAGCGTGATCCCGAAGGGAAGGAAGCCGCCATTCTGCAGTATGTGCTCCTGGGCAGTTCCCAAGGCCGTACCCAGAATCTCCCGGAGTTCACGCTCTTGGACAGTCCCGGTTGAAGCGGCATCATCGATGGGCTGCTCGCTCATGTTCGCCTGTCCTTATGCCCGGACGAGTGCCAGGACGCGGTCGCGGATTTTTTCCATGGTGGGGAGGTCCTTGGCTTCGGCGTTCAGGCGGAGGAAGGGCTCGGTGTTGGAGGGGCGCAGGTTGAACCACCAGCTCCCATCCGTGGCGGTGAAGGTGCTGCCGTCCATGTGGTCTATCTCGACATCATCGGCCTGGAAATCGAGGCGGACCCGCTCGACGGCGCCTGCTTTGTCTTCGATCTCGGAGTTGATTTCCCCAGAGGAAACGTAGGGCTCGTACTCGCGGCCGAGCTCGGACAAGGGACCATCTTGCTCACCGAGTGCTGCCAGGACGTGCATCGCGGCGAGCATGCCGGTGTCCGCGTTCCAGAAATCACGGAAATAGAAGTGGGCGGAGTGCTCCCCGCCGAACACGGCACCTTCTTCGGCCATGACAGCTTTGATGAAGGAATGACCGACCCGGGTCCGGACGGCCCGGCCGCCGTCCTTGGCCACGAGCTCGGGAACGGCCTTGGACGTGAGCAGGTTGTGGATGATCACCGGGGTCTGTTCACCTGCGGCCCGGGCGCGGGCGATCTCGCGGCGTGCGACCATGCCGGTGATCGCCGAAGGGGAGACGGGCTCGCCCTTTTCGTCGATCACGAAGCAGCGGTCGGCGTCGCCGTCGAAAGCCAGGCCGATGTCCGCGCCGTGCTTGATGACGGCGGCTTGGAGGTCGCGGAGGTTTTCCGGTTCCAGCGGGTTGGCCGGGTGGTTCGGGAACGAGCCGTCCAGTTCGAAGTAAAGCGGGATGATCTCGAACGGCAATGCTGGGAGGAGTTTGTTGCCAAGCACTGCCGGGGTGGTCAGCCCGGCCATACCGTTGCCGGCATCCACGACGATCTTCAACGGACGGGAACCAGAGAGGTCCACCAGCTGGCGCAGGTATTCGGAGTAGTCCTTCAACACGTCCCGGACGCCGATCTGCCCGCGCACCGCTGCGGCGGGGATGTTGCGTTCGTTCAGGTACTGCTCGGCGAGGGCCTGGATTTCCTTCAGGCCGCTCTCGGAGGAAATGGGTTGCGCCCCGGCCTTGGCCATTTTGATGCCGTTGTACTCGGCCGGGTTGTGGCTGGCGGTGAACGTGGCACCGGCTGCGTTCAGGGCACCGCAGGCGTAGTAAAGCTCGTCGGTGGAGATCAGGTCCAGCAACTGGACGTTGGCGCCCCGGGTGGCAGCACCGTTTGCGAAGGCCTGGCTGAATTCCGGCGAGGACGGGCGCATGTCCCCGCCAACAAGGACGGTTTCACCCTCAAGGCCCAAGACGTCGATGAAGGCAGCACCGACTGCCTCGACGATTTCGGCCGTGATGGATTCCCCCACGATGCCCCGGACGTCGTACGCCTTGAAGGATGCCGAGAGGTCGAAGTTCTTGTTCTGCTCGCTAGTCACGGGCTCAATCCTACTGTGGCGACGCAATTGAGCATGAACCGGGGTACCTGCTATGTGGAAAGCCAGTCCTATGGAAAGCCGCTATCCACATAGCCGGGGCACCGGGTTCTGGCTGTCAGGGGCTGCTGGAATACTGGGTCCATGGCCAACAATCCCCTAAATGCCGTCGTTTCCGTGGAATCCCCTACCCGTCAGCAGGCTTTGGCTTGTCTTCGCGAGCTTGTGGGGCACCCTGAAGCTGACTTCCATGACGGCCAGTTCGAGGCCATTGAGGCCTTGGTGGACGCTGGCCGCCGTGCGCTGGTGGTCCAACGCACTGGTTGGGGAAAATCAGCCGTCTACTTCGTCTCTTCCTTGTTGCTGCGCCGCAGGGGTGCCGGGCCCACGCTGATCGTGTCTCCACTTCTCGCGCTCATGCGGGACCAAGTGGCGGCAGCCGCACGGGCCGGAGTCCGTGCAGTAGCCATCAACTCTGCCAACGCACTTGAGTGGGACACTGTCCTGGCCCACTTGGCAGCTGACGAGGTTGACGTTCTCCTGGTATCGCCCGAGCGCCTCACCAATCCCTCGTTCAGGGAGAACCAGTTGCCCGAGCTGATCCGGAGGACCGGGTTGCTCGTCATCGACGAAGCCCACTGTATTTCGGATTGGGGTCACGACTTCAGGCCCGATTACCGGCGAATCGCGGATCTCATTGCGCAGCTGCCTGAATCCGTTCCAGTCCTGGCCACCACGGCTACTGCAAACTCACGCGTGGTTCACGATATCGAGGAACAACTCGGCGCCGGAGTCCTGACCATCAGGGGCGCACTTGGCCGTGAGTCGCTCCGGCTCGGCGTTCTCAATCTCGCAGACTCACGTGATCGCCTGGGTTGGTTGCTGACGCACCTGGCTGACCTGCCCGGCAGCGGGATCATTTACACACTGACTGTTTCAGCCGCAGAGGACACCGCCCGGCTTCTTTCCGAGGCTGGACACAACGTGTTGTCCTACACCGGCCGGACGGATCCGGCCGATCGCGAGCGGGCAGAACAACTCCTCAAGGACAACCAGGTCAAGGCGCTTGTGGCCACCTCCGCGTTGGGGATGGGATTCGATAAACCGGATCTCGGCTTCGTCATCCACCTCGGAGCGCCGTCCTCGCCGGTTGCCTATTACCAGCAGGTTGGCCGGGCTGGCCGAGGCGCAGCCAACGCGGACGTCCTGTTGCTTCCTGGCTCCGAAGACCGCGAAATATGGCAATACTTTGCCACCGCATCCATGCCTTCAGCCGAAAAAGCCGACGCCGTGCTGAGGGTGCTTGGTGAGGCCAACACGGCCACGTCCACCGTGGCGCTGGAGGCTCGCGTGGACCTTCGCCGTACGCCCCTGGAACTCCTCCTTAAGGTTTTGGCAGTTGACGGTGCAGTTGAACGCGTAGGTGGCGGTTGGCGGGCCACAGGACGGCCATGGACCTACGATGCCGAGCGCTATGCGCGAATCGCGGAGGCCCGGGTGGATGAGCAGGACTCCATGGTGATCTACCAGGACACCGCAGGTTGTCGCATGGAGTACATCACCTCCGTGCTCGATGACGAGTCCGCAGCCCCGTGCGGCCGTTGTGACAATTGCGCGGGACGCTGGTTCCCGGTGGACATTGCAGCTGCTGCGGTCGATGCAGCAGGCCAGACGCTCCGACGAGCCGGAATCGCGGTGGAGCCGCGGCTTCAGTGGCCCAGCGGGATGGAAAGGCTGGGCGTGGGGGTCAAGGGCAAGATCAAGCCGCATGAAAGCATCGCTGAAGGCCGCGTCCTGGCCAGGCTGACGGACCTTGGGTGGGGTGGCGCGCTCCGCGAGCTCTTCGGTGCCGGGGCCCCCGATCGTGCCGTGGACCCCGCGATGCTGCAGGCCTGCGTCCAGGTGCTGCGCGAATGGTCGGGGGCAGACGGCGGAGCAGCCTGGAGTGGGGTGGGTCGCCCGGCGGCAGTTGTCAGCATTCCCTCGAGGAGCAAGCCGCAACTTGTGGACTCCCTGGCGCAAGGAATCGCGGGCATAGGGCGGATGCCGTACCTGGGTCAGTTGCAGCCAGAGAATGGAGGTCCCACAGGATCCCGTGGCGGCAACAGCGCTTACAGGCTCGCAGGAGTGTGGGACCGCCTAGCCGTTGGCCCGGAGCTCGCGCAGGCGCTCGGAGGTATTGTCGGGCAGCCAGTGCTCTTGGTGGACGACCTCATCGACAGCCGGTGGACATTGACCATCGCTGCGAGGGCTCTCAGACTTTCCGGCGTGGGTGCGGTGCTACCGCTCGCCCTGGCTCAAGCGGGGTAGGGCTCAAGCGGGGTAGGGCGTCACGTGTAAGTGCTGAAAAGCGTCATGTTGTGAACGCTGCCAGTTTGCCTCTATAGGATCGAGCAAAACACACCCGCTGCCTGTCGCGGGCCACCCAGCCGAAAACCTGGACCGGAGCCATGAGCACAAACCCGAGCAACACGGACGTCGAAGCGGCCAACGAAACCAGTTGGCGCCCGCGATTGGCCTTGTTGGTGGCGGCAACATTCTTCATGGAGTTTCTCGACGGGACCATCCTCACCACGGCCATTCCCAGCATCGCATCAGATTTCCGGGCGGCACCGGCTGACATCAACATCACCATGACTGCGTATTTAGTGACGGTTGCAATGGGCATCCCGTTGAGCAGTTGGCTTGCCGAGCGGTTCGGCGCGCGCAGGATCTTCTGTCTGGCCATATCTGTGTTCACCGTTGCTTCCCTCCTCTGCGCAGTCAGCACCGACTTGACCATGCTGACGTTCAGCCGGGTGGCGCAGGGGATGGGCGGGGCCATGATGGTTCCTGTGGGCACGCTGGTGGTATTGCGGGGCACCCCCAAATCTGAACTTCTCCGTGCCACTGCCTACTTGGTGTGGCCCGGCCTCCTTGCTCCGGTTTTGGCTCCAATGGTGGGCGGAGCCCTCACAACTTTCCTGTCGTGGCACTGGATCTTCATCATCAACGTCCCACTCGGCCTGGCCGCCTTCATCGCCGCGCTCAGGTTGGTGCCGCAGACACATTTTGATGCCCAACGCCGCCTTGACTGGTTTGGCCTGCTGCTGACTACTGTCGGCGTGGGGTCCCTTGTAGTGGGTCTGGAAACGTTGGGTGGACATGCATCCAATGTGCTGGCCGTCGTGGTGGTCATCGCGGGGGTCATGTCTCTGGCAGGTGCCGTCTGGTGGATGAGCAAAGCAAGTGTTCCGCTGTTCAACCTCAGCGTGTTCGGCACCAGGACTTTCAGGGCGACATCCACGGGCGGTTTCATTTACCGGCTGACCATCAGTTCGGTCCCGTTCCTGCTGCCTTTGATGTTCCAGGATGGATTTGGCTGGGATCCCCTGAAAGCCGGAGTCATGGTGGCTGCGGTTTTCGTGGGCAACATCGGGATCAAGCCAGCCACCACGCCCCTGATAAGGCGCTTTGGGTTCAAACCGGTTCTGGTCTTTGCATCGTTCGCGTCAGCCGTGACGTTTGCCTTGTGTGCGTTGCTGGATGCCCAAACACCCGAGCCCATTATTTTCGCGTTGTTGCTGTTCAGCGGGGCCTTCCGATCCATAGGCTTCTCCGCCTACGCTTCCGTGCAGTATGCCGACATTGGGCCGGAACAGTTGCCCTCGGCCAACGCGATCTCGGCGACGCTCGTCCAGTTGGCGGCTGCGGCAGGGATCGCCGTGGGTGCTTTGTTCCTGAGGCTGTTCGAGGCAACGGACGTGCTTGGGGCGGACCAGGTGTCGGCCTATAAGGGGGCCTTCATAGCCATGGCTGTGCTGATGCTGGCCAGCACTGTGGACAGCCTGGCCCTTCACCGGCATGCTGGCGCCGAAGTCAGCCACGGAGCGAAGCACAGCTAAGCCCAGCGCGGCGGAAGGGCTGGGTTAAACGCAAAAGGTCCCGGTTCGAAAACCGGGACCAAATCGCGGAGACGGGGGGATTTGAACCCCCGGTGGAGTTGTGCCCCACACTTCATTAGCAGTGAAGCCCATTCGGCCGCTCTGGCACGTCTCCATTTGCTATTGCTAGCCCACCAAGGATACGCAGAACGTGCCGTCCAGTGCAAAACCGCCGCCGATGAGGAACGACCGTCAGTTGCTCCCGGCCAACGCGCGCCAGAGAAAGTGGTTGCTTCTCGCTTGGAGCGCGGCGGCCTGTCGGTTGTCCGAGGCGCCCGCGTGCCCGCCTTCGAGTGCTTCGTGGAACCAGACATTCGGGATACCCATCGCCTGCATCCGGGCTGCCATCTTTCGGGCTTGAACGGGGCCTACCCGATCATCCGAGGTCGCGGTCCAGATGAACGTTTCGGGGTACTCGACGCCGTCGTGAAGCAGGTGATAGGGCGAGAACGTACGGATGAAATCCCACTGCTCAGGCACATCGGGGTCTCCGTACTCCGCGATCCATGAATATCCGGCAGAGAGCTTGGTGTAGCGGCGCATGTCCAGCAACGGCACGCCGCAGGACACCGCACCGAACAGCTCGGGGTACTGGGTCAGCATGTTGCCCACCAACAGGCCGCCGTTGGACCCGCCCACGCAGCCGAGTCGACAGCGGCTGGTCACGCCGCGGGAAATCAGGTCCTGCGCCACGGCAGCGAAGTCTTCGTAGGCCCGGTGCCGCTTTTCCTGCAACGCTGCCCTGTGCCACGAGGGTCCGTATTCGCCGCCACCGCGGATGTTCGCAACGACGTACACGCCCCCGCGTGCGTGTGAGCCGGACCCGTCTGCCAAGGCAGCGGCGGAAGTGCGACGCTCCAGCCAAGCCCTGCCAATGGTGCCGCTGTAGGCAGGCGTGCGGGAAACTTCGAAGCCTCCATAGCCGGAAAGCTGAGTGGGATTTTGTCCGTCCAGGACCAGGTCCTTGGATGCCACCTGGAAGTAGGGGACTTTCGTCCCATCCGCCGAGACAGCGAAATGCTGCTGGACCTCATAGTCGCCGTCATTGAAGAACGACGGCGATCGCTTCACCACGGCGTGCTGGCTGGTGACCCCGGCAGCCGGTCCGGTAACGGATGAAGCCGCCGGCCCTGCAGTGAGGGTCCCTCGGGTGAGGGTAGTGGGCGTGGTGAAGCCGGTGGCGATCAACCAGTAGTCATTTCCCGCGCCGGAGTCGGAATCGTCTTCATCGTCCACGGCGTACGCATTGACGTCGTGAAGCGGCGGACAAGCGTCCAGGACGGTGGCAACCCAGCCGCCGTCGGAATCCACGCGGGAAGGGTCCAGCACCCTGATCTCGGAGGAGACGTCGCGCAGCAGGTTAAGCAGCAGATAGTCCTTGGTCCAACTCCATGACTGCAGGGAAGTGTGGTGGTCAGGGGCAAACAGCACCACGAACTGCCGCGATCCGGCCAAATAGCCCTCGAAGTCTGCGGCCAGCAAGGAACCGGCGGGGTAGGTAGCACCGGACACGTCCCAGTCCTTCTGCGGGCGGAACATCAACCATTCGCGGTGCGCGCTGATGTTCACATCGGTGGGAACATCGATGGCAACCCATGAGTCCTCGCGCAACAGCCACGTAGTGCGGTTATAGAAGTCGATGTAGTCGACGGCGAAGGTCCGTTCGAAGCCCGGGGTCGAGTCATGTGCCACCATGGCCAGCATGTGGTCTTCAGGGATGTCGAAGATCCGCTCGGCCTGGGCAAGGGACTGGCCGCGACGCAGCTTCACGCCGGTTCGGGCGTACGACGAGGTAGTTGCAGGCAACCCCTCTGCCGTACTGGACACCAGCAGCGTGTCCGCGTCCAGCCAACTCACGTTGCCTTTTGCCGTGGGCACATCGAATCCGCCAGCGGCAGGGTCAACAAAGGTGCGGGATTCGATGTCGAACTCGCGGTGGCGGTTGGCGTCGCCGCCGTCGGGGGATAGCGAAACCATGGCCAAGCGGTACTCGTCGCCGTCCAACGGACGGAGGAACCCAGCCCCATGGAACACCCACTCGACGCCTTCTGCGGCGGCCAGGGCATCGATGTCCAGCAGGACGTCCCATTCGGGAGCCTCGGAAACGTAACTTTCCCAGGTAGTACGGCGCCAAAGGCCCTTGGGGTGCTCCTGGTCCTTCCAGAAGTTGTAGTAGAAATCGCCGCGTTTGTTCACCATGGCGATCCGGTCAGTTGAATCCAGGACCTCCAGGATGCCGGCTTCAACCGCTGCGTAGTCTGCGTCCTCCAGCAAATCTTCGGTTCGCGCGTTCTGTTCGCGGACCCAGGCAAGCTGTTCTTCGCCGTGAATGTCCTCCAACCACACGTTCTCATCCGTGGGTTCGGGCGCGATTGCCGCAGCGTGGCGAGGCCCGGACTTGGTCTCCAGATCAGTGTCGTTGTCAGGGAGGGGCGTCTGATCAGCTTCTGTGGTGGTCATTGCCCCATCCAAGCAACACTTTTCAACAGGAAGCAAGTCACAGGAAGTTAGGCTTGAGCGTGGCTAAATCGCAAATCAACCGTGTTGCCCTGATTGGGGCCGGCCCCCGGGGCACAAGTGTCCTTGAGCGGTTGCTCGCGAATTGGGTTGCGGGGGCCACGAACCGGGCGAACCAGAGCGATACTGGGCAGCGCACACTGCACATCCACGTTGTGGATCCTTTCCCCGCAGCATCCGGCCATGTGTGGCAGCCGGAGCAGTCCAGGCTGTACTTGATGAACACCCAGGCCTTCTATCCCACTCTCATTCCTGAAGACCCCAAGCTCGCTCCGCCCCTGGCAGGCGGTTCCTTCGACCAGTGGCGCGCGGCCCGGCGTCGTGATGGGCAGGGCCTGAACGACGCCGAAAAGGCGGAGTTGGCTACACTCGAGTCCCACGATTTTCCCAGCCGGGCGCTCTACGGACGGTACCTGCGGCAGACTTTGGCGGAACTGCTGAAGCGGATGCCCGACGGCGTGGAGGTAACCTTCCATGAGACGTCCGCCGTGGCGGCGCGCCCGGTTCCAGTCAACTCGACCACCACGATGCGGCAAGCGTTCGACGTCGAACTGGCCGACGGTACTACACTCACCGTCGGCTCGGTGGTCCTCGCGTTGGGACACATCGAGTCACGTTTGAATCCGGAGCAGCGTTCGTTCCAACGGGCCGCCGATGAGCACGGCCTCCTTTACTTCCCGCCTGCACCACCGGCCGACGTCGACTGGCAGCGGGTGCCGGACAACGAGCCTGTCCTGGTGCGTGGCATGGGACTGAATTTCTTTGACGTCATGGGCCAGCTGACCGAGGGGCGCGGAGGCAAGTTCGTTGAAGCGGGCGTACCGGGAGCCGGAGTTCTCGAGTACCGGCCGTCGGGCAGGGAACCCCGGATTATCGCAGCGTCCCGGCGCGGCACACCGTACCGGGCCAAGGCTGGGTTGGTGGGGTATTACCCCCGCAGCGTCACCATGCGCTACCTGACTGAAGCGGCGGTGGACCGGTTCAGGGCAGCCGGTATCCAGCCCGGATTCGACCACGATCTTTGGCCGCTCCTGCACCGCGACGCCTTGTGGGCCTATTACTCCACCCTTGCCAGGTCGCAGCCTGCCGCCATCCGCGATGCGGCGCAGTTCCTCGCGGACCTTGAGGATGCGTTGCAGCCCCATGCGCACACCACTGCCAACTGGGAAAGCGACGTTGCCGCCTTGGTGGACAAGCACGTGGTTGCCTCCCGTCGACTGAATGTCCGCGGACTCGCTGCGCCGTTGGCCGGGCGCACTTTCGCGTCCCGCAAGGAGCTGGATCTGGCAGTAACCGCCTACCTTGACGACGACGCACGACGCTCAGCCCTGGGCGAGGCGGATCCCGTGAAAATGGCCATCGGCGCCCTCCACACGGGCAGGGCGATCCTCAAGTCCGTTGTGGCAGACGGGGGAATCACGGACGAATCGTGGGTGGCTGAACTGCGTGGATGGTTCGAATCGTTCGTTGAGGGCCTTGCAAGCGGAGCCCCGGCACTGCGTTCGGAGCAGTTGGCAGCTTTGGCGCGTGCCGGCGTCGTTGGTTTCGTTGGCCCCGACCCGAAGTTCAGCGTGGATAGAAGCGCTAAGGTTTTCCGTGCGGTTTCGCCCTGGGTCCACGACGGGCCCGCCGAGGCACCTACTTTGATTGAAGCGATGTCGCCGGCCAACCGGGTGGGCATTAATATTTCCCCGCTACTGGAGCAGCTCATGGCCGACGGCCTTGTGCGGACCAAAATCATGATGAGTGCCGAGGGCACGCCGGTACAAACAACGGGCTTGGATGTGGAACCGCACCCGTACAGACCTGTAGCTTCCAACGGCTCGGTAACTGAAGGCATGTATGTTTTGGGCCTCCAACTATCGGCGACCCAGTGGGGAACAGCCATTGCTGCAGAGGCGCGTCCTGCGACGGGGAAGGCGTAT
Source organism: Arthrobacter sp. TmtSoilC51 (assembly GCF_055388015.1). Taxonomy (NCBI): domain Bacteria; kingdom Bacillati; phylum Actinomycetota; class Actinomycetes; order Micrococcales; family Micrococcaceae; genus Arthrobacter; species Arthrobacter sp. TmtSoilC51. The sequence continues at coordinate 861,679 of NZ_AP035877.1, forward strand.
GCCAGCGGCCAGCGAACCCTGCGGGATGCCGACGAAATCGCACGAAGTATTCTGGGCAGCTAGTTGCCTTCGGTTGCGATGAGTCCAACGCTTCGCTAGTGTGTGAGCTGCATCACCGGCAAGGTGGTGCGCGCTTTTGATCTGCGGCGGGAGAGTCCTGCCGGTACATCCCGTCAGGCGCCGTAGGAGCAAACCCTCCCCAGGAATCTCTCAGGCCCATGTACCGCCGCGGCGAGGCAACTCTGGAAAGCAGTCCGGTCATCCGGGCTCACCGAAGGTGCAAGCAGGCCATCCCTGCGGAAACTCTCAGGTCCACCTACAGAGCGGGGAGGAACCCGAATCATCGTGGCACCCTGTGCCGCCTGAACAATGGAGTTCCTCTTGACGATTCAGCGCCCATCATCCGCCGCCTCCGGTCCAGCAGACTCGCCACATCTCGAACGCCAACTCAGTAACCGCCACATCCAGCTGATCGCGATCGGCGGTGCGATTGGCACCGGCCTGTTCATGGGCTCTGGAAAGACGATTTCTGCTGCCGGTCCCTCCGTGATTTTCGTGTACATGATCATCGGCTTCATGCTGTTCTTCGTCATGCGGGCCATGGGCGAGTTGCTCCTGAGCAACCTGAATTACAAATCCTTCAGCGACTTCGCAGCGGACCTGCTGGGTCCTTGGGCCGGGTTCTTCACCGGCTGGACCTACTGGTTCTGTTGGGTCATTACGGGCATCGCGGATGTGATCGCGATCGCCGGGTACTCCAAGGAGCTCTGGCCTTCCCTTCCGCTCTGGGTACCCGGATTGATCACCATCGGCATCCTGCTGCTCCTTAACCTGGCTACGGTGAAGGCGTTCGGCGAGACCGAGTTCTGGTTCGCCCTCATCAAGATCGTCGCCATCGCAGCCCTCATCATCGTCGGCCTGTTCATGATTTTCAGCGGCTTCCAGTCCGACGCCGGACCGGCCACCTTCACCAACCTGTGGAGCCACGGTGGCTTCTTCCCGAACGAATTCATGGGCTTCGTTGCCGGTTTCCAGATCGCCGTGTTCGCGTTCGTGGGCATTGAACTGGTAGGCACCACGGCCGCCGAGGCCAAGGACCCGGAGAAGAACCTGCCCAAGGCCATCAACTCGATTCCGATCCGCGTGCTGCTGTTCTACGTGGGAGCACTCATCATCCTGATGTCCGTCACTCCGTGGACCCAGTTCGCCGCCGGCCACAGCCCGTTCATTGCCATGTTCTCCCTGGCTGGCCTGGGAGCCGCGGCGACCATCGTCAACCTCGTGGTTCTGAGCTCCGCTACGTCTTCGGCCAACTCGGGTATCTACTCCACGTCCCGCATGGTCTACGGGCTGGCCCAGGAAGGCGACGCACCCGCCGTTTTCGGGGCATTGTCCGGACGCAAAGTACCCCGCAACGCACTGTTCCTTTCCTGCGTTCTCCTGCTGTCCGGCGTCGTCCTCATGTATGCCGGCCAGGACATCGGCAAGGCGTTTGACATGGTGACCACTGTGTCCGCGGTCTGCTTCGTCTTCGTATGGTCGATCATCCTTGCCAGCTACCTGGCCTTCCGGAAGCGCCGGGCGCACCTGCACGATGCCTCCGCGTTCAAGATGCCCGGTGGCATAGCCATGGTGTGGGTGGTCTTCGCATTCTTTGCGTTCGTGCTCTGGACCTTGACCACACAGCCGGACACTTTTGCGGCGCTGCTGGCCACGCCGGTGTGGTTCTTGATCCTGGGTGTCGCTTGGTTCGTCCTGCGTCGCCGCCCGGCGCACCTGGCCCGCTACGCAGCGTTCCAGGCCGAGTTGGAGAAGGACTCCAGGCGCACGGCGGAGCCCGAGCTCGCCAAGAAATAACTGATAACCAGAAGGCAGGCCCCTCACGACGTGTCATCCGTGAGGGGCCTGCTTTATTCGGTCATGGGAAAGGGGTGCCTAGCCCCTCAGGCACTTCTGATATTCCAGCCAGGCAAAGGCATACCGGAGCCAGCCGACGATGTCGTACCACTTGTCGGGCTTGACCGGCGGAATGCATTGCGGCGGGTTCGTGCCGCTCCCGGCGACCGTCACCAGGGCCTTCACTACGGTCCCGGATTCGACGGCGGTAAGCACCAGGGTCCCCGAGCCTGAAGTTGCCGCTGCGGGCACCTTGAGGTCCACAGTCGCCGCGCCGGCCGTGACCGGCACAGATCCCAGCGCAACAGCGGCTCCGCTGGCGTCAACGAAGACGGCATTGAGCGTGTTGTTGGCAGGGCTGCCGATCGAGGTGAGGTTCAGCTTGGAGACGGCCAGCGCCATGGATTCTCCAGGCTTGACCTCGGTCGCTGTGGAGTTGACCACGGAAACCGACCGGCGTGCGAAGTCCGGGGAGACAGGATTGTGTTCCTTCAGGTACTTGATCCATGCGTCGCGGTCCACCAGGCCGGTGTCCTTCGTGTTGCTGCCCTCCTTGAAGATGCGGAAGTTGTCGCCGCCGGTAGCCAGGAAGCTGAACGTACCGATCCTGTATTGCCTGGCGGGGTCGATGCCTGCGCCGCCCACCCAGATGCCGGTGATGCGGTCGCCTGCCGGGCGGGCGGCGTCGTAGGTGTAGTTGACGTTCTTGGAGAGCCCAAGCTGCTGGTACGGGCGGCTGGGAATGGTGCCGTCAGCGTTGGTCTGCCACTGCTGTTCAAGCAGCGTCTTGAACTGCGCACCTGTGAGGGACGTGGTCCAGAGATTATTAACGAACGGCAGCACCGCGTTCGCCTCGGCATAGGTGATGGTGCCGTCCGGAGCGTAGTAGAGCTCGTTCCGCAGACCGCCAGGGTTCACGACGCCGATCTCCGCCGTACCCAGTTCAGGAGCCTTGAGCGTCTCCACCAGTGAGTCCGCCACCAAGTTCCCAAGGGTGGATTCATTCGCACGGTCATCACGCTTTGGAGCGCCACCGGCGGGGTCGGGTGTGAAGGCGGTGGTGATATCAGCTGTCACTGCGCCAACAGGCCGATTCCCGATCAGGGCGGCCTCGGCGAGTGCCTTATCCACGATAGCCTTGACGGCGGCCGCGCGCGGGTACGCTGCCACGAGGCTCTCGGCAGTTTCCGTGGTCCTCTCCACGACGGTCGCTTTGTACGCCGTCACGGTCTTGGAAGCCGTATCCACAGTGAGCGTCACGCTGCCCACGTTCTCGCCGTAATTGCCCGTCTGCACAATGGGTCGGGTGTTGCCTGTGGGCTGTCCGCCGGCATCCAGTACCGGGGCATCCCAGGCGTACTCCTTGTGCGTGTGACCAGTGAAGATCGCCGCAACGTCAGGGGTGGTTTCCCGCACTAGCTGTACTGAGTCAGGACGTTGGTTACATCGTGAATAGGTGAAGACCTCTTAGGTTGGTGGTTACCACACACAGCCAACGACTAAGAGGTCTTCATGTCCCACCGTAATGCCCGCTTGACCCCGACCGGTAGGCGGATCCTTATCGAGCGCGTCCTCGCCGGCCGTCCCGTGGCCCATGTGGCCAAAGAAATGGGCATCTCAAGGACCTGCGCGCACCGCTGGATCAGCCGGTACCGCACCCATGGCTGGGCCGGCCTCGAGGACCGCAGCTCCCGCCCAAGGTCGTGCCCACACGCGACTTCTGCTGCGCTGGTTGCCGATGTCCTGACCCAGCGCGTGAAGCACCGCGAAGGGCCAGCGGGCCTGGCAGCCCGGTGCGGGACGAGCACCCGGACGGTCTCCCGCATTCTGACCCGCGCGGGCATGCCCCGGCTGTGGGACCTGGACCCGGTGACCGGGGAACGGATCCGGGCATCCCGTGCCACGGACCGCCGGTACGAGCGCGACGCTCCCGGAGACATGATCCACATCGACGTCAAGAAACTAGGCCGGATTCCCGACGGCGGAGGCTGGCGGGCAGACCCGAACCAATCCGCCCGCAACCACTCAACAGGCCATACAAGGGTCGGTTTCGACTACGTCCACGTGGCCGTCGATGACCACACTCGTCTGGCCTACGCCGAGGTCCTGCCCGACGAGAAAGGCCCGACCTGCGCAGGGTTCCTCACCCGGGCCGCAGCGGCCATGGCAGCCAACGGCGCGCCAGTCAGACGGGTCATGACCGACAACGCCTTTGCCTACCGGTTATCGAAAGATTTCCAGGACGCACTCGCTGCACTGGGCGCCAAGCACGTCCTGATCAAACCCCGCCATCCCTGGCAGAACGGCAAAGCAGAACGCTTCAACCGCACCCTTCAAGAAGGCTGGGCCTACCGCCAACCATTCACTTCCAACCAGGCCCGGACAGACGCCCTGCAGCCATGGCTAGACTTCTACAACAACCACCGGCCGCACGGCAGCCTCGGAGGCAAACCACCCATCAGCAGGTGCAAACAACCTACTGACTGAGTACAACTAGCTTCGCGAACGGCCCGCCTGCCGACACCTCCTGTTCCAGCGTCGCACCCTCCGGGGTGCCGGACGCTGCTCCGTCGTGGTTCTCGACGATCATCAGATCGGCCAGGTTTTCTGCTTTGAGCTTGGCCGCAACCCGGTTGATGGCCTCTACAGGGTCACCGAACTCAAGGTCCGTGATTCCTGCGGGAGTGACCAATGACGGAACTTCCTGTGTCACCGTGCCGATCACCGCGACGCGCATGCCGTTCATGTCCAGGACCTTGTACTCCGGCAGGACGGGCGTCTTGGTGCCCTTCTGGTAGACGTTGGCGCCCAGGTATGAAAACTTCGCGTTGGTACCATCCGCGATGACGCGATCGCGCAGGTCCTGCCAGCCGCCGTCGAACTCGTGGTTGCCCACTGCGGATGCCTGCATCTCAAGCGCGTTCAGGACATCGATGGTCGGCTGGTCCTTCGCCACGGAGGAGGCGAAGAGGGAAGCGCCAATGTTGTCGCCTGCTGAAATGAAAGCCGTTGCGCCTGGAGCGGCCGCCGCCCGGAGCTTCTCGACGGTCCCCGCAAAGAGGACGGTATTGGAGTCGATCCGGCCGTGGAAGTCGTTGATTCCCAGGAACTGCAGGTCGACGGTGGCCGGTGCGTCCGGGGCGAGGTTGAGGCCCACCACCACGGGATCGTGGTCGCTGGCCCGGAACTCGTCCTCGGCAAAGTAGTTGGCCACATTGTTGTTATACCTGCTGTATTCCAACGCCACGGACTCCACGGAGTTGATGTTCCAGATGTCGGTTCCGGTGACCACCGTGTTGGCAGCCGGGGAAGCGAGGATGTGGTCCAGGGAACCCACCATGCCGCCGAACAGGTAAGAATGCTTCCCAGTTCCGGCTTCGAGGTCCGTGTAGCCGGCACCCGTCAGGAGATTGATGGGGTCCTCCTTGGCGTAGGCGTTGAAATCACCAATCAGGAACACCTTGTCCGTGCCCTTGGAAACCTGTAGATCCTTGGAGAAAGCCAACAAGGACTCCGCCTGCCTGGTGCGGGCAACGTTGGAAGCGCCCTGGCCCTTGTCTGTATCGTCGGGCGTAGCTGCGGAGCCCTTGGATTTGAAGTGGTTCACGATCGCGATGAACTTCGTGTCATCGTCCGCATCCACCGGCTTGAAAACCTGTGCCAATGGCTTGCGGGCGCTTGCGAAGGCTACGGTGTCGTTGTGGATGATTGACTCCCCGACAGGCTCGGCTATGGCCTTCTTGTAGATGAATGCGGTGCGGATCATGTCTTCATCGCTGAGCGGGGGAGCGTTTGCTGGCGTGCGGACGTAATCCCATACGCCTGGTGTCTTGAGGTTGAGGGCATCCACAAGCTTGGACAAGGCGTCGTCCCGGTTCTTGCCGAACTGTGCCGAGTTCTCGATCTCTTCAAGGGATACGACGTCGGCGCCGGCCTTGGTGATCGCCGCGACGATCTTGCTCTGCTGCCGCTCAAAGTTCTCGGCATTGGCGGCGCCGCGGGCGTTGCAGCCTTCCTTGACGGTGATCGGGTTGCCGTCGCGGTCGTTGTAGTAAACGCAGCCGTTGAGTTGATCTCCAGTGGTGGGGAAGTAGTTCAGCACATTGAAGGAAGCCAGCTTGAGGGTGCCGCCAACGTCAGCGGGACCCTCCGGCCGTGACCCCGTGAAGCTGGCAGGCTGGACCGCTTCCGCGTTGGCCGGGCTGAGCGGTGCGAGGGGCTGGAACTTCCACGCGTTGTTGCCGTAGCCCAGGATCACGTCTGTCCGGAATTGCACCGGAGAACCTACACGAACGGGATCGGACGTGGTCAGGTAAGGCAGATGCTGTGCTTTGGTGGTGGCGTCCTTGAGGAAGTTGGTGGACGCGCCGTCGTCGAGCTTGATGGCACGGAGTGCGTTATCGGCCACGACACCCGCATATTCTGCCGAACCATAGGCTGCGACCGCCGTCGGCTGCACCAACGGTGAGGTGCCGGCCGCGAGGCCGATTTCACCGTACTGGTTCAGCGAGTAGTTATCTGTCACCGTGAAGGGGCCTTGCGGGGCGACGAGCATGCCCTCAAGGGCTTCGCGCGCGGCCTCGTTGGCGGGCATCGCGAAGGCCGTGGGCTTTACCTCAGGCGCAGCTTCGGTCAGCTTCTTCAGGCCGGCTGCCTCGACGGTGAGCTGTGTCTGGTTGGCGAACTCGCTGACGACGCCGGTGAGTTCCAGGTAATCGCCCGACTGCACCGTTCCGGCGGTTGTGGGGGAGTAGACGAATAAAGCGTCCGACGCCGTCCTGGGCGCCCCCGCGGCCTCCCCTCCGCTTCCGGGGGTTTGGACGTAGTAACCGTTAAAGCCCCCGCTCGCATATACGGCAGTGACTTTGCCACGGGTGGTTACCGTGCTGCCCACGAGCGGACTCGCGGCGCCGGTGCCCTGGATTTCGGCGATGGTTTTGGATCCTGGGTTCGGTTCGGGTTCGGTGGGCGGAGTTCCGCCGCCGGATGCAGTGGGCGTGATGGTGGCGTTCAAGCTGAAGTCGGCGGCATTGGAGTCGGTGTCCACGCCGTGGCTCCGGTTGAGGCTCTTGACGTCCGTGTTCCCCGTGGGAGCCGTTGCCGACGACGTTTCGAAAGTGTTGGACGTTCCGTAGCCCAGGAGATCCGCAACGGCAGCATTGCCTGTCACTGATCCGGTGCCCAGAGGTGACACCGCCGTGCTCTGTTTCGCCAGGACCAGCGTGCCCGCAGTTCCGCCCGGGTTCAAGGTTCCCGTGGCCTGCACATCTGCCGTAGGCAATGCCGGGGCGGAGGACGTGGCGCTGTTCGCGATTGCAGGAACGGCTGTCAGCGGGGCCGCAAGCAAACCAGCCGAGAGCGCTGTTCCAGCTACTAATTTCCAGTGTTTTTGGTGCATCCGCTCTAACTTTCATTAGGGAGCCCTGTGGGGCCCTTTGGACGACGCCCGCTGTCTTGTGTAGGGGGCGGTGTATGGGAAGTTACTTCGGGTAAACCTGGGTATTGGGCATAGCAGAACACGATGGCATGAATAAGAGATGGACCGGTGGTGGCTGGAGGGTTCGCCGGTGCATCCTGCCGGGTGCCTTGGTCCAGGCAGCTGGCAGGAACCGGGCGTTCAAGGGTTTAGCTGGTCTGGTCCAGGTTCTGGATCACCTTGAAAACGGCACCCGTAGGGTCCGACAATGTGGCCAACCGCCCGAAGGGAGTGTCTTCTGCCGCTTCCATGACGGTTGCGCCCAGAGCCAAGGCTTGCTCCACTGTGGCGTCCGTGTTGTCCACCGCAAAGTACACGCTCCACATGGAGGGAACCTGCTCCGGGAGGAAACCACCGGCGTCCATGATGCCGGCCTTGGCATTATCACCAGCGCCAAGGGTGGTGTACCGGAATTCCGGAGTATCGCTCATGACGGCGGTTTCCCACCCGAAGACGTTTTGGTAGAAGGTGACTGCAGACTCATAGTCCTTGGAGAGTAGCTCGTGCCACGCCGGGGCGCCGGACTCTGCGGCCAGTTCAAAACCCTTCATTTCACCGAACTGCCAGGCACCGATTGCGGCTCCTGACGAGTCGCCATACATTGCCATGACTCCTTGTTCAGGGACATCCATCGGTTCCATATAGACCTGGCCGCCGTGGGCGGCAGCGGCCTCCGTGGTGGCTTTGATGTCGTCGGTGCGCAGGTACGTTGACCAGACATCGGGCATGGCACCCATGTCCGGCTGCTTCTGCATGATTCCCGCAACCATGCGTCCGTCTTTGGACGCTGTGATGTAGCCGCCGTACTTCTCCTGGTCGCCCGTCTCGTATGTCCAGCCAAAGAGTGCGTTGTAGAAGGACTTGGCTTTTTCAGTATCGGATGTCATCAGATCAATCCAGCACGGTGCGCCGGGGGTGATGTCAGGCGTAGGCATTAATGAGGCTCCTGTGTTTGCTCCGCGGCGAAAGCTACGGCTGTTTGTCAGCGGTTGTGAGGACAAGCAGAACACTATGCGGGGGCTATGACAGTTTCAATGATCTTCTGGGTGTCAGTTCTCAGATCCGGATTAGGGCCCAAACTCCAAGCCGGTCTTTAGCCAAAGTTGCCCCGGTTTAAGCCAAAAATGCCCCGGGTCCGTGAACCCGGGGCATCTGCTGGCGGAAGGTAAGGGATTTGAACCCTTGGTACGGGGTTACCGCACACTGGTTTTCAAGACCAGCTCCTTAGGCCGCTCGGACAACCTTCCCTGCCTAGTAGTGTTTCATAGGGAGTTGGCTGTTCCAAAACATCACGTTCTCCAGTCCCTGCCCCGGGCCTGGATGTACAAGCAAGAAACCGGGAGTTCGTCATGAAAGCCGTCTATATTTCTGAACCAGGCGGACCCGAAGTCCTCGAAGTGCGCGACGTGCCGGCCCCGGTGCCGGGCGAGGGCGAGGTACTGATCGACGTCGTGGCCGCGGGCCTGAACCGCGCGGACGTCCAGCAGCGCCGCGGCTTCTACCCACCACCGCCTGGCGCTTCGGAGATTCCAGGGCTGGAGGTCTCCGGCCGGATCGCGGCTTTCGGACCCGGTGTCACCAAAGCCTTCTCGGTGGGCGACAAAGTAGTAGCGCTGCTGTCGGGCGGGGGTTATGCCCAGCAGGTCGCCGTGCCCGCAGAACAGGTACTTCGACTTCCCGAAGGTGTGGACCTTGTCACCGCTGCAGCACTGCCCGAGGTGGCGGCAACCGTGTATTCGAACCTCATCATGACTGCCCAGCTCCAACCGGGGGAGACCGTGCTCATCCACGGCGCCACCGGCGGCATCGGCACCATGGCCATCCAGCTTGCAAAGGCATACGGTGCCAAGGTTGCCACTACCGCAGGCTCTGACGAAAAAGTCGGCACCGCCAAGGCCTTCCTCGGTGCCGACATCGCCATTAACTACACCGAGGAAGACTTCCCTGAAAGCCTCAAGACACAAAACGGCGGCCAAGGCGCAGACGTGATCCTCGACGTCGTCGGCGCCAAGTACCTGCAACAGAACATCGAAGCGCTCGCCGACTACGGTCGGCTTATTGTCATCGGCCTGCAGGGCGGGACGAAAGCGGAGATAAATCTGGGCCAGCTCCTGAGCAAGCGGGCCGCCGTCATCGGCACAGCCCTCCGGCCGCGCCCGGTGGCCGAAAAGGGAATCATCATGTCCGCCGTACGGGAAGTCGTCTGGCCGATGCTCGCCGATGGCCGCATCAAGCCCCTGGTTGCGAAATCATTTCCTCTGGACCGTGTCCGCGAGGCACACGAATACTTTGATTCCGGCGAGCACGTAGGCAAGGTCCTGTTGCTCCTCTGACCCGTCGCCACAGCCCGTTCCACGCAGGACGTCCGTACAAGCAGCCAATTCCCAAGAAGCAAGGAGCCTCATGTCCATCCGGCTAAGCCTGCTGGCCCTGCTTCAGGACCAGCCACGGTATGGCTATGAGCTGCGCGTGGAATTCGAGGACCGTACGGGTGCTGCCTGGCCGCTGAATATCGGTCAGGTGTACACAACCCTGGACCGGCTTGAGCGGGACGGCCTTGTCAGCAAAGACGGCTACGACGGCGGCGGCCACGTCGTTTACAGCATCACCGACGCCGGGGTTGCCGAAGTTGCGGCCTGGTTTGAAGGGGCGGTGGACCGCGACAACCCGCCGCGGAATGAGATTGCCATCAAGCTTGCGCTGGCCGTGACGCTGCCCGGGGTGGACGCCTCGGCGGTGATCCAGTCCCAGCGCGAGGTTTCGGTTCGGGCCCTGCACGAACATACGCAAGCACGGAAAGCTGTCTCAGCCAACCAGCGGTCCTCTGATACGGCATGGCTCTTGGTGCTCGATTCCCTGATCTTTCAAGCCGAGGCGGAAGTGCGCTGGCTGGATCTTTGCGAGGCACGGATGATCCAGTCGCAGGGCAACAGAGGGCTGAATTAGTACGCCCACCGCAGGGGAACTACCGTTCACCGCAAGCTCGCGGGGGTTCAGGTGTCGCCACCACCTCCGGCATGTCCTCATTGTTAGCGTGCCCTGACTGTTCAGCGCACCCGCGGCCACCACCGCAGCAGTTCTCAAGGAGGAGACACGGGCATGACCCCTGATCAAACAGAAGCTGACCAAACAGAAGCTGACCAAACAGAAGCTGACCAAACAGAAGAAGTGAAGGGGCTCGATCCTGCGCTGCCCCCAACGGCCGTGGATGAATCCGTGCTGGAAGCTGAGGACCGCAGGTGGACTCCGGCGAGGATCGGAATCTGGGTGGCGATTTCCCTGCTGGGGGCCGTGGCCTGGTTCATGCTGGCATTGGTCCGCGGCGAGACCGTCAACGCTATCTGGTTTGTTTTCGCAGCGGTCTGTACGTACCTGATCGGCTACCGCTTCTATTCGAAGGTCATTGAGCGGTATCTCCTTAAGCCCAATGACCGCCGCGCCACTCCGGCCGAATACAAGGCTGATGGCAAGGACTACGTTCGTACTGACCGCAACGTCCTGTTCGGCCACCACTTCGCCGCCATTGCAGGTGCTGGACCCTTGGTTGGCCCGATCATTGCAGCCCAGATGGGCTATCTCCCCGGCACTATCTGGATCATCATCGGCGTCGTTCTTGCCGGTGCCGTGCAGGATTACTTGGTCATGTTCTTTTCCATGCGCCGTGGTGGCCGCTCACTGGGCCAGATGGCTCGTGAGGAACTCGGCGTCATTGGCGGCACAGCGGCGCTCGTGGCAACGCTGCTCATCATGATCATCATCGTGGCCATTCTTGCCCTCGTGGTGGTCAACGCCCTGGGCGAAAGCCCATGGGGCGTGTTCTCGGTGGGCATGACGATTCCCATCGCACTCTTTATGGGCGTCTACCTCCGCTACCTTCGTCCTGGCAAGGTCATGGAAGTGTCCATTATCGGCTTCATTTTGTTGATGGCAGCGATCATTGGTGGCGGGGCCGTAGCCGGCACGGAATGGGGCGCGGCCCTGTTCCATCTGGACAAGGTCACCATCGCCTGGGGCATCATCGTCTACGGTTTCATCGCGGCCATCCTGCCCGTGTGGTTGCTCCTTGCGCCGCGCGATTACCTGTCCACATTCATGAAGATCGGCGTAATCGTGATGCTCGCCGTCGCCATCATCGTGGTCCGCCCGGAAATCAGCGTTCCGGCGTTCAGTGAGTTCGCGGGCCGTGAGAACGGCCCCGTCTTCTCAGGATCGCTCTTCCCGTTCCTCTTCGTCACCATCGCGTGTGGGGCGTTGTCCGGCTTCCATGCGCTCATCTCGTCCGGGACCACGCCCAAACTGATCGAGAAGGAACGCCAGACGCGGTTCATCGGCTACGGCGGGATGTTGATGGAATCCTTCGTGGCAATCATGGCGCTGGTGGCTGCCATCTCGATTGATCGCGGCATCTACTTCGCCATGAACGCACCTCTGGCACTTACCGGTGGCACCGTTGAATCGGCCGCGCAGTGGGTAAACAGCCTTGGCTTGGCCAATGTCAATATCACTCCGGACCTTTTGGCGCAGACTGCCAAGGACGTGGGGGAAGAGAGCATCATCTCGCGCTCGGGTGGAGCCCCCACGTTGGCGGTAGGCCTCGCCCACATCATGCAGCAGTTCATTGGAGGGCCCGCAATGATGGCCTTCTGGTACCACTTCGCCATCATGTTCGAGGCACTCTTCATCCTCACGGCAGTGGACGCAGGAACCCGCGTTGCCCGCTTCATGCTTCAGGACTCCATCGGCAACTTCGCCCCCAGGTTCAAGGACGCCGCATGGCGCCCGGGCGCTTGGCTGTGCACGGCCATCATGGTGGGAGCCTGGGGCGCGGTACTTTTGCTGGGCGTCACGGATCCCCTTGGCGGTATCAATACGTTCTTCCCTCTGTTCGGCATCGCGAACCAGCTCCTGGCAGCCATTGCCTTGGCGGTGTGCATGGCCATCGCGGCCAAGCGCGGGGCCTTCCGTTATTTGTGGATAGTGGCAGTCCCCCTGGCCTTCGCCGCCGTCGTCACCATCACGGCCAGCTTTCACAAGATCTTCTCTCCGGTTCCAGCAGTGGGCTACTTTGCCAACAACCAGGCATTTGCTAAAGCCCTGGCAGATGGCAAAACGGAGTTCGGGACTGCCAAGACGGCCGCAGCCATGGAAGCGGTGGTCCGCAATACGGCGATTCAAGGCGTGCTTTCGGTCATCTTTGTCGCATTGAGCATCGTTGTGATCATCACGGCCGTAGTGGCAACCGTCAGGGCCTTCCGTGCTGGTGGCGGGAAGGACCACGAAGACCCGGCTGTGCCATCCAAGGCGTTTGCCCCTGCCGGACTCTTCCCGACGCCTGCCGAGAAGGAGCTGCTCGCCGAGTGGAATGCCTTGCCGGACGGGCAAAGGACACAAAGGGCAGGGCATCACTAATGCATGCCGTCGTGAGGGGTTTCCGAGGTTTCGCCGCGTACATGGGCTCGCTCATGGGCGCAGACGCTTACCGGAAGTACCTTGAGCACTTCACGTCCACGGGCCACTCTGGTCCCGCCATGACAGAACGTGAGTTCTGGCGGGACCGGATGGACCGGCAGGACAGCAATCCACAGGGCCGCTGCTGCTGACGTGTAGTTTCGCTACGAACGAAGTCCAAATTCCGCTTCTGGACATTGGTTCCCGTAGCCCACATGAGAGTATGAACGGATGAGCGATCTGAACGACATTCAGCCCACGGATGAGGCTTCGGACGACACCCCCGTGGAAGGAACCACCCTGGACGAGGGCACAGTCGCGCCCAGCGAACCGCAGCGCGGCGAAGGGGTGCCTGCCAAGGATTCCAAGCCCAGGGGCGCCAGCGTACAGGAACTTGTTGACGAGCCAGCCAAGGTGATGAGGATCGGCACCATGATCCGCCAGCTCCTTGAAGAGGTGAAAAGTGCCCCGCTGGACGATGCTGCCAGGGGCCGGCTGGCAGAGATTCACGAGCGCTCCATCAAGGAACTTGAGGACGGACTTGCTCCGGAGCTCATCGAAGAGCTGGAACGCATCAGCCTTCCCTTTCCGGATAAGAAGGCGCCGACGGACGCAGAACTTCGTATCGCCCAGGCCCAGCTTGTCGGCTGGTTGGAGGGGCTTTTCCACGGCATCCAGGCTGCGATTGCGGCACAGCAGGCCGCAAAGGCGCAGATGCAACTCCGTCAGCTTCCGCCGGGAACTGTCATTGCGCCCGGCGTTATCATCGGCGAAAACGGTCAACCCCAGAGGGCAACCGCACCGGGTGCCCCTGGCGCGGCCGCCCAAGGCCGGCCCGAAGACCCGGATCACGGCCCCGGCCAGTACCTCTGAGCTTGACCGTGGGTTTCTTTGGGGCCGTCCGGCAAGGACGGAAGGACGATCTTGAACTCGGCAAGGGGCTCTGGCGGCGCGCCCATGATCGCTTTCACCGCGGGTTGGACCGGTACCACCAGGTTCTTGAGGGCGTCGACGACGAGCAGCTTTACAACGAACTTGTAGAGATCGCGAACGAACTGGCCGAGTTGTCGCCACGTGTGAGGATCATCTGCGTTGAAGCCCAAAGGCGCGCGCCAAGCGACGGCCTGGACGTTCCTGGTTCACTCGCCGGTGTCCACCGCGCCCTTTCCAAAGCTGGAAACTCATTGGCCACCACAGCTGAGGCAGCGGCCATGCTGCGGCTGGCGGTGGGCCCCGTCCCCGTGGGCGCATTGTCCGTTCGGCGTCGGGCGGAATCGGTTTTCGAGCAGGTTGCCGACGCCGAACGTCAGCTGCGGGACTAGCGCATCCAACAAGGGAAGCGTGTGCAACTATAGGCGCGCGCCTCTATTTCCACATTGCAAGAAGTTAAGCGGATAGCTGATCTCTGTAATATTTGGTGCCTCAGGCAACTCAGTGCTGGCAGGATGGCACTCATGACTTCGTCACCAACACTTACTTTTAACGACGGCAACACCATTCCCCAGCTCGGCTACGGGGTGTGGCAAGTTGAAGACGATGTAGCCGAAAAAGTTGTGCGCCAGGCGTTCGAAGCCGGATTCCGCCACATCGACACCGCAAAGATTTACGGGAATGAGTCCGGCGTAGGCCGCGCAATTGCTTCCTCGGGCCTTTCTGCCGAAGAAATCTTCATCACCACCAAGCTGTGGAACGCCGACCAAGGCTATGAAACCACGCTTGAAGCTTTCGAGGCTTCCATGGACCGACTCGGCCTGGAGACCTTGGACCTCTACCTGATCCACTGGCAGCAGCCCCAGCAGGACAAGTTCGTGGACACCTGGAAGGCCCTGATCGAGCTGAAGAAACGCGGCCGGGTCAAGTCGATCGGTGTTTCCAACTTCACCAAGGAAGGCCTGCAGCGCATCATCGATGAGACCGGCGTTGTCCCGGCCATCAACCAGGTGGAGCTGCACCCGTTCTTTAACCAGGCTGACTTGCGCGAGTTCAACGCGTCCAAGGGAATTCTGACCCAGGCCTGGTCCCCGCTGGGACAGGGCGGCGAGCTGCTTGAGAACACCACGGTGGCCGAGATTGCCGCCAAGCATGGTGCCACCCCAGCGCAGGTTGTCATTGCCTGGCACCTTGCTATCGGCAACGTCGTGATCCCCAAGTCTGTGACCGAGTCCCGCATCCAGGAGAACTTCGCGGCGCTGAACGTCACGCTGGACGCGGCCGACATCGAGGCCATCAACGCCCTCGACCGCGGCGCCGAAGGCCGTATCGGTCCGGACCCGGCGGTATCCGACTTCGCCTAAACCCGAAGCCCGGCCCGGGTGCCCGGCCCAACCGGGGGACAGATAACGGACTTCTGACGGCTCAGAGCGACGTTGTCTGTCCCCCAGTTGGGGCCGGGCACCTGCAGTTAACGCACGACGGCGGTACTCGTCACCGGGGCGCAGCACCCCGAAGTCCGTGGTGAAATTGAGCGACGCAACGGACGGAGTTCGCATGGTGGTGTTTGACGCATTGGAACGGCAGATTGTCGCTGCCCTCCAACTGGATCCGCGCTGTCCTTGGCGCAAGATGGCCGCTGTGCTAGGTGAAGCTGAGCGGACAGTGGCCCGCCGGGGATCCCAACTCTTGGAATCCGGGGCCGTCGCCGTGGTGGGGATACGCCCCAGGCCGACTGCAGTCCTCGTGGAGATGCGCTGCACTCCGGGAACAGTGCGTGCCGCTGCACAAGCACTCGCGCAGCGCACCGACACCACGTTCGTCTACACCACCACGGGCACCGGCGATTGCGTTGCCGAAATCCTCACCGAACCAAACCACATGGGCGATGTCCTCTCCGATGAGTTGCCCTCAACCATCGGGCTGCGCGACTCCACCAGCTACCCCGTATTGCGCTACTTCCGGACCATCCGGGGCTGGCGGCCCGAGATCCTGACCGCGGACAGGGCTGAAGCGCTTCGCTCGAGTTTGACGTCCGACTCAGGCATCCTGGAGCCCCGGCGGGAACTGAACCGCCAGGACACTGAACTGGTGGACGCGTTGTGTGCGGATGGCCGAATGAGTTTCGAGGCACTCGGGCGGCGGGTCGGCGTCTCCGAGGCTACTGCCAGGCGCCGCAGCGAATGGCTCCTGGCCAACAACCAGGTCCAACTCCGAGCGGTCGTTGAACCCGCGTCCTTTGGACTGGCCGTAGAGGCGTTGCTCTGGATCCGCGCTTCGCCGCAACACGTTGAGCAGCTCGGCAAAGGCCTGGCGGAGCTTCCGGTGGTTCGCTACGCAGCCGCGATCGCAGGCGACTACCAGCTCGTTGCGGATGTGACCGTGGGCGACATGTCCTCCCTCTACCGCTTCATCACGGGCTCGGATTGGGCGCAGTACGCTGCAGGCGTCGACGTCTCCATCCTGCTCGACGCCCGGAAGCGCGGCGGACGGCTCATGCGGCCGTCGTCGTAAGCGTTGCTGCGCCCGCTGGCGTGTCGGCCCCGGCCGCAATGACTGGAGCGACGGCGGCGTATCCGGTCTGCTGCTCGAAGGCGCGGCCCCACCGGAGAAGCTGCATGTCCGTGTAGTGGTTGCTGGCGAGCTGGAGGCCGATGGGCAGGCCGGCGGAGCTGAATCCGGCGGGCATGCTGAGCACGGGCAACCCCGTGGCGGACAATAGGCAAGCGGAGCGCATCCAGTCCAAGTAGGTTTCGGAGGCCGTGCCGGCTACGTCCAAGGGGTACCGCAGCGTTGCGTCGAAAGGCAGGACTTGGGCGCAGGGGCTGGCGAAGAGGTCGTAGCGCCCGAAGAACTCCTGCACGCTCTTTTCAAGCCGGGTCCGGGCCGCCGCGGTCTCGATGAGATCCCGGGCGGTCAAACCCAGGCCCTTGTTCACATTCCAATGAACTTCGGGCTTGATGAGGTCCCCGGCGCGTTCCAGGATCGGCCCGAGGCCGGCGGCGAAGTCCATGGCCCGCGTGTTGCCGAAGACCAGGTCCGCCTCGCTGAAATCCGGCGCGGCCTCTTCCACCACCGCTCCAAGGCTCTCGAAGACTGCCAGCTGCCGCTCTAGGTGCTCCAGGATCTCGGGCTCCACGGGTACCCCAATGCCGAAGTCCCGTGACCAGCCAATGCGCACCCCGCGCATGTCGGTCTCCAGTCCGGCCCGGAATACCTGCGGATCAAGACCTGCCGGATGTGGAACGCGAGGGTCTTTGCCGGCTGTGACGGACATGAACAAGGCGATGTCCTCAACGCTCCTGGCCATGGGCCCGGTCCGCCCCAGCCACGCATAGGCGTTGACGTCGGATGGCATGGGGATGACCGCCGTCGACGGCCGGAAGCCGACCACGTTGCAGAAGGAGGCCGGGATGCGAAGCGAGCCGCCCATGTCGCTGCCGTCGCCGATGCTCTGGACGCGGGACGCGACGACGGCGGCAACCCCACCGCTGCTCCCGCCCGCGCTCAGGGTGGGCGCGTAGGGGTTGGTGGTGGTGCCGAAGAGCTCGTTGAAGGTGTGTGAACCCGCTCCGAACTCGGGAACATTGGATTTTCCGGTGCTGACCACCCCGGCCGCTTTCAAGCGTGCAACGATCAGGTCGTCGGCGTCGGGAATGAAGTCGCGCAACGCAAGCGACCCCTGGGTGGTGCGCATCCCGGCGGTGTTGTTGGTGTCCTTGTGCGTCATGGGCAGGCCGTGGAGGGGCGGGAGTTCCGCACCGGATGCGGTGAGCTGGTCGGCGCGGTGCGCCAGGTCCTGCGCACCTTCCGGGTCGAGGGTGACCACGGCGTTGATGATTGGGTTTACCTGGGCGATCCGCTCCAGATGCGCGGCCAGGGCCTCGCGTGCCGAGACCTTCTTCTCCCGGATGGCCGCGGTGAGTTCGACGGCGGACAGCTCGCCAATGGTGTCAGGCATGGTGCTCCTTTGCTGGGTGTTCTCTGCCTGAAAGTGTGCCCCGTCACATCAGGCCGCGGAAGTCTGTGCTTGTAAGGAGTCCTGTTTGACTATTTCGGCCAATCCAGTGGCTGATTCCGTCAGCTATTGCGTGTGATCCGGCTCATAGTGGAAGGTGTTGCTAACCCACTGGCCGATCTGGTCGTTGGGGAAGGATTTGCCCTTAGCGCAGTACGTACCGGACAAGGACGTCGACCGCGGACTGGCGCCGGGCACCAACCGGAGGTTCCCCATGTATCAACCCCTGGCACTTCAATCCCTCGCACTCCAACCGTTCGCCGCGAACGGCTCAACCGACATCCTGTCCATCGCGAACAACCCAGTCCTGTGGATCTGCGTTGCCGGCGTCTTCGGCGTCATCATCATCCAGTCCCTCATTTTTATGAAGGCGGCCCGCCGCGCAGCTCCCTCAGTGGACATGAGCGCACAGGACATCAAGACGTCGTTCCGCTCCGGAGCCGTTTCGGCGATCGGACCTTCACTCGCCGTTTCACTCGTAGCCATTGCCCTGTTGGGACTCTTTGGTGCGCCGGCTGTCCTGTCCAGGATTGGCCTGATCGGCTCGGCCGCCTACGACGTATCCGCAGCTGGCATCGCCGCAGGTTCAATGGGAGCAAAACTCGGCGATGCCAGCTATACGCAGAGCGTCTTCGCGGTCGCGTTCTTCGCCATGAGCATCGGCGGCGCGATGTGGATGCTTGCCACCCTGATCTTGACCCCGCTGCTCCGCAAGGGCGACGCCAAGATCCGATCCGTGAACCCGGCGGCCATGGCGATCGTCCCGGCAGCCGCCCTGATCGGCGCGTTCTCCTGCCTGGGACTCACCGAGCTGCCGAAATCCGGGGTCCACGTCCTGTCCTTCGTCGTCTCGGCGGCGGTCATGGGTATTTGCCTGCTGCTGGCCAAGAAGCTCGGCAAGAGCTGGCTGCGCGAATGGGGACTGGGATTCTCAATCGTCATCGGCT
This sequence comes from Arthrobacter sp. TmtSoilC51, assembly GCF_055388015.1. Lineage (NCBI taxonomy): Bacteria > Bacillati > Actinomycetota > Actinomycetes > Micrococcales > Micrococcaceae > Arthrobacter > Arthrobacter sp. TmtSoilC51. Next base: position 880,394 of record NZ_AP035877.1, read on the forward strand.
TGGGCGCTGCCTACCTCGCCGTCGGTCCGGCCGTCGGCGCCTGACCCAACTCCGGCCTGCAGCCCCTGACCTTTGAGCACGAAAGGAACACCCCTCATGTCTTCCATTACCTCCGCTCCTGCCACCACCACCAATACCGCCATGGCGGACTTCAACCGCACCACGTCCCGCTGGGGACAGATCACCATGATCGGTGGATTACTGATCTCCACCGCCGGGCCCCTGTATCTGGTCTTTGCCAGCGGCCTCGACATCGGCCCTGCCCAACTCTGGATCGCCTTCGCTGCCGTCGCCGCAACCTTCGGCATCATCTGGATCGTTGAGCCGCTCACGTACTTCCCGATCCTCGGGCCGGCCGCCATGTACCAGGCCTTCATGATCGGCAACATCTCCAACAAGCTCCTGCCGGCGGCCTTGATCGCCCAAACCAACATCGGCGCAAAGCCGGGCAGCAAGCGCGCGGAGCTTGCCGCCGTCGTCGCTATCTGCGGTGCCGCCGCAGTCCACCTGATCTCCCTCGCGATCTTCGTCGGGCTGCTGGGCAGCTGGCTGATCAGCGTCATTCCGCCGTCTGTACTGCTCGTGACCCGGTTGTACGTGCTGCCCACCGTCCTGGGGGCCGTCCTGGTCCAGGCCATCGTGTCCATGAAGCAGCCACGCACCACGGTGTTCGCGCTGCTGGTCTCGGCAGTCGTGGTGTTCGTGGTCCTGCCGTTGGTGCCTTCGCTCGCCATGGTGTCCACGGCCATCGCAGTGCTGGGCACGATCTTGCTGGCTTGGTTCTTCCGCGGAAAGCAGGTCATGGAGGCCAAGCCGATCCACATCGAGTAGCGGCCAGGCCCGAAGCAACTCCCGACTGACAAACAAGGAAAACAGGACCATGACCCAAACAGCTACCGCACTTCAGCTCGACAGCGAACAGACAACCAAGCTTCACACCCTGTACCGGCACCTGCACGCCCACCCGGAGCTTTCCATGCAGGAGTTCGCCACCGCCACGCTCATCGAGGAACAGTTGGACGGCCTCGGCATTGAGCATTTCCGTTGCGGAGGTACGGGCGTGGTGGGCATCCTTCGGAACGGTGAGGGTCCCGTGGTGGCCTTCCGCGCGGATACCGATGGCTTGCCCATCGAGGAAGCAACGGGCCTGGAATACTCCAGTACGGATACTGGAACGCTGCCTGACGGCTCAACGGTGCCGGTGATGCACGGTTGCGGCCACGATACCCACGTGGCCAGCCTTCTGGGCGCCGCTGAGGTCTTGGCCGGAAACCTCGACGCCTGGTCCGGAACGTTGGTGCTGATCTTCCAGCCGGGCGAGGAGACCGCGGCCGGTGCGCTCGCCATGCTCGAAGACGGACTGTGGGACAGAGCGCCACGTCCTGAAGTGGTCTTTGGCCAGCACGTCATGCCGCGCCCTGTTGGTACGGTCTCCATTTCCAGCGGCCCTGTGGCAGCCATGGCAGATTCGCTGAAGGTTACCGTCCACGGACAGCAATCACACGGCTCGCAGCCGCAGGATTCCATCGACCCCATCGTTATGGCCGCGCACATGGTCACCCGGTTGCAAGGGATCGTGTCCCGTGAGCTGGACCCCCGGAAGTCCGCCGTCGTGACCGTGGGGACGTTCCACGCGGGCCTCAAGGAGAACATCATTCCGGCTTCCGCGGAATTCACCCTGAACATCCGCACTTTCAACGAGGACGTCCGCGGACAGGTCCTTGCGGCCGTCCGCCGCATTATCGACGCCGAGGCTGCCGCCTCCGGCGCCCCGAAGCCTGTGATCGAGGAGATGTACCGCTTCCCGCAGTGCTTCAACGATCCCGACGCCGTTCCTGCAGTGATCGAGGCACTGCGCGCCGGGTTGGGGGCTGAATCGGTGGAAATCACTCCGCCGATGATGGGCAGCGAAGACTTCGGACACCTGGGAACAGCGATCGGTATGCCGTCCGTGTTCTGGATGTTCGGCGGTACTCCTGCAGCCGGGCACGACGGTCCCGGGCCCATCCCCGTGAACCACTCGCCATTCTTCGCCCCCGAGCTGGAAGGCTCCCTGGCCGGAGGCGTCTCGGCCGCCGTCGCCGTGCTGATGTCCCGGCTGGGCAACTGACATATTCAAGGACATTCCCATGACTTCAGCTCTGACCGATTCTCTAACCCAACCACAAAGCTCTACAGAGGTACCGCCATCGATAAGCCCGTCTCTGCAAGGAACCCAAGGTCCGCTCACAGGCAGGCTCGTGGTGGACCTCAGTCGGGCGCTTGCCGGCCCGCACGCCGCCATGATGATGGGCGATCTTGGAGCGCGGGTCATCAAAATTGAAAACCCCGTCACGGGAGACGATACCCGCGGGTGGGGTCCACCGTTCGTGGGTCCCGAGGACGATCCGCAAGCTACGTACTTCCTTTCCTGCAACCGCAATAAGGAATCCCTCACGCTGGACCTCAAGAGCGACGATGGCCGCACCGTCCTCCGCCAACTGCTGGAGCGCGCCGACGTCGTAGTGGAAAACTTCCGGCCCGGTGTCCTGGAACGGCTCGGCTTCAGCACCGACGCTATGCACCTCATCAACCCGCGCCTGGTGATCCTGTCCATTACCGGGTTCGGGCACGACGGTCCGGAATCACACCGAAGCGGCTATGACCAGATCCTGCAGGGCGAAGCCGGGCTCATGTCCCTCACGGGTTCCGGTCCCAATGATCCGCAGCGGGTGGGTGTGCCGATCGCCGATCTCCTGTCCGGGATGTACGGCGCGTATGGCGTGGTGGCTGCTTTGCTGGAACGGGAACATACGGGCCGGGGGCAAGTCGTGCGGACTTCCCTGCTTGCCTCCCTTGTGGGTGTTCATGCCTTCCAAGGCACCAAGGTCACGGTCGCCGGTGAAGCCCCGCAGGCTCAGGGAAATCATCACCCGTCCATTGCGCCGTACGGGCTCTTCCGATGCAGGGGTGGCAGCGTCCAGATCAGCGTCGGGAGCGAGAAACTGTGGGCCGCGTTTGCTGTGGCCTTTGGAATCGACGCCTCTGAACCGGGTCTTGCAAGCAATGCGGAACGGGTCCGGAACCGCTCCCGCGTCATCGACATCGTGGAGGCCGCCTTCGCCGATTACGACGCCGAGCCGCTCCTCGCCAAGCTCAGCGACGCCGGCATTCCCGCCGGGAAAGTGCGGACCCTCAAGGAAGTCTTCGAGTGGCCGCAGCTTGCCTCGCAAGGACTGCTTGTGGACGTCGATCACCCCGTTCTGGGGCCCGTCACTTTGCCGGGGCCGCCGCTGCGCTTCTTCGACAACATTGACGGTACGGAGTCCACTCGCAGCGCCCACACCGCGCCGCCACTGCTCAACCAGCACGGCGATGGCATCCGCGAATGGCTGGCCGCCGGGGGAGTGGGCTGAATGGCGTCAACTGCCACCCGCCGTCGGCTTGCAGTCCGTGAACTGCTGGAAACCATGCTCGACGCCGGGACGTTCGTTTCGTGGGATCGTCCGGCTAGTGGCGCGGCGGGTTCTCCGGGTGCAGCTGGCGCTGTGACCGCTGGCTACGCTGCCGACCTGGAAGCGGCGCGCGAGAAGTCCGGCAGCGATGAGTCCGTCCTCACGGGGGAAGGCCGAATACGCAATCACCGCGTGGTGATAGTCGCGTCCGATTTCGCCTTCCTGGCCGGCTCGATCGGGCGGGACGCGGCACAAAGGCTCGTAGCCGCCGTCGAACGTGCCACGGACCTGGGCCTCCCGCTCGTGGCCATGCCGGCGTCGGGCGGAACTCGTATGCAAGAGGGGACCAGTGCGTTCCTGACCATGGTGGAAATTGTGGCCGCCGTCCAGGCGCATCGATCAGCTGGCTTGCCGTATCTGGTGTACCTGAGGCATCCGACCACCGGGGGTGTCATGGCGTCGTGGGGTTCGTTGGGGCACGTCACCGCGGCCGAGCCGGGTGCCCTCTTGGGATTCCTGGGCCCGAGGGTTTTCGAGGCTTTGCAGGGCGAAGCGTTCCCCTCCGGCGTGCAGACCGCGGAAAACCTTTTCGATCATGGCCTGGTGGATGCCGTGGTACCTCCGGAAGCTCTGGGGGATTACTTCGGGCGTGTGCTGGACCTGCTGCGGCCGGCCCTCGCGCGCGAGGCTATGGAGTCGCGGCCGCCGTCCGCGGATCTTTCCGGATCCCGCCCAGCGGACGCAGGCGCCTGGCAGTCCGTGCAGCGCTCGAGGGATCCGTTGCGACCCTCCACAGTGGAGCTCTTGAAGGAAGCCGCAAGCAGCGTGGTGCTGCTGCGCGGCGCGGGCGATGGCTCCAAGGACCTGGGCATGCTCGTGGCGCTCGCGCGGTTCGGCGCCACGTCCTGCGTGGTGGTGGGGCATCAACGTTCTTCTCCTACTGAAGGCAGCCCGATCGCCATGGGGCCGGCCTCGCTGCGGGACGCCCGACGCGGGATGCGCCTGGCCAAGGAACTGCGGCTCCCGCTTGTCACAGTGATCGACACCCCCGGCGCGGCGCTCTCGAAGGAAGCCGAAGAGGGTGGGCTGGCCACCGAAATCGCCCGGTCCCTCTATGACCTGCTGGGCCTCGGAACGCCAACGTTATCGGTCATGATGGGCCAAGGTACCGGGGGAGGGGCACTGGCACTGCTGCCCGCCGACCGGACCATCGCCGCCCGGAACGCCTGGCTCGCACCGCTGCCGCCGGAGGGTGCCAGCGCCATTGTGCACCGGAGCGTTTTGCACGCACCGGCACTCGCGGAGAGCCAGGGCATCGCGGCCGCCGCGCTCGCAGCCAGCGGAGTGGTGGACGTGGTGGTGGAGGAGAATCCCGATGCGGCGGAAGAACCCGTTGACTTCTGCCGCCGCATCGGTGACGTGATCGCCGTCGAGCTCCAAGGCCTTGCCCGGCGGGGTGCCCCCGGGCTCCAGCAGCGACGCGCAAAGTATCGCGCACTGGTGTCGTAGGCGGGCCGGAGCCCTGCCCGTTCCAAGGCCAACGGGCAGGGCTTCAGCCTATCCTCGCGTTCTGGGTCAGCAGGCCGGCCGGTTGAGTACGTCGCTGGACACCCGCTGCTTGAGCAGCGAGCCACCCGGGCCAGTCAGCAACTTCCGGTCTTCCACCATGACGGTCCCGCGCAGTACTGTCATGCTTGGCCACGCCGCTACGCGGTAGCCCTCCCACGGCGTGTAGTCCGCCTCGTGGAGGTCCGAGGCGGTGATCCGGCGGTCCACGCTTGTGTCCAGAACTGCCAGGTCCGCGTCGCTGCCAATGGCGATGACGCCCTTCTGTGGGTAGAGGCCGAGGATCTTCGCGGCATTGGCACTGGTGATGTCAACGAAACGCGTCAGGTCCAGTCCACGCTTTGAGACGCCCTCGGTGTAGGCCACCGCCATGCGCATCTCCACGCCAGCGTGACCGCCGGTTGCGTCCATAATTGTCTTTCCACGCGTCTTGACGTCAAGGTCTGTGCAGACTCCGTCAGTAGCAAGCGTGCTGAGCGAGCCCTCCAGCAGCGACTCCCACATCGAATCCCGGTCTGTCTCAGACTTCAACGATGGATAGGTGTGGTAGATGGCGCCGTTCTTCTGCCGGTAATCGTCGGCGGTGAAATACGCGTAGTGGGGAAGGATTTCTCCATAAACCGCCTGGCCGCGTCCGCGGGCCTCGCGGATTGCATCTACACCCTCGCGTGCGCTGACGTGCATCAAATAGATGGGAGCCCCAACATGGTGGGCCAGCGTGATGGCGCGCTGGAAGGAGAGCTTCTCGGACAAGTTGTTGTGGGCATGGTGCATGTACTCGATGCCGGTCTTGCCTTCGCGCTGCAACTTCTTGTACGAGTACATAACGATGTCATCGTCCTCGGCGTGCACGGCGAGCATTGCTCCGGCAGCTGCCGTCTGTTCCATCAGCCCCCACATGTTGCCCAGATCAGTTTTCTGTTTGGGCCGCGTCGGCGTGGTATTCGTCATCCACACCTTGTAACTGCCGTGGCCCCCAGCCACTGCGTCGGGGATCTGCTCCAGGACCTCGAAGGGGATTTCAGGCTCCTTGAACGTCCCATGCAACGCGTAATCGGTGTAGGTGGAGCCGGCCCACTCGGCGGACTTCCGGGCGAACGACTCAGATAATTCGTCGCCGGGCTTCCAGTGGGCGAAGTCCACCAGCGTGGTTGTGCCGCCATATATGGCGCCCTCACTCACGCGGTCGGGGCCGAAGCACATGATGCCGCTCTCCGCGGCGGTGGGAAGGACCGAGTTGGTGTGTACATGAGGATCGACGCCGCCGGGCACCACCAGTTGACCCTTGAGGTCCACGACGCGCCGGGCTTCATCGGGCGTGCCAAGTCCGGTGGCGCGCAAGGACACGATCTTGCCCTGGGCTATTCCGATGTCAAGGCGTTCGGCGCCTGAGGGCGTGACGACCAATCCATTGGTCAGGAGGAGATCAAACATCGTCAGACCTGCGCATTCGTAGTGTCGGTAGTTTCCAAGGAAAACGGTTCAGTGTTGAAATAGCGGGACGCCAGAGTGACCTTGGCCGATACCCGGGCGTTGACCAGTTGTGAAACGGATACGTCCGCGGCTGCGCTCAGCAGCATCGCGGTCTTCTCGCGCGTCCATTGCCTGTCGGCTTGGAGCAGTTCCAGCATGTCGTCCAAGGCGAGCCTTGCCGCCTCATCCAGGGTGTCGCCGTCGCCGATGATGATGACCGAACCGCCGCTGAGGACCACTGGCCGCTGAATGCCGGCGCCCTCTGCAACTGGAATTGTGGACCGTGGAACAACTGTGCAGGAGAGCCGCACGCTGCCTTCGACCTCCACTGCGGTCAGTGAGCACTCGCCATCACCCTGCGCCGCGTGCAGGTCACCGGCGTACAACATTGCCTCGGCTACTTGGACAGGGATTACGACGGCGGAACCTGCAGTTACGTCCTTGCAGTCCATATTGCCGCCGTGGATTCCCACCGTGCTTGAGTTCGGACCGACGCCCACAGGCGCCACTCCGATTTTTCCAACCATTGGACGGACAGGAATGGCGGTGTCCTCGTCAAACACAACATGCCCGTCCACGATTTCCACCACGTGACCGGCCCGGCCCAAGCCGTCGGTGAAGCCGCCCCTTCCTGGCAGGGTGACCATCGCGCCGCGATGGTCAATCCTGATCTCGTGGATGTCTATTCGCAGGACATCACCCGCGTTCACTCCCCGGACGGCGATCGGACCGGTGACGGGGATGGACAGTTTCTCGTACTCCCCGGTCTCCTCGAAGAGGCCTCCGGTGAGCAGGCTGCGCGCATCCAGCCAGAAATGCTCGCCCTGATCGACGGTAAGTTCTGGTTTGGCTCCGGACTCGAAGGATAGTGAGGCGTTGCCAAATCCGACGCGCGGCACTTCTTGCAGCGTCTGTGTTTCGTTCATTGGTGCCTCCATTCAGGACGGGTAGACGGGAATGGCCCAGTTCTGGTCTTGGGCGACCTGTCCGATCACGGCCCGCCTGTAGAGGTCCTGGAGGCTGCGGGTGAGGTCCCCGGCTGTTCCGTTGCCGATAGTGGTGCGGTCAACCGAGGCAACGTGGTTTACCTCGGCGGCACTGCCGCAGACAAACACTTCGTCAGCTGAGTACAGTTCGGTGCGGTCGATGGGCCGGACGTCGACGTCGAGGCCCAGTTCCGTCCGGGCGAGGTGCAGGACGCTGTCCCGCGTGATTCCCTCAAGGATGCTGTCGGTGACGGGAGGAGTGCACAGCCTCCCTTGGCGGACCATGAAGACGTTGTAACCGGCGCCTTCAGCCACATGTCCACTTTCGGTAAGAAGCAGCGCCGCGTCATAGCCGTTTCGCTTGGCTTCCAACAGGGCCAGCCTCCCGTTCTGGTAATTGGCAATTGACTTGACCCTGGGCGGCATGGACCGATCAGAGAGGCGGGCCCAGCTGCTGATCTGCACATCCAGGCCGGTGGCGCCGAAGTAATTGCCCATGGGAATTGCTGCCATAAAGACGGTGGAGGGACCTGTGTCCTCAGGTTTGCCATCTTTGGAGTCAACGAATACCTGCGCCCGCATGTGCAGATTGCCCCGCAGGTTGTTGGCGCGGATGAGTCCAAGCAGCTGATCGCCGAGTTGATTGATGTCCTGTGGGCCGTCAATTTCCACCACCCGCATGGAATCGATCAGTCGTTTCATATGGTCGGCCACCCTGAAGGCGTACAGCTGCTGATCGTCCTCGCTCCAATACGCGCGGAAGCCCTCAAATACTCCGACGCCATACTTCAGGGATGTGCTCAGCACATGGAGGCGGGCATCGGCATAGTCCACCAGCTCACCGTCGTGCAGGAGGTACTTCACTGGCTGGCCCGGAGGTGGCTGGCGGGTGTCAACTGCGGATGCTGCTTCTTGAAAATCGTCCATGGTGGGTTCCGTTTCCTCTTTTATCCGTGCTGGCGGCGTCGACAGCAGCCAGCTTCATCTCAAGCGGCACTTGCTCACTATATTGAAGTTAGTTGGCAGTGGTGTCAATGGTCCAGAGTTGTCCCGTGGCCGCTTTACCGTGTTCAAGTGGCCGCAGAGCGGCGGTCGTGGCAGAATCCGCGCTGCAGCTCTCCATCTGCGCCAATCCGGCGATTTTTCCAAAAAAGAGTGCAATTCGTCACACTTGGCGCTACAGTCAAATTCAATAAAGTGATGAGACTTTGATATGAGGCCCTCGCCCGTCAAGGTCCGAACAGGAGCTGAACATGTACCAGCCACCGGTCCGCAGTCAGGACGATCTTCAATACATTGCGAGTGGGCTCAACGCCAGCGCACGCAACTACTCCCTCTCAAACACCCGCGGACTTCGTGAGGAGGCTCCATGAGCATTCAAGGCCTTCCGCGTACCTCGCCCGGCCTCCGCGTCACCGGGTGGGCCCGCCGAGGCCAGAGCCTCTTGATGAACAGGTCCAGCACGATCATGGTCGCCGTCGCGGTGACCATCATTGTGGGATTGCCGCTCATGGCCATGGTGGCTCCGCTGCCGCATGACCCGCTGCGTCCGGATACCGACGCAATCGGTATTGCACCCAACGGGACCCATTGGTTCGGAACTGATGGAAACGGGATGGACATTTTCTCCCGTACCATCGAGGCCGCGAAGCTGGACCTTCCCGTTGCCCTCGCCGCCACTGCACTCTCGCTGGTGGTTGGCGTCCCTTTGGGCCTGTTCGCAACAAGCGGCAAGCTCGGCGATGCCATCATGCGGGTCATTGACGCATTTGCAGCGCTTCCGATCATCGTGATCGCTGTAGTCTCCATCAAGCTGATGGGTGGTGGGGCAACGGACGTGGTCCTTGCGATCGCCATCGTGGCCGCGCCCAGGTTTGTGCGCCTTTCCCGCGCTGCGGCCCTGGCACTTCGCTCCGCGCGCTACGTGGAGGCTGCGGCGGCGATTGGTTGTTCACCCATCCGCATCGCCTTCAACCACGTCTTCCGCAACGCTTACGGCGTGGTTTTGGTGCAAGCAACGCTTACCGCAGCCAATGCGCTCGGAACCATTGCTGCACTGAACTTCCTTGGCGTAGGCGTGAAGCCTCCTACACCTACGTGGGGGGCAATGATCAACGACGGCGTCAGCATGCTGATTCGTGGGGAATGGTGGGCTGCTGCCTTTCCCACGCTTGCCATGCTCCTGGCGATTGGTTCCCTGAACGTGATCGCCGGGGGAATCGAAACCAAGATCGAGCGAGTGGAAAGGGCACGATGATGACAGGACTTCACGTACAGGACCTCGTCACCGAGTTCCACTCCCGCGGAGGTGTAACGCGGGCCCTGCACGGTATCTCCTTCGATGTCGGCGCCAACGAAGTCGTGGGCATCGTGGGCGAGTCGGGATCGGGGAAGTCCACTGTGGTGCGCTCGGTGATCAAGCTGCTGATGCCTCCCGGGCGTGTCATGGAAGGTACTGCCGAATTCCACGGCCAGGATCTGATCCGTTTGCCGGAGCGGCAAATCCGCCATATCCGTGGCAAAGAGATCGGCTTCGTGGCGCAGAACCCCTTCAGCGCATTGAACCCGGTGGTCCGCATCGAGAAGCAGTTCGCCAACATCGCCAAAGCGCACGGGCTTAGGGCGGACGCCGAATTACGTGGCCGGGCGCTCGACTTATTGGCCTCCTCCGGTGTCAACCAACCCGAACGTGTAATGCGTGGCTATGCGCACGAACTCAGCGGCGGAATGGCACAGCGCGTCGTCATCGCCATGGCGCTGTACCTCAACCCACGGTTGGTTATTGCGGATGAACCGACCACGGCCCTGGACCTCACCGTGCAGCGCCAGGTACTGGACACGCTCACCCGGTTGACGAAGGGGAGTGGCCGGTCGATGTTGATCGTCACCCATGACCTTGGAGTGGTGGCCAACTACTGCGATCGCGTCCTGGTGATGTACCGCGGCCGGATTGTTGAACATGGGCCCGTGTCCGAGGTTTTTGTCCGCCCAAAGGATCCCTACACCGTGTCCTTGCTCGACTCCGTGGTGCAGCCGAAAGCCGCTGTGCCCCGCAAGGTAGAGCCGGAAGCCGAGACGCCTGCCGGTATGCAGCCCAAGACTTCCGACAAAACGAATCCCACCGTTCTCTCTCCATCCAGGAGCGCCTAACCATGCCCATCATCGAACTGAAGGATGTCAGGAAAACGTTCCGAAGCCCCCAGGGGCAACTCGTCACTGCGGTGGACGGAGTCTCACTTGCCGTGGAACGGGGCGAAACCTTGGGAATCATTGGGGAGAGTGGTTCCGGCAAGTCCACGCTGGGCCGCCTGATTCTCAGGCTCATTGAAGCTGATTCGGGCACGATCCTCCTGGAAGGCGAGGACATCCGGGACTTGTCGAAAGCACAGCTGCGGAAACGACGCCGGCGCTGGCAGATTGTGTTCCAGGAGCCTTTCGCGTCGCTGAACCCGCGTTTGACGATCCGCCAGATCGTCGAAGAGCCGCTGATCGTTGCGAAGACATATGGCTCCCGGGCTGAACGTCTGCGCCGCGTCACGGAAACGCTCGAAGAGGTGGGGTTGTCGCCGGACTTCCTGGGCAGGCGTCCCGCAAACCTCAGTGGTGGGCAACAGCAACGCGTGGGCATCGCCCGCTGCCTCGTGACTGACCCGACGCTGGTGGTCCTGGATGAACCGACGTCCTCGCTGGACCTGACGATCCGGGCATCCATCCTGCGCATGCTGGCCAAGCTCCAGGTGGCCAGGGGGCTGACCTACGTCTTCGTTTCCCACGACATCGACACAGTCCGTCACTTTTGTACCAGCGTGGCTGTCATGCACCGCGGACGGTTCGTTGAAACAGGTTCCACGGATGACGTTCTTTCCAATCCCCAGGAGCCTTACACCCAGGCCCTGATGTCGGCGGCAATGCCTCCCATTCCGTACACCCCAGGAGCCAAGGAGGCCATGGCATGATCCGCTACATCCTCTCCCGTATTGTTATTGCGCTTTTGCTCCTGTTGGGGCTCATTACGCTGAGCTTTGGCTTGGTTTCCCTGCTCCCCGGTAATCCGGCTGTGGCGCTTTTGGGCGAGTACGCGACTGAAGCGGATATCGCCCGGATCAATAGCCAGCTTGGTCTGGACAAGCCTTTTTGGGAACGCTACTTCGATTACATCGGCCGGACGCTGAACGGGGATCTGGGAAATTCGTTCTTCACGGGAAGCTCCGTTTCCAGCGAGATCTGGACGCGATTGCCCAACACGCTTGTCTATCTTGTGCCAGGGCTCATTCTGGCCCTGCTCATTGGAATGGGAATGGGCACCCTTGCGGCGTACCGATACGGCCGCGCAGCAGACAAGGCATTCACTGCAGGGGTCTCTGTCCTCATGGCCATGCCGGAGTTTGTCCTGGCGCTCCTTCTCCTCTTTATCTTCTATCAGCAACTCCATCTGGCCCCCGCACCCTTGGGCATGCTGTCCAGCTCCGATATCCCTCCACCTAAAGTCACGGGATCCCTGGCGCTGGATGCGATGCTCGCCGGGCAGTGGGGGACGATGCAGTCCATCCTCAGCAGGGCAGTGCTACCGATCATTACCATGGGCTTGTTTTTTGCGGCTCCCTTTGGAAAGACCGTCAGGACCGGTCTACTCCAAGTGCTTAACTCACCGCAGATCGAATTTGCGAGGGCATGCGGATTGAGGCCGCTACAGGTATTCCGCTACGCCCTCAGCGACGTGAGGGGAGCCTTGATGACCTACATGGTGCTGTTGTTCGCGGCCGCATTGAGCGGTGCGGCAATTGTGGAAAGTGTCTTCTCCTGGCCAGGCGTTGGTGGCTGGTCATTGGACGGGGTGCTTAAGGGCGATGTACCCGTCATCCAGGGGTTCGTGCTGATCATGGGTGCCACGAGCCTCCTTGGCTACGTGCTGTTGGACACCCTCATTACGCTGCTGGATCCCAGGACGCGCAACAACGTCATCAGTGGGGTAAAGCGTCCCTCGAAGCTGGGTCCTGCCGCAGAGCCGGCTGTAGAGCCTGCCGTGCAGTAGGGCTAGCAGCCCGAAGAAAGTCCTTGACAAACCCTCCAGATTCAATAGATTGAAGATATGTTCACTTCATTGCATGCAGACAAGTTGACGGTCCTCGGCGGAAACATCCCGCTCGACGGCCGCGTGAGCTGGGTTCCGCAAGGTGCAACTGGCTTCCAGCCGTCGAACGCCTACCTCTTGACCGAAGGAACCTCCAACCTTCTGGTTGATTCAGGTTTGGCTGTCCACAGCGAGGAGATCCTTGACGACCTGGCGGAGCTCATTGGTGAAGGCGGGGGAGTATCCATCTTCTTCACCCGAAGCGAGATGGACTGTGTGTCCAACCTCGAACCGATCGCCGGGCGATTCGACATCGAGCGGCTCTTCACTGGCGGGGTGATCAACCCCTTCGACGCGTTCGATGACCTGAGCAGGATGGCACTGCGGGGGAGGCGCCACCAAATCGACGCGCACAGGACCGAAGAGGGTGACTCCCTGGCCAGGGCTGCCGAGATCGAGATAGCACCCGGTCGCGTGCTCCAGGTGGAATCGCCCCTTCTGCGCCTCCTTCCCACCTTCTGGGGCTGGGACAAGGAAACGGGCACGCTGTTCACCTCGGATACCTTCACGCATGGCGTGATGGACCGGCCCGACGGCCAGCGCATTATCGACTCCACAGTGGAGGACACCACCACGGTGGAACAGGTGGCCGGGCACTTGTATGCGAAGTACGAGTGGATCCCGCGCTCTACGTGTGAGCCCCTGAGGGAATGGCTCCAGGACAAGTTCGACACCTTGGACCCAGAGATCATCGCACCTTCCCGCGGCTGCGTTCTCAAGGGACGCGACGTCGTACGGCGGCACCTCGGTTTCATGCTCGACGCGCTCACCCCGCAGTTGGTTTAGGAGAGAATCATGGAAGAACAACTCGTAGAAACGATGAGCAGCGACCTCCCACGCAGCGTCGCGAAGGGCGTCACGTGGATGAGTTCCTGCCTCCCGTTCCACCTGGCCGACCGCGTGATCCACGGCCATAACTCCACCTACCTGGTCCAGGGTGAACACTCGTCCATCCTGGTCGATACCGGTAACCCGTCCAGCTGGCCGATCATTTCAAGCACTCTGGATGAGCTGCTGGATGGACGCGAGCTGACCTACGTCTTCCCCACGCACCCTGAGCTTCCGCACACCGGAAACCTGCCAAGGCTCGTGGAGAAGTATCCGAACATCCAGGTGGTGGGCGACACCCGCGACTACCACTTGTTTTACCCTCAGATCGTTCCGAATCTCCACGCAAAGGTGCCCGGGGACAAAGTGGATCTTGGTGGGCAGGAGTTTGTGGTGGTGGAAGCCCTCATCCGGGACTTGCCCAACACCCAATGGGGATTCGCGCCTGGAGCCGGCGTGCTCTTCACCGCCGACGGCTTCTGTTACATGCACCGGCCCGAACTCGACGACGAAGACCCGGTACACCTCCCGGGCGAATGCGGTTTGACCACCGGCGAACTGCAGGTTCCCATCGCCGTCGAGAACGCGGCCTTCTTCACCGGAAGTGCCCTCTATTGGGCACGCTTCGCAAACGACGCAGACGCAGTATATGACCGCGTCCTTCACCTTATTGATGAACTCGGCGTCACATCCGTGGCCCCAACCCACGGCAATTTCATTAGCAACATCCGCGACGTGGAGCCCATCATCCGGGCCGGCCACAAGCGGGCATACCGCTACGAGACTGCACAGCCGTAGCTTTCCCCCAATAAACGGAGCCACCTTCATGAAAAGTCTGCGTTTGCTCACCGGAGGCGCTGCAATAGCCCTCACCACAACCCTTGTTGCCTGCGGGGGTCCAGCCCCACAATCTACAGCTACCAAATCCATCGAAAGCGTTGTTGTTGCTGTGGGCGCACTGCCTGACAGCCTGACGCCGGCGCCTTGGGGAGGCAGCGCCTCGCACGTAGTGCTCAGTGGGCTCGGCTCGCAACTCCTCGAATACAAAGTTGGAACAAATGACGGCAAGTCGTGCCCAGCGCCGTCCACAGAGGTGTCCGGCCGCTTGGCCGAAAGCGCCAAACCAAGCCCGGACGGAACGGGCGTGATTGTCACTCTTCGCAAGCTCACCAGTCAGTTTGGCAACACATTGTCGGCCGAGGACGTCCGATGGAGCTTCGATATCGGCATGAAGCGTCAGCCGGTTATGAAGGGGACGCTGAAGAGCAGCGGCTTCAACGTTGACAACCTGGTCAAGGTGATCGACGAGCACACTTTGCAACTGAACACCACCGGAATTACCTCCTACACAGAAGAATCATTGCAAAACAACCTCTTCTACATCCACGACAGCACCGAGGCAAAGAAGCATGCCACGGCGGATGACCCCACCGCCAACGCCTGGCTTTCCAAGAACCTCGCCGACTACAGCGGCTGGAAGCTGGAAGAGTTTACTCCCGGCGCTTCCCTGACGGTGACGGCGGATCCTCAGTGGGAGGGTACTCGCGGCACGGTTAAGCGCGTGTCCGTCAAGGCTGTCCAGAGCACCGCTACCCGCAGCCAGCTGGTGGAAACCGGCGAAGTCCAGGTGGCCAATGGCTTTGAATACGACCAGTACAAGTCACTGGAAAAGTCTCCTGGCGTGACAGTCCTGAACTGCCCGAGCCAGACCCGCGACACTATGATGATCAACACGAAGACCGGTCCACTTGCCGATCCCAAGGTTCGGCACGCAGTCTCCATGGCCATCGACCGCGAGGCGCTGATCAAGGGTGCGTACGCTGGCTTCGGTGAACCCGCAGGTTCGATCTTCCCCAATGTCGATGACTCTGCGATCTACAAGTTCAACAAGGACGAGGCCAAGAAGCTGCTCAACGAGGCCGGATATGGCAGTGGTTTCCCGATGACCCTTAGCTACAGCGTTACGCGTCCGGGGCCCGTAGCCGCCAAGTCGGCGGTCCTGATCCAGTCCATGCTCAAGGAAGTCGGCATCGACGTCCAGCTGCAGAATGTGGCCAGCTCCACCGACTTCTCCACCGCGCTGATCGACGGCCGCTACCAGGCGGTGCTGTACTCGGAGCCGATCGTCATTGCCGATCCCGCCTTCTACAGCTACGCGTTCTACGGCACGGGCGCTCCCAGCAACAGCACCGGGTGGTCCAACCCCGAATTCGATAAGGCACGCAGCGAACTCGCGGCCACACCGGACCAGGAAACGGACAAGCGCAATGCCCTTCTCAAGAAGATGGCCGGGCTGGTGGACGAGGGCGCAGCCATTCTGTCGCTCGTTGAAACCAGGGGAGTGCTGGTCACCAGGGACGGCCTCTCGGGTGCGGTTCCACTGACCAATGGCCAGATCCACTTCAATTCCCTCGGCCGCTAGGCCGCCAGTAACCACGCGTGATGCCGGCCGGTCGCCCTCGAAACCCGGCCGGCATCACTTCACAGAAGGAAGACTTCCGATGATTGAAATCTGCGGAAAGCAGGTCCGCGACACCCTGCAGGAGTTACTGGACCCAGCCACCACGGCCCTTGTCGTTATCGACATGCAGGAAGGAGCGGTGTACGCCGGCGGCGCCATCGGCGATTCCGGCCACGACCTAAGCATGATGCCCGCCGTCGCCAAGCGCTGCGGCAGGGCGATTGAGTCTGCGCGGAAGAACGGCGTGCCGATCTTCCACATTCGGGTCGAAAACCTTCCCGACGGCGCCAGCTCGCCTGCCGCTTGGCTGCGGGCTTTGTACACGGCTGCCAACGGGCGGCCGATCGATCTTGGCAGGCTCAGCCTCAAGGGTGATCCGGCCACGGAATTTTGCGCCGAGTGCATGCCCGAAGACGGCGAAGTCATCATCACAAAGCGCCGCCCCAGCGCATTCGTGGGCACGGAATTGGCGCTCCTGCTACGGAGCCAGGGCATCGAATCAGTCGCTTTGGTAGGCGTCTCTACGGGCGGTTGCGTCGAGGCAACGCTGCGGGACGCGGTTCATAACGACTTCTACGCAGTCCTGATCGAGGACGCCGTGGGCGCCTACGACACCGTGGTCCACGACGCTGCGCTGACTGTCATGAGGGCCCGCCACGATGTCTGCACGCTGGACCAGGCCATTGAGGTGTGGGATTCGGCCAGCGCCAGCGCCGGCTCCTGATTCGACTGACGAGAACCACAGAGAGGAGAAGCCGTTGAATCCACGCACAGCCCAACGGGCGGCGGTCACCGGCGCCCACAGCCTCATTGGAGACCGTGTTCATCGTTTGGGAGCAGATATCGTCCTGGATGAAAACGTCAGTTGGTGCCCTCCCGGCACCCGGACCACCCAGCCTGTCAATTGCTACCTCATTAAGGGAGACAACGGCTCGGTGCTGGTGGATACGGGTATCCGGCTTCATGAGGCCGACATCATCCGGCAGTTGGACTCACTCCTGGAACAGGGGGAACCGCTCGTTGTGGTGCTGACACGAACGGAAATGGAGTGTTGCCTGAACCTTCCGGCCATCGAAGCACGGTTCAACGTCGAATCGGTCTGGTACACCGGCGGAATTACAGTGCCGAGGATGGCTGCCTCACCGCAGCGCATCATGGTCAATCCTGGAACATCGCGTGAAGTGGAGGTTATGGACGGCCTGACCTTGGAGTTCGTATCGCCGTTGATGCGGCTGCTGCCAACACTGTGGATCTTCGATCCAGTCTCCAAGGTGCTCCTGACCTCGGACGCATTCACCCATCGCTACCCAGGCAGCTCCACTGCCGCGGCGGGACTGCAAAAATTCCAGTGGTTTGGCCGGGCTGATACGCGCGGCATCGCAAGGGATGTTGAAGAAACAGTTCTCCGGCGGGAGGTTGAGGCAATCGGACCCGGGTACGGCGAGCCAATCGTTGGCGTGGGCGAATCTGCTGCCGAGGCCGCCGCCCTGGCCGAGGCCATCAGGAAGGTGGGTATCCAGTGAGTGCCGAGGTTTCAGGCGGTGAGCCCGCCAACGGTCGCGTCATCGCAGAAGGTGTGCATTGGCTGGGCGGTTGCCTGTCCGCCAACGCCGAGGGACAGGAAGTCCACTACCACGTCTCGTCATACCTGGTGGTGGGCTCCGAAGCCTCGATCCTGGTGGACACGGGAGATCCCGCGCACAGGGATACGGTGCTGGCGGAACTGGAGAATGCGCTTGGAAGCCGATCGCTTGATTACGTGTTTCCAACGCATCCGGAAATCCCGCATGCTGGCAATCTTCCGGTTCTGCTGGAGCGTTATCCGTCGGCCGTCGTTGTGGGCGACGTTCGTGACTATGGGCTTCATTTCCCCGAGTATGCCGATCGTCTGCAAGCCAAGCGTGCTGGGGAGTCGGTTGACCTGGGGGACAGGGAGTTCCATTTCCTTCCGGCTTACATTCGTGACCTGGAAAACACTCTCTGGGGCTACGACTCCGGTGCGGGGATCATGTTCGTTTCCGATGGCTTTTCCTACATCCACGACATACCGGGACCGGATGAGGACGACGAACCCGTGCATCTGCCCGGGCAGTGCCGTTTGCTCTCCTCTGAGATGCCGGAACCGCCGTCCGTGGAACAGGCGGCGTATGGCACGGGCCGTGCCCTCTACTGGACCAAATTCGTTGATGTCGGCAGTGCGTTCCGAAGCATCGAGGAATCCTTGGAAAACTACCCAGCCAGGTTGATAGGGCCTGCCCACGGAAACGTCATTGACGACGTCCAGGGCATGCTCAAGACATCACTGGCTGCCCACCGCAAGGTTTACGAAGGGCGGCGGGTCTGAATGAACTCCCGTCACCATGAACAGCAAGGAGCGAGTCAATGCGGGACCTGATTGGATATGGGGAGAATCCCCCGATTGTCACCTGGCCCCACGGCGCCAAGGTTGCCGTCTCCTTGGTGCTGAACTACGAGGAAGGCGCTGAAAGTTCGATCGAAGCCGGCGATGAGCGGGACGAGGATGTTTCGATCTTTGGCGGGTGGTCCGCTGATCCCACGCGGCGCAGCCTCATGAAGGAGTCCTTCTTCGAATACGGCAGCCGCGTTGGCATCTGGCGGTACCTGGGCCTGTTGCGGGAGTACAACGTTCCAGCAACCGTCATGGCTTGCGGGGCTGCCCTTGAAAGGAATCCGGATGCGGCCGTTGCTATTGTCCGGGACGGTCATGAGATCTGCGCACACGGCTACAAGTGGCGCGGAACCGTGGGTATGGAACCCGAGGAAGAACGGCAGGAAATCCGGAAGTCGTTGGCCGCCGTCGAGGCCGTGTCCGGAGTGCGGCCGGTGGGCTGGTATGTCCGCGAGGGCATCACCGAGAACACGCGAACCATCCTGGCCGAGGAAGGCGTTCTTTACGATTCCAATTCCTATGCAGACGATCTTCCCTACTATGTGAAGGCCGGCACGCACAATCACCTGGTGGTGCCATATTCGGGTGACACGAACGATGCCCGTTTTTGGGGCAACGGTAGCCTCGGCACTGCGGAGGACTTCTTCAACGTGTTGAAGGACTCACTGGACTGCCTGCTGATTGAGGGCGAAACGGTTCCCAAGATGATGTCTGTCGGGCTGCATTTGAGGATCGGCGGCCGGCCCAGCGTTGCCTACGGCGTGCGCCGTTTTCTGGAGTACGCGCTCGCCAAAGAGGGCGTCTGGTTCGCCACGCGCGAGGAAATCGCACGGTGGTGGATGGAGCACCCGCCTGTTGAGGCCAATGCCACGCCGGTCGGCGCTGCTTTCGAAGGGGCGGCCTGATGGGAACAAGAGACGGCGAAACAGCGACGGTAACCATCGATCGGCTCGTGCACAACGTACACGAGCAAGGCTTTACTGCACTGGACAAGGTAGGGCTGAACGGGCAGCGCGACCAAGGCCTGGTCAGCACGCTTATCTCCCGGGACCTCAGCGGTTCAGATGATTTGTGCGTCAGCTGGGGCCGGATCCTTCCCGGTCAGCACCACCTGTGCCACCATCACCCGGACGCGTCAGAGTTTTATGTTGTCATCAGCGGGACCCCGATTGTCCATCTTGGCGACCTTACGTACCGGGCAAAACCGGGGGATGGCATTTACATCCCCCGCGGCACTACCCACGGACTCACCAACGACGGCTCGGAAAATGTGGATCTCGTAGTTGGTGTGAGCAAGCCTGCTGACTGGCAATTCGTCCCGGATGAGTGAAGTCTCCAACGGGCGCTCAAGGCCAGATCCATTCGTCATTATCACCTTCAGGAGGACCCACACGTGACCCAGGAACAGTCTCCGATCCTGAAACGCAGCGTTGGCATCATTACCGCCGACCCCACTCCTACCCTGCTGGCCCTCCTCGCCCACGCCGAGGTGGACTTCCTGGTCCTGGACGCTGAGCAGACAGGGATTTCCATCCGCCAGTGCGGCGATGTAGTGCAGCGCTTGGCTGGCACCGCGGTGCGCGTGGCAGTGCGGGTTCCGGACCTGGAACCGAACACACTGGTGGCTTTCGCGAACACTGGGGTTGGCGAGATCGTCCTTCCGCAGGTGCGCACGGTGGACCAACTCGAACGGGCCTACGAGGCCACGAGGTACGCCCCCCTGGGATCGCGCCCTCACCAAGTGAACCCCGCTTCGTCCTTTGGCATGGACTATTCCTTCTCTCCGTTGCTGACCGTGTTGTTCGAGACGGCGGAAGCTGTGGAACGCGTCAAGGAGTTCGTTGACAGTGAAGCATTTGGCGGAGGCTGGGTGGGCCCGACGGACCTCGCCGCAGACCTCCGTCGACATGGAGAGGAGCGTCCGGAAGCGTTGCAGGAGGCCATCCAACGTGTGGTGGATATTGTCGCAGGTGCCGGCTGCAGCATCGGGTTGCCAGCGCCGGCCATGGCTGACGCGGCCACTGTTTTCCGCCGTGGAGCTGACCGATGCGCCGTGTATTGGGAGAAAGAGGTTGCCTCCATGTTGACTGGTTACGCCGGGTTGCGGGCGGCGTGAGCAACCTTGCCAAGGGGGCATCCGTCGTCGAATCCGGTGTCTTCAAAAAGGCAACCAACCGAAATCATCTTCGATATACTGACGCAAAACCGAGGACTAATGAAGGAGTCGTCGTGGACGGTACGGACACAGCACAGGGCGAAGTAGCCGAGTCCCTGGAACGCGACTTCTGGATTGCACATCTCGGGGCCATGATCAAGCAGCAGCGCCTCGGCCGCTTCACCGTGGAGGAACTAGCCGAACGCGCCGGCGTCAGCGCGGGACTCATCAGCCAGATCGAGCGCGGAATCGGCAACCCTTCGTTCGCAACGCTGCTTCGCTTGGCCAATTCGCTGGACCTTCCGCTGGCAAGCATGTTCATGGACCCCAATGAGGGCCAGGACCACATGCTGGTACGCCGGGCCGACCGGCGACGCATCGAAATTCCTTCCCAAGGCATCATCATGGAACTGATCGTTCCGGATTCGGAGCGCAAGCTGGGCGTCATCAGCATGACCATTCCAGCCAACTTCGAGGGCGCGCACGTTCCGCACTCCCACGAGGGCGAGGAATGTGTCATCCTGCAGGCCGGCACCCTGGTGGCGACCGTCGGTGGCCAGGATTTCGTGCTCGAAGCCGGCGACAGCCTAACGTACGACGCTTCCTTGCCGCACTGGTGGAGCAACCAAACGAATTCCGCCGCAGTCATGCTCGCCATCTCCACGCCGCCCTCTCTCGGCAAAGCGCACTAACCGTGGGCGCTCCCGGCCCGGAGACCAGGCTTGGCATCCTGGTCCCGTCGAGCAATTCGAATGCGGAAACCCTCACAGCATCGATCCTTGCGGAACAGCGCGACCTTGGGGTGCACTACAGTCGCTTCCGTCTGCCTCCAAGGCTTGATGATCCAGTTGACCTGGGCGTCCTCGGAGAGGCTCCTTCACTGTTGAATGACGCCGAGCTGCAAGCCATCGCCTTCCACGGCACATCCGGTTCCTGGACGGGCATCGCAGGCGATCAGGGACTTTGTGCCGGGCTTGAGTCGGTGTGCGGTGCGCCCGCAACCACTGCATCCGTGGCCGTCGTCGAGGCCCTCTCAGCCTTGAAGGCGACGCGCGTCGGGCTCGTTTTTCCGGGGCCCGGCACTATTGCATCCCTGATTCAGGGGGAGTACGCCGCCCACGGCATTGACGTCACAGATATCTCGGTTCCGGAGGTTGTCATGACCAACCCGGAAATAGCCCGGCTGGACCAGTCCGGCGTCGAGGGGCTGATGAGGCCCGCCTTCACTGCGGACATAGATGCCGTGGTGTGTATCGGAACCAACCTTCGCTCGGGCTATTTCGTGGCCGGCCTTGAGCAGGAATTCGGCATTCCCGTAGTGGACAGTGCCATCGCGACTATTTGGCACCTGCTCCGCATTGCCGGGGTCGCTCGGCCGATCCCGGGATGGGGAGCGCTGCTGGCCTTGGAGTAGAAGCGGGTGGCCCTACGACGCCGGAGACCCACCCGCCGTAGTCTGCTCCGCCGTCGTAATGTGCAGCCAGGCATTGACGATGTCCTCGCGCGTTGCGAACCAGACATCTTTGTGGCGCGCGTGGGCTATGAACCGCTCGAGCGCCACTGCGTACGCTGGCCGTCCAATAAGCCGGGGGTGTAGTCCGACGCTCATCACGGAGGGGCCGCCGCGGGGATCTTCGAGCAGCATGTCCAAGGCGGCGGTGAGGTGGTTGCCGAACGCTGTGGCGGTTGGGAATTGCTTGAACAGCCCGGAATCGTTGGTATCGCCTGCGTACGGCAGGACGGGAAGGCGCGGGTTTCCCTGGCCACTGCCCCAATGAGGCAGGTCGTCATTGAAACTGTTCGATTCGTAGGAGAACCCGTTGGTGGCGAGCACCTGGCGGGTCCCCGGCTTGAGTCCATCGCGCGAGTACCAACTCGTGGGGACGTGGCCTGTGCTCTCCTTGATCGCATCCCTGGACGCGACAATCAGGCGCTGCTCCGCGTCGTCGTCGAGTTCCGTGTGGGTGTCCCACTGGTGCCCGTGATCTGCGATCTCATGTCCGTCGCGGACCAACGCGGCAGCAATTGGAGGGTTGAGCTGCAGCGCTACGGCACAGCAGAATGCGGTGGCCTGGACGCCGTGCTTGCGCAGGATCCTCAGCAAGCGCCAGATGCCGGCCCTGGAGCCGTATTCGAACGCCGATTCCAGGGTGACGTTCCGTACTGCTGCTGGCTGGGCGGGAATCCAGTGTGCCGCCAGGTCGTCGGCCTTGTCGCCGCGGGCGATGCTGCGCTCAGCGCCCTCTTCCACATTGATCACCAAGGAAACCGCCACCCTGGCATTGCCCGGCCAGCGGAACTCTGGCGGCGTTTCGCCATATCCGACGAAATCCCGCTGCGTGGGTGGTTGTGCCATTGGCTTCTCCATTTCGGGGGTTCCTGCGCCGCAGCGTTACGGCTATAGTGAAGCAAACTTCGATATGATGAAACTAGCCGAGAGGGGCCTGAATGTCTACGCTCATCCGCGGAGGCACCGTCATTACGGCGTCGGGCGATACAGCCATCGACGGCGGCGCGGTAGTCATCCGCGATGGCCGCATTGCGGATGTGCTCCACCGATGGGATGCAGATCAGCCGTTTGACGGCGAAGTGATTGAGGCGTCCGGCTGCGTCGTCATGCCAGGACTGATCAATATCCACACCCACGGAGTGACCCCGGGCCCGCTGTTCCCGAGTGCGGCACCGGCGCTGCCCGCCGAGCGATGGATGGCGAACCTGGACAGGCACCTTCTGGCGGGAACCACCACAGTCCTCAGCCTCTGTGGTTTCGCCTCCATGGACGATGTCCGCGAAGCAGACAAAAGGCACGCCGTGCACGTCCGTGGTGCAACGACGCATCTACCCCATTGCTTGCGGGCCGCAGCTCTGGCGGACGGCCGGGGTCTTACAGTCGAGGCGGGCGAACTCACCGTTGAGGCGATGCTCGACGACGGCGCTGTCGCCATCGGTGAGTTGGGCGGTGGACAAACCCTGGGCGGCGGAGGGCAGGACCTCGTCTACATCCCTGCGGCCATCCAAAAAACCTCCGGCATTCGAGTCACTATTGATCAAGCCCGCCGCATCAAGGAAGCAGTCCTGGGCAGGTTCATCGACGTCCGCGCATTCGATCCGGCAGCCCTTGCGGAGGCGGCCCAGGACGCTGGCCTGGCCGACGCCTTCACGGCTACCCAGTTGGCGAAGCTCGTCAGGGACACCGTGATGCCGTCGTTTGTCCCGGCCATCGAAGGAATCAGGGAGGGCGTCCGTGCAGCGTCGAAGTTTGGCGTGCCAGCCATCGTACACAGCGCATCCGCGACCTCCAGCGTCCTAAGGGAACTGATGCCCGAGCTTGATGGAACGGGAGCCACGGTCATTGCGGCGCACGCGAACCACCCATCACATACACCGGCCGAGGCCTACGAACTGGCTGTCCTGGGTAGAAGAATGGGTTGGCCGGCCGAGGCTTCAGTGTTTGATCTGCTGCACCGCCAGCGAACGGTGACGACGCGCGAGCACTGGGACTTGCTGCTTCAGGAACCCGGACTGATCTCAGTCATCGGGACCGACTATGGACACGACGGGGATCATGACGAGCTAATCTCTGCCGTCCAGGATATCGCGGTGCACGGACACCGATCCTTGGCAAGTGCCGTGGCGATGGCAACCTCTGCCGTGGCTGATCTGGTCCCGGGCATCGCACCCGGAAGCGGGCGGCTCGAGGCTGGGCGAGTCGGGGATGTAGTGGTCGCCAACGCCGAGGATTTCAGGGACGTGCGTTTTGTTCTGGCAGACGGCGTCTGCGTGGTTCGCGATGGACGGCTCACCCCGGAGGCGCACCGATGAGTCAACCATCCAACAAGGCGCTGCCGTTGAGCAGTCACCAACTGGCAATCGTCCGTGAGCTGGTTGGAGCTTCGATTGCCCAGCAGGACCTTCCCGCGCTGGAGAGTGCCTACCGCGACTTCCGGACTGGGATGGATTCCCTGAAGGCTGCCTTTGAACAGCAAATCCTTCTGGAAAAGGAGACCGACGCAAAACGGGAGGTGAATCCTTGACGGAAGCGTGGGAACTGGGCATCGCGGAAGCAGCCGTACTCATCCGGCGCCGCCACCTGTCCGCTGTTGAACTGCTCGACTCTGTTCTGGATCGTGCCCGGGCCACAGAGGAGTATGCCCAGGCGTGGGCGCATATCGACGAACGCGGCGCACGTGAAGCGGCCCGCATCGCCGATGACCTGGCCGTCGGGGGCCAATTCGCAGGCAGCCTTCACGGGATCCCCATCGGAGTGAAGGATGTCATAGACGTCCAGGGGATGCCGACGGAAGCCGGCTCCGAAAGCCTCCGTGGGAATATCGCGCTGGACGATGCCGGAGTGGTACGCCGACTCCGTGAAAGCGGTGCCGTTATTCTCGGAAAGCTTCAAACACACGAGTTCGCCTTCGGACAGGGAACTCCGCCGTCGCGGAACCCGTGGGGTCCTGACAGGTACGCAGGAGGCTCATCCGTTGGATCGGGCGTTGCCGTTGCCGTGGGCTCAATTCCCGGGGCGCTGGGCACTGATACCGGTGGCTCCGTCCGGAACCCGGCCGCCATCAACGGGCTGGTGGGACTCAAGCCAAGCTACGGCGTCGCTTCTTCCTCCGGCGTCCTTCACGTAAGCCACACCATGGACCACGTGGGACCTATTGCCCGGAGCGTCGAAGACTGCGCGGCACTTCTGGACGGCATGATGGAGCCACACGGGATGGCACTGCTTGGGGGGCCCGTGTCAGCCCAAATGCGTGACGCCCCTGTTCCGGTCAGGCTTGGGGTCGATCGCAGAATGTGGTCGGAATGGGGAGTTACCGCGGATGTCAGGGAAGCTGTGGAAGGGGCTTTGCGCGTACTCACGGACCTTAAGTTCGAGATCGTGGAACTTCCGCTACCCGAACTTGACCTTGCCCTGCACGCCAGCGTGGCAATCTCGCTGTCCGAAGCTGCCCACCATCACCGCGCCCGGCTGGGAAGCGCTGCCGAACGATATTTGCCGGCAACCCGCATCATGATCGAGACGGGTGCGCTGGCTTCGGAGGAGGACCTTCAACTGGCGTGGCAGGTAAGGGAGCACCTCCGGTGGTTCTTGCCGCGCGCCATGGCACGAGCTGGAGTGCACGGACTCGTGTCGCCTACGCTGCCGGCGATTGCCCCGTTCGCCCGCACTATGTCCTCTGAACTCACCGGTTCCCCCGGAGAGGATTCCCTTTCGGCTGCCCTTCGCATGCTTTCAGCTGCGAACCTGACCGGAATGCCCGGGGTGAGTGTTCCCTGTGGCTTCGCAAGCGGGCAGCCCGTGGGCCTGCACATCATGGGACCGGAACACACCGATGCCACAGTGCTGGCCATCGCCCACGCCTATGAGCGCGCCACGCAATGGAAGGGATTCGTACCGGTGCATATGCTGCCGCACACTGTGGGTAGGCGAGGTATCTGACTCCCAGGGAACGGGAGGAAAACACGAGAACCCCCGGAAATCTATGATTTCCGGGGGTTCTCTGCCGAGCTTCCTATCAGAATCGAACTGATGACCTTTTCATTACGAGTGAAACGCTCTACCGACTGAGCTAAGGAAGCACCGCGTTCATCACCGGTTTCCCGGGCGATCACGCAAGACATAACTGTAATAGAGGCACCGCGCCCGGGTCAAAACGAGGGCGGTGGCGGCCGTTGCGGGGATGTTCACCTGCACGTCGGGCCGGGTTCAATCGGCCTTTTCCCGGCCGCCGGAGGCTGGGAAATCAACGGTGCCGGGTTACATCCGGCCCCGCAAAACCAGCCGAAGGAGCCGCACAAATGACCGGGGACACAATGACCAGGGATAACAACAACACTCCCACCCGGCTGCGGCTGGCCGTGGTGGACATGGTGGGGACCACCATCACAGACGATGGGCGCACGGAGCGTGCCTTGTCCCGGGCCTTGGTGGAGCATGGCGTAGAACCCGGCAGCAGCCGCTTTGAGAGCATGCTCGGCTACGCACGTGACACCATGGGATTCTCCAAAATGGCCGTCTTCGGGGACCTTTTTGGTGACCCTGGTGTTGCAGAGAGCGCGAACAAGGTCTTCGAGAAGGCTTACGACGAGTTGATTGAGGACGGCGGTATCCGCGCGATTCCCGGCGCGGAGGATGCCATCATCTGGATGCGGGAGTGCGGAATGCAGGTCTGCCTTGCCACGGGCTTCGGCCGCCACACGCAGAACATGGTGCTCGAATCACTGGGCTGGATGGGCTTGGCGGACCTCAGCTTGTGCCCTGCGGATGCTGGACGGGGACGGCCCTACCCGGACATGATCCTGACAGCGTTGCTCGCCTTGGACTTGGATGATGTTCGTGAGGTGGCCGTCATCGGCGACACCAGCTCAGACATGCTCTCGGGAGTCCGTTCGGGCGCGTCGCTCATTGCCGGCGTCCTCACTGGCTCGCACTCTGAGGCGACGCTGCGCGCAGCGGGCGCCACCGTCGTCGTGGATTCCATCAAGCAGCTCCCGCTCCTGTTGGAGAAACGCGAAGCCAGGCACGTTTAGCACGCTTAGGTCAGGGGAGCCCTAGCACTGGAGCCCGTCCTGCGGCAGCTTGCCGTCAACAAAGTAATCGTCGACGGCGGTGCTGACGCACGAGTTCGAGCGTCCGTAGGCTGTGTGCCCCTCACCTTCCCATGTGACCAGGGCTGCGTTTTCAAGCTGCTTGCGCAGCGACTGTGCCCATTCGAGGGGCGTGGCCGGGTCTCCGGTTGTGCCGATCACGACGATAGGGGAGGAGCCGCTGTATTCCACAGGGGCAGGAGTGCGTGTGTTCTTGTAGGGCCAGTCCTTGCAGGTGACTCCACCGTAGGCGAAGTAGGAGCCGAATGTTGGGGATTCCTGCTTGAGCCGGGCTTCCTCCGCCCGCATTCCGGGCGTGTCCGTGACCATCGGGTAGTCGAGGCAGTTGATGGCTTGGAACGCGAAGGCGGAGTTGGAACTGTACGTACCATTGGCCTCGCGGTCTGCGCCGAGATCGGCAATGCGCAGCATCTGGGACACGTCGCCGGAGAATGCACTGTCCAAGGCCTGGGTCAATGCTGGCCAGCTTTGGTCGTCATAGAGGGGAAGGAAGAGCCCGTTCACAAACTCGGTCCCGGTAACCAGCCTCCCGTCCTTGGCGGTTTGGGGATTCTGGTCCACCGCGTTGATGAGATCCCTGATTTCCTGGATTCCGTTATCAACGGAGCCGCTGAGGGGGCATTCCTTTTGCCGAAGACAGTCGTCCACGTAGGTGCGGAGGGCCTTTTCAAAAGCCCTCGCCTGGCCAGCGGTCAGTTCCTCGTTGCTGATGGAGGGATCCACGGCACCATCCAAGACCAGATGGCCGACGTTGCCGGGGAACAGCGCCGCGTAGGTTGAGCCCAGGAAAGTACCGTAGGAGTAGCCAAGGTAATTGAGCTTGGCATCGTTGACCACGGCGCGCAGGATGTCCAGGTCCTTGGCAGCACTGACGGTATCAATGTGTTCCAGCACGGGGCCGGTCTTCTCGACGCACTTCTGAGCCAGAGACTTATTGAAAGCCAGTGCGGCCGCCAATCCCTGGTCCGTTTCCTTCCGGAATACTTTTTCGCGCGCGGCATCCCGTTCGGCATCCGACATGCAGGTGACCGGTGCGGACCGCTTCACGCCGCGGGGGTCGAACCCCACCATGTCGAAGTTGGCGCGCAGCTTTTCGGTGAAGTGCGTGTTTCCCGCATCCTTGACGAAATCGACGCCGGAGCCGCCCGGACCTCCTGGATTGACCAGGATGGAGCCCTGCTTGGTGCCCGTGCTCCGCAATTTGATGGCGGAAAGCGTGATCTCCGCGGAGTCCGGGTTGCCGTAGTCCAGGGGAACCTTTATCTCACCGCACTGGAACCCGTTCTCGCACGAGCTCCATTTCACCGTCTGTGAGTAGTACTTTTCGAGACCTTTAGGCGCCGAGGCCGCGATGGACGGGTCAACAGTGCTGGTGCTCGGCTTCGCTGTAGGTGTTGGCAGGAAGGGCAACGAGCATGCACTTAGCACCAGCAGGGAGGCAAGGGCCAGACAGAGGGCCGCAAAACCCCGCCGCCGGGCACCTCCATCCGCAGCAGGCTGGACAGACCGGTCCCTTGAAAGGGCACCGGCGGGCCGGCGAAGTGCGGACTTCATGCATTCTCCTATTGCTGGATGAGGCTCGTCGCCATGGACTCGATCGCCAACAGCGGCGCGACGTTGGTGGTGGTAATGCGGACACGGGCCTTGTTAATGGCGTCCATGCGGGCGAGGGTGGTCTCCGGGGCTGAGTGGGCGGCGTATTCTTCAAGTTCGCTCTTGAGCTCAACGTTGACCAACTCCACCGCGTTCCCCAATTGGATGATCAACACATCCCGGTAGAAGGACAACAGATCCGTCAGCGTGCGGTCCAGCGAGTCCGTGATGGAGCGCTTCGCGCGGCGTTTCTGGTCGTCTTCAAGCTGCCTCACCTGGCTCCGCATGGACGGCGGGAGTGTGCCTGATTCAGGTGCGCCAAGGCTGGCCAGCAATGCAATTTTTTCAGCCGCATCACGTTCGTCGTTGGAGCTGTTGGCCTCGTCCGTGGCGATCTTGACCAGCTTTTCGGCCATCATCACCGCAGCAGTAACGCCGCGGAGGCCCAGCGGGATGCGGACCGTCTCCAAACGTCGTTCCCGGGCATCGGCGTCGCGGGCAAGCCGACGGGCGATTCCGATGTGGCTTTGAGCCGCCCGCGCGGCGCGATCGGCCAGTTGGGGCTCCACGCCGTCACGCCTGACCAGCAGCGCTGCGACATCGGACGCAGGCGGGAGCCGGAGACTGACAGGACGGCAGCGCGAACGGATCGTTACCAGCACATCTGCCGGCGACGGTGCGCACAACATCCAAATGGTGCGGGGTGTCGGTTCTTCGATCGCCTTCAACAGGACGTTGGTTGTTCGCTCTGCCATGCGGTCCGCGTCTTCAACGATGATGATCCGCCAGCGTCCCGTGGCAGGCCGGTCACCGGCCTTGGACACCAGGTCCCGGGCTTCGTCGATGGTAATGGTGACCTTTTCGGTCCGCACGAACGTCACATCCGAGTGCGTCTCGCCAAGGATGGTGTGGCACGCGGCGCACTCGCCGCACCCACGTAAGGAAACGTCATCCTGCTCGCAGTTCAAGGCAGCGGCGAAAGCCTTGGCAGCATTGGAACGGCCCGATCCCGGAGGGCCGGTGAAAAGCCAGGCATGGGTGAGGCCGGTGTCGCCCTGCGCTGCCTGCTTGAGCTGGGCAACCACTGGCGCCTGGCCCTGGAGGTCGTCCCAAACGCTCACAGGTGGTTTCCCGAAATGCGCTCGCCCAGCCCGCGCTCAGCCAGCAGTGATTCCACGCGCTCCAGGATCTGCGCGGCCAACGCCTCAATCCCGGACCTGGCCGGCAGTACGAGGTAACTTGAGGGAGCGGCCGCCGCCAGGTCGAGGAAGGCGTGGCGGATGGTGGAATGGAAGGCATCGGGTTCGGATTCCAAACGGTCCTCAGCCGCCGCTCCGGCGATGCGGCGTTGACGCCCGTCCGAGGGCTCGACGTCGAGAAGCACCGTCAGGTCCGGATGCAGGCCTTCCGTGGCCCATTCGTTAAGGGAAAGGACACCCTCAGCACCCAACCCCCGGCCGGCTCCCTGGTACGCGACTGAGGAGTCAATGTAGCGGTCGGTGATGACAACCTGCCCCGCCGCAAGTGCCGGGCGGATCACCTGGCTGGCGTGCGCTGCACGGGCCGCGGCGAACATCAGGGCCTCTGTACGGGCATCGATGGTGCCATGGCCATGATCCAGCACCAGGGAGCGCAATTTTTCGCCGATGGGAGTCCCGCCGGGCTCGCGCGTACGCAGCACGGACAGGCCCCGCGAGCCGAGGGCATCACAGAGCAGGGCAGCCTGGGTGGACTTGCCCGCTCCATCTCCGCCCTCGAAAGCAATAAAAAGGCCGGCGCTCTGAATACTCACTTGTCTAGCCTACCGATCACGGGCAAACCGTAACGGCTTTCATCCACAGGCTGACCCGCGGCTACGCTGAAACCATGAGCCTTTCCGATCAGCGCGCCGCCGATTTGTCCCCGGAAACCGTTGTGGTGGCTGCCGGCCGCCCCGAGCGCAAACACGATGAACCGGTGAATCCGCCGATCGTCCTTTCCTCCACATATTTTGGAACTGGTTCTCTTGGCGACGGCGATCGCGGCTATGGTCGCTACGCCAACCCCACCTGGGACCCGTTCGAAGACGCCCTGGGCAAGCTGGAAGGCGCGGCGCTGCCCGGTCTGCTCTATGCCTCGGGGCTTGCCGCCGTCAGCTCAGCCCTCTCCTTGGTACCGGCCGGTGGCGTTGTTGTCATGCCATCACACAGCTACTCGGGATCGTTGGTCATGGCGACGGAACTCGCGGAGAAGGGCTTCCTGGAGCTCCGCATCGTGGACATTACGGAGACGGACGCGGTGAAGGCGTTGATCAGCCCGGAAGAGGGCAAAGCCGCGGACCTGCTCTGGCTTGAGAGCCCCACCAACCCCATGCTCGGCATCGCCGATGTCCGCGCGCTCACGGACGCCGCCCACGCGGTGGGCGCAATCGTGGTCACTGACAATACTTTCTCCACACCCTTGGTGCAGCAGCCCCTGGGCCTGGGTTCCGACGTCGTGCTCCACTCGGTGACCAAATACCTTGCCGGCCATTCCGACGTCGTACTTGGCGCCCTGGTGACCTCCAATCCGGAACTGCGCGCCACGCTCCTGCACCACCGCATCATCCACGGCGGCATCGCCGGACCGTTCGAAGCGTGGCTGGCGCTGCGCGGACTGCGCACCCTCGCGTTGCGGATCGAGCGTTCCCAGGCCTCGGCCGCCACCCTCGCCGAACGGCTCCGCAGCCATCCCCGCGTCGAGACCATCCGCTACCCGGGCCTCGCGACCGATCCGGGACATGAGCGCGCGAAGGGGCAGATGAAGGGATTCGGTTCCATCCTCTGCATCCAGATCGCCGGTGACGAGTCCCGCAGCGGCGCTGACGCCGCGGACGAACTGGTCCGCGCGCTGCAGCTCTGGCTCCCAGCGACATCTTTGGGCGGCGTTGAGTCGCTGATCGAACGCCGACGGCGGCACGCGGCCGAGCCCACCAGCGTCCCGGAAAACCTGGTCCGTTTGAGCGTGGGCATCGAGAACGTGGAAGACCTCTGGTCCGACCTTGAACAAGCACTGAAGTCGCTGGACGGTTAGGCTAAGGGGCGTGGACGGAAAATTCTTGATCGCGATTGTCACCAACGCGGTCTACTTCATCCTTGGCTTGGTGGCCGTTGTCCTTGAACTGTGGGCGTTTGTGGATTGCTTGCGCCACCGGCCAACCCTGTTCGTCGCTGCCTCCAAGCGCACCAAGACTTTCTGGCTGGCGCTCACGGGCGTTGCTTTCGCAATCGGCGCGTTGACCCTGTTGAGTGGTGGAAGCGGCCTTGGCCTGTTCGGCATCGCCGCAGTGACGGCGTCCTGCGTCTACCTCGCGGACGTTCGCCCGGCAGTCCGCGAAGCGGGCAGCGGCGGCAACCGCAACGTGGGTCCTTACGGTCCCTGGTAGAGGACGCTACTTCGGCGCAACAGCGTCCCAGGCCACCGTCACTTCACCCAGGCGCCACCGCGCGGGGCCATCCTGAAGCGGCCACCCGGCGTCGCGCAGTAAGCGGCACATTGCCGTCCAGCGCTGCCGGTTGCCGAACGACGCCAGCGGCGCGGCCTCCAGCCAAGCCTTGTCCATGGCCTGCAGGAATATGTGGATGGGTTCTCCCGGCACATTCCGGTGGATCAAGGCTTTTGGCAGCCGCTCGGCCACTTCCGAGGGCAGCTCGAAACTGCCGAACCGCACAGAGAAACTGAGGCTCAGGGGCCGGTCCCGATCCAAGGCCACCCACGTGACACACCGGCCGATTTCATCGCAGGTGCCGTCAATGAACAGGCCTCCCGAAGCCAGGCGCGACTGCACCAGCGCCCAGATCCCAGCCACGTCCGCCTCTTCGTACTGGCGGAGTACGTTGAAGGCCCGCACAAGAACGGGGTTGCCAGGAACAGGCACTTCGAAACCGCCCACGTGGAAGCTAAGTCCGGGACGTTCCAGCGACATCGCCGTGCGAACCCTTTCAGGCTCAATCTCGATCCCGCAGACGCGAACATCCGCACGGACGGCCTGGAGCCGCTCAAACAGTTCGACGGCGGTAGCCGGCGAGGAGCCATAGCCCAGGTCCACAACCAAAGGGTCGACGGCGGCGCGGAGCCGCCACGCCTGCGGGCCGGAGAGCCACCGATCCAGGCGGCGCATACGGTTGGGATTCGTGGTGCCCCGCGTGACGTTGCCAACGGGTTTGCCACTTCGATTGCGGGAAGTACTCACCCGTTCCGCTTTTTGCACCACGGCCACCACTTTATCGGGGGCTCTGTTGAGAAACGTAACGCCCGGCAAGGCACAGGACCCCTCGGCTAGGATGAAAACCATGACTTACAAGCTGATTCTGCTGCGCCACGGCCACAGCGACTGGAACGCCAAGAACCTGTTCACCGGTTGGGTGGACGTTGACCTGAACGACCAAGGCCGCGCGGAAGCAGTGCGCGGTGGGGAACTCCTGGTTGAGAACAATATCCTCCCGGACATCCTGTACACCTCGCTCCTGAAGCGGGCCATCAACACCGCCAACATTGCGCTGGACAAGGCCGACCGAGGCTGGATCCCGGTCAAGCGCGACTGGCGCCTTAACGAGCGCCACTACGGTGCGCTGCAGGGCAAGGACAAGGCCCAGACCCTCGCCGAGTTCGGCGAAGAACAGTTCATGGAATGGCGCCGCAGCTACGACACCCCGCCGCCGCCCCTGTCCGACGACAGCGAATTCTCGCAAGCACATGACGTCCGCTACAAGGACCTCGGCGACGCCCTTCCGCGGACCGAATGCCTCAAGGACGTCCTGGTCCGCCTCCTCCCGTACTGGGAATCGGACATCAAGGAAGACCTCAAGGCCGGAAAGACCGTCCTGGTTACTGCGCACGGCAACTCCCTGCGCGCGCTCGTCAAGCACCTTGACGGCATCAGCGATGAGGCCATTGCAGGGCTGAACATTCCCACCGGCATCCCGCTGGTCTATGAACTGGACGAGGACTTCCAGCCCATCAACCCGGGCGGCACCTACCTCGACCCCGAGGCTGCAGCAGATGCGATTCTTGCGGTAGCCAACCAGGGCAAGAAGTAGGGCTTCGCGGTTCTACGCCGGGTGCTCGGTCGTTCCTCCCTTAGACGCAGTTCGCCCGCGGCACCAGCTACGGAGCAGATTAAAACGATGGCCGGTCACCTCAGGTGACCGGCCGCCGTCGTCATGCGGGAGTAATGCGGGAATTGGCTAGAAGCCCTCAGGCTGCCATTCGCCCGTCACCAAGTAGGTGACCTTGCGGGCAACGGAGACGCCGTGGTCGGCGAAGCGCTCGAAGTAGCGGCTGGCCAAAGCCACATCAACGGTGGTGGAAGCAGTTTCGTTCCAGTCCGGGGACGCAATGGCCTTGAAGACGCTCAGGTGGAGATCGTCTACGGCGATGTTGATCTTGAGGATGTCCCTGGCCACCTCAAGGTTGCGGGTCTCCAGGAGCTCGGTCACCTTGGCAGTGATATCGATGTCGTGCTGGGCCATCGCCTTGAACGTCTGGGTCATTGACGCCGGGATGACGGTGGCCGGGTAGCGCAGGCGGGCAAGCTGCGCTACGTGGCGGGCGAGGTCGCCCATGCGCTCCAGCGATGCACTCATACGGAGCGAACCAACAATCATGCGCAGGTCGCTGGCAACGGGACCCTGCAGGGCCAGGATGTCGATGGCACGTTCGTCGAGGCTGTTCTGCAGGAAGTCGATGCGGGCGTCTGCCGCGATGACGTCCTGGGCAAGATCGACGTCGGCGCCTTCGAAGGCCGTGGTGGCCTTCGTGATTGCTTCGTGAACCAGTTTGGAAATCTCGACGAGGTCGTCACCGACCTGGGTGAGCTCCTCCTGAAAAACCTTGCGCACTAAGGCGTCCTTTCCTTGGAAATCCCTTCCCCGGGTGGGGTGCGGATTTCAAAACCATTGGCAGTCCAACCAGTAACTGTGTCAGGAGCCAGTGAACGGTTGCGCACCTTTAGATGAACGTTAGTTGAACCGCCCCGGTTTAGCACCGGATCAATACTTTGGCGTGATTGCAGAGCATAAGCTGGTCACGTGGATCCGTTGCTCATTGGTGTCGTTGCAGGCTTGGTTGGCCTGTCGCTGGGCGTCTTTGGCATGCTCGCGTTCAGGATCAGCGAGCGGCAGCGCAGGATCGTGGACCTGGATGTTACCGAACCCCTGCTTCCGGAAGGTGCAGCGGAGGTGCTTGCCGTCGTCGGCCGCGCTTTTGTAGTGGTTGATGCGATCGATGGCGTGGTCCGTGCGAGTCCGGCGGCGTACGCCTACGGCCTGGTACGCGGTCACACGGTAGTCCACAAGCAGCTCCTGGACATGACCGCAAAGGTGCGCCGCGATGGCGTGATCCTGGAGCAGCAGTACGAACTTCCCCGGGGCCCGCTTGGCAAGGGCACAATCGTGGTCCAGGTGCGGGCAGCCATGCTCGGTTGGGAGTACATCCTGCTGCTGGCCGACGACCGTACCGAGATCACCCGCACCGAGGAGATCCGCAACGACTTCGTGGCCAATGTTTCCCATGAACTCAAGACGCCGGTAGGCGCCATTTCACTCCTGGCCGAGGCGCTGGAAGCGTCACCCGATGACGAGGAAGCGGTACGCCGCTTCGCCAGACGCATGCATAAGGAATCAGGGCGCCTCGC
The DNA here is from genome assembly GCF_055388015.1 of Arthrobacter sp. TmtSoilC51. NCBI lineage: Bacteria > Bacillati > Actinomycetota > Actinomycetes > Micrococcales > Micrococcaceae > Arthrobacter > Arthrobacter sp. TmtSoilC51. The sequence goes on from NZ_AP035877.1 coordinate 915,701, forward strand.
AGCGCTGGTCCAGGACATCATTGAGCTTTCCCGCCTTCAAGGCGCCAACGTTGCCCAGCAGGGCCACGCTGTGGACATCAACACCGTCATTACCGAGGCCGTGGACCGCTCCCAGCTGCCAGCGGAGAGCAAGAACATCCAGATCGTGGTGGGCGGCCATTCGGATTCCCTGGTGTTCGGAGACAGGGACCTTCTGGTCACCGCCCTGCGCAACCTGATCGACAACGCCATCCGCTACTCGCCTGAGAACACCCGGGTAGGCGTCGGGGTCCGGACCCGGGAGGGCGTCGTCGCCATTTCAGTGACGGACCAGGGCGAGGGCCTGAGCCCCGAGGATCAGGAACGCGTCTTCGAGCGCTTCTACCGGGTGGATGCTGCGCGCTCCAGGCACACTGGCGGCACCGGCCTGGGCCTCAGCATCGTCAAGCACGTGGTGTCCAACCACGGTGGCGAGGTGACCGTGTGGTCCCAGCCAGGCCAGGGCTCCACCTTCACCATCCGCCTGCCGGAGATGGAAGGCCAGGACGACGACGCCGGCCTCCCGGCCTCCGCTGCCACCGCGGCTCTGTCCCCTGAACTTCCAGCGGCGGGAATTGCCGCCGTCGAAACCCATCACACGATTCAGCAACCTCATCACGCGAATCAACAAGGGGGCGCCAGCGGCGCCCAAGAGCAAGGAGCCAGCGCTTGAGCCGGATTTTGATAGTGGAGGACGAAGAGTCCTTCAGCGACCCCCTGTCCTACCTTTTGGGCAAAGAGGGTTTCGACGTCGAGGTAGTGGACAACGGCACCGACGCCTTGGTGGAATTCGACCGGAATGGTGCCGACCTCGTCCTGTTGGACCTTCAGCTGCCAGGAACGCCAGGCACGGAAGTGTGCCGTCAACTTCGCCAGCGTTCCAGCGTGCCGGTGATCATGCTGACCGCCAAGGACTCGGAGATCGACAAGGTGGTTGGCCTGGAGCTGGGTGCCGACGATTACGTGACCAAGCCGTACTCCTCACGCGAACTCGTTGCGCGGGTGCGGGCAGTGCTTCGGAGGCAGGGTGAACCAGAAGAGCTGATCACATCCACCGTGCAGGCCGGGCCCGTCCGGATGGATATTGAGCGCCATGTGGTGAGCGTTAATGGTGAGCAAGTATCGCTGCCCTTGAAGGAATTTGAACTCCTTGAAATGCTGCTCCGCAATTCAGGACGTGTGCTGACCCGGGGGCAGCTGATCGACCGCGTGTGGGGTTCGGACTACGTGGGTGATACCAAGACGCTGGATGTCCACGTAAAGAGGCTGCGCAGCAAGATCGAGCCTGATCCGTCCGTACCAAGATATTTGGTGACGGTGCGTGGACTGGGCTACAAGTTCGAGCCGTAAAACTTCAGTCAACAGATTGCGCAACAACGAAGGAAGGGTTCCGCCGCGGCGGAACCCTTCCTTCGTTGTTGTCTTGCTTACAGCTTGCGGCCTGCTAGTGGCCGGCAGCTGCAGATTCGGTGTGCGTCGGCGTTGCCGTGGAAGAAGAAGACGGCGTTGCCGATGCGCTCGAGGAGGGGAGGTACTTCTTGTACTCCGGCAGCGTGCCGTCAACCACGGGAACGTTGATCGTTGCGGAGTCCGAACCGCTGCGAATGGTGACCGGGCTCAGTCCGCCGGGCCTGGTGCCTGCGGTGCTAAGAACCGCGGCGTCGGCTTCGTCGTTCAGGTACGTCTCCGAGTTGGCCTTGACCGGGATTTCCGTCTGGGCGCCATTTGCACCACTGATGGTCAGGGTGGCATCCGAGTTGGACTTGTTGAACACTGCGCCGATCACGCGGCCGGGCTGGTTCTCGCCTGAAGCGACGATCAGCATGTTGCGCAGCTGCAGCTGGCCGAGATCCGCTTTGACCCCGTCCGATGCTGAGTACTGGTGGGAAGTCTGCTGGGCGTTGACGAAGCCGCAGCCGGTCACGGACAGAAGGCCGACGCCGATTGCAGCCGCCGCAATTGCCAGCTTGCCGCGCTGGACAGGGTTCATCGCAGTAATGCGCACGACACCTACTCCTCAAGAGTCATTGGAAACTTTTCAGGCATAGCCTATCGGCAAACCGGCCGAAACAAGGATTCGGGAAGGCATTGTGGCGTACGCGACCGGGAAGATCCGGCGCGCTCCTTGCCTCCCTGATGCATCTTTCCGGGCTCACGTCAAGGGGTAGCGTGGGCTCGTTTGGGGGCTGTTTCCCTTTATTGGCGCGGCTGGACGGGCCGTCCGGTGCCAGTCGTATGCCTTAATCGTGATAGACTAGTCTGCGGGAAAGGGGAAAGTCCACATGGTTTTTGAGGTCGGCGAGACAGTAGTTTACCCTCACCACGGTGCAGCAAAAATTGAGGAAATCAAGATGCGCACCATCAAGGGCGAAGAGAAGATGTATCTCAAGCTCAAGGTGGCTCAGGGTGATCTGACCATTGAAGTTCCAGCAGAGAACGTTGACCTTGTTGGGGTCCGGGACGTAGTGGGCAAAGAAGGCTTGGAGCACGTATTTGACGTTCTCCGCGCCGAGTTCACCGAAGAGCCTACCAACTGGTCGCGTCGTTACAAGGCAAACCTGGAGAAGCTTGCTTCGGGCGATGTCATCAAGGTGGCGGAGGTCGTTCGCGATCTTTGGCGCCGTGATCACGATCGCGGCCTTTCCGCAGGTGAGAAGCGAATGCTGGCCAAGGCGCGGCAGATTCTGATTTCAGAACTGGCCCTGGCTGAGAAGACAGACGAAGAGAAGGCAGCAAGCGTTCTTGACGAGGTCTTGGCTTCCTAAGAATTGATCCCCGGTGGTGCGCAAGCGCCGCCGGGTTTCTTTTTGCCACAAAACTGACGGAGATACTTGATAGTCAAGTATCATGCGGCATTTTCAAGTACTTTCCCAGTAACCTTGGGCGCATGAGTATTCCTTCGAAGCGCTCGGTCACGGCCGTCGTCGTCGTCGCAGCCGGCTCGGGCGAGCGCCTCGGCTACGGCATGCCCAAAGCGAAAGTTCCGCTAGGTGGCGAAACCATCCTGATGCACGCCCTCCGAGGCGTCGTCGCGGCCGACGTCGCACGCCAGATCTGCATCGCAGTGCCCAAGGGGGATACGGAACTCCGCCAACTGATTGCCGGGTTCACTGTTGAACTGGTGGACGGGGGCCCCGAAGTGACGGTCGTCGACGGCGGCTCCTCCCGGGCGGATTCCGTCCGTGCTGCCTTGACTGCGTTGGAGGACGGTACCGAATTCGTGCTCGTCCACGACGCCGCCCGCGCCCTGACCCCTGAACGCGTATTCCAGCGCGTAGCCGATGCCTTGGCCTCCGGCGCCCAGGCCGTCATTCCTGCCATGCCCGTGGTGGACACGATCAAGACCGTGGCCCAGACAACTGCATCGGAGTCCTCTATCGCTCCGGAAGTTGTCACCGGAACTGCGCCCCGGGAACAGCTGAGGGCAGTCCAGACGCCCCAGGGTTTCGAACTGGCCACGCTACGCCGCGCGCACGACGCCGCGGAGCTCTTTGATGACAAACAGGCTGCGGCGGTCACTGACGACGCCATGTTGGTTGAGCTCCTTGGCGTTCCTGTCCACGCCGTCCGGGGGGCCAGCCAATCGCTGAAGATCACCACGCCGCTTGATCTCATCATCGCCGAGGGCCTCCTGGAGGGCCCGCTCGGAATGCGCTGGGTGGAAGGCTGATGGGCCCACAGCAAGCCGCGCGTGCGGCTACCAACATAGCCCTGCCCCGTACAGGGATCGGCATCGACGTGCACGCGTTCGCGCCCGAGGACGATCCCCAGCCGCTGTGGTTGGGTGGTCTCTTTTGGGAAGGCGAGCAAGGGCTGTCGGGCCATTCCGACGGCGATTGCGTCGCCCACGCGGCGGCCGATGCCCTGTTTTCAGCCTGCGGAATCGGTGACCTTGGTACCCACTTCGGCACGGACCGCCCCGAGTTCGCCGGTGCCTCCGGGATAAAGCTGCTCAGCGAGGCTGCACGGATCGTCAGGGCCGCAGGGTTCGAGATCGGCAATGTCGCCGTGCAGTTCGTAGCCAACCGGCCCAAGTTCGGCCCCCGCCGTGAAGAATCCCAACGGGTCCTGAGCGAAGCCGCGAACGCACCCGTCAGCGTCACGGCAACCACCAGCGACGGCTTGGGATTTACAGGCCGTGGCGAGGGCGTTTCTGCTGTTGCTACGGCACTCGTTTACACGGTCACGGCATCCGAGCCGGGTCCCGCGAAAGGTGGGCCACATGGTTAAGCCGGGTTCCGGCGTCGTGCGTTCCGCCGCGTTCTTGTCAGTGACTGTGGCTGGTGCGCTCCTGCTCGGTGGGTGCGCGGGGACGCCAAAGATGGACGTGAAGGCCAGTTGCGAGTTCTTGAACAACGACACTTTCAAGCCCGACGGCAACCAGCAGCAGCATTCCAAACAGATCGCTGCCCACTACCACGAGATCGCGGACAAACTGGCTCCGGAAATCGGCGATCCCATCAAGGAGATGGCCGCCATCATGGACAAGGCCGCTGCTTCCTCTCTCGGGGCAGCCACGCAGGAACAGCAACAGCAGCTGACAGTGCACTTCAACAAAATCGGCGAGTACTGCAAGTAGGCAAGTCATGCCGCGTCATCGGCTAATCTGGAGCGGTGACCCTGCGCTTCTATGACACCGCCTCCGCCGAAGTCCGCGACTTCGTTCCCCTCGAACATGGCAAGGCCAGCGTGTACTACTGCGGGGCTACCGTTCAGGGGATGCCGCACGTAGGGCACGTCAGGTCCGCAATTGCATTTGACCAACTGACGCGTTGGCTCGAATTCCGTGGCCTCCGCGTCACTGTGGTCCGCAACGTCACTGACATCGACGACAAAATCCTGGCCAAGTCCGAGCAATCCTTCGGCCCCGACTGGGCCGATGAGCCCACCGCCCGGCAAAACGAGGAGTGGTGGGCTCTGGCTTACCGCTACGAGCAGGAATTCGAGAACGCTTACGAGTCCCTCGGTGTCCAACGGCCAACCTACGAGCCCCGTGCCACTGGGCATATCCCGGAAATGCACGCCCTGATCCAACGGCTGATCGATCGCGGCCACGCCTACCCCGCGCTGGACAACTCCGGTGACGTCTATTTCGACGTCCGGTCCTGGAGCAAGTACGGTTCGCTGACGCGGCAGAACATTGACGACATGCAGGGCGCCCCGGACGCTGACCCTCGCGGCAAGCGGGATCCGCGCGACTTCGCGCTGTGGAAGGGCTACAAGGAAGGCGAACCCGAGTCCGCCAGTTGGGCATCGCCGTGGGGCGCCGGACGACCCGGATGGCACCTCGAATGCTCCGCCATGGTCACCAAATACCTGGGCACGCGCTTTGACATCCACGGTGGAGGATTGGACCTGCGCTTCCCGCACCACGAAAACGAGATGGCCCAGTCACAGGCTGCAGGCGATGAATTCGCCAATTTCTGGATGCACAACGGCATGGTCACGTACGAGGGCGAAAAGATGTCCAAGTCCATCGGCAACACGGTGAGTCCCGCCGAGATGCTCGACCTCGCCTCACCCCGCGTGGTGCGCTACTACCTCGGCCAGGCTCACTACCGGTCCGTGCTGGACTACCGGCCCACGTCCCTCCAGGAAGCCGCCGCTGCCGTGGAACGGATAGATGGTTTTATCGCCAAGGCGGGTGCCAAGGTCAGGCACGACATGGGCGGTCCGAAGGCGTACGCCGTGGCTCCGCAGGCAAACATGCCGGCCGCCTTCGCTGCCGCCATGGACGACGACCTCAACGTTCCACAAGCACTTGGCGTACTCCACGAGACCGTCCGTGCGGGCAATACCGCGCTGGCCGCCGGGGATCTCGATGCCGTGAAGGCGGCCCTTTACAGCGTCAACGCCATGACGTCCGTCCTCGGCCTGGATTCCGTCAAGCGGCCGGAGGCTGTGCAGGGCCGTGAACACGCCGCCCTGGAAGTCCTTGTGGAAGCGCAGCTCGAAGCCCGGGCAGCCGCAAGGGCCAACAAGGACTGGGCTGCGTCCGACGCCATCCGGGATACCCTCGCGGCCGCCGGTGTCGTCGTCGAAGATGGTGCGGAGGGCGCTACCTGGAGCCTGAAACGCGACTGATAAACCGCCGCCACGGCCGAATTGCATTGGGTCAGTAGACTGGAATGCAGACTCATTAATTTCAAGCAAGGTGGACAGAATGGCCAACCACGGTCGCCCGGGTGCAATCCGCAAGAGCAAGAAGGGCCCCTCCACGGGTACCGGAGGCCACGGTCGCAAGGCCCTCGAAGGCAAGGGGCCCACCCCTAAGGCCGAGGACCGGACCTACCACAAGGCATACAAGAACAAGCAGCTTTCCGAACGTTCGGCTGCTAAGCGCGGTCCGGCACGTCCGGGTACCGGCGCCCGCTCCGGCCCGAAGGGGCGCGCAACCGAAGAACTGGTCACCGGCCGCAACTCGGTTGTAGAAGCGCTGCGCGCCGGCATCCCTGCCAAGGCCCTGCACGTTGCTATCCGCATTGAAATGGACGACCGCGTCAAGGAGTCCCTCAAGCTTGCAGCCGAGCGCGGCATCCCGCTTCTCGAAACCGGCAAGCCCGAACTGGACCGCATGACCGAGGACGCTGTCCACCAAGGCCTGGTCCTGCAGATCCCGCCGTACGAGTATGAGGACGCATACGACCTCGCCGAGACCACCATCGCCAAGTGGAAGAAGGGGCACATCTCCAACGCCCCGATCTTCGTTGCACTCGACGGCATCACCGATCCCCGCAACCTCGGCGCGATCATCCGCTCCGTCTCAGCCTTCAGCGGCCACGGTGTCATCGTCCCCGAGCGCCGTTCCGTCGGTGTCACGGCTTCCGCCTGGAAGACCAGCGCAGGGGCCGCAGTCCGCGTACCCGTGGCCCGCGCGTCGAACCTGAACAACGCGCTCAAGCAGTTCAAGAACATGGGCATCTACGTCCTTGGCCTGGACGGCGACGGCGACGTCTCGCTGCCCGATCTCACCGTGGCAACAGAGCCTGTCTGCATCGTGGTCGGCTCCGAAGGCAAGGGCCTCAGCCGCCTCGTGCGCGAAAACTGCGACCAGATCGTCTCGATTCCGATTGACTCCGCCATGGAGTCGCTCAACGCATCCATGGCAGTTGGTATCTCGCTGTACGAGGTGTCCAGGCAGCGGGCGGCCAAGTAGTCCACGCCAAGGCGCAAGGGGTGAGCAGCGGTCGCGACGGCCGCCCTCCGCGTGCTGCTCCTTCGTCGCTTTGACCCACGCTTCCGGGCGCCGGACCGCGACAACTACGGATGCTCTCTCACTTCCTGCGGGTTTTTTACGGATGCTCTCTCATATCCTGACCGTTTGCGGCAGGCGCTCTCTCACGTCATGCACGTGGGGGAGCGTTTGCTGTTTTCCAGAGAATGTGGACGACGGCGGCACCTGGCCCGGGCGGTCCGTTCGCCTTTGGGCAGGGATGTGAGCGAGCATCGGCCAGAAGGTATCCGGATGTGAGAGAAGATCCGCCCAAAACCCGCAGGAAGTGAGCGAGCATCGGACGGGCGGGTTAGAAGTCGCGGCGGTTGGCCAGGACCGGGAGCTTTTGGCGGGCTTCGTTCACCACTGCGGGGTCGAGGTCGGCGAAGAGAAGGCCGGGTTCGCCGTCGAGTGCTTCCACGACCTGCCCAAAGGGGGACACGACGGCGGAGTACCCCACGCCCGTGGGCGCGGTGCCTTTCGCTTCGATGCCCTGGGTAGCAGGATCTCCTTGGCCGCAGGCAAGCACGAACGTGGTGGTATCCACCGCGCGGGCGCGGGCCAGGAGCTGCCATTGTTCAGCCTTGCCCGGCCCGGCGCCCCACGACGCCGCTACGATGTTGACCACGGCTCCACGCAGCGCGTTGGCCGTGAACAGTGCCGGGAAACGGATGTCGTAGCAGGTGGCTAAACCAAAGGTGACACCGCCGACGTCGAACGTCACTGGGTCTGTTCCCGCCTCAACCGTGTCTGACTCCGCGAACCCGAAGGCATCGAAAAGGTGGATCTTGTCGTAGCTGGTCTCAACGCCGGGGCCTGTGACCATGAGCGTGTTCCGGACGCGGCGCGTGCCGGAAGCCGAAACACCGCCGGGCGTGAACATTCCTGCGACGATCACCAGCTGCAATTCCCTTGCGAGCTCGCGCACGCGGCTCGCCCACGGGCCGTCGAGCGGCTCAGCGATGTCCAGCAGGGAGTTGCCGAACGCGCGCATCATTGCCTCCGGGAAAACAACAAGTTCCGCACCAGCGTCCTTGGCGCGGCGGGCATAGTCTTCCAGGAGCCGCAGGTTGTCAGCCAGGTCCCGGCCGGTGATGACTTGAGCGAGTGCAACGCGCACGATTGAACCTCCAGTTCTGTCAGTCCCAGTATGGCAAGGCTGCCGGAAAACACAGCCACAGCGACACATTCGCGGGAGCGGATAGGGGTGTGGTGTTGCCCCGGCAAAACGTTCCAGCACGTGAGCGCCCCGGAACGACGGCCGTAGCCTGTGCCCACCGGAAAATCGATGTGGTGGGCGCCGTCACATGGGCGGCCAACTCAGCACTCACTCTGTATGGAACTAAACTTGCAAGCAATGGTTATGCCTATTTTGGACCCAGCAGCCGCCTTGGATGCATCGCGCCCCAGGCCCCTCGGACTGAGCGAGCCCCAGCCCGATCTGTTCGATGCCGTCACCCAGCAGACAAACAACGTCAACGTTGCAGTGTTTGCACCGGACCTGGAACGCGTTGAAGTCGCCTACCAGGCGCCAGGTGATGGTTGGCGGGTCCACACGCTCCCCAATCTGGAGGACGGCGTGCATTTTGGCATCGTCAGCGGTATGCCGCCGGGCACGCGATACGGTTTCCGTGCGGCACCGTCAGGGGGCGGGCTGCCGATGTCAGTACCGGCCCTGGACTTTGACGACGACGGCGAGCAGACGTTGTTGCTCGATCCCTACGGGCGCGCCGTGGATCAGCGGGGCGAGTTCCTCACGAGTGTCCACATGGCAACAGACTTCGACTGGGGCGACGACGCACCGCCGCGGACCCCTATGCGTACGTCAGTGATCTACGAGGCCCACGTCCGTGGGCAGACGATGCTTCACCCGGACATCCCGGAGCACCTCCGCGGGACGTATGCCGGAATGGCGCACCCGGTGATGATCCAGCATCTGACGGAGCTTGGAATCACTGCTGTGGAACTCCTGCCCATCCACTTCCACCTGGACGAGTCCCACCTGCAGGACCTGGGCATGACGAATTACTGGGGGTACAACACTGCTGCGTTCTTTGCCCCTCATGCCGACTACGCCACTGAGGCTGCGCGGAACGCCGGGCCCCACGCTGTGCAGGATGAGCTCAAGGGCATGATTAAGCTGCTCCATGCCGCCGGCATCGAGGTCATCCTGGACGTCGTCTACAACCACACGGCCGAAGCCGGACCGGACGGACCTGCACTGAGTTTCCGCGGCCTTGCGGAGGACCGCTACTACCGCCACGATGCGCATGGGCGCTATCTGGATACCACCGGGTGCGGCAACACCTTGGACTTCAGCGATCCTGTGGTGGTGGACCTGACCTTGGATTCCCTTCGCTATTGGGTCAACGAGTTCCATGTGGACGGTTTCCGGTTCGATCTTGCCGTGACGCTGTGTCGCGACGCCGGCAACCAGTTCGATCCGCGGCACCCCTTCCTGCGGGCCATCGAGGAAGACCCTGTCCTCTCGGTCGTGAAGCTCATCTCCGAACCATGGGATGTTGGCTACGGCGGCTGGCAGACCGGCCGCTTCCCGCCTGGATGGTCGGACTGGAACGATCACTTCCGCGACGGCGTCCGCCGGTTCTGGTTGTCTGACCGGGCTGCGATGGAGGCCGGGGGCCAAGGCGGCTCCATTGCGTCGTTGGCAGAGATCATGGCCGGTTCGGCCAACCTGTTCGCATCCTCGGGACGCACACGCCTGGCGTCGGTCAACTTCGTCACAGCACACGACGGTTTCACGCTCAAGGACCTTGTCAGCTACGACCGTAAGCACAACGAGGCCAACGGCGAGCAGAACCGTGATGGGCACGGCGACAACCGCAGTTACAACCACGGTTTCGAAGGTCGCAGCGAAGACGAGGCGATTGTGGCCGCCCGTGCGCTGTCCATCCGGAACCTCATGGCCACGTTGCTGTTGTCCATCGGTGTCCCCATGATCACAGCTGGTGACGAGCTCGGCCGCACGCAGCAGGGCAACAACAACGCTTACTGTCAGGACAACCCCACGGCATGGCTGGACTGGAGCTGGACGTCCGAAGCCAACGCCATGTTCCGGACCACTCAGGAGCTTGTGAAGCTTCGCCGCTGGTTCCTGCGCCACCAGCCCGAGAACTTCCCCGCGAAGGCCAACGACGCGAGCCTGCAGTGGTTCGATGACAAGGGCAAGCGTATGACTCCGGCGCGCTGGAACGATCCCAGCGTGCGCTCGGTTCAGCTGCTGATGGGCGCGGAAGACAGTGAAGTTCGCGGGCTGATCGTGGTGAACGGCAGCAACCAGGACATGAAAATGGTGCTGCCCGAGATCCTGAGCGAAACGGGAATCGGCAAGCGCATGTTCGAACTCCGTTTCACAACCTCGGTGCTGCATGAACGCCGGAAGGGTGCGCTGGTGGCCTCGGGCGAGCGGGATATCCTGCAAGCCAACACCATCAACATTTATCGCACGTAGGAGCCCCTGCATGAAACGGAGCAGCAGCAAACTGCTGGCCTTCGCAGCTCTGGTGATTGCCGTCGTCGCGCTCGTGGTCGCAATGGTGGGCGGCGGCCCGCTGACCGCCCCTCAGGAAATGTCAAGCGCTCAAACCACGACGGCGGAGCCTGGCTCCGCGTCAGTGCCGCCGTCCGTGGCAAACCCCTCTGCGCTGCCCACCATCAACGCCTCGCAGCTACCCAAGGAAGCGCAACAGACGCTTGCCCTGATTGCGAAGGGCGGTCCGTACCCCTATGACCGGGACGGCGTGACCTTCAGCAACTTTGAGGGCCTCCTGCCCAAGAAGTCAGGCGGATTTACAAGGAATACACCGTCCCAACGCCAGGAGAGTCAGACCGCGGCGCCCGCCGGATCATTGTTGGCAAGGACACTGCCAAGTACTACACCGCTGACCATTACGATTCGTTCAAGTTCATCGTCGAAGGCAAGTAGGAGCCCATGAAGATCTATTCCGCAGACACCTGGACGCTCGAAGAACTTCAGGAGCAGGTGGCAGACGCGGGGCGCAGGACCGTCCTCGTCCCGCCGGCCACAACAAAAAAGGCTGTCCTGGAGGTCTTTGGCCAGGTCCTGGACTTCCCGGAGTACTACGGCGTGAACCTGGACGCCCTCAACGACTCCCTGCATGACTTCGCTGATGCCCTGTCGGACGACGACGGCACTCCGGTCACGATGATCTGGCAGGTCCCTGCGGCCTACCGGACGGACCGTTCCTTCGGCGTAGTCTGCGAAATCCTGCAGGACGCAGAAAAATACGCCGGCCGGGATTTGGCGGTCATCGCCGTCTTCGAGAACTAGTCGCGGGTAAAGACGTTTCTGGCCCGCTTTTCCGTTGTTGAGCAACAACGGAATAGCGGGCCAGGAACGAGTTACGGACTACGCGTTCGCGATCAATCCAAGCTCAGCCTTCGAAGCCAGCGCAGAGTGCTTCGGGAACACCCGGACGGTGTATCCGAAGGACCCGGAGCGGTTGATGACCAGGTCGCCATGGAAGAGATGGCGTCCGCCGCCGAGGTTCTCCAAGGAGGCCAGTTCGGCTACCACGATGTCCTCAAGCTCATCGGACTCCTCGGCGCGCCCGAAGGCCACTTCCACGGAGACGTCGTCAGGGGTCAGGTTGTGGAGTGCTACGTACGCGTTGACCTGCAGGGTGTCGCCAACCTGGGGTTCTTCGGATACTCCAACGGAATCGACGTGTTCCACGACGACGTCGGGCCAGGCGCTGCGGACCTTGGAGGTCCAGGCCGCGAGTTCCTTGGCTTCCTTGAAGGATTCCGCAGTGGCCCGGCGCCCGGCTACCGCCGCGGGGCAGTACAGGTTGTTGACGTAGTCGTGGAGCATGCGTTCGGCTGAAACTGCCGGGCCCAGGTTTGCCAGGGTGTGCTTGATCATGGACACCCAGTGCGTGGGCACGGTCTCGCGGGTGGATTCGGAGGGGCCTGCAGCGCCTGCGCCCTGGGCGACGGTGGTCCCGTAGAAGCGCGGTGCCACTTGGGTTTCCAGCAGCTCGTAGAGTGCGGAAGCCTCGATGTCGTCGCGTTCATCGGCGGATGCGCCGTTGTTGGCCGTGGGGATCGCCCAGCCGTTTTCGCCGTCGTACATTTCGTCCCACCAACCGTCCAGGACGGAGAGGTTGAGCGAGCCGTTGATGGCCGCCTTCATGCCTGAGGTGCCGCAGGCCTCCAGCGGACGCAGGGGGTTGTTGAGCCAGACGTCGCAGCCGGGGAAAAGTGTGCGGGCCATGGCGATGTCGTAGTTCGGGAGGAACACGATCCTGTGGCGCACCGCGGGGTCGTCAGTGAACCGGACAAGGTCCTGGATCATTTTTTTCCCGGCGTCGTCTGCGGGGTGCGATTTTCCTGCGATGACCAGCTGGATGGGGTGTTTGGGGTGCAGCAGGAGGGCCTTCAAACGCGCGGGGTCGCGCAACATCAGCGTGAGCCTCTTGTAGGTGGGCACCCTTCGGGCGAAGCCGATAGTCAGCACGTCCGGATCCAGTACGCTGTCCGTCCATCCAAGCTCGGCGTCGGCGGCGCCGCGTGTCTTCCACGAGGCGCGCAGCCTGCGTCGAACGTCTTCCACGAGCTGGGCGCGCAGTTCCCTGCGGAGCCCCCAGACGTCCTCGTCACTGACGTTGTATGCGAGGTCCCAACGGCCAAGGGCCTCGGCTTCCGCACCGAACTGCTGCCGGGCCAAAGACGATATCCGCGGGTCCACCCAGGTGGGAACGTGGACGCCGTTGGTCACGGACGTGATGGGGATTTCGGAATGGTCGAATCCGGGCCAGAGGCCGGAGAACATTTCCCGCGACACCACGCCATGCAGCTTGGCCACGCCGTTGGCGCGCTGCGCGAGGCGCAGGCCCATGACGGCCATGTTGAAGACGGAGGGGTTGCCGCCGTCGAAGTTTTCCCGGCCGATTTCCAGGATCCGGTCCACAGGCACAGCAGGGGCGAGCCCGGCTTCGAAGAAATGCTTGATCTGGACGGTCTCGAAACGGTCGATGCCTGCCGGGACAGGGGTGTGCGTGGTGAAGACTGTGGATGCACGTCCCGCAGCGAGGGCCTCGTCCCAGGTGAGGGGATCGTTGGCGTCGGACATAGCTTCCTGGATACGTTCGATTCCCAGGAATCCTGCGTGGCCCTCGTTCGTGTGGAAGACCTCCGGCGCGGGAGTGCCCGTCAGTTCCTGGTACACGCGCAGGGCTTTGACACCGCCCATGCCCAGCAGAAGTTCCTGCTGGAGGCGGTGATCGCCGCCACCGCCGTAGAGGCGGTCGGTGATGCCTCGGGCGGCTTCATCATTGGAGGGGACGTTGGAGTCCAGCAGCAGCAGCGGAACGCGCCCGACGTCGGCACGCCACACGTGCGCGTGAAGCTCACGGCCGTTGGGCAGCGGAAGCGAAATGTGCACCGGCTTGCCGGGAACGCCGTCCTTGGAGGGCTGGCGGAGAAGCGTCAGCGGCAAGCCGTCCGGGTCCAGTACCGGGTACGTTTCCTGCTGCCAGGCGTCCCGGGACAGTGACTGCTTGAAGTAACCGGCCTGGTAAAGGAGCCCGACGCCGATCAGCGGCACACCGAGGTCCGATGCGGCTTTGAGGTGGTCGCCAGCGAGGATGCCCAAGCCACCGGAGTACTGGGGGAGAACCTCGGTAATGCCGAACTCCGGCGAGAAGTAGGCGATGCAGGCAGGGGCCTCTTCACCCAGGCCCTGGTACCAGCGCGGCTCGCTGAGGTAACGGTCCAGATCCGCTGCAGCTTCCTGTACGCGGTTGACTACCTCGCCGTTGTTGGCCAGGTCCTGCAACTGCTCCCTGCTGATGGATCCCAGGAGGGCGATGGGGTCGCGCTGCGCGGCCTCCCAGAGAGCCGGGTTAAGGCTCGCAAAAAGTTCCCTGGTGGGCCGGTGCCAGGACCAGCGCAAGTTGGTCGCCAAGCGGGCCAGTGGCCGGATGGGCTCAGGGAGGACGGTACGGACTGTAAACCTTCGAATTGCCTTCACGAGCGCCACACTAACTGACTCACATGGCAGTCGGAACTGCTTTGGGTTTCTTTTAGGTAAAAGTCATCTTGCGTCGCCAAGATGGCTCGTGTGCTTAGCATTCTTGGATATTTGTCGCTAACGTCGTGGTTGTGACGAATACCTCGCGAACCATGACCGCTTTGAAATCCAAGACGAAAACGGACATCACCGCCGGACTTCGCTTCGGCCGGTTCCCCATCACGGCCGTCCATCCGGTGGTTGAGGGTGGCCGGTTCCCGGCGAAAGCCCTTCCGGGTGAGGACCTCGCCATCGGCGCGACGGTCTTTCGTGAAGGACATGATCAACTCGGTGTTTCCGCTGTCCTGCTCGATCCCAGGGGCAAGGAGCGCCAGCGGGTCCGCATGGCACCGGCCAAGGATGAGCGCTGGAAGGGCCTGGACCGCTGGGAAGGTTTGCTCTCGCCGTCCGGGACCGGCGCGTGGTCTTTCGTCATTGAGGCATGGCATGACCGCTACGGAACGTGGCACCACAATGCTGAAGTGAAGGTGGGTGCCGGCATTGACGTCGAGTTGATGCTCGCTGAGGGTGCTGCCCTTCTTTCGGAAGCAGCAGACGACGACGCCGGCCGCACCGCCGCAGAGAAGCGCACCCTCCGTGCTGCTTCAGTCGTCCTGGCAGACACCACCAAATCTGCCGAGGAACGCCTTGGCGCCGGTTTCAGCCCACAGGTGCTGGCCGCCGTCGGACGCGTTCCGATCCGTGAATTGGTGACCGTTTCCGAGCAGTTCCCGCTGCAGGTGGAACGGGACCTCGCCGGTCGTGGTTCCTGGTACGAGTTCTTTCCCCGCTCCGAGGGCGCGGTTTTGGATCACGCCACAGGTGTTTGGACCTCGGGCAACTTCCGCACCGCAGCAAAGCGCTTGGAGGCGGTTGCGGAGATGGGCTTCGACGTCATCTACCTGCCGCCTATCCATCCGATTGGTTTCCAGCACCGTAAGGGCCGGAACAACACGCTGACACCGGGCCCACAGGATCCGGGTTCGCCGTGGGCTATTGGTTCCAAAGACGGTGGCCACGATGCCATCCACCCTGACTTGGGCACCTTTGATGATTTTGACGCTTTTGTGGCCCACGCCCGCGAGCTCGGTCTCGAGGTCGCGCTGGACCTGGCGTTGCAGGCAGCCCCTGACCACCCCTGGGTGACGTCCAACCCGGAATGGTTCACCACGCGTGTTGACGGGTCCATTGCGTATGCAGAAAACCCGCCAAAGAAATACCAGGACATTTACCCCCTGAACTTCGATAACGATCCGGCAGGCCTTTCCAAGGAAATCCTGAGGATCGTTCAGTTGTGGATCAACCATGGCGTGAAGATTTTCCGCGTGGACAATCCACACACAAAGCCTGTCTGGTTCTGGGAATGGTTGATTGGAAAGATCAACAAAAAGAACCCCGAGGTAGTTTTCCTGGCGGAGGCTTTCACTCGTCCACCCATGATGCACGCATTGGGCCGTGCAGGGTTCCAGCAGTCGTACACCTACTTCACCTGGCGGAACACCAAGACCGAACTGGAACAGTACTTCCACGAGGTCAGCCACGAAAGCGCGGCTTTCTTCCGGCCCAACTTCTTTGTGAACACGCCGGACATCCTCACGGAGTACCTCCAGTTCGGCGGCCCCGCGGCCTTCCGGATCCGTGCTGTCCTTGCTGCGACGGCAAGCCCGCTCTGGGGTGTGTACGCCGGCTACGAGCTGTATGAACATGTGGCACGGCCGGGTGCGGAAGAGTACATCGACAATGAAAAGTACGAGTACAAGGCCAGGGACTGGGAAGGTGCAGCCGCCTCCGGCCGGACGTTGGCGCCGTACATCACCAGGCTGAACACAATCCGCAAGGACCACCTGGCCCTGGGCGACCTGCAGAACCTGACTTTGCACAGCAGCACCGATGACGCAACGATCGTGTACTCCAAGCACAAGACGTTGCCGGACGGCACCAAGGACACCTTGATCATCGTGGTCAATGTGGATCCGCACAGCGCCCGCGAAAGCACGGTCTCCCTGGACTTGGCGGCCCTGCAGCTGGACCCGGCAGATTTCAACGAGGACGGCCGGTTCCTGGTGGATGACTTGATCAGCGGTCAAAGCTGGTGGTGGGGCGAGCACAACTACGTCAGGCTCGACGCACACGTTGAGCCCGCACACATCCTGAGCATCCGGAGGCAGCCTTAGTGAGTTTTTCTCCGCAAAACCCCAGCCAGTACTTCACTCCGAAGAACACCTTCGAGCTGAATGCTCCCGGTCTCCAGCATGATCCGCACTGGTACCGGAAGGCAGTCTTCTACGAGGTACTGGTGCGGGCCTTTGCGGATGCCAACGGGGATGGCTCCGGTGACTTCCACGGCTTGATCGAGAAACTGGACTATCTTCAATGGCTGGGCGTTGACTGCCTCTGGTTGCCGCCGTTCTTCCATTCCCCGTTGCGTGATGGCGGCTATGACATCGCCGACTACACCTCGGTGTTGGATGAGTTCGGCACCATCAGTGATTTCAAACGCCTCGTGGCAGAGGCGCATGCCCGCGGCGTCCGGGTGATTATCGACCTTCCGCTGAACCACACCTCGGACCAACACCCGTGGTTCCAGGAGTCCCGGAAGGACCCCACCGGGCCCTATGGCGATTTCTACGTCTGGAGCGATACTGACGAGAAATACCAGGATGCGCGCATCATCTTTGTGGACACGGAAGAATCCAACTGGACCTTCGACCCCATCCGGCGCCAGTTTTTCTGGCACCGCTTCTTCAGCCACCAGCCGGACCTGAACTTCGAGAACCCCAAAGTCGTTGAGGCCCTCTACGACGTCATCCGGTTCTGGCTCGACCAGGGAATCGATGGCTTCCGCGCCGACGCCGTTCCATACCTCTTTGAGGAAGAAGGCACCAACTGCGAGAACCTGCCAGCTACCCATGCGTTCCTTCAGGACCTGCGCAGGATGGTGGATGCCAACTACCCCGGACGCGTGATCATCGCCGAGGCCAACCAGCCGCCTCATGAGGTGGTGGAGTACTTCGGCACCGAGGAAGCCCCCGAATGCCACATGGCCTTCCACTTCCCGATCATGCCCCGGCTCTACTACGCCCTGCGGGACCAGAAGGCGGCTCCGATCATCCAGACCCTGCGGGAGACTCCGGATATTCCCAAGGGAGCCCAGTGGGGTACGTTCCTGAGGAACCACGATGAACTCACCTTGGAGATGGTCAGCGCGGACGATCGTGCCGCCATGCTTGGCTGGTACGCACCGGATCCCCGGATGCGTGCCAACATCGGTATCCGCCGGAGGCTGGCGCCACTGCTTGACAATTCCCGCTCTGAGATTGAGCTCATCAACGCGCTGTTGCTTTCCCTGCCGGGCAGCCCTTTCCTCTATTACGGGGACGAGATTGGCATGGGGGACAACATTTGGCTCGATGACCGCGACGCCGTCCGCACCCCGATGCAATGGAACCCGGACAGGAACGCGGGTTTCTCAGGCGCGGATCCGGGCAAGCTGTACCTGCCGGTGATCCAGTCCCTCGTCTACAACTACAGCATGGCCAACGTCGAAGCAGAGGCCGCGCACTCAGGTTCACTGTTGCGATGGACCCGGCAGATCCTGAGCGTGCGCAAGAACCACCCCGTGTTCGGCCTGGGAAGCTTCCGCCACGTGGAAGCTGACCACGAGGTTGTACTGGCCTACGTGAGGGAACTGCCGGCGGGCAACCCCGAAGGCGAGGACGCGGAGACCATTCTGTGCGTCTTCAACCTGTCCCAGCATCCCGTGGCCGCCAGTCTGGATCTGCCGGAGTACGCTGGCAGGGGCTTCCGCGATATTTTCGGTGGCCAAACCTTCCCGGGTGTCGGAGACAATGGCCAACTGACGGTCATGCTGGGCAGCCACAGCTTTTATTGGCTGCGGCTGCGCTCGGCGTTTTCAAACCCCTCATCGCCATTTACGCAGGCGATCCCCGTGGTGTCGACCAAAGGATGAGATGAAAAAGGGAACACTTAACCCCTCGATCGAAAGTCTTCTCCGGAGCTGGCTTCCCACCAAACGCTGGTTCCCGGTGAAGAGCCCCGACTTTGCGCTGGAGCGTGTTGGCGGCTTCGACCTCCCATTCCCGGGAGGTAGCGCCGGATTGCAGGTTGAACTGCTCGCCGTGACGTATCGGACGGCCGACGGCGGTCCCCGGACTGACATTGTCCAGGTGCCGTTGAGTTTCAGAAGCCAGCCGTTGCCAGATGCTCCCACCGCCTTGCTGGGGGAAGTCGCGGACCCGGAACGCGGGCTGCGACTGGTGTACGACGCCGTTTACGACAGCGACTTCATTACGGCGTGGCTGGATCTCATGCGGCGGGAGGACATCGTGGGCGACGGCCTTGCGGCGGGCCATCTCACGCGGGGCCGCGTTGCGTTTCCGGAAAAGCCCGCCTCCGTCCGGGTGCTCTCCGGCGAACAGTCCAATACATCCGTCATCATTGACGACGGCGTTTCGACGGCGATCGTGAAGATCTTCCGCGTGTTGGCGGCCGGCAAGAATCCCGAAGTGGAGCTGGGCGCCGCGCTGACGGCGGCAGGGACCACCGAGGTCCCGGCAACGCTCGGTTGGATTACGGGTTCCTGGGACAGCAAAGGACCCAGCGGATCGGCCACTGGCGAGCTCACCGTTGCCCACGAATTCCTGCTGGGAGGACTGGATGCCTGGCGGCTGGCTGTCGAAGCCGCCGCGGCAGGTGCCGATTTCACCCACGAGGCCCATGAACTCGGTGCCGCCACAGCGACGGTCCACGCCAGGCTCGCGGAAACTTTTGGCACACATGACGGCCAGGCGCAGGGCGCCGAAATCATTGCGACCCTGGCCCGGCGTGTCCGCCAGTCATGGGCGGAAGCGGCCTCCGCCGTCGGGCCTTATGAAGGCAACCTCGAAGAGCTGCTTGCCGCGCTGCATCCCCGCGATGTGGGCCAGCTGCAGCGCGTCCACGGCGATCTCCACCTTGGCCAAATCCTCAAGGTTCCCGGAAAGGATGGCGCGTCTGGCAGGTGGGCCATCCTCGACTTCGAAGGCGAGCCCCTCCGGACAATTGACGAGCGCAATACCCCCGATCTCCCATTGCGGGACGTTGTGGGCATGCTCCGCTCCTTCGACTATGCGGCAGGAGCCGCTGTCCGTGAGAACGCGGAAGCCAAAGTGCCCGCATCCTGGGTGGATGACTGCGCCACCGCGTTCCTGGCGGGATACAGCGAAGTCATGCCGGGAACCATTGACCGCCGCTCGCCGCTCTTTGTGGCATTGTGGCTGGACAAGGCCTTATATGAGGTGGTCTACGAGTTGCGGAACCGGCCGGACTGGCTGTCCATTCCGGTCAACGCATCGCGGCAAATCCTCGACAACACGAGCCGCGGCAAGCACGCCGCGGCTACAGCGGAAGGTAATGAAATGACAGGCTCTGCACGCACCGAACGGCCCCGAGTTCCCCTGCATGTGGACTCCGAGACCTTGGCCCGCGTGGCAGCTGGAGCCCACCACGCACCACACTCCGTGCTGGGTGCGCATCTGGACGATCACGGCCACGTCACCATCCGGACCGTGAAGCACCTCGCAAAGTCGGTGACGGTGGTGACGGAGGCCGGACGCACTGCCATGGAGCACGAAGCCAACGGCATTTGGGCCGCTGTCCTGGATCCGCTGCAACACGGCCATGTGCCGGACTACCGCCTGGAAGTGGTGTACGACGCCGAACCCGTCACCATTGATGACCCCTACCACTACCTGCCTACCGTGGGTGAAGTGGACCTGCACCTGATCGGCGAGGGCCGGCATGAGCGCCTCTGGGATGTCCTCGGCGCCCATGTCCAGCACTACCGCTCTTCGTTGAGTGAAGTTGACGGCGTTTCCTTTGCTGTGTGGGCCCCGAACGCCCAGGCCGTCCGGGTCAAGGGGGATTTCAACGGCTGGGATGGCCGTAGCCATGCAATGCGTTCCCTGGGGTCCTCCGGTGTCTGGGAAGTCTTCATTCCCGGGGTTGTAGCAGGGGCGTGCTACAAATACGAGATCCTGAGCAAGTCCGGGCATTGGCTCGAAAAAGCGGATCCTTTGGCCTTCGGTACGGAAGTTCCGCCGCTGACGGCCTCCCGGGTGGTCGACTCCAGTTACCGGTTCAAGGACGCGGAGTGGATGACCGCGCGTGCCGAAAAGGATCCGCACAACTCGCCCATGAGCGTCTATGAGGTCCACTTGGGATCCTGGCGCCTTGGCCTGGGTTACAAGGAACTGGCCAAGGAACTGGTTGACTACGTGAAATGGCTCGGTTTCACGCACGTGGAATTCATGCCGGTGGCAGAGCACCCCTTCGGTGGATCCTGGGGCTACCAGGTCACGTCCTACTTTGCCCCCACCTCCAGGTTCGGGCACCCCGATGAGTTCCGTTTCCTGGTGGACTCCCTGCACCAGGCGGGGATCGGCGTCCTCCTGGACTGGGTCCCGGCTCACTTCCCCAAGGATTCATGGGCACTTGCCCGTTTTGACGGCGAGGCATTGTACGAACACTCAGATCCCAACCTGGGGGAACACCCGGACTGGGGCACCCTGATCTTCGACTTCGGACGCACCGAGGTGCGGACTTCCTGGTTGCCAACGCGCTCTATTGGCTCGAAGAATTCCACATTGACGGACTCCGCGTGGACGCCGTGGCTTCCATGATCTACCTGGACTACTCGCGCGAGGAAGGACAGTGGCAACCCAACAAGTTCGGTGGCCGCGAGAACCTCGAAGCAATTTCCTTCATGCAGGAGGTGAACGCGACCGTTTACAAGACGCACCCCGGCGCTGTCACCATTGCAGAGGAATCCACCGCGTTCCCAGGTGTCACAGCCCCCACCAATCATGGCGGGCTGGGCTTTGGCCTGAAGTGGAACATGGGCTGGATGCACGATTCGCTGAAGTACATCTCTGAAGACCCCATCAACCGCAAGTGGCACCACGGCACCATCACGTTCTCCATGGTCTATGCGTTCTCGGAGAACTTCCTCCTGCCCATCAGCCACGACGAAGTAGTCCATGGCAAGGGATCGATGCTTCGCAAGATGCCGGGTGACCGTTGGCAGCAACTGGCAAACCTCCGCGCTTTCTTCGCCTACCAGTGGGCACACCCCGGCAAGCAGCTCATTTTCATGGGCACCGAATTTGGCCAGGAAGCCGAGTGGTCGGAGCAGTACGGACTCGACTGGTTCCTGGCTGACATCCCCGCACATCGCGGGCTTCAACTCCTGGTCCGCGACCTCAACGGCCTATACAAGTCAACGCCTGCGCTGCATGTCCGTGACAACGAGCCCGGCGGCTTCCAGTGGATCAACGGTGGAGATGCCGACCACAACGTGCTGACCTTCATTCGTTGGGACCACGACGGCAAGCCTTTGGTGTGCGCAGTCAACTTCTCCGGTGGCCCCCACAACGATTACATCCTGGGAGTGCCGGAAGCAGGGGAGTGGGTTGAAGTCCTGAACACCGATTCTGAAACCTACGGTGGTTCGGGCGTCATCAATGCTGGAACACTGAAGGCTGCGTCACCGGGCACTGACGGCCAGCCGGCAGCGTTGACCGTGACACTTCCACCGCTGGGAGCCTCGTGGTTCGCGTTGGCTGAGTAGTTCCTTGGATCAGGGAGGGTCTGGAGCTTGCCGCTCCGGGCCCTCCTTCCCTGTGTTTCAGGGGTTTCTGAGGTGGTGAGGGAGACCTCTACCGACGGGCTTTGCCATCTCGCTGGAGTAGGGGTATAGTTAGTACCCGCGCTGGTCCCCGAGTGGAGATCGCCAAGCCGACAAGATACCGCAAGGAAAAATCAAGTCATGCTTGCCGATTTGACTCCGAGAGGTCCAGCGGGTAAGTTTGAAAAGTTGCTCCGGAGCGATCCAGCGAAGGCTGGTGGTACAGCTTTGGAATAGTGACCTGTTGTTTGAGAACTCAATAGTGTGCCAAGTTTGTTGATGCCGATTGTTTTATTGATTGGTTGAAATTATGGCCGGATTGCTGCGCACCCCCGTGTGTGGTGGTCTGGTTTTCAGCTGGTTTCGAATTTTGTGCAGCCATGGTCCGTCGTTATTTCCGGTGGGTGTGGTTGTGTCTGTTTGATTTTTTTGTTTTCAACGGAGAGTTTGATCCTGGCTCAGGATGAACGCTGGCGGCGTGCTTAACACATGCAAGTCGAACGATGATCTCCAGCTTGCTGGGGGGATTAGTGGCGAACGGGTGAGTAACACGTGAGTAACCTGCCCTTGACTCTGGGATAAGCCTGGGAAACTGGGTCTAATACCGGATATGACTCCTCATCGCATGGTGGGGGGTGGAAAGCTTTTGTGGTTTTGGATGGACTCGCGGCCTATCAGCTTGTTGGTGGGGTAATGGCCTACCAAGGCGACGACGGGTAGCCGGCCTGAGAGGGTGACCGGCCACACTGGGACTGAGACACGGCCCAGACTCCTACGGGAGGCAGCAGTGGGGAATATTGCACAATGGGCGAAAGCCTGATGCAGCGACGCCGCGTGAGGGATGACGGCCTTCGGGTTGTAAACCTCTTTCAGTAGGGAAGAAGCGAAAGTGACGGTACCTGCAGAAGAAGCGCCGGCTAACTACGTGCCAGCAGCCGCGGTAATACGTAGGGCGCAAGCGTTATCCGGAATTATTGGGCGTAAAGAGCTCGTAGGCGGTTTGTCGCGTCTGCTGTGAAAGACCGGGGCTCAACTCCGGTTCTGCAGTGGGTACGGGCAGACTAGAGTGCAGTAGGGGAGACTGGAATTCCTGGTGTAGCGGTGAAATGCGCAGATATCAGGAGGAACACCGATGGCGAAGGCAGGTCTCTGGGCTGTAACTGACGCTGAGGAGCGAAAGCATGGGGAGCGAACAGGATTAGATACCCTGGTAGTCCATGCCGTAAACGTTGGGCACTAGGTGTGGGGGACATTCCACGTTTTCCGCGCCGTAGCTAACGCATTAAGTGCCCCGCCTGGGGAGTACGGCCGCAAGGCTAAAACTCAAAGGAATTGACGGGGGCCCGCACAAGCGGCGGAGCATGCGGATTAATTCGATGCAACGCGAAGAACCTTACCAAGGCTTGACATGAACCGGAAAGACCTGGAAACAGGTGCCCCGCTTGCGGTCGGTTTACAGGTGGTGCATGGTTGTCGTCAGCTCGTGTCGTGAGATGTTGGGTTAAGTCCCGCAACGAGCGCAACCCTCGTTCTATGTTGCCAGCGGTTCGGCCGGGGACTCATAGGAGACTGCCGGGGTCAACTCGGAGGAAGGTGGGGACGACGTCAAATCATCATGCCCCTTATGTCTTGGGCTTCACGCATGCTACAATGGCCGGTACAAAGGGTTGCGATACTGTGAGGTGGAGCTAATCCCAAAAAGCCGGTCTCAGTTCGGATTGGGGTCTGCAACTCGACCCCATGAAGTCGGAGTCGCTAGTAATCGCAGATCAGCAACGCTGCGGTGAATACGTTCCCGGGCCTTGTACACACCGCCCGTCAAGTCACGAAAGTTGGTAACACCCGAAGCCGGTGGCCTAACCCTTGTGGGGGGAGCCGTCGAAGGTGGGACCGGCGATTGGGACTAAGTCGTAACAAGGTAGCCGTACCGGAAGGTGCGGCTGGATCACCTCCTTTCTAAGGAGCTGCTAACAACTGCTGGTGTCCGTGTATGCGGGTGCGTGGTGGTTGTCAGTGTTGCCCATTGCGCAGGCGTCTGTTCTGCGGTGGGTGCTCATGGGTGGAATATCAACGAATCAAAGTTTTTTGGCATGGCCTTTACCGGTTGTGTCCTGGTGCCAGTACGGCAACGCCTTTTTCTGCTTTTGTGGTGGTGGGGTGTTGTCAGGAACGTGCCGGGGCGCGGATTGTGTGGGTTGTGTTTGGCGCACTGTTGGGTCCTGAGGCAACAGGACCTTTTGCAGCAATGCAGGGGGGCACAGTTCTGGTGTTTCTTCTTGTTCCTGCTTCCGGTATTGCCGGTCACTGTTATCAGCCCCGTGTTGTGGGTTGTGGTGTCCGGGGGTCTGGTTGATGGGGTTGTTGTTTGAGAACTACATAGTGGACGCGAGCATCTAGGACACACACACGTGTGTGTGTGTGTTCTTACAGCAATTTCTTATGAATGAACCTTGGGCCCAAGTGGCGCATGGTTCTCTCGAGTAAGTTTATTGATCTTGTGTGGTCAAGTTTTTAAGGGCACACGGTGGATGCCTTGGCATTAGGAGCCGAAGAAGGACGTAGGAATCTGCGATAAGCCTGGGGGAGTTGATAACCGAGCGTTGATCCCAGGATGTCCGAATGGGGAAACCCCGCACAACGCTGCAAGGTGATTGTGTGACCCGCATCTGAACACATAGGGTGCGTGGGGGGAACGCGGGGAAGTGAAACATCTCAGTACCCGCAGGAAGAGAAAACAAGAGTGATTCCGTTAGTAGTGGCGAGCGAACGCGGATCAGGCTAAACCGTTTCCATGTGTGATAGCCGGCGGGCGTTGCATGGGCGGGGTTGTGGGACTTTCCGTACTGGTTCTGCCGGACTGGTGGGGTGTGTAGTGCAGGCATAGGTGAACGGTCTTGAAAGGCCGGCCAGAGAGGGTGTGAGCCCCGTAACCGTAATGTTGTGTACCGCCTGGAGAGGATCCCAAGTAGCACGGGGCCCGAGAAATCCCGTGCGAATCTGTCAGGACCACCTGATAAGCCTAAATACTTCCTAATGACCGATAGCGGACCAGTACCGTGAGGGAAAGGTGAAAAGTACCCCGGGAGGGGAGTGAAACAGTACCTGAAACCGTGTGCTTACAATCCGTCGGAGCCAGTCTGATTCTGGTGACGGCGTGCCTTTTGAAGAATGAGCCTGCGAGTTAGTGTTACGTCGCGAGGTTAACCCGTGTGGGGTAGCCGTAGCGAAAGCGAGTCTGAACAGGGCGAGTGTAGTGGCGTGATCTAGACCCGAAGCGGAGTGATCTACCCATGGCCAGGTTGAAGCGACGGTAAGACGTCGTGGAGGACCGAACCCACTTCAGTTGAAAATGGAGGGGATGAGCTGTGGGTAGGGGTGAAAGGCCAATCAAACTCCGTGATAGCTGGTTCTCCCCGAAATGCATTTAGGTGCAGCGTTGCGTGTTTCTTGCCGGAGGTAGAGCTACTGGATGGCCGATGGGCCCTACAAGGTTACTGACGTCAGCCAAACTCCGAATGCCGGTAAGTGAGAGCGCAGCAGTGAGACTGTGGGGGATAAGCTTCATAGTCGAGAGGGAAACAGCCCAGACCACCAACTAAGGCCCCTAAGCGTGTGCTAAGTGGGAAAGGATGTGGAGTTGCGAAGACAACCAGGAGGTTGGCTTAGAAGCAGCCATCCTTGAAAGAGTGCGTAATAGCTCACTGGTCAAGTGATTCCGCGCCGACAATGTAGCGGGGCTCAAGTACACCGCCGAAGTTGTGGATTTCACACATTGCCCTAGCCTTCGTGGTTCAGGGGTGTGGAGTGGTAGGGGAGCGTCGTGTGGGCAGTGAAGTCGCGGTGGAAACCAGCGGTGGAGCCTACACGAGTGAGAATGCAGGCATGAGTAGCGAAAGACGGGTGAGAAACCCGTCCGCCGAATGATCAAGGGTTCCAGGGTCAAGCTAATCTGCCCTGGGTAAGTCGGGACCTAAGGCGAGGCCGACAGGCGTAGTCGATGGACAACGGGTTGATATTCCCGTACCGGCGAAAAACCGCCCATGCCAAGCGGGGGATACTAACCGCCCGGAGCCTGCCCTATCACCCTTGTGGTGTGTGGGTTTTGGCCGAGCGCGGGACCTGATCCCGGGAGGTAAGCGTATTAACAGGTGTGACGCAGGAAGGTAGCCGGGCCGGGCGATGGTTGCCCCGGTCCAAGGATGTAGGGTCAGGGATAGGCAAATCCGTTCCTGTGTGTTTCGAGCACGATCCTGAGATCTGATGGGACTCCCGTAAGGGGGGATCCGGTGATCCTATGCTGCCAAGAAAAGCATCGACGCGAGGTTTTAGCCGCCCGTACCCCAAACCGACACAGGTGATCAGGTAGAGAATACCAAGGCGATCGAGAGAATTATGGTTAAGGAACTCGGCAAAATGCCCCCGTAACTTCGGGAGAAGGGGGGCCTGCCCCGTGATACAGACTTGCTCTGTGGAGCGGGTGTGGGCCGCAGAGACCAGGGGGAAGCGACTGTTTACTAAAAACACAGGTCCGTGCGAAGTCGCAAGACGATGTATACGGACTGACTCCTGCCCGGTGCTGGAAGGTTAAGAGGACCGGTTAGCCACCTTGTGTGGCGAAGCTGAGAATTTAAGCCCCAGTAAACGGCGGTGGTAACTATAACCATCCTAAGGTAGCGAAATTCCTTGTCGGGTAAGTTCCGACCTGCACGAATGGAGTAACGACTTCCCCGCTGTCTCAACCATAAACTCGGCGAAATTGCAGTACGAGTAAAGATGCTCGTTACGCGCAGCAGGACGGAAAGACCCCGAGACCTTTACTATAGTTTGGTATTGGTGTTCGGAGTGGCTTGTGTAGGATAGGTGGGAGACGTTGAAACCCGGACGCCAGTTCGGGTGGAGTCATCGTTGAAATACCACTCTGGTCACTTTGGACATCTAACTTCGGCCCGTGATCCGGGTCAGGGACAGTGCCTGATGGGTAGTTTAACTGGGGCGGTTGCCTCCTAAAAAGTAACGGAGGCGCCCAAAGGTTCCCTCAGCCTGGTTGGCAATCAGGTGTCGAGTGTAAGTGCACAAGGGAGCTTGACTGTGAGAGAGACATCTCAAGCAGGGACGAAAGTCGGGACTAGTGATCCGGCGGTACATTGTGGAATGGCCGTCGCTCAACGGATAAAAGGTACCTCGGGGATAACAGGCTGATCTTGCCCAAGAGTCCATATCGACGGCATGGTTTGGCACCTCGATGTCGGCTCGTCGCATCCTGGGGCTGGAGTAGGTCCCAAGGGTTGGGCTGTTCGCCCATTAAAGCGGTACGCGAGCTGGGTTTAGAACGTCGTGAGACAGTTCGGTCCCTATCCGCTGCGCGCGCAGGAAATTTGAGAAGGGCTGTCCTTAGTACGAGAGGACCGGGACGGACGAACCTCTGGTGTGTCAGTTGTACTGCCAAGTGCACCGCTGATTAGCTACGTTCGGATGGGATAACCGCTGAAAGCATCTAAGCGGGAAGCTCGCTTCAAGATGAGATTTCCATACACAATTTGTGTGAGAGGCCCCCAGCCAGACCACTGGGTTGATAGGCCGGATGTGGAAGCGAGGACCAAAGACTCGTGAAGCTGACCGGTACTAATAGGCCAACAACTTACACCACACACAAACACTGCACGCGTCCACTATGTGGTTCCCGAACAACAACACCGTTGCTCACAGGAACAAACACAACTAAATAACAACACCACAATGTTGTAACCACAAAACTTCCCACCCCCCAACCGGCACCAACCGGCAAAAAAGGCGGGGGACGGGTAACAAGGTTACGGCGGTCATAGCGTGGGGGAAACGCCCGGTCCCATTCCGAACCCGGAAGCTAAGACCCACAGCGCCGATGGTACTGCACCCGGGAGGGTGTGGGAGAGTAGGACACCGCCGGACACACATTAGGTAGAGACCCCCCAACCCACACCAGGTCGGGGGGTCTCCCACATTTAAACCAGGCAAGCCCCGACCCTCACGGCCGGGGCTTGCCCCATTTAACAAGTGTTAACCCACGTTCCAGAACCCGCTGAGTTCCTCCACGAGTGCCCTTCCTTGGTCGTAACCGACCTGGGCGGCCGACGGACGCAACGACAGGTCCATCGCGTTGGCGCCGAACATGTGCTCGGAGGCGCTGTCCGGGAAAACCGTTTGAACGTGGCTACCGCCGGCGCGTAATTCGTCCACCTGTGTTGCCAAGTGCATGCCCCATTCCAAGGGAGTCCGCGTTCTGCCGCCGAATGGCGACAGCACCAGTACCCGTGCGTACCCGGCTGCCAGGTCTGCATTCTCAGCGTTGGATCGGTAGCCGCCGTCAATGTATCGGTCGTCGCCGATGCCGTAGGCAAAGCCACTCGCGCAGCTGGCGGCCACAGCGTCCACCAATTCCACTCCACTGTGCCGGTCGAAAACGACGGGCTCTCCCGTGCGGGCGTCCACCGCCGTGATGAGGACCGTTCGTTGCGGCCACTGCAGGCTTGGCAGTCGGGAGGCGACGGTTGCACGCCACTGTGCTTGCCTTGATTCGTCTGCAGATGGATCCAGCTCCAACGCAGCAGCACCCATTCTGCGACGCATATCGCCGGCGTCGGTAGAGGCGGCAATGATCCTGCTTGTTCTCTCCAAATGGTTCACCACCTGCTTCAACGGATTGGCCTGCCTCAATGTCTCGGCGTGCCTGAGTGGATTGACTTGGGACTGTGGCTGTCGTTGTGGCTGGGGCGGCGCCTCAAGGATGGCGGCAAACAGTTCTGTAGGGCTCGCCCCAGCCAACTGGGCCGCGGCCGTGGACCCTGCTGACGTGCCCACAGTCAGATCGGCTGTGCTCACATCCAGGCCGGCATCGAACAATCCGGCGATGATGCCGATAAGCCATGCATTGCCTGTGGATCCGCCGCCACCAAGGACCAAGGCTCGTCCGGTTGTACGCCCCGGAGGGTTGGTGGGTTTCTCCTGCGGCTGGTCCTGAGCGGACCCCGTGAGATGGGAAGCGACGTGCAGGGTTGAAAAAGGTGTTGTATTCATGGGAGTCGCCTTTCGCGAATTGCCTCTGGGGCGCTCCCGCTGGCGACTAAGTGAGTCGCGAGATCGTGTACTGCGGGGGAGCACCCATTGCGGATACTGCGTTCATGGGTCTCACCTCCTGCTGATAGATCACGATCAACGGGACTCTAGCACCGCACGAAGAGGCTGCGCAACCAAACCCTTTGGGTCAACGTGGATGTGGCCAGGAAGGTGTGTTCCCGCACCGGTAGAGTTGGTGGTCATGGACAGTATTTTTAGCCATCCCGAGCCGGACCCTGAGCCCTCGTCGCCGGACAGCAACGAACTTGACCCGCTCGTTGTGACTGTTGTGGTGCCCACCAACGTTTCGCATGCCTTCATGGGCTTTACGGACCACCCCCATCTCTGGTGGCCCCTCGAAGAGGAGAGCGTGTTTGGTGCGGGCTCGCACGTGGAGTTCGAGGAGAACCTGATTCTGGAGACGGCCGAGGACGGCCGCACATCGGTCTGGGGAACCATCGATGACTGGCAGCCGCCTTTGTCCTTCCACGCGAGCTGGTATCCGGCGAGCACGCCCCTCTGGTCCACCGAGCTGAGGGTTTCGTTCCGGGCGGTAGAGGGTGGTACGGAATTGCGGTTGGTTCACGACGGTTGGGAAGGCGCGGAGGACCCTGCTGCCAGCCGGGCGTCATATGAAGAAGGCTGGCCTCGGGTCCTGGAACGCTATGTACGGTTCATGGGCGGGACCGTTGCCTAGGGTCAGGCGACTGCGCGTTGAAGACTGGCCTCTCCTGAGGAAAGTCCGGCTGGAAATGCTTTCGGACACTCCTATGGCCTATGTCGAAAGCCTTGAGGCGGCAAGACGACAAACGGATGCGCAATGGCAGGAACGCGCTGCCGCCATGGCCGGCGATTCGAGCGTGACGCTGGTGGCTGACGGCGGCGAGGACGGAAGCCGGATCTGTGGGCTGATGCGGGTTGTCCTGAAACATCCCCAGGACCCGCGGAAGCCACTTCAGGCCATGCTGATAAGTGTCTATGTTGCCCCCGAACATCGAGGTTTGGGGTTGGCGGATGAACTCCTCCACCAAGCCTGCGAGGCTGCCCGGATCGACTTGCGCGCAAAGGTCCTGGAGTTGGGCGTCCACGAGGACAATACCAGGGCGTTGGCTTTCTACCGGCGGCACGGTTTCAACACCACAGGCGACAGCCGACCATATCCCCAGGACACGTCGAAGCGGGAACTAGTCATGGAAAAGGCCCTGCAGCAGTAGCCGTTGGCTTAGGGAGCAGCCGTGGGCTACGCGGCGTCGTTCCTGGGCACGGCAGTGCTGGAACGAACCACCAGTTTGGTGGGGTGTTCAGTATCGGCAGGTTCAAGAACCAGGCCATTGTTGATGGCGCCCAGCAGGGTTCGCACGGCCAGTGCTCCTTGCCCTTTCGCGTCCTGATCGATCGTGGTGAGGCCCATGACCTTACCGAGGTCGTGTCCGTCGATGCCGATGACCGAGAGGTCCTCTGGAATCCGCAGGCCGAAGTCGCGCGCCGCAAGAATGGTGCCGATGGCCATCTCGTCGGAGGCAGCAAACACCGCCGTTGGTCGCTCCGGTGCGCCCCCCAGCAATTGCCGGGCAGCGGCGTAAGCGCCTTCGATGGTGAAGTCGGCGGAAACGATCCATTCGAGCCGAACTGGGCAGCCGGCGTCGTTCATTGCCTTCTCGAAACCACCGCGCCGCGTCCCGGGAAGCTGGAAGTCCTGCTCGTAGGCTTCCTCGCCGGTCATGTGGGCGATCTTGGTGTGGCCCAGGCCGATTAGGTGGTTTGTGGCTTGCAGTGCGATTGCGGAATCGTCGATCCGGATGGTCGAGGCTCCCGGTAGGGGGCCGCCGATGCCAACGATCGGACGATGGACTGCAAGGAGCTGCTGCATCTCCTTTTCGCTGAGCTCCAAGGAGACCGCAATGACCGCGTCCACGCGCTTGCGCAGGAGGAAGTCGTTGAATACCCTGTGCCGGTGCTGTGGGTCCTCGCCGATGTTGTAGAGGGTGAGGTCGTATCCGGCACTCAGTAGCGCAGCGGAGGCGCCCTCGATCACCGCCGAATAGAACCATCGGTGGACCGAGGGCACCACCAGGCCAACGTTGTGGGTACGGCCGGAGGCCAGGCTTGAGGCGTGATAGGAGAGCACGAAGCCGAGCTCGGCCGCAGCTGCACGTGCCCGTTCGCGACTGGCCGGGGAGACGTTGCCTTTGCCACTGAGCGCGCGTGAAACCGTGGCAACAGAAAGTCCCGATCGCTCGGCTACGTCCTTGATGCCGGTCATGCTGCTCCTCGGTGGGAAAGTTAGCTCGATGTGAGCCAAATGCTCTCCCCCGAGCTTAGTAGATCCGCGCCAAGTGGATTGGTGCCAGCCGCCCCTGAACTGCGAAGGATGACCTCGCCCTCGGGAAGCGGCAAGGGCTCGCTACCCACGTTCATGATCACCAGGGTGTCGCCGTTGATGTAGGCGAGCGAGGAATCAGTGCAGTAGTCCTCCACCCACGCCAGGGAACCCTGGCCCAGCCGACGTTCGGAGCGTTGGGCAAGCATTTCCCGGTAAAGATTAAGGTGCGACGCCGGATCCTCCAGCTGCTTGTCCCTCGCCATTGCCGCCCAGGACGGGGGTTGTGGCAGCCAGGGATCCTGGCCATCGCCGAAACCGGCATGCAACTCCGACGAATGCCACGGCAACGGTACGCGGCATCCGTCCCGGCCGATCCTGGCTCCGCCGGTCCGGGCGAATGTAGGATCCTGCCGCATGCTTGCGGGAATGTTGGTGGAGTCGGGCAGCCCCAGCTCTTCCCCTTGGTACAGGTAGGCGCCACCGGGGAGGCCAAGCATGAACATGGTGGCCGCGGCAGCCCGGCGTCGTCCGATTTCTTCGTTGGGCTGTACATCGTCGGGACCGATGCCGTCGCCATCGCGGGGACCGGGTCCGTCGTAACCGAAGCGCGTGGCGTGCCGGACGACGTCGTGGTTGGACAGAACCCACGTGCTGGGAGCGCCAACCGCGTCAAGCGAGACCAACGAATCGGTGATGATGTGACGGAGGCGGTTCACATCCAGGCCGGCGTGCAGGTACGGGAAATTGAAGGCCTGGTGCATTTCGTCGGGCCGGACCCACTGTGCCAGCCGAGGAAGGGGATCGACATTGGCCTCGGCGCAGAGGATCCGGTCGGGGCCATATTCCTCCAGGATGGAGCGCCAGCGGCGGTAGATATCGTGCAGGGCGGGTTGGCCGAACATAGGAGCCTCGTGGCCGGGGTAGCCGTCTGAGCTGTTGCCATCCGCGCGTCCGCCCCAGTTGGGCAGGCCGGCTGCCTTAACCAGCGCGTGGGCCACATCAACCCTGAAACCGGAAATTCCACGGTCCAGCCAGAAGCGCAGGACCCGCTCAAATTCGGCATGCACGGCGTTGTTGTCCCAGTTGAAATCCGGCTGCGAGGAATCAAAGAGGTGCAGGTACCACTGTCCGGGCTGGCCATCCGGCTCCATGATGCGGGTCCAGGCGGAGCCACCGAAATGCGATTGCCAGTTGTTGGGAGGTTCGTTTCCGTCAGGGCCCTCGCCATCCCGGAAGACAAACATGTCCCGTTCAGGGCTGTTGGCCGGAGCCGCAAGTGCGGCTTGGAAGGCGGCGTGTTGGTCCGAGCAGTGATTGGGCACAAGATCTGCAATCACGCGCAGATTCAACCGGTTGGCTTCGTAGATCAGGGCGTCGAAGTCCGTGAGGCTGCCGAACAGCGGGTCGACATCGCAGTAGTCGCTGACGTCATAACCTGCGTCCCGCTGCGGTGAGCGGTAAAACGGGGAAAGCCAGAGGGCATCCACGCCCAGTTCTGCGAGCTGGGCGAGTTCGTGGGTGATACCCGCGAGGTCGCCGATTCCGTCACCGTTAAGGTCCCGGAAGGACCGCGGATAAATCTGGTAAATGACTGCGGAGCGCCACCATCCGTGGGCCCGGGAGGCCTCGTGTACGGGGGTCAATGTAGCGAAAGCTGCAGAGGGCGCGGACGCCTCAACTGGAAGCAATGAATCAACAGACATGAACACATCGTAGGAGACCTTGTGCAGAATTGGAAACGCTTTCAATCAAAATGATCCTCCAATGGCAGCTCTGCGGAGTGTCGGGGTTTACCAACTTCCGATTAGGGATGTACTCTGTGGAAGCGCTTGCAGTTGTGAGCCGCATCACCGACGCTGCCGCTGGGCCTAGTGCCCCGCCGTCGAAGCACATAAGGAAAGGGACACCAATGAAGGTGCACAACACCCTCGCGACGCAGACCACCGCCGCGTCTTCGCTACCGGCGCGATCTCCGTGGTCGCGGCCTTGGCCCTGAGCGCCTGTGGCGGCAGTGCCTCCACAGCTCCCAGCTCGGAAGCCGCAAAGCCGGACCTCAAGGCAGCCGGCGCCGGGACCATCACCATGTGGGTGGACGCCGAACGGTCGCCGGCTCTGAAAGACATCACCGAAAAGTTCAAGTCGGACACCGGTATCGAAGTCAAGCTCGTAGTGAAGGACTTCGCTGCCGTCCGCGATGACTTCATCACACAGGTTCCTACTGGCCAAGGCCCCGACCTGATCGTTGGACCCCACGACTGGATTGGAAAGTTTGTCCAAAACGGTGTGATCGCACCTGTGGAACTTGGCGACAAAGCCGGCCAGTTCCAGGATTCATCGATCAAGGCCATGACCTACAACGGGGCTGTCTACGGTGTCCCGTACGCCATCGAAAACATTGCCCTCCTGCGCAACACCAGCATCGTGGACAGCAAGGCGAGCACCCTGGATGAGGTAGTGGCCAACGGCAAGAAGGCAGTTGCAGAGGGCAAAGCCACTTTCCCGTTCCTGGTGGGCATGGATCCCAAGCAGGGCGATCCGTACCACCTGTACCCGTTGCAGTCCTCCATGGGTTCGCAGGTTTTCGGTAAGAACGCCGACGGTGGCTACGATGCCAAGCAGCTTCTCATTGGTGACGCCGCCGGCGTCGAATTCGCCAAGAAGCTGGCCGTCTGGGGCGACGCCGGCGAGAAAATCATCAACTCCAACATTACGGGCGACATCGCCAAGGAGAAGTTCCTTGCCGGCGAATCCCCGTACTTCCTGACGGGCCCGTGGAACGTACCGGATGTTCAGAAGAAGGGCATCAAGTTCGCAGTTGACGAGTTGCCCACGGCCGGTGGCGAAGCTGCCCAGCCTTTCATCGGCGTCAATGGGTTCTTCATCAGCGCCAAGAGCGCCAATGCTCTGGCCACCAATGAGTTCGTCACCAATTACCTCACCTCCGAGTCCGCCCAGGATTCCATGTACACGGCAGGCGGCCGCCCGCCGGCACTCAAGGCATCCTTTGAGAAGGCAGCCAGCGACCCCGTCGTGGAGGCCTTCGGCAAGATCGGTGCCACCGGCGTGCCCATGCCGGCCATCCCCGAAATGAGCGCCGTCTGGGCTGACTGGGGTGCCACGGAACTGGCCATCATCAAGGGGCAGGGCGATCCCGCTGAAGCGTGGACCAAGATGGCAGCGAGCATCAAGTCCAAGATCGGCGGCTGACGCCCAGACCGGTGACTCCACAGGTCTGATCGGGGCCGGACGGTACTCACGCCGTCCGGCCCGTGCCAGTCGCAACCTGCTTATTCCAAGGATCCAAAATGCCAAAGCCAGATGTCCACGAACTGCAAGCCAGCACAACCAGTACGACGCCGGCGCAGCCGCCTCGCGCTGCTGCCCACCAGAACGCTTTCCACCGGAATCTACGGAACAGCCGCCGGGGCCCCGATTCCATCAAGGGCACCGTTCTCAAGATCGTCCTGCTGGGTCTGGTGGATGCCCTTGCCGTGTACGTGCTGATGATGCTGTTCCTGAGCCAATCATGGGCCGCGCTGGCTGTGTCCTCCCTGGTGGTCCTGGCCATTAACTGGATCTATTTGCGCAAGGGCGGCCTTCCGGCGAAGTATCTGGCTCCGGGTGTGCTGTTCCTGCTGGTGTTTCAGGTCCTGGTTGTGTTTTTCAGCGGCTACATCGCCTTCACCAATTACGGCGACGGGCACAACAGCACCAAGGAGGACGCAATCGCGGCCATCCAGCTGACGGCACAGAAGCGCGTCCCGGATTCACCCGCATACAAGGCAGCCGTGCTGACCAAGGGCGATACGTTCTACCTGTTGTTTACTGACCCGTCCGGCAAAGCCCAGATTGGCAGCACGGGGGAGCCACTCACCGAGGTCTCTGGTGCTGGAAAGGATTCCGCAGGCAAGGCCAACTCCTTGCCTGGCTACGAAACACTGAAGTTCCAGGAGATCGTGGCCAACCAGCAGGAAATCCTGAAGATTACCGTTCCCGTTTCAGAGGACCCCGCTGATGGGACCCTGCGCACCGCGGATGGCAGCACTGCCTACCAGTTCAAGCCAGCGCTGAGCTACGACGCCGCCACCGATACCTTCAATGACAGCGAGACCGGCAAGGCCTACCGCGACAATGGCAAGGGCGCCTTCGCGGACGCCAACGGAGAGACGTTGGCCACCGGCTGGAAGATCGACGTCGGCATGGATAACTTCGCCCGGGCCTTCACCGATCCGAGCCTCCGGGGTCCCCTGCTGGGCGTGATCGTTTGGACGTTCACCTTCTCCGTAGCGTCCGTTGCCCTGACTTTCGCCGTGGGGCTTTTCCTCGCCATCACCTTCAACCGCGAGGACCTCCGCGGCAAAAAGGTTTACCGGATCCTGATGATTTTGCCCTACGCCTTCCCGGCATTCCTGTCTGGATTGGTGTGGTCCGGCATCCTCAACCCCGAGTTCGGCTGGCTCAACCAGACCCTGCTGGGCGGGGCGAACATTGGCTGGCTCACGGACCCTGTCCTGGCCAAGATCAGCGTGCTGGTGGTCAATGTGTGGCTCGGATTCCCCTACATGTTCCTCGTTTGCACCGGGGCACTCCAATCCTTG
This sequence comes from Arthrobacter sp. TmtSoilC51, assembly GCF_055388015.1. NCBI lineage: Bacteria > Bacillati > Actinomycetota > Actinomycetes > Micrococcales > Micrococcaceae > Arthrobacter > Arthrobacter sp. TmtSoilC51. The sequence goes on from NZ_AP035877.1 coordinate 951,683, forward strand.
CCAACAGAAATTGATGAGGCTGCCCGCATGGACGGAGCGTCCCCATGGCGAGTGTTCCGCTCCATCAAACTGCCGCTGCTGCTGGTCTCCGTGGCGCCACTGCTGATCTCCTCCTTTGCGTTCAACTTCAACAACTTCAATGTCATCTACATGTTGACCGGTGGCGGGCCGCGCTTTGCAGACACCGACCGCGATATCGGAGCCACAGACATCCTGATCACGCTGGTCTACAAGGTGGCGTTCGGCCAAGGCACAGGGCGCGACTACGGACTGGCCAGCGCGCTCGCCATCATCATCTTCATCATCGTGGCCACGATTTCGGCCATCAGCTTCAAGCAGACCAAAGCACTCGAGGACGTGAACTAATGAGCATACGCACACTGCCTGCAGCGGAAAAAGCGCTCGACGACGCCACCTCACCGCTCGCGCCAACGCGGCGTCCGTTCGGGGTTTGGTTCAAGGACAAGGGATGGCGGCACGTTGTGGGCGTAGTCACCACGGTCTTCGCTGTATTTCCGCTGCTCTATGTTTTGTCGGCAGCATTGGACTCCAACGGCACCTTGGTAGGCTCCAACGGTCTGTTCTCCAGGTTCGATACCGGCAACTTCACGGCGCTCTTCAGCGATCCGAGCCGTCCCTTCGGCCGCTGGTTCCTCAATACCTTGGTGGTGGGGCTGGTGACGTCCGCCGCCACAGTCTTCCTGGGGGCGATGGCCGCCTACGCGTTCTCCCGCATGCGCTTCAAGGGCCGACGGGTAGGACTGTTGACCCTTCTCCTGCTGCAGATGTTCCCGCAACTGCTGGCCGTCGTCGCGATCTTCCTCCTGCTCAGCGGAATCTCGCAGGTCATCCCGGCCCTGGGACTTGGCAGCCAGCTGGGGCTCATCATGGTGTACCTCGGCGGCGCGCTGGGCGTGAACACGTACCTTATGTACGGCTTCTTCAACACGGTCCCGCAGTCGCTGGACGAAGCGGCAAAGATCGATGGCGCCAGCCACGTCCAGATCTTCTTCGGCATCATCCTGCGGCTGGTCACTCCCATTCTGGCGGTTGTTGGGCTGCTGGCATTCATCGGTATCTCAAGTGAATTCGTGATCGCGAGCGTTGTCCTGACCGATCCCGATACTCAGACACTCGCCGTCGGGCTCTATTCCTACGTGGCACAGCAGCGTTCCGAGAATTGGGGCGTCTTCGCAGCCGGCGCTGTTATCGCCGCTATCCCGGTCATGGCGCTGTTCCTCTTCCTGCAGAAGTACATCGTCAGCGGCCTTACGGCTGGCTCAGTGAAAGGATGACCATGTCACTTGCCGTTCCACATCACGACGGATCCGCTCTTCATGTTTCGGGTCATGCTCCCGGACGGATTTCATTGGGCGATGTTGTTCGGCTCCGTCTGCGGGTTCCGCAGGGGTGGGGTCCGGCGTCGAGGGTTTGGGTCCGCTCCATCCAAGACGGTGAGCCCCGTTACGACGCCGCGATCAGGCTCGGCAGCATCGATGGCTGGGACTGGTGGGAAGCGGCGATGCTCGTGGCCAATCCTGTGGCCAAATACCGCTTCCTGCTCGAAATCGAAGCAAACAGCCGTGTCGGAAGCAGGCCCGGTGCTCCCATCAGCAGCGCAAGTGGGCGGCATTACTGGAACCTCAACGCCCAAGGGCTTTTCAACAGGGACGTGGCCGATTCAGCGGACTTCCGCCTCACCACATTTGCCCCGGCGCCGCAGTGGCTGCATCAGGCCACCATGTACCAGGTGTTTCCGGACCGCTTCGCCCGCTCTGCCCAAGCCGATGAGCACCCCCTCCCGGACTGGGCTGTGGGCAGCGCGTGGGACGAGCCAGTGGTGGCTACCGGACGGGAAACGCCCATCCAGTTCTACGGTGGCGACCTGCCGGGAATCACGGAGAAGCTGGACCATCTCCAGGAACTGGGCATCGATGTTCTCTACCTGACACCATTCTTTCCGGCCCGTTCCAACCACCGCTACGATGCCTCCACCTTCGACTCCGTGGACCCCCTCCTTGGCGGGAACCAAGCGCTGGTGGAGCTGGTGGACGCGGCGCATTCCCGGGGCATTCGTGTCATGGGTGACCTCACCGCCAATCACACTGGGGACGCGCACGACTGGTTCGTGAAGGCGCTCGCCGATCCCGGCTCAGAGGAAGCAGGCTACTACTACTTCAGCGAGGACCATTCGACGTACGAGTCGTGGTGGGGTGTGCCGTCGCTGCCGAAACTTAACTGGTCTTCGGACGCCCTTCGGCGGCGTTTCGTGACGGACAACGATTCGGTGGTTGCCCGCTGGCTCCAGCCGCCCTTCAACCTGGATGGGTGGAGGATAGACGTCGGCAATATGACCGGACGCCTTGGCTCCGTGGACCTGAATCACGAGGTTGCGCGGCTCATCGCGGAGCGGGTCCGCGAGATCAACCCGAATGCCGCCTTGTTGGCCGAGTCCACCTCCGACGCCGCGCCGGATTTCACGGGTGAGCACTGGCACGGTGCCATGACGTACTCCAACCTCACCCGGCCCCTGTGGTCCTGGCTTGCGGGGGATGTACCGCACGTAAACTTCTTCGGATCGCCCCAAGCGGGACCCAACAAGATCGAGGCCGAAGACTTCCTGGCCACGCATCAGGACCTCTCGGCGGGATTTAGATGGGGTGTGCGAAATAACAACATGAATGCGCTCAATACGCATGACACCGCACGCGCAGCAACGGTAATGATCGACGGCGGCCAGAAAGTAGGCGCTGTGCTCACCTTCACCCTCCCCGGCATCCCTGTCTTGTTCGCGGGCGACGAGTTCGGCCTTGAAGGTTTCAATGGCGAGGACTCCAGGACGCCCATGCCATGGGGCTGGCAGGAGGGAAAATCCGGCCGCCACCCCGTCAAGGATCTGCGTCCCTTCTACTCTGGCCTGGGGCGGCTCAGGAGTGAGCTGCCCGCATTAAGCGAAGGCGGCGTGCGCTGGATCCACGCTGAAGGTGACGCTCTGGTCTTCGTGCGGGAGACGGCCGATTCCGCAGTGCTGGTCATTGCAGCCCGCGACTCAGCTCAGGTCCTCGTGGACAACGCATTGCTTTCCACGGTGCAACTCGAATCGCTCTCCGAAGCGCCCGTGCACGCCTCTGGGAACATCTCGATGAGTCGGGGGATTAACGGCACTGTGCTGCTGCGCGCCGACGGAATTTCAACTGGCCTGTGGGTCCTGCCCGGAACCAATGTTCCCACTGTGGTGGGCGGGGCTGACTAGACTGGGGGCACTGAAAACGCTGCGAAGACTGCCGATTTGGCGTGTCCGCGGCGCTCATGTGTGAAGGGACCACCTTGTCGGACGAAACGGCTATGGCCGGAACAACAGAGGAAAGCATCAAGGGCCGCGCAGTCGGCCACCCGGAAGCCGGCCCGCAATCGGATACGGGCTACACCGAGCAGCAACGCGCGTTCCTGCAGGACCTGGCCGCCGGTCTTCGGCACGACCAGGTCGCGCAGGATGAAGCCACCCGCACGGTCTATTCCGCAGACCAGGGGCCATTGCTGGAACGGCACTTGCCACTCGCTGTCGTGTGGGCCGAATCCGTGGGGGACGTCCAAAACATCGTTCGGAGTTGCGCTGCCCACCAGGTGCCGATCGTCGCCCGTGGTGCCGGAACGGGTGTTTCGGGAGGCGCGCACGCCACCCAAGGCTGCATCGTACTCAGCCTGGAACGCATGAACCGCATCCTGGACCTCAACCCCGACGACGAGACCGCCGTCGTCGAACCCGGCGTCATCAACGCCGAACTGAACGCCGCAGCCGCCGAGCACGGCCTCATGTATGCGCCGGATCCGGCGAGCTACAAGATGTCCACCATCGGCGGCAACGTAGCCACGAACGCCGGGGGACTGCGCTGTGCAAAGTACGGGGTGACACGGGATTCTGTGCTGGCCTTGGACGTTGTCCTCGCCGACGGTTCACTGCTGCACACCGGGCACCAGACCTTCAAGGGAGTGGCTGGCTATGACCTGACGGCGCTCCTGGTGGGCTCCGAGGGGACACTCGGAATCGTGGTTGGCGTGACGGTCCGTCTGAAGTACCTTCCGCGCGAAGTGCAGACCATCGCAGCGTTCTACCCCGATTTCCGCAGTGCCGCTGCTGGAGTGCTGGCGGTCGGCAAAGCCCGTGTCCAACCCGCCATCATGGAGCTCCTGGACAACGGAACACTCGTACAGCTTGATGAGATGAACGGCTCGGACCTCCAAACGCGCGGCAAGTCTTTGCTGTTGATCCAGACGGACGGTTATGGAGCTGCGGCGGAGGCCGACGTAGTCCGCCGGGTGCTCGCCGAGGGCGGTGCCACGGTCACCATGGAAGCCAGCGAAGAGGCGGAGATGCTGGTGGAACTGCGGCGAAACAGCAGAGGCGTGGAAGTCGATGACGAATTTCGCGTAGGCGAGGACATTGCCGTTCCGCGCTCCCGTCTGGTGGACTTCGTCGCCGAACTTGAGTCCATGGCTGCCCGGTTCCAGGTCCTGCTCAAGGTAGTGGCCCACGCCGGGGACGGGAACCTCCACCCCACGTTTTGGATGGACCGCGTAGACCCTGCCACAGACGCCGACGCCTTGGTACGCCTCAACGCGGCCTTGGACGAATCGATCCGTGTTGGCCTGGAGATGGGTGGAACGATTACCGGCGAGCACGGAGTGGGCCAGTACAAGCTCCGATGGCTTGGCCTTGAGCAACCTGAGCCAGTGCGTGAACTGCAGCGGCGGATCAAGGAGTTGTTCGATCCGGCGGGGATCCTGAACCCCGGGAAGGCTATCTAGCTCATTTGGTATTCCAGCTTGCGTGGCATCTTTGGTGATGCTTGTTGAAACCCTAAAGCTGTAAGGATTTACTTTCCGTCATTCTCCTCATACTCTTACTTGGTATACCAAAAGATTATGAGGAGAATGACGTGCGCGAGAAACGGCTGGGCGGAGCGGGCCCAGGTCCCAGGCTGAAGGCGGGCTTGATACTGCTCGCACTGGTGATGGTGTCCATCAACCTCCGGCCCGCTATCACCACCATCGCCGGCGTCATGAATCAACTCCACGGTGCGTTCAGCCTGGACTCCGGACTCCTCCCGCTTCTGGGTACCTTGCCCGTACTCGCTTTCGGCATTTCCGGGCCGATCGGACCGTGGCTGGCGCGGCGGCTTGGAATCGGGCGTGCCGTGGCACTGGCCTTGTTGGTGCTGGCCGCAGCCCTCATCCTTAGGGTTGCGGTTCCTGCGCTCCTGCTCCCGGGCACTTTCCTGGCCGGAATGGCGATTATGACGGCCAGTGTCCTGGTTCCCCAGATCGTCAAAGCCAACCATGGCACCGGCTGGTGGACGGGGCTCTGCACCATGGGGTTCGGACTCGGAGCAGCGCTCGGAGCCGGTCTGGTGCAGCCGCTCGAGCAGGCCTTCGGAGGCAGCCTCGCCTGGGCGTTGGCGGTTTGGGCCGTTCCAGCGCTGTTGGGAGCATGCCTCATCCAAGGCTCCGGAGAAAGCCCGACGTCGGCAGCCACCACCGTGGGCAAAGGCACCCCGGCAGCGGGCGAGGCTGCAGCGCTGACGTGCGACGCGCCGTCGTCGGCTGTTCCCGTTGACGTAGTGCCCAGGAAGCCGCTGCGGAAGCAGCGCACAGCATGGGCCGTGACGGCGTTCTTTGGACTCCAGGCCATGCTCTACTTCGCCATCACGTCGTGGCTGGCCGTCTACCTCGTGTCCAAGGGGCTCTCATCTGCGGACGCTGCTGCGTTGCTGGCATGGTTCAGCCTTGCAGGACTACCCGCCAGCTTGCTGGCGCCGGTGCTTGCCAGCCGTCCGGCCGTCCTGCGGATCATGGCCCCAGGGCTCGGATTATCGGTGGCGCTCGCACTCCTGGGGGTCCTCATGGCGCCCGCTGGCATGCAGTTCCTCATGGTGGGGATGCTTGGGGTTGTCCAGAGTGCCGGGTTCGGATTGGCTATGGCGTTGGTGGTGCTCCGCTCCGCCGGGCCGCAGACGGCGGGCCGGCTCTCCGCCATGAGCCAAGGACTCGGTTTCGCGCTTGCCTCGCTCGGCCCGCTGGTCGCGGGGTTGCTGCACACGTGGACCGGTGGCTGGGAAGTAACGTTCTGGGCGCTCGCGGCTGAGGCTGTGGTGCTGGCTGCTGCAGGCTTCCTGGCGATCCGTGGCCCCGTAGTCGACGTTGAGCCGGTAAGCCGAAATTCATCCTCCAACGGACTGTTCACCCTCGTAGGCGGGGGTGAATAGTCCGTTGGACGGTGTTCGATGACACTGTCGGCGGGCTATTCCCCGGCGTATCCTCGGCGGTATGACGAACTCACCAGCTGAAACGAATCAGCCAAACACGCCGGCTACGGAAATCCTGGAGACAAACGAATGCTGGGAGCTCCTTCGCGGAGTCTCCGTGGGTCGGCTAGCGGTGTGGGTGGACAACCACCCGGACATCTTCCCCGTGAACTACAAAGTGGACCATGGAACGATGGTTTTCCGCACGGGCGAGGGAACCAAGCTTCATGCTGCCCTGGGTGACGCGCCTGTGGCCATCGAAGCCGACGGCGTCAACGCGGAAACGGGAGTTGCCTGGAGCGTAGTGGTCAAGGGGCAGGCATCCGCCGTGAAACTGACGCAGGACGTGCTGGATACCATCGGCCTGCTGCTGTTTCCATGGGAGGCAGGGCAAAAGGACCAGTTCATCCGAATTGTCCCGTCGAACGTTTCCGGCCGTCGGTTCAAGGTGACGCCGCCGGTGACGTGGTGGACCCCACTGGATGAGGCGCCCACCGCCAGGGGCGAGTAGCGCTTAACGCCGAAACCCGCTCTTGTCCGTCACTCAGTCCACTGTGTGGTCATGAGTGCGAACAAGAGCGGGTTTCGTAGTCCTAGACCAGTTCCAGCTGGTCTGCCACCACTTTGCCGGCGTGGATCACCGTACGGTCCTTGCCGCGGTCCATGACCGTGGACGCCACTGTTTCGCCGTCCACCAAGAGCAACTCGGCTGGATCTCCGACGTCGACGCCGGGCCGGTGGGCCGTGTCCTTCAGCCGCGTAGCGCTCGGGTCAAGGATGCTCGCGCCGCCGATCGTGGCAATGGCCAGGCAGTGCTCGATTAGCTCGTCCTTGCGGAAGCCATGGGTGAAGGCAAGCTGCCACGTCCGGTCCAGCATGTCCGTGTTGCCGTAGGGGGACCAGTAGTCGCGCTGTCCGTCCTCGCCCAGGCCGAGCCGCACGCCGGCTTCGGTGAGGAGCGGAATAGGCAACTGACCGGCGGCAGCAGGCGCAACCGAGGCCATGGAAACATCCAGCTCGGCAAAGGCGTCGATGAGCCTGCGGGTGGTTGCCTCGTTCACGCTGCCCAATTGATATGCGTGGGAGATGGTGACCTTGCCCTGCATGCCCAGTGCCCGGGTGCGTTCCAGCACGAGGTCGGTGCTGAAGACGCCCAATTCGCCGGGCTCGTGCAAGTGGATATCGATGGGAACCTGGTACTTCTCGGCCAGGCCGAACACGATGTCCAGGTGCTTCGCCGGATCCCGGTCCAACATGCAGGGATCGATGCCGCCCATGACATTGGCGCCGGCTTTCAATGCTTCTTCCATGAGCTCTACCGTGCCGTCCTCGAGCAACAATCCAGCCTGCGGGAAGGCGATGATGTCCACGGAAGCCTGGCCGGCGAACTTTTCCTTGGCGGCGGCAACGGCGTCGAAACGCTCCAGGCGGCAGTCCACGTCAACCTGCGCATAGGAACGAACACGCGTAGTTCCCCGCGCGATCATCCGGCCCAGGGTCTCGTTGACGCGGTCCTGCAGCGGGACCTCGGCATTACGCCAATTCTGCCGATCGTTCATCATCATGGTCCACACCCCGGGACCACCGGTGTGCTCCCGGAACGGCAGGCCGATCCGGGTGGAATCCAAATGCACGTGGACATCGGAGAATGACGGAAGCAGGAGGCGTCCGCGTCCTTCCACCACAGTGGTGCCCGCGGGAACGGTTCCCGCGGGGTCGTGGGGCTCGACGGCGATGATCTTGGCGCCCGCTTCACCGGCGCTAACGGTGACGTCGCTGAGCGTCTTTCCCCAAGGGCGGACGGCGCGGATCAGGGTGTTCAATGTTTTGCTCCTTTGCTAGTGAATCTATTGCCTACGTCTATTGCACGCCAGCCAGGACTGCCGCGGCCATACCTGTGTGGTGGCAGGCAGGCGCGGCGGCCATGGCCGGTGTTGGAATCTCGTTGATGCACCGTTGGCGTTGTTCCTCGGGAAGCGTGCCGATCAACGGGCAGCGGGTCCGGAAGACACAGCCGCTGGGCGGATTGGCCGGCGACGGAAGGTCTCCGCGGAGACGGATCTTCACTTGCTCGCGGGCGGCCCGTGGGTCCGGGAGGGGCACCGCCGAGAGCAGGGCCTTCGTGTAGGGGTGCAGCGGGTTCTGGAAGAGCTCATCGCGAGGCCCCTGTTCCACGATCTTGCCCAGGTACATCACTGCAACTTCGTGGGAAATGTGCCGGACCACGGAGAGGTCGTGGGCGATGAAGATGTAGGAAACGCCGGTGTCGCGTTGGATTTGCTGCAGGAGGTTTACGACCTGCGCCTGCACGGAAACGTCCAGCGCGGAGACGGGCTCGTCGCACACGATCACGGAAGGGCTCAGCGAGATGGCCCGGGCGATGCCCACGCGCTGCCGCTGCCCACCCGAGAATTCATGCGGGAAACGGTTGTAGTGCTCCGGCTTGAGTCCCACCTGGTCCAAGAGTTCCTTCACCCGGTTCTTGAGTCCGCCTTGCGGATTGATCTTCTGCGCCACCATGGGAGCCGCGATTGCGGTACCCACGGTTTGGCGGGGGTTCAGGGAAGCGAAGGGGTCCTGGAAGATCATCTGGACTTTGCGCCGGAAGTTATACAGATCCCGTCCACGCAGCTCGCTGATGTCGACGCCATCGACCACTATCCGCCCGCCCGTGGGGTCCATGAGCCGCGCCACCATGCGTCCGGTGGTTGACTTACCGCAGCCCGACTCACCCACGAGCCCCAAAGTCTGGCCTCGAGCGAGACTGAAGGAGACGCCGTCGACCGCTTTGACCGATCGCTTAGCGGCACCCGGAAGGAGGCCGCCCTTGAGCGGGAAGTGCTTCTGGAGGTTCTCCACCTGGAGAATTGGCTGATGTTCCATGGCGGGTCCTAACGCGAATTCCGGATGGTGATGATCTGCGGGCCGCTCAAATGGCAGCGCTTGCCGTGCCCGTCTTCAACCTTCAGTTCGGGCCGCTGCTTTGCGCACAGGCCGTCGGCGACGAGTTCGGCGTACTGGCACCGGGCGCTGAAGATGCAGCCCTTGGGCAGGTCAAGGAGCGACGGCGGCTGGCCGGGTATGGGGTTCAGCTGGCTCGCAGCGCTGTTCAGTGTGGGCATCGAGTTCAGCAGGCCCAAAGTGTATGGGTGCTGGGTGTCGTAGAAGATCTCGTCAACGGGACCGGATTCGACGCACTGCCCGCCGTACATGACCAGAACGTCGTTGCAGACCTCGGCCACCACGCCAAGATCGTGCGTGATGAGGATGAGCGCCGAGTTGGTTTCCTCCTGGAGCTCGGACATGAGGTCCAGGATCTGCGCCTGAACAGTGACATCCAGCGCTGTGGTGGGTTCATCGGCGATCAACAGCTCGGGCTCGCAGATCAGCGCCATGGCGATCATGGCACGCTGGCGCATGCCACCGGAGAAATGGTGGGGGTACTCGTCGAAGCGCTGCTCGGGACTGGGGATACCCACCCTTCCCAGCATGTCGACGGCGGCAGTCCGGGCCTGCTTCTTGCTCGCCTTGTTGTGGACCAGGTACGCCTCGGCGATCTGGTGGCCCACGGTGTAGAAGGGGTGTAGGGCGGAGAGAGGATCCTGGAAGATCATGCCGATGTTGCGGCCACGGAGTTGCCGCATGGCTGACTCGGGGAGGGCCACCAGATCCCTGCCTTGGAACATGGCTTGCCCGGTGACCAGCGCGGAAGTGCCCTTGAGGAGGCCCATGAGGGCCTGGCTGGTCACGGACTTCCCTGAGCCGGATTCGCCTACGATGCCCAGGGTCTGTCCGCGCTCGAGCGTGAAGTCCATGCCGTTGACCGCAGAAACCAGGCCGTCGTCAGTAGGGAATTTCACGGTGAGGTCGCGGACCTCCAAGAAGGGTGCGGTGGCCGTGGCGCCCGTGGGGCGGGCAGGCGATGACGTCAGTGGCGTGTATGTCATTGGAGCCTCACTCGGGGATCGATGGCGGCGTATGCGAGGTCCACCAGAACATTGGCGACGATGACGAAGAAGGCGGCCAGCATGGTAATGGCCATGGTGACCGGAAGATCGCCCGAGATGGCCGCATGCACGGCAGTGAATCCCAGGCCCGGGACGGAGAAGATCTGTTCGGTGAGGACAGCCCCGCCCAGCAACAGCCCGATGTCCATGCCCAGCATGGTGACCACGGGTGTAATTCCCGCCCGGACTCCGTGTTTGAAGGTGACGGTCCGGGGTGCCAGGCCCTTTGCCCGTGCAGTGCGGATGAAGTCCTCGCCGAACGTTTCGATCATGTTGGTGCGGGTGACGCGGATGTAGGAAGCACTGAACAGGACTGCCAGAGCGATCCAAGGAAGGATGTAGTTCGCAACCCAGGCCCCTGGACCCTGCGGACCAAATGGACTGTTGATCTCGTTTGTCGTGAACGGCAGCAAATGCAGTTGGTTGACGAACAGCAGCAGCAGGAACAAGCCGGTGACGGGGATGGGCAGGGAGACGCCTACGGAGGCGGCGCCGACGATGAATTTGTCAACGGGCGAACCCTTGCGCAGGGCGGCTAGAAGGCCCAGCCCGACGCCGGTGATGGTCCACAGGATCAGGGCCCCAATGGCCATGGAAAAGGTGTAGGGAAGTGAGCGGGCAATGATGCCAGCCACGTTCTCGTTGGTCTGGAAGGACTTGCCCAGGCAAGGCCATTCGCAAAGGGTCTGTGCTCCGGGCGCACCAATCATGCGGGGCGAGAAAAGGCCGCGCATGTAGTCGATGTACTGGATAAAGAAAGGCTGGTCCATACCGAGGGCAACGCGGGCTTCAGCCACGCGCTCCGGCGTGCATTCCTGTCCGCAGGCGGCCGCGGCAGGATCTGAGGGACCAAGTTGGAACAGTGTGAACGTGATGAAACTGACGGCGGCAAGCAGCATGACCAACGATCCGGTCCTGCGAAGAATGAAAGTCATCATTGTGGTGGTTGCGGGCCGCCCGCCGGGGCAGGCGGCCCGCTTCTCCTTCTGGACGAAGCCGGATTAGTGCTCGACGCCGACGATCGAGAGGTCGATCCCGCCGAAGAAGTAGCCCACCTGTGCATTACGGACGTTTGAGCCCACCACGCTGTTGGTGTGGCTGCGGATGAGCGGGACGATGGGGTACGTCTTCAGGGCCGCGCCGAAGGCCTCGGACCACTTCTTGCCGAGTTCCTCGGAAGTGCCTTCCGAATTGCGGAGATCGAACATGGCCTTGGAAACCTGGGGATCGAAGTAGCGGGACGTGTTGGAGAAGCCATAGCTCGTGCCGTCGTTGTTCGGACCCAGGATCGGATCAGCCGACGTGCGTACGGACGCCGGATCAGCACCACCACACCAGCCTGAACGGCCCATGTCTGGAAGCTGCTCGCTGGCAAGGACCGAATAGTAGTTCGGCGCGGGGATGGCTACCAGCTCAACATCGATGCCCAGGGCTTTCAGGTTCTGCTGGACCACGGTGCCGGTGTTCTTGAAAGCGTCACGGTTGTTGGCATACCCGTACGTCAGGGTCTTGGGGTAGTCCTTGCCTTCCAGGAGCTTCTTGGCCTCCTCCAGTTTCGGTTTGCCCGCCGGATCCAGTTCCAGCTCGGTCTCAACGTAGCCGCGCATCTTGGAATTGAGCGGGCTCTGGGTGATCTCGCCGAAGCGTCGTCCACCGTACTGGACCAGGATGGACTGGCGGTCCAAGGCCAGGGCGATGGCCTTGCGAACGTCGGGATCCTTGATCTTTTCCGTGTTCAGGCTCAGGACGTCGTTGCAGCCAAGGAGCCCGGACGCCACACGGTCCTTGACCTTCGCGTCTGCCAGCTTGGCGGAGTCGGAGGTCTGCAACGCACCGTTGGAATCGAGGGTGATGGCGTTGGGATCAGAGTCAGCGAGCAACTGCTGGCTGATGGTGGCCTGCGAGGTGGAGAGGGAGAAACTGAACGTGTCCGGCAGCGCAGTGCGGTTGGAGTCCGTAGCGGGGTCCCAGTGCGGATTGCGGACCAACTTCAATGACTTGCCACGGTTGTAGGACTCCACCATGTACGGGCCGGAGGAGACCGGGTGGTTGGTGTAGTCCAGCTTGGTGTCCTTGGCCTTGGGGACCGGCGCGGTATTGGAACGGGAGGCCAAGGCCGGGAACTCGGCGAAAGGCTTCTTCAAGTGGAAGACGATCGTGCGGTCATCGGGCGTTTCAACGGCCTTGAGCACAGCGGCAGGATCCTTGTAAGGCCCTTTGTACCCGCCGGCGTCGAGCGCTGCATTCAACTCTTGCGGCGCCTGGGTGAAGACGTCCTGGGCGAAGGTGCGCTCCACTCCGTACTTGATGTCGGCGGAGGTAATGGGAGTCCCGTCCTCAAACTTCACGCCTTCCTTGAGCGTGAACGTCCAGCTGAGGCCATCATCGGATGGCTTGCCGGTGTCCGTGGCGAGGTCCGGGACCACCGTTGGCGGCTGGCCTGCTGTTTCCTTGGCCATGGTCAGCGTGCGGTAGTACAACTGGCCGACATTGGCGGTCTGGACGTAGTTGCTGTTGCCCGGGTCGAGGGTTTGGAAGTCGGAGGACATCAGGACATCGATGTTGCCGCCCTTGGCGTTGAAACCGGACTTCACCACCACTGGTGCCAATTCGGTAACGGACTCGGCCTGCTTGGAACTGTTGGGCGTACTTTGCCCTGCACTGCAGCCGGTGGCGGCCACGGCGATCAGCACGGAAAGCGCCAGTGCTCTCGTGGGGGTTTTCATGGTGCTCCTTTTGAGGGGTGGGTGAAACTGGGGTGAAGGTGGGTCAGTGGCGGGAAGCTTTGGGGTCCAGGGCGTCCCGGACGGCGTCGCCCAGGAGGTTGAACGCCAGGACGGTGACGATGAGCATGACGCCAGGCACAGCCAGGAACCACGGATCGCTGAGGTACCAGTTGCCGGACTGTGCGGCGTTCAGCATCTGGCCCCACGACGGTGTGGGGTCCTTGACGCCGACGCCCAGGAAGGAGAGGGCCGCTTCTGCGGAGATGTTGGTGGGGATCAACATGGTGGCGTACACCAGGACGACTCCCATGACGTTGGGGATGATCTGGCGGAACAGGACACTCAGGTGGGAGGCGCCGAAGGAACGGGCGGCTTCCACGAATTCGCGTTCCCGGAGGCTCAACACCTGGCCACGGACGATGCGGGCCAGGTATGCCCAGCCGAAGAATCCGAGGATGATCACCAGCGAGGCCATGGGCAGGAAGCTACCTTCACCCAGCGGTGTGTCCCGGAGGCGTGACTGCAGGATCGGCGTCAGCGAGAGCACGAGTAGGAGGTGCGGGAAGGCGAGGAACAGATCCATGATGCGGCTGATGATGGCGTCGGTCTTGCCACCGAAGTAGCCTGCGGCAGCGCCCAGTACTGTTCCCAGAACTACGGAAACGGCAGTGGACAGCAGGGCGATGGTGAGGGAGACCTGCCCACCGTATGCAAGCCTGGCGAAGAGATCGCGGCCAAGGCCGGGTTCGACGCCCAACCAGTGCTCGGCCGATGGATACATGTAGCCGGGGAGCGGCAGGCCAGGCGTCTGGAAGTCGTCCAGTACCTCCGGGCTGGTGTTGGACGTGAAGGGGTCATTGCCGGACAGCGCGCTGAGTACTGGGGCCAGGATGGCGAACAGCATGATGGCCACCACTACGCACAGGCTGAGGAGGGCAATCTTGCTGCGCCGGATCCTCATCCAGGCGGTAGCGAGCAGTGAGCGCGCCTCGGCAGGTGCCACTGCCTTGTCCTCCGGCGACGCTGCCGGAAGCTGCGGCGGACTGCCGGTATTCGGTTCGATGGACTGTAGCTGGGTCAACGGTTGTGCTCGTTTCATGATCCAGGGAGCTGGCTCCGCGAGTTCTTGTATACCAAAATAGATTAGATGAGTATTCATGCGATGTAAATCACAAATAATGTACTGTTTGGAATACCAGATAGATGTTTTGATCGAGCAAAGGAGGCGCCGTGCCCACAAAGGCAACTGCCCGCTACATCTTGGGGCACCACAAAGGACAGCACGTGCTGCTGGAGGATGCCTGCGTGGTCTACAGCGGCGACACCATTGACTACGTCGGGCACAACTACACAGGTCCCGTAGACGAGGAGCACAACCTCGGTGACGCACTGCTGATGCCTGGCCTAATCGACCTCGATGCCCTCACGGACATCGACCACCTCATCCTGGACAGCTGGGCCGGCCCGGAGCAGGCAAAGGGACACCAGTGGTCCGAGGACTACTTCCGCAACCGCCGGGCCGACGTCTTTACCGCTGAGGAACGCCAGCAGCTTCGCGAATACGCCCTCATCCAATTGATCCTGCACGGCGTCACCACCTATATGCCTATCGCATCCGAGGTCCATTCCGAATGGGCAGAGCCTTTCGAGGAACTTGTGGGCATGGCCGATACCAGCCGGCGGCTGGGATTGCGCGGCTACCTTGGGCCCGCATACCGCTCCGGCGTGAACGTCGTGTTGGACAATGGCGAACGCTCGGTAATGTTCGACGACGGCCGCGGCCGCGAGGGGCTGGCGGACGCCTTGCGCTTCATCGACCACGCGAAGGACCTGGGCGATCCCCTGGTCGCAGGCGTACTGCTCCCGTGCCGCATCGAGACCCTTGACATAGAACTGCTCAAAGCCACGGCGGCGGCTTCGGAAGAGCGGGACGTCCTGGTTCGCCTGCACTCGCTTCAGGGACTCGTGGAACGGGAGCTCATCCTCCAATGGCATGGAGTCACGCCCCTTGAGCTCCTGGACCAAGTGGGCATGCTCACCCAACGCCTACTGATCCCGCATGCCACCTATACGGACCGCAATCCCGCCGTGTTCGGAGAGGACCGAGGCGGCCTGGCCCGGCTGGCAGGCAGCGGCGCCAGCGTCATCCACTGCCCGCTGACGTCCATGCGCTACGGCAGCACCCTGGATTCCTTCAACGCATATAGGGCAGCGGGCATCAATATAGCTCTGGGCACCGACTCCTTCCCGCCGGACCTGATCCGGGGCATCGATGCTGGCGTGCAGCTCGCCAAGATCCTGGCCGGCAGCAACGACGCCGGAGACCTCGCCGGATACTTCGACGCCGCCACGCTTGGAGGTGCCCAAGCACTGCGCCGACCGGATCTTGGCCGGTTGGAGCCCGGCGCCAAAGCGGACATGGTGGCCTTCTCCTTGGGAGACATCCGCGACGGTGTTCACGAGGACCCCTTAAGGACACTCACCCTCAACGGGACAGCCCGCCAGGCAGTGCTCTCAGTGGTGGCCGGCCGGACCATCATGGCCGACGGTCTCATAGAGGGAGTGGACCTGAATTACTGGCGGGCGAAGGCCCAGGAACTCTTCGCCAAGATGCGCAACGCCTACACGCTCAGGGATGCCCTGAACCGCCCCTCCGACCAGCTGTTTCCACCCGTGTATGCTCGGTTGGAACGCTGACAGGCGCCGGCCGGCGAATGGAGCGGACGCTGGCATGAAGGGAAGTTTGACAGTGGCTGAGGCGATGCCGGAAACCGGAAATGGCCGCGATGACGAGGCCCGCGCGGAGCACGTCTACCAACTGGTGTTGGAGGGGATCGTCACGGGCACCTTCGCCCAAGGTGCGCGTTTGCGCGAACGGGAACTGTCCGAGATGTACAGCGTCTCCAGAATCCCGGTCCGCGAAGCCATCCAACGCCTGGAGAAGGACGGCTTCGTGGACACCTTCCCGCGCCGCGGCGCGGTAGTCCGCCAACTCACGCTGACGGACGTCAACGAGCTCTTCGACGTACGCCTTTGCCTGGAAACGTTCGCCGCAAGGATGGCTGCCACCCGTGTTGCAGAGGGCCATTCCGGTGGCCGGCTCGTGGAACTGATGGAAGCCTCCAATGCTGCCATCGACGAGGACCGCGCGGACGACGTCGCCCTGATCAGTGCTGAGCTCCACGCCGAGATCGTGCGCCTTTCCGGCAACAGGCTGTTGATCGAGTCCGTGAAGCCCCTCTTCGGCCGCATGCGCTGGATCTTCGGGTTGGCACACAACCGCAGCAACGAACTCCAGCGGGACGAGCACACGGAACTGTGCAATGCGATTCTGAAAGGCCGTCCGGACCTGGCGTACTCGCTGGCGTACACGCACATTGAACTTGGCCGGGAACCTGTCCTTGCAGGCCTCGCGGAGACCCTGGAACCCTGAGTTAGTCGTCCGCGTCCGGGTACTCGTCCACTTCGTCGTACCGGCCGGACTCCTCCACCTCGACCTCAAGGATCTTGAGCATCTCGGTGTCCGGGTTCAACATGATGGCAGCCTCGTCCCTGCGGTGCTGCAGAACAGTGTCCAGGTACGACTGCACGGTCTCAGCCAGCGGGATGTAGCGATCCTGCTTCTGGCTCATGTACCAGCGGTGCTCCAGGACCTCATGCACTACTTCAGCCGGCTCCAGCTTGCCGGCAAGGTGCCTGGGGATGGAACGCACGATCGGCTCGAAGATCTGGCTGACCCAGGCGTGGGCGCTGATTTCCTCGTCCAGGTCGGGGTTGTTGTCAGCCCGGAACTGGTCCATGTCGTTCAGCAGCCTGCGGGCCTGGTTCTCCTGGGCGTCCAGGCCGGTAAGCCGCAGCAAGCGCCGCTGGTGATGGCCGGCGTCGACGACTTTTGGCTGCAGCTGGATGGTGGAGCCATCCGCTGTGGTCTTGATGGCGTATTCCTCGACGTCGAAGCCGAGCTCATTGAGCCTGCGGATGCGTGCTCCCACGCGCCAGCGCTCGCCGAGTTCGAAGGACTCCTTCTCCGTCAGCTCCGCCCACAGCCGGCGATAGCTGTCCATGATGAGCTCACTGGTGGCTACGGGGTCCACCTTCTCCTCGATGAGTCCGCCATCCAGGAGGTCCATCAGCTCACCGGCGATATTGACGCGGGCAATCTCGAGATCGTACTCGCGCTGGCCCATGGAAAGGTCCGGGTACAGCTCGCCGGTTTCGGCGTCCACGAGGTAAGCGGCAAACGCGCCGGCGTCGCGGCGGAACAGCGTGTTGGAGAGCGAGACGTCCCCCCAGTAGAAGCCAATGAGGTGCAACCGGACCAGCAACAGCGCCTGGGCGTCGATGAGTCGCGTCAGGGTGTCCTTGCGCAGCATCTGCGAGAACAGCGCACGGTACGGCATGGAGAACTTCAGGTGCCGCGTGACCAGCACCGGGTTCAGCGGTTTGCCGTCCGCGGTGGTGCGCCCGGTGATGACAGCAACCGGCTCCACGCAGGGAACGTCCAGCCGGGCCAGCTTCCGGAGCATGTGGTACTCGTGGCGGGCCACGTGCTCGGACGTTTCCTTGATGGCGATGACCGAGCCACCCAAGTGGGCGAAACGCACGATGTGCCGGGAGATACCGCGGGGGAGGGCCGCGAGGTTCTCCGCCGGCCAATCTTCAAGTGCAATATGCCACGGCAGGTCCAACAGCTCGGGGTCCGCCGCCGCAGCCGTGATGTTAAGGGATCCAATAACGCTGGCCGGCGGTGCAGTGTCCTGTGCGCTGGCCGCTTCAGTCCGGGGGAGCTTGCCGATCTGCCCGTAGTCGGTCGGTTCGTCGTGCCACTGGGCTTCGTTTTGCTCGCTCATGCCTCAATTGTTCCGTACTCGCCGGTGTTGGCGTTCATTGCTGCTGGGAAGGGAAACTCAGGCACCCCGGACCACTCGACGTCGGGCGCTGCCTGGAACGTGACGCCCTGCCTTGCGAGGCGCTCACCCAAGGCACCGAGCCGACGTCGGAAATCACCAAGGTCCCGGGCGTCCTGGCCGGACCATGCGACTTCCGCCAGCGAAATTGCCCGCGGGTACATGAGCCAGTAGGCCTGCTGGTTGTTGCGGACGGTCTCTGTCCACAACGGACCTTCGACGCCCAGGATCCTGTTGTCTTCCAGGCCTCCCTGGGCAGGATTCCAGTCGTAGTACTCGGACCAGGTGAACGGCCCGCCATCCACCCACTCAAGGCCAATGGGACTCGTTGTCTCGTACTTCTGGTCCAGGTAAGTGTTTGCGGCGGGGGACATGATGACCTTTGACCCGCGGTCTTGGGCCTGCTGGATCACCGGGGCGAAATCGCCGTGCCAATACTGCACCACGGCCCCGTCAGGGAGTTCGACGTCGGCGTATTCGTTCCAGCCCACCACTCTCTTGCCGGTCTCGGCGGCGATGCGGGCGAACTCCTGCACCATGACAACGTAATTGTCGTGTCCTGTCACCAGGGCTTCATCCCCGCCGATGTGCAGGTACGGTCCAGGCGTGATGGCGGCGACCTGGCCCAGCACTTCACGCACGAACTCATACGTGACAGGAAGCCCCGCGTCCAAGGTTGAGTACCCAACCTCGCCGGTGGTGTTCATGGGTTTGGCCTGGCCATCAGGGTTCAGCTGGGGGATAGCGGCCAGGGCGGCGTTGACGTGGCCCGGGAGGTCAATCTCCGGTACAACAAGAACGTTCTTGGTGGCGGCATAGGCCACGATGTCCGTGAAATCCTGCTGCGTGTAGTAGCCCGTAAGGCCCGGTGCGAGTCCCACTCCGGGGTGGTTGACAGCTCCTTGGCCACCGATTTCAGTGAGCTTGCCATAGTCCAGGCCCGATGGATTGTTTTCCGGCGCGTGGATTTCGATGCGCCAAGCCTGGTCATCCGTCAGGTGCAAATGGAGGGCATTGAGCTTGAACTGGGCCATGACATCGATCTGCTCCTTCACCTCTTCCACCGTGAAGAAGTTGCGGGCGACGTCGAGCATGAGGCCGCGATAGGCGAAGCGTGGTGCGTCCTTAATTTCGACGGCGGGAATCACCCAGGTGCCGGCAATCCGGTTCGTCGAATCGTCTGCGCCGGTGCGGGAGCTTTCAATGGCTGGCGGGAACAGCTGGCGGAGTGTTTGGACTGCATTGAAGAGGCCGGCAGCAGTTGTCGCAATGAGGCGTACACCGGCGCTGGTGACAGTCAGCTGGTAGGCTTCCGGGCCGCCGTCGAGCGTTTCAACGAAATCCAGGGCGATGTCGCCCGCACTGACCTGTTCGACGATGGGAACAGCGAAACCGGTGCCGCGGCGAAGCAGCGCGGCCAGCTGCTCCGCGACCGGGACGGCTGCCTGGCTTGCCGCGACCCGGGTAGTAGGGGCAAGCGTGAAAGCCCCACTTTCTGTGGCCGCGACGTGCCATGGCAGGGGGATCAAGTTATCCGTCGTGTTCATACCGTTCTTTCTGCGGAAAGGTTAACGCGAGAGCGGCCCGACCGGGAAGGGTCGGGCCGCTGTCACAATGCGGATGCTTCTAGTGGCTGGGCCCACGCCGGCAGGGGTTCCCTGGCCGAAGCGGAGCGAGGTTAGGGTGCCGGTGGGGATTAGTCGCCCAGGCGCAGGCCCGTCTTGGTGTCGAACAGGTGCACGTGGCCGGACTGCGGACGAACGAAGATGGACTCGCCCTTCATCGGGGGGCGGCGGCCGTCAACGCGGGCAACGATGTCGTGGCTCTTGCCATCCAGGATGGTGTGGCCGTAGACGTAGGCATCGGCGCCGAGTTCTTCGACGACGTCAACCTCAACCTGCAGGCCTTCGCCGTTGCCGACCGTCTCAAGGTCTTCCGGACGCGAACCAACGGTGACCGTCTGTCCGTGTGCTTCTTCCAGTACGTCGCGCTTGACCGGGTAAACCGTGCCACCGAACTGGACGCCGCCGTCAACAACCGGCAGTTCCAGCAGGTTCATGGCGGGAGAGCCGATGAAGCCTGCAACGAAGACGTTCTGCGGGCGGTCGTACAGGTTGCGCGGGGTGTCCACCTGCTGGAGCAGGCCGTCCTTCAGGACTGCAACGCGGTCACCCATGGTCATGGCCTCGACCTGGTCGTGCGTCACGTAAACCGTGGTGACGCCGAGGCGGCGGGTCAGGGATGCGATCTGCGTACGGGTCTGGACACGGAGCTTGGCGTCAAGGTTGGACAGGGGTTCGTCCATGAGGAAGACCTGCGGGTTACGGACGATTGCACGGCCCATGGCAACACGCTGGCGCTGACCACCGGAGAGTGCCTTCGGCTTGCGGTCCAGGTACTGCTCAAGGTCAAGAAGCTTGGCGGCTTCGCGAACACGCTCGGCGCGCTCTTCCTTGGAGACGCCGGCGATCTTCAGTGCGAAGCCCATGTTGTCCGCAACAGTCATGTGCGGGTAAAGAGCGTAGTTCTGGAAGACCATTGCGATGTCGCGGTCCTTCGGCGGAACATCCGTGACGTCGCGGTCACCGATCAGAATGCGGCCGGCGTTCACGTCCTCAAGACCTGCGAGCATGCGCAGGGAGGTGGACTTACCGCAACCGGAGGGTCCAACGAGGACCAGGAATTCGCCATCGGCGATGTCGATGTTGAGCTTATCGACGGCGGGCTTATCTGTGCCCGGGTACAGACGCGTAGCGTTATCAAAAGTAACTGTAGCCACAGTTATCAATCCCTTCACCGGCAGGTACGTGCCGGACGATCCGTTGTGAATGGTTCATTTTCTTCAGTTGAACTCCCCGGCCATTGGCCGGGGAGGATCGTGTGACGTCGCACGGTACTGTGCGTCACATCACAACCAAGAGTATGTCAGACTTTTGGACTTACTACCCAAATGTTACGAAGGTCACATGTGATGCTGCTCGCGGCCTACGTTTCAGCAGTGACCCGGCGCCGCTCCCGCAGGAGGGCTTCCAACAGCTCGGCCACGTGCACCGGAGCTTCCACGCGGTACTGGGCCTGCGTGAAATCAAGGCCCACCTTGATGCCGACGTCATCCGCCATGAGCCTGCCCAAGGCATCTTCATCGGTGACGTCGTCGCCGGCGAACAGGATGGCCGTGGCCCCGGTGGCCTGACGAAGGAATTCCACGGCTTCGCCCTTGGAAGCATGGACCACTGACGTCTCCAGCACGCGCTTGCCGGTCTTCAGGAAGACGCCCGGATGATCCCGCAGAACCCTCATGGCGGCCTCCACGGCGTCTTCGGCAACGTCGTCTTCTGCGAGCCTCGTATGGAGGACGACTCCGGCTGGCTTGTCTTCGAGCAACGTCCCCGGCGCGATGTTGACGATCCCAGCCAGGACCTCACGCACTGAGGCCAGCCGCGCACGCTGTTCCTCATCCAACTGCAGGCCAAGGGACCCCTCGCCAAGCCATACCTCGGCCCCGTGGCTGCCAATGAGCAACGTGTTGACAGGTGGCGAGGCGACCTGGCGCAAACTGTCCAGGGCGCGTCCCGAGATGAGTGCCGTCGTCGTGCGCGGCAGCTCGGCAAGGGCTTCCAAAGCGGCAGCCGATCGCGGCAACGGCCTGGCATCGCCCGCATGGTCCACGATCGGGGAGAGAGTGCCATCGAAGTCCAAGGCCACCAGGAGGTGCTCCGTGCCTGCAATGCGCCGGATGGCGTCCAACAGCTCCGGGGACAAAGACAGGGGAGTCTGCTCAGCTGTCATCGCGGACTACCTTTTCCTCGAGGGCGGCCAGGAACTCCGCTGACCAATGATCGACGTCGTGGTCCAGGATCTGCTTCCGCATCAGCTTCATGCGGCGGCGGGCTTCCTTGGGGGAGAGGTTGACCGCCCGCAGAATGGCGGACTTGAGGCCGTCGATGTCATGAGGGTTAATCAGGAGCGCCTGCTTCAGTTGGTCGGCGGCGCCCGCGAATTCGCTCAACACCAGCGCGCCGTCGTCCTCGGATCGGGCCGTGACATATTCCTTGGCCACCAGGTTCATGCCATCGCGCAGCGCCGTAACCAGCATGACGTCCGCGGCGAGATAGAGCGCCACCATCTCCTCGACCGGGTAGCTGTGGTGCAGATAGCGGACGGCAGTGTTCTGGATGGTGTCGTAGGTGCCATTGATGTGGCCTACGGTCCCTTCGATTTCTTCGCGCAGAAGGCGGTACTGCTCCACGCGTTCGCGGCTGGGGCTGGCTACCTGGATCAGGGTGGCGTCCTCCACCTTGATGCTGCCCTCGCGCAGGAGTTCCTCGAACGCCTTGAGTCGGTGGCCGATGCCCTTGGTGTAGTCGAGCCGGTCCACGCCAAGCAGGATGGTCTTCGGATTGCCCAGGTCCTTGCGGATCTGCTTGGCCCTCTCGATGATGTCCGGCCTGCCGGCCAACTCCCGGATTTGGTCGACGTCGATGGAAATAGGGAAGGCCTGCGCCCGGGCGATATGGGTGACCTCGCCGTCCGGGCCCTTTACATGCACTTGCTGCTGCTTGACGCTGGCGCCCAGGAAGCGGCGGGCAGAGCGCATGAAGTTGCCGGCATCGCTGGGACGCTGGAAGCCCAGCAAGTCCGCACCCAGCAGGCCATCAATGATCTCGCGGCGCCACGGCAGCTGCGCGAAGATCTCCGGAGGCGGGAAGGGAATGTGGTTGAAGAAGCCGATTTTCAGGTCCGGCCGTGCCTCGCGGAGCATGCGGGGAACCAGTTGGAGCTGGTAGTCCTGGACCCATACCGTTGCGCCGTCCGCGGCATGGCGGATGACGGCGTCGGCGAACTTCTTATTGACCTGGCGGTATGAATCCCACCACGTACGGTGGAATTCCGGAGGGGCGATGACATCGTGGTACAGCGGCCAGATGGTCGCGTTGGAGAAGCCCTCGTAATACAGCTCGACGTCTTGGCTGCTCAACTGGACCGGGACAAGGTCCATGGCCTCGTGGCTGAAAGGGCGGACAGTCTCATCCGGGGCGCCATGCCAACCCACCCACGCGCCGTCGGACTTTGTCATCATCGGTGCAAGCGCGGTAACCAGGCCGCCGGGTGAGCGTCGCCAGCCCCCGCCGCCATCGCCGTCGCCATCGCTGCTGCAGCGATCGACGGGCAGGCGGTTGGACACCACCATGAAGTCGAACTTGCTCGCTGTTGGCTTCTTGGTGGGAGAGGCCCTAACGCCATCTTCCGTCTTGAGTTTTTCGCTTGCCAAATCCTGCATTACTGCTCCCTGGGGTTGCTGTGACTCACCTCCCAGCCTACCGGCGGAATCATAGACAGCAGTTGATCGTTCAACGACCGGGCAGGCATGTCAGCGGCAGAGCTCCTAGTTGGCTCCCGTAAACTGGCCCCGTTGCCCCAAGCTATGCACTACGACGTCGAGTAATCCGAGGAACTGATGAGCCCCGCAAACGAACCCCGCCTATCCAAGGCTGAACGCACCGCCCAGGCACGGGAGAAGGCGCGCGAAATCCGCGAAGCGCAGCTGAAAAAGGACAAGCGCAACAAGCTCCTGATCGGTTGGGGCATTGTGGTGGCGGTCGTGGCTATCCTCGCCGTCATCGCGCTGGTAGTGACCACCAGCATCCAGCAAAGCGCGCCGATTGCCGATCAAGGCCCTACTCCCGCGAACGGCAACGTGCACGGCGGCGTAACATTGCTGGCCAACACCGACGTCGTGAAGTCCGATGCCTCGTCCGTGAACGTGGCAGACGTCCCTTCGGCTCCGGCAACCAAGCCCGCAACCGTCACCGTTCCCGGCGGTGAGCCCGAGGCCGGCAAGCCCGTCAAGGTGATCGCTTACATCGACTTCATCTGCCCGGTCTGCAAGCGGTTTGAGACGACCTACGGGGAGTCGCTCACCAAGCTGCGCAACGAAGGCAAGATCTCCCTCGAGTACCGTCCCCTTGGCTTCCTGGACCAGCAGTCCACCACCAACTACTCCTCACGCGCAGCAAATGCCGCTGCGTGCGTGGTGAACTCTTCGCCGGAAAAGTACGCCGATTTCTTCAACCTCCTTTTCGAACGCCAGCCAGCTGAAGGCAGCGCCGGTATCTCGGACAACGACCTCAAGTCCATGGCCAAGGAAGTGGGCTCAGCGAGCATCGACTCCTGCGTGGACAGCAAGCAGTACCGGCCCTATGTAAAGGTCGCTACGCAAGAAGCAGCAGCTATCGGCATCACCGGCACCCCCACCGTGTTCGTCGACGGGAAGCAGTGGGACGGATCCACCGATCTGAACGCTGAGATCCAGACCGCGGTTGACGCCAAGGGCTAGGTTCCAGGAATTTACGACGGCGGCTGGTCACCTTGGGTTTATGCCCGGGGTGGGTGGCCGCCTTCGTGATTTCCGTGAGGGGGAGGGTCTGGGCTAACCTTATCTAGCGTCGTTTTCGGCGCATGCCTCCTTAGCTCAGTTGGCCAGAGCACCGCTCTTGTAAAGCGGGGGTCGTCGGTTCGAATCCGACAGGGGGCTCCACGAACCCCTCCATTCCGGCGATTTTGCCCGGAACGGAGGGGTTTTCGTGTCTGAATGCAGGGCACTACACGTTTACTACACGCTTTCAAGAAGGCAGACGACACCAGCGGGCTCCCCAGCTGCATAGAGGGAACCATGCAGTCAGAGAAGAAGGCCCTGAGGGCGACGACGGACCGAGACAACGTAGGGACGCCCAGGGATACAAATAGGACCGTCGGCAGGTGTCAACTCATTCCGGTGGATACCAGGAACAACACCTGTGCCGGCTGTACTTCCGACGCGTCGAAGCATCAGAGTTGCAGAGGCAGTGTGCGAAGGACGGCCAAGTACCGGACTGATTCTGAGCCTTTGAACGGGACCGCCTGATGGGAAGGTCCAGCCTACCGATTGGCACTTGGGGAACGATCAGTGCCGCGAAGGACGAGACGACAGGGAAGTGGCGGGCCAGTTGCAGGTTCCGCGGCTGGGACGGGGCCACTCGGACGTACAGCAAGTTCGGTTCGACCAAGGGCAAAGCCACAACCGCGCTGCTGGCGTCCATGAAGGAACGCCAAGAGCGAGCGGGTCGAGTCGCAGCCAACCCCACTTTGAACGTGGTAGCGAGAAACTGGCTCGCAAGCATTGAGGTTCCTAAGGTCGTCGTCGATTCAAAAGGGGACATGGTTGCGGCTGATGGCGCGAGCGGAATCCGACGCCAGACCTGGGACCAATACGACGGGCTATTCGAGCGTCTCATCAAACCGGCGCTCGGCGCACTCAAGATCAATGAAATCACTACCTCGACATGTGACAACTTCCTGAGGTCCCTAGTGGTGGACGGAAAGGGGCATACGAACGCCCGGCTGGCAAAAACTGTGCTCCAACAGACCATGTCCTATGCAATTCGGCACGACTTGTATGTTGGTGGCAATCCAGTGAGAGAGGTGGATAGGCAGAACAGGCCGCGAAAGAAGCCGATTGCCTTGAGCCCGGCGACCCTCCATGAGGTTCGTGAGGCGATCCATAACTGGCGAACTGAGCCTGGGCACTTCGGTCCTCGACCGAGCAGCGTACTGGCAGATGTTGTGGACGTTCTGATCGGCACGGGGGCTCGCATCGGCGAAGTCCTCGCCATCCGCTTCGAAGACATTGATCTGTCGGGGGACGTCGGAAGAATAGCACTCACCGGCACTCTGGTAGAGCCGCGGCATGGCCCGAAGTACCGCCAGAGCTTTCCTAAGAACCGCGGCAGCGAGCGGATCATAGCTGTGCCGCGGTTTGTCGTTGACGTGCTTATCCGCAGGAGCGTCGAATCTCCAGAGAGTAACCTTGCGGGGGCCTTGTTTTGGTCTCGGACAGGAACCTATGTTCAGGCCTCAAGCGTGCGGCGGCAGTTGCGCTCTGCCCTAAGCGCGTCAAATGTGGAAAGCGCGACCGTCATCACGCCGCATGCGTTCGGACGCACCGTTGCGTCACTCCTTGCCAGGGAGTTAACTGACGGGGCGGCGGCGGAGATGCTAGGTCACGCTGATGTTTCCATGACCCACGCCGCTTACATCGAGCGGCTCAGAGACGTAGACGATTTCACGGCCGTATTGGATCGGCTTGCACCAAGAGCGAGGCCAGATCGCCATGACTAGGTCATGCAGCCATGGGCTGATCTGAATGAGCCGAGGGCATGCCCTCGTAGCCGTGGATCGATTCATGCCAACGGCATGAGGTGAGGGAGTGTCTGAAGGCTCGTCAATTGGATAAGCGGCTTCGGCGCGAGGTCCTTCCTGGAGGCCATTGCTGGGCTGGTCGATCTCGGACCAGCCCAGCAGTCCCGTTAGGAGGTGCGTTCAGATTTAGCTGACGCCCGTCAGCATTGATACCGCATAGACACCAACATGAAAGCAACTAAGACGTCCCCGGAGCCGCACTCGGATCGAAGTACGCCGGCACCCTTCTTGAGTACCGAAGATGTGGCTGTGTGGCTGAACGTGGCTCCCAAGACACTCCGGAACTGGAGGTCAGCAGGAGTTGGTCCTCCAGCAATCAAGTTCTGTGGTTTCGTGCGCTATGAAAAGGCAGCCGTCGAGACTTGGCTTCAGAGCCTTGCCGAAGCGGCTTGACCCAATGCAAAGCGGGCGTGGTGACAGGCATGCGCGCCTTTGAGCTGGTCCCCACAGCGGCACCTCATTGGGTAGGCTCTGACCGCGGGCTCGTGAACTTCCGGTGGTAGTCCCCTTTACGTCGCCAATTCGAGTGCCATTCAGTGCAGTGACCCTGCGTTGCTGTGGAGCGCCGCGAAACTAGCGTGTAGATCCCATAAGCACGGAGGCCGCATAGCGTAAGTTCGGGTGGGCGGAATTGAAGGTCAATGCTCTCCCATCAGCTCGCCGCCGCGGTATCCCTAAAACAGAGTCGTGGCAGGACGGGGGCTAAAAACAACTTCCGGGTGTTCAGGGGGTGGCCTGAACATTCTGACAGAGCGTCTTGAGTCTCTCCACATGCGACAGCAACGACCTGTAGCCTGCCGTTAGCGGGCCGTCGGCGTCGCGTCGGAGGTGTGGGAAGGGTAAGGGGCCAGAAGGTTTCTAACGTCCGTTCCCAGGACGTCGGCGATGTCCCAGAGGCGTTCATACGCCACGCTCTTCCGTCCCCACTCCATTCCGATCACCATGTTTCGGCTGAGCCCGGCCTCAAGTGCAAGTGCCTCTTGAGATAGCCCTCGGTCAAGTCGAAGTGAGCGAATCCTGGCACCGACCTCGCGCCGGCGTTGAGCCCAGCGTTCGAGTGTTTCAGGGGGAGTTTGAGATGGGCGAATAGGCACATCTCATGTCATTAGAATAAGACTCCAATGTCTGCTCCACTAGTGATACATCGAGGGCGACGCTTGTCACCCGCCACCTCGTCCTCTGCTGAAAGGAACCGGAATCGATGTCTATTTCGATCGTCATGGACCTTGGCCTGGAAGTGTCGCTCGGCGACCTTAGGGTCTTTATGAGCCACGTGCCTACGGGCCTGTCCGACCAAGTGAAATTGGTTATCCGAGGCGACGGCGAGGCAATGTTCCTAGCAATCCCACTGGACGGTGCGCCGTGGGACTTGCCCGGTCAAGTTGATATGCACGCTAATGGATTGGCCCCGACGCCTCTTAGCCAGGACGTGGTTCACCCGGCGCGGGCGGTTACCACTAGCTAGGAGAGCGGGTTGCCGCCGGAGGCGGTCTGGTCCGCGGGGTTGAAATAGAGTCCGTCCGACCTGCTGTGGCCGCTTGTGCCTGCAACAGATCGTACAAGTACTTTCGGCCGGAGGCGCCCGGTATGTCCCGCGCAGGGTTCCTGACTGGTAGAGGAAAACAGGCCTAGCACCGTATGCCCGGCCTGCCTCTTGCTGGGAGTTGGGCGGGGTCCGCTTTTCTCCGCCTAAGTCCCTCGGGGCACTGGATGATGTCGAACCGGTCCTTCTGGTTGTCGTCCCGTGAGCGCTATTCGCTGGATGTGATTGCTGAGTAATGGGCTGTCGCCATGCTCGTTTTCCTTGACGGGTCGAAAGTCGGAACTGCTTCTCGGCTAACAGTCCCCGCCACTCAAATCACCGAGCTTATGTATTGTCTTGACGGGAGGGCAATAGATTCTCGTTCCCGCAGCGGGCGGGCATGTGTGGCTGGCGGGAGGCCTGCCCTAAATGGCGGCTAATCTTGAGCCCGGGGAGGCCGATTTAGGGCTCTATGTTCGAAGCTGGCTCCCATTGCGATCGCAAGGTGGCTTTCATCGGCGCCGAGTGCAGATGCGTAATGTCACCTGAATTGAGGGCCATTCGCAGTGCTGGGCAGATTTCGTGACGGTTAGTGTCTAGAAATAGACGTTCTTCAGACTCTAAAAGGTGGCGGCCATGAACAGCCTCTAAAATGCGTAAGGCGCCTAATTTGGGAGCCATGTGATAACCTGCGTCTCTGGAGTCGGAGGTTCGTTCCTCAGGTTATCACATGCATGAAAATGCTGGTCTCTCACACCCGACCACTATAAGCGGCCAATTCGTTCGGGAATCGACCGCCGGTCGAGTGGGTTGATGGTCCTGCATCCCAGTACTGGCGCGGATTTTGGGTCACGAATGACCCTCACTCGACCAAAACGACCATGTAGGGCACGTGCCTCTATAGGGAGATGGCTTTCTTTCTAGAAGAAAGGGGTTCCCTGGTGAAAGAACACAGGCCCCCTTATATATATCTATCTTTCTGGTCGTTTAAGTAGAGTAGTAGTAGTAAAGGGGCCTCCTTCCTTTTGTTTACAAGGGATTTCCCACTCGACCAACTGGTCGAGTGGTGGTCGTTTCGGACGAGTGCCCGGTCGATTCCCGATACGACCCGGAAAACGATCTAAGCGGCGCCTGCCAAAGGAGCCGGAGGTCCGATCCAGGGCAGGTCAGGGTTTTGCGGGAACTAATTATGCAATTGCTTGGTCTCTCAGTTACATTGGATTCAGGTTCCCGCGAACGAGGTCTATTGCGGCACGATCCAAGACGCACACGCCATATAGCCCTTGTGTGAAATCCTCCCCGCACCGGAGTAATAGTGCACCGATACAATGACCGGTGGTTTCGACATCTCGAAGCTATCCGGACCCTGCAGCCTTTTGGCCTTTGCCGCACCTGATTGATGGTGCACCCTATTTCTTCACTGGTGACCGGACCTTGCGCGCGGGGTCTGTGATCCGGACCCTGCAGCCTTTTGGCCTTTGCCGCATCTGATTGATGGTGCACCCCATACCTGACTGGTGGCCGGGGCCCCGCTTGTGGTCCTGGGGATCCGGGCGCTGCTGCCTTTGGCCTCTTGCAAGCGTCGTGAGGCAGCTAGGGCTAATCCGCCGTGTGTGGGAAGAGATCCTCGGGTGGGTTGTCACGGCGGTCCGGTTCGGGCGGGTGACTTGCCAGCACAAGCCAAGCTTGGGTACTAATTCGGTCCCTCTGAGGCTCCACGGTGGAGCCCTGCCAGAATCTGCCTTGCAGCTGCTTGCTCTCTAACACCGGCTCGCTCAGCAAGGTCCACCGCTAAGACTATCTGCGGGATCTGCGAGGGAACCTGCTCGGCGACGTGAAACACGACATTGGGTTGCGCCCCCGCGGCTGTGGGTACTAGGAACCAGTACTTGAGGAGGTCAAGGTAGTCCTGGACACTCACATATGCCTCTATTTCTGCAGCCGATAGCAAGCCTGAGGCACTATGTGATACCCCCGAGAGGCGAAGTCTTGGATCCTGACGCAGATCGTTTAGATCAGGCGGACTGGCGGACAGCATGACCCTATCGGCTCGTTTCGCGAGCAATGAGGAGAGCAATGCCAGAGGTTCCGGGGACTCCCTGAGGCGATCTAAACGTTGCTTGACTCTAAAGCGTTCAATTGCTGTCATTTCGCTGAGTCTTTGCTGCTCGTTGGGGTCCTGACTCAGGGAGTGAATAAGCTGCCAAGCGCTTCGCGGCGACAGTGGCCTTCCCGCCGAGCGAGGGTGGGTGAAGGCTGCTAGGTCAGAGGTATCGATCAACCAGCGACCACCTGCGTTGATTGCGGGCATGCGTCCGGTCTCTAGCAAGGCTCTGACGCGCCGCTCTGAGATCTGGAGTCTCCGGGCTACTTCCGCGGTTCCGATCAGCATTACGCTACTGTACCGAGGGCGGATGCTTTTAGAAACTGTCGCCCTTGCTGCCTAAGGTCCCATACGGTCGATCAACGACGTAGGGCGACGTCAGAGATCTTGCTTGGCTAGGGCCTTCACGGCGGGCGGCGTGTCGCGCCCAAGGCGCTCGTCCAGAGTTGTCCGCAATCGAGCAGCCGCTACCTGTACGCGGCGATCAGCAGGACTCCATTTGCTAGGTATATGGTTGGAGTCTTCCTGAGGAGTTGGGGTAGTGGTGTCGTCCGCATTGCTCGAGCGCATCGTCCGCCTCTTGTCCTTTCGCGTCGTTAGGTTCATTGTCAGCTAGCTGTACTCAGTCAGTAGGTTGTTTGCACCTGCTGATGGGTGGTTTGCCTCCGAGGCTGCCGTGCGGCCGGTGGTTGTTGTAGAAGTCTAGCCATGGCTGCAGGGCGTCTGTCCGGGCCTGGTTGGAAGTGAATGGTTGGCGGTAGGCCCAGCCTTCTTGAAGGGTGCGGTTGAAGCGTTCTGCTTTGCCGTTCTGCCAGGGATGGCGGGGTTTGATCAGGACGTGCTTGGCGCCCAGTGCAGCGAGTGCGTCCTGGAAATCTTTCGATAACCGGTAGGCAAAGGCGTTGTCGGTCATGACCCGTCTGACTGGCGCGCCGTTGGCTGCCATGGCCGCTGCGGCCCGGGTGAGGAACCCTGCGCAGGTCGGGCCTTTCTCGTCGGGCAGGACCTCGGCGTAGGCCAGACGAGTGTGGTCATCGACGGCCACGTGGACGTAGTCGAAACCGACCCTTGTATGGCCTGTTGAGTGGTTGCGGGCGGATTGGTTCGGGTCTGCCCGCCAGCCGCCGCCGTCGGGAATCCGGCCT
This sequence comes from Arthrobacter sp. TmtSoilC51, assembly GCF_055388015.1. Taxonomy (NCBI): domain Bacteria; kingdom Bacillati; phylum Actinomycetota; class Actinomycetes; order Micrococcales; family Micrococcaceae; genus Arthrobacter; species Arthrobacter sp. TmtSoilC51. The sequence goes on from NZ_AP035877.1 coordinate 982,634, forward strand.
AGTTTCTTGACGTCGATGTGGATCATGTCTCCGGGAGCGTCGCGCTCGTACCGGCGGTCCGTGGCACGGGATGCCCGGATCCGTTCCCCGGTCACCGGGTCCAGGTCCCACAGCCGGGGCATGCCCGCGCGGGTCAGAATGCGGGAGACCGTCCGGGCGCTCGTCCCGCACCGGGCTGCCAGGCCCGCTGGCCCTTCGCGGTGCTTCACGCGCTGGGTCAGGACATCGGCAACCAGCGCAGCAGAAGTCGCGTGTGGGCACGACCTTGGGCGGGAGCTGCGGTCCTCGAGGCCGGCCCAGCCATGGGTGCGGTACCGGCTGATCCAGCGGTGCGCGCAGGTCCTTGAGATGCCCATTTCTTTGGCCACATGGGCCACGGGACGGCCGGCGAGGACGCGCTCGATAAGGATCCGCCTACCGGTCGGGGTCAAGCGGGCATTACGGTGGGACATGAAGACCTCTTAGTCGTTGGCTGTGTGTGGTAACCACCAACCTAAGAGGTCTTCACCTATTCACGATGTAACCAACGTCCTGACTCAGTACACCTAGCTTCCCAGCAGGGTTCCACGACGACGAACATGCGAAACTCTTTTGGGCAGGTTTCTAGAGTCAGATCCCTGATTCAGCCCCCGCGAACGAGCAGTTTGGACCCGGATCCTGTGGATACTCAGATGGTGATCTGCCGAGTGATGCATAGCGGTTCGCCTGGTCCTAATCGGTGTTGGCTGGCGTCGAACGGCAATGCGGTCGCTGGCTGGTCCTGAATGCCCAGCGCATCTTGGTCGCTGGCCCCATCGTTCCGCCGAGCGACGAGCACCTCGTCGTCCTACCGACGAGCACTACCGCACCGTCCTGAGGGTTGCCAGTTGCTCTATAACGTCCCCATGAAAGGGGCCGAGGATCGGTAATCAGCTTGGACTCTTGACTACCCAGGCTTGCACTTGCCCGCTCGACGCAACCCTGGCAGCACCGGCCTTCCGCGCTGCAGCAGGAGCCGCTGGGTACGATGTCCCTTGATTGGGGGAGAGTATGACCGAGACGACGATGGATACTCCGACGCTGGCTGATGGCGGGGCGATGGAGCTTGTTAGGGTGCCGGCCTGGGAGGCGAAGTTCACGCTGAACGACAACCCTGACGAGCTGGCGCACGTGATCTGCTGCCGGGACCTGGAATGGCGGAAGGCTGCTTGCGGGTACGAGGAGTCCGACCCGTCGATCATGATGGAAGCCAACATGATCTGCACGATGTGCGTCGAAGCTATCGGTGGTCTGGCGGCCTTGGCGGAGGGCCGGTGCCCGTACGATGATCAGCCCTGCCCTGACGACGAGACACTGAACCAGATCATCAAGGACAGGACTTCATGACCGGCATCAACAGGTCGGCCTTCAAGAAACGAGTAACGATTTGAACCACGCGGATTGGTATTGGGATCCGGCGCGACCTGACATGGCCAGCTACTGGGACGGACATCAGTGGCTACAGACCCTGCCGTTAATCCAGTTGCAGGGCGTCCGCATCCTTTCCGTGACGACCGGGCAGCCGATTCCGCCGCGGCAACCACCAAGCCAGGCTCCGGTTCCGGAACCATTCCGGCAGGTGCCGATGAGCGAAGTGACGTGGTTTGGACCAAAGAAGCCGCGCAAACGACTGGGCACACTGATGCGGGTGCTGATTGGTGTCTGGGTAGCGGTGGCCCTTGCACTTGCAGGGCTGGGGATTTCGGCCGTGGTGCCGGCTGGTTCTGTGAGTGCCCGGTCGCGGAGAAAACGAAAGCGAACGGGTTCAAGACCTGCAAGGAACTGATCAAGAAGCAGCCTCACAGCAGCGGGACCGAGATCGTTCAAGCAGATGTTCTTGTTGGCGATTTGTACAAGACCAACATCGTCTACCAGGGGTACAGCGACGCTCATCGGTGGACGTGCCGCCTCGAATGGACCGGCAGTCGGTGGAGGACGGACATCCTGGAGAGCAAGAAGGTGTTCGGGTAGCTTGTCCGATACGCAGTCCGTTCACGGGTGCATGTGGGTAGCCTGAGTCCAGCGGCAATCCACGCCCTACAAACACGAGAGACCAATGTCTACCCCCAAGCCCAGGAACCAGAGCCGCCACCCGATGGAACCGCGCGTCCTGATTCAGGACGTGATCCCCTACGAGGTGGCCGAAAGCCTTGAAAAGCTGCAAGGGCCGGGGGAGGGTGTTCTCAAGCTGCCGCAGCACGTTTACTGGGGGCCGGAGACTGATTGTGATCTGGGGCAGCTCGAAGGTGTGTACAAGGCATATCAGGCGATCCTGCGTGAAGGAACGCGGGTAGACCACGAGCAGCTGCTCAACGCCGGCCTTTTGGTGAAGGTATGGGGCGAGTTGATGCTTCCCGTTCGAGTCCGGGATTTGTGGGAGAACAAGTTCCCGCAGCTGGCACGGCATTCCTAATGTAAGACCGCCAATACCAGTGTGATGCCATGCGCCTCGCGTTGGATGGCTTGGCCAACGGTGGATTTGCCTTGCCAGCACCGATGCCTTCTGCCGGCAGTGTCTGACTACCATTCACTATGGGCAGGAGAAACTTTCTCATTGAGGGCGGTTCCGGAACTGGGAAGACCTCTGTGTGCGAGGAGCTGGCAAGGCGCGGTTACCACGTCGTTCACGGCGATCGCGAACTCGCGTACCAGGGTGATCCGGAGACCGGGGCGCCGATGGAGGACATCACTGGTCTTGCCGTTCACGATCACCACCTTTGGCGGGTCGACAAAGTGAAGGCGCTCGTCTCAGATCAGCGCGATACTGTGACGTTCTTGTGTGGGGGATCGCGAAACGTCGCGAAGTTTATTGACCTGTTCAACGGCGTCTTCGTGCTCGAGGTCGACACCGAAACCTTGGCTCGCCGGCTCGACGACCGGCCGGACGACGAGTGGGGAGGGCAGGGCAGGCAAGCGGAACGGGATCACATACTCCGGTTGCATCGCCATCGACGCCACAGCTCCGCTCACGGGCGTTGTCGACAAGATCCTGCGCTTGTGTGGAACAGCAGGAGACTCCGCCCGTTAGCCTGTCGATCACCGGGATGACCAAACGCCCATGCATGAACCCTTTGCCGACGGCCGGGCGCCGGTGGCAGCCATCGCCGTGGACCTCATGGACTCACTGGCAACCCGCGACCGCAGCGCCGGACAACGCGTCATCAACGAACTGCTCCATGTCTGAAGCTGAACCGGCCAAGCCTAAGGTTTAGAGGGTGCCGGGATGTGCTGGCGGATCAGAAGGGACAACTTGGCGGGCGACTGCAGCCCTCTGAACGGTTGTATGCGTCGTGCATTGGCCAGTGCGACGATCTCATGAAGGACCGCGGCGGCGTCTTTCCTTTCCCCGCGGGCTGCCAGCCGTTCGTTAGCGTAGCCCCAGTTGCTCAGGGAGTCTTTGTGCTCATGGAGGATCTCCATCAGAGTGGAGATGTCGGCCAGGTCTTTGTCGGCCTTACGTGATTTCCAAGCGAGGGCCTTAAGGACCAGTGCAGCTTCGACGTCGGGCACCGGGACTGTGAAATGCAAGTCGCCGCCTTCGTGCAACATCACTTTGACTACCACTATGAGACGGCTTGCGCCCAACGCGAATCTAAGCCCGGGGATGGCATCGAATCTTCGGCCGTTCAGGATCGCTGTCTTGGCACTTCCGGAGCGCGGCACAAGCAAATCGATGTGAATTTCCTCGTCCTCATCGCGCCGGATGTAGTGGTTGCCTTTGGCTTCTTCGTAGCCCTGGTCCAGAAGGAGCTCATGCAGGGCTTGGCCAGCGGCTGTGGCTTCCTGGATGCCAGCATCGGCATCGGCGGTACTGCGCTCGATAGCAGCCGTGGTCGGGTACACGTGCAATAGCAGCTGCACCATATGCCCGCCCACAATGCGGTATTCGTCGTAATCCAAGCCAGCAGCCGCTTCGGCGACGTCGGCCAGCGCCCGATACCCAAGATTTGCTGCGTTGGACGTGGAGATGACGTTGATGGTCTTCATCGAGCAGCTTTCTCCACGATGACCTTGCGGAGCTGGTCAGCTGCCTCTTGGGTGTCGACGGCGTCTCCGGCCATGACGTCCCGGAGCGTGATCAGCGGGTCGGCCAAGGTGATCCCCTCCGGGTGGTGCACCAGGGACGCGGTGGCCCACAGGGTGAAGTCTTCAGGGACAGTGGTGATAAGCGTTGCTTCCTCCGGAGTGGCGGGGGCGAAGCCGGCATCGGTGAAATCCACGGCTTCATGGACATAGACGACGGCGCTGTCCGGCAACCGCCAGGGCGCGTAAAGGTCCGCTGCGGCGTCCCCGGAGACCAAGGGTGATGCTCCCAGCTCAGTGGCGTATTCGGCGGCCTTCTTGGCTTGCTCAGCCGGGGATTCCAGCCCATACCAATAGGACGTCACACCCCGGGGCCCGGGGTAATTGGCGAGCAACCACGTGACGATGGCGTCAACGTCATGGGCGTGCCAGCCCCACTGATCCCGGTCAACGAAAGACTCCAGCGTTTTCAGGTGCTTGTTCACCGCCGGCTGGCTAATGCCGGCCGCTGCTGCGAGCTCCTGCTGCGTTTGCGGCCCATCTGCGAGGGCCAAGGCGCGCAGCAATGCCCACCGGCCCCACGGCGCCCGCCCGTGGGTCTTCTCAATGGCTTCGGGCTTATGGCGTGGTTCCAGGCGCTGAACACCGCCGATGATGACTGAGACCGGAGCGATTGTAATCAGGTCAACCTTGTCCTGGAGAGCCGCTTCGGTGAGTCGCTCGGTTGGGCGGAACGTGACAATCAGCGTCCGAGTCTCCCGTTCAAGGATGGCCCGCAGCTTACTGGGCGTCGGGGGAGTGGCAGCCAGCTGCACCTTCACTTCCCGGACGCTGCTGTCCGGGAGCGTCAAAGACAGTGCATCGAGGTTGCCGCCTGTGATCCGCACGTCCGCTTCGCGCAACAGCAACATCGCCTGCGAGAGGACCAGGTCCTGTTCCATTTCGTTCATCCCATAACCTAGGTTGCGTTGTCAAATAACAATAGCCGGGAAAACCTAACTTAGGTTATAAGCGTTCAAACAAGGCTCTACCACTGACCGGTGGTGTGCTCGGCCCAGTATGTGGCTCTGCGGATGGCCTCGGTCCCGAGGATCCAGCACAGAACGGCGGCGGCCAGGCAGATCACGACGACAACAGACCCGGTGATGCCCCGGAGGACGTTACGGGGCCGGGCGAACACCGAGTAACCGGCCACTAAGGCAGCCACTGCCGCCACTGCGACGGACACTGCCACGACTGTTCGGCGGTAAGGGATCTGGTCCCTGTAGTAGGCGGCGGACTGCTGCTCGGGCCAAAGATCGAACCCGGCCCACCAAGCCCAGTAGGTCGTGGAGGCCGTAAGGATCAGCAAACCGAAGCCGATGCCCAACCATCCGCCGCCGGTGATTCTTGGGACATTTCGCTGAGAGTCCTTCGTGGAGGCTGTCATTCCTGAGGAACGTCCTGATCTCTGTTCTTCTCTTGCCTGGATCGCCACAAGACTGAAATCACTGCCAGCGCCATGGCCACCGCCGTGAACCAGAGCCCGCTGGAGCCTTGTAGGGCCATGACCACGGAGACGACGAGGATCGTTGAGGCTATGGCGACGTAAAGCCAGCGTCCGGCTGTCATCGGATACGTCCCCTCTCTACTTGCCGGCGAGTTCGGTTGGCCGGCGGCGGAGGGTCTTGGCGATGTTGAGCTTGCTGGAGTACTGGATGGAGCCGTAACGGAACAGGTGGACTGCCAGGCGCAGGATCAGGACGCCCAGGATGAAGAGCATGGCGATGATGAAGATCGCCTCTCCGGTGCCGAGGGTGCCGAAGCCGTTGCGGAGCATGGCCGTGACCGGGGCCGAGAGCGGGAAGTACGTGAACACCTGCACGATGGGCGCTGACGGGTCGGACAGGATGAGGCTGATCGCATAGAACGGGATGAAGATCAGGGCCATGAGCGGGCCGAAGATGACCCCTGCTTCCTTCGCGGTCGGCATGATCGCACCAATGGCGACGAGCACCGCGGTGAACAGGGTGAAGCCTGACAGGAGCAGTAAGGCGCCGATGATGAGCGGGCCCGGTTCGAACGTCAGGGAAGACAGATCGAATTCGGGCATGGAGAGCCGGTCACGGAAGAACACGTACCCGACGATGACTGGCCAAAGCCTGCCACGGCGTAGTCATGGACGAGCAGACCGCAGAAGTGTGGCCCCAACCTCGTGTAGCTGCACCGCTGAAAGTTAAAGAGGCCCGCATCGTCAACGATGTGTGGATGAGCTGGATGCTCCTGGCAGATGATCTCCCCGAGGACTTCCTCGAACGTTACCTTCGCATAGCCCAAGAGGTTCTGCCGGAAGCTGTTCCGGTGCGCTTCGCCGACTATGAGCCTTACAAGCGGTTCGACTCAGAAGGTGCTGAAGGGTTCATCGCCGAGTACTACAACAGCGAAGCCAACAAATGGCAGGTGCACTACAAGAATCCCTCGCCGGTGAGATACGGCGCGATCGACGGCCCGGAAGCTGCACGAGGTAATCCTTTCACCGAAATCACCTTGGCCGTGGATGGACATGCCCTGACCAACGACACGCTGAGGACCAATCTGCGGCGCTTCTTTCTCGTTGTGGCAACTGAGCTCGGGGCCGTCTACGCATCAGCCGAAGTGCTCAGAGGCAGGGATCTACGTCGTAAACCGTACTTCTATATCCCGCCCACCCAGTGGGTGGGATTCCCCCCATACCCTCTGTGGTGGGTATGGGCCGGGCCGCGACTAGCACCGGACATAAGGCGGTTCCTAGGCCCCGAGGCTACCGAGCACTCTGGAGGCTTGTTCCGCGCTTTCAGTGACGAGCTCCTCGACCGCCACCAGATTTCCGAGAACCTCGGCCCCGAAAACCTGCCGTGGATCCCTGCCGAATACTCCGCAATATACTCCGACGAGTACATGAAGATGACACCACTCGCGGTCGCGACCGTCATTCCCGAAGCCCTCCGCAACCGCGAACCGCTTGACCTACCACCCGGCATCTACAACCCTCCGAGGACGACGTAACTTGGGCGTTCTCGACGTTCGCGGAGTTTCAGGTGGCCCGGTTTGGGCAGCATACTTGTCGGATGAGTGGACGCATGTGGTCAGGGTTTAAGAAGAAGCGGGCACCTCGCCAGGTGTGGAGCGACTGGCAGGCTGCCAATGAGGCAAGCGATGTTGATGGCGCCGAAAGGTACGCTTCCGAACTCCTGGAGGTCGCTCCGGAGGTCTTCTTCAGTTGGTTCGAGGCAGGTCTGTTGTCGAAGGCCCGCGGTAACTGGGCCGAAAGCGCGCAGCGGAATCAGCGTGCACTGGAGTTGTTCACCGAACGGGAGGCCTCTGAGTTCGGTGGTGCTAACCCGGCGGCTTGGAATCTGGGGATCGCTGCCACCGCCTTGGGGGATTGGTCGACGGCCAGGACGGCGTGGGCGGCCTACGGTCTGGCAGGTTTCGACGGCGAGACCGGCCCCATCGACGAGGACTGTGGGATGACACCGGTGCGGATTAATCCGGACCGGGCAAGCCTTCCACACCAGCTGCTGCCCGCTGCCGGCGAAACCGAAGTCGTCTGGTGCTGGCGGCGGAGTCCCGCCCACGCGGTGATCACCAGCGTTCCAATGCCCGAATCGGGTCACAGGTTCAGGGACGTTCTCCTCCACGATGGTGAACCGCAAGGGACCCGCCTCTACGAAGGGCGCGAGGTGTCCGTGTTCAATGAGCTTGAAAGGCTTGAAGCGTCTGAGATCCCCACCTGGCAAGCCCAGATAATCGGCGCGGACCAAGGCGATCTTCAGGTGTTGGCGGATTCCCTCGGTCGCCGCGGGCTTGGCATGGACGAGTGGTCAGGAATGCGCATGATGTGTTCGGACTGCTCACATGGATCACCGCGCGAGGGGCATGATCACGCAGCACCGGCGTCGGATGCGCTAGTACTGGGTGTGGCCGGCCACGAGTCGGATTTGGACCAACTGATGGAGGAGTGGCGGCGGTCAAGGCCGGCAGTTGATGTCGTCAGCCTCGAACTGCTGTGGTGAAGTGAACTAACGTCCTACCGATCGCCGAGCTTCTCCAGGATCTCGGCGGGTGGCTCCGGCGTCGACTGGTCAGCGGAGATGACCACCCACACGATGCCGTGCTCATCCTGACGAGCGGTGGCCGCCAGGGTTCCGATCGGTTCGGCAAGGTTGATCGCTATGTCCCGCGCGTAGCCTTCGATGGTGCCGTCCGCTGAGGTGGGCGTGAACTCGAACCGGTGCCCCAGGACCGTGGTTGGGTCCATGGAGCGGCGGTGCACCACGCAGGCGGCCGGTCCGTCCTCCCAGATGCCGATGATCTCGACGTCCACCGTCCAGTAGCGGTCGACCGCGTCAACGATGTGCTGAACCAGGTGCATTGGCGGAAACCCTTTCTCTGGTGATGGAGAATATCCTGCATGGGCGTTCTCTATGACTACTTCTCTGCTGCTTCCGATGAGGAAGCAGTCTCGGTGATCGATCGTGTCGGCGGTCCCGGATCCCCGGCGACGATCGTACCGCCGCCAGAGCCCACGCGAGGCATCTTCGGCCGCAAACGCCGACCCGCGGCAACGACGAACGGGACTGACCCGGAGCAGACAGTTTTCGACACAGTATCCGGCAATGGCATCGATCCGTTCGTGCAGCTGGGAACACTAGAAGAGCTGCTGACCGGCAAGTCAATTGACGATGTCATGGACGATCCTCGGAGTGGTCATGCTGTCGCGGACCGGGACGGTGGGGAGCGTCTCGTACTGACCCTGACCGATGCCCTCTCCGCGGCGCTGGCCAGCGCAACGGACGAAGCCCTTGAGCAGGTGGCGGTCCCGTGGTCCCAGACCGAGGAGTTTTGGGACGCAGCTGACCCCGCCGATCTTGCCGGCTTCCTGAAAGACCTCGCCAGCCTCGCCCGACGGTCTGAGACTTCCGGGCAGCGACTCTACTGCTGGGTGTGCGTATAGGCAGCGTGTGTTCGACTTGGTCGCTGCCCAGCAACGGAGCCAGCAGCGGACATGACGACTGCTACATTGTTCTCGATGGGGGCGCACTGGGTACTCCCTGCACTCTTAGAGGGAACCCGTATGAGCCTTCAAATTCCGCGCCCAAGCGACTTACCTGCAGCTGAAAGGCCAACCGCGGACACGAAACAACTCCGCAGGGGACGAACCAGCGTCGGAATAGCCCTTCTTATCGCTGGTGCCTTCAATATCTACAGCATGATCTGGGCGTACTCGACCTACGGGTATCTTCTCGAAACCCTCACCGCGAGCCAAAAGAGCGAAGTCGTCGTGGCTGATGCTCTCGTCGTTCTTCTCATTCTGGCCCTGGTCGGGGTGGGAATCTGGAACATTCTCGCCCGGAGAAGCACGTCCTTGGTGCCGCTCATCGCTGCCCTGGTCATTGCCGTGATCAGCCTGGCGTCCGATCTCTTGAGCATCGTCGACACCCTCGAAGTCAATGGCAGCTTCCCGTACTTCATACTGTTCCTCCAGTTCGGCCTCATCGTGCAGACGATCAGACTCCTGCGGCTCAAACCGGAAGCTACTGAACCGGACTCCGGCCCCGGGCAGGCCAGCCAGAACATTGGATAAGGAACTGCGGACCTTCTTCCACACGGCACTTGGTGTCTGGGGAGGGCCGGCCAGAGCCTCCGACGTCTTCGCACGGCAGCACGGCTTTGACGACGCCGTAGCCTTCACCGCGTGGCGGAGGGAGCTCATTGCACAGCTGGAAGCCGGCGCTGCCCTTTCCCCGACCGAGGTGCGACGATTACTTCGGATCGCGCGCATTGCCGTGTATGACGACTACAACGGGGCAGGCTGGGAGTGGATCCACGTCACGCCTTACAGCCAGGAGGAAGCCGAGCAATTACTGCAGCATGCAGAGACGCAACTGCAGGCACTCGACAATCAAAACTGACACAGGAAAGCCCGCCGATGGGGGACCGGCGGGCTTCCACTTCTAAACTATGTCTGTCTGATTCCACCATCAACTGGATTCGCTGTCAGCTTTTCAGCTGGTTCCGTCTGTAGTGGTAGAAGCTCTAGGATCTGCATGAGCGACGGTCAATATTCAATGGCAGGTGCGGTTGTGGTTGCCTCGTGGAGCTATTGTGTGGGATCTTCTCGAACGACTAGGCCTTCGTCGCCGGGGAGTACTTTCCCTTGTTTACGTTCTGCTTCGTCTTCGTCGTTAAATGTAACCGCGTCGCCCGGCGAGCACGGGGCAGTGGCACCAATGCTGTACGACTTGTCAGATGCATCAGTATCGAACTCAGCCCGAAGGACGGGACCGCCCTCTGCGAAGACGGTCGGGTGTGTCGTTGGGTTCACGGTGCGTACGGTCATCCCCAGGGATTGCCAATACTCGGCTACGCGTTTGGCGTCTTCAACATGGTTCGTTCCTTGGGGTGCCCAGCGGTCGTAACCATAGCTGGCTCCCTTCTCGCCCGACCCTAGGGAGCACTCCTGCGCCCACCCGACGCCGTTACGGGGCCACCAGCCGGTGACGTCGAGCTGCTTGGTGGTGTTGATGACGAGTTCGACCGCCCGGTCCCGCCCTTCCCTTGCGCTGATTGTCTTTTCCGGTGTCGCTTTGTCTGACATTGTCGGGCTTGGCACCTTCTCAGCGCATGCGGTCATTGTCATAACCACCACAAGCACGGCAGCCGCGGACGTAAAGATCCTAGTGTGCGTCTTGACCCCTGGCATTTGGCCTCCCTTCCAATAGGGCCTTATGCAGATCAGCCGGCCCCGATGGAACATACGAGGCTACTCTGTCTGCATGATTGATGCGAACGCCAACTCGGCGGCAGGCAGTGGCCTGAACAGTGCACTTTTCGTTCCCAAGCGTGTCATCAACGGGGACGCTTCCAACGTACACATCTCATAAGGCAGCGATGATCATCTCAGGCGTTTACGGGCTACGAGCCGCCGAGCAGGTAGTGGAGTTTGTGGTGGAGCCTGTCCCGCCGTCTGATCCCGTGGCGGCGTTGCAAGCCAGTCGTGCCGGGGGAGTACAGCAGCTGTTCCGGGTCACACTGTTTCACACTGGCATCAACTCGGGGCCGGTCGCCATGACTGTAGACGTCCTGGACTCCCGTCCCGAGCCTGTTCTGGAAGGGTAGGAGGACGTTCATGAAGTCTCAACCACTCTTCCTGCAGGGCGGGTGGCCGCCGGCGGACCCATGGAGGAACTGACGGCCTTGGGAGAGATCGGAACGGACGAAGCCGGAGACTACAGAATCCGTGTGTCCGCCGTAGGCCGCGATGCGGCTCCCGACTTGGTCTCTTCGACGGCTGTTGAAGAGTACCTGGTGCAGATGTGGCCTGAGACGGTGTCACCGCCACGAGTTCTGTCCGCAACTTCGGAGCAGGGCCAGTACTGGGCGTCAAGACTGGGCTAAGCGTGTGGTGGCGGAGCTACTTGAGCTCCGGCGCCACTTTGTTGGTCGGCGGCACCGCATGGAGAGCTCATTGTGGATACAGCTGCTGGGTCTCGTGTTGGAATACTGCGAGAACCTCACCAGAGGTGGGGGCCTTGGACGCGCCCAGACGTACACCCTCGTTTAGTAGGGCGTCTACTTCCTCCAACAACATCCCCTGCGGGAGCTGCAGGAACCAGTCGAAGCCACGCGGCCGTGGCGGGATAGCGGCTTCACGGATGTACTCGTCGATGGTGTCATCAATTTCGACTTGGTACTGAGCCTGATGCGCCTTGGGTATCCTAACGACGCGGGCCGGACCTGCGGCCCAGATCAGCATCGAGTGCCATCCGGTTTCCGTCAGAAGGGCCCAGCTGCCCGGGGCCTCTGACACTTCAAAACTGTCCCAGTTCATGCTCCGCACAGCTCCGGTTGCCGCAACCCTTAGCTGTGCCAGTAGATGGTGGCCCGGTGGTGGGTGTTGCAGGCGTTGTTGACCTTTGTGATGATGCCGCCGGCGTTGCGGATCTCGCGTTCCCTGGACCAGAGCCTCTGCCAGCACTTGGCGCTGGTGCTGTGGTAGCCGATTTCTTCGGCGTAATAGCTTGCTGCTTGGGCGGGCGCCGCGGCCGCGATGCCTCCGCCGGCCAACATGGCGATGACGCCTGCGGCGGTCGCGAGTCGAGTCTTGATGTTCATTGTTCCCCCTGGGTTGTTGAGCGGCCTGTCCAGACACTCTGATGCCTGATCCGAGCCGCTCGGCAGTACCCATATCACCACAGGAGGCCGTTGAGTTGAATGGGGACAGGTTCCCGGGACAGCGCCCAATCACGCGGCCTGCTCTGGTCCGGCGTTCCAAACCAAGGCGTCATCTTCCCGTCGCGTCGCGTCGCGTCGCGTCGCGGCAATCGGCGATACTCAATTCATGGTCATCAACATCAAACTCTGCGACCGTACGGTGGCCGAGACCAACGATCCCCTTGGACGTTCCTGGTACGGCTACGATCCGGAGGCCTCAGCGGAGTCTCTGTGGGCGAACAATCGCGGGGACTGGTCCTTCGATGCTGGCAACATCTCGCAACAGCGATGGGTGGCGCTCAACTATCAAGGCCGCGTCGTGCTGGTCGCCGAACTCTTGAATCCTGACCACACTGTCGTGACCGTCGCATCAGGACGGCAGAAGAAGGCGCTGCTGGGCAGGGTGCTGACGGAGGGGCACGCAATCCATGACGCGCTGATTGGTATGCAGGTTAGCTACCCGGCAGGTAGCAGAAACTCTATTTGGTATGGACCGGACCCGGAGCCTGGCAGTGCTGCTGCGGGGGATGCTTCTGATGCGAGCGATCTACCGGATGCCCGGGGCCAGGGGTTGCAGATGGATGCTGCCATCCGCCGAGCCATTGAAAACGCCGCCCAGGATCGTTTGATGAAGGAGTACCGGGACCAAGGGTGGACCGTCACTGACACCCGGTTGAACAGTCCCTACGATGCCTTGGCTGTCAAAGGTACCGAGAAGATCTACCTCGAAGCCAAAGGGACACAAAGCCAAGGGAAGTCAGTGATCCTCACTCGCAACGAGGTCAAGCACGCCCGGCTGCACCCAGGTACGTGCGTGATCGGCATCTGGTCCGGAATGCGGCTCGTCGACGGCGAGGTGGATCCCAGCGTGGGAGACTTTCGGGTTCTCGACTTCAACCCGGCAAGCGAGGATCTCAATGCCCGGGACTTCGATTGGACGCTGCCCGGGGGTGGCGGCTCCTGATCTTGAGTGCCTTTGACGAGTAACCACTGCGTGCGGCGCGCCTTCGAACGAACGGATGTGGGATAACACCACCGGAGCATCCTGGTTACGACGACTTGAAGTTTGAGCACAGCTGCCCGGATTGTTGTTGGTGAACCTAAGCTGAGCGTATGTCACCTCCAGAACAGCCCGCTTCGCCATTCCCCGTGCGTATCCCGGGCATGGCGACGTATGCGATGGCCTCCGAACTCTTAGGCGAAACAGCATCGGAAGAGATTCGTATTGCTTTCTGGAAGACCATGCCAGTCGGACAAGCGCTGTCCCTGATCTCTCAGATCCTCACAGATATTGAAATTCACGGCACCTTTGCGGACACCGCTGCTTCGGAAGTCGACCGGCGCTGGGCCGCTCGAGTGCAGAACACCAAGCTGCGGAATCACCTCGAGATTGGTTCGACGTTCGGAGTTGCCTTGTTTGCCCGGCAAATGCTCTTGCTCGCAGCGAAAGAAGCCCTACTGCACTGCCCTGACGGGCCCGTGCTTGACGATGAAGAAGGCCTTGATCGTCTAGTTATCTGCCTGCTCGGTATCGCAGACGACAACGACGTTTGGCCAACGGGCCCGGGAGAGGCCAGCTGGGGCGGTCTGACTGTTTCGTTGGCCAGCGAGATCATCGCCAACCTTCACTTCAACCGGACCCTTTGGGTCGGCCGTCAGTTGGTCTGGTTTGAAAGGACGTGGTTTCGCGATTGGCCGAAGCGGACACAGTCGGTCCAGACCGTAGGGGGTGAACCCCACCAACTTTTTGAAGAGGCAACCGGAATCGAACTGGATGACTTTGCGAGCGTTGCGTTTTGCACCTACACGCAGGCTGCGATTCACGGTTTTGTGAGGTTCCCCGACGAATTCTTCGCAACTCTCAATCTGCCGGTGGAAGCAACTGACCATTTCGTGGCGGCGACCTCAACTGCATTGGCAGAGCTCCGTGAGCGGATCCGCGACGACGCCGTGAGTCCTGGATCATCCAGATTTGAGTTCGACGCATTTCGGCAGTTCCCCCTCGTTCGCCTGGATTCGGGCGAACTGCTGGTGCTCAGCCCAAACTTCTTGATGCAGCGCGCTCTGAGCGAAGCAACATTCTGGGATGTCCGGCAATACCTCAGAAAAGTCGACCGGAAGCGAGAAGAAGCGTTTCACCAGTGCACCACCGACATACTGGAGTATGAGACGGGCGCGGCCCTACGAAGAGTCTTTTTTAAGAAGCGGCTAGCGGTTCTTGACGAGGACCAACTGTGGAAGAGGTTGGCGGCAGGCCGGAAGGACAGACCCAACATGTGTGATTTTGCGGTGCGTTCAGGACGGACGTGGCTGCTGATTGAAGCCACTGACAGGGCGATGCCGAGACCAGTTGTGTTCGCGAATGCCACTGTCGCTGCACTGGACGGGGAGCTGGACAAAGTCCTAACCGGCCGCAAAGCAAAGCAATTGTTCTCGACTATGACCTTGCTCGAGGAGGAATCAAAAAAGCACCCGGGCCAAAGGGACGAGCCTAACGTCTACATCCCGTTGGTTGTGACGGGTGAGACGGGGTTGCCCTGGACCATACCTGTCCGACGTCGAACCCAGGAGCTTCTGAGGGAGCAAGGATACTCAGCGGACTTTTGTGCTTCGGTTGCATTGATCACGCTCAAAGAACTCATCATGTTGGAGAATGCGGACGCTCTTGGTTATGACATCGTTGAGTTGTTGCGATCCTGGCGATATGACAATCCTTCGCTCCCCTTGGACCTGCACCTCCAACTTCGAGACATTGTCCTGAACTCGCCGGAATGGGAGCGGAACGCCGTCGCGGATGTAGTGCGCCGATTCACAAATAGGATGACATCGCCGGCTGACTGACTGCCCTTGTCTGCACTTCGCGGCCTCCTTCTGGGCGAGGGCGATCGGGGAATTGGTTGGTTCACCGAACGTCGAGGTGGATTGACCGGCGTCTCACAAACTCTAGTTAAGCGGGATCGGTCCCGTCTCTTGAATTCTTGCCCGCTGACTGTCCAGGGGTGTCTCATGCACCCTGTCTCATCCTGGCGTCTCATTAGTCCTTAAGGTCCAACGAGACGAGATGGAGTATGAATTTCCGTATGTGCCTAGCGCGAAGAACTCTGAATGCTCTCATATGGTGCAGGCATTGGCCGCCCCTGACGTCGACGAAGCGAGGGTTGGTGTTGACGCGATGTCCAGCAAGAGCATCGTCAGATACCCAATGAGTGTTCCGTTGGGCCGGCGGTAGCCGCGGGTGCCGGTCGACGAAAAATTCTGCGGCGGCTGACGGTTGGGCATTAAGAGGACTCGGGGCTGCGCCCCTCGCCCCTTCGCTTTTCCCGATTCGTTGACCGTCCTGTCTTCCGTTTCGTTTCTCCCGTTGTGTTTCTTCTTTGTGTTTACTGGCGTGTGGCCGGCTGCTCGCGCGCTGCGCACGGCCCGTTTCGTTGTCGTCTCGTCTTCCGGCGTGTTGTTCTTCTTGTTTCCCTGGCCGCTGCGCGGCCTTTGTCGTGGTGTCTGCTGCGCCGCGTCTGCGTTTTTCCGGCTTCGCCTGCCAGTGGTTCATCGTCGCGTTGCTCTTCGTTGGCGGGGGCTGCGCCCCGGGCGGGTGGGTTCTTCCGTCCGTACAAGGTGCGGCGGTGTATGCGCCTGCGGCGGGCCGTGACCGGGTTGTCGTCCGGGATGGTTCACGCAATGTTTCACTGAGTCTGCGGCCGGCGCTACGTGGACAGAATGTTCACGACGTGGCATCTGTATGGACGGCATGCGCTCCCCGCAGGGGGTTGGCCAGGGCGAGGAGGATTGCCTCCGTCAGAACGTCCACGACAGAGCACGATACGAAACAATCCGTCCACTAGACCGGCCACCATCACGAGTCACGCAACCGCCAACTCTCCGCGCCGCAGGCACCACCCACCAACACACACTCACCCAAACTCCGCCAGCACCAACCGCGCCGCAGGCCAAACCCCGCCACAACCACAACACCCACCACCCAAGTGGCACCCACTGCCCGCCGCAGGCGTGTTAGGGGCCCGCCGCAGGCGCAACCCCAGGTCAGAGACCCCTCCAACAGGACCACGACCAACCACCCCAGTGAACCCACGGGCAAGAGCTGCCACATCCGCGGCGCAGCCGCACACAGAAGAAGTGAATGCGCCAAGCCAATGGCCTGTCCAAGGGACACCGGATCGCTTGCGCATGAGGGTCAGACATGTTCGAGGCCGTACAAGAGATTTTGAGGCTAGAAGCGGGCGGGGGCGGCCCGATCCCCGCTTGGGGCGTTTCGGGGATTCCTACAGCGGAAGCGGAGCTGGGAAAAGCCCTAAATCGCCCTAGCTAGGCTCGCAGGGCCGTACCCCGGAAACTACGCATGTTTCTGCTTAAGGAACAGCGTATTTTCCGGCTGATCATGTGGATCCCTCTGAGTTTCGTCGTTCCGTCGTTCACACTTGCGAACCCGACAGGGGACGGCAAACAATTACGAATCAGTTCTTGAACTACGGAAGTGGGTCACCGCATCTTGAGGAAGATTATGGAGCTGATCTGTTTCACAAGGAGTGTGGCCAAGGTGAGCCGGACTCAGCCAAGGAGCGAGCGCCATACACATCGCATTTTTAGCTGGTTTCGTCAGCGTGTGCTGGTGTACGGGCTGAATGACCCAACCCCGCCTCAGTGCGGCCCATCAAAGTCAAACGTTCGAACCTTGTGGTTTGGAAGACGATATGTCTCTCGAGTTCAACTGCCCGTTCCCAGGCTCCTTCCCCCAGATCGTCGGGTGGAAACATAGCCGGTATCTCGGCGAGCAGGTCTTCGGACCAACGATCTAGTTCCTCCACGTCCTCCCAATAGATGAGTAGAGAATTTTTGTCATACTCAGTTGGGCGCCAGATGTCTAACCGTTGGATCGGTGCCAGATACCCCCGCAGGGTGCGAAGAAAGGCAATAGCACAGTCCGCGAAGTTCCTAACGCCGCCTGTGGAGTCTAGATCGGAGCCGACGAAGTCTTGGAGAGCGATCTCTACCTCTTTCCAACTATGGTGAATCAGGTTGTAGGCGCTATATAGCTTTCCTCGCCTCGCCAACCGAGTGAAGTACCCCCAGTGCCAACCCGCCTCATCTATGTCGCCCGAAAGCGGCAAGCAGTTTTCAGACGGGATCTGGACAGTTACTGCCCCCTGCCCTCGCCATTGTGTCTGGCTCGCGTCCAGGGACCGGGTGTAGTCGTTCAAGCAGAGGTAGAAAATCTCGCCGCTGGGCCTGTCGACGACTAGAAGAACCACGGGAACACTTGAACCCATCGCATCAACGAGCCTCAGGTCTTCAGTGTCCATGAGGAACTTGACTATTCCTCCGTCGGATCCTGTTTTTTCAGGGTGACCACTCTGCAAACGATCGGTTGTCTTAACCTGCAAGTAGAGATGCTCGCCCCAAGTTTGATACCGCCGTTGCCCCGGCTTTCCAGTCTTCGTCTCGGTGCCGCGCTCAATCTCGTGAAAGAACTCCAGCTCTAAGTCCAGCCCGAAGTCGTCCGGGATCGGGCGTATCACCCAGTGCTGCGGGAATGCGAACGCTGCCAGCAACTCGCCGTACCGCCCCTTAACCTGATTTTCGCTCTGCAGTTTCGTAGGTTCTGCAGCTTCCCACTTGTCTGGACACATTCAAGACCTCAGATCCCTGCTTATCGATCGACTCCTCAACCCTAACGTCATGCCCAGAGCCCCGGATGTGATGGGCCAACTTCAACAACAAGGGCAACACTCCCGTGAGGAACATCGCCTGATAGTGGATGTGCCCACGTCAGGCGCGCCGGAGTGGACGTGAGGCCATTTGAACGGACGGCGGGTGTGGTTTGGTGCAAGCACAGACCGCCTTCTGACTCTAGGCTGCTTGACGGGGATTACGCCTCAGCCAGTCGGGCCCCCGATGCTGCGCCTTTGCTCAACCAATTCAATTATGCGAAGGTGGCCGCCCCGACCAAGTGAGTCCATGATTCGCTGTCCTGTTTCGACTGTAGAAAGGTGGTCGCTTTCAAGCGCCGCAGCGATGATCGCCGGAGCATGCTCCACCAAGTCATACCGTTGGAACGGCTGATCTCGGACTGTCAGAAGCTGCTCAAGAATCTCTGCGGCTAGTCCCGGCGCGCTGGACGCCGCCTCCTCAAGCGCCTCACCGAGCATCCCATTTGAGTCGAAACCACCGGCCGAGGAGGCCTGTTTCAGGTGGGGCAACCACCAAGACGGCTCAAACTTTCCCGAGCGAATCCACCAATAGAACTCGACTAGTTCGGCATTGGTCGTTTCGGCGTTGTTTGCGGCGGCAGCCCTGCTCTCCCACAAAGCTCTTGCGCGTTCTATGATGTCTGCCGGCGCATCGTCGGTGTGCATCAGCAACCAACCCAGGTGACCTAGGACTCGTGCACGTGATGCGACGGGAGCCCACGCAAAAAAATGTGTCAGTAGCGGGTCGTCGGCGTCTAAAGCACCTTGAACACGAAGCATCACGAGGTGATCTCCAACGAGCTCGACGGGGGAGCGGTCAGTTCTCCAACCAGATACAGCGACGTTCCCGGCCGCTACGCGATCCGTTATACCTCGCGCAGCGGACGCAATAACGTCCAAGAGGTTTCGCGACGGTCTGTAGGTCGCGAGAGCTGTCGATAGCACGACATCCCCGAATGGGTCTTGTGTAAGTAGATGCGGTGAGTGGATTTGAACCCAGCTGCGGTCAATCCAGATGAGCCGCCCCAGCTCCTCACCGAAGGCTGCGGCGCATGCGAGGCTTGGGTCCCGACGTGGCACCAGTCTGGTTTCGAGCAGCTGTAGGGCTGAGCGAATTGCGCGCAGTAGAGGCTCCCGATCACCGGGCTCGGACTCCAGATAGCTTCGTGCTCTGCTTGCCAAGCGTGCAATCGCTCGCACTGCAGAGGGACGGGTGGTGTTGAGGGACAGCGTTAACGGATCCATATTCGTGCCGCCATATTGTTCTTCATGTTCAGGCGTAGGGTCCGCATGCGTGATGAGCGGGGAAAGTGCTTCGATGCTTCTCTCCAATAATTCGGCAGGGATGACATTCTCAGCTTCTGATGAGGCTCCAGCTTCCAAGAGTGAAGCGGCAGCCCTCTGTGCGTACCGCCAGACCACGTCCTCCTCTATGCCGACACCAGAGTCGGTGCCATCATCGGGATGCAGTGTCACGCTTAGGGCTGCATGTATCGCCTGGTCCCAGTCGATGTGAGTGCCGGCCCTAACTGCATCTGAAAGCCCCGAGAAGATGGCACGCACGAACGTCGGATCTAGGTTTGCAAAGCGGGGCGCCGCCGCAGAGAAGTCCTGGGCGCGAGCTGTGACGGCAGGCTGGAGAGCCCTTGAGAGTCCTTCCTTCGACGGCCCCCATTCATCAGGAGTCTCCGGTTTCCAATTCGCTAGAAGGTTGTGCATTTCCTGCACGCTCTTCTCGACGAGATCCTCTTGAGCAAAAGGACTATTCGGGCCCGACCAAGAGGACATGTAGCTGGTGAACTCAGGGTGAGTGGGCTCGCCATGCCTATCGATCAATTCATCCAAGCGAAGAGCCGCTGAACGTGGAAGGCTGGGCGAACTGACAGCGCTCAGCAGGTTGAGCTGCCATATCTCTCGGTATCTCGCTACTGCTACCTCAAGTTCCTCATCCGACTTCAAGTGGCGCGCAACGCGCTCTTCTATCACGCCTTGCGTCAGTGGGGGCCCGTCCAAAACCAGCGCCTCCCAACGCTCCTGCTCCGTTGGCTCAAGAAGAGGGAGTATTGAGCGCGCGAGCTCCGCGTATTCATGGCGGTACTCAGGCTCGAGGAGGCGCTTCTCCATGAGCCGTGTCGTGCCCTCAGTACGCGCAAGTTGGTAATTGGCCGCCGTAGCGGCCAGTACGTGAAGGGCGATTCGGACGAGAAGCGGTTGTCCACTTCGTTCCAAAGCCCGGATGACGTCACTGGCTGCCCGTCCATTCCTGATGTCTGCGAGTGCACGGTCTCGAACCGCCTCCACGAGAGAATCCCCGAGTTCGTGAAAACGATTGTTCTGTGAGTGGTCCCCAATGGCTGGACGCCAGATATAACTGAGATCGCTATTGGATTCGGCGTAATATTCGCCGGACGCCACCTGAAACGCCTCAAGCCAGGCTGCCACTGTCGTAAGTGCTCTATCGCCTAGGACGGTATGCAAGGCGGCGACGGCACGCGGAAGCAGTTGCTCGTACCAGTAGCGATCAAGGCCCGCTCCAACGCTTCGCCGCCGGCGCCGGTCACCGTCATCGGGGGCAGCCTCCCGTGGACGGAACGCCGCCTGGGCGATGCGGACAGCAGGCCTGCGCAAACCCTCGTTCGCCAAATTCTCAATCAGCCGAACGACTTCTTCGTTGTTCCGCAATGTTCCTTGAGCGAGATAGCGCTCGACTGCTGGAACGAGAGCCTGGACTTCTGGCGCGCAGAGGCTCTGCGCCGCCTGAAGAATTAACCCATGTACGTACGGATTATCGCTCTCTGAGATCCGGACTAGAATCGGCAGCACCGTGGCGGGTGCCAAAGGCGCCATCCGCACTAGGTATTCACCTTCGGGCCATGGCATCCAATTCTCCCTTAAGGAGGGGTCTGTCGTATCTGGAGGTGAATCGAAGACATGGCGGGCATTCAGGGCCTCTACCCATCGCGGGTTCTGCAGTCGTTCGAAGAAGACGCGTCGATGCTGTCGGTCACCTATACGTGCTAGCGCGTTCTGGATAAGGTCCTCGTCTGGCTCGCGCCAGCCAGCCATCGGGTCGGTGGTCATTTCTCATCTCCTAGATCACGGGCGTTGGCGGCCTCGAGCACATCCATCAGGTCCTCAACAGTCATAAAGAAACGGCCCATGCGAGCTTCCAGCGCGCCCTCGATGGTCCCCAGAGCTCGTACCAGCATGGGTCCGGTTTCTTTCGCCACCTTTACATCCCGGCCTCGCTGAGGGTGCCGCAAACGTTCGAAAACGGCGACACTGTCCCGAAACACATTGACCGTTGGATCCTGCCGTACCTCAATCCGTCCAAGCACCAGTGCGCTATGCCGTCGACGTCTGTTTAGGCTTGCCGCTCGACTGGCTTCGACGACGCGACGGGCTGCACCGAAGACGATGCTTGGAATAGTCACACGCGATTCCGGGCCAGGCTGACCTTCCCTGGCATGGTCCGTGTCACTGACGGGCGGTCCCAGCAAATCTTCATGAAGTGTCCATGCTTCGGAGAGTGCGCGTGCCGGAGCAGATAGGTCGCTGTATGCCGGAACGGACTCGACATCGGTTAGCACATCGGGAAGTCCGTTGACCAGATCGCGAATGCAGTGACCGGCAATCACCAAGGAACCGCGCGTCAACGGCTCCTCCCCTAGTGCGTCAATGGCCCGGCGGTACATGTCAGCAAACAATTCATCCCGTTGAGCTAGTGCCGCCTGCAGACGCCTCCGACGCCCGTTCCACAGCCCTTCGGCACTTCCCGGCACCGGTGGCTCGCTGATTCCCGATCGATCGCTACTCATGTGCCCCTCACTTACGTCCCCACCGACCGGACGGGAGCGGCACTATGCCGAGAAATTCTAGCTGTTCAGCTCGATAGCGTGGGTCCACTTGTGCTCCTACATCGCCCGCCATAGATTATCCTTCATACTTCGGAGGTCACACGATTGCGGCCAACTTCCGCTGATTCACTAGCCATAATTGCCGTTAGCCAGAGAGTTGGACGATTCCAGGACGAGGATACCGAGATCGGCTGGTGGTTTCACTGGCCGTAAGGCGCTCGGACACTTCGGAGCCCGGCTGCTGGCAGCGCCTTTACGCCTGATTTTGGACCTAGTCCTACAGCCTGTTGTCGGTGATTCCTCGTGGGGCTCACCAGGTCCATCTGTCAGTCCGCGCTTCGTGGCCGTACTGCATGCCCGTGGCCCGCTTTCTTCTAAGAGCACGCGACACGTTTACGACACGCTTTGAACGGGAACTAGCGGGAATGCGCGGGTAAAATTTCGGCATCAACAGTCGCAAAATCGCTGGATATAGGCCGGTATCGGGCAGCACCGGGATCTTCGGGGATACCCGCTCTTGTAAAGCGGGGGTCGTCGGTTCGAATCCGACAGGGGGCTCTTAGCTTGGCTTTGAGCTGCGGGTATATTGCCGCTGGCCCTTTCGGCGTCGGCCATCACCGCAGTCTATGACCATGAACGCCCGTCGGGGCTCCACCGGTGATGGTCTTCTGCGGAACCGTCGAACACCGGCTCAATGAACCTGAGCACACGCTCAACCTGCGCGTCAAGGTTCTGCTCGCACATATCTTCCACTTTGAGCTTCCTGCGCCATGCAGCCCATTTCGCTTGCCCGGTCGCACCGTAGCTGGCCATAAGGGCTCGGAGCGGACCGAGTTCGATACCGCGGTGCTTGGCCACCTGTACCGTTGCTTGTCTGACGTCTGCGGCATCGAACTCGAATCGGTCGGACAGAACTGCCACGTCCAGCAGGTCCCGCCACCGGGTGCTCGTGGTGCCGCGCTGGAGCATGGTGACGGTCTTCTCGGTGGTCGAAGACCAGGCCGTCGTCGACGACGACGTCGCACATCATTTTCACCACTTCGGTGACGTGATCGACGTCGAGTCGGAAATCGAGTGCCTGCATGTCAATGTCACGGGTCGGGCGGCGCAGCGCGTGTGCGGACAGCAGGACGCCACCTTTGAGGCAGAAGTCATCCGCAAACGGTGTGTCTGCCAGACGCGCCAGGAAGCGCTCCAGCCCGTAAAGCGTGAAGATCTCGTCAGAGGGTCGCCTACGCTCTCGTGCGCCTTTCTGCAGCCGGAGGTAAATGGACCGGCTGCCTGCCGTCACAGGAGGACCTCCATTGCCTGGCGGAGTGGCCGCTTGGAACGAGGGACCGACGAGGCGATATCCATGAGGCGTGCGGGTTGTGACTCTGGGCGCTTGAGCCAGTTACGAAGCGCTTCGATTCCGGTTTCGTAGCCGGCGCTTGCGCGAAGGCGAAAGGCGTCGACGATCGAGCGTTCAGGCGAGTAGATACCGATTCTCGCCTCATCTTCCCCTTCGACCGCGATGCTTGAACGGCCGACGTCGAAGGTCGCCTTGTCGAAGATATGCCAGGTGACTTGGGCCGAGAGTTGCGGAGGGGTCTTGCCGCGGGGCAAGGCCAAATCGATGCGGGACGGGATTTCGTCGATGAGCCCATGCCGGGCGAGGGCGCTGGTCAGGCAGATCGTGGCCAGGGGAGCCTTTCGGGATGCTTCAAGCAGGTCGATATCGGCCTCAATGCCCGTTCCGGCGATGTACAGCCCGGAGCCGATCCTCTCAACCAGGCCCGCGTCGCGCATTCGGTACAGGCTCGCGTGAGAGACCCCGTGCTTTGCGGCCTCGGAGATGCTGAAGAGGCCGCGCGGAAGGCGCTCGACTAGGTGACTTTGGCGCTTCATGTTCATATTCTACGACAGATAACTCTATCTGTCGTGGAAAATGACCACGCGAACGATGACGGCCAAGATGATGATCGTGACTGCGGCGGCCGCAATGACTAAACGTCCCTGTCCTCAGGGACTTCCTCCTGCGGCACTGGTGTTCTGCCTTGACGTTCACGCTGGCCCTGCCGAAGCGCCAGCAGCGGAAACAGGAGCACAGAGAGCATGCCGGCCCCAACGAGTGCTGACGAGATTCCGCTTGAAATGAACCCCTGATCCCTGCCAATGGCTGTGACGGCAACGATAATCGGCAGGCCGGTGGCCCCGAAAAGCATGATCGCCCGTTTCTCGGCGAAAGTGGACCTCGGTGGGGCAGCAAGCATCGACGGCAGGCCCCGGACGATCAGCAGGAGGAGCACGAACAGCGGGACCATTGCCAGGGCTGTCGGGCTGGACGTGAGTGCGCCGAGATCAAAATCGATGCCGGTATCGATGAAGAAGATGGGCACCAGAAAGCCGAACGCGACGGCGTCGAGTTTGGTCTCGATCACCTTACGGTCCCGTTCGGGAGCACGCTCTATGGCCACCTTCCAGAGAACGCCCGCGGCGAATGCACCCAGTAACATGTCCAGTCCCAGGACCATGCTCAGCACTACGAGCACGGTGAGGATGAACATGATGGAGCGGACGGCGAACTGCCCGCTGGTGTGGAGGGTCCTGGTGACCTGCGAGTGGAACAGCGTGTGCCTTGCCCTGGAGGCCAGGAAAATTGCAATGCCGGTCAGTAAGACGAATCCGAGAAGCACCGCCGTTGCCGGACCCAGCTGCCTGCCGCTGAAGAACAGCGAGATTGCAATCAGCGGACCAAACTCGCCAGCTGCACCCAATGCAGTGACGGCGGTACCCATCGGGGATTTTGATTCACCGGCATCGCGAAGAATGGGCAGCAATGTTCCCAATGCCGTGGAACACAGCGCCACGCCGATGATGACGGCGGCCTCCGGCGTGGGGGACAGGAGAAAGCCCGCGCCAACGCCCGCTGCCAACGAGATCACCCAGCCCGCTGATGCGCGGATGGCGGGACGGCCCCGGATATCGGAAAAATCGATCTCGTTGCCGGCCACGAAGAAGAGGATCGCCAGCCCGAAATCAGCCAGGGTATCCGTGAACTGCGTGGATTGGATCCATCCCAACACGCTGGGACCCAGCAGGATTCCGAGGACGATCTCGAACACCACCAGCGGCACCTTGACCGCCCGGTCAAGGAAGCGGACAGCAAGGGGCGCCGCCACGGCCAGTAAGGCGATCAGAACAAGGGATGTAGACAAGCCCTGCATCAGCGGTACCTCCGGTACCTCACCCGCTTCGAAGGAAAAGTATTCCAAAGCTACCGCCAGCCTTGGGATGACGCCATGAGTCCACGCCTTCGGTAGGCCTCCAGAGTTATCCACAAGCAGGAAGTAGCGCACGACGCCGGGTCCCACCTCGCGTTAGTCTGGTTACCTCGGCTGAAGCAAGCGGCCGCAACACCCACTGTGCGGAGCCGTTTTCCGATGTCCGATGATCCAGCCCTGGGCGCCCTTGCGGCGTCTTCCTTTTCCCTGCCAAAGCTCCGCGAGGGCCAGCTCGCAGCCATGAACGCGCTCGCGGGTGGCCGCGACGTCCTGGCCGTCATGCCCACTGGGTACGGTAAATCAGCCACCTACCAAGTGGCAGCCAAGTACCTTTACAACCAAACGGGACGCCCCGCCGTCGTGGTTTCTCCGTTGATCGCCCTGCAGGAAGACCAGCTGGACGGACTGAACGGGCAGCTGGGTGACGGCGTGGCCGTCGCGATCAATTCCTCCCATAGTGACTCGGAAGTGGAGGACGCCTGGGAAGCAGCTGAGTCCGGCAAAGCGACTTTCGTGTTTCTGGCCCCCGAACAGTTGGCCAAAAAGGAGACCGTGGACCGGATAGCCAAGATGCACATCACCCTGTTCGTGGTTGATGAGGCCCACTGCGTCTCCTCATGGGGTCATGACTTCCGCCCCGATTACCTTGATCTGGGAAATGTCCGTGAAAGATTGGGAAACCCTCCGGTGGCAGCCCTTACCGCCACGGCCTCACCTCCGGTGCGCGATGAGATTCTGGAACGGCTGGGCATGAAGGATCCGCTGGTCCTGGTCCGTGGCTTTGACCGGCCCAACATAAGCCTTGACGTGGTCCGCCACCAAGAGGACAAAGGTAAGCGAAAAGCCGTCCTGGAGCAGGTTGCCGCGCTGGCCAAGGGAGGAGAACGGGGGCTCCTGTACGCCGCCACCCGTAAGGACACGGAAAAGTACGCCGCCAAACTCGTAAAGGAAGGGCTCCGCGCCGAGGCCTACCACGCGGGCCGGTCGGATGCTGACCGGGAGCGCATCCATGAGCAGTTTCTGGACGATGAGCTCGACGTCGTGGTTGCCACAACCGCTTTCGGCATGGGTATCAACAAACCCAATGTGCGGTTCGTCGTCCATGCCGACATTCCGGAATCACTGGATGCCTATTACCAGGAAATCGGCCGTTCCGGACGGGACGGGAAACCGGCCACCGCCACACTGCATTACCGCGAAGAGGATCTTGGCCTGCGGAAGTTCTTCGGCACGCATTCACCTGACCCGGATTCGCTCCTGGCAGTCCTGAAGATCCTAAAAGCCGCAGGCGCTCCTGCCCCCAAGGGCGCGCTCGCGGAGTTGACGGGATTCCCTGTCCGTCGCCTCACTGGGCTCGTCAACCAGCTGGAGGAAGCAGGCGCCGTCACCACGGGTAAGCGCGGCATCCGCCTGGCGTCCAAAGCCAAGCTGCCGGCCCTGGTGGCCCGCGCCGTCGAACTGGCCGAAGCCCGCCAGCGCGTTGACCAGTCCCGGCTCACGATGATGCGCGCATACGCGGAGACGGATGGCTGCCGTCGGCAGTTCCTGATGGGCTACTTCGGTGAAGAACTTTCCAAGCCGTGCGGCAATTGTGATGCATGCGCCGATGCTTCCAAAGCCAGCGATGCTTTTCACAGCGCAGATGAAGAGCGTGACGCAGATGAACAGCGTGCTGGAGAAAGCGATCCATTCCCGGTGCAGTCCGCCGTGATGCACAAGGAATGGGGTCCGGGCCTGGTGATGAGGCATGAGGACGATGTCATCACCGTCCTGTTCGAACAGGAGGGGTACAAGACGCTCTCCCGCAGTGCAGTTGTGGAGCATGAACTCCTGAAACCCGCATAGGTACTTGCCCGCGGAATGGCTCAGGTGTTCAGTTCCAGCATCAGGGCGGGCAATTCGTCGGCGAGTTCGCGGGCAAGGAACCCGAGCGGGCCCAGCTTGCTGGCCAAGCGGTCCGCTGCGGCGGCGTGGAGGTGTGTTCCCCAGCAGGCAGCCTGTGCGCCGCTGGTTCCACGCGCCCGGAGACCGGTGATGGCACCGGCCAGTACGTCTCCGCTGCCCGACGTACCCAGGCCTCCGTACCCGGTGGTGATCTTCCATAGTTCCGGTTCCTCAGGTGCTTCCCCAGGTGGCCGCGCGATCACGCCCTGGCAGCTCACCACTGCGCCGTATTGTTCGGAGAGGGCGGCTACGTCTGTTTCCAAGTGGTTTGCGTCCCGTCCCAGCAGGATTGCTGCCTCGGTCGGATTAGGCGTGAGGATCAGCCGGCCCTTCCAAGGCTCCAGCCTGTCCTTTAGTTTCATCAGTCCGGCGAGGGCGTAGGCGTCGATGACGATCGCAGGCCCTTCTGGCCGCTCTGGGCCACCTCGGAGCTCCTCCCGCTCCAGCAACCTCGTGAGCAATTCCGCGGCAAGGTCCGGGTCATCCAGGCCGGGCCCGACCAAAACGGCGTTTGCCCGTTCCAAGTACGTTGAGATGAGGTCCAGGCCCTCGCCGGTCAGGGACCCGCCAGCGGTCTCAGGCAAGCCCACCGCGCCACACTCCGGGAAGGCTACTCCCACCTGCACGGCCACGGACTCGGCGACAGCCAACGTCATCTTTCCGGCGCCCGCGCGGAGGGCGGCGATGCCGGCAAGGACGGTGGCGCCTGGAGTGGTCCGCGCACCGCCGATGATCAGTACAGCGCCGCGGGAGTATTTATCTTCGCCAGGAGCAGGCAGCGGCCAATCGCGCAGAAGCGATGGCGTCACTTGCGTGGGGCCGGTGGTGCCGTCGGAATCACTGTGGGTGGACACTGGCATCTCCGGCATGCTCGGTAACCGTGACGCCCTGTTCGGTGAGATGGTGGGCCACGTTGAAGCTCTCGAGCGTCCACGGTCCTGCACCAGACGGGCGCACATAGCGGGTAATCGATGCGTTCAGCACCGTTGTACTGGCGGCGAGGTCCAGGATCTCCCGCTCGGACATCCCCTCCAGGACGTATCGGACCAGCAGGATCACCGCGTCATGGCAAACGAGCATCACGCGGTGTCCCATTCCCAGGTTGTTGAGCTCGTCCAAGACGGATCGCAGGCGAAGAGCGACGTCAGCCCAGGATTCACCTCCCGGTGGCCGGTAATACAGCTTGCCCAGCCACAGGCGCCGTTCAGCTTCGTCGGGGTAGCGCGTCTCCACGCCTATGCGGGTCAGCCTGTCCAAAATGCCCAATTCGCGGTCCCGCAGGCGCTCGTCCGTATGGACTTTCACAGGCCAGCCAGCTGCTTGAACGGCGATTTCCGCCGTCTGAACGGCACGTGCATAGGGGGAGGAGACCACGGTGTCCGGGAGCAACTCCTCGGCGATCCGGGCCAGCGCAGTTCCCAACGCTTTGGCCTGATCCTGGCCGGTGCCGGAGAGGTTGACGTCCGGGTCCCTGGCGGGGACGTCGATAACCTCGGCGCGCGCCATGCGGGCCTCCGTCGCAGCCACGTTCCCTTCGCTCTCTCCGTGCCGGACCAGCAGCAGCTCAACAGCCCCGGCCTCCTGCACTGCCTCTGTCAGTTGCATTGCCTCTGCCGGCTCGTCGTCGTTCAAGGAAACCCACTCCCTCCCCTGGTCCTTGCCAAATGCAGAACACTACCCACTGCGTACCCATGGGGACCAAAGACTAAACGCACGACGGCGACCTTCCGTGCAGCGCTGGCGGCCACCCGGCGTCGAATCTTATCGACAGGTGAAGACTGTCAAGCCCTGTTGCCCGGACTCACGGTGAAGTAAGTTGCTCGCATGGAGGACACATACCAAGTCATCGTGGTGGGTGCCGGCTTTGCAGGCGTTGCGGCAGCCAAAAAACTAGGCCGGAAGGGCGTACGCGTCCTGTTGATCGACTCGAACAACTACCACCAGTTCCAGCCGCTCCTTTATCAATTGGCTACTTCCCAGATCGGGGTTTCAGCCATTACGCGCCCGCTGCGCTCCGTTTTTCGCCGCTACAAGACCGTCAAAGTCCTGACGGCGAGTGTTGCCTCCATTGATGCTTCGCAACGGTCAGTCACCACCTCCGATGGCGTGAGTTTGCGGGCGGAGATCCTGGTCATCGCGGTAGGTGCCGTTCCCAACTTCTTCAACACCCCAGGTGCCGAGCAACATGCTTTCCCGCTGTACTCCGTTACGGACGCCACCAGGCTGGGCACCGCCATTACCCGGCTGCTTGATCAGGCAGATAGAACCTCTGACGGTCTTGTGGATGTCGTCGTGGTCGGAGGAGGTCCCACTGGTGTGGAGACGGCCGGAGCCATGGCTGAAAACGTCAAATATATGGTGCGCAAATACTTCTCGGCCGAGCTTGCTGCCCGCTGCCGCGTGCACTTGGTGGACATGGTTCCCAGCGTGTTGAACATGTTTTCCACGAAGTCCAAGCGGTACGCCACCGAACGTCTTCGGAAGGTGGGCGTCCAGTTGCATATGGGGGTGGGCGTTACCGAGGTACGCAGCGATGGCGTGGCGTTGGCTGATGGGAGCTTCGTCCCCGCGCAGATCGTTGTCTGGGCCGGCGGGTTGAAAGCCGGAGACCTCATCAGCACTTCGGGGCTGACGCAGGGCAAAGGTGGGCGTGTGGATGTTCGTCCAGACCTGACCGCCCCGGATGTGGATGGTGTGTACGTCATCGGCGATGCTGCCAACATCACCGATTCCACTGGCGCGAAGTTGCCCCAGCTCGGCTCCGTGGCCCAACAGGCCGGAAAATGGGCAGCTGCCAACATCCTCGCGCAGCTTACGGGAGGTAGCCCTACTCCCTTCCGCTACGTCGACAAGGGCTATATGGCGATGGTCGGACGCGGTGCTGCCGTGGCAGAACTTGGTCGCAAACGAATCCAGTTGCAGGGCCTTTTCGCTTTCTTGTCCTGGCTCTTGGTTCACTTGGCCCTGTTGTCAGGGGTCCAGCAAAAAGTCCGTGCACTGTTTTCCTGGCTCAACGGATACCTCCTGCACAGCCCCGCGCAGGTTGTGGTCAGCGGCCCAACAGAGAAGGAGCTTGCCAGGCCGATTCCTCCCGAACTCCCTCCAGCCCCATCAACGGATGCGGGCCTGGAAACGAAGAACTAGCTCGAGTTGCTGCAGCGCCCTGCGCTCCCGTTCGTTTAGATGCATGGTTGTCCCTCCCATGTAGCGCTAAGGCTCCTCGGTGCGATCGGTGAGCCAACCGGTTCCTTCAAGGAATTCCAGCGGCACAATAAGCTAAGCATGCTTACTAAATGCTCCGCAAGGGAAATTTCCGGACCCTCGTTCCGGCCAGCGTCGACTTGGAGGACTGACTACGATGACAAGTAGGAACCCCAAACAAGGAGCACAATGTCACTGAAAGACCGCCTCAAAGCAGACGTCGTTGGCCACATGAAGGCGGGCAACAAGACAGCGCTCACCACCGTGCGGAACGTCCTGGGTGAGATCAGCACGCGCGAAAAGTCGGGCAAAACGCCCATCGAGTTGGACGATGCGCAAGTTACTTCACTGCTCCAAAAGGAAGCTGCAAAACGCCGGGATACCGCGCGCATCTACACCGAAGCCGGGGAAACAGACAGGGCAGCCGCCGAAGTCGCGGAGGCTGAGATTATCGAGGCGTACCTCCCCAAGCCGCTAAGCCGCGAAGAAGTGGAAGGCATCGTCGACGAAGCCATCGCCGACTTGAAAGCCGACGGGCAGGAACTCTCAATGCGTTCCATCGGCGCCATCATGAAGCCGGTCACGGCCAAGGTTGCAGGACGCTTCGACGGCAAGACCGTCAGCGAGATCGTGCGAAGTCGCCTGGGCTAAGACCCGCCCGCTGGCTCGCCCTTGGCGAGTCAGCCGATCCCAAGCAGCCACCGCAAAGTCTCGGCATTGCGCACGGCGTTACCTCCGCCGTCGTTGTTGAAATAGGCGTACACGTCCTTGCCCATGCTGCTCCACTCACGGATCCGATCCGCCCACCAGCGAAGATCCTCCTCCGAATACGAGCCGCCATAGAGGTGCTCGGTATCCGGTCCGTGCAGCCGGACGTAAACGAATGGTGCGGTGGCGCGGAGGATGCACGGCAGGTTGGCGCCGCTCATGATGCAGTAGGCGGACTCGTGGCGTTCAAGCAACGCGTATACGTCAGGGTGGTCCCAGCTATCGTGCCGGAACTCCACCGCCACGCGAATCCAGTGGGGTAGGGCTGCCAGGAAGTAATCGAGGCGGGCATCATCGCGCGCAAAATCAGGAGGGAGCTGGACAAGCAGCACAGCCCTTTTGTCGCCCAGTTCATGCCAGCAACGGGTGATCCGTTCCACCCAAACTTCAGGGCTGTAAAGCTTCTTCCCGTGCGTGAGGCCTCTGGGCGCCTTGACCGACATCGCAAATCCTGGAGGCAGGCGGTCATGCCAGCTCTTGAATGCCGTGTCCCGGGGCCAGCGGTAAAAACTCGCGTTGAGCTCTACCGTGTCGAAGCGCGCAACGTAGTGGGCCAGGCGCTTGGATGTTGGTAGACCCGGCGGGTAGAGCACGTTCTCCCAATGGTCGTAGCTCCAGCCCGAGGTACCGATGCGGATAGTCATGGTGTGGATGGTAGTCCTCGTGAACGCGATTAACGGCTCATGTCACGCGTCAGCTCGGGCGTCCGGAGGCCGCGACCAATGCTCGGATGCTCTTCTGCTCAGGACTGGATGCCCGCCCTGGCGATCAATGCCTGGATTTCTTCGGCGACCTTGGCCACCTCGCGCTGCCTTGCGTTCCGCGTCGACTGTGCGTCGTGGGTGGATGATCGCATTACGCGGGGAGAAATGCGTGTCCGGGCGTTGGGACGGAATGCGCCATCGCGTCCAATCCTGGGTTCACGTACGGGTGCGTCGACGGTGACGCGGCCCTGGAGGGGGTCGTGGAAAAGTGGGAGATTCATGGTCCATTCCGGGATAACAGGATGTGAACTTTGATCCTGACATACACGACTCCAGCCCGGTATGGACAGGTGCCTACCAGCACCGCGAGAGACTGTGCACATGTCCATGCCACGCCGGGGTGCTACCTGCCGGCGGGCTCCGCAGTCGTCTTCCTGACGATCAACCGCGGCGGAACGAGGATGTGTTCCGACTCGCTGCGGCCCTCGATCCTGGAGAGCAGCAGTTCCGCCGCCTGGCGGCCCATTTGCACGCCGGATTGATCGACTGTAGTCAGGCCTATGGGCGGGAGCGACGCGGCCGGCACATTGTCGTAGCCCACCAGGGAGATGTCCCCGGGGATATTGATCCCAGCGTCGAACAGGCTTGTGAAGGCTCCGAGGGCGGCGACGTCCGCGCCGCCGTGGAGCGCAGTGGGGCGCTCGGCAATTCGTCGGTTTGCTATTGACCGCCCCGCCTCCAAGCCACTTTCGTAGCCCCATCGGCCAGGAACGTGGTCAATGTAGTCCTCAAGGCCATGCTTTTTCATCGCGAGGTCGTAGCCGTGGCGGCGGACGGTTTGTGGCATTCCCGGCTCGCTCTCCGGCTGGGTGTTGGCCAGCATGGAAATCCGTTCGTGGCCCAGCGAGACGAGGTGATCCACGATGATTGCGCTGCCCGCGATGTCGTCGCTTGCCACGGTGTCGAAGTACTTTGCGGGTCCATGGCGGCCGAGGACTACGACGGGGATGGTACGGCCGAGACGCTCCAGTTCCTCATTGGGTCCGAAGGGTGCGATCAGCAGCAAACCATCCATGCGGCGGTCCACCATGGCTTCGATGAGCTTCTTTTGGGCATCAAGGCCATGCCGCGCCTGGCCGATGAGAACTTGGTACCCAAGTTCCTCGGCGACGTCGCGGACGCCCTCAACCAGGACGGAAAAGAACGTATTGGAGAGGTCCACCAAGAAGACGCCCAAAGTGTAGCTGTTGCCGCGCATGCCCCGGGCAAGAGCTAGCGGCCGGTAGTTCAGGAGGGCCATGGTCTCCTCTACCTTGGCCCGCATGGCGGGGCTGACACCGTACGCGTTGCGCAGGACCTTGGACACGGCGGCCCGCGAAACGCCGGCTTGCTCAGCAACGTCGCTGATGGTTGCGCGTTTCAGCTGCTCGGTCATTTGGCTTCCCTCCATTGCCTTCTTCCGTAATTGTAGATTGATCTACGAAAAACTCTTGGCAAGGGCTGTGACATGACTTACAGTAGACAAACGTAGACCGATCTACACAAATACACACAGGGCCGGATGCGAGATGTGCAGGTCCGCTTTGAAACGTTCCACAAGCTAAGGGGCTTGTGGCTTTACGAGGAGGTAAAGATGGCCGCAATGAGCAAGCAGCGCTGGGCCGCTCTGGCTGGGGGAGTGACAGTCTTGGCGCTGGCTCTGACCGGTTGCAGTGCGGGCAGCAGCGGTGGTGGAAGCGAGAAAACCATCACCTGGCTGGTGGACAACGCTGAGAACACCGTGTCGGCGGCGGAGAAGGTCGCGGAAGAATTCACGGCCGCAAACCCAGGCATCAAGGTGGAGGTTGAAACCCGTCCGCAGGGCGGTGACGGCGACAACATCGTCAAGACCCGGCTGTCCACAGGAGACATGGCCGACGTCTTCAACTACAACACGGGCTCGCTTCTGCAGCAGATCAACCCTGGGCAGAACCTGCAGCCCATCACCAATGAGTCTTACCTCTCCAACGTCACGGAATCCTTCAAACCTGTGGTGACATCCGGTAGCGACGTTTATGGCGTTCCGTTCAGCACTGGCATGGCTGGCGCCGTTCTCTACAACAAGAAGGTCTACGAGAAGCTGGGCCTGTCCGTTCCCAAGACCTGGGACCAATTCATGGAGAACAGCCGGAAGATCAAGGCCGCCGGAATCGCGCCGATCATCCAGTCCTACCAGACCACCTGGACTTCCCAGCTCTTCGTCCTGGGCGACTTCGCCAACGTTGTCACTGCGGAACCCAACTTCCCCGCGGACTACACCGCCAACAAGGCCAAGTACGCCACGAATCCTGCCGCGATCAAGGGCTTCGAACACCTTGAAGAGGCAGGCAAGGCCGGACTGTTCAACGAGGACTTCGCCTCCACCACGTACCAGCAAGCGCAGGAAAAGCTGGTCAACGGCGAGGGAGCGCAGTACCCCATCCTGAGCTTCGCGTTGGCCAACATCAAGGTGACGTATCCGGAGAAGCTGAACGACCTCGGGCTGTTCCCGCTTCCGGGCGATGACGCGTCCAAGAACAAGCTGACCGTGTGGATGCCTGGTGGCACGTACATTCCCAAGTCCACCAAGAACCTGGAAGAAGCCAAGAAGCTCCAGGCGTTCATCGCCAGCAAGGCAGGATGCGACGCCCAGACCGCAGCGGTGGGGGCAGCCGGCCCGTACCTCGTGAAGGACTGTGAGTTGCCCTCGGACGTTCCGAACGCAGTGAAGGACATGCTCCCGTTCTTCGAAGACCAGGCCAAGAACAGCCCCGCCCTGGAATTCCTTTCCCCTGTCAAGGGTCCTGCCCTTGAGCAGATCACGGTCG
The DNA here is from genome assembly GCF_055388015.1 of Arthrobacter sp. TmtSoilC51. Lineage (NCBI taxonomy): Bacteria > Bacillati > Actinomycetota > Actinomycetes > Micrococcales > Micrococcaceae > Arthrobacter > Arthrobacter sp. TmtSoilC51. The sequence continues at coordinate 1,017,195 of NZ_AP035877.1, forward strand.
AAGTTGGCTCGGGTATCCGCTCCGCCAAGGACGGCGCCGCCCTCTACGACGAGGACGTCAAAAAGCAGGCCAAGCAGCTGAACCTGCCCGGCTGGAACTGACCTCCGAAACCTACAAGCCGTCCGGGCCTTCCCGGCCCGGACGGCCCTTGGAGAGATTCTCATGACACTGAACACAGCACCAACCACGACGGCGGTGCGGTCGGTACCGCGGGCCGCGCAGTCCAAGCGCCGCAAAGGGAAGTCGCCCTACCCGTACTGGTTCTACCTCCCCGCAGCGGTGGTTTACACCGCCCTGTTCCTGGTCCCCACGTTCGCTTCGTTCTTCTTCAGCTTCACTCGCTGGAACCTGACGGAATTCACGTGGATCGGCCTGGACAACTTCATTCAGTTCTTCCAGGAACCGGCCCTCCTCAAGGGCCTCACCAACACGTTCATCTACGGCGTGGTGACGTCCACGCTGAAAGTAGTCCTGGGCATGCTCCTGGCAGTCCTGCTGACTTCCCAGATCATCGCCCGCGGCTACCTTCGCTCCGTGATGTTCTTCCCAGTGTTGCTCAGCAGCATCGGCGTCGGCATTGTCTTTACCACGCTGATGGATCCGTCCAAGGGCATGATCAATGAGGGCCTGGCTGCCATCGGCATCGAAGGTCCGGGATGGCTTACGGACCCTGCGTGGGCTCTGCTGTCCGTCGCTCTGGTGGACGTCTGGAAAGGCGTGGGCCTGGCTACCGTGATTTACATCGCCGGCATTGTGTCCATCCCGCAGGAGTACTTCGAAGCCGCCAAGATGGACGGCGCCAGTTCGTTCAAGAGCTTCTTCAATATCACCCTGCCGCTGGCCCGGCCGGCAACTGCCACGGTCATCATCCTGTCCCTCATCGGCGGCCTGCGTTCCTTCGACCTGATCTGGGCCATGACCAAAGGCGGTCCGGGGTTCACGTCGGACGTCATCGCCTCGGTTATCTACAAGCAGTACCAAGCAGGCTTCTACGGCCTGTCCACCGCTGGGAACGTGGTCCTCTTCCTGATTGTCACGGCCATCATCCTGCCCCTGTCCATGTTCTTGAACCGCAAGGAGGTTGAACAGTGACCGCCACCCTCAAGCGCTATGGCATCGGCGTCCTGGCCATCGCCGTCAGCGTCGTCGTCTTCATCATTCCCTTGCTTTTCATGGTCCTCACGGCCGTCAAAGACCGAAGGGAAGCGGCAAAACTAGATTTCGCCTGGCCCACCAGCTTCCAGTTCGTGGAGAACTTCACGCAGGTCCTGTCCGCCCGGAAGTTCATGCTGGTCACCGCCTTCATCAACAGCACCATCCTCACAGTGGTGAGCGTGACCATCCTGGTGGTCCTCGCCGCCATGGTGGCCTGGGTGCTTCAGCGCCGCAAGTCCCGCTGGAACGGCGTGGCCAACTTCCTGATCCTCTCCGGACTGATCATCCCGCCAGCCATCGTGCCCACTATCTGGGTGTTGCAAAGCATGGGGCTGTTCAAGACGCTTCCGGGCCTGATCCTCATTGAAGTGGCATTCGGGCTGTCCTTCTGCGTGATGCTGTTCCGGGCGTTCATCGCCTCCATACCCAAGGAATTGGATGAGGCCGCCGTGATTGATGGCTGCGGACCGGTCCGGTTGTTCTTCAGGGTCATCTTCCCGCTGCTTCGCTCGGTGATCGTCACGGTGATCGTGGTCCAGTCGGTCCACATCTTCAACGATTTCCAGAACCCGCTGTATTTCCTGCCGGGCGACGCGAACGCAACGGTGCAATTGACGCTGTTCAACTTCCAGAGCCAGTTCACCACCAACTACAACCTGCTCTTCATGAACATCCTGCTCATCACAGTGCCGCCGTTCGTCATGTACCTGTTCTTCAATCGGCAGATTGTGGCTGGCATGACGGCGGGTGCCGTCAAAGGCTGAGCACGGCCAAGCACTGAGTGCGCCCCATAAAGCTGACCCACCACACCCGGCCTAACAGCCAAAGGAGACTTTCCCTATGCCTGCCACTGTGCATCCGGCAACTTTCGAACACCTGCCCTACGCCTTCGGAATCGGCGTCGCGACGCCGCGCATCTCGTGGAAGACAACTGCCGAACCTGCCTGGACGCAAGAGGCGTACCAGTTGTCCGTGACCACCGCTGATGGACAATGGACCAGCGAACGCATCGATTCCACGGACTCCGTATTGGTTCCGTGGGAGGCGGCTCCTCTCACCTCCGCCCAACGCGCAGAGGTGAGTGTCCGGGTTTGGGGCGCGGGGGATGAGGCGCCGAGCGAATGGAGCCAGCCATCCGGCGTCGAAACCGGTCTTTTGGAGCCTGTCGACTGGACGGCGACCGCCATCACCCCAGCCTGGGACGAAGATCCGGATTCGGACAGGCGGCCTCCGCTGCTGCGGCGCAGTTTCACTCTTGACCGTCCGGTCGCTTCCGCGAGGCTGTACGTCACCGCGCACGGTCTCTATGAGATGGAGATCAACGGCGAGCGGGTGGGCGACGACACTCTTTCGCCGGGGTGGACGGTGTACGGCAAGCGCCTGCGCTACTACACCTACGACGTCACGGGGCACCTGTCCGACGGCGACAACGCCATGGGCGCGCTGCTCGCGGACGGTTGGTACAGGGGCCGCATAGGTTTCAAGGGCGGTCACGCGAACCTTTATGGGGACAAGATTGCGCTGCTGGCGCAGCTTCACGTCACGCACGACGACGGTTCAGTCACCGTCGTCGGAACGGACGGGAGCTGGAAGGCCGGCTTCGGACCGATCCTGTTGTCCAGCTTGTACAAGGGCGAGAAGTACGATGCCCGCGAGCTGCCAAACGGCTGGAGCAGCCCCGGCTTTGATGACCAAGGCTGGGGGCCCGTGACCGGCGTCGAACGCGAAACCAGCACGCTGGTGGCGCCGGAAGGCCCGCCAGTCCGCTGCACCGATGAGGTACGGCCAGTGAGCGTCTGGACGTCCCCGCTGGGCAAGACCTTGATCGACTTCGGGCAGAACCTGGTGGGTCGCCTCCGGATCGCGGTGCGTGGCGAGGCTGGGTCCACCGTTACGCTCCGCCACGCGGAGGTCTTGCAGGACGGCGAGCTGTATACCCGTCCGCTTCGGGGTGCGGACGCCACGGACCAGTACACCTTGGCCGGGACGGGCGAGGAAACGTGGGAGCCGAGGTTCACCATCCACGGCTTCCGCTACGCAGAGATCACCGGTTGGACCGGCGGGGACATCGCGCAGAACGTTGTAGCACGGGTGTACCACACAGATATGGAACGCACCGGCTGGTTCGAGTCCTCCAACCCGGACCTGAACCGCCTCCATGACAACGTCCTGTGGAGTATGAAGGGCAACTTCGTGGACATCCCCACGGACTGTCCCCAGCGCGACGAGCGCCTCGGCTGGACGGGGGACATTCAGGTCTTCGCCCCCACAGCGAGCTTCCTCTACGACTGCTCCGGAATGCTGTCATCCTGGCTCAAGGATGTAGCCGCAGAACAGCTTCCCGATGGCACGGTCCCCTGGTACGTTCCCGTCATTCCCGGCGGAAATTACTGGACACCGATTCGCCCCGGTGCGGTGTGGGGAGATGTTGCCGTGCTGACGCCGTGGACCCTCCACGAGCGCTTCAACGACCCAAGCATCCTGGCCAGCCAGTACGAAAGCGCCAAGGGTTGGGTGGACCTGCTGGACCGCCTTGCCGGTGAGAGCCGCCTGTGGAACGGCAGCTTCCAACTGGGCGACTGGCTGGACCCCACAGCCCCGCCTGAGGATCCCACACAGGCAATGACCGATCCTCACCTCGTGGCCACGGCCTATTTCGCTTGGTCCGCGCGCCACCTCGCCAAGTCGGCTGCCGTGCTGGGCAAGTCCGACGACGAACTGGACTACCTCACGCTGTCCCGGGCAGTCACTGAGGCGTTCGCCCGCGAGTACATCCACGCTGACGGGACCATGACCAGTGACGCGCAGACCGCGTACGCGCTTGCCATTGTCTTTGATCTCTTCCCCGATGCTGCTTCCAAAGCGCGGGCCGGTTCACGCTTGGCTGAGCTTGTGCGGGCGAACGGGAACCGCATCGGCACCGGCTTTGCCGGCACACCCGTGGTGTCGGATGCCCTGACTATTGCGGGCGAGGTGGATACCGCTTACGACCTCCTCCTTGAGAAGGAGTGCCCGTCATGGCTCTACGCCGTGGGCCAAGGCGGAACCACCATCTGGGAACGCTGGGATTCCATGCTCCCGGACGGTTCCATCAACCCCGGCGAGATGACGTCGTTCAACCACTACGCCCTCGGAGCTGTGGCTGACTGGATGCACCGCGTTGTTGCCGGTTTGGCTCCGCTCGAGCCGGGCTACCGGAAGATCCTGGTGCGTCCGCAGCCTGGCGGCGGCCTCAGTTGGGCGTCGGCGCGGCACGAGACGCCCTACGGCACCGCATCGGTGCAGTGGCGGATGGACGACGGCGGCTTCACCGCCGTCGTCGAAATTCCCACCGGGACGACGGCGCGTGTCGAGTTGCCGGGGCAGGAACCTGTGGAGGTCAACTCGGGCCGCCACGAGTTCGCGGTGCAGCACGTTTCATAGCGCCTACCCCAAGTAGGTCGCAGTTGTTGTCGTTTTGAGAGCTCAGAACGACAACAACTGCGACCCACTTTTTTGTGCCTAGCCCCAGAGAGCCTTCCTGAGCAGCGCCTTGAGTTGCGTCGCCTCAGTGTCGCTCAGCGAAGACAGCTGTACTTGCTCGCACGCGTCCAGGGCCGAGCGAGCCTTCGTGTGGATCCGCCGGCCTTCAGCTGTGGAGACGATAATCTTGGCGCGCCTGTCCTGCTTGCCCTGTGCGCGTTCCACCAGGCCGCGGTGCTCGAGGTCGTCCACCAGGCTGACTACTTGGCTGGGGTCGAGGCTGAGGAAGTCGGCGAGTTCGCGCTGGGTGGGTTCCAGGCCGCTGCAGGCCAACGTCAACACTGAGAACGACCTCTCGCGCAACCCATAGTCCGCCAATGCCTTGTTGTTCAGGACCGAGCCAGTGGCGTGCAGCTTGGCCAGCAACAAGCCGACGTCGTTGCCGATTTTGGCGGCCGCGAGGCGCGGGGTCTCAACTTCGGTGCTTTGCGGGCCCATGACAACTCCAATAGTAAACAAAAACAATCGTTGACTTTTTCAATGATCCGTATTCTCATTGATCATGACAAGGATCTCACGACGCAGTGGGATCGGCCCCACCGGCTCCGGCTGGTGACTGCATGCGAAGGAGCACGCCATGAGCTTGAACGGCAAGGTTGCAATTGTTACTGGGAGCGGACAGGGTCTTGGCCTCGCATACGCGAGGGAACTCGCCCGCCAGGGTGCCGCCGTCGTTGTTAATGACGTCAATGCCGAGACCGCGGCGCGGGCCGTCGCAAAGATTGAGGCCGACGGCGGCCGGGCCACCGCTGTTGTGGTTCCGGTGGGAACCACCGACGCCGCCAAAGCGCTCGTGGCAGGTGCCGTTGAGGCATTCGGCCGCTTGGACATTCTGGTCACCAACGCCGGGATCCTGCGTGATAAGAGCCTGCTGAAGATGACCGACGAAGATTTCGACCTGGTGATCAACGTCCACCTGAAGGGGACTTTCACCTGCGTCCGTGAGGCGTTCGCGTACTTCAAGGAAAACAACATCCCGGGCCGCATCATCACCATCGGTTCTCCGACGGGCCAGCGCGGCACCTTTGGCCAGACCAACTACGCCGCTGCCAAGGCCGGGATCGTGGGCATGGTCCGCACATGGGCGCTGGAAATGAAGAAGTCTGGCGTCACCGTCAACACCGTGATCCCGGTGGCTGCCACTGCCATGACCAAGACCGTCCCCTACTTCCAGAAGGCCGTGGAAGCTGAGGAACGCGGCGAGGCCATGCCGTCCTTCTTCCGTCATGACCTCGGTTTCGGCACGGCCGACGACGTCGCTGGACTGATTGCGTTCCTCGCCTCTGATGAGGCTGCGGGCATCACCGGCCAGGCGATCGGCGCCGGCGGTGACCGGCTTCAGGTCTGGACGCACCCGTCGGCGGCAACCACCGAATACCGCGACGGCGGCTGGAGCTACGAGGCCCTGCGCGAAAACGCCGGCTCGCTCTTCGGTGCGGACGCGTTGCAGAGCTACGGCGAGCAATTCCTGCCGTTGCCCGAGGGACTGCAGCCTGAACCGGCGGCTGTATCTTCCCAGGCCCGCTGATCATGGCCACCCGTTACGAACTCGGCATCGACGCCGCCAAGCTCGATGCGATCGACATGCACGTCCACCTCGAAGTGGACAGCTGCGGCCATGGCTCCCTTCCGGACGCCCTCACTGAGGCCTCCGCCAAGTACTTCAAGGCCGAGGACCGTACGCCGTCACTGGACAGGATCGCCGAGGTGTACCGCGAACTGAACATGGCCGCCGTCGTCTTTACTGTCGACGCGCGCACGCAGCTCAAGCACGAACCCAACAGCATCCCCGAACTGATCGCTGGGGCAGCCCGGAACAACGACGTGCTGATCCCGTTCGGCAGCGTGGACCCCCGCACGGGGGAGGACGCAATCGCCGGGGCCAAGCATCAGGCTATTGAACTCGGCGCCCGCGGTTTCAAATTCCACCCCTCACTGCAGGGTTTTGACCCGTCCAACGAGCAGTTCTACCCGCTCTGGGAAATGCTGCAGGAGTTGGGGTTGCCGTGTATTTTCCATACGGGCCAGAACGGCATGGGCGCCGGGCTTCCCGGCGGGTACGGGATCAAGCTGGCGTACTCAAACCCGCTGCTGCTGGACGCTGTCGCGGCGGATTTCCCGGGCTTGCAGATCATCATGGCCCACCCATCGGTGCCCTGGCAGGACGAAGCCAACTCGATCGCGACGCACAAGTCCAACGTGTTCATCGATCTGTCCGGGTGGTCGCCGAAGTACTTCCCGGAGTCGCTGGTTCGTTTGTCCAACAGCGTGCTGCAGGACAAGGTGCTGTTCGGCACGGACTTCCCGCTCATCACCCCGCAGAAATGGCTGGGTGCTTTCGCGGACCTGCCCGTGAAGGACGAAGTCCGGCCGAAGATCCTCAAGGAGAACGCGGTCCGGCTGCTCGGTTTGGGCGGTTGAGATGAGTACTACTGTCGTGGAACAGCGCCTCTACTCCGCCGCGGACTGGTACGACGCCGAATCCCTCCTCACGGATGATGAGCGCCACGTCTTGGCCCGGCTCCGGGACTTCCTTTCGCAGGATGCCCAACCGTTGCTGGCCGATTATTGGGAGCGGGGCGAGTTCCCGGAGCAGTTGGCGCAGCCCTTGATCGATCTCAACCTCATGGAACCGTTCGAGGCGCCCGCCCGGGGAATCTACCAAGGCTTCCGGATCTTCGAACTTGCCCGCACGGATGCTTCCCTGGCCACCTGGTACACGGCCCAAGCCGGCCTGTTCCGCACAGCCATCCGTGTTGGCGCCTCCGAAGAGCAGCAGCGCGAGTGGATGCCCAAAGTCATTGACTTTTCGCTCAAGGGCGTCTTCTCGCTGACCGAACCGGAGCACGGTTCGGACATCGCCGGCGGGCTCTCCACCACCGCGCGCTTCGAAGCGGACGTCGACGGCGGAGCAGGCCCGGACGGCGGCAGCTGGGTTTTGGACGGCGCCAAGCGGTGGATCGGGGGCACGTCCACTGCCGACGTGCTGTGCGTGTTCGCCCGGGACGTCGCCGATGGGCAGGTCAAAGCGTTCCTCGTTGACCGCTCGGCCCCCGGCGTCACGCTGGAGAAGATCCACGGAAAGACCTCGCTGAGGATGATGCAGAACGCCCACATCACCCTGGAAAACGTCCGGGTCCCGGAGGCCATGCGCCTACACAACGTGAACTCGTTCAAAGATGTGGCTGCCATGCTCAGGGCCATGCGTTCGGATGTTGCATGGATCGCCACCGGCATCCAAGCCGGAGCGTTCGAAGCCGCGCTGGCCTACGTCAACGAACGCCAACAGTTCGGCCGCACACTGGGGTCGTTCCAGCTGGTGCAGGAAAAGCTGGCCCGCATGCTCGGAAACATCACAGCCTCGCTCTCGCTCGTGGTCCGGCTTACGGAGCAACAGGCCCGCGGGATTTACCGCGACCAGGATTCAGCACTGGCCAAGATGCAGACCAGTTTGTTCATGCGCGAGACCGTCGCTCTCGCCCGCGAAGTCGTGGGCGGCAACGGCATCACACTCGCCGCCGACGTCGCGCGATTCCACGCCGACGCCGAAGCCGTCTATTCCTACGAAGGCACCCACGAAATCAACGCCCTCATCATCGGCCGCGCCCTCACGGGCGCCAGTGCCTTTACCAGATAGTCCAGCGCCTTCACCCACTAACCGCACTCTTTACCCACCAACAACTGCCAGGAGGCAACGATGCCCAATCTCGTCGTCGATTTCGACACCCTGCTCACCATGACCGGCCAGGACCTTGGCACCACCGATTACCGCGAAATCACCCAGCAACAGATCAACCTGTTCGCGGACGCCACGGACGACCAGCAGTGGATCCACGTTGATCCCGAGCGCGCCAAGGACGGCCCGTTCGGTGCTCCGATCGCCCACGGTTTCCTGACGCTTTCCCTGATCATTCCGTTCTGGGGCGAGCTGTTCGACGTCGACGGCGTTACCACCAAGGTCAACTACGGCCTGGACAAGGTCCGCTTCACCTCCCCGGTCAAGGTCGGCTCCAAAGTCCGCATGCAGGCCACTATCGCCGAAGTCACCGAGGTCAAAGGCGGCGCCCAGATCAAGGTCAACGCCACCATCGAGATCGAAGGCCAGGAACGCCCCGCCGTCGTAGCCGAGTTCCTCGCCCGTTTTTACAAGTAGGAACCCCTTTTACAAGTAAACTCCCCACCCCTCCTCCCCAAGGAACAGCCATGTCAGGACACACTGCGCTCGCACCTCTGAGCACGGCCGCCAAGCGCAAAGAAGCGCGCACGGTCATCTTGTCCAGCTATCTGGGCAGCACCATCGAGTTCTACGACTTCCTGCTGTACGCAACGGCCGCGGCGGTCGCTTTCCCTAAAGTCTTCTTCGCCGGCACGGATGAATGGGTGGGCGTCGTCGCCGCCTACGCCACGTTCGCCGCAGGCTACATAGCAAGACCCTTGGGCGGCATCATCTTCGGCCACTTCGGCGACCGGATCGGCCGCAAGGGTATGCTCATCGTCTCCATGGCAATGATGGGCATTGCCTCCACGCTCATCGGCCTGATTCCCGGCGCCAGCGTGATCGGCCCCTGGGGTGCGGTCATCCTGGTGGTCCTGCGGGTCTGCCAGGGCATCGCGGTTGGCGGCGAATGGGGCGGGGCCGCGCTGATGGCGCTGGAGCACTCCGATCCCAAGCGACGTGGCTTCGCGGCGTCATTCGTCAATGCCGGTGCGCCTACCGGGGCCGTGCTTGGCACCGTAGTGATGGGTATTTTCTCCGCATTGCCGCAGGACGCATTCCTCGCGTGGGGATGGCGGGTGCCGTTCCTGCTGTCCTTTGTGCTCCTGATTGTGGGCATGTTCGTTCGCCTGCGGGTCTCGGAAAGCCCGATCTTCGCCGAGGCAGTGGCCAAGGAAGGTGCCCAAACCACCAGGCGCAAGATCCCGCTGCTTGAAGTGCTGCGCCGCCCCAAGGCACTGATCATGATCATGTTCGCAGGTGCCGCAGGCTTCGGCCTTCAAGTTGTGCTGCCAACGTTCTCCGTGACCTACGCAGTCTCCAAGGGTGCCCCGCAACAGGGCGTGCTCTATGCATTCGCGGGAGCCTCCGCCATCTCCATCGTGTTCGTTCTTCTTGGGGGCAGGCTGTCCGACCGATTCGGACGTCGGCCGGTCATGGTTGCGGGCCTCGCGTTGTTCATCGCCTACCTGTTCCCCATGTTCGGGATGCTTGGTTCCGGGAATGTCGGCCTGATCTTCCTGGCCTTCACTGTGGCGCTCGTCCTGCACTCGTCCCTGTACGGACCACTGGCAGCGTTTGTGTCGGAGCAGTTTGGGACCACGAACCGCTACACCGGCGCCGCCGTCGGATACCAGTTGGCCACGCTGATAGGTGCCGGCTTCACCCCCGGCATCATCGCGGGCCTGTACAAGGATTCCGGCCAGAGCATCGTCCCCGTGGTGGTGTTCCTTTCCGTCATGGCACTCGTCTCGATTGTGTTCATCCTGCTGACGCGGGAGTCTAAGAATAACGACCTCACTTCGGTCAGTTAGGAGTACCGCAAACATGGACAACAACGGAGTTGGATCCTGGCTGCACCGTCGCCGCACCAAGTCGGGACCCAAGACGGCCCTCATATCCGGGGCACGCACGCTGAGCTACGGCGAACTCGCCGAGCGGACAGACCGGCTGGCAAACGCCCTCAAGGACAGGGGAGTAGTCAAGGGGGACAGGGTTGCCTATTTGGGCGAGAATCATCCGTCCTTCGTGGAGACCTTCTTCGCCTGCGGGCTGCTCGGCGCGATCTTCGTCCCGCTGAACACGCGGCTCGCCGCCCCCGAATTGCAGTTCCAGCTGCAGGACTCCGGGTCACGGCTCCTGGTCAACGCCGAGGCCCTTGAGACCCTGGCGGCCTGTTCCGTGGAAGAAACCCCGGTGACCCATCGCCTGGTGGTGGCGACCGACGGCGCCACGGAAGGTTCCGCAGCTAAGCTGCCATCCGGCGTCGAACGCTATGACGAGGTGCTTCAAGCGGCAGTCTCGACGCCGCTGGATCAGGCTGTCAGCCTGGACGACGGCGCCATGATCCTCTACACCTCAGGCACCACCGGCAAGCCCAAGGGCGCTCTGCTGACGCACGGAAACATCACCTGGAACTGCATCAACACCGTTGTGGACATGGACCTGAACCGGAACGACGTCGCCCTGATGATCTCGCCGCTGTTCCACGTGGCCTCCCTGGACATGGGTTTGCTGCCCATGCTGCTCAAGGGCGCCACGGTGGTGCTGGAAACCAAGTTCGAGGCTGGCAGGGTGCTGGAACTCATCGGCCAGCACCAGGTCACCACCCTCAACGGAGTCCCCACCACGTTCCAGATGCTGTGCGACCATCCTGAATGGTCGACGGCGGACCTCAGTTCCCTGGACAAGCTCACGTGTGGTGGTTCGGCGGTTCCGCGGCGTGTCCTGGATGCCTACGAGGAGCGCGGCATTGGCTTCACGAGTTGTTACGGCATGACTGAGACGGCGCCCGGAGCCACCATGCTTCCTGTCTCAAGGTCCAAGGACAAAGCTGGATCTGCAGGCTTGCCACAGTTTTTCACAGACGTCCGCATCGCCGATTCCCTCGGCGGGCCCACGCCTGCCGGGCAGGTTGGTGAGATCCAGATCTCCGGGCCCAACGTGATCAAGCAATACTGGAACCGCCCTGACGCTACGGCGGAAAGCTACGCTGACGCCCACTGGTTCCGGTCCGGCGACATGGGCTTCCAAGACGACGACGGATTCCTGTTCGTTTCGGACCGCATCAAGGACATGATCATTTCAGGTGGCGAGAACATCTACCCGGCGGAAGTGGAAGCCGCGATTGCCGAGCTCGACGCCGTGGGGAGCGTTGCCGTGATCGGCATCGAAGACCCCAAATGGGGTGAGGTGCCGCGTGCCATCGTCACCTTGCGGGAGGGTGCCTCGCTCAGCGAAGAGCAGCTGCGCTCGCATCTGGAAGGGCGGCTTGCGCGCTACAAGATCCCCAAATCCGTGGTGTTCGTTGACGAGATGCCGCGAACGGCCAGCGGGAAGATCCGCAAAGTGGAGCTGCGCAAGCAGTTCGCGTCCTGACCCTCGCTCACATCCCGCGGTGTTTTCTGGTTCGCTCTCTCACATCCCGCGGTGTTTGGCCCGACGCTCTTTCACGTCCTGTCCGGGCTTGGCGGAAATCGAGGTCTTCACGGTTGCCTGGCGCTTGGTGCTTTGGCTGTCATTTTTGCTCCGGAATCCAGTAGGGTGCATCTACTCCTGCGCCAGTGAGGTCGTCACAGCGCACCAATTGAGTGCCGATTCGCTCGAGCAGGCAGTTGATATGGCTGGTGGTGTCCCTTTCGGGGACGTCGGCCGTTGCCGGGGCGCCGGGCAGCAGTGCGAAGAGGATGAGGAAGAGTGCGACGCCGGTACGCCGTACAGGGCTTGTGGGTGTGCGCATGGCTGGGTTCCTTTTGACGGTTCTTGTGCGTGACAACTTCACTCTGCGTCGCGCAGGATCCCACGGCATCCGGAAGACCTCCTTAATAGCGACCCAAATGACCCTTAGATCTATCCGCCGGTCATGCGGGGTGCGAAGCTGGAACGATGGCGATACAGGCCGACTCCAAAGTCCCCGGACTCGTGGGCCGGGTCGACGAACTGGCGGAACTCAAGGGGATGGTGGATGCTGTCCGAGCGGGAGCATCGAGGACGCTCATTCTGTCCGGCGACGCCGGTGTAGGCAAGACAGCCTTGGTTGGACGGGCCTGTGCCATGGCTGGCGAAAACGTGCTCGTTCTCAGCGGCGCCGCCCTGCCCTTGAGCTCCGTGGTGGTGCCCTATCAGGCCCTGCTTGCGGCGTTCCACGGCGTGACCCACCCTGAGATGCCAGCACCCTTCACCACTCACGGAACGGCTGAAACCCGCGTGGACAGTCCGATCTTCGTCGACGAGTGGCTCACGGCGTTGAGCAGCAAGCAGCCGGTGCTTCTGGTAATCGACGATCTCCAATGGACCGACCCAGGCACACTGGACATCCTGATGTTTCTCATTGCGGGGCCTGCCGAACGTTCTCTGGGCATCATTGCCACTGTCCGGTCCAACGATGCCATTGAAAGCCGCCCTCTTGAGCGGTGGATGACGGACATCCGCCGGCTCCCAAGGGTGAAACTCATGACACTGCGGCCCTTGGACAGGCCGGCGACGGCTACACAGATGGCTGCGTTGCTGGGTGCGCCACCATCGCAGCCGCTGGTCACAGAGGTCTTCGAGCGCTCTGCCGGGAATCCCTATTTCACGAGCCTCCTGGTCGAAGGCCTCGGCTCCCGTACGCACGGTCCAGGGCCGGGTCTTCCACCTGATTTGAAGGCTGCTGTGCTCAGATCATGGAGAGGTCTGCCCGAAGCGGCCCAACAGTTGACCCGGGTACTGGCTGTTGCCGGACGAGCTGTGGACGCCAATGAGCTACGCACTGTTACCCAGGGGTCCATCGCCGGGGACGTAATGATGCCCATGATTCACGAGGCGGCGGCCGCGGGCATCCTGGACTTGTTGCCTGACGGCACCTATTGGTTCCACCACCCTTTGATTGCCGAGATGCTCGAAAAGGGCATGGACCGCTGGGAGAGGCTCCGTTGGCACTCCGCCTTTGCGGATGCCTATGAGGATTCGTTGTTGCAGAATTCCGTGCGCAGCTCCCGGACGGTCGCTTTGCTGGCAGAACATCACTATCACGCCGAACGCTGGGAGCCTGCATATCGTTGGGCGTTGCTGGCAGCCAGCAGAAGTGTGCATGACGGAAGTGGGGAAGACGCACTCAGAATGCTACAGCGAGCAGTCTTCCTTCGAGACAGGGTGTCCGCAGCGGCGGAAGGTCCCCGTGAACTGTGGGCCCAGGTCCGGGGCGCAGCGTTCCGCGCTGGAAACCATGCAGCGGAACTTCAGGCCGTGGAGTCTCTTCTTTCGCTCACTGACGCATCGGTAGAGCCACTGGAGACGGCAGTTTTGCTGGTCAGACGGATGCACCTCCGCATGTCAACCGGATTGGCATTCTTCGACGTGGCGGACATGGAAAGGGCTGTGCAGCTTTCTTCGGCCGATCCTGAAAGCTGGCAGCATGCCCTGGCCTTGGCTGAGCACGCGCACGCCGCCTTATGGCTGGATCGCGATGGCGGAGCCATGGAGGCAGCGAAGGCACTGGCCGTGGCCCGGCTGACAGGCAACCCAGTAGCTATGTCCTACGCCCTCACGGTGGCCGCAATGGTGGAGGTCTTTGCCAAACACCAAGTTGAAGCCTTCAACCTGGCCGCGGCTGCGGCGGCGGAAGCGCTCCAAGCCCAGGACTACTGGGGGTACCTCCACGCGGTGGCCTGGCTTGCGAACTCCCAGGAAAGCTGGATCAGCGAACAATACGCGGTGGTCCTCCGCCACGCCCGGGAGGAGCTGGCCCGCCATGGGGCTCCCCATGCGTACGCATCCAAGATCGCAGCCGATGAAGCCGCCAGCTTCCTGGCCATCGGGTCCTGGCAAGAGGCCCAGACCGCGCTGCGATTAGCAATAAGCCTTGACCCGGGACCCATGGGAGATGTGAGCGCAAGGCTAACGGCGGCAAGGCTGGATGCATTGCAGGGGAGGACGCAGGATGCCTTTGCCCATTTGGCATGCGCCGAAGACGTGAACGGCCACAGCGACGCCTACGTCAACCTCAATTTCGCAGCAATCCGTTCGGAGCTCAACGCCATGGCCGGCCGTCCGGAGGCCTCGCTTGAGGCTGCGATGACTGGTGCGCTGCGTCCCGGCCCGCCACCAACAATGTGTGAGTGGTTGCTGCCCCTTGCCGCCAGGGCACTCGCAGATCTCGCCCAGAGAGCTAAAGACGATGGCAGGTCCATGGCTGGCATCTTGACTGAAGTAGACCAACTGGAGGAGCGCTTTCCGAGTGTTTTCAACGAGCCCGGAGAGCAATCCGAGCTGTATCAACACCAAGTGCTGGCCTTCGGACGACTTTATGCGGCGGAACTGGGCCGCGCTCGCGCAGAAAAAGCGAACGCGGTGGCATGGCTTCACGCAGCGGACGCGTGCAGGGATGCTTCTTTGGCGTGGGAACATGCCTACTCATGCCAGCGGGCGGCCGAAGCGCTTCTCATGCATGGTCACGGCGGGAGGGCCCAAGTCTCACAGATCCTCCGCCGGGGACTCCAGCTGGCCATGGACTTGCAGGCCGTTCCCGTGCAACGGGCGTTGGAACAACTCGCAGTCCAAGCAAAGATTTCGCTGGCGCCGGTCACCAGCCGGGCAATCCTCACGAGCGGAATTCCCTACGGACTCACAGCTCGCGAAGCCACCATTCTGGATCACGTCGTCGCGGGCAGAACTTACAAGGAAATCGCCGGGTTGCTGTTCATCAGCGAGAAAACAGTGAGTTCGCACATTTCCAACCTGCTGAGGAAGACGGGTACGGCCAACAGGTTCGATCTTGCCAGGATGGTACTCACCAGGACCGACGGCCGGGCTATTTGAGGAAATCGTATGAAGATCCGGGCCGTCAGCTGTCGACATATTCCGTCAACGGACTAAATCCCGGTTAATTTTGTCCATCGATCTGCATAAACTCCTCGGAGAGCACTACGATGAGCAACGACTCTTCACTGAGTTTGGTCTTATTGCATCATTCACACCTAAACCCCGGGGGAACACCTTGAGCTACCAGCAACAGCCGCAACACACCCAACCGTATGCTGCACAGACCGGCGAACCGCCGCTGTGGGCTCCCTACTATGGCGCACCCATTGGCGCCGCTGTAAAGCGTTTCTTCACGAAGTACACGGTCTTCACCGGCCGTGCGAGCCGCAGCGAATACTGGTGGTGGGCACTGGTTGCTGCCGTCATCGGTTTTGTCCTCCAGCTCCTCACAACCATCCTTGGTGCAGCTGGCGCGACGGTCTCGGCAAATGGAACTGCAGTACCCGGGCCTGGCGCAATCGTAGGGTTTATCCTCCTGGGCATCTTCGGCCTGGCAACGGTCATTCCTTCCATTGCGCTGATCGTCCGCCGTCTGCACGATGGCAACTTCAGCGGTTGGCTCGCCCTGGTCGGTCTCGTTCCGTTCCTTGGTGGCCTGGCCCTGCTGGTCCTGATGCTCCTGCCGTCCAACCCGGCCGGCCAGCGCTTCGATCAGCCCAGCGCTGTCTAGCAATTCACCCAATACCTCAAAGGGGCGGCACGCCAAGTGCCGCCCCTTTGACGTGCCCGGGGCACTCCGTGGAATGCTGGGGAGTGATGCGGACCCATCCCCAACGACGAGGAGTGCCCATGTCTGCTGAAATCGAACCGTCTGGCGATATCAAACCGAAAAACATCAAACGCTGCGCGGTCATTGGCGGCGGGATCATCGGCGTGGCTGTGGCCCGGGAACTATCCAACAAACTCGACGGCGTCCAGGTCACGGTTTATGAAAAGGAAGACCAGCTCGCCAAGCACCAGACCGGCCACAACTCCGGTGTGGTCCATGCCGGGCTCTACTATGAGCCCGGCGGACTGAAGGCCACGCTGTGCCGCAGGGGAGTGGAACTGCTTCAGGAATTCTGCGCCACCAAGGATCTGCCTTACGAGGCCTGCGGCAAGTTGGTGATCGCCCAGACCCCCGAAGAATCGAAGCGACTGGAGAACATCTTCGCGCGGGCCACGGCCAATGGAGTGCCCGGGGCGCGAATGCTGCGCGGTGACCAGATACCCGAGGTGGAGCCGAACGCCGTCGGGCTTTCTGCTTTGCACTCGCCGGAAACGGCGATCGTGGACTACGCGGCCATTACCAATGCGCTCGCCGACGACGTCCGTGACGCAGGCGGGCAGATTCGGCTTGGATCGGAAGTGACCTCGCTGGAACAGCAGGGGAGTGGCGTCATAGTCCGCACGAAGGATGGGAGCGAACACTACGATCTCGTGGTGGCGTGCGCCGGGCTTCAATCGGACCGTTTGGCGAAAGCCACCGGCGAGCCCGCAACGCCGCGCATCGTTCCCTTCTTTGGGCAATACTTCCTCCTCGGAAAGGAAACCCGCGAAAAGGTCAGAGGCTTGATTTATCCCGTTCCGGACCCCAAGCATCCCTTCCTTGGCGTGCACCTGACCAAAAGAATCGACGGCGAAATGATGCTGGGCCCCAATGCATTCATCTCCTTCGGCCGCGAGGCCTATTCCTGGAAGGCCGTGGATGTGCGCGACATCCTCAGTTACGCGCTGTTTCCTGGGTTCTGGAATTTTGCCCGTCAGAATGTGCCATCGGCGGTCCGTGAATTCCAGACCGTTGTCAGTACGAAGAAGTTCATCAAGGAGGCGACGCGCTTTGTTCCGTCGTTGGAGGGGGCCACTATTCTTCCCGGCACACGCGGCGTCCGCGCCCAGGCCATGAACGCTGACGGTTCCTTGGTGGATGATTTTGTGATTTCACGACGCCGGGACACGGTTTTGGTACGGAACGCACCGTCACCGGGGGCGACGTCGTCGATGGCCATTGCGGAGTACATCGTGCAGCAGGCACTCAAGAACTGACCGGCCACGATTTAGACAGCACGCGACGATTTAACAAGTCCGTGACGCTGGCGAAACCGTCCCCGAACCGGCGCTGGATACCGTTGCCGCATGATCGGATCCTTCCTAGCCGGAATCGGTGCCCACATTGGCTCGTGGATTGAGGCTGCGTACGTTCTGGACTGCGCTGACCCGGAGGCAGGATATGCGCAGGACTGGACGTGGTTGCCGGCGCTTAGCGGGGTCACGGTTGCCAGTGCGCAGGCCATCCAATCCCACTCCAAAATGGTTCACCGTAACCCATAAAGGTTGGCTTGAAAGCTGCTGAATGTTGTTTTGGGCACACTTTTCGTCCAACGCGGATGCTATGCCCTAAACTGCTTCACTGAGGTGCCTGAAATGGCACTATGCAGCAACGAAAGCGAACCCAATGGCTACTGATTACGACGCGCCCCGCAAGACAGAAGAAGAGTCTCCCGCTGACTCGCTTGAGGCCCTTCAGGCGTCCCGCGGCACTGGTGCCCAGACTGCAGTCATCGACATCGACGAAAACGATACTGCGGAAGGTATCGACCTCCCGGGCGCCGATCTTTCCGGTGAAGAACTGACCGTTGTGGTGGTCCCCGAGCAGTCTGACGAATTCACGTGTTCTTCCTGCTTCCTGGTCCGGCACCGGTCCCAGGTTGCCTTGGAAAAGAACGGCCTTAAGTACTGCAAGGACTGCGAGGGCTGATCCCAGGCACCGCAAATGTTCGAGCCCCGTCAGGCCGGAGAATGGTCGGATGGGGCTTTTGCGTGCCCGCAGCCCTTTGTAACGCCCAGGTTTCGTTATCTTCGATTACGAACCAAGGCATGAAGACCCTCAATACGGTCCCTAAGAGGGCAGAAAAATGCGCCTCGATGACTTTCCTGTGACCACCCCGGAGTCGTTTTAACGGTTGTGCGCCGAAGAGGCCACAACCCATCCAAACCACCGAACGCACTCCTACTGTTGAAGTATCAACTTCGCCTGAAGGGGGCACAAAAAATGAGGAAATTTGGAGCGGGTTTGGCAGCAGTCCTTGCGGCTGCCGGATTCGGTCTGGTGGCACCGGGGCCGGCCTCGGCTTCACCATATTGCGGAATCATGTGGGGTTCGCTGGCCAAGGCGGACGCCGACATGAGCTCCGCCAACGTCACCAACGTCCGTACGGGCCAACAGACCTGTTACGACCGCCTGGTGATCGATATGGCCGGCAAGGTGGCAGGCTATTCAGTGCAGTATGTTCCTGTGGTGATCCAGGACGGATCTGGCTTCGAGATCCCGCTGCTTGGAGACGCGGACCTGCAGGTGACGGTCACGGCTCCCTCGTACAACCAGAACGGCCAACTGACGTACGCTCCGGCTGCGAAGGCCGAGTTGTCCAACGTGTCCGGCTATCAGACGTTCCGTCAGGTTGCCTACGCCGGCAGCTTTGAGGGTTATACGAGCGTCGGCTTGGGTGTCCGTGCGCGGCTTCCGTTCCGCGTCTTTACATTGGACGGGCCCGACGGCGGTTCCCGCCTTGTGGTGGACGTCGCCCACCGTTGGTAGTGCTCACCCAGAACGCCGAAGAGCGGCCAGTTCGCCGGAACTATCCGGCGAACTGGCCGCTCTTCTGCGTTGTCGCAGTTCTTCAGCTACTCGGGCACCACCAGGGCAGGGGTGTCCTTGCGGATGGTCTCACCGCGGAAGAAACCGGGACGGACGCGGGACATGATCAGCATGAACACGGCACCCAAAGCAAGGATTCCGATGCCGAGCACAAACACGAGCCCCACTCCGAAGATTTCCGAACCACTTCCAAACTCCGGGGCCCAGCTATCCACTGCGGTCTGCAGGAAGACGACGAACAGCCCGACGCCACCCAGCAGTGGGCAGAGGAGCCGCAGGAAGAAATTGCGGGCACTGGAGAACACGCTGTTCCGGAAGTACCAAACACAGGCGATCGCCGTGAGTCCGTAGTAGAAGCAGATCATCAGGCCCAGGGCCAGGATGGTGTCGTTGAGGACGTTCTCGCTGATCACGTGCATGATTGCGTAGAAGCCCGCGGACAGGACGCCCGCCGCAATGGTGGCGAAGCCCGGCGTCGAGAACTTCTTGCTCATGTGGCTGAAGCGGTTAGGCAGGGCGCCGTAATGCGCCATGGCCAGCAGGCTGCGGGACGGCGAGGTGAACGTCGACTGCAGGGAAGCCGCCGAGCTGGAGAGTACGGCCAGGGACATCAGGATCGCGAACGGACCCATGACCGGAGACGCGAGGGCCGTGAAGACGTTGGCGTGGTTTTCCTCGTTGTTCAGGCCGATTCCCGTGTCTCCGACGCCTGCGAACATCATGGTGGCGATGGTGACGAGGAGGTAAATGCCGAGCACGATGACGGCGGTCAGGGTGCCGGCGAGTCCCGCGGTCTTCTTTCCGTTGGCGGTTTCCTCGTTCACGGTGAGGCAGACGTCCCAGCCCCAGTAGACGAAGATCGAGAGGGAGATGCCGGCTGCGATCTGGCCGAAGGTTTCAATCTTGGTGACGTCGAACCAGTCCCAGCTGAACGGAACGGCAGTCTCGGAGGTGGACCAGTTGGCGAACGCCATGGCAACGAACAGGCCAAGCACCAGCAGCTGGAAACCGACCAAGCCGTACTGCACGATCTTGGTGGTGTGCAGGCCACGGTAACTCACCCAAACGGCCAATGCTACAAAGACGAAGCAGGTGGCAACATTGAGTACCTTGTTCGAGGCGAGGTCGGCGAGCTCGGGCGAGCCCGTAACCTGCGCCAGGAACAGGTAGAAGAAGTCCACAGCGACGCCCGCCAGGTTGGACAGGACGATGATGTTGGCCGCGAGCAGGCCCCAGCCGCCCATCCAGCCCACCCAGGGGCCGAAGGCTTTGGTGACCCACGTGAAGGTGGTGCCGCTGTCCGGGGAATCTGCATTGAGCTCCCGGTACGCCAGTGACACCAGGATCATCGGGATGAACCCGATAAGGAAGATCACGGGCAGTTGCAGCCCGGCTTCGTTGACGGTTGGACCAAGTGCGCTGGTAAGCGTATACGCCGGGGCGATGGTTGAAATGCCAAGAACGACGACGGCGAGGAGCCCCAACTGCCCCGTCTTCAGTCCCTTGCCGCTAATGTCGTGCGACGTGCCGGCCGGGCTGGTGCCTGCGGCCGTGCTACGGATTGTCTGGCTCATGAAGGGCCCTTTCTAGATGGCCGTAGGCTGCTGCTGCGTAATGCAGTGGATGCCGCCGCCCCGGGCAAAGAGTTCGCGCGCGTCAACACTGACTACGCGGCGTCCGGGGTAGGCGTCGGCGAGGATGCGGAGTGCTTTCTCGTCCATGGGGTCATTGAAACTGCACGCGATGACCCCTCCGTTGACCACGAGGTGGTTGATGTAGCTGTAGTCCACATAACCTTCGTCGTCGGTAAGGGCTTCCGGGGCGGGAACTTCGATGATGTTCCAGTCCCGGCCTGCTGCGTCATGGGTGGTGCGGAGGAAGTCGATGATTTCCCGGGAGACGGTGTAGTCCGGGTGTTCCGGGTTCTGCTGGGAGTGGACCAACAGTGTGCCGGGGCTCGGGATCGCAGCCACAATATCGACGTGGCCGCGCGTGCCGAACTTCTCGGAGTCGCGGGTGAGGCCACGTGGCAGCCACACCACATGCGTGGCGCCGATCGTGCGGGCAAGTTCCCCTTCGACGTCGGCTTTGGTAAGGCCCGGATTGCGGCCTTGGTCAAGCTGTACGGTCTCGGTGACCAGGACGGTGCCTTCGCCATCAACCTGGATGCCGCCGCCCTCGTTCACGATGCCTGACGGGATGTGGTGGGCATCGGCGCGACCGCTGACCTCCGCCGCGATGAGGGAGTCCTTGTCCCAAGCAGCCCAATCCTGGCCGCCCCAGCCGTTGAAGATCCAGTCCACGGCACCCAGCTGCTTGTTGGCATCGAGCACGAACGACGGCCCGATGTCCCGCATCCAGGCGTCGTTGAGCTCTGCGGTGAGTACCTCGACGCGAGGGTCCAGGTAGCGTGCGGCGGTATCGACGTCGTCGGGGTGAACCACCATGGTGACCGGTTCAAACTCGAGTATGGCATTGGCGACCGCAGCCCACGTGGACCGTGCTGCGTGCGCCTCTTCCTCGGTGTCACCCAAGGTGTAGCCGCCAGTGGGGAAGGCCATCCAGACGCGATCCTGCGGGGCAGTCTCGGATGGCATGCGCCAGGCGCTCATGCGGACACAGCCTGGTATGGCGTGGCCTCGGCCGTGGAGCCGAGCGGCGCGTTGGGGTTTACAGGTTCGGTGAGGCGGCCGTACGTCTCCGGACGGCGGGTTGCCAGGAATGGGAAGAGCGTGAGCCAGTCCTTGCGCTGGTCCAGGTCAAGGTCTGCCACCAGCACGGCTGATTCGTCGCGCGGCGCCTGGACCAGGATGCGGCCGTAGGGATCGGAGATGAAGGATGAACCGTAGAAGTTCAGCGTGCCCTCGCTGCCGTAGCGGTTGGGGGCAATCATGAACAGGCCGTTGGCGATGCCGTTGCCCACGATGACCTGCTGCCAGAGCGGCTGGGTGTCGAAGTCCGGGTGGTCCGGCTCCGAGCCAATCGCGGTGGGGTAGACCAGGATCTCTGCTCCGCCCAGGGAGTACATACGGGCGAGCTCGGGGAACCATTCGTCCCAGCAAGTGGGCATGCCCAGGCGTGCGCCCCCGAGTTCGGCAGGAGCGTGTACTGCATAGGCGTCCTCGGCGGCCGGGCCTTTGCGGAAGAACTTGTCCTCGTAGTACCCGGCTGTGACGGGGATGTGGAGTTTATGGGTGCGTGCGACGAGTTCGCCAGCGGGGGAGACCAGGATGGCGGTGTTCAGTCCCAAGCCATCATCGGTGCCGTCCGGGTTTTCTGCACGCTGGTAGAGAGATGCGTGGACAGAGACGCCGTACGTCCTGGCAGCCTTGGCAGCGAACGTGAAGGTGGGACCAGTCAGCAGGTCCTCGGTGATGTCCGAGGGGCGGATACCAGCGGCCGGGTTGTTCTCCGGACGGGTGTCTGCCGGGTAGCGGGAGAGCGTCAGCTCAGGCAGGAAAACAACACTGGCTCCCAGCTTGGCTGCGCGTTCGATTCCCTCGTTCAGTTCGGCATGCAGGACTGCTTCGTCAGCGTGCCAACGGTGCTGAACGACGCCGACCCGCAGCGGGGTGCGGGTGGACGGTTCGGTGCGGGCCAGGGAAGTCGGGGCTTCGAGGCGGGTAATTTCAATCATGGTGGCATGTACTCCGGTGAGACGACAGTCACTAAATGAATAGCGTTCATTTAGTATGGCGGTAGTCACGGCTGGATGCAAGGGGGTACCAAATAGCAGTCGACTTCCGGCCCGTGTGCGAGGACGATTAAAGGACAACCACAAAGGAGGTTGGGTATGTGCTACTCGTACTATGAGGGTTATGAGAGGCGCACGAAGAAGGACTCCGCGCGCACGCCAGAGATGCACAAGCCTGAGACAAGCAAGGATCAGGCACCTGAGGCCCCTGCCGAGAAGCGTCCGCAGACAGAAGGAACCTTGTGGACTTTCCTGGCCCGCCGTCGCAGGGAATTTGAGGTTTCAGAACCGAAGATCGACCGCATCCGCGAGAAGGTCTAGGCATCGGTCTAAGCAAAGACCCCGCTTAACGGGCATTTCACCACCGCGCGCAGCGGTGAATTGTCCGTTAGGCGGGGTTTCCTGCTGCCTACTTGGGAGCGTCCAGGAATTCGCGGGCCGCAGTGACCAGTGCTTCCGTGCCAAAGGCTAGCGTCGGCTGGATGATGGGGGCGAAATACGGTGAATGGTTGGACGGCACGTCGTCCGGGAGTCGGCCGGTTTTGGCCCAGTCCTTGAAATGCGCCGCATCGATCCCGCCGAGGAACCAGAAGACCAGGGGCGCGCCCGCGGCTGTGGCAAGCTCACCGACGTCCTCGCTGCCGGATACAGGACCCGGGTCGATGACCTTGTTTTCGCCAAACTTTGCCCGGAACGCGGATCCAACCCGTCCCGCGGCTGATTCATCATTGACCGTCAGCGGGAAGCGCTCCTCATAGTGGAAGTCGGGTTCCTTGAGGGAGCCTGAGGCGGCAGCTTCGCTTCGAACGATGCGCTCGATCGAGTTCAGGACTTTCTCCCGCGTGGGCTCGCTGAAGGACCGGATGCTGAGGCCAAGGGTTGCGGTCTCGGGAATGATGTTGTTCTTTGTTCCAGAATGGATTTGCCCAACGGTGACTACCGCAGAATCGCTGGCGGCGAGTTCCCGGGAGACAACTCCCTGCAGGCGCATGGTGGTTGCCGCCGCCATGAGCACTGGATCAACGGTGGTTTCAGGCCGGGAACCGTGGCCGCCGCGCCCATGCAAAGTCACGTTCAGGGAGTCGGCGGAGGCCATGGCGACGCCGGGACGCACGCCGAACCATCCCGCGGGAAAGGGTGCCACGTGCTGGCCCAGGACCACGTCCGGTTTGGGGACCAGGTCAAAGAGTCCGTTGGCAACCATGGCCTGCGCCCCTCCGCCCCATTCTTCGGCGGGTTGGAACACCGCCACCAAGGTTCCCTGCCAATCTCCGCGCCCTGTGGCCAGCGTTTCCACTGCTCCGAGCAGGCAGCTGACGTGGACATCGTGACCACAAGCGTGCATCACGGGCACTTCGCGGCCTTCGTGGTCGACGCCGACTGCCGTGCTGGCGTAGTGCAATCCCGTGGCTTCCTTGACCGGCAACGCGTCCATGTCGGCACGCAGCATGACGACGGGTCCGGGGCCGTTGTCCAGGACCCCCACGACTCCCGTCTTCCCGACGTTGCGGTGTACCAGCAGCCCCAAGCCCTCAAGATGACGGCTGATGATCCCGGCTGTCCTGACCTCTTGGAAGGAGAGCTCAGGGTTGGCGTGGAGGTCACGGTAGAGCTCTTCAAGGTCAATGCTCATGAGGGATCATCCTTACCATGCGACGTCGAGGGTGTGGCCAGTGTATCGATCCCGGCATCGGCGGGGTTGGCGCGCAGCCTTGCGCTACGAGGCAAACTTGGTGGCATGGAATCTTCCCAAGAGGTCACTACACATCGCTCCACGGTTGAAGAATGGACCAGGGCATTGGCTGAGTCCAGCGGGTCGCCGGGGGGAGGCGCGGGAACCGGCGGGATGCTGGCCATTGCCGCGTCCCTCACCTCAATGGTGGCTGGCTACACGGACGCTGAAGACTCCGAACAGCTGGAAAGAATCCATGCCAGGGCACAGGCCCTGCGCAAAACGGCGCTGCAATTGGCCGATGATGATGCCGCGGCTTCCAAGGCGTTCGGGGCCGCGTTCCGGCTGGATCCGGGCCCGGAACGCGAAGACGCGATTCACCGGGCATCCGTCGATGCCGCAAAAGCGTCTGCCGTGTTGGGCGGGCGGGCCATCGACGCCATCGAGGACCTGGGATGGCTGGCAACAAACGGCAATCCTGCGCTCATAGCCGACGTGGTGGTTGCCTTCGGAGCCCTCAGGGCCGCGATAGCAGGGGCCCGCACCAATGTCAGTTTCGATCTCGCTTCCCTCACCTCAGCAGGTGCCGCGCTGGAGGAGGTCCGGGAGCAGCATCGCGAATTGTGGGACACCGTCAGCCGGCTGAGTGATGCCTTGGAACGGATCGACCGGCTGACGGCGGGCGTGGACAAGAAAGCTGCTCCAACGGAGGGCTTGTGAGGGCTCGTCTGTGTGGCATTTACCCCGTCAGGCGCGAAGGCAGCCTACTGCGCCCTAGGCACCCTGCGGAGTACGACGGCGGCAAGCACTGCCGCTCCGGCCATTAGTACCAGCCCAATCGCCGCAGTGATGTGGACGCCGGACTCGAAGGCTACCCGGGCGGCGGCTGTCAGAGCATCCGATAGCGGAGCGGGTAGCGCCGCAGCAGCATCCACTGCGCCGGCCAGCGTTTCACCGGATTTCCCGGTCGCCTGCGTGGACAAGCCCTCCGGGATGACGAGGTTGTGCTGGTAGGACGCCGTGAGGATGGAGCCCAGCACGGCGGTTCCCAGGAGCGAACCCAGTTCGTAGCCGGTTTCGGAGATTGCGGAAGCCGCTCCGGATTTGTCGGCCGGCACTGAGCCGAGGATGAGGTCGTTGGAGATGGTCTCTGCTGCGCCCACACCAACGGCCAGGATCGTCAAAGCTGACAGGAGGAATACAGGTCCGCTGCCGTGGTCACCCACAGCCACCACCAGGTAGCCCGTGGCGCTGAGGGTAAGTCCGCCAGCCACCACGAATCCGGGTCGGACGCGCTTTACCAGCGGGACCACCAACAGGCCTGCGATGATGGTTGCCAGGATCGCTGGAATCATTGCGATGCCCGCTTCCATGGGTGATTGGCCCTCGACCAACTGCAGGTGCTGGGCGAAGAAGTAGATGAAGCCCGTCATGGAAAACAGGGACAGGACGTTGGCCACGATCGCCGTGCTGAACACTTTGTTGCCGAACAGGCGGACATCCAGCATCGGGCTCTCGATCCGCTGCTGGCGACGGACAAACAGGGTGCCCATCACCAGGCCGAAGACCATGAACGCCGCAGCCGTTGCTCCGAACCCATGAACCGCAAAGTCCTTGATGCCGTAGACAAACGGGGCCATGGCGAACATGGACAGGGCAATGCTCGGCACGTCCACCCGGCCCGGATTGGCGTCCTTGGATTCCGGAATCAGGACGCGGCCGAATGCCAGGAGCGGCAGGAGCAGGAATGTCGCCACCAGGAAGACGGCACCCCACCAGAAGTGCTCAACCAGCCAGCCACCAAAGATCGGGCCAAGGGCGGCGCCGCCCGAGAAACCGGCAGCCCACACTGCAATCGCAAGCCGACGACGGTTCGGGTCGACGAAGATGTTCCGGATCAGGGACAGTGTTGAGGGCATGAGCATGGCGCCAAAGACGCCAAGTGCGGCGCGTCCGGCAATCAGCCACTCTGCGGACGGCGCGAAAGCCGTAGCAGCCGAAACCGCCGCGAAGCCTGTGCTGCCGATCAGCAGCAGCCGCCGTCGTCCGATCCTGTCACCCAGGTTGCCCATGGAAACCAGCAATGCCGCCAACACCAGCGGGTACGCGTCAATGATCCACAGGAGCTGCACGCCGCCCACGTCCAGGGAGCGGGCAATTTCGGGCAGGGCGAACGTGAGCGCGGTGTTGTCGACGGCCACCAGCAGCACCGGGAACATCAGGAGTGCCAGGGCCGTCCAATCGCGCCACGGTGCGCCTCCATCCATGACGGGACGGGCGGATCGGGGAGCAGGGGTCGAGGACGGCGTGAACATGACACTTACTTTACCGTCCAGACGGTATAGTTTCAAATTAAGCGCCAACAATCCCGTAGGGAATGATGTATACATGCCACGAAAACCAGTTGCCCGGGATGCAGTCCTGGATGCCTACGAAGCCCTCCTCATCGAGGTGGGGGAGCGGGCCGCCACCCTCGATGCCGTTGCCAAGCGGGCGGGCGTCTCCAAGGGTGGGCTGCTTTATCACTTCCCCAATAAGGAATCGCTGATCAGCGCCCTGCTTGAGCGCCTGGACCAGTTGGCTCAGGAAGACATCGAACACATGAAGGCTGCGCCGGATGG
The DNA here is from genome assembly GCF_055388015.1 of Arthrobacter sp. TmtSoilC51. Classification (NCBI taxonomy): domain Bacteria; kingdom Bacillati; phylum Actinomycetota; class Actinomycetes; order Micrococcales; family Micrococcaceae; genus Arthrobacter; species Arthrobacter sp. TmtSoilC51. The sequence goes on from NZ_AP035877.1 coordinate 1,044,012, forward strand.
CTCGGCCGCGTACTTCATCCGTACCTCCCTGTGGGCAGGAACCCCCATGGATAGGGCTTTCGTCGCTGCCACAAGACTGGCCGAAGTGGCCCATGAAGAGACCCGCCGCAAGTTCGCCGGTATTCAACAACAGTGGCTGGACGTCCTGGCTGAGGACGTTGGCCCGGAGGTAGCGAAAGCCGTCAGCTACATGGGCGACGGCCTGTATTTCAACGCCATGTTCGAGGGCGGCCAGGAAAGCGGCAACGCCGGGCGGGAGGCCGACGTCGAGATCCTGCTGGGCGTGCTGGACCGGCTCCGCAAGTAGCGGGTCATCCATTTGCGGCGACGCCCACAACGTAGGACAATTGAGCCTTGTGGTGCGTCTTCACAAGGGGCACGCAAAAAATTGAATATGCCTTTGATCTGCGGCGGGAGAGTCCTGCAAGCAAGTGATGCGGGCGCCGTAGGAGCAAACCCTCCCCAGGAATCTCTCAGGCCCACGCACCGCCGCGGCGAGGCAACTCTGGAAAGTAGCAGGCTAACCTCGGACGCCATCGGCGTGCGGGCAGCTGTGCTCACCGACGGTGCAAGCGATGTGTCATGCAAACATGGCAGCGCGGAAACTCTCAGGTCCAATACAGAGCGGGGAGGAACCCGAGCCACTGTGGCGTACCCAAACGCCGCCCAAGTAATGGAGTTCCTTCGTGACGGTTAGTTCTGCCTCCACCACCTTCGTCGATCGGCATATTGGCGCCCGCCGCCAAGCTGACATCGAGACCATGCTCAAGTCGGTCGGCTACGACACCGTCGACTCACTGGTAGACACCGCGGTTCCCAACGACATCCGCCAGGACGTTGCCCTTACCCTCCAGAACGCGCTGAGCGAAGTCGAGGTCCTGGCTGAGCTGCGCAAGCTCGCCTCGAAGAACAAGACGGCCGTCCAGATGATCGGGCAGGGCTACTACGACACCGTCACGCCGCCGGTTATCCGCCGCAACATCCTTGAGTCCCCGGCCTGGTACACCGCGTACACGCCCTACCAGCCGGAAATTTCCCAGGGCCGCCTTGAAGCGCTGCTGAACTTCCAGACCATGGTGCAGGACCTGGTGGGACTCCCGATCGCCAACGCTTCCCTCCTGGATGAAGCCACTGCAGTGGCAGAAGCCGTCCTGATGATGCGCCGCGCCAACAAGAACAAGGCCGCCCACGACGGCAAGACCGTCCTTGACGCCGACTGCCTGCCGCAGACCATCGCGATCGTGAAGGGCCGTGCCGAGGCGCTTGGCTTCGAGGTTGAGGTCGCTGACCTTTCGCTCGGACTGCCCGACGGCGACATCAACGGCGTCGTCCTGCAGCAGCCCGGTGTTTCCGGCCGCGTCTTCGACCACTCCTCTGTGATCGCCGAGGCCAAGGAACGCGGTGCCCTGGTCACTGTGGCAGCCGACCTCCTCTCGCTGACCCTCATCACGCCCCCAGGCGAACAAGGCGCCGATATCGCCGTCGGCTCCGCCCAGCGCTTGGGCGTTCCGCTCTTCTTCGGCGGCCCGCACGCCGCCTACATGGCTGTCCAGAAGGGCCTTGAGCGTTCCATGCCCGGCCGTCTGGTGGGCGTTTCCAAGGACGACGCCGGTGTTCCCGCCTACCGCTTGGCGCTGCAGACCCGCGAGCAGCACATCCGCCGCGAAAAGGCGACGTCCAACATCTGTACCGCGCAGGCACTGCTTGCCATCGTGGCCTCGATGTACGCCGTCTACCACGGCCCCGAAGGCCTCAAGGCCATCGCCGAAACCGCACACGGCCACGCCCGCACGCTGGCCGCTTCCCTAAAGGCCGCCGGCGTCGAGGTCCTGCACGGTTCCTTCTTCGACACCATCACCGTTCGCGTCCCCGGCAAGGCTGGCGACGTCGTCGCTGCCGCCGAGGCCAAGGGCATCAACCTGCGTGGCATTGACGCTGATCTGGTGGGCATCTCTGTTGACGAAACCACTACCTCAGAGATTGTCAGCCGTCTCCTGGAAGTCTTCGACGCTTCGGTGCTTGAATCAGCCGAAGGTTTCGCGCTGGAATCTTCCGTTGAGCGTACGAGCGATTTCATGCAGCACCCCGTGTTCAACACGCACCGTTCCGAAACTCAGCTGCTCCGCTACATCCGTAAGCTCTCGGATCGGGACCTCGCGCTGGACCGCACCATGATCCCGCTCGGATCCTGCACCATGAAGTTGAACGCCACGGCCGAGATGGAAGCCATTTCCTGGCCCGAGTTCGCCTCCATCCACCCGTTCGCTCCGGACTCCCAGACCGCGGGCTGGCGTGAATTGATCGCTGATCTTGAGTCGCAATTGACCGAGATCACGGGTTACGACCAAGTCTCCATCCAGCCGAACGCCGGTTCCCAGGGCGAGCTCGCAGGCCTGCTCGCGATCCGCGGCTACCACCATTCCCGCGGCGACCAGCAGCGTAACGTTTGCCTGATTCCGGCCTCGGCCCACGGCACCAACGCGGCCTCGGCCGTGCTGGCCGGCATGAAGGTCGTGGTGGTGGCGACGGCGGCTGACGGCACTATCGACCACGATGACCTCAAGGCCAAGATCGAGGCCAACAGGGACGTCCTCTCGGCGATCATGATCACCTACCCGTCGACGCATGGTGTATACGACGCCGACGTCCGCGAAGTCTGCGATGCGGTCCACGAGGCCGGCGGACAGGTTTACATCGACGGTGCAAACCTCAACGCGCTGGTTGGGCTCGCCCAGCCGGGCAAGTTTGGCGGCGACGTCTCGCACCTGAACCTGCACAAGACTTTCTGCATCCCGCACGGCGGTGGCGGACCGGGTGTTGGCCCGGTCGCGGCCAAGGCACACCTGGCGCCGTTCATGCCTGGTGACGCTGCGTCGTGGACCGAAGGCAACGACGTCCCGATTTCGGCCTCCCGTTTCGGTTCGGCCGGTGTGCTCCCGATTTCCTGGGCTTACGTGAAGCTCATGGGCGGCCAGGGGCTCACGGAAGCCACCAAGTCCGCGCTGCTGGCTGCGAACTACATCGCTTCCCGCCTCAACGAGCACTTCCCGGTTCTCTACACCGGCGAGGGCGGACTTGTTGCCCACGAATGCATCCTGGATCTCCGCGAACTGACGGCCAAGACCGGCGTCACCGCTGAAGATGTGGCCAAGCGCCTCATCGACTTCGGTTTCCACGCACCCACACTCGCGTTCCCGGTTGCCGGCACGCTCATGGTGGAGCCCACCGAGTCCGAGGACCTCGTCGAGATCGACCGCTTCATCGAAGCCATGATCACCATTCGCAAGGAAATCGACCAGGTTGCCCACGGCGATTTCACTGTTGAGAACTCGCCGCTGCGGAAGGCACCGCACACGGCTGCCGCCGTCGTGAGTTCTGACTGGGACCGCGCGTACCCGCGCGAGCAGGCCGCGTTCCCCGTCCACCACCTCAAGCAGGACAAGTACTTCCCGCCTGTCGGCCGCATCGACGGCGCAGCCGGAGACCGCAACCTGGTTTGCTCCTGCCCGCCGATCGAAGACTTCGAGAACTAGGACGGTCCCGAAATGACTGAGAACTACACCGCGCTCTACGAAGAGCACAAGAAGCTCGGCGCGTCCTTCACCGACTTCGGTGGCTGGCAGATGCCGCTCAAGTATTCCTCCGAGTTGGCAGAGCACCACGCCGTCCGCAAGTCCGCCGGTCTCTTCGACCTCTCCCACATGGGTGAAGTCTGGGTCACCGGTCCCGAGGCTGCTGCGTTCCTGGACTACGCCCTGGTGGGCAAAATCTCCGCCATGGCCGAGGGGAAGGCCAAGTACTCGCTGATCTGCCAGGAAGACGGCGGCATCATCGACGACCTCATCACCTACCGTCGCCCATCTACCGAAGAAGGCGCAGACAAGTTCCTCGTTGTGCCGAACGCGGGTAACGCGAAGGTAGTGGCTGACGCTCTGTTGGAGCGTGCCGCGAACTTCGACGTCACCGTCCAGGACGCCTCCGCCGAGACCTCCCTCATCGCGGTCCAGGGTCCTCGTGCGGAAGCCATCCTCCTCCGTTTGGTCCCCACCGACCAGCACGCGCTGGTCACCGAACTGAAGTACTACGCGGCTGTTGAGGTCCCGTTCACGTTCGACGGCGGTACTCAGGAACTGCTGCTCGCCCGCACCGGATACACCGGCGAAGACGGCTTCGAGATCTTCGTCGCCAACGAGTCCGCTGCTGCATTGTGGCAGGCCATCGCCGACGCCGCGGAAGAAGGCGAGCTCACTCCCGCTGGCCTCGCTTCCCGCGACTCCCTGCGCCTGGAAGCCGGCATGCCGCTGTACGGCAACGAACTCTCCCGAGAAGGAAACCCGTTCGCCGCAGGGCTCGGACCCGTCGTGGCGCTTTCGAAGGAAGGCGACTTCGTCGGCAAGGAAGCACTCGCGGCACTTAAGGCAGAGGGTGCAGGCTCCACCAGCGGACGCAAGCTCGTGGGCCTCAAAGGCCTCGGACGCCGTGCCGGTCGCGGCCACTACCCGGTCCTCAAGGACGGTTCAGTAGTTGGCGAAGTCACCTCCGGCCAGCCCAGCCCAACGTTGGGCTACCCGGTAGCGTTGGCCTACGTCGACGTTGAGCACACGGAGCTCGGCACAGCGCTGGATATTGACCTGCGGGGTAAGAGCGAGCCGTTCGAGGTTGTCGCGCTGCCGTTCTACAAGCGCCAAAAGTAAGTTGCGGGTCCTTTGGGACCGACATCCTCCGCGGGCTCGGTCGCATGTGCGCCCGCTGAGCGGACGCGATGCTCCCTTGGACGCCCGCTTCCGGATGTCGGTTCCAAAGGGGAGAGTCCTCCGGCGCTTCGTGAACCGCTAAGGTGCTGGGGGAGTGGGGGCCTGCCGAAGGTGATCCTTTGCCACACCGCTGAATCATCCGCGCTCAAGGCCCCCGGCGCGACACAATTAGATGTAGCCACTACACGTAAAGGAATCAGAATGCCCAAAGTAGCGCCCGAACTTCAGTACTCCGACGAGCACGAGTGGGTCTCCCGCGGCGAGGGGAACCTGGTGTCTGTTGGCATCTCCGAGGTTGCCACCGACGCGCTGGGCGACATCGTGTACGTCGACCTGCCCGAGGTTGGTTCCACTGTGACCGCCGGTGAGACCTGTGGCGAAGTTGAATCCACCAAGTCAGTTTCGGACCTGTACTCGCCCGTCACCGGTGAGGTCACCGAGATCAACGACGCCGTTGTCGGTGATCCGGCCCTCATCAACAACGATCCTTACGGCGCCGGCTGGCTCTTCAAGGTTGCGGCTGAGTCCGACGGCCCGCTGCTTTCGGCCGAGGAGTACGCCTCCAAGAACGGCGGGGACCTCTCCTAACTCCCTTCGACCGAGTCCGATTCGGGGTTTCGCTGCCGCGGGTGCCGTTCGCACGGCATGCTGTGCAGCAAGACCCCGTATTGGGCGCCGGTATGGCCCTCGCCGGCGGTCCCTTTGGGCTGGCGTCCGGAAGCGGGCGTCCAAGGGAGCTTCGCGTCCGCCCAGCGGGCGCTTCAGCGACCGAGCCCGCGGAGGACGTCGACCCAACGGGCCCGAACGCTCGCAGGCAGCACCGGCCCACAAGGCGTAGCGTGGGATTGTAGAACTGAATAGTATTGCGACGCCGGGTTGCCGCCTTTGGGGGCCATCCGGCGTCGTGCTTCGGTCGACCTTCGCCACAAGCGGGGGAGGCCATCCGCCAGAACCATCTGGCGGACCGTTTTCAAGCTTTGTTAAGGGATCCCGACCATGGCTGTTGGTGTTTTCGATCTGTTCACTGTGGGTATTGGCCCATCGAGTTCGCATACTGTGGGGCCGATGCGGGCTGCTGCGGTGTTCGCTGGTGAGCTGCGGGAGTCCGGGGTGTTGGACCGGGTGGCGGGGTTGCGGGTTGATTTGTATGGTTCGTTGGCCGCGACGGGTCGTGGGCATGGGACGATGACGGCGACGTTGCTGGGTTTGGAGGGGTTCCATCCTGAGTTGATCCTGCCTGATGAGGTGGAGGAGCGGTTGGCTGCGATCGCGGAGACGGGGATGTTGAACCTGGCTGGCGGCGGTCGGGCGGGGGCTGGTGTGGAGCTGCCGTATGCGGTGGAGGATATGGTGTTGCATCCGTTGACGGTGTTGCCGCGGCATACGAACGGGATGAAGTTCGCTGTCTCTGATGCTGAGGGGAACACCTTGCGGGAGGCGACGTTCTTTTCTGTCGGTGGTGGGTTCATTGTCCGTGAGGGTGAGGAGGACGCGGCGCGGGCGGAGTTGGAGGAGACGAAGGCGGAGTTGCCGTTGCCGTTCCGTACGGCTGCTGAGTTGCTGGGCCGGTGTGCGTCGAAGGGTTTGGGGATCAGCGACATCATGTTCATCAATGAGCGGGCGTCCCGGTCGGAGGAGGAGATCCGGGAGGGTTTGTTGCATATCTGGCATGTGATGGAGGCTTGTGTTGAGACGAGCCTGAAGCGTGAGGGTGTGTTGCCCGGGGGTCTACGGGTCCGTCGTCGTGCTCCTGACTGGCTGGAGCGGTTGTTGAAGGAGGACAAGGACCGCAACGATCCGAAGTATTGGCAGGAGTGGGTGAACCTGATCGCGTTGGCGGTCAATGAGGAGAACGCCACTGGTGGGCGGGTGGTCACGGCGCCGACGAATGGTGCGGCGGGGATTATCCCGGCGGTGTTGTATTACGCGTTGCATTATGCCCCGGGCATGGACAAGGCTACCCAGGCTGATAAGGACGATGTGGTGGTGAAGTTCCTGCTGGCCGCCGGTGCGGTGGGTGTGTTGTACAAGGAGCAGGCGTCGATTTCCGGTGCGGAGGTCGGGTGCCAGGGCGAGGTGGGTTCGGCGTCGTCGATGGCTGCTGCGGGGTTGGCCGAGGTGATGGGTGGTACGCCGGGGCAGGTGGAGAACGCGGCGGAGATCGCGATGGAACACAATCTGGGGTTGACGTGTGATCCGATTGGTGGGTTGGTGCAGATTCCGTGTATTGAGCGGAACGCGATCGCGGCGGCGAAGGCGATCAACGCTGCGAAGATGGCGCTCTGGGGGGATGGGACGCACCGGGTGTCGCTGGATGAGGTGATCGTGACCATGCGCGAGACGGGCAAGGACATGTCCTCCAAGTACAAGGAAACCGCGATGGGCGGCCTGGCCGTGAACGTCGTCGAATGCTGAGTCTGTTCGCTGTCGGTCCCTAGTGCCATGCTGTATCCATGAGCGGGGGATACGACAAAGATTTTCTGCGGGCACGCGTTGAACTGCCCAGTCCGTCGGCAACGACGATTCTTTTGGACTACACACACTTTTCCGTGCGCTTCCGGGCTTCCCGGAAGCTCGCGGCGATTGTGGGTGTCAACATCAGCGGCGGGGAACTGAGCCCACTAGCCCGGGAAGGGACCTGGCATTTCGATGACAGGATCCCCAAAGAACAGCAGGCTGGCCCGGACGTCTACAAAAACAACGCGTTCGATCGCGGGCACTTGGTGCGTCGCCTGGATCCTGTCTGGGGCGACCCGGCCACGGCCAAGAAAGCCAACCAGGACACGTTCGCCTTTACCAATGCCGCACCACAAGTGGACGACTTCAACCAAGGCAAGGAACTGTGGGTAGGGCTCGAGGATCACGTCCTGGGCCACGCGGATGCACACGACGCCAAGCTCACCGTGTTCACCGGGCCCGTTCTTCTCGACGACGACCTCCCGTACAGGGGAGTACAGGTTCCGCGGAAATTCTGGAAAATCGCCGTGTGGACCAACGACGCCAAGCTGGCCGCCGCCGGGTTTGTCCTGGACCAATCGCCATTGCTGGGCAAAGTTGAACTGAAGAAAGCGATCGACCAACGGCTCCTGGAAGGCGAACCGCCGCCCCTGGGGCCGTTCCGGACCTTCCAAGTCCCCATCGGGCAGATTGCTGACCTTACGGGCCTGAGCCTCACCAGGCTGGCCAACGCGGATCGCCTGGTGAGCGGCCAGCGGGAACTCGGCAAGGAACCCAAGGCCATCAAGTTGGAGAGCGCTGACCAGATACGTTTGTAAGCACCTCCGAGAGCACGTTTGTCCTGGGAAACGAGCAGATTTTTCCCGGCCCGATAGACTTGGGGCTGCATGTCCCGCATGCGCACCCAGCTTTTGAACACTGCACCAAGCCCCTGAGATTGGACACGGCCACCTTGCGAGAATTTACCGCCCGCTTTGCCACCGCCGAGGAAATCGATAACTGGGACAAGCACGTCACAGCCAACCCCAATGGCGGCAACATGCTGCAGTCGGACGCCTATGCGGCAGTCAAGGATGGCAACGGCTGGTTGGTTCGCCGCCTGGTTCTGGAGACCTCCGAATATTCCAGCTACAACTTGCTTCTTGAGAAGAAGTTCCCCATCCTGGGCCGGCTGTGGTACCTGATCAAGGGTCCGGACGCCGCCTCTGTGGATGACATCAACCCCATGCTGACCGCAATCGCTGCGCTGGCACGTGAACAGAAGATGAACGTCTTCACCATCAAGATTGAGCCCGACGTCGTGGAGTCGCCTGAGGTAGCGGCTCAACTCAAAGCAGCGGGTTTGGTCAAGGCGCCAAATATCCAGTCCAACGACTCAACAGCGCTGCTGGATATCTCGGCCCCTGCCAATGAGGTGCTGCGGAGCATTTCATCGCGTGCACGCAATGCTGTCCGCAGGGCAGAACGTGAAGGATGCGAAGTTATCCCAGCTGAGCCCGGCGAGAAGACCTACCGCAAGCTCTACGCACTGATGCAGGACACCGTGAACGCCAAGGGCGCGATGCCGCTGCGGAGCTATGACTACTACTCCCGTTTCTGGCACGAGTTCTGCAGCCGTGGGCAGGGACACTTCTTCTTTGTCTACGAGGACGGCGCACCCAGCGTCGGCGCTTTCGTCATCAACTATGGCTCCAAGGCCACATACAAGGATGGCGGCTCCACGCAGAACCGTAAGCAATACGGTGACTCGCATTTGGTCCAGTGGGCGGCCATCCAGCGGATGCAGGAGTTGGGCTGTGTTGAGTACGATTTCTGTGGAACGCCACCTGCCGCCCGGATCAAGGACAAGACCCACCCGTTGTTCGGCATGGGCTTGTTCAAGACGAGTTTCACCAAGACCGTTACGGACTTCGTGGGCTGCTACGACCTTGTCCTGGGGTCCATCCGCCACAAGCTCTGGCTCAAGGGTGCGGAGCGTATCTTCCGCCGGTTGGAGACTATGCGCACCGGCGGACAGTTCTACTGAGAATCCGCACCACCCCAAACTTCAAGGCCCGCCCCGGCCACCAACGGGTGCAAATCTATCTAGGTGAGGTAATTTCTTTTGACTCCGATTGAGGCTGGAACCGACATGGAATTCGTGATTCTCAGTGACGCTGATTTCGAGACATTCGCCAAGGGACACCCGCACGGCAGCTTCATCCAGTCCATGGAGCTGACGCGATTCCAGCGTGCCCGTGGGCAGGAAGTGGAGCTCTTTGGCGTGACCCGCGGTGGCACCCTGATCGCCGCCGGAAAGCTCGTTTACACCGCAAACCGCTTTGGCTACAAGGCCTGCGACTGCGCAAAGGGACCCCTGATGGACTACAGGGATCCCGCCGTGGTGCAGTTCGTCGTCGAGCAGTTGAAGAAGCGCGCGGCCTCGAAGAAGGCTGCTGAGCTGCGCATCTCACCCAACGTCAAGTACATCGCCCGGGACGAGGACGGGGCGGAGCACCCGGAGGTGGAGGACAACCGTCCACTGCTGAAGGAACTGGCGGGACTTGGCTTCAAACACCAGGGCTTTGACATGAATTTCGCGAACATTAACTGGATGTTCGTCAAGAAGCTGGACGGGATCGCTGATTCCGAAGAGCTCATCATGGGCATGAACTACCGCACGCGCAAGGCCATCCGGAAAGCCGAAAAGAATGGCGTTTACCTGGAACAGGCCACGCTGGAAACCTTGGACGATTTCTACAACGCGCTGAGCACCGCTGGTGATGAAAAGGGATTTACGTACCGCGAGCGTGAGTACTACGAGCAACTACTCCGCAACACCTCGGATGAGTTCACCAAGCTCATGATGGCCAAGATCAACATCCCCGAATACAGGGCCTCGATCACGGAGCGCCTGGATGCCGAATCCAAGACGCTCGCGGACCTCAAGCGAGAGGTGGAGGAAACCGGGAGCAAGAAGAAGGCCAACCGCGTCAAGGTTGTCCAGGATCTCGTGGATAGTTACGAGCGGAGCCTCAAGGACATCGAACGCTTCCCCGACTCCGTGGGCGTGGCTACCGTAGCGGCGATCCACTTCGCTTGCTCCGGCGATGAAGTCGTATGCGTCATCGGCGGCACCGTCCAGGATTACATCTACTTCAACGGTGCTACGTCCCTGTATTGGGGCATGATGTTGCACGCGCTGAACAACGGCTACTCGCGCTACAACTTCTACGGCACGTTTGGTATCCAGGGCCAGGACGAGACCGGCCACGGCGGCTACGAATTCAAGAAGGGCTTTGGCGGCGAGGTAGTCCAACTGGTGGGAGACTTCGTGGCGCCGGTGAATCCGGTAATCTTCACCGCTTACCAGGCGGTCAGGAAGCTTGCAGGTGCCGCCAAGACGGTACTGGCAAAATTGCCGGAGCGCGGAAACCTGCTGAGGAAATTCCGGGGGAAGAACTAATCAACGAAAGCCAAGGGAGGAACACTGCGTGACTGAACGCCCTGAGGGCTCCGGCGGCAGGCCTCACACTGACGGCTTGCCCAAGACCCAGCCGATGCGGCCATCGCAAATCCGGCAGAACGCCAATGCCAAGCGCATGCTGATGCGCTTGGTGCAAGGCGATAGCCCGCCCACTGCCCCCATGAACATCGTGGACCGGCTCGCGGGTAGTCCCTACGCCAACCCGACCATCCAAGTTCTCGGCGTAGACGCCTCAGCGCGTAAGACCATCGACTTCGCCTTGCATCTGGCCGAAGTCATGTTCCGCTACGGCGCAGGGGCCCTTGAAGTTGAGACAAGCATGATTGCCGTGACCGCGGCCCTTGGCTTGAAGAACGTTGAAGTGGACATCACCAACCAGTCGGTGGCCATCAATTATGCGCCGAAGGACCAGACACCGATCACGCTGTTACGGGTGGTCCGCTCGTGGACGAATAACTACGCGGGCCTCGCCCAAGTGCATCAATTGGTTACGGACATTGTGGCCGGGGGAGTGGGCCGCGACGAAGCAGTTCGTCGATTGAATGACATCGTCCGCAGCGCCAAGCCGTTCCCTCGGTGGATGGTCACTGTGGCGTTCGCTGTGTTCGCCGCGGTGTTCGTGGGCGTCCTGGGCGGTGGTCCTGGCGCGTCAGCCCTGGCCTTTGGCTCCAACTTGCTGATCAGTTTGGTTGCACGGCAACTGAGCCGGTGGCGCACTCCGGACTTCTTCGTCACCATGGCGTGCTCGTTCCTGGTCACGTTCATCGCCCTGATGCTGCGTTGGGCCGGTGCTGACATTGCTCCGTCCATTGTGGTTGCGGGCGGAATCCTCTTGTTGCTTCCGACGGGCAGGCTTGTGTCTTCCGTGCAGGACGCGATTAACGGCTTCCCCGTAACGGCTGCCGGACGGTTCCTCTCCACGCTGCTCACCTTCGGCGCGATCGTCGCTGGCATCGCCGTTGCCGTCGTGGTCGGGACCCTCATGGGCAGCGAAGTCCTGGACGTCACCAAAACATTCCCGGATGCGTATCCTTTGTGGGGCCAAACCATTCTGATTGCCATCGCGGTAGTTGCTATCGGCGTCACCGAACAGACCCAGATGCGACTGTTACTCCCGACGGCGGCAGTCGGCCTGGTTGGCTTCTTCGTCTTGTGGGGGGCTACTACCGCCGGCTTTGGGGACCGCTTATCGCCGGCTGTATCGGCGGTGGCAATCGGCCTCCTCGCTCGGGTAGTGGCGCTGAAGCTTGGTGCTCCCCAACTGGTGGTTGCCGTTCCGGCCGCGCTCATCCTGCTACCGGGCCTGACCATATTCCGTTCAATGTATGTATTGACCATCGAGGAAGCGGACATTCTCCAGGGTGCCGGGGGCATGCTCAACGCAGGCGCGATTGTCCTGGGAGTGGCAGCAGGAATCGTGCTCGGCGACAACCTCGCGAGGCCACTGACCAAGGGACTGTCCAGTAACGAGCGACGCCGGGTGAGGCGCCGCTAGATCTGCCCGCCGCTAGATCTGCCCTACGGGGAGCTTCTTCTCGGCCTGGAAAACTTCCTCAACCCGGCCCTGTGCCCAGTACCCGGACAGTGAAACCTGCGAACGCTCCAGGCCCCGCTGGCCGAAGAAGATCTCCCGCAGGCCCTTCATGTAGCCCCGTTCGCCATGCGCAAAGACGTCTACGCGGCCGGGGAGCCATTGCAGTTCGCGAAGTGCCTCAAGCAGCAGCTCGCTTGATCCGGCTGGTACTCCGTTGCGCTGCAGCCAATGGAGTTCCACGCCGGCAGGAGCAGAAATAGGCAGGATGTCCTCCGCGCTGTCCACCTCGAGGAACGCATGTCCACGGGCATCCGTGGCGAGCGACTCTATGCAGGCTGCGATGGCTGGAATCGCGGCGTCGTCGCCGGCGAACAGGTGCCAATCGGCGTCGGGCGCGGGGTTGTAGGCACCGCCGGGGCCGGTAAAAATCAGCGGGTCGCCGGGTTCCGCCGCAGCTGCCCAGGGCCCGGCCAGACCTTCGTCGCCATGGACGACGAAGTCGATCGCCAGCTCCTGGGCTTCAAGGTTCACCCAGCGGATGGTGTACGTCCGTGTGTGGGGCCATTGCCCGCGAGGCATGGTTTCGCGGATGGCCCACAGGTCCAGGGGAAGTTGGTAGTCAACACCCTGCTGGGGGAACACGATTTTGACGTACCGGTCCACGTAGTCGTTGTTCGCGTAGTCGCTGAACCCTGGGCCACCGGCGACGATCCGCACCATGTGGGGTGAGAGCCATTCTTTGCGCAGGACAGTCAGGTTGACCTGCGGGCGCGTGTTCCGGGTAGCGGACGAAGTAACGGGTAGGGCAGCCATGTAGGCAAGCCTAAGCTAATTCGTCGGGTGCCACCTCGGTATGAGTCGAAGGTTACAAGATGGGTAGTTCCCAATTGACGGGCTCTGCGCCCTGTGCCGACAACAGTTGGTTGGTTCGGCTGAACGGCTTGGAACCAAAGAAACCACGGGATGCCGAAAGGGGACTAGGGTGCACCGAAGTGATTGCCGGTGTGCCATCCAGCAGCGGCGTGACCGCTTCGGCGTCCTTCCCCCACAGAATCGCTACCAGGGGGCTCCGGCGTCCTGCACCGTCGGTGCGATGGGCTACCGCCCTGACGGCCGCCGTCGTGATTGCCTCCCAGCCTTTGCCCCTGTGTGATCCGGCGCTTCCTGCCGCGACGCTGAGGACCCGGTTCAGCAGCAGGACGCCTTGATCCGTCCATGCCGTAAGGTCGCCATGGATGCGCGGCGGGAGCCCCAGGTCGTCGTGGAGTTCACGATAGATATTCGCCAGGCTCCGGGGGATGGGCCGCGTGTGCCGTGAAACGGCAAAGGAAAGCCCGACGGCGTGTCCCGGCGTTGGGTAGGGATCCTGGCCAAGGATGAGTACCTTGACGTCAGCCAGTGGTCGACGGAAAGCCCGGAGGAGGTTCGTGGCTGCAGGAAGGACTTGGATGCCTTGGTCAGACTGAGCTGCAACAAATGCCAGGGCTTCACGGAGTTGTCCTTCCACGGGCCGTAACGCGTCCGCCCAATCCTCGGCCATCAACTCTTCCAAGGGCAGGTCAACAAGCTCGTCGAAGCCCGGATCGGCCACGCCGGCAGGTTCCAGGTCAAACAGTGCATCTTCGCCAGTCACCTAGTTATTGTCTCCTCCATGGCATCGGCGGTGCGAATGACATCGTTGTTATTCGCCCGTAACATGGGGGTAGGACATTTTCCCCCAACCAGCGTCAAGGAGTGTGCCGTGGCAGAACCAGCACCGGAACCAATGGCGCCGCAGGCTACCGGTTTGGCCCTTGAAGACCTGGCGGCCGGGACCCGCAGCGACTCGCCTCTGAGCGACCGTGACCAACAAATGTTGGCTTTGGAGCGGCAATGGTGGAAGTATGCAGGCGCCAAGGAACAGGCCATCCGGGAGATGTTCGATCTCTCCGCCACACACTACTACCAGATCCTGAACGCACTTATCGATACCGAGGATGCGTTGGCCCACGATCCCATGCTTGTGAAGAGATTGCGTAGACTACGTACGTCGCGCCAACGTGCGCGGACAGCGCGGCGCTTGGGGTCCGACGCGTAAATCGCCAGGCTGATCGTCAGCAGCAACCAGCAAGGACAACGCTTCACCATGACCAAATTTGCCAAGGATGAATTCGACCGGGTCCCACAGAACAGCTCCCGGCAGGGCGTGCATCGCGACGCCCAGGAGACAGTCCGTCCCAATTTATGGCCGGTCCTGACCGTTGGAGCCGTGGCCTTGGTGCTGGGACTCGTGGCTTTCCTGATACTTCCGCGGCTTGGCTTGGTGGCCCCTGGCGCGTCCACAAGCGTTTCGACGCCGGCGCCCCAGCAGAGCGAAACCTCCCCTTCTGCTGCACCGACCGAATCAAGCAACGCTCCCATCGCTTCCGGTGAGCCGAGCCCGGGGACGACGCCTTCAGCCGAACCTTCCGGAACCCCTTCCTCTGCGCCGGTGGACAAGACGGTGGCTGTGGCCGTTTACAACGGCACGGCTACGGCTGGACTCGCCAGCCGCGTCGCGGGCCTCGTACAAGGCGATGGCTGGGCGTTGGGAACCGTGGGGAACTGGGGCGGCCTCCCGCAGCAGTCCTCCGTGGTCTTCTACAACGTTCCCGGGCAGAAGGCCAACGCAGAGGCGCTGGGGAAGCTCCTCGGTATCACCGCGGTTGTTGAATCCCCTGAAATACAGCAGCCGCTGGTGGTTGTTGTGGGACCTGGCTACCAGTAATTCCGCTGACTTCCCGCTGTTTTTCAGTGGGTTTCAGGCCCGAAAGCCGCAACTCGGTTAAGCCTCAATAACAAAAGTCATGGTGGGACCCTGCACAGCAGCGCTTGGATAGTGACTGTGGTTACAGTGGATTGATTCCGGTCCGGAGATCCCGGCAACCGGTCTTGGCTACTGCGAAAGTGTGGGCATCATGGCTTTGGGAACCGTCAAATGGTTCAACGCCGAAAAAGGGTACGGCTTCATCACTGTGGATGACTCCGGGGACGACGTCTTCGTGCACTGGTCTGCCATTCAAATGGAAGGCTTCCGAGCCCTGGAAGAAGGCCAGCGGGTGGAGTTTGAATTGGGCGAAGGCCAGAAGGGTCCGCAGGCTGAAAGCGTCCGCGTCGCATAGTTCCTGCGCCGGTCACGTCAGCTAACGGCTGAAACCCCTTTGTTTATAGCTCAAAGTGGCGCCTCTGCTTGCACTCTCCCCGGTCGAGTGCTAATTATTGATTTAGCACTCCTACGCTTCGACTGCTAACTCCGGCCCGGCTTACGCCGGCGGCGGACGGCTCTCGGAACGGAGGAGGATCAAGAAACACCTTGGTGGGGTGAGGTCCGGCGCGCGGGGCATACAGAGGCCGCAAGCAAAGGACCGTCCGTCGCGGGCACCCTATCTGACAGGTTCCTTCTTAACGACTGTCCCGAAAGGACTACCGCCGTTATGGCCAAGATCATTGCATTTGATGAAGAGGCACGCCGCGGCCTCGAGCGGGGCCTGAACATCCTCGCCGACGCCGTCAAGGTCACCCTCGGCCCGCGTGGACGCAACGTCGTCCTCGAAAAGAAGTGGGGCGCCCCCACGATCACCAACGATGGCGTTTCCATCGCCAAGGAGATCGAGCTGGACGATCCTTACGAGAAGATCGGTGCAGAACTGGTCAAGGAAGTTGCCAAGAAGACGGATGACGTCGCTGGCGACGGTACCACCACCGCTACGGTTCTCGCCCAGGCACTGGTCAAGGAAGGCCTGCGCAACGTTGCCGCCGGCGCCGACCCCCTGTCCCTGAAGCGCGGCATCGAGAAGGCCGTTGAGGCCGTCATCACCGAGCTGCTCGCCTCCGCCAAGGAGATCGAGACCAAGGAAGAGATCGCAGCCACGGCTTCCATCTCCGCCGGTGACCCGGAAATCGGCAGCCTGATCGCCGAAGCCCTGGACAAGGTGGGCAAGGAAGGCGTCATCACGGTCGAGGAATCCAACACCTTTGGCCTGGAGCTCGAGCTCACCGAAGGCATGCGCTTCGACAAGGGTTACATCTCCGCTTACTTCGTCACCGACGCTGAGCGCCAGGAAACGGTCCTTGAGGACCCGTACATCCTGATCGTCAACTCCAAGATCTCCAACGTGAAGGAACTCGTCACGGTTCTGGAGAAGGTCATGCAGTCCAACAAGCCGCTGCTGATCATCGCCGAAGACATCGAGGGCGAGGCCCTGGCCACCCTGATCGTCAACAAGATCCGTGGCACCTTCAAGTCTGTAGCTGTCAAGGCTCCGGGCTTCGGTGACCGCCGCAAGGCACAGCTCGCCGACATCGCCATCCTCACCGGTGGCCAGGTCATCTCGGAAGAGGTTGGCCTCAAGCTGGAGAACGCTGGCCTGGAGCTCCTCGGTACCGCCCGCAAGGTTGTTGTTACCAAGGACGAGACCACCATCGTTGAAGGTGCCGGCGACGCCGACCAGATCGCTGGCCGTGTTGCCCAGATCCGTGCCGAGATCGAGAACTCCGATTCCGACTACGACCGCGAGAAGCTGCAGGAACGCCTGGCCAAGCTGGCCGGCGGCGTTGCAGTCATCAAGGCCGGTGCCGCAACCGAAGTTGAGCTCAAGGAACGCAAGCACCGCATTGAGGACGCTGTCCGCAACGCAAAGGCTGCCGTTGAAGAAGGCATCGTTGCTGGTGGTGGCGTTGCCCTCATCCAGGCCGGTGCCAAGGCCTTCGCCAACCTCACCCTGCAGGGTGACGAGGCAACAGGTGCCAACATCGTCAAGGTTGCCATCGACGCTCCGCTCAAGCAGATCGCTTTCAACGCTGGCCTCGAGCCGGGTGTTGTTGTCGACAAGGTTCGCGGCCTGCCTTCCGGCCACGGCCTGAACGCTGCCACGGGTGTCTACGAAGACCTGCTGGCTGCCGGCGTCAACGACCCCGTAAAGGTCACCCGCTCGGCCCTCCAGAACGCTGCTTCCATCGCTGGTCTCTTCCTGACCACCGAGGCCGTAGTTGCCGACAAGCCTGAGAAGAACGCTCCGGCTGCCGGTGGCGACGACATGGGCGGCATGGGCGGCTTCTAAGCCTCCTGCGCTAAGTCACGCTACACAGCAAACGACGGCGGTCCACACCTTCGGGTGGGGGCCGCCGTCGGCGTTAAGAACCAAGTAGGGGACAGATCGGGCTCTTATGAGGGCCCGTAGCGACAGGTGCTGTCCCCCAGTTGGGTGTTATCAGGCTTTCAGTGTCTGTGTGGTCTGGCAGGATTGAATGCATGACGATTATTGCTGCCGCCGATGGCTCTGCCCTCGGCAATCCTGGGCCGGCCGGATGGGCCTGGTACGTTGATGACTCCTGTTGGCGCGCAGGGGGCTGGCCACACGGCACCAACAACATGGGCGAGCTGATGGCCGTCCTGGACCTGTTCCGCTCCACGGCCCACGTGCCCGACGAAGAACTGCTGATCCTGTGCGACAGCCAATACGTCATCAACTGCATCACCAAGTGGATGCCAGGGTGGAAGCGGAAGGGGTGGCGCAAGGCTGACGGCAAGCCCGTCCTGAACGTGGACCTGCTCAAGGACATCGACCAAGCAATCGTGGGGCGCAAATACACGTTTGAATGGGTTAAGGGCCATGCCGGCCACGACCTCAATGAGGCAGCAGACGAGCGCGCACGCGCGGTGGCCACCGCCTTCCAGCAGGGTACGGCAGCCCCAAGCGGACCGGGCTTTGCGGGGGCAGGTCCAGTCTTGGCCCAGCCTGTTCCTGCCACAGCGGCCAGGGCCGTGCGCAGCTTCCAACCCCACTCGGAACCCACGCTGTTTGGAGAGTCGGGCATCTTCGGCCAGCCGGACCTTTTCAGTGAACTGGACGAGGACGCTTCCACCCAGGAACTGCCTGCGGAGGAAATCGTGGTTGCCTTGGAGCGCGAGCTCCTGCGCCCCGATGTACGCACGGACATCGGCAGGATCGGAGTATTGCTTCATCCTGACTTTGCCGAGATTGGCAGTTCTGGTCGCTTCTGGACCCGTGATGCCATGATGGTCGCCCTTGAGGAGGATCCCGGCGAGCCTATTGAACTGGAAGTCCTTAGCGCCGACCGCCTGAATGAGAACACTATCTTGCTCAACTACCGAAGCTTCGCGCACTCCGGTTCGGCCCTCCGCAGTTCCGTTTGGCTGCTGGACCGAGGACAGTGGCGGCTCCGATTCCACCAAGGCACCCCTGAAAACTGACCTCGCATGAACCACAGTGCCCTGGGAAGTGCGAGGTAGGTGAAAAGCCTCGACCCGGCGGGCCTTGATGACCTGCGGGGCGGCTGCACAGGGGGAAGACAGCCGGCCCCGCAGGAGCTTTAGGTGAAGCTGGACCTCGTGTGTAGCTGGAGCACGGAATCCCTAGTAGGCGAAGCGTTGGGTGTTGCCCTGCTCCACTTCGAGGTAGCTCGCTGCGGCCGATGCTAAAGCCATGTTGATGGAAGCCAGCGAGGCCTCGACCTTGTTTTGCGTCAAGGACCATTCAAGGACAAGAGACTGGAAGTTGGTGGCAGCTGAGCCTTTCCAGGTGGCCTGAAGCTCATCCAGTCCGTGTTTCATGGACAGTACGTCCGTGCTGATGCGATCAACGGTTGCTTTGACGTTGGACGACTTGAGCTGAAGGAGCTCAGTGTCGACGGAAATGACGCTCATGGGTGATGCCTTTCGACGATGATGTTCCGCTGCTCGCGGCGGTGTGCGTGGCCACAACATCGAGCCTAAGCAGCCGCCTGTGACCGGGGAACAACCATTCGTCTCTATGTGGATAACAGCAATACTGGGGCACCAGCGCTACTTGGATAACAGCTCGGCAGGTTCCTCGTGGAACGGAAGGCTGACCACCAAAGTTGCGCCGCCGCCGTCGGTCTCCTTTACACGGACGCTGCCCCCGTGGGAGCCAACAATGGCAGCCACAATTGCCAGACCTAGGCCACTGCCGCCGGTCTCTCGGGTGCGCGAGGTATCGGCACGGTAGAAGCGTTCAAAGATCTTGTTGGTCTCCGCCTCCGGAATGCCGGCTCCGTGATCGCGGATTTCGATGACCGAAAATGCGCCTTCAGGAGTGGTCCGGACACCAACTGCGAGTTCTATGGGGCTGCCGTCGGGCGTGTACCGCAGCGCGTTGCCAACCAAGTTGCCTAAAACCTGCCGGAGCTTGGCCTCGTCCCCTTGGACGGGCGCTGGGGTGGGGGTTGTTCCGTCAAGTCCGATCAGCGTAATTGTCCGGTCGCCGGATGAGGCTTTGGTATCCACCACGGCGTCGTAAGCCAACAACTGGAGGTCCACCGGTTTGAGCTGCAACGGCCGTTGCTCGTCCAGCCGGGCCAACAGCAGCAGGTCCTCCACCATGGATCCCATCCGCTTGGCTTCGCTTTCGATTCTGCCCATGGCCGTGGCGACGTCTTCGGGGGTTGCCAGCGCGCCGTGGCGGTAAAGCTCCGAGAAACCTCGAATGGTGACCAAAGGAGTCCGGAGCTCGTGGGAGGCATCCGCAGCGAAGCGGCGCATCCGCGCTTCCGACGCGGCGCGCGCCGCGAAGGAAGCCTCAATGTGGGCCAACATAGCGTTCAACGAACCGCCAAGCCTGCCCACTTCTGTGTTGGGGTTGTCGATTTCCACGCGTCGGGAGAGATCGCCCGCCGCGATGGCTGCAGCAGTCTTCTCCACGCGCGCCAAGGGCCTGAAGGATCGTGCCACGGTCCATGTAGCGATGAAGAACGCCAGCACCAAGGTCAGCAGGCCAACGCCAACCACCACCAGGACGGCGTGTTCCATTACTTTGTCTACAGGCGTCAGGGGCAGGCCGATAATCACCACGCCGTTCTGCCCGTTGGCGACGACGCCCACGGCTACGACGCGCCAGTTGCTGCCAGCTGTGCCATTGACTTGGAATGGGGCGTTCCCACGGACTTTCGCCTCCGCCGGCGTGATGTTCGCGATCGCAGGGCGGTCACTCTGCAGGCCGCCGAATTGGTATGGCGACAGCCCCGGAACGTACAGGGTGAGCGAGTAGTCGGTGGGCACGGCGGGATTCGGCTCGGACAGCTTGTCGAATGACTGCTGGTCCTGGGCCAGCGCGACGGCGGCCTTGAGTTTGTCGTCCACCTGACCCTGCAGGTAGCTCTTGACGAGCGTCAAAGTGCCGGCCCCCGTCGCCGCCAGCGCAAGGAGGAGCAGTCCCATGATGATGGCGACGAGCTGCGACCTCAGGGACGCCGATTTCCAGCGTTGCAGCAAGATCAGCGCTTCTCTGCCGTTCGCAGCACGTAGCCCACTCCGCGCTTGGTTTGGATGAGGGCTGCGGCATCGGGGTCGATGTCCACCTTGCGGCGAAGGTAGGAGATGTAGGACTCCACGATCGAGGCGTCACCGTTGAAGTCGTATTCCCAGACGTGGTCCAGGATCTGTGCCTTGGAGAGAACACGGTTGGGGTTCAGCATGAGGTATCGCAGGAGCTTGAACTCGGTGGGGGAGAGTTCAATCACGGTGCCACCGCGGCGGACCTCGTGGGCGTCGTCGTCGAGTTCGAGGTCGTCTACGCGGATCACGGCGTCGTCGTCTTCCAGCGGCTGCGTGCGGCGGAGTACGGCGCGGATGCGGGCCACCACTTCGTCCAGGCTGAAAGGCTTGGTGACGTAATCGTCCCCACCCACTGTTAGGCCCGTGACCTTGTCCTCGGTGTCATCCTTCGCTGTGAGGAACAGGACGGGGAAGTGTTTGCCTGCAGCGCGGAGCCGGCGCGTGACTGTGAAGCCGTCCATGTCCGGCAGCATCACGTCCAGGACAGCAAGGTCAGGGGCATGGAGATCGGCCGCGGCGAGGGCCTCGCGACCATTGGATGCGGCAACGACCTCGAAACCTGCAAACCGCAGGGACGTGGAGAGAAGCTCGCGGATGTTGGGTTCGTCGTCGACGACAAGGAGCTTGGCTTCGGGGCCGTTCTTTTTCATGACATCCATGATGCTCCCAGTTTCTGTGAGTTATCTGGATGCTTGGTGTGAGCGGACTGCGTGCCCCCTACGCTCCCAGCGCGAGCCCGGCGCCGAGGGCCGCCATGGTTACGGCAATGCCTCCGTCCAGGAAGCGCCACGACGCTGGTCGGGCAAAGAAGCCCCTCAGGAACCGGGCTCCGAAGCCGAGCGAGCAAAACCACAGGATGCTTCCCAGCATCGCCCCGGCGCCGAACCACCACTGCAACGAGGTCCCCTGCGCACTCGCCAGCGAACCCAGCAGGGCGATGTCGAGGTATACATGGGGATTGAGCCAGGTCAGGGCCAGCACGGTGGTCACGGCGGCCGCGAGGCCGCGCTTCGCGCCGCCGTCGTTCGCTGTCCCCGCTGCGGTCAAGGCTTGCGGACGTAAGGCCCGGCGCGCCGCCATGATGCCGTAAACGACAAGGAACGCTGCGCCGATGTATCGAAGGACGACGACGGCCATCGGCGCCGCCGTGATCAGCGCTCCAGTGCCGAGTACCCCGGCTGCGATCAGGATCGCGTCGGACAACGCGCAGACCGCGACGATGGCGCCGATATGTTGGCCAAGGATTCCTTGCCGAAGCACGAAGGCGTTTTGCGCGCCGATGGCAACGATAAGGGCCAGGCCGGTGGCCAGGCCGAGGCCTGCGGACGTAAGGATGTCAGTAGAAGTCACATATCGACGCTAAGTTCATGAGCTTCCTTAGACCAGCTAAAGATTTTGTTGCCCCGTAAGATTTCCTTATGTCGCAATTTCCGTCAGAGCAACTCCTGACCTTCGCTACCGTGCTTTCGGAAGGCACGTTGGACGCTGCAGCCCGCATGCTGCACATCACGCCGTCGGCCGTGTCCCAGCGATTGAAGGCCCTGGAGCAATCTGCGGGCAGGGTCCTGCTGCAGCGCAGCAACCCCGTCCAGGCCACCGAGGCCGGCGAAGTGGTCCTCCGGCTTGCCCGCCAGCTAGCCCAACTGGAAGCCGACGCTGGAAGGGAGCTGGGGCTCAGTGCCGAGGGAGCACAGTTGGCGGTGCCAATTGTGGTGAATGCCGACTCGCTGGCGGTGTGGTTCCTGCAGGCACTTGCCCGAGTGCCCAGCGATCTCAACGTCACGTTCGATCTCCACCGCGACGACGAACAACACTCCACGTCCATGCTGCGTTCGGGGACTGTCATGGCTGCAGTGACAGCCACGCCGGAGCCGGTGCAGGGCTGCCGCGTGGAGAGCCTCGGAGTGATGCGCTACCGGGCCGTGGCAGCGCCTGCGTTTGTGGACCGTTGGTTCGCAGATGGGGTGGATGGTTCCACGCTAAACGCGGCCCCCACAGTGGATTTTGACCGAAAGGACACCTACCAGTGGGCCTTCGTGGAATCGTGGCCGGCTGGGCCGGATGGTTCAAAAGCCCAGGAAAAGGGGCCGCGGCACTACGTTCCAGCCTCACAGGATTTCGGCGATGCCATTCGCCTGGGCCTCGGCTGGGGATTGATTCCGGAAGTTCAATGCGGGCCGGAGATTGCCGAAGGGCACTTGATTGAACTTGCCCCCGAGCGTCCTTTCGATGTTCCGCTCTACTGGCAGCGCTGGAAGACGGCGTCAAAAGTGCTCGACGTCCTTAGCGCCACAGTCCGGGAAGTCTCCGCCCAGTATCTTCGGACACCTTGAACGCCCTGTGGAACCCATTTCGGTTGCATCCACGTGGATCGGACATCAAGGAAAGTGGAAGCCGGTGCGAATCCTTGCGAAGCCACTGGGCCGGGGCAAAGATCCGAAGGCCAAGATCCGAAGGCTAAAGATCCGAACACGCCCACGGATGCGCCTAAAAATGTCAGTGCCCCATTCCACACTGGAAACATGGCAAAAGAATCAGCCCCCATCAGCATTCATCACCAGGAACAAACCGCGGACGTCGAGTTCCACGTGACGTATCTGGACACGGACTCGGGCCACATCCGGCGCGAGGAATTTCCGGACCTGGCCTCAGCCGAGCGCTTTGCCAGTGCCCAACTCCATGACTCCGATTGCTGGGCAGTGGTGGATGAGGTTGCTGTCCAGCACGCCACCCGGATGGTGGCCTAAGCCCACGGTCCTATTCAGGCCGGTTGTGGGAATGGCCTCCGTGTACGAAGTCAGATGACACTCCTTCGTACTTCAACAGCATCATCATTCCCCCTGCAGCGTGTTCCAGGTTGTGGCAGTGATCCATCCATATGCCCGGGTTGTCCGCCTTCAACAGGACCTCCCATACATCGCCCGGGAGCACGTCCACGGTGTCCAGGACCAGCGGCGATCCTCTCGGAGCTACCCCGTTCCTGCTGAGAACTTGAACGTGGTGTCCATGGGGATGCATGGGATGCGGCTCTGCGGTGCGGTTTACTATCGTCATTTTCAACGTCTCCCCTTTGGCCACCTCAATGGATGGCACCAGGGGATAGGCAGCGCCGTTCACGGTAAAGGCGTAGCGGGGAACTCCGTCAACAAAGCGGAATTGCCGGTCCAGTACCAGCACTTCCTCCCGGGCATTTTCTGCGGCTGCCGGTATTCCGGCCACGGGTTCGCCGTAGTCCAACAGGTCCAGGACGGGCGTCGTGGCGAAGACGCCCGGCTGGGCCTTCTCCGGAACGGCGGCCGCTTTCGCTGCGACGTCCACGGCATTTGCTGCAGGATCGGCATTTTCGGCAGCACGGCTGGACGGGGCAAACACGACGACGGCGCTGGCCGCGGAGTCAGAGCGGAGCGTCACCACGGATTCGGGCATCGTGAACGCGATGTCCATCCTGGCTCCTGCTCCAAGTCGCAACAGCCTCCCGGTCACCTCCTGGGGCTGGTTCACGTCCGTTCCATCCACTGCCGCAACCTTGAATGCTGTTCCGTCCAGAAGGTAGCGCTGCGGCAGGGAATCAGTGTTGATGAGGCGTACCCGAACGCTTGAGCCCGGGATGGCCCCATGCGCACTGCTACGGTCTGAGGAGCCCAGCAACCCCAGACCGCCGAGGTCGTGCCCCGCCACCACAATGTCCGTATCAGCGCGGGGCTGTGTGGGGTGGTGTACGACGAATGTGCCGTAGAGGCCCTTGCGGACACCTTCGGCTGAGTCCTGGTGCGTGTGGTACCAGTACGTGCCTGCTTGGGCGGCAATGAACCGGTAGGTCATGGACTGCCCCGGCATGACGGCGTCCTGTGTTGCCCCAGCCACACCGTCCATGGCGTTGGGGACGTCGTAGCCGTGCCAATGCAGGGTGACGCCAGCCATAACGTCCCGGTTCTTAAGCTCAACTTCCATGGCCTCGCCCAGTTGAGCCTCAATCGCGGGCCCGGGTAGGCTGCCAAATGTCCATGCCTCGGTGGACTCCCCGGACGGCAGGGTTACGTGTTCCGTGCGGGCGGTGAGTTCATAATGCCGGACCACGGCATTGTCAGGAATGTCGCCCACCAGGCTGGTTACCGGAGTTGGGTCCACCACGGTTGCAGCGGTGGCACCATTGTGATGGCCGACGGCGGCCGCAATCACCGCGCCATCGGCGGACCGGCTACCCAGCCAGGCAAAGACTCCCGAGCCCAAAACGGTGCAGGCCATGAGTCCGGCAACTGCGGCAGCCGCCGTCGTGCGCCTGCGAACCGCGCCGCCGCGGCCGGGAGCGACGCTGCCGCGGGAAGCAGCGGGCGGACGCCCGAACACAGGGAACAGCGCCAGCCTGGCAATCATCACAGTCCCGGCCACC
Source organism: Arthrobacter sp. TmtSoilC51 (assembly GCF_055388015.1). Lineage (NCBI taxonomy): Bacteria > Bacillati > Actinomycetota > Actinomycetes > Micrococcales > Micrococcaceae > Arthrobacter > Arthrobacter sp. TmtSoilC51. Next base: position 1,068,945 of record NZ_AP035877.1, read on the forward strand.
AGGAACAAGAGAACAGCCAGGGTCCACGGGGCAGGGAACGGTCCGAGAACGAAGGCGATGGCAAGTGATGCAACAGCCGCGGCCGCGGCTGAAACCGTGGCGAGTACGGCCCATTCATGACTCCGGGCGGCGGGGGCCCGGTCAGCACCCCGGGGTAGATCCGATCCAAGTGTTGAGCCGGTGTTCCGCCTCCTCAGCAAGTACGGAACACCGGCCATCGCGGCCCAAGCCGCGGGGATGGCGGTCAAAGGCAGGCTGATGGTTGTGCGTTCGCTGGCAAACCACCAACTGCCCGCCACCAAAGCGGGGAGCAAGGCATAGCGTGCTGCCGTCATCACAACGGCCATGCCCAGGACAAGTAGCGCCAAGTCCACGCCGCGTGGCTTGGCTGGCCTCCTGTCAGCTGTTGAAGAAATGACCATCCAGGCCGCGGCAATCCAAGCACCGGCCGCGAGAACGGCCAGCACCAGGTCCAAGGCCAGTAGCTGTGAGATATTCACAGCCGCCGCTGGTCAAGCTGCGGTGGACGAGGCGGAAGCATCCGATGCTGCTGCCTTGGGTGGAAGGGGCTGGGGATTGAGAGCAAGTGCGCGGGCACGTTTGAACAACCAGTAGGACATGAAGATGATCAGCAGGCCCGTGATGGGATGAATGGAAGCCACCCACGAGCCGGAGGGCGTGATGAAGTCCTCCGATGAGCCAGTGAGCATGCCGCCGATGATAAAGATGAACAGCTGCACCCATGTCATAAGGAAGATTCCGGCGGCGAGCCAGATGGTCCGGGATCCGGCCTTGGCAATAGCCGCAACGATCACAGCCAGCAACGCCGAATAACGCAGCACATATTGGCCGTTCATTACGTGATAAACGCCCGCTTCGTGCTGGGCTTCAATAGTGTTTTGAAAATGGAAGTAGCCGGCGAAAAAGAGCTGGGCAAGTCCTGATAGCAGGATAATCGCCGACAGGACCAGGAGGGTTTTACGCATAAGGAGTCCTCTGGTAAGAAATCACAGATTCTTCAAGGCCTTCGAATCGTCGGCACCCTGGCTGCGGGCTTCCCCCAATACCGACGACTGGCCGCCAGGCTGCCTGGACCAAGGGCAACCCTAAAGGGCGGAGAGCTTCACTTGGAATCCTAAAATTGCTGGAGATAAATAGCAATGCCCTGACGATTATTCGTCTGCGGGAGCGTCTCTACCCACGTCCTTGGCGTCCATGATCCGGTAGGCATAGCCCTGTTCAGCCAGGAACCGCTGGCGCTTGGCCGCGAAGTCCTGGTCCAAGGTGTCGCGGGCCACAAGGGAGTAGAAACGGGCTGAACGGCCGTCTTGCTTGGGCCTAAGCAGGCGGCCCAGGCGTTGCGCCTCCTCCTGCCGGGATCCGAAGGAACCCGAAACCTGGATGGCGACTGAAGCCTCGGGAAGGTCGATGGAGAAGTTGGCCACTTTGGACACCACGAGGGTCTGGATCTCGCCCTTACGGAAGGCATCAAAGAGTTTCTGCCGGGCTTTCACTGTGGTTTCCCCTTTGATCAGGGGAGCATCCAGCCGCTCTGCGATCTCGTCCAGTTGGTCAATGTACTGGCCGATGACCAGTAGTTGCTCACCCTTGTGCGCCGCCACGAGCTGCTCTACCAGTTGGGTTTTCGTCTCGGAGGTTGCACACAGCCGGTATTTGTCAGCGTCATCAGCCATGGCATAAGCCACGCGCTCGTCGCGGGGTAGATCCACGCGGACCTCCACGCAGTCCGCGGGTGCGATGTAGCCTTGCGCTTCTATGTCCTTCCATGGAGCGTCGTAACGTTTGGGTCCGATCAAGCTGAAGACTTCGCCTTCCCGGCCATCCTCCCGCACCAGCGTGGCCGTCAGGCCGAGCCTCCGCCGGGCCTGGAGGTCCGCAGTCATGCGGAAGATCGGTGCGGGCAGCAAGTGCACCTCGTCATAGATGATCAGGCCCCAGTCATGGCCGTCCACCAGTTCAAGGTGCGGGTAAAGTCCTCCGCGTTTGGTGGTGAGCACCTGGTAGGTGGCGATGGTGACGGGCCGGACTTCCTTGACCGCACCGGAATATTCGCCGATCTCATCTTCAGTCAGAGACGTCCGCTTGAGTAGTTCGTCCTTCCACTGGCGTGCCGAAACCGTGTTGGTCACCAGGATCAGTGTTGTAGTGGAGGATGTGGCCATGGCGGCCGCGCCCACCAGGGTCTTTCCCGCACCACACGGAAGAACGACGACGCCGCTGCCGCCAGCCCAGAAGTTCTCCGTGGCCAGCTTCTGGTAGGGGCGCAGCTGCCAGCCTGTTTCGTCGAGCATGATCAGGTGGGGCTGCCCGTTGACGTACCCGGCAAGGTCCTCAGCCGGCCACCCCAACTTGAGGAGCAACTGTTTCAACTGGCCGCGCTGCGAAGAATGAACCACCACGGTTTCACCATCGATCCTGGGACCAAGTAGCGGCGCGATCTTCTTGGCGCGGATGACTTCCTCGAGCACAGGGTAGTCGTCGGTACGCATCACCAAGCCGTGCTGGGGATCCTTTTCGAGGCGAAGCCGCCCGTAGCGGGACATGGTCTCTTCGATGTCGATCAACAAAGCATGGGGCACCGGGAAACGGGAGTACTTCAGCAGCGTATCCAACACCTGCTCGGCGTCGAGACCTGCGGCACGGGCGTTCCAGAGCCCAAGAGGCGTCAGCCGGTAGCTGTGCATGTGCTCGGGAGCGCGCTCCAGTTCAGCAAATGCCGCAATGGCGTGCCTGGCCTCTGTAGCGAGCTCGTGGTCGACTTCCAAGAGAATGGTTTTGTCGCTTTGTACGATCAGCGGACCGTCGGTCACTGTTGAATCCTCACTTGCGCAGTTTCCAAACGCGTCGTTTCCAAGCGCGATGTTTCCAGGCGCGCCGTTCCTACTGGTGCAGTTCTCATGTGTGCCGGTTTCACGTCTGCCGGTCTACGGCAGGTTCCACATCGATGATCCGATGGATGGACAGCACGCGTTCCGTTTCCTTGCCGGGGTCGAAGACCCTGACGCGGCCACCGGAGACGGAGACGGGCACCACGGTTTCGGTGTTCGCATTCCCCAGGCTGTCCACCACGTTCATGGTGACCGCCTGTTTGAGCCGGATGGCCTTCTGCAGCGTTTCCAGGCCAAGCTGCGTGGATGCTTCGCCCGCCGCATCAGCCGGGACGCCACGATGCTGCCGCAGGACTGAAAGTTGAGCCTCGACGTCGTCGTCCGGTGGTGCCGTTCGCGGCGCCGTATAGACCGGACGCGCGCTGCCGGGCACTGCCGTTGTGCGTTTGAAGCGAACGACGGCGGGCTCCGCGTCCTGCACGGCAGGCGAAAGTCCCAGCTCGCGCAGTACACGCGCCGTCTCGCGGGGGCTGGCAGAGGACGTCAGTACTGTGGGGGCGATCCGCACCAAGCTCAGTGCTGACGTCCGGGCCTCCTGCAACAAATCAGCGATGGCGGATTCGTCGTCGCTCTGGATGAAGCTGGCACTGGAACCGATGCGCAAACGCCCATGCCGGGACGCCGTGTCCTGCACAAGGTAAGCGAGCGGTTGCGGCACATCCGTGGCTGAGTGCTCACGGAGGAAGGCCAAGAGCGATTCCGCATCCTGGCCGGCGTCGAGCGCCCGGCGGATGGTCTCCGTGGAAAAACGGTAGATCGACGCTGGGCCTTGGCCCTCGGCGTCGGCCATGAGCAGCAGCGTTGCGCTGAGTTCGGGAGCGAGATAACCGGGCGCTACGGCAGTGAGGTCCGCTTGAAGGAGGATGTGGTTGACTGCCGCCGGCAGGTGCTCACCGAGGAGGGTCAGGGCCTCCTCCGGATGGCCGAGCGCGACAGCAGAACCTAGTTGCGTGAAGGCCCCGGACCCCATCAAGCCAAGCAGCGTGGCTTCCTCGAGGATCCCCCGGACCAGCGAACTGAACCGGCGGGACATGCGCGGCTGCGTCCATTCCGCACGTTGCAGCACGGCACGCGCGTCCAGGACGGGCGCCTTGCCATCGGGAGCGGCCGCCTCCACCGTCAATTCATTCAGGATTTCCAGGATCCTGCGGCGGACCACTGGAGCGTCCGGCCTTTGAGCCTCCGCTGACAATGCATTAATGGTGCTGCCCGCCGAACCCTGATGGGATGGCGAGCCGGGGGTCGATCCCGGGAGCGGCTGCCCCACCATCGACGGTGCGCGCTCGCTGGCCAACCATGCGTTCACCAGCCACAGCCACTGTTCCTGCCGTGGCAAAGAGAGCCATTCCAGGGAGGGCGGTTGGATCCACGTGGAACTGTCCACGTCCAGCCGTACCAGGCCGGCCAGCGCGCAGAACTCCAACAGGATGGCAGTTTCGTGGACGCCGCACCGGATGGACTCGGCAAGGCGCCGCAGCTCACGCACGCCCACGCCGCCGCTCCGAAGGGTTGCCAGTGGCTGCTCGCGCACTGCAAACAGTATGTCGCCGGTTAGCCGCAGGGTCTCGGCGATGGCGCCCATCGCCGCGTTGCGCCTCAGGGCAGCACTTGTGTGGCCGAGTTCCGGAACCGGAGGGCTCAGGGTGAAGTCGTCCACGATCGCGCCACCGCGCAGGGCGATCCCAACGCTGTGCGGCAATTCGACGTGGCCGGCATCCAAGGGGACCAGCAGGCCGCGCGCCAGGAGCCAGTCGATAGGCCCGACGTCGGCGCTTTCGTGGGTCACGGAGGCCCGCCGTTGAGCTTGGGGCACAGCGCCCATGGCCCAACTGCCGAACTTGTCCAGCAGGCCGACAGTCCTTGTGGGTGCCGTCGCCAGGATGGCGCGTACATTCTCTGGACTTGAGGTCCAGCGCTGCAGGGACAAGGCAGCATCCATGGGCGTGCTTGCGGGGTGGATATCCAGGCCGTATTGGTGGAGCTCGGCTACGAGCTGAACCACGCGTTGGGCGAAAGCCGGCTGCAGCCTGACCAACTCGGTGTAGCTTCGGCCCAGGCCAGCCGGATAGATGCCGATCACGTCCTTCAGGCTTCCTACTGGAAGGTAGAACCGTTGCCTGGAATTGGATTGTGAATTTGACGCTGCAGGGGGATCGGCCCGGTGGACCAGGGCCAACTCCTGAAGTTTGGCGAGGATCGGTTCCAGCGCTGACAAGGTGGAACCCGCAATGACTTTCTTGAGGCCGGCGGCGGAAACACTGTGGCCAGTATCGGCGTTGGTACACAAATGGAGTGTTTCCAACACCTGCATTTCAGGTTTCGTCAGGCGCTCCAACGCCCGTTGCACGCTGACACGTGCGCTGGCCCGGGCCGCCAGTGCGGCGAAGTCCGGCGCCATGGGGGAAATCAGGTCAGGCCGCGCGGCAAACAAGGCCCGCAGCGAATTGTCGCTGCGCGCTTCCAGTTCCTTGCTGAGCGCGCGAATAAGGGACATCAATCCAACGTTACCGCCACCGGGCCGCTGATGTGTGGGCAGGGCAAAGCCGCCCCGGTTGATTCGCTTGTGACGGGCGCTTGATTCACTACTGCCGGCGCCGTTGACGAACGGCATCCAGCACCAGGACCACAGCGAGCATAAAGGCAACCGGCAGCCCATAAAGCGCCGTGGATGTGATCCACACGGGTGCCACTCCACCATTGAAGGCGATAGCCATAACTGCGCCGACGGCGGCCAAGGAAACGACGGCGATCACGGCGGCAACAATCATGAGGGGGCGGCGGTAACCCGGGGAAGTCATGCGCCTAACGCTAGCAGCCGGGCAACATGACGTAGGCCCATGGGCTATTGGCTCGCCTATGTCTCAGGAACGTTGCAGCAACGGCGCAGCAAAGGCGCCGCAAAGCGGGAATAGGTGGTCCGGCAGGATAACCTTGAACTAACAGACCAACACGGACCGTGCTGTCTCCCTCGATCCCGCAGATCCCTGTGGATGCGGTGGCGGCGCGACGTGTCTCCAAAGCAAGAACGAAGAAGGTTGATTACGTGCCCACCGGCAAGGTCAAGTGGTATGACAAGGAAAAAGGCTTCGGATTCCTCGCGGCTGAAGACGGCCAGGAAGTATTCCTGCCCAAGACGTCGCTGCCCGCAGGCGTAACCGAGCTCAAAGCCGGTACCCGCGTGGAGTTTGGCGTGGCCGATGGCCGTCGCGGTGCCCAGGCATTGGGCCTGCGGGTCCTGGACAAGACGCCCTCCATCGCCAAGGCCAAGCGCATGAACGCCAAGGACCTGGCGCCTTTGGTACAGGACCTCGTGACCGTGCTGGATAACTTGTCCGGTACTTTGTCGTCCGGTAAGTACCCGGAAGGCAACAAGGCCAAGGCCATCGGCATGGCGCTGCGCAAGGTTGCCGACGAGCTGGAAGCCTAGGAACCGCCATGACATCGGAATCCGCACAGGATACAAAGTCCGGAAGGGACGCGCAGGCCAGCCCTGGGGCCGTCACTGCCGCCGACATTCCTGTCATCGGGGATACCCCTGCGCGGAAGCCGGTCCCAGCGAAGCCGCGGGCCGGCATCCCCGTGTGGCGCACCGGCAAGCCGGATGCGTTCCTGGCCGCCGCCGTCGACGTGGCAAGGGAAGCGGTGGAGACCATCGCGAACCCCGGCGAGGTTGGTGCCCACATCGGCGCAAAGTCCGAGGGCGATCGCGTAGTCACGCACCTATTCGAGTCGAAGCTTGCAGGGTACGGCGGGTGGCAGTGGTACGCCGTGATCACCCGCAATTCCCGGTCAAAGATCGTAACGGTCAGCGAGCTCGGCCTCCTGCCCTCAGAGGACTCCATCCTGGCCCCGGAATGGGTGCCATGGGCAAAGCGTGTCCGCCCGGAGGACGAGACACCCTTGGTGGAGGAGACGGTAGAGGAGGTGTCGGAGGAAGCCGTTCAGGCTGAAGAAGACGACGCCGCCGAAGCATCGGATGCCGCTGAATCCGATGAAGACGATGACGCAGTTGAAGCCGACGTTGCTGCCGATGACTCTCCCGAATCTGCTAACCCAGGCGAGTAACGGCCAGTCGATTAACGGCAGCGGCGCCGTCCGGGAATAACCCAGACGACGCCGGCACCTGCCCTTGCGCGGAAAACCGCGGCAGTTACGTCATACGTTCTACTTCTTCAGTTCGCCCACGACGTAGTCGATGCTGGCGAGCAGGGCTGAGACGTCGTCAGGTTCGATTGCCACGAAGGTGGCGATGCGGAGCTGGTTACGTCCGAGCTTGCGGTAGGGCTCAGTGTCCACCACGCCGTTGGCGCGCAGGATCTTGGCAATCGCCGCTGCGTCAATGGAGTCATCGAAGTCGATGGTGGCGATGACGTTGGAGCGCTCCTCAGCCTTGGCGACGAACGGTGTGGCGTACTCGGAGGCCTCGGCCCAGGAGTAGATGCGGCTGGCCGAGTCCGCCGTGCGCTTGCTGGCGAAGTCCATTCCACCGTTGCTGTTGAGCCACTGCACTTGCGCATCCAACGTCACCAGCGTGGACAGCGAAGGCGTGTTGTACGTCTGGTTCAGCTTGGAGTTCTCGATTGCGGTCTGCAGGTCCAGGAAGTCCGGGATCCAGCGATCGCTTGCCTTGATGCGCGCGGCGCGCTCCAGGGCTGCGGGGGAGAACAGGCCCAGCCACAGGCCGCCATCAGAGGCGAAGTTCTTCTGCGGGGCGAAGTAGTAGACATCCGATTCGGCGACGTCCACGTCCAGCCCGCCAGCGGCTGAGGTGGCGTCCACCAGGACGAGCGAACCGGCGTCGGCGCCTTCTACACGCTTGACCGGGGCGGCAACACCCGTGGAAGTCTCGTTCTGGGGCCACGCGTAGACGTCAACGCCGGCCTCGGCCTGGGGGGACGGCCGCGTGCCGGGCTCGGACTTGATGATGGAGGATGCATCGAGGAAGGGGGCCTTGTTGGTGGCCGCCGCAAACTTGGAACCGAACTCGCCGAAGGAAAGGTGCTGGGCCTTTTTCTCAACCAGGCCGAAAGTCGCTACGTCCCAGAAAGCGGTGGAGCCGCCGACGCCGAGGACAACCTCGTAGCCCTCAGGTGCGCGGAAGAACTGGCTGAGTCCTTCGCGGACCGAGCCCACCAGGTTCTTGACGGGCGCCTGACGGTGGGATGTGCCAAGAATGGTGGTCGATGCGGCGGACAAGGCCTGGACCTGTTCCGGGCGGACCTTGGAGGGTCCTGCGCCGAAGCGTCCGTCCTTGGGCAGCAGGTCGGCGGGAATAGTGATGCTGTTGTCGCTCACGTGTGGCTCCAATGGGTATCGGTTAGAGAGGGGAGGTGGCAGGTGGCATCGGCTGCCCCTTCGACTCCATCATTCTGCCTGACCGGGCCCGCGCTCAGGAATCTGCGGTTGTCATAGTCCGCCACGTGGAATGCCTGAACCACTACGGGCATTCGTGCCCGCGGAAACATTATCCAGAGTAATTCCAAATAAGCTAGGCTAGGGTTGGCGTTCCTGAGGTGTCGATTGCACACCGTCCACCTTGGCTGGGACGCGGTACGGTGGAGATTACGCAACAAATGCGTTCGAGGAGAGCTGAGCTGGATGACGGATCTGATCGATACCACTGAGATGTATCTTCGGACCATTTTGGAGCTTGAAGAAGAGAACATCGTGGCTCTTCGCGCACGTATTGCCGAGCGTTTGCGCCATTCGGGACCCACAGTTTCCCAGACCATCGGACGCATGGAGCGCGACGGCCTGGTGATTGTGTCCAACGACCGTCACCTGGAGTTGACTGAGGTCGGACGCAAGCGGGCCACTGAAGTCATGCGAAAGCACCGCCTTGCCGAGAGGCTTCTGGCGGACGTCATTGGTCTCGACTGGGCGTATGTCCATGACGAGGCATGTCGCTGGGAGCACGTCATGAGCGAACGTGTGGAGCGGCGGTTGTATGAGTTGTTGGAACATCCCACCGAGTCGCCGTATGGCAACCCCATTCCGGGCCTGGAGGCACTTGGCGGCCTCGCCGGCCAGCCCCTTGCGCGCCTGGACGTCAACCTGCTGCACGCGATGGACGGGTACGCCGCCGATTCACGCGTAGTCGTCAGCCGACTCGCTGAGCCCATCCAGGTTGAGCCGGAACTCCTCACCCAGCTTGATGAAGGCGGGATTCGTCCCGGCGCCACCGTCTCCTTGGAGAGGGTGGGGGAGTACATCTCTGTTCGCGTTCCCGGCATTGAAGGAGCGCTGGAGCTGCCTCCCGAGGTAGCCGCGCACGTCTTCGTCGCCGTTAGCTGACTTTCCGGCGTGTCAGATCTCACGTTGGGGTCTTTGGCGCGCGTGTGACCTGCGGGTTTCCGCGATTGATGGTATGGAGCCACGCCACAACACGGTGTTTCGAAAGATAACGAATTTATTACTGCGGACTTTAATCGCCTATAGTTATCTACTAGCGCCGATACCAAAGCGTTACCTGATCTGGAGCCGAGCTCTGCCAGCGGATCAGGTGTGTCATCAACTACTGGCAGAGGCGGGGGAACCACAAGCGGCTGCCTAAAGAAGCAGCCTTGGGGTGAAGTCCGCAGCAGAAGTGCCTACTAACGCAAGTCCTCCTTGGGATACCTGTGTGCCGTTTGCGCTTCGTGCGGACCGGGTCTTTGAACTCTCTGACCCGAATCCGACAGCTAACTTCGCAGGCTTTCTAGAGAGGAACAGAGTTTGACATCGCAGAACGTCAGGGGTCGCCGCCGCGCGTCCGGCCCCGCTGCTGAGCTGCGGCCAGCCCGCGCCGCAATGGAGATCCGGCCACGCGACACCCCGCGTCAGGTGCGCCGCCGCAAGAGCCCATTGCGCCAGGTAGCCGACTTCGCCGCAGCCAGTGGTGTCGGGCAGAAAGCCGGAGTTGCGCTTGCCGCCACCGGACTTGCCCTGACTGTAGGTCTGCCGGCCACAAGCCCCGTCATGGCCACATCCGAGTCCGGTCAGACTGAGGCAGCCCTGACCGTGCCCGGTGGCAGCCAGCCCGAGGTTTCTGCGGCAGCGTCTGCCAAAATCGATTTCAGCCGCGCAGCGGTCGCCACCGCAGCCGATCCTGACGGCAAGCTCAAGCAGCTGCTGAGCGCGCAGTCTGCGGGCAGCATCCAGCGCGCCTCCTCACTTGGCACCTTGGGCAGTCCACTGGACAAGTTGGTCACGGCGTCGCCCTTTGGCTATCGCGTCAGCCCGCTCACCGGCGGCACGGGTGACTTCCACCGTGGCCAGGACTTCGTGGCCCAGTGCGGTACCGCTGTTCACGCCGCAGCCGCAGGCAAGGTCACGTTCGCGGGCTGGCATGAGTATGGCGGAGGCAACCGCGTAGTGGTTGATCACGGCAACGGCCTCGAGACCACGTACAACCACCTGTCGTCCTTCAACGTCAAGGTGGGTCAGACCGTCAACCGTGGCGATACCGTCGCGCTCAGCGGCACCACGGGCGCATCCACCGGCTGCCACCTCCATTTTGAGGTCCAGGTAAACGGCGAGGTCGTAGATCCCATGGGTTGGCTCTGAGCTAGTTGATGGTGCTCTCTCGCATTGATGACACGCCCCGTGACCTGAATGTGACATTCACGAATATCTGTTGTACCGTCTAAAGCGCATCGGCTTTTTAGGGGGCCGATGCACTTGGGTGGATTGCCTAGCTCTGCCACCACTCAAGGTCCGTTCGCAAAAATCGTCTGGCAGGGGCGGGGGAACCAATTTTGGTCTTCGAATCAGAAGGCCTTGGGGTTAAGTCGCAAAAGCTTCCCGGAAGCCGCGCGGCCGGATGACTCCCATCCGAATCCGACAGCTCACCTCGCAGGCATTGGGAGAGGCTACCTTCGTGTCATCACGCACTACCCCTGCGCGCCATCGCGCCGAATTGGTTCGTACGAACCCGTTGAACAACCTTTCCAAGGCTGTCTCAACCAATGCAGGCACCGTAGGCCGCCAAGCCGCCGTTCTGGCCGCAGCCTCTGGACTCGTTCTCAGCGTCGGACTCCCGGCCCAGGCCGCAGATACTGACGTTTCCAAGTCGGAAAGCTCCAGCACCCAGCAGTTGGTAGCCACCGCAGTTGTCACCGCCGAGCCCACCGCAACCGTTTCCTTCGAGAGCCCGGTAGTGGCCACCAAGGAAGCCCCCAAGGTTCAGCGGGCCTCCCAGCGCACGCAGACTAGCGATAGCCAGGCGAACGGCGCACTCTCTGCCCTGTCCTCCACGGCCAAGGATTCCGCTTCCAGCGCGGCAGCCTCCGGACTCGCAGCCATTGCCTACACCGGCATCGGCCACCCCTACGTTTGGGGCGGCACTTCCCCCAATGGTTGGGACTGCTCCGGATTCACCCAGTGGGTTTACGCCCAGGCCGGCATCAGCATCCCCCGCGTCAATGCCTGGACGGTCATGACGCCCACCAGCACGCCTGCTCCCGGCGACCTCGTCATGCAGAACGGCGGAGCCCATGTTGGCATCTACGTCGGCAACGGCATGATGATCAGCGCGCTGAACCCCAGCCAGGGCACCCTGCTGCACTCCGTGGCCTCCACCGGCACATCCTCGTTCTTCACCCTCCGCTAGGAAAATCCCATTCGGGGTAAGCCAGCATGCCCCCCATGTGCTGGCCGCCCATAACCCGCGTGCGACCCCAGCGTGCGCGGATACGAAAAGAGAGTAATCATGACCAGTGCAAACAAGGTTGCACGGCATCGAGCTGAGGCCCCCAAGACCAGCTCACTTGCCGTCATCGCAAAGGCTGTCAGCGACAACGCCGGTGGCGTTGGCCGTCAGGCAGCAGTGATCGCAGCTGCATCGGGCCTTGTCCTGACCAGCGGCGTGGCTGCAAATGCTGCGGACACCAATGTCCAGCGCGAATCTACGTCCGCGTCCGCCCTTGACGTGCAGACGGTTGCCCAAGCCACCATTGCTGCCGACTCGAGCGTTGCCATCTCCTACGAGCGCCCCGTGGTCACCACGGTGGAAGCACCCGCTCCTGTGGTCGAGAAGGCCCCGGCCAAGGAATCTGCGCCGGCTGCTGGCGGCAACGCCACTTTGGCTGTCAACACTGCCCCCGCAGCTAAGGCGCCCGCGGCCTCCAGTGGTCTCGGTGCTGCTATTGCCGCAGCGGCCTACGCACAGCTTGGCGTCACGCAGGACTGCACCATGCTGGTGACCAACTCGCTGGCCGCCGTCGGCATTCACTTCCACGACTGGCCGGCCGGCTACCTCTCCCTCGGCCGCACGGTCAGTGCAGCTGAAGCCCAGCCCGGCGACCTCGCCTACTACGCCAACGGTGGCTACGGCGGAATGGCGCATATCGCTGTTTACGTCGGCAACGGCATGGCAGTCCACGGTGGATGGAACGGATCCACCACGGCGCTGTTTAGCGTGAACGTTGGCTCCGGCCCCGTTTTCATCCGCGTCAACGGCTGATCAAACACTCCACGGAACACCCCGCAAGGCTTAGGCCAGCGGGGTGTTCTGCTTTAACCACCGTCGGTTAGCCTCAAAAAGGTGTCCCGCGCATGAACTTTCGCCAACACCACAGCCGAAACGGCAGAAAAATTCGTTGATACGGCATATAAGTGCTTACCCTTGTGTTGTCGATCCACAGCCCGTACAAGCAGAGGGCAGCCGGCCCTCGTGCCCCTGACGGGTGCGGCCGTGAAGAGGTACGTGCATGCGCACACTCGTTCTGAATGCTGGATATGAACCGCTGGCGGTAGTAACCTTCCGCCGGGCGCTGGTCCTTGTGCTGACTGGAAAAGCTAGCGTAGTGGCCGAAGGCGACGAGCCTGTCGTCGGGCCACAGGAGATTCTCGGAAGACCTTCCGTGATCCTTCTCAATCGCTACATCCGTCCCCGGTACAACAGGATCACCGCGGTGAGCCGACGCGGCGTCCTTCGCCGCGACAGCCATCGCTGCGCTTATTGCGGGAAAACAGCGCACACCATAGACCACGTCCACCCCAAATCCAGGGGCGGCGCGGATTCCTGGGAAAACCTGGTTGCGGCGTGCTTGAAATGCAACAACGCCAAGAGTGACCACACGCTCGCCGAGATGGGTTGGAAACTGCGTTTCACGCCCGGTGTGCCCACAGGAACCATGTGGCAGATCAAAGAACTCGAAAAACCTGCGCCGGACTGGGACCCGTTCCTCTTGCCGGAATCCGCCGCCTGATCGATTTCTGTTGTCCTCCCGCCGTCCGGGTACTCTGGGCGGATGGAGTTCAACGCCGTGATCCTGGCGGGTGGCAGGGCCACCCGCCTCGGTGGCGTGCCCAAGCCCGGATTAACGTTCGACGGCGCCAGCCTCCTTTCGCATGCCCTGCAGGCGGCGCAGGGTGCTTCCGCCGTGGTGGTGGTTGGTCCAGACACTCCCGGTATCGGCGTCCTGCCTGAGGGAGTTCTTACCGCCCGGGAGGAACCGGCCTTCGCAGGCCCTGCCGCCGCGATGGCTGCCGGCCTGGCGGCCATCCACCAGGCAGGAGGGCAAGCGCCGTGGACACTCGTCCTGGCATGCGACATGCCGCACGCTTCCCGGGGCATCGTGCCCCTCTGGGAAGCATTGCGGCAGCATCCGGAGGTGGAAGGCGCCATGGCAGTCTCAGCCGATGGCCGGCAACAGCCTCTCCTGGGGGTGTACAGCACCCGGGCTTTGGAAAGGGAAATTGCCGTAGCTTCGGAAGCTTCGGGGTTAACGAACTCTCCAGTGTTCCGGCTGCTTGCTAGGCTGAACCTGCTGGCCGTTAGCGTCCCCGAAGGGTCCACGGATGATGTGGACACGTGGGAGGACGCAGCGGCCCTGGGCATATACAACGAGCAGGAGGCGGACGTGAAGAGCCAGGAAGAGACGCTCGAGGAATGGTGCCGCACACTGTTGCAGGCCTTTGAGCTCGAGGGCGTTGAAGTGGACATCAATGAAGTCCTTGCGGTGGCGGGTGTTGCCGCCCACTCCGTGGTGCGGCCTGCAGCGCCCCTGACGACGTTCATTGCCGGTTATGCGGCTGGTATGGCCAGGGGGATCGGACAGGCCGCGGACGACACCGCCATGAGCGCTGCCCTTGACCTGGCCCGCCAGGTTGCCAAGCAATACCTGGAGCCCGGGACAGAGGCAGAATGACCGAGGCCCCCGGACAGGGCCACCACGCGGCACATACATGGCATGAGGCCCGGCAGCGCGCTTTCGACGTCGCTGCTCCTATTCCGGCAAGTCCGGTACCACTGAAGGCGGCCTTGGGACGGACGCTTGCCTCGGACGCACTCGCCATACAGGACATGCCACACTACGCGTCCTCCGCCATGGACGGCTGGGCCGTCAATGGAACCGGTCCATGGATTCTCATCGAGCCAGGCCAAAGGCTTGCTCCCCATCAGGCGAGCCCCATCGTCACTGGCGGACTCATTCCACCAGGTGCCAAAGCGGTTCTGCGCACTGAGAGCGGCATCATCACTACGGACGACGACGACCTTCCGGTCCTTGCGCTCGGTGGGGCAGCCAAGCCCGGGGAGCCACGCAACGGCCAGCACATCCGCAAGGCTGCAGAAGAAGCAGCTGAAGGGGATGTGCTGCTTAAAGCCGGGACCATCCTGAATCCTGCGCACATTGCCTTGGCTGCCCTGGCCGGCCTTGATGAGCTGGAAGTGCTGGGCAAGCCCTTGGTGCGGTTCCTTTTGACGGGGTCGGAGGTGGTGACCCAGGGGGTTCCCGTGCCGGGCAAGGTCCGTGACACCTTTGGGCCTCAGCTCGGAGCCGTCGTCGAGCTCCTGGGTGGCATCGCAGGGGAGCAACTCAAGGTGGGAGACAACTACGACGACTGGCTGGCCGCCTTGCAGGACACCGAGCCTGAACCCACAGAACCATTCGCCGCAGCAGAGCCGCCGGCCGACGTCGTTATTACTACGGGCGGGACCGGACGCTCGGGGACGGACCATTTCAGGAGGGCCGTGGCTGAACTGGGCGGCAGCCTGGTGATCGACGGCATTGCCATGCGCCCAGGGCACCCGGCGGTGTTGGCAGAACTTCCGGACGGACGGTTTGTCCTGGGCCTGCCCGGGAATCCGCTGGCAGCCATGATGGCGCTGTTCACCGTCGGCGGCCCGCTGCTGGCCGCGCTCGGGCACGGGAAGCTGGAAGAAGTTGGCGAGGTTCCCAGCGGTGCAATGATCGACGCCGATCCTGGACGTACGCGTCTGATGCCCTTCAAGCTGGTCTATGGATTGGCATCGCCCGCGCAGCACACGGGGCCCGGGATGATGCGTGGGCTGGCAGGAGCAGATGGCGTCATGGTGGTGCCACCACACGGCGTCCAGATGGGCGAGTTGGTCCCGGCGTTTCCTTTGCCGTGGGGTAAACCATTGCCCACGCCCAAAGGGGCTGAACGAAAACCACGAAAGGCGCCGGCCCGGCAACAAAAGAAGGCCCCTTCGGGTCCCGTTGACTGGAGTGCGCTGGAGGCCTGAGGCTCCCCGGCTGGACGCAGGTGGTAACTGGGTGCCCCGGCTTGCAATGATGGACTCATGAATAGGCATGCTCCCGAACAGGACATCAATGAAGATGACCTGCAAATCCACCCGCCCAAGCGAGCCGCGGCAGGCCTCAAGGCTGTCACTGTCGCCCTTGAAAGGGGCTACGCCCAGGCGGGAGTAGCCCGCACGGTCCGTTCGATGCTCCGGGTCAACCAGCACGATGGCTTTGATTGCCCTGGCTGCGCCTGGCCGGAATCCATCACGGGACGGCGCAGTCCCGCGGAATTCTGCGAGAACGGCGCCAAGGCAATTGCTGAGGAAAGCACCACGCGGACGGTGGGGGCGGAATTCTGGGCACAACATTCCATCGCCGATCTTGAGGACAAGACCGAATACTGGTTGGGGAGCCAAGGGCGGATCTCCGAGCCCGTAGTCCTCAAGCCCGGGGATACGCACTATTCCTCTATCAGCTGGACCGACGCCTTCGCCTTGATCGGGGAGCATGTCAATGCCACCACGCCCGATCGCTGCGTGTTCTACACCTCCGGCCGGACGGCCAACGAGACCGCCTTCATGTACCAATTGTTCGCCCGCAGCCTCGGCACCAACAACCTGCCGGATTGCTCCAACATGTGCCACGAATCATCGGGCAGCGCGCTGAACCCGACCATCGGGATCGGCAAGGGAACGGTTTCGCTGGAAGACATCCACCACGCCGAACTGGTGCTCGTGGTGGGCCAGAATCCAGGAACCAATCACCCCCGCATGCTGTCCGCTTTGCGTGACTGCAAGAACAACGGCGGAAAGATCGTCGCCGTAAACCCGCTTCCGGAAGCCGGGTTGCTGAACTTCAAGGACCCGCAGTCCCTCAACGGCGTGATCGGCGGCGGGACCACCATCGCGGACGAGTTTCTCAAGATCAAAGTAGGTGGGGACCTCGCGCTGTTCCAGGCACTGGGCCACCTGCTCCTGGAGGAGGAGAAACGGAACCCGGGGACGGTGGTCGATAAGTCGTTCATCGGCAAGCAGACCGAAGGTTTCGAAGCGTACGCCCAGGCACGCTCCCAGCTGGACTGGGACGAAACCGAGCGGGCAACAGGCTTGGCACGCGAGGAAATCGTTACTGTGGCAGGGCTGATGGCGAAGTCCAAGGCAACCATCATTTGCTGGGCCCTTGGCTTGACTCAACAGCCGCACTCCGTGGACACGTTGAAGGAGATCATCAACCTGCTCCTGCTCCAAGGCAACTTCGGCAAGCGGGGAGCCGGCGCATGCCCTGTGCGTGGCCACTCGAACGTCCAGGGTGATCGCACCATGGGTATCTGGGAGAAGCCACGCGAACCCTTCCTTACCGCGCTGGACAAGGAGTTTGGATTCCGGATGCCTCGCGAGCATGGATATGACTCCGTGGAGACCCAGCACGCCTTGGAAAAGGGGGAGGTGGATGTCTTTGTGTCCATGGGCGGAAACTTCGCTGCGGCCGGTTCTGACACTGCGGCCTTGGAAGCCGGCCTCAAGACCGCTGGCCTGACTGTGCATATCTCCACCAAACCCAACCGTGCCCACGTGGTGCACGGGAAGACATCCCTGATCCTGCCCACGCTTGGACGCACGGACACCGACGACAAACACCCCAAGGGCAAGCAGTTCCTCTCGGTCGAGGACTCAATGTCGGTCATCCATAAGACGCAGGGCAGGCTGAGCCCTGTCTCCGAGCACTTGCTGAGCGAACCCGTGATCGTTGCCCGCATGGCCCAGGCAGTCCTGGGCGATGACCACAGCGTGGACTGGCGGGCAATGGCAGAGGACTATGACGTGATCCGGGACCACATCTCACGGGTTATCCCGGGGTTCGAGGACTTCAATGCCAGGGTCCGCACCAAGAACGGTTTTGTCCTGCCGAACCCGCCGCGGGACACGCGTACCTTTGCAACGGACATCGGCAAGGCACGATTCTCCGTAAGCCCGCTGGAGTACCTCGAAGCGCCGGAGGGCCACTTGATCCTGCAGACGGTGCGCAGCCACGACCAATACAACACGACGTTCTATGGCCTTGATGACCGCTACCGCGGAGTCTCCGATGCCCGCAGGGTGATCCTGGTCCATGAGGAAGACCTGGCTGGCCTCGGCTTCAAGGACCGTGACCTGGTGGATGTCATTTCCACGTTTGCCGGTAGCGAGCGGCGGGCCAATAAGTTCCGGCTGATCGCATACCCCACGGCAAAGGGCTGCGCTGCCGCATACTTCCCGGAAGCCAACGCCCTGGTGCACCGTGAGCTGGTGGCCCGTGAATCCAACACGCCCGGCTATAAGGCGATGACGGTGCGGTTCGTAAAACACCCCGAGGAGAGCGGATCCTGACATGGGACGCGTGACCCAGCGCCGGAAGCTGCACAAGTTCGTCCTGGACGGATCGCCCCAGGCCCTGGAACACCCTGTCCGGTACAAGGAAGACGTCCTCGCGGTGGAGGAACCCCTTGAGATCCGACTCGGCGATATGTCGTTCTCGGTGACGATGAGGACGCCCGGAGACGACTTCGATCTGGTGGCGGGTTTCCTTGTCTCGGAGGGCATCATCTGGGAGCCGGGGCAACTGGTCTCGGAGCGCTTCTGCGCGGGGGAGGACGAGAACGGCGCACAGACCTTCAACGTGGTGGATGCCCAGCTGCGTCCCGACGTCGAGCGTCCGGAGACAGGCCGTAACGTCTACACCTCAAGCTCGTGCGGCATTTGCGGCACCGACTCGATCGACGCCGTCAGGAAGTCCTCGCGGCACAGTCCCGCGGACGACGACGTCACCGTCCCCGTGAGGGCGCTGGCCGAGCTCCCGGATAGGTTGCGCGAGGCCCAGGCGGTCTTCGCCAAGACGGGCGGCGTCCACGCCGCGGGCCTTTTCAGGATTCACGACGACGGTACTTCCGAGCTGCTGTGCCTGCGGGAAGACGTGGGTCGCCATAACGCTGTGGACAAAGTGGTTGGCTGGGCTTTGCGGGCCGGCAAGCTTCCGCTGGCGGGAACGGTTCTTCAGGTATCCGGGCGGGCATCTTTCGAGCTTGTCCAGAAAGCTGCCATGGCGGGAATTCCCGTCCTTGCAGCCGTCAGCGCCCCGTCCAGCCTCGCTGCCGAGCTCGCCGACGAAACAGGCATCACGCTGGTGGGCTTCAGCCGCGGAGCGAGCCTGAACGTGTACGCAGGGAGGGACAGGATCGTAGGGGAACAGGCTGGCTAAGCGCCCATTCGCTGCGGATAGTCCTCGATCACTTGGCTATCGAGCTGGAACGACGTAGATTTTATCCATCGATTGGAATCGCTGTGTCCTCGAATAATGTCGTCCATGAAGTGCCGGCTGGCCCGCCGGCCATGACGCTTTGCCACCAGCCAATGCCTAAGGGGATTTAATTGCACGACGACCGCCGGATCACTGAACAGCGTCTCGATCGATTCGTTCGGGAACGCCTTCTTCCGGCCATCTATGGCAGGTCCGTTCCACTGCAGCTCAGCAGCTGGGACGCGCCTGGGGAACCCGTGCCCGCAGCCGAGGCCATCCGCCAGCTGTTTACGCCCCAGGAGCCGGGCGCGCCTTGGGGCAAGCCGTGGAGCACTAAATGGCTCCGGCTGCAGGGCGAAGTTCCAGAAGGCTGGGGTTCTGCCGAGGGGACGGCGGTGGAAATCATCGTGGACCTGGGCTTCAACAGCGACGTTCCGGGGTTCCAATGTGAAGGCACCGCCTGGCGCGCCGATGCCGGCATCATCAAGGCGATATCACCGCGCAACTACCATGTTCCGCTGAAGCTGCTCGGTGGCGGATTGTCCGTGGATTTCTATGTGGAGGCTGCGGCCAATCCGGACGTGGCGCAAGGTTGGTCATTCGTGCCCACTCCGTTGGGGGACAAGGCGACGTCGGGAGAGGAACCCCGGTATCGTCTGGGCAGGATTGCCATTGCCGAACTCAACGAAACGGTGTGGGAACTCAACCAGGACGTGTGGACCCTGAGCGGGCTCATGCACGAACTCCCCATGGAGCTGCCGCGGCGCCACGAAATCCTGCGTGCCCTGGAACGGATGCTGGACGTCATGGATCCGGACGACGTCGCGGGAACGGCTGCTGCCGGCCGCGAGGCACTGGCCGAAGTACTTAGCCGGCCCGCCTACGCTTCGGCCCACCAACTCCTGGCAACCGGCCATGCGCACATCGACTCCGCATGGTTGTGGCCTGTTCGTGAAACCATCCGCAAGTGTGCGCGAACCTTCTCCAACGTCGTGGCCCTCATGGACGAGGACCCTGACTTCGTCTTCTCATGTTCCTCGGCCCAGCAAATGGCCTGGATCAAGGAATTCTTCCCTGAGCTCTTTGTCCGCATCCGGGAAAAGGTCAGGGCGGGGCAGTTCGTGCCCGTTGGTGGCATGTGGGTTGAATCTGATACCAACATGCCCGGCGGTGAGGCCATGGCGCGCCAGTTCGTGGAAGGCAAGAGTTTCTTCCTGAAGGAATTCGACGTTGAATGCCAGGAGGCCTGGCTGCCCGATTCCTTTGGCTACTCGGGAGCACTGCCACAGATCGTCAAGTCGGCAGGTTTGCGATGGTTCCTTACGCAGAAGATTTCCTGGAACAAGGTGAACCTGATGCCGCACCACACCTTCAGCTGGGAAGGCATTGACGGCACCCGGTTGTTCACCCACTTCCCGCCCGTGGACACGTACAACGCGGAGCTCCACGCCCGCGAGCTTGCGCATGCGGAGCGCAACTACCGTGAGCACGGCCGCGGAACCATGTCACTTGTTCCCTTCGGCTATGGCGACGGCGGTGGCGGTCCAACGCGTGAGATGGTGGCCGCCGCACGCCGCACCGCAGATCTTGAAGGTTCGCCCAAGGTCCGTATGGGTACGGCCAAGGACTTCTTCACCGCGGCCGAAGCCGAGTACCGCAACCTCCCGGTCTGGGTGGGCGAGATGTACCTGGAGATGCACCGCGGAACGTACACCAGCCAGGCGAAGACCAAGCGAGGCAACCGGCGCAGCGAGCACCTCCTGCGTGAAGCAGAACTGTGGTGCTCCACCGCGGCCGTACGCCTGGGCGATTCCTACGCCTATCCGGAGGTGGAGCTCAAGCGCCTCTGGCGGCTGGTCCTCCTGCAGCAATTCCACGACATCCTGCCGGGCAGTTCCATCGCCTGGGTCCACCAGGACGCCGAGCGGAACTATGACGCTATCGCCCACGATCTCGAGGCCATCATCGCCGGGGCCACCCAGGCACTCGTCGGCCACGGAGACAGGCAGTTCCTGCTCAATGCCGCCCCGCACAAGCGTAGCGGCGTGCCCGCACTCGCCGCCGCGGAAGCCGTGAAGCCGGAGGCAGTTGTTGACGCCAGCGAAAAGGATGGCGGTTACATCCTGGACAACGGAATCATCCGGGCTGCCGTGGACCGTGATGGCTTGTTGACTTCACTCACTGACCATGCCACAGGCCGTGAGGCGATGGCACCCGGCGAGCCCGGCAACCTGCTTGAGCTGTTCAGGGATACTCCGAACGAATGGGACGCCTGGGATATCGAGGAGTTCTACCGGCGCAACGTCACCAAGGTGACCCAAGCCGAAGCGATCCACCTTGAGCGCACGGCGACAGGCGCCGTCGTGGTGGTCAAGCGTTCGGTTGGTGCCTCCACCATTACGCAACGGATAACGCTCGACGCCGGCGCGGAGTCGCTGGGGATCGCCACCACAGTTGACTGGCAGGAACGCGAAAAGATGCTGAAGATCGCCTTCCCGCTGGACGTCCGGGCTGACCGTTCGGCGTCGGAGACGCAGTTCGGCCATGTGTTCCGGCCCACCCACACCAACACGTCATGGGACGCCGCCAAGTTCGAGATCTGCGCCCATCGCTGGATCCACGTTGCCGAGCCCGGCTATGGCGTGGCCGTCAGCAACTCCTCCAGCTACGGACACGACGTCACCAGGGCGATCCGCGGCGATGGCGGAACGACGACGACCATCCGCGTCTCGCTGTTGCGCTCCGCCAGGTTCCCGGACCCTGAAGCCGACCGCGGCGAACACACACTTGAACTGTCCATCAGGCCAGGAGCGGAAATCGGGGATGCCGTGGAGGAGGGCTACCGCACCAACCTGAAGCCGCGCTACGTCAGCGGCGGCAGGCCAGTGGAACCCCTGCTGGCCGTTTCCAACCCTGCCTTGGTGGTGGAAGCCGTGAAACTGGCGGAGGATGGTTCCGGAGACGTCATTGTGCGCCTTTATGAATCTCTTGGACAACGCTCAGCCGGTGTTGTAAGGGCAAACTTTGACGCGCATGGCGTCCTGGCGACGGACCTGCTGGAACGGCCGGTAGAGGCCCCTGGAGTGGTTGTGGGGCACGACTGTGCGGAGCTGGTCCTGCGCCCGTTCCAGCTGGTCACGTTGCGCTTCGCCCGCTAAAGAACGCATGCCCGCGCCAAGAGCCCTTAGACGTCGTGTTGCAGCCGCTTCACGAACAGCTTGGTCCGCTCCTGCCTGGGTGCGCGCAGCACCTCGGCAGCAGGACCCCGCTCCACTACCACTCCGCCGTCCATGAAGATGACCTCATCCGCCACATGCTGGGCGAAGGCCAACTCATGGGTCACGATCACCATGGTCCAGCCCTCTTCGGCGAGTTCCTTGATGACGCCCAGGACGTCTCCAACGAGTTCGGGATCCAGGGCCGAGGTGGGCTCGTCGAACAAGAGGAGCTGGGGCTTGAGCGCCAGGGCACGGACGATGCCCACGCGCTGCTGCTGTCCGCCTGAGAGCTCGAACGGATAGGCGTCCCGTTTGTCAGCCAGGCCCACGCGCTCCAGCAAACGTTCGGCTTCGGCGATGGCCTCTGCTTTGGGGCGCTTCTGGACCTGGACCGGACCTTCAATGATGTTCTTCAGTACGGTCATATGCGGGAACAAGTTGTAGTGCTGGAAAACCATGGCACTGCGGTCCCGGAGCGCTGCGAGATCTTTCTTGCCCACTTTGGCGCCGAAATCGATCGAGAGCCCATCTCCGTCACGGCCGGTTCCCCCAAAGGTCACGGTACCGGCGTCGGGGATTTCAAGGCCGTTAAGCGAGCGCAAAACCGTGGTCTTGCCCGAACCCGAAGGCCCGATCAGGGCCACCACCTGCCCGCGCAGGATGTTGATGTCGATGTCGCGCAGCACCACGTTGCTGCCGAAGGCCTTCGCGAGGTTCCGGGCTTTGAGCACCGACGTGACGCGGGGCTCGCTCGGTTGAGGTGCACTAGTGGGCGACATAGCGGTCCAATCTCCTCTCCACGGCGGATTGCGCGGTGGAAAGGACCAGGCAGATGACCCAATAGACCAGGGCTGCCTGCAGGTACAGGGCCATGAACTCCTGGCTGAACGCAGCGATCTGCTGCGCGTTGCGGAAGAGCTCAGTGACCAGGATGAGGGAAGCGAGCGAGGTGTCCTTGACCAGGGAAATGAAGGTGTTGGACAACGGTGGAACGGACACGCGGGCCGCTTGCGGAAGGATAATGCGCACCAGGGTTTGGGCGTGGGACATGCCGATTGTATGGCCGGCTTCCCACTGCCCCTTGGGCACGGAAAGAATCGCCGCCCGGATGATCTCCGCGGCGTAGCCACCCACGTTCAACGAGAACGCGATGATGGCGCTCGGCCACGGATCCAGCCGGATGCCAATGCTGGGCAGGCCGAAGAAAATCACGAAAAGCTGCACCAGCAGGGGAGTGCCACGGATAACCGAAACGTAGAAGCGGCCAATGCCTGATATCAGCCAATTGGAACTCAGCCGCAGCAGCGCCACCACCAAGGCCAGCACCAGGCCAAAAGCAAAGGAAGCCAGGGTGAGGGGGATGGTGCCCGTTACTGCACCTGTGATGATCGGCCCGAAGGAACTCCAAATGAGGTCCCAGTTCATTTATTTGGTGACATCCGCGCCGAAGTACTTTTCGGAGATCTTTGTCAGGGTTCCATCTGCCCGGAGGTCATCAAGGGCCTTGTCTACAGCCTTGGTCAGTTCCGTGGAGCCCTTTCGGAACACCAGTGCGCTCTCCGTCTTGTCAGGCGCTTCGGCGGCCACCTTCAAATCGGAATCAGGGGTGGTTTTCGCGTAGTCCAGGTAGGTGAGTTTGTCATTAACCGTCGCATCCACGCGTCCCTGCTGCACCAAAGTGGCGGACTGGGCCCAGCCTTCAACTGCCTGGACGTTGGCGCCGGCCTCCACGGCCATTTTGTAGAAGTTGCTGGTCAGCGACTGCGCGGTGGTCTTGCCCTTGAGGTCAGCGAAGCTGTTGATGCTGGAATTGTCCTTCTTGGTCACCACCACTCCGGTGGAGACGGTGTAGGGCTTGGAAAACTCGTACTTGGCCTTGCGCTCGTCGTTGATGGAGATCTGGTTCGCGATGGTGTCGAACCGCTTGGCGTCAAGGCCCGCGAAGATGCCATCGAATTGGGTTTCCTGGAAGCTCGCCTTCACGCCCAGCTTTTCAGCCACGGCCTTGGCGATCTCAACGTCATAGCCAGTCAGTTCACCCGCGCCTTCTGCGTGGAAGCTGAACGGGCGGTAGGTCCCTTCTGTCGCAATGACGAGTTCGCCCTTGGATTTCACGTCGGACAGGGACGTGTCGCCACCGGACTGGGCTGGAGTTGAACCGCCACCGCAGGCAGAGAGTGCCAGGGCGGCGGCGGCCAGGGTAGCGGCGAAAAGAGAACGGCGGGAGCGAAGGCTGGTCATGGAGCCATCTTAGCCACGGGCCCGCGGGGATTCCCGGAAGGGAAGGCCTGAAGGGCTGTGGAAGGGGTGGTTAAAAAGGCTGAGTGGGGGCGGTCCCCAACAGTCCGCCACCACTCATCCCCCCAATTGTGATCACATGGGCGCCACATCCACCGGAAACCCGTTCTCTGATTCCGGTGCCAGGCCGCAGCCGCGTTCACACATTCATGATTGTGCCACGATCTAATGGTTTTGTGAAAGTCTTACGCTGTGCGTCTTGCTTTCCGCCGGGCAAATGCCTTGGAAAACCAAATCCCGGCGAGCCCAATGGCCGTCGCCAGCACGGCGGAGTAGTTGATCAGGGAACGCAGCCACAGGTGCACCAGCGGGATCAGCGGGAAGAGTTGGGACACCAAAAGCAACGCCAGCCCCACGAACAGGAGAGCTGAGGCGGCACGCAGCAACGCCGGGTAGCGGCCCACAATGGTCCGCCAGATCGCGGGCAGCAAACACGCCGACACGTATCCGGGATAGAAGCGGCCCAGAGCCGCATAAGCCTCCATGGATGGTCCCCAGGTCAGCCCTGTCATACCCGCCGTGGAGCCACGGGTGTCCGTGATGACAAAGAAGAACGTGGTCAATGCCACCGTGATTCCGAGGACGGCCAGCCCCCAAGGGCCGCGGATGGCTCGCGCTGCTGAATCCGAAGCGAAGCCCGCGGCAATCTTGATGCCCATCAGCAGGAACGTACCGTACAGCAGGAACCGCAGGATCAGGTTGGTTACGTTGTTCCCGCCGAGCAGCGCATCTATGGCAAGGTAAGGCGCCTCGATACTCAGGAGGATATCCAAGGTGATCAGGGCGAAGATGTAGAAGACCACTCTGTTCTCACCCCGCAACAGGCTCGGAATCCGTGCGATGGTAATCGCCAGGCAAACAATCAGCGTTGCCCAGGGCAGGACAGCCGTCATCCGAGATTCTCCCAAATTCGTTCAGTTCGTTCATGGTCTTGTTCTTGGCGGCGCAGGGTCTTGCCCAGCGCCTGGAGCCGTTCGCCTGCCAGGGTCACCAGCTCGCCCAGCGTCATCCGGTCGAGTGCCTCCTGGCGTCCGTTGGGCGACCAGCCGGCCTCGGCTTCGGTGATCAATCCGCCGGCCACAAGCCCTCCGGCGGGTCCGACGCCGGCAGCCCGCGACGTCGCGATGGCCAGTTCGGGAGGAAGCCTGTTGGCTGTCAGATGGGCAGAGAAGTTCTGTGGTGCGATCCCGGTCGCTTCGCTGACCCGGTGCCGCAACTCGCCGTCGTCGATTGCATCCACCCAGTTCCGCACCGCGGTGGGGTGCGGTGTTGGCGATAGACCCGTGACGGAGACGGATCCCGGTTCGCTGCGTTCCACCACGGCGCGCAGCACATCCATGGTGGCAATCTGGCTCACCAGTTCATCAGGCGTGGGTGGAACGGCATCGCCCCGAAGGTCCGCGTAGAGATCAAATGTGGCCAAGGCTTGCACGGGATTGATGTGATAGCCGCGGCTGATGCTGACCAGCGTGGACTCGGCCACCTTGCCGCGGACCAACTGTTGGGCCAGTGTTGTCCGCTTTATCCCGGAAATCCTGCAGACGTCCGCGGTGCTGGCATTGGGCGCAACGCCGTGAAGCCAGCGTTGGAATGCCTTGGACGGTAAGGGCATAAGGGGCTTTCTGGGATATTTCAAACGGGCAAGTCCGGGCTGGCCCAAAAAGGAGCCGGAGCGAAGGTACGGATCGATTTTACGCCGACGCCACATTGAATTATGCTTGATGCTTGAACCCGTTGGTCCGTACACCCCCCAAGTCCGGACCAGCGGGTTTTTCCATGCCCTTGGGAATCACGGGCATGGAAGCCGCGTTTGATAGATGAACCCACGCTTGTTTGCCGTGCTGGTGATGTAGACGCGAGCGCCGTGTTGGCGCTGCGAGAGGAATAGAGAATGACTGCAACCCTGGTGGCCAAGGATCTTGCCGGTGGCCACGGCCACCGCACGCTCTTTTCAAAGCTCTCCCTCACCGTTGCTCCGGGTGATGTGGTGGGCGTCGTCGGAGCGAACGGTGCTGGCAAATCCACGCTCCTGCGCATCCTGGCAGGCGTGGACCAGCCGCAGGAGGGGACCGTTAACCTGGCTCCGTCGGACGCCTTTGTGGGCTGGCTGCCCCAGGAACATGAGCGCACCGCAGGCGAAACCATTGCGGCCTATATTGCGCGCCGCACGGGCTGTGCCCAGGCCACTGCCGAGATGGAAGCCACTGCCGAAGCCCTCGCTTCAGGCGCTCCCGGAACGGATGATGCCTACTCCCTGGCCTTCGACCGCTGGATGGCATCCGGTGCAGCAGACCTGGAAGACCGGATCCCGGCTGTGTTGGCGGATCTTGGCCTGGAGCTTGGTACCGACGCCCTCATGACAGGCCTCTCCGGCGGGCAGGCTGCCCGCGTTGCTTTGGCTGCGCTGCTGCTTAGCCGCTTCGATGTTGTCCTTCTCGATGAACCCACCAATGACCTGGACCTCGATGGCCTGGCCCGGTTGGAGGCCTTTGTGCAGGGCCTGCGCGGTGGAGTGGTTTTGGTTTCCCACGACCGCGAGTTCCTGGCCCGGTGCGTCACCACCATTGTGGAACTGGACCTGGCCCAGAATTCCGTGGCTGTCTACGACGGCGGCTACGAAGCGTTCCTCGAAGAGCGTGCAGTCGCCAAGCGCCACGCCCGCGAACGCTACGAAGAGTTTGCCAATACCAAGGCCGATCTTGTGTCCCGCGCACGCACGCAGCGTGAGTGGAGCTCCCAGGGCGTCCGCAACGCAATGAAGAAGAACCCGGACAACGACAAAATCCGTAGGGCCGCGAGTACCGAGTCGTCCGAAAAGCAGGCGCAGAAGGTCCGCCAGATGGAATCGCGCATCGCCCGCCTTACCGAGGTGGAGGAGCCGCGCAAGGAATGGCAGCTGCAGTTCAGCATCGGCCAGGCACCGCGCTCAAGTACCGTGGTGGCCACGCTGCGTGATGTGGTGGTCCGCCAGGGCGACTTCACGCTGGGACCGGTCAACCTCCAACTGAACGGCGGCGAGCGCATCGGCATCACCGGGCCCAACGGCGCCGGCAAGTCCACTCTCTTGCGTTTGCTGCTGGGCACCCGGAAACCGGACGACGGCGAGGCCTCCATGGGCGCTTCTGTCGCCATCGGCGAAATCGACCAGGCCCGCGGACTGCTTGACGGCGGACGGCAGCTCGGCGAAGCCGTCGAAGCCGTGCTGGTGGACTGGAACAGCGCCGACGTCCGCACTCTCCTTGCCAAGTTCGGCCTCAAGGCAGACCACACTTCGCGGACAGTCGATTCGTTGTCCCCCGGGGAGCGTACGCGCGCCGCGCTGGCCCTCCTGCAGGCCCGGGGCGTGAACCTGCTGGTGCTGGACGAACCCACCAACCACCTTGACCTCCCTGCGATCGAGCAACTTGAAGAAGCGCTGGAAAGCTACGAAGGCGCCCTCCTGCTGGTCACCCATGACCGGCGTTTGCTGGAGAACGTTCGGCTCGATTCGCGATGGCATCTGGAGAACGGCCGTATCCAGGAGCTTCACCACACCCTCGGCCAGGAGAACTAACCATGAGCATGGACCGCGTGGCCTGGAGCTCGCTTTACAACATCACCACAGCCAAGAGCGGCTCGCAGCCGTTCTCCAAGGAAACGCTGAAACGCGTGTTGGGCTTTGCCGCACCGCACAAGGGCAAGCTCATAGCCTTCGTGATTGCTTCGATCGCGGGTGCCTTCCTGGCCGTCGCCACGCCAGTGCTTGCCGGGCAAGTGGTTGACGCCATCATTGCCAACGCAGGTGTGGGCACGGTGATCTGGCTGGCCGTGCTCATCGCGATCGTGGCTGTCGGTGAAGCCGGAGTCGGCCTGCTGACCCGATGGCTGTCCTCCACCATTGGCGAAGGCGTCATCGTGGACCTCCGTACGCGCGTGTTCGACCATGTGCAGCGTATGCCCATCGCTTTCTTCACCCGGACACGGACCGGCGCTCTGGTCAGCCGCCTGAACAATGACGTCATCGGGGCGCAGTCAGCGTTCGCCGGCACCTTGTCCGGTGTGGTCAGCAACGTCGTGGCGCTCGCCTTGACCCTTGTGGTCATGCTCAACACGTCCTGGCTGGTCACTGTCCTGGCCATGGTGTTGCTGCCGATCTTCCTGATACCCGCCCGGCGCATGGGCTCCAAGCTGGCAGACCTTCGGCGTGAGGCCGCGGCGCACAACGCTGCCATGGGTACGCAGATGACCGAAAGGTTCTCCGCTCCCGGCGCCACACTGGTGAAACTTTTCGGCCGTCCGGACGAGGAATCCCGCGAGTTCGCTGCCAGGGCCGGCCGGGTCCGTGATATCGGCATCCGCACGGCCATGCTGCAGTTCACCTTTGTCACGGCACTGACTTTGGTATCGGCCCTTGCGCTGGCCCTTGTTTACGGATTGGGCGGCTGGCTGGCCCTCGGCGGACAACTGGCGCCAGGCGATGTTGTGGTCCTGGCCCTCCTGCTGACCCGCCTCTATGCTCCGCTGACAGCGCTCTCCAACGCGAGGGTGGAGATCATGAGCGCACTTGTCAGCTTCGAGAGGGTCTTTGAGATCCTGGACCTGCAACCCCTCATCCAGGAAAAGCCGGACGCCGTAGCTGTTCCGGCCGGACCCGTAGCCGTGGAATTCGCTGACGTCCGCTTTTCCTACCCTTCGGCGGACAAAGTGTCCTTGGCATCCTTGGAAGACGTGTCCACTTTGGACACGCGTGGAGGCGAGGAAGTCCTGCACGGTGTCAGCTTCCGGGTTGAGCCGGGCCAGACGGTTGCCTTGGTGGGCTCGTCCGGCGCGGGTAAGTCCACGGTGGCCCAACTGCTGTCCCGACTGTACGACGTCGATTCCGGGACCGTGCGCCTTGGCGGCAACGGATCCGGCACTGGCGTGGACGTCCGGGATCTCCGCTTTGACTCCCTGCGGGACACTCTGGGAATGGTGACCCAGGACGGCCACCTCTTCCACGAAACCATTGCCTCCAACCTGCGCCTGGCCCGGCCGGATGCCACCGAAGAAGACATGTGGGAGGTGCTCAGGCGTGCACGCCTGGAACCGATGATCCGGTCGCTGCCGGATGGCCTCGAAACCGTGGTGGGTGAGCGCGGCTACCGGCTCTCCGGTGGAGAAAGGCAACGCCTCACCATCGCCCGCCTCCTCATCAAGCAGCCGCGGGTCGTGATTCTTGATGAAGCAACCGCCGCGCTGGACTCCACCAACGAAGCCGCCGTCCAGGCGGCCTTGGGGGAGGCACTCGAGGGGCGTACCGCCGTCGTGATCGCCCACAGGTTGTCCACCATCCGTGCCGCAGACGTGATCCTGGTGGTAGAGGACGGCAGGATCGTGGAGCGTGGCACGCACACTGAGCTCCTTGTTGCCGACGGCCGGTATGCCGAGTTGTACCGGACCCAGTTCGCGGAAGCTACGGCAGTGGCTGAGGAAGCTGTTCCTGAGCTGTAACGCTATAGGTGAGCACCGGGATGACGTGGTCTGTGAGGAGCGGTGCGAGGTCGCTGGGCAAGGGCGCCGCAAGGTCCAGCCACCGGATCTCGGCGATCTCGGCCGAAGGGTGCGCTTCCCAGATTCCCGGAGCCGTGAAGACCGTGGCCTCGATGTTGGTCGCAGCCTCGTTGGCAGCGACGGCGAGCCAGGCGCCCAGCGGTTCGAGGTCTTCCGGAGCTACCTCGATGCCTACTTCCTCGAACAATTCGCGGGAGGCAGCTTCGGCAGCGGTTTCGCCGGCCTCGGGCTTGCCACCGGGATGCATGAACTTGTCCGTGCCGCGCTTGCGGACGGTCAGAAGTTGACCCTGGTTGTTGTAGACGCAGACAGCGCTCACCACGATCACATCAGTAGCGCTCACGATTGCCTCCCGGCATTGATTCGGACCAGATGCGATCCCAGCAGCAGATCCTTTGCGGGGCCGCGCACATCCCACGTGAAACTGAACGCATCCGGCCCCTCCCAGGTGTAGTTCACGTAATAGTCATCGGGGTCGCACCAGTGTTTGTCCTGGTTGGCCTGCTCAGCGAAGCTCATCACATGGAATGGCCTGCCGTCGGGGAACAAAACGTCCATGGATTCCGGTTCAGGGCGTGGCTTGAGGACGTACTCGCGGAACGCCGGGCCGGAATGAGTTGGCCAGTGCATGGTTCCGTCCTCGCGGTAGTGAAGACCGCCGTCGGGCAGTTCCGTGTAACGCACGACGCCGGTAAAGGTTCCGCGGGTGCCGGTGGCCCGGTCCAGGAGAGTCCGCTCCACATTCCACTTGCCGGCCAAATAGGCGCGCAAGTCCTGGATGGGCTGCTGGTGGTTCAAGTGCCCTCGATTGGAATCGAACCAACGACACCGGCTTTAGGAGAGCCGTGCTCTATCCACTGAGCTACGAGGGCCTGCGTGTCCATGGCCCGGAGTACCGTTACGGAGCTCCATGGCCCGGACACGACTACAAGCATACAAGCTGACGGGGCGGTGCCTGAACACGGCTAGGCTGGCGGTCATGAGAGGGCATGCGACAGCACCGGCAGCGACCGGCACGTTCCTTCCGGATGTCAGCGCTACACGGGCAAATATAGGCGGCTGGGCGCAGCTAAGCGTGGTCCAGTATTTCGTCGCCGAGGCTGCCGTCATCGAGGCGTGGGCTGGTCCGGAACCTTACAACAGAGCTACCGGGTTCATCAGCGACCTCGGCGCAATATCGTGCGGCGTCTACGAAGACCGGGCCGTGTGCTCCCCTTTACATGTGCTGATGAACGCCTCTTTTGTTGTCCAGGGCCTGGCATTGATCCTTGGCGCGGCGCTCCTGACCGCCGGTCTTTTGTGTGTGGCAGCGCGCCCGGGCGTGCGTGCCCAGCGCTTCCGCGCCGCCACGGCCCAGGAGGAACCAACGACACGGCTCCTGGCCAAGCCGTGGATCATGGCCGTGGCCATTCGAATACTTACGGGTGTTTCCGGCACCGGGACTGTGATCGTTGGACTGGTCCCCGAGGATGTGGGCTCCCCATGGCATTTTGCCGGGGCCCTGATGTTCTTTGTTGGCGGTGGCTTCGCGCTGCTTCTGCTCGGCATCCTATGGTTCCGGCAGACCCCCATGAGTTGGTTGATCGCCGCTTGCGGCGCCCTGTGTATCGGCGCACTCATCGTTGGCGGGATCACGGGAATGGAGGTTCCTCATCCGGGAACCCTGGAACGGCTCATGGGCTACCCCGTGACCATCGGCCTGGCAGCTGCGGGGCTGGTCATCGCCCAGCGGGTGCAAACGGAACGGAAAGCCGCGAGGTTGAGGGTTCAGTGAGGGGCCAGCCCCAGCCGCTCTGGCCCGCGTCCCAAGGGTAGGTCTATTCTTGCGCTATGACGACGGCGGGTGGTCCGCGTAGCAGGGACCGCGGGCTTTTGCCTGACCTCGCAGGGCGACGCGAGCTTGTTGGGGGCTGGGCAGCGATCACGCTCATCCACTATTTCGTGGTGGAAGCCACTGCGATGGCTGTATGGCGGGGCAATCCCGGCTATGACAGGCGTGCCCACGTCATCAGCGACCTCGGAGCTGCACACTGCGGTCCATTCAACGGTTACGAGGTGTGCTCCCCGCTTAATTGGCTGATGAATGCCTCGTTCGTGCTCCAAGGAGCTGCCATGGTGCTCGGGGCGGTGCTGTTGAGCTCGGCAGTCCTCTCCGTCGCGGCCGAACCGGGCGTGCGGGTCATCCGGCCAAGGATGGCATCACCCGCCGCGCCAGCCGAGGCCTTTCCCTGGATTGCGGCCGGGGCTGTGAGAGTGCTGATCCTCGTGGCGGGCATAGGACAGGCAATGGTTGGCTTGATCCCCGAAGACACTGACCTCGCGCTGCATCTGACCGGTGCCGGGCTGTATTTCATCGCCGGGCCGTTGTCCTTGGTAATACTGGGCCTAGTGTGGCGGGGCCATACCCAGATGTCGTGGATGGTGCTCTTGTTCGGCGCAGTTTCCCTTGGAGCAACCATCTACGTCCTTGCGGTGCAGCTGCGCGTCGAGGAACCGGGCGCCATCGAGCGGACCATGGCCTATCCGATCATCCTCGGATTGTCGTTGGTGGGCCTGGTGGTGGCGCACCGGGTAACCAAGGAGCGCAAGGCCGTCAGGGCTGTTTTACGTTCTTCCGTCCCAGGAACACCGCCGCCGCACCGCACAGCAGGCTGATGAGGAACAGAACCCACGACGCAACGGTGACGGCGGAAGCCAAGGCAACCGAACCGGCGTCGGGAGTTTCCGCAGCCAACATGGAATCGATGGCGACGTTGGACCACAAGCGCGCCACGGCGAACAGCAGGGGAGCAGCCCACATTGCCCATCGCCACGACTTGCGCGCAACGTTGGTGCCGATCAGCAGGAGCCAGCTGAAGCCGAAGATCAGCGGAAAGAGTGTGCCGGCGGTCTTGTGGACGTAGTTCAACTGGCCCCGGGCGGACTCGTCCATGGCGGCGCGAAGCTGGGCAACGTAGTCCTGGGAGAACCCACCGATCAGCGAGTCAGGCATAGCCAGGCCGCCCGAAAGCTGCGTCATTTGGTTCAGCGTCAGCAAGTGCAGGTACCAGAACAGGAAGAGGCTGGCCACAACGCCTGCGATGACAATCAGCTTGGAGTTACCCTGCGCCTTTTCAGGGGTCCGCTGCGTGGTGGGATTGATCACGGGTGGGAGGGTGTGGTTGGGCACCACTGCCTTGGCTCCGTGCTTCTTGATGCGCTGCGCTGGTGTCTTGGCCATGTCATTCATTATCCCGCCACATAAGCTGGGACCATGACCACCGGCAGGCACACCGCAACTGAACTTGATCCATCACTGGATGATTACCAATTGGCCAGCGCACTGGTCCGCGAGGCAGGCCAGCTGGCGCTGCTCATGCGCATGGGCGGGCTGCAGGGCACGCGCAAGACGTCGGTGTCCGACGTCGTCACGGCGGCCGATCATGCGGCCGAAGCTTACGTATTGGAACAGTTGCGGCGCTGCCGCCCGGAGGACGGCATCCTGGGCGAGGAGGGCACCTCTGTTGGCGGTACCAGTGGCCGGACGTGGGTGATCGATCCGGTTGATGGAACGTACAACTTCCTGCACGGCTCCACGTATTGGTGCTCGGCGATCGCGCTGAAGCGGAACGACGTCGACCATGGGGGAAATCCAGTTGTTGATCCATCGGTTGTGCTCGGGGCCATCTACCAGCCCGAGTTGGACAAGCTTTGGCTCGGCGGCGAAGAGCACCCTGCCACGCTGAATGGGGAACGGATCAGTGCACCCGGCGACGCCACGGTAGGTGAACTGTGCGCTGCCACCTACATCCACCCCACCTGGTTGGCAGACCCCCGTACGGCAATGCCCTGGCACGCTGCGGCTGTCTCGGCCGCGTCGCTGCGAATGTTCGGTTCAGGCTCGTGTGATCTTGGCCGGGTGGCCGACGGCGAGCTTGGCTGCTGGTTCCAGCACAGCTGCCCGGAATGGGACTGGCTCCCAGGCAAGGCGATTGTCCGCGCTGCCGGCGGGGACACCGCCGTCGTGCAGGTCAACGGCCTTAACTGGTTCATTGCAGGAGGCCCGACGGCGGTCCGCGAGTTGGGCGCCGCCCTCACTTCTGTTCCGCAGTTTGCGTAGTGTTTGAGCCCCCGGGCAGCGCCCGTTTGGGGTTGGCCTTTGAGTGATGCTCCTATTGCTGTCAATGGTCGTTGAGCCAGCTTTCGTAGCGTTTGTGGAAGTTGTCGTCGCGGGTGAGTCCGCGTTCGAGACGGGATAGTGCGGTAGGCCAGACACGGAGGTCATCAGCGGCGGCCTGGAGGGTGATGTTCTTGGCTTTCCGCAGGGCCCGGAGCTGCCCGGCGAAGGGTGCTGGGTGGGGGTGCATGATCTGGTCATAGATTTCACGTGCAACGTAGCGTTTGAGGCAGCGCATGATTTCCTTGGTGGTTTTGCCTTCTTGTCGGCGCCTGGCCACGTAGGTTTTGGTCCGGCTATCACTCATCATCCGTACGAGCACTACGCGATGGATGGCTTTATTGGCTTGCCGGTCTCCGCCACGGCTAAGTCGATGCCGGGTGGTTTTCCCTGAGGCGGCCGGGATGGGGGCAACGCCGACCAGGGCTGCGAACCTTGCCTCCGAGGTGACCCTTTCGGAGTTGTCGCCTACGGTTACCAGCAACTGACTTGCAACGTCAGTGCCAACACCCTGAATGTCCCTGAGCGTAGGGGCGTGCATGGTGAGGATTGCGTCGAGTTCAGTATCGATCAGGGCCACTTCCGTGTTCAGGTGCCGGTAGCGGACAGCCAAGCGCTTGAGAACGATGGCGGTGGCGTTTGGAGGCTCGGCAGGGTCACCGATCGGTCGGCTTTTCTCCAGTGCGCTCATCATTGCAACGCGGCTTAAGCCGCGGTACTTCGCCCGGATGGGCTCAGGAGCAGAGACCAGGATGCTCTTGATCTGAGCCATGACCGCGACCCTTGCCCGCATGGCAGAGTTTCGTTCAGCGCGCAGAACACGTAGTGATTCCACAGCCCCGTCCCTGGCTTTTGGCGTCGCAACCCTGCTGCCGGCAAGTGCAGCTTCCGCAGCCTGATAGGCATCCAACGGATCAGACTTGCCCCGTAGCCGGCGTTCTTGCCGGTTTGGACGCATCACTTCCAGGACCCAGAAGTGCTCCCGACTCAGGACGCGTGCGAGCTCCGCTCCGTAACTGCCTGTGCCCTCCACGCCGATGGACGAGACCGGGCCAAATCCGGTGATGAACTCCACGATCTGCCGGTAGCCGGAACCGACGGCAAGGAACTCCTTGTCCCCTAGATGCCGCCCTGTTTCACTGATGACGGCGACGTGGTGGGTATCGGCATGCGTGTCGATCCCAGCGATGACTTTCGGATGTTGTTTTGCCATGATGAAACTGCCCTGACCTTCTGTTGCGTGCAATGGAACATGAAGGGCACGCCGGCCGGGTGGTCAGACAAGACAGTAATGGGATTCTTTGAGCAGGCTCCTATGAGGTCATGTCCACCTGGCCGCCGCGCTTATTACAGCCTGCGTCACGGCGGACAGATCATTTTGAAGACAAACCACAAGGGCGTCAGTCGGAGGCAGAGTCACACCGCAACACAAGCCAATTCCATCATTACTGTCGGAGGCACCGCCTAGACTGGTAGACACCATGGATATGTTGTTCGACCCCTACGCAGACGGCCCCTTCAACGCAGGCTCCAAAGCCGCCATCAAGGCTGCCCCGGAGCTTTCGCACGCAGGCGGCGGGGCTGCCCGCGCCCGGTTCGGTGAGGGCAGTGGCGGGTCCAGCGGTGGAACAAACGAACGTCCCGCTTCCGGTGGTTGGGGTAACCAGGAGGCCGGTAGGCTGCCGTCCGCCGACGCACTGCTCCAGGGCTTGAATCCCCAGCAGGAAGAAGCCGTGAAGCACGCCGGCAGTCCATTGCTGATCGTTGCTGGTGCCGGATCAGGCAAGACCCGTGTGCTGAGTAACCGGATCGCCTATCTCATCGCCACCAAACGGGCCCACCACGGCGAAATCCTGGCCATCACCTTCACCAACAAGGCCGCCGCAGAAATGCGTGAGCGCATCGAAGCCTTGGTGGGGGGCCGGGCCAAGGCCATGTGGATCTCCACTTTCCACTCCTCCTGTGTGCGCATCCTGCGCCGCGAGGCCGCCAACGTGGGCCTGAACTCCAACTTCTCCATCTACGACTCCGCGGATTCCCTGCGCCTGATCACGCTTGTGGCAAAGAACCTGGACCTCGACCCCAAGAAGTTTGCCCCCAAGGCCATCCAGCACAAGATCTCAGCGCTAAAGAACGAGCTCATCGATGCCGATTCCTACGCGTCGTCGGCCAACTACAACGATCCCTTTGAGATGGCGGTGGCAGACGTCTTCAAGGGCTACACCCAGCGGCTCCGCCAGGCCAACGCGATGGACTTTGATGACCTCATCGCGGAGACCGTCTACATGTTCCGGGCGTTCCCGGCACTCGCCGAGTCCTACAGGCGCCGGTTCCGGCATGTGCTGGTGGACGAATACCAGGACACCAACCACGCCCAGTACGCGCTGGTGAGGGAAATCGTTGGCCTTGGCACTGATACCGACGTCGAGCCCAGCGAACTCACCGTGGTGGGAGACTCCGATCAGTCCATCTACGCTTTCCGTGGTGCGGACATCCGCAACATTGTGGAGTTTGAAGCCGACTATCCCAATGCGCGCACCATCAAGCTCGAGCAAAACTACCGCTCCACGCAGAACATCCTCACGGCCGCCAACTCCGTGATTTCCCGCAACCCCAACCGCCAGGAAAAGCGGTTGTGGACGGCTGAGGGAGATGGCGAGAAGATCGTCGGCTACGTGGGAGAGAACGAGCACGACGAAGCCCAGTTCATCGCCAAGGAAATCGACCGCCTTCAGGACGAGGAAGGGCTGCGTCCTGGCGATGTCGCCATTTTCTACCGGACCAACGCCCAGTCGCGCTCCATTGAAGACGTGCTGGTCCGGGTGGGCCTGCCCTACAAAGTGGTCGGCGGCACGCGGTTCTACGAACGCAAGGAAATCAAAGACGCCCTGGCGTACCTGCGTGTTTTGGTGAACCCGGATGACGACGTCAACCTCCGCCGTGTCCTCAACGAACCCAAACGCGGGATTGGCGACCGCGCCGAGGGCGCAGTTGCTGCATTGGCTGAACGCGAGCGGACGTCCTTTATGGCTGCCGCCCGCCGTGCCGACCAAGCTCCCGGCATGGCTACGCGGTCCGTCAACGCAGTCCTGGGCTTTGTGAAGCTTTTGGATGACCTGGCTGAGGTTGCCACAGGTTCTGGCGCCGCCGCGGCTCTGGAAGCCGTGCTCGAGCAGACCGGATACCTCGCCGGTCTGCGTGCCAGCAATGATCCACAGGACGAGTCCCGTGTGGAGAACCTGGCTGAATTGGTGGCCGTGGTCCGCGAGTACGAACGCGATAACCCGGACGGTTCACTGGGTGAGTTCCTGGAACAGGTTTCCCTGGTGGCAGATGCTGACCAAATTCCTGATGCTCCAGGAGCAGATATCGACGCCGCCGTGGCCGAAGCCAAGCGCATGGGTGTTGTCACGCTCATGACGTTGCACACCGCCAAAGGCCTGGAGTTCCCGGTGGTCTTCCTCACTGGCATGGAGCACGGGATCTTCCCACACCAGCGCTCCGCCACGGATCCCAAAGAGCTCGCCGAAGAACGCCGCCTTGCCTACGTGGGCCTTACCCGCGCACGCAAGCGCCTCTACGTCACGCGCTCGGAGGTCCGCAGTATGTGGGGCCAGAGCCAGTACAACCCCGCCAGCCAGTTCCTGGAGGAGATCCCCTCCGAACTCGTGGACTGGAAGCGTGAAGGCATGAGCCGGCAAGCGGCAGGCGGTGGTTGGGGGAGCGCTCCCATAGGTTCCAACCGCTACGGCGGCTCTTTCTGGGGAGCGGGCACGTCCCGCGGTGTTGCCGCCAGCCCAACCGCCGGATTCGACGCCGACGTCCCGGCCGCCGTCGCACGCACCAGGGTGCAGCCGCAAAAGGAAGTCATTTCAGTGGTGGTGGGGGACAAGGTCAACCACACGAGTTTCGGCAACGGCGTGGTGCTGGGGGTCGAAGGTTCGGGCGACAAGACCGTTGCGAAGGTGAAGTTCGACGTCGGTGAGAAGCGGCTGCTGTTGCGGTACGCGCCGCTGACCAAACTGGATGCCTGAGGCCCCACGGCATAATTGGTGGCATGCGACGGACTGTATTGGGGATTCTGGCTGCCTTGCTCATGATGGTGGCCACGGGCTGCTCCTTCGCCACCAAGGACCCTGATTACGTTCCGCCGGCTCCATTGGCTCCGCTGGAACAGCTCAAACAGGTTCCGGTAACAGAACAGACCACCTTGTCCGCCGGCGAGGACGTCACCGCGTTTGTGACGCAAGACCGCAACGTCGTGTGCGCCATGACGTCCTCCAGGGGCGGCCACCTCAACGTGCCTTATGAGGTGAACTCCTATTCTGATGCGGCCAACAACAAGTTCGCCGTGGTGCCTGTGGTCCATTGCGAATTGGCGAAGTATGCCAAGCCGGAGGTCGATGACGTTGCCGACGACTGCGGTGGCACAGGCCTTGGCTACCTTGGCGGGACGGTGCTTCTTTCTCCCGATAAGGCGGTCTATGGCTCGTGTCGTTCCGGCGTAACACAAATGGAGTCCGAGTTCGGGCCCAAAGGGAGCCGCAGTGGCCCCATCTCCAAGCTGCGCGAGCTGGCCGACGGCCAGAACATCGAGCGCAACGGCCTGCGCTGCTCGGCCTATAACGGCGGCGTTGCCTGCGGAAACGTCTCTGGTGGCGTGGCATTCTTTGTCAGCCAGGCGGGCTACCAGTTGATTTCCGACGGCGGCAAGACGGTCCGTGGAAACCTGGAAGGAGCGGGCTGATCACCTCGGTGCAGCCCAAAATCCGCGTCATTATGCGGTTTTTCTACATGCGATAGAAGTGTAAGGTTACTCACTTAACCGGTAGTGTGTAGCTGGCGGGACTCCTCAAAGGGCTAAAGTTCCGAGAGGACCTTACGCAATGTGACCGGCTTCAATCCCGGTTGTTTACCGCGTACTTTCCGCAGCTGGCTATCGCGGTCATCGCGGTTCCCGGCTGAACAGAAACTACTTCGACGTAGAAGGACACTAAACCGTGGACCTGTTTGAATATCAGGCGCGCGATATG
The DNA here is from genome assembly GCF_055388015.1 of Arthrobacter sp. TmtSoilC51. NCBI lineage: Bacteria > Bacillati > Actinomycetota > Actinomycetes > Micrococcales > Micrococcaceae > Arthrobacter > Arthrobacter sp. TmtSoilC51. Next base: position 1,107,834 of record NZ_AP035877.1, read on the forward strand.
TTCGAAGCGCACGGTGTACCCGTGCTCGCCGGCATCGTGGCGCACACTCCTGAAGAAGCAAAGGCAGCTGCCGAGAAGATCGGCGGCGTTACTGTCGTAAAGGCACAGGTTAAGGTTGGTGGCCGCGGCAAGGCTGGCGGCGTCAAGGTTGCCAAGACTGCCGAGGAGGCGCTTGAGCACTCCACCAACATCCTGGGCATGGACATCAAGGGCCACACCGTAAACAAGGTGATGATCGCCCAGGGTGCGGACATCGCCGAGGAATTCTACTTCTCGGTCCTTCTGGACCGCGCCAACCGCAACTACCTGGCCATGTGCTCGGTTGAAGGCGGCATGGAAATTGAGCAGCTGGCTGTTGAGCGTCCCGAGGCCCTGGCCAAGATCGCCATCGATCCCGCTGTAGGCATTGACCAGGCCAAGGCTGACGAGATCGTCGCAGCCGCAGGTTTCGCTGAAGAACTGCGCGGCAAAGTGGCCGACGTCATTCTGAAGCTCTGGGACGTCTTCAAGAAGGAAGACGCAACCCTGGTTGAGGTCAACCCGCTTGTCCGCACCGGCGCAGGCGAGATCATCGCCCTCGACGGCAAGGTCACCCTCGACGAAAACGCCGACTTCCGCCACGTGCACCACGCACTGCTCGAGGACAAGGAGTCAGCTGACCCGCTCGAGGCCAAGGCAAAGGCTCAGGACCTCAACTACGTCAAGCTGGACGGCGAAGTAGGCATCATCGGCAACGGCGCCGGTCTTGTGATGTCCACCCTCGACGTCGTTGCTTACGCTGGTGAAAACCACGGCAACGTCAAGCCCGCCAACTTCCTGGACATCGGTGGTGGAGCTTCCGCCGAGGTCATGGCCAACGGTTTGGACGTCATCCTGGGCGATTCCCAGGTCAAGAGCGTGTTCGTCAACGTCTTCGGCGGCATCACCGCTTGTGACGCTGTGGCAAAGGGTATCGTGGGTGCACTTGCCGAGCTGGGATCCGCTGCGAACAAGCCGCTGGTCGTTCGCCTCGACGGCAACAACGTCGAGGAAGGCCGCCGCATCCTGACCGAGGCCAACCACCCGCTGGTTACCCTGGCCGCCACCATGGACGAGGGCGCCGACAAGGCCGCCGAGCTCGCCAACGCAGCTAAGTAAAGGGACGCGACAATGTCTATCTACCTCAACAAAGACTCCAAGGTCATCGTTCAGGGCATCACCGGCGGCGAGGGCACCAAGCACACCGCACTGATGCTCAAGGCCGGCACCAACATTGTTGGTGGCGTCAACGCCCGCAAGGCCGGCAGCACGGTCCTGCACGGCGACAAGGAAATCACCGTCTTCGGCACCGTCAAGGAAGCCATCGCTGAAACCGGCGCAGACGTCTCCATCGTCTTCGTTCCGCCGGCATTCACCAAGGACGCCGTGGTTGAAGCCATCGAAGCCGGCATCGGCCTCGTTGTAGTCATCACTGAAGGCGTTCCGGTTCAGGACTCCGCCGAATTCTGGGCACTCGCCCAGTCCAAGGTTGACGCTGACGGCAAGCAGATCACCCGTATCATTGGGCCGAACTGCCCCGGTATCATCACCCCGGGCGAAGCCCTCGTTGGCATCACCCCGGCAAACATCACGGGCAAGGGCCCCATCGGCCTCGTGTCCAAGTCCGGTACCTTGACGTACCAGATGATGTACGAACTCCGCGACCTCGGGTTCTCCACCGCCATCGGCATTGGTGGCGACCCCATCATCGGCACCACGCACATCGACGCCCTGGCCGCGTTCGAGGCCGACCCGGAGACCAAAGCGATCGTCATGATCGGCGAAATCGGTGGCGACGCTGAAGAGCGCGCGGCTGACTTCATCAAGGCCAACGTCACCAAGCCGGTTGTTGGCTACGTCGCAGGCTTCACCGCTCCCGAAGGCAAGACCATGGGCCACGCCGGCGCCATCGTCTCCGGTTCCGCTGGTACCGCACAGGCCAAGAAGGAAGCCCTCGAAGCTGCAGGCGTGAAGGTCGGCAAGACGCCGTCCGAGACCGCCAAGCTGCTGCGCGAGGTTTACGCAACTCTCTAGGCTTACGGCCGTAAGGCAGAATACGCACGCCGGCGGCCCGGTGCCTTCCCATGGAAGGTGCCGGGCCGCCGTCGTACTTTAAGCCAGTCCTGAGTGACGCGCATTTTCGTTGGGGACGCGCATATTCGCTGGCGACGCCCGGATGTGGGTGTCCTGGGTCGGGTTGGGTGTCGCGTAGGTACTTGGGTGTCTGATTCTCGACGGCGGCCCGGTGCCTTCCCATGGAAGGTGCCGGGCCGCCGTCGTACTTTTGGTCCCGCAGCACGCGCCGAAGGCCCGTTCGGAATGTCCCGGACGGGCCTTTGCTGTACCCATGGTCCACATATTTGTTAGTATGTCAGGACAAATTATTTCTAAGGACTACACACATGCCACTTGTAAGAATCGACGTCAACCAAGGCCGCTCGGCGGAAGAGCTGGAAGCTATCAGCCGCACGATCCATCGGGCGATCGTGTCTGAGTATGAAATCCCGGAGCGCGACTACTTCCACATACTCACCGAACACCTACAGGGTCAGATCGTGGCCCAGGATGCCGGGTTGGGCTTTGAGCGGAGTTCCGGGGTGGTCATGATCCAGATTTTCACCCAGGCCGGCCGCACCCAGATGGCCAAGAGTTCTCTCTTCGAAGCGATTGCCGGAGGGCTCGGCGAGCTTGGAATCAAAGGAGAGGACGTCTTCATTGGCTACGTGGAGAACTCGCCTGGCGACTGGTCCTTCGGCTTTGGGCGCAGTCAATACGTCAGTGGAGAATTGGCCATTCCGCGCAGGTAGATCCAGTCCGTGTCATGTTGTAAATATGTCAGTACAAACCTTTGACAGGACATGAAAACTGGTGCAAAGTAGTCATGTGGCCCCGCTCACTGAGGGGTGGCAAGGCATTGGGGCCCAGCGCTCAAAGGTTCAGAGTTCACAAGAGAAAGGTCAACGATCACCGTGACCCACGAACTGCTTACGATCGGGCGCATCAGCGTTGATATCTACCCGAACGACATCGGAGTGGACCTGGAGGACGTGACGTCCTTCGGCAAATACCTGGGAGGCTCGCCCTCCAACGTGGCCGTCGCTGCGGCACGCCACGGCCGCCGCACGGGAGTCATTACCCGCACCGGCGACGACGCGTTCGGAAACTACCTGCACCGGGAACTGCGCAAGTTCAACGTTGACGATTCGTTTGTCTCCCCGGTCCAGGAGTACCCGACCGCAGTGACCTTCTGTGCCATCAAGCCGCCGGAAGATTTCCCGCTCTACTTCTACGGCCGTTTCCCCACGGCCCCGGACCTGCAGATCAAAGCAGAAGAACTGGACCTGGACGCGATCCGGGATGCCGGAATCTTTTGGTCCACGGTGACCGGCCTCTGCCAGGAACCCAGCCGCAGCGCGCACCTCACCGCGCACGAATCCCGGCCGCGGACTGGCCTCAAGGAAGGTCAGTTCACCATCCTGGACCTCGACTACCGTCCCATGTTCTGGTCCTCGGAAGAGGAAGCCCGTGCAGAAGTTGCCAAGATCCTCCCGCACGTCACAGTCGCGATCGGCAACGACAAGGAATGCGCGGTAGCAGTAGGGGAGGGGACGCCAGACGAACAGGCAGACCGCCTGCTGGCAGCCGGCGTCGAGATCGCCGTCGTGAAGCTTGGTCCGGAAGGCGTCATGGCCAAGACCCGCACCGAGCGCGTCGTTTCGGCTCCCGTCCCGGTTGAAACCGTCAACGGCCTCGGTGCCGGCGATTCCTTTGGCGGCGCTTTCTGCCACGGCTTGTTGTCCGGTTGGCCGCTGTCCCAGGTGCTGGACTACGCAAACGCTTCCGGTGCCATCGTCGCCTCGCGCCTTTCCTGCGCGGACGCGATGCCGACGCCGGATGAGGTCACCTCGCTGCTCGCGGAACGCGGCCGGCCCGTCCCGGGAGCTTCCTCCGTTGCGGCCTCAGCGCCGGCAGCACCTAAGTTCGCAGAAGGAGCAGTCCGTTGAGCCTGAACGATGATCCCCGCCGTTATGAGCACTTGAGCCGCATCCGGCTCGAGGACCCCGAGGCCGTCGCTCGCGCGGCCGCCACCCGGCGTCGCCATCCAGGTTTGAAGCACGGCGTCCAGAATTTCATCGTTGCGGCAGACCACCCTGCCCGTGGCGCCCTGTCGGTCGGTGCTGAGCCGATGGCGATGGCCGACCGCCGCGACCTTCTGGACCGGCTGCAAATCGCCCTCGCCAATCCCGCGGTGGATGGCATCCTCGCCTCACCGGACATCATGGACGATCTCCTGCTGCTCGGCGCTTTGGACGGCAAACTCATCTTCGGTTCCATGAACCGCGGTGGCCTCGCCGGCCTGGTCAATGAGTTCGATGACCGTTTCACCGGACACACAGCAGCCGCGTTGCAGGCACTCGGCGCTGATGGAGGCAAGATGCTCACGCGTATTTGCCTGGGCGACCCGGACACGGTGGCCACCCTTGAGGCAACCGCCAAGGCCATCGATTCATTGGCTGAGCGCAAGCTCATCGCCATGGTGGAGCCGTTCTTGTCTGTGCGGGACGCCCATGGCAAAGTCCGCAACGACCTCCGCGCGGACGCTGTCATCAAGTCTGTTGGCATCGCCGAGGGCCTTGGTTCCACCAGCGCCTACACCTGGATGAAACTGCCGGTGGTGGCAGACATGGAGCGAGTCATGGCTTCAACTACGCTTCCCACGGTGCTCTTGGGAGGTGACCCTGACGGCTCCCAGGACGAGGTCTTCGCGAGCTGGCAGGCTGCCCTCGCGCTCCCCGGCGTCCGCGGCCTCACAGTTGGCAGGACGCTTCTTTACCCGCACGACGGCGATGTGGCAGGTGCCGTAGCCACCGCCGCCTCGCTGCTGAACAGCACTGAGCCCCTGACGGCTGCTGCCGAGCAAACCTCGTCAGACCGTATTCCAGTAAAAGTATCGGAGTAGCCCCGCTATGCGGACCACAACAGGAACAGCAACCCGTCGGATGACCGTGGCGCAGGCCGTGGTCGAGTTTCTTTCCAAGCAGTACACCGTGGATTCCATCGACGGCCACGAGTACCGTGAGCGCCTGATCCCGGGCATGTTCGGTATCTTCGGGCACGGCAACGTTGCTGGCGTTGGCCAGGCGCTGAAGCAGTACCAGGCCGCGGACCCCAGCATCATGCCGTACTACCAGGGCCGCAACGAACAAGCCCAGGCACACCAGGCCGTTGGCTACGCACGGCACACGCGTCGCCGCCAGACGTTCGCGATCAGCACGTCCATCGGTCCGGGTTCCTCGAACCTGCTGACTGGTGCGGCGTTGGCCACCACCAACCGTCTGCCCGTGCTGTTGCTGCCGAGCGACACGTTCGCCACCCGCGCCGCGGATCCTGTGCTGCAGCAGTTGGAGCTGCCGTACGCGTACGACATCACGGTCAACGATGCCTTCCGTCCGCTGTCCAAGTTCTTTGACCGTGTGTCCCGGCCGGAGCAGCTGTTCTCCGCGTTCCACCACGGCCTGCGGGTCCTGACGGACCCTGCCGAGACCGGGGCGGTGACCATCTCCCTGCCGCAGGATGTACAGGCCGAGGCTTTTGACGTTCCCGAAGAATTCCTCGCAGAGCGCGAATGGAGGATCCGCCGTCCCGAGGCCGAGGACGATGACATCCGCCGCGCCGTCGAGGCTATCCGGGCGGCAAAGCGTCCGCTGATCATCGCTGGCGGCGGCGTCCTCTACGCCTACGCCAACGATGAACTCGCGAAGTTCGCTGAGCTGTCGGGCATTCCCGTGGGCAATACGCAGGCGGGCGTCGGCGTCCTGCCGTGGGACCACAAATTCTCCCTGGGCGCCATCGGTTCAACCGGCACGACGGCGGCCAACGCCATCGCTGGCGAGGCGGACCTCATCATCGGCATTGGCACGCGCTACGAAGACTTCACCACCGCGTCCCGGACGGCGTTCCAGAACCCGGACGTGAAGTTTGTGAACATCAACGTCGCTCCGATCGATGCGTACAAGCACGGCACCTCACTGCCGATCGTCGCCGACGCCCGGAAGGCACTGGCGAAGCTGAACCAGGCGCTGGGCGGCTACCGCGTGGGTGCTGACCTGGAAGAGAAGGTCGCAGCCGAGAAGAAGCGCTGGAACGCGATCGTGGACGAGGCCTTCGACACCCGGTACACGCCGCTGCCCGCGCAGAACGAGATCATCGGCGCCACGAACAAGGCCATGGATGACCAGGATGTTGTCATCTGCGCCGCGGGCTCCCTCCCGGGTGACCTGCACAAGATGTGGCGCGTCCGCGATCCGTTTGGCTACCACGTGGAATACGCGTACTCCTGCATGGGCTACGAGATTCCCGGTGGCTTGGGCGTGAAGCGCGCAGCTCTGGCCGAAGCCGCTGCAGGTGGTCCCAACCGGGATGTCGTGGTCATGGTGGGGGATGGCTCCTACCTGATGATGCACACCGAACTGGTCACCGCCGTCGCCGAACGCATCAAGTTGATCGTGGTCCTGATCCAGAACCACGGCTACGCCTCCATTGGTTCGCTGTCCGAGTCGCTCGGTTCGCAGCGTTTCGGGACACAGTACCGCGTCCTGGACAAGGAACAGCACAGTTTCGACGCCGGTGAGCACCTGCCGATCGATCTTGCCACCAATGCCGAGTCACTCGGCGCGAAGGTCATCCGGATCGAACCGGGCGAGAACGTCATCGAGGCCCTCGGCGCCGCGATCAAGGAAGCCAAGGCGGCCCCGGAAACCGGCCCGATCGTCATCCACGTCGAGTCCGATCCTCTGCTGGACGCGCCCAGCTCCGAGTCCTGGTGGGACGTCCCCGTCTCCCAGGTCGCCGAACTGGAATCCACCCAGCAGGCCTACAAGACCTACACGCAGCACAAGAACCGCCAGCGCAAGCTGCTCGGCTAACCTCCCTCAAGCTACCGACAAGGAAGTCAACACATGTCGACGACGACCACTCTGACCACAATTAACCACTTCATCAACGGCGCGGAAACGTCCGGTGAAGGTGACCGGACCCAGCCCGTCTACAACCCCGCGACCGGGCAGGTCACGGCGGAGCTGCGCCTGGCTAACGAAGCCGATCTGGATGCCACGGTCGCGGCGGCGAAGAAGGCCGCGGAGTCCTGGGGTGACATTTCCCTGGCGAAGCGCACCGCGGTGCTGTTCAAGTTCCGCGAACTCGTCGCAGGGCACGTGGACGAACTCGCCGAGCTGATCACGGCCGAGCACGGCAAGGTCCTCTCCGACGCCAAGGGCGAGATCGGCCGCGGCCTGGAAGTCATCGAGTTCGCCTGCGGCATCCCGCAGCTGCTCAAGGGCGACTACTCGGACCAGGTCTCCACCGGTATCGATGTCTTCTCCTTCCGCGAACCCCTGGGCGTCGTCGCCGGCATCACGCCGTTCAACTTCCCTGTCATGGTGCCGCTGTGGATGGCCCCGATGGCGGTCGCCACCGGCAACGCGTTCATCCTCAAGCCCTCCGAACGGGACCCGTCCGCGCCGATGCTGCTGGCCAAGCTGTGGAAGCAGGCCGGCCTGCCCGATGGTGTGTTCCAGGTCCTGCACGGCGGCAAGGAAACCGTTGACGGTTTGCTGACCCACCCGGACGTGGACGGCATTAGTTTTGTTGGTTCCACCCCGATCGCCCAGTACGTCCACGAGACCGCCACCCGGCACGGCAAACGGGTCCAGGCCCTGGGCGGGGCGAAGAACCACGCCATCATCATGCCCGACGCCGACCTGGACAACGCCGCGGACCACCTCGCGGCCGCCGCGTTCGGTTCCGCCGGGGAACGCTGCATGGCCATCTCCGTCGCCGTCGCCGTCGGGGACGCCGCGGAGTTGATCGTGAAAAAGGTTCAAGAACGCGCCCTGGCCGTGAAAGTCGCCAACGGCACCGAGCCCGACGCCGAAATGGGACCGGTCATCACCCCGGCCTCCAAGGAACGCATCCTGCGGATCGTTACCGAAGCCGAAACCGCCGGCGCGGCCATGGTCGTGGACGGCCGCGACCTCGTGGTCCCTGGCCACGAAGACGGGTTCTGGGTCGGCCCCACCGTGATCGACCACGTGGGCACCGAAATGAGCGCCTACACCGAGGAAATCTTCGGCCCCGTCCTGGTCGTGGTCCGCGTCGCCGACCTCGAAGAAGGCATCGCGCTGATCAACGCCAACCCCTACGGCAACGGCACCGCGATCTTCACCTCCAACGGCGCCGCAGCAAGGAAGTTCCAGCGCTCCGTGACCGTGGGCATGGTGGGCATTAACGTGCCCCTGCCTGTCCCGGTGGCCTACCACTCCTTCGGCGGCTGGAAGAACTCCCTCTTCGGCGACAAGCACATCTACGGCCCCGAAGGCGTCTCCTTCTACACCCGCGGCAAAGTCATCACCTCCCGCTGGCCAGAACCCACCCACGCCTCCGGCGCCTCCTACAACTTCCCCTCCAACTAACAGCCCTCCCCGAAGAAAGACACCGCTGTCATGACTGATGTCGAGAACAAGCTCATCATTGGCACCGCCCCGGACTCCTGGGGTGTGTGGTTCGCCGATGACCCCCAGCAGACTCCGTGGGAACGGTTCCTGGATGAGGTTGCTGAATCCGGCTACAAATGGATCGAACTGGGTCCCTACGGCTACCTGCCGAACGATCCCACCCGTTTGGCAGAAGAGCTCAAGCAGCGCGACCTCCAGGTCACTGCCGGCACGGTCTTCACGGCGTTCCACCGCGGTGCCAAGCAGTACGACGAAGCGTGGGAGCCCGCACGCAAGGTTGCCGAACTCACTGCAGCCATGGGTGGCGAGCACATCGTGGTCATTCCCGCGATGTGGCGCGACGACGTCACTGGCGAGGCCGTGGAAAACGGCGAACTGGCCGACGAGCAGTGGGCAGACCTCTTCGCTGGACACAACCGCATGGGCAAGGTCCTCCTCGAAGACTTCGGCCTGCACCAGCAGTTCCACTCACACGCCGACTCGCACGTCGGCGCGCAGAAGGACATCGAGACCCTGCTGGGTGCCACGGATCCCCAGTACTTGAGCCTTTGCCTGGACACTGGTCACGCGGAATACTGCGGCGCCTCCAGCCTGGAACTCATCAAGAACTACCCGGACCGCATCGGCTACCTGCACTTGAAGCAGATCAACCCGGAGGTCCTCGCCGAGGTCAACGAGAAAAACATGACCTGGGCAGCCGCAAACCTCGCCGGCGTCATGACCGAGCCGCCGAACGGCCTCCCGGACCTGCGCGCCGTCATCGAAGCAGTTGAGGGCCTCAACCGGCCGATCTTCGGCATCGTGGAACAAGACATGTACCCGGTAGCGTTCGATGTGCCGATGCCCATCGCCAAGCGAACCCGGAACTACCTCCTTTCCTGCGGATCCCGCACACGGGTCCAGTAACAAAACCGAACCTCACAAAGGACAGAAACAGTGACAAAGACTCTCCGTGTCGCAGTCATCGGCGCAGGCCGCATGGGTGCGGACCACATCAAGCGGCTCAGCACGCGCATCCACGGCGCTGAAGTAGCCGCCGTCGTCGACGTCGACCTTGCCCGGGCGGAAGCCGCCATCGAGGGTATCGACGGCGCTGTGGCGCTGGCCAGTGCCGATGAGGCGCTCAACAACGGTGACGTCAACGCAGTGCTGATCGCCACCCCTGGTTTCCTGCACGAGGAAATCCTCTACAAGGCACTGGAGAAGGACTTCCCGATCCTCTGCGAGAAGCCGCTGACCCCTGACGCTGACAGTGCTTGGAAGGTTGTCCAGGCAGAGGTCGCTTTGGGCCACCAGCGCATCCAGGTGGGTTTCATGCGACGCTTTGATGCCGAATACGCGGCGCTGGGTTCGATCATCCGCAACAGCGAATTGGGGGAGCTGTTGATGTTGCACCACCAGCACCGCAACCCGACCACGCCGGAGGGCTTCACCAACGAGATGCTGATCAACGACTCCGTGGTTCACGAGTTCGACGCCATCCGCTACTTCACGGGTGAGGAAATTACGTCAGTTCAGGTACGCCTGGGTAAGCCGACGCGCAACGCCCCGAATGGCCAGCACGACCCCCAGCATGTGCTGCTCGAGACCGAATCCGGCGTGTTGGCCGACGTCGAGATCTACGTCAACGCAAAGTTCGGCTACCAGGTTGCCACGCAGGCGTCCTTTGAGGATGGCATCGTGAGCATCGGCGGGGACAGCGGCCCTTACATCCAGTCTGCCGGCAAATGGGGCGGCAGCGTCACCCCGGGCTTCGAGGAGCGCTTCGGAGCAGCGTACGACGTCGAGGTGCAGGCTTGGGTGGACGCCGCCCTCCGCGGCGAAATTGGCGGCCCCACCGCTTGGGACGGCTACGCCACGGCCGCTTGCTGCGAGGCCGGCGTCGAAGCGCAGAAGTCGGGCGAGAAGGTAAAGGTCCAGCTGAACACCAAGCCGGATCTCTACAAGTAGGGAACTCAGATGAAGATTGCCCTTGATCCCACACCGTTCCATCACACGCACAGCCTTCTGGAGTTCCCGCGCGTTGCGGCCGATCTAGGCTACAAGTACCTGCAGATGACCCCGCATGCGGACCTCATCCCGTTCTTCAACCACCCCAAGGCCGATGACGAGCTCGTGGGCAAGCTGAAAGCAGCGTGTAGGGATGCCGGCGTCGAGATCGCCTCCGTCCTGCCCGTGCTGCGTTGGTCGGGCCCGGACGAGGACGCCCGCGAGGCTGCGGTCCGCTACTGGAAGCGCGCTATCCAGATCGCCGTGGACCTTGGCGTCCAGACCATGAACACAGAGTTCAGTGGGCGTCCGGAGAAGGCCGAGGAGTCCGAACGCGCGTTCTACCGCTCCATGGAGGAGCTCCTGCCGATCATTGAGCGCGAAGACATGGATGTGCTGATTGATCCCCATCCAGACGACTTCGTGGAAGACGGCCTCGCAGCGCTGCGCGTGATCCGGGGCGTCAACTCCCCGAACATCGGCATGGTCTACGTTGCCTCACACACGTTCCACATGGGCAACAAGCCGTTGGAGATCATGCGTGCAGCTGGCGACAAGCTGCGCTTGGTTCACGTGTCTGACACCATGAACCACCACGCCTCCCACGGCCTCCGGTACATCACCAACCCGCCCGGCAACGCTGTCCGCGTCCACCAGCACCTCAAAATCGGCGACGGCGATGTGAACTGGGACGAATTCTTCGGCGGCTTGAAGGAGATCGGCTTCCTGGACAAGGAGAACACGGTTATGGTCTCGTCGGTGTTCGCAGAGGACGAGAACGCCGAGGATGTTTCCCGCTACCAGCTCAAGACGATGAACGACTACATCGCCGGGACAAAATAAGTAGTTTCCCTAAAGCCAAGGCCCCTAAGAACATTTCTTAGGGGCCTTGGCTGTACACAAACTCGCTTGGTTGTGCTTCGGATAGTTACGCGCCGAACGGGAGGCGGGGGTCGATGTCCTGGCCTTCCCATGTCTGGCGGATCCAGCCGTGGTGGGGGTCGTCGCTGATGAGCCAGTCACGAACCCGGCCGGGCCCAGCCATGACGTTGAGGTAGTAGAGGTCGTAGCCCGGGGCTGCCATGGCTGGTCCGTGCCAGCCGTAGGGAACCAGGACTACATCGCCGGTGCGGACTTCTGCGGAGACGTCGATGGGCCGGTCGTCGGAGGCGTAGACGCGGGCGTAGCCGATTGCGTCTGAGTCCGCGGGGGCCGGGGAGTCAGGAGCGACGCGTGTTTCGAAGTAGTAGATCTCCTCGAGGTGCGTCTCGCCTTCCTTCTCCTCATCGTGCTTGTGGGGAGGGTAGGAGGACCAGTTGCCGGCAGGAGTGATGACTTCGCAAACGATGAAGCGGTCAGCCTCAAGCGCAGCCGGTGTGCCGAAATTATGTACCTGACGGGAGCAGTTGCCTGCGCCTCGCAGCTCTACGGGGGTCTCGGCCGCCGTGATCAGGCGCGTGGGGTACTCAGCCTTGGCAGGTGCGGTCGCAACTGCAACCCGGCCGCCGTCGTTCGAGCTGATGGTGACCGTTTTATCGATACCCGTGTACAGGACGTCACTGGGCCCGTGGAAAACCGACTGCCGGCCCGCGAGGCTGTACTCGCCGTCGTCGACCGTGACGGTGAAGGAGCCGCTCAGCGGCACCACGATGCGCTCTTCGGCAGCGGCAGGAAGTTCGACGGCGGCACCCGCAGCGAGCGTCGCAACCTTCAGTCCCGTATGGGCCCAGCCATCAACGGCCAGGGTGGAATCGGAGGTTCCGAGCGATACGTCCCATTTGCCGTCCGTTGCAGTTCCCAGTGGGTAGACCCAATTGGCCATAAGTATGTGTCCTTGCGTTAGCGCTGTACGAGTGTCATTTCGAAGCTGTAGGAATCTGCCCGGTAGACGTGGTGGCCCGTTTCAACCATGCGTCCGGTATCGTCCACCGCGGTGCGTTCCATGGTGACAAGGGCTGATCCGACCTCGGCTTCGAGGAGTGGGGCCTGGTAGTCGTTGGCGATCATGGCGCCGATGCGCTGGGATGCCAACCGGAAATTCACGCCGCCGCGACGAAGGATGGCGTAGAGCCCTTCGCTTGCGAGCTGGGCTTCGTCCATGCTGGTGATGTCGTCACGGACCCAGTTCTCCATGAGTGCCAGGGGCTTGCCGCCGACTTTGCGGAGACGGGTGAAGTGGTAGACCTTTGACCCGGGCGGAAGCTGGAGCGCGGTGAGCGTTGCTGCGTCGGCCTCCACGTGGGAGAAGCTGAGCACATCCGTGGTGGGCTTCTTGCCGTTGTTGCTGAGGTCGTCGTACAGGCTGGAGAGCTCCAGGGGCCGCCGCACCTGGCTGGAAACAACCTGTGTGCCAACGCCACGTTTACGGACAAGGAGGCCGGAGCGGACCAGCTCGTCCATTGCCTTTCGCATGGTGGGGCGGGACAGGTTGAGCTGTGCGGCAAGGTCGATTTCGTTGTCCAAGCGGCTGCCCGGTTCCAGAACGCCGCTATGGATGGCAGCTTCGATCCCCTGGACCACTTGGTGATAGAGCGGCACCGGGGACGAACGGTCGATGCTGAGGCTGAGTTGGTTCGCCACGGGTATCTCCTAGCCTGCGGAAGGCCGGCCGGGGGAGCAGGATGCTCCTCCTCGGCCGGATGGATGAGTTTGTCCCGTCATGTTCTCTTGATAGGACATACTGCCTTTTTCTGATAATAGCAGCCAGCCCGGGCTGGTCAAGGAAGCGGCGGCAAGCCGGGCTGGGGCGTCATCTACTCGAGGAACTTACGTTAAAACATCCTAATGTCAGGACAAAGTATTGACAAAGTGTGAGGCGAGTCACCATGATCGAGGTAGCAGGCGATCCGGCACGAGTCTCCGGACGCCCGAAGCTGACATCAAAGGAGATAACGGTGGCAAAATTCTCGTGGCGCAAAGCGGCAGTCGTCGCAGCAGTGGTTCCGTTGGTAGCCCTGAGCGCCTGTTCGAGCCAGGGCGGCAAGCCGGCAGATTCCGGTGGAGGTGCAGGCGCCGGACAGGTAGCCAGCACGGAACGCATGAAAGTTGCCCTGATTACGCACGCGGCGGCTGGGGACACCTTCTGGGACATTGTCCGCAAGGGCGCAGAGGAAGCATCAAGCAAGGACAACGTAGAACTCCTGTACACCAGCGATCCCGAAGCCGGGCGCCAGGCGCAGCTTGTTCAGCAGGCCATCGACCAGAAAGTTGACGGCATTGCTGTCACGGTGGCGACTCCGGATGCGTTGAAGGATGTACTGAAGAAGGCCACCGCTGCGGGCATCCCCGTGGTCAGCCTCAACGCCGGCGAATCCGTTTCCAGCCAGCTGGGCGCCTTCACGCACTTTGGCTCCAACGAACAGCTCGCTGGCGAGGCTGTCGGCACCCGGCTCGCGTCAGAAGGCTACAAGCACCCCGTTTGCGTCATTCAGCAGCAAGGCCACGTGGGCCTGGAAGCGCGCTGCGCCGGCGTAAAGGCCAAGGTTCCGGCAACGGAAATCCTCTACGTTGACGGCAAGGACATGACCGCCGTCCAGTCAACGGCCACAGCGAAACTCCAGGCGTCCAAAGATGCCGATGTGATCATCGGTCTCGGCGCCCCTATCACCCTCACCCTGCTCAAGTCCGTTGCCGACGCCGGCAGTTCGTCCAAGGTAGCCAGCTTCGACCTCAATGCCGAACTTGCCCAGAAGATCGTAGACGGCCAAGTAATCTTCACCGTTGACCAGCAGCCATGGCTTCAGGGCTACATGTCAGTAGACGCACTTTGGCAGGCAAAGCGCGGCGGCTTCAAGATCGGCGGCGGCCAGCCTGTCCTGACCGGACCAACCATCGTGGACAAGACCAACGCCTCAGATGTCCTCAAGTTCGCCCAGCAGGGCGTCCGCTAGATCCAGGCATCCGGCTGCGCGGCGGGGAACCGCCGCGCAGCCTGACCAACAAGGAGTCATTCCTATGGCAAATACAACAACTCTGCCGCCGGCGGGGGCTTCGGCCCCTGGCGACGAACGGGTCGGACGCCGTAGTCCGGTCCAAAAGTTCCTGGCCAGGCCCGAGGTCGGTGCGCTGGTCGGTGCGGTAGTCCTTTTCATTTTCTTCGCCTCCGTTTCCCAGACGTTCACGCAACCGAACGCGCTGGCCACCGTGCTCTACGGTTCATCGACCATTGGCATCATGGCAGTGGGGGTTTCCCTGTTGATGATCGGTGGCGAGTTCGATCTTTCCACGGGTGTTGCCGTGATCTCGTCGGCCCTGACCGCCTCACTTTTCAGCTGGAACTTCTCGCTGAATGCATGGGTTGGTGTCGCCCTCGCCCTGGTGGTCTCGTTGGGCATCGGGTTCATCAACGGCTGGATCCTGGTCAAGACCAAACTTCCGAGCTTCATCGTCACACTGGCGACCTTCCTCATGTTGACGGGCCTCAATCTCGCACTGACCCGTCTTATCGGCGGCAGCGTATCCTCGCCGTCGATCTCCAAGCTGGACGGCTTCGAATCAGCACGAGCTGTGTTTGCATCCTCCATCAGCATCGGCGGAGTGGAAGTCAAGATCACAGTGTTCTTCTGGATCGTCCTTGTAGCAGTGGCCTCGTGGATCCTGCTGCGCACCCGCGTTGGCAACTGGATCTTCGCAGTGGGCGGCGACGCCAATGCTGCCCGCGCAGTTGGCGTCCCCGTGACCAAGACCAAGATCGGCCTCTTCATGGCGGTTGGTTTCTGCGGCTGGATCCTGGGCATGCACAATCTCTTTGCCTTCGATGCCGTGCAGTCCGGTGAAGGCGTTGGCAACGAGTTCCTCTACATCATTGCTGCCGTCATCGGTGGCTGCCTCCTGACAGGCGGCTACGGCTCGGCAGTGGGCGGCGCTATCGGTGCCTTCATCTTTGGCATGGCCAACAAGGGCATCGTTTACGCACAATGGAATCCAGACTGGTTCAAGTTCTTCCTGGGCTTGATGCTCCTGCTGGCCACCATCGTGAACCTGATCGTCAAGCGCCGGGCAGAGCTCAAGTAAGGGGCCGGAACAATGAACGCACAACAGATCGACCAACAGACACTGCTGAAAGACGAGAAGGACCCGTTGACGCACACACCAGTGCACCTGCTGTCACTCGATGGCATAGGCAAGCACTACGGCAACATCATCGCCCTGCGCGATGTAACCATGGCCGTGGACAATGGTCGGGTCACCTGCGTCCTGGGCGACAATGGCGCCGGCAAGTCCACGCTCATCAAGATCATCGCGGGCCTGCACCAGCACGACGAAGGCACCTTGCACGTGATGGGCGATGCCAGGAAGTTCAATTCACCAAGGGACGCCCTCGACGCCGGTATCGCCACCGTCTACCAAGACCTGGCCGTGGTTCCCTTGATGCCCATCTGGCGTAACTTCTTCCTTGGCTCGGAGCTGACCAGTGGGTTCGTGCCGTTCAAGAGCATGGATGTCCAGAAAATGAAGGACATCACCAAGAAGGAACTTGCTGACATGGGCATCGACTTGCGCGATGTTGAACAGCCCATAGGCCAGCTTTCCGGCGGCGAGCGCCAGTGTGTGGCCATCGCCCGGGCCGTGTACTTCGGTGCGAAGGTGCTGATCCTGGACGAGCCCACAGCTGCGCTTGGCGTGAAGCAGTCCGGCGTTGTGCTTCGGTACATCCTGCAGGCCCGCGACCGTGGCCTTGGGGTCATCTTCATCACCCACAACCCGCACCACGCCTTCCCCGTGGGTGACCGCTTCCTGCTGCTCAAGCGCGGCAAGTCGATCGGCTACTACGACAAGAAGGACATCACCTTGGATGAGCTGACGGCACAGATGGCCGGCGGCGCAGAACTTGCGGAACTAGCCCATGAGCTTGAACAGCTCGGCGGACACACCGAGGCCCTTAAGGAAGTCAAGGCCGAGGTAGCGGACGTGGCTGATGCTGCACCGGAAAGCGCGAAGCGGCACTAGCTTTTCCGTGGTGGACCTGCCCGGAGCATCTGTTGGCTCCGGGCAGAGCCGCGTTCGATTCCCCTAGCGAACGGCCGACGTCGTGCCGCGGAGTACCAGCGTCGGCTCGATGAGCTTCCGCACCGGTTCCAGCGTCGGATCGTCGATTCTGGCCAGCAGCCTTTGCGCAGCGTCCACGCCCACAACGTCGCTTCGGTTATCGATGGACGTGAGGTCCAGGAAGCGCGACTTGGCCAACGGGGAGTTGTCATACCCGATCACGGAAATATCGTGGGGGACTGAAAGCCCACGGGCTTTGATGGCGGCGAAAGCGCCCAGCGCCATGGTGTCGTTGGCGGCGAAGACCGCTGTGGTGTCCGGGTGGTGGTCCAGAAGCCAACAAGCGGCGCTGTATCCGTCTTCTTCTGATGTTCCCGCGGACTCGCTGATCACGACTTCGACGCCGGCTGCCTCGAGGGCGCGCCGGTAACCGGCGCGCCGGTGTGCTGACGCGCCGTCGGACCCGGAAAGGTGGCCGATGCGGCTGTGGCCTAACCCCAGCAGATGGTTGGCCGCCATGGTGCCCCCGTTGTCGTCGTCGTTGGTTATCAGGTCCGCACCTGTCGGGACGCCTTTGCGCCATCCGGCAACCACAGTGGGCACCCACGTCTTGGTGAGCATGGACTCGCTGGGCTCCGCGGCAAGGACCAAGGCATCCACGTGCATGGCCAGGAGGCCGTCCGTGGCTTCCTTGATGCGGTTCTCGCCAGGTCTGGAGTCCGCGAGCATGACCTGGTAGCCAAGATCCGAAAGGACAGATTCCATGCCCCGGAGGAGATCGACGAACCAGAGGTTCCGGTAATCGTCGATCACCAGGCCGATGCTCTTGGTGCGGTTGCTGGCGAGGGTTGTGGCGGCGCGGCTGGGCCGGTAGCCCAGATCGTGGATTGCCTTTTGGACGGCGTCCCGACGCTTTTCACTGATCCTTCCGGGGTCCTTGAGGAACAAGGAAACCAACGACGGCGAGACTCCTGCCTGGGTGGCGACGTCGTAGAGGGTGGGTCGTCGGGTCTGTGCGCTTTTCAACGGAATCGGTGTGCCTTTCTTGTCTGTCCTTGAGGATAGTCGGTTAGTGATTGACAGGACATATAGACATAGTTACGATCAAACCCAGCGTAAAAATTGTAGCGCTACAAAATGCCGTCCAGCGCCCCACGCGGCGGCGAAATTTCGAAGGAGAAATCAATGGCTGAAAGCCTCGGCGTCGCCGTCATCGGTGCAGGCATGGCCGGCAAGGCCCACGCTGCCGCGTACCGCACGGCATCTGCCCTCTACAGCCCCGTGCTGCCCCCGGTTCGCCTGGTCTCGATCGGGGACGTCAACGCCGAATTCGGTTCCCTGGCTGCTCGCCGTTTCGGGTACGAGCGCAACGACACTTCATGGCAGGCAATCGCCGAAGCTGACGACATCGACGTCGTCAGCGTGGTCATCGCCAACTCCCTGCACCGTGAAGTAGTGGAAGGCCTGCTCGCTGCCGGCAAGCACGTGCTCTGCGAGAAGCCGCTGAGCGACACCCTGGAAGACGCCCGCGCCATGGCCGATGCCGCGCGTGCCGCCGAGGCCCGCG
This sequence comes from Arthrobacter sp. TmtSoilC51, assembly GCF_055388015.1. NCBI lineage: Bacteria > Bacillati > Actinomycetota > Actinomycetes > Micrococcales > Micrococcaceae > Arthrobacter > Arthrobacter sp. TmtSoilC51. The sequence continues at coordinate 1,125,909 of NZ_AP035877.1, forward strand.
GAACACTGGCCCGCATCGGATTCACTTTCCGCCGGACGCCCGGCATCGCGTACATCCGGGACCTGATCCGCAACGGCGCCCTTGGCAACGTCCTGCACTTCAGCGGCCGGTACTGGACCGATTACGGATTCAGCCCCGCAGCTCCCATGAGCTGGCGCTACAAGGGCGGCCCCGGCTCCGGTGCCCTGGCCGACGTCGGAAGCCACCTGACGTATGTCTCCGAATTCCTCTGCGGCGACATCAAGTCCATCAGCGGTGGCCGCCTCACGACCGCCATCGACAAGCGGCCGCTGCCGCTCGGCGCCGTGATCGGACACGAGCACGCTGCAGTCAGCGATACCTTCGAAGCCGTTGAGAACGACGACTACGCAGCCTTCAACGCTGAGTTCGCGAACGGCGCAGGCAGCTTCGAAGTCTCACGCGTTGCAGCCGGTCACGCCAACAGCCTCCAATTCGAGGTGTTCTGCGAGAACGGTGCCGCCAAGTTCGACCAGCGCCGGCCGTCCGAAATCCAGCTGTTCCTCAACGATGGCTCCGGTAACCAGAACGGCTACCGCCAGGTCATCCTCGGCCCGGAGCACCCGTATATCGCTGGCGGCCTCGCCATGGATGCCCCGGAAGTTGGTTTCGGCCAGAACGACGCGTTCGGCTACCAGGCGCGTGCATTCCTCGAGGAGGTTGCAGGCCTCGGCGAAGAAGAATCCCTGCCCCGCTGCGCCACCTTTGACGAAGGTGTCCGCAATATGGACCTCCTGGGTGCCGTCACCGAGTCCGCACTTAACAACGGAAAGAAGATCACGCTATGAAGCTTGGCGTCTACAACGCGATCCTGCACGACCGTCCGCTTCCCGAGGCGCTGAAGGTCATTGCCGATCTGGGCCTCACGGGCATCGAGATCAACACCGGCGGGTTCCTGCCTGCCGTGCACGTCCCCACGTTTGACCAGATCCTGGAAAGCGACGCAGCGCGCGACGACTACCTGGCGATCTTCGAAGGTACCGGCGTTTCCATCGCGGGACTGAACTGCAACGGCAACCCGCTGCATCCGAAGCACGAGATTGGCGAGAAGCACGCAGAAGACATCCGCCGCTCCATTCGACTCGCCCACCGCCTCGGCCAGAACCGCGTGGTCACCATGTCCGGCCTGCCCGGCGGCGAGCCCGGCGCCACCACCGTCAACTGGGTGGTCAACGCGTGGAACTCAGCAGCGCTGGACGTCCTGGATTACCAGTGGGATGTGGCCGCTGCGTTCTGGAGAGAAACGGACCGCCTCGCTGCTGACCATGGCGTCAAGGTGGCACTTGAACTGCACCCTCAGAACCTCGTCTTCAACACGGCCGATGTCTACAAACTCATCGAACTCACCGGAGCCACCCATGTTGGTGTCGAGCTGGACGCTTCCCACCTGTTCTGGCAGCAGATGGACCCCGTTGCTGTGGTCCGCGAACTCGGCCCCCTGGTGTTCCAGGCAGCTGCGAAGGACGTCCGTGTGAACAAGGACAACGCTGCGCTTTACGGAGTACTGGACAACAGCTTCCGCCGACTCTCACCCGACGAGCCCCGTACCAACCTCGGTGGCGACGAGTGGGCCAACGAATGGCCCAGGAACTCGGCCTGGGACTTCGTTGCACTTGGCCGCGGACATGACACAGCGTTTTGGACCGAGTTCCTCCGTGCCCTTTACGAGGTTGACCCCAACATGCTGGTCAACATCGAACACGAGGACGTTTCCCTTGGCCGCATCGAAGGGCTTGAAGTTGCGGCAAAGGTCCTTAAGGATGCCGATGCGGCACTGGAAGCGTCAGTTGACGTTCCCGCCGTGCCTGCCATTTGACAGGACAAACTGACAAGGTTTACTGTCGCCTCAAGACTCCCTGTGAGGAATCACCTTCTGCTGCATTGACGGAGACAGAGAATGATGAAGCAAGTAACCCTGGGCCTGGTAGGTGTTGGCCGAATCGGTGTGATGCACGCTAAGAACATCAGCGTGCTCAACCAAGTCCTGAACCCGGAGGGCGTCCAGGTTCAGCTAAAGCTGACGGACGTGGCGGAGGAACACGCCCGGTCCGTGGCCGCCGAATGTGGAGCGGAATTCTTTGGTTCGGTGGCCGGGCTCATCTCCTCGGGAGTGGATGGGCTGGTCATCGCAACCGGCACGGCGACACACCCGGACCTCATCCGCACGGGCGTGGATGCTGGAATTCCCGTGTTCTGCGAGAAACCCGTGGCCGTGAATGTTGCGGAGTCACTGCCGGTCCTGGAGTACATCCGCGAGAGGGCCGGAACCGTGCAGATCGGCCACCAACGCCGATTCGATGCCGGCTACCTGGAAGCCAAACGCGCGTACGAAGCCGGGGAGTTGGGCTGGATCCACTCCGTCCGTGCCCTCACATGCGACATGACCCCGCCGCCCGTTCAGTTCCTGGCAACCTCCGGCGGGCTGTTCCGGGATTGCTCCGTCCACGACTTCGACATCCTCCGCTGGCTCACCGGCAAGGAAATCGTGGAGGTTTATGCCAGAGGTTCCAACAATGGGGACCCGGCAATCGGTGAGGTGGGCGACGTCGATACCGCCCTGGCGGTAGTAACGTTCGACGACGGCACGGTGGGTACGGTGTCGGCCAGCCGTTACAACGGGGCCGGGCATGATGTGCGGCTGGAACTCCAGGGCTCGGACGGCTCGATTGCGGTTGGCATGGATGAACACATGGCTGTCCGGTCGGCTGAGCCAGGGGTCACGTTCCCGTACGGAATCTCCCATAAGACTTTTGCCGAGCGCTTCGACCAGGCCTACCGCTCTGAGATGGCTGCGTTTGTTGAGCTGGTCCTGGGGGAGCGCAAGAATCCGTGCACGCCCGAGGACGCCGTCGCTGCTTCCAAGGTTGCTGACGCCGCCCAGGAGTCCCTCGAAACCGGCGTCCCGGTCCGCGTCGCCCCCTGATCCTCTCCCACGTCCTGCGGCTTTTTTCCCGATCCTCTCTCACATCCTGTGGCTTTTTTCCCGATCCTCTCTCACATCCTTGGGGATTGGCGGCGTTCCTCTCTCCCTTGCGTCAGGAAAGCCACGACGTCGGCACCTGACTTGGGTGCCGACGTCGGGACCTACCGCGCGTGGGATGTGAGAGAGGATCGGTGAAAGAGCGCCTCGATGTGAGAGAGGATCGGTGAAAATGCGCCTCGATGTGAGAGAGGATCGGACGTAGCTGACGCGGGCCGGATGAGTCTGGGGGAAAACTCCGACCCGCGCCAGGTCTATGGGGGGGCTGATCAGGCGATGACCTTCATGGCCTGCCAACCCGTGCCGAGGCTAACGGGCGGAACGTTGCCAAGCGTTCCGCTTCCCGATCCGGGATAGAGCCACAAAGTGTCTCCGATGCGGCCTACGACGTCGTTCTTACCGTCGCCGTCAAGGTCCCGTGGCCCGGCCATCGCAGTGCGGGTTCCCCATCCAGTCCCGATCTGCGTCCATTGCAGCCAGCCCCCGGAACCATTGCCCGGATATAGCCATAATGCGCCTGTATCAGTGCGCCGCGCCAGTACATCTGCCTTGCCGTCACTGTTGAAATCACCAGTGCTGAAGATGGCGTTCATGACGCCCCAACCCCAGCCGACTGTGTAGGGAGTCCGCTGCCCTCCGGCACCATTTCCTTCATACAAGCGGAGGTCGCCGTTGCTGCGACGTCCCATGAAATCGGGAATGCCGTCACCACTGAAATCCCCTGGGGAGAACAGCTGTGTCATGGTGCTCCAACCGGTGCTGACCTGTTTGCGTGCGCCGAAGCTGCCTGCGCCGTCACCGGGATAGAACCACAGAATGTCGCCGGACCGTGCCAGGAGGTCGGGCTTCCCGTCGCTGTTGAAGTCGCCCGGGGTGATGGTGTCTGTGTTGGATGACCATGCTGGGGCCGGCAAGGCGAGCTGCCGAGGCGAGAGCCCGCCTGCGCCGTTACCGGGATACAGGTAGAGGTTGCCGGCGGTATCGGCCGCCAGAACGTCAGCGCGGCCGTCGCCGTTGAAGTCATGGGCCGACGGCGGTCCGGCAACGGGAACGGTGTACGTCTGGGTACCCACAGCCGAAGTGTTGCCTGAAGTATCCACGCCTATGTATTTCAGCGTCAGGGTGGAGCTGCCCATCACGATCGGGCTGGAGTACTTGATGTTGGAAGCAGATTCCGTGGCCGTGGGGGTGCTGCCGTTGGTGGTGTAGTAGATAGCGGCCCCTGGCTCGTTCGCGGTCAGCGTGATCGTGGCGCCGCTGGCCAGTGCCCGCCCGGTGGGAGTGGCAGTCACAACGGGAGCCGTCGTGTCCGGGGGAACCGTGTAGGTCTGTGTTGCGACATCGGAGGTATTACCAGCCGTATCCTTCGCGAAGTACTTCAGGGTCATGGGGCCCGGCCCATTGAAGGTTATTGGCGCGGTATATACCAGGCCGGCAGTGAGGGGATCCGTGCCGTCCGTGGTGTAGCGGATTTCGGCTGGCTCGTTGGCGGACAAGGTGATGGTGGTACCTGCTGCGTAGGCGCCGCCGACAGGGTTGGCTGTCACCACAGGCTTGGTGATATCAGGGCCTGTTGAGTACGTCTGCGTGGCCACGGCAGACGAATTGTTGGCACCGTCAACGGCGAAGTACTTCAGGGTCATCGGTCCGTTCAGCGGGATGGGGCTGGCGTACTTGCTGCTTGCCGTCGTGGGCGTGCTGCCGTCCGTGGTGTAGTAGATCGTCGCTGTCTCATTGGCTGTGAGTGTGATGGTCTGGCCCACCGCGTAGGTTCCACCCGGAGGCGTCGCGGTCACCACGGGGGCCACGTTGTCCGCTCCGAGATAGGCCTCAAACTCGGCCAAACCGGCGTTGGTGGTAGTGCCACTGACTGAGGTGATGCTGAACCGCACCGAGCTCACGGTCTTGGACGGGAAATTGATAGTGAGCCCGGAACCGTTATTGGGAAGCGCCGGGACCGTCACCGTGCTTCCATCCGAGAACAACAGGTTTCCTCCGGTGACCTGGTCAGAAAGGAGCGGCCGGTCGAACAAGGTCACGGAGTTGATGGTCCTTGTGGGGGAGAAGTTGTATTGAATCCAGCTGCCTGCCTTTTCAGCGGCTGTCACCCACTCACGGTTTGCGTCCATGGGAGTGCCCCACGCGTACCCATCCCGGGCTTTCTCAGGACTCTGGGCTGTTGCTTTCTGGGATGACGCCGTGACAGTGGTTCCAGCGGATCTCGCGGCGTTGCCCACCCACTCAATGGCCGTGATGTACTGCCGTTTCAGCCACTCGTCATAGGGGGAATCCGGGCATCCTTCGCCTGGACTGCTGCAGATGTACATGTCGAAATCCGCGAACCGCACGAACGTGTCCACTTTCGTGGTGAGTTCAGCGCCGGTCACGTTCTGGGGGTACTCGTCAATCACGTAGGCGTCGTAGGCCAGTGAAGTGTGGGGTCCGGTGTAGCTGCGCGTTGCCAACTGTGCGAATTTGGCGGTTGCCCAATGGTCGCTGTGGTCATACGGGCTGTTGAAGTTGCCGGTCCAATCCTGTGTACGGAACGTGGTTGGTTGGAAGTTGGCCACCAGCCGGTTCAACGCGGTCTGGAACTGCGATTTGGTAAATGTGGCTGCGTTGTCCACGGGCCTGATGGAGGAAAGCCGTCCGTCCCAAAGTTTGAGGATGCTCTGGTCGTTGTACGCCGCGCTGCCGTCTCCATTCGGGAAACCATCAGGAAGGCGCATGAACACTACCGAGATGTTGGGTGCGCCATTGAGAGTTTGCATGGTCAGCGGCCGGTTTGGAACGCCTGCGTCCGTTGTAGTCCACGAATCAGTCACGCCTGCCATCTTGGAGTAACTGGCCCTGATTCCGGCTTCCAGGCTCTTCCAATACACGGCACCCTCGCCGGCCTCGCCCGCAGTTGTGAACACCGTCTGGACGCAGCGTTTGGCCTGGATGTCCCTCATGAAGTCCGGGCTGAGGAAAAGCAGGTCATCGTCCGTGTGAGCCACGATCTGCATGGCACCGCCGGTTCCGGCGCATGGCGGTACGGCTGCCGCTGCAGGGGCGGCCGAATATGCGGCCAGTCCCGCGAAGGCCAGCAGCGGACCAAGGATCAGGCTTACAAGCCGCGTGCTGAAGAAATGGGATTGCCGATTCGAACGACTGCCACGATGGACGTATTTTGGACGGTCCACAACCATGCTCCTTTGAGCAGATGTTGGGCCCCCCAGCCGGCAAACTTACAACGCCCACAGGACGTCATTCAATGGAGTTATGCGCTGGCCGAGCTTTCAGCAGAGCTGAAAGCGATGCAGTGAGCGCTACTGTACTCCTCCAGGCCGGGCCTGGGTAGGGTTCCGGCACACTTCCACGAACGCTTTGAAGGGCGCCAGCCGCACGCTATCGGGAAGCTGGGAAGCCTCCGGATGCCACTGCACTGAAGCAACCCAGCGGGAAGGGTCCTCGAGCGCTTCCACAGTGCCGTCGTCGGCGATGGCCGTCACCACCAGACCTTCGCCCACCCTGGCCACGGCCTGGTGATGCCCTGAGGCGATCTTGATGGACGTCCCTTCCGGCGAGCCATAAAGGGCGGCGGTCTTCGATCCGGGGGTCAGCACTACGTCATGCCAGGCCCACTCTTTGGCTGTGGGGTCGTCGGGATCCAGTCCGTTGTGGTTGACGATGGACGGTGCCATGTCCTGGATCAACGTCCCCCCGTAGAGCACATTCAACAATTGATGGCCGCGGCAGATCCCCAGCAGCGGAAGCCCGGCGTCGATCGTGGCCCGGGCGACGTCAATGTCCAGATGGTCCTGTTCCGGATTCACGTCATACACCGAATCCTCCGGGTCCTGACCGTAAAGACGCGGTTCCAGGTCCCCGCCACCGGGCAACAGCACGCCGTCGAGCGTTTTCATGACCGAGGCCAGGCGCCCTGCGCTGTCGGCCGAAACGGGAGTCAGCAGCACCGGCTGCGCACCGGCTTCACGGAGCAAATCCACAATGAAGGTGAAGAGTTGGTTGGCTTCGCCCACCCGGGCGTCGGAATTGTCTGAGCTGCTGAGGCGGACCGGAACTCCGATACGTGGCCGGGCGCCAGCGGCGTCATCTGAAGTCTTCATGCTTCATCATGCAACGGAATGTCGCCTTGCACGTAACGGGACTCAAGCCGTTCGGCACTACTACGCTGATGCCATGAATCCATCCGGTGCCTTGAACCCGAGTCCGCGGACCCTCGACGTCGAAAGCATTGTCCATTTCGACAAATTGGTTACGTCCGGGGCAGGGTCCATGCACGGCTGGCACGCGCAGTCCTTGGACCTGCGCGGCCGCTCGCGGGAACTGAAAATGATGGACCCGCAGGGCGCGATCTTCCTCGGATGCACTTTCGACGACGGCATTGAGGAGAGCCTGCGAAGCCGGGGCGCACTCATCTTTCCCAAGATGCGCGGCGTGCCCTTCAACCCCTATCGTGGCGCCCTCTACACGGCAAGGGAACTCTATGAGGACATTTCCGCCACTGAGTATGAAGCAACGCTGGACGCGAGGATTTATGAGTGGAGCATTCTTCCGGGAAAGCATGCAAGCCTCGACGCAACGCTCGCCGCGGCACTCCACGACCACGCAATTGGCGACGCCCTGGATGAACTGCTGGGCAACGGGGAACTATCAGGCACCAAGCTCGTGGGCGTGATGGGTGGACACGCCGCTCAACGCGGAACCAAGGAATTCGCCGACGCCGCGCGGCTGGGCAGGTTGCTCGCGCAAGCCGGATTCACGGTAGCTACCGGCGGTGGTCCCGGCGCAATGGAAGCGGCCAACATGGGCGCCTACCTCAGTGGACTGCCCGACGCCGATTCCACCGCGGCGCTGCAAGTGCTAGCTTCCGTTCCTGGGTTCAGGCCCTCGGTGACGGCTTGGGCGCGGCAAGCAGCCGCCGTCGTCGAAAGTTATCCGGAAGGCACCGCGACGCTGGGAATACCCACCTGGTTCTACGGTCACGAGCCACCAAACCTGTTCTCCACGCACATCGCCAAGTACTTCGCCAACGCGATCCGCGAAGCGATTCTCCTGGAGCTTTGCAACGGCGGGATCGTGTTCCTGCCGGGTTCGGCCGGAACCGTACAGGAGATCTTCCAGGACGCCTGCGAAAACTACTACGGTGCCCCCGAAACCATCACTCCCATGGTCCTGGTGGGCCGGGCCCATTGGGAACGGACGTACCCGGCATGGCCCATGCTGCGGAGCCTCGCCGCCGGGAGGCCCATGGCGGACAGAATCTTCCTGGTGGACACGGTGGAGGACGCGCTCGCAGTCGTGGCCAGCTAGAAGTCCTTGCTGCAGGGGCCTGAGCCAAGCTGGGCAAGGCCCGTCTTGTCTCCGGCGGCGTACTGGCGAACCCACGAGGCTTGGTCGTACATCAGCTGGCGGGGGTCATCAACATGGTCCAGGCCAAGCACATGCCCGAGTTCGTGCATGATCACGGCGGTGCCCACTTCCTTGCCCTGGGGCGAGTCCATGATCCCGGCGAACTGCGGCGCATCCAACGACACCGAGCCAGTCACATACGCCTTGTATCCGTTGCTCAGGCCGATAGAGGAGCTTCCACCCAGGCCCACAGTTTGGCCGGTCAGCCGGGGCACCTGCTCCGGGGTGGTCCAGGCAATGAGCACCGGGGCCCAGCGGTCGCCGTAGGTGGTGGGCTGGTAGCCGGCCCTGTTGGTGGTGGGGATCTCGGACGTCGGGCCGTCATAGATGAACTTGAGGCCGGAGGCCAGGCTGGCCTGTCGAACGGCGTCTTCCACCATGGAATACCAGCCGGTCGGGGCCAGATCTGCGTTCACGACGTAGTGGATCGGCCTGCAGGGGGAGTAGGCGAGGGGGGTTCCGTCCTCCTTGACGGCCAGGAATTTATAGGAAGTGCTGGTCCGCTGCAACGGCGCCGGCGTGCCCAGGGGTGCATCGGCTTCTTCAAAGCCGGGAAGTGGATCCTGGCGTTGGCCAAAGGGAACCAGCCCTGGCCGCGGCGCTTGGCTTTGCGTAGCGGAATCGGACCAGAACCGTTGCAGTTCGCCACTGAAGTATGCACCGGCACAGACTAAACCGAGAATGCCTAGCAGGAGCAGGATGGCGGCGATACTGCTGTGCTTGATGGGTTGCTTGACGGGTGGTTGATAAGGCGGCGGGGGATAGGGGTCTGGCCATGGTGGCGACCCATAAGGTTCCATCGGACCCCCTCACGGGACGGCCCAATCGGACGGTGTGCGCCGCCGTCGGCCGCTTCCGTCAGGATAGAACCCATGGCGCCGCGAGTCCATGGCGATTTGCGGGCCGGCTGCGCAGCTTCAGATGTCCTTGCGGCAGGGAGCGGAGGCCAGCAGGTGAAGGCCGTTCAGGTCGCCTGCAGCCAACCCGTCCGGGGCGCCAATCTCCGGGTACATCAGTTGAACAGGATCATCAACGTGGTCCAAACCCATGACATGCCCCAGCTCATGCTGCATGACCGCCAGAACGTAGTCAGAACCGCCTTCCTCGGCAAGGAGCTCCGCCACTTGCGGGGTGTCGAGCTCCAGGCTGCCGGTGATGTAGCTCTTGGGGCCGTTGTTGAGGGAGTACATGGTGCTGCCGCCCGTACCGATGACGTTGTCAGCCAGCGCCGGAGCTGCCTCGGGAGTGGTCCATGAAATCAGCAGCGGAGCCCACCGGTCGCCGTACTTGGATGGTTGGTACGGTTCGCGCTTCCCGGTTGGCAACTCGTCTGTGCTGCCATCGTTGACGAACTGGATTCCGGACGCTGCGGAGATATTGGCGATTGCGGTGCTGAGCAGCCTGTCCGTACCCTCAGGCGCGGTGGCGCCATTCACCACGTAGTGCAAGGGGCGGCACGGTGAGTACCCAACCGGAGTGCCGTCGTCGTTGGTTGCCAGGAACTTGTACGAATCGCTGGCGTGTTCTGGAGCCAGCGGCGAGGCCAGCGGGGCGTCTGCCTCTTCCACTCCCGGAGGCGGTGCGTCCAGGGCCCGGGGCGGGGCCTGCTGGCTTGGCTCACTCTTGGGCGAATTGGGCAGGGCAATGCCCGGAAGCAGGCTGGTGATGCGAGGATCGCCGTGGAGGAGGCCGCTGACGAACACAGCCACCACGGCGGCGAGGACAGCCATGAGTAGGCCGCGAAGAATCTGGAGGGTTGTGCCGGCACGACGGTGTTTTGGCGCGCGCAACGGCGACTGCTCCGAATCCACGGTTCTCCATTCCTCACGCCCCGGTCACGCGGGGCCGCGCGGAGGACGAACCAACATTACCGCCTAGACGATCATCGTTCCGAACGCGAGGCCAAGCCCATAGGTGGCGGCCGCAGCGCCCAAGCCGATCGCCAACTGCCGGAAGCCACGGCTCAGCGGTGAGGTTCCGGACAGTAGCCCGACGACGGCGCCAGTCGCCAGGAGCGCGATCCCCACCAGTACGCCGGCTACTACCAGTGCCGCCACGCCCGTCATGCCAAAAATGAACGGAAGGATCGGCACGATGGCACCGGAAGCGAAGAAGCAGAAGCTGGACATCGCAGCCCCCCAGGCAGACCCCACGGTTTCATGGTCGTCGGCGGGCTGCTCCTTCTCGGGTTGCAAGGAGAGGCTGGGATCGCAGTCGCAGCTGAAGAGTCCCATGCGTTCGGCGGCCCGGTGTTCGGCGGCCTCGCGGGTCATGCCGCGAGCCAGGTACACCAGCACGAGCTCGTTGTGCTCAATATCCAAGGACGGGGCGGCGGTGAGGGTTGCCTGCGTGGGCAGTGTGGCGCTTAGCAACTCCCGTTGCGACCGGACTGAAACGTACTCGCCGGCACCCATGGAAAGGGCGCCGGCCAGCAATCCCGCCACGCCGCTCATGAGTACAACCGGGCTTGGAACGCCCGTTGCGGCCATACCCATGACCAGTGAAAGGTTGCTCACCAGGCCATCGTTGGCACCAAAAACAGCGGCACGGAAGGTACCGGAGAGCCTGTTGCGGCCACGGGTGGCAAGGCCCCGGACAACTTCTTCGTGGATTTGCTCGTCGGCAACCATGGCCGGAGTCGCAGCGGGTTCGGCCCCGTAAGGAGAGCGGCCTTCGGCGCGCTGCGCCAACGCGAGCACGAATACGGAGCCGAAGTGCCGGGCCAGGAAGCCCAGTATCTGGCTGCGGGTGGAAGCTCCCTTCGGCATTCCGGCGTGTTCTCCGAGGAGCTTGAGCCAGTGTGCCTCGTGTCTTCCCTCTGCCTCGGCCAAGGCGAGCAGGATCTGGCGTTCTTCGCCGTCGCGACGCTGGGCGAGCTCCCGGTAGACAGCGGCTTCGGCACGCTCGTCAGCCAGGTATTGACGCCACCGCCTGATGTCCGAGGACGTGGGCCGGCCTGATTGGGGTGGTGTTCCGGATCCGGGGGCGGGGTCCGGAGCGGGGCTCGACGGACCGTGGGATTCCTGGTGCTTTTGCACTTTCTCTCCTGTGCTGGGTGGGGTAGTAGCGGCCCCATTGCACGCCCACTGTACCGCTTATTGGCGCGGATTTTTGGCCGGTATTCCTTAGTTGGAATGTTCGGCGTGCCTTAATTTCCGGGGTGGAAACACTCTGCTTCGAGCCCTCCTTGGTCCCGTGCCGGCCCTTGCCTTGACCGCCTGCGGGCACAGTGCTCAGATGGATAGACAGGGGCGGGGGCCCTCCCCGCACTCGGTCAGCGGGCTGCCTGCCAGCCCACCAGACGGAGGTTGCAGCATGGATACCACCGAACCGCACGCCAACCACCCGGTACGGGAGACCATCGAGTCGGACCCCGCTTATGACTACAGCGACGACCAGGAAGTCGACGAACCCTGGGTGGAGGAAATCGACGTCCCGGAAGACGACGAGCGCGTTGTCCCCCTTGACGAAACCGAAGAGTTCCGCGGGGAAGAAGACGAAGAACCCTAGGCAGGGCCTTCTTCACCAAACGTGAAATGACGCTCGAGCCCTGCTGAACACCCGAGCGCTGCAACAGTCACGGTCAGCGTCCTGGACGATTCGCACCAACGCGAAGGGCGCACGGCCTGGGCCAGCGCCTGCGCAATCAAGCGCGGCTCGGGGTGTCGGAACCGGTGCAGCCCGCCGTTCAGTACCAGCGTCACCGTCCCCAGGACAAGATCGACGCCGGGAATCACCCGCACGGTCCGCGCTTTGGTTTCGGTGGGGATGCCCTGGATGGGGGCGGTAACGCCTTGGCTTGGGGTGGTAACGCCTTGGTACGGCAAGGACTGCTCCTTTGGGGGAGTGCTCTTGCCCGCTCGGTTGTCTCTGGTCCGGGGCGGGCCGCTTCCTCATCCGAACCACCCTTGAACATGGGGTTGGTGTGTGGCCAGTCGGAGCTTGGCGCCACCTCTCTTGAAGCATGCACCACTGTACTGGAGGAGTGCCGACTGGAGAAGTAGCGTCCTTGGTTACCCCCCTTGTTACGGGGCCTGCTTGTTGTGCGGCCTGCTCTGCGCCTTTTGTGGCCTGGATAGCGCGCATAGTGGGCCTCGCAACGGGTCCCCCGACAGCACAACGGTCCCCGGACAGAGCAACGGCGGCGCTGCCCCGAAAAGGGGCGGCGCCGCCGTCGAACATTGCTCAGTTCAGTTCGTGCCTGATGCCTGATGCCTGATGTCTGGTGCCTGAAGCCTGGTGCCTTGTGGCCCTGGGCCGCTAGCTGGCGGTGTGGCTGCTGACCGGGTGGGCTTCCAGGGGCAATTCCTCCGAGACGGCACCGGCCACCCGCTTGTCCCAAGCAGCCCGGACTTCTGGTGCAGTGGGAGGCGTGCGGAGTGAAATCACGACGTATGCCACGAACGAGGCCGCCAGGCCGTAGTAGATAGGTTCGTTGGCGTAGACGCCATCCGCGCTCGGAATGGCTCCAATGGCGAACAGAATCAGCAAGGTCAGGGTCAGGACCGAGCCCACTGCCATGGACCATGCAGCAGCGATACCGGTTCCGCGCTTCCACACGAGGCCTCCGAGAATCGCGACAAGGAGGCCGCCCACGAGGATGTCGTAGGCAATGGTGAGGGCAACAACTACGTCCTGCGCAGCCATGGAGATCAGGACGGCAACGATGCCCAGGCCAAGGACCCAGTAACGGTTGGCCTTGACGTCGTGCTCGGGGTTTTCCGTGTCGTCCGTGTTGATGGTCTTGCCGAACCAGCTGGCCACGAAGGGAACAACATCTGCGCGTGCCACCGTGGCGGCGGCAATAAGGGCACCGGAAGCGGTGGACATCATGGCTGCAACAGCGGCCGCCATGACAAGGCCGCCGATGCCGATGGGCAGGATGTGGGTTGCCACCTCGGCGTAGACCACGTCCTTGCCAAGGTTGGCGACATCGATGTTGGGCAGTGCTACCCGGGCGGCAAGGCCGATCAGGGCGCCGGCCACGCCGTACAGGATGCAGTAAACGCCGGCCGTTGCTCCGCCCCAGCGTGCGACCTTGGCAGTCTTGGCGGTGAAGACGCGCTGCCAGATGTCCTGGCCGATCAGAAGTCCCAGTGTGTACACAACGAAGTACGTGATGATGGTCTGGACGCCGATTCCGTCGATCTGGAAGAAGCTCGCATCGACGCGCTCACGGATGCCGTCGATTCCTCCGGCTGCGTTCATGACGAACGGAAGCATCAGGAAGAAGATGCCCACGGTCTTGATGATGAACTGGACCTGGTCGGCCAGGGTGATGGACCACATGCCACCGATGGTCGAGTAGACAAGCACGATTGCACCGCCGACGGCGATCGCCATCCAGCGTTCCCAGTCGAAGAGGACGACGAAGATGGTTGCGTATGCACCGGTGGACGTGGCGCACAGCATGAGGGTGTAAGCCAGCATCACAATTCCGGATGTCTGTGTGGCCTTGCTGCCGTAGCGAAGGCTCAACATTTGCGAGACCGTGTAGATCTTCAGGCGCTGGATGGTGCCGGCGAAAAGCAGGCTCAGGAGGAGGACGCCGGCGCCGATCGCGACTACGAGCCACATGCCTGAAATGCCGAACTTGTAGCCCAGGCCGACGCCGCCGACGGTGGATGCGCCACCAAGGACAACTGCGGCCATGGTGCCTGTGTAAAGGAAGGGACCCAGGCGGCGGCCGGCCACCAGGAAGTCGCTGTTGTTCTTGGTGCGGGACTTGCCCCACCAGCCGAATGCCAGCATGGCAAGCAGGTACACCACCACAATGGCGATGTTTATGAACGAAGAGTCCATGAGTGGCTCCTTGGAGCTGATGCACGAAGGTTGGGGTTTTCGACGATACGCCTGGGAAGCGTCGAAGTCTCCGTGCTGATGATTGGAGATTGGTTTTGGTGTTGTGTGCCTCACAGACAACACTTGTTGCCTATGAGGATATGTTGTGATCGGAGTAACAGTCAAGGGGCTTTGGTCATCGTGGGGCTGTTGGTGGCTCCCACAGCCCGTGCTGCCGCTACTATTGCTGCAATGACAGGGGCCCAATGACAGGCCTGAAAGGTTCGTGAATGAAGGCTCTCCCCGTTGAACCAAGCAACGTTCCCGTTGCTATCGGTTCCAGAATCCGCGCAGCCCGCCAGGCGCAGCGCCTCACCATCGAGCAAGTGGCGGACGCCACTGGGCTGACCAAGGGTTTCCTCAGCCGCGTCGAGAGGGACCTGACATCACCGTCGGTCGCTTCGCTCGTTACCCTTTGCCAGGTCCTGTCCGTCTCGGTGGGTGACTTGTTTGCCGCCCCGGAAACCCACCTGACCAGGCGTGACGACGGTCCGCGGATTTCCCTTGGTGGCCAGGGCATCGTGGAGCGCCTATTGACTGCCCGGTCAGAACGTCGCCTGCAGATCCTCCAGGCCACCATCGAGCCTCGGGGCCGTGGTGAGAACGAGCTCTACGCGGTGGACTGCGATGTTGACGTTCTCCATGTGGTCAAGGGGCGCATCAAGCTCATCCTGACCAACGAGGAGTACGACCTCGAAGAAGGGGACACCCTCTCCTTCCCGGGCCGCGAACCCCACACGTGGATCAATCCCACGGACGAAACCGTCGAGGTGCTCTGGGTTCTGGTGCCCGCAGCGAGTCGGTAGCCCCCGCGAGAGGGGTCAGCCCACGTGGACCCAGGGGCGCCGGGTGATGTCCGGCTCAGCCTCACGCAGTACCTCGCGGGTCACGGGCGCGATCTCGCCCTCGCCGAAGAACAGGAACTTGCTGAGGTTGGAAATCGGGTTGCCCTCGGTCCAGCGGAAGTAGATGTGCGGCATGAAACCGGTCACGTCGCGGATGTGCAGCAGGACGGCGGCCAAGGTGTTGGGCACGTTGTTGCTGTGGACTTCCAGGATCTTGAAGCCATGCCGTTTCTTGCCCACTACCTGAAGCTCCTGCTCGAAGTCCGAGCTGTCGTCCACGATGATCTCGATGAACACCGCATCGCAATCCACCGGCAGGTGGTTGGCCTGCTGCGCGTGCTGGAGCTTCTCCCGGTAGCGTCCGGCGCTGAGGTGCTTGGGCTCATGCGCGATGATCCGGACAGGTCCTTCGGCGTGATTTGCCGTGAATTCGAGTGCAGCCTGGTCCATCTTGATATGCGTGGCACGGAGTTCGAAGGCACGTCGGATGCGGGAAATGAAGCTCACCGCCATGATTCCCAGGATGAACAGTGCGGCGATCTTCAGGCCGTCAGGGCGCTCGATCGAGTTGACCACGGTGGTGTAGATGAAAACCAGGGAAACCACTCCGAAGCCGATGAACTGTGCCCGCTGCTTCTTTCGCCGGGCAGAGAGTGTCACAGCGATGGAGGCGGACGTGATCAAGACGAGTACGCCCGTGGCATAGGCGCCACCCTGGGCGTTGACGTCGGCTTGGAAAATAATCGTGACGATGAAGGCGATGACGGTGAACACCAGGACGAGCGGCCGCAGTGCACGGACCCAGGCAGGAGCCATGCCATAGCGCGGTAGGTACCTTGGGACCAGGTTCAGCAGCCCCGCCATGGCCGAGGCTCCGGCGAACCACAGGATAGCGATGGTGCTGACGTCGTACACCGTGCCAAATCCGTCTCCCAGGAACTTGTGGGCGAGGAAAGCGAGGGCGCGTCCATCAGCCTTGCCGCCTGGTTGGAATTCCGAGGCTGGGATCAGCATGACGGTGGTGAAGCTGGACGTGATGAGGAATGAGCTCATGATGATGGCCGCGGTGGTCAGGAGCTTGTGGGCTCCCTTGATCCGCCCCGCTGGATTGGCCTCGGTGTCCGATGCATATCCCTTGATCTGGGGCATGACTGCGACGCCGGTCTCGAATCCCGAAAGGCCAAGGGCCAACCTCGGGAACACCAGAAGTGCAAGGGCAATCATCAGGATGGGATCGCCGTGGGATGTGTTCAGCGCAGTCCACCAATCAGAAATGACCCGGGACTCCGTGAACACATGGCCGATAGAGACGACGACCACCACGAGATTGAGCACGAGGAATGCGGCAACCAGCACGACGGCCACGTTGATGGCTTCCTTGAATCCGCGCAGGAAGACGATGCCGAGTCCTGCAATCAGGGCCAGCGTGATGATCACATGCTGGCCTTCCAGGAAGTGCGGAGCGAAGGGGTTCTCGATCAGGTGGGCCGTGGCATCCGCGGCGGAGAGGGTGATGGTGATCATGAAGTCCGTGGCTGCAAACCCGAGGAGCGCCAGGACGAACAACTTGCCGCCCCATCGGGGAAGGAGGCGCTCCAGCATGGCAATGGAACCTTCGCCACGAGGACTTTCCCTGGCAACGCGCCGATACACGGGTAATGCGCCTGCCAAGGTGACGAAGACCAGGAGCAGCGTGGCCAACGGCGACAGTAATCCGGCAGCCAGCGCCGCGATTGCAGGCTGGTAGCCCAGTGTTGAGAAGTAGTCCAGGCCCGTCAGGCACATGACCTTCCACCACGCCTGGGGTTTGTGGGCTTCCGCTGGCCGTCCGTGGGGACCTTGCCGTTTGCCCGAGGTGTCCGGCATTCCTTCCAGCAGCCACGATTTGAGGTGGAATGCCTTTTTGGGCCGGTCGGTAGGGTCGGCCGGCGGCCTCGTCAGGGTGGTCACGGTTTCCTTTCGTGCAGCAGGGTGCTGCCCACGCAAGGAGCGTATGGCCGCCTTCCACGCCCCGACCCCCGTTTTTATGGAATCTTTACGCCCGATGTGACAGGCATCTCACCTCCGCCTGCCGCCGCACTGTGCTTTTGTCTGCCACCGCAGAAAACGAAAGGTTGTAAACAAGTGATGCTTATTAGGAAACTTTGAGTGTATGATGGGTGTCACAGTTACTGATTCATCTCGACCTATCCACTAAGGAGTGGCGCATTTTGGAAGAGCTCCGCATTGAGGCCAACGGGAACCTCGGTCCCATCGATTCGTCCCGCATCCCGCGCTACGCCGGTGCCGCCACCTACGCCCGCCTGCCCCGCTTGGACCAGGTGTCCAAAGCTGACGTCACGGTGGTCGGCGTACCTTTCGACTCCGGCGTTTCCTACCGTCCCGGCGCCCGCTTCGGCGCGAACCATGTCCGTGAGGCCAGCCGCCTCCTGCGCCCGTACAATCCTGCCTGGGACGTCAGCCCGTTCGAGAACATCCAGGTGGCCGATGCCGGTGATATGGCGGTAAACCCGTTCAACATCAACGAGGCCATCGAGACCATCCAGCAGAACGCGCTGGACCTCACGGCCAACGGCAGCAAGCTCGTCACACTCGGTGGCGACCACACCATCGCACTGCCCTTGCTCAGGGCAGCCGCAGAGCGCGCGGGGGAACCCGTAGCCATGCTGCACTTCGACGCCCACCTGGACACCTGGGACACCTACTTCGGCGCTGAATACACACACGGAACGCCATTCCGCCGCGCGGTCGAGGAAGGCATCCTGGACACGGAGGCCATCAGCCACGTGGGTACCCGCGGTCCGCTGTACGGCAAGAAGGACCTCGACGACGACCACCGCTTCGGGTTCGGAATCGTCACCTCCGCCGACGTCTACTACCAGGGCGTCCTTGAGACAGTGGCCAAGATCCGCGACCGCATCGGAAAACGTCCGCTGTACATTTCCGTAGACATTGACGTCCTGGATCCGGCACACGCTCCCGGCACCGGCACGCCTGAGGCCGGCGGCATCACCAGTCGCGAACTCCTCGAAATCATCCGTGGCTTCCGCGGTATGAACCTCGTGGGTGCGGACATCGTCGAAGTTGCCCCGGCATATGACCACGCTGAGATCACGGGCGTCGCCGGCAGCCACGTTGCCTATGAACTGGTGACCCTCATGGCGGACAACGCCGTGGAGGGCGACCGTCTCGGTGCACCGAACGGCTACGCACAGCAGGCCCTCGGTGCCCGCATTGCAGAACTCGCCCAGGCAACCGGCGCCGCGGGAGAGGCGCGATGATCGACTTCGATCCCGGCACGGCAGCCCCAACCAAGGGGACCAACCAGCGCAACGGCGGGGACCTCGTCGTCGAGACCCTTGAAGCTCTCGGCGCCAAGACCGTCTTTGGTATCCCTGGCCAGCACGCCCTTGGCTTGTTTGATGCCATGGGTCGCGGCAACCTGCACTTCGTCTCCTCCCGTGTGGAGAACAACTCCGCCTTCGCAGCTGACGGCTACTCCCGGGCCACCGGTGAGGTCGGGGTGCTGTTCCTGTCCACCGGTCCGGGCGCACTGACGTCCCTGGCCGGCTTGCAGGAGGCCTATGCCACCGGCGTTCCGATGGTGGTTGTGGCCAGCCAGATTCCGCTCGAAGGCTTGGGCGCTCGCCGCAAGGGCATGCTGCACCAGCTCGATGACCAGAAGGCCTCAGCCGCGAACGTCACCAAGAGCCAGCGCCTGATCCAGCACGCATCAGGTATCCCGTCGGCCATCCAGGACGCTTGGACGGAGGCGATTTCCTCCCCGCAGGGCCCGGTCTGGATCGAAATCCCTCAGAACGTCCTGCTGGATCCCATCATGGTCCCGCCGGTGGAGGACGCCCTGGCCGAGGCAGCGGACAACCCGCCGCGCGTGGAGCTGATCCGGGAGGCCGTGAAATGGCTTTCGACGGCGGAACGTCCGGCGATCATCGCAGGTGGCGGTACGCGTCGTGGCCGGGCCGAGAAGTCGCTGCTTTCGATTGCCGAGCAGCTGCGCGCTCCGGTCATCTGCACTCCTGGCGGCAACGGCGCGTTCCCGTGGAACCATGAGTTGTCCCTGCAGTCCTGGATCGAAGACCGGTACATGACGGATCTCCTGGAGGACGCCGATGTGCTCATCGTCATCGGTTCCTCCCTTGGTGAAGTGACCTCCAATTACTTCACGTTCGAGCCCCGGGGCCGGATTATCCAGATCGACGCCGAACCCCGCGTCCTTGAGTCGAACCGGCCCGGCTTGGGCATCCGTGCCGACGCCGGCCAGGCACTCGCAGCTTTGGACGAAGCTCTGGCAGCAGCCGGCGCCTCTGACTCGGCCACGCGATCCTGGCACGGCACCAGCCCGGAAGACCTGGTCAAGGAGTCCCTGGCCAAGGTCAAGGCACGCCTTGAGTCCCAGGATTTGGCCAAGGAACTGAAGTTCATGTCGGATATCCGCGAAGCGGTTCCCGCTGACATGCAGACCTTCTGGGACATGACCATCGCCGCGTACTGGGGATGGAGTTGCTGGGACGCCCGCGAGGGTCAATTCCACTCAGCCCAAGGTGCCGGCGGCCTCGGCTACGGCTTCCCGGCAGCCATTGGCGGTGCTGTGGGCCTGGAAACCACCGGCAAGCCCGGACGTGTCCTGGCAGTGTCAGGGGACGGCTCGTCCATGTACTCCATCTCGGAGTTGGCCACGGCAAGGCAGCACAACATCCCGGTCACGTGGCTGATTGTGGACGACGGAGGCTACGGCATCCTGCGCGAATACATGGTGGGAGCCTTCGGCAAGGCTACGGCTACGGAACTTGCCCGCCCGGACTTCGTCAAGCTCGCTGAATCCTTCGGCGTCCCGGCCCGCCGGGTTGCCCCGGAGGAAGTGGGGGACGCGCTCAAGGCGTCCTTCGAAGCGGATGGCCCCAACGTCGTCGTGGTTGAGACGCTGCTGAAGATGTTCGGCCCCACCCACCTGGACGACTAAACAGCCCAAACAGTCAGCCCCCGCACGGAACACCGTGCGGGGGCTGGCTGCTTTATGCAATTAGTCGAGTTCGCGTTGGGTGCCCTCGGGGGTCAGTTTCACCGCTACTACTGCGGCCAGCATCGCGGCGATCCAGAACACCGCGATGAGCCACAGACCACCACCGGCCGCGAGGCTCAGGCCCGCAACGATCATGGGGGTAAAGCCGGCACCAACCATGGATGCCCCTTGATATGCCAGCGAAGCGCCGGTGTAGCGGTTGCGGGTGGGAAATTGTTCGGCCACGTAGGCGGCGATCGGACCGTAAAGGAAGCCTTGCACCAGGCCGTTGCCCAGCACGATCGCCAGGGCAAATGCCCACAGTTCGCCGTTGTTGATGAGCAGAAGGATGGGGTAAGCAAGGACGGCACCCAGGAGGGATGCGCCGATGAGGACCCGACGTCGGCCGATCCTGTCGCTGAGGCGGGCCGAGTAGAAGCAGATGATCAACGTCAGCAATGCCGCGAACGCCTTGATGTTCAGCACACCGTTCTTGTCCGCACCGTTTTCCACGGCAACCGATACGCCCCATACGGTGGTCATGGATTGGCATACGTAGAAAGCTGTGGTGGCGAGCAGGCCGAGCAACACAGCGCGGCGGTTGTTTTTGAGGACGTCCAACAGGGGCACCCGCCGTTTGGCTCCTTCTGCTTCAAGTTTCTGGAAAGCGGGCGTTTCGGAAACTTTGAGGCGAATGACCATCCCCACCGCGATCAGAGCAGCACTGAGCAGGAACGGAACACGCCAACCCCAGGCCAGGAAATCGTTACCGGACCGGGCTGCGAACAATGACAGCGCGAGGGTGCCCAGGATGGCTCCGGCCGGTCCGCCGGCGTTGGCGAAAGCCGCCGCGAAGCCACGGTGTTTCTTGGGTGCGTGCTCTATGGCCATCAGGGCAGCGCCTCCCCATTCGCCACCGACCGCCACGCCTTGGACCAGTCGGAGGACCACCAATGCAATAGGGGCGGCGATCCCGATCTGGGCCGTGGTGGGCAACAAGCCGATCATCGTGGTTCCGAAACCCATGATGAGCATGGACAGGACCAGCATTTTCTTGCGGCCCAGCCTGTCCCCGAAGTGTCCGAAGATCAGGCCGCCAAGGGGGCGCGCAACATAGCCGACGGCGAGTGTTACGAAAGAAGCGAAAAGGGCGAATCCGGGGCCAAGATTTGCGAAGAAGACCTTGTTGAAAACGAGGCTGGCGGCAGTGGCGTAGAGCATGAAGTCGTAGTATTCGATGGCACTGCCGATGAAGCTGGATGCCAGGATGCGGCGCATGTCCTTGGACTTCATGGAGTGTTCAGGCACGCTGCGGGATGCTTCTTGCAGGGTGTCCTGGGATGGTGCTGAGCTCATGTGGTTCCTCAGTTCCGGGGATGGGGTTTCGCGCATCAGCGCTGGCGCGCGAACGGAATGACGTCGAGATCGTTGGGAACGGTGAATTTTCCGTTGAAGTGCTCTTCTGCTTCGAGCCACACGGATGTGGATGCGTGCCCGGGCACAAGGTGATGCAGGGCAAGGTGCCCGGCGCCGGCGGCATCAGCCAGCTTCGCTGCCTCCCGGACACTGGTGTGGGACTTGTAGTGGTGGTCGCGGGCGGCGCGGCTGCCGTCGTCGGTCTTATCTGCGTACAGCGATTCCACCCAGTCGAAGTCGATGGCCTCGTGCAGCAACAAGTCCGTTCCTTGGGCCAGGGTGATCATGTTTTCCGTGTACGCAGTGTCGCCGGAGATGGTCACGGAACCTTCAGCGGTATCGAAGCGGAAGGCAAAGGCGGGAGCAACTGGAGGGTGTTCCACGAGGATGGCCGTCACTGTCACCAGCTCGTCACGGTAGATCTCGAACGGTGCCATGTCCGGCGTCGGGTTGTTGTTGGGGTGGTAGCCGGCTTGTGCGGGGATCCGGATGTCTTCGGCTTTGAAGATATCCAGGGGGCTGGGCCGCAGGCTGTCCAGGATGCGGTCATTGAGGTCCGTGGCGTGGGCAGCCATTAGTTGCTCGAACATCTGCCGGGTGCCCGGCGTCGGGTTCTCCGGCGCCAAGGGAAGAGGATTGACGACGGCGCGTGGCGACACCGGGGGTAGCTCACCACGATTGCCGGGTCCAATGATCTTCACCGGGTTGTCAGCGCGGTCCGCGAGGGCGTACAGGCCAAAGATGCCGAGTCCGGCCAGATCATAGACGTGGTCCGAGTGCAGATGGGTGATGAAGAGCGCCCTCAAATCCTTGAGCTCCAAACCTGACTGGCTGAGCCGGCGTCCGGCGCCTTGCCCGAAGTCCACCAGGTAGAAGGCCTTGCCAACCACCACCGCGGTGGCGATTCCGGTTCGCTCACCGGAGTCCGCAGCCGCCCACCATCTGGGCCCGCCCGCGGTGCCCAATGTGATCACGTGTGGTTTCAGGGATGACGTCAGTGTCATGGGGTCTCCTTTGACTTTGGCTTTTCTCAAGTGTGGCCCGGCTCACTTCACTTGTATAATCAATCAATTCAAAGAAGTTCATAAGGAGAATTGATGACCGAGTTCACGCTGCGCCAACTCGAGTATTTTGTGGCGGTGCTCGATCACGGCTCCCTGACTAAGGCTGCGAGCGAAAGCAATATCTCGCAGGCTGCTGCCTCCATGGCGATAGCTCAGTTGGAGAAAAGCCTCGGCCTGGACCTGCTCATTCGGACCCGGGCGAAAAGGGTGGAGCCCACGCTGGCGGGACTTGAACTTGGCGTCCGTGCCCGGCGAATCCTGAGGGAAACGGCGGATCTGCGGGCCGGTGCGCTCATGGGGTCCCACGAAGAGATGCGTGGCCGGGTGTCCATCGGCTGCATGGTGGCCATCTCTCCACGAGTGATACCGGAGCTCATCGGCTATTTCGCGGAGAAGTGGCCGGAGGTGGAGCTCGACTTTGTGGAGGGCGCCGCCGAGGACCTACAAAAGGCGGTCGGGGAGGGGGAACTGGACCTCGCCTTTGTTTACTCCCTGCAGGTGGTGCCGGGCGTCGACGTCGTCAAGATCGTGGAGTCACGGCCGCAGTTCATGGTGGCTGCAAGCCATCCCTTGGCGGCAAGGGCGTCGTTACGCTTCGCCGACCTTGCCAGTGAGGATGTCATACTCTTCAACGTGCCGCCCAGCGCTGAACGCGTCACGGCCATGTTCCTGGCGGCCGGGATCGAACCTAAGGTTCGCTGGAAAAGCGTGGTAGCGCAAACCATTCGCGGAGTGGTGGCCAGTGGCAGGGCCATCTCCGTGACGCACGCGTGGCCGGGGGTGGCTCCGGTTTATGCAGATGCCAAAGTCGCCTTGGTGCCCATCGCGGACGATCTTCCGGAAAGTTGGCTTGTTGCCGCTGTTCCGCCGGGCATCAAGCGCCCCCGCCGGGTGGACGAGGTGATAGCGGCGGCGACTCAGCTGGCTCGATAGGTTCACCCCTTGCCTCTTCTTTAGTTTCCCAAAGCAATCAATCTGAGTTATAGTTGCTTTAGGCAAGCAAAAAAGGGGTGTTTTCCATGTCCGTCGGTTCTGCCACAGCAACCGATCTTGTGCATCAAATCTTCGATCTCCAGCGCACGCTGCGCTGTGTGGTGACCGCCCATATGGCCCGCGTTCCCGACGTCGGGATGGCGGTCCAAGGCGTCATGCGCT
Source organism: Arthrobacter sp. TmtSoilC51 (assembly GCF_055388015.1). NCBI lineage: Bacteria > Bacillati > Actinomycetota > Actinomycetes > Micrococcales > Micrococcaceae > Arthrobacter > Arthrobacter sp. TmtSoilC51. The sequence goes on from NZ_AP035877.1 coordinate 1,149,666, forward strand.
TTATCGGCGAGGGGGAGACCCGGGCCACCGCCCTGGCTGCCCGCCTGGGCGTCAGTGCGCCGGTCCTCAGCCGGCACATCGCCGAGCTCGAGGAAGTTGGCTTCGTCGCCAGACGGCCCGATCCGGCGGACGGCCGGGCCCAGCTCCTCGCTTTGACGGAGGAAGGCGCGGCGAAGCTGCGCGACTTCGAAGAACAACGCAGCGTGAGGCTGCGCGATTACCTGGCCGATTGGAGCGAGGCCGACGCCCTCGAGGCCTCCCAGGTCATCAACAAACTCACGGCGTCCCTCAAGGACTCCATCCGGGCAACGGCGGCCGGCTCCACTTCAACCACCCACACAGCTTAGGAGCCACGCATGGCCACACCAGTTCAGAACGCCGCAGCAGTGGACAGGACCGCATCCGGAAACCCAGCCCCGATGACCCACCGGCAAATCATGGAAGCCCTCACAGGCCTCCTCGCTGCTTTCTTTACGGCGATCCTCAGCAGCACCATTGTCGCCAACGCGCTGCCAACCATCATGTCCGAACTCAAAGGCACGCAAACCGATTTCGCCTGGGTCATCACCGCCGCGTTGCTGGCGAACGCTGCCACCACGCCCATCTGGGGCAAGCTCGCGGACCTCTTCGACAAGAAGCTCCTGGTCCAGCTGAGCATCATCATCTTCGTGGCGGGCTCCGTCATGGCGGGCCTGTCCGAGACGATCCCGCTGCTGCTCACCGCGCGCGTTATCCAGGGTGTTGCCATGGGTGGCCTCACCGCCCTGGCGCAGGCAATCATCGGCTCCATGATCCCGCCCCGCGACCGTGGCAAATACTCCGGCTACATGGGCGCCGTCATGGCCGTTGGAACCGCCGGCGGGCCGCTGCTGGGTGGCTTCATCGTTGACAGCCCACTCGGCTGGCGCTGGACGTTCTTCGTCTGCGTGCCGCTCGCCGTGATCGCGCTCATCCTGCTTCAGGTGACCCTGAAGATCCAGCACATCAAGCGCCCTGCCAAGATCGATTGGCTCGGCTCCATCCTGCTGACCTCCGGCGTAAGCCTGCTCCTGATCTGGGTTTCCTTTGCCGGCAACCCGAACTACTACGACTGGTTCTCCTGGCAGTCAGCCCTCATGGTGGGTGGTGGCGTAGCGCTGCTGGCCCTCCTGGTGCTGGTGGAAACCAAGGTCGCCCAGCCCATCATTCCGCTCAAGATCATCTCCGAGCGCACCACGGCATTGGCCATCATCGCCTCGATCGCGGTTGGCATCGCAATGTTCGGCTCGTCCACGTTTCTTGGCCAATACTTCCAGGTGGCCCGTGGAGCCACGCCCACCGAGGCCGGTCTGCTGACACTGCCGATGATCGCTGGCAACCTCATTGGTTCTGTGGCATCGGGCATCCTGATCAGCCGCTTTGGCAAATGGAAGCGGTTCCTGATCGCAGGTTCTGTGCTCCTGATCGGTGGCCTCGCTTTCGCCGGGACCATGGACCACACCACTGAACTGTGGATCGTGGCGATCTACACCGGGGTGTTCGGGCTTGGCTTGGGCATGCTCATGCAGAACCTGGTGCTGGCGGTGCAGAACACGGTTCAGGCCAAGGACATCGGAACCGCGAGTGCTTCCGTCGCGTTCTTCCGCTCGGTGGGTGGCGCAATCGGTGTCTCCGTCCTCGGTGCCATCATGTCCAACCATGTGAAGGACCTCGCTGTTCAGGGAATGGCTGCCGCGGGAATCCCGGTCCAGGGCGGCTCATCCGGAGCCAGCATGGACCTGGCCGACATGCCCGCCCCCATCGCTGAAATCATGCGCGCTGCCTATGGCGACGCCACGGCCCAGATCTTCCTGATCTCCGCCATCATCAGCGTGGTGGCGCTCCTGGCTGTGCTGTTCATCAAGGAACGCCCGCTACGGCGCACCGTTGACGCAGCGCCGGAGACCGAACTCGTGGCGACGGCGTCCGCAGATGCTGCCATGTCCTTGGATGCGGCCTCCCTGGATGCGGCGTCGTTGGATGCAGGAAAAACGGACGACGGCGGCAGCCGCTTGGGTGCCGATCGCTCCGTCCCCGGGGCCAGCCGCCAGGTTCCGCCCTCGGACTCCGGCTCCGATCTCGACCTTGAATTCGCACGGATTCTTACCCAGGAACGCCCGCACGCCACGGTTGACATTAAGGAAGTCCAGGAGCAATTGTCCCGTACCCAATACGTCCTGGCCGAACAGCAATTGCAGCTCAGCCGCGCCAATGTGGAACTGCAGGCACGATTGCGGGAGCAGCAAACCATCGCGGCGCAGCAGGCCAACACCGCAGAGGAACTCGCCGCGATCCGCAAGGAACTCAAGCGCGAACGCAGGCAGCAGGAGCGGATGGCGCTGCTGCTTCTCCAAGGCGTTGAAGCCCGTCCGGACCACGGCAAGCACGCGGGGTAGGTCAAGGAACAGCAAAGCGCCGGCTGGGAATCCAGCCGGCGCTTTGCTGTGCTCTGTTCTTGCCCCAGCGGGAGCATATCCGGCACGGGAAATACTCCGCTGGGATGATCTTTTCCCAAGGTTGTTTCGCCAAGGCAACGGATTTCGTAGAGTAGGGAGGCTAATACTGTCAGCCCCTGCTGCAAGACTTCTTTTACTTCATTCACGCACTCTTTCTAAGGACCCGTGGGCATGCTTGTCACCCTTATACGGCGCTACTCCAAGCCGTATTTGCCGCAGATAGTGGCCGTCCTCATATTCCAGTTGGCGTCCACCATTGCCACGCTCTACCTCCCAAGCCTCAACGCCAAAATCATTGACGAGGGAGTCTCCCGCGGCGATACCGACTTCATTTGGCGGACCGGCGCGCTCATGCTCGCCGTCGCACTCGGCCAGGTGCTTACCGCCGTCACGGCTGTGTACTTCGGTGCGCGGACAGCAATGGCGATCGGCCGGGACATCCGGCGCAGCGTCTACCGCCAAGTGAGCAGCTTTTCCGCCCAGGACGTGAACCGTTTTGGTGCTCCTACGCTGATCACGCGCGGCACCAATGATGTCCAGCAGGTTCAGATGCTGGTTCTGATGGGCCTGAACTTCATGGTCTCCACCCCCATCATGTGCGTGGGCGGCATCATCATGGCACTACGCGAGGACCTCAGCTTGTCCTGGCTGGTCTGGGTTTCCGTGCCCATCCTCGTGGCAGTCGTTGGCTACCTCGTGGTTCGCTTGATGCCGCTGTTTCGTTCAATGCAGGCCAAGATCGATGCCATCAATGGCGTGCTGCGCGAGCAAATCATTGGTATCCGGGTTGTTCGCGCTTTTGTGCGGGAGCCTTACGAAGCCAAGCGTTTCGGTGATGCCAACCAGGAGCTCACTGCGGTCTCCGTGAAGATCGGCAATCTCTTTGTCCTGATGTTCCCCGCCATCGGCATGATCCTGCACCTCTCTACCGCGGCGGTGCTGTGGTTCGGCGGTCAGCGCGTGGATTCCGGCGACATGCAGGTGGGGTCCCTCACGGCTTTCCTTCAGTACCTCCTGCAGATCCTGATGGCAGTCATGATGGGTACCTTCATGGCCATGATGATTCCCCGCGCTTCCGTCTGTGCAGACCGTATTGGCGAGGTACTGGACGTGGAGCCTTCCATCCACAATCCGGCTTCCCCCGTGGTCCCGGCCCAGAAGAAGGGACACGTGGAGTTCCGCGATGTCACCTTCAAGTACCCCGGGGCCGAGGCGCCGGTGCTGAGCAATATTTCCTTCACAGCTGAGCCCGGCAAGACCCTCGCGATCATCGGGTCCACAGGCGCAGGAAAGACCACTCTCGTTTCCCTGCTGCCGCGGCTTTACGATGTCGCCTCAGGTGACGTCCTCCTCGACGGCGTTCCTGTCACCGAACTGGACGCATCGGAGATCACCAGCCGAGTCTCAGCCGTGCCGCAGAAACCGTATCTTTTCTCCGGAACCATCGAGCACAACCTCCGCTTTGGCAAGCCGGAGGCCACTGACGAGGAACTATGGGAGGCGCTGGAGACCGCGCAGGCCAAGGGTTTCGTTGAGGAGAAGTCGTCAGGCCTGAACCGGCGGATCGCCCAGGGTGGCACCAATGTGTCCGGTGGCCAGCGTCAGCGCCTTTCCATTGCAAGGGCCCTGGTGACCAAGCCGAATGTCTACCTGTTTGACGATTCCTTCTCCGCACTGGACGTCGCTACCGACGCCAGGCTCCGTAAGGCCTTGAAGGCCAAGACGCAGGACGCCACAGTGATCATCGTCGCGCAGCGGGTCTCGACCATTGCCGATGCGGACGAGATCCTGGTTTTGGATAACGGCCGGATCGTGGATCGCGGAACGCACGACGAACTGCTGGAAACCTCGCCTACGTACCAGGAAATTGTTGAATCCCAGCTGAGCGTAGAGGAAGTCGCATGAGCGAGCAGAACCAGCAGAAGAAGCGTGGCTGGGCTGCCAAGGCAGAGGCCGCGAAGAATGCCAAGGCCACGGCCGAAGATGAAGTGGCAACCGAGGCGCTTGACGACGACGACTTCGTAGAGGAGGAGTACGTCCCTTCGGAAGCCGATGGCGGCATGTTCGGCGATGTTCCGGCAAAGAAAGCGAAGGAGTTCTGGCCGTCGGCCAAGCGGCTCATGGGCTTGCTGAAGCCCGAGAGTGTTGGCGTCTACGTCGTAATCGGCCTTGTGGTGGTCTCGGTAGTCCTGAATGTGATTGCGCCCAAGGTTCTGGGCAGCGCAATGGACGTGATATTCGGCGGCGTCATGGGCAAGCAGCTCCCTCCCGGCGTCTCCCAGGAACAGTTCGTCGAGCTCATGCGCCAGCAAGGCCAAGAGAACTTTGCGGACATGGTCTCCAAGATGGAACTCACCAACGGGATCAATTTCCCCAAGCTGACGTTCCTCATTTCGATCGTGCTCCTGATGTACTTTGTGGCCAACATCTTCCTGTGGGCGCAAGGCTGGCTGCTCAACAGGATCGTCATGCGCGTCATCAAGCAGCTCCGCAATGACGTCCAGGCAAAGCTCAACAGGCTCCCGCTCAACTACTTCGACACGCGCCAGCGCGGCGACATCCTCTCCCGTGTGACCAACGACGTCGACAATGTCCAGCAGGGATTGCAGCAGGCGTTCGCACAGTTGGTCAGCTCGGTGCTTACCGTGCTGGGCATCACGGTGATGATGTTCATCGTGTCCTGGGAGCTGGCACTTATCGCACTGATAGCACTGCCACTTTCCGGTGTCATGGCCGGCGTCATTGGTGCAAGGAGCCAGAAGCTCTTTGCTGCACAGTGGAAGAACACCGGCTCGCTGAACGGCCAGATCGAGGAATCGTTCTCGGGGCATGACCTGGTCAAGGTGTTCGGCCGCGACGCCGACATGCTGGTGCGTTTCGATGAGCGCAACGAGGCCCTGTACAAGGCTTCGTTCGGTGCCCAGTTTGTTTCGGGTGTAATTTTCCCGGCAATGAACTTCGTGTCCTACCTGTCCTACGTCGGCATTGCGGTGGTGGGCGGCCTGCGGGTTGCCTCAGGTTCCATGAGCCTTGGCGACGCCACGGCCTTCATCCAGTACTCGCGTGAATTCACCCAGCCGCTCGGACAGATCGCGGGCATGGCCAACATGTTGCAGTCCGGTGTCGCCTCGGCCGAGCGAGTCTTCGAATTCCTTGACGCAGACGAAGAAGTTGAAGAGACCAGCACCCGCCACCTGCCGGCCAAGACAGATGGCCACGTGGAATTCGAGCATGTCTCGTTCAGCTATGTGGAGGACAAGCCCCTCATCGAAGACCTGTCCTTCAGCGCGGAGCCTGGCCACACAGTGGCCATCGTGGGGCCCACCGGTGCTGGAAAGACCACCTTGGTGAACCTGGTAATGCGCTTCTACGAGCTCAATGCCGGTCGAATCACTTTGGACGGCGTGGACATCAAGGATCTCAGCCGCTCCGAGTTGCGGTCCAAAGTGGGCATGGTGTTGCAGGATGCGTGGCTGTTCGGCGGGACCATCTACGACAACATCAAGTACGGCAACCTGGACGCCACCGAGGCACAAATCATGGAAGCGGCCAAGGCGACCTACGTGGACCGCTTCGTGCGGGCACTGCCGGATGGCTACCAAACGATCATCGACGAAGAAGGCAACAACGTCAGTGCCGGTGAGAAGCAGCTCATCACCATCGCACGTGCGTTTGTCTCCGATCCTTCGCTGTTGATCCTTGATGAAGCCACCAGCTCGGTGGACACCCGTACGGAATTGTTGCTGCAGAAGGCCATGGCCGCCCTCCGCACGGACCGGACCAGCTTTGTGATCGCCCACCGTCTGTCGACCATCCGCGACGCCGATACCATCCTGGTGATGGAGAACGGGCAGATCGTTGAGCAGGGCAACCACAACCAGTTGCTGGTGCTGCAAGGCGCTTACTACCGTCTCTACATGTCCCAGTTTGCCGGTGAGGAAGAGACGGCCGTGGATGATTCGACGGCGGTGCACAGCTGAGCGTGGATTCCCTGAAGACTGCGGTTCAAGCCCAGGATTCCGTGGCACCCCAGCGCATCGAGGTACTTGTACCTATGCGCTGGGGTGACATGGATGCATATGGGCATATCAACAATGTGCAGATCGTGCGCATGCTGGAGGAAGCCCGAATCGCGGCTTTCGGACCCCCACGGGGTGCCGGCCTTCCGGGCGTGGAACCGCCGGCAGCCCTGTTCAATGATGTCGAAGAGGGCACCATGACCTTGGTTGTGGAGCACAAAGTCCGGTACGTCCGGACTTTGGAATACCGCAATATTCCGGCGGTTGTGCAGATTTGGGTCGGCGCCATCAAGGGGGCCAGCTTTGATCTTCACTACGTCATCAAGGACCCCGTCACAAAAGAAGACTGTGTCAAGGCAACTACGCACCTGGCATTCGTGGCAGAAGCTACCGGCAGGGTCCTCAGGCTCACACCGGACCAGAAGGAAAAGTTGGAGCGTTACCGCGCGTAGAGTTTCACCATGAAACTTGAAATCGCCGTGGTGAGCGCGGCGGGTGCCGGTACCGCAGCATCCGAAGGTGCCGACCGGATTGAGCTCTGCAGCAGCCTGGAACTTGGGGGCATCACGCCAAGCCAGGGACTGATGGAAGCCAGCGTTGAACACGTCGCGGGACGCCTGCAGATCCACCCATTGATACGATGCCGCCCCGGCGATTTCCACTACTCCGCCTCGGATGTGGACACCATGGTGCACGAAGTACGCCATCTGCTGGCTCAGGGCGCCCACGGCGTAGTGGTGGGCGCCCTGACCGCAGAGGGCGACGTCGATGTTCACGCGATACGACGCCTGCTGGATTCTGCCCGGCAGGCCAGCCCGGAAGCGCAGTTGACCTTCCATCGCGCGATCGATCAATCACGGGACCCCATGGCCACCCTTGACGAATTGCTGGAACTCGGCTTCACCCGGGTACTCACGTCAGGCCATGAGCCCACCGCAGGTGAAGGCCTTGCCACACTTTCCGAGATGGTGGAGCGGGCCGGGGGAGCCATCGAAATCATGGCCGGAGGCGGACTTACGCTTGGCGACATCCCGGCGATGCACGCTGCCGGCCTGTCTGCCGTTCATTTGTCCGCCAAGAGAACCGTCTCAACGCTGGGGGAGGGGACCATATCCCTTGGCGCGCAGGATGATGCCGACCCCACGGCGTATACCGTCACCGACAGGGACACGGTCCGGATGCTCAGGGCGGAGATCAATGCGCTGGAACTCGGTGCTCCTCCGGAATAGCTTCCACTGCCGAGGTCAGCCTCCCCACATGGCCTGGTTCAACGGAGTTACCGTCAGGCTTTCCAGCCGTGCGGTTCCTCCTTCGGAGAAAACCGAGATGTTGGTGGCACCAGCGGCTGGAAAGACCTGGTCTGTGATGGTCGTCAGGCCGTCCTGGGCGAAGAGCTCCACGGATGCACGGTCCACGTAAAGGCGCAGGCGGAGCCGGCCATTCATCAACTCGACCCGCGGATCCTCCACTGAACTGAAGGCTGGATGGAATCCCTCGTTGCCGGAGTTGGTCCTGTCGATGGAGAGCCGTTTAGTGGCCGGAGCATAGCCGATCCGGGTGGCTTCGGTTCCGTTGCCAAGGACTTTCAGGCCAAACGCCGCCGCTGTCCCGGGTGAGAACTCGGCGTCAACCTGCACCACGTCACCTGTGATGGGAAGCGTGGTTGTTCCTGGCGCGATGTCCTGGGCCGACGCCGTGTACGCCGCTGCGGTGTTCTTCAATGCATCGGCTTGGGACACCACCTGCTGCCGCAGCCGCGGGCCCATGGACGTCTGGGTAAGAACGACTTCGCGGGGTAATGCCATGGTCCCGCGCCATGTCGTGGAGGGAGTGTCCTGGCCGTAGTCCCAATTGTTCATCCATCCCAGCATGATGCGCTTGCCGTCGGGGGCATTGTTGAAGGACACCGTCGCGTAGTAGTCCCTGCCCCAGTCCAGCCAATCGTGCTGTTCCAGATGGGAGGCATCCGAGGAAACGAACTCGTCGGCCAGGATGTGTCCCCAGCCGCCGCGGTTGTTGTCCACGATTTTGATGGTGGCCTGGCTGCCCTTGTAGGCGCTGACGTCCCAGGCTTTCCAGTCCAGATGTTCGGAGTCGTTGCCGGTGGCGGTGCGGACTGTCTGCCCATTGACCACAAGGTTCACTGTGGTTTCAGCGCTCCTGGGCTTCGCCTGCTCCGAGCCCAGCACCATGTGGTCAAGTGTCAGATGGCCCCAGGGCCCCGTTGCGTTATCAACAACTCGGATGCGGGCGATCTGGCCGTACCAAGGGGAAACGTCCCAATTCTGCCAGTTCAGGTCCCCTGAATTCGTGCCGGTTGCCGTGCGCACCGGCACGCCGCCAACCAGCAGCTCAACCTGGAGTTCCCCGCCAGTGCGGCTGCCGCCGCCCAATAGGAATCCGATGTTGGTGTTGGTCAGGTAAAACTCGGGAGACGTGATGGTACCAACGTTGTTGTCCTGGTACGGGCCGCCTTCGAAGGTGTTGATCCGTTTCCCGATGGCGAATTCACCGCCCGACGTCGAGGGGTTCAGGGCCGCCTGGAAGTCCCCGGTGAGTTGCCAGCCGGCTTGGGTCAGCGTTCCGGAATAGTCGAAGCCGTCGAACAGCAGATAGCCCGGAGGGGGCTGGTTTCCCGATTGCTGGCCGGATTCCTGCGGGTGCTTTCCGCCGCCTGCGAGGAAGTTGAGGTAGTCCTTGTCCAGCGTGAAAGGTGCTGATTCCATGGTGCCAACGGGAGCATCTCCGCCGTTGAAGCCGTTAACCAGCCCGGCTCCGATGTTGCCGGTAACCGCCATTTGTCCTGGGAGAGTCCCGGATGCGGGAACGCTTCCCCAAGGCCCGGAACTGTTTGACGGATCGTTCTGGACGTTCCAGCCGCCGTAGTTGCCGCCGTTGAATCCCGCAAGGACGTTTCCGGGCGGAAGTTGGCTGGCGGGATCGATATTTTCGGCGGTGAATGAAGTGCCGTTGAAGGTTCCAACGAAATACTGTCCGCCGCTGCCCCCTGCCACCGCTCCAGGGTTGATGTTCACGCTGAGGACCCACTTGACGTTATTTGGGTCTCCGTCGACGGCGAGGGGGAAAAGGTCAGGGCATTCCCACTGCCCTCCGGTCGCATTTGCCGGACCGAAGTCGTCCAAGTAATTCCATTGCTTCAAGTCGTTGCTCTTATAGAAGAGGACGCGGTGCTCGTCAGCTTCAACAGCCGCCATCACCCAGTAGTCCGGACCGGTCGGGGCGTCGTACCAAAAGACCTTGGGGTCGCGGAAGCTGGAGGTGTTCCTGCTGAGGACCGGGTTGTTCCCGTACTTGGTCCAGGTCTGCCCGTCGTCGGTACTGAACGCCAGCGACTGTGCCTGTTTGCCGGCCTGGGTGGGGTGGGCCGCTGTGTAATTGCTCGTGTAGATGGCCACCAACGGCGGATTTTGGAGAGTCCCGAGTCCGCTGGTGTTCTGGGTGTCCACCACTACTGAGCCGGAGAAGATTTCCTCGATGACCTGGCCGGATCCGTTGAATCCCCGCGGAATGGCGAGTGGCTGTTCCTCCCAATGGATCAGGTCGGTGGAGGAAGCGTGGCCCCAGCTCATGTCCCCCCATCGTGTTCCGTTGGGGTTGTACTGGTAATACATGTGGTATTTCCCGTTGTGGAAGACCAGCCCGTTGGGATCGTTCATCCAGTTCGCTTCGGGCGTGTAGTGCAGGTACGGCCGGTATTGCTGGGTGGCCGGGTCCGGGTCGGTGGCCTGGGCGGTGGTGGCAACTGCGGATGAGGCAGCGGTGAGTGCCACGGCTACCCCAATCGACATTAAGGCTTTGCTGCGTCTTGTCATCGTTGACAGACCTTTCGTCAAGGACTTGCGTTGCGGATGACGACGGCGGACCCGCCCTGGGGCGACGTCCGCCGTCGTAATTCATGTTGTGCCGTTACGGCGTGGCCCTGAACGCGTAGTTGGACGCGTACCTCACCACCTGGTTGCTATCGCCGCTATCGAGCACCTTGGAGCCCGAGGTTGAAGCATCCAGGACTACGGTGTGCACTGCGATGGCTGAGACGGTGTTGTTGGTGGCGATGTAGTTGTTGTTTCCGGAAGCCACCAGGATGATGGTGGGCGTCTGCCCGGACGGCGTGACCGATCCCGATGCGACGTCGTAGCTGAAATGGTTTCCAACAACGGTGTTGTTGCTGCCCGCTATGTGCACCAGTCCGAAGAGATCGTCCAAACCGTTGTTGTACGGCTTGAGGGGATCGAATGGTTCCATCTGGCGCAGGAAGTGATTGGCCCCAACGAGATTTTCCGTGCAGCTTCCTTCAAAATTCACCATGCCGGGGTAGAAGGCATGGAAACGGTTGGACGTTATGGAGGACCGCGTGCAGTCCTTGAAGTGGACACTGCTCTTGCCCCGAGGGAACACGTTGTTGCCCGTGACCAGCAAGCCCATGTGTCCCTCGGCGAAAATCGAGAATCCCACGTAGCCGGCGCCAATGAGGTTGTCGGTCACTTTTGAGGCCTGGCCCGATCCTGTCAGTTCCACGCATGATCCACATTCAGCAAGGAAGTTGCTGCTGACGCTTAAGGCGTCCGTATCCCTCACCACAAGCGCATGCTCGAGGTAGACCATTCCCATGCGTTCCACACGGCAGGAATCGTTGGCAGAATCGAAGCGGATGCCTGTTTTGCCGTTGGTGTAATCGTTCTCGTTGGAGTCGAACGAGACGCCGTCAAGGCAGAAGTTCTCGAACACCACTGAACTGAGCCGTGGATCGCCGGTGCGGTAGACCCGGAAGGCGTCCGTGTTCCCGTCTGTGTTTTCCACCCTGACGCGGCTGGCGCCGGGGTTGATCTCGTGCCAGCCCGAGGTGTTGCCGGCGTTGTAGCGGATGCTCAACGAGGTGAAGCCATGGCCCGATCCACGGATGGTCAGGAAGCTGATGTCCACATTGACGCGGGTCTTGAGGGAGTAGTCTCCCGGGGGTATATAGATAACGGCACCTGGCTTGGACGCCTGGCTGGTCTGCTGGCTCTTGATGTCGGCGATGATGCTGTTGATGATGAGCCCGATGTCGTTGTACGGCGTAGCGGACGGATTCCCTGGCACGCTCCAGGTGGTGACGTCATAGACGGTGGTCAAAGCTGGTTCTCCTCACATCGTTGGGGGACTGAACTGTGTTGCTTCTCTTCAAGTGCGTCCGGAACCGCCGGCGCCGTGCTCTGCATGCTCGCTCGTGCCTCGCTTAGACGCATGCTGCCGCACGCCTCCGGCGGTTCCGGGTGGTTCTACAGACGGGTGCTCTATGGACGGGTGCTTTACAGGACGCCGATCAAGTGCCGGTGCCCCTGCGGGTGGGGATCGGCGTCGGGCGTTGCGGCCACCTGTCCAGGTGCTGCAGTGGCACTGCCACCGGCTGCCGCCACAGTGAAGGCGACCGCCGCCGACGCCGTGAGGGCGCGGAGCACACTCCGGCGGCTGATGTCCGGGATGGGTTTCATACGTTCTCCTTTGAATGGGGGTCCCCAACCGGGCCGCAATGGTGGCAGATGGGAAAGGGCCTGACTAAGGGTGGAAATCGGCGGACGGGATGCACTGTCAGCCGGAAGGGCAGGCCTCAGCCGCAAAATCAGCCGTGAGCCAGAACAGGCACGGCGGGGTGCCAAAAGCTGCGACATCAGCCAAAATATGCCAAAACGGTTTATCTGCCTGCGACGATGACTTTAGGGCTGGGCCACCCGGTACGTCAAGGCCCAAAACCATCCACAATGTGACGCTTGACATACTCGGGAAATCGGGCCTATGGTGTTGCCAAGTCGTTTTGGCAAAACGATTCTTCACCCCGCACACAATCTTTCAATCCCGTTCCAAGAGAAAGTCGACAGCGATGTCCACTCGAAAGACCATCTCCAGGCTCGTCACACTCGGCGGCCTCTGCACTGCCGTCGCACTCGCAGCTACCGGTTGCGGTGCCGGGGGCCCCGCACCGACATCCGGTAGCGGTTCCAGCACAGTCAACGTCCTGGTGGAAGCCGGCGGCCACGCCGAGCTCACAGGCGTTGCCCAGCAGTGCAAGAAAGACACCGGCCTCGACGTCAACTTCGTCGAATTGCCCTATGACGGCATGTTCAACCGGCTCTCCAGCGAGTTCTCCTCCGGCAACGTTTCCTTCGACGTCGCGGCATTGGACTCCGTGTGGCTCCCCAGCTTCAAGGATGCAGTCCAGCCAATCGATGAACTGTTCACCGATGAGGCCAAGAAAGACATTTTCCCCGCCCTCGTCAAGGAAGCCAACGTTGACGGCCACTTCATCGGTATGCCTGCCTGGACCAACGCAGAGATCATCCTGTACCGCAAGGACCTCTTCGAGGACGCCAAGAACAAGGCAGATTTCAAGGCAAAGTACGGCTATGAACTGGCAGCTCCCACTACGTGGAAGCAGTACCAGGACATCTCCGAGTTCTTCACCAAGGACGGCATGTACGGCACGGACGTGAAGGGCGCCGTAGAAACAGAATGGCTTGCCCACGTCCTGCAGGCCGGCTCGCCGATGGTCCTTGACGCGAACAACAACGTGGTGATCGACAACGCTGCGCACAAGGAAGCACTCGACTTCTACGTCAGCCTCACCAAGTCCGCCCCTCCGGGCGCTGCACAGGTTGACTGGGCAGCGGCTCAGAACCTGTTCAACCAGGGCAAGACCGCCATGACCCGCTTCTGGGCCCACGCTTACCGGCAGATCCCCAAGGACTCTCCCGTGGCAGGCAAGGTGGGAGCTGCAGCAATGATTGGCGGCAGCGCCGGCGTCGCGGGTGTTCCGGGGCCGTGGTACCTGTCCGTGCCCAAGGCGACCAAGAACGCTGATGCCGCCAAGAAGTTCATCAAGTGCGCGTACGACCACAACAGCATGGGTGTGGAATCCAGCCTCGGCCTCGCCTCGCGCATCTCAGCGTTTGAGAAGTACCAAAACCAGCCAGGCTACGAGAGCTTCAAGCCGCTGATCGAAACGCTGAACGGCAAGGCAACCGCAACACGTCCGGCAACAGCCAAGTGGCAGCAGATTGTGGACACCGTGCTGGTGCCTCTCCTGCAGAAGGCAGTGGCAGGCGGCGATTCTGCCACCCTCCTGGCTGACGCCAAGAAGCAGATCCAGGACCTCCTCAAGTAAAGACTCCGCGGCCGGCACCAGCCACTCAGCCGGTGCCGGCCGCGGCCCCAACAAACAGAAGAGAAAATCGTGCGTATCTCCGATCGCCGCTTCGCCCTATACCTGATGACCCCAGCGGCGCTGTTCCTGGCCGTGTTTGTGGCTTACCCGCTGTTCCGCCTCGTCGCAGACAGCTTCTTCAAGATCTCGCCCATCGCGGGCGGTCCCCGTGACTTCGTCGGTTTCCAAAACTATGCGGCCGCGTTCGCCTCCGAAGCCTTCATGGGTGCCGGCTGGCGGACCCTCGCTTACACCGTGGTGGTGGTAACGCTCGAGTTCGCGCTCGGACTTGGGATGGCCCTCCTGTTCACCACGCTGGGACGCAAGTCCCAGATTTGGCGAACGGTCTTCCTTTACCCGCTGATGATTGCGCCGATCGTGGCCGGCCTGCTCTGGAAGTTCCTGATGATCGATAACTTCGGGCTCATCGGGACCATCCTGCACCAAGCGGGCATCCTCTCCAACCCCAACCAGATCGGCTGGCTCTCGGACCCGAACATCGTGCTGTTCTCGGTGGCTGTCCCGGATATCTGGCTCACGACGTCCTTCATGTGCCTGGTCTTGTTCGCCGGTCTCCAAAACATTCCCGGCGACCTCATCGAGGCAGCACGCCTGGACGGCGCCAGGGCACCGGCGCTCCTGTTCCAGATCATCCTTCCGCTCCTTCGCCCGGTGATTGCTGTGGCACTGGTGGTCCGCGGAATCGATGCCGCCAGGGCCTTTGACACCATCCTCATCCAAACCAACGGCGGCCCCCAGTCGGCATCCGAAACCATGAGCCTGCTGATCTACCGGACCATGATCCGCTTCGGCGATCCCGGCCTGGCCAGCGCCATGGGCACCATCTACCTGCTGGCGATGCTCGCCGTCGCATTCTTCGCGGTGGCCACCATCTGGCGGCCAGGAAAGGACAACTGATGCGCGTCGCCGAACGAACAAAGCCCGACGGCGGGAAGGCGCCTGCCATGACTGCCAGGAGTTCCGCTTCAACCCCCACGCATGGTGCCCCGCGCAAGCGCCGCGGCGTCAACCGCGAAGGCCTGGAGGCCGGTCGCCGCAGCACAAGGACCATCCTGTGGATCCTGCTGGCCGCAGCCATGGTGCTGTACGGCTTCCCGTTCCTGTACCTGCTGTTTACCTCCTTCAAGACCCCCATCGATACCATCGCGGTTCCACCCACCATCCTCCCCAAGGAATGGACGCTTGAGAATTACGTGAACGCCTTGGGCCGCAGCGGTGTGCTGGCTTCATTCATCAACAGCATCCAGACCGCCATCATCAGCACCCTGCTGTCCTTGGTGCTGGCTGTCCCGGCGGCGTATGGCATCACACGCTACAAGACTCCGAGCGGCCGGGTGTTCATCATGGCCGCTCTGGTCACCCGCATGGTGCCTCCGGTAGCTATCGGCATTCCGCTGGCATCCATGATGGCTTCGGCAGGTTTGGCGGACACGCCGATCGCACTGTCCATTGCCCACACCACCATTTCGCTGCCGTTGTCCATCTGGTTGATGTCCAGCTTCTTTGAGGCTGTTCCCCGCGACTTGGAAGAGGCGGCAACCGTGGATGGCTGCAGCAGGCTGGGTGCGCTCTGGCGGGTGGTCATCCCGGTGGTTTCCGGAGGCATCGCCGTGACCGCGATCTTTGCTTTCCTGGCGTCCTGGAACGAGTTCCTCTTTGCGCTCCTCATGACCGCCATCCGCTCCCAGACCACTCCGGTGGTGATCGCGAACTTCCAGACCCAATTCGGCCTGGACTGGGGATCCATGACGGCGCTTGCCGCCGTGTACTCGATCCCGGTCATCCTTCTCACCCTTCTCTTGCAGCGCAAGATCGTCGCAGGCATGACGCTCGGCGCCGTCAAAGGCTGAGGCCGTCAAGGGCTGGGAAACCACAACACAAAAGGGCAGAAGCTATGTCAAGCAACAACTACTACGACGTGACCACGTGGCCGGTCGGCAATCCGACCGAGGACGTCGGTGAAGTCATTAACAGCATCATCGCTGACGTCAAGGAGCGGCAGACGGCCACGGATGCGAACGATGGCGGAAAGCCGGGAGCGGTGATCTACATTCCGCCGGGGGACTACCACCTCCGGACGCAGGTGGTGATCGACGTCAGTTTCCTCAGGATCCAAGGCTCTGGCCATGGCTTTACGTCCTCAAGCATCCGTTTCAACGTTCCCGAAGACGAATGGCCCGACTTGCATGAGCTGTGGCCGGGAGGGAGCCGCATTATCGTCGACCTTCCCGTCGGCGGGGACGGGGAGGAATCCAAGGGAGCCGCCTTCTACATCGAGCGAAGCGGGAGCCCGCGGATCAGTTCGGTGGAGTTCTCCAACTTCTGCATCGACGGATTGCACTTCACCCCGGACGGCTCGGGGCTGCCAGCGGAAAACAGCTACGTCAACGGCAAGACCGGTATCTATGTGGCGAGCGCGAATGACTCATTCCGCGTAACCGGCATGGGGTTCATCTACCTTGAGAACGCCCTCACCATCCACAACGCGGATGCCCTCTCCATTCACGATAACTTCATCGCTGAATGCGGAAGCTGCATTGGGCTGCGCGGCTGGGGACAGGCATCAAAGATCACTGACAACTTGATCGGAGCAGGCTTCAAGGGTCACTCGATCTACGCCGAGAACCATGGCGGGCTCCTGATCACCGCGAACAACGTCTTTCCCCGTGGTGCCAGCAGCATCCACCTCAAAGGCGTCACCCGTTCAAGCGTCACCAACAACCGTTTGCATTCGTTCTACCCCGGGATGGTGGTTCTCGCAGCAAACAGTTCCGAGAACCTCGTGGCCACCAATCACTTCTTGCGTGACCATGAGCCCTGGACACCCTTCCTGGGAGTCGATAACGGGCTGGACGATCTTTACGGGCTTCTCTGTGTGAGCGGGAGCAACAACTCTGTGGTGGGCAACCACTTCTCCGAGGTCATCGACGCACAGAGCGTCCGTCCCGCAGGAGCGACGCCGGTCATCATCCGGTTGCTGGAGGGGGTTGGGAACTTCGTTTCCAACAACCACGTGGTGGCGTTGGACGTCCACGCCACGTCCAGTGACTCCTGCTTCTCGGCGCAGGTGGACGCGCTGCTGACCACGGGGGCTTCTGATGGACTCGCAGTTACCGCCGTCCTGGTCGAGCCCGAATCAGCCCGGAATACGATCCTCGATTCCGGAAGCGAGGCCCAAGTCACCGCTGATAGGGCTGTTAACGCCTTGAGGGCCACGCCCACGGTCGGTTTCCAGGCGGCACATGTTAGTTCGAGCGCAGGATCAGCACCAACATCATGAGGACGTGGGGGACCAATGACCAATAGATCAGTGGGTATCAAGGATGTGGCGGCCGCGGCCGGGGTTTCGGTCACCACCGTATCCCATGTCCTCAACGACGTCGCCTACGCCCGGGTGGGCGCAAGAACGAGGGAACGGGTCCAGGAGGCCGCCCATCGCCTGGGATACGGCCCGAACCGGCTTGCCCAGGCCTTGAGGACCCAACGTTCGGGGATGATCGGGTTCATCAGCGAGGAAATCGCTACTACGCCGCACGCAGGCAGGATCATCCTGGGTTCCGAGGAAACTGCCAAGCGTCGGGGCTACAACATCATGATCATCAACTCCACCAGCACCAGCTCCCAGGATTCCAAGGAAAGCCAAGTGGCGGACCTGCTGGACCGGCAGGTGGACGGCATCCTGTACGCCACGATGTACCACCGGAAGCTTGTTGTCCCCAAGAACCTTGCCGGACTGCCGGCCGTCCTGGTGGACTCCGAAGACATCAGCCACACTGTTTCCTCGGTCATCCCCGACGAAGTGGGCGGCGCAAGGTCGGCCGTGCAGACCCTGATCGATGCCGGGCACACGCGGATCGGCATGCTCAACAACACCGACGACGTTCCCGCGACCCACTCCCGGCTGAGGGCTTTCAAGGAAACGCTGGCAGATGCCGGGCTGACGTTCCACGAAGAACTGGTCCAATCCGAGCATTCGGAAATGCCCGGTGGCTACCAGGCGGCACTGCGCCTGCTGAAACCCGAGAGCCGGCCCACGGCTGTGTTCTGCTACAACGACCGCATGGCCATGGGTGCGTACCGGGCCGCTGCGGAACTTGGCCTGAGGATTCCGGACGACATTTCCTTGGTCGGTTTCGACAACCAGGAGCTCATCGCTGAAAACCTTTACCCCGCACTGACAACCGTCGCGTTGCCGCATTACGAAATGGGCGCCTGGGCAACGGAAAACCTGATTGATGCCATCGAAGGGAAAACCGACCTGCAGTTGTTCGCCACCCACCCCACCGTTCTTCCTTGCCCCATGGTTCTTCGCGATTCCGTCGCCTCCCTCCCGAAAGACCTCCGATGACTGAAACAACAACGCACCGTTCCGGCCCCGACGAAGAGGCCGCCTCCGCGATGCGCCCGATACTTCACTACACGGCCAAGGACACCTGGCTGAACGACCCCAACGGACTCGTGTGGTACCAAGGCCTGTACCATCTCTTCTACCAAAACAACCCCTTCGACAACGTCTGGGGCAACATGTCCTGGGGGCATGCCACCTCATCTGACCTCCTGCACTGGACCGAGCAGCCGGTTGCCATCGCCTGCGACGAGCAAGAAGACGTGTTTTCCGGGAGCATCGTGGTGGACCACGGAAATACATCGGGATTCGGCACAACGGAAGATCCGGCTTTGGTGGCCATCTACACGAGCGCCTTCAAGGAAGGCACGGCATACCAGGGGACACAGGCCCAGTCCCTCGCGTTCTCCACGGATGCCGGCATGACATGGAGCAAATATGCGGGCAACCCCGTGCTTGCCCGCGGTTCGGCCCATTTCCGTGATCCAAAGGTGTTCCGCTACGAGGGATCGGCCGGTTCCTACTGGATCATGGTTGCCGTTGAGGCCCAGCATCAGCAGGTTGTCCTATACCGCTCGGACAACCTCAAGGATTGGGAATACCTAAGTACTTTTGGCCCTGCAAACTCGTCCGAAGGCGAATGGGAATGCCCTGATCTGTTCCCGCTCCCCGTCGACGGGGATCCGGACAACGTGAAGTGGGTCATGGTGGTTAATGTCAATCCTGGCTCCGTGGCCGGTGGCTCGGGCGGGCAATACTTCGTCGGTCACTTCGATGGGGCGCAGTTCACTGCCGATCGTGATTCGCTCGTTTCACCGGCCGCCGACGGGACCACGGATCTCAGGCAGTGCCTGTGGCTCGATTGGGGACGCGACTACTATGCCGCAGTCTCCTTCAGCAACGCCCCGGAGAACCGCCGCATCATGATTGGCTGGATGAACAACTGGGACTATGCCAACTCCTTGCCCACGTCTCCGTGGCGCTCGGGAATGTCGCTTGCCCGCGAGGTGGAACTCGCGACTGTGGACGGTTTACCGCGCCTGGTGCAGCGCCCGGTGCTGCCGCTGGACTCCGGGGAACCGGCCAGGGTTCTTCAGGATGTGGAACTTCACGATTCCGGGGTGCAGCTGCCCGACGCCATGGACGGATCAGCCCAGCTGATAGAGGCAGAGATCCTGCCAGGCACGGCTCGGACGGTTGCGTTCAGGCTTCTCGCCGCCTCGGACGGGAGCGCCGCGACGGTTCTCAGCTTTGATGCCGTCACGAGCCAGCTCACCTTGGATCGTCGCAACTCGGGAAACACAAGCTTCCACGAAAAGTTCGCGTCGGCAGAGTCGGCACCGGTGAAGCTCGACGACGGGGTGCTGAGGCTTCGCGTCATCGTGGACCAATCGGTGGAGGCCTTCGCCCAAGGCGGCAGCGTTGTCCTAAGCGATCTTGTCTTTCCCTTGTCCGGAAGCCTGGGCACCGAACTGCGCGCGGAAGGCGGCACGGCCATGCTGCGGAAACTGGTTGTGCGGAAACTGGAGGTCACCGACGTGCACTAACGACGCTGTCCCCGGGGCATGTGCTCTTTTCGAATGGCAGTGATCGCGCATCGCAATGACCCTTTACAGGGGCAGCCCAGCAGCCAATGATTGAAGGATTCACCACATCGGTGAAAAGCCCCCAAGCTACCTTCAGGAGCCCCAGCGATGCCGCTGCCCCAGCCGGTTTCTCCGGCTATCACCTCACCTCCAACCACCCCTCTCAGCAGCCCATCCACTCCAGGCCACCCGGAGGTGGACTGTGGCATCGGCACCTGGGACAAACTGCTCTATGGGAACCACCGGTTCGTCGTGGAAGTTCTCCATGGAAGTGCGCGCAATGCACAGCGCGTGTTCATACCTTGGCGGCGCCAGGACGCGGATCCGGCAGCCGTGGAGGTCATCGTGGTCTCCGCTTCATCCGGAAACAGGGTCCGGAACGTCATAGTCGAAGAGGCCACCAAGGAGTTTGGCAGCATCGTCTTCGAAGCAATCGACGGCCAAGGAATCTACTACGTCTATTACTTGCCGTACGCGATGCTGGGCAAAGCCCACTATCCACAGGCGGAGTACCTCCCGCATCGGCCCGCCGCGGAACCCGGGTGGGCCGCCGGCGTCGTGGGCTCGTTGGGGGCGGCAACCGTCCAAACAGGGAACAAGGGAGACGCGCTGCCTGCAGCCAGGGTGCTTCGCTATGAAGCCGCCAGTGAGCGGGACTCGTTCGCACCAATGAACTTCACTGCCCGTAAGGATGAGCTGGAGGCGCTGCACGCCAGGCATGCCGGGACGGCCTTCCTTCTCTTTCCTGAAGACCGGCTGAACCCAATTTCCATGCGGGAGGCAATCCCGGCGCACTGGTCCATCGATGGTCCGTCCCCTACTTTCCGCGGCAGCGCACAACCGGGCGAGGACTATGTGGTGCAGCTTGGCATGTACGCCCTGGATGACCTGGGTGGCATCACTGTGGGCGTGGAAGCGCCGGCGGGCGGCCACTGCATCAACACCAGCGGCCTGGATCGCCTCGGCCAACCGCTGCGAAAGGCCCTGCAAGTTCCCGCAGGCAAAGTGCAGGCGCTGTTCGTGATCCTGCCCATTCCGGCGGAAGCCGCAGGCAGCACCTTCGCCGCCACCATCACCGTCACAGCGACTGGTGCGCAGGCCCAGACAGTGGACGTGGTACTGGACGTCGAGCCCAACGAATCGGCGGATCCAGACATCCACACTGGCGGCTTTGGCGATCCACGGTACCTGAGGCGACTCGCTTGGCTCGATTCGGCGATGGCCCAGGATACGGAACTCGTGTCGCCCTTCACCGAGGTGACCCTGGATGAATCCACCCGCACCTTGGGCATCCTCGGCAGGGAGCTGCAACTGGCGCCTTCAGGGCTTCCGGCGCAGGTGACGTCCACGTTCACGGCGGACGTCACCGCAACTGATGGTCCCGGCGTCGAGGTTCTCGTGACCCCAACAACCCTGGAAGTGGATGGAATCGACTGGGAGTATTCGCTGCTGGAATTCTTGGTGGAAGGTCCGGCACGCATTTCGTGGCGGTGCACGTGGAACGGTTACCGGGGCCTGAATCGCGGGAGGGCTGCAGTATCGCTGGAGCTTTACGGCGTTCTCGACGCCGATGGGGCGGTTTCGTACTCCCTGCGGCTGGCGCCAAAGGAGGCCTTTGACGTGTCCGACGTCGGGTTGCAGCTTATGTTCCATGAGGCCGCGGTTCCGTTCGCCATGGGTTTGGGCGTTCCGGGTGGGCGCCGACCGGAGTCCCTGGACTGGGCGTGGGAGGTGGCGACGAAGAACCAGGACGCACTCTGGCTCGGAGGCGTGAACGCTGGAATCCAGCTGGCGCTGAGGGACGCCAACTACCAACGGCCCCTCAACACGAACTTCTACCGGGAAAAGCCTCTCGTGGAGCCGGTGTCCTGGGCCAACCGACACTGGGCCAACCGGGACTGGGCCAACGGGCAAGGGGGGAGCGGGAACGGAAGCGAGGTTCGGGGCAGAGTCACACTGCGTACTGTGGGGCACAAAGTCTGCCTTCGTGCCTCGAGTGGCGCCCGGATGTTAAGTCCAGGGGAAGACCTCGACTTCAACTTCCGGCTGTTGCTGACCCCTTTCAAGCCGATCGAACCCGGGAAACATCTGGCCAAACGATACTTTCACGCGCCGGCCGAGCCGGAAGCCATCAAAGAGTCCGGAGCCACAGTGGTCAATGTGCACCATGCCACCTCCCCGGCACCGTACATCAACGACCCCCTGCTCACCGCGAACGCCCTGCGGGATTACGTGGCCGCCTGTCATCGGAACGGCTTGAAAGCCAAGGTCTACAACACGGTCCGTGAACTCACGTTCCATAGCCCCGAACTCCTGCCGCTGTTGCAGCTGGATCACGAAGTCTTCAGCGACGGTCCAGGCGCAGGACACATGTGGCTGCAGGAACATGCCGGGGACGGATATGTCTCGGCGTGGTTCGCTCCGAATGTGGATGACATCGCCGTGGTGACCACGGGCGGCTCAAGGTGGGAAAACTTCTACGTGCGCAGCCTGGCGGAACTATCCAAGGGCGACGACGGAATCGACGGAATCTACCTGGACGATATCGCCTTTGACCGCCATGCGATGCTGCGTGTCCGGAAGGTCCTTGAACGGGCGTGCCGATCCAGGGGGCTGGAAGGCCCTGAAATCGACCTCCACTCTGCCAACCAGTTCACCGCACATGACGGATACGCATCCTCGGCCAATCTGTACATGGAGCAGTTGCCGTATGTGGATCGGCTCTGGCTGGGGGAGTACTTCGACTACAACACCACCGATCCCTACTACTGGCTGGTGGAATTGTCCGGCATTCCGTTTGGCCTCATGGGCGAGATGCTCCAGGACGGCGGAAATCCGTGGCGCGGCATGGTGTTCGGCATGACGGGCAGGGCACCGGCCGTGGACAATGGACCGCTCTGGAAATTCTGGGCGGAGAACGGGCTGGACCGTGGACGGATGGTGGGGCATTGGGATCCAGATGCTCCGGTGCACACCAGCCACCCCGGCATCCTGGCTACTACGTGGTTCACGGAGAGGGGCATAGTCATAGCGCTGGCCTCCTGGGCCGAGGAGACTGTGGCTGTGACCTTGAATTTCCGTGCTGGAGAAACCTACCCCGCCGATAGCAACATGGAAGCGCCCGCTATCCAAGGCTTCCAATCCGCCATGAGCTACAAGCCAGGCGACCACATCACCGTTGCGCCGCAACGTGGCGCGCTCCTCACGATCGGATACTGACATGCCTGCCATTTCAACGTCCAACCTCGCCGTCACCACCATTTCCCTGACCATGGCGGATATCGGTCCCCTCAACCCCTTGCCGGTAGTGGCTGCGGAACTCGATCAGCCGTATACCGTGGGTGAGGGAGTGCCGGAAGAACTCCAAGCGGCGGCCAGGTACGGAGTGGTGCCCAACGTATACCCCTATCTCATGCAGGACGGTTATAGCCGGGAGGCCGCACCCAAGGAGCTGCCCGCCGTCGTGCTTGAGAACAGCAAACTCAGGGCGACCGTCATACCGTCCTTGGGCGGCCGTATCTGGGAGTTGTTCGACAAAGTGGCGGGCAAGCAGCTCCTTCACACCCACAGCGCGCCCCAGCTGGCCAACATCGCGCTGCGAAAGGCCTGGTTCGCGGGCGGCCTGGAGTGGAACATCGGCACGCGAGGGCACTCACCCACCAGTTGCGATCCACTGCACACTGCAATCGTCCATACCGTGGACGGTAAGCACATCCTGAGGGTGTGGGAGTTCGAGCGGCTGCGGGAAGTGGTCTTCCAGGTGGACATATGGTTGCCTGCAGAATCGGAGGTGCTCTTCGCAGCAGTGCGCATCCGCAACCCCAACGACCACGACGTTCCGATGTATTGGTGGAGCAACGCGGCTATTCCGGAGACCGACCGCACGCGCGTGATCGCCCCCGCCGACGAAGCTTTTGGCAGCGACTACGCCAC
Organism: Arthrobacter sp. TmtSoilC51; assembly: GCF_055388015.1. Lineage (NCBI taxonomy): Bacteria > Bacillati > Actinomycetota > Actinomycetes > Micrococcales > Micrococcaceae > Arthrobacter > Arthrobacter sp. TmtSoilC51. Next base: position 1,173,242 of record NZ_AP035877.1, read on the forward strand.
GGACATCACCCGTGTCCGGCCCACGGACCACAACGGCTACGACGGCACGTGGTTGGTCAACAGCCCGCATGCCGCCGATTTCTTCTTTGACATCGATCCTTCCGAACGGCGCTGGGTTGTGGCTGCGGACGACGACGGCGACGGGCTGGCGATGTTGTCCACCAGTCGGCTTCGGGGAAAGAAGCTTTTTGTCTGGGGACAGGGCCAGGGAGGCAAGCGGTGGCAGGAGTGGTTGAGCCCGGGCGCAGGTCCCTACGCCGAGATCCAGGCCGGGTTGGCGCAAACCCAGTTCGAGCACCTGATCATGCCGGCGGGTGCGCAGTGGTCCTGGGTGGAGGCCTATGGCAACGGGCGTCTGGACCCGGGCACTGCCCACGAAGCGGACTGGGATGCCGCCGTGATCCATGCCGGCCAGCGCCTGGAAGAGCTGCTGCCCCACGAAGAACTGGAGGCCATGCTGCCCGCCGCCATCAGCGATGCCGACGTCCCGCCGTCCACAATGCTGCTCCACGGCAGCGGTTGGGGTGTGGTGGAACGGGCGCGGCGCCGTAGGACAGGCAAGCGTTGGATCGATGAGAGCGGCACGCCGTTCGTGGCGGAAAGCGTGACGGCGGAGCAGGAGCCGTGGCTGGAACTGTTGAAGGGAAAAGCGTTCGACGGCGCGCCCAGCTTTGTTGCCGGAACTGACTGGGAGGAGCTGCTTGAGGGACAGGAGAGTCCTGAGGCCCGCTTCCATGTGGCCACGATGAGGCATGCCCGGCAAGAACTGGAAGGAGCCAAGGAAGCATATCGCGAGGTGCTTGCTGCAGGGGGCGTCCGGCCGGAGACCATGGCGCTCGCGCATCGGGGACTGGGGCTGGCACTCCTGGCCGAGGGTGCGGATGATGAGGGCACGGATCATGAGGCAACGGTTCATGAGGGGCTTGAGCAACTGCGGAACGGAGTTCAAGCGGACCCGTCCAACACCGCATTGCTTACCGAGGCTGTGACACTCAGCATCCGCCACGAGGACCCATCCCAAGCACTGGAACTGGTGGAGTGGGCACCCAAGGAGGGTGCCGCCGTCGGGCGTTTGAGGTTCCTCAGGGCATTGGCACTTGCCCGGCTCGGCAAGGCGGGCGAGGCTGCTGCCATCCTGCGGGCAGGGGTGGAGATACCGGATCTCCGCGAAGGGGAAGATGCGATAGCGGCGCTCTGGGAAGAAGTCTGTCCGGGCGAAGCTGTGCCCTTCAACTACCAATTCGGAATGCACTAGGCATTTGGACGGCGCTGGGGCCGGCGATTTGTTGGAGCAGGTTTTCGGACCTCACCCCTCGGGCAGGACGACCGGCCCATCCGCATGACTTGTGGCAAAGCCCATCGCGGCGGCCAGCTAGCAGGACCCCAGGAGGACGCATCCCTTCTCCCTCTGCTTGCGGGCTAGGTTGGCCACGCTCATGGAGTTGGGGTCGGCGTGGGCGTGGCCGTGATGGTTGGGGTCGGCGTGGCCGTGATGGTTGTGGTGGGGGCAGCGGTGGTTGTTGGACTGAACGTCGGCGTGGATTCCGATGTGGGCGTGGGGGTAGCGGTTGGTGTTGGGGTTGGTGTTGGGGTGGCGGTTGGTGTTGGGGTCGGCGTGGGGGTGGCGGTTGGTGTTGGGGTGGCGGTTGGCGTTGGCGTTGCGGTGGCGGTGGCGGTGGCGGTGGCGGTGGCGGTTGGTGTTGGCGTTGGCGTGGGCGAAGCCGTTGGAGTTGGAGCGGGCGTAGCAGTTGGAGTGGCAACCGGCTCAGCGGTCCGGGTCGCCGGCTCGCCAAGCGATTGGCCGAGCGACCACTGCGGTACCTCGCCAATCGGCGTCGTTCCTGTTGGCGAGAAGCTCGTTAGTTGGAGGAAAGCAACCGACGATTCATGATCCAGGGGAATCAGGCTCCACGAGGACGGGTTCGCCAGGACGCCATTCGCAATCGTTTCAAAGTGAAGGTGGCACCCCGTCGACCAACCTGTGGAGCCGACCAATCCGATGACTTCTCCGGCCTCCACTACCTGCCCTTTGCGCACGGCACTGGCCTGGAGGTGGTTGTACGTAGTGATCAGCCCGTTGCCGTGATCGATTTCAATCCGGTTGCCTCCGCCCCAGGCATGCCAGCCCACCTCGCGCACGTAGCCGTCATCGGCAGCATGAACCGGTGTGCCACAGGCCGCGGCGAAGTCCTGCCCTGTATGAAATTCACCGGGGGATCCAGTGATCGGACTGGTGCGCGGCCCGAAAGGTGAACTTGGATGCAGGTTCAGGAGCGGGGACATCAAAGTGCCCGTTCCTGGCCGTGCATGACCAGGGGCAGCGCTACCAACTGATGGTTGCCACCAACCGCCGCCGCTGTAACAAGTGCTGGCTGCCGGAAGAACCTGGGAGCTCAGGAAACCCACGATCTCCTGGGCCAATCCCCGGTACTTGGTGTAGTGGTCTGGATCTTGATTCCGCTGTACTTGGTGGATTGCCAAACTGGAGGGCAGAAGCTGCCAGTCCTTGATGCCCTTCAGGGCGAGAAAGAAACTGGTTGCGCTAACGAACGGATCCATGCGGTCGGCATAGGAGCCCCATGCCCCGTTGGCGCGCTGCTGGAACAGCCCGCGGGAGTCCGGCCCGGCGGCGTCGCCGAAGTCCTTGCTCTCAAGAGACGATTCTCCAAGCGCGGCTTGGACGCCAAGGATTTGGGCATCAAGTGGCAGCCCCAGTTTGTCCGCCGCCACCATGATGGTCGAAGCGTTGCGGAGTTGGAGGTCTGACGGGACGCCGCCCGTGGATACTACTCCGAAGCCCGGAACAGTTTGTTGACACAGCGCCGCACCCAAGGGGTTCGTGGGAGCAGATTGAGGCGCCGCTGAAGAGGGGGTTGCCTGAATCGTAGGGTCATTCGTGGAACGGTTGGCTCCAGAAGGCTCGTCCGTCGATGAGCTTGCGGGGATCTGCTGGATGGCTGAGGGCGCCGTGGTGGCTGCTCCAGACTGGAAGCAGCCGAGCAGGACCGCCGCCGCAACCACCGCCAGTGGAAACCGGGCGTGCCTACGGAGCCGCGTTGGGCCTTTGTCAGAAGGTTTGTTGTTCACAAGTCCCGGCCCCGGACGCGGGCCGGGGCCCGGTGTAAAGCGTTGGAGGTCCACACCATTGTCTGGATCCGATCACTGCATATTACGGGTACTGCAGGTCTATGGGAATGACAGGCTCACGTCAAGCCATGTGTGCGCAAACATCGCAACTCAATCAGAGTCAGGCGTGTCCAAATCCAGATGCTTGGCTAAGTCAAACAAGGTAAGTTGGCATGGTGACCCCCTCCGTGAAGCCTGCCATTGACCGCGCCCCCGGGATCTCCAAGGAGATCGAGGACGCAGCTTGGTATGTGCTGGGCCCGGCACTTCAAGGGAAACCTTCAGCCCTGGATGGACGCACGCTGACATGGACGGCAGACGCCGCCGGGGAGCTGCTCGAACGTCTGGAGCGCGGGGTGGAAGATTCCAAAGCGCCCATGATGACCAACCTCCGGCAAAACCTTGACGGCGCGTCCCGGGAAGCCAAGCTGCTGGCCGTTGAACTACTCTTCCTGCAGTCGCTGCCATTGGCCCATGAGGTCAAGTCCCTCAGGGTCAAGCGAGCACGTGTCGCCGAGGCGGCATCGTGGGTGGAACCTCCCATCGAGTTGCCGGAACAGCTCTACGAGGGCATGACGGACCACGGGGTGATCCGCGACCGGACCGCGGAGTTCAACTGGACCATTTGGGACCACCTGAAGTGGCTGTGCCGTTTCGTGGCCCATGTGGACAGCCAAAGCACGGAAACCATCAACCAGGCGCTGGCCGACCCCTTAAAGTTCCACGAACTTGCTGTTGGAACACCGGAGGACCAGCCAGCCCTGCGCCGCAGCATTGAGTATTTGGTGTGGCCCAGCTACTTCGAGCCCGTGGTGGCTGACGTGGAGCGCCGGGAGATTCGTGACGCTTTCGCCTCGCTCGTTGGGGGTGCCGAGGGCGATACCGAGGAAGACATCACCGCGGACGTCCACCGGATCCGGCTGCACCTGGACGAACAAGCGGGCCAGCGCATCGACTGGTACGCCCGGCAGTTGGTCAGCCAATGGCGGAAGGTGGGAGACCCCGGCCGCCGGTCCTGGCTGTTGCGGACGCATCACGACAACGCTGATCTGCTGGCCGCTTGGGTGGCTGAAGAGACGGCCACACTGGATGTTGAGCACCTCCGCTCGCTTTCTGCGGGAGTAACCGCAGGCGTGGTCCAGCATGCCGTGGACGAGGATTACAAGCACCTGGGCTATGTGGAGCGCGAGGACACCAAGACGGCGGTCTTCGCCTTCCTGACGGTGATGAAGCCGGGGGACCTCACCCTCTACCAGCACGCCGGACGCGTCCGGGTTGGCGTGGTCCTCGGCGAGCCCGAGCACCATGAGGACAACCGGCGCATCCGCCGCAAGGTCCGGTGGTTCGATGACAGTTACGCCATCACGGAACTCCCACGCCACGCGCAGCGGCAACTGTCAACGCCCGGCATCATCGTGGATGTCACCAGGGTTATTCAGGCCCTGCAGGAACTCCTCCCGGTAGAAGCCGAAACCGATGGCGAGGATGAAGCGCCGCCCACCGCCGTCGTCGAGGTTGTCCAGCAAGGTTTCCGGCCCCTGACGGAAGGGTTCGCGGCGTCCCTTCACATGGACCTCGAGCCCTTGAAGGAGATCGCAGAACTGCTGGAAGAGAACCGCCAACTGGTTCTTTATGGCCCGCCGGGTACCGGCAAAACGTACCTTGCCAAGCACCTCGCTGCCGAGCTCGCAGGCGACAGCACTGATGAACGCGTGAAGCTGGTGCAGTTCCACCCGTCGTACGCGTACGAGGATTTCTTTGAAGGTTACCGGCCGGACAAGACCGACGACGGCCAGGTCTCCTTTAAGCTCGTCGCCGGGCCCCTGCGTCGGCTCGCTGAGGAAGCTGCCAAACCGGAGAACGCACACAAGCCGTACTTCCTGATCATCGACGAAATGAACCGTGCCAACCTGGCCAAGGTGTTCGGCGAGCTGTACTTCCTGCTCGAATATCGTGACGATCGCATCTACCTGCAGTACAGCCCGAACGAGCCTTTCAGCTTGCCGGACAACCTCTACATCATCGGCACCATGAACACAGCTGACCGTTCCATCGCCATGATGGACGCCGCCATCCGGCGTCGTTTCGCGTTCATCGAGCTGCATCCCAAGGTGGAACCGGTCAGGGGCTCGCTGCGGCGCTTCCTTGAAGCCCGGGGCTTGGACACGCTCAATGCCGATCTCCTGGACGCCCTCAATGACGCCATCGATGATTGGGACCGGGACTTGATGATTGGGCCGTCGTACTTCATGAAGAACGCTGCCCAGAACCCCACAGGGCTTCGCAGGATCTGGAAGTACGAGCTCATGCCGTTGTTGGAGGAGCACTACCACGGGCAACTGAACCGCGCGCAGCTTGAGGAACGCTTCGGCCTGGACCAATTGCTGGGACGACTTGCTGCCCGCTAAGGCCGTCCCGCCGCGGCCGCGACGGCCACCAGCCAGCGCGGGCCCAGCAAAGACGGGCCAAGCCAACACAAGCCCGGCCAACACAGGTCCGGCCAACACAGGTCCGCGGCACATCGTCATGGACGAACTCTCACGCGGAGTAGTGGACAAGCTGGACCCCCCAACTGCTGCGTTCATCAACGCCAGCGGACTGGCCAAGGCGTCACCGATGGGCATGGGCCTCTACAGGATCGAACCCGTCGGCAAAGTCGGCTCGGTAAGGACTTCCACAGTCCAGCTCGAGGTTCGCCCCAAGGAACGGCTTGGCCTGAGTCGCTTGCTTTTCCTCCTCAGCTACGCGGGCGATCAAGGCTTCCGCGACCACTCCGTGGAAGCAGTTGAGCACCCTGATCTCTGGAGTGCCCTGGCCGAATCGCTGGCCCAGCTGGCTGACCGTGCGCTGAGCCGAGGCGTCCTTCAGGGCTACCTCACCATCGATGAATCGCTCCGGACCGTGAAAGGCCGCATCCGCATCTCGGACCAGATCTCCCGCAGGCCCGGGATGATGGTGCCGTTGGAAGTGTCCTACGACGAATTCACCGAGGACATCGCTGAGAACCGCATCCTCCGCGCTGCCTTGGAACGCATGGGGAAGGTGCCCGGCGTCCGGGCCGACGTCTTGAGCCGCTTGCGCCAGCTCAAGGGAAAGCTCGACGCCGTCACGCGCCTTCAGTCCGGAGCCCCGCTGCCGCCGTGGCGGGCCAACCGAATGAATCTCAGGTACCACTCCGTGCTGCGGCTCTCGGAGGTTATCCTGCGCAATGCCTCGGCTGAGGCCGGGGAAGGGAAGCAGCAGACGGCTTCCTTTGTGGTGGACATGGCACAGGTCTTCGAGGAGTTCGTGGGCTCGGCTTTGCGCCATGCGATGGGTGCGTACCCGGGGGAGATGCGGCTTCAATATGGAGCGCTGCTCAATGAGGCTGTCCGGGACACGGACCGGCTGACGGTTCGCCCCGATGCCGTCCACTTCCTGGGCGGGAGGCCCGTGGTGGTATACGACTCCAAGTACACCGCGGCAGGCGACGCCGGCGCTTCATTGAACGCTGACCATTATCAGTTGCTGGCGTACTGCACAGCACTGCGGGTCCCCACGGCATGGCTTGTTTACGCCGGTCCAGGGGAGATGAAGCTGCGCAGGATCCTCAACACGGACATCGACATAGTGGAGTATCCGTTGGACCTGTCCCTGCCGCCGTCGGAAATCCTCGCAGCGGTGGCCGACCTCGCCGAACAATCGTGGGGCGAGGTGGTGCGTCAGGCTGTGGCGGGACGGTCGGCGTCGGACTAGCCTGAGAGCTACGTCCGTTTGGAAATTTTCGAGGGAGGCATCATGGCTCGCAGGAAATCGTGGCGCGATATGAGCAAAGGCCAACGCATCATGCTCATCATCAGCGGAGCCGTAAATATGGCCCTGCTCGGTGCGGCGCAACGGAGCATCGGCAAGACCCCCGATTCCAGGATCAGGGGCAAGAAGGCTGTCTGGCGCGCTGTCTCGTTCATCAACTTCTTCGGGCCGGTGAGCTACTTCCTCTTTGGCCGCCGTCGTGATGCCGCAGTGGCGGGAATGCCGGCAACCAAGCGGTAGCGCTCAGGCGGGCATCTTCACCAGGAAGGTTGTGCCCCGGCCGGGTTCGCTTTCCAGCGTGATGGTTCCGCCATGCGCTTCGACGATCGCCTTGCTGATGGGCAGTCCAAGCCCGACGCCGGGAATGGTGCTGTTGCGTACGCCGCCAGCTCGGAAGAACTTGGTAAAGGCCTCTGCCTGCTCTTCTTCAGTCATGCCCATGCCGGTGTCGGATACACGGCAGAACACAAAATCCTGGTCTTCCCACGCGGCCACTTCCACGTCTGCGCCTTCGGGGGAGTACTTGATGGCGTTTGACACCAGGTTGTCCAGGACCTGGGCTATACGCGAGGAGTCCACGTGGGCTTCCAAGGAGTCCGGGACGTCCATGGACAACCGGATGCCAGCTTTCGCAGCCCGGGGACCGGCGGAGCTGACGCTTCCCCGAACCAGCTCCGCCACGTCCACGGTGTGGGGCTGAATGATCATGTGCCCTGAACGTACGGCCAACAAGTCGGACACCAGGGTAAGCAGCCTTTCGGCGTTCCGCCGAACGATATCGAGTTGCCTCCGGGAGGAGGCGTCCAGGGCGCGGGGATCATCCAGCAGAAGCTCCACGTAGCCAAGTATGGACGTCAGCGGCGTCCGGAATTCGTGGGAGACGTTGGCGACGAAGTCGTCCTTGGCGGCCAGGGCGTTCACCAAGTCCGTGACGTCGCTGAAAACAACAACTGAGCCGGCGAAGTTACCGGCGTCGTCCACCATGGGGCGGGCGCTTGTGGTGAAGGCGCGCTGGTCTGCGCCGGAGCCAAGCCACACCAGCTGGTCCGTGAATCTTTCCCCCAGGACCGCACGCCTGACTGGACGGCGGTCAGCGGGCAGCGGGGTTGCCTTGTCCTTATCGAAGACGAGCAGTTCGGATTCGTTGGGATCGTCATTGCCTGGAGGTGTTGCCAGGGAGTGGGTCTGGCGCTGGCGGCGGTTCATGAGGATGTCATGACCTTCGCCGTCCACTGCCACCACACCCAGCGGCAAGGCTTCCATGACCGTGTTGAGGAGCCGCTCCTGCCTGGTGGTGACGTCCAGGGCTTTCTTTAGCTCCTCATCTTTTTGCTCCAACGCCCGCTGCTGGCGCACCATGCTCAGGGTCAGCACGCTCACCGAAACTCCGATGCCAAGGATCAGGATCGGGAACAGCAGGGGCTTTGTGAGGTCCTGCTCTGTCAAAGTCCCCTTGACGAACAAAGGTGTCCAAACGATGCAGAGCGGACCCACGAATGACAAAGCAATGGCCAGTCTTGGGTACAGGCCGGACGCGCACAGCCAAATGACGGGAAGGACCACCAGCACACTGAGCCCCGTGAGCGCTTCCTGCCCTCCCTCCCTTCCGAAGGAAATCGAGACCATGTCCAGGATGGGTATCACCAGGAAGCTGGGAAAAGGCAGCCGGTGCCAGGGCACAATGATGCACACCGCCAACAGGAATGCCTGGCTCAGCAGGAAGACGAGGAATAAGGGATTCTCGAGAGTGGCCGGGAAAAACAGCCACACCAGAATCGCCGAAATGCACACGCAGACGGACAGCGGCAATTGGCTTAGTACCACCCTCATGCGCAGCGTGTGTTCGTGGAAAGAGCGCTGAAAAACAAGGAGTTTCTTCTTCTGGCCAAGATCCCAGGTGGTTGGGTGGGTCATGACACAACCACCGGGAATGCAGAAGAAGTTCGGTTCATGAGATCAGCCTAACCATAATGGTTATACTTCGAAGGGTTATCGAAGGGGCTGAGGGGCAGCGATGAGTGAAGTACGTGTGGGGCTGGTCATTGAAGATGACCAGGATATTCGCGAATTGGTGCGCGTGGTCCTTTCCCAAGCGGGGTTTGACGTCCACGTTGCGTCCACTGGATCCGCCGGCGTCACGTCAGCCCGCGAACTGAATCCAGACGTTATTACCCTGGACCTGGGCCTCCCGGACATCGATGGTTTCGAGGTGGCCCGCCAGATCCGGAAATCCTCGGACGCTTACATCATCATGCTCACGGCCCGTGCTGAGGAGCTGGATACCCTCATGGGCCTGGAGGCCGGGGGCGATGATTACCTCACCAAGCCGTTCCGGCCCCGCGAACTCCGGGCCCGCGTCGAGGCCATGATGAGGAGGCCCCGCGCGTCGTCGGAGTCCAAGGCCGCCGTGGAAGAAACAGATCCGGAAATGACCCACAACGGCCTCGCCGTTTCGGTCGGTTCCCGCACAGCAGTCTTGAACGGCAAGGAGCTGAGGCTAACACGCACCGAGTTCGACCTCCTGCTTGCGCTCCTGGAGACCGGCAGGATTGTGCGGACCAAGGCCGATCTGGCGCGGCGTCTCCGCAATGAACCCTACGATGTCGGCAGCTACGTCAGCGACGCCGATGAACGCGCCGTTGAGGTGCATATGGGCAACCTGCGCAAGAAACTTGGCGACAGCATCCAGAACCCGCGCTGGCTCGAGACTGTGCGCGGCGTTGGGTACCGGCTCGCGCCACTGGCCCAGGGCAACTAACGCTGCGCTGGCCCATCTAAGTAGCACTTGATGCCGTTTTGAGGGCTCAGAACGGCATCAACTGCGACTCAGTTGGATCAGCCCACCACGCGTCCGCTCCGCGGCTCATGTAGAGAGCATTGACTCATGACCCGCTGACCCGCGCGAGGGCGATATCGCCGGCGGCTCGGGAATCACTAACAATTGGGGCAAAATGCTCGGCCGGGTATTCCGGTCGAGCATTTTTGCTTGCTGGCAGGGAAGCGCCCGAGAGGTGCGATATGCCGACGTCGCTCATGGAGCGGTGCTGATCATGCCATAGCCCCCAGCAGCACGCCGTCGAAATATGCAAACCATTGTTACTTCTGTCACTCTCTGATAGGTTCAGCTGCTGTGGAAACGATGATGTTTAACCCCGGTAGCAATGTTCAACTCGAGATTCTCGCGTCCGGCCCTCCGGGCGGGGTCCGACCCCGTTTTGCTTTTCTCTTTGTGCATGGCCTCGGCCATGACGCCACCTGCTGGCGCAACTGGATGCACGCAGCTTCCGAGGATGGCTATGCGGCGTACGCGGTCTCGCTCCGGGGTCACGGCGGCAGCGGAGGAAGGCTCCGCTCGGCGCGGCTGAAGGATTATGTTGAAGACGTCCTTCGAGCGGTCGAGACTGTCGATGCTGATGAGCTCGTCTTGGTTGGTCACTCGCTCGGTGGCCTGGTGGTGCAGCGGGTGTTGGCGCTGCAGCCGGCGAAGGTGACTGCGGGCGTGCTTGTTGGCTCCATCACTTCCGGCCCGGCCTTCGGAACGGTCTTGTCGGTGCTGAGAAGCCATCCCTGGCAAGCGATGCGGTTTCTCGCGGGTCGAAGCATTCGGCTGCCGTCGGACATGTTGTTCGAGCGAATGGGCACTGAAGAGGCGGGGGAGATTTCCCGATCCCTTTGCGGCGAGTCGCCTTGGGTCCAGTACCAGCTGCTTTTCCACCTTCCGGCGAGGATGAAGTCTGAATATCCACTTCTGTCCGTCTACAGCAAGCACGACCGAATGGTGCCAGTGCGGTCAGCGCGCGCAACCGCACGGCGCTACGGCGCCGATGTGCGGGAACTCGCCGGGATCGGACATGACATGATGCTCGACGGCGGCTGGGAAGAGTCCTGGAGCGTGATTAGTGACTGGCTGAAGGCGCTGCGGGTCGAGGCGATCTCCCGGACGGCAAGGCCAGCAGATTGAGTGCCGAAGAGCCATTGCTTGAAAGAGCTGTATAGCTTAAGCTTCTTTCAATCGCAGAGTTCACCTTGTGTCCCCGATCACACTTGAGGGTTCGGTTGCCATGAGCAAGGCGCAAGTGAACAACCTAGACGGCAATCGCCCATGGAAGACTGCGTGCCCCGATCCACGAGCACTACGAGCTTCGCATCAGCTCACGCACGCCAACGACGGCGTGCATTAGAAAGGCGAACAACATGGCAATTGCCAACGAGGCGTCAAAGACGACCGGCCTCCGGACCCCGGGATCCTCCCGCTTGACCGTTCAGGAAATACTCAATGAAGCGCCGCTTGGCAACAGGAGGCGCGTAATCATCCTTCTCGGGTTCCTGACCATGACCCTGGAAGGAGTTGAAATCGGCCTGTGGGGATTCATTTACCCACAAATAGTCACCCAGTGGGGTACCTCGCTGGCCACTGTTACCACCATGGTGACGCTGGGAGTTGTGGGGCTTACTGTCGGTTCCATGGTTGCCGGCCCGCTATCGGACCAGATCGGCCGAAGGCTCCCGATTATCGTAGGCACGGCAGGATTCGGGCTGGCCACCTTAGGCGGCGCGCTGGCACAAAACGACCTGATGTTGGGAATCTTCCGGGTGGTGGCATGCCTGTTCCTCGGAGCTGTCATGCCCCTGGTCATCACGCTCGTAGCCGAGTTCGCGCCTGAAAAGCGGAAGGCCGCCATTGTGGCCATCACGTTCACCGGTTTCCCGCTGGGGACAGTCATCACCGGCTTCCTGGCATCCACCATTCTTCCCACCCTGGGCTGGCAGTGGCTGCTCGGAACCGGAACAGTCCTGGCATTGATTCTCCTGCCCGCACTGGTGTGGGGCCTTCCGGAATCAACGGTGTTTATGATTCGAAGGGGAGGCCGGAGAGAAAACGTGACGAAGGTACTGAGTGCCATCATCCCGGGTTTTGACATGAACACAGTGGATCTGACGGGCGCACCGCAGGCTGGCGCCGCCAAGCCGGTTGGAGGTGTCAGGGCGGTACTGTCCAAGAAACTTGTGGTGGTATCGCTGCTCATCTGGCTTTGCTACTTCATCTGCGCCGCAGTGGTTTATATGTTCCTGAACTACCTGCCGCTGATCGTCAAGCAACTTAATATCGATGCTGCGGGCACAGGCAATGTGGTGTCGATGTTCGGCATCGGCGGTGTGATCGGAGCCTTGGCTATCGGTTTTGCCATGGAAAAGCTGGGCAAATACCTATCCCTCGGTGCCGCCTTCATGCTGGCCGCCGGAGCGGCCTGGATCCTGGCATCAGTCAACCTGACCTTGCCCCTGCTGCTGGTTCTGGGCTTCACCATCGGCGTTGTGCTGGTGGGTGCCAACAGCGGTATGAACGCACTGAGCACGTCGGTTTTCCCCACTGAAGCCCGCGCAACCGGCGTGTCATGGATGGACAGCTTCGGCAAGGCCGGCTCCATCGTCAGCGGTCTGCTGGGTGGCGTGATGCTGGGCGCAGGATGGGGCGTGGACCAGATCTTCTTCGCCCTGGCCATTCCGCTCCTGGCGGGAGCTGCGGCCGTGGGTGCAGTCAGGGCGATGACCACACGCCGTTCACGTTCCGATTCATAAGGCGGCCCTCATCTACGGCCCTGATCGCCACAGGGTCACCGGACGCCAGCGATAAAGAGTCCCAATTCGAGCCACCTTGCTCCTGCTCCGGAGCAAGGTGGCTCCGCTGTTTGCAGTGTCAGCCGGAGGGAAGGTTCGGTGACTGCAGCACGGGGTGCAGTTGCATTTCCCGGCGGGGCTCGATTACCCGTGCGGCCGTCATGCCCTACTGACGAGTGCACTTAACGCGGAAAGGACCTCCGAGTGGAGCTGGACTCTCTACAAGTCCCGCTCCACCCGAAGGTCCTTCCTTGTCGCCCCTGCACGCCGCAACCGTTTGCCGCAACTCAAGCGTCCGACGTCGAACATCCACTTGGGCGCCTCCGCGCGGACTTGCTGTGGTCACGGCCGCGCGGAAGCGTCAGCGCGGCTTCTTGGCTGGCGAACCGTAAATGAGCGTCCGTATTCCGGTACCAAGGACAAAAGCCGTGGCAAGGCCCAAGAGGGTCCAGGAGATGAGTTCCGCTCCGGCGACGTCGACGGTCCTGAGCCACCGGATGCCGTAGTTCGCCGACGTTGACACCGGGAAGGTGAAGATCCAGAACGTCAGTGAAAACGGCAGACTGGCGTACTGGGGGATCAGAAGCACCTGCATCAGAATCATCATGAAGAGGATTCCCGTGAGTCCTGCCTGGATGATTCCGGAACCCTCCGGGCGGATGACTATCCAGGCAACGCAGGCCGTTGCGGGGGCGGCCACATACCCGGCCAAGACGGGCTTCAAATCGTCCGGCATCTCAATCCCCGCCATGAAGCGCACCGTCACCACCGTTCCGATCACCAGCCAGAAAAAAGCACCGGTTCCCCACGCGGCGATCGCCGCTTGGGGCCAACCCATGGTGGAGAAGCCGATGCTGGCGATGAAGGGACCTGCGGCAACGGGAAGCAGGTAACCAGGGTGGACCCATTCCAGGGTCACTCCTCCGGTCACCCAGTGGACCAGAAGCCTTGCTCCGAGGAGCGTGAGAGCGATGACGAAGAACAGGCACAGCACGGACCAGAACACCTTGTTGTATTCGATGTAGTGACTGCTCAGGAGGATGCCCACCAAGGGAATGAAGGACGCTGACGGACCGTTTCCGGGGTGCCTCAGTTCTTTGTCGAAGTGTCCCTCGGACCCGTATCGGAAACTTTTTGCCAGGTACCGGATAAGCAGGACGGACCAGATAGCGGCACTGATCCCGTAAAAGACCTCCGCTGGCCACGCGGGGGCATGAAGTGGCAGGCGGGCTGCCTGCCAGGTGCCTCCCAGCCCCGTGATGCCCAGGGGAATGGCAAACAGGTTGAAGGGGTGCGACGGAGGCTTTGGCGGTGATTCAGTGACGAGATCGGGCGACCGCGCTTCCGAAGCCGTCGCAAACGCCCCATCGCGGGCACCGGTGCTGGTCAACTGAGCAATTTCATGGCCGCACCCCACAACGCACCCGGGTTTATGCGGTCAGGATGAAGCGCAAGCATTGCGGAGAAGAACTCCTCCGGCGTTGGTTCCTCGGCCAGGAGCTTTGATGCGTCCAAAAGGTACTTGCGGGTCTCTTGGATCTGACCGGGCAGATCCGGCAATGCGGGATTCTTGTGCCCGGCCACAACGAACTTCGGCTCAAGGTTCTCCGCGATGTCAATCGCCCGCAGCCAGGCTTCAAGACCCCCGTCCTGGGACTCAGTCAGGTAGGGGTGGACCCCGTTATAGACGGCGTCCCCGGCTACCAGGAGACCGATGGAGGGAACGAACAGCATGGTGGTGTTGTCAGTGTCGGTATGGCCCACTTCAATGATCTGCAGTTCATGACCCTCAAGTTCAAACGACCCATTGTCCACTGGCTGGGTCACTGTTGTGGTGGGCGGAATCTGGTCCGGGAAGATCGAGTCCCAGAAGGAGGAACGGAACTCCGGAGAGCCGTGCATGGCCATTTCCTGGAGCGTGCCCGGGGTTGCCAGTACTGTAACCCCCGGAAACCGCTCGGCCAGGGGACCTGCGCCGAACCAGTGGTCGCCGTGGCCGTGGGTGATGTAGATGTGGCTAAGTGTCTTCCCTGATGCTTCAATCCAGTCCCCGACCCTCGTTGTCTGGTCAACCGTCATGGGCGGGTCAACCAGCACCGCGTTTTCCTGTCCGGAGATCAGCGTGGAGGACAGCGGGGACCAGATGCGGGGGTCACCGTTGGGAAGTGTCCCTCGTCCTGTTTGAGGCAGGGTGCCGGAGACAAATACGTCGTAAACCAGCTCGGTTGTAGGTGCCATAATATGCGTCACTTTCCCTGAAGTTTGTGGTGGTTTAGAGGTGCAGCAAAAACCAGTCGAGAGCGGCAGAGCTTGATTCTTCGAAGTTTTCTACATACGGCTCGAAGTGGCCCCCTGGAAGCATCACGAGCGATTTGGGCTCCTGGGCCTGTTCGTAGGCCTCGAGGGCCAGGTCCGTGCCGGTCAGTTCATCGTCAGCGGCCACGATGAAGAGCAGCGGCTTGGGGGACACCCTTGAGGCCCAGACTCCCGGTTCGTAGAGGCGCGCTGCCCGGGTGGATTGCAAGGTGACGGTGTTGTCCCAGCCGTACTCTTCCGGGCCGGGTTGCGTGTAAAAGCGCAGAGCTGAGGGAAGCCGGTATGCGGCAGGCTGGTTTGGATCACTGCTTACCACTGCGATCATCTTTGGCGCCTCGCCGGCGGCCTGGCCTCGTTCGTCGTCGACGAAGGACTGTTCCAGGGCAATCCTCGCGTCACCCACGGCGCGGCGGGAACCGGCCACATGGCCGTTGATGGCGGGCACCTGGGACACCACAGCTTTGAGCCGCTCTTCCGTAGCTCCCAAAACCAAGGCGTGCCCGCCGGAGTAGCTGGACCCCCACAGGCCTATCCGCGAGGGGTCCACTTCAGGCCTGCCTTCGAGGTAGGTCACAGCCCGGCGCCAGTCCTTGATCTGCTGCCAGGGATTGATGTCATGGCGGAGTTCTCCCTCGCTCGCGCCGAAATTGCGGTGGTCGTGGACCAGGACCACGAATCCGTTGGCGGCAAAGCGGGAGGCGTAAGCGGCGAGGCCGTGAGCGCGGGTTCCCGCATAGCCGTGTGCCATGGTGATGGCCGGATGAGGTCCTGGCCCATCCGGGATGTAGAGCCAAGCGCGGAGCGTGATGCCCCCGTCGGCCGCGAATTCAACATCCAGTCGTTCTGCCATGAGTCTCTCTTTTCTTTCCAGCGCCCCTGGACGGGCAGTGTGAAGCCGCGGGAGCGACGCCGCGCGCCGCGGGGAATTTGTGAGGTGTGGGTAAGGGGGTAAAGATGTGAAATAAGCGTACAGCTTTAGACTCTGTCCCGCAAAGACTTTTTGGCGTATGCTCCTTTCACGGCCGCGAGCCGGCCGCCCATTCCAGATTTCCTTCCCCGATGCACGACGAAAGGCAGAAGCATGGCAAGCAGCTTCATCTACGACGGGATCCGTACCCCCTTTGGAAAATTCGGCAAATCATTGGCCGGCGTTCGTCCTGACGATTTGGCCTCCCATGTCGTCCGCGAAGTGGTGGACAGGCAGCCCGGGCTGGAAGCGGACAGGATTGACGAGGTGATCTTGGGTAACGCCAATGGTGCCGGAGAGGACAACCGCAATGTGGCACGCATGGCCGCGCTGCTCGCCGGGCTTCCGACCTCGGTGCCTGGCGTCACGGTCAATCGACTGTGCGGCTCCGGACTTGAGGCTGCGATCCACGCAAGCCGTGCCGTGGAAATCGGGGATGCGGAGCTGATTGTTGCCGGGGGCGTTGAATCGATGAGCAGGGCGCCCTGGATCCTGGCAAAACCCGAGCGGGCGTATCCGGCCGGCCCTGAAACCCTGCACAGTTCGACGCTGGGCTGGCGAATGGTCAACCCCCGGATGAACGAGGCCTGGACCATCTCCAATGGCGAGACGGCTGAAATCCTGGCCGACAAGTTTGGCATATCAAGGACCGAGCAAGACCAGTTTGCCGTGAGAAGCCACAGCTTGGCTGCCAAGGCCTGGTCCGAGGGCATCTACGACGACGAAGTCGTGCCCCATCCGGATTCGGCGCTCCACACCGATGAGGGCGTGCGACCCGGCACCTCCGAGGTGGCCTTGGCTGGCCTGGAGCCGGCATTCCGTGACGGTGGCTCGGTAACGGCGGGTAATTCCTCTCCGCTCAATGATGGGGCAGCGGCTATGCTCATCGGCCGTGAGGGTGCCCTGGAAACAGAACCTCTGGCTCGCATCGTTTCACGCGGAGTGGCTGGCAACGATCCAAACATTTTCGGCATTGCGCCTGTAGGGGCTGCCAATCAGGCGTTGGCGCGGGCAGGGAAAACCTGGGCAGACGTGGACGTCGTGGAGCTCAACGAAGCGTTCGCCGCCCAAAGCCTGGCGTGCCTGCGGCTTTGGCCCGACCTGGACCCGGAGAAAGTGAATATCCATGGTGGAGCGTTGGCGCTGGGCCACCCGCTGGGGGCGTCCGGCTCCCGCATTCTTATCCACCTGGCGCGCGAGCTGAAGCGCCGTGGAGGCGGTGTTGGCGTTGCTGCCATCTGCATCGGTGTAGGGCAGGGGCTTGCTGTCGTTCTGGAGAGATAGCTGCCGTCCCCGCTCCCGCGCGGTTGCACCACTTAAGGCGTTTTGAAATTCTGAATCAACACTCTTGTCCGAAATAGGTAAAACGGATACGCTTACTTCAGCTGACTTTCACTAAGCTCCAAAACTTCCCTCCACCGCAGGCCGCGCCGATGCAGCCTCAGGTCGCGTTTCTTCCAAGGAACGCCCCCACACTGACAAGGAAAGATACAGGCTCTCCATGATCATCAATAGTGCGGATCTCAACGCCGTCGACTCCTATAAACTCCTCATCGGAAGCATCATTCCCAGGGCTATCGCGTGGGTGAGCACCGTCTCGCCCGACGGAGTGGCCAATCTGGCGCCCATTTCCTTCTTCACGGCGGTGGGGCGAAAGCCGCCCATGGTGTCGATCTCGCTGCAGCCGCGCTCAGACGGGAAGACCCTCAAGGACACGTTCGTCAACATTCGCGAAACGGGAAACTTTGTGGTCAACGTGGCGACGCTTCCACAGGCACACGCCCTGCACTCCTCGGCCTTCGAATTTCCCTCGGGTATCGACGAGTTTGAGGCCGTGGGTCTTGAAAAAGAGGCTTCACAAGCCGTGTCTGCGCCCAGGATCAAAGACGCCCCCATCGCAATGGAATGCGTCGTTAACCGCATCATCCCTGTCGGCGAGATGAACGATCACGTGGTCTGGGGCGAAGTTGTCCGTTTCCATGTCAAGGACGAGCTTTACCTGGAACGAGGCCGGATTGATACGGCAGCAGTTACTGCCGTCGGGCGGTTGGCGGCTGAGTACACCCTGGTTGAAAACGTGTTCACCACGCCCCTCGAGGATGAACTCCTGAAGTCCAAGCACAATCAACGCATGGCACGGCTGGACGGTCAGCCGAATGACTGGTCACCCATCAATACAGCAGCCTGGTCCCCATCAGGCTCGACCCTCACCAAGGAGCAGTAGATGAGCACTGTAATGGAGCAGTTGCAGAAGCAGGACCCCTCGTTGACAACCACTGGCAGCGGCGACGTGGCCGTGCTTTTCATCCACGGATTCCTGGATGATCAGAGTGTCTGGGACGACGTCGTCTCGGAACTCGCCACCGCAAACGCCCAGTTTCTGAGGCTGGACCTGGCAGGGATGGGGGACCGGAGCGGGGACGAAGGCCCGTACAGCCTGGAGCGATACGCCGACGACGTCGCTCGGGTCGTGGCGGGTCTGGACAGGCCCGTCGTGGTCGTGGCGCAAAGCATGGGAACGTTGGTGGCTGAACTTGTTGCTGTCCGCCATCCAGGCAAGGTGGTGGGTGCTGTATTTGTTACCCCGGTGCCTTTGGCGGGGACCCACCTTCCTGAGGAAGCTGTTGGCCCTTTCCGGCATGTGGGCGGGGATGCAGAAGCCCAACGAGGGATCCGGAAGTACCTTGGCGGCGGGTTGAACGAGTTCGGGTTGGACAAGCTCACCTATATAGGGGGCCGCATCCGTCCAGAAGTCGTTACCCATCTCGTCGACTGCTGGAACGAAGGGATTCCGAACGCCCCTGCGGAGAGTGAATTTAGCGCACCAGTGTTAATAATCCGCGGTGACGCAGACCCGTTCGCCACCGCCGAGCTGGTCTCTTCAGCTGTCGCCCCGCGATTCCGACACGTCAAGGAGGAAGTGCTCAGTGGGGCGGGCCACTGGCCTCACGTCGAGCAGCCTCGGAACGTGGCAGGACTCATCGGGCGATTCCTCAAAGAAGTTTCTGAAGCCTCTGCCACTACGTCTGGCGGAGCAGACGCCCAGGGATGGATAAATGCCTTTGCCAGCAAATCCGCGGACGACTTCGGCGAGGCCTTCCACCGCGACGTTGTCCTTGAGGCCTCCGTCATCCGGTCGCCGATCACCGGCCGGGAGAACGTGAAAGCGGTAATGAGCGCAGCCAGCTCTATTTACGAATCGCTTGAGTTCACCCATCAAACCGTCAATGGGCCGCGCACCTACCTTGAATGGCAGGCCACCGCGTTCAGCGGTCTCAAAATCTATGGAGTCACTATCCTCACCAAGGACGAAGCCGGCCAGATCGTCTCGGCCGCCATCCACCATCGCCCGCTTGACGCAGCGCTCCGGTTTTCGGCTGAACTGGGGAAACGCCTCGGAAAGTCCGTGGGCGATGAATCCCGTTTCTACTCCGCCGACTGATTCCTTCGGATTCAGCTGGTTCGCAACTACTTCCTAGCGAAAGGGCTTATGCCAATGACCCACCTTACGTTCACGGTCCACGACCAGATTGCCACCATCATCCTGGACAATCCACCCCAGAACCGAATCGACCTCCAGATGGCGGACGAGCTTTCCGAAGCCATAACCGCGATAGGCAGGAGCGACGCCCGTGTGGTCATCATTCGGGCTGAAGGTGCGGACTTCAGCTTCGGAGGCGACATCATGACGTGGCCGGGCGCGGAAACGCGGGAGTTGCGTGCCTTGTTTGAGCGGTACATGTCAGTCTTCAACCAGTTGGAGCTGCTGCCGATGCCGGTGATTGCCGAAGTCCAGGGTCTTTGCTTTGGAGGAGGGTTTGAACTCGCCCTGCGGGCTGACCTCATTTTCGCAGCAGAATCAGCCGAGTTCGGGCATCCCGAACAAACTCTTGGCATCGTTACCCTCTTGGGTGGCATCTACCGGGTTGCCGAAAGGGCAGGCAAGAGCCGGGCGGCAGAATGGGCTATGACTTCGGAGAAAGTATCCGCTTCTGAAATGGACCGTGCAGGAGTCGTGAACCGCGTCGTTTCCGAGGACAAGCTCACGGAAGAAGTCTTGGCGTTTGCCCGGCGCATCGCCACCGGAGCCACACAGGCATACGCTGCGCATAAGGCACTCCTGAGAACCTGGTCGTTGGGCGGCGTCGCTGCGGCAGACCAAGCGATGTTCGATATCGCCATGCCGTTGTTTGAACGCGAAGACACCCAAACCGGGCTGAAATCGGCCGTGGAGGCACTGGAAGCGGGAAGGCCGCGCCCTGTGTTGGAATTTCAAGGGCGCTAATCGCACTTAACATGGTGGATGGCCAAGGGTGCCCTGAAAGTTGGCGAGAGGGGATGCAGTGAGCGACTGGAACGCGACGCAACGCTATGACATGGAATGTGCTCCTGGAGGGCTCGGTTTTGTGCATGACCTGCTCAACACGAAATCCGCTGGAAAGCCGCGAAGGACCGATTTGTTGCTTGATCTCGGGCTTGCCCAGGATTGGCTGGATGCTGGACTGAAACAGTGGGCACTGGCCACCGGCCGGCGTTATGTCGAAGTCAAACTTACGGAACGCGACCTGGAACACCTGCGGTACTTTCGTGATGAACTTGCAGGCACCCTAAACGCCGGAGGCGACCCGGACGCCGTCGTTGGTTCCGACATCGACGCTTTGCCCACAGTCTGGACGACCGCCACATCCTTGAGGCTCAAATCGAATGGCGAGATCCAGGCTGAACCGCAGGGAGCCGGAGCCGGGCATATTGAATCCCTGGCCATGACGGAGATTTTCCAGGCGCAACTGGCAGGGACCTGGCATCGGCTCAAACTGTGCCGCAGCGAAAAATGCAGGGTTGCGTTCTTTGATCGCTCACGCAACAACAGCGGCGTGTGGCATGACGTAAAAATCTGCGGAAACCCGGCGAATCTCCGGGCGCACCGGGCCCGAAAACTTGAATCAAGGCTCGTGAATTGACTCCCATTTCTGTTCGTTCGTGAACAGTGGGCAGAAGGGGTCTTTTCGCTCACCGGGCTATTAACCCCACTAAGGACCTCAATGCAAGCTTTACCTCCTGACAATTCCGCCCGAATCACTGAGTACGCGCATTCTGACAGACTGGTTACAGCCGAATGGCTTGTACGGCACATAGCTGATGACAGACTGGTCATCGTGGAGTCTGACGAGGATCCGCTTCTTTATGAACTGGGCCACATTCCGTCGGCCGTCAAAATTGATTGGCATACAGATCTGAACGATCCTGTTATCCGCGACTATTTGACAGGGCGGGAATTTGCCAATCTTATGACGTCCAGGGGTATTTCTCGGGACAGCACCGTTGTCATTTATGGTGACAAGCACAACTGGTGGGCTGCCTATACCCTCTGGGTGTTCCGGCTCTTTGGCCATCCTGACGTCCGCTTGCTCGACGGCGGGCGGGAAACGTGGATCTCTGAAGGGCGTCCCCTCGAGACGTCGCTGCCGCCCGCCAAGACCGCAACGTCCTATCCGGTAGTCACGCGCGATGACTCGTCCATCCGGGCGTTCAAGGATGACGTCCAGGAACACCTCGGCCTATCCCTCATCGACATCCGCAGCCCTGAGGAGTACACGGGTGAGCGGACTTCAATTCCCGACTACCCGCAGGAGGGGGTCCTCCGTGGAGGGCATATCCCTGGGGCGCGCAATGTCCCGTGGGCGCGGGCTGTTTCGGATAATGGAACGTTCAGGCCGCGAAGGGAACTGGAGGAGATCTACTTCCATGAAATTGGCCTCAAGGTGGACGATGAAGTTATTACCTACTGCCGGATTGGTGAGCGTTCAAGCCATTCCTGGTTTGCCCTGACTTTCCTGTTGGGTATGGACCGGGTGAGGAACTACGACGGTTCCTGGACAGAATGGGGCAATGCAGTCCGGGCTCCCATAGCGGTAGGTAATTGAAGCGAACAAGAGGAGCTTTAGTGAGTGAGCGTAAACGAGTCGTAGCCTGGGACGATCCGGCCATTGGCGCGGCTGCCATGCCCGGCATGAGCGGCTTGGAATACCTGCACGCAATGATGGGCAAAAAACTGCCACCCCCACCGATGGGCGAATTACTGAACATGACCCTGGTGGATGCGGCACCGGGCACTGCCACCTTTACCTGTGATCCCGACGAGTCCCATTACAACCCAATCGGCTCGGTTCACGGCGGGCTCCTATGCACCCTGCTCGATTCCGCCCTTGGTTGCGCCGTGCAGACGACCCTTCCCAAAGGCCAGGGTTACACCTCCATAGAGATTAAGGTGAACTACCTTCGCTCAGTGCTTGCTGACAGCGGCCCACTGACCTGTGTAGGTGTTGTATCGAAGCCCGGCAATCGCGTTGCCTTCGCGGACGCGACTGTCACGGACGCCAGAGGCAAGCTCGTAGCTACCGCCACAGGCTCC
The DNA here is from genome assembly GCF_055388015.1 of Arthrobacter sp. TmtSoilC51. Lineage (NCBI taxonomy): Bacteria > Bacillati > Actinomycetota > Actinomycetes > Micrococcales > Micrococcaceae > Arthrobacter > Arthrobacter sp. TmtSoilC51. The sequence goes on from NZ_AP035877.1 coordinate 1,195,474, forward strand.
TTACTCGTCTTCACGATCGACTGATGTTTGATGAACATGTCCAACCCGGCGGGGCTCTCCATGCCCGTTCGCTGGCTTCTGCCCTCTGAGTGAGCCGGTCGGAGATCGACCGCGAAGAGTAGACGTCCGTTGCCGAAAGGACTCGTAGTCCGGGAACGTGCACTAGACCGCTTTACCGATTAGCCGGCGCCGTTGTCGCCTTGATGAGTCCTGGCGACAAAGTGCTCAACCCGGCGGTCCGGCACCAGCCAGATCAGCGCCACGACGGTGAAGATGGCGATCCCGAAAAGGGGCTGGATCGGTGTGACTGCGATGCCGACAGCATAGATCACGGGGGACGCTTTGCCTTTCCAGTCACGGCCGAGAGCCCGGGCCAGGGCCCCATCCCTGCCTTGGGCGGCGATCAGCCGACGTTCCAGGATGTAGTATGCGATCGCAGCACACAGCAGGTTGATTCCATACAACAGGACGGGGACCTGCACGAAGCCGGACTCATCCATCCACCGTGTCGTGAAGGGGAAGAGCGACAGCCAGAACAGCAGGTGCAAATTGGCCCAGAGGATCCCGCCGTTCACTCGCCCGGCCAGGTGGATCATGTGGTGGTGGTTGTTCCAGTAGATCCCGACATACACGAAGCTCAGAAGGTAGCTGAAAAGGGTCGGCAGAACTGCGGCAACACCCTCCCACGTTGGCGCTTCCGGGGTGTGCAGCTCCAGGACCATGATGGTGATGATGATGGCCAGTACGCCGTCACTGAACGCCTCGAGCCGGTTCTTGTTCACCGCCCCCGGTCCCGTCGCACGTGGCACTGCTTTCGGGTCACCCTGTCATCAGCCATAGTCGGCTCCTCTGAAGGTCTGCACTGTAGGGGGCGACACGCACCCGGTGGATAGAGTACACCCGTCTCTTTGGCGGGATGCGAAGGTAACGCCGTCGAGGGGGCGTGACAGCGTACGTGGACATTGAAGACGCCGCTTCACGTCGTTGATCGGTACGGCTTCCAAACCCGCGATGTTGGCTAGTTGGACTCGGCGTTGGCCAGACCGACTACAAGACCCGCACCGGGGCCGCGGTCACCACAGGATGATCGCGGCCCACGTCCTCGAAGATATCCGCCTCGAAGAACTCCGCGTTCGCCCTGACGTAGTCTGCCCACTCGTCAGGCACGTCCTCCGCGTAGTAGATCGCCTCTACGGGGCACACGGGATCGCATGCCCCGCAGTCAACGCACTCGGACGGATGGATGTAGAGCGAGCGTTCGCCCTCGTAGATGCAATCCACCGGGCATTCGTCAATGCACGCCTTGTCCTTCACATCCACGCAGGGCTGTGCGATCACGTAGCTCATGGCGTACTAAACACCGGTGTAGACGGTCTTGCCCCAGGTGTAGAAGTCCAGGGCGGACCTGCCTTGCTCGCGGAAGGTGTTGGTGGAGGAATCCTTCACGCCGCCGAAGGGGACGTTCAGGTCCAGCCCGGCAGTGGGCCGGTTGATCTTCACCACGCCAGCTTGCGCCCTGGCAGCGAAGTCCGTGGCGAGGGCCAGCGAGTCCGTGCAGATGCCGGCCGTGAGCCCGTAGCGGGAGTCATTGATGGCGGCGAGGCCGGTTTCATAGTCGGCCACTTCGAGAACGGCCACTACTGGACCGAAGATCTCTTCCGTTACGGCGGCGTCGTCGAACGGCAGCCCGGCGAGAATCGCCGCCGGGAAGAACAGCGCACCGCTGGGGTCGCCGTCGTACTGTCCGTGCAGAAGTGTGGCCCCGCGTTCGACGGCGGTACGCACCGCTGCCTGGTCCTGCTCGAATTGCTGCCTGCTCACTACAGCGCCCATCCGGGCGTCGCCATCAAGTCCGTCACCGCTCGTGTAGTCGGCGGCCTCCTGCACCAAGGCCTCGAGGAAGGCGGAGCGGATGCCGGGCGTCACGTAGACGCGGGACGTTGCTGTGCACGCCTGTCCCGTCAGGCCGAATGCGCCTGCCGCTACTACCTTTGCAGCTTCGCGGGGATCGGCGTCATCCAGCACCAGCACACCGTTTTTGCCGCCCATTTCGAGCTGTACCCGGGCGCGCCGGGCATTGAGGATCTCCTGCAGCCCAAGGCCAACATTGGTGGAACCCGTGAACGACAAGCCGGCAATGCGGGGGTCCCGGGCCAGCGCGTCACCCACCACGCGGCCCTTCCCGTGCACCACGTTGAACACGCCGGAGGGCAGTCCGGCGTCCTGCAGGGCACGTGCCAGATGGGTGGTGGACAACGGAGTGAGCTCGGCGGGTTTGATCACCACGGCGTTGCCGCTGATCAGGGCAGGCGCGGTTTTCCATGCCGGAATGGCGATGGGAAAGTTCCACGGGGTAATGAGTCCCACCACGCCCAACGGTTCGCGACGCGTCGTGATGGTGGTGTCTGGCAGGCCGCTTGGCAACACTTCGCCGGTTGCTGCCCAGCCCAGCGAGCCGAAGAAGCGCAGCACGTCAGAGGCACGCTTGACCTCACCCTTTGCCTCCGCCAGCGTCTTTCCTTCCTCACGGACCAGGTCTTCGGCGATGGCGTGTTGGCGCTCGTTGAGCAGGTTTCCGGCCGCGATGACGATGGCGCCCCGGGCTGGTGCTGGCAGGGCCGCCCATGACGGTTGGGCTGCGACGGCCGCGGTGATGGCGGCGTCCACGTCCTGGGCGCTGCCGCTGGGTGAGAGGGCTGCGAGTTCGCCTGGCCGGGCCGGATTCATTCGCTGTGTGTCCGCGTCTCCGAGCCATTGGCCATTGATGAGGTGCTGGGCGGTCATCGTCTGCGGGTCGGTGATCGCCTGCGGGTCAACTGCTGTGGAAGTCATGATGTTCCTTAGGATTTCGGGAGGGAGGGGTGGCTAGAGGCTACGGATGAGGCCGCCGTCGCACCTCAGCGCGACGCCGGTGATGTACGACGCCGGCGCGCTGCACAGGAAGGCGGCAGCCGCACCGAACTCAGCAGGTTCTCCATAGCGTCGGGCGGGGATGGTCTTGCGGGATTCGAGCTGGATGTCTTCCAGCGTGGTACCGCGTCGCTTGGCGGCGGCGTGGTCAAGTTGGGTGACCCGGTCGGTGGCGATGCGGCCTGGCAGAAGAAGGTTAACGGTGACCTCGTCCAAGGCAACTTCGGCAGCGAGGGTCTTGAGGTATCCGGCCAGGGCAGCCCGTCCGGTGTTGGAGACGGCGAGGTTGGGAAGCGGGGCTGTCACGCCGCTGGATCCGATAGCCAGGATCCGGCCCCATCGCCGTTCCCGCATACCCGGAAGTACCTGGGAAACCAAGGCGTGCTGCGGTTTGACCAGGAGATCAAACGCCGCTGCCATGTCATCGGAGCTCAGCGTGGCTGCGGCACCGGGTTTGGGGCCTGGGCCGTTGAGGACCAGGATATCGATGGGTCCCAAGTCCGCGACCGTCTGTTCGACTGCCGATTCGATGCCCTCGGGCGTGGTCAGGTCCGCCTCGATCGCCACGGCGTCAAAGCCCTTGGTCACGATGCCGGAAGCACCGGAAACACGGTTCCCGGAGGCGCCGGCAGTACCAGTTCCGTACGCGGCCTGCAGTTCAGCGACGATCTCCTTTGCGCGGTCCCGACGACGGCCCACGATCGCCACGCGCACGCCTTCAGCAGCGAGGGCACGGGCCACGGCCAGGCCAAGCCCACCGGTGGAAGCGGCGACCAAGGCTGTCTTGCCCGCAATTCGTAGATCCATCAGAAGCTCCTTACCGGCAATGTGGCATTTTCAAGTGCAGCAGCTGCCTCACGAAGATGTGTGCCCATGCTCCCGCGCAGGACTTCGGGGAAGCCCGCTGCAGGGGCACGAACGCCAGAGTCCTTGATGAGTCCCCGTTCGCGCAGGCACTCCTTGCGAATAGCCAGCGCCACTTTCGCCTGCTGCTCAAAGTTGATCAGCGGCAGATAGGGGAGCAGTTCGCGCTGGGCTGCTTCATAGCCATCCTGCTGCCATGCCCGCACACACGCTATGAGGACTTCAGGGTAGGAGAAACCCGTCATTGCGCCTGCTGCGCCAGCCATCAGTTCGTCCAGGAGTCCCTGCCCGCCGAGGCCACCAAAGACTGAAATCCAGACGCCGGCACGCAGCTCCGCGATCGCGACGCTGGTGGGCGGTGCTTCGGCCTTGACCGCAATGACGAAATCACAAGAAGCCACCACCTTGATCAGTGCGGATGTGGGGATACTAACGCCACTCGCCAACGGATAGTCCTGCAGGACCACCTTGGCGCCGGTAGCCCGGTGGATGGCATCCAAGTGCGCAGTCACCGTCTCGGGCTTGGCAGAGTTAGCCTGCACCATCACAGCTGCCAGGCGTTCTCCGGCAACGTCCTGAGCTGCCCGGACTTCCTCGATGGCGGGCCGGGTGGCCAGGGCGGTCACGCCCACCACCAATGGCAGCGCGGTGCATTCGACGGCGGTTTCCAGCACTTGCCGGCGTTCCTCAGCCGTCAGTGCGGCTGCTTCGCCGAAGACTCCCAGTACGGTGAGTCCCGTGGCGCCGATGGCCTCGTAATGCTCCACGAGCTCGGACAAACTGTCCAGGTCCACGTCCAGCGTGCTGCCTTGGAATGGCGTGGCGACAACGCCCCACACTCCTGGAGCTAGGGATTCACGCGCCTGCATCGGGGTCTCCTTCTCGTCATTCTGAATGGTGTCCTGCATCAACGTCCCGGCCAGACTGGGGGGCGCTTTTCCTGGAAAGCACGCACTCCCTCTGCGGAGTCTTCACTGTCCAGCGCCCCCATAAGAGCCGGAAGCCGCAGGCCGCGGGCTTCCCTGGCCGTCAGGTGGGAGGTCTGCGTCACCATCTGCTTCACCGCGCGGACTGAGGTGGGGGCGCAGGCAAGGATCTGGTCCACCCAGCGCTGCACAGCGGCGTCGAGCTCTTCGGCAGGAACAACTTCGTTGACCAGCCCCATGGACTGCATCTCGGCAGCGTCTGCCTTGCGGCCTGTCAGGAGCATCCCCATGGCCTGCGTATAGGGGATCCGCCGCACCAACTGGTGGATGCCGCCGTCGAGCGCCAATCGCCCAACGCGAGGTTCCGTCAAGCCGAACTTCGCGGTGTCGGCTGCCACCACAATGTCGGCACCCAGCACCATTTCCATGCCGCCGCCCAGGGCGTAGCCGTTGACCTGGGCGATGACAGGGATGTCCAAACTGGTGCGCAGGCTCAGGCCGCCGAAGCCGTTGGGGTCCAGGCCGGCCCAATATTCCAAACCGGTCTTGTCCACGGCGGAGGCCGACATGTCAGCACCAACGCAGAAGGCACGGGACCCGGCACCGGTGATGACAACCGCACGTACGGACGGATCCTGCTCAAGCTGGGCCCAGATCTCGTTTAGCCGTGCATGGGTGGTGCCATCCACGGCGTTGAGGACGTGTTGACGATCGATGACCACAGTTGCCACGTGGTTCTCGATGGTCAGCGTCACAACATCCACCGGCGCCTCTACCGAGGCTTGGACAGCTGTGGCCGTCACCGCAAGACCCCCAGCTGCTGCAGGCGCTCGATCGTCTCGTGGTCGAAGCCGTTCTCCAGCAGGACCTCCACATTGTGCTCCCCGAGGCGCGGTGCGGCGCGGCGGATGGTGGGCGGAGTGGCGGAGAGCCGGATGGGAGCGTTCAGCATACGGACAGTGCCGACGCCGGGGTGCTCTGCTTCCACGATCATCCCGTTGGCCTCTGTTTGCGCGTCCGCCAAGGCCTGTTCGAGGGTGTGCACGGGGGCATTCAGCAGCCCCTGCTCCTCAAGCTGCTGTGTCCAATACTCAGTGGTATTGGTGGCGATGCGCTCGCGGAAGATGGCCTGCAGTGCGGGCTTGTTCTTGAATTGCTGCTCAAGGTTGGAGAATTCGGGCCGCCGGGTGAGGTCCTCGTCCAAGCCAAGGGCTTCAGAAATCCTGGCCAGGGGATCGGGCGTGAAACCACCCACCATGCATACGGCGCCGTCGGTGGTTTCGAAGACACCGCTCAGCGGCATGGCGCCCCAGTTGACCTCGTAGCCGCGGTTGAGCTGCATGCACGCTTCCTGCATCTGCAGGTGCAGCATGGAGTCGTACATAGTCACTTCCACCTTCTGGCCCACTCCTGACGCTTCGCGCGTGCGCAGTGCCAGAAGGATGCCCTGCATGAGGTGCATGCCGGTGATGTAGTCGCACAGGGTGGTGGGGTAGATGGAGGGCTTGGCATCATCGGATTCGCGGCGCCACATCACTCCCGAATACGCTTGCGCGATCGCGTCCTGGCCACCTTTATGGGCGTAGGGCCCCTCGGGGCCGAAACCCGTGCCCGAGGCCCAGATGATTCCCGGGTTCGCAGCTTTCAGTTCCTCGTAGCCGAAGCCCATCCGTTCCATGACTCCGGAGCGGAAGTTGCTGACCACTACGTCCGCATCAGCGATGAGCCGGTGCAGCACCTCACGCCCTTCGTCGGTGCGGGTGTCCACGGAGACGCTGCGCTTGTTCCGGTTGATGGACAGGAAGATCGGGTTGTCCTGGCCATCTTGATCCGGGAAGGAATTGCGCGAAATATCGCCTGCGCCAGGACGTTCCACCTTGATGATGTCTGCCCCATAATCGCCCAGCAGCTGGGTGCAGGACGGACCCATGAACACCTGGGTGAAGTCCACGATTTTGATGCCGTCAAGCGGCAGCGGGGTAACTGCCGCAGCAGCTGAGGCGCCGGCGGCAGCGGCGGCAGGGGCCGTCGTCGTGCTTTCAGTCTGGTCGAGGAGAACGGTGCTCATGCCGGCACCGCCTCGTTGGAGTCCACGGTAGCGTTCGACGACGGGACGTCGCCTGGGTCAGCACCATGCCGGCGCATGCCCTGCTGGATATCCAGCGCGGAGACGTCGCGGACCAACACGTTGTTCTCCACGGCGAGGGCGGCCGCAACGCCGACGGCCTGTCCCATTGCCATGCAGGGCGGGATTTCGCGCGACATTTTCTGTGCCTCGGGGGTGGCGGAGTAGTGGCGGCCGGCGACAAGGAGCTGGTCCACTTCCTTGGGGAGCAGCGAGCGGTACGGGTAGTAGTAGTCACGGCCGCGGGCAACGGTGTCCGCGAAGTGGCGCCGCTGGGTGACGTCGTCCTTGGTCATGACGTACTCGCCTTGCAGGAGCCGGGTCTGGCGGACTCCCATCTGGGAGGCTACGTCCAGCATGTAGCAGTTTTCGAAGCCAGGCAGGTTGGCGCGGACGTATTCTACGGCCTCGGAGATGCGGTCACGGGCGGCGAACTCAGCAGCAGTCATGTCCGCCGGGTCAACGCCGTCGAATCCGCTCATGTGCGGGGCGTTGCACCAGACCACGCCGTCGATGGGGGTCTTGAGCCACCAGAGTTCCCAGGCGCCGCCGAGGAGGCGCTTGATCTTGCGGTTGATGGCGCGCGCTTCCTTGGGGTTGGCTTGTTCGAAGGCTTCGGCTGCCTTGGTGTTCACATTGCCCAATCGGAAAACGAGCGTGGTGAGGTAGTTGTCCTTGGCGTAGCTGGCGCCGGCGCGGGAGGCGACGTCGATGTCGCCGGTGGTGTCGATCACGACGTCGGCCATGAACGCCTGCGGGCCGAGTTTCGTTTCGCAGATGACGCCCTTGATCACGCCGTTGTCCACAATGGGACGGGAGAACCAGGAGTGCAGGCGGAGGTCCACGCCGGCCTCTCGGACGAGGTCGTTGGAGACGCGCTTCCAACCGTCGGGATCGAAAGCCGCGGCATAGCAGATGGGCTTGGGGTGGGTGTGCGAGTGGAAATCGAAGGTGCCGTAGCGGCCCCACTTGTTCCAGAGTTCCTCGGAAGTCTTGCGGTCATCGGCGGGCGGGACGATTGCCAGGCCAAGCTTTTGCAAGCGCTCCACGTACTCGGAGACGATGCCGGTGACGGTGATTTCCTGGCCATTGATCATGTCATCGAGAACCAGGACCATACCGCCGGAAGCGAGTCCGCCCAAGGACGAGTAGCGTTCCAGGAGCGTGACTTTGGCTCCTGAGCGGGCGGCGGTAACCGCTGCGGCGACGCCTGCGGGACCACCGCCGACTACCAGGACGTCGGATCGTGAGATGACCGGGGCGGTGAGGTCCGGCGTCGTAGTGCTGAGTTCAAGGGTGTTCATGGGAGGTTCCTTACTTTCCGACGAAGATGCCGTTGGAGCGGCGTGCGGCGAGGTAGAAAACGATGCTGAGGATGGAGAGGACGGCCACGTAGACCGGGAAGATCCAGGTCAGGTTCAGGGACTGGAACCAGACCAGAAGGTAGGAGGCGGTGCCACCGAAGAGTGCCACGCCGATGCCATAGCCCAAGGCGACGCCGGTGCCGCGGATGTTCTTGGGCATCAGGGATGAGCTGACCACGTTGTAAAGGGTCATGTTCAGGACCAGGACGATTGAGCCGCCCAGGAGGACTGCGGCGAATCCGCCAATTCCGGGCTGAACGTACATCAGCATGAGGAACACGGACGGGATGGCGAGGATGCGGGTCACCAGGAACCACTTGGACATCGCCTTGCCGTCGGCCAACTTGCCGATGATCCAGCTGCCAACCACCAGGATGGCGCCCAGGATGGTGGTGAGGGCAAACACCGCGGTGGGGTCTTCCTTGAAACCGCTGCGGGCTGCGCTGGGAAGGCCAACGTTCCAGGCGTAGTTGTAGGCCTGTGCTGCACCCACCACGAAGATGATGGCAAGGACGGAGAGCCAGTGCCTACGGACTCCGGACCACACGGCACGCGGCGTGTTCGTGGCCATTTCCTCGGCCTTGAGGGTTTCCGGCAGGGAACGGCGCAGGTAGAGCACCACGAAACCGAAGGCTGCGCCGATGATGAACGGTACGCGCCAGCCCCAATCGGCCATGGCTGCGCCGCCGAGGACAAGGCTGCAAAGGAAGCTCACCAGCGAGGCCAGCAGGATGCCGATGTTCACGTAGAAGGACATGATGCCGGCGACGTAGCCTTCGCGGCCTTCCGGGGCAAGCTCCACAGCGTGGGAGGTGGAGAGCGGGGCTTCGATTCCTGTGGAGATACCTTGCAGGACGCGGCACACCAGCAGGATGACGCCGGCCCAGGCGCCGATGGTGGCGTAGTTGGGCGTGATGGCAATGATCAGCGTGGTGCCGGCCATGAGCATGATGGACAAGAGCATGACCCGACGCCGGCCGATCCGGTCTGCGAGCGTCCCCAGCAGTATGCCGCCCAAGGGGCGGAAGGCGAACCCGACGGCGAACACGGCCAGCGCGTTCAGGGTGGCGGAGAGTGGCTCTGTGTTGGGGAAGAAGTTCGGTCCGATGAAGGCTGACAGGAGGCCGAAGACCATCCAGTCGTACCATTCAAGGGCGTTGCCGAGGCCAAGGCCCAACAGTCCTTTGCGGACCTGGGGAGTGAACTTTGGGTTCTTTGTGGGGGAGGAGTGGCTGGTGCTTGGTGACGGGACGGCGTTGTCCGTCGTTTGGGTGTTGAGCATGGAAGTGTCCTTACGCTGACGCCACGGAGGGCGTGGGAGGGTATGACGCAGGAACGCCTGTTGGAGGAGGCGTGTTGTGCGAAAGTGGCAAGGATTGTCTGCGGCCACGGTTCGTGTCCGGACAGTTAAGGGAAAACGCTGGCGCCGTTGAGGGGCAGCAGTGTTACCACGCGTGTGGTGCGTTGACCCAGATGGCTACGCATACCTCTTCGTAGCTGTTCTTGTACCAGTGGGGGATTTCTGAGGAGTAGGTGATCGAGTCGCCCTCTTCCAGGCTGTAGCAGACGCCGTCGAGATAGACGTCCTTACGGCCGGAAATGATGTAGCAGAACTCTTCACCGCTGTGGGTAAAAGGGGTTGCGCTGGTGTCGTGCCCTGGGGGCGTGCTGATCCACTGCGCTTCGATGCTTCCGTCGCGGTTGGGAGTCAGCAGTTCGTGTACGGCTTCGCCCACGGATTCACGGGTGACGTTCTTCAGGTTGCGTCGTTCGGATCTGCGGACCACGGGTGAGGTGGATTGGTCCTGGCCAATGAAGAATCTCCCTACGGGGATATCCAGGCCGTGGGCCAGTTGGGCGAGGGTGGTAAAGGAAGGGTTGGCCATTCCGCGTTCGATTTGGCTGACGATCGCCTGGCTGAGGCCGGTGATGTCCGAGAGTTGGGCGAGGGTCATGCCCTTTGCCTTGCGCATGGTGCGCACCTTGTTCCCCACAGTTGCCAGCAGTTCGCTGGTGGCTGGCGGTGCAGGAGTCTCGGTAGTCATTGCCGCATCCTTCGTTGGTGAGCTAACTCACACAACTATAGTGAAGATTTTTAGCGAGTCAACGGTTTTCTTTATTTTCGTGAAGATCTTCACGAAAGTGGTGTTTGGAGTTCGCAGATCGTTCCGAAGACGAATGCCTCGATCAAGTTCACTTGGGGCCTAAGTTCCTGAAGGTGGCTGGCGTTGGGGAGGAGCCTGATGCTGATCTCCAATTCAGTGGCCAAGCGGCGCATGCAGATGGCGCCCACCATCTCGCTGGATGTCTTCAGGCTTAGCACCGCGTCCATGGCATCTTCCATGTCCAGGTTGTTCAGCGCGTGATGCAGGCGGCCAACCCGCCACGGCAGGAGGTCTATGTAGCTGCGGACGAACCTGTTGACGATGGACTGGTCTCCGCCAAGTTCTGCCTGGAGTTCGGTGAGGACCGTGGGATCAACCAGTGAGTCTGTGCACTCGTCATACTCAGACACCAAACCCCTCCCGCCTCCGAGCAATAGATTCACGATTCAACAGTAGGTCTCGGGGAACAATTGGAACGCCCGGAATCGAAAGCTTGATCCAATCTTGAGCGGACTCAGAGGGAGTCTTGATCAGAGGCCCCGAAAGTAAGTAAAGGAAATGGAGTAATCGCCGAGAGCGGGGGATCAGGGCGTGGGCACAGAAACGGGAATCAGCATGAACGGTGGTGTTCGGCCCTCGGTGGGTCTCATGGTCATCATCGTGTTTTGCCTGACGGTGCTGCTTGGTATTGGCGGATCGTCAGCATATGCGTTGTGGGAGCAGGGCTCCCGTACCGCCACTGATCAGTCGGCGGAATCTTCGGGATTCAAGGCGCCATAGGGCGTTCCGCCCTCCAAAAACACTGTCAGCCGTTCTTCGAGGACTGAGCTGTTCCGCAGCTCGCACTCCCACACGGTCAGCACGTCCCAACCATCGGCGCGCAGTTGTTCCCTCTGGGCCAGATCGCGTTCACGGGTCCGGGTGCGTTTGGCCTCCCAGAACTCCGCATTGGCAGTGGGAGAGTGCAGTCCTACCTTGCAGTCATGGAAGTGCCAGAAGCAGCCGTTGACGAAAATGACCTTATGGCGGCTGGAGAACACCAAATCAGGGCGACCCGGCAGCTTGGTCCCGCCAGCCTGCCCGTGCAGCCGATAACGGTACCCCTTGGCATGCAGGAGTTTGCGCACCAGTAACTCGGGCTTGGTGTTCTTGCCCCGGATCCTGGACATGTTTCGGCTGCGCTGCTCCGGCGTCAGCAAGTCCCGGCTCTCGCCCATAAAGTCCAGCCTACCCAGGCATCACTGTCACTGTCCGGGGAGCCTGGAACGATAGCAAACGGAGCCATTCGGGGTTTGGGTCGCGGAGTCGGGCGCCCTTGAGTGCCGCAGTAGTTTCCTGAACCACGACGGCGGCCTCCAGTTCGGCGAGTTTCGCACCAAGGCAGCGGTGGATTCCTGAGCCAAACGCCAGGCCGTAGGGCGTGGGTCCTTGGTGTTCGGCGCTTTCCCCGGCTGCCCACGGAAAGCCGTGGTTCCCCGTCAACTCCACCAGGATTTCTTCCCCGGCAAGCACTGGCTCGCCGTTGAGCTCCGTATCGCGGGCGGCCACCCTGCGCCACGTGGGCACGGAAGACTCAGTGGCCAGCACATGCCGGACAATGTCCCGGGACTTGGCACTGGAGGATGCCTCGTCCCAGGTGATTCCCCGGGAGCCTTCGGCCAGCCGGAAGAGCGTGGTGCTGATGAGCTGCGTGGTGGTCTCCTGGCCTGCGATGAGCAGGAAGTAGCCCAGTGAACAGATCTCCGGCGTGCTGAGGCCGTGGTCTGCGAGTGCCCTGAAGAGGTTGGATGTACCCTCGAGTGCAGGCGCGGCCACGGCTTCCAGGACCAGCTCGCGCAGCCAGGTGTAGAAGTCCGCCGCCGTGTGGGCCAGTTCCAGCTGACGTTCAGGATCCGGCCAGCCCCAGAAAAGCTCAAGCGAGTCCAGGCTCCATGCCTTCAACTGGGGAAGGTCCCGGACGGGTAGGCCCAGCATTTCGAGCATGACGACTGCCGGGGGATAGGCGGCCACTGCCTGCACCAAATCAACGTTTCCTGCAGAGTCCAGGAGCCGGGCTGCGGCTGCGGCTGACTCCCGGGCGAGCTGCCGGATGCGCGGTTCCATGGCAGCAACTTTGGCGGGAGTGAAGAAGCCCGCCACCACTTTGCGGATAGCGGCGTGTGATGGGGAGTGGTTGCTGGCCAGGACCGGTGGAAGGGCGAACCGTGCCTTCTGCAGGATGCGGAGGGCCTGGCCGCTCAGCGGTGTCACGGCCAGCAGCGCGTTGGCTGGGCTGAAGTCGCCAGGGCGGTGAAGGACCTCGCGGACGGTGTCCGGATCGCGTAACACCTTGTACGGGCATGTGGTCACGGTGCTCATGCCGGCACCCCCACAAGCCACGAGGCCGCCTGTTCGCGAAACACCTCGGGGGCCAACCCTGCGGCTTCGTGCCGGATGGCACCCAGCAGCGGCACCGGCCAGTCCGAGATGGTGGCGCGGTTGCTGCGCTCCACAGCCCCGGGGACGGCGGGCCAACTCCCAAGCACCACTCCCACTACCGGCAAGCCCCGTCGGTCCAGGGCCTCCAGCGTCAGCGCCGTGTGGTTCAAGGTGCCCAGCGATGGCCGCGCCACCACGGTGAACCCAGCCGAATCGCCCAGGAGTGTGCCCAGGTCAGCCAGCGTCCCGCCGTCGTGGTCCAACTCAACCAGCACCCCGCCTGCACCTTCCACGAGGACATGGTCATGGGTGTTGGCCAGTGCGCGGATTCGCTCGGCATGCGAGGCGAGCTGCGGCAGCACCACCTCGTCACAGGCAGCTGCCGGCACCGGAGCAAGCGGCTGTTCCAAGACGACGCCGGCCTCTGCCGTGAGTGGGCCGGCAAGCCGCACCACTTCCGCGCAGTCCGAATCGCCGTCGACGTTGCCGCTTTGGCAGGGCTTGTAGACGGCCACCAAGCAGCCGCGTTGCGTTAGCGCCGCGGCGAGTGCCGCCGTCGTGATGGTCTTCCCGACGCCGGTATCAGTACCGGTCACCAGGATGATGCGTGGAAGTTTCATGAGGTTCGCTCCAGGATGTCGCGCAGCACTGCGCAGGCGTGGTCGAGGTCATTGGGGGTGAGGTTTGCCCGGGCCGTCAGGCGCAGGCGGGAGATGCCGTCGGGCACTGAAGGTGGACGGAAACACCCCACCTGGACGCCGGCAGCCAAGGCGGCTTGGCTCGCAGCCAAGGCCGCTTCCGCCGAGGCCATGGGGATGGATTGCACTGCTCCGGCAGAGCGCTCGACGGCGGCTGGGCGTTCCAGCGCGGGTGGCAGTTGGGCGGCGAGGGCGGCTGCGTTGTGGTGGACAGCCGCGGCGCGCCAAGGTTCCTGCCGGATGATTCCGACGGCGGCCATCGCAGCAGCCGCGGCGGGCGGGGCCAACGCGGTGTCGAAAATGAAGCTTCGCGAACGGTTCACGAGGTGCTCGCGCAGCAGCTTGGAACCGAGCACCGCACCGCCCTGACTGCCCAATGCTTTGGACAAGGTGGCCGTGCGGACAACCGCTGGATGCTCCGCCAGGCTGGTGCCCGCCACAGCGCCGCGCCCTTGAAAGGCGCCAAGGCCGGCAACACCCAGGCTGTGGGCCTCGTCGATCAGCAGCACGGCATCGTTTTCTTCGGCCAGGCTGAACAACTCCGCCAAGGGAGCAGCGTCCCCGCCCACGCTGTAGATCGACTCCACCACCACCAAGGCCCGTGGTTGTGTCCGCCCATACAGGAGCCGTGCCGTGTCCGCTGCATCATTGTGCTTGAATTCCCGCACTTCAGAGCGGCTCAGCCTAAAACCATCGATCAACGAGGCATGGCAGTACTCGTCCGCCACAATCAGTGTTCCGGGACCACCCAGGGCCGTGGTGACACCCACATTAGCCAGGTAGCCGGAGGAGAACACCAACGCAGCCTCTGCTCCGGTCAGCGCAGCCAGCTGGTCCTCCAACTCGAGATGCAGTTCCGTGGTGCCTGTCACCAGCCGGGACGATGCAGCTCCAGTGCCCCACCGCCTGATCGCGTCAGTGGCAGCTTCCGCCAGGCGCGGGTCCGTGGACAGGCCAAGGTAGTCGTTGCTGGCGAGGTCGATCATCCGGCGCTGTCCGCCGCTGTCACTGCCGTGGGCGCCCTGCGGACCACGCACTGACGGCTTCCTAACCAGCCCCCGGCGCTCGCGGACCCCGGCCTGTTGTTCCAGCCAGGCGGTCATGGAGACGCTCATGCTCTGGCCTCCAGCCTGTCTGCGGCGGCGGAAACTGCAGCCACCATGCCCGCGGTGATGGTCCTGATCTGGGAGGCTGAGCTGATGTACGGCGGCATCGTATAGACAAGGTTGCGGAACGGGCGGACCCACACGCCGTGCTCCACGGCAGCCCGGGTCACTGCGGCGACGTCCACCGCGTCCGCCAACTCAATGACGCCCACGGCGCCGATAGTGCGGACGTCCCTCACGCCGTCGAGCACCAACGCCGGGGCCAGTCCCTCCCCGAGTCCTGCGCCCAGGCGCTCAACGTCCGCACGCCAATCTCCGTCCCGCAGCAGCCCCAGGCTCGCATTGGCAACGGCGCAGGCGAGCGGATTTCCCATGAAGGTTGGCCCATGGAGCAGCGCACCGGCAGCACCGCCGGAGACCACCCGGGCAACCTCACCCGTGCACAAAGTTGCCGCCAGCGTCATGTACCCACCGGTGAGGGCCTTGCCCACACACAGGATGTCCGGGACTGTGCTGGAATGAGTCGCCGCGAACAACGCGCCCGTTCGGCCAAAGCCCGTGGCGATCTCGTCCAGAATGAGCAGCAGCCCATACTCATCAGCCACCTCACGGAGGATCCGCACACACTCGGCGGGGTAGATGAACATGCCTCCGGCACCCTGCAGGACAGGCTCCACGATGATCGCCGCCAGCTCATTGGAATGCTCGCGGGCCAGCGCCTCCACTGACGTCCGCCACTCACTGATGCTTGTTGGCGTGGCCGTCGCCGCGGCTGGAGGACGCGGCGCGAACACATTGCCCGCCAACAGGCCAGGGAAGGCTGAGTGCATTCCGTCAACGGGATCACAAACGCCCATCGCCGCGAAGGTGTCGCCGTGATACCCGCCGCGGACCGTCAGGAAACGTTGCCGCTGCGGGCGCCCCGACGCCGTCTGGAACTGCACAGCCAGCTTCAGGGCCACCTCCACCGAGATGGAACCCGAATCTGCCAGGAACACGCGCTCCAGCTGGCGGCCGGACTCCCCTGGTGCCATAGCCAGCAGGTTCTCAGCAAGATCCACAGCGGGCTGATGCGTCAATCCGCCGAACATCACATGGCTGAAGGAGCCCAGCTGGCGCTGAACCGAAGCATCCAGCACAGGATGGCGGTATCCATGGATCACCGACCACCACGACGACATCGCATCCAGCACCTCATGAATGCGGCCGTCCTCGTCCCGCAAGCGCAGCGCCACGCCGTCGGCCGCCTCAACTTCCCAAAGCGGGAGTGTCCCGGAAGCCGGAGCGTAAGGATGCCACAGGCTCGCCCGGTCCCGTTCGATCAGGGAACTCATCGGGACACCAGTCCGTGGCGCGAGCACTCGGCCGACCATCCCAACGGCGTCACCTGTACTTTCATGCGGCGCCGGCACTGCGCGCAATAGCGGGGCGGCTCCATCGCCAACCGTTGCTGGCAGCCCTGGTGAGCGTCCGACGTCGGGCGCTCGCCTTGGGTGCCGGCAAGCGCGCCCCCGCAGTGCCCGCAGTATTCCGCCGTCGTGGCGCCTACAGCGGTCATAGCGACTTCTGGAGTTCCTTGATGGGCATGTTGAGCTCCACCAGGAGGTTGAGGTCGGCGGTGGCGGGTCGGCCCAGGGTGGTGAGGTAGTTGCCGACGATCACGGCGTTGATGCCGCCGAGCAGGCCTTCGCGGGTGCCGAGATCGCCGAGGGTCAGTTCGCGGCCGCCAGCGTAACGGAGCACCGTGCGCGGCATGGCCAAGCGGAACGCGGCGATGGCACGGAGGGCGTCTTTGCCGTCCATGATTCCCTGGTTTTCCAGCGGCGTGCCGGGGCGGGGGTTGAGGAAGTTCAGCGGGACCTCGTGCGGTTCCAGCGCCGCGAGCTGCGCGGCGAGTTCAGCACGCTGCTCCACGGTTTCGCCCATGCCGATCAGGGCGCCGCAGCACAATTCCATGCCGGCGGCCTTGACCATGTTGCACGTGTCCAGCCGTTCCTCGTAGCTATGCGTGGTCACTACTTCGGGGAAGTAGCTGCGGGCGGTTTCGAGGTTGTGGTTGTAGCGGTGGACGCCCCATTCGGCCAGCTGGTCAACCTGGCGCTGCGTGAGCATGCCCAGGGAACACGCGATATTGATCTCAACTTCCTCGTTGATACGGTCGATCGCGAACTTGATCTGGTTCATGAGCTTGATGTCGGGGGCACGGACAGCTGCGACGATGCAGAACTCGGTGGCACCGGTGGCGGCCGTTTCCTTGGCGGCCTTCACGAGTTCCGGGATGTCCAGCCACACGCCGCGGACCGGGGAATCGAACAGGCCTGATTGGCTGCAGAAATGGCAATCTTCGGGGCAGCCACCGGTCTTGATGGAGATGATGCCCTCCACTTCGACGTCCTCGCCGCAGTGCTTGAGGCGGACCTCGTGGGCGAGCTGGAGGGCAGCGGGGATGGCCTCGTCCGGAAGTTGGAGGATCTCCACAAGCTGGGCTTCATTGAGGCCTTCACCTCGCTCAAGGACCTGCTCGCGTGCGGTGTCCAGGATGGCGTAGCCAGTGGCTTCTTGGGTTGCTTGGGTCGTCATGGACTTGACGGTATCCGGGGGTGCGCATCGCGATTTTGTGGGGTCCGCACAAAGTGGCGTCACGGATTTTGGAACGCCCTTATGGGTTGCGACGGAGACGGCTGGTGCAGAAGTTACAGCTGTGAAACATCGTTGTGACTGATTTGACCCGCTGCGTGACTAGCGTCGTTGGCGAAGCACCGACCACGAATTGCGAGAGTGAGCACGGATGAGCGACGTTCTGACAGACACCCAAAGAACTACGACGGCGGGGAACGCCGATGCGATGAGCGCAGCGAAGGAGAGTCTGGAAGATTACACACTTCGGTTCGCGCCCCGCTCCTACCGGAAATGGAGCGCCGGTGTGGTGGCGACCAGTGCCCTTGGCGGGATCGCCTACCTGGCTGACTTCTCCATCGGCGCGAACATCGGCATCGCCTACGGCACGGTGAATGCCATCTTCGGCATCATCGTGGCCGCAGTGATCATCTTCGCCACGGGCTTTCCGCTCGCTTACTACGCTGCCCGGTACAACATCGACCTCGACCTCATCACCCGCGGGTCCGGCTTTGGCTACTACGGGTCAGTGGTCACGAACATCATTTTCGCGACCTTCACTTTCATCTTCTTTGCCCTTGAAGGTTCCATCATGGCCCAGGGCCTTCAATTGGGGCTCGGCGTCCCGCAGTGGATTGGGTATGCCGTGTCCACCATCATCATCATTCCGCTGGTGATTTATGGGATGAAGACGCTGGCTACTTTGCAAGTGTGGACCACGCCGTTGTGGTTGCTGCTCATGGTGGTTCCGGTTGGTTATCTGCTGCTGTCACACCCGGAAAGCATCGACGCCTTCTTTGCTTACACCGGTGCTTCGGGCGAGGGCGGCACCAATCTCGCCTCCGTGATGCTGGCTGCCGGAGTCTGCCTCTCGCTGATGGCCCAGATCGCAGAGCAGATCGATTACCTGCGCTTCATGCCACCCAAGACCGCGGAGAACAAGGGTGCTTGGTGGCGTGCTGTAATTCTTGCAGGACCAGGCTGGGTTATTTTTGGTGCCATCAAGCAGGTTGTGGGCATGTTCATTGCCATTTACTTGATCGCCAGGCTCGATCCCGCCGCGTCCGTGCACGCCAACGAACCCGTCCACCAGTTCCTGGGCGTGTACCAGGAGATGATGCCGGCCTGGCTCGCGATGTCCCTGGCTGTTGTGTTGGTGGTTATTTCGCAGATCAAGATCAACGTCACCAACGCCTATTCCGGCTCGCTTGCCTGGACCAATTCGTTTACCCGCATCACCAAGACCTACCCGGGCCGCATGGTGTTCGTGGTGGTCAACCTGGTGATCGCATTGGTCCTCATGGAGTCGAACATGTTCGAGTTCCTCAACACCATCCTTGGCTTCTACGCCAACTGCGCCATGGCCTGGGTGGTCACCGTTGCCTCCGATATTGCGATCAACAAGTACCTGTTGAAGATCTCGCCCAAGGTTCCTGAGTTCCGCCGGGGCATGCTCTACGCCGTCAACCCGGTCGGTTTCGTTTCCATGCTGGTGTCCGCAGGGATGTCCATCGCGGTCTTTTTTGGGGCTTTCGGTGCCGGAGTTCAGCCGTATTCGCCAATTTTCGCCGTCGTCCTTGCTTTGGTGCTTCCCCCGGTTCTGGCTTTGGCGACGCGTGGCCGCTACTACCTCCGCCGCACCGACGACGGGATTGACCTGCCCATGTTCGACGCCGATGGAAACCCCAGCGATGAGAAGCTTCTCTGCCACGTCACTGGCCTTGAGTTCGAACGCCCGGACATGCTCCGGTCAGGCCAGGACGGTCCCGACGGCGAACCCCGCTTCATCTCCTCCCTTGCCTTGTCCACGGATAAGTCAGGAGCACTGGTGCTGCCCGCCCAGAAGTAGGCGCGCCCACCCAACTAGGTCGCACTTAAGCGCGTTCTGAGCTCTCAAAACGCGCTTAAGTGCGACCTACTTGGGCTGACGCTGGGCGCGAATAGTCAGGATGCTTAGAATGAGGCATGGCACAGGATGAGCGGGACGAAGAAACCGGGCAGCCCAAGCAAAAAGAGGAATCCGAGCAGGCCGAGTCAACAACGGATCTCGACGAAGACATCGCGATGGCTTTGGAGAACCACGTCCTTAACCCGGCGGAGGATCCTGAAGACGCGTCAGATCCACGGACGATGTATCCGTCCGGGGAGTTCGAACCGCAAACCCAGGACTACCCGGGCTGGACCGAGGCAATGAACCCGCGCCCGGACCATGGAGAGCAAAGCTACGTGGGCCAT
Source organism: Arthrobacter sp. TmtSoilC51 (assembly GCF_055388015.1). Taxonomy (NCBI): domain Bacteria; kingdom Bacillati; phylum Actinomycetota; class Actinomycetes; order Micrococcales; family Micrococcaceae; genus Arthrobacter; species Arthrobacter sp. TmtSoilC51. Next base: position 1,214,841 of record NZ_AP035877.1, read on the forward strand.
CACCGCATGATGGGTTTCCGGACCCTGATTACAGGCGGAGACAGCGGAATTGGAAGAGCCGTAGCCATTGCGTTCGCCCGTGAAGGTGCTGATGTGGCGTTTACGTATTTGCCCGAAGAGGAGCAGGACGCCGAATTGACGGTCCAGTTGATCGAAGCCGCGGGCAGCCGTGCACTGGCGCTTCCGGGGGATCTGCGGGACGAGGAATTCTGCCAGGAAGTCATCGCCCAAACCCTGGAAGAGTTCGGTGGCCTGAACGTCCTGGTGAATAACGCGGGGTTCCAAATGACCACCAGCCAGGGGATCGAAGACCTCAGCAGCGATCAGTTCGACCGGACTTTCAAGAGCAACGTCTACGCCCTCTTCTGGCTTACCAAAGCGGCCTTGCCCCACTTGCACGCCGGGGCCTCGATCATCAACACCTCATCGATCCAGGGCTACCATCCGAGTCCCTCGCTCATCGACTATGCCGCCACCAAGGCGGCCATCAACAGCATGACGTTCTCGTTGGCAGAATCCCTGGGATCCAAGGGGATCCGGGTCAATGCCGTAGCTCCCGGTCCGGTGTGGACCCCTTTGCAACCACCAACCCAGCCCGAGGAGAAGATCGTGAAGTTCGGCCAGGACACGCCTCTGGGACGGGCAGGCCAGCCTGCTGAACTTGCAGCCACGTACGTTCTCCTTGCTACGGAGGAGTCCAGCTACATCTCCGGATCAGTCATCGGGGTGACCGGCGGAAAGCACCTCGCCTAAGCCGCTGCGGCCAGTTCATCCACCGATCAGGGCTTGAGGACCACCTTGATGCAGCCGTCCTGCTTCTTCTGGAATTTCTCGTAGAGGGCAGGCGCCTCATCCAGGCCACCTGTGTGGGTGACCAGGTGCATGACTCCCAGCGGATCGGCGTCGTCCTCTACCAAGGGGAGCAGTTGGTCAGTCCAGCTGCGTACGTTGCATTGCCCCATGCGGAGCTGGATCTGCTTGTCGAACATTGTCATGAGCGGCATCGGATCGGCTTGGCCGCCGTAAACGCCGCTGAGTGAAACAGTCCCACCACGCCGCACCAGGTCCACCGCCGTGTGGAGGGCGGCAAGGCGGTCCACGCTCATGGTCTCCATGGCCACCTGCGCCGGCTTGTCGGGGAGGAGGGAGACCGCCCGGTGCAGGAATGATGCCACCGGTGACCCGTGGGCTTCCATGCCTACGGCATCCACCACTCCGTCCGGACCGCGACCCAGGGTCTCCTCGCGGATCTGGGCGGCGACGTCCGAGCTGTAGTCCATGGTCTCCACTCCATGTTCTTCCGCCATGGCCCGGCGTTCTGGAACAGGGTCCACGCCAATGACGCGGAAACCTTTGTGGATGCCAATTCGGGAGGCGAACTGGCCCACAGGACCAAGTCCGAGCACCGCCAACGTGCCGCCCTCGGGGACGTTGGCGTATTCCACGGCCTGCCACGCAGTGGGCAGGATGTCGGAGAGGAACAGGTAGCGTTCATCAGGCAGGTCTGAATCCACCTTGATGGGGCCGTAGTCACCGAAAGGCACACGCAGGTACTCTGCCTGGCCGCCCGGGACGGAGCCGTAGAGTTCGGAGTATCCAAAGAGTGCAGCCCCTGAGCCCTTGGCTTTGACCTGCGTTGTTTCGCACTGCGACTGCAGGCCTTGGTTGCACATGTAGCACCGGCCGCACGAGATGTTGAAGGGCACCACAACGCGGTCGCCCTTTTGGAGCCTGTGGACCTCCGAACCTACTTCTTCAACGATTCCCATGGGCTCGTGGCCTATGACGTCACCCTTGTGCATGTAGGGGCCCAGGATTTCGTAGAGGTGCAGGTCCGAGCCGCATATAGCCGAGGATGTTATTCGGACAATTATGTCCGTTGGTTCCTGGATGACGGGATCGGGGACGTCTATGACGGCCAACGAGCGCCTGCCCTGCCATGTCACTGCTTTCACAATCGCACTCCTTGCTCTTGGCTGGAGGTGTCCCGCGCTGCATGAGACCCTTCCAGCGAAGCAGAGTTGGCACCAGCACACAAGGTCTCCGGTGGCCTCGACAGGCCCGGGCGCCAGGCCTACATTGAGCTATGAGTGAAGAACCAAGAGCACCGGACAAAGCACCCGCTGACGCCGAACAACCTCCGGTGAGTGCCGACGTCGGACATTCCGGCAGCAGCCCCGGTACGGGGGATTTCAGCACGGAAGTAGACCCAACGTTCATCCCGGATGAGAGCGGCGAGACGCCGGATGAGAAGCGCGCCAGGGAACACCCTGAGGCCACTGGAAGCTAGCTTTCCAAGCAACGACGACGGCGGCGGCCCTGCGGACGATGCCGACAGCCACCTGTTGCCATCACATAGTAAGTAGCCTGATTACCAGTGTTAAGCTGAGGTACAAGGTTTTCCCGGGCAAGGGTGCCCGGGGAATAAGGGGATTGAACGAACGAGGAAATGGGTACAGCTTCAGTACCGGGCAGGGCATGGGCTACGGACGGCGCCCAATAACAAGCCGTCCACGAGGGAGGCAATTCACATGGACACAGGGCAATTGGTATTGATCATCGTGTTGGCCGTGGTCGTAGTCGCTGCTGTGATCATCGCGGTAGTCGTAGGACGCAAGAAGAAGACCGAACTCAACCGCCGCCGGGCGGGGGAACTGCGGGAAAAGGCCGACCAGGAAGCTGTGGGTGCGCACCAAGCCAAAGCACAGTCTGCTCAGGCCGAGGCCGCTGCGGTTCAGGCGGAAGTCGAGGCCAATCGGCTCCGGCGCGAAGCACAGCGCCACGCGGAGAAGGCAAATGAAGCGAGCGGACGCGTCGAGGAGAATCTGCGACATGCCGACAAAGTCGACCCGGACGTCAAGACGGACCGCGATCGGGAAAACGACGCAGACCGGAATCGTTCGGATGACGTCCGTGCGCAGGACGCGGGTGGGGAACGCATGACCCGGGATCGCTCCGCGCGCGACGGGGTAGTAAGGGAAGAGCCCTTGCGGGAATCTGCGACACGGGACGTACGTCCTCGCGATGGCTCTCCGCGGGAAGGCGACAGGAACGTGTAAGTACAGGGGATAGGGAGGCAGGAAGTGAGCATCGTGGTGAGACGGACCGGCCAGGCGCTGCGTGCAGCGGATTCGAAGCACAACCGGCATGCAGTGGACGTTGTCTTGGGCCATTTGGGTGAGATCGGTCCGGCCGTTGCGGCCTTGCGCCGCGAATCGTCGCGGCTCGCTGAATGGGGCGAGGAGTTGGCCCGTGTCCGGCTGCGGGGCGGCAGTGTGTTCGCTGCCGGGAGCGATGGCTCTGCTCACGAAGCACAGAGGTTCGCTACCGAGCTTGCCGCCCACGATGCCAACGATGGCTCGCCCGGCGATGGCGCGGTCTTCAAGGCCATATCGGTCAACAAGGAGGCCGGCAGCGGGGCCGATGGAAGCATCAGCGGCCAGATTCCGCAGTTGGTGCGACGCGGAGACATTGTGGTGTTGCTGGCCGCCAAGGGGATCACGGACGATCTCCGGGATGCGGCTGCCGCCGCAAAATTCGCGGGAGCGCGGGTGTGGGCCCTGACCGGCAAGGAATCCAAGGACCTCGCCCAGGCTGTCAATGAAGCCATCTGCATTGACACGGATCCACCTCATGCCGAAGAAGCCCATCTTGTTGCGGTGCTTACCCTGTGCGAGTGCTTCGACGAGGCAATGCGGGAGATCAGGGCACGGTGAGGTGTGATCTGACCCTCAATCGGAATAGTTGCAGACGCTGCGCAGTTGCCAAGGAGTGAACCTGATTCATTCTGAAAGGAACTGCGCATGCTGTTTTCCCCTCTGGCCCTCGGCGAGCTCGAACTTCCCAACCGACTGGTGATGGCGCCGCTGACCCGTCTTCGCGCCGGCGTCCAGGGCGTGCCGGGTTCTTTGATCGCGGAGCACTACCGTCAGCGCGCTTCCCTCGGGCTGATTGTCAGCGAGGGTACATACCCGACGCCTGCAGGCCAGTCCTACCCCGGACAACCCGGGCTGGTCACAGAGGCGCAGATTGCGGGTTGGAGGAAGGTGACGGACGCCGTTCACGCGGAAGGCGGACGTATCTTCGCGCAGATCATGCACGGTGGGCGTGTTTCACACGCCGACATCACCGGTGGTCATGAGATCGTCGGCCCCAGCGCCGTGGCCATTGAAGGGGACGTCCGCACGCCCCATGGCAAGCAGCCTTACCCGGTGCCCCGCGAACTCCGCACTGACGAGCTGCCGTCCGTCATTCAGGAGATCGTCACTGCCTCCAAGAACGCGATCGAGGCAGGATTCGATGGCGTCGAACTGCACTCGGCCAACGGTTACCTGCTGCACGAATTCCTGGCGCCCAACTCGAACGTTCGCACGGACAGCTACGGTGGCTCCCCGGAGAACCGCGCCCGCTTCGTGATCGAGACGGTCAATGCCGTGGTGGAGGCGCTCGGCGCCAACCGCGTGGGCATCCGGATCTCACCCGAACACAATGTGCAGGGCATCGCGGAGACGGATGCCGCCGATGTCCGGGCCACCTACGAAGTGCTGGTGGACACCATCGCCCCGCTCAACCTCGCGTACCTGAGCATCCTGCACCACGAGCCCAAGGGTGCGCTGGTCCAGGATCTTCGCGAGCGTTTCAACGGCACTTTCCTGGTGAACACCGGCTTCAGTGAGATCACCACGCGCGATGAAGCTTTCGCCATCATCGAAGAAGGTCTCGCCGACGCCGTTGTGGTTGGCCGCCCCGCCATCGCCAACCCGGACCTTGCCCGCCGCTGGCGCGAGAGCCTGCCGCTGAACGAACCGGACGCTTCGACGTTCTACGCGGACGGCGCCGAGGGTTACACGGACTACCCGTTCTACGCGAACTAAAGAGCAGCACCTCAAGCAAGGCGCGCGACGTCGGCACTCACCTGAGTGCCGACGTCGTGCTGCTTCCTATAGGATTTGTGGCATGTCTGAACCTTCGCCGGCTCTTGCCCGCCCCGGCTTTCCCGTCAGCCGCCAAGTGCTGGCCGACCACGTGTATGAAGCCCTCCTCGAGTGGCTCATGGATGGTCGACTCGAACCCGGGGCCGCAGTGAGCATCGACGGTATGGCACGGGAATTGGACGTTTCTCCCACTCCGGTGCGTGAAGCGTTGGCGCGCCTGGAGCACACGGGCATGGTGCGGCGCGTGGCGTTGAAGGGCTACCGCGTGGCCCCCGTGTTTACGCGCGAGGATTTCGCTGAACTCATGGAGGCGCGGCTGTCCATCGAGCCCGTGAATGCCCGCCTCGCCTGCTCGCGCATGACTTCGGAAGGCTTGGACGCGCTGAGGCAAGCGGTCGAGGACCTCAAGACTGCCCCGCGCGGTGGCACGTTCGCTGAGTACCGCAGCTACCTTGAGGCTGACGAGCGTTTTCACCAACTGATCGCAGCCCAAGCCAAGAACCAGTTCCTGCTCACGGCATACAACACGCTGGGCGGGCAGATCCAGCGCTTCCGGTTGTTTGGGGGAGTGGGCATCACGGATGCGGAGCAGGCTATCGCTGAGCACCAGGCCGTGCTGGACGCGATGACCAGTGGAGATCCCGAGAAAGCCGCGGAGGCAATGGTCGATCACGTGGAAAAGGTGCGGGGTCGCGCTATGGCTGACGCGCCGGAAGACTGACAACCGCTGCTTAAACGAAGGCTCGTCGCTGATGCGGCGGGCCTTTTTCCTGCCCGCAGTGAGCCCCTTCACAGTCATATGTAAGACATATAGGATCTAGGAAGTTTCACTCAAAGGGTTGACAGCTTCATCCGGTTCGTAAATCCTATAGGAAACAGGATTCCACGAAGGAGTGATCATCATGGCGTATACCGCCGAGAATTGGCCCATCACCGCGGCCCTCCTGCAGTTCCCCGGCACCGACGCTGCGGGACAGCACATCAACGACGCCGATGCTTCCGTTTGGGCTTCGGTCCTCCAGGAAGTCAAGGACGCGGGTTTCGCCAACGCGGACTTGACCGACAGTTGGGTCCGTCCCGGCGACCTCAGCAAGGAGCGCCTGGCCGAGTTCAAGCAGACCGCTGACGACGTGGGCATCGGCGTGCCGGTCATCTCGGCCATCCGCCGCAGCGTCATCCACACCCAGGACTGGGCAGACAACCTCGCGTACAGCCACCGAACCATCGACGCCGCGGCCGAACTCGACTGCGAAGTTGTCTCGTTCGGCCTCCACCAGGCCATCACCCCGGAGCAGCAGAAGCAGCTGTGGTTCTGGACCGTCGAGGGCTACAAGGACCCCGTGGGGGACAAGGAAGCGTGGGGCAACGCAGTGTCCCGCATCCGTGAACTCGGCAAGCACGCAGCGGACGCCGGCATCCTCCTCTCCCTGGAAATGTACGAGGACACCTACCTCGGCACCGCAGACTCGTCCGTTCGGCTCGTACAGGAGATCGGCCTGGACAACGTCGGCCTCAACCCGGACCTGGGCAACCTCATCCGCCTGCATCGGCCCATCGAGGACTGGCGCGAGATGGTGGCCAAGACGCTGCCCTACTCCAACTACTGGCACATGAAGAACTACATCCGCGATGAAGACGTTGCCCGCGACAGCTACATCACCATGCCGGCTCCGATGGAAAGCGGGCTCATCAATTACCGCGAAGCCTTCAAAGTGGCACTGTCCGTCGGCTTCCAAGGCATCCTCTGCACCGAGCACTACGGCGGCGACGGTCTCAGCGTCACGGCCAGCAACCAGGACTACCTGCGCCGCCATGTCCTCCCGAAGACGGACGGCTACGCGCTCGGCCAGAGCCAAGTTGCGCAGGGGCGCCAGCAGCCCGCAGCCGAATTCGCAGGAGTCTAGGAAATGACCCAGATTTTCGACAACCCGGCAGACTTTGCCGATGAAGCCCTGGACGGTTTCGTGGCTGCCAACCGCGGCTACGTTGCCCGTGTGGACGGGGGCGTCGTCCGCTCCACGGAGGTCCCGTCAGGCCAGGTGGCACTGGTGGTGGGCGGCGGCTCGGGACACTACCCGGCATTCGCTGGACTGGTGGGCCCCGGACTGGCAACAGGCTCCGCTTGCGGGAACATGTTCGCCTCCCCGGCGGCCGGTCAGGTGTATCGCGTAGCGAAGGCGGCCAACGCCGGTGGCGGCGTGCTGCTGAGCTACGGCAACTATGCCGGCGACGTCCTGCATTTCGGGCAGGCCCAGCTCCGGCTCAATGCCGAGGGCATCGAAACCCGAACAGTCACTGTCACCGATGACATCGCCAGCGCCCCGATCGACCAACTCGAAAAGCGACGTGGAATTGCCGGGGACCTCACCGTTTTCAAGATTGCGGGCGCCGCCGCAGAAGCGGGACTGAACCTTGACGACGTCGAGCGTTTGGCCATCAAGACCAACTACCGCACGCGTTCCCTCGGTGTGGCCTTCGACGGCTGCACGCTTCCCGGCGCCAAGGATCCGCTGTTCCATGTCCCGGCCGGCCAGATGTCGCTTGGCCTGGGGATTCACGGCGAGCCTGGTATCTCCGAGCACCCGATGCCCACTGCTTCTGAGCTGGCAGAACTCCTCGTTTCCAAGCTCCTGGCGGACAAGCCCGACGACGCCGGGGACCGCGTGGTGGCCATCGTCAACGGCTTGGGCACCGTGAAGTACGACGAACTCTTCCTGCTGTTCGGCAAGGTGGAGAAGCTGCTCACCGCCGCCGGCCTCACGGTTGTGGAACCCGAGTGCGGCGAGCTGGTGACCAGCCTGGACATGTCCGGACTCTCGCTGACGCTGCTGTGGCTGGATGAGGAACTGGAACAGTATTGGGCTGCGCCCGCGGACACTCCCGCTTTCCGTAAAGGCAGCATGGCACCGCGCACACCTCGCGCCGAGGCAACAGTCGACGACGCCGAAACGGCTGCCGTCGAACAGTCCACCGTGGCTGCCGCTGAACTCGGGCGGCAGGCCGCTGCCATCCTCGTCCAGGTGCGGGAGGTCGTCGTCGAGCATGAAGAGGAGCTCGGCAAGCTGGATGCGATCGCCGGCGATGGCGACCACGGCATCGGCATGCGTCGTGGCGTGGACGCCGCAGCCGCCGCGGGAGGGGCAGCGTCCGGTTCCTCGGTATCGCGGGTCCTTGCAGCGGCGGGCGAGGCCTGGAGCGAACGCGCCGGCGGAACATCCGGAGCACTGTGGGGCTCGGCCGTGATCGCGGCAGGGCAGGCGCTCGGCAACCGCGAATCGTATTCGTCCAGGGATGCGGCCGCAGCCGTCAAAGCCTTCGCGGACGCCATCACCGAACTCGGCAAAGCCGACCCCGGGGACAAGACCATGGTGGACGCGCTCCTCCCATTCCGGGACGCGTTCCTGACAGAGCTCGACGGAGGTGCTCCGGTTGACCGGGCGCTGGCAGTTGCCGCTGCGGCCGCTGAGTCCGCTGCCGCAAGGACCGCAGACCTGCGTCCGCTCAAGGGCCGGGCCCGACCCCTTGCGGAGAAGAGCCTTGGACACCCGGATCCCGGAGCAGTGTCCTTTGGCCTGATCACCGCCAGGATTTCGCAATTCATCGATTCACAACTGGCCACCGCTACGTCAGCGGCAACGGCCGGAAACGGAGCCTGAGCATGAGCAACACCCAAGGCTGGCGCATCGTCGTCGGCAATGATGAAGCCGGAGTCGAATACAAGCAGGCCCTTGTGGCACTGCTGGATGCCGACCCGCGTGTCGCTTCCGTGACCGACGTCGGCGTAGGTCCCAACGACTCCACTGCCTATCCGCACGTCGCCGTCGAGGCCGCCCGCAAAGTGGCCGATGGTGAGTTTGACCGTGCGCTCCTGATCTGCGGCACCGGCCTTGGCGTGGCCATCGCGGCCAACAAGGTCCCCGGCATCCGAGCCGTCACGGCCCACGACAGTTACTCCGTGGAACGCTCCGTGCTGAGCAACAATGCCCAGGTCCTCACACTCGGCCAACGGGTGATTGGCTTGGAACTGGCCAAAAAGCTCGTAGGGGAGTGGCTCAACCACCGCTTCGACGAAACCTCATCCTCCGCCGCCAAGGTGGACGCCATCTGCTCGTACGAGCCCGACTACACGAAGGCAGTTTGATCATGACCATTTCTGAAGCAGCCGAAGGTTCCGCCAACAACGCAGCCCGGAAGATCGCCGTCGTCGGTTCCGGTTACATGGGCGGTGGGATCGCCCAGGTCCTGGCGCTCGGCGGGGCGCGCGTGGCTTTGGCCGACGTCTCCGCTGAGGTCGCGCAGAAGAACTACGACCGCCTCCTGGTTGAGTCTGACCAGTTCATTGCCGATGGCCTGTTCCCTGAAGGTTCCACGGAGACCCTCAAGCAGAACCTGTGGGCTGCCAAGGACATCGAGGAAGCTGTTGCCGACGCCGATTTCATTGAGGAATGCGTCCCCGAGGTTCTGGAAATCAAACATCAGACGCTCGCACGGATCAGCGCTGCGGCCCGTCCGGATGCCCTGATCGGCTCCAACACGTCCACGATTTCCATTGCTTCACTTGCTGAAGCCGTGACCAATCCGGAACGGTTCCTGGGCGTCCACTTCTCCAACCCGTCGCCTTTCATCCCGGGTGTCGAGGTCATTCCCCACGCGGGTACTGCTGCAGCAACGGTGTCCGCATCGCGTGACCTCGTCCACGCGGCGGGCAAGCAGACCGCCGTCGTGAAGGACGTCACCGGTTTCGTACTCAACCGCCTGCAGTACGCGCTGTTCCACGAGGCGGCACAGCTCGTGGAGCAGGGCATCGCAACAGCGGACGACGTCGACACCCTGGTCCGTACGACGTTCGGCTTCCGCTTGCCGTTCTTTGGCCCGTTCGCCATCGCCGATATGGCCGGTTTGGACGTCTACAACTTCTGCTACAAGTCGCTGCAGACCGGTTTCCCGGAACGCTTCGCGACGCCGAAGATCCTCTCGGACCTCGTAGAAGCAGGCAAGCTCGGCACCAAGACCGGCGCAGGTTTCCTCAACGTGCCCACGGAACGTACTCCGGAACTCATCGCCTACCGCAACAAGGCCTACGTCGCCATGCAGAAGCTCATTGAAGAGCTCGGCCCGGCCCCCATCAACTAACCCTCTTTTCAGGAGAAAACACATGACTTTCCCCGCTGAACGCACCGCAATCGTCACAGGCGCCGTTTCCGAGCGCGGCATCGGCCGTGCCACCGTCAACTACCTGGCCGCCCAAGGCTGGAACATCGGTATCATCGACCTCGACGACGCCGCCTGCAAGCTCGCAGCCAAGGAAATCGCCGCGGAATATGGCGTCAAGGCACACGGTGTCGGCGCCAACGTGGCAAGCGAAGCCGAGGTCCGGGCGGCCATCGACGAGCTCGAAGCCGAGCTGCCCCAGATCGTCGCCCTGGCGAACGTTGCCGGTGTGAGCTCGCCTATCGGCTACCTCGAACTCGAGCCGGCCGAGTGGGACCGCGTCCTGAACATCAACCTGAACGGGGTCCACTACGCCACCCGGCGCGTGGCGGAGTCAATGGTCAAGAACCGGATCGGCCGGATCGTCAACATCTCCTCAGTCTCGGCCCAGCGCGGCGGCGGCACGTTCTCCAAAACGCCGTACTCCGTGGCCAAGGCAGGCGTGATCGGTCTGACCCGCGCCACGGCCCGCGAACTTGGCGAATACGACATCACGGTCAACGCGATCTCGCCCGGCCCTATCGACACCGACATCATGGGCGGCACCCTGAGCCAGGAGCGCAAGGACGAGCTGACCAAGGACCTCGTGGTGAACCGGGTGGGCTCCACCCGTGACATCGCCGCCGCCATCGCCTTCCTCATCAGCGAGGACGCCGGATACATCTCCGGCCAGACGCTGAATGTGGATGGCGGACTGTACATGCACTAGGTCGCCGGCAATGAAGACTTTGACGAGATGAAGGCCTGGACCAGAGAACGAAAAATCTACCTTGCCCTGGGCATCCTTGCCTGCGCCGTGGGCATGGTGCTCATTTTCTTCCCGCGCTGATGGCGCGCTGACTTAGCCATCACAACCCCAACTGATTGCTCAAAGAGGAGTTTCAATGTCTGTTGCCTCGACTTCCACCAAGGAGTTGCTGGATTCGCCGATTCTGAAGTCGGCCATATCCAAGGCTTCGCTGCGGCTCATGCCCATGCTCGTCATCCTGTATGTGGTGGCATTCCTTGACCGCACCAACGTGGGTTTTGCCGAAGCTGCCCTTGGGGTGGACAAAGGCATCACAGCGGGCGCTTACGCGCTGGGTGCCGGTATCTTCTTCATCGGCTACGCACTGTTCGAGATTCCCAGCAACCTGCTGCTCACCAAGTTCGGAGCCAAGGTCTGGCTCGCCCGGATCGCCATCACGTGGGGCATAGTGTCCGCGTGCTTCGCCTTTGTACAGGGCGAAACGTCGTTCATCATCCTCCGTTTCCTGCTGGGCGTTACCGAGGCAGGGCTATTCCCGGGCGTCATCATGTTCCTCGCCGCCTGGTTCCCCAACAAAGTCCGCGTCAAGATGTTTGCCATCTTCTACTTGGCCCAGCCTTTCTCTCAGATGATGGGCGCGCCGCTTTCCGGCTGGCTCATCAACATTGGCGACCAAGTACCGGGCGTCGCTGGTTGGCAGGTCATGTTCTTCGTCGAAGGCATGTTGGCAGTCCTGGCGGGCATCGCAGCGTACTTCTTCCTCATCAACAGCCCGCAGGACGCGAAATTCCTGAGCAAGGAAGAGAAAGCCTCACTCATCGACGTCATGGCGCTGGAGGACACCGTCAAGGAAGAATCAGGTCCGCGCGGCGTCCTTGCGTCCATGCGCAACGGCCGTGTCTGGTACTTCACGGCCATCTACTTCTGCCTGCAGGTTGCCGTCTACGGTGTCACGTTCTATCTTCCCCAGCAGGTATCTCAGCTCACCGGCCAAAAAGTGGGGCTCGCCGTCGGACTCCTTGCTGCTATTCCGTGGTTCTTCGGGATCTTTGCCTGCTATTTCGTTGGCAAAGCGGCAAACACGGTGGAACGTCGCCGCCGTTGGGGCACCGCCCTGTTCATCTCAACCGGCCTGTGCATCTTTGGTTCAGCTTGGGCCGGCGCCAACCACCTGCCGGCGCTCGGCATCATCTTCATCACCCTGGCGGTGTGCAGCTTCCTGTCCACAGGTCCCATCTGCTGGTCATATCCGACGGCGTTTCTCACGGGTACAGCCGCAGCTGCGGGTATCGGGTTGATCAACTCGCTGGGCAACCTTGGCGGTTTTGTGGCGCCGATCCTGCGCACCACTGTCAACCAAGTGACAGCCTCGGACACGGGAACGATGGGGGTTTACGCCCTGGGTGTCCTGCCGTTCCTGGCTGCCTTGATGATGTTCGGCACCCGGGCCTTCAGCAACAAAGCCGACGAGTTGCTGGGCAAGTAGGCGTGAGCGCTGCTGTCACTGCCGAGACCTTGTACGCCGACATCCTGTACATCGGCGTCAGTACCAAGATGTACATGGGCTATTCACAGAGCCTGGCGTGGTTGGAGCAGTTGGTTGCAGAAGTGGACGCCCGTCCGGCCTTGGAGGCCGGGCGGGTGGTCCCGTTCGTGATCCCGTCGTTCCCCGTTCTGCCCGCGGCTTCGGGAATTATTGAGGGCTCGCCATTGGTTCTCGGAGCTCAGAACTGCGGCTGGTCGGACGGCGCATGGACGGGCGAAGTCTCACCATCGATGCTTGCGGAGCTGGGCGTTGGCCTGGTGGAGATCGGCCACGCCGAACGCCGGCGGCACTTCGGTGAGGACGACGCTGTCGTCGCACTGAAGGTGCGTGCCGCCGTCGACGTCGGACTCACGCCGCTGTTGTGTGTGGGGGAGGCTGTGGAGGGTGAACCTGGAACTGCCGCCGATGCCGTGTTCGGGCAGGTTAAGGCAGCGCTGTCCGGGGACTGGTCGGTGGCTTCCCGCATGGTGATCGCGTACGAACCCGTGTGGGCAATCGGTGCTGCGGAACCAGCAGCGGCTGTGTATGTCTCCGAGGTGGTGCGTGAGCTGCGCGCTTTGCTCGGCGAGCAAGGGCTGGGCGAGATGCCGATCATCTATGGCGGCTCGGCAAAACCGGGCCTGCTGCCGCAGCTGGACGGTGTCTCCGGACTCTTCCTGGGCCGCTTCGCGCACGACGCCACCAACTTCGGCCGCGTGTTGGACGAGGCCCTAGCCGTCGCAACTACTGTTCCTTCCCAACTAAGGGACAGATAGCGCTCCTCTGAGCCCTCACTGGAGCGTTATCTGTCCCCCAGTTGGGCGGGGAGGCGGGTGGTTCAGGACGCGGCTAGGCACCCGCGCGCTGGCAGAGGGCAATAAAGCCGCCAAGGTTTTCCAGGCCCTCCGGATGCGTAGGCAGGTAGTTGGTCAGTTCGGGCGAACGCACGACGACGGCGCGCCACTGCCCGCGCGACACCGCCACGTTGATTCGGTTCCGCAACAGCAGGAACTCCATGCCACGCGGCACTTCGCCCGCTGCGGACGCAGCCATGGACACGATGACCACAGGCGATTCCTGACCTTGGAACTTGTCTACGGTACCTACCCGCACTTTTGCCAACCCCGCTGCCCGGAGCTCGTGCTTGATGAGTTGCACTTGGGCGTTGTAGGCCGCGACCACGAGGATGTCGGCTTCTTCAAGTGGCCGGCTGCCTGGCGATTCAGACGGGTCAGTCCACGGCAGGCCCACGTGCGCCTGTACCTGGCGGACAACCTCGGCGGCTTCCTCGGGCGAGCTTGTGGAGTTGCCGGTGTGGGGGACGTATACGCAAGCAATCCCGGGCTCCGCATGGCCTAGATGGCGCACGGAGGCCGCGGGTGCTGCTTCCAAGCGGCCGTCATAAGAGAGCTCCGAAACCGCATCGCACAGGGCAGGGTGCATGCGCCAGGACAGGGCCAGGAAGTATCCAAGTTCCGGTGGCAAGGTGTTGTATCCATCGGACAGCCAACCGAGTGCTGACTCATCTACCGGCTCCGGGTGCTTGCCCTGCGTGACCTGAGGCAGTTGCTGCGGGTCTCCCAGAAGCAGGAGCCGCTTAGCGGCCCGGCTGACGGCCATAGCGTTGGCCAAGGAGAACTGGCCGGCTTCGTCGATGACCAACAAGTCCAGCGAACCTGGCGGAATCGAACTTCCCACCATGGTCCAGGCTGTCCCGCCAATCAGGGCTCCGCCGGGCTTGGACAATGCGTACTCCACGTCAGCTTTGGCGCATTGCGACCACGGCACATGGTCGCCGTGCTTGACCTCCTTGGCCACCCGTTGAGGATCGACGCCCGCCTTCTCCACGGCAGCACAGAGCATGTGTTCCACTACAGCGTGGGACTGCGCCACAACCCCGACCTTCCATCCCTGCTCCACCAGACGGGCCAGGACGTGGGCACCAACGAAAGTTTTTCCGCTGCCAGGAGGTCCCTGGACCGCCAAATAGGAGTTGTCCAGATCCTTCACCGCAGCAGTGATGGCGTCGATGTAGCCATCAGGACCCCGGCCGACGGCGGGCAGAGCTTCCAGGCTACGCAGTTTTGGGGGCTTCCTGCGCAACAGGTCCAATGCGGGATCCTGAGGCCATTCCGGCAGCGAATCCCTGAGCCTGTTGGCCAACTCTGCAAGCGCTGCCCTCTGCCCTTTGGTGGCAATGGGGGCGTCTGGAGTCAGTGCCATCGGTACCTGGCTGAACTCGGTTGAGTCTTTGCGAAGACTCTCGGCCATGGTGACCGACTCGAAATCTCCATCTTCGCCGACTTCGATGATCTTAGTGTTGCTCCAACCCGCCCGGCCGAGCACCGATTCGTTGGCAGCCAAAGCCTCCGGCAGCGGAGATTCGTACATCCGGAAATAGGTCCTGCCCGGTTCCAATCCTGCTCCGTCCCCGGAACGGCCGAGCAGTTTCACGATCCGGACAGGGTTACTGCGAGGGGTTGGTTTCGCCCACTCCTGCTGCACCACAGCCCGCTCCACCGTGAAAATATCACGCCCGTCCTCCCACTGGGACACTGGCTTCTCCAAGCGGTCGAAATGCCCCCACCAATATTGCTTGTCCTCACGCCGGTGATATCCAACGCCTGCTGCCACCATCGCTATTGCCCGGGAATCGGGGGACAGCCGTTGCTCCTCCGGCAGCGCAGCGACGTAGTCCAGCAGGGCGCTTTCTTCCGGAGCAGCCTCGTATTTGGGCGGTTCGGCGCGCTGTGAGGCGTCGGCGGCATCCCCCGAATCAACCAAGCCCCCCGGCACGATGGATCGCTCGGCGGCGCGGGCCAGGAGCCAGTTGCGCAGTTCCAACGTCGAGAGGCAGTCGTATTCGTTGTAGTCCCTGATGCTCTCCAGGATGGCGGCGGCTTGGCCGGCGTTGCCCGTGTCCCGCGCAGTGCAGTAGTCCGCGTAGGCAACAACGGAGGCTCCGGCGTCGGTGACATCGCCGGAACGCAGGTGCTGGCCCATGTAGAGGGGCTCGAGTTTCTTGATGCTGTACGAGTTCTCGGATACGCGGATGCTGTGCCGGACGGTGTCGTAGAGGTCCACCAGGACACCTTGGCGCAGGAGGTCATCGACGGCGGTCTCGCCCATCACGTGCGTCAGCGACAGGTTGCGGAGCGCCGTCTTCTCGTAAGCCGCGTAGTGGTAGATGTGCATGCCGGGGTAGCTGGCGCGGCGTTTGGCGACGTACTCCAGGAAGTCCACGAATGCCTGCCCTTCTTCAGCCCTCGAATGCGCCCAGAACGGGCGGAAGACGGGCTCAGCGCCAGGCTCCAATGGGTTTTCGATGACTCCGAAAAGGTACTCGAGACCCCATTTGCCGGTGGCTGGGTCCTGCCACAGGGGATCGCCCTCGAAGTCGAAGAAGATGTCCCCAGGGTCCGGCGTGGGGAGCCTGCCGAGGGTGTTCTCCGGCAGCACCTTGTAGCTCACTGCTTTGGTTTCCCCGGCTTTGTCGGTGTACTTGACCGTGCCGTCGGGGGTTCCCGTCCCCGTCTGGAGCTGGGCTTGCTCGCGAAGGCGCAGCAGCGTTGGGTCTCCGACCGCAGGCAATGCAGCCAGTTGGTCGATGGTGGTGATTCCAGCGTCCATCAGCTTCTTACGCTTGCTGATCCGCATACCGGCAACCATCAGGAGGTCCCGGTGCAGTTGTACTTGCTCGGCGCAATAGTCGCAGCGGCCGCACGCGGAGAAACGGGAGTCGCCCCACTCGATGGGTCCTGAAGCAGCCATATGGGCGGCGGTCATGCGGAGGAAACGTTCCCGGCGTTCCTTAAAGACCGGCAGAATTTCCGCGAGCGGGTGATCGCTGTGCACCCGGTTGCCCAGGACCAACGTGACTGTGGGATCCGGTGTTATCCCGGCCTGAAGGAGCTGATCGCCGTAGGCTGCCAGCTGCAAAAGCGCTGTGACTTTGGCGTGGCGTGCCAGCTTGGTGTCGAAGACTGCGTACTGGCCCGCGGAACGCTTCACCAGGAAGTCGGAGCGGCCGTGGAATTGGCCATCGAAGAACGCGGCCTGGAACACGATATCCGCTCCGGAGCGCAAGGCGTGGATGGATTCTGCGTGCTTGGCCAAAAGGGTGGAGCGGTCCATGTCGGAGGCGGGGACGACGTCGTAAACGCCCTTTCCCGTGGCAGGGTCCCACAGCCCGAACTCATCCACGAACTCATCCAGGACCCGGTGCTCGTGGACATCGCCAAGCTTGGCGGTGCGCTCCAGCATGGCATCGGCCGCGAAGTCGGGCTTGGGGGAGCGGCCCAGCTTTTCGTCGAGTTTCCGGAGCAACTGGTACTCGCAGGTGGCAGCGATGACAAGATCGCTGGCCGAGAACACCAAATCCTGCGGCGCGCCAGCTATCTCCGAATCGAGAAAGAACACCGTGACCTACTCCCTGTTGCCGGATGAACCACTGCGAAGTGGACCATGAAGCCAAGCTATCAGCGGCCCCCGACAATTTAGACTGCACCCATGACTGAATCAGCACGTACCACCGCCGATCCCGCTTTCGAAGCCGCCTACGAGGCCGCGCAAAAGAGTCTCAGCGAGGGCGGCATTCCTATTGGCGCCGCGTTGGCCCGAGGTGGGAAGGTCATCGCGAGTGGGCACAATGAACGGGTCCAGCACGGAGACCCCATAGCCCACGGCGAGATGTCTGCGCTTCGGGCTGCCGGACGCCAAAAGAGCTACCGGGACACCACCCTCTACACCACGCTGGCGCCGTGTGCGATGTGCACGGGAACCATCATCCAATTCAAGATTCCGCGCGTCGTGGTGGGCGAAGCGGAGACGTTTCCGGGCGAATTCGACCTCCTGCGTTCGCGTGGCGTTGACGTGGTTGTCCTCGATGACCCCCGCTGCGTGGACATGATGCGCGCCTTCCAGGAGGAACACCCTGAACTGTGGGCCGAGGACATCGCCGAATAGCTGCAACGACTTAAAGGAGCGACGGCGGCACCCACCTTTTCGAGCGATGGAGCGTGCCGCCGTCGCCGGCTGCGGAGGAGCCACATGCCAAACGGTCATCCGACGACTATTTGGCAGGCTTCCTCGGAGCCGACCGGCGGGAACGGGCCGCCGGAGTTGATGGAATCAGTTCCTTGACCTGGGCCAGGACTGTGGGGTTGACGCCGCGGGAGCCCAGGTCCTTGGCGAGGGTCTCCACCTCTGACTTCGCGGCTGCTGTGTCGTTCGCCTTCACATGCAGTTCCGTCCGCAGTTCCACGAGCTTCCGGTACGCCAGGTTGTTCGCCGCACCACTGGCCTTCTGGTAGCTGGCGAGCCCGGCATCGGTCAGCGCCAGTGCCCGCTCAGGGTCGGCGCTGTGGTGCTTCACCATTTTGTCTTCCTTGCGGCGATAGAAGTCATCTCCCACGGATTGCGCGACGGCGGTAGCCGCCTTGACGCCTAAAGGCTCGCCGCCGAACCGCTCGGCTGCCTCCGTAAGGGCGTCCAGGCCCTTGCTCAGATGGGGCGACATCGAACCTTCAAACGCCAGGGTGAGACCGACTTCCCGGGTAAAGAACTCGGGTGCGAACCGATCTTCCTCCCGTGTGACCGGGAAGCCGACCCGCAAGGGCAAGGTATTGGACGCCTGGACTATGCCGTCTGTCGAATAGATGGCGCGGACCAAGTACTGCCCGGGCTCGTCAAAAGCGAAGCCTTGCACTCCATATGCCAGCTGGACCAGTTGGCTGTAGCGGTCGCTGCCATCACTCGTGGCCGCTGCGGCAGGTTCCAGGGTCACCGGTTCAGGAAGGCCATAGAAGCAGACCACGGATTCGTGCAGAACCACGGTTCCGTTGGGCTTCTGCACGTAGACGGTGGTGTTTCCGAACCTGGGATCCAGGCGGCCATCCACCACCACTGGCACATCGCTGGTGTTCCGCAAGCGGAATTCAATGGACACAGGCTCCATGTAGTCGAAGTGGCTCTTGGCTGAGAGCGTCAGTTCAATATCGCTGCCCGGTCCGGAGACGGTCATGGCGCCGGCAGGGGATTCCAGATGCCCACCGGAAGCCCACGGATCTCCACCCATAATTACGGATGCACGGTCGCCATGGCGCATGTGGAGCAGTTCGTCGTCGTCGAACCGGAACCGGAAGTTGCCCCAGAAGGTATCGGTGCCGTTGCGCTGATCGTATTTCCAGTCGTAGTTCATCCAGGACAGGGAATCCGGCCTGGCCTTATCCCACGCATGCAGGAAGTTGAAAGCGTGCCCTGCCTCGTGGACCCATGTGTACAGGAAGTGGCGCATCGCCCAGGCCTGATCCTGGGTGGTGGGGTTGGATACGAGGTTGGTGAACCAGGAGTGGTTGCGGAACACCGCAAAACCCTGGCGGTCCGGACCGCGACCGGCGCCGCCAAAGCCTGCAGCGGCGTCGAACATAATGCCACCAACTCCGGCGGTGTCGAAGAGGCCGGCCTGCACGCCCCACAAGTTCCAGGCAGGCCATCCGGCGTTGAACTTGCCGAACGAGGTCTCCATGGCATCGTGAAGTTCGCCGACGTTCCAGGAAGCGAAGCCGGCAGCACTGTCATCGATCACGGTGTGGATGGGATCGACGGTGACGGCGACGCCCGCGTCGCGGTACGAGGACTCTATGGTGATGGTCCGGTTGGCGAGGTCCGCAGGGCGGTTGTTGTGTGAGTGGCTGTTGTATACGGGAGCTTTGGGCTCGATGTCCACCGAAGTGCAGTAGTCGAGTTCGAGGTTTATATCGCGGAAACAGTCTGAGCGGTAGGCGCACGCGTATGGCTGCCCGGCAACGCCGCCTGCCGTGAACGTGGCAACCGCGCCGGTTATCGCTCCATGGGCCCATGACACGACGATTTCCACCGTGGTGACGGGATGGGTGCCTTTCCAATAGCGGACCGTTCCAGTAATGCGTGCGTCCGCGTGGGTCATGGTGACTACGGGCGCGTCCACGATCCACGACTCCACATAGGTCTTCACGAGTTGGTTTACGCCACCAGTTTTGACCCAACGGGTGCTGTAGAGATCGCCGCTGACTTTGTTCAGCACCGGGGATTCCACGGCCTTCCGCGGATCGACGTCCAAACGGAGGTCCAGTGCGCTGCCCACAGGGCCATTGCCTGCCTGGTTGCCCTCATAGCGGCCACTGACGGGAGCGGAGCGCCAGCATCTCCACCAATCTTCCGACGGCCACGACAACGGATTGGGTTGAGGCCCGGGAGAGGGCGGGAACGGGATTTCACTGGGATTGCCGGGGACAGGGTTGTAGTGGGTGCTGGGGACGTTGGGGGTGTCCATGTGAGGATCTTTCTCGCTCTGCAAGCAGTCAATATGCGTTCGCCCATCACTGGATGAACCAGCTGGACGGCATGACGGTTCAGGGCGGGGCGATGCATGCGGGGAGTCCCAAAGGGGGTGAGAGTGGCCAAGCCCAGAAGCCGTGTGTAACCCAGAAAGAGAATACTCCACCGAATGGACTATATCTAGGGTGCTGCCTTAATTTTCCGTTCGGCAACCTGCCGGATCGCCTAGTCAGCCGGAGTAGCCAAGCGTAGGCTGGCATCATCGGCGTCGGAGCCGAAGGACCCCGCGTCGGTGAACCCCATTCGATGAAGGAGGACCCATGAGTGTCGTACGTGAATTCATGACGACGGATGCCCAATGCATCGCCGAGGACAAAACTCTCGAAGATGCCGCCAGGCTCATGAGGGATCTGGACTGCGGTTCACTTCCCATCTGCGGCAATGACGGCAAGCTCACCGGCTTCATCACCGACCGCGACATCGTGGTCAAGTGTCTGGCCGAGGGAAAGGACGCCCGTGAAGTCCGGGCAAGCGACCTCGCTACCGGTAAGCCGTACTGGGTTGACGCGGATGCCAACGTTGACGAAGCCATCGCCATGATGGAAGAGCATCAGGTTCGCCGTCTTCCCGTCATCAAGGATCACAAGCTGGTAGGCATCATCAGCCAGGGAGATATTGCCCGCAACCACTACGCAGAACAGCGCGTCGGCGAAATGGTGGAGCACATCTCCGCCAAGGAGCATATGTCCCACTAGCAGCAAACCGGCTCTTACTGATCCTGCAGGAAGTATCCAGCCGCCGCGAAGCGCTCCCCGTTAGAGGAACGCCTCGCGGCCCGTTCCTTCGCGCAGGACGAGTTCGTCATTTTCTATCGAGACGATCAGGCTCCGGGGTTTACCCGCGAGCTTTTTCGTTGCGCTGAGCTTCCTGCTGCGGACTTCAACACCCACCGTGGCGCCTTTCGCCGGCAGTTCCACCGTGATTTCGTCGGCCATTCCCAACAGCATCTTGGTGGACACATCCCGTTCGGACACAGCTTCCTTGCCGTCGACGGTCACGCTCACGTCATCGGAAACAAACCCGTCCTGAAGGATGATGAGCAGTTCCTGCATGGTCCAACTACAGCACTAACAGCGCTCCGGGCATAGGCCTTCCGGAACCCGGACCTGAAAACTGTCGGTCATGTGAGGCAAACTGTCAGGGTGACTCAATCTCTCCAACACCATTCTGCCGACTCCGCCATCCATGACCTCATCGCCAAAGAACTCGGGGTCAAGGCCTGGCAAGTCAAAGCCGCGGTGGAACTGCTCGACGCCGGATCCACCGTGCCCTTCATCGCCCGCTACCGTAAGGAAGTCACCGGGACGCTCGATGACACTCAATTGCGCGATCTCGAGGAACGCCTTCGGTACCTGCGTGAGTTGGAAGAGCGGCGGAAGACCGTTCTTGAGGCGATTGCAGCGCAGGGAAAGCTGACGCCGGAACTGGAGGCCGCCGTCGTCGGTGCCGATACCAAGGCGCGGCTGGAGGACATCTACCTACCCTTCAAATCGAAGCGCCGCACCAAGGCCCAGATTGCCCGCGAAGCCGGGTTGGAGCCCCTGGCCGATGCCCTGCTCGCGAACCCACAACTGGATCCGGAAACCGAGGCCGCCAAGTACCTCAACTCCGAGCACTCCATTGAGGACCCAGCCGCCGCGCTCGCAGGCGCCCGCGCGATTTTGGTGGAGCGCGTTGCCCAGGACCCTGACCTCGCGGAGGACCTGCGCGAGCGGCTCTGGAAGCAGGGTCGCATGGTCTCACGCGTCAAGAAGGGTATGGAGGCCGAAGGCCAGAAATTCAAGGACTACTTCGAATTCACGCAGGTGCCCTCCGGCATGCCGTCGCACCGGGTGCTCGCGCTTCTGCGCGGTGAGAAGGACGGCGTACTTGAGTTGGACCTCGCCGAAGCAGACCCCGCCGAAGCAGACCCCGCCGACGACGACGCCCTGGCCGCCGCACGCAGCCGCTATGAGAACGCTGTGGCCAAGCGCCTGGGGGTCGCCAACCACGGCCGTCCCGCCGATCTGTGGCTCACCCAGACGGCCCAGCTCGCCTGGCGTGGGCGCATCCTGGACCGCCTTACCACGGACCTTCGCGCGCGTATGTTTGCTGATGCTGAGGATGAAGCGGTGCGCGTTTTCGCTGCAAACCTCCGCGACGTACTGCTGGCTGCACCGGCCGGAAATCGGTCCACGCTCGGCCTGGACCCGGGACTCCGCACCGGCGTAAAGGTTGCGGTGGTGGACGGCACCGGCAAGGTTGTCGCCACGGACACCATCTATCCGCATGCGCCTGTGAAGAAGTGGGATGAAGCCTTGGCCACGCTGGGTCGCCTCGCCAAGCAGTACAACGTGGAACTCGTTGCTATTGGCAACGGCACAGCGTCCCGCGAGACGGACAAGCTGGCCACCGAGCTCATCAAGTCCCTCGAAGCCGCAGGTTCCAAGGGGGTCCAGAAGCTCGTGGTTTCCGAGGCCGGGGCTTCCGTGTATTCGGCGTCGGCCCTGGCAGCGTCCGAGCTCCCGGGCATGGACGTATCGCTCCGCGGTGCTGTCTCCATTGCCCGGCGCCTGCAGGATCCCCTGGCCGAACTTGTGAAGATCGAACCCAAATCGATCGGCGTGGGCCAGTACCAGCACGATGTCACGGCTGCCAAGCTGGACCGCTCCCTGGATGCCGTGGTTGAAGACTGTGTGAACGCCGTGGGCGTGGACGTCAACACGGCTTCGCCTGCCCTGTTGAGCCGGGTGGCTGGCGTGGGACCTTTGCTGAGCGAAAACATTGTTGCGTACCGCAATGAGAATGGCCCGTTCGCCAAGCGCAGCGATCTCAAGAAGGTACCCCGGCTGGGAGCGAAAGCCTTCGAACAGTGCGCTGGCTTCCTCCGGATCACTGGGGGAGCGGAGCCGTTGGATGCTTCCAGCGTTCACCCCGAGGCGTACTCGGTGGCCCGTAAGATCCTGGTGGCGGCAGGCGGCGGACCAGCTACAGCGTTGGATCCGCAGGCATTTGTGGATGGCACTTTCGGCTTGCCGACCGTCAAGGACATCATGTCCGAGCTTGAGAAGCCGGGCCGCGACCCCCGCCCGGCGTTCCAAGCGGCATCGTTCTCCGAGGGCATTGAAAAGATCTCCGACCTCAAGCCCGGAATGATCCTGGAAGGCACCGTCACCAACGTAGCCGCGTTCGGTGCTTTCGTGGACGTCGGAGTGCACCAGGATGGATTGGTCCATGTGTCAGCCCTGTCCAACAAGTTCGTCTCCGACCCCCGTGAGATTGTGAAGTCAGGCCAGGTGGTCAAGGTGAAGGTGCTCGAAGCCGATCCCGAGCGAAAGCGCATCTCGCTGACGTTGAGGCTCGACGACGAACCCGGTACGCCGGGCGGCCGCAGTTCCGGTGGACGTAACTCAGGCAGCGGTAACTCGGGCGCACGCGATGCTGGAGGGCAGCGATCAGGTGGCCAGCCGGGCCAGCGCGGCGGTGGCCAGGCGGGGCGGCAGGGTGACCGCCGTCAGGGCAAGCCACAGCAGACCCAGGCTCCCGCCAATACAGCCATGGCGGAGGCTCTTCGTCGGGCAGGGCTCGGGAAGTAGGCAAACCCCGCGCTACGACGGCACGGACGAGCCATCCGGAACGGACGTGCCGCCGTCGGGCTCCTTCTCCTTTTGCCACGGCCAGCGGCCGGTGATCTCCAGCTCAAGCGAGAAGCTCAGGAATGTGCGGATCAGCACGATGATCGCCAGGACGCCCACGCTCTCAAACGTGGGCGTCACGGCAACGGTCCGGATGATGTCGGCGGCCACAAGGAGCTCAAGACCCAGGAGGATGGAGCGTCCCAGTAGTTGCCGGTAGGCACGGTACGGCGAAAACGGGGCTAGGCCGCGGGCGCGGTTCGGTTGGTAGCCGCGCAAAGCGAGTGGGATCGAGACCAAGGCCCCGATCACCATGACTGCCACGCCGGCGAAGTCCATGTACCGGCCCACCACTTCGATGATGTGCTGGAAATCCATTGCCCTCCCTCGCCCTTACTTGCCCGGCTACTTGACGGGCGCGGGGATCGGGAAGAACACCCGGGGATCCTGGAGGAGCGCCGGGTAATCGAAATCGGAGCGCTTGACCACGTCAGTTACTTCGAAGTTGCGGGCGAACTTGCCCTCAACCGTGATGGGCCGTCCATGAATCAATCCGACAGCGAAGGTCTGGCCACCGTCGAACGGGACGGCGATCTCGGTCTTGCCGGGAAGCGTGTTGAAGGCAGCTTCCTGGGCCTGGCGTTTCCGGGTGGGCTTCTTCTCGAGCACCTTGGCCGGGCGCTTTTTGGGGCCCTTAAGCTGGCGGCGGGACTTCTCTTCCGCGTACACAAATTGGTACTCATCGGTATCGGAAACAGCAGCCCCCTGCTTGGCCTTGCCGTGCGGGGGCATGCTCACCGTGGTGAGCTGTTCCGGCCGGATGTCCTCCACATTGGCGCGCAGGATCCAGAGACGGTCGTCTTCCGGGTCTTCAGGGTGGAATTCGTGCATGGGCTCGGGCCACACGTATTCGAGCTTTTCTTCGACGCCCGGGAAGATCCGCCCGTAGAACTTGGGGTCTTTACCGATGAGCTTGGAGCGATGGCTGAGGTGCAGGTCCTCGTAGCCCAGCCACGGCGGCATGATGATCCGGGAGGCGTAATCAGGGTGTGCAGCCTGCGGCGCGAACTCCGCGATGTTGCCACGGGTGTTGTCCGGGTGGCCGCGCTGGATCCATTCGTCGGCCATTGCCAGGCCGTACATGGTGAGCGCCGGGACGTGGCCCATCCACATACGGACGGCCGGGTGCTGCTGCCAACCGTACTCCGGAATGACCAGTGCGCGGAGGACCTGGAGGGCTTCGACGCGCTGTTTGCCGAGCCTTGAGGTGTCGAGCGCCGCGGCGCTCTCACGGAAATCGGCGAAAGGGAGGAAAGTCTGCATCCTTTCAGTTTGGGGGTCCCGCGGCGAAGAACCAAGTTGAGTGCTCCGGGACACGTACACGGATGGGGCCTAGAGTTGTCGAGTGGAAACTTTTGGCGAGAAAACGACGACGGCGCCCCCGGTTGCCGAACTGCACCTGCACATCGAAGGGACTCTCCAGCCAGAGCTGATCTTTGCCCTGGCCGAACGCAACGGTATCGAACTACCGTATGAAGACATCGAAGAACTGCGTGAGAAGTACGAATTCTCGGACCTGCAGTCCTTCCTTGACCTTTACTACGCCAACATGGCCGTCCTGCAGACCGAGCAGGATTTCACTGACATGACCCGCGCTTATCTTCAGCGCGCAGCTGCCGGGGGAGTGCGCCACGCGGAAATCATGATGGATCCGCAGGCGCACGTATCCAGGGGAGTAGCGCTTGAGACTGTAGTCAACGGCATGGCCAACGCCTTGGCGACGTCGGAGGAGGACTTCGGTGTTTCGACACTCCTGATTGCCGCGTTCCTCAGGGACATGTCCGAGGACTCCGCACTCGAGGTACTGGACCAGCTCCTGGCGATGCACGCCCCCATCGTCGGCATCGGGCTGGACTCGGCAGAGGTGGGCAATCCGCCGTCGAAGTTTGAGCGACTGTACCAGCGCGCCGCCGACGCCGGGTTGCGGAGAATCGCGCACGCGGGCGAGGAAGGACCGGCGTCCTACATCACCGAGGCCCTGGACGTGCTGCATGTGGAGAGGATCGATCACGGAATCCGCTGCATGGAGGACACGGACGTTGTGCAGCGGCTCGTCGCCGAGCAAGTGCCCTTGACGGTTTGCCCACTGTCCAACGTTCGCTTGCGCGCGGTGGACAAGCTCGCAGATCACCCGCTGCCGGACATGCTCGCGATCGGCTTGAACGTTTGCGTGAACTCGGACGACCCCGCCTACTTTGGCGGCTATGTGGACGACAACTTCGAGCAGTTGGCCAAGGTCCTTGAATTCTCGGTGCCGGAGCAGGCCACGTTGGCGGCAAACTCGATCCGGTCCTCGTTCGCGAGCGACGCCCGGAAAGCAGTATTACTGGACGAAGTCACGGAGTGGGTCAAGGCGTCCGTTCCAGGGCACTAAACCCTAAATTTGGTGGTCCAGCCGAGACCCGTCGATCACTTCCGGCCGCCGGGATGTCACACTCGGTCACGACACACGGTGTTTACCAATATCAGTCGCGCGAATTAACAATTCATTGGCAAACTGCAAGGGATTATCCACCGTAGAAGGAGAAGCATGGGCGCGAACACCGCCGAGAACACCAACCTTCGTCTGAAGGCCGTACTGGACATCCTTGCTGAGGGCGTATGGTCTGGAGCCACGCTGAACGCAGGGGAAGTCCTGGCAGAGGCCATTGGACGCGTTCCTTTCAACGACCATGAGGCTGAACTTCTCAGTGGGGGCATTCCCCGCGGCCACAAAACCCTGACGTCGGCTTCGGCCAAGCTGGTCAAGGCCGGCTGGCTGGTCAAGGGGCGTTCGGGCTGGACCATCCCGGAAGACGGCTTGCGTGCGACTGTCGCCTTCCCTGACGTTTCGGCTTTCGCGGAGGCCCTCGACGCCGGAACGCCGGTACCAGCCGACGTTCCCGTGCCTACGGCCCCTCCCGCCAAGGCCAAGACGAAGCGTGCGGCTACGTCAAAGAAGGCTGCTGCTCCGAAGGCTGCCGCCAGTAAAGCTGCCACGGCCAAAGCTGCCACCACCAAGGCTGCCGCTACCTCCAAGGCTGCGCCTGCCGCGAAGAAGGCTCCCACGCGTAAGGCACCTGCCAAGGCAGCGGCGGCTCCCGCCGTCGAGACCCTGCCGCAGCCGGACGCCGTCGCTATTGCCGGTGACTTCAACAAGATCCTTGGCGCTCCGGAAGACTGGGCTCCCCAGTACGACGAAGCCCAGATGGAGTTCAACCCCCTGGTCCAGGTATGGACGCTGACCGCCGACCTGCCGGCTGGTTTCTATACCTACAAGATCGCGCTGAACCGCGCTTGGGACGAGAACTATGGTGCGTTCGGGGTCCGGGATGGCGCCAACCACGAGCTAAACCACGACGGCGGCACTGTCACCTTCACGTACAGCCACGCGACGCACGATATCGTGACGGCCTAGTTCCAGGTTCCTCCAAGTCCCAACTCCAAATTTGCTCCAAGTTGGAGTTGGGACTTGGAGCAAACGGACGTCCTGACGCAGGGAGATTCCGGGGGTTACATTAGGTCCATGGCTGAGTCCCCAGAAACGCACGCTGGTCCTGCCAACGAGGCTGTCAGGCTCACGGCTCGCGTGAGCGGCGTGGTTCAAGGCGTCGGATTCCGGTACTGGACGGCGCGAAAAGCGGACGAACTCCTTCTAACCGGCACGGTCCGCAACCGTTACGACGGTTCTGTGGAACTCGTGGCCGAAGGGTCCACGGCGCACGTTGGCCGTTTCCTGGACTGGCTGAACTCACCACGGGCTCCAGGCAGGGTGGAGAATGTGGAATCAGACGTTTCCTCGGCGACGGGGGAGTTCAAGGAGTTCCGGATCGTGGGTTAGTTGGTTCAGCGGGCCTGCCGCGTCGCCTCGATGTAGTGCGCCAACGGCTTCAACGCAGGCTGTGACGAAGCATCCCGGACAGCGTCCGCACCTACGGCGTTTGCTGCAGCCAGGGCATGGCTGTGTTCAAGTCCGGCCCTCAGGGCTAGAACCAACGCGGCGCAGAATGCATCTCCAGCTCCGATGGTGTTGGCGATATCCGTGACCCGAACGGCAGGAGCTTCGGCCACGCGTTCGCCGTGCTCGAAGATCGCCGAGCCCTCGCCGCCATACGTCACGGCAACCAGTGGTGCGTTCTTGAGTTCGGGGATGAGTGCGTACTCGGTTTCATTGACGATCACCAGGTCGCAACGCTTCAGGAGCTCCGGAAGGATGGGGGCGGCCGGTGCAGCGTTGAGGGCGAAGAATCCCTTGGTGCGACGAGCCGTTTCCAGCACCACTTCCTGGTCCACTTCGAGCTGGCACAAGACGGCTTCTTCCTCGGCAAAGGGCACGCCAACCACGGACACTTCACTGTTGGCGCCCGGGCACACAACTATCTGGTTCTCGCCATCGCTGTCCACCAGGACCAGTGCCGTGCCCGTCGCAGCATCCACCTGCGCGATGTCATCGACGTCGACGCCGGCACCCGCCATTGCGTCGAGGAGGCTTCGGCCAGCTTGGTCCCGGCCTACTGCCCCCACCATGCGAGAGGCTCCTGCGAGCCGGGCTGCAGCCACGGCCTGGTTGGCGCCCTTGCCGCCGGGCTGTTGGCGGAGGACGGCGCCGCCAACGGTTTCGCCGGGCGTCGGGAGGCGGCTGGCGGTTGCCGTGATGTCGAGGTTGATGCTGCCTACAACGGTGAGCGCGGTGCTCGCGGCCGGCAAAATGGGCGCAGAAGACTGAGGGGAGGAGCTCATGGAAGGACCTTTTCGGGAGGATTCAGGAGGACTGGATAACGGAGAGGTGACCGGCTTTGGCAGCCACGAGGCATTTTGCAAGGTAGAACGGGGAGCCCTTGCGGCGGACGTATTGGGTGAGGACCAGAACCGGCTCGGATGGTCGAAGATCCAGCAACTTAGCGCGGCTGGGACCCGCGGTGCTTAGGCTGATTTCGCATTCACCAGGTCCAAGTGACGCCCCCGGAAGCCCGCTGAGGACCTCCAAAAGGGTTGCAGCTGAAAGGGTGGGCGCTTCCGCTGCTTCGGCGAGGGCCTCGGCCTCGGGGATTCCTTGTGCGACGTTTTCCTGCAGGTGGGCCACGGGCTCGCCATTGCGGATCAGCACGCTTTCCCAAAACCAACAGTCTTCGTCGGGCTGGACACCAATTCCGGGTGCCACGAATTCCGAGGCCGGCTGCTTGATGGCAGCAACGCGCTTGACCTGGATGTCCTGGTCCGGGCCACCGAGGAGTTGATCGAACGGGCGGATGTGTTCGATGCCGATCCGGGGCAGGGAATCGGCAACGAAACGGCCCACACCGCGGCGGGCCCGGGTGAGTCCGTCTTCCTCCAGCAGCATCAGCGCTTCCCGGATCACGGTGCGGCTGACGTCCATCATGACGCCCAACTCGGTCTCGGTAGGCAGTAGCGAGCCGGGAGGGAGGAGCTTGGTCCTGATTGCCTCGGCGATGCGTGAGTAAGCCGCAACGCGCAAAGGCTGGCCGGGTTGGGGCGCAATGGGTCGGGACAGGAACTGGACGGCGTTGTCGGTCAAGGGTGCCTCACTTGAGATTGGTTACGGCCACTGTACCCGAAAAATGTGATAGGTTGCACAAGCTCGTAATACATGCTTGTATAACAACTCACATCTCGTGGCGCCGCCTGCGCCCTCGGACAAAGGAGTTTGATGTGAATATCCCCAACACCGCGGTGGAAGCGCAGTCTTCAGTAGCCGCAGAAGCGACGCCGGATACGCGGCCCGGAGGCCGTGCTGCTGTCCTGCTGATCACCACGCTGGTCCTGGCCGTGCTGTCTTTCCAGCTCAATGCCAGCATGATCACCCCGGCCCTCCCGCACATCGGCTCGTTCTTCGGCGAGACGCCCGAGGCTGTGGCACAGGTGCAGTCCATGTTTTTCTTGGCGGGCGCTATCTCGGGCCCGGTGATCGGACGCTGGAGCGACTTCATCGGGCGCCGGACGGCACTGCTCTTGGTCCTGGCCATTATGGGTGCAGGAACCGTGCTGTGCATTTTCGCTCCGAACCTGCCGCTGTTGGTCACTGGTCGCTTCATGCAGGGTGTTTCCAGTGCCATCTTCGCCCTCTCCTACATCGTGCTCAACGAATACCTGCCGGCCCGGCTCTTCGGCACGTCCATCGGCATCATCGCTGCCATCAACGGCGGTGTGGGTGGTGTTGACGGCTACTTCGGTGGACTCATGGCTGAGACGCTCGGCTTCCAGTCGATCTTCGTTGCCGTCCTCGCTTTGGCCGCGATCGCCGTCGTCTGCGTCATCAAAGTTGTCCCGGGCGGGAAATCCGCTGTGGCTCCGGGACGCATGGACTGGTGGGGAGCCGGCTCGCTGTCCGTGTTCCTCGTATTCATTACGTACTTCGTATCCACGGGGTCCTCCGCAGGCTGGACCTCACCCTCCGCACTTGCCCTGCTGGTTGGAAGCATCGCGTCCTTCACGGCTTTCTGGCTCATCGAGAAGAAGCGCGCCACGCCCCTGGTTGCGGTCCACCACCTCCGTTCGCGCCAGGTATGGCCGGTCATCGCCACCACTGTGCTGACGCTCGCGGGAATCTTCGCCATCATCAACTTCACCGTGGTGCTGCTCAGCCAGGACAAGGTGAACGGCTTCGGCTTGTCGGCCTCGCTCGCGGCGCTGCTGTTCCTGACCCCGGCAGCACTGATCGGCGTGTTCGCGGCCCCTCTCGCAGGTTGGATTGCCGACCGCCGTGGCTGGATCAAGACCGTCCGCGTCGGCACGGCCACGAGCCTGGCCTGCGCCATTGCCGCTGCCTTGTTCGCCGACAACCAAGTAGCAGTCCTCATCGCCATCGCAGCCCTGGGCATCTTCTACAACGGCTTCTTCCTCACCGCCATCAACGGCCTGTCCGTCCTGCTCTCGCCCAAGGAAGCACCCGCCGCACTGCCGGGAATCAACGGTGCCTCGTTCGGCATCGGGGCGAGCCTCGGCGTCGTCGTTGTTGCCCCGTTCGCCGGTCAGGGCACCGCAGCCGGGTACTCGGCGGCGCTCTGGATTTCGGTGTCCATCACCGTCCTCGCCTTCATTGTCAGCCTGTTCATCACAGCTCCAAAGGGCGAAAAAATCTAAAGCCCGACGGCGGCACGCGGCGCGCGCGCCCGCCCCACTCCTCTTCACAACACTCCGCCAGATCCTGAAACGAGAGACCATGAATCAGCGCACAGCAGCCCCCTTCTACCTCGACTGCGATACGGGAATCGATGATGCCCTCGCCCTCGCCTACCTGCTCGCAACGCCGAGAGCAGAACTCGTTGGCATCGGCACCGTGAGCGGCAACATCAGTGCCGCAGGTGGCGCCCGGAACACCCTTGACCTGCTGAAGCTGGCCGGGCATCCGGACATCCCCGTGGCGATCGGCGCGCACGATCCGCAGGTCGGGACATTCCACGGCGGGGCGCCTCATGTGCATGGCGACAATGGAATCGGCGGGGTGGACCTGGTTCCGTCGGATCGCGAGCCGATCCAGGCCTCGGCTGCGGAACTCCTGGTCCAGCTGGCTCACCAGCATGCTGGGGAACTGCGCGTTGTGGCTATCGGTCCGCTGACCAATATCGCCCAAGCCCTCCGGCTGGAGCCCAAGTTGCCGGAACTCATAGCCGAAATCACCATCATGGGCGGCGCAGCCCTGGCCCCGGGAAATATCACGCCGGTGGCAGAGGCCAACATCGCCAACGACCCCGAGGCTGCGGCGGAAGTACTCGCGGCCGATTGGAACGTGACGCTGGTACCGCTGGACGTCACCATGACCAACGTCCTGGAAGAAACCCACCGCCAGGAGCTACTGGCATCCGAGCACCCTGTTTCGCGGGCGCTCGGCGACATGCTTGGCTACTACTTCGGCTTCTACGTCGACATTTTCGGACGGGCCTGCTCCGCGATGCACGATCCTCTCGCCGCAGCCATTGCCGTCAGGGGAGTGGAGCTGGCCGTGGCGCCGACCGTTCGCGTGGAGGTAGATACAACCAACGGTCCCAGCCGTGGCCAGACCGTGTGCGATCTCCGTGGACAGTACCTGGGTTTCCCCGACCAGCGCGGTGCGCGTTGCCGGGTGGTGCTGGAAATTGGCGAAGATTTCGCTCCGCACCTACTGGGAACCATGCAGGCAGCATGGCTCTCCGAAGAACAGCTGGCTACTCCCGTCGCCTGACTAACAGAAGACTGAAGCAGCGACGACGACGGCGGCAGCGGCCCGCCGTCGTCGTGGGTTAACCGTCGCCTTGGGTTAGGGCGCCTAGGCGTACATGAGTGAGCCGGGCGTTGTCAGCGTTTCGCCCGTTTCGAGCCACGTCTTGAGGCCTGAGAGGATCATGGGCCAGCCGCCGTACAGCTGCTCGTTGGCGCCTTCGCGGAGCTGATCGTGCGTGACGGTGAGATGGCACGAATCGCCCACGGGCTCGATTTCCCAGGTGATCCGCGATGTTCCTTCCGCTTTGACGTCCTCGCCCCACAACGCCCGCATGGTCTGGACGAGCCGGCGCGGCGGATCGACTTCGATGTTCTCGCCCTCGCCCAATGGCTCATCTGCCTTGACGTTGTGCATTTCAAAGCGGCCGCCAGGAGTCCAGTCCGCCGTGAACGTATTCCCGAACTGGTACTTGCTGCGGATTTCGCTGTTGGTGATGGCTTCCCAGAGCCGTTCCGGAGTGGTTTTGATGTAAATCTCAAAGATCTTTTCCATGGGGCTTTCCAATCTGGATTTGAGGTCGCTGAGTGCAGCGGCCCATGGTTCTGCGTATTTGCTCACCCAGCGATCGTGGATGAGCCGGATGGGGACGGGGTTCAGGAAATGCAACTTTTCACGTCCCCGACGGCGCGTGACCACCAGTCCGGCATCCTCCAACAGTTTGAGGTGCTTGGCTATGCCGAAGCGGGTCATCTCGAACCGGGCTCCGAGTGCGGAGGCGGATTGCCCGTCCTCGCGGAAGAGTTCGTCGAGCAGTTCCCGCCGGGTGGGGTCTGCCAGTGCCTTAAACACGGCGTCCATGTGTTCAGAATAGGTGACCATTTGGTCACGTGTCAACGTCCCACACATGCAGTTCGCTCGGCGCGCTTGGCAGGCGGTCGGGGTGCGAGCATCTCCATCCTGTGCTGGGGCGCTGAGCCTGGGTAAAGAGTTTGTTCCAAATCCGATAGTTTCTGAATTTGGCCGGAAACAAATCATTGCGCCAGTTCAATTTCGCGCGCCTTTACCGGTTGAATAGGCTCGGAAAGTTCAGCATTGTTCGCCTAGGGCCCGCAATAGCAGCGTCAAAGTTACTTTCCAGTTTCCCTGAGCGAGCTGTTGTTATTGCGTAAACTTTACGATAGTTTCTCCCTGTGATGTGTGTCGCACTGTAGTTCCCAGAGCGACCTAGGCCGAGCGAAGGACAAAGATGACCATCGATCCTGAGGACATACGGGCTGCTGAAAAGCGGATGGACCAACTGCATCGACAACTTGGCGGCATCGCCTATGGCGGTGATTACAACCCGGAGCAATGGCCGCGCGAGGTCTGGCTTGAGGATGCAAAGCTCATGCAGCAGGCCGGGGTGAATTTGGTGACGCTGGCTGTTTTCTCGTGGAGCCGCTTGGAAACCAGCGACGGCGTCTTCGACTTCGGGTGGCTGGATGACGTCATGGACCTGATGCACGCCCATGGCATCGGCGTGGACCTCGCGACACCGGACGCCGTGCCCCCGGCGTGGCTCGTGGAGCAGCACCCGGACATCATGCCGGAACGCCCCGACGGAAGTACGTTCGGCTTCGGGTCCCGCCAACACTTTGACGTCTCCCATCCGGTGTATCGAGCCAAGTCACTGGCACTCGCTGACAAGATGGGGGAGCACTACGCAAAGCATCCCGCGCTGCGGATGTGGCATGTAGGAAACGAATACGGGCCAACCTCGTACGGGTCGTGGGCTGAGAAAGGGTTCCGCGAGTGGCTGCAGGGAAAGTACTCCTCGCTCGATGAACTCAACGAGGCATGGAGCACCACCGTGTGGGGCCAGATCTACTCGGACTGGAGCCAGGTCAGGGTTCCCGCGCAGCCACGCACGTGGTCAAACCCGTCACGGCGCCTGGACTTCCACCGGTTCACTTCCGACAGCATGCTGGAGCACTTCAAGGCAGAGCGCGACATCCTGCGCCGCCACTCACCGGACCTGCCGATCGTCACCAACTTCATGCGTTTCTACAAGACCAACGACTACTGGGCATGGGCTGCAGAAGAAGATGCGGCAGCGCTGGACATCTATCCCGATCCCCGCGAAGACGACGCCCACGTGGCTGCGGCGCTGAATTTCGACCTCATGCGCTCACTCCGCCACGGCCAGCCCTGGATGGTGATGGAGCAGGCAACAGGTGCAGTCAGCCAATGGTCCGTCAATGTCTCCAAACTGCCGGGCAAGATGAGGTTGGGCTCGTACCAAGCCATAGCGCAGGGAGCGGATTCCATCCTTTTCTTCCAATGGCGGCAGGCGAAGGGTGGCACCGAGCGCTACCACTCCGCCATGGTGAACCACGCAGGCCCGAACACCCGGATCTTCCGCGAGGTCTGCGAGCTCGGCCAGGAACTGAAATCTCTGGCCGATCTCACAGGCACCCGATCCACAGCCAAGGTTGCCATCGTTTTCGATTGGGACTGCTGGTGGGCACTGGAGTTGGGCAACTCGCCGCGCTCTGACCTGAACTACACCCAGGAAGTGTTGCGCTTCTACCGCCCGCTGTTCGAGGCCAACATCACGGTGGACTTCGTTAATGCCGACAGCGACCTGTCCGCGTACAGCCTGGTGATCATGCCAGCCTCGTACTTGCTCACCGACGCCGCGGCCCAAAGGTTCGAAAACTACGTGTCCGACGGCGGCCGTCTGATGGTCTCGTATCTCTCCGGCATCGTGGACCAGAACAACACCATCCGCCTGGGTGGCTACCCGGGCGCCCTCCGCAACGTGCTGGGTGCCTGGAGTGAAGAGGTGCACCCGCTTGCTGGCGTGGGCGAGCAAGTTAAGCTCTCCACGGCCGACGGCGGTACCTCCTCGGCCAGTTACTGGACAGAGCACTTGCACACCGAGACAGCAGAGGTCCTGGCCGGCTACTCTTCAGGGCGCCTCGCGGGAGTCCCCGCCATTACCCGCAACAGTTTCGGTGAAGGCAGTGCGGTTTACCTTTCGGCCCGGGTCGAGGACGGATTGCTCAAGCAATTGCTCGACGACGAACTTCAACACGCAGGCGTGGAACCGATACTGAAGGCACCTACGGGAGTCCAGGTCCGGCGTCGTGCTGGCTTGGGTCCTGGCGGCGGCAGTCCTGACGCCGGCGGTTCCGGCGACGCCGTCAAAAGCTTCCTGCTGGTTCTCAACCACAATGACGCGCCTGCCGGCGTAAACGTCCTCGACGGGGGAATAGACCGCATCAGCGGACAAACGATTCACGGGGAAGTGGAACTTCCAGCAAACGGCGTACTTGTCCTTGAAGAAGTCTTGGTCCCTGAAGACTCTGCAGCTAAGGCGGGAACACCATGGCACTGAGGCTCGACGCTCCGCCCGAGGTTGTCCCGGGCA
Source organism: Arthrobacter sp. TmtSoilC51 (assembly GCF_055388015.1). Taxonomy (NCBI): domain Bacteria; kingdom Bacillati; phylum Actinomycetota; class Actinomycetes; order Micrococcales; family Micrococcaceae; genus Arthrobacter; species Arthrobacter sp. TmtSoilC51. Next base: position 1,249,859 of record NZ_AP035877.1, read on the forward strand.
CTGAGCCAAGCAAACAGAAAAAGCGGCGCGTCAAGCCCGGAAGCTGGAAGCTGGCGCTCAAACGGGACTGGCGCCTGTACACACTGTTAGCGCTACCAATGGCATACCTCCTCATCTTCAGGTACCTGCCGATGGCCGGGAACGTGATTGCCTTCCGCCAATTTCAGCCGGGCGGCAGCATCTTCGGTGAGAAGTGGGTGGGCTTCAAATACATCACCCTCTTCATCAATGACCCCAGCTTCTGGCAGGCCTTCCAGAACACCATCATTCTGGGTGTACTGACGCTGCTGTTCTGCTTCCCGATGCCCATCATCTTCGCTTTGATGCTCAACGAGCTCCGGTCCCAGAAGTTCAAAAAGTTTGTGCAGACCGTGGCATACCTGCCCCACTTCATGTCCGTGGTGATCATCGCCGGCATGATCCTGCAAAACTTCTCCATGAACGGCACGGTGAACCAGATCGCGGAATCGTTGTTCGGCAACACCGTGAACTTCACGCAGGATCCAGGCTGGTTCCGGCCGATGTACATCAGCTCAGAGGTGTGGCAGACCATGGGCTGGGGAGCGATCCTCTATTTGGCGGCGCTCACCAGGGTGGATGAATCACTGTACGAAGCCGCAAGGATCGATGGAGCCAATAGGTGGCAACAGACCTGGCACGTGACGCTTCCCGCCATCCGTCCGACCATCATCACGCTGTTGATCCTCAACATTGGCACGTTCATGGCAGTGGGCTTCGAGAAGATCCTGCTCATCTATAACCCGCTCAACTACGCAAGTTCAGATGTCATCTCCACCTACCTGTACCGGGTAGGCCTGGAATCCAGCAACTTCAGCTATGCGGCGGCGATCGGAATGTTTGAATCCGTCATCGGCCTCACGCTGATCCTCTCAGCGAACGCGATATCCAAGCGCCTCGCAGGAACGAGCCTGTGGTGAACAAGACAGTGATTAGAAGTGCTCCTGCTCTGCGCGCCGCTACGGGGAACGGCGTTCTCCTTAAGGACATGAGAGTGTCCACCGGAATGCGGGTCTTCAGGGCGTTCAACCTGGTGTTCCTGCTGTTCGTAGTATTCCTGACGGTTTATCCATTCTTGAACATCATTGCTCAGTCGTTCTCCAGCGAGGGGTTCATCAACGCAGGGCAGGTCAACCTGTTCCCGATGGGCTTCAACACAGAAACGTACAAGCTGATCCTGGCCGACTCCACGTTCTGGACCAACTACGGAAATACGTTGCTGTACACAGTGGTGGCTACGGCGATTTCGATGGTGCTGACCACCTCGTTCGCCTACGCCATTGCCAAGAAAGACCTCAAGGGCCGCAGCGTCTTCATTGGACTCGCCGTATTCACCATGTTCTTCAACGGCGGGTTGATCCCCAACTACGTGCTCATCAGTTCCCTGGGGATGCGGGATTCCATCTGGGCCGTGGTCTTGCCCAATGCCATTAGCGTGTTCAACCTGCTCATCATGAAGTCCTTCTTCGAAAACATGCCGCGTGAACTGGAGGAAGCCGCATCGATCGACGGTCTCACGCAATACGGCATCCTCTTCAGGGTGGTGCTCCCGCTGAGCAAGGCAATCGTAGCCACCATGGTGCTGTTTTACGCGGTAGCAAACTGGAACTCGTGGTTCCAGGCCTTCCTGTACCTGGATAACCCAGACCTGTTTCCGGTCACTATCTACCTGCGCAACATGATCGCCGGAGTCACTACTGCGGGCTCCGCCGGCGGCACCGCGGAAAACGTTGGCCAAATCGCCGCCAACATCCAGTCGGTCACCATCGTCCTGACAGTCATCCCCATCCTCTGTGTCTACCCCTTCGTCCAGAAGTACTTCTTCTCGGGCGTGATGCTCGGTTCCGTCAAGGAATAACCCCTTATGAAAGGACACCCAATGATCGCCAAACGAGAGTTCCGTAGAAGAGACTTCCTAGGCCTCGCGTCCGTTGTCACCATCGGGCTGATGATGACAAGTTGCGACTCTGAGGCCACTGAGAAGGTGGACACCTCGAAATCCCGCAATGGTGCGATGGACAGCTTCAAGGTAGGTGACACGTTCAAGGCGACGACGCCCTTGACGTTCACCTTCCTGTTCTCCGACCAGCCTACTTATCCGTACAAGAAGGACTGGCTGCTCTTTACCAAGATGGCCAGGGACAATAACGTCACCTTGGAACCAACCATCGTTCCAAACAGCGATTACGAGCAGAAACGGAGCCTTCTCATCAGTTCCGGCAGCGCCCCGGAGATCATCGCCAAAACCTATCCGGGACAGGAAGCCGCGTTTGTATCCGCCGGGGCGGTGCTGCCAGTCAGCGACTACGTGGAACTCATGCCTCACTTCCAGGAGAAGGTCAAGAAATGGAAGCTCGAGCCAGAGATCGAAGCACTCACGCAGGAAGACGGCAAGTACTACGTTCTTCCGGGTCTGCACGAGGAACTGTGGCCCGATTACTCGCTGTGCTTCCGCAAGGACGTCCTGAAGAAGGAAGGCCTGGCCGAGCCCACAACATGGGACGAGTTCCGTGAAGTGCTGCGGTCGCTCAAAAAGGCGTATCCCGACGTCGTACCTTTCTCTGACAGGTTCAAGGGCGACAGCGTGCTGAACATCGCGGCACCAACGTTTGGCACTGTGGCAGGCTGGGGCCTGGTGGACGGGCTCCTGTTCGATCAGGACAAGAAGGAGTTCGGCTTTGCGGCAGGCTCAGAGAAGTTCAAGGACCTGGTGACCTACTTCAACTCGCTGGTCTCCGAAGGTCTGATGGATCCTGAGAGCTTTACCCAAACCGACGACTCCGCCATCCAGAAGTTTGTCTCCGGCAAGTCGTTCGTGATCAGCGCCAATTCGCAGAACGTCATCACGTACCGCACATCCATGGAACAATCCCTGGGCAAGGGCAACTTCGAGATCGGCAAGATCACGGTTCCCGGTGGACCCGCAGGCGACGTCATCGGTGGCACCCGGCTGGAGAATGGCATCATGTTGAATTCGTCCGTCAAGGACAAGGACAGCTTTGTGGCACTTATCCAGTACATCGACTGGTTGTTCTACAGCGACGCGGGCCAGGAATTCAGCAAATGGGGCGTAGAGGGCACAACCTTTACCAAGGAGGGCGGCAAGCGGAAGCTGGCGGCCGACATCAACTTTCAAGGTCTCAATCCCTCCGGCACCAAGGACCTGCGGGTGGACTACGGATTCTCAGGCGGAAACTTCGCTTACGGCGGCGCTACGGAACTCCTGCAATCCACGTTCAACGACGAGGAGCTGGCGTTCCAGGAGGCCATGAAGTCCAAGAAGCCCCGCCCGGTTGCTCCACCGGTACCCTTCAACGACGTCGATCGCGAGCAAGCTACCCTGGCACTCACCCCATTGAAAGACCACGTCAAGCAGAACACCCTCAAGTTCATCACCGGGCAGCGTGGTGTCAGCGAGTTTGGCGCCTACGTCAAGGAGCTGGACAGCAAGGGGCAGAGCAAGTACGTCGAGCTCGCGAACAAGGCATACAAGGCCTACGCGGATAAGAAGTAGTTCTGATGGCAGCCACGAAAGCAGAGTTTGGATCCGGGACGTTGTTCAAGGCAGCTGGAACGGTGTACGGCATCATGGTTGGCGATGCATTGCTGGTGCTCGCCAACGCACTGCTTGTGCTCATACCGGTGCTGGTTGGCGTCGTTGGGCCGTTGGCATTGATTCCGTTGGCATTGATTCCGCTGGTCCTTGTGGGGCCCTCATTCGTGGCTGCCTGCTACGCGTTCAACCGGCTGTTGGCAGGCGAGGACACCGGAGTTTTTCATGACTTCATGAAGTCGTACCGCAGCAATTTTGGCCAGGCCGTGGTGGTTTTGCTGCCGTACCTCGTGGTTCTTGTGGCCATTGCTTTCAACCTGAGTGTCCTGCCAGGTTCTTTGAACGCCGCGTTGTTGGGTTCAGGCGGAGGAATCGATCCTGTCCAAATCGCAGCACGAATTGGACTGGTGGGGCTCGGGCTCATGGTCTCCGCCGCAGCCGTCAACGCTATGCTCCTCCTCTCCCGCTTCACGTTCCGGACGCAGGACATTTACCGGTTGTCTGTATACACCATGGGCGCGCAGAGGCGCATATCGCTGGGGAACGCAGGGATAATTTTCGTTGCAGGCTTCGTGCTGATGGCTACCACAACCTGGCTGATCCTGTTCGTGGCGGGAGCGTTGGTGTATCTGATCTGTCTGAACTCCCGACCACTGCTGAAGTTTGTGGAGGGCAAGTTCACGTCAGCTGTTTAGGCAGCATTCAATATCCAACCACTATCCACTATCCCTTTCTTTGACGTTGCCCTTCTTTGACGTGCTCTTCTTTGTGGCGCCTTTATGTTCTGAGGGGTGTGTGGTGGTGGTTGCGGCGTGGTGTTTGGTGGGGGTCGATGTGTGGTGGTGGGGTGAACCAGGGCACGCCGGTGTTGGTGGTGATGGTCCAGTGTTCTTTGTGGATGAGGTGGTGGTGGTGGCTGCAGAGCAGGGTGCCGTTTTCGGTTCCTGTGGTGCCGCCGTGTGACCAGTAGGTGATGTGGTGGGCTTCGCACCAGGGTGCTGGCATGGTGCAGTCGGGGAAGGCGCAGCCTTGGTCCCGGGCGGTGATGGCTTTGCGGATGTGGGGTGGGAAGATCCGGGTGGTTCGGCCGATGTCCAGGACCCTCGATTCGGTGCCGAGCAGGACCGGGATGATGTCGGCGTCGCAGGCGATTTTGCGGATGGTGTTGGGGTGGATCGGGCCGGTGAATGTGGCGGCGCCGGAGCTGGGCCGGGTTCGTTGCGGGCCGGGTTGATTCGTGGGGGTGTTGGCCGGGCGGGTTCGGGTGTTGGTTGCGCGGTTGGGGGTGTTGGCCGTGTTCGTGAGTTCCTGGAGGAGGTCGTGGTGGTTGATGGTGACCATGACCTGGGGCCGGAGTCCGCCGTTGGCTGGCAGCTTGCCGGTGGTCAGGGCGACACCGCAGGCTCCGACGAGGCCGTCGAGGAGTTTCTGCGCGCGGGAGCGGCGGTCCAGGTCCGGGCTGGCTGATCCGTTCCGGCCACGACGCTGACCGGCAGGCTCACCAGCTTGGCCGCCACTGTTCGTACCCGGCCCGCCCGTGCCCGGCCCGCCCGTGCCCGGCCCGCCCGTGTCCGCTTCGTTCGTGTCCGGCCCGCCCGTGTCCGGCCCGCCCGTGTCCGGCCCGCCCGTGTCCGGCCCGCCCGTCGTGTGGTTGTCCCCGGGGGTGTCGCCGTTGCCGGTGTCGCCGTTGCCGGTGGTGAGGCGGGGGTTGGTGGCGGTGTTCATGGCGGTGGTGAGTGTTTCGTATTGTTCGGTGGTGGCGAAGATTTCCAGGTGGTGCAGTCCGTGGCGGGGTTTGCGGATGAAGGTGCCTTGGAGTTGGCGGAGGGTTTCTTCGCTGGGTTCGGGCCCGTCCTGGTCGATCGAGTCGGTCCAGCGTTTGGCTATTTTGAGGACGAAGTCGGGGTCGGATTCACGGGCGGTGGTGGTCAGGGCTTGTTCCATTCCGGCGAGGGTGTCCTCGTCGGTGAGGAGCTGTACTTTGTCCAGGGCGGCGCTGATGATGGTCGCTGAGCGGGTGGGTATCTGCGTGGTCTCGAGGGCCTTGGCAAGGATTTCGCGGCGGGGCGGGATGTGTTGTCCGGCGATGCCGACGCGGGGGAGCGCCTGGGCTGCGAGGGCGAGCCGGCGCCTGGCTTCGCCGATGCCGATCCTCAGGCGGGCGCGCAGGAATTCCGCGGCGTTGCGGTACCCATCATCCACCACCGCGGCAGCATCCGCCGACCCAACAGCAGCAGGCCCAACAACGGCGGGCCCAACGGCGGCGGAGTCCGGGCCCGAGGTTGCGGTCCCGGCCCCGGGTTCGCGTTCAAGTTCGGTTGTGGTTTCGGTCCCGGCTTCGTGTGCGGTCCCGGGTTCGGTTGTGGTTTCGGTCCAGCCTGTCCGCCATCTGGTGCCCGCGGCGGAGGAGTGTGCCTGCTGGGCTTCCTGCCGGGTCCGTTCCACCGCCTGGGCCGCGACCACCTGAAGGTACTCCACGGTCCGGGCGATCTCCTCCACCCGCCCGGCGAAGTGTGATGCCTCAACAAACCCGAACAGCCGGGCTTCAGTGGCGGCCATCCCGCGTGGACCTTCCAAAGCAGAGACCAGGGTTTCCATGGCGCCGGCTAGTGAAGGCGGGGTGGGCTCTGAGTGCACGTGTTCATGGCCGGTGCCTGGTTGGGCCGGACTGGCGGTGGCATCCAGGGTTTCATCCGGGCCGGGAGGGGAATGCGGTGCACTCCTTATCGAATCGAGCCCGCGAAGCAGCTCAGCGCGTCTGGGATTATCCGCACGTGTCAGCATCGACGTCGAACTCTTGGATGCCATGGCGAGCCGGGTAGGTGCTCCCATGCTCCGCATCCTGGCCCGGGAGAGGGCAGCACCGTCACCGGAGGCTACCGCCCCACGTGCCGCGAACTGCCCAACCCTTTCCATGAATCAACCCTCCCACCAGGGTCTGACAGTAATGATGGAATTGGCTTGTGTTGCGGTGTGACTCTGCCTCCGACTGACGCCCTTGTGGTTTGTCTTCAAAATGATCTGTCCGCCGTGACGCAGGCTGTAATAAGCGCGGCGGCCAGGTGGACATGACCTCATAGGAGCCTGCTCAAAGAATCCCATTACTGTCTTGTCTGACCACCCGGCCGGCGTGCCCTTCATGTTCCATTGCACGCAACAGAAGGTCAGGGCAGTTTCATCATGGCAAAACAACATCCGAAAGTCATCGCTGGGATCGACACGCATGCCGATACCCACCACGTCGCCGTCATCAGTGAAACAGGGCGGCATCTAGGGGACAAGGAGTTCCTTGCCGTCGGTTCCGGCTACCGGCAGATCGTGGAGTTCATCACCGGATTTGGCCCGGTCTCGTCCATCGGCGTGGAGGGCACAGGCAGTTACGGAGCGGAGCTCGCACGCGTCCTGAGTCGGGAGCACTTCTGGGTCCTGGAAGTGATGCGTCCAAACCGGCAAGAACGCCGGCTACGGGGCAAGTCTGATCCGTTGGATGCCTATCAGGCTGCGGAAGCTGCACTTGCCGGCAGCAGGGTTGCGACGCCAAAAGCCAGGGACGGGGCTGTGGAATCACTACGTGTTCTGCGCGCTGAACGAAACTCTGCCATGCGGGCAAGGGTCGCGGTCATGGCTCAGATCAAGAGCATCCTGGTCTCTGCTCCTGAGCCCATCCGGGCGAAGTACCGCGGCTTAAGCCGCGTTGCAATGATGAGCGCACTGGAGAAAAGCCGACCGATCGGTGACCCTGCCGAGCCTCCAAACGCCACCGCCATCGTTCTCAAGCGCTTGGCTGTCCGCTACCGGCACCTGAACACGGAAGTGGCCCTGATCGATACTGAACTCGACGCAATCCTCACCATTCACGCCCCTACGCTCAGGGACATTCAGGGTGTTGGCACTGACGTTGCAAGTCAGTTGCTGGTAACCGTAGGCGACAACTCCGAAAGGGTCACCTCGGAGGCAAGGTTCGCAGCCCTGGTCGGCGTTGCCCCCATCCCGGCCGCCTCAGGGAAAACCACCCGGCATCGACTTAGCCGTGGCGGAGACCGGCAAGCCAATAAAGCCATCCATCGCGTAGTGCTCGTACGGATGATGAGTGATAGCCGGACCAAAACCTACGTGGCCAGGCGCCGACAAGAAGGCAAAACCACCAAGGAAATCATGCGCTGCCTCAAACGCTACGTTGCACGTGAAATCTATGACCAGATCATGCACCCCCACCCAGCACCCTTCGCCGGGCAGCTCCGGGCCCTGCGGAAAGCCAAGAACATCACCCTCCAGGCCGCCGCTGATGACCTCCGCGTCTGGCCTACCGCACTATCCCGTCTCGAACGCGGACTCACCCGCGACGACAACTTCCACAAACGCTACGAAAGCTGGCTCAACGACCATTGACAGCAATAGGAGCATCATTTTTAGCGTCCCCGCGTAAAACCGAAAAATTGCTACTATCTGGTCACTTGCTCACGGAGGATGTCCGCATGGCCGCAGTGCTGCGCGAGCTCCCGCAGCATGTGCAGATACACCCAGCGGAGGGGGAGCGGGCCTCGTCGATTTCCGAGCACGAGGTCGTCCAGCCCCAAATTCGAGGCGGCCCGCCGCGAGGCCTCGCACGCTTGGCGATGTGCCTGCTGAATGCCTGCGATGGAGTCAGTGTCCTCGAGAATAAAAGACTCGTCAGGCGTGGCTGGGATGCCGATCTCGCTCCGGGACCGGCATGAGATGGCTTCATCGAACCAAACCTTTTCCACGAATGTGGCGTGTTTTACCAACCCCAGCAGCGTTGTTCGCGAAGGGACCAACGAGCGGCGCGCTTGCTCTTCAGTCAGCCCGTCCAGAGACTCGGAGAGTGCTCGCCGATGCTCATCAAGGAATGCATCGAACTGGGCCCGGGCATCGTGGTTGATGACGTCGTCAGCGAAGGTCGGCGGGAAGTCGCTCATCCGAAAACCACCGTGCCGTCGTCGTCGATCCTCCAACCTGGGTTGTGCGCGATCTCCCAGACAATGCCGTTCGGATCCTTGACGTGGCCGTGGAAAATGCCCCCAAAAGCGCTGGACTGGGCGGGCTTCAGCACGGTTGCGCCTGCAGATACCAGTTGCTCGATGGTGCTGGATACCTCGGCAGCGCTATCGACATTATGCGAAAGGGTCACGCCGCTGACGCTGCTCGTAGGAACGCCGCTGGCCAGGTCTTGGTCGAACTTTTCAGCATCGAAGAGTCCGAGCATCAAACCCGGCCCGACCTGGAAGAAGATAATCTCCCCGGGCACGTCCATGAGCGGATCCCAACCGAGTCCGTCCTTATAGAACGAACGGGCATGGTCGAGATCCGCCGTGGCAAACGTGATGAAGTGCAGTCGCTGGTCCATACGGGACATCGTAGCCACAGGGTACGACGGCGGAACTTAGCTCAAGTGCTGACGGGCGCCATTGAGGTGGGAAGCCGGGGCAGCGAACAGGGCAGAGACGTGGTCCCCAAGCTCGTTGACGTGGGTGTAGCCCGGGAACTTTCGGTGCGGAGCAGCTTCCCGCATGGCGTCGTCCAGCAGAGCCTTGACCACGAACACCACAGCAGCCGACGTCTGTTCCTTGGGCTCAGTCTTGTGGCCGGATTGGGCAGCCTCGAAGCCATCTGCGACGCCGAGAACCCAGGCTTCCGAGGCGGCCTTGATTGCAGCGTAGCTGGCACCGGATGCTGTGGGCTTGGCTGCGGCGACAGCCGAAACGATGGCCAGGCGCCCACGCGGTGATGCCTCCAGATCGGAGTAGAACGCACGAGAGGTGTTGCGAAGAGTCGTCATGATGCTGGTGTGCAGGACATCCCAGTCCTCGTCCTTCTGGCCGACGATTCCCTCGCCGCCACGCCAGCCGCCGACGAGGTGAACCAGCCCATCCACGGCTCCGAACTCGCTCCGGATTGAACCTGCCAGGGCCTCCACCGATTCGGGATCCGCAAGGTTGCAGGTGTAGGGCACCACGCCGTCGTGGGAGGCTGCGAGTGCTTCGAGGCGGGCGGCGTCCAGATCGACGGCGGCGACGCGCGCCCCCAGCGCAACCAGCGAGCCGACAACAGCTTGACCCGCGGCGCTGGTGGAACCCGCAACGACGACGTTGAGGGGCTGAGTGGATGGGGCGCCGGATGCCACGTCGTTGTGGTCATTCGTGATTGGCAATGTGTGTCCTTCCGAAGGGAAAAGTTGGTCAGAAGGAGCCTACCGAGGATCCAGACTGGCTTATCAATAAATGGGCGTAGGATAAGAATCTCTCATGCTCACGCAGGTCTGGCTCAGCCTGAGCCCACGGACGGGATGGGCCTGGAAGTGGGAGGATGAATCTGTGGAACCCCTCTTCGACTTCCTTGGCAGTTACTGGTGGCTCATTTTCCCTATCGGCGGGATGGCTGGCGGGTGGGCAAGGTCGTGGTCCAAAGCCAGCGAAGAGCGCCATCGCCGCAAAGTTGAGTTGTACAAGCTGAAGAACCAGCTTGCGGTGCACGAGCAAGCCAACCAGGCCGAGGTGGTCTCGCTGATGGCTACGCATGATGCAGTGAACCACAAGTGGCTGGACTACGAACTGGACGTTGGAAAGCTCATTGACTATCCGCTGATGACTGACGTCCGCGAACCTCTGACTGTCGCATTCCTCCGAGCCAAAAAGGAAGCGGATGGACTTCGGCCAGCCGCTCCGCAGGACATGACGACGCCGGCCCGGCTGGCTGAGTATCGTGCCGCTGTCCACAGCTTCGAACTCGCTTTCGATGTGGCCGAACGCGAAGCGAGACGCATCAAGGACTCCAACTTCACCGGGCCCGAACGTCAACGACTGGCAACGGCGAGGAAGCTGCTGCGTATTGCAGAAGACTCCGCAGCTACCCCGGCCGAACGGCAGACGGCGTACAAGCGTGCGCGCAAGGAACTCGACGGCCTGATCGTCCTTCCGGAAGCGACCGTTGCCGCGCTCGAAGGCAGAATCGCTGGAATGCTCGGCGTGCGACAAGACCCTGACACCGACGCGCGCATCGCTTGACGCCCAGGGCCAGGGTCCGGAAGCCATAGGGCTACGCCAATGCCCGCACCTGAAACGGCGTCAGCATCTCGCGCTCAAACCCCACCACGCGCCGCGGCCCGTGCAGGATCACCTCATGGGTCTGCACATCACAGGTACTCGACGTAGAAACATGCAGTTTCACCAAGCCAGGTGTCACCACGCGCTGGAGGTCCAGCCCCGTGAAGGACGTGCGGTCCGCGTGGACCACAAAATCCACGACGGCGGACGCGCCGGCTTCCAGCTCCACGCGGGCGTAGCCGATGAGCTCGCGCATGGGACGAACCACCTCGCCGACAGGGTCCTCCAGGTACAGCTGCACTACTTCGGCGCCGCCCACGCCGCCGACATTGCGCACCGTACAACTGACGGTGACCGAGTCCGACGTCGACATTGCGGGAGAGCTGCACTGGTGGTCCGAGAGCTCAAAGCTGGTATAGGACAGGCCGTGTCCGAACCCGAAAAGCGGCGACGGGTCCAGTGCGCTCACTTCAGTAGGTCCTGCCAACCGTGAGTGAAGGTAGGTTCCTGGTTGGCCGCCGGGGGAGCGCGGCACGGAGGCCGGCAGCTTTCCGGAGGGATTGACGACGCCGGTCAGCACGTCCCAAAGTGCCTCGCCGCCCTCTTCGCCCGGGAAGAAACCTTGAACGATCGCATCGGCCCGGTCTACGAAGTCACCCAATGCATAGGGTCGCCCGCTCAGTACCACTACGACAACGCGCGTCCCGGCCTCGGAAGAAGCTGTGAGGATCCGGTCCAGCATGTGGTGCTGGTCCCCGGGAAGGCGGAGATCGGCGGCGTCGTTTCCTTCGCCTGAGGTGCCCCGGCCGAACAGTCCAGCGTTGTCGCCAACAACCACAACGCAGGTATCACTGGAGGCAGCGACGTCGCACGCTGCGGAAATCTCGGCCTCCGAGGCTGATTCGCAATTCCCCGTCACGGACCTCGTCACGGACTGGAAACGGGAGGAAGCCACACCCGCAACTGTAGGCACGTAAATTCCCATCGGCACATCCGGGTGGGATGCACCCACATGCGCATCAAAGGAGTAGCAGCCGAGCATCGCGAAGGGGTCGTCAGCCAGCGGTCCAACAACGCCGATGGTTCCGGAGCCCGAAAGTGGCAAAGCCGGCGCCCCTGAAAACGGTCGATTGCTCAGCAACACCAACGACTGTGCTGCGAGCTGACGGGCCAACGCCCGGTCCTCGGCAGGATCCAGTTCAAGAGGGCCGGAAAGGGCAGCTGGCGCTACAGAGAAATCAGGCGACAAAAGACCAAGCTCGGCCTTCTGGGTAAGAACCCGTCTCAGTGCCGAGTCAACCACGGATTCGTCCACGGCACCCTCACGGACCCGCTCCGCCAGCGGCTCACCGAAGCAGTTGACGGTGGGAAGCTCAACGTCGACGCCGGCCCGCAGCGCCAGCACCGCGGCGTCACCGGAATCGGCGGCCACACCGTGCGTGACGTCCAGGAACGCAACACCAAAGTAGTCGGCCACCACCGTGCCGGCGAAGCCCCACTCCTCACGGAGCAGCCCGGTGAGTAGGTCGCGGTTCGCGGCGGCTGGTACGCCGTCGACGTCGGTATAGGCGTGCATCACGGAACGCGCGCCGCCGTGCCGGATCGCCATTTCAAACGGCGGCAGCATGACGTCGGCGAGTTCGCGGGGGCCCATGGAAACGGGGGCGTGGTTGCGGCCTGCCTGGGAGGCGGAGTAGCCGACGAAGTGCTTGAGGGTGGCGACAATTCCGGTGGATTCGAGCCCCTGGACGTAGGCGGTGGCTACCGTGCCCACCAGGTAGGGGTCCTCACCGATGGTTTCCTCCACCCGGCCCCATCGGAAATCCCGGACGACGTCGAGCACGGGAGCCAGGCCCTGATGGACGCCCAGGTTACGCATCGACGAGCCGATCCTGACCGCCATCTCCCGTACCAAAGCGGGGTTGAACGTGGCACCCCAAGCCAGAGGGACCGGGAAAGCCGTTGCCTTCCACGCCGCCAAACCGGCCAGGCATTCCTCATGCACCTGCGCCGGAATTCCGAACCGGGACGCTGCCATGATCTGCTCCTGCGCGGCCGCAAGGCGCCGGGCGCCCTCGGATGGCTCCACCGGGACGGTGCCGTACATGCGCGTTATCTGGCCCAACCCATGGGAGATGACCTCGTCCCAGGAGCGCGTATCGCCCGCCATCTGGCTCTGGAGGGGTGCCACGGAATCGCCGTCGCTGGAGGCGTTGACCCACACGCCCACCAGTTGGGCGAGCTTTTCTTCCAAGGTCATTTCCCGGATGAGGTGTTCTACCGCGGCCGGGATGGGGACGCGGGCAAGTGCTTGCTGTTCAGCGGCGCCGCTGCTCACAGGCTTCTCCTTGGGTTGGTTACTGATTTTTAGAAACTATCAGAAACTTACAATTAGTTTCTAGGGCCAAAATGTGTTGATTTACGAGAAGAATCTTCATAGCGTTGACGCAACAAGGTGCAAAGAGCGCCAGTTTGCACCGCTAAAGATCAGAAACTTTCGGACATTATCCAAGCCAGAACGTTGGAGAAACCCCATATGCAGACGTACAGAGTGGCCATCGTTGGAACGGGCGGGATCGCGGCCGTGCACGCGTCCAACCTGGCCCGCACCGACAACAGGGCAGAGTTGGTGGCTGCGTGCGACGTCGACGACGCACGGCTGCAGGCTTTTGCCGATGAACACGCAATCGCTGGCCGATACCAAAGCCTCACCACGTTGCTCGCCGAAGCCAAGCCGGACATCGTGCACCTTTGCACTCCGCCGATGATGCACATCGATCAAGCCATCGAGTGCCTCGAAGCGGGTGTGCATGTCCTGTCCGAGAAACCACCAGCGCTCAGCCTCGCGGACTTCGACCGCCTCAACGACGCCCAAACCAAGGGCGGCGCGCAGTTCTCCTGCGTCTTCCAGCACCGCTTTGGCGATGCATCGGCGGCAGCACGTTCCTTGATCGGCGGAAGCGACTTCGGACGTGCCCTCGTTGCCCGCTGCGACACCCTCTGGTACAGGCCGGATGAGTATTTCGATCTCCCATGGCGGGGCACCTGGAAGGCGGAAGGCGGTGGTCCAACCATGGGCCACGGCATCCACCAGTTCGATCTCCTCCTTCACCTGCTCGGCCCTTGGGAAGAAGTCACGGCCATCGCCTCCCGGCAAGCCCGGGCCACGTCCACCGAGGATTTCTCGGCCGCCTTGGTGCGCTTCGAAAATGGTGCCGCGGCCACAGTCATCAATTCCCTGCTCTCGCCCCGCGAAACCTCGGAGATCCGCGTCGACTGCGAGTTCGCCACCATCGAGCTCAGCCACCTTTATGGCTACGGCACCAAGGACTGGACCATCACGGCGGCACCTGGCCATGAGGACCACGTGGCGGGTGCTTGGTCTGCTGAACCTTTGGAGCGGGGGAGCGGCCACTCGGCACAGTTCCTGGCGATGTATGACGCGCTCGACGCCGGACTCCCGCTCCCAGCCGGAGCGGAGTCAGCGAGGCAAACACTTGAGTTCGCTGCCGCAATCTACGCCTCCGCCTTCACAGGGAAGCCGGTTCGCCGCGGGGAAATCGTTCCTGGCCACGCTTTCTACGCAGGCATGGATGGGGAGGGCCGCGGGACGCGCGTCCTGGCTTCCACTGCCCGCTCCTGAACCACCACAGACTCAACGGAGAATCAATGACCACGTCAGCCCAAACCGCCCAGACCACCGCCCTCAGCTATTTCGACGACGGCCGTTCCCTGACTTTCAAGGCCGATGGCCAGAACATTGCAACATATACGTACTGCCCCACCGACGAACAGTATGAAAGCCCCCGCCCCTTCTTCCACCCGCTCACCACCTTGGGCGGCGACGAAGTTACTATCTCCCGCCCGTGGGACCACGTCTGGCATAAAGGACTTTCCTGGGCGCTGCCAAATATGGGGGAGCACAACTTCTGGGGTGGCGCGACGTACACACGCGAGACCGGCTACGCGAACCTGGACAACAACGGCGCCATGAACCATGAGGCCTTCAGTTACATCGAGGAATCTGCGTCTACGATTTCCGCCGCTGAGTCCCTGCTCTGGACGGCGCAGCCAACCGGGCCCGGTCAACAGGGTTTGCCCCTCGTCAGGGAGCAGCGCCGCTTTGCCATCCAACTGCTGCCAGCTGGAAACTCGTGGGCACTCCTTTTCGAAACCGGGATGAGCAACGTCTCCGGCGCTGAGATCGGCATCGGAAGCCCTACTACGGAAGGCCGGGACAACGCAGGGTATGGCGGCCTGTTCTGGCGCGGTCCCCGGTCCTTCACCGGCGGCGAGTTCCGCTCCTCAGCGGGGACTGGTGCGGACGAGTTCATGGGCACGCGGTCACCATGGATTGCTTTCACCGGCCAGCACGACGTCACTTGCCGGAAGTCGAGCATCATGTTCGTGGAGGACCAGGCAAACGTGGGTGCACCCAACCAATGGTTTGCCCGCTCGTCGATGTTCGCCTGCCTGGGGTCCGCGCCGTTCTTCAGCGAAGTAGTCCCGCTAAAGGTCGGGGAACCGCTCAAGTACCGGTACGCCGTCGTGATTGCCGACGGTTCCCTTGGGGATGACCAAGCCGCTGCGCTCGCGGACGCTGCCAAGGCCGCATTGGATGGTTGGGCCTAATGTGCACTTCATTCCCGGGCGCAACTGCCGTGTCCGAAGTCAGCATCTACAACTGGCCAAGTGAGGACGGTGAGGCCGGCGGGTCACCGCACCTGCACACGGCATCGACGGAGGCGTACGTCGTCCTGGAAGGAACCGGCCGGCTGGAGACGCTGGACTCACGCGGCTTCACTACTACGGATCTGGCACCAGGCACGGTGGTCTGGTTCACGCCTGGAACCGTCCACCGCGCGATCAACGATTCCGGGGACCTCAAGGTGCTGATCGTCATGCAGAACGCCGGTCTTCCCGAGAACGGCGACGCAGTGATGACCTTCCCGCTGGAGCACCTGGTGGACGTCGAGACCTACTCGCGCGCCGCTGTGCTTCCGTCCAAGGACGCCGACGGCGGTGACCCGGCTGCGGAGGCGGCTGCGCGGCGTCGTCGGGACCTGGCTTTGGAGGGGTATCTGGAGCTGAAGGAGGCCGTGATGAAGTCCGGCGTTTCGGCGTTGGCCGAGTTTCATGCCGCCGCTGTCCGATTGGTGAGTGGCCGGGCCGGAACGTGGCGCGGCTATTTGGCCGAAGGGGCGGCGCGGCAGGCCGAGCTCACCCAGGGCAATTTGGACTCTCTCGAGTCGATGGAAAGTTTCTACTTGCAGGACTCGAGGACTACGATGGGCGAACGGAAAACCCGCAGGATTTATGGCATGTGCGGCCGAATCCAGACATGGGAACTTTCCGAAACTATTGCCGCTGGGGGGTGATCCCCGGCCGAAAGGGGTGCGTTCCATGGTGACCAAGCAGGACTCTGGGCGGGCGACGATCAGCGAGATCGCCCGCGAAGCCGGAGTGTCCGTGCCCACGGTTTCCAAGGTCCTTAATGGCCACGCCCATGTGGCAGCGGCTACGCGCGCCCGGGTAGAAGAAATCATCGCCAAGCGCGACTACGCCCGCAGGCCGGCAAAGCGCAGCAAGAAGGCTGGGCTCGTTGACCTCGTGTTCCCGGGCCTGGCCTCGGAATGGGCATGCGAAATCATTGAAGGCGTTGAGCGTGTGGCCCAGGAAGCCGGGTATGGCACCGTGGTCAGCAGCCTGTCCCTGGACGGATCGCGGATTCGCCCGTGGCTGGCGAACCTCGCCGAGCGGAAGTCCGACGGCGTGTTGCTCGCCGTGTACGAACTGGACTCCAAGCAGATCCAACGCATAAAGGCCCTCGGAATCCCGGTGATCCTGATCGACCCCGTAGGCCAGCCGGGGCCGGACCTCATGACCGTGGGCGCTGCGAACTGGGATGGCGCCTTCTCAGCTACCGAGCATCTTTTGAAACTCGGTCATAAGCGCATTGGCATGATCGGCGGCCGCGAGGACCTGCAGTGCAGTGGCGCCCGTGAAGACGGCTACCTGGCTGCCCTGCGCCGGGGTGGTGTTGAAGCTGATTCTTCGTTGATGGTGCCGGGTGATTTCTCCACGGAATCCGGCGCCCGTGGGACCGAGGCTCTCCTGGCCTTGGATGACAGGCCCACCGCCATCTTCACGGGCAATGATGCACAAGCCCTCGGTGCCTACCGTGCTGCTCGTTCTGCGGGGCTGCGGATCCCGGAGGACCTCTCAATCATCGGCTTCGACGATATCCCGGCCGCTGAATGGATCGAACCAGGCCTCACTACGGTCCGCCAGCCCGTGGTCCAGATGGCTGAGACGGCAATGCGCGCGCTACTCCGGCATCTCGAAGGCGACGAGGAGTTGCCGCAGCGGATCGAGCTCGGAACGGAGCTTGTGGTGCGGGGCTCGACGGCGGCGCCACGCCCTTAAGGGTGCGGCTGGAGCTTAGCCCCGACCCATGCTCGTCGACGGGTCTTGGTCGCCTTCGGAGGGGTCTGCCCGGAGTTCGTCCGGGGTTCCATCCGGCAGGCCTGCCGGTCCGGGGACGTCGCCCGAAGGGGCCTGAACGTCGTCGTCCGTTTCCATGCCTTGGCCAGTAGCGGCGTCGGGTCCTGGCTCGTTCTGGCGTTCGCCGGAGTCACTCGCAGCTGTGTCGCTCGTAGCTGCATTGTGACCCGGGGTTGTCGGGTTGCCCTGGTCAGGCGACTCGGAGTCCATCGCGTTTGAACCTTCGCTGATGGAGGAGTGGACTTGGATGTCGTCATCCTTCGCGCCGGGCTCGGGCACATGTTGATCGTCCACTGGATCCGAGGTGCCGGCCAGGTCTTCCATCGCGTTTTCGGCGGCTTTGCGGATGCTGTCTTCAACGCCCATCAGATGTCTCCTTTGCACGAATGGGTCCGGTGCTCGGACTCGGATAATATAGTAAGCCTACTTACTTTCCGTTCGATGTAACACCCTGCCCGGATTGACAAAGTGACCCCCATTAGGTCATCAATCTGCAGGTCAACGCATGGAGTGCCGCACTTTGTACCGTTGATCGTTGGAGGATATGGTGTCTTCAGACCGTTTTGCAGAGGGCGGCGATATTCGCTCCTTTGCTGTCTGCTGGGGACGCTTTTCAGTCAGTAGGAACGTGCCACATGGTCAACCCCCGCCCCGAGCAGGAAGCTCTCCAGAATGGATATTTTCTGGATCTCGTCCTGGGCAGCGAAGACGTCGAGGCTTTTCTCGGCGATCTCGCTTCTTTCTCGGCAGAGAGCCTCTCACACCGCAAGTCCCCTGTTTATTGCGGCATCACAGTCCTTCGGCGCAAGAGGTCAGCCACGGCCGCCAGCAGCGATGACCGTGCCCGCGTCATGGACGAACTCCAAAACACCTTTGAGGGACCGTGTCTTACGGCCATGGACAAGCTGACGTCTGTTTTGGTCCCGGACCTTCTTCGCGAACACCGTTGGCCGGAATATGTCGAGGCCGCTTCCCATCAGGGGCTTCGGTCCATCCTGAGCGTGCCGCTGCTGGTCGAGGGGGATACCCGTGCTGCTCTCAATCTATACTCCGAGCGGACCCACGCGTTCAGCGACGATGACGTAGAACGTGCCGAGGTGTTCGCTTCGCATGCTTCCAAGTCGCTGCGGCTCGCGTTGAAGATCGCCCAACTCAGCGATGCACGGAACGATCTCGCGGCTGCGATGCAGTCGCGCACGGTGATCGACCTGGCCGTGGGCGCCATCATGGCGCAGAACCACTGCAGCCAGGAGGAAGCATTCACCATCCTGCGTACGGCGTCCAGCAATCGAAACATCAAACTGCGGCATTTGGCCCAGTCGATCATCGCCGCAGTGTCCTCGGGGAAGGTTACGACCCACTTCGAGGAGTAGGGCTGGGATTCTGCAGGATCGTTCCCTCGACCAACAGGAATGGACAAACTGCGGGCCTTCGACCGTCCGCCCCGCGAACTCGTTTCGTAACCCGAAGCAACCATGCAGCAGACTTGGGTGGGTGACGACCAATAGATCCCGGCCCGGACTCGCGATCGCTGCGCTGAGCCTCGGGACGGCGCTGAATCCGCTGAACTCGTCCATGATCGCCGTAGCATTAGTGGTGCTGCGCGAGGATTTCGCACTCGACGTCGCCACCGTTACCTGGGTGATCACGTCGTTTTACCTCGCATCCGCTGCCGGCCAGCCGCTCATGGGTAGGCTCGCCGACCGCTTCGGCCCCCGCCGCTTGTTCACCTTCGGCATGGCCTTGGTGGCGGTCACCTGCGCCATCGCACCGTTCCTACCCAGCTTCGCGTTGGTGTGCGTGGCCCGCGCGCTGATGGCTGTAGGGACCGCCACGGCCTACCCCTCGGCCGTCGTGATGGTCACTGAACTGAGCAAGCTCGCTAATATGCCGTCCACGCGGCCACTGGGCCGGATCCAGATGGCAAACACGTCGGCTGCTGCCGTGGGTCCCGTGGTCGGCGGCTTGTTGGTGAGCTTGGTCGGTTGGCAGGCGTTGTTCGCGATCAACGTGCCGATAGCGCTGCTGGCGCTCATTGTGGTGCACAAGGCCGCGCCAGCTGATTCCGGCCGCGAAACGGGCAAGCTCTCGGCGCTGATCCGCGACTCCGACATCCCCGGCATCCTCTCTTTCGTCACTTCGCTCATGCTCGCGATGATGGCGCTGCTCAACGTGTTGCCGGGTTACCGCTGGTGGCTCCTGGGTGCCGCGACAGTGATCGGCGCGCTTTTCGCCTGGCGTGAGCTGCGCTTCCGGCCGCCGTTCCTGGATCTCCGGCTGCTGGGCACGAACCGGCCGCTGCTGCTGGTCTATTTGCTCTTCGTCGTCTTCAGCGGCGTCTACTACTTTGCATTCTTCGGACTGCCGCAGTTGCTGCAGGAGGCAGGTCATTACGACGCCGGTGTGGTGGGCCTGCTGATGCTGCCCCTTGCGGCGTTGTCGGTTGTGGTGACGCCACTGACCGTTCGGCTGATTGAGCGGTTCGGCGTGCGTTCCGTCCTGATCACCGGCGTGCTGATTCTGACTGCTGCCGCAGTGGGCCTTGGCGCCCTGACATTGTCTCTGTGGGCGCCCTTGGTGTTCCTGCTGACTGCATTGATGGGCATCCCTTACGGAATGGTGAGCACGGCTTCGAACCAGGGGCTCTACGTTTCTGCACGCCCGGAGGAACGAGGAGTAGCTGCGGGAATTTTCCAGACCTGCCGCTACCTGGGCGCGATCACTGCAACTGTGCTGATTGGCGTGCTGTATGGCTCCGGTGTGAACCAAGCCAACTGGGGACTCATGGTGCTGGTGATGCTCGGCCTGAACGTGCTGGTGTTGGTGCTCGCCGTGATGTGGCGGCGGCCCTCCGTGGACACGCGCTGAAGGCCAGACAACTAAAATCCTGACTTCCGCGACACGTTCCGGCCTTCACTCCTACTCACCACTGCAATAGATAGGCCCCAAATTGCAGGAGAAGTAGATGCTTGGACTCGAAAAAACCCCGGAAATCCTTACTGGCTCGCCCGTGCCGGAACTGTGGCTGGTGCTGGTTTCCATCGCCGTTCTTGTGACTGTCGTGGTTCTCGCCGCTGTGCTGGTTTCCCGCTCGGTGTTGCCGCTTTCTGCCCTGTTGCACCGACGACGCCGGGGAAGGGGACCGCGGCATCGTCGCTCCAACCAAAAGGAGTTGTCCCAAGGGAGGCACTAGTCCGCCGCCGACTTCCCCCGATGGAACTCAACCATCGTTTCGTTGAAGGGCGAGATCAAACCAGGGTCAACCATCCAGCTGGTGTCAACACTGGATCCCAGCCGAACGTTCAAACTCAAGATCAAGGAGTTCGAACCCACCAGTTCGCGGCCGACCTGAAAGCGGCTGCCGAGGCATCCAGCTAGAAACTCTCGACGACGGCGGCGGCGGCAGTGGTGAGGATGACTAGCTGCTGGGTGGCCCTGGTCATCGCGACGTAGCGGTCCACGGCTCCTTCGATGCCCGTCCCGAATTCCTCCGGATCAACCAGGACCACAAGATCGAACTCGAGGCCCTTGGATAGTTCCGGGGCCAGCCAACGGAGGCGGGGCGACGCTGGGAGCGAGCCGCGTCCGCCGTCGTTCTTGCTGATAACGCAAGCGATACCTTCGGCGTGCGCCTCAAGCCACGTGGTGAGGATCGAGTCCAGGTCCGAAACGGATCCGTGGATGACCGGGAGGCCGCTGCTACGGATGGATGTGGGTACGTTGGCGTCGGGGAGGGCTGCCTTGATGACCGGTTCGGCTTCCGTCATGACCTCCTCCGGTGTGCGGTAGTTGATGCTGAGATGGGTCAGGTTCACGTGGCTCAGCCCTATGCGCTCCAGTCGTTCCTGCCAGGACTCGGTGAATCCGTGCCTGGCTTGCGCGCGGTCGCCGACGATGGTCAAGCTCCGGGACGGGCAGCGTTGCAGGAGCATCTGCCACTGGGCGTCGGTCAGTTCCTGCGCCTCGTCCACCACTACGTGTGCGAAGGGGCCGGCGAGCTGATCCGGGTCCGCGCTGAGCACGGATTCGTCCATGAGCTTCTCCTGCATGTCCTCTCCTCGCAGCATGGACATGACCAGCATTTCGGAATCATCCGCGGCAACGAGGTCTTCCACCACCCGGTCCATGAGCTCACGCTCCGCAGCGGCTTCAGCCTTCTGCCGACGCCTGCGCTTGGACGCTTCAGGATCGCCGAGCCGTTGCCGGGCTGCGTCCAGAAGGGGCAAATCCGATTCGGTCCGGGCGTTCGGCGTGGCCCGCTGAAGTTTCGCCACTTCATCAGCGCTGAGCCCAGGGGCGCACAAACGCAGGTAGGCTGGCACCCGCCATAGATCGGCCACGAGGTCCGTGTAATGAAGCAGCGGCCATGCCCGGCTGAATGCTTCCACTAAGTCCGGATTCTGCGCGAAGGACCGGCGAAGCAAGTCCTCCGGAACCTCGTCTGTATCGAACTTGTCCACCAGGATGGTGAGCAGTTCCTCCCAGACTTCGTCCCGCGCCTCATTGTGTGGAGTGCCGGGCGTTGGTGCATCGAAGGCCTCGGCCCACTCGTCGGCACTGAGCCAGACATCCGCCCAGGGCGTTTCGACTTCCAAGCCCTCCCTGGGCGGTGCCTCGTAGAACCTGACAGCCGGCTCGATTGCTTTCACCAGGTCTGCCGAGGATTTGAGCCGGGCAACCTCGGGGTCGGCCTCAAGGGCGGCGTCGGCTCCCTCAGGCACGAGATCCCGCAGTGTGCAGGTCTGCACACCCTCTTCGCCGAGGCTGGGGAGCACATCTGCAACGTAGGCCAGAAACGGCCGGTGCGGGCCGACGAACAAGACGCCGCCCCTGCGGTGACCGAGCCGCGGGTCCGAGTAAAGGAGATACGCGGCGCGGTGCAAGGCGACCACAGTCTTGCCTGTACCTGGGCCGCCGTCGACCACTAAAGCACCCCGGGAAGACGCGCGGATGATGGCGTCCTGGTCCGCTTGGATGGTGCCCAGCACGTCCCGCATGCGGGTGGAGCGGCTGCTGCCCAAGCTGGCGATGAAGGCCGAAAGATCCTCAAGCGCCGCGGTGCCGCCAGCCGGATCTGCGGAGGCCGGATCCACAGTAAAAGCTTCATCCCAGTAGTCAGTGATCCGGCCCCGGGTCCAGCGATAACGACGGCGGGCCGCCAAGCCCATGGGGTTGGCATGGGTGGCTCCGAAGAACGGCTCGGCCGCGGGGGAGCGCCAGTCGACAAGCAGCCTCCGGCCGTCGCTGTCCGTGAGGCCGAGTCGCCCAATGTAGAGCGGTTCCGTGTCGCCGGCGGGGACGACGCGACCGAGGCAAAGGTCCAGCCCGAAGCGACGCAGGGCACGCAGCCGACCGGTCAGCCGGCGGGTTTCGACGTCCTTCTCCACGGCCTCCTGGCCAAAGCGGCTTGGGGCCTTGCGAAGGGCATCGAGCTGATCGGACAGCTCGGAGATGGTCTGCTGAAGGCTTTCAGCGATGGCTGCGAAGTGCTGCTCGTCGGCAGCGGTCAGGGCTGGATCTGCTTTGGGTGCGAGGTGCTCGGGAAGGTTGAACGCGCTGGTTGTGAGAGGCACGCTGTCAGCTCCTTTCTGGGCTGATGACGCCGGAACCGCGCGTCTGAAACAGCGCGTACTTCCGGCGTCGGCTCTCAATTTTGCAGCAACCCCTGGGCCTTGCGGCAAGGCCCCCTGTGCCGTATAGATTGAAAGTGAGGAGGCACAACGTGTCTCCTTTTTCGTGCCGTTTTGCTGGGAAGCCACGGCCTGCTCTTGACTTAAGAACTGAGTGCACTCAAAATTGAGCTTACTCAGTTATTTCGTCAGGAGAGCAACCGTGAAAGCCTTCGTCCTCAACAAGTACAAAGAACGCCTGCAAGAGGTTGACGTTCCCGAGCCCGTGGTCGGCGCGCATGACGTGTTGGTGCAGGTGAAGGCATCCGGCTTGAACCAGTTGGATGAGAAGATCCGGTTGGGAGAGCTCAAGCAGGTCCTCCCGTACAGGCTGCCGCTGATCCTAGGCAATGACCTCGCCGGAGTCGTGGTGAGCGTCGGTGCGAAAGTACAGTCCTTCAAGCCAGGGGATGAGGTGTTCGCCCGTCCGCACCAGGATCGCATCGGCACGTTTGCCGAGCGCATCGCTGTGGCCGAGGGAGATCTGGCCATCAAGCCGGCGTCGATCAGTATGGACGAAGCTGGATCCCTGCCGTTGGTGGCGTTGACCGCCTGGCAGGCACTCGTGGAACGCGGCAAGGTTGGGCCGGGCCAGACGGTCCTGATTCACGCGGGTGCTGGAGGAGTGGGCTCAATCGCGATCCAGCTCGCGAAGTATCTGGGGGCCACAGTTGCCACCACGGTCAGCGCCGGAAACAAAGACTTTGTCCGCGAGCTCGGGGCGGACGTGGTCATTGATTACCGGACGGAGGACTTTGCGGAGATCCTCCATGGCTACGATCTGGTTCTCGACAGCCTTGGCGGCGAGAATCTGGAGCGATCCCTGAAGGTCCTCAAGCCGGGCGGTAAGGCCATCGGCATTTCAGGCCCGCCGGATCCTGCCTTTGCCCAAGAGCTCGGAGCAAACGCCGTGATGAAGGGCGCTGTGGCGCTGATTAGTGGTGGCATCCGGCGTAAAGCGCGTCGTCTCGGCGTCACTTATGAGTTTCTCTTCATGCGCGCCAACGGCAGCCAGCTCCGCGAGATTGCCGCGCTCATCGACGCCGGGGAGATCCGCCCCGTGGTGGGCCGAGTAGTCCCGTTCGACCAGACTCCGGACGTCCTTGCCGAAATGGAAAAGGGCGGCGTTCGTGGCAAGACAGTCGTCAGCCACTAAGCAATCAACTACTACCAATCACACCCTCAGGAACAAACATCATGAGCAATGTCATCACCGCCTACAAGGACGCACCAGTCAGCACCGTTACCGCTGGCGGCCTCTCCTACAGCTACCGCGAGTTGGGCCCCAAGGGCGGGATCCCCGTCATTTTCCTGGTCCACCTCGCCGCGACAATGGACAACTGGGACCCGCGCATCATCGACCCCATCGCCGAGAAGCACCACGTGATCACCTTTAGCAACCGTGGTGTCGGTGCCACAACCGGCGACGTTCCGGGCACGATCGAGGAGATGGCTGAGGACGCCGCGACCTTCATCAAGGCGCTCGGGTACCAGAAAGTAGACCTCTTTGGATTCTCGCTTGGAGGCATGATTGCCCAGGCTTTGGTGGTCAAATACCCGGAGCTCGTGCGGAAGCTCGTCCTCGCGGGCACAGGTCCTGCGGGCGGGAAGGACATTGATAAGGTGGCCCGCGTCACCTACTTCGACATCCTGCGGGCCACTTTGACCCGGCAGGACCCTAAAGAATTCCTGTTCTTCAACCGCGATGCCGCAGGCAAGCCTGCCGCGAGGGCATTTATCCAGCGGCTCAAGGAGCGAACCACCAACCTGGACGCGCCCATTAAGACCAAGGCTTTCCAGACGCAGCTGAAGGCCATCAAGAAGTGGGGTCGCACGGAACCGGCCAACCTGGGCGCAATCACCCAGCCGACACTCATCGCCAACGGCGACAACGACCGCATGGTGCCGTCCAGGCTTTCCAGCGACATGCACCGCCGGATTCCGGGCAGCGAACTGATCATCTACCCCGATTCAGGACACGGCGGCATCTTCCAGTACCACCAGGAGTTCGTCCCCGTCGCCCTCGAATTCCTGGGCCGCTGATACGGTAGCTGAATGCAGGCTGTGCCCCCGACCCTTGGCCGACGTGAACGGAATAAGCAGGAGAAGCTTGACCGCATCACCGCTGCCGCCCGAGAGCTCTTCACTCAGTACGGCGTAGACGAGGTCACCACCCAGCAGGTGGCTGAGAAGGCCGACGTCGGATCGGGAACCTTGTTCTTGTACGCCAAGACCAAGGCGGAGCTGCTTCTCCTGGTCCACAACGTCAAATACGCCGAAGCGCTTAGCTCGGGCGTCGCCGCCGCAGAGCGGGAAGAAACCGTCCTTGATGGGATCATGGCGATCATCCGCCCCATCGTGAAGTGCAATCGTGTACAGATCGAGAACGGCCGGACGTACCTCAAAGAGATCGTCTTCGGTGACCTCGCCGAACCCCACCACGCGGAGGCCCTTGCGCTGACCATCCGCACGGAGGCCGCCATCGCAGAGGTCCTGGCCCGTGATAAGCAGCTGGGTGCCCGGGACCCAGCGAAACTTTCCCATGTCATTTCCGCGATTATGTTCATCAGCATGACCTCGTCTGCCAATAGCGGTCTCACCGACGAGCAAGTTGGAGACGAGATCCGCGATCAGATCAGTGTGGTTTTGGCCACGGGGAGCTAGCCGCTACAGACGCGGCCTTTAGTGTGAGGGCCCGTGCTGACCACCTTCTAGACACGGCCCCGGCTGTCGGCCCGAACAGGGCCGACAGCCCCTTGCTGCCGTGCTCCTCTGGTTCATCCACCATAAATGTGAAATGTTCACACCATGACCGACGATTATTTGACCGAACTTCGGGCGCAGGCAGACCAAGGCAGCCAGGACGCCATAGACCAGCTTGTGGAATTGGCCGCTGGGCGGGGCGACCTTGAGGAACTGCGTCGTTTTGCCGCGCAGGGGAGTACCGACGCCGTGGACCTCCTCATTGAGCTTGCCTCAGAACGTGGCGACGTGGAGGAACTTCGACGACTCGCGGACGGCGGAAGCCGGACAGCAGCCGAGGTTCTCGCCGAACTGGAAGAAGAATACGGCCCGGAATGAAGCCCTTAGCGTCAGACTTCCTTATGGTTAGAGCCGAGGCAATTTGCGGTCAACGCGGTACGCCGAAAAGACAAGGACGCTCAATCCAACGAGTACCGCACCGTAGTAGTACAGGACGCCGGGAAACCCAAGGTGCACGCCTAGGACTCCGCTGAGAAACAGCTGAGCGGCGATACCGACCAGAAGGAAAATGGCGGCCACGCGTCCAATCTTCGTGCCTTTGGACAGGCCGGTGCCGCGGGGAATGCCCGCCACGAAGTCGGGCACACTGAATTGATTGCCGAGGCTCGAACTCTTTTCATTGGCTTCTTTGAGGAGCCCGGGAATCATGTTTTCAGCGACTCCACGCCGCCTCAATGCATACACAAGATCTTGTTGTGTGCTGGTTTCCATCGACTTACTCCATCCCCGCGTAATGCGGTTAGACAACATCCTTGGTTCGGTTTCTCCAGATCCCGATGACACAAGGAATAAGAATCCATATGACAGCTGAAGACGCGGCAGCTGCAGCGTTGCCGCCTTCAGTCAGAACGTTGGTGAACGTGGCTGATTGAAGAAATGGCGTGGCATCGCCAGCGACCAGGCCAATCAACGAGTCGAACACAAAAGACTGAAACAGCACAAAGACAATCGCGAGTGGCGTCGAGAGGAGCGCGGACGCGACCGCAGCGCCTGACATGACGCCAACCAGAGTGGCACAAACCAGTAGCCAGACGCTCCTGCTCAGGCTTCCAAACATGATGTCCGAGCTCGTGAAAACGGAGAATCCTGCCGACACGGCGAATGCCACAGCACAAATCACCAGCATGGTGGCGAGGCCAAAGATTGCCACAGCGATGTACTTTGCGAGAAGCAGCACTCCCCGCCTTGGCTGTAACACGAAGAACTTCACGTTGTCCCGGTGCTGCCAGTCGGACGTAATCGCGAGAATGGAAATAATTGGCGCGCCTATGCCAGCGGGCAACGCCAACGCCGCAAGCATCATGGACATGTCTATCGGCTCATTGCGGCTTGCTGAGACGGCCACGAACGCGACGATCATCAGGATGCCGAGAAGCGTCATGCTAAAGAGAAGCCATCGTGAGCTGCGGGTATTGATGAGTTTCCGCATTTCGACGTAGACGGCAACGCCGATGGGGTTCGATACCGGACTGCTGATGCCGCTCATTTCCCTTCCTCCGTCCTGGAGACCGCTGCAAACTCCGGGGAAGTCAGTTCACTGTAGTAACTTTCCAATGATTCCACCGGCTTTCTGTGCAGTAGGCTCACTTGGATGCCATTCCTCCAAAGAATTTCACCGACGTGCTCCGGTGACGACATGACTGAAATTCGCTCATTGACGGAATGAGGGGCGTCGGCCATTGCGATTCCCTCGGCCTGCAGGACGCGCCTGATTTCAGACCTGTGAGGGCCATCGACTTCAGTGACTTCCGTCCCTCCCAGGTCTCCTATGGAGGAGTTGGAGATCACGCGGCCGCGGTCAATGATGACTACGCGATCTACGTAGGACTCAAGCTCATTCAGCAAGTGGCTTGAGATGAGAACTGCACCACCGTCTGCGGCAAATCGCCGGATGGATGCCTTAAGCCAGCTCATTCCCTCGACGTCCAACCCGTTGGCTGGTTCGTCCAGGACGAGGTACTTGGGATCTCCCAGAAGTGCGATGGCCAAACTAAGGCGTTGGCGCATGCCCAGGGACAGGGACCGAACTTTTCGACGACCCGCGCTGGCCAGGCCGACCGACTCAAGAACGGTATCCACCCTCTGCATGGGAAGCCCCATCATTGCGGCGGTCAAAATGACTGTTTCGCGGGCCGACCTGCCGGGATGGTGCGCCGAAGGATCAAGCAGGAAGCCTATCTGTTCCCCCGGGTTGAGCAGTTCGTGGAAGGGCGAGCCAGCAATCGTAATGGAGCCGGTGTCCGGCCGGGTCAGCCCCGCGATCATTCTGAGCGTGGTGGATTTCCCGGACCCGTTTGGCCCGATGAACCCCGTGATTGTCCCTGGAGCGCAGCTAAAGCTCAAATCGTGGACGGCCTTTATGTTTCCGAAAGACTTCGAGATGTTATCCAGTCTCAGGGTCATAATTTCACGCTAGTCCGTTCTGAGACAATTCTCTTGGTTATTGTTCGTGAACACATTATAAACACCAGTAAAAATAGTGCCAAGTCAATCGGAATATACATCCAGGCTTGGAGGTCATTGTGCAAGGGGGCGGCGACGGAAGCCGCCGTGATATTGGACAGCAGGTGATAAAGGAATGCTGGCCATATTGATCGGAAGTGAACTGCCAGTAAGACGGCCAGAACTGCGAAGAGAAAGCGATCCACGTACATGACTGCAAGCGGTGATAGATGAAGCGATGCAAACGTGAGTGAAAACACTATGGTGATGCCGATTTGCGTAGTGCGGGAGGCTGTCATTCCGTAGATAAGGACCAATGGGAGGCCGCGGAATATTACTTCCTCCATCAGGACCGCAGTCGGACCAGCGGCCGCCGTCAGGAAGTCACTGACCCCCTGAATACCTATCCAAACGATCGCGATCGTGGAGCCGGCAACCAGTGCGGCGCACCGCTTGGCATGCAATAGGCCATCGATGATCATTGGCTGGCCTACGTCGAGCAAATTGACCTTGAAGCGTGCGGCAGAGAGTGCGATAGCGGCACAGCCGCAGATGATCAGCGAAAGCGTGGTGATGAGTCGCGGATCAACGTTAGCGGCAGCGAGCGCTTCATAAGAGAGTCCTAAAGCCAGAACAACAGCGACATTGAGCAGAACCGCCAAAGTGATTCCGTGAGCGAGAAGGCGCTTGATCTCTTTCCCCATTCTAAGATCTGGTTGCCTAGTGGCTGGGTGACGTACCGGCACCCAGCCACCCGATCGTGCTCTTACCAGCCGAAGAAGTACCGGCGCAGTTCAATGAAGAAGTCCCAGAGGGCTCCACCGATGAACCAGTTGATGGTATTGCGAATCCATCCTGCCAGGCCGTTCCACCAGTTCAGGAAAGCACCCCAGCCCCACTTTACTGCGTTGACCATCGCGTTCCAGACCCATGGGGCTGCCCACCGGATCCAGTCCAGGACCGGCCTGATATTGATCCGTTTTTGCGCATCTGTGGCAGCGGTGCTCACCGTAGCTTCCGTCGGCGCCGAGAGCGTTGCTGACAGAAGTCCCTGGGTGCTGGACGGTGCAGCGGATGCGGCCGAGATGCTAACTGGAGATGAGGCTGCTGTGGTTGTGGACATACTCCGGACGGCGCCGGGTGCCGATAGGAGTATTACTCCTGCGAGAGTCGCAGCTACCCCTCTTTTACTCCAATTGAGCACGATACCGCGCGTATCCCGTGAATTCATGAAGTCCCCCTTTCAATACACCCACTGTGAGTGCATTGCTAACTTAGGGGGTCGATTTGTAGTTAGTCAAATCAATTTAGTTTTAGTGTCCATAGGCAACATGTCGTTGATATCTGGGATTGAAGAAAGGTTTCAATAGCACAAATAAAGGCAATCAGCTTGTCAACAACGAATGGTTACGGCCCGCGTTCGCTTTACCTCCGGCATTCAGTTGTTGTCAAATTCGAGTCTTGCATCTCAAATGCCGCCTTGGGTCTTTTCCAACTTCATGAATTTCGGGTGGTTGTGCCTAACTAACGCTGATCAGGACTTGGTTGATGCGCGCAAGAAGGCCCGGCCATCCGTTGCCCATGCCTTCCATGGCTTGCCGCCCCATCGGGGTGTCCAGGCGGAAGCCTGCTTGCTCAAAGTGCAGGATGGTGCCGTCCTCGGTGGCTTCGAGCTGCCACGTGATGGTCGTGTCCAGAACTCCTTCGGCGAACATGAAGGTGATCGCGGAACCGGGCTCGACGGTGAGGACTTCGCATTGCTGCTGGCCCCAACCGCCCATGTCCAGGGTGAAGCGGTGGCCCACTACGGGTGCGATGTCGCCGGGAGCCCACCAGCGGGCGAGTAGTTCCGGGGTTGTCAGGGCAGCCCACACTGCCTCTTTGGGGTGCGGGAAAGTGCGCTCGAGTCTGATGGCGTTTTCGGTCATGGAGTGTTTTCCTCATCCAATAGTTCGGCCAGGGCGTCGAGCCGCTGGTTCCAATATTGCTCGTAGTGCTTCAGCCAGTTGCTGGCTTCCCGCAGGCCCTCGGCCTCAAGGTGATAGATCCTGTTTCGGCCCTGCCGTTCCTCCCGGACCAAGCCGGCTTCCCGCAGGACCGCCAAATGCTCGGACGCTGTAGAACGGCTGAGGTCCAGGCGGCCCGTGAGATCGCCCGCCGTCAATGGACCCTCACGGAGGCTATCGAGGATGGTACGCCGCGAAGGGTTCGCGAGGGCGCCGAAGACGTCGGGAAGCACTCGATGATGATATGTCGGAAATTTCCGAAATGACAACCCGGGCGGTCCTTGTCGCCAGCCTGGGATGGGCCGGCCCGCTATCGTGAGGGGCGCATGGAGGTCTGGCGGGATCGGCTCTCAGGATGGGACGCTGGCGTGGACTTGCCGGCCCGTCGGCGAATGACTATTTCGGCTACCGCGAGGTTGATAACCCAGGAGGCCCCCATGAGTACCGCCCGGGTCGCCTCGTCCGTAGGGCCGACAAGAAGCATCCAAGGCAAGAAAACGAGGGCCTGTGTTCCTGCGCCGAGACCGATTGCGTAGCCTCGGGTCATCCACGCACTGTGCGCCACGTAGTCCCTACGGCGAACCGCTAGAAATCCGAGGATGATGCTTACCGCCATGGCCGATCCGAAGATGAGGCGAAGAATCAGGAGGGCCTCGCCGTCGCCCTCCGGTAGTGCGTAGAACACGGACATCCATAGGCCGGAGAGTGCGGCAAGGAGGCCGACTGGAACGAGAATGCGGCCCGCCATCCGGTGCCACTTGCGCCGAGCGTTGCGGAGCGAGGGGACAAACTGGAGGGCCCCGAGCAGGCAGTAGACGGTAACGCTAACAATGTGGGTGACCACTGGTATGGGTGAATCGAAAAATCGCTCGTTTTGTGCTGTTACGGCCCCGCCGCCCGCCAGTTCGGAAAGGCGTGCCGCCCCGGCGATCACCGGGATGAGACTGAGGAACAGCAATGCGGCGGGAACCGGCCATTGCGCCCGGCGGAAGCGGCTTCGGAACACCGCGATGGAGCTTTCTGATCTCATGGCCTGGCCTTTGGCTCGTAGGTGTACGGCGTACACCTCAATGAAAGGAAGCCTAGGTGTACGCTGTACACACTGTCAATACTTGGCGGAACCGATCCAGGATGGAGGGCCGTACTCATGACCCAACAAACAGACACGCGGCGCTCACCCCTGAACCGGGAGCGCGTGCTTCGTGCCGCCGTCGAACTTGCAGACGAGGCTGGCATTGACGCGCTCAGCATGCGACGACTCGCTCAGGACCTTGGCGTCGTACCAATGGCGCTTTACAAACACGTGGCCAACAAGGAGGAACTCCTCGACCAGATGGTGGACACCATTGTGCGGGAGATCGACCCCCCGGTCCGCGATGCAGATTGGAAGAGTGCTGTCCGGCTGAGAGTGCTCTCTGCGCGACGGGCACTCATGGTGCATCCGTGGGCTCGTTCTGTGATCGAGACCAGAACAAACACAACATCGGCTGTGCTGGAGTACATGGACACCCTTGCCGGGCTGTTTCTGGCTGGCGGGCTTACCCCCGACCTCACCCATCACGTCATGCACGCTTTGGGCAGCCGCATGTGGGGATTCACCCAGGAAGTGTTTGACGACTCAGAAGGACGGGAGCCAGCCGTAATCACCCCTGATGCGCAGATAGCGATGATTCAGCACATGGCCGAGAGCCATCCCCACTTACTGAAGATCGCCCTGGCCGCAGCCCACGACGACGCGTCAGTAGTAGGCCACGGTTGCGACGACCAGTTTGAGTTTGAGTTCGCCCTGGATCTCCTTCTCGACGGCGTTGAACGGCTTCATGAGCGCAGCTGGAGGTCCGGCGGATAAAACGGCTGCCGAGCGAGTCTTCCTCAGATTCAGTACTTGGTTGGATAGATCAGACCAGCGCCGTTATGACGTTCCAGCCCTCTCCGATCTGTTTGCGCGGCTCCAGATGGCGGCTTCCGATGCCGGGGTAGAGCCACAGTACGCCGTTGGTATCCCGGGCGATGATCTGCGCATACCCCTCGTAGTTGTTGTCGAAATTGCCGGTGGCGATGATCGCCGTCATGGTGTTCCAGCCTTCGCCGACTTGCATCCGCGGCAGCCACCCACCAGTGCCGTTTCCGGGGTAGAGCCAAAGTCGGCCGCTGGTGTCCCGTGCGAGGAGGTCCATTTTCCGGTCCTCGTTGAAATCACCGCGACCAATAAGGGCCGTCATCACGTTCCAGCCTTCACCGATTTGGAACCGGGGGAGCCAACCGCCTCGATGGTCTCCTGGATACAACCAGAGGCGGCCCTCCGCGTCACGGGCCATGAGATCTGCCATGTAGTCGCCGTTGAAGTCCCCAGGCCCCACCAAAGCAGTCATAACGTTCCAGCCCACACCTACGTGCATGCGGGGCTTGAGACTTCCGCCTCCCGTGCCAGGGTAGAGCCACAAATCGCCGTTTGTGTCCCTGGCGAGGAGGTCGTCCGTGAACTCGCTTTGGAACTTGCCCGGACCAACGATTGCGGTCATGACGTTCCAGCCCTCGCCCATCTTGAAACGGGGCTTCTTCCAGCCGCCAAGGCCGTCACCTGGATACACCCAGAGATCACCTGCTGTGTCACGGGCAAGAACGTCGTGAAAGTAGCTGGTATTGATGCTGACGTAATCCCAGTTGTTGCTGGGGACGCTGGAAGCGCGGGTGGTGGGTTGGTCTGCTTGTGCCGGAACCACCGCGATGCCTAAGAAAAAGACTGCAACCATGGCCGCAGCTGCGCCAAGGAAATGCGGGCGTCTCCGGCTTCGAACCCTCCGCAGTGCATGAGAAGTGCGCCGTCCATGAGTAGTCGACCTTGATCGGAACATCACTGTTACCCCCATTAGCAACATAGCCATCACACGATGGATCGGAGCTTAGCTGGATCGCCAAAGTTTTGTTAGGGGCTGGGGGAAAGCCCTGTCATCCTATAGACATTCAGGTTTCACCGGTCGGGACGGAATCGAGGAGCCATGAGGCGGGTTCGCTACTTCACAGCGGCAGCAGCGGTTGCCGTCCTGTTGCTCTCCGGCTGCACGGCAACAGCGGACCCAAACG
This sequence comes from Arthrobacter sp. TmtSoilC51, assembly GCF_055388015.1. Lineage (NCBI taxonomy): Bacteria > Bacillati > Actinomycetota > Actinomycetes > Micrococcales > Micrococcaceae > Arthrobacter > Arthrobacter sp. TmtSoilC51. The sequence goes on from NZ_AP035877.1 coordinate 1,282,959, forward strand.
CCCCGCCGTCGAACTCGTCCGCTACCTCCGGAGCCCCTACGGGATCGGCGTCTGCCTCATCCACCGGCTCGCCAGCCGCAACGCCTCCGGCGGCCTTGGCCAAACTCCCCAGGATTCCCTGGGATGGTGGTCCCGATTTCTATAAGAAGTTCAGCAAAGCCGACGCCGCAGGGTGGGACGACCCGGGATTCTTCCCCATCGGAGTTTGGTACGCATCAGCGAATGGCGAGCAGATGCAGTTCGACAAAGCGCATGGCATCAACTTCTACGTCCAATTGAATCCGGACACCGATTATGCGCTCTTCGACCAGCACGGCATGTTCTCGCTAATGAAAGTGAAGAACGCACCGGATGACTGGGGGCAGCTCCCGGGCAACTTCATCGACGATGAGGTGGATGGCAGGTTTGGCTGGGATGAGGGCGTAGCCCACATGAAGCGTACGGTCGAAGAGCTGAAGGCTAAAGAGGAGGGCCGCTTTACCTACGCCAACTGGACTCCATCGCTCATCAGCTACGACGCGCCAATGGACATCACTACGCGCTATTGGGAGACCGTGGACGTGTCCTCGACGTCCAACTATTACTACGCCGGTGCCTGCCGCGATTGGCGGCTCCGCACACCCCAGGGATACAACCCGACGACGACGGCTACCTGCCAGACGTCGTCCGCGTACGCGAAGGCCATGCAGGTGATGCAGGAGGTCAACGCCGCGAGAGGTGTGTACTCGCCCATCTGGATGGTCCCGACCGTGCTGAGCCCCGAAGGTGAGCATGATTTATCCGACCAGATGACACCGGACAGGGTGAAGGCCCAAGTGTGGGCGATGCTCATTCACGAGTCGCGCGGGATTGTGTGGTTCACGCAGTCACCTGGGGGTGGCGACGATAACCCCTGCATGTCTGGGAATGCGCTGGCTGATGTCCGCATCCACAACAGCGCCTGCTCCCGGGATCAGGTGCAGGCCATGGGTGAGGTCAACGCGGAAGTGAAGGCTCTGGCGACGGTTCTGAACACGCAAAGCTATGTGTGGAACTTCGGTGAGGGGCTGGACACGATGCTGAAGGCCTACAACGGGGCCGCGTACATTTTCGCTATGACGCAGGATGCACAGACTGGGCAGCGGACCTTCACCCTGCCTGCGGGAGTCACTGCCAAGACGATTGAAGTGGTGAACGAGAACCGCACCATCGCCGTCAAGGACGGGAAGTTCACGGATGACTTCCCCGTTGAATCCACCCACCACGTTTACAAGGTGAGGCTGTAAGGGCGCTGCGCTCGCGTGTTCAGTCCTGTGCATTTCGTTGCCCTCCGCAGTGCAACCGCAAGAAACTCCTTGAGGAAACCCACTCAATGAGGAGCCTCACTTGCATCCACAAACCTTGGCCAGGCGTCTGGCCGCAACCGCCGCATCCGCAGCGCTCATAGGGGCGACGCTGGTAGCTGCCGGAGTCGCAGCCAGCCCGGCAGCAACCGCAGCTGAACTACCACCGCCGCCCACCGGCGTCGTATATGCCAGCGACGTTCCCTGGGCCAGCATGACCAACGGTTGGGGACCGGCTGAACTGGACATGAGCAACGGCGGCCAGGCTTTGGGGGATGTGAACCGCAGGCCGCTGACTATCGGCGGCACGGTGTACGCGAAGGGGCTCGGGACCCATGCGGCGTCGTCCATCACATACAACCTTGGCGGGCAGTGCCGGCAGTTCCTCTCCCAGGTGGGTGTGGACGATACGCAGGGGGATCGCGGCCGTGTGGACTTCAAGGTCCTGGTGGATGGCGTGGAGCGCTTCGCGGGGGAGCGGAAGGGGACCGACGGGGCCCTGCCCGTCAACGTGGATCTCAGGGGCGGGACCACGCTGCAGCTCAAGGTGGACGCCGGGCCGGAAGGGAACGGCAACGATCACGCCGACTGGGCCGATGCCAGGATCAACTGCTCGGACGAGTTCCTCGCTGCACCACTGCGTCTCGAGGCCTCAGGTGAGACCAACCTCGGTGCGCTTGTTCCGGGGACCCCGGCGACCGTCGTCGTGCGTGATTTGCAGCCGCTGGGCGCAGTGGCCCTGACGCTGGGTGGCGCGAAGGTGACCAGTGGTGCCGCTGACCAGAGCGGTGTAGCAACGCTGACGTTCGTGGTGCCGGTGAATACCAAAGGCGGTGCCACGGAGCTGGGCGTCAGCGGACCGGGGCCGTTCGGGACGCCATCCGTCGGCAGGACCCCGGCAAGTATTGTGACGATCAGCAGCACCAAATTCTTCGTGGACTGCTCGGCCAGTGCGCCGGGAGACGGCACTGAGCAAAGTCCGTTCAACTCGACTGCCCAAGTCAATGCCCATGGCGCGTTCGCCGCGGGTGAGTCCATCCTGTTCCGCGCCGGAACCGCGTGCGACGGCGCGCTGACGCCGGGCGGTACTGGCGTCGCGGACCACCCGATTACGGTCGCGAGCTATGGCGACGGCGACAAGCCCACCATCAACGGCGGCGGCGCTGTAGCTGCCGTGCAGATCACCAATGCCAGCCACTGGACCGTGAGCCGGCTGCACGTGATCAACCCGTCGGCGGAGCTGGGACGCCGCGTGGGCATCCTGTTCAACACCACCACGACGTTCGCGCAAGCAGGGGTGGTGATCACGGATAACCACGTGGAGGACGTGGCTGGCTGGTCGAACAAGACCGGGCCCCGCAGTGCCGAGTTCCCGCTGTCCGCCGGGATCATGGTCCAGGTGCAGGGCGGTTCGGGGGCCTACAACGGCATCACGATCACGGGTAACGAGGTCAACGACGCCGGTGCTGGCGGCATCAAGCTGGCTGGCGATACCTCGCTGTATCACCGCAACGTGTACATCGGGCACAACTCGATTCACGAGGTTGGCGGCGACGCGATCGTGGTGCACAACTCGGACGCGCCGCTGGTGGAGCACAACAGCGGGCTGAACCTGGGGATGGGCAAGTACCCGTTCATCGCGGGCAACTTCGCCGGAATGTGGCCGTACAACTCCCGCAACACCCTGTTCCAGCACAACGTGGTGGGCAACAGCGTCACGTCCACGTACGACTCCACCGCCTGGGATTGCGACATCAACGTGGTGGGCACCTGCACCTTCCAGTACAACTACTCGTACGGGAACGCGGGCGGCTTCTACCTCAACTGCATCTCCAACTGCGCGGGCGGCGCCACCTCGGCCAACGTCATCCTCCGCTACAACATCGCCCAGGACGACTGCCGAATGGGCGGCAGCAGCAGCGGCACCGGCAAGCACTACATCTACAACAACACCTTCTACTGCCCGTCGCGCACGTTCCTGGACGACATGACCGGCCCGCGCGAGGTCCGCAACAACCTCTTCGTGGCACCGGGCAGTGGTTTGAAAACCGCGTCGGCTGTGTATGCGAACAACGCATACTTCGGGGGCATTGTGCCGCCCGCCGGCGAAACGGGTTCGGTGTTGGGTGACCCTCGGTTGGTGGCTGGCGGCAGTGGGCAGACTTCCCTGGATGTGCCGGGGTACCGGCTGTTGTCGGGGTCGCCTTTGCTTGGGGCTGGCGTGGTTGTAGCCGACGACGGCGGCAGGGACTTCTTCGGGAACCCCACCTCGGGTGCCTCTTCTGTTCCGAATGTTGGCGCCTACCAGGGGCCGGGTGTTGCTGCTTCTGCTTTGCCTTTGGGGGCGCTGGTGAACCAGACGTCGGTGGCGAGTGCAGCGAATCCTCGGAATGGGGCTGTTACTTCGGATCGGCGGACGTTCTCGGAGGAGGCGTTGGCTGCGGCTGGGCTTGTCTCTGGTGCGAAGTATTCGGCGTTTGGTGTCTCGTCCATTTGGCATCCGACCGCTGTTGGGACGCCGGACACTTTGAAGGCTGCGGGGCAGGAAGTGGCTCTCTCCGGCCGCGGGCGGACTTTGCTGGTGACCGGGTTCTCCACCGGTGGTGTGTCATCCGGAATCGCGACGGTGCATTTCACGAATGGCCAGAGCAGGCAGATCACCCTGAACCTGCCGAACTGGCTCACTGGTGTGGCTTCAGATACGAGTGTTGTGGTGGCCTCGTCGGCCTATCATCAGCGGCACACGCAGGCTTACAACGGTGGGCCCTCGACCGTTGTGCGCGTGGATGAGCCGGCGCGCGTGTTTGCCACGAAGATCGACATTCCTCCGGCGTTCGAGTTGTCGAGTGTGACGCTGCCGCAGGGGAGTGCGCTGGTGAATGAGGGGCTGAACATCATGGATATCTCCGTGGGGAATCTGCCGGTGGGGCTGGGGTGATTTAGCGCCGTTGAATTGAGGCAGGAGGGGGACCCGCCAACGTGCGGGGCCCCCTCTGCTCTGTTCTCGGATCTGCAACTTAGTCCATGGCACCATCAGCCATGAGTTGCTGGAGTAGGCCTATTACTTAGTCACGTGCACGACGACAGCTTTGCTGGTCGCCTGTTCCATGCCGGCGTTATCGATGCCGGTGACAGTCCAGTTGCTGAGCAAAATGACGGTCTTGCCGGTGTCGGCGTTGTAGACGACTTTCTTGAATCCGAGAGCCTGCAGTTCATCGTCGAGCGCCTCCGCGTTCATTCCAGCCACATTTGCAGGAATGACCGCTGTCGTTGCTGCGGGCGTTGGGATGGCTGCGGCAGGCGTCACGACCGGAGCAGGCGTTGACGTAGCCGTTACCGTGGCTGTTGCCGTGGCAATTTCGGTCACAGTCTGCGTGACAGCCGGAGTAGCCGCAGGTGCTCCTGCACAGCCAGCAAGCGCAAGGCACGACAAAGCCAAGACAAGGATGGATTTTTTCAAGATTCCCCATTTCAATTCCGACGAACTAATGCCGTCGCCCCCATTTCGCTCGCGGAGTGCGAGCACCAGTGAAAGTGTAAGGTTCAACAAACACGCCGCACATTTGTTACGCTACTCGGTCGAGAAGGTCCTCAGGAAGGGCTTGATTTATGTTCCGGGCTATGTTGCCGCAGTCGTTTTCAGAGCGACACAAGTGAGGCAGTAAGTTCACTTACTCCGACTCGAAGACACAAACCCACATCTTGCTTGCCAATATTCCAAAGCCATGTAATATCCGATTACCGAGCGCACGGCTCGGCGCCTTGGGGAGCGTTACGGGGGTACTAAATCGACGCATCGTCGTGACCATTCGGCAGGTTTACTGCCAAAGATCTAAGGCATTTCGCGCGCATCAAACCCATTCGCATTGTTTTCTGTGCCCAAAAAAAGGCGCCGAAAGGAACCCTCATGAGTCAGAATCCAGAAGGTTATAGGCCTCCAAACCCATCCGAGGGGTCTACCCCAGCCGGACCAGGCAGTTATCAGGCTCCGCAGTCGCAAGGGCATGTCCCTTCCCCTGCGAACCAGGCCTACCATGCTCCTCAAGTGCCATATCAGCAATTCCAGCCCCACCCACCGCAGAAGTCGTTCCTCGTGACTTGGATTCTTTCCCTGCTGGTTGGTGTTTTTGGGGTGGACAGGTTCTACTTGGGCAAAGTCGGAACCGGTATCGCAAAACTTCTGACTTTCGGAGGCTTGGGAGTATGGGCGCTCGTAGATCTCATACTCGTACTTGCCAACAAACAGACGGACAAATACCGCCGGCCTCTCGAAGGCTATGACAAACACAAAGTTGTCGCTCTCATCGTCACGGCGGCGTTCATAGTAGTCAGTATTGCCTTGAACGCAACACGCGGGGCCGCCACGTTGCCAGCAGCAGTACCAGTTCCAGCCACCTCGCCGTCTGCGAACTCGGAACCGGCGAAGCAGCCCTCGGCGACTGCTACTTCTGTGCCCAAGCCCTCATCGACACCGTCTGCCGCAAAGACGACAGCGCCGCCTGCCCCTGCGGCACCAAAGGTTGCAACCCAAACATTCAGCGGTGTTGGAGATGATGTCGTAGCAGCTTCCCTCTCTGGGGCACCTGCAATTGTGACATTCACATGTGATCCGTGCAGCCGCAATACCGTGTTGAAAACAAATGGGCGAGATAGTCTTTTGGTCAACACAATCGGTTCCTATACGGGAACTCACATTGTTGATACTTCCAGCGGTTCGACCACTTCAGAGTTCACGATTAATGCTCAAGGTAGTTGGTCGCTGACTGTGGCAGATATCACTACGATTCCCTCGACGACAGGGCCCGTCAGTGGTCACGGCGACCAAGTGATTCTTCTCGCTGGAAAGTCAACGAAGGCGGCAATCACGTATGTCGGTGAGCGGAATTTTGTTGTTCAGGGCTATGGCGGAAGCCGGTCAGAGCTTGCCGTGAACACCATTGGCTCGTATACCGGTACCGTCAAGTTGACCGGGCCGGGCTTCGTGCAGGTCACGTCGAGCGGCGACTGGACGATTGCGCCCAGCTAAAGCTCCCGTTAGTTAGAGTCCCGGACAACGTGGAGATGGGTGGCTGGTGGTTCCCATTTGGGGGAAACCACCGGCCGCCCGACCTGCTAAATATCCAACATCCATGTCATGACATTTCACTCAGAGCAGCGAGTGCTTTGTGACCTGCGCGTCCAAACTCCCAGATATTGGTGGATCGAATGGGCTTTCAATCCGCTCCGTCATGTCCGCGTTCGGTGTTCTGACGACATTTCGGACGGGCCGAAATGTCGTAAAGGCGGAACGTCACGGCAGTTGTTAGAGTCCATCCATGACCACTGAACTCCGCTCAGCAGCGGTAAAACTGGGACGTGTGCCGGACCATTTTCGAAGACGAATCTACGTGGATTGAAGCGGACGGGTATCCCGACAGTCTTGCTCTCTGCATCATCGACTCCATCTTCTCGACTGGAGCGCACTACTCAAGCGTCGTCAATGTTGTCACGGCCTACCGGGCGATGAGACAGGCCCAAGGCGGTGAGCCAAATACTGATGGAGCCCGGAACTGCTGACGTCGTTTGAGGCTGTTGGTGGAAGCAGCGGATGGGCGGAAGCTGTCAACAATCGCAAGCCAGCACACACACATGCCTGTGCACTTCTCAAGGCCGAGGTTGTCTACCGCGCAGCTTTGGCGTTGGCTTCTCTTGAAGGTGGTGCTGTTGAAACCGCTGCGGATGTGCGGACGGAGTTCCTTGAAGATCCGGAGCTGAGAAGGATCAAGAAGGCATGGTTACGCCTTCCGAGTCAGTCCTCTGGAGTGACGTACAACTACCTGCTTATCCTTGTGGGTCTGCGGTCTGTAAAGCCCGATCGAATGGTGATTCGCTTCATCGAGGAACACGCTGACCTGGACGGAAGGCAGATTACGCCGAAGGAAGCGGCCGGCTTGATAGCCCACGTCGCTAAGCTCTATCCAACAGAAGCGCGAAAGCTTGACCACGTGATCTGGCGGCATGGTCTGGCCGCGGCGTGTTTAACCCGAAGGCGTAGACACGAGAAGTTTGAAACTACTCCACTGCTGGAGAGAGCCTGGCTAGTGCGGCGAATCTTCGGAATGGGGCTGTTACTGCGGATCGGCGGACGTTTTCGGAGGCGGCCTTGGCTGCGGCTGGGCTTGTCTCGGGCGAGCGGTATTCGGCGTTTGGTGTGCAGTCGGTTTGGCATCGTACGGCTGTAGGGATGCCGGATACTTTGAAGGCTGGGGGCAGGAAGTGGCGCCTTCTGGGCGCGGGCGGATTTTGATGGCGACCGGGCTCCCCACTGGTAGTGTCTCGTCCGGAATCGCGACCCTGCAAATTCACAAACGGCCAGAGCCGGCAGGTCATTACTAAGCTGCCGAATGGGCGCTCTGGGGTTGCTACGGATACGAGTGTTGTGGTGGCCTCGTCGGTCTACCACCAGCGGCACACGCAGGCCTACAACCGTGGGCCTTCGACGGTTGTGCGCGTTGATGACCCGGCTCGTTTGCCACGAAGATCAACATTCCTCCGGCGTTCGAGCTGGCGAGTGTGACGCTGCCGCAGGGGAGTGCGCTGGTGAATGAGGGGTTGAACATCATGGATATGGCGGTCGGGAGTCTGCCGGTGGGTTGGGGTGATTTAGCACGCCGTTGGATTGAAGCAGGAGTGGGACCCGCCAACATGCGAGTGCCACACTGCTTTGGTGCTGTAACTCAGCAGCGTTCGTTGGGGTCAAGCGGGGGTGCGGCTTGTCGGATCCCTATGTTGAGCCGCAGATGTTTCGTCGCCACTCCAAGGTTGAATGCAGAGTTTCTTTGGAAAGGGCAGCAGCAGTGGCACCGATAAACACGGATTCTACAACCACAACCTTCTACTGCCCGTCGCGCAGCTTCCCGAGGACATGACCGCCCGTCTGGACACGCTCCCCCGGCAATCGAGTGGCCATGGTTGAACTAAGTGATTCCTTGGGTAGTCAGGCGGCATACGACAACAGGCTCGTCTGTAACTCGTTTGTGGGCAGACTAATGCCAAACGTCGGCGGCGTAGGACGAAACCGTGGGAACGAGCTGCCTGGTGTCTCATTCCACCGTAATTGAGCGTTCAAAGTAGTCGTAAATTTCCGGCAAGACTGGTTTTTCAAATTTTAGGTTCATCTGGACGACGCTCAGACTCTCATCACTTGGCATTGTCGTGTCAATTGCATCCTCCGAATGCGCACGACCCAGATAAAAGAAGTCGGCACCGTCGTTGTCATTTTTCTTGACGAAAACATGGATGGCAACGCTGTTGCTAACAATCGGTATAACCTCACCGCTAGTTAGCCGCCGTCTACTCCGAGTAAACCATCTCATGGTGGAATGATCGAGGAGTTCGTCACCGTAGTCGGTACTCGCGGTGACTTCCTCCGCCTTATGATAAGTGACAAATATTGGGCAGCTCATCGTCGAACGGTCGACTTTATAACCATAAATAGTGGACATGAAATTCTTAGGCCAACAAAGCAGTCGGCTGGCATCCTTGCGGGAATACTGCTTTCCTACCACAAACGGATCCCCACCCGAGTACCTGTCCAAGATGAGGGAGTATGCCGTCTCAAGGAGGTCATCTACGCTGTCAGAAAACAGTCGGGAGGTCTTGTAGTTATAGAAAAATTCTGAGCCTAAACAGACGGATTCATCGTCAACCCATTTGACGGCTGCGGTGTACTTGCTACGTTCACTATCAGTACTGAAGCTAGCCGCCAGTGACCCAACCGCGCTATGCACATGCAGAAGATCGGCCGCAATCCCTTCTGCTTCGAATATGCCCTGGATCTCTTCCGTTGTGAGTCGATTAGTTTTGAGCAGTGCTGTCAAAAGAGCCGTCTCATGGAGCCTCTTTGCGGGTAGGACCTCATGGGACAAGAGTGTCAGTAGACGGTGTTGGGCCGGAGTGAGGCCGCCAGAGGTTTTCGTGAGTCGTGACACAAGAGCAGGATAGTTGTCTGTCTTCGTTGCCAAGAGCACGGGATCCACGGATTCGAAACGGTAGAAGTCCTTGAGCCGTGGGATTCCGCCGAGCCGATTCTTTAGCCCGTCAAAGGCGAGCTTAATGTTCTGCATGCTATCGAGTCTGGTGTCTACGATAGACTGAAGTACTCGATGCTGCGATATGCGATCGAAGCGCACACTAGAAAGCCCTGGAAGTACGCCACTCTCCTCAGCAGCGATGAGATTTTGTCGGAGCGACTCTCTGTTGAGTGATTCGTCGCCAAATAAGGCCACTGGAATAAGATAATTTTTTGCGTAGTTACCGATAAAATCTATGACAACAACATATTCCTTGCCTGGGTGCTTTCTTAATCCCCTGCCAAGCTGTTGAACGAAGACAATTGCAGACTGGGTCTGCCGAAGCATGATTACCTGGTTGATGGACGGAATGTCGACTCCTTCATTGAAGATGTCAACAGTAAGGATGTAGTCCAATTCGCCACGTTCGAGACGCTCCACCTGTTCCTCGCGACGTGAAATGGAATCCTCGCCTGTCAAAGCAACGGTCCTGAGAGGTCGTCCACGGAGTCTTCGCTGGTTGAGCTGTCCGGCAAGGCTGGCGGCTTCGTCTTTTGTGCTGCAGAAGATGAGTCCCCGCGGAGGAACTCCGGCCTGCCCATACAACGAGATCGCGTCAATAAGGTGACTGACGCGGTCTCCACTAGCAAGCCCAGCGAGCGAGGGAAGATCCTCCGATACAGTCCCATTGTCTAACTCAAAGTCGGCAATACCGTAGTAATGGAATGGGCTCAACATTCCTTCTTCTAGGGCATGGTTCAGCCGAATCTCGTAGGGGACGTTGAAATCGAAGAGCTCGTATATGTTTGTCCCGTCAGATCGCTCTGGCGTGGCTGTAACGCCCAGAAGAAATTTGGGACTGAAATGTTCGAGTATCCGGCGATAGCTGCCGGCTCCAGCACGGTGAACTTCGTCGATGAGAATGTAATCAAAAGTGTCCCGTTCGAAATGCTCCAAGACATCGGGACGCGAAAGAGTCTGTATCGTCGCGAACACATACTTAGTATGGAGATTCTTCGAACTGCCTGAAAGTTTGCCAAAGTCGGTCCCTGCCGAGCCTAACACTCGTTGGAACTCATTGATGGCTTTGTCGATAATTTGCTCTCTGTGCACAACAAAAAGCATGCGCGCAGGATTCACCTGACGGACATCTAGGGCGGATAGAATCGTCTTACCGGTTCCTGTCGCGGAGATTACCAGTGCTTTGGAGGCCCCCGCTGACCGCATTGCTTGAATAGCCCTCAAAGCGGTCAGCTGCATAGCGTTGGGAACTATCGTCGTGAGGGTTGCCTGGTCCTCAGCAGACGAGAACGGTGACGTGCCTGCTTCGGTGGATTCGCTCGCAAACTCAGTTCGACTTGTGCCTGTTCGATTTCCTGAATGGGAAACTTCGCGTGGCGGGCGATAAGACGTTCTGTACTGTTCGATCCAGTCGGATGTAAGAGCGTCTGAATCCTTTATCTCACATTCCAGCAGCTCTTGGATTTGTGCTGCGAGGTCGCTGTTATGGGAGGCGGCGACTTTGAGATTCCACTCGTGGTTCCTGACAAGAGCGTTCTCGGTCAGGTTAGAACTTCCCAGGATCGCGGTGACATTGTCCGCATGTTGGAAAACATACCCTTTGGGGTGGAAGTCACTGCGATGGTGCAAGCGGACGTCAATGGAGCCATGTGACAGCTTGTTCGGCCTGGCCAAATTGAGAAGCTCTGAGAATGCGTCTGGCGAGTTGAACCCCAGATAGTCTGACGTAATTATTCGTCCAGTGCCGCTAAATTCGGCGAGTTCCTGTTTGAGGAGAGCAATGGCGCGAGGTGATACAAAGGCCACCGAAAAGGTGAACGATGTACAATTCTTTAGATTCTGTCTCAGAACCCTAAGCATAGTATTGTCCGGGGTATTAAAAACAATCTCCGGGCTAAAGTGTCTAGTTGTCGGAAGTTTTCGATTCAGGTATCCGAACCGTATATCTTGTTCTAGGACAGCTGAAGCCGGAGCCCAGTGAAAATCAACCATTTTTTGTGAGGGAAGACTTAATGATTTCTACCGCAGGAATGTCAGCAGGGGCCCACGTCAAGATTTCGAGTTTTTCCGGCGCGAGCCACAAAACATCTGCGTGCTCAGTAAGCCTCGGCTCTCCCATCACGAGTTCGCAGTAGAAAGTTGTGAGTCTCACGATTCCGAAGTCGTACTTGTGAGCAGTGGTCGTGATTTCCGCGCCCACTTCCACCTGACATTGGAGTTCTTCCACGATTTCTCGCTCAAGGGCCTCTCTGGGAGATTCGCCGGATTCTATTTTTCCGCCCGGGAACTCCCACAAGCCTCCTAGCGCACTGCCATGGCCACGCTGGGCACAGAGAACTTGACCGTCTCTTAGAATTACCGCACCAACAACGTTGATCTGCTTCACAGTAAGTACCTCGTTTCGTCGTTCCCAGTCTAGGGGAGCCGACATGGCGGTCTTGTCGATTCCTGGGGTCAGTGCAGTCGTTCGACGGTCGTCGATGAGCCCCGAGATTGCCGTCGGATTTCAGCTAATAGGAGTCAATATTCGGATGTCGGGCTCATAAGAGTCCGTCCCGGGTGCCAGGATGCAGCGGAGCGGGGTTCTGCGTCACATATTGACTGTGATGCGGCTCACCGCTTTAATAAACGAACGTCATTCATTTATGACCGTTGCCGAGGTTCTCCTCCACGGTTAGCCGAAGGGCTAACAATCCCATAGCCATCTGCGCGAGCCCGACCCCAGCTCCGCCGCAGTTCCCAACCCCGTCAGTAGACATTAGGATCCCCATGACCCCCACGTTTGAAACAGATACACCGGCAGGCGAGAAGCCTGTGGGGCCAACTTCCGCGCAGAATGCAAACCAGGGATGGCGCCGCGTTCTCGGTGTTCCGTCGCTGGTGTTGCTGGGCTTGGTTTACATGGTGCCGCTGACGATCTTCAGCACTTACGGTATCGTCGTGGAGCTGACGGGCGGGCGCCTCTCGGCCGCGTACGCCGTGACTCTTGTGGTCATGCTGTTCACGGCCCGCTCGTACGGCCGGATGTCGCAAGCGTTTCCGTTTGGGGGATCCGCTTACACGTATGCGACACGGTCATTTGGAGCCGGCCTTGGTTTCATGGCTGGATGGTCGCTCCTGCTGGACTATCTGCTTCTGCCGATGATCAACTACCTGCTCATCGGCATCTACATGGAAGCCGCATTCCCCGCGATCCCTGCGTGGGTGTTCATGATCGTCTCCATCCTGGCCGTGACGGTACTGAACATCTTGGGCATCACCGCGATCGCCAAGGCCAACTTCCTGGTGGTGGGACTGCAGGGGCTCTTCATCGTCCTGTTCGTTGCGCTGGGACTTTCATCCATCACCGGCGCCGGCAACCTCGACTTGATGGCCCCGTTCACCGGCGCCGATGGGGCCGAAGGCGTCTCACCGATTCTGGCAGGCTCAGCGATTCTGTGCCTCTCGTACCTAGGATTCGACGCCGTTTCGACCTTCGCCGAGGAAACAAAGGACCCGAAGCGCAACCTGCCCAAGGCCATCATGCTCACCACAGTCCTGGCTGGCGTGATCTTCCTTGGGCTCGCGTACATCAGCCACCTGGTACTCCCGGTCAGCACGTTCAATGACGTGGACGCAGCGGCCATCGAGGTCATTGGCGCAGCCGGCGGAAACCTGCTCGTCGCCTTCTTCACCGCCGCATACATTGCAGGAAGCCTTGGATCGGCGCTGACCTCCCAGGCGTCCGTGTCGCGGATCATTCACTCGATGGGTCGTAGTGGGGTGTTCCCCGCTGCGCTGGGCAAACTGCATGCTCGATTCCGCACACCCGTGCTTCCGATTCTCTTGACGACAGCCGTTTCGCTGCTGGCCTTTGTACTGGACCTGCTCACCATTTCGTCACTGATCAGCTTCGGCGCGCTGGTCGCGTTCTCCGTGGTCAACCTGGCCGTCATCAAGCACTACTTCTTCGATGAGAAGGCACGTGGTGCGCGGGGCGTGGTCCACAACCTTGTGCTGCCTGGCGTTGGCTTTGTGCTGACCATTTGGTTGTGGACGAGCCTGAGCGGATTGTCGATCGGCTTTGGGCTCGCTTGGGCCGGCGTGGGCTTGGCGTACCTGGCCTTCCTGACCCGCGGGTTCCGGAAACCGGCGCCGCAGTTGGAGCTCGAGGAAGTCTAGAGACCGCTGCTAGCGCCGACGTTTGGTGAGGCCGCAGCGGCACGTGCGTTCGCCGTCGTCGATGTTCTCCGGTGGCCGTTGCTTCGCAAGGCGTCCTGTGGAAGCCTCGGAGTGATCCCGTCGCCGGGGTGACGACGGGCGGACGAGAAGGAGCCCGGCATGGGACTCATCCATATCGACCTGTTCACCACGCTGGACGGCGTCGCGCAAGCGCCGGGCGGACCTGAAGAGGACCCGGCCGGTGGTTTCAGGTTTGGCGGCTGGCAGGCGCCTCTGTTCGACGACGTGGTCGGCGAACAGGTCGAATCCGGGATGGTGGGGATGGACGCGCTGCTTCTTGGGCGCCGGACCTATGACATCTTTGCCGGGTACTGGCCGCATCAGGACGGCGGCATAGCGCAGCTGTTCAACCGCATCCCGAAATACGTGGCCTCGCGCCAGACGCCAACCCTGGAGTGGGCCGGATCCACTCTGATCGGTCCTGATGTGGTGGCTGCCTTGAACGAACTGCGTGGCAGGCACGAACATATCCACGTCATTGGCAGTCTCGACTTCGTGCAGACGCTGTTCGCCGAGCGGCTCTTCGATCGGCTCACGCTTTGGGTGTATCCGATCCTCCTCGGTGGCGGGAAGAAGGTCTTCGCCGATGGGGTGGTTCCGACGAACCTGCAACTCATCGAGCCGGTGGTCGCCTCGCCGAAGGGTGCCGTGATGCAGCGTTACGCCCTGGTTGAGGGGACGCCTGGGGTGGGGGATATGTCGGCGTAAGGAACGTGTTCACCGGTAGCGCTGCTGTCCTCTGATCCGCAGGCTCCACGGCAGCCATCGCAAATGGCGACGCCGGCCGAATTCGAGGCGGTCCACTACGCGCCCCCGGAACTCGTATGACTGCGGCACGGACCCTGCGCCGGTTCAGTCAGACCGTGGTGAGAGTCGACGGATACAACCAATTAGCTTGTCAAGCTCTTGACCGGGGCGGATCCCACCCTTAGAGTTCTGATATATGAGTCATATGTCACATGTTGCCGACCCCGACTCGAGGTTTTGATCTCGATGGGTCGGCGCGAGGGAGCCGGAAAGCAAGGCCTTGCCATATCCGTCTCGAACAGCAGTGATACATGACGACGCCGAAATCGTCTCGCGAGTCCTGCGCGGCCATATCGGCTGGCATCGAGCCAGTCGGCATCGTCCACCGGTCGCTAAGGGCTGCGGCTGTCCGTGCGTCTAGGAAACGGCGCTCTGGTGCCGTCAGCGGTTTGCGCTGAAGCCAGAAGGGAACAAATCTCAATGATCCATCCGACCAGCACGACGGCCTCCGTCGACACCTCCATATCAAAAGAGACCAGCTCCAAGTTCAAACGCCGCTTCATGGTGCGGCTTGTCGCAGTCTTCATCGGCGGGATGTTCCTCGACGGTTACATCCTCGGAATCATCGGCCCCGTCACCGGACCCATGCGGTCAGATCTCCAGCTCGACGCACTATCTCTGGGCATGATCGCGGCAGGCCCGCTGGTTGGCATCTTCGTCGGCTCCCCACTGGCCGGCTGGGCCACTGACAAGTTCGGACGCAAGCCCATGTTCCTCGTGGACATGGGCCTGTTCCTGGCCGCCTCAGCGGCCCAGTTCTTCGTAACCTCCGGGGACGGCGCCGTGATCCAGCTGGCCACCATCCGGTTCTTCATGGGCGTCGCGATCGGCGGCGAATACTCAATCGGTGGGCCATTGCTATCAGAGTTCTCCCCTCCAAAGCTCCGCGGGCGATTGCTCGGGCTGACCCTGATCGCCTGGTACGTCGGCTTCATGATGGCATTCATCATTGGCACGCTACTGCACGACGCCGGCACTCCATGGCGCCTCGTCATCGGCACGAGCACTATACTCGCCGCCGTCCTGTTCGTCGCCCGCATCGGCCTCCCCGAATCGCCGAGCTGGCTCATCACAAAGGGGCGGCGCGATGAAGCACTGGCGATCGCACGCAAGTACGTCGAATCACCGCAAATGCATGACAGCATCACCGAAGAGATCAACCTGAGGATGGTACAGGAGGCGCAAGCCGCAAAGGACAGAAGCACCATCAAGAACGCTTCCTTCTCAATGCTGTTCTCGAAGCAATACTGGCGAACCACCCTCTTTACCGCAGGCTTCTGGTTCTGCGCGGTCACCCCGTACTTCGCGATTGCGACCTTCGCTGACGAGGTGCTCAACCAATTCGGGTTCGGCGGCGGCTGGGCTGGGGGCGTCGGCCTGTCCGCACTGGCGGCCGCTGGTGTTGTCACCACCGTGCTGCTGATTGACAGGCTCGGCCGGCGGATCCTCACCGTCCCGGGGCAGTGGCTTTGCGCCGGAATCCTGTTGGTCATTGGGGTCTGGGCGGACGCACCGGCCATCCTGGTTCTGGCCCTGTTCCTGGCCTTCTCCTTCTTCAATGCCGGCTACACAACGATGACCCAGGTCTATCCGGCCGAGGTTTTCCCCGGCCACCTGCGCGGCATCGGTATGGGCTTCGCCGCGGCCTTCAGCCGCATCGGCGCTGCACTCGGCACCTTCGCCCTGCCCTGGGCGATCGCCAATATTGGCATGGGCCCAAGCATGGTGGTGGCCGCCGTCGTCGCATTACTCGGTGCGGTCCTCTCGCAATGGCTCGCGCCTGAGACGAAGGGGCGCACCCTCGCCGAGATCTCAGCAGACTTCTGCCACTGACACCGGGACTACGGTGACTTCGAGTCAGAGCTAAGGCGCTCGGGCGGAAAAGGGGCGTCAGCGGTTGGAGGCCCGCCAGTCGATCCGGTCCGTGCTCCACTCCGGAGCCGAGAAGCTCATTGACGGCAACGTCCATGACGGTGTCACCGACTTGCTGGGCGAGGTCGATCGTGACGTCGTCGAGCTCCGGGCATTGATTGGCGACAGCCTAAGCAACCTCACCGGCGTCTCTTCGCGGGCAATGCTGGAGGCACTGGTTGGCAGTGAGCGCGACCCAGAAGTGTTAGCGCAATACGCGCAGAAAAGCATGCGGTCAACATCTTCCCCACGTTGGCGCATCTGGCCTCATGGGGCAGTGTCTGCCCCGGCTCGAATGAGTCCGCCGGAGACATCAAATCCACCAGAACCAGACCGGGCAATAGCTACCTGAAGGCTGCCCTGGGCACGACAGCGCTGATCCTGAACAAGGCCAGAAACCGAGCCGTCCGCCAGCTCAAGACCCTCGGCTACGAAGTCAGCCTCACGCCAGCCGGTGCATATCCACCCTTAACCCTCATGGGATTCCGACGTCTTATCGAACCGGGTAGCCGGGCTCTTCCGCGGCTTCAAGCACGTCCAGTGGCCACTGGGTCAGAAACGACCACGGCAGGTTCTCCTTACTGAGAAAGTTCACCCGCCCCCAAGGTGAAAGGGCGTTCGGACGGCCTGGGTAGAGATCGCGGATCGCTGAACGCTCGAGCTGCCAGGGGCCCAAAATCCCGCGCGAGCCAACAGAATCTCATACAGAATTCCACGTGTGTCGTGATCTCGCAGTGCTCAATTGGCTGCCGATGGTCAAATTGGCTGGGGGAGTCTGCATTCCACGCCCAGGCGTTCTGGTAGTTCCGAGAGATATTGTGCCGTCCCCCTCCATGTCTTCCCGGCGGGTATCCCCGCTTAATCTGGCCAAAAGACGTACCCACGCCTGGTGTGTGGGCGATGTCGAGTGCATCCTCTTTTAGGTGATGGATTTCACTGCTCGGCATTAGGAGGAGCATCTGCGACAGCCGCTTGAGGTTGTTCAACAAATGCTTTCACCCGTTCGACATACTGTCGGCAGTGGAGCCTGTAGTGCTTTTCATAGTGATGGAAGTGGCCTGCGGCTTCAGTTGGCAGGCTGAAGTACTGCCCGTGTTCAAGAACCGTTACCCCGTCCGCTTCGCCTCGCAAGAAAGTCCGCCCACGCGCACGTGGATCCTTGTCACCCAGGGTCCGGGTAATAGCCAGTTCCAGCGGAATCTCTTCCACGACTTCTATGGCCGAAACATGCTCTAGTCCATCGCGCATCGAGATGAACACCTGGATCTCACCGGCTCCCTCCTCGCCAGGAGCTCGGAAGCCTCGCACAACATCCGGGGAAACCAGGACGCTGTTCTCCGCTGGCTTGATGAAGTCCCAGACCCGCTGTCTTGACGCATTGATAATGGCAGAAGCAGATACATAGTGCACGGTAGCTTCAGCCGCTGGCGGCGTGACCTTCTGGCGTTCGAACCAAGGACTCATGGCCAGAGTGTTTCATCGCCGGTGCTGACCGGCAAGCCGCAGTTCCGCAGTGGTCCCTCCCGGACTACGTCTTTTTGGGTGTTCCACTTCTAAGGAAGTGGGACGCGTTGGCATAACCAGAACTGCGGGCGCGTCGTCCCCTTGGTCATCTTTGGCGAGCGTTTCGCAGGGGCGTGCGAAATGTAACGTATGTGGTACGTTCCGTGACGCAGCGACCGGCCCGGTCATCAAGGCTTCCCTTAGTTGCCGCGACGGAATAAGCCAGCCCAAGGCTCACTGCTAGGTGCGCCGCTCATCCCCGTCCAGGTACTCGCTCATGGTGAAACACTTTGAAGCTCTGCGGGGAAATGTCGCGTACGACCAAGCATCCCCTGTAAGCCGAGTCTCGGCTTCGCCAATTCGAGCGACGCGGTTGAGACGGGTCGGATGCGATCCGGATTCTGCGACGCTTGACCCTTGGACGAGGCCGTCCACAGCTACCAAGCATCGAAGACGTCTTGAGCTGTCCTTAGCTACAATTTTCGGGCCCTCCAGAATGACGAGCTGTGCACCGGGGCGCGCGAAGGGCCTTGCGAGGTCCGGGACGAGGAACCCGACTTTGTAAAGGCGCTCATTTGACGCACCAGCGACCTCGACTTCCTCGAGGTGGATGCATAGCATATCGTCAGCCGTTGCCGGCACCCAGGTTGCACCTCGCTTCTCCCCCCCCCCCGGGAAGACGCATGTAGCGGCATAAACTGTCGCCGTCTGGGGTGCAGTTTTGCGCCGGCTCTCCTCAAGAGTCAGCCATTACGTCGCAACCAAGAGCGGTCAATTGCATCGTCACGACACCGAAAAGTGCTTGAGGGTCTTTGGCCACAAAATTACAAATTCGTCGGCCTCGATGGGCCTGTACGCTGCCCGGGCATCTGTCCACCGTGGCTGAGAACTCAACGCCGTCATCACATCCGCAAACGCCTCCACCGGCCGTTCTGTGTGAACGAAGATGTTCATCTCGCCTGATCCAAAATCGTGCCCGTCCACCACTCCGTGCGATTCCGGGAGTTCCTCCAGAAGCAGGTCTTCCATCGCGATAAGTTCGTCGTAGTCAACCTCAGAGCGACCTGGCCATTGCAAAACGAGGATGTAATTCATAACTTCCTACCAAGATGAAATGCTGCAAAAATACTCAGAGCAAGGCTCCGAGTGGAAGCCATTGAAACAAGGACTCTTCAAGTCCCCAACACAGCTCGACGAGCTTTTCCCATTTTCCGTGATGAGGTGCAAGATATGGCGTTGCGCAGAGGCTACTGAGGTGTCAGGCGGGGTCAGAACCGTCAATCGCCAAGGAGACGCACGGTGAAGGATCCTTCACCGGGCGCTGTTTCAGCGGTCATACCTCTTCGGAGTGCCAGTAGGAAAGCGCGGCAAATGCGGCGCCTCCGAGAATTCCGGTGGCAGCAGCCGTCACCCAGCGATCCGCATGCAGTACCAAGGGAAGAACACTGAAGAAGGCAAAGGTCGCGACGGATGTAGATACCAGTGCTACACCACCTGTGAACATCGCACGCCTCGATCGGGATGACGATTCTGGCACTACGCGCTCAAAGACATCGACGATTCCGGCAACGAGAAGTCCGAGAGCTGCTGTGGCTAGCGTGATGAAGAACAAGGCGAACAGAGCCCATAGGAGCTCCCCAAGCTTTATTGGCCTACCCCACCCCAAACTGAAGAAATAGACGGCCGATCCAGCCACCCCCAGGATGACGCCTAGCAAAAGCAAACGGGGTTTCAACTCACCGCGGCGCCACCACCCAGGGCGTGCAGGTTTTCCAACCATCGTCGAGCGCTGCCTTCCGGAGATTCTTGATAATCAGTCCAACGCCATCGCCGGCTAATTGGGAGCAATGCTATCGGACTACCTGCGGTAGCAGGAGCTCCCGCACGACTGCCCGTTAAGGGATCCCGCAACGGGCGATGTTGCGATCAAGCAAGAACCCAGAAATTTACTTGAAGGAGTCGGGTACTGGACCCAAGAGAGGTTGCGCATCCGCAGGATTGCGGTAGGACGACTCCCAGGGCAATCGTCCGGTGGAGTCACTCCAAATTGCTTGTAGGGCCTTTACTTGGCCGTAAACTTCTGCCACCGCCGTCAGTCCAGCGATGTTCTCCACCGAGATGAAAGCGATGGGAGCTGGAGGTTCGGTGAGGTCGGTGGTAATGCTTCCCGGGACGAAGCGTTTACCTGCTTTTACTTCTTCACCCATGAGGTTCAGGAAGGCTTGAGCCACCTCGAACGGCAGGCCCTCCATGACAATCTCTGGATGCCCAAGGGCTGTGAGGCCAACGGTGTAGGAAAAGGCAGCCTCATCACCCGCGCCGACATGACGTACCGCCCACCCGTGCTCTTGAATCAACGACAGCAGTTGATTGAAGACGGGGTTATGGCTGGCCTTAAGTTTCACGGACTCAATCTAGCAACCTTGTGAAAGCTCTGCCGCCAGTCGCCAGCGGTGTCCATCGCCTGCACGCCCGGATGGAGATCGCCCTCCATGTGCTCTGCTTTGCACCCAGCGCTACTGTTGACCGGACCGCGCGATTCATCGGACATGGCAGGTAGGGAGACCGACGTTGGGAAAGTACTTTGAGCATGAAGTTCTTAGGGGCTTCTACCTGGAAGACAGCTGGGTATTGGACATCAATGCAAGCCGAGGACAGCTTGTCATCACTGCGGAGTTCGTACTGACCGAGGAACACCCCTCTTATGCCCCGGCACGCCCTGGAGAGCAATACTGCTACCGCAAGGGGGTGCTGGTGTTCGATGGTGTAAAAGATTTGACCTGGACGGGTCAGCTCAGTTCCCGGCCTTCGCGTGACCCTGACGGGTCAGTCGACTACGGCAATATCGACTCACTCATCATCGAGGGAGACCACTACACCGTTGAAGGGGGTCTCGGCACAATCGACCTCCACGCTGCATCCATCCGCGTGGCACTGGTCTCGGACGGCACGATTCTCACTTCGCCCGGCGCCGCTGCTAACCTCTAGCACGCGTCCGGTGAAGGGATCGGCTTACGCGACATGTCGTTGACTGGTCTTGGCCTTGTCTAGGCGCTTAGAAAGCTACGGCCAGATACCCTGATTGCGCTATCCGCAGGCCCAGTCGAACGTATCGGATTCCAGATCGAATTGAGCGTTGCCGCCACCGCCGAAGTTGAGCCCCGAGATCTCTTCCAGTTCGAGGTACCAAGGAGTAAGCCCGTCAGGCATTGCTTGGACGGGGAAGGCAGTTCCGCCCAAGTGGCTTCTGGCGAATAGGGGTTCTGCCCAGTCCGCGAGACTGCCCGCACCTGTTGCAGGATGGACATACCCATCGGGGCCGACCTCATCTCCCCAGAGTTCGACGGGTATCTTGCCAGCATTCGGATCGACTCGCGGAATCAACCAAATGTCGCTGATTGGTTCGACGTTGTCCCAAGCATTAGTACCTTGTGATTCGTCGACATGCTCACCCTTGGCACGAAGATCGGGACGAGCTGCCGTCGGGCCGGCAGCCAACTCATCATGCATGAGCCAGAGGATGGCAAATTCTCCGTCGATCAGGTGTCTGCGCCTAAGCAGGCCGGGATGGTTCTCGGCTGCTGCAAGGTCGCGTAGGAACGGGTCGGTTGACTCAGCGCTCGGGATGGGAAATTTGTCTTCCACTGCGAAGTGGCCCTCACCAGCAAATATGGCAATCCCCGGAAACTGGGGACCGCGCCTTTGGAAGTCTGTGGGTAGCCAGAGAGTCAGCACATGCATCATGGGCAAACCAGTGTTGAGGCTTCGTGGCCAGTGTTCCCAACGAACGCCCGGCCCATGACTTCCTGTCCACCCTGAGGGCGGCTGGCTTGGCAGGGCAGCTTCGGCAGTTCGTCCTGGTGCTTTGCCAAGGCCAGTGCCACAACGAAAGGCCAGGTTCCAAGCGATCATCTCGGTCATGGCACCACCATATGGGGTGAATGATCCGATCAAGACCTATCGGACTCAAGCTGCGCCCGGTGAAGGATCCTCTACCGGGCGGTCATGCGGGAGCCTCTGCTACGTGGCTAGACTCAATTGACGCTTACGAAATGGGGAAACTGTGAGTATGTCATCTACGAAGGCACCGGTGACCACTGGCCGGACTAACGTGCTGGCCATTGTGGCCGTTGCCCTGGCCGGTCTCGCCTTTGCCGGTATTTGGTTCTTTGGCCTCGGGATTCTTGCGACTTTTGCTGTGGGGGCTGGACACGTCTCGTTGAATCAGATCAAGCGAAAA
The DNA here is from genome assembly GCF_055388015.1 of Arthrobacter sp. TmtSoilC51. Lineage (NCBI taxonomy): Bacteria > Bacillati > Actinomycetota > Actinomycetes > Micrococcales > Micrococcaceae > Arthrobacter > Arthrobacter sp. TmtSoilC51. The sequence continues at coordinate 1,305,035 of NZ_AP035877.1, forward strand.
AATGAGAGGGGTCGCTCTATGGCGATAGCGGCCCTCGTACTCGGCTACGGACTAGCCACCTGGGCCCTACTCAATGTGCTGACCTACATCCCTGTTGCACTACAACAGATGCCTGGCTAGACCTACTCCTCATTACGGCCCGCTGAAGGATCCCTCAACGGGTGCTCAGGAATCCGCCACAAGCCCGGCGAAGAAAATCTACTGAGGAAAGGGCTCGTCGGGCTGGGATCAGGACTGCTTGGAAAGGACGTATTTCCGGTCCAAGTTGTCCACACCTCCTGGATAGATAGTGATACGAACGGCCCCATCGTTGTCTTTCTCAACCAACAGATCTCGACGCACCTTTGTCAGATCAGTTTTCCCTGGGTCGGTGACTCGCACTATTACGCCGGATTGATTCTCGTATCGGGCCTCTGATTTATCCAGCCGAGGAGCGAACTCCCAGATCCCGGAGGACGATATGGCCGAAGTCCTCAAATATTCCTCAGAGAGGCTGTCCAGAGGAAAATCCTTGACGACCAGTGTGTTATCGGCGTTCAGTTCCAGAGTCGCGGCCGGGACATCTTTGCCAACAGAGCTTTCGCCGGCGGAGTAGACCCATGTCCCGATCAATTCCTCCCGACCCACTTCAGGCCTGTGACCGCAGTCTGAGAGGAGTAACGCTGAAGCGACTATCGCTGCTGCCTGAAGACCCCGAACGCCTACTGGTCTAACGGTCATCAATGGTCTCTCCTGTTTGGTGCGGCTGTTCTTCCCGCTGGGCTCAGGTTAGCAAGAGTGCCCGAAACTCAACCCAGCATTGTTTGCCTTCCGGTTTCGTGCAGCGTTTTATGCAAATGCAGTTGTTGGGATTCCGCGAATCCACGCGGCGTCAGCTCGTAAGCCTCGGCTGCTTGTCGCGGGCGCGAATATGACCGTTTGAGGATCCTCGACAGGGCGTTGCTTTCACCCAGTACAAGGGCCACCTAGCGTGCCTTCGGCGTAATCCTGGCAGGTAGTGCGGCGAAGCAGCGTCTCTCCCTGGTTACAGGGATCGGATGACTTGAAGCAACTCTTCTCCCGAGCGAACAAATGACACGTCCTGGTCGAGACCTTCTGGCAAGTGAAAGCGCTGTGCCTCTTCCGTGATGCACGTTTGGTATCCAACTGGAAGGATGACCCAGCCGGCCGCCCGAGCTCCTTCAACGAGTAGGTCCCAAGGCTTCTCACCTCCGACGTGATTAGCCAACATACTGTCACCATCGAGGTAGACGTCGACCGAACCGTCTCCGTACTCCACGAGTGCAAAATTCTGCTCAGGATTCTCACGCACGATGAATGGCTGAAGGATCTGGCGCACTATCTCCCCTCCACCGGAGGCCTTATCGCCGTCTTTGAAGCGCTGGAAGTACACATCGAAGGACACGAACACATGTTGTCACATCGGCAGGATGAAGACACCGGTCAATGTCCGGTGAAGGATCCACTACCGTGCGCGAGTGTGTCACCCGATTTACCCCTATCGCGGGCGTTCTTCACCCTCTGAGTGACGGGATGACAGATCCGAAAGTTTGCGTCGAGCGCCTCTCCCTTGGAAAGCCGTCCGCTGGCTTGTTACGTGATGATGACGCGCGAATGTTTTCTGCGAGATGGCCGTTTTGTTTTTTGGAAACCTTTGCAGGTTGTATTCGTGCGTTCCGAGGGAATTGAGGATCGTATGATAAGGCGCCTTTCTGTATATTGACTGGATTTTGTTTGGCAAAACCCTTAATGGGGGATAGTCTCCTCCCGCTAGTCGAATTTGGGGGCTCCTGACGGCAACTGATGCATCCCTCTGTCGAGTGACTTTTGCTCCGGAAAGTGATGCTGTGGCTTCTTGTGCTGCGTTCCTTCGTCGTGCCTGCGTACCGGCGCTGACGGTCTCGTTGTTCCACACTGGCCTTGTCGTGCCTGCCGCGGTTGCCAGCTCGGGTGTTCAGCTGGCGGAGATGGCCCCGGCAGTTGAACCGAGTCCCGGCAGTGCCGACATCGAGCCGGGGTCTGAAGCAGCGGCCCAGGCTGAGGCGAAAGCGTCGGGGGAGAAGGTCGTGGTGGACTCGGCGACGACTCCTACGGATCTGACCGTCGCAAATCCGAACGGGACCTTTACCCGTTCGATCTCGACGTTGCCGGTACGGATGGAAACCAGCGGCGGGTGGGCGGATATTTCCACTGACCTGGTCAAGACCGTTGAGGATGGCAAGACCGTCATCAAACCTGAACAGGTCCCGGTTGACCTGACGATCGGTGCTGGCGGCTCCAGCGACATGGCGACAATCGATGACCAGAAGGGCCATTCGATCACGCAGTCGTGGCCGTTCGGAACCCTGCCTGAGCCCGTGCTCGACGGGGACACGGCCACGTACCGGCAGGTCCTGCCGGGTGTCGATCTGGTGCAGATCGCGCACCAGACCGGTGTTTCCCAGGTGTTGAAGATCGAGTCGGCACAGGCTGCCACTGATCCGCGCGTCACCCAAATGCGGCTTTTCCTGGATGCCGACAACGCAGAGCTGGGCCAGTCTCCCGAGGGAACGTTGACAGCAACGGGTGATGACACGGGCCAGATTGAACTCCGCACGACGGGTGGCCAGTGGTGGGATTCCTCCCAGAACGGTGCATCGGCGACCGACCCGGGAACGACAGGCCTGACGAGACCCTTTACGTTGAGCCTGGGGCAGGACGGGGACCAGCAGACGCAGGTCTTTGGGATGTCGGAAATCCTTGACACTCCTGGCCTGCAGTACCCGCTCTACATTGACCCTCTCTGGAACCAGGCCCGCACCTCGTACGTGTTTGTCGATACGGCGTTTCCCAACACGTCGTACTGGAACGGCCAGTTCACTGATTCAACGGTCAACGTGGGCTACCTGCCGGCGTACTGGGCCCCGGACGGGGTCCAGCACCTGGCGAGGACGTACTACCAGTTTGAGGGCAAACCGTTCGACACTAGTGCGGCGATTATCACGGCACGGTTGAGTGCGTTGGAGACCTGGTCGGCGTCCTGCACGGCGACGGGTGTGGCGTCCTGGATTACCGGGAACGTTAGCCCGAGCACGACGTGGAACAACCAGCCGTCGTTAACGATGCGTACGGATATCGCGTCGGTGGCAAAGGGTTACAGTTCTGCGTGCCCGGCAGGCACCGTCGGTTTCGATCTGATGGCGGGCAAGAACGTCTTGTTGAACTCGACCAAGTGGACGATCATGCTCGCGGCTGACAACGAGCTCGACAGCAGCGGCCTGGGCTGGAAGCGCTTCTCCAACGGCGCCACCCTTGATGTGGATTACAACCGCAACCCGTACGGCCCGGCGATCGATTCAGTCCAGTCCGGCCGGTGGACGGACGTTCCCTGGCAGTCCAAGTACGTCACCCGAATCGACAGGCCCAAACTCTCGGTTTTCGCTGGCGACCCGGACGCTGACGGCGGCAACATCCAGGTTGACTTCAGCGTCCGCCCGGCCGCGGGCGGAGCGAACGTCTTCAGCGGTTCGGTCTACAACACCTCCCCGACATGGAAACAGGTGCCCATCGACTGGGGCGGGCCCTCGCTGGCCGAAGGGGACTACGTCCTTGAGGCGAGAACTTACGACATTTGGGGCGGGATCTCACCGTTGATGAGTTTCCCCTTCACCGTGGACACCACGGCACCGCAACCGCCGGTGCTGACCTCCAAGAGCACAGCCCTGACCCAGCCGGACCCTGCCGTGGCTGCTTACACGGACTCCGTGAACGAGCCCGGGAAGTTCACGTACCAGTTCGAAATCAAGAACTCATTCACAGCAACCCGCGAGATGCGGGCCAGCGGCTTCATCTACGCCGTCAGCGAGGCAGCACAAGTCACACTGCCAGCCTCGGTGACCTGCCAAACCCCGCCGACCAAGGAATACATCGTGCTTTGTCCCGAGCAGGACGGGGTGGTGATCAACATTGGCACGGTCAGTAAGAAGACGTATCTGTCGGTGTGGGCTTTTGATGCTGCCGGGAACGTCAGCGGCGAAGACTACCGCAAGGGGCTCCCGACCACGGCGACCATCACCGTACCGGAACCGGAACCGGTCCGCACCGTGCAACCACTGACCTTGTCCGGCAGCGCTGTGTGGAAACCCATCGTGACCACCCAGACTTCCGGTGAGCAGCGCAAACCAACCGGCGTCTGCGGGACTGCCGACGCGACGGGCACGACGAACGCCAGCGCGCTGCAGCTCGGTGCGGGGGATAAGGCCGAGTACGCGGCCCGGGCCGTGGACACGGCCGAGAACTTCAGCATGGCCGCCTGGGTCTGCCCGACCACGATCGGCAGCCAAATCCAGTCGCTGATCACCCAGCTCGCCGGCTCGACCCCGGGCGCTGCACTGGAGATCGATGAACTGAACGGTGCGGCACGCTTGCAGGCCTGGACCGGGGCAAGTTCGAGCCACATCGTCAAGGCCGACGCTCCCTTGGTGGCGGGGGAATGGCGGTACGTCACGGCCGTGTACGACAAGATCAACCGTCAGCTCCGGCTCAGCTCCACCAGCCAAACCACGGTCAAGACGTGGGTCATTGCCGCGTCCCAGAACAACATCGTCAGTGCCGGGTCGACCCAGAAGGTCGTGATCGGGCAGAGCATGACCGGGGGGCAGCAGTTCAACGGCAAGATTTACCGGCCTGTGCTGACCCAGGGCATGTTGACCACGGCCCAGTTCGACAGCGTCCAGGACGCCTTCATGAACACCAACGGCACGGAAAAGACAGGACTGCTCAAATGAGAAGAACCGACATCTGGGCAGCTCCTGCCAAAGTTCTTTTGACCGCGGCGCTGTCGGCGGCGCTGATCGTCTCCGGCTCCGGGTTCACCACCGTCCCCGAGGTTGCACCAGCGCCGGCGGCGTTCACGCCCACCACACCGGACATGGGAACCCCGGTCCCGGTCCAACGCTGGACCGAACCACAACCCGCCACCGCTGCCGGGGTTGAGGCCACCGCGGCCGCCCCGGCCCCTGACACCGTGATCGGTGACGCGCCCACCGCGACCACCGTGGGACAAAAGACCGGCAGGATGCCGATGACGGATTCGGTGCCGACGAGCTCGAACGGCACCTCAAACTTCACCGGTCTGCCCAGCGTCGGCGCAGGCACGTGGGGGACCACCGGCCAGACCGGCGGGTTCACCTGGAACTACCCGTTCCCGATCCGCAACGCACCGGCAGGGAAAACCCCTGCCCTGGGGTTGGCGTATGACTCGACCATCCTGGACGGGCTGACCAGCTCAACGAACACCCAGGCCTCCGTCGTCGGCGACGGCTGGACCCTCGCCGGCGCGGGCACGATCCGGCAGAAGTTCGGCTCCTGCAAGGACCAGCTCCCGGCAGGGACACCGACCTGGGACCTGTGCGGAAACCCCGGCGGGCAGCAATTCAGCATTTCCTTCGGCAGCCGCTCCGGGCTCATCGTCGAAGACGCCAACCAGACCGACCCGAAACTGAAATACCGGCTCCAGAACGATGACGGCAGCCGCCTCGAGTACCTCACCGGCGCATCCAATGGCACCTTTGCGGGGGATTACTGGAAGATCACCGATCCCGAAGGTACCCAGTACTTCTTCGGCGTGAACCATCTCCCGGGATGGACCAGCGCCACACAGAACACCAACTCCACCGATTACGTCCCGGTCCGGGCCGCCACCAGCACCCAACCCTGCAAAGAACTCCTCTCCATCCCGGACTTCTGCCAGCAGGCCTACGCCTGGAACCTGGACTACGTTGTGGACGTGCACGGGAACTCCCAGGCGTTCTACTACACCCAGGACACGAACTACTACCACACCAAGGCAGGCACCGGACCCACGTACTCCTACGTCCGGGCCAGCCGCCTGGCCCGCGTTGACTACGGCATGCGCGCCGGCAGTGAACTGAGCGCCAAAGCACCCATGATCGTGAACCTGGGCTACACCGGCCGCTGCGAACAAGGCGTCAGCTGCGCCGCGGGCAACGATGTCCCGTATGAGCAGTTCAACTGCCCCACCGCCTCGAACTGCCCCGTCCAGGCACCGACCTTCTACACCCATTACCGGCTCTGGACGGTCGTCTCCCAGACCCTGGTCGGCTCCAGCTACGGCAACGCCGACGCCTGGACCCTCGGGCACAGCATGCCCAACCCCGGGGATGGGACCCGGCCCGCGTTGTGGCTGCTCTCAGTGATCCACCAAGGCGCGGACACCACGACAACAGGGACAACGCAGTGGGTGACCGACCCGCCGACCGTCTTTGATGGGCACGGCAAGTACAACCGGGTCCAGGACATCCGCTCTGGCCAGTCCTCGATGAACCGCATCCGCCTGGACTACATCGGCAACAGCACAGGCGGCCACACCGACGTGGCCTACATGCCGGCTGACTGCAAGAAAGAAGACATTACCGGCGGCAGCGCCGACGGTTTCCCCGATATCGTCCCGGAATCGAACACACGACGGTGCTTCCCGCAATATTGGGTCCCCACGGACCCGATCGTTGAGGAAGAACACCTGTCGTACTTCAACATCTACCCGGTGGCCAAGGTCACGACGTATTCCAGCTCCGGCAACGACGGCAGCACCCCGATGCAAACGACCTACGACTACATCGGCACGCCGTTGTGGAAGTACGCTGGCCCCACGTACGACACCTCCACCGGCGGGTCCCACAAGACCTGGTCAGTGCTCGGTGGCTGGTCCCAGGTTCAGGTCTTCACGGGCAACGACCCCGTGAAGACCAACAACCCCTACACGATCACCACGTACTTACGTGGCGGTCACGGCACCCCGGCCAACACCTCCGGCGGTATGCGCTCCATAACTGTCACCTCCTCCGATGGCGTGACGGCCTCGGTTCCTGACTGGCCCTGGTTTGCCGGCCGCGTTCTGGAAAAGCGCAGCTACAAGGGCGGCGGCGGCACGTACCTGACCGGTACCGTCACCAAACCCTGGATGGCGGGGAACCCGACCGCGACCTCCACCGCGGCGCTGGGGTCGGTGAAGGCCTACTTCACCGGGACCGAGTTCACCCAAACACAGATCGCCTCCAGCCAAGGCAACGGCTGGCGCACAACCAAGACCACCAACACCTACGACACCCTGGGCAGGGTCGTGGCCGTCAGTGATGACGGTGAACTCGGCACCCTCACCGACGACACGTGCACCACGACCAGCTACGCCGACAACACCGGCTTGAACATCCTGTCCCTGCCCGCTGTCACCTCGACCTACTCCGCGGTCTGCAACACCCCCGGGGTGACCTTGTTGAAGTCCACCCGTGTCCTGTACGACGGGTCCACCTCCGCTGTCCCCGGCAGCACCGGGTACGTCACACCCACCAAGGCCGACAAAACCCGGGTTGACGCGGCCACTGCCACCTCCGGTGGGACCGCCACAGCATGGCAGGTCGGCCCGACGACCGTCTACGACGCTTTGGGCCGTCCCACGCAGTCCACGGATAACAGCACCGGCACCGCCCGGGTCACCACCACCACCTATGCCCCGGCCACCGGCGCAGTTACGACGGTGACGAGCAAGAACGCTGCGCTGTGGACCACAGTCACGACCCTGGATTCGATCCGCGGGAACACCCTGAAAACCGTGGACCAGAACGGTCACGAAACCAGCGCCAAATACGACCCGTCCGGACGCGAAACCGGGTCCTGGGATATCCGCCGCCCACAGGCGAGCTATCCGATCCCGACGGTGGCCACGAGCTACAACGTCTCAGCGACGAGCCCGTCCTGGGTGAAGAAAACGGTCCTGAGCGGCCACCAGGACCAGACCACCAGCTACACCATCTATGACGGCATGGGCCGTGTCCGGCAAACCCAGGCGCAGTCACCTGGCGGCGGGACGATCGTCACCGACACAACCTACAACTCCGCCGGGCAAAAAGACCTCGAACGCAACGCCTACTACGTCTTCTCCGACCCGGACGGTGTTCTGGTCACGCCGACTATCGCGGTGCCCTCATCGACCCTGTATGAATACGAGGCCGGAGGCCGGGTCTCGGCTGTCCGGGCCATGGCCTGGGACAACGACGAAATCTCCAAAACCACCTACGCCTACACCGGGGTGGACACCACCACCGTGACCGTCACCGACGACACGGGCTTCACCAAGTCCCCGGTCACCACGCTCGTGAACACCGACGGCAAAATCCAAAGCCGGAAGTTGTATTACGGCACCACCGCGACCGGTTCAGCCGATGTCAGCTCCTACATCTACGACGCCCTCGGGCAGCTCACCCGCATGGGCGACGGCTACAACCTGTGGACCTGGGCTTACGACCCCGCAGGGCGGCAGATCGGCAGCGAAGACCCCGACACCGGTACAGGCACCATCGTCTACGATGCTGCGGGCCGGGTCGCGTCCCGGACCGATGAGTTGAACACGGTCACGAAGTACACCTACGACGTCCTTGACCGTGTCACCAAGCAGACTGTCACCGCCGCTGGCGGCACCGAGAAGACCCTGATCACCAACACTTACGACGGGTCCGGCACCTTGGGTGTGCTCTCCAGTTCCACCAGGAACAACGGCGCCGCCTTCGACCAGCCCGTCACGACCACGTTCACCGGGTTCGACCTGGCCTACACCCCGGGAACCACCACCACCACGCTCCCGGCCGGGCTGACCAACTTCAACGGCACCTACACGTTCACGAACACCACCACGTACACCGGCAAAACCGACGTCGCAGGAACCCCTGCCATCGCCGGCCTGCCGGCCGAAACTGTCGGTTACGGCTGGGACGAGTTCGACAACCCCGGAGAAGTCATCGGGTCCGGGAATATGTACGCCGGCAGCGGCATGTACAACCACCTGAACCAGCTGACCAAATACACCCAAAAGGACAACAACTTCTCCTCCGGCGCCAACACTGCCGGCAGCATCGATGTGACCTTCACCTGGGATGCAACGACCGGGCGTTTGGACAATTCCCAGGCAACCAACTACCTCGGCATCACCCCCCAGGACCTGGGAACCACCAGCTACGCCTACGACCCGGCAGGGCGGATCACCTCACGCCAGCAGGCCTACACCGCACGCCCATCATCACCGACCGACAACCAGTGCTACGCCTACGACCACGCCGACCGGATCAAAGCCGTCTGGACACCCGCCACCACCGCCTGCGGTACAGCACCGTCCACCAGTGCCACGAGCGTTGCTGGTCTCGGCGGGCCCGCACCCTACGCCCAGACCTACACCTACACCGGTGCCGGTGACCGGTCCCAGGTCAAACGCTTCGGATCCAACGGCGCCCTCGCCGTCACCGAAACCTACGCCTACCCCACACCCGGGACCGTAGGACCCCACCGGGTCCAGTCCGTCACCTCCGTCGCCGGGTCCACCACCACGCCACAGCCCTTCACCTGGGACACGGCAGGGCGGATGACGGGCCGTGCAGGACAAACCATCACCTATACCCTTGACGGGAAGGTAGATACCACTACCGGTACCAGCACCGTCCCGGCCAACCCGAACCCCAACGCGACAGCCGGAACACCACCAGCACCCACCACGGGTGCCGGGAGCACCGGTGCCCGGTACTACGACGCCGCCGGGAACCTGGTCGGCATCACCGACGGAACCGGAACCACCATCACCCTGGGCAGCATCACGGCCCACTCCACCCCCGCCGGCGTGAAAACGGCGACCAAGACCTACACCTTTGCTGGTAAAGTCGTGGCCCAACGCACCGCAACCAGTGCGGGCACGAAGGTCGCGTTCATCATCGGCGACAACATCAACACCGCCCAAACCATGGCACTGCCCAACACCACCGTCGGCACCGGGGCGGTCACCCTCGTCCGGCGTACCGACCCCCTCGGCCTCGCCCGCGGAGCCAACAGCACCGGAACCGGCACCGCCGCGTTCACCAACGCCGCGGCCGCCACCTCCGGCACAGGTACCAACGCAGCCAGCGCGTCAGGGTTCAGCGCAGCCAACGGATACATCGCCGGACTCGACGACACCATAAGCTCCCTCACCCACCTCGGAGCCCGCGACATGGACCCAGTCCTCGGTGTTTTCACCGCCCCCGACCCGATCCTTAACACCGAAGACCAACGAGGGTTCACCCCCTACACCTACGCCTTCGGCAACGTCATAAACGCCTCAGACTCCACAGGGCTCAAACCAACCTGCGACTGCGAAGACGACCGTAAGGGGACATACTCCACAGCTGAGTACGCATCGGGACCAAAGTTCTACGGACCTGAAGAAACCGTGCGTTTGGCTACACCGCCCTCGTCGGGTGTCGTGGGGGCTAAGCCCGCAGCTTCGCCGGGCGTCAGCAAGGCGCCATCGGCTCAGTGGTCTTACAAACACTCCTACCTGATCGGATCCTCTAACCTCACGAACGAAGAATTTTTTTCACAGGTCCGAAATCATTTTGGCGATATCTTCCCACCCATCTGGACTCCGTTCGGCGAACAGGGATCCGCGAAGCTGGAGCGCGCGGGCCAGCGCTTGACCACTCGATGGTGGGGCATGGACGGCATTCCCCTACTCGGCGATCTCGGAGGTGACGTTGTGGTCAAAGAAATTCACTCCACCGGTTACACCCTCGAACCCCTAGATGGGCATCCCGCCTACCCCGGATCCGTTAGTTTTGAATTCGACGAAGTGGACAAGATAAAGAGACTGACCGTTATGGGCTCCTCATCGGCTCCGGTTCCCACCGGGGACATACAATCCTATGACTTCGTGAGTCAGTTCTATTGGGGAACGTATCCGTTGAACATAACAAGAGACATCGTCCCGGAAGACTACCCACGCTATGTTGGCCGATAGACTCGCCAGTACGGTTGACGCGACGGATTGAGAGGCGACACTGCCGTGCAGGAAAAAGCAAACGACAACAATTCCACTAAGGCGCGGGCAATGAGACGAATCCGCTGGGTTGCTTGGAGTTATGCAGGCATCTCAGCCTTGATCCTGCTCATGACGCCGCTGGTCCGCGACGAATCATTCAGCCTCTTTGCCGCATTGACTGCTGTACCCCTACTTGGCTATGTTTTCGCCACCGTCGGACGCATCAACGTGGAAGATCCGGTCGGGAACCCCGTCTCAGCTGCAATATTCCTCATTCTTAATGCCCTGTGGTGTTTTGTCTTCGTCTGGACGATTCTCCGCATCGCGCTTCAGGTGGGTTGGGCGATGGCTCCGATCCTGAGGTCCTTGAAGCGAAAGTTACGAAGAACTTGACGAGTTCCGGGCGCTTTCACCTCCCCGACCTGATCCTGAACACCGAAGACCAGTGAACCTTCACCCCGACACCTACGCCTTTTGAAACAGGGTGGTGCCGGAGGTGCTTGCCGCAGCACCACGATAATCATCACGATTGTCCCGAACCTTTGTGAAGAAGAAGAAAAGTCCCGATCAATTCCTCCCGGCCCACTTCAGGCCGCTGACTGCAGCCTGAGGGGAGTAGCACTGAAGCACGTATTGCTGCTGCTCGGAGGCCCCGAATTCGTACTGGTCTAACCGCCATCGATGGACTCCCCTGTTGGTGCGGCTGTTCTTCCCGCTGGGGTCAGGCTAGCAAGAGTGCACGAAACTCCACCCAGAGTCACCCGCAAGCTTGGCCTGTTTGTCGCCCGAGCGAGTACGACCGTTTGAGGATCCCCGAAAGGACATCCGCTAAGCGACAGAATCTACAAACAGAAATCTCCCTGGTCTCTTGTTCCGCTCCCTTCAAATTCCAGACAACGATGTGGGAGATTTGTTTCATGGATCAAAGTGGGCGTGAAACGCCCGAGGTAGCGGAGCAGGCTGGCTCGCCGGTCTCGGTGCGCGGGTCCATCTCTTGGAGGAACGAGCGGTGACAAGATACATCGAGCGTCTCCGGAAGCTTCCGATGCCGCTCCGCTTAGGAGCGCTGGCATCCCTTGCAGTGTTCCTGATCGCATTCGCAACCCTGGCCACATCCCACGGCCAAAGGCCTGTCGTCGCATTTTCAATAGGAATACTTGGGCTTGATGGGCTCGTTGGGGGCATGGTCCTGGCGACAAACTATCGTGGTTACGCTGCTGCATATGCGGAGCTATGGTCGGTAGATGAGGCCAGACGTTGGCTGCGTGCTTATATTCGGGTGTACGGCGTGGTCTCTGTGATAGGCGGAATTGTTTTTGTCGCCGTTTCCGTGCTCCTTGAATTAGCGCGCACATCGTGAAGCCGTGCCCGTCTGCGACTACATCAGCCAATTGATGGTCCGACCTCGATCTGGTTTCCAACTGGCGGTCTCTGCTACCTCTGGGACATACCGACCGCAATCCGAAGAGGCACCGATGGAATATGTTTTTAGAGGCGGGCTCGCAATCCCCGGAAGATTCAGGATCATCGGACCCTGGGTCATACTCAGCATGAGCCCCTCGCAGCTTGAGTTCCGGTTGAGGTCCCGGTGGCTCGCACGCTACTTCGGCCCCTGGCGGCTACAGCGTTCCGCCGTCCGCGACATTTATCCAGGCCGACCTCACGTCTTATATTCCTGGACCCGGATCAACTTCCTCGCTGACGACAACATGCCGTGGATGTTCCTGGCCGAATGGCCTGAGGGCGTCCTTGGAGCCGCGAAAGAGCTCGGCTACCCGGCCCGCTTTGACACCCGAATCTGGCCGCCAGCGTCTCCGGGATGACGACGCGCAGGATTCTCGCGGCTTTTCCAGCGTTGATGGTTGCTCCAGCCCGAGGGGACCGGCGGCGCCCCGCCGCACGTCTAAGTCCAGTCTGAAGCGTCCGGTGAAGGATCCCTCAACGGACGCTGCGGTCACCCAGCGCGTTAGGTGATGGAGTCAACAAAACCGGGGGGCAGTCCCGACGCCGTGAAGGACGGGTGCGCCACTATTTAATGGGCGCGCCTGCTCGATTACATTCGTCCCTATTTGACCGTCGACGGTTGGGCCCTCTCCAACGTATGCTCGGGCCAACGACGACTGGTGCTTTCAATAGGAAGCAGCGGTTAAGTTCAAATAGCGATCGGCTGCGCGGCTGCAAGGAGTCTTAGATGCTACCCACGAACAGGTTTTTTGCAGTCGCAAGTCTAATCATGGCCTTGGCAAGTCTCATATATGGAATTTTTGACATCTCACAATCCAATTTCGTCCTGGGCGGTTTAAAGATCGCGTTTGCGATCTTTGCTGCAGCCTTGGGGGTGTACTTCCTTCGCTCGAACCGTGTAAGCGAACGCAACGACGCCGAAAACGAAAGACCCCGTTAGGGAGGGCACGTCTGAGGTGAGCTGGCCGGAAGCCGACTTTATGGCTCCAAGCCTCAGCCTGTTCCGGGCGCTCGGGCAATCACCTCATCCCTTAGCCACATCGCCGTGGAGCATGACCAACGATGCCCCGGAAAGACAACGCACCAGTGGCCCGTAAGCCGGTCCCTTCGCGGTCGGATCTACCGCGCATCGGCGTCCGTGCCGTTAGGGCTAGTAGATTCCCGTAAGACCCGCCCGCAAAAATGCCCGGTGAAGGTGCGGCGGATTCTAGTGATCGACGCAACGTTCGAGTGAGTCCGGCAGTTCAGCCGGCTGCTTTCGAGTGTATCCGGAGGTGGCAGGCGGGGTGCGTTTTTCGGTTTGGAACAGTGCCTTGGGCGTGAGGTAACCGAGGGTCTTACGGGGCCTGGTGTTCAGCTCGTTGCAGACGCTCTTGACGTATTCATGGGTGTGCTTGGAGAGGTCGGTGCCCTTGCGGAAATACTGGCGTGCCAGCCCGTTGAAGTTCTCATTGGCTCCCCGTTGCCAGGGGCTGGAGCGTTCTGCGAAGTAGATTTGGATGCCTGTCGCTGCGGCGAGCTCTTGGTGGCGGGCCATCTCTACGCCCTGGTCCCAGGTGAGAGTCTGCTTCAGGTGCGGTGGGAGTGAAGCGAACGCGGCGGTGATGGCAGCGTTGGTCCGGGCCGCGGTGTGGTCGATTGGCAGGTTGATGATGATGCCGTATTGGGTCTTGCGTTCCCGCAGCGTCACCATGGCTGAGGTCGAGCCGGGCCCGACGATGAGGTCGCCTTCCCAATGGCCAGCTTCGGTCCTGGTCTCAACGACGGGCGGTCGCTGGCTGATCATGGTCATGTTCCGGACCACGGCGCCGTGACCCGAACCGGTCCGCCAGCGGTGTTTGCGGATTTTCCGTCCGGTGCGCAGTCGGGGGCAGTATTTCTTATCCAGACCGCCGTCATCGTTGAAGAGCAATGCCCGGTAGATGGTCTCGGGACTCAGTTGAAGGCGCGGTTCGAAGGGGAATTGCAGTGCAAGCCAGCCGCAGATCTGCTCGGGGGACCAGTGGCGATTGAGCTTGCGCTGCACGATCGCGCGAAGTCGCCGGTTCCGTCTAAGCTTCCGACGCCGTGGCCGGCGCCGCTGCTGGCTGGCCTTGTGATCGGCAGCGTGCGGAGAATACCGGCCGTGGCCGTCGCGGTGACGGTCCAGTTCCCTTTTGATTGTTGAGGGGCAGCGTCCGAGTTCATGCCCGATGCGCCGCAGTGAGCAGCCCAGCCGGAGCAGGTCAGCGATCTGAATGCGCTCCAGTAGGGACAGGTAGCGTCCGGAGCCTTGGACGGGAACCCGCATATGGCTCTGCTCAGCTCGTTGGTTCCTAAGTTTTGTGCCGGCGCGTCTGCTCATACCCAACATCCTGCAGGCCTCCGCGTTGCTGGATCCGGCACTCACCAGGTCCCAGTAGCGTGTCCGTGTCAGATCACGTCGAGCCTTCGCCGGGGAGGCCTTCTGGGCCGCCCGTCCGGCGAACATCCGGGCGTCCCGGATTCCGGCCTGATGAGCCCGGTCGAGGCGCTCCTTTGCAGCGGCAAGTTCCGTCTTCCATCTCTTGTCCCATGTTGCGGCCGTGCCCGGCAGCAGCCGCAGCTCGTTCCGGACCCTCGCCGGTCCGTTCGATGCCCGCAACAGGGCGAAGCGATTGTAGAGCCAGCGGTATCCGCTGGCCCTGCTGACTCCCGCATCCTGCGTTGCTTTCGCGAGGCTGGCGCCTTCCTGGTATGAGGCCCAGAACGTGACTTCCACGTCCGGGTCGACCTGGAAATGATGGCGTCCGTCGTCCTGCTGGAATTTGCGCTCCCACTCGTTCACTCGAGAAGAGGAGAATCCAAGCCTCGTCTCCGCGGCTTCGGCGCCAAGACCCGAGCCACGCAATTCCAGGAACGCTTCGCACAGCCATCGGTATCCTGTTTCCTTTCCGACACCCGCTGCGCGGGATGACGGTTTGAGACCCTTTCCTTCACGAATCAGAGCAAGAAACCGCGCGCCCTCAGGCGAATCCAAACGTCGATACATAGCCGCAAGCCCCTAATACAGGCGTTGCTTCGACCGACAGAATCCGGGGTGCCCTAAACGCTACACGCTTAAGTGTCCCACTCCCTTGGGAGTGGGACGGCTTGGCCGGGCATTCTCAAAGGATGCAACACGCCTTGGGATTTCGTCCCAGAACTATGCTCACCGGAATGTCCCATCGGATCCGTACAAAGCAATTTTCGGTACATTTGAGGCATGGATATTGGGTACGCCAGGGTCTCCACCGCGAAGCAGGATCTTGATCGTCAGATCGAGGCGCTGAGGTCCGAAGGCATTCCGGATAAATACATCACCTCCCACCCCGACCACCGGAAAGCCTGACAGCCGAAGGTCTATAAGGATCTGTTCCGGAGCACGGCGCTGGCGGCGAGATCGAAGAGTGCCTGTGCGGTTTTGGGGTTGCCGAGCGCAGCCGCGGTGATCCTGTCCAGTTTCGCCACGGCGTCCCGCAGGACCGTTGGCCTGGGCGGGGTGCCGTCACCGATAGGGTGTTCCGGTTCTGGAAGGAAGAGGTGCGCAGATGTGCCCCGGCCGGCCATGTGGCCTGACATCAGGGCGTCGACTGCTTGGGCTACCCCCATGAGCAGGTTTGCCTGTTGCTCCCAAGGCGCGTCTTCGAAGGGTTGCCACCGGGTGAGCCCTCCACGCAAGGGCAGATCGCACTCGCCCCACAGTCGCTCAAGGCCAGCAGCCTGGACACCCCACTCGGACAACGGTCCACTCAGCTCATCAATGATGGTCCGCAGCAACCGGAACCAGACTCCCGCATGTACAGCCCGGCGGGGCAGCTCCACATAACCGGTGGTGAGAGCCTGCCAGGTGAGTCTGTCCATGGCGCGGACAAGCGCGCCGGAGTTTCCATGTCGCGAATCCGTGGGAGCCAGAATGACGAAGTTACCGCGGACGCCGATACACGGTTCCAGAAAGCACCCGTGTTCAGGGCAGCTGAGCATCAACGGCAGCTTCCAAGCGAGGAGCAGTCCTTGCAGGGAAGGGTCGTCGAGGCACTGTGGACATGCCCTGCTCAACGGATTGCTAGGGATCCAGGCCCGCCAGTCCGCCACGGTCCGAGGGGGCCGTCCTCCCCGGGCAAGCAGGACGGAGAATTGGCCGACGTAAGTATTGAACGCGGCAGGCTCGGCTTCGAGGGAGTCTGTTAGCCAAGGGGTCCAGCCGATCAGGCTCATGCGGTTGAGCGTTTCCGGAGAGACTCCCGTTCGCTGAGTTAGTGTCCGCAGCAATGCTGGCGAAGGGGAGAGGTCAAGATCATCTTCAGGGACTTCGACGCCCTCCATTACCGAATCGAGAAGACGCCGGAGGCTCATGGAGTAGCAACCCGAGAGGCGCGCCAGCCAGGACGACAAAGCCTCACCCTCTCGCGGCCGGGGGTGTTGTGGCCACCGCGTCGGCACCGTCATGCCAGCTCGCGTTCAAGAAGGCGGCGACGTTCGCTCGGGCCAGCGTAGGCAGCCAGGCTCAGGCTGCTGTGGTTGATTGCTTCGTTGCCGCTGTCCACGGCGGCGACTGCTGCTTCTGTCAGCAGCAGCGTCAGTTCCCCGATGGTTGCTTCGCTGCGTGCCAGCAGGTAGTTTGCCATCTCGGTGGTGGCGATCGTTGAACGTTTGCGGAGCGGGAACGAGGAAGCAAAGCTGGCGAGCAGCGACAGGGTGTCGGCGTCTTCCTTCCAGCGCGGGAGTGTGATGGGCTCGAAGCGGTTCTCCAGCTGGTCATCGGAACGGATCGCCAAGTACGCGTCGCGGGTTCCGACGCCGACAAGGGGGATCCGGAGTTCGTTGCCGAGGAAGCGCAAGAGGTTAAGAAATTCTCGCCTGCTGCTGTCCCTTCCTGAGAGCACGTTATGAAGCTCGTCAATGACAAGCATCCGAACCCCCACGCTCCGCAGGACGGATAGAGCGAGCCGTTCCTGGTCGGCCAGCCGCTGCCTGGGCCGTGGTGGGGCTCCTGTCGCGTCCAGGAGGGCAGCGTAGAAGCGGCTGACTGATGGGTCCGAGGGCATCTGGATGCTTAGAACTGGAATGTGCTCGCGATCAGGTTCGGAGATAGACGGGTGCCGGCGTCGGAACTTCTCGATGATCATGGATTTGCCGTTGTTGGTCGGCCCGACCAGCAGCAGATTCGGCATCCGCTGCTTCGTCGGCCAATCGTAGAAAGTCTCCAGCCTGGCCAAGGTGGTCTGGGCTCGAGGATAGCCAATCCACCGGTCAGAGCGGATCCTTTTGATCCGCTCAGCATCCGGCAATCGGGCTGCTGCCTGCGCAGTGGCCCCAAGATGGTCAAGATCCTGCGCCGTAAGTTCTTCGTCCACGCCTACCATTCCTCGATTTCTTCAAACGGCACAACGTCCGGTCTGCTCGCGTCAGTGTTGGCCCCGGGCGATTCTGGCGGCTCAGGTACTGTCGGGAGAGTCTCTGCCGCAGCTAGGTGTCCGCGATGTTCGTTCTCTCTGCGCGTCTTCCTGGTAGTCTTCCGCGCGGATTGGGCGATCTCGCGCCTCAGGGAAATCATGCGGAAAAGGTCCAGCTCGTCGACGCCGGCCCTTCCGTCACGTCGGAGCCGCTCCAGGGCCTGACGATGTTCCCAGAGCGTGACCGCAGGGTGGGACAAAATGCGGTAAGGCACTTCGATGTAGTGATGTCCTTCCGGGTCGAGAACCCAGACTCGACTGATATCGCGTGGGTCTCGGCGGATGACGAACTTTCCCAGCTTTTTGCGCCGGGCGATCCATGGCTTGAGTGCGTTGGCGAAGTAGTGGACGTGGTCGATGACGAATCCTGTCCGACTCAGCGTCCTTCGGATGACGGGAAGAAAGTCCACGAGGAACGCGGTGGGGTTCGCTGCCACCGATGGGCTGGTAGGAGATGCAGCGATCCCTTCGGCCCATCGGGCCGCGGGTGTTTGGTGCAGACTGCTGTGGACGCTGCCGTGATAGCCGGCTACTGCAAGGATCAGCCAGCGTTCCACTTCCCGCAGCGTCAATGACGCCATCTTCTCGGCGTTGTAGGTACCGCGCTGAGCTGTGTTGGAAAAGGTCGTTCCAGGTAGTTCATGGACCATGGTCATGGCCGTGCCGATGACTCGTTCCACAATTCCGCCGTAGTGCGGCCTTCCCGGCGGGCGGTATGCGAGTCTGATGGCATGCTGCTCACAGCCTCGCTTTAGAGCCTCGCTCTTGAACTCCGCCGCGTTGTCGACGTATAGCTGTTCGGGCTTGCCGCTCATCGGCCAGTTCGCCTCGATCCCAAGACGCTCCAGCCAGGGTCGCTTGTCGCAGCAGGCGTGCGCCAGGCAAAGTCCTACCGAAACCGCTGAAGGTAGCTCCAATGTGAGGACCATCCCGACCACGCATCGACTGAACGCATCTATGGCCACTGTCAGGTATGGCCGTCCCACGGGTTGCCGGTCGTGCTCGTCCACCACGATCAGGTCAATCACGGTGTGGTCGATCTGCACTTGGTCCAGCGGGCGATTAACGGTTGGAGGCGAGCCGCCGGCTGCCTGCAAAGGACGCGCTGCGTCTGCGCCTTCCCTCCGACGGGTGACGTCGACAGGATGCAGGGCTGCTATCCGGCGGGCAACTGTGCTCCGGGAGGGTGCGGCCAGACCTTTGACGGAACAAGCTTGGACGACATCGCGGTGAAGGGCCGCCAAGGATAGCTTTTGCCGCTTCAGATAACGGGCCCGAATCAAGTCCTGCAGTACGTCTTCGACGGGCCCGGCCAACCGCCAGGTCCCGCGTCCGCCATCTGACTGCCCTGGCAACAGGTCGGTTGCGTTGCCGGAACCGCGCCTGCACCGATCAACCAGAACATAGACCTGCCGCAGGGACACACCCAGCTGCGCTGCAGCTTCGGCCGCAGCGCTGAGCCCTATTACGTCCCGCTGCGACAGGGGAGTGATCACGGCGGCGGTTCGGACCGCGGTATCCCAGTCCTCTTCGGTCATGGCCAATAGGCCATGACTGAAGAGCGGAACATCGTTGTCCGTCATTTCGTCACCGCGGGAACAGGGCCGAGAACAGAACACCCATGCGAAAAACCTAGTCCAGAGCCGTGGGACGCGAAATGACTCGTTTGTGCAGCCGACTTCGATCAATACGTGGTCATAGGCGGTTGCGCACACCGCGGAATAGAGAGGACATCAGTGCAAGCGACTGCGAACAATGACAGCGTCTCTGGGGGAGTGTCCCGCCCCGATGTGTCCCGGTTGTGAGGAACTGAGACGGCGCACCGGGATGCCTGTAGGGAGTGAGGATCAGAGCAGGTCGGGCTCGCTGGTAATCAGGTCGCCGCCTGCCGCGTCAGATCTGAACCGTGAGACGAAGAAAGCCCACCGGTGGGGGACCGATGGGCTTTCCGTAACTGAGGCTACCCACCAAGGGTTTAGTCATCGACTGGACCATCGAAGTGGGCGGCGGATGACGCCCCCCACTGCGGGGGCTAAGGACTGCTGAGGTCAGACGGCCGGCTGATGCTGGGTGATGCAGTGGATGCCGCCGCCCCGGGCGAAGATGGGACGGGCATCTACCATCACTACTTTGCGGCCCGGGTACGCCTGCTCCAGGATCCGGCGGGCCCCAGCGTCCGCGGGGTCATCGAAACTGCAGGCGATGACGCCACCGTTCACCACCAAGTGGTTGATGTAGCTGTAGTCGACCCAGTCGAGCTCGTCGCGCAGTGTGTCCGGGGCCGGTACCTCGACGATGTCCCAGGCGCGGCCCTGGGCGTCCCGGGTCCCGGCGAGCATCGTAATGATGTCGGCGGTGATAGGGAAGTCCGGGTGCGATGGGTTGCGTTGGGAGTGGACCAGCAGCACACCGGGCGAGGGGATAGCGGCCACGATGTCCACATGTCCGCGGGTTCCGAGTTCCTGCGAATCACGGGTCAGCCCGCGCGGCAGCCAGATGACATGCGTCGCTCCGATGGTGCGGGCCAGCTCGGCTTCGACGTCCGCCTTGGTCAGGTGCGGATTCCGGAACTTATCCAGCTGCACCGTCTCGGTGACCAGCACGGTGCCCAGACCGTCCACCTGGATCCCGCCGCCTTCATTGACCAGAGGACTGTCCAGCAGTTCGGCCCCTGCCAGCCTCACTACTTCCGCACCGACCCCGGAGTCTTTGTCCCAAGTGGCCCAGTCCTGCTGCCCCCAGCCGTTGAAGACCCAGTCCACCCCACCCAACCGGCCGCCGTCGTCGGTGACGAATGTGGGCCCGATGTCCCGCATCCAGGCATCATCGAGGGGCACCTCCACCAAATCGATGGCAGCCGAAAGATAGGTCCGGGCGGCAGCAAGGTCCGGCGGGTCCACGACCATTGTGACCGGCTCGAATTCCGCCACTGCGTGCGCCACGGCTGCCCACGCAGTGCGGGCCTCATGGGTTTCCTCCGTGGTGTGGCCTATTGAGGATCGCTCTGGCGGAAATGCCATCCAGATCCTTTCCTGGGGGGCCGTTTCGCTGGGCATTATCCAGCTCATGGCTGGCCCGCGGTCTGCTTGGCGGATACAGCGCCATAGGGGCGGTCGATATCGACGTCCCGGGTGAGCTCGGCGTAGGTGTCGGGGCGGCGCGTGGTCAGGAACGGAAACAGATCCAGCCAGTCCTTGCGCTGGTCCAGATCGAGGTCGGCCACCAAGACGGCTTCCCGGTCCCGCGACGCCTGGACCAGGACTCGGCCGTAGGGATCGGAAATGAACGAGGAACCGTAGAAGTTGATATCGCCTTCGTCGCCCGTCCGGTTGGGGACCACCATGAACGTGCCGTTCGTGATGCCGTGGCTTGTGATCACGTGCTGCCACAGCGGCTGGTGGTCGAACTCCGGGAAGGTCGGCTCCGAGCCGATGGCCGTGGGGTAGACCAGGATTTCCGCGCCGGCCAGCGAATACAGCCGGGCGACCTCCGGGAACCATTCGTCCCAGCAGGTGGGGAGTCCGACGGCGGCCCCGTCCAGTTCCGCAGGGCGGTACACCGGGTAGGCGTCGACGGCCGGTCCGGCGCGGAAGTACGTGTCTTCGTAGTAGCCGGCGCTGACCGGAATGTGGGTCTTGCGGGTGCGTGCCAACAGCTCGCCCTGGGGCGAGACGAGGATGGCGGTGTTGAAGCCGAGTCCGTCGTTTCCGTCTGAGCGCTCGTAGAGCGAGGCGTGCACGGTGACGCCATGTTTCCTGGCAGCGTTGGCTGCGAACTCGAAGGTGGGGCCGTTGTGCAGGTCCTCGGCATTCCGTGCGGGGTCGTTGTCGGCCCGGACGTTGGCTGGGTACTTAGACAGCGTAAGTTCCGGCAGGAACACAGCCTTGGCTCCGGCGTCGGCGCCCTGGCCGATGGCCCCGGTCAGTACCGACGTCAGCTCTGCGGCGTTTTCCCGCCAGCGGTGCTGGACCAGAGCCACGCGGAGGGGCCGGCGGGGGCTGTCCTGGCTCCGGGCGAAGGAGGCGGGCGGTTCGGTGTTGACGATGATGTCCATGGTGGTGCTTCCTAACGGGACCCTAGGGGTCCTTGCATGATCGCGGGATTCGGTTGGAACCGCTTCGTTTGATAAGTGCTTGAGAGTTGGGTCGGTGGTTCATTTGCTCAGACCCTGTCCGGAAGGTTCCTCCGGTGCGGTCGGACGTGCTGCAGTGAGTGAGTTGATGGCCGTCGTCAGCAGGGATCGCGCGTGGTCTGTGGTGATGAAGCCGTTCAGCCAGCGGCCGGAGATCCCTTCCACCAAACTGGTGAGGATCTCGGCCGTGACTGCGGCCTCGTCCTCGGTGGTGCCTTCGCTGGCTGCCTCGATGGCCTGGGCAATCTCACGGTTCCATTCCGCCGTGGTCCGGGACAGCGGTTCCGCCAGCTCCTGTTCGAAGATGGAGCAGGCCCGGAGCTCGTTCCAGGCCACCGAATTCCGGCGGACATCGGCATCGTCCTTGATTTCGTCAAGGAGCAGGTGCCTGAAGTATCGGGCGCGGTCCTCGGCGTCAAGGGAGGAGGGAACGGCGTCGTCCTTGCTGACCTGCTTGTTGATGTGTTCGAGCGTTGCGGCAAGCAAGCCGGCCCGGTCGGTGAAGTGGTAATACAGGAGGCCCGGGGAAACTCCGGCTTCTGCTGCCACATCGTTGACCCGCATTCCCCGGACGCCGTTCCTGGCGATGCAGGTGGTGGCGGCGGTCAGGATCCTGGATAGTTTGTCAGTCATGGTTCGACAGTAATATGTGCTCACCCCGCTCCGGTGCGTCCTCGGCCAGGGAGGCGTGCGGTTCGGGCCAAAGCCGGAGCGCCGCCAGGTAGCCGACGGCTCCGATGACTGTGGCGCCAATGAAGCTAAGGTCAATTCCCCCCGCGAGCTGCGAGAGCGGGCCGGTGTAGAGGGATGTGTCCGTGGCCAGCAGGCCGAAGACTGATCCGATGGCCCAGGGGATCACCGCCCTGAGGTTCCAGCCGTTGCTGAACCAGTACCGTCCGCGCGGTCCGTTGGCGCGAAACAGTTGGAGGTCTGCGGCGTGGTATTCGCCGCGGCGGGCAACCAGGAAGCCCAGGACGTTGATGGCCACCCAAGGGCCGGCGAATCCGTTGAGCACCAGCGTCATAGCGGTAATGGAGTCCACCGCGTTGAACACGAAGACGCCGAGGTAGAGGAGTCCGACGGCGATCACCGACGTAATGAGAGTGGTGTGGATGCGACGCAGACGCGGGAAGAGGGCTTCGAGGTCCAGCCCGCTGGCGTAGAGGTTGAGCACGCCCTGGCCCAGCCCGCCCGCCAGCGCGATGATGAGGATCGGCAGCAGATACCAGGCTGGTGCGGAACGTACCAGATCTGCGACGTAGGAGCCGCCGAGTTCCGGTATGGCAGAGGCTGTGAAGGCGCCGAAGAGGGCCGTGACAAACAGGCCCAGAAACACGCCGAGGCAGGTGGCGCCGATCACGGAACGATCCGAGTGGTGCTTTCGGGAGACGCGCCGGCTGTAGTCGCCCAGCGTGGGTGCGTAGGAAAGCGGACCTCCGACGGAAATGACAGCGGACAAAATCCAGGTGGGCCAGAAATCGCCCAGAAGGTAGTCGGCGTGCACGGAGGAGGGGCTGAACGTGGGAGCGAAAGCAATGACGCCCATGAGCAGCAGAATGCCGACCACCGGGGCGACAAATTTCTGCATTGCCACCACCGTGCCGTGGCCAAAAAGAGCGACCAATACGATTTCCACGGAGATCACGGCGTAGCCGATTGCCAGCGTGGTGCCGTCAACGGGCACGCCCAGCAGCCGCTCGGCAGCTGCAACCAGTGCGTCGCCCGAAGTCCAGACCGCGATGGCCGCGTACGCAAGGGCGAACAACAGAGTCAGGGCGGAACCGATCAACCGCCCGCGGATGCCGAAGTGTGCTGCGCTGGAAACGGTGTTGTTGGTGCCGGTTCGTGGCCCCAGGAGAGCCATCGGGGCGATCATGGCCGTCCCAAGGAGGAGTCCGGTGAGGCTGGCCGTGGCGGCGCCGACGAAGTCCAAGCCGAAGGTGATGGGAAGCCAGCCAAAAACGATGACCGAGAAGGCGAAGTTACCGCCGAAGAACACGGTGAACAGATTCCGGGGGCGGGAGGTGCGTTGTTCGTCGGGAATGAATTCAATGCCGGCCGACTCAATGCGGCCAAAGCGGTCCTTGTGCGCTGACGCGGCACCGGCGGAATCCGCGTCTTTGCGGAAGCGCGTGCTGATCATGGCAAGCCTTTCGTGAGCTGCATCACGGTGATGCAGTGCCTCAACCATAATCCTGACTGAATTTTCAGTCAAGACTGATTCGGGAACGACTTGAGCATGACCTTGGCCCATATGACATGTCCGCTGCTAAGTAAATGTGTTAAGCCCTGCTCCAGTGTTCCCTCAACACGGCAGCAAGCCGCTCGGGTTCGATCCGGTGTGGAGGATCGAAGTGGTGACGGTCCTCAAACACTTCCACCCGATAATCCCTGAATACCGTGGACAGCCGGTCCGCGATATCCCCGTACTGGTCCGGGTTGCTTAGCCCTCCGAGCACGAACAGGACTGGTTTTGCGAACGCGCTGAGTTGCTCGCGGTCCAGATGGTATTTCTCAAAATCGCGCAGGAACGCTTTGATTCCTGCCGGTCGCTTGGCCATCCACGGCGGCGGGTCACCCGCCGGCGGAGGCGGAAGGACGACGTCGGGCCTTACTCCCAGCCTCGCGAACGCCTCCATGTACTGCTCAGGCGGAAGCGACTCGAGGTCCTCAAAACGCTTCCACAACCGGGAGTGTGCCTTGCTCCAGTCCCAATCTCCGGCCCAGGCAGGCTCCAAGAGGGTCAAGCTGAGCAGGCGATCAGGGTGCTTGGCAGCGAAGGCGAGGGCAGCAGCTCCTCCACCGGAGTAGCCGACAAGGTGGAACGTGTCCCACTGCTTGGCGTCTGCTTCGCGTAGGACTCCATCGACCTCGGTATCAAGGGACCAATTGGGTGACGGCTCGTCTGCCTCGTAGAGGTCCAGGTCCTTCGCAAACGCATCTACGTCGGGGCCCAGCGCTTTGATGAGGTCGGTGTAGGCGGGCGCAGCAGGAAGGACGCTTCCTGGAAGAAAGAACGCGCGGATTGCTCCCATGGGTGAACCATACGCTTGGGGAGGGGTGAGGGGGAGGGCAACTGGCTCAGTACACGCCGCATTTG
Organism: Arthrobacter sp. TmtSoilC51; assembly: GCF_055388015.1. Taxonomy (NCBI): domain Bacteria; kingdom Bacillati; phylum Actinomycetota; class Actinomycetes; order Micrococcales; family Micrococcaceae; genus Arthrobacter; species Arthrobacter sp. TmtSoilC51. The sequence continues at coordinate 1,330,018 of NZ_AP035877.1, forward strand.
GTCAGCGGGCAAAGCAAAGCGGGACGTATGCTTTAGTCGTGCTGAACGTAGCAATAGTGTCAGGGACCGAGAATGCGTCGTTGGTCCTTGAGAGGCTCGTAGAGCGCGGCGCAGTCGATGTGGCACGTTCGTCTTCGTTCGACCCCGTCGTGGTTGAACCAAAAGGTGACCGGATTCTTTTGCACAGGGTCGCGAGAACGCGTCCAACAACCGAGTTTGATCTCGTTCTTGCCGTCAGCGACGAAATGCAGCATTGCTGTGTGCGTCATAGCCCTGATCTTTTGCTTACGGACAAAGACCCTAAGATACTCCTCAGTAAGGTCGATGATTTGTGGGAGAACCGCATTGTTCCGTTCAACCGCAATCTCGTTGCGCTAAGGCCAATACACCGCAAGGGTCCAGCGGTGCTCGTTAGTCCCGATCCATCGTGGCGGACAAGCGCCGCGAGGATAGCCGAACGAGTCATGGGGACGACTTCAAGTATCGTTCGAGTGGACCACATAGGCTCTACCGCAATCCCCGGGCTGCATGCCAAGAATGTTATCGATCTCCAGGTTGGCGTGTCTGATTTCCACGACCTGGACCACGTATCGCAAACACTGTCCGAGGCCGGCTACCCGGCAGTGCCGGGGAAATGGTGGGACACTCCTACGAGCTACCAACCAGATCCCATGCAGTGGTTGAAACTCCTCCACACGCATTCCGACCCTGGGCAGCACGTCAACATCCATGTGCGAGTCATGGAGACGGCGGGTTGGTTATTCACATTGAGTTTCCGCGACTGGTTGCGGGCTGACAAGGAACACATGCGCCGCTACGCTGCCGAAAAACTTCGTATCGCTGCGAAGTACTCAAGCGACATGAATGCATTGAATTATGCGGCTGAGAAGAAACTATGGTTCCGCGAATATGTCGAGCCGCAGCTTTATGCATGGGTGGATCGGAACCGTTGGCGACCAGACTCACAGGTGGATCTACATCGAGATTCCCACTGCCCGGCCGGCGTCAAGTCTCATCCGTTGAATGACCTGAATACCGTCAGGGCCCCTGAACTTTCACCCACAGCCATAAGGCTGCCATCCTGGCCGCAGACTATCGCGGATGTGGGTTGAGAGGGCAAACGGATCTGCTGAACCAGATGCCCAGTTGGGAGATTCCACAAAGCTACGGAGCCACTTGCATGGACCGAGGCGCAGTGCGTGCCATCTGTCAGAAAGGCAAGCGCGAGAACCCGTCCAGCGTCCAGCGGGGGTATGACGAGTTTGCTGGTCTTCGTGTTCATGTCCCAAAGGCGGATGGTGCCATCCCAACCTCCCGTCAGGGCCGAGGCACCGTCCGTGGAAACTGCAAGTGCGGATAGCGGGCCGGAGTGACTTTCCAGGCTAGCCTCAACGGCACCGGTCGACACGTTCCACAACCGGGGTTTGTCATCGTGGCCGATGGTCATGAGCAACTCGTTGTTCAGGGCGAGGGCGGCATCGGTGACAGGGCCGGAGTGCGCCCTAAGGACGTGAACACAGTTTCCTGACTTGATATCCCAGATCCGGGCAGTGTCATCCCAACTGGTTGAGATCGCTCGAAGACCATCGTCGGTGACTCGAATACTCGCTATCCGGCTTGTATGGCCGGGAAGCTCCATGACCCGTCCGCCCCCTGTGAGGTCCCACAGACATATTGTTCCGTCCTGATCGCCCGTGATGACCCGTGCGACCGCCTCGCTGACGGCTACGGCAGTGACGCCGGATTCGTGTCCCGCTAGCTGTCGCAGCAAATCGCCCGTAGACACATCCCAAATACGTACGATGTGGTCGCTGCTCCCGGTAACGAGAACCGCAGTGTCTGGTGCCAACGCCAAGGCCGTTACCGGGCCGGAATGGTCTTTAAGTGTGTGTTGGCACTTACCATTGCCCGAGTCCCAAACCCGCGCTGTGGAATCACGGCTGGCAGATATCAACAGGGCTCTTTGCGAGTCATAGCCGAGGGATGTAATCGCTTCGCTGTGACCTTCAGGGTTGGGTGCTTTCAAGGTGACATCCAAGTCCCAGATGCGCGCAGTACCGTCGTCTCCTGCCGTGACAGCTACGTCACCGGACGCGGATATAACGACGTTTTTTACCGGCCCAGAATGCCCTTTCCAGGACTTAATAGTCTGACCATTGGCAACGTCCCAGACGGCAATTGTTCCGTCCCGGCTTGTGGTCGCGACAGTATTGTCCGTGCCCAGATGAGCGACGTCAGTCACCCAGTCACGATGATGGTGAAATACGACTGTGGTTTGCCCTGTAGACAAGTCCCAGACGCGGGCGGTTCCGTCCTGGGCAGTTGTAATAGCTTGATCGCCGCCCGGGCTGAAGATTGCGGAAGTGAGGGCTGACTCGTGGCCGACCAGCACATGAACGGAGGTCCCGGACTCCACATCCCATAATCTCGCGGTCGAGTCATTACTTATGGTGAGGGCCGTTTTGGAGTCAGCGGAGAACAGGCCCTTGGACACGCCGGCATTGTGACCTTCCAGTCGGAACAACAGATTTCCTTCAGCGAGATTCCACAAGCACGCCGTCGTATCCCAACTCGTGGTAAGCACAGTTCGTCCGTCAGGACTGATAGCCACGGATGTCACCCAATTTTGATGACCCTCCAGGAAATGGACTGGTTTCCCGGTGGAAATGTCCCACACGTATGCTCCATCTCTGCTTGTGGTGACGGCGCGTGCATTGTTTGGTGCAATGTCGACGGCGGTGACTTCTTCGGTGTGTCCTTCCAAGACATGCAGGAGGCTGCCGCTTGGAGCGTCCCATACTCTTGCAACCTCTTCCTGGGAGTTGGCAGTTATGGCAGTGGTGCCATCGGGGGTGATAGTACCGGCAGAGATAGGGCTGTCCGAGGCGCGGAGGGTGTGGATGAGCACGCCAGTCTGCAAGTCCCAAAGGTTGGCCGAGCCGTCCAGGCTCAACGTGAAGACACGTGAACCGCCGCCAGTTATCGAGGCTTTTTCCACGACTGAAGTATGCCCGGATAACGTCCGCAAGAGAGCGTCACTGCTGGTGTTAGTTGTCCACGATGGATAAATCCCTCGCGGGACGTTGAGTGCAAGATATTCGCGTGCGGAATCATAGAGTTTCTTGCCATCCATCACCATGGCTTGTAGGGCTAATTGCCCGGCTGTATAGGCTTCAACGGCTCCCTCATGGGTGCGTAGGTTGTGGGCTTCGTGTTCAAGGATCGTCTGAGATTGGTGCAGTCCGTCCTCTCCCTCTTTGTTCAGGTGGGCTTCAGTTTGCACCCTGAGGAGTGTTCCTATGACCCTGTCGATCCCAAGGGTATGAATGGCTTTGGTTAAGTAATTGGCATCCTGATAGAGGTGCACGAGCTTATTTGGTTCGATTTCCGCCGTGTGGATGGGGAGATGGGTCAGCGCATAGCCGCTTCCGTTGTCGGTCCAGCTTTGGCAGTACTCCAACAGCCTTTGCCGGACGGATTGGAGTACGTCTTCGGTGAACTTCGTGGATAGGTGCTGCCCGAATCTGGGATGGGCAAGCGTGTATCCCGCCGCATCGTTTCCCAGGATGACACGACGGATTTTTGGAAGGACGTTCCGGTCAAAATGGTCGCGCAACATTCCTGTGGGATCGGCAAACGCCTCCGGTACCAATGATTCCAGATCCGTCCGCGATAGGGGCCCGTGGGCGGCGGCCAATGTGGCGAAAAGCAGTAGCGCTGGCCTCTCTCCAGCCACTTTGAAGAGATCCTCCCACCAGCCATCGAGGTACGCCCTCAGGCCCTCGGGCTGCTGCTCAAGCTCTGCCACATCAAACTCCTTTTCCAGCGCCTCCTTGGCAAGAAGGCCGACGTACAACGGATCGGCACTGGTATCCGTATTCTTCGTGATGTTCGGAAAATCCAGGCTGCTGATGGCAGCTACTCTCATCACAGCATCAAGGGCCCCAGGTTTCTGTATAAGCAATTTGGTGTGAAGCCCCGTGGTAGAGAACAGATCAACAACAGACTTCGCACCCAAGCCGCCGAGCCTTAACTCAATGATGTCGGGCCCATGCAAGCGATATGTTCCCCGCCAGTCCTGTCCCGTATCCCGTATCGAAACAATGATGTGAAAATTCTTTGGTAGGGCTCCACCGATATAGTTGGCAATTGACCATCCTTGGATCTCATCAATACCGTCAAAGATGAGTACATTTGGCGTTCTACTTGATGCGGCTGCCTCGTACAGACGCTGGTGGAGGGTGGCCTGCAGAGACAGTCGGTCCAGCTGCGAGAAGTCATCGTAGGCGGAACTCAGGGAGAGCTGCTGCAAGATATTCCTCAGAAAAAATACTTCGTCCAGCCAGTATGGATCGTACCGGCTTGTGAAGAAATGAAAGGCCGCGCGAGAACCCAACCGTTGGGAAAATTCGACCAGTAGCGATGTCTTTCCGAATCCTGGTCTGCCTGTAATGGCCAACAAGCCGCCGGGTCCATCGATGAATGCGGACAACTTCTCCATTTCGTCCCGCCGCCCAACGAATCCGTCATTTTGTCGGCTTCTGAAGAGCGGGGTGAAGGCCTTGCTGAGATCGACCTTGTTCTCCTGGCGGGGCAGCAGATTGATGTCCTCGGGTCCTGCCAAGTTCAGATGTTTCCAGAAAACTGCTTTTCTTTCTTTAGGCAATGAGTCGATGGCCTCGATGGGGGTCAATGCCAGAGCGCCTGCTCCTTCGCTGGGGTTGTGATGGCGGATCACGCCTATGACGTCGTTGGTGCTGGACAGCACCGCCGCTCCAGACATGCCGGCCCAGGGCGAAGTTTCGAGATCGCCGGGGAGACAGCCGGCCAGTCCCTCGGCTGCGGAGGGTCGAGCTTCAATGCAAGGTAGCCTCGGACCAGACCCCTGCCGGGAACTGCGCGGAGTCCCTCTGCCGTTGGGATGCTTCCGTAAGTGTGGACGGCAATTCGGCCTTCACTAACCGCTTTAAAGCGTGGAAACCCAACGGCGACGCAGTCGCGGAGAACATCGAGGTGGTCCCGGTCGAGGCGGCCGTAGGACAGAAAGGGCAGATCTGTATCCTCTCGCAAGGCCAGAAGCGCAATGTCGACGGTGGCTGACCCGGAACGTACCAAGACGTCTGCGGGGAGCGACCCGTCCGCCTGCATAACTTCGTGCCCTGAACCTTTTGCCACATGATCAGCGGTAAGTACGATTCGCCCTCCAACAAGCAGGCCGGAGCCAACACGTGGTTGCCCGCGGTAGACGTACCCGATATTGACTATGCGCCCGGTTTCAAGAAGTGCCATTGACGTATCTTGCTTCCCGATCCAGGCCTATATAGAAGCTCTTTGGGTTCTCTCATGGACCCACGCGGCAAATTCGGAGTCGCTGAGCCTCGCCCCTGTGTAAACCCACGATTTCAGGTCCTCGCGCAGTTCTATGTGGATGGTTCCCGCGCCGAGACCGATGCCGACGTGCGGGCCCATCTCGTCGAGTGCCAAGGCAGCGACTTCAAGGGGTTCGATTCCGCTAATCTTGAAGTCAGCGGCTCTCCCGGCGATATGTGGGCTCTGGTCGGCTCCTTTGATGAGTTCGTTAACTGCCGGCGGCCGATAGCCCGAAACGATAATCAATGGAGCTTGGGCGCGCTCTTGAATAGCCTGAACCCTGCGTACGAGGTCGACGGAAATCCTGGCATACTGATAGTCGCGACCCACCTTTCCAACAAAGTTTCCGACCGTAAAGTTTGGAGACAGACGGACGTGAAGTTTGTCCGCAAGCTTGATGAGCGGAACCTTTGCATTGTCCACGGGGTCGGCATAGGTCATTCCTGCTTCTTCTTCAGTGGCAGTGGCAAATGACGCGCCGGAGGGATAAATGATGACATCCGTATGGTTTGCGAGTTTTCCTGGGATTTCATTAGTTGCGGATGTGAATCCGGTCTGATCCTCCACTGCACTCCTCGTCATCCAAGTCCGGAAAGTCCAACACCGAGACAAGCCGCGGTGGTGTGAGTCTAGTCCAAGGTCTCTACGTTTGGTATCTCCCAATAAGGGCCTTGTTTCTCCAACGAATCATTCTCCAGGTCAAGATCCGTCCAGCTCTTGACTGATAATCCTCCGCCATTGATTATGAGCTTCCGGGTGTTTTCTGGAGGGGCGGACATGGATAAATCGGAAAGTGCACCAGCCGGGGTCGGCTTGGCGGAGGCAATCCAGTCGCTGCGACTGGAACTTTGGGAGGCGATGGTTGCAGGCACTGGTAGTGACGTGCGGTTCCGTGTGGACAGCATCGAGCTGACAGTAGAAACAGCTGTGACAAAGACGGTCGGAGGCAAGGCCGGCATTAAGTGGTGGCTTGTGGAGGCGGGAGGAGAAGCCTCCAGGGAGTCCGCAGCCACGCAGACACTTAAGCTGTCGCTGAGTCCGCTCAATGGCCCAAACGAGCTTCTCATCGATGACAATGCGGAGGCCGACGAGAATAGCTTTGACGATAGTACGGCTGACGGGGACGCCGGATAAGCGCTGACGAAGGCGGCGGTTATTGCTGGTCGACTAATTTATGGGCCACATACTCCGCATCCAGGCCCACCCCTCCAACGATCGACGAGTAGTGCCGCGTGAGCCAGGGCAGGCCCACTGTGTACAGGCCAGGGCGTTCCATGACTCCGCGCGAGTGCCGCGGGTAGCCCCATTCGTCCAGCACGGGCATGTCGATGAAGCTCAGATCGAGCTTGTAGCCCGTTGCCCACAGGATGGATGTGATGTTTTCGTCGGCAAGGTTCAGTTTGGCAGGTTCTGCTGGCAGCCAATCGTCCTCGGGCTCCGGCGGTTGCTCGGGTGCGTCGATGCCCGCGGCCGCGATGTACGCCTCGATCGCGCGTCCGGAGCGCTGGGCGAAGGTGGACTCGACTGTTGCCAGGCGTTCGGGGAGGTCGTCGCTGAAGGTGATGACGCCGTCGTCGATGTTTTCCAGGTGGCCATGTAGATGCATGCCGCGGCGTCCGAGCTCGCGGAGGTGGATGTTGTGGCCGCCGTCCGTGCCGGAGAGCAGCGGGTTGCAGGCGAAACGGGCCGCGGGGGAGGGGAGCGCCTCACGGGTAAGGGCATTGATGCCGTAGTCCGGCCCATGTTTGCCGACTTCCAGCAGCCAGTAGATGAGGTCGTGGCCCCGGTACCGGCGCGGCGCTTCGGGGCACGTGGAGACAGCCAGGTGCACTTCGCGGCCCGCCGCGTGCAGTTCCTCGGCGATCTGCCCGCCCGACTGCCCGGTCCCGACAATCAGCACAGCGCCATCAGGTAGCTGCTCGGGATTGCGGTACTCGTGGGTGTGGAGCTGGAAAATGTTCTCCGGGAGATTGCCCGCAACGGCGGGAACCTTGGGGACTTGATAGGCGCCGGTCGCCAGGACGACGTTGCGTGCCTGCATGTGCCCGAGCGACGACTCGATGGTGAACCCATCCGCCGACGCCGCCAGCCGAGTCACGTCCACGCCGGTGCGGACCGGAGCATTGATCACTTCCGCGTACCGTCTGAAGAGGTTCACGGCAGCGATCCGCGGTATGAACTCGTCCGGTTCGTCACCGGAATAAGGCATCCCAGGCAGGCCCAGTGCGAGGTTCGGCGTGTTCATGTAGAACCCGTCCCACCGGTCCTGGAACGCACCTCCCAGCGAGTCGCGCCTTTCCAGGATTTGATGCTCGACGCCGGCCTGGGTCAGCCAGTAGCTCGTGGCGAGTCCCGCTTGGCCTCCGCCGATGATGACCGCTTCCGGGGTGCGTCCCATGGGGTGGATTTTACGCTTGGCAGGTCCTCTCTGGTACTTATTTGCCCATGGCAGTTAGGCACTTCGAATGTGAATCGCGCGTCCCGAGAAATGGGCCCAAAAAGTCTGCAGGTCCACGCGCAAATCGCAACCATCTGTCGGGTGCCGGCTGGATGGTCGATGGACTCGGATGCGGCCGGAACTGCTTATCCCCGCGATTACAGCGAGGTGGCCTGACTGACCGCCAGATTCGAAGGATGGGCTGATAGAGACAACCAGCATCCCGGGCCCAATCACGGCCTGGATGAAGTCTTCTTGAGAGGATAGCTGAACGAGGTCGGCCTCCAGACCATGCCTTTTGGCGTGGCGGGCGAGCCCAGAGTGGTTCCAACCGGATTGCTCGGTGTACGAGCTGTCTTGAAGTAATTCTTCGGTGATGACAGCAGGAGAGATTTGAAGACCTGGCACGAGATGGGCATACACCATTCGCAGACAAGCCACCCCGCAAGATCTTGTGTCCCAGAACGCCGCAGTCTCGAAGCTGGGGTAGCCAAGCTGCCGCCAATCATGGCTGACCATGGAACTGAAGAACGGCGTGCTTTTCCTCATCCAGCCAAGCCATTCTGACTTAATGCAAGCCGACATAGAAGAATCGTAGTTAACACGGAGTCCCCAATCATTCGTAGGCCTGGAGGCCATCCGCTCCCAAGATTCAGGAAACTACAACAATTGGATTATTGTCAATGAATCGACCATTTACCCGATATTGAGTATCGAAATGCCGCCCTTATGCGTCAGTTGAAGAAATATCGAGATTTGGCATCACTATTCCCTGGGTCCCGACACATTGTTTGGGGGCTTCTATTCCCGGCCTAGGGACCACCTTCGTTTCACAAACGAACCCCGTTCCGGTCTCATCTCATCCTGCTGGACTTCGACTGCGGGAGGTCAGTAGGCGCTAGGTTTCGCTGTCAGATCACAGGATTTTCGACAGTCGCGTGCATTCTTCCCATAGCCGCTTCCGCGCGGCGGGGTCAGAGCCCATGCCCGGTGTTGGCAGCTCCTTGCGCTTGGCCCAAAGCTTGCCGGACACCGCCGCAGTTTCTGGAGCGGTGGCCAGCCAAACGGCTGTGTCGGCTGCCTTCTCTGCCGGCTTGCCGAAGGTGTTTGTCATCCAGCGGAACGGTCCGCCGACGTCCTGCAGAAGACTGGTGTGCTTGACGAGGCCCGGATGAACTGCGTTCACCATCACGTTGGATCCGCGCAGGCGCTCCGCGAACTCTTGCGTCAAGAGAACCCGGCCCAGCATTGTCGGCGGGGTGGAGCGCAGGTAGCTGTACGTGCCCTGTGCCGTTTGAAGGTCGTCGAAATCGATCTTGGTGACCGACGGACCTCCCGAATACTTCGACGCGATGTTAACCACCCGCGAAGGCCGCCCCTCATCCTTGCTTGCGCCGCGCTTTAGCGCTTCAAGGAGCAGATTCGTGAGAAGGAAGTAGCCCATCACGTTAGTAGCGAACGTGACCTCAAGTCCATCTGTGGTCACGTGGCGTTCCTTGCGGAAAACGCCGGCCGCGTTGACAAGCACGTGTAGCTCGGCGTGGCGGGAAAGGAACTGCTCAGCGGCCGAGCGGATCGACTCTTGGCTCGAGAGATCGCAGGCAAGCGGCTCCAGGGTCGCCTCCGGCACGGTGGCCCGGATGTCGCGCATAGCGTCTTCTGCTCGAGCTTCTGTCCGTCCGGCCACGACGACGGTGGCACCTTCGCGTGCCAGCGCAGTAGCGATGGCCTTACCCAGGCCACCCGTGGCACCGGTTACCAGCGCTGTTCGTCCATTCATCGAAGGCATGGCTTGATCTCAGCATGAAACGGCAGGTTTGGCGAGGGTCCAACGACGGTGAGGTATCTAGTTTTTGGAAGGCCGTGCTTTGGGCTTCTTCGCTGGGAGCCCGGCCACGAAGTCAAAGGCCTTGGCCACCCATGGTTCGGCCTTCCCGGCGTCCTCGTTCCAGGCTTCCGGAAGACCGGTGTATCCGCCCATAGGACGCTCTTCAGGGCCGAAGGGTTGAGTTTTATGGTCAGCCTCGAGCGCGGCCTTATCAGCCTCGGAAAGGCGGACGCCGATGGTGGGACCGAACAGTCCCGCAAACATGTTGCCATTCACGAAAGCGCCAAGATTGCCGAACATCGGCTTGACGATGACGTCCGGATGATCGGGCAGCACAGAGCGGAAGCGTTCCTTGTCGGCGTCCGAGGGCTTGGGCATCTGCATTTGCTTTTCCTCCTAGGTTGTACCTCCATGGCAACTGTACGCAGAGCATGACAAGCAGCCCGGAAACCAGCAAGGGGGCTTACCTCCTCGACGGACGCGCGGACCGATGGGATTGTGGATCATGGCCACAGATCCCAGCGTGCGCGCTGGGCGGAACGATCTGTTGCTGCCGGGACACATCACGGCCTTGATGTGGGACTGAGGTGAAGAATTGAATTCTCCCGATGCAATCCGTGTTACTGCCATTCGTGTCGCCGAGCTGCTTGCCGAAGGCGAGGCAATGCCGGTGTATGTGCATGTCATCGACCACCCCGAGGGGCGCGTGCTGGTCGACACCGGCATGACTCAGCTTCATCCGGCGGTCGCCGACATGGAGCCACGCATTTATCCACTGAACGAGCAGGACTTCGACATCGGCAGCGTCGACATCGTCGTCAACACCCACCTGCATTTTGACCATTGCGGAGGTAACCACCTCTTCGCGGGCAAGCCCGTCTACGTTCAACGTCAGGAACTTGACGACGCCCGCAACCAGGACCACTACACCATCCCGGAATGGGTCGACCCACCAGGGATGCACTACGTCACCGTCGACAGCGAACTGGAACTTCTTCCCGGGATTCGGCTCCTTCGGACACCAGGTCACACTCGGGGCTCACAGGTCGTCGTCATTGACGGAGACGGACCGCCGACCATCATCGCCGGTGACACAGCGGTTTTTTTCGACGAACTTGATAACCCCCGCACCGAGGGGCAGCAGCTCATTCGCTCTTTGAATCCTGCAATGGTTTGGCTCGCGCACGCGCACACGCCATGGAAACCGGGAGTTTCAGTCTCGCCATGACCACCGAGGGCCCTCTTTAAAGGGGGTAATCCCGCCATCGGATTGATTAATCTGACGTCGCACTAGCTATCTGCTCAGATCTATGTAAACTTGACGGTGTTGTTGTGTTTGGCATTTGGTAGTTCAGGCAGTCCCCGCGATCCATCTGGATCGCGACCTTCTGAAGTAACGGTGGAGAACACCCCACACCGGAGACCCGAAAGTCGGGAGAATCTCCACCTTCAGTAAGGACTGAAAAAAATGGCTACAGGTACCGTGAAATGGTTCAACTCCGAAAAGGGCTTCGGCTTCATCTCTCCTGAGGATGGCAGCCAGGACGTTTTCGCTCACTACTCTGCGATCAACTCCTCGGGCTACCGCTCCCTCGAAGAGAACCAGAAGGTTTCCTTCGACGTCGAGCAGGGCCCCAAGGGTCCCCAGGCAGTAAACATCCAGGCTATCTAGTCTTCGGATAAACGAAAAACAGGGCCGGTCATGGACCGGCCCTGTTTTTTCTTTGTCGTTGTAGTCGAACATATATACGAGTTGTTGTTGGTTCCTTAGAACACATATCCACATAGCGAATTACACCCCTGTAACTCACCTTCGAACGTCCGTAGCGTGGTTGGTAATCCACTACGAAACCGAGGGCCTCTCATGGACGAACAGACTGCAGACGACTCCTTTCCACACGCTCTGGCACGGCACGCGCACCACCTAGACCACCACCGCGAGCACCTATTTTTGCCCAAATCACCACCTAGAAGGGCGTTAAACGGCCTGTGCAAGGCTGTTTTGCCACCTAGTCCCGTTTCCGAGATCTAACCTGCGAAGTGAGCCGCATGTCGGTCATCCACAGAAACAGAAGGTTGGATCGAGTGTTCGATTCTGAGGTTCAGCGCATCCTCGATTTCGTTGGCCGCGGCATAGGCGTGCGGATTATTGGGGCACCCGGAAGCGGCAGGACCACGGTGGTGCAAAACGTGGTGGCCAACTTGGAAAAAACCGGGATGGCTATCCACTTCATCAGCGGCCTGCGCACGCATCGCTCCATTCCTTACTCCGCCATTAAGAGCCTGGGGTTGGAGCTTCGGCCCGGCCGCAGTGGAGTCATGGACATCGCGGATGCGCTCTCAAGCCAGTTGTCCAAGGCCGGAAAGCACGTGCTGGTAGTTGACGACATCCATCTGGTGGACAACGAATCGCTGGCAGTCCTGGAGTCGGTTCGGCGAAGGTCCGACTGTCCGCTGATCGTTACGGCTCCGGACAACGGCTCGTTCTCACGGGGGCAACTGGCCGTCATGAACAGTGGCCGTGAAGCCTTGATGCAACTGGACCCACTCCACTATGAGCAGGTACACACCTTGGTGGCTCAGGTCTTGGGGGCTCCTGCAGACGCGGACACAACCGCGCGAATCCTGACAAAGTCCGGCGGAAACCCTCGACTCATTGTCCGGATCACGGAGACTGCTGCCTTAAGCGAGCTGCTGGTCATGCGTGGCCGGCAGTGGCAGATGACGGGTGACACCCTCTGGAACGACCATCTGAGAGGAACTCTGGAGGCACTCCTTGCGGACCTGGCCACGGAAGAAATCACTGCCCTGCACACCATGGCAATCCTTGGCACAGCCCGCGTAGACGTTCTGCAAAAGGTGGTGCAGCCCGACGTGTTGGAAGGCCTTGAACGGCGGGGATTCCTGTCGGTTATGGACGATCACCACAATGGGCCGATCGCCGCTATAAGTCCGCCCGTCATCGCCGATTATTTCAGGGGCCAGAAGACGCTCAGGGACCGGCATCTCCTCCGGAACAAGATCGCTGGAGCACTTGAGACTGTGCCTCAAAGTGCGCAGGGCAATTCAACCACTGCCGACTGCTTATCCCGGGTGCTCGCATCCTTGCGGCTCGAGAAAGGAAACGACGACGCCGTAACGGCCCGGCATTTTGACGATCACAGTGCCGCTCGCGAACGCACGCGCTATGAACGATGGCAAGCGAACAAATCGGCAACCAACGCCGCAGCTCTGCTCAGGGTCTACTGGGGAGCGCCCGTGGACGTCATGCGTGCCACTCGCGTCTGCCGGGAGACGTCCACTCTCAACGGCGACCCGACTGACGTTCTCTTTCTCACGATCACCAAGGCTTTCCTTGCAATCTACTCAGGGCAAGGCGTGAGTACGGCAGTGGACATCCTGAAAGGATTCGCTGAGCACAACCCCGAACAGGCCTCTACTGCCGAGGCCGCGATCCTCTTTATCAACGCCTCGCACGGCCGGATCCCGCCGAGAACGGAGCCTTCTGCCGGGGGCTCTGAGCACGATCCGCCCGGTTTGGAGGGACTCGTCCAAAGCTTGCTTGACCTGTATCGCTTTCGGCCGGGTACGGTTCTCAGCGTGACCGAGAAGGCTGAGGATGACGACGCCTTCCCCCACCTCCGTCCGTTCCTTCACGGGTTCGCGCTCTTTGCAGCAGGCAGGATCGAGGACTCCTTGGTCTTCGCGCTGGATTGGCGTGCCGAGGCCCGCCGAAACCTCGATCAATTCGGTGTGGTGGCCAGTAGCTATGTTGCAGCGCACGGCCTGCTGTACCGCGGGTACTTCGAAGAAGCCGAATACCTCATGAGTAGTGTCTTTGCCATGGGCCGGCCCGGCTTCGTCGTCGATGTCCTTTATGACGCGATGCTGCGGCTCGCCGGCCTACGGCACGCGACGACGGCCATCTCACCGGCGTTGTCCATCGCCTCGCAGGCGCGGAGTGAGGTGCCTGATGTTGGCCCATTGCCCGGCATCGGCAAGGGTGTACATGAGCTCGTTGCCGCAGAGACTACCCAACCCTCAGTTTTTGATCGGCGGGCAGTAAAGCTCATCAAACGCCAGATGAAGAGCGGCTACATCCTGGAAGCAACAATGACGGCGCTGCTCTGCACATGCCTGTGTCCCGGAGGACCAGTTCTTGATATCCTCCGCAAGATCCTGCGGGACAGTGGGGTAACGGCTCATGACCAGATGATGGCCGTTGCCAGCGCGGTTGTGGAAGGCGATCACAAGCTGCTCGGTCTCCTCCTGAAGCACTACGAACTGGACGCCGACAACTATCAGATCGGCATGCTGCTTCGAGGTGCCCTCAAGCGTCACGTTCTGGAGGGGAACACGGCAGCGGCCGAGGCCATGGCCGAAGCTTCGTCTTTGTTCGCGGCAAGGTTCCCGTCAACCAACGAGCAGCTATCCTTCAACACTTTCAGGACTACGCCCCTCACGGAACGCGAAATTGAGGTTGCCGCGTTGGCGGGACATCGCTCGAACGTTGAGATTGCTGAACATCTGGGGATCAGCGCGAGAACAGTGGAAAACCATATTTCCAACGCACTGCGAAAGACCGGCGCAACCTCGCGTAACGGCCTCTTCATCCTCGTGGGCAATTCAATGGCGGCGCGCTGACTCACGTTAGGCTGAACGTATCTTCCAGTACGAGTCCGCCGGTGACACCGGCAGAGCTCAGACCTTAATGCGTGAAGGGTTCTCGTGAGCAATTCCCCGGCCTTGGCCCGCCGCCTCGGCACCTTCGATGCTTCCCTCATCGGCTTAGGCTCCATGATCGGTGCCGGCGTCTTCGCGGCGTTCACACCAGCCGCTGCGGCAGCAGGATCCGGACTGCTGATTGGTTTGATTGTCGCGGCCTTCGTGGCCTTCTGCAATGCGACGTCTTCCGCACAACTCGCTGCCAGGTACCCCACCTCCGGCGGAACATACGTCTACGGACGTGAGCGGCTTGGGCCCTGGTACGGCTTCCTGGCTGGGTGGGGATTCGTGATCGGCAAGACGGCCAGCGCTGCAGCCATGGCCATGACCTTCGCAGCCTATGCCGCGCCGGCGGGCTGGGAACGCCCGGTGGCGATTGCCGCCGTCGTAATTTTGACCGCTGTGAACTATCACGGAGTAACCCGCACCGCGGGACTTACGCGAATCCTGGTGATCGCCGTCCTGACCGCTCTGGCGATAGCAGTGGCGGCCGTTTGGGGTGGTTCCGGACCTGACTTCAGCAATTTTGTGGGGGAGGGGCTGCTGGCGCACGGCTGGTACGGCATACTGCAGTCGGCTGGGCTGCTTTTCTTTGCCTTCGCCGGATACGCGAGGATCGCCACGATGGGGGAGGAAGTTCGAGAGCCCCGCCGCACCATACCCCGGGCCATCAGCATCGCCCTGGGAATTACGATCGTTATCTATGCCATGATCGCTGTCACGCTGTTAGCGACCCTGGGACCCGACGGCGTTTCCGGAACGCCGACACCCCTCGCAGACGCCGTCGACGCCGGTGCGATGTCCTGGGCTGCTCCCCTCGTTCGGATCGGAGCGGCAGTGGCCTCGCTGGGTGCCCTCCTCGCGCTGATTGCAGGGCTGGGCCGGACCAGTTTGGCGATGGCACGCGAGCACGACCTCCCGCACTGGCTCGCCGCCGTCCATCCGCGGTACAAGGTTCCACACCGGGCCGAAACAACGCTGGCCGTAGTGATTTCCCTGATCATTGCCGTGGCTGACCTTCGTGGTGCAATCGGCTTCTCGTCGTTCGGCGTGCTGCTTTATTACTTGGTCGCAAATATCGCGGCCTTCACTCAGCCCGCCGAGGACCGCCGGTACCCAAAGGCACTCCAGGTCGCTGGAGCTGTTGCTTGTGTGGCATTGGTTGCGACGCTGCCGCCGCTGTCCGTCGGGCTGGGTGTGCTGATGTTTGTGGTGGGCATCGTGTTCCGGTTGGTCCGTTTGCGCCGAAGTCCCTCAAGCCTTAGATAAGCCCACTCGGCAAGCCGGCTGGGCACGACTCCACCTGGGGGTTCTTAGGTGGAGCCGTGCCGTCGTGCCTCCTTCGCCTAGGACGAGTGGGGTTCCCGCCGGACACCGGGTTTCTCGTCCCGAAGGCACAAAAGCAGACTATGGCCGGAAATCGGGACTAGGTGTTCTTTCGTTCGCTCTAGGTATCCAAAGGCGAGCAAATCATGGCTTTTTGGGTTCGCTTCACGCAAAAATGAGTGTTTGCTGGGACGGACTAGGTGGTGAGCCGCCCAGCTCATCGACGCGTGCTTCGTCGACGAACACCTCGCCGTCCACTACCTCCGCGATGCGCAACTGGATGGGTTCATCCCCGGGTGGCGTCATGAGGGTCTGCGAGCCCACCGCGAATGGGCCATTGATCTCTACTGGTTCAGTGGCTACTACTCACAACCGATTCCGTCGTGGTCGTTGTCCAAGCCGTAGATGTCAGAACCAACCACCGTCACTGGGCCTCTCACGTAGGCCGGTCCGTTGCCTTTACCTCCGGCACAGTCGACGTCGGACGCAACAGGTACGCAGGCACCGGCGTAGTTCGGGTCGCACCCACTTTGAGCGGCGGGGGCAGGCTTCGCAGCCGCAGCGGCAGCAGCGGCCTGATCTGCGGCGGCTTTGGCAGCGGCCGCTTGGTCGGCGGCAAGTTTGTCTGCGGCAGCCTTGTCAGCCGCTGCCTTGTCCGCTGCCACTTTCGCGGCTGCGTCCGCTGCCGCCTTCTCCGCCGCGGCTTTTGCCGCGGCGTCTGCAGCGCGTTGATCAGAAAGCTTTACTGCTGTTGCAGAGTCCAGCCAGGCGAGTTTTCCCGATTGATCGACTGTGCAAATGTATGTTTCGCCCGCCGCGACTTGGGTGTTCTTCTCTGTGGTGCAGGCTTTCCCGGCTATCTTGCTTGGCGTTGGAGTAGGCGTAGGCGACGCAGATGCGGACGTCGATTCCGTGGTGCTGCTCACCGATCCAGCAGCTCCCATTGACCCCGAACCGCAACCGGTCAGCAAAATCATCAGTGATCCGATGGCTGTGATTCCCAGAGCTTTACCGCGAAAACCCCGTGCCGACTTGCCGCCGAAAAGCGAGTGTTTTCCGGCGCGCGAAAGTTGTGTGTGCAATGTGTTGCCCCCTTAGAGTGCGCCCATGCGAAAAGGCGCGTGGTGCGACAGTAACACCGGTCACACGGGCCCCAACAGGAGAAGTCTTCTATGACTTAGCGCACGGATTGGGGGCTGCTTCTAGCCGACCTCCTCGTTGTTTTCGCGGTAGTCGTCTTCCTCGTCGAAGGAGGGCGCGAGTGCCTGCTCGATATAGTCTCCTTCCGCGGCCTCTGCTTCAGACATGCCAGCGAGTCGTGTAAACGCTGAACCGCCGGGAAGCACGTCTGTCCGCTGCTCCAGAACATCGGCCTCAGGGGCGTCATCAGGTAGCGGTTTCATGAGCTCAGACTCTTCAGAGCCCTCGGGTAGGACGGGCGTCTGCTGCTCAACAGCGTCTGCTTCAGGTACTTCACGCGGCGCTTCTGGCTTTTGTCCGATGTTCATCGTTTTCCTCCTTCTCGCTAACGGACTCGCTAATAGACCTGCACGGCTCCTAACCTGAGCCCAACAACCACGATTGGTCCGTTTGCGTTTCCTTCGGGTGCCGGCGCAGTTTCCGGATCAGCAACTCCAGTGGCCACACCAACACCCGAAGTGCCCCTGCCACCAGCAACAGAATCACAAAGAGCACTATGGCTGGCAGACAAAACACAAACACCGTGATTGCAGTTATGAGATAACCGACGATATAAGCCGTTATCACTCCCGTGTCCACGGTGAGCTCCCGAAGATTGAATTACCAATAGAGGGTCTTGCCCGGTGTCGGCACCGGGCTACGGTTTAACGGGTTTCGGTGGGGCGGATCTACACAAATAAAATACGCCCAACACGCATCCTTGTTAAGACGCCCTTGGCCTTGATGGAACCTCCTTGCACGGCCTCTGCTGAGGAACGAAAAGTCATCGCTCCACCAGTGCCTTGGACGCTTCCGAAGGGTTCTCGCTTTCGAAGACAGGGCCAGCAGACGGCCGCTTCGCCCGGCGTTCCTCTACGGAACCGTGGGGTCGCAGCTGCTTGAACACCCAAGGGAAAAAGTATGCCCTTGCCCACGCGAGGTCACCGGCCCTGGCTTGGCGCCAGCTGCTTTCAGGCAGCTCTTTGGGTTCAAACGGCCGCAGCGTATGCGGGACATTGAGGGTATCCAGTACTGCCATGGCAACCGTGTGATGACCCAGCGGGGAGAGGTGCAGCCGGTCAGGGTCCCACATACTTGGGTCCTTGAGTTGCCTCAGGGCCCAGAGATCTGTGATGAATGTGCCGTGACGGGCAGCAATAGCGTGAACGTTCTCGTTAAAGATGGCCACTTTGCCGCGGTTGCGTCCCAGTATCGGGGTGGATCCCCAATCGGGTCCCGTAAACAAAACAATCTTCGCGCCCGTCTCAGCCAAAAGGCTCACTCCGGTCTCAAGTTTGCTGGCAAGCTTGTCCGGATCGCTGCCGTGGAACACCATATCGTTCCCGCCGGCAGACAACGTGATCAGGTCAGGCTTCAGGGTCAGTGCCTGACCGATCTGCTGGTCGAGGATCTGCTGCAGCAGCAACCCACGCACGGCAAGGTTGGCATAGGCAAGATCCGGGTGGTCGGCTGCGAGTTCTTCGGCAACGCGGTCAGCCCAGCCGCGCAGCCCTCCGACGCTTCCTGGTTCCGGATCCCCAATCCCTTCGGTAAAGGAATCCCCAAGCGCCACATATCTGCTCCAAGGGTGCGAGCGGTCCTTGGTATTCTGCTCGGCACCCGCTTTGAGATCAACAAGGCCTCTGGTGATAACCCGGCCACGCCACCTCATTGCCCTACCTCCTTGTAAGGAAAAAGGTTTCTTACATTGTGGATAACGGCGGTACTTGTCGTGATGTTCCCGGGAGTTCGAGCCGGCTAGATGTACTGCCCAGGGACGTTGGTTGGGTGAATGTGATGACTCGCTGGAGTCGTTGACCCAAAGGTGAGGACCTCCGGTTGCACAGTGGAGTTGCTTAGACAACCGCTGAGGCGACCAGGAGGTCCTCATGTCCCACGCTAATGCCGCTTTGACGCCACGCCAACGTTTACGCGTCGCGCGTCTGGTCGTAGAACACGGTTGGCCGGTGTCGCGGGCCGCCGAACAGTTCAATTGCTCCTGGCCGACGGCGAAGCGCTGGGCTGAGCGCTATGCCGCGATGGGCGAGGCAGGCATGGCCGACAGATCCTCCCGCCCGCACAGGGTGGCGAACCGGACGCCGCAGCAGCTGGTGCGCAAAGTCGTGCATCTGCGCTGGAAGCAACGGCTGGGGCCGGTCGCGATCGGCGCGAAGCTGGCCATGCCGGCCTCGACCGTGCACGCGGTTCTGGTCCGGTGCCGGCTGAACCGCCTCCATCACGTGGATAAACGCACCGGCGAGATCATCCGCCGCTACGAGCACGACAGGCCCGGGGCGATGATCCACGTCGATGTGAAGAAGCTCGGCAATATCCCCGACGGCGGCGGATGGCGCTACGTAGGCCGAAATCAGGGCGACCGGAACCGTGCAGCGACACCGGTCAGGTCCGGCAGCCGCAGCCACCCGGTCATAGGCACTGCCTATGTGCACACGGTCATCGACGACCATTCCCGGATCGCCTACGCCGAAATCCATGGCGACGAAACAGCGGCCACCGCAGTTGGAGTGCTCAGGCGTGCCGTGTCCTGGTTCGCTGCCCGCGGCGTCACCGTCGAGCGGGTCCTGTCAGACAACGGCTCGGCCTACAAGTCCCACCTCTGGCGAGATACCTGCCGGGAGCTGAACATCAAGGCAAAGAAGACCCGGCCCTACCGCCCGCAGACCAACGGAAAGATCGAACGCTTCCACCGAACCCTCGCCGACGGATGGGCCTTCAAACGCTTCTACGCCACCGAATCAGCCCGCAGAAACGCCCTCCCGGCATGGCTGCACCACTACAATCACCACAGGCCCCACACCGCAATCGGAGGCCACCCGCCCATCAGCCGCTTAACCAACCTGTCTGGGCAGTACAGCTAGAGGAACATTTCCTCCGCCACCACCGCCGCTCCGGTCCCTAACCCGCGGACGGTCCATCCCGCGCTTCGCCAAGCCTCAGCGTCCAGCACGTTCCGAGCGTCCAGCACCATCCGCCGTCGTACGAGCGAGCCCGCAAACGACGGCGAAAGGGAGACGTATTCGTCCCATTCAGTGAGCAGAAGCACCAGCTCAGCGCCCTCAAGGGCGCGCTTGGTGGATGCCTCGAAACGGATCTGGGGGTAGCGGATCCAAGCGTTGTTGATGGCTTTGGGGTCGGTGACGGTCACGTGCGCACCGGCAGAAGCGAGCTGCTGGGCAACATCAAGGGCGGGTGAGTCGCGGATGTCGTCAGTGTCTGGCTTGAACGCAGCACCGAGGATCGTCACCGTTCTGCCGGACAGGAAACCTCGGCACATTTCCCGTGCCACATCCACGGCGCGGGTGCGCTGGTCCAGGTTGATGGTGTCCACCAATTCCATCCATCGGTCCACGGACGGGACGTCGAGTTCGCGTGCCTGGGCTCGGAAGGAGCGGATGTCCTTGGGCAGGCAGCCGCCGCCGAACCCGAGTCCCGCATGCAGGTAACGGTTCCCGATACGCGGGTCCAGGCCCATGGCTTCACTGAGTTCGCTTACGTCGGCACTCGAGGCGTCACAGAGCTCTGCCATTGCGTTGATGAAGCTGACCTTCGTGGCCAGGAAAGCGTTCGACGCCGACTTGATCAGCTCCGCGGTGGCAAAGTTGCAAACCAAACGGGGGATGCCGGCGCTGATCAGGGGCTCGTACACGGCATCCAGAACGGCAGTCACGGGAGCGCCGGCTGCGGCGCCCTTCCCGCCGGGGACGCCGTAAACCAGACGATCGGGGACCAACGAATCCTTGACGGCCGTGCCCTGGCGCAGGAACTCAGGGTTCCAGCCGAGCAGGACGTCCGAGCGGCGGGCCAGGACCGCGTGCAGCGTCTCCACGGTGCCTACCGGCACGGTGGACTTACCCACGACGGCGGCACTCTTGGCCAAGTGGGGGAGGAGGCTCTTCGTGGCGCTCATCAGATGGGAAAGATCGGCCGTGTCAGAGGTCTTGGACTGCGGTGTGCCCACGCAGAGGAAATGGACTTTGGCGTCGGCTGCCGCTGAGAAGTCAGTGGTGAACTTCAGACGGCCCGTGGTGCGGCCGTCGCTGAGCAGTTCGTCCAGGCCGGGCTCGTGGAAGGGGGCCAGCGCTTTGTTGAGCTGCTCAACCTTGTGGGAATCTACGTCGATGCCCACCACGGTGTGGCCCATGGACGCGAGCGTTGCGGCGTGGACTGCGCCGAGGTAGCCGCAGCCGATCACGGAGATCTTCATGAGGAGGGTCCTTTGCTTGAGGTCAGTTCAGTGGGGCCGGCTTCGCTGGGAATGCCGGCGACGACTTCGTTGTAATGCCGCACCAAGTCCGCGGTGAGCACGGGCCACGTCCGGCCTTGGACCGAAGCGGTTGCTGCCGCTGCGAACGCGCGCCGCTTGGCGTCGTCGCCCATCAGGTCCTGCACATAGTCCCGAAGTTGGGTGAGGTTTCCCGGCTCGTACAGCCAACCCGTTCGGGAGTTTTCTACGAGGTCCAAGGGGCCGCCGCGGCCGGTCGCGACCACAGGAACGCCCGATGCCATGGCTTCCTGAATGGTCTGGCAGAACGTCTCGAACTCGCCGGGATGGACGAAGAGATCGAAGGAAGCAACGGCCTGCGCCAATGAATCCCCGCCGAGGAAGCCGGTGAAAACCGCGTCCGGCAGCGCCGTTTGGAGTGCTTCCCGTTGCGGACCATCACCAACAATCACTAGCTTCGTATCCGGCAGGTCCGCGAGCACGGCAAGGTCTTCCACCTGTTTCTCCACGGCGAGGCGGCCGACGTAGCCGATGATCCGATGACCTTCAGGCGCTACCGAGCTGCGCCACGCCGTCGAACGTTTCGCTGGGTTGAAGCGCGCGGTGTCCACGCCGCGGCGCCACATATCAACGCGCAGAATGCCGCGTCCGCGCAACTGGTTCAGCGCGAACGTAGACGGCACAAGGGTTCGGGTGGCCAGAAGGTGGATGTTGTCCACGCGGTTCCACGCCCAGTTCTCCAGGAACGGCACGCCATAGCGGGCGGCGTAACTGGGAACTTCGGTTTGGTAGATCGCAACCGTCGGTATGCCGAGTTGATCGGCGGCCTGCACTGCGCGCCAGCCGAGGACGAACGGGGAGGCGAGATGAACGACGTCGGGCGCGAAATCGGCAAGGATTCGCTTGACCCGATTCACACCACCCAACGCAACCCGCACATTCGTGTAACCGGCCAACGGCACTGAGGGAAGCCGGTGCACATACGCACCCTTGACGACGCTCGAAACATCAGTGTCCGACGTCGACGGCGCGATCACCATCACCTCATCCCCGCGCTCCTGCAGATGCTCCAGCACCCGCAGTATCGAGTGGGTTACCCCATTCATCAGTGGCAGGAATGATTCGGCGATGATTGCGATCCTCACGCTTTCAACGGTGGTCGGGACGGTTGGCCTTGTGGGTTCGAACGGGTGGCCTGTGGAGGAAGAGTTGGTTAACAGGAGGGGCTTCTGTTGTCGGAGCCGCCCGGTAGACTCCCGTTCTATGACGCGCTGCCGCGTCTCGACTTTTGGGGGGTCTTGCCATGTTTGCTGCTGGGGATGGTTCGCGCGCGCTTGGGGGAGTAAACGTACGACGACGGCGCCGGGCGGCGGCGCGGTCAGCCGCCGTCGGGCTGGGCCTGACTTTGTTGCTGGGAACCGTCGGTTCGCCGACGTCTCCCGCGATGGCCGACGCGGTGACGGATATTTTCTCGACAGGTGAGCAGCCGGCAAGGATTGCTGTTAACCCTGTGACGAACACGGTGTTCGTGACGTCGATCGAAGGCGTGACCCGTATTGGGGGACCAGCCGGGGCGCCTGCCGTGGACGCCGGAGACAGGGCCTTCGATGTTGCCGTGAATACGGTGACCAACAAGATCTACATCACCACAGCAGGCGGCTATGTTTCCGTGGTGGACGGGGCCACGTATGGTCCCGCTGTGCGCGTGCCAATGACCGCGGAACCGTCTGTCCTGGCTGTGAATGAAAGCAGCAACAAGATCTATGTCGGCATCAGCGGCGGCGTCACCGTTATCGATGGTGCAACCAACGCCACCACTACCGTTCCGCTGACCGGTGGCGCCCAGAACATTCAGGTGAACCCTTCTACAGGCAAGGCCTATGTCCTGTCCGGCGGGGCCATCAAGGTCCTTGATGCAAGCGCCAAAGTCACCGCTTCGATCAACATCGGTGCCGGCGGCATCCTGGACCTCGCGATCAACAAAGCAACCAACAAGATCTACTACACAACGCTCGGCCGATACGGGGCGGGCGTCAGTGTCATTGATGGAGCAACAGACACTGTCACAGGAAAGTTCAGCAGCACCAGCAAGCTTGGACAGTTGGCGGTGAACCAAGCCACCAACAGGCTCTACGTCGCTGTGGACGGTTCTTCCATGGACGGGGCGGTCAAAGTCATCGACGCCGCCGCCCTTTCTGAAATAGCCCAAGTACCCACCTCTTCGTCCGTTAGGGACATTGCGGTGAACGAGGCAAGCAACAAGATTTACGTTCCCACCTCTGGCCGGGGAACCACGATCATCGATGGGCAAGACAACAGCAGTTCCGCTGTCTATACGGGGCAGGAGCCGTTTGCCGCTGCCGTGAACCCCGCCACAAACAAGGCTTATGTGGTCAACATAGAAAGCGATTCCGTAGCCGTGATTGACGGGTCCGTATCGGTACCCGCCAAGAACGACTTCAACGGCGACGGTCGGGCAGATGTTCTGGCTCGGGACGGCGCCGGTGTTCTGTGGTTATATCCGGGCAACGGTTCGGGTGGCTGGCTGCCTCGTGCGCAGGTGGGCCAAGGCTGGAACGTCATGACGGCCATGGTTGCTCCCGGGGACTTCAATGGGGACGGCAAGGCTGATGTTATGGCCCGCGACGGCGGTGGCGTGCTGTGGCTCTACCCGGGCAACGGTTCGGGTGGCTGGATGCCTCGTGCGCAAATCGGCAGTGGCTGGGAGGGCATGAGCGCGATCGAGGGAATCGACTTCCGCGGTGATGGGTTCGCAGACCTGGTTGCCCGGGACCGCGGTGGCGCATTGTGGGTTTATCACGGCGATGGCAACGGCGGCTGGCTGCCCCGTACCTGGGTGGGCTCCGGCTGGTCCGACATGTCCGAGATCACGGGCGTGGGCGACTTCAACGGTGACGGCCTGTCCGATATTGCTGCCCGCGACGGCGCCGGTGCGCTCTGGCTCTACCCGCCCAACGGATACGGCAGCTGGCTGCCACGACAGGCCATCGGGCAGGGCTGGAACGTCATGAATTCCCTGGTAGGACCCGGCGACTTCGACGGTGACGGACGTGCGGATATCCTCGCCCGCAACGCTGCCGGCGAGCTGTGGCTGTACTCCGGTGCTGGCGGGTCCGCGTGGCCTTCGGCTTCCCGCGTTGGCACGGGGTGGAATGGGATGACGGCCATTCTTTAGAAGTCCGTTGGGAGTGCAGAGACGCGGACTTCTGCACGCGTTCAGGGTTTGTCCATTGCGGACAACCCCGTCGGTTTTCGGCTGCCGAAGTCAGTGTGCGCTGTTGCATTTCGCGGTGCCCCTCCGCTGCGTTCGATTCGGCTGTCTTGACGGGTTCCTTTGGGATCGTCGAGTGGGCCGGAAGAACCAACGGATGAGAGGCGACGCTACTTACGAAATATTTCGGAGAGTCACGAATATGGTTCAGAGAAGCAAATCACCCCAGGGACATTTAACAAATTATTGACTCTTGTTCGGTTCTGCTACTCCGAGGATTGCAACGTGCGGTGTCTTTGAACCACGGTAAAACCTCAGTGAATTGACCAAAATGTCGCTGCGAGAATCGCCAGCCTGTTGCCTGTTCAGACGGCTTTGAGAATGAGTATCTGGATCCGCTGGGACTGCCTCATTAAGGTGTTCCAGCTCCAAGTTCCAGCGTTTGTTACGCGAATATGACGAGCATTCCGAACATGCCCATGCCCAAAGATCGGCCTTTGGGGATGGTCTTTTGAGCTGTTTTCCCGCTACCGCAGAGGGACAAACCAAGGACAATAAGGCATCTTACAACTGTGTTGACTGGATTTTCATTGTAAAAAACCCTTATCAGGGGGATAGCCTGCTCTCAGTTAGTCGTTATGGGGGTTTCGAGACTGCGTCTACTTTCCCTCTGTCGAGTCTTTGTTGCTCCAGAAGGAGTCCCTTTAGTGCGTAAGTCATTCGCCCTGCTTCGCCGTGCCTGCGTACCGGTCGTGGGTTTGAGTCTGCTGGCTGCTGGTTTATCCATATCGGCAGCCGAAGCCGATACTGAACCGCCCGCAGCCCCGGCCGAAAACACAGGTTCGGAGGCTGCGGCTGTTGCCCAGGCCGAGGCGACGTCGACCGATGTCGTGGTGGAGGACGCCACGACACCCACGTTGCTGACCGTGGCTCACCCGGATGGGACGCTCACGTCCACCGTGGACACGGACCCGGTGCGGATGAAGACCGAAGCTGGCTGGACGGACATTTCCACGGATCTGATCCGGACCACCGTGAACGGTGTCAGTGTCTTGAAGCCGGAGAACGTGCCGGTGGACATCACCGTCGGGACCGGCGGCAGTGACAAGATCGCGAGCCTGGACGACAGGAAGGGCCACTCGCTGACGCAGTCCTGGCCTTTCGGAACTCTTCCTGAACCTTTTGTTGAGGGCAACTCGGCGACGTTCCGGCAGGTGTTGCCGGGGGTGGATTTGATCCAGCTGGCCCACAAGACGGGCATCTCGCAGGTGTTGAAGATTGAAACCGCGGAGGCCGCAAGGGATCCCCGCGTGTCCGAGATGCGGATCTTCCTGGATTCCCGGAATGCCGTGGTGGAGCAGCAAGCCGATGGCAGCCTGACAGCCAAGGGCTCGGACTCCGGTGAGGTTGCGTTGCGGAACACTGGTGGTTTGTGGTGGGATTCCTCAGTCGAGGGAGCGACAGCCACTGATCCGGGCGGTCAGGGCGTTGCCCGGCCGTTCAGCCTCACGCTGGGAACCGAGGACGGTAAGCAGTCCCAGATCTTCGGCATGGACCAGATCCTTGATACCGCGAACCTGACGTTCCCGGTGTACGTGGATCCGGACTGGACGATCACACGCGCCAATTACATTTTTGTCGACAACGCCTATCCTGAGACGTCGTACTGGAACGGTAACCTCACCGACGGCCAGGTCCATGTGGGTTTCTTGCCGAATTACTGGGCACCGGACGGGGTAAACCACCTGGCGCGCTCTTACTACCAGTTCGATTCGTCGTACTTTGTGGGTAAGGACATCCTGCAGGCGAAGCTGAACACGGTTGAGACGTGGTCGTCGTCGTGCACGCCGGCGAATGTTGCTTCCTGGATCACTGATCCGGTGTATTCAACGACCCGGTGGAATGCGCAGCCTGTCTTGCGGATGCGCACGGACATGGGCGCGGTGGCCAAGGGCTACAACGCGTCCTGCCCCGCGGGGACTGTTGGGTTTGACTTGATGGCTGGCAAGTCGTTGCTGTTGAACAAGTCTGTGTGGACGATCATGTTGGCCGCCGGTAATGAGTCTGATCCGTTGGGATGGAAGAAGTTCCAGAACAGCGCAACGATCACGGTCCGGCATAACGTGGCTCCGAACACGCCGGTTATCACCACCATCAGTGGCGGTAAATGGGCTGGCACACCGTGGGACTACGCGCATGGGGCCTATTACGTGACCAGGAACAAGAAACCGACGTTCAGGGTTTCCGCCAGCGACCCCGACGGGACCAACGGTGGCGACATCAAGGTCTACATGACAGTCCGCCGGGTATCCGACAACGTCGTCATGACTGCCAGCGATGGCACGTTGGGGAGTGCCGCAGGGGACCAGTTCGACTGGCAGAGCGGCATCGACCTCGGCGATGGCAGATATTATCTGCAAGCGCAATCTGCCGATCAGTGGGGTCTGTTGTCCGGGGTCATGCGGTTCGACTTCGAAGTCGATACAACACCCCCAGCCGCGCCCATCATCACTCAACCTTCTGGCAAGTTCGTGACGACCAACGCGGGCCAGTCCAACGAGGCCCACACGGACATCGACGGGATCATTGGTGAGACACTGTATGACTTCCACCTGGAGCTCCCGCCCGGTTCCGAACCTGTCGAGGGCTTCGTGTTCTCCATCGGCTCGGGAACAGCTGCCACTGCGTATCCCGAGAGCGTTACCTGCAGCACGCCGAGGATTCAGCAATACGTGGCTGTCTGCCCGGCAGGCGGAATGAGTGCTGACGTCGTGATCTCTGCCCTCGACGAAACGACATCCCTGACGGTCTGGGCGTTCGACACGGCAGGAAATGTCACCGTGCCTTTGCATAACGCGACTGCCAGCCACTACACCTTCACGGTTAACGCCGGTTCCGCCACGCCCAGCACTTTCGCGCCGTTGACCCTGAACGGGCAGGTGCAGTGGGCAGCTGTTGGAAGCGTTATCGACCAAAACACGTGCAATGAAAGGCCGGTAGGGGACCAAGGCAAGAAGCCGCAGATGCTGAAGGTCACGAATGCTTCTTCGTGGGCGCAGACGGTGGGCAGTGCCGTTGATCCCAGCAAGAGCTTCAGTGTCGCGGGCTGGTTCTGCCCGACCTCCGTAAACACCTCCTTGCAGGACCTGATCGTCCAGTGGGCCGCGAACAACTCTCCGGCGGCTGCCCTCCGCATCCGAACGGATGCGAAGCCTGAGTTGGTGGCCTGGACCGGTTCCGGTGCTACCGAAGTGGTCACCGGACCGACCCTTGAGGCCGGGAAGTGGGCATTCATTTCGGCGATCTATGACAAGTACAACGCCCAGCTGCGTATCACCAAGACCGATACCAGCACCACGGGTACGTGGGTCGTGGCTGCCTCTCCGGTTGCGCACCGGACGGCGGCTGCCTCGGACCCGGTCAAGCTCGGCTATGGATTCATTGGAAATATCTACAAGCCGGTCATGACGCAAGGCGTCCTGAAACCCACCACCTTCACCGATGCGATGAAGACCTTCACCGACACCACGCAGGGACTGCTGAAATGAAAATCTTCTCCTCGCTGATGCGCTCGAAACCACGGGCAGCAATAACCGGTGTCCTCTCCGCCGCCGTTATCGCCTCCGGCACCGGATTCATCTACATCACAGCACCCTGGGACTCACCGGACCACGTGGATCCGGTCAAACCCGTCCCGGTCCAGGAGTACGTTCCCGAAAAGGACACCTCAGCCGATCACCAGATTGTTGATGACCCGGCCGCCAACAATGGCAAAACGATCGAGGGCATCGGAACCGGCGTCGTACCGACTGTTGACCCGGGTCCGCCGGTGGACCCGGCATCGGTCTCAGGACCGGCCGGTACCCGGTCAGTACCCTTGGGGCCGATCAGTCTGGCCCCGGTGGCGGCGCCGATGGCACCGGCCCTGGGCGACGACAAGGGCTCGGGCGATTTCTCCAAGGTTCCTGGCGCGGCGTCCGGTTCGTGGGGTGTTGCGGGTCAAACCGGTTCGTTCACCTGGAGCTACCCGTTTGCCCTGCGTGATGCCCCGGCCGGCCCGACCCCGGCTTTGGGTATTTCCTATGACTCTTCCCGTGTTGACGGGTTGACCAGTGCCACCAACACTCAGGCCACCCCGGTGGGTGATGGGTGGGCGTTGACCGGGGGCGGGCAGATCCAGCAGAAGTTCGCCTCTTGCATGGACCAGGGTGTGGCGAACTCTTATGACCTGTGCGGGAACCCCGGTGGGCAGCAGTTCACCATTTCCTTTGGCGGCCGTTCGGGCATTATCATCCTGGACGCCAATAGCGGGGTGTACAAGCTGCAGAATGATGACAACACCAAGCTTGAGTACCTCAAGGGTGCGGCCAATGGCACCTTCGATGGCGGGTACTGGAAAATCACCGACACCAGTGGTGTGCAGTACTGGTTCGGTGTGAATCGCATCCCGGGCTGGTCACCGGGGAAGGAAAACAACTCGGCTGACATCGTCCCTGTGTATGGCCTTCCGGGCCAGCCGTGCTACAACAGCGCCGGGTTCGGCAGTTCGTCCTGCATGCAGGCGTATGCGTGGAACCTTGACTATGTTGTGGACCCGAACGGGAACTCCCAGGGCTTCTTTTACACGCAGGATACGAACTACTACAAATCCCAGGCCGGCGCCGGTGCATTGAAGGCCTACCACCGTGCCAGCCGTCTCGCCCGGGTGGATTACGGCATGCGCGCCGGGACCGAACTGTCCACCCAGGCGCCCCTGCACGTGAACTTCGGCTACACCGGGCGCTGTGAAGGCGTTCCTGACTGCCCCACCTCCAACGGCGACGTGCCCGTCGAATACGTCTGCGCCTCCACGGGCCCGTGTTCGACCTACTCGCCGACGTTCTTCACCTACTACCGCTTGCAAACGGTAATCAGCCAATCGTTGACCGGTTCGAGTTACGGCAACACCGACTTCTGGACGTTCTTCCACGCCATGCCAACCCCGGGCGATGGAATGAAGCCCGCCCTGTGGCTGGGATCTGTGATCCATCAGGGCACCAATCTCACCTCCGCCACCGGTGGCTGGATCACCGACCCGGCTGTTGTGTTCGCCGGGCAGCCACTGGATAACCGGGTGTGGGCCACCGACGGGCTGGCACCGTTTGACCGGTTCCGGCTCAAAACGATCACCACGGCGACCGGAGCGAGCATCCAGGTCACTTACAAGGCTGCGGAATGCTCCGCGACCAACCTTCCGGCATCGGCTGAAACCAATACCATGAGGTGTTTCCCGCAGCGCTGGACGCCGACTGTTCCGATCGCCCAGCCGGCACGGACTGACTACTTCCACATCTACCCGGTTGACCGTGTCGTCAGCAAGGCCGGCCCCGGAAGTGCCGGTGGCCTGGACCTGACCACCACCTACGGCTACGTGGGGACGCCGGCGTGGAGGTACGCGGCCCCGAAGTATGTCTCCGGCACGGCAGGGGAGAACATCACCTGGTCCGTGCTCGCGGGCTGGTCGAAGGTGAAGACCATGGTCGGAACGGCCGCGTCCAACCCGACCACCGTCACCACCTACTTGCGCGGCCTCAACGGCACCCCATCGAACAAAACCGGCGGGCTGCGCACCGACACGGTCACGCTTTCGGACAGCACCGTCCTCACTGACTCGGTCTGGTTCGCCGGGCAGGAAGTCGAGAAACAAAGCTACGCCGGTGACGGCGGGACCCTGATGGGGACCACGATCACCGTCCCCTGGGCTTCGGCACCGACCGCGACCAGCACCGTCGCCACAGGCTCAGCCCAGGCACGCCACATCGCCACGACATCGGTGACCAAGAAGACCACGACCAGCAAGTCCGCCTCCATGCGCGTCTCACAGACCAGCATGGCTTACGACGCCTACGGTCGCCCGATCCGCACCTCATCCACCGGTGAAATCAGCGTGGCAGGCGACGAGAGCTGTGAGATAACCGTGTACGCGGATTCCGTCGCGGCGAACATCCTCTCCCTGCCTGCCACCGTCGATACCTACGCCGCCGAATGCGGTGCCTCCGGTCCGGCCGGGAACCTCCTCAAGGCAACCCGGACCCTGTACGACGCCTCGACGTCTGCGGTCCCCGGCTCCGGCGGCTACGTCGCACCGACCAAGGGCAACACCACCCGCACCGACACGGCAACCGCCGTTACCGGAACCGCCGTGACCACGTGGGCACAAGGCCCCACCGTGACCTACGACGCGCTCGGACGTGAGACAAAGTCAGCCGAAAGCAACACAGGTGTGCTGCGGGAAACCATCACCGCGTACACCCCTGCGACCGGGTTGCCCACCACGGTGACGCAGACAAACCCCATGGGCTGGGTCTCGACGACCACGCTCGATTCCATGCGTGGGCAAACGCTGACCAAGACGGATCCCAACGGCAAGATCACCTCTTACCGCTACGACCCATCAGGGCGTGTCACCGGCGAGTGGGACCCCATGCGCCCGGCGGCGTCCAACACCGACCCCACCGTGGAGACCAGTTACTCGATCTCCTCGACCAACCCCTCATGGGTCAAAACCCGGACCAAGACCGGCAACGGATACGTCACGTCCTTCACCGTGTATGACGGTCTTGGCCGTGAACGGCAAACCCAGGTTGACTCACCCGGCGGCGGAACGATCGCCACGGACACCTGGTACGACTCCCGCGGTGCCAAGAGCACCGTGAACAACAAGTACTACATCTCCAACGCTCCCGACGGGGTGCTGAGGATCCCGACACTCGCGGTCCCGTCCTCGACGATCTACGAATACGACGCCTTCCGTCGTCCGACCAAAATCCGGACGATGACCAACGAAAACCAGGAAC
Organism: Arthrobacter sp. TmtSoilC51; assembly: GCF_055388015.1. Classification (NCBI taxonomy): domain Bacteria; kingdom Bacillati; phylum Actinomycetota; class Actinomycetes; order Micrococcales; family Micrococcaceae; genus Arthrobacter; species Arthrobacter sp. TmtSoilC51. The sequence continues at coordinate 1,361,194 of NZ_AP035877.1, forward strand.
TCTGGGCCACCCAGATCAGCTACTCGGGCCTGGACACCACCACCGTCACGGGACCTGGAACGGAATCAGCGGTCAAGACCCTCGTCAACCTCGATGGCAATATCGAAGCCAGGGCCCTGTACCACGGCACCACACCCGCCGGTGCCGCCGATATCTCCTCCTACATCTACGACGCCCTCGGACAACTGACACGGATGGGCGACGGGGCGAACCTGTGGACCTGGACCTACGACGCAGCCGGACGTGAAACCGGCGCCGTGGACCCGGACGCCGGCACCCGCAGCACTACCTACGACGCAGCAGGTCGCACGGCCACCACAACCGACGCGATGGGCACGGTCACCACGTACGCGTACGACAAGCTCGACCGCACCACTGCGAAGACCGTCTCGGTCGGCGGTGGCGCGGCCAAGACCCTGGAAACCAGGACTTACGATGGGGAACTGAAGGGGCTGCCAACCAACACGACCAGGAACAACGGTGCAGCGTTTGACCAGCCTGTTGTGACCTCGTACAGCGGCTACAACAACGCCTACCAACCCGGCACAACCGTCGTTACGCTGCCGTCCGGCCTCGCTGGCTTCAACGGCTCGTACACCATGACCCGGACCTACTCCAGCAGCGGAAAGCTCACCGGCGAAGATACCCCCGCTATCGCCGGGCTGCCGGCAGAGACAGTCCGTTACGGGTATGACCAGTTCGAGAACCCGTCAGCGTCCTGGAACGTCGCCGGTGACCAGTTCGCCGGCGCCGCCCAGTACGACAACCTCGGGTTCCTGACTACGTATGCGCAGTGGGACGAGGCCACCTCGTCGACCGGGACCGGGAACATGACCGGGACGAACAACACGTACTTCAGCTGGAGCGGCTCCACGGGCCGTTTGCTGGAGCAGTGGACCACGAACAACACCCGTGGCACCATCTCGGACCTGGGTAAAACCAAATACACGTACAACGAGGCCGGAAAACTGACCGCACGCGAACTCGCGTTCAGCAGCCGCCCAAGCGTTGCCACTGACTACCAGTGCTACGACTACGACTACGCCTCCCGGCTGGAAGCCGTCTGGACCCCGGCGTCCAAGTCGTGCACCACAGCACCCACACCTGCCTCAACCAGCGTCAGCGGCCTTGGTGGCCCGGCAGCATACGCCCAAACGTACGCATACACAGCAGCCGGTGACCGCTCACAGGTCAAACGCTTCGGCTCCAATGGTGCACTGGCAGTGACCGAACAGTACAACTATGCAGTCCCGGGAACCGCAGGACCGCACCAGGTCGACTCGATCGTGTCTACCGTCTCCGGCACGGCAACGACCCGGAACTTCACCTGGGACGCGGCCGGGCGGATGACCAACCGGGCAGGTCAGACCATGACCTACACAGCCGACGGCCTGCTGGCAACCACAACAGGGGCCAGCACCGTCCCGGCGAACCCGAATCCGGGCGCGACCAACGGAACACCACCCGGACCCAGCACCGGCGCCGGCAGCCTCGGTACCAGGTACTACGACGCCGACGGGGACCTCGTCGGTGTCGTCGACGGAACCGGCACTACGGTCACCCTCGGCCGGATCACCGCGCACGCCACCAAAGCCACCACACCGATAAAAACAGCCACCTGCACGTACACGTTCGCAGGAAAGACCGTCGCGCAGCGTACCGCCGCAAACGGATCCGCGAAACTGTCCCTGATCGTCGGCGACTCCGTGAACACGGCCCAAACCATGACACAACCCACAGTCGGGACCGGGCCAATCACCGCAATCCAGCGCTACACCGACCCGTTCGGCCTCGCACGAGGCAACAACCTCACCGGCCAAGGCAACAACACCTACACCGCCGCCGGCGCAACAACCGCTGGTGTCGGCTCCAACGCCGCCAACCCAGCAGGCTTCGGCGCCGTCAACGGATACATCGGCGGGCTCGATGACACCGTCAGCTCCCTGACCCACCTCGGAGCACGCGAACTTGACCCCGTCACCGGTGCCTTCACCAGCCCCGACCCGGTCCTCCACACCGACAAAGGCGAAGGATTCACCCCCTACTCCTACTCATGGGGAGACCCGATCAACCGCTCGGACCCGTCAGGTCTGGACTGGTGGGGGGACGTCGGCAACTTCTTCAAGGACCACGGCTCAGAAATTGTCGGAGCCGTCACGGGTGCCGTCGTCGGTGCCGTAGTCGCCGTCGGTGTTGCTTCCCTGGTCGCAGGATGCATCGCCACGGTCGTCTGTGCCGTCGCTGGGGCCGCGGTTATCGTTGCGGGTGCTGTCGCCGGCGGGATTGCTGCGTCCGGTGCTACGGCCATGGCCGACATGGCACAAGGAAAACCAGCTCCCTCAGCCGAGCAATACTACGGCGGCATGGCCAACAACATCGGATGGGGACTAGCCGGAGGCGCGGTAGGGTCCGGCGTCGGGCAAGTACTCAGTAAAGCCGCCCCGTATGTCGGTTCGTTCGTCAGAGGACTCGCTGGCAACGGATCTGGAGGTGCAGCAAGCGCTGCCTCCGGCCGAGTAGCCTCCCAGAACCTTGCCAAACAGTCCTACCAAGCAGCCCAACAACAAACACAGAACCTCGGCAACCAAGCCGCAGCCAAGGCAGCGACCTCGTCCCCCAGTACTTACTCGGGAAGCATGAGTAGTGCAGCGAAAGCGTGTTCCTTTGCAGGCTTCACCGTGGTTCTCATGGGAGACGGATCTAAGAAGCCGATCGACGAAGTCAAAATCGGAGACAAGGTCCTAGCCACCGACCCAGAAACTGGCGAACAGGAACCCAAAGCAGTCGAACACGTCTTCGTACACGAGGACACAGTTGCTGAGCTCATCCTAGACAGGGACAGCATCACGACTACCGAAGATCACCCCTTCTGGTCAGTAACAGATCAACGCTTCGAACGCGCCGACCAGCTCGCAAAGGGAGAAAAGGTCCTGGCATCCGACGGCACCCAAGTCACCGTTGCCGGTTTGAGTGACGGAACTTCTCGGACAGCCCTTGCCTACAACCTGTCAATCGAGGGCATCCACACTTACCACGTTGGCCGTGCTGAGATCCTCGTCCACAATACCTGTGACCTCAACGGACTGATGCTGTCCAAGAATCAAGGGTCAAAACTCACGACAGGGCAGGCGTCCGGCTTGGCGGAGTGGCTAGGATATGCCAAGGTTAGCGGTCGTCAAAGCCACGGTCAGGCCATCTATACTAACGGTAAGAATTTCATTAGCCCCGATGCCGATACGCATTCGTTAGGGGTTTGGAAAATGGCATCAAAGGTTGACGGATTTGGCGCCAAGACTCGATTGGGAACTTATGATGCGCTCCTGCAATGGTATAAAAAATGAGAAATGATCCATGGGGGATATCTATTCCCGGGCTCACCCATGAACGCGCTGAAGAGATTCGCGAATTACTGTTACCAGAATCTCGCTTTGGTGTCGTCCTGCTTGATCCCCAGAAGTTCTTGATCGAGGGATTCGATCGTTCTACCGTTGAGGTGTTGATCAAGTGTATGGAAGCCGGACTGGCGGCCGGGGCCTTAGATTCAGACGAAAAGAGCGGTGTTGAGAGTCTTCTCGACGACTATCGTGACTGGCTGGATCACTGTTCCAGCGTCGAGTGATTCAGGGGAGTCGGGATGGTCCGAGGAACCACTCAGCTATTAAGGCTATCCCCTTGCATGAATCCGAACTGTTGTACAAGCCGCGCCACGGGGTGGAAGCCGTTAATGGGCTAATGGAAGGATCGGCTCGTTCCTTAATGGCATTCTGAGCGAGGTGCGTACGTTTCCGATCTTTGGCGAGTACAAAGGAGCGCAAGCGAGCACCAACTTTCTCGTCTGCTCCTCTGCGACGAAACTCTAGCTCCAAATAAAAGAGGCATCGACTGTTGGTCGATGCCTCTTTCACTCTTGAGGAGCACCTCCATGGTTTCAGGAATCAGTTCAATACCCGAAAATCAGAAGCAGGGCTACGTGATGTCCGGTCGACCTTGGCATGTCGGACTTATGACCACGCAGTTTGTTGGCAGGGAAATTACTCAGGCTCGGCACTGTGGTCCTAGTACGACAGAAATACCTTGCAGGGAAAGGAGCCATGAGCCAGGTTGAGGTTACGGGGCTCTCCACGGTTCGTGGTGAATGTTCTGCCGTGATGCATCTTCATGGCGCTGTTCTGGCGGCACTGCGCAACAGTTTGTGAGTCCTCGGCCTCTGACCGGCCTACCTGACTACGACCTCGACGTGTCTCTGTTTCCCGAGCTGGCTGCCTTCCTGACGTCTGATGCCGAGATTGACACCACGGTTCGGTTTGTCCTGGGTTGGATTTCGAAGTCGTTCCCTTGGTGTTGCGGATGCGGTCCATCGCCCTGGGAGGCTGTGGGTGAAAAGCTGTGGTCAGAGTTCGAGGCAACCGGCGATCTGGACCTATCGGAGTTCGCGGATGATAGCGAGTATGGCGTTTACTTCACCCACATCTATGCCTCAACTCAGCAGAAACGGTTGTCTGACGCTGGTGATTAGTGCTGCCCGTTAGAGGATCCTTGGGTTCTTGCGGTGATTGCAACACTTAGCGGATGGGTGTTGTCATGGCAGGGTATTCAGTTCATGTGAGGCCTGATCTTTTGCAGGTTTTTTGGGCCGGGATGCAGGCTGGTGATTTCATCACTGATGCCGTTGCTCGGATCGATACGAGCCGGCGTACCGGGCGCAGGGTCCTGCTTGAGGCCGGTGGTGTCAGGCCTCGGCGGGGCCGTGATCTGAAGGGTCGGTGCCTGACCTTCGCCCAGCGTGAAGAGATCGCCATACTGCGCGCCCAGGGTCAATCTCTGCGGCAGATCGGAACGGTGGTCGGTAGAGCGGCCTCCACGATTTCGAGGGAGTTGCGGCGCAATTCGGTAGGCAGGTAGGACAAACGAAAGGATACTGATCCGGTTGTCCTTGTCATTGACAGCGCGGCCGCTCACGGAGAGCACGTCAGCTTTTACCAAGGTGGCGAAAAAGTATGGCTGGCGGACAGCGTTCCCGCCAGGTTCATCTCGGTCCTTCCGGAAGATGACTGAGTTCATCCGCGCGGCCGCTGAGAGGCCAGGCGTCCAAGTCGATGTATGGTTGTCCGTCGATTACGGGCGCGACGAAGCGTATCCCTCAGCTGCCTTCCGCTTCGTGACCCACAGGCCAGGCGACCCCTGGGCTGGCGACTTGGCGGGCTTCAAACAGCCGGTCCTTCGGATGACTTCCCAGCTGGACCATAGAGATGGATGAAAAATGAACTTTGATTCAGAAACCTTCGGTGGCTGGTTGAGGGCCAACGATTCACTCTCAGAGTCGCTGCTCCATAATTTGTCTCTCGAAAAATATGGCTATTCTGTACAGGCGGTTTTCAGACGCTTCATCGATAATGGCGGCAACGTGCTCAGTGCTCCATATGATGTCGAGATTCATCTGGAAGCAGTGGACTCCCTGAATCTGGTAAGAGCCCTGATGGATTATTCCGTGGAGCATCCTGAAGAGGTCAACTGGGGTTTCACTGAAGTGTCTCTCGTCGCCTTAGAGCCGGAGGGTGACCGCTTCCGCCTCAGTGTCATCTGGGAGGGCTGGGATCGGAAAATTGAGATCCTTTGTCGTCGGGTGTGGGTATCGATACCTAACCATGCAGTCCATGGTTAGGTATCCCGCGTGGAGTCTCTCTCGATACCGAAAAAATTCAATTATTTTGGGTGTTATCAGTTTGTTTGTTCTTGGTCTTCCGCTGGGTGTTATGGCTTTTATAAATGCACGAAAAGCAGAATCCTGTGGTGTAAAAGCCTCCGCCGGAAAAGTGCTTGGAGTCGTAGGATTCATGACCGGTGCGATCGTCCTGGGCGTCTTCGTTTTCACGAGGTAGTGAGCATGGGTGTGGTTGAAGATCTCTGAAGCGCTGAGGCACCTCGCTGCGCTGATTGCCTTGAAGCCCTTCTCTTTCAGCAAGGGTGCTGCCTCGCTGACTCTCACCAGCTCGTCCAGCTGCTTCTCATTGTTCATGAGCTGTTCGTCTAGTTCGAGGATGTGTTTAGCGAGGCGAATGGCTTCAGTCCGGGCGACGCAGAGGGATAGTTCTTCCTCGCGGGGCGCCGCCGAGAGATCTCCAAGATCTGGGAGGCGGTGAGGGATCTGCGCGCATCGACCCCCAGGTTGTTGCTGCGCACCAGTGCGTTTTGGGATGATCGGGAAGCGCTTCGGCAGCGCGCCGCCCCTGACGATTAGCCTCTGTTGCCGGGGGCCGGCAGGTTCCACAATTGGGATTGAAGGACGGAGCCACGTACCGAGGCACGCCGTGCTCCGAATCAGGAGGTGCATTCATATGCAGATCGGCCGAGTTCACGCAGCGTCCAAGCCTCACCCTGCCGCCGTCACTGCCATCAAGACATTCCACACCGTGGCGTGGCTTTCGATTGAGTCATGCGTTGTCTACGTGCTCTACCAGGGTGTGGCTGGACGCACTGACAGACGAGTTGGCATGGCAGCGGCGGTGATAGCTGGCGAATCCTTGGTCTTCGCAGGCAATGGATTCCGGTGTCCGCTCACGCAGCTCGCCGAACACTATGGGGCCGAAAGCGGCGCGGTGACGGACATTTACCTTCCGAAATGGTTCGCTCACAACATGCCGGCCATCCACGTTCCACTACTGATGGCCATGGCCTACCTGCACATCCGGAACTTCCGGCGCCGATAGGCCACGAGCGCCGAGTTATCACGCTGGCCTGCCTGGCATCTGCCCGGTTCACTTGCTGGAGCCTTGCTCCCCACCCCGAGCCCGCTTCAGATCCTTCCGCAGCCCTCTGTTATCGGCCCTCAACTCCCGGTTGTCGTCGGCCAGCCCACGATTGTCCTCGGTAAGCTCCCGGTTGTCTTCCGTGAGCCCGCGGTTGGCGGCCTCCAACTCGAGCACCAGCTTCACGCCGGCCAGGTTCAGCCCCTCGTCAAGGAGCGCGCCAATCCTCCGCAGTGTCGCAAGGTCCGTTTCGCTGTAGCGGCGGGTGCCGCCGTCGGTCCTTTTCGGGGTGAGTAGCCCTTTGCGCTCATACAGGCGCAGATTCTGCTGGCCTGTACCCACCAGTTCAGCCGCAACGGAGATGGCGTAGACGCCAAGTCCGTCCCGGTCGGCAGCGTCACGGGTGCCAGCGCCGTCCGCCTCCGCGGGCGTGCCGCCGTCGTAATCCGGCCGCTCGGTGTCGTGATCGCCAGCCATGCAAACCTCTCAAAAAATCTTTGAAAAAACCTCTTGCACCACTCTCTCACCGGTGCTATAAAAAATCTATACCAGCCAACACAGATCCGGAAGGCTGGCACAACAACAAAACCGCATCATGATCTGAAGGAGTGAGAACCAAATGCTGATGCGCACAGACCCGTTCCGCGAATTCGACAGGCTCGCCCAACAGGTTTTTGGCACAACAGCAAGGCCTGCCGGCATGCCGATGGATGCTTGGCAGGAGGACGGCCAATTCATCGTTGCCCTCGATCTGCCGGGCGTCACGCCTGATTCGGTGGAGCTGGACGTCGAAAGCAACGTCTTGACGGTCAAGGCAGAACGTAAGTCGCCTGCGGGCGAGAACACCGAGATGCTTGCCGCCGAACGCCCGCAAGGCGTCTTCAGCCGGCAGCTCATTCTGGGTGACACCCTGGATACCGATGGAATCCAAGCCAGCTACGACGCAGGTGTGCTGACACTCCGCATCCCCGTCGCCGAAAAGGCAAAGCCGCGGCGCATCGAGATCTCGTCCAACAGCCAACGGCAGGAGATCAACGCCTAGCCACAGCTGCTCCGCTGGAGCTCCACCCGGGGGTGGCCAACCCAGCGGAGCGTCAGACCGGGAGCTTCCGATCGGCCGCAGCATCGGAAAAGAGGGCGCAGGCTTCGTGCCACGCCACAGCGCTTATTGCGCAGAGGAAAACGCGGCCCCTGACGTTGTCTCCCGATTGATGGCTCCCGGCCCATGCCGGGGGCCATCGCCAAATCCGCAGTACGTATCCGGAACCAGCAGTGAGCAACAGCCAACCCGACCACTACTCGATCCTGAACGTGGCTCCCAGCGCGACAGCCCGTGAAATCACCCACGCCTACCGCTCGCTGCTCCGCACCCACCACCCGGATACGCGCAAAAAGCCCGACGACGGCGACGCCACCAAGGCGGCCGACCTCCAGGAACTCCACGCTATCATGCAGGCATACGTGGTCCTCTCGGATCCGGCGAAGCGGAGTGCTTACGATCGCAGTCGGCGAACCGGTACGACGTCCAGCGGATCGTCAGGATCGAGCGGTTCCTCAGGGAAGCCGGTCAAGGTCCGCATCCATAAAGCGCCAGCCGCTCCAGCTGCCAGCCAAAGGGAACAACAGCCCCTCGTCTTCGGCCCGGTCCACTGGGAACCGCTGCCCAGGACTACCCCGGGCTTCCCCTCGCCCAAAGTCCGAAGGAGATACTTATGAGTGCCTGGCGCTCGTACGACAGCCATCTGATGCCCGCGTTCTACGAGCGATTCGAGAAACGCTGGGGAAAGGGAACCGCGCCGTTCCTGGATCCGGAAGTCCACGAGCAACCCATGCCGCGCGCTCAGTGGATCAATGTAGATACCGGGGCGGCTGTGGCAGTGGTCCCTATTTGGACGGACGATCCCGAACATCGGTCCTTTGGCGTCTTCTACCTCCCGCCCGCCGGCGACATTTGGATACTTCGCCCAGGGCCCACAATGTTTGTCGAACCCGGCAAGGGCGGGAGCAAAGAGCAGGTCTCGCTACGTAACGATGCCTTCAAGAAGGCCGTCAATCACGCCAAGGAATTCATTTACGGGCCGCAGCCTTAGTGTTCTTGCGTTGCGGGTGTTTTTGCGCCGTCGGGCCAGTCCGCGGTCAGGATTCCCGCAGCACATCCGGTAGCTCATCCACGTACACGGTCTGGGGTGGCTCGAAGTAGATCACCAGCACCTTTTCGCCCACAGGAAAGATGCTCGCCTTGTCGAACGGATAGGCAAAAAACGCGCTGGTACCGCCATGGAAGGGGAGCATGACTTCGCCGATGGTGCCCGGGGCGATGGTCCCGGTCACCCTTCCGATCTTGCCGGTGAGGCTCCGATTGACTTCTCTATGCATCTGACGCCGCATCTGACGCCTTAGCCGGCGGAGACTTCACAGCCGTGGGTCGGGTGGGCGGTGCTGCCGGTCGGCTAGCGCCATCCTTCCCCCTCAAAGCGGAAGCCAGTGACGGCAAGAAGCTGCCAACCTGGGACAGAATCCCACCCACCATGCTGTTCAGTCCATCGCCGCCGTTGAGAACCGTCAGCTGGCCGATGCGTGAGAAAGGCTCCGCAGCTGCCGAAACGATGGCGGGCATGTTCTCCGCGATTTGCTGGTTGATGACAGCTTCCTGGTTCGTCTCCAACGCTTCACCCCGGGCTTTAATACCTTCCGCCTCAGCCAGTGCCTTGGCCTTGACCGCGGATGCCGCAGCGTTGCCGCGCGCAGTGGTCGCCGCTGCCTCGGCTTCACCTGTCACCCTGGTGGCCCCGGCCATGGCTGCCGCAGCCCCCGCATTGGCTTGGGCCTCGAGTTCAACGCGCCGGGCGTTTGCCTGAGCGTCGAGTTCGATGCGTTTCGCCAGGGCCTCGGCGGCACTGATGTCAGCAGCCTTCTTCGCTTCGGCCTCAGTCCTTTGCGCGTAGGCCTTGGCATCCGCTGGCTTGCGGATGGTGGTTTGCAGCTTTTGTTCTTCGCGATCGGCCTCAAGCTTTGCCACTTCGGTCTCCTGGACCACCACCTGCTGCCGGGCCGTAGCATCGGCCAGCGGTCCGGCCTGCGCAGCGTTGGCACGGGCCTGCTCAGCATTCGCCTGCGCGGCAGATTGCTTGATGGCGGACAAGCTTTGGGCATCCGCAATCAGTGCAGCAGCTTCCGCTTCCTTCTCAGCCGCCTCACGGTTGCGGGTGGCCTCGGCGATCCGGGCCTCCATCTTGACCTGGGCAATGTGAGGCTTGGCCAGGTTCTGGATGTAGCCCGTGGGGTCCTGAAGGTCCTTGATCTGCAGGGAATCCACCACGAGGCCAAGCTTCTCCATCTCCACGCCACTGGCACTACGGACGAGTGAGGCGAGCTTGTCGCGCTCGCGGATGATCTCCTCAACAGTCATGCTGCCGATGATGGAGCGGAGATGCCCTTCAAAGACGTTGTACACCTGGCTCTCCATTTTCGGCTGTTGCCCCAGGAACCGCCGGGCGGCGTTCGCGATGAATGGGGGAGCGTCGCCAATCTTGTAGATCACCACGCCGTCCACAATCACCTGGATACCCTGGGACGTGACGCACGAGACCTTGAGTTCCGTTTCATTCAGCGTCAATGCAAGGGTTCGCACCGTCTGCAGCCCCGGAACCACCAAAGCGCCCTTGCCCGTGACGATCTTGAAATCCATGCCGTCGGTATTCTCGAGCGTGCCGCGGGTCAGCCCCGAAATGATCAGGGCCTCGTTCGGTTCCGCCACCTTCCACATTGCCTTGGTTGCCAACCAAATGAAGCCGATGACAACAATCACGCCAAGAATGCCGGCGATCAAGGGGAAAAATGCCGAGAGGTCGTCCATTGACCTTGTCCCTTCAGACGATGTGAACCGGCCTCATCCGTTGACCCCCATAGGCCATGCGCCTGTTCGTGTACACAGTCTCGTTGGGGCAGAGCAGGGAAGTCCAGCAATTTTGTGCGTCATTTGTGCCACGACGCCGGGCCAGGACGGCCGCTTCGGCCACCTAAGCCAGCCACCCGCCGTCGAGCTTTAACAAAGAAGGCTGGTGCAACCTTTGGAGAGAATCCGTAGGTGGCTGCACCAGCTGCTAGTACGACTTTCTGTTTATTAGTTGTGACACCTGTTCATTGGCCGCTCCTAGTTCCCGGCTTCTATTATTTCCGGGCCTTTTTATCGTCTGTGAAGTACTGGGCGAACATCCAACCAGCGGCGATCATCAGGATGCCCAGCACCATGTGAGACCAGTTGTCCACAGAGTTTAGGGACAGGAAGTTGGCTGCGGAATCGACGCCGACGCTCAGTCCGTAGATGCTCAGCACGATGTACAGGGCGCCAAAGCCCATCAGGAAGTTCCGCGCGCCGTGTGCCGTACGGGACATCGCCCATCCCGTGGCGCCGATGGCCAGTTGTACGAGGTTGAGCAGCACGGATACCTGGAACGCGCCAAAGAGCATCGCATGCGAGTCCGGGCCGAAGAATTGCAGCTCCGAGTACTGCATGGTGATGCCTGGAATGAAGCCCAGGATGCCCACCAGCGCAACGACGCCACCCACACCCAGGCCTACTACCTGGATGTCTTGCCGTCCGAAATGGACGCCGCGTGCATGTGAAGCAGACGTACTCATGTCGCCCTCCAGTCACCCCTTTGCGAACATCTCCCATTTTACGGCCGGTTCATGCAAAAAGCGCTGGGATTGGCGGTATTACAGGGCGCCTGCCGGGGGAGTGCTGCCTACCGTGGCACGATAGAACACGATGAAACTGCGCGCTGATCAGACCGGAAACCGTGGCCTCCCGATGCCCCTTTGGCTACAGGGTGGTTTGGAAGCGGCGCAGGCAGCCTTCATTTCCGCCATTGTTGTTGTGCTTCCGTTGGTGGGAGTGTGGGCCACCGACGGATTCCAGAACCGGAACGTTGACTTCCTGGCGCGCCTGGCCGGGCAGGCCTGGCTGCTGATCCACGGTGTTCCGTTGACCTTGGCGCAGGTCAATATGGGCACGGCCGGCCAGCCGGGAACGGGTCTTCTTTCGCTGATTCCACTTGGCCTGACGCTCATTCCGTTCCTGCTTGCCTGGCGGGCGGGGCGACGACTTGCCCGCGCTTCCTACACGGACCAGCTGTGGCAGGCCTTCATGGGAGCCTGTGTTGTCTATGCCGCGTTCGGCGCAGCGACAGGATTCGTGTGCCGCACCCCCGAGGTGGTCATCAACCTCTGGTTCGCCATGACCATCCCGCTGATCGCCTTCGCACTGGGGCTGGTGGTCGGCGCTCGGCGCGAGGCCGGCTCCTGGAGCAGGCTCATCGGTGTGGACGCCGTGGCCTGGATCGCGAAGACCAGCCAACACTCACGGTGGGCGGGCTCATACGTCGGCTCAGCGTTGAAGGCCGGATTCGTTGCAACGATGGCCGCCGTGTGCCTCGCCGCAGTGCTGTTGGCCGTGGACATCGTCTGGCACTGGACGGACATCATCGCTGTTTACGAAGGACTCCAAGCGGGCGCGTTGGGCGGGGCCGTCCTCACGATCGCGCAGCTCGGCTTCCTTCCCAACCTCGTGGTCTTCGCCTTGGCATGGTCCTCCGGGGCTGGCTTCTCGCTTGGCGTCGGCTCGCACGCCGGGCCGCTGGGCACCGCCGTCGGGCCCCTGCCTGCCGTCCCGGTTTTCGGTGGGCTTCCCTCCGGACAACTGGACGCCGGGCCCATGGCTCTTGCCCTCCCCGTGGTTGCGGGGATCATGGCCGGCTGGTGGTTCCTGCGCGAAGGCGAAAACCACTTCGACGAGTGGCTCTCCATCAAGATCAAGGCACGCTGGTTCACAGCCGCGGCGTCCACCCTGTTCCTGGGCGCCTTCATTGGAGCCGTCGCTGGGGTGTTGAGCGGTGCGCTCGCATGGGTTGCCCGGGGCTCAGCCGGTATCGGCCGGCTCACGGAAATCGGACCCCACCCACTATGGACGGCAGTCTGGCTGGCCGCCGAAGTGGGCATCGGCGTCGTGATCGGATACGCAGTGGGTCCGTGGCTGGAGCGCCGCCAGAAGCTGCGCGAGGCGAACCTGGACGAAGTAGCGTTCGACGACGAACACGCCTGAGGTTGTGGGCCCGGCTTTTTGCTGGGCTGGGCTTTCGCTGGCTCGGCTAGCGGACCGGGCCCGGCATCGAGTCCTCAAGCTGCGTGAGGCACTGTGTCTTGGCGGATTCCGTCAGCGCCGAGCGACTGCAATCCTGATAGGTGGTGACCTGCTTGAAGAAGAGCACGGACGTCAGAATCAGCAGGCACATGACCGCCGAGACCACGAGTCCTGAAATGGTGCCGAACAACACCAGTCGAGGGTGCTTGTACTTCACCGAGCGGACCAGCACAACGATGCCCAGCACCAAACCCGCAATCGTCAGGATGGCGCTCAACCACACGTAGTTCACGTTCAGGGAGAACACGAAAAACGATCCCAAAGCCGACAAAAGGAAAGCGCGGAACAGGATCTGCGTCACGCCGAAGGCGGACTTTTCCGCCGCAGTGCGGGGTTGCTGGCTCGGCCTGGGACCGACGTCGGGATTCATGTTTTCCAGCCTACGCGAGCCGCCCATAAGCTAGTGCAATGCGCATTGTTGTCCTCGTGTCCGGTACTGGTTCCAACCTTCAGGCTGTCATCGACGCCGTGAAGTCGGGTGAACTGGATGTCGAGATCGCCGCTGTGGGGGCGGACCGGCCCGATACCTACGGTGTGGAGCGCTCGGACGAGGCCGGCATTGAGACCTTCGTGGTGAACTTCAACTCGTTTGAAACCCGCGCCGAATGGGACGCTGCCTTGCGCGACAAGGTCCTCTCTTATGCCCCGGATGTGGTGGTGTCTTCCGGTTTCATGCGGATCGTGAGCGCCGACTTCATCGACGCCTTCAACGGCAAGTACGTCAACACCCACCCGGCGCTGCTCCCATCCTTCCCTGGCGCCCACGGTGTCCGCGACGCCATGGCTTACGGGGTGAAGGTCACGGGCTGCACGGTTCACTGGGCCGACGCCGGCGTGGACACGGGCCCCATCATCGCCCAGGAAGCCGTTGTGGTTGAGCCGAATGACACCGAGGAAACCCTGCACGAGCGCATCAAGGTAGTTGAGCGCCGCCTGCTGGTTCAGACGCTGGCTGACCTCGCCGCCGCTCCTCCCAACTAATATGTAGTTTCGTTTGTCAATGGGCGTGGGGAAGCGATCCCGGGTTGGTTCCGGGGTCGCTTCCTTTTTGGTCCGGGGGTGTGCTTGTGTTCGGGGGGTCCAGCGTGTCGTTGGCGACGGCGTGGTCAGACTAATATGCGCGGGTTGATTACCGCAGGACGAGGTGTCCGGCCTGGAGATTATCGCTTCTCTAGGGATCGGGCGTGGCCTTGATGGTTGCCCATAGTTGGGTCGCGGGTTGCTCCAAGCGCTGCCGGTGTAACCGGTGGTCCCCTCCTTTTGTGCGGGTGCTCCCCCGGACGTTTAGAGGTTTTGGTGTTGCGTTGTCCGTTGGGCTTCACTGGCCAGTGACCAGCACCACCCGGCAAGTTCGCGGGCGATCGCGACATCGGCGATCACGGGACGTTTCCGGTGTTCCTGGTAAACGAGCCAGCGTTCGTGGAGGCGTTTGTTGCCGGCTTTGCCACGGGCTCTTGCCCAGGGGGTTGCCGCTTCCCAACGGGACAGCAGCTCTTTGGAGGGGTGGGTGTAGGCGCGGCGGTGGTGCCAGGCCGCTTCGACCAGGAGCCTGCGGGCGTGGGTGTTGCCTGTTTTCGTGATGGATCCCTGGGAGCGGTGCCCGCCAGATGAACTCTCGCTGGGAACGAGTCCGAGATACGCGCCTATCGTCGAGCCGGTAAAGCGGGTCCAGTCGCCGATTTCGACGGCCAGACCGAACGCTGTCAGCGTGGAGACACCCCGCAAGCACTCCAAAGAGCGCACCACGGGAGTGTATTCGCTGTCATAGGCCATGGTCCGGATGGCTTGATCGGCCCTGTCACGGCGGACAAGTGTTTCAATGACGGACTCCACGGCGAGGTCGTAGGCCAGTTGCAGTGCCGGTGAGTCAAAGTTCTGGGAGTAGAGCCAGGACAAGTGCTCATGGGTCCAGGTTCTGCCGCCGGTGTAGTGGATGCCTTGGCGCAGCAGGAGTTTGGAAACCCGGTGCCGGGCGCGCATCAGATCACCACGGATATCCTCGCGGGCACGGACCAAGTCCCGGGCAGCTTCCTGAGAGGGGCTCGGGACCGTGACCTCGGTGATCTGGTCCAGTTTCAACAACCGGGCCAGATGCAAGGCATCGTTGCGGTCTGTTTTGACCCTGTCCCCGGGCGGGCGTTGGAGTTTCGAGGGAGCCGCGACCAGACACTCGATCCCAGCAGCCAGCAAAGCCCTTGCCAGCGGAAAACCGGTAGGACCGGCCTCATACACCACCTGGCACGGGCCCGGCAGTGTCTTGATCCATCCCAGAATCTCCTGATGGTCCGGCGTCAGCCGTGCCCGGGAAATCTCGCCGGTCTGACCATCAATCGCGCACGCGACGACAGTCAAAGCGTGGACATCCAAGCCCACATGAGTACGCTCAAACATAGCTGGAACCTCCAAACTTCAAATGTGGCTCTACCCCCCTAAAACGAGTCTGGGGCAACCCACGGGATGCTTTGAAGAGAAGGTTCCAGCCCCACACCCATAGCCCTGGCCCGCCGGAACCCCCACCCCACACGTCCTTCTGATACGGGCCAGACCCGGCCGGGCAAGGCTCCGGAGCGCCATCAACAAACAAACCCCCCGAAGGCCCGCCCAAAGCTGGCGCTCCGAAACCTTGCCCGGCGACAATCGCCCCCTCAGAAGGAAACCAACCAGCCAAACCGCAGCCAGCCCATACATATCGTCTAGGTCGCACTTAAGCGCGTTTAGACCCCTCAAAACGCGCTTTGCTGCTACCTAGTTTCCGTAGAGCATCTTGCGCCTGTGGATAACGCCGCATGGGCATGGTGATGTTTGTCAGCATGGGGCATGAAGACTCCTCGGCCGATGCCTGAACCACTTTCGTCGATACCATTCACCTGGCAGGAAGCTGTTGCAGTCGGGATATCTCGACGGCGGTTGAGTCACCACGGTCTAGACGCGCCGAGCCGGGCGATTCGAGTCCCTCGTCTGAAAACAGAACATGCCCTCGCGGACCTGGTTCGTCCGGTCACCCTGGTCACGCCATTTTCGGCGGCCTCGCATGCCACTGCTTTTTTGCTGTGGGAGTTCCCAGGGTTTTTACCGGGTAGTCACAGACCAGACATCCACATCTCGCGGCCCCACACCATGGCCATCCCTCGACGGCGCGGTGTGGTGGGACATCGGGGACAGTTCTTCGAGGATGAAATCACGACGTTCAATGGCCTCCTTATCACCAGCCGGGCTCGCACGTGGCTGGACTGTGCCCGGAAAATGGACATCGACGAGATCACTGTCGTGGCTGACCACTTGCTGCGTATACCGAGGCCGGAATTCGAGGGACGCAGTTCGCCGTACTGCACCATGGATGACTTGGAGGAGATGCTCGATCGCCATTGGGGGACACCGGGGATCCGGAAAGCGCGTCTTGCATTGGAACAGGCTTGCGTCGGTTCGGATTCCGCACCTGAAACCCGACTGAGGCTGGCGCTTGAGTGGGCTGGCTTGCCCAAAGCGGAGGTCAACGTGCCCACTGAGTTGAGTGCCGGCGTCGTGCGTCAACCGGATTTGGCATATCGCGAGCAGCGCGTTGCCGTCGAGTACGAGGGCGTGGGCCATTCGGATCCGGAGCAGATCGTGAGGGACATTGCCCGCGAGGAAGACTTCAGCCGGGCAGGGTGGAGATTGGTCCGGATCTCAAAGCGCCACATGGCCAATGACGCGAGGTCCGCTGTGGCCAAGGTCCGGAGGGCGCTCGAAGCCCGCGGCTGGTCGCCCAAGTAGGTCGCAGTAGAGCGCGTTTTGACGACTCAAAACGCGCTCTACTGCGACTCAGTTGGGTACAAGGGGGCGCTTACTCGAGCACCCGCTGTTTTGTCTCGGGGGCGAAAAACGCCATCCACAGCACGGAGAGCAGTACCAGCCCGCCGGCCATCGCGAACGACTGTGCCAGTCCGAACTCGGGCCAGAAGAAGGAAGCGAACACCAAAGGCCCGAAGCCTGCGCCGATGCGGGAGAACGTCGAGGCCCAGCCGAAGCCTGATCCCCGGAGTTCTGTGGGATACAGCTCGGACACGTAAGCATAGAGGACCGGGATTGCCACCTGGACCACGAAGCCGAACACCAACAGCCAGAACACTGCAGCAGTTGGCACGTCCACCACGAACGCCACGATCACCAGCGTCAGCGCGGATAGCGGACCGGTGATGGCGAGGATCCACCTGCGGCCCACGCGCTCCACCAACAGCGCGGCGACCACCACGCCCAAAAGCCCGACGGCGGCCATCCCGGCTGTGGTGACGAAGGCTTTGTACTCCTCGAATCCGGCGCCAATGAGGATCCGGGGCATCCACGTCAGCGACAGGTAATAGACCAACAAGATGCTGAAGAACAGGGCCCAGGCGGCCGTCGTGATTTTCCAGTTGAACGTCCAGATCTTGCGCAACTGTTCCCATGCGCTGCCGGGGGAGAGCCGGGGAGCGGCTTGGGGTTCGGGCAGGCTATACGCGCGGGGTGAAGCGCCCGTGGCCTCCACCAAACCATCAATCACCGCCGCTGCCTCAGCCCGACGGCCGGCACGAATCAGGAACAACGGGGACTCGGGAACACTGCGCCGCACCCAGAAAACGAGCAACGCCGGCAGAACCATGATCAGCATCGTGAGCCGCCAGTCGCCGAAGGCAGCAACGAGGCCAGCGGAGATGAAGCCACAGAGCGCCGCGCCCACGGGCCACCAGCCATCCATCGCAGTAAGGACTTTGCCTCGCTGCTTCCGCGGCGTGAACTCACCCACCAGCGCGTAGTCCACCGGGATGCAGCCGCCCAGCCCAAACCCGGCCATGAAGCGGAAGATGCAGAACCACACAATGTCCGGGGCGAAGGCGCCGAGCACGGTGAAGATGCTGAAGATCAGGAGGGTGGCAGTGAAGGCCTTCTTGCGCCCGATGGTATCTGCGATGGTTCCCCAGGCGAACGCGCCGACGGCCATGCCCACCAGGTTGGCCGTGCCGATCCACGCAGCGTCAGCCGGCTGAAGGGACCAATGCTTGGACAGCAGCGGGATGAGAATGCCGTTGAGCGTCACATCCCAGGCGTCGAACATGAATCCGAGCCCACCGATCACGAAGATCTTGCCTTGGACCTTCCACCGCCACGGCAGTTCCTGCACAACTTGTTCGCCGCTGGGCACGGCTGTGTATGTATTCATCTGCCCTCCTGCATGCAACTTTATGCGCTTGGGCCAAACCGCTGTTCGCGCTACTTCTGGTTTTCAATCGCCCTTCGCAGGAAACCACCGGCTTCTTCCAGAGCGCTTTTGGCCTGAGCTGCGTCGATGCCAGTCAGCAGCACAAGGATGGCCGCTTTTACCGAGCCGTTGACCGAGTCCAACACTGCCGCGGCTTCATGCGCGTCCACTCCGGTGGCGTGCTGCACTGTCCTTTGCGAACGGGCCAGGAGTTTCTCATTCGTAGCTCTCAGGTCAACCATCAGGTTCCCGTAGGTCTTGCCGAGCTTCACCATCACCAGTGTGCTGATCATGTTGAGGACAAGTTTCTGGGCCGTGCCCGAGTTCAGCCGTGTGGAGCCCGCAATGAACTCCGGACCCACCACAACCTCAATCGCCACGTCCGTCAAATGGCTGACAGCTGAACCCTTGTTGCACGCCAGCGACGCCGTGAACGCCCCCTTTTTCCGGGCCTCTTCCAGCGCGCCGATCACGTAAGGCGTTCGGCCGGACGCCGTAATACCCACGACGGCGTCCGCTTCCGTTACGTTGATGTCGTGCAGGTCGCGCGCGCCTGCGGTCGCGTTGTCCTCGGCGTACTCCACCGGCTTCTGGATCGCCTGGACGCCACCTGCGATGATTCCGACGACGAGTCCCGGCGGGGTGCCGAACGTCGGCGGGCACTCACTTGCATCGAGGACCCCCAGGCGCCCGGCCGTTCCAGCCCCCACATAAAGAAGGCGACCCCCGCGCTGGAGCCGCTCCGCCACGGCGTCGACGGTTTGCACAATCGCAGGGCTCGCTGCTTCAACCGCGGAGTGTACTCCTGCACTGTGGGCAAGCATGGCAGCGACGAGTTCCTCCGTGCCCAGGATGTCCAGTTCGCTCAGGTTCTCGGCAGCGGCTTCGGTCTCCAGCCCGGCGAGTTCCGTCCGCAGGCCCGCCAGCCTGTCCGCGTCAGTGGGGCTAGTCCGGCCAGTTTGTTCCGTCACGGTGGATGTACCTTTCCTGGATGAGCCCGCGGCGCGTCGCAGCGAGGGCAGCACCATCCAAGCCATCGCCCAGCGGGGCCACCACCTCAATCCCAGCCGAAGCAAGGGAGTTCCGCAAGAGCGCCGCGAAGAACCCGGAGCTGACCACTCCGCCCAGCAGGGCAACACGGCGTGAGCTCCCTGTATCGCCCGCCGCGGCCAGCTGCACGGTCTTGGTCAGGACCCGGCAGGCCTCGTCCACAATGACATTCGCGACGGCGTCACCCGCCTCCGCTGCGTGCAGAACCAGCGGTGCGAACCGGGCCATTGCCCGGTATGGGTTTTCGACGGATGCGAGCCAGCCGGGGAGCATTTCCGGGGAGTCGACCAGAGCCCCTGCCGCAGCCGAAAGGGAAGTGGCCGGGCCGCCGTCGTGCGCTTCCAAAACTGCCTGAAGCCCCCGCTGGCCGATCCAACGGCCGCTGCCACGATCGCCCAGGTAGGGTCCCCAGCCGTCGGCGCGATGAAGGACGCCGGCTTCATCGAAACGGAAGGCCACCGCACCCGTGCCTACGATCAGGGTAGTGCCGGGCGCGCCTTGGAGGGCTCCGAGTTGGGCTGCGGTGGCGTCCGAAAGAACAGCTGCCGGGACCCCGAAGCGTTGGGACAACATGGAGGCCAGCTCACGGGACTTCTCCGCAGAAGCCTCGACGCCCGCCACTGCCGCGCCGATCCCCGTCAACGTGCTGACAGGGAGGCCTGGCGGGAGCATCGAGACCGTCTCAAGCAGGAGGTCGAAAGCGATGGTGGGGCCGTTGTCCATGTGGACTCCGGGGAACCCGTGCTGGTCCGCCGCACCGAGTAATTCGGTGCCACTGCGCAACTCCACGCGGCAGCGGCTCTTCCCTACATCGGCGGCGAGAACGACATCGGTGGCTTCCATGGGTCAACCCTATGTTGTGGGGCCTGTTGTGCGTGGGAAACCCGAGGGTTGGGGCGCAGAGCGGGCCCCGCAACGAAAGGGCAACCAGGACCCGAAACCAGCGCGCCAGCGAAACACGATAAACTCTCCGTATCCCCACCACCCGCGACATCTACGCGAACTAAGACGGAGACTTTTGTGAGCTTGACGCAGCTTGACCGTGTTCCCATCCGCCGTGCACTGATCTCGGTTTACGACAAGACGGGACTGGAGGAGCTCGCGAAGGGCCTGCACGCAGCCGGCGTCGCAATCGTTTCCACCGGCTCCACCGCCAAGAAGATCGCCGCTGCTGGCATCCCGGTCAAGGAAGTCGAAGAAGTCACCGGCTCCCCGGAAATGCTTGACGGCCGCGTCAAGACCCTGCACCCGCGTGTGCACGGAGGCATCCTGGCCGACCGCCGCGTCCCGGCCCACATGGAAACCCTTGCCGGTATGGAGATCGAGACGTTCGACCTCGTGGTGGTGAACCTGTACCCGTTCGTCGAGACTGTGAAGTCCGGCGCAGCGCAGGACGAGGTGGTTGAGCAGATCGACATCGGAGGCCCCGCCATGGTGCGTTCGGCCGCGAAGAACCACGCCGCCGTCGCCATCGTTACGGACCCGAACTTCTACGGCGCAGTAGTCGACGCCGCAGCACACGGCGGTTTTGACCTGAACACGCGTCGCCGCCTGGCTGCCAAGGCCTTCGCCCACACGGCCAGCTACGACAACGCTGTTGCCACCTGGACCGCCAGCCAATTCCTGGACGAAGACGGCGACGGCATCATCGACTGGCCCGCCTACGCCGGTCTGTCCTTGGAACGCTCCGAGGTCCTCCGCTACGGCGAAAACCCGCACCAGCAGGCTGCGCTCTACGTGGACAAGGCTGCTCCGGCCGGCATCGCCCAGGCTGACCAGCTGCACGGCAAGGCCATGAGCTACAACAACTTCGTCGACGCCGATGCCGCCCTCCGCGCTGCCTTCGACTTCGCCGAGCCCGCCGTTGCGATCATCAAGCACGCCAACCCGTGTGGTGTGGCCGTTGGTTCAGCCGACGCAGCAGATCCGATCGCTGACGCCCACGCCAAGGCCCACGCCTGCGATCCTGTCTCCGCTTTCGGTGGCGTGATCGCCGCGAACCGCACCGTCACTGCCGGCATGGCGCGAACCGTGGCTGATATCTTCACCGAGGTTGTCATCGCTCCGGACTTCGAGCCGGAAGCTGTGGAGATCCTTTCCAAGAAGAAGAACATCCGACTGCTTGCCCTCCCTGAGGGCTACGGCCGCTACCCCTCCGAAATGCGCCAGGTCTCCGGTGGCGTGCTGGTGCAGATGAGCGACAAGGTGGACGCCGACGGCGACAACCCCGCCAACTGGACTCTCGCCGCAGGCGAAGCTGCCGACGAAAAGACCCTCGCGGACCTCGCTTTCGCCTGGACCGCTTGCCGTGCTGCCAAGTCCAACGCCATCCTGATCGCAGATCACGGCGCCGCGGTGGGCATCGGCATGGGCCAGGTCAACCGCCTGGACTCCTGCCGCCTTGCCGTCGAGCGCGCCAACACGCTGGGCGTCACGGTGGAGTCCGACGTCGAAGGTGCTGGCGGCGCGTCCAACGCCAGCGGCGGCGACGCACCTGAGCGCGCACGCGGTGCCGTGGCTGCGTCGGATGCGTTCTTCCCGTTCGCTGACGGCCTGCAGATCCTGATCGACGCCGGCGTCCGCGCCGTGGTCCAGCCTGGCGGTTCGGTCCGCGATGAGGAAGTCATCGCCGCAGCCAACGCTGCTGGCATCACGATGTACTTCACCGGCGCACGCCACTTCTTCCACTAACGTGGACGGGCAACAGCCCAAAAGCCAGTAGAAAAGCGACGGCGTCCGCCCCCGGTTGGGGACGGCCGCCGTCGTCGTTAACACGCGCCTACCTAGCAGGGACTTGCCAAAACGGTTACGAAGCCGCCGCCGTGTTGTACGTCGACTGGATGACGGAGCCCCAGTACGGGCCGTACATCGTGTTGGAATTGCTGCCGTAACCGTAGCTGTTCACCGAGTTCTGGTAGCCGCCGGAGCTGTTGCCGATGAACCACGGACCACCTGAGGATCCACCGGTCATGTTGCACGGGATGCCCTGGGTAGCGAACTGCGGGTTGTAGGGATCGTTGGTGGCGGTGCCGGAGCAGCTCTTGAGCGATTCACCGTTGAACGGAGCAGCTGCCGGGTAGCCGAAGGACTTGTAGCTCAGGCCGCGGGCGGCGTTGAACTGGACACCGGAGGAGCCTACGACATCGGCGAGCCGCTGACCGTTGAGGGTGTTGACCACGGCGAAGGCGGTGTCGTACTGCATGTTGCCGTTGGACGCCCACTGGGTGGGGGAGTACAGCGCCCTTGCTGTCCACTTGCCATAGGGTGCGGAGCCGTTGAGGTAGGCGGGTACGAAGACGAAGTTGGTGGCGTAGGCGCCCGGTCCCTCGTTGACGCAGTGGCCTGCGGTGGAGACGGTGCTCTTGTTGGCTGCCGTCACGGAGTTGCCGGAGCAAACGTAGTTTGAGCCGCCCAGGGTGAAGAAGATCTTGCCGATGTGCTTGACGGGTGTTTCGCTCTGGTTGGTCTTGAGGTTGATGGCCTTGGAGTCGGTGGACGCCTGCTGACCCTCGATGCTGTTAAGGGCGCCCGGAGCTTCGGTGACCGGGGCTTTTCCGAGGTTGAGGAGCCGGCCGCGATCCAATGCCTTGCTGGCAAGAATGTCGCCTGATATGGCGTTCTTCATGCGTTCCGGGGTCCAGTAGTCTGCGGCGCCGTTGTCCGACGCTACATGGCTGCTGACCGCAGCGCCGCTGGAGTCGATGTCCTTGGCGGGGGCCGCGTTTGCGCTGGTGGTTCCAACCAGGGCGAGGATTGCGGCAGCGGACAGACTCAGCAGGCTTGTGGCCAGGGTCTTGGTTTTTGTCACGTTGTTCCAACCTATCGAGGGAGTAAGGCGGCCAGTGATGGCGACCGCCGACTGACGGAATCGAAGCTACCCAACGTATGACAAGTTTGTAAAGAGTTGTTTCACAGTTTGTGATATTTTGCTTTCACTTCTTGTCACACGACGAGGAGCCACATCAGGCGAGGGGTAACGAAGGAGTGATCCCGGACACGAAGGGCCGCCAATCGGGCCTACTCGGGTAAGTTTAGAGATGTTGAAATCTGCAGACTTTCAGGGAGAACCCCGCCAATGGCCAAGATTATCTATACCCACACAGACGAAGCGCCGATGCTGGCTACCTACTCATTCCTGCCGATTGTGGAAGCGTATGCCTCGACCGCAGGTGTGGAGGTCGAGACCCGCGACATTTCGCTGGCAGGCCGCATCATCGCCGTTTTCGGCGATTTCCTGACTGAAGAGCAGCGCACGGGCAACGCCCTGGCTGAACTTGGCGAACTGGCAAAGCAGCCGGAAGCCAACATCATCAAGCTGCCCAACATCAGCGCCTCCGTGCCGCAGCTCAAGGCCGCCATCGCCGAGCTCCAGGCTCAGGGCTACGCCCTTCCGGACTACCCGGACAACCCCTCCTCGGACACAGAGACGGACATCCGCTCGCGCTACGACAAAATCAAGGGCTCCGCTGTGAACCCGGTGCTGCGTGAAGGCAACTCTGACCGCCGCGCACCGCTGTCGGTGAAGAACTACGCCCGTCAGAACCCGCACTCCATGGGCGCTTGGTCTGCCGATTCCAAGACCAACGTTGCCACCATGGGCCAGAACGATTTCCGCTCCAACGAGAAATCCGTTGTGCTCAAGGCTGACGATTCCCTCAGCATCCAGCTGGTCCGCGAAGACGGCACCACCAAGGTCCTCAAGAAGGACTTCCCCGTACTGGCCGGTGAAGTTGTGGACGCTACGGTCCTGCGCGCTGACGCCCTGGACGAGTTCCTCAAGGCACAGGTTGCCCGTGCCAAGGAAGAGGGCATCCTCTTCTCCGCACACCTGAAGGCCACCATGATGAAGGTCTCGGACCCCATCATCTTCGGCCACGTGGTCAAGGCTTACTTCTCGGAACTGTTCGACACCTATGGCAAGCAGCTCGCAGCCGCAGGCATCAGCCCCAACAACGGTCTCGCAGCCATCCTCAGCGGCCTGGAAGACCTGCCGGAAGACGTCCGCGAGGGCGTCAAGGCAGCCATCACCAAGGGCCTTGAAGACGGTCCCGCCCTGGCAATGGTGGACTCGGACAAGGGCATCACGAGCCTGCATGTTCCGTCTGACATCATCGTTGACGCTTCCATGCCGGCCATGATTCGTTCCTCCGGCCACATGTGGGGCCCGGATGGCAAGGAAGCGGACACGCTCGCCGTCATCCCGGACAGCTCCTACGCCGGCGTCTACCAGGTAGTCCTGGACGATTGCCGTGCCAATGGCGCGTTCGATCCCACCACCATGGGCACCGTTCCCAACGTGGGCCTCATGGCGCAGGCGGCCGAGGAATACGGCAGCCACGACAAAACCTTCGAAGTCCAGGCAGCCGGAACCATCCAGCTCGTGGACAGCAAGGGCAACGTCCTCACCGAGCACCAGGTATCCCCGGGTGACATCTGGCGCGCCTGCCAGACCAAGGATGTCCCGATCCGCGACTGGGTCAAGCTTGCCGTTACCCGGGCCCGCGCTTCCCAGACCCCGGCCGTTTTCTGGCTGGACAAGGGCCGTGCGCACGACGCCAACCTCATCGCCAAGGTCAACGAGTACCTCAAGGACCACGACACCGAGGGCCTGCAGATCGAGATTATGTCCCCGGAGGAGGCAACAGCCTTCACGCTGGAACGCATCCGCAAGGGCGAGGACACCATCTCCGTCACCGGTAACGTCCTCCGCGACTACCTCACGGACCTGTTCCCGATCCTTGAGCTCGGCACCAGCGCCAAGATGCTCTCCATCGTTCCGCTGATCAACGGCGGTGGCCTGTTCGAGACCGGTGCCGGTGGTTCCGCTCCCAAGCACGTCCAGCAGCTGATCAAGGAAAACCACCTCCGCTGGGACAGCCTGGGTGAATTCCTTGCTTTGGCCGTCAGCTTCGAGCACCTGGCCACCACCACGGGCAACGCCCGCGCACAGGTCCTTGCCGACACGTTGGACCGCGCCACGGGTACGTTCCTGCTGGAAAACAAGTCCCCGCGCCGCAGCGTTGGCGAGCTGGACAACCGTGGAAGCCACTTCTACCTGGCCACGTACTGGGCACAGGAACTGGCCAAGCAGACTGAGGATGCCGAGCTGGCCAAGGATTTCGCTGCCATCGCTGAAGCCCTGACCTCCAACGAGGAAGTCATCGTCGGCGAGCTGAACGCAGTCCAGGGTCCCGGCGTCGATCTGGGTGGTTACTACCGTCCGGACGCTGCCAAGGCTGCTGAGATCATGCGCCCGTCGGCCACGTTCAACAAGGTCCTCGCGACCCTGAGTTAGTCACTCCTGGTTTGCATACAGATAATGCCCCTGAGACGCGGTCTTGGGGGCATTATCTGTTGATGAATTCCTAACGGTCGGCCAGGAAGCGCTGAGGTGCCACCCCGCCGTCGACGATGTCCTTCAGCACCCGGCCGATAGCTGGCGTGAACTTGAAACCGTGCCCTGAGAACCCGGCGCCCACCACCAACGGTCCGAAGCGGTCCAGCACAAAGTCCTCAGTAGGCGTGGTGGTGTACGTGCAGCTGATGGGAACCGCGGTTGAAGGGTCGACGCCGGGAAGCCACTCTTGCGCGTAACGTACCAATGCGTCGAGCTGCTCGGGTATGGGCTGGAACGTGCGCTCGTCCGGATCCATCACGGGGCCGACGCCGTGCCAGCCGGCCTTGACGCCCTCGCCGGGGGTGAGCATGCCGTACACAGGGCTGTACCAGTATTCGTAGAGTTCGTTGTTCGGATCGGGGTCCGGGTTGTGGTTGAAGCTCGGCCACACCAGCGTGTTGTCCACGGGGGTGAAATGGGCGGGCTGCTCCTGGGTAACAACCAGGGGCGGTAGCTTGGCATGTTCGCCGAGGACCTTGTTCGTCCAGGCGCCGGCGGTGACTACAACGCGGTTGGCCGTGTACTCGGTCTCGTCCGTCACCACCACCACGGTTTCGGCGCCATCGATGCGGATGTCGAGGACCGGAGTCGAGTACTTGAAAATGGCGCCATGGGACTCGGCGGCCGTTCGGAGTGCCACCAGCGCGTTGGCTGAACGGACCCGCCCAGATCCGGGAACGAAGAGCACATCGGTGGCGAAGTTCATGCCTTGCCACCGGTCCATGGCCTCGTCCGCTGAGATGAAGTAGCTCTCGATCCCGCGTTCCTGATGGGCAGCCTGGACGGTCCGGAGCCGTTCGACGTTGCCGTGGTTTGCCAACCCCACGAGGTCCAGCAGCGGCGCGCCCGTTTCCGCAGCGAGCTCGTCCCACAGGGTCTTCGCTTCGGCAAGAAGGTCCAGGTAGTCGGCCTCGGCGTAGGCGGTGTTGAAGTTGCGGGTGGCGCCGTGTGAGGCGCCGATGTGGTGACCGGCCTCGAACTGCTCCAGCAGGACCACGGACTTACCGCTCCGGGCCAACTGCCACGCTGCGGCGGACCCCATCGCCCCTCCACCAACAACTACGACGTCAACCATGCCAGCTCCATTCATCCTCGGCCCACTATCACGTTCCATTCTGCCCCTACTCACCCAACTAGGTCGCAGTAGAGCGCGTTTTGAGGCGTCAAAACGCGCTCTTCTGCGACCTAGTTGGGTTGGCGCTCAACGCAAAGGCATGGAAGATTGGGACGGGTGAAATTCCTTCACCCGTCTCCCAAGTCCTCTGCCCGCGGTGTCACGATCCTGCGCGTGGTGTTTGGCGCGCTGATCATGGTGCACGGCATCCAAAAGTTCGTGGCAGGGCATGCCGCCTTCGCTGCGTCAGTCGCCGCCATGGGCGTGCAGAAGCCCGAAATCGTGGCCTGGCTCGTCATCGCCGGTGAACTTGGGTTAGGGCTGCTTCTGGTGCTCGGGGCGCTGACCAGAGTGGCCGGGTTCCTCGCCGCGATCCTGTTCGCCGGAATCTGGTTCGTGACGGAAGCCGGCAAGCCCCTGCTCACGGACAAGGCGGGTGTCAATGCCGAGCTCCTGATCGTCTACGTCGCCATTTCCGTGGCATTCGTGTTCCTGGGTCCTGGCGCTTGGTCAGTGGACCGGAAGCTGGCAAGGCAGCCCGTCGGCCAGCGGCGTTAATACGGTTGGGTTAACTCCCGACGGCGGCACGTGCCGGGCGCCGTAACCTCACCGCGCGTCGTTCGGGTACCGGATGCCCAACTGGGAACGTACGCCGTCGAACAAGCGCATGACGTTGACGGAGTCATCCAGGGGCATGACCGGGCTTTCCATCAGGCCCTGTTGAATGCACCGTGTCACCTCGCGGAGTTCGTACGTGTAG
The DNA here is from genome assembly GCF_055388015.1 of Arthrobacter sp. TmtSoilC51. Lineage (NCBI taxonomy): Bacteria > Bacillati > Actinomycetota > Actinomycetes > Micrococcales > Micrococcaceae > Arthrobacter > Arthrobacter sp. TmtSoilC51. The sequence continues at coordinate 1,388,678 of NZ_AP035877.1, forward strand.
CCGACGCCCACCACGTCGAACCGTTCATGCCGCGGCTCGTCCCAGCCAACACGGATCAGCAGTTCCCGCGGATTGTTGACCGAGCCCACCGTCTGCAGATACCCGAGCCCGCCAGCCACTGTGGCAGTCCGTGGTCCATGGGCAGTCAGGGATGACGTCAATTGCGCTTGGGCACCGCTGGCGTAACCGAGCGTCAGTGCATTCTGGGTGTCCACGCCGTCTTCGTTCAACGTGCCGATCGCGGTAACTGACTGGGGGAAGCCCAGTGTTCCCAAGGCCCAGAGCAAGGGGTAGACGGTGATGTCCAGCAGGGCCCCGCCTCCGTCATTGAGCGCCCAGATGCGGGCGGACGGATCGTAGGGCGCGGGGAAGCCCAGGTCCGCGCTGACCCACTGGATGTGCCCGATTTCCCCTGACGCCGCAATGGAAAAGGCGCGCTGCATGCTGGGCAGGAAGCGGCTCCAGACCGCCTCCATGAAGAACACCTTGTGCTCGCGGGCCAGTTTGACCAGCTCGGTTGCTTCGCGGGCGTTTATGGTGACTGCTTTCTCGCACAGGACATGTTTGCCGGCGCGCAGGGCCGCCGCGGCGATCTGGAAGTGCTGGGCATGGGGTGTCGCCACGTAAACCACGTCGACCGCGGGATCGTCGAACAGCCGCTGGTAGCCAGGGACACCGCCGTCGTTCCCGTAGGCCTGGGCGAAACCAAGCGTCTGCGCAAAAGCGTCTGCGGCAGCTTGGGTCCTTGAACTCACGGCGTAGAGTTCTGCGTCCTCCAGCAAGGAAAGGTCCAGGGAAACACTGTTGGCGATGTTGCCCGTGGACACGACTCCCCATCGCAAACGCCGGCCGGTGGCCGCGCGGGGATCCTGATTGGTCTGGGTGGACAGCCACGGCTTGGCGATAGGGAGCGTCATGGCAGCAATCCTCTCATTTCCAACACAGTAAGCACTCTGTCGAGTCACACGAATGTCCGGGGCCGCTGAATTCCTCGCTTAGGCTTAGGCCATCATCCCTCGCAGAGGTTCTGTGGGGAGTTACCGAAATGGAGCAGGGATGGGTATTTTTCGGCGCGTCATTTTGCCGGTTGCCTGGTTATTGGTTTTCGCAATAATTGCGGTGGCTTTGGTCAAGATCGCTTTCGTGGACGGCCTCAAACCATCTGCTTCCCAGCCGGCGCCCTTGGCGCAAGTGGACATTCCGGTGGTCCCGGCCACGCGCGCTACGGTCACCAATACTGTGGAAATCAAGGGAACCGTCCAAAGCGACACAGCTGAGGTGATACGGTCCACGTCTGCGGGCAAGGTCATCAAGGTATTTGTCGAACAGGGTGCCACGGTGGCCAAGGGCGATGCCCTCTTCCAGGTCAAGGCCGAGCGCGCAGTGACATCAGCGCAGCCATCCAAGGACGGAATGTCCTCGGCGCCCAAGCCGGTTTATGACTACTTCGACATCCTTGCCCCCAGCGGCGGTACCCTGCAGTCCTTGACCACGCTGATCGACCAGCAAGTGGGCGTCGGGGAAAGCGTGGGCAAGATCGACCCCGGCACCTACACGGTGGCGGGTTCGGTGACCGCTGCCCAGCAGTACCGCCTGCTCGGAAAGCCCGGCCCAGCGGAGATCTCATTGGTGGGTGGACCGGCGCCGTTCCAGTGCACCGAAGTGACACTCAAGAACAACGCGTCCGACGACGGCGGCAGTGCCTCGGGCGGTTTGGCTTCCACTGGCGGAGGTGCTGGCATGGGTGTGGGCGGCGCGATCGCTGGACCCGGGGGCGGTTCTGCCACGCCACCGGACGCGGGTGGCACACCCACGGGAACGCTTAGCTGCGCAATCCCGGCTGGGCACGAGGTCTTTGCCGGACTTGGCGCGACCATGACCGTTAGTGCCGGCGTCGCCGCCGATGTTGTGACCGTGCCATTGACGTCGGTGAAAGGCAGCGTGAAGGACGGGATCGTCTGGCTCGCTGGCGCAACCGGAGGGGCGCCGGAGGAGCGCAAGGTCCAGTTGGGGCTGAACGATGGCTCCGTGGTTGAAGTGGTCTCAGGACTGGCCGAAGGCGAGCAGGTGTTGGAGTTCGTACCCGGTGCTCCGGCTGCCCCGGACCCCATGATGGGGCCTGGACAAATCGCCTACGCTCCGGCGGGCTGAAGCGCGTGACAGGGACAGCAGAAGTAGTAGAAGGCACCAGGGAAACCCTCGTCAGCCTCCGTTCGGTAACCCGTTCCGTGACGCTGCCGGACGAGCAGCAACTGCACATCCTCCGAGGCGTCGATCTTGAGGTTCAAAGCGGTGACCACACGGCCATCGTGGGCCGTTCAGGGTGCGGAAAATCAACGTTGCTCAACCTCTTGGGACTCCTGGATGTGCCCACGTCCGGTGAGCTGGAATTCCTCGGACAATCTGCGGACCGGTTGAGCAGCAACGCCCGCGCCCGCCTGCGCGGTTCCACAGTTGGCTTCGTGTTCCAGCAGTTCAACCTGCTCCCGGGCCGTAGTGCCCTGGACAACGTCATCACACCGCTTTTCTATGCCAAGGGCAGGGAATTTTGGCGCCGCCGCGAACTGGCGATGGACATGCTGGACCGCGTTGGATTGGCCGCCCGCGCCAACACCATGCCAAACATGTTGTCCGGCGGTGAGCAACAGCGAGTGGCGATCGCCCGTGCGCTGATCCGTAGGCCGAGGCTCATCCTTGCCGATGAACCAACGGGCGCACTGGACGTCGAAACCGGGCAGGCCGTCATGGCCTTGCTGGACTCTGTGGCCACTGAAACCGCGGCCGCACTGGTGACCATCACGCACGATACCAACGTGGCGGCATTGGCACGTGCGTGCTATCGACTGGACTCGGGCGTGCTCACCCCGCTGGCAGTTGCCGAGACAGCAGGAGTAAGCGTATGACCGGCTTCATGTCCACCCTGGTGGAAGCGTGGCAGGAACTCCGCATCAACAAGGTGCGTATCCTACTGGCCCTCCTTGGAGTCGCCTTGTCCGTTGCTGCGCTGACATCCGTGGTGGGCCTCGGCAGCCTGGTACGCGAGGGGATTAAAGTGCAGTCCGAACGCGATGGAGGCCGCGTAGCAACGTTGACGTTGAGCGTCAACGGCCCGTCCGCCCCCGACGCCGAAAAACTGGAGAAGGCCTACGCAGGAATCCAGCAGCGTTACGGCATCACCACTTCCGCCCATGTGGGCCGCACCCAGGCAGGCTTCCAGTTTCCCCGCGGAGTGACCGCCGTGAACATGACCATAGTGGACATCGGGTACGGCACCATCCACCGCGTGCCCCTCTCGCAAGGAACGTGGTTCGCTGCCGACGACGACCAAAGGTTCGCACCCGCCGTCGTGGTCTCCGAAGCCTTCTACAACCAGGCGGGCAGGCCCAATCTGGCCACCGATCCCACCGTCAGCATCCCAGGTGACCAGCCGGCAACGGCGGTGATTATCGGCGTCGTTCCCGATACCTGGCCGGACGCTCCTCCGGCCGCGTTCATCCTCACCAAAGCCGCCGCAATGACGGGGATGAAACCTGACATGTCCGAGTTCAAACTCTGGGTGGGGGAGGAACAGGCCGCTGCACTGACCGCCGCTATCTCTGCGGACCTGCAGGGCCAGTTCCCGGGATACTACGCCCAAGCCCAGCGTGTCGACTTCGCCGCCTACGGTGATCCGCTGGGACCGGCCCAGTGGATTGTGGGCGGCGTAGCCGGGCTGGTGCTCCTGCTCGGTGCGGTGGGAATGCTCAACATCTCCATGGTCACCGTTCGCTACAGGGTAAGGGAGATCGGCATCCGCCGCAGTTTCGGCGCCACCTCGGGCAGGATCTTCTTCGGCGTCATGATGGAATCCGTAGTAGCCACGGCGGTTGCTGGAATCGCAGGCGTCATGCTGGCCGTTGCCGTGGTGAAGAACCCCTGGATCGAGTCAAAGGTAGCGCCCGGACTCATCGAATACCCGTCCTTTCCCATCGACGCCGCACTGCTGGGCTTTGGCGCGGCTGTCTTGGTGGGCGCACTCGCCGGAGCCATCCCTGCGCTCGTGGCGGTGCGCGTCAAGGTTATCGATGCGATCCGCTTTTGATCTCCTCTGTGAGCCGGCCCTGCTGAAGGCGGAAGCAGCGTCCCGTTTTCTGCGCCAGGCTGCGGTCGTGGGTGACAACCAGGATGGTGGTGTTGTGGTCCCGGCTCAGTGAGCTCAAAAGTTCGATGATGTGCTCGCCGGTCTGCTCATCCAGGTTTCCCGTGGGCTCATCGGCAAGGATCAGCTTGGGCTCGTTGGCCAGTGCCCGTGCGATCGCGACGCGTTGCTGCTCGCCACCTGACAAACGGTTGGTCCGGCGGGACTGCTTCTCCGGATCCAACTGCACCTGCTCCAGCAGTTCCTTGGCCCGCTTAAGCCGTGCTGATTTGCGGACGCCTGCGAACTCCATGGGCAGCATGACGTTGTCCACGGCGCTGAGGTTCGGGATCAAGTTGAACTGTTGGAACACGAAACCGATATCACGACGGCGGTACTCGGTCAGTTTGCTGTCCGGCAATCCCGCCAGGCTGACGCCATCCACGACGACGTCTCCGCTGGTCGGTTTGTCCAGCGCGCCCAGAAGGGACAACAGCGTGCTTTTGCCGCTGCCGCTCTTGCCGACGATCGACGCCAGAGATCCCTTCTCCAGCTGGAAGCTGACACCGTTGACAGGCTTGATGGTCCTGTCGCCGGACTTGAACTGACGGACCAGGTCCTTGACTTCAATCACGGCTATTCTCCTCGGAGTACTTCGATGGGACGGATACGGGCGGTCAGCAAGGCAGGGACCAACGCGCCGATGATGGCTACCGCGAAGACCGCGGCGATGCCTGCAGCGATGACGCCGGGGGAGGCGCTCGCCGTGACGGACGTGAGCAATTGGGAGGCCCCGCCGAACGGACCGCCTTGGCCCCCGGGGAAGCCGCCCCCGGGGAAGCCGCCGCCCGGGATGGTGCCATTTGGTACGGCCCCCGCCAGCCCGGCGCCTCGCTGGGTGGTGGTTGCCGCCGTCGTGCTGGTGTTCGAACTGATCAGTGCGGACGCGATACCGCCGCTGGCAAACGATGCAATAGCTGCACCCACCACGCTGCCCAAGGCCACCAGGACCAGCGATTCAAGGACGAACTGCAGGCCAATAGTGCGGTTGCGGGCACCGATAGCCTTCAGGACGCCAATTTCGCGGCGGCGCTCGCGGACCAGCATCACCATGATCAGAAGGATGATGAGTCCTGCGGTAGCGAGTGCGGCAATGAACGCGACCAGGGAGATGTTCTTGACGCTGTCCAGGGAGCTGACCGCGGTTTCGAGGTTGCGTTGGCCTTGGGTGACGTCCGCCTTGTCAGTTCCCAACGCCGACTGAACTGCCGTCTTGGTGCTATCGACGTTCTGCATGCTGTTGACCGTGACGATCATGGTGGAGAGTTCGTCAGGAGTTCCAGCCAGCGCTTGGGCTTCTGGAAGGGTGAGATAGACGGCGTTGTTTCCGAAGGCGGTTCCGGCGTCGAAGATGCCAGCCACGGTGAACGTCTTGTCCTGGATGGTGAAGGTGGAGCCCACGGTCAGGCTGTTCTTCTCCGCCAGCGATGTTCCAACCAGCGCGTTCGCCGTTGCCGTGGTGTAGTCGCCCAGGCCGGTGCCGCTAGTGATGTTCAAGGCCTTGCCGGTGCTGTCAACCTCGGCGCCGATGCCAGTTGCGGTAATCGGCAGGGCGCGTACCCGCTGGGTGGTGCTGCCCGTGCTTCCAGTGTTCCCGGTGGAGCCGTTACGGTTGCCCAGCGTACCGGCGTCGATGGCCGCCGTCAGGTTGGTGGTGACAGTGGCCTGCTGCCCGCCGGGACCAAAACCGCCTGGAGCGGCCTGCTGTGTGGTGTTTGTTTCTGTGGTTGCAGTCTGAAGGCGGAGCGCCTTGGTGCCCACCACGGACGTGACGTTGCTGACCGAAGCTGCCGTCTGCGCTTGAGTGGTCGTGAGCGGTTCGCCGCCGCCCTCAAAGCCCTGCCCACCGGCAGGATTAACGGTGAGGGTAGTGCCCACGGAAGCATTGAGCTCCTGGACCTTGGCACCCACGGCCTGGTTGGCAACAAGCATGGCCAATGCCAGGCCGATAGCTACGGCCAGCACAGCGACCACCGCGGCCGTTCTGATTTTGTTGCGGAAGGCATTGCCTACGCTTCGGGCAAGGACGCTCACGTTTCTCCTTTGGACCTGCTGAATGCTGCAGGCCGCGGGGTCGCGGGCTGCAGGTCCAACACTGCTGAGCGCTGCTGTGCGGGAAGCCTGCCGAAGCTATGCGTGGGCTGTGAAAGGCTAATGATCCAGCAGAATCTCCATTGCCTGGGAATTCTGGAAGCCCCTTGACACGCCGTCACGTCAGGCAGGCATAATTGGATTGCCCCGAGAAAGCGTTTTCTCAAACTCCGGGCAAGGTTTCCCTAGTTAGTCCAATTGCCCATTCCCTACAAGGCATGTGCTCTATTTGGCATGCCGGAAAACAGGCCAATGACGTCCACATCACGCTCCAATCCCACCGCGCGGCGTTCGGCAGGAATAGCTGCCGCCGCCTGCATCGCCCTGGCCGCTTGCCTGGCATCCGCTCCGGCAGGCAGCGCAGGTTCAACTGACCTGCATGGGGCACCCACCGTTTCAGTCAATGACTCCGCCCCAACAGGCTGGGCGTCCGTTGGCCCGGGGACCAACGGTGGCGCCGGTGCCGCGCCGGAGAACATCCACGTGGTCAGCACCTTGGCCGAGCTCAAGGCCGCCACCTTGAACAATGGCGACCCCAAGGCGCCCAAGATCATCTACATTCGCGGGACCATCAACGGCAACGAGTCCGCAGACGGGAAGATCCTGGGGGAGCAGGACTACGCCCCCGGATACGACATCCAGAAGTACATGAGCTGTTTCCAGGACAACGGCAAGATCTGGAGTGACCAAACGTTCCCGTATTGCAAGCAGATGAGGCAGCTTCGCCAACAGGGGAGCAACGCCATGAAGCGGCAGATCGAGGTGAACCTTCCCAGCAACACCACACTTCTCGGCCTGGACGAGGATTCAGGACTGGTGGGTGCCAACATCATCATGAACGTGGCCAGCAATGTGGTGATCCGGAACCTAAGCATTGAATCACCCGTGGACTGGTTCACTTCCTGGTCCCCGGACGACGGTGATGGTGCTTGGAACGCCCGTTTCGACTGCTTGTCCGCAGTGACCTCGGACCACATCTGGATCGACCATGTACTCCTGACGGACGGCCGATTCCCGGACAGCGAAGCTCCAAAGGACTTCAAGAACGAGCCCGTGATCAGGCATGATGGCCTGCTGGACCTGAAGGACGGCACGGACTTCGTCACGGTCTCCAACAGCCAGCTCCGGGACCACGACAAGACAAGCCTCCTCGGATCCGGCGATGAGCATGTAGATAAGGACGGCGGGAAGCTACGGGTCAGCTTCATCTCCAACCTGTTCGAAAACACGCAACAGCGCGGTCCCCGGGTCCGGTTCGGACAGGTCCATGTCCTGAACAACTACTTCGTGGCCAGCACCGAGGATCCGGACTACCCCATGATCAGCGCAGCCCAGGGCGGCACCAGCTACTTCCTGGGTGCGGGGTATGAGTCCAGGATCTTCTCCGAATACAACGCCTTCGACTACACAGGTGCCGGCGCGGATCAGTCCATTACAGTCACGAGCTACAACGGCAACATGTTCAGCGACACCGGTTCGTGGTTCAACGGCGAGCCGGTCGATCTTGAGGCCGTGGCCCAGGCTTCCTTCGAGGACCGCAAGGCCGCGGCGGTAGCTGCCGCGGTTAACTCCGGCACTGCGGTACCTGAATGGGCCCAGCGGGACTTTACGTCCGACGTCGGATGGGAACCTTCGGATACGTACACGTACCGCACGCTCACATCACCGGCGGCAGTTCGCAACGCGGTACTGAACTTCTCGGGGCCAGGCGTCATCAAGGTCATCCCGGGAAAGTAGCCTCCAGTCAGGTGACACAGCGAAGCCCCCGGTGACACAGCGAAGCCCCGGTGGCACAGCGAAGCCCCGGCCCGCCTGCTGAATGCTGGCGGACCGGGGCTAGCTGTTAGTTGCTGCTAAACGGTGTTACTTGGTGATCGGGCCGAGTACCGGATCATCGACGTAAGCCGTCTTGACGTTTGCTGCCGTCACGATCTGCGGCGGGAGCAGGTAGGCCGGAACAGTCTTGACACCGTTCTTGTAGGAATCCTTGTCATTGATTTCCAGCTGCTTGCCGGCCTGCAGGTCCTTCACCATGGTGATGGCGTGCTCAACCAGCTTGCGGGTGTCCTTGTTGATGGTGGAGTACTGCTCGCCAGCCATGATCGACTTGACGGACTCAACCTCGGAGTCCTGGCCTGTGATGACCGGTATCGGCTTTCCGGCGGCCTTGACGGAGTTCAGGATGTAGCGTGCCAAGAGGTCATTCGGGGAAAGTACGCCGTCCAGCGAGGCCGAGGTGTAGCTGCCCGCCAAGAGGGTGTCGGCACGTTTCTGCGCGTTTTCGCCCTTCCAACCCTGGGTGACAGCCTGCTCGAAGGCAGTCTGGCCGGAGAGGACCTTGAGCGTTCCGTCGTCGATCTTCGGCTTCAGGACGCTCATGGCGCCATCGAAGAAGACCTTGGCGTTGGCATCATCCGGGGAACCCGCGAAGAGTTCGATGTTGTAAGGACCGGAAGGCTTCTTGGCCTTCAATCCGTCCAGCAGGGCCTGGCCCTGCAGCACACCGACCTTGAAGTTGTCGTACGCCACGTAGTAGTCCACGTTCTCGGTGTTGAGGAGCAGACGGTCGTAAGCGATGACCGTCGCGCCGGAGTCCTTGGCCTGCTTGAGCTGGGTACCCAGCTGGGCGCCGTCGATGGCTCCAACGATGATGACCTTGACACCCTTGGTGACCATGGCGCTGATCTGGTTCTGTTGGTCGGAGACGCCGCCGTTGGCGAACTGGACGTCCGCCTTGAAGCCGGCGCCCTTGAGGCCGTCGTTGAACAGCTTCTCCGCGAGGACCCAGTTTTCACTGGTCTTCTGCGGAAGTGCGACGCCGATCAGCGAGTCCTTGGGGAACGCTTCCCCGCCAGCTGTGCTGCTGCTTGAGCCGCTGTCAGAGCGGCCGCAGGCCGTCAGCGCCAGTGCCGCGATGGCAGCGACTGCTGCTGCCTTTCCTGCTTTACCAAACATTCGCATATCTTGGTTCACTTTCTGTGTGGTGGGGTGGAGCGAATCAGATGGAAACCGGTCAGGCTTCCTTGGAGATGACCTCTTTGGTGGATGTGGTTTCATCAGGCTTGATGTCGTTGTTGCGCTGGAAATTCCTCATCAACAGGCCGGTGATGGACCGCTTGCCTTGGATCTTGTTGTAGACGTCGAAGGCCACGGCTGCCAGGAGCACCAGGCCCTTGATGATCTGGGTGAGGTCGGCACCAACGCCGAGCAGCTGGAGGCCGTTGTTCAACACAGCCATCACCAAGCCACCCACGATCGAGCCGATCACTGTACCAACGCCGCCGGTAACTGCGGCGCCACCGATGAACACGGCTGCGATCGCGTCGAGTTCCCAACCGACGCCGTCAAAGGGCCCGGATGCGGTGGAGCGGCCAACGAAGATCATGCCGGCGAGGCCTGCCAGGACGGACATGTTGAGCATGACCATGAAGTTGACCTTCTTGGACTGCACGCCGGACAGTTCTGCTGCGTGCCGGTTACCACCCACGGCGTAGACATGGCGGCCCAGGATGGTCTTGTCAGCGATGAAACCGTAGATCAGGACCAGCACGGCCAGAATCAAACCGGGGATAGGGAAGGAAGTTCCCGGGCGGCCGGTGGCGAAGAGGTATGTGGCGTAGAGGATTGCACCGCAGATGAGGACCAGCTTGGTGACCTCAACCCAGAGCTCGGGAACGTCGGCGCCGAGGGCTTTGTTGGTAGCCCGGGCCCGCAAGGACATGATGACAACGAATGCCGCAGCCAGGATTCCCAGCAACAAGGTGAGGTTGTTGAAGCCGGTGTTCGGTCCGATTTCAGGCAGGTAGCCCGAGCCCAGGTACTGGAAGTCGCTGGGGACGGGGATGGTGTTGGATTTGCCCACGAACTGGTTGAAACCACGGAACAGGAGCATGCCTGCCAGCGTCACGATGAAGGCAGGGATGCCCACGTACGCTGTCCAGAATCCTTGCCAGGCCCCGATCACGGCGCCGAGGACCAGCCCGAAGAGCACTCCCATATACCAGGGAAGACCCCAGTCCCGGATGGCGAGGGCCACCGAAACACCCACAAATGCGGCCACGGAGCCCACGGAGAGGTCGATGTGGCCGGCAATGATGACCAGGACCATGCCGATGGCCAGGATCAGGATGTAGGAGTTGCCGTTGAACAGGTTGATCACGTTGCCCGGGGTCAGCGTCCGGCCCTCGGTGAAGATCTGGAAGAAGACGATAAGTGCCACCAGGGCGAAGATCATGCCGAACTGGCGGGTATTGCCACCAAATAACTTCTTGAGCGCGTTCATTGTTTTGGTCCTTGTGTCAGGAAGGGGTGAGTCTGGGCCAACGGTCAGGCCGTCTTGCGGGCGGAGGTCATGAGTTTCATCAGGCTTTCCTGGCTGGCTTCGTTCTTGTCCAGGACGCCGGTGATGGCGCCTTCAAAAATCGTGTAAATGCGGTCGGACAGGCCCAGGAGTTCGGGAAGCTCCGAGGAAATGACAATCACTCCCTTGCCTTGGTTTGCCAGCCTCTGGATGATGCCGTAGATCTCGTACTTGGCGCCTACGTCGATTCCCCGGGTGGGCTCGTCCAGGATCAGGAGGTCTGGATCGGTGAACATCCATTTGGCCAGCACGACCTTCTGCTGGTTTCCGCCGGAGAGCTTGGCTACGCCTTCCTCCACCGACGGGGTTTTGGTGCGCAGGGATTTTCGGTACTCCTCTGCCACGGAGAATTCCTTGCGCTCGTCCACCACTGTGTACTTGCTGATCGCGCGGAGGTTTGCCGCAACCGTGGTGGTCTTGATGTCATCCAGCAAGTTCAAACCGAGGGACTTCCGGTCTTCCGTCACGTAGCCCAAGCCGGCGTCGATTGCCGCACGAACGCTGCGAAGGTTGACCGGCTTGCCGTCCTTGTAGACCTGTCCCTTGATGTAGCGGCCGTAGGAATGTCCGAACAGGGATCGGGCAAGTTCCGTGCGCCCGGCCCCCATGAGTCCTGCGAAGCCCACGATTTCACCGCGGCGTACGTAGAAGTTGGAGCCCTTGCAGATCAGGCGGTCCTGGATCTGTGGGTGACCGACGGTCCAATCCTTGACCTCGAAGAAGACCTCGCCGATCTTCGGCTCATGGTCCGGGAAACGGGACTCGAGCGTCCGGCCCACCATGCCCTTGATGATGCGGTCTTCGTCAACGCCATCCCTCTTGACGTTCAGCGTTTCGATCGACTTGCCATCGCGGATGATGGTGATCTCGTCGGCAATCTGTTCGATCTCGTTGAGCTTGTGGGAAATGATAATCGAGGTGATGCCCTTGCCCTTCAGGCCCAGGATCAGGTCCAGCAGGTGCTGGGAGTCCGATTCGTTCAGGGCTGCTGTGGGCTCGTCCAGGATCAGCAGGCGGACGGACTTGTTCAGCGCCTTGGCGATTTCCACCAGTTGCTGCTTGCCGACGCCGAGTTCCTTGATGGGGGTGTCCGGGTCCTCGCGGAGGCCAACTCTGGCCAGCAGTTCAATGGAACGCTTGCGGGCCTCGGTCCAGTCGATGATCCCCCATTTGGAGGGCTCGTTGCCAAGGAAGATGTTCTCTGTGATGGAAAGCTCCGGGATCAACGCCAGCTCCTGGTGGATGATGACGATGCCCGCAGCTTCGCTTGCGCGGATGTCCTTGAATTGCTGCGTTTCGGCCATGTACACGATGTCGCCGGTGTAGCTGCCGTACGGATACACACCGGAAAGGACCTTCATCAGGGTGGATTTTCCAGCACCGTTTTCGCCACAGATTGCGTGGATCTCGCCGGCCTTTACGCGCAGGCTCACATTCGACAAGGCCTTCACGCCGGGGAATTCCTTCGTGATCGAGCGCATCTCCAAGAGGATCGGCTCGCCTTGCGTGTCGAGGGTTGTCATCAGCCCTTACGCCTCCAATGCATGACTTCGTTGTCGCTCCCCAAACGGCGGAGCTGTCTGATGAAAAAGTAAACTGGATCACCTATCTTGTCGTCAAGACTTGAACGCAAGAACCAGCTAACGATTTCGTTACCTACCCGTGATTCCTGCGTGTTGGAACACCAAAGCGGCTGCTCCAAGTGCTTCTGCTCGCGCTCCCAAAGACGACATTGCGAGGTGCGTTGTTTCGCCCACAACGGGTACGGCGTGCCGCACAAGCCCCCTTCGAATGGGGTCCAAGAGGAGGTCTCCGAGGCCCGCCAGCGGACCGCCCACCACGATTACCTCAGGGTTGATCAAGTTGGCGACGTTGCCCAGCGCGCGCCCAACGGCAAGGCCGGCATCATCCACTACGCGCTGGGTTGCGGAGTCGCCTGCGAGGCAATTCCGGACAATGTCCTGTGGTGTCAGCGATGTCTCTTTACCGCGACCCAACAGCTCAATCATGGTGGTGGTGGAGGCGATGGTTTCGAGGCAGCCACGGTTGCCACAGCGGCACACCAACCCGTGCTCGTGAATGGTCGCGTGGCCGATTTCGCCTGTGATCCCCACGTTCCCGTAGTAGGGCACTCCGTTCAGGATCAGGCCGGAACCAATGCCTGATCCGATCTTGAGGAACATCAGGTTGGACACGCCGCTATGGGGTCCCCAGGTCACCTCTGACAAGGCCCCGAGATTGGCGTCGTTATCAACAAAGACGGGACAATTCAGGGCTTCCTCAAGCCTATGGAGAATGTCGATTCCCACCCATTCGGGCAGGATGGCACCTTGCGCAACGGTGCCTGTCCTGCGGTCAATGGGGCCTGGGATGCCCGCTCCTGCTCCCACAACCGCGCTGGGATCGATGCCGTTTTCGGCGAGCAATCGCCCAAGTAGCCGGACGGCTGCGGCGATGCCTTCTTCTGCATGGTGGCCCAGTGGAAGCTCAATGAAATCCTCGGCAATAACGTGGTATCCCAGCGACGCCAGGACCACCCTCAGATGGCGTCGTCCGAAGTCGATTCCGACGGCGACCGCACCGTTGCTGTTCAACCTCACGTTGGTTGCGCGGCGGCCGGAGCTGGTGGTCGGCTCCGTGGACACGAGGCCTGCGTCCTGCATGATTTTAACGATGTTGGACACCGTGGCGGTGGAGAGTCCGGTCTGCCTGGACAGCTCGGCTTGCGTTGACGGCCCGCTCAACAAGCACTCGATAATCCGTTGCTGGTTCAGGTGCCGGAGCGCGGACTGCGAGCCGGGTTTTCGTGGTTGGCTCTTCGTTGAGCGCTGCATAGCGGGCATGACAAGAAGATTGCCCCAAAAGCAACCTTGTAGTCAAGAAGTGAACACAAGGTGTCAAGCATTCCCGACATTCTCCAACGCAATGGGGGGCCGCTCCTAGTGGTTGCGGGGCCTGGTTTGCGTGGCAAATGCCGGGAATGGGGCGCAGAGCGGGCCTCGCAAGGGAAGGTGGGATCCCGCGTTCCGTGCAATGCGTCCTGCTTGTTGCATTCGCGGGTCCAAATGCCCCGATGCACGTGCCGCACCCCGTGCCTACGCTGGAATCAAGAAATAATCCTGCGCCATCAAAGCCAGGATCGGCTGAAACCAAGGTGGTAAAGATGCTGCTATCCGTCCTGCAGGCCAACGCTTCCGTCCTGGACGTTGAGGCCAACCTGCGCACAATCGACGACGCCGCCCGGCGCGCCGCACAGGCGGGGGCCGGGCTGCTCCTAACGCCGGAGCTCTTCCCGGTGGGATACGCACCGCTGCGGCTTCACGCCGAATTGGACCCGGCAACACTTCCCGGCATCCGCGAACGCCTCGCTGGCATTGCACGCCGGCACAATATTGGACTCGTTTACAGTCTTCCGGCGCAGGCTGCCGAGCACGGCGGCTGGCACATCACTGCTACCCTCGTGGACGCCAACGGCAAGGAACTCCTCAACTATGCCAAGGTCCACCTCTTTGGCGCGGAGGAGCGCAAGGCGTTCGTCGGCGCTCAAGAACCTCCCGCCGTCGTGGATTTCAACGGGATCCGCACATCGCTGCTGATTTGCTACGACGTTGAGTTCCCGGAGGCAGTCCGGGCCGCAGCTACGCGCGGGGCCGAACTCCTACTGGTCCCAACTGCTCTGTCCATGGGCTTCGACAACGTGCCACAGGTGCTCATCCGTGCCCGCGCCGTGGAGAGCCAGCTCAATGTGGCCTACGCCAACCACAGCGGGCACGAGGACATCTACAACTTCCTGGGCGGCAGCGTTGTCGCAGGCCCCGATGGCTCGTTGCTCGCAGCGGCAGGGGAGTCGGCGGCGCTCCTGTTCGCGGAAGTAGGCACGGAAACAGTGAAAGCGGCACGCGACGAAGTCCCTTATCTGCGCGAGCGACGCCCGGAGCTTTACCGGGAATGGGAGGCCGGCGCCTAGGTGTACTCAGTCAGTAGGTTGTTTGCACCTGCTGATGGGTGGTTTGCCTCCGAGGCTGCCGTGCGGCCGGTGGTTGTTGTAGAAGTCTAGCCATGGCTGCAGGGCGTCTGTCCGGGCCTGGTTGGAAGTGAATGGTTGCCGGTAGGCCCAGCCTTCTTGAAGGGTGCGGTTGAAGCGTTCTGCTTTGCCGTTCTGCCAGGGATGGCGGGGTTTGATCAGGACGTGCTTGGCGCCCAGTGCAGCGAGTGCGTCCTGGAAATCTTTCGATAACCGGTAGGCAAAGGCGTTGTCGGTCATGACCCGTCTGACTGGCGCGCCGTTGGCTGCCATGGCCGCTGCGGCCCGGGTGAGGAACCCTGCGCAGGTCGGGCCTTTCTCGTCGGGCAGGACCTCGGCGTAGGCCAGACGAGTGTGGTCATCGACGGCCACGTGGACGTAGTCGAAACCGACCCTTGTATGGCCTGTTGAGTGGTTGCGGGCGGATTGGTTCGGGTCTGCCCGCCAGCCTCCGCCGTCGGGAATCCGGCCTAGTTTCTTGACGTCGATGTGGATCATGTCTCCGGGAGCGTCGCGCTCGTACCGGCGGTCCGTGGCACGGGATGCCCGGATCCGTTCCCCGGTCACCGGGTCCAGGTCCCACAGCCGGGGCATGCCCGCGCGGGTCAGAATGCGGGAGACCGTCCGGGCGCTCGTCCCGCACCGGGCTGCCAGGCCCGCTGGCCCTTCGCGGTGCTTCACGCGCTGGGTCAGGACATCGGCAACCAGCGCAGCAGAAGTCGCGTGTGGGCACGACCTTGGGCGGGAGCTGCGGTCCTCGAGGCCGGCCCAGCCATGGGTGCGGTACCGGCTGATCCAGCGGTGCGCGCAGGTCCTTGAGATGCCCATTTCTTTGGCCACATGGGCCACGGGACGGCCGGCGAGGACGCGCTCGATAAGGATCCGCCTACCGGTCGGGGTCAAGCGGGCATTACGGTGGGACATGAAGACCTCTTAGTCGTTGGCTGTGTGTGGTAACCACCAACCTAAGAGGTCTTCACCTATTCACGATGTAACCAACGTCCTGACTCAGTACACCTAGGAGCCGCTTCCGTCGGGCCCGGACAATCCGGGAACCAACTCATCCGCGTACTGCAGCGCGATCCATAGTTCTGCACGGACCTGTGCCTGGTTGAGGTCCTTGTCGAGCAGCTCACCGAGGACGCCTATTTGCCGGCGGACGCTGTTGCGGTGCAGGCCCAGCAGCTTGGCGGAACCGTCCCAGCTGCCGTTTTCGTTGAGCCACCCGCGCAGCACCGACAGGAGGGAGTCGCGGCGGTCAGATTCCAAGGACAACACCGGGGCAAGGAGGCGCTCAGCCAGCATGGTCCCTGCCTCGCGTCCCAGAAGACCAGTCACAGACCACTGCACTTCGTCCACGCGGACACTCTTTCCGCTCGACAACACCCGCCCGCGCAGCGAACTTACCCGCTGATAGGCCGCGGCAAGCCCGGTGAGTTCGGTGGGCTCGCCGATCGCCAGCCTCCATCCAAGCTTTTCGACGTCGGCAAGCAGCGCGTCGTCCACCTTCAAACGGGTGATGGCCGCGAAGCCGTAGTCGGTTATTTCCACAAGCTTGGTATCGAACAACCTCCGCCACTGCAACAGCTCGCGGACCGGGCCGTCGCCGGCAGGCCAGTCCGGGGAGTCCGCCTTGATGCCCTGCACAACCCGCATTTGGCCGGAGCGGGTGGAGGAGAGGCTTTGCGCCAGCAGGTCCTTGAGCCCGTTGATGTGCTTGGTGGGGCCTGTGGTCAGTGTGTCCGGATGGAGGAGCAGGGCCGTAGCCAGCTGGCTCGGAGCCAGGGATCCGCTGGTCCGTTGCCGCACCAGCAGCTCGAGCAAACCCACCGCCGACTGCACCACGTTGTTCTGGGCTGGCGTCAGCGGGGCGTCCGAGCCAAGAATCAGCGCCCCGAGGTTGGCATCCTTGGTGCTGCGCAGTGGATGACCGAACACCAGGGCGGAACCAGGCTGCTCGAAACCATCCATCTCCACGCGCGGTCCGCTGCCTGTCAGCAGCCGCTCCAGCAGCGGCGCCAGCAGGGAATGCTCGACGCCGGTGCTGCCGCCGGCATTGTGCCCGCGCGCCCGCACCCGTCCGTCCGCCCCTACCAGCAGCGCCCACACGGGCACCCGCTGGACCAGGGCTGCCAGCAATTCGTGTTCCGGCCTGGGGGAGAGGACTGCCCGCATGAGTTGGCGGTTGGTTTCGGCCAGCTGTCGGAACACCCGGGCGTTGTCCGATTCCAGGAGCTGGGAGAATTCCAGGCCAATCGCGGCGAAGGGAAGGGACTCAGGTACCTCGAAAAGGGTGAGGTTGTGCCTCCGGCAAGCGTCGAGGAGTACGTCGGGGACGGCGTCGAAATAGGGCCTGATGCCAAATCCGAGCGCCGCCACCTTCGCATCCACCAACCGACGCACGTAGGCGTCCACGTTGGCCGCCGAGCCGCCTTCCCCAAGGAAAGGCAGCCCGGCGGTGAGCAGGAACTCGCCCTCGGGAAGATACGGCGTGGGGTCTTCCAACTCGCTGGGTTCCACCCACCGGAGCAGCGAGGCGCCGCTGCCGCCGTCGTGAAGCATTTTCAGCTCGGGCGGCAGCTGCTCCAGGAACTGCTCCAGCGTAACAAAACTCAGGCGGGCGGTGGCGGGCTCAGGCAACATTGTCCTGCCCGGCAGTTGCCGGCTCCTGGTAGTCAGGGCACTCGTAGGCGGCGTCCCCAGCGGCATAGACGCGTGACAGCCGCGGCGCGATCCTGTTGATGATCTCATCCCCATGGCTGCCGATCGCGGCGCCCCAATCGTCGGCGCTCGCCGCACCGGTGGCGGGGTCGCCGAACAACACGGCAGTATCGCCGACATCGATCCCGGTGGCGTCCGGTCCCAGGTCCACCATGAATTGGTCCATGCAGACCTTGCCGATGACCGGGACGCTTCGCCCTCCGATGTTCACCACCGAGCGGCCACTGATGCCTTTCGGGATGCCGTCCGCATAGCCGAGGGGAATGAGCCCCAGGTAGCGGGGTTCATAGGTGATGGCTTGGTGCTCGTAGCTGACGCCCGTACCCGCGGGGACTTTCTTGACCATTACCAGCGGCGCCGTGACGCTGAGGGCGGGCCTCAATCCGAAGTCGGTCGGATTGAGGTGGTCTGCTGGCGCGAGGCCGTAGATTGCCAGTCCCGCCCGGACCATGTCGAAGTGGAATTCCGGCCGGTCCAGGATGTTGGCCGAGCTGGAAACGTGCCGGAGTTGAGGGTTCAGTCCGGCCTCGCGCGCCTCGCGGACGGCGTCCTCGAACTCGGCGACGGCGCTGGCGTTGCCAGGATGCGCGGGTACGTCTGCCCACGCCAAATGGGTCCAGATGCCGCGTACCAGGACGGTGCCGTCCACTTCTGCCTGGCGGGCATGCGCTACGAGCTCAGCCCAATCCTCCTGTCGCGCCCCGCCGCGGCTGAGTCCGCTGTCAAGCTCAAGATGCACGACGGCGGGACGGCCCAGGCGTTCGGCGATACCTGCCAGCACCTGCAGCTGGTGGACGCTGCCGAGGGACACATCGATGTCGTTTTCCAGGGCTTCCAGGATGGTGTCGCTCGTCTGGGATGCCAGATACAGCCACGAAAGGATCGGCTCAGTGATGCCGGCTTTGCGCAGTGCGATGGCTTCGGTGAGCTGCGCGGTTCCGAGCCAGTCGGCTCCTGAAGCGACGGCCGTGCGGGCGACTTCCACGAGGCCATGACCGTAGGCGTTGCCCTTCACCACGGCCATGAAGAAGGGTGCCTTGGTCCGGTTCTTCAGGGCCTTGATGTTGTCTGAAATGGCGGACAGGTCCACTCTGACCTGGCCGGAGAGGGCCAGCGAACCGCCCTCTTGGTACTGTGCAATACGTCTCATGGTTGAACACTATAGGTCATTTTGCACCATTGTGAGAGGTGGCTCACATGCCAGTCTTGTGGAGGGGAAATCGAAACTACTTTGAAGGGACGTCAAGGGTGACTGTGCCTGTGAACACTCAAAACTCAACGGCGACGAGCATGGCCAGGCCAAGCCTCGGTGCCCAACTCCTGCGCCGCAAGCCGATCGGGCAGATGGCCAGCGAGGCCGGAACCGGCGAAGGCGGCACCCCGCTGGTACGCAGCTTCGGCGTCCTGCAGTTGACCATGATCAGCGTCGGAGCAACACTGGGCACCGGCATCCTGGTGATCCTTGGGGAGTCCGTGCCGCTGGCAGGTCCGGCCATCTGGATCTCCTTCGTGATCGCTGGTTTGGCTGCGCTTTTCTCGGCCGTGTCCTACGCGGAAATGGCCGGGCTGGTCCCGGTGGCAGGTTCCAGCTACTCCTACTCTTACGCCACCATGGGCGAGGGCATGGCCTGGATCTGCGGCTGGTGCCTGGTGCTGGAATACGCGGTCTCCGTGGCAGCTGTAGCTGTAGGCGCGGGCCAGTACGTCAACGAGACCTTGGCTGCGTTTGGACAGGTCCTGCCCGAGGCCATGAGCCAGCCCCCGGGCGATGGTGGGGTGGTGAATATTCCCGCCATGGTGATCGTGGTTCTCGCCATGATCCTGCTGGTACGGGGCGCCCGTGAAAGTGCATGGATCAACACCGCGATCGTCATCATCAAGGTGGGCATCCTGATCTTCTTCTGCGCAGTGGCTTTCACAGCATTCAACGCCGGCAACTTCGAGCCCCTCATGCCCATGGGCGCAGCCGGTGTCTCTGCTGCAGCGTCAAGCGTGTTCTTCTCCTACATCGGATTCGATGCCGCCTCCACCGCTGGCGAGGAAGCCAGGAACCCCAAGCGGGACCTGCCCCGCGCCATCATGCTCTCCATGGTGATTGTCACCAGCATCTATGTCCTGGTTTCCGTTGCCGCTATCGGTGCCCGTCCCTGGGGCTGGTTCGATGGCACGGAAGCTGCCCTGGTCCAGATTCTGCACGAGATCACCGGCCAGCCCTGGATCGCGCTGGTCTTCTCTGCCGGTGCAGTGCTTGCCATCGCCAGCATCGTGCTGACGGTGCTTTACGGCCAGACCCGCATCCTGCTATCGATGTCCCGCGACGGCATGGTGCCCAAGGTCTTTGGCCGCGTCTCCCGCCGCACCGGCACGCCAGTTGCCGGAACCCTGATAGTAGGTACCGCCGTCGCACTCACCGCCGGCTTGGTCCCGCTGGGTGCGTTGGCAGACGCCACCAGCATCGGCACGCTCTTTGCCTTCGCGCTGGTCAACGTCGCCGTGATCTATCTCCGGCGGAACCGCCCTGACCTTGACCGCAGCTTCAAGGTCCCCCTGTACCCGATCACTCCGATCCTGGGCACACTCATGTGTGCTTTCCTGATGCTCAACCTCGGCGCCGATACCTGGATCACCTTCGGGGTCTGGATGCTCGTGGGCATCGCCATCTACTTCGGCTATGGACGCCGGAATTCCAAGGTAGCCGCGCTCAGCGAACAGGACTACCGTGAACTGACCACCACCAGGGCCGTGAGCCCGGAACCCGTGAAGGCCGCAAACTGATGACCATCGCCACCGAACTACCCCTCGTTGAAGCCCCTGCCGGCGAGGCCGCTGAAGCCCCCATCACCATGCTGAACCCGGACTTCCCGTTCAGCTACGACCATTACCTCGCACACCCGGACGGGCTCGGCGTCCTCCCGGAAGACCGCTACGGCACGGAAGTCGCCGTCATCGGTGCGGGCCTTTCCGGGCTCGTCACGGCCTATGAGCTGATGAAGCTCGGCCTCAAGCCTGTCATCTACGAGGCCGACCAGATCGGTGGCCGGCTGAGGACCGCCGGCTTCCCATCCGCTCCCGGTGTAGTGGCAGACCTTGGTGGCATGCGCTTCCCGGTTTCCGGCAAGGCCTTCTACCACTACGTGGACCTGCTTGGGCTGGAAACGCATGACTTCCCCAACCCGATGGCCCCGGCGACGTCCAGCACGGTGATCGAACTCGCCGGCAAGAAGCACTACGCCACCACGGCGGACGAGCTACCGGAATTCTTCCGCGAAGTGGCCGACGCCTGGAAGGCTGCCATCAACGATGGCGCTGCTTTCGCGCAAATGCAGGAAGCCATCAAGGCCCGTGATACCAAGCGGATCAAGGAACTCTGGAACGCCGTCCTGCCCGAACTGGACGAGCAGACGTTCTACGGATTCATCGCAGCCAGCAAGTCCTTCAAGGAGGCCGGCTTCGCCCACCGCGAAGCCTTCGGCCAGGTGGGCTTCGGCACCGGTGGCTGGGACACCGACTTCCCCAACTCCATCCTGGAGATCCTCCGGGTTGTCTACACCGACGCAGACGACCAGCACCGGCTCATAGCGGGAGGAGCGCAAAGGCTACCCGAGGCATTGTGGAACCACGCGCCGTCGGACCTTAAGTACTGGCCGCAAGGCACCTCGCTGGCGTCGCTGCACTCTGGCTCGCCGCGCGGAGCCGTGGACAATATTCGCCGGGCGGATAACGGGGACTTGGTAGTCCGCGAAAATTGGGGACGAGAGGCCACCTACCAAGCGGTGGTGACCACGTGCCAGTCGTGGCTGCTGTCCACGCGGATCCACACCGAGGAGGCGCTGTTCCCGGCCGAGCTGTGGACGGCGATCGAGCGCTCGCACTACATGCAGTCGTCCAAGACGTTCGTGATGGTGGACAGGCCCTTCTGGAAGGACATCGATCCGGAAACCGGACGCGAAGTCCTGTCCATGACGCTCACCGACCGCCTCAACCGGGCCACATACTTGCTCGACGACGGCCCTGACAAGCCCGCCGTCATCCTCCTGTCCTACACATGGAACGATGACGCGCTGAAATGGCTTGCCCTCACTGCCGAAGAGCGCGTCAAGCTCATGTTGCATTCGTTGGAGCAGATTTACCCGGGCCTGGACATCGCCAGCCACATCGTGGGGCAGCCGATCACCGTGTCCTGGGAAGCAGACCCCAACTTCATGGGTGCCTTCAAAGCCAACCTGCCGGGGCATTACCGGTACCAGCAGCGGCTCTTCACACATTTCAAGCAAGATGAGCTGCCGGAGAGCCAGCGTGGCATCTTCCTCGCCGGCGACGACGTTTCCTTCACCGCTGGCTGGGCCGAGGGCGCCGTGACCACGGGCCTGAACGCCGTGTGGGGTGTGGTGAACCACTTGGGTGGATCCTCTGTTGCAAGCAACCCGGGTCCGGGCGACCTGCTGGACGAGTTCGGCCCGATCAGCCTGGACTAGATGCGTTGCGGGGCCTGCCCTGCGTCCCAAACCAATCGCAGGCCCCGCATTGTCGTTAGGACGCGTGCATTTCCCGGTGCGCCGCGGCGAGCTCCTTGTAGTGGGCGGCGTTGTGCTTGACGCCGTCGAATTCTTCGTCGGTCAGTTCGCGGCGAACCTTGGCGGGGACTCCGGCCACGAGTGAGCGCGGGGGAATAACCGTGCCTTCCAGGACAACGGCGCCGGCTGCAATGAGCGAGCCCGTGCCGATCACTGCGCCGTTGAGGATGGTGGCGCTCATGCCGATGAGGCAGTCGTCCTCCACAGTGCAGCCGTGGACCACGGCGCTGTGGCCTACACTCACGCGCTCGCCTACGGTGCAGGGGAAGCCAGGGTCGGCATGCAGGACCACGTTGTCTTGCAGGTTCGATCCGGCGCCGACACTGATGGCGGCCGTATCGGCGCGGACCGATACTCCGTAGAAGGCGCTGGAGTCCTCGGCCAACGTGGCCTTGCCGATGATCGATGCGGTTGGTGCCACGAAGGCAGATTCATGGATGGCCGGGGTGTCCCCGGCAAATGTGTAAGAGGGAGCCATGAGCCCCAGCATAGTTCCCCAACTACGTAGCAGTTGAGCGCGTTATGAGTGCTCAAAACGCGCACAAATGCGACTTAGTTGGGTGAGGGGGTTCGCAGGACCAGGAATTGGTAGTGCTGCGTCCAGTTGCCCGCTCCCGGACCGGACTCCAGGGCGGTGCCCTCGGGCCAGGTCCGGAAATGCTCAATCGAGCCGTGCTCGCCGAAGATCCGCCGCACGGTCTCGTCACTGCGGCGGCTGAAGAAACGGCGAGGTTCATCCAGGTCCTCGGGGTTGTAAACCTCCACGTCCTCACCAGACCAAAGCCCGACGGCGATTGGCGCACCAGCCGCGCTGACCCGCACGAGTTCGCTGACGACGTCGTGGATTCTGCTGTTGGGGACATGCAGCAGCGTGCTCATGGTCCAAACGGCCGAGAACACCGAATCGGGGAACGGCAACTGGCGACCACTGGCGACGGTAGCTTCGAGCCCTGCCGAGCGCGCCACGTGAACGCTCTCTGACGAGAGGTCCACGCCGGTGTAGTGGAGGCCGGAACGGACGAACTCCAGGCCTTCCACCCCGGTGCCACAGCCGAGCTCGAACACCGAGTGCCGGTGCTCATCCTTGAGCAGCCGGATGAACCATTCCCGGCACTCGATGCGGTGCGGCGTCAGTGCGCGGGTGCTGGGGATGGGAGCTTGGCGGTCGTAGAAAACTGCGAGGTCAGCCTCATGGTCGGCTTCGGGGATGCCCTGCATACCCCCAGCTTAGGGGTGGCCTTAGTTGAACACCACGGTCCGGGTGCCATCCAAAAGCACGCGGTGTTCTGCGTGCCACTGGACTGCCTGGGCAAGCGTGCGGCCCTCAACGTCGCGGCCCATCTGAACGAACTGCGCAGCAGTGCGGGCGTGGTCCACGCGGATGACTTCCTGCTCGATGATCGGGCCCTCATCGAGGTCGGCCGTCACATAGTGGGCCGTAGCGCCGATGATCTTCACACCGCGCGCGTGGGCCTGGTGGTACGGCTTGGCACCCTTGAAGGAAGGCAGGAACGAGTGGTGGATGTTAATGGCCTTGCCGTTCAATTCCGTGCAGAGCTCATTGGAAAGGACCTGCATGTAACGCGCCAGGACGGTCAGTTCGATGTCGTGCTCTGCAATCAGTTTCAAGAGTGCGGCCTCGGCCTGGGGCTTGGTCTCCGGCGTCACGGGAATGTGGTGGAACGGGATCCCGTAGAACTGCGCCAGCTCCTCAAGGTCGCGGTGGTTCGAAACGATCGCCGGGACCTCGATTGGCAGGGTTCCCGTGCGCTGCTGGAACAGGAGGTCGTTGAGGCAGTGCGCATCCTTGGAACACAGGATGATGGTACGGACCTTCCGGCCCACCGGGTTGATCTGCCACGTCATGCCAAAGGACTCTGCGACCGGCCGCAGTGCGGCGGCCAGCTCGTCCTGGGAAGACGACGTCGTAGCCTCCACGCGCATGAAGAAGTTGCCGGTGCTGGGGCTTCCGTACTGCTGGGAATCGGCGATGTTGCAGCCCGCCTCAAGCAAGGCTCCGGCTACCGCGTGGACGATGCCGGGGCGGTCGGGGCAGGAGAGTGTTACAACAAAAGCAGCAGGCGAGGCGGAGTCAGTCACGCGGATAAGCCTACCCGTGCTGTGTTGTTGTACTGTTAACGGGTCGCAACTGGCGTTGGGTGGGCTACCACCAGGGAGCGGCAATCACGAAGACCACGGATCGTACGCCTGGGCCGAGGGTCATGTCTTACCGCTGCTTGCACGTGACCGATGCCTCCGTAATCAAGGGGACGCGGGAATGCTGCTGCCGGTAGCCTGACCTGTAGCACCACCCGTTGCCTAGCCAGGAGATCTCCGTGCCTACCACCACTTCCGCGTCTGTCAGCAACCAGTCGCTCGCTGAGCTCGATCCCGAGATCGCAGCAGTCCTCGACCAGGAACTCGGCCGCCAGCGCGGCACCCTGGAAATGATCGCCTCCGAAAACTTCGCCCCGCGCGCCGTCATGGAAGCACAGGGCTCCGTCCTGACCAACAAGTACGCCGAGGGTTACCCGGGCAAGCGTTACTACGGCGGTTGTGAGTACGTAGACGTCGCCGAGCAGCTCGCCATCGACCGCGTCAAGGCCCTTTTCGGCGCCGAGTACGCCAACGTCCAGCCGCACTCCGGTGCGCAGGCCAACGCTGCTGCACTGTCCGCCATGATCACCCCTGGCGACAAGATCCTGGGCCTCTCCCTGGCACACGGCGGCCACCTGACCCACGGCATGAAACTGAACTTCTCCGGCAAGCTCTACAACGTAGCTGCCTACCAGGTTGAAGAAGACAACTTCCGCATCGACATGGACAAGCTCCGCGAGCAGGCCATCGCCGAGAAGCCGCAGGTCATCATCGCTGGCTGGTCCGCTTACCCGCGCCACCTCGACTTCGCTGCCTTCCGCTCCATCGCCGACGAGGTTGGCGCGCTCCTGTGGACGGACATGGCACACTTCGCCGGACTGGTTGCAGCAGGCCTGCACCCGAGCCCGGTCCCGCACTCCGACGTCGTCACCTCCACCGTGCACAAGACCCTTGCAGGTCCGCGTTCCGGTGTGATCCTGGCCAAGGAAGAGTGGGCCAAGAAGCTCAACTCCAACGTCTTCCCGGGCCAGCAGGGTGGCCCGCTCATGCACGTCATCGCCGCCAAGGCCGTTGCCTTCAAGATCGCAGGCAGCGAAGAATTCAAGGAGCGCCAGGAGCGTGTCCTCGAGGGTGCCAAGATCATCGCTGACCGCCTGAACCAGTCCGACGTCGCCGACGCCGGCGTCTCGGTCCTCACCGGCGGCACGGACGTCCACTTGGTCCTTGTTGACCTGCGTAACTCGCAGCTGGACGGCCAGCAGGCTGAAGACCTCCTGCACTCCGTGGGCATCACCGTGAACCGCAACGCCGTTCCGTTCGATCCCCGTCCGCCGATGGTCACCTCCGGCCTCCGCATCGGTACGCCTGCACTGGCTACCCGCGGATTCGGTGCTGCAGAATTCACCGAGGTTGCCGAGATCATCGCTACTGCCCTGAAGGCTGGCTCCGCTACCGAGGTCGAGGCCCTCCAGGCCCGCGTGGACAAGCTCGCCGCCGACTTCCCGCTGTACCCGCAGCACGAGCAGTGGTAACCCACGCATAAAGCACTGCCGGGCACTGAACCGGAGCCAACGGGATCCGCCGCCACACCCATCGGCGGCGGATCCCGTTGGCATGAGCCTGCCAAGAGGCTTTCGAAATAGGTCACCCACCAGAAAGAGCAGATGGAATGACACAGTCCACCGCACAGATCCTTGACGGCAAGGCCACCGCCGCAGCCATCAAGGCAGAACTGACCGAACGCGTTTCCGTCCTCGCAGCCAAGGGCATCGTCCCCGGCCTGGGTACCATCCTGGTGGGTTCAGATCCCGGCAGCACCTGGTACGTCGCCGGCAAGCACAAGGACTGCGCAGAGGTGGGCATTCAGTCCATCCGCCGCGACCTGCCCGAGGACATCTCCCAGGAAGACCTCCTGAAGGTTGTCCGCGAGCTCAACGAGAACCCGGAATGCACGGGCTACATCGTTCAGTTGCCGCTGCCCAAGCACATTGACCAGGACGTCATCCTGGAAGCCATGGATCCAAACAAGGACGCCGACGGCCTGCACCCCATGAACCTCGGCCGCCTGGTGGCCAACGTCAGTGGCGAAATGAAGTCTCCGCTTCCCTGCACGCCCAAGGGCTGCGTGGAACTGATGCGCCGGCACGGCATCGAGCTCAAGGGCAAGCGCGTCCTGGTAGTAGGCCGCGGGGTCACCATCGGCCGCCCCATTGGCCTCCTGCTCACTCGCAAGGAAGTCAACGCCACCGTCATCCTGGCCCACACAGGAACCGTTGACCTGCCTGCGGAACTCAAGCAGGCCGACGTCGTAATTGCCGCTGCGGGCGTACCGCACATGATCAAGGCTGAAGACCTCAAGCCGGGCGCTATCGTGCTCGACGTCGGCGTCAGCCGCGTGGAGGACGGTAACGGCAAGGCTGTGGTCACCGGAGACGTGGACCCCGCAGCTGCCGACGTCGCCGCCTGGCTGTCCCCGAACCCGGGCGGCGTGGGTCCGATGACCCGTGCCATGCTGCTCGCCAACGTTGTGGAGAGCGCCGAGCGCGCAGCAGGAATCGCCTGACGCCTGCGTGAACAGAACAGAGCCAAGGGCGCCTACTCCGCCAGGAGTAGGCGCCCTGCTCCGTTAACCCGACGACGAACAACCGGACCAAAGCTAGGCTCGGTGTATGCAGCCCCGTTTCCCGCAGCCCCGTTTCCCTGGGTCCCAGCGAGCACCGGGTCCACGCCGTTTTGCGGGTCCACCTACGAGCTTCATCGTCATCACGGTGGCCGTGATCCAGGTGGTGGGGACGTTGGCTGCTGCGAGCCATCAGGATGCTCCGCGGCTTTTGGACGCGCTCGCCTTCCTGCTGCTGCTGGCGGGTCCGGCCGCTTTAGCGTTCCGGAAACGCAGGCCGGCCATCATGCTTCCCGTGGCGCTGGTGGCAACGGGCACCTACCTGTGGCTCGGCTATGCGTGGGGGCCGATCGCCTTGTCCTTGGCGCTGTCCATCATCCTGACGGCGTCGGCCGGGCTCCGGTGGCAGGCATGGATGGGTGCCGGAATCGCCGCGGCTTCGGTTGTGCTGGCTGCAGCCTTGGCAGGGGACAACAACTGGCCGCTTCGCGCGTCCGCCGGCGTGGCGTGGGCGGCCATCCTCGTGTTGCTGGGGGAGGGATTCCGACGCCGGCGTGAACGGTTCGCGGAATACCGGCGGCGGCGTGAGGCTGCCCAGCAGGCTGAGCGCGACGAGTACCGGCTGACCCTTGCCCGCGATATCCACGATGTCGTGGCGCATTCACTGTCCATGATCAACGTCCAGGCGTCGGTGGCGCTCCACGTGGGCGCCGACGATCCCGAGAAGCTCCGGCCCGCACTGGAAGCCATCAAGGCGGCCAGCAAGGAATCCCTGATGGAGGTCCGCCAACTCCTGGGCGTGCTGCGCGATGACGTCCCGCTGAGCCCGGCAGCGCGGCCAACGCTGGCAAGGATCCCCGAACTGGTGAAGAACGCGGAGCTGGGAGGCCTGCAGGTGCGCCTTGAGGACAGGACGGACCCTGCGCTGGTTGGTCCAGCCCAGATCGGTCCAGCCCAGATCGGTCCAGCCCAGCAGGAGGCTGCCTATCGGATCATCCAGGAGGCCTTGACCAACGTCGGTAGGCACTCGGGCGCCCAAACCGCCGTCGTGAGCCTCACCAGCGGTGAGGGGGTGCTGACCGTACGGGTCAACGACGACGGCGCGGGCATGGGTGGGGCGCTTCCGGGCAACGGACTCATGGGGATGCGGGAGAGGGCGGCTGCCTTGGGCGGGACGCTTACGTTGCGCGAACTGCATCCCGGACTGAGCGTCGAAGCTGTGCTGCCCATAACCCAAAATCCTGAAGGAAACCTCCCGTGATCCGCATCCTCCTCGCCGACGACCAAACCCTCATCCGGGCAGGCTTCCGTGCGCTCCTGGATGCCGAGCCGGATATGGAAGTGGTGGCCGAAGCCGGGACCGGCCGCGATGCCGTGCGAATGGCTGCACACGAGAAACCGGACGTCATCCTCATGGACATCCGCATGCCTGACGACGACGGCCTTACCGCCACCCGTAGGATCCTCGCGGATCCGGCGCTGATCGGGACGCGCATCATCATCCTGACCACGTTCGAGCTCGATGAATACATCGCCGAGGCCGTCCGTGCTGGTGCGGCGGGATTCCTGGTCAAAGACACCGAGCCCGAGGAACTCATCCGCGCTGTCCGGGTGGTCCACGATGGCGATGCCCTCCTCTCGCCGTCGGTGACCCGCCGCATCATGGCCCAGTTGGCGGCGCAGAGCCGGGCCGCGGGAAAAGTGGTTCCACTGGATCAGGTCACGGATCGTGAACGCGAGGTCCTGAAGCTGGTGGGCGAGGGCCTGAACAACGCCGAGATCGCGGAGCGCCTTTTCATCACGCCCTTGACCGCCAAGACCCATGTTTCGCGCATCATGACCAAGCTCATGGTGAGGGACCGCTCGCAGCTGGTGGTTCTCGCCTACGAATCGGGCTTGGTCCGGCCCGGTTGGAGCAGCTAACCGCCGCCCGGCCACTCCACACGGAGTAGGGGTCTGCTACCAAGTGACTCCCGACGGCGGACGCGGCAGCAACCGCCCGCGAGCAGACTCAAACCAGAGCCGAAAGACGGTTCACGCCGGGCACCGGCGGAGAGAGTTTGGATCACTGACATGTTCACCGCATTGACTTCAATCGTCGGGGAGACCACCACGCTCGGGGGAGCGCTGGCACAACTGCCGGCCACCGTCGTCGCGCATGGTCCATGGGGAGACGGCACGTACTGGCCGTTCTTCCTGCTGTTCCCGCTGTTCTGGATCCTCGTGATCTTCCTGTTCATTTTCGTGGGCCGGCGGGCCTGGCGGCGCAACCATCACTGGGCGGCAACCCAAGGCGCTGAGGGTGTGCTGCGCGAGCGGTATGCGCGGGGCGAGATTGACGAGACCGAGTTCCGGCAGCGCCTGGAGGTCCTGCGTTCGCAGCCACCGTCCTGACATGGCGCCACCAACAACCGAGAGGGCTCTTGCAAAAATATCTGCAAGAGCCCTTTCACATATTCGTTTGCGCTACTAGTCTGCTGAGGGTGCACAATGAAGCAATCGGCTCTGCAACATACTCGAAATCGTCGCAAACCAGCTTCGACATGAACCCACCCACCGTCATCAGCGCGCGGAACCTCACCAAGACCTATGGCGAGCTCACAGCCGTGGACAACATCTCCTTCGACGTTGCGGCGGGAGAGTCCTTTGGGCTGCTCGGCCCCAACGGTGCCGGCAAATCCACCACCATGAAGATGATCGGTGGCGTCTCCCAGCGCACGTCGGGAACGCTGAACATCATGGGCCTGGATCCGGAAAACCATGGGCCCGAGGTCCGGGCGCATCTGGGCGTGGTGCCACAGCAGGACAACCTCGACCAGGAACTCAAAGTCCGCGAAAACCTCATCGTCTACGGCCGCTACTTCGGCCTGCCCCTGAGCTACCTGCGCCCCAAAGCCGACGAACTGCTGGAGTTCGCGCAGCTGACGGACAAGGCCAACGCCAAGGTAGATGCCCTCTCCGGCGGCATGAAGCGGCGCTTGACGATCGCCCGTTCGCTCATCAACGAACCCCGCATCCTGCTGCTGGACGAGCCCACCACGGGCCTTGACCCGCAAGCCCGGCACATTCTCTGGGACCGCCTGTTCAGGCTCAAGGAAAACGGCGTAACACTGATCCTGACCACCCACTACATGGATGAGGCAGAGCAGCTCTGCGACCGCCTGATCGTGGTGGACAAGGGCAAGATCATGGCCGAGGGATCGCCGGCCAGCCTGATCCGCGAGCACTCCTCCCGGGAAGTACTTGAACTCAGGTTCGGGTCCGATCGGAACTCGCGCATCGGCGTCGAACTCCAGGGCATTGGCGAGCGACTCGAGACCCTGCCTGACCGCGTACTCATTTATACGCATGACGGCGAGGCGGCGCTGGAGCAGGTCTCGGCACGGGGGCTGCACCCGATGACTTCCTTGGTGCGCCGTTCTTCGCTGGAGGACGTGTTCCTCCGGCTCACTGGTAGGAGCCTCATTGACTAGGGAGCCCCATTGACCAGGGAACCGTTGGGACCTTTCGGTGAAGGTACTGCCAGGCCAATCACGACGGCGGACCAGCCGTTGCGGGCACACTCGCCTGCCGTCTCGGCGGCCAGGGCGCGGCGTTGGGGTTCCTTTTTCTACGCCGAACAGGTGCTTCGCGTCATGCGCAATTACGGCTGGTCCGTGTTCCTGTACAGCGTGGGCCAGCCGGTGGCGTACCTCTTCGCCATGGGCGTGGGCTTGGCAAGCCTGGTAGACGCGAACAGCGAATCGGCGTTCGGCGGCGTCCGCTACTTGGAGTTCGTCGCACCGGCGCTACTGGTTTCCGCGGCGGTGATGACGGCGTCAGGGGAGTTCTCCTACCCGGTTACGGACGGCTTCAAATGGCGGCGGGTTTTCTACGGTCCGCACGCTTCACCGTTGGTTCCGCAGCAAATCGCGAGCGGCCACATCATGGCCAGCACGCTCAGGTTCCTGCTTCAGTCGTTGATCTACTTCGCGGTGGTGGCCATGTTTGGGGCATCCCCAAGTCCCTGGGGATGGGTAGCCGCGCTGGTTGCTACCACGGCAGCCCTGTCCTTCGGCTTGCCATTGATGGCCTACGCCGCAAGCATCACCGAGGACAAGGGGCAGTTCGCTTTGGTGCAGCGGTTCGTGGTCATGCCCCTGTTCCTGTTCTCCGGGACGTTCTTCCCGCTGGACACGTTGCCGTGGGCTGTCCGCTGGATCGGCTGGATTTCGCCCGTGTGGCACGGAACAGAGCTGGGACGCGTCTTCACTTATGGCATGGACGAGAACCCCTTGCTGACCATTGCCCATGTGGTTTTCCTGCTGGGAACCGCCACCATTGGCTGGCTGCTGGTGAGGCGCCAATTCGTGAAGAGGATGGGCTCATGAGTATCCTGACCGGCGGCCACAGCGCCACGGATGTGGCACGCGAGCGGAAATTCGGTCCCCTTTACTCCCGTAATGCCAAAGCGGTGGTGGCGCGTGGGCTCATGGCAGCCAAATCCAGTACGTGGCTGGTGCTGTTGTCCGGGTTCTTCGAGCCCGTGCTCTTCCTGTTGGCCATGGGCGTGGGTATGGGCTCAATCGTGGGCGAAGTGCAAGGACCTGGTGGTGAGGACATCAGCTACGCGGCCTACATAGCGCCGGCACTCCTGGCGGTCTCAGCCATGAACGGCGCCATCTACGATTCCACGTGGAACGTCTTCTTCAAGATGAACTTCGCCAAGCTGTACCAAGGGATGCTCTACACATCCCTCGGCCCGCTGGACGTGGCAATGGGCGAGATCTTCCTGGCACTGTTGCGGGGCCTTCTCTACGCCACGGGGTTCACCGCGGTGATGGGGGTCATGGGCCTGATCACTACCTGGTGGGCCATCCTGGTCATCCCTGCGTCAGTGCTGATTGCTTTTGGTTTCGCGAGCTTCGGCATGGGCATCACCAGCTTCATGAAGACGTTCCAACAGATGGACTGGATCAACTTCTTCCTGCTGCCCATGTTCCTGTTCAGCGCCACGTTCTACCCGCTCAGCGTCTACCCGCAGTACATCCAGTGGTTTATCCAGGCCATGCCCCTGTGGCACGGAGTTGAGTTGCTACGACAGATCAGCGTGGGCTCGTTCAGTCCTGCGACTGCCATTCACGTTGGCTACTACCTCGTGATGATTGCGCTGGGGATCATGCTGACCACTGGACGGCTGCGCCAACTGTTCCTCAAGTGAGGGAGTTTGTGTTCGCCATCCGTGGAAGCGGCGTAGGCACCTTTCGGGGTTTGCGACAATTGACTCATGCAATCTCTCGGTGACCCGCACCCGTCCACTTCCTCCTCAGGCAAAGGCCTCTTCAAAGGCTTCCGCATCGGCGGCCTCGGGATGACTGTGGTCATCATCGCCTTCCTGGTGGCCGTCATTTTTGCCGCCAACCAGAACGATGTTGTGGGTTGGGTCGTGGCGGTGGTGGCTTTCGGCTGGCTCGCCCTTGCAACATTCGTGGTGTTCAGCATCCGCAGGGCCGCGCGGCGGGCGGGGGCGAAGTTGAGCGAAGCGCAGGCCGCTTTCAACTCGGCAACCGGCCGCGCGCCGTCGTCGTCCTCGGCTGACAGCGGCGGTACGCGCGTTGTTGCCGAGCGCAGCCAAGCCGACGACGTCCGTGACCTCAAGCTGGACCACTCCTTCAAGATCGTGCAGGTGCAGGTCCGCGTCGTGGACGAGGAACGCGCCAAAGGGGCAGGGGCCAACCAGGACACCATCAACCGCGCCCTGGAAACCATCGCCATCACGGCCACCAACGCCCGTGACATGATCAAGCCCGCAGGTGGCTCGGACGAGCCCGTGGCCGGCACCATCATCGACTAGAGTAGACCGGGTGAGTACGGCATTGAAGAAGGACTTCCTTCGCATCGCATCGGTCAACGTCAATGGCCTTCGGGCTGCCTACAAGAATGGTATGGCGGAATGGCTGGAGCCACGCGAGGTAGACATCCTCTGCCTGCAGGAAGTCCGCGCTCCTGATGCAATCGTCAACACCCTGCTCGGCGAAGGTTGGTACATCCTCCACGCCGAGGCTGAGGCAAAGGGTCGCGCAGGGGTTGCCATTGCTTCCCGCGAGGAACCCACTGCCACCCGGGTGGGAATCGGCGATGACTACTTCGCCACCGCGGGCCGCTGGGTTGAAGCGGATTTCTCCGTCAGGAACACCCAAGGCGAATCCTCCACGTTGTCCGTGGTCAGCGCATACGTTCACTCCGGTGAGGCAGGTACGCCCAAGCAGGAGGACAAGTACCGCTTCCTTGACGCCATGACCACACGCCTCCCCGAGCTCGCCAAGCACAGCGATCACGCGCTGGTAGTTGGCGACCTCAACGTCGGACACACTGAACTCGATATCAAGAACTGGAAAGGCAACGTTAAGCGTGCCGGTTTCCTGCCGGAGGAGCGCGCGTATTTCGACCGCTTCCTGGGTGATGAAATCGGATGGAGGGATGTCCACAGGGGCCTGGCAGGAAATGTCGCCGGCCCCTACACTTGGTGGTCCCAGCGCGGGAAGGCCTTTGACACTGACACAGGCTGGCGCATCGACTACCACCTGGCTACTCCCGGACTTGCAGCAGCCGCGTTCTCGGCTGTGGTGGACCGGGCGCCTTCGTGGGACACCCGCTTCTCAGACCACGCACCGCTGGTAGTGGACTACCGGCTCTAAGCTTCACGAAAGTATTGCTCAATGACTAGCTCCATCACGACTGAAACCGGCACCCCAGCCGCCACACTGCCCAGCGGGAGTACCGTGACCTCCACCAAGCTTGCCGTTGGCGCCAAGCAGCGCGTCCTTTCAGGTATGCAGCCCTCTGCTGACTCCCTGCACCTTGGCAACTACCTTGGCGCCCTGGTCAACTGGGTCCGCATGCAGGACGAGTACGACGCCGTATTCTTCATTCCGGATCTGCATGCCATTACCGTTCCGCAGGATCCTGCCGAACTCGCCCGCCGCACCAGGGTCACTGCCGCCCAGTACATCGCTGGCGGAGTGGACGTGGAGAAGTGCACCCTGTTCGTGCAATCGCAGGTTCCGGAGCACGCCCAGCTCGCCTGGGTACTGAACTGCATCACGGGCATGGGTGAAGCCGGCCGCATGACCCAGTTCAAGGACAAGGCGCAGAAGCAGGGATCGGACCACGCCAGCGTCGGCCTCTTTACCTATCCCATCCTGCAGGCCGCAGACATCCTGCTCTACCAGCCGCACGGCGTACCCGTGGGCGAAGACCAGCGCCAGCACGTGGAGCTCAGCCGGGATCTCGCCAACCGCTTCAACAGCCGTTTCGGCGAGACGTTCCAGGTGCCCGAGCCCTTCATCCAGAAGGAATCGGCAAAGATTTACGATCTCCAGAACCCCACGGCCAAGATGTCCAAGTCTGCCGAGTCACCCGCGGGCCTCATCAACCTGCTCGATGACCCCAAGACCGTGGCCAAGCGCATCAAATCCGCTGTCACTGATACTGAGACCGAGATCCGCTACGACCGTGAAAACAAGCCGGGCGTCTCCAACTTGCTCACCATTTACTCGGCTATCAGCGGCACTCCGGTGGAGAAAATCGTCGCCGATTACCAGGGCAAGATGTATGGCCACCTCAAGGTAGACCTCGCCGAACTCGTCTCCGGTCACCTTTCACCCATCCGTGAGCGTGCCAACGAGCTCCTGGCGGATCCGGCTGAACTTGACCGTCTCCTGGCTCACGGTGCGGACAAAGCCCGTGAGATCGCTTCGGCAACGCTCGCGGACGTCTACTCCAAGGTGGGCTTCCTGCCCTACCGCGGGGATGCTTACCGCGGCGAGCAAGGAGTCCGCTAAGCCCATGTGCGCAGCTGGCCAGCTCAACGTCCAGACCGGTACCCCTCAAGGCGTCGGTCCGGACGAATCCCGCCAGCCCGCGGTTACCGGCACCGATTGCGGTGCCGGTGACACCATGTGCGTTGGCGTGATCCTCGGTTTCCCACCGGAGATCGCGCGGGAACTGCAGGCCTGGAGGGCATCCTTTGGCGATCCCATGGCTGACGTCATCCCCGCCCACATCACGCTTATCACCACCACGCCCACCCAGGACTGGGCCGCCACCCGGGACCACGTGCGCGATGTCGCCCGCTCGCAGGAACCGTTCACCATCACCATTTCCGGCACTGGTTCTTTCCGGCCCGTTTCGCCCGTGGTGTTCGTTAACGTCGAAGAGGGTTTTGAAGAGTGTGTACAACTGCACGAAAAACTCCAGACAGGTCCGCTTGAGCGGTTGCTTCCCTTCCCTTACCACCCGCATGTCACCGTGGCCCATGATGTTTCCAAGGAAAACCTCGACGAGGCCGAAACGGTCCTGAGAGATTACCGGGCAACCTTCCCAGTGGTTAGCATGGGACTCTACGAGCACGACACCAATGGAATTTGGCAGCTACGGGAAGAGCTCGACTTTGGCGGCGACACTGACAAAACGCAGCAGGCGGAATCAACATCCACAGGCGGACAATCCTCCGCTGCCAACTGAGCTGGCCAAGCTAAAACTTCAACTCCTTCATAAGCGGCAGGACTGGGGCCACGCCAAGCGCGCCGGTGAAGGCCTGCCGAAGAGGGCCGGTGCCCTTTTTGCCCTCCTGCTCGCAAGGCTGAACACCAACCGGGCCGTGCGATCCTTCCAGAACTACACCCGGCAGCACGGGCCACTTCTGAGTGCCGGGATCGGCTTCAACATGTTCTTCTCCGTCACAGGTCTCCTCACTACTGGTTTTGCCATCGCCGGGATCGTCCTGGGCGGCAACCCGGTGCTGGAAGACGCAGTCATTCGCAGTGTCGCCTCTGCAGCTCCGGGGCTCCTCCAAGTGAATGGCGGCGAAGGACTCGTCGACCCGCAATCGTTGCTCAATCCGTCCGGTCTTGGATGGACAGCCGTCATTGCGGCAGCGGTCACCATCTTCACGTCGCTTGGCTGGATTGCCAGCGTCAGGGAAGGCCTGCGGGGTGTGACGGACGCAAACCCCCTGCAACGCAGCCCCGTCCTGCAGAAATTGATCGACGCCGGTACGCTCCTGCTCCTTGGGGTGATCCTCGTGGTCAGTGCCGGCGCTTCCTTGGTCTTTGGCACGGCCGCTGCCTGGATCTTCGACCTTCTCAGGTTGGATGAAGCGGTCGCCGCGCCCGTGGCAGCCGTCGTCAAGGTGGTGGTCCCCCTCCTGCTGAACTGCGCGACGGCGGCCGTGTTGTTCCATATTGCAGGTGGCCTCAAGTTGGGGCGCCAAGCGTTCATCGAAGGAGTTGCGCTGGCTGGCATAGGTACCACGGTGCTTCAGTTATTCAGCACGGAACTCCTCGCCAGGGCAGGACACAACCCCGTCCTCGCCTCGTTCGCCATCATCATCGGCCTGCTCATCTGGTTCAACCTGGTAAGCCAGGTGTATCTCGTTTCCGCTTCGTGGGCCGCTATCCGCGAGGCGGACACTGCAGGCGGGGAGACGCCTCGCAAGAAGGTCCTGGGTTCACGCCGAACAACGCCCCGGACATAGGGGTCAGCGGTCCTCTTGGGTTCGCTTCACAAACACTGGAATGACGGTGACTGAGCCCACGTTGGGCAGGGAATGCGTCGCTGCGTGTTTGAGTTCGCCGGACAGTTTGGACAGCTCAGCAAGGTCAGTGAGGGCCGATGCGGGGACTCTGATTTCGGCGTGCAGTTTATGGCCGGACCATCTGAGCCGGGAGGTGGATTCGGCAGGGGCGTGCTTATGTACCACTGCTCCAAGTTTGTCAGTAAGGGCCGGATCGACGCCGTCCATGAGCCTGCGGCCGATGTCACGGATTGTTCCCAAAGCAGCACGCTGATGACAGCGGAGATCAACAGACCCACGATGGGGTCGGCCAGCGGGAATCCCAGCCAGATACCGATGACGCCGGCGATCACCGCCAAGGACGTGAAGCCGTCCGTGCGGGCATGGATTCCGTCGGCGACCAAGGCTGCTGATCCTATCCTTCGGCCGACTCGGATCCGGTAGATCGCCACGAGTTCATTACCGGCGAACCCGACCAGCCCTGCAGCCATAACCCACCCCAGGTTCTGAACTGGTTGTGGTGCGAAGAAACGGTGGATGGACTCGACGGCAGCGATGACCGCGGAGAGGGCGATCATGGCCACGATAAACAATCCGGCCAGATCTTCGGCTCGGCCGAAGCCATGGGTATAGGTGCGGGTGGCCGGACGCCGACCAAGCAGAAACGCAACCCACAGCGGCACTGCCGTGAGGGCATCTGAAAAGTTGTGCACCGTGTCGGCCAGCAGTGCCACCGAACCGCTAACCAAGACTATGGCCAACTGGAAAAGTGACGTGGCGCCGAGTCCGAGCAGTGAGAGCTTGACCGCGCGGATTCCTTCGGAGCTCGATTCCATCGCCTCGTCGACAGAGTCCGCCGAATCGTGGGAGTGGGGAAGGAAAACCTCCTTCAACCAAGCCTTGAACGTGCGGTGGTCGTGATGGTGAGAGTGGTCATCATCATGAGTGTGCTCGTGACCCCTGTGGTGTTCGCTTTCGCCGTTCCCGGCCCTCTGCCTGGTGGGCGTCGATGCCGTGGTGTGGTGCGGTGCCAATCGCGTGTTCCGCTTGGTGAATGGCATCGGCAACGAGTTGCCAGGCATGCCCGTCGGCAAGGCGGTAGTAGACCTTGGTCCCCTCTTGGCGTGTGGAGACCATCCGAGCGAGCCGCATCTTGGCCAGGTGCTGGGAAACGGCGGCTGAGCTCTTCCCGGCTTTCTCAGCCAAGGAACATACATGCCTTCCGGCCGACAACCGACCCCAAGGGCACTCCAAGCACCCGCGGTGGAACCTGTTTTCGTATGAACATCCCGACTGATAGCTTCAAACACAAACCTGTTGCGACGTCGGTGGGAAACGGCCGTCCCGTTCCTCACAGGAGGTGCTATGAATAGCCAGCTTTGGATCGCATGCCTCCTCGGGGCCGCGGCCGGACTCGTAGTCGGACAGCTCATCTTCAACTCTCCCTTCGTGGGAATCCTCGTAGGCCTCGGGCTGGGTGCCCTGGTTGGCGCGGCGGTCGGACCCCGCCGGGAATAATGCTGCGGGCGTCCTGGCTCAGGCTAGGGCGCTTGAACCAGGCCCTCCCACGCGACCGTCCAGTCGGCCGGAAACCCCGGGGCATGCCTGTTGGGTCCGTTGTCCCATCCAGCGGCCATCAACGCGACGGCAGCGAGGAGTCCGCCGTTCCCGGGCAGATACAGCGGCAGCGAATCCGTTTGGCGGTTATGCCCATTGGCCAGCACGGTGTTTTTTCCGGCGTCCAGCAGAAGGGCATCGACGGCGGCCTCGGGGTCCTCCAAGCGGGCGGCTGTCATGGCCATCACTGGGTAGTCCCACCCCCAAGTGCTTCCCCAGTCCCAGTCGGCAAGCACATCGGTGAGCGTTGCCCGCATGATCCCAGGGTCGATCAGGTCCGTCAGGGGCAGGACACCAAGCGCGCACAGCATCGACGGGTGGTCCGTGCGGATGGTGAAGGGCTCCACGTCGATCGCAGCGTACACGCCATCGATCACGCGGGGCGGCACCATGCCATCTGCCACGTCCGACCATTCCGGCACAGGTTCCAAACCCAGCCGATCGCGCCAGGCAATGGCTGTTCGCAGGCCCCACTGCCAGTAGGCCAACTCAAACGTGGGATTGGTGACCGTTGCCCGGATGGAGCCGTAGCTTTCCTGTGCAGGAATCAAGGGTGGCCCTAGCTCGAATCCGCGCTGCGTTGGGTGGGCGAAGCTGGCCATGAAGGCAGCTGACTCGAACACAATGTCCGCGAATTCTTCCAACACTTCACGGCTGGGGTTTGCCCGATATACGAGCTCGGCCAAATGAATGGGATGCGGCTGCTGCCAGATCAGGAATGTCCCGATCGGACTTGGGCTTTCCCTGCCGTCCGGTCCGGTCTGCTTGGGCCAGCGGACGCCGTCGAATCCCTGCATCCTGGCAGTCTGGCGGGAGTTTTCAAGCACCGTGGAGTACCACCGCAACGATGGCAGCAAGAGTTCTGTCCGGTTCCAGTGTGCAAAGTGCGCGGCGTGCCACCAGTGCATTTCCAGATGGAAGCGGCCTCGCCACGAATTGCAGACAAGTCCCGTTTCCTGGGGCGGCAGCGAGCCCGAGCAATTGACCGCAGTCAGGTACTGCGATAGAACAATCCGGCGCTCAAGTTCCTTTGCCCTGGGATCGTCGGTCGCATCAAGTTCGATCGCCCCGCCTGAGGACCAGAATCGCTGCCAATAGGCCTCGGATGCTGCGGTGACGCTACTGGCAGGTGAAAGCTCGACGCCGGTCCGGCCAGTGGCGTCAGGACTCACCGCTGGTGTCATGGCTGTTGGCCTGTTGTTGCCTCTTGGGATGCAGTCGCCATCTCCGGCGGAAAGGAAAGTGACGGAGAAGTCCAGCGCATCGGTGGCGTCCGTACCTCCGGCCGTAGCAGGGGCTACTCGGAGTTGGTGCTGTTCGGCCTGCTCCACTGTCAGGTTCTGGCCGGTGATCACCACCTCATAGCGGGCCGCATCGAGTTCCCGGCGGACTGTCCATGTTGCGCAGCCATCGTGCTCTTCGGACGTCACCGGGCCGTCGAGCGAGGTGGTGTGGGCATCGGGATTGTCCCAGTCCGCGGCGTCGTGCCAGGCCTCGGAGCCGTAAGGGAAGCTGATGCCTATAAGCAGGCCGGCGCCCAGTGCTGTCGACTCCACGCGGAAGCCGAGTTCGTCGCGGTCGGGGTGGCACGCCGTCGTGACCTTTATTCGGTGGCCCGCCAGCGTGAAGGCGCTGGTGACAATGCCCGTCCACAGGTCAATTGTTTGCTCGGGGTTCGCCACGTCAGCTTCGGTCAGGCCGCGTTCCGTCCCGTCCTGCACCAACCTGAAGCCTATCCGCGCCAGATCCAAGCGATGGGGGTTTGCCCTCAACCATGTCTCGGCAAGGGATGTATCCGTTTCGCGATCGTTGACGATGTCGCCCACCATGTCCACGTAGGGCACGGGGCCCCGGGGCGAGTCGTAAAGGACTGTGGAGCCCGCGAGTTCGTAGGGCTGGGCCGGTGGCACGGAGTGCCATCCCCACTGGGACTGTGTGCCGAGGAGTGTTCCCGGTGGCAGGTCGTCACGGTCCCAAACCGGGTAGGCCCCTGGCAGGGACTGGAGTCCAGTGACATCAACGGTGAAGGCGAACTCGCCATTGCCCACGGAAAGCGGGCTTCTGGGATCGAGACGTCTCTGATGCACATTGTGCCGCTGTACGAGAGCCTTCCGGTCGATTTTTCCGGTAATTGTGTGCACTCGCACGCCCTCCAGGTTTCGTGGTGATTGAAATAGTTAATGCTCATAACTATTGACGAGCATAAACCCTCTTGATACGTTTCAGGAACCGTTTTCTCAGACTTGAAGGAAGTTACCCAATGACGCGTAAATCTCTCCGTCGCATGCGAAAGTCAGTAGCATTCATGGCTGCCGTCGGCATGCTGGGCCTCACCGTGGCGTGCTCGAGTCCCTCGTCCAATCAGCCCCAAGACGGCCCTGTGGAAATCCGGTTCTCTTGGTGGGGCAACGCCGGAAGGGCAGAGCTGACCAACAAAGCCATCAAGGAATTCGAAGCAGCCAACCCGAACATCAAAGTGAAGCCGGAATATGGCGACATCGGTGGCTACTTCGACAAGTTGGCCACGCAAGTGGCTGCCAATGATGCCCCCGACGTCATCACCATGGGCGGCGCCTACCCGGCCGAATACGCCAACCGCGGTGCCCTCCTGGACCTCGCCAAGGTCAGCGGCCCACTGGATCTGTCCGCAATGGACCAAGGTGCCTTGGAAAACGGGCAGGTCCAAGGCAAGCAGTACGGCGTTTCCACCGGTGCCAATGCACTCGCCATCGTGGTGAACCCGGCGGTATTCCAGGCTGCCGGCGTTGCAGTTCCCGATGACAGCACTTGGTCCTGGGATGACTTCGCCAAGGTGGCCGCAGAGGTGACGGCAAAGAGCCCCAAAGGAACCTACGGCACAGCAACCGTGCTTACGCATGACTCGCTGGACGCCTTCGCCCGTCAGCGCGGAAAATCGCTCTACACCCAGGACGGCCAGCTGGGACTGGACAAGGACACCGTGCAGGACTACTTCGACTTTTCTGTGAAGCTCAGTGAATCGGGCGCAGCCCCCAGCGCATCAGAGACCGTGGAGAAGCTGAACGTCAGCACCGAGCAGACACTGATGGGCATGGGGCAGGCTGGCATGATGCTCACCTGGTCCAATTCCCTGTCCGCACTGAGCAAAGCATCGGGCGCTGGGTTGAAGCTGCTCAAGCTGCCCGGCGAAACACCCACGCCCGGCATCTGGCTCCAGTCCTCACAGTTCTACACCATCTCTGCACGCAGCAAGCACACGGATGCCGCCGCCAAGCTGGTGAACTTCCTTGTGAACAACGAGGCCGCAGCCAAGATCATCCAGAGTGACCGCGGCGTGCCCAGCAACTCCAGCATGCGCACTGCCATCCAGGACCTGCTGACACCCCAGGGCAAGGTCGAGGCCGCTTATATCGACCAGATCGGCAAGATGGATTTTGCCCCCACCTTTATCGGTCCCACCGGTTCAACCGCGGTCTCCGAGATCACCGCCCGCATCAACACAGAGGTCCTGTTCAAGCGGCTGACACCGGAAAAGGCCGCCGAGCAATGGCTCAGCGAAAGCAAAGCCGCCATCGGCAAGTAGGTGAACGCCAACGCGGGGTCACTTACGGCCCCTTCCAGAAGGAAACATGGGCCATAAGTGACCCCGGGTTGTATTAGGCGTCGCGGACTTCCAGATACGGATCCGCCCACGCGCCGATAATCCGCGCAACACGTGCCGCCTGTCCCTTGCCCGTCAGGAGGTGCTCACTGCCCTCCAGCGAAATGAAGCTCCGTGGATGCCTCGCAGTACGGAAGATCTCACTGGCGTTGTCGATGCCCACGGTGTTGTCCGTGGGGGAGTGCATCACCATCAAAGGCTTGTGGAGGGTGCGGATGCAGTCGCGCAGGTCAGCGCGTTCCACGTCTTCAACAAAGTGGCGGCGGATTTCCATGGGCCTGCCGCCCAGGTCGACCACGGCGCTGCCGTCGCGCAGGATGGAGTCGATTTCGGCGTCGAACATATGCTCAACGTGCTTTGGCTCGTAAGGCGCGCCCACGGTCACCACGGCGTTGAGTCCAGGGATATCGCGCGCAGCAGCCAGCACCGCGGCGCCACCGAAGGAGTGGCCCACCAACAAGGAGATTCCTCTGCCCTGCTCCCGCATGAAGTCGGCAGCGAGAATGGTGTCCGCCACTTTGACGCTGAACGAGCCTGCGGACCATTCTCCGGCGGAGCCGCCCAGGCCAAGGTTGTCGAACCGGAGCATGCCCACGCCCTGCTCGGCGAGCCCTTTGCAGATCCGGGAAGCAGCAGGGCTGTCCTTGCCCAGGGTCAGGCCGTGCGAGTACACGCCCCAGCCACGGACAGGGCCCTCAGGTACGTCCACGATGCCGGCCAGGGCATCGCCCGTGCTTCCAGTGAAGCTGATCTTCTCAGAGCGTGACACGCTGGTCTCCTTGCTTTTACGGCTACCGGCCGGGGCCCGGGTCAGCCAGGTCATTAACGACGACGGCGCCGTTCACCAGCAGTGGTGAGCGGCGCCGTCGTCGTGTTGTTCTTTGAGTGAACGGCCGGCTAGATCTTGCGGGCCAGGATGGCCTGCTTGACCTCGGCGATTGCCTGGGTCACCTGGATGCCGCGGGGGCATGCTTCCGAGCAGTTGAAGGTGGTGCGGCAGCGCCACACGCCTTCTTTGTCGTTCAGGATCTCCAAGCGCATGTCGCCGGCGTCATCGCGGGAATCGAAGATGAAGCGATGAGCGTTGACGATTGCGGCCGGACCGAAGTACTGGCCATCGGTCCAGAACACCGGGCAGGACGAGGTGCAGGCAGCGCAGAGGATGCACTTGGTGGTGTCGTCAAAGCGCTCACGGTCCTCAACGGACTGCAGGCGTTCCTTGGTGGGCT
This sequence comes from Arthrobacter sp. TmtSoilC51, assembly GCF_055388015.1. Lineage (NCBI taxonomy): Bacteria > Bacillati > Actinomycetota > Actinomycetes > Micrococcales > Micrococcaceae > Arthrobacter > Arthrobacter sp. TmtSoilC51. Next base: position 1,431,384 of record NZ_AP035877.1, read on the forward strand.
CGTGGCCCTTGTTGATCAGGAACGGCATGACTTCGCGGAAGGACTGGAAGAAGGGTTCCATGTCCACGATCAGGTCCTTCTCCACGGGGAGGCCCTTGATCGGCTCGACGGTGATGGGCTTGGACGTGTCCAGGTCCTTCAGGAGCGTCTTGCACGCGAGGCGGTTGCGGCCGTTGATGCGCATTGCATCTGAACCACAAACACCGTGGGCGCAGGAGCGGCGGAAGGAAACGCTGCCGTCGATCTCCCACTTGACCTTGTGCAGGGCATCCAGCACGCGGTCCGTGCCGTACATGGTCAGCTTGTAGTCGTCCCAGCGGGCTTCTTCCGAGATTTCGGGATCGTACCGGCGGACGCGCAAGGTGATGTGGAAAGTGGGGATTTCACCGTCGCCAGCGACACTCGCCGGAAGCTCGATCTTGGAAGCGGGCTCTGCCATTTCGGTAGTCATTAGTACTTACGCTCCATCGGCTCGTAACGGGTGAAGACAACGGGCTTGGTCTCGAGACGGATGCCCGCAACGGATTCGGCCGACGAGTCGACGGTAACGGAGGAGTCCAGGTAAGCCATGGAGTGCTTCATGAACTTATCGTCGTCGCGGTCCGGGAAGTCCTCGCGGTAGTGGCCGCCGCGCGACTCTTCACGGTGCAGTGCACCGACGGTCATGACCTTGGCCATGTCCAGGAGGAAGCCCAGTTCCACGGCTTCCAGCAGGTCCAGGTTGAAGCGCTTGCCCTTGTCCTGGACGGTGACGTTCTTGTACCGCTCTTCGAAGGAGGCGATGTCGCTGAGGACCTGTTCCAGGGATTCCTTGGTGCGGAACACCTGCATGTTGGCGTCCATGGTGTCCTGCAGTTCCTTGCGGATCTGGGCAACGCGCTCGGTGCCGCTGCCGTTGAGCAGGCCGTCAAGGATGCCTCGCGTCATGGCCTCCGGGTCCTCGGGCAGCTCGACAAAGTCGGCCGTCTTGGAGTACTCGGCGGCGGCGATACCGGCGCGCTTACCGAAGACGTTGATGTCCAGGAGTGAGTTGGTGCCCAGACGGTTGGAGCCGTGGACGGATACACAAGCAACTTCACCGGCTGCGTAGAGGCCCGGCACGATCGTGTCGTTGTCCTGGAGGACTTCGGTGGTGATGTTCGTCGGGATGCCGCCCATGGCGTAGTGGGCGGTGGGGAACACCGGAACCGGGTCCGTGAACGGTTCCACACCAAGGTAGGTGCGGGCGAACTCGGTGATGTCCGGAAGCTTGGCCTCGATGTGGGCAGGCTCAAGGTGGGTCAGGTCCAAGAGGACGTAATCCTTGTTCGGACCACAACCACGGCCTTCACGTACTTCGTTCGCCATGGCGCGGGCCACGATGTCACGGGGTGCAAGATCCTTGATGGTGGGGGCGTAACGCTCCATGAAGCGCTCACCCTCGGAGTTACGCAGGATGGCACCTTCACCACGTGCACCCTCGGTGAGGAGGATGCCCAGGCCTGCGAGGCCTGTCGGGTGGAACTGGAAGAACTCCATGTCTTCCAGGGGGATGCCACGGCGGAACGCGATGCCCATGCCGTCGCCCGTGAGGGTGTGGGCGTTGGACGTGGTCTTGAAGACCTTGCCGGCACCACCGGAAGCGAACACAACCGACTTGGCCTGGAAAACGTGCAGTTCACCGGAGGCGAGATCGTAGGAGACCACGCCTGCTACGCGCTTCTGCTTGTACGGGGTACCGTCCTCGCGTACTGCGTCTTCTTCGACGATCAGGAGGTCAAGGACGTAGTACTCGTTGTAGAACTCAACGTTGTGCTTGACGCAGTTTTGGTACAGCGTCTGCAGGATCATGTGGCCCGTACGGTCGGCAGCGTAGCAAGCACGGCGGACGGGAGCCTTGCCGTGGTCACGCGTGTGGCCACCGAAGCGACGCTGGTCGATCCGGCCTTCGGGCGTGCGGTTGAACGGCAGACCCATCTTCTCCAGGTCCAGCACGGCGTCGATGGCTTCCTTCGCCATGACCTCGGCTGCGTCCTGGTCAACCAGGTAGTCGCCACCCTTGATGGTGTCAAAGGTGTGCCATTCCCAGTTGTCTTCTTCGACGTTGGCCAGTGCTGCACACATGCCACCCTGGGCTGCACCAGTGTGCGAGCGGGTGGGGTAGAGCTTGGTCAGTACCGCTGTGCGTGCGCGCTGACCGGATTCGATCGCGGCGCGCATGCCGGCGCCACCTGCACCGACAATGACGACGTCGTACTTATGGACCTGCATACCAGATGCTCTCTCTTTCAAAAATTCAGATGGTCGGCGGAGGCTGTTCCGCTAAGTCAGGCGCAACCGGTTCCCTATAGGGCCGGCCGGCTGCGCCAGGAAGCCGCTACGGGGCCGGGCAGAAGCCGCCAGGCAGCTGGACGCCGTCGACGACGGGGCACGGGTTGAACGTGAAGATCACCAGGGTGCCGAGAATGATGATGACAGCCGTGGCGGCATAGAGGACTACCTTGAGCCAGAAGCGCGTTGAGTCCTTTTCCGCGTAGTCGTTGATGATGGTCCGGACACCGTTGGTTCCGTGCAGCATGGCAAGCCAGAGCATGGCGAGGTCCCAGAACTGCCAGAAGGGATCCGCCCACTTACCGGCGACGAAGCCGAAGTCGATGGCGTGGATACCTTCGCCCACCAGAAGGTTCACGAAGAGGTGGCCAAAGATCAGCACCACCAGGACAATGCCGGAGAGGCGCATGAAGAGCCAGGCGATCATCTCGAAGTTGCCGCGGCTGGAGCCCGTGCGGTTGTACTTCGGAGCGATTTTTCCACTGCGTGGGGATTCAATCGTTGTCATGGCTTAGTGGCCTCCCAGCGCGAGGGAAAGGTGGCGGATAGCGAAGCCGGCGAACGTGACCAGCCACAGCGCAAGCACGATCCACAGCATTTGGCGCTGGTACTTCGCGCCCTTCTTCCAGAAGTCGATGGCGATCACACGCAGGCCATTGAAGGCGTGGAAGATGATCGCGGCGACCAGGCCCGTTTCACCCAGGGCCATGAGGGGGTTCTTGTAAGCACCAATGACGGCCGTGTAGGCCTCAGGGGACACGCGCACCAATGAGGTGTCCAACACATGGACCAACAAGAAGAAAAAGATCACTACACCGGTAATACGGTGTCCAACCCAGGACCACATGCCTTCACGGCCGCGGTACAAGGTGCCAGCTGGTTTTGTCGGCACTGATTAAACCTTCCTGCAACACAGCGGCGCTGGCATGGGATCCACGCGGGGGGAACGCCTGCTGCGAGAGCACTCGTAGCTCACGCCTAAATCTAGGCTTCGCTACCAGCTTATTCAATTTAGGACGGGCTTCTCTGCTTGTTAATTCCATGTTTCCTGCCCGCATTTACGCGATATTTAGGCGATATTTGGGCAATTTGCCGCGCTTCGTGAGACGAAGGCCACATCCGAGGCGCACTGCGGGGCTTCGCAGCCGCGTCGGATAAAGTGTTGCGGTGAGTACAGAAGACGCGACATTCCCGGAATCGCCATTGAACCGCTTTCATGCGGTTATTCCGGCGGGCGGTGTGGGGACCCGGCTGTGGCCACTCTCGCGTGCCGCTGCGCCCAAGTTCCTCCACGACCTGACCGGCTCTGGCAGCACGTTGTTGAGGGCCACCTACGACCGCCTTGAGCCGCTGGCCGGCGAGCGTGTGCTCGTTGTGACGGGCGAGGCACACCGTGCCGCAGTCTGCCGGCAACTCCCCGAAGTGGGCGATGACGAGTTGGTGCTCGAAAGCGAGCCCAAGGACTCCGGCGCTGCTATCGGATTGGCCGCTGCCATTCTTCACCGCCGCGACCCGGACACCATCATGGGTTCATTCGCAGCAGACCAGGTCATCAGCCCGGACGATCTGTTCCAGGACACCGTGCGCGAGGCAATTTACACTGCTGCCACAGGCAAGATCGTCACGATCGGTATCAAGCCCACCCACCCCTCCACTGGATTCGGCTACATTCGCTCGGGCGCAGCACTGCACGTGGAAGGTGCTCCGAATGCGCTTGCCGTAGCGGAGTTCGTTGAGAAGCCCAGCCAGGAAGTTGCCAACAAGTACGTAGAAGCGGGGGACTACGTCTGGAACGCAGGCATGTTCGTCGCTCCCGTAGCGCTCATGCTCAAGCATCTCGAAGCCAACCAGCCGGAGCTGTTCAAGGGCCTCCAGGAAATTGCCGAAGCCTGGGACACTCCCCAGCGCGCTGAAGTCACGGCTCGCGTCTGGCCCTCACTGCCCAAGATTGCAATCGACTACGCGGTGGCCGAGCCCGCAGCGGCAGCCGGCGATGTCGCCGTCGTGCCCGGTACTTTCCGGTGGGACGACGTCGGCGACTTTGCCGCAATCGGGCGCCTGAACAACGCAGGCGACGTTGATGAAGTGACTGTGCTTGGCGAAGGCGCCCGTGTATTCGCCGAGAATGCGAGCGGCGTAGTGGTTTCCGACACCAAGCGCGTGATTGCCCTCATCGGGATCAAGGACGTGGTCATAGTGGACACGCCGGACGCACTCCTGGTCACCACCAAGGAACACGCCCAGTTGGTCAAGGGCACTGTTGACGCCCTGAAAGCCAGCGGCGATACGGACGTTCTGTAGCAAGCCCCTTATACCGTGAGCCACCTCTTTGGTTGTCCTGCGCCTGAACGCGGCGTAACCAAGAGGTGGCTTTCGTTCTTCGGAGGCCGTGGATGGCTAGAGTTGTGACGTGCGCAATTACACCACTGAAACTGAGCCGACCCCCGTTGTAAGTCCGTGGGTGGATGAGCTGCTGCCCGGACTCATCGATTTCAGGCGGGACTTGCACGCGCACCCTGAGCTCTCCTTCAAGGAATTCCGCACCACTGACAAACTCGTGGAGCGGCTCGAAGCTGCCGGACTCCAGCCGCGGCGCCTTGAAGGTACCGGACTCACCGTGGACGTCGGGGAAGGCCCCATCGCAACTGCTTTGCGGGGCGACATCGACGCTTTGCCCATCATCGAGGAAACCGGCCTGCCGTTCGCTTCGAAGAACCACGGCGTCACGCATGCCTGCGGACATGACATCCACACCACCACCATGCTCGGTATTGCCTTGGTGCTGCAGCGGATGCACAAGAACACTCCGCTGGGCGGGACTGTCCGCATCATCTTCCAGCCTGCCGAGGAGACCATGCCCGGCGGCGCTTTGTCCTGCATTGAACAGGGCGTGCTGGAGGGCGTGCCCCGGATCCTTGCGTTGCATTGCGATCCCCGGATCAACGTTGGCCAGATCGGCACCCGCATCGGGGCCATCACCTCGGCATCGGACACCATCAAGATCGAGCTCACGGGTCGCGGCGGGCACACGTCCAGGCCGCACCTGACGGAAGACCTGGTCTTCGCGTTGGCGCAGATTGCGGTCAACGTACCCGCCGTGCTCTCCCGTCGCGTGGATGTCCGCAGTGGAGTGTCCGTGGTGTGGGGCCAGATCTCGGCGGGTTCTGCACCCAACGCCATTCCCGGCACCGGCTACATGGCAGGCACCATGCGCTGCCTGGACCGCGATGCCTGGCACAGTGCGGGGGAGTTGCTGGACGACGTCGTGCGGCAGGTGGCCGCTCCTTATGGCGTGGACGTGCACCTGGAGCACACCCGTGGCGTTCCTCCCGTGGTCAACTCCGAGCATGAAACGGCCCTGATTGAAGCTGCGGCCCGTGCCGAACTCGGCGAGCACGCCGTGGTCCTGACGCCCCAGTCCATGGGTGGCGAAGACTTTGCGTGGTTCCTGGCCGATCTTCCGGGTGCCATGATGCGCCTGGGCACCCACACGCCTGGCGGAGAGGAATACGACCTCCACCGTGGCGACTTCATCGTGGACGAGCGCGCCCTCGGCTACGCCATCCGCGTCCTCACTGCGGCCGCGCTCCGCACGGTCCGCGACCTCCAGGACTAAACCCAACTAAGTAGCAGTTAAGGCCGTTTTGGACGCTCATAACGGCCTTATCTGCTACCTAGTTGGTTGCTTTTCCCATAGATAAGTTGTGCACAACTGAATTGTGCACTATCGTTTTATTCATGAGTGATGCACCCCGCCTCCGCCACCAGGTTTGTTTTGCCCTGTATTCAGCGTCCAAGGCGGCGACGGCGGTCTACCGCCCCGTGCTGGACGAGCTGGGCCTTACCTATCCGCAGTATCTGGTGATGCTGGTCCTGTGGGAGCAGGAACCACGCAGCGTGCGGGAACTTGGCGCCGAACTCGGGCTCGACTCCGGTACGTTGTCGCCTCTCCTGAAGCGCCTTGAAGCCCTTGGGCTCGTTGAGCGCCACCGTTCAGTTGATGATGAACGCCGGGTGGATGTCGTCCTAACCGACGCCGGCAGGGAACTGAGTGCCCGCGCCAAGGCCGTCCCCAAACGCCTCGCTGATGCCGCAGGCCTCTCCCCGGACGAGATTGAGCAGCTGCACGCGACGCTCGGCAAACTCACGGCTGCACTACAGAAGTCACTCTGACACTTCTAAAGCCACCACAAGCCCTTTGATATCCAAGAGAAATGGAAGATTCGTGAAGACTCTCTACACTGCCCAGGCTTTGGCCTCCGGCGAAGGCCGCGATGGCAACGCCCGCACCAACGACGGCAAGCTCGACGTCGCCCTCGCCAGCCCGGTTGAGCTCGGAGGCAACGGCCAAGGCACCAACCCCGAGCAGTTGTTCGCCGCCGGATACGCCGCATGCTTCCACTCCGCCCTGCGCTTGGTTGGCCGCAAGGAGCGCGTTGACCTCAGCGATTCTGCCGTTGCCGCCAAGGTCCACTTTGGTGCCCTTACTGACCGCGAGGGCTACGGGTTGGCCGCCGAGCTTGAAATCGCCCTGCCCGCCTTGGATCGGGACACCGCCGAGGAACTGATGGCCAAGGCCCACCAGATCTGCCCTTACTCCAACGCCACCCGCGGCAACATGGCAGTGGACCTCAAGCTCGTGGAGTTTGCAGCATGAGCACCACAACAACAGCCCTGCCCGTGGAAACACGCGAAATCCAGCTCACCTCACGCCCTGTCGGCCGCCCGACGCCGGAGAACTTCCGGCTGGCCGCCTCCGGGCTGCCGGAGCTTCAGGACGGCCAGCTCCTGGTGCGGAACCAGTTCATGTCCGTGGACCCCTACATGCGCGGACGCATGAATGACGTCAAGTCCTACTCCGCGCCCTTCCGCCTGGATGCAGCGCTCGACGGCGGTGCAGTGGGTGAGGTAATTGCGTCCAGGTCCGACGCGCACAAGGTGGGTGACGTCGTCGTGCATCAACTGGGGTGGCGCGAGCACGCAGTAGTGGACGCGGCTGCCACAACCACCGTTCCGAGCGGCCTCGCCCCAACATCGGCATTCCTTGGCGCCTTGGGCATGACTGGTCTTACGGCTTATGCGGGCCTGCTCAAAGTGGCGGAGTTCAAGGAAGGTGATGTTGTCTTCGTGTCCGGCGCGGCCGGTGCTGTGGGATCCATGGTGGGCCAGATTGCCAAGGCGTCGGGAGCCGGCAAGGTGATTGGGAGCGCCGGTTCCGCGGAGAAGGTTGCCAGGCTGCTGGAGCTCGGTTTCGACGCTGCCTTCAACTACAACGATGCTCCGGTTCTTGAGCAGCTGCGTGAGGCGGCAGGGGAGCGCGGCATCGATGTGTACTTCGACAATGTCGGCGGCGAGCACCTCGAAGCCGCTCTCGCTACGCTCACTGTGGGCGGGCGCGTCGCGATGTGCGGCGCCATTGCGCAATACAACTCCACCGAGCCGCCGGTTGCACCAAGGAACCTGGCGCTGGCGATCGGCAAGCAGTTGACCCTGCGGGGCTTCCTGGTGGGTGGGCAGCGCCAGCACGCGGCGGAGTTCGCCGAAAAGATGGCCGGTTGGCTCGCGGGCGGGACGGTTCGCTACGACGAGACGATCGTGGACGGCCTGGAGAACGCACCGCAGGCATTCATTGATTTGCTGGACGGCGCAAACACCGGAAAGATGCTCGTCCGGCTGTGATGTTGGGGGTGGACCGGGTGTGACTTGCGCACCCGGCTACTGCTTGGTAACAAAAGGTCAACAATCTGCCCATGAGGGCTGGATTGTGCTACCTGCGTGTGGTCCACGCCACTAGTGTTGGGGGTATCAAGGCGCTTCGGCGCAGTGCTGCGAACTTCAGTGAAAACAGAATTTCTGCCTCGGGTATTCGAAACGGACACTCATTGACCATCCGTCGTAGCGCGACTCACTTTCTTCCTGGAGGAAAATTGAAGAACCCACTGCGTGCCACCCTTAAGCGCGGTTCAATGGCCGGTATTGCAACTGCGGGAGCGGCAGCGCTCATGCTCAGCGGTTGCGGACAAGCTCCGGACGCCGGTTCGGGCGCCGCCACCAAGAGCGACTACATCGGCTGCATTGTGTCCGACTCCGGCGGATTCGATGACCAGTCCTTCAACCAGTCCTCATTCGAGGGTTTGCAGAAGGCCGAAAAGGACCTCGGCATCACCATGAAGTCGGCTGAGTCCAAGGCCAACAGCGACTACGAGGCCAACCTCAACGGTATGGTTTCCGCTGGGTGCAACCTGACCGTCACGGTGGGCTTCCTCCTGGACGGCGCCACCAAGGCAGCAGCGCAGAAGAACCCCGACAAGCACTTCGCGATCATCGACTTCTCGTATCCGACCCCCATCCCCAACGTGAAGTCGGTGGTTTATGACACCGCCCAGGCTGCCTACCTCGCAGGCTACGCCGCAGCCTCAGCGAGCAAGACTGGCAAGGTGGGAACCTTCGGCGGCATCAAGCTCCCTACAGTCACCATTTTCATGGACGGTTTCTATGACGGCGTCCAGGCCTACAACAAGGCCAAGGGCAAGTCTGTACAGGTTGTCGGCTGGGACAAGGCCAGCCAGGATGGCTCGTTCACGGGTGACTTCGAGAAGCAGGACACCGGCAAGCAGATCACCAAGAACCTGCTGGACCAGGGCGCGGACATCGTCATGCCCGTAGCAGGCCCGGTGGGCAAGGGTGCAGGTGCAGCCCTCAAGGAAGCCAAGGCTGCCGGCAAGGACGTCAAGCTCATCTGGGTTGACTCCGATGGCTACCTCACTGCTCCTGAGTACAAGGACCTCATGCTGACCTCCGTGGTCAAGCAGATGGGTGAGGCGGTAGAAACCGTGGTGAAGGACGACAAGGAAGGCAAGTTCAGCAACGAAGCCTATGTTGGCACGCTTGCCAACAAGGGTGTTGCCATTGCACCGTTCCACGACCTCGATTCCGCGGTCTCCGCCGAGACCAAGTCCGAGCTCGAGGCCCTGAAGGCGGACATCGTGTCCGGCAAGCTGGTTGTTGAATCAGGGGCAAGCCCCAAGAAGTAACAATTCCTGGACGCGCCGCCAGTACCGAGTGCCGGTACTGGCGGCGCGTTTTTGCCCTGACCAGCGCCTATTTTGCGGACCCCAGCGCCTATCTTGCTGGCCCTCGCAAGAATAGGCTTCTGCTCAAAGCCAATGGCTTTGGAGCAGTACAGCCGTCCCTCGGACTCAAAGAACGGTGGGAGTTGTGAAACTCGAATTGAAGGGGATCTCGAAAGCCTTCGGGACCTTCTACGCCAACCAAGACATCGACCTCGTGGTCGAATCCGGCCAGATCCATTGCCTCCTCGGCGAAAATGGCGCCGGAAAATCAACCCTCATGAATGTGCTGTACGGACTCTATGAACCGACGGCCGGACAGATCCTCGTTGACGATAAGACGGTCAACTTCCGCGGCCCGGGCGATGCCATGGCTGCCGGTATTGGCATGGTGCACCAGCATTTCATGTTGGTTCCTGTCTTCACTGTCGCCGAAAACGTGGCACTCGGGGCAGAGCCGACGTCCTTCGGTGGCGTCCTCAGCATTGATGAAACCCGGAAGAAAATCCGGGACATTTCAAAGAAATACGGCTTCGACGTCGATCCGGACGCCTTGGTGGAGGACCTGCCCGTGGGCGTCCAGCAGCGCGTCGAGATCATCAAGGCCCTGGTCCGGGAGGCCAAGGTGCTCATCCTGGATGAGCCCACGGCAGTGCTGACGCCCCAGGAAACGGATGAGCTCCTGGACATCATGCGGCAGCTGAAAGCAGGCGGCACATCCATCGTGTTCATTTCGCACAAGCTTCGCGAAGTGAAGGCTGTCTCCGACGTCATCACGGTAATCCGCCGCGGCAAGGTAGTAGGAGATGCCCCACCTACGGCCTCGGCCACGGAACTTGCCTCCATGATGGTGGGCCGCCCGGTCAGCCTGACCTTGGACAAAGCCCCTGCCCAGCCCAAGGAAACCACGTTCGTGGTGAAGGACCTGACAGTCCGCGCCTCTAATGGCACCAACGTGGTGGACGGCATCAGCTTCGACATCGCCCAAGGCGAGATCCTCGCCGTCGCGGGTGTCCAGGGCAACGGCCAGACGGAACTTACGGAAGCCATCCTCGGTATCCAACCGCACGTCACGGGATCCGTGACGCTGGATGGCAAGCAGCTCCTGGGCCTGCCGGTCAAGGACGTGCTGCGCTCCGGCGTCGGCTTTGTCCCGGAAGACCGCACGGTGGACGGGCTCGTGGGCCCCTTTTCTGTCGCCGAGAACCTGGTGCTGGACCTTTACGACCAAGCACCGTTTGCCAGCGGCATCAGCATGAAGCCCGCCAAAGTGGCAGAAAATGCCGAAGCCAAGATCCAGGAGTTCGATATCAGGACGCCGTCGGCGGGAGCCGCGGCCGGAACGCTCTCCGGTGGCAACCAGCAAAAGGTAGTCATGGCGCGCGAGTTGTCCAGGCCGTTGCGGCTTTTCATCGCAAGCCAGCCCACGCGCGGCGTAGATGTTGGCTCCATCGAATTCCTGCATAAACGCATAGTTGCCGAGCGGGATGTGGGAACACCGGTGATGATCATTTCCACGGAACTCGATGAAGTGATCGAACTCGCGGACAGGATCGCCGTGCTTTACAAGGGGAAGCTCGTGGGCATTGTCCCAGCTGGAACTCCCCGTGACACCCTCGGCCTGATGATGGCCGGCGTCGGCCCGGAAGGAGGCTCCCATGACGAGTAAGGACCAGACCCCGGGTAAGGACCAGACTCCCGAGGAATCTGCCTCGGAAGTACGCGCGGCGGACGTCGCACTCGATACCGCTGGTGGCACGCTGGAACCGTCCATCGTTCCCGTGTCCTCGCAGAGCGGGGGCACCAGTCACCAGCAAGGCAGCACGATGCGCAAGATCGTCACGGGCAGCGGCTTTGTCTCCGTCCTGGCGGTTATCGTGGCGCTGTTCCTGGGCGGTTTGCTCATTGCCGGCACGGACAAGAAGGTTGCCGAGAGCGCGGGTTACTTCTTCGCGCGGCCAACGGACTTCCTGCTGGCGCTGTGGAATGCCATGACAAAGAGCTACGTCGCGTTGTTCCAGGGCTCGGTCTTCAACCCCCGCCAAGGTTTCATGCCCCTGCTTGAAACCATGACGGTGGCCACGCCGCTGATCTGTGCAGGCCTCGGCGTTGCCCTGGCCTTCCGCGCAGGCTTGTTCAACATCGGCGCCCAAGGCCAGATCATCATCAGCGCCACGTTGGCTGCCTATGTCGGCTTCACGTGGCACTTGCCCTTCGGGCTCCACCTGCTGCTCGTCATCATCGTGGGCGTCCTCGGAGGCGCTGCCTGGGGTGCGATAGTTGGCATCCTCAAAGCCAGGACCGGGGCGCACGAGGTCATCGTGACCATCATGCTGAACTACGTCGCGCTGTTCCTCCTGGACTTCCTCCTGAACACCGCGGCTTTCCGGCGACCGGGGGACAACAGCCCCATCTCACCCCGGCTGGATGACACTGCCACCTACCCCGTGCTCATTCCAGATTCCCGGCTCCACCTGGGCTTCCTGGTAGCGGTGCTGCTGACGTACGGCGTGTGGTGGATGCTGAACCGCTCCACCATTGGCTTTGAGTTCCGCGCTGTGGGTGCCAACCCCGTGGCCGCACGGACGGCAGGGATCAAGGTACCGCGTGCCACCATACTGGTCATGGCCTTTGCCGGCGCGCTCGCAGCCTTCGGCGGAGTTGCCCAGGTGGCCGGTACGGAAAAGGTGCTGACTGGCGGCGTAGCGGGCCAGATCGGCTTCGACTCCATCACCGTTGCACTGCTTGGCCGAAGCACTCCATGGGGAACGTTCTTCGCGGGCCTTCTCTTTGGTGCTTTCCGGGCCGGCGCAGTCCAGATGCAGATCCAAACGGGCACGCCCATCGACATCGTGCTGGTGGTCCAGTCCCTGATCGTGCTGTTCATCGCAGCACCCCCCTTGATCAGGTCGATCTTCAGGCTTGAGCCCAAAAAGAAGACCAAGACGCCTAGGGCTGCCCGGAAAGCGGCCCTTGCCAACGCCACCGGAGGTGCCAAGTGAGCGCAACATCCACCGCTCCACTACCGGGCGCAACAGCAGCGCCTGGGCTCCGCCCGTCTTTGAAGGTCCCCGTTTCGCTCGGCGTCCTGGCACTCATTGCGCTCGTGTTCTTCGGCCTCATGGGCCCGGACCAGACGGCGGAGATGAAAATCAGCGATCCCGGTGACGCCTTTGCCGTCCCGGCGCTGGCGATTCCAGGCCAGGTAGGTGGCATCGTCCTGGCCATCGTGCTCCTGGCCATGGCCGCTTACTCGATCTACCTGTGGACACGGGGGGAGCGCTCACCAAAGTGGTTGCCCATCGCCTTCGCGGTGGTCTTCGTCTTCGCCTTGCTGGTATGGATTGTTGCCGGCGCACGCCAGCCTTCAATCTCCCTTGCCGGCCTGGTTGCGGGTTCGGTGACGCTGGCTGTTCCCTTGGTGTTTGGCTCCCTCTCCGGTGTCCTGTGTGAGCGGGTGGGCGTGGTCAACATTGCCATTGAAGGCCAGTTGCTCGGTGGAGCTTTCACAGCCGCCTTGGTGGCAACGGTGACCGGCAGCCCTTACGTCGGGCTGATTGCGGCAGCAGCCGCTGGTGCCACAGTGTCAATGATCCTGGCGGTCTTCAGCATCAAATACCTCGTCAACCAGATCATTGTGGGCGTTGTCCTGAATGTCTTGGTCTCGGGCCTCACCGGCTTCCTGTTCGGCACCGTCATGGCTCCAAACAAGGAGCAGTTCAACACCCCCGGCCGCCTGGATATCCTGCCGATTCCGTTCCTTTCGGACATTCCCATCGTCGGACCCATCCTGTTCAAGCAATCCATTGCTGGATACCTCATGTATGTGGCCGTGGCCGTAGTGTGGTTCGGCTTGTTCAAGACCCGCTGGGGCCTGCGCGTCCGTGCTGTCGGCGAGCACCCACAGGCTGCGGACACCCTCGGCATCAACGTCAACGCCACCCGCTTCTGGAACGTGACGCTTGGCGGTGCGATCGCCGGTATCGGTGGTGCCGTGTTCACCCTTGTCACCATCGACTCCTTCACCAAGGAAATCTCCGGAGGCCGCGGCTTCATCGCCCTCGCAGCCTTGATCTTCGGACGATGGAATCCGATTGGAGCCTTCCTGGCCTCTTTGCTGTTCGGCTTTGCGTACAACCTGCAATCGATTCTGGGCATCATCGGAACCCCGGTGCCGAGCCAGTTCATGGCCATGCTGCCGTACCTGGTGACCATTTTCGCCGTCGCCGGTTTGGTGGGTAGGTCGCGGCCACCGGCCGCAAGCGGCATACCGTACGTGAAGGGTTGACGATGCCGGCTCTTGACGAAAGGCGCGTCGATTGGCATGCGCTGGAAGAAGCTGCGATCAAGGCCATGGAGCGGGCCTATGCCCCGTATTCCAAGTTCCCGGTGGGGGCTGCGGCCCTCACCGAGGACGGCCGGATTGTCAGCGGCTGCAACGTGGAGAACGCCAGTTACGGGCTGACCCTCTGTGCTGAATGCGCGTTGGTGGGCCAGCTGCACATGACCGGCGGAGGCAGGATCGCGGCTTTCTATTGCGTCGATGGCCAAGGGAACGTCCTGATGCCGTGCGGGCGTTGCCGGCAGTTGCTCTACGAATTCCGGGCGCCGGGCATGCAGCTCATGACAACGCAGGGAATCAAGTCCATGGACCAGGTGCTGCCTGACGCCTTTGGTCCCGAAAACCTGGAGGAAACCACGTGACCACCACCGAAGCCTTCGACGCCGTTCAGATCATCTCCATCAAACGCGATAAAGGCACGCTCACACCCGAGCAGATTGACTGGACCATCGATGCCTACACCCGCGGCGTGATTGCCGAGGAACAGATGGCCGCGCTCAACATGGCCATCCTGCTCAACGGCATGAACCGCCAGGAAATCTCGCGCTGGACGTCAGCGATGATCGCCTCGGGGGAGCGGATGGACTTCTCGTCGCTGACAACGCCCGACGGCGGCCGGAAGCCAACCAGCGATAAGCACTCCACCGGTGGGGTAGGGGACAAGATCACCCTCCCGCTGGCTCCGCTGGTGGCAGTTTTCGGCGTCGCCGTTCCGCAGCTGTCCGGCCGCGGACTCGGCCACACCGGCGGCACCTTGGACAAGCTCGAAGCGATCCCGGGATGGCGCGCGAATTTGAGCAATGACGAGATCATGGCGCAGCTCCAGGACGTTGGGGCGGTCATTTGTGCTGCCGGATCCGGTCTCGCACCGGCCGACAAGAAGCTCTACGCCCTGCGCGATGTCACGGGAACCGTCGAGGCAATCCCGCTGATCGCATCTTCGATCATGAGCAAGAAGATCGCGGAAGGTACGGGCTCGCTGGTGCTTGACGTGAAGGTGGGCTCCGGCGCGTTCATGAAGGATGAGGCGCGGGCACGTGAGCTCGCGGAGACCATGGTGGCTTTGGGCAAGGACGCAGGCGTTCACACGGTGGCCCTGCTGACCGATATGTCCACGCCCCTGGGCTTGACCGCCGGCAACGCGATCGAGGTGGAGGAGTCCGTGGAGGTCCTTGCCGGTGGCGGTCCGGAAGACGTCGTCGAGCTCACTGTCCGATTGGCTGAGGAGATGCTGGCCGGGGCCGGCATTCACGATGCCGATCCCGCCGCCGCCCTCAAGGATGGACGGGCCATGGATGTCTGGAACCGGATGATCGAAGCGCAAGGGGGCGATCCGCGCGCTGCGTTGCCGGTAGCGAAGGAATCCGAGGTGGTCTACGCCCCGGCTGACGGCGTCCTGGTGGAGCTCGATGCCCTGTCCGTGGGCGTCGCGGCGTGGCGTCTCGGAGCTGGCCGGGCCCGCAAGGAGGACAAAGTCCAGGCCGGAGCCGGGGTGCGGCTGCACGCCAAACCAGGCGCGCTGGTAAGGGCAGGCGAGCCGTTGATGACGCTGTTGACGGACACTCCTGAAAAGTTTGACCGGGCAAGGGAAGCGCTGCAGGACGCCGTGATGATTGCGCCTGAGGGCTCGAGACCGGCCCATCAGCTGATCATCGACAGGATCGCCTAGGCTTATATCCCGTGCAGGCCATCAACGATTTCATCCTCGCCGCGGCCGGGCAGCCGTGGGTGTTGTTCCTTGTTTTGGCCTGCTGCCTGATCGACGGTTTCTTCCCACCCATTCCCAGCGAGTCCGTGGTGGTCGGTTTAAGTGCTGTCTCCGGCGGCGGAGGCTCACCCAACGTGTGGCTGCTCGGTGTGGTGGCAGCGATCGGGGCTTTCTCAGGCGACAACATTGCCTATCTGATCGGTCACCGCATCGGGATCCAGCGTTGGCGTTGGATGCGTACACAGCGCATGCAAGGAGCCTTCCGCTGGGCCGGCAAGGAACTTCGACGGCGGTCTGCCTCGCTCATCATGGTGGCGCGCTTCATTCCCATCGGCCGGGTGGCAGTGAACTTGACGGCTGGTGCCACGCATTTCAACCATCGCCGCTTTATTGGGCTCACTGCAATGTCGGCCGTCCTGTGGGCCAGCTATTCTGTGGTCCTCGGCTACTTCTTTGGGGTCTGGTTCGAGCACAACCACCTGTTGGGTGCAGTGATTGCGATTGTGGTGGCGGTGATCCTGGGGATCATCATCGACCGCATCATCAGCAAGGTCCGGGGATCGGTTCCGCTGGACGGTAAGAACATCGCGGCGGGTACGAATATCGCTGAGGAAGATGGGCCGCCTCCACCCACGGTATGACACGGACGACGCCGGAAGATCAGTCCGGCGGTTGAGTACGGAACGCGTGGTCCAGGCGTAGCGTTAAGTCCGTGATCCCGAGGCTGGGGCGTAGCGAACGACGTCCCCGCCATGGGACACTAAGAGCGACTTCCGTCACAGTGTCAAGTCATATTCGCCTAGGAGCTACCGCCGCGTGGAGTTTTTGAACCAAATGCTCGAGCATGCAGCCGGGCAGCCTTGGATTTACCCGGTCCTTCTGGTCTTCTTCTTCATTGACGGATTCGCCACCATCCTCCCCAGCGAAACAGCCATTGTGGGCCTCTCGGCGCTGTCCCTCCACAACGGACAGCCCAACTTGTGGATCCTAGGTGGCACCGCACTGGTGGGTGCCATGGCCGGCGACAACATGGCCTATATGCTGGGCCGCAAAATTGGCTTGAACCGTTGGAAATGGATGCGGCGTCCCAAGGTCCGGAAGATGTTTGCCTGGGCCCAGTATGAGCTCGAGAAACGTGGGGCTGTCCTGATCTTCACGGCCCGCTACATTCCCTGGGGCCGTGTGGCTGTGAACTACGTCGCCGGCCAAACCGGGTTCCGCCACCGGACGTTCTTCCTGCTGGATGCCTTTGCGTGCGTCACCTGGGTTTGCTACTCCATCGGCATCGGACTGCTCGCCGGGCAATGGGTGCACAACAACCCGCTGCTTGGCGTGGGCATTGCCGTGGCGTTCGCGGTGATCCTGGGCATCGTGGTGGACCACGTCCTGCGCTGGTGGCACAAGTACCTGGAGAAGAAGGACCTGGAGAAGGACACAGCGAAGCAGAACTTGGAGAAGGACACAGCAAAGGATGTCCCGCAGGAGTTGACGCCCAAGGCAGTCGCCGGGGTCGACCTCTCCAAGCCTGCTGGCTAGCCTCCAGCCGTCGCCCAGGCCACCCAGCGTGCCCCTAAAACCGCAAGCTCGCCCGGAGATCCCTGCACGATAGTCTTGGTACGTGACTGAGCCCATTGTTGACGCCGCCCCTGCCCTCGACTTCGATTTGAAGAGCCTTCCCAAGGTTTCCCTCCACGACCATCTGGACGGAGGACTGCGGCCCGCCACCATCATCGAACTGGCGCAGGCCGTCGGCCACACGCTGCCCTCCACTGATCCTGTTGCCTTGGGCGAATGGTTCCGCGAATCGGCTGACTCCGGTTCGTTGGTCCGTTACCTGGAAACCTTTGACCACACGATCGCCGTCATGCAGACCAAGGAGGGCCTGTTCCGCGTTGCCAAGGAATTCGTGGAAGACCTTGCCGAGGACGGTGTGATCTACGGTGAAGTCCGCTGGGCACCCGAGCAGCACCTGCAGAAGGGCCTGACTCTGGATGAAGTGGTGGAAGCGGTCCAGGAGGGCCTTGAAGCCGGTGTTGATGCAGCGGAAGAACGCGGCCAGCAGATTCAGGTGGGGCAACTCATCACTGCCATGCGTCACGCGGACCGTGGCCAGGAAATTGCGGAACTCGCTGTTCGGCACCGCGCCAAGGGCGCTGTCGGCTTCGACATCGCTGGCGCCGAGGACGGCTTCCTGCCCTCCCGCTTCAAGGATGCCTTCACGTACCTTGCAGAGAACAACTTCCCGGCAACGGTCCACGCCGGTGAGGCCGCGGGGCTGGACAGCATCCAGTCGGCGCTCGTGGACGGACGCGCTTTGCGGCTTGGGCACGGGGTGCGGATCGCCGAGGACATCACGGTGGAGTTTGAGGACAACTCCGACGACGACGGCGAGGACACCATTGGCATGGTGACGCTCGGCGGCGTGGCCGCCTGGGTGCGCGACCGCGGAATTGCCCTGGAAATCTGCCCGTCATCCAACCTGCAGACCGGGGCCATCTCCAGCTTTGGCGAAGGCATCGAGAGCCACCCGTTGGACATGCTTTTCCAGCTCGGTTTCAATGTCACCATCAATACGGACAACAGGCTCATGAGCGGTGTCACCCTGACGGATGAGTTCGAGCTCCTGGTGGAGACGTTCGACTACGATCTCGATGATTTGCTTGAGCTGACGCTCAACGCCGCAGAGGCCGCCTTCCTGCCCCTGGACGAGCGTGAAGCTTTGGTCGAGTACATCAACGATGCCTACGCCAACCTCGGCTAACGAGTCCGGCAACGGCATTTCGGAGTTGATCCGGACCATCGCCTCCTTGCGGGATCACTGCCCTTGGATGGGGGCGCTCACCCATGAATCCTTGGTGGAGTACCTGATCGAGGAAGCCTATGAGGTTGTGGATTCGATCGAGGCCGGCGATTCGCCCGCCAGGGACGAGGAACTTCGCGGCGAGCTGGGCGACGTACTGCTTCAAGTAGTGCTTCACGCCCGGCTTGCCGAGGAACGCGGCAGCTTCGACTTTGATGCCGTAGCCCGCGGCATCAACGCCAAGATGGTCCGCCGTAACCCGCACGTTTTCAAGCCCGATGGTTCGCTGCAGGCCACGTTCCCGGCGACGGTCGAGGAAATCATCCTGAAGTGGGATGCCGTGAAGCGTGCCGAGAAACCGGGGCGTGCGGATCCGTTCGAGGGAATTCCACCGCACCTGCCTGCCTTGGCAGGGGCGCAAAAGTCCCTGGACCGGGCCGCGCGTGCGGGTCTGCCCATTGACGCCCAAAACCGGGCCACCGCCGTCGGGCTTCCTGCTATTCCGGCTTCCGAGGAGGAGCTCGGTGAGCTGTTGCTCGCTGTCGTGGCTGGTGCCCGGGAGCAAGGACTGGACGCCGAGCGTGCACTCCGTGCGGCGGTTCGATCGT
The DNA here is from genome assembly GCF_055388015.1 of Arthrobacter sp. TmtSoilC51. NCBI lineage: Bacteria > Bacillati > Actinomycetota > Actinomycetes > Micrococcales > Micrococcaceae > Arthrobacter > Arthrobacter sp. TmtSoilC51. The sequence continues at coordinate 1,450,222 of NZ_AP035877.1, forward strand.
TTCAGAACGGCCAGGCCCAGCCTTCATGACGTGAGCAGTTGGAACCCGTTCCGTAACCTAAGCCACTCTCGACTACGCTAGTAGCGACGAGGACGTTGAGAATTTCCCTCCACATTCCTGTAATTTGCCCATAAGGAGCACATCCATGGCGCTTATCGATGCCATCCACGCCCGCGAAATCCTTGATTCCCGCGGAAACCCGACCGTAGAAGTTGAGGTCCTGCTTTCCGACGGCCAGATCGGCCGCGCAGCAGTTCCCTCCGGCGCCTCCACCGGCGAGCACGAAGCTGTTGAACTCCGCGACGGCGACAAGGGCCGTTACCTCGGCAAGGGTGTCCAGAAGGCCGTTGACGCGGTCATCGACGAGATCTCGCCGGCACTCATTGGTTTCGACGCAACGGACCAGCGCAGCATCGACCAAGCCATGATCGACCTCGACGGCACCCCCAACAAGAGCAAGCTCGGCGCCAACGCCATCCTGGGTGTTTCCCTGGCCGTTGCCAACGCTGCCGCAGCTTCCTCGGACCTGCCGCTGTACAAGTACCTCGGCGGCCCGAACGCACACGTCCTCCCGGTTCCGCTGATGAACATCCTCAACGGTGGCTCGCACGCTGACTCCGACGTCGACATCCAGGAATTCATGATCGCCCCCATCGGCGCCGAGACCTTCTCCGAGGGCCTGCGCTGGGGCGTTGAGGTCTACCACAACCTCAAGTCCGTCCTCCAGGAAAAGGGCCTGTCCACGGGCCTCGGCGACGAAGGTGGCTTTGCCCCCAACCTGCCGTCCAACCGCGCTGCCCTGGACCTGATCCAGGAAGCCATCAAGAACGCCGGCTACACCCCGGGCACGGACATCGCCCTTGCCCTGGATGTTGCATCTTCCGAGTTCTACAAGGACGGTGCCTACCAGTTCGAAGGCAAGGCACTGACCGCCTCCGAGATGAGCGCCTACTACGCTGAGCTCGTTGCCGACTACCCGCTGGTTTCCATCGAAGACCCGCTGGACGAGAACGACTGGGAAGGCTGGAAGACCCTCACCGACACCATCGGTGACAAGGTCCAGCTGGTGGGCGATGACCTCTTCGTCACCAACCCGGTCCGCCTGCAGCAGGGCATCGACGCCGCTACGGCCAACTCCCTGCTGGTCAAGGTCAACCAGATCGGTTCCCTGACCGAAACGCTCGACGCCGTTTCGCTGGCCCAGCGCTCCGGCTACACCACCATCACCTCGCACCGCTCCGGCGAAACCGAGGACACCACGATTGCTGACATCGCCGTTGCCACCAACGCGGGCCAGATCAAGACCGGTGCCCCGGCCCGCTCCGAGCGCGTCGCCAAGTACAACCAGCTCCTGCGCATCGAAGAAGAACTCGACGACGCCGCACGTTACGCCGGACGCAGCGCGTTCCCGCGTTTCAAGGGCTAGCATTCCGCGAAAACGGCTGACCGGTGGCTATGGTGGAAAGACCATAGCCACCGGTTCTGTTTAACGCTTGCCTGCGGAACCGCGGGCACAGCAGGACCTACGAAGGTTCCGCACACGCACGTTTCGCGCAGGGCAAGCGCAGCAACCCGCCAGGCAAGCACCGGGCATTACAGGAGTGTCATGGCCACCCGTCGTCCAAAGGTTCCCAGGGCCGATGCCCTTGGTCGGCCGAACAGCGCAGGTAGGCCGAACAGCGCAGGTAGGCCGAATAGCGCAGGTAGGCCGAACAGCGCAGGCAGACCGAACAGCGCAGGTCGGCCCAACAGCGCAGGCTCTGCGGGCGGGGACGTCATCGAGGCCGAGTTCGGCGCCTCCCGCAGCTCTGCGGAATCTTCGACGCCGGCAACGGCCACCAGAAAGCCCTCGGCTCCGAAAACCCCAGGCAGCAGCAAAGCCCCGGGCAGTACGAAGACCTCCGGCAGCAGCAAGGCCCCGGGCAGCGCCAGGACCTCAGCCGCCAAGACCAGCCGCCCCACGTCCATGAAATCTGCTGACAAAGCCTCCGGGAACAGTGCACGCGAAGCCCAGGACCTCGATCCCGTACCGGCCAAGGCGTTCTCGGGCAGGATGCTGGCGCTGGCCGTCGTCATGATTGCCATCACTATCATGCTGGCGCCCACCGTTAGGATTTTCCTGGAGAAACGAGCCGAAATCTCCGCACTGGAGGCCGAGATCGCCAGCAAGCAGGCAGAGCAGGCGGAGCTGAACAAGCAGCTTTCCCGGTGGCAGGATCCCAACTACGTGAAACAACAGGCCCGCGACCGCATTAACATGGTTATGCCGGGTGAAACGGGTTACTGGGTATTTGGCGGGGAAGAAGCCGCCGGTACCCCTGGGGGCCGCACCGGCTCCGGCTCATCCGCAAACCCGGCAAACCTGCCCTGGGTGGATGCGCTCTGGGAGTCAATCAGACGATCGGCAACAGACTAGACGCGGTGCCCGCCGCCGTCGTGTCCTTCAGGGACATGGCCAAAAGGGCAGGAAGGTTGGCAGCGCAAGTGGAAGAGAACACGGCAGCCGTGCCGCAGGAATCCCGCCAGCCATCAGCACACGACCTCGATGTCCTCAGCCGCCAGCTCGGCAGGCCGGTGCGGGACGTGGTGGAGATTCCCGCGCGCTGCGTATGTGGGAATCCGCTCGTTGCGGCCACTGCGCCCCGGCTCAGCAACGGGACTCCGTTTCCCACCACGTTCTACCTGACCCACCCGGTCATCACTTCCGCGGTGTCGCGGCTGGAAGCGGGCGGGCTCATGAATGAAATGAATGACCGGCTCACTGCGGATCAGGAACTCGCCGATGCTTACCATGGCGCCCACGAGGCCTACCTGCAGGCTCGCAACGAGATTGCCGGACGTTCCGGGACCGGGTCCGTGCCGGAAATCGATGGGATCTCCGCTGGCGGCATGCCCACCCGCGTCAAGTGCTTGCACGTGCTGGTTGGCCACTCGCTGGCTGCCGGTCCCGGGGTCAACCCGCTGGGCGACGAGGCCCTGGCGGCAATCTCAGAGTGGTGGACCAAGGACCGTTGCTACTGCGATGGCGCCTGGGACACTGCGGGCGAGGCCCCGTCGAGGGATTTGAGCCGTCACGGTCCTCAAGGTTTGCCTGACATCGTGGGACGCCCGGCGCCAGTCCGTAAGCCCAAGGCAGACTCCAGCAGCGAATTGACGGAGGGCGCATGAGCCGCGTCGCCGCCATTGACTGCGGAACCAACTCCATCCGCCTCCTCATTGCCGACGCCTCGGTGAACGGGGCACCCGGGCCGCTGACCGACGTCGTGCGTGAAATGCGCGTGGTGCGGCTGGGACAGGGCGTGGATGCGACCGGAGAACTTGCTCCCGAGGCCTTGGAACGCACCTTCTCCGCCACAGCGGACTATGCAGCGCTTATCCGTGAACACGGTGCCACCCGCGTGCGCTTTGCGGCGACCTCGGCCACCCGTGACGCCCGGAACCGCCAGGTTTTCGTTGACGGAATTCGAGAGCTTCTGGGTGTGGAGCCTGAAGTTATCTCCGGTGATGAGGAAGCTGCGCTGTCCTTCGCAGGTGCCAGCAGCGTTTTGCCGGTTGCAGGGGATGACGCCGTTCTGGTGGTTGACCTCGGTGGTGGCAGCACCGAATTCGTCCTCGGCGATTCCAGCGGTGTGATTGCCGCTCGTTCGGTGGACATCGGCTGCGTGCGGTTGACGGAACGCCACCTTCGCAGCGACCCGCCTACGGCTGGGCAGATTGCAGCAGCGGAGGCCGACGTCGATGCCGCACTTGACCTTGCCGGCCAAACAGTTCCGCTGGACCGTGCCACAGCTGTGGTTGGCGTAGCGGGTTCAATCACCACTATTACCGCCCATGCCTTGGGCCTGAGCGCGTACCAGCCGGACAGGATCCACGGCGCCTACCTGGATATTGAAACCATCAGCGACGCCTGCACCAGCCTGCTGGAGATGACCCGCGACGAACGGGCCGTTCTTCCCTACATGCATCCAGGCCGCGTGGACGTCATTGGTGCTGGAGCCCTGGTGTGGCGGCGCATCCTGGAACGGGTTGCCGCCGTGGGCAACGGTGCCATCACCGGTGCCATCTCCAGCGAACACGACATCCTGGATGGAATTGCCCTGAGTATCCGGGACTCCGCATGACCTTGCGATGCCACCGCCCACTTTCTGCTGCCTTTGCCGCAATGCTGGCCGGGGGAGCGCTTGCGGGCGCGCTCTTGACTGCGCCGGCGGCCATGGCCGATTCCTGGCGGGACAAGGAGTACTGGCTCAAGGAATCGGGAATCACGAATGCCTGGCAGGTCTCCAAGGGAGCAGGGGTCAAGGTCGCCATCATCGATAGCGGCGTTGACGGAGGCCATCCTGACCTGAAGGGCGTCGTGGTGGGCGGTACGGACGTATCCGGTGCCGGAGCCCCCAACGGCCAGAAGAGCATCGGCGCGAAGACCGAGCACGGAACCCTTGTGGCCACCATGCTTGCCGGTCGCGGACACACAACGCCCGCAGCTTCCCCGTCGCCCTCAGCCGCGACGACGGTTCCTCCTGCCGGGGGACCGGAGGGGATCGTTGGCGTCGCGCCTGAAGCGGAGATCCTGGCAGTGTCCACTTGGCTTGGTTCACCCAACCCGGGAGGCAAAACGGACCAGGAGCAGATTCCCGACGCCGTGCGTTGGGCCGTGGACAATGGCGCAAAGGTCATCAATATTTCCTTGGGCAGCACCTCGCCGGTGTGGCCCCAAAGCTGGGATGCAGCGTTCCTTTATGCCGAACAAAAAGATGTGGTGATCGTCGCTGCCGCCGGCAACCGCGTGGGTGGCAACGTCCAGGTTGGAGCTCCTGCCACCATTCCCGGCGTGCTTACCGTGGCCGGACTCGACGCCGACGGCCAGGCCAGTGTTGACTCCTCCTCCCAGGGGATCAGTATTGGCGTTGCAGCACCTGCCGAAAATCTGTTGGGTGGCCTTCCCGGGGGCGGATACGCGCAATGGGCTGGAACTTCCGGGTCCGCGCCCATCGTTTCCGGCGTGGCCGCACTCATCCGGTCCAAGTGGCCTGACATGAGCGCAAAGCAGGTCATCAACAGGATTGTGAGCACGGCCAAGGACGCCGGCGCTCCCGGCAAGGACCCGCTCTACGGCTACGGTGTGCTCAATGCGGAGGCAGCGCTGAAGGATGACGTAGAGACCACAACCACCAATCCGCTCGGTTCCATCGCGGACTGGATCCGTGTCCACCGGCGAGGTGACTTCAGCACGCCGACCCAGGCCCCGGTGGCCAGTCCTACCAGTGCGGCACCCACACTGCCCGATCCCACCGTTCCTGCTGCGGCCACTCCTGCGCATGTGGATGACGCCCTTCCGGCCGCCGTCGTGCTCGGATTCGGCGGCATTTTCGCGGTGATCGTCGTGGGTGCGTCCATCCAATTGCGCAGGGTCGCCAAGAACCCTTCTGCTGCCGCGGAGGAGGCCGAAACGGGAGCACTGGAAGCGGTGGATCCGCCCACCAGGAGGTAGCTAGTGAAGATTTTCACAAAGTGCTGTACTCTGGTTTCATGGCAACCACCCCAGAGCTCATTGACCGTCCCCGGGTTCTCGTCGTCGGCGGCGGCTACGTCGGCCTGTACGTAGCCCTTAAATTGCAGAAGAAGATCGCGAATGCCGGTGGCATCGTCACCGTCGTTGATCCCCTGCCCTACATGACTTACCAGCCGTTCCTCCCCGAGGTCGCTGGTGGCAACATCGAGGCACGCCACGCCGTCGTCTCCCACCGCCAGCACCTCAAGCAGACGGAGCTCATCCAGGGCCGCGTCACCAGCATCGACCACGCCAACCGCACCGCGGTTGTGGCTCCTGCCAATGGTGAAGCTCCCTTCGAGATTCCGTACTTCGACGTCGTCATCGCAGCCGGTGCCATTACCCGCACCTTCCCCATCAAGGGCCTCGCTGACAAGGGCATTGGCCTGAAGACCATCGAGGAAGCCGTAGCACTGCGCAACAAGGTGCTGGAGCGCATTGAGGCCGCTTCCACCATGACGGACCCCGCGGAGCGCGCCAAGGCCCTCACCTTCGTGGTTGTCGGTGGCGGTTTTGCCGGCATCGAATGCCTCACCGAGATGGAAGACCTCGCCCGCGCAGCGGTCAAGAACAACCCGCGTGTCCGCCAGGAAGAAGTCCGCTTCATCCTTGTTGAGGCCATGGGCCGCATCATGCCCGAGGTCACCGCATCCCAGGCTGAGTGGGTTGTAGAGCACCTGCGCAGCCGCGATATCGAGGTCCTCCTCAATACCTCCCTGGACAGTGCAGAGGGCAACCTCAAGCTGATCAACCTCCCGGACAAGACGTCCGCCGGTGAAGTTGAAGCCGATACCCTGGTGTGGGCTGCCGGCGTGCAGGCCAACCCGATGATCCGCTCCACCGATTTCCCGCTGGAACCGCGCGGCCGTGTCCGTGTCCTCCCGGACCTGCGTATTGCCGGCGACGAAGGCATCGTCGAGAATGCTTGGGCAGCCGGCGATATCGCCGCTGTCCCGGACCTCACGGGCAAGGGACTGCCGGACGGTACCTGTGTCCCGAACGCCCAGCACGCCCTCCGCCAGGCAAAGAAGCTCGCCAAGAACCTCTGGGCTTCCCGCTGGGACAAGCCGCTGCACGACTACAAGCACAAGAACCTTGGTGCTGTTGCCGGCTTCGGCGAATGGAAGGGTGTCGCCAACATCAACCTGCTGGGCCGCATCGGACTCAAGGGCGGCCTCGCCTGGCTGGCACACCGTGGCTACCACGGCATGGCCATGCCCACGGTTGAGCGCAAGTTCCGCGTGATCTTCGGCTGGATCCTGGCCTTCTTCGCAGGCCGCGACACCACGCAGCTGATGGACCTCGACAACCCGCGCGGCGCTTTCGTTGCGGCTGCAACCCCGGCCCCCAAGCCGGCTGCTGCACCTGCCCCCGCGCCTGCTGCGGCGGAAAAGCCCGCCGAGGACAAGACTCCGGTACCGGTTGACGCCAAGTAGTACACGTCCGACGACGGCTGCTCCCCTTAAGGGAGTGGCCGTCGTCGTCGTTTAAGCTGTTCCCATGCCTGGCGAAACCGATCTGAAGAGCCTTCTGGAGTCCCTGCATCCTGTCATTAGGGATGGCGACTATGTGTACGCGCTCTGGCCGCACGGCAGGCCGTTGGAAGGCGACATCGAGGCCGCCGTCCGTGAGGCTGAAGGGCTGACCGTGGTCCTGCGGCGGGATGAGGCGGACAGGATGGGCCTCACTTACGATTTCGTGGCCTCCTGGATCACGCTCCAGATCCATTCAGCATTGGAAGCGGTGGGACTGACGGCCGCAGTGAGCGCGGCGCTGACGCACGCAGGCATCAGTTGCAACGTCCTGGCTGGCTTTCACCATGACCACCTGCTGGTTCCTGTGGCAGACGCTGGCCGCGCTTTGGACGTGTTGCGTTTGCTGGCCCGTGGGGTGGTGCTTCGGACGGAGCGGCCGGAAGACCGCCCTGAAATCCTGGAACTCACGGCGAGGGCCTTTTCGGTGTCTCCGGTGACCGGTCAGCCGGTCCAGGGGACGCCCTCGGAAGTTGGTTTGCTGCGGGAGCTCTTCGAGTGCGACGAGTACATTCCCGAGCTGAGCATAGTAGCCGAGATTGGCGGAGACATTGTTGGGCACGTCATCAGCACCCGCGGCTGGATCGGAGACCTGGAACTCGTGGGGTTGGGTCCCATCGGGGTCCTCCCGCAATTTCAGCGGCGCGGGGTCGGTTCGGCCCTGATGCGTGAGTCCGCCGTGCGCGCCATGGCGGCCGGCGAGCCCGCGATTGCCCTGCTGGGCAGCCCCTTTTACTATCCGCGCTTCGGTTATGTACCGGCCACGTCTTTGGGCGTGGAACCACCCGAGGCTGCCTGGGGTGATCACTTCCAGTTGCTGCCGCTTCCGGCATGGCCCGACGGCGTTCGGGGAACCTTTCGCTACGCGGCGCCATTCGAACGCGTGTAGCTGGGATACCATGGTGCGGGCGCCCCAGTAGCCCAATTGGCAGAGGCAGCGGACTTAAAATCCGCGTGTTGTGGGTTCGAGTCCCACCTGGGGCACAAATGGAAGGGGAGGAGGTTTCCTCTCCTTCCATTTCCTGCCGCCATTTATTGGCCGCATTCTTCTGAGATATTTCCCAGCCGGCTCGTAGATTCCCCACAGGCAACGAGTGTTATAGGGATGTGACCTGAATCACTTATCTTCCCGGATCAATTGCACTAGTTTGAGTCTTAATCAGGAACACACCTGAGTTATCGCATCAAAGGCAGTTCGCACCTTTCGATCGAGGAGACAACGAATGTTTGATCTTTCCCAAGCGGCGCCCCGAGCCGCCAAGCTTACAGCGCTTGGCATTGGGGTTGCCCTCCTGGCCACAGCTTGTGGTGGGTCCTCCACGCCGAGCCAGACCGGGTCCAGTTCTGCCGCCGCTGCAGGCATCTCCTGCCCGGCTCCGAGCGCAGGGGCGGGAGCCGGCAACAGCCAGGCTGCTACCAACACGGGACCCGTACCTCCCTCGACCACCACTACCGCTACTCCTCTGAAACTTGGATCGCTTCTGCCGACAACGGGGTCGCTCGCATTCCTCGGCCCACCGGAAGTTGCTGGCGTCAACCTCGGTATCAAGGAAGTCAATGATGCCGGCGGCGTTCTGGGTGCTCCGGTTTCGGTGGTGCACCGCGACTCCGGTGACACCAAGACCGACATCGCAACACAGTCCACCACCGCCCTCTTGGGCCAGGGCGTGAGCGCAATCATCGGTGCAGCTTCGTCCGGTGTTTCCAAGACCGTGATCAACCAGATCACAGGCGCAGGTGTGCTCCAGTTCTCCCCGGCCAATACTTCGCCCGACTTCACCACCTGGGACGACAAGGGCCTCTACTGGCGTACTGCTCCCTCGGACGTCCTGCAGGGCAAGGTTCTCGGCAATTACATGGCCACCTGCGGCGCTCAGACGATCGGCATGATCGTCCTCAACGACGCGTACGGAACGGGCTTGCAGAAGAACGTTAAGGCGGCCTTTGAAGCTGCCGGCGGCAAGGTCGTAGCCGAGGAACTGTTCAATACAGGCGACACACAATTCAGCAGCCAGGTGGACAAGGTCATCGCGGCAAAGCCGGACGCGATTGTCCTGATCACGTTTGACGAAGCCAAGAGCATTATTCCCCTTGTCACAGGCAAGGGGGCAAAGCCCGAACAGCTGTTCCTGGTTGATGGCAACACCACCGACTACAGCAAGGACTTCAAACCGGGCACGCTCACCGGCGCTCACGGAACATTCCCTGGCACTTTCGCGGCCGAATCCTTTACCAAGTCACTCCTCGGTGTGGATCCCGCTTTGAAGGACTTCACATACGGCGGTGAGTCCTACGACGCAGTAAACCTGATTGCTCTTGCCGCTGAGGAAGCCAAGAGCACCAAGGGCGCCGATATCGCAGCCAAGCTCAAGGATGTATCGCAGGGTGGCGAGAAGTGCAACAACTTCGCCAGCTGCGTCACGTTGCTTCGTAACGGCAAGGACATCGACTACGACGGCCAGTCGGGTCCGATCACGTTCTCGGATGCGGGTGACCCGACAGAAGCTTATATCGGCATCTATCAATACACCAACGAGAATAAGTTAATGCCCGTGAAATCGGAGTTCGGCAAGCTCTAAGCCAAGCCCTGGTTAGACCGCAACAAAGCAACAGGTCCCCTTCCGCACAGGAAGGGGACCTGTTCTGCTTCATGTGCCCCCTCGTCCACGGCTCGGGTGGGCTGTGTTGTGGGGCCTGGTGTGCGTGGGTGGGGGTGGTTTTGGGGCGCAGAGCGGGCCTCGCAACGGGGCACGAAGGAGGGCCTTGGGTAAACCCAAGGCCCTCCTTGAACGCGAAATGCGGCTGCTAGACCTCGTCTGCCAGGGTTCCCAAGTACAACTGGATGACCTTGGGGTCCTTCATGAGCTCGCGACCCGTGCCCGTGTAGGCATCCTTTCCTTGGTCCAGGACGTAGCCACGGTCGCAGATCTGCAGGCAGCGGCGGGCGTTCTGTTCCACCATGATGACTGAGACGCCGGCGCGGTTGATCTCATGGACTCGAAGGAAGGTCTCGTCCTGCTTGACGGGGGAGAGGCCTGCCGACGGCTCATCGAGCAGGAGCACTGCAGGGTCCATCATGAGGGCCCGTCCCATGGCTACCATCTGGCGTTCACCGCCGGAGAGGGAACCGGCTCGCTGGGCACGTCGCTTGGCCAGTTCCGGGAAGAGGCTGGCGACGAAGTCGAAGCGTTCAGCGAACGCCTTGGGCCGCTGGAACATGCCCATCTGGAGGTTCTCTTCGATGGTGAGGGTTGCGAAGACATTGTTGGTCTGGGGGACAAAGCCGACGCCCTGCGTAACCAGCTTGTTGGCCTTCAAACCGGTGAGATCCTGGCCCCGGACCACCACTGTGCCGGAATGGACTTTCACCAGGCCGAACATGGCCTTCAGCAGGGTGGACTTACCAGCACCATTGGGGCCGATAATGCCGATCAGCTCGCCCTTGCGGGCCTCGATGGAGCAGCCGTTGAGGATGTTGACGCCAGGAATGTAGCCCGCCACCAGGTTGGTGACTTTGACGACGGATTCACTTGCCGGAGCATCTGCCGAGGCGGGCATTGCACTGGTGCTGCTCATTTCCCGTCCTCCTTCTTGGTTTCTACGATGTCGGACAGTATGCCTGCGTCTTCTGTTCCCACTACCGATTCTTCGTCGGCTTCAAGTTCTGCCTCCAGCACCTTGATGCCTTCTGCGTCGCCGAGGTCAACGTCGTGATGTGCGCCAAGGTAGGCGTCGATCACGGCGGGGTTCTTCATGACTTCGCCGGGAGGACCCTCGGCCACGATTTTTCCTTCTGCCATGACTACTACCCAGTCTGCGATGTGGCGCACCATGTTCATGTCGTGCTCCACGAAGAGGACCGTCATGCCCTCAGCCTTGAGGTTCTTAATGTGGTCCAGCAGGGACTGGGTCAGTGCCGGGTTCACGCCAGCCATGGGCTCATCCAGCATGACGAGCTTGGGCCGCACCATGAGGGAGCGGGCCATCTCGAGGAGCTTACGCTGACCGCCTGAGAGGGAAGCCGCGTAGTCGTCCTTCTTGGTGTCCAGCTTGAACTTCTCAAGGAGCACGTCTGCTTGTGCCGTGATCTCCTTCTCGCGGCCACCCCAGATGCCCTTGAACAGAGCCTTGGAGAGGCGCTCGCCCGGCTGGTTTGCTGCACCCAGCCGCATGTTTTCCATGACTGTCAGCTTGCCCATGACCTTGGTCAGCTGGAATGTCCGCACCATGCCCATGCGTGCCACTTTGTAGGACGAGACGCCGGCAATGCTGTTTCCTTCAAACTGCCACTTGCCGCTGTTTGGAGTGTCAAAGCCCGTGAGCAAGTTGAACAGTGTGGTCTTGCCGGCACCGTTGGGCCCAATCAAGGCCGTGATCTTGTGGCGGGGGATCTCAAGGTATTCGACGTCCACGGCGTTGATGCCGCCGAAGGACCGCGTAACGTTTTCGGCGACGACGATCGGATCCCGCTTCTTGCAGCCGGGAGTGTTTTCTCCGACCGCGATGGGACGCGAATCGGTCATGTAATCAATGTTTGCCTCGTCCCCTGTAGTGGCGCGGTGGGCAGGGCTACCAGTGTTACCAGTGCTGGATGGCGTAACTGGGTTGATTGGGTTGTTGCTGTTTTGTTCGTTGGTCTCACTCATGCGAAAGCAAGCTCCTTCTTATTGCCGAAGACGCCTTGCGGGCGGAAGATCATCAGGAGCATCAGGGCCACACCAACAAGGATGTAGCGCAGCTGGCCGGCCTGGACAGTGGTCAGCCATGTGATGGCTCCGGATTCGATGAGCCCATACAGCAGGCTCTGCGTCAGCGAGAGCACCACCCAGAAGATCATGGCTCCGATCACTGGGCCTAGGACGGTAGCCATGCCACCGAGCAGGAGACAGGTCCAGAGGAAGAACGTGAGCTCGGTGCCGTAGTTGGACGGCTGGACGGCTCCGCGGGGGAGGGTGAAGATCATGCCTGCCAGAGCGCCCAGGATGCCACCGATAATCAGGGCCTGCATCTTGTAGGAGTAGACGTTCTTGCCGAGCGAACGCACGGCATTCTCGTCCTCGCGGATACCTTTCAGGACGCGGCCCCATGGGCTGCGCATCAGCAGCCACACCAGCAGGCAGCAGATAATGACCAGGCCCCAACCCACAACCCGGATGAAGAAGTCGCGGTTGTTCATTCCCATGTAGGACCCCTCGGGGAAGGGATTCATGGAATAGAAGCCGCCCTCGAACGCTGCCAGGCCGTTGGCTGAACCCGTGACGCTGGTGAGCTGGTTGGTGGTGACCACGTAGCGGACAATTTCAGCCGCCGCGATGGTGACGATGGCAAGGTAGTCCGCCCTCAAACGCAGTGTTGGAATACCCAGGATGAAGGCGAAGATGACCGAACACAGGACCGCGATAAGCAATCCGATGAAGAAGGGGGTCTTGAAGGTCAACGTGGAAATGGCGAAGCCGTAGGCGCCCACGGCCATGAAGCCGGCCTGGCCGAAGTTCAACAGGCCTGAGTAGCCGAAGTGTACGGCGAGGCCCAGAGCAGCAAGTGCGTAGGCCGCCGTCGTTGGACTGAACAGTTCGCCAAGGGCGCTGGAAAGAATAAATCCGAAGTCCATGGCCCGCTCCTAACCCACACGCTCACGCCGGCCGAGGATACCCTGCGGTCGGAACAGAAGAACAACGATCATGATGAACAAAGCCCCCACGTACTTGAGGTCGGCCGGGAGGCCAAAGACTGTGGTCAGCTCCACGAAGATACCGACGACGATGGAGCCGATCAGGGCACCGAAGACGGTTCCCAGGCCACCGAGCGTCACGCCGGCGAAGATGAGCAGCAGGATTTGCGAGCCCATGTCGAACGTCACGCCGGGCCGGTAGTAGGCCCATAGGATGCCACCGAGGGAAGCGAGAACGCCGCCGACGATCCATACAAGCCGGATGACCGAGTCGACGTCGATGCCGGAAGCAGCCGCCAACGCAGGGTTGTCTGCCACCGCACGGGTTGCTTTACCGAGACGGGTCTTCAGCAGGATGATGCCGATCAGGGCGATCACCACGGCGCTGATCAACAGGGACCACAGGTTGTTCGGAGAGATGGAGATGGGTCCGATCTGGATCTCAGCGCTCTGGGCTCCGGGCAGCTGTTGGGTAGCGCCACCGAAGAAAAATTGGATGACATAGCGGATAGCCAATGCCAGGCCGATGCTGACGATCATCATGGGGACCAGGCCTGAACCCCGCCGCCGCAGGGGACGCCATAGCCCGGCGTCCTGAACGTACCCGAAGAGCCCGCCACCGATCAGCGAAAGCAGGATGGCCAGCCAGAACGGCAAACCGAAACCGTTGAACATAAAGACGAGCACAGCACCCATGGTCACCATCTCGCCGTGGGCGAAGTTGGTGAGGCCGGTGGTGCCGAAGATGAGGGACAAACCCACGGAGGCAAGTGCCAGCAGAAGGCCGAAACTCAATCCTGCAACGAGGCGGTTGAGGAGGTTCTGGCCGAAGTCCTGTTGCTGGACGACGATGCCTTTGCCGAAGGCGAAGATCACCGACAGGTTGGACGTTTGGTTGAACGTGACGTCGCGGGGATTCTCCTGGCCATCGGCAAGCTTGATGCCCTCCGGCAAGGTGGAGGTATCCAGCTCAACTCTGTACGTGCCCTGCACGGGGACGCCAATGTTCCAGGCGCCGTTGGCTCCGGAGGTTGCTTCGCCTTCAAACCCGTTGCCCGAGGCCTTGATCTTCACGCCCGGTATGGGCGCGCGGGCGTCGTCGCGGAGGAAGCCGCTGATATTGTTCTGGAAATTCGTTGGGGATGGCGAAGGCGAGGGGGTGGTTGCCTCCGCCGCGGGGGCGGCGATCAACAGAGCGGCAATGAGGGCTGCGAAAAACGCCCCCACGGCTCTCTGCGGTCCCTTGGACCGTCTCATGGACGGGTCGCGAAGTGTGCTTCTCAAAATGGAAACCTCCACAGTGGGGGTGGTCCCGGCTGCGCCATTGCAGCCGGTGCGAACGGTCATGGGGCTTGCGAACAGTTCCTGCCTAGCTGCCTCGATTGTGATCTAAGTCACCCATGTGTGGCCTATGTTACCGCTCGGTGCGGATAAAAAATGCCCTGCATAGAGGTCAGAAGATAGCGATCGGATAACAACTGTGAAGTCCTGGGCAACAAGCAATCTTCCACATTCGTGTCACGGTTGAGTTTCGTCTGGGTGAACAAGGGAACTTTCCCTGCCGTGCGCGCGTGGTAATTGGTACCGTGAATTATCACTTAGCCCTTTTTCAGGAGGACACCCGCAATGGCACTTGGCGGAAACCCTATCTTCAACGGAAAGAATTTCCGTGGAGCCAAACAGGCACCGCCTGTTCCGCAAAATCCGTATTCCAACCCGTACGGCCAGCAGTTTAACCAGGCACCTGGCCGCGCGCCTGGACAGGTCCTCGACGCCCAGTCCGCTTGGTCGGCTCCGCAGCAGAACATGACCAACGAACAACTGCAGCAGATGTACAACCAGCCGGCAGCGGGCCCCGCCGATACCGGCCGGATGACCTACGACGACGTCATCATGAAGACCGTCGCCTGCCTTGTTGCCCTGGTCATCGGCGCGGGTATTACGCTCTTTGTGGCTCCCGGCCTGTCCACCATGCTCATGATCGTCGGTGCGCTGGGCGGATTCGTCCTGGCCCTCGTCAATACCTTCAAGAAGCAGCCGTCACCGGCACTGATTCTTGCGTACGCCGGCCTTGAGGGCTTGTTCCTCGGTGGCCTGACACGGATTCTTGACGGAATGTTCCCGGGCGTCGGCCTCCAAGCGGTCATCGGGACGCTGGCCGTCTTCGGCGTCACGCTACTGCTCTTCAAGAGCGGCAAGGTCCGTGCCACACCCAAGATGGTGCGATTCTTCATGATTGCCACCATCGGCTACGCGGTCTTCGCACTGATCAACCTCGTGATGATGTGGACCGGTGCAGTCCAGGAGCCGTTTGGCCTTCGCACGAGTATCACGATTGCCGGCATCCCGCTTGGCGTCTTCATTGGCATCCTTGCAATTGGCCTGGCAGCCTTCTCGCTCATTATGGACTTCACCAGCATCGAGGAAGGTGTCCGCGCCGGCGCCCCTGAGCGCTACTCCTGGATTGCCGCCTTCGGGCTGACGGTCACGCTGGTTTGGCTGTACGTCGAAATCATTCGGCTTCTGGCAATTTTGCGCGGCGACGACTAACTCCGCTTGAGTTCACGAAAATGCCCCCGAAAATTCTTCGGGGGCATTTTTCTTTACTCTGCCGGCCCGGCTCAAAGGACGCCCGGCTCAAAGGACGCCTCAGCTGAGGCGTTCGAAAACAACAGCCATTCCCTGACCGCCTCCCACGCACAACGTGGCCAAGCCAAGCGTGCCGTCGCGTTCCTTCAGTCCGTTCAGGAGCGTGGTGGTCATGCGCGCTCCGGTCATGCCAAACGGGTGGCCCAAGGCAATGGCGCCACCGTGGACATTGAGCTTCTCTGCGTCGATGCCCAGCTCCCGGGCGCTCGCTACCACCTGGACGGCAAAAGCTTCATTGAGCTCCACGAGGTCGATATCGTGAATCGTCAGTCCCGCCCGTGCCAACGCCCGTTGCGTTGATTCAACGGGTCCCATGCCCATCAGCTCGGGCGAGAGGGCAGACACACCGGTGGACACAATGCGCGCCAACGGCTGAAGTCCGAGGTCGCGTGCACGGGCGTCGCTCATGACCAGGACGGCGGCGGCGCCATCGTTGAGTGGGCACGCATTCCCCGCGGTCACTGTGCCTTCGGGACGAAATACGGGCTGGAGAGTGGATACAGCTTCCAGGGTCACTCCTGCCCGCGGGGAATCGTCCCGATCAACCACCGTGCCATCCTTTCGCGTGTACGGCGTGATTTCCCGGGCATAGAAACCCGAGGCAATGGCAGCCTCGGCGCGATTTTGGCTCAGCACGCCCCACTGGTCCTGCTCGGCCCGGCTGATTCCGTAAGTGGTGGCCACATTCTCCGCTGTCTGTCCCATGGCGATATAGATATCGGGAAGCCTCCCGCCAAGCCGCGGGTCCGTCCAGGGAATGTTCGACGCCGCCCGGGCTGCCGTTCGCTGCGCTGCCGACTCGAAGAGCGGGTTGTGGTTGCCGGCGTCGGTTTGCCCGGCCCCTGCCCAATTCTGGTATCTCGAAACACTTTCCACCCCGGCCGAGACGATCGCATTCGCTTCCCCGGCTTTGATGGCGTGGAACGCCATCCGGAGGGTCTGCAGGCTGGACGCGCAGAATCGGTTGACGGTAGCCGCCGGTACGCGGTCCAGGCCTGCGAGGACGGCGACCACACGGGCCATGTTGGAGCCCGCTTCCCCGCTGGGTTCGGCGCAGCCCAGCAGGATGTCATCAAGCCCGCCGCCGTCTTCGGCAGCAGGATTGAAACTTGGAACTTTCGCGAGAGCGGCCTGCACCATGGCAGTAGCAAGGTCGTCGGGACGTTCGTCCTTAAGGGAGCCTTTGAAGGCCCGGCCAATTGGACTTCTGGCAGTGGAAACGATGACAGCCTCAGTCATGGCCCCAGCTTACGCCCGGCATCTGGAAGGACGGCGGGCGTAAGCCGTGGGACGGTCAGGCCAGGCGAAGGGCGCCTGCCGCTGGAGTCACGGTGAAGATGTCCGGGGCGGTGAAGCCCCTCTCAGCGAAGGAACGCACGACGGCGTCGCGAACCTGCTGCTCCTGGCCCACCGGAGTCAGGGCGATGGCAGAACCGCCGAAACCCCCACCCGTCATGCGGGCGCCGATCGCGCCGTTGGCCCGGGACGTCTCCACAGCGAGGTCCAGCTCAGGGCAGGAGATCTCGAAGTCGTCTCGCATGGACACATGGCTGGCGTCCAGCAACGCGCCAATGCTGGCGGGCCCTTCGCTCTTGAGGATTTCCACCGTCTGGAGCACGCGGTCGTTTTCGGTGACGACGTGCCGAACCCTGCGTAGGGTTGTTTCGTCCAGCAAGCCGGAGGCTTCCTCCAAAGTTTCCACGCCGACGTCGCGCAGTGCTTTGACTCCGAGGATCTCGGCACCCAACTCGCAGGACGCGCGCCTGGAGGCGTAACCGCCGTCGGAATGTGAATGGGACACCTTGGTGTCGATGACCAGCAGGACCAGGCCCGAGGCCTCCGCATCAAAGGGGACCAGGTCAACGTGCTGGTCCCGGCAATCCAGGAACACAGCGTGCCCCTTGGCTCCACGGAGGGAAGCTGACTGGTCCATGATGCCGGTGGGTGCTCCGACGAACACGTTCTCAGCGCCCTGCGTCGCCAGCACCAGATCCTCGGCGCCTAAACCTGCCCCGGTGAGGTCGTTGAGGGCAGAAATGACCGCACATTCGATTGCGTGGGAGGAAGAGAGTCCAGCACCCAGCGGAACGTCGGAATCGAGCAGGAGGTCAAAACCGGGAACATCGATGCCACGTTCCTTCAAGGCCCAGGCGACTCCGAGCGGGTAGCGTGACCAGCCCTGCCCGGATCCCGGTTCCAAGCCGGAGAGGTCAGCCTCCACCAGGCCGTGACCACCGAACATGGACAACAGCCGCACGGTGGAATCCCCGCGAAGCCGAACAGCCACCTTGGCTGTCTTATCAATAGCGAAGGGCAGGACGAAGCCCTCGTTGTAGTCCGTGTGTTCACCGATCAGGTTGACGCGCCCCGGTGCCTGCCACACGCCGTCGGGAACTGAACCAAAGGTCTCCTGGAAGCGCGCGGAAAGCACGCTGGCGTCAGTGGTGGTGGTCATGCTCGGGTGCCTTCCAGGGTCTCGGCCAACTGTGTGGCGTCTGTGGCAGCAGCGACGTTGCGCAGTCGCTCCGCCACGGCTTCCGGGGTGGTGTCATTGATGAAGGCGCCCATCGCTGCTTCGGAACCCGCCAGGTACTTGAGCTTATCGGCAGCGCGGCGCGGTGACGTCAGCTGCAAGTGCAACTGGCCGGCTGGGCGCAGGATCGGATCCAACGGGGCTTGGTGCCAGGCGGAGATGTACGGCATCGGGGTCGGGTACAGGGCATCAAGGCGCTTCAGCAGGTCCAGGTAGACGTGGGAGAGTTCGTCGCGTTCTTCGCCCGTCAGGGCTGCCAGGTCGGGGACGCTGCGGTGGGGGACAAGATGGATTTCCAGGGGCCAGCGAGCAGCGAAGGGCACGTAGGCGCTGAAGTGATTGGCTTCGAGAACCATGCGGCTGCCATCCTCGCGTTCTGCCTTGAGGAGCGAGGCGGCGAGCGTTTCTTTGGCGTCGACGTCGTCGTAGTACTTGCGGGCTACCGCGCCAAGGGTGGCCGCCCGGGGCGTGACGTAGGGGTACGCATATATCTGGCCGTGCGGGTGGTGCAGGGTAACCCCGATATCCGCGCCGCGGTTCTCGAAGGGAAAGACCTGTTTGATGCCGGGCAGGGCGCTTAGCGCCTCAGTGCGTTGTGCCCAGGCCTCGATGACCGTGCGGGCGCGGGTTTGTCCCAACTCAGCAAAGGACCCCGTGTGCTGCGGGGTGAAAGCCACAACTTCACAACGACCGAAGGCGGGCCCGGTGACGGCGTGGCCGGCGAATCCGTTCCCCGGGATCTCCGGAATGTCGCCCAGTGCCGGTCCCAGCGAGGGGAAACGGTTCTCGAAGACCACGACGTCGTAATCCGGGGCGGGGATCTCCGAAGGATTATCGGCAGTAGTGGGGCAAATGGGGCACTGGTGGGCAGGGGGAAGATGCGTGCGGCTCTGGCGGTGGGCAGCCACTGCTACCCACTCACCGGATAGGGCGTCATACCTGACCTCGCCGGGCTCGCCGCGGGCCGGCAACTCGCGGTGGTCCACCAGCGAGTCCGGTGTGCGCTCGGGAGTTCCGGGGTCATCGAAGTAGATCAGCTCACGGTTGTCAGCGAGGCGGGTGCTGGTAATGCGACTCATGGGTCCATCATCCCACAAGCAACCAAAAACGCATAGTTTCAAACAAAAGCTAACATGTCGCTCGTGGTGAAAGGACGTGAATGCAGTACGGTATTGCCATGCCTGCCTCTTCCCCATCCGCCCAAAACGGGGCCGATTCCGCACCGCGGCGCTTCGCCACCGGCCGCCAATTCGAGCTTCGCCGCGACGACGCGCTCGCCATAGTCACCGAGCTCGCGGCGGGTCTGCGGTTGTATTCCCGCGACGGTGTCCAATTAACCGAAAGTTACGGCGACGCCGAGATTCCGCCGGGAGCCACAGGAATCGCGCTCGCCCCGTGGGCCAACCGGGTGGAGGATGGCATCTGGTATCTCAACGGCAAAAAGCAGCAACTCGACATCACCGAGGTCTCACGCAACAACGCCAGCCACGGACTCCTTCGGAACTCCGGCTATACGTTGGTGGATGAATCCGAATTCTCGGTGACGCTTGAAGCAACCGTCTTCCCACAGCATGGCTACCCTTTCCTTGTCCGGCACCTTGTCCGGTATGAGCTCGACGGAAACCTGGACCTTCGTGTCTCACAAACGCTGGCCAACGATTCCGAGGCCAGTGCTCCGTTCGTCCTTGGCTCCCATCCATACCTGCGTCTTGGCGACGTAACCCCTGAGGATTTGATCCTGACGGTCAACGCAGCCACGCGCCTCGTAGCGGATGATCGACTGATTCCCCGCAGCACCGCCTCTGTGGAAGGCGAATGGGACCTTTCCGGGGGTCGTACGGTGGGCAGCCTGGACATCGACGTCGCCTTGACGGACCTGACGTTCGACGGCGGCGTGGCCCGCCACACGCTCACGGCGCCGGATGGACGCAGTGTCTCCCTCGAACAGGACCAAAACTGCCAGTATGTCCATGTGTTCGTCACCGACACCTTCCCTGGCCGTTCCAAAGTGGTCGCTATTGAGCCCATGACCGGTCCAGCCAACGCCTTTAACAGTGGGGACGGTTTGCGTTGGCTTGCGCCGGGGGAGTCCTTCACCATGACGTGGGGGATTACCGCCTCCCTCTAGACCATGCACGCGCGGCGGGCCGGTTTCCCTTACGGGGCGGCCTGCGGAAGTATGGGTTTATGACGCCAACACCGGACGCCAAATCACGTTCTGACCTACAAATCGCCCAAGACCTTCCCTACGGAGTGCGCATTGCAGCCGCATGGTCGTGGCGGATGGGCCTGATCCTGTTGATGATCGGCGCCTTGGTGTGGCTGCTTGGCAAGGTCAGCTTCCTCATTATTCCGGTGATGGTCGCTGCCCTCCTGGCCGGACTCCTCTACCCAGTGGTGGTCTGGTTGCGCAAGCGGAACCTGCCCAACGGTGCGGCCGTGGCCATCACGGTGCTGGGTTTCATTGGGGTCATCGGAGGCGCGCTTGCGCTGGTAGGAAGGCAGCTTGTCTCGGGATTTGAGGAGCTTTGGACTGAGGCCCTCACGGGAATCCAGCAGATCCAGGACTGGCTTGCATCCGGGCCCCTGCACCTGACGGCTGCCCAGATTGACCAGTACATTTCCGACGGCGCCACTGCCCTGCAGGACAACAGCAGCAGCATCCTCAGCGGTGCTTTGTCCTTTGGCAGCACCGCCGGACACTTCGCCGCCGGCTTGGTCCTGGCACTCTTTATCCTGATCTTCTTCCTGCTCGAAGGCACCAGGATCTGGGCGTTCCTGGTCCGGCTCCTGCCCAGGGCAGCCCGAAGGGCAGCTGATGGTGCCGGACGGCGCGGCTGGACTTCGATGGTCAGCTACGCCCGGATCCAGATGTTCGTCGCGTTCGTGGATGCGGTGGGCATCGGTGTCGGCGCCGCCATCATCCAGGTACCCTTGGCACTTCCGCTCGGTGTCCTGGTGTTCATTGGTTCGTTCATTCCCGTGGTGGGTGCGTTGGTCACTGGTGCGATCGCCGTCCTGCTGGCACTGGTCGCCAATGGACCCGTGAATGCCCTGATCATGCTGGCCATCGTCTTGCTTGTCCAGCAACTGGAAAGCCATATCCTGCAGCCGTTGGTCATGGGCAAGGCTGTGGCACTTCATCCCGTGGCAGTGATCCTTTCCGTGGCTGCGGGATCCTATCTCGCGGGCATTCCTGGAGCGCTCTTTGCAGTACCACTGCTCGCCGTAGTAAACACGGCGGTTCGCTACATTGCCGGCCGGACGTGGGAACATGATGAAGGATTGGGTGCGGCCGAGCTGCAGCCTGGGGCCGCATCCACGGAAACGGATGGCGACTCCAACTTCAAGGAAGTCCACCTTCCGAGAGTCGGATCCCACAGCGCCAGCAGCGCTGCCAGCAAGACCAGGACCGCAGATAACACCTCCGTCCAGGAGCCTGCAGTTGACACCAATAAAGGAGAATAGTCAGTGAATACCCTCGAAACCCTGCCCGTCACACTGGACGATGTCCTCAAGGCGCAGGAGCTGCTCGAGGGCATTATTACGAAGACTCCGGTGGAGTCCTCCCGTGCGCTGGGCAGCCTCGTGGGCGGCAATGTTTTTTTCAAATGCGAGAACCTGCAGCGTGCCGGATCCTTCAAGGTCCGCGGCGCCTATGTGCGGATGGCGCGCCTGACTGATGCCGAAAAGAAGCGCGGGGTGGTGGCTGCCTCTGCAGGCAACCACGCCCAGGGCGTAGCCGTAGCCGCAAAGAGCCTGGGCATCAACGCCCGGATCTACATGCCGCTGGGCGTCGCGCTTCCCAAGCTTGCAGCAACGCGCAGCCACGGTGCCGAAGTTATCCTGCACGGCCACAACGTGGATGAGGCACTGGCCGAAGCCCAGCGCTATGCCAATGAAACGGGCGCCGTTTTTGTGCACCCCTTTGACAACGTGGACGTCGTCGCGGGCCAGGGCACCATTGGGCTGGAGATCCTGGACCAGATCCCCAACGTGGACACCATCCTCATGGGTGTTGGCGGCGGCGGACTGCTTGCAGGCGTCGCGGTGGCCATCAAGGCAAGGGCCAAAGAGCTCGGCCGCGAGATCCGCGTCATCGGAGTGCAGGCGGAAAACGCAGCAGCTTACCCTCCGTCCCTCGCTGCCGACGCCCTGGTGCCCCTCAAAAAGGTTTCCACCATGGCCGATGGCATCGCTGTGGGGCGGCCAGGGCAGCTTCCTTTTAGCATCATCCGCGAACTCGTGGACGACGTCGTGACCGTGAGCGAGGATTCCCTCGCACGGGCCCTGATCTTCCTCCTGGAACGGGCCAAGATGGTCGTGGAGCCGGCAGGCGCGGTGGGAGTAGCCGCGCTGATGGACGGCAAGATCGAAAACCCCGGGAACACCGCCGTCGTGCTTTCCGGTGGCAACATCGATCCGATGCTGATGCTCAAAGTTATCCAACGCGGTCTCTCTGCCGCGGGCCGGTTCATGACGGTGCGAATGATGCTGGACGACCGCCCGGGCTCACTGGCTACGATCGCCCGCATCATTGCCGAAAACGACGCCAACGTCACGGGCCTGGACCACACGCGCCTGGGCGGCTCCATCAGCATGGGCGATGTTTCCATCACCATCAACCTGGAAACGAAGGGCCACGAACACGGCGAACAGGTCCTCGGCGCCTTGAGGGCCGAAGGCTTCCAGCCGATCGTGGTGCACTGACAGGAGTCGCGGACATGGTGCTCGAAACGCCTGACGGATCCAAGGCCGAGGCCAAGGAGACACTCGCGGGCCGAGCCAAGGGCGGCCTGCTGTTCATGGGCAGCTTCGTGATCCTGCTTTACGTCATCGAGTTCCTCAATACGTTGATGAGGCATGGACTCAACGGGACTTTTGGGTTGCGGTCGCGCAGCCTGGACGGCGTGCTGGACATCCTGACGTTCCCACTGCTGCATGCGAACCTCAACCATTTGCTCTCCAACACCCTGCCACTCATCATTTTCGGTTTCCTGGTTTTCCTGGCTGGCATCAGAGTGTTCCTCACAGCTTTGGCCTTTAGCTGGCTGGGTTCTGGCTTGACGGTGTGGCTTATTGGCGGGGGAGGAGTGACAGTGGGGGCGTCCGGGCTGGTGTTCGGGTTCTTCGCATTCCTTCTGGTCAGGGGCTTCTTCAACAGGAACTGGTGGCAGATTCTTCTGTCCGTGGTGCTCTTCATGGCGTACGGCAGCATTCTCTTTGGTGTGCTGCCCACCGTCATGGGCTTTATTTCGTGGCAGGCCCATCTGGGCGGGGCCATTGGAGGGGTCATCGCGGCCATCCTGCTGCGTCCCAAGCCCCAGTCCACCATCTGACCCAAGTAAGTCGCATTTGTGCGCGTTATGAGCTCTCAAAACGCGCACTGCTGCGACCCAGTTGGGTTACCCGGGCACGAAAAACGCCGGCCCACCCCGGAAAGGGGTGGACCGGCGTCGGGCTTTTCGCGCTGCCTAGGCGACGTACGGTTTGGCGGAAACGATCTCCACCGGAATTTCCTTGCCGTTGGGGGCGGTGTAGCTCAGCTTTTCGCCCTCCTTGTGGCCGATGATGGCGGCACCGAGCGGAGATTTCTCGCTGAAGACATCGAGGTCGGAGTCTCCGGCGATCTCGCGGGAGCCGAGCAGGAAGGTCTCCTCGTCCCCGGCGATGCGGGCAACAACCAGCATGCCGGGCTCCACGATTCCGTCATCGGCAGGGGCCTCGCCCACCTGGGCGTCGCGCAGGAGTGCTGTGAGCTGACGGATGCGGGCTTCAATCTTGCCCTGCTCTTCCTTGGCTGCGTGGTATCCGCCGTTTTCCTTGAGGTCGCCTTCTTGGCGGGCGGCTTCGATCTTCTGGACGATTTCCGCCCGGCCAGCGCCGGAAAGGTGGTCCAGCTCAGCCTTCAAGCGGTCGAAAGCTTCCTGGGTAAGCCAAGCTGCTGTGGCGCTATTGGTGGTAGACACGGATTTCTCCTCTTGATCTGACAAAGCAAAGACCCCGCCGAGGTGGCCACTCGTGGAACTCAGTAACCAACTTAACGGGGTGAAGGTTTCATCCATTGTAGTAAATCCTCTGGACGAACCCAAACTGGTTGAGTCGTGGGTCACACGATTGTTATTTCCCGCTGTCCACGATCCAGCAATTATCCACTACGCCGGACACGGCTGGAGACTCGGTTCTCAACACCGTGCGCTGGGATGTCGTACTCCCGCCGTCGGCGCCGTCCTTTGGCTCATTAGGGCCGATCTCAACCACTTTCCAGCCCACCACCGCGAACTTGGAATCCATGGCCTTCACGGCGCATTTCGCTGTGGCTCCGGGGTACTTCGTGACTTGGTAGTCGACCTCGGCTTCAGTGCCATCCACGGTGCTGTATCCGATGTCCTTGAAGGTGACAGGGGCTTGCGCGGAGGATGTTGCCACCCATGCTGCGAACACAATTCCGAGCACCAGGGCCACGATGACGATGTTCCGCCTCGATGTACGGCTCAAGCCGCGCTTTTGACCACCGTAGCGATTGGCTAGGCTGTTGCTTGCCGGTAGTTCGGTGGCCGATAGGTCCTCTGAAGTCACCCATCCAGTTTAGTGCGGATCCCGGCACCTCCTGCACAGTCCTGATTTAGCACCGTCCATGAAAGAGGAGCCGTCGAGTGACAGCGTCCAGCAGTTCCGAGCAGCAGCTGCGGCTGCTCGCCGTCCACGCTCATCCGGACGATGAGTCCAGCAAGGGTGCAGCGACCATGGCGATGTATGCCGCTGCAGGAGTAGAGGTCATGGTCGCCACCTGCACCGATGGTTCCCGGGGCGACATCCAGAACCCTGGAATGGTGGAAGCTCCGCACCCCAAGCGGGACATGGCAGGCGCGCGCCGGCTGGAAATGGCCAACGCGGCGGCCGTGCTTGGTATCCGGCAGCGCTGGCTTGGGTTCGTGGACTCGGGCCTGCCCGAGGGTGATCCCCTTCCGCCGCTACCGCCGGGATGCTTTGCCCTGCAACCGTTGGAACGCGCCACGGCTCCGCTGGTCCGCTTGGTCCGCGACTTCAAGCCGCACGTCATCATCAGCTACGACGAAAATGGTGGGTACCCGCACCCGGACCACATTATGGCCCACAAGGTCGCGGTGGAGGCGTTTGAGGCAGCGGGCGACGCCACGCGCTACCCCGGAACAGGGGAGCCGTGGGCACCCAGCAAACTCTATTACGATCGCGCCTTCAGCCCCGAGCGCTTCCGTGCACTGCACTTTGCGCTGGAAGAAGCCGGGCTGCAGTCGCCCTATGCTGAGCGGCTGGCCGCCTGGCTTGAAGCCGATGCAGAGGGCCACACTCCTCCCGCTCCCGCACACCAGACCACCACGCAGGTGGACTGCGGTGACTTCTTCGAGGCCCGTGATGACGCCCTCCGGGCGCATCGAACGCAGATTGATCCCGTGGGTTTCTTCTTTGCCGTCTCACCTGAACTGCAGCGAACGGCGTGGCCATGGGAGGACTACACGCTGATCACGTCCCGGGTCCCTACGGAGTTACCCGAAAAGGATCTCTTTGCGGGGATAAGATAAGTATCGCCACTAGTTTCTATCGTTTGTAGAAGTCGCCGGCGGCCATAGAACTGCCCCGCTCACGCTGAAGCCAGCCGGCATGCATCAGCTCCCATAGAAGGTTTGAACGTGCACCACTTGATCCTCGCCCTGACCGTCAGCCCGTCGCCGGACCCCACGGGGACGCTGCGGCCTGGCCTGTCCGAGGACCAGGTGACCCCAGGCACCTGGGGTTTCGTCCTCACGGCCTTCATCGTGATCCTCACGACGTTCCTCATCGTGGATATGGTTCGCCGTATCCGCAGGGTTCGGTACCGTGCGCAGGTGGAGGAAGCACGCTTGGCGGCCGAGGCTGGGACTGCTGACGCCGGCACCACGGACGAGAACGGCGATGCCGGTCCAGGGACCCGCTGACCCGCGCAGAAACAACTGGCCCGGGGCTGCCAACGTCCTGGGCGCAGAACCGTCTGCCTATTTGCGCCAACACGCCGATAATCCTGTCTTCTGGCGCCCCTTTGGAGACGAGGCATTTGCTTTCGCGGCTGTCCGGGATGTCCCCGTGTTTCTCTCCATCGGGTATGCCGCATGCCACTGGTGCCACGTCATGGCACATGAGTCCTTCGAGGACCAGGAAACCGCGGACTACCTGAACGCCCACTTTGTGCCCATCAAGGTGGACCGCGAAGAACGGCCGGATGTCGATTCTGTCTACATGGCTGCCACGCAGGCCATCAGCGGCGAAGGCGGCTGGCCAATGTCCGTTTTCCTGACTCCGGACGGCCTCGCCTTCCACGCAGGCACGTACTTCCCGCCAGCTCCCATGCCCGGCCGGCCGTCCTTCCGGAACGTGCTGGAGGCGGTCCACGAGGCATGGATTGAACGCCGCGAAGCTGTTGAACAGAACGCCAGGGGACTGGCCGCCAACATGGCCAATGCCCAGCTGTCATCCGCCGTACGGCTTGATGGCCCGCCCGAAGAACTTGATGCCCGGCTTCTTTCGGATGCCGTGAAGATTTTGGCCCGGTCTGAAGACCCCGACGCCGGCGGGTTTGGCGGCGCCCCAAAGTTTCCGCCGTCGGCGGTTCTTGAGTTCCTCATCCGCAACGCTGCGGCTGCGCCGGAGACGGCGGACGCTGCGCGTGACATGGCCGCACGCGCACTGGCCGGGATGGCGCGTTCGGCGCTCTGTGACCAGCTCGACGGCGGTTTCGCCCGGTACTCTGTCACGGCGGATTGGTCCGTGCCCCACTTCGAGAAAATGCTCTACGACAATGCCCAGCTCCTGCGTGTCTACGCCCACTGGGTGCGGCTAGGGGGCAATGAAGTGTTCCCGCCTGAGGAAGCGGCGGAGACAGCATCCATGTGCGCGGACTGGATGCTGGCCTCGCTGGGGCTGCCAGGGGGTGGCCTGGCTTCGTCGCTGGACGCCGATACCGTGGTGGACGGTGTGCACCACGAGGGCGCAGCGTACCTATGGACGCCAGGGGCCTTGCGTGAGGTCCTCGGCCCTGATGACGCCGCGGCCGTGGCCCGCATGATGAATGTGGGCGCCCACGGGACCGTCTCGGAATTGGGTTCGCCGCTGCATCCCGGCCGGCCCTTGTCCGCCTCCGAATCCAGGCTCTGGCACCGGGTCAGGCCTTCCGTCCTTGCCGCGCGGGATCTCCGGAACCAGCCCGCGAGGGACGAGAAAGTGGTGGCTGGTTGGAACGGGCTCGCGATAGCGGGGCTGGCCGAGGCCGGAGCCGTGCTGGGCCGCCCGGATCTCGTGGCTGCCGCTGGGAAGGTTGCTGCTTATCTCGAGAATGTGCATTGGAATGCTGAGGACGGGCTGCTGGTCCGGGTCTCGCACGATTCCAAGGCCCGCGGCATTGGGGGACTCCTGGAAGACTACGCGTTCTGCGCAGAGGGCCTGTTTTCCCTGTACGCGGTGACGGGGACAAAGCGCTGGTACCGTCTCGCGGAGCAACTCATCCAGGCCGCTGAAGCGCATTTTGTAGAGGACGGACACCTTGCTGATTCGGCCGGGGAATCGGCCCAGGTGTTCAACGCCCAGGGGCAGCGCGCTGCCCTTGATCCGTTCGACAATGCCACGCCCAGCGGGGCAGCCGGGTTTGCTGGAGCGCTCCTGACGTATTCTGCCTACTCAGGCTCACATGCCCACCGCCTCATGGCGGGGAATATCCTGGGCTTGCTTCCGCCGCTGGCAACACGGGCACCTCGCGTTGCCGGTTGGCTCCTGGCCACGGCGCAAGCGGCGCTGGCCGGGCCAGTGGAGGCCGCCGTCGCTGGCCCGGGGTCGCGTTTGCGGCAGGAACTGCACGAAGCGCTTCTCAAATCGGCCAGCCCGGGACTGGTGGTCGCAGTGCAAGAGGACGACGCCGCGTCCCCGGCTGGTGATGGCGAGGTCCCCTTGCTGGTTCATCGCGCGGGTGGGCCCGACGGCTCTCCCCAGGTGTATTTGTGCCGGGATATGGTGTGCGAAAGACCGGTGGGGACGGTCGCGGAGGTGCACTCCATGCTGGCACGGATGACCTCCGGCGCCTGAGGGAATGGTGGACTGCTGCCGGCTGGCGGGCTGCTGCCTGGGTGCCTAGCTGAGGACGGCCAACATGATGGCGACGAAGTGTGCTGCGAACGCCAGGACCGTGAAGGCGTGGAAGAGTTCGTGGAAGCCAAAGTGCTGGACGCTGAAATTGGGCTTCCTGATGGCGTAGAAGACCGCTCCGGCGATGTAGAGGGCGCCGCCTACGCAGATGAGGACGGCAGAGTCGGTATTCGCTGCAAAGAATTGTGGGAGATAGAAGAGCGCCCCACAACCCAGCGCAATATAGATGGGCACGTAGAGCCACCGCGGAGCGTCTGTCCATAGAACCCGGAATAGGACGCCGACAATGGCTGCGGACCAGATAATCCACAACAACGTGATGGCCTGGGGACGTTCCAGAAGCGACCAAGCCAGCGGCGTATAGCTTCCGGCGATCACCATCATGATGTTTGTGTGATCAAGCCGCTTCAGCACCAGGCGGGTTTTTGGAGACCAGTTTCCGCGGTGGTAAACCGCACTCACGCCAAAGAGTAAGACACCCGTCACAGCATAGATGGCGGAAGTAATTTTTCGGTCGGCAGTGGGGGCAAGGGCCACCAGGGCGATTCCGGCCGCGAGGGCGAAAGGGGCGGCAATGGCATGGATCCCACCGCGCCATGCGGGCTTGATTGTGAGGAGCTCGGCCATCGTTTAAGGGTAACCTACGCTTTGGTAAGTTACTCTTCGGTAGCCTTTGCTCGATGTGAATCTGGCCCACCCTGCACCAGCCTGGCAGCTAGGGAAGGTAGCCTTGGATGTGCGCCGTCGTCGTAAGAGCAAGGAAGTCAGGTGAGAGTCCGGTGGAACTGCCCGGTTTCCTCTATGGCTTCTACGAACGTCGACTCCTTCGCTCCCTGAAGCAAGACCGTATCCCGCGGCATATCGGTGTCATGGTGGACGGCAACCGACGGTGGGCCCGCCAATTCAACGCGCCAACCAGCCAGGGACACCAGGCTGGGGCGGACAAAATCCACGAGTTCCTTGGCTGGTGCCAGGAGCTAGGCGTCAAAGTCGTGACGCTGTACATGCTGTCCACAGACAACATGAACCGCTCAGGCGAAGAGCTTGACCTGCTCATGGGCATCATAGCCAACACCATGGACCGCCTGGACGAAAACGAGGACGTCTCCGTGCACGCCATGGGCGCCCCGGAGCTTCTGCCGGACTACTTGGCCGAACGTCTGAATAAGCTAACGGCCCGCACGCCGGTCCACGAAAAAATCCACGTGAACGTGGCAGTCGGCTACGGAGGCAGGCGTGAAATCGTCGACGCCGTGAAGGAACTCCTCCGCGACGCCGTCGCCAAGGGACGCACTATGTCCGACGTCGCAGATGAACTCTCGGTGGACGACATCTCACGGTTCCTTTACACGCGTGGCCAACCCGATCCGGACCTCGTCATCCGCACCTCCGGTGAACAACGGCTTTCCGGGTTCCTGATGTGGCAAAGCGCCTACAGCGAGTTCTACTTCTGCGAGGCCCTCTGGCCGGCATTCCGCAAGGTCGATTTCCTGCGGGCGCTCAGGGATTATGCCGGGCGCCAGCGTCGCTTCGGAACCTAGGTGCGCGTCGGTTCACCAAAATTTTACGATCCGGACATGCGACTTGCCGACGACGGATTACGGAAATGAATGTGCCGAGGATTACGTTAATCCCATCAGCAGGCAAAACCGCCCGCTGATCGGGGAGGCCAGTAGATGGAGCGAACTATCGCACCAGTTACATGGGAGGCCACGCCCGGCCTTCCGGCCGAGCCGCTTCACCATTAGGCCGGGCGACCGCCCGGGGCTGGAGTCGATGTGGCTATTTCTGAGCAACTGCCCGCAATGGTTTCCGACGGGGAAAGTGCAGCTACCTCTCGCGCCAAGAGGGTCTCACAAAAAGCGCGGACCGCAACGTCCGCGACAGGCCGCAGCTACGTGATCGATACATCCGTCCTGCTCTCCGACCCGCACGCGCTACTGCGCTTTGCAGAGCACGAAGTGATCGTCCCGATCGTGGTCATCAGCGAACTGGAAGGCAAGCGCCACGATCCCGAACTTGGGTACTTTGCCCGCAAAGCTTTGCGGCTCCTGGACGACCTCCGAATCGAACATGGTGGACTGGACCACGCGATACCCATCGGTGTAGACGGCGGCATGCTCAGGGTAGAGATGAACCACATTTCCACGGAGGTCCTTCCCGCGGGCTTCCGTGGAGGCGACAACGACAGCCGAATCCTGGCAGTAGCCAAGAACCTGGCCAACGAGGGCCACAACGTCACCGTGGTGTCCAAGGACCTCCCCATGCGCGTCAAAGCCTCCGCCATGGGACTGCACGCAGACGAATACCGCAACGAACTGGTCAAAGACTCCGGCTGGACCGGCATAGCCGAAGTGGAAGCCAGCGAAGACGAAATAACCACCCTTTACGGCCATGAGCCCGTCTTCATTCCCTCCGCTGCGGAACTTCCCGTCAATACCGGCCTCGTGCTGCTGTCCAACCGTGGCTCGGCCCTGGGCCGCGTTGGTGCCGACAAGCAAGTCCGCCTCGTCAAAGGCGACCGCGACGTGTTCGGCCTGCACGGCCGCTCAGCGGAGCAGCGGCTCGCCATAGACCTGCTCATGGACCCCGCAGTGGGCATCGTCTCCATCGGCGGACGTGCCGGCACCGGCAAATCGGCCCTGGCACTCTGTGCGGGCCTCGAGGCCGTCCTGGAACGGCGTGAACACCGAAAGGTGGTCGTATTCCGGCCGCTGTATGCCGTAGGCGGCCAGGAACTGGGATACCTACCCGGATCCGAATCGGAAAAGATGAACCCCTGGGCGCAGGCCGTGTTCGACACACTG
The DNA here is from genome assembly GCF_055388015.1 of Arthrobacter sp. TmtSoilC51. Classification (NCBI taxonomy): domain Bacteria; kingdom Bacillati; phylum Actinomycetota; class Actinomycetes; order Micrococcales; family Micrococcaceae; genus Arthrobacter; species Arthrobacter sp. TmtSoilC51. The sequence continues at coordinate 1,481,114 of NZ_AP035877.1, forward strand.
GGAGCGTTGGTCAGCCAAGAAGTTGTGGAAGAAGTCATGGACCGGGGCATGCTCGAAGTCCTGCCCCTCACCCACATCCGCGGACGCTCACTGCACGACGCCTTCGTGATCGTGGACGAGGCACAGTCATTGGAGAAGAACGTCCTGCTGACCGTGATGAGCCGCATCGGCCAAAACTCCAAGATCGTCCTCACCCACGACGTCGCCCAGCGCGACAACCTTCGGGTCGGGCGGCACGATGGCGTCGCCGCCGTCGTCGAGACCCTCAAGGGACATCCGCTGTTCGGCCACATCACACTGACCCGGTCTGAGCGGTCGCCGATTGCGGCCCTGGTGACGGAGTTGCTCGAAGGGGCTGAAATCTAAGGGTTCCCTAGGCCTGGGGCCGTGGTCCGGTTCGCCGGGCCACGGCCCTTCGCCGTCGCTTAGACACGGGCCAAAGGGATGGCCTGCGGTCGCTGGGCGACCTATGACCATCCGATGGCCCGCGATGCGCTCCTCCGCGAAGGACCGCAGCCCGGCTGGTGCGTCCTGCGGCTAGAGCTTCAGGTACTTCTTCAGCTCTTCGTGGCCTTGGACTTTGAGGGTCCAGTTGGGGCGGTTGAAGTTTTCCGGGGTAAGGCGGACTCTTTGGACGGTTTCCACCCTGTCGCCCCAGCCGTCGCGGGAGATTCCGTTGAGTTCGTAGCCCAGGCTTGTGGAGACGCCCAGAGACTGTTTGTTCCAGACGGCGGCCTCGGACTCGGCAACTTCCGCTTTCAAGTTGTCGAAGGCATAGCTTACGACGGCGGCGCGCATCTCTTTGCCGAAGCCCTGGCCTTGTGCGGACTGCTTGAGCCAGGAGCCCGTGCCCACGGTCTTTAGCGTCTTGAAGTTCTTGGCGCCGAGGTCTTGCACTCCCAGGAACTCGTCTTCATGCCATACGGCGAGGAGGAGGGTCCAGGAGTCTGGCGTGAAATTGGCGCGGCAGCGCCAGTACCACTGGGCCATGTTGGGGCCCAGCTCGTCATCCGGAAGCTCGGCCCACGGTGTGCTGAAGGGGCTCTTGCCGGGTTCGTGGACCCCGGACCGGGCGGCGGCAACCGCAGCAGGGATATCTTCATCCAGGACGGGGCGGATGGTGAGCCTCGGGGTGGTGAGGGTCAGTCCGAACGGGGGCCAGATGTCTGCCAGCAATGTCATCGCCGTAGCTTAGCCCGGCTGCTGGGAGCACGCGAGTCATAGGGCTGGCGACTGCCTCGCTGGATTGAACAGTGGGAGGGCTGTCAAGCGGCTGGACCGATGTCCCAGGAGATATGGCGCCGAACGTCAGTCAGGTTCATCGATTCGGCAAGGAAGAGATCATCCAGCATGTATTCGTCAACGGCCAGGATCTTCAGCCAATGACCCTTGCCGGCGGTATCGCCGTCCAGGCTTTGGCTGGCGACGCAGACGCCCGTCCCCGCGTCCACCCTGATGAGCGTTCGGCCCGGATGAGCCAAGGGTTCGCTGGGATCGGAGGGCACGTAGGTCCGGCCACGGGTAACCACTGTTTCCAAGGCCAAACGTCCTTCATGGTCAACTTCCCGGGGCTCTTCCAGTGACACGGGGTTGGAATCCGGGAACTCCAACGGGACAGGTGCGTTGCCCGCAAGTTCCACTGGGTCCAGTGCTGCAGCGAGCCGGCCATTGCCAAAGGAGGGTTCACCGTACGCTGCCTCAGGGCGTCTGCGGACCAAGCCGGCGTCGTCGTAGACCGGAGTGACGAGGTGTGCCGGAAGCAGCCAGGAGCGACGCGTCGCACTGACGTAGAACTCGTCCCGGGAATCGTTGATACCTGTAGTGCTGTGCAGCAACGTCCCGTCAGGCGTCTCCAGGCGGAGCGCTCCGGGCCGCCTCAGCCATGCACGTACGAGATTTGCGCCGGTCCCTGGCCGCTCCAGGTATTCGAAGCGGAGACTCGTCCACTTCCACGGCGACGAACGGCAAAGGTTGCGGAATGTGGAGGACAAGTCCTGCGGCTGGCCGTTGTTGCCGTTGGCCGGGCCAAAACCTGTTCCGAAACCGGATCCACCTGCACTGTAGCGCCCCATATCCACAGTTTACCTACGCGTTCAAGCCGGCTTCTGGATCAAATCGGATAGCATCTGCAGGGTGATCCGACGACTCGCCGACCTCTGGGATGCCAGCCCGCTGGGCTTCTGGCTGGTGGTTATTGCGTGCGCGTACTTCCTGGTGATGGCGGTGCGCTTGACCGTCATCGATATCCGGAGCCATTTACTTCCGAACCGAATCGTCTTTCCGTCCTACGCCGTGGGCGGGGTTCTGCTGCTTGCCGCCGCGATTCTGGTTTTCGTTGGCGAACCTGGCGCCAGGGAAGGACCCGATGCATCAGTGTTCGGTGTCCCCGGATTGGGGGTGGTGGCCGGTGGCGCCGTGCTCTGGCTTTTCTACTTCCTGCTGCGGCTGGTCTATCCACCCGGTATGGGATTCGGGGACGTAAAGCTGGCCGGAGTGCTTGGACTCTACCTGGGCTACCTTGGGTGGACCCATGTTTTCGCGGGAACCTTCGCGGCATTCCTGCTGGGCGGACTGTGGAGCCTGGTGATCCTCGTGTCCAGGCGAGGCACCCTGGGGTCGGCCATCCCGTTCGGGCCCTTCATGCTGGCCGGAGCCGTGGCAAGCATGGTGCTTTTGCCTGCGTGATAGTGCCCAAGATCGGCTGCAACTGCGGCCGAACTGCAACGCTGCACGGATACCCGGGTTCCTATCGCTGGGGCATGCTTAGCCCTGTGCACGCTTGACGCACTGGCCTCGACACCACGATTGATGTGAGGGATTTTAGACTCTATGGGCGCACCGGAATTCGTACTAAAACTGCGGGAGAAGATCGGGAATGACCCTCTGTGGTTGCCGGCGGTCAGGGGAGTTGTTTTCGACGACCGTGGCCGGGTGTTGCTCTGCCAACGGGCTGACAACGGCCACTGGACGGTGATCACCGGAATGCTTGAGCCAGGAGAGCATCCCGCGCCCGGACTGGTCAGGGAAATCTTTGAGGAAACGGCAGTAGTTGCTGAAACTGAGCGGATCATCGGTGTCGGGGTTGTGGGGCCGGTGACCTTCCCAAATGGCGACGTCTGCGACTTCCTGGACATCACTTTCCGCTGCAGATATGTTTCCGGCAACGCTCAGGTAAACGATGACGAATCGATCGCCGTTGGGTGGTTTGGCTTGGATGAACTGCCTGACATGAGCGAGGGAAACCTTCAGGCCATCAGGCTTGCCACGGAACCCGAAGGCCCCGTGGCGTACCAGGTGGAGGACTAACGCTATTTCATGCCGGCGTCAGCCTAAAGTTTCAGGCCAGAGTTAGGCCTTGTGCGCCGGGGACGTCATGGTGGTGACGTCCAGGGCCTTGTCGAGTTCTGCCTCGGAGACCTTGCCCTCGCCTTCACCCACGAAGCCAAGCTTCTCGGTTGCCTGGCGGATGGTCAGGCCCTCCTTGACGGCGATCTTGGCAATCTTGGCGGCGTTCTCGTAACCAATGAACTTGTTCAGCGGGGTCACGATGGACGGGGAAGCCTCGGCCAGGAAGCGGGCACGCTCCACGTTGGCTGTGATGCCGTCGATCATCTTGTCGGCCATGACGCGGCTGGTGTTGGCCAGCAAGCGGATGGACTCAAGCAGGTTGGCGGCCATGACGGGGATGCCTACGTTGAGTTCGAAGGCGCCGTTGGTGCCGGACCATGCGATGGCGGTGTCGTTGCCGATGACCTGGGCACAAACCATGATGGACGCTTCGCAGATGACGGGGTTGACCTTGCCCGGCATGATCGAGGAACCCGGCTGCAGGTCGGGGATGGCGATTTCGCCGAGGCCCGTGTTGGGACCGGAACCCATCCAGCGGAGGTCGTTGTTGATCTTCATGAAGGAGATCGCGATGTTGCGCAGCTGGCTGGAACCTTCGATGAGTCCATCGCGGTTCGCTTGGGCTTCGAAGTGGTCGCGGGCTTCGGTCAGCGGCAGGCCGGTATCGGCTGCGAGCAGTTCGATGACGCGTTCCGGGAAGCCGGCGGGGGTGTTGATGCCTGTACCGACTGCGGTGCCGCCCAGCGGAACCTCGGCAACGCGGGGGAGTGCGGCGTTGATGCGCTCAATGCCGTAACGGACCTGTGCAGCGTAGCCGCCGAACTCCTGGCCGAGCATAACCGGTGTGGCGTCCATAAGGTGCGTGCGGCCGGACTTGACGACGTCCTTGAACTCAACGGCCTTGCGGTCCAGGGATGCTGCCAGGTATTCCAGGGCCGGGATCAGGTCATTGATCAGGGCCGAGGTTGCGGCAACGTGCACGGACGTCGGGAACACATCGTTGGAGGACTGCGACGCATTCACGTGGTCGTTCGGGTGGACCACCTTATCGCTGCCCGCGGCTGCGAGGGCACGCGAGGCGAGCTCAGCGATGACCTCGTTGGTGTTCATGTTGGAGGAAGTACCCGAGCCGGTCTGGAAGACGTCAATCGGGAAGTCGCCGTCGTACTTGCCCGTTGCCACCTCATCGGCAGCTGCGGCGATAGCCTCGGCGAGCTCACCATCGAGCACCCCCAGTTCGGCGTTCGCCAGTGCAGCGGCCTTCTTGACGCGTGCAAGGGCTTCGATGTGGGTGCGCTCAAGCGTCTTGCCGGAGATGGGGAAGTTCTCCACAGCACGCTGCGTCTGGGCGCGGTACAGGGCGTTCACGGGGACGCGAACTTCGCCCATCGTGTCATGTTCAATACGGAACTCAGTGGTGGAAGTCATGGGGCTAGCTTAGGGCGATTGGGCGCCGCATCGAAAACCCGGATGGGAGTGCTACGTGCTCCGGCGCGAACGCCGGAGCACGGCCGGCTAGAGCTTGCCGATCCCGGAAACGAGGGCCGCGCGGCCCTCATCGAGCTTGTAGGACAGGCCCACGACGGCGACGCGGCCGTCGTCGATGGCGTCGGAAATCACACGCGAGCTGTCGGCCAACCGGGCCGCCGTTTGCTTGACGTGCTCCACCACCATGTCGTTGACGTCCTCTTGGTCATTGCGCTTGGCAGTCAATACCGATGGCGTGATGCGTTCCACCAGGTCACGAATGAATCCGACGGGCATCTCACCCGTTTCCACCGCGGCCTTGGTGGCCTTCACGGCTCCGCAGCTGTCGTGTCCAAGAATGACGATCAGTGGAACGCGGAGTTCGGCGATGCTGTATTCAAGCGAGCCAAGGACGGCGTCATCAATGACTTGCCCGGCTGTGCGAACCACGAAGGCGTCGCCCAAGCCGAGATCGAAGATGATCTCTGCGGCAAGCCTGGAATCCGAGCAGCCGAAGATGACGGCAAAGGGATTCTGGTTCTCCACCAGGGAGGAGCGTCGCGAAGCATCCTGGTTGGGGTGCAGGGATTCGCCGGAAACGAAACGTTCATTGCCCTCTTGGAGGCGGCGCCAAGCAAGGGCGGGAGTCAGATAGGTAGGCACCTGATTACTTTACGGCCCAGAGGTGGCGGCCCGTGAAACTGTTTCGGCCCGTGAACCTGTTTCGCTGCGTGTGCTTAAGCTGCGTGTGCTTAAGAGGAGGGCGTGGGGGTTCCAGAGGGCGCAGCAGCCTGATCCGCAGATTTAACCACTGCCGCCGCGAGCGTGGCGAACTCTTCGAGGTTGGCCGTGCCGCTGAGGATGATGGTAGTGCCTCGGTACTGGAGCACCATGCTCCGCTTGTCTTTGCCGGAATCACGCAGTTCCCAATCCTGGCCGCCAGCGTTGCGGACGCCGGTGACAGGAAGGTTGCCGGTCTGCTGCAGCACCCACGTGGGATTCGACTTGGTGGTCTGGGTCAGGCCGATGAAGGCTTCCTTGGGAGTCAGGTAGCCAACCTCCCAGGTAGGCACGCCCGTCCCCGAGCCGGATTCCCAGCGGGCGTAGTTCGGCCTGAATGTGTCGCCCGTTTCCGGCGTGACGGGTGTGAATCCCGCCACATCCGCAGCGTTGCGGGCTATGGAAGCGACATCGACGGTTGGCCGAAACCCTTCGCCCTTGGGGGCAGGGTTCATCAGCACCACAGGAAGGAACGCGAGGACGCACAGCACCAAGGCAATGATCATGCCAATGACGGATGCGTTGGCCCGCTTGGCGGCTTTTGCCGGAATGACGGGTTTATAAGGGACATCCGAGGCATCCGGGGCGCTGTTGCGGTTTGCCGCTGCTGCCTCGGGCTCATTGCCGGCAGTGGGCTTGTCCTGCGTTTCACTCACACCTCCATAGTCCCTTATCCCAGCTGTGAACACACAACCGGGAACCTCACCGCTGGAATTGCCGGCCGTGGTCATCCAGCGACTCCAAGGGCATGCGGCGACTATGATCGTTCATAGAGGGACCCCAGGTTGCCTCGTGCAACCGTGTCCGGTCCCGTGAATCGTCACTCGAAGAAGAGGTTCAAGTGTCTCCTGCACCAATGACCCAGCAGTATTCCACGATTTCGCCGTCGCTCGCCGTCGGCACCGACGAACCCGACCGCAACCTGGCGCTGGAACTCGTCCGTGTCACCGAGGCCGCGGCTATTGCCGGTGGCCACTGGGTAGGTTTCGGCGACAAGAACAAGGCAGACGGCGCCGCCGTCGATGCCATGCGTTCGTTCCTTCACACCGTCCACTTCAATGGCGTCGTGGTCATCGGTGAAGGCGAAAAAGACGAAGCCCCCATGCTGTTCAACGGCGAGCAGGTTGGTGACGGCACCGGTCCTGAGTGCGACGTCGCCGTGGACCCCATCGACGGAACCCGCTTGACCGCCCTCGGCATCAACAACGCCCTCGCCGTCCTGGCAGTGGCGGAACGCGGCTCCATGTTCGATCCCTCCGCTGTTTTCTACATGGAAAAGCTGGTCACTGGTCCTGAGGCCGCAGACATGGTGGACCTGCGCCTGCCCGTCAAGCAGAACCTGCACCTGATCGCCAAGGCCAAGGGCGTCAAGGTCAACCAGCTCAACGTCATGATCCTGGACCGCGACCGGCACCGCCCGCTCGTGGAGGAAATCCGCGAAGCCGGTGCACGCACCAAGTTCATCATGGACGGCGACGTCGCAGGTGCCATCGCAGCAGCCCGGTCCGGAACCGGCGTGGACGCCCTCATGGGCATCGGCGGCACCCCGGAAGGCATCGTTGCGGCCTGTGCCATCAAGTCACTGGGCGGTGTTATCCAGGGCCGTCTGTGGCCCACCTCGGACGACGAGAAGCAGAAGGCAATCGACGCCGGACACGACCTCGACCGCGTCCTTTCCACCAACGACCTCGTCACCTCGGACAACTGCTACTTCGCAGCCACCGGTATCACCGACGGCGACCTCCTCCGCGGCGTTCGTTACCAGAAGGACCGCGTACTGACGCAGTCCATCGTGATGCGTTCCAAGTCCGGCACCGTGCGCTTCGTTGATGCTGAGCACCTCGCATCCAAGTGGGAGACGTACGCGCGCAAGCCGTAGCCTCCGCTGATGTCGCGTCCTTGACGCGAAAAGCGCCCCATCGCTCTGCGGCTATCTCCTCGTACCTCGTCGATTTGATGCCGCTGACGCGATAGGGCGCTTTTCGCTTGTCTGGATGCGATGGTGCCGCGGGTTCCGGTTTCGCGCTGTTTTGGAGTGGCCGGGCCGCGGGGTGTGCCGTCACCACCTACTTTGACTTGGGAACCCTGCCGACACGCCGTGATCTGCGGCGTGGCGCGGGGTAGCCCGCCTCAAAGTGGGTCGTGGCGGTACGGGCCGGACCTTCTGAGTTGGCCCGGCCCCCGGAGTATTTAGCGGAGTTTGTCCCGGAGTTGCCTTGCCAGTTGGTAGGCGCGGTAGCGGAGTTTGTTCACTGGGAGGTCCCAGGTGCCGGGGTAGGCTACTTCGCGGCCTCCGAAGGACTTCTTGAAGGACGTGAAGCCGGCCCATTTATGGTCGGGCTGGTCCTCGGGGGCCACGCCCCAGAGGTCCACGTGCTTGAGGCCCTTCTCCTTGGCATCTGCCATGAGATTGACCAGCAGGGGAATGCCGGCACTGAGCTTGCGGTGGGTGTCATCCAAGGCGGCGTGGGCATAGGTGCGGGTGTCCGCGGAATCGTAGGTGAAAGCCGCAGCGATCGGCTCGCCTTCAAGTTCCGCTATGAAGAGCGTCCCTGCACCGGCGGGGAGCAATGATTCGGCCACCTGCGTGAGGTACTCGTCGCTTTGGGGCTTGAACCCGTTGCGTGCTGCCGTCAAGTGGAGGAAATGCAGGAGGATCTTGATGTCCGCGGGATCCTGGGATGCCCGGAACGTCACGCCCTTCTTGTGGATGTTCCGGTACAGGTTCCGGTTGGTTGGCTTCATTCCGGCAAGGACGTCCTTGAAGTCGCCCTCGAGGTCCACGATCCAGCTCAACTCGGGCTGCTGGTTGACGGGCGCGGGCTGCAGGCCGCGTGCACGGAGCAGCTCGTCGGCCTCTGATGCCGTGAACCCTGCCGATGCGGGTTCCATGCGCACGAACACCGCACGCTCCTTTTTCGCCAATGCCACCAAAGCTGCCGTCGCGGCGTCGAAGGCGTCCACGGACTTTGCCACGGGCCCGTAAGGGGCGTAGATGACCTTGCCGGCCGGGTTCTTTTCCTCGATGGCGAGAAAGCTCCACCCGGGGCCGGACTGCTCATGGACCCGGCGGCCGAGCGAGCGCTGGACGTCAGCCCAAGCGGGCGACTGCAGAAAAAAGTCCACGGCTCAGTTACCCAGTCCTGTGGTCACGGCGAAGGCAATGCTTGTATCGGTCGCGCCTTGCACAGGGTGCACGTTCACCGGGTTCTCCACCTCAGGGATGAAAGCGGCACCGCCGCGCTGCAGCGGAAGGTCGCTCTTGGGAGAGTCGAGCACCACGGATCCGGCAACAACCACGACGACGGCTGGACCGGACTGTGCCAGCGGCACCGGTTCGGCACCCGGGCCGAGTTCGATCCGCTGGAGCTGGAACTCCTTGAAGGGCGGGCGATACAGTTCCTGGCCAAACTCCGTGCCGCTGGCTTCAACGCGGGGCACGCCCATCGATTCAAAACGGATGGTCTTGACGAGTTCCGGGACGTCAACGTGCTTTGGCGTGAGGCCGCCGCGCAGCACATTGTCCGAGGAAGCCATGACTTCTACGCCCAGGCCGTGAAGGTAGGCGTGGACGTTGCCAGCCGGCAAGTACACGGCCTCGCCCGGCTGCAAGGACAGGTGGTTGAGGAGCAGGGAAATGAGCACGCCAGCATCGCCAGGGAAGGCCTCATTGATTCCCAGCATCGCCGCCAGCGCATCCTGGTGGGGCTCTTGGGGAGCGCCGGCACGCAGGACGGCCTCTATCTCGTGAATCGCATCGGAGGCGTCGGTGCCGCCCTGAATCAGGCGGGTGAAGGCAGCCTTGAGGGCTTGGGACTCGTCGGGCAGGCTGAGATCGGAGATGACACCGCTGATGACCGCAGGGACCTCCACCGCAGCGGAATCCAGCACTTTGGCAAGGTGCTCAAACACGCCCTTGGCTGCTGCAGGGGTGCGGAAGCCACACAACGCCCGGAACGGGGTAAGCGCAAAGATCATCTCGGGTTTGTGGTTATCGTCCCGGTAGTTGCGTTCGGGGGAATCAGCAGGAATCCCAGCCGCATTCTCCCGGGCGAAGCCTTCGCGTGCTTGTTCCAAACTGGGGTGCACTTGCAAGGAAAGGGGCTGTTCCGCGGCCAGGAGCTTGGTAAGGAAGGGAAGCCGGGGCCCGAACTCGGCAAGGCTGGCGGTTCCCAGGAAATGCGTAGGATCCGTTGCGATCAGGGCATCGAGGGGTTGCGTAACTCCATTCGGGTGAATGGCCGTGGAAGGGGAGTCAGGGTGGGCGCCGATCCACATTTCTGCCTCCGGACCACCTGAGGCCGGCCGCCCCAGCAAGCCGGCGATCGCCGTCGTCGAACCCCACGCGTAGGGTCGCAAAACATTCTCAATCTGATACACGAAGGAAAGTCCTTATCGTCGCGCTGAACGTGAGGTGGTGGTGCTGCAGGGGGCTACAGCGGGGCGCACTGCCCATTGGTCGCCACGAGATCCCGTATGCCTTGCTCGTCGCCCTGGGCTTTGAGGCCGTTGAGTAGTTCTTCCGTGATGGGTGTGCCGTCCGGGGTGGTGGTCACCGGTGTGAAATCCGACGACGACGGAGACGGCTGCTGACCTGCTGGCGTCCTGGCCGGCAAGCCGCCGCGGACCGGGCCAGCCGCCGCGACATGAGAGCCCACAGTACTAGAACCCGCAGTATTAGAACCCACAGCGCCGTTGTTGGACACCATGGAGTCATCGGCTTTGGGGCTGCCCTCGGAGGTCAGCAGTTCCTTGACCTTCGAGTGAATCAGGTCGAAGTCGGGCACTGTGGAGAACGAGGCATCAAAATCGGGCGGGCCAATAGTGAGGCGCTTGACTGGTTGGCTCTTGGACTTCAAGGCAAGGTCCACAAAGCTGCCGAGCTGCGCAGAGGAGATGTTGGACTCCACCACCTTGGTGCCTGCGTTGGCGATGTCCTCGAACTTGGTGAGCAACGTGCCGGGGTCCAGCTGCTTGAGCATGGCCTGCTGTACGCATTGCTGGCGGGCGATGCGGGCGTAGTCGTCAACGAATTCGCGGGAACGGCCGTACCACAATGCGTGGAAGCCATCCAGGTGTTGGTCGCCGGCCGGGATCCAGCCATCAGGCATGCCGTGGATTCCGTTGGCCTCGTCAGTCACGGGACCACTGATGGGTACCCAGCCGCCAGCCTTGATGCGGATGCCGCCCATGGCATCGATGAGCTTGGCGAACCCGTCCATGTCCACCAGCACATACGCCTGCACAGTGATCCCCAAGGTCCCGGACACAGCTTCAAGGGTTGCCTGGGCTCCGGGATCGGCAACCCCCGGGTACAGGTCCTTGTGGTTGTTGGTGACCTCGGTGTTGACGGCATTGATGAGGCATTCATCGCCGCAGTTGTAGCCGTCGGGATAGATCTTCCGCATGGGCGAGCCCTCGCTGAACTGTGCGTTCTGCAAGTTCCGGGGCACGGAAATGATGGCACTTTCACCGGTTTTGGCGTCCACGCTGATGACTGAAAGGCTGTCTGGACGCCGACCCGTCCGGTCATCACCGGCGTCGCCGCCCATCATCAGGAAGTTGTAGCGACCATCTACGGGATCGATGGCAGGGCCGGCGTCGAAAATGCTGCCGATCGCGTTGCGGCTGACGTTCAGCACGTACGCAAGGTAGCCCAATGACCCGCTGGCGAGGACAGTTGTCACCGCAAGGACGACGGCAATGATGGGACGCATCCCGGGCGCCAGCAGGTTGGGCCGGATGATCCGAAGCGTGTTCAGGAACAGATAGGCCCAGCCCAAAGCCAGGGCGATAAGGACAACGATGATGAACAGTGATCCCACGGGATGCGTCACGATGCTGAGCAGCAGGCTCCGGTTCACCAGCGCAATCAAAAGCGTCAGCACAGCCAGGGCCCACACTGTGAGTGTGACGCGCAGGGCCATGCGGCCCAGCTTTCGGTCGCCCGCGACGATCTGTGCGCTGCCGGGGATGAAGAGAGTGAGGAGGACCAGCACGAAGGCGCGTTTGGTCCGCACCGGGGCACTGGCCCCGGATGGATAGCGGACTGGATCAGTCAGGGCGGCACCTGACTCATTCGTGTTCTTGTGCATGGTGGTCATCCGCTGCCTTCCTAGCGGCTGCTCCGGGCGGAAGCATTGGCAGGGGAGAAGACCTCTTCCACCTTGTGGCGCAGGTTTTCGCCCTTCTTCGTGGCGACGTCGTTCAACTCCTGGGCGAAGCGCAGCAGGTCTTCACGAAGACGGACGGCAAGGTCGTCGGTGCCGGAGGCCAGCATCCGTACAGCCAGGAGTCCAGCATTGCGCGCACCGGCGATGGAGACAGTGGCAACCGGGACGCCGGCAGGCATTTGCACGATGGACAACAGTGAGTCCATGCCGTCCAAGGTCTTCAAGGGAACGGGGACGCCGATCACGGGCAGGGGAGTGACCGAAGCCAACATTCCAGGCAAGTGCGCAGCGCCGCCTGCTCCGGCGATGATGACGCGCAGGCCGCGCTCGTGTGCGGTCTGTCCGTAGCGGATCATCTCGGTGGGCATGCGGTGCGCGGAGACGACATCTGCCTCGAACGGGATGCCGAACTCAGCCAAGGCGTCCGCAGCGGCTTCCATGACCGGCCAGTCGGAGTCGGAGCCCATGACGAGCCCTACGAGTGGGGCTGTTGATTCTGACGTCATTCGGTCTCCTCGGAGGTGGTCTGTGCAGGCATGCGGCCGTCACGGATGATGTTGGCCACCGCCGTGGCGCGTTGGCGGACGGAATCTACGTCCGAGATTGAGGTGCCGGCCAGGTTGACATGCCCGATCTTTCGGCCTGGCCGCACGGACTTGCCATAGCAGTGCACCTTCGCCGCCGGTTCATAAGCCAAGGCCATGGGGAAGGCTTCAAAGAGGTCCTGGTTGTCTCCACCCAGGAAGTTCTTCATGACAAATACCGGCGCTATGGCATCCGTGGCGCCCAGTGGAAGGTCCAGGACCGCCCGGAGATGCTGTTCGAACTGGCTGGTGATGGACCCGTCCTGCGTCCAGTGCCCCGTGTTGTGGGGGCGCATTGCGAGTTCGTTGATGAGGAATCCGGCGCCAACGCCTGGGGTTTCAAACAGCTCAGCAGCCATGACGCCCGTGACCCCGAGCTCGTTGGCAATACGTAGCGCAGCCTCCTCGGCTGCCGCCGCAACTTCGAGTGGGATGTTCGGGGCGGGGGCGATAACTTCGTCGCACACACCGTCCACCTGGATGGTGTGAACAACGGGCCACGCACGTGATTCGCCACTGGGCGTGCGCGCAACAAGCGCGGAGAGTTCGCGGCTGAAGTCCACTTTGGCTTCTGCAAGCAGTGGGCTCATTGACTGGAACCAGTCAGAAGTGCCAGCGGCATCATCAGCGGAGTCGACAATCCGGACGCCCTTGCCGTCGTAGCCGCCCCGCGGCGTCTTCAGCACCACAGGCCAGCCGATCTTGTCGCCGAAAGCCACCAAATCTTCCACGGAGTCAACAGCGGCCCATTCCGGATTCGGCAGGCCGAGGCGATCGATGGCCGCGCGCATGACGAGTTTGTCCTGGGCATTTACCAAGGCATCCGGTCCCGGCTGGACGTTCACACCGGCGTCGAGCAAGGCACGCAGGTGTTGCGTCGGAACGTGTTCGTGATCGAACGTGAGGACGTCCACTCCCTTGGAGAACTCGAGGAGAGCGTCAAGGTCTTTGTAGTCGCCAATAGGGGCGTTGGCCACAGCGGGGACAGCCGAAACGTCCTCGCCCTCAGCCAAAACACGTAGTTCGAAGCCTAAAGCGGTAGCGGGCGGGGCCATCATGCGTGCGAGCTGGCCGCCGCCAACAACACCAATTACTGGAAAAGTCACAAGGTTCAGCCTACCGAACCAGCGGCCGGAACGCTGATTCAGCCACTATTCAGCCACTCTATGGTCACGATTTAAACCGGGCTTGGCCGTGGGCTGGCGGCGGACAGGGCCCCGGTATCGGCGTTCTCACAGGGGACTCAAAGGCAGCGCTTGGAAATGGGCGCTAAAATGGATCTGGCCCATCGGCCCACTTTTCAACGGCCATGGAGGGTCATGATCACCACACTTGCAGATCGCATCCGCGGACTTGCCTCACTTTTTTGGCGTGAGGTAGCAAAGTTCGGCGCCGTAGGCGGTGTTGCTTTTGTCATTGACTCAGCAGTTTACATCTGGCTCTTTTCGGGCCCGATGCACGGAAGCGAAGTCTGGGCCAAGGCCATCGCGACGATCGTTGCAAGCGTGTTCTCCTGGGTAGCCAACCGCTTCTGGACTTTCCGCCACCGCAAACAGGCGAACGTGGTCCGTGAAGCCGTGCTGTTTGCCGTGATGAATTTCGTCGGACTGCTGATCGCCTCCGGTTGTGTATGGTTCGCCAAGTACATCCTGGACTTGAATGACAAGCCGTCGCTGTTCATCGCAGGCAGCGTCGTGGGACTCATCCTGGGCACCATTTTCCGGTTCTTCGCGTACCGCTTCTGGGTCTTCAACGAAGAGCTGGACGCCGAGCCTGCTTACTCCCACGACCACGAGATCATCGAACTGCACCACAAGCCCAAGGTGGACGCCGCGGAGGCTGCCGCTCCTGCGCCGCCCACCGGCGAATTCCCCTCGGTCAAGAACGGCTGACGCGCTCATTCTCAAGCAGGTGCTCCGTCACTTCCAGATCGGGATGCACGAGCACCACTGAGCCGTCCTCTTTCCACGCGCCCAACGCCGCTGCCAGGCCCGGCTCCAAACCCTCGGCTGCCCGAACCAATAGCCGGACGCCGGTGTCCTGGGTTGCGGCGAATCCGTCCAGAAGGCTGTCGTGGGTGTGGCCAGCTGTGCCACGGACGGCCGGGAGGCCTGCCTCAGGCTCGTTGTGCGCCATGAAGACATCACCGTGCGAGCGGACCTCCGCGGCATAATCCACGACGCCGGATGGCAGCTCGCCGGGCCAACGCATCGCAAGTGCCGCGAGCGGCACGGCGACGACCGCGTCAAAGCCGCCCCGGGCGCCGTCGTCGGGAGTGTCTGTAACGAGCAGGTCGGCAGCGGTGTCATTGAACACCACCTCCATGCCCAGTTGCCAAGCGGCCAGCGCCCACACAAAGGACTTCCAGTGAGCCGGGAGGTCCAGGCGGATGGCCATGCCCGGCTCGGCGTCGAGTTCGTCCTGCAGGAGGTTGCTGGTCTTGGCTACCCAGTTGTCCAATACCCGCCCGGATAGCTCTACGCGCTCGGAATCGGGTCCGTACCACGTCAGCCTGGGTGACGTGGAGTGGCCGGATCGCAGGGCGGTCATCAGGTTCGCTGCCGGGATGCTCATGGGTCAATCCTGCCACGATGGCAAGCCGGGGTCGCCGAAGAATGTGAAATGCAACACAGGTCCGTTAAGTCCATACGATGGACATCCCGGGGTGGGGTTGGGAATTCCCCGGAATGTCAGGAGTTGTTCATGGAAACTGATGCCAGGCTTCCGTTTTGGCCCGGAGCCTCGCGCGCCACGACGGAAAATGTTGGGCGTGGCGCATCCCACGTTTCTACAGATTCTTGATTATTATCCCGGCGCGGCTTGACTGGCGGGTAGTTACACGCGTGTAATTAGTAATCAACGCCGCTGCACAGATTCCCGGAACAACGCCGGGAATCGGAAACACATCCAAGCAGCAGCTGCAAAATCAGGAGGGACGCCATGGGGCAAGCGTTGCGTATCCAGGAAGATGCAGTCGTCGCAGAACATGCGTCGGTGAAATACCGTTCGCGGGAAGTGCCAGGGGACTGGTATGTGGACCCGGCGGATCCGGAAGCGGCAGACCGATACAACCAGAACGTACAGCAGTCTTTGGAGGACCAAGCAACTGCCCTCCTCGCTGCACACGAGGCGTTGATTGGTGACCTGCCCGCTGGGCCGGACGAAGACGTGGACGATCCTCCCATGGAGTTGCGTCGTCCCCAGGAAATCCCAGGACAGCCGGTATGGATTGGACTGCCGGGCCAAGGCGACTTCGATGACGAGGGCGAACTCGGATGGCAGACTGACGCCTTGTGCGCCCAGACAGATCCTGAAGCATTCTTTCCCGAAAAGGGCGGATCAACGAGGGACGCCAAGAAGGTCTGCGGAGCGTGCAACGTCCGTTCGCAGTGCCTCGAGTACGCCCTGGCAAACGACGAGCGATTCGGCATCTGGGGCGGGCTCTCTGAGCGCGAACGTCGTCGGTTGAGGAAGCGGGCAGTCTAATTCTTAAGGAAGTACACGTTACCGCCGTCGTGGTTGCCCACGACGGCGGGAACTATCTCCCCAGGACCTTGGCGGCACTGTCGGACCAGACGCGTTCGGCAGATGCCGCCATTGGCATTGATACAGGATCCACGGACAATTCCCTCGAGCTGCTCCGTGAGGCCTTGGGGCAAGCAAACGTCACCGAATACGTCCAGCCAAAGTCCGGATTCGGTGCTGCTGTCCAGGCGGGCCTGGATGAGCTTGCTCCCGTGGGCTTTGCCAACAACGCAGAACCCGCCGGTGCTGTCGAATGGATCTGGCTCCTTCATGACGACGCCGCTCCGGCGCCGGATGCCTTGGCCGAGCTTCTCCACGCAGTGGAAAGAACCACTTCGGTAACTGTTGCCGGCTGCAAGCAACTTGGATGGGACCACGAACGCCATGTGGTGGACGTTGGCTTGTCCACTAGCCGCTGGGCTGAACGCCTCACGCTGATCGACGCCGACGAAGTGGACCAAGGGCAATACGACGCCCGCACTGACACCTTTGCCGTGAACTCTGCCGGCATGCTGATCCGGAGGGACGTCTGGGAGCACCTGCAGGGCTTCGACCCTGCTTTGCCGGGCAGCGGCGATGACGTCGATTTCTGTTGGCGCAACTGGCTTGCGGGAAACCGTGTGGTGGTGGTGCCAAGCGCGCGGATGTTCCACGTGGAGCACCGCCCCCATGGTCTAGGCACGTCCTCGGCGGCCCGCAAGGCACAAATTCACATGCGCCTCAAGCACACGCCGTGGTGGAACGTACCGTTCCAGGCCGCGGGGGCGCTCTTGGGCGCGCTCGTCCGGCTGGTGCTGAGCATTCTGGTCAAGGAACCGGGCTACGGATTCTCCCAGTTCACCGCGACGATTGCGGGCTTGCTCCGGCCATTCGCTGTTGCAAGGGGCCGGCGTACCGCGGCCAGGACACGTCGCGTGCACCGTTCGGTGGTCCGGGGCCTCCAAACGTCGTCCCGCGAGGTCCGCGCCAACAGGCGCTCCCTGCTGGAGGCAATCCGCCCCAGCGAGGAGACTTCCGTCGCCTCCGATCTTCTAGCCCCCGAACCCAGCGGCGATGCCTCCGACGATTTCGCGGCACTGGCAACCAACGAACGCGGGTGGGTGGGTACCGGTGCAGTTGCTGCCGCCATCATCGCGCTAGCGGCTTCCTTGGTAGGGCTGGTTGGCCTCCTGCGCACGGGAATTGTGGCCGGAGGAGGACTCCTTCCTTTGTCCGGGTCCCCTGCTGATATCTGGTCCAACGCCTCCACCTGGTGGATTTCCCTCGGAGCGGGGCTGCCGGGGCACGGCGATCCCTTCGCTTACGTATTGTGGCTTCTGTCCTTGTTTGGCGGCGGCGATGGCAACTCGGCAATGGTGTGGCTGTTGATCCTGGCCATGCCACTGTCTGCGATCAGCGCCTGGTTCGCTGCTGGTGCGTTAACCACGCGGCGCCGGTTCCGGATGGTTGCCGCCCTTGCCTGGTCCGGGGCTCCTGCCCTGCTTATTGCCATAAACCAGGGCAGGCCGGGCGCCTTGGTGGCCCACGTCCTGATGCCCTTGCTCATGCTGGCGCTGATACGGGCCTCGGGCTCCGCCATAGGCCGGGGACACCATGCCGTACGGGCACCTTTCACTCGCCGCCCGGTGCCCGTGCTCGGTAAGCCGGGCATTAACGGCACGCCGTCCTGGACTGCCGCAGCGGCGGCAGGCTTGGCGATGGCTGCCATCACCGCCTCGGCACCTTCGCTCCTGGGGCCGATTACTGTTGTTGTGGTCCTGGCAGCCGTGGTGCTCGGACAACGGGGAAAGACGCTGTGGTGGGCCCTTTTGCCCAGTGCAGCCTTATTCATTCCCTACGGTATTTCGGTACTCGACCGCCCCCGTTCTTTGCTCGCAGATCCTGGACTGCCCCTCAGCTTCGACGCCGCACCGCTGTGGCAGCAGTTCCTGGGCCAGCCGTTGGCGTTCAAGATTGACGGCGGCCTCACAGGCCTTGGGATGTTCGGACCAGGCGCTGTGCCTTGGGCGCAGTTGCTGGCGCTGCTGGTCAGCGTCCCGGTACTTCTCCTGGCCGTCGCAGCGTTGTTCCTTCCCGGTAAGCGCACCGTCCTGGCCCGCGTCTTCTGGTTGGCCGCACTGGCAACGCTGGCCAGTAGTTGGCTGATGGGCCACGTGGCCACAGGCGTCAACAACAATGTGATTATTGGCCCATTCACCGGACCGGCGGTTTCGGCCGCGGGTATCCTGCTGCTCGGTGCGGCATTGCTGGGTGCCGAGAAAATATTCGCAGTTTCCAACAGGGCATCGGATACCACCCGTTGGAAGGCGTCCTTCCGTCGCATGGCCTCGGGCGTGGCCCTTGCCCTCTTGATGGGTGGACCCCTGGCCGGGATGGCGGCATGGGCAGGACAGAACGTCCTGCAGCCCTCGTCCGAGGCCCCGGTGGCCACCGATACCGCTGCCGCCGCACTGACCGGGGACAGTAACAAGTCATCCTTGGGCTCGGCCCGCCAAGTGCGGCCGGTGGATAGGGGCACTTTGCCAGCCACCGCCGTCGACCGTGGCGAGGGACCGGAACGTACGCGAACCCTGGTTATTACCAGCGGTGAGCAGGGCGCCTTCACGTCCTCACTGATGCGCGGTGCCGGGACTACGCTGGACAGCCTGTCCACCATCGCCTCGGCCAGGACCATCATCGGCGCTCCCGGCCGTGAAGAGATTGCCACCGACGACGAGGCTACTGCGTCCCTCCGCAGGGCTGTGGCCACAATCGTGGCGAGCACAGGAGTGGACCCCCGCAGCGATCTTGAGCAGCTCGGTGCAGGTTTTGTGGTGCTTAAGGCCGCTGACGACGCAGCGCAACTAACGGCCAGCAGGATCGACGCCGTCCCGGGTCTGGTTGCTGTTGGACAAACCGACGCCGGTTGGTTGTGGCGCGTCACGCCGCAGAGCCCCTCTGCCTCGACCGCCGCGGACACCGCGCACAGGGTTCGAATTCTGAATGCCCAGGGTGAAATCATCGGCTCCCTGCCGTCAGCAGAGGTATCGGTGGACGCGTCCGTGCCCTCGGGTGACGAGGGGCGCCGCGTGGTCCTGGCCGAACGGTCCGATCCCGGATGGAGTGCTTGGATGGATGGGCGCCAGCTGAAGGCGACCACGTCCGGCTGGGCCCAAGCTTTCGAACTTCCCGCCAGCGGAGGCGACCTTGAAATCCGCTACACCAATCCCTGGGGTCTTTGGTTTGGCATCCTGCAGGCAGTGGTGTTCGGACTGACCGTGCTGCTGGCCGTTCCGATGCCTGCCCGCCGCTCGCGAACCGGCATGTCGAGGGACGAAGTCTCCCTCCGTAAGGAGTACAGCAGTGTCTGACGACCCCAAGAACAAGGTCGACGATCAAGGGAAGCGCAGCTCCACCAAGGGCACCCGCGGCTCCAACAAGGGGATCATCACAGGGGTTTTGTCTGCCGTGGTGATTCTTGCTGCGGGAGGGGGAGCGGTTGCCGCCACCTCAATGGTTCCGGCCCCCTCCGGGGGCTCTGCCGTGGACATCCGGCAGGCCGATGTTCCGGCAGGTCGCTCCCTGGGCGTCTGCCCGGAACCAGCGCGCCTTGTCACTGGAACCGATGTAGGCACGGATGCTGAATTCAGCCCGGTTTCCACCACTGCCACCAGTGCGCTCAATGCCGTGGTCCTGAGCAATCCCGCAGGCACCATTCCGGGAAGCAAAGTGACGTCCTTGGCGGGGGAGGCGGTTGCGCAGATTGCAAAGCCACCCACAAGCACCCCGTCGCCCTCGCCGGGCCCGCCGGTATTGGCGGCCGCGGTGGCCTCCATCAGCCCCGTTGCTGCCCCCACGGTGGTAGGCGCTGACCCCATCGGAAATGAACAAGCTTCCTTGGCCGCTAATCTCAGTTACTCAGCCACGGACGGCGACCTCCGTGGCCTGGCCGCGGCCCCGTGCCAGCAACCTGGAAACGACGCGTGGTTGTTGGGCGCGGACACCGCGCTCGGCAGGACAGCGGTCCTGAACCTGAGCAATGCATCCGAAACGCCGGCAACCGTCAACCTGGACCTTTTTGGCGCTCAAGGACGGATCCAGGCCCCTGGCGCACGCGGTCTCCTGATCGCTCCCGGAACCACCCGTTCAGTGAACCTTGCCGGCCTGGCCCCTGGCGAATCCCAACTGGCAGTGCACGTGCGCAGCTCAGGCGGACCCGTAGCCGGGACCATCCAGCAGAGCGTGCTGCGCGGACTCGTGCCGGGTGGCGTGGAGTTCCTGTCCCCAGGTTCCGGGCCGTCCAATCTCCAGGTGATGGCGGGCGTCGACATCCAGGATGCAGCCGCCATCAAGGCACTGGGCAGCAAATCCGGCTTTGCTGATGCCGTCCCCGCGCTTGAAATTGCCGTGCCTGGCTCCACCGACGCAGTGGTTCAAGTCCGGCTGTACGGCGCAAATGGTGAGCGGCAGCTTCCCAACGGGGGAGTGGTCACCGTCAAGGGCGGCACAGTATCTACTTTGGATCTCGACGGCGTTCCTGCTGGAAGCTATACAGTGAGCGCGAGTTCGGATGTCGCTTTCGTGGCTTCAACCAGGATTGCGAGGGGTGCCAAAGCGGAGGAGCCCACGGATTTCGCTTGGTCTCCGTCTTCGGCCCGCCTCGGCAGCCAGCATGTGGTGGCGGTGCCCCATGACGGTCAGGGCTTCTTCAGCTTCGGTGTTCCCGAGGGCCGTGCGACAGTCAGCTATGCACCGGTGACCGCCGATGGGAAGGTGGGCAAGTCCGTGGATGTGGACATGTCCGGCGGCACAACGTCGCTGATCGGGCTCCCGGCAAAATCCGGACAGGCTGTGATTGCAGGGTATGTGGTATCGGCATCAGGGGACCCGGTGTACGGAGCACTTTTGCTGGGTAGGCAGGACCGCCCAGACGTCTCCGTGCTGGGCATCCAGGATGCTGCTGCAGGACTTGAAAAAGTCCCAGTGACCATGGGCTACTAGTGACCGTGGGCTACTAGTGACGGTGGGCTACCAGCGGCGTTACGGGCTCGCCTTTGGGCGCTACTGGTAGCGACGCCGGTATACAGGATCCAGCGTCTCTGGTGGGACACCGAGCATTTCCGCGGTGTACTCCACCACGACGTCATGGACGAGGTCCTGGAGCTCTTCCCGAGTTCCGGCAGTCTGTTCGACGACCCTCCGGTACACGGTGATCATGGGCGCTTCCCCACGGCCGCCCGGAGTGTAGGAGCCCATGGGAGCTGCCGTACCCTCCGCGACCAATTGCTCAAGGTTCGGTGGGATTTCGTCGACCGCAAAGAGCACGCCATCCAACTGCTTGCCCCACATATCCTGGAGGCGTTCAGCGGAGTCCAGCACCATGTCGTCAAAACGTTCTGCGCGCGTCCGGAAGCCGGGGAGGCTTGGGAGCATGAGTTCTCCGCGCAGTCCCCTCCCGTGGCGGTTTCTCCTGCGCCGCCGGAAACCACGGACATCCGCGCCGGTGTGTTCCTTTGCCTGATCGCCATCGGCGTCAGTCCACCGGATTGTGAAGCCAGGAACATGTGGCTGTGACTGCATATATCGACTTTAGTCCCGAGGAACCGCCAGCGCGACATCATGCCGTGCAGCGCGCCGCCAGCGACACAAACTGCAGCTTGCGGGTGGGCCACGGGCAGCCAATGCACAGGGTAGTGGCCAAAGGGCGCTAATCTGGGATGTTGTGGGTGCTATTCGTCAGTGTTCAAGGTCCGCCTGCCGCCAATCCGCGGTGGCTACTTTGACGTACGTGTACGCCGAGTCGACGGCGGTCCTCGGCCCGCTCGCCACGTACGCCGAACCACATGCTTACGATCTCTGCGCCCAGCATGCGGAATCCCTTACGGTTCCGCGAGGCTGGGAAGTCTTGCGCCTGGCAATGCCTACAACACCTCCGGAGCCAGGCCCCGACGACCTGCTGGCACTTGCCAACGCGGTGCGGGAAGCTGCGTCGGCGGCCACGGACACCCCCGCCCGCACCAGTCGCCCGCACGTCGAGGCGCCGGCAATGGTTGAAGGTACGCGCCGCGGCCATTTGCGGATTTTGCGGGAACCGTCCTAGTTCTGCTTGACCAGCCCCTGCCGGGACTCAAATCGTCGTCGGATCCTTGTGGCGTGGTCCTGCGCTGTAGGCTGGAATCTGCAGACAAATCCGCCAGCGGCGCCACACGCGCGCCATCCAGGGAGCATCATTCATGCCAAAGGTCAGTCCTGAACTGTTGTCCATCCTGCGCTGCCCCGTGACGGGCTCACCGCTGGTCCAGGAGGGCGAGGAACTTGTTTCAACTGCTCCCGCCGAAAACGGTAAAAAGGTCCGTTACGCGATCGAGGACGGCATTCCCTTGCTTCTGCCGCCGGAACTGCTTGCTGCTTCCAACGCCGCAGGCTCCGGCCAGCACCACGCCAAAGCCTGACGTACTTCCAGACAGCAATCCCGCACGGTACACCTAAAGGACTTCCATGACTTTCGACTACAAAGTGGCTGACATTTCCCTTGCCGAGGCAGGCCGCCACCAGATCCGTCTCGCCGAGCACGAAATGCCGGGCCTCATGTCCCTTCGTGCTGAGTTCGGTGCCTCGCAGCCGCTCAAGGGCGCACGCATCGCCGGTTCGCTGCACATGACGGTACAGACCGCCGTCTTGATCGAAACCCTTACAGCACTGGGCGCCGAGGTCCGCTGGGCCTCGTGCAACATTTTCTCCACCCAGGACGAGGCCGCTGCCGCCGTCGTGGTCGGCAAAGGTACGCCGGAAGATCCGCAGGGCGTTCCCGTCTTCGCCTGGAAGGGCGAGACCCTCGAGGAGTACTGGTGGACCGCTGAGCAGATCCTCACCTGGCCGGGAGCGGACACCAACCCGGAGTTGGGTCCCAACATGATTCTGGACGACGGCGGCGACGCCACCCTGCTGCTGCACAAGGGCGTCGAATTCGAAGCTGCAGGTGCAGTTCCGGCAGCCACGGAGGAAGACGCCGAGGAGTACGTCCTCATTCTTGACCTCCTTCGCCGGACCTTGGCCGAGGACCCGCAGAAGTGGACTCGCCTGGCAGCGCGAGTGGAAGGCGTGACCGAGGAAACTACCACGGGAGTGCACCGTCTGTACCAGCTCGCCGAACAGGGAAAGCTGCTGTTCCCGGCCATCAACGTCAACGACTCCGTCACCAAGAGCAAGTTCGACAACAAGTACGGCATCCGCCACTCGCTGCCGGACGGCATCAACAGGGCCACTGACGTCCTGATGGGCGGCAAGGTCGCCGTCGTCTGCGGCTATGGCGACGTCGGCAAGGGTGCGGCAGAGGCGCTGCGAGGCCAGGGTTCGCGCGTTGTAGTTACCGAGATCGACCCCATTTGTGCGCTGCAAGCCGCAATGGACGGCTACCAGGTGGCCAAGCTGGAATCCGTGCTTGCCCAAGGTGACATCTTCATCACCACCACCGGAAACAAGGACGTCATCATGGCCGAGCACATGCTGGGCATGAAGAACAAGGCGATCGTGGGCAACATCGGCCACTTCGATAACGAGATCGACATCGCCGGCCTGGCGAAGGTTCCCGGTGTCAAGAAGGTGGAAATCAAGCCGCAGGTTCACGAATGGGTCTTTGATGCCGGCTCCGACTCCGAGCGTTCAATCATCGTCCTGTCTGAAGGCAGGCTCCTCAACCTGGGCAATGCAACGGGCCACCCATCGTTCGTGATGAGCAACTCGTTCACCAACCAGACGATCGCGCAGATTGAACTCTGGACCAAGAAGGACCAGCCAGCCGGGGAACGCGAATACCAGAAGCAGGTTTACGTCCTCCCCAAGATCCTGGACGAAAAGGTGGCACGCCTGCACTTGGATGCACTGGGCGTGGAGTTGACGGAACTGAGCAAGGACCAGGCAGACTACCTGGACCTGGACGTTGCAGGCCCCTACAAGCCGGAGCACTACCGCTACTAAGCCGCATTCACGTTGATGGGGCAGCGGCCTCAAACTCGTGGTGAAGGGCCGGACACGTGACCAGCGTGGCCGGCCCTTCGGCTAGAATTGGGTGTTCAGTATTGCTTGCCGGGGGACAGGAAGACGGGAACCATGACGGAAGTCGCCACACGCAAAAAGGGCAAGATCCTTGCCATTGCAGGGATCTGCGCTGCCATCGTCGTGGGGGGTATCGGCGTCGCCACCGTTCCTGGATTGCTGGCCGGTTCCACCCAGGGTGGCCCTGGAGTAGCCCAGTCCACTCCGACGCCAGAAGCCAAACCTGTTGAACTGGGCATCACACCGCTGGACGGCGCTGTGGAGTGGAATCCGGTTGTTGGCCCCCAGATCAAGGCCGTCAATGGCAAGGTCAAGGACGTAGTGCTGGCGCCGGTTGACGGCGGTACACCTGTGCAGGGCAAGACCAGCGCAGATGGCAGCACGTGGACCACCCTTGAGGTCCTGAAGTTCAAGACCCAATACAGCTACTCCTTCACCGTTGTGGACACAGCCGGCAAGGAAACCAAGAAGACGCAGACCTTCACCACGGTTTCCGCTGCCTACGAAGCCGATGCTTCCATTTATCCGCGTAATGGCACGGTGGCCGGTTCGGGCCAGCCGATTGAAATCAACTTCAGTGAACCTGTGGTTGACAAGGCTGCCATGGAAAAGCGCGTGGCCATCACGGTTTCGTCAGGCCAGCCAGTGGCCTGGCATTGGTACTCGGACAAGAAGGTCCGCATTCGTCCGGAGGCATTCTGGGCGTCCGGAACCACCGTCACGGTGGAAATGAAGCTTCTGGGCGTGGACTTCGGCAACAACATGATCGGCAACGGCGATGTCGTTTCCACCTTCACTACGGGACCTCAGCGGGTGGCTGTAGTGGATGACAACACGAAGACAATGAACGTGTACTTCGACGGCCAACTGATGCACACCGCACCCGTATCGCTGGGCGGAGAAGACTGGCTCTCGCCCACCGGGTACGCCGTGATCCTGGAGCAGGAACGCAAATCCAACTTCAACGCTGGAAGCATCGGCCTCAAACCGGGGGACAAGGGCTACTATGCGCCGATGGTGGTGGACTACGCCAACCGCCTCACCTGGTCCGGCGTCTACGTCCACCAAGCGCTGGAATCCGCTTGGGGGGCTATTGGCCGCGTGAACGTCTCACACGGCTGCGTCGGCCTGCTGCCGGACGATGCTGCATGGTTCTTCAACAATATGAAAACCGGTGACGTGGTGCAGATCCTGAATACCGGGGCACCGGCTGTTGAACCCCTTGAGGGCTTCGGCGACTGGAACATCCCCTGGGCAAGCTACGCCCAGCGATAATACTCCACTCAAAAGTCGAAGTCACCGGCACGCGCCGGGCAGAACTGCTGTTAAGATCGAGGCAGTGATTATTTCCTGCGCTCTTTGATCCTCTTTTCTGGTCCTGGCATGTTGTCGGTCCTTTCATTTGTGCTGCCCTCAGTGGTGATGACGAATCTTCGTTAGGGGAACCCCACGGGTTCCCCGGCTCCTTCCACCGGATTCCATTTCATCGCCTGGAGCACTAATGACTATTTCGCCAACCCTTCGCCCGGACTGCGGCAACTGCTTTGCCCTCTGTTGCACTGCCCTCGGATTTGCCCGCTCGGCTGATTTCGCAATCGATAAGCCTGCTGCCTCGGCCTGCCCGAACATGGCCAGCGACTTTTCCTGCACCATCCATCAACGTTTGCGGCCAAGGGGATTCAGTGGGTGCACTGTTTTTGACTGCTTCGGCGCCGGCCAAGTGGTTTCCCAACTCACGTTCGGGGGCACGAGTTGGGTTCAGGACCCACTGTCCAAATCTTCGATGTTTGCTGTCTTCAAGGTCGTCAAGCAACTCCATGAAATGCTGTGGTACTTATCGGAAGCACAGCAACGCGCATTCGATCCCGAGCTGGCGGCCACGGCCGGTCAGTTGTCCTCTGACATAGAAACCACGGCAGGAGGCGACGCGTCCGCGGTCCTGGCCGCCGACGTCGAGCGTTTACACGCCGGGGTGCGTGCGCTGCTGATGGAGGTCAGCGCGGAGGTACGGGCCTCGTATGGGGCTGAGGGTCGTGAAAGGTTCGACGGCGGCATCCACCCAGGTGCCGACCTCATGGGCACCAACCTGGCCGGGCGACGATTATGCGGCTCGGATCTTCGCGGTGCCTACCTCATAGGGGCAAACCTGGAGCACAGCGACCTAACCGCGGCGGACCTCCTGGGTGCCGACCTGCGGGATACCCGTCTCCACGGCGCCAATCTCGCCAAGACCCTCTACGTCACCCAACCGCAAATCAACGCCGCCCAAGGAAACTTCGAAACGCGCCTACCCGAAAGGCTCATCACGCCAGCCCACTGGCACTAGGAACATAACGATGGCCGCAGCCGGGCGTCGTCTCAGCCCTGTGTGAAGGGCAGCCTGCGCAGCCTTTCGCCGACGGCGGCGTTGCGCTGTTCGGCCGTGCGAAGGCGGGCAAGCTCGCGGTTGCGCCGCTCGCCGAGGACCGCCCCTATGTAGTCCTCGGGGATGGTTCCGGCGGGCGGCGGAGGTGCGACATAGTTGGCAAGCTCGGTGGCCAGCGCCGCAGCCATCCTGATGCGTGAGGATGGTGCCATGAGGTATGCCTGCTGGACGAAGGTCCCGGCCCTGCGGGCTGTGGCGTCGGGAACCCTGCCAATGTCCGCCATGGATACCCACGGTTGAAGGTACGGCGGAGCACCAGGAATGATCCTCGGCGTGGAAGGGACGCGCTGCCGGAGCGAGTAGGTTCCGGCAACGACGTCGCCGAGGCGCTTGGACTTGGCGTTGAAGAGCGCCACGGCAATGGCGAGGCCACCGAAAGTCATGTAGATCTCAAGGAACCCGAGCAGCCCACGAATGACCGCGTGGCGGAATCTGATGGAACCGCCGTCGTCCCGGACCACACGCAGCCCGGCCGCGAGTTTCCCCAGTGAGCGCCCCCGAGTGAGTGTCTCCACTGCCACGGGAACGATGACGAAGGAGAAAACGACGCAAGCCAGGATCATGGCCCGTATGGCCGCTTCATCGAGGTCGCGGGCCGCCGAGAAGATCAGGATGATCAGGAGGATCAGTAGCAGGACGTTGGCAATGACGTCCAGAATGAGCCCCAGCGCGCGGGCAGCGAAGGATGCCGGGCGCAACTCCAGGACAACTGCCTCGCCTGTGATGATAGAACTCAAGGTCCCCCCGTGCGTAGCACTCGCGGCGGGCGCACACCGTGCCCGCATCAACGAGTCTAAGCTGTGCTCAGCGCGGCGAACAGGAGCTAGGGTGGTGGCGTGGACATCGATGCCTTTTCGGCCGTGCATGGGGACAAATGGTCGCGGCTCACTTTCCTGGCGCATAAGCGGCGGCTCACTGGAGCCGAGGCCGACGAATTATTGCGCCTGTACCAGACTGTCTCCGCGCATTTGTCCTTGATCCGCTCTGTGGCTCCCGAGACGGCCTTGTCATCATCGCTCTCTGCCGCACTTGCCCAGGCACGGACCAGATTCACCGGGGCGCGTTCGAACTTCATGGAAGACCTCGCGCGCTTCTTTGTCATCGCACTGCCCGCGGCGTTTTACAGGCTCCGATGGCTGACGGTTTGGTGTGGGGTTTTCTTCGTGCTGGTTGGTGGCGCGTATGCCCTTTGGATCGGGACGTCGCCTGAGGCGCTGCGGGCCGCTTTTGGCAGCGATGACAGGGTGCGTCAGTACA
This sequence comes from Arthrobacter sp. TmtSoilC51, assembly GCF_055388015.1. Classification (NCBI taxonomy): domain Bacteria; kingdom Bacillati; phylum Actinomycetota; class Actinomycetes; order Micrococcales; family Micrococcaceae; genus Arthrobacter; species Arthrobacter sp. TmtSoilC51. The sequence continues at coordinate 1,508,707 of NZ_AP035877.1, forward strand.
TCGAAGACGATTTCATCGACTACTACTCAGAGAACCCGGCAGCGTCCTTTGCAGGCGCGGTCTGGACCAACAACGCCTGGATTTCCGCCCAAGCCGTGGCATTCGGAATTACGGGGTTTTGGGTGCCCATGATTCTCTTCCTCAACGCCCAAGGCGTCGGGGTAGCCGCCGGGGTGTTTGCCGCGGCGGGAAAGCTGGATGTCTTCTTCAGCTACATCCTTCCGCATGGCCTCATGGAACTCACCGCAGTGTTCATCGCCTGCGCAGCCGGATTGAAGATTTTCTGGTCGATGGTCAGGCCTGGACCCAGGACCCGGATGCAGGCCGTCGCCGACGAAGGACGTTCGCTCATTACGGTTGCACTCGGCTTGGTCCTGGTACTCCTCATCTCGGGCGTGGTGGAAGCGTTCGTGACGCCAAGCCTCCTGCCGGTTTGGGTGAAGATCGCGATTGGGGCACTGGTCCTGGCTGGCTATTGGACGTACACGTTGGTCCTTGGTGGACGTTCATTCCGCTCCGGTGCCACGGGCGACCTGGATAGCCACGACGCCGGATACCGTGGGATTGCTGCCTAGGGGCAACACGCCCGCACCTTACAGTTACGTTTCGATCTTGCTGTAGGCGGGGTGGCTCCTCGTCTCCGCGCAAACCCGGACTGTAGGCTCGAATGCAGACAAGAGTGCCGGCAGCATGGTTGAGCCGGTTGATGCCTACGGAAGTGAAACCGCTGTGAGCGACAAGAGCCCAAAACCACAAGATCCGGAGACGGACGTCCATGAGGACCCTGACGAGCCGGCCTTCGACTGGATGAAGCCCAAGGCACCGGGTGGTTCTTCTGCTGCGTCCCCAGCCCCCGTACCGGTTCAGCCAGAGAGCCGGGCTGACCGGAAGGCTGCCGAGGCTGCGGACACTGAGCCGGAGCCACCGCTTTTCGCTGAGACAGTGGCCGATGCGCCCGCAGCTCGCCAACAGTCGCACTATTCGGAACCGTTGCCGACGTCGGCCCTTCAGGTTCGTCCGCCAGCGGACGAGGTCGCACGGCGCAATGCCGAACGCGAACAGGCGGCGAAGGTCAAGCCGATCGGCCCCCGCATTTTCCAGGTGCTGCTGGCGGTCTTCTTCCCGGTGATCCTGCTGGTCCTGGCTGTCCGGGCAGTTACCAGCCCCCTGTTCCTGTGGGTCGAATACAACCGTCCTGGTTTCCCTGGAGACGGCTACGGTTTCAGCACGGACGATCGCATGACCTATGGCTCCTATGCCGTGGACTACTTGAGCAACTGGTCAGGGCCGCGGTATTTGGGTGGGCTGGTCAACCAGGACGGGGCCAAGCTTTTCAAAGACAGCGAAGTCTCGCACATGGCGGACGTGAAGCTCGTCATTTTGACATCGTTTGGTGCCGGCCTGCTCCTCATCCTCCTGAGCATCATTGCCATTGTCTACTTGCGTAAACGCAGTGAAGGCGGCGTTCGGCGCGGGCTCTTCGCCGGGTCCATCGTCACGTTGGTCATCATCATTGGCCTTGCCGTGTTGGCAGCCCTGAGCTGGCAGCAGTTCTTCACGGAATTCCACCGGATCTTCTTCGCCAACGGCACGTGGACGTTCTCCCTGGAAGACACCCTCATCCGCCTCTTCCCGGGACAGTTCTGGGTGGACGCAGGAATCGTGATCGGAGCGCTGGTGTTCCTGGCTGCGACGGTTACGTTCATCCTCACCTGGCCCACGCGCCGTCGCCGAGGGTTGGAGCCCAAGCCAGCGGCCGATGACGACGAGTCATCCTCGACAGAGACCGACGACGAAGGCGATGCAGTCGGTCTCCGCAAGGACACCACCGAAACCGTCGGATAACGAACCGCTGAACGGACACGAGGCCCCTGCACTCGGGCTTCGTGTCCGTTTCTGCGTTCAGGGACAAGTCCTGGCGGCTATGCAGGTGCCGCTACTTTTCGTAAAGCTTCTCCACCAGCGAGGAGAAGTCTTTAACCACCGCGGCCCGCTTGAGCTTGAGCGACGGCGTCAAGTGGCCGGATTCGACGCTGAGATCTGCGGTGATAAAACCAAATTTACGGATGGATTCAGCTGAGGACACCAGAGTGTTGGCTTCGTCCACCGCCAACTGAATGGCCGCACGCACGTGCTCGTCCCTCGCGGCTTCACTGGGGGACATGACCTCACGCTTGTGCTCGGCGCACCAGTCTGCGAGCCCTTCTGGATCCAGGGCCACCAGCGCTGCGACGAACGGCCTGCCGTCGCCCACCACCACGGCCTGTCCCACTAGCCGGTGCTCCCTAAGTTTCTCTTCAAGGGGACCCGGAGCAACGTTCTTGCCGCCGGCCGTGACCAACAGGTCTTTCTTCCTGCCTGTGATGGTCAGGAACCCGTCCGGATCGAGCTCGCCGAGGTCTCCTGTGCGGAAGAAGCCGTCCACGAAAGCCTCAGCATTGGCGTCCTCGTTCTTGTGGTAGCCCTTGAACACACCGATTCCCTTGACCAACACCTCGCCATCCGTTGCCACACGGATGGTGGTGCCAGGCAACGGAATGCCAACGGTCCCAATCCGGGACATGCTTGGCGTGTTGACCGTGCAAGGCGCAGTGGTTTCAGTCAAGCCGTAGCCCTCAAGGACAGGGATCCCCGCGCCGTGGAAGAAATGGTTCACCCGGAGGCTGAGCGGGCTGGCACCGGACACGGTGTACCCAACGGCACCGCCAAACACCTCCCGCACCTTGGGGTAGAGGAGCTTGTTGAATGCCGAGTGCTTGAGGCCCAGGAACCAACCCGGACCGGGTCCCTCCCCGCGCTGGGCGAGGTCTACCGCCGTCGAATATTCCACCGCGGTTTCTGACGCTGCGGCGAACAGCCCGGACTTACCTGACATGGCTGCTTTGTGTCCGGCCCCTGCGTAGACCTTTTCGAAGATACGGGGAACTGCCAGCAGGAATGTGGGTTTGAACGCGCCGAGATCCGCCATGAGTCCGTTGGCGCCGGAGCTATGGCCCAACGTGATGCCGGCGGTGAGGCAGACCACCTGAACTGCCCTCGCCAGGACGTGCGCCAACGGTAGGAACATCAACGTACGCGCGCCGTGCTGCATCAGCAGTTCGGGAAGGAACGGGATGACGTTCCGGGCAACGAGCACGAAGTTGCCGTGGGTGATTTCGCAGCCCTTGGGTTTGCCGGTTGTGCCGGAGGTATAGACGATCGAGGCGACGTCGGACAGGTTTGCGGCGCTGCGCTGACGCTCCAGTTCCGCATCCATGATGCCAATTCCGACGGCGGCGAGGCTGGTCAGGTTGGGGGCCTCGCCGTCGTGCTCCATACGGATGATCGTCACAGGGTCCTCACCCAACGCCGTCGACTTCTCAACCAGGGCGTGAACGAGGTCAGCTTTCGACGTATCTTCCACAAAGATCCGCCGGGCACCGGAATCGGCAAGGATCCATTCGATCTGGCCTGCCGACGAGGTTTCATAAATGGGCACGGTAACTCCGCCAGCCATCCAGATGGCGAAATCCACCAAGGTCCATTCGAAGCTTGAATGGGAGAGCACAGCAACAGGATCGCCGGGATTGACGCCGCCTGCGATCAGGCCCTTGGCGAGTGCCTGGACGTCGGCGAGGAAGCGTGCGGCAGGCACGTTGAGCCAGCCATTTGCCGTCTTATGGGCGTAAAGGTTGCCGAACGGGTCCTTGGCGCATCGTTCCAGAAGGAGGTCCGTCACGTTGGTTGTCTCGTCGGCCTCGACCAGAAGCTCCGTGCTTGCCTCCCTCACGCTCTTCCTCCTAGATCCACGACGGCATCCACATTCTCATCCGCCACTCCTGGTAGCTGATAACTTCGGCAGTAAGCACTGGGTAGAAGAACGCAGTTGCCAGCACGGCCAGCACCACCACCAGGCCCACCACGTACAGTCCAGACCTCCGCCGCCAAGGAGGATCGCTGCTGCGGCCCAGCACCAACCCCAGGACATACGTCAGGGCAAGCACGAGGAACGGTTCAAAGGAAACTGCGTAGAAGATGAACATGGTGCGTTCCGGGTACATGAACCACGGCAGATATCCAGCCGCGACTCCGGCCAGGATGGCCCCGGCACGCCAATCCCGGCGGCCCGCCCACCAGAAGAGCAGGATCACCAGGGCTATGGTGCCACCCCACCACACGATGGGGTTTCCTACGGGAAGGATGGCCGAGGAACAGGTCTCGGCAAGGCAGCCAGGAGTGCCCTGCTTGGGTGATTGGTAATAGAACGAGGTAGGCCTACCCATGAGCAGCCAGGTCCAGGGGCTGGACTCGTACGGGTGGTCGGCACTGAGGCCCTGGTGGAACTTGTACGCCTCAAAATGGTAATGCGCCAGGGAACGCACGGAATTGGGCAGCCAATCCCATCCAGGCGCCGGGTTGGTGGCCGCCCACTGGCGGTAGTAGGCGTCCTTGGAGAGGAACCAGCCGGTCCACGTGGCCACGTACGTGACGGCCGCGACAGGGACGATGGTCAGGAAAGCCGGTATGCCGTCCTTGAGGATTGCGGCGCTGGTCCAGCTGCGGATTCCGGCGATGCGGCGGGCGCTCATGTCCCAGAAGACGGTCAACAAGCCGAAGGCCGCGACAAAAAACAGCGCAGACCATTTGGTGCCGACAGCCAGGCCGAGGCAAAGCCCGGCAACCAGGCGCCACCAGCGCATCCCCAGCCAGGGGCCAGCCAACAGTTGTGCGCGCGTAGGGCGGCCATCGGGCGTAGAAGCCGCTTGGGCGGCTAGCCTGGAAGCAAGGCGACGCCGGCCGTCGTCGCGGTCCAACAGCAACGCGCCGAAGGCGGCAAGGATCCAGAACGCAAGGAAGATATCCAATAGGGACGTTCGCGACAAAACCAGGTGGTGGCCGTCCACCGCGAGCAGCAACCCGGCCACTGCGGCAAGGGTATGGGAGCGGAAGAGCTTCAGCGCGATGAGCGAGACAAGGAAGACCGTGAGCGTCCCGGTCAATGCGGCTCCGAAACGCCAGCCGAAAGGATTGTCCGCACCGAACAACCACATACCGAACGTGATCATCCATTTCCCTACCGGAGGATGAACCACGTACTCGGGGGTATTGAGCAGGATCCCGGGATTGCCGGCATTGAAGGAATCGTTGGCGTTGGCAGGCCAGCTGCGTTCATATCCGCTGATGAGGTACGAATACGCGTCCTTGACGTAGTACGTCTCGTCGAACACCAGGCTGTGCGGGACCTCAAGGCGGAAGAAACGCAGGATTCCGCCGATCACGGCGGTGATGGCGGGGATCAGCCAGAACCATAATCGCAACGACGCCGGGTAGTCCCGCCAGGTTTGGATCCCGCCGATCAGGCGCGACGTGAGGGCGCCAACCGTGTAGGCCTTGGTGGGGCTGGCAATCCAGTGGTGGCCTTCCAGCCCGCGTCCGGAATTCAGCTTCCCGTTACTGCCAGCTGCAGCGCCCTGTCCGGAGGGAGGCCGCCAGGACGTGGTTGACTTGGGCCCGGGTGTTTTGGACATGGTTGTCCGGGCCACGTTTGATGTGACGGGCTCAGCGGAGCCATCGGTTGCCGCCACGTTCGCGGCTCCGGCTGGTAATGCCGACGCTGCGGGAGTTCCGGAATCGGTGGTGGGAACGGGGGACTGGCTCACCCGCCCATGCTACCTTTCCATCCTTACTGCGGCGTTGAACTGCGCGCGGCATTAGGCTTGGCAGGTGGAAGAACAACGCAGCACCCCGGATGAGACCTCCTTTGACGATGCATCGGCGGTCGATGAACTGGACGCCGGTGCCAACACCAGCCCGACGGCAGCAATCGGCAGGATTGTGCTTGCTGCCACGCCCATCGGCAACGTGGGCGATGCATCCTCCCGCTTGATCGAACTCTTGGCCACCTCGGACATCGTGGCCGCGGAGGACACCCGCCGCCTGCATCGGCTCGTCCAGGCCTTGGGCGTGGAGGTGTCCGGGCGCGTCATCAGCTACCACGAACATAACGAGGTAGCCAAGACCGGTGAACTGCTGGAGTATGTGCGGGCCGGCAAAACCATCCTGATGGTCAGCGACGCCGGAATGCCCGCAGTCTCGGACCCTGGCTTCCGCTTGGTGGAAGGCGCTGTTGCCGCTGGCCTGACTGTTACGGCCGTGCCGGGACCTTCCGCCGTGCTGACAGCCCTTGCTCTCTCCGGGTTGCCAACAGACCGCTTCTGCTTTGAAGGGTTCCTGCCACGCAAGTCAGGGGAGAGGAATTCCCGCCTCGCGGAGTTGGCTGACGAGCGCCGCACCATGGTCTTCTTCGAGGCCCCGCACCGGCTTGAAGTGATGCTACGGGCATTGCATGAGCGCTTTGGCGCGGAACGCCGGGTGGCTGTTTGCCGTGAACTGACCAAAACCTACGAGGAAGTCATCCGCGGAACGCTGCGTGAGCTCCTGGAATGGGCAGAAAACAACGAGGTTCGCGGTGAAATCGCCGTTGTTGTGGGTGGGGCGCCCGAGCAAGCTCCCGGCAAGCCGGAAGACCACGTTGCAGCCGTGAACGAGCTCATCTCCCAAGGCATCCGCTTGAAGGAAGCCGTCGCCGCTGTGGCAGATGACGCCCGCGTCAGCAAGCGCGAGCTGTACTCGGCGGTGCTTGCAGCACGCTGATCGTCCCTGTGCAGATGCACAAATTGGGACCCGTATGGCAGTGCGCGAAGGCGTAGACACTGATTCTCGCGTGGCAGTACCGTGGCAGTAATTCAAGCCAATTCTGGCAAGGAACCCTAGTGGTGCAACCCTCCAAAGCACCCAAGACGAAGGAGTCGCCATGACTGTCACGGTTGAACGCGAAAGCGAACTGCTGGCTTCCGTTCCCACCGGCCTGCTGATCAACGGTCAGTGGCGCCCGGCAGGATCCGGAAAGACTTTTGATGTTGAGGACCCGGCCACGGGCAAGGTCCTGCTCAGCATCTCCGACGCCGGTGCTGAAGACGGTGCCGCGGCCTTGGATGCCGCCGCTGCTGCACAGGCTGACTGGGCCCGCACAGCGCCCCGCGAACGCGGCGAGATCCTGCGCCGTGCCTTCGAACTGGTGACCGAGCGTGCCGAAGACTTTGCCCTGCTTATGACCCTGGAAATGGGCAAGCCGCTGGCTGAGGCCCGCGGCGAAGTAACCTACGGCGCCGAGTTCCTGCGCTGGTTCTCCGAGGAAGCTGTGCGCGTTTCCGGCCGTTACTCCGCAGCGCCGGACGGCAAGAACCGCCTGCTCGTGCAGAAGAAGCCGGTTGGACCCTGCCTGCTCATCACCCCGTGGAACTTCCCACTGGCTATGGCCACCCGCAAGGTAGCCCCGGCCGTCGCGGCCGGTTGCACCATGGTGCTCAAGCCCGCCAACCTGACCCCGCTGACCAGCCTGCTGTTCGCCCAGGTCATGCAGGAAGCCGGCCTGCCCGCCGGTGTCCTGAACGTCATCCAGACCTCCACGGCCGGTGCCGTCACCGGCCCGCTGATCAAGGATGACCGCCTCCGCAAGATCTCCTTCACCGGCTCCACTCCCGTTGGCCAGGCACTCATCCGCGAAGCTGCGGACAAGGTCCTTCGCACCTCCATGGAACTCGGTGGCAATGCCCCGTTCGTCGTCTTCGAGGACGCCGATCTGGACAAGGCCGTCGAAGGCGCCATCGCCGCGAAGATGCGCAACATGGGCGAGGCCTGCACCGCAGCAAACCGCTTCATTGTGCACGAGTCCATCGCCGATTCCTTCGCTGAGAAGTTCGCCGCGAAGATCGGCTCCCTCACCACGGCCCGCGGTACTGAGCCGGAGTCCAAGGTTGGTCCGCTGATCGACGGCAAGGCCCGCGATGGCGTGCACGCCCTCGTCACCGAAGCCGTAGCAGGAGGTGCCACAGCAGTCACCGGTGGTGCCGCCGTCGACGGTCCCGGCTACTTCTACCAGCCCACCGTGCTGAAGAACGTCGCCGCCGACTCCCGCATCCTGCAGGAAGAAATCTTCGGACCGGTGGCCCCGATCGTCACGTTCTCCACCGAGGACGACGCGATCCGCCTGGCCAACAACACCGAATACGGCCTGGTTGCCTACGTCTTCACCAAGGACCTCAACCGTGGCCTCCGGGTCAGCGAGAAGCTCGAGACCGGCATGCTCGGCCTCAACGCCGGCGTCATCTCCAACGCTGCGGCACCGTTTGGTGGCGTCAAGCAGTCGGGCCTGGGCCGCGAAGGCGGCTCCGAAGGCATCGAAGAGTACCTCTACACCCAGTACGTAGGTATCGCGGACCCGTACGCCGACTAACCTACCCAGAATCCCGTCCACCGCTCTCGCAACAAGAACGGTAGACACCAGCAAAGGGCCCGGCCCCGGAATGAACCACACGTTCCGGAGCCGGGCCCTTTGCTGTTCCCGCCGGGCTTTGGCGGTGTCAACGGCGTTGCGGAAGCAGGCCCCTCAGTGCGCGCCAGGATCTGGCGATGCCGTGCCCCGTCCGCCGGAAAAGCGTCCCTACAGCGCGGAACGGGGCACCCAGTGCATGGAACCACCGGCGCATGAGCGAGGGCGGCAGCCAGTTGGCGCGGAAGCGAACCAGCCAGCTGGCGTTGTTCCGCAACGATTCACGCACGACGGCGACCCTGGCCGCCGCTGGCGAGGCCGCCTCCATGGGGCGGCCATAACGTTGCCGTTCGAAGTCCGCGGTGAGTGACGTAACGGCGGCATGTGCGGCGTCGTCGAGACCTCCGGCCTCGCCCAGGACCGAACTTGAACGGAGACGGGCAGAAAAATGCCTCGGCGTTTCACTGGGCGTGGACGGTACACCAAAGTCCGTGGCGAGGTCCTGCAACTCCGCCCAAGCGAGGGCGGCGGAGTCGTGCTGACCCGGGGACGCGGCCTGCGGTGATGCGGCGTCCGGTGACAGGGCATCAGGTGATCCGCGGTCCGCTGGTTTCTTGGGGTTGAGCCGGCGGCGTCGCAGGACCACCCTGCTAAGCCTCGGCGAACAAAGGAAAGCCGCGAGCAACAGCACTGCCGCAATCGTGGCAATGACAGTTGGCAGAGGGTCGCTTGCACCAGAGCCAGCGGTTGGCGTGTCGCCTCCTGGCAGCGGAACGGTGCTCGGGGCAGGCGTCACTGAGGTGCCCGGCACGTCTTTCTCGTCAGCATTGGTGCTCAGGCTGCCGGGGACCGAGGACTCCGTGGCATATTCCGGAACAACGCCGCGCGAGGGGGTGGGCTCAAACGGCACCCAGCCCAGTCCTTCAAAGTAGAGCTCGGGCCACGCATGGGCATCGCGGGCGTCTACCTCATACTCGGGGAAGGACCCCTGCCCAACCAAAGCTACGGTTTCGCCTGTCAGGCGGCCCGGTGCATAGCCCACAGCGATGCGGCTGGGGATGCCCTCCACGCGTGCCATGACCGCCATGGCGGAGGAGAAATGGACGCAGTAGCCGCTCTTGACAGCCAGGAAGTCCGCCAGAACGGACAAACCGTTGCCGTCATACCCGTTTTGCACCGGAGCCTGTAGGGAATACGTGAATTCACTGGAGCGAAGGTATTTCTGGATGGCCAGCGCCTTTGCATAGTTGCTGCCTGCCGAAGCCGTGACTTGTTCCGCGGTCTGGCGCACAATGCTTGGAAGGTTCCCCGGGACGCGGAGGAAGTCTTCCGAAACGGATCGGGGCTGACCCGTGGCTTGCGACAAGGCCTGGGCAGTGATCCTGGGCGCCGCTGAGAAGACCACATACCGTTGGGCCAGCGTGCTCGTCTCGGTGCTCATGATGCTGAGGGTTGCAGGATCCCACGTCCAACGGCCATTGAGGCCATTGACAGATACGGGGGCGAACGGCGCCGGTAGGTAAGGGCTGGTGAACAAGCCCGCGTTGATCGACGTCACCGCGTTCACGACTTCACCTTGAATGGAATAACCCGGCTCTATCCGGTCCACCCCTGCGCGCCGTATGGCAGAGCGGTCATCCGGCGCCCACGTTTCGCCGTCAAAGTGGTCAATGGTGACGGACCTCAGGTAAGTGGCTGCGCTGGAGCTGGTGGAGTACGTGATGCGTCCGGACCCCGTGGGACTGCGCAGGCTGTTACCCAGCGTGATCATCGGATTGAGGCCGTTCGAGGTACCCCAGGGACTCAACCGCGAACCTTGCGGAAAGGTACCGGTTTCGAAGCCGGGAATTGCCAGCGGAACAACCAAAGCGAGTCCCAGAGCCAGTGCCCCCGTCACCAGGGAGCGCCTGATTTGGCCCGAACTTCGCGGGGCTCCGGACTGCAGCCTCGCGTCGGGGGCGAACCACTGGCTGCACCCAAGGATGAGCAGATATCCCACCGTGGCCCCAACGAAGCCTGCGACTCCTACACTTTGCGGTTTGATGGTTGCCGGAACCACCATGACGGCAAGGAGACCGATTCCGCTGGCTGCCGGCATCGAGAGCGGGACGGCCAACGCGTCGATCAGGATCACCAGTAGTCCCAGGCATGCGCAGGTGACAAATACGATCCCCGCATTGGGGGCAACCGGAGCGCTCTCGGACACAACAGTCTCAGCGGCCCGCTTGATGAGCCGACCCACCGCCCCAAAGGTGCCGGTGGTGGGGATGAAGCCCAGGAAGCTGTCCTGCCGGCAGAACGTGAAAGTGAGTATCCCGGCCAACGCTGCCAAAGCACCCAAGGTGGCAAGCAACGGTTGGATACGGAGGGTCCGCAGGATTGCCAGTGTCAGGGCAACAGCCACAACCGTCGTGATCAGCGGCATGAACCAGGCCCAGCCCCTGAACACTCCATTCAGGGATAGGGCTGCACCCAGAATGGCAACGGCCACGGAGCCCGCCATGATCCACGGGTAGAGTCCAGGTGCCTGTGGCCGTTGCGGCGGCGGACTGACGGCTCCGCCTGCACCTTGCCCGGATGGGTCGCCCGGGTACGTTGTGGGGGACCCCCGATGGGAAGTGGCGGTCATCGTGGCACCGCGGCTCCGCGCCGAACGTCCATGGCCGCGCTCGCAGCAACCACTATGCCGCCTTCGTCAAAGCTGGACCACGCTGCCGTCAGTGGCGTCTTCGACGTGACGGAGACAGCCTTCCAGCCGCCTTGCCTCAACGTTTCCAGGATCTCGTCATTGTTGCGGGGCTCGTTGTTTCCTGACTCGTTGTTGCGTGATCCGCTGTTTCCGGGCGGGTCCAGGACTACCAGGGCGAAGGCATTGGCGCCGTAGCCGGCCGCTGGGGCAAGCGCCTTGGCCTCGGCCAAAGTCAGATGGCCGAGCAAGGCAAGGAGTGGGCCGCGCAAACGATGTGCGGCGAGCTTGTCCATGAGGCGATCCTCGAAGACGGAATCAACATTTTCCTGACCGGGGATCTCCGAAGCCCCACTATGCCGGTTAGGTGTGGAACCGGTGGGATCAGGGGAGCGCAGGGCGTGCCCTGAAGTGTTTTGTCCGGCCCGTTGGTGTTCAGGGCGTTGGTGTTCAGCCCTGTGGTGGTCAACCCAGTGGTGTCTTGGACCGCTCAGCTCAATGGCGGCCAGCCCTTCGGCGATGGCATGAAGGCCGCCGACGCCATTGAACTCTTCCACGCCCGGGTCCGGCGCCGACCGCGAGCGGATGAATGCCGGGCTGCCGTAGGCATCCAGAAGGCGCAGCGAGTAGTTCCGTTCGGCCAAGTGCGCGCTGATGGACATCGCCGCTGTCACAGCCCACTCGAAATTGGGGCTCGTCACCAGGTCCGAGTCGTCGTCGTGCAGTCCGAAAACAGAGCCGCTGCTGGACGAGAAGGCTGCGAAGCGTTGGTCAAGGATGATGGTGGCCTCCGGTGTGGTCACGGATTCCTCCTGGCGCACCATGAGCTGTCCGTGCCGCGCCGTGGCGGGCCAGTGGACGCGGCGCATGGGATCCCCATGCCGGTATTCACGCGTCATGATGTCGTCGTCGCTGGGGTTCGCCCTGATACGGGTGGCTGTTACGCCGTCGTTGCCACGCGCCCCGGCGAGTCCCGTTACGGGAAGTTCGAGGGCGGCCGGCGTCACGGTGAGGAGGTCGCCGTCGTCGATGGAATGGCGCCGCAGCGACAAGCCGAACGGGTCGCTGAACTCGGCGGTGACGGGGCCGATGCGGAATTGGCCCCGCTTGCCGGACCGCAGATGGTATTCGTAGCGGCTGGTACCGCCTGTTGCTGAGCGCGCCGGGAACCGGAAAGCCGGCGGATCGCCGAACCGCGGAGGCAACTGCTCCTCCATGATCACGTGGCCGGTGGAGAACGTGGAGCGGGCAACTGCCAGCCGAACAGTAGTGGCGGTGGACGTTTCAACCGTGGAGGGATTGAACTCCCGATACACCTGGAACTTGGGTTTCAGCACCCGGACGCCAGCCAGCGCAACCAACGGAAGGATCAACAGGAAAACGGCCAGCGTCAGGAGATCACGCCTGCCCATGATGTGCGCGGAGACCAGCGAAACCACCCCGGCGGCGAGCAATCCCCATCCGCGGCTGGTGAACAAATGCTTGGGGAGCCGATCCACGAGTGCCATTCGGGCTGTCTCCTACGCGCTTTGCTTGTCCCTGCGCCACGCGCCCGGCGGTTCCTGGGCAACCGGGAGGGAAGCGAGAATGCCCCGCAGCACGGTTTGCGGAGTTTCTCCGGAACTCGCGGCCTTGCGGTCCAGGATGATGCGGTGGGCGAGTACCGATTCGGCCACGTCCACGACGTCATCCGGAAGGACAAAGTCGCGTCCATCCAGCGCCGCCGTGGCCTTTGCGGCGCGCAACAACTGCAGCAAGGACCGTGGGCTGGCGCCGAGTCGAAGGCGTGCACTCTCACGCGTGGCACGGCCGATGGCCACCGTGTATTCCTTGATGGCCGTGGATACGTAGACCTGCTGGACGGCTGCGATCATGGCTGCCACATCGGCGGCCGTCACCACGGGGGTTACGTTGATCAGTGGCGAGGAGGCCTGATGCGTCTCCAGCATCTCGATCTCGGCATCCCGGTCCGGGTAGCCCATGGAAATCCTTGCCATGAAGCGGTCGCGCTGGGCCTCGGGCAGCGGGTAGGTGCCCTCCATTTCGATGGGATTCTGGGTCGCGACCACCATGAACGGCAATCCCAGCTGGTACGAATGCCCGTCCACCGTCACCTGGTGTTCTTCCATGCACTCCAGCAGCGCGGATTGGGTCTTGGCCGAGGCGCGGTTGATTTCGTCGCCGATCACGATGTTTGCGAACACGGCGCCGGGCCGGAACTCGAACTGCCGCGAGGACTGGTTGTAGATGGACACGCCCGTCACGTCAGAGGGCAGGAGGTCCGGGGTGAACTGGATCCGCGACACGGTGCAATCCACTGTTCGCGCCAGTGTCTTTGCCAACAGCGTCTTGCCAACGCCGGGCACATCCTCCAGCAGGAGATGGCCTTGGGCCAGGAGAACTGTCAGGGCCAGCTTCGCTGCGTCCGCTTTGCCGTCGATGACCTTGCTGATCGATGCCAGGATGCGCTCGCTGGCATCGTGGAAACGCTCGGCGTCCATGACCTGCTGCGGCTTGTGTCCGTTGAACGCGGCGGCATCCCGGGGCAGGGCAGAGTACGCCTCGCCCTGTAGCCGCGAAGGTTCAACAGTGACTTGTCGCTTGGACTCCATGGATTGCCCTTCAGCCGTGGCCAACGCCGCTGTCGGCCGCCTGTCCGTTCCAGACTACCCAGACTTTGGCCGTCCCTGACATAGTGCTCAGGGGAATTTATGTGCCAACTGGAATTTGTCCGGGAGCATGGGGGACTGCAGTCCGATTAAGGTGGGAACATGTGCAATTCCCTCGCCCCGTCTCCCTATCGCGCGTCCCCCGGCGCATCAGAAGCAGCGGATTCCCGCAAAGAGTACCCGCCGGCGCCGGAACCGCTGCCCGTCCCGGTGATGGACAACCACACACACCTGGATTTCCGGCACGGACTGATCGAGGTGAGCGTAGCGGACGCTATGGACTCCGCGGAGGCTGTTGGTGTCCAAGGGGCGATCCAGGTGGGCTGTGACCTGGAATCCTCCCGCTTCACCGTAGAGGCAGTGGAAGCCGATGCCCGTTTACTGGGCGCCGTTGCCATCCATCCCAACGACGCACCTGTCTACGCTGGCCGTGGGGAACTGGAATCGGCGCTCGCAGAGATCGAGGCACTGGCTGGACACCCTCGGATCCGTGCCATCGGCGAGACGGGCTTGGACTTCTTCCGAACCCGCGGTGAGGGCCTGACCCATCAGCGGTATTCCTTCCGGAGGCACATCGACATCGCCAAGCGGCTTGGCCTCACGCTGCAGATCCACGACCGCGACGCACACGATGACGTTGTGCAGGTATTGAGGGAGGAAGGGGCCCCGGAGCGGGTGGTTTTCCATTGCTTCTCCGGTGATGAGGAGCTGGCCCGCATTTGCAATGACAACGGCTGGTACATGTCTTTTGCCGGGACGATGACGTTCAAGAATGCCGGCAACCTCCGGGCAGCGTTGGGGATCGCAGAGCCCAGCCGCATTCTGGTGGAAACGGATTCGCCATTCCTCACGCCGCACCCGCACCGTGGCCGGCCAAATGCGAGCTATATGGTGCCGTACACCGTCCGGTCCATGGCGGAAGTGACAAAAGATGACCTTTCGGAACTTTGCGCCAGATTGGCTGAAAATACCGTGAATGCCTACGGATCGTGGGCCTGAGCGCTGGCTTTCGCACCCCATATGACGCTGTGACGTTGAATACCCGGTATGTAGAATTCTTGGTCCGTTTATAACGGATCGGTTACTGTGTACAACAAGTAGCCGGGGTCGGGGAAGGCCTTCGGACAACTGGTCCGGATCCGTCCGGACTCTTTAGTTGAATGTATTTGGCGGCGCAGATGCCGGCAGCAGAGGGTGGGACCAGGCTTTTTTGCCTGGCCCCTCAGTTTTGCGGCTGGCATTAATTTTTTGCGCTTTTCCCCGTGCCCGGACGGTCTGAGAGTTATGGGCAATCGTGATCAAGTTCTTCACAACGGATGGCAAGTTCAGCTTTCTCAAAGTCGGTGCCCAGTTGCTGGTTGTTGCAGCACTGGTGGTCGGTGTAGTTGCCTTCGTCGGCAACAACAAGACAATCACCCTGAACGTTGATGGCAAGGTGAGCTCCATCCAGACCTTCGGCGGCACAGTTGACCAAGTGGTCAAAGCAGCCAAGGTCGAGCTGAAGGATGCAGACCGCGTTTCCCCGGACCTTGATGCCCAGGTGGAAAACGGCTCAGTCGTCAATATCAACCTCGCCAAGGCCGTCTCCATCGAATTGGACGGCGCCCGCAAGACAGTCAACACCAACGCCCCGGACGTCGCCGGCCTGGTGAGTGAACTGGGAGTGGCGAGTTCTTCCGAAATCTCCCAGCCGAAGGACGCCTCCCTGGCTGTCACGGGCTCGTTCGTTTCGATCTCCACCCCAAAGACGATCAGCTTGGTGGCTGACGGCAAGGACACCAGCACCACCACCACCGCGCCGGACGTCGCCACCGTCCTGAAGGATGCCGGAGTCACCTTGGGTGTCAGCGACCGCGTCTCCCAGCCCGGCAACGCTCCGGTCATCCAGGACATGGTGATCAAGGTCTCCCGCGTGGACACCAGCAAGACCGCGGAAGCTACCGAGGAAATGCCCTTCGAAAGCGTTAGCACCGATAGTGCCGAGCTCTACAAGGGCGATGAGAAAGTAACCCAAAAGGGCGTTGCAGGTTCGGTTGTGAAGACCTTCAAGCTTGTCCTGGTGGATGGTCGTGAAGCGTCCCGCACCCTTGTATCGAGCAATGTCACTACCCAGCCTGTCACCGAGAAGATCGCCGTCGGAACCAAAGCCCGGCCCGTAACTGCTGCGAAGGCTGCCACCTCCAGTGGTCCCACCGGCGCCCCGAACGAGGCCATGTGGGACAGGATCGCCCAGTGTGAGTCGGGCGGAAACTGGTCCATTAACTCCGGCAACGGTTACTACGGCGGCCTGCAGTTCTCCAGCCCCACGTGGTTGGCCAACGGGGGCGGCGCCTACGCCCCCACCGCCAACCTTGCGACCAAAGCACAGCAGATCGAAATCGCTAACCGCCTCTACGCCAAGAACGGCCTCAGCGACTGGGGCTGCGCACACGCAGCCTGACCCCGCACAGACGATACGATACCTAGGTGACTGAACCGAATTCCGAACCCGCCGCCGTCGTGCCTTTGATGGGCGCCACAGACATCCGACGGTTAGCCGAGGAAATCGGTGTACGCCCAACCAAGACGTTGGGCCAGAACTTTGTCATCGATGGAAATACCATCCGCAGGATTGTCTCGGCAGCCAATATCGACGCCGAGGAAACCGTACTTGAGGTGGGCCCGGGCCTTGGCTCGCTGACGCTCGGGCTGCTGGATGCGGCGAGAACCGTGGTCGCCGTCGAGATTGATCCCGTGCTGGCCAGGAAGCTTCCCGAGACCGTTCGTGCATGGCGTCCCGAAGCTGAAGACAATTTCCACCTGGTCCTCTCGGACGCCATGAAGGTCACGGAGCTGCCAGTACAACCGACAGCACTGGTGGCCAACCTTCCCTACAACGTGGCTGTCCCCGTGGTGCTGCATTTGCTGCAGCACTTCCCGAGCCTGCAGCATGGCCTGGTCATGGTGCAGGACGAGGTCGCAGACCGCCTTGCAGCGACCCCGGGAAGCAAGATCTACGGCGTGCCCTCGGTGAAGGCTGCGTGGTACGGGCACATGCGCAAGGCCGGCGTGATCGGCATGAACGTGTTTTGGCCGGCTCCGAAAATCCATTCAGGGCTCGTTGCCTTTACGCGCCATGACCCTCCCGTCACGCACGCCACCCGCGAGCAAGTGTTTGCCGTGATTGACGCCGCCTTCGCGCAGCGCCGCAAGACACTCCGCGCAGCACTGGCCGGCTGGGCGGGCAGCGCGGCCGAGGCCGAGCGGTGCCTCGTGGCCGCAGGCGTCGATCCCACAGCCCGGGGTGAGGTCCTGGACATCTCTGCTTACGTCCGGATTGCCGAAGCCCGCCACCCAGCGGACGCATGAGTCCGAACACCCGCAAACCCAGCAGCCTGCCATACGTAGGTGATCGTTTCCATGCCAGGACTGTCCGGGTCAAGGCGCCGGGGAAGATCAACGTTTCGCTGAGTGTGGGTCCGTTGCGCCCTGACGGCTATCACTCCGTGGCAAGCGTCTACCTTGCCGTTTCCCTGTATGAGGAGGTGGCGGCCACCAGCACCGAGGCTGAGGGAATTACCGTCAGCATCAGCCCCAACAGCACGCTGGACCTGGACGGCGTCGATATTCCCCTGGACGAACGGAACCTCGCCTACAAGGCAGCAGCCATCATGGCCGAGTTATCCGAGAATCCAACCGGCGTCCATCTGGAAATCACCAAACGCGTGCCCGTCGCCGGAGGCATGGGTGGGGGTTCCGCCGACGCCGCAGCCACGTTGCTTGCGTGCGATGCGCTCTGGAACAGCGGCCTTTCCCGTGAGGAACTCGCCCACCTGGCAGCCGAATTGGGCGCTGACGTGCCGTTCTCGCTGCTGGGCGGGACCGCCGTCGGGCTCGGTGTTGGCGACAAACTGTCGCCCGCGCTGGCGAAGGCCCAAATGGACTGGGTACTGGTATTCGCAGACTACGGACTGTCCACGCCCGACGTTTTCCGTACCCTCGACGGACTCCGCGACTCCGAAGGCGTGGAAGTCCCGGAACCCGTGGACGTGGACCCCACTATCCTCCAAGCGCTCCGGCATGGCGATCCCGAGACCCTCAGCAGGGTGTTGATCAACGACCTCCAGCGTGCATCCATCGCGCTGGCCCCACAGCTCCGCGATACCATCGGCTTGGGTGAAGCCCGGGGCGCACTGGCCGGCATGGTGTCCGGCTCCGGACCCACCATCGCACTACTCGCCAGGGACTCGGTGTCCGCCAGTGTCCTCGCTGAAGAGCTGACCCACCGAGGCCACACTGCACTTGCCGTCCACGGCCCCGTGCCCGGTGCCCGGATCATCTCCGATACCCTCCTTTAGTAGCTCCGCATTCCAGCAGTAGAAAGTAGTACCCATTGGCCCACCTGCTTGGCGGCGAAAACCTCACCGTTTCGTTCGCGACCCGCACTGTCCTCGACGGCGTCACCCTCGGTTTGGAGGATGGTGACCGCATCGGCATGGTCGGCCGCAATGGTGACGGAAAATCAACCCTCATGCGGTTGCTCGCCTTGCGCTCGACGCCCGACTCAGGCCGCGTCACCAAACGTGGGGACGTCAACGTCGGCTACCTCGACCAAGGCGACGTGCTCGACGGCGACCTGACAGTTGGCGCTGCGATTGTCGGCGACCGCGCGGACCACGAATGGGCAGCCAACGCAAAGATCCGCGAAGTCATGGGCGGGCTGGTTGGCGATGTTGATTGGCACGCCAACGTCCATGCGCTCTCCGGCGGCCAGAAGCGCCGTGTTGCACTGGCCAAGCTCCTCATCGAAGACCACGACGTCATCATGCTGGACGAACCCACCAACCACCTCGACGTCGAAGGCGTCGCCTGGCTGGCCAAGCACCTCAAGACGCGTTGGCGCGCCAACCAAGGCGCGTTCCTGGTGGTCACTCACGACCGCTGGTTCCTTGATGAAGTCTGCAACTACACCTGGGAAGTCCACGACGCCATGGTGGACATGTTCGACGGCGGATACGCCGCCTACGTTTTGGCGCGCGCCGAGCGCGACCGCATGGCCGCCGTCGTCGAAGGTAAACGCCAGCAGCTCGTCAAAAAGGAACTTGCCTGGCTGAGGCGGGGCGCCCCCGCCCGTACTGCCAAGCCGAAGTTCCGTATCGAAGCTGCCAACGACCTCATCGCCGACGTGCCGGATCCCCGCGACTCCGTAGCCCTCAGCAAGATGGCAACCGCGCGCCTGGGCAAGGACGTGCTGGACCTCGAGAACGTGACCCTTGATTTTCTCGACGGGGAGGACGGGCAGAAACTATTCGACAACATCACCCTGCGCCTGGCGCCGGGCGAAAGACTTGGCCTCGTGGGCGTCAACGGAGCCGGCAAGTCCACGCTCCTGAAGCTGCTGAACGGTGAAATCCAGCCCACGTCCGGGAAAGTCAAACGCGGCAAGACCGTGGTCACCGCTGTGCTCACCCAGGACGTCAAAGAGCTCGACGACGTCTCGGACCTGCGCGTCATCGAGGTCATTGAGCGTGAAAAGCGGTCTTTCAGCGTTGGAGGCAAGGAATTCACGGCTGGACAGCTGGTGGAGCAGCTCGGGTTCACCAAGGAAAAGCAGTGGACACCCGTCAGCGATCTCTCAGGTGGTGAGCGCCGCCGGCTCCAACTCCTTCGTCTGCTGGTGGGGGAGCCCAATGTGCTCATGCTCGACGAGCCCACCAACGACCTCGATACCGATACCCTTGCCGCCGTCGAAGACGTCCTTGACGGCTGGCCCGGAACCCTCGTAGTGGTCAGCCACGACCGCTATCTTCTGGAGCGCGTTACGGACAACCAGATGGCCCTGCTGGGCGACGGCAAACTCCGCGGCTTGCCGGGTGGCGTGGACCAGTACCTTGAACTGCGCGAAGCGGCACTGGCTTCCGGCGCTGTAGGTGGGGGATCCGGCGCACCGACTTCTGCCAACGGATCTTCTTCTTCGGCTGCTGCTCCGTCCGGCGCCAGCGAGGCCGAAAAGCGTGAAGCCCGCAAGGACCTTAACAGGATCGACCGCCAACTGGACAAACTTGCCCAGCAGGAGGAAAAGCTGCACACCCAAATGGCCGCGAAATCCGAGTCCGGGGACTTCGACGCATTGGGCGAACTCAACGCCAAGCTGCAGGAACTGCTGGACGAGAAAGAGGGCCTGGAGCTTGAATGGCTCGAGGCCGCGGAAATCCTCGGCGAATAGTTGTTGCGTCGCGGCTCGGTGACTGCTCTGTCGCCGGGCTCGGCGGCGAAAGAAGGGCGCGCATCCTCCGCGTTTCAGGTTGCTCTCTCACTTCCAACGGGCTTCTAAGGGTTGCTCTCTCACATCAAACCGGCTTTTAGGCGTTGCTCTCTCATTGACAGGCCACATCCCGGCGCGACTGGGGTATGACGTCGCCAGACCGCTTTTTTGTTGCTGGCCAGCGACGGAATAGCGGGCCATCGACGTGGCCAGGGCTGTTATGCGGTGCGTTGAGCCTGTTCCCAATCAGAGACGTGGCTTGTAGCCTCGGCAAATGACCGAGGTCGAGGCCCCTAAGAGGTTGCAGCCCAGGATGTCCCGCGGGGGCTTTCGCTTTCAGTTTGTCCTGTGGTCGACCTGGACTGCCCTGCAGATGGTGATCGTAGGCACTAGGCTCGTCCTTCGAGGTACGTGGGATGCCGTGGACTACGTGTCCCTCACAGCAATGATCCTCGGCCTAACGTTCCTCAGCTTCCTTTTGCACGTTCGTCGTAAAGACGGCCATTTCCGGAATGGGGAAGAGGCAAAGCGCGCGATGTTTAAGGGTGTCATGTGAGTGAGGGTTGGCTGAGACGGGCCGGGATGTGAGAGAGCGTCGGGCAGAGGGCGTTCGGATGTGAGTGAGGGTTGGCTGAGACGGGCCGGGATGTGAGAGAGCGTCAGGCAGGAGGCGTTCGGATGTGAGAGAGCGTCGGGCAAAGGGCGTTCGGAGGTGAGAGAGCGTCGGGCAGAAGGGGCCGGGATGTGAGAGAGCGTCAGGCGTCGGATCGCAGCTCTGGTTCTTTCTGCAGGCCTGTGAGTCCGTTCCAGGCCAGGTTCACCAGGTGCGCGGCTACTACGCGCTTGTCCGGCTCACGGCTGTCCAGCCACCATTGGCCTGTCATGGCCACCATTCCAACGAGCATCTGCGCGTACATGGCACCGTCTGCGGCACTGAATCCGCGGCGGGCGAATTCATCGGAGAGCAGGTGTTCCACGCGGGCAGTGACATGGGATAGCAGCGTGGAGAAGGCGCCCTCGGGTTGGGAGGGCGGGGCATCGCGCATGAGGATTCGGAACCCGTCAGTGCGGTCTTCGATGTAGCCAAGGAGTGCCAATGCCGCACGTTCGACCAGGACGCGGGGTTTGGCATCGGTGCTCAATGCCTCGGTGATTGAGTCCAGGAGGATCCGGAATTCGGTCTCGACAACCTGCCGGTAGAGGCCTTCCTTGGATCCGAAATGCTCGTAGATAACTGGTTTGGAAACGCCCGCCGAGGCGGCGATTTCCTCGATCGTGGTGCCGTCCAGGCCTTTGGCCGCGAAGAGTGCCCGGCCAATGCCGATGAGCTGGGAGCGGCGCTGGTGTCCCGTCATCCTCAGCCGCACGGGGCGGTCTGCCAGAGGCTCGAAGGCGGCTGCGGGCCGGGGAAGTTCAGTGCGCTTGCTCACGTGTCCATCATGCCCTAAGCCGCCCCGCGGCTGGTCGGAAAGGGCCGTAACAGGGCATCCGGAGACCCGTCGCAGCGGGTCAAGTCGCGAACCATGCAAAGGTCATGGCAAACTAGATTCTTGTGTGTGCATCCCGGTGATCCGGGAAACCGTCAGGCCCTGCCGCCTGGGGGTGCCAGCATGCACGGTCCGCTCTGGTGTAATGGCAGCACCCCGGCCTTTGGAGCCGTGGAGTATAGGTTCGAATCCTATGGGCGGAACGGTCGGAAAATGCGCTCCACTCTGTACCTGGAACAGCTCGAACGGTGCCTGGGTCCATAGTTGGGATGGCAGCATTCCGAAGCCGGGTCACCCGGGATAAAACCGAGCAAGGAGAGCCAGTACGTGAGCCCCGAAACCACCGGTCCCGCAGCAGTCATCGTCTTGGCTGCAGGTGCCGGAACGCGAATGAAGTCGCGGACTCCCAAGATTCTCCATGAAATCGGCGGCCTCTCCATGGTGGGCCACGCCCTCCTCGCCGCCCGCTCCATCAAACCCCTGAAGCTTGCCCTTGTTGTCCGGCACGAACGCGACCGCGTGGCAGAACACGTGTCCGCGCTGGACCCCGAAGCCCTGATTGTCGACCAGGACGAGATCCCGGGCACAGGACGCGCGGTAGAGGTTGCCCTCAAGGCACTTGACGCCGAAGCGGAACTCACCGGAACTGTTGTGGTCACCTACGGGGACGTGCCCTTGCTGACCGGCGAATTGCTGGGCGAGCTCGTGGCCACGCATGAAGCCCAGCGCAACGCAGTGACGGTGCTAACCGCGGTATTGGACGACGCCGCGGGCTACGGCCGCATCCTGCGTGCCGAGGACGGCACCGTTACCGGCATTCGCGAGCACAAGGACGCAAGCGAAGCTGAGCACACCATCCTCGAGGTCAACTCCGGCATCTACGCCTTCGACGCCGCCGTGCTCCGCACCGCGCTGGCCAAGGTCACCACTGACAACGCACAGGGCGAGATGTACCTCACTGACGTCCTGGGCTTGGCGCGCGACGCCGGTGGCCGGGTTGCCGCCGTCGTGACCCAAGACCGCTGGCAGGTTGAGGGCGCCAACGACCGCATCCAGCTTTCCGCGCTCGGCGCCGAGCTTAATCGCCGCATCGTCGAGTCCTGGATGCGCGCGGGCGTCACTGTAGTGGATCCGTCCACCACATGGGTCGACTCCACCGTGAGGCTCGATGAAGACGTACGCTTGCTGCCCAACACGCAACTGCACGGTTCCACCACTGTGGCGAGGGACGCCGTCGTGGGTCCTGACACAACACTGACCGACGTCAACGTGGGCGAAGGCGCCAAGGTGACCCGCACTCATGGCTCGGGTTCCACCATCGGAGCCGGTGCAAGCGTTGGACCGTTCACGTACCTCCGCCCGGGAACGGTGCTGGGGGAAACCGGCAAGATCGGTGCCTTCTACGAAACCAAGAACGTGACCATCGGCCGCGGTTCCAAGTTGTCCCACCTCGGGTACGCGGGTGACGCTGAAATTGGCGAGGACACCAACATCGGCTGTGGCAACATCACGGCCAATTACGACGGCGAGAAGAAGCACCGCACGGTGATCGGCTCGGGTGTGCGGACTGGTTCAAACACCGTTTTTGTAGCTCCCGTGACAGTCGGTGATGGCGCTTACAGCGGCGCCGGTGCCGTCATCCGCAATGATGTCCCCCCAGGAGCCCTGGCCGTTAGCTTGGCCGCCCAGCGAAACTCCGAAGGCTGGGTGCTGGCCAACCGCCCCGGCACCGCCTCAGCGAAGCTGGCCCAAGCCGCGCAGGAATCCCTGCTGACCCCCGCCTCCACATCCTCACAATCTCCAGCAACCACAGAAGAGGGCAAATAGGCATGAGCGAAATTACCGCACACGGCGAGAAGAAATTGATTCTCGCCGCCGGAAGGGCACATCCGGAGTTGGCGCAGGAAATCGCGAAGGAGCTGGAGACCGAGCTCCTGCCCATCGACGCCTATGACTTCGCAAACGGGGAGATCTACGTCCGTTCCGCTGAGAGTGTCCGCGGCACCGATGCCTTCGTCATCCAGGCACACCCGGCACCGCTGAACAACTGGCTCATGGAGCAGTTGATCATGATCGACTCCCTCAAGCGCGCCTCTGCCAAGAGGATCACGGTTGTTTCGCCGTTCTACCCCTACTCCCGCCAGGACAAGAAGGGCCGCGGCCGCGAGCCCATCTCCGCCCGACTGGTAGCGGACCTGTACAAGACCGCCGGCGCGGACCGCATCATGTCCGTGGACCTGCACACTTCCCAGATCCAGGGCTTCTTTGACGGCCCGGTTGACCACCTGATGGCCATCCCGCTGCTTGCGGACTACATCCGCACCAAGGTGGAGGCGGACAACATCACTGTTGTTTCGCCGGACACCGGCCGCGTCCGCGTCGCCGAGCAGTGGGCGGAACGCCTGGGCGGTGCCCCGCTGGCATTTGTTCACAAGAGCCGCGACCTTACCGTTCCCAACCAGGCGGTGTCCAAGACCGTTGTTGGCCAGGTTGAAGGCCGCACCTGCGTGCTCATCGACGACATGATCGATACCGGTGGAACCATCTCCGGCGCCGTCCAGGTCCTGAAGAACGCCGGTGCCAAGGACGTCATCATCGCCTGCACCCACGCCGTTTTCTCGGATCCGGCAGCGCAGCGCCTGGCCGAATCCGGCGCACGCGAAGTGGTTGTCACCAACACCCTGCCCATCCCGGCCGAGAAGCGCTTCCCGCAGCTCACGGTGTTGTCGATCGCACCTTTGATCGCGCGCGCCATTCGTGAAGTGTTCGACGACGGTTCGGTCACCAGCCTCTTCGACGGCAAGGCCTGACGCCGGACTACTGACAAGACGGGCCATCCGCAGCCTCCGGGCGTGCGGGTGGCCCGTTTTCAGTTATGGCGGTATCCACTGGTAAACTCTTGGGGATACCTTGGCGAGGGAGAGCACATCCGGTGCGCGTTTTGAACCGGAATTGCGGGTCTCCGTTATCGACTGGGTCTGCATCTCCTTCGACACAGGCGGGCTTGCTGCTGGGCAGCAACGATCGCCGGGCGTAGAAGGTCCACAGACCTCCGCCCTTGCTGATCGACTTGTCCGGAGTTTCCCGGACGCCACAGTAATCAAGGAGTACACATGTCTGAGCAGAAGCTCACCGCAGAACTGCGCACCGAATTCGGCAAGGGTTTTGCCCGCCGTGCACGCATGGCCGGCCAGATCCCGGCTGTCATCTACGGCCACGGCGCAGAGCCGATCCACATCAACCTGCCCGGCCGCGCCACCACGCTGGCTGTCCGCGTTTCCAACGCCCTGCTGGCAATCGACGTCGACGGCGAGCAGCACCTGACGCTCGTCAAGGACATCCAGCGCGACCCGGTTAAGCAGATCATCGAGCACGTTGACCTCCAGACCGTCCAGGCTGGCGAGAAGGTTACCGTCGACATCGCCATCCACGTTTCCGGTGAAGTTGTTCCGGGTGCTGTAGCCAGCCTCGAAGCCACCACGGTTTCCCTTGAGGCCGAGGCAACCCACGTGCCCACCGCCGTCGAGGTTGACATCGAAGGCCGCAAGGCTGGCGAGAACATCCACGCATCGGACCTGGTCCTGCCGAAGGGTTCCACCCTGCTCACCGAAGGTGACACCCTGGTGGTCCGCATCTCCGAGACCGCTGCTGAAGCCGAAGAAGAAACCAGCGCAGCAGCTGCTGAGTAGTCTTTTGACTATGTGAGGCAAACGCCTTTTGAGTGGCCGGGTACCCCTTGGGTCCCGGCCACTTTCTTCTTCTGTCCCACGCATCCGCGATGTCGACCCCCGGGCCACAGAGATTCCCTGACCCTGTTCGCCTGACCTGATTCCCTGACCCGATTCCCTAGGATGAGACCATGACTGACACTTGGCTGATAGTTGGCCTCGGCAACCCCGGCAGTGAGTACAGCAACAACCGGCACAACGTGGGCCAGATGGTGCTGGACGAGTTGGCCTCGCGCATGGGCGGCAAGTTCAAGACCCATAAAGCGAGGGCGCAGGTGGTGGAGGGCCGGCTGGGAATTGGCGGCCCACGCGTAGTGCTGGCCAAGCCGATGACTTACATGAACGTCTCCGGTGGTCCAGTGGCGGGCTTGAGTAAATTCTTCGACATTGCGCCGGATCACGTGATTGCCGTCCACGATGAGATTGATATCCCGTTCAACACGGTCAAACTCAAGATAGGTGGCGGCGAGGGGGGCCATAACGGCCTCCGCGATATCTCCAAGGCGCTGGCAACAAAGGACTATCTGCGCGTCCGCGTAGGGGTGGGCCGGCCTCCTGGCCGTATGGATACCGCGGACTTTGTCCTCCGGGATTTTGCGACGGCGGAGAAGAAGGAACTGCCGTTTCTGCTGGACGAGGCGGCCGACGCCGTCGAACTGCTCATGAATGAGGGGCTGTTGGCGGCCCAGCAAAAGCATCATGCCGCAAGAGCTTGAGCAAATCTTGAGGAAAGCCTGAGGAAAGCCTGAGGATTCGAGGCGCCCTTAGCCCTACAAACTGTCGGCGCCCGGCGGTAGTGTGCATGGTACGCAGGTAAGCGGTGGGGGACTGTCGCGGATGTGTAGCGAAGGATGCGAATGTCGGCGGAGTTGCTAAACAGAGGCGGTGGAGGCGCAGCAAAGGCTGCGGCTCCGGACCTTGTGGGCGGTCCATCCGATCGGCAGACATGGTCCTTGCTGGCCAGGAGCCAGGATCTTTCCCGTGCTACCAAGCACCTTGAGTCGCCTGATTCGTACGGTGTGGTGCTCACTGGCGAACGGGGCATCGGCAAATCGGGCTTGGCCCGGGCGGTAGTTTCCTCGCTTGGCCCCAAGATTCACAGCCTGCAATTGCGCAACACGGTTGCCAACGGCCAAACTCCCTATGGTTGCCTCGGATTCCTCTTGGCGAGGTTGCCGTCCGAGGCCGTCAGTTCGCCCACGGGCATTCTGCACGCGATTACTTCCCTGATCCGGGCTGAAGCCGCAGGCCGCGAGACTGTTTTCATCGTTGACAATGCCGGCGGCATGGATCCCATGAGCACTGGCGTACTGCTGAACCTGATGGCCACTGGCACGGCAAAGGTCATTGCAACCGTTCAACGTTCCAGCGACCTCCCGGCCGATTTTCACCGGCTGGTCCTTGAGGAGCAACTGGGCGAAGTCCACCTCAACACGCTCAGTGAAGAACAGACGAAGCAAGTTCTCGGTTCAGTACTGGGGCACTACGTCTCATCGACGCTCGTGGGTTCACTCCACTCCGCAGTCGGCGGGAATCCGATGCTCCTGCATGCGCTATTGGACGAGCAACGCCATTCCGGCAATCTCGTCCTCAACGATTCCGTTTGGACGCTCAGGGACCGTATCAAGCTTGAAGGCGCCACGGTTGTGGAGGACTTTGTCCGTTCCAGGCTCGCGCGCGAACCGCAGGCCAACCGGACCGTCGTTGAGATCCTCGCTTGCGCGCAGCGCGCAACACTCGTGGACCTTGCCGCCATCTTCGGCACGGAAGTGCTTGTAGAGATGGAGGAATCCGGGCTGCTTAGCGTAGACCGGGCCGGGGAGCACTGGGTTTCCCTCCGCGACGCATACGTGGGTGAGGTTGTCCGGGGTTGGCTGAGTACCCGGCGCCGGCGAGAGCTGCGGTTAATGCTTCTTGGACCCAAAGAGCCGGAGTTGGGTGGGTTGGCTCCACAGGACCTGCTGAGCTACGCCGCGTGGATGCATGCGTGCGAGGATGAGCCCCCACCATCGCCCGCGCACGCCCTCGCAGCCGGACGGGCTGCGCTGGATGATTACGATCCCAACTTCGCCATCCAGTGCACACTCTCACTGGACCCGAAGGACGCCGAATGGGTGCCGGGGCAGCGCCTGAAGTCAGCGGCCTACCTCATGTTGGACCTGCCCCTGCACGCGGCCCAGGCTTTGGATGAAGTGTCCGAGGCGCACATAGCCGCCTTGGACCCTGTGGAGTTTGCTGAAGTAACAGCGGCGAAGTGCCAGGCGATGACGTGGATTGACGGCCGCTCGGCAATGGTGCCCGGAGTGATCGCCGCCGGGAGTGAAACCCTGGAAGCCATGGTTTCGAACCCGGAGAAATACCCGCCGGAGACCATAATGAGGGCCCGGAACCGGCTCCTCCTTTGCAACTATGAATACCAGACGTACATGGGCGAGTACGCCGACGTGATCGATGACTTGGAAGATGAACTGGCCAAGGACCCGGCCGAGGACCGTGAACACTGGCTCAAGTCCGCCTTTTGCCTCATTGAAGCCCGCTGCATGATGGGCCGGGAACTGGAAGCGCAGCAACTGGCACGCACCGTGTCCCGGCAGCTGGGGAACAATGACAGGCCAGCGCAGTTGGAGGAGTCTTTCGCGCGGCATGCTTTCCAGGTGCTGCTGCTGTCCGGACAATGGCGCAAATGCATCGAGCTCATGCGGCGCGCACCCTCCACACCTTCCCGCCTCCAGTACCGGGGTGCTATCACCGAACTGGGCGTGGGCCTGTCCTATGCTTACGCTGGAAAGCCCTCTTGCGCGATCGAGCCGTTGCGTTCCGCCGTCGCCCAGCTTGAGCTCCGCCCGGCCATGAACATGGTCAAGGTTGCTTACGCTGCTACCGCCTTTGCCTATGCCCAGCTGGGGAACTCGCTGGAAGCCGGACGGTACCTTGACCTGTACCGGACATGCCGGGGTGCTGGAAACTATTTCTCCGAGTCCGTTGCCGAGTTTTGCGCCGAAATGGCAGGCCGCTGGATGGGGGACCCGGAAGTCAAACAGCGGCTTCTCGCCAGGGTCCATCAGGACATTGCCAAACGACGCTTCACAACCGCCGGCATCTGCCTCTTCGGCGCCACCGTGGAGGGCACGGATGCAGAGTACAAATTGCTGGAAGAAGTTGCCGGAAACCGCCAAGGCCCATTGGCTGGGATTTCCCGTGATCTTGCGCGGGGATCATTGAGCAGGAGTTCCCGCTCTCTTTTGGCTGCCGCCGATGCCGCGGCTGCACTGGATTTGTTGGTTGTCGAAGCCAGGTGTGTGGCCATGGCCTTGGACTTTGCGCGGGATGCCGGTGAAACCACCGCGGCCAGGACCGCGCAGCTTAGGCTTGAGCGTCTGGAACAATCGGTCTCGGCGTTGCCGATCCAACCACGGAGCGACGCGCCGGTGTTGACCGAGCGCGAACGGCAAATTGCCAAACTGGCTGGAAAGGGTGTCAGCAATCGTGAAATCGCTATGGATATTGGGGTGTCTGTGCGGACCGTTGAGGGACACCTATATCAAGTATTTACCAAGCTCGGCGTCTCATCGCGAGGCGAGCTCAATGGCCTCCTGTGAGTCGAGGAGTGTAGTTTCCGTCCACCGGGTGCGTGCCCATGCAGGCTGAGTACCTTGTTGGCAGGGAAGCCGAGTTGGACCTTGCGACTGAAATATTGAGGCAGGAGGGCGCTGGCGCCGTACTGCTCCTTGCCGATCCCGGCATTGGTAAAACGGCCATGGCAGCGGAGATCGCTGCCCGTTTAGCCAACGAAATGGTGGTGATGCGGATCCATGGAAGTCCCGCGCTGTCCACTGTTCCTTTCGGTGTCCTGGCACCGTATCTCCTGGACCTGCCCGTGGAACAGGCCACTTCGCCCGTGGCTATCCTCCGCGAATTTTGGTCCCAGTTCGAAAAACGGCGTGGAAGCGAAGGCGCCCGGCTCCTGCTGGTAGTGGACGACGCCCATGACCTGGATGAGGCCAGCACCCAGATTCTGGCCGAGTTGGTGACGGCCGGCTGGGCGCGGCTGGTGGCCACCAGCAGGCCAAGGCCCGGGCTACCCCCTGCCCTCCTTCAGCTGTGGTACGACGGCCTGGCGGAGCGGCTGGAACTCCATCCCCTCGAAAAAGAAACAGTTACTGAGTTGGCCGCGAAAACCTTGGGCGGGGCGGTCATGGCCAGCACGGCAGAAGTTTTGCATTCTGTTTCTGAAGGCAACCCCCTGTTGCTCCGTTGCCTCCTGGAGGATTCGAAGGCTGACGGGAACCTCGTGCGTCGAAATGGCGTGTGGTTCCTGACGAGGGCCCTCTCAGGCACTGGCGAGGGCCTCTCCGAAGTGGTACGGAACAGGGTACTGCGAACCAGCGAGGCCGAACGGGAGGCCATGTACGTGATTGCCTTGTCCGAACCCGTCCCGGCCGCTGTGCTGGACGCGCTTGTTGGCAGGGATACGCTCCGGTCCCTGATGGACAACAGGCTCGTGATCTCCAGCAACGGCGCTGGCAGCCCCCTGAAAATGTGGCACCCGATGTACGGCGAGGCCCTTCGCCATATTGTTTCGCCCGCCCGCAGCCTCCAGATCCGCCAGCGTATGGTGCAGCATCTGCCCGCGGAGCCATCCACAGCGGAGGGCCTGCTCCGAATGGTGAGCTGGGCGCTGGACTGTGGTGCCGACGTCGACGACGAACAGCTGCTGCGGGCGGCGTTCCTCGCCGCAAAACTGCTCCAGAATCCGCTTGCCTTGGCGGCGGCCGCCAAGGTCCGTTCGGAAGCGCTGCGTCCACGTGCCCGTGCCGTCATGGCAATGGTCAAATACAACGACGGCGACTACCGCAGTGCCGTGCAGTTGCTCGAGGAAGATGCCGGGTTCCTGGACGCGGACCCGTCGGGGCCCCTGGGTGCAGGACTGTTGTGGGGCGCTGCCCGGTCAGCGATGGGGGACAGCTCAGGTGAGATCCTGGCTGATGCGCATTCTGCCGCCGACGCCCTGGTGGCTGGCCGCGCGGCCGAGGATCCTGCGGTCCAGCAAATCAGACGCCATGCAGCAGCCTTGGAATTGGCGGCGTTGGCCCATGACGGCCGCTACGGGGAACTTCGCGGGGGACTGGGCGCGTTCCAGGCCGGTCTTGGCCCGGACGAGCCTGATTTCGTCATGAACCAGCTCTTCCTATTGGCCATACAGTGCGAACTCCTGATGGTCGAAGGGCAGGCCGTGCAGGCCTTGGAGATGGGCCGCGAAGCCCTGGTGTTGCTGGATGAACACAACGACGACCTCCTGTACTTCACCGATTTCATCCTGGTCCGCTATGCCTTGGCCGCGCTGGAATCGGGGGATTGGGCGGCTGCCGAGACCGCACTGAACCGATATGCCGCGAGTTCTGCCATGGGGCTCATTACGTTCGGCGGAGACGTGCAGGCCCTCAAAGGACTGTCCTTGCTCAGGCAGGGACGTTTGGAACAGGCCGGTGCGCTGCTGATTCCCGCGGTGGAGGCCCTCCGTGTGAAGGACCCGCAGAGGCTGCGCCGCCTGGGTAACGCGCTGGCGTTTTATGCGGCTGCGAGATCCGGAAACAACGAGCTCGCCCAGCGATTGTCCGCGGACCTGGGCGTCCCTGCCGCTGGCGGCGCCTATGTAGAAGCGCTGGCTGAACTCTTTACCCTGGCCGCCAAGGAGCATTTGAACAGGGGGACAGGCCTGGAGAAGCTGCGGAGCCTGCCTGATACCACCCATCTGCATCAACTGCCGGGCGTCCTGCTCCAGAACCTGGTCCTCAGGGCAGAGCTGGGAGACCTGCAGGCAATGGAAGCCATCCAGGAAACTGCGTCTTCGATGGCTGGGGCGTGGGCCAGCGGCTGGCACATGCTGGCGACTGCCCAGATGGGCGGCGCCGGCGATGCGTTCGTTAACGCCGGCAACCTGTTGGCGGCCGGGGGCATGCCCGGGCCGGCGGCGGCCGCCTTCGACAAAGCCGCCATCGCCTTCGATGCCGAGGGTAAACGGCCGGAGGCACGGCAGGCGGCCGTGTTGCGGGACGTCAGCGAGGCCAGTCTGGGCGACGCGCAGCTTCACGATCCCCATACCGAAGTGGACCGTTCCGTGCCCTTGACCCGGCGGGAGCAGGATATTGTGGCGCTGGCCGTTTCCGGACTCACTGACCGGCAGATCGCCGAGAAACTTATGGTCTCCGTCCGAACTGTGGAGGGCCACTTGTATCGCAGTTATGCGAAGCTGGGCATCCGCCGGCGCGAAGATCTCGGAGCTGCTGTCCGCAATTGACGGC
Source organism: Arthrobacter sp. TmtSoilC51 (assembly GCF_055388015.1). Taxonomy (NCBI): domain Bacteria; kingdom Bacillati; phylum Actinomycetota; class Actinomycetes; order Micrococcales; family Micrococcaceae; genus Arthrobacter; species Arthrobacter sp. TmtSoilC51. Next base: position 1,540,134 of record NZ_AP035877.1, read on the forward strand.
AGAGCCGTTTGAGTAGCCCTCGAGGCCCCCAAGCACCACTTGTGTGCGGTAGCGCACCGATTACCACCAATCAATGGAGTAACCCGCGTCCCATCCCGTCCGGGACCAAGTAGTGCCCCATCAGGGGACTGAGTACAACAGAGTATCGGGGCCCAAAAACCGCCCTACTAATCGAGTACCGATTACTGGTGTTCTGATTTCTGCCACGCGGTTAACTGATCTTGGAAGGACGGTAAGCCCCAAGCATCCCCGGAATTCCAAATCGAAATACCGCATCGGTGGTCTCTTTGAGCCGGTGCTCCGGCCGCCGAGAGGCGGTCCGGCCCTGTACGAAGCCGGCGGCGACAGAGTCTTCTGAGACCGAGACTCTCCCCCCAGCCGTCGCCGGCTTCTAGGCCAGGGATCCCGCAAAATCGCGGAAGCCGAAACCCTCCCGGACCAAGGGACTGCTGCTATTGGAGTGCGCATGTTGCCGGACCCCTGGCTGGACGAAGAGACTGTCACAGTCGGGCTGAGACCATCAACATTCCCGGACCGGAAGCAGATCCTGGATCTGATCCTTTCGGCAGTACCCTCTCCTTCCACCAACGGCATAGTCGTGATCGGAGACAGGGGATCGGGAAAGAGCCACCTGTTGCTCTCCGTCAAAGCAGGGCTCCCGGACTCTCTGGACGTCCGGACATTCGTCGGAAAACCGGAACTCCAAACAACCGTCTATGGTGCGTTGAGCGCGGCAGTGGAGCCTGCCGGCGAACAAACTGCGCTCCCGGGACTTCACGTCCTCCGGGCGCTGACACGGAGCCTCGGTCCCGCGGAATACCTGTACACACCACCACTGGCACGGCGTCGAAGCAAGCGGCACCCTGAACCAAAGCGGCCCCCACTGGTCCTCCTCGTGGATGACATCCACTACGTCGACCCTGCGTCCCTGGCGGTCTTGCTCCAGCTGATGCCGGGATTCGGCGCCACCCTGGTAGCTACGGCCGACAGTCGCCGCCCCCTTCCGCCAGACCTGTACCAGTTGTGGGAAGACGGCTTCCTAGAGCAGTACTTCCTGGCTCCCTTCACGTTCAGTGAGGCTCAGGCTTTGTGCGAGGACGTACTGGGCGGAAAGGTCCAACGGCGTGCCAGCAGCCTTCTGGCGGCGATGTGCGGGTTCAACGTGGGACTCCTTTGCCTTGCAATCCAGGATGCACGCAACGCCCACCTCCTGGTAGAGCGCGACGGTTACTGGACCATCGATGTTCGGGCGCACTGCCAATGGCCTGGGGTGGTTGACCACGTCCGGGCCGACGTCTCACACCACGCTGCCGAGGAACTTAAGGCGTTGGAGGTCATCGCGCTCGCCGAGCCTCTGGCACTGGACGTTGTGGAACACAGTTTCGGCCAAAAGGCCGTGGAACACCTTCTCGCCTCTCACCACATCAGGGTGCTTCCGGGCCGTCCGCCGCTTGTCCGGACGAGTTCGTGGCTCTGGGGCGAGGGCATCCGGCTATCCGTTCCCCACGTGCGGAGCACGGCGCTGCGGCTCGGCGTGGAGGAGCCCGGACTCACCCCGGATTCGGCCCCCGCTATGCTGCGGTGGATGACGTGGACCCTCGATTGCGGGCTCAGCCTCTCGGACGAACTCATCCTTGCCGCCGCTCCGGCCGCCGACAGGCCGTCGACCGCTGAGCTGGCCATCAGGGCTTCGGTGGGCGTCAAGGGTCCCGGCCACCGGGATCAAGCCAGGATGCTCCGTGCCAGGGCGCTCATTGCCGGGGGCAAGCTCAAAGAGGCCACACCGGAGCTGCGGGAGCTGGTTGGCCCAGGATCACAGCCCGAGGTGCAGGCCGACGCTGCACGCCGCTTGATGGCCCTGAGCCTTCTGGGTGCGGCGACCGCCATGCCGGTAAGGCCCGACGGCGGAGCTGACGAGCCGGAGGAACCGTCGGATCCAGCGGCGCGGGTCATGTGGAATGTCCACCAAGCCGAACAACTCCTTCTTTCCGGAGATGCGCCCAAAGCGCTGGGGAAGTCTGGCGCTGCCATGGCCGCCATCAACTCAGATCCTGCACTGGAGATGTTCCGGCCGGGCGTCCTGCTCCGCCACGTGGTCTGCCTGCGGCACAATCTGTCGTGGAGCCAGGTGGACTCGCTCCTGGATTGCCCCTGGGCCTACGCAGTGCCGGCGCACCTGGCTTGGTGCCTGGATGTAGCGCGGGGGTATGCGCAGCTCAGCCAGGGGCTCCCGCGGGCTGCGTTGCGAACGCTGGAACCTGTAGTAGCTGAACTGCACGACGCCGGCCTGGCGCCGGTTCTGCGGCTGGCATCGGCGCTGCTGGCGTACTCAGAGGCGCAGTGTGGTGATTTGGAGCAGGCCATGGCCAGAGTGGAGCAGAGTCAAGCAGCCCACGCAGGCCTCACGGACGAGGGCCTTTTGCCCCAGCTAAGCGCCCTGTTCGTGGCGGCGGCGCAGGACAGGGTTTCGGGCAAGCCTGGCCACTTGTTTTCGGTGGCTGAGGTGTTCCATGACAGGCAAAGTCCTTTGATGGAGGCTGAGGCATTGGCACTCATGACGCTCAACGCAAGCACTTCCGCCGTCGACGACCTCGTGGTGCAGCGCCGCCTTGGCGAGCTTGCCGCCTCGATGCAGGGGGCTGGCGCGGCGGCGATGGGAACCTTCGCATCCGCTTTGCTGGGTAACGACCCCAAGTCGCTTGAGTCCGCTGGCAAGAGCCTCTCCGGAGAGCGGCAATTCGCGCAGGCTGCCCTCTGTTACGCCCGTGCGGCCAGCGGCTACGAAGAACGGACCCGGAGCGCGGCGAGCCGCCGCGCGTCGACCCTCATGGAGCGGTTGCACAGCGCCTTCGATAGCGACGTTGCTCCGCCGCTGGGATGGCTGCCCGGTACTGCAGGCCACTGACGTGCTGTACGGCACATCTCCAGGGACGTCGCACCGTGGGATAATTGAGTGTCCCTGAAGGATTTCCAAGGAGCGCCCCTTGACAGTCGTATCAACTCCCGCCTCACTGCAGCAGTCCGTGCCCGCCATGGACAACGCGGAGGTGTTGCGGATCCGGAACGACTTCCCCGTCCTGGACCAACTGGTCAACGGCAAGCCGCTGATCTATCTAGATTCCGGCGCGACCTCGCAGAACCCCTTGAGCGTGATCGAGGCCGAGCAGGAGTTCTACGAACAACGCAACGCCGCCGTGCACCGTGGCGCCCACCAACTCGCGGTGAGCGCGACTGAGGTCTTTGAGGACGCACGCCAGACTGTCGCGGACTTCATTGGCGCGCAGTACGAGGAAACCGTGTGGACCTCCAACGCCACAGAGGGTCTCAACCTCATCAGCTATGCACTGTCCAACGCCGCTTTGTGGGCTGCGCAGGGCCGTGGCAGCTCAGCGTTGAAGGAGCTGGCCATTGGTCCGGGCGACGAAATCGTGGTCACGGAGATGGAGCACCACGCCAACCTGATCCCATGGCAGGAGCTCGCTTTCCGGACCGGCGCCACGCTCAAGTACATTCCCATTACGGACGACGGCTCGCTCCGGCTCGATGCCGCGGCAGACATTGTGGGGGAGCGGACCCGCCTGCTGGCTTTCACCCATGCCTCCAACGTCCTGGGCACCATCAATCCGGTACCCGAACTTGTGGCCCTGGCCCGGCGCGTGGGTGCCTTGGTGGTCCTTGATGCCTGCCAGTCGGTGCCTCACATGCCCATTGACGTCAAGGACCTGGACGTGGACTTCGCGGTGTTCTCGGGCCACAAGATGCTGGCCCCCACTGGCGTCGGCGTCCTGTACGGCAAGCAGGAACTCCTGGACGTCCTGCCGCCGTTCCTCACAGGCGGCTCCATGATCACTACGGTCACTATGGAACGGGCCGAATACTTGCCGGCTCCGCAACGCTTCGAAGCCGGAACCCAGCGCATCTCCCAGGCGGTTGCTTTGGCCACCGCCATCAACTATCTGTCCGAAACGGGGATCGACCGCATCCATGCCTGGGAAACCACGCTTGGCCAGCGCCTGGTCAAGGGCCTTGAGGGCATCGACGGTATCCGCGTCGTGGGTCCTGCCTCCGGCGCGGAACGGATCGGACTGGCCGCCTTCGACGTCGCCGGTGTCCACGCCCACGACGTCGGGCAGTTCCTTGACGATCGCGGCATCGCCGTTCGTGTTGGCCACCATTGCGCCCAGCCGCTGCACCGCCGTTTGGGGCTGACCGCTACTACGCGCGCAAGTACGTACCTTTACAACACCACGGACGACGTCGATGCATTCCTTGACGCCGTGTCTGGCGTTCGGGCCTATTTCCAGGCCTGACCCCTGCTGCTGCTACACCGCAGCGGCTCCCACAAACTTCCACGAACGGTAACCAGCACCATGAGTCTTGACCAGCTGTACCAGCAGATCATCCTGGACCACTCCAAGCAGCGCCACGGCAGCGGGCTCGCGGACACGGAAGCACCCACGGGCACGTCAACCGGACAATCGCACCAGCTCAACCCGGTCTGCGGGGACGAGGTCACCCTTCGCCTGGCAGTTGCCGATGGAACGGTCAAGCAGATCAGCTGGGATGGCGCAGGCTGTTCCATCTCCATGGCCTCGGCCTCCGTGCTGACTGACCTGGGCGAGGGAATGTCGGTTGAAGAACTTCACGCGGTGATCGACAACTTCCGTGAGGTGCTCCGCTCGCGTGGAAAGGTGCAAGCAGATCCGGAGATTCTGGGGGACGCCGCGGCATTCGAAGGCGTGGCGCGCTACGCCGCCCGGGTCAAATGCGCCATGATTTCGTGGGTCGCCGCCGAGGACGCGCTGAACCAGGCAACGGCTTAGCCTTCTCAGAGCAGCCCCGCGCTAGGCGCGGTCAAAGACGTCAGGTACGCCGTCGCCGTCGTCGTCCCTTTGCTCTTCTGCCTGAACCAGGCGGTACCGCCGGTTCCGGGCCCGGAGCACGACGGCGGCCAGCAGCGCCGCGATCAGGGAACCTGCGAGGATAGCCACCTTGGCGTGGTCGTTGTGCGCAGATCCGGTGCCGAAGCTTAGCTCGCCGATCAACAGCGAGACGGTGAATCCGATCCCGGCCAGCAGCGCCAGTCCAAAGAGATCGATCCACGCAATGCTGGAATCCAGGCTTGCACGGGTGGTTTTGGTGACCAGGAACGTGGTGCCAAAGACGCCCACGGCCTTGCCCAGCACCAAAGCCGCGACAATTCCCACGGCAACCGGATCGCTGAGCGCGGCCCCCATACCCTCCACGCCGCCCAGTGCCACTCCCGCTGAGAAGAAAGCGAAGACGGGCACCGCGAACCCGGCGGAGAAGGGACGCAAGCGGTGTTCGAAGTGCTCGGCCAGGCCCTCGGCCGGTTCGCCCTTCTTGCCGCTGGCGAACACTGGGACGGCGAAGCCCAGGAGGACCCCCGCAACGGTGGCGTGGATTCCCGAGGCATGGACGAAACCCCAGGTGGCAAGGGCCAACGGGAGCAGAAGATACCAGTTACGGATTCGCTTCTGGACCAGGAAGGTGAAGAGCGCCAGCGGAACCAAGGCGGCCAGGAGCATAAGGGGCTGGATTCCGGAGGAGTAGAAGAAAGCAATGATGCCGATGGCGATGAGGTCATCCACCACGGCGAGAGTCAGCAGGAAAGTCCGGAGTGCCGCCGGAAGGTGCGTGTTGATCACGGCGAGTACTGCCAAGGCAAAGGCGATGTCCGTTGCCGTGGGGATGGCCCAGCCTTTGAGTGTCTCCGAGGCGGAGCCGAGGTTGAAAAGGACGTAGATCAGGGCGGGGATAACAACTCCACCAACGGCTGCAGCTACGGGGACGACGGCGCGCGCAGGTTTACGAAGTTCTCCGGCGACGAATTCGCGCTTGAGTTCAAGGCCTGCGAGGAAGAAGAACACAGCCAGCAGGCCGTCGGAGGCCCAATGGCCAAGGCTCAACTGCAGATGCCAGGGCTCGTAGCCGATCTTGACGTCGCGCAGGGCGAAGTAAGCATCGGCGGCGGGGGAGTTGGCCCAGATCAGTGCGATGACCGTGGCGGCCAGAAGGAGGGCGCCGCCCACGGTCTCTGTGCGGAGGATCGAGAGGATGCGGCGATACTCGGGGTAGCTGGAGCGGCTGAAAACAGTGGTGGTCATGGGTTGTTTGGCCACGGAAGCTCCTGTGGGTCGAGTGGTCGAAAGACGGACATCGCAAAGACACCGCCGACCAGACTTCCCGGCACACCAAAGCCCATTCTACCCAAGTGAGTCGCAGCAGTGCGCGTTATGAGCTCTCAAAACGCGCACTGCTGCGACTCAGTTGGGAGACAAACCTAGGAAACGAGGCCTGCAATTCCGATCGCCGCCGTCGCGAGTCCCAGCACCATGGAAATGGAGACCAGGACGACGTGCACCGTGAGGAACCTGGTGGCCTTGCCAGCGGCGTCGCGGGCCCGGGGGTCCTTCATGACGCGCTTGAGGAACTGCGGCCACACAACCAGGGACCAGACGCCGGCAACGATCAGGACCCAGCCCAGGATGGCAGGGAGCTGCACGCTAGTGGCTTTCGAGCCAGGCCTGCGCCTGCTGCGACTGGATGTTCAGGGCCTTGCCAACCATCGGCTCTGCAGCATCGGCGATCTTGCCGCCAAGGAATGGAACCGACGAGGAAACATTGCCCTCAAGTTCGATCCGGGTGTTCCCGCCTTCGGCTACGAGGCGCTGGACTGCAGTGACATCAAGCGGAGCGCCGGAGACCTTAAGGGCAATCTTGCTGGCGCGGGAGCCGTCGGCTGCCGGTGCCTCCCACTGCTCGGTCTGCGTGACGGTCAGGCTCTCGCCGACGAACTTGCGGGCGATATCCGGCAAACGGGTGGTGGGCAGCGTACGAACCGTCGTGGTGCTGAAAGCGCCGGCAGTGTCGCCGTCGATCGTGAACGATTCCAGGGAGCCGCCCACCAGTTCGCTCGTGTGACGCAGGAAGTCTTCGTCGACAAATACGGCCGCAACGCGGTCAACGCTGTGCGGCAGGGTGGTGGATGCACTCAGGGCCATGGGTCCTCCGTGGATATGTTGGTGGTGAAGCTCTTTTAGCTCCCAACATCCTACGGGGTGTCCGTGGCCACGCCAGAACCCTTCTTCTGTTCCTGCTCCTGAAGGGTCATTGCCGCCGCGGAAATGTTCCGCGCCATCGACGGGAAAATAATCCCATGGAACGGGTAGACACCCAGCCAGTAAAGCCTGCCCGCCAAGCCGCGTGGAAAGAAAATGGCGCGCTGCTTGTAAAGGCTCCCGCCGCCGTCGGGCTCCACTGACAACTCAAGCCAGGCGCGCCCGGGAGCCCGCATCTCGGCCCGCAGCCGCAGCAAATGCCCGCGGTCTATGGCTTCCACCCGCCACCAGTCCACCACTTCGCCGCTGGCCAGCTTCTTTGGATGCCTGCGCCCCCTCAACAGGCCCGCGCCGCCGGTGAGCTTGTCCAGCCAACCACGGACCCGCCACGCCAGCGGAAGCGAATACCAGCCGTTCTTGCCCCCAATGCCCTCAATGACCGTCCAGACATGCTCAGGCATCGCGTCGCTATGGAAGGTCCGCTCGTCCAGGAATACCTTGTAACCCGCCCAGTCGGGATCGCTGGGGAGAGGATCGGCGTCGACGCCTGCGTTTGCCCACGTGGTCTCCACCTGGCCGTCCCTCTCCTTGCCCAGCGCCAAGGCGACGGCACGACGGTACGGCGTCAGGCCGCCGTCGGGCTGTGGAATGTAATCGTCGACGTCGTGCTCCCGCGACACTGCGTCGTGCTGCAGTGACTGCACCAGCGGCAAGGACATGGACAGCGGAATAGGCGTGACCAGCGCGACCCACAGGCCCGCGAGCTTGGGTGCCGGAACCGGAAGGGCGATCACCAAACGGCGGGGCAGCCCCCGCTCCGCGGCGTACTCGTTCATCATGTCCTTGTACTTCAGGACGTCACGTGAACCGATGTCGAATGTCCGGTTGAGGCGATCCGGCAGCGTCGCAGCAGCCACCAGGTAGTGCAGCACGTCCCGGACAGCGATGGCTTCGATGCGGTTATTAACCCAGCTGGGTGCCGGCATGACGGGCAGGGTATCGGCCAAATGACGGATCATCTCGAACGACGCCGAACCGGAACCGATCACCACGCCGGCCTGGAACACGATGGAGTCCACCGGCGATTCGAGGAAGACCCGTCCCACCGACTCGCGGGAACGCATGTGCGTGGAGAGCTCCGTGTTCTCCGGGTGCAGGCCGCCGAGGTAGACGATCCTGTTGACGTTGGCACGCGTGGCTGCATCTGCCACGAGCCGCGCCATGGATTCTTCCTTGGCCTCGAAACCACTGCCGGAAGCCATGGAATGGACCAGGTAATACAGCACATCCACGTCCCTGAGCGCCTGTTCCAGGCTTCCAGCGTCAGAAAGGGAGTCCTTAATGATCTCGACGTCGCGGTGCCACGGAACGTCCGCGATCTTCTGTGGCGAGCGGACCACCACCTTCACCCGGTGGCCAGCCTCAAGTAGCCGGGGGACCAAGCGGCCTCCGATGTAGCCGGTGGCGCCCGTGACGAGGACGGTCTTGGAAGGCTGGCCTGGGGATGACTGCAAAGGAACTCCTACGGCTGGAGGGAGGGGTAGGCTGGAATGACCCGGCATTCGTTCGAATTTCCGGGCATTTGTGTTGCCTGCCCTTGGACCCACCCTAGGAGTTTCAGCCATGAGCCTCAACGGTCTGCGCCGTGCACTGGCGGAGGACAAGACTTTTGCGCGCGTCCGAACTGAGGCTCAGCGGCCCTTTTCGGCCCGGAGTACGGACTACCAGATCAGTGCCCCTACAGGGATGCGGGCAGTGTTGCTGGCAGAAATGGCCGATGCCCTGGCCACACAAAGTTCAGAGGCCGGCAGTTCCCCTGTTGTCCTCGCGGTCACCGCCACCGGGCGTGAGGCCGAGGACCTGACGGCGGCCCTCGCCTCGTACCTGCCCGCGGAGTCTGTGGCCACCTTCCCCAGTTGGGAAACCCTCCCGCATGAGCGGCTCTCGCCGCGCTCGGACACCGTGGGACGGCGGCTCTCCGTCCTGCGCCGCCTGACCCACCCTGAAACCTCGACGGCGGCACCGTTGCGTGTGGTGGTTGCCCCGGTTCGCGCCGTGGTCCAGCCCATTGTTGCCGGCTTGGGGGACCTGGTTCCCGTCACGCTGCAGGTAGGACAGGAACGCTCCTTCACAGATGTAGTCCGGGCACTCTCCGACGCCGCCTATGCACGGGTTGACATGGTGACGCACCGCGGCGAATTCGCAGTCCGCGGCGGCATCCTGGACGTTTTCCCACCCACCGAGGACCACCCCATCCGTGTGGAGTTCTTCGGCGATGAAGTTGACCAGATGCGCTGGTTCGCCGTGGCCGACCAGCGCTCGCTGTCCGCGCCCGGGATCCACCACCCCACGGAACTGCACGCGCCGCCTTGCCGCGAAATCCTGATCACGCCCTCCGTCATGTCGCGTGCTGCCAAACTCAAAGCCGATATGCCGGCTGCGGCAGACATGCTGGAGAAGATCGCCGGGGGCATCGCCGTTGAAGGCATGGAGTCCTTGGCCCCGGTGCTGGTGGATGCCATGGTGCCGTTCGTGGACCAGCTTCCGGCCGGCTCCCTGGGCGTGGTCATCGAACCGGAAAAGGTGCGCACCCGCGCGCACGACCTCGCTGCTACCAACGAAGAGTTTCTGGAAGCTGCTTGGTCCACCGCGTCCGACGGCGGTTCCGCGCCCCTTGACCTGTCCTCCCAGGCATCCACTGACTTGCACGCCGCGAGTTTCCGTTCGCTGACCGACACCCGATCTGCCGCCCTGGAACACGGCGTGTCCTGGTGGTCCATCACCTCGCTCGCAACGGACGAGGACCTGGTGCTGGACATCGACGTCCTGAACCTGCATGCCCGCGAACCGCGCGGTTACCAGGGCGAGGTCGCCGAAATGCTGGAGTTCATTGGCTCACGCGTCCGCGAGCAGTGGCGTTTGGTAGTTGTTACGGACGGTCCGGGACCAGCCCAGCGCCTGGTTGAACTGTTCCACGATGCCGACATCCCCTGTGCACGCGTGGACTCGCTGGATAAGGATCCGCAGCCGGGCATCATCGAGGTGACCACTGCCGCCGTCGGACGTGGTTTTGTCCTGGACGGCCTCAAACTGGGCCTTTTGACCGAAGCGGACCTGCTGGGCCGCGCCACCGCAAGTTCCACCAAGGATATGCGGCGAATGCCATCCAAACGGCGGAATGCCGTGGACCCCCTGCAATTGCACGCAGGTGACTTTGTGGTGCATGAGCAGCATGGAATCGGCCGGTTCGTGGAGCTCATCCAGCGCAAGGTGACAGGTACGTCGTCGTCCGATGCCGGGCTGCGTGAGTACCTGGTGCTGGAGTATGCAGCTTCCAAGCGCGGTGCTCCCGGGGACCGCCTGTTTGTTCCTACGGACCAACTGGACCAGGTCACCCGCTACGTCGGCGGGGACACACCAGCGCTTAGCAAGATGGGCGGCGCTGACTGGGCGAGTACCAAGTCCAAGGCACGCAAGGCCGTCAAGGAGATCGCTGGAGAGCTGATCCGGCTCTACTCCGCCCGGATGGCATCCCGCGGACACGCCTTCGCTCCGGACACTCCGTGGCAGCGCGAACTCGAGGAAGCCTTCCCCTATGTGGAAACCCCGGACCAGCTGACCACCATCAACGAGGTCAAAGCGGACATGGAGCGGGAAATCCCCATGGACCGCCTGGTTTCCGGCGACGTCGGCTATGGCAAGACCGAGATTGCGGTTCGCGCTGCTTTCAAAGCCGTCCAGGACGGCAAGCAGGTGGCGGTCCTGGTGCCCACCACACTGTTGGCCCAGCAGCACTACGAGACTTTCACCGAGCGCTTCTCCGGATTCCCGCTGCGGGTAAAACCCCTTTCGCGGTTCCAAAGCGGCAAGGAAGCCAAGGAAACAGCCGAAGGCGTCAAGAGCGGCGCGGTGGATGTTGTGATTGGTACGCACCGGTTGCTGTCCAAGGACTTTGAGTTCAAGGACCTGGGATTGGTGATCGTGGATGAAGAGCAGCGCTTTGGTGTGGAACACAAGGAAGCGCTGAAAAAGATGCGAACCAACGTGGACGTCCTGGCCATGAGTGCCACACCGATTCCCCGTACTTTGGAAATGTCCTTGACGGGCATCCGGGAGACATCCACCTTGGCAACCCCGCCGGAGGAACGCCATCCGGTATTGACCTACGTGGGTCCGTACACGAACAAGCAGACGTCGGCAGCCATCCGCCGTGAGCTCATGCGCGAAGGGCAGGTTTTCTTCGTGCACAACCGCGTGTCCTCGATCGAACGTATCGCCGCGCAGATCCGCGAGCTGGTGCCCGAGGCAAGGGTGGAAGTGGCGCACGGCCAGATGTCCGAGAGCCGCCTTGAGAAGATCATTGTGGACTTCTGGGAGAAACGGTTCGACGTGCTGGTCTGCACCACCATCATCGAGACCGGGCTGGACATCTCCAACGCCAACACACTGATTGTGGATGGTGCCGACAAGTATGGACTTTCGCAGCTCCACCAGCTCCGTGGCCGTGTTGGTCGTGGCCGTGAACGCGCCTACGCCTACTTCCTGTACCCGTCCGAGAAGCCGTTGGGCGAGGTGGCGCTGGAACGGCTCAAGGCTGTGGCGGCGCACAACGAACTCGGCGCCGGCATGCAGCTGGCCATGAAGGATCTCGAAATCCGCGGTGCGGGCAACCTGCTGGGTGGGGAGCAGTCCGGCCACATCCAGGGCGTGGGCTTCGACCTTTACATCCGGCTCGTTGGTGAAGCTGTTGCCGAGTACCGCGGGGAGGCCGAGGAGAAGGCCGCCGAGATGAAGATCGAACTGCCCGTCAACGCCCATCTGCCGCATGATTACGTGCCCGGTGAGAGGCTGCGCCTGGAGGCCTACCGGAAGCTGGCCGCCGCGGTGACCAATGAAGCCATTGACGAGGTCCTCGCTGAACTCGTGGACCGTTACGGTGAGCCGCCCTTGCCGGCGCAGAACCTCATCGCCGTGGCCCGCTTCCGGGTGGGGGCCCGCGAAGCCGGCCTGTCCGACGTCGCGCTCCAAGGCAACTTCATCCGCTTCTCGCCAGCGCAATTGCCCGAGTCCAAGACCATGCGCCTGAACCGCATGTACCCGGGTTCCCAGGTCAAGCCTGCCCTGGATGCTGTCCTGATCCCCAAGCCCAAAACAGCCAGGATCGGCGGCCGTGATCTCCAGGACGCCGAGATCCTCGAATGGGCCAACGGCGTGATCTCCGCGATTTTCGCGGATGTTGCGGTAAAGGCAGGCTAACCGAATGATGGGAGGACACCACGCCGCGTCGGGAGCCGCGGCGTGGATCGCTATTGCCTCGACCGGCCCCTACGCGTTGGGCTGGTATCCGCTGGATTCCACCGGCATCCTGATCGGAGCCATGGCGACGGCGGGTACCGCCTTGGTGTGCGACTGGGACCACCGGCACAGCACCATAGCGAATTCGCTTCCACCGCTTTCCAACGTCATTGCGGTGGGCATTGAGAAAGCCAGCGGAGGGCACCGGCAAGGGACACACTCACTTCTGGGAGCCTCTGCCTTTGTGGTGCTGGCTGCCATGGCAGCTCAATTCCAGATGGTTACGCCGGTAGGAAAGCTCTCGGTGGGCGCTGGTTTGCTGTGCATGTTCATGATCAACCTGGCGGCCAAGGCTTTGAATCTGTTTCCCAAATCCGGCTGGATCACCAACTGGCTCTTCGCCGTGGTGATGGCTGGACTCGTGACCTGGTTCGCACCCGATCAGTGGGGGTGGCTCCCGCTGTCAATGCTGGCGGGCGTCGCCGTTCACATCGTGGGAGACATGATTACCGTGGGCGGGGTTCCGCTGTTGTGGCCCATCGTGATCAAACCACCTAAATTCTTGCGCAAATCGCTGATCAGCGGCATCTGGAGGGCCAACGGCGCTTTCTCGATTCCCCTGTTGGGCAGGGCCGGCTCGCGGCGGGAGTGGCTGGTCCTGATACCCGTCAGCGGTTACGCCATGGTGGGCATGGGGGCTGCGGCATGGGCCCTGGCCCAGGAGCACTGGCCAGGAGTCCTGGCGGCGTTGGGCGGCGTGATCCAAGCCCGGTGATCCGGACGCCAAGTTCGCGTCATGACTGAGGACTTGTACCCACTTCCTTTACGAGAAAACGAACTTTGACGTTTTCACGTATACGGAGGTTTAGATAGCCGTGCTCCACTCACGCAGTATGAACAACGGCGGCAGGGGAGGCTTTCAGGCCCGGCGACACGCGGATTCACTGCGGCGTTCCCTGGTTGATCTTGAAGTCATTATTCCGGCCTATAACGAGGCCGGAAGGATTCCCAATACCCTGTTGCAGGCCATCGATTTCCTGGCAAGCCAGCCCTGGTCTTCCCGGATTGTGGTGGTAGATAACGGCAGCGTTGACGAAACCGGTGCTGTAGTACGTCGTATTTCGGGCGAGGCAGGAAGCAGCGTCCCGATTTCCGTGATCGGATGTTCCCGTCGTGGCAAAGGGGCAGCTGTTCGCCGGGGCCTCCTGAGCGGTACGTCACGTTTCACCGGGTTCTTCGATGCCGATCTGGCCACCCCCTTGGAAACGCTGACTGCTGCCATGTCCCACCTCGAAGAGGGTGCTGCAGCAGTTATTGCCTCGCGCCACGCGCCAGGTTCCACCCTTGTCCGGCCGCAACAACTGGGAAGGCGCATAGGCGGTAAAGCTTTCCGCACACTGACCAAGTCCAAGGTGAAGGGCATCTTCGATACCCAGTGCGGCTTCAAATTTTTCGAACGGGACTCGCTCACCGCCGCTATGGTCCAATGCCGCGCTACGGGGTTTGCCTTCGATGTGGAGCTTCTTCTGAGGTTGCAACACCAAGGGGCCAGAATCATCGAATTGCCTGTCGCCTGGACAGACGGAGAAGCGTCAACGTTCCGGCCCTTCCAAGACGGAATCGCCAGTTTTGCGTCCGTACTTCAACTAGAGAAATCGATCCTATGACCAGTGCTTTCCCATTGTCCTCAGCACACCTTGCTGGGAAGCACGTACTTATCCTGAACTGGCGCGACGTCGGGCATTCCCAAGCCGGGGGCGCCGAGCAGTATATGCACGAGATCTCCCGCAGGTGGGTAGCGGCCGGGGCCAAAGTCACGTGGTTTACCGGGCGTGAAATGAACCAGCCCGCGGAGGACGTCATCGACGATATCCGGATACTGCGCGCTGGTGGTCCCCTGGCCATCTACGCCCATGCAGCGCTCAAGCTCGTGCGCAGAGGCCGTCATTTTGATGCCGTGGTGGATTGCCAGAACGGAATCCCCTTCTTCTCGCCACTCTTCGTGCCAGGCGGGACACCCATCATTCAATTGATCCATCACGTTCACCAAGAGCAATTCCGCAGCCGGTTCTCTCCGCCGTTGGCTGCCCTTGGCCGTTTCCTTGAAAGCAGAGGCGCAAAAGCCGTCTATGGCCAGCGGGCCATTGTTGCCGTCTCACCGTCCACGCGGTTGGAACTCCGCAAGCTTGGGTTCTCCGGACCAATTCACGTCGTACCCAACGGTACTATCGACGTTCCGGAACAGGTCGGCCCCAGGGCTCCCGAGCCCACCATTACCGTGGTCAGCCGTTTGGTGCCGCACAAACGACTTGATTTGTTGCTGGGCCAGATTGCTGTTGTCGCCAGCCGTATTCCCGATCTGCGGGTGGAAATCGTTGGCGACGGGCCCGAAAGAGCCCGGCTACAGCAACTCGCCATGGACATGGGGCTCAGCCATATCGTGACTTTCCACGGTTACCAGCCCAACGAGGTCCGCAACAGCCTCTTGAACCGGGCATGGATGACCACTTCCACGTCGGCGTCAGAGGGCTGGGGATGTTCAGTGATCGAGGCGGCCGCCTGGGGCGTTCCATGCCTTGCACTGCGTGTTCCAGGCATCCGGGACTCCGTAGTGGACGGCAGTACAGGATGGCTTGTGGATACCCCTAAGGAATTTGGGCGCGCCATAGTAGCCGCCCTGGAGAAATTGGCCTCACATCAGGCATCGCAGGAGTTCTCTGCACGATGCCAGGAGTGGGCACGATGCTTCACCTGGGACCGGAGTTCGGACCTTCTGGCTGGTGTGGTCCTTGAAGAGTCACAGCGTCTGGAGACCCTTGGTAGCGGCAGTCCGCGCTCCGATATGTCCACACTGGTGCGTTTCGAATTACCGCCCGGGGCCGACCTTCGGGTCATCCTGCGTCCAACGGATGAAGTGTGGGCGGACGACGGACAGGTCTCAGTACTGATGAAAGGCCGGGACGAGTTCGAAGCCTTCGCTGTCTTGAAGCAGATTGGGGTGGACGCAGCAGACTTGCAGCCAGCGGGGCGGAGCGACCTGCTCGCCGGACCCGGAAGGGTCTCTATGCCCGCCCACGCCGTTGATGGCTTCTAGGGCGCATCCGGCGCCGACTGCCCGGGGGCGGGAGCGTTCCCCGGAACGGACATCCGGACGGGGAGGCAAAGTAGGGGAAAACAGCGTTTTCCTGGCCATGTCGGCCGGGGTGGTGGGCGTGGTCAGTTACGCCTGCAGTTTGCTCATGGCCAACATGCTGCCCACTACGGACTACACGCACTTCGCGTCGGCCGCGATGCTGATGGGAATCGTAGGGATTGTCGCTTCAGCACTGGTTCCGCTTCCTTTGTCCCACGTAGTCGCTGTTAGTCCTGAAGGTTCCGAGGAACGCAAGGATGGCATGGCCTTCTCGGTTTTTGTGTCATGTATAGCCGGGGCAGTCGCAGCCGCAGCGACGGGAATGGTGACATTGGCCTTTGCCACACCGGCGCTGGCAGGAGCCGTAGCGTTGGGTTCCTTTGCCATCTTCATCGTGACGGCACCCTCGGGATGGTTGCAGGGCGAGCTGCGTTTCACGTGGGTTGCCCTGACAAACATCGGCGAAGTTGTCCTCAGGCTCGGGTTCAGCGCGTTGGTGATTGTCCTGGCGTGGGGTGCGGGAGGAGCAGTCCTTGGGTTTGCTGTGGGCTCGGTAGCTCCCCTCGCCGTCCCGCTTTCCTTCTATCGGGACCTGCACTGGCGTCCGCGGGTCCTGCTGGATAAATGGCGGTGGGCGGAGACAATCGAGATCGCGTCGGTGCTGTGCGTGGTTTCCATACTGGTTGGCATCGATGTTGTGGTGGTTGGGTTCCTGGACGAAGGATCGTCCGCGGCAGCAGGGTTCCAGGCATTGGCATCGATTGCCAAGGGGCCGGTGTACGTGGCGGCCGGTACTGCCTTGGTGGTTTTTCCCTTGCTGCGCACGTCAGGCGCGGACGTACGCCGGATCCTTGGAGCCGCCTTCACGTCCTTTGGGCAGTTGGCGTTGGTGGCCTTCGTCATCATCGCTACCGCACCTCACATGCTGGCCGGGCTGATTGTGCCGGAAAAGTATCACGGCTCCCTGGAGCTGTTGCCGTGGCTGGCGGTGGCAGGCCTTGGCTACGCCGTGCTGATGGTACTGTCAACAGTCCTTCTCGCGGTGAGGGCCTACCGGCGATGCCAGATGGGCCTTGCCATCGCTTGCCTTCTGGTGGTGGGCGGTCTATGGGCCGGCTGGCATGTGAACGCTGTTGCCGGCATGGCTGTGGGTTCAGCTGCAGGCTCCGTGCTGGCATCCTTGGTACTGGCCTACATCGCTCATCCAGTCCTTGCCGCCACGGCCCGACCGGGAACTGTGGCCTGGCGGTGGTTGGCCTACCCGGCCGGACTGATTGCGGTGCTGGGTGTGGCCAGCCAGATGCAGCCGTTGGTGTGGTTGCTTTTAGCATCCGGTGCGGGCCTTGCCGTGCTGGCTCATCAGCGCGGCTTATTGCCGGGCAGGAGCGTTGCCGGGATTCCCCGACGGCGGCTGGCTGGTGAAAGCGCGAGGAGCACCGGCCGACGGTCCAAGCAAAAAACCAGCCTCATGGACGTCATCGGCGCGTGGCGTATGCAGGGACTCCCGGGCACCTTGATGATGTTCCTGGCTGTGGTTGCGGGAGCCTTCTGCGTTCGCGCCCTCGGTTTGGAACGGGGCTTTGAGCTCTGGGTAGATGAGTTGCTCTACGTGCGCTTGGGTGAGTCCGTCAGTGCCGGTCAATTTCCCACGCTCCCGGACGGGCCATTCTTCCTCCACCCGCCCGGCTACTTCATCCTCGAAGCCGCCGTGATCAAGCTGTTTGACGTCTCAGGCGAAATTGTGGACGTCCTGCTGCAGTTGCGATGGCTGAATGCCACGTTGGGGGCACTGACCGTGGGGCTGGGGTTTCTCCTTGTCAGGAGGCTTGCTGGTACTGCCCCCGCGTGGTTCTGTGCTGTGCTTCTTGCGTTCGAGCCCTTCATTCTGCGCAACAACAGCCATGCCTTCCTCGAGACCTCGGCAATGGCGGCTGTGCTCGCAGGGTTTTTGGTCCTGGTAGGAATGCCGGAACCCGCGAGGAAGCGTGCAGCTTTCCTGCGGTGGACGGTGGCCGGATTGCTGTTGGGGTATGGCGTTCTGTGCAAGGACTTCTTCATCATCTGCACCATCGCCCCGGTCCTTGTTGCTGTGTTGTGGAAGGAAACCCTGCCCTGGCGCAAGGCAACGCTTGTGGTGGCCGCGACCGTCATTCCCTATGCTGCTTACCTTGCCGTAGTGGCTGTGCGGGAACAAATGCCGGGCTGGGTGTGGGCCAAAAGCAACGGGCTGGTGCGGATGTCCGGGGTTGAGAAGAGCACGGGCTTCACGGCAGAAGGCTCGCCGAGCATCCTGTCCCGTTTGATCGAGCAGAGCGGTCACTTCGGCACTAGTTATGTCCTCCTGGCGCTGTGTCCCGTGGCGGGACTCCTGCTGTGCTTCAGCCTTCATGCTGGCCGGCGGTTTATTGGACTGGCAGGGCTGGCTTTGGGTGCCGCGGGCGCTTACAGCGCTGTGTTCGGCACGTTCGAAGAGCAATACGGGTACGGCGTCATGGTGGCTGGCGCACTGTGTTCCGTGCTGGCGGTGGTGGAGCTCCAAGAGAGATATCCCAAGGGCCGCAGCGTCCTTGCCGTGTTCAGCATGTGCTTCGTTGCCTTGACGGTAATTCTCGGGATGCGCACTGCACTCACCGTGGACAATGGCTTTGCCGGCGCAAGGCAGTGGGTCAAAGCAAACTTGCCGGCAGATGCTCGGGTGAGCGTCACCAACAGCACTGCGGAGCTGATATTCATGGACGATGCCAGGTTCGGTATCTGGCCTTCGGCTCCCTTGATGAAAGAGCACGGAGCTGGTTACATCCTTACCCAGTCGCTGCCCACCAGCCAGGGATACGGCTATGCGAACCCCACTATGCTCGCCTGGCTGAAGGATCACGCCACTCCTGTTTTCACTTCCGAGGGGCCTACCAATGGTGATACGACGCTCTGGTTCGTGCATGAAGCTGACCTGGATGCTGCGGCATCGGCAAACATCGGGTTCCCGTCCAAAGACCATGGGACAGAACGGTAGAGATCATGAGGGTTTTACATCTTGGGTTCGAAGACCCCGGCATGCCCGGCGCCGGTGGGGGAGCCGTGAGGACACACGAGATCGACCGTCGACTGGCTGCCAAAGGCTTCCGGATGACGGTACTGACCACCAGGTACCCCGGGTGGTCTGAACGCACGCAGGACGGCGTTCACTACGTGCCAATAGGAATAGGCCGCGGCGGGAACAGGCTGACCCGGCTTTTGGGCTATGTGTTTCTGCTGCCTCTTGAAGTGCACCGGCGCCGAGCTGCCGCTGATTTGGTGGTGGAGGACTTTTTCGCGCCCTTCTCCAGCATGGCTGCACCGCTCTGGACCACGCGCCCCACGGTTGGCCTGGTCCAGTGGTTGCATGCGCGCGAGAAGGCACGCCAATACGGGCTGCCGTTGCATTGGGTGGAACGGTGGGCTGTCCGGCGCTACCGGAGGATGATTGCAGTCTCGCAGGGAATCGCAGACCGCCTGAAGGCTATGAACCCGGACGTTCGTGTGGACGTGATCGGTAACGGCGTGGATCCCGCAGCGTGGAAACCCGAACCCAAACCAGGTCAGGACGTCCTGTGCATAGGGCGCCTGGAATTCGGCGGCAAAGGTCTCGATCTGCTGTTGGCAGCCTGGGAAGAATGTGCCGGACGCGTCGATGGGCAGCTCCTGATTGCAGGTTCTGGCCCTGACGAAGCAAAGCTTCGCTCGGTCATTGAAGAGAGGGGCCTGTCTAACCGCGTACGACTCCTGGGGTGGCTCTCAGGGGAGCAGAAATTCCAGGCTATGAGTGAGGCGCGGCTCGTGGTGCTTCCATCCAGGCAGGAGACCTTTGGACTCGTGGCCATCGAGGCACTGGCTGTTGGAACTCCGGTCATTGCCTTCGATATCCCTTGCTTGAGGGAGATTGTCCCCGACTCTGCAGGCTGGTTGGTTCCGCCGTTCGACGTCGACGCCTTTGCTGCGGAAATCGCTCGAAGATATCCGGAGGTCGGGCTGATGGAGATGGGGTCCCAAGGCAGGGCGTTTGCTTCCGGTTTCAACTGGGACCGGCTCGCTGAAATGCAGGCTGAGTCCTTCCGCGATGCTGTTGCTGAAGCCGCTCCAAGCGGACCCCATCCACCAGGAAGGTCTCCGCATGGCAATTGAGTCAAGAATCGAACGATCCTTGGCAGGGGGACGCCCCTGGCTGTTCCTGTCTGCGCACCTCGATGACGCCGTTTTGTCCTGTGGCGCGCTTATTGAGGCGCAGGCGCAGGAACGGGAGATCATAGTGGCGACTGTGTTCACGGAAGCTTCCCCTGCGCCTCACACCAGGGCCGCCCGCTCTTTCCTGCGCCAGTGCATGCTGGAGGATGGCGTGCAGCTGTTCGAGGCCCGTAAGGCAGAGGACATGGCTGTCCTGGAAGCCATGGGGGTACGGCCGGTTCATCTCGGTGCAGTGGATGCCTTGTTCCGCCGTCGAGTGTTGCCTCGGCTGGCCAGAGGCGCTGGCAACAAGCTTCTACCGGAGCTTACCCACCGCTACTCGACGTATAGGTTCGACATTGCGCTGGGACGGATTGCGCGGGGAGACAAAACGCTCATCCGGCAACTCCAGGACGACGTCGCCGAGCTCATGGCTGCGACCAAGCCGGAGTTGCTCTTTTGTCCTGTAGGGGTGGGAAGCCACGTTGACCACCTCATCACTCGCAAGGCTGGGGAGGGCCACTCCGAAAACCTGGTCCTATACTCGGACTTTCCCTACGATTTGGTGTCGCAGCCGGACGCGGCAGAGTTGGCGCGGCTGGGGTACCAGCCTTGGATTTGGGAGGAAGGCTTGTCATCCAAGCACACCCGGATCAGGCAGTATTCCACGCAGGCGGACGGGTTGTTCCCCAGCGGTGACATTCCCATCAAGGCGGAAACCTACTTTGTCCCTCATCCTTGGCTGAACAGTTAAGCCCTTCACAACAGCGATGGCCCGGGCGCATGCCCGGGCCATCCCATATTGCGTGAAAGTTTAGCTTTCGCCAGCTGAGTCCGAGCGGCCAAGGATGGTTTGCGGAATCCAGAATGCGAGGGCGAACAGGCCCAAGCACACGGCCATGGGCCACGGGTTGTCCAGGCTGAGGAAGGACAGGGAGTAGATGGCGCCCAGGAACAGCACGATCACAATCAGGAACAGGACAATGCTTACGCCGAGGTTGTTCTCTTTTTCAATGGGCGCGCTTGTTGCGTTCTTGGACATTCATTCCTCCTCGGCCCCGCAGGGCTCAAAATCTGTGGCGGTCGCGGATGCCTCAGTAATCCGATGAACCCTGTTCACCTTTGACAATGGCTATTCCGGAACTCGCTCCGATACGTGTTGCACCAGCAGCAATCATAGCCTGTGCGTCGGTCAGGGACCGCACTCCGCCGGACGCTTTGACCCCAACATCGGGCCCTACGGTCTTGCGCATCAAGGCAACATCCTCAACTGTTGCTCCGCCGCCATTGAATCCTGTGGAGGTCTTGACGAAGTCAGCCCCTGCTTCCACGGCGGCTTCGCAGGCAATGACCTTCTGTTCATCGGTCAACATGGACGTCTCGATGATGACCTTCAGGATGGCCTCGCCGGCGTGGACAGCTTCGGCGACGGCGGTGATGTCATCCACCAGGGCACCTTTGTCGTTCGCGCGGGCGGCCGCCATGTTGATCACCATGTCGATCTCATCCGCGCCGTCCAAAACGGCGCCTCGGGCTTCGAACGCTTTGACGTCGCTGGGCGTGGCGCCGAGGGGGAAACCGATAACCGAGCAGGTCAGTACTCCCGAGCCTTTAAGGGCCTTGGTTACAGTCTTGACCCAGATCGGATTGACGCAGACGGACTTGAATTTGTACTCCACCGCCTCGGCGCACACCTTCAAAACCTCAGCCTCGCTGGCCTCGGGCTTCAACAGCGTGTGGTCGATGTACGAGGCGATGCTTGCGGGCGCGACGGCTTCGTTGCTCATGGGATCCTTCCGTGCCGGGCGTGGCCGGCCCGATGGCCGCAGGGTTGTCACTGCCCGTCAAAGGACCATCTTGCCACATGGTCCGATTGCCGGTCGGGGTTGTCCACATAGGCAAAGTGGGGCAGCGGTCAGGCTGCCATCGCGGCCTGCTGGCTGCTGCCCCGTGCCCCCAACAGCATCCCCGACGCGCACAACATCGCGGAGGACTCGGCGGAGAGGAGAAGGCCCAGGCGAAGGCCGTCGCAGGAAGCGGCGTCGCCGATCGCCCAGATGCCCGGGACGGAGGTAGCGAGGTCGCGACCTACTGCGATGCCGCCGTCGGAAGCTATCTGGAGACCGGCGCTTTCGGCGAGCTCGGTACGCGCCGTACGTTCTTCGGCGAGGACCACGAGGTCGCCGTTCATGCTGCTGCCGTCTTCGAAAAGGATCCCGGTGGCAGGCAGGGCGGAATCGGGCACAAGGGTATCGACGTTGGAAGAAACGACGGCGGCAGGGCGGAGGGTGGTGCGGACGGGACGGACTCCGCGGGCCCGGAGCACGGCCTCTGCCTGCCCGGCCGCGGGACCATTGCCAACGAGGATTCCCAGCGGGCGTCGACCGACGATCCGGGCCACGTCCTTGACCGCTTCGCCGATGTTCGCGGCGTCGTCGATAGTGGAGTAGCTGAGGCTGGCTTCGGCACCGGAGACTGGCGGGAAGGTTGGCGCTGAACCCGTCGCGATCACGAGTTGGTCGTAGGAGAACTCCATGCCGTCCACGGTGGTGACGATCTTTGCCTGGGCGTCAATGAAGCTGGCGGCCTGCCCGAACCGGACCGAGACCTGCGGGAGTTCTGCCAGTTCCAGGAGGGCGTCGGGGCATTCGTCGCGATTGCTGAGCACAGTGATGGTGCCATCGAACCTGCGCTGTACTTCCTTGCGGGAGCCGGAGGCGGCACCGGCCAGCCGCCGCACCAAAGCCTGGGCCGCCGGACCTGCGCCTGCAATGACAATGTGAACGGGAGTGGAGGACATGTTTGGCCCTTTCGCTGGCGTGACCTGTTGATCTTCAGCGTAGGGGCCCGGTTTTTCGCGGGTGTTTCCTTGTTGTTGCCATCTTTTGTAGATCCGTAGTGCGCTGTTTACCAGCCGGTAATAACGTGGATCACAGTGGGGTTCAGTATCGTCCCAGCAACTCTCTTAATCCGTTGGCGGCGAAGCCGGCCACGGCCTCTGCCCGGTCAACGAAGCCGTGGGCACCAACTGGCTCCACCGATGCCAAAAGTCCTGCGGCGTCGGCCAGGCTCATGGTTAGCTCGGCTGTCAGGCTACCCATACGCAAGCCATTCACTTTCAATACTGCCCTGCGCGAGTCCGTCCACACGTCCGGACCGGGATCGTCCCGCAAGGTGCGCGTCAAGGCCACGTCCTGCCACCGGCCGTCGAGCCTGATGCGTGCACGGTACGTGACGTCGTGGCCTTGCGTCTCTACGTGGCCGCCGGAGAGGAAGATGCGGCCACCGAAGAGCGGGTGCTCCAGGAATCCCGTGAACTGCGGCGGCGCCCCGGACCCTGCCGTGGGCAGAATGACAGTGCCCTTGAACGTCAGGGGTGAGCCCTCCAGTTCGCTGCGCAGGGTGTCGTTGAAACGGACGCCCGCCGCTGGTTCGGTCATGGCGGTGCAGCTGGCGTCTTTCGGTACGCCGGCTGGCGTCATAGTGTCCAGGTACGCGCGGGCATCCCGATATCCCATGCCGATCAGGGTATCGGCGTCGATCCTGCCCAGGTAGAACTCGGGGTCCAGCGGAAGCGGATGCTCGGGGCGCACCACATGCAGCACAAACTCGCGTCCAGCGGCCCTCGCAGCCTCAAAATCTGCAAGGAGGGCTCCCATGGCACTCATTTCGATCATGTGGACGTACTGCTCCAGGGGACCGTCGCCCCAATATGGCGAGTTGCCGATGCACCAAATCAGCCACACTTCCTCCGCTCCCCGACGTAGGGCTTCGGCTACGTTGGCGTCACGCATCCAGACGGCATCCGTCCAGATCTTCCCATCCCGGCGCAGAGGTGTCAGGAAGATGGGCAGTGACATTCCCGCGGCCATGAGCTCCGCATCAATCGCGGTGGCATCGATTGCGTGGCATTGCTTCCCGGTGAACTCCACCACGTTGAAGGAACCCTCGACGGCGCCCGGTTCCGCGGCGCGGCCGCGGATGGTCGCATCGTTGATGCCCAGGGTGGGAAAAACCTTGTTCAGGATGCCGTCGGCGTCGCCTATAGCTGGCAGCGACCATGGGCCTTTGAGGTAGTCGCCGACGGGCAGCGCCGAGCCGAAGTCCTTGACGTCCACGCCGGACCACCGGGTACACATTTCTGCCGGCGAAACCCCGGACAGCAGCATCCCTGCCGTCAGGATCCCGCCGGAGCTGCCGTCAACATGCTGGAACTCGAGTCCTTCCTCGGCGAGCGCCCTCATGACGCCGGCCTGCCAGGCCACGCGCATTCCGCCACCTGCGAGCACCAAAGAACGCTTCACAGCGCGTTTCCTCCGGCCATACCCCCTCCGGCCATACCCCCACTGATCCGTCGCCAATAGACGAACAGGAGTACCGCCGTCGCGAGGTCAAAGAAGGCCACCAGGAGCGCTACGGGTGAGAAGACGCCGTTCAGTACCCCGATTCCGACGGCGCCGAACGCCCCTGCTTTCTGCAGTCCGGACCACAGCACCACCTCGGGAGAGGGCATGGCGTTGAGCAGGGTGTGGAGGAGCAGTCCGCCCACCACCACCATGAACATGCCTACGGTTCCGAAGAGTTGGCGCATTCCGGGTGTGGGGTCGGCGCCGATCAGTTGCAGGACCGTGCCGCCAAAGGGAACCTGCACGGCCCCGGTCAGGACTGTGATGATGGCGATTGCTGCCAGGATGGCGCGGAGGGGATCGGCGGCGGCCCAGGCCAGCACGCCGGGGCGGCGGGCCTGGTGGTGGGCCTGGTTGTTGGGCTGGTGGTGGGGAGCCGGCTGTGCTGGCTGATGGGCGGTCATGCGAACGACTCCAGCAGGCGGCCGCGATCCACCAGCAGCCACACCATGGCTGCCCAGGTCAGCGTGGAGACGTAGAAACGGATGTCGTTGAGCATCATCCAGCGCTTCAGCAGGGAGCGCAGTTCAGAGTCGTCCGCGAAGTCGCCGCCCCGGATGCGCTTGTTGATGGGAATGATGATGCCTTGGCCAACCCAGGTCAGGACGATGATGCCCACCAAGCAGATGATGGCTGGAATGACGCGGACGGTGCCCCACTCTGACCACACCAGGATGCCGCCGGAGATGAACATGATGGGCACCACGATGGTGAAGAACTTGGTGGCTGCGCGGGTAGGGATGCCGAAGTGCATGTCCACGTTGTCGCGGGCCAGCGAGCGCCAGGTGGGGTACAGGAAGAACTTCAGGACCCACATGGTGCCCACGTACATGGTTGCACCGAACAGGAAGTAGAGCGCGTTGATGAGGAGTAGCCAGTTCATTGGATGCTTCCCGGAGTAGCGCGGGGTACGGCGCCGGAGCCTTCCGTCGCGGCAATCCGGCTCCGGTCCGGTGGGGCCAGCCATTCCTGGCCCTGGCCCAGGTTCACGACGCTGTCCAGCATGTCGCCTCCCCGAAGGGCTGCTGCATCGGATTCCGTAGGTGCCGTGAGGAACCAGGCTTCGTAGTGATCGTCAAGGACACCGTGGGCTTGCGGCAGCCAGGCGGTGAAGACTGGTTTGCTTTCCATCTGCAGGTTCTTCAAAGGCTCGACGCCGGGCGCGTCACCGAGGATGAGGCGCGCCTTGGCCTGTGCTCCGAGGGCGATGTCCCCGATGGCTTCGAAGTAGATATCGGATTTCCAGAGCATGTTCCGGAAGACGCAGTAGTTTGAGGCTGCGAGCTTCAGGGGCAGGCCGAGGGGCTCGGGCCGTTCTATTTCGATGTAGCAACCCAGCCGGCCGTCCTTGTCGTACTGTGCTGACACCGTGGAATCGGTGACCACGAAGTCCAGGTTGGCCTGATGCTTGGGCATGCCCCAGATTCCCTTGCCACCCTTGACCGAAACCTCTGAACTAACGGGCAGGTCCACAACGAACTGGCCCAGTTTGAAGGTTTTCTGGAAGATCAGGGGGAGGATGGGCGGGGCGGGCCTGCTGCCGTGGGTGATGGCTATGGCCAGCGAGTATTCGATGTACTTGCCAATGTCTGTGGACTTGTAATTGACCACTGTGACCACAAGCAGCCCTTTGCCGCCCAGGCTGAAGGGCCGCATTTCTGTGCCGGGGAGTGCGGCGGCCGCGGCTTTCTTGTTGATGGGGAAGGCCGCCATGAGCACGGGGGAGTCATCGGAATTGACTGGCATGACGTACTTGATGCCATCGGCGAGTGCGTGCTGGCCGCGGAGCCGTTCCTGGCGTCGGGGAACCGGGGACGGCATGAGCTTGAGTAGTGGGGTTACCAGTTCGGTGAGTGTTTTCATGAATTCGGCTCCTTGGTTCCGTTGAGCTCCTGGACAATGACCGGGAAGGTGTCCTGCCATGCATGATCGCCGAAGAAGACGTCCAGATGCCCATAGCCGGGGATGAGGTGGAGGGAGTCCTTCCCAGGCCGGTGCTTTTGGAAGAATTCGAATGTGCGTTGTTGGCTTTCGGGAAGGAAACAGAGGTTGTCCATCCCGGCAATGAACGCGAACCGTGCATCTGTTTGGGGAGCCTCGGCCACAAAGTTCTCCGGTAGTTCCGGATGGTTTCCGGCAGCCACCATGTGGCCGGCTTTGATGCTGCGGCCCATCTCCTCGAAGAACGTCACGGGAACCTCGGCGAACTCACCGCTGAGCCATTGGTGAGTGGCGTCGTCGAGGTTTTCGTGCGCCCAAAGGGCCGGGCGGCCACTGCCGTAGGTGAAGCTGACCATCTTGCAGACGATGTTGTCGCACTCGCGGTGCGTGGCTTTGACCAGGCCCCGGATGGCCCTTGTGAAGTAGCCCTGCGATTTATAGCCCCACGCCGGGGACAAGTAGGGAGTGAAGACCTTGACCACAGGCGTCAGGTAGTCGATCTTGAGCCGGGAGAACGCCGGCACCACGGGATGCAGGGATACGGCGTTTGAGACGATCGTGTCCACCTGGGGCAGCAGCCCGGCCACCGCGGACATGGTGAACGACGTTGATCCCTGGCAGTGGATGACGGCTTTCATCGTTTCCGCGCCGGTGGCGTTGAGGACATGCTCGACGGCGGCAGGATGGTCGTACACGGCGGCGTCGGCGAGCGTCCAGGAGAGGGGATCGAGGTCGATGGATGCCCGCCAGTTCAGCATCCACACGTCCCATCCGTCCTCCAGCAGGACGTCCACTATGGTGGTCCGGACAGGAGGCCGGAACAGCTCTGCCCGGACTCCGGAACCGTGGACCAGCATGACCGGCCCTTTGGTCACCTCCACCGGCGACGTCACATGGACCAGGCTCAAAGGGGTGTTGTCCCGGGCACGGAACGGGATGACGTCGGTCCGGTGCTCGGCACGGGTGATGATCATGGTGCGGTTCCTTTCCGCGTGATGGTGATGGGTTCTTCAAGCAGCCGTACGGTTGGCAGGCCGGATTCCGGAACCAGCCGCGCGCCGTCGTCGTTCTGCGCCAGCTGCCAATCGCGGCAGACTGTGTCCACCACCAGCGGGTAGACAGTCAGGTTGCCGTCATCGGCGAGGTGGAGGCGCAGGAATCCCTTATGGTCTTCGATGGATTGGCCGGACATTTTCCATGTGGACACCTCCCCGCTGGGCGTCGCCAGGATGAACAGCGCGAAGGCCTCACTGCCAAGCGCCCAGCCACCCAGGTACACCAGCGCCAGCGCCAAGAGCAGGATCACGACGTCCGGCCACCCGTTTGGCCAGGGAAGCAGGATCACGACGGCGGAACTCACCGCGAGTGCGGACAGTTGGTAAAGGGTGCCCCGGGTGAAGACCACGATGCCTGCCTTGGACAGCCCGAGCAGTCGTGCCAGGAGCGATACGAGTGCAAGCACGATCGGCACCACAAGGATGAGGACAACGACGAGGAGCAGGGTGTTCCCACGGGTCAGGCTACGCAGGCTGTCCACAAAAGACTCCCCACGGAACGCGCTGAAGACTGTCCAGAGCGTCACTGCGGCGACCACGTGGACGATGCCCAGGGACAAGCCGAAGCCAGGGTTGCGGATGGGGAGCCAATACTGCGAGAAGGGGTTCGCGAGCCGTGGACCGAGCAAGTGGGAGTCGGCCTGGTCCGGGTAGAGGGTGGGCATTCGCGTGAAGTGGCGTGTTGTGGGTGGTGCTTGATCCTGGCCACGGTGGGAGTTTTCGGGCTCGGTGATGCTGGAGGACAAGCCCTGTGCATCCGCGTGGCCGGGAAGGATGAGGTGTTCGGGGAGCCAATGTGCATCTGAGAGATACGCACCGCCCAGGCCGCAGGTGATCATCTGCGTTCTCGCTGGATCCGGTGGGAGGTTTTGTGTGCCCTGTATGTCGGCGTTCTTTCCGTCAGGGAATGATCGTTCCTCGTAGCGGGAATAGTGGTGGAGATCGCCGGTGAGCCACAGCCGCACGTTTGCGCCTGTGGCCTCGAACAAGCCCGTCTCGGGATTGAACCGGCGGCGCAGGTAGTCCTGCTCGAAGAAGTTCACCTGACGGAACTCATTGGGCCCTGGCTGATCCGCGTCGACCCAAAAAGGGGCGGCGACGCACAGGATGATGGCGTCTCCGGGTTGGAGCTGCAGCGTGACGTTCCTATAGAAGTAGTCCAATTGAGGTTCATCGATGTACTGCCCCAACTGGCTGTCCAGGCCCAGGATCCACCAACCGGGGGTGCCATCCTGCCGTTCGCCGGAAACCTCCGTGGGCGATTGACCTGTGAGCCTGACCGCGAAGTAGCTGCGGGTCTGGATGGTCCGCCAGCCCCCGATGCTCCGTTGCCGCGTGAACATCCGGATGAACGAGGTCAGGCCGTCGTACCAGTCGTGGTTGCCTGGGAGCGCGAGCATGATGGGTGTGGGATTGTGCTTGGTGGGTAGCGCCATCCGGTAGGGCCCTGCCATCCGATTCTGGTAGGCAGCCGGCGAAGCGACGGGGTAGACTTCATCGCCGCCGAGGACCAGGACCCTGCCGCGGGGGAGTTCGTGGCCGTCAACCGTTAGTTTGTCCTGTGCGAGCAGCAAAGCGACGGAGTAGGTTGCGTCGAATCCGTCTCCCAGGTCTGCGGTGAAATCGAGCCACAACTCGGTAGGGCCTGGAGGCCCGCCGGCGCTTGTAGGGCGTGATGCCGCGAGCTCCCCGGGCGACGGGAGCCCGCGGCTTGTGACCGGCGGCTGGGCCGGTTGGCCGGGGACGGGGAGTTTGTCCAGGCGTAAAGGATCAGCCGGAAAACTGCCCTCGAGTTCCCTTTTGTCACCGAAGTCCGCGAACACAGTCGCTGCCATGACTTTCAATGCCGTCCTTGCCAGCGACATCGGCGAGAGCCAACGAACCGCAGCCTGGGGGGTGAAGCCCAGAGCAACACGGTGCCTCGCAAGCTCCCAGCTCTTCATCTGCGTGGCCGCAGTGGGCTCCGTAGCGGGAACGGAATCCGTTTGAGGGCCCGTCCGTACACCTGCCACAACTCACCGGCGAACAGTTTCATGAAGGACGCCAAACCCGCAGCCTGGGCCGGGCCCTCGGCACGGAACGTGGTCAGTTGCTTGGCGAAGTCGAGCGGGCGGATGTACAGAATGCCAGCACCGAAGACGTCCTCCCCGCCTTGCTCATCTACGCCAGGCGTTTCCGACGGCGGAACGTGGCCCCGCAGGATCGTCGCGTAAAGCGTGGTGGTGTCTTGCCAGACGTCCAGTCCTGCCTCGTTATGAATCAGCTTGTACCCGGTAAACGTGAACGGTGTCCCGCCCGGGTCCCGTAGCCACAATCGGTACAGCATGCGCCTGGCTGGCCTGCCATCATCGGAAACGTCCTCCACAAAAAGGTTGAACCAGCCTCGTTCCACCGGCATCCGGCCACCGAAGTAATCTGCCAGGACATACCCCTCCGCCTTCGCCGGGTGGCTCGGGTCCTCCACGAACCTATCCATGTCCTCGGCGGTAATCGTTAGCTCGAACATGATCTTCCGGCCCCGGTCCCTGCCCAGGCTTCGCCCCTTCTCCGGATCGCTGAATCCGGGACTGAACCAGCCGTGCATCTGCTCGGTGAACCGCACAGACGTCCGCGTGTCTTTTGCCGCCTGTTGCTGGTCTCGGGGTTGCGGCAACCCCAAACCACGGCTCCTGGATCCCTCAGCCGGGACATCAGCGACGCCGCTCGCGGGCCGCTCCTCCTGCGCGCCCTTGCCTTTGGTAGCGTCGGGCGCCAACTCGCGGGGAACTGACGGATGGGTGCCGGCATCAGTCAGGTCGCCGGCACCAGCAGCATCAGCGGGGCTAATTCCCCTGTGTGCGGCACTGTGGGTGCTCTCAAGGATGTGCGCGCAGGTGCGTTCGGCGAAGGCGGAAATGGTCAGCGACGGGTTGGCGCCCACAGGACCCGGCATCGCTGCGCCGTCCACCACGAACAGGCCGGGATATCCGAATACCTCGCCGTATGAGTCACACACCGCCTCGCCCGGATGCCGGCCGGACGGCGCGCCGCCAATAGGGTGGACCGTGATGACGCGCTTGGCCCACCACAGGGGATTGTCGATGAAGTCCCCGTCGAGGTCCTTGGCGATCTCGGACATCGTTCCGCGGACGCGTCCGAAGTAGTCCTTGGAGGTCGCCATGGTCCACGCGATGGCGAGCCTTCCGTCGCGAAGGGTCATGACGCCGTCGGGGATATCCCGTCCCATCCCGAGCAGCGGCACCGAACTGGAGGACAGGCGCCCATCACCCAGTGCGGCGGCGAGGTCGGCAGAAACGTTGGAGCGCCCGGCGTCGAACAGCCTGTCCTTCAGCAGTTGACGGGCAACCTTGGCTGTCCGTTTGACGGCGGTGCTGAGTTGGGCGGTCTCCATGAGCCAGTTCATGAAGGCCGGATACCCGGCGTCCTCCACGTAGTAGCCGCGACCGTCGCCGTCGTCGTCGTTTGAATCGGGAATCCGGATCGCGGTGGTGATGACTGGACCGCGGCTGCCGGTGAGTGTTCGCACTCCGGGTGGCGATCCGTTGGTGGCGGGAGTCTTGGCGCCCATGATGAATGTCAGGAGGTCGCCGTTGCCGCTGAAACGGGTGCCCAAGGCGTCGCTGAGGGCGGGTAGTGAACTGCGGTTGCGCAGAAGCAGGAAGTTGGTGCCGAACGTGCCTGCGCCAAGGATGAGCCGGCGGCAGTGGATGATGCGCTCCTTGAGGAGCTCACCTTGGCGCTCGGGATCGTGCACCACGTAGCGGACCTCGTATCCTCCCCTTCCAAGTGGCCTGATCCCACGGACGTCGTGGAACGTGCGGATATCCGCGCCCTGATGAGCGGCCGCCGAAATGTAGTTGTGGTCCAGCGTATTCTTGGCACCGGCGTTGCAGCCGATATCGCACTCACCGCTGAGCGTGCACGTGGTCCGGACGGTGTTTGGTCCGTGGATGCTGCCGTACTCCGGGAGGGGGAGTGGCCTGTTGGTTTGGGGTTCCTTGGTGGGCTCCGTGGAAAAAGTGACGGCAATGGGGGGTCGGCTGATGGGTAGGCCGAGGGTTGCGGCGGTCTTCTCCATGGCCATGGTTTTGGGTGTGTCGTTGTACGGATAACGGACCGGTTGAAGCATGTCTTCTGCGGCTTTGTAGTACGGATCAAGGTCGGCCCGCGTGAAGGGCCAATTCTCGTAACCGCCGCCAGGGATGGGGGACTCGTTGACGAACCACTTTTCGTCCTTGCGCAGGAGGACGTTGGCGTAGATCAGCGAACCGCCGCCCAGGCCGCTGGACACCAGGCCCTCCGTGCCCCGGAATGTCCAGGCATCAAAAAGCCCATACAGGCCGCGGTCCGGGTCCCAGAAATTCCGGCCCATCTCCGCCGGCGAACGCGCAAAGCTGCCTGGCGGGTAGGGCTTGCCACGTTCCATGAGCACCACGGATTGTCCGGCCTCGGCAAGGCGGAGTGCAGCCACCGAACCACCGAATCCGGAACCGACCACCACGGCGTCAACTTTTTCGATGTTGTGTGCGCTGTGGCGTGCCGGATCGGGTGCGGGTTCGAAACCCACATCCCCGCTGTTCCCGGTCCCCAGACGACCCATGGCCGTTCCTCTCAGAGGAAAGCTGACCTGAAGGCGGCCCCGGCATGACCGGGCGGTGCCTCCGGACTATCGCCCTTATGTTCCCACCGGGCCGGGGATCTGTCCATGAGGTGGAGTTATTCCGTTATCCGGCCTGGCTCGCCGGATGTCATGGGAGGACGCGCGTGAAGTTGAGGTCGAAGTCGTGCTGAAGCGGGGCGCCGAGGTAAGTTCCCCGCTCCCAACGGCCAGTGATGGTGTTACCGTCCTCGCTGATCCGGCCGATGTAGCGTTGCGGCCAATCGGGTCCATCGCGGAAAAGGGTCCACACGTTATCTTCCAGGGTCATGTCGAGGATGCGGGCCACGCCTCGGGAATCGAAGTAGTGCTGCTGAAGTGCGCCGTCTGATCCTGTAGCGCCGATAGTGCAAAGAGCATTAGGGAATTCCGGCCTGTCCACAGTGGACCGCTGGATGAGGAAACCACCACCTTGCAGCCATTCGAAGGTTGTCCGGCCCACCGCGTCCATGGCAGGAGCCACGGTCTCCCACTCGCCGACCAGAATGTTGAGCCGCTCCATCAGTTCGGATGTCATTGCTCCTCCTGAGATGTGTAGCCCCAGTTTCCGCCGCGGCTGGGCATTTGGCGAGTGCTGCACGCTGAAGCAACGCCGCATAGGGTTGCAGGGTGGCATGATGGGCGCATGAGCCGAGTGACATGTGATCTGACCATCTCCTTGGACGGCTTCGTGGCCGGTCCCAACCAGCGGCTGTCGGAGCCATTGGGGGACGGCGGAGAACTCCTGCACCGGTGGATGTTTGAAGAGGCCGAAGCCAACGCGGCCCAGGTTGAAGAAATCCTTGCAGCCGGTGCCTTCATCATGGGGCGGAACATGTTCGCAGGGCCCGGGCCAGACATGTGGGATAAGGAATGGCGGGGATGGTGGGGTGAGGAACCGCCGTATCACGCACCGGTTTTCGTCCTGACACACCATCAGCATGAGCCGCTGGAGATGCAGGGCGGCACCACGTTCCATTTCGTGACCGATGGGATCGAATCTGCGCTTGCCCAGGCACGGGAGGCCGCAGGAAGCAAAGACGTGGCCATCGCTGGCGGAGCCGAGACAGCCCGGCAGTACCTCAACGCGGGGTTGATGGACGAGTTGCGGCTCCACATTTCGCCCATGGTTCTAGGTGGTGGCGAGCGGTTGTTGGAGGGCGTCGGCAATCTCAAGCTTGAACCGACGGAAGTGGCCGGCACCAGGCTCGTCACCCATGTGCGGTACCGCCTGCCCCGTTAAAGGCCGGGGTCCTCCTGGCTCACAGCGGCGGCTCGATCGCATGCAGGCGCAGGATGGTAATGTCGGCGT
The DNA here is from genome assembly GCF_055388015.1 of Arthrobacter sp. TmtSoilC51. NCBI lineage: Bacteria > Bacillati > Actinomycetota > Actinomycetes > Micrococcales > Micrococcaceae > Arthrobacter > Arthrobacter sp. TmtSoilC51. The sequence goes on from NZ_AP035877.1 coordinate 1,573,191, forward strand.
CGTCGCTCGAGGGGAAGCCGGCTTCGGCGAGGATTTTCCGGAAGCCGTCATGTCTTACCGGCATATCGGCGGTGGCGCCGTCGAGTTGCGCACCACCAATTGCGGCGTGAGGCGTTCGTCGGCGATGGGGGCGTCGGGATTATTGAGCCGGTCCAGGGCGACTGCGCCGGCAATCCGCCCCAATTCAACAGCGTGCAAATCCACGGACGTGAGGTCAATGCCGTGCAGGCGGGCGGTCCTGGAATTGTCATAGCCCACCAGCGATAAATCTTCGGGAACCGAGAGCCCGCGGGCATAAGCGGCTTCGCGGGCCCCCAACGCCAACTGGTCGTTATGGGTGAAGATCGCAGTCGGCCGATCGGACTGGTTCAGCATCTGTGCGGCCGCCCGCTGTCCCGCATCCTGTGTGAAGTCTTCTGCCGCGACCGTCTGTGGTGAGAGTCCGGCGTCGTGCATTGTCTGTTCGTAACTCTGGCGGCGGACGACGTGGCCGTCGTACACCGGCCCGGACAGATGGGCGATGCGCGTATGCCCCAGGCTGAGAAGGTGCCTGGTTGCCGCCCGCGCCCCCGCGGAATCATCCGAGTACACACTGTCCACACCGGGTACCGGCCGGGTCACACTGACCAGCGGGACGATCCGGGCCATCTCTTGCACGTGTTCGTCCGAGTCCAGCAGCGTCGCGGCGATGATAATCCCAACACGGGCCTCAATCAGCGATTCCAGCGCACCGGAGTCCACGCCGTCCACGGACCGCGAAACGCTCAAGATCAGCCGGTTGCTGTCTTGGGGGAGTGCGGTCCGGACGCCGCTGAGGACATCGGCGTAGATTTCGTTGCGGATATCAAGCAGATAAAGCCCGACGGCGGAGCGGTGCTTGCGTGCCAGATCGGCGGCTACGGCGTTGGGCCGGTACCCGAGACGCTTGGCTGCCTCGAAGATGGCCTCCTTGGTCTCATGGCTGACGCCGGGCGCGCCGCGGAAAGCGAAAGACACCAGGGTCCGGGAGACGCCCACCGCACGCGCGACGTCGCTTTGCGTGGCAGGGCGGGGCTGAGGGTCAAGAGCCATAGTCCATCCTCCCACGGGCAAGAGAGACAAATTCGTCATTTGTTAGTTTGACCTTACATTTAGACCTTTCGCGCGTTAGTCTGTATTCAGCGCGGGCGAGTATGGCCCGCAACACACTGACAAAGGAGTCCAGATGTCTGCTACGCAAACGCAGAGCAAAGGAACCGGCAATGCCACCCTCCCTCCGCTAACAAATGGCCCGCACCGTAAGCGGCTGGGTCTTGTTGCCCTGGTGGCTACGTTCGGGGGCCTGCTCTTCGGCTATGACACTGGTGTCATCAACGGCGCGCTGAGGCCAATGACAGCCGACCTCGCACTGACACCGCTGACGGAAGGGATCGTCACCAGTTCGCTGTTGTTTGGCGCAGCTGCCGGAGCAGTCGGCGGTGGCCGCCTCTCAGATAGCTGGGGCCGTAGGAAGACGATCATCCTCCTGGCCGTGCTGTTCCTCGTAGGTACGCTGGCCTGTGTTTCAGCGCCAAGCTTCGAGGTAATGGTCATGGGGCGCGTCATCCTTGGCCTCGCCGTAGGTGGTGCGTCCACCGTGGTTCCCGTCTTCCTTGCCGAGTTGGCGCCTTACGAAATCCGCGGTTCCCTGGCTGGGCGCAACGAACTCATGATCGTCATCGGCCAGCTGGCTGCGTTCGTTGTCAACGCCATCATCGGCAACGTCTGGGGCGAGGTCGGCGGGGTCTGGCGCATTATGCTCGCTGTTGCCGCACTGCCTGCCATCGCGCTGTTCTTTGGCATGCTGCGGATGCCGGAGTCTCCGCGCTGGCTTATCTCGAAGGGCAGGAACCCGGAAGCCTTGGCTGTGCTCAAGACCATTCGCTCCGACGAGCGGGCCGAAGCAGAAATGGCGGACGTGAAGCACCTCGCGGACGAAGAAAGGGCATCGAGGGCTACATCATGGGGCGCACTGAAGGACAAGTGGATCCTGCGCATCATTCTTGTAGGCATTGGGCTGGGCGTCGCCCAACAGCTGACGGGCATCAACTCGATCATGTACTACGGCCAATCCGTACTCGTTGAGGCCGGATTCGACTCCAATGCCGCGCTGATCGCCAACATCGCGCCCGGTGTGATCGCCGTCGTCGGTGGTGTCATAGCTTTGACGTTGATGCAGCGCGTCAACCGCCGCACAACACTGCTCCTCGGCTTCACCTTGACCACGGTCTGCCACTTCCTCATCGGCATCGCGTCGATCGTCCTTCCGGTGGGCAACGCGGCCAGGCCGTTCGTGATCCTCGTCCTGGTGGTTGCGTTCGTGGGATCGATGCAGACGTTCCTGAACATTGCGGTGTGGGTGATGCTGTCCGAGATCTTCCCGCTGCACGTCCGCGGCTTCGCCATTGGCCTGTCCGTCTTCTGCCTTTGGATCGCAAACGCGCTTCTGGGTCTCTTCTTCCCCACACTTGTGGCCGGGATGGGGATCACGGGAACGTTCTTCCTGTTTGGTGTTGTGGGCATCCTCGCTCTGGTGTTCATCTACACCCAGGTCCCGGAAACCCGTGGACGTACGCTGGAGGCCCTGGAAGAGGACGTGACAACTGGCGCCATCTACCTGGTGCACAAAAGCTAGTCATCTGCACAGGCCGACGGGGCGTTAGGATTCCGTCAAGATTCTCCGGTGTCCCCCGATGCCCGGTGTTGCTGGTGTTAGCGTCGCCATATCACGAAACGGTTCACGGGAGGTGCTTATGACCAGCATGAGCCGGCCACCGGCAGATCCCTCCACGCCCCGCCCGTCTGTCCGGGTCCGGTTCAGGACTTGGCTGCTGTTCGGTCTCCAGGACTCCAAAGGGTCCCACCAAGGGCCCGGCGGCCTGCGCTCGGCGCAAGAGAAGACGCATTCGTGGTGGCGGGTTATGTGCCTGACAGGCGTAGATTACTTCTCCACCTTGGGGTATCAGCCCGCCATCGCGGCCTTGGCTGCCGGCGTGATTTCACCTCTGGCCACACTCATCCTGGTCGCCGTTACGTTGTTGGGAGCATTACCTGTGTACCGGCGCGTGGCTGCGGAAAGCCACCGGGGCGAGGGATCGATCGCCATGCTGGAGCGCATGTTGCCCCGTTGGGGTGGCAAGCTCTTCGTTCTGGTCCTGCTCGGGTTTGCCGCCACGGACTTCATGATCACCATGACGCTCTCAGCCGCTGACGCCACCGCCCACCTCGTTGAGAACCCATTTGTGCCTGGCTGGTTCCACGGCCAGAACGTCACCATCACACTCATTCTGCTTGCATTGCTTGCTGCAGTTTTCCTGCGGGGATTCAAGGAAGCAATCGGCGTTGCCGTGGTCCTGGTTGCGATTTATCTCGCCTTGAATGTTGTGGTGGTGGCAACCACAATGTTCGAGGTATTGACGCACCCGTCTGCGGTCGCGGATTGGTGGACAGCGCTGACAACATCCCACGGCAACCCGTTCGTGGCTGTCGGGATCGCGCTGTTGGTGTTCCCAAAGCTCGCGCTGGGTTTGTCCGGCTTCGAAACCGGCGTGGCTGTGATGCCCCAAATCAAGGGCCACGAATCGGATACCGAGGCGCATCCGGCCGGGCGGATAGAGGGTGCCCGACGATTGCTGACCACAGCGGCCGTGATCATGAGTTCGTTCCTTATCACCAGCAGTTTCACCACCGTGGTGCTCATCCCCGAGAAGGAATTCCAGCCCGGCGGCGCGGCCAACGGCCGGGCCCTCGCCCTCCTGGCCCATGAACACCTTGGGCCCTCCTTCGGCACCGTCTACGACCTAAGTACTATCGCCATCCTGTGGTTCGCGGGTGCCTCGGCCATGGCAGGATTGCTGAACCTCGTTCCCCGCTACCTGCCCCGGTTCGGCATGGCCCCTGAATGGGCCAAGGCCGTGCGTCCTTTGGTGCTGGTATTTGCCGTCATCGCATTCCTGGTCACGTTGCTGTTTGATGCCAACGTTGACGCGCAGGGCGGGGCGTACGCAACCGGCGTGCTGGTGCTGATGACGTCCGCTGCCGTAGCAGTGACGCTTTCGGCAAATAGGCGGAAACAGGCAAAACGCACGGCCGCCTTCGGGATCATCGCATTCGTATTCATCTACACCACAGTCGCCAATATCATTGAACGGCCCGAAGGCATCAGGATCGCGGGATTCTTCATTCTTGGCATCATTGTCATCTCGCTGCTCTCGCGCGTGATGCGGTCCTTCGAACTGCATGCAACGCACGTCAGTTTCGACCAGCAGGCCATCGAGTTCGTCACAGCCGCAGAGGACGGACCCATTGGTATCATCTCCCACGAACCACTCCGGCAAACAGCCAAGGCTTACCGGGCAAAGCTCGACTCCGCCATGGCAGTGAGCCACTTGCCGGATGATTACCAGGCGCTGTTCCTGGAAGTGGTGGTGGATGATTCCTCGGACTTCGAAACTGCCCTGGAAGTCAGGGGCGTTGTCCGGCACGGTTACAGGATCCTGGAGGTTCACGCTCCAGCTGTGCCGAACACGATCGCGTCCGTCCTCCTTCACATCCGGGACATCACGGGGCTGATGCCACACATCTATTTCCGTTGGACCGAAGGCAATCCGCTGCTCAACCTTCTCCGTTTCCTCTTCCTCGGTGAAGGCGAGATCGCCCCTGTCACACGTGAAGTGCTGCGCCAGGCAGAACCGGACGTCACCAGGCGGCCCTGGGTCCACGTCGGTTAATCAAGGACTTCCTGTGCTGCTCAGCAAGGCTGCGTAGCCCGCAGGGCAGCCGATTCCGGAAAACCTAGGCCCGCAGCCGGTACCCGCGCTTCACGACGGTTTCCACGAGCTTGCCGTCCGGAAGCGAAGAGCGGAGGCGGCTGACGGTCATGTCCAAGGCGTGCACGGAACCACGGAGGTCCAGGAGATCCGAGAGCGCTTCACGGGACAGCACGGCACCACCGGCGCCGAGCAGGGCCCGGAGCAGCAGGAGCGGGGCTGGCGCAAGATCAATCACTTCGCCATTGATCCGCAGGCAGCGCCCACGGAGTTCAATGGTGGCGCTCTTGGTTTCCAGGCGGCGCACGTGATTCAAAGACAGGTGCTCCGTCACCAGGCGGATCAGTGCGCCCATGCGGTACCGGTCGGGAATGAGTGGCGTCAGCCCGGCGTCGACCAGTGGCTGTGCGGTGACCGGCCCAACGGCGGCAACCGTCACAGGACCCTTCAGCGCCTCGATGAGCTGACGGTACAGGCCCATCTCGTGCGCGGTGCTCCACATTGCGTCCACTGCGGGGGCGCTGGTGAAGGTCAGGACGTCAAGATTGCCGTTGCACACAGCCTCGATCAGGCGCGGCAGTTTGTCCTCGCCGTCGGGCTTAACCCAGCGGTACGGCGTCACGGTCAGCACGGTGGCGCCGGACATGCGGAGGCGCTCCAGCTGGCGAACATCGGTGTAGCCGTGCAGCTGCACGGCCACGGTCTTGCCGCGGACGCCTTCCGCCAGAAGCATGTCCACGAGTGTCGCCGTGGTTTCGTCACTGCTGATTCCGACGTCGGCAAGGCCGGCCGCCCGGACGGCACCGCGGGCCTTGGGCCCCCGAACGAACATGCGGCAGGCCGAGAGCGTTTCGAGGAGTTGCTCGCCAATACCGAACGAGTCCGCGGCCTCGCACCAGCGGCGCATGCCGTAGGCCGTTGTGGCGATGCAGATATCAGGCTTGGCGGCGATAATGGTGCGGGTGTCCTCGATGAGGACCATGTCCTCCTGCACGGGGGCGATCTTCAGGGCGGGGGCATGGAGCACGCTCGCACCGCGGCGTTCCAAGGCCTCGATGAGGTCCCTGGAACGGCGGTGCGAAGTAACGCCGATGCGAAACCCGTCCAGTGGCGCGTCGGTAGCTTCTGAAACGTCCGTGGCGGTTGTGACGTCTTGGATTTCAAGGGCACGTGCAACAGTCATTGATTTACTTTCAGGCTTCAAGGAGCGAAGCCGCGAGTCGGCTCAGTTCAGCGGATGCTTCGGCATGATTACGGTTGGCTTCAGCCACCCGGACCACCTCGCCTATGACCAGCACGGCCGGGTTGCTGCAACCGGTGGCTGCCGTTTCGATCGTACCCAGATCGGCGATGGTGGTGCGCTGGCCCGGGCGGTAGCCGCGCTCCACCACGGCCATCGGCATGTCGGCCTGCATGCCAGCGCGGCGCAGGCCGGCGGCAAGCTGCGGGAGGGTTCCGATGCCCATGAGAACCACGATCGTGCCGCCGAGTCCTGCAAGGTGCGTGTGTTCCTTCTCGGTCAGGGGCGCGTGTCCGGAAACCACCGTGAACATGTGGCTGACCTCGCGGTGCGTTACCGGAATTCCCGCTGCGGCAGGAACGGAGATAGCACTCGTGACGCCGGAGATCACGCGGACGGGAACGCCAGCGGCAACACAGGCGGCCACTTCTTCGCCGCCGCGGCCAAAGACGTACGGATCGCCGCCCTTGAGCCGGACCACGTTCTTGCCCAAAAGTGCAGCTTCGACCATCAGTTTCTCGATGTCCCGCTGCGTGACCTTGTGGTGCCCGGGCTGCTTTCCAACGTCCACCAACTCGCCGGACGTCAGGTCTGCGAGCTCCTGGTAAGGAGCAAGGCGATCGTAAAACACGACGTCGGCATCCCGCAGGGCGTCCACGGCACCAACCGTGAGGAGATCCAAGGCGCCGGGGCCTCCGCCCACCAGGGTTACCTGGCCTTCAGCGCCGGGCGCAGGCTCAAAGGCAACCGGGATCCCGGCACCGCTGCAACGCTCCACCAATGGCTCCCAGCCGGCGTCGCCGTCGTCGACGACTGCTACCAGGAACGGACGCTCAGGGAGCGGTCCGTCGCCAGGTGCGCCAACAGGTGTGCTGAGACGGAACACGTTGGCACCCGCACCCTGGTAGCGGCGCACCGCTTGGCGCGCGGCTTTTTCGGATCCGGTGACGAGGACGTCGCGGCCTGTGAGATCAATGGTGAGCTGCATGGGGACCCCTAATTCTCTGCGCCGACGGCTGCGCTGCGGACCGGGATGGTGGAGGCGATGAGTACGCCGCCCTTTTCTTCGTTCGTGGCGGGGCGGATCTGGCCGCGCTCCGGAACGAAGGAGATGGACTCGTCCTTCTGGTTGGGGGCGTTGACGAAGGAACGGAAACGGCGGAGGCGCTCCGGGTCCTTCAGGGTCTCAGCCCACTCGTCCTCGTAGGTATCGATGTGCTTGGCCATGGCCGCTTCAAGCTCCTCGGCAATGCCAAGTGAGTCGTGGACCACTACCTCCTCAACGTGCTTGATGCCGCCGTCGAGTTCTTCCTGCCAACGCGCGGTGCGCTGCAGGCGGTCGGCGGTGCGGATGTAGTACATGAGGTAGCGGTCGATGTACTTCAGCAGTGTTTCGTCATCCAAGTCCTTGGCGAGCAGCTGGGCGTGTGCCGGCGTAGCTCCACCGTTGCCGCCGACGTACAGGTTCCAGCCATCAGCCGTGGCAATGACGCCGACGTCCTTGCCGCGGGCCTCGGCGCATTCGCGGGCACAACCGGAAACACCCATCTTCAGCTTGTGCGGGCTGCGCAGGCCGCGATAGCGCAGTTCCAGGGCAATGGCCATGGCCACGGAATCCTGGACACCGAAACGGCACCACGTGGATCCAACACAGGACTTCACGGTGCGCAGGCTCTTGCCGTAGGCCTGGCCGGACTCGAAGCCGGCGTCAACCAGTTCCTTCCAGATGTCCGGGAGCTGCTCGAGGCGGGCACCGAACATATCGATGCGCTGGCCACCGGTGATCTTGGTGTACAGGTTGTACTTTTCGGCGACTGCTGCGATGACGCCGAGACCCTTGGGGGTGATTTCGCCACCGGCGATGCGCGGAACTACCGAGTAGGTGCCGTCCTTCTGCATGTTCGCGAGGGCGCGGTCATTCGTGTCCTGCAGGGACCCTCGGCCGGCATCCAGGACGTAGGCGGAGTGCTGGCTGGCCAAGATGGAGGCGATGGTCGGCTTGCAGATATCGCAACCGGCACCCGTGCCGTACTTGGCCATGATCTCCTCGAAGGAGGTAAGTTCCAGGACGCGGATAGCGTCGAACAGTTCCTGGCGGGACAGGCTGATGTGCTCGCACAGGGCCTTGGAAACCTCAATGCCGGACTTCTTCAGTTCGCCTTCAAGGAGCTTCTTCAGCATGGGGACGCAGGAACCACACTGGGTACCTGCACGGGTGCAACCCTTGAGCTCGCCGAGCTCCTGCACTGGAGCGTTGCCATCGCAGGCGCCGCAACCGTTGATGGTATCGCGAATGGTTCCGGCGGATACGTTGTTGCAAGAGCACAGGATTGCATCGTCCGGCAGCTCGGTTTCCGGAGCCTCGCCTCCACCGGCAGCGCTCAGGAAGGCGCCGGGCTCGGCGGGCAGTTCGCGGCCCAGGAGCGGGCGCAGGCTCATGTACGGGGAAGCATCGCCGACGAAGATGCCGCCCAGGAGGGTCTTTGCATCGTCAGTGGTGACGATCTTCTGGTAAACGCCGCGGGCGGGGTCGGCATAGACGATTTCGAGGGAGTGCTCGGTTCGCGCGAAGGCATCACCGAAGCTCGCCACATCCACGCCGGACAACTTCAGCTTGGTGGCGGTATCGAAACCGGGGAAGGTTGCTTCGCCGCCGTGCAGGCGGTCGGCCACAATCTCGGCCATGGTGTTTGCCGGTGCAACGAGGCCCAGGCACATGCCTTCGAAGTTGGCCACTTCACCGATGGCCCAGATACCGTCCACCTCGGTGGCACAGAAATCGTTGATCACCACGCCGCCGCGCTGGCCCAGGCTGAACAGCTGCTCTTCGCCCTCAGCTGCGCGGAAGAGGTCGTCGCGTGGCTTCACACCGATAGCGACGATCACGAGGTCCGCATCAATGGTGCGGCCGTCTGCCATCAGGACTCCGGTGACCTGGCCGTCGTCGTCCGTCAGTACTTCGGACGGGAAGACGCCGCCGTGGACCTCGAAGCCCTTCGCCTCGATCAGGCGGCCAAGTGCCTGGCCGGCGCCTTCATCCAGCTGAGTGTTCATGAGCCACGGTGCACCGTTGATGACGATCGGCGTGGCACCCAGCTGCTCGGTGCCTGCGGCGGATTCAAGGCCCAGCAGGCCACCACCGATGGTGACAGCGTTAACCTTGCGGCCCAGTTTTTCGCGAAGCTCTGCAATGGCCTTGTTAATGGCCCAAACGTCCTCGAGCGTGCGGTACACGTGGGTGTGCTCGGAACCAGGGATCGGGAGCCGGGCTGCATCCGAACCCGAGGCAACCACCAGGTGGTCGTATTCGTACTTGTTGCCGGCGGCAGTGAGGACACTCTTGGCAACGGAGTCGATCTTGACTGCGCGCTCGCCGGTCTTCAGCGTCAGAGCCTCGTGCTCCCACATGGCAGCATCGCCCAGGGTGAGGTCTACGTCGGTTTCCGTCAGGGCCTTGCTCAACGCAACGCGGTCGTAGGGAAGGTGCGCCTCTTCGGTCAGCACCGTAACCTGCCAGCCTTCAAGACCGCGGTTGTACATGGCGTCGGCGAAACGGTGGGCCGCAGGGCCGCCTCCGACGACAACGATGCGGCGCGGGTTCTCTGTACTTGAAGTGTGTCCGGTCACTGGTGGGCCTTTCGCAGATGTTGCAGACGGATCTCCGCAACTTGTGCTTTCAGCCTACGGACGGGCAGTTTCGCTTCAGTTTCCCTTTTGTTTCGTGATCTTAACTTCTGCATCACGAACGCATTTCGCCATGTGTGAGGTCTCTTTTACGCACCGGACACAAATGCGGACCCCCGATGAAACACCCGCGCCCTAGCTTTGAAGAGTGGCCGCAAGCGTGGCCCGGTCCGGGGGAGTGCAGGTGGAAATTGCCAGCGCCCGGACACAGTGAGAGGGGCTGAAATGACCGTAATTCTGGACCGTGCCGACGAACTGACTACTGCCGCCGTTGGCGAATGGCACCGTGTGTGCCCGGTGGACGAACTCGAAGTGGCCTGGGGCGAAGCGGCACTCATCGATGGCCGGCAGGTAGCGCTGTTCCGCATCGCACCCGGCGAAGTCTTCGCAGTCGCACAGCAGGACCCGGCGACATTGGCCAACGTCATGGCCCGCGGCATCATCGGATCCCGCGGGAGCCGGCCGACCATCGCGTCGCCGCTGCACAAAGAGGTCTACGACCTCGAAACCGGTGAGTGCTTCACCGACCCTGACCTCAAGCTCGCAACCTTTGCCACCCGCCTTGTGGATGGCTTCATCGAGGTTGAACTCTAAGAGCCTGCCTCTATAAGCCCAATGCCTCGCGGACATCCCCGAGGACTTCGTCCAGGGATGTCCGCGCTGCTTGGCGTGCAGCGGGAAGCTCCGCCGCGGACTCCACGGCCTGGATGACCTCCACGTAGCATTTGAGCTTTGGTTCCGTGCCGCTGGGCCGGATGATCACGCGGCTCTGGTCCCGTGTGAGATACAAAAGCCCGTCCGTAGGCGGCAACGCTTCGCTGCCCTCGGCGAGGTCAGTGAAAACCTCGACGGCGGACCCTCCAAACGCTTCAGGCGGGTTGACCCGCAAGCGGTTCATCATGGCATCCAGGAGCCCCAGATCAGCCACCCGGATGCTCAACTGGTCACTCGCATGAAGCCCGTGCACCAGGTAGAGCTCATCCAGGGTGTCGAAGATCGTCTTGCCCCCGGCCTTTGCGGTTGCCGCCAATTCCGCGATCAGCACTGCCGCTGAGATGCCGTCCTTGTCCCGGACCAGGTCCGGCGCCACGCAATAACCCAAGGCTTCCTCGTACCCGTAGGTGAGGCCCGGTACCCGCGAAATCCACTTGAAGCCCGTGAGAGTTTCCTCGTGTGCATACCCCGCAGTAGCCGCGATCCGGGACAACAGCCGTGAGGAAACGATCGAGTTGGCGAAGACGCCTGCCCTGGGTTCTTCGCCTGCGCCTGCGGCCATGCGGGCAACGATATGAGCGCCCAGCAGCGCACCCACTTCGTCGCCACGCAGCATCCGCCACGCCCCCGTAGCGGGGTCCAAAGCAGCGACGGCCGCCCGATCGGCGTCGGGGTCGTTCGCCAAAACAATGTCCGCACCCAAGCTGCCGGCAGCCTCCAACGCCAGGTCCAGTGCGCCGGGCTCTTCCGGGTTGGGGAACGCGACCGTGGGGAAATCCGGGTCCGGCTCGGCCTGTTCCGCCACAAGCGTGACGTCCGCGAAACCGGCTGCGTTCAGGACAGCCACCGCAGTCTCACCGCCCACGCCGTGCATGGGTGTCAGGACGATCTTCAGGTCCCGGGCGGGGAAGTGCTCTGCATCCACCAGGCCTGCCATGGCGGCTTGGTAGTCAGTGGCGATGGAGGTGGGCAGTACAGTCCAGCCGTCTTCTGCAAGCGTGATCGACTCCAACGCGCCCACGGACTCGATCTTCGCCGCAATCTGCGCATCGTACGGGGCCACGATCTGCGAACCCCTGCCACTCTCGTTCACGGCGTGCCGCCCAAGATAAACCTTGTAGCCGTTGTCCTGCGGCGGATTATGGCTGGCAGTGACCATGACGCCGCCATCGCAATCCAGAGCCCTGACCGCATAGGCGAGCAACGGCGTCGGGAGTGCGGCGGGCATCAGGAAGGTTTCGATCCCGGCGGCGGTGAAGATCGCAGCCGTCTCTTCCGCGAAAATGTCCGAGTTGTACCGGGCGTCAAAACCCACGACGGCGCGTGGCCGGGTACCCGGCGCAACTGCGGCCACGGTTTCATTCAGGAAGTCCGCCAAGCCCGCCGCTGCCCGGCGCACCACCACCCGGTTCATCCGGTTGGGACCCGGGCCGAGAGCCGCACGAAGGCCGGCGGTGCCAAACTGCAGGGTGCCGTTGAAGCTGTCGCCCAGTTCCTGGACTGCTCCCGCATCACCGCTGCTGGCGAGGTCGGTGAGCTCAAGAAGGGCAGCCGACGTCGCCGGGTCGGGGTCGTGGGAAGCCCAATCGCGGGCGTCGGTGATCAGCTGGTTAAAGTCGGCATCGCTTGATGTCATAGGGACAAAACTATCCTCATTGCCCACATCAAAGGCAACGCGGGGTCAGATATGGCCCATAAATCTGGTCGCAATGGGCCGTATCTGACCCCTCGTTGCCTTAAAGGGAGTGGGAGCGGACGGTGAAGTCCGTGTCCCCGTCCATGCTGAACACCGAAGATCCCGTGTTGTCCCAATCCGGGAAGAAGATGTCCGAAATAACGGCCGCCCCATCCTGGGCGAAGACCTCCACCGACGAGGAATCCAGGAGGATGTGCAGGCGGACCCGGCTATCGCGGCCGGAGGAGGGCAGCGCAACCTCGTGGTAAGGGCTGAATTTCTCGGAGAAATTGCTGGTCCCTGCCTTGGAACGGTCCACCCTTACAGTGCGCTTTTCCTTGTTATAGGAAATGCGCAGTCCAGCCTTGCCATCGGCGGATTGACGGAGGAGGACGCCTGCCTCCCGCGCCGAGGTAAGGTCCATTTCCAGCTCGATCAGCTGTGTACGGCCGGCGAAGTCACTGCCAAGATCCCTGTTAGGATCCTGCAGATCAGGACCGATGGTGAGGTTTTTGCTCTTCATCTCACCAGCGGAGCCTTCGAGCGTCTCCTTTGCCACGGCGGCAATGGCTGATCGCAACTCAAGCCGCTTCTGGCCCCGGACCAATGTGAGTTCGCGGGGGATGGCCATGGACCCGCGCCACGGCGTGGTGGGAACGTCTTGGGCGTAGTCCCAATTGCCCATCCAGCCAAGGAGCACGGGCTTGCCGCCGGGTGCTCCCGAGATGGAGTTTGCCGCGTAGTAGTCGGCGCCATGGTCCAGCCACTGGGATTCGGTGAGCGGGGCATCGGCGCGTGCGGCGTTTTCGGCCGTGAAGCGGGTGCCGTCGAATTCGCCCACGAAGTACTGCATGCCTGAGCCTCCGGCGATGCCACCTGGGTTGATGCTCAGCAGCATGACCCACTTCTTCGCGGTGGAGTCCTCTACATCCATCTGGACGAGTTCTGGCACCTCCCAGAGCCCGCCCTGGGCGCCGACCCCCGAGAAATCACTGAGGTAGTCCCAATGGAGAAGGTCCGTGGATTTGAACATCTTCACAACCTGGGCGTCCGCTACCACGGTAGTCATCACCCAGTACCGGCCAGGCTCGTACCAGGTGATCTTGGGGTCGCGGAAGTTGTTGTTGGTGGGCGCCAGGTTCAGGACCGGGTTGCCCTTGTACTTCTGCCAGGTGCTTCCCTTATCCAGGCTGAAAGCCACGGACTGTGCCTGGGCACCTTGGGGGAGGGCGCCGTTCTTCCCATATGCGCTGGTATAGAGGGCCACCATGGGCGGGTACTCTGCGGACCCCAGCCCGGACGCGTTGTTCTTGTCCATCACGATCGAACCCGAGAAGATTTCCTCCTGCGGGCTCGCCTCCATGGCAACAGGCTGCTGTTCCCAGTGCACCAAGTCCTTGCTGGTGGAGTGGCCCCAGGACATGTTGCCCCACGAGTTTCCGCGAGGGTTGTACTGGTAGAAAGCGTGGTAGGTCCCGTCGTGGTACACGAGGCCGTTGGGATCGTTGAGCCAGTTCTTTTCAGCAGTCAGGTGCGCTGCGGGTCGCCACGGATCGGAAGCGGACGGCCGGTGCCCGCCCGGGGCGAGGGGCCGCGTCGGGCTTTCCGGTGCAGGAGTGCAAGCTGCGGCGGAAAAGGCGACGACGACGGCGGCGCTCGCCGCAAGCAGGTGACGGCGGGAAAGGCGGGGATTGGGGTAAGTCATGGGGAGAGATCCTGGGGTTGGGGAGTGGCGGGGGTGCAGGCCCTTGTGGAGCCCGCACCCCCGCCGTGGCCTTATGGCCGGGGGTGTTGCGGCCTACTTGTAGAGGCCTTCGCCGCCCACGCGGAGGTTGGTGGGCAGGTAGCCGAACGGGCCGAGGCCGTACTTGCCGAAGCTGCGGTCAACCTGCGTCACGCCACCCTGGAAGTTCATCTTCACGGTGGGGGACAGGGAGCCGCCGCGGACGCCGTCCACGTTGTCGATGAACGACTGGACGAGGCCGCCAGGCTGTACGTAGTGCGAGTAAGCCTGGAACTGACGACCGTTCTGGCGCGGGTCCGGACCCTCCGGCGCGTTGGCCGGCATGTTCAGGTCCGTGGGGGAGCCCAGGGCCAGGCCGCTGTTGTTCACCGGCTGGAAGTCGGAGCGAACGCCGTTGCCCACAAAGCCGTAGACGCCGTCGGGGCCGCGCATGCCATCCGCGTAGGTGAACTGGTGGCTGATGGTGAACAGGTAGTACTTGTTCTTGCCGTTTTCGTTCTGGATGTAGATCTGCGGACGCTCAGTCTGGTCGTTGACGCAGTTGGCGGACAGGATCGGGGGCAGGAAGCTCCACTTGGTGAGGTCCTTGTTGTCGGCCACTGCCAGTCCAACATTTGCGGTCTGGTACCAGGCGCCCGTGGTGGTGTTGACCTGGTTCACGGTCTCGGCGTGAGGATCGCCCGGACGGTAGCCGAGGTCTTCCTGCTTGCACTTGTAGTCGCCGCGCGTGCCACCGGTGTTGCCCTCGAAGACCATGAAGGTCTTGCCCGGGTGCGCCGGGTCCGCGAAGGTGTACGGGTCACGGAAAGCGAAGCCCGGGTTCTGGGCCTTGTTCTGGTACATCTTTCCGTCCGGTTCCAGCAGCTTGGTGTGCTGGAAGCCGTCGAAGGTCACGCCGTCCTGGTTGGCGTGGATGTTGCCCAGTGCCTTGGCAATGACAGCGTCCGGAGCGATGCCGCCGCCGCCTGCGTTGCGCTCAGCGACGTCGTAGAACGTGGTGGCCGTGTAGAAGACGTTGATCTTGTTGCCCTGCATGAGGCGCGTGGAGCCGGACCATTCCGTGTTGCCGATGGACGTGTTGTCCAGGAACAGGTGTCCGCCGTAGTTCCACTTGTCCTTGGCCGGATCAGCGTTGGTCTTGCGGAAGAAGTACCCGATCCGGGCGTTCCAGTGGCGCTGGTCGAAGCCGTAGCCGGCGTGGCGGTCCGCAACCAGGGAGAAGATGACGTCCCAGCCCTTGTAGCTGATCTGGTTCGCGTTCTCGTCTGTCAGGGACCACGTGTCCCACACCCAGACGTCGTCGTTCATGGCGGGGAAGTCCTTGGGGATTTCCGGCATGGTGACGTCGGGGCTCATGGAGTTCTGGCCGGGAGCAACGTTGGTGTTGCTCTGTGCCATGATCTGCTTGGCGTCTGCCCGGGTCCACTTGGACGTGAAGTCGGCCGCTGGGTCGTAGGCCTCTTGCGTGTGGACGCTGGGCAGTGGGAAGCCGGGCGTGGGTGCCGGCATGGTGCTCGACGGCGGGTCGGCCGGCAGGTTGGCCTGCGCAGCCGGCGTCACCAGCAGGATGCTGCCGGCCACGCTGGCTGCGGCTGCGAGGGCGGCTGCCTGTCGCAGCCGGCGGCGCGGCCGTTGAAGGGTTGAGTGCGTGTTCATGCTTGCTCTTCTCGCGGAGTGTTGGACTTCGTGGAGTGGGGCGCATGCCCTGATCCCCGTTAAGGGGCTCGCTACTACGGCGTCCGCTCGATCCGCTTGAAGGCGTCTTCGAAGGACGCCATCGTTTCGAGGTGCAGCGGTCCCTTGTGGGGTTCTCGCTGCGGTGGCTCCGGCACGTCGACTTACCGGAACGACTCCCACGCTAGACGGGCTTCGCGGGACAAATCAAAGCGCGTTTCGGATGCCAAAACGGGTTGTCAGACATGTGTATGCAAGCGCTTACATTCCCAATGCGCGCGCGTGCCACGAGTTCGAAGCAGAATCAAATGTTTCGTGAAAAAGCAGATTTATTCTGAGAATTTGCTGTGTGTTTACTTTTGAAATGGTTCAAGCGCCAGGGGCCGATGAGGCCTACTGGCGGGTAGTGAAGGCCGCTGGCCGAGCCTTCAAATGTCCAATCGATGGACGTAAAATGTGGTAGCGACTCCGGAGCCACCAGGGTTTACCGGATCCCGCCTGTTGTGAGCTGGTGCAGCATGTGTGAGTTACCAAAGCGGCGTTGGCGGTCCTCCCTGACTCCCGTGCGGCTGGTCCTCGCGATCCTCGCCTTGGCAGCGATCGTGGCGGGCTGGCTGGTTCCGGATCTTTTGTCCGCCCTCCCCATTGGCGCAGGCCTGTTGACCTTGGCCGTTGCCGTCCTCATGCCTGCGATCAGGGAAATCGAACTCGGTGCATCGCCCAGCATCAAACTCGCGCCCGCCCTCAAAGACCGCGAAGACGAACTTCGCAGTGTCTTCGAACGGCAAAGGGGGGACATGGAGTATTGTGCCCACTTGCTCTGCGACAACCCGGAAACTGCTCGCCGCCTGCTGGAGGCGGCGTGGTCCCAGTGCACCAACGCCTGGAAGGGGCCGGTGACGCCCCAGTTGCGTGTCTACACACTGTGCGTCTTCGTCGAACTCCTGAAGAAACACGAACACTGGCTCCAGAGCCGTGATGGCCAGAAGAAGAAGCGAAAGGCCAGCCAGAGTCCGCTGGCGCGGTTGCCGTACGACGAGAGGGTCGCCGTCGTACTTCATGTCTTCGCAAATCTGACCGTTGGCGAGATTGCCGGGATGACTGATCGTCCGGCCCTGGAAGTGGGCAAATCATTGGCGGCCGCCGAAGAGAAAACCAACCGCCTGGCGTTGGAAGAAGGCCGGCCGTGAGGGACGCCGTGCGGGAGCGGTTGTTGTCGGAGGCCGCGCTCCATGCCAGGACCCATCCCGCCGACCTGGAGCGTGCCCTGAATGAAGGAATGTCCACTGTTCGGCGAAGGCTGGTCCGGACCTGGGTGGTGGTGATCGCTGCCGCGGTGCTCGTGACAGCCGGGTTGGTGGCGGTCCGCATGCTCCTTGACAGGCCACCCGTAGTGCTGGAGTCCATCGCTGTGAGCGCACCCACCAGCTCGCTCCTCCCCGAGGCCGTCCTTCAGCTGTCGGCCGAAGCAACCTACAGCGACGGCTCACGGAGTCCGCTGCAGGACGGCGTCGAGTGGGCCTCGGACAACCTTGCTGTGGCCGGAATCACCGCTGATGGCCAGGCGACGGCGGTCGCGCCCGGCGTCGCCGGCCTGACAGCAACGGTCGACGGCGTCTCCGGACGCTTCGAGCTCAAGGTCACCACGCCGGGAACGGCCTCGCTGACGGCCCTGCGCATCACTCCAGGCGATGCCGAGGCCAGCCCTGGAGGCAAAGTGCCGCTCGTCGCCGAGGGAACATACAGCGATGGTTCACTCGGGAAGCTAAACGTCACTGCTGTTTGGGAGTCCCGCAATCCTGACATAGCGAGCGTGGACGGTGATGGCCTGGTCACTGCTGTAGCGCCGGGCACAGCCACCATCTCGGCCTCCCAGGACGGGTTCCAGGCCACTGCGCGCATCACTGTCACCACGCCACCACCGGCAAAGCTCTCCGGTTTGGCCATCGAGCCCGCCGAACTGACCATCAAGCAAGGGCAGTCCCACCAATTGGCTGCAATTGCCTCGTACACGGATGGGTCCACCAAACCCGAATCCAACGTGACCTGGTCCACCAGCAACCCGAAGGTCGCAACAGTCTCGGCCTCCGGGCTCCTGACCGCGCGGGGCCTGGGGCAAGTGCTGATCGAAGCCAAGCACGTGGACGCTGATGGGAAGGAATGGAAAGCTCAATCGAAGGTGACGGTGGAGCATGCGGTGATTGCCGTCGTCGTGGGTCCTGCTGGCCCGCACGCAGTCGAACCGGGCGCCACCGTCCAACTGACCGCCACTGTCACGTACAGCGACGGCAAATCCGGGAAGCCCGTCATTACCTGGGCGTCAAGCCGCCCGATCATCGCCTCCGTCAGCAATGGCTTGGTACGGGGAGGCCCCGTGCAAGGCCAGGCAACCATCACAGCCACAGTGGACGGCGTGTCCAGCAACGGGGTAGTGGTCAGCGTTGGTCCAACGATTCCCACCCAAGGGCCGGTAAAGGGCTAACAAGCCTTTAGAGCTTCGCGATGATCTCCGCAAGCAACGTCGAAATACGTTTGCCAGCCGCTTGGCCGGCTTCGAGGACCTCGGCGTGGCTTAGCGGAACCGGGCTGATGCCCGCGGCAAGGTTGGTGACCAGCGAGATGCCGAAGACCTCCATGCCTGCATGGCGTCCGGCGATGGCTTCCAAAGCCGTGGACATTCCCACGAGGTCCGCGCCGATGCGCTTGGCGTACTGGACCTCGGCAGGCGTCTCGTAGTGAGGACCACTGAACTGGGCGTAGACGCCCTCCTGCAGTGAGGGATCCACCTCGCGGGCCAGCTGCCGGACGCGTGAAGAGTAGAGGTCCGTGAGGTCCACGAAAGTGGCGCCCTCAAGCGGGGACGTGGCGGTCAGATTGATGTGGTCGCTGATGAGTACAGGCGTGCCGGGAGTCCAGTCCTCGTTGAGGCCACCGCAGCCATTGGTGAGGACCAGCGTCTTGCAGCCCGCGGCTGCGGCAGTGCGCACGCCATGGACTACGGACCGGACACCCTTGCCTTCGTAGTAGTGCGTCCTGGCTCCAAGGACCAAAGCGCGCTTGCCTTCCTTGGTCAGGACCGAACGGATGGTTCCAACATGGCCCACAACGGAGGGTTGATGGAAACCAGGAACTTCCGAGGCATTCAGGGTGGCGGTGGTTTCGCCAATGAGATCGGCAGCCTCGGCCCATCCGGAACCGAGCACCAAGGCTACGTCGTGGGACTCAACGCCAGTTTCGACGGCAATGAGGTCCGCGGCTGCCCGGGCAGCTTCGAAGGGGTCTGTGTTCATCAGCTCAGTGTTACTCACTGGTACAAGCTACCCTGCGTGTGCAGCAATTCGGTAGGGACCGGTTCGACGCCGGCGGGTGAGGCTTGGCTGACTGGCAGCCTGCCGTGCAATGAGCGAGAATTGAGAATTGTGACCACCCAAGTTGACTTCAGTTCCCCCCGTATCGCGATTCTGGGAGGTGGTCCCGGAGGATATGAAGCCGCCATGGTGGCCGCTTCCCTCGGCGCAAAAGTCACCATCATCGAGCGTGCGGGCCTTGGCGGCTCCGCCGTGCTGACCGACGTCGTGCCTTCCAAAACCCTTATTGCCACCGCCGACCTCATGACCCGCGTAGGTGAGGCGGACGAGTTGGGCGTCAAGTTCGACGGCGACGGTGGAGGGTCCAAACCGCGCGCTGACCTCAAGCACATCAACGATCGCGTCCTGGATCTCGCCCGTGGACAGTCCCACGACATCCGTGCGGGGCTGGAGCGCCTCGGCGTGGAGATCGTGATCGGTTCCGGCAAGTTGCTGGATAACAACACCATCGAGGTCCTGACCCTTGAAGGCGTCCGGACCATCGACGCAGATGCCATCCTCCTCGCGGTGGGCGCACACCCGCGCGAGCTCCCTACAGCCAAGCCCGACGGCGAACGCATCCTCAACTGGGCCCAGATCTACAACCTCGACGAATTGCCCGAGGAACTGATCGTGGTGGGCTCCGGTGTCACCGGCGCCGAGTTCGCCTCCGCGTACAACGGCCTCGGCTCCAAGGTCACCCTGATTTCCAGCCGTGACCAGGTCCTGCCCGGCGAGGACACGGACGCTGCCAAGTTGCTGGAAGGCGTGTTCGAGCGCCGCGGCGTTCGGGTCTTGTCCCGGTCCCGCGCAAACGCAGTTGAGCGGACCGACGACGGCGTGAAGGTCACCCTGGGTGATGGATCGGTAGTCACGGGCTCACACTGCCTGGTATGTGTTGGTTCCATCCCCAACACCGCAGGAATTGGGCTTGAGGAAGCCGGCGTGACGCTGACGGAGTCCGGACATATCAAAGTGGACGGTGTTTCCCGCACCACTGCTCCCAACATTTACGCAGCCGGCGACTGCACGGGTGTCTTCGCTCTCGCATCCGTAGCTGCCATGCAGGGCCGCATCGCGATTGCGCACTTCATGGGCGACGGCGTGAAGCCGCTCAAGCTCAACCAGGTGGCGTCCAACATCTTCACCTCCCCGGAAATCGCGTCCGTGGGCGTGTCCGAGGCAGACCTGGCCTCCGGGAAGTACCAGGGCGACGTCGTGATGCTCTCGCTGCTCAGCAACGCCCGCGCCAAGATGCGTAACACCAAGGATGGCTTCGTCAAGATCATCGCCCGCAAGGGCTCCGGCACTGTGATCGGTGGCGTGGTGGTTGGCCCCAACGCTTCCGAGCTCATCTTCCCGATCTCCGTGGCGGTGACGCAGAAGCTGCACGTTGACGACGTCGCGAGTGCTTTCACGGTGTACCCGTCACTGACCGGGTCCATCTCGGAGGCAGCGCGGCGCTTGCACGTGCACATGTAGTTCTTGCTCCTGCGGCGCTTCCTACGTTTGGAGGGCCGCAATGGCTTCGGGCAAGGGCATGAGCAACGCGGCACCGTGACCCGGCAGGATCACGTTGGCTTGGACGGTGTTCAGTGAGCGTGCCGCTGCGAGGGCGGTCTCCGGATCCGAGTGGTACATCCGGTGCAGCATCTGGGGCCCGGACTTTGTGCTGATCGGATGGCCGCTGACGAACGAGTCGCCTACGGCGATGGCCTGCGCCCCGGGGAGCAGTAAAGCAGCGTTGCCTGGGGTATGCCCGGGCAAGAGGATAGCTTCCGGCTGGCCGGGCAGGCTCCGGAGCCTGTCCTCGTCCCATGCCTCGGCACCCGTTGCAGGCTCGGCTTGGAGCGCTTTCGCTTTGATGACGTGGAGCAGCCAGCGGAAAACGCGGGGACGCCAAGCCCGGACAATGACCTGGCCGAACGTGACCTGATGCTTTTCCTTGCCCTGAACGTGTGCCAATTCCTCCGGAGCACAGAGGATGGGCGTGCCAAACGTTCGCGAGAAATACGCTGCGGAGCCCGTGTGGTCCACGTGGCCATGGGTGATGAGCATGGCTTTGGCATCGGCGGGATCCAGACCGAGCCCCTTGACCGATCCGAGGACCAGGTCACGGTCGGCGGGGTATCCGCCGTCGATCAGTAGGAAGCCCGTGCCATCCCGGACAATGACCCAGTTGGACGCGGGCCCCTCAACAAAATGGACGCCGGTCGCGGGTTCGGATACCTTCACTCGGGAATTCTAAACCAGCGAGTTCGCCGGAAAGCTGCGAGACCGCCGATCAGGACCGGACGATTTCGCAGCTGTCCCGCGAATTGGGTGCTCACGCGGCCTCAGGCGGCAGCCGCTTGGAAATGTTTTTCGATGAGCCCCTTGATGTCCTCGTGGCATCCGCCGCACCCTGTGCCTGCACGGGTGGCCTTGGAGACCTCCCCAACAGTGCTGCAGCCTTCCAGCACGGAATCCTCAATGCTTGCCGCGCTGACGCCAGCACAACGGCACACGGTGCGCTGGGGATCGTTGCTGGTAGCGCCGGAATCCAACTGGTCCGGGCCGTCCAAGCGGAGCAAGAGTGAGCGGTCTGCGGGAAGTTCGGAGGCCCGTTCGAAAAGGACTACGAGCTCTGCAGCGGTACGGGGCATGCCCACGGCTACCAGGCCCTCCAGCACACCGCCGCGAGTTGTCATCTTGACGTAGCGGCCGTGCTCAGGATCGGCCCACTGGGAGATCTGTCGGCGCGCCCGACCAGAAGCGGCCCCGGCCTCGAGCAGCTCTTCGTCCCACGGATCGGCTTGGTTATCGCCGGCAACGGCCAGGTTGATGCCCCGTGCTTTCAGGACTACAACGCCCGGCTTTTCTGTGGGCAGGCCTTCAAGCGCATCCGCGGCTTCCTGGCCGTCCCGTGCCAGGACCACCAAATATTCAGCCAGCCATTCGGCCTGTCGCCAGCCGGGGCCTACCAATCCGGAGGGGCCAGTGGCTGTCCGGCAATCGAGGCAGGCAGCGTCAGGGCAACGCACCTCGGCACAGTCGCCGATCGCGAACATGTGGGGCTCGTGGTAGGTCCGGAGATGGTGGTCCACCAGGATCCCAGCGCCGGTGGGAAGGCCACAGCCTTCAGCCAGCTCGATCCGGGGGCGGACGCCGCAGGAGAGGACCAGCAGGTCGCCGTCGATCGCCGAGCCGTCTTCCAGCAGCAGAGCGGAGAAACTTCCTCCGGGTCCAGCGGTTTCCACACCTGTGGACCTCGCGTTGCCGGCCATCCGTACGCCGCCGGAACGGAGGCTGCTGGTGAGGACCGATCCGCTGCCACGGTCAATGCTCCTGCCCAAAGGGAAGGGTCCGTTGTGGACCACCGTTGCCTGGGCGCCTTCCTCCGCGGCGGCGAGGGCAGTTTCCAAGCCAAGCACGCCACCGCCCAGGACCACCACGCGCTTGCCGCCAGCTACGGCTTCACGGAGCACTGCTGCATCGCGAAGATCGCGCAGGGCAGTGACGCCTGCCGGTAGCACCGGGCCATTGGGATCCGGGTTCAACCCGGTGAGGTTGGGAATGACCGGGCGGGAGCCGGTGGCAAACACCAGGCGGTCGTAGTGTTCATTGGTGCCATCGGAGAGAACCACGTGTTGGCGTGCGCGGTCGATCCTCTTGACCTTGACACCCAACCGGACGTCAACGCCGTCGGCCTCCAGTTCAGCGGCGTCAGCCATGGCCAAAGCTTCAGGAGTGGTCCGCCCGACGCCGAGTTCGGCAACCATCACGCGGTTGTAAGCGGCCTCAGCTTCCTGTCCGACAACGAGCATCTGTACGAGCCCGCTCCGGACGGCAGGAAGCAGCTCATCCACCAGCCGTGCAGCAACCGGGCCGAATCCAACAACAACAATGCGCTCGCTCATGATGCCTCCTTGGCGTGCAAGGGCAGCCCCGTGCCGGCAGGGACAGCGGTCGGGGCCGCTGAAACCTCCGTGGAGGCTGCCCGCCGGACCCATACCCGGCTGGTCTTGAATTCCGGCATGCCGGAAATGGGATCGGTGACCGCCTCGGTGAGACGGTTGGCGTTTTCCTGGCCCGGGAAATGGAACGGCAGGAAGACGGTGTCCGGGCGGACCGAATTGCTCAGTTCCGCCCGGCAGAGGACCTCGCCGCGCTGGTTGGTCACGGTTGCGTAATCGCCGTCGGCAATGCCACGTGCCGCTGCCGTGCCAGGGTGGATCAGGAGCTTGGCCTGCGGCTGGGAAGCCAGCAGCTCGCTCACGCGGCGCGTCTGGGCGCCGGACTGGTAGTGCTCCAGAAGCCTGCCGGTTGCCAGCGCCAGCGAATCGTCCGCGAACGAACGAACGGCCCGCTTGGAGGGCGTCACCGGGACCATCACGGCCCGGCCATCGGCATGGGCAAATCCGTCGGCAAAGAGTCGCGGCGTCCCGGTGCTGCCCACCGGGTAGGGCCAGTAGGCTGCCTCGCCGCGGTCCAGCATGGCGTAGTCGATGCCCGAGTAGTCAGCCAGGCCGCCTGCAGAGGCAAGCCTGAGCTCTTCGAACACTGTCTCGGGGTCATCACTGAACGTGGAGGGTGCTTCCAGCATCTCGGCGAGCCGGGCCATGAGCCACAGTTCGTTGCGAACACCCGGGGGAGGGGTGAGTGCCCGGCGGCGGCGGATGACGCGGCCCTCGAGGTTGGTCAGCGTCCCTTCTTCCTCCGCCCACTGCGTCACGGGTAGGACGAGGTCGGCTTCGGCCGCGGTCTCGGACATGAAGAAGTCGCAGACCACCAGGAAATCAAGGCTGCGCAGTCCCTGTGTAACCGCGTTCGTGTCCGGCGCCGAAACCACCACGTTGGCGCCGTGCACGAAGAGGCAACGGACGCCGTCGGGCTTTCCCAGGGACTTGAGGAGTTCGACGGCGGGAAGGCCGGCTCCGGGGATCAGCGACTCGTCGACGCCCCAAACTTTGGCGACGTGGGCGCGTGCAGCGGGGTCGGTGATCTTGCGGTAGCCCGGGAGCTGATCGGCCTTCTGGCCGTGCTCGCGGCCGCCCTGGCCGTTGCCCTGGCCCGTGAGAGTGCCGTAGCCGCTGCGCGCCGAGCCGGGCAAGCCCAGGAGGAGGCTGAGGTTGATGGCCGCGGTGGCTGTGTCCGTACCATCCACGTGCTGTTCCACGCCGCGGCCGCTGAGGATGTAGCTGCCGCCATTGCGGGCACCCTGTGCCAGCCGGCGGGCGGTTTCGCGGATAAGGGTGGCCGGGACGCCGGTGATGGACTGGACGCGCTCGGGCCAGAAGGCGTTGAGGCTGCGGACGACGGAAGCATAGCCCTTGGTGTTTGCCTCGATAAAGCCGGTGTCTGCCAGGCCTTCGTGGACAACAACGTGGCTGATGCCCAAAAGGAGGGCCAAATCTGTGCCGGGCGTCGGCTGGAGGTGGATACCGCCGCCGTCGCCCGTAAAGGCTGCAGTAGCCGAACGGCGGGGGTCCACCACGATCAGCCCGCCGGCGTCGCGTGCGCCCTGGAGGTGCTGGACAAACGGAGGCATGGTCTCGGCGACGTTGGAGCCGAGCATGAGGATCACGGACGCGGAGTCCAGGTCCGTGACGGGGAAGGGGAGGCCGCGGTCGACGCCGAAGGCGCGGTTGCCGGCGGCGGCAGCCGAAGACATGCAGAACCGGCCGTTGTAATCGATGCGTGAGGTGCGCAGTGCCAGCCGGGCGAACTTGCCCAGCATGTACGCCTTCTCGTTGGTGAGGCCGCCACCACCGAAAACTCCGACGGCGTCGTTTCCGTACTGTTTCTGTGTGTCCTTCACGGCAGCGGTGATCAGCAGGAGCGCCTGGTCCCAGGAGATCGGCTGGTGGACGCCGTCGGATCCTTTGAGCATCGGTTCGGTGACGCGGCCGTTGTGACGCAACAACGACGCCGATGTCCAGCCTTTGCGGCACAGCCCGCCCCGGTTTGTGGGAAAGTCGCGCCCGGAAACTTCAAGGGGTACGGCAGCTTCCAGGGGCAAAGCGGGGCTGGCCGGTTCTGCGGCAGGCGCGGGCGCCGACCCCGGCTGTGCAGCCGGGGTCAGCGTCATGGCGCACTGGAGCGCGCAGTACGGGCAGTGGGTATCGGCGCCGTTGGGCATCTAGATGTGTCCGATCGTGTTGCGCTTCTGGGCGGGGCGGATGTAGCAGACCCAGCAGACGGTGAGCATCAGGACGTAGGCTCCAACGAATCCATAGAACGCCGGGGTGTAGGAGCCGCTTGCTGTGTTCGATGCGTTGAGCACCTGGGGGATCACGAATCCGCCGTAGGCACCGATCGCCGAGATCAGTCCCAGTGAGGAGGACGCCAGCCGAGCCGTGGTGGCGCTGGGGGCGCCTGCTCGGGCTGCCCGGCTGGAGGTCGCGAAGATCACTGGGATCATGCGGTAGGTTGCACCGTTACCGAATCCGCTGGCTACGAAGAGCAGCAGGAACAGGCTCAGGAAGAGCCAGAAGTTCTTCAGCGGGAGGGTCCAGATCATGGTCAACGTGATCACGGCCATCGAAGCGAACGACGTAATGGTCATCCGGGCACCGCCCATGCGGTCTGCCATGCGTCCGCCGTAGGGACGGGCCAGGGAACCGACCAGCGGGCCGAGGAATGCCAGGGACAAGGCCACTGCACCGACGTGGATGGAGGAGAAATCGGGGAAGTAGTCCTTGATCAGCTTCGGGAAGACGCCGGCGAAGCCGATGAACGAACCGAACGTACCGATGTAAAGGAATGCCATGATCCACAGGTGGGGTTCTTTGAGGGCCGCGACGGATCCGGCCACATCACCCTTGGCGCTGGTGAGGTTGTTCATGTACTTCCAGGCACCGAAAGCGGCGATCAGGATCAGCGGGATCCAGATGATGCCGGCCATGGGCAGGTTGACGGTTCCAGCTGCAAGCAGGGTGATGGCGATGGGAACCACAAGCTGCGCGACGGCGGCACCGAGGTTTCCGCCCGCGGCGTTCAGCCCCAGTGCCCAGCCCTTTTCGCGGGCCGGGTAGAAGAAGGTGATGTTGGCCATCGAGCTGGCGAAGTTGCCTCCACCGAAGCCGGCCAGGGCTGCCACCAGGAGCATGACACCGAAAGGCGTCTCCGGGTTGGAAACACAGATCGCCAGGCCGCTGGCGGGAATCAGAAGGAGCAGTGCCGAAACGATGGTCCAGTTGCGGCCACCGAACTTCGGCACCATGAAGGTGTAGGGGATGCGGAGCGTGGCGCCTACAAGGCTGGGGATGGAGATGAGCCAGAAGATCTGGTTGGTATCGAACTTGAAACCTGCTGCGGGGAGCTGGACGACAACGATCGACCAGAGCTGCCATACGACAAATCCGAGGAATTCGGCGAAGATCGACCAGTACAGGTTTCGCTTGGCGATGGACCGGCCTTCGGCTTCCCACTGGCCCTTGTCCTCGGCATCCCAGTTGGCGATCCAGCGGCCGGGGCGGTGTTCAAGGGTGGGAACGGCGGTAGCAGTGGACTGGGTGGGGGCCAGTTCTTCTGCAGTGCGGTCAACAGTCACGGAGTGCCTCCTTTGTGGGGACGTTGTTCTTCCAAGGTAGGTTTCACGCGTTTCGCGGACCGTCGCCCTTTGTAAACGTGCTGTGACATTTCCCTATCGGCGGGGTCACCAGCGCGTGAGGCAATGGTGAGGTAGTGTGGCCCGGACCACAGAATGAGACTTTTCGATTGGTCCGCATTGTGGACTTAGTTGTCCAGTCAATGGACTGCGGGAACTATTATTGAACTCTCGAATAATCCTTCGCCGGGCAGGCTCCCAGGGCCATCGGCCGGTGTGAACGAAAGCTGCTACTACATGTCTTCGACTGCCACGTCCAAGGAAGGCGAGTCCACCAAGCCGGTGAATTCGCGGGGGAAAGTGATCTTCGCGAGCCTGATCGGCACGACGATCGAGTTCTACGACTTCTACGCCTATGCCACCGCGTCAGTGCTCGTCTTCCCCAAGCTGTTCTTCCCCGATGCCACAGACATCAATGCGCTGCTCAGTGCGTTCGCCATCTTCGGTGTTGCCTTCTTCGCGCGTCCCATCGGCGCCGTCGTCTTTGGCCACTTTGGTGACAAGATCGGCCGCAAGGGAACCTTGGTCGCCTCGTTGTTGACCATGGGAATCGCAACGTTCCTGATCGGTCTCCTGCCTACGGCTTCAATGCAGGGATGGGCGGTCCTGGCCCCGATCATGCTGGTTGTCCTGCGCTTCTTCCAAGGCCTGGCCCTGGGTGGGGAATGGTCCGGCGCAGCTTTGCTGGCCACCGAAAATGCGCCAGAGGGCAAGCGTGCCATCTACGGAACGTTCCCGCAGTTGGGTGCCCCGATTGGCTTCATCATTGCCAACGTGATCTTCATCTGGATGAATGTGGCCCTGAGTGCCGAAGAATTCCTGGCATGGGGTTGGCGCGTTCCGTTCATCCTCAGCGCTGTGTTGGTCATCGTCGGCCTCTACGTCCGCTTGAAGCTGGTGGAGAGCGTCTCCTTCACCAAGGTGATCGAACAGGAAAAAGTCCAGAAGCTGCCCCTCGCCGCAACCCTCAAGAGCCACTGGCGCCCGGTCCTGGCCGGCACTTTCATCATGTTCGCCACCTACGTGCTCTTCTACATCATGACCACGTTCACCCTGTCCTACGGCACCAAGCCCACCCTGGCCGGCGCCCAGGCGGCAGCTGAAAAGGCCGGTAAGCCCATGACGGCGGACCAGGTTGCCGCATTTATCCCCGGCCTGGGCATTACCCGGTCCGACTTCCTCTGGATGCTGATCATCGGCGTGGTGTTCTTCGGTATCTTCACCGTGGTTTCCGGACCTCTGGCTGAGAAGTGGGGCCGCCGCAAGTTCCTGCTGGGCGTCACTGCCGGCATCTTCGTGTTCGGTGCGCTGTGGTTCACTATGTTCGGTCCCGGCCAGGCAGCGGCAATGGTTGGCCTCATTGTGGGCTTCACCCTCATGGGCCTGACCTTCGGCCCCATGGCAGCCATCCTGCCCGAGCTGTTCCCGGCCAACGTCCGCTACACCGGTTCTGCTGTGGCCTACAACCTGTCGTCCATGATCGGAGCCGCCCCGGCATCCTTCGTCGCCATCGCCCTCTGGTCGGCTGCTAACGGCAGCACCTGGCTGGTTGGCGTGTACATGGCCATCGCCGCGGTGGTCACTTTTGTGGCGCTCTGGCTCACCCGCGAAACCAAGGACATGGACTACGAGAACAACGTCGCCTGACCTTGTGTGAATTTACGACGTCGGCCCCGCACCGTTTGGTTGGTGCGGGGCCGACGTCGTTAAGAGGTGCTTTGGGGCTTAGTCCTCGATCGTAGCGATGACAGCGCCGGCCGCGACCGTCTCACCGGAGGTGGCTGCGAGGCCACGGACCGTGCCGGACTTGTGGGCCGTCAATGGCTGCTCCATCTTCATGGCTTCCAGGACAACGATCAGATCGCCTTCGGCCACGACGTCGCCATCGGCAGCTGCGACCTTGACGATGGTGCCCTGCATCGGCGATGTCAGTGCATCGCCACCGGCAGCAGCCGCTGTGGCCCCTGCCGAACGGGAGCGCTTCTTGGACTTGCCCGACTTGGTGCCCGAACCACTGGAAACAGCGGCGGCGCTGGCACCCAAGCCGGACGGCAGGACGACCTCAAGCCGCTTGCCGCCAACCTCGACCACGACGCGCTGGCGCTCACCGGCGTCGTGCGTTTCCGTGTTGGCGCCAGTGGCAGACCAAGCGGGGATGCTGTTGACGAACTCGGTCTCGATCCAGCGGGTGTGGACCTTGAAAGGGCCATCTGCCGGTGCGAAGTCGGGATCGGTGACCACTGCGAGGTCGAACGGGATGACGGTGGGGATGCCTTCCACCACCATTTCCTCAAGGGCGCGGCGGGAACGCTGGAGGGCCTGCTCGCGGGTTGCGCCCGTGACGATCAGCTTGGACAGCATCGAGTCGAAGTTGCCGCTGATGACGTCGCCCTCCTCGATGCCGGAATCAACGCGGATGCCAGGGCCCGTGGGGTTCTTCAGCGTGCTCACCGTGCCGGGAGCAGGCATGAAGTTGCGGCCCGGGTCCTCACCGGTGATGCGGAATTCGAAGGAGTGGCCGCGGACCTCAGGGTCTTCGTAGCCAAGCGCTTCACCACGTGCAATACGGAACTGCTCGCGAACGAGGTCGATGCCCGTGACTTCCTCGGAAACGCAGTGCTCCACCTGCAGCCGGGTGTTGACCTCGAGGAAGGAGATGGTGCCGTCCTGGCCCACCAGGAACTCGCACGTACCGGCGCCGAGGTAGTTGGCTTCCTTCAGGATGGCCTTGGAGGATTCGTAGAGCCGCTTGTTCTGCTCCTCGCTCAGGTAGGGGGCAGGGGCTTCTTCGACGAGTTTCTGGTTGCGGCGTTGCAACGAGCAGTCACGGGTGGAGACAACCACCACGTTGCCGTAAGCATCCGCCAGGCACTGCGTCTCGACGTGGCGCGGCGCGTCGAGGAAGCGCTCGATGAAGCACTCCCCGCGGCCGAAAGCCGCAATGGCTTCACGGACAGCGGATTCGTACAGCTCAGGAATCTCTTCCATGGTGCGGGCAACCTTGATGCCGCGTCCGCCGCCGCCGAAAGCAGCCTTGATGGCGACGGGCAGGCCGAATTCCTCGGCAAACTTGAGGATCTCGTCCGCGGATTCCACGGGATCGGCTGTGCCTGGGACCAGCGGGGCGCCTACTTTCTCGGCGATGTGGCGAGCCTGGACCTTGTCGCCCAAGGCGGAGATCGCTTCGGGTGAGGGGCCGATCCAGGTGATGCCGGCGTCGATCACTTTGGCGGCGAACTCTGCGTTCTCGGCGAGGAAACCGTACCCGGGGTGGATCCCATCGGCGCCGGACTGCTTGGCGACGTCGATGATCTTGTCCATCACAAGGTACGACTCAGCTGCGGTGTTGCCGCCAAGGGCATACGCTTCGTCGGCAAGGCGGACATGCAGGGCATCACGGTCCGGGTCTGCATAGACGGCTACGGAGGCGATGCCTTCGTCCCGGGCGGCTCGGATGATGCGGACCGCGATTTCGCCGCGGTTGGCAATCAAGACCTTGGTAAGAGGGCTGGAAATGGGCTGCGCCGGGTTAGCTGACAAGTTGTTGACTCCTTCTGTCCTTGAGGAGCCTAGCGTGATTGTGAGGGTTCCGCCCATATTGATGGGGGATTCCGTGTGTGAGGCGATGTTCCTTTGTAGGTTTGCTACAAATCGCGTCTACTGGTGGTTCGCGGCCCACAATTCCGTGATGCCTAGGTTCGCATGGACCAGCAAGTCGCGGAGGGTCGAGATGGAAAGACCGACGACGGCGTGCGGGTCGCCGTCCACCTTGCGGATAAAGGCCCCACCGAGGCCGTCGATGGTGAAGGATCCTGCACAGTGCAGTGGTTCTCCGGTAGCGATGTAGGCGTCGATGTCCTCTTCGGACATTTCCGCGAAGTGCACCACCGCGCTTGATACTGAGCCAACTGTCGCTCCCGTACCATCCGCGATCTCATCCTCATCGACGTCCACGGCAGTCTCCCGGCAGTCCACCAGCCAGTGTCCGGTGTGAAGCACGCCCTTGGAGCCGCTCATGCGCAGCATCCGCTCGCGGGCAACCTCTGCCGTATAGGGCTTTCCGTGCGATTCGCCGTCGAACTCGAAAACCGAGTCGCAACCGATCACCAAGGCTCCCTCGGCCTCGGGGAGCGCGGCGACGGCTTCAGCCTTCGCCCGGGCAAGCAGCAGGGCGGTGTCATGAGCATCCGTCACGCCGTAGTGCGCCTGCACTGCGTCCTCGTTTACATCCGAGACCAGGACTTCGTGGCGGATCCCCGCTTCCGTCAGCAACTTGGCGCGGGCAGGGGACTGGGAGGCGAGGATCAATCGGGTCACCGTCCCAGCCTAGTACGATGCTCGCTCACGTCCTGTCGGTTTAGGAGGGATGCTCGCTCACATCCTGTCGGTTTTGGGGGGATGCGCTCTCACATCGTGTCGGTTTTGGGGGGATGCGCGCGGGCGGCCGGTTGGAGGATAGGCATCGTCACCAATGGCGCCACGGCTCAGCAGACTCTCAAAATTGAACACCTTGGAATTGAACCGTACGTGGACTGCGTGGTGATTTCCGAGGCCGTAGGCGTGAAGAAGCCCGACGTTGGGATCTTCCGACTTGCGGCCCGGAAATTGGGCGGCGAGCTGACTGATGGCTGGATGGTTGGCGATCACCCGATCGCCGATATCTCGGGAGGCCGCGCCGCAGGATTAAAGACCGGTTGGGTCTCCCACGGTCAGGAGTGGTCTACCTATGAGCCCTCGCCGACGCTCACTCGCCGCACGGCGGCCGAGGTTATTAGTGCTCTGATTCAGCTCGACGCCAGAAAATCTCCGACGTCGGCACCCAAGAGTTGAGTACCGACGTCGGACCTTTCTGCAGGATGTGGGAGAGGATCGGTCAGGAACCGGGAGGATGTGAGAGAGGATCGGTCAGGAACCGGGAGGATGTGGGAGAGGATCGGTCAGGAACCGGGAGGATGTGGGAGAGGATCGGTCAGGAACCGGGAGGATGTGGGAGAGGATCGGTCAGGAACCGGGAGGATGTGAGAGAGGATCGGTCAGGAACCGGGAGGATGTGAGAGAGGATCAGTGGACCAGTTCCTCGGAGCCGGCTTTGGGGCGGTCGCTTCGGTTCAGTTTGGCGCCTTCGACGTCCACATCGGGCAGGACGCGGTGCAGCCACTTGGGCAGCCACCATGCCTTCTCGCCGAGGAGGTACATGACAGCGGGAACGATTGTCATGCGGACTACGAACGCATCGATAAGCACACCAAACGCCATGGCGAAGCCCAACGGCCGGACCATGGTGAGGTGGCTGAAAATGAAGCCCGAGAACACGCTGACCATGATGATCGCGGCGGCGGTCACAACGGCTGACGCGTGGCTGAACCCGGTCCGTACAGCGTGGCGTGCGTTTTCGCCGTGCATATACGATTCACGCATCCCGGACGTTATGAACACCTGATAGTCCATCGCGAGGCCAAACAGGACGCCGATCAGGATGATCGGCAGGAAGCTCAGCACGGCGCCAGGGTTGGCGACGTCGAAAATCGCTCCCAGCCAACCCCACTGGTAAACGGCCACGACGGCGCCGAACGCAGCGGCCAGGGACAAGAGGAACCCACCGGTCGCGAGCAGCGGCACCACAACCGAACGGAACACCAGCAGCAACAGGATCAGCGAAAGCCCGACGACGATCGCCAGGTACGGCGGCAGGGCAGCCCCAAGCTTGGCGGAGACGTCAATGTTGCCCGCCGTCTGGCCGGTGAGACCGATGGCGACATCCAGGTCGTCGCGGATTTGGGTGCCCTTTGCCCGGACGTCGGAAACCACCTGCACGGTGCTGGCGCTGGCCGGGCCTTCCTTAGGAATTACCTGGAACACTGCCGTTCGGCGATCTTCGCTCAGGGCCACAGGCACCGCCGCTGTGACGTTTTCCACGCTGCGCAACTGCTCCGCGACGTCGAACTGCTTGTTCTTGGCATCAGTTTCGCTGAGCCCTTCCGGGAATTCGGCGACGACGACGATCGGGCCGGTGACGCCTTCGCCGAAGCTGCTGCGCGTGAGGTCGTAGGCTTTGAAGGCTTGCGAATCGACCGGCTCGGATCCGCCGTCGGGAAGTGCCAGGCGAAGCTGGGAAGCCGGTAGGGCCAGGGCGCCCAACAGCACCACGCTTGCTACAAGGGAAACCCAGGGGTGCCGCGTGACCAATCCGCCCCAGCCGCTGCTGCTGCGCTTCTCTTCCAGGGCACGGTCCGCGGCTTCGTGGCCGGGCTCGGCATTGTGCTCGGCAGCCTTGGCCCAAGCACGCTTGGAGATCAGCCGACGGCCGATCAACGCCAGGATCGCGGGCGTCAAGGTCAAAGCGACGACGACGGCGACCGCAACTGTCGCTGCGGCGGCAACACCCATCACCGCGAGGAAGGGCAGCCCCGGGACCACGAGTGCCGCCAGAGCGATGATGACCGTGAGGCCGGCGAACAGCACGGCGTTACCGGACGTGCCGGTCGCAAGTGCTGCGGATTCCTCGCCATCCATCCCGGCCAGAAGCTGGTTGCGGTGGCGGTTGACGATGAAGAGGGAGTAGTCGATGCCGACTGCGAGGCCAAGCATCAGGGCAAGCATCGGGGAGATGGAGCTCATGTTGATCACGCCAGTCAGCGCGAACGTGCCCCCGACGCCTACAGCCACGCCAATCAGGGCCATAACAAGGGGAAGGCCTGCAGCAATGAGGGTGCCAAGCATGAGGATCAGAACGAGGGCTGCCACTGCGACGCCGACGATCTCCGCGATGCCGAAGATCTGTGAGACATCCTCAGTGATTTCCTTGCTGGCATATGCCGTGACCCCTGCGGAGGAGACGCCCTGAACAATGTCCTGCACTTCCTTGCGGACGGCGGGATCAACGGCATTGATGGACGTCTTGAACTGGACCTGGGCGATGGCGGCCTTGTTGTCGCTGGACACGAAGCGTATGCCTTCAGAAGCCTCCAGTTGGCGTTTCCCCAAAGCCAAGGCACTGGCGCCGTCGGAAGCTTCCTTGATTCCGGCGTCGAGCTTTGCTTTGCCCGCGGCGAGTTCGGCGCGCTGCGTCGCGAGCTGGGCCTCGATTTGTGCAGGCGTGAGGCCTGCGGCAGCCATCTGCTGTTCCGCTCCCGCGAGCTGGGCTTCCCCGGCGGCCAGTTGGGCACGGGCTGCGTCCAACTGCGTCTGGCCTGCGGCAGCCTTTGCTTCACCGGCGGCGATGTCGCCAGCGGCCTTGTCCAACTGCTCCTGGGTGGTGAACGGATTCACCGTCCCCTGCACGTCGGGCAACGCCTGGAGCTTTTCGAGCGCCGCAGTGACAGCATCCTTCTTGGCTTGGTCGAAACCGGACTCGCCGGCGTCGAAGGCCACGCTGGCCGAGCCGCCCGACGCATCGGGCAGGGCCTCTTTGAGCTTGTCCGCCATCCTCTGCGTTTCCGTGCCAGGAATGCTGAAGTTGTTGGACATAGTGCCGTGGAACGCGGCGGCAGAACCGCCCACGGCCACCAGGACTGCCAGCCACAGTGAAATGACCAGCCAGCGGCGCTTGTACGAGAACTTGCCGAGACGGTAGAGGAACGAGGCCATGTCAGAACCGATCTGTGGAGGCGGGAACGGGGGAAGGGGCTGATGCGGGTGCAGCTGTCGCCCCTTGCGGCGGGGCTTCCGACGACGGCGCGAAGCCGGCTCCCAGCAGCCCCATGGCGTCGATGAGGTGCTGGCGAAGAACAGCCAGCGATTCGGGCGAAAGGTCAGGGCCCCGCTCGGCGAACCAGACGGTCATAGCCGCCTTGCCGCACGAAATGACCGATCCCGCAAGAGCATGCAGGTAGAGCTCGCTGATGTCCGGGCCAAGCCTGCCTCGGGCGGCGTCGATAATCTGCCCCGTGCAGTGTTCCCATGCTTCGAGCTCGGAACGCGCCAGGGAACGGTTGTCCTGGGTCAGGCTAAAGAGTTCAGCCATGGGTGCTACCGACATGGGATCTGCCAGGGCCATCAGGGCGGCTTGGGCGGATTCCAGAATGGATTCGTCCGCCGGGCGCAGGCGGAACTGCTCAAGGGCGCGGTCCATGAAACCATCGGCCACGGACGCCAAGGCAGCCTCCAGACTCGCGAAGTAGTTGAAGAACGTGCGCCGCGAAACGCCTGCGCTCGCGGCGATGTCCTCTACCGTGAAATTGCCGGGGCCGTTGCTGCGAAGAAGGTCCAGGGCTGCGGTGGCGATGGAGCTGCGGGTTGCCGCTTTATTGAGCTCGCGCCGCGAGGGGCTGCTGGACTCGGCGGGTTCCAGCGTGGTCGACTGGCTGCTGTTTGGAGTCACATACTTACACTAAGTGCAACTTTGCACTCTGCGCAATTTATATTTTGGCCGATGGGGGAAATAGGGGCTCGACGTGCCATCAACCCGTGCCGGGGACCGCAAGGCGACCGGTGTCATCGGTGGACGGACAGGGGCGGCTAATAATGATGCTCCTATTGCTGTCAATGGTCGTTGAGCCAGCTTTCGTAGCGTTTGTGGAAGTTGTCGTCGCGGGTGAGTCCGCGTTCGAGACGGGATAGTGCGGTAGGCCAGACGCGGAGGTCATCAGCGGCGGCCTGGAGGGTGATGTTCTTGGCTTTCCGCAGGGCCCGGAGCTGCCCGGCGAAGGGTGCTGGGTGGGGGTGCATGATCTGGTCATAGATTTCACGTGCAACGTAGCGTTTGAGGCAGCGCATGATTTCCTTGGTGGTTTTGCCTTCTTGTCGGCGCCTGGCCACGTAGGTTTTGGTCCGGCTATCACTCATCATCCGTACGAGCACTACGCGATGGATGGCTTTATTGGCTTGCCGGTCTCCGCCACGGCTAAGTCGATGCCGGGTGGTTTTCCCTGAGGCGGCCGGGATGGGGGCAACGCCGACCAGGGCTGCGAACCTTGCCTCCGAGGTGACCCTTTCGGAGTTGTCGCCTACGGTTACCAGCAACTGACTTGCAACGTCAGTGCCAACACCCTGAATGTCCCTGAGCGTAGGGGCGTGCATGGTGAGGATTGCGTCGAGTTCAGTATCGATCAGGGCCACTTCCGTGTTCAGGTGCCGGTAGCGGACAGCCAAGCGCTTGAGAACGATGGCGGTGGCGTTTGGAGGCTCGGCAGGGTCACCGATCGGTCGGCTTTTCTCCAGTGCGCTCATCATTGCAACGCGGCTTAAGCCGCGGTACTTCGCCCGGATGGGCTCAGGAGCAGAGACCAGGATGCTCTTGATCTGAGCCATGACCGCGACCCTTGCCCGCATGGCAGAGTTTCGTTCAGCGCGCAGAACACGTAGTGATTCCACAGCCCCGTCCCTGGCTTTTGGCGTCGCAACCCTGCTGCCGGCAAGTGCAGCTTCCGCAGCCTGATAGGCATCCAACGGATCAGACTTGCCCCGTAGCCGGCGTTCTTGCCGGTTTGGACGCATCACTTCCAGGACCCAGAAGTGCTCCCGACTCAGGACGCGTGCGAGCTCCGCTCCGTAACTGCCTGTGCCCTCCACGCCGATGGACGAGACCGGGCCAAATCCGGTGATGAACTCCACGATCTGCCGGTAGCCGGAACCGACGGCAAGGAACTCCTTGTCCCCTAGATGCCGCCCTGTTTCACTGATGACGGCGACGTGGTGGGTATCGGCATGCGTGTCGATCCCAGCGATGACTTTCGGATGTTGTTTTGCCATGATGAAACTGCCCTGACCTTCTGTTGCGTGCAATGGAACATGAAGGGCACGCCGGCCGGGTGGTCAGACAAGACAGTAATGGGATTCTTTGAGCAGGCTCCTATGAGGTCATGTCCACCTGGCCGCCGCGCTTATTACAGCCTGCGTCACGGCGGACAGATCATTTTGAAGACAAACCACAAGGGCGTCAGTCGGAGGCAGAGTCACACCGCAACACAAGCCAATTCCATCATTACTGTCGGTGCCTGCTGAAAGGGTGTTGGTACGGAGCGGAAAGGGGGGAGACAGACGATGACAGCAGTCGCAACGCCAGCTGTTCCTGCTCGCCTCGTGCCTCCCGATCAGGCCAGTGTGGTGAGCAGGGACCTCATCAATCAATTGCGTGCGCTCGAAGACATGAAGTCCGCCATAGCGGGTTTGCAGGCAAAGATCGCTGTCGCGTTCGATCTCGCCCAGCGCCGCGAGCAAGCGGCTGCCGGGGTGCCCGTATCGGAGCAGGGCCAGGGTGTCGCTGCGCAGCTCGCGTTGGCCCGGCGCGAATCGCCCAACCGCGGATCGCGTCTCCTCGGATTTGCGAAGGCCCTCGTCACGGAGATGCCCCGCACCATGGCCGCCTTGGAAACCGGGCAGCTCAACGAATGGCGGGCCACCCTGCTCGTGAAGGAAACAGCCTGCCTGTCCGCCGAAGACCGCTGCGCGGTGGATGAGGAGCTCGCCCCCGATACCGGAACCTTCGAGGGCGCCGGAGATCGGGCGATCATCGCCGCCGCGAAAGCCGCCGCCTACCGCCGGGATCCCCGATCCATCACCCAGCGCGGGGCCCGCGCCGCAACCGAACGGCACGTCAGCCTTCGCCCGGCGCCGGACACCATGACGATCCTCACCGCACTGCTGCCCGTCGCCCAAGGCGTCGCCGCCTACACCGCGCTCACACGGGCGGCTGATTCGGCCCGATCCGGCGGTGACACCCGCTCCCGGGGCCAGCTCATGGCCGACACCCTCGTCGAACGCCTCACCGGCACACCCGGCGGCATCACCGGCGTTGACGTCCAACTGGTGATGACGGACCGCACGCTTTTCCAAGGCGACAGCGAACCCGCACGGCTCCAAGGCTACGGAATCGTCCCCGCAGAATGGGCAAGAACCCTCCTCGCCAAAGGAAAATCCGGGTCAGATGAGAACGCGGAGACTGGTCCGGAATCCACGGGCGGTCCGGAATCATCAGCCCGCGAGGAGTTCAAAGTCCTGCTCCGCCGGCTCTACACCGCACCCGCCAGCGGCGAACTGCTGGCCACGGACTCCAAAGCACGGCTCTTCCCGCCGCGGCTCAGACGATTCATCGAAATCCGCGACGACACCTGCCGCACACCGTACTGCGACGCGCCCCTTCGACACTTCGACCATGTGGTTCCATGGCACGACGGCGGACCCACCAGCCTGGAAAACGGCGCCGGGCTCTGCGAAAGATGCAACCACACCAAGGAAAACCCCGGTTGGCAAGCAAAAACGGTGCCAAGAGGGGTCCATAGAATCCGTATCACTGCGCCCACAGGCCATACATACCAATCCCAAGCCCCACCTTTACCGGGCCACCCGCCGTTACCGGGCCACGCTCCGTTACCGGGCCACCCACCTTTACCGGGCCACCCACTCAACCCGACATCGGGGTGAGTCCCACCAGTGTTGCTGGTGGGACTCACCGCGACTGTGCAACACGGCGCACCAGGTCAATACAGCGCCAAGGCAACAGGCGTCAGAACTGGTGCGGGGGAGCCTGGGGCGAAGGGTGAGTCGGCTGGTCTGGCTGCTGCGGCTGGCCTTGGGCAGGCTGCTGGGATGCTGTCTTGGTCAAGTACACGGACTGCCCGGTGGCGCCGGGTTCGCCCTCACCGAGGGGAAGCACGTAGACGGCCGTGCCATAGGCGCAGACTTCCGTCCAGTTGGTACCCATTTCGGAGGTGTCAAAGCGCATGGCGACAATTGCGTTGGCGCCGCGCTGTTGTGCCTCGTTGACCATGCGGGCCATGACTTCCTGTCGGCTTTCGTAGAGTGCCCTGGTCATTTCGGGCAGCTCCCCGCCACCGAGGGAGCGGAAACCTGCAAGCATCTGGGAGCCGATATCCCGGGAACGGACTGTGAGTCCCATGACTTCGCCGAAGACGGCGTCGATGCGGTGGCCGGGTATCTCATTGGAGGTGACGATCAACATGCTCCGAGCCTATCCAGCTTTCGCCGTTAAACCGCGCAATCCCTTGGGGAGAAGTCCCCAAGGGATTGCGTAGTGCGAAAAGCCAGCAGGTGCTAGGCCTTGGAATCGGCCAGTTCGCGCGGATCAGTCCCGGCAGCAGCGGTCTCGATCGCGAACTCGTCGGCGAACGCGGCGCCGTTACGCGGCGCGTTGTATAGCGACTCGTCCAGGATGCCCTGGCGCTTGGCGACGATTGCCGGGATCAGGGCCTGGCCTGCCACGTTGACGGCCGTGCGGCCCATGTCCAGGATGGGGTCGATTGCCAGCAGGAGTCCGACGCCGGCCAGCGGCAGTCCCAGCGTAGACAGGGTCAGTGTGAGCATGACGACGGCGCCAGTGGTACCTGCCGTGGCCGCTGAACCAAGGACGGAGACAAGCACGATCAGCAAGTATTGGCTGAAGTCCAGGTTGATACCGAAGAACTGGGCCACGAAGATCGCCGCGATGGCGGGGTAGATAGCGGCGCAGCCGTCCATCTTGGTGGTGGCGCCGAGCGGCACGGCGAACGAAGCATAGCCGGAGGGGACGCCGAGGTTCCGCTCAGTGACGCGCTGGGTGAGCGGCAGCGTGCCGATCGAGGAGCGGGAGACGAAGGCCAACTGTACGGCCGGCCATACACCGGAGAAGTACTGCTTGATGGACAGGCCGTGGGCGCGGACCAGGATCGGGTACAGCACGAACAGAACCAATGCCAGGCCGATGTAGATAGCGACAGTGAACTTGCCCAGGGAGCCGATTGTGTCCCAGCCGTAGATGGCAACGGCGTTGCCGATCAGGCCGATGGTGCCCAGGGGAGCGATGCGGATGATCCACCACAGGACCTTCTGGATGACGGCCAATGCCGAGGCGTTGAACGTCAGGAAGGCTTCAGCTTGCTTGCCGACCTTCAGGGCAGCAATGCCGACGGCGATCGCGACCACCAGGATCTGGAGCACATTGAAGCTGACGGAGGTGCTGACCGTGGTGGCAGCATTGGCGGTCTCGGTGACGGTGGAGCTTGCGCCGAGTCCGAGGAAGTTTTTGGGGAAGAGCCCGATCAGGAATGCCCACCAGTCACCGGTCTTGCCGGCGTACTCGGCCTTCTGCGTGATACCGGTAGCTGCACCAGGCTGCAGGAGCACACCCAGGCCGATGCCGATGAGCACCGAAACAAGCGATGTGATGGCAAACCAGAGCAGCGTGTTCCAGGCGAGGCGGGCGGCGTTGGAAACCTGGCGCAGGTTCGCGATGGAGCTCACCACGGCGGTGAAGATCAAAGGAACGACGGCGGTCTGCAGCAGCGAGACATAGCTTGAGCCGATGGTCTGCAGGGTAGCACCAAGGCCGTTGGGGGCGGCCTTGGTGCTGCCGGTGTACTTTGCGATGAGGCCAAGGACGAGGCCGATGATGAGGGCTGCGATGATCTGGACGCCGAACGATCCGGCCCACTTGGGGAGCCGGAAGCCGGTCTTTCCAGCTGATAGGGAAGTGTTGGTTGAGGTGCTCACGGGAACACGCTAGGTGCACTCCAAATAACATACCTAACGAACGTTTAGAAATGTTACACACCTATGAAGTTATTCCCGCCCTGGGTGTGGCGTGCGTCTCGGGGCGGTTGGCGATTACCCCAGCAACGCCCGACGCAGCACGTCCAAACCGACCGAGCCAATGTTCAGTGCCTTGCTGTGGAAGGACTTCAGATCGAACCCCCCGCGGGTTTCAAGCTCGGCCCGGATCTGTTCCCAGAGCCGCTGCCCCACTTTGTACGAGGGCGCTTGCCCAGGCCAGCCGAGGTAGCGGGCGAATTCGAACTGGAGTTGTCCCTCGCTGATATCGAGGTTGGCTTTGAGGAAGTCAAAGCCTTTCTCGGGCGTCCAGGTTCCGGTGCCCCAGCGTTCGGGGATGGGTAGTTCCAGGTGCACCCCGATGTCGAAGACAACGCGGGCGGCACGCATGCGCTGGCCGTCCAGCATGCCCATGTGGTCGCCGGGGTCTTTGAGGTAGCCGAGTTCCAGCATGAGTTGCTCGGCGTAGAGTGCCCACCCTTCACCGTGTCCGGAGACCCAGCAGACGTTGCGGCGCCAGTTGTTGAGGAGTTCGCGGCGGTAGGTGGCAGTTGCGACCTGGAGGTGGTGCCCGGGGACTCCTTCGTGGAAGACGGTGGTTGTTTCGGACCACGTGGTGAAAGTGTCTTCGCCGGCGGGTACGGACCACCACATACGCCCTGGCCGTGAGAAGTCGTCGGACGGGCCGGTGTAGTAGATCCCACCTTCGTCTGTAGGTGCGATCATGCATTCGAGGGTTTTCATGACGTCCGGGATGTCGAAATGGACGTCGGCGAGCTCGGATACTGCACGATCCGAGAGTTCCTGCATCCACGCCTTCAGGGCGTCGGTTCCTTTGATCTGGCGGGCGGGATCGTTGTTGAGGATGTTCTTTGCTTCTTCGATGGTGGCGCCGGGCTTGATCTGCGCGGCCACCTTCTCCTGTTCGCTGATGAGTCGTTCCAACTCCTGGACGCCCCACGCATAGGTCTCTTCGAGGTCAACGGCCGCGCCGAGGAACGAGCGGGAGGCCAGGGCATAGCGTTCCCGCCCCACCGCGTCCTTTTCCGGGGCAGCGGGGAGAAGCTCGTGCCGAAGGAAAGCACCCAGCGATTCGTAGGCTGATCGCGCGGCGGAGGCGCCGGCGTCGAGCTTGGACTGGAGTTCTGCCGGAAGCGGCGCGCCGCCGAGCAGTGCCCCGGCGGCCATTTTGGCGAAGAAGCCGTCGTCGGCGGCGTAGCGGCCCGTTTGCTCAATGACGATCTGCACCTGGCGGGCAGCCGCGACGTTGCCCACTTCCTTTGCAGAGCGCAAGGAAGCGATGTAGCCCTCGATTGCACCGGGAACGTTGGCGGCACGGCCGGCGATGTGTTCCCAGTGCTCAACGGTGTCCGTCGGCATGAGGTCGAAGATGGCTCGGATATCCTGGGCCGGCGAGGCGATGTTGTTGAGGTCGGCGGCGTCCCAGCCGGATTCGTGGATCTCCAATTCCAGGCCGAGCCGCTCGCGCATGGCGTCCAGGGTGACGATGTCCGATTCGTCGGCGGGCTCAAGCGCGGCCAACTCGTCCAAAGCCTGCCGGGCAGCTTGCGCGTGGGCCTCGATGCCCGCGGGCGAGTAGTCCTGATATTCGGTTTCGTGCCCCGGCAACCCCAACGTGGTGGCGAAGCTGGGATTGAGTTCGATCAGCTTTTCCGTGTACGCGTCAGCAACGGAATCGACGGCGGTCTTAGGTCGCGCAGGGGTGTTTGCAGTAGTCACCCACAGAGCCTAACCGGGACTCGCTTCACGTGAAAGGGTTGTTGAACTTTCTGCCCGCCATCGCGAAGAAGTGAGGCTACCCGCGGCTGCGTTTCCACGCGCCTGGACCCGGCGTGGGCTCCAGGCGCAATTGCTGACGGCGCACCCAGTGGCGAACGTTCGGCTTTGCAGGCGCCGGTGTTTGGGGTACTCCCACGGAAGCGACGACGGCGGCAAGCGCCGCGAGCTCTTCGGCGGTGGGTTCTCCC
Source organism: Arthrobacter sp. TmtSoilC51 (assembly GCF_055388015.1). Lineage (NCBI taxonomy): Bacteria > Bacillati > Actinomycetota > Actinomycetes > Micrococcales > Micrococcaceae > Arthrobacter > Arthrobacter sp. TmtSoilC51. The sequence goes on from NZ_AP035877.1 coordinate 1,615,117, forward strand.
TTGACCACGGAGAACATGGGGGCAACAGGTTCGGGCGTTGAAGGGCTTTGCTCTGCCCGATGCTTTGCCGGGCTCACAGCGGGATGTTCCCGTGCTTCTTGGTGGGCAGGCTGGCGCGTTTGTCGCGGAGGGCGCGCAGGCCACGGATGATCTGGAGACGCGTGTCGGAGGGTGCAATGACGGCGTCCACGTAGCCCAACTGAGCTGCCTGGTAAGGGTTGAGGAGTTCCTCCTCGTAGCCTTGGATGATCTCGGCGCGCTTGGCCTCGACGTCGCCGCCAGCCTCGGCAACCGCTGCGAGGTCGCGGCGGTAGAGGATGTTCACGGCACCCTGGGCGCCCATGACACCGATCTGGGCGGTGGGCCACGCGAGGTTCAGGTCTGCGCCCAGCTTCTTGGAGCCCATCACGATGTATGCGCCACCATAGGCCTTGCGGGTGATGACGGTGAGCTTGGGAACCGTGGCTTCAGCGTAGGCATACAGGAGTTTGGCACCTCGACGGATGATGCCCTGGAATTCCTGGTCTTTGCCGGGGAGGAAGCCAGGCACGTCCACCAGCGTGATGATGGGGATGTTGAAAGCGTCGCAGTGCCGGACGAACCGGGCGGCCTTCTCGGATGCGGAGATGTCCAGGGTGCCAGCGAACTGCATGGGCTGGTTGGCAACGATGCCCACCGTGTGGCCTTCAACCCGCCCGTACCCAATGATCACGTTGGGGGCGTAAAGCGACTGCATTTCAAGGAAGTGGGCGTCGTCCACGATCTGCTCAATGACCTTGCGCATGTCGTAAGGCTGATTGGCCGAATCCGGGATCAGTCCATCCAAGGCGAGATCGTCGTCGTCGAGTTCCAATTCCTGGTCGTGTTCTACAACCGGGGCCTCTGAGAGGTTGTTGGAAGGAAGGAAGTCCAGGAGTTCTCGGACGAATTCGATCGCGTCGGCTTCGTCGGAGGCCAGGTAAGTGGACGTTCCGGTGGTGGCATTGTGCTGGCGGGCACCGCCCAGCGTTTCCATGTCCACGTCCTCGCCGGTGACGGTCTTGATGACATCCGGGCCGGTGATGAACATGTGGGAAGTCTTGTCCACCATGACCACGTAGTCGGTCAACGCGGGCGAGTAGGCAGCGCCGCCGGCGCACGGGCCCATGATGAGCGAGATCTGGGGGACGACGCCTGAGGCATGGACGTTGTTGCGGAAGATATCCGCGAACATGGCAAGGGAGGCCACGCCTTCCTGGATGCGCGCGCCGCCGCCGTCGTTAATGCCCACTACAGGGCAGCCGTTGCGGAGGGCGAACTCCTGGACCTTGACGATCTTCTCGCCGTTGACCTGGCTCAAGGAGCCGCCGTAGACGCTGAAGTCCTGGCTGTAGATGGCAACGAGGCGCCCGTCCACTGTGCCGTAACCGGAGACGACGCCGTCGCCCAGGGGCTTCTTTTTCTCCATGCCGAAGGCTGTGGAGCGATGGACGGCGAGGGCATCGAACTCAACGAATGATTCGGGATCGACCAGGAGGTCAATGCGTTCGCGGGCAGTGTTCTTACCGCGTGCGTGTTGCTTTTCGATCGCTTCCGGGCCGGAAGGCTGCTCTGCACGGGCCTGGCGGTCGCGGAAGTCTGCAATCTTTCCCGCTGTCGTTGTCAGATCGTGGCTCATCAAGTGTCTCCGGCTCTGTAGCTGATTTTTGCTGGCGCAGTCCTGGTACGAGCAAGTAGCTGACTTAAGTAGCTTCCGTACAAAGAACAGGCCCCGCTGGCCAGTCTAATGACGCCATTGCCGCGAACCGCTGTAGAAACCCTACAATTTTCAGCGCCCAAGCCAAAGCTGTCACTATGTTACCCGTCGGTAACATAGTTGGGTTAGAGTGTCTCCATGACTCCAAGCAACGATGCTTCCCCAGCTTCCGAAGAGAGTAAGTCGAAGGGCAGCACCCCTTATGTAGCCAGCGGTTCGCTCAAGGGCCGCACCATCATCATGTCCGGCGGCAGCCGTGGCATCGGATTGGCCATCGCCACCCGCGCAGCCCGCGACGGCGCCAACATCGTACTGATGGCCAAGACCCGAGAACCCCACCCGAAACTGGAGGGGACCGTCTTCACCGCCGCTGATCAACTGGTCGCCGCCGGCGGTCAGGCTCTGCCCCTCGTGGGCGATGTCCGCAATGACGACGACGTCGCCGCGGCAGTGAGTGCCGCCGTCGAGCGCTTTGGGGGAATCGACGTCGTCATCAACAACGCGTCAGCCATTGACCTCTCCCGCACGGATGCCATTGACATGAAGCGTTATGACCTCATGCAGGACATCAACGTCCGGGGAACCTTCCTACTCTCAAAGTTGTCCCTCCCTGCGCTGCGCGAATCAGGCAACGGGCACATCCTCACGTTGTCTCCACCGCTGAACCTCGATCCAAAATGGGCCGGGATGCACCTGGCCTACACGATGGCCAAGTATGGAATGAGCCTCACCACCCTGGGGCTCGCCGAAGAGCTTAAGGACGACGGCGTCTCGGTCAACTCGTTGTGGCCGTGCACCTTGATCGATACCGCAGCGATCCGGAACATGCCTGGTGGGCAGCAGATCGTGAAGGCAGCCCGGGGACCGGAAATCATGGCCGACGCTGCGCACGCCGTGCTGACGGGCGCCAACCTTGCCGACGGCGTCAGCGGTTCGGGGAACTTCTACACTGACGAAGAAGTCCTGCGGGCAGCCGGCGTGAAGGACTTCGCGCCATACAGCCTCGGCGCGCCGGAGGGCAGCCTGGTGCCGGACATCTTCCTCTAAGCGGATTCCCATGTTTTGGGCGGCGTCCAGCGGGCTGCAACTGGATAGGATTCAGCTATGGATGCCGAACAGCCTGCCAACAGAGAATCCCTAGTCCCCGGGCAACACCGGCCATCATTGGACCATGACGCGCTGCTCCAGCCCGATTTCCTGTCGGCAACCGGTATTTCCCAACTGAATATTGTCGAGTCCACCGGATCCACCAACCAGGACTTGGTACGCGCCGTAACTGTGGAGCCAAAAAAATGGGCTGACCTTGCTGTGTTGACCGCCGAACACCAGACGGCGGCACGTGGACGGCTGGACAGGCACTGGGAATCGCCGGAGCGCTCCGCTGTTTCCGTGTCGATGGTGCTGCGGCCCGTCACAGCCGAAGGCATGCCTGTGCCGACGCAGAGTTACTCGTGGCTCTCACTGCTTGCCGCCGTTGCCCTGCGCGAAGCATTGCAGGAAACGGCTGGCGTTACAGCAGAGATCAAGTGGCCCAATGACGTCCTGGTCAATGGGCGCAAGGTCGCAGGAATCCTGGCGCAAATGACGCCGATGGGTGACGGATCGGTCCCAGCAGTGATCCTGGGCGTTGGCCTGAACGTCTCGCTGTCACAGGATGAATTGCCGGTACCTACCGCAACGTCTTTGGCCTTGGAAGGGGCCACGACGACGGACCGCACCGCGCTGCTGAAAAGCTACCTTTCCCGGTTTACAAGGCTGTACCGCAGCTTCTGCAACTCAGAGGGCGATCCCGCTGCAGGCTTGGTGGGCGGGCCATCGCTGCATAAGAGGGTTGAGTCGGCAATGGTCACCCTGGGACGCGAGGTGCGGGCGCACCTGCCCGGTGATCACGAGGTTGTGGGGCACGCTTCCCGACTGGACGAGCATGGATCGCTTCTGGTGGTGGACCATGGCGGCCGGGAACATGTGGTGACGGCTGGTGATGTGGTCCATCTGCGCGCCACGGAAAGCGGTTATGCGTAAAGAGCTGCTTCCGGGGGAGCAGGTCATCACCATTACGCGTCAACAGGCCCGCTCGCTGTTCTTTCCAACGCTGGCCTTCATCCTGGTTCCTGCCGTGGCAGCCTACGCGTGTGCGTGGATCATCAAAGGAAATCCGCAGCGGCTTGCCCCGTTCATTACAGTGGAATGGACGCCATGGCTTGTGGGTGCGTGTGTGGTCCTGGCAGGGCTGGTGCTGGTGGCTTACAGCGTGAAGCGTGTGTTGAAATGGCGCTCAGTCAGGTTCATCCTGACCAGCCGCAGGATAATTGCCAAATATGGAATGTTTCGCCGGGGCGACTGGCAGGTGTCATTGATGGCGGTCCGCAGCGTGGGAGTCCACCAGAACCTGCTGCAGCGGACATTGCACTCCGGGAATATATCCTTGGATACCGGGCCCTCCGGCGAAGCTGTCTTGACGGACGTACCGGAGGTTGGAAAATTCAGGGGCTTCATTCTTGACGCCATGGATGAACTGCCCAAGGGTGGGATTTTTGAGGGTGAAGTCCTGCAGGACTTTGATGAGTTGCCGTGGGAATTGAGAGAAGGTGGAAGAGATGAGCGTTGAGGATCAGCAGTCCGGCGAGGACCTGGACGAGGAGTTCGACGCCGTACCCGAACCTTCAGTGGACGAGGACACGGAACCAGCGCCCGTCCAGGCGACCGCGACTACCGGCCCGCCGGCCGGCGTGATGTCGGCAGAGCGCCTGGCCATCAAAGCGCTCGAGGCGAGGCTGCTTGGCGGCGAACGCAAGCTTCGCCGTCGTGAAGTTGCGGCCGGTGCCGGCGTCTCCATTCTTTCCGCACGGAAGTTGTGGCGGGCTTTGGGCTTCCCCAACTTCGGCGACGACGACGTCGCGTTTACCGAACGCGACCAGGCTGCGTTGTCCACCATTCTTGACCTTGTCCGTGCGGGAATCCTGACCGAGGAAGCCGCGATATCCGTTACCCGCTCCATCGGCCAGATGACGGACCGCATGGTGGTCTGGCAGATCGAGGCCCTGGTTGAAGACATGGTCCAGGAGCAGGGCATTCCGGATGCCGTGGCCCGCAAGCAACTGGTGGGCCAGCTGCCGGCCCTTGTGGATTCCCTGGAGGAGATCCTGGTCTACTCCTATCGCCGGCAGCTCAACGCAGGTGTCCAGCGGCTTGCCGTTCGCGCCGAAGCGGGGCTGCAAGCGAGCGAGGAAGGCCGCGAAGGGGACGAAGACGATTCCCCGTTGCCCCTGGCCCGTGCCGTGGGATTCGCGGACCTCGTTTCCTACACCAGCCTTTCCCGGCGCATGAACGAGAAAACCCTGGCCCAAATGGTGCAGCGCTTCGAGAACAAATGCGCCGAGATCATTTCTGTGGGCGGCGGACGCCTGGTGAAGACTGTGGGCGACGAAGTCCTCTACATCGCCGAGACACCGGCGGCTGGCGCGGAAATCTCCCTGGCTTTGGCGCAAGCCTTTACGGAAGACGAGATCCTTCCACAGGCGCGCGTGTCCATGGTGTGGGGTCGCATCCTGTCCCGCCTCGGCGACATCTACGGCCCCACCGTGAACCTTGCGGCGCGGCTGACTACCTTGGCCCAACCTGGGACGGTCCTGGTGGATGCGATGACCGCTGCTGCACTCGGTCAGGACGAACGCTTCGTGCTGGTCCCGCAGAAGTCCGAGAATGTCCGGGGCTTCGGTGAGATCCACCCAGTGATGCTCGCCCGCGGCCGCGGCAAGGGTTTGGTGCTGGACTAAACGTTCTCTCACATCCTGCGGGTTTTTGGGCAACGCTCTCTCACTTCCTCACTGGATAGCGCTCGTTTTCAGTGAAAAGCGCCTGTCCGTAAGATTCGCAAATCGATGGATAAACCAGCTACTCTAATGGAGTGATGCGGGGAGTTGTCCCCATCGCACCTTCCCGGGAAAGGCCGTAGGCTGACGAAGCCAACGGAGAGTCCAATCTCGGGTTCCCTTGGCTACTCATGCGGTGCGTGGGATAGTCTTAGGGACTGAAAATTCCGCCGCCGTATGGGGGTACTGCGGAATGCGTGGCTGCCGGCACATGCCGGGTGGCCTGGAGGCCGCTTAAGGGCGGCTGTACAACAAAGGGAATTTTGGGGCTGTGACATCTTTCTTCGGCAAGCTGGGGCTGAAAAAGCGTCGAAACAGGAAACTCGTATCTGCAACTGCTGTGACCGCGGCTGGCGCTTTGCTGGTGGCGGGCGCAGTGCTCTATCCGGGGTTCAAGACGGCTGAGGTCGATTTGAACGACGGCGGCGTGTGGGTCGTGAGTAAGACCAAGAACGCCGTGGGACGGTTGAACTATCCCTCGCGCGTGCTTGATGGGGCTGTGACGCCGGCAACCACCACGTTCGATGTCCTGCAGCATGACGGCAACGTCTTTGTTGACGACGAGTCTGGCTCCACTATCAACCAGGTCTCTGCGGCGAACCTGAAGTTGGGTGGCGACAAGCAGCTGCCCTCATCCTCGCAAGTCAGCTACGGCTCCAGTGTGCTGTCAGTTACCGACCCCGCCCGCGGGAAGGTGTGGGCCCTTTCGCCATCCACCGTGAACGGCTTCGATGAAGAATCCAGCGAACCCGTGCTCACGGGCTCCCAGAACATGGTGTCGGCTGTGGGACGGGACAACCGCATTTACACTGCGGACCCGGGCAAGGGCGAAATCACCATCACCACCGTGGACGCCAACGGCGAGCGGGCGGCGTCGGAAGTAGCCAAGGTGGACGAGCTCAAGGGCGCCGGTGATCTGCAGATTGCCGTCGTGGGCGACAAACCGGTAGTGCTGGATGCCGGCTCCGGAAACCTCTTCCTTCCTGGTGGGCGCAAACTCCAGCTACAGGACGCACGGGAAGCCAAACTCCAGCAGAGCAGCGAAGACAGTGGCTACGTGGCAATCGCGACGCGGAAAGCACTCCTGAAGCAGCCGTTGGACGGTTCAACCGCTGCCACGGTGAACGTAGATGGGGAGGGCGTTCCGGCAGCCCCGGTGCAGGTCAGCAAGTGCACCCATGCCGCGTGGGCCGGCGCCAACAAGTACATCCGTGATTGCGAGAACGACGCCGACGACAAGAAGAACGACGTCCCCAAGGCCAGCGCGTCTCCCAGCTACGTCTTCCGCGTGAACCGAGACCTTGTGGTGCTCAACGACATCAATTCCGGCAGCGTGTGGTTGGTCAACCAGAACATGCAGCTCGTCAACAATTGGGACGATGTTGTCCCGCCCAAGAACCAATCCGATGACCAGGACCAGGAATCCGCGGACAACAACACCATCAACGTGCTCCCGGACCGCACCAAGCCCAACCGTGCGCCCGAGACCAAACCAGATGAGTTTGGCGTCAGGCCCGGCCGGACCTCCATCCTGAGTGTCCTGGACAACGACTCAGACCCCGACGGCGATGTCCTCACCGCAGCGGCCGGTGCCAACGGCCCCAAGGCGGGCGCGCTGGAAAACATCTACGGCGGCTCAGCTTTCCAAATCAAGGTGCCGGCCGAAGCCAAGCCAGGCACCGAGGTCTTCGACTACAACGCCTCCGATGGTCGGGGCTTGTCAGCAGGCGGCAAGGTCACCCTGCATGTGGTTGGACCGGAGGAGAACAAGCCTCCTGTTTTCAAGAGGGCTGAGCCCACCACCATGCTGGTGGAACAGGGAAAGTCCGTCAGCCAGAACATCCTGACCGACTGGATGGACCCCGACGGCGACGACCTCGTCCTGCTGGACGCCAAAGCAGACAACGACCAGGACCAGGTCAAGGTCCGCCGCGATGGCTTGCTCACGTACCAGGATTCCGGTGCTGCCCCCGGCAAGAAGAACGTCACCATCACCGTGTGGGACGGGCGGGCAACTACCACTGGTCGTGTGGTCATCAACGTGCAGCCGCCGGGGGCGCTTGCGCCTGTTGTCAACGCGGACCACGTAACAGCGGTGGTTGGCCAGGACTTGGTGATCTCTCCGTTGAAGAACGACGTCGACCCCAACGGAGGCGCCCTGCGCGTGGCCCACGTGGAGGCTGCGGGCCAGGTCGAGCTGGGCGCAGTGACCGACGGCGGATCGTTCACTTTCCGCAGCAACACTCCTGGTCCGGTCTACTTGACCTACATTGCGAGCAACGGCCCGCAAAGCAGCCAGGGCCTCATCAGGGTGGACGTCGAGTCCGGCAAGGATGCCGGCGCGCCGGTTGCCGTTCACGACGTCGCGCTTCTGCCCGTAGGTGGGAGCGTCCTCGTGGATCCGCTCGCCAATGACTCCGACCCTTCCGGCGGCGTGCTGGTGCTGCAATCCGTTACTGTCCCTGAGGGCTCAACGGCCTCGGTCAGTGTGATTGACCACAGCGTCCTGCGCATCACGGACGTCTTGGGCGCCAAGGAGCCCTTCGTCTTCAGCTACACGATGTCCAACGGCCATAAGTCGGCCACTGGAACGGTGGGCGTTGTCCCGGTGCCTGCCCCCGCCGTCGTGGAGGCTCCGCAGCCGAAACCCGACGACGTGAACGTCCGTGTTAACGACGTCGTCACTATTCCTGTCCTGGACAATGACACACACCCGCAGGGCGAAGAGCTCTCCGTGGATCCGGTCCTGGCGCAGAACATAGCGGAAGCCGATGGCCATGCTTTTGTCTCGGAAAACACCCTGCGCTTCATCGCCGGCCCCACGCCCAAGACGGTGCGTGCCATTTACAACGCCGTGGATCCGCAGGGGCAGAAGAGCGCCGCCGCGGTGACCATCCACATCCTGCCGTTGGAAGGCGCCCAAAATTCGCGCCCGCAACCGCAGAACCTGACGGCCCGCGTGGTTGCCGGCGGCAGCGTCCGCATCCCGGTGCCGCTTGACGGCATCGATCCCGACGGCGATTCGGTCCAGCTCACCGGCATCGACAGTACACCCACCATGGGAACTGCGACCGCGGGAAGCAACTTCATCGACTTCGTCGCCGCAGGGGACGGTGCGGGAACCGACACGTTCCGGTACAAGGTGATCGATCGCCAAGGGGCGGTCAACACCGGCACTGTCACTATTGGCGTGGCGCCGCGTGGGGAAGACAACCAGAAGCCGACGCCCGTGGACGACGAAGTCAAGGTCCGGCCGGGCCGCCAGATTGCCGTTGACGCTACGGCGAACGACACTGATCCTGATGGCGACCCGATCCGCATCATGACGGACAGCATTGAGGCCGATGAGGCCCTGGACGCACACGTCAGCCAGACCAGCGGGCGCATCCTGCTCACTGCTCCGGCGGCGGAGGGCACGGTCAACGTCCGTTACTCCGTGGCTGACGACCGGGACGCAGTTGGCCAGGCCAGCATCCGCGTCATCGTCAAGAACGACGTCCCGCTGCAGGCCCCGATCGCGCGCGACGACCGCGTGACGTCGGCACAAACGCTGGGCAAGACAGCCGTGGATGTTCCTGTTCTGAAAAATGATGAAGATCCTGACGGCGTGGGAGAGAACCTCAAGATCAGCACGGACGTAGAGACCGCCCGGCCAGGTTCCGAGGGCAACGTCATCGTTGAACTCACGGAGCAGCCCCAATTGGTGCCCTACACGGTGGAAGACGTGGACGGCCAGAAGTCGACAGCGATCATCTGGGTTCCGGGCGTCGGCCAGCAGGTGCCAACCCTGGCCAAGGACGAGGTAGTTGAACTGATCTCCGGGCAGTCCGTCACCGTGGACTTGCGCGAATGGGTGAAAGTCCGCGATGGACGCTCGCCGCGCCTGACCCAGACAGACCGCATCAAACTGATCGGCGCAGACGGCAGCGACCCCGTGGCCAATGGCGGGACAGCCATCAAGTACACGGCCGGTCCGGAGTATGTGGGTCCGGGCTCCGTCAGTTTCGAGGTCACCGATGGCACGGGTCCGGACGACCCCAACGGCCTGAAATCGACACTAAGTATCCGTACCAAGGTGCTTCCGGACCCCAACAAGAACAACCCGCCTGTGCTGCTGGGCAGCGCGGTGGATGTTCCCAAGAGCGATTCCGTCAGCACCGACCTGGAAAAACTCACCTCGGATCCGGATGCTGACGACGTCCAGAACATGAACTATGAAATCGTCGGTGCCGCACCGGCAGGCTTCAAAGTGAACATCGACGGAAAGACGCTCAAGGTTTCGGCTGACGATTCCGCGAGGATCGGGCAGAGTGGCACCGTCCAGGTCAAGGCCAAGGACCGCCGCGGCCTGGAGGCGGTGGCAACCTTCAAGCTCTCCTTGACGGCCTCAAACCGCCCCAAGCCAGTGGCCAATGATGACGTAGAGCCGGACGCTCAATCGGGGAAGCCCGTGACCGCGAATGTACTGGCGAACGATTCGAACCCGTTCCCGGATACGCCGCTGAAGATCGTCTCGGCCATCACCGAAACTGGCCAGGGCAGCGCTGAATTCAGCAACGGCGATGTGACTGTGACGCCCTCATCAGGCTTTACGGGCACCATGGTGGTTGCCTACACGGTGGAGGACAAGACCGGCGAGGCCTCACGCTACGCCACTGCCCGCATCCGGCTCACGGTGAAGGACAAGCCTGCTCCTCCCACAACGCCCTTGGCGCAAAGCGTGGGAGACGAGACAGCCCTGCTGACGTGGAATGCTCCGGCGGACCGCGGCTCGCCGATTACCAAGTACACGGTGTACGGCGAAGGTGGATACAAACAGGACTGCCCTGCCAACACCTGCACCCTGACTGGCTTGACCAACAACGTGAAGTACCACTTTGCGGTAACGGCGACCAATGCCATCAATGAGTCCGAGCGCTCGCCGCTGTCCGCGGAAGTCCGGCCCGACGTCAAGCCTGACACGCCAGCGGCCCCCACGCTCACGTTCGGCGACAAGCAACTGTCCGTGGCGTGGGTTCCGCCAGCCAGCAAGGGGTCCCCGATCAAGTCTTACGACCTGGAGATTTCGCCTGCTCCTGCGGGCCAGAATGCCCAGATCCAGAACCTCACGGGCGCCAGTTACGTCTGGAAGGGATTGACGAACGGCGTTGCCTACAAGATCCGGGTCCTGGCCAGGAACGATGCCAAGGAGCCGTCCGAATGGAGCCCCTACTCGGCCGCGGAAACGCCAGCGGGAGTACCGGCCACGCCGGCTGCTCCGTCTGTGTCCGGCGCCGGATCGGTTGGTAGCCAGAGTCAGTTGAAGGTGAGCTGGGCAGCTCCCAACAACAACGGTGACCCCGTGTCTGCGTACACGCTGACCACTTACCGGGGTGGCGCCGTCGTTGGTTCGCAGGCAGTGGCCGCAACGTCCCAAAACGTGACAGTGAGTAATGCCGAAGCGGATTACACGTTCACGGTCTCGGCCACCAACAAAGCCGGAGTGAGCGGCGTGAGCCAGCAGTCGGCCGCGATCCGCGCGGCAGGCAAGCCAGGCACGGTGGGCAGCGGATCAGTTGCCCCCACAGGCAACAGCGGGCAGCTGAGGGTGACGTTCACGCCCCTGACGGCCGCCGAGCGCAATGGCTCGCAGGACGGTGAAATCCAGTACCGCTGGCAGACGGCATACGGTTCCGGGCCCATCGGGCGGGGTGGCGGCGAAATTGGTGGCCAACCCAACGGCCAGGACGTGGTGGTCAACATCATCGCGAGCTCCGTGAAGAACAACATGTCCGGTGACGCCAAAGCGATCGGAACCGGAAATCCCTATGGCGATCCCGGTGCCCCGAACGTGAACGGCGGCAAGTCCGGCGTCGGCGACCCCCAGGTGCACTGGTCGTGGACCGCGCCGAACATGAACGGCAGGCCCTTGGACCACTACGAAGTCAGTCTGGACGGCGGCGGCTGGAGCGGCGTCGGCAAGGCGACGAACTACGACGCCCCAGGCGGTGGCTGGAACAACACCCGAACCCTGAGGGTCCGGGCCGTGACGATCAACCCCGGTCCTGCGGGCAGCGCCCAATCGACCTCCGGAAACGATCCCACGCCACCGGTCACCACTGTTCGAGTGAAGCGTTCAGACAACAACAGCTGCCCGGGCAAGCCCGGGGTTCCTGATCGTTACAGCAACGTCGGCGGTGACGCCAAGTGCGGAAGCAGTGACACCAATTGGGTGTCCTACTCCGATGGCTGGATCACGTCTGCGTGCTGGATGAATATCTACGGCTCCAGTGAGACTTCAAACCCGCCGTCCTATTACAAGTGGTACCGGATGGAAAACGGGCCGCACCCGGGGTGGTACGTCAAGCTCGCCACCATCGACATCAACGGCCCGGACGTCGGCCGATGCTGACGGCAGCATCAAGCCGGCTGACCCCGTCCCAACACAGCACCCGAAGAAAAGGACTCAACCCATGACCATGACAAACGAGCAGGCCGCGTGGTTTGCAGAGACGTTCCAGAAGCTCGTTGCCAACGTGGGCCAGGCAATACTGGGCAAGGAACACGTCATCCGGTTGACCTTCACGGCGATGCTGGCCGAAGGCCACGTGCTCTTTGAGGATGCTCCGGGTACTGGAAAGACGTCTTTGGCCCGTGCACTTGCTGCTACGGTCCAGGGCTCGCACAACCGCATCCAGTTCACGCCGGACCTCCTGCCCTCGGACGTCACGGGCGTGACCATCTACGACCAGAAGACCCAGAAGTTCGAGTTCCACAAGGGCCCCGTCTTCAACAACATCGTCCTTGCCGATGAAATCAACCGTGCTTCGCCGAAGACGCAGTCAGCGTTGCTGGAGGTCATGGAAGAGTCACGCGTTACCGTGGACGGCACCACGTATGAAGCAGGCCGTCCGTTCATGGTCCTGGCTACGCAGAACCCGATCGAACAGGCAGGCACCTACCGGCTTCCCGAAGCCCAGCTGGACCGGTTCCTGATCAAGACGTCCATCGGCTACCCGGACCACGCTTCTACCGTGCGGCTTCTGGGCGGGGCAAACTTGAAGGACCGTTCCAAGGACCTCACGCCCATCATCACCACCCAAGCCGTGGCGGATATGGCGGATCTCGCGGCCACCACCCACGTGGACACTGCAGTGCTGGAGTACATTTCGCGGCTATGCGAAGAGACGCGCAATGCTCCAGAGACCCGTCTGGGCGTCTCCGTCCGTGGTGCCTTGGCCATGGTCCGCGCGGCGAAGGTCTGGGCCGCCGGACAGGGACGCAACTTTGTGCTGCCGGACGACATCAAGGAACTCGCCCCTGTGGTGTGGACGCACCGTTTGGTGATGGATCCCGAGGCCGAATTCTCCGGCGCGACACCGGAGGTTGTGCTCACGCGTGTCCTGGCCGATGTCGCCGCCCCGCAGCAACGCGCGAGCGCATAGGGCTGTGCGAACGCTTAACAAAGTCGTCGGTGCCTGGCAGCGAAAACCCGGCATCCAGAAGCCTGGCAAACTCAATCCCTCGGCTGTGTGGGCTGAAGCAGCGGGAACAGCGTGCGAGTGGCTCGCACCCGCATGGACCAAGGTGCGGGAGCTGTGGCTTCGCTTCGTCTGGCCCGTCCTGTCCGTGGTGAGCGTGCTCGGCTGGGTGGTCCTGGCTGCGGCAATCGGGCTGTGGATCGCCGGGCAGGCTTGGGGTTGGCAGGAGGCGAAGTCTGCCGCGATGGTTGCTTTCTTGCTGTTTGTGTTGGCCGTGGGCTTCATCGTGGGCCGCTCGGCGTATGGCGTGGTCCTGGATCTGGCCCGGACCCGTGTGGCTGTGGGGGACGACGCCGTGGGAAGCATCGCCGTGTCCAACGTTTCGGCAAGGCCATTGTTGCCCGCCTCCTTGGAGTTGCCGGTGGGTGCTGCGACAGCCATCTTCCACTTGCCCCGGATGAAGCCGGCCCAGATGCATGAAGACCTTTTCACCATTCCCACGGCACGGCGTGCTGTGATTGTGGTTGGTCCCGTACGATCCGTGCGTGCGGATCCACTCCATCTTCTGCGGCGGCGCGTGCTCTGGACTGAGCCGGTAGACCTGTTCGTCCACCCCCGCACCGTATCCTTGGGGAGCTCGGCGGCAGGCTTCATCCGCGATCTTGAAGGTATGCCCACCACGGAGCTTTCCAGCGCGGACGTGTCCTTCCATGCCTTGCGCGATTACGTTCCTGGTGACGATCGCCGGCACATCCACTGGAAGACGACGGCCCGCACCAACAAGCTCATGGTCCGCCAGTTCGAGGAAACCCGGCGGGCGCACCTTGCCATTTCCCTGTCCATCAATACGGATGAATACGACTCGGATGGCGAGTTCGAGATGGCCATTTCCGTCGCCGCCTCAATCGGCCGCCAGGCTATCAAAGAACAGCGTGAGCTGGACGTCCTGACCCAAAAGGGACCGCTCCGTTGTGAAACCGGCCGTAACCTGCTGGATGACATGACCCGGATTGTGGGGGCACCCCTCCGGAAGACCGCCGTCGATCTCGCCCGGACCCTTTCAGACACCGTTCCCAACGCTTCGGTGGTGTTCTTCGTCGTCGGCAGCCACGTCACGGCTACGCAGCTTCGCACCGCGGCCGCGTCCGTTCCGCCTGGTGTTCGCAGCCTTGCCGTGCGCGTCCAACCCGGAGCGGCGCCGTCGAGGGCCAACATTGCAGACCTGACCGTCCTCACCGTTGGCGACCTCGATGACCTCGCAATCGTGCTGAGAAAGGCGGCAGCATGAGCACCACACCAAATCTTCGCGTGCGTCCGCGCCCGGGTTCCCGGGCCAAGAACCCGGGATCGGTGTTCGCCGACGGCCGCCCGCTGTGGCATTTTGCCGTGGACTGCGGCGCCTTGGTGATCCTGCTGGTCCTGGGCGTGCTTGGCTTCAGCCTGAGCTTCGGGGGAGACCCGCGGTACCTCATTGCAGGGCTGGGTGGCGTTTTCCTGGGACTGGGCATCGCGATCCTTAACGCGCACCTTCGTTTGGGACTGCTGATCACCACCGCCCTGGGCTTCGGTGCCTACATGCTGTTCGGTTCGGCACTGGCGGTGCCAGACTCAGCCGTGCTCGGGGTGCTGCCCAGCCTTGAATCGCTGAGGACCTTGCTGCTGGGCGTCGTGTTCGCCTGGAAGGATATGCTCACGGTCGGCGTGCCGGTGGGCACAGCCAACGGCATGCTCATAGTGCCGTTCCTGAGTTCACTGATCACTGCGCTGGCTGCCGGTTTGTTGACCTGGCGCCTGAAGAGCCCGTATTGGCCGCTGCTGCCCGTGCTGGTCCTCTGCGTTACGGGCATCGCGTTCAGTACCAGCGCCGGTTTCCTCAACGTGGAGCGCGGGGTTTCGCTGACCATCGTGTCGATAGTCTGGGCGACGTTCCGCCGTGACGCACTCCGGCAAAGCAGCACCAAAGCCGTTTCCGCCAACAGGCCGGAGTTCGACGCCGGTGCGGCCCGCCGCGGGAAGCTTCGCCGTCTGGGAACTGCTGCCGCAGTGGTGGCCGCCGCCGTCGGAATGACCGCAGTCGCTTCGCCCCTTGTGACGGCGGGCGATGACCGGAAGGTACTGCGCAACACGATCGTCCCGCCGTTCGACCCCCGCGACTACATCACGCCGTTGGCGAGCTTCCGGAACTTCGTCAAGGACGAGAAGGACCAGACGCTGTTCACGGTCAAGGGACTGCCCAAGGACGCACGCGTGCGACTCGCGGCGTTGGATGCCTTCAACGGCCTGAACTACACCATGGATCCCAACAGCTCCGGCAACTTCAGCAAGGTGGGCGATGCCCGCTCGCTAAACACGCTGGCAGATACGGGAAGCCCGGTAGGTGGAACCAATTACACGCTGGAAATCAGCATCGAGGACTACCAGGGCTATTTTGTCCCAGGTGGCCGGCACACTACGGGCATGAGCTTCCTGCAGAGCTCCGGGGCGGCGTCCGGACTGTACTTCAACCCCGGCACGGATACGGCTGTGACCACCAAGGGCCTGGCAAAGGGCGACAATTACACAGTCCAGGTTTCTGATCCGGGGACCCTCGAACACGGCCAGCTGACGCAGTACGACTTCGCCAAGCTCGCGTTGCCCGAAGCCCAGGAAGTGCCTCCGATCGTCGCCTCCCAGGCCAACGAGCTCTCGGCCGACGCGCCCACCGCCATCGACCGTGTGCGGCAGATCGAAGCCCATTTCCAGAAGAGCGGGGCGTTTAGTAATGGCCTGGTGGCTGACGGCCAGTTGCCGAGCCTTCCTGGACACAGCGCGGCGCGCGTCCGCAGCCTGCTTTCCGCCAAGCAAATGCTGGGCGATGACGAACAGTACGCCGTAGCGATGTCACTCATGCTGCGCCACCTCGGCATCCCCTCTCGCGTTGTCATGGGGTTCTATCCGGATCCCAAGAGCCCGGAAAACGGTGCCGGGGACGTCAAGATCACAGGCAAGGACGTGCACGCCTGGGTGGAGGTGGCCTTCGACCGCGTCGGCTGGGTATCGTTTGATCCCACTCCGCCCAAGGACAACGTGCCCATTCCGCCGGACCCGGAGAACAAGTCCAAGCCCAAGCCGCAGGTGCTGCAGCCGCCGCCCCCGCCTCAGGAGCCCGCGGACCTGCCGCCGGACTCCACGCCGGACGCCTTGGATGCCGATGAGAAGAAAGACAACCCGTGGCTGTTCTGGGGACCATTGCTTGCAGCCCTCGGCGTGGCCATGATTCCCGTGGGGATTCTCGCCGTGCCGCTGCTGCTGATCCTGCTGCTTAAATCACGACGCCGGAAGGCACGTTTCCGTGATGGCCACCCCGCCCAGCGGGTTGGCGGTGGGTGGAACGAGGTGCTGAGCCTGGCCACAGACATGGGCGCCTCAATTGACGCGAAGTCGACCCGGCGTGAATCGGCTACTGTCATCGCGGATGCGTTCCCGGTCACGGGAATTACCACCACGATGTTGGCACACAGGGCTGACGCCGCAGTTTTCGGCGCGGGGCAACCCAGCGAGGAAGAAGTCAAGGAGTACTGGGAGATCGTGGATTCCTCGCTCGAGGACATCGCAGGGAGCGTTGGTTTCTGGAAGCGGCAGCAGGCCCGGTTCTCGCCGAGGTCCCTGCTTTCCGATGGCAGGGCCGCGCTGGGCCAGCGGGAACAGGCACCCCGGGACACGGCGGGCGCCATATTCACCAAGGGCAAGCTGTTTAAGGAGGGCAACCCGTTCAAGAAGGGCAACCCGTTCAAGAAGGGCAGGATTGATGAGCAGTGAACCTGAGCTGTGCCTGGCCTGCAAGCACCCGGTGCGCCCCGGCGCGGCCTTTTGCACTCATTGCGGATCGCCGCTGGCCAATCGTGGCGCCCGGAAGGAGCGCAACGTCAACCGTGCCCAGGCCGCGGCCTTGGACTTCGCAGCCCGGCAAGGCCTGCCCGATCCCGGTAGTATCTCGGTAGTGCCGGCGACGACACCACCAATGCAGCAGCAGGGATATGCAGATGCTGCCAAAGCACATCCGGGGCCAGGGGGAGGGACCACAATGACTGCACAGCTCGAACTGGTACCGGCATCTGCGGGGAAACGCCTCGGCGCTGCAGTGCTGGACTGGTTGGGACCTGTTGCCGTCCTTGCAACCACCTTCGCACTTGGCATTGCCGGCATCACCCAAACGCGGCGGAACGGTTTTATCGTCTACGACACAGGACTGTTGGTTCTCTTGGGGAGCATCGGCCTGGGTGTCACAGTGCTCTACATGTTTGTACTGCTGGGACTCGAAGCCCGGTCCGGAAACACCATCGGTAATCACCTGATGGGGATCCGGAGTTCCGATGCCGACGGCTACGCGCCGGGCGGGGGCGTAGTTTTTGTCCGAGGCATCCTCACCGGCGGGCTTCTTTTACTGGGGGCAATCCTCGGCGCTGTGCTGTTGGGCCTTGGCTTGCTGGGACTGGTCCTGTGGATCGCGCTCCCGCTCATGATCCTCGGGGTGGTTTGGGCTTGCCTGGTGGTTGTTTCCAACGCCTGGGATAGGAACGGCAAGCTACGTGGCTGGCATGACATGGCGGCCAAGTCCCTGGTATTCGATGTCCACGCGGGCCGGAACCCGGTTGCTACTGGAGGAATCCAGGGGCCCTACAGCTTTGCCCCGGTGGAGCTACCGCCGGTTCAGCCAGTGGCCTCGCCGGTCCCGTCAATGTCAGCTGCCCAGTTCGTGTCCACACCGCAGCCTGTCTCAAACCCGCGGCCGGTCTCCAACCCGCAGCCTGTCTCGAACCCGCAGCCTGTCTCCAACCCGCAGCCGGCGCCTGTGGCCTCCGCGCACCCCGACGACGACGTCGAGCGGACCCAGATGCGGCCTGGAACTGCACGGGCCCAGGCAGTGCTCCGCATCCGTGTTGACGACGGCCAGGACGTGGAACTTGGAGGAACGGTCCTTGTTGGCCGCAATCCAGCACCCCAGCCCGGGGAAGCTGCTGGGCAGTTGGTGGCCGTTTCGGATCCCGGAAGGTCCATCTCCAAAACCCATTTGCACCTGCGGGTTGATGGCGATGGCGTGTGGGTTACAGACCGCAACTCCACCAATGGCAGCGCTGTCACTACGCCCGATGGCCTCCAAACCCGGCTTCATCCGGGGGAAGCAGTTTTCGTCAGACCCGGTTCCACCGTTTACTTCGGGGACCGTTCCTTCCACCTAGGACAAGCATGAACTCACAGCCGGCCAGCCCCGCCGATGCGGATTCCAACACCGCTGGATCCGCCTTTCAGCTCAGCTACGGATACGGTACGGACCGCGGACTGCGCCGCGAGCTCAACGAGGATTCCTTCATAGCCTCAGATCCCGTCTTCGCGGTTGCCGACGGCATGGGTGGCCATGAAGCCGGCGAGATCGCCAGTGGCATGTGTGTCCGGACCCTGGGCAGTGCACCGGTCCTGGCTGCGGGGGTCCGATCGGCTTCGGCAGCGGACCTGCAGGATTGCTTGTTGAAAGCGGACGCCAGGATCCGCGAAGCCACAGGGGCACGTGCGGGCACCACGCTCTCCGGCGTTGTTGTGGTGGAACAAATGGGTTTGCCGTACTGGCTGGTCATGAACATTGGGGATTCCCGGACGTATCGCCTGAGCCAGGGGCAGTTCGCCCAGATCAGCGTTGACCATTCAGAAGTCCAGGAGCTGGTGGACTCCGGTGACATCACGGCCGAGCAAGCTGCCGTTCACCCCCGCAGGCATGTGGTCACCCGCGCTTTGGGCACCGGCGACGAAACCGAGGCAGACTTCTGGTTGCTCCCCATTCAGGAGGGGGACCGGATCATGGTCTGCTCGGACGGGCTGAACGGCGAACTGGGGGATGACCATCTGTTCCGCATCCTTAGCACCGTGGCCCATCCGCAGGACGCAGTGGATGCCTTGATCCAGGCTGCCCTGCGCAGCGGCGGACGGGACAACGTCACGGTGATTGTGGTTGACGCCAAGAACGTCCTTAACGACGCCGGCATCGCCACAACGGCGCCGCGTCCAGAGACCGAATCCGACGTTGAGGAGGACACCCTTCCCAGGGCCTGGGTTACGGGAACGGATCAGGAGGAGGCGTAGATGGAAAGAAATAACAACCCATCCCACGCCCGGTATCAGCGCGGTGACTGGTTCGGCGTCGTCCGTCAAGGCACGGTGGTGCTGTTGGGTCCCGACACATCGCCGGCCTTGATCGATTCCGTGTGGGAGCTTCTCGCGTCGGCCCCCGAAGCCCACGAGGTCCTCCACGAAGTGACCGAGGCTTTCGGAGTTTCCCTTAGCCGCATCCCGCCCTTTGGCATCATCGACTCCAAGGACGCTTTGCGTGTGTTCCTTCGCGGCGACCTTGAACTCGTTGTGAAAATGTCCGCCGGGGAAGAGTTGCTGTCTGGACGTGACGTCACCACCTGGACGGAGCGCCGTCTCACCGCCGCCCATGCGTACAACCTGCGGATAGGCCCGGGGTCCCCATCCGCCTCCGTACCAGCAAGCCCAGCAAGCCCTGGTAATACCTCGACGCCGGATGGCAGCTTGCCGCTGGGGGAGGGCGTGGTTCTGCTTGCGTCGCTGGACGTGGTGCTCCAACCCACTCCTGCGAAGATTGCCGGGCCGGCCTTGGTTTCC
This sequence comes from Arthrobacter sp. TmtSoilC51, assembly GCF_055388015.1. NCBI lineage: Bacteria > Bacillati > Actinomycetota > Actinomycetes > Micrococcales > Micrococcaceae > Arthrobacter > Arthrobacter sp. TmtSoilC51. The sequence continues at coordinate 1,634,841 of NZ_AP035877.1, forward strand.
GATGAAACCATGATTGGCTATGCCGACGCAGATTTAGGGCTCACCATCGCGCCGGGACATCCCGAAATCGCGGAGGATTCCCCGGGCGTTCCTGTCCACACCGGCACTACGGATCCCATACTTCCTTCCCTGGAAGCAGGCCCTTCCCTTGAAGCAGGCCATTCGCTGGAAAGCACCACCAATTATGACCACCTATGGGACAAAACCGTGATGCGGAACATCGAAGACGCGGCTGTGCGGGTGGATGAAGAATCCGGTGATGACGATGCCCCGGCCGCCCATACCCCAGTGGCGCAGACTCCAATGCCCCATACGCCAGTGCCGCCAACTCCGGCATCCGAAAAACCTGCGGTACCAGGTCCACTGATCGACTCCGTTCCCTGGCAGCGCAGCCCTGCCGAGATCCCGGCACATGACGGGCGGGCTGACTCGGCTGCTCCTGCACAAACCAGCGGCTCTGCCGATGCCGATGCCGATCACGACGGTCAGACGGTTATGAAGAGCAGCATCACCGCAGACGCGCAGCGTGCTGGAGCGGGAGCTGCACACCAGGATGCCCGGGTCGAGGATGCCCCGGCCGGCAACGGTCCCAGCGTTTTAGCACGGGTGTGCTCCCAAGGTCATGCCAACCCTCCGACGTACTCCCAGTGCGCCATGTGTGGGTTCGCGCTATCCGGTGATTCCCTCCAGGTCCCGCGTCCCCGCTTGGGCAGGATGCGGTTATCCACGGGTGAACTGATCGACTTGGACCAGTCGCTCATCATTGGGAGGCAGCCCTCAGTGTCCCGCGTCCAAGGCGGCACCATGCCGCGACTGGTCCAGGTGGAAAGCCCGGGAGGGGACATTTCCCGCTCACACGTCGAGGTCCGGCTGGAGGGTTGGCACGTCATGCTGTGCGACCTTAAAGCGACCAACGGAACGGTGCTCATCCGGGAAGGCCAAGCACCCCGGCGGCTCGCTCAAAACGAGATGGCAATCCTTCTGGACGGCGACATCGCTGAACTGGGCGACGACATTTCATTGCGTTTCGAGGAGATTCTTTGAGTTCCACGAGGCCCCCTGCGCCGCCTCCACCCATTCCCGGCTTCAAGTACGTCAGTCTGTTGGGCTCCGGTGGATTCTCTGACGTGTACCTGTACGAACAGGACAGGCCGCGCCGTAAAGTAGCCGTCAAGGTGCTGTTGTCCGACTTGAAGACAGAAGGCGCACGCCGGCGCTTCGAGTCCGAAGCGAACCTGATGGCGCAGTTGTCTTCGCACCCGTATATCGTGACGATTTTCGAGGCCGAAATCACGGAGGGCGGCCACTCCTACCTGGCCATGGAGTACTGCTCCCGGCCCAGCCTCGATGTCCGCTACCGCCGCCAGCGCTTCAGCGTGGATGAGGTCCTGGCTGTCGGCATCCAGGTGGCATCCGCCGTCGAGACCGCCCACCGGGCAGGCATCGTGCACCGTGACATCAAGCCTGCCAACATCCTGGTCACCGACTACAACCGTCCCGCCCTCACCGACTTCGGCATTTCCGGCACCATTGGGGCCGATACCGAGGACGATGCCGGAATGTCCATCCCTTGGTCACCACCGGAGCAATTCCGCGGCGGGGCCGTTGACGGCGTACCCGTGGATATTTGGGCCCTCGGCGCCACCCTGTATACGTTGCTTGCGGGTCGCTCACCTTTTGTTCTTCCTGGCCAGGACAACTCGCAGCGGGAACTGATCTCGCGCATCACCAACTCACCGCTGCCCAGGCTCGGCCGTGCCGACGTTCCGGAGTCCCTGGAACTCGTCCTGTCTACGTCCATGGCGAAGTCCCCGGAGTCCCGCTACTCGTCGGCCCATGCTTTTGCCCTGGCCTTGCAACGAATACAGACCGAACTGAATTTGTCCGTGACGCCCTTCGAGGTGCTCGAAGAACCGGGTCATGGAGACGAGCAGCACCCGGACGACAATTTCGAGGAAACCCGCGTCCGCAGCATCGCCTCGATCGATCCGGACGCTTCGGGAACAGCCACCACCGGCTCGGCTCCCACATTCCCGGCACGGACCTTCCCGTCCACCATCCCGGTAAACAGCCCGCAGCCGGCTCAAGTGCACACGGCTCCTCCCCGGTTCCAGGCACCCGCGCCAAGCATTTCGGATCCCGATCCCGCCGAGTCCACAGTCCTTCGCGGCTGGCAGCCTTCCGGCCGGCAGGACGATCTCGGCGCCACCGTTACTCGTTCCCACAGCATCGAAGCACCCGGCGTCGAGGCCGTGCCACCTCCGGACCATGGCAAACGTAATTTGTGGCTCGCGGTGTCAGGCGCTGCTGTTCTGGTGGTCGCGATCGTAGTCGGGGTGGTCCTGGGTGCCCAGGCACAGCCCAAAGTGCTCCCAAGCGAGGCTGCGAGCAAGCAGCCCGCCGACCCGTTGGACGACGGCGGTGTTCCCGACGTGGAGGGGCTCCACGCGGAGCGCAGTAGCAAAGACCGGAACATCATCGTCTTCACATGGAAGAACCCGCAGCCGAAAGCCGGCGATGCCTTCAAGTGGAGGATCAAATCGGCCAAGGGGGACGGGCCCTACCAATCGACCAACACGCCGAATGCGTTTATGTCGGGCCTGGAAGATCCGCCCATCTGTATACAAGCCATCATCGTTCGTGAGGATGGTGCGGCATCGCCCGAGGGGCCGGATTCCATCGCCTGCCTGGAGGAATAGCCGGCACATGAAACTTTTTTTCGGCCATCTGAGGAGGCACAGATCATGGGGGATCTAGCAATAGATTTCTGTGGCGAATGGTACGAACCATCCGACGACGACGTCTTTGACATCGGTCGCGAAGGGGACCTGGAAGTCGACGACAACCCGTACCTGCACCGGCGCTTTCTGCAGATTGCACGGTATGACGGCATGTGGTGGCTCAGCAACGTAGGCAGCATGCTCTCTGCAACCGTCGCCGATGGATCGGGCGGCATGCAGGCATGGCTGGCTCCCGGCGCCCGGATCCCGCTCGTCTTCAGCCACACCAACGTGATCTTCACAGCCGGGCCCACCACCTATGAGTTCGCAGTGCATTTGAAGACGCCGTCTTTCCGGCATGAAGCCCGGGACGAGGATCAAGCGGGGGACACCACCATAGGGCCGGTGGTTTTCACCGACTCGCAGAAGGCCCTGATCGTGGCCCTCGCTGAGCCCATGCTTCGGCGTGACGGTACCGGCTTCAGCGCGATTCCGTCGTCCGCGGAGGCCGCCAAGAGGCTGGGCTGGGCCCTGACACGCTTCAATCGAAAGCTGGATAACGTCTGCGACAAACTGGACCGCGTCGGCGTCGTAGGTCTCCGGGGTGGCGCCGGCAAACTCGCCACCAACCGCCGTGCCCGCCTGGTGGAGCACGCCGTGACCTCGCACCTGGTGACAGCCGCGGACCTATACCTTTTGGAAACCATGACTGGAGCAGACGAAGCATGAAGTTCCGCTTGACCTTGCGGCGAGACCCCGCGGAAGCAAAGGACCTCGCCGTTACGGTGGATGGTCGCGCCACCGTGGCGGACATCGCCACCGAACTTTGGGCTGCCGACCCCGCACGAAAGGGGACAGAACCGCCGTCGAACCTGTCCATCAGCGTGGACGAAGCGTTCGTGGGCGGAGGCCTTTCAGGCCATGTCCTCAGGCCCTCGGATAACCTGCTCGAGTCCGGGCTGCGGCCCGGCTCCAAGGTTTCGCTCGCGCAGGTGAGCGAGCATCCCGCTTCCAACGGCAACGGCGGTACCAACGGCCAAAACCGAGGACCAGCCGCGGCCACCTTGCGCGTTATGTCAGGGCCCGACGTCGGACGCGAATTTTCGCTGCCTTTCGGCACCAGTTACATCGGCCGGGACAGGGACGCCGACATCCGGCTCTCGGACCCGCTGACGTCCAAGCGCCATGCGCGCATCACCGTTGGCGAGACCGTGGAGATCGTGGACACGAACTCGGCGAACGGACTGCTTATGGAGGGTTTGCCGGTCACCCGCGCCACGCTTGAATCTTCGGATACGGTGACCCTGGGCGATACCACCGTGGGAGTCGTGTCCCTTTCGCGGAACCATGGGGGCGGGCCATCATCGCCGCTGGTCGACTTCAACCGCTCGCCGCGGGTGTTGCCGAGGTTTGAGTCTCCTAAGCGCGTGCCGCCAGCTGGCCCCAAACGCCCCGAACACCAACCATTCCCGTACATCATGTTGATCGCACCGCTGCTGATGGGTGGCGTTCTTTTCGCATTCACCCAGAACCTGCTTTCGGTGCTGTTCATGGCCATGATGCCGCTGTTCATCGTTGGCCACTATGTGGACCACAAGATGCAGGGCAAGCGCCAGGCGAAGGAAGGCCATAAGCAGTTCCAGGCTTCCATGCTTGCGTTCCGCGAGGACATCGACAGGCAACAGAACATTGAACGCGCCGTGCGGCTTCAGGAAGCGCCCTCCGTCAGCGACACCGTGGACGCCATCTACAAACTCGGCCCGCTCCTGTGGACCAACCGGCCCGAGCACCAGCATTTCCTTGGTGTCCGGTTCGGACTGGGCTCTGCGCCGTCGCGGATACAGTTCGAAGAACCCGGCGCCAACGAAACCGAACCCCGGTATATGAGGGAAATCCAGCAATGCCTGAAGCAGGTCCGCGTCATTGATGGCGTGCCCATCGTGTCCCAGCTGCGCACATCGGGTTCCTTCGGTGTGGCCGGGGACCGCAGTGTCGTGGACGACGTCGCCCGGGGCATGGTGCTTCAGTTGGTGGGACTCCACTCGCCCGCGGAGATGGTGTTGGCTGCACTGACTTCCGCCCGTTCCCGTGAGCGTTGGGATTGGTTGCAGTGGCTTCCACACGTTGGTTCCGGCCACAGCCCGCTCTCCGGGGACCATCTGGCCGCAGGCCCTGCTGCTGGAGCTTCCTTGTTGTCGCGCCTGGAGGACCTTGTGGAGCAGCGCGAGGCCCAGGCCAAGGAACCCGGTCCGCAGCCACGCCCGGCGCTCAAGGACGAGCACGAAGAGATTCCTGGTCCCGTGGTTCCGGCCGTCCTGGTAGTTGTTGAGGACGATGCACCTGTGGACCGGGGACGGCTGACGCGGCTGGTGGAACGCGGCCCGGACTTCGGCGTGCACGTCATGTGGGTGGCAGCGAATGTGCAGTCCCTGCCTGCAGCCTGCCGGGATTTCCTCTCGGTGGACGGCGACCACGGCACCACCACCGGCCAGGTCCGGCTCGGCCGCCACACCTATCCGGTGAGCTGCGAAAGCCTCGACGCTGGTCTCGCGACACAGCTGGCGCGCATGATGTCGCCGTTGGTTGACGTCGGAAACCCGCTTGAGGACGATTCGGACCTCCCGCGGGCCGTTTCCTACGCGACGTTGATCGGCAAGGAACTGATGGACAACCCGCATGCCGTGGCTGAACGGTGGCAGGAGAACAACTCAGTCCATGCCACGGCCGTGCCCAACCGCAAGGACAACGGAAGCCTCCGCGCCTTGGTGGGTTCCAAGGGCGTTGAACCTTTCTACCTGGACCTCAAGAACGAGGGTCCCCACGCGCTGGTGGGTGGAACCACTGGCGCGGGCAAATCGGAGTTCCTTCAGTCCTGGGTGATGGGAATGGCTGCCGCCTACAGCCCGGACCGGGTCAGCTTCCTGTTCGTGGACTACAAGGGTGGCGCCGCTTTTGCCGACTGCCTGCACTTGCCCCACACTGTAGGGCTCGTGACCGACTTGTCTCCGCACCTGGTCCGCAGGGCCTTGACCTCGTTGCGGGCCGAACTGCACTATCGCGAACGCCTCCTGAACCGGAAGAAGGCCAAGGACCTGCTGGCCCTGCAGCGCGAAGCAGACCCTGAAGCACCCCCGTACCTCATCATCATCGTGGACGAATTCGCGGCGCTTGCCACCGAGGTCCCCGAGTTCGTGGACGGCGTGGTGGACGTTGCCGCCCGCGGACGTTCCCTGGGTTTGCACCTGATCCTCGCCACCCAGCGTCCTACAGGCGTCATCAAGGACAACCTGCGCGCCAACACGAACCTCCGTGTTGCGTTGCGCATGGCGGATGAAGTGGATGCAGTGGACATTCTTGGCGTCCCCACGGCCGCCTATTTCGATCCGTCCATTCCAGGCCGTGGGGCAGCGAAGACTGGCCCCGGGCGCATTCAGGGATTCCAGACCGGATACGCAGGTGGCTGGACCACCGACAAGCCACAACGTCCCCGGATAGACATCGTCGAGATGTCCTTCGGTTCCGGCCCCTCCTGGGAACCACCGCCCGTCGCCGCCGTGGAGGAAGAGCCTGCCGGACCCAACGACATTGCCAGGATGACCACCAACATCATCCGGGCTGCCGATGTCCTGGCCATTGAACCGCCACGGAAGCCGTGGCTGAACGAACTGGCCACCACCTACGATTTTTCCAAGTTGCCAAACCCGCGCACGGACGAGCGACTCCTCCTGGGCGTGGCCGATGACCCCGCACACCAGGACCAGCCCACCGTGTTCTACGAACCGGACAAGGATGGCAACATGGCCGTCTACGGAACGGGTGGTTCGGGTAAGTCAGCTGCGCTGCGGGGAATCGCGATCGCCGCCGCCGTCACACCCCGCGGTGGTCCGGTCCACGTGTACGGCATCGACTGCGGTTCCTCCGGCCTGAAAATGCTCGACGGCCTTCCGCACGTGGGCGAGGTCATCAGCGGCGACGACGTCGAGCGGGTTGGCCGCCTTCTGCGCTGGCTGAAGGACGTCGCCGATGACCGCGCCGCGCGTTTTGCCGAGGTCCGGGCCTCCACCATTGTTGAATACCGGCAACTCGCAAACCGTTCGGACGAAAAGCGTATTTTCGTCCTGGTGGACGGCATGTCCTCCTTCCGTGAAGGCTATGAGTACAGCAACCTGTCCGCACTGTGGGACATCTTCCTCCAGTTGGCTACGGACGGACGTCCCCTGGGTATCCACTTGGTGGTGAGCGGCGACCGCACCAACTCTGTCCCGGCGTCGCTCCTTGCCTCGATCCAAAAGCGGTTGGTCCTGCGCCTGAGCTCCGAAGACGATTACATGACCCTCGATGTGCCAAAGGACGTCCTCAACGCAGCCTCGCCTCCCGGCCGCGGTTTGCTGGACGGCCTGGAGGTCCAACTGGCCGTGCTGGGCGGCAACTCCAACCTGGCGCTGCAGGCCCGCGAAGTGTCCAAGCTCAGCCAGGCCATGGTGCGCCAAGGGCTGGAGCAGGCGCCACAGATCCAGCGGCTGCCGGAACTCGTGGACTTGGATATCCTGCCCACCGGTGCCCCGGACAGCCCTGTTATTGGTGTGGACGACGAGACACTGGGGTCGGCGACCATTGCCGCCAAGGGTTCGCTCTTGCTCGCGGGGCCGCCGGGTGCCGGACGCACAGTCGCCCTGGTCACGTTGGCATACGCCCTGCGGCGGTCCAACCCGCGGACGGATCTTATCTACATCGGATCACGCCGGTCTGCGGTTGCCTCAATGAACATCTGGAGCAGGTCCCTGGTGGGACCCGACGAGGTCTCGGATGTGGTGGATGACCTCATCGACAAAGCCACGGACAACCCGGGCAGTATGGCTATCTTCATCGAGGGCCTGACCGAGTTCACGGACACGCTGGCAGAATCGGGCGTGGGACGGTTGGTAACGGCTGCCATCAAAGCCGATCAATGGGTTGTCGGCGAATCCGAAACGTCCACGTGGTCCCAGGCATGGTCCTTGGCCCAGCCCTTCAAATCGGGCAGGCGTGGACTGTTGCTCAACCCTGGAGATGTGGAAGGGGACACCCTCCTCAACACGTCCCTGGGCCGCATCAGCAAGGACTTCATCCCCGGGCGCGGATACATCGTGGGACGTGGAAAGGTACGCAAGCTGCAGATCGCCATGCCGCCGGAGAACCGCAGCTAGGAATCGGCTGGCATGGGCTCTCATCCTGACGGGTCAATAATGTCCGCGGGTTGCGGCAAGATAGACCTGTGAGCACACCAGAGAATCCAGATCCGGTCCGCACCACAACCCAGGATGCCGCTGCGGCCTTGGGCGCAGAAGAGGGAACACCTCCTTCGGAGAGCCTGCGGGATGAGTATGAGCAACTTGCCGACCTCGTGCGCAAGTACCGGTATGCCTATTACCAAGAGGACGCGCCCACGGTTTCCGACGCCGAGTTCGATGAACTCTACCGTCGCCTGGAAGAAATCGAAGCGCTGCATCCGGAACTCGTCTCCAATGACTCGCCCACGCAGGAAGTCGGGGGCGAAGTCTCTGCCGCCTTCACCGCCGTCGCGCATCTACAGCGGATGTACAGCCTGGACGACGTCTTTTCCCTCGAGGAACTCGAGGCTTGGGTACGCAAGGCTGAAGCTTCAGTGGCCCGGCTGGGGGACAGCGCGCCGCCCATCGCCTGGCTGACTGAACTGAAAATCGATGGACTCGCCGTCAATCTGCTGTACAGGGACGGCAAGCTGGTTCGCGCCGCCACCCGCGGCGACGGCACCACCGGGGAAGACATCACGCACAACGTCCTCACCATCAAGGAAATCCCGCGGGAACTCAGCGGCTCCGGTTATCCCTCGGAAGTTGAAATCCGTGGGGAAGTCTTTATTCCCTCCAAGGCCTTCATTGAGTTCAACGAAGCCCTGGTTGCCGCGGGCAAAGCGCCCCTCGCCAATCCACGCAACGCGGCTGCGGGCTCGCTCCGCCAGAAGGACCCGGCAGAAACTGCAAAGCGCCCACTGAGTATGTTCGTTCACGGTATCGGCGCCCGGGAGGGACTGAATGCCAAGAGCCAATCCGAAACCTACAAGCTGCTGGCCGATTGGGGACTGCCTGTCAGCCCATACTTGAAAGTACTGGATTCCTTTGAGGGCGTCCTGGAATTTATCGCCCATTACGGCGAACACCGGCACGATCTCCTGCACGAAATTGATGGCATCGTGGTCAAGATCGACGACTTCGCCACCCAACGTGCGCTCGGCTACACCTCCCGCGTCCCCAGGTGGGCCGCCGCCTACAAGTACCCGCCGGAGGAAGTCCACACCAAACTGTTGGACATCCTTGTCAACGTGGGCCGCACGGGGCGAGTCACGCCGTTCGGTTTGATGGAGCCGGTGAAGGTCGCGGGTTCCACCGTGGGGATGGCCACCCTGCACAACCAGGATGTGGTCAAGGCCAAGGGCGTCATGATCGGCGACATCGTGATTCTCCGCAAGGCCGGTGACGTGATTCCGGAGATCGTTGGGCCCGTGCTGGCCCTGCGCAACCAACAGGATCCACCAGTGCGGGAATTTGTCATGCCCACCGAGTGCCCGTCCTGCGGTACGCCATTGGCACCGGCAAAAGAAAGCGATGTGGACATCCGTTGCCCCAACGCCAAGTCCTGCCCGTCCCAGCTGCGTGAGCGCGTTTTCCACCTTGCCGGACGCGGTGCGTTCGACATCGAGGCTTTGGGCTGGGAAGCTGCGATCGCCCTGACCCAGCCGGCAGAGCCGGAGACCCCTCCGTTGACCAGTGAGGCGGGGTTGTTCAATCTGACCCGCGAGGATCTGGCGAACGTCATGATCCGCAGGGAGAAGAGGTCCAAGGGGGTAGGCACGGGCCAGTATGAGCTTGTTCCGTACTTCTACTCAAGGGGGACGGCCAAGTCGCCCTCCAAGCCAACAGCAACCACGGAAAAACTCTTTGCTGAGCTGGAGAAAGCGAAGAAGCAACCCCTGTGGCGTGTCCTTGTGGCATTGTCCATCCGGCATGTGGGACCCACGGCCTCCCGGGCCCTGGCAACGGCTTTTGGCAGCATGGACGCCATCCGGAACGCCACTGAAGAGCAGCTTGCGCACGTTGATGGAGTCGGACCCACCATCGCAGCGGCCCTGAAGGAATGGTTCGCCGTGGATTGGCATAACGAGATCGTGGACAGCTGGGCCGCCGCCGGTGTGCGGATGGAGGACGAGCGCGATACCAGCATGCCGCGAACCCTTGAAGGCCTGACGATCGTGGTGACGGGCACGCTGCCCAACTTCAGCCGGGACGAGGCCAAAGAAGCCATCATCATCCGTGGCGGCAAGGCTTCAGGGTCCGTGTCCAAGAACACCAGCTACCTGGTTGCCGGTGAAAGTGCGGGAACCAAGCTGGACAAAGCCGAGCAGCTCGGTGTTCCCATATTGGATGAGGACGGCTTCCGTGAGCTGTTGGCCAACGGTCCGGCAGGGTCCGACGCCGCCGACGCTGACGCCGACGCCGCCGACGCCGAGACAGTAAAAACGCAATGACCGACGCCATTGAGCTACTGGCCGTAGCGAAACGTGCTGCTGCCGCCGGAGCTGCGGTCCTTTCGCAGAGAACTGCCGTGGGCACGGGCGGCGCTGGGCTGGGGATATCCAACAAGGGCGATGCCGGAGACTGGGTGACCGAGTTCGACGTCGCAGCCGAGAATGCAGTCCGCGAGGCCATCTTGGCGGCTCGGCCCAACGACACCATCACCGGGGAGGAGCACGGCACCACCCGGCCCGAGCAGGCCTCGGGTTACCGCTGGTCCATTGATCCCCTTGATGGCACCACCAATTTCATTCGCAACATCGTCTACTACGCCACGTCGGTGGCTGTGGCCGATGCCGACGGCGTTTGGCTGGCCGGCGTAGTTCACGCGCCGGCCCTGGGCCGCGTCTATTCGGCGGCCCGAGGCCAAGGCGCCTGGCTGGAAGTTGCGGGGGAGGCTACCCGGCTGGCTGGCCCCGTTCCCGGGCGCACCGGACTCATTCTGGCCACGGGATTCAGCTACGATCCAGATACGCGCGCCAATCAAGCGGCAGGCCTCGCCGAGCTGATGGACGGCTTCGCGGACGTTCGGAGGCTGGGTTCGGCGGCCTTGGACCTGTGCCTGGTGGCAGATGGCACCTACGACGCTTTTGGGGAACGCGGATTGAACGAGCACGATTTCTCCGCTGGCGCCCTGATCGCTGAAGAAGCGGGCTGTTGGGTGCGCAGGCCACGGCTTCAGAGCCCGCTCGACGGCGGCCCCACCACCGAGGACCGCTTGGCTGCATGGACGTGCGCCGGGGCCTTGGAGCTGTCCGGCAAATTTCCGCTCTGATCAACACCCTGCGCCCGTGATCAAGACCCTTGCGATCGCCAATTACCGCTCCATCCGCGATCTCGCGGTTGAGCTGCATGGCCTGGACGTGGTCACAGGGGCCAACGGCAGCGGCAAGTCCTCCCTCTACCGTGCGCTGCGCCTGCTCGCCGAATGTGCAGGGGGTGACTCCGGAAATGTGGTGGGCTCGTTGGCCAGGGACGGCGGCCTCGCGTCCACGCTCTGGGCTGGCCCGGAGTCGATCAGCGAGGCGATGCGGCGAGGCGAAGTTCCTGTCCAAGGTACGGTCCGCCGGGACTCCGTCAACCTGAAGTTGGGCTACTCCGGGGACGACTTCGGTTACCTCGTGGACTTGGGAATGCCCGTGTCCAGTGGCGCCGGATTCGACCAGGAAACAGGCAGGGCCCGTCCTTCTGCTTTTAGCCTGGATCCCGAGATCAAGCGCGAACAGATCTTTTCCGGACCAGTAGCAAGGCCAGGTTCCCTGTTGGTGGATCGCAAAGGAAGCCTTGCGAAGCTCCGGGGCGCTGACGGGGACTGGACTGAGCTTTCGCGGCGGCTGGACACCTTCCAGAGCATGCTGACGGAGGTTTCGGACCAGGACCGGGCACCTGAAGTACTCCGGGTTCGGGACTCAGTGCGTTCCTGGCGGTTCTACGATCACTTCAGGACAGATGCGGAAGCACCCGCCCGGCAAGCCCAGCTCGGCACCCGCACTCCCGTGCTGCACCACAGCGGGAAGGACCTGGCTGCGGCCCTGCAGACCCTGCGTGAAGTGGGATTTGAGCGTCAGTTGGATGCCGCCGTCGATCACGCTTTTCCGGGGAGCCACCTCGGGATCGCCGTGAGCGACGGCCGCTTCAGCGTGGAGTTGCGGCAGCCTGGCATGCTGCGGCCCATGAAGGCAGCCGAACTCTCGGATGGAACGTTGCGGTTCCTGCTGCTGACCGCCGCATTGCTCACTCCGCGGCCGCCGGAATTAATGGTCCTCAACGAACCCGAGACGAGTCTCCACGTCGATCTGATGCCGGCACTGGCTGGACTCATCGTCCAAGCCAGTGCCAACAGCCAGATGATCGTGGTGACACACTCCGAATCACTGCTCGGGGCGCTCCGGGAAAGTGGAGCGGCCCACGAGCACGAGCTCTACAAGGACTTGGGCGAGACCAGGATCAAGGGACTCGGTTCCTTGGAAGGCCCGTTGTGGAGTTGGCCCAAGCGGTAACAGCAACAACCGTGGTAACCGGGCTTTACCGCAATGAACGACGCCGCCGGGCCGGGTCGGTCAGCCATACCGGCTCGTAGCCCGCGTCAGCCGTGTTCAGCGTTGTGCCCGGTGCCACGATCTCGTCGATCCTGTCCAGGACGTCGGGGGACAGTGTGAGCTTGTCCGCTCCGAGCGCCGCCTCGAGATGCTCCAGTGTCCGTGGCCCGATGATCGCCGAGGTCACCGCAGGGTGCTCCAGCACGAAGGCCAAGGCGAGGTGGATCAAGGACAATCCGGCTTGGTCGGCGAGGTCCGTCAGCTCAAGCACGGCCTTGGTCTTGAGGGAGTTTCCGGGCAGGTCAGGATCATGCCGGGCCGGTTGGCGCGCCGCCCGGCTCGACGCAAGGTGTCCGCCGTCGTGCTTTATCCTTCCGGACAACCAACCGCCGGCCAGGGGACTCCACGGCAGGATACCGAGGCCGTGCTGTTGCGCCAACGGCAGGACCTCACGCTCAGCGCCACGGGCCAGGATCGAGTAGGGCGGCTGTTCGGTGACGGGCCGCTCCCGGTGGCGCTCCCGGGCCACGTACTGTGCTTCGACGATTTGCCCCGGAAGGAAAGTGGACGTCCCGATGTACCGGATCTTGCCCTGCGCGACGAGGTCACTGAGGGCGCCGAGCGTTTCGTCGATGTCAGTGTCGGGATCGGGCCGGTGGACTTGGTAGAGATCGATCCAGTCTGTTTGGAGGCGCCGAAGGCTGTCCTCGACTTCACGGATGATCCAGCGGCGCGAGTTGCCGGCCTGGTTCACGTCCTCGCCGAGGCGCCCGTGGACCTTGGTAGCGAGGACCACGGCATCGCGGCGTCCCTTCAAGGCCTTACCAACGATCTCCTCCGACTCGCCCTGGGAGTACACATCTGCCGTATCTATGATGTTGATGCCGGCGTCCAGGGCGCGGTGGATGATGCGGATGCTGTCGTCATGGTCTGGATTGCCGATGGCCCCGAACATCATGGTTCCCAGGGTCAGCTGGCTGACCTTGACGCCGGTGCGCCCAAGGTTGCGGTATTCGGCCATCAGAACGCCGAGCCGATGGAGGTAAGCTGCTGTGCCGCAGAACCTGCAAAGCGGTTCTCAGGCCGGGCAAGCCCGTAGTGCCCGCGCAGCGTCGACGCCGTGTATTCGGTGCGGAACAGCCCACGCTGCTGAAGGATCGGCACTACCTGGTCCACGAAGATCTCCAAACCGGAGGGGAGAACGGGCGGCATGATGTTGAAGCCGTCAGCCGCCCCTGCCTGGAACCAGTCCTGGATGGCATCGGCCACTTGCTCGGGCGTGCCGGAGAAAGTGCGGTGGCCACGCCCGCCACCCAAGCGACCGATCAGCTGCCGGACCGTGAGCTGCTCGCGGCGGGCAAGCTCCACGATCAACGTATAGCGGCTCTTGGCGCCTTCGATGTCATCCTCAGACGGAAGATCAGCCGGCAACTGCCGGTCCAGCGGGAGATCCCCGGGTGCCACACGCAGGGTCCTTGCCAGTTGTTCGCGGGCGTATTCAGGCTTGATGAGCTCATCGAGTTCACGCTCCAGCTTCAGTGCTTCTGCCTCCGTGGAACCAATCACGGGGACGATGCCGGGCAGGATCTTGATGCCCTCGGGATCCCGTCCCGCCGCCAGGGTGCGAGCCTTCAGGTCAGCGTAGAAAGCCTGCGCATCCTCCACTGTCTGGTGGGCTGTGAACACGGCCTCGGCGTACTGGGCGGCGAGCTTCTTGCCATCCTCTGAGGACCCCGCCTGCACGATCAGCGGGTGGCCCTGCGGGGAACGCGGGACGTTCAGGGGACCACGGACGCGGAAATGCTTGCCTTCGTGCTCAATGGCCCGGATCTTGTGGGCATCCCCCCACACACCTTCGGCCTTGTCAGCAAGTACTGCTTCGTCCTCCCAGCTGTCCCACAGCTTCTGGGCTACCTCGATGAACTCGGCCGCCCGCTCGTAACGGACCGCATGTGCCGGCTGGTCATCGACGCCGAAGTTTCGCGCCGCGTCCGGCCCCGCCGTCGTGACAACGTTCCAACCGGCGCGACCCCCGCTGACCCAGTCCACCGACGCGAAGCGCCGTGCCAGGTTGAAGGGGTCGTTGTAGGTGGTGGAGGCCGTGGCGATCAGGCCGATCTTTTGCGTTGCCGCGGCGATGGCGGTCAGCAGCACCGTGGGTTCCAGCTTGCCGGCAGGGCGACGACCCACCTCGCCGAAGAGGACAGGGGAGTCCGCGAAGAAGATGGAATCCAGCTTTCCGCGTTCCGCCGTGCGGGCCAGGTGCTGGTAGTGCTCCACCTTGGTGGATGCGAAAGGATCACTTTCCGGCAGGCGCCAGGAGGCCTCGTGATGGCCGGTGCTCATCAGGAAGGCGTTGAGGTGGAGTTGGCGTTGTGGGGTGGACATGGGTTTCTCCTTGATTTCTGGTGAGGGGATGGGTCTCGGTGGGTGTTGGGTTTCAGGCAGCAACGTGGACGCCGAGGGCAGAGAGCAGCTCGCCCCTCAGCGATGAACGCTCGACGCCGGTTCCGGCCTTGCGCTCAAGGGCTACACGGCCGCCTTGAAGGACGATCACGCGATCGGCCAACGTGATGGCCTCATCGACGTCGTGGGTGACGAGCAGGACGGCGGGGCGATGCGCGGCCACGAGTTCCTTCAACAGCGCGTGCATCTTCAGGCGGGTCAGGGCGTCGAGGGCGCCGAACGGTTCATCGGCAAGAAGCAGCCGGGGCTCCCGCACCAGCGACCTCGCCAAGGCGACGCGCTGCTGCTCACCTCCCGACAGCTCGTGCGGCCAGGCCTTTTCGCGGCCAGCGAGTCCCACCTCGGCGAGTGCACGGCGTCCGCGGAAATCGGCGTCGTGATCCCCGAGGCCCAAAGTGACGTTGCCCAGGACGGTGTCCCAGGGGAGGAGCCTCGAGTCCTGGAACACCACTGACACCTGGTCGGGGACCTTGACGATCCCACTGCCGCGGACGTCGCGGTCCAGTCCGGCAAGAGCGCGGAGCAATGTACTCTTACCGCAGCCGCTGGGGCCGAGCAGGGCGACGAACTCGCCAGGAGCAATGTCCAGGTCCACGCCGTTGAGCACGCCCTTGGGGCCGAAGCTTCGGATGAGGTTACGTACGGAGACCTCGTGGGAAGGTCCCGTGCGCGGTTGGGCTCCCTGCGAGACACTCAGCCCGCCAGCGTGCGTTGCCATGACAATGCCTTTCGTTCCAGGAGCCGGACGGCTGCGTCGGAAAGCAGGCCCAGGACGCCGTAGACGGCAAGGCCCAGGACGATGATGTTGGTTTGGCCGTACGTGCGGGCGAGCTCCATCATGTAGCCGATGCCGCTGGTGGAATTGATCTGCTCCACCACCACCAAGGACACCCATGCGCCAGTGACGGCGAAGCGAAGGCCCAGGAAGAATCCGGGCAGCGCTCCAGGGAGCACCACGCGGCGGATGAACCCGGACCGGGTTAGCCCCACGGTCTGTGCCAACTCGACGTATCGCAGGTCGATACCGCGCAGTCCGGCGTGCGTTTGCAGGTAAATGGGCACGAACACCCCCAACGTGATAGTCAGGACCTTCATGGTTTCGTCGATGCCGAACCACAGGATCAGCAGGGGGATCAAGGCCAGGCCGGGGATGGCGCGCTTGATTTGCACAGGACCATCGATCAACGCCTCTCCCACGCGGCTCAGTCCAGCCAGTAGTGCCAGCAGGGCTCCCACCACAATCCCGAACAACAGCCCCAAACCTGCACGCTGGGCAGAGATTGCAAGATTTTCCTGGAGTCGGCCGTCCGCGATCAGCTCGCCCGCCGTGGACACCACGGTCCACGGCTCGGACAAGATCCGCGGATCCAGCAGGCCGGTGGCCGACGCCGCTGTCCACAACATGATCAGCGCGACGGGACCCACCAAACCGGCCAGGCGGCGTCTTGGTCCAGGACCCAGGCGGCGGCTTGTGGGCCGCACATCCGGCCGGCCGCTGAGGGTGAGGTCAAGATGAGGTTCGACGCCCAGATGAGGTTCGACACCCAGATGAGGTTCGACGGCGGCACCCGGGTGGGTGCCGGCGTCGCGCGTTGGTGGGGGAGCCGTGCGGGCGCGGGCGGTAGCGGCAGACGCGCGCTGGGCAGCAGTGGTTGTCATGGCTAGGCACCCCCTGCCGCGGCGTAGGCCGTGCCGGCGATAGCCTCGAACCGCAGGTCATACAGCTTTGCAGCGTCCAGTTTGGGCTTCTTCTGCTCGCGTGCCAGCAGGTCGATGGTTTGCTGGTGGCGGGCAATGGCCTCCGTCCACGAGGTAGGGAGATCGCGCTCGCCCGCGGCATCGATCAGGTACTGGCCGTCCTCGCGGGAGAGCCCCTGATTCTTGACGTAGTAGCCCTCAAGCCATTCTTTGGGGTGGTCTTGGATCCACCGCTGTGCCTGTCCCCACAGGCCCACATACTCCGCAAGTGCGGCAGCCTTGGCCGGATCTTCCAAGACCTTGGCCGGCGCATACAGGTGACCGGGGTCGTCGCGGAGGCCGTGTCGGAGGGTGGTTCCGCCGTCGGCACCGTATTTGGCCAGGTATCGCTTGATTTGAACGCCTCCCAGTGGGGCAGCATCAACCTGCTTGCTGAACAGGGCCGTGGAATACGTGTCCCCGGTGCTGGGCAGTTCCACGAGCTTGACGTCTTTTTGTTCCAAGCCCGCCTTTTCCAGGATGCGCAGGACCAAAGCGCCTTGGGCCTGCCCGGGGCTGTAGGCGATCTTCTTGCCACGGAGGCCTTGGAGTTCCGTAATCCCGGCGCCGGGGGCCACACCCAATTCATAGAGTGGGTGGTTCACGGCGTCTTTGCGGTAGACGCTCGCAATGATCCGGACATCCAGGCCTGTCCACGTGGCATGGATAGGAGGTATGTCGGCCACCGAGCCAACATCCAGGGCGTTGGCCCGGAACGCTTCGGTAGTGGCCGGCCCGCCGGAAATGTTGGCAAACTTCACCGGGAAGCTGAGCTTCTTGTCCAGGCCGGAGAGTTCCAAGGCAACCTGTACCGTGGGGTCGCCCACTACCAGCGTGGTTCCTTCCGGGACAGCGGTGGCCAGCGGTGCCGTGACCTGCGCGGCCTGCGTGGATTCGCCACCAGCCGTTGCCGGACCGCCGCAGGCAGTCAACAGGCCGAGGGCGGGGAGGGCGATGAAGGCGCCGAGGACTTGGCGGCGGTTGGGTGCTGTGTGTCGATGATGGGTGTTGATCCGTGTTCGAACGCGGGGGGACGCGGACATGTAAAGCCTTTCAGGTGCGGGTGGGTCGCCGCAGCCCGGAGCCAATGGCTTAAACGGGCGGCGGTGGTGCGAATCGCTTATTTCTGAAGGCAGGACGGACAGCAGGTGCGAGCCTGCGTCGCGTTGAAGTGGGCCTGGGGCATCGTTCCTCCTGTTCTGTATGTCCGAGTGGTTTGTCTTTCCGAGCTTGTTTAGCGCAGTGAAGGGCAATGTGCGGTTGCCGTGTGGCAACTCAAGCACGGTCGCAGCACCCTTCGCCAGCGCTTCGACACGTGCCCGCAACAGCGGGAAACCGGGCTTCACGGCACGCCACAGGACTCAATCCAGCGCCACAGGAGGCAACACAAAAGCAGCCCAGTGGCGACTGCCACCATCAACGTGACGCAACAATCCGCCGTCGGGAATTCTGCGGTCGACTGATAGTTCGGTCACGGAAAGGGCTGTTTGGCGTCCGGGGCGGTAATGACGCCACTACCATTGATAAGTGCATTCGCCGATTACTGTCCGCCCAGCCCTGCCCGAAGACTACGACGACGTTGCCCGCATCACGCAGGATTCATACGTCACCGCGGGGTACTACGGCAGTGCGGACCACCCGTACCTGCGGCAACTCCAGGACGTGGCAGCTCGCGCGGAGCACGCCGAAATCTTCGTGGCGGAACGCAACGGCCAGGTGATCGGTTCGGTCACTGCTGCGCCAGCGGGCGGCGGTTTCTCGGACATCGGCCTGGACGACGAACTGGAACTGCGCACCCTGGTAGTAGATCCCGCAGTGCAGCGTTCGGGCGCCGGACGGGCCTTGGTGCAGGCCGTCGTCGAGCAAGCCAAAGCGATGGACGGCATCGGTGCCGTCTCCCTTACCACTGGGGCAACATGGGAGGGCGCCAACGCCCTCTACGCCCGCACCGGTTTTGCCCGCGCTCCGCACCGTGACTGGTTCGTCCCCGGCACCGACATAAAGCTGTTCGTTTACAGGCTGGACCTCCCACAGCCATAAAGTTTCCTTTCGTAAACCCCGTCACGTTCTGTATTGCCGGGACGGGAACAGCGATCAGGAAAGGCGCGGCATGCGCAAGACATATGGCACGGGTTCCGTCTGGGAACAGACCCTTGGATACTCCCGCGCGGTCCAGGTGGACAACACACTCTTCATCTCTGCCACGGCGGCCAGTGGGCCTGATGGCATCGTCGGCGATGACTTCTACTCGCAGACCAAATACATCCTTGAGAAGCTCGGAGCGGTCCTCGAAGAAGCCGGGTTCTCCTATGAGGACGTCGTTCAGTCCAAGCTGTACCTGACGGACATCAGCAAGTGGGAAGACGCAGGCCGCGCCCACGGCGAGGTTTTCGGCGAGATCCGTCCCACTCTGGCCCTGGTGCACGTGCTGCCGTTCCTGGACTCCAAAATGCTGGTGGAGATCGAGCTCGTGGCGCAGAAGTCCGCCTAGCCTGGGCCTAGCCCGGGATGCCGTAGCGGTGTTCCGGGCGGCCCGTGCTTCCGTAGCGTAATTGGATTTCGACGGCGCCATCGTCCGCAAGCGAGGACAGGTACCTTTGAGCGGTGGCCCGGGAAACGCCCACGCGGTCTGCGACTTCGGCGGCTGAGTATTGTTCGCCGGGAAGCAGTGATTCGAGTACTGCGGCTTCGGTGGCTGAGCGTGGCTTCTGCGCGGGCGTCACGTCGCCTGGGACCAGTGCGCGCTTGGCACGCTCGATCGTGGTCTGGTCAACACCTGCTTGCTGCCCAAGGATCCGGCGATACCGCGCATACGATCTCAGCTGCTGGGACAAGGATTCCGCGGTAAAGGGCTTCAACAAGTACCCCAGGGCGCCGCGACGCATCGCCACCCTGATGGACGGGGCGTCAGAAGCCGCTGTCAGCATGATGGCATCGATGTCCAGCTGTCCCAGCAAATCCAGCCCGGAACCGTCCGGCAGGTATACGTCCAGCAACACCAGATCCGGCCGCAGGCTGTGGATGGCCTGCAGCGCCTGGGACACCGAACCGGCCGGGGCAAGCGCCATGAAGCCGGCCACGGAGTCCACGTAGGCTGCATGCAGCCGGGCCACGTGGAAATCATCATCCACAATGAGCACCCTCAAATCGTCAGCCACTGCTGTCCTCCCGCATTGTTGTGCCGGTTGAATCTTCAGCGCCGATTGAACCAGCGCCGCCGCCGTCGGCCGTTCGCCCCATCACGCCCGGTATCGTTGCCATGAAGACCGCTCCGGGACCGCCTTTCCTGCCGGTTTCCAGGACGCGGACGTCCCCACCCCTGCGCCTGGCTAACTGCCGCACCAGAGCCAACCCCAAACCTTGTCCGGCCCCCTGACGCACCGGTTGTTCCGACGTCGTGAATCCTTCAGCGAAGACTTCCTCAGGTTCCAGGTTCCCCAAACCGTCCCCGGAGTCGCCGACGACGATGTGCAGTGTCCTGCTGTCCTGGCCGGCATCGTCCAGCAACTCAAGTTCTACCCAACGCTCCGCAGCGGAACCGGCGACGGCGGCGCTCACGGCGTTGTCGATCAGGTTGCCGAGCACTGTGGTGACGTCCTGCGGATCGGCCACGTGTCCCCGGACCAGTGTTTCCGGCCCGATCCGGAGTGCCACTCCGCGTTCGGAGGCCTCCACGCCCTTGGCACCGACGAAAGCCTGCAAGTACGCGTCTTGAAGGAGTTCTGCCTGCTCCACAGGGAACTTGAGGGGGCCGGTGGCGGAGATCTTCGCCAGGTATTCCTTGGCTTGCTCGTGTTGGCCGATGCTCATGAAGCCGGCAATGGTGTGGAGTTGGTTGGCGAATTCATGGCGCTGTGCGCGCAGGGCGGTGGACATGGTTCCGACCGCGTCCAACTGGCGGGTTAGTTGCTGCAGTTCGGTGCGGTCGCGGAGCATGACCACCCAGCCGAGGTCTTCCTTGCGGTGCCAGGCTTTGCGGGCGCTTGCCACCAGGACCCTGCCGCCGGCTACCAGTTCCACCGCTTCGGCGTCGCGGGCGGCGGGCTGGGTGAGTTGCTTGAGTTGCCCGGGAACGTTGGCTGTTGCCCAGTCCTGGCCGGTGACGTCGGGCAGGTCCAGGAGCCTGGCGGCAGCTGCGTTGAACACGGAGATGCGTCCGTCGGCGGCGATCCCGATCACGCCCTCGTCCACACCTTGGAGCACTGCCACTTGGTCGTGGACGAGGGTGCTGATCTCCTCCGGCTCCAAGCCCAACGTGAGCCGCTGCAGGCGGCGTCGGAGCAGGAAAGAAGCCAGGATTCCCGCAAGGAGTGCTCCGCCGGCGGTCAGGGCAATAGGCACAATGTCCTGTGCCAGGCTCTTGCTGAGGGACTCCATGGAGTAGCCCACGCTCACTTCGCCCACGATGGTGCCACCCGTGCCTTGGCTGCCGGACGAGGGTGCGTACACAGGCACCTTGGCACCCGCTGATGGACCCAAAGTGCCAGTATTGCGGGTGGTGATTTCCTGGCCGGCCAACGCCACTGAGGGGTCGGTGCTGACGCGTTCTCCAAGCCGTGCAACGTCCGGGTGGGCAAGCCGAAGCCCGGTTTCGTCGGTGATGACTACGAAGAGCGCGCCGGTCCGGATCCTGGCCGCTTCTGCTGCCGCCTGCAACGGACCTGCGGCCAGGACGCTGGGCGGCGGCGTTCCTTCTTCTTTGCTGATTGCCTGGACGTCTTGCCTGACATCGGGATCGGCTGCCACTGTTCGGGCGAGGGTGAGTGCTTGGTTTTCGGCTTCGTCGCCGATGCGTTCGTAGACCAGCCACGCGTGGACGGCGCCGCTCAGCAGCACTACGAGCAGTACAACCCCCAACTGCAGAAGGAGAGTCTGGGTGGAGAAACGCATACTGACCCGGCTGTTGCGCGGCACCGTCACTCCTTTCCTCCAGCTCCATTGAAGCACTGAGCACAATGCGCAAAACGCTCGCAATGATCAGTATTCCCAACAATTCCCGGAAACCCCAGCCCGTGACGGGCGCCACTATAACGTCTGTATTGCGCATCACATCGAAGTGGTGCCATTCACAGTAGTAAGGAGCCGGCCGTGCTGGTTTTGCTTGGATTCGCAATGATTGCGGTATTCATGGTCCTGATCATGACCAAAAAGTTGACGCCCGTCTTGGCGCTGATCATCGTCCCCACCATCTTCGGTCTCTTCGCGGGGGCCGGCTTGGGCATCGGTCCCATGGTTATGGACTCGATGAAGTCCATGACCTCCACGGCCGCGCTCCTGATGTTCGCCATCATCTACTTCGGCCTGATGATCGACGTCGGGCTGTTCGACCGCTTGGTGAAGTTCATTCTGCGCAAGCTCGGCAACGACCCCGCCAAGGTAGTCCTGGGCACAGCTATCCTCGCCGCGGCAGTCTCCCTGGACGGCGACGGCTCAACCACCTTCATCCTCACCACCGCCGCCATGTTGCCGGTCTACCTGCGCCTGAAGATGAGCCCCGTGGTCCTCACCTGCGTGGCCGGCCTCGCCAACGGCACCATGAACATCCTGCCGTGGGGCGGCCCCACAGCCCGCGCCGCTACCGCACTTAAGCTGGACGTCAACGACGTCTTCGTCCCCATGGTTCCGTCCCTGATCGTCGGCCTCATCGTCGTGCTCGTCTTCTCCTGGCTGCTCGGCCTGCAGGAACGCAACCGTCTCCGCACCACTGCTCCCGAGATCTGGGGCGACGTCGCCAATCCTTCCAACGCGTTCGACGGCGGCACCGGCCGCGGCGGCTCAACCACAACTGCAGGCAAGCCGGGCAGCGGCGGAGGCGCCGGCGTCGCAGTTTTGGAACGTACTGAAGTTCTCGTCGACGACCACGACACCGCCATGGCTGATACCGCACTGGATCCGAACCGCACCACGCTGCGCCCCAAGCTGTTCTGGTTCAACCTTGGGCTTACCGTCGCCGTCATGGTCACGCTGGTAGCCAACATCGTCCCGCTCCCGTTCGTCTTCATGGTGGGCTCGGCCATCGCACTGCTGGTCAACTTCCCCAAGGTCAAGGACCAAGGAGCCCAGCTGATCGCGCACGCACCGTCGATCGTCGCCGTCGTCAGCATGGTCATGGCAGCAGCCGTCCTCACCGGTGTACTCAACGGCACAGGCATGGTGAAGGCAATGTCCGAGTGGCTAGTCCAGATCATCCCGGCGGACATGGGACCATTCATGGCCGTCATCACCGGCGTGCTGAGCATCCCGATGACCTTCTTCATGAGCAACGACGCCTTCTACTTCGGTGTACTCCCTGTCCTCAGCGAAACCGCAGCACACTACGGCGTCGGTGCAGCGGACATGGCCCGCGCCTCCATCACCGGCCAGCCCTTCCACCTCCAGAGCCCGCTGGTCCCGGCCATCCTCCTGCTCGTCTCGCTGGCCAAGGTAGACCTGGGCGACCACCACAAGAAGGTCCTCTGGCGCACGGCTGTCATCTCGATAGTGATGCTGGCAGTCGGAGTCCTGACCGGAGCCATCGGCATCGGCTAACACCCAAACCCCAACGAGACAGCAAAGCGCGACATGGTCCGCTGTGCTGTCTTTTTGGGTTTGTGTGCGGGTGTAGCGTCAGGACACTCGGCACACCCAAGACAAGTAGACTGGTTCGGAAAACCATTTGAACTTTGCAGGGGAGATCCATGGCTGCGATCAACCGTGACGACGTCGCGCATCTTGCGCGTCTGGCTCACATTGAAATGAGTGCCGAAGAGCTGAACAGGATGGCGGTTGAGCTTGCCGTCATCGTGGATTCGGTGAAGTCCGTCAGCGAAGCCGCCGGGGAGGATGTCCCGGCCACGTCCCACCCGATTCCGCTGACCAACGTGTTCCGTGAGGACGTCGTGGGCCACACGTTTACGGCTGAGCAGGCGTTGTCCGGCGCTCCGGATGCTTACGAGAACCGTTTCAAGGTCCCGGCAATCCTGGATGAGGACTAATTACTATGACTGAGCTGAAGAACGAACTCATCCGCCACTCTGCTGCCGATCTCGCTGCGAAGCTGGCTGCCCGCGAGGTTTCCGCTGTTGAGGTGACGCAAGCGCACCTTGACCGTATTGCTGACGTGGACGGCCAGGTCAACGCGTTCCTGCACGTTAATACTGAGGAAGCTTTGGCTGTTGCGGCCGAGGTTGACGCTGCCCGCGCCGCCGGTGGCGCCGCTGCCGATGAACTTCATGCCCTGGCCGGTGTGCCGATTGCCGTGAAGGACCTCATTGTGACGATTGGCCAGCCGACGACGGCTGGTTCCAAGATCCTTGAGGGCTGGCACAGCCCGTATGACGCCACTGTGGTGAAGAAGCTGCGTGCGGCCAAGATGCCCATCCTCGGTAAGACCAACCTGGATGAGTTCGCCATGGGTTCCTCCACGGAACATTCGGCGTACGGCCCCACCCGTAACCCCTGGGACCTGGACCGCATTCCTGGTGGTTCGGGCGGTGGCTCGGCTGCCGCCGTCGCCGCTTTTGAAGCGCCGTTGGCGCTTGGCACGGACACGGGCGGATCGATCCGCCAGCCGGGTGCTGTCACCGGAACCGTTGGCGTGAAGCCGACGTATGGTGCGGTGTCCCGCTATGGCGCGATTGCCATGGCATCCTCGCTGGACCAGATTGGCCCGGTGTCCCGCACGGTGTTGGACGCGGCTCTGTTGCAGGAAGTCATCGGCGGGCACGATCCATTTGATTCAACGTCCCTGACTGATCCGTTCAATGACCTCGTTGCCGCCGCCCGAGTGGGCAACGTCGCGGGCCTGAAGATCGGCATCATCAAGGAGCTGCACGGCGAGGGCTACCAGGCTGGCGTCGAGAACCGCTTCAACGAGTCCCTTGAGCTCCTCAAGGAAGCCGGCGCGGAAATCGTGGAGGTTTCCTGCCCGAACTTCAAGTACGCCCTGGGCGCTTACTACCTGATCATGCCGTCCGAGGTGTCCAGCAACCTGGCCAAGTTCGACGGCGTTCGGTATGGCCTGCGCGTCCTGCCCAAGGACGGCCCGATGACCATCGAGCGTGTCATGGGCGCAACCCGCGCCGCCGGTTTCGGTGACGAAGTCAAGCGCCGCATCATCCTGGGCACCTACGCGCTGAGCGCCGGCTATTACGACGCATACTACGGTTCGGCCCAGAAGGTCCGGACGCTGATCCAGCGCGATTTCGATGCTGCGTTTGCCAAGGCGGACGTCCTGATCTCGCCCACCGCGCCCACTACCGCGTTCAAGCTGGGGGAGAAGCTGGACGATCCGCTGGCAATGTACCTGAATGACGTCGCCACCATCCCCGCCAACATGGCTGGTATCCCGGGCCTGTCATTGCCCGGCGGCCTGGCGGACGAGGACGGCTTGCCCGTTGGCGTCCAGCTGCTGGCCCCTGCCCGCCAGGATGCCCGCCTCTACCGTGTGGGTGCTGTCCTCGAGTCCATCCTTGAAGAAAAGTGGGGCGGTCCCCTTCTTGCGCAGGCGCCTGAATTGAAGACACCCGCCCTCGGTGCCGCATCCAACTCCGCCGGAGGTTCAAACTAATGTCCGTCGATGCAACCCTGAGCTTCGAAGAGGCCATGGAGAAGTACGATCCTGTTCTGGGGTTCGAGGTCCACGTGGAGCTGAACACCAAGACCAAGATGTTCTCCTCCGCGCCCAACGTCTTCGGTGACGAGCCCAACACCAACGTCAACGAGGTCGACCTCGGCATGCCCGGCGTCCTTCCGGTGGTGAACAAAACGGCTGTGGAGTCCTCCATCAAGATCGGCCTTGCCCTGAACTGCAAGATCGCCGAATACTGCCGCTTCGCCCGGAAGAACTACTTCTACCCGGATACCCCGAAGAACTTCCAGACGTCGCAGTATGACGAGCCGATCGCGTACGACGGCTACCTCGACATCGAGCTCGAAGACGGGACGGTCTTCCGCGTCGAGATCGAGCGTGCCCACATGGAAGAGGACGCCGGTAAGCTCACGCACATGGGTGGCTCCGCAGGCCGCATCCAGGGTGCCGACTACTCTCTGGTGGACTACAACCGCTCTGGTGTGCCGCTCGTGGAGATCGTCACCAAGCCGATCCAGGGTGCTGGAAGCCGTGCCCCTGAACTGGCCAAGGCTTACGTTGCGGCTGTCCGTGAGATCGTGAAGAACCTTGGTGTTTCCGATGCCAAGATGGAGCGCGGCAACGTCCGCTGCGACGCCAACGTTTCCCTGCGCCCGCACGGCCAGGAACGCTTCGGCATCCGCTCGGAGACGAAGAACGTCAACTCGCTGCGAGCCGTCGAGCATGCCGTCCGTTACGAGATCCAGCGTCATGCTGCCGTCCTGGACTCCGGCCAGCCGGTCATCCAGGAGACCCGCCACTGGCACGAGGACACGCGTTCGACGACGTCTGGCCGGGCCAAGTCCGACGCCGACGATTACCGTTACTTCCCGGAACCGGACCTGGTTCCCGTCGTTGCCTCGCGTGAGTGGGTGGAGGAGCTTCGCGCCACCCTTCCCGAGCCGCCGGCCGAGCGCCGCAAGCGCCTGAAGGAAGCCTGGGGCTACTCGGATCTGGAATTCCGCGATGTGGTAAATGCCGGGGTCATGGACTCGATCGAGGAAACCATCGCAGCCGGTGCGAGCGCAGACGTTGCCCGCAAGTGGTGGATGGGGGAGATCGTCGGCCGCGCCAAGGTTGCCGACGTCGATCCCGCCGAACTCGGTGTCACGCCGCAGGTCATCGTCGAGCTGAACAAGCTCGTCGAGGGAGGCAAGATCAACAACAAGATGGCCACCCAGGTGCTGGACGGCGTGCTCGCTGGCGAAGGCACTCCGGCGGAGATCGTCGACAAGCGCGGCCTGGCCGTGGTGTCCGACGACGGTCCGCTCCTGGAAGCCATCGACGCCGCACTGGCCGCACAGCCAGACGTCGCGGAGAAGATCCGTGGCGGCAAGGTCCAGGCCATCGGTGCGATTGTTGGCGGCGTCATGAAGGCCACCCGTGGCCAGGCTGATGCCGGCCGTGTCCGCGAACTGATCCTGGAGAAGCTCGGCGTCGAAGGCTAGCTTCCCGCGCGTCCCACCAAAGTAGCCCGCAGTTGTCTAACTGTGGGCTACTTTGCATTTGGGCGAAAAGTCACAGCTGGAATACAGCATGCGGGTCCATGATTGAAGTGTCAGCCCACGGTTGGCACTGAAAGGATCGGACATGTCCTCCATGACACCGGGCCTTCGCAAGGCCCTCATAGCCGGCGGCATAACCGTCGCATTGACCGGCGGCGGGGCCGCCGCTGTGTGGGCAGGCACCCAGCCCAGCCCTACGCCGTCGAGCGCTACCGCATCACCTGACCCAACGGCGACAGCGTCGCCCTCGCCCTCTCCAGGATCGAAGAGCTTCGCCGTGCATGGGCGGGGCATCCACGGAGAGTTCACCGTCAAGAACCAGGACGGCACGTATCGGATCGTTCTTACGCAGACAGGCAAGATCGAGTCCGTGAACAGCACTTCGATCACGGTGAAGAGCGACGACGGCTTCACACAGAGCTACGCGATCAATTCCGATACGCGCATCTCACGGATGCCCACTGAACTTTCGGAGCTCCGGAACGGAAAGGGTAAGCCCACGCTGCCTTCAGCTACCGCAGCAGACCTTAAGGCCGGCGACACCGTCCGGATAGCCGGGTCCAAGGACGGCGACACCGTGACGGCACAGCGGATCGTGTCCGGTGAGCTTCCGGCCGTCCTCAAGGGCCATGGCCTCAAGGGGCGCGGACACAGTTAGCCGCCGCTAATGACAGACAGTAACCAGTTGGTCCGCGCCCCTACAACCGCTTAGAGCGCTACGGTCCTGAACCCGAGGTTGGCGCTGGCCGAGTCCGGGGTGTTCGAGCTCCGCGCGGCCAGCCGGTAACGGTTGCAGTAAGAGTCGTGGCACAGGTATGAACCGCCCCGCATCACTCTTCCACGGCCAATCGTTGGCCCTTGGGGGTCTTGCACTGTGCCGGCAGCGAGGCACGTCTTGTAGTACTTCGGCAGGAACCAGTCGCTGCACCACTCCCACACGTTGCCGCTGGTCTGGTAAAGCCCATAGCCGTTTGGGGCGAAGGACCTGGCCGGCGCTGTGGTGAGGTAGCCGTCCTCGACGTCGTTACGCATGGGAAACTCGCCTTGCCAGATATTGCAGTTGTGGCGGGCACTGCCTTCGGCGCCGTCATTGTGAAGTTCGCTGCCCCATGGATACCGCTGACCGGCCACGCCGCCGCGGGCTGCATACTCCCATTCGGCCTCGGTGGGCAGTCGCCGCCCGGCCCAGGCACAGTACGCCACGGCGTCGTTGAAGGACACGTGGGTCACCGGGTGGTCCGGGATATCCGTCCAGTGGGAGAGGGGGCCTGCTGGGTGGGCCCAGTACGCGCCGCGCACATTGAGCCACCAGGGGACGTTGTTGACGCGGTTCAGGATGTCGTGCGGCTCCGCCTTGACTGCAAGATGAAACACCGCAGAGGTCCCGAACTCTTCAGATTCCGTGCGGTGCCCTGTGGCATCCACGAATGCCGCGAACTCTGTGTTCGTTACCGTGGTTGCACTGATGGTGAAGCCGGAAACGGATACTTCGTGCACCGGGGTTTCGCCGTCGCCGTCGTAGCCTTCGCCGAAAGGATCGCCCATGGCGAAGGTCCCGGACGGAATGTCGACGTCGGCGTTACCGGCCGTTTGGGCTCCGTTGTTGGAGCGTACGACGCCGGCAGCCGGGCTGTGATGTCCGCCCACCGCCCGTAGTGGGAGTGTCAGCCCGGGTGTGGAATGTTCCCGGGCGCTGGCGCCCGGGGTGCAGCAATCTGCCATGTCAACCTTCCCTCTGCGGTTCTCCATCAATCTTAGTGGCGGCGGCCACACAGCCAAGAATGATCAAAACTGATTTCTAATGTCAGTTTCAATCATGATCTTGCAAATAGGGAAGACGTCACTTATGGTTTGTTAAACGGTTAACGAGCGTGGTTTGGATCACACTCATCATGACGTTGATGACCTTTGCCCAGCACCTGAGGAGACAGCATGAACTCGACGACGCAACAAGCTCCGGCCTTGCCGGAAGCGCACCGCGTCCCGGAGCCATCGACAGGAAAACCCGGAACGGGGAAGCGCAAGGCTGCCAAGGCGCCCCAGCAAAGCTTCCGGTCACGGCTGAGACGCGACAAGCAGATGCTCCTGATGATGCTCCCGGGCGTCGCTTTCCTGCTGCTGTTCTTCTACATCCCCATCCTGGGCAACGTCATAGCGTTCCAGGACTACCAGCCATACCTCGGCATCGGGGACAGTCTGTTCGTTGGCTGGCAGAACTTCGTGGACCTGTTCGGCAATCCCGACTTCATTCACGCGTTTTGGAACACGCTCTACCTGGCGGCCTGGCAGCTGGTTTTCCTTTTCCCGGTGCCTTTGGTGCTCGCACTGATTGTGGATTCCCTGGTCAGCACGCGGGTCCGCAGGATTTTCCAAAGCATCGCCTACCTGCCGCACTTCCTCTCATGGGTACTGGTGATCGCCTTCTTCCAGCAGATGCTTGGCGGTGCGGGCTTCGTGAACAACCTGCTCCGCGACTGGGGCATGGATCCGATTCCCTTCATGACCAACCCGGAGACCTTCCCCGTCATGGTGGTAGTCCAGATGATTTGGAAGGACGCCGGCTGGGCCATGATCATTTTCCTGGCCGCCTTGGCAAGCATCGATGCCTCACTCTATGAGGCGGCCGCGGCGGACGGCGCGGGTCGTTGGCGCCGGATGTGGCACATCACGCTGCCCGGGCTCAGGCCCGTGATCGTGCTCCTCCTGATCCTGCGCATCGGCGACATTCTCTCCGTCGGTTTCGAGCAGTTCATCCTCCAACGTGACGCCGTGGGTGCCGGGGCAGCGGAGGTTCTGGACACCTTTACCTACTACACCGGCGTGGTCGGTGGTGGCTGGAGTTCAGGTGCCGCGGCCGGCCTGGCCAAGGGTGTTGTCAGCGCCCTTCTGATCTACGGCGCCAACAAACTTGCCCACCGCTTCGGCGAAGACGGAATTTTTGCAAAGCAAGCACGCTGAGCCCATGCGGCTGCTGCACAAGGAGAACCCCATGGCAACAACACTTTTCACGAGGAAACCCCGGGAACTGAGCTACAACCCCAAACGACCCGTATGGAAGGAACGCCCGTCGCCGCTGTACCAAACAGTCAAGGCCGTGGTCCTCGTCCTTTTCAGCTTGTCCATCCTGACACCAATCCTCCTGGTGGTATCGACGTCGCTGGCGGACACCGAGCAACTCGTCCAGGCTGGCGGATTCGTGCTCTGGCCCGAGCGGCCCACCTTGGAGGCCTACGCCACGATCTTCAAAGGTCCCATGGTCCTGCAGTCCCTCGGGGTGAGCATGCTCATCACTGCTGTGGGCACCATCCTGGCGCTGTTCGTGACCATCACCATGGCCTACGCCACCAGCAGATCTGTCCTCTTCGGCCGTCCCGTGGTGCTCGCTGTGCTGTTCACGCTGTTGTTCGCGCCGGGCCTCATCCCGTCCTTCCTCATGATTCGACAGCTCGGGCTGCTGGATTCCCTGTGGTCGCTGATCCTTCCGGGCATCTTCGGTGCCTTCAACTTCGTGGTGATGCGCTCGTTCTTCATGAACATCCCGGGCGAACTGATCGAAAGCGCCAGGATCGATGGTGCCAACGACTGGCAGATCCTGTGGCGGATCGTCATGCCACTGTCCAAGGCCGTCATCGCCGTCGTCGGTTTGTTCTATGCCGTTGGTTTCTGGAACTCGTTCTTCAACGCACTGCTCTACATCAATGACCACAGCAAATGGCCCATCCAACTGCTGCTTCGCAACTTCGTGGTCCAAGGCAGCGGAGCGGCAGACCAGCTCGGAATCACCACCACCCCGCCGCCGCAGTCCATCCAGATGGCAGTAGTCGTAGTGGCGCTTGTCCCCATCCTGATGGTTTACCCGTTCCTCCAAAAGCACTTTGCCAAGGGCGTCATCACAGGCGCCGTGAAGGGCTAGCCGCACGGCCGGTCCATAGACATGCAATACCAACCATGAAGAAAGTAACCAGAAAGGGTTATGCCATGACGAGCACTACCTCAGGACAGGCTGGATTCAGCCGTCGCGGCTTCCTTGGCCTCGCGGGCCTGGCCGTCACCGCCGTCGGCCTGTCTGCTTGCGGGGGTGGCGGAGCTGCGGGCAGCGGAGGCGCCGCTGCCTCGGCGTCCGTGAAGTTGCCCACCTACAAGGAATTCACCGGCGTCACTCCGGACCTCGCCGGCAACGCCAAAGGCCTGCAGGCTGGCTATTTCAAACTGCCCACTGCCGTGCAGTCCGTGAAGACTCCGCCGCTAAAGGGCAAGGTGACTGGGCTGACGGAAACCTTCGACACCATGAGTCCCGGCTTGAAGGACAACCCCTTCTGGCAGCGCCTCAACGCCAAGCTCGGCGGCGACCTGGAACTGCAGATCGCCGAAGATATCGGGGACGGCTACCCTGCGAAGTTCGCCACTGTCCTGGCAAGCAACGAACTGCCGGACATGATGTGGGTTCCGCCCAACCAAGGCATCCCCAACGTTGGCCCCATGCTCGAAGCCAAGTTCCAGGACCTGACGCCGTACCTCTCAGGTGACGCCGTCCTCGAGTACCCCAACCTGGCCGCACTCAAGCCCGATTCCTGGAAGACCGCCGTCGTGAACGGCAAGATTTGGGGAGCGCCCATCCCGAGCACCCCGTTCGGCCAGGTGTACGTGGGCAATCACGATGTCTGGGCCCAAGTAGGTGGTTTCGAGGCTTCGAGCACGGACGAATTCCTGGACAAGGCCAAGGAACTGACGCGTCCGGGCGATCAGAAGTACGCCCTTGAGCCGGCCTACATCAACGCTCTCCACATGGTTACTGAATGGTTTGGCGCACCGAACAGCTGGGCCGTCAACAAGGACCGTACCTTGACGCATTTGTATGAAACGGACGAGTACATGGCCGGCGTGGAATTCACCGCCAAGATGTTCGCGGCCGGCGTCTTCTACCCGGACTCCAAAGCCACGGACATTCGCTCCCGGGTTGCCAACGGCAGTGTTGCGGCACAGGTGGTAGTGGGCCCCCACGACATCCGAAGCTACCGGGCGTTGAACAAGACCGCCAAGTTCGACATCCTCGTTCCGTTCAGCGCCGACGGGAAGGTCAAGCCAACCTACGACATGGGCTACGGCACGGTCGGTTTCACGCCGTTCAAGAAGGCTGAGGAAGGCAAGATCCGCGAACTCCTGGCCCTCATCAACTACCTTTCGGCACCGTTCGGCACCGTGGAGTACATGCAGAAGAACTTCGGCGAGCTCGGCGAGGACTACACCCTGGACGGCTCGGGCAACCCGGTCCGCACGGAGACTGGAACCACCAATGCGCCGGGCTTGGTTTCGGCGCTGAACATCATGTCCAGCCCCGAAAACGTCATCTTCAACCCCGGCTTCGACGACGACACCCGCTATGTCAGCCAGCAGGAAGAGAAACTGCTGGAGCTCGCGTGGCGCAACCCCACTAACGGTTCCTATTCCGATACGAACGCCAAGGTCGGAGCGAAAATCACCAAGCAGTTGCGGGACAAGGTTGTGGACATCATTACCGGCCGCGCCAAGATCGACGCACTCAAGGACGCGGTCAAGCGCTGGAAGAGCGAAGGTGGCGACAAGATGCGCGACGAATACCAGGCCGCGTTGGATCCCAACGCTCCCGTGTTCAGGAGCTAGCCTCAAAAAACCAGACGAAAAAAGACACAACAAGCAGGGGGAAATCATGGCAAAAGCGAGTAACACCGGAGTCCGGCCCACCATTCGCATGGTGGCCGAACTCGCAGGTGTTTCCACGGCCACGGTTTCCTACGTGTTGTCCGGCCGTCGGGGGGATGCGGGACCAGGAGTTTCGGTCCCGACGGCGGAAAAGGTCAAGGCAGCTGCCGAGCGGCTTGGCTACCGCCCCAACCAGGCGGCGCGGGCTATCCGGACGGGGCGAACCAACACCGTGATCCTGTCCTTGACCATGCTTTCGGATCCGTGGTCACTGTCCGTCATTGATGCGGTGCAACGGGCCGCCGCTCCGTACGGGATTACCCCGATGATCCTTGGCGACGCCGATTGGGTGAAGGTCCTCGGCACACATAACGCCGATGCCGTGTTCGTGGATGCAGTCCGCCCCGAGCAGCGGGGCGCCCTTCGGAAGCTCGCGGAGCATGGGACCACGTTGGTGGTCTTTGATGAGGAGCTTGGAGCGGAGAATTTCGACGTTATCCGTTCCATCGCAGGTCCAGGCTGCCGCATGGCCGTGGAGCATCTGCTCCACGGCCACCGGCAGATCGCTTGCCTGACTCCGGCAACGGCTGCCGGCACCTCTGGCGGAACCCGCTACCGGGCCTACTCAGAGGTCTTAACGGAAGCAGGCATTCCGGAAAACGAGGATTTTGTGGGGCTCTTCGATGGCACGTCCGCCGGTGCCTACGCTGCTGCGACCCGGCTGCTCAGCCTGCCGGACCGGCCCACGGCCATCTACGCCACCACGGACTTCGCGGCTGTCGCGGCCATTAATGCAGCCCAGCGGCTTGGGCTGGGCGTGGGCGTGGACGTGGACGTCATCGGTGTGGGCAACACCGTGGAGGGGGAGCGTATGTCGCCTTCACTCAGCACCGTCGGTCCAGTGGATTTTTTCGACAAGCTTGCCCGGCTTCTCCTGCAGAGGGCCACGGCACCTGTTACCTCGGAGGCCTCCCGCGAGCCTGCGGTCCTGGACTTCCCGTGGCACCTGTTCGTGCGCGAATCGGCGCCACACCGCAGCGCCGCAACCAGACTTTACTAAGAATCAGCAGAAGGAAATTGCACACCATGGAAAAGGATTTGAAGGTCGGCATTGTGGGTTTCGGCCTGCGCTCGGGGTTGTGGAGACACGCCCATAAGCCGGGCCAGGGCTCAGAGGTCACGATTGTTTGCGATCTGAGCGAGCGCGGACGCGCGGATGCCGCGGAACGCATTCCGTCGGCCCGCGTCACGGACGACCTCGAGGAACTGCTGGCCAGCGGCCTCGACGCCGTACTGGTGCTGACCCCCGATAACCAGCACGCCGCCGTCGCACTCCGGACGCTCAAGGCGGGCATCCCGACGTTCTGCGAGAAGCCGCTTGACGTCACGCTGGAGGCCGCGGACCTCATCCTGAAGACGGCGTTCGAAACCGGGACGCGCTTGTATGTAGGCCACAACATGCGGCACATGCCGGTTGTAGTACAGATGCGCCAAATCATCGAGGAAGGCCGGATCGGCGAGGTCAAAGCCATTTGGTGCCGCCACTTCGTGGGCCACGGCGGCGACTACTACTTCAAGGACTGGCACGCGCAGCGCGCCAACGTCACCTCGCTGTTGCTCCAGAAGGGTGCCCACGATATCGACGTCATCCACTGGCTGGCGGGCGGCTACACCAAGCGCGTTGCCGCCGTCGGTGATCTTGCGGTCTATGGCGGCGTCACCAACCGCAGCAACAACGATGGCAAGCGCATGGGCGACTGGTTCTCCGTGGACAACTGGCCGCCGACGGAGCAGAAGGACCTGGCGGAAGTGATCGACGTCGAGGATATTTCCATGATGAACATGGTCCTGGACAACGGTGTGCTGGCCTCGTACCAGCAATGCCACTTCACGCCGGACTATTGGCGGAACTACACCATCATCGGCACCAAGGGCAGGATCGAGAACTTCGGTGATGGGCCGGGTGAGACCATCAACGTGTGGACCAGCCGTAGCTCGGGCTTCGCAGCTCCGGACGAAGTCATCGAGATCCAGGATGGCGAGGGCGGACACGGAGGCGCCGATCCGCGCCTGATTGAGGAGTTCCTGCGCTTCGCAGCCCATGGCGGCCAGACCCAAACCAGCCCCATCGCCGCACGCCAGGCCGTGGTGGCCGGCATCCTCGCCGCGGAATCGCTGCGCGGCGACGGATCCGCACGGGAGGTCCCCGAGCTTCCGGCCGAACTCGTGGAGTACTTCGACGCCGGACAGCCCGCACTGGTCCGCGACTAGCTAGCGGGGGCTGGATAGCTCGATAAGCTCGGTCATGACGGTTTGAAGTGACTCGCAGACCGTCATGACCGATTTCCGTTTAAGCGATTCCGGCCGGGCCAGGATGTCGATCTTTCGCACGGAATTCACGCCGGCCAGCGGACGCAGCACCACCCCGGCGTCCAGCACACGCCGAGCCGTGAATCGCGGCAGCAGCCCGATCGCGCCGCCAGCCGAGACGAGCGCAGCCACAGTGGAGTAGTCGTTGATCCGGTGAAGTACCTCAGCTGGCCTGCCGCTCACGGCAACGACGGCGGCCAGGACGTCCGCGGGGGAGTAGCCATCACGGCTGGTCACCCATGGTTCATCCACTACGTCGGATGGCTCCAGTTCGCGCCGGGACGCCAGCGGGTGATCCGCAGGCAAGGCAATGTCCAAGGGCTCGTCGGCCAGGGGAATCACCGCCACTTTGTCCTCCGGCCAGGGCGGGCTGTTGTCCATCCTGTGCGCCAGGACGAGATCGTAGCGTGCAGCCAACCCCGGGAAATCCTCCTGGGCCACGTCCTCATCCGAGAGACGCAGCCTGGGTGACTTACCGTCGTCGGACGCCCCTCCGGTTGCCAGGAGAGCTGCCAATGGCGCGAACAGCGCCTGCCCGGCACTGTGGAAGGCGCTCACGCTCACCGGCGAGTCGGGAGCGTCGTGATACGCACCGATCGCCGCCCGCGCGTCAGCCATGGCATTAACGACGGCGGCACCTGCCTCGGCGAGGACGCGGCCGGCGTCGGTCAGCACCAGCGCGCGTCCCTCCTTGCGAGTCAGCGGAACGTCAACCGATTTCTGGAGCAGGGCGAGCTGTTGGGAAACGGCCGACGGCGTGACCATGAGGGTCTCCGCAACTGCTTTGACGCTGCCGAGGTCGCCGAGTTCCCTGAGCATCTGCAGCTGATGAATTTCCATTAGTAAATGCTAAATCGTTGATTGAGGAAAAACTAGTTGTGCTAAATCGTTGGCGGGGCTCTAATGGAGTCAGCAGCAGCGAAGCAGCCCCAGCCAGTGAGGAATTCCATGAAGGCTCTCTACAAATCCGGCCCGCAAGCAGGGTTCGAACTCGTCGACCGTCCCGAGCCCGAAGCCGGCCCCAGCGACGTCAAGATCCGCGTCGTGACCACTGGCATCTGCGGCACGGACCTCCATATCCAGAGCTGGGATTCCTGGGCCCAAAGCATCATCGAAACACCCCTCATCCCGGGCCACGAGTTCTACGGCGAAGTGGTGGAAATCGGCGAGGACGTCCGCGACGTCAAGGTGGGGGATCGCGTCTCCGGTGAAGGCCACGTGGTCTGCGGGATTTGCCGTAACTGCCGTGCGGGACGCCGCCAGATGTGCATCCACACCGTCTCCGTTGGTGTTCAGCGCGATGGCGCCTTTGCAGAGTATGTGGTCATTCCGGAGACGAACGTCTGGGTCCACCACGACGAATCCGTCACACCGGAACTCGGCGCCATCTTCGATCCGTTCGGCAACGCGGTTCACACGGCGCTCAGTTTCCCACTGGTCGGTGAGGACGTGCTGATCACCGGTGCAGGACCGATCGGGCTTATGGCTATTGCCGTCGCCCGCCACGCAGGCGCCCGCAAGATCGCCATCACCGACGTATCCGCTCCGCGGTTGGAACTGGCCCGCCAGATGGGCGTGGATCTCGCCGTCGACGTTTCCAAGATGCGTGTCCGCGAGGCTCAGCAGGAACTGGGCATGCGCGAAGGCTTCGACATTGGCCTGGAAATGTCCGGGCACCCCACGGCCCTGCCTGAGATGATCGACAACATGAACCACGGCGGCCGCATCGCCATGCTGGGCCTTCCCAGCCAGTCCATCGACATCGACTGGGGCAAGGTGGTCACCCACATGCTGACCCTCAAGGGCATCTACGGACGCGAGATGTTTGAGACGTGGTACGCCATGAGCGCCATGCTCTCGTCCAACCCCGCGCTGCACCGCAACATCTCCGCCGTCGTCACAGACAAGCTGTCCGCAACTGACTGGGAAAAAGGCTTCGAGATCGCACGCGCCGGCACCGGCGGCAAAGTAGTCCTCGACTGGACTGAACTGTAGAAACTGGACTGAACTGCCACCGGATCCCCAGAAAACTTAGGAGCACCCCATGTACTCAGCCATCAAAGACCAACTCCAAGGCGAACTCGACGAGATCCGCCGCGCCGGACTCTTCAAGACCGAACGGCACATCGATTCCCCCCAGGCAAGCCACATCGCCGCAGGCCAGCTCGGGCAGCCAGCCAGCACCGTCCTGAACTTCTGCGCCAACAACTACCTGGGCCTGGCCGACCACCCGGACATCATCGCCGCGGCCAAATCCGCCATGGACGAGCGTGGCTTCGGCATGGCTTCGGTACGGTTCATTTGCGGCACCCAGGACCTCCACTTGGAGCTTGAATCCCGCGTTTCGAAGTTCCTCGGCACCGAGGACACCATCCTGTTCTCCAGCTGCTTCGACGCCAACGGTGGCGTGTTCGAGTCCCTGTTCGGCCCCGAAGACGCCATCATCTCGGACTCCCTCAACCACGCCTCCATCATCGACGGCATCCGCCTCAGCAAGGCCAAGCGCTTCCGCTACGCAAACCAGGACATGGCCGATCTCGAAGCCAAGCTCGTTGAGGCCGAGGGTTCGCGCCGCAAAATCATCGTCACCGACGGCGTGTTCTCCATGGATGGCTACCTTGCGCCCCTTGAAGCCATTTGCGACCTCGCCGAAAAGCACGACGCCCTGGTGATGGTGGACGACTCCCACGCCGTCGGATTCATGGGCCCCACCGGTGCTGGTACTCCGGAGCACGCAGGCGTTTCGGACCGCGTGGACATCTACACAGGCACCTTCGGCAAAGCCTTGGGCGGTGCCTCGGGCGGCTACGTTTCCGGCCGCGGCGAAATCGTTGCCATGCTGCGCCAGAAGGCGCGCCCCTACCTGTTCTCCAACTCCCTCGCCCCGGCCATTGTTGCCGCCACCATCAAGGCGATCGAACTGGTCCAGGAGTCCGGTGAACTCCGGACCCGCCTGTTCGAGAACGCCGCACTGTTCCGCCGCCGCATGAGCGAGGAAGGCTTCGAACTGCTCGACGGCGAACACGCCATCATTCCCGTCATGTTCGGGGATGCCGTGGTAGCCGCAAAGGTGGCCGACGAGATGCTGGGCAACGGCGTTTTCGTCACGGCCTTCAGCTACCCCGTGGTGCCCAAGGGCGCAGCCCGGATCCGGGTCCAGCTCTCGGCCGCACACAGCGCGGACGACGTCGAAGCTTGCGTTCAGGCGTTCGTCAAGAGTCGCGCCGCGATCGCCTAAGCACAAACCCTCCTCACGTCCAACCGCTTTTGACCGGATCCTCCCTCACATCCAACCGCTTTTGACCGGATCCTCTCTCACTTTCCTGACGAAAGGGAGAGAGGATCCGGGAGTGTCGGAATAACGGTGGATCCGGGGTTGGCCTGACACGCCAAGCGTTGCTTGGCGGGGAGGACTGATCATGAGCGAGATCATGGGCCCCATGGCGACCGAGGTGGATCAGCAAGAGTTGGCGCAGCAGCTCCTGTCTCAGGCCAAGGAACAGGGGTTTGAGCTTGTTGGACCGGGAGGGCTGTTGAACAAACTGACCAAGAACGTCCTGGAGACCGCCCTGGAAGCGGAAATGGATGAGCATCTGGGATACGGCAAGCACGAAGTGGCAGGGCGGGGCAGCGGGAATTCACGCAACGGCACCCGTTCGAAGACAGTGCTGACGGAGATCGGGCCGGTGGAGATCGACGTGCCCCGGGATACCGGTTCCACGTTTGATCCCCAGACGGTGAAGAAGCGACAACGCCGTTTGACCGGTGTGGACGAGATCATCCTGTCATTGAGCGCTAAAGGACTCACGACCGGGGAAATCGCGGCCCACTTCGCTGACGTGTTCGGCGCAAGGGTTTCCAAGGACACCATCTCCAGGATCACCGAGAAGGTCGTTGGAGAAATGACCGAATGGCAGAACCGTCCTCTGGACAGGGTGTTCCCGGCGATGTTCATTGACGCTATCCACGTCAAAGTCCGCGACGGGCAAGTCACCAACCGGCCCATCTACGTGGCCATTGGTGTCACCGTCAATGGTGAACGTGACGTCCTTGGGTTGTGGGCCGGCGACGGCGGTGAAGGGGCGAAGTTCTGGCTCGCGGTGCTGACCGAGATCAAGAACCGGGGCGTCGAGGACGTGTGCATCACCGTTTGCGACGGGCTCAAAGGCCTGCCGGATGCGATCAATACCGTCTGGCCCCAGGCTGTAGTCCAGACCTGCATCGTGCATCTGGTCCGGAACACCTTCCGTTACGCCTCAAGGAAGTGCTGGACCGAAATGGCCCGGGACCTCCGCCCGATATACACCGCACCGTCCGAGACCGCGGCCAAAGAACGCCTCGGAGAGTTCGCCGGTAAATGGGGCAAGCAGTATCCGGCCATCATCCGGCTGTGGGAGAACGCCTGGAGCGAGTTCATCCCGTTCCTGGACTACGACGTGGAGATCCGTAAGGTCATCTGCAGCACAAACGCCATCGAATCCCTGAACGCACGATACCGGCGGGCAGTCAGAGCACGCGGACATTTCCCCACCATCCCCGCCGCCTTAAAATGCCTCTACCTGGCCACCCGGGCACTGGACCCCACCGGCCGGAGCAGAGCACGATGGATAGCACGATGGAAACCGGCACTGAATGCCTTCGCCATCACGTTCGAAGGCAGAATCACATAAACACCAACACCCGAATCCACCGTTAAACGGACACTCCCGAGGATCCGGTTTTTGGTGGTGGTGATGTGAGAGAGGATCCGGTTTTGGTGGTGGTGATATGAGAGAGGATCCGGTTTTGGGGGTGGTGATGTGAGAGAGGATCCGGTTTTGGTGGTGGTGATATGAGAGAGGATCCGGTTTTGGGGGTGGTGATGTGAGAGAGGATCCGGCTGTCCCTGGCCCTTACCGTCTGAAAGGATGGAGCCATGGCTTCGAACTATGACGTGGTAATCGTTGGCGGCGGCATCGCAGGGCTGTCCTTGGCCGCGGCTCTCGCGGGGAAGTGCACCGTGGCACTGGTGGAGGCCGAGCAATCCTTGGCCTTCCACACTTCATCGAGGTCGGCCCGTCAGCTGATCCCCAGCTACGGTCCGCCAGTGGTGCAGGAGCTGACTCTCCGGACGCTCGAGATGATGAAGGAGCGCGACACCGAACTCCCGGAGCCTGTCCTGACTCCCCGTGGCTTCATGCTTGTGGGCGACGAGGAAACGGTGCGCGCTGAGGCCAGTGGCAACATGCACACCATCACGCATGCCGAGGCACTCCGGCTGTGCCCGGTGCTCAAGCCGGACTCGTTCACGGCTGCAGGATTGGACAACGGTTCTTATGGCTGCAATGCGCCGTTATTGCTGGAAGACCACCGGAAGAG
Source organism: Arthrobacter sp. TmtSoilC51 (assembly GCF_055388015.1). Taxonomy (NCBI): domain Bacteria; kingdom Bacillati; phylum Actinomycetota; class Actinomycetes; order Micrococcales; family Micrococcaceae; genus Arthrobacter; species Arthrobacter sp. TmtSoilC51. The sequence goes on from NZ_AP035877.1 coordinate 1,674,912, forward strand.
GGCCGAAGCCGCAGGGGTGGACATCATCACCGGCGCCCGGGTTCACTCGGCACAGCGGCTCGGAAGCGGCTGGCAGGTGGGGGCCGGCACCGAAGGGTTCCAGTCCGGCGTCGTGGTTAACGCGGCAGGTGCGTGGGCTGACGAATTGGCCGTCATCAGCGGTGTGGAGAAGCTGGGACTGCAGCCGTTCCGCCGGACTGCGGCGATCGTCAACGTGGATACTCCGCTGACTCCGGAGACGCCGATGGTCGCTGCTGCCGATGACACGTTCTACTTCCGCGCCGAGGGCAACCAGGTGCTGATCTCGCCGTCGGAGACCGTACCGAGTGGTGCCGAGGACGCTAAACCGTATGCCGGTGATGTGGACAAGCTGATCGGCAAGCTCAACTCGGTAACGACCCTGGGCATCCGCTCAGTAGACCGTGCCTGGACAGGGTTGCGGACCGAGGCCGCCGACGGAGTTCCGGTGGTCGGTTTCGACGCTGAAGCGCCCGGATTCTTCTGGCTGGCGGGTCAGGGCGGCTACGGTTTCCAGACGTCATCTGCCATCGCGGAGCTGGCTGCCGCGCTCATCCTGGGGACCGGCAGTCCCGACAGTCCGGAATCCCGGACAGCGGAACAGCTCGCAGCCGTTCGCTGGTCCATCCGCCGCTGAACAATAGGTTCATGAGCGGAATCAGCAGTCCAGGACAAAAAAGCACACTGATCGCCAACATCGGCGAACTCATGACCCAGGACCTGGAGCATCGTGTCCTGAAGGATGCCGCGATCGTGTTCGAAGGCGAGCGCATTTCCTGGATTGGGTCCAGCAAAGACGCCCCGGCGGCTGATACCACCATCGATGCCGAGGGCCGTGCCGTCCTGCCCGGTTGGGTCGATTCGCACTCCCACCTGGTCTTCGCCGGCGACCGCACCGCCGAGTTTGAGGCCCGCATGGCCGGGCAGAACTACAGCGCCGGGGGGATTGCCGTCACCACGGGAGCCACGCGCAGCGTCAGCGACGACCAGCTCGCCCGCCTGGTGCAGGACCGGGTGGAGGAAGCTGTCTCGCAGGGCACCACCTACCTCGAAAGCAAGACCGGTTATGGCCTGGACGTGGACAACGAAGCCCGCAGCGCCCGCATCGCCGCGGCACTGGTGGACGAAGTCACCTACCTCGGCGCCCACTTGGTCCCGGCAGGTTCGGACCCGGAGGAATATACGGACCTGGTCTGCGGTCCCATGCTCGACGCCGTTCTGCCGTATGTCCGCTGGGCGGACGTGTTCTGCGAGCGCGGCGCGTTCACGGAGGACCAGTCGCGGCGGGTCCTGAAGGCTGCGCGCGACGCCGGTCTGGGACTTCGTGTGCACGGCAACCAGTTGGGGGAGGGGCCGGGAGTGGCGCTGGCCGTGGAGTTCGGGGCGGCAAGCGTTGACCATGTGAACTACCTTTCGGACAGCGACATCCAGGCACTCGCGGGGACGTGGACCGGCTGGGACGCCGCTACGGGTTCCGGCACGCGTGGAACGGTGGCTACGTGCCTGCCCGCTTGTGATCTGTCCACGCGTCAGCCGTTGGCGCCCGGCCGTGCGTTGATCGACGCCGGTGTGCAGGTCGCTTTGGCCGCCAACTGCAATCCGGGGACCTCTTATACGAGTTCCATTGCTTTTTGCGTCACCACTGCCGTGCTGCAGATGCACCTCAGCGTCCACGAAGCCGTCCGGGCGGCGACGTACGGCGGCGCGTTGGCGTTGGGCCGGGAGTCGGGGAACGACGTCGACGGCGAACGAGCGGTGGGTTCGCTCGCCGTCGGACATCGCGCGGACCTTCATATGCTGAAGGCGCCGTCGGCCACGCACTTGGCGTACCGTCCGGGCATTCCGCTGACTCATTCGGTGTGGCGGGCAGGCGTTCGCGCCGTCTAGGAGCAGGTGAACTTCGCGTCGGCCCAGTCGGCGTGGTCGTTGCCGTTGGAGTCGCCGGCGTCGTTGGCCACGAGGTCCACGTATTGTGCACCGGTGACGTCAACAGTGAGTGGCAGGGGTGCGCTGCTGGCACCCAACACCGGAGTGGTCACACGCGTGGTGCCGTCCGTGACCACCGAGAACTTCACACTGCCACGGGTCGCTTGCGCGTCGTCGATGCCCACGGTCGCGGTGAACGCCGTGCAGTACCCGCCCAGGTAGTAGCGGATGGTGCTGTTGGCGTGGGCTCCCAGGCCCTTCGCGTAGACGGTGCCGTTCAGTGTGATGGGCTTGCCGTCGCCGGAGCCCTGCTCACCGTTGGATTGGTCCCTTTCCACCGGGCCCCAACCGTTGCTTGCGCTGACCCATGGGTGGTCGCTCGCGAAGACGGTGGCCTGCGGAGGCTTGGGCAGGGTGCGGACGGTGGCCGTGGTGCTGATGGTGCGGCTGCCTGCTGGCTCGTTGCTTGAAGAAGTAGCGGTGTACCGGGCAGTCGCCTTGATGGCGTAGTCTCCGTCTGCGCTGGCCGGTGCGGTGATCTTCCAAGTGGTGGCCAAGCGGCCACCTACCGGCAGCGTTGCTGCTGTGGTGGGCGTGGATGGTGTGGCCGTCCAGCCTTCCGGCAGTTCGAGTTCAACGGCAAGTGCGTTGATGGTGGCAGGCTCGTCCGAGACGAATGTGGTGACGAAGTCCTGTGCCTTGCCCTGCTGGATCACGTCGCCCTGCAGGGCGGCGCTGAGCTGGGCGCAGGCGGGGACGGCTTCAGAAGCGCCGAGGTCTTCCACCAGGAGGTTGTCCAGGGTGAAGTCCGAGCCGTTGGAGCTACCGGTACGCTGCAGGCCGACGAAGTAGTCGCCGCAGAAGCCGGTATCGAGGATCTGCTCGAAGCGACTGGTGGAGGTTTTCGCGTCGATCGCCTTGCTGCCTGTTACTGCCGGCCCGGCCTGCGAGTCGTAGCCGGAAACCCAGGCGTACTGACCTGCCTTGGAGTTCTGGTAGTCGAAGGAGACCTTGTACTTGTGGCCTGCCTTGAAGGGAACTGTTGCCTCGGTGGTGCGGTACACCAGGCCCGGTCCGCCGTTGGGTGCCCGGTTCTCGTCATGGGCGATCAGCGACCAGTTGCCGTCCAGCACTTCATCGATCACATTGGTGTGCCAGCCCTTTTGGGTGAATGGTTCGCGGCGTTCGGTGATGTGCGTGCGTGGGTCCGTGGAGCCGCCCGCATTTCCCTTCACGAACGGTCCCCAGCCTTGGTCGACGTTTTCGAAGTCTTCGCTGAGCACGCCGGTGGTGGCCACGCGGGCGGTTTTCACCGACCGGAAGTCGTCGACGCGGACTGTGGCGTCGCCGTCGTTCGTTGTGATGCTGACAGTGGCCTTCGTGTCGTCGGCCGGTACGTCCACCAGGACCCGGACACGCTGGAAGGCTGTGCCGTGCTTTTCATCGCCCGCCACGTAGTTCTCGGCGTTGGACGAATCGATGGTGGCGGTTTCGGTCTTGCCGTTGATCTCCACGGACAGCGTGGTGGGCCGTTTCTTGCCGGGCTGGATTTCCAGCCACGCGCTCACCGAATGCGTTCCGGCGTCGAGCTTTACTTCCTGGCTGATCGACGACGGCGAGGCGCCCATCTCGGCGAAGCGGCGGCCCTTGTCGTCGCGGACTTGGGTGACGGTTCCCGTCGGGGTCCACGGTGCCAGGTCCGGGCCGTTGAAGCCGGGGTCGGTGAAAGCGGTGCCTTCGCCGAACTTGGCACTGGCGGGCAGGGCGGCCTTGTTGTTGGCAGGGGCAAGAACTTAGGGCTGCTTCGCGTCTGCGGTGACCGTGACCTGGCCATTGACTACGGGAACGTCGGCCACCTTGACCCGTCCGTTGTCCGTGAGCTTGAACAGCTCGAGTGAGCCGGCTGTGGCGAATTCCTGGGTGAGGGTCCAGATGCTGGAGCCTCCTGCGGGGTTGTAGTGGTAGAGCTTGTCTGCCTTGCCGTTCTCCTTGGATGACCACGGGAGCAGGTACGTTCCGCCGTGGAGCACCGATGCCCCGCCCACTGTGATGTTGCGCTCGGGGGCAGTGTTTCCGGTGACGGCCACGCCATCGGCGAGGTCGATTCGTTCAGGGGTCCACTTGGTGATTTGGTGGTGCTGCAGGAATTTCGCCGGCAGGTTCGCTGTCCAGACGTTCTCGCTGAAGGCATTGAAGTCGTTCTGGCCGGTCCAGCCTTCAAACTCCACAATGTGGCTCACACCGAGTTTGGGGACGTCCGATTCTGTGTTGTTGATGAAGCGCAGGATCTGGGAGTTAATGCCCTTGTTGGTGGAACCCCCGTATTTTTCGTCGTTGGCCCAGTGGGACCACGTGTTGTTCCGGGATAGGTGGTCTGCCCATTCGGAGCCAACCCGGAAGCCATTCTTGACCAGTTCCTGCTGCAGGCGTTCCGCGAGCCAGCCGAACTCGTAATAGACGTCAACGTAGACGAAGTCCAGGTTCTTGTCCGTTGCTTCGCGGAGTTCCTTGATGCGCTGCGCGAGCTTCCCGGAGTTGATGTCCTGGCGTTGGTTGATGTAGTAGGACTGGTCCAGCCAGTTCCAACCAAGGCCCTTGTCCGCCCGCAACAGGTCTTCGCTGAAGGACTTGGCCTCGGGATAGATTTCTGTCGCGTTGATGTGGACGCCGAAGCTGGCGTTCCAGTCCTTGCCCTCCTTGACGAGTTTGTTCAGGTCTTCGAGTCCGCCGGCGCGGGTGTTGAAGTTGTTGCCGTAATCGGTGTTCGCGGAGTCGTGTCCTTCGCTGGTGTAGCCCTTGAGCATGGCCACCTGGCCCAGTCCGTCGGTTGCCAGGGCGATGCGTTTGACGTCGTCCAAGGTGCGCAGGAACGGGTGGGTTGCTTGCGATGCGAAGTTGAACGGGATGTGCGTGATGACGTTGTCCGGCGTCTGTTCGCCTTTGTTGGGGCTGACCTGGATGGACCTCATGGCGATGGCGGCGTCCTGCCAGTCCACACCGCCATCGGCGTTGGCATCAGCGGTGATAGCGACTCGTGTCCACGGGAGTTCCTCGGTGGTTTGCGAGCCGTCGGCGCGGTAAAGCCACTGGCCGCTTGCTACCCCCATCGAGACGCCGCCAGCACCATCGCTGACTGCCTGGCGCCAGAAGCGGCCACGGTCCTTGGAGCCCGGGCCGGAGGAAGTGTCATAGAGGGCATTGGATTCCAGTGCGGCGCCCAGGGAGGCAGTGTTGGCCAGTGCGTAGGCCGAGCTCTTGGCTGTGGCATCGAGCGGCGTGGTGGCAGTAATCGGCGTGAACTGGTCGCCGGTGACGCTTCTGTCCACGGAGAGATTGGCGGTGGAGACCTGCGCCCCGGGCTGGGTGGAGGCCACGGACACCAGGTTCAGCCGGGGGAGCTGGAGTGTCTTGACCCGGAAACCCTCAGAGTCCTTGATCTCTGTGACGTTGAAGGAGACAACGTTCTTCTTGACGGACAGCCGGGCTTTGAGGACGGTGCTGCCGAATGCGGGGACGGTCAGGACGTAGTCCATGGTGCTGTCGTCGGTTTTCGTGGACGTAGCCGTGACGTCGTATTCCACAGCGTTGATGGTGACGGTGGAGAGCAGGGCCGTGGTGCCGTCGATCCGGGCGTTCGTGGCCCGGTCCGAATAGCTGAGGACCTGCGGGAACGTGGTGGACACCGTAACACTGAGTTGTCCAGAGGTGAGGGTCGCGGTCCCGGCGGGTGCCACGGTTTCCCCTGATTCTCTGGAAACCACGGCAACGGCCGGTTGGATGGCCAGTAAACCTAATGAGGATGAGGCGACCACGCAGGCCAGGCTCAACGAGGCCAAGCGCCTTGCGACTGGGGGATGCGGGGATGACAAGCCGGGCATAATGCTCCTTCTTGATTATTCCGGGTGAATAATAATCATGTTCTTGCGGACCCGTCTAAGACTGCTGCATGGAACAGAAGTTGACAAGACTTCACGGGATATTTACTAAATCGCACAACTTGACACAGATACTCGGTCAAATGACGGAAGTGAAAGCCTGGGGGCGCAACGGGCGGATCCACTCCAGTAGATGATCCTTGTGAGATCGAAACTGATCGTTTAGTGTTTCTATAGATCAGAAAACGTCATTGGCTGAGCAGGAGCGAAACACACGATGAGCGAGAACACACTGGGCGCCTTCATGGAGGAAGAGCTGGTTTCACAGCCCGAGGTCTGGCAGCGTGCCATCGAGCAGGCCGGTGCCGAGACGTTGCTTCCCGCTGACGGTAAGCGCATTGCCGTCATTGGCTGCGGCACTTCCTGGTTCATGGCACAGAGCTACGCAGCCGCCCGCGAATCCGCGGGCAAAGGCGTGACGGATGCCTTTGCGGCGTCGGAGGCGTTCCTGAACAGCAACAGTGCGGATCGCCAGTACGACGCCGTTGTGGCTATCACGCGGTCCGGCACCACCACCGAGGTGCTGGAGATCCTGGCCGAGCTGAAGGGCATCGTCCCCACCGTTGCGATCATTGGCGATACGTCGTCGCCAATCGTGGATCTGGCCGACGCCGTGATCGGTCTCCCATACGCAGATGAACGTTCCGTCGTGCAGACCCGCTTCGCAACTACGGCCTTGGTGTACTTACTCTCCAGCCTTGGGATTGGCCTCAAGCAGGCTATCGAAGACGCCAAGGATGCAGTGACGGGCCCCGTGGCGCAGGAACTCCTGGACGCCGAACAGTTCACGTTTCTTGGGACCGGCTGGACTGTTGGCCTGGCGCACGAGGCTGGCTTGAAGATGCGCGAAGCCGTTCAAGGGTGGACCGAATCCTACCCCGCGATGGAATACCGGCACGGTCCGATCTCCATCGCGGCGCCCGGACGCGTGACCTGGTTGTTCGGCGCGCAGCCTGAAGGCCTGGACAAGGATATGGCCGCCACGGGGGCGCTGTACATCCACACGGACAAGCACCCTCTTGCTGAACTGGCACGCGTCCACAAGGTGACCTTGGAACGTGCCCGTGTCCGCGGCCTCAATCCGGACTTGCCCCGGAACCTGACGCGTTCCGTCATTCTCGACGCCTCCGCCTAGGCGCCCATCATGGTTCTCGGAGCCGCTGAAGCTGCAGTGTTGGCCTTCGACGTGGGTGGTACCGACATCAAAGCAGGGCTGGTGGATCCCGCCGGCAACGTGCTGGGCATGCGCCGCGTCCCCACGCCCCTGGACGCAGCACGCCCTGCCGAGGCAATTCTTGATCGCCTCGCAGGGTTGGCTGAAGAGCTTGGCGTCGAGTTCCCGGATATCCCCGCCAAAGCAGCGGGCGTCATCGTCCCCGGCATCGTGGATTCCGTGGAAGGAATCGGGATCTACTCGGCGAACCTCGGGTGGCGCAATTTCCCGTTCACCGCTGAAGCAGAGAACAGGCTCGGCCTTCCCGTGGCGTTCGATCACGATGTCCGCTCCGCCGCGGCCGTGGAACACGCTTTTGGTGGATCCAAGGAATTCGACGACGTCGTGGTCATGGTGGTGGGCACTGGTATCGCCGCTGCGGTCTTCTCAGGGGGTGTGGCCGTCACCGCTGGTGGTTTCGCTGGTGAGCTCGGCCATGCCCAGGTACCGGACCCCGACGCCGGCCCGAATAGCACCGGAATGACCATTCTCGAAGCCGTGGGTTCAGCAGGCGCCATTGCCAAGCGCTACTGCGCGCACTCCCGGACTACGGTGGACGGCGCCCGCGATGTCCTGCTGCGGGCCCAATCCGGAGATGCCGTTGCTGCGCGCGTTTGGGCGGACGCCGTGGACGCCCTTGCCTTCACCATATGCCAGTGCGTAAACATCATCGGCACTGAAGCGGTGGTGATTGGGGGAGGCCTGGCTGAAGCAGGGGAGAACCTCCTCGAACCGCTCCGCACACGGGTTGACCAGATCCTGGACTTCCAACGACGTCCACGCCTTATCCAAGCCCAGCTTGGCCAGGACGCCGGGCTCCTCGGCGCGGCACTAAACGCCCGGGCGCTCTTGGACGGTGCGCGATGACCGGCCCCGCCGCAGCCCGCATTGTCACGGTGACGCCCAACCCGGCCATCGACATGACGTACACCGTGCAAGGAATCACCGAGGGCGCCAGCCATCGGGTCCCCACGCCCATCAGCCGCGCCGGTGGCAAGGGACTCAATGTAGCCCGCGTGGTTCATCAGCTCGGCCACCCCGTGCTTGCCATTGCGCCTACGGGCGGCGCCGCGGGACAAACCCTGGCTGCAGAACTTTGGACGAGCGGCGTGCCGCACACCTTGGTGGCCGTCGCCGCCGAGACCCGCCGCAGCATCGCGCTCGTCGACACCGTTGCCGGCGAAACATCCATCTTCAACGAGGAAGGCCAAGCCCTCCTGCCGGACGATTGGCGCTCGCTGTCTGCCGCCGTCGTCAAGGCAGTAAGCGGCGGTGACGGAGAAGCTCCCGCCGCTGTGCTGGTGGGTTCGGGCAGCCTGCCGCCAGGTGCGCCCGCCGACTTCTACCCGTCTCTGGTACGCCTGGCGCATGACGCCGGGATCCCCGCCATCATCGACACTTCCGGCCCGGGCATCATCGCCGCGGCACAAGCCGGTGCCGACGTCCTCAAGCCCAATCACCATGAGCTGGCGGAAGCCACCGGGGAGGTCGGCCTCGAAGCCGCTGCGCTCTCGCTGATCAACATGGGCGCACGCACGGTCCTTGTGAGCGCCGGTGCTGACGGAATGCTCGCCTTCGACCACGCAGCACCCGGTGGGTACTGGAGTGCCCGCCTCCCCGAGCCGCTGAGCGGCAACCCCACAGGGGCGGGCGACGCCGGAGTGGCGGCTGCCGCCGTCGCCCTCGCCAAAGGCATCACCGAGCCTCGCGAAATTCTTCGCAAGGCCACCGCCTGGTCCGCGGCCGCGGTGCTCATGCCCGCCGCTGGCGAGATCTCGCCGAGGTACCAGGAACTTGAAGAACAACTGATCGTGACATGGAAGGAGACCCGATGACCCTTGTCAGTACGCGGGAATTGATGGACAAGGCTGTGGCCAACGGCACCGGCCAGGGCGCGTTCAACGTTATTCATGTGGAAACGGCCGAGGGGCTGGTGGCTGGTGCCGAGACAGCCGGAGTTCCCCTGATCCTCCAGATTTCCGAAAACTGCGCCAAATACCACGGCGGACTTGAGCCGATCGCCTCGGCTGCCCTGGTGATCGCCCGCGACGCATCAGTGCCGGTTGCGGTTCATTTGGACCATGCTGAATCCGAAGACCTCGCTGTCGCGGCCGTGGACCTGGGCTTTGGCTCCGTCATGTTCGACGGCGCACATCTGCCCTATGAATGGAATGTCGAAGTAACCCAGCGCGTGGCCCGCTACGCCCACCAACGCGGCGTCTATGTCGAGGCCGAGCTCGGCAAAGTAGGAGGCAAGGACGGCGCCCATGCACCCGGTGTCCGCACCGATCCGGCAGAGGCCCTTGCGTTCGTCGAAGCAACCGGCGTGGATGCGCTCGCCGTGGCAGTGGGCTCCTCACACGCCATGACCGAACGCAGTGCAGCCTTGGACCTGCACTTGATCACGCGGCTGAAGGCGGCGGTCGGAAAGCCGCTGGTCCTGCACGGCTCTTCAGGCGTCACAGATGAGATGCTCGTAGCCGCGATCGGCGCAGGTATGACTAAGATCAACGTATCCACACATTTGAACGGGTTCTTTACCCGCGCCGTCCGTGAGTACCTCGATGCCAACCCTGCAGTGGTGGATTCCCGGAAGTACATCAAGGCCGGCCGGGACGCACTGGTGCTGGAATCCGCACGATTGCTGACGCTGTTCGCGAAAGCGAAATAGCAATACTCCGCGAAAGGCTTGTCATGACCCGCACCGATCGGCTGACCGCCATCCTTGACCTCCTGGCCGAATCCGGCCATGTGGAAGTCGAGGACATCGTGACGCGGCTTGGCGTGTCGCCAGCTACGGCGCGACGGGATCTGGACAGTCTTGCCAAGCAGCGACTCCTGAGCCGGACGCGCGGCGGCGCCACCACGGGCTCCGTGTCCTACGACCTCCCGGGACGCTATAACCGTGACGACCACGCCGCGGCCAAGCAGGAAATTGCCCAGGCGGCCTCCGCGCTGATCCGGCCCGGAGCCGTGATCGGCCTCAGTGGTGGAACCACCAACACTGCACTTGCGCAGCTCCTGTCCACGCGCGAGGACCTCAACGCGCCGTCCAACAGACCCACTCTCACGGTGGTGACCAATGCCATCAACATTGCCTCTCAACTGGCCGTCCGTCCCAACATCAAGATCATGGTCACCGGGGGCATCCTGAACCCGCGCTCCTATGAACTCGTTGGGCCCTACACAGACGTGATCATGCAGAAGGTTGCCTTGGACATCGCGTTCATTGGCGTTAACGGCGTGGATCCGGAACTCGGTCCCACCATCACCGACGAGGGCGAAGCCATGGTGAACACCGTGATGGCCCGCCGCGCCACCGAGTCCTATGTTGTGGCGGATTCCTCCAAGGTGGGACGCCGCTCCTTTGCCGCCATGGCGGGCTACGACTTCAGGCACCTGATCACGGACTCGGGCATCAGCGCCGAGGACAAAGCCGCGTTCGAAGCCAAGGGTACGGAAGTCATCGTCGCCCCTGCCAGCTAGGCAATGCCGCTAGAAACGCATTCTTGGCGCGTGGAGCACTGAATCGTCAACGTCCCTGGGCACCCACTGGCTGAACGGTGAATCCAGGCTGTACTGGCCGTCGTCGGTCCTTACCAGCGTGCGGAGCTCGGCGTTGTCGGGGTTGTTGAGCGACTCGAAATATTCGACAGTCCAGTGGAACCAGCGCATGCAGAACAACCGCATGGTTAGTCCGTGGGTGACCATGAGGGTATTAGGTGCGTACGTCGGTTTTTCCCAGTGCCGGTAGAGAGTCTCCATGAACGAGGACACGCGGTCGTAGACGTCCGAGCCTGACTCGCCCTCACGGAACCTGTAGAAGAAGTGGCCGTAAAGGTTGCGGAGTTCTTTCTGGTCCTCGATCTCCCCGGCGATCTGGAAGTTGGCCCAGTCCTGCTCCCGGAGCCTGGGTTCTTCGATCACGCGCTCGATCAGCGGGCCCAGGTCCATCGCCTCAAGGGTTTGGTAGGCCCGCAAATAGGGGGACACGTAAACGCAGACCTGCTCGCCGTCGAGTTTCCGCCGGAGGGCCTCGCCTGCTATCCGTGCCTGTTCTATTCCGAGTCCGGTCAGCGGGATGCGGTAGTCCGGCACGCGGTTGTAGATTGACGTGTCGGCGTTCGCGGCGGACTGGCCGTGCCGGATCATGAAGATTCTCCCTGGCGCACTCATCCCACCAAGCATAGGGTCCTGCCCACCAGTGGCACGGGAAGGTGTCCAGTTCACGGCAAAGTGGCAGGAACTGCAGGCAAGATAGGTACATGCTCCTTGCTTCCCGCCGCCGCCTGCGCGCCGAAGTGCTCATCGTGCTGGGCCTGTCCCTGGGCCAATCAGCCGTGTACTCCGTGGTGCAGCTCCTGGACAAGATGACGCGCGCGCCGCTGTCCGAGGCAACCTCCACGCTGAACAGGTCCCAAAGCACCCGCGAGTACTTCGACCTCACGTATCAGCTGCTGGACATCATCTTCGCCTTGGTGCCGGTGGTCCTGGTGTTCTATTTCCTGTCCTCGCACTCACAGGGTGGCAGGGAAGGCGGAAGTGGCTCAGGCTTCACCCGGTTGGGATTCAACTTTGCACGTCCGGGTAAGGACGCTCTGCAGGGATTGGGGCTCGCCGCCGCGATCGGCATCCCGTCACTTGGCTTGTACGCCGCAGGCAGGGCCCTGGGAATCACCACCGCGATTGTGCCCAGCGGCCTTGAGGCTTACTGGTGGACTGTACCTGTGCTGATTCTCTCCGCGATCCGCCACGGGGTGGTGGAGGAAGTGATCGTGGTGGGCTATCTCTTGGACCGTTTCGGAAAATTTGGCTGGAGTACCCCGTTGGCCATCGTCGTCAGCGCGGCCCTTCGTGGCAGTTACCACTTGTACCAAGGCTTCGGACCCTTCATAGGCAACTTCGCCATGGGCCTGGTGTTTGCCTGGATCTACACCAAGACCAAGCGGGTCATGCCTTTGGTCATTGCGCATGCGTTGCTGGACATCGTCGCGTTTGTGGGATTCAGCCTGTTCGGGAAGGCAGTGGGGCTCGGCTAACCAATGCCAGTCCTGTTGGCATTAAAAATATTCGGCCGCCATCGGTGGGTGACGTCGTTGGCACCCGCTGATGGCGGCCGAAGCTTGACCGGACACGATGGACCGGGGAGGGGACCAGGCCCCAAGGGAAGGTGCGCCTCAGATGGTGACGGCGCCGGAGGCGGTTTCGAAAGTGACGGACATGATGCCGGGCGTGCCGTGCGGTGCCATCCACTGGACAGCGACGTCCTCGAGCGGCTTCTCAACGGGTTCGCCCAGCCATTCGGTAACGCGTTCCGCCGAGCCCGCGATGGTGAGGCTGGACATCTTGACGTCACTCTCATAGACCCTGGACGGGTGCAGTGAGGGGTCGCCCTCCCACTTGAGCAGGTACGGCACCTGGGGATCGGCGATCAAGCCGAGAATGCCGATCTGCCGCCACACGAGTTCGCGGCCATCCGGGAACTTGCGGTTGCCCGGAACCGCGGAGCGGCCGAGGCGGTCTTCGAAGGGGGCTAGGTCGTCAACGGCGACGCACCAGCCCATCCAACCGCCGCCAGCTGCTGAGCGCGCGCGGACCGCCTGGCCAAAGGGTGCCTTGTCGGAAGCGGGGTGGTCCAGGACCTCCACGACTTCCAGGTATTTGTTATCCGCCAAGGGAATGATCATGTTCCGGGTACCGAAGCGCGGGTGCACTCCGCCCCGGACTGCGTCCACTCCCAGAGCTGCGGAAATTCGTTCGGTAGTGGCCAAAAGGCCATCTCGTTCACAAGCGTAAGAGACGTGATCCATGCGCATGGCTTCATCTTGGCACTTTGTGATCGGGGTCTCAGCTAAGGGAAGCCTAACTATCATGGGACCTCAGCTGTGTGCCGCCGGAATGCGTCACGGTGGGTCGCCTGAAGACCGAAAAATACTGCCTTCGTCACAAAGCTGTCCAAGGCCCCGGACGCTTCCTAGACTGGCCCCAGCCAACGCCTCCAGCGATCCACGGCAAACCCGCGCGCCACTAAAAGGAGAATTCAATGTCCCAAGGATGGTCTTTCGAAACCCGCCAGATCCACGCAGGGCAGGAACCCGACTCTGCCACGGGAGCGCGGTCGCTTCCGATCTACCAGACCACTTCCTTCGTGTTCCCCAGCGCAGAGAGCGCGGCAAACCGGTTTGCGCTGGCTGAGCTTGCCCCCATCTACACCCGCATCGGCAACCCGACGCAGGATGCCGTGGAGCAGCGCATCGCCAGCCTGGAAGGCGGACTGGGCGCATTGCTCCTCAGCTCAGGACAGGCCGCGGAAACGTTCGCCATTCTCAACATTGCCGAGGCCGGCGATCACATCGTCGCCAGCCCCAGCCTGTACGGCGGAACCTACAACCTGTTGGCCCACACGCTAAAGAAGTTCGGCATCTCCGTCACGTTCGTGGAGGACCCGGACAATCTGGACCAGTGGCGGGAAGCTGTGCAGCCCAACACCAAGCTGTTCTTCGGTGAGGTAGTTTCCAACCCGCGCCAGGACGTGCTGGACATCGAGGGCATTTCACGCACCGCGCATGAGGCCGGTGTGCCGCTGATCGTGGACAACACGCTCTCAACCCCATACCTCATTCGTCCCATCGAATGGGGTGCGGACATCGTGGTGCACTCGGCCACCAAGTATCTTGGCGGCCACGGTGCGGCGATCGCCGGCGTGATCGTGGACTCCGGAAACTTCGACTTCGGAAAGGACCCGGAGCGCTTCCCCGGATTCAATACCCCGGACCCCAGCTACAACGGACTCGTTTACGCCCGGGACCTGGGCAAGGACGGCGCGCTCAGAGCCAACCTCTCCTACATACTCAAGGCCCGTGTGCAGTTGCTGCGCGATCTGGGTTCGGCGGTTTCCCCCTTCAACGCCTTCCTCATTGCCCAGGGCCTGGAAACCCTGAGCCTGCGCGTTGAGCGCCATGTCTCCAACGCCACCAGGGTTGCCGAATGGCTTGAGTCGAGGGACGACGTCGAATCGGTCGCCTTCGCGGGGCTGCCCTCCAGCCCCTGGTACGACCGCGGCCGGAAGTATGGCCCCAGGGGCACCGGTGCCGTGGTGGCGTTCACTATCAAGGGCGGTGTCGAGGCCGGCAAGCGCTTCGTCGACGGCCTGGAGCTGCACTCCCATGTTGCCAACATTGGTGACGTCCGCTCGCTGGTCATCCATCCGGCGTCGACCACCCATAGCCAGCTCACAGTGGAACAGCAGGTGGCCGCCGGTGTTAATCCAGGCTTGGTCCGGTTGTCCGTGGGAATTGAGCATGTAGACGACATCATCGCTGACCTGGAGGCCGGGTTCCGGGCTGCCAAAGGCGCTTAAGCGCACTGGGAGGAGTGGCCGCCCGCCGCAGTCGAAAATTCGCCGGGCGGCCCTTCGCCGTGCGTGTTCCTGAACCAAACGACCCCAAACCGTCACACAGCTGTCACATTCTTCGCCAAAACAACCGTATTTTTCCTAGACTCTACGTATTAGGTCATGAGTGCCAGTGACAGCCCCGGCTTGCTGGCCGGCAACCCTCCTCCGCGGTGGGGTGCCCCGGGTGAAGACCTGGCCTGTCGCACGCAAGGCGACGGGCAAGCGCGAGGTTAGGTGTCAAAGGAATGACCATTACTGCTACAGCACTCCCCAAATCGGGCGAAGAAGACGGGACGGTCAAGTACGCCGGCGTAGGTCCGCTGGAACTTGAAGCCGGCGGTTTCCTCCCCGATGTTGTGTTGGCCTACGAAACCTGGGGGCAGCTGAACGCTGATGCGTCCAACGCTGTCCTCGTTCAGCACGCACTGACGGGAAGCACGCATGTGGCCCGCGGCGCAACGGATGAGGAAGGCTGGTGGGAGCAGCTTGTCGGTCCCGGTGCGACGATCGACACCAACCGGTTCTTCGTTATCTCCATCAACATTGTGGGCGGCTGTTACGGCAGCACTGGCCCGTCGTCCAAGGCGCCGGACGGGCGGCCTTGGGGATCCCGCTTCCCCCTGGTCACTTTGCGCGACAGTACGGCAGCCGAAGCGCGCCTGGCCGATGCATTGGGCATCAAAGCATGGCACGCCGTCCTGGGCGGTTCCATGGGCGGCGCCCGGGCACTTGAATGGGCTGTGACCTATCCTGAGCGCGTTCAGCGGTGCGCAGTTATTTCTGTCGGCGCCTACAGCACAGCCGAGCAAATCGCTTTCGCCCAGCCGCAGACCCTGGCTATCCGCCAGGACCCCAACTTCAACAATGGCGACTACTACGGTGGACCGACTCCCGAGGCGGGCCTCGCCCTGGCCCGCCGGATAGCCCACATCACCTACCGTTCCGCGCTGGAGCTTGATTTCCGCTTCGGGCGGGAAGCGCAACACCAGGAGACGCCGCTGGCCGC
Source organism: Arthrobacter sp. TmtSoilC51 (assembly GCF_055388015.1). Classification (NCBI taxonomy): domain Bacteria; kingdom Bacillati; phylum Actinomycetota; class Actinomycetes; order Micrococcales; family Micrococcaceae; genus Arthrobacter; species Arthrobacter sp. TmtSoilC51. The sequence goes on from NZ_AP035877.1 coordinate 1,690,406, forward strand.
TGCGGTGCTGGGGGAACGCGGCCGCTACCAGGTGGAAAGCTACCTCGACCACCAAGGCACCAAGCTCGTGCGCCGGTTCGACGCCAACAGCTACATCGCCATCACTGAGGCACTCATGTCCCATGACATCAGCCGGGGCCGTGGCACCTTGAAGGACGCCTTGGCAAGCACCACTGCCGAGTTCTTCGTGGCAGCCGTCGACTCGGACCGCCTCTACTTCCCGGCCCAGTCATTGGAGCTGGCGCAAAATCTGCCAGGCAATGTACCCGTCCACGTCATCGAGGCTCCCATCGGCCACGATGGCTTCCTGACCGAAATCGGCCAACTGTCAGAGCAGCTGCGCGAGGCCTTCTTCGCCTAAGCCGGCTCAGCCATTCATGATTTCGCCGCGCTGCTTCATGTAATCCTCCATGGCAATTTCGCCGTTGCTGAACTTGAGGTCCAGTTCGGCCAACTTGCGTGCGCGGAAGCCTTGCTGCCCGGAACCGCTGTTGCTGGGGAACGTAGTTGAAGAACCGTTCGACGGCGGTGCCGCCGGCGGTGCCGCATCCGCCGGGCGGATGTGGGTGGGCTCGGGAGAATAGCCGGGGTAGTTTTGCGGCTGGTAATTCTGCTGCTGTTGGTAGCCCTGCGGAGGAAACCCCTGTGGCGGGTAGCCCGGACGGGAGAAGTTGCGGTCCTGGAGCCGCCGCGCCCGGGACTTGTTGTACATGCGGATCCCCAAGGGAATCAGCCACGAGCAGACGATGATCCAGAAGATCAGATTGTTCACGGTGCAGGCCTCCTAGGTCTTAACCCAGCTTAGTCCCGCAGATTCACACCAACTTTGCCTCCATGCCCAGGAACTTTCCGTAGCGCTCCACTTCTGCCTCCAAAGCATGGTGTTCGGCTGTTGTGGCCGGCCGGTTCATTCTGACGTCGATTTCGCAGATCCCACCGCTGAAGGCGTGCCGCCACCATCCGGCCAACCTGCCATCCAGCAACACCACGTGAATGGGAGCATCGCCCTCCGGGAAGTAGGGCGCCTTTCCCCCGAGGTAGTGCCTCGACTCCGAATAGCCCATCACGTACTCGTCGTAGCACTGGATGAGATCGACCCGGGGAAGTCTTGGCCCGGCGTCGGCTGGTGGGGGAGACGCTGCAAGCACATCGATGTCTTCGGCCGGCAGGTAGAAGTCCAGGCCGTCAATTGCCACGGTGGCCAGGGCGCCAGGAGCCCACTCTCCAGCCACCTGCACGCCAAGCCGCACATCCTTCATGGTCAGTCCGGACCACGCGGCGCAATCCTTGACTGTGGCAGGTCCCCGGCTGCTGAAGTATCGCAACGCCAACTGGCCCAAGGCCCACTCGCGGTCATCGCCCGTCAAGGAAGTGTCGCCAGGTGTGGGCACACGTTCCTGGAAGAGGGCGTAGGTCTGCTTGAGCGCGCCGCCAGCGGAGCGGACCGGGGCGCCGCTCACCAAAATTTTGCTGATCTCCGCGTGCATCAGGTGGTAAATGAAGCCAAGGCCTTTGCTGGGAAGCCCCGCCTGTTCCAGCACGTCGGCTAGTTCTTCGCGGGTTTTGTGGGCTCCACCGGCCACAGCTTCTGCAAGGATGCGCCCACTGACGGCGGTAGTGGCCTCATCAACTCCCGTCTGCCTGTACATGCCCTTGTTTCCTTGATGCAGGCGATCGGCAGACAAACCCATCAACCAGCCGAGGTCCTCACGATGCACAAAATGCCACGTCGGCCGCAGGATGTGCGTCCGCAGGATCCTGCCGTCAGCCACAGCCTCCTCTACTTGCCCGGCAGTGCTGCCGTTCGTTCTCTGGGCAAGAGTCCATCGGGCATAGGGAAATTCCTGCGATTGCACGGCGAGGAGGTTGCGCAGCACGTCATCGACGCTCCCGCCGAAAGGAGCCCGCAACTGCTGGCGGCGCAGGCGCAGGCGGACAATGTCTTTAGGCTGCATTGAACACTCCTGGCCGCAGTCGCATTACCTTAGCCGCGCGGCAGCATGGTGCCGTTGGGTCCGAAGACCGGTCCCGGCGTCGGGCGTTTGGGTGTAATGCCATCACCGGAGGATCTGTGCCGCAGCCTGCGGATAACCCACGGGACAAAGTACTCACGGGCCCACACCAGGTCCGAGGAACGGGCCTCGCGCCAGGTGCGCGCCGGAAGGGGCTTCGGAACGAGCGGTTCCAGGCTGTGATGGACGTTCAGGGCTTCCAAGACCATCATTGCGATGGTGTGGTGTCCCAGGGGTGAGAAATGCAGGCGGTCTTCGTCCCACATCCGGGGATCGGCCAACTGCCTCAGCGACCACATATCCGCAATGATTGCGTCGTGCCGTGCCGCCACCGTCCTGAGGTTTTCGTTGTAGATTGCCACCTTGCCGCGGATGCGGCCCAAGACCGAGGAAGCTGTGTCAGGTCCGTTGAACAGCACTACCGTGGCTCCACTGGAGCCCAGTTCCTGTACGGCTGCGTCCAGCTTCTCCGCCAACTGGTCCGGGTCGCCGCCGGGGCGGATGAGGTCATTGCCGCCAGCAGAAATCGAGACCAGGTCCGGCTGGAGTTCCAGGCAAGGACCAACTTGTTCATCCACGATCTGCTGCAGTAAACGTCCACGGATGGCAAGGTTGGCGTAGGCGAAATCCTCGTGGCCGCGGCCGAGTTCTTCCGCTACCCGGTCAGCCCATCCGCGGAAGCCGCCGGGGTTCTGGGGCTCGGGATCGCCGATGCCTTCCGTGAACGAATCCCCCAGGGCCACGTAACGGCTCCAAGGGTGTGTTTGGACCGGGTCGCCCGGCTCCACCAATGAATTGACGTCACTCACGCTTTCCATCCTGCCTTGAACCTGTAAACCTACGCCACCGTAGGTTGTTACCCATCGGTAACTGCAAGAATAGACCCATGACTGAAGCCGTTGCATTCCCCGCGCCCGTTGTCCTGTGGTCCCATGACGAAGCCGAGCGGGAGGGCAAGCCGCTTCTGTTGCTGCTGCACGGCTACGGCTCCAACGAGGACGATCTCTTCAGCCTCGCCGGCCTGCTGCCCGAGGGCTTTGTGGTGGCCTCACTTAGGGCACCGATGCCCATGGGGCCAGGCTTCACGTGGTTCCCGCTCACGGCGTCAATCGACTACTCGCTGGACGCCGTCAAACTGGCCGCTGAATACGCCTTGGAATGGCTGGACACCGTCAAGGCCAAGCATTCTTCAGTGACGCTGCTTGGCTTCTCCATGGGCATGGCCATGGCGACCACCATGCTCCGGTACCGTCCCGCGGACTTTGCTGCCGTCGTCGGGCTTTCGGGTTTTGTGGTGGACGCCGGCGATGACCCTGCCTTCCGCGATGCCGAACTTGACGGCACGTTACCGATGTTCTGGGGCCGTGACCAGCAGGACCCCGTCATTACTCCGGACAAGATCGAATACACCATGGGCTGGGTGCGCAAGCACGTGGACCTCACCAAGGTGCTCTACACGGGCATGTGGCACGGTATCAACCAGCAGGAGATCGGCCACGTAGGTGAGTTCCTGACCCACAAGGTGCTCAGCGACTAAACCCGCTTCAGGATTCCTTGGTGATCCGGACCGTCTGGCCGTTCACGCTAACGGTGTCGCCTTCATGGAGTTGGCGGCCGCGGCGGTCTTCGATTTCGTCGTTGACCTTGACCAGGCCGTTCTTGATGAGCTCCGTTGCTTCAACGCCGTCCTCCACGAGGTTGGCGAGCTTCAGCAGCTGGCCGAGGCGGATCATGTCGTCGCGGATGGGGATCTCTTCGATTTCCGGGTTGCTCATACAGCAATGATGCCTGAAGTAGTGTGGGGACAGTGCCACAGCCTTCTCCCCGTACCACGCTTCCGCTCGCCGTTGGCCTCCCGGTTGCTGTCGCAACCGGTTTGGTGATTCCGCTCCAAGGAAGGATCAACGGGGCGCTTGGGGCCACATTGGAGGACGGCATCGCCGCCTCTGTGGTGAGTTTCACCACAGGGCTTGTGCTTATCGCCGCAATTTCAGTGCTGACACCCAAAGGCAGGGCCGGCCTCCGGCGCATCGTCCCGGCGGTCCGCAACCGCAGCTTTCCGAGGTTCTACGTGATGGCAGGTGGCATCGGCGCGCTGTTCGTCTTTGCCCAGTCCTTCACTATTGGCCTGCTGGGCGTTGCCTTGTTCACCGTGGCCGTCGTCACGGGGCAGACGCTGAGTGGATTGCTGGTTGATCGCCTGGGTATCGGCCCCGGCGGCAGGCGGTCCATCACCGGGGTCCGGGTTCTGGGCAGCATCCTGACTGTCGCCGCTGTGGCATGGGCTGTTTCCCCACGGTTCGGCGGCAGCACAGACGTCGCTTCGCTTGTATTGCCGATCCTCCTGCCGCTGGCTGCCGGGTTCTTCATGAGCTTCCAGCAAGCCATGAATGGGACCGCCACCGTGCACTATGGAACGCCCGTGGCAGCCACGCTGGTGAACTTCATTGCCGGTTCCGTCATCCTCTGGATCGCTTGGCTCATCAAGCTTTCGGTAGCGGGCGTGGGCAACCCCCTTCCCGGTGAATGGTGGTACTACCTGGGCGGGCCCATGGGCTGCATATTCATTGGGCTCGCGGCGTTGCTGGTCCGCAGCCTTGGCGTGCTCATCACTGGTTTGGGCATGATCGCAGGGCAGCTGGTGGGCTCGTTGGTGCTCGACGTCGTGATCCCCAGTCCCGGTGCGGTGGTCGCCTTGCCCACGGTGCTGGGTACGGTCCTGACCTTGGCAGCCATCGTTGTGGCCACGCTGCCCTGGCCCAAGGGAGCATTCGTACGAAAGGTCCCGGGCAAAGGCCGGTAGGCTAGGAGACGCAGCTTTCTGCACAGTTATTACCGGCACTATTTCCCCAGCCCACCCCGCCGGACAACATCGTCCGGATTCCGGGGCAAACCACCGCGGACCGCACCCAGCGGCCCTGTAGAACAAATGGAGTACCCATGGCAGCAAAATCCGTCCTTGACCAGGTCATTTCCCTCTCCAAGCGGAGGGGCTTTGTCTTCCAGGCCGGTGAAATCTATGGTGGCTCCCGTTCGGCGTGGGACTACGGTCCCCTTGGTGCGGAACTGAAGGAAAACATCAAGCGCCAGTGGTGGCAGAGCGTAGTCCGCGGCCGCGAAGACGTGGTTGGCTTGGACTCCTCAGTCATCCTTCCCCGCCAGGTCTGGGAAGCGTCCGGCCACGTCGAGGTGTTCTCCGACCCCCTGGTGGAGTGCCTTTCCTGCCACAAGCGCTACCGTGCCGACCACCTCGAGGAAGAGTATGAGGAAAAGAAGGGCCGCCCGGCCGAGAACGGCCTGAAGGATATTGCCTGCGCCAATTGCGGCACCCGTGGCCAGTGGACCGAGCCCCAGGAATTCTCCGGCCTCCTGAAGACCTTCCTCGGCCCCGTGGCCAGCGAAGAAGGCCTGCACTACCTCCGCCCGGAGACCGCACAGGGCATCTTCGTGAACTTCAACAACGTACTCACCACCTCCCGGAAGAAGCCGCCGTTCGGCATCGGCCAGATCGGCAAGTCCTTCCGCAACGAAATCACGCCGGGCAACTTCATCTTCCGGACCCGCGAGTTCGAACAGATGGAGATGGAATTCTTCGTCGAGCCCGGCACGGACGAGGAATGGCACCAGTACTGGATGAAGGAGCGCATGTCCTGGTACACCAGCCTGGGCATCCGCGAAGAGAACCTGCGCTTCTTCGAGCACCCGCTGGAGAAGCTGAGCCACTACTCCAAGGGCACCACTGACATCGAATACCGCTTCGGTTTCCAGGGCTCCGAGTGGGGCGAGCTCGAGGGCATCGCGAACCGTACGGACTTTGACCTCTCCACGCACGCCAAGGCCTCCGGTACGGACCTGAGCTACTTCAACCAGGCCACCAACGAGCGCTACACGCCGTACGTGATCGAGCCCGCCGCCGGTTTGACCCGCTCCTTCATGGCGTTCCTCATCGACGCGTACACAGAAGACGAGGCACCCAACGCCAAGGGCGGCGTCGATGTCCGCACAGTCCTGAAGCTGGATCCGCGACTTGCCCCGGTCAAGGCAGCTGTCCTGCCGCTGAGCCGCAACGAGGACCTGTCCCCGAAGGCAAAGGCGCTGGGCACCCAGCTGCGCAAGAACTGGAACATCGACTTCGACGACGCCGGAGCCATCGGCCGCCGTTACCGCCGCCAGGACGAGATCGGTACCCCGTTCTGCATCACGGTGGACTTCGATACCCTCGAAGACCAGGCCGTGACCATCCGTGAGCGCGACACGATGAGCCAGGAACGCGTGTCCTTGGACAAGGTTGAGGCTTACCTGGCAGCACGACTGATCGGCGCCTAATCGTGGCTTTGGAATACCGCGAGTGGAAGGAAGGCGACGACCTCGCCCTCCTGGAAATCTGGGGCGGCCCGGAAACGCTCCCAGCCGAGCAGTTCCGTGCCGCGCTGGCGCCTTCCAGCAACCAGCCGTGGCGCCGTTGCATTGTGGCCGAGGACGTCGTTGACGGCGTTCGCATCCCAGTTGCTGCCGGAGTGGTCCACGAGGCTTCGCTGCACCCGGAACGCCTCTGGGCCTACATCGAGGTTGCCAAAGACCATCGCCGCAACGGCGTAGGCGCCACCCTGCTGACGATGCTGCGCCGCGAAGCCGGGAACTCGCCGTCGGGCGTTTCCAAGCTCCGCAGCAAAGTGGAGCCGGGCACGCCGGGTGCCGCCTTCGCCGAAGCCGCAGGGTTGGGACCCATTCAGCGTTCCCAGCTGGTTGTGGTGGATCCGGAGCCGCTGAAGCTTCCGCGGTTCGGCGACGGTTCTGAAGAAGCAGCCTCCGAACGCGTGGAGGACCTCGCCACCGGATCCGTGGAACTGAGCGAAGTGGTGGGCAGCTACTACTCAGCCGTCCATCATTGGGACAGCCCAGGTGAGCTCAGCATTGCCACAGTGCAGCGGCTCTTCCTGCACGATCTCGCCGGGGCCCACGGAGCCATTGTGCTGCGTGCGCCGAAAGCAAGCGCCTTTGGTGCCGGAGTGCCCGCCAGCCGAAAAGGCAAGATCCAGGCCTTCGCCATCAGCTACGCCCAAGGCAACTCCGAAGAGCCTTCGGACGTCTTCCTCGGTCACGATCCGAACCTGTCCGACGACGACGCAGAGGCTGCCGTGAGGGACCTCCTGGCGCTCATTGCCTACCAGCACCCCGTGCTGTTGGAAGTGGACGAATCGATGACGGCCCTGCGCAGCGTACTGGCACCCTTGCTGGATTCGGGCAAAGCCCATGTACGTGGCGCTGACACCCTGATCGTGAGCGACTGACCACCGTTCTTGCATCCCCGGATCCCGCCCTGACCATCACCGATGGGCAGGGCGGGATCCTGTTTAAGGACCTGCCCGGATCCATGTTGGCAGATGCCCTTGACGCGGCCACGGTGCAGGAGTAGGAAGGCGACGTAAGCCACGCGCCGAACATACTCGGAGGGAAGCGGCGTCTGTGGAACAGCTCCGGTCTCGTCTGAATCGGTGGTAACAACATGAATGGAACGGCCCTGGATGGGCTGCGGGATCAGCTGCGTGGGCAGCTCATCACTCCCGAAGACCCTGACTATGATTCGGCACGGGCAGTCTTCAACGCCATGGTGGACAAACGTCCGGCGGGCATCGTGCGGGTGGCCCAAGTGGCCGATGTGATCGCGGGGGTTAACTTCGCCCGGGAGAACTCCATGCCCCTGGCCATCAGGGGCGGCGGACACAGTGCCCCTGGATTTGGAACGTGGGACGATGCCTTGGTCCTGGACTTCGTCAACCGTACAGGGGTCCGGGTTGATCCGGAGACCGCAACTGCGCGGGCCGAAAGCGGAACCACGTGGGCTGACTTCAACCATGCAACGCACGCCTTCGGGCTGGCGACCACGGGTGGGATCGTCGGGTCCACGGGAGTTGCCGGACTGACCCTGGGCGGGGGAATAGGCTACCTGGCCCGAAAGTACGGTCTCTCCTGCGACAACCTCATTTCAGCCGATGTCGTCACCGCGGATGGAAAGTTCCTTGTAGCCAGCGAGGACCAGAACGAGGACCTGTTCTGGGCGCTCCGGGGTGGCGGGGGCAACTTCGGCGTGGTGACCTCGTTCGAATTCAAACTCCATCCCGTTGACATGGTTCATGCGGGAGTCATCTTGTACAGCGCAGAGCATACGGACACCGTTGCCCGGTTCTACCGCGATTACATCGCGAACGCGCCGGAAGAGTTCGGCGCTTTCCTGGGCTTCCACCAAGGGCCGCCAGTTCCGTTCCTTCCCGAAGAGTGGCATGGCAAGCCTGTCTGTGTGGTTGTGGGGATGTGGACGGGGGACATGGGAGAAGGCGAAGCACGGTGGCAGCCCTTCTTGGACGCCGCGCCCGTGGCGGGCTCGCTTGTAGCACCCATGCCGTACCCAGCCCTGAACGTTGCCTTCGACGCACTCAACCAGAAAGGCATGCAGGGATATTGGAAAGCGAACTTCCTCCCCGAACTCAGTGACGGCGCCATCCAAGCGCACGCCAAACACGGCGCGACGGTCACCAGCGTCAATACGGCTGTGCACATTTACCCGATCGACGGGGCCGTCTCACGCGTTGATGTCCGCGACACAGCGTTTGCGCACAGGAACATGAAGTTCGCGCCGGTCATCGCCACCCAGTGGATGGAACCCGCGGACAACGAAGCCAACATCGCCTGGACGCGGGAGTATGCGGCGGCTCTTGCACCGCACTCGGCGCTTGGTGGATACATCAACTTCATGGACACCGAAGACCAGAACCGGGTCACTGAGAACTACGGCCCCAACTGGGATCGTTTGGTGGAGGTCAAGCGCAAGTACGATCCCGGCAACCTATTCCACGTGAACCAGAACATCAAGCCGGCCTGAGACGGGGTTTCGGTGGGACCCCGCTAGGGTTGAAACCATGAGGTTTTGCTGCTGATGGGTCACGGACACTCCCACGGTCACACTGAAGGTTCCGAGCCAACGCCACAGGCAATTGCGTCCCGGAAGCGCGCCAACTGGCTGTTGGCTGCGGTACTGGTACCGCTTGGCGTGCTCACGGTCATCGCCATGATGGTCATGTGGCCCTCGGGCAGCCGGGAGGGAATCTCGTTCGCGAGTCCCTACCAGGCTGCCCCGGGAGTCACGTTCGACACCGGAAAGATCCAGAGTGTGGTGCAGGAAAGCTGCACACAAACTGGGCAGTCCACGCAAGGGCAGACGGGAACCAGCCAAACGGACCCAGGCCAAACAGTTCAAGGCCAGTCCGGCGGATCCGACTGCACCTTTGCCTTTACCCAGCCGGACAAGGGCGGGAGCCCCGTCAAGGTGGTGATCAACCCGGACGTCGCCAAGTCCCATGGCGTGGATGTGGGGGACTCCATCCGATACCTGAACCTCTCCGGTGTCCAAGGCGCAGCGCAAGGCAACGGCTCGCCGTCGTACGTTTTCGTGGATTTCGTGCGGAGCCTGCCGATCGCCCTGCTGGCCATCCTCTATGCGGTGGTAGTGATCGCCGTGGCGCGCTGGCGCGGCTTCCGGGCGCTCCTTGGCTTGGTGGGTGCCTATGCAGTGCTGGTCAGCTTCATCCTGCCGGGACTTGTGGAGGGGAAGCCGCCACTCATGCTGGCTTTGGTTGGTTCCACTGTGATCATGATCGGGGTCCTGTACTTCGCCCATGGATTCTCGGCAAGGACCTCCACGGCCCTGTTGGGGACCATCTTCGGCCTGGGCATTACGGCGCTGTTGGCGGCATGGGCAACCGACGCTGCCAACCTTGCGGGCGTAGGCGACCACGACGCCGCGACGCTGATAAATATGTCGGACAAGATTTCCATCTCCGGCATCATCCTGTGCGGCCTCATCATCTCAGGCCTCGGTGTTCTCAACGACGTCACCATTACACAATCCTCGGCCGTTTGGGAGCTCTACGAACTGGCCCCGAATACCAGCGCCCGCAAGCTGTTTTCCTCGGCGATGCGGATTGGCCGCGACCACATCGCTTCCACCGTTTACACCATCGCCTTCGCGTACGCTGGCGCGGCCCTTCCGATCCTCATCATCGTGATGCTTTACGACCGCCCACTCGCCGAGGCCCTGACCAGCGCGGAGTTGTCCGAAGAAGTCATCCGGACACTGGTGGGCTCCATCGGCCTGGTGTTGGCCATTCCCGTTACTACGCTGATTGCCGTGCTCGTGGTCAAGGCGACAGGCGTGAAGAGTGCCACACTGGCGGCACGCTCCGTCGACCCGGACGACGTCGAGGACACTGGTGCGCTCGCCGCTGCGGCCGCCGTCGTCGGTTCTGACCGCGAGGAAACGCTCGACGGCGGAGCCCGGCCTGCGCGGCCGGGGAGCCGCCGTGCCAAGAGGGAAGCGGAGCGGCGCGGCGACAGGGCAGACCCGGCGCCGTAGCGCGCCGAAGCAGGGTTAACTGCGCCGCAGGGGGCTCCCAACGGTCGATTTGCCCCGATTTGCGACAATGGATGGGTGACTGTAGTAGCAACGCCCCCTGCCCCAAAGCTTGAGCTTCCGCCTTTGCAGCTCGGTGGGATCACCGTGGACACTCCCGTGATCCTTGCCCCCATGGCGGGCATTACCAACTCCGCCTTCCGCAGGCTCTGCCGTGAATATGGTGGTGGCCTGTACGTGGCCGAGATGGTGACCTCGCGTGCGCTGGTGGAACGGACTCCGGAATCGTTGCGCATCATCTCCCATGATGAGGACGAGAAAGTCCGTTCCGTGCAGCTCTACGGTGTTGACCCCGTAACCGTCGGCGCAGCAGTCCGCATGCTCGTCGAGGAAGACCGCGCTGACCACATCGACCTCAACTTCGGCTGCCCGGTGCCCAAGGTCACCCGCCGCGGCGGCGGTTCCGCGCTGCCGTGGAAGATCGATCTTTTTACGGCCATCGTGCAGACCGCGGTGAAGGAAGCCTCCAAGGGCGGCATCCCGCTCACCATCAAGATGCGCAAGGGCATTGACGAGGATCACCTGACGTACCTCGACGCCGGCCGCATCGCCCGCGATTCCGGCGTGGCCGCCGTCGCCCTCCACGGTCGGACGGCTGCGCAGTTCTACTCCGGCCAGGCAGACTGGTCCGCCATCGCCCGCCTTCGTGAGGCCTTGCCCGACATTCCGGTGCTGGGCAATGGCGATATCTGGTCGGCGGAGGACGCGGTCCGCATGGTTCGGGAAACCGGTGTGGACGGCGTCGTTGTGGGCCGTGGCTGCCAGGGCCGTCCGTGGTTGTTCGGTGATCTCCAAGCAGCGTTCGAAGGCAGCGACCAGCGCCACCGTCCGGGCCTGCGGGAAGTTGCCGAGGGCGTCTACCGGCATGCGGAACTCATGGTGGAAACCTTCGGTAACGACGAATACAAGGCACTCCGGGAAATTCGCAAGCACATGGCCTGGTACTTCAAGGGTTATGTGGTGGGTGGGGAGCTTCGCGCCAAACTTGCCACCGTGCCCACGCTCGAGGTCCTTCGTGAACTCCTTGGAGAGCTGGACACGGACTTGCCCTATCCGGGCATCGATTCCGAGGGGCCGCGAGGCCGTGCCGGTTCTCCTAAGAAGCCCGCCCTGCCCAAGGACTGGCTCATGAGCCGTCAGCTGAACGCGGAACAGAGTGCCGAAATCTCCGCAGCAGAGCTGGACGTGTCAGGAGGCTAGCTTCACACGTGTAAGACTGGCTCAAGAGGCACCACACAACGGCGCTTGAAGGAGGCAGATACCCATGGGAACCGAAGCGATGCTGGGCCGCACTGGAACGCCGCACGACTACGTGCTGGCCATTCCGGGCTACACCGAAGCGGATTCTGCGCGGTGGGTGGAAGAGCCGCGAAAGACCAACTACCGCTCCGACTTTGAACGCGACCGGGCACGGGTGCTCCATTCCTCGGCCTTGCGGCGGCTGGGTGCCAAAACGCAGGTTGTTGCTCCGGACACGGACGATTTCGTTCGCACCCGGCTGACGCACAGCCTCGAGGTTGCCCAGGTGGGCCGTGAGCTTGGCCGTTCGCTGGGCTGCGACCCGGACGTCGTGGATACCGCGTGCCTGAGCCACGATCTCGGCCATCCACCGTTCGGCCACAACGGTGAGTCAGCCCTGAACGAAGTGGCACATACTATTGGCGGCTTCGAGGGCAACGCGCAAACACTGAGGTTGTTGACGCGCCTTGAACCGAAAGTCCTTGCCGAGGACGGCAGGCCCGCCGGGCTCAACCTGACCCGCGCCAGCCTGGATGCCGCGTCCAAGTACCCGTGGTCCGCCGTCGACGCCCCCGTCATCCATGGCCACCGCACCAGCAAGTTTGGTGCATATGAGGACGATCTTCCCGTGTTCGAGTGGCTACGGGAGGGCGCTCCGGGCAACCGCTCCTGCATTGAGGCCCAGGTGATGGACCTTGCGGACGATATTTCCTACTCGGTCCATGACGTTGAGGACGCGATCGTTGCTGGCCATTTCCAATTGAAGTGGATGGAAAATCCGGACCACCGCGCCCGCGTGGTGGGCTACACCAAGCAGTGGTACCTCCCGCACAACGATCCTGCTGACATCGATGCTGCCCTTGCCCGGCTTGAGGCCACCAAGGTGTGGGTCCGCGAGGCCGACGGCAGCCGAAAGTCCATGGCTGCGCTGAAGGACATGACCAGCCAGCTCATCGGCCGGTTCTGCCAAAGCGCCATGGAAACCACCAGGGACCATTTTGGCCCTGCCAACCTGACCCGCTACGGCGCGGAACTGATGGTCCCGGAGGACACTGTGACGGAGATCGCCGTCCTCAAGGGCCTGGCTACTACGTTCGTCATTTCCACGGACCACCGCCAGCCCGTGTACGAACGCCAGCGCGAAGTGCTGCATGCCCTGGTGGGCGTCCTGAACGCCACAGGTGACCGCCACCTTGAGCCGATGTTCGCTGCTGACTGGCGTGACGCGGCCGACGACGGTGCGCGTCTGCGGGTAGTGATTGACCAGGTGGCGTCGCTGACGGATGGGTCTGCGTTAGCCATGTACGAGCGCCTGGTGGGGAGCCTGCCGTCGCTCTGGTAGCGGCTATCATGGCCTCCCTGAGCGACTAGGATGGTCACGTGGCTGGCTTGATCAAACGTGAAGATATCGACGAAGTACGCCAGCGCACGGATATCAAGGAAGTCGTTGACGGTTACGTCACGCTCAAGAGCGCCGGCCTGGGAAGTTTCAAGGGCCTGTGCCCCTTCCACGACGAACGCTCACCATCCTTCACAGTCCGCCCGCAGGTGGGCAGGTACCACTGCTTTGGCTGCGGCGAGGACGGGGATGCCATCTCCTTCGTCCAGAAAATGGACCACAGCTCCTTCCATGAGGCAGTCGAAAAGCTCGCTGCCAGGATCGGCTATGAACTCCGTTATGAGGACGGCGGCACGGGCCCAAGCCGCGAAGAAGTGGGCAAGCGGCAGCGCCTGCTGGACGCCCACAAAATCGCGGACGAATTCTTCCGCGCCCAACTGCTGACTCCCGGTGCCGCCGAGGGCCGGAACTTCCTCGACGGCAGGGGCTTTGACCGCGCGGCCGCCGAGCACTTCGGTGTGGGCTATGCACCGCAGGGCTGGGACGCACTCCTCAAGCACCTGCGCGGCCGTGGGTTTACCGACGCTGAACTGAGGCTTACAGGCATGTTTTCCGAAGGAAACCGGGGTATCTACGACCGTTTCCGTGGCCGGCTGATCTGGCCCATCCGGGACATCGCGGGCGACACCATCGGCTTCGGCGCCCGCAAGCTCTACGAGGACGACCAGGGCCCAAAGTACCTGAACACCCCCGAAACCACGCTCTACAAGAAGTCCCAGGTCCTCTACGGGATCGACATCGCCAAGCGGAACATCGCCAAGGTCCGGCAGTTGGTGGTGGTTGAGGGGTACACGGACGTCATGGCCTGCCACTTGGCCGGAGTCACGACGGCGGTGGCCACCTGCGGGACGGCGTTCGGCACCGAACACATCAAGATCGCCCGGCGCCTGCTTTCGGACGACGGCACCGGGGGAGAAGTGGTCTTCACCTTCGACGGAGACGCTGCCGGCCAGAAGGCCGCCCTCCGCGCCTTCGAGGAGGACCAGCGATTTGTCGCGCAAACGTACGTCGCAGTAGAGCCCACTGGCGCTGATCCGTGTGATCTTCGGCAACTCAAGGGCGACGCCGCAGTACGTGAACTCATCGATAGCAGGAAGCCCCTGTTCGAGTTCGCCATCCGGGCATCGCTCCGGAGGCACAACCTGGACACCGTGGAAGGTCGCGTCGCGGCGTTGCGGGAAGCCGCGCCCGTTGTGGCGCAAATCCGCGACTCCGGCATCCGGCCCGCCTATACGCGCGAACTCGCTGGCTGGTTGGGCATGCCTATTGAGGAAGTCAGCCGCTACGTTGGGGCGGCAGCCAAGCGCGCGGCTTCCGGCGGTAGTGCGCCCGGCGCTACGGAACAACCCACGACGACGCCGGCAGCCCCGCCGTCGAACGGCCAGGTGTTCAATCGTCCCGACCCGCGGGACCCCGTGGCAGGGATGGAGCGCCAAGCGCTGGAAGTCGTCCTGCAGGAGCCCTCAGTCCTGGGTGACGGTGCCTGGGAGCGTTTCGAGGCTTCCCATTTTGCTACGCCGGCATATGCGGCGGTGCATGCAGCCGTACGTGCCACAGGGCTGGCACACGCGGCTGATCCGGTGGCATGGGTGGAGCACATCCGGCAGGAAGTTCCGGAGCCCTTGCGGCCCTTGGTTTCCGAGCTGGCCGTCACTCCCTTGCCGGCCAGTACTCCGGAGGCCATGCAACGGTATTGCCGGGACATTTTGGCGAGGCTTTTCGAACTGCAGATCACGCGCATCAAAGCTGACAAGATGGGCCAGCTGCAGCGCCTTGACGCAACTGCATTTCCGGAGGAATTCCAGCGCCTGAACCGCGAACTGATGGTGCTGGAAATGCAGCGCCGCGCTCTCCGTTCGGACTCCTGACGTTCCCTGCTGATGGCCCCCGGACGCAGGCCCGGCGCTCGATTTCGTTTTCCGGCGGGGCCCTGTTAAGCTAGTAACCGCTTCATTCCTCCGTAGCTCAATTGGCAGAGCATTCGACTGTTAATCGAAGGGTTACTGGTTCAAGTCCAGTCGGAGGAGCGCACAATACCCCCGTTCCGGTGTCTCGGAACGGGGGTATTTTTATACCCCCAGGGGGTATCTCCGCCCGATTCGCATTCGCCTAAAACCTTTGCTAAAGTCATAACCGCTTCATTCCTCCGTAGCTCAATTGGCAGAGCATTCGACTGTTAATCGAAGGGTTACTGGTTCAAGTCCAGTCGGAGGAGCGCAAGGGCCCCGCATCGGTTTCACACTGGTGCGGGGTCCATTTTTTTACACGAAATCCATCTCCACCTGAAGGAAGCGGGCTGCTTCCGCCACTGCGGCCAGGAAGGCTTCCTGTTCAGTGGGAGGCGTGCGGGGTTCCCTCGGATGCCACTCGTGGGGAGCGGAGTAGACGCGGCTGAATCCACCACCCGGCGGTGCATAGAAAATTCCAAACCGCTGGACGGGCCACTCAGGTGAGGTCTCCGGGGCAACCAGCAAGGCGGCGTCCACCTCGGGGTTGTACCACTGGGCGATGGGCCGGCGGCGATCATCGGTGAAGAGGCCGGCAGCATAGAGGGCCGCAGACTGGGGACTGGTCACGGAGCACAGCCGGTCCCACCACAACGGCAGGATGCGTTCATCCCGTCGCTGCCAAGGTGCCGGAAGCGGCTGCAGCTCTTGCCAATGTGGCACATCTCAACTTTATCGCCGGGGACGGGCCGGGAACAGGGCTGCCTATGGGGACAAGCCAAGTCTCGGATACAGCACCTCGAAGCCCTTGGTCAGGCCAGCGTTCAACGCGATGCCCACGTGCCCGCCATTTGGCACCTCGTAGTACGTCACCGTCATGCCGGAAGCACGCGCCGCTGCCGAGACAGCCTTTGCAGCTGCCACATATGTCACGTCATCCGAGCCCACGGTGAAAACGGCAGTGGTATCAGGAAAGTGTTTGCCCTTCATGATGTTGATAGGCTTCTGGGCGTCATACGCTGCCTGGTTGCCGCCAAAGATCTCGGCCAGGTTGCCCGCGGGGTCCTCCGCGCCGGGGAACTCCTCGCCGGAGATATCCACCACGTTGCCCCACAAGGTGGGGTATTTGAGGGCGAAGGAGATGGCGCACTGCCCACCGTTCGAGTATCCGGCAATGCTCCAATGGTCGCGGTCCGGGAGGATGTTCAGGTTCGCTTTGGCCCAGTTCACCACGTCAACGTTGATGTACTTTTCCACGTTTCCGTACTTGGCTGTGTCCAGGCACAGGGTGTCGTCTTGCTCAGGTCCGATCTGGTCGGCCACGATCGCGATGGGTGCCAGGCCGTTGTTCTTCACGGCAAATTCGTCCAATGCGGACGAAACGTACTGGGGGTCCGGAAGCCCCGGCTGGCCCATCATGAGGACAAACAACGGCAAACGTGGAGGGTTCTCCGTAAGGGCCGCAGGCGGCAGGTAGATCCCGGCAGGGCGGGCATTGAAACCCGAGGCGGAGGCTGGAATGACCTGCGTTCCCACCTCGCCCTTGGTTGGCATGTTTGCGGGCGGTTTCCAGTTCTGCCAGAGCGGCCCGGCCGGGAGGGGAGCGTCCGGGTCCGGCTTGCTCAGCTGGATGGCTTCCTCGGTGGAAATTCCCAGCGCTGAACCAAGCGTCTTGTTGAGGCCAAACTCCATGTTGACGCCAAGCGCAGTGACCAGGAGGAATACCGGGATGGATAGTGCCGCCGCCACCTTCCGCCATCGCGGACTGTGGCGAAAACTGACCACCGCCAATCCAAGGGCAGCAAAGCCGGTGATCACCCAGAACCACACCCGGGGTGTCAGGCCCACGTGGAAGACGTCCAGGACATCCTCTACGATCCAGACCGTAAACCAGCCCAGCACCGCTGTCACCACAATGCCAACCACCGCGGTAATGACCCAGCGCGATGACGGCCTGAGGAACAGCAACAGGAAAAGCCCGACGCCGATGACGACGGCTATGGTCATGACCACCGGGCCGCTGATCTCGATTTCCAGGAGGCCCTTCATGGCTGCCGCGTTTGTCCGGCGGTCACGCGGCGGGCTCCCGGGCCACCATTTGCCGCAGCAAACCGGCGCTCTGTGAGGGGGAGAGCCCCGGCAAGTACGCGGAGCCAACGGCAAGACCAATGGACGGCAACGCCAACGGGTCCCGGTAATACATGTACAGGGTGCGGTGCTCGGGCTGGAATCTCGACTTGAAAGCTGCCAGCGACTTGAAGCCGTACATGGGCTCCAGCGCATTGCCCAGCACCGCCAGGACCCGGTCCAAAGCGCTGTGGTCGTCACCATCGCCCGTCCCGGCTCCGGCGTTGGCCAGCGGGGACCCTGACAGCGAGATCCGGGGAACGTCGTCCTTGAAGTGATTCACGGCAGAGGCGATCAGGAATTCCATGACTCCTTTGAACCCGGTGGTTCGGCGGCGCATGAAATCCAACGTCCAACCCGATACCACGCCATCTGTGAAAACCGGTAGCCAGCTTGTTACGCCATGGACCAGGCCGTCGTCATCCACTGCCACGCAACACATGACTTCGGGATCCTTCAGTTCATCGAGTCCGCCCAACGTGAACCCCATCTCGGGGAGGGCCTTGTCCGCCACCCACTCCTCCGAGATCTCTGCCAGTTGTGCCCGGATCCCGGGCGGCATCTGCGCATAGTGGTACCAGTAGTCCTTGATGGACAGCTTCTCAGCCCTGTTCAAGGCGGTCCTGACGTTCTGCCATTCCTTGCCCTTGAACGTCATGGCCTGGATATTCAGCAGGGTTTCTTCCGCTACCTCCAGTTTGCGGAAGCCCCGGGGTAGGAGGGCCTCGTCAAGCTCCGCTGCGGCCGAATAGAAGCACGGTGTGAGGCCCAGGGCCGCGCAATGGGCCAGGAAGCCTGTTGCGGCCTCTGTGTGGTGCTCGCGGGCCCCGAACGGACCCGCCACAGTCAGGGCCACTCCGTTGTGCACCTGATAGGCAAGGCCTGCCCTTCTGTCCGGGGTGAACCAGTATTGGTTGTTGTCCCATAAGGCCATCCAGGACAGGCTGCCGCCGCCATTGTGAAGCAATTCGCGGGTGTGTCCCAGATCCGCGGCAGGGTCATTTGCCAACATCCGGAACCGCTGGAAATTGTTCAGCACCATCAACAGGATGCAGAGCCAGATGACGTCCCCACCCAGTCCGTAGAGAACAGTGCTCAGCAGTCCCTGCGGCAGTTCAACGACGAACGGAACGGGGAAGGGGACAAGGATGTGGGTCAGTTGGCCTGCCAGGTCCCACAGCGATGAGCGGGCCGGGTTGCCCTCCACGAACCAGAAGACCACGTACAGGGCCACCGCTACAGCAGCCATGATGAGGGTTGTCCTGCCCAGTACCCGGTATCCGGCGTCGCTGGATTCCACGCGGAATTTGTGGCGGTTAACCAGCAGCAGGACCGCGATGATCAGGGGCGCCAGGACAGCTGGAACGGCATAGAGCAACAGGTAACCGATGTCGTCATTTCCAAGGGTCACTTCCGGATCCGTCACGTACTGCACGATTGCCAGGATCGTCACGAACGCCAGGTACAGCTGGATGACGAGGGTCAGCCGATAGGCGAGGCGACGCCCGCGGCGCAGCCCTTCAGCACAGACCAGCAGCAAGAGCACAGGGATCAGTGTCAGGATGGTTGCGCCAAAACTCTGCACGCCCACCACGCTCTGCAGGGTGACGCAGCTCTTGTCGTTATCGCAGGCTTCCTGTACTTCATCCACGCTGGGGCTTGCTTGGAGCATTACTTCGGACACCACAGACAGCGGCCCGACCTCCAAAGTGCCCGTTAACTGCGTGAGCAAGGGGCCAAGGGCGAACACACCCACCACTGTGCCCACCAGGAACCGGGTCTCACGAAGACTCGAAGAATGAAGGGAGCCTGCACGGCGCCGCAGTACCAGAGCCTGGACGGCCCAGCCAGCCACAATGCCGATGACAGCGCCAGCAAGGGCCTGGAGTGTTTGGGCGACCCCTACAAACAACGCGAACATGAGCGTGGCGGCCAGCAACCAGGTCCGAAGGCGGCGACGCCACAATGCCTCAAGTGCCGCCGTCGAACATCCCAACGCAGCGGCGGCACCACCGTAAGCGCCCACAACATATTCGCCACCCAGGAAACTCAGCCATTGGTCGCTGTTGTCCGTCCCAAAGGCAACCAGCCCCATCAGCACCACGGCGCTCAGGGCAGAACCGAAGACAAACGCTGCAAGTGCCAGCCAAGGACCAATGGTCCGCTCGGCGATACCCACGCCCAGCAGGACCATCACAGTGCAGGCCAGGTAGTCGAGCAAGGATGTTGCAAAGAAGGATGACGTGAACATTGACCATGCCGGGCCCGGATCCAGTGCCAAACCCAGGCCGACCTGTTCCAGAAGTGTCTCGTTCGGGCCGGCGAGAAGGCTCCCGGAAACTGCGCCCACAACCCAAATGAACAGCACTAGTCCCAAAGTCAGGGGTAGCCGCCGTGCGGTCGCCAGGCCGCGAATAGTGCCCCTATATCCCACAGCCGCACTCATGTGATGTCCCCTTCACCGGCGAAGCGGGGGTAACCCCCGGCTGGCCACCATTCTGCCCTGCCACGCGCCCGAAGGGGAGGGGCTTTGGTGGTCTGCGTTACTCCCGGTTCCAGGGGCCGGGGTTCACCCGGTACAGCAAAGCGGCTCCGATGACGGCGCCAAGAACCGCCCCGAACAGCGCACTCCCGGCGAGGCGGCCCAACAGTGCCCCGACGACGGCGCCAAGCACGGCCCCGAGGAAAAGGCCCCTACCGTTGCGGTGCGGTTTCTTGGTCATGGTCACAGCCTACGGTCGGGTTCAAGTGAAATGCCGAACTAATGGATTGAGGGGCCTAATGGATTGAGGGGCCTAATGGATTGAGGGGACTGTCCACGGGCGGACCACCAGCCACAGTGCCGCAATCGCTCCAGTGATACAGACAGCCTGGACGGCACCCATGGGGACCGCCGAGCTGACACCCAGCCAGCCAACCACCGGCGGGACAATGCCTGCCATCATGAATTGCGCTGCGCCCAGGAGCGAGGCCGCCGTACCCGCTTGGGCTCCGTGGTTCGCCAGGGAGAGGACCTGGACGCAGGGGAACATGAAGCCTGTGGCGCAGATGTAGAACCACAGTGGAACCAGGATGCCCCACAGACCCACGTGGAAGAGATCGAGCACGATGATCAGGGCAGCCATGAGCAGCATAAACACCGTGGCTCCTGCGACGATCCACTGCGGAGCCACGCGCCGGATCAACCTCGAGCTGATCTGGACCCCTGACACGATGCCCAGCGAATTGATGCCGAAAAGGATGCCGTACTCCTGGGGCGAGAATTCATAAATGTTCTGGAACAGGAAGGTGGAGGCGGAGAGGTAGGCGAACAGGCCGCCGAAGTTAAGGCTGCCCACCATCAACATGCCCACAAAGATCCGGTCCGTCAGTACCGTCTTGTAGCGCTGCCTTACCGTGACCGTGTTCTTCCCACGCCGTTCCGCTGGGAGGGTTTCGCGAATGAAGAAAATCGCGGCCAGGATCACCAACGTGCCGTAGCTGGCCAGGAAGTAGAAGATGCCGGGCCATGGGAACACCAGCAACAACTGGGAACCGATGATGGGGGCAAGGATTGGGGCCAGCCCGTTGACCAGGGACATCCGGGAGAACATGCGGACCATCGAATAGCC
This sequence comes from Arthrobacter sp. TmtSoilC51, assembly GCF_055388015.1. Taxonomy (NCBI): domain Bacteria; kingdom Bacillati; phylum Actinomycetota; class Actinomycetes; order Micrococcales; family Micrococcaceae; genus Arthrobacter; species Arthrobacter sp. TmtSoilC51. Next base: position 1,711,207 of record NZ_AP035877.1, read on the forward strand.
GTGGAAGAGGTCACGGACCATCGCCATCGCGACAACGCCGCCGCCCGCGGCGCCGATACCCATGAGCACGCGGAAGAGGGAGAGCAGCCCGATGTCCGTAGCCAACGCTGCGCCCACCGATGACCCGATATGGAGGGCCGTGGCGAGGATCAACGGCAGGCGGCGGCCAAACTTGTCGCTGAAGGGACCAACCACCAACTGGCCAAGGCCAAACCCAACGGTAGTACCGGTCAAAGTCAGCTGGATCGCCGTGGCTGAGACACCAAAACTCTCCTCCAGCGCAGGGAACGCAGGCAGGTAGAGATCCACGGTGAAGGGCCCCAAAGCGGTCAGGGCACCCAGAAGGACAATGTAAACAAGCTTTTCGCGTCGGCTCAGGGAATCGCCCGGAGCTATGGGATTGGTCACGATTATCTATCCTATGGCCGTCACATCATATTTATGCAGCTACGTCAGGCGCGCCGCGGTGCCATCGGCGAAAGTTGAGCCGGAACCTGAATGATAGTTTTGAGGACAGGTGCCCGCGGCGATGTTTCTCCGGCCGCGTTCGCCCGACACGATGCCCAGAGGAAGCAGTTAGGCGGAACCCAATGAGTGGACGTCACACCGGCCGGACCAGCACGAGACCAGCCATCCGTACTTTGCCGAAGACCCTCAAGCTCGTTGCCCGTTTGGCTCCCAGGCAACTCAACGACGAAATCGCCTTGGCAAAGGTCGAACTCAAGCGCAAGGCCACCCAGGTTGGCGTGGCCGGCGCGTTCTTCGGCGTGGCCCTTGTTTTTATGTCCCTCCTTGTGATCGCGCTGGTCGTGGCCGCGATTCTAGGTTTGGCAACCATCATGCCTGGTTGGCTCGCGGCGCTGATTGTTGCCGCGGTCTTCCTCGTGATCATTGCACTCGGGGCCTTGATCGGCGTTGCCAAGTTCAAGAAGGCCATGCCCTTGGTCCCCGAGGACACCATCCGTGGCCTCAAACATGATCTGGGAATTATGAAGGAAGGCTCGGCCTTCGACGAGTCCATCCTCGATCCCAATTCGCCCGCTGCCAAGGCGGCGAAGGCAGCTAAGGAAGCAGCCGCTGAAAAGGCGAAAGCAGAAAAGGCTGCCAAGGAAGCTGCCAAGGAAGCGGACGCCGTCAAGGCACCCACCGAGGCAGAACTCCGCCGGCGCCTGGACAAGCGGCGCGAACACCTCACCGGCGTCCGAGACGAGCTTGGCGAACAGTTGGACGTCAAGAAACAGAGCCAGGCTTTGCTGGACACCGCCACTGTGAAGTTCCAGGAAGGAAGGGACTTTGCTTCAGCGAAGTTCGCTGGCCTGGGCGACGCCGTCCCCGAGGACTTCACTGGACGCCTCGCTTCCCGGTGGAAGGACCTCGTGGCCTTTGCTGCCGCTGCCGCGGTCTTCGTGGTTGCCCTGCGAAAGCTGCTGAAGAAGTAGCAGCCTGCCGCGGTACCGCACACACTGGAGTAGAGGAAGGGGGACACCATGAGGTTTATCGGCGCAGGATCGCACCCGGGCCGTCCCCAAGTGGACCACGACCTCATCTTTACTGTTCCCAACGTGCTCACCGTTCTCCGCTTCATGGGCGTCCCACTTTTTGTGTGGCTGGTCCTGTGGCAGAAGGAGTACGGCTTTGCTGTGCTCGTGCTGGTCATCATGGGCAGCACGGACTGGGTGGATGGGTATATCGCCCGCCGCTTCGACCAAACCTCCAAGCTGGGCCGGATACTGGACCCCCTGGCGGACCGGGCGGCGCTCATAGCCGTGGCAGTCACTTTGGCGATTGCCGGCGTCGTGCAGTGGTGGTACCTGGCGGCGCTGGTGGTGCCGGACGCCATTCTGGCTATTGCCTCGCTGATCTACTTCCGAAGCCATCCGGACCTTCCTGTCAGCATCATCGGCAAGATCCGCACAGGGCTCCTGCTGGTGGGCACGCCGTTGCTGGTTCTTTCCAAATTACCGATTCCCTACACGGACGCCTACTTCGCCGCGGCTTGGGTTTTCCTCGGCCTTGGACTGCTGGGCCACTGGATTGCGGCCTACAACTATTACTGGGCCATCTTGCGTAAGGGCAAGGAACTGCGGGCCAACGACGGCGGACACGGCTGATGGTCTGGCTGGCGGTTTTCCTTGCCGTACTTGGTGCCTTTTTCCTTGCCATTGGCGCCCAACGCCAGGGGAGCGCGGTCAAGGCCGATACCGGCGGCCTGGCCTTGAGTTCCAACGGGTTCCTGCGGCTTCTGCGCAATCCACGATGGATGCTTGGGCTTTTGCTGTTATGCCTTGGCATGGTGATGAACGCCATCGCCCTCGTATCAGCACCCTTGACTGTGGTGCAACCAATTGGTGCGATCGCGCTGGTCATCACCACGGTGGTCAATGCCAAGGACCAAGGCCTGAGCATCAACCGTGCCACCGTGGTGGCCATCAGCGCGTGTGTCACCGGGTCCGCCTTGTTCGTGCTCCTGGCTGTTAATGTCACGCAGGAAAACCACCACGTTAACGCCGAAGACGAACTGACAATCGTGCTGCTCCTGGCTCTGGCCGTGGGTCTTTTCGGCACCCTTGCGGTGCTGTTCAAACACCGCATGAGCGCCTTCGTGTACATCGTGGGCGCGGGCGTGCTGTTTGGGTTCGTGGCCGTCCTGACCCGGATCATCGGCAAGCACCTGCTGGATCCCAACGGCCTGTTCCTGTTCAATGTGCAGTGGTACACGCTCATTGCAATCGTGGCGGCCGGCGGCCTGGGATCGTGGTTTGTCCAGAGCGCCTATTCAGGTGGCCCACCCGATTTGGTCATCGCCGGACTCACCGTCGTGGACCCCATGGTAGGCATCGCCATCGGCATCGTCATCCTTGGTGAGCTTCGTCCCGATGTCCACGCTGTGATGGCAATCGGCATGGCTGCTGCAGCTTCCCTTGCTATCGTGGGGGTTATTGCCTTGAGCCGCCACCATCCGGAAGTCACCAAGCGTAAGAAGGACGCGAAGGCGGCTGCAAGCCGGAAGGCCTAGGGCAGGGCTTTACCATCGCTTTAACTTGCGCCACCGCTTCGCAGCGGTCCGGCAACCCGGCGACACCACAGCATTGACCCGTGCAACGCTGTTCCGCACCGTGACCATCAGGAGTTCTCCACGTGACCATTCCCGACACCAACAAACCCCTTACTATCCTGATCGCGGCGGATACCTACCCGCCGCATTTGAACGGTGCTGCGCAGTTCGGCTATCGCCTGGCCAAGGGAATGACCGCGCGCGGACACAACGTGCACGTGTTGGCCTGCCGTCCGGACACGGGCAAGAGCTACACGGAGTTCCGTGACGAGGCCACGGTGCACCGCCTCCGCTCGCATGGAGTGTTCACCCACGAATACTTCCGCATCTGCTTCCCTTGGGAAATCAAGAAGGAAATCACCCTCCTGTTCGACAGGGTCCAACCGGACGTGGTGCACATTCAAAGCCATTACATGATTGGCGAGCACGTACTTTATGAAGCTGTAAAGCGTGGCATCAGGGTTGTTGCCACCAACCACTTCATGCCTGAAAACCTGAACCCGTTCCTGCCTTTCCCGCAGTGGTTCAAGGACATCGTGGGCCGTATCTCCTGGAAGGATATGGGCAAGGTGATGGGCCAGGCGGACGTCGTCACAACACCTACCCCTCTGGCGGCCAAGGCCATGCACCAGCACGCGTTCCTCCGGAAGGTCCTGCCCCTGTCCAACGGCATTGACGCTGCCGCCTATGAGCTGAAGCCGGGCGAGACGATTGAACCCCACGCCAACCCCACTGTTCTTTTCGCGGGACGGCTTGCGGAAGAGAAGCACGTCAATGTACTGATCGACGCCGTGGCCAAGACCCCGCGCGAGCTCAACATCCACTTGGAGATCGTTGGCGGCGGCGAAGTCCGCCCGGCCTTGGAGGCACAGGTGGCCAAGCTTGGCTTGGGGGATCGGGTGAAGTTCCTTGGACTGGCAAGCGATGAAGAGCTGCGCGAGGCCTACATCAAGGCCGATATTTTCTGCATGCCCGGCACGGCTGAACTTCAATCGTTGGTGACGCTCGAAGCCATGTCGGCCTCCACGCCGGTGCTGTTGGCAAATGCCATGGCGCTCCCGCACTTGGTCCGAGACGGCGAAAACGGATACCTGTTCACGCCGAACGACAGCACAGAGCTCGCAGCGAAGATTACCAAGCTGGTGGAGCTTCCCGAGGACCAACTTAAGGCCATGGGCAAGGTGAGCCGCGAAATGGTGGAGCCCCACAGCATCAACGGGACACTCCAGACGTTCGAGGACCTCTACCGGGGTGCTTCGTACGAGGACAAGGTGGTGTGACAAAAGCACTCTCACGCAGCTATTAGTATTGCTAGAGTGCATTTGCCCCTACTGCTGCTTCTTCAGCGGCCGGACGGGCATCACGGGGCTATAGCTCAGCTGGTTAGAGCGCGGGACTCATAATCCTAAGGTCCTCGGTTCAAGTCCGAGTAGCCCTACATTTACACGGGAGCCGTGGTTGACGTTTCAGACGTTAGCCGCGGCTCCTTTGCGTTTCCGGTCCCACCCTCGCCTTCATTGCGGTACACCACCGGCGTGCGGTATGTTACTCATCAGTAACTTTCTACTCGCCGGTAACTTCCGGGGTCATGACGTGGTGGCAGGTGGCCGCCATCCTTGAAGGAGCGCATATGTCCAACGCTGCATTCGATGCCAACAACCTCCCTTATGCCGATGGTGACTTTTACGCCTTTGAGCAATTGCTGACGGGCAAGGAGCAGGATCGCCTGGCCGAGGTTCGCCAGTTCCTGGCCCGCGAGGTCAAGCCCATCGCCGTGGACTGCTGGAACCGCGCCGAATTCCCAATGGACCTCATTCCCAAGCTCGCGGAACTCGATCTGGTCAGTCCGGTGCGCCGGCAGGGTTACTCCAATCTGTTTGCGGGCATCCTCCATGCTGAAGTGACCCGTGCCGATGCATCGATCGCCACGTTCATGGGAGTGCATGACGGCCTGTTCACGGGCTCTATCGAGGCCTTGGCCTCCCAGGAGCAGAAGGATGCCTGGCTTCCGGATATTTACTCCCTGAAGAAGATCGGCGCCTTCGGCCTGACCGAGCCCCTGGGTGGTTCAGATGTGGCCGGTGGAACCCGGACCACCGCACAGCGTGACGGGGACAGCTGGATCCTCAATGGCGCAAAGCGCTGGATCGGCAACGCCACGTTCTCCCAATGGGTGGTCATCTACGCGCGGGATGTGGCCGACAACCAGGTCAAGGCATTCCTCGTGGACACCTCGCTCCCCGGATACTCGGCAAGCAAGATCGAGAACAAAATCTCCCTGCGTACTGTCCAGAACGCTGACATCACCCTGGACAATGTTGTGGTGCCGGACTTCTTCAAGCTGGCCAATGCCAACAGCTTCCGCGATACCAACAAGGTGCTCAAGGTCACCCGCCTTGCCGTCGCCTGGCAAGCCGTAGGGCTTCAGCTGGCCGCCTTTGATGTGGCCCGGGCCTATGCAGTGGAGCGCCAGCAGTTTGGCAGGCCCTTGGCGGCCTTCCAGCTGGTCCAGAACCAGTTGGTTCAGATCCTGGGCAATGTAGTGGCTTCAATGGGCATGATGGTCCGTTTGGCGCAGCTTGAGGATGCGGGTGCCGCAAAGGACGAGCAGTCGGCATTGGCGAAGGCATTCACTACCGCACGCATGCGTGAAAGTGTTGCCCTTGGCCGCGGCATCCTGGGCGGCAACGGCATTGTCACGGATTATGAAATGGCCAAGATCTTCTCCGACGCCGAGGCCATCTACTCCTATGAAGGCACCCACGAGATCAACACCCTGGTGACCGGGCGCGCCATCACCGGCGTGTCCGCGATCGTCTAGCTGGTCCTTTGGCGGTGGGGACTAGTCCGAAGGCAGCAGGATGGATGGTCTCAGGTCTTCCACGAATCCCAAGGGGTTGACGTAGTCCTCGCCGTGGCGGACGCCCCAATGAAGGCAGGGTGTTCCGCCGCAGTGCCCCGGCGCCAGGGAGCCAATGGGCTGGCCCTTATGTACGGAATCCCCGGGCTTCAGCTCACTCGTCACGGGTTCAAAGCTGCTCCGGAGGCCGTCGCCATGATCGATCGTGAGAACCGGACGGTCAACAACGACGCCGGCAAAGGTCACCACGCCGTCGGCAGGCGAGGCGACCAAAACGCCGTCGAACGCTGGCCCCAGGTCTACGCCGCGGTGCCCGCTGAGCCACGGCTTGTCCGGCGGATCGAACGTCCGAAGGACGCCGGGCTTGGGGGAGAGGGGCCAGCTCCACCGCGCCCCTGTAGGAGCGGCTGCGCCGGGGATTCCAGCCACAGTCGCGGCGAGGACGAGCAGGGAAATGGAAAGCTTCAAAATGGCCATGTGCCAAGGCTTTCCGTTGCATCTCTGCAGGGCCATCCCCGGGCTGTCCTATGTGGATAACGTCCCCGTTCGGCCGGTCAAACGACTGGTGCTGCTGTAGTACACTTGGTGGAGCAGTTTGCTGTGCCCTCAAGCTAATTCAGGAGCATGTCTCATTCAGATATGTGAGGGTCCCGAGCTGACTACGCGTATCCAGCCCTTCACCAGCGAAGCCTCTTGGCTTTAGGCTGCGGAGGATTGTGCCTCTTGCGGTCCGGTTGAGCCTTTTGGCCCCACTCCGGATGAGAAGTGCAATGGATGCCAGGAGCCGCGCCCGTCCGGGCAAAGGCTAAACAACCGTCAACTATTGGCAGGGTAAGAGCAGCCCCATGGGCTCTCTCATGAATGACCTGCCGGAAGGAGCGTCGGCATGCCCGTCGTAACTATGCGCCAGCTGCTTGACAGCGGCGTCCACTTTGGACACCAGACCCGTCGTTGGAACCCGAAGATGAAGCGCTTCATCTTCACGGAGCGCAACGGCATCTACATCATCGACCTCCAGCAGTCGCTGTCCTACATCGACCGCGCCTACGAGTTCGTCAAGGCTACTGTCGCCCACGGCGGCACCGTCCTGTTCGTCGGCACCAAGAAGCAGGCTCAGGAAGCAATTGCCGAGCAGGCTACCCGCGTTGGCCAGCCGTACGTCAACCAGCGTTGGTTGGGCGGTATGCTCACCAACTTCCAGACCGTCGCCAAGCGTATCCAGCGCATGAAGGAACTCGAAGAGATCAACTTCGAGGACGTCGCCGGCTCCGGTTACACCAAGAAGGAGCTCCTGCTCCTCAAGCGCGAACTCACCAAGCTTGAGTCCAACCTCGGTGGTATCCGCAACCTGACCAAGGCCCCGTCTGTTCTGTGGGTTGTTGACACCAAGAAGGAACACCTTGCTGTCGACGAAGCCAAGAAGCTGAACATCCCGGTTGTTGCCATCCTGGACACCAACTGCGACCCCGACGAAGTCGACTTCCCGATCCCGGGCAACGACGACGCCATCCGCTCCGTCAACCTGCTCACCCGCGTTGTTGCTGACGCCGTAGCTGAGGGCCTCATCGCCCGCAACCAGCGCGCCACCGGCACCACCGAGGCTCCGGAAGAGCCGCTGGCCGAGTGGGAGCGCGAACTCCTTGAGGGCAGCAAGGCTGAAGAAGCTCCGGCCGCCGAGGCTGCTGAAGCTCCCGCTACTGAAGCTGCATCCGGCGAAGCCGAAGCAGCCAAGTAAATCTGGACCTTCCCTGAGGCCGGAAACGGCATCGGGGGTAACTGACAGGATGGCGGCTCACGCGGTGGGCTGCCGTCCTGTCAGTCCGTAAACACACAACTTTCTAGACAGAGGGGTTCACATGGCGAACTACACTGCTGCTGACATCAAGGCCCTGCGCGAGCGCACCGGCGCCGGCATGATGGACGTCAAGAAGGCTCTTGACGAGGCCAACGGTGACGCCGAGAAGGCCATCGAGATCATCCGCATCAAGGGCCTCAAGGGCGCTACCAAGCGCGAAGGCCGCTCCACCGCAGAGGGCCTGGTTGCTGCCAAGGTCACCGGCGGCGTGGGCGTAATGATCGAGGTCAACTGCGAGACCGACTTCGTCGCCAAGGCTGACAAGTTCATCCAGTTGGCTGACAAGGTCCTCAACGTTGCTGTCGAGTCCGGCGCTGCCGATCTCGAAACCCTGCTCGCCACCGAGGTCGACGGCAAGCCGCTGTCCGAGATCGTCATCGAAGAGGGCGCTGTCCTCGGCGAAAAGGTTGTTGTCCGCCGTATTTCCCGCGTCGAGGGCACCACGGTTGACGCCTACCTGCACAAGACCTCCAAGGACCTTCCGGCACAGGTCGGCGTTCTGTTCGCTGTTGACGGTGAAGGCGAAGCCGCTGCCACCGCCGCACACGACATCGCCGTCCACGTTGCAGCCATGGCTCCGAACTACCTGACCCGCGAAGACGTCCCGGCCGAACTCGTCGAGTCCGAGCGCCGCATCGCTGAAGAGACTGCCAAGGCTGAAGGCAAGCCCGAAGCCGCTCTCTCCAAGATTGTTGAAGGCCGCGTGACGGGCTTCTACAAGGGCGAAGTTCTGGTTGACCAGGCATTCGCCAAGGATTCCAAGAAGACTGTTGCACAGGTCCTCGAGGAAGCCGGAGTCAAGGCAACCGCAGTAACCCGTTTCCGCGTCGGAAACTAGTAAGTCATGAAAAGGGGTGGTCACTTCGGTGGCCGCCCCTTTTTCATGCACCCGTCCGGATAGTATCTGCGCGGACCCACAGCACGATAATGACCCACAGCACGATAATCTAGCCAGAGTCCACCAACGGGAAGGCACCATGGAAACCGTCAATACTGCAATCCAGCCCGAGAAGACCCGCCGCCGTGTACTTCTGAAACTTTCCGGCGAGGTCATCGGCGGAGGCAAGCTCGGCGTCGATCCTGAGACCGTCCGCGCTATCGCCAAGCAGATCGCTGCTGCCGTCCCAGACGTTGAAGTAGCCATTGTGGTTGGCGGTGGAAACTTCTTCCGCGGAGCCGAACTATCCCAGAGCGGCATGGACCGGTCCCGTGCGGACTACATGGGCATGCTTGGTACGGTCATGAACTGCCTCGCGCTGCAGGACTTCCTGGAGCAAGCGGGAGTCGAAACCCGCGTCCAGAGTGCCATCACCATGGGTCAGGTGGCTGAGGCGTATATTCCGCGCCGGGCCATTCGCCACATGGAAAAGGGCCGCGTGGTCATCTTCGGTGCTGGTGCCGGACTGCCTTACTTCTCCACGGACACAGTGGCTGCCCAGCGTGCGCTCGAAGTACACGCCGACGTCGTGCTGATGGCCAAGAGCGGAGTGGACGGCGTCTACACCGCAGATCCCAAAAAGGATCCCTCCGCCGAAAAGCTAGATGTCCTCAGCTATGACGACGCGCTGCGCCGGGACATCCGTGTCATGGACCAGACAGCCATGACCATGTGCAAGGACAACAATCTCTCCATGGTGGTCTTTGGCATGGAAGGCGAGGGCAACGTTACCCGCGCCATCCTGGGTGAAACGCTGGGAACCCTGGTTACTCCCTAGCAGCGGCTAGGATATTTCTAGGACCTTCCGCCCCCTGGGGCGGATCTTTACTGTGCATTCCTGTAACGTGCATTGCCGCCCGCAGTTGGGCAGCGACTATTTTCTGAGGAGAAACCCGTGATCGAAGAGACCTTGCTCGAAGCCGGCGAGAAGATGGACAAGGCGGTTGAGGTAGCCAAGGAAGATTTCGCCTCGATCCGTACGGGCCGGGCCAACCCCGGGCTCTACAACAAGGTGATCGTGGAGTACTACGGCACCCCCACTCCGCTGCAGCAGCTTGCATCCTTTGCAGTGCCGGACGCACGGACCATCCTCATCACGCCGTACGACAAGACGGCCCTGCGCGACATCGAGAAAGCCTTGAGCGACTCTGAGGTTGGCGCCAACCCCTCCAACGACGGCAACATCATCCGCGTCACTATCCCGGAGCTCACCAAGGAGCGCCGTAAGGAATACGTCAAGATCGTCAAGGGCAAGGGTGAGGACGCCAAGGTCTCCATCCGAAGCATCCGCCGCAAGGCCAAGGACGCAATCGACAAGTTCGTCAAGGACGGTGACGCCGGCGAGGACGAAGGTTCACGCGGTGAGAAGGAACTCGACGCCATCACCAAGCAGCACGTCGACAGCATTGACGAACTGCTCAAGCGCAAGGAAGCCGAGCTGCTCGAGGTCTAATGAACCAGGCAGAGCCGGCACCCGCCGGGCGGGTCCCGACACGCGACACGAGCAAACGCGTCAGGCGTCTGCGGGGGAACCCGACGCCGAAGGCTGGCCGGAATCTTCCGGCTGCCATCGGCGTCGGGCTTGCCATGCTTTTCGCGGTTCTTGGGGGGCTGCTGTTCCTTCCGCTCGGGTTCGTCCTTCTCACCACATCTTTTGCGGTGTTGGGAGCTTGGGAAGTCTTCAGGGCCCTGGAAGCCCAGGGAACCAGAATGCCGATCATCCCTGTGATGATCGGAACCCTGGTGATGCCGGTTTCCGCCTACTTTGGCGGTTTGGAAGGTTTGCTGTTCACCATGACGGCAAGCTGCGTCGCTGTGCTCCTGTGGCGGTCCATTGAGAGTGCCGCAGGTGCCCCCCGCAGCGTCTTCGCGGGGGTGTTCACTCTCGCCTGGATACCGTTCCTGATCAGCTTCGCCGCACTTCCGCTCCATGCAAGCGGCGGCGCGACTCCGGTGGGCCTATGGCCGGACGGCATTCCAGGGGGAGCCTGGGAGATTGCCACCATGCTGCTCCTGGTCGTATCGAATGACACGTTCGGCTACATCGTGGGCGCATCTTTCGGGAAGCACCCCATGGCGCCGAAAATCAGTCCCAAGAAGTCCTGGGAAGGATTTGCGGGTTCTGTCGGGGGCGCCATGATCATTGGCGTTCTCGCATGTGTCCTCTTTTTGGACAAACCGTGGTGGGTGGGCCTGGTGCTGGCTACCGGCATGGTTGCTGCGTCGACGGCGGGAGACCTCGCCGAGTCCATGGTCAAGCGCGAACTTGGCGTCAAGGATATGAGCAGCATTCTTCCTGGCCACGGCGGCGTCATGGACCGCTTGGACTCGATTGTCTTCGCGGCTCCTGTAGCCTATGTTCTGTTCGCGCTGCTGAGCGGCGTCTGACAACCCCGATGAAGGAAAATTAGTGGCTTTGGATATTCGTCGCCAGATTCCCGCAACGTTCGAACGCGTGGAGCGCAGCAAGTACGGCTACAACGCCAAGCAAGTGGATGCGTTCCTCAGCCGTGCCAGGACCTCTTTCGAGAACCCGGTGGGCGCCCCTGACCAAGTGACCAGCACGGACGTTCGCGACGTAGCTTTTGACCCCGTCAAGGGTGGGTACGACGCCAACAGCGTTGACGCCGCCTTGGACCGCCTCGAAGACGCATTCGCACGCCGGGAACGGGACGAGCTCATCAGCCAGCAGGGCGAGGAAGCCTGGCTGCGGCAGATCGGTAAGTTGTCCGGCATCCTTCGCGGCCGGCTGCACCGGCCCGACGGCGAACGTTTCCGCCGCCCGGCCAAGAAGAAGGCTCGCAGCTACAACGTCCAGGATGTGGATGCACTCTGCGCCGAACTCATTGGCTACCTTGAGCACGATCAGCCCCTCAGCGTGGACACCGTCCGCCGCGCCGTCTTCCGCGCGGCCAAGGGTGACCAGGGCTACGAAGAAGCCCAGGTGGATGCATTCCTTGACCGGGTGGTTGAACTGATGGCGGCCATCGACTAAGAAGGCCCGAAACTAACGCGGGGTTGGAGAGATGGTGGGATTGTTCTTCCACACATCGAGGTAGCGGCGCCTGCCGCGGGCCATTGCAGTAACGAAAAAAGCCAATGCTGCCACGACGGCTACGCTGACGGCTGCACCGGCCGGTAGCCCGGCGACCAACAGTGCCGAGCCAACCAACAAAGCGATCAGGGCAGCGTTCACGGTTGCCATGAACACCATGCTGCTGCCAGCCACTTGGCTGAAGTCCTTCCTACCGCCGAAGAAGTAATACGTCCGTTTGGCGCCTTCCTCGTCGTCGTTGGACGCAGCCATGAGGTATCGCGCCAGGCCCGGGTCAAGATCGACGTAAGCGGCACGCAACCGGTTCATGGCAATGACATACATCAGGTCCTCCATCCCCACGCTCATGACGCGTATGTGGGTTAAGAGCCCTACCAGGAGGTCGATGGTGAGGATAGTCAGCGCGAATGCCCTGAAGGACTCGGAGAACTGCGTAGCCTGACCCACGAGGGCCACACTCAGCAGGCTGGCCGACGTGAAGGTCAGGAACATGCTGATGCGCGTGAGGACCTCGCCTTGCGTAGTGCTCCTTGAGGCAAGCAGGCTCCAGTGTTCGGTGGCCAGCAATTGCGCCCGTATGCTCGGGGAAGCCGAAGCTTGGGCAGCTGCCGGCTGGCTCACCGGAAGTTCGGCGTTGGCTGCACCCGGTTCTTCGGACATGGCGCCATTGTCCACCCTGCCGCAATACACGGACAACAGGCGCTGCACGGACAACAGGCGCTGCGCGGACAACAGCTGCCTGCGCTTAGCGTTCGGTGGCTACGGGCCGTTCCGGAACGTGCAGGCGGGACATTACGCGGTTCACGGAAGCGGGCACGCGGTTTTTGGTCCAGAGTGAGACTGCCACTGTCGTTGCGAAAGCCGCCGGGACCGTCCATGCAGCCGGTTGGGCCAGCCAGGCAGGTGCATTGCCCTGGCCCATGACCGTGCTAACCACCATGGCCCCGCCGCACAGCAGTGCACCGGTCACCATCCCTGCAACCGCCCCTGCATCGGTCAGGCCACGCCACCAGATTCCCAACAGCAGCACGGGGCAAATGGTGGAAGCCGTAAACGCAAAGACGAGTCCAACACTCCCAGCCAAGGCCAGGGTGTCGGTCATGAAAGCAAAGCCCAAAGGCACGACGGCGGCCAGCAGCGCTGCGAGGCGGAATCCCCGGACACTTCCACCGAAAAGGTCCTGGCTGATGACGCCGGAAAGTGACACCACCAGCCCCGACGTGGTGGAAAGGAACGCGGCGAAAGCGCCGGCGACCACGAGTGCTGAGAGGAGTTCACCGGCTGTCCCGCCAACCAGCCTGCCGGGCAACAGCAGGACCAAGGCATCGGCTTGGCCCGACTGCGCGAGTTCCGGGGCAAACATCCTGCCCACAGCGCCCGAAAGCGTTGGGAAGAGGTAGAAGACCGAGAGGAGCCCTAGGACGATCAGTGTGGTGCGTCGTGCGGATTGTCCATCGGGATTCGTGTAGAAGCGCACCAGGACATGCGGCAAGCCCAGCGTCCCGAAGAGCAACGCCACCATGAGTGAAATGTTCTGGTAGGCGCTGGCGGCTGGCTGGCCGGTGGGATTGACCGGAAGCTGGGCCTGGTACTGGGTGTCGCTTCCGGCCAGTACCAGGAGTACGAATATCACAGGCACGGCCAACGCAGTCAGTTTGAGCCAATACTGGAAAGCCTGGACGAACGTAATGGATCGCATCCCTCCTGCCACCACCGTGAGGCACACCACCAGCACAACCGCCGTCGAACCTACCCACGACGGCAGGCCAGTGGTGATGCGGATGGTGAGCGCAGCGCCATGAAGCTGGGGCACGATGTACAACCAGCCGACCGCCACCACCACCAGGCTCGTGACGCGTCGAACGATTCTGGAATCCAGGCGCGCTTCGGTGAAATCGGGGATGGTGTACGCGCCGGAGCGCCGAAGGGGAGCGGCCACGAACAGCAACAGCATCAGGTAGCCTGCGGTGTAACCAACGGGGAACCATAGGGCGTCGGTCCCGGATAGCAGGATCAGTCCTGCGACTCCCAGGAAGCTCGCGGCCGAGAGGTACTCGCCGCCGATCGCGGAGGCATTCCACCACGGCGGTACTGTGCGTGAGGCGACGTAGAAGTCCCCGGTGGTGCGCGAGATGCGAAGGCCATAGAAGCCGATGACGGCCGTGGTGATCGAAACTGCCAGGAAAGCAACCAGGCCAACAGCAGGGTTCACTTGTCCTCCACAAGATCCTGATAGCGGGCTTCATTGCGGGCGGCCGCGCGGTTGTAGAGCCACGCGCTGAGGCCTATCACGGGGTAGATTCCCAATCCCAGAAGCAGCCAGTCGAGCGGAATGCCAAGGATCCTGGTCTCAGCTACCCCGGGTCCGAAGACCAGCAAGAGGGCGAAGGCAGCGAGAATCAGCAGGAAGCCGCAGGCCACCACCAGTGCGAGGCGCAACTGGGAGCGAATCAGGGAACGAACAAAGACGCGTCCTACGTCCGAATCCTCGCCGACTTCACCACCGTAAGGGAGCCGGGTGGGAGCAGGTTTCGCTGATTGGCGTGGTGCCGTGACCCGAACGCGCGTCATCCTTGTGGCCGGATGCGGGTGGATTGCAGCTTGTCCCGCACCGATGGCAAGTGGCGCCGGCTAATGGGAAGTTCGGCGCCAGCCACTCTGACGCTCGGGGCCGTCGCCGAGAGCTTTAGATGGCCCACATGGTTGAGCGCAATCAGGTAGCTACGGTGGATCCGGATGAACCCGGCTTCCGCCCACTTCTGTTCCAGATCGCTGAGGGGGACGCGGATCAGGTAACTGGCTTCGGCCGTGTGCAGCCTGGCGTAGTCGCCCTGCGCCTGCACATAGCTCACATCATCGCGACGGATCATGCGGGTTGTGCTGCCAAGGTCCACCGTGATCATTTCGGGAGCAGGTGTCCCATCCTTGATCAGCTCACTGATCCGGTCCACGGAACGTGCCAGCCGCTCGGCCCGGAGCGGCTTGAGGAGATAGTCAATGGCGGCCAGGTCGAAGGCCTCCAACGCGCAGTCTTCGTCAGCGGTGACAAACACGACGGCGGGCGGGCTGGTGCTGTGCGAGATGGCGCGGGCGATGTCCAGGCCAGAAAGGGCGGGCATGTGGATGTCGAGGAACACGGCGTCAACGGACTCCCGTTCCAACATCTGCAAAGCCTCGGTGCCGGACGACGCCCGGTAGATCGCGCCGATGCGCGCATCCTGCCCGAGCAGGAAGGCAAGCTCCTCCACAGCAGGCAGTTCGTCGTCAGCGACGAGCACGTTGATCATGATTAAAGATTAGCCCTGTGTGTCAGGCGTCATGTCCGGGCTGGGATTTGGGCACCCGCATGGTGATCAAGGTTCCTTCTCCCGGGGCAGTTTCGATAACCAGGCCGTGCTCGTCCCCGTAGACCTGCCGCAAGCGGGCGTCGACGTTGCGCAATCCCACGTGCTCGCCGTCTGTGTGTCCGGCAAGCACGGACCGCAGGTGCTCCGGGTCCATCCCCACGCCGTCGTCCTCGATTGTGACCTCTGCGAACGCGCCCGAATCGTTGGCGCAAATGGTGATGTGTCCCGGACCTTCCTTCGCCTCAAGGCCGTGCCGGACCGCGTTTTCCACCAGCGGTTGAAGGCTGAGGAACGGAATGACAGTGCTCAGCACTTCGGGCGCGATCCGAAGACTCACCTGCACGCGTTCGCCAAACCTGGCCCGTTCGAGAAGGAGGTAGCGATCGATGCAGCGCAGTTCCTCGGCCACAGTGGTGAAGTCGCCATGCCGCCGGAACGAGTACCTGGTGAAGTCTGCGAACTCCACTACGAGTTCCCTGGCACGCGCGGGGTCCGTATTGATGAAGGAAGCGATGGCGTTCAAGGAGTTGTAAATGAAGTGCGGGCTGATCTGAGCACGGAGAGCCCGGACTTCGGCCTCCATCAAGAGGGTCCGCGAGGCTTCCAATTCGGCGAGGTCAAGCTGGGCGGCAATCCAGTCAGCCACTTCGCTGGTGGCCCTTACCAGCCCGGCTCCGGCAGCAGGCGCAAGGGCCGCCACTGATCCGACCACCCTGGAGCCGGCACGGATGGGGGCGATGACGGCACTGAAGTCATGGCTGCCATGCTCGGACTTTGCCCGGTTTGGGTGCCCGGCGTGGGGTACCACTGCCGTTCGCCCCGTGGCCAAGACTTCGGCGGCCAGGCGCATCAGGGAAGGCCTTAACTCCTCGGCAACCCCGTCCCACGCAAGGACCGAATCGGTGTCTGTGATAGCCAGCGCATCGCAGCCGAGAAGCATCCGAAGTTGCTTGCTCGCCTTGGCAGCACCAGCCGCCTGCAGTCCGCCACGCAGATGCTGCCCCGCACGTGATGCTGCATGCAGTGTGTTGTAGGTGGCCCGCTCAGCATCCGTGCCAAGGTCCCGGAAGGAGCGGATCACCTTCAGTCCAACACCAACGACGACGGCGATGGCCATCACGATCACGGCGATCGCGGCTGCGGTGAAAAGCGGGGAGTCCGGCATAGAGCCAGCGTAACCGGATGCCCGCTCACATCCTTCCCGGCTTTTCCCGAATGCTCGCTCACATCCCACCGTTCGGCGCAGCATCCTGACCGTTGGGCGACGCTGGCCAGTGCTTCTCTGGTACGCGCAGCGTGGCTCGTTCGATAGTGATTGCAGTCACATTGGCAGCGCGTGTCGAGCTGATGTGGACACATCACAATCAGGAGGAACCATGGGTAATGAAGCCCAACCCCAGGACGCAACTGCGTCCGTGGACTTCCAGGAAGTCCAGCAAACGGAACGGTTCAAGACGCTGCGCAAGCGGCACCGCAGTTTTGTCTTCCCGATGGCAGTGGCGTTCCTGCTCTGGTATTTCGCCTACGTTCTCTTGGCCGACTACGCCGTCGGCTTCATGTCCATCAAAGTTTGGGGCAACATCAACGTCGGCCTGATCCTCGGGTTGCTCCAATTTGTCACCACCTTCGGCATCACGGCCTGGTACGTGAGCTACTCCAACAGGAAGCTGGACCCCATCGCGGCCGGCATCCGCAATGAGATCGAGGGTCATCGGTTTGACAAGGACGGCAACGTAATCGAGGCAGGCAAATGAACATCAACCACATCGGCACCGTTGTCCCCGCAGTCAACGTCGGAGCACTGAAAGATACAACGCTCCTAAATATGGGCATTTTCGCCCTCTTTGTAGCTGTCACCATGGTGATCGTCTTCCGCGCCAGCAGGAACAACAAGACCGCGGCAGACTACTATGCCGCCGGCCGCTCGTTCACTGGTTCACAGAACGGTACAGCGATTGCGGGTGACTACCTTTCCGCGGCGTCGTTCCTCGGCATCACCGGCGCCATTGCCATCAACGGATATGACGGCTTCCTCTACTCGATCGGCTTCCTGGTCGCGTGGTTGGTGGCATTGCTCCTGGTGGCCGAACTCCTGCGCAACACCGGCAAGTTCACTATGGCCGATGTCCTGTCTTTCCGGCTTCGCCAGCGCCCGGTCCGCATCGCGGCCGCCCTCTCCACCCTCGCAGTGTGCTTCTTTTACCTCCTCGCGCAGATGGCGGGAGCGGGCAGCTTGATTTCGCTCCTATTGGGAATCAGCGACTGGGGCGGACAAGCTTTGGTGATTATCGTCGTCGGCGCCTTGATGATCATGTACGTACTCATTGGAGGCATGAAGGGCACCACATGGGTGCAGATCATCAAAGCCATCCTGCTGATCGCAGGAGCTGCAGTCATGACTGCCTGGGTACTGGCGATCTACGGTTTCAACCTGTCCAACCTGCTCGGCTCCGCCGCCGAGGCCGCCAACAACCCAGCTGTTCTCAACCCGGGCCTCCAGTACGGCAAGACGGAAACGTCCAAGCTTGATTTCATGTCCCTCGGCCTGGCGTTGGTCCTCGGCACCGCTGCCCTCCCGCACGTCCTGATGCGTTTCTATACGGTCCCCACGGCCAAGGAAGCACGCAAGTCCGTGGTCTGGTCGATCTGGCTGATCGGTTTGTTCTACCTCTTCACCCTGGTACTGGGCTACGGTGCGGCAGCTTTGGTCGGAGCAGAAACCATTAAGTCGGCCCCTGGCGGCGTCAACTCTGCCGCACCCCTGCTGGCCTTCCACCTTGGCGGGCCGCTATTGCTCGGCTTCATTTCGGCAGTCGCATTCGCCACCATCCTTGCCGTGGTGGCTGGACTGACCATCACCGCTGCAGCATCCTTTGCCCATGACATCTACGCCAACGTCATCTCAAAGGGCAAAGCCGATGCCACCACAGAGGTCAAGGTAGCCCGGCGAACCGTGGTGGTGATCGGCATCCTGGCCATCCTGGGCGGCATCTTCGCCAACGGACAGAACGTCGCCTTCCTCGTGGCACTTGCCTTCGCGGTCGCAGCATCGGCCAACCTGCCAACCATCGTGTACTCCTTGTTCTGGCGGAAATTCACCACGCAGGGCGCGGTGTGGAGCATGTACGGTGGCCTGGCCTCGGCCATCCTGCTCATCACCTTCTCACCCGTGGTTTCAGGCGCAAAGACGTCCATGATCCAGGGAGCCAACTTCGCGTTCTTCCCGCTGAGCAACCCGGGCATCGTGTCCATCCCGCTTGCCTTCTTCCTGGGCTGGCTGGGAACCGTCCTGGACAAGCGCCGTGAGGATCCCGCCAAGCAAGCTGAGATGGAAGTGCGCTCGCTGACAGGCATCGGCGCAGAGAAAGCGGTGGACCACTAAGCTTCAACCAAAAACGGGGGCTCCTTCTGCCAAGTGGCAGGGGGAGCCACCGCCATGCCGCATCGAATTACTTCTTGAGGCTGAGCCATTCCTTCAACTGTTCCAAGGGCCAGGTGGTGACGATCCGTTCCTTCGGCACCCCAAGTGCCTCGGCGCGCTCGGCGCCGTATTGGAGGAAATCCAGTTGGCCGGGGGCATGGGCATCGCTGTCGATGCTGAACAGGCAGCCGGCGTCAAGCGCCATCTTGATCAGCGTGTCCGGAGGGTCCTGCCGCTCCGGCCGCGAATTGATTTCGACGGCGACGCCCCACTCGGCGCATTCGGTGAAGACCTTGGCGGCGTCGAATTCGGACTCGGGCCGGGTGCCGCGCGATCCTTGGACCAAGCGGCCAGTGCAGTGGCCCAGCACGTTGGTGTGCGGATCACTGATACCGCCCAACATCCGCTTGGTCATGGTCTGCTTATCCGAGCGCAGCTTCGAATGGACGCTGGCCACCACGACGTCCAGCCGGTCCAGCATCTCCGGGGACTGGTCCAGGGTCCCGTCCTCCAGGATGTCCACTTCGATTCCTTTGAGTAACCGGAAGCCGTCCTGGTTGGCATTAATCCCTTCCACGACGCCGAGTTGTTTTTCAAGCCGTTCTACGCTGAGGCCGTTGGCGATGGTCAGGTTGGGGGAGTGGTCCGTGAGGGCAAGGTATTCCCGGCCGAGGGTCTTGGCAGCGGCCACCATGGTTTCAATGGGCGAGCCGCCGTCGGACCAGTTGCTATGGCTGTGGAGGTCGCCGCGCAACGCTGCCTTGAGCGTATGGCCGCCGGATGCCAAGGATTCGGTGCCGCGCTCGCGAAGGTCGGCCAGATAATCGGGCACCCTGTCTTCCATTGCCTGGGTAATGACTTCCGCGCTTCGATCCCCAACACCTTTCAGGCTGGTGACTCTTCCATTTCGGATGAGCCTGGCCAGCTCTTCGGACGGAAGCTTCCGAACGGCGTCGGCTGCTTTCCTGAAGGCCTGGACCTTGAAAGACGGGGCTTGGCCGCGTTCCAACCAAAAGGAGATTTCTTCGAGCGCCTCAACGGGATCCATGGCTCCATGATCCACGAACCGGGCGCACCACCAACAGTGGGCAATGCCGATGATGCGCCGGTCCGGGCCATTGCACCTAGTGGTGGCCGCTTGGAACCAGTCCCGGGTGTTTTCCTTCAGAGGGGGCCTGGCCGTGTTCCCCGTGGGGTACGGCGTGCTGGCCTGCCATCGATGCGGCCAATCCCGGCGTGGCCACTGAAGCAACAACGACGGCGGCCCCGAACGCGGCTGCCAGAAGCCGCCCGGTCCTTGGCAGGCCGTGGGCGCCGCCGTCGTTGGTCTTTGCCTGCCGACCCAGCCAGCCGCCCCCGGCAAGTGCCATGAGGGACAGGCCCAAGGCGGCAAGATGGCTCACATCAAGCGAGCCCTCAGTGGACGCCAAACGCCATGTGAGGACGCCGATATGTGCCGCGGCTGCCATCGCCAGTCCGGGAAACGCAAGCCGGGTGAAGACAAGGGAGTTCCGGTGGAGCCCCCACAACGACCAAGCCAGTAAGGCTAGTCCAGCTGCGAGGGCCACCACTCCGGCAACCACCAATCCAGATGCAGCAGCTCCTGAAAGGTAGCCTGCCGCAAGGGACAGATCCACCAACCCGCCAGCCATGGCGGCGAAGTAGACGAACAACAGCACGGCTGAGTTCAGCGTGGGGTGGTGTTTGGCTTCCATGCGGCTCTCCTTGGACTCGCTGGTTCCGCGATCAGGCGCGGGCGGAGGCGACCACTGCCTTGTCCTGGGACAGGGCAACTCCCAGCAGCACAACAGCGCTGGCAAGGTGCAGCACGTTGTCCGCGCCGTTCAAGGCGATGATGTTCAGCGAAGTGCCCACGAGGAACAGCCCGAGGATACCCACCAGCAGGTAGACGCCGCCGACCGCGGTGTTCACGGATTTGGACAGCGTGACGCTGTTCATGCCCGCATAAAGCAGGGCCGCCCCGATGGCAAGGTGAATGACGTTGTGCAAGGGGTTCACCGCGAAGATGATCAGGTTGGCACCTTCAGTGGCGAAGAACCCGGTTCCCGAGGTAACGAAGAATCCGAGCACGCCTACCAAGAGGTATACGGCTCCGAAGATGGTGGCGATCAAGCGATTGGGCGAAGTACGCATTGGTCCGAACCTTCCGGTGATGGCCGGGACTTTCCCGGCCGTCCTGTGGAACCCCGGGCGGGGCTCTCAAGCAGTGATTCGGACCATGCGCTGGTGTGGATGGGTGGAACCTGAAGATTTTTTTGGAGCCGTTACGGACGCAGGCGGATGCTGCTCATTTTGAGGTCGTTTGTGCCCTCGAAAACGTACTTGAGATCGATGCTCTTGCCACTGCATTGCAAGGTTCCCGCGATGTCCGCTTTGTTATTGCCGTTATCCGAGTTGACGCTGACGGAGTTGTAATTGGGCTTGCAGGAATCATCAAGTTCCAGGCTGGCAATACCGTCGATAAAGGACTGCTTATCCAGTTCGTCCTTCAAGGCTGGGTGCAGGTAGTTGTCGTAGGCCTGTTCTGTTTGCCCTGAGACCACCAGGCTGGTGAACTCGTCAGCCAAGGACCTCGCCTTTGATGTCGCGCTGCCCACCACGTTCACCAGCACCAGGATGCCAACCACAGCCAGGACGATCACTCCTGCCACGATGCCAAGGACGATCCAGAGCACCTTCTTGCTCTTGGCCGGCGGCGGGAACTGTTGGCCGTAAGGGCTTTGGGCATAAGGGTTTTGCGTAGGTGGGTACTGGCCGGACGGGTACTGGCCGGGCGGGTATTGGCCTTGAGAACCAGGGGACGACGGCGGCTGTTGCCACTGAGGGGGCGTCGAATTCTGTGGGGGGTACCCGGGTCCGGGTGGGACGGGTGGCGGGTTCTGGCCGTATTGATTTTCGCTGTGTTGGCTGCCGTCTCGACCATTGGGTTCTTGCGGGTTGCTCACTGTAGTGCCCCTTTCGGCAGCCTGCGGCAGCGCCACCACGTAGCCGGGAACCGCTGGCCGGCCCCCGATGCGTCCACCTGCATCAAATCGCATCCGCGGTTCCACAGGCAAGAGGGTTCCACAGGCAAGAGCACCAAGGGTAATAACCGAAGGAGAAAAAGATGGCTCAGGCTTCGGAGCGCCGCCCCAGCAGGGGTTGTACCCGGTAGGGAATCATTTCCCGCATGGCCAAGGCAGTATCGGTGCGGTCAACGCCGTCGCAGGCAAGAATCTTGCCGTTGATCCGGTAGAGGTCTTCTGCGTCCAGCGCAACCACGCGCAACAGCAAGTCGGCTGATCCGGTCAGACCGAAACCTTCAAGTATCTCCGGGATGTCCGCAAGATCCTTCGCGAGCGAGGCGAGTTTCTGTTGCTGGACGTGCACGGTGATGAACGCCGTGAGCGGGTAGCCGAGGGCTACCGGGTTGATGCGCCGCTCAAAGGAGAGGAAAGCGTGCTTCTTCTCAAGTTGGGCCATGCGAGCCTGCACCGTATTGCGGGATAGGCCCAGTTTCTGGGCGAGGGCCACAACTGTCCCCCTGGGATCCTTTGCCATCGCTGAAAGAAGCCGGGTGTCGGTGCCATCCAAAGGTTGCATAATGCGCAAGATTAGCACGGCCTGACGCATCTCAATATGGCAGAATGCTCAAGATTTTGGAGGGTAGTTGTACCCGATGCGTCTTGTGAGTAGGGTCACAATTAACCCGGGCGAAGGAGCCAGGGGGTCGGTCTGCGGCTGGATCACAAGTCCAGCAGGGCCGGCAAAACCGAGCCGGAAGGTTGCGATCACCTGTGTTGACGGATAAGGCGGGCAAGGGAGTGCAAAATGACGCTCCGCGCCCCGGACAAAGTGCACAAAATCCTTTGCGGACGGGGGGCAACCTCCTCCAGTTGGTGTCGCCGGAAGGCGAGCGGATCAGCCACCCGGAATTTGATCTCTGGATCAAGGACATCGGCGATGAGCAGTTGGGCTCCTTGTTTGAGGACATGACTGTCATCCGCCGCATCGACACAGAAGCCACGGCCCTCCAGCGGCAGGGTGAACTGGCCTTGTGGCCGCCGCTGCTGGGACAGGAAGCAGCCCAGATTGGCTCAAGCCGCTCCTTGCGCGACGACGACTTTGTCTTCCCCAGCTACCGTGAGAGCGGCGTGGCCTACATCCGCGGCGCCCATGTCTCGGAGATCGCCCAAGTGTGGCGTGGAAACGCCCTCTACGCTTGGGATCCTCAGCGAATCAACATGGCGACACCCCAAATCATTATCGGTTCCCAGAGCCTCCATGCCACGGGGTACGCCATGGGCGTCCAACTGGACGGTGCCAGCACGGCAGTGCTTGCCTACTTCGGAGACGGCGCCACAAGCGAGGGCGACGTGAGCGAGGCCATGGTGTTCGCCGCCAGCTTCCAGGCACCCGTAGTGTTTTTCTGCCAGAACAATCATTGGGCCATTTCTGAACCCGTGCGGGTGCAGTCCCACGTTCAATTGGCGGACAGGCCAACGGGGTTCGGTATCCCCAGCCTGCGTGTTGACGGCAATGATGTCCTCGCAGTCATGGCCGCTACGCGTTGGGCTTTGGACCGGGCCCGCAGCGGCGGCGGGCCAACGTTTATCGAAGCGGTCACCTATCGCATGGGCCCTCACACTACTGCCGATGATCCCACCCGTTACCGGGACCCGAATGAGCTGGAGGACTGGGCTGCCAAGGATCCTATTCTCCGGCTACGGAGGCTCCTGGACGTCAAGGGCCTGCTCACGGAAGACCTGGAAGGCAGGGTTAAAGCCAAGGCTGACGCTGTTGCGGCCGAACTCCGGAACAGTTGCGTCAACATGCCCGATCCGCAGCCGTTGGACGTCTTCAACCACGTGTACAGCACACCGAATTCCTGGATTGAACGCCAGAAGGATCACTATTCGCGTTACCTGAACAGCTTCAACCAGCCTGTCGAGGAAGGTGCACTCTGATGTCCAAGCTCACGTTTGCCCGGGCCATCAACGCAGGCCTCCGCAAGTCACTGGAAAACGATCCCAAAGTCGTCCTCATCGGCGAGGACATTGGTTCGCTCGGTGGCGTCTTCCGTGTCACCGACGGACTCCAAAAAGACTTTGGGAAGCACCGGGTGATCGATTCGCCCCTGGCCGAGTCCGGCATCATCGGAACAGCAGTGGGCTTGGCATATCGGGGCTACCGCCCAGTGTGCGAGATCCAGTTCGACGGCTTCATCTATCCGGCTTTCGACCAGATCGTCAGCCAGGTGGCCAAGATGCACTACCGTACGCAGGGGCGGGTCAAGATGCCCATCACCATCCGCGTTCCGTTCGGAGGTGGCATTGGCTCGCCGGAGCACCATTCGGAATCGCCGGAAGCCTACTTCACCCACACGTCGGGCCTTCGGGTAGTTGCGGTGTCCAACCCGCAGGACGCCTACACGATGATCCAGCAGGCCATAGCTTCGGATGATCCTGTGCTCTACTTCGAACCCAAGCGCCGTTACCACGACAAGGGTGACGTCGACGAGTCGGTCGATCTCTCCAACGCCATGCCCTTGGACAAAGCAGCTGTGGTCAATGCCGGATCGGACGTCACGCTTGTGGCGTACGGTCCTCTCGTCAAGACCGCAAAGGATGCGGCACAGGCTGCGGCCGATGAAGGAATCTCGGTGGAAGTGATTGATCTCCGTTCACTGGCTCCCGTTGATTACCCGGTGGTGGAAGCATCTGTGCGAAAGACGGGCCGCCTGGTCATCACGCACGAGGCCGGTCAATCCGGTGGCCTCGGGGCGGAGATTGCCGCCAGCATCACTGAGCGCTGCTTCAACTACCTGGAGTCCGCCCCCGTCCGGATTACCGGTTTCGATGTTCCATATCCCTACTCGAAGCTTGAAATGCATCATTTGCCCAACCTGGACAGGATTCTGGATGGCGTAGACCGCACCTTGGGCCGCCCCAACTCCCTGAGTGGACTGGAAGGATGACCGCCACCATGATCAAGGAATTCAGGCTGCCGGACCTTGGCGAAGGCCTTACCGAGTCGGAAATCCTGAGCTGGAAGGTCGCGGTAGGGGACACCGTCACCCTCAATCAGGTTATTGCCGAGGTTGAGACCGCCAAGGCAGTCGTTGAGCTGCCGTCGCCTTTCGCAGGCGTGGTGGCGGCCCTGCACGAGCAGCCGGGGTCCGTGGTGGAGGTCGGTAAACCGATCGTCTCCTTCGAAGTGGACGACGCCGGGGCCTCCAATGGAGGCAACGCCAACGGCGGCGGTAACTCGACCGCCGTCGAGGCTAAGGCTGCTGCGCCCCAACCTGAAACGCCCCAACCTGAAACGCCCCAACCTGAAACGGCTGAGGCTGGGGCTGACGTGACGCCCGCCAAGAGGGAGCCGAACCTGGTAGGTTATGGCGCCGTCGTCGAGGACACCGGGCGCCCGGTCCGCCGCGCCCGCGGCCTGGTACAAGCTGCGGCAACGACAGTGCAGGCAAAGCCCAAACCCGACGATGTCCCTGCCGAGCGTCCGCGTTCCACACCCCCGGTCCGGAAACTGGCCCGCGATCTTGGAATCGACCTGCAGCTGGTTTCCGGCACTGGTCCGGGAGGACTCATCACGCGGGAAGACGTCCAAAACTTCGCTGGTGAAGCGGAAGCCGCAAGCGCAGTACCAGCGCAGCCAGCCGCAACAGGCGATCGTGAAACGCGTACACCCATTAAGGGTGTCCGGAAGTTCACTGCGGCAGCCGTGGTGCAGAGTGCTTTCACCGCCCCGCACGTGACGGAATTCCTGACGATAGATGTCACGGCGACCATGGAATTGCTCGCGCGACTGAAGGCCAGCAAGGCGTTCGAAGGCTACAAGCTCACCCCGCTTACCATTGCGGCCAAAGCGGTCCTGGTCGCTTTGCGGAACAATCCAACGCTGAACTCGCGCTGGGATGAGGCGCGCCAGGAGATCATCCAGTTCAACTACGTCAACCTTGGGATCGCGGCTGCCACGCCGCGTGGCCTTACGGTACCAAACATCAAAGACGCCGAGCGCCTGAACCTGCGGGAACTTGCCACAGCGCTGTCGGAACTCACGGATACCGCACGTGCCGGCAAGACGTCCCCGTCCGACCTCTCGGGCGGCACCATCTCCATTACCAACATCGGCGTGTTTGGGATCGACGCAGGGACGCCTATCCTCAACCCAGGCGAAGCTGCCATTGTCGCCTTGGGCGCTGTGCGGAAGGCGCCGTGGGTAGTGGATGATGAGATCGCGGTACGGCAGGTCATGTCCCTGAGCTTGTCCTTCGACCACCGCTTGGTGGACGGCGAGCAGGGTTCGCGCTTCCTGGCGGACCTTGGCGCTATCCTGGCCGACCCCGCCATGGTGGTGACCATGGTTTAGCTCCGCCCACATGTGAAGCTGCGCCGGCCCACCCCTTTACGAGTGCTTGCAGGAAACTGCGGCTAAGGGGTGGGTCGTCGCGCGTTCAAGCCCACGCGTTCAGTCCTCCGTGGGCGTGGTCCGGTTGGAGTGGTACTCGCGCCAGCTGTGTTCCGGCTCGAAACCAAGGAGGCGGCGGGCTTTGTCGACGGACAGCATCGTTTCGTGCTGGCCCAGGTCTTTGACGACCTCGACGCCGGGAAAGACTTCGGCGGCCAGTTCGGCGCTGCTTCTGCTCATCACGGTGTCGGAAGCGGCGATGATGAAGGCCTCAAAACCGGATGTGCCATTCTCCAGGGCGCGGACAACGGCTTGGGCGCCGTCGCGGGCATCAATATAGCCCCACAGATTCCACTTACGCAGGGTAGCGTCCGAGTCGAAGGACGGGAAGGCGTCGTAGTCCTCGGGGTCCATCACGTTGGAGAACCTGAGCGCGGTGATGCTCAAAGCAGGGTCCCAGCGCGTGAGCTGGATGGCCATCTGCTCCTCGAGGTGCTTCACCAGGGAGTAGGTGCTCTCGGGTCGCGCCGCGTACTCCTCGTCCACGGGGATGTAGGGAGGGTCGATGTCGAAGGGGAGCCCCAGGACCGTCTCGCTGGAGGCATAAACCACCTTCTTGATGCCCGCTCTCCGTGCTGCTTGGAAGATGTTGTAGGTGGAGAGCATGTTGTTTTCAAAAATGGCGGCGTCGGGGGCCAGCCCCGGTGCGGGGATGGCGGCCAAGTGGACGATTGCGTCCAAGCCGTTGTGTTGGTCATCCAAACCGAGGACCACGTCCAGGACCTGCCCGTAATTGCGGAGGTCCACATTCACGTAGCCGCGGCCCCTTTTTCCCGCACGGTCAATGTTGAGCACCTGGTGCCCGTCCTGCGCCAGTCGACGGACCACGCTCCTGCCCAATTTTCCACTTCCGCCGGTTACGGCAATCCTCATGGTGCGCTCCTCGATAGTGGCTGGTACCAACCCTGTTGCTTTATGGATTCAGCATGGGTTCGAGCTTCAGCCTAGGCTTCACTGCCGCCCCGCACAGCCCCTGAAACTGGCCCTGTGAGTCCTAGGAATACTGGAACGGCCCAAGAACATAAGGGTTGCCTGTGAAGGTGGCAGGTCGCAGGCAGGGGAAATCAGGCAACTGGCATCGCATCCGGCACCCTTCCGCATACCGGGGCACCGCCTTGGCCGGAGCCGGCATCGTTGTCGGGCAGGCTTATGTTCCCTGGGGTGTGTGGTGGTGGTTGCGGCGGGGTGTTTGTTTGGGGTCGATGTGGGGTGGGGGGATGAACCAGGGAACCCCTGTTGTGATGTCGATGCGCCAGTTTTCTTTGTGGATGAGGTGGTGGTGGCTGCAGAGCGGGGTGCCGTTGTCGGTGGAGGTGGTGCCGCCGTGGGCCCAGTAGGTGATGTGGTGGGCTTCGCACCAGGGTGCTGGCATGGTGCAGTCGGGGAAGGCGCAGCCTTGGTCCCGGGCGGTGATGGCTTTGCGGATGTGGGGTGGGAAGATCCGGGTGGTGCGGCCGATGTCCAGGACCCGGGATTCGCTGCCGAGCAGGACCGGGATGATGTCGGCGTCGCAGGCGATCTTGCGGATGGTGTTCGGGTGCACCGGACCCAGGAACGTTGCTGTGCCTGTGCTGAGTCGTTGGTGGTTGTTGAGTCGTTGGTGGTCGTTGAGTCGTTCGAAGAGGTCGCGTTCGTCGATGGTGACGGTGAGTTGGGGTCGGAGTCCGCCGTTGGAGGGCAGTTTCCCGGTGGTCATCGCGAGGGCACAGGCTCCGATGAGGCCGTTGAGGAGTTTCTGGGCCCGGGTGCGACGGTCCAGATCCGGTCCGCCTGAGCCGTGTTCTGGTCCGGGGTGGAGTGCCGTTCCGGTGCCATCGTCTCGGCTGGTGCTGCCGTCAGGTGCCGTGCCGGGCTCGCCGTAGTGGCCGGAGAGTCGTGGGTTGGTGGCGGTGTTCATGGCGGTGGCCAGGGTTTCGTATTGTTCTGCGGTGGCGAAGATTTCGATGTGGTGGAGCCCGTGGCGGCGTCGGCGGCGGAGGAACGCGCCTTGGAGTTGGCGGAGGAGTTCTTCGGATGGTTCGGGACCGTCTTGGTCGATCGAATCGACCCAGCGTTTGGCCATTTTGGTGACGAAGTCCGGATCGGATTCAATGGCCGTGGCGCTGAGGGCGTGTTCCATCCGGGTGATGGTGTCGTCATCGGTGAGCTGCCGGACTTTTTCCAGTGCGGTGCTGATGATCGTCGCGGAGCGGGAAGGCACCAGGGCTGAGGAGAGGGCTTCGGCCAGCACTTCGCGCCGTGCCGGGATCTCCTGCCCGGCCATTCCGGCCTGCGGAAGGACGTCGGGTGCGAGGGCGAGCCTGCGCCGGGCTTCCCCGATGCTGATCCGCAACCTGGCCCGAAGGAACTCAGCAGCATTCCGGTACCCGTCATCCAGGACGCTGTCCGTTCCCGCGACCGTCGCACCCGTGGCCGGTTCAGTCCAACCGGTCCGCCACTCCGGCGGGCCAGCCGGCGCCCCCGGCGACGCATGCTGTGCTTCCTTCCGGGTCCTTCCCACTGCCTGCGCCGCGACAACCTGCAAGTACTCCAACGACCGGGAGATCTCCTCGATCCTGCCGGCAAAGTCAGCGGCCTCAATAAACCCAAACAGCCGCGCCGCATCGGCCGCTGCGGACAACCGCAACGGGTCCAGAAGAGCCGCGCCGTCCTCAAAAAGAGCTGCCAGGTC
The DNA here is from genome assembly GCF_055388015.1 of Arthrobacter sp. TmtSoilC51. Lineage (NCBI taxonomy): Bacteria > Bacillati > Actinomycetota > Actinomycetes > Micrococcales > Micrococcaceae > Arthrobacter > Arthrobacter sp. TmtSoilC51. Next base: position 1,739,890 of record NZ_AP035877.1, read on the forward strand.
CCGTCCGGTGTCCGTGGCTCTGGCGCCTGTTGACCCGCTACCCGTGGCTATGGCGCCCGCGGGCCCTGAAGCCGGGGCGAAACTGGCCTTGCCGTTGAGCAGCGCAGCGTCGTTGCCCAGCCCGGCTCTGTTGCCCAGCCCGCCTTGGAAATGGCCGATCGCGGTGATGGACGCCGTCGAATCCTTGAACCCGGCCTTGACCAGGTCCGGCATGCTCAAAAAGCGCTGTGACCGGGCCGCGGTCAGGGCAGCGACAACAGGGGACGGTTCCGTCCGAAGTGCTGTCAGCTGCTCCATATCTTCCATGATCAAAATCATTTCATCGGGGTCCGACAGTAATGATGGAATTGGCTTGTGTTGCGGTGTGACTCTGCCTCCGACTGACGCCCTTGTGGTTTGTCTTCAAAATGATCTGTCCGCCGTGACGCAGGCTGTAATAAGCGCGGCGGCCAGGTGGACATGACCTCATAGGAGCCTGCTCAAAGAATCCCATTACTGTCTTGTCTGACCACCCGGCCGGCGTGCCCTTCATGTTCCATTGCACGCAACAGAAGGTCAGGGCAGTTTCATCATGGCAAAACAACATCCGAAAGTCATCGCTGGGATCGACACGCATGCCGATACCCACCACGTCGCCGTCATCAGTGAAACAGGGCGGCATCTAGGGGACAAGGAGTTCCTTGCCGTCGGTTCCGGCTACCGGCAGATCGTGGAGTTCATCACCGGATTTGGCCCGGTCTCGTCCATCGGCGTGGAGGGCACAGGCAGTTACGGAGCGGAGCTCGCACGCGTCCTGAGTCGGGAGCACTTCTGGGTCCTGGAAGTGATGCGTCCAAACCGGCAAGAACGCCGGCTACGGGGCAAGTCTGATCCGTTGGATGCCTATCAGGCTGCGGAAGCTGCACTTGCCGGCAGCAGGGTTGCGACGCCAAAAGCCAGGGACGGGGCTGTGGAATCACTACGTGTTCTGCGCGCTGAACGAAACTCTGCCATGCGGGCAAGGGTCGCGGTCATGGCTCAGATCAAGAGCATCCTGGTCTCTGCTCCTGAGCCCATCCGGGCGAAGTACCGCGGCTTAAGCCGCGTTGCAATGATGAGCGCACTGGAGAAAAGCCGACCGATCGGTGACCCTGCCGAGCCTCCAAACGCCACCGCCATCGTTCTCAAGCGCTTGGCTGTCCGCTACCGGCACCTGAACACGGAAGTGGCCCTGATCGATACTGAACTCGACGCAATCCTCACCATGCACGCCCCTACGCTCAGGGACATTCAGGGTGTTGGCACTGACGTTGCAAGTCAGTTGCTGGTAACCGTAGGCGACAACTCCGAAAGGGTCACCTCGGAGGCAAGGTTCGCAGCCCTGGTCGGCGTTGCCCCCATCCCGGCCGCCTCAGGGAAAACCACCCGGCATCGACTTAGCCGTGGCGGAGACCGGCAAGCCAATAAAGCCATCCATCGCGTAGTGCTCGTACGGATGATGAGTGATAGCCGGACCAAAACCTACGTGGCCAGGCGCCGACAAGAAGGCAAAACCACCAAGGAAATCATGCGCTGCCTCAAACGCTACGTTGCACGGGAAATCTATGACCAGATCATGCACCCCCACCCAGCACCCTTCGCCGGGCAGCTCCGGGCCCTGCGGAAAGCCAAGAACATCACCCTCCAGGCCGCCGCTGATGACCTCCGCGTCTGGCCTACCGCACTATCCCGTCTCGAACGCGGACTCACCCGCGACGACAACTTCCACAAACGCTACGAAAGCTGGCTCAACGACCATTGACAGCAATAGGAGCATCATTTTAAGAGGCACCTGGAAGGCGGCCCCTCAATCTCCCGAAAAGAGTAAACAATCAGGCTGCTGTCAGGGCAGCCAAGGCCATCTGTTCCAGAATGGGCCTGGCAGACTTCGCCGCGATCTTCCGTCCGTGATGGCGAACGGAGTGGGGCGTGGAGTTGATGAGGCCGAAGGCAGCATGTGCCCGGACACGGAGGCCGGCGACATCCGCGCCGGAGTGGATGCGTCCGAGGACGTCCACCCACGTTTCCACGTAGGCGCGCTGCAGGGACCTGACTTCCGCTTGGTCGGTACTGGTGAGGCTCCCGAAGTCCCGGTCCTGGACGCGGATGACGTCCGGGTTGCTCAGGGCAAAGTCCACTTGGAACCGGATCAAGCCTTTCAGGGCGTCCGTGGGATTGTCCGCTTCCGAGACCACCCGGAGGCCGCCGTCGAGCAGATCGCGGCTGACGCTGAGGAGGAGCTCGCCGAGAACAGCTTGCTTGCCGGGGAAGTGCCGGTACACAGCGGGCCCGCTAACCCCTGCCGCCGCCCCAAGGTCCTCAAGCGACACCCGGTTGAAGCCATTCTCTGCAAAGAGTCCCGCTGCCGCTGAAAGCAATGCCACCCTGCGGAGCTCCTTGGCTTGGCCGCGTTGGGTTGCTGCGGCTGGGCTGCGGACAGTGCCTGTTTCCGGGCCTCCGGTCACGTTCTCCTCCTTGATGCAGTCCCACTGTGCTGGACATCACAGTTAATAAAGACTAACCTAAATTTCAGTTACGTGGCACTAACCGAAATGGCCTGGGGCCGGGAATGGAACAGCGGTCAATGGAGACAATTGCCAGCTTGGCAGGAACCGATAGCGGCACCTTTGAAGCCAACCAGGAAGCACAGTTGGCGCTCGTAGGGGAATTGAAGGAACGCCTAGCCACAGCAGCTCTCGGGGGACCCGTGAAATCCAGGGAGCGGCACGTCGCCCGTGGAAAGTTGTTGCCCCGGGAGCGAATCGACTACCTCCTGGATGAGGGCAGTCCCTTCCTGGAGATTGCGCCTTTGGCCGCCAACGGAATGTACGACGACGATTCGCCGGGCGCCGGGGTCATCGCGGGGATCGGCCTGGTCCATGGACGCCACGTGCTGGTGATTTCCAATGACGCCACGGTCAAGGGCGGCACGTATTACCCCATGACCGTCAAGAAGCACCTCAGGGCCCAGGAAATCGCCCTGGAAAACAAGCTTCCGTGTATCTACCTGGTGGATTCCGGGGGAGCATTCCTGCCCAAGCAGGACGAGGTCTTCCCGGACAAGGAACACTTCGGCCGGATCTTCTATAACCAGGCCAGAATGTCCGCGGCCAAAATCCCGCAGATCGCCTCCGTCATGGGCTCCTGCACGGCCGGCGGGGCATATGTGCCGGCCATGAGCGACGAGACTGTGATCGTCCGCAACCAGGGCACCATTTTCCTCGGTGGGCCGCCCCTGGTGAAGGCAGCCATTGGCGAGATTGTGACCGCTGAGGAGTTGGGCGGCGGTGAGGTGCATTCAAGAATTTCCGGAGTCACTGACCATCTGGCCGAAAACGACCAGCATGCGCTGGAGATCGTCCGGGACATCGTGGCGACGTTACCCAAGCCGGCCCAGCCGGCCTGGGACGTGTCCGACGTCGTCCTGCCGCCCGTCGTCGATCCTTCAGAGATCTACGGCGTGGTTCCCACGGACGTCAACGCCCAATACGATGTCCGCGAAGTGATCGCACGGCTCGTGGACGGCTCCGAGTTCCATGAGTTCAAGAAGAACTACGGCACCACCCTGGTGACCGGGTTCGCGCACCTGCACGGCCATCCCGTTGGTATCGTGGCCAACAACGGCGTCCTGTTCAGTGAGTCCTCACTCAAGGGCGCCCATTTCATCGAACTCTGCGATCAGCGCGGGATCCCCCTGATCTTCCTGCAGAACCTCTCCGGGTTCATGGTGGGCAAGGACTACGAGCAAGGCGGCATCGCCAAGAACGGCGCCAAGATGGTCACCGCAGTCGCAACAGCCAGGGTGCCCAAGCTGACCGTCGTTATCGGTGGTTCCTTCGGCGCCGGAAACTACTCCATGTGCGGGCGGGCCTACTCGCCGCGTTTCCTGTGGATGTGGCCGGCGGCGCGGATCTCGGTGATGGGCGGAAACCAGGCCTCCAGCGTCCTCGCCACGGTCAAGAGGGATCAGTACGAGTCCGCCGGCCAGGAATGGTCCGCTGAGGACGAGGAAGCCTTCAAAGCCCCCATCAAGCAGCAGTATGAGGACCAAGGCAGCCCGTACTACTCCACCGCAAGGCTGTGGGATGACGGCATCATCGATCCCGCAGACACTCGCCGCGTCCTGGGAATGGCCCTGGATGTCGTGTCCCGCCAACAACTGCCCGAGACCTCCTTCGGTCTCTTCAGGATGTGAGCATGACCCTGCCAACAGCACCTAACGCCAACCCGGCGTCCCGACCGTTCAACGCCGTTCTCGTCGCCAATCGAGGCGAGATCGCTTGCCGCGTGATCCGAACCCTGAAGGACATGGGCATCCGCTCCGTCGCCGTCTACTCGGACGCAGACAAGCACGCCAAGCACGTCGCGCTCGCCGATACTGCAGTAGCTATCGGCGGGACGGCGCCGTCGGAGAGCTACTTGAAAATCGATGCCATCATCGATGCCTGCCGCCGCAGCGGTGCGCAGGCAGTCCACCCCGGTTACGGCTTCCTCTCCGAGAATGTGGAGTTCGCGAAAGCCCTGGACGCCGCAGGTATCACGTTCATCGGTCCTGCTGTTGACGCGATCGAGGTTATGGGCGACAAGATCCGCTCCAAGAATCACGTCATGGCTTACGACGTCCCCTGCGTGCCCGGCATTGCGCTACCCGGACTCACGGACCAGGAACTGATCGATGCTGCGCCCGGAATCGGGTTTCCTTTGCTCATCAAGCCCTCAGCGGGTGGTGGCGGCAAGGGGATGCACATCGTGGAGCGGCCCGAAGATATGGCCGCCGCCCTGCAGACTGCACGTCGCGTAGCAGCCTCGGCCTTTGGGGATGACACCCTGTTCCTGGAACGGCTCATCAAGGCTCCCCGCCACATCGAAGTCCAAGTCCTCGCGGACAACCACGGAAACGTCATCCACCTTGGCGAGCGCGAATGCTCCCTCCAACGGCGTCACCAGAAAGTCATCGAAGAAGCCCCCTCGGCACTCTTCGGATCGCTGGTGGACGGCGCCGATGAACGGGCGCGGATCGGCGAGGCTGCCTGCAACGCCGCGCGCTCGGTCAAATACAGCGGTGCCGGAACCGTGGAATTCCTGGTGTCCGATGAAAACCCGGGCGAGTTCTTCTTCATGGAAATGAACACCAGGCTCCAGGTGGAGCATCCCGTCACAGAGATGGTCACCGGGGTGGACCTCGTTGAATGGCAGGTGAGGATCGCCGCCGGTGAGGTGCTCACCGTGGCGCAGTCCGACGTCGTACTTAAGGGCCACGCCGTGGAGGCGAGGGTCTACGCCGAGGTGCCCGAACGGAACTTCATGCCCTCCATGGGACGCGTGGTGGGGCTTGCCGAGAATGGCACGGCGGATCCCAAGGTGCTCGGAGAGCAGCGCGCCCACGCCAATGTCCGGATCGACTCGGCCATGCGCGACAACCTTCTGATCACGGGCGACTACGATCCCATGCTGGCCAAGGTCGTTGCCTGGGGCGAAGACCGAACCGGTGCCCTGGACACCCTGGACGCTGCGTTGGGCCGGTACACCCTGCTTGGCGTCGACACGAATGTGGAGTATTTGCGGCTGCTGATCAATGATCCCGACGTCCGTGCCGGTCACTTGGACACGGGGTTGATCGAACGAAAGCTGCCGTCCATGGAGTTCAGGCACGCGGGCGCCAACGAATTGATTGCTGCCGCATTGACGCTGTGGCTCGAAAAGAAGGCGACGTTGGGTGCTTCTACCCTCGCCGGTAGCGCCTGGAGTTCGCCGGACTCGTGGCGCATCGGCCGGCGCGCCGCTTGGACAGCCAGCTTCGGACTGCCTGGGGGCGGCACCGCCACAGTTGCGTTGACTGAGGACTCGGGCATTTTCACGGCAGTCATCGACCACGGCCCCGAAGCGGGACGCGCCGCCAAAGTCACAGTCGTGGAGCGCACTGGGGACGGCATCGTCCTGGAGATCGACGGCGGTTCGGTCACCTATGCGGTAGGCGCAGCGCCCGAGGGGGTCAGTGCGGCCCGCGAGATCTACGTTGGCAACGATGGCTGGGCCTGCCGCCTGCAAGTCCTGGACCGTGCCGAACGTCTCCGGCGGATGCTTGCCGGGATCCAGCGTGAAGAAGGCGCCGCAGACCCGGAAGTGCGATCGCCGATGCCGGGGACTGTGGTGTCCGTGGCAGTGGCCAACGGAGACGTGGTCAAAGAGGGGCAGGCACTCCTGGCCGTCGAGGCCATGAAAATGGAGCACCAATTGGTGGCATCGGTTTCCGGAACCGTCCACCTCACCAGCAAACCCGGCGACCTGGTCAAAGCGGACCAGGTGCTCGCCACTATTCACGTAGCCGATCCTCTTGAAGGATCCGCAGAAACCGCCGCAGACACAAACAAGCCCGCAAACACAAACAAGGAAGTCCAGCCATGAGCACTTTTGACCTCAACGAGGAGTACCAGGACCTCAGCGATTCCGTCCGCGAATTCGCGGACGAAGTGGTGGCTCCTGTGTCCGCCAAGCACGACGAAGAACACAGCTTCCCCTATGAAGTGATCAAGCAAATGGGGGAGATGGGGCTGTTCGGTCTGCCGTTTCCGGAGGAGTTTGGTGGAATGGGCGGGGATTATTTCGCCTTGGCGCTGGCTTTGGAACAGCTGGGCCGGGTGGACCAGTCCGTAGCTATCACGCTGGAGGCCGGCGTGTCCCTCGGCGCCATGCCCGTGTACCGTTTCGGCACGCAGGAACAGAAGGAGCGCTGGCTCCCGGAATTGGCATCCGGACGATCCTTGGCAGGATTCGGTTTGACTGAGCGGGAAGCCGGTTCCGATGCCGGCGGCACCAAGACCCACGCCCACGTGGAGAACGGCGAATGGGTCATCAACGGCAACAAGGAGTTCATTACGAACTCCGGCACGGACATCACCACGTTGGTCACGGTCACCGCCGTCACCGGCAAGACGGAAAACGCGGACGGCAGCACCAAGAAAGAAATCTCAACTATCCTGGTGCCCACCGAAACGCCGGGCTTCAGGGCCGAGAAGGCCTACAACAAGGTGGGCTGGAACGCCTCGGATACACATCCACTGACTTTGGACAACGTCCACGTTCCTGAGGCGAACCTCCTGGGCCAGCGGGGCCGGGGATATGCCAACTTCCTGTCCATCCTGGATGAGGGCCGCATCGCCATTGCGGCCTTGGGTACCGGCGCGGCGCAGGGCTGCGTGGACCTTTCGGTGAAATACGCCAAGGAACGCAGCGCCTTTGGGCAGAACATTGGCAAGTACCAGGCCATCCAATTCAAGATCGCCAGGATGCAGGCCAGGGCCCACACGGCTCGTTTGGCTTACTACGACGCGGCGGCAAGGATGCTGGCCGGCAAGCCGTTCAAGACTGAAGCCGCCATCGCTAAGATGGTCGCAGGCGAGGCAGCCATGGACAACGCGCGGGACGCCACCCAGGTGTTCGGTGGCTATGGCTTCATCAACGAGTTCACGGTGGCGCGCCATTACCGCGATTCCAAGATCCTTGAAGTCGGGGAGGGCACCACCGAGGTCCAGTTGATGCTCATCGCCCGCGAGCTGGGTCTGTAACCGTACGGGAAGGATCAAGGATGATTGACAAGGTTGTTGCCAGCGCCGCGGAAGCGGTGAAGGACATCCCGGACGGCGCCTCGCTCGCCGTTGGCGGTTTTGGCTTATGCGGTATCCCCGTCTCACTCATCGACGCACTCCACAGCCAAGGCACCACGGACCTCGAAACCGTCAGCAACAACTGCGGGGTGGACGACTGGGGCCTAGGCATCCTCCTCAGGGACGGACGTATCCGCCGTACCATCAGCTCGTACGTGGGAGAGAACAAGGAATTCGCCCGGCAGTATCTTGCGGGGGAGTTGGAAGTTGTCCTGACCCCGCAAGGCACCCTGGCCGAGAAACTGCGGGCCGGCGGTGCAGGCATTCCCGCCTTTTACACCAAGGCAGGCGTGGGAACCCAAGTGTCCGAGGGCGGCTTGCCGCAAAAGTACGACGCCGAAGGGAACGTTGCGATTGCCTCCGCGCCTAAGGAGGTGCGCACCTTCAATGACGCCGACTACGTGCTGGAAGAGTCGCTGACTCCGGACTTCGGCTTGGTCCATGCGTGGAAGGGCGACCGCCACGGAAACCTCGTTTTCCATGCAGCAGCCATGAACTTCAACCCGCTCTGTGCCATGGCCGCCAAGACGACCATCGCCGAAGTCGAAGAGCTTGTGGAAACCGGCGAGCTCGACCCCGAGCACATCCACACTCCGGGCATTTTCGTCCAGCGGGTGGTGGTGGCCCCCTCCACGGAGAAACGGATTGAGAAACGGACGGTGGCTCTGGCCACCAGCCAAGCAACCGGGCAGGCAGGAGCATCACAGTGAACGACAACACGTATCAGGACGTCCCGCCCCGCCCCGAAGCCGTGCGGCACGAGTATCGCCGTGCCGACGTCGAACATCACGAGGCCAAAGGCTGGAGCCGCAACGAACTTGCCGCACGGGTAGCCCATGAACTCACCAACGGCCAGTACGTGAACCTGGGGATCGGGATGCCCACGCTGATCCCCAACTACATTCCCGCGGGGGTGGAAGTGATCCTCCACTCCGAGAACGGCATTCTGGGTGTAGGCCCGTACCCTGCCGAGGACCAGGTTGACCCGGACCTCATCAACGCAGGCAAGGAAACTGTCACTACCAAACCAGGGGCCGCATTCTTCGATTCGGCCTCGTCCTTTGGCATGATCCGTGGCGGCCACGTGGATGTGGCGGTCCTGGGGGCCATGGAAGTGGCGGCCAACGGCGATCTTGCCAACTGGATGATTCCCGGGAAGATGGTCAAGGGCATGGGCGGCGCCATGGACCTTGTGTTCGGTGCCAAGAAGGTCATCGTCATGATGGAGCACGTGGACCGCAACGGCAGGCCCAAGATCGTCAAGGACTGCACCCTGCCCCTGACGGGCAAGGGCTGCGTGGACCGGATCATCACCGACCTTGCCGTGATCGACGTCGTCAAGGACGAAGGGGAGCCGCGGCTGGTCCTTCGCGAGCTGGCCCCCAACGTCACCTTGGACGATGTGGTGGCAGCCACCGGTGCTGAACTTTTCGAAGAGGACCAGGAACTCACCGTATGACGCGGGTTGTTGAGCAGCGCGGACTGTACTTCGATGAGCTTGAAGAGGGCGTGATCTACGCGCACAGGCCCGGACGAACCGTGACGGAGACGGACAATGTCCTGTTCACCACCTTGACCATGAACTCCCAGGCGCTGCATCTGGACGCAGCCTGGAGCTCGGCGCAGCCGTTCGGGCAGCGGCTGATGAACTCTATGTTCACACTGTCCACGATGGTGGGGCAGTCGGTGACCCAGCTGACGCAGGGCACCATTATCGCCCAGCTGGGGCTGACGGATGTCACCTTTCCGCACCCGCTCTATCACGGGGATACCCTGTACACGGAAACGGTGATCACCGGTAAACGGTTGTCGTCCTCGCGTCCCGGCCAGGGCGTGGTGACCATGCAACATACCGGCAGGAACCAGGACGGAGTGGTGGTGGCACTTGCCACCCGTACCTGCCTGATGTGGACCGAGGAAGCGCACACCGCGCAGTCCTAGGCCGTTTCCCGCATTGTCAGTATTCCAGCAGCAAGGAACCGTTATGCCTTCTCCCGACTCGCCCCTCCACGGAGCGGTTGCGCCGTTCACTATGGGGCCGGCACTCCTGTTTTGCCCAGCTGACCGGCCGGAACGTTTCGGCAAGGCAGCGGAGCGCTCGGACGCCGTGATCCTTGACCTCGAGGATGCCGTTGCTCCGGGGGACAAACAGCGTGCCCGGGGCGCGATCCTCGGGCAGCTCGGATCCGATGGGGACGCCGCTGAGCTTGACCCCAGCCGGACGATTATCCGCGTTAATCCTGTGGGCTCGGCCGAATTCGAGAAGGATCTCCACAGCCTGGCGCACTCTCCCTACCGCACTGTCATGCTCGCCAAAGCGGAGAGTGCCGAGCAGCTCAGGGCGCTTGAGGGCTACCGCGTGATTGCGCTCTGCGAAACAGCCGCCGGCGTCGTCAATGCTTCAGCCATCGCAGCGGAACCCAACGTCGTTGCCTTGATGTGGGGCGCGGAGGACCTGTTGGCCTCCTTGGGCGGTCTCTCCAGCAGGAACGACGACGGCGGCTACCGCGCTGTGGCCCTGCACTCGCGGTCCGCTGTGCTGCTTGCCGCCAAGGCCGCGGGCAAGGAAGCCATCGACTCCGTCTATGTGAACATCCCCGATCTCCAGGGCCTGGCGGCGGAGTCCTTGGACGCCGTGGCCAGCGGTTTCGGTGCCAAGGCCTGCATCCACCCGAGCCAGGTGACAACAGTACGCGAGGCCTACGCGCCATCGCCTGAAGCCGTGACTGAGGCCGCGGAGCTTCTCGACGCAGCGTCTGCAGCCGGGACAGGTGTCTTCCAGTTCAAGGGCAAGATGATCGACGGCCCCATCCTCAAGCATGCCGAGGCAACTCTGCGCCGGGCCCGGCACGCGAGATGACAGTTAATACCAATGTTCTTCGGTGTCATGTCTCAGGACATTGAGGACACTTCGAGTCTCAGGACTTCGTGGACACTGTATGTCTCATGACGTCGTGGACACTTGGTTCGCCATGAAGCCGCGGGGTTTGTTGTTGCCTATGTATTTGGTTCCTCTTGGCGGGCGCGGATGGGAAATGATTTCGGTTCCGTGCCCGTCGAAGAACATGATGCGTTGTGCGTCGTAGAGGATGTGGATTGTTTCTCCGGCGCGGTCTCTGCCTACTTGGAAGTGCGTGCCCACGACCGTGACGACGCCCAGGCGGCTGACGGTTCTTCGTACGGTTCGCCGGATCTGGGTTTTGATCTCAGAGATCACGGGGACCGAGGGGGCGGGCACTTTCTCGGTGGCTTCCCAAGCCTGTTGGGGAGTCATTCGGGCCGGCAGTGCCTGATGTTCACGCTCGGTGTTGTAGTAGTGGTCGAAGGTGTCGACCTGGGCTTGAAGATCCTTGATCGTTGAAGCCGGTTTTTGCTTGTGCAGAAACCGGTGCAGTGTGCGGTGGAATCGTTCGTTCTTGCCCTGGGTGGTGGGCTTGTAGGGCTTGCCCGTGATCGGTTCGACTCCGAGAGATCTCAGGTAGTCCACCAATGCCCCGCTTCGTCCCCTGCGTGTGGGGTTCAGGGCCATGCCGTTGTCGGAGAGAAACTTCCGGGGAACCCCGTGTTTACTGATGGCATGTTTGACCACCCGCAGGGCCGCTTCGCTCGTTTCTCCGGCCGCAACCAGTGACGCCAAGGCCAAGCGTGAATGATCATCAATGAGCTGGAAAATCACAACCTTCCGCCCGTTTTCCAGCTGCCATTCCGTGGCGTCGATCTGCCAGCAACAGTTCGGTGCGGGATATACGAACCGGCGGTAAGCGCTTCGAGGCTTCTTCCGCGGCTCCGGAACCACCATGCCGGCCTTGGTAAAGAGCCGGGCAAGCGTTGCCCGGGACGGCGGTTCCACACCGTCCCGGCGCATCCTTGCCTGAACGCTCAAAGGCCCATGGTCATGGCCTTGGGCCTCCAACGCTTCCCTCACATGCAAAGCCAACGCGGTGACCCCTGCGGGAGTAGCGTTAGGGCTGGTACGTGGCTTGGTCGAACGCATAGCCATCGCTTGTGCCGGCCCACCCGACACCGCAGCGGCCCTGACCTTATAGAACCAAGACCGTGAGACGTTGTGCTCGCGGCAGAAGGCTGCCACGGCACCTCGAGGACTCTCCTCAGGCCACGAGGCGACAAGATACCGGACCTTCATATCGGGTTTGAGTTCGCTCATGGAACGAGCAAAACCCGCACAAGTGCCCACGATGTCCCGAGACACACTGTCCACGATGTCCTGAGACAGAAGTGTCCATTAAGTCATGAGACTCCACAACCAATGTTCTTCGGGAACATTGGTATTAACTGCCAATTCGACGGGCGGCTGGAGCCCTAGGCGCGTACCGGTGCGGCGCGTACCGGCGTCGAGAGTTCCGTTAGCTCCACCATCCCTGGGCGCTTGACGGTGCTCTTGATGACTACAGCGCTCCCGTTCTTGGCGGATTCCAGCACAGACTCCATGACCTCAAGGGCGTGGAAAGCCAGTTGGCCTCCCGCGCGGGGCTCTTGTCCGGCCGGAGTGGCCGACAAGTCAGCGATGCCGAAGCCGCGGCCGGCATCAACGTAACCGGCGGATACAGGCAGCGTTTTCCACTCCTCGGCTCCCAGCTCGAACAACTGCACGTCGCCGTCGAAGTGGTTGGGATCCGGAACAACAAGCGACCCCTTCTCCCCATGGACTTCGATGTTGGGGCTCTTGGTCTTGACGGCGTCGAAGCTCATGAACAGCGTGGACAAGGCGCCGGATGCGTGCACCAACACACCTGTGACGTGGGAATCGATTTCCACCGTCACTTTTTGCCCCTTGCGGGGACCGGAACCGATGGTTCGTTCGCTGCGCGTATGGCTGGCTGCGCCCACCACCGACACTACGGGGCCGAGCAACGTGACCAGAGCGGACACGTAGTAAGGGCCCATGTCCAGCAGCGGACCCCCGCCGGGCTGGTAGTAGAAGTCGGGGTTCGGATGCCAGCGCTCGTGCCCGGGCGTAGCCATGGTTGCGGTCGCCGAAACAGGAGCGCCAATCAGGCCGTCGTCGATCGCTTTCCGGGCGGTTTGGATACCGGTGCCGAGGACAGTATCCGGGGCACAGCCGACCATCACTCCGGCCGCGTTGGCTGCCTCGAGTACTTGCCGGGCCTCGGCCGTGGTTGCCGCCAACGGCTTCTCGCCATAAACGGCCTTGCCCGCCGCGATTGCCTTGAGCGCGATGTCCGCATGCGCGGCCGGGATGGTCAGGTTGAGAACAAGTTCGACGTCGTCCGCCGCCAGCAACCCATCCACGGACAACGCACGGACGCCGTCGTAGGATTCAGCAACTGCTTCGGCACGGGCGGGATCAAGGTCCGCGACGGCTACCAGGTTGATGGCGTCCAGTCGGCGGAAGTTCGCAAGGTACTGGGCGATGATGGCGCCGCAGCCAATGATTCCTACATTCAGCGGTTTGGCTGGTTCTACCGGGATGCCCACAGCATGCCCCTTTCGATGATGGTGCGGACGTTGGAGTCCTGGAGGATTTCCACGCGGTGGCCGGGAGTGGAGACGAAGATTCTTCCCTTGCCCCACTGCCTGGTCCATATAGCAGGCGAGGTGACCTCACGGTTCCACGGGTCCCATTCGCGTACCTTCTGGGTGGTGGTGGCCAGGACGTCGATGTAGTCATCGGCCAGGACCCAATACTGCTCGGTGACGAGGTCGAAATCGCCGATTCCCTGGGTAATGGGATGCTCTGCTGCAGCCGGAAGCATGTTCACGGTGTAAGGCACATAGTTGTCTGACTGTTCACCGGTCCGTTCGTCCTGGTGCTTGCCGGGGTGGCAGGCGAACTGGCCCCCGATCAAGTGAAGGTAGTCCGAGGTGTTGCGGTAGGAATCGGCGATGCCGCCATGCCAACCGGCAAGTCCGGTGCCATTTTCGACGGCGGTGCGGAGCCCCTCGAATTCGTCCTTCTCGATGGTGGACATCGTCATGCACTGCACGATCAGGTCCACTCCGGCCATGTACTCCGCGTCAGCGTAGATTTTGGGGGATTCCTCCACCCGGACCTCGTAGCCGTTGTCCTTGAGATAGGGGATGAAGAGTTCCGTGGCTTCCACCGGCTGGTGTCCGTCCCAACCACCTCGAACCACCAGTGCGGTCTTGTTCTTGCTTGTCATGTCTTCCTTCGTAATACGTAAGCGTCCGGGTGAGTCTGTTGGTGTTCGAAAGTCGGTTCAGCGGGAGGCGAAAGCCGCGTCAAAGGCGGAAGCGGGCGGGCGGATGGTGGCAAGATCCCTGACCATGGCCAGCGCTTGTGGAGCGCCGATCAGCCGGTCCATTCCGGCGTCCTCCCATTCGATGCTGGTGGGTCCCTCATACCCGATCGAATTGAGCATCCGGAAAATGGGTTCCCAGTTCACGTCGCCATGGCCTGCAGTGACGAAGTCCCAGCCGCGGCGGGGATCCGCCCACGGCAGGTGGGATCCAAGGCGGCCGTTGCGTCCGTCGAGGTGACGTACGGATTCCTTCACATGCACGTGGAAGATCTTGTCCGCGAAGTCCTGGAGGAACATCACAGGGTCAAGGTCCTGCCAGATGAAGTGGGAGGGGTCAAAGTTCAATCCAAAGCTCTCCCTGTGCCCGATTGCTTCCAGTGTGCGTTTGGCAGTCCAGTAGTCGTAGGCGATCTCGGAAGGATGGACTTCCAATGCAAAACGGACACCCACCTCGTCAAAGACATCCAGAATGGGATTCCAACGGTCTGCGAAGTCCTGGTAGCCGCGCTCGATCATGGCTTCGGAAGCCGGCGGGAACATAGCGACGCATTTCCAGATGGACGAGCCCGTGAAACCCGTAACGGTCTTGACCCCCAGCCTTGCCGCGGCACGGGCTGTGGTCTTCATGGCGTCGGCGGCCCGCTGACGGACGCCCTCGGGATCGCCGTCGCCCCACACATCGGGCGCCAGGATGTCCCGGTGGCGCTCATCGATGGGGTCATCGCACACTGCTTGCCCGGTGAGGTGGTTGGCGATCGCGTGGACCGAGAGGTGGTGCTTCTCCAGGATGTCCAGCCTGCCTTGAAGATATGAGTCGTCTTCGACGATGAGCTGCGGGTCCAGGTGATCGCCCCAGCAGGCAATCTCCAGGCCGTCGAAGCCCCACTCGCCAGCAAGGCGCGCTACTTCCTCAAACGGCAGGTCGGCCCACTGGCCGGTAAAAAGGGTGATGGGTCGGGTCATGATGGGTCCTCTCAGACGTTCTGCCAGCGGCTCGCGTTGCCCGCGCTAGCCTCAACGGCGGCCAGCACCCTCTGAACCTGCAAGGCATCAGCGAACGACGGCGAGGGCTGCTCCCCAGCGCCGATGGCATTCACCAGGTCCACAACCTGGTGGGTGAATCCATGTTCGTAACCAAGGCCGTGCCCTGTGGGCCACCAATTGCCTGTGTACGGATGGGACGGTTCGGTGACAATGATCTTGCGGAATCCTGCGTCTGGTTCCAGGGCTGAATCGTAGACGTGAAGCGAGTTCATGTCCTCGAAGTCAAAAGCGAGTGAGCCCTTGGTCCCGTTCAGCTCCAGCCGCATGGCATTCTTGCGGCCCAAGGCAAAACGAGTGGCTTCGAAAATGCCGATTGGTCCGGCGGCAGCACCGCCGTCGTGCCTTGCGCCAAATCGCGCGGTGAACAGCGCGGCGTCGTCCACGGTGACCGGACCCTTGGGAGCGTCCGAACCGCCGCGGCCGCCGAGGCCCACGTAATCTCCACCCACAGGCCGTTCTTTCACGAACGTTTCCATCAATGCCGAGACTCCGGTGATGGTGGAGCCCGTGATCCACTGCGCGGCGTCGATACTGTGGGCGCCGATATCGCCCAGTGAACCGGAACCGGACTTGGACTTATCCAGGCGCCACGTGAGCGGCGCATCCGCGTCACTGAGCCAGTCCTGCAGGTATTGCGCCCTGACGTGACGGATGTCGCCCAGGCGCCCTTCCTCCACCATCCGCTTTGCCAGGGCCAAAGCGGGAGTGCGGCGGTAGCTGAAGCCGCACATGGACAGCACGCCGCGCCCGGCTGCCGCCCGGGCAACCGCTGTCATTTTCTCCGCCTCTTCCACTGAGTTGGCCAGTGGCTTTTCGCAGAGGACGTGCTTGCCCGCTTCGAGGGCGGCGATGGCGATCTCGGCGTGCGTGTTTCCGGGCGTGCAGATATCGATGAGGTCAATGTCATCGCGCTCAATCAGGCGGCGCCAGTCCGTTTCCACGGAATCCCAACCGTACTTACGGGCCGCAGCACGGACGCCTTCTTCGTTGCGGCCGGCCACGGCAGCCAGTTCCGGGGCGAGCGGAAGATCGAAGAACCGCGGAGCGGTCCGCCACGCGTGGGAGTGGGCGGCACCCATGAAGGCGTAGCCCACCATGCCTACACGCAAGGGTTTTGGTTCAGTCACAACAAGTCCTTTCTTGTCCTGGGTTGGCAGCTGCTACTTGCTGAAGCCTGCGGTAAGGCCACTAACCAGCTGACGGCGTCCAAGGACGTAAATCACCAGGATTGGCAGGGTGCTCAGGACGACGGAGGCAAGCACGGCAGGAATATTGACGCTGAACTCGCCTTGGAAAGTCCACAGTCCCAAGGGGAGAACACGGAGTCCGGGGCTTTGGGTAAGTACCAGCGGCAGCAGGAATCCGTTCCAGACATGCAGGCCGTTGTAAATTGCCACGGTCACTATCGCCGGGCGGGTCAAAGGCAGCGCCAACCGCCACATCGTTTGCCAGTCACTGCAGCCATCCAGCCGCATCGACTCGAACAATTCGTTCGGCACATCGCGGATGAAATTGGACAGGATCAGCACCGTCAATGGAATGGCAAACGCCACGGATGGAAGCATGATGGCAAGCAGGCTGTCATACAGATTCAGCCGGATGATCATCAGGTAGATCGGAATGATGGTTGCCTGGAGCGGAATCGCCAAGCCCATCAGGAACATACCGTTGACAAACTTCAGGTACCGGCCGCGTCCACGAACGATCGCGAAGGCGGCCATGAAGGAGATCAGCACCGTGGGGATCACGGAGCCGAGCGTGACGATGACACTGTTCATGAAGTACGTGCTGAAATTGGCCTCGAGAACCAGTTGGTAGTTCTCCAAGGTGGGAGTCGCCGGAAGAGCCAACGGGTTCTGCCCGAAGTACCCCTCAGACGTCTTCAGGCTGGTGATGACGATGTAGTAGATCGGCACAATGATGATGGCCAGCCACATCCAACCGCCAAGGCCTCCGGGTATGTTCAGCCGCCGGACCCGTGAACCGAGGCTTTGCTTGGCTTTGGTGGAGTGGGCCGGGGGAGTGGCTGGAGCGGTTTTCGAATCGCTTTGAAGGACAGTACTCACCTTACAAACCTTCCAATTGGCTGCCCTGCTTGTCCTTGCCTCCAAGGCGCTGGAGGAACAAGGCAAGGACAAGGCCTACGACGACGAGGATGACGGCAATGACACTTGCAGGGCCCATCAGGTTGGCCCGGAAGCCGCGCAAGTACATGTCGAGCGCCAGGATGCGGGTGGAGTTGCCCGGTCCGCCGCCGGTGAGGACGAAGATGAGGTCGAAGTACGTCAGCGATCCGACAACCATCAGGGTGGACGAGGTGATGATGGTGTATTTCAACTGCGGAAGCGTGATGTGGAAGAACTGCTTAAGGATTCCCGCACCATCGATCTGTGCTGCCTCGTACAGGGATTTGGGGATCTGCCGGACACCACCTTGGTAGATGAGTGTGTGGAACGGCACGAACTGCCAAGCGATCACAAAGATGACCAGGCCCAATGCCAACTGAGGGACGCCCAGCCAGTCCTGGGCCAGGAAGGGCAAGCCCAGTCCCATGGCCAGTCCAAAGTTAGGGTCCAGCAGTGCTTTATAAGCGATGGCAACTGCAGCCGAGGAGAGAAGAAGCGGCAAGAAGTACAACACGGCCAATGCAGCCCTGTAGCGCTGCGTGCCGGCAGTGAAGACTCCCAGGAGAAGGCTGATGGGGGTCTGAACCAGCCAGGAGACAATCATGATCAGGAAGGTCAGGCCCAGGGCGTTGTACAGTCCGGGGTCGGTGAGTACCGAGGACCAGTTCTCCAGTCCAGCTGCCCCGATGGCGCCGATGCCGTCCCAGTTGGCGAAGCTCAGGACCAGTACACCTACCAGCGGCGCAAGCGCGAAAACCACGAAAAAGATCACAGCAGGCAGCGTCAGCAACGCAAGTGCAGATTTTTGCTGCCCGGCTTGCTCGATTTTCCGCGATCCCGTAGCAGCCCTATGAGCGGTTGTTGAGCTCATTTGCCCAGGGTGGCGTTCATGTTCTGGGCGAACTGCTGTGGCGTGATCGACTTGAGGAAGAGTTGGTCGATGTTGTTGAGCAGGGCCTCGGCGGCGGTGGGGCTCAGGGCTTGATCCCATGACTGCTGGAAGTTCGGGGCGTTCTTGGCAAGGTCGTAGACGAAGTTCAGGAAGTCCTTGTCCGGGGACGTTGCGAGCTTGTCTTCAATTCCGTTGACGATCGGGACCGAACCGGAGTTGATGTAGGCGTCGATGACCGTTTCGGTCATGATGCCGTCCTTGAAGAACTTCTTAGCCGTTTCCTTTTCCTTGTCCGTGGCCTTGGCCGAAATGGACATGTACTGGGCGGGGTTGCCTACGCCATTCTTCGGATCTCCCTTGCCTCCCGGGACCGTCGGGAAGGTGACGAAGCCCAGTTTTCCGTTCTGGACGAAGTTCTGGCCTTCCTTCTTCATGGGTCCGTACGTCCAGGAACCTTGAAGCAACATTGCTGCTTTCCCCGTGAACAACAGCGCCTGATCCGCTTTCGAATCTGCCGTGATGGAGGAGAAGCCCTTGATGAAGCCATCGGCCGACACCAGTTCCTGGATCTTGGTGCCCGTTTCAATCACAGCCGGATCCATCCAGGCATTGGGCTTGCCTTCGAAGATCGCCTTGAACACCTCGGCGCCTCCGATGCGGTCCAGGAGGTATTCGAGCCACATCATCGAGGTCCAGCGGGATTGACCGCCCAAGGAGAACGGCGCTACGCCCATGTCGTTGAAGGTCTTTACCAGCGACATGACGTCGTCCCAGGTCTTGGGCGGCTGCACCCCTGCCTTCTCAAAGAGCTCTTTGTTGTAGAACAGGACAACGGGGGCCACGTACTGGTTGGGGAGGGCGTAGATCTTGCCGTTGACGGTGGCTGCACCGAAGGAAGCGGGGAAGAACTTGTTTTTCAGGTCCGGGTTGGCCTCGAACCAGCTGGTCAGGTCCTCCACCTGGTTGGCCTCGGCGTAGGTCTTCAACGTACCGCCACCCCAGCCGTAGACAATGGTGGGTGCCTGGCCGGCGCCGATCGCGGTCTTGATCTTCGTCTTGTACGCATCGTTCTGGAAGTACGTCACAGCGATCTTGTTGTCCGGATTCGAGGAACCGAATGCATCGACGGCCTTCTGGATGGTGGTCTGGTTCGGCTCACCGGAGAGGAACCACATGCTGGCGCCTCCTCCGCTCGCGCTGCCCGGTCCGGACGTACCGCATGCACTGGTTGCCATGACTGCGAATGGCGTAACTGCCGCGAGAGCCAGAAAAGAACGCCGTGATGATTGGAACTGCTTCATTGCTTCTCCATGTGTAGTCGCCTCGTTGGGCACGTTGCGGTGCCCATCTCCCAAAGGAGTGACCATTTCCCGAAAAATATCGAAATATTTCGGAGATGCTGTTTAGGTCACGGTCTAAACTAAAGTGCAATTCATCACACGTCAAGACTTCTTCCGGCTTTGGCAGCGCCGGACTTACAGCCTTCTTGAGCTTTCAACCGGCATCACGCATACTCGCATTGGAACGAAATATTTTCGAAAGCAGGGGGATTCATGGAACGCGAGCAACGTCCGCTCAAGCTCACTCTGGCTGCGGTGGCCAAAGAGGTGGGTGTTTCGGCACCTACGGTTTCCAAGGTGGTGAACGGCAGGGAGGACGTGGCGGAGGAAACGCGTGCACGGGTACTGGCTGCCCTGCAGCGGACCGGATACAAGTCGCCCCTCCAGCGCAAAAGTCCGCCACCCCAGCAGGCGGTTGAGGTGGTCTTCGACTCCCTGAACTCGGCCTACTCCGTGGAGGTCCTCAACGGTGTCATGGAGCACGCGGCGGTCTCGGACATGGAAGTCATCCTCTCTGTGACCAGCAGGCAAACAGCGTCACCGTTGGGCCCCGAAGAGCGGGCCCAACGCATCACCGACGAAGGCCGCAGCGGAATGATCGTGGTCACTTCCGCCTTTGGGTCCGCACAGTTGGAAGCCTTCCAACGCCGCCGGATCCCCATCGTGGTGGTGGACCCCCTTAATCCGCCACCGGCAGACGTCTTCAGCGTCGGGGCCAGCAACTGGGCCGGGGGCAAGGCCGCTGCGACCCACCTGCTCGAGTTGGGACACCGCAAGATTGCCTACATCGGCGGCCCTGCCACCGCCGAGTGCAGCCAAGCACGCTTGCACGGCTATATGGCCGCACTCATGGCGGAGGGCATCGCAGTGGACGAGGACTATGTGTCCTCGGGCGCCTTCCGGCCCGAGAATGGTGTGAAGGCCATGAAGGCGCTGCTGGCCCTTGAGGATCCGCCCACGGCAATATTCGCTGGAAGCGACAGCATCGCGCTGGGAGTTCTCGCAGAAGCCCGACGGCAGAACATCCGCATTCCGGAGGACATGAGCCTCGTCGGTTTCGACGGCACGCACCAGGCGGAGGAATCCGTTCCGCCGCTGACGTCTGTTTCGCAGCCACTGCAGGAGATGGGTCGCTCGGCCCTGCGGTTCATCCTGCGCCAGGTCCGTGGCGAGGACATCGACTCCCGCAGGGTGGAACTGGCAACGCATCTTGTAGTCCGTGAGTCCACGGCGCCACCACGGCCCCCGTCCACTGCCAAGCCCGCGTCCACTGCCAAGCCCTCGTCCGCGGCCAAGCCCTCGTCCGCGGCCAAGCCCGCGTCCGCGGCCAAGTCAGGCAGTGCTAGAGGAGCCGCCGCCGTCGAGGTGTAAGTGAGACCGGCGGAATGGCGTCATACAGCAGCACCCGCACCCAACGCTCACCAGTCTCGCGGAACTCCGCACGGCTGGCGAAACGGTAAAGATAGCTGCGCGCACGCACCCAACGCGGGCGTTCGCCGTCGAACGGGTCATGGCGAAGCAGCCCAAGCGTGGGCTTGTCCGCCTCCAACAGCCTCTCCAGGAAGGCGTAGAACCAACCCTCATGGACTGTCCGCAGGGGCAGGAACCACATGAGCCAATCAAGCCTGAGGTGGTACGGCGCCCACTGCCGCGGGAGGCGACGGACATCCCCGGGTTTGCCTTTGAATCCGTACTCCAGCCAGTGTTCGTCGGGAGCGTCCGGCTCTTCCGTCATAGTGCCTTCGACGACGATCTCGATCCGCTGCTTCGTTACCGTGCCGAACGCGCCATAGGCATTCACCAGGCGCCACCGGTTGAAGCTCGCGTTCATGAGCTGCTGGCGCGAGAAGAGGTTCAGGAGCGGCCGGTAGCTGAGGACCACCAGCAGTACCGTCACGGCAAGTACGACGCCGAGCCACCACACCGGCGTTTGGGCTCCCGGGTGCCACTCAAGCGGGATAGCGGGAAGAACCGCATGAGCCACTGGATCACTCACGGCAGCGAAGGCGAGAACGATTGCCATCCAATTCAGCCACGCAAAATTGCCGCTGCCCACCAACCAAAGCTGCGTCACGATGATTATTCCTGCCGCGATACTGGCCAGCGGCTGCGGCGCGAACAGGAAGAACGGAACCACCAACTGGGCAAAGTGGTTTCCCACCACTTCCACCTTGTGTAACGGGCGGGGGAGGAGGTGGGCCTGCCTGCTTAGCGGTCCGGGCATCGGCTGCGTCTCGTGGTGGTAGAACATGGCGGTAAGGTCCCGCCACTCACGGCCGCCCCTGATTTTGATCATTCCCGCGCCGAACTCAAGCCGGAACACCAGCCAAACAATCAGGATCAGGATGGTGGTGGGCGGTGGAACCTGGTCCGATCCAAGGAAGGCTACCGTGAAGCCAGCCTCCAGGAGCAGGATCTCCCAGCCAAAGCCATAGAACGTCTGGCCCACATTCACGATCGACATGTAGAGGAACCAGAGAGCCAGGAACGCCAGCATCGGAAGCCACGGTGGTCCCAGCTGCGGTAGGCCGACTACCAGCATCGCGGACACAGCGATTCCTACCCAACAAACTGCGCGCAGCAGGGCATCCGAGTATCGCCACTGGAAGAGGGTGGGCCGTGCCAAGCGGCGGGCCATCTCAAGGAACGAGGGGACGGGAAGCAGGCCGTGCTCGCCAAGGAGGGCGGGAAACTGGTTCATGGTGGAGAGAAAGGCAACCAGATAAAGCACAGCGGTGCCGCGTTGCAATACTTGCCGCGCAAATTCGTAGTCTTGCGCGTCAAACCAGTCCTGCGCGTCAAACCAGGCCAGCCACTCCACAAATTCCACGTTACGCGCGGGGAGGAAGTGGTCAAGCAGGGTTTTCCACTTAGCCGCATGCTGCGTTCGCAGCCTTCTGCAGCTGCTGGGATACTTAAACAATGCAGCCGCGCAAGATCGTCATCCTCGGGTCCACCGGTTCCATCGGCACACAGGCGATTGACGTCGTCGACGGCGCCCCGCACCTTTTCGAAGTGGTGGCCCTGAGCGCTGGCGGCGGGAACCTGGAACTGCTTGCCCATCAGGTTGTCCACACGCGCGCGAAGGCGGTAGGCATTGCCCAAGGCGATCCGGCAACACTTCAAGATCTGATTGACGCCGCGGCCGCGCGGAGCGGATTGGGCAGCTTTGCCCCTGAAATTTTCGTTGGGCCGGACGCGTCCACACGCATCGCGGAAGTGGACGGTGACGTGGTTCTCAACGGCATCACTGGCTCCATCGGCCTGGCGCCAACCCTGGCCGCGCTCGCATCAGGTGCCACCCTGGCGCTCGCCAACAAGGAGTCGCTGATCG
Organism: Arthrobacter sp. TmtSoilC51; assembly: GCF_055388015.1. Classification (NCBI taxonomy): domain Bacteria; kingdom Bacillati; phylum Actinomycetota; class Actinomycetes; order Micrococcales; family Micrococcaceae; genus Arthrobacter; species Arthrobacter sp. TmtSoilC51. Next base: position 1,762,550 of record NZ_AP035877.1, read on the forward strand.
TCGGTGGTGCCTTGGTGAAAGCAGCTGCCAGCCCTGGCCAGATTGTGCCTGTTGACTCCGAACATTCAGCCATCGCCCAATGCCTGCGTTCCGGCACCGAACAGGAAGTGGAGAAGTTGATTCTCACCGCCTCCGGCGGTCCTTTCCGAGGCCGAACCCGCGAGCAGCTTCACAACGTCACACCCGCTGAGGCTTTGGCGCACCCAACGTGGGACATGGGCCTCATGGTCACCACCAACTCCGCGAGCCTGGTCAATAAGGGCCTTGAAGTGATCGAGGCACATCTGCTGTTCGATGTGCCCCTGGACAGGATCGACGTCGTGGTCCATCCGCAGTCGGTAGTCCATTCCATGGTCCAGTTTGTGGATGGGTCCATCATCGCCCAGGCGTCGCCGCCTGACATGCGGCTTCCCATAGCGCTGGGGCTGGGTTGGCCCGGACGGGTTCCGCGTGCCGCCCAGGCATGTGACTGGACGCAGGCCACAAGTTGGACGTTCGAACCATTGGACTCGGTTGCGTTTCCAGCGGTGGAGCTCGCCAAGGAGGCCGCGAAGCAGGGCAGCACCTACCCTGCCGTCTTCAACGCGGCCAATGAGGAAGCCGTGGAGGCCTTCCACGCCGGTCGTATCCGCTTCACGGACATCGTGGACACGGTGGAGTCCGTCCTCAGCGAACATTCAGGTTCCTCGGAGCTTACGGTGGAGTCCGTGCTGGATGCTGAGAAGTGGGCACGCACCCGCACGCATGATCGTTTAGCCAACAGCGCCGTGTAACAGCGAAACGCGTATTAGCACAGAAACCCCTATGGAAGCAGTCCCATCGGCATGAGTCCCGTCCTTCTCTTCATCCTCGGAGTCGTCTTCGTCGCCCTTGGCGTCGCAGTGTCCATTGCTTTGCACGAGGTTGGCCACCTGGTCCCCGCGAAGCTCTTCAAAGTGCGCGTGACCAAGTACATGATCGGCTTCGGGCCTACCCTGTGGTCCAAGAAGAAGGGCGAAACGGAATACGGCTTCAAAGCTCTTCCGTTAGGCGGCTACGTGGCCATGATTGGCATGTACCCGCCCAACAAACAAGATGGCGGTGTACGTCCATCCAGCACGGGCATGTTCCAGACTCTTGCCAGCGAAGCCCGCTCGGTCGCACATGAAGAAGTGGGCCCCGGGGACGAACACAGGGTCTTTTACAAGCTGCCGGTCTGGAAGAAGATCATCATCATGCTCGGTGGACCGGCCATGAACATGTTGATCGGTTTGGTCCTCCTGGCCGTCCTTCTCATGGGATTTGGCGTCGCGACCGCCACCACCACCATCGCGGATGTTTCAAAGTGCCAGGTTGCTGCGGGGAAAACGGTGGACCCGGATTCGGCGGACTGCAAGCCAACACCTGCGGCAGCTGCCGGCCTGCAGCCGAACGACACCGTGAAGACTTTCGACGGCAAAACCGTCACCAGCTGGGATGAACTCACCAGCTGGATCCGGGCCTCCGCTGGCAGGGAGGTGCCCATCACCGTAGAGCGCAACGGCTCGGAAGTTTCCACGACCGTTACCCCCGTCTTGTCTTCACGTCCGGTTGTGGGCGCCGATGGCCGGCAGGAGCAGGACGCCAACGGCGTACTGAAGTACCAGGAGGTGGGCTTCCTGGGAATCGGCGCACAAAGCGCGTTGGTTCCCCAGCCGGCGTCCTCGGTTCTTCCCATGGCGGGAGAGAACATCAAGCAGATTTCCGGAGTGATCCTTAACCTGCCGGCCCGAGTGGTTGGTGTGGCGAAGGCCGCTTTCAGCGAGGAACCCCGTGATCCGAACGGCCCCATCAGTGTGGTTGGCGTCGGTCGGGTGGCTGGCGAAGTGGCCGCCATGGAAGAAGTACCCCTCCAATCACGTATTGGAACCTTGGTAGGGCTGCTTGCAGGGCTCAACTTCGCGCTGGCCGTCTTTAACCTCGTGCCCTTGCTGCCCCTCGACGGTGGTCATGTGGCGGGTGCGCTGTATGAGGGTGCGCGGCGCCAAGTGGCCAGGCTAAGGGGAAAGCCGGATCCCGGTGCTTTTGATATCGCGAAGCTTCTTCCCGCCACGTATGTGGTGGCAGCGCTGCTGATGGCCATGGGTGCGCTGCTGATCTACGCAGACATCGTCAAGCCAGTGAATATCTTTGGCTGATGTCTCCATGCGCTGGACGGCAGGGCCCTCCGAGGGCGGAATCGATGGCGGATCATGCGACGCGGCGGGATAGGCTAGCTTCATGACTGTTTTCGCTGTTGAGTATGTATACGTCGCCGAATCCGGCTCCCTCCGCGACGAAGCCCGCCCCGCGCACCGTGCCTGGCTGGGCGACCTCGCAGAGGACGGCACGCTGCTTGCGAGCGGCCCCTATGGTGACGGTGCCGGCGCACTGCTCATTTTCAAGGCGGCAAATGAAGCCGAACTCAACGACCTCCTGAAGCAGGATCCGTTCGCTGAAGCCGGAGTCATTGCCGGCATCCGCACCACCGAATGGGATCCCATCATCGGTGTCCTGGCTGCCCACGCGTCCTAGCTCCGGCGTCCTCCACCACAACGATCCACCCCAAACCCAAGGAGTCCACGTGACCTCGGTCAGCCTGGGAATGCCAGCAGCCCCACCCCCCGTCCTTGCCCCTCGCCGTAAGACGCGTCAGATCAAGGTTGGGTCCGTTGGCGTTGGCTCTGATTCACCCATCAGCGTGCAGTCCATGACCACAACGCCCACCACGGATATCAACGCCACGCTTCAGCAGATCGCCGAACTGACGGCCTCCGGCTGCGACATCGTCCGCGTTGCATGCCCCTCAGCCGATGATGCCGAGGCATTGCCGATCATTGCCCGGAAATCGCAGATTCCCGTGATCGCCGATATCCACTTCCAGCCGAAGTACGTTTTCGCAGCCATTGAAGCAGGATGCGCTGCGGTCCGTGTGAACCCCGGTAATATCCGGAAGTTCGATGACCAGGTCAAGGAAATCGCCGCAGCCGCAAAGGACCATGGGACGTCCATCCGCATTGGCGTCAACGCTGGTTCCCTGGAGCCGGGCATCATGAAGAAGTACGGCAAGGCAACCCCCGAAGCCCTGGTGGAGTCCGCCGTCTGGGAAGCCTCGCTCTTCGAAGAGCACGGTTTCCACGACTTCAAGATCTCCGTCAAGCACAACGACCCCGTGATCATGGTCGCGGCCTACGAGATGCTCGCGGAAAAGGGCGACTGGCCCCTGCACCTTGGCGTGACCGAAGCTGGTCCGGCCTTCCAAGGAACCATCAAGTCCGCGACTGCTTTCGGGGCACTGCTGTCCCGCGGTATCGGTGACACCATCCGTGTGTCCCTCTCGGCACCGCCCGTGGAGGAAATCAAGGTTGGCAACCAGATCCTGCAGTCATTGAACCTGCGTCCGCGCAAGCTTGAGATTGTGTCCTGCCCCTCGTGTGGCCGCGCCCAAGTGGACGTGTACACGTTGGCTGAGCAGGTAACTGCTGGCCTTGAGGGGATGGAAATTCCCCTCCGTGTCGCAGTGATGGGGTGTGTCGTCAACGGCCCCGGCGAAGCCCGCGAAGCAGACCTCGGTGTGGCCTCCGGAAACGGCAAGGGCCAGATTTTCGTGAAGGGCGAAGTCATCAAGACAGTGCCTGAAAGCGAAATTGTTGAGACACTGATCGAAGAGGCCATGCGTATCGCTGAAGAGATGGGGGAGGCCGATGGCGAAGATGCTGTCAAGGGTAGCCCCGTGGTTAGCGTCTCGTAACGAGACAGGCCTGGGGGTCAGGGTGCTCGGCAGTGCCGACACCCTGGCCCTTCGCGCGCTTGCGAGTGAGGATCCCGTTGCCAACGTCTTTATCCTGGCGCATCTGGACAGCGTAGGAACGGCAGCCCCCACCAGTGGGGGCGCGAGCGTTTTTGGCGTGTTCGACGATGACACCCTTCTGGGAGCCTGCTGGGCCGGGGCAAATCTGGTCCCCGTGCAACTCGATCCGGATCTTACGGGATACGTGGCTACGGCAGCACACCAATCCGGCAGGCGGTATGCCTCCATCTTTGGGCCTGCGGAAACAGTGCTGGCGCTCTACTCACGCTTTGAGCAGTTGGGCCACTTCGCGCACGAAGTCCGCTCCAGACAGCCCCTTTTGACCATTTCCGGTGGCCCGGCCATCGAAGCCAATCCTTTGCTGACCTTCGGCAGCATGGCGGACTTTGAACGCATCCTGCCTGCCTGCGCCGCCATGTTCGAAGAAGAAGTTGGCTACTCGCCCTTCCTGGGAGGCCAGGACTTCTATAGCAGGCGGGTTGCGGGGCTTATTCGTCAAGGGCACTCCCTGGTCCACATCGACGCCACGGGAACTGTGGTTTTCAAGGCAGAGTTGGGCGCGGTCACTCCGGACGTCACACAGGTCCAAGGCGTATGGATGAATCCTGAGATGCGTGGACACCACCAGAGCGCTGGTTACATGGCCGCCGTCGTAAATCTCTCACGTACGTTCGCGCCCGTGACGAGCCTGTACGTCAACGACTACAACGCCAAAGCGCGCGCTACCTACGAAAGGGTGGGCTTCGAGCAAGTCGGTACGTTCGCAACGGTCTTGTTCTAGCAGTTCTTGGCTAGTCCGGATTGGGGGTATCCAGGTCCCCGGTGAGATACCGCTGGATGGTCGGCGCCACTATCCTCACCACTTCCGCCTGATCAGCACTGGCCAGGGGCTCGAGCCGGATCACATAGCGGAGCAGCATCAGTCCCACCACTTGTGTCGCCACCAGGTTGCCACGCAGTCGTACTTCCTCGGCAGGACCTTGCACGCCCACCATGACCCTGGAGAGGATGGTCCGGCTCACAGTCTCCCGCAGCAACGCCGTTTTGGCTTTGGACCCAATGGTTCCCCGAACGAATGCCACCAGACCGGGCTGCGCCGGGCCCTCCCACAACCGAACTACCGCGCGGATCAGTGCTTCTGCCCTCGCCCCCGGATCCAGCGTTTCAACGCCCGCCAAGACGTCTTCAGGGTCCGCAGGCAACTCCACGCTGGATGCGAACAGTTCGTCCTTGCCTTTGAAGAAGTGGTGCACCATGGCCGGATCCACGGAAGCTTCCCGCGCGACTTGCCGAAGACTGGTGCCATCGAACCCTTGCTCGGCGAACAGCTTCCGTGCAGCCAGCAGAATGGCTTCGCGCGAGTGATCGTTACCGCTTCGCCGGCCGCGGCGCAGGGGCTGGAGGCTCATGAAGTCTGCCGCCGCAGTGTCAGTGAGGCGAGGATGAGGACCCCCACCACTATTCCGCCCATCACCATCGTGTCTTGCCACAGGGTGGCCGTGGCATCGGCGTTCCCGGCGATCTCCTGAAGGGCATCAACAGAAAACGTCAGGGGAAGGACGCCGGAGATTGCCTCGAGGACCTCGTTCATCTGCTCACGGGCGACGAAAAGGCCGCAGAGCAGGATCTGCGGCACCACCACTACGGGCATGAACTGGACGGCTTGGAACTCAGTGCGCGCAAAGGCGGAACACAGCAGCCCCAAGGCCACCCCAAGGACAGCGTTGATGACCGCGATCATTACGACGAACCAGGGAGTGCCCTTGATGTCGAGATCGAAAATCCAGTACGCAACCGCCGTGGCCACCAGCGATTGCAGCGCGGCCATGATGGAGAAGGCAAGAGCATAGCCGAACAAAAGGTCTGCCTTATGGATGGGTGTGGTGAGGAGCCGCTCCAGGGTCCCGGATGTTCGTTCGCGCAGCATGGTGATGGACGTGACCAGGAACATGACCACGAACGGGAAGATCGCCAGCATCATCAGGCCGACGCGGTCGAACGTGCGCGGAAAGCCCGGCGGAAGTGTTTCGTTTTCGAAAAGGAAATAGACGGCGGCGAGCAACAGCGCCGGGACCACCAGAATGAGTGCCACGCTGCGGTGATCGTGCCGCAGTTGGCCCAGGACGCGGGCTGTGGTTGCCAAGGTCATTCGGAGATTCATGATGCCACCTGGCTTTCTTTTGCTGGTTGACCGCTATCGGGGCCCTGTTGGGCGTCCTTGATCATGTTCAGGAACGCCCGTTCAAGGTCACTGCTGCGTCCGCGCGTGGCGAGTTCGGCCGGGGTTAGTTGGGCAAGCAGCAGGCCGTCCCGCAGAAGCAGCAACGAGGAACAATGCGACGCTTCTTCCATGACGTGACTGGAGACCAAGAGCGTTGTTCCGCTGGCGGCCATGGCAGCGAACCTCTCCCATAACTCTGCCCGCAGCACTGGGTCCAGGCCCACTGTCGGTTCGTCAAGGACCAACAATTTGGGGTGCGCCACCAGCGCACACGCCAGTGATACGCGGCTGAATTCCCCGCCCGACAGGTCTCCCGCCTTCTGCTTTGCAAATGATTCGAGCCCGACGGCGGCAATCGACTCCGCAACGTCCGCCGCCGTCGCCTTGTGCATGGCGCCGAAGTACTTGACGTTGGCTTCAACGCTGAGGTCTGCATAGACGCTGGCACCTTGGGTGACGTAACCGACGTCGTGCCTTAGTGGCGCGCTGCCTGCTGGGCGGCCGAGAACGCTGATGGATCCACCCGTGATCCGTTGTACCCCCACAATGCCGCGCATGAGTGTTGTCTTGCCGCTTCCTGAGGGGCCGAGCAGTCCTGTGATGCGACCGCTGCCCACCGCGAAGTCCAGGCCCCGCAGGATTCTTGTTCGGCCTCGCGTGATCTGCAGGCCCGTGGCTTCTATTGCTGCGAGTGACATGGCGGCCTCCGGCACCATCAGGTAATTCACCAAGTGATGAATTAACGCTAAATCTGCCCAACCGCGCGGTCAAGGGTGATTTGCCAGCGAAATCCTTGAAAACGTGTCCGCTATCACATAAGTTTTTCCCAAGCCGTGTCGATGGGGCACGGGTGGTTACAGGGGAATTCATGGCAAAGACCTTCAAGGTTGCCTTTGGCAGCCGCACCATCCGTGAGCTCGGCAGTCACCAATGCTTCCCAGTCGCAGGCGATCCCGTTCCGCTGGAGGGAACGGGGGACTAGTCCCCGGACAGAGTCTGCGGCCGGCCGGCCGCAGAGCCACGCCATCGAAGGATGACCAGCCGATATTGGCCAGGGGCTTCCAGACTCGACGGCGTGGCTCTTCTCTGTGCGGAGCCGCCCGCCACCAGCCGGTAGATTAGTAGACAGTTGTTTTTGCCACATCTGCCATAGAAACGGATACGTACCCGTGGTCCTTCGCCTTTCCCAGTTGTTCCTGCGCACCCTGCGTGAAGATCCCGTCGACGCCGAGGTCGCCAGCCACAAGCTCCTGGTCCGGGCCGGTTACATCCGCCGTGCCGCGCCGGGCATTTACACGTGGCTGCCGCTGGGACTCAGTGTCCTGCGCAAGGTGGAGGAAATCATCCGGCAGGAAATGTCCGCCATTGGCGCACAGGAAGTCCACTTCCCGGCATTGCTGCCGCGCGAACCCTACGAGGCCACCAACCGCTGGACCGAGTATGGAGAGGGCCTCTTCAGGCTTCAGGACCGCAAGGGCGCCGACTACCTCCTGGCCCCGACGCACGAGGAAATGTTCACCCTCCTGGTCAAGGACCTGTACTCCTCGTACAAGGACCTGCCGTTGAGCCTGTACCAGATCCAGAACAAGTACCGCGATGAAGCGCGACCCCGGGCAGGCCTCCTCCGTGGCCGGGAATTCATCATGAAGGACTCATACTCGTTCGACGTTGACGACGCCGGCCTGGACGCAAGTTACGCCGCCCACCGCGCTGCCTACCTGAAGATCTTTGAACGCCTGGGCCTGGAAGTCATCCCGGTTGCGGCCACCGCAGGCGCCATGGGCGGCTCCAAGAGCGAGGAATTCCTCTTCCCCACGGAGATCGGCGAGGATACCTTTGTGCGCTCGGCCGGGGGCTACTACGCCAACGTCGAGGCCGTCACCACGGTTGTCCCTGAGGATATTGATTTCACGGACGCACCGGCTGCCCAGGTTTTGGACACCCCGAACACCCCCACCATCGAAACCCTGGTTGACGCAGCCAACCAGCTGGCACCCCGCAGCGAGGCCGACGGCGGCGCCTGGACTGCCGCTGACACGCTGAAGAACGTCGTGCTCGCCGTGACGCTCCCCACCGGTGAACGCCAGATCGTCGTCCTCGGCGTTCCTGGTGACCGCGCCGTGGATCTTAAGCGGGTGGAAGCCAACATTGGTGCGTTCCTTCCCATCGCGGGCGAGATCGGCCTCGAAGCTGCCAACGATGAAGATCTCAAGAAGCTGCCGTGGCTGGTCAAGGGCTACATCGGCCCTGGTTTGTCCCTGGATGAAGCGGTGCTGGGCCTGGAAGGATCTTCCAAGCTGCTCTTCCTCGTGGATCCCCGCGTTGTCTCCGGCACAACCTGGGTGACTGGCGCAAATGTTGACGGCAAGCACGTCTTCGGACTCGTGGCGGGCCGCGACTTCACGTGGGACGGCGTCATCGAATGCACCGACGTCCGGGCAGGGGACCCTGCGCCTGACGGCTCGGGACCACTTGAAACTGCACGTGGCATCGAAATGGGCCACATCTTCCAGCTCGGACGCAAGTACGCCGAGGCACTGGACCTGAAGGTGTTGGACCAGAACGGCAAACAGGTTGTGGTCACCATGGGCTCCTACGGCGTTGGTGTAACCCGTGCTGTCGCAGCCCTCGCCGAAGCCAATCACGATGACCGCGGCCTCGTGTGGCCACGCACGGTAGCCCCGGCCGATGTTCACATTGTGGCTGTGGGCCGCGGCGACGAAATTTTCGAAGCTGCAGAGAAGCTGTCCGCTGAACTGGAGGCTGCCGGCCTCGACGTCATCTTCGATGACCGGCCCAAGGTTTCTCCCGGCGTAAAGTTTGGCGATGCCGAGCTCGTCGGTGTGCCCACGATCCTGGCGGTCGGCCGTGGACTCGTGGACGGCGTAGTGGAGATCAAGGACCGCCGCAGCGGTGAAGCCGAGAACATCTCGGTGGATAAGGCCGTGGATTACGTGGTCAACGCTGTCCGTAACCGGTGATTTCCGGCTTCGAGACTATCCAGCTCACCACGGTCATCCTGATTGTGGTTGCTGGATTCGCAGCAGGGTGGGTTGACGCGGTAGTAGGAGGCGGGGGGCTGATCCAGCTCCCCGCTCTGCTGCTGGTTCCTGGCATCACCCCGGTCCAGGCCCTGGCCACGAACAAAATGGGTTCCATCTTCGGCACCACCACCAGTGCCACCACCTATTACCGCCGGGTGGGGCCGGACCTCAAGACAGCAATTCCCATGGCAGTCATTGCCCTGGCGGGCAGCTTTGGCGGGGCCATCCTCGCTGCGTCGCTGCCGGCCAGCGTCTTCAAGCCGATCATCGTCGTGGCGCTGGTCGCCGTCGCGATTTTCACGGCCCTCCGCCCCAGCGCCGGTGAGCTGACGGCGCTGCGGCACGATGGACACAAGCACTACGTCGTGGCCTGCCTGATCGGTGCTGTGATCGGGTTTTACGACGGCCTCATCGGGCCCGGTACGGGATCCTTCCTGGTGATCGCCTTGGTCTCGGCCATGGGCTACGCGTTCCTTGAAGCCAGTGCAAAGGCCAAGATCGTCAACATGGCCACCAATGCCGGTGCCCTGATTTTCTTCCTTCCCCACGGTTCCTTGTTGTGGGGAGTCGGCCTGGTGCTCGGGCTGGCGAACATGGCGGGCGGATACCTTGGTGCCCGTACAGCTGTGGCCAGGGGGAGCGGCTTTGTGCGGATTGTGTTCCTGATCGTCGTCGCGGCACTGATCATCAAGCTCGGCATGGACGTATGGAACGATAACGTCAGCTGACGGCGTCCCCGGGCTCTGGTAGATCGTGTGCTGCTGGAAGTCCTTCGAGTGTCCTGCCCGCCAATGTGCTGGCCACCCATAGGGAACGGGCCAGGTCGCCTTCGTGCCCTGGTTTTCCCGCGGACCACAGGGCATTGGTCACTTCGCGGGCAATACTCCACTGTCGTGCGACCTCCGGATCAAGGCCGGCGGCGAGGCTGAAGTCCCGGCACCGCTCCCGTAGGGCAGCGCCAGGATCGCTTCCCGGCAGATCCTTGATCCGGTTCCACAGAACAGGTGCCACCGCAAATTCTGCCTCACCGATCTGCGGTTGGGGATCGATGGCCCGGTAGTTGGCGGTGTCCGCGCCCAATGCGGCGAGGATGTTCATGAAGTGGAGATCAGTGTGCACCAGGACGTCCTTGCCGGATCGGCGGCCAACGGCGCCCCGGGTCTGGCACACTTCCAGCGCAGCCTCCAATAACCATCGCGGGAAGGGGTGGTCCTGCCGTTCCCACTCCGCAGGCAGTTCGTCGCTCCAGCGCTCAGCCGTTGCAGCGATGTGATCGAATCCCCGCCATTCGGGACGATCATCCGGGGCAATGGAAAGTTCGCGCATGATCTCACCCCAGGCCTCCGTAGCTTCATCCATGGGGGCGTCCTGCAGCCAACGCGATGCGTCCAGGCGTTCCAGCAGCATGGAGCAGCTCGCGGCGTCCGCTGCCAGGAGGCGGACAGCTCCGTGGCCACCCCACAGGGCCAGAGCGTGGCGCTCCAGGAGTGCTTCCTCATGTGGATAGGCGATCTTCAGGGCAGCCTGCCTGCCGGACTGGAGAACGGGTACAACCAAGGCTCCATGCCCGTTCCACGGCTCCTCGCCGGGTGCGAGGTCCACGGACAACTGCCAGCGGTCCAGGGACTCGCTGATGAGCCCCGGAAGGCTCGCCAGCCAGTCCCGCCCCGCGGAGTCGCGGTTGTAACGGGCGTGCAGGTCGCCCGGAATCGGAATCATGGCGTGAAGGGTCACGCGATCAGCCTAGCTCTGCCGGGCGGTAGTACCCTCAGAAAACGCCGCTGGCGCCCAACAGGCTTCCGATCGAGAACGTGGCTGCAAGAGCCAGCGCTCCGCCCAACACCACACGGGCTGCTGCCCGGATCCTCGGTGCCCCACCAATCCATGCCCCCACGGCTCCCGTAATCGCGAGCGCCAACAGGACGGCAACGAACGTCAGCGGGACACGCATTGCCGGAGGAGGGAGCAGGATGGCCAGCATGGGAAGCACTGCACCCAGGGTAAATGCCGCTGCCGATGCAAAGGCGGCGTTCCACGGACTGACGATGTCGTCCTCGTGAATATTGAGCTCGGCGGACAAGTGGGCCGCAAGGGCATCGTGCTTCGTCAATTCTTCGGCGACTGTTCGGGCGGTGCGCGTGGTGAGTCCCTTCGCCTCGTAGATCGCGGCGAGCTCTTCGAGTTCTTCTTCCGGTTGTTCTGCGAGCTCCCGGCGTTCCTTCTCGATGAGCGACTTTTGGGTGTCGCTCTGGCTGCTGACGGATACGTATTCGCCCAATGCCATGGAAATGGCACCGCCCACCAGACCCGCCGTGCCGGCAGCCAGGATGCTGCCGGTATTGGTCGTGGCACCGGCCATGCCGACCACGATCGCGGCGACGGAGACGATGCCGTCGTTGGCGCCCAAAACTCCGGCGCGCAGCCAGTTCAACCTGTGGGCAAGATCATCACGATGCGGTTCATTCTCGTGCGTAGTGGCAGTTTCTGCGGAAGCCATGGTTCAAGCCAAGCACCAGCGGGCCGCCTTGGCCAGCATGGCTAGGCTCGCCTATCCCGTCCCGGGTGTTTGGGCTCAGCCCGGTTGGGACTCAGCCCGGGTTGGACTGGGTGTGGGCGTCGGCAGGGGAGGAAAGTCATCGGCGTCGAACTCCAGGCCCGGCAAGGCGGCCAGAGTGGCACCCCAGTCAATGCTCCTCCGCACTGCGGCGAGCAGGTTGCTGACGGCCCAGTCCCGGGTCTCTCCAGTGGAAAGCGCAATAAGGTCGCCAAATCCCCGCAAAGAGTCCCATTCCAAAGTCCCTAAACCGGCGCCCGGGTTTTCAGCGAACTGCGCAGGTAGCCGGTATCCGGGCTCTCGGGTGGGCACGTCGCCACAGTTGAGGCGGGTCAGGGCTTCCGCCTGCAGCAGGAGGCGTTCGTGCATCGCCAGGTCCTTCGCGGCCTGGACAGTTGCCCCGGCGTCCAGTCGCTTCAGCGCCACCTGGTAGATGTACACGGCTTCCTGCTCCGAGCGGACAGTGGCGGCCAAAGCAGCATCGGTCGTGGCAGCCGTTGCATCCGGAGTGGGGCTCACGGAGGGGCATTGGTGCGCAGCCGGCGTTGAGGCAGGCGGGGTGCCGGCCGACGTCGGCGACGGTACCGTCAGCTGCCACGCCGCAGCCAGTTTTTCGCCCTGCAGCAGTTGGGCGGATCCGACGGCGGCGAGCAGCCTTGCGGTCCCGCCGTCGGCCTCGCGGGCGTCGTCCAGTCGTTGCCGGCCGCTGGCGGTCAATCCAGCCACGATGACCACCGGGGTCGCCTCCGGGGCCGTGTCATCTTGGCCCGTTGCCGCGGAGGCAGCACCACCGGTGGTATTGGGCAGGCCGCTGGTAGCGGCAGATGGCGTAAGAAGGGCCCTCGACTGCGTTGTCAGCAATGTCACAGCGTTGTCCAGGGCTGCTGTTTTTGAACCGGATCCTGTGGCTGCCGACAATCCTGCGGCCGATTCCCGCAGTCTCTGGGTATCGGTGAAAGCGTCGGCGAGGGCGGACTCGGAAAACGAAAGCTCCGGGGGAGTCCCGGAATCCCGCGGAAGAAGCACGATTCCAGTGCCTGCAACGAGCAGTGCCACCACCGAAATGAGAAGGAGCCGGCCCCACGCTGGTGATCGTCGTTTTTCACTTGTCTGCTCGTCCACAACACACCATGGTGTCATGTGGGCGGGAAACTCCATGCACCATGTGCTGCCGAAAATCGTTAGGCTAGTAGTCACAACAACATCTATCGGGAGGCGGCGGGCAACGTGAGTGACTCGGAAGCCACGACTTCAACAGACCGTACTGAGTCGAATTCAACGGCCACCATCCACAACCCGGAAGAGCGCAGGCTAAAGGCGCTGCTCGAACCGGCAGTCCTTGCCAACAGGCTCTACCTCGAGGATGTTTCCATCCACGTCGCCGGTTCACACCGGACGGTCCACGTCGTCGTGGATCTTCCGCAGGAGGAGACCGGAGGTGTCAGCCTTGACGCCATCGCCGACGTCTCGCGTGGCTTGTCCGATATTCTGGACAACGATCCCCACGACGACGGCCGTCCCTACGACCTCGAGGTTTCTTCGCCAGGCGTAGGCCGTCCGCTGACGGAACCGCGCCACTGGCACCGGGCCCGGGGCCGCATGGTCCGGGTCAACGTCATCCAAGGTGAGAACGTCCTGGGCCGGATCGCGTCAGTCGATGACACTGGTGTGACGCTCATTCCGGAGCACGAGGTCAAGAAGGGCATGAAGCCCAAGCAGGGCGAGCCCATCACTATTCCTTTCGACAGGATCCGCCACGGAAAAGTCGAGATTGAATTCAGCCACCTCCACGAGGCCGGGCTGGCAGACGAACACAATGGACCTTCCGAGGAGGCCTAATGGATATTGACATGAGCGCACTGAGACTCCTGGAGCGTGAGCGTGAAATCCCGCTGGACCTCCTGATTCCCACCATCGAGCAAGCGCTCCTGGTGGCCTATCACAAGACGCCCGGTGCCTTCGAGAAGGCCCGTGCTGAGCTGGACCGCAAGAGCGGCCACGTGACCATCTGGGCAACGGAAATCGACGACGAGGGCGAGGCTATTGGGGAGTTCGAGGACACCCCCGCCGGTTTCGGCCGGATCGCCGCGAGCACGGCACGCCAGATCATCCTGCAGCGTCTTCGCGACGTTGAGGACGATAACGTGTTGGGTGAGTTCAAGGGCCGTGAAGGCGAACTCGTCGCTGGCATGATCCAGCAGGGCAACAACCCGCACATGATCCAGGTCAACCTCGGATCCGTGGAGGCGCTGTTGCCGCCACCCGAGCAGGTTCCTGGCGAGAAGTACATCCACGGCAGCCGGCTGCGTGCTTTCGTGGTGGATGTACACCGTGGGGCCAAGGGTCCGTCCATTACGTTGTCGCGTTCGCACCCGGGCTTGGTCCGTAAGTTGTTCGAAATGGAAGTTCCGGAAATTGCGGACCGTTCCGTGGAGATCGTGGCACTTGCCCGGGAAGCCGGTCACCGCACCAAAATTGCCGTCAAGGCGAACACCCCGGGCGTGAACGCCAAGGGCGCCTGCATCGGCGAAATGGGTTCCCGCGTCCGTGCGGTCATGACTGAGCTCAACGACGAAAAGATCGACATCGTGGACTTTAGCGAGGACCCGGCGACCTTCATCGCCAACTCCTTGTCGCCGTCCCGAGTGAATTCCGTCACCATCACGGACGAGTCAACGCGCTCGGCCCGGGTAGTGGTTCCGGACTACCAGCTCTCCTTGGCGATTGGCAAGGAAGGCCAGAACGCACGCCTTGCTGCCAAGCTGACCGGATGGCGGATCGATATCGTGTCAGACGCCGCCCCGGCAAAGGCCGAGTAGCGACCATCCCGGTGGCCTGGCCGCCGGGCTCCGCGCCGCGCTGGCTGTGCGGCCGGTTTCGGCTGTCCGGGGCCGGGGGGCTAGAATAGATGGAACCGGGCTTACGTCCGGTATCCGCGCGCTTTGACGTGCCGTACTTGCGTGTGCAGGGCCGGTCGTCAGCGCAAGTTTGCAGAGGCAGGTAAGGACACATCGTGGCTGAACTGCTTGAACGCGGCCATGGTCCCGTTCGTACGTGCATCGGATGCCGGAAGCAAGGCTCCCGGTCCGAGCTTGTCCGGCTGGTCGCCCAAGGCCGTGGTTCATCCACTGTCCTCGTCGATGTTCGACGCCGGATGGCCGGCAGGGGTGCGTGGCTTCACCCCAGCGAAAAGTGCTTGGCGTTGGCGATCAAGCGGCGTGCTTTCGGAAGGGCCCTTGCGGGCGCTACCGAAACGAGCGCCGTCGAAAGCTACCTCATGTCAGGCGCGTCACTTGTGGAGGCCCCGGCTGCCACAGGAAAACCGTCCAAACCTGAAAGCGGGTCAGAAAACTGATGGAAACCCGATGAGTTCCCAGCGATGAGTGCGTAACGATGACAACTTTGTTGCGCTCTGCAATGGGCCTTTCAGTCGCGCTAGCGGCAGGGGCCCGCAGTAAGAAGTAGACGGTTCGTGCCTGGCTCGGTGCGGACCGAGACAGGAGAAATGTGGCCAAGGTCCGCGTACATGAGCTCGCCAAAGAGCTCGGTATTACTTCCAAAGATGCAGTAACAAAACTGCAGGAATTGGGCGAATTCGTTCGCTCCGCCTCTTCCACCATTGAGGCCCCCGTCGTGAAGAAGCTTCGCGACGCCTACCCGGGTG
Source organism: Arthrobacter sp. TmtSoilC51 (assembly GCF_055388015.1). Taxonomy (NCBI): domain Bacteria; kingdom Bacillati; phylum Actinomycetota; class Actinomycetes; order Micrococcales; family Micrococcaceae; genus Arthrobacter; species Arthrobacter sp. TmtSoilC51. The sequence continues at coordinate 1,777,841 of NZ_AP035877.1, forward strand.
CAGGCGCTGCAAAGTCAGCTGCCCCCGCACCTGCAGCCGCCCCCAAGGCTCCGGCTGCTCCCGCAACATCCCGTCCGGCCGCTCCGGCGCCGGGCCCGGCAGCACCCAAGGCTCCTGCTCCGGCAGCGCCCGCAGCGGCGGCACCTGCCCCCGCTGCACCTGCTCCTGCGGCGCCTGCCCCGGCAGCGCCCGCGGCTCCCGCTGCGTCCACGCCGTTTTCGGCAAAGCCAGGTGCCCGTCCTGCTCCCAAGGCAGAGACTCCGGCTGCGTCCCGCCAGGGCGGCCAGGCTCCGCGTCCTGGTGGTCCCCGTCCGGGTAACAACCCCTTCGCCACGTCCCAGGGCATGCCCCGCGGCCGTGGTGGCGACGGCGAACGTCCGCCGCGTCCGGGTAACAACCCCTTTGCAACCTCACAGGGCATGCCCCGTGCAGGTGGCCGCAACGATGGCGAACGCCCCGGTGGTCCCCGTCCCGCAGCAGGTGCCGGTGGTCCCCGTCCCGCAGCAGGCAGCGGTGGTCCCCGTCCGGGCGCTCCGCGTCCCGGTGCACCCCGTCCCGGTGGTGCCCCGCGTCCCGCTGGTGGCCCCGGTGGGAACCGTCCTACTCCGGGCATGATGCCCAACCGCACTGAGCGTCCGGCTCCCGGTGGCGCTGGCCGTCCCGGTGGCGCAGGCCGTCCGGGTGGCGGACCGGGTCGTCCCGGTGGCGCACCAGGTGCAGGTACCGGTGGCGGCGCCCCCGCCGGCGGTGGCTTCGGCAAGGGTGGCCGCGGTCGCGGTGGTACCCAGGGTGCCTTCGGCAAGGGCGGCGCCGGTCGTGGCAAGCAGCGCAAGTCGAAGCGTGCAAAGCGCCAGGAACTGGAGCAGATGAGTGCTCCGTCGCTGGGCGGCGTATCAGTACCCCGCGGCGATGGCGAGACCATCATCCGTCTGCGCCGTGGTTCATCCATCACGGACTTTGCCGAGAAGATCGATGCGAACCCCGCGTCGCTCGTGACCGTTCTGTTCCACCTGGGTGAGATGGCAACGGCTACGCAGTCCCTCGACGAAGACACCTTTGGCCTGCTTGGCGCCGAACTTGGCTACAAGCTCCAGGTTGTTTCGCCGGAAGACGAAGAGCGCGAGCTGCTGGACCAGTTCGACATCAACATCCAGGACGAGCTCGACGCCGAGGGTGACGATGTCCTCGAGGCACGCCCGCCGGTTGTCACGGTCATGGGTCACGTTGACCACGGTAAGACCCGCCTGCTTGACGCCATCCGCAACTCCAACGTTGTGGCCGGCGAGCACGGTGGAATCACCCAGCACATCGGTGCTTACCAGATCAGCCACATCCACGAGGGCAAGGCCCGCGACATCACCTTCATTGACACCCCCGGTCACGAGGCCTTCACGGCCATGCGTGCACGTGGTGCCAAGGTCACCGACATCGCGATCCTGGTTGTTGCTGCCGACGACGGCGTTATGCCGCAGACGGTGGAGGCACTCAACCACGCCCAGGCAGCCAACGTGCCGATCGTCGTCGCAGTGAACAAGATCGACAAGGAAGGCGCCAACCCTGACAAGGTCAAGGGTCAGCTCACCGAGTACGGCCTGGTTCCCGAAGAATACGGTGGCGACACCATGTTCGTTGAGGTTTCCGCACGCCAGAACCTCAACATCGATGAACTGATCGACGCCGTCCTGCTGACGGCCGATGCCGCACTGGATCTGCGCGCCAACCCGGACAAGGACGCTCGAGGCATTGCCATCGAAGCGAACCTGGACAAGGGCCGCGGTTCCGTGGCTACCGTCCTGGTGCAGTCCGGTACCCTGGCCGTGGGTGACACGATCGTGGCCGGTACGGCTCACGGCCGCGTCCGCGCCATGTTCGACGAGAACGGCGAGGCACTGGATGTCGCTCTGCCGTCCCGCCCGGTTCAGGTCCTCGGCCTGTCCAACGTGCCGCGTGCTGGTGACACCTTCCTGGTGACGCCGGACGAGCGTACGGCCCGCCAGATCGCCGAGAAGCGTGAAGCTGCCGACCGCAACGCCGCACTGGCCAAGCGTCGCAAGCGCATCAGCCTGGAAGACTTTGACCAGGCCGTTGCCGAAGGCAAGATCGACACCCTCAACCTCATCCTCAAGGGTGACGTCTCCGGTGCCGTGGAAGCCCTTGAGGACGCCCTCCTCAAGATCGATGTCGGAGACGACGACGTTCAGCTCCGTGTCATCCACCGCGGTGTGGGTGCCATCACGCAGAACGACGTCAACCTGGCAACGGTGGACAACGCCATCATCATCGGCTTCAACGTCAAGCCGGCTGAGCGCGTCGCTGAACTGGCTGACCGCGAAGGCGTGGACATGCGCTTCTACTCCGTCATCTACGCAGCAATCGATGACATCGAGATGGCCCTCAAGGGCATGCTCAAGCCGGAGTACGAAGAGGTCCAGCTCGGTACTGCCGAGGTCCGCGAAGTCTTCCGTTCCTCCAAGTTCGGAAACATCGCCGGTTCGATCGTCCGCACGGGCATCATCCGTCGTAACACCAAGGCACGCGTTAGCCGCGATGGCAAGGTCATCGGTGACAACCTCACCGTTGAGACGCTCAAGCGCTTCAAGGATGACGCAACCGAAGTCCGTACTGACTTCGAGTGTGGTATCGGTCTTGGCTCGTTCAACGACATCTCCGAAGGCGACATCATCGAAACCTTCGAGATGCGCGAAAAGCCGCGCGTCTAGGTTCCGCTTGGAGCGGGTCCGTCGGGTAGCCCCGGCGGACCCGTTCCGTACCCGTTTCTACTTTCCAGGAGGAAGTCATGGCCGATCCGGCACGCGCTGCCAAGTTGGCGCAGCGGATAAAGGTCGTCGTTGCCGAGGCCCTCGGCCGCAGGGTCAAGGACCCGCGCGTCGAGTCCATTACGATCACCGACGCCCGCGTCACCAACGACCTTCAGCACGCCACCATCTACTACACCGTCTTCGGTGACGAGGTGGCCCACGCTGATGCCGCGAGGGCATTGGAGAAGGCCAAGGGTGTGCTGCGACAGGAAGTTGGCCGCAACATCACCGTCCGGCTCACTCCGACCCTCGAGTTCGTTGCGGACCAGATCCCTGTCAACGCATCAAACCTTGAGGAACTGCTTCGTGAGGCAAAGCGTCGGGACGCCGAGGTAGCCGCTTTGGCTGCCGGCGCCAAGCACGCAGGCGAGGCTGACCCTTACAAGGGCGAGCCATCCGAAGAAATCGACGAAGACGACTTCGACGAAGAAGACATCGACCTCGCGGACGATGACGAACTCGACGAAGACGCCAACCGCTAGAAGTTTTTCTTGCCGGAAAGGCCGGTTCCTCATGGGGAACCGGCCTTTCTGCCGTCCATGCTCGCTAAGATCGGAGCATGTCGGCGCACAGTGCTCAGCAGCGTGATGAATTCCTGAACCATGCGATTCGGCTCGCCGTGCAGAACGTCTCCGACGGTGGTGGGCCGTTTGGCGCTGTTGTCGTCACCCCGGATGGACGCATCCATGAGGGTGTCAACCGGGTAACACGGGACAACGATCCCACCGCGCATGCGGAAGTGGTTGCCATTCGCCGCGCCGCAGCCGACATCGGCAATTTCGATCTCAGCGGTTCAGTGCTCTATGCCAGCTGCGAGCCATGTCCCTTGTGCCTCTCGGCCACGCTCTGGGCCAGGATCGGCCGGGTGTACTTCGCCGCTGACAGGCACGGAGCCGCCAGGGCCGGCTTCGATGATGCGGTGTTCTACGAGTACTTCGCCGGCACTCGGCCGGAGCTGCTTCCCGTAGAACACGCGCCGGTCGCTGCTTCCGAGACGCCTTTCGAGGCATGGCGCAACTATGCCGAACGCACCGACTACTGACGCCAGCTATCGCTGCGCGAGCTCCGGCGACAGTACGTGCGCCCGGGCAGGAAGCCGCTGCACGCCGTCGAGCAGGTCCTGTTGATCGCCGCACAGCGCAATCCGGATCCAGCCTTCGCCGATCGACCCAAAAGCGGTGCCGGGCGCGAAGGCGACACCGGAATCCGCCAGGAAAGCGTGGACCCATGCGCGGACGTCGCCGCCGCTCACATGGGACACGTCAGCCCACAGGTAGAAGGCTCCCTGGGCGCCCAGGAAGGGGATTCCCTTGCCCTGCAGAACAGCGGAGGCGGCATCACGGTTGGTCCTGTAGTGGTTGCGCGCGTCCGTCACGTACTCCTGGGGGCCGGTCAAGGCCGCCAACGCCGCATACTGCGAGGGCGAGGCAACGCAGGAAACAATCGCTTCCATGACGTTGTTCATCTTCTTTTCCAAACCGGGTGGGCAGATCAAGGCGCCGATCCGGAGGCCCGTGAGCCCGTAGGTCTTTGACAGCGTCAGCGAAGTGAAGACGCGCGCCTCACCGGGGACGTTGCTGTCGAACCGGGCCGGGCTGACGTGGGGGACGTCAAAGGTGAAGGCTTCATAGCACTCGTCCGAGAGGATCCAGAGATCGTGCCGGACGGCGAGTTCCACAAGTTGGCGGGTGGCGTCCTCGCTGATGACGGCACCCAGGGGGTTGGAGGGCGAGTTCAACACGAGAACCCGGGTCTGCGGCGTGATGAGGGCTTCAATGTCCGCAATGTCCGGCTGGAAGTCGTTATGTGGGTACAGGGGATACCGAACGGGCACTGCGTGGAGGAGCCGACTGGTCATTGCGAACGTGGGATAGCCGGGGTTCGGGATCAGTATTTCGTCGCCGGGGGAGAGGAGCAGGCTCATGGCGAAGTGCAGGCCCTGCTGCGCTCCGTCCACCACGTAGACCCGTTCGGCACCTATTTCCACGTGATGATAGTCACGGAACCTTTCGGCGAAGGCCTCGCGGAGCGCGGGGATGCCTGCGTTTGGTGTGTAGTTGGTTTCGTCCCGCTCAAGGCACGCTATTCCGGCGTCGAGGACGTGCCGTGGCAGGGCAAAGCCCGGCTCGCCGATGCTCAGCACAATCGCTTCAGGGGTGGCCCAGGCGGCCTCGGTAATTTCACGGATCTGGTTTACGGGGACGTCGCGGACGTGCGCGGCAAGCTCAGGCATGGGAGCCATCCTAGCCACCCATATACTGGTAAGCGTGCTTTCTGGACTGGTAATCGTTGACAAACCGCAGGGATGGACCAGCCATGATGTGGTTGGCCGGATGCGGCGGCTGGCAGGCACCCGGAAAGTGGGGCACGCGGGCACGCTCGATCCCATGGCTACCGGCGTCCTGGTTCTTGGTATCAACAAGGCCACACGGCTGCTGACCTACATTGTCGGAACGTCCAAGACGTATACGGCTACCATCAGGCTCGGCGAAACCACCATCACTGACGACGCCGAGGGCGAAGTCACCCAGGCGCGGAGCGCTGCGGAGGTCGGCGATGACGCCATTGCAACCGGCGTCGCTGCCCTCACCGGTCCCATCCAGCAGGTGCCGAGCAGCGTCAGCGCCATCAAGGTTAACGGTGAACGCTCCTATGCCCGTGTCCGCTCCGGCGAAGAGGTCAAGCTGGCAGCACGGCCCGTCACGATCCACCGTTTCGACATCCACGCCATCAACAGGATCGACGGCGGAAGGGTGGTCGACGTCGATGTCACAGTGGAATGTTCCTCCGGTACGTACATCCGGGCCCTGGCCCGCGACCTCGGTATCGCCTTGGGCGTCGGCGGCCATCTCACCGCATTACGGCGAACCCAGGTGGGTCCGTACACGATCGACCAAGCGCGGACTTTGGAACAACTTGCTGAAGAACTCGAAGTCCTGGACATGTCCCTGGCTGCGCGTTCCCTCATGCCCAACAGGGAGTTGAGCAGCGAGGAAACCACCGAGATCTCATTTGGCCGACGCATCGCCGCGGGGCCTGGCGCCGGAACGCCGGCTGCCGCCACGGCAGAGAATCCTGCCGCAGCGTTCGCGCCGTCGGGAGAGCTGGTGGCCCTGCTCGCCGATACCGGGAGCTTCGCAAAGCCTGTGTTGGTTTTTGCCCCCGGCACCGGAACCGGGACAGTCGGCGGGGAAAAGTAGGCATGGACGGCTATTTCTACTCCATCCTCATTGTTGGCCTGGTCTCCACGATCATGTGTGTCGTGGCAGGTTTGATGAAGAAGGCCCCGAACGACGTCACTATCTTCTCCGTGCTGGCTGTGGAGCTGGCGCTGCTGGTCTACCTGGTGGGTTCGATTGTTCGCGTGGCCCTGGGCGAACAGATGGCCGGTGAAGCCTGGGAGTTCTGGGGGTATCTGGTCACGGCGCTGATGATTCCGTTGGGAGCGGTGTACTGGGCCATCCTGGAACGGACCCGCTGGAGCAACTTCGTCCTCGCAGCGGTGGGTGTGACCGCGCTCGTCATGGCCGCCCGCATGAACCAAATCTGGTACTGACCGTGAAGGAAAAACGAAACATGAGTGGAACCGAGACTGAAGCCAACGCCAGCCGGGCCCCGCAAAAGGACACCCGCAACACCGGCCCGGGGCGTTTGCTGATCGCTGTCTATGCCGTCTTCGCGCTCTCGGCGACCGCCCGCGCGGGTTACCAGATTGCCACCAAGTTTGCTGAGGCTCCGTTGGCGCATGTCCTGTCGGCGTTCGCCGCCGTGGTCTACGTCGTAGCGACCATCTCACTGGCAAAGCCGGGCCGCACGTGGTTCAAGGTGTCGTTGGCCGCGGTACTTGTCGAACTCCTCGGCGTGCTGGTGGTTGGGGCCATAAGCCTGTTCGATCCGGTGGCCTTCCCGCATGACACTGTGTGGTCGCTGTTTGGACGTGGTTATGGTTTCGTCCCGCTCGTGCTACCCGTCCTCGGACTCCTGTGGCTGAACAAGCGCCGGCCGTCCAAAGCGAATAGCCACAGCGGGTAACCTTAGAATGTTCCGGCGCCGGGAGGTTGCCGGGCGGAACGAATATCTGCAGTAAAAGGCGAGGTTGATGGTCCACATCTGGAACGATCCCACCGAAGTCCCCAAGGACTTCGGACCAACAGTCGTTACCATCGGGAACTTTGACGGCGTCCATCGCGGCCACCAGCATGTTCTCGCACAACTGACGAACACCGCCAGGCGTCACCACATCCCGTCAGTGGCCGTGACCTTTGATCCCCACCCCGCCCAGGTCCACCGCCCCGACTCCGCCCCTGAGCTGATCATGGGCCTCCAGGACAAACTGGACGCCCTGGGCGAAACAGGGGTGGACGCTGTCCTGGTCATGAAGTACACGCTGGATCTCGCGTCCATGACCCCCATCGAGTTTGTCCGGCAGGTCCTCCTCGAGTCCCTCCACGCCGCGCACGTCGTGGTCGGCCACGATCTCCGCTTCGGCGCTGGAAACGTGGGGGATGTCGTCACCATGCAGGAGCTCGGCGAGCAGCTCGGCTTTGGCGTCCAGGTGGTCAATGAGTTTGGCGCAGGAGGCTTCCCGGTCCACGACGACGGCGACACCGACCGCCGCTGCTCCTCAACCTGGGTGCGGGAAGCTTTGTCGGAAGGCGACGTCGTGACTGCTGCCGCTGTCCTCGGACGCCCCCACCGTATGCGCGGTGAAGTGGTCCACGGGGCTGCCCGCGGCAGGGACCTGGGATTCCCCACGGCAAACCTGTCGCACGACTCCACGGGTTACGTTCCTGCGGATGGCATTTACGCAGGCTGGTTGGTAGACCAGTCCGGAACGCGATGGCCGGCTGCGATTTCCGTCGGCTCCAACCCCACCTTTGATGGTGTCAGCCGTCAGGTGGAGGCCCACGTAATTGACCGTCCTGAGGAGAACGTGGAGGACTTCGACCTCTACGGCCAGACTGTCGCGGTCGAGTTTACCCAGCGCCTGCGCGGCATGGTGGCCTATCGGGGGCCCGAGGCCCTGGTGGAGCAGATGTGCCTCGATGTAGCCCAGGCACACGAACTGCTGGCCAAGCGCTAGCCCCAGCAGGACTACTCGCCCCCGCAGGACCACTAGCCCCCAGCAGGACCACTAGCCCGGCACGACGTGTTTCGACAACAATGCTGACCTGCCGGTAAACTATTAGTGGATCCGGCTGCAGTCCGTGGCGGCTGGACCTGTTTTTGTGTGCGGAGACGCACCGGAAGCAACCCGTCAGCGAGGCGCTGCACCGGGAGGCACGGCACAACTCTAGGAGTTCACGTGGCACTTGACGCCGCTGTAAAGCAGTCCATCATCAAGGAATACGCAACCTCTGAAGGCGACACCGGTTCGCCCGAGGTCCAGGTTGCAGTCCTGACCCAGCGGATCAAGGATCTGACTGAGCACATGAAGGAGCACAAGCACGACTTCCACACCCAGCGCGGTCTGCTGGCCATGGTTGGTCGTCGCAAGCGCATGCTTTCCTACCTGAAGAACACTGACATCGCCCGCTACCGTTCGCTCATCGAGCGCCTCGGCCTGCGCCGCTAGTCTGCCTTTGGGGGCGGCCCGATCCCTCGCGGAACGGGCCGCCTTCTTCAAAAACAACTAAAAAACAGGAAATCAACCGCATCGCGCATTCGCGGTCCTCGGTAGTGATTCCCGGGAGGGTCATCGGTGACGATGAAGCCCGTGGATCTCGATCGATGACCGGGTGTCGTACAGGCCAGGAATAAAGAAGAGGCCTGGGTTGATGCGGCGGACTTCCGCTAAATCAGAAACGGAGGTGACTCTCATGGAGGGTCCCGAAATCCAGTTCTCCGAAGCGATTATTGACAACGGCCGTTTTGGCAAGCGTGTCATCCGCTTTGAAACCGGCCGTCTTGCCAAGCAGGCCGCCGGCGCTTCGATGGTCTACATCGACGAAGACACCGCACTCCTCTCGGCAACCACCGCAGGCAAGCAGCCGCGCGAAGGCTTCGACTTCTTCCCGTTGACGGTTGACGTCGAGGAGCGCATGTACGCTGCCGGCCGTATCCCGGGTTCGTTCTTCCGCCGTGAAGGCCGCCCGTCCACGGAAGCGATCCTGGCTTGCCGCCTCATGGACCGCCCGCTGCGCCCGGCCTTCGTCAAGGGCCTGCGCAACGAGGTCCAGATCGTCGTGACCGTCCTGGCGATCAACCCGGACGAGCTCTACGACGTCGTAGCCATCAACGCGTCTTCCATGTCCACCCAGCTCTCCGGCCTCCCGTTCTCCGGCCCGATCGGTGGCGTCCGCGTCGCCCTCATCGCCGACGAACAGGGTTCACAGTGGGTTGCCTTCCCCAAGCACTCGCAGCTTGAGAACGCCGTGTTCAACATGGTTGTTGCCGGCCGCATTGCAGGTGATGACGTCGCCATCATGATGGTTGAAGCCGAAGCAACCGACAACTCCTGGAACCTCATCAAGGAACAGGGCGCAACTGCTCCCACCGAAGAAGTTGTTTCCGAGGGCCTCGAAGCCGCAAAGCCGTTCATCAAGGCGCTCTGCGAAGCCCAGGCCGATCTTGCTGCCCGTGCGGCGAAGCCGACCGTCGAGTTCCCGGTCTTCCTGGACTACCAGGATGACGTCTACGCAGCTGTGGAAGCCGCTGCTGCCGACAAGCTGGCTGCAGTCTTCCAGATCGCCGACAAGCAGGAGCGCGACAACGCATCCGACGAGCTCAAGGACGAAGTCCTCGGTGCACTCGCCGGTAACTTCGAAGGCCGTGAAAAGGAGCTGTCCGCAGCTTTCCGCTCGGTCACCAAGCACGTTGTCCGCCAGCGCATCCTCAAGGACCAGGTCCGCATCGACGGCCGTGGACTCACGGACATCCGCCAGCTGACCGCCGAGGTAGAGGTTCTGCCCCGCGTTCACGGTTCTGCCATCTTCGAACGTGGCGAGACCCAGATCATGGGCGTCACCACGCTGAACATGCTCAAGATGGAGCAGCAGATCGACTCGCTGTCGCCGGTAACGCGCAAGCGCTACATGCACAACTACAACTTCCCGCCGTACTCCACCGGTGAGACCGGCCGCGTCGGTTCTCCGAAGCGCCGCGAAATCGGTCACGGCGCCCTCGCAGAGCGCGCGCTCGTGCCGGTTCTGCCTTCCCGTGAAGAATTCCCGTACGCCATCCGTCAGGTATCCGAAGCCCTCGGTTCCAACGGTTCGACGTCCATGGGCTCGGTGTGTGCCTCGACGCTCTCCATGCTCAACGCCGGTGTCCCGCTGAAGGCAGCTGTTGCCGGTATCGCCATGGGCCTGGTTTCCGACCAGGTTGACGGTCAGACCCGCTACGCAGCCCTGACCGACATCCTTGGCGCCGAAGACGCCTTCGGCGACATGGACTTCAAGGTTGCCGGTACGTCCGAGTTCGTCACGGCCATCCAGCTGGACACCAAGCTCGACGGCATCCCCGCTTCGGTGCTCGCAGCAGCTCTGAAGCAGGCCCGCGAAGCCCGCCTCCACATCCTCGAGGTCATCAACGCAGCGATCGACACCCCGGATGAGCTCTCCGAGTTCGCTCCGCGCGTCATCGCCGTCAAGATCCCCGTTGACAAGATCGGCGAGGTCATCGGCCCCAAGGGCAAGATGATCAACCAGATCCAGGAAGACACGGGCGCGGACATCTCCATCGAAGATGACGGCACGGTCTACATTGGCGCCACCAACGGTCCGTCTGCTGATGCAGCACGTTCCGCTATCAACGCCATCGCCAACCCGCAGGTACCGGAAATCGGTGAGCGCTACTTGGGCACGGTCGTCAAGACCACCACCTTCGGCGCTTTCGTTTCCCTTACCCCGGGCAAGGATGGCCTGCTGCACATCTCCGAGCTCCGCAAGCTGGCCAACGGCAAGCGCGTGGACAACGTTGATGACGTCGTCTCGGTCGGCCAGAAGGTCCAGGTCGAGATCACCAAGATCGACGACCGCGGAAAGCTTTCCCTCTCCCCGGTTGTTGCCGAGGAAGAAGGCGCAGCCTCCGAGGACGCTCCGTCAGAAGCCGAAGTTTCCGCAGAGTAGTCTGTAAGCAGTACCCGGAGGGGCCGGTGGGCTGAAAGGTCCACAGGCCCCTCCGGCTTTTAACAACGCATACTGTGATGGGGCCCTTCGGAAGAGGGCCTCTGGCGGATCCTCCCGCTGATAGGATTGCAGGGCAGATTTGACTGACCAGCAGCGCCCCTGAACCCGAAAGGTCTTAATGACTGTCGTACCCTTGCCGTTGGAGCAGACACTTCCCGGCGGCGAACTGATCCATGGTGCCGAGGGCGGTTCCGTCGTACGGCGTTCGGTCCTACCCGGCGGCGTGCGTGTCCTCACCGAGGCAATGCCCGGGCAGCGTTCGGCCACCATCGGATTCTGGGTGGCAGTCGGCTCCCGTGATGAGGCGGACGGCCAGCATGGTTCCACGCACTTCCTGGAACACCTCCTGTTCAAGGGCACTGAACGTCGCACCGCCTTGGAAATCGCTTCAGCCTTTGATGAGGTGGGTGGTGAGTCCAACGCTGCCACTGCAAAGGAAAGTACGTGCTACTTTGCCCGGGTGCTGGACACGGATCTGCCCATGGCCATCGACGTCATCGCGGACATGATCACCGGTGCTGTCCTGGATCCGGCGGAGCTGGAACAGGAGCGGGACGTCATCCTTGAAGAAATCGCCATGGACAGCGATGACCCCACAGACGTGGCGCACGAGAAATTCGTGGCAGCCGTCCTCGGCAGCCACCCGCTCGCGCGTCCCATTGGTGGAACGCCGGACGCCATCAAAGCGGTTGCCAGGGATTCCGTCTGGGAGCACTACCAGCGCTACTACCGTCCGGAGGAACTGGTCATCACCGCAGCCGGCGGTTTGGATCACGACGTCGTCTGCGATCTCGTCCAAAAGGCTTTGGAAGCAGCAGGCTGGCACCTGGCTCCGGAAGCAGCCCCGGTAGATCGCCGGCCTACGAACCGCGCCGTGATCACGGGCACGTCTGGTCTCCACGTGGTCAAGCGTCCCGTGGAGCAGGCCAATATCATCATGGGTTGCCCCACCATCGTGGCCACGGACGACCGCCGGTTCGTCATGAGCGTGCTCAATGCAGTGCTCGGAGGCGGAATGTCTTCCAGGCTTTTCCAGGAGATCCGCGAGAAGCGCGGCCTCGTCTACTCCACCTATTCGTTCACGGCTGCTTATGCAGATGCCGGCTATTTCGGCATGTATGCGGGATGCACTCCGTCAAAGGTCCGCCAAGTGCTGGCTCTTCTTGGTCTCGAGTTGGACATGCTTGCCAAGGATGGGATTACCGAGGAGGAACTCCGGAAGGCCGTGGGACAACTCAGCGGCGGCATCGTCCTCGCCCTCGAGGACACCGGCTCGCGTATGTCCCGGTTGGGCCGGGCAGAACTCGTATCCGGGGAGTTCCAGGATATTGACGAGACATTGGCCCGGATCAAGGCTGTCACTGTTGACGAAGTCCAGGAACTCGCCATGGAACTTGCCGCAGCTCCCCGCACCATCACCGTCGTCGGGCCTTTCGAAGAAAGTGAGACCTTCGGCCTATAGGACGCAGCGTCTTCATCCCGTCCATATTCTCTGGACTCCCGCACTGTAAACAGGGCAGCATGATCACACGATGATGCTGCCCTGCTCACATTGGAGTCGTGATGGACCTGCCCCCAAGCGGACATGCCGCAGAACTGCTGAAAGCCTTCATCGGACACTGGCGGGGCATCACGGAAATAGCACAGTCACCATGGGGTGCAGCCCGGACTGCCGAGGCCGAAGCAGTTTTCACGCAGGCCGCAGGTGGATACGCCGTGGTGCAGAGCTACCGGCACCGTGAGCCCGACGGAACGCACTTTGAAGGGCATGGAATGTTCACCGTGGATCCCGCCCATGGGGACACGCTCTGGTATTACGTTGACAGCATGGGCCGCCCGCCAACTGCCCCGGTGCGCGGCACATGGCACTCCGGGACTCTGACGGTGGAACGGCGAACACCCGACGGCGTAGCCCGGCACACGTTCCGTGTCGAGGACGGGGTCCTGGTGCACACGGCGGAACTGCGGCTTGAGGGCACGACCGAATTCAGCCCCCTCCTAAAGAGCGTGTTCCGGAAGACCTGACGGCGGCATGAGGGAAACTGCGCAGAGTTCCGGTCAGGCAGGGGCTCCGTCAATACGTTCCGGTATACACCGTTTCGGCAATCCGCGTCTTTGGCGCGCCTTGGAGGGCCGGGGCGTTGACCGGGGAACTCCAGACAGATGCCTGTAGCCGCTCTACCATGTCCGCAGCCTCCTCCGCACGCTCGAAATCCATTTCAACCAGCACGTAACGGGGATCCTCCAAGGGCCTCCCCACCCGGAACTGCTGTACACCTGAGGCGGCGCGGTCCAAGGGATCACGGTCGAAGGCGGCTTTCCATTGGGTGAAGTCCTTGATTCCGTGTTCGATGTACAGGGTGTACATGGCATTCCCTCCTTGTAGTTCACGTTGGTGCTGCCAGCTTAGGAGCGGGGGACAGGCGAGGATATCCCAGATTCATGGGGGTCCGGAACTGCCGGCGGCGGCGCATACTTGCTCCATGGCCAGCTCGTGGGCAACCTACCGAACACGGGAACGGATTGAGGATCTGTTTCTTGCCGCCGGGGATGACCATGCCCTTCGCGAGGCGGCTTTGGCCGAGATCCGGCACGTGGTGGGTTTCAGCGCTTTCGTTTGGCCGTTGACGGATCCCGAGTCGGCAACCGGTGTTGCGCCCATGGCGGCAGTGCCGTGCCCCAACGAGGTGCCTCTGGTCATCAAGGCCAGATATGCCAGCCGAATAAACCGCTGGACAGTCCTGTCCGAAGCCGCGCGGCCGGCCGCGTCACTCTTTGCTGCCACTGCTGGAGATCCTGCCCGACACCCGCTCTGGGACACCATCCTGCGCGGATACGGAGTGGGAGACATCGCGTCACTGGCATTCGCGGACCAGCACGGTATCTGGTCATGGCTCGATCTCTGGCGGGAAGCCACAGATCCTGCATTCAGCGTGGAGGAACTCGAATTCCTTGTTTCGCTCGCGCCGGCGATGACCCTTGGACTGCGCCGCAGCCGGGCGCAGCAATTCGCCGCAGCTCCTCTTGGGCCGAAAGGGGCCATGCCCGCCCAAGCTGTCCTGGTGATGGACGAAGACATGCGGGTCCTCGGACAGACAAGCAGCGCAAGCGACTGGTTGTCCCTTCTACAGCGGGCGCCCCGTCCACATGCCGGGATCCCGGCAGAGGTATACAACGTCGTGGCGCAGCTGTTGGCCAAGGAAGCACAGATAGACAATCGAGCGTCCGCAGCCCGAATCCACGTCGGTGGCGGTCAGTGGGCCTCGTTGCGGGCCGCGCGGATGGACAGCCCCACTGAATCGCCAAATACTCCGGCCATCGCTGTCACTATCCAGGAGTGCCTGCCCGCAGCCCGCCTTGGTGTGTTCGTTCGGGCTTACGGATTGACGGCGCGCGAAAGGCAGGCGTTGGCCCTGCTGGCGGCAGGCCTGGAGAACGAGTCCCTCGCCAACCGGATGGGAATTTCGCCACTAACGGCACAGGACCATTTCAAGGGCATCTTCGCGAAAACCGGAATGCACAGCCGTGCTGGCGTCCTGGCGTTGGCACTCGGAAGCGCCGCGGCCGGTGAATCCGGGTTTGTTGACTCTGCCGTTTAGCCGCCTGCGAATGGAGGGAGGACGTCGATGACGTCCTCCGCACCCAGTGGGACAGAGGGATCGCGAACCGCTACCTCGTTCCTGAGGAAGCTGCTGCGGGCAACAATGCGGGCGAGCGTTGGCGTTCCCTCCGGGGGCATTGGACGTTCGACGGCGAGGGCAGCTTCCAGCAGGGCCTCCAGGCTGGTTCCTTCCGGAAGCGGGTGGATCTCCTCTTCGACTCCTGCGGCCGCGCGTGCGGCAGCGAAGTAACGTACAAGCAAGGGTTCAGCCTCCGATTGCGCTCATGCTGCGGTCCGGCTGCACGAAGTCCGGTGCGCCGAGGCCGGTGTGGTCCATTCCGTGGGCCTTGGGTTTGACCCACATGGCGTCCTGCCAGCGTTGGGCAAGATCGTCATCCGTAGCGCCGTCCCGAAGGAGCCCGAGGAGATCGAATTCCTCCCGGGAGAACAGGCAGCTCATGATCTTGCCCTCGGCTGTGATGCGGGTGCGCCGGCAGTCTGAACAGAACGGTTCGGTGACCGAGGCGATGATCCCTACAGTACCGAGGACCGGCCCTGTGGCTTGGCTGGTTGCCAGGTCCCGGCGTCGTACTTCAAAGCGTTCGGCTGGGGCGCCGTCGCGTTCGCGCGGATCCCGGCTGAGGACGAAATCCTTGGACAGGAGCTCGCGGATTTCGGCCGCAGTGATCATATTGCGCCGGGTCCAACCGTGGTCGGCGTCGAGTGGCATCTGTTCGATGAAACGGAGTTCGTAGCCGCGGCCCAAGGCCCAAGCGAGAAGGTCCGGAGACTCGGCATCGTTGATGCCCCTCATCAGCACGGCATTCAACTTGACCGGACCAAGGCCCGCAGCCCAGGCGGCGTCAACACCGGCAAGGACGCGGTCCAGGAAAGGCCGGCGCGTGAGCTTGGCGAAGGTTTCTTCGTGAAGCGAATCAAGGGAGACATTGATCCGGGTAAGACCCGCGGCCTTGAGGGCAGCAGCTTTCTTGTCCAGGCCAACGCCGTTGGTGGTCATCGAAATGGGAAGTTCGGGGTGCTCGTTGCGGATGCCTGCTATGACGTCCACCAGGTCCGCCCGGACCAAAGGCTCACCGCCGGTGAGGCGCAGTTCCCGCACACCCAAGGCGTTAACGCCTACGCGCACAATCCGGATGATCTCGTCTTTGGTCATCACTGCCGGCTTGGAGAGCCATTCCAGCCCTTCCGCAGGCATGCAATAAGTACAGCGCAGATTGCACTTATCCGTCAGGGACAGGCGCATATCAGTCGCCCGGCGTCCGTAGCGGTCCCACAGGCCCGTGGGCGTGCCAGCCGGACGCGGCGGCGGAACCGGGCCGCTGCCCGCAGCGCTGCCCGAAGGAGGCACAGGCATGCCTAGCTGAACACTCATAAATTCAGGCTACGCCACACTGGCTTGAACAGTGATACCGGCTACATTCCGTTTCACCCATCGGACGCCTGGTTGAGGTGCCCCGGACGTGCCCAGGACCTGTCCCAGGGAGGTGCCTTGCTGCGGTCAGTTCTTACGGAATGCGGACATTGGCCCGGAAGAGGCCTGGATCCGGTGCCGGGCAGCGCCGCGGTACCTATGCTGAAAGCGTGACCACGCAATCGGCATCATCAGCGGCAGAGCCCGGTAATCGCCGCATTCTTCTCGTCGAAGACGAGCAGACCATCGCTGATGTTGTTCGCGACTATCTCCTGCGGGCCGGATTCCAGGTGGACGTGGCAGGCGACGGCTTCACGGCGCTTAAACTAGCCGCAACGCGCCACCCTGACCTGGTGATCCTGGACCGCATGCTGCCGGGACTGGACGGAGTGGAAGTGTGCCGGCGGCTCAGGCAAAGCATGAGCGTGCCGGTCATTATGGTCACTGCCTTGGGAACCGAAGATGACCGGATCCTGGGTTTGGAGATGGGCGCGGACGATTACGTCACCAAGCCGTTTTCGCCGCGGGAGCTTGTCCTTCGCGTCAAATCCGTGTTGCGCCGCAGCGTCAAGGAATTCTCCCCTGAACCACCGGTGGAACTGGCAGGCTTTGAACTTGATCCCGCATCCCGGACCGTCACTCATCTGGGAACCCCGCTGACGTTGACGGTGCGCGAGTTCGATCTGCTGGCCTTCTTGCTGCGCAGGCCAAACCAGGTCTTCAGCCGCGAAGAACTCATCAAGGCAGTGTGGGGCTGGGACTTTGGCGACCTTTCCACAGTGACAGTCCATGTGCGTCGCCTCCGCGAGAAGATCGAGGACAATCCCACCAAACCAGAGCTGCTCAAGACCGTTTGGGGCGTTGGCTACAGGTTCGATGCCAAAGGGGATGGCCATGCAGGGCACTGAGCTGGCGACCATCCTTGCCTGGGTGTGCTTGTGGGCAGTGATCATCGGTGCCATCACGCTGGGGCTGCTGCGTGTCCTTCGCCGTGCCTCGGTGCTGGCCCAGATCTGCCTGGTTGTAGTGGCGACAGTGGCAGTCCTCGTGGCAGGCATGGTCAGCGCTTTCAATGCCATGTTCATTTCTGCCAGGGACCTTGAGGTCATGTGGTACATCCTGGCGACGGCGTCGGCTGTAGCAGTGGCCCTCTCGCTCGTGCTTGGAGCCGGCGTGTCCCGGAATGCGGCGCGCCTTGTGGGAGCGGCCAGAAGGCTCGGTCGGGGCGAAACGCTGGACCATAGCAGTACCGATGGAATGCGGGCCGGGCCTGCGATGACCTCTGAACTCGCGGAGCTGGCCCAGGAACTGGAAGCCAGCAGCCGCAACCTGGCGGAATCGCGCGAACGGGAGGCAGCCATTGAAACTGCGCGGCGCGAACTCGTATCGTGGATTTCCCACGACCTCCGCACTCCGCTGGCCAGCATCCGTGCCATGACCGAAGCCCTCGAGGACGGCATGGTCGCCGATATCCCGGAGTACTACCGGAAAATCATCGGGCAGACGGAGCAAATGACTGCCATGGTCAATGATCTCCTGGAGCTGTCCAAGATCCAGGCCGGAAGCCTGCGCTTGCGCGCCGAACCACTGGATGTCTATGACCTTGTCAGTGATGCGCTGTCGGACCTGGCGCCGCTTGCAGCGCAACGCGGCATCACGCTCACCGGCGGCGGAGACCGCGAATGCATGGCAGTAGCCGACGGACCCAGCGTGGCCCGGGCTCTCCGGAACGTCCTCCTCAACGCGATCATTTACAGCAAGCCGGATACCGACGTACTTATCAGCGTTGGAAGAAACAACGGAAACACCGTGGTCGCCGTGCAAGACCATTGCGGGGGCATCCCCGCGGAGGACCTGCCCCATCTGTTCGAAACCGGGTGGCAGAAGGACCCCTCGAGAGGCAGTTCCGCGGGACCGCAGGGAAGCTACAGCGGGGCAGGAATCGGACTGAGCATGGTGGCAGGCATCGTAAAAGCGCACGGGGGAGATGTGACCGTGGAAAACGTCGACGGCGGGTGCCGCTTTGCGCTGTCGCTTCCTGCGGGCTCCCTTCCGGCAGTTTCCCCTCAGGAAGGCGCAGGTTCCCCTCCGGAAGGCCATGGAGCCCATAAGCCTGCTTCTGCCGCGGATCGCCAAGGAGGCGCAGCATGAGAAGGCCTGGATTCTGGGCAGCGGTTGCCGGATTGGGCGCCGGAGCAGCGGGCATTGCCGCAGGCGAGATGAGCGCGGGCTTCCTCAGTCCCCTCGTCTCGCCAGTGACCGCACTGGGCGGTGCAGTTATCGATTCCGTGCCTCCCGGAGTGAAGGATCTCGCCGTGCAGCTCTTCGGGACTGCGGACAAGATCGTACTGGTCGCTACCATCGTGATTGTGGCCGGGGTCCTGGCCGCCCTGGCAGGGTTCCTGGAGCGCCGGCAAACAGGACTCGGACTTGTCCTCGCGGGCCTGGCCGGTGCTGCCGGCCTGACCGCCGTCCTAACCCGGGCCCAAACAACACCGCAGGCCGCCATCGCCCCCATCGTGGCCGCCGTCGTCACCATGCTGCTGCTCCGCATGCTGATTCGCCGGCTGGGCACCTGGGTACCGCCCGGAACACCGCCACTACTGCCCGAAACTGCCCCTCTCGCAAGGCGGAGCTTCCTGAACGCGCTCGCGGTCACCTCGCTCTCGGCGGCAGTCGGTGGAGCGGTCACCGCTGTCCTGACGCGGGCGACAGCCGTGGCATCAGGTTTTCGGAGCGCGTTGACGCTTCCGGAGCCAGCAACCTCGCAGCAGGCCATTCCGGCCGGCGCATCGCTGCCACTGGAAGGCATCAGCCCTTTGGTCACCCCCAACCCCGACTTCTACCGGATCGACACTGCTTTGACGGTGCCGGCCATCGACCCTCCGGCATGGAAATTGAAAGTGACCGGAATGGTGGACCGCGAGATCGAACTCGACTTCGCGACGCTCCTCACCAAGCCCATGACGGAACGGCACATCACTATCGCGTGCGTGTCCAATGGAGTCGGCGGCGAACTCATCGGAAATGCACTCTGGCTCGGCTGGCCTATGCGCGAGCTCCTGGCCATGGCGGGCCCCAAGCCCGGGGCGGACATGGTGCTGTCCACCAGCAATGACGGATGGACAGCAAGTACGCCCCTGGAAGCGCTCACAGATGACCGCGATGCCCTCCTGGCTGTCGGGATGAATGGCGAGCCATTGCCCTTGGAACATGGATTCCCAGTGCGGATGATCGTGCCGGGCCTTTACGGCTTCGTCTCAGCAACAAAATGGCTCACCGAACTCAAGGTCACCCGTTTTGCCGACGACACCGCGTACTGGACTCCCCGCGGCTGGAGTGACCATGGCCCCATCAAGACGCAATCCCGTATCGATGTTCCGCGCAGTGGCCGGACGGTGAAAGCGGGGAAAGTTCAGTTCGGAGGTGTGGCCTGGGCCCAGCATCGTGGCGTGGACCACGTGGAACTCCGCGTCAACCGTGGTCCTTGGAAGCAGGCGATGCTCGCACCAGGAATATCCACGGACACTTGGTACCAGTGGCAGCTCGGCCTTGATCTCACACCCGGCGACTATGAAGTCCAAGTGCGTGCAACTGACTCTTCGGGCAAACCACAGACCGAAGACCGGGCCCCGGTGGCTCCCGACGGCGCCACCGGCTACCACACCATCAATGTGAAGGTCACTTAAGGCCCTACTCTGGGTACGTCCGGATAATCTCCAGACCACACAGCGTGACCACACAGGAGGATGTCCTTGCCCAGATCCGTTGCCGCCCACCGCGACGCCGTAGTGGAGCTACTGAGCCGTCCGGCCGCGACCATGGCGACTGAACAGCTGCCGCTGCTGGAAGCGTTGGGCAAGGTGCTCGCCGTCGACCTCCTCGCGCCACTTTCCCTGCCGCCGTTTGCCAACTCCCAAATGGACGGCTTTGCCGTCAACTCCACTGACATTCCCGACGGCGGTGCGAAGCTACGTGTGGCGGCACCTGTTCCGGCGGGGGCGGCTCCGGACGCGTTGAAGCCCGGCTTCGCCGTGCCCATCATGACCGGTGCCATGATTCCAGAGGGTGCCGACGCCGTTGTTCCCATTGAGCTTGCGGTTCCCAGCACGTTCCCAAATCCTGAGGCCACGGACGTTGAGGTTGAAGTCCCCGCGACTACTCCCGGCACTTACGTCCGCAACGCCGGCAGCGACATCAAGGAAGGTGACCTGGCCCTGCCCGCGGGGACATATTTGGGGCCAGCGCAGCTCGGCTTGTTGGCGGCGCTGGGGCTGACCGCCGTCGAAGTCCGCAAGCCATGGCGCGTCCTGCTGGTCACCACGGGCGATGAAGTCCTCGCACCGGGCCAGAACCTGACACCCGGCAAGATCTATGACTCCAACGGCACGCTCCTGGAAGCATCCATGCGTCAAGCGGGCCTCAACGTCGTGAGAAGCGGAATCTCCGATGACGATCCCGCCCGTTTGCTCGCAGTACTTCACAGCCACGTGGAAAGCGAGGACGGCAAACACGGTGTGGACCTGATCGTCACCACCGGCGGCGTCAGCAAAGGTGCCTACGAGGTAGTCCGCCAAGCCATGGCGGACCAGCACGTGGATTTCCTGCCGGTGGCCATGCAGCCCGGAGGCCCTCAAGGAATAGGCCGCTTTGAAGGTGTTCCGTTCCTCGGCTTTCCCGGCAACCCTGTCAGCTGCCTCGTCTCCTTCGAAATGTTCCTGCGACCCGCGCTTTCGGTGATCCACGGCGTCCCTGCACCTCGGCCCGTCCAGAGGGCGCGCTTGGCTGAACCCCTGCGCTCACCCGAAGGGAAGCATCAAGTCCGCCGTGGCACCCTGTTGCCCGACGGCTCTGTCCGGATGGAGGGTGGTGCCGGAAGCCACCTGGTGCACGCCTTGGCGCGCTCGAACGCCCTGGTGCAGATCCCCAGCGACGTCACGGAACTCGCGGAGGGAAGTGAAGTGGAAGTATGGATGCTGTGAATGAAACTCCCACGAACACTTCCGGCAGCGCAGGCGGGCTGACCCATCTCCGGCAAGACGGCACTGCCCAAATGGTGGACGTCTCCGAGAAAGCAATTACCACCCGTGAGGCCACTGCCACCGCCACTGTGCGCAGCACTGCCGAAGTCCTGTCTCTCCTCGGCGCCGGCGAACTCCCCAAGGGCGACGCGCTCGCCGTGGCGCGGGTGGCTGGGATTATGGCCGCTAAGAAAACACCCGAACTGATCCCTTTGTGCCACCCGTTGCCCATTTCCAAGGTCACCGTGGATTTCAAGCTGGGAACCGACTCGATCGAAGTACTGGCTACCGTGAAGACGCGTGGTGTCACCGGCGTCGAAATGGAAGCGCTCACCGCTGCGTCCGTAGCGGCCCTGAGCGTCTACGACATGATCAAGGCCGTGGACAAGCACGCAGTACTGACAGACGTCCAGGTGCTGGCCAAGAGCGGTGGTAAGAGCGGGGATTGGAAACACACTGCCTGGAACCAGGGCAGCGCGGCGCCGGAAGGAGCCCAAGCATGAGTGCGTGCGAACCAAACGCCCACGGGCCGCGGAAGGCCGGCGTCGTTATCGCCTCCACCCGTGCGGCAGCGGGAATCTACGCGGACGAAACCGGCCCCGTCATCCTGGATTGGCTCAAGGAACACGGCTTTGACGCCTTCCCCACCATGGTGGTGCCCGATGGCGAGCCCGTTGGCGCTGCTTTGAGGGCGCTCCTGACGCAGCAGCCCGCCGTCGTCATCACCAGTGGCGGAACGGGCCTGAGCGCGGATGACCGGACGCCGGAAGTAACATTGCCCCTGCTGGACCGTGAGATCCCGGGCATTATGGAGGGCATTCGCCGGGCTGGCGCCGCAAAGACACCCATGGCCATGCTGAGCCGCGGCCATGCCGGAGCAGCAGGAAAGACCTTCATCATTAACTTGCCCGGTTCCCCGAAGGGCGTCATGGATGGCTTGGCTGTCCTGGATCCGGTGATCGGGCACCTCGTCGATCAATTGGAAGGAAGCCATGGGCACTGAAACAGACTTCGAAGTTGTTAGCGCTGTCCTTAGCGCCGAGCCCATCTCCGTGGAGCAGGCAATTGCGGCAGTCGAGTCTGACACCGCCGGTGCGGTGGTCAGCTTCAGCGGCGTCGTGCGCAACCACGATTCCGGCAAGCCCGTGGACCGCCTCAGTTACAGCGCCCACCCCACAGCGCACCGGATCATGTCGGACGTGGTTGCGGAGCTGGTGGCTGAGCACTCAGGTGAAGCGCAGCAACCAGTCAGGATCTGGGCCGCACACAGGATCGGGATGCTGGAGATCGGGGATCCCGCGCTGGTGTGTGCCGTAGCGGCCGCCCACCGGGGTCAGGCGTTTGCCGTTTGTGCCGAACTCGTGGACCGCGTCAAAGCCCAGGTGCCCATCTGGAAGGAACAGTTCTTCAGCGACGGCACAGTGGAATGGGTCGGGGCGGGGGAGTAGACGGGAACGGCCCGGGGGAGTAGGCGCGGAGTCACGGTTCCTGCCGGTACCCGGCCCGGCGGTAGGGTTAAAGGCATGACCGAACAACTTGCTGTTGCAGTGCTGGGCGCTTACGGGCGCATGGGAATTGAAGCCGTAAAGGCTGTTGAAGCAGCCGACGATATGAAGCTGGTGGCGGCTCTTGGTCGCGGCGATTCCCTGCAGGCATTGCTGGACACAGGTGCCAAGTACGTTGTGGACTTGACTGTTCCGGACACCACCGAGACCAACGTGCGCTTCGCCGTCGAGCACGGCATCCATGCTGTGGTCGGAACAACCGGGTGGGATGCGCAGCGCCTTGAATCCTTGCGCGCGCTCCTGGAACAGAATCCGGAAACCGGCGTCCTTATCGCCCCGAACTTTGCCCTCGGATCCGTGCTGGCATCCGCCTTCGCGGCCAAGGCTTCACAGTATTTCGAGTCTGTGGAGATCATCGAACTTCACCACCCGAACAAAGTGGACGCACCTTCGGGCACGGCCGTCCGCACTGCGCAGTTGATTGCGGAGGCTCGCCAGGAAGCGGGGGTGCCTGCAAGTCCTGACGCCACGCAAACGTCCTTGGACGGAGCCCGGGGCTGCGATGTTGAGGGTGTACGCGTCCACAGCGTGCGTCTCCGAGGGCTGGTTGCGCACCAGGAGGTGCTCTTTGGTGGTCCCGGAGAACAGCTGACGCTGCGCCATGACTCCTTCGACCGGGCCTCATTCATGCCTGGTGTCCTGCTCGGGCTGCGCAAAGTCGCGGACCATCCCGGCCTGACTGTGGGCCTGGACGGCTACCTGGACCTGGGGCTTTAGGGCCATGGGATCTCTGTGGGCTGCAGTGAAGAAAAACCGCACCAAGATCTGGGTTGGTGCCATCACCTTGCTGTTGGTGCTGTATCTGGTGGTGTCCCTCCAGCGATCCATCCTGTTGCTTGGTGATCCCAACCTGGTGGCGAAGGGCATCGGCGCCGCCTACCTTGTCCTGCCTGTGATTGGCGCTTGGGCACTCATTCGCGAGCTGTTGTTTGGGGCACGTACCGAACAGATGGCCAAGGTTCTGGAGGCCGAGGGTGGCCTGCCGGTGGACACCTTGCCGCGCACGCCCGGTGGTCGGATTGTCCGTGCTGCCGCACGCCGAGTTCGAAAAGTACCGGGCGGAGGCCGAGGCAGCACCCGGGGATTGGCGTTCCTGGTTCCGTTTGAGCTGCGCCTACGACGCCTCCGGCGATCGCAAACGTGCCCGCGCTTCAATGCGCGACGCCGTGAAGCTCTTCCGCTCTCAGCCCACGGCTGCCGGGCGGTAGCTGCCCAGCCTCGACGCCTGGTGGGCCACCCACTCCAGTGGACCCCGCCGCCGGAAGAGGGCAAAGCACACGCCGATGCCTACTGCAGCAAGGGCCTGCGTCCAATACATTCCTTCGTCAGTCCACCCGGCCGGCAGTGGTTTGTTGTGGAAACCGGATACCACCCACGCGTGCGTCGAATACAACGTGAGGGTCATGGCGCCCGGACCACTGAGGAATATGAGGAAGTTGACTTTGATGCGTTCGGCCAGGGTGCCGAGCATCAGGAACAAACCCACGACGGCGGCAGCCACGCCGCCGGTATGAAGCAGGTCCAGGGTGGTGCCGGCATGTGGTGCCGCGCTTCCCAGCCACCACCACGAATCCACCTGCTGCAACCCGGTGAGGTTTACCTTGAGCATGCTTTCCAGTGGGTATCCCCGCGTTCCGGGCAGTGCTTCCAGTGCGGCGCGGCCGCCCCATAACTCCATGGCCAGGGTTCCCAGGATTTTTGCCAACGCCGCCACAGCGGATCCACAGGTGAACACCAGCAACTGGATCTTCGGCGTCGTGAGCGCCAAACGGCCGATCGCCAGTCCGATCAGCAGGTAAGCGATCCACTGGAACACGGGGTAGTACCCCGTGAAGAACAAGTCGGCGATGAGGCGTCCCGGCGTTTGAAGGTCCTCGGTGTTCGGGTTGTGTCCCAACTGCAAGGGCGGGTTCGCGTCGAGCAGCCAGGGCCGGACGAGGTAGGCCAGCAGGGGAGCCACCAATATCCAGCCGAGCGCCCACACCAAGAGGGCTTTCAACCGCAACCCCAGGAAAGGCAGGAGGCACACGAACAAGACGGCGTAGTGCACCAGGATGATCGCTATGTTGACGTCCAGGCCTCCAAGCGCAAGGCCGACGACGGCAATCACCAAGGCACGCATCGCAACACCGCTTCTCGCTGCCCAGAGGTCCGTGCCGTGGCGCGGCTTTTGTTTCCCGGTGGTGAGTGCCAATCCAATTCCCGCCAGGACTGCGAACAGTGCAGCGGACCTGCCCGAGAAAACCAGTCCCACCCAGGTAGGTTCCCATTGGGGGGAGGGGCCGAACGTCGGCATCAGATGGGTGGCCATCATTCCCAGCAAGGCCAGGCCGCGGGCGGCATCTATGCCCGTAAGGCGGGTGGAGACTTTGCCTCCCCGGGGCACTTTCCGGGCTGGCGCCGTCTCTTGCGAAGTCATGCTGCGATCGTCTCACAGGCTGCTTTAGTCCGGCTGTGAAGCGGACTGCAAGCAGCCTTCGCGGACGGATGCCTCATAGCGGAAGTGATTCAATGAGGCGACCGAGCGGCGGGGGTGCCTTTCCTGCCGGCAGTGCGTCGACGAGCAGGGATGCGTAGCGGATTTTGTTACCACTGCGTCCCCCGAAGAATCGGCGCAGTTGCGCCGATGTCGGCTTATCGCGCTGTGAGGGCTGCCGTTGGAGGAGTCGGAATGAGGCAAGCTCTCCTTGGGCCGCAATCACGTTGAGCACGGCATCGATCCCAAGGCAGCGGATTAGTTCGTCCTCCAGGTCCGCATGGCAAACGTGGAAGCCGTTCTCAGACAAGGAACCGGACCCTATGCCTGCCCGGCTGAGTGCGCGGGCAATGCCATGTGCTTCGCCTGCATCACAAAGTCCGAGTATCCGGTGGTCCGAGCCGTTCGGGCCGAAGCGGTCCAGGAACTGGACGATGTTGGTTGCCCCTCCCATCGGCACCACCGAGACGCGCTCAGCCATCAGGTCATGGCCAAGGCGAACGGCCAGTGTTTCCACCGCAAGCCGGTCACTTTCGCCCTCAACCAAAACAGTCGTCACCCGCATGGAACCAGTATGTAGGACGCGCGGTGCTGGCTCACAGGCCTTGTCTTCGAATATATGTTCGAATAGCATGGCTGCATGAACGATGCTCCAAAGCCGCCGGAAGGCCTCGCCGGACCCATGAAGGCGATGAGTCCGGGTGTGGTCGATTTCCTTTTCAGGCAACTCGTGGCAGGTGAACCGCCGGAGGACGTCCAGTGGCAGCGAGAGGGCACGGTCCTGGTCGAGCAGGCGCCAGGTGCTGAGCTTGCGCGGCGTTTGGCTGAAACCGACCTTGAAGCCCTCACGCCAAGGGAGCTCTTCGACTACGTTCGCGCTTCCCAGCGCTTGGTTGCCTGGGCGGAACAGCTGAAGGAAAAAGCAGTGGCGCAGTATTGCTCGGAGGGTACGGCTCGGACGCCCAAGCACGCATAGTCGGCAACCCCGATGACGACCATCACGCGGAACCCATTCCCGGAACATGGCCGTGACAAGGTAACGTTTTTCTTATGTCTGACTCCCGCGCCCACATTCCCGCACTTGGTACCCTGCTGACCGCCATGGTCACCCCGTTCACCGAGGATGGCAAGGTCGACTACGACCAAGCTGCGGCACTGGCCGAGAAGCTTGTCCAGGACGGTTGCGACGGACTCGTGGTCACCGGTACCACTGGAGAGACCTCAACCCTTACTGACGAAGAAAACCTCGGCATGTTCCGCGCGGTCAAAGAGGCCGTGGGTGGCAAAGCCGCCATCATCGCCGGAACCGGTACCAACGACACCGCGCACTCGGTGCATCTTTCGCAGCGCGCGGCCCAGATTGGCATCGACGGCCTCCTGATTGTCACCCCTTATTACAACAAGCCCAGCCAGGCCGGCGTTCGGGCACACTTTGAGACGATCGCGTCCTCCACGGACTTGCCGGTCATGCTGTATGACATCCCGGGCCGCTCGTCCATTGCCATCGCTCCCGAGACCATGATCGGGCTTGCGAAGCACCCGAACATCGTGGCCGTCAAGGATGCCAAAGCGGACTTCGCAGCGGCCACCCGCGTCATGGCGGAGACTGATTTGGTGTTTTACTCCGGCGATGACGGCCTCACCCTGCAGTGGATGGCCCTCGGAGCCGTAGGCCTCGTAGGCGTGACCACCCACGTCGCCACCCGGCGTTTCCGTGAACTCATTGACGCCGTGAATGCCAATGACCTTGCCAAGGCGCGGGCCATCAACTTTGAACTGGAACCCGTGGTGCGTGCAACCATGACCCGGGTCCAAGGCGCGGTAGCCGCCAAGCAGATTCTCAAGTGGCAGGGAGTCCTGCCCAACTCGGTTGTCCGTTTGCCCCTCGTGGAGCCGGACGAGGCCGAGATCCAAACCATCCGCGGGGATTTGGCGGAAGCCGGAATGGACTTCAACGTCTAGGACGGTTCCGCCGGAAAGAAGCACAATATGACCCAAACAGCCCTTCCTGGACTGGTTACTCCGCCGAAACTGCCGAAAGGCACACTGCGGATTGTTCCGCTAGGTGGACTGGGGGAGATAGGCCGCAACATGGCGGTCTTCGAAATCGACGGCAAGTTGCTGATCGTTGACTGCGGCGTACTTTTTCCCGAGGAAACGCAGCCGGGCGTTGATTTGATCCTTCCCGATTTCTCTTACATTGAGGACCGGCTGCAGGATGTTGTTGGCGTAGTGCTCACGCACGGCCATGAAGACCACATCGGTGCTGTTCCCTATCTGCTGCGCCTCAAAGCCGATATCCCCCTGATCGGCTCGCAATTGACGCTGGCTTTGGTGGAGGCGAAGCTCCAGGAGCATCGGATCAAGCCGTACACGCTGACTGTTACCGAGGGCCAGGTGGAACAGTTCGGCCCGTTCGAGTGCGAATTCGTCGCTGTGAACCACTCGATCCCGGACGCCTTGGCAGTCTTCATCCGCACCGAAGGTGGCACCGTCCTCCACACGGGCGACTTCAAGATGGACCAACTGCCCTTGGACGGCCGCATCACCGACCTCCGTCACTTCGCCCGCTTGGGTGAAGAAGGCGTGGACCTCTTCATGGCCGACTCCACCAATGCCGACGTTCCGGGGTTCACCACCGCCGAGAAGGAAATCGGACCCACCCTTGATCGACTGTTCGGACAGGCGAAGAAGCGCATCATCGTGGCTTCCTTCTCTTCCCACGTCCACCGTGTCCAGCAGGTTCTCGATGCCGCAGCCAAGCACGGCCGCAACGTTGCCTTCGTAGGCCGCTCGATGGTTCGGAACATGGCCATCGCGGCCAAACTGGGGTACCTGGACGTGCCCAACGGGATCCTGGTGGATATCAAGAACATTGACAACCTCCCCGATGACCGGGTGGTCCTCATGTCCACGGGCTCCCAGGGCGAGCCCATGGCGGCATTGTCACGCATGGCCAACGGCGACCACCGCGTGGTTGTTGGCCAAGGCGACACCGTGATCCTTGCCTCCAGCCTCATTCCAGGCAACGAGAATGCAGTGTTCCGCATCATCAACGGCTTGCTGAAGCTCGGCGCCGATGTCATCCACAAGGGAACGGCCAAGGTTCACGTTTCCGGGCACGCAGCTGCCGGTGAGTTGCTGTATTGCTACAACATCCTTGAGCCCCTCAATGCGATGCCTGTTCACGGTGAAACGCGGCACCTGATTGCCAACGGAAATATCGCGGAGGAATCCGGTGTGCCCTCCGATGGCATCATCCTCAGCGACAACGGCACTGTCATTGACCTGAAGGACCACAAGGCAAACATCGTGGGCCAGGTGGAGGTCGGCTTCGTTTATGTGGACGGTTCCAGCGTTGGTGAAATCACCGATGCTGACCTAAAGGACCGGCGCATCCTGGGCGACGAAGGCTTCATCTCCATCATCACGGTCATCAACCGGACCACGGGCAAGATTGTCTCCGGACCGGAAATCCATGCACGTGGCGTAGCGGAGGACGACTCCGTCTTCGACGAAATCATCCCCAAGATCAACGCCGCATTGGAAGAAGCCGTGCTCAACCATGCCGACCACACCAACCACCAGCTGCAGCAGGTGGTGCGCAGGATCATCGGAACGTGGGTGAACCGGAAGCTCCGCCGCCGTCCCATGATCATCCCGGTGGTCCTGGAAGCGTAGTCCACCGGCAACATGCATCCTGGGGGGCCGGAAATCCGCTGATTTCGGGCCCCCTTGGGGTAGCGTGGCAACCATGGCGACCCGTACTTCCTCCACGCCACGAGGTAGCTCCAGCAGTAAATCCGGCGGCACAGGCCGGGGCGCAGCTGCATCCAAAAGCAGCGCCTCCACTCCCAGGAACGGTCGGGGCAGCACTGCCCGTACCAAGCAGTCGGCCGCCGTCGAGCCCCATGCCCCACTTCCCCTGCGCATGCTGGCAGGTGCCTGGCAGGGTATTGGCCACGTCGTTGGCGCAGGAGTCCGCCGGATCGGATACGACGTCAGCGACCTCGATCCCGCCGATCGCCGCGACGGTGCAGCCCTGTTCAATCTCGTGCTGGGCATCGCCATTGCCACCTTCGCCTGGTGGGGCCTGACAGGGTGGCTGCCAGATGCCGTCTACAGCGTAGTCAATGGCACTTTCGGCTGGATATCGCTCGTTTTGCCCTTCATGCTTTTCATCTGCGCTTTCCGCCTCTTCCGCAAACCGCAGGATGGCCGCGGCAATAACCGCGTTGGCATCGGCTTCATGATCATGACTTTCGCTGGTTCCGGCCTGGCCCACATCATTGGCGGACAGCCCACCGTGGCTGATGGCTTCGACGGGCTGCGCAGGGCGGGTGGAATGCTGGGCTTCCTTGCAGCGTCTCCGCTTGCTGCCATTCATGCCGCGGTTCCTGTGATCGTGTACAGCCTGCTGGCTTTCGTGTCGGTGCTGATCGTTACCGCAACGCCGTTTGGGGCGATTCCTTCGCGGATCCGCTCCGCCTATGAGCATCTTATGGGCGTGGACCTCATGGACGCCGAGTCCGGCAAGGATGCCCACGACCGCAGCTACCTTTATGAAAACGGGGCCGTTGCAAAGCCTAAGAAGAAGCGGATGCGCTTCTTCGGCAAGGATGAGGATCCCGACGCCGGTTTGGAAGGTTACGTCGGTGACGAGGCCTTTGAGCACGCAATAGTCGACGACGACGAAACCCCCAAGGCGTCTGTGCCCCGCGTTCCGCCGGGCGTACGCCGCCCTACCCAAGCGGAGATAGCGGTCGGCAAGATCAAGGCCGCCCAGGGTTTGGGCGCCAGCCCCGGAATCGACAACC
Organism: Arthrobacter sp. TmtSoilC51; assembly: GCF_055388015.1. Classification (NCBI taxonomy): domain Bacteria; kingdom Bacillati; phylum Actinomycetota; class Actinomycetes; order Micrococcales; family Micrococcaceae; genus Arthrobacter; species Arthrobacter sp. TmtSoilC51. The sequence goes on from NZ_AP035877.1 coordinate 1,807,701, forward strand.
CCACAGAGGCAATTCCCGTCCTTACGCCGGAGATGACTGCGCCCACGGTGGCGCAGGTTCCGGCGAGGCCCGCTACGCCTCCGCCGCCGCCCACGCCGATCCCGCAGCGGACTGAACAGCTGTCCTTGGCTGGGGACGTCACTTATACCCTGCCTGCCTCGGACTTCCTCACGCCCGGCTCCATTCCGAAGGAGCGCACGGAAGCGAACGATGCCGTCGTGGCCGCCCTGACAGACACGCTGACGCAGTTCAACGTCGACGCCGCGGTGACCGGCTTCAGCCGCGGCCCAACAGTGACACGCTATGAAATCGAACTGTCTCCCGGCACGAAGGTGGAGCGCGTAACGGCGCTGTCCAAGAACATCTCGTATGCGGTGGCATCCAGCGATGTCCGCATCCTGAGCCCGATTCCCGGCAAGTCGGCCATCGGCATCGAGATCCCCAACACGGACCGCGAAACGGTGTCCCTGGGCGATGTCCTGCGGAGCCAGAACGCCCGGCGCACGGACCACCCCATGGTGATGGGTGTTGGCAAGGACGTCGAGGGCGGCTACGTCGTGGCAAACCTTGCCAAGATGCCCCACTTGCTGGTTGCTGGTGCTACCGGTGCCGGTAAGTCGAGCTTCGTGAACTCCATGATCACCTCGATTCTGATGCGCGCCACTCCGGACGAAGTACGGATGGTCATGGTGGACCCCAAGCGTGTGGAACTCACCGCTTACGAAGGCGTCCCGCACCTGATCACGCCCATCATCACTAACCCCAAGAAAGCCGCCGAGGCCTTGCAGTGGGTGGTCCGTGAAATGGACGCCCGCTACGACGACCTCGCCAACTACGGCTACAAGCACATCGACGACTTCAACAAGGCGGTCAGGGCAGGCAAGGTTACGCCTCCGGTTGATTCCAAGCGCATCATCAAGCCATATCCGTACTTGCTGGTGATAGTGGACGAGCTCGCCGACCTCATGATGGTGGCCCCGCGCGACGTCGAAGATTCGATCGTCCGCATCACGCAGCTCGCCCGTGCCGCCGGCATCCACCTGGTACTGGCAACGCAGCGACCATCCGTTGACGTCGTCACCGGCCTCATCAAAGCCAACGTGCCCTCCCGCATGGCATTCGCCACCTCGTCCGTCACGGACTCCCGCGTTGTGCTCGACCAGCCGGGCGCCGAGAAGCTCATCGGACAAGGTGACGCCTTGTTCCTGCCCATGGGTGCGTCCAAGGCGATGCGTGTCCAGGGTGCCTGGGTGACCGAATCTGAAATCCATAAGGTTGTGGAACACGTCAAAGGCCAGCTGCAGGCCGTGTACCGGGACGACGTCGCCGCCGAGGCCCCCAAGAAACAGATCGACGACGACATCGGGGACGATCTCGAGGTGCTGTTGCAGGCCACCGAACTCGTTGTCACCACGCAGTTCGGTTCAACCTCGATGCTCCAGCGCAAGCTCCGTGTGGGCTTCGCCAAGGCCGGTCGCCTCATGGACCTCCTTGAGTCCCGCGGAGTCGTGGGTCCCTCGGAGGGTTCCAAGGCACGCGACGTCCTGGTCAAGCCCGACGACCTCGCAGCTGTCCTGGCGGCCATGAAGGGGCAGGAATCGCCGGCCGCGCCCGACGCACACACGGCGGCCCTGAGCGATAACGCGAACTCAAATATCGCCGTCGGCGGTTATGCCGAAGACCTTGTGGCGGCGGACCTCGAAAACAGGACGCAGGCTGTTGAGTATTACGACGGCGCCGGCGCTCCGGATGACGAGGATGAGGGCGGCGAGGACGCGTGGTCCCTCACCGGGCGATAGCTTCAAATGACGGTGGCCTCTAAAGTCGGTCGCTTCAGAGACGGTAGCCTAGAGGAGTGACTACAGCCGAGGGTGACAACGCCACTTCCAGCAGCTCCGACGTCTGGAACCTCCCCAACATCCTCACGATGCTCCGCATCGTCCTGGTTCCGTTTTTTGTCTGGTTCATGGTGGCCGATGACAACCAGCACGGCCTTTGGCGATGGGCGGCCGTTGTGGCCTTCGCCGTAGCGATCTACACGGACAAGCTCGACGGCGACATCGCCCGCGCGCGTGGCCTCATCACCAACTTCGGCAAGATCGCGGACCCCATCGCGGACAAGCTGCTCATCGGTTCAGCCCTGGTGCTCTTATCGATCCTCGGGGAACTGCCCTGGTGGGTGACTATCCTCATCCTGGTCCGTGAGTGGGGCATCACGGCACTGCGGTTCTTTGTGATCCGCTACGGAGTCATGCCGGCCTCACGCGGCGGAAAGCTGAAGACAGTCATCCAGACGGTGGCCATCTTCCTATACATCCTGCCGCTCGAGGCGATCGCACCGTGGCTGGTTATGGTGGCCTTCTGGGTCATGATGGCCGCCCTCGCCATCACGCTGTGGACCGGAGTGGAATACGTCGTCCAGGCGCTCAGGCTTCGTGCCGCTGGCCGCCGCGCATGAGCCTTCCCGCAGACGCTGCCAAAGCGTCAGAACTGGCGACGGCGGCAGTCGCCCTGGCGCTCGGCAAGAGCCTTACCGTGGCTACGGCCGAGTCACTGACCGCAGGAATGGTGGCGGCCAGCCTTGCCAACACGCCCGGTGCGTCCGGAATGCTGCAGGGCGGCGTGATTGCTTACCAGAATTCCGTGAAAACCAACATGCTCGGCGTTCCTACCGACCTTATTGCCGCTGTTGGATCAGTGGATGGGGGAGTAGCTGCGGCCATGGCCGAGGGCGCCAGGCGGGCCTGTTTGGCCGACGTCGGAATTTCCACTACCGGCGTCGCTGGGCCGGAGCCCCACGACGGCAAAGCTGTAGGAACCGTGTTCGTTGGCGTCGCGACCCTTATGGGCAGCAATGCGTTTGAATTCACCTTTTCGGGGGACAGGCAGAGTATCAGGCAACAAGCCTGCGAGGCCGCGCTGGAGCGTCTGCTTGAAGCACTGGGAGGGGTTGGTTACCGTTCGTAAAGTAGCCGGGAACAAAAACTCATTGCCAATAGTTGTGTCATTGTGTCGCTTCGGAACAGCCGGGGCGCCTAGGATGTAGGAAACCACACCGGTCCGCCAGCCAGCGAACCGGATGAACGAGGGAGCAAGGCGATACAGATGGTAAAGCAGCCCGTATCCGTAAACGGCGTTGTCCGCTGGAAGGATGTGGGCTTGGCTGATCAGGCACAGAGCGAACAGAAGGAGCGCAAAATGGTTGTACTACGCCACGAAATCGGTGATGTACTGCGCGATGTCCGCCAGCGTCAGGGCCGTACCCTCCGCGAGGTCTCGCACAGCGCCCGCGTCTCACTTGGATACCTGAGTGAGGTTGAACGCGGCCAAAAGGAGGCTTCTTCCGAGCTCCTGTCCTCTATCTGCACCGCCCTGGACGTCCCGTTGTCCAGCATGCTCCGCGAAGTCAGCGACCGCGTGGCCGTTGCGGAGGGCGTAGCTGTTCCGGACACCGTTCCGCAGGAATTCTCCCAGCGCTACGGTCGCGACCTTGACCTTACCGACGACTTCCCGCAGGGCATGCTCTCCGGAGCCCGGTAAAGGGTCACACCAGGAATTATTATCAAGAAAGGTCCCCAGCCTGTGGCTGGGGACCTTTCGCGTGCGTGATGCTATGTGGACAAAAGCCGGCCTCGCAGTGGCGTCAGTCTTCAGAGGGATCGGCGGTGTCCCCGGATTCCGGATCCTTCAGCGTGGAGTCCTTGAGGATACTTTCGCCGTAGACGGCATTGAGTCGGCCCATGTAGTCGGCCAGGGTTTGGACATCCTCCAGCGGCCACTCACCGAGTCGCTCGCGGAACACCTGCCGTCGGGCGTCCTGGACCTGATGCATCTTCTCTTCGCCTTTTTCCGTCAGACGAATCGATTGAGCCCTGCCGTCCTGTGGATCTGCTTCTTTGTAGACCAAGCCGATGCTCTCCAGGAATGCGATCTGGCGGCTCACCGAGGGCTTGCCGACTCCGATGCACGAGGCGAGGTCTGTCAAGCGGATGGGGCCTTCGCGGCGGATGATTGTCAGCAGCCCATAGGCAGCGGGCTCCATGTCGGGGTGGACCTGGCGCGACAACTGGTGCGAGATTGAACGGGCGCGGCGCCAGAGCAGACTCAGCTGGTGTTCCACCTGCTGAAGGGCGTCGTCTACGTCGTCGCCTGGCACGGCCGCAGGAGGCGTGCTCTGGAGAGGATTGCTCATGGCAACCATTCTAGAGTCCGGCGCCGTGAGACACTCTATCCGTGAGGGCAAGTGACTTCTGGCGTTTGATGGACGATGAATTCGGGGCGGGCTATTCCCGGGTCCTGGCCAATTCCCTGGTGCTCGCCGGGGTGGGAGGACGGACTGCCGTGGAGGCGCTGGCTGCTGGCTACCAGCCACGCGAGGTCTGGCTGGCAATGTGCGAAGTCCAGGATGTCCCTCCGGAACGCAGGCTAGGCAGGGATATCAAGCCTGCAGCCAGCTAAGCCCGGCCACGTTTAGCCGAGGACTTCCAGCTCCCTGGCGGTGACACGCCGCTCCATTGTTCGAATATCTGTTCGGATGGGGATATGCTCCTGTGAGAGGAAAATTGATCCTGGAGGACGCGTTCCAAAGGCAATCGGAGGGCATGGTTATCCACATAGCCCACGTCGGCTTCAAAAAATGTCAGGGAGCCGTAATAGCGTCTGACATGACAGGAAAGCGGCCATTCAGGCCACTCCACAGCGAGAAAGCATCAGAGGTGTGAACCATGGCGGCAACCCCGGATCGTGAGAAGGCGCTCGAAGCAGCGCTTGCCCAGATCGACAAGCAGTTCGGCAAAGGCTCCATCATGCGTTTGGGTGATGACACCCGCGCCCCGATCGAAGTCATTCCTACCGGATCCATTGCGCTGGATGTCGCCCTTGGCATTGGCGGCCTGCCCCGTGGCCGCGTCGTTGAGATCTACGGCCCGGAATCCTCTGGTAAGACCACCGTGGCCCTGCACGCTGTAGCAAATGCGCAGCGCAACGGTGGCATCGCGGCGTTCATTGACGCTGAGCACGCCCTTGATCCCGACTACGCCGCCAAGCTTGGGGTGGACACGGACGCCCTGCTCGTGTCCCAGCCGGACACGGGTGAGCAGGCTCTCGAAATCATGGACATGCTGGTGGGCTCCGGCTCCCTCGACGTCATTGTCATTGACTCTGTGGCAGCCTTGGTTCCGCGTGCTGAAATTGAGGGCGAGATGGGCGATTCGCACGTCGGCCTCCAGGCGCGGCTCATGAGCCAGGCCCTGCGAAAGATCACCGGTCGCCTGAGTCAGACCAAGACCACCGCCATCTTCATCAACCAGTTGCGTGAGAAGATCGGTGTCTTCTTTGGATCGCCGGAAACCACCACCGGTGGTAAGGCCCTGAAGTTCTACGCGTCAGTCCGCATCGACGTCCGCCGCATTCAGACGCTGAAGGAAGGTGCCGACTCCGTCGGTAACCGAACCAAGGCAAAGATCGTCAAGAACAAGATGGCGCCCCCCTTCAAAATTGCTGAATTCGATATCATCTACGGCCAGGGCATCTCCCGTGAGGGAGGGATCATTGACATGGGCGTCGAGCACGGCATCATCAAGAAGTCCGGCTCGTGGTTCACGTACGACGGCGATCAGCTGGGCCAAGGTATGGAAAACTCACGGCGCTTCCTGCGGGACAACCCGGAGCTGGCTCAGGAACTCGAGCGCCTCATCAAGGAAAAGCTTGGCGTGGGTGTGAAGCCGGAGGCAGATTCCCCGAAGCTGAAGGCCGTTGACGGCTAGAACCGGGCCGGACCCGGAGTCTTCCGTCTCCGGGGATCCGGAGCCTGATCCCGAATCCGTGGCTCGCGCCATCGTCCTGCGGCAACTGACGATGGCGCCACGGAGTCGGCTGCAACTGTCCCGCAAGCTGGCCGAACGGAATGTTCCCCAGGACGTTGCGGAGGCTGTGTTGGACCGCTTCGAGGAAGTCCAGCTCATTGATGACGCCGAGTTTGCCAGAATGTGGGTGCGCAGCCGGTCCCAAAGCCGGAAATTGGCCAAGGGCGCTCTTCGCCGTGAACTGACGGAGAAGGGTATTGAGTTGGATGACGCCGAGGAAGCGCTCTCGCAGCTCAGCGATGAGGATGAGGAAACCGCCGCCCGCGAGCTTGTTGAGCGTAAGTTGAGGCCAGGCATCGATCTCTCGGACCGCGCAGAACGTGACAAGTACACGCGCCGGTTGGCATCAATGCTGGCCCGGAAAGGCTATGCGCCCTCCATGGCCTTTCGGATCGTCGGTGAGGTACTTGCCCAAGCCGGTACCCTTGAGTAGTGAGTTTGACCATTCCTTCCCCCTCAGCAGAAACCACGCCTTCAGCATCAGCATTGGCAGCCAATGCTGATGCCCAAGTGACGAATGCGCCTGCGCCGTTGGAACCGAGGACGTATCAGGTCCGGACGTTCGGTTGCCAGATGAACGTCCACGACTCCGAGCGCATGGCCGGCCTCCTTGAGGACGCCGGTTACGTGCCAGCGGAAGGCGAAGTGGCGGACATCGTGGTCTTCAATACGTGCGCCGTTCGGGAGAATGCCGATAACAAGCTCTACGGAAACCTGGGCCAGCTGCGGCAGGTCAAGGCAGCCAACCCCGGCATGCAGATTGCTGTTGGCGGCTGCCTTGCCCAGAAGGACCGGGAAACCATCGTCAAGAAGGCCCCTTGGGTTGACGCTGTGTTTGGCACCCATAACGTGGGAGCGCTTCCGGCTTTGCTGAAGCGGGCACGGCACAACAACGAGGCCCAACTCGAAATCCTCGAATCGCTGGACGTCTTCCCCTCCACCCTTCCCACCAAACGTGACTCCGTCTATTCGGGCTGGGTCTCCATTTCAGTAGGGTGCAACAACACCTGCACGTTCTGCATCGTGCCCTCCCTTCGCGGCAAGGAGAAGGACCGTCGTCCCGGGGAAATCCTGGCGGAAATTCAGGCCTTGGTGGATGACGGCGCGGTGGAAGTCACGTTGCTGGGCCAGAACGTCAACTCCTACGGCGTGGAGTTCGGTGACCGCCAGGCCTTCTCGAAGCTCCTGCGTGCATGTGGGGAAATTGAAGGCCTGGAGCGCGTGCGCTTCACCAGTCCGCACCCTGCGGCATTCACGGACGACGTCATTGATGCCATGGCCGAGACTCCCAACGTGATGCCCCAGCTGCATATGCCCCTGCAGTCGGGCTCGGACAAGGTCCTCAAGGACATGCGTCGCTCGTACCGGTCCAGCAAGTTCCTGGGCATCCTGGACAAGGTTCGTGATCGTATCCCCGATGCCGCCATCACTACAGACATCATTGTTGGCTTCCCGGGCGAGACCGAGGAAGATTTCCAGGCGACGCTTGACGTCGTGGAGAAGTCCCGGTTCGCCTCAGCCTTCACCTTCCAGTACTCCAAACGGCCTGGGACGCCAGCGGCCGAGCTACCCGAGCAGCTTCCCAAGGCAGTGGTCCAGGAGCGCTATGAACGGCTGACCGCTCTGCAGGACCGTATCGCCGCCGAGGAGAACGCCAAGCAACTGGGTCGCCGGGTGGAAATTCTGGTGACAGCACAGTCTGGCCGCAAAGCGGATGAAACGCACCGCTTGTCGGGGCGGTCCAAGGATCAGCGGCTCGTTCATTTCTCAGTACCTGCCGGAGCAGAAACCCCTCGGCCCGGGGACTTCGTCACCGTGACCATCACCGAGGCCGCTGCGTTCCACCTGGTCGCTGATCCTGCCGGCCCAGGGGATTACACGTTGCGGCGCTCACGGGCGGGTGACGCCTGGGATCGTTCCCAGGCAGATTCCTGTGGTGTTCCCACGCCGGGTGCGGCCTCGGGCAAGCGGGGCGTGTCGCTGGGCATGCCGTCGCTGCCTGTTCGCGGCGCCTGACTGCGTTTGCTTGAGAGATCGAATGGATCCCGCACATGCCGCGCCGCCGGTGATCGCCGTCGTCGGACCAACAGGGTCCGGTAAATCGGATCTGGGCGTCGAGTTGGCGCTGGCCCTCGATGGCGAGGTCATCAACGCTGACGCCCTGCAGTTCTACCGGGGTATGGACATCGGTACGGCCAAGATCCCCGTGGAGGACCGCAAGGGCGTGCCACACCATCTGCTGGACACAAAGGACGTCACGGAGGAAGCCAGCGTGGCGGACTTCCAGGCGGAATGCCGCGAAGTCATCAGTGACATCCACGGACGGGGCAAGCGGGCCATCATGGTGGGCGGCTCCGGTCTGTACGTGCGGGCAGCCCTGGATGTCCTGGAGTTCCCCGGCACGGACCCCGTCTTGCGAAAACAGCTTGAAGACGAATGGGAAACGTTTGGTCTGGGGCCGTTGCGGGCCCGGCTTGAAAAGGTGGACCCGGTCTCGGCAGACCGCCTTGGCGATGCCCGGCGAGTGATCAGGGCGCTTGAGGTCCATGGAATAACGGGCCGCCCGTTCAGCTCGTTCATGCCCCAACGCGAGTACTTCCAGCCAGCCGTGCAGATTGGTTTGTCCGTTGACCGGGAAGTTCTGCGGGAGCGGCTTGCACTCCGTGTACATCGGATGGTGGACGCGGGGCTGCTCCAGGAAGTGGATCGGCTTGATGCAGCGGGCCTGCGGCGGGGCAAGACGGCGTCGCGCGCCTTAGGCTATGCCCAGTTCCTCAAAGTGCTCGACGCTGAAGCCAGTGTCGCTCAAGCAGCCGAGGAGACCATTGTGGCCACGAGGCAGTTCGCGCGTCGACAATTGACATGGTTCCGGGCCGATCCCCGCATTGCCTGGCTCGATTGGCAGGATCCTGAGCTCGTGTCCAAGGCAGTGTCCCTGGCCTAGCCGGGGCTGGTACTGCATACGGCAATTTCTGGCCGAACCTGCCCGGCGGGTAGCCTAGTCCCATGGATCAAACCGCCGCAGTTCCCTCCCAGCAGTCCGCCGCTGCCGGTGCCTCCGCGCCCACTGCCAGCCTTTCCGGAATGGCGTTTTCCAAGGGGCATGGAACGGGCAATGATTTCGTCCTGATTGCTGATCCCGGTGATGTCCACGAGATCTCTCCCGAGCAGGTAGCACAGCTGTGCGACAGGCATCGGGGGATAGGTGGCGATGGCCTTATCCGCGCTGTCCCATCCCGCTACCTGCCTGAAGGCCGCGAACTGCTGGAGCAGGATGCTTCCGCGGAATGGTTTATGGACTACCGTAACGGCGACGGATCGTTGTCGGAGATGTGCGGTAACGGTGTCCGGGTCTTCGTGCATTTCCTCCTCGCCCAGGGCCTGGTTGAGCTCGGACCCGGTGAGTCCTTGACCATTGGAACGCGTGGCGGCATTAAGAAGATTGTGCGCACGGCCGACGGCTATGCCGTGGATATGGGCCCTTGGGAGTTCATCTTCCCGGCAGAAGCCCAAAGTAAAGCCATGGACGCCTTGGTGAGCGCCGACGGCCTGGAAGTGGCAAGGCCCGGACTCTCCGTTAGCATGGGCAACCCGCACACGGTTGTAGCGCTTGCTGAGCTCAGTGAGCTCGCCGCCACGAAACTGTTCACCGCTCCGGTAGTGGATCCCAAGCCTGCCAATGGCACCAATGTCGAGTTCGTGGTGCCCGCTGAACCGCTGGTCCACGATGGCGTGGGAAGTATCACCATGCGCGTCCACGAGCGTGGAGTAGGCGAAACCCAGTCGTGTGGCACCGGTGCGTGTGCCGCTGCCGTCGCGATCCGTCATTGGGCTGGCAGCAGCGCCCCCAATACCTGGCATGTCAACGTTCCCGGTGGCGTGGTGGATGTGAAGTTCTTCCCCGGTGAGGATGGCCGCGAACACGTTGAGCTCAGCGGACCGGCAGTCATTGTGGCTACTGGGACGCTTTCCTGACCCGAAGGATCCTGAAGGACTTTGAAGTGCTTTCGCGGGAGACCGTGAAGGACTTGTCCAATTCGTTGGCCAGCCAGCGTTGAAGGGAGTCCGAGCCCAGGTTCTTCTGGACCACCATCCATGCGTTGCCGCCCGGTGCCAGCCGGGGCAGCCACGTCAGGAGAAGCGAATGTAGTTCGTCCTTGCCGATGCGGATGGGCGGGTTGGACCAGATGGTGTCGAATTCGACGCCGGGGTCTACTTCATGCGGGTGGCTGGCAGTCACATTGTCCAAGCCCAGGGCAGCCGCGTTCTCGTTGGTCAGGGCGATGCAGCGCTCGTTGACATCCACGGCGTAGACCTTTGCCAGGGGTGCCATGAGCCCCATGGTGAGGGCAATAGGGCCCCAACCACACCCAATATCCAGCAGGTTGCCACGGGGCGAAGGCGGTGGAACCTCGGCCAAAAGTACCTTGGTACCCTTGTCCACACCGTCGGGGCTGAAGATGCCCGATGACGTCTGCACGTGACGGGTAGCTCCCGCGAGCTCCACAGTGAGGGGCTTGCGGGTGAACGGTCCGGCCGGTTGGGCGCTGAAATAGTGTGCAGACTCCATAATTTGCCAGATTAGTTGGCTATCGGCGGCTTGGGAAACTGCCACCAGTCGGAGTGGTTTGACACCGGGTGCTAACGTTGGGGGCATGTTCTTGATCTTTGAGTAATCAGCCCGAGCCGATGCAACACATCGGCCAGGCACCCGCCCGCGATGCAGGCCCCGCTTGGCACATCAGCCCAGCGCATGGCCATTCCGCCAGGCAGGTTCCGTCCGGCACAATCTGCATCTCCCGTTATTGGTGTTGCGGATGCTCAGAAGAACATGTCCCACCCCAACTGTCTCGAAGACAGTGGGCTCCAGCCATCTGTCTTTCGGTTGATGGCTTCTGGTGTGGCAATGGATTCTCCAGCAGGACAGGACCTCCCGCGGACCCACACGCTCGATCCCAGCACCACAGGAGGCCCTCTATGGCCGAAGCTCGTCAGCCCACCGCGAATACCGTCCCATTGGACACCAAACAGCACTATTCTGGATATGCCGAACAGTCTAAGGAGACCATGACCACCCAGAAGCACTCCGGATCCGATTCCGACGCCCAGGACATGAGTCCTGAACAAATCCAGGCCGTCATTGACCGGATTCTTTCCAAGGATGTACCCGCAGTGGCATCCGATGACAATGATGCCAAAGGTGTTTTCGGCAGGGCGCAAGCGATCTCCACGCTTGACCACGAACACAGCATTTACGACGGCGACCAGGAAGACCTGGCCGAGCGCCGTGCCCTCCGCCGTACCGCGGGCCTTTCCACTGAACTCGAAGATGTCACCGAAGTTGAATACAGGCAACTGCGCCTGGAGCGCGTTGTCCTGGCCGGCCTTTGGACAGAAGGCACTTTGGCTGACGCCGAGAATTCGCTTCGGGAACTGGCGGCCTTGGCAGAGACTGCCGGATCCGAGGTCCTTGACGGGCTGGTTCAGCGCCGCACCAAGCCGGACCCGGGAACGTTCCTCGGCTCGGGTAAGGCCCAGGAACTCAAAGACATCGTGTCCGCCACTGGCGCCGATACTGTGGTGGTTGACACCGAGCTTTCCCCGTCCCAGAGGCGCGGACTTGAGGACATTGTCAAGGTCAAGGTGGTGGACAGGACCACGCTGATCCTGGATATCTTCGCGCAGCATGCAAAGAGCCGTGAAGGTAAGGCGCAGGTTGAACTCGCGCAACTCGAGTATCTGCTCCCGAGGCTCCGTGGCTGGGGTGACTCCATGTCCCGCCAGGCCGGTGGCCAGGTGGGTGGCGCCGGAGCCGGCATGGGTTCCCGTGGTCCCGGTGAAACAAAGATCGAACTTGATCGCCGCAGGATCCGTACACGCATGGCCAAGTTGCGTCGGGAGATCGCCGCGATGAAGCCGGCCCGCGAGACCAAACGGGCCAACCGCCGTCGTAATGCCGTACCTTCAGTTGCAATCGCTGGCTATACCAACGCCGGAAAGTCTTCGCTCCTGAACCGACTGACGGATGCCGGGGTGCTGGTGGAAAACGCGCTGTTCGCCACCCTGGACCCCACGGTCAGGAAGGCGCAGACACCGGATGGCATCGGCTACACCCTTGCTGACACCGTCGGATTCGTCCGCTCGTTGCCTACGCAGCTGGTGGAAGCCTTCCGCTCCACGTTGGAAGAGGTTGCAGACGCAGACCTGATCCTGCACGTCGTGGACGCCTCCCACCCGGACCCGGAGGGGCAGATCGCAGCAGTACGTGCCGTCTTCACCGAGGTGGACGCCCGCAAGGTTCCAGAAATCATCGTCCTGAACAAGGTGGACGTCGCGGATCCTTTTGTGGTGGAACGCCTGAAGCAGAAAGAGCCGCGGCACGCAGTGGTCTCCACCCGCACAGGCCAAGGCATCCCGGAACTCCTGGAAGAGATCAGCCGGTCCATTCCCAGGCCGGGCGTCCGCCTCGAGGTGCTCATCCCGTACGACCGCGGTGACATGATCAACAAGCTGCACAACTCCGATTCGGAAATCCTGAGCCTCGAGCACGAGGAAAGCGGAACCCGTGTGGTGGCCATGGTCCGTGAAGGATTGGCCGCCGAGCTGGAGTCATTCGTCAGCCATGGTTGAGAAGGTGGCGGCGGACGTCGTCGAGTCGGTGGGGGAGAAGTTCACCCTCGAACTGTTGGACAAAGCTGTTGCTGGAATGGGCGGTCAAAGCCGTGCAGGCCAGCACGAGATGGCAAAACAGGTCACCAGGGCAATCGAGTCCGGTGAACATTTGCTCGTCCAGGCGGGAACGGGGACAGGTAAGTCCTTGGCTTACCTGATTCCGTTGATCGCGCATTCCATGGACAGCGACAAACCGACACTCGTGTCCACCGCTACGTTGGCCCTGCAGACTCAAATTGTGGGCCGGGACCTGCCCCGGCTGTTGGAAACCATAAGCCCGGCCCTTGAACGGCCCGTGAACGTAGCTCTCGTCAAGGGTCGGGCAAATTATGTCTGCCTGCAAAAGCTCGAAGGGGGCTTCCCCAGCGAGGAGCCGTCGGAAGGCCAACTGTTTTCCCTTGGCGAGGACACCAGCGTGCCGCATTTCGCAGCGGCCGTTGGGGGCCCGTCGTCGCAATTGGGCAAGGAAGTAGTACGGCTCCGCGAGTGGGCCGAAACGACCCCCACAGGGGACCGGGATGAACTAATGCCTGGCGTCACGGATCGTGCCTGGCGGCAGGTGTCTGTGACGTCAATGGAGTGCTTGGGAGCACAGAAGTGCCCACTTGCCGAGGAGTGCTTCAGCGAGCTGGCGCGCGCCAGGGCCGCCGAAGCCGACGTCGTAGTCACCAACCACGCCATGCTGGCCGTGAGCGCGTTTGAAGGACTCGCAGTCTTGCCTGAATATGACGTCGTGGTGGTTGACGAAGCCCACGAGCTTCAGGACCGGGTCACGGGGGCCGTTTCGGGCCAGTTGTCCGTGGCGATGGTCCATGCGGCCGCCTCGAGCGCCCGCAAACACACGGCCATCACCGTTGACGCCCTGAATGCTGCTGCGGACCGGCTGGATATGGCTATTGCCGGAGTCCCCAACGGTTTGCTGCCCAATGGGCTCAACGACGAACAACTTGACTGCCTGGACCAACTGCGGGATGCCACCCGCGCCGCGTTGTCGGATTCGAAGACTGACTCTTCAAACGCGGTCGACGGCGGTCGGCAGCTTGCGCGCTCCCGGCTCATGCTCATTCTGGAACTGTGCGAGAGGATGCTCGCCGCCAAGGAGAACCGTGAAGTGGTGTGGTTCTCCAGAAACAGCACCTTCGATCCCCAGCAGGGTTACTCCCAGCCGGATGAGACATCGCCGGCACTGATCAACATCGCCCCACTCAGCGTGGCGGGGAGGCTGCGGGAAGGCCTATTTGCAGGGCACACAGTGGTGCTGACTTCCGCGACGCTGGCAATTGGATCGGCGTTTGAGCCTGCAGCGGGCGGCCTCGGACTGATCGGGGACGGGGCGCCGAGCTGGACCGGCTTGGACGTCGGATCACCCTTTGACTATCCCAAGCAGGGCGTCCTCTACGTGGCCAAACACCTGCCTAAGCCCGGCCGCGGTACGTCGGCCGAGGCCCTCGATGAGCTCGAAGACCTCATCCGTGCATCCGGCGGGGGAGCCTTGTGCCTGTTTTCCTCACGGCGGGCGGCCGAGGAAGCCGCAGACGCCATGCGCCCGCGGCTGGATGTGGACATCCTCTGCCAGGGCGAATCCACCATGGCAGCGTTGGTAAAGCAATTTGCCGATGAACCGGACACCTGCCTCTTCGGCACGATGTCCCTGTGGCAAGGCGTTGACGTCCCTGGTGGTTCATGCCGCCTTGTGGTGATCGACCGCATTCCGTTCCCGAGGCCCGACGATCCGCTGATGACTGCACGCTCGCGGGCCGTTGCGCAGTCCGGGGGCAACGGGTTCATGGCGGTGTCGGCTACCCACGCGGCAATTCGCCTTGCGCAAGGCGCAGGGCGCCTTATTCGCTCTACCGCCGACAAAGGTGTGGTGGCGGTGCTGGACTCACGGCTTTCCACCGAACGGTACGGAGGGTTCCTGCGCGCCGCATTGCCACCGTTTTGGGCGACGACGGATCGCAACGTGGTGCGCGGCGTTCTGGAACGCCTGGGCACAAAGAAAACGTAGGCGAACGCCTTAGAGGGAACGCAGGACAGAGACGACCTTGCCCATAATGGTGGCTTGGTCTCCCAGAATCGGTTCGTACTGCGTGTTCTGGGGCAGCAGCCATGTGTGTCCGTCGCGCTGGCGGAAGGTTTTCACTGTGGCTTCGTCGTCCAGGAGGGCGGCGACGATGTCGCCGTTGATGGCGTCGTTCTGTCGCCGGACAACTACCCAGTCACCATCACAAATGGCGGCATCGATCATTGAGTCGCCAGCGACCTTCAACATGAACAGTTCGCCGTGGCCCACCAACTGCCGGGGCAAGGGCAGGACGTCCTCAATGGTCTGGTCGGCGAGGATTGGCCCGCCGGCTGCAATCCTTCCCACCAAGGGCACCATTGCGGTGTCGCTGGCACTGGCCAATTCCGTCACAGCGAGTCCACCTGCGCTGCGCAGTGTGGTGGCCGCTTCCACGCCGGGAATCGTCCCGCCATCAAGCGTCAATGGCATGAGGACTTCCATGGCGCGGGGGCGCTTGGGATCCCTCCGTAAGTACCCGAGCTTTTCCAACTGCGAGAGCTGGTGCGTGACGCTGGACAGGCTTGCGAGACCAACGGTGTCCCCGATTTCGCGCATACTCGGCGGATACCCGTTGTCATTGACGGACCGCTGAATGGTTTCCAGTATTTTCTTCTGCCGGACAGTCAGGCTTTTGGGACTCTTTTGAGGCTGCTGGCTCCGCAGGGGTACCCCGCCGCCGGTGGCTTTCGCTGCCATGTTCGCCAATGCCCTTCCGTTCCGCCCGGTCACGATCCGAAGTGTGCCCGGGGATGGTCGGGTCTGAAAAATGTCAGACCCTCCTGTTCCACTGAAACAGTGCCTGTTTCTTCACTCAAACCTAGGCCAGGCACAGGCGTTTATCAAACATTCGTTCTAGCGAGTCTCGACACCGTTCGTTGATAAGTGCTAAAAATGTCATAGCAAGTTTCGAATATGTGTTCTATAAACGCGGACCATCGGCTGGATGTTCGAAGAAAGTGTTCGAACATCCGGACGTTGATCCAAGCGAACACAAGGAATTGGCAGCCGGCAACGGGCATCCGATGCAGGCAATCGCTCAGAAGGGCTCAGCTCATGTCCGCAATCTCAACGTTCCACGAATTCCGCAACACCCCGGCGCCTACGCGTCTCCGGCTTACCCGGCGCGGCAGGATCGTCTTCTTCGGCATCCCTGCCATGCTGCTCCTTGCCGCACTGCTGAGCCTGGCCGGCTTCATCAACTCTCCCGCCAAAGCCTCGGATACGCGGGCCCAGTTGCAGCCGCCCGTTGCTGTCACGGTTACTGTCCAGCCCGGGCAGTCCCTGTGGGGCATTGCTGGTGCGGCCGCTCCTGAGCGCGACCCCCGCGATGTCATCGCGGAAATCATCCAGTTGAACGACCTCCGCGGAGGACGCATCCAGCCGGGCCAGCAGCTTTTCGTTCCCGCCAACTAAACGGTCGGCCGGGTGCGCAAAAAGCGCCTCCGGCGTCACAGTTACTCCGCAGTCGCACTGGCACCTTAAACTGTCTTGGTGAGTGACCAGCTTGAGCGACTTGACCGACTTCCCCTCCGGACCAATCTGCGTGGACTGAGCCCGTATGGCGCACCGCAGCTTGACGTCCCGATTTTGCTCAACGTCAACGAGAACACCCATGGCGTGCCGGCAGATGTGCAAGCGGCGATCACCGAGGCCGTTGCTGCCGCGGCTACTGGCCTGAACCGGTATCCTGACCGCGAATTCACGGAACTCCGTGAATCCCTGGCGGATTACCTCGGACACGGGCTTTCCGCGGACAACATCTGGGCCGCGAACGGCTCCAACGAGGTCCTGCAACAGATTTTGCAGGCCTTTGGTGGCCCCGGGCGCAAGGCATTGGGTTTCCCTCCCACGTATTCCATGTACCCGTTGCTTGCCAGTGGCACCGACACCGAGTATGTCCGCGGCGTTCGTGCTGATGACTATGGGCTGGACGCAGCTTCTGCTGCTGCCCAGGTGAAGGAGACTGGCGCAAATATCGTCTTCCTGTGCTCTCCGAACAACCCCACTGGCACCGGACTGGGTTTGGACGTGGTCGAAGCCGTGTACGAGGCGGGCGAGGCGAGCCAAGCTATCGTCATCGTGGACGAGGCCTACCACGAGTTCGCGCACGACAACACACCAAGCGCACTGACGCTGCTTGCCGGACGGGAGCGCTTGATCGTTTCACGCACCATGAGCAAAGCCTTTGCCCTGGCTGGTGCCCGCCTGGGTTACATGGCCGCCGCACCTGAGGTTGCGGATGCCATTAGGCTCGTCCGGCTGCCGTACCACCTTTCAGCAGTCACGCAAGCCACCGCTTTGGCAGCCCTCAACCACCGCGAAGCGCTCATGGCTGACGTCGAGGACATCAAGGTCCAACGCGATCGCATTGTGACCGAACTCCTTCGAATGGGACTCAAGCCCTCGGCCTCGGACTCCAATTATGTGTTCTTTGGCGGTCTGGAGAACCCGCACGCCATTTGGCAGGGGTTGCTGGAGGCGGGTGTCCTGATCCGCGACGTCGGAATTCCCGGACACTTGCGGGTGACTGCCGGAACGGAGAAGGAAACAACGGTCTTCCTTGAGGCCTTGGAAACCCTCCTGGGCAGCCCGGCGTCCCAGCCCAACTAAACTTGTCAATAGACCCACCCCACCCTTCGTGTATAAGGACGTCCCAATGAGCGAAACCGGCGCCACGCCGTCCGCTGCCCGCACTGCTCGCATGGAGCGCACCACCAGCGAATCCTCCGTCCTGGTGGAAATCAACCTCGATGGCACCGGTGTCTCGGATATCAGCACCACGGTTCCCTTCTATGACCACATGCTGACGGCGTTGTGCAAGCACTCCCTGATTGACATGACCGTCAAAGCCACCGGGGACACCCACATTGATGCGCATCACACGGTGGAGGATGTCGCCATTACTTTTGGTGAGGTCTTGCGCACAGCCTTGGGCAACAAAGCCGGCATCCGCCGCTTCGGCGAAGCAACGGTTCCCTTGGACGAGGCCCTGGCGCATGCCGTCGTGGACGTTTCCGGACGCCCGTACCTGGTGCACGGAGGGGAACCTGCGGGACAGGAGTACCACCTGATCGGGGGGCACTTCACGGGCTCGCTGACACGCCACGTGTTTGAGGCAATCACGTTGCACGCAGGTATCTGCCTGCACATGAATGTCCTTGCTGGCCGCGATCCGCACCACATTGTCGAAGCCCAGTTCAAGGCCTTTGCGCGCGCTCTTCGCTCAGCAGTTGAGTCGGATCCTCGCGTCGAGGGCATTCCGTCAACCAAGGGGGCGCTGTGAGTGGACAAATTCTGAAGAACGGCGCCGTTACCCACGCTTCGGCCGCCGTCAAGCCGGAGTCGCCCGAGGGTAAGCCCACCGTTACCGTGCTGGACTACGGTTCGGGAAACGTTCGTTCCGCCGTTCGCGCCCTTGAACGTGCCGGTGCCCAGGTGGTCCTCAGCGCCAAGCCTGAAGACGTGCTGAACGCTGACGGGCTGCTGGTCCCGGGCGTGGGTGCTTTTGAGACGGTGATGAAAGAACTCAAATCTGTGGATGCCATCCGCATGATTGGCCGCCGCGTCGCCGGTGGACGGCCCGTCCTGGCAATCTGCGTGGGCCTGCAGGTCCTCTTCGAAGCCGGCGTCGAGCACGGTACCGAGTCCGAGGGCATGGCCGAATGGCCGGGCAAAGTTGAACTCCTTCCGGCCCCCGTGGTTCCCCACATGGGATGGAACACGGTGGATGTGCCCCAAGGATCCAAGCTTTTCGCTGGCGTCGAGCAGGAACGCTTCTACTTCGTGCACTCCTATGGCGTGCAGGAGTGGAACTTCGATGTCGTCCAGCCCCGGATGGCCCCACCGTTGGTGACCTGGTCCGAGCACGGTGCACGCTTTATCGCTGCCGTTGAAAACGGCCCCCTATGTGCAACCCAGTTTCATCCCGAGAAATCCGGCGATGCCGGGGCGCGGCTCCTTCGTAACTGGGTGGACGGACTCCGGAAACCCGGATCCAAGGCGGCACAGGCTCCGGCATCGGACGACAGTAGCGCAGCCTAAATGTGGTCGGTAGTGCTTATGGGCCTCGCCGGTGTGCTGGTGGGCGGAGGCATTTCCTTCCATCAACAGAAGAAGCCCTTGTGGGTTTCCGTTTCTTTCTATGTGCTGGCGGGGATGTCCCTGTTGGCCGCCTATCTCCTGACGCTTCCAGGCAACTGAACGCCGCGCGTCCCCAATCAACTCCTAGGACCCACATGACCACCTCCGCCCAGTCCGTTCTGGAACTCCTCCCTGCCGTTGACATCGTTGATGGCCAGGCAGTCCGCCTGCTGCAAGGTGAGGCTGGCTCGGAAACCAGCTATGGAACGCCCCTTGAAGCTGCCTTGAACTGGCAGAACGCCGGTGCCGAGTGGGTGCACATGGTGGACCTCGACGCCGCCTTTGGCCGCGGCAACAACGCAGACCTCATCAGCGAGGTCGTGTCCCAGCTCAATGTCAAGGTGGAGTTGTCCGGCGGTTTGCGGGATGACGAGTCGCTGGAACGCGCCCTGGCGCTGGGGGTTGCCCGGGTGAACCTGGGCACAGCGGCACTGGAAGACCCGGAATGGACCCGCCGTGCGATCGACCGCTTCGGTGACAAAATCGCCGTCGGGCTTGATGTTCGCGGAACCACCTTGGCTGGACGTGGCTGGACGAAGGAAGGCGGGGACCTCTGGGAGGTCCTTGCCCGTCTGGAGGATGCCGGCTGTGCACGCTACGTTGTCACCGATGTCACCAAGGATGGAACGCTGCAGGGACCGAACGTGGACCTGCTGCGCCAGATGGTTGAGAAGACGGGCAAGCCGGTTGTTGCCTCGGGCGGTATCTCCAGCCTGGAGGACCTTCGGGTGCTGCGTGAACTCGTTCCGCTGGGCGTTGAAGGCGCGATTGTGGGCAAGGCGCTTTATGCCGGTGCCTTCACTCTGCCCGAAGCCCTGGACGTTGCTGGCCGTCGCTGATGCCTCAGCCCGAAACGCACAACGGCGACAGCCCGGACAAGGGTAACGCTGTCCGGCGTGAACTGCCGGGGCACATCGCCGCCGCCCTGGCCGGCGCCGGGGGAGCCACCGACTCTGCAGGGCAGCCTTGGGCCGGCCGCAGCCTGAGCGGTGACGACGCCAAGATCCACAACTTCGAGGACGACGACGGCACTGCCGATGCCGGTTACCTCGCCGCCATTGCGGCACTCGTGGAGGGAACCGGTGGTGAAGCCGACGTTGTGGCCTCGCTCGCTACGGCCAGGGTCTTCGTCCCCGTAGTGGCCCAGCTCGCAGAGGAGGCCGAAGGCGTTGATGGGCTGCACTTGGACAAGCAGGCCGATATGGCATTGGTCACACTTAAGGCGCCTGATGGCCGGAAGGCAATGCCCGTGTTCACCACGGCTGCTGCTCTTGAAGCATGGCATTCGGAGGCGCGGCCAGTAGCTGTTTATGCGGCGAGGGCGGCCCTTTCAGCCGTTTCTGAAGGCGCACAATTGTTGGTCCTGGACCCCGGTTCAGCGTTCACGTTCGTGGTTCGCCGCCCCGCGATGTGGGCGCTGGCCCAGCAGCGGGACTGGACGCCGTCATACCTTGATGATCAACTGGAGTTTGCTCTCGCTTCACAGGCCCAGGCCTTTCCGGCGGTGCGCCGGTTGGAAACGCAGCCCGGTGGCGGTGTCGCCTCCCTGACTGCGGACGGTCGCACGGTTCCCGGCGGAGGTGCCGGCCCGGAACTGCGGATAGTGCTCTTCCTTGAGGACGGACTGGACGCAGCTGCCGTTCAATCGCTGGTGGCTGGCTTGAATGAGGCGTGGGCGCAGGTGGAATCGTTTGCCGAGGGCGTCGACTCCATCGAAGTAAAACTGCACCGCGCGGCACAGGAGCCTGGGCGGCACTAACGGCAGTACCCGTCCACCGGGGACCGCCCCGGGGGAACAAGAGGATTTAGCCAGTGAACTTCGCTCTCTACAAAGAGATGCTGTCCATCCGCCCTGTCCGGCGGCTCCTGCTCGTGGGAATGGTTGCCCGCATTCCTCATTCGGCGGCTGGCGTGCTTCTGACTTTGCACATCGTCCTGACGCTGGGGGAGGGCTATGCTGCCGCGGGTGCTGCTGCCGCCGTCATGACAATTGGCATTGCCTTGGGGGCACCCTGGCGTGGTCGGCGGGTGGACATGGTAGGACTGCGGAAGGCCCTGATCCCATCTGTCGTTTCGGAGACAGTCATCTGGACGATCGTTCCGCACGTCCCGTATGCGTGGTTGCTTCCCTTGGTCTTCGTGGGGGGCTTGTTCACCCTGCCGATCTTCAGCGTGGTCCGTCAGTCGCTGGGCGTCATGGTGGATGGAGACCAGCGGCGTTCGGCGTTTGCGCTCGATTCCATCGCAACTGAGCTTGTGTTTATGATCGGCCCCGCTGTTGGCGCGATTGTTGCCACGAGCGGCTTCTCGGCCGTAGGACTCACGGCGGTAGGGGCCTCTGTCTCCGTGGCTGGCCTGTTCCTGATCTGGTTCAATCCACCCACCCGGACTGAAAGCACCTGCACCCCGGAGGAATCTGCGGCACGTGCCGCCGCGGACCTTGCCGCTGCCGAGGCGGCCATGGTGGCCTCTGCCCCAGGCCATGTGCAGGAGGCAGCGTCTGAAATGGCGCCGACGGCCACGTCCCGCACGGCCGGCCTCCGGAACCGCGTAGCCCGTAACTTCACCTGGTTTACGGTTTCCGTTGCGGCTCTGTTCGCCGTCGCTGCGGGATCTGGGATGGTACTCAGCGGTTCGGACGTCAGTATTGTTGGCCTGCTGGAGCGCGGTGGTCACCAGAACCAGATCGGCATCGTCTTCTTCTTCTGGTGTGCGGCATCTGTGGTGGGCGGGCTGATCTACGGAGCCATGAATCGTCCGGTCTCTCCCATGCTCCTGTTGTTGGGCATGGCGGCACTCACCATCCCGATGGGTTTCGCCCACGACACATGGACCCTGGCCGTGCTCTCGATTTTCCCGGGCCTTCTTTGCGCTCCCGTGCTGTCGGCCTCCTCGGAGAAGGTGGCGGACCTTGTGGATGAGGAACGTCGCGGCGAGGCGATGGGCTGGTACGGTTCCGCACTAACCGCCGGAATTGCGCTGGGGGCGCCTCTTGCCGGGATATTCATCGACACCGTGGGCCCATCGGGCGGCTTTGCCGCCGTCGGGTCAGCAGGGGTCGTGCTCTGCGTCGCTGGCTTCATCCTCATGTCCATGCGACGGCGCGCCGCGCGGGTGTAGTTCCAGCGTCGGGAAATTCTTCAGCGCGAATATTCCCTGCGCGATTCCCTGCGCGAGTGGCCCAGTGCGAATATTCCAACTGCCATTAACGACGACGGCGGCCCGGCCACCTGTGTGGCTGGGCCGCCGTCGGAAATTCTTGCGGCGGTTCCGGGCTAGTTCACGGGTCCGGTGAACTTCTCACCTGGGCCTTTGCCAGGGGCGTCGGGGATAAGGGAAGCCTCGCGGAACGCCAGCTGGAGGGAACGCAGCCCATCACGCAAGGGCCCGGCATGCTGGGAGCCGATTTCGGGGGCAGCCGCCGTTACCAGGCCGGCCAAAGCGGTGATGAGTTTGCGGGCCTCGTCGAGGTCTTTGAGGTCTTCTGCGTTGGGGTCGTCGGCAAGGCCGACTTTCACAGCGGCGGCGCTCATCAGGTGGACCGCGCCGGTGGTGATGACCTCTACGGCCGGAACTTCCGCGATGTCGCGGATCTGCTGGGAAACCCCGGCGTCGGCGGCGGGGGCTGTGGCTGTGTCCTCGGAGTAGGAGTTGCGCGGATTGCTGTCTTCAGTGCTCATACTGGTAAGCTTGTCATAGACCGACTGGAAGTCGTTATTCGCATTAAATGCTCCCGCCCGTGCAATGTGCGCTCGGCGGGTTATTTCTGTAGAATTGATTTTCAGTTTGCAAGCGGAGTTCTCTCCCACCCGCGTCAGCCGTTTCCCTTCGGGGACAGGATTCCCTCAGGGAACAAGAGGTTGCCGGGTACAGGTCGGACACACGGAGGCGCAGCCTCCCGAGTGCGTGCTTCCCCTTCAAGGGAACACATCCGATCCTTGAGGCCTTCGATTGCACCAGCAATTGGAGGCCTTCTCTATTTGCCGGTGAAACTCACCACAACCACAGGAGCTTTAACATTAGCGAGCCAAGAATCAATGAGCGTATCCGCGTCCCCGAGGTGCGGCTGGTCGGCCCTGCCGGCGAACAGGTAGGAATTGTCCGCATCGAGGACGCCCTGCGTCTTGCTGCCGAATCCGATCTCGATCTCGTTGAAGTTGCCCCGCAGGCTAAGCCTCCTGTTTGCAAGTTGATGGACTTCGGCAAGTACAAGTACGAGGCTGCCGTCAAGGCGCGTGAGGCCCGCAAGAACCAGACCAACACGGTTCTTAAGGAAATCCGTTTCCGCCTGAAGATCGACAAGCACGACTACGAAACCAAGCGCGGACACGCACTTCGTTTCCTCGGTGCCGGGGACAAGGTCAAGGCAATGATCCAGTTCCGTGGCCGCGAACAGCAGCGTCCTGAGATGGGCATCCGCCTGCTTCAGAAGTTTGCTGAAGACGTAGCCGAGGTTGGCATTGTCGAGTCCAGCCCTCGCATCGATGGCCGCAACATGGTCATGGTGATCGGTCCGCTGAAGAACAAGGCCGAAGCCAAGGCTGAAGCCCGGCGTGCCGCCCAGCGTGCAGAAGCCAAGGCGCAGAACGAGGCCAAGGCATCCGGACGCGTGGACACCACGGGTGACCAGGCTCCGCTGACGCAGACCCTGGGTGACCTTCTTCCGGCAGGCCTGCTTGCTTCCGAAGAAGAGCCCAAGCAGGAAGCCGTGGAAGCTCCCGAGGTCGAAGCTCCCGTTGCTGAAGAGGCTCCGGTTGTTGAAGAAGCCCCGGTAGTTGAAGAGGTTCCGGTAGCTGAAGAGGCTCCGGTAGTTGAAGAGGCTCCCGTGGTTGAGGAAACCCCGGCGCCAGTAGTCGAAGAAGCACCCGTGGTTGCGGAAGCCCCGGCTGTGAAGGCTGCACCGGCGGAGAAAGCCCCGGCCCCCAAGGCAGCCCCCGCACCGGCAGCGGTCCCGCAGGCAGCTCCGAAGCCAGCTGTTCCGGCAGCTGCCCCGAAGCCTGCAGTTCCCTCGGCTCCGAAGCCCGTCGCCAAGCCGGCAGCTCCCAAGCCGGCAGCTCGGCCCGCAGCCCCCAAGGCTGCGCCGAAGCCTGCATCACGCAAGACCAACTAGTTCAGCGCCGCGGAGGCCCTGGCCTCCAACGGCAAGCAACCAGCACGCCGGCCCCCGTAGGCCGGCTGCACGAAAGAACTGCGGACTTTGTCCGTGGACACGTAAGGAGATCGGTTCCCATGCCGAAGATGAAGACCCACAGCGGTGCTAAGAAGCGCTTCAAGCTGACCGGCACCGGCAAGCTGAAGCGTCAGCAGGCCAACCGCCGCCACTACCTGGAGCACAAGTCCTCCACGCTGACCCGTCGCCTCGCCGGCGACAAGATCGTCTTCAAGGGCGATGCCAAGGTCATCAAGAAGATGCTCGGCGTCTAAGTTCCAAGTTCTTTGGTTGCTGCCATCCGGTAGCGGCCGACTACACCAAAAGCCTTCTCAGGCCGGCCGGTTCTCCGGCAGTAGCAGCTTGGGATAAAGATTTCTGAAGGAGTACGCACGTGGCACGTGTGAAGCGGGCGGTAAACGCCCACAAGAAGCGCCGGGTTATCCTCGAACGCGCCAAGGGTTACCGCGGTCAGCGTTCGCGCCTGTACCGCAAGGCCAAAGAGCAGCTGCTGCACTCGTTTGTGTACAGCTACGGCGACCGCCGCAAGAAGAAGGGTGATTTCCGTCGCCTCTGGATCCAGCGCATCAACGCTGCATCCCGCGCCAACGGCCTCACCTACAACCGCTTGATCCAGGGCCTCAAGGCCGCTGAGGTTGAGGTTGACCGCCGCATGCTTGCCGAACTGGCTGTCTCGGACGCAAACGCATTTGCCGCTCTGGTGAACATTGCCAAGGCTGCCCTCCCGGCCGACACGTCCGCTCCGGCTGCCAAGGCTGAGGTTGCTGCACCGAAGGCTGCCAAGGTTGCTCCGGCTGCTGCTTCTGCAACGGCTGTCAAGGCTGCTGTTTCCGAGAAGCCGGCCATCGATGGCGCTATTGCTGCCGTTGAAGGCGAAGGTGCTCCGGAAGGCCACGCCATCAAGGGCAACGCCGAGTCCAAGAAGTACCACGTACCGGGTTCCACTTGGTACGAGAACACGGCTGCTGAGTACTGGTTCTCCACCGTTGAGGCTGCAAAGGCTGCTGGCTTCGAGCCGGCCGGCGGCGAAGCCCGCCAGCAGATCAAGAACTAGTCGCAACTGCCACTAAAGTTCTTTATATGAACCAAACCGGGCGCCCGCAAGACTTTCCGATGACCAACCCCCGAGCAGATCGGGTGAGGGACGTCGCCAAGCTTGCCGGGCGCCCGGCTCGTTTAAAGCGCGGCCGTTTCCTGGCTGAGGGTCCACAGGCGGTGCGCGAGGCCTTGACGCTTCACCGTGAGCGCATAGCGGCAGGCGGTAGCGCCGTCGTGCATGAAGTCTTTGCGAGCGAGGCCTGCCTGGACCGGCTGCCGGAACTCGCGGACCTTGCAGAAGGAACGCAGCTTCGGCTGGCCAGTGACGAGGTTTTGTCCGCCATGGCGGACACTGTCAATCCGCAAGGCATTGTTGCCGTGTGTAGTTTTGTGGATGTCAGCCTTGAATCAGTGCTCGACGCCGGTCCTCGCCTGATTGCGGTGATGTGCCAGGTCCGGGACCCCGGCAATGCAGGCACGGTCCTGCGTGCGGCCGACGCTGCAGGTGCTGATGCTGTGGTGCTGACGGGCTCCAGCGTGGACATTTACAACCCCAAGGCGGTCCGGTCCACGGCCGGTTCGTTGTTTCACCTCCCGGTCGTCCTGGGGGCTGATGTTGAAGAGCTCGTGGCGCGTTGCCGGGAACGGGGGATCGGCGTCCTGGCCGCTGACGGCTATGGGACAGTGAACCTGGACAAGCTCCAGGACGAGAATGCTGCCCGCAGGCTTGGAAACGGCGATGTGGCCTCTGATTATGCGCTTGAGGCGCCTACGGCATGGTTGTTCGGGAACGAGGCTCAAGGGTTGTCCGACGCCGAATTGGCTCTTGCGGATCACCGTGTAGCTGTTCCTGTCTATGGGGCAGCGGAGAGCTTGAACCTGGGTACAGCGGCCACTGTTTGCCTCTATGCAAGTGCCCGTTCGCAGCAGGGCGCCCGGGTCGGGAATGCATAAATAACCCGACGCCCGGTACGGTAATTCTTGCAAGATCGTCACGATGACGACTCTTCTTGGCCCATTCCAAACTTTCCCAAAACCGAAGAGGTGAAGCTTTCGTGGCTGCAAGTGGCGGTACCAAAGCGATCGTGGCGGCCCTCGCCGCGAACCTGACCATCGCTGTCCTGAAGTTCGTTGCGTTCGTCCTGACGATGTCATCGTCCATGCTCGCTGAAGCCATCCACTCAGTGGCAGACTCCGGCAACCAGATCCTTCTCCTGGTGGGTGGCAAGCGCGCGCAGCGTGCGGCGAGCCCCGAGCACCCCTTTGGCTACGGCCGCGAGCGGTACATCTACGCGTTCATCGTGTCCATTGTCCTCTTCAGCGTGGGTGGCCTCTTTGCCCTGTACGAGGCATGGGAGAAGTTCCAGCACCCGCACGGCATCGAAGGCGACTTCTGGTGGGTGCCGTTGGCCGTCCTGGTTGGCGCCATCATTGCCGAGTCGTTCTCTTTCCGAACCGCCATCGTGGAATCGAACCATATCCGTGGCAAGCAGACGTGGGCCAAGTTCATCCGCAACGCCAAGCAACCCGAACTGCCTGTCATCCTCCTTGAAGACTTCGGTGCCTTGCTGGGCTTGGTTTTCGCGCTCTTCGGCGTCAGCATGACCCTCGTAACGGGGGATGGCGTCTGGGACGCGCTCGGTACCGCAATGATCGGCCTTCTCCTGGTAGCCATCGCCGTTATCCTTGCGGTCGAAACCAAGTCGCTCCTGCTGGGTGAGTCGGCTACCAAAGACGACGTTGCGCGCATCACTGAGGCATTGCAGGCCGACGGAACCCGCATCATCCATCTCAAGACCATGCACCTGGGGCCTGAAGAACTCTTGGTTGCTGCCAAGATCACGATGGGTGCCGCCGATACCGGCCAGGCAATTGCACGAGTCATCGACGACGCCGAGCAGCGGATCCGGGCGGCTGTTCCGATTGCGCGGGTCATCTACTTGGAACCGGATGTAGAGCGCGTACAGGCATAGTCCGGTCAGCATTAAGAAAGGATGGGCTCCGCTATTCGCGGAGCCCATCCTTTCTTGTTGAAGTGGACAGCTGCTGGTCAGCGAGCCGCAGGCTGGTCAGGTGGCCAGCGGTTTCTTGCGTTCCAGCAGGCCGCTGATGATGGCGACTCCCAAGCCGAGGATTGCGAGCACCGCACCAACAAGGGCCGGAGCCACGTAGCCCCAACCCCAGGCGATCACGGTACCGCCGAGGAAAGCGCCCAGCGCGTTGGCAATGTTCAGGGCGGAGTGGTTCAGGGACGAAGCGAGCGAGGCTGCGCCTGGAGCAGCATCCAGGAGCCGCGTCTGCAAAGCTGGCGTCAGCATTGAACCGATGCCGCCGACGACGAAGGCCATGATGAAGGCGGACCAAGCCCAGTGCGCCGCGATGGCGTAAACCACCAGGGCTGCGGCGATACCGGGCATGACCCAATAGATGGTGCCCATGACTGACTTATCGGCAATGCGGCCCCCGATGATGTTGCCTGCCACCATGCCCAGTCCGTACAACGCCACCACCGCGGGAATGAGGCCTTCGGGTATCCCTGCCACGCCGGTCATAGTGTGGGCGATGTAGGTGTAGACGGCGAAGAACCCACCAAAGCCGATGATTCCGATCAGCAACGCAAGCCACACCTGGAGCCGCTTGAGGGCTCCCAACTCGCGCCGAATACTGGCTTCGGGGTGCGCTGCTTCGAAGGGAACGAATTTCCACACCATGACTACGGTAAGCATGCCAATGACCCCCACAATGATGAAGAGAAGCCTCCAGCCGAAGGTCTGGCCCACCCAGGTAGCCAGGGGCACGCCGATGACGTTGGAGACAGTCAAGCCTGCCATCACCATGGAGATGGCCCAACCTCGTTTAGTGGGTGCCACCAATCCCGCAGCGATGACGGCAGCCACACCGAAGAACGCGCCATGGGGCAAACCGGAAGCGAAGCGCGAAAGCAGCATGAAGCCGTAGTCGGGTGCAATGAAGGAGGTCAGGTTGGCGATGGATAGGAACAGCATCAACCCCAACGCCAAGTGCTTCCTGGGCAGTTTCGCTCCAAATGCCGCGAAGATGGGCGCTCCAATAACGACGCCCAGGGCGTAGGCGGAGATGAGGTTACCGGCCTCCGGGGTGCTGATGCCCAGGCCTTCCTCGATTTCCTTGAGAAGTCCCATCATGGCGAATTCTGTGGTGCCGATGGCGAACCCGCCCATGGCCAGCGCGAGGATGGCCAAACCTAGGTGACGCCTTTCTGTGGCGACGGCGGTTGGGGACACGGTGATAGTCATGAGCCTGCTTCTTGAGGTGCCTTGAGGGCGTGGGGAAAGGTGGAGAAAATCCGATTACAAGTTTAGTCCGGTGCCCAACACTTTGACGTCGCAATGTGACGATGCCCATGATCCCCACCACCCATAGACTGATTCGGTGACTGGATTGATAAACGTGGTGGGTGCCGCCGTCGTCGATTCCCTGGACGCTCCTGGTCGACTCCTTGCAGCGCGTCGCACCGCGCCGCCGCAGTTCGCCGGAATGTGGGAATTTCCCGGCGGAAAAGTGGAGGACGGCGAATCGTCCGAGGCTGCCCTGCATCGGGAGCTCGCGGAAGAGCTGGGAGTGACTGTTCGGCTGGGTGCCGAGCTGGAGTCCGGGGAAGCAGCGGGATGGCCCCTCAATGAGCGCGCGGCCATGCGTGTGTGGTTGGCGGAACTCGCTGAAGGCACACCCCAGGCGCTTGAAGATCACGACGAGTTGCGCTGGGTATCTCTGGTTGATGGCGGGGAAGCTCTTAGCCTTGCCTGGATCCCGGCGGACTTCCCTATCGTCAGGGCACTGTTGGAACGCGTGGCTGCACCTGCCTAGGCCTGTTTACTGCTTCTTCACTGGGCGTCTGTTCAGAAAAGTCGCTCTTGGCCTGGCAGCGGCGTGCCGACAACAGCATCCGCGCCCGGAGTTGCAGGGGTGGCTGGACGGGCATTCCGGTGGCTGAAGCCATGCGTCCCGGTAAAGCCGTGCTTGGCCTTGAAGTGATTGACCCTGCCCGATAACCAGGTTCGGTATTCCTTGGAGGCATAAGAACCCTGTCCGTACAGGCGGCGGTACCGGCCCACGAGTTCGGGATGGTGGGCGGCGAGCCACTTCATGTACCACTCCCGCGTACCGGGCTTGAGGTAGAGGGCTCCGGCAGTGACGCCCGTGGCGCCGGCCTTGGAAAGTTCCGAGAAAAGGGATTCAAGGGCTTCGTCTGAATCCGTGAGCCAAGGCAGGATGGGCATAGCCATGACTCCGCAACCCAGACCTGCTTCACGTAGCCGCGCAATGAGCTTGAGGCGGGCCCTCGGCGAGGGGGTCCCGGGCTCGACAATCTCAGCAAGGTCCTCGTTGGTCATGGCCAGTGAGATCCCCAGGTCCACCGGGACCTGGGTGGCCGCGTGCTTGAGCAGGGGAATGTCCCGGGCAAGCAACGTGCCTTTGGTCAGGATGGAAAACGGGGTGCCTGAATCTGCCAGGGCCCGGATGATCCCTGGCATCAGCGCGTATCGGCCTTCGGCGCGCTGGTAGGGGTCTGTGTTGGTTCCCAGGGCCACCTGGTGCCGTTCCCAGGAAGGTTTGGCGAGTTCCCTCCGAAGGACCTCTGCCGCGTTGATCTTGACCACCACCTGGGAATCGAAGTCACGTCCGGCGTCGAACTCCAGGTAGGTGTGGGTCTTCCGGGCGAAGCAGTAGACGCAGGCGTGGCTGCAACCCCTATAGGGATTCACTGTCCACTCGAAAGGCATATTGGAACCGGAAGGCACCTTGTTGAGCACTGACTTTGCGGTGACCTCATGGAAGGTGACTCCGGAGAATTCGGGTGTTGAGATGGAACGCACAAGCCCGGCCAGCGGCAGCAGGGCATCCAAGGCCGGGGCGGGCCCCGGAGCCGGACTGCCAAGGCTTTCGGACGCCGGTCCACGGGTTGGCGAAAGTGCTTGTGCGTCCCATCTCATGCACTCCATTCGAATGTATGTTCGAACCAATGTCAAGGACCCCGAATGCCGATTCAGGAGCTTGCTAAGGTTGGCCCATGATTCTGCTGGCTGGATTCGAACCGTTTGGCGATCAAGAGGTCAATCCGTCCTGGGCGGCTGCCCTGCGCGCACGCGACATCCTGCGCTCCGAGGGGCGCGAGGTTCAAGCAGTGGAGCTTCCCTGCGTCTTCGGTGAGTCAGTGACTGTCCTGCTCGATGCCGTAAAAACCCTAACGCCGGACGTCGTGCTGTGCGCGGGATTGGCCGGAGGGAGGGAGAGGGTCTCCCTGGAGCGCGTTGCCATCAACTGCGATGACGCCCGCATCCCTGATAACAAGGGCCAGCGGCCCATCGACCAGGAAGTGGTTCCCGGCGGCCCGGCGGCGTACTTCTCGACGCTGCCGATCAAAGCCGCCCTACGGAACCTGCAGATCGCCGGCATCAAGGGTGAGGTTTCGCAGTCTGCAGGTACGTACGTTTGCAACCATGTGTTTTATGCGCTGATGAACGCCCTGTCAGGGAAGGCCGGCGTTCGGGCAGGGTTTGTCCATCTTCCCTTTCTTCCGGAGCAGGTGCCCGCGGGGAGCCTGACTGCCTCCATGCCACTGGAATCCATGGCTGCCGGCATCGCGGTGGTCGTCAGGACGGCAGTCCAGGCGCCTGTGGATGGACCTAGGGATTCAAGAGTTCCCATTCCACGGTGACGCTTGCGGCTACCGATGACTCCCCGGCCTCGATAGGAAGTGCGTCAGCAGCAGAGGCCCTGACGAGTCCACCCATCGGGATAGGGGAGCCCGGCAGGGGTTGCTGGGAAATGGAGACTACGGAGCCCAACCTGGCTGAGGCCAGGGAGGCGTACTGCTCCGCCCGCTGAAGGGCGTCCTGCCATGCGGCTTCCTGCGCCTGCCTGGTGACCGGAGACATGTCTGCAAAACCCTGTTCTATGCCGTTGATCCGGATGTCGTCCCCACCGGCGGCCACCGCCGCTGCTATGGTGGCCGGTGCCTGGGTATGGGAGCGGATGCCGACGCGAACATTAGTGGTCGCCACATAGGCGGCGACCTTCTGTCCTTGCCCCTCCACCCACACCAGGTCTGCCCGCAGGTTCAGGGCGCTGGTACGCAGATCGGAGTCATGCACGCCTGCAGCGCGCAAACCGGCGGCGACGGCGGCGGCCGCCTTCCCGGCGTCGTCGTATGCCCTGGATGCAGTCTCCCGTCGCGTCTCGACGCCCAAAGTCAGTGTCACCAGGTCCGGAACTGCCTTGGCGCTCGCACTTCCGGTGACGGTTATGGTGCGTTTCATGCTTCGGCCTCGATTCCATGGTCAATGTAGCCGCCTGCGGCCAGTCCAGCCTGCCGTTCAAAGAAATTCCTCGACGCCGGATTGCCGGTGCGCAGCATGGACCACCCGGCCGCGACACCATAGAAAACGAGGAACGGCAACCCCAGGCAATAGGCGTACTGCGTGCTGTGCCGCTCCTCATGGGCAAGGAGCCGCTCATCGCGTCCTGCCAGGCCGTGGGCTGCGCGGTAGAGGACGACGTTGCCCACAGTAAACGCTCCGGCGTGTGGGAGCTTCCACGCATACCCTGCTGCTATCAGCAGTCCCCGGGGCCCACGCGAAATGCGCGATCGGGACGTCCGCGCGACCAACAGCCCCAACGGTGTGGTCAGGTTCAGCATGTTGGCGACTTGCCGTAAGCGCTGCCCGGGAGTCATGAAGCCATGCTAGACCCGTGGCGTATGGCACGGCAGGATCGGCGGCGAT
Organism: Arthrobacter sp. TmtSoilC51; assembly: GCF_055388015.1. Classification (NCBI taxonomy): domain Bacteria; kingdom Bacillati; phylum Actinomycetota; class Actinomycetes; order Micrococcales; family Micrococcaceae; genus Arthrobacter; species Arthrobacter sp. TmtSoilC51. Next base: position 1,839,414 of record NZ_AP035877.1, read on the forward strand.
ACGCTGTTCACGCACCGGGCGCGCCTGGTGCGTACTCACTCCAGGGGGAAGAGGAAAAATGAACGTCAAACGCGCCATCGGCGTCGTCGGTGTCATGATCGCAGTCATGGTGGCACTGACCGGTTGCTTCAAGCTCAACATGGCGGTGAAGGTCAACAACGAAAAGAGCATCGACTACGAGGTTGTCTACGCCATCCAAAAATCGGTCCTGGGCGAGAAGTCCTTCGACGAATTCATGGAGACCAACGGCAACGGCAGTGAAGACATGGACATCCCCGACGGTGCCCAGGTTGTGGACTACGAGGACGATAAGTACAAGGGGAAGCGGATCACTGCGGTTAATTTGGACCCCGGCAAGCTTGGCGAATCATCGGGTTCGGAATCCTCCTTCGAGCTGAAGAAGGATGGAGATTTCTACTTCATCACCATGGGCGGAGTCACGGGCTCGGACAGCAGCGATCCGTCAGCGGCCAGAATGGCCAAGTCCGTCTTCGACGAAGCCACCGTCAAATTCACGTTCCCGGGCAAGGTTGTCGAGGCCAAGGGTGCAGCGGTGGACGGCAACACTGCCACCTTCGACATGCTCTCCATCAGTGAAACCACCGTCCAGGCCAAGGCCGAGGCCGGCGCGGGCATTCCGATGTGGATCATCTGGATCCTCGTAGCCGTACTCGTTGTCGCTGCAGCCTTGGTGCTCCTCTTCGTCTTGCTGCGCAGGAAGTCTGGTCAGCAGGCGCCGGCGCTCGCAGGGGCGGCAACTTACAATCAGCCCGGCTACGCGCCTCAGCAGTCCGGCTACCCCCAGCAGCCTGGCCAGCAAGGTTTCCAGCCACCCCAGCAAAACTGGGCAGGGCAGGGTTACACACCTGGAAGCCAGCCAACCCAGCAACCCCCGGCGCCGCAGCCTACGCAGGTGCAAGCAGAACAACCAAAGCATGACGACGGCCAGGTTCCTCCGCCGCCTGCCGTGCCACCGGCGTCGGGTACTTAGAACACGGACGTGCCTCAGCGGTTAGATGGCGCCTGTGAGCTTCAACTAGACTGAAGGGTAGTGCTTGCCGTCCGCGGTGAGCACTGCCCTTTCGTTTTGCAGGCCAGCCATGCCGGCCGCTCCCGACTCGTAGCTAAGAACAGTAGATGACTGACACTTTGCCAGGCGCTGCCATCCCGAATCCGCTGGATGAAGCCGCCATCAACGCCGCCGTTGAGGATGCGATCGCCGCGATTGCGGCTGCCTCCTCCCTCGAAGAACTCAAGGCTGTCCGCCTCGCCCACACTGGCGAGAAGTCGCCCCTGAGCCTGGCCAACCGTGAAATCGGTGGCCTTGCCAAGGAACACAAGGCTGCCGCCGGAAAGCTCATGGGATCCTCACGCGGCCGGGTCAACCAGGCGCTCGCCGCCCGGACCGAAGTATTGGAAGCCGAGAATGATGCCCGGATCCTGGTAGAGGAAACCGTTGATGTCACGGCTGCTCCGCGTCGACGCCGTGCCGGTGCCCGGCACCCGCTCTCAACGCTGCAGGACCGTGTTTCGGACATCTTCGTGGGCATGGGCTGGGAAATTGCCGAAGGTCCCGAGGTTGAGTCCGAGTGGTTCAACTTCGACGCCCTGAACTTCAAGCCGGACCACCCGGCCCGCGAAATGCAGGACACGTTCTTCGTGGAGCCTCCCGAAGCGCACCTCCTCATGCGCACCCACACCTCTCCGGTTCAGGTCCGTTCCATGCTGGAGCGCGAGGTTCCCATCTACGTGCTGTGCCCGGGCAAGGTGTTCCGCACTGATGAACTCGACGCAACGCACACGCCAGTCTTCCACCAGTTCGAAGGCCTGGCGATTGACAAGAACCTGAGCATGGCCGACCTCCGTGGAACGCTGGAGCACTTCGCCCGGCAGATGTTCGGCGACGAAGCCTCCATCCGCCTGCGCCCCAACTACTTCCCGTTCACCGAGCCGTCTGCTGAGCTGGACATCTGGCACCCTGGCGCCAAGGGCGGTCCCCGCTGGATCGAATGGGGCGGCTGCGGCATGGTCAACCCCAACGTCCTCCGGGCTGCCGGCATCGATCCGGATGTCTATTCAGGTTTTGCCTTCGGCATGGGCATCGAGCGCACGCTCATGTTCCGCAACGAGGTCGGCGATATGCGCGACATGATCGAGGGCGATGTACGTTTCAGCGAGCACTTCGGGATGGAGATCTAACAGTGCGTATCCCACTTTCCTGGCTGCGTGAGTTCGCGCAGGTTCCGGCCGATGCTACGGCCGAAGACGTCATGGCTGACCTCGTCAAGGTCGGTTTCGAAGAAGAAGAAGTCCACCGTCCCACGGATGAACTCAAGGGCCCGATTGTGGTGGGCCAGGTGCTGAGCTTGGTCAAGGAACCGCAGTCCAATGGCAAGACCATCAACTGGTGCCAGGTCCGTGTTGTCCCTGAAGGGCAGGAACAGACCCTGACTGGCGAGGGAATCGATCCCTCCGGCGTGCAGGGCATCATTTGCGGCGCCCACAACTTCGTGGAAGGCGACAAAGTTGTTGTCACGCTTCCCGGGGCTGTGCTGCCGGGAAACTTCAAGATCTCGGCGCGGAAGACCTACGGCCACCTGTCTGCGGGCATGATCGCTTCCGTCCGCGAACTGGGTATCGGCGAGGACCATGATGGAATCCTGGTCCTCTCAAGGATCGGGCTGGATCCGGAAATCGGCACGGACGCGATGGAACTCCTTGGTCTCTATGACCAGGCCGCAGAAATCAACGTGACCCCGGACCGCGGCTACGCCTTCTCCATCCGCGGTGTGGCACGCGAGTATGCACACGCCACCGGAACATCCTTCGTTGACCCGGCCTCCAAGGTCAACGCTCCGGCAAGCCTCCAAGGCGGGTATGGCGTCAAGCTCAACGACGACGCCCCCATCTATGGCAAGCCGGGCTGCGACCGCTTCGTGGCACGCACAGTGCGTGGCGTGGACGCTTCCCGTCCCACCCCGCCGTGGATGTCCGCGCGTCTTCGTCTGGCCGGCGTCCGTTCCATCTCCCTGCCGGTTGATATCTCCAACTACGTCATGCTTGAGCTCGGCCAGCCGAACCACTGCTACGACCTCGACAGGCTTGCGGGCGACATCGTGGTCCGACGTGCCGTTGCGGGGGAGAAGATCACCACGTTGGATGACAAAGAGCGCACGCTCGACGTCGAAGACCTGCTGATCACTGATGACTCCGGAGCCATCGGCATCGCCGGGGTGATGGGCGGTGCCCACACCGAGGTTTCGGATGCCACCACGAACATCCTGGTGGAAGCGGCACACTTCGATGAAGTATCGATCGCCCGTTCGCGTCGTCGCCACAAGCTCCCGTCCGAGGCCTCCAAGCGTTTCGAGCGCGGCGTTGACTGGCACGTTGCCAATATCGCCGCTCAGCGCGTGGTGGACCTCTTGGTTGAACTGGCTGGTGGCACCGCTGACGAGTCCGGTACCGACGTCGGAACCGCTCCTGACGCCGTCACCATTGAACTGCCGGCAGAGTTCGCTGCCGCCCGGATTGGCATCGACTTCACGGAAGAGCAGATCACCACATCCCTGGTGGATCTTGGTGCTGCCGTGGAAAAGACTGCCACCGGCTATCTGGTGACAGCTCCGAGCTGGCGCAACGACCTTGAAACCAAGGAAGACCTCTCCGAGGAAATTGCCCGTCTGGTCGGTTATGACAACATCCCGGCCACGCTGCCCGTGGCGCCTCCGGGCCGTGGCCTGAGCCGCAGCCAGCAGCAGAAGCGCCGCGTCGTGCAAGCACTCGCGGACGCCGGACTGACGGAAGTCCTGTCCTATCCGTTCGTGGCCAAGGCAGCCAACGACACCTTCGGCGTTGCCGTTGAGGGCCAGGCGCGTCCCGCGCTGAAGCTGGCGAACCCCATCAGCGAGGAGCACGGTTACCTCCGTACGTCCATCCTGCCGGGCCTGATCGAGGTGGCCCGCCGCAATCACTCACGCGGCTTCCGCGATCTGGCATTGTATGAAGCCGGTTCGGTCTTCCTCCCTGGCGACAAGCTGGGCACGGATTCCATTCCGCCGCTGGGCGTCAAGCCGGCCGACGAGGTACTGGATGCACTGTACGACGGCGTCCCGCACCAGCCGCTGCACATCGCCGCCGTTTTGACTGGCCATGATTCACCCGCAGCCGCGACGCACACGCCGCGTGCATGGGACTGGGCCGATGCTTTGGATGTCGCCCGGCTCATCGCTGATGTTCTCGGCGTTGAACTCGTAGTCAGCCAGGGAAGCCACCAGGCGTTCCATCCCGGACGTGCCGCACAGCTCGCGCTGCGATCCGGCGACGTGGTGGGCTACGCCGGCGAACTGCACCCGAAGCTGTTGGCGGCCCATGACATGCCCGCCCGCTCGGTGGCCCTCGAGGTCAACGTGGAGGCGCTGTTCGAAGCTGCTGCCGACGTCATTGTTGCCAAGCACATCTCCGGATTCCCGGTGGCCACACAGGATGTTGCCCTGGTTGTTCCGCAGGACGTGCCGGCTGACGAGGTCCTTGCCGCGTTGCGTGAAGGCGCCGGTGAGCTCCTTGAAGACGTAGCGTTGTTCGATGTCTACGTCGGTCCTGGCATTGAGGAAGGCAAGAAATCCTTGGCCTTCGGCCTTCGCTTCCGCGCCGCTGACCGCACGCTCACTGCGGACGAGGCATCGGAGGCCCGCGCTGGCGCCGTGGCTGTTGCTGCAGAGCGCTTCGGAGCAGTCCAGCGCTGATCCACCCGCTGTGAGCGGGATCCCCGGAACCTGAGGGTTCCGGGGATCCTTTCTTTAGCGAGGTTTGTCTTTGGCGCAACTATGCCTGGGTCTGAGTCGAAGGCTGCCAGGTTCCAGATATCGGGCTGTGCAGGACACGTAACCTTTGCTTCCGTGCTGGTTGTAGCAACTGTGAAACCTTAAGAAATATTTGAAAAGGCGCATCACGATTTCGCCCTAAGTGACACTAAAGCGGATTAAGCAGTCATCTCAAATCGAATGGACATTAAATTGATTTTCCGTCTTGCAAGTCGCTTTTAACTGGTTTCCTTACTAAATGACACCTATGGTTAGTTCAGACATTGGGGGTGTCGCGCGAGGCGAGGTCAAACCAAGCATTCGGGGAGTCTCTGGTGATCTAACGATGGACGCCAATACTGATCTTTTCCTGCTGCTATCTGGGAGTGCACCTCTTCTCCGATTACTTCCAGCAAAATCTGTGTCATGGTTCGTCAACACAGAATGACTGGGGCTACTCGTCCTCACCCAACGTGGCTGCTGGAACTTGGTCGAACAACTCCCAAGCAACGTCGAGCTTCCAGAACAACCGGGCCTATTACCGCATCACTGGTTGCTAGTAAAAGTGTTCTTGCGCTGCACCGTGTGCAAATGCGGTGCAGCGCACGACCGTAGGGTGGAATCATGTTGAAGATCCTGGTCCGCTTTGCCGCTGTAGCGATAGCAGCTTTGATTGCTTTGATTGCTGGCGTCTATTCAGCTGCGGCAGATCTCGATGGGTTACCCGATGCTGACTACGTGTCATCAATTCGCTTCGACAGCAGCCCGCTATCCCGCGAGGAAATCATTGACCGGTTGGATGATTACGCCGACTCTTCGCGTACAGGCATCATCCGGGTAGCGAGTGCGCCGGATGATTTTCTGAATAAGCGCGTCGCATTCGCCTTCGGCTCAGGGGATATCGAGAATATGGATATCGACTGGTTCTCGCCCACCATGAGCGGATCGATGATGAAGTCAGGCGATCTCGGCATTACGTCGCTGAATGGCGTCTACGCTCTCTACGCGAGCGACTCTCAAGCGGTAGCCTTTCAGGCCTGGGCCATGAGTGATCTCAAAGCCGAAGCGGTGCTCAACGAGAAGACTCCTCTTGGGTTGCTTTCCTATGCTCTTCTAACTGTTGGAGCTTGGGTGCCGATGTCAGCGGCAATCTTGCTGCTAGGTGCCACGATCATGTCGTGGTACGTGCTGCGCGCGCGCGGCCGGGAGCTGCGGATCATGGCGGGCATGCGACTATCGCATATTGTGCTCACTGACCTCCGCTCGTTCTTTGGAGCCATGGCGCTACCTGTCCTCGCAACCTTATTGATCTCAGTTGTCGTCGTGCTGACAACAGGATTTGGCCGTCTTGGGTTTTTCATCTCGGCCTTTGGGCTGTTTACCGGCGCCGTAGCGGTGTTTGCTGTCTTGTTGGCTCTGCTAATTGGGACGCTCACCCTTCCTTCTGTACGGGATATTGCAGCCCGTCGACCGTCAGAGCGAGGTTCCTGGGTGATCAGCGAATTGCTGAAAGTAGTTGCAGTGGTCATCGTTGCCGCCATATTGCCGACCGTTTCCGGCGTGGTTTCGAACGCTTCGGCTGCCATATCTCAAGGCGCGACATGGGAATCCATGGGCGACAGCGTTACTGTACGTATCGCCAACCGGCTTGGGGACGCCGAAGAGGCGGCATTCGCTGGCCTAACCAGAGACATGGCGAAGCATGACGCTGCGATGTTCTCGATGTCGTTGAGCTCTGACACAGTCAATTTGGTTGACGATCTGGCGGCCGTTGACCTCCGGAATTTGGATTTCGATAGTATTGTCCTCACTGATCGGCAATACCTTGACACCGTTAACGGGGCCGCTGGAGCAATCTGGAAACCCATTGGTGCCCTGCAGTCGCTGGATGAACTACCGGATTCGGTCCAGCGCCAGCTTCTTCCCAACCTGAAACTGTGGACTACGTCCCGACAAGGACCAGATGTTGAGCTGTTCAGCAACACCAGCGACGTCCCGATTGTCGTATCAGGTGGTATGTCAGGAACCCTGGACACAAATCGGCGTCCTCTGATCCTCGTGGTGAATGATTTGGCCCAGTTCGATGACGCCTTCCTGGCATCGGCGGTGAGTCGCGGAAATGTAATATTCACTGATCCCGGACAGGTGGGCGAGCTCTTGAAGGAGCGGGACATGGGGGCGGAAGTCCTGTCGATTGACCGCATAGCCGACTTGGGTCTTTATGACGCCCAGTCGAAGCAACGCAACGCTCAACTCGGCGCAGGGGCCATCGCTCTCGCTGTACTTGCGCTCGTTATGTGCGTAAGCGTAACCGCTTGGATCTTCGCCCTTCTTCGGCGACGTCGCTGGTTCGTACAACACACAGCCGGGAAATCGTGGGGTTCAATCCTCCTGCCGAGACTGTTGTGGGAAGCAACTGCCTCTTTGTTGTTCGGCGCCGTCATGGCCCTGTCGTTCGCAGCACTAGATCCTTCAAGCATTGGGATTTCCGGATTTGCCCCGCTGGTCTACCTTGCCGTCGCATGGTTCCTGCATCAATGGGCGGCAACGACGACGTTCCGCACGACACTCGCACGAAGAGGATAGATCATATGCAATTAAGCGCCGACCGTGTTTCGGTTGTTATCGATGGAAAGGCCGTTTTGAACTCTGCTTCCGTGAAAGCGGAGCCAGGCCGCATGCTCGTACTTGCTGGGAAGAGCGGCAGCGGTAAGACGACGCTCTTGAATGTTCTTGGCCTGTTGGGTCGAGTCGGGACGGGCAGCGTACTAGTAGGCGGTCAGGACGCCACTACATGGAACGATGCCCGGCGCCGCCGGTTTTGGCGGGACCACGTCGCTTTCGTTTTTCAGGACTACGGGCTCATTGAAGAGGCCAGTGTTGACTACAACGTGACTGTCGGGCGTAGGGGTCTTTTCGGGCTGCGTCAGCCAGAGCTCGATCGCGTGGAGCAGGTCCTCGACCACGTCTTGCTTTCGGGTCGGGGGAAGGAGCAGACTGCCAGGCTAAGTGGTGGTGAGAAGCAACGCGTTGGATTGGCCCGAGCGATGTTCCGCGGGGCAGATGTAGTCCTTGCCGACGAACCAACAGCGTCGTTGGATCGAAAGAATCGTGAATTAGTGATCAACTTCCTCATAGAAGAGGCTCGGCGCGGCGCAACGGTCGTCGTAGCCACCCACGATGAGGATCTCATGGCAGCGGGCGACGACCTCGTCCGTCTGGGTGGGGCGTGATGCAGAGCCCTGTGTTCGAGCTGCTAAGGCTCAACGGACTGCTCATTTCGGGCGCCCGCCTTCAGGAGCTTGGGCGGCCCGCCCAGGACCGGGCGCTCCATTACGCCCGTTCCAAGGATCGGGAAGAATTCATTGCTGGCCGGGTTGCGCTGCGGCATTTGGCCGCTTCGCTCCTCGACGTGGATCCCGCCCGGCTCGTGCCTGACTACGTCTGCCCACAGTGCGGTCACGGCCAGGACCACGGACGTCCAGGCTTCATGCTCGACGGCGCCCCCGCGCCTCTAGCGCTGAGCGCGTCCAAAGCCCAGGGCTGGTTGCTGCTGGCCGGCGTCGTGCATCCGACGCCGGCCCTCCGGCTGGGAGTGGACCTTGAAGCGACTAATCAAGCGGCGTTCGAAGGCTTTGATGATGTTGCCTTGACCCCGGGGGAGAAGCACTTCCTGAAGACTATGCCGGAAAATCAATGGACCGTGCAGCGCGCACGCTTATGGGCGCGCAAGGAAGCCTGGTTGAAGATGACCGGGGAGGGCCTGAGGCGCGACCCGGCAGAGCTCGATGTTCTGGACCTGCCCGGCCTCTGCGACATCCCCAGGATCCACGAAAACGGCCAGGAACTGCCGGAGGGGTTTGTGGCGGCGGTGGCGGTTTCCTAGCCTTGCGGCAAAGGCGGGAGCGTTGCTTCGTAGAGCCAGGGGCGCAGCAGAGCGGCGGCGTCGAAACCCGGGATAAACGAATCGGCCGCTTCGATGAAGGACGCTGTGGAAATTGAGCCGTGGCGGTTAACGGCAGTCCAATGCTGCAGGAAACCGAAGAACGCCTCATCCCCGGCCGCGATACGCAGCGCATGAACAGCCAAAGCCCCGCGCTTGTAGACCCGATCGTCGAACATCAGCTCCGGACCGGGGTCACCAACCAGCAGGTCCTGTGGACCGCCGTCGAGCTTTTTCCACGCTGCCAATGCCCGATCGGCCACCGTCATCGTGCCCGACTCTTCGGACCACAACCATTCGGCGTAGCAGGCGAATCCCTCGTGCAGCCAAATGTCTTTCCAGGTGCTGACAGTGAGGGAGTTTCCAAACCATTGGTGGGAAAGCTCGTGGGCGATCAGTCGCTGCGCATCCCAGGCATCACGCATGTGGTTGCGTCCGAAAATGGACACGGTCTGGGCCTCAAGGGGGATTTCCAGCACGTCTTCCGTCACCACCGACGTGTACTCCGAGAACGGGTAGGGGCCGAAGCAGTCCTCGAAGGTCTGCATCATGTCCGGCTGGCGTCGTAGGCCCCAGCTGGCGTCCTCGGCCATGCCGGGCGGAACCGCGGCGAACTGGGGCACGCGGTGGTGGGTATCATCCGGGTTGAGGGGAATCATGCTGTAACGGCCGATCTGCACCGTGGCGAGATAGGTGGCCATGGGCTCGGAATGCTCGTAGACCCAGGTCTCGCGGCTTGATTTTCGTGATCGGGACACAAGCTGGCCGTTGCAAACAGGCCGGTAATTGTCATCGGTGGTCACGGAGATCCGGAACGACGATTTACTGCGGGGATGATCGTTGCAGGGGAACCACGACGCCGCGCCGTTGGGCTGTCCAGCCACCAGGACGCCGTCGGTCAATTCTTCCCAGCCGACCTCGCCCCACAAGCCCCGGCGCGGTTGCGGGTTGCCATCATAGCGGATCTCCACGACGAAGGACTGGCCCGCCTTCAAGGGAGACGCAGTTGCGACCACAAGGTGCTCGGCGCGTTGGCTGAACTTTTGGACCTTCCTGCCATCCACTTGGATTTTGGATGCCCGCAGGCCCACCAGGTCCAGGACTATCTGCGTCAATGGTTCCAAAGCCGTGCAACTCAGCACCGCTTTGCCGATCAGCTTGTTGCTGCCCAGCCTGACATCGAGGTCCAACTCGTACCTGTCCACGCGGTAGCTGGTGCTGCCGTGGTCCAAGGTGTATGGGTCGGCGTTGGTCGCGGTAGTAGTTATCGGTGCCGTCATGGTCTGCCCCAATCTACTTGAGTCGGACGGACGGTGCTGCCGGACCCTCCCAAGGACTCACGGGGTTTCCCATCCAATAGGTGCCTGCCGGCACCGTTTCGCCGCGCATGACCAACGACGCAGGACCAACGGTGCCGCCGTCGCCAATGCTGGCGGCAGGAAGAATGACACCGTGCGGGCCCATGGTTGCGCCGTTGCCCAATGTCACGGTGTCGATGCTCATGACCCGGTCGTGGAAAAGATGGGTCTGGACCACACAGCCCCGGTTGACCGTGGAATTTTCGCCGAGCGTTACGAGATCGGCCTCGGGGAGCCAGTAGCTTTCGCACCACGTTCCATGGCCAATCTTTGCGCCAAGGCCGCTCAGCCACCACACCAAGGCAGGGGTTCCTGCGGCCGAACGGGCGAACCACGGTGCACTGACCATTTCGATGAACGTATCCACAACCTCGTTGCGCCAAATGAACGAGCTCCACAAGGGGTGCTCACCGGCGCGAATGGTGCCTACCAGTATCCACTTGGCAATGATGGAACTGAACGCCGCCACCGCTCCGGCAGCCAGGACCACCACACCGCCTAGAAGTGCGGCCAGCCAGTAACTCCAGCCTCTGGCGATAGCGTCGAGAACCAGCATGACGCCGACGCCGATTGCCACCGTGAGGATGACCGGCACCAGTCGGCACAATTCCCAGAGACCCCTGGCCAGCTTCAGCTTCAAGGGTGGCTGGAACGTGAGGCTCTGATCGGCGTCGACGGCTGTGCGGCGCAGCCTGACAGGTGGGCTGCCGAGCCATGAGGTGCCGGACTTGGCTTTGGCCGGCGTAGCGGACAACACGGCGACGAGCGAGTTCTTGGGCACGTTGCGGCCAGCCGCCGTCATACCCGAGTTGCCCAGGAACGAGCGTTTCCCGATCTTGGCTGGCGCGATCTTCATCCAGCCGCCGCCGAGCTCGTAGGAGGCCACCATGGTGTCGTCGGCGAGGAAAGCTCCATCGCCGATCGTCGTCATCCTGGGCACCAACAGCACAGTTGATGCCTCTACGTTCTTGCCCACTTTGGCCCCCAGCAGGCGTAGCCACACTGGAGTGAAGAGGCTCGCGTAGATGGGGAAGAGCAGATCCCTCGCCATGTCCAGCAACCGCTCGGTGGCCCAAACTTGCCAGCCAATGCGGCTTCGGACCCGGTAGTAGCCTTCCTTGAGTCCCAAGCCTAGAAGCCGGGTAACAACCAGGATCAGGATGAGGTTGCTGAAGAACCATGCGAGGGCGGCAAGCGGCAACGCCATGGTGATCTGCGGCAAGGCTTCTCCGAGAGACCCATGCCCACGGACAAAAGCGAGGATGACCAAAGCACCGGCGAAGGCGGACACATAAGGGATCAAGGCCAGAACCGCGGAGCCGGTGGCGAATGCCGAGAACCACAAGCGGGCCACGATGGGGCGTCGGCTACTGGGCTCCGGCCAGTCGTGTTTTGCTTTTCCGAGGCGTCCTGCCGGGGAGCCAGCCACGAGGTGCCCAGCCTTCACCTTGCCCAGCACTGCAGACCCTGCTTCGACGTGCGCCCCAGCGCCGATGGTGGCTCCGGGCATAAGGGTGCTTCTGGATCCCACCACTGCTCCTGCTCCAACATGTATTTGGCCGATGTGGACTGAGTCGCCGTCCACCCACCAGCCAGAGAGGTCCACTTCGGGCTCTATATTGGCGCCACTTCCCAAGGACAGCAGGCCGGTTACCGGCGGCAAAGAGTGCAGGTGGACATCCCGGCCGATCTTTGCGCCGAGGGCACGTGCATAATAGGGAACGAACGGTGCGCTGGCCAGGCCAATAGCACCGGAGAGGTCCTGTATTTGCTCAGCCAGCCAAAGCCTTAGGTGCGTTTTGCCGGATCGCGGATATGTTCCTGGCCCGACCTTGCCCAAGAGGATTCGGGCAGCCACCACCGAGATCGCCATGCGGCCCAGCGGACTGACAAAGACCAGCCAGGACGCCGCGATCCACCACCAGGAAACAACGGGGGCCGCGGTGAATCCACCGAAATCGGCCAGCAGCTGGTTGGCAGCCATGAGGTAGGTCAACCACCGCATGCCTACCAGGATGTGCAGTGGTACCCCCATGAGGATCTGGAAGATCTGCGACTTGAACGCAGTGGGCCGTACGGTGCGCTCCGCAGCGGGACCGGGCATGCCGCCGTCGGGAAGCGACTGCCGGGCAGTGTCTATCAGTGCACCGATCCGCGGCGTGGCGTAGATGTCCGCCACGGTGATGAGGGGGTAGCGAAGACGCAAGGCGGAGACAAGCTGTGCTGCTGCCAACGAGCCTCCGCCGTACGCGAAGAAGTCCGCGTCGAGGGAGCCCACCGGGCTGCCGAGGACCGACTCCCATTGCTCCACTATCCAGCGGGCATCATCTGGCAGATTCAGTGGTGCGTTGCCAGCCTCCATGGCGCCAGCTCCGGCAAGCGGCCACGGGAGAGCATGTCGATCCACTTTTCCACTGGTCTTGGTGGGCAGCGAATCCACAATGGTAAGCAAGGGGATCAACGCCGCCGGAAGGCTTTCGCCCAGTATCCCACGGACTTCCCCGAGGTTTAGCTCGACGCTATCTGCAGGAGCCAAGTACCCCACCAGGATTTGGTTACCTGCCGCCGTCGTTTGCACAGCGGCCGCAGCACCTGCCACTCCAGGAAGGGACTGCAGCGCGGCATCAATTTCGCCCAGTTCGATCCGTCGCCCACCCAGTTTGACCTGTTCGTCGGCCCTCCCGATGAAGACCAGCCCCTCGGCCTCGAAGCGCACAAGGTCCCCGGACCGGTAGGCGCGTTCCCAGCCCAGGGTCGGCATGGCTGCATACTTCTCAGCGTCCTTGCCTGGATCCAGGTATCGGGCCAGTCCCACTCCGCCGATGATTAATTCCCCAATATCGCCTTCGGCCACCGGAACGCCGGCGGAGTCGACGACGGCGAGGTCCCAGCCGTCCAGCGGCAGCCCGATTCGAACGGGACCGGGTCCGCCCAAGGGAGCCGCACAGGCGACAACAGTGGCCTCGGTAGGCCCGTAGGTGTTCCAGACTTCACGGCCCTCGACGGCGAGCCGTTCGGCGAGTTCAGGCGGGCAGGCCTCCCCACCAAAGATGAGGAGACGCACATTCTCGAGGGCTTCGACTGGCCACAAAGCAGCGAGGGTGGGCACTGTGGAAACAACGGTGATGCCGTGGTTGATGAGCCATGGGCCCAGATCCATGCCGGTCCGTACAAGGGCGCGTGGAGCCGGTACCAGGCAGGCACCATGCCGCCAGGCCAGCCACATCTCTTCGCAGGAAGCGTCGAACGCAACCGATAGGCCGGCCAGAACCCTGTCCTTCGGGCCGATCGGATCGGCCTGCTGGAAGAGACGGGCTTCGGCGTCCACGAAAGCGGCGGAGGAGCGGTGCTTGACGGCTACGCCCTTCGGCGTGCCCGTGGATCCGGAGGTGAAGATGATCCACGAGTCGTCATCCAGCCCGGGTTTTCCCGGCGCAGCCACAGCCTGCCGTCCCACGCCAACGAGCTCAATGGCCAGGCCTGCACCAACCACGGCTCCGACTTTGGCTTCGCCGAAGACCAACCGGGCGCGCTCATCGGGGTCGTCCGCATCGACCGGAACATAGGCAGCTCCGGCCACGAGAATCCCCAGGATGGCGATGTAGAGCTCATTGGTACCCGACGGGATGCGGACGCCGATCCTCTGCCCTCGGCCAAGGCCAGCGATATTCAGCTCCCGCGCGAACGTGCGGACTGCTGCAAGCAGTTCGGTGTAGCTCAGTGACTTCCGGCCATCGTCCAGTGCGGAGGATTCCGGAAAAGCTGCCGCGGTCGCTTCGAGGATATCCACCAGGGTCCGCTGGGCCGGTGCTGCAGACGCCCCCGGAAATTGGGGGCGGTAGGTGGCCAAGGCATGCATGTTCCCGGCCACGGCAGAGTGTTCTGTGCTCACGGGGTCAGCTTTTCGCAGGAAAGTGAACAAAAGGTGTCTGACGTTTCCTGCCCGTCACGGTTTGTTGCACGAGTGTTCGCTTTGCCGTCACAGCTTGCTGGACATAGCAGCTCCATCAGTGAAGCAGGCTGATCAGGGAAGCAGGAGGACCTTCCCCGTGGTGAGGCGTCCTTCAAGGTCCCGGTGCGCCTGCGCCGCTTCGGCCAAGGAGTAGGTAGCGCCGACGCGAACCGCCAGCGTACCGTTCGCCGCGGCCTCGAAGATCTCAGCTGAACGCCAACGCCGCTCGTGCGTGTTCTGGACGAAATGGCCCATCGTGGGGCGGGTCAACGACAGGGACCCGCCGGAGTTCAGGCGTTGGGGATCGAACGGGGGGACAGGGCCTGAGGCTGCGCCGAAGAGGACCATGGCACCCCTGATGCGCAGGCTTCGCAGGGAGTCGTCGAACGTATCCTTGCCTACGCCGTCATACACCACATTGACGCCCTCGCCATCGGTGAGTTCGCGGACCTTGTCCGCGAAGCCTTCATAGCGCAAGACTTCGTCGGCGCCGGCGAGCTTGGAGAGGTCGGCCTTTTCGTCGGAAGAAACCGTCGTGATGACCCGAGCCCCGCGCGCCTTCAACAGTTGGGTCAGCAGCAGTCCCACACCCCCGGCTCCCGCGTGCAGCAGCACCGTGTGCCCGGGTTCCACGCGGAAGGAGGAGTTCATCAGGTAGTGGGCGGTGATACCCTGCAGCGGCAGGGCGGCTGCGGTGTGATCATCGACGCCGGCCGGTACGGGGAGCGCCTTCGAGGCGTCCACCAGCGTGTAGTCGGCGTAGGTCTTGGAGCCTTCGGCCGTGGCAATCCTGTCACCGACGGCGAAGTCCTCCACGCCCTCACCGATTGCTTCGATCGTTCCGGCGGCTTCCGCGCCTGGGGTGAAGGGGTAGTCAACCTTGTAAGTGCCTCGGCGCTGGTACGTCTCAATGAAATTGACCCCGGCAGCTGCGACCTTGATCAGCAGCTGCCCGGGACCTGGTGCAGGTGGCTCCACGGAGGTGTATTCGAGGACCTCGGGTCCTCCGGGTTGCTGTGCAACGATGGCGTGCGTCATGGTGGCTCCTTACTCCGGGGCGGTCCTTCCGGTGCCCGGTTCCAGGATCCATCCTATGAAGGATGCCGCCTTGGGTAGGGGAGGCCTAGAAGCGTCCGTGCGTCGAAGCGACGGGGCAGTCGAAGCCACGTCCGGCTGCCAGGCCAACTTCATTCAGGTACCTGACCACGATGCCGTAGGACTGAATCAGCGAGGTTTCGGTGTAAGTAATGGAGTGTTTGGCGCAGAACTCGCGCACGATTTTTGTGGCCTTGTACAAATGGGGGCGAGCCATGTCCGGGAACAAGTGGTGCTCCACTTGACGGTTGAGCCCACCCAGGAGGAAGTCCATGAAGAGGCCACCGGAAATATTGCGCGAGGTCAGGATCTGGCGGTTGAGGAAGTCCACGCGGCTGTCCTTGGGAAGGACTGGCATGCCCTTGTGGTTGGGGGCAAACGAAGCACCCATGTAGAAGCCGTAGACCATGATCTGGACGCCGAGGAACGCAAACGCCATACCGATGGGCAGGAAGGTGAAGGCGAGGACCGGAAGTGCTGTAAGACGGGCAACCAGGATAGGCGTCTCCACCCAGCGGTGGCGTACCTTCTGCTTGCCGAAGACAAAGCGAAGAGAATCGAATTGCAGGCTCAGGCCAAGAAGCATCAGGAGCGGGAAGAAGAACCAGCCCTGCTTCTTGGTCAGGAAGGCCAGGCGCCCCTTGCGTTCCGCGGCTGCATCTTCGTAAAACACCAGAGCATTGTTCCGGATGTCAGGATCCTTGGAAATGACGTTGGGATGGTTGTGGTGGGCACCGTGCTTTTGCTCCCACCAGGAGTAGCTGATGCCCGCGATTCCTGTGGCCAGAAGGCGCGCGGACCAATCGTTGGCACGACGGGAAGCGAAGATCTGCTTGTGTCCGGCCTCATGGGCAAGGAAGCTCAACTGAGTGCAGAAGATACCCACGGCGGCAGCGATCAGGAGCTGGAACCAGGAATCACCCAAGAGGGCGAAGCCTGTCCAGGTGGCGGCCATAAGGATCATGAGGGCTACGAAGAGCCAGATGTAGAACCCGCTGCGCCGTTCAAGGAGCCCGGCAGCCTTCACGCTCTTAAGGAGCTCCGAATAGCTTTGAACAACGGGGTTTGGCTGAATTGCGCGTGTCTTGGGGCGCTCAGTGGTGGACGTGGGTGCCATATATGTGCCCCGTATCGCTAACGGGCAACGCTGCAGCCGACGTTCGGACTGCACGGTCTGGATCACCCTCCACTAAGCATACGCTGTCCGCACTAACCGATGTGACGCCGTGCACCTGCCAGAAGACAGCAGCACTTGCCAGAAGACGGCATGCATAAATATCGGCAACCATGAATAGTTTTGCTGTACAGTGGAGCTATGACTATTTCTGTTGCCGTCTCCGGTGCCAGCGGCTACGCCGGGGGAGAAGTGCTGCGCCTGCTTTCAGGCCATCCGAACGTCACTATCGGTGCGATCACTGCGCACAGCAACGCCGGTACAAGACTAGGGGAGTTGCAGCCGCATCTCCACGGTTTGGCCAGCCGGATTTTGGAAGACACCACCGTGGAGAACCTGTCCGGGCATGATGTCGTGTTCCTGGCCCTCCCGCATGGCGCCTCTGCCGAGATCGCTGCGCAATTGCCGGAAGGCACAGTAGTCATCGACGCCGGTGCGGACCACCGCCTGCAGGACGCCGCTGCGTGGGAAAAGTTCTACGGCTCGGCCCACGCCGGGACGTGGCCGTACGGCCTGCCCGAGCTGCCGGGCCAGCGCGACGCCCTCAAAGGCGCCAAACGTATCGCCGTTCCCGGCTGCTACCCGACGTCGGCCCTGCTTGCCTTGACGCCAGGCTTCGCCAGCAATCTCCTGCTGACGGACGACGTCGTGATTGTCTCAGCGTCAGGTACCTCTGGGGCTGGCAAGGCAGCAAAGGTCAACCTGATCGGCTCCGAAGTCATGGGTTCCATGAGTCCGTACGGTGTTGGCGGCGGTCATCGCCACACGCCGGAAATCGAGCAGGGACTCTCCAACGCCGCGGGTGAGCCGGTCACCGTTTCGTTCACGCCGACCCTGGCTCCCATGGGCCGCGGCATCCTCACCACGGCCACGGCAAAAGTCGGGCACGGAGTTACTTACGCGGAACTGCGCCAGGCCTGGACGGAAGCCTATGACGACGAGCCGTTCGTCCACCTCCTTCCCGAGGGCCAGTGGCCTACCACCAAGTCAGTGCAGGGTTCCAACCACGCAGTCATGCAGTTGGCCTTCGACCAGCACACCGGCCGCGTCATTGTCACGTGCGCCATCGACAACCTCACCAAGGGGACCGCAGGCGGAGCCGTGCAGTCCATGAACATTGCCCTCGGCCTGGACGAAACCGCCGGCCTGAACCTCCAGGGAGTTGCACCGTGACCATTACCGCCCCCAAGGGATTCCGCGCTGCAGGCGTCAAGGCCGGCATCAAGGCCTCCGGCAACCCGGACCTGGCCCTCGTGGTCAATGACGGTCCGCTTAAGGCTGCTGCTGCCGTTTTCACGTCCAACCGAGTGGCTGCCGCGCCCGTCCATTGGTCCCGCCAGGTGGTCAGCGATGGACGTGTGGACGCCGTAATCCTGAACTCCGGCGGTGCCAACGCCTGCACCGGTCCGCAGGGATTCCAGAACACCCACGCCACGGCCGAGAAGGTGGCGGACGTGCTGGGCGTCTCAGCTTCCGACGTCGTGGTTTGTTCCACTGGCCTCATAGGCGAGCAGTTGCCCATGGACAAGATCCTTCCGGGTGTCGAAGCCGCGTTCCGGGAGCTGTCCGAGGACGGCGGCGCAGCCGCAGCCACGGCGATCATGACCACGGACAGCGTCTCCAAGGAAGCCGTCTTCACTGGAACCGATGCTGAAGGCAAGCAATTCACCGTTGGTGGCATCGCAAAGGGTGCCGGCATGCTGGCACCCGGCCTCGCCACGATGCTGGTAGTCCTCACAACCGACGCCGAGGTTCCGGCGGATGAACTCGACGTCGTCCTCCGCGATGCCACGCGTGTCACGTTTGATCGCGCAGACTCTGACGGTTGCATGTCCACCAACGACACCGTGGTGCTGATGGCCTCGGGTGCCTCCGAAGCGCTGCCCTCTGCGGAGCAGCTGAGCGAGGCCATCACGAAGGTCTGCGCCGAGTTGGCCCGTAAGCTCATCGGCGATGCCGAGGGCGCCAGCCACGACATCGCCATCCGTACGTTCAACGCAGCCAGCGAACGCGACGCAGAGATCGTCAGCCGCGCTGTTGCCCGCTCCAACCTCTTCAAGGCGGCGATCTTCGGCAAGGATCCCAACTGGGGCCGGGTGCTCTCGGCAGTGGGTACCACGGATGCCGTGTTCGAAGCTGACCAGCTCAACGTCTCCATGAACGGCGTGCAGATCTGCCGCAACGGCAGCATCGGCGATGACCGCAACCTGGTGGACCTGGAACCGCGTGAAGTGCTCGTCGACATCGACCTGCAGGCCGGCGACGCCGAGGCAACCATCTGGACCAATGACCTCACGCACGACTACGTGCATGAGAACAGCGCTTACTCGAGCTGAGCGGATGACTATGACTGCGCACACCCGGGAAACCACGTCGATGAGCGATGCCCAGGACAAAGCGGGCACACTCATCGAGGCACTGCCCTGGATCCAGCGTTTCGCTGGAACCACCATGGTGATCAAGTACGGCGGCAACGCCATGGTCAACGATGACCTTCGCCGAGCCTTCGCCGAAGACATCGTGTTCCTCCACCACGTGGGAATCCACCCTGTGGTGGTTCATGGCGGCGGCCCCCAGATCAACTCCATGCTTGGCCGCCTCGGCATCGAGTCCGAGTTCAAGGGCGGACTCCGCGTCACCACTCCGGAAGCCATGGATGTGGTTCGCATGGTTCTCACCGGTCAGGTGGGACGTGAACTCGTGGGTTTGATCAATTCGCATGGTCCCTATGCTGTTGGCATGTCTGGTGAGGATGGCGGCCTGTTGCGCGCCGTGCGCACCGGAACCGTTGTGGACGGCGAGGAAGTGGACCTCGGCTTGGTGGGCGAAGTCGTGGGCGTGGATCCCGCCGGTATCAAGGACATCCTCGACGCCGGCCGCATCCCCGTGATTTCCACGGTCGCTCCGGAAATCCTCGATGACGGGAACGGCTCCGGTCCCACTACTGGCCAGGTCCTGAACGTCAACGCAGACACGGCGGCCGCAGCTGTCGCCTCGGCGTTGGGCGCCACCAAGCTCGTCATCCTGACCGACGTCGAGGGCCTCTACGCCAACTGGCCGGACAAATCGTCGCTGATCTCTTCGCTGACAGCGTCCGAACTCCGCGAGATGCTGCCCAAGCTTGAGTCGGGCATGATCCCCAAGATGGCCGCCTGCCTGAAGGCCATCGACGAAGGCGTGGAACGCGCGCACATCGTGGATGGCCGGCTGCCGCACTCGATGCTGCTGGAAACCTTTACGACCGCCGGCATAGGCACCCAGGTAGTACCTGATGAGGAAGTGACCGCATGAGCACCAACAAAGCAGAATTGGTCGAAACCCCTGCCGATGCCATCACTGGCCACAGCACCGGGAGTGACTGGCTCGCACGTTATTCGACGTCGCTGATGGGCGTCTTCGGCACGCCGCAGCGGGTCCTGGTCCGCGGTGCGGGTTGCCTCGTGTGGGATGCCGACGGCAAGGAGTATCTGGATCTCCTCGGTGGCATCGCCGTGAACGCCCTGGGCCACGCCCACCCGTTCGTCACCTCGGTGATCTCCAGCCAGCTCGCCACCCTGGGACACGTCTCCAATTTCTTCACGAGCCCCACGCAGATCGCGTTGGCCGAGAAACTTCTGGCCATCACCAACGCTCCGGCCGGATCCAAGGTCTTCTTCGCGAACTCCGGCACGGAGGCCAACGAGGCTGCATTCAAGCTCGCAAGGCGCAACAGCGAAGGGCCCGCAGGCAAGCGCACCAAGATCATTGCCCTCGAAGGCGCTTTCCACGGCCGCACCATGGGTGCCTTGGCACTCACGGCGAAAGAGGCCTACCGGACTCCTTTCGAGCCGCTGCCCGGCGGTGTGGTCCACATCCCGTTCGGTGACATCGAAGCCCTGCGCTCCGCCGTCGACGATTCCACAGCAGCCGTCTTCCTTGAGCCGATCCAGGGCGAAGCTGGTGTCCGGCCGTTGAGCGCCGAGTACCTGCGGGCGGCCCGGGAAGCAACCAGCAAGGCCGGTGCGCTGCTGATCCTTGATGAGGTCCAGACAGGGATCGGCCGGACCGGCAAGTGGCTCGCCAGCGAAGACGCGGGCATCGTCCCGGACGCCATCACGCTGGCCAAGGGTCTTGGTGGTGGCTTCCCCGTTGGTGCGCTGATCACTTTCGGAAGCACGACGTCGGCCCTGCTCACCGCCGGACAGCACGGGACCACTTTCGGTGGAAACCCCGTGGCGACCGCGGCTGCCCTTGCCACGCTGCATGCGATCGAGAGCCAGGGCGTTCTTCAGAATGTGCTGGCCGTCGGAGCGCACTTGCGTGACGGACTGGCCGAGCTTGATTCCGTCACTGAAGTACGCGGCGAAGGTCTCCTCATCGGATTCGACGTCAATGCCGATATAGCGCCTGCCATGGTGACGGCGGCGTTGGAGGCAGGCTTCATAATCAACAGCCCCGGGCCCCGGACCATCCGGCTTGCGCCTCCGCTGATCCTCACCATCGAGCAGGCAGACCGTTTCCTGGCTGCGCTGCCTGAGCTGATTGCAACGGCTACGGCCCAAACTGCTAAGGACTCACAGTGACTACATCCACCACCACCCGTCACTTCCTCAAGGACACGGACCTGAGCCCAGCCGAACAAGCTGAGGTCCTTGAGCTCGCGGTACGCATGAAGGCCGCTCCGTACAGCGTCCAACCCTTCGCTGGCGAAGGCAACGGCCGCAAGACTGTCGCCGTCATCTTTGACAAGACCTCCACCCGAACCCGTGTTTCCTTTGCCACGGGCGTTGCGGACATGGGCGGCAGCGCGCTCATCATCAACCCCGGCGAAGCACAGATCGGCCACAAGGAATCCGTGGAGGACACTGCCAAGGTCCTTGAGCGTATGGTCTCCACCATCGTGTGGCGGACCGGGGCCCACTCGGGCCTGGTCGCCATGGCCGAGAACTCCAAGGTACCGGTCATCAACGCCCTGTGCGACGATTACCACCCATGCCAGCTCCTCGCTGACCTGCTGACGGTCAAGGAGCACAAAGGCGAACTGAGGGGCCTGACCATGGCCTACCTCGGTGACGCCGCCAACAACATGGCGAATTCCTACCTTCTTGCTGGCGTAACGGCTGGCATGCACGTCCGTATTTCCGGTCCCGTTGGCTACTTGCCGGCGGCGGAAATCGTAGAAGCGGCTGAAGCGCGCGCAACGGAGACGGGCGGCTCCGTCCTCGTCACGAGTGATGCAGCCGAGGCACTTAAGGGCGCCGACGTCGTGGCAACTGACACTTGGGTGTCAATGGGCCAGGAAGCGGAGAAGGAAGCCCGGATGCAGCTCTTCCGCGACTACTCAGTGGACGAGGCAGCCATGGCGCAGGCCGCGCCGGGCGCCGTGGTTCTTCACTGCCTTCCGGCGTACCGGGGCTATGAAATATCCGCAGGCGTCATCGATGGCCCGCAGTCAATCGTCTGGGACGAGGCGGAAAACCGACTCCATGCCCAGAAGGCACTCATGGCCTGGCTGATGCACCGTTCCGGACTCGCGTTCGTGGACGGCCTATCTCCCGTTGAAGGCACTGGGGAGAGCACGTTCTAGTGTCCACGAATCCGTCGGTTCCGGGCGCCAGCCCGGCCACCAAGACCGCACGCCAGGCGCGTATCACCGCGATCCTGACGGGTGAGTCCGTGCGTTCCCAGGCAGAGCTTGCAGCCCTGCTGGCGGACGACGGCGTTCAGGTCACCCAAGCCACGCTGTCCCGCGACCTTGTGGAACTTGGCGCGGTCAGGGTTCGCGGCAAGGAAGGCGCACTGGTCTATGCCGTTCCCGGGGAGGGCGGTGACCGTAACGCTAAAAGCGGCGTCACGCAGGAAATACTAGACGCGCGGCTCTCCCGGCTATGCGGTGAACTGCTCGTAACGGCTGAGGCTTCGGGCAACATTGTTGTCCTGCGAACACCTCCTGGGGCCGCGAACTTCCTAGCACTCGCCATCGACCACTCGGTGATGCCGTCGGTATTGGGTACGATCGCAGGCGACGACACTTTGCTGCTGGTCGCACGGGATCCCGATGGCGGGGCAGAACTGGCGGCGCGTTTCCTGCGCATGGCCGAAGAAGCCGGGCCTGGCAACTAATTGATCTTTTTCAGCATTGATTCACACAGCATTGATTCGAATGAACCAAGCAACAACAAAGGAGCACTCTCGTGACTGAGCGCATTGTTCTGGCCTACTCCGGTGGCCTCGATACGTCCGTAGCCATCGGCTGGATCGGTGAAGCCACCGGCGCCGAGGTCATCGCCGTGGCCGTCGACGTTGGACAGGGCGGCGAGTCCCTGGAGACCATCCGCCAGCGCGCCCTTGGTTGCGGCGCCGTCGAAGCCTACGTTGCCGACGCCCGCGACGAATTCGCCAACGAATACGCCATGCCGACGCTGAAGGCCAACGCCCTGTACCAGGGCCACTACCCGCTGGTGTCCGCCATTTCGCGTCCGGTGATCGTCAAGCACCTGGTGAAGGCTGCCCGCGAGTTCGGTGCTACCACCGTCGCTCACGGCTGCACCGGCAAGGGCAACGACCAGGTCCGCTTCGAAGTCGGCATCCAGACCCTCGGCCCGGACCTGAAGTGCATCGCGCCCGTCCGCGACCTCGCCCTGACCCGCGACAAGGCGATTGCCTTCGCTGAGGAAAAGGGCCTGCCGATCGAGACCACCAAGAAGAACCCGTACTCGATCGACCAGAACGTCTGGGGACGCGCCGTCGAGACCGGCTACCTTGAGGACATCTGGAATGCTCCCACCAAGGACATCTACGACTACACCGCCACCCCGGAGTTCCCGCCGGCGCCGGACGAGGTCACCATTTCCTTCGAAGCCGGCGTGCCGGTTGCCATCGACGGCGTGAAGGTCACCCCGCTGCAGGCCATCCAGGAACTGAACCGCCGTGCCGGCGCGCAGGGCGTTGGCCGCATCGACGTCGTCGAGGACCGCCTCGTTGGCATCAAGTCCCGCGAAATCTACGAGGCACCGGGTGCCATGGCGCTGATCACGGCGCACAAACACCTCGAGGATGTCACGATCGAGCGCGAGCAGGCCCGCTTCAAGGCCACCGTTGGCCAGCGCTGGGCCGAGCTGGTCTACGACGGCCAGTGGTTCTCCCCGCTGAAGCGCTCCCTGGACGCGTTCATCGAGGACACCCAGAAGTACGTCTCCGGCGACATCCGCATGGTGCTGCACGGCGGACAGGCAATCGTCAACGGACGCCGTTCGGACACCTCGCTGTACGACTTCGACCTCGCCACGTACGACACCGGCGACACGTTCGATCAGTCCATGGCGCGCGGATTCATCGAGCTGTGGGGCATGTCCTCCAAGGTCGCCTCGGGCCGCGACCTCCGGGTCTCGGGCGAGTAATGACGTCCGCAACAAATGAAGGTGCACTGTGGGGCGGCCGGTTCGCCGGCGGCCCCGCGGATGCGCTTGCCGCACTGAGCAAGTCCACGCACTTTGACTGGCGGCTGGCCCGCTACGACATTGCTGGTTCCAAGGCGCACGCCCGGGTGCTGGCGAAGGCCGGATTGCTGGATGACGCAGAGCTCGAGGGCATGCTTGCCGCACTCACCCAGCTGGATGAGGACGTCGCGAGCGGCGCCTACCAGCCCGCCGAGAGTGACGAAGATGTGCACGGTTCGCTGGAACGCGGCCTGATCGAACGGGCAGGCACACAGTTGGGCGGCAAGCTCCGCGCCGGCCGGTCCCGCAATGACCAGGTAGCCACTCTGGGCCGCATGTTCCTGCGCGACCACGCCCGCATCATCGCCAGTGGCGTACTCGCCACCATCGATGCCCTCGTCGAGCAGGCCAAGGCACACCAAGGTGTGGCCATGCCGGGCCGGACCCACTTGCAGCACGCCCAGCCCGTGCTCTTGAGCCACCACCTGCTAGCCCATGCCTGGGCACTGCTGCGCGATGTGCAGCGCCTCCAGGACTGGGACAAGCGTGCGGGCGTCTCGCCGTACGGTTCGGGTGCCTTGGCAGGTTCTTCGCTGGGACTTGATCCCGAGGCCGTTGCAGCCGATCTCGGTTTCTTCTCGGCAGTCCACAACTCGATCGATGGCACAGCCTCCCGCGATGTCTTCGCCGAGTTCGCTTGGGTGTGCTCGATGATCGGTGTGGATCTTTCACGGATCTCCGAGGAAGTCATCTTCTGGGCAACCAAGGAATTCTCCTTCGTGACCCTGCATGACTCCTACTCCACGGGGTCCTCCATCATGCCGCAGAAGAAGAACCCGGACGTTGCGGAGCTCGCGCGCGGCAAGGCAGGCCGCCTCATCGGCAACCTCACCGGGCTGCTCGCCACGCTCAAGGGACTGCCGCTCGCGTACAACCGCGATCTCCAGGAGGACAAGGAGCCAGTGTTCGACGCCGCCGACACCCTGGAACTGTTGCTCCCTGCCGTCTCCGGCATGATTGCGACGCTGAAGTTCAACACTGAACGCATGGAGTCGCTGGCCCCACAAGGGTTCGCGCTTGCCACGGACATCGCTGAATGGCTGGTCCGCCAGGGCGTGCCCTTCCGCGAGGCCCACGAGCTCTCCGGTGCTGCCGTCAAGCAGGCCGAGGGCCGCGGCGTGGAGCTGTGGGACCTGACGGACGAGGAGTACGCAGCGATTTCGGAGCACCTGACTCCTGAGGTCCGGAGCGTGCTCAGCACTGAAGGTTCGCTCAACAGCCGCAACTCGCAGGGCGGAACGGCACCAGCCGCCGTCGAACGCCAATTGGCAGCCCTCGAAGCTGAACTGGACGCTGCGCGCTCCTACGCCAGCTGAAACACCACGGGGCGGCACCTCGCAGGTATGCTCCAAGCATTTCTGTCGCGGGGTGCCGTCCCGCTGTGCGTTAACATGGCGCTATGACCGCAATCACAGCTCAGACGCTGCCTGCAGAGCTTCACAAAGCCGCTGACATTGTCACCCGTCTCCTCACCAAAATGGACGAAGCTTCCGTGCCGGAACCGTCCGAGCTCCCACGCTGGACCCGTGGCCACGTCCTTGCCCACATCGCCGGAATCTCGAACGCGATGGCCCGGCAACTGGAATTCGCGCGGCGCGGCGAAACGGTGGAACTTTACGACGGCGGGGTGGAGGGCCGTACGAAGGCGATCGAACTTGCCGCCGGGCACAGCCTCCAGGAACACAAGGAGTCCGTGGAAACCGCGTTGGCGCGGGCCCTCTCGGCGTTTGATGCTTTGGGACCCGACGACTGGGAGGCCCGCATCAGCTACCGGAACGGCACAGTCCTCGACGGCGGCCTGGCGCTGTGGCGCGAGCTCGTCATCCACGCCTCTGACCTGGGTTTGGGTTACGGACCAGAGACGTGGAGCCGCCCCCTGTGCGAGCACTTGTTCAATTTCCTCGAAGCACGGGTTCCGGAGACCTACAAATTTGTCCTCCAACCAACAGGACTACCGCAGCAAGTCATCGGCAGCGGGGGCACATCGATTGCCATCACGGGTATGCTCACGGACATTGCGGCATGGCTCGCTGGCCGCGAACCAAGCCTGGGAAGCCTGCGTGCCACCGCGGCGGCCGACGGAGTCGACCTGCCCGAGCTCCTTCCGTGGCCCGCGGCACAACCTGCGGCCCGCTAGTGTGATGCTCTCGCACTTCCTGTGGCGTTTGGGGTGATGCTCTCGCACTTCCTGACGCGTTTGGGGTGATGCTCTCGCACGTCCTGTCGCGTTGGGGCTACGCCTTCTTGGGCTTTGCTGCCGCGCGCCACAAATGCATGGTGGCGTAGGACCGCCAAGGGCTGACTTCCCCGAATTCAGAGCTGAGGCCGGGACCCGTCGGGAGGGCTTTCAGCCCGTTTCTCACTGCGGCGTCGTTGCCCAGGAAAACGTCCGGCGCTCCCAGCACCCGCATGGCGACATACCCTACAGTCCAGGGCCCAACTCCTGGCAAGGGCAGCAACATGCGCCCCAACCCTGCAAGGTCGTCGCCGTAGCCGAACTCGAGGGCCCCCGTGGCCATCGCTTCGGCCACGGCAACGATGGACTCGATGCGGCGCTGCGGTCCCCGCAGCAGGGTGCGGCCGTGTTCGGCGAGTTCCGCCGCGGTCGGAAACAGGCGTTCCAAGCCGGGAAATCCGCCATCGGCCGGGGATCCGACAGCGGACAATTGGGTCAGGGCCGTTCGGGCAGCAGCAACCGTGATCTGCTGGCCGATCATTGCCCTGACCAGCAATTCCTGGGGGTCGACGGCTCCCGGCACGCGAATTCCAGGAATCTCCTTGATGCTCCCTGTGAGCCGGGGGTCCATGGCCAAGGCGTCGTCGATCGCTTCTGGATCGGCGTCCAGATCGAACAACCTGCGCACACGACTCAACAAGACCGGGAGGTCGTGGAGGTCCACGACGCTGGCTGACAACTGCAATGGATTGCCCTGCCTTGAGGGGCTGTAGGCCACCGAGAACGAGGCGTTGCCCCGGGGAAGGCGAAGGGTTCGGGCATAGGTCCTGGTTCCATCGTGTCCGGTGCTTGCCGCCTCGATGCCCGGCACCGCACGAACTGCCAGGAAGTCGAAGATTCCCGGGTCGAAGGGCTCCCGATACGGCAGATTCAACGTCAGAGCCGCTGGCGTCCCGTCGCTTGCCTCCCCAGCACCCCGGCGAACGCCGGATTTCGCGCCCGTGGCACGCAACGCCGTCGGGGTCATCGCGAACACCTCTGCGATGGTGTCGTTGAATTGCCGCACGCTGTTGAAACCGGAAGCGAAGGCGACGTCGGCGAGCAGCATATCTGTCGAGACCAGCAGCGTCCTGGCCGTCTGCGCCCTGCTTGCCCGTGCCAAGGAGAGGGGACCGGCACCCAGTTCATGGCTGAGGATGCGGTTGAGTTGCCGTGCGGAGTAGCCCAGGCGGTGCGCGAGGCCGTCGACGCCCTCGCGGCTGATGACGCCGTCGTTGATGAGGCGCATCGCGCGGCCGGCGATGTCCGAGCGGATGTTCCAAGCCGGCGTGCCGGGGACGGCTTCCGGGAGGCATCGCTTGCAAGCGCGGTACCCGGCTTCGTGGGCAGCGGCCGAGGTTTCGTAGAACGTGACGTTCTCGGCCTTCGGCGTCCGGGCGGGGCACGACGGTCGGCAGTAGATGCCCGTGGAGCTGACGGCCGTGAAGAATTGACCGTCGAACCGGGTGTCCCGGGCGTCGATTGCCCTGTAGCGCTGCCAGAAGTCCATTCCTTCATCCTGCCAGCCGGCCCTCGCCACTGCTAGCGGAAATCGGACATGGCCGTTCTGCTGTTTTGCTAGTGTCTGGTCATGAGCTCGTCCATGGAGAACGGCAACGGCGTCAGCGGCCCCGAAGAAGTGCGTAGGTTCCTTGAGGGGGATCCGCGTGTTATCGCTCCGCTGATACTGGGCGCCGTGCTCAGCCACCATTCCGAAGCCGGCCCGGTCTCGGTCAGGCTCACGGAGGTGGAGGCGTATATGGGTCCACACGATTCCGAACACCCCGATCCCGGGTCGCACACCTTCGGCGGTCCCACTGCCCGGAACGCGCCCATGTTCGGACCGCCGGGATTCCTGTACGTCTACTTCACTTACGGCATGCACTACTGTGCCAATATCGTGTGCGGTCCCGAGGGCTCACCGTCCGCGCTGCTCTTGCGGGCCGGCGAGATTGTCGATGGTGAGGGCCTCGCCAGTGTCCGCAGGCCTGCCTCCAAAACGCACAAGGACTTGGCGAGTGGACCGGCACGGCTCGCCTCCGCGCTGGGACTCACGACGGCGGACACCGGGCGTGACGCTCTCGCCCCACCATTGGGCCTCTGGTTGCCCAAGACTCCGGCAGCGGCCGTGGCCAGCGGGCCGCGGGTTGGAGTGGCTGGTCCCGGTGGGAGTACCGACTATCCTTGGCGCTTCTGGATCGAAGACGATCCCACCGTGTCACGATACAAAGCAGCGCGGCCACGCAACCGCGCGTGAACTTTTGGGCCCTTGGTCCGCCATGTGGCATGCACCCCGCACGTTTACCAAAATCGCTGTAGAATGGACGGTCTGTCTTTTGCGATAGGGGTTACGGTTCGATGCACGACGCTGATTTGGTCCACGAGCAGGAATACGTTGCTGGGCTATACGCCCGGCTCGATGAGCTGCGGGAAGAAAAGCGCGCCCAACTGGCGCAGGTGCGCAAGGCCGGTGCAGTGGGAACCATGCAAAACGTTTCGGAACGTGACGCGTTCGCCGCTCTGTACGAGGACCGTCTTGCCCAGCTCGACGCCGTCGACGACCGTTTGGTGTTCGGGCGCCTCGATCTGGATTCGGGTGAGGCGCAGTACATCGGCCGCATCGGGTTGTCCACGTCCGATCTCCAGCGGCTCATGGTTGACTGGCGTGCGCCCGAAGCCGGCCACTTCTACCAGGCCACCGCGTTCGACCGCCAAGGCGTGCGCCGCCGTCGGCACCTGATCCTGCAAGGTCGCGACGTGAAAGCGATCGAGGACGACGTCCTGGACGCCGGGATGCTCGCGGACAACGATTCCCTGCAGGGCGAGGGTGCGCTCCTCGCGGCCTTGAATTCCAAGCGCACGGGCCGCATGTCCGACATCGTGGGAACCATCCAGTCTGAGC
This sequence comes from Arthrobacter sp. TmtSoilC51, assembly GCF_055388015.1. Taxonomy (NCBI): domain Bacteria; kingdom Bacillati; phylum Actinomycetota; class Actinomycetes; order Micrococcales; family Micrococcaceae; genus Arthrobacter; species Arthrobacter sp. TmtSoilC51. The sequence continues at coordinate 1,868,333 of NZ_AP035877.1, forward strand.
AGGACAGGATCATCCGTTCCTCCATCTCCGGGGCGCTTGTCGTCCAAGGAGGTCCAGGCACGGGTAAGACGGCCGTCGCACTCCATCGCGCCGCCTATCTGCTGTACACGCACCGCGACCGCCTCAAGAGTGCTGGTGTGCTTCTCGTTGGCCCGTCGTCGTCGTTCATGCACTACATCGAGCGCGTCCTTCCATCGCTGGGCGAGACCGGCGTTGTCATGGCGAGCCTGGGCCGCCTTATGCCCGGAATCCACGCTGTTCCAGAGGAAGACGCTGACGTCGCGGCCCTCAAGGGCAAGCTCGACATGGCCACGGTGGTGGCGAACGCCGTCGCGAACCGGCAACGTACGCCTGCAGAAGACCGCATTCTCGAAGTCGATTCCCGCAAGCTGACGCTGACCGTCCGCCAGGTCCGCCGTGCACGGGAAAAGGCCCGGGCCACCGGAAAGCCTCACAACGAAGCCCGGCTCACGTTCGTCAAGATCCTCCTGCGTGAGCTTACGGAGCAACTGACTGACCTCGTCGAGGAATCGAACATCGGCAATAACGCCGATCGCGCCTACCTCGCCGAAGACGTCCGGTCTGCCAGGGACGTCCGCATCGCGTTGAACCTTTGCTGGATGCCGATGACGCCGGAGAAGCTGATCTCCGAGCTCTTCAGCAAACCCGCCATCCTGGAGGCCTGCACGCCGCATCTGACACCGGAACAGCGTTCGCTGCTGCAGCGGCCCGTCGATGCGCCCTGGACCGAGGCCGACGTCCCGCTCCTGGACGAAGCTGCCGAGCTGCTGGGTGAGCTGGACCCTGCCGCGGGCAGGGGACTGGCCCAGCAGGAAGCAGACCGCGCCCGCGATCTCGCCAACGCCAAGCAGACCCTGGCCAACATGGAAGCCATGGGCGTGGATGTCTTGGTGAGCGCGGAAGAGCTGGCAGACCAGAACCAGGAGCGCGAGAACCGGCTCACCGCAGCGGAGCGCGCCACGAGCGACCGTTCGTGGGCTTTCGGCCACATCGTGGTTGATGAGGCCCAGGAACTTTCGGCCATGCAATGGCGGCTCCTCGTGCGCCGCTGTCCCCTCAAGTCCTTCACGATCGTGGGGGACATCGCCCAGACGAGTGCCGCGGCCGGTGCCAATTCGTGGCAAAGCGCACTGGCGCCGTCGTTCGGTGACCGTTGGCAGCTCGAAGAGCTGACCGTGAACTACCGCACGCCATCCCAGATCGCGGAAGCTGCTGTCCGGATGGCCAACCGCGCAGGCCTCGTGGTCTCCGCTCCGAAGGCCGTCCGCGAAGGCAAATGGTCACCCATCGTGGACCGCGTCGAAGCGGACGGCATCGTGTCGCGCCTGGTCGAGGTCCTGCCCGGGGAAGTGGAAGCCATCGACGGCGGCCTGCTCGCTGTGATCGCCGACGGCCCCCTGCTGCCGCAGGCGACTGCGGCGCTGCGCGCGATCTACGGTCGCCGCATCGGCGCGGGGGCTGGAAGCTACGAGCAGGACATCGTGGTCATCAGTCCCAAGGAAGCGAAGGGTCTGGAATTTGATGGCGTCATCGTCCTGGAACCGGCCGCCATGCTCAATCATGAGCATGGCAAGGTGGGCGACCTGTACGTCGCCATGACCCGACCCACGCAGCGGCTCAGGCTCATCGCTGCGGCACCGCTACCTGCCGGCATCGAACGCTAGGAAAAGTGGACTCAACAATCCTGCTAACTTAGAACTCGTGTCACACGTAAACAACATCGAGTCCCAGCACAACGATCCCGCCTTTGCCAACATCTGGCAGGAGCTCAAATGGCGCGGCCTGGTCCACGTTTCCACCGATGAAACGGAACTGGAAAAGCTGCTCGCCGGGGACCCGATCACGTATTACTGTGGCTTCGATCCCACTGCTCCGTCCCTCCACCTGGGTAACCTCGTGCAGCTGCTGCTGATGCGGCGCCTGCAGTTGGCGGGCCACAAGCCGCTCGGCCTGGTTGGGGGTTCCACGGGCCTGATCGGTGATCCGCGTCCGACGGCGGAGCGCACCTTGAACACCAAGGACACGGTGGCGGAGTGGGTCGGCTACCTCCAGGGCCAGGTGCGCCGTTTCCTCAGTTTCGAGGGCGAGAACGCGGCGCGCATGGTCAACAACCTGGACTGGACGGCGCCGCTGAGTGCCATCGACTTCCTCCGTGAGATCGGCAAGCACTTCCGGGTGGGCACCATGCTGCGCAAGGATGCAGTCGCCTCGCGTTTGAGCTCCGAAGAGGGCATCAGCTACACCGAGTTCAGCTACCAGATCCTGCAGGGCATGGACTACCTCCAACTGTTCCGTGACTACGGCTGTGCACTGCAGACCGGCGGCTCGGACCAGTGGGGCAACCTCACCAGCGGTACGGAACTGATCCGCAAGGTGGAAGGCAAGAGCGTCCACGCCCTTGGTACGCCGCTCATCACCAACTCTGACGGCACCAAGTTCGGCAAGAGCGAGGGCAACGCCATCTGGCTGGACCCCGAAATGTGCAGCCCGTACGCGTTCTACCAGTTCTGGCTGAACACGGCCGATGCTGACGTGGTGGACAGGCTCAAGGTCTTCACGTTCCTTTCGCGCGCAGAAATTGAAGAGCTTGGCCGGGCCGTAGCGGAGCGTCCCTTCGCGCGGGAAGGCCAGAAGAAGCTTGCGTTCGAGGTCACCTCCTTGGTGCATGGCATCGATGCAACCGAAAAGGTCATCGCCGCTTCGGCAGCACTTTTCGGAAACGGCGACCTCACCGTCCTGGACGAGCGCACCCTGGAAGCAGCGACGTCGGAACTTCCCTCCGCCAAGATCAGTGCCGAGGGTCTTGGGATCATCGACCTGTTGGTGGCCTCCGGTTTGTCCGACAGCAAGTCGGCAGCCCGCCGGACCGTCGGCGAGGGCGGCGCCTACGTGAACAACACCAAGGTGTCCGATCCCGAGGCTGTTATCGCCCAGGACGAACTGCTTCATGGCCGGTACCTGCTCCTTCGCCGGGGCAAGAAGAACCTGGCGACCATTGAGGTTTCGGCCTAGTTCGCCTGCTCAACGCACATACCTGAAAGGGCCGGCAACTGTTATGGTTGCCGGCCCTTTCTGCGTTTAAGCGTGCTTGTCCTGCCGTGCGGAGGCAGCGGTCATCCTCTGCGCGTTCGCTCGTTCCTCGCTTTGACGCGCGCTGCCGGGGGGAGTGTCGGAATAACGGTGGATCCGGGGTTGGCCTGACACGCCAAGCGTTGCTTGGCGGGGAGGACTGATCATGAGCGAGATCATGGGCCCCATGGCGACCGAGGTGGATCAGCAAGAGTTGGCGCAGCAGCTCCTGTCTCAGGCCAAGGAACAGGGGTTTGAGCTTGTTGGACCGGGAGGGCTGTTGAACAAACTGACCAAGAACGTCCTGGAGACCGCCCTGGAAGCGGAAATGGATGAGCATCTGGGATACGGCAAGCACGAAGTGGCAGGGCGGGGCAGCGGGAATTCACGCAACGGCACCCGTTCGAAGACAGTGCTGACGGAGATCGGGCCGGTGGAGATCGACGTGCCCCGGGATACCGGTTCCACGTTTGATCCCCAGACGGTGAAGAAGCGACAACGCCGTTTGACCGGTGTGGACGAGATCATCCTGTCATTGAGCGCTAAAGGACTCACGACCGGGGAAATCGCGGCCCACTTCGCTGACGTGTTCGGCGCAAGGGTTTCCAAGGACACCATCTCCAGGATCACCGAGAAGGTCGTTGGAGAAATGACCGAATGGCAGAACCGTCCTCTGGACAGGGTGTTCCCGGCGATGTTCATTGACGCTATCCACGTCAAAGTCCGCGACGGGCAAGTCACCAACCGGCCCATCTACGTGGCCATTGGTGTCACCGTCAATGGTGAACGTGACGTCCTTGGGTTGTGGGCCGGCGACGGCGGTGAAGGGGCGAAGTTCTGGCTCGCGGTGCTGACCGAGATCAAGAACCGGGGCGTCGAGGACGTGTGCATCACCGTTTGCGACGGGCTCAAAGGCCTGCCGGATGCGATCAATACCGTCTGGCCCCAGGCTGTAGTCCAGACCTGCATCGTGCATCTGGTCCGGAACACCTTCCGTTACGCCTCAAGGAAGTGCTGGACCGAAATGGCCCGGGACCTCCGCCCGATATACACCGCACCGTCCGAGACCGCGGCCAAAGAACGCCTCGGAGAGTTCGCCGGTAAATGGGGCAAGCAGTATCCGGCCATCATCCGGCTGTGGGAGAACGCCTGGAGCGAGTTCATCCCGTTCCTGGACTACGACGTGGAGATCCGTAAGGTCATCTGCAGCACAAACGCCATCGAATCCCTGAACGCACGATACCGGCGGGCAGTCAGAGCACGCGGACATTTCCCCACCATCCCCGCCGCCTTAAAATGCCTCTACCTGGCCACCCGGGCACTGGACCCCACCGGCCGGAGCAGAGCACGATGGATAGCACGATGGAAACCGGCACTGAATGCCTTCGCCATCACGTTCGAAGGCAGAATCACATAAACACCAACACCCGAATCCACCGTTAAACGGACACTCCCCTGCCGGGTGACCGCCGCCTTTGGTTTTTCTCTCACGTCCTGAGGCGTTTTGGGCGTTGCTCTCTCACGTAATCGTTGTTTTCGAGCATCGTTCTCTCACATGGCGACGGGTTTGGGGGGGTTGTTCTCTCACGTCGTGAGGTTTTCTGGTGGCGGGGTTGGGAACGTTCGACGGCGGTAGTTGGCGTTAGTGCCTGGCGGCCTGGGTCGTGGGGCTTGAGCCGTGTGACGGGCTTCACGGTAGTTGTTTTGGCGATTCCGGGCTGGTGCTAAGCCCTGGATGGGGGTGTTTGGCGTGTGTTTGCGGGGTTTTTGGGTGGTGTTGGGGTGGATTTGTGTGGGGGCTTGTGGGCGTGTAATGTCTTCTGAGTCGCCGCGAGTGAGACAGCTTGGAGCTGGAAGCCGTGGGGGCCGACCCCCTTTGATAACAGCCTGGAATATGGTGCGCTTTTGGGCGTGCGGGTAGCCGGGTGGGGCCGAGGATCGGATCGGGAATCGCGGGAACGCTGATTTGCCAGGATGCGGTTGTTCGGGTAAGTTTGAAAAGTTGCTCCGGAGCGATCCAGTGGCCCGTTTGGGTTGGTGGTGGTACAGCTTTGGAATAGTGACCTGTTGTTTGAGAACTCAATAGTGTGCCAAGTTTGTTGATGCCGATTGTTTTATTGATTGGTTGAAATTATGGCCGGATTGCTGCGCACCCCCGTGTGTGGTGGTCTGGTTTTCAGCTGGTTTCGAATTTTGTGCAGCCATGGTCCGTCGTTATTTCCGGTGGGTGTGGTTGTGTCTGTTTGATTTTTTTGTTTTCAACGGAGAGTTTGATCCTGGCTCAGGATGAACGCTGGCGGCGTGCTTAACACATGCAAGTCGAACGATGATCTCCAGCTTGCTGGGGGGATTAGTGGCGAACGGGTGAGTAACACGTGAGTAACCTGCCCTTGACTCTGGGATAAGCCTGGGAAACTGGGTCTAATACCGGATATGACTCCTCATCGCATGGTGGGGGGTGGAAAGCTTTTGTGGTTTTGGATGGACTCGCGGCCTATCAGCTTGTTGGTGGGGTAATGGCCTACCAAGGCGACGACGGGTAGCCGGCCTGAGAGGGTGACCGGCCACACTGGGACTGAGACACGGCCCAGACTCCTACGGGAGGCAGCAGTGGGGAATATTGCACAATGGGCGAAAGCCTGATGCAGCGACGCCGCGTGAGGGATGACGGCCTTCGGGTTGTAAACCTCTTTCAGTAGGGAAGAAGCGAAAGTGACGGTACCTGCAGAAGAAGCGCCGGCTAACTACGTGCCAGCAGCCGCGGTAATACGTAGGGCGCAAGCGTTATCCGGAATTATTGGGCGTAAAGAGCTCGTAGGCGGTTTGTCGCGTCTGCTGTGAAAGACCGGGGCTCAACTCCGGTTCTGCAGTGGGTACGGGCAGACTAGAGTGCAGTAGGGGAGACTGGAATTCCTGGTGTAGCGGTGAAATGCGCAGATATCAGGAGGAACACCGATGGCGAAGGCAGGTCTCTGGGCTGTAACTGACGCTGAGGAGCGAAAGCATGGGGAGCGAACAGGATTAGATACCCTGGTAGTCCATGCCGTAAACGTTGGGCACTAGGTGTGGGGGACATTCCACGTTTTCCGCGCCGTAGCTAACGCATTAAGTGCCCCGCCTGGGGAGTACGGCCGCAAGGCTAAAACTCAAAGGAATTGACGGGGGCCCGCACAAGCGGCGGAGCATGCGGATTAATTCGATGCAACGCGAAGAACCTTACCAAGGCTTGACATGAACCGGAAAGACCTGGAAACAGGTGCCCCGCTTGCGGTCGGTTTACAGGTGGTGCATGGTTGTCGTCAGCTCGTGTCGTGAGATGTTGGGTTAAGTCCCGCAACGAGCGCAACCCTCGTTCTATGTTGCCAGCGGTTCGGCCGGGGACTCATAGGAGACTGCCGGGGTCAACTCGGAGGAAGGTGGGGACGACGTCAAATCATCATGCCCCTTATGTCTTGGGCTTCACGCATGCTACAATGGCCGGTACAAAGGGTTGCGATACTGTGAGGTGGAGCTAATCCCAAAAAGCCGGTCTCAGTTCGGATTGGGGTCTGCAACTCGACCCCATGAAGTCGGAGTCGCTAGTAATCGCAGATCAGCAACGCTGCGGTGAATACGTTCCCGGGCCTTGTACACACCGCCCGTCAAGTCACGAAAGTTGGTAACACCCGAAGCCGGTGGCCTAACCCTTGTGGGGGGAGCCGTCGAAGGTGGGACCGGCGATTGGGACTAAGTCGTAACAAGGTAGCCGTACCGGAAGGTGCGGCTGGATCACCTCCTTTCTAAGGAGCTGCTAACAACTGCTGGTGTCCGTGTATGCGGGTGCGTGGTGGTTGTCAGTGTTGCCCATTGCGCAGGCGTCTGTTCTGCGGTGGGTGCTCATGGGTGGAATATCAACGAATCAAAGTTTTTTGGCATGGCCTTTACCGGTTGTGTCCTGGTGCCAGTACGGCAACGCCTTTTTCTGCTTTTGTGGTGGTGGGGTGTTGTCAGGAACGTGCCGGGGCGTGGATTGTGTGGGTTGTGTTTGGCGCACTGTTGGGTCCTGAGGCAACAGGACCTTTTGCAGCAATGCAGGGGGGCACAGTTCTGGTGTTTCTTCTTGTTCCTGCTTCCGGTATTGCCGGTCACTGTTATCAGCCCCGTGTTGTGGGTTGTGGTGTCCGGGGGTCTGGTTGATGGGGTTGTTGTTTGAGAACTACATAGTGGACGCGAGCATCTAGGACACACACACGTGTGTGTGTGTGTTCTTACAGCAATTTCTTATGAATGAACCTTGGGCCCAAGTGGCGCATGGTTCTCTCGAGTAAGTTTATTGATCTTGTGTGGTCAAGTTTTTAAGGGCACACGGTGGATGCCTTGGCATTAGGAGCCGAAGAAGGACGTAGGAATCTGCGATAAGCCTGGGGGAGTTGATAACCGAGCGTTGATCCCAGGATGTCCGAATGGGGAAACCCCGCACAACGCTGCAAGGTGATTGTGTGACCCGCATCTGAACACATAGGGTGCGTGGGGGGAACGCGGGGAAGTGAAACATCTCAGTACCCGCAGGAAGAGAAAACAAGAGTGATTCCGTTAGTAGTGGCGAGCGAACGCGGATCAGGCTAAACCGTTTCCATGTGTGATAGCCGGCGGGCGTTGCATGGGCGGGGTTGTGGGACTTTCCGTACTGGTTCTGCCGGACTGGTGGGGTGTGTAGTGCAGGCATAGGTGAACGGTCTTGAAAGGCCGGCCAGAGAGGGTGTGAGCCCCGTAACCGTAATGTTGTGTACCGCCTGGAGAGGATCCCAAGTAGCACGGGGCCCGAGAAATCCCGTGCGAATCTGTCAGGACCACCTGATAAGCCTAAATACTTCCTAATGACCGATAGCGGACCAGTACCGTGAGGGAAAGGTGAAAAGTACCCCGGGAGGGGAGTGAAACAGTACCTGAAACCGTGTGCTTACAATCCGTCGGAGCCAGTCTGATTCTGGTGACGGCGTGCCTTTTGAAGAATGAGCCTGCGAGTTAGTGTTACGTCGCGAGGTTAACCCGTGTGGGGTAGCCGTAGCGAAAGCGAGTCTGAACAGGGCGAGTGTAGTGGCGTGATCTAGACCCGAAGCGGAGTGATCTACCCATGGCCAGGTTGAAGCGACGGTAAGACGTCGTGGAGGACCGAACCCACTTCAGTTGAAAATGGAGGGGATGAGCTGTGGGTAGGGGTGAAAGGCCAATCAAACTCCGTGATAGCTGGTTCTCCCCGAAATGCATTTAGGTGCAGCGTTGCGTGTTTCTTGCCGGAGGTAGAGCTACTGGATGGCCGATGGGCCCTACAAGGTTACTGACGTCAGCCAAACTCCGAATGCCGGTAAGTGAGAGCGCAGCAGTGAGACTGTGGGGGATAAGCTTCATAGTCGAGAGGGAAACAGCCCAGACCACCAACTAAGGCCCCTAAGCGTGTGCTAAGTGGGAAAGGATGTGGAGTTGCGAAGACAACCAGGAGGTTGGCTTAGAAGCAGCCATCCTTGAAAGAGTGCGTAATAGCTCACTGGTCAAGTGATTCCGCGCCGACAATGTAGCGGGGCTCAAGTACACCGCCGAAGTTGTGGATTTCACACATTGCCCTAGCCTTCGTGGTTCAGGGGTGTGGAGTGGTAGGGGAGCGTCGTGTGGGCAGTGAAGTCGCGGTGGAAACCAGCGGTGGAGCCTACACGAGTGAGAATGCAGGCATGAGTAGCGAAAGACGGGTGAGAAACCCGTCCGCCGAATGATCAAGGGTTCCAGGGTCAAGCTAATCTGCCCTGGGTAAGTCGGGACCTAAGGCGAGGCCGACAGGCGTAGTCGATGGACAACGGGTTGATATTCCCGTACCGGCGAAAAACCGCCCATGCCAAGCGGGGGATACTAACCGCCCGGAGCCTGCCCTATCACCCTTGTGGTGTGTGGGTTTTGGCCGAGCGCGGGACCTGATCCCGGGAGGTAAGCGTATTAACAGGTGTGACGCAGGAAGGTAGCCGGGCCGGGCGATGGTTGCCCCGGTCCAAGGATGTAGGGTCAGGGATAGGCAAATCCGTTCCTGTGTGTTTCGAGCACGATCCTGAGATCTGATGGGACTCCCGTAAGGGGGGATCCGGTGATCCTATGCTGCCAAGAAAAGCATCGACGCGAGGTTTTAGCCGCCCGTACCCCAAACCGACACAGGTGATCAGGTAGAGAATACCAAGGCGATCGAGAGAATTATGGTTAAGGAACTCGGCAAAATGCCCCCGTAACTTCGGGAGAAGGGGGGCCTGCCCCGTGATACAGACTTGCTCTGTGGAGCGGGTGTGGGCCGCAGAGACCAGGGGGAAGCGACTGTTTACTAAAAACACAGGTCCGTGCGAAGTCGCAAGACGATGTATACGGACTGACTCCTGCCCGGTGCTGGAAGGTTAAGAGGACCGGTTAGCCACCTTGTGTGGCGAAGCTGAGAATTTAAGCCCCAGTAAACGGCGGTGGTAACTATAACCATCCTAAGGTAGCGAAATTCCTTGTCGGGTAAGTTCCGACCTGCACGAATGGAGTAACGACTTCCCCGCTGTCTCAACCATAAACTCGGCGAAATTGCAGTACGAGTAAAGATGCTCGTTACGCGCAGCAGGACGGAAAGACCCCGAGACCTTTACTATAGTTTGGTATTGGTGTTCGGAGTGGCTTGTGTAGGATAGGTGGGAGACGTTGAAACCCGGACGCCAGTTCGGGTGGAGTCATCGTTGAAATACCACTCTGGTCACTTTGGACATCTAACTTCGGCCCGTGATCCGGGTCAGGGACAGTGCCTGATGGGTAGTTTAACTGGGGCGGTTGCCTCCTAAAAAGTAACGGAGGCGCCCAAAGGTTCCCTCAGCCTGGTTGGCAATCAGGTGTCGAGTGTAAGTGCACAAGGGAGCTTGACTGTGAGAGAGACATCTCAAGCAGGGACGAAAGTCGGGACTAGTGATCCGGCGGTACATTGTGGAATGGCCGTCGCTCAACGGATAAAAGGTACCTCGGGGATAACAGGCTGATCTTGCCCAAGAGTCCATATCGACGGCATGGTTTGGCACCTCGATGTCGGCTCGTCGCATCCTGGGGCTGGAGTAGGTCCCAAGGGTTGGGCTGTTCGCCCATTAAAGCGGTACGCGAGCTGGGTTTAGAACGTCGTGAGACAGTTCGGTCCCTATCCGCTGCGCGCGCAGGAAATTTGAGAAGGGCTGTCCTTAGTACGAGAGGACCGGGACGGACGAACCTCTGGTGTGTCAGTTGTACTGCCAAGTGCACCGCTGATTAGCTACGTTCGGATGGGATAACCGCTGAAAGCATCTAAGCGGGAAGCTCGCTTCAAGATGAGATTTCCATACACAATTTGTGTGAGAGGCCCCCAGCCAGACCACTGGGTTGATAGGCCGGATGTGGAAGCGAGGACCAAAGACTCGTGAAGCTGACCGGTACTAATAGGCCAACAACTTACACCACACACAAACACTGCACGCGTCCACTATGTGGTTCCCGAACAACAACACCGTTGCTCACAGGAACAAACACAACTAAATAACAACACCACAATGTTGTAACCACAAAACTTCCCACCCCCACCGGACCACAACCGGCCAAGCGGGGGGACGGGTAACAAGGTTACGGCGGTCATAGCGTGGGGGAAACGCCCGGTCCCATTCCGAACCCGGAAGCTAAGACCCACAGCGCCGATGGTACTGCACCCGGGAGGGTGTGGGAGAGTAGGACACCGCCGGACACACATTAGGTAGAGACCCCCCAACCCACACCAGGTCGGGGGGTCTCCCACATTTAAACCAGGCAAGCCCCGACCCTCACGGCCGGGGCTTGCCCCATTTAACCCACCAAACAACGCAGCGCCAACAAGGCTGTGAGACGTGCCACGGAACACCTCTGCGGGTGCCCAGCCGTTCGGTGCCTGAGGCGCCGTCGCCTAGAATTGCATAAGACATACGAGTCGGCAGCGCAGTGTTGCAGGCGGCGTGACAACGAAATAAGGGTTATGAGCGACTACGCACGCGCCAGTGGTCGGCTCGCAACAGGAGGAATCCACCATGGCTGAGCACAACGGCGGCAATCGCGACGGCAACCGCGGGAACTCTGGCGGGAATCGCGGCGATCGCGGGTCTTTCCGCCCCAACAACAACTCCGGTGGGGATCCGCGGGGATTCCGTTCCAGGGAGAATCGCGACGGCAAGGAGCAAGGCCGTTCATTCGGTGGCGATCGTGATCGCAAGCCCTTCGGTGACCGTGGTGATCGTCCGGCCCGTGATGGCGAGCGTCGCCCGTTCAACAGTGACCGTGGCGAGCGTAAGCCCTTTGGTGACCGTCCTGAGCGGGCCGGCGAGCGTCGTTCCTTCGGTGGCGATCGTGACCGTAAGCCTTTCGGTGACCGTGGTGATCGTCCGGCCCGTGATGGCGAGCGTCGCCCGTTCAACAGTGACCGTGGCGAGCGTAAGCCGTTCGGTGACCGTCCTGAGCGCGGCCCGCGGAACTTCGATGGTCCGCGCCGTGACGGCGAAGAGCGTCGCCCGTTCAACAGCGACCGTGGCGAGCGTAAGCCCTTTGGTGATCGTCCGGCCCGCGATGGTGAACGTCGTTCCTTCGGTGGCGATCGTGACCGTAAGCCTTTCGGTGACCGTGGTGATCGTCCGGCCCGCGATGGCGAGCGTCGCCCGTTCAACAGCGACCGTGGCGAGCGTAAGCCGTTCGGTGACCGTCCGGCCCGTGATGGCGAGCGTCGTTCCTTCGGTGGCGACCGCGGCGAGCGTAAGCCCTTTGGTGGCCGTCCTGAGCGCGGTCCTCGGAACTTCGATGGTCCGCGCCGTGACGGCGAAGAACGTCGTCCGTACAGCAGTGACCGTGGCGAGCGTAAGCCCTTTGGTGACCGTCCTGAGCGCGGCGGCGAGCGTCGTTCCTTCGGTGGCGACCGTGGCGATCGAGCCGGCTCCTGGGAAGAGCGTCCGGCCCGGGTTCCCAACGCCAAGGACATCCGCAGCGCCAACCGCCCTGACCGCGAACGCTCTCCCGAGATCGATGAGGACGTCACAGGTAAGGAACTTGACCGCGCCACGGGGCATCAGATCAAGACCCTGGAAGAGCAGAGCGCAGGCTGGGTTGCAAAGCACCTGGTCATGGCTGGCCGCCTGATCGACGTCGAGCCCGAGCTGGCTTTCCAGCACGCGCTTGCTGCCAGCCGTAGGGGTGGCCGGCTGTCGGCTGTTCGGGAAGCTGTTGGCCTGACGGCTTATGCTGCTGGCCATTATGGCGAGGCTCTGCGGGAATTCCGTACGTACCGCCGCATCAGCGGATCCAACGTTCATCTGCCCGTCATGGCGGACTGTGAGCGTGGCCTTGGCCGCCCTGACCGTGCTCTGGACATGGTCCGGTCCCCTGAAGCGCAGGACCTGGACGCGCCGGGCAAGGTAGAGCTGGCGATCGTGGCTTCGGGCGCCCGGGCGGACCTCAACCAGCTTGATGCTGCTGTTGCCGAACTTGAGATCCCGCAGCTGGACATCAACCGGGCATTCTCTTACAGCCCCCGCCTGTTCCGTGCTTATGCTGAAGCACTGACGGCTGTGGGTCGGACTGAGGAAGCCGAAAAGTGGGCTCGTCAGGCACTGGTAGCCGAGAATGCCCTGGGTGTTGGCGACTTCGCCGAACCGGAAATTCTTGACCTCGGCTGGGACGAGCAGGAAGAAGCAGCAGCTGCACGGAAGCCGCGCTTCGAGAAGCGCGGTGAGGATTCCGACGTCGTGAGGCCGGAAAGCGAATCGGTGATCGCCGAGGCGGCTGCTGCAGATGCCGAACACGACGACGTTGACATTGACGATGCCGAGTCGGATTACTTCGAGTCGGACGACGCTGAGTCGGACATTGATTCAGCCGACGAAGCCGATGAAACGGACGAAGCCGACGAAGCAGAAGAGGCTGACGAAACCGTAACCCACACGGAACCCACCCAGGAACAGGGCACTGACTCCCAGCATGGCTGATTCACTCGTTTCGTATTTTGACGCCGTTCTTTCCGATCTTGACGGCGTCGTCTATGCAGGTCCCCATGCTATTCCCGGGGCTGTGGAGTCGCTGAAGCGGCTGGAAACAGTCGGCGTCGGGTTGGGATATGTGACGAACAACGCCTCGCGTACCCCCGCCCAGGTTGCCGCGCATTTGCGGGAACTCGGCGCGCCTGCGGAGGACCACCAGGTGGTCAGCTCTTCGCAGGCCGCGGGGGAGTTGCTTGCTTCCATGCTGCCTGCCGGGTCTCACGTCCTCATCACGGGCAGTGCGGCGTTGGCCCACGAGATCGAACTCGTGGGCCTCAAGCCCGTGCATAGTGCTGCGGAGTCGCCGGTGGCTGTTGTCCAGGGCTTCAACCCGGAGATCGGTTGGAAGGACCTCGCTGAGGCCTCCTATGTTGTTGCCGGTGGCGCCCAATGGTTCGCGACCAACACGGATATGTCCATCCCGCAGGCGCGCGGTATGGCTCCTGGTAACGGCACGCTAGTTGCCGCCGTGGCGGCCGCTACAGGCAAGACGCCGCTGGTGGCCGGTAAACCCGAAGCGCCGTTGTTCCACGCTGCTGCCAAGCGGTTGAAGTCTGATCGCCCGCTGGTGGTGGGGGACCGCTTGGACACGGACATCCTGGGCGGAAACCGGGCTGGATTTGCGACGGCGGCAGTGCTCACCGGGGTGGATACCACACTGACGATTTTGGCTGCGCGGACGGAAGAGCGCCCCGACTACTTGTTGGCGGACTTGGGTGACCTTTACGCTCCCTACCCGGAAATCGTCAGCGACGCCGGCACCTACCGTTGCGGTGCAGCATCAGCCATTGCCGAGGACGGCAAGGTCACGCTCACGGGGCACAAGGATGACCTCGACGCGTGGCGGGCGGCGTGTGCGGCATGGTGGGCTGCGGTTCCGGACACCGCTGTGGCCCAAGCGCCGCAGCTGGAATGGCGAACTCACTAGACTGGTGCGATGACCGAGCCCAACAATCTGCCCGAAGCTGAGGCTGAACGGCCTGCTGTCCACTGGCCGGAGGCTCTGGATCCCACCGGCGATGCCCCTGTGGACCGTGCCCTGAGCTTGCTGGAAGGGGTTCAGGGTGCTCCGGTGGCAGACCATGCGGGGCTGTATTCAGCTCTTCATGACTCTCTCCTGGAGGCGCTGGATGCTGAGCCTGGCCTGCCGCCGGCTGCGGACCGGCATGCCAGTCCTACCCGCCCGGAAGGCGACGAATAGCGGATGGCCAGACTTGATCAGGAACTCGTCACGCGTGGGCTGGCGAGGTCCCGGACGCATGCTGCCAAGCTCATTAGCGACGGCAAGGTGAGTTCGGGTGGGGTTGTGTTCGCCAAAGCGGCCCAGCAGGTGGACGCCGATACGGAGCTGGACGTCCAATCCCACCTCGAGGACATTTACGTGAGCCGGGCCGGGCACAAGTTGGCGGGCGCGCTGGCCGCTTTTCCTGGGGTCGAGGTAGCCGGCCGCCGGTGTCTCGACGCCGGTGCCTCCACGGGCGGCTTCACTGACGTGCTGCTTCGCCAAGGTGCCGCGCAAGTGGTGGCGGTGGACGTCGGGCATGGCCAACTGGTGCCGCTCCTTCGGGATGATCCGAGGGTGGTGGTCCATGAGGGGCTCAATGTCAGGTATATGACGCCGGAGCAGATCGGCGGCACCGCAGCCCTGACCGTCGCAGACCTGTCCTTCATTTCCCTGACGTTGGTCCTGGGGCCGCTTGCTGCTTGTACGGAACCTGGTGGGGACCTTGTCCTGATGGTCAAGCCGCAGTTCGAAGTGGGCAAGGAGCGGCTGAGCCGCACAGGTGTCGTGTCATCGGAGCATGAACGACGCCGGGCGGTGGCCCAAGTGGCCCGCGGTGCCGTTGATGCCGGGCTGGAACTTCACGGCCTGGCGGCCAGTCCCCTGCCGGGCCAGGACGGAAATGTTGAATACTTCCTGTGGATGAAGCGCAGGATGTCCGCGGTGTTGCCTAAGATCGAAGAGCGGGACGAGGACGTTGCTGCGTTGATAAAGAACCTCTGGCCGAACGACTAGAAAGCAGAACCCGATGAGCAGGCATGTACTTGTCCTTGCCCACACAGGGCGGGAGGAATCGCTCCGCGCAGCGTGGGATGCCTGTACGCAACTGCACTCGTCGGGCCTGGTTCCGGTCCTCCAGAAGTCAGAATTGGCAGACGTTGAGCGCTTCTTTGGCGCCGTGGACACGCCCATTGAAATCCTCCACGACGACGTCAGTTTGGAAGACGTGGAACTGGTCATGGTCCTGGGCGGCGATGGAACAATCCTGCGCGCTGCGGAGCTGGTCCGCGAGGTGGACGTTCCCTTGCTTGGCGTCAACCTGGGCCACGTGGGCTTCCTTGCGGAGAGCGAACGTGCTGACCTGGCTCAGACGGTTGAATGGATCGCGAGCCGCCAGTACACCGTTGAAGAACGCATGACTATCGATGTCCAGGTGTGGATCAAGGGCCAGAAGATCTGGCACACGTGGGCGCTGAACGAGGCCGCTATTGAGAAGGCCAACCGGGAACGCATGCTTGAGGTCGTCACTGAGGTGGATGAACGGCCGTTGACGTCGTTTGGTTGTGACGGGGTGGTCCTTGCGACGCCCACAGGATCAACAGCGTACGCGTTTTCCTCAGGTGGACCGGTGGTGTGGCCTGAGGTGGAGGCGCTTGTTATTGTGCCGATCAGCGCCCATGCCCTTTTCGCGAAGCCTTTGGTGGTCTCTCCGCGTTCCAAGCTCGCCGTGGAAATCATGAACCGGACGGATGCCTTAGGTGTCCTTTGGTGCGATGGCAGGCGCTCCGTTGATTTGCCTCCTGGAGCCCGTGTTGAGGTGACGCGCTCTGCCACGCCGGTGCGGCTCGCACGGACGCACAGGACACCTTTCTCGGCACGGCTTGTGCGCAAGTTCCAACTCCCCATCCACGGCTGGCGCGGTCCGGCTCCCCGGTCAGGGGAAGTCCACACCGGTCCCATCCCGGTGATCCGAACCCTTTCACCGGCGCCCTTGCCGACTCCCCGGGAAGCGGGTAGCCCCCGGGACGCCGAAACCTCCCAAAACCCGGGGCACGGTGAGCCATCCGACCCCACGAATGCGAAGTGAAGCATGCTTGAAGAACTCCGAATCCGTGATCTCGGCGTCATCACCGATGCCGCCCTGCCGCTAGGTCCTGGCCTCAGCGTCGTTACCGGTGAAACGGGTGCCGGCAAGACGATGGTGGTGACCGCCGTCGGGCTTCTCCTGGGTGCCCGTTCGGACGCGGGCGCCGTCCGCAGCGGCGCCAAATCGGCCTCCGCCGAGGCAGTCTTGAAGCTTGATCCAGCCCACAGCGCAGTGGAGCGGGCCAAGGAGGCTGGCGGTGAGGCCGAGGAGTTCGACGGCGTGGCCGAGCTCTTGCTGGCGCGCACCGTTGGTGCCGATGGCCGGAGCCGGGCTTACGTGGGGGGACGGGCGGCACCTGTGGGGGTCCTGGCCGAACTTGGCGAGAGCCTGGTTGTGGTGCACGGCCAGTCGGACCAGATCCGGCTCAAGAGCGCGACTGCACAGCGGCACGCCCTGGATCGCTTCGCTGGTGCACCGCTGGCCAAGGTCCTGGGGGAGTACCAGGACATGTACAACCACTGGAAGTCAATTCAGGCCGAGCTGGAGACCCTTCGCAGCGAGGCGCGGGAACGCCTGCGTGAAGCGGAGTCGCTGGACGCGGCACTCAAAGAGATCGATGACGTGGATCCGCAGCCGGGTGAGGACGAAATCCTCAAGGCGGAGGCTGTAAAGCTCGCCAACGTTGAGGAGCTCCGGTTGGCAGCGGCAGCCGCACATGAGTCACTCATTGCAGAGGAATTCGGCGATGCCGGGGATGCCACGTCAATGGTCGACGCAGCCAAGCGGACTCTTGAGCATGTTGCAGATCACGATGAGGAGTTGGGTGCTGCCGCAGCCCGGCTGGCTGAGGTCGGTTTCCTCCTGAACGACATCGCTGCTGAGTTGTCCAGCTACCAGGCTGCGTTGGACACTGAAGGCCCTGAGCGGCTCTCCGAAATCGAGGAACGCCGGGCCGTCCTGGCCAAGCTGATCCGCAAGTATGCCCCAAGCATCGATGAAGTGCTGGAGTGGGCTGCCACCGCCCGGCTGCGCTTGGATGAACTGCAGGACGATTCCAGCCGCATCGAATCCCTGGACGCTGAGGTTGCGTCTTCGGAGGCGACCCTCCGCAAGCTGGCTGCCGCGATCAGCAAGGCCCGGCTCAAGGCAGCCAAGGACCTCTCAGCCCGTGTGAGCGCCGAACTGAAGGCGCTGGCCATGGCGGACGCCACGCTGGTCATCCACGTCGAGGACAACGGCTCCCTGGGCCCTTGGGGCACTGACGAGATCGCCTTCCTCCTGCAGCCGCATTCCGGCGCTCCTGCCCGTCCGCTGGGCAAGGGGGCATCCGGCGGTGAGCTCTCACGCGTGATGTTGGCCATCGAGGTGGTGCTCGCTGCCGTGGATCCTGTTCCTACGTTTGTTTTCGATGAAGTGGACGCAGGCGTCGGCGGGCGTGCCGCCGTCGAGATTGGCCGGAGGTTGGCGATGCTGGCCCGCCATGTCCAGGTCCTGGTGGTCACGCACCTGCCGCAGGTTGCCGCGTTCGCTGATCAGCACATCCGCGTCACCAAGACGTCGGTGCGCGGCGCCGACGGTAAAACAACCACCGGATTTACCTCCAGCGACGTTCAGCTCCTGGGCGACGACGAGCGGGTCAAGGAGCTTGCCCGCATGTTGGCTGGCCAGGAGGACTCGGAATCTGCCCAGGCACACGCACAGGAGTTGCTGGACGACGCGAAATTGCTTCCCCAGAAGGCCTAGGATTTTGGTGGGATCGGAGTAAGTGCCGGACTGCGAGCACTATCACATCGGTGCACTTGCTCCCGCCCGGCTCTTGATTGCAGGCATGGTCTTGGGCAACTATTGACCATTTGGGGAATCCGGACGGACGCTTGGAAGGCGTAATTGATGATAAGCTCGAATTCCGTGGTGCAGCGATCAAATTCCCGTGTAAATTCCCGGTTCCCGGGCTCGTCCAAGACGACCAAACACATCTTCGTCACCGGTGGTGTGGCGTCCTCGCTCGGTAAGGGTCTGACGGCTTCCAGCCTCGGCCACCTGCTGCGGGCACGCGGTTTGTCTGTAACTATGCAGAAGCTCGATCCCTATTTGAACGTGGATCCGGGCACGATGAATCCCTTCCAGCACGGCGAAGTTTTCGTGACTGATGATGGCGCCGAAACCGACCTCGACATTGGACACTACGAGCGCTTCCTCGATGAAAACCTCGAAGGTTCGGCCAACGTGACAACTGGCCAGATCTACTCCACGGTCATCGCCAAGGAACGCCGTGGTGAATACCTCGGAGACACCGTTCAGGTCATCCCGCACATCACGGATGAAATCAAGCGCCGCATGCGCCTTCCCTCCGAAGGCAAGAACGCTCCGGATGTCATCATCACCGAAATCGGTGGCACCGTGGGCGACATCGAATCGCAGCCCTTCCTTGAGTCGGCCCGCCAGGTGCGCCAGGACATCGGCCGGAACAATGTCTTCTTCCTCCACGTTTCGCTGGTCCCATACATTGGTCCTTCCCAGGAACTGAAGACCAAGCCTACGCAGCACTCCGTGGCAGCCCTGCGTTCCATTGGTATCCAGCCCGAAGCCATCGTGATCCGTTCGGACCGCGAAGTTCCGGATGCCATGCGTGAGAAAATCGGCCGCATGTGCGATGTCGACATCGACGCCGTGGTCAACGCGGCCGACGCACCCAGCATCTACGACATCCCCAAGACGTTGCACTCACAGGGACTGGACTCCTACATCGTCCGCGCCCTGGACCTGCCGTTCAAAGACGTCGACTGGAGCAAGTGGGACAAGCTGCTTGAGGCTGTTCACAACCCTAAGCACGAGGTCGAAATCGCCCTGGTGGGCAAGTACATCGACCTCCCGGATGCGTATCTCTCGGTCACCGAAGCACTCCGCGCAGGTGGGTTCGCCAATGAGGCCAAGGTCAAGATCCGTTGGGTTCCCTCGGACGAGTGCGAAACCCTCGCCGGTGCCACCAAGTCCCTTGCCGGCGTCGACGCTATTTGCGTACCGGGCGGCTTTGGTATCCGCGGCCTCGAAGGCAAGCTGGGGGCGTTGAAGTTCGCCCGTGAATCCAAGCTCCCGGTTCTGGGCTTGTGCCTGGGCCTGCAGTGCATGGTGATCGAATACGCCCGGAACGTAGTTGGCCTTGAAGGCGCCTCGTCCAGCGAGTTCGAGCCGGACTCCAAGTACCCGGTCATCGCCACCATGGAAGAGCAATTGGACATTGTGGAAGGCAAGGGAGACCTCGGCGGCACGATGCGCCTGGGCCTCTATGAGGCCAAGCTGGACGAGGGGTCCGTCGTCGCAGAGACGTACGGCACCACTTCAGTGAGCGAACGCCACCGCCACCGCTACGAGGTCAACAACAAGTACCGTGAGCAGATCGCGGCGAAGGGCCTCGTCTTCTCGGGTACCTCGCCTGACGGCAAGCTTGTTGAGTACGTTGAGCTTCCCCGCGAAGTGCACCCATATTACGTTGCTACGCAGGCACACCCGGAGCTTAGCTCCCGCCCGACGCGCCCTCACCCGCTTTTCGCGGGCCTCGTGAAGGCAGCCTTGGAGCGGCGTGAAGGTGCCGTTGTGGGAACCAAGACCGGTGCCAGCGCGGTAGCTGCCAAGTAACGCGGTGGCTGCCAACTAAACGCAAACACCACTAACGAAGGACGGCGCGATGCCCGGCATTTCTGAAACCCCCAGCACCTCAAGGCAGGTTTCGGATACGCCGAGCCCGCGCCGTCTTTTGTCTACCAGCAAGGTCTACGAAGGCCGTATCTGGGATGTGGTCAGCGACGCCTTCCAGCTCAGCGAGGATACGGACACCCTGGTCCGTGATTACATCGACCACCCTGGCGCGGTGGCTGTGCTGCCTATGAACGTTGACGGTGAAATCCTGCTCCTGAAGCAGTACAGGCACCCCGTTGGTATGGACCTCTGGGAAATCCCGGCAGGCTTGCTGGATGTTGAGGGCGAGGACTTCGTGGTGGGCGCAGCCCGGGAGCTCGCTGAGGAAGCTGACCTTGTTGCGGCGACTTGGAATGTCCTGGTGGACTTCTTTAACTCTCCCGGATCCTCCAGCGAAGCGGTCCGCATCTATCTTGCCCGGGGGCTGAGCGATGTTCCCGAGGCTGACCTGCATGTCCGCACCGATGAAGAGTCAGAAATTGAGTTCCACTGGATTCCGCTTGACGACGCCGTGAAGGCCGTACTGGAAGGCCGCTTGCACAATCCGTCTGCGGTCCTGGGAATCCTTGCCGCTGCTGCCGCGAAGGCCGATGGCTTTTCCAGCCTGCGTCCCGCGGACGCGCCCTGGCCTGCGCACCCGAGCCAGCGCTAAGAATGGCCGAGGCCGCCACCCGCACCGCCAACGGCATTGATCGCGGAGTCACCGACTACCTTCAGCACGTCGGAGTGGAGCGTGGTCTGGCTGCCAACACCTTGGCTGCCTACCGCCGGGACCTTGCCCGATATTCGAACTTCCTGGCCGGCCAAGGTTTGGAACGGCCCGGAGACATCACGCGGCACCATGTCACCGCCTTCGCCCAAGCCTTGTCCGATGGATCCGATGGCGCTGCGGCCCTGGGCGTTCGGTCGGCAGCCCGGACCGTAGTGGCGGTCCGGGGGCTCCACAAGTTTTGGGCTCTTGAAGGAACCACGACGTCGGATCCCGCCAACGATGTCCACCCACCCATGCCGGGCAAACGGCTTCCGAAAGCCATCAGTGTGGGTGAAGTAACGCGGATCCTTGAAGCTGCAGGTTCGGATTCTGCGACGGGTTTAAGGGACCGGGCGCTGCTTGAATTTCTCTACTCCACGGGGGCGCGTATCAGCGAGGCCGTAGGGCTGGACGTCGACGACGTTTCCCTTGAGGATACTGGCGACGGGCCGGCGATCGTGAGGTTGTTCGGAAAAGGTTCCAAGGAGCGTTTGGTCCCCTTGGGCTCCTACGGTGCGCGCGCCGTCGGGGCCTATGTGGTCCGTGGCAGGCCGATGCTCGCTTCCAAGGGCAAAGGGACACCAGCGCTGTTCTTGAATGCCCGCGGCGGCAGGATCAGCAGGCAAAGTGCCTGGACCATACTGAAGACTGCTGCAGAGAAGGCCAACATCACCAAGGATGTTTCGCCGCACACCCTGCGCCACTCTTTTGCCACGCATCTTCTGGAGGGCGGGGCCGATGTACGCGTGGTCCAGGAGCTGTTGGGGCACGCATCGGTGACCACCACCCAGGTCTACACTTTGGTCACGGCCGATACCCTTCGTGAGGTCTACGCAGCTGCCCATCCCAGGGCGCTCGGCTGAGCTTGCGCTGAGCTGTATTCCGGTAGGCGCCAGCAGCTAGTCCAGCACGCTGAACGTCAATTCCACAGCATCCACAAACAGTGCCAGCAGCGACGTCCCCAAACCGGCCACGAGCAAAAGCCCGGGGTGGGCGAGTCCCACCACTACCCGTTTCAAGCGCGGACGCCCCTTGAGGAATTTCTTGGGTACCCGTGTTTTCAACGGTAATTGCCGCCAACCGCGTAGCCGCCGGAGGAACCAGGCGCACCGCACGATAAACGCCATCCACAGGACCGAGAGAACCAGCGGGACCGAAGCCAGCATGAGGTTGAAGCCGAGTGCGGTCACCTCTTTTTCGGAATCGCCTATAACGGATTGCACAGTTGTGGAGATGGAAGCACTCATCACCACCGAAGCGGCCCACACCATAAAGGCCGCCACCAGGGCTAGGAAGCGGACGAAAAAGTGGCCAAGGACGGTGGCGTCCACGGCCTTGAGGTGGCTGCGTGGCGTGGCATGCAGCACGGCCAGCGTGGACAGCAGCGTCGGCAGCGCAGCGGCGAGGACGAGTAGGTACCAGGTCCATCCAGCCAGGTTCACCACTTCATCAAGGACGATGAGTCCTGCCCACACCACTGTCCAGGCCCAGCCGGCGTAGAGCGGATGCGCAACCACCCAACCGGGCAGCCATCCGTCGCGCTCCGGTGCTGCTTTGGTGGGTGCCTCGGATTCGGCCACGGGGGCTGCACCCATATCGTCCGCGACGTGCGGCTTCACAGTGTTCTTGATGGCCGCTGCCTCGGCGTGCGCTTCGCCCCCACCTTCGCTCATGGGCTCACTGTAGCAATTGGACTGAGTGTGGCAATTGCGCCGAAGCAATGGCAGTCGCGGCACGGGAGATCGGGTTAAGGTAGGCAGCATGACAGCAGCCCATGTGACATTGTGCTTCCTCCTCCGCGACGGCGGGGACGGGGAGCACGTCCTCCTCGGCACCAAGAAGACCGGTTTTGGACGTGGGAAAGTGGTGGGCGTAGGCGGCCACGTGGAGCCTGGGGAGACCGCAATCCAGGCCGTCTGCCGCGAGGTCATGGAAGAAATCAGCGTGGTGGTCAACGCCGCGGACCTCATCCCGGCCGGCATCATTGATTTCGTGTTTCCTGCCAGACCTGAGTGGAACATGGCCACCACTGTGTATCTGACCCGTGCTTGGGAAGGGGAACCGTCTGAAAGCGACGAGATTGCGCCGGAATGGTTCCCCGTGTCCAAGTTGCCGGTGGAACGGATGTGGGCAGACGCCGAGCATTGGCTCCCCGCGATGATTTCCGGCCAGCGGATTGCAGTTCGAGTGGACTTGGCTGCCGATAACGAGAGCGTGGCCGAGGTCCACACCATCGATTGGGTTGCAACGGACTAGCCAACGGAGACTCACCCTCCGGGCTACTAGGTGAACGACGGCGGGCCGGTCGCCTTTCGGTGACCGGCCCGCCGGGGTAGCTGCTGCTATGGCGTGCAGAGGCACCAACGAGCTACGGCACGTGCCGCTCTTCGGGCCCGTTGTATTCGCTCAGCGGACGGATCAGCGAGTTGGAAGCAAATTGCTCCATGATGTGGGCTGTCCAGCCGGTGATCCTGCTGGCGACGAACAAGGGGGTGAAGGTCTGGGTGTCGAAGCCCATGAGGTGGTAAGTGGGCCCCGCGGGGTAGTCGAGGTTGGGCTTGATGGCCTTGGCCTCGTCCATGGCCTGTTCGAGGCCGTTGTAGAGGCCCAGGAGTTCGGGCCGTCCGTAGTGGGCGATCATCTTGTCCAGTGCGGCTTTCATGGTGGGCACGCGGGAGTCGCCGTGCTTGTAGACGCGGTGTCCGAAGCCCATGACTTTTTTCTTTTTCGCCAGGGCGTCTTCCATCCAGGCACGGGCCCGGACCGCGGCTTCCTCCATGGATTCTTCGCTGCGGATGCCGATCTCGTCGAAGGTGTGCATGACGGCTTCGTTGGCGCCGCCGTGCAGTGGGCCTTTGAGGGCGCCGATGGCAGCGGTCACAGCCGAGTGCAGGTCCGAGAGCGTGGAGGTGACCACGCGGGCCGTGAAGGTGGAGGCGTTGAAGGAGTGCTCCGCGTAGAGGATCATCGAGACGTTGAACGCCTCCACAACCTCCACTACTGCTTCCTCGCCGAAGGTCATCCAGAGGAAGTTCGCGGAGTAGTCCAGGTCTTCCCGCGGTTCGACCACGTCCTGGCCGCGCCGGCGGCGCTGGTCGTAGGCGACTACCGCGGGCATCGCAGCCCAGAGGTCGATTGCCTTCTTCATGTTGGCTTCTGGTGAGGAATCCTCAGCCAGCTCATGCCGGGCTCCCATTACCGAAGCTGCGGTACGGCAAACATCCATGGGGTGGGAGGTGGTGGGCAACGTGTCGATGACTGACTTGACCACTGGGTCAAGGGCACGCCCCGCCCGCTCGCGGGCAACAAATTCAGCCAGTTGGGCATCGTCGGGCAGTTCGCCGTTCCATAGCAGGTAGGCGACCTCTTCAAAGCTGCACTTGGCGGCCAGTTCCTGGACCGGGTATCCCCGGTACAGCAGGGAGTTGGTGTCCGGGTTGACCTTTGAGACCGCGGTGTAGTCCACCACGACGCCGGCAAGGCCCTTTTTGATGTCTTCAGCAGCCATGCTGAACTCCTTCGTTCATTGTGCAAGAGCCCCGTTAATCCGGAGTGCTTGCTTTCCCCTTGGTGATTCCCGGACCTAGCGGATGCCAGGGACCTGGAAGTTAAAAACGCCGGTATCGAACTGGTTGTATGCCTCGTAATCCACGAGTTCATAGAGGCGCGCACGCGTGAGCATGTTTTCCACTTGTGCCTCTTGGGTCCCCGCAGCCTTGATCGATTCCAGCGTACGCTCTGCAGCGCCCATGGCAATGCGGAGCAGGGTGACGGGGTAGATGACTATGTTCACGCCGACGCCTTGGAGTTGGTCCACGGTGAAGAGCTCGCTTTTGCCGAATTCGGTCATGTTGGCCAGGATGGGCACGTCCACGGCGTCGCGGATGGCTTGGAATTCGTCCAGGGTGGCCATGGCTTCGGGGAAGATCGCGTCGGCGCCTGCGTCGACGAGGGCTTTGGCGCGGTCCTGGGCGGCGTGGATTCCTTCGACGGCGCGGATGTCGGTGCGGGCCATGATGAGGAAGTTCGGGTCCCGGCGGGCGTCTGCTGCAGCGCGGATGCGTTTGGTGGCGGTGTCGAGGTCGACGACGTTTTTGCCGTCGAGGTGGCCGCAGCGTTTGGGGTTGAATTGGTCTTCGATGTGGCAGCCGGCCAGGCCCGCGTTTTCGAGTTCCTGGATGGTGCGGGCTACGTTCATGGGTTCACCGAAGCCGGTGTCTGCGTCAACGAGTGAGGGCAGGTCGGTCATGCGGGCGATCTGCCCGGCGCGGGTGGCGACTTCGGTGAGGGTGGTCAGGCCGATGTCGGGCAGGCCGAGGTCGTTGGCGAGGACGGCGCCGGAGATGTAGACCCCGGCGAAGCCTTTTTCCTCGATGAGCCGGGCGGAGAGCGGGTTGAACGCGCCGGGGAATTGCTGCACGGTCCCGGAGTTCAGCAGTTCGCGGAGTTTGAGGCGTTTCTGTTCGGGTGTGGTTGTGGAGTACAGCATTTAGAACAGTCCCTTCGGAGCTGCTTCGAGGTTGATGACGCCGGGTGCTGCGGTGATGTTCAGCTGGTCCAGTTCGCCTGCGGCGAGTTCGGGGAGGCGTTCGACGGCGGTGAGGAACCGTTCGATTTCGGCTTCCTCCACCAACCCGGCAGCAAGGGTGCGGAACTTGTTGATGTACTGTTCCCGGGCGAACGGCCGGGCACCGAGCGGGTGCGCGTCGGCCACGGCGATCTCGTCCGTGATGATGGTGCCGTCGTTGAGGGTGATGACAACAGTGCCGCCGAAGGCTTTTTCTGCGATGTCCAGGGAGTGGTAGCGGCGGGTCCATTCCGGGTCTTCGACGGTGGTGACCTTGTGCCAGAGTTCCACGGTGTCCGGGCGGGCGGCGCGTTCGGGGGCGTAGGAGTCTACGTGGTGCCAGGACCCGTCCTGCAGGGCCACGGTGAAGATATAGGGGATGGAGTGGTCCAGGGTTTCCCGGGACGCGGTGGGGGAGTATTTTTGGGGGTCGTTCGCGCCGGAACCGATGACGTAGTGGGTGTGGTGGCTGGTCTTGATCAGAACCGAGGCCACGTTGGCCGGGTCGGTGGTTTCGGGGTGTTCGTTGTGGAGTTTGCGGGCGAGGTCGATCCAGGCCTGGGCCTGGTATTCGGCGGAGTGTTCCTTGGTGTAGGTGTCCAGGATGGCGCGCTTGGCTTCGCCGGGCAGCGGCAGGGGCACTTCGTAGGAGGCGTCGGGTCCATCGAGCATCCAGGCGATCACGCCGTCTTCGCCTTCGTAGATCGGCACGGGGGAGGTCTGCCCGCGCATGGAGCGGTCCACGGCTTCGATGGCCATCTTCCCGGCGAAGGCCGGGGCGTGGGCTTTCCAGGTGGAGATTTCGCCCTTGCGGGACTGGCGGGTGGCGGTGGTGGTGTGCAGGGCCTGGCCTATGGACTGGAAGATCGTCTCAACGTCCAGGCCAAGGAGCGTGCCGATGCCGGCGGCGGCGGACGGGCCGAGGTGCGCGACGTGGTCGATCTTGTGCTTGTGCAGGCAGATGGCCTTGACCAGGTTCACCTGGATCTCGTAGCCGGTGGCGATGGCCCGGACCAGGTCCTTGCCGGTGGAACCGACGTGCTGCGCGACGGCGAGGATCGGCGGGATGTTGTCCCCGGGGTGGGAGTAGTCCGCGGCCAGGAACGTGTCGTGGTAGTCCAGTTCCCGGACCGCCACCCCGTTGGCCCAGGCTCCCCACTCAGGGGAGACCCGGTCGGTGATGCCGAAAACGTGGGCGCCCTTGCCGTTCCCGGACGGGGCATGGGTCAGTGCCTGGGCGCGGGCTGCGATGATCGGTGCACGGTTCAACGACGCGATCGCTACCGAGGCGTTGTCGATGATGCGGTTGATCACCATGTCCTTCACCTCGGCGGTGACCTCGACAGGGTCAGCGGCGACCACGGCGATCTTGTGCGCCAGCTGCTCCTCCCGCGGGAGGTTCTCTTCGGACTTGTAAACACGGACGTGGTTGTTCTTGACCATGGTGCTCCTTCTGGTGGGACGGTTCAGTGCGCCCAGCGGGCGGCTTTGACGTGGGTAAGGCTGCGGTGCAAATGAAGTATGGTGGCGGCCTCGGCCAGCCGGGGATTCCCGGCGGCGATGGCCTCGGCAATGGCCGCATGCTCCGCGGCAGCAGCGTGGAGCCTGGCAGTGTCGTCCGCTGCCAGCCGGCGGACCCGGACCAAATGGACGCGCAGGCTCCGCATGGCCTGGGCAAGGTAGGAGTTGGAGACCGCAGCATCGATGGCCTCATCCAGCCGTCCCACCAACGCGTAATACTCGTGACGGGCAGGATCCTTCTCGCTGAGCAGCTCCGGCGCCTGCAGAAGCTGCGCATGCAGCTGGGCGAAAACGGCCGGCTCTCCCCGCTCAGCGGCCAGGGCCGCAGCCCTCACCTCCAGCGTTTCGCGCAACTCGAACAATTCATCAATGCTCTCCAGCGAAATATCGGTCACGACGACGCCACGGCCGCCGGCCGCCGTCGTCAATCCCTCAGCACTCAACCGGCCCAACGCCTCCCGCACCGGCGTCCGGGACACCCCCAGCCGCTCGGACTGTTCCACCTCGGCAAGGACGGTACCTGGCCTCAGGCGCCACTCAATGATGTCTTCACGGAGAGCCGCATAGGCCCGATCACTGGCGCGCATGCCCTCAGTGTATACAAAACTATCGAAATAGTCACCAAAGTAGCCATATATATTGATCTGTGTATACACGCCTAGCGCTTGGCGACGTAGTACACGTTGAACGGATCTTCCTCGAGTTCTTTGACCTCTACGGCGCTGAAGCCAGCGTCACGGATCATGGCTGTCGCCAATTCCTTGCCCCAAACGGTTCCCAGCCCGTCACCGCCCTGCCCCAGGGAGACGGCCATGCAATGAAACGTGGAGATGGTGTAGAGGAAGGAAGCCCACGGCAGGCCAGCGTTCATTTCGAGGTTGCTGGAGGCGTTGATGTCCACCATGAGGAATGTTCCACCGGGCTTGAGCGCCTTATGGATGTTTTTCAGGACCTGGGCCGGGTGCGCTTGGTCGTGGATGGCGTCGAAGGCCGTCACGAGGTGGTATCGAGCTTCTTCTTCAAGCCGGGTGACATCCCTGGGCACGAACCGGACGTTTGGAAGTCTCAATGCTGCGGATTCGGCTCTGGCCGCCGCCAGCGCCTCGTCAGCAAAGTCATAGCCCGTGAAGCTGCTGCGGGGGAAGGTGGCGGCAAGCAGGTTCACCGCGTGGCCCTCCCCGCAGCCGATGTCAGCCACGGCGATCCCTGACTTCAAGTCGTCTTCGCAACCGGTCAAAGGGACGATCGCCTCCAGGAGCGAGGCGTCATTCACTGCCGCACTTTCGGAAGCCATAATGTGGTGGAATTGCGGATAGTCGCTGTAGCTTGTTCCACCTCCCTCCCGGAAAGCCCTGACAATCTTGGGGGCCACCTCACCCATCAGTGGGAGATACTGCAGCGTGCGCGCCAGGTTTTCCATTCCGGTCCCGCACAGAACAGGAACAAATTCAGGACGGAGGTGGTAGGTGGAATCGCCGGGTTCGAAGTCCACGAGTCCTGCGGTCGTCATCCCTCCCAACCATTCGCGAGCATAGCGCTCGTTCGCTCCGGCTGCATCCGCGACGAGCTGACTTGTCGCCGGGGGCAGGGAGGCAAGCGTCTCAAAGATGCCGGTCTGGTGCCCGACGGCAATAAGCAGTCCGATGGATGAGGTGTTCAGGATGTCTATCAACCTGCCGGCTGCTTCCTGGACAGCGTCCTGTCCCGCTTCTCCGAAAGTCGTTTCGGGCATCGTGGCGGTTTCATACTGCCCGGACTGGGTGCTTTCCATGGCTTTTCCTTGATCTTCGGGGACCGGTGGCTCCGGCCTGTTGCCCATATCCCACGGTAGATTCACGCCCCGACGGGCTTCTTCGGGCATTTTCTGCATTTTTTCTGCGGGTGTGGGGCGAACCATGCAGGGCCCCGTGGGGCGGCATCTACGATCCGGGTCGCTCCGGGATGCCGTGCTGGTGGGCCCAGGCGGCGGCGGCCGTCCGGGAGGTGACCCCGATCTTGGTAAAGATGTTCGCCAAATGACGTCCGGCTGTTTTCTCCGAAATGGTCAGCGACTTGGCAATTTGCCGGTTACTGGAACCAGCAAGGACGCAGCCCAGCACCTCCACTTCCCGGGAGGTTAAGCCACCCGGCTCCCGGGGAGGCGCCGTCCAGGAAATATGCTTGGCGCCGAGCTGGTTCCGGATGGCCGCCGCAGTAGCGCGTTCAGCCTCCGCGCGCCCAGTTTCACCCCGGGAAGCCCGGACAGTTGCCAGGCGTTCGTGGATCCGTGCCAGCTCGTATCGCATGTGTTGGGAGCGGTAGGTCTGTGCTGCGGATTCAAGCTCATTCATCGCCTCAGCCCAGCGACGCTCCTCCATCATCAAAGCACCCCGCGCATGATGGGCCCACGCCAGGAAGCCAGGGGTTCCGTAGAAAGCGGCAGTCTGTTCGAGTTCCAGGCAATGCGTGGCCGCCGCGCCGGGGTCCCGGGGAGCCAGCAACTCCACCAAGGGCAACAGAAGGCCCGCCCTCCCCAGGGTTCCACGATCCGCCAAGGCAGCCCGAAGGGCTTCCACTGCGGCGTCTGTCTTTCCTGCATCCGCGAGCAGCAAGGCACTTCCTGGTTGCGCATCCACGCCGAGTCCGCGGGCCAATGCAAACGCGGACTCGGCCCCGGCCACATCGCCCCGGCGTCGACGGATCTCTCCGAGCTCACAGTATCCGTCCGCGGCGATCCAGCCGTGGGCATTTCTGAGGCGTTCGGCTTCGTGGGGCATTTCGGCTTCGACCTGCCCCCAGTGGCCCTCCGTGCCGAGCAATTGAAGCTCGTGAACGCGCGATATGCCGCTGTACATGAAGGATTGGGAGAGGCCGGCGCACCAGGTGGCCAGCGCATCGGTCCAAGCCCTCATTCGCGCGAAGTCAGCCATCTCGTAGCAGAGGTGGATGATGGAGCAGTAGATGTCTCCGCCCCACTCAGCGGATACCTGGCCCGCGATCACCGGCAGCATGGCCTCGTCCAAGTCCTGGAAACCGCGTGCGGACTGTCCTGTCCGGACCGCTGCCAAGCCGGAGAGCATGTACCCAAAGCTGGCGAGCTCGGGTGAATCGTGCCGCCGGGTCATCTCCTTGAGGGACACCGAGGCCGCCAGTGCTGGGCGCGGATCACCTTCGAGGTTCATTGCGTCGTTGGCCTCAAGGTAGAGCAGATACCCGTGTTCGGGCACTTCGGGCATGTTCTCCAGCAGCCGCCGCGCCCGGTTGAGCCAGGCCGAAGAAACCGCGAGATTGCCACGGATGCCCCACTGCATGGAGAGCGTCAGTGCTGTCCGGGCCGGGGCCTGCGCCTGATGGTCGTTGTCCAAGCGATGGAAGATCTCTTCCGAGAGGGACATGGACCGTTGAACATCTCCCAGCCACCACGCTGAACGGGAAAGGATCTCAAGGTCCGGCAAGCTGAGCGGGGCGTCCTCGGATGCCAGTTCCAGGCTTCGACGCGCCACGTCCCATTCCCCACGGGCAAACGCATCGCGGGCCTTGGAAAGTTGCTGTAGCTCTTGGGACATGGGCTCTCCACGGGTTCGGGTCCAGCTTACTGCTGGACCCGTTCAATCGGGAGAAGGCTAACCCCGGTTCCAGCCGTACTCGTTCTCCGGACGTCCCGGTGTTCCGTAGCGCGGCGCCCTCGTAACCGTCCCGGCGTCGGCCAGGTACTCCAGATACCGGCGGGCCGTGACCCGCGACATCCCCAAAGCATCCATGACTTCACTGGCGGATACAGCTTGCTGCCGGGCGCGGACCAAATCCTTGACCGATTCCAGCGTTGAACCGGATAAGCCCTTGGGCAGTGGAAGTTCCGTCGGGGCCCGGAGACTGGCGAAGGCCTGGTCCACGTCGCTCTGCGAAGCTCCGGCCTTGGACTTGCCGGACACCGAGCCCGCCAATTGATCACGGAAAGTGCGGTAACTGTTCAGCTTGTCGGCAAAGGTCGCGTAGGTGAAAGGCTTGATCAAATACTGCACGACGCCGATTGAAACGGCGCTGCGCACGATGTTCAGTTCCCGGACGGCCGTGATGGCGATGATGTCGGCGAAGATTCCCGCCGAACGCATGCGCCGGGCAACATCCAGGCCGTGGAGGTCCGGCAGGTTCATATCCAGCAGCACCAGGTCCACTGGGGAGCCCGACGCCGCGAATTCGCCAAGGATGCGCAGGGCAGACTGACCATCCGGAGCCGTTCCCACCAGAGTGAACCCCTGGAGCCTGCCCACATAAATGGAGTGGGCGTCCGAAGCGATGGGCTCGTCCTCGACCACCAGGACGCGGATGTCTGTCATGCCTTCTCTTCCTGGGGAACGGTCGCGGGCAGCACAACATGGAACTGGGCGCCGCCTGGGTTGCTGATCGCCATAGTACCGTTCAACCGTTCGACAGCCTGCCGGACCAAGGCAAGGCCAACTCCCCGGCCATGGGCTCCGCGGGGATCATCCTGGGATGACTTGGTGCTGTACCCGTACTGCAACACGTCATCGATTGAATCAGGATCAATACCGGCGCCGGAGTCCCGAACGGTGAATTCAACCGCTGCAGTGCCGGCTTCAACGTCCAGTTCCACCCTTCGCGGCATGTCACCGGACGCCGCAGCATCAATGGCGTTGTCCAGGAGGTTTCCCAGAATCGTCACGAGGTCCTTGATTTCCAAACCACGGACCCCCGAGCTTCCGGACGTTCGAACCACCAGTTCAACCCCGCGCTCATGTGCTTCGGCGGCCTTGCCCATCACCAGGGCACTCATCACCGGTTCGTCCACGGAAGCCAGCATGTCGTCCGTGAGCTGCTGGCTGAGCTCCAGGTCCTTGGTGGCGAACTCCAGTGCCTGGTGCGTGCGGCCCAACTCAAGCAGGGAAACGATCATATGCAGCCGATTGGCATGTTCATGGGTCTGGGCCCGCAAAGCGTCTGAAAGTGTCTTCATGGTCTCCAGCTCTGTCCCCAGGGACTCAATCTCAGTGCGATCGCGAATGGTGGCCACTGTGCCGTAGACCGATGGTTTCTGCCGGCTGCGGGCAGGAACCGGACCAACGGCAGGGGCCTGGTTGACCACCAGGATCCGTGAACCGGTCAAATGGATTTCGTCGTGGGCTGGCCTGCCGGATTCGAAAAGCGCTCGCAGGCTCCCGTCGAAGGGGAGGTCGGACAGTTTGGGAGCCTCATCGGGCGAACGGTCGGCGTCGGAAGGTTCCAGCCCCAGCAACTCAGCGGCTTGATCGTTGTACATCACTGCTTTTCCGTGGGTGTCGATGAGGATCACGCCTTCGCGGACGGAGTGCAGGACAGATTCATAGTAGGCGAACAGCTGGGCGAGCTGTTCCGGACCCCAGCCGCGGGTTACGGATCGCAGGTAGCGTCCGAGCAGCCATGAGGCGATGGAACCGAAGAACAACACCACCAGGGCGATGCCGCCGATCACTCCCAGCCTTTCGGCGACATCGGTATCCACCGTCCTTACTGTGATCCCTGCCGCCACCAGGGCTTTGACGGTGCCGTCGGAATCCTTGACGGGCACGATGCTCCGGACCGAGGGGCCCAAGGTACCGGCGGTGACTTCGGTGAAAGTCTCACCCCGCAGGGCGGGCTCGATCGTGCCGATGTAGGGCTTGCCCAGCTCTTCGGGGCGGGGGTGGGTCCAGCGCGTCCGGTCAGGAGCCATGATGGTGATGAAATCCGCGTCCGCATCCTTCATGACCTCCAACGCATAGGGCTGCAGGGTTGCCGATGGGTCGGCAGTCGCCGCCGCCTGCAACACCAGTGGGTTGTTCGCAATGGACGTGGCGATGGCAAGCATCCGGCTGCCCGCGTCCTCGTATGCCCGGTCCCGTGCCTCCAGTACGGAGAACGCGCCGAAGACAGCCGTCAGCACCAGCACGAACAGCAGGTTTGCCACAAACAAGCGGCGGGCGATGCTCCAGCGATGAAACAAATAGGCCTCCCATGACCAATATGACCGCAACGGTGATGTGTGTCACCAATGGCTCAATGATGGATATCACACAAGGGCAGCGGATTGGACACAAGTGCAGGACCGCAGCGCCTTACACAGTATCCAGAAGGAGAATCCCATGACCTCTCAACGAGGAGAGTCGGCAGTAGCCGCCACCGGTGGACGCAGGGGGCTCGACAAGTCGCATTACCTGTACATCGCGGTCATCCTGGCCGTTGTGCTCGGTGCCGTGGTCGGCCTGATGTTCCCTGAGGTTGGAAAGTCCCTGAAGCCACTCGGGGATGGCTTCATCAAGCTCATCAAGATGATGATCGCCCCGGTCATCTTCTGCACCATCGTCCTGGGCATCGGTTCCATCGCCAAAGCTGCAACAGTCGGCAAGGTGGGCGGACTAGCACTGGGCTACTTCGTGGCCATGTCAACCTTCGCTCTGGCTATCGGCCTCGTTGTCGGCAACCTCATCCACCCGGGCGAAGGCCTGAAGCTGACTCCTTATGATCCCAACAAGAAGGCGGCCACGGACAGCACCGTGGACTTCCTCCTGGGCATCATCCCCAGCGATATTCCCGTCCTTCCCACGCTCCTTGCAGCCATCCTGGTCGGCTTCGCACTCCAGAAGATGGGTAAGCAGGGCACCCCCATCCTCACGGCAATCGGCCACGGACAGCGCCTTGTTTTCCGAATCCTCATCATGATCATGTGGCTGGCTCCCGTCGGCGCCTTCGGTGCGATCGCCGCCGTCGTTGGTGCCACTGGCGCCCAGGCAATCCTCAGCATGTTTACCCTGATGCTGGCCTTCTACATCACCTGCGCAGTATTCATCGTGGTCATCCTTGGCTCGCTGCTCCGTGCGGTGGCCGGCGTCAACATCTTCAAACTGATGAAGTACCTGGCCCGGGAATACCTCCTCATCTTCTCCACGTCCTCCTCCGAGGCAGCCCTGCCGCGCCTTATCGCCAAGATGGAACACCTGGGTGTCTCCAAGCCGGTTGTCGGCGTGACAGTGCCCACCGGCTACTCCTTCAACCTTGACGGCACGGCCATCTACCTGACCATGGCTTCGCTGTTCGTCGCCAACGCCATGGGCACGCCGCTGGACCTGGGCGCCCAGATCTCGCTGCTGATCTTCATGATCATCGCTTCCAAGGGCGCCGCAGGCGTCACGGGAGCTGGCCTGGCAACGCTCGCGGCTGGCCTGCAAGCGCACAAGCCCGAGCTCCTGGGTGGCGTGGGCATGATCGTTGGCATCGACCGCTTCATGTCAGAAGCCCGTGCACTGACGAACTTCACCGGTAACGCCGTTGCCACCGTTCTGATCGGCACCTGGGTCAAGGAAATCGATAATGCCCAGGTGGAGCGGGTTCTCTCCGGAAGCGAGCCGTTCGACGAGCAGACCATGATCGCCCACGGCGCCGAGGCTGCTCCAGAGACTGAAGCCCGGGACAAGGCAAGCATCTAGCAGGCTCAGCTTCGTACCGCACGAGGGCCGACACCCGATTGAAGGGTGTCGGCCCTCTGCCGTTCGCCGGGGAGTCCAAGTAATAAAGGCCCCGCGCTGGCAACCTTCGACCTCAACTAGAGGGTAAAGGCTCAAAGGGCAGCGAAAGTCAAGTTCCCCGAAATGCCGTGTCGGGCGCTGTAGCCTAGGTGGGTAGCAGCGCTGTATCCAGGGGAACAGCGGCAGGGAAGATCGTCGTCGAAAGAGTGGTTAGATACGTGAGCAGCGAACGGGGAACAGCTACGCTGGGAGACACCGAGCTCGATCTGGAAGACGCCATCATGGGGCCTACGGGCCGCCCTCACCGCGACTTCCCGGAACCGGCTCCGCTTGCCTCCCACGGCCCGGCCAGGGTCATCGCCATGGTCAACCAGAAGGGCGGGGTGGGCAAAACCACGTCCACCATCAACCTCGCAGCGGCGCTCGCGGAGTATGGGCGGCGGGTGCTCTTGGTGGACTTCGATCCCCAAGGTGCCCTTTCCGCAGGACTTGGCGCCAATCCGCACGAACTCGATCTCACCGTGTACAACGTCCTCATGGACCGCAAGGTGGATATCCGGGATGCTATCCAGCAGACCGGAGTTGACGGCGTGGACCTTCTACCGGCAAACATCGACCTCTCCGCTGCCGAAGTGCAACTCGTCAACGAAGTCGCCCGGGAACAGGTCCTTGACCGTGCACTCAAGAGTGTCGAAGACGACTACGACGTCGTACTGATCGACTGCCAGCCCTCGCTGGGCCTCCTGACCGTCAACGCGCTGACCGCCGCCCACGGCGTCATCATCCCGCTGATCTGCGAGTTCTTCGCACTTCGTGCTGTGGCCCTGCTCGTGGAAACCATCGAGAAGGTGCAGGACCGTTTGAACCCCCGGCTGCAGGTGGACGGCGTTCTTGCCACCATGTACGACGCCCGCACCCTGCACAGCCGCGAAGTCATCTCGCGCCTCGTGGAGGCTTTCGGTGACAAAGTTTTCGAGACAGTCATCAAGCGTTCGATTAAGTTCGCGGACGCTACAGTCGCCGCGGAGCCCATTACAAGCTACGCCGGCAACCACATCGGAGCAGACGCCTACCGCCGCCTCGCAAAGGAACTTATCTCGCGCGGCGGCGCACCGTAGCGAACCGCGTGGGACGGTCACTCGCCCCGCCCGCCGCGGCGGTCATACCGGAAGAAATGCCCGACGCCGGCTCCTCCGACGCCCGCAAGGCGGGCTTTGAGGTTCGGCTTGCCAACTTCACCGGTCCCTTCGACCTCCTGCTCGGCCTGATATCCAAGCACAAGCTGGACATCACAGAAGTGGCGCTGGCCACCGTCACCGATGAGTTCATCAAGTACATTCGCCGCCTCCAGGAACTGGGGGAGGACTGGGCGTTGGATGAGGCCAGCGAATTCCTGGTGATCGCTGCCACGCTCCTGGACCTTAAGGCTGCCCGGCTCCTTCCTGCCGGCGAAGTGGAAGACGACGAAGACATTGCCCTCCTCGAGGCCCGGGACCTGCTCTTTGCCCGTTTGCTCCAGTACAAGGCGTTCAAGCAAGTGGCAGGCCTCATCAGCGAAACGCTGGAGCAGGAAGGCCGGAGGTATCCGCGCCAAGTTGCATTGGAAGGACATTTCGCCGCATTGCTGCCCGAACTGGTGTGGCGGCACACTCCCGCACAGTTTGCAGAGCTTGCAGCCAAGGCGCTGAAGCCCAAGGACGTGGCGCCCGCAGAGGTGGATTTGGACCACCTCCACGCACCGCCGGTGAGCGTCAAGGAGCAAGCCGAGATCATCGGATACCGCCTGCAACTCGGGGCCCCGCTCTCCTTCCGCACACTGATAGCCGACGCCGAGACAACCCTGGTGGTGGTGGCCCGCTTCCTGGCCTTGCTGGAGATGTTCCGCGACCGTGTTGTGGCATTCGAACAGCCCGGTCCCTTGGCAGAACTGACTGTTAGGTGGACGGGGGACGTGGCCGAATGGGACAGCTCGAACCTGAGCGAAGAATACGAGGAAACGAGCGAAGGGAAAACCAGTGACTGAGCAGGACGTGGCCGCAGCCGGCCTTGCTGAGCTCGAAACCCTGCCCGGCGGGGCACGCGCAGCGTTGGAAGCCGTGCTCATGGTCATCGACGAGCCAGCCACCTCCGAAGAGTTGGCCGCGGGATTGAACGTAACGGTCGCCGTCGTCGAGGATTTGCTGCAGAACCTGCAGCGGGAGTATAGCGGCTATACTGTTAAAGCCCCGGACGTGGATGCTGTCGGCTTTGCCGTTGCCAGCTCTGCCCCCCGGGGTTTTGAATTGCGGAACGTCGCCGGTGGGTGGCGGATCTATTCACGGTCCGATTTTGCGGACATCGTGGGCAGGTTCGTCCTCGAAGGGCAGACCACCAGGCTCACTCAGGCAGCGCTTGAAACACTGGCGGTCATTGCCTACCGGCAACCGGTCTCCAGGGCCCGGGTATCCGCAATTCGAGGCGTCAACGTCGATTCCGTGGTTCGGACTCTAACCCAACGTGGTTTGATCGAAGACTCCGGAAACGATCCTGAATCCGGGGCTGTGCTGTATAGGACAACCTCCTACTTCCTGGAACGGATGGGCATAGGCTCGGTGGCGGAACTGCCCCAGCTCTCGCCGCACCTTCCGGGTTTGGAAGGGATCGACGAGTACTACGACGCCAGCCGGATGTAAGCCGGCACTCCAAGAGAACTACATACTGATTCACGGCACCGCACGGACGGTGCCACGGCAACAAGGGGCAGACGATGTCTGCCCGGCTGGCTAGTGTTGATTGCAGCACCGAATGCCGGCCATTACTACACAAGGACGGGTCATGACACAGGCGGGACGCCAGGGTTCACCACGTAACAGTTCGGGACGCAACAGTTCTGGACGCAATGAGGCAAGGGGCGGCACGGGCCGCTCCAACGCCGGCGGCTTCTCTGGCCGCGGCGGAAGTGCCGGCGCTGGAAAGCGCAATTTCAACCAGGGCGAAGGCCGTCCATTCAAGGCTGCGAAGCCCCGGGAAGCGGCCCCTTTCGATCCTGACAACCCCACGACCGCCGGCAGCTACGACGCCCGCCAGGCCGCCAAGCCGGCCAAGCCTTTCCGCAAGCCCGGCTCCAACAAGCCCGGCTATGGCAAGGCTCCCGGGACCCCCGGTGCGTTGAAGCCCAAGGCGAAGCCCGCCAGGCAGTACGGCTCAAAAGCCTTCGGCAGCGAACGCTTCGGCCAGAACCTGGGCCCCATCCGCAAGCCTGCCCGCAACCGCGGTCCGCGCCAGGAAGTCCCGCAGTCGGACCTTCACGATGTTGACGGCGTGCGCCTGCAGAAGGTCATGGCGCAGGCCGGCGTGGCTTCCCGCCGCGTATGCGAGGAAATGATCCTCGAAGGCCGCGTCGAGGTCGATGGCCAGGTCACCACGGAGCTCGGCATGCGGGTCGACCCCAAAACCGCCGTGATCCACGTTGACGGTATTCGCATCCAGCTTGATGAAACCCTCGTCTACATGGTCTTCAATAAGCCCAAGGGCGTTGTCTCCACCATGGAGGATCCCGAGGGTCGCCCGTGCATCAGCGATTTCCTGAAGAACGCCAAAGGCGAGAGGCTGTTCCACGTCGGGCGCCTGGACGTCGCCACAGAAGGCCTGCTTTTGTTGACCAACGACGGCGAACTCGCCAACCGCCTGACCCATCCTTCGTATGAGGTGCCCAAGACGTACCTGGTTCAGGTGCGCGGTCCGTTCCCGCAGGGCGTTGGCGCGCAGCTGAAGTCCGGCGTGGAGCTTGAAGACGGGCTGGCAACCGTGGACTCCTTCCGCTTGGTTGACTCCACCCCTGGGCACGTCCTGATCGAGGTTGTCCTGCACTCCGGCAAGAACCGTATTGTGCGCCGCATGTTCGATGCTGTGGGTTTCCCGGTAGAGCGTCTTGTCCGTGTCAAGATCGGCCCCATTGGCCTGGGAGACCAGCGCCAGGGGAGCATTCGCAACCTCGGCAGGCAGGAAGTCGGTCACCTCCTGGCATCCGTGGGGCTCTAGGGCATGTCGGCATTCCGCACGCACGGCCGCGGCCATCTTGATGGTCCGGTCGTGGTTCTTGGTACAGGCCTGCTCGGGGCAAGCATCGGCCTCGGCCTGCGCGGACGCGGCGTTCCGGTTTTCCTTTTCGATCCCTCGCCGACGAACCAGGCGGTCGCGGTAGACATTGGTGCAGGCCGGCCCCTGGCTGAGCTTGACGAGCAGCCTCAGTTGGTTGTGGTCGCCGCGCCGCCCGACGTGACGGCCGACGTCGTGGAGAAAGCCCTGGCGGACTACCCGTCCGCCGTCGTGGTTGACATCGCAAGCGTTAAGGCCACGATCCAATCCCAGTTGCGGGAGCGCGGCGTGGACCTGGCCAGGTACGTGGGGACCCATCCGATGGCCGGCAGGGAGAAGTCCGGGCCGGTTGCCGCCAGGGGCGAGCTGTTCACGTCCATGCCCTGGGTGGTTTGCCCATCCGAGGAAACGGACACCGTCGCACTGCAAACGGCACGTTCGCTGGCAGGGGACCTGGGAGCTATCGTCTCCCAGTTCACTGCCGACGAGCACGACGAAGCAGTGGCTTTGGTTTCCCATCTGCCGCAGATCATGTCTTCCCTCCTGGCGAGCCGTTTGCAGGGGACACCCCTGCATGCCCTTTCCTTGGCCGGGAACGGGTTGCGGGACACAACACGCATCGCTGCCAGCGATCCCACCCTTTGGGTACAGATACTGGGTGGCAATGCGGAAAAGGTCGTCTCCATCCTGCATGGCGTCCGAGAGGACCTGAATCGCTTGATCGGGACTTTGGAAGCGCCGCTTGCACCCGGAGCGCGTTTGGATCTCGCCCAGCTCATCAGTGAAGGCAACGCTGGGCAAGCCCGGATACCGGGTAAGCATGGTGGACCTCCGCAGGCGTATTCCTGGCTGACTATCCTCGTAGATGACAAGCCGGGCCAGATCGCGCAGCTTCTCACCGAAATTGGCGAGATCGGAGTGAACGTCGAAGACCTCCGGCTCGACCATTCGTCGGGTCAGAACGTGGGCATGGTGGAGCTCTCAGTCCTGCCAAGCAAGCACGACCTCCTTGTTGAAGCCTTGACCGA
This sequence comes from Arthrobacter sp. TmtSoilC51, assembly GCF_055388015.1. Lineage (NCBI taxonomy): Bacteria > Bacillati > Actinomycetota > Actinomycetes > Micrococcales > Micrococcaceae > Arthrobacter > Arthrobacter sp. TmtSoilC51. The sequence goes on from NZ_AP035877.1 coordinate 1,907,685, forward strand.
TCGTGGATGGCGGGTACTCCAGTAATGACGCGTGAATTCTTTGGGCCGGAGACAGTCGCCCGCCCCGGCAAGCCGCTGGTGATCGCGATCGACGGCCCCTCGGGGTCCGGCAAGTCCAGCGTCAGCAAGGAAGTTGCCCGACGCTTGAAGCTGGCGTACCTGGATACCGGTGCGATGTACCGCGCACTCACGTGGTACTGCCTCAAAACAGGCCTCGACCTTCAGGACGGCGCCGCGGTGGAGCAGGCTTCCAAGGTCATGCCCTTGGAAATCAGCACCAGCACGGCTACCGAGTACGTGGCAGTAGACGGCACTGATATCACCGATGAAATCCGCGATCCCTTGATCTCGTCCTCCGTGAGCGCCGTCGCTACAACGCTGGGCGCCCGCACGGAGCTGATCCGCCGCCAACGCCAGCTCATCGACCAACATCACCACCGGATGGTGGTCGAGGGACGCGACATCACCACAGTGGTGGCTCCCAACGCCGAGGTCCGCATGCTCCTGACCGCGAGCGAAGAAGCAAGGCTCCGGCGTCGTGGTATCCAGTTGGGCGGCACACAGAGCAAGGAACAGCTTGCCGCACAGGTGACACAACGCGATGCCAAGGACTCCACGGTGGTGAACTTCACCCAGGCGGCCGACGGCGTCGTGACCCTCGATTCCTCTGACCTCGACTTTGAGGAAACAGTGGAAACAGCCCTGGCGATCGTTAGCAAGGTCATCTATGGCGACTAGTAACCAGCTTCCGGAGCTCCGCCTTCCAGCCAAGTGGACACGCATCTGGAGCCGTCCCGTCGGCTGGATCCTGGATCATGTCATCTACCGCACTGTCGTGGGGGGCAAGAGCAACATACCCGCTGCTGGTCCAGTGATCTTTGCCGGCAACCACATCAGCTTCCTGGACGGTCCAGTGATGTTCGGCGCTTCGCCGCGTCCCATGCACATCCTGGTCAAGAAAGAGATGTTCCGTGGATTCCTTGGGTGCGTCCTCAAGGGATCAGGGCAGATTCCCGTGGACCGAAGCGGTGACCGCAGCGCCCTGCACGTGGGCAAGCAATTGCTCGACGCCGGCCGTTGCGTTGGGATACTGCCCGAAGGTACCCGGGGGAGCGGCTCTGCCGACAGCATCAGCAACGGTGTCGCGTGGCTGGCTATTAATTCCGGAGCCACCGTCATACCCGTCGCGATCCTCGGAACCCGCAAGGACGATGAGCACCGCGACCATATTCCCAAACCCCGCCGCAGGCTGTATGTCAGCTTCGGAGAACCCCTCACGGTGCAGCGCCGGAAGGGCGAACCGGGGCGTGTTTCAATGGACAGGGCGGCTGCGGCAATCCGCGATGCACTGGCCGGACACGTCCAGGATGCAGTCAGGACTACAGGGCAGGGCCTTCCCCAGGAACCTCCGTCCGGACCATCCACACCGCAGCACCGCCAAACAGAAGTAGCCGGGACGCCGGCAGACCACCATTAAGGAACGTGCAATGAGCGATACGACTCAAAAATCCGGCCTCCACGGAGCCGGCGACGACGAATACACGCCCACCGGCACCGACCAGGTGGCTGAAAACCTGGCGGCCCTGGACGATGAAGAGGCCGAACTCCGTGCAGCCACCCTCCGGGCCGGCCTGGATGATTACGACCTCGACGAAGACGACGCCGCGCTGCTTAGCGGCGATTACGACGACGAGGGCGACGAAGGTCCCCTCAAGCTGGATCCGGTGCTTGCCATCATTGGCCGTCCGAACGTGGGCAAGTCCACCCTGGTCAACCGCATCCTGGGCCGCCGCGAGGCTGTCGTTGAGGACACCCCGGGTGTCACCCGCGACCGCGTGATGTACTCCGCGCGTTGGAATGGCCGTAACTTCACGTTGGTAGACACCGGTGGATGGGAACACGATGCCAAGGGCATCCACGCCCGCGTCGCCGAACAGGCCGAGATGGCTGTTGAGCTTGCCGACGCCGTTCTCTTCGTCGTGGATTCCGCCGTAGGCGCGACCGCCACGGATGAAGGCGTCATGAAGATGCTCCGCAAGAGCAAGAAGCCGGTCATCATGGTGGCCAACAAGGTGGATGACTTTGCGCAGGAAGCTGACTCCGCAGCGTTGTGGGGCCTTGGTTTCGGCCAGCCCTACCCGGTGTCCGCCCTGCATGGCCGCGGCGTCGCCGACCTCCTGGACCACGTCATGGACACCCTGCCCGAGTTCTCACTGGTGGAGGGCGTGGAGAGGTCCGGTGGCCCCCGCCGCATCGCCCTGATCGGCCGTCCGAACGTTGGCAAGTCCTCGCTGCTGAACAAGTTGGCCGGCTCCGAGCGCGTTGTTGTAGATCCACTGGCCGGCACTACGCGTGATCCCGTGGACGAGTTCATCGAACTCGGCGGCCGGACCTGGCGCTTCGTGGACACCGCGGGTATCCGCCGCCGCCAGCACATGGCACAGGGTGCCGATTTCTACGCGTCCCTGCGTACTCAGGCCGCACTCGAAAAGGCGGAGGTCGCCGTCGTGCTTCTGGCCGTCGATGAGGTCCTCAGCGAGCAAGATGTCCGCATCCTGCAGTTGGCCATTGAATCCGGGCGTGCCTTGGTACTCGCGTTCAACAAGTGGGACCTGCTCGACGACGAGCGCCGCCGCTACCTTGAGCGCGAAATCGAGCAGGACCTTGCCCACGTTGAGTGGGCTCCCCGCGTCAACATCTCTGCAAAGACCGGTTGGCACAAGGACCGTCTGGTTCCTGCCTTGGACACCGCGCTGGAGAGCTGGGACCGTCGCATCCCCACTGGTCGCCTGAATGCGTTCCTCGGTGAACTGGTTGCTGCCCACCCGCACCCTGTCCGTGGTGGCAAGCAGCCGCGTATCCTCTTCGGCACCCAGGCTTCCAGCCGCCCGCCGAAGTTCGTGCTCTTCACCACCGGCTTCCTGGATCCGGGATACCGGCGCTTTATCACGCGTCGCTTGCGCGAAACGTTCGGCTTCGAAGGCACGCCCATCGAGGTCAACATGCGCGTCCGCGAGAAGCGTGGCAAGAAGCGCTAAATGAGACGGGCATCACAGCCGAGTTTGGCCGTGATGGCGTTGGCACCCTCCAACTTCGTGTAAGCTTTTGGAGGTGGTTCGGCCGGACTGCTTAGGTGGGACTCTTCGGAGGAAAACCTGGGCGGAGAACGGTGGAACCAGCGGGCTGTAGCGCAGCTTGGTAGCGCACTTGACTGGGGGTCAAGGGGTCGCAGGTTCAAATCCTGTCAGCCCGACCATGAAGGCCGGAATCACGTGGAAACACGTGGTTCCGGCCTTTGGTCGTTAATGGTTAAGAAGGGCCCGGGCTTGTTCGTTGCACCCGCCGTTCAGCGCCGGGAAAAACGAACAAGGCCGGGATTCGGCTAAGCCTTCTGGAGCGCTCCGAGCGCGCGTACCAGGGGTTCGAGTTCGGGTACCTGCTCAGCGGCCTCCAGGGCGGACGCCAACGTCTCATCGTGGACCGGCTTGGCGGCCTCGAGGAGCTTCTGCCCGGCCACTGTGAGTTCGGTGTAGATCCCGCGGCGGTCATCGGCGCAGAGGATCCGCGTTAGCAGCCCGCGGTCCTCAAGACGGTTGACCAAGCGGGTGGTCGCACTGCTGGAAAGAGCCGTGGCCCGGGCAAGCTGCTGCATGCGCATGTGCCATCCGTCCTGTCGGCTGAGCGCGTCAAGCACCGTGTATTCCACCACGGACAGCTCACTGGAAGCCTGGAGGGCTTTCTCGAGTTCAGCCTCAATGCTTCCGTGAAGGGCAGCGAGGGTGCGCCATCCCTGTGCCCGTACTTCTACGGCGTCATCCTTGATGCCCACGCTGTTGTGCTCCTGCCTTGGTTTGAGTCTCAGTGCAGCCGCCCGAAAGTAGTTGCTTGCGCAATTAACTAGCGTGTGCAACTATATATACAGCGTCTGCAACTATTATTCTACGGGTTCCCAGGTGCGCACCTCCACCTTTCTCCCGGGGACCATTCCATTTAAGGAGTTCCATATGCCCGCAGGGTTGATTGCCCTCGCCCTCGGCGGATTTGGCATCGGATTGACCGAATTCGTCATCATGGGCCTCTTGCCGGAGGTAGCGGCAGATTTCCGGGTGAGCGAGGCCTCGGCAGGCTGGTTCATTTCCGGCTATGCACTAAGCGTCACGGTCGGTGCCCTCCTGGTTACCGCCGCCGTCACCAGGCTTCCGCGAAAGCCGGTCCTTGTTGGACTGCTTGTCCTGTTCATCGCCGGCAACTTCCTCTCGGCCATCTCCGACTCGTACATGGCAATGCTGCTCGGCCGGATCATCGCGGCGTTGTGCCACGGAGCCTTCTTCGGAATCGGATCGGTTGTTGCGGCCAGCCTGGTTCCTGCCCACAAGAAGGCGGGGGCCATTGCCATCATGTTCACCGGACTCACTGCCGCCAACGTCCTCGGCGTACCTTTCGGCACCCTGCTCGGCCAGAACCTGGGCTGGCGTTCAACGTTTTGGGCCATTACAGGCATAGGCGTCATCGCCCTGCTAGGTGTCGCGTTGATGGTCCAGAAGGGGAGTGGGGATCCGACCAAGGGCCTCCGCGGTGAACTGGGAGCCTTCGCATCCGGCCAGGTGTGGCTTTCCATCGTCGTCACGATTCTGGGGTTTGGTGGCATGTTCGGCGCTTTCACGTACATCGCCTTCACGCTGACTGAAGTTTCCGGATTCGAGCCAGGCGCCGTCCCGTGGCTGCTCGTGATCTTCGGCGGGGGCCTGTTCGTGGGCAACTTCCTCGGCGGCAAGGCCGCTGACAAGGCGCTGGACAAGTCGCTTGTTGCCATTCTGGGCGGGTTGGTGCTGGTCCTGGTCTTCTTCGCCCTCACGGCGTCCAGCAGCATCGCTACCTTGGTCTCGTTGGCCCTCATGGGTGGTTTCGGTTTCGCTACGGTGCCCGGCCTGCAAATGCGCGTGATGCACTTTGCCTCCTCCGCGCCCACCCTGGCATCCGGTGCCAACATTGGCGCCTTCAATCTGGGTAATGCGCTGGGTGCTTGGCTCGGTGGAGTCACAATTTCGGCCGGCCTCGGCTACACCTCGCCCATCTGGGCGGGAGCTGCCTTAACTGTCGCCGCGTTGCTGGTCATGCTTGCCGCCTCTGCAGCAGCCACGCGCAAGGAGGCTATGGCAGCAAAGGCAGCAACGCCCGACGTCGAACGCGAACCTCAGGGGGCCACCGTCTCCTGACGCTTGATACGAGAAAGTGATAGCCCGCCGCGAACGGTTCAAGCGTTCCACGGCGGGCTTTTCAGTTCCCTTTGGCCGACCTATGGCTTGGGGGTGCTGTCCCGGGCTTCCTGCTCTGCGCTCTTCGCAGCCCTGCTACGTTCGTTCTCGGCCTGCTTCAACACCTTCATTTGCTTGCCCCGCCTGCGCCAAAGGGCCCCAAGAACAGTGAGCACAACAAAAATCACGGCAGCCGCTACGGCCGAGATTGCCGTCCACGTGGTGAAGAAGCCGGCATCCACGCTCAAGGTGCGTTGTCCCGCGTGGGCGGATTCCGTTGTGCCGAAGACGATGCCCGCAGTCAAGAGGTTCGGCGTGGCGATCGCCACCGCTACAAGCAGGATCACGATCTTCCACGGCCAGGCGATGACTTTGTGCGTAGCCTGCCACGCCACCAAGAGCGGAATGAAGGTGAAGACGAAGCCGTAAAACATGCCCACCAGTACGCTTGCGCCGAGATCGCGCCGGATCTGTCCTGCTATGACGTCGGACCACCACCGGGGGAGTATGGCCCCAAGAATGAAGTAGGCGGCCACAGCGACAAGCAATGCCACCAGGATCAGAATTATTTTCACGCCCCAATTGCGTTTTTTCCGAGCCGGTACTTGTGCTTGTTCAGTCATGGGTCAATCATGGCAGAGACCTCATCAGGCACGGGGGAATTGTGCCTATACTTTCAGCGGTGGCCGGATGCCCGGGCCGCCGTCGAGATCCGTAAATGTCCCGATGAAAGGCGACCCATGAGCAATATCCCAGCCGATCTTTCCTACACCGCAGAGCACGAATGGGTTTCAGCACCTGACGCCGATGGCGTGGTGCGGATTGGTATTACCGACTTCGCGCAGGACGCCCTGGGCGACGTTGTCTACGCCCAGATGCCGGAACCCGGGACCAAGATCACCGGGAATGAAGTTGTTGGCGAGGTTGAATCCACCAAGAGCGTCAGTGATATCTATGCCCCTGTTAGCGGCGAAGTCATTAATCGGAATGACTCACTGGACCAGGATCCGGCACTCATCAACTCCGATCCTTACGGCGACGGTTGGCTTTTTGAAGTAAAGCTTGCAGAAGCCGACGCAGTGGATTCCCTGCTCAGTGCATCGGAGTACGAACAACAGGTAGGCTAAAGTTATCTGGCCCGCCCGGCTGCATTCCTTTAGCTGGGGACGCGGGAAGGCGGGCCAGCAACCGATTTGCCCGGCGGTACCGGGAGGCGGAAGTGGCTGGCAGAGTATGGAACTGCTGGCGGATGAGGAGGAAATTCCATGGTTGGCGGCGAACAGAATCAAGCCAATGTCGGGAAAGGCGCGGACGAGCAACCTTCGTCGGAGACCACCTCGATCAGCATCACGCCAACGTGGGATGAGCCAAGCGTTGCCCCCAGGCTTGCACCCGAAGAGCGTGCCTCCGTTGATGCCCTGCCGCCGGACTCTGCCTTGCTCATTGCGCACAGCGGACCAAACGCGGGAGCCCGGTTCCTCCTGGACGCCGATACCACGACGGCCGGCCGGCACCCCGATGCCGACATCTTCCTGGATGACGTCACTGTGTCCCGGAAGCACGTAGAGTTCCACCGCACCCCAACGGGCTTCGAACTCGTGGACATGGGTAGCCTCAACGGAACCTACGTGAACCACGACCGCGTGGACCGTGTGCAGCTGAAGAGTGGCAATGAGGTCCAGATCGGCAAGTTCCGTCTGACCTACTACTTGAGCCCTGGCCGCCCGGCTGGCCAAGTCTGACCCCGGGGTACCTGCCTGTGGCAATGGCCCAGCCGGAACGTCGCGGACCGCAGGTCCTGAACATAGGGGAAGTCCTGGCTCAATTGAGCGACGACTTTCCCGGGATGACAGCGTCCAAAATCCGCTTTCTTGAGGAAAAGGGCCTCATTAATCCCAAGCGGACCCCTGCGGGGTACAGGCAGTACGCGGACAGTGATGTTGAGCGCCTCCGTTTTGTCCTTGCCCTGCAGCGTGACCAGTACTTGCCACTCAAGGTCATCAAGGATTACCTGGACGCGATCGATCGCGGGGAACGGCCCGAGAACCTGCCTCCGGGCGTCACGGTGTCCCCCCGGGTGGTTTCGGCGGAAATGGCTGCGGAAATCCAGGGGCGCGCCCGCGCGTTGACCGAAGAGCAACTCCGCACCGAATCGGGCGCAAGCGTGCCTTTGCTGGAATCGCTCCTGAGTTTCGGACTGATCAGCCACGTTGGCGGCAAGTTCGACGAACACGCCCTCCAGGTGGCGCGCGCCTGCGTCCAATTGGAGGGTCACGGCCTGGAGCCACGCCACCTCCGGCCGTTCCAGGCTGCAGCCGAACGCGAGTTCGGCCTGGTGGAAAGGGCAGTTGCGCCCCTGACGTCCCGCCGCGACGCCGCGTCCCAAGCACGCGCTGCCGAGGCAGCGCGTGAAATCAGCGAACTGTGCCTGACACTGCACAGGGCGCTTGTCCACGACCGTATCTCCCGGATGGACACCTGATGATCGAAGTTGAAATTGTCGGCGTCCGGATCGAACTGCCGTCCAACCAGCCCTTGGTACTCCTGCGGGAAATCAAGGGGGAGCGGCACGTCCCCATCTGGATCGGCACACCTGAAGCCAGTGCCATCGCCTTGGCCCAGCAAGGCGTTGTCCCACCGCGGCCGATGACTCACGACCTCCTGATCGACGTCGTAGAGTCCTTGGGGCATTCCATCATCAGCGTCAACATCGTGGCAGTCGAAGACAACATCTTCTATGGACAGCTGCAATTCGACGACGGCACCGTGGTCAGTTCGCGCGCTTCTGATGCGTTGGCGCTTGCATTGCGGGCGAAGTGCCGCATTTGGTGTGCGGACGCTGTGATGGACGAGGCCGGGGTCCGGATCACCGAGCACGACGAAGGCGAAGATTCAGAGCCAGGTCCCAGCGTGGACGAAGAACGTGAAATGCGGCGTTTCCGGGAGTTCCTGGACGACGTCGAACCTGAGGATTTCGAAGGCTGAGCCACCCTAAGCCTAAAGTTGAGGGTGAAACTTTCGACACGACCGGATTTTGCGCCCGGGGTCTTTGACCTAGGGGCCTCCCGGGCCTAACGTCGAAGGTATCAAGTTCCCGTTGCATACACTGCCCGCGCAAGTCACACTGGAAGGTGCGGCTTGTGGGAATTACACGGCTGAATTTCGGCGTTGTGATCAGTGGTACGCACCGTCCCCAAGGGAACTGAGAACAAGGAGGTCACGTGAGTCCGAAAGGCGAAGCAGGCGAGCTGAAGCAGGCCTCGACCGGCATTGCTGCGCCCGCATCCGGCGCCCAAGGTTTGCTCTTCACAGAGGACCTTCCTGTGCTGGACGAGGACGCGGGCTACCGCGGCCCGACTGCGTGCAAGGCTGCAGGTATCACGTACCGTCAGCTGGACTATTGGGCGCGCACGGGCTTGGTTGAGCCAGCCGTCCGCGGTGCTGCGGGTTCCGGCTCGCAACGCCTCTATGGTTTCCGGGACATCCTGGTGCTCAAGGTGGTCAAGCGTCTGCTTGACACCGGTGTGTCCCTGCAGCAGATCCGCTCAGCCGTCGAGCACCTTCGCGAGCGCGGCGTTGAAGATCTCGCTCAGATCACCCTGATGAGCGATGGCGCGAGTGTCTACGAATGTACCTCTGCCGATGAAGTCATTGACCTCGTGCAAGGCGGACAGGGTGTCTTTGGTATTGCCGTGGGACGTGTATGGCGGGAAGTTGAGGGAAGCCTTGCCGCGCTTCCGAGCGAACACGCCGCAGAGCAGTCCTTTCCGGACGACGAATTGAGCAAGCGGCGCGTTGCGCGCCGTATCGGTTAGAGCGCCCCACCAAACCTGGTTGCTACCTCACCGAATCTGGTTCTTAACGAAGAAGCCGCCTCCTAGGCATAGGAGGCGGCTTCTTCCGTTGTGGCTGCTGCCGGCACGTGCTGCTGCTGGCAGTTGCTCTGGCTGGAACATAGGGAGGCTAGCGCCGTTGGCGATCCCGGGTGGCCGTTTGGCCTTGGAGCAGGCTCTGCAGGAGCGCATCGAAGAGCTTTGCGGAGTTCTTGGCTGAATCCCCTGGCCAATGGTGTACCGAATGGGCCGCCCCTTGGATCTGCTGCCAGTTGGCTTGCTCGGGGATGTGCGGCGTCAACAGCAGTTCCCCGAACATGGATTCCATCTCAGCCAGGCGGAACGTGTGCTCTGCCGATCCGGTGCGGACCCGGTTGGCAACGATCCCGGCCGGGGCCAGGTTGGGAGCAAACTCCTGCCGGAACAACTGAATGGCGCGCATGGTCCGCTCGGTGCCGGCGACTGAGAAGAGGCCGGGCTCGGCGACGAGTACTACGCGGTCGCTCGCGCTCCATGCCATCCGTGTGAGCCCGTTCAACGAAGGCGGGCAATCGACAAGGATAAGTTCGTAGTTGGTTGTTCCTGCAAGGACGGCCGAGAGCCTGCGTAAGTCCCGGCGACCGAGGTCCGGACGGTCATAGATGCCCGTGAACGCCGATCCGACAGCCACGTCAAGCGTGCCGCCGCTGGAACCGTTGGAGACCCAGCTGCTGCTGGCAACGTTCTCGGGGAGTTTGGCTTTTCGGGGGCTCTTGAGCATGTGGCCAATATCCAGCTGCTCGCCGCGCTGGACACCGAGTGCCGTCGTAGCATCGGCATGGGGATCGAGGTCCACCACGAGGGTTGGAATGCCGGCTGCGAGGGCCGCGGACGCCAGGCCGGTGGTCACGGACGTCTTTCCCACTCCGCCTTTGAGGCTGCTGATGCTGACTACTTGCACTTGAAAACCCAAAACCTAACGCCGGTTGCCGTATCGCGCTGTTTTCCGCTCCGGGACCGCCGGAGCCGGGGCTTGCCGAAGCCCCTCCAACATCATATGGGGCAGGGCCGTGGATTCCCGCTTTCTACGCGCCCGGGCGCTTGGGGGATAGTGCTGGTAATAGCACGGTGGGGAGTCGCGCGCACGCATATACAGCCCAGATGACGATTCCATTGTGATGGTTGCCACAAAGATTTGTGTTTGATGCTGGCGGCACTACACACTGTGACCACCGACCGATCCACCCGCAATGATGCAGGAGAAGTATGTTTTCGAAAATTCTGGTGGCCAATCGCGGCGAAATCGCGATCAGGGCGTTTCGCGCTGGTTATGAACTGGGCGCCAAGACCGTAGCCGTCTTTCCGCACGAGGATCGTAACTCGATCCACCGGCAGAAGGCCGACGAAGCTTACCTGATCGGCGAGGTGGGCCACCCCGTCCGCGCCTACCTGGACGTCGAGGAGGTTGTCCGCGTCGCCAAGGAAGCCGGCGCCGACGCCATTTACCCCGGCTATGGCTTCCTCTCGGAAAACCCCGACTTGGCGCGTGCAGCAAAGGCCGCGGGGATCACCTTCGTAGGCCCGCCTGCGGAGGTCCTGGAGCTCGCAGGCAACAAGGTTGCCGCACTGGAAGCTGCCCGCAGGGCCGGTGTCCCGGTGTTGAAGTCGAGCAAGCCGTCAAAGGACCTCGACGAACTGATCGCGGCAGCAGACGAAATCGGCTTCCCGATCTTCGCCAAGGCTGTGGCCGGCGGTGGTGGACGTGGCATGCGTCGCGTGGAGACACGTGAAGCCCTCCCCGAAGCCCTGCAGTCAGCAATGCGCGAGGCCGATGCCGCCTTCGGCGATCCCACCATGTTCCTTGAGCAGGCCGTGCTGCGTCCGCGCCACATCGAAGTGCAGATCCTGGCGGATGCCGAGGGCAACGTGATGCACCTGTTCGAGCGTGACTGTTCCTTGCAGCGCCGTCACCAGAAGGTCGTGGAAATCGCGCCCGCACCGAACCTGGATGAAAACATCCGCCAAGCGCTCTACCGTGATGCAGTGGCCTTCGCCAAGGCCCTGAACTACGTCAACGCCGGAACCGTCGAGTTCCTGGTTGACACCGAAGGCGAGCGTGCAGGCCAGCACGTCTTCATCGAAATGAATCCCCGCATCCAGGTGGAGCACACCGTCACCGAGGAAATCACCGATGTGGACCTCGTCCAGGCGCAGATGCGCATTGCCTCCGGCGAGACCCTGGCAGATCTCGGGTTGAGCCAGGAAACGGTCTCCATCAAGGGTGCCGCCCTGCAGTGCCGCATCACCACAGAGGACCCGGCCAACGGCTTCCGTCCTGACGTCGGAAAGATCACGGGTTACCGCTCAGCTGGTGGCGCCGGCGTGCGTCTCGACGGCGGCACGGTCTACTCCGGCGCCGAGATCAGCCCGCACTTCGACTCGATGCTCGTCAAGCTGACCTGTCGTGGCCGCGACTACCCGGCCGCCGTTGCCCGTGCGCGACGCGGCCTGGCGGAATTCCGCATCCGTGGCGTGTCCACCAACATTCCTTTCCTGCAGGCCGTGCTCGCCGATCCGGACTTCAACGCCGGCAACGTGGCCACGGACTTTATCGACAAGCGTCCGGAGCTGCTCAAGTCGCACATCTCCGCGGACCGCGGCACCAAGCTGCTGACGTGGCTTGCCGATGTCACCGTCAACAAGCCCAATGGCGAGCTCACGGTCCACTCCGACCCCGCCACCAAGCTGCCCGTCGTTGAAGGTCCGGTCCCCACCTCCGGTTCCCGCCAGAGGCTGCTGGAGCTCGGTCCTGAGGGATTCGCCAAGGCACTGCGCGAACAGCAGGCTGTGGCCGTTACGGACACCACGTTCCGTGATGCCCACCAGTCCTTGCTGGCCACCCGTGTCCGTACCCGCGACCTCGTGGCTGCCGGCCCGGCAGCCACCGCCCTGATGCCGGAGTTGCTTTCGGTGGAGGCCTGGGGCGGTGCAACGTACGACGTCGCGCTCCGCTTCCTTGGCGAGGATCCCTGGGACCGCTTGGCTGCTTTGCGCCAGGCGCTGCCGAACACATGTATCCAAATGCTGCTCCGCGGGCGCAACACCGTTGGCTACACGCCGTACCCGGAAGAGGTGACCGAGGCGTTCGTCAACGAGGCCGCGGCCACCGGTATTGACATCTTCCGCATCTTCGACGCCCTCAACGACGTCAACCAGATGGCTCCGGCAATCCGGGCTGTGCGTGCAACGGGGACTGCCGTCGCAGAGGTCGCACTCTGCTACACAGGCAACCTCCTTGACCCGAATGAGGACCTGTACACCCTCGACTACTACCTGGACCTTGCCCAGAAAATCGTCGACGCCGGTGCCCACATCCTGGCCATCAAGGACATGGCAGGACTCCTGCGTCCCGCTGCGGCTTCCAAGCTCGTCTCGGCCCTGCGTGAGCGCTTCGACCTTCCGGTCCACCTGCACACGCACGACACCGCCGGTGGCCAGCTCGCCACGCTGCTGGCAGCCGTCGATGCCGGAGTCGACGCCGTCGATGTCGCCGCTGCTTCGCTGGCAGGCACGACCAGCCAGCCTGCCGCATCGGCCCTCGTTGCAGCCTTGGCCAACACACCGCGCGATACCGGGCTTAACCTGGCAAACGTCAGTGCGCTGGAACCCTACTGGGAGGCTGTCCGCCGCGTATACGCGCCCTTCGAGTCCGGCCTGCCCGGTCCCACAGGCCGCGTCTACCAGCACGAAATCCCCGGCGGCCAGCTGTCCAACCTTCGCCAGCAGGCCATTGCGTTGGGGTTGGGGGAGCAGTTCGAAGCCATCGAGGACATGTACACGGCTGCAGACCGCATCCTGGGCCGCCTGGTCAAGGTGACTCCGTCCTCCAAGGTGGTGGGCGACCTCGCCCTGCACCTGGTTGGAATCAACGCAGATCCCGCGGACTTCAATGAGAATCCGCAGAACTACGACATCCCGGATTCGGTCATTGGCTTCCTTTCCGGCGAACTCGGCGATCCTCCCGGAGGCTGGCCTGAGCCGTTCCGTACCAAGGCCCTCCAAGGCCGCAGCATCAAGGTGCGTGACGTCGAGATCAGCGCCGAGGACAGTGCCGCGCTGAAGGGTGATTCGAAGACCCGCCAGCACACGCTGAACCGGCTTCTCTTCGCAGGTCCTACCAAGGACTACCTCAAGAGCGTTGAGACCTACGGCAACATCTCCGTGCTGGACACCCGCGATTACCTTTACGGGCTGCAGCGCGGCGCTGAGCACGTCATCGAGCTGGAGAAGGGTGTACGGCTGATCGCGCAGCTGGAAGCCGTCTCCGAGGCCGACGAGAAGGGCATGCGCACGGTCATGTGCACGCTCAACGGCCAGTCGCGTCCGGTCGTTGTCCGTGACCGTTCCGTGGTGAGCAACGTCAAGGCGGCAGAGAAGGCCGACCCCGCACAGCCCGGCCAGGTCGCAGCCCCGTTCGCCGGGGCCGTCACGGTAACGGTGAAAGCGGGCGACGTCGTCAACGCGGGCGACACCGTTGCCACGATTGAGGCAATGAAGATGGAAGCATCCATCACGACGCCTGTGGCCGGCACGGTCTCGCGCCTCGCCATCTCCTCGGTGGAGCAGGTCCAAGGCGGCGACTTGCTGCTGGTGATCGGCTAGCGATCCACCAACGAAAACCCCTTCCGGGAAGAATTCCGGAAGGGGTTTTTCGTTTGCCGCGTTGGGCTTGTTTACTGGAGGTGCCTGGGCCCTAGTGTGCGCGGGGCGCTGAGTACATTTCTTCGATCACGGCCTCAAAGTCCTTCATGACCTGCGCACGCTTGACCTTCAACGATGGAGTGAGGTGGCCGGAGGCTTCCGTGAAGTCCGCCGGAACTATCCTGAAGGACTTGATGGCCTCCGCCTGGGAAACGGACTGGTTCGCTTTGCTGATGAGGTCCTGGACGGCCGCTTTTACTATGGCGTTCTCCGCGGCTTCAGCGAGCGTGGTGCTGGAAGCGAGCCCATGGCGTTCCAGCCATCCCGGCAAAGCCTCTTCATCCAAAGTCACCAAGGCGCCGATGAAGGGACGGTTGTCACCCACCACCAGTACCTGGGAAACCAGGGCGTCCGCGCGGATTTGATCCTCCAACAGCGCCGGAACCACGTTCTTGCCACCTGCAGTGACAATGATTTCCTTCTTGCGTCCAGTGATCTTGAGGAATCCGTTGCTGTCCAGCTCACCGATGTCGCCGGTGCGGAACCACCCATCGGCAAAGGTTTCCTCCGTGAGGTCTTCCCGCTTGTAGTAACCACGCATGACGCAGACGCCCTTGGCGAGGATCTCGCCGTCGTCAGCGATTTTGACGGCGTTGCCGGGAAGCGGGGCGCCCACGGTGCCGATCCTGATCATGGAGGGCGTGTTGACGGAAATCGGGGCCGTGGTTTCCGTAAGGCCGTATCCCTCCAGGATCTGGAGGCCTATGCCCTGGAAGAAGTGGCCCAGGCGTTCGCCCAAAGGGCCACCGCCGGAGACGGCGTGGGCCACGTGGCCGCCCATGGCGTGGCGGAGCTTTCCGTAGACGAGTTTGTCGAAGACCGCATGCTTGATCTTCAAACCCAATCCAAGGGAACCTGCCTGGCGCGCCTTGGAGTACTCAATCGCCGTGTCCACGGCCCGGTGGAAGATGGCGCCCTTGCCGCTGTCCTCCGCTTTTGTCAGCGCTGAGTTGTAGACCTTTTCGAAGACACGCGGTACGGCAAGGATGAACGTTGGCTGGAAGCTTTGGAGATCGGCCAGCAGATGCTTGATATCCGGAGTATGGGCAACTTTGACGCCTCCTGCCACGGCCAGCACGGAGATGAAGCGCGCAAAAACGTGGGCCAACGGGAGGAACATGATGGTCTTGGCCGACTCGTTGATGATCTCGCCAAGTGCCGCACGTGCATTCTCGGAGAGTTCCACGAAGTTTCCGTGGGTCAGCTCGCAGCCCTTGGGCCGGCCCGTGGTTCCGGAGGTGTAAATGATGGTTGCCAGGTCCGAGAGGCCTGCGGCCGAGCGGCGGGCCTCGAGTTCCTCATCCGTCACGCCGGCCCCGGCGGTGCGGAGGGCATCAAGGCCGGCCCCCTCAAGTTGCCAGACGTTGGCCACTGACTGTATGTCTTCGGCGGCGACGGCCTGCCGGATGATGTCCTCGTGGTGCGCGGCTTCACCGAAGGCTGCCACAGCGCCGGAGTCGCCCAGGTTCCATGCCACCTGGGAAGGGGAAGAGGTCTCATAGATCGGGACGGAAACGGCTCCAGCGAACCAGATGGCAAAGTCCACCAAGGACCACTCGTACCGGGTGCGCGACATGATGCCCACGCGGTCGCCGGCGCCCACTCCACTGGCGATAAGGCCCTTGGCCAAGGCTTTGACGTCGGCAAGGAAGTCAGTGGCGCGGATGTCCTGCCACTGTGCATTGCTGTCCAGCTTGGCGAACAGTGCCGGGTTGGAGGCCTTGGCGGCTTCCCGGACTACGAGGTCCGTGATGTTGGTTTCAGGGGCAACATTGACAAGAGGCGGAACACTGAATTCACGCACGGTAGCTCCTTTGATATCCACGGGCCACGAGGGGGCTGGTTCCACTCTAGTATGCCCACTCGCGGAGGTGTGTCCTATTTCACCTACTGGCGAGTAACTTTACGGATGAGCCTCTGTTTCGAGCAACTTGGCGCCATCTGCCGGTTCAGATGTCTGGCTGCCGATGCCAGCAGAATAGGATGTTGGGATGCCTTCACTACGGTCCAGTTCCCGTGCCCGGCCCCGGCCGCCCGTCGCTGCCTTGAAGGACGTTCCCTGGGCTGGGCGCAGGAGTCATTTGGGCAGGCGAGGGCTTGCCATCGGCATCGATATCGGCGGCACCAAAGTAGCTGCCGGCGTAGTCGATGCCGAGGGCAGGATCCTTGCTGAGGCACGCAGGTCCACGCCCGGTGCCGACCCCCGGGCCGTGGAGCAGACAATCGTGGAACTGGTCGACGAGCTCAGCGCGGACCACCGGATTGCCTCCGTGGGTATTGGCGCTGCGGGTTGGATGGACCTCGACGGCGGTACGGTCCTGTTCAGTCCGCATCTGGCCTGGCGTAATGAGCCGCTGAGGGAAAGCCTCCAGACTCTGTTGAGGAGGCCGGTTCTGCTGACAAACGACGCCGACGCGGCCGCATGGGCTGAGTGGCGCTTTGGTGCCGGCCAGGGTGAGAGCCGCTTGGTGTGCATCACCTTGGGCACGGGCATCGGGGGTGCCATGGTGATGGACGGGCGGGTAGAGCGCGGCCGTTACGGCGTGGCTGGCGAATTCGGCCATCAGATCATTTTCCCGGGCGGACATCGTTGCGAATGCGGCAACCGCGGCTGCTGGGAGCAGTACGCGTCGGGCAACGCACTCGGCCGTGAAGCCCGCCAATTGGTGCGGACCAACTCGCCTGAGGGCCGCGCACTCCTGGAACGGGCGGGCGGTGTGGAGGAGAGCATCACGGGCGCTGCAGTCACAGCCTTGGCTCTTGCAGGGGATTCCACTTCGCGGGAACTGCTGGCGGACCAGGGCGAATGGCTGGGCCTGGGGCTGGCGAACCTCGCCGCGGCCCTGGATCCGGGCATGTTCGTGATCGGCGGCGGTTTGTGCGACGCCGGGGACCTGCTTGTCGGGCCTGCTCGTGAGGCATTCGCCAGAAACCTTACGGGCCGCGGATTTCGTCCGATGGCAAGGATTGAGCTTGCCGCCCTGGGGCCCCGTGCCGGCATGATTGGCGCTGCAGACCTTTCCCGGGTCAGTGGCCGTGCCCATAACTAGGCCGGCGGCCCGTGACCAGGCCAGTCGGCTGCCCATGACCAGTCCAGCCGGCAGGGGCACTTAGATGCGTGCGCCGTCGTCGTCCTCATTCTTCTCATGCGGTAGCCGCATGATGAGGTAGATGACGGAAGCTGCAAAGGCCGCCACTATGCCAAGGATGGCCACCAAGGGTGCCGAACGCCAAAACATCGCGGTAAAAAGCAGCGCGAGCGGCCCACCCACGGCACCGATCCATGCCAGCATGGTCAGCGGCTCGGTTCCAACCAGGCTGGGAGGATCCTCGGGGACGAAGCCGTCGTCGTCATCGTCCACCTCGAAATCCCGGGGACCCAGGGACCTGCCTTCCAATTCTTCGGGTCCCCCGTCCGCTGTTTGGGCATCAGGCGTTGCTGCCGCGGCCGGAGACGACAGTCCCAGCGGATCAAAGTCCTTGAAGCCCTTTGGTGCGTCTTCCTTGGCTGGTCCGGCTCCTGCCCCATCAGGTCCCTGCCGACCCCGTTCCGGGGCATCATTGAGCGTCGACGATTCCGTTGCTTCCAGCCGGGCCACCAAATCCAACCAGATGGCGTCGTCATCCTTGTTGGCGCTCTGATCGGCAGAGTTGGGATCAGGCCTGTTCATCGGCTTTGTCCTTCTCGAGGGAAGACCCGTCGCCGGCCAGGGCCGCCATGGTCTTTTGGATGAAGTCGACAGTTCCCGCGAAGATCTCAGGGGCGTCGTTGTCAAGGGTCGCAACATGATGGCTGTTGCCGAGGTACGTGACGTCAACGGGAGCCTGGACCCGTGCCCGGAGGAATTCAAGGCTGGCGTTGGAGATGACATTGTCCACAGTGGATCGGAAGACCCGGACGGGCGATGTAATGCGCGGCAGCATCGCGGCAGTGTCCTTATACATCTTCTTCAACTCGTGGGCCGCCGCAACCGGGGTACGGGCATACGCCCCTTCGTCCTGGTCGGGCTTCAAAATGTCATTGGCGATGGCCGGAGTGCTCTTCATGACGTACTTGAGTGCAGCAACGATGACAGCTCGCGGGTCATCAAGCACCAAGCCCGGGTTGACCACGATGGTGCCGGCCACAGGCCGTGTCGCCGCAATGCGCAGCGCCAGCGTGCCGCCCATGGAGAGCCCGGCCGCGAAAACGAAATCGCATTCGCCAGCCAGTTCCCTGTAGGAATCGTCAACAGCGCGGTGCCATTCGCGCCATGAACGGGTGGCCATATCCTGCCAGGTTGTTCCGTGACCGGGGAGCAACGGAACCCTGACGGCATATCCCGCCGCTGCCAAGTGCTCGGCCCAAGGCCGGACGCTATGCGGGCTTCCCGTGAACCCGTGCGACATGACGACACCAACGCGGGGGCCGGAGCCAGTCCAGTTGCTGAGGAACGGGGAGAAATCGGGAAGCATTTTCATGATGACTCTGAGGCTACTCTGTCCATGGCATGCTGACGGAAAAACTCGGCTGATTCTTCAAAGATGGTGGGTGCATCCACATCCAGGGTGGCCACGTGGCCGCTGGCCGGGAGGGTAACCACCTTGAGCCGGGATGGGTCCATATGCCTGGTGATCATGGCCACGGAACTGGGCGGGACCACACCGTCCATCGAAGACTTGAAGACCAGCGCGGGTGCTTGGATTTGCGGCAGTGCGCGGGTTGCTTGACGGAACAACTTCTTCAGCTCATGCACGGACTTCAACGGCGTCTTCGAGTAGTCACCGTCGTCAGTGGCGGTCGCCGTCGGTTGTTCTTCCTCAATGGGCGAGGTGGTCGGCATGACGTACTTGAGCGCTCCCACGTACCGCACCCGGCGGTCATAGAAACTCAACCCCGGGTTCACCAGGACCAGTCCTGGAACATCGTGCCGTGAAGCGACACGGAGCGCCACGGCCCCGCCCATGGACAAACCTGCCACGAAACACGTTTCGGTCTTGGCGGCAAGGTCCAGATAGCTTCGCTCAAACGTTTTGTACCAGTCCTGCCAGCGGGTGGTAGCAAGATCGTGCCAGCTGGTTCCGTGACCGGGAAGCAAGGGAACTGAAACCGCAAAGCCTTGACCGGCCAGGTACTCCGCCCAGGGCAGGATGCTCAGCGGGCTACCGGTAAATCCGTGGCAGATGGCTACTCCGGTGGAAGCGTTGGCTCCGTGGCCGGAATGGTGGAAGGCGAGCGGCGCGGCTGGTTGGTTGCGTTCCGTCATGGCTCCATCGTGTCACTCTTCGCGACATTTCTCACTGGAGTAGGGTTGCTGTTGAGTGCCGCCGAGCAGCCCGGACGGACGCCAGTAAAACGGCCGTGAGAGGACAAACGTGTTCTATTGGGTCATGAAGAGGATCTTCCTTGGTCCTGTTCTCAAGCTCCTGTTCAGGCCATGGGTCAAAGGGCTGGACAACGTCCCCGAAAACGGCCCCGCAATCCTGGCGTCCAACCATCTGTCCTTCTCGGACTCCATCTTCCTTCCCCTGATGGTGGATCGGCCGGTGATCTTCCTTGCCAAGTCCGAGTACTTCACCGGCAAGGGCCTCAAGGGCCGCTTGACCGCGCTGTTCTTCAGGTTGAGCAACCAGTTGCCCATGGACCGTTCCGGCGGCGCCGCATCGGAGCTATCCCTGCAAGCCGGGAAGGACGTCCTGAATTCCGGTGGGCTGTTGGGCATCTACCCGGAAGGCACCCGGAGTCCGGACGCCAAGCTCTACCGCGGCAAGGTAGGTGTTGCACGACTCGCACTACAAACCCGGGTCCCTGTGGTGCCGGTAGCCATGATCGGCACGGAAAAGGTCCAGCCCATTGGCAAGAGGTTGCCGAGCATCCGGCGTATCGGCGTGATCTTCGGGCAGCCCTTGGACTTTAGCCGCTACTACGGCATGGAGGATGACCGGCTCATTCAAAGGGCCGCAACTGACGAAATCATGTACGAACTCATGCGGCTTTCCGGCCAGGAGTATGTGGACGAATATGCCGCAGTGGTCAAGGCCCGGTTGGATGGCAAAGGCCCTGGGACGGTAGGGAAAGTCAAGGCAGCCGAGGAGGCACCTTCAGACATTGCCGATGACAAGGACGAACCCAAGGAGGATGGGGGAGCAGGCAGCGGGGCACTGTGACGCATCCGGCAGTGACAGTTACGCCTGCAGTGCCCCAACCTTGGCGGAGGCTACTACTCTTGAAGGGTGACTGAGCTAACCGCGAACACCGCAACCCCTGTAGTAGACCCACTCGCCAGCACCGCCCAGAGCGGGGCCGCAAATTACCCCGGGCTCGACGCCTGGCGGGACCTGCCTATTTCCCAGCAGCCCACGTGGTCTGACTCAGAAGTCTTCAAGGCCTCCGTTAAGGAACTTTCCGTCGTTCCGCCGCTGGTCTTTGCCGGCGAGGTGGACGTACTACGGGAGCGCTTGGCTGCGGCCGCCCAGGGCAAGGCTTTCCTTCTGCAGGGTGGAGACTGTGCGGAGACCTTTGAAGCCGCGACGGCCGACAAGATCAGCGCACGCGTCAAAACGATCCTCCAGATGGCCGTGGTGCTCACGTATGGTGCGGCGATGCCGGTGATCAAGATGGGCCGGATGGCAGGCCAGTTTGCCAAGCCCCGCTCGTCCAACGATGAAACGCGCGACGGCGTGACGCTTCCCGCGTACCGCGGAGACATCGTCAACGGCTACGATTTCACACCGGAGTCCCGCGCGCACGACGCCGGCAGGATGCTGCAGGCTTACCACACCTCGGCGTCCACCCTGAACCTCATCCGGGCGTTCACCCAGGGCGGCTTCGCAGATCTTCGCCTGGTCCACCAGTGGAACAAGGGCTTCACGGAGAACCCGGCACATGCCCGGTATGAGTCCCTTGCCCGTGACATTGATCGTGCCATCATGTTCATGGACTCGTGTGGCGCTGACTTCGAGGCGCTCAAGCGTGTTGAGTTCTTCGCCAGCCATGAGGCACTGCTGCTGGACTACGAGCGAGCCCTGACTCGCATCGACTCGCGTACCGGCCTGCCGTACGACACTTCCGCCCACTTCCTCTGGATTGGCGAGCGGACCCGCGAACTCGATCATGCCCACGTGGACTTCCTGTCCCGTGTGCGGAACCCCATTGGCGTCAAGCTTGGCCCCACCACCAGTGGTGACGACGCCCTGCGCCTTATCGACAAACTGGACCCGAACCGCGAGCCCGGCCGCCTGACATTCATTACCCGCATGGGTGCCAAGAACATCCGCGAGAAGCTGCCAGCCGTCGTCGAGCGCGTCACTGCTTCAGGTGCCCAGGTACTCTGGGTGACGGACCCGATGCACGGCAACACAGTGACCTCGCCCAACGGATACAAGACCCGCAACTTCGACGACGTGATTGATGAAGTACGTGGATTCTTTGAAGTACACCACTCCCTGGGTACGGTGCCGGGTGGCCTGCACGTCGAAATGACCGGCGACGACGTCGCCGAGTGCCTGGGTGGCGCAGATCCCATCGATCAGGACGCTTTCCTGGACCGCTATGAGTCCGTTTGCGATCCACGTCTGAACCACATGCAGTCCCTCGAGATGGCATTCCTGGTGGCAGGCGCCCTCTCAAAGAGGTAGTAGATACAAGAAAAGGGGCGGTCCGGACGAATCCAGACCGCCCCAGTTTCTATAGTCTGCGCTAGGGTGGAACGGCTAGACCACCGTTAGGTTAACGGTTGAACCTTCCGGCGCTTCTGGGCCTGCTGGGCTCTGGTCGCGGACGATTCCCAAGAAACCGCCGAGGACATTGGTGATCTTGACTTCGAAACCCAGTTTGCCAAGCTCCTCCACGGCCTTCTTGGCCGGCTGGCCAACGTAATTGGGGAGTTTGACCATTTTGGGTCCCTTGGAGACGGTAAGGGTCACTGTTTCGCCGCGGACAAGTGTGCCATTGCCAGGCGTCTGTGCCACCACGGCGCCCTTGGGCACGGTTTTGTCATTGACCGTCTCTGGGGCAATGACTGCCTTCAGGCCAGCATCCTGGATGGCCTTCACGGCTGCGTCCTGGGGCAGGCCGCGCACATCGGGGACAGGGATGGGTTGGGGTCCCTTGGACACCACAAGGGCAACCGGCGTGCCGTGGCGTACTTCCTTGCCCTGGGCGGGGTCCTGGGAGATGACAACGCCTGCTGGGATCTTTTCGTCGAATGCATCAGTGACGGTGCCGAGGGTCATTTGGGCGGCATTCAGCGCTGTCTTTGCTTCATCCAACGTCCCGCCTGCCAGCCCAGGCAGGGCAAAGAGTTGTGCGCCTTTCGAGACGAATAGCGCGATGGGTTGAAACTTCCGCACCACCTCCCCGGACTTGGGTTCCGTCCCGACGGCGAGTCCAGCCTGGACGTCGTCGTCGAACACGTCCTGGGGCTCGGATTGGAATCCTGCTGTGCGCAGGAGTTGCTGGGCTTCAGCTACGGTTTTGTTCTTGACGTCCGGAACGGTGCCGGGAGACCCAGGGCCCATGCCAAAGAACCAGCCGGCAGAACCTGCCAGCAGCGCAAGGATCACGATCACGACCGTCCAAATAGCAGCGCGGCGGCGGGGATTGCCTTCACGCAGGGGACGCATTGGGGTGGAGGCAGCCCGGGCCCGCTCCTTAGCCTGCTGCCGTTCCAGCTTTTTCTGCTCCCGCTTGCCGGGTTGACGCAGGTCATCGTCCACACCGGGGAGGGCCAGGGCGGCATTGAGCGGTTGCCGCGCTGACGTTCCAGACGCTGCCATGACGGTTGTCGGGTTGCTCTGGTGGGAAATGAATTCGGTGGGCGACGCTGACGTGGCAAGGGCCTCGGTTGGATTTTCCTGGGGATTGGCCGGCGAGCTGACCGCCGCAGCGGAACCGGCGGGGGAGAGCGGGCGTGAGGACGGCTGCCTATGGTCCAGTTGCTCGTCGCTGAGGGAGGTCCGGATGTGGCGCAACTCGGACAGCAAGGCAGAGCCGTCCACCGGCCGGTTCTCGGCATCTACCGCAGTACACCACTGAACGAGTTCGTCCAGGTCTTCAGCAAGTCCGGGAGCGGCCTCGGAAGGGCGGCCAACCACGGCATTGACATGCTGGTATGCCACCTGGATCGGCGACTCGCCAGCATAGGGCTGCTTGCCCGTGAGCATCTCGTAGAGCATGATGCCCGCCGAGTAGACATCGCTCCGGGCATCAGCTGCTTTGCCGAGCACCAATTCGGGAGCCAGGTAAGCGACCGTGCCGATCAAGGCACCGGTACTTGTGGTGGCCGTGACAGCCCTGGCCAATCCGAAGTCGCCTACCTTGATCCGGCCGTCTTCGGCTATCAGGACGTTCTCGGGCTTGATGTCGCGATGGATGAGCCCTGAGCCGTGGGCTGCCGCTAAACCTTCGATGACCGGATCGATCAAAGCCAGGGCCAAGCGCGGTGGAAGCGCTCCCTGCTGGTTGATGACGTCACGAAGCGTATGGCCTTTGACATACTCCATCACCAAATAAGCGATGTGCCCGTCCTCGCCTTGGTCCAGCACGCTGACAACATGAGGATGTGAAAGGCTCGCGGCGGCCTTGGCCTCGCGGCTGAGTCGCTCCAGGAACGTCTCGTCATTGGCCAGATGGGGGTGCAGGACTTTGAGGGCCACGTCGCGCTCCAGGCGCTGGTCCGTGGCCAGGTAAACAGTGGACATCCCGCCCCTCGCAAGCCGTGAGCGGACGTGGTAGCGCCCGTCCACAGTGGTCCCGATGAGGTGGTCCTGCGTTGGTTCTTGCACCATACGATCCTAAACGAGGCAGGGAAGAGGCCCGAATCCGCGGGGATCCGGGCCTCGTCCAAAGGTGCTTGGGGCGGCTTAGCCGAAAGTGCGTTGCCGGGCTTTGATCGATTCGACGTAGCGCTTGGTGTCGTCGTACATGCCGTACTTGCTGACCGAGTACTGCCCCTGGTAATAACCGGCGATGGCGTTGTCGAGATCCTTACTGGTGGCGACAAGTGCCCTGATGATCGCGACGCCGGCCGTCGCATTGTCATACGGATCCAGGAGATTGAGCTTGCGCCCCACCAGATCAGATGCCCACTGCCCGGAGGAAGGAATGACCTGCATGGTGCCAATGGCGTTGGCTGGGGAGACCGCACGCTGGTCGAAGCCGGATTCCTGCTCGGCAAATGCCAATGCCAATGACGGGCTGACTCCCATTCGGCGGGCTGTATCAGCCACGATCGTTTTCATTTCATCCCGGCTGGGGACAGGCGAAGCGTTCAGCAGCGCCTTGTTCTCGTTCGCCGAGCTGACCACCGCCGGCGGGTAAGTGAAGCCGAGGAATGAACTCGGCACCAGTGGCTTGGTCTCCCCGGCCGGCTGCAGTGACGTGGTGCCCGGGATGGTCAGCTTCTGTCCCGGGTAAATCACGGTGGTAGCAGAAACTGTGTTGACGCTCATCAACGCCGACAACGATACGTTGTGACGCGACGCAATCGAGCTCAGGGTGTCGCCCGCCTTGATGGTGTAGGAACCTGTGCTGGCCACCGGGGTGGCCGCTGGCGCCGGTGCAGGAGCCGAGGGAGCTGACGGTGCAGAGCCGCCACTGACCTTGATCTTCTGGCCAGGGTAGATGATGGAGCTGCCACTGAGGTTGTTCCAGCTGAAGATGCTGGACAGTGGTACTCCGTGCCGGGCAGCGATGGCGCCCAGCGTATCCCCGGAAACCACAGTGTAGGTGGTGGCGTTTGAGGGTGCAGCCGGGGCCGGGGCCGGGGACTGTTCAGGGGCGGCCGGAGCGGTGCCTGTCAGTTTAATGGTCTGGCCAGGGTAGATCAGCGTTGTTGCCGTGAGCTTGTTCAACTGCAGGACAGCGGACGTGTCCAGGTTGAAGCGCCGCGCAATGGCACTGATCGTGTCTCCGCGGACGATCTTGTACGTGTCCGGCACGGAGGGGGCCATGGGCTGCAGGGCGGCAGGAAGCGTTGCGGCAACCGCCTGGGCAGGAATGACGTTTCCCGCTTTGGCCGCTTGGGCCTGCATGGCTGCAGCGAGGGTGGCGGGAACCTTGCGGGGCTGAGGTGCCGGCGTCGCCATGGCTGGCTGGGCCAAGGCAAGCGAGGACAAAACCACAGCGGGAAGCGCAGCCGTGGTTGCCGCAATTACCGGCATGCTCATGGTTCGTTTCGGCGAGCGGGGCGTCGTCATGGAGTGTGTCCTCATCTCAGCAGCGGGAATAGGTTTGTGTTGCCGCTGTTACCAGTGTTGCCAATGTTACTGATGTTATCAATGATGCAAGTGTGATCAGTGTGAATCTCTCACACTTATTCAATCGGCACAACAATTCCCGCCGTCCGGAAATCACCTCGCCGAATTCATCCGCATGAAAAGGTGACTTTCGCCCGCCCGCAGGGACCGCCGTCGCACTCCGGCTAGGCGAGTGGCAGCCCGGCGTGGCAACCTTGTTCCGTGAGTAATGTAGAAAGCCTTGTTTCCGACTGGATGCCGCTGCCGGATGTCGCCGAGCTGCTGGGAGTTTCCATCACCAAAGTCCACGGACTGCTGGATGAGCGCGCGCTCGTGGCTATCAGGCGGGGAGAACGGAATATCCGGTCGATCCCGGCGTTGTTTATCCAGGATGGACACGTCGTGGACAGCTTGAAGGGAACCATTGCGGTCCTCAGCGATGCTGGTTACAACGACGAAGAACTTATCGTGTGGTTGTTTACGCCCGACGATTCATTGCGGGGACGGCCTATCGATGCGTTGCGCGAAGGACGCAAGACGGAGATTCGGCGTCGCGCCCAGTCCCTCGCTTGGTAGTTGGTTAACGGGCAGCCTGAATTCCGTTAGAAGCAGTTAAAGAGCGGACGACGGCGGTTCCTGACCGCCGTCGTCGTCTCAACCAGTGGGAATAGCCCCGTTAGTCAATTGGAATAAGCCCGCTCAAGCGGCCCGACTGACAGCCGCCTCAGCCAGTTGGCGCAGTGCCGTGAGCGGTAATTCTTCCAGCGGCAGCTGTTCCAGAGCCGCAAACGCTTGGTCGCTCAGCTCGGCAATTAACGACTCTGTGGCGTCAAGGGCTCCGCAGTGGACCATAATATGGCGGATTCTGGAGACTTCGTCCTCGCCCAGATCCTGCTTTCCCAGCATTTCGTCCAGGTATGCCGCTTGATCCGTGGGAGCCAGGTTAATGGCAAATCCAACCAGCACAG
This sequence comes from Arthrobacter sp. TmtSoilC51, assembly GCF_055388015.1. Classification (NCBI taxonomy): domain Bacteria; kingdom Bacillati; phylum Actinomycetota; class Actinomycetes; order Micrococcales; family Micrococcaceae; genus Arthrobacter; species Arthrobacter sp. TmtSoilC51. Next base: position 1,933,698 of record NZ_AP035877.1, read on the forward strand.
TCCGTTTGCCCTCGCGGAGGTCATCCCCCGCAGGTTTTCCCGTTGTTTCGGGATCACCGAAAACGCCCAGGACGTCATCACGTAGTTGGAAGGCCTCGCCGAGCGGCAATGAAAATGCTGAATATGCCTTCAGCAACTCCTTTGAGGCGCCTGCCAACGCTCCGCCCAACGCCAAAGGATGCTCGGTGGAATACTTTGCGGACTTATAGCGAATGATGGAGGTGGCCCGTTCCACTGAACCCGCGCGATCGCGTACAGGGCCAGCTACTTCCTCAAGGATGTCCAGATATTGCCCGGCCATCACCTCGGCACGCATGAGATTGAATATGCGGCGGGCCTCGCTTCCGGATGCTGCCCTGGGACCTATTTCCGTAAAGGATTGCTCGCTGAAGGAGAGGCAAAGATCGCCGGTCAGGATTGCCGCTGCATGCCCGAACCGTTCATTGTCCAGGGCCCATCCGTTGGCCTCGTGGAGTTGGCTGAAGCGACGGTGCACACTGGGACCCCCGCGGCGGGTATCGGAACGGTCAATGATGTCGTCATGGATCAGGGCCGCAGCTTGGAAAAGTTCGAGGGCACAACCGGCTGTCAAGATGTCCGCGTCCCTTGCCGTGCCGCCCGCACCGCGCCAACCCCAGTAGCACATCAGCGCACGAAGTCGCTTTCCGCCTGTGACGAGATTCGATATCGACCCCATCAAAGGTGCGACATCCGGTGAAATCGTGGCCATCATGTCCTGCTGGACCGCCAGGAACTCGTTCAACTTCCCGGCTACGCCGCCAATAAACTCGTGTTGCTCCGTGTGGAGTTGGGAAACGGGCGTCACTTGACGGACCCGGCCGCCACGTTGGCGCCAATGGTGAATGTGGAAACGCCTTCCTTTTGCCTTACAGACACATTTACTGTTTCACCGTCACCGCGAATGAAGTCGATCGACGTGACGTTTCCTACGGCTTGGGCGCCCGGAACAACCTTGAATCCTTGGGCTTCAAGCGAGGTCTTGTAGTAGTCCACCACGCTTTCCGGCGGAGCTTTGACAGTTCCCACGAGGGCAACTGTGGCAGGAGACGCGTTTTTGTCGTAGCTGCTGGAACGAACCGACGTCTTGGGCATCACAGCGATGAGTTGTTCCGGAAAGCCGGGGACCAGTGCGCCGACTGTGGCCGTCGCACCGGGTGCCGGTACGGCTGAACCGGACGAGCCAGGAGTCTGTGACGAAGACGGGGAAGTGGCTGGGGAAGAGGGCGCTGCCGTGGCGGAATCAGAGGGGTTCCCCGATCCGGATGTGGCCGCCGGGCTGCTGGGGGACGGAGTACAGGCGGAGACCGCCAGGGCGACACTCGCTGCGAGCAGGGCAAACCCTCGCGATTGAGGAGTTCCAAAGAGCTTCACAGGGGTATCCTTCCTTGGGCTGACGGGGGACTGTGCCTCCAGTTTAGTCAGTGGCCGGGCATAGTATTGCCGTTGTGAGGCAGGAAGCATTCGGTAGCGCCCAAAGCGCGGGTCGCGAGCCAGCCCGCAGCGCTCAAGATGCCCTGCGGGAACAGCGGCGAACCAGCATCCTGCATGTGGACATGGACGCGTTTTTCGTTTCCGTGGAATTGCGTAGCAGGCCTGAACTGCGTGGCAAGCAAGTGATCGTCGGCTTTCCTGCTGAACGTTCCGTAGTGTTGTCGGCATCCTACGAAGCCAGGGCCACAGGTGTGAAGTCGGCGATGCCCATGGCTATTGCCATGCGCATGTGCCCGGGCGCTGTCATCATCCACCCCCGCCACAAGCTCTACTATGAGGTCTCCGCGCAGCTCATGGAGATCTTCGCGTCCATCACGGATCTTGTGGAGCCCCTGAGCGTTGACGAGGCCTTCCTGGACGTCGGCGGTGCAATCCGGCGGCTCGGATCGCCCTTGGACATCGGCCACCTCATCCGCCGTCGGGTTCGGACTGAACTTGGTATCACCGCTTCCGTGGGGATTGCCGGGACCAAGTTTGTGGCGAAGATCGCGTCCACCCGTTGCAAGCCGGACGGCATTCTCCAGATCGACGCCGAGGACACCATTCCTTACCTCCACAGCCTGCCGGTCAATGCCCTCTGGGGCGTCGGCGGCAAGACGGCCGAGGTACTGGCTCGCCTGGGCATTCGGACAGTGGCTGACGTGGCGGCTACGCCTGTGGCATCGCTGAAAAAGGTCCTTGGCGCCAGCGGAGAGCATGTGCACCAACTGTCCATGGGGATGGATCCCAGGCCAGTCACTCCCACCAGGCTGGAAAAGAGCATCGGGGCGGAGGAGACCTTCACCACAGACTCCGCAGACGACGCCTTGCTGAACAGGGAGCTCCTGAGGTTGTCCCATCGCACGGCGGCACGGCTGCGCAGTTCGGGGATGCTGGCCCGGACCGTGGCATTGAAAATCCGATTCGCCGACTTTTCCACTGTGACCCGCAGTAGGACGGTGCACACTCCCGTTGACAGCGCCCAGCTGATTTACCAAGTGGCCGTGCAACTACTTGAGTCCCTGGGAACCCGCTCCATGAGCGTCCGTCTTGTAGGTGTCCGCGCGGAGCAGTTGGAACCTGCGGACCAAGCGTCCATGCAGCTCAGCCTTGACCGGCGGGATGACAACTGGCGGGCCGCGGAACAGGCCCTTGACCGCGTTGCGGAACGCTTCGGCTCCAAAACGCTGCTCCCGGCAAGGCTCCTGGAACCGGGCAAGCTCCTGGAACCGGGCAAGGCTCCTGACGCTCAATGAGCCAGCCCTGCGATGCCGGGCAGGTGCCTTCCACGCGTCTTTCAGAACAGCGTCCGACAAACTATCCTAATTAGTACAGATATTTAGATCGTCTGGACAGCTGTTTCCTGAGCAGTCGGTCCCGGGATGTCCGCTAACAAAGCGGAAATTTTTTGGGAACGCTTTTCTTGGCCCGTTCGTTTTGGAAGCAGACGCACAGGCCGCGATTCGTCCAGACGCTGGCTGACTAAAGGAGGTCGCGATGCCCCTCTCGGAGCATGAACAGAAGCTGCTTGAGCAACTTGAGAAGCAGCTTCATGAGGACGATCCGAAGTTTGCCAACACCATGGGTTCGGATCCCATCCGCAGCTGGTCAACCCGGCACGTGATAATTGGTGTACTCGGTGCCATCGCCGGCATTCTCTTGCTGCTTGTCGGCGTGTCACTCCAACAGATTTTCGTTGGTGTCCTCGGCTTCGTCGTGATGGGCGCGGGTGTCTACTTCGCGACTCTTCGGGGTGCGGCGTTCGGCAAGGCCCGGAAGGGTAAAACCGGAAAACCAAAGTCCAAGAGTTCGTTCATGAGCAACCTTGAGGAGCGCTGGGACGAGCGTCGCCGCGACGACAATTGAGCGTGGCTACCTGCATTAACCCGGAACTGGATCCTTTCGAAGCGACGTTTCCTTAATTACCTGTGCCAGTAAATGGTGCACGCCCCTGACTTGCAGGGGACACAAAAAAGACCCGTTGGCGGGTCTTTTTGCGTTTAACAACGCTGTCCTCCACTTTCCACCCCCCGGAGGCTTGGCAGCCCGCTATGGATCCGCAGCGCGACCAGCCTTGGCGCTGATTCCACCCAGGCGCACGGAGCCACTCCAGGCCTTCCCTTAGTCCTCCACTTCCCCCCACGCGCTTGGATCCGCGCGATTACGCGGCTGTCGAAACTCAAAGTGGTGGAGAAACGCCCGAACGTGCGTTGACTGTGGGGCTTTGTGGAGTAAAGTGGAGCGCATAAGAGGGTATTGGCAGTGTTGGGTATGAACGGGCACCTTGACTGAGGGGCGGTGGGCCGGTGTTTCTTGGCACCCATTCCCCACGCCTTGATGAAAAAGGCCGGATCATACTTCCCGCGAAGTTCCGCGAGGAGCTTGCCGAGGGCCTGGTTCTCACAAGGGGTCAGGAACGCTGCATTTACGTCTTCAGCCAGAAGGAATTCGAGCGCATTCACGAATCGATGCGGGAGGCACCACTGTCCTCCAAGCAGGCTCGTGATTACATTCGGGTTTTTCTGTCTGGAGCCTCTGACGAGGTACCTGACAAGCAGGGGCGCGTGACGATTCCACCGGCGCTCCGGGCCTATGCAGGGCTTGGCCGGGAATTGGCAGTTATTGGTGCCGGCACCCGTGCGGAGATCTGGGACGCCGAGGCTTGGAATGAATACCTCGCCGAGAAGGAAGCAGCCTTCTCGGAAACCGACGACGACAATCTGCCTGGGTTCATCTAGCCGGGTCGGATGGGGCCCTGGCCCTGGTTCTTGGATGGGATCTCCAGCCGCCCATCGAACTGTCTTCCTGGCTCAACTTCCCCTGAGCCAGGCCGGCGGAACGATAGGCGCGGATGGGGATCCGATCCAAGGAACTGAATGCAAGCGATTGAGGAAAGAGGAGGCAACGTGGAAGAGCAGGACGCGGCAAAGCCCACATCTGAGCGCCACGTGCCCGTCCTGAAGGACCGCTGCATCAACTTGCTCGCCCCCGGCTTCGAAGCGGCGCGGTCCAGAGGTGAGACTCCAATCGCTATCGATGCCACCCTGGGCATGGGCGGCCACTCCGAGGCCATGCTGCAGCGCTTCCCGGACTTGCACCTCGTGGGGATCGACCGCGATGAGGAAGCGTTGGCCTTGGCCGGCGCGCGGCTGGAACCGTTCTCCGACCGCACGGATCTGGTTCATGCGGTCTATGACGAAATCGAGGACGTCCTTGCCGATCTCGGCATCCCGGAAGTCCACGGCATCCTCATGGACCTGGGTGTCTCGTCCCTGCAGTTGGATGAGCGTGAACGCGGCTTCGCCTATTCCTATGACGCGCCACTGGACATGCGGATGGATACCAGCCGCGGACAGACAGCGGCGGACGTCGTCAATAACTACAGCGAAGAAGACCTGGTTCGCATCATCCGCAAATGGGGTGAGGAAAAGTTTGCCGGCAGGATTGCCAATCGCATTGTGAACGCCCGCGCGGAGAAGCCCTTCGCCACCACCGGAGAACTCGTTGAGCAAATCCGTGGTGTAGTACCTGCTGCTGCCGCCAAGAGTGGTGGCCACCCGGCAAAGCGGACCTTCCAGGCGCTGCGTATCGAGGTCAACGAAGAGCTCGATGTCCTGGAACGGGCCGTTCCGGCCGCCGTCGCTGCGACCGCAATGGGCGGGCGGATCGTCGTCATGTCCTATCACTCGCTGGAGGACAAGATCGTAAAGGCCGTTTTCCAGGCCGGATCCAAGTCCTCTGCTCCGCTCGGATTCCCCGTTGAACTCGAAGAACACAAACCCGAACTGAAAACGCTGACCAAGGGCACGGAAGTGCCCACGGCCGCAGAAATTGCCGAGAACCCGCGCGCGGCGTCTGCCCGACTCAGGGCCGTGGAGCGCATCAAGCCAAGGAGAGTCGCATGAGCACCGCCGCAGCGAAGACACTGCCCTCCGTGGTGGGCAACACCGCCCGGGCACTCCCGGCTCCGGCCGGTAAGCCTGACGCCGGTCGCAGGGTGCGTACGCCGCTCTCGCTTGTGCGCAGCGCCCCAGGGAAGCGGCGTACTCCGTTTGTTGTCCTTTGCTTCGTGGTCATGGCGGCTGCACTGCTGACGGTGCTCGTGCTGAACATTTCCGTATCCACAGCCCAGTACCGGTTGGTGCAGCTCAAATCTGAAGCAGCCACGCTGAACAAGGAAAACCAGGACCTGACACAGAAGAAGCAGAACTTCGAGGCTCCCCAGAATCTGGCTGCAAAGGCTGCAGAATTGGGAATGGTACAGTCCACCGTCAAGGGCCAGATTGATCTGAACACCATGGCGGTCACCGGAAAGGCAACCCCGGCTGTCAAGGGAGACAACCCCGCGGCCGTGATCGCCCCTCCGGCCGTTGCTGGCCAGCTTGATGTGGTTCCCTCGGTGACTACCAGGGATCCATTGGAGAACCTCAAGCCGGCAACACCTGCAGCGCCCGCGGCCACATCGGCTGCGCCTGCTGCCAAGCCGGCAACCCCGGCAGCCGCGCCCGCGGAGCTTCACGGGGGATCCGTTCCCGCTCCCCAGCAGAAGGCACCAGGGCACTAGCCCGCAAGATCACCGAAGCAAGGCCAGCAGCAAGGAATCAACGTGGCGCAAAACCCCGGCAAATCAAAAAAGACGAAGGTGCCGGCGGCAAGGAAGCGGCTCCGGGTTGGTCTTGGCATCATGCTGACACTGCTGTTGGTGGTGGGCGGGAAACTCTTCATGGTCCAAGGCCTTGATGTCGGTGGCATGGCGGAAGCCGCCCTTGCCAACCGCCTCACGCCACAGGTACTGCCAGCCGAACGCGGCAGGATCCTGGACGCCAACGGTACCGTCCTGGCCAGCAGCGTCATCCGCTACAACATCGTTGTGGATCAGGTCCTGAACACTGCCACTGCTGAATTCAAGCGGTACAACGAGAAGACTGAAGAAGTAGAGACGGTCTCGCGCGACCAAGGGATCTCCGAGTTGGCATCGCTCCTTGGTGCCGACGCTGCCAAGGTCAGGGAGTCGGTGACCGGTGACAAGAAGTACTTCACGGTGGCCAAGGATGTGAAACCCGAGCTTGAAGACCGAATCTCCAAGCTGCATATTCCCGGTGTAGCTGCCGAAGGCGTCAGTAAGCGTGTCTACCCGAACGGCAGTGTGGCCGGCGGGGTGGTGGGATTCCTCCAGGACGGCACCACGGGCCAGGCGGGCATCGAGCAAACCCAGGACGAAGTTCTCCGGGGTACCGAGGGCAAGCGCGTTTTCGAGATCGGTGCCGATGGCCTCAGAATCCCGGTGGCTACCGATGAGCTCACGCCGGCAGTGGATGGAAGCGACGTCAAGCTGACCCTCAACACGGACATCCAGTACTTCGCACAGCAGGCTATCCAAAGCCAGGTCAACAAGATGAACGCCGAGTGGGGTTCGATCATTGTGATCGACACCAAGACGGGCAACCTCATTGCCTTGGCGGACACGAACGCTCCGGACCCCAACGACCCCGGAAAAGTTGATGCCAAGGACAGGGGTGTGCGTTCTGTGACGGCCGCCTACGAGCCCGGGTCGGTCGAGAAGATGATTACTGCCTCTGCGGTGATCGAGGAAGGTAAGTCCTTCCCGCTGGACCATTTCACCATCCCACCGTCCTACACCATTGATGGCCAGACGTTCACCGATGCGTTCGAGCACGGCACCGAAGAACGCACGCTGGCCGGAATCCTGGGCTGGTCCATGAACACCGGTACCGTCATGGCCGGGAGCAGGCTGACCAAAGAGCAGCGCTACGAATGGTTGAAGAAATTTGGCGTCGGCGAACAAACGGATATTGGCCTTCCCGCGGAGGCCACGGGTATCCTCGCCAAGCCCGATCAGTGGGATGAACGCCAGCAATACACGGTGCTGTTCGGTCAGGGCGTTTCGCAGTCCACGCTGCAGACCGTGCGGGCCTTCCAGTCGATCGCCAACGACGGTGTGATGTTGCAGCCGAGGCTCATCGATAGCTACATCACCCCGGAGGGTGAAGAGCAGAAGGTTCCCGCCAAAGAGTCCCGGCAGGTGGTGTCCAAGGAAACTGCCCAACAAATGCGGGACATCCTGGAAAGCGCAGTGACCGAGGGGCAGATCAAGGACGCAGCCATTGATGGCTACAGGGTGGGCGCCAAGACAGGAACCTCACAGGCGCCCCGCGAGGATGGCCTTGCAGGCTTCGACGGCTACACGGCCTCGATGGTGGGCATGGCGCCCATGGATGACCCCCGGTTCATTGTGGAAGTCGTCCTGCAGCGTCCGAGGGGAAATATCTACGGCATCACCAATGGGCCGGTGTTCCGTTCCGTCATGTCCCAGGTCCTCAGGACCTACAACGTGGCGCCATCCACCGGCACCCCCGCGCGCCTGCCGCAGTTCGTCAAGTAAGCTTCTTGGGCGTCTGTTTCGGCCAAAGAATTTGATCCATCACTACCGACTGGGCGCCGCTGGCCCCAAGCCGGTCGTTCCACCGAGCATCAACGGAGAACCACGTGTCAGAGCACAATGAGGCCGCTTCCCACGCCGCGACGCCGGAGGCAAGCACATCCGGCTTCCGCCCGGCATCTGTGGCTGCCGTGCCTTTGTCCACCCTTGCAGAAGCGTTGGGTGTCGCCGTCCCGGAGGACGGCGACAGCAGGGGAGTGACGGGTATCTCGCTGAACTCCCGGGCCGTTGAACCGGGTGATCTTTACATGGCCTTGCCTGGGGCCTCGCGCCATGGTGCTGACTTCGTCCCGCAGGCGGTCGACGCCGGCGCAGTCGCCGTTGTCACGGACGACGCCGGGGCGCGGCAGCTTGCGCTGGCAGGCGAGCAGCCCGTACCGGTTCTTATCGTCGAAGAGCCGCGGACCGTCGTCGGGCGCTTGGCGGCCCTGATCTACCGCAGCCAACCGGACGACGGCGGGTTCCCGACGCTGTTTGGCGTGACCGGGACCAACGGCAAAACGACCACGACATACTTCATCAACTCCTTGCTCCGTGCCCTGGGCAAAACGCCGGGGCTCATCGGAACGATCGAGATCCTGGCCGGCGGAGATCCTATTCCGAGCCTGTTGACCACGCCGGAGTCCACCGACGTCCATGCACTGCTGGCCAAGATGCGGGAACGCGGGCTGGAGGCGGCCTCCATGGAAGTGTCCTCCCATGCCGTTGCCTATCACCGGGTGGACGCTGTGATGTTCGACGTCGCCGGGTTCACGAACCTGACCCAGGACCATCTGGACCTGCACGGCAGCATGGACGAGTACTTCCGTACCAAGGCGGAGCTGTTCACCGCCGGACGGGCACGCAAGGCTGTGGTGATGGTCGATGACGAGTGGGGCCGCGAGCTGGCGCGAACAGCGGACATCCCGGTCACCACCCTGGCTGCAACGCAAGGCGTCCCGGCGGACTGGTCCGTCGCCTCAACCACCGCCCGTGGACTCGGCACCGATTTTGAACTGCGGCATGCAGACGGCCGTATCCTGCGCGTACACACCGGCCTGCCGGGTGACTTCAACGTTGCGAACGCCGCCCTGGCTACCATTATGGTCCTGGCATCGGGCACAGACGTAGAGGCACTCCAGGCCGCACTCGATGCCCATGACCCCTTTACCGTTGCCGTTCCTGGACGCATGCAACTGATCTCCACTGCGCCGGCCGCCGTGGTTGACTTTGCCCACAATCCTGATGCACTGGCCCGCGCACTCCAGGCTGTCCGGTCGCGTGAAGAAGGCTCGCGGGTGATCGTGGTGTTCGGGGCTACCGGGCAACGGGATCAAAGCAAGCGTCCGACGATGGGGGCCATCGCCGCTCGCTTGGCAGACATCGTCATTGTCAGTGACGACGACCCCCATGATGAGGATGCAGCGGCTATCCGGTCAGAGGTCCTTGGTGGTGCCCACGCAGCCCGTGAGGCCGGGAACCTGAACTGTGAAATCATCGAATCCTCGCCGCGGGATGCCGCTATCCGACTCGCAGTCGACTTGGCCACAGCAAAGGACACTATCCTCATCGCAGGTCGAGGCCACGAGGTATGGCAAGAGGTGAAGGGCGTCAACCTGGCCCTGGACGACAGAGTGGAATTGCGAGCCGCCTTGACATCCAGGGGATTCAGCGTTTCAACGGACCAGCGGATAGAGTCCTAAACCGAGATGATTGCACTTACTGCGGCGGATATCGCCCACATCACCCACGGCCGCCTAACCGGAGACGGGGACATCGTGCCCACGTCCGTCGTTACTGATTCCCGGGAAGCCACACCTGGTTCGCTCTACGTGGCGAAGCCCGGCGAGCACGCACATGGCCATGACTTCGTTGACGCTGCCTTCGAGCGGGGTGCCGTCCTGGTCCTGGCAGAACGCGCTGTCACCGACGTCGATGGCAAGCCGTATCCCGCCGTCGTCGTTGACGACGCCGTCCTCGCTATGGGGGCCCTAGCTGCCGAAGCCGTCCGCCGCATCCGCTCTGCCCGGGAGCAGCGCGGCGAGGAATTCACGGTGATCGGCATAACTGGTTCTGCCGGCAAGACCACCACCAAGGACCTCCTTGCCGGTGTGTTGTCCCAGGCGGGGCCCACGGTTGCGCCGCAGGGTTCATACAACGGTGAGGTCGGCGTGCCCCTGACGGTCTTTGCTGCCGATACGGAGACCAGGTTCCTCGTCATCGAGATGGGCGCCACTGGCATCGGCCACATCAAGTATCTCGCTGAGATGGTGCAGCCCGATGTTGGTGTGGTGCTGGTGGTCGGCACGGCCCACGCAGGCGAATTTGGTGGTGTCGGGAACATCGCCACGGCCAAGGGCGAACTCGTTGAAGCGCTCAGTGAGCACGGCACGGCAGTCCTGAACTTGGACGATGGCCGCGTTGCCGCCATGAAGACCAGGACCACGGCCAGGGTCCTGGGCTTTAGTGCCTCCCCGGCGACCAACGAGGACGTCGAGGCCCGCAACGTTGTGGTCAACGCCGAGGGCCACCCCGAATTTGAACTTGTACTGCCCGACGGCGGCCCTTCCGTTCACGTCCGAAGCCGCCTGATCGGCGGCCATCACGTGACGAACCTGTTGGCGGCGGCTGCTGCAGCGTTTGCCGCGGGCATCCCGGCGGCAGACATTGCTTCCTCGCTTAGTTCACAGTCTGCTGCCAGCAGGTGGCGCATGGAACGAACCGAACGCCCTGACGGTGTCACAATCATCAACGATGCGTACAACGCCAATCCCGAGTCGATGCGGGCTGCACTGCGCACCCTCGCTGATCTTGGCCAGGGCAGGCGGACATGGGCTGTCCTTGGCGCCATGCTCGAGCTCGGAGAGGATTCCATCCGGGAACATACTGCCGTGGGCACGCAAGTGGTTCGCTTGAACATTTCCAGGCTGGTGGTGGTGGGGCGCGAAGCCCGGGCCCTATATATTTCGGCCATCCAGGAAGGTTCGTGGGGGGACGAATGTTCGTTCACGGAAACAGCCGAAGAAGCTTACGAACTCCTGCAACGAGAGCTGCAACCCGGAGACCTGGTGTTGTTCAAGTCCTCCAACGGCGTGGGGCTGAGGCATTTGGGTGATCGGATAGCATTACCCCCACGGGCCGAGCCCACCGGGGAAAGCGCGGTTGAAGATGCCGCAAGCGAAGGGAACGAGCTGCTGTGATTGCACTTTTGATCGGCGCCGGCGTCGCTCTTCTGGTGGCCCTGATAGGGACGCCGCTGTTTATCAGGTTCCTGGTGACCAAGAGTTATGGACAGTTCATCCGCGACGACGGACCCACCTCGCACCACACCAAGCGCGGCACGCCCACCATGGGCGGAACGGTGGTTGTTGCCGCGGTGCTGATCAGCTACTTCGTGACTCACTTGATCATGTGGATGATGAACCCGCGCTCTCCCGGCCCGTCCGCCTCCGGCCTGCTTTTGCTGTTCCTCATGGTCGGAATGGGCTTTGTTGGCTTCCTGGATGACTACATCAAGATTTCCAACAAGCGCAGCCTGGGGCTGAATGCCCGCGCCAAGCTGATCCTGCAGGCCGCAGTTGGCATTATCTTTGCCGTTCTTGTGCTGCAGTTTCCCAACGAGGACGGACTCCGTCCGGCTTCCACACAGATTTCCCTTGTCCGCGACATTCCCTGGCTGGACCTTGCCTTCGGCGGTACCGTCCTGGGGGCCATCCTTTTCGTTGTTTGGTCCAACCTCATCATCACCGCAGCTACCAACGGCGTGAACCTGACCGACGGCCTGGACGGCCTTGCGTCGGGAGCATCGATCATGGTGTTCGGCGCCTACACGATCATGGGAATCTGGCAAAACAACCAGGCCTGCGGTTCGCCCCGTGAGGCTGGCAGTGGGTGTTACCAAGTGCGGGACCCCATGGACCTGGCGCTCCTGGCGGCAATACTGAGCGCGGCCTTGGTGGGTTTCCTGTGGTGGAATACCTCACCGGCCAAGATCTTCATGGGGGACACCGGCTCCCTGGCAATCGGTGGCGCTGTTGCCGCCTTCGCGATCTTGTCACGCACGGAACTTTTGCTGGCTTTCATCGGCGGGCTGTTCGTCCTGATCACCCTTTCTGTCATCATCCAGGTGGGTTTCTTCAAGCTGTCAGGTGGCAAACGCGTCTTCAAGATGGCCCCGCTCCAACATCACTTCGAACTGAAGGGATGGGCGGAGGTCACGGTTGTTGTCCGCTTCTGGATCCTGGCGGGGCTCTTCGTGGCTGCAGGTCTTGGAATCTTCTACGCTGAATGGGTGGTACTGCTGTGAACGCAAACCAGGAGAGCGCGCCGTCGGCCAACGACCGGCTCAAGGATCTCACCAGCTGGGACGCCGACTGGAGCGGGTTGCGCGTGGTGGTGACGGGGATTGGCGTATCCGGTTTTGCTGCCGCAGATACGCTCATCGAACTTGGCGCAAAGGTTGTTGTGGTGGATGCCGCCACCACGGCCAAAGCCAAGGCACAAGCGGACACCTTGAAAATCGTGGGCGCGGTGGATGTCCTGCTCGGCGAAGAAGCAGTCAAGGTTCTGCCGCTCATCGACGGAAACAAGCCGGAACTCGTTGTGACTTCGCCGGGATGGCGTCCCGACCAGGCCCTGCTGGCCGCTGCCAAGCGCAAGCACATTCCCGTGTGGGGAGACGTCGAATTGGCATGGCGCGTCCGCGAACGTGCCGGCCGGAAGACTGCTGACTGGCTCACCATCACCGGGACCAACGGCAAGACCACCACGGTGGGCATGACCGAATCCATGCTGCAGGCAGCCGGACTCAAAGCCATCGCGGTGGGCAACGTAGGCACGCCCATCCTTGACGCGCTCAGGGATCCAGTGGAGTACGACGCTTTTGCGGTGGAACTCTCCAGCTTCCAGCTGCATTGGAGCCAATCGTTGTCTCCGGTAGCCAGCGTGTGCCTTAACGTCGCAGAAGACCACGTGGACTGGCATGGCTCTTATACCTCGTACCTTGCGGACAAGGCCAAGGTCTACGAGAACACCCAAAAAGCAGCTATCTACAACGCCGACCAAATCGAAACCGAACGCATGGTGGAGAACGCCGACGTCGTGGAAGGTTGCCGCGCGATCGGATTCACCACGAACACGCCTGGCATCAGCATGTTGGGAGTCGTGGACGGGTTGCTGGTTGACCGCGCTTTTATCGAAGAGCGTAAGGACTCAGCCGCCGAACTCGCCTCCATCTCCGATCTTGGGCCAGTGGCACCCCGCCACATGGTGGCCAACGCCTTGGCCGCCGCAGCCCTCGTGCGAGCTTATGGGGTTGAGCCTGTCGCCGTGAGGCAGGGCTTGGTCAACTATCTGCCAGGCGCGCATCGTATCCAGCTCGTGGCCAAACACAACGACGTCCTATGGATTAATGATTCAAAGGCCACCAACCCCCACGCTGCCTCGGCCGCTCTTTCCGCTTTCCACAACGTGGTATGGATTGCCGGCGGGCTCTCCAAGGGCGTGAACTATGACGACCTCGTCAAGGAGCACGCGGCCCGCTTGAAGTCCGTGGTGCTCATCGGCACTGATACGGAGGCCCTGGAAGCGTCCCTCCAGCGACACGCACCGGATGTCCCGGTGATAGCGCAGCCCAAGGGCGACACTGAAAGTGTGCAGACCGCGGACGGTAACGCCTCCTCGCCGATTTTCGGTGAGACCATCATGGCCCAGGCTGTGGAGGCAGCAGCCGGCGTGGCTGAGCCAGGTGACACCGTGCTCATGGCCCCAGCGGCTGCATCCATGGATCAGTTCTCTTCCTACGCTCACCGTGGCGACGCTTTCGTCCAGGCAGTACGCGAGCTCGTGGAAGGGCAGGCACAGACCACCGAGGAGTAGCAATGGTCAGCACGCCCACCCGCGGCCGCGGCAAGGTTTCCGGGGACGTCGAAGCCAAGGCTCCGCAGGCTGCCCCCAAACAGCCCGCCCGGCTCCGGGGACACCTTCGCTCCTTCTGGGAAGGCCTGGAGGGCAAGAGCAAAGCCCCCAACAGCTCCACGTACTACCTCATTCTTGGATGCGCCCTGGCCCTCACGGCCATCGGTGTGATGATGGTGCTTTCCGCTTCCAGCGTCGAAGCGATCTCGGAAGGCAAGTCGCCGTATGCCGACGCCCTGAAGCAGGCGATGTTTGGTGTGGTCGGACTCGTGGCGATGTACCTGATCTCCCGGACAAACGTCAGCTGGATGAAGAGATTGTCCTGGTGGGGACTCGGCGCCGTTGTGGTCCTGCTGATACTTGTCCAGGTTTTCGGTCGCAGCACCCTGGGCAACCAGAACTGGATCGACATCGGCGGCATCAGCATCCAGCCCTCGGAAATTTCCAAGTTGGTTCTTTGTGTTTGGATCGCGGCGGTCCTGGCGCGCAAGGAGAAGTACCTGCATCGCTGGATGCACGTCATCATCCCCGTGGTCCCCGGCGCTGGCCTGGTCCTTGGGCTGATCCTGGTTGGCAATGACCTGGGTACCGCGATCGTTGTCATGGCCATTGTGGCTGCAGGGTTGTACTTTGCCGGGGTTCCTACCAAGATGCTGGCAATTGCCGGCGTCGCAGGAGCCGTCGGCGCTGCGGCCATGACAATCATCAGTCCCAACCGGATCTGCCGGGTGACGGCTTGGCTGGGCATGGCAGGGGATTCCTGCACCGCAGACTCCGACTTCACGTACCAGTCCACCAATGGCATGTACGGATTGGCGCAGGGCAGTTGGACCGGACTCGGACTGGGGCAAAGCCGGCAAAAATACAACTGGCTTCCTGAGGCCCATAACGACTTCATCTTTGCCATCATCGGCGAGGAACTTGGACTGGTGGGGACTCTTGTGGTCCTCGTGTTGTTCGCCATCCTTGGCATCGCCATTTTCCGCGTAGTGGTCCGGCAGACCGATCCGTTCCAGCGCACGCTCGCCGGTGGCATTATGGTGTGGCTTCTGGGACAGGCAAGCATGAACATGGCCGTGGTGACCCAACTGCTTCCCGTGATTGGCGTCCCACTGCCTTTCATTTCAGCAGGCGGCTCGGCCTTGGTGATGTCGCTGTGCGGCGTGGGCGTAGTGTTGTCCTTGGCCCGCGGACAGTTGCCACCACAACAGCGTCCCCGGCTCCTGCCGCGTCGTTTGTCCAAGACCGCACGAAAGCGTAAATAGCACTTCATGACTTCAGATTCCCCCCACGTGTCCAAGCCGTTGTCCGTCGTGCTTGCAGGCGGCGGTACGGCCGGCCACGTCAGTCCGTTGCTGGCCATCGCGGACGCAATCAAGGAAAAGCGTCCGGAAGCTGCCATCCTGGCTGTCGGCACGCCGTCGGGCCTGGAAACCAGGCTTGTCCCGGCCGCCGGGTACGAGCTCGCCACTATCGACCGCGTCCCGTTCCCACGGAAACCGGGCCTTGACTTGCTGAGGCTTCCCGGGCGCCTTGCGGGAGCCATCAAGCAAGCGGGTCGAATCCTGGACGACGCACAAGCAGATGTCCTTGTGGGGGTGGGAGGCTACGTGTGCACGCCCATGTACCTTGCGGCGCGCAGGCGCGGTACGCCTATCGTGATCCATGAGGCCAACATGAAAGCGGGGCTTGCGAACCGCGTAGGCGCACGCTTCAGCCGCCACGTCGCCGTAGCGTTTGCCGGCACGCGGCTCCGGGGTGCCCGCCACGTTGGAATGCCGATGCGACGTGCGATCTCTGGACTCGATCGAGCCTCCAGCGGCCCGGCTGCCAAGGCTTCGCTGGGCTTTAATCCGGACCGTCCTGCCTTGATCGTGACCGGCGGGTCTTCGGGTGCACTGAGTATCAACCGGGCAGTCGTTTCCGCTTTGCCCGCCTTGGCTGCTGCCGGGATCCAGACACTGCACATCACCGGTACAGGCAAGGCCGTCCTGGATAACGACGGCGGCCTCCTCGCCGCTGATGGCTACAGGCAGGTGGAGTACGTACACGGGATGGAGAATGTCTATGCTGCCGCAGACATCCTGCTGGCGCGTGCCGGCGCCGCAACCGTCAGCGAAGTAGCAGCCGTAGGGGTTCCTGCTGTGTTCGTGCCCTTGCCCATCGGCAACGGGGAACAAGCGCTCAACGCAGCCGCCCTGGTGGAAGCTGGTGGCGCCTTGACGGTCGACGACAAAGAATTCACCCCGGAATGGCTCAAAGACGAACTTATTCCACTCGTTTTGGATCGCGGCAGGCTGGACGACATGGCCCGCAGATCCGAGGCGCTCGGCATCAGAAACGCTGATCAGCGCATGGCTGATCTTGTCTTGGAAGCGGTATCCGCATGACCCACGCAAATGCACCTCTAGAGTCCCTCGGACGCGTACATTTCATTGGCATCGGTGGGGTGGGAATGTCTGCCATCGCCCGGATCATGGTGGCTCGTGGCGTTCCTGTAAGTGGTACGGACGCCAAGGACCTGCCGGTCATGCACGATCTTTCTGCCGCGGGTGCCCGCATCGCCGTCGGATACGATTCCGGCAACCTGGGCGATGCCCAGACCGTGGTGGCCGGTTCCGCAATCCGTTCGGACAATCCTGAGTTGTCCGCGGCACGCGAGGCCGGTTTGCCCGTGCTGCATCGATCCGAGGCATTGGCTGCAACAATGGACGGCCACAGGGTTGTCACTATCGCCGGCACCCACGGCAAGTCGACCACCACGTCCATGGTCGCCGTCCTGCTCAAGGAAGCAGGGTTGGATCCGTCGTTCGCCATTGGCGCGAACGTCCCGGCGCTGGGGGTCAACGCGGCCCACGGATCCTCGGATATTTTCGTCGCGGAAGCGGACGAATCCGATGGCTCGTTCCTCAATTACCGTCCGCTCATCGCCGTCGTTACCAACGTGGAAGCCGACCACCTGGACCACTATGGAACCGCGGAAGCTGTTTTTGCCTCCTTCGACAACTTCGTAGCACTCCTGCCGCCGCACGGAGTCCTCCTGGCATGTGCGGACGACGCCGGCGCCCGCGCCCTTGCAGACCGGACAGCTGCCAAGGGAACCACGCGCGTTCTTACGTACGGAACAGGTCACGACGCCGATATCCTCCTCCAGGATGGGGGGCCGGGTGATGTCTCCGTTGCGGTGGACGGCGCCCGTCACACGCTGAACCTGCAGGTTCCCGGACGGCACAACGCCTTGAACGCGGCCGCCGCATTCGCCGTCGCGCTGGAACTTGGCGTAGCGCCCGAAAGGGCGGCCGAAGCACTGGGGCACTTTACCGGTGCGTCCCGGCGCTTTGAACTCAAAGGCCAGGGGAGGGGAGTGCGCGTGTACGACGACTACGCCCACCACCCAACCGAGGTCCGTGCCGCCTTGTCCGCCGCACGCTCGGTGGCTGGCGGCCACAAGGTCCACGTTCTCTTTCAACCGCACTTGTTTTCCCGTACCCGGGAGTTCGCCGCGGAGTTTGCAGCGGCCCTGGACACCGCGGACACGGCGCTGGTCCTGGACATCTATCCTGCACGTGAAGACCCCATCCCTGGGGTCACCAGTTCGTTGATCGCCGACCGGTTGTCGCAGGGGCGGCTGGTCTCCAGTAACGAAGCCGTGGAAGCTATTGTGGCCGCAGCCGGCGAGGGGGACATAGTCCTGACCGTGGGAGCCGGAGATGTTACCGCTTACGGTCCGGTGATTGTGGAGGCGTTGGGTGGCTAGCACCCGCAAGCCGACCTTCAAGCCCGGGCTGGAATCCAACCGGGAGAAAAAGAGCCGTCCTGCCGGGAGCTCCCCGCAAAGCGTCATCAGCGCCCAGCGCACCCTTGAGCCATCTGCACCGCAGGGCGCGAATAAACCGGACACCGCGGACAATGTCATTGTTTTTCCGGAGCCGAAGGGGCGCCGGAAACGCAGGCTGGCCGTGTGGACGTTCTCCATTGTGGCCGCCTTCGTGGCGGCGCTCATAGCGGGCGCAATCTATTCGCCTGTACTCGCGGTCCGGACCATCACTGTGGACGGCACCAAGCTGCTGACGCCCGACGCTGTGCAGAAGGCCTTGTCAGGGATGCAGGGCAAGCCATTGCCGCAGGTGAACGAGCAGGAAATCAATGAGCTCCTGCAGCCCTTGGTCCAGGTCCGTTCGGCAACGGTGGAGGCCAGGCCGCCGTCGGAATTGCTGGTCCACGTCAACGAGCGCGTGCCCGTGGCGCTGTTGAAACAAGGTGACTCGTTCACGATGGTGGACGTCGACGGCGTACAGCTGGGAGCCACGCAGGACCAGTCATCCGTGGCGTTGCCCTTGATCGACCCCGGCGCAGGTGCCACCAACACTGGGTTGTTCAAAGCGATTGCGGCGGTCCTGAACACCTTGCCGGCCGATGTGCTTGCCCGGATGTCCACCGCCTCCGCCGCGTCGGTCGATGCCGTTGAGCTAAAACTCGTGGATGGAAAGACGGTAGTGTGGGGCAATGCCGAGGACAAGGAACTGAAGGCGAAGGCGCTTGAGGCCCTGCTGAAGATGCCGCCGGATCCCAAAGTTCCCGTGAACGTCTACGACGTCAGTGTGCCCCGGCATCCATTCACCAAATAAAGAGCATTGAGCGCGTAACCTGCGGGCCTCGGTGACCTTATTTCGCGACAATCAAGCGACACGCGCAAGCGGTCATTGCATGTGCGAAGCGGAGGAAATACCGTCGCAGTAGAGTTACTTGACATAACTATAACCTTCAACTAGAGGGTTAAGGTCCAAGAATTCAAGTTGGACTCGATCAGTTTCGCTATAGGACACAAGCAAGGGGCACGAAACGTGGCAGCACCGCAGAATTACTTGGCCGTCATCAAGGTCGTCGGCATCGGCGGCGGTGGCGTGAACGCAGTCAATCGCATGATCGAAGTCGGCCTCCGGGGCGTCGAGTTCATCGCCATCAACACTGACGCGCAAGCGCTCCTCATGAGCGACGCCGACGTCAAGCTCGACGTCGGTCGTGAGCTCACCCGTGGCCTCGGCGCCGGAGCCAACCCCGAGGTCGGCAAGCAGGCTGCCGAAGACCACGCTGACGAGATCGAAGAAGTTCTCCGCGGCGCTGACATGGTCTTCGTAACGGCTGGCGAAGGCGGTGGCACTGGTACCGGTGGAGCTCCCGTCGTCGCGCGCATCGCCCGTTCCCTGGGTGCGCTGACCATTGGCGTGGTTACCCGTCCCTTCACTTTCGAAGGCCGCCGTCGTGCGGGCTCCGCTGAAGCCGGCATCGACGCCTTGCGTGACGAAGTCGACACCCTGATCGTCATCCCCAACGACCGCCTCCTGTCCATCAGCGATCGCAACGTCTCCGTCCTGGACGCTTTCCGCTCCGCTGACCAGGTACTTCTTTCCGGCGTCCAGGGCATCACGGACCTCATCACCACTCCGGGCCTGATCAACCTCGACTTCGCGGACGTCAAGTCCGTCATGCAGGGAGCCGGCTCGGCGCTCATGGGTATCGGTTCCGCCCGCGGTGAAGACCGTGCCGTCAAGGCTGCAGAACTCGCCATCGCCTCGCCGCTCCTGGAGGCCTCCATCGATGGCGCACATGGCGTGTTGCTGTCCATCCAGGGTGGTTCAGACCTCGGCCTGTTCGAAATCAACGAGGCAGCCCGCTTGGTACAGGAAGTTGCCCACCCTGAGGCGAACATCATCTTCGGTGCGGTCATCGACGACGCCCTCGGCGACGAAGCCCGCGTCACCGTCATTGCTGCTGGATTCGACGACGTCAAGGCAACCTCTCCGTCCATGGACCAGTCGCGTCCCGCGCAGAACCCCGTGCCCGCCGAACGTCCTGCGGCTCCGAGCACAGCTCCTTCGAATGCAAACGCGCCGCAGCATGCAACTGCCGGCATCGGCGCCGCAGGCCTGAGCAACTGGGGCCAGCAGCGTCCGTCGGCGCTTCCCGCTGACTCAGGCTTCGACGTCGACCTTCCGGCCGTTGTGGAGCCGGACCTCTCGGGCAGCCGCTCGGATGACCTCGACGTTCCGGATTTCCTGAAGTAAGCGGGCTGCGGAGAGTCAATATCCCGTGTTTTGGTGGCGCAATGAAGTACGGCCCGGCGTTTCTGTTGCCTTCACGGACACAGGCGCCGGGAACCTGGCCCTCCATGTGGGGGACAACTCCGCGGATGTGACTGCGCGTCGCGCCCGGTTGGATGATGCGGCAAGCCTCGGCGGCCGTGGCTTTCAGTACATGGACCAGGTTCACGGCAACGAGGTCGCGGTCATTTCGACGTACGGCCCTGGACCCACGGCCGATGCAATGGTCTCCATGACCCGGGGTGTTCAGGCTGCCCAGCCTTTGTCTGTCATGGTGGCGGACTGTGTTCCTGTGGTCTTCGTCGGTGACGCCGGCGATCGCGATCCGGTCATCGCAGTCGCGCACGCTGGCAGGCCTGGTGTAGCCTCCGCCGTTGTCCCTGCCACCATCCAAGAGATGCGCAGGCTCGGTGCCCGGAACATCAGTGCCTGGCTTGGGCCCTCCATCTGTGGCTCGTGCTACGAGGTTCCCGAGCAGCTTCGCGAGGATGTTGCCGCGGTGGTACCTGCTGCGTGGTCGAGGACATCGTGGGGAACGCCGGCCTTGGATCTTCCAGCCGGTGTTCGCTCCCAACTGGCTGAAGGTGGCGTCACCGTTGAGTACTCAGGGGAATGCACCCTGGAAAATGAGTCCCTATTTTCATACCGGCGGAATTCCCGTACCGGCCGATTCGCAGGTTTGGTGTGGAGGCATGACTAGCCTTGGAAGCAACGACGCCTTGCCTGGTGACGCAGCTTCGGATCCCCGCACCACGGAACTCGCCCGGCGTCTTGAGGTGGTCAGCACACGGATCTCAGCGGCAACAGCTGCGGCAGGACGTGAGGATCCGCCGGGGCTGATCGTCGTGACCAAGTTCCACCCGGCAGCGGATGTCCGGAGGCTTGCCGGATTAGGCGTCCGGGACGTAGGCGAGAACCGGGACCAGGAGGCTGCAGCCAAGAGCGCCGAGCTCGCAGACCTGGACGTCCGATGGCACTTCATTGGACAGTTGCAAAGCAAAAAAGCGAAGTCAGTGGCCAAATACGCCTACTCTGTACAGTCCGTGGATCGCCCCCAGGTGATTGACGCGCTGGAAAAGGCAATCTCCCGTGAAAAAGATGCCACCGGGCGAGATGACCTTGAGTGTTACGTGCAGGTCAGCCTGGATGAGGACGCCGGTGCCCACCGTGGCGGCGCCCGGATCTTGGAGGTGGAATCCCTTGCGGAGAAGATCGCTTCCGCGCCCGGACTGAGGCTGGCCGGCTTGATGGCCGTGGCGCCGTTGGGTGCCGATCCCGAAGCGGCGTTTGAAAGACTGGCGGTCATTTCCGCAGCACTCCGGGCTAATTATCCGGACGCAGCCGGGATATCAGCAGGGATGAGCCAGGACCTTGAGGCCGCTATCAAGTTTGGGGCGACACACCTGAGAATTGGCTCCGATATTCTCGGTTCGCGTCCGGCCGTGGGGTAGCGTCAAAGTATTGGAATAACGGGCCGGGGTTCCAATATGTCAAGTCATGGCGGCCCGCCTACTGCAGAAACGATAGGAGTGCACCATGGCTGGCGCTCTGCGCAAGACAATGATCTATCTTGGGCTCGCCGACGGCGATGAACACTACGAATCTGAGCAGGCCGTCGCGCACCACGACGAAGAACGCCCCCAGGCACAGGACCGGGAAGAGCGCCGAGCTCCTGCACCCGTCCGGGAAGTTGTCCGTGAAATGCCCACTGTTGACGCCGAAGAGGAATACCGCGCACCCGTGACACCCATCAAGCGTCCGGCGTCGAGCCGCGAAGATGCCTCTGGCTTGAGGCAGATCACCACAGTTCATCCACGTTCCTACAATGACGCCAAGATTATTGGTGAAAGCTTCCGGGATGGCATTCCCGTGATCATGAATGTGACTGATATGGGCGAGGCAGACGCCAAGCGCCTGGTGGACTTCTCCGCCGGTTTGGTTTTTGGCCTCCACGGCAGCATTGAGAGGGTGACGAACAAGGTCTTCCTGTTGTCGCCGTCCTACGTCGAAGTCATCGGGGACGACAAGAAGGCCAGTGAAACCCAGGCCAGCTTCTTCAACCAAAGCTAAGAACGATCGTTGCCAGGATGCCAGGCGGGCCAACCTGCCTGGCATCTGTGTTGCAATAGTAAGGACCGATCGGCGTTGCAAGAGTAGGGACTGATCGGCATTCCGGAACAAGTGGGAGATCTGAGCTAACTCGTGGGCATTGTTTTCGGCCTTATCTATATTGTGTTGTTGCTGTTTTTCATTGCCCTTATCGTCAGGCTGATCTTCGAATGGGTTCAGATGTTCGCCCGTCAATGGCGGCCCCGCGGTGTGGCTTTGGTAACAGCCCATGTTGTCTACTCCGTGACAGACCCACCACTGAGGAGGCTTCGCAGGCTGATACCGCCACTGCAACTGGGCGGTATCTCCCTTGACCTGGGCTTCCTGATCCTGATTATCGCCGTAAGCATTGCCATGGCGGTGAGCAGCAGCCTGGCATAGCTGAGCGGTGATGGCTGTACCGCGGAACCAGGGCCTTACGAATGGTCCGAAGGCCGCAAATTCTCCAATTCAACACGATGGTGTTGAATTGGAGGAACCAGATGATATTTAGGTACCGTAGTTTTGAACGGCCGGAAGGCCTACTGACTAACTAGACCAACGAGGTGACCAGATGGCTTTGACGCCAGAAGACGTTGTCAACAAGCGCTTTCAGCCGACCAAGTTCCGCGAAGGCTACGACCAGGACGAGGTAGATGACTTCCTCGACGAGATCGTGGTTGAACTGCGCCGCCTGAACCAGGAGAACGACGAACTTCGCAAGAAGCTCGGCGAAGCTGGCTCGGCCGTGCCGGCGGCAACTGCTGCGGCTCCGGTCGTCGAGAAGGTTCCGGCCCCGGTCAAGGTGGACAAGGAAGCCGAGGCCAAGGCGGAAGCCGAGGCCAAGGCTGCTGAAGCTGCCAAGAAGAAGGAAGCCGAGCAGGCCGCTGCGGCTGCCAAGGCACCTGCACCCAGCAACGGTGTTACGCCTTCCGCTGAGTCCGCTGCAGGCCTGCTGGCCATGGCGCAGCAGATGCACGACAAGCACGTTGCCGACGGTGCACAGCAGAAGGAAAAGATCATCGCTGAGGCGCAGATCGAGGCTTCCAGCCTGGTCAACGACGCCCAGGAGAAGTCCCGCAAGATCCTTGGCGCCCTTGAGCAGCAGCGCTCGGTCCTCGAGCGCAAGGTTGAGCAGCTCCGTGGCTTCGAACGCGACTACCGCTCGCGCCTGAAGGCCTACATCGAGGGCCAGCTGCGCGACCTCGACGCCCGTGGTTCCGTCGCTGCCCCTGAGGTCGGCGAAGCAACCGCTGACGTTTAGCAAGTATTCTGAAAGCCGGTGGCTGAGGTCTCCTCTGCCACCGGCTTTTGCTGTTAACGCCCTGGCAGCAACCCGCAACGCTCCACGAACGAAAGCACTATGACCGACGACCTCACCGACGACGCATCGCGGCCGGCACTGCCCGTCCGACGCAAATGGCGTCCTGCAATGCTCTGGCTCTTTGCCGGCTTCGCAGTTTTTGCCTACACCTTTGACCAGCTCACCAAGCTCTGGGTGACCAGCACCATGACAGAAGGCGAGCGTATTCCAGTGCTGCCACCACTGCTGCACTGGTACTACATCCGGAATTCAGGGGCAGCCTTTTCCATTGGTGAAAATGTCACGTGGATCTTCACGATCGTCATGGCCGGCGTTTCCGTGGCCATCCTGTTCCAGTTGCGGCGGCTGGGTTCCGCCTGGTGGGCTTTGTCGCTAGGGCTTCTGCTCGGCGGAGCATTGGGAAACCTGACTGATCGGCTGTTCCGTGAACCGTCCTTCGCCATGGGCCACGTGGTGGACTTCATCCAGGTACCCAACTTTGCCATCTTCAACATCGCCGACTCAGCCGTGGTGTCCGGCGTCGTCATCATTTGCCTGCTGACCCTGCGGGGAGTTGGCATGGACGGCACCCGGCAACTTGCCACGCCTAAGCCGGACAAGCCAGCCAAGCCAGCCCAGCCTGCTGCTGGCTCCAGCGAGGAGCCTGTCGGTGAGTGAACCACTTGTGGTGCCCGAAGAACTTGCTGGAGCACGGGCTGATGCCGGATTGGCGAAGTTGCTGGACATTTCCCGTTCGGCTGCGGCGCTGCTCATTGCCGAAGGCAATGTCACCAGCGGCGGCCTGGCTGTTGGCAAGTCAGCAAAGCTTGTTGCCGGTGCGGTGTTGGACGTCACGGTTCCTGAGCGGCCGGATCCCCTGGAAGTCGTGGAGGAAGTTGTGGAAGGCCTGAAGATCCTGCTGGATGACGAGGAATTCGTCGTCATCGATAAACCTGTGGGAGTGGCAGCGCATCCATCGCCCGGCTGGGTTGGGCCCACAGTGGTGGGTGGCCTCGCCGGAGCTGGCTACCGTATTTCCACGTCAGGCGCACCCGAGCGCGCGGGCATCGTCCACAGGCTCGACGTCGGCACTTCCGGCGTGATGGTCGTGGCCAAGACCGAGCACGCCTACACGGTGCTCAAACGGGCTTTCAAGGAACGTACGGTGGACAAGGTCTACCATGCGGTTGTGCAGGGGCTTCCCGATCCCCTTGAGGGCACCATCGATGCCCCGATCGGACGCCACCCCGGACATGACTGGCGCTTTGCGGTGATCGAAGACGGACGGCCGTCGGTGACGCACTATGAGGTCCTGGAGGCTTTCGGTAAAGCCACCTTGGTGGAGGTCCACCTGGAAACGGGCCGTACCCACCAGATCCGGGTCCACTTCTCCGCCTTGCGGCACCCCTGCGCAGGCGATCTCACCTATGGTGCCGACCCCCGGCTCGCGGCCAACCTGGGGCTCACCCGGCAGTGGCTTCACGCCCGGCAACTTGGCTTCGCGCACCCCCGCACTGGCGAATGGGTGGAAGTCACAAGTGACTATCCGCCGGACCTGCAGTACGCCCTGGACCTGCTGGCAACAGGCTCAGCCTAGGCAACGTTTCCGGGCCAGGAGGGTCCAAGGGTCCACATTTTGTCGGGGCCAGGACGGTAGACTGTCGTGGTGACTTCCAGCAATGATTCGTTCGTCCACCTGCACACCCACACTGAATACTCCATGCTGGATGGAGCGGCGCGCCTGGGTGAGCTGTTCGATGAAACGGAACGCCTGGGCATGCCGGCCCTGGCGACCACGGACCACGGTTACCTCTTCGGTGCCTTCGACTTTTGGCGCAAGGCCACGGACAAGGGCATCAAGCCGATCATCGGCGTAGAAGCCTACGTGACGCCCGGAACTGCGCGGGGGGACAAAGAACGTGTCCGCTGGGGAGATGAAAGCCAGCGCAAGGACGACGTCTCCGGTGGTGGCTCCTACACCCATATGACGCTCCTGAGCTACAACAACGTGGGCATGCGGAACCTGTTCCGGGCCTCGTCCATTGCTTCGCTGGATTCTGTTTTTGGTAAGTGGCCCCGGCTGGATCGGGAATTGCTCAATACGTACTCCGAGGGGCTCATTGCCACTACCGGCTGCCCGTCCGGCGAAGTCCAGACCCGCCTGAGGCTTGGGCAGTACCGCGAAGCGCTGGAGGCTGCAGCGGAATTCCGGGACATCTTTGGCGCGGAGAACTATTTCTGTGAACTGATGGACCACGGCCTGGACATTGAACGCCGCGTCACAGGAGACCTCCTGCGGCTGGCCAAGGACCTGAACCTTCCTTTGGTAGCCACTAACGACCTCCACTACACGCACGAGCACGATGCCAAAGCACACGAGGCACTGCTGGCTATTCAGTCCGGTTCCACGCTCCTTGAGCCCACCTACGATAATGGCGGGTCCAGGTTTGCATTCTCCGGCAGCGGTTACTACCTGAAATCTCCGCAGGAGATGCGTGAGCTTTTCCGCGACCACCCGGATGCCTGCGACAACACGTTGCTCATCGCAGAGCGCTGTGAAGTGTCCTTCAACACCGATGCCAACTACATGCCCCGCTTCCCTTGCCCGCCCGGCGAGGACGAAACCTCCTGGCTGGTCAAGGAAGTGGACAAGGGGTTGGCGTACCGCTATCCGCAGGGTGTGCCGGACAAGGTGCGCAAGCAAGCCGACTACGAGCTCGAGGTCATTACGTCCATGGGCTTCCCCGGGTACTTCCTGGTGGTTGCCGACTTCATCAACTGGGCCAAGAATAACGGGATCCGTGTTGGTCCGGGACGTGGTTCCGGTGCGGGCTCCATGGTCGCCTATGCCATGCGAATTACTGACCTTGATCCGCTCCAGCACGGCCTGATCTTCGAGCGCTTCCTGAACCCGGACCGTGTCTCGATGCCTGACTTCGACGTCGACTTCGATGATCGCCGCCGATCGGAAGTCATCGACTACGTCACCAAAAAGTATGGTGACGAGCGCGTGGCCATGATCGTCACGTACGGAACCATCAAGACCAAGCAGGCGCTCAAGGACTCTTCCCGCGTCCTGGGGTATCCGTTCAGCATGGGTGAGCAGCTGACCAAGGCGCTCCCGCCCGCGGTCATGGCCAAGGACATTCCCCTCGCAGATATCCAAAACCCCGAGTCGAAGCGATACAGCGAGGCAGGAGACTTCCGGCAGCTCATCGCCACGGACCCCGAGGCCGCCAAGGTCTTCGAGACTGCACTGGGCATCGAAGGACTTAAGCGCCAATGGGGTGTCCACGCGGCTGGCGTCATCATGTCCTCGGACCCCATCATCGATGTCATCCCCGTCATGCGCCGGTTCCAGGACGGCCAGGTCATTACCCAGTTCGATTACCCAACGTCCGAGGGCCTTGGCCTGATCAAGATGGACTTCCTGGGACTCCGAAACCTCACGATCATTTCGGACGCCCTGGAAAACATCAAGATGAACCGCGGCGTGGACCTGGACCTGGAAAACCTGGAACTCGACGACGCCGCTTCCTACGAACTCCTTGCACGGGGAGACACCCTGGGGGTTTTCCAGCTCGATGGCGGACCTATGCGGTCCCTCCTCAAGCTGATGAAGCCTGACAACTTTGAAGACATCTCGGCTGTCCTGGCGCTGTACCGCCCGGGACCCATGGGTGCCAACGCCCACACGGATTACGCCCTCCGCAAGAACGGGATCCAGGAAGTCGTTCCCATCCACCCGGAGCTCGCTGAGCCGCTGGAAGACATCCTGGGTGGAACCTTCGGGCTGATCGTGTACCAGGAACAGGTTATGGCGGTGGCGCAGAAGCTTGCAGGCTACTCACTGGGCCAAGCCGACATCCTCCGCCGTGCCATGGGCAAGAAGAAGAAGTCGGAGCTGGACAAGCAATTCGCGGGCTTCTCGCAAGGCATGCAGGACAACGGCTACTCCATGGCGGCCGTCAAGACTCTTTGGGACATCCTGCTGCCGTTCTCCGACTACGCCTTCAACAAAGCGCACTCGGCCGCCTACGGTGTCATTTCCTACTGGACGGCCTACTTGAAGGCGCACTATGCCCCCGAGTACATGGCTGCCCTTCTGACCTCCGTGGGCGATGACAAGGACAAGTCCGCTATCTACCTCAACGAGTGCCGCCGCATGGGCATCACCGTTCTTCCGCCGGACGTCAATGAATCCTCGTTGAACTTCACGCCTGTGGGCCAGGATATCCGCTTCGGCATGGGCGCCATCCGCAACGTTGGAGTGAACGTGGTGGAAGCCATGGTCGCTGCCCGGACCACGGAAGGCAGCTACACATCCTTCAAGGACTTCCTGATGAAGGTTCCTGCCATTGTCTGCAACAAGCGCACCATCGAATCCTTGATCAAGGCTGGTGCCTTCGATTCATTGGGACACCACCGCCGCGCTTTGGCCATGATCCATGAAGAGGCCATCGACTCCGTCATCACGCTCAAGCGGAACGAGGCAATCGGCCAGTTCGACCTCTTCGCCGGCTTCGAGGACCAGGAACCTGAAGCTTCCCTGACCACGGAGATCCCGGACCTTCCGGAATGGGAGAAGAAGGACAAGCTGTCCTTCGAGCGCGACATGCTGGGACTCTATGTTTCGGACCACCCCTTGCAGGGGTTGGAAGGCGTCCTTAGCCAGCATGCAGAGCAGTCCATCACGTCTATCATCGCCGAGGACGGACCGCACGACGGCGCGATTGTCACCATTGCGGGCATGATCACCTCGCTGAGCCGCAGGATCGCGAAGGCAAGCGGCAACGCCTATGCCCGTGCAGAGATCGAGGACCTGGGCGGATCCATGGAGGTCATGTTCTTCGGCCAGGTGTACGGACCCATCGCCTCCGTCCTGGCTGAGGACCTGATAGTGGTGGTCAAGGGCCGCCTGCAGCGCAGGGATGATGGAGCCGTAACGCTGAACTGTATGGAGCTCTCGGTGCCGGACCTTAGCGAAAGCGTGAATGGCCCGGTGGTGATAACCATTCCATCGTTCAAGGCTACCGAGGCAGTGGTCACGGATCTTCGGGACGTCCTGCGAACACATCGGGGCAACTCCGAGGTCCGCCTCAAGCTTATGGGGGATACCAAAGTTGAGGTTATGGGCCTTCCCGTTCATATGCGGGTCAATCCAAGTCCGTCCCTCTTCGGTGACCTGAAAGTCTTGTTGGGCCCGGCCTGCCTGGATAATTAGCCCACCCGGAATTTACCCCACCAGAATTTTGAAACCGGCCAGAGCCCGGAAGAAGGTTGAATATCCGGAAGAGGGCTAGATTTCGTAGTCCAGGGGTGTCGGCTGACTATAGCCGCCGCCGTGATACAGCAGGGGAGTGCCGTCATCGCCCACCTGGCCGTCCACGACTTCTACTACCACCACTGCATTGTTCTCGAACGACAACCTCATTTGGATCTTTCCCACAAGCCAACCTGCGACGTCCTTGAGGATGGGGACATCGTGCGGACCGGGCTCCCAGTGGTCTCCCTCGAAGCGGTCACGTGTCTTTGCGAAGCGATCTGCCAGCGCCTGGTTTTCCAGGCCGAGCATGTGGACGCCGATGTAGTTGGCGTTGGCCACGGCCGGCCAGGAACTTGAGCTCCGGGCCATATTGAAGGTGAAGCGTGGAGGCTCGGCGGACAGGGACGCAACGGAGGTGGCAGTGAAGCCGAAGGGCTTGCCATTCAGGTTGGCTGTGATGATTGCCACCCCGGCGGCATGGCGGCGGAACATTTCCCTGAACGTCTTTTCGAAGCCGGATAGTTCGCTTGCCACGTTGATGAATCTCCTGAACTGGGGTCTGGGGCGTCTTTCTCTCAGGGTATTCCTCCCTGTGCCCCACTTCCCCATTTTAAGGAGCACACGTGAACCTTTGTTAATGTGAGTTCCATGACTGAGTCCACTGTGCACGTTCCCGCGGAGACCGAACCGGCCACCGCAAATCCCAGGCGTTCCAGCGAGGCTCTGTGGCTTGTCCTGCCAGCGGCCTCGGGTGTGGTGGTGGGCATTCTCTGGTGGATCCTGGCGCCGGGCGGGCTCAACCTGCTATCCGGCAATCCTGCGCTGGCCAATCCCGCAAACCCTGATTCATGGCTGCCCCGTGACTTGGTCCTCGCCGGGTTGATGCTGGTGGCGGGATGTGTCACGGGCCTTTTGCTCGACGGAAAGCTTCAGGGGGCTGGAGCGGGACGGCGGTTTGCGTTTGCACTGGTAGGCGGCGCTGCCGGCGCAGTCGTCGCTTGGCTGCTTGGCTTGTTAGCGGCGCAGCTTTGGGGCACAGCTCCGGACCCTTCCCAGGGCACGGACTCCGGCTTCACCCTTCGCTCCTACGCCGTTCTCGTGTTGTGGCCAGGAGCGATCGCCTTCGTAACGTTCGTACTGGCCCTGTTCGGGGTTCTTTCGGGGAAACCCGTAAAATAGCCGGGTGACCACTTCTTCGGATAGTTCCGCCATTGCCTCTGCGTCCTTGAATTTCCGCAGCATCGATTTCCGCGGCCGCCAACTCTCCCTGGCTGAGCTGCGCGCTGCGGTACCCAGGGCGAAGCATCAGACGATGGCAGATGCGGAGCAGAGGGTCTTGGACATTATTGGAGCTGTCCGCAGCCGCGGCTTTGCCGCGCTGACTGAACTTGCAAGGAACTTCGACGGCGTTGAGCAGTCCCACCCGCGCGTGCCCGCGGAGGCGCTAGCCAAGGCCCTGGCCGACATTGATCCCACTGTCCGCGCAGCGCTGGAAGAGTCGATCAGCCGTGCCAAGCAGTTCGCCGATCAGCAGCGTCCAGCCAATGTTGACGTCGCTTTGGCTGATGGGGCAGTTGTCAGCCAGAACTGGATTCCCGTGGGGCGCGTTGGGCTGTACGTCCCCGGCGGCCTGGCGCCCTTGGCCTCGTCGGTGATCATGAATGTTGTTCCGGCGGTCGCTGCAGGCGTCGAATCCATCGCCTTGGCATCCCCGCCCCAAAAGGACTTCGGCGGGCTCCCGCACCCCACCATCCTTGCTGCGGCGGCTCTGCTGGGGATCGACGAGGTCTACGCAATTGGTGGCGCCCAGGCAATCGTTTCGTTTGCTTACGGCATCCCGGGTTCGGAGGGAGAACCTCCTATCGAACCTGTGGATCTCGTCACGGGACCCGGCAACATCTTCGTCGCCACTGCCAAGAGGCTGGTGAAGGGAATCGTAGGTATCGATTCCGAGGCCGGAACCACCGAAATCGCTATCCTGGCCGATTCCACGGCCCAGCCCGCCCTGGTGGCTGCCGACCTCATCAGCCAGGCCGAGCACGATCCGAAGGCCGCTTCCGTCCTGGTGACGGACTCAGCTGAACTGGCAGACGCCGTCGTGGGTGAATTGGCGCGCCAGGTGGCCGCCACGAAGCACACCGCGCGCGTCCTTGAGGCACTCTCGGGGCCGCAATCGGGCGTGGTGCTGGTGGATGACCTGGAACAGGGGATAGCGGTATGCAACGCCTATGCCGCAGAACACCTTGAGATCATGACGGCGGAAGCCCCCGCTGTGGCGGCCCGGATCCGCAACGCGGGCGCCATCTTCGTTGGGGACTACAGCCCGGTGAGCCTTGGCGACTACTGTGCCGGATCCAATCAC
The DNA here is from genome assembly GCF_055388015.1 of Arthrobacter sp. TmtSoilC51. Classification (NCBI taxonomy): domain Bacteria; kingdom Bacillati; phylum Actinomycetota; class Actinomycetes; order Micrococcales; family Micrococcaceae; genus Arthrobacter; species Arthrobacter sp. TmtSoilC51. The sequence goes on from NZ_AP035877.1 coordinate 1,964,664, forward strand.
GTGCTGCCTACCAGCGGCACGGCGGCCTTCTCCTCGGGACTGAACGTCACCACCTTCCTGCGCGCGGTGCAGGTCATCAACTACAACCGCGCCGCGCTGGAGCAAGTCAGCGGCCACATCGTGAGTTTGGCTGGCGCCGAAGACCTTCCGGGCCACGGAGATGCGGTCAGGATCCGCTTCAAGGAGCAAAGCTGACGGGGAACCAACACGAAGGTGCCAGGGAACCAACACCAAGCTAAACGGGACCTGACCACTATATGTACGGGTCGGTAGTACTACATGTAGTAATTACACGCTTGTCATTAGGGTGTCATCGAACGTAAACTGGTGCCGGAAGAGAATCTTCCGGCACCTTTGCGTTTCCGGCACCTGCCGGTGGGACGCGGGCCGGAGCTGATCAGGGGAGGCCCAGCGTGTACTGTCCGTTTTGCCGGAATCCTGACTCGCGCGTCGTTGACAGCCGCATGGCCGACGACGGAACTTCCATCCGGCGCCGCCGGCAATGCCCCGAATGCGGGCGCCGCTTCACCACTGTGGAAACCACCAGTCTGTCCGTCATCAAGCGCTCAGGAGTCGGCGAGCCCTTCAGCCGGATCAAGGTCATCAGCGGCGTGCGGAAAGCGTGCCAAGGCCGCCCTGTTACAGAAGACGACCTCGCCATGCTGGCGCAGGAAGTCGAGGAGAACATCAGGTCTTCGGGCGCTGCCGAAATCGACGCCCACGAGGTAGGCCTGGCCATTCTCGGTCCATTGCGGAAGCTGGATGAGGTGGCCTACTTGCGCTTCGCGAGCGTCTACCAGGCGTTCGAGTCGCTGGAAGACTTCGAATCCGCAATCTCCTTGCTACGGCACGAGGCCGAGGCCCACGGCAAAGCGGGGGCCAAGGAAGCCAAGGGCTCCGAAAAAAGCCAACTCTAGCGTCCGCCGGAAACGGGGAGGATTGCCCCCGTGATGTATCCGGCGTCGCCGGACATCAACCACATGACGGCCGCTGCGATTTCTTCAGGTTCAGCGCCCCGGCCCATGGGGATGGTCGGGTTGAGTCGCTCTACGCGGTCGGGCATTCCTGCGGCGGCATGGAGTCCAGTGTTGGTGCTGCCCGGAGCGACCGCGTTGACACGAATGCCCTGCTTGGCCACTTCCGCAGCCAGGCCCACCGTCAAGACATCCACGGCACCCTTGGACGCAGCGTAGTGAACCCATGTCCCGGGGGAGCCGGCCTTTGTGGCCGTCGACGAGATGTTGATGATGGAGCCACCCGGGCCGCCATTGTCCGTGGACAGTCTTCGGACGGCTTCCTGGCACATGAAAATCATGCCTGACACATTCACGTCAATGACGCGCCGCACGGTCTCGGCAGGCACGTCCGCCAGTGTTCCAATCAGGTTGCCGGTGATGGCCGCGTTGTTGATGACAGCTGTCAGTGGCCCGCAGGCAGCGGCGGCGTCGAACAAACGCCCGACGTCGGCGGGCTGGCTGACATCGCCCTGCACGGCCAGCGCTTTGCCTCCTTCGGCGAGGATCTTCCCCACCACGTTATCGGCGCCGAGGGCGTCCGAGGAGTAGTTGACGACGACGCCGTACCCTTTCCGGGCGGCAGCCAGCGCTACGGCTGCGCCAATGCCCCGGCTCGCGCCGGTGACGATCGCGATTCCATGTACGGCGTCGTTGTCGATCACGTGGTACTGGTTACTTTGCCAGCTTGTGGTGCAAGGCGACCTCAAGGGCGGCACCAACAATGCCGGCGTCGTTCTTCAACTTGGCGGTGACAATGTTGGTGCGCAATTGCAGGTGCGGGAAGTATTCATCCGAACGCTTGGAGATGCCGCCGCCGATGATGAAAAGCTCGGGGGAGAACAGGAACTCAACGTGCTGAAGGTAGCGGTTGAGCAGGACGCCGTACTCGTCCCAGCTCAAACCGTCGCGTTCGCGGGCCACGGCTGATGCCTTGGTTTCGGCGTCGAAACCGTCCACCTCAAGGTGGCCGAGCTCTGCGTTGGGAACCAATTGACCATTGAAGATGAAGGCTGAGCCGATGCCGGTGCCGAGCGTGATCACCAGGACCGTCCCGTCGACGCCCTCGCCAGCGCCGTAGCGGGCTTCTGCCAGACCCGCGGCGTCGGCATCGTTGATGACCTCAACGGGCCGGCCGAGCCGCTCCGTGAACTTCTTGTCGATGTCGGTGCCAAGCCAGGACTTGTCGACATTTGCGGCAGAGTTGACCACACCATGCTGGATGATGCCCGGGAAGGTGACGCCCACCGGCGAATCTGCGGCAGGGGCATCCGGGCGGCTGGAAAGTTCTTCGACGATCTCCGCCACTACTTCGGCTACTGCCTCGGGGGTAGCCGGCTGCGGCGTGGGAACACGGAAGCGTTCGCCGATCAGCTTGCCCTTCTTCAGGTCGACGATGCCGCCTTTGATGCCTGTGCCACCGATGTCGATTCCGATCAGCGGGGCGTTCTTGTGGGTCTTCTCATCCTTCTTGGACAATGCAATTCCGATCATGGCAGGAGGGGTGGGCATGGCGCAGCCGCCCGGGGGCTGCGATTGACCTTCCGGACAGCTTAGGGAAGGGTCAGGATTTCCGCGCCGGTCTCAGTGACCAGCAGGGTGTGCTCGAATTGGGCCGTGCGCTTGTGGTCCCTGGTTACAACCGTCCAGTCGTCGGACCACATGTCCCATTCGATCGTGCCAAGGGTCAGCATGGGTTCGATAGTGAAGACCATGCCTGCCTCGATCACGGTGTTGTACGCCGGGGCTGCGTCGTAATGCGGAATGATGAGGCCCGTGTGGAATGCCTCACCGACACCGTGGCCAGTGAAGTCCCGCACCACGCCATAGCCGAAGCGCTTGGCGTAGGACTGGATCGCACGGCCGATTACGTTGATTTCGCGGCCCGGGGCCACGGCCTTGATGGCCCGGTTGAGCGACTCCTGCGTACGCTCAACCAGCAAACGGGACTCCTCGTCCACGTCGCCAACCAGGAAAGTGTAATTGGTATCTCCATGCACTCCGCCGATGAATGCGGTGATGTCAATGTTCAGGATGTCGCCATCCTGAACCACCGTGGAATCGGGGATGCCGTGGCAAATGACTTCGTTCAGGGACGAGCAGAGAGACTTCGGGAAGCCGCGGTAGCCCAGTGTGGACGGGTAGGCATTGTGGTCCAGAAGGAACTCATGGCCAACCTTGTCCAGCTGGTCTGTAGTAACGCCGGGCTGGATGTGCTTGCCAACTTCAACGATGGCCTGCGCAGCGATCCTGCTGGCGATGCGGATCTTCTCGATGGTCTCAGCTGACTTCACCTCGGAGCCGGTGAATTTGCTGGGCGCCTTCTTGCCGACGTACTCGGGGCGGGGGATCGACGCCGGGACAGGCCGTTCAGGGCTGATGATTCCCGGAGTGAGCGTGCCGATGGGTGCGGTCGAAGCAAGAGAAGGCATAGATTGATCATATAAGGCACTCAAGAGACGTAAGTAACAAAGAGCGGCCGGGTCCACGTGACTGCGCCAACGTTACGCGTCGGAGGGCCCACGGGACGAGGAGGAGACGTGACGGAGTACTGGTACAACGTCAAGACGCATGAGGTCGAAGAGGACGCCCTGTCCGATTGGACACAGCTGATTGGCCCTTACAAGACCAGGGAAGAAGCCGAGCACGCGTTGGAAAAGGTCAAGCAACGCAACGATGCCTGGGAGGCCCAGGACGACGACTAGAAGGAATGCTCAGGTCCGGGGAATTCTCCGGATCTGACGTCATTTCCAAAGGCAGCGGCGGCATCCGTCAGTGTGGTGCGCAGGTCTGCATACTGCTTGACGAACTTCGCCATCTTGCCGCCCCGCAGTCCGGCCATGTCCTGCCAGACCAGCACCTGGCCCGTTGTGCTCTTGCCGGCTCCGATGCCTACGGTCGGCACGCGCAACGCTGCGTCGACGGCGGCAGCGGTCTCCGCGGGCACCATTTCCATAAGGACGCTGAAAGCGCCGGCGTCCTGCAAGGCGACTGCGTCCTCGATCAGTCGCTGGGCATCATCACCCCGGCCTTGGACCCGGTAGCCACCCAGGGAATGTTCACTCTGGGGTGTGAATCCAATGTGGGCCATGACGGGAATGCCTGCCTGGACCATGGCCTTCACAGTCTCTGCATAGTAGGCGGAGCCTTCGATCTTGACGGCGTGGGCCAATCCTTCCTTGAGGAAGCGGACGCCGGTGGCCACTGCCTGCTCGGTTGAGACCTCGTAGCTGCCAAAAGGCAGGTCCGCCAGGATCAAGGCACGCTTGGCGGAACGGCTGACCGCGCGGCACAGTGGCAGCAGTTCGTCCACAGTGACGGGAAGGCTGGTTTCATTGCCGAAGACGTTGTTGGAGGCAGAATCGCCCACCAGGAGGACTTCGATACCAGCTTGGTCAAAGATTTCAGCGGTGTATTGCTCGTAGGCAGTGAGCATTGCGAAGTGCTCGCCGTTGTCCTTGGCCTGCTGAAGGTGATGTATGCGTACCCTGCTGACCGGCTTCTTACCGCCTGTTGACGGTGCCTGGACCGCCGCTGCGGGACCGGTGCCGTAAGGAGCGGTAAGTTCGGCGGGCGTGGTGGACTCAGGAAGGTTGCTTGGGGCCATGGATAGAGCCTAAGCCGTGCCGACGGCGCCTGCCAGCAGTGTGCCAAGGGTCACCATTTGTAAACGCTGTGTTACGCGGGGCTACTGCGGCGGCAATCCCACCGAATGCTTAGTAGAGTGAAGTCTGAGCTGCCGCGGCTTCAATGATGGGAACCGCGGCATGGACACCGAACCGGAAAAGAGGCCCTATGGACCGCCAGCAAGAGTTCGTTCTGCGGACGATCGAAGAGCGTGACGTGCGCTTCGTACGCTTGTGGTTCACCGACGTCGTGGGTTCCTTGAAATCTGTGGCTCTTGCGCCCGCCGAAGTTGAAGGCGCCTTCGAAGAAGGCCTGGGATTTGATGGTTCAGCGATCGAGGGCCTTGCCCGGGTGTTTGAGTCGGACATGCTGGCACAGCCGGACCCCTCCACTTTCCAGATCCTGCCCTGGCGCGGCGAGACCGAACAAACATCCAGGATGTTCTGCGACATCCTGACGCCGGACGGCGAACCGTCGGCAGCGGATCCCCGCAACGTCCTCAAGCGGACCCTTGCAAAAGCCGCGGATATGGGTTTTACCTGCTACACGCATCCTGAAATTGAGTTCTACCTGCTGAAGTCAAAGGACCTTGGCCCCAACGGTTCGCCGGTTCCCGTTGATGAAGGCGGCTACTTCGACCACGTCCCGGGTGGTGTGGCCCAGGACTTCCGCCGTACCGCAGTCACCATGCTGGAATCGGTGGGTATCTCGGTGGAGTTCAGCCACCACGAGGGCGGCCCGGGCCAGAACGAGATTGACCTCCGGTACGCGGATGCCCTGCAGACTGCGGACAACATCATGACGTTCCGCACGGTCATCAAGGAAGTTGCCCTGCAGCAGGGGACGTATGCAACGTTCATGCCCAAGCCGTTCACTGACCACCCCGGCTCCGGCATGCACACACACTTCTCACTCTTCGAGGGCGACACCAACGCATTCTTCGAGGCCGGCGCTGAGTTCCAGCTGTCCAAGACTGCCCGCCAATTCATCGCCGGTATCCTCAAGCACGCTCCCGAATTCACCGCCGTCACCAACCAGTTCGTGAACTCGTACAAGCGCCTCTGGGGCGGCGGTGAAGCACCGAGCTATCTGAGCTGGGGCCACAACAACCGCTCCGCGCTGGTACGCGTTCCGTTGTACAAGCCCGGCAAGGGCCAGTCGGCGCGCATCGAATACCGCGGCATCGATTCCGCCACCAACCCTTACTTGGCCTATGCCGTCCTTTTGGGTGCCGGCTTGAAGGGCATCGAGGAGGGCTACGAACTTCCGGCAGCTGCCGAAGACGACGTCTGGTCGCTGACCACGGCCGAGCGCAAAGCCATGGGCCACGCCCCGTTGCCTGCCAGCCTTCACGACGCCATCCGGGCAATGGAGGAGTCCGAGCTTGTAGCCCAGATCCTGGGTGAGCAGGTCTTCGAACACTTCCTGCGCAACAAGCGCGCCGAATGGCAGGACTACCGCCTCCAGGTCACGCCGTACGAGCTGCAGCGCAACCTCGGCATTCTGTAGGCAGGGCCAATGAGCCTTGCACGTCGGCTCATCTCAGCCGGATTCAATGACCTGGAAAAGGGCGAGCGGTTTCTTGCTGCCCCGGAGTTGGAAGGCATCGAACAAGATGCCCTGTTCGCCGGGCTCTCCTTGGCGGCGAGCCCGGATACCGCGCTGCAGTCACTGGTCCGGTTGATTGAGAAGAATCCTGGCCTCAAGAAGTTGGCCGCCGCGGATCCGGACACGAGCGAATCCCTGTACCGGCTGTTGGGGGCATCGGAGGCGCTGGGGGAGTTCCTCATGCGCAGGCCGGAGCATCTGGACGTCTTTGACGCGCGGGTAAGCCCGGAGCCGCTCCCGACATCAAGCGAAGAGCTCAGGTCCCTGCTCCTTCGCTCGGTCAAGGCCGAGCCAGGGGCGCAGCGCCCCGTGGCGGGGTTGACCGGGCTTCCGGCGTATGCGGCGTTGCGGACGGCGTACCGCCGCGGGCTAACAGAGCTGGCCATCAAGGACCTCTGTGCGGCGTCGCCGCAAGACTTCATGCCTGCCGTGGGTGCAGAGCTGGCAGACCTCGCCGGTGCTGCCATTGAAGCTGCACTGGCCGTTTCCAGGGCCGAGGCGGCTGCACAGTTCGACGCCTCGGAGGTGGCCGACGTCGGGCTCGCAGTCATCGGCATGGGCAAATGTGGTGCCCGCGAGCTTAACTACATTTCCGACGTCGATGTCATTTACGTTATCGAGGCGGAGGAGCTGGACGACGCCCGCGCCGCGACCATCGGCACCGCCTTGGCATCCGGAATCTCGCGGGCGATTTCCTCGTCGGCGCCTGAACCGGGCTTGTGGGAAGTGGACCCCAATCTTCGCCCGGAAGGGAAATCAGGGCCGTTGGTGCGGACCCTCGCCTCACACTTGAGCTACTACGCCCGATGGGCTGAGAGCTGGGAATTCCAGGCATTGCTGAAGGCGCGGACGATTGCGGGTGACCGTGAACTGGGCCAGCGGTATGAAAAGGCAGTGGAACCACTCGTGTGGGCCTCCGCCGGACGCGATGGCTTCGTCGAGTCCGTCCAGGCCATGAGGCGTCGGGTCACTGATTACATTCCGGCAGCCGAGGAACAGCGGCAGATCAAACTGGGGCGTGGCGGCCTGCGCGACGTCGAATTCACTGTGCAGTTGTTGCAGCTTGTTCATGGCAAATCGGACGAGTCGCTTCGCTGCCGGGACACGACCTCGGCCATTGCCGCGTTGTCCGCGGGCGGCTACATCGGACGCATCGACGCTGCAGGGTTCGACAACGCCTACCGGTATCTTCGGCTCCTGGAACACCGGATTCAGTTATTTCAGTTACGACGGACCCACCTCATGCCCGTGGCGGAGGATGCGCAGCGTGTGCTGGCCAAGGCTGTCCTGGGTCCGTTTTCCCTGGAACGCCCACATCCTGACCAGCTGATGGCAACCTGGCAGAAGACCAAGCGGTCCGTGCGGGAGCTGCACGAGCGTATTTTCTACCGGCCCCTGCTCAATACCGCGGCGAAACTCAGCAGCGAAGACGCCAAACTGAGCCCGGAAGCAGCCCAAGGCCGTCTTGCTGCCCTTGGCTACCTGGATCCCAAGGGCGCAATGCGGCACATTGAGGCGCTGACGGCCGGTGTCAGCCGGCGTGCGGCACTTCAGCGGCAACTGCTGCCCATTCTCCTTGGCTGGCTTGCCGAGGGCGTGGATCCGGACGCGGGCCTACTGGCATTCCGACGGGTCAGCGAGGCCTTGGGGACCACGCACTGGTATTTGGGCATGCTTCGCGATTCGCAAGCGGCAGCTGAGCGCCTCTGCCAGGTGCTTGCCAATTCCCGGCTCATTTCAGATCTCTTGGAAGTCTCGCCGGAGTCCGTGGCCTGGCTTGGCAGCGACAAGGATCTCGCGCCGATCCCCTTCGAGGCACAATGGCAGGAAATCCGGTCCAAACTATCCCGGCACCCGGATCCGGAAAGTGCCATGCGCCTCATCAGGTTGATCCGTCGCCGGGAGATACTGCGGACCGCGATTGCTGACAGCGCCGGATTGCTTGACCAGGATGCCGTGGGATTGGCGTTGGCCGAGACAGACCGCGCGGCCGTGCTTGGAGCCTTGCATGTGGCAGAAGCCATTGCTACCCAATCGGAACCTTTGAAAACCGAGGTCCTGGTCGTAGCGATGGGCAGGCAGGGTGGCCGTGAGATCGGCTACGGCTCAGACGCGGACGTCATGTATGTTCACCGTGCCCGGCCCGGATTCACGGATGAGGAAGCCCAGGAGCAGGCGACGGCGATTGTCGCCAAAGTATCCAGCCTTCTGACCCAGCCGCTCAAGCCCGCAATCATGGCAGAACGGGTATTGATGGTGGACGCGGATCTGCGACCCGAAGGCAAGAACGGTGCTATGGTCCGGTCGTTGGAGTCCTATGCCGAGTACTACCGGCGGTGGTCCCTGATTTGGGAGGCGCAGGCGCTGTTGCGTGCGCGTCCCATGGCCGGCTCGGACGAATTGGCAGAAGACTTCCTTCAGCTCATCGATCCCATCCGCTACCCGGCTGAACTCTCTGAACAGGACGTCAGGGAAATCAGGCGCATCAAGGCCCGGGTGGAATCGGAGCGGCTGCCTCGCGGCGCAGATCCGGCCCGCCACGTGAAACTTGGCCGCGGTGGATTGAGCGATGTTGAATGGCTTGTCCAGCTCATCCAGCTGCAGCACGCGGGCAAGCACCCCGGGCTGCGGACCACGTCGACTCTGGAGGCACTTGCCGCCGCCGAGAAACTTGGGCTTGTGGGCAAGGACGACGCCGGGCTCTTACGGGAGGCCTGGAAGCTCGCCAGCCGCATCCGGTCGGCGAACGTCATTGTGACCGGCCGGGCATCGGACGTACTTCCATCGTCCCGTAGGGACCTTGAAGCGGTGGCACGTTGGTGTGGCTATGCGCCCGGAACTGCAGGACAGTTCGAGGAGGACTACCTGCGACTCAGCCGCCGGGCCCGGGCCGTCTTCGAAAAGGAGTTCTACGGCAATTGAGGCCAGCCGGGCCAGGGCTTGGCCACTGCTGAAGTCCACTTGTGTCATTTTTCGGCTCCAGCGGCTGCCACCGCCTCACGGACGTGCCGCAGCATGGCGACTACCTGTGCCCCAGGCACGAGTTTGCCGTCCATCACGAAGCCCTCTTCCCGTTCCCGCAATGTTTCCACCATAAGGCCGCGCCAGTGCTCAAGTGTGGCTTGGTGTGCCTCGTCCCCGGCGAGGTTCGCGCATTCCTGGGGGTCGTCGTCGAGGTTGAACAGTTCCTCGGTGCCCTTGCCGGAACCCCAAATATACTTGTGGCGGCCATCGGTCAGCCAGTGCAGGTTTTGGCCCCAGTAAAGGTGCTCTCCATGCAGAACACCGCGGACCGCTTCTGTGCTCTGGCCGCGCACGATGGGCGCCAGGGACTTCCCATCCACTGATTCCGGTATCGGCAGCCCTGCGAGGTCCAGGAGCGTGGGCATGATGTCCCGGAGCTCGACAACGTGGTCCACTACTGCTCCACGGGCCGAGTCCTGTGCTGACGCTGCGTTGGCGATGATGAAAGGCACTCTGGCAGAACCTTCATAGGGCACTGCCTTTCGGAACATGTGGTGATCACCCATCATCTCGCCGTGATCGCTGGTAAAGGCTATGACAGTATCCTCGTAGAGCCCGAAGTCAACCAAGGACTCCTTGATCCGGTTGATTTGGAGGTCGATTTGCGCCATCAGGCCGTAGTAGCCCGCGCGGGCCCGATGGACAACGCGGTCCGGAATGTTGCCAATGCTTGCTTGGTAGTTGCCGTCCTGCCTGTGCTCATCCCAGTGATGCTCCCAGTTCCCTTCCACCGGCTCATAGGCAGGAATGTTGAGGTACTGATCGAACGCCCACGACGGCGGATCGTACGGTGGGTGCGGACGATGGAAGGACAGGTAGAGGAAGAACGGCTTCACGGGATCGCGCCGGTGCATCCACTCGATGGCTTGTGATCCGATCCAGTGCGTCGGGTGAAGGTTCTCAGCCTTATCCCAAGGGCGCGCGACCAGTGAATTGCAGTTCACGCCATGGTCAAAGTAGTCAGCGTCCGGTCCCATTCCAGGTTGTCTCCGCAGCCAAGGGACATAGTCGTCGAACATGGCGAAGTGCTGCTGGTGGTTACGCCGGGCATGGTGCAGAAAGCCATCGTGGAGGATGACATCGTCGAATCCAAGCCTGGAACGCTCCGGCCAAACATGCATCTTTCCAATGGCCTGGGTATGGTAACCGGCCTTCCGGAACTCGTCCTGAATTGTCAACGGGTGTGCGGCATGGAAAGGAACGCCGTCGTTGTAGCCAACGCGCCCGTGCCGCTCCTGCGATTGGCCGGTGAAGAGGGCAACGCGCGCGGGCACGCACGATGGCGTTGCAGAGTAACCCTTGGAGAACCTGACCCCGTTCCTGGCCAGTTCATCGAGGTGGGGAGTCTCCATATAAGGGTGGCCTTCCGCGGATAAGCAGTCGCCCCTCCACTCGTCCACGCAGATCAGGATGACGTTAGGCTGGGGCATCGGGGTGGTTCCTTTAGTCGTAGGAATCTCTTGGATCAACCATAAGTGTGAGTGGTCCCGGAATGCTCGATTATGACTCGAATGAAGGATTTTTGATCGATAATGATCACGGCGCGATGATCTGGCTCATAGCCCTCAAGCTGCTGGACGATGACGCGCGCGCCATCCAGTTGGGCGCAGTGGCGGAAATGGCGGTGGAGCCAGCCCAGCGTGATTTTGTCGGCGACCCCCTTCGCATGATGCTGGTGAGTCTCGAAGAGGAATCCCGGTTCCCCTACGTGATTGAAGCTGGAGGGCTGGGCGTGGGAGTCCTGACCCTGCAATCCGGAGCGGCGCGCCTCGCGGGATGGCAGGATGACGATTCCGTCTGGCTCCTTCGGGGATTCCTTATCGACTCGAAATCCCAAGGTCGGGGCCTCGGCACCCTCGCCGCAAAGGCTGCAGTGGAGGAAGCCCGCAAACTGACGGCCAGGCAGGGTGGCGGCCAGGCCGGCGTCGTGCTTTCCGTCAATGAACGCAACCTTGCAGGCCTCTCGGCTTATGCAAAGGCGGGCTTTGTGGAATCCGGGCGCTACCTCGGCGGCAACTCCGGTCCGCAGCGCATTATGTACAGGGCCTTTGAGGGCGCTTAGGTCTCGAGGGTTACCGTCAACATAGGTTGACGAACACCATGGCGTCAATTATGGTTGACGCCATGGAGGTGGACAGAATGAAAACCCTTGTTGGATCAATGGACGGCATGGGGCCCGCGGAGGCGCTGTATGCCATAGCTGAACTTCACAAGGAGGTTGGCAGGGCTGAGGCTTCCCTGGTGCGTGCAGCCAGGCAGGCCGGTTTGTCGTGGGAAGCAATCGCACTTTGCCTCGGTGTTACGAAGCAGGCGGTACACAAGAAGTACGGGAAGCAGTAGGACCAGTCCGGGGGAACGGCGCCGCCCATGGGGTCTGTTCGTCCGGGCCCGGTGTCCCTTAGGATTCTCGCGTGACAGTCAGGCGGGATTCGGAGGGTGCACTCTTCTCAGATGCGTCGTGCTTCCGCTGTGAGCAGGCGGGGCCGCACTGGTCTTCCCGGCATGGCCGTGGCGATGTCTATGCGTGCCGACGTTGTTTCGCAACGTTTGCCGACGCCGAATCGGGACAAGCTGACGGGGGAGCGCAAGGCCTTTCACTGATGGCTGCTGCTGCCCCTGCTGCTGGCCCGGAGGGGCTGGGTCTTTTCGAAACCAAGTAGTACCTGTGCTCGCGGCCTAAAAGACGAGTACACACTACTCGTGTCCTCAGGTACTCCTGTTGGGCAGCATATTTGCTATGACAGCCTATGTGATTGAACAAGCGGCACTGATTCACCGCTGTCAGTGCTGCGGTGAAGAAACCGATCGGGTCTTTTGCGTGGAGTGCGCAGCCCCGCAGAAACCCGGAGAAGTCCCGAAAACCGGGCACTAAAGAACTTAGGCCAAGGTGCTGGCTCGTCCGTTGGCAACGCTTATAGACTCGTTCCGTAACTACTCTCGATGCCTTAGGAGAAGTACATGGAATACAACGGAAGTTCGTTTGAGAAGGCCATTCCTGCTGGAGAGTTGGATCGCCGCCACGTGGGTCAGTCCATTAGCTTTCAACCCAACGATTTCACGGTTGTCTTCGGGACGATCGCGGGCATCGCAAGGACCGAGGCGCTTGTATACCTATCGCTTGAAGGCGTCTCCGGCGGCACGCATCTGAAGGATGAGTACGACCTCCCGATTGATCAGCACGTCTACCTCCAACTGGATCCCCTGAGCAGCGCAGAAAAAGGCCTTTCAGACGCCGCAAAGGCCGTCAGGGAGAAACTGGACGAGTTCGGAAAGAACATCCGCGACCGGGATCAGGGCAAGGAATCCGAGTAGACAGCAGCACGCCATAGCGTTGCGGGCATTTTGCGGCCTCCAAACGCCATCGGCGGCCAACAAAGAAGGGCCGGCAACAGGTATTAGCCTGTTGCCGGCCCTTCTCTCTCGGGAATCCGGGGGATCCCTGTGGACTAAACCTGGTTTAGCCGCCGGTGTTGCTAGACGCCGTAGTAGAGCTCGAACTCGTACGGGTTCGGGCGCAGTGACAGCGGGCGAATCTCATTCTCGTACTTGTATTCAATCCAGGTATCGATCAGGTCCTGGGTGAAGACGCCGCCAGCCTGCAGGAACTCGTTGTCCTCGCGCAGGGCTTCGAGGGCCTCTTCGAGGGAACCCGGAGCCTTGGGGATGTCCTTGGCTTCCTCGGCCGGGAGCTCGTAGAGGTCCTTGTCGATGGGAGCCGGCGGTTCGATGCGGTTGCGGATGCCGTCAATGCCGGCCATCAGCTGGGCAGCAAACGCCAGGTACGGGTTGGACGAGGGGTCCGGAGCGCGGAATTCGATGCGCTTGGCCTTCGGGTTGGAACCCGTGATCGGGATACGGATACCAGCAGAGCGGTTGCCCTGCGAGTACACCATGTTGACCGGAGCTTCGAAGCCCTTGACCAGGCGGCGGTAGGAGTTAACCGTCGGGTTGGTAAACGCGAGGACTGCGGAGGAGTGCTTCAGCAGGCCGCCGATGTACCAGCGAGCGGTGTCGGAGAGGCCAGCGTAGCCCTTCTCGTCGTAGAACAGGGGGTCGCCATTGCTCCACAGCGACTGGTGGCAGTGCATGCCCGAGCCGTTGTCACCGAAGACCGGCTTCGGCATGAAGGTGACGGACTTGCCCCATGCGTCTGCAGTGTTCTTGATGACGTACTTGAACTTCTGGAGGTCGTCAGCAGCTGCGGTCAGCGTGGTGAACTTGTAGTTGATCTCTGCCTGGCCGGCGGAGCCAACTTCGTGGTGGGAGCGCTCGACCTCGAGGCCGGCCTTGTCCAGCTCAACGCACATGGCGTCGCGGAGGTCAGCCTGCTTGTCGGTGGGGGAAACCGGGAAGTAGCCGCCCTTGACGGGGGTCTTGTAGCCGAGGTTTCCACCCTCTTCCTTGCGGCCGGTGTTCCAGTGGGCTTCCTCGGAATCAATCTTGTAGAAGCTGCCTTGCGGCGAGGACTGGTACTGGATGTTGTCGAAGACGAAGAACTCGGCTTCGGGAGCAAAGAACGCGGTGTCGGCGATGCCGGTGGAAGCCAGGTACGCTTCAGCCTTCTCTGCCACGCCGCGGGGATCGCGGTGGTAGGGGTCGCCCGTACGGGGGTTCACGATGGAGAAGTTCAGTGCAAGCGTCTTCTCGATGCGGAATGTGTCGATGAAAGCCGAGGTCACATCCGGGATGAGCTGCATGTCGGACTCAGCGATGCCCTGGAAGCCGCGGATGGAAGATCCGTCGAAGAGCTGACCGTTCACGAAGAAGTCGAGGTCTACGCTCTTCGCCGGCACGTTGAAGTGCTGCTGGACGCCCGGAAGGTCGGTGAAGCGGATATCGACGAATTTGACGTCTTCGTCTTTGATGAACTTGAGGACTTCGTCCGCAGTCTTGAACATCTATGCTCCTTATGCATATCAAGTAACAGGCCCGGAAGGCCGCGTGGGCCAGCCCATGCCGGAGGCCCGGAGACACAAAAAATTCCCCTTGCCGCGGTGGCTAGCAACTCATACCACCCTAGAGAGATGGGATTTCCCGGGAGTGTCAGTATTGTTTCGGGCAGGTTACAGAATCATCTGTTGTGTAAACGGTAGTCGGCTTTCCGGTGCCAGGTCTACGCGGGTCCAGTGGGCGAACACTTTGGCGCTATGTCTGCCCAGCCGCAGGCACGAAAGGCGGCCTCCGACGTCGGACCATCCGTCGGCCAGCCGTTAGGCTTGGAGTGTGGTTGATCGAAAAGACATAGGCTCCTGGCTGAGCGGGCCGGACACTTCCGGCATCTCCAAATATCCGGGCGAGAGACTCGGCCTTCCTGAGGCCGGACCAGGCTCGATGGCGAGGGCTGGACGCCGGATCCTGGGCATTGTGATCGACTGGACAATTGCCCTGGTCATCAGCAACTTCGCATTCGGCGGCAACCAGTGGGCGACGCTCGCAGTCTTTGCCGTGGAACAGATTCTGCTGATCGGCACCCTGGGCTACAGCATCGGACACAGAATTGCCGGTATTCATGTGGTCCGCTTGGGCGGAGGTCCGGCAGGCCCCCTTGCCGCTGTGGTGCGTACCTTGCTCCTGTGCCTGGTTATCCCTGCCGTCATCTTTGACCCCGACCAGCGTGGACTTCACGATAAAGCCATGAATACCATCCTGATTCGGATGTAGGGTCCATAAGGAAAACCGCCCCCGTCTCTCACGAGACGGGGGCGGTTTTCGTTATGGACAATCAGCGGCTACAGACAATCAGCGTCCGCGTGCGGCCTTGCGGTCCGGGCGGGCCTTGTAGGGGTCGATGCCCTTGGGGATCGGCAGGCGGGTACCAAGGGAGTTGATGCGCTTGGACACAGCGTTGACCTCCACCTTGGTGAGTTCGTTCTTCATCTTGCCCATGGTCTTGGCGAGTTTGTTCAAAGGTACCTGGCCCTCACCGCGACCGGATTCCAGAACGTGGATGGTGACGTTGGGCAGGATGCGCGTGAGGCGCTTGCGCTCAGCTTCCACCAACGGCTTAACCCGGTGCGTGGGGCCTTCGCTGACCAAAACCACGCCTGGACGACCAATTGCCATGAACACGGCGTCCTGGGTGCGCGGGTTAACCGCGACAGGCTGATCCTGGGTGACCCAGCCACGGCGAAGAGTGCCCAAGGCCGCGCCGGAAGCACCCGGCTGGTTCTCGATCTGCGCGAAGGCAGCCTTCTCTGCGCGACGGGAGAGGATAAAAACGGCGGCCAGAAGACCCAGCGGAATACCGATGATTAGGCCGGTGACCCAGTTTTCCAGGAGGAATCCGATGAGGAAGGCGACGGCAACTACCGCCAGGAACGCCAGCAACATGATCCACACGACCTGTGGATCATTGCGCCGCGTCATCTTGAAGACTTCAGCGATCTGCTTCAGCTGGCTCGGCTTCTTGGCCTTGGCTTCTTTGGGCTTGCGCTGGAACAGCCCACGCTTGGGGGCGTCGGCCGAGGGGGTCGATTTGCTGGAATCAGAGGAATTCGCCATAGTGCCTTAATTCTACGTGATGGACGCCGAAGGGCCGGACGCCATTACGCACGGCATCCGGCCCTTCGGTACTACTCGCTGGTGCTGCTGCTGAGATGCCTTTTGCTGTGGGCTTAGGCGTGTGCGGCGAGGATGGTGGAGGCTTCCTGGCGGGTGGTGCCGGAGGACTCGATGTGGGCCAGGGCGGCGGGGATTTCCCAGCCCTTCTTGCGCATCGCGGTGGCCCACAAACGCCCGGCACGGTACGAGGAGCGGACCAGGGGCCCGGACATCACGCCGAGGAAGCCGATCTCCTCGGCCTCGTGCTGGAGGTCCACGAACTCCTGCGGCTTGACCCACCGGTCCACGGGCAGGTGCCGTTCGGACGGGCGCAGGTACTGGGTGATCGTGATCAGGTCACACCCTGCGGCGTGCAGGTCCCGCAGCGCTTCGGAGATTTCCTCGCGGGTTTCGCCCATGCCCAGGATCAGGTTGGACTTGGTCACCATGCCCAGGTCCCGGCCCTGGGTGATGACATCCAGGGAGCGTTCGTACCGGAACGCCGGGCGGATCCGCTTGAAGATCCGCGGCACGGTCTCCACGTTGTGCGCGAACACCTCGGGCTTGGAATCGCAGATCGCCTTGATGTGTTCGGGTTTGCCGGAGAAGTCCGGGATCAACAGCTCCACCCCGGTGCCCGGGTTCAGTTCGTGGATCTTGCGGACCGTTTCGGCGTACAGCCACACACCCTCGTCGGCGAGGTCATCACGGGCCACACCGGTCACCGTGGCGTAGCGCAGCTGCATGGCCTGGACACTCCGGGCCACCTTGGTGGGTTCGAACATGTCCACCGGGGAAGGTTTGCCGGTATCGATCTGGCAGAAATCACAGCGCCGCGTGCATTCGGACCCGCCGATCAGGAACGTCGCTTCCTTGTCTTCCCAGCACTCGAAAATGTTCGGGCAGCCGGCCTCCTCACACACGGTGTGCAGGCCTTCCTTCTTCACCAGGTTCTTCAGCCCGACGAACTCCGGCCCCATCTGGACCTTGGCCTTGATCCACTCGGGCTTGCGTTCAACCGGGACAGCCGAGTTGCGCTGCTCAACGCGCAGCAACTTACGGCCTTCAGGTGCCAGGGTCACTGGAGTGCTCCTTCTGGGGTGGAAACGAGTGCTTCTTCATGTTTGCGGAACTCTTCCACGAAGCGGTCAACGATGTCAGCCGGGTTGATGGTCCGGCCGGTTTCCAGCGACATGGTGGTGACGCTGGCGTCGGTGATGCCGCACGCGATGATCTGCGCATAGGGCGCGAGGTCGTTGCTGCAGTTAATGGCCACACCATGCATGGTGACGCCGTCCAGGACCCGGATGCCGATCGCTGCGATCTTGCGGTCCGGTCCCTTGTCATCGGCGAGGATCCATACGCCGGCCCGGCCCTTCACGGTGACTGCGGGGATCCCGTAGTCCGTCATGACGGCGATCATGGTGGCTTCGAGCCGCTCGACGTAGTCCCGGATTCCTGCGCGGTTCTTGAGCTTGAGGATCGGATAGGCGATGAGTTGTCCGGGGCCGTGCCACGTCAACTTACCACCGCGATCCACGGGAACCACGGGCGTGCCGTCAAAGGGGCGCTCGTGGTCTTCGGTGAGCTTGCCTGCCGTGTACACGGCGGCGTGCTCGAGGAGCAGTACGGTGCTGTTTTTCTCGCCGGCAACAACTTTGTTGTGGATTTCGCGCTGTAGGTCCCAGCCCTGCATGTAATCAACGAAATCCGGGGCAAGACCCAGTTGTGAAAACTCAAGAGTCATGGGTTCAAGCTTAGACCCAGCACGTCACTCACCATGATTTTGTGGTGAACCTCTCAGTCGCATCCGTCATCGTGGCCGTCCGGCGTCGCGGCCTGGCAGTGCCTGTGGATAACTTCTGCGGGAAATCCGATCATCCGGTAGACCTTGGATATGGAAACTACGGATGCTTCTGCCGGCTTGGTCCCGCACATTCCGGGATACACGCCATCACGTCCACTGGGAACGGGTGGCTCCTCGATAGTCTGGCTTGCCAGCAGGGACAAGGACGGCGCCCGCTTCGCCATCAAGTGCGTCACAGCCAAGCCGGGCAAGGAGTCCCGGGGGCTGGCGGCACCGGGCCACGAAAGTGCCCTCCGTGAGGTTCGGATCCTGTCCAGGCTTAAGCACGAGCACCTTATCCGGATTCACGACGTGGTGGAGTTGGGTGGCGGGCGCCGGGGCAGTTTTGGCCTGGTGATGGACTATGCGTCCGGAGGTTCCCTTGCGAACCTGGTGGGCGTCCGGCGCAAGCTTGGAGTCGGGGAAACCGTGACGATACTGACCCCTGTTGCCCAGGTATTGTCCTACCTCCATGCCGAGGGGACGGCCCATGGGGATATTTCGCCGGGCAATGTGTTGTTCACCGCCCAAGGCAAGCCCCTGGTGACAGACCTTGGTGTGGCGGGCGTTGTAGGGGAAGAGAACCAAAGCCTCGACGTCGGCACGGCTGGCTTCATGGACGGTTATGTTGCTGCGCGGCTCACCGGAGATGGAGTAGAAGAAACCCTGCAGCCGCAACGGGACGTCTATTCGTTAGCCGCGCTTGGGTGGTATTGCTTGACTGGCGCGGCGCCGGAACCCGCCAAGCATCGCCCACCGCTTCCTCTTTTGGTCCCCGATGTACCCAAAGGCCTCGCCGCTGCCCTTGAGGCGGGACTGGATCCTGATCCGCGGGCGCGTCCTACCGCCAGGGAGTTGGGCACTGCGATCTATCGCAGCGCCGCGGCACAACCAGTGGATCTTGCCGGGTCCGTACACCCATCGGTGATCCCTGAGTTGATCACCCGGCGGCAGGCCGGCGGGCGACCACGGCGAAGGAGCCGACTGTTCGGTGCCGTCTTGCAGCTCCGGGCACTGCGGACAACAATGACTCCGCGTCCCGAACGCCGCAAGCGAAAAAGGCAACTGCAGCGTGGGCCACGTGCCAGCGTCCGCGTCGCATTCGTAGTGGCTGCGGGAGTGCTGGCTGGTGCGGTTGGGTGGGCCACCTGGCTGGGAATCCAGGAGCCTGCAGCGGGTTCGACGTCCGTAGCAACCGAAGGGACAACGGTGGTGGACGGTCGGTCCCTTTCGGATTCGCTTCCGGACGCGCTTTCGGACGCGCTCGGCTCCGAGGATCCGGTAACGGCGGCCTATGCGCTTTCGGTTGTACGGGACATGGCGCTGGGTCTGGATCGTCACGAATTGCTTGCAAGCGTCAACGCAGCAGGCTCTCCTGCCGAAGCGGCAGACGCCGCGTTGGGGCAGCAATTAAGGGCCACCGGTATCCGCTTTGCCGGACTCACCACGAGCCTGAGCGGCGTGGCAGTGACCGGCACGGTGGAGGCCGGTCAGGCCGTCATTGCCCTGACCGCAACGACCTCTGGCTACGAAGAGCGCGATGCCTCCGATCACTTGGTGAAGTCCCAGGCGGTCGGGAAACCCCAGGAGTTGCGTCTCGTCCTTGTCCGTTCGACTGGACAATGGAAGATCTCCGAGATTCTTGGTCCTGGCTAGCGGTACTGCCAACGAGGTTGCTTGCGGTGGGTTGGACGATTCAGCGCGAAGAGCCGCTTGTCAGCCAAGCCATGGCTTCGTCGAGGCTCGGGTGTTGCCAGTGAAAACCAGCGGCGGCGAGCTTGGCTGGTTCCATTCTTTGGTTGGCTAGGACGAGTTCGTCCGCAAGTTGGCCAAGGACAAGCCGCAGGGCAGGCCGTGGGACGCGGACGAAGGCAGGTCGGTGGAACGCTTTCGCCAGCCGCCCGACAATGGCGTTAACGTCTGCGCTTTCCGGGGCGCACACGTTGACTGCGCCTTCCAGATCGGACTTGAGGAGGAAAGCGAGTGCAGCGGCTTCGTCGGCGAGCGTGATCCAAGGCCAAAATTGTCGCCCGTTTCCGAAGGGTCCGCCAAGCCCAAGCCTGAGCAGGGGAAGCATCGGGCCGAGCGCACCGCCGGAAGTGCTCAAAACCACGCCCGTCCTGGGGGTAACTACCCTTACGCTGGATGGGGCGGTTCTGGCCGTATGCTCCCATTCGACGCACAGCGGACCCAGCACTCCCGCGCCTGGACCGGAGTCCTCACGGAGCACGCCGTCCCGGGAGGCACCGTAATAGCCGGACGCGGACTGGCTGACAAAGGACAAGGTTGGCTGGCCAAGGCGACGCATCGCCGCAGTGAGTGTGCGGGTTGGCTGAAGACGCGACTCACGAAGGATGTTGATTCTTCGCTTGGTCCAGGGCCGGTCTCCGATTCCAGCGCCGGACAAGTTGACCACCGCGTCTGCGCCCTCAAGGAATGCCTCGTCCAAGACTCCAGTGGCTGGATCCCATGTTCTTTCGTCGGCTGCCATGGCAGGCCGCCGGACCAGCCGGATGACCTCATCGCCCTCACTTCTCAAATGCGCGGACAAAGCCGTCCCAATCATGCCTGAGGCTCCCGACAAAACGATTCGCATGACCCATCTCACCACGATCCCGGCATGTGGCGGAAACACCGCGCGAAGCGCGGGGCGCGTGCCTCTTGACGGCGTGCCTCTTGACTATGATCGAACAATGACCTCCTCCAGCTACCTCCGTTTCCCGCATGTGCATGGCGAACTGGTCACGTTCGTGGCCGAAGACGACATCTGGATCGCCCCCATCTCTGGTGGCAGGGCATGGCGTGTTTCGTCCCAGCAGTTGCCGGCAAGGAATCCCCGTTTCACTCCCGATGGCAAACGGCTCGTGTGGACTGCCATTGTTGGTACGGCACCGGAGGTTGTCACGGCGGACGTCGACGGCGGCCGGTACAGGCAGCTGAGCTACTTCGGACACAGCACAACCCGGGTCAAGGGCTTCACGCCGGCTGGAAACGTCCTCGTCACCAGTGCCTTCCAGCAATCCGAGAGCCGCCACACGTACGCCTATAGCCTCCCCTTGGACGGAGGTGCCGCCGTCGAACTTCCTTTCGGGCCGGTGGAGGCGGTGGCGTTCGGACCGGAAATCGGTGACGAGAAGCCCGTGGTCCTGGCGAGCGTCCTTTCCCGGGAGCCGGCTTGGTGGAAACGTTACCGGGGCGGCACCGCAGGCAAGTTGTGGATTGACGCTGACGGTAACGGTGAGTTCGAGCGTTTGATCCCCGAGGTTGAGGGCAACCTGACTGACCCGCTGTGGATCCAAGGACGCATCGCCTTCCTTTCAGACCACGAAGGCTACGGAAACCTCTATTCAGTGCTTCCCGACGGCTCAGGACTGCGCCGTCACACTGACCATGAAGATTTCTATGTCCGGCACGCCAGCACGGATGGCCAGCGGATAATCTTCGAATCTGCTGGTGAACTCTGGATCCTGCCCTCACTCGACGCCGATGCTGAAGCCGTGAAGCTGGACATCACGCTCGGCTCTGCATCGCCGGCACGGCGCCCCGCACCACTGAAAGCGTCTGCGCATTTGGGCGATGTATTTCCGAACACTGCAGGAACGGCCAGCGCCGTTGAGTCACATGGCACCATCCATTGGCTCCGCCACAAGGACGGGCCGTCGCGGGTGGTCGAAGCGACACCGGGTGTCCGGGCCCGCCTTCCGCGCCCCTTGACGGATGGCCGGATCGCCTACGTGGCCGACCACGGGGGAGTGGAGGCCCTGTACGTCAAGCGCATCGCCGCCCGTTTGTCCGGAGTCGTTGACGTGCCGAAGGCTGCGGAGCCGGCTGTTGTCTCCAGTGAAGCCGAACTCCCCAAACCGGTTTCTGCGACGAACGTCCTGGCGCAAGGTTCCTCCATGAACGCGTCAGCCAACCAGGCCGCGAATACGGACCTTGCGGCGGAAAACCCCGATGAAGCCGCTCATGCCCACCCCTCAGCAGACACTGTGGGGGGAACTGGGGTACCTGTCGCTCCCATAGCTGTCGAGGAAGCGGACGACCTCCGCCTGGACTTCCCTGCACCTACAAGGACGAGCGCGCTGGAAGCCAGCCCTGATGGTCGCTGGGTGGCCATCGGCACGGCTTTTGGTGACGTTTTCGTAGCTGACACGACCACCGGGACACTGACGCGTCTGGTGAGTATTGGCGAAGGCAGCGTTGAACAATTGTCGTGGTCCTCTGATTCGCAGTGGCTTGCCTGGTCCGAGCCGGTGACGTCGTTCGGTTCCCGCAGCAAGCTTCGGTTGGTCCGCCCCGCGGAACCTGACGCCGGCATCATCGATGCCACTGACGGACGCTTCTGCGATGAATCACCCCGGTTCACGCCGGACGGGAAGTTCCTGGCTTTCCTGTCCAACCGAAGCTTTGACCCCGTCTATGACGGACATTC
Organism: Arthrobacter sp. TmtSoilC51; assembly: GCF_055388015.1. Lineage (NCBI taxonomy): Bacteria > Bacillati > Actinomycetota > Actinomycetes > Micrococcales > Micrococcaceae > Arthrobacter > Arthrobacter sp. TmtSoilC51. Next base: position 1,986,754 of record NZ_AP035877.1, read on the forward strand.
GTTCGACCTTTCCTTCCCGAGTCCCATCAAGCCGTACCTGCTGGCCTTGGCTGCTGATACGCCGTCCCCGTTCGGGCCGTCCGTGGACGAGCTTGAGGATCTGCCGGCCACCACAGCAAAGCCCGACGACGGCGGCGCGCCAGTTGTGCGCGTGGATGCAGATGGCCTTGCGCACCGTGTCATCACGGTGCCTGTGGCGCAGGGAAACTACTCCGCACTCGCAGCAGGCGACGGGGCGCTGCTGTGGCTTGATACTGAGCTGTCGGGTGTCACTGGCGAAGGGAAGGGCACCCTGCAGGATAAGAAGACTGCCCCGTCCTTGGTGCGCTTCGACCTTGCCAAGCGCAAGGAATCCACCCTCGTTGCCGCCGTGGACAGCTATCGGTTGTCGGGCGATCGCAAGAGGGTGGTCTATGTCCTTGATAAGCAGATCATGTCAATTCCGTCAGACACCAAGGTGGACGAGGAATCCGGGGAACTGGTCAAAGTGGATCTCAACAGGATCCGCGTGATCCTGGATCCCGTGGCTGCCTGGGGCCAGGCCTTCGACGAAGCATGGCGCCTGCAGAGGGACTTCTTCTGGGCTCCGGACATGGCCGGGCAGGACTGGGATTCGGTCTATAAACGCTACCGTCCGATTGTGGACCGGCTCGGTTCCCACGACGACCTCGTGGACCTGTTGTGGGAGATCCACGGCGAACTGGGCACCTCGCATGCCTATGTGCGGCCTCTTCCGGTGACTGAACCTGGCCGCAACGGTCAAGGCAGACTGGGGGCCGAGTTGCAGCTCGGCAGCAAGGGCTGGGAAATAACCAGAATCCTGGCTGGAGAGTCTTCTGATCCATTGGCCACCTCGCCGTTAACGCGTCCCGGCGCGGATGCGAAGGTGGGCGACGTCCTCCTGGCGATTGACGGCGTCGAGCTTTCCGCGGCGCTGCCGCCAGCCATGCAGTTGGTGGGTGCAGCGGGGCGCACCGTTGAATTGACACTTTTGAATGGCGCCGGACATGGCGAGGCCGCGGGTGTCCAACGACGGGTTGCCGTGGTTCCGATCCGTGACGAGGAGCGGTTGCGCTACCAGGACTGGGTCCGGGCCAATCGACGCACAGTTCGTGAGGCGTCAGGCGACAAGTTCGGTTACCTGCACATTCCGGACATGATGGCCAACGGGTGGGCCCAGCTGCATCGTGACCTCGATACAGAGACCGCCTTGGACGGCTTGATTGTAGACGTCCGGCGTAACCGTGGGGGGCACACCTCACAACTGGTGGCCGAGCTCATTGGCCGGAAGGTCACTGGCTGGAGCATGCCGCGTGGCGAGAAGCCGCGGACTTACCCGCACCATGCTCCCCGGGGCCCCGTGATTATCCTGGCCGACGAATTTGCTGGGTCCGATGGCGACATCATCACGCAAGTGTCCAAGCTGAGGGGCATCGGGCCAGTCATCGGCGTACGGACCTGGGGCGGAGTGGTGGGCATTGACAACCGCTTTGCGCTGGCTGATGGTACCGGGGTGACCCAGCCCCGCTATGCCACATGGTTTGGCGGTGGGATCGGCTGGGATGTTGAAAACCGCGGTGTGGAACCCGACATCGAAGTTCTCTTCCCGCCGCATGCCTACGCAGCAGGCACAGATCCGCAACTTGAGTACGGCATTGGCGCGCTCAAGGAAATGATCCAGGAGCTACCCACTGACCGACCTCCGTTGCGAGAAGGTTATCGCCAGGTGCGGCCAGCCCCGTTGCCTGCCCGTCCACAAAAGGGCTAGCTGCGCCGTTTCAAGTTCGCGGCGCGATGAAAATTGCGAAAGGCCCCGTAGCCTTCCCGGCGGGTTCTAGCGGTCGTTGCAACACCCATCATTTTTGGGAGTTGCAACGACCGTGTCGTCTTTAAGGGGGACGTCCCCGTCAGGAAGGAAGTACACCCAGCAGCAGAAGGATCAATTCTTTGCTGCCCTGGACCGGTTAGGGACAGTGACGGCTGCTGCTGAGGAGCTTGGCCTGAACCGGAATACGTGCGGTCAATGGGCGAGGAAGGCGCCTGCGGGACTACGTAAAGGACAAGCTGCTCTTACGCTGGTCACCGGAGCAGATCAGCCACGCGTTGGTCGACGAGTTCCCCGACAGACCGGAGATGCGTGTGAGCCCAGAGACGATCTACCAAGCCCTCTACATCCAAGCCAGAGGCGGGCTTAAACGCGAGATACAGGCAGCCCTACGCACGGGACGGACTCGGCGTAAACCCCACCAATCCGGCGAGCAACGCACGCCCAGGTTTGTGGACCCCATGGTCATGATCTCCGAACGCCCGCCAGAAATCGAGGACCGCGCCATACCCGGCCACTGGGAAGGAGACCTCATCACCGGCACACTCAACCAGTCCGCCATCGCGACCCTAGTCGAACGCACCACCCGCTACGTCATGCTCGTCCACCTGCCACGGGACCACAGCGCAGAAACTGTCCGCGATGGACTCATCAAGACCATGGCCACCCTGCCAGCGCACCTTCGCGGCTCCCTGACGTGGGACCAGGGCGCGGAAATGGCAGGACACAAATCGTTCACCCTCGCCACTGACATGCAGGTCTACTTCTGCGACCCCGCCAGCCCCTGGCAACGCGGATCCAACGAGAACACCAACGGGCTGCTGCGACAGTACTTCCCTAAAGGAACCGACCTGTCCGTTTACGGACCCGAAGATCTCGAACACGTCGCCCAGGAACTCAACGGTCGCCCACGCAAAACGCTCGGCTGGAAGACTCCAGCCGAGCGTTTACGTGATTTACTACTAACCACCTAACCAGCAGGTGTTGCAACGACCCCTTGAAACCGCCCCCTGACCGGGAGGCCGCGGGGCCTTTGCTGTGATGCTGTGTTGGTGCTGCGAAGCCTGCCTGAGCTATGCGGCGAGCGTTGCGTCCAGGGTGATCTCAATGCTGGCAAGCGCACCCGAAACGGGGCAGCCGGTCTTGGCTTCTTCGGAGATGCGGCGGAACTCCTCTTCCGAGATGCCCGGAATCCTGGCGGTCATGGTCAGGTGGCTGCCAGTGATGCCGGTGCCCGGAACGAAAGTGACGTCGGCCTGCGTCTGAATTTCCTCCGCGGTAAATCCTGCCTGCGCAAGGGTGTTGCTGAAAGCCATGGAGAAGCATGCGGAGTGGGCTGCGGCGATCAGCTCTTCGGGGCTCGTCTTGCCGCCTGCCTGCTCCGTGCGGGCCTTCCAGGTGACATCGAACGTGCCCAGGCCCGAGCTGTCCAGGGTCGTGTTGCCGGAGCCCTCAATCAGGTTGCCGTTCCAAACCGTGTGTGCGGTGCGTGTTGCTGCCATGTCCACTCCTCTGGGGTCGTTGTGAATCGGCAACCAGCCTTCGGCGGTTGCCACCGGATCAATCCTATGGATTTGGCCCGCGTGCTGCACAGCCATTCCGCTGTCAGTGGATTGTGACCCCTGGCCAGCACGGGACAAAGCAGCCGACCCGCCCGGCGAAGGCGGATCGGCTACTTCTGCTGCGCGATCAGTTCCAGATCGTGGCGATGGCGATGTTCACCAAGGCCAGTCCGCCAACGCCGTGGGCCAACCCTGTGGAGACAGGTTCGCCATTCTTGACCTTGCGGGAACCGATAACTGCCAGGACAGCAACGGCCGCGCCGATCGCGAACTTGATGCCGAGCTTGAAGTAGTTGGGATCGGCATCCGGCATCAGTGGCAGGATACCCATCATCGCGATGCCTGTGAGCAGCTGCAGGAATGCGCCGTCCCGCTGGCGGGGGTGAACGGTGGGCGTCTTGATGGTGGCGATCCAGTAGCCCACAATCATGGCCGCGCCGACGATGTGCAAGAACACCAGAATGCTGAAGAGAATACTCATGGCCCCAGCTTATCCAGTTGGTTCTACGCCTTGTAGCAAAGCCACGCGGGTTCCCCAAAGCCGCATGTGTTCGCCAAAGCCACGTATGGGGAATTAAACGCGGCAGGGCCGGCTCCGGGTTGCCCCGGAGTCGGCCCTGCCGTTGACTAGACGTGCTTGGCGCTACAGACCAAGGTCTGCTTCGAAAGCACCTTCCTCAAGGCGTGCCTTGAGGGTTTGCAGGAAGCGGCCGGCGTCCGCACCGTCCACCAGGCGGTGGTCGTACGTGAGCGACAGGTACATCATGGAGCGAATGGCAATCGAATCGTCGCCGTTTTCGTCGGCGACCACGACGGCGCGCTTGACGATTGCGCCCGTACCCAGGATGCCCACCTGCGGCTGGTTGATGATCGGGGTGTCGAACAGGGCACCAACGGAACCGATGTTGGTGATGCTGAAGGTACCGCCGGACAGCTCGTCGGGGCCGATCTTGCCATCGCGGGTACGTCCTGCGACGTCCGCGATCTTAGCGGCCAGGCCGGCAAGGTTGAGGTTACCGGCGTCGGAGATCACCGGTACCAGGAGGCCCTTGTCGGTGTCTACCGCAATAGCCAGGTGCTCGGCGTTGTGGTAGGTGATTTCCTGCTTGGACTCGTCGTAGGCAGCGTTCAGCTTGGGGTGCTGCTTCAGTGCTTCCGCCACGGCCTTGGCGATGAACGGCAGGAAGGTCAGCTTCACACCGTTCTGTGCCTGGAACGAATTCTTGGCCTTCAGACGGAGCTTGGCGATCTTGGTCATGTCGACCTCGTGCACCTGGGTCAGCTGGGTGGAGACTTCCAGTGACTCGCGCATACGGCGGGCGATGACCTGACGGATACGCGGAGCCTTCTCCGTGGTGCCACGCAGGGACGAGGCAACAACGGGTGCCGCAGCTTTGGCGGCAGGAGCAGAAGCAGGGGCCGCGGCCGGCGCTGCTGCGGCGGCTTGCTTGGCTTCAGCTGCGGCAAGGACATCCTGCTTACGGATGCGGCCACCGACGCCGGTGCCGGACACGGAAGCGATGTCCACGCCCTGCTGGTTTGCCAGCTTGCGTACCAGGGGAGTGACGTAGCCGGACTCGGAGGACGAGCCAGCTTCGGCCGGTGCAGCAGGAGCCTGTGCAGCAGAAGGAGCCTGTGCAGCAGGAGCGGGCGCAGGTGCGGAGGCGGCAGCAGGAGCAGCTGGCGCTGCAGCGGTAGCCGGCGCGGGAGCATCAGCCGCAGGAGCGGGAGCAGCTGCGGGAGCTTCAGCCGCGGGGGCGGCGGGCGCTGGAGCCGCAGCAGGCGCGGCAGCGCCGGAGCCGATGACGGCGAGAACCGATCCGACCTCGGCGGTTTCGTCTTCGTTGACGCGGATTTCCTGCAAAGTGCCTGCAACCGGGGAAGGAATCTCGGTATCGACCTTGTCAGTGGAAACCTCAAGAAGGGGCTCGTCCACCTCAACGGTGTCGCCAACAGCCTTGAGCCAGCGCGTGACGGTGCCTTCGGTAACGCTTTCACCCAAGGCGGGGAGGGTTACTTCGTGGCCTTCGCCGCCGGAGGCCGCAGGAGCTTCAGCAGGGGCTTCCTCAGCAGCGGGCGCAGCGGGGGCTTCTTCGGCGGGGGCAGCCTGCTCGGCAGCCGCAGGTGCTTCCTGGGCGGCCGGCGCTTCTTCAGCCGCTGGCGCGGCGGAGCCGGAGCCGTCGCCGATGCGTACCAAGGGGGCGCCAACCTCTGCGGTCTCGTCTTCAGCGACGAGGATTTCTTCGATGACGCCTGCGATCGGAGAAGGGATTTCGGTGTCTACTTTGTCGGTGGAAACCTCGAGCAACGGCTCGTCGATCTCTACCCGGTCACCAACCTGCTTGAGCCAGCGGGTGACGGTTCCTTCGGTGACACTCTCACCGAGGGCGGGCAAGTTAACGGATTCAGACATGTCGTCCCCGTTCTCCTTATTGATCTTTTGTGCGGATGAATTCTGCTGGTCCGGACAGAGTGCATGCGGCGGATTCCGCCGCATGCACCCTGTCCGTTTGTCTTGGGTAAAGACTTAGCCGTGGAGCGGCTTGCCCGCGAGGGCGAGGTGGGCTTCGCCCAGGCTTTCGTTCTGGGTGGGGTGGGCGTGGACCAGCTGGGCCACGTCCTCCGGGTAGGCTTCCCAGTTCACGATGAGCTGGGCTTCACCGATCTGCTCACCCATGCGGGAGCCGATCATGTGGATGCCCACCACGGGGCCATCCTTCTGGCGGACAAGCTTGACGATGCCACCGGTGCCGAGGATTGAGCTCTTGCCGTTGCCGGCAAGGTTGTATTCCTGGGTCTGCACCTGGTCGTCGCCGAACTTCTCCTTGGCGGCCTTTTCGGTGTAGCCCACCGTTGCGATTTCCGGCTCGCAGTAGGTGACCTTGGGGATGTTGATGTCTTCGACGATTGCCGGGTTCAGGCCGGCGATTTCCTCGGCGACGAAGATGCCCTGCTGGTAGCCGCGGTGTGCGAGCTGGACGCCAGGGACGATGTCGCCAACGGCGTAGATGTTGCCAACGCCGGTGTGGAGGCGTTCGTTGGTGATGACGAAGCCTCGGTCGATGGTGATGCCTGCTTCTTCGTAGCCAAGGTTGGCGGTCACCGGACCGCGGCCAACGGCCACGAGCAGGAGGTCGGCTTCGAACGTCTGGCCGTCAACCAAGGTGACCTTGACGCCGTCGTCGTTCTGCTCAACGCCCTGGAAGAAGATGCCGGTGGTGAACTTGATGCCGCGCTTCTTGAAGGCACGCTCAAGGTTCTTGACGATGGAGGCGTCCTCGTTGGGGACGAGGGAGGGGAGGCCCTCAATGATGGTGACGTCCACGCCGAAGGACTTCCAAACGGAAGCGAACTCGACGCCGATGACGCCGCCACCGAGGACGATCGCGCTCTTGGGGATGTAGTCCATGGTGAGGGCCTGGTCCGAGGTGATGACCTTGCCGCCGATTTCCAGGCCGGGGAGTGAACGGGAGTAGGAACCCGTGGCCAGGACAATGTTCTTGCCCGTGTAAGAGGTGCCGTTCACGACGACGGTGTTGTTGCCCTGGAGCTTGCCTTCACCCTCGATGACGGTGATGCCCTTGGACTTGATGAGTCCCTGGAGGCCCTTGAACTTACCGGCGATGATGCCGTCCTTGTATGCGTTCACGGCAGACATGTCGATGCTGTCGAGCGTGACGTTCACGCCATACTTGGCGGAATCGCGTGCATGGTCGGCCAGTTCGGCCGAGTGCAGGAGTGCCTTGGTGGGGATACAGCCGTTGTGCAGGCAGGTTCCGCCGAGCTTTGCCTTTTCCACAAGGCCAACGGTGAACCCAAGCTGTACGGCCCGCAGGGCAGTGGCGTAGCCGCCGCTGCCGCCACCGAGTACCAGGATGTCGAATTCTTGCGCAGTTGCCTGATCGGCCACTAAAACGCTCCCTCGCGTGAATGATGACACGGGACTGCGTGTCATCGGGTCTTTGGAACTTGTTCTGCCGTGATTATGCCAGCACCTAAGTTCTCTTGCATTTGTGACTATCGAGTTCACCTTAGCGAACCACCTACCCATGCTCCACCCTCCACGGGCGTTTGTGGAGCGCTTGTGTCGAGACTCACGTTCACTTGTGACACAGCGCTACACCCCGCATAATTCCGGGGCTGTGCGGGCAGTGCGGACGGATCCGCACTACCCGCACAATCCGCTTAAGTGCGGTGGAGCCGGGTGCTTACTCGGAGCGGGCCAGCAGATCCTCTGCGTAGGCCACCAAGGTACGGACGGTGCATCCTGTCCCTTGCTTGGGCGTGTAGCCGTAAGGGCTGCCGTTGTTGAACGATGGGCCGGCGATGTCGACGTGGGCCCACGGGATCTGCTGGCCGTCGCCGTTCTTGCCCACGAATTCACGCAGGAACACGGCCGCGGTCATCATGCCGCCGTTACGCTCGCCGATGTTGGCCAGGTCCGCAACCTGGGAGTCCAGGCTCGGGCGAAGCTCTTCCGGGAGCGGCATCGGCCAGACGAGCTCGCCTGCGCGGTCTGCGGCAGACTTCAACGCCGCAGTAACGGAGTCGGACCCCATGACGCCTGCCGTGCGCAGGCCGAGCGCGATGAGCTGGGCGCCGGTGAGTGTAGCGACGTCGATGATGGCGTCCGGCTTTTCCAGGCTCGCGGCCACCAAGCCGTCCGCCATGACCAGGCGGCCCTCGGCGTCCGTGTTCAGGACCTCGACCGTTTTTCCACCATAGACAGTAAGAACGTCGGCCGGCCGCTGGGCAGCGCCGGATGGCATGTTCTCGGCAATGCAAAGCCACGCGGTTGCCTTGATGGGCAGGCCCAGCGAGGCGATGGCGAGGACCGTATTAAGAACGACGGCGGCGCCGGCCATATCGCTCTTCATGTCACCCATGCCGAGGGCAGGCTTAATGGAGATACCGCCGGTGTCGAAGGTAATGCCCTTGCCGACGAGCGCGATCTTCCGGGTTGCCTTTGCCGGAGCGTACTCGACCTTGACCAGGCGTGGCTGGCGGGTTGAACCCTTGCCGACACCGAGGATGCCGCCAAAGCCTTCCTTTTCCAGACGCTTTTCATCCCAGACCGTCACCTTTACGGGAAGTCCTTTGGCCAGTTCCTTGGCGGATTCGGCGAATGACTCGGGGTACAAGTGGCTCGGTGGCTGGTTGACGAGCGTGCGCGTCGCGTTGACGGCCCTGCCCAGTACTGTTGCCCGGTCAAGCGCAGGTTGTACAGCTTTGGCGTCCACGCCGGTGAAGATCAGTGCCTTGGCCACCGGATCCTTGAGCCCATCCCTGCTTGAACGGTGTTCAGTGTAGGAGTACGCGCCCATGGCGGCGCCTTCGGCGATTGCAGCGACGTCGGTGACGGACGCCGTCGGGAACGCCAAGGTCACCGATGGGACCCCGGCAAGCTGCCGGATTGCGGACCCTGCGGCCCGGCGCAGCGCCTCTTCAGTCAGGCTGCCGTCCTCGGACAATTTGCCCACGCCTGCCAGGACCAGGATCCCTGAGCCCGTTTCCGGCAAACCCGGAAGGCGGTGCGCCTGATCAGGAGCCCCGGTGACCCCAAGGAGCTTCAGCGATCCCTCCATGGACTCAGCGGCCTTGGCGCTGAGCGGGTTCTCGAGCAGCACTGGTCCGTCCGAGCCTTGGGCAACTCCGATCACAAGTGCGTCGCTGGGTGACTTTTTCAGGTCCTTGGCGATGACGCCGAGGATGATGTCAGTAGTCTTGACCACGAGGATGTTTCCTCACTTCTCTCTGCATTGCATGGCGGGGCCGTATGTTTGGCGGCCTGCCCCGGTACGCGCCCGACGTCCTCTTGCGACGGCGGCCTTGGTCTTCAGGTCCAGCGTCGCAAAAGGACGTCGGCCCGTTTCGATCGTAGTCTCTCGCAGGCTGCGGAAAGCAATTAAATGAGAGCTGCGGCACACCAGTGGCAGGAATGCCACTTGAGCGTGCAGCGTTGTACCAAGAGAAACAAAGTCCCCACATCACCTTCATGAAGTCAGCGACGCCATGACCGACGATGGATGGGGGCACCGAACCTTGCCACTGCGAAAGGAACATGCCGTGTTTGAACGGATATCCGGCTCCCTCCTGGACCCCGAGGCGCTCTACGCGAGCAACATCGAGATATTCCACAGCCCTGAATTGCGCGGGCTGAATATGGTCATGGGTTTCACGGGCTTTGCCGATGCCGGTCACGTGGTCAGGCAGATCAACGCGGAACTCCTGGACCAACTCGACGCCGAGGTGGTAGCCATGTTCGACGCCGACCAGCTCATCGACTACCGCTCACGGCGCCCCCACATCAGCTTCGTCGAAGACCATTTGCAGGACTATCACGCACCCACGCTGGCGCTCTACAGGCTCACGGACGGCCTGGGCCAGCCGTTCCTGTTGCTCGCCGGCTTCGAACCCGACCTGCAGTGGGAGCGTTTCTCCCGTGCGGTCGTGGGAATCGTGGAGAAGCTCGACGTCAACCTGGTCACCTGGATCCATTCGATTCCCATGCCCGTACCGCATACGAGGCCGGTGGGAGTAACTGTTCACGGCAATCGTCCCGAACTCATCGAAGGCATCTCCAGTTGGAAGCCAACGGTGGATGTTCCCGCCGCCATTGGACACATCCTTGAACTCCGGCTCACGGAAGCCGAACGCCACGTGGCCGGCTATGTCATCCACGTGCCGCACTACCTGGCCGAAGCCGAATACCCGCCAGCCGCGGTGGCAGGGCTGGAGTACCTGGGAGCCGCGACGTCCCTGATGCTTCCTACCGACCGGCTCCGGGAAGCTGGCCGGGAAGTCGGCCGCCAGATCGCCGAGCAGATTGAAGCTTCAGAAGAAGTGCAGGCTGTGGTGGCCAACCTGGAGGCCCGCTACGACGAGAAATCCGAGGGCATCGTAAGGCGGTCTCTGCTCGCCGACGAGAACGACGAATTGCCTAACGCCGAGGACATCGGGGCTGCCGTGGAAGCGTACCTGGCGCGTAAAGACTCGCCTCAATAAATCAGCTTTGAACTCCTGACAGGCATAATTGAGGGGTGACTGCTCCCCGCGCCTGGCTTATCTGGACGATCGGCGTCTTTGCCTATCTGGTGGCCGTAGCGCAGCGAACCTCTTTTGGTGTCGCCGGCTTGGAAGCAACGGAACGCTTCCATGCCAGTGCTTCGGCCATTTCCTTTTTTACCGTGTTGCAGTTGCTTGTCTATGCCGGCTTGCAGATTCCGGTAGGCGTCCTGGTAGACAGGTTTGGATCGCGCGTCATGATTGCCGGCGGTGCCATTCTGATGGGCCTGGGGCAGTTGCAGCTCGCCTTCGCGGACAGCGTCCCGGGAGGGGTTTTGGGCCGCGTCCTGGTGGGGGCCGGTGACGCCATGACGTTCATCTCCGTCATCCGGCTCGTTCCATTGTGGTTCAGCCCGGCCAGGGTTCCCTTGGTTACCCAGCTCACCGGCATGTGCGGGCAGTTGGGCCAACTTTTCAGCGTGGTTCCCTTCGCCCTGCTTCTTCACTCCGCCGGCTGGACGCCCGCCTTCGCTTCACTCGCGGCGATGTCCGTGCTGGCCATCATCCTGGTCCTCGCGCTGTTGCGGGACCTGCCTCCCGGACACCCGCCGCGGGAAACCGGGCAGGGCCTGCGGGCTACCGGAATTTCCCTTTCGCGCGCCTGGAAGCAGCCGGGCACGCGTCTTGGCTTGTGGAGCCATTTCGCCGTCCAGTTCAGCGGCAACCTCTTTGCCATGACGTGGGGTTATCCCTTCCTCCTCTCCGCTCAGGGACTCGATGCGGGGACGGTCTCTGCCTTGATGGCCCTGTTCGTGGCAACTGCCATCGTCTCCGGACCTGGATTTGGACGCTTTGTCTCCAAACATCCAATGCGGCGATCGGCCATGGTCCTCCTGATCACCGCGTCCACTGCACTGGCTTGGGCTGCAGTGCTCATCCTTCCGGGCCGGGCGCCGTTGTGGCTGCTGGTGATCCTGGTGGTGGTGCTGGCCGTTGGTGGCCCGGGCTCCATGATTGGATTCGACTTCGCGCGTACGTTCAATCCCTCGCACCGCATTGGTACGGCCACCGGGATCGTCAACGTAGGAGGATTCATCGCTGCCTTGGTGGCGATCTACCTGATCGGCCTGGTGCTCGACGTCCTGAACGCGAGCGGATTCTCCGGCGGGGATTTGTACGGCCTTGATCCGTTCCGCGTCGCCCTCAGCGTCCAGTTCGTCCTTCTGGGCATAGGCACACTGCTTATCATGCTCACCCGACGCAAAGTCCGGTTGCAGATGGCAGAGCAGGGAATCCACGTACCTCCGCTTGCGGCAACCTTGGCCAAGCAGCGCCGCGAAAGGATCGAGCGCCGGCGTGCGGTGCGTGCACAGTCGGATGAAGGCAACAACGGATAACTGCAAGCACCAACCTCCGGGAGCGCAGTTTCGGTGGTTCGCCCATCTGTGTCCACCTTTATCCACATAAGCCTGATGGCCCCTGTTTTCACGCGTGGGTGCTACCCAAGCTTGAACCATGACCGCCAAAGAGACGCTAAGCATTCATCAACCAGAAGACATCCTCGGTTACATCCCGCACTTGTTGGGCTATTGGCCCGAAGACAGCCTTGTGGCCATCACAATGCAGGGGAAGTTACTCGGAGCGGCTCTTCGGGTGGACCTGCCTGCCGCGGGTTCGGGCCGCGCGCTCGCAGACTTTGCCGAGCACGTACGTAATTACTTGATTGCGGACACTCTCGCCGACGGCGTGGTGCTTGCCGTTTACACGGAGAGGGGTTGGGACGACGGCAGGGTTGTCAGGAGGTCACTTCCACTGCTGGCCCAGCTCCAACAAACCCTTGACCACGTTGATTTGTCTGTCCGGGATGCATGGTTGGTTGGTCCCGAGTATTGGCGCAACGCTTTCTGCGCTGATCAGGAGTGCTGCCCTGCGCCCGGTCTGCCGATAGACCGCATTCGGAACAGCCAGCTCAGCGCTGAGATGGTTTATCGAGGGAGCACCATTGGACCCTCTCCACGGAGCCGGGCAAATCCACCGGTCCTTGCCCGCCCGGGCGTTCTGGATGCTGCGGTGTCTGCTGCCGAATCAGATTTCGCCAAGCGGATGCGGTTGTCGTGGCGAAACGGTAGCTGCTTTGATGCCGTTCTGGATGTGTGGCTACGGGTTCTGGACCACACGCGGACCCAACCCGACGGCAACGCCATGGAAGCATTCACCCCGGAACTCACCGGTTTTCTGAGATCGACACTCGGTGTCCCGGCCTGGCGGGACGGTCTCATGATTATGGCGGCGGCGGGTACCGGCTCCGCGAAGGCAGGGGCAGCTGCGTTCGGGTTGTGCAGCAGTGACAGCTCCGAGCCGCTGCCCTTCGATGCCAACGGGCTGGGATTGCCCACAAAGGCCCACAGGTCCGCTGACGGGACCCTTGGAACAAGGGGGAAGCGGAACATCTTTGCGTACGCTGACATCCTTCTGGGAGTTGAACCGGCAGTGCCGGACTGGGGTCACCTGGATGCCCTGCAGCGCGTGCTGTCGTATCTATGCGTTGAAGGAGAAGTGGGGGAAGTAGCTGCTGCCGCTTTGACCCTGCAGGGCTGGGTTGCCTGGTGCAAGGGAAGTGGATCCTACGCACACGCCTGCCTTGTGCGTGCAAATTCGGCGAGGCCGGGGTACAGGCTAGCCGAATTGCTGGATGAGATCCTCGGGCAAGGCAGCATCTGCGCCTGGGCCAGCCGTCCCGAGTCCGCATGGGGAAGCTACAAAGGCTCCCTGCACTAGCTTTCAGTAGCTCTCGGGCTTCATCAAGCGTCGGATTCATAAAACCGTGAGACAATGGATGCCGAGACCCGGTTGGGTCCGCGTTTGAATGCCCGCAATGGGCCCGGAATCGGGGAACATTACGGTGTCGTTGGCAGTTGTACATAGTGACTCTGCGGACGGCGATCGCATTTGAAATTGATCGCGGACTTGACAGGGTCATAGTGGTGTTGCCCGCATGGTGATTCCACAGACCGCCGCTAGAAAGGTTTTCTGTGACCCCGTCTTCCGTCGAGAAGGAACCCGCCGCCCAGGCCGAACTGTCCGCTGAGGAAAACAAGGCGGCCACTTCGGCAAAGCGTGCGGCGACACGTGTTGCCACCAAGGCTTCAGAGGACAACTCTGACAAGCCGGCACCAAAGAAGCGTGGACCCAAGCCCGGCGCCAAGGCCGCGGCCGAAGCCGCGAACAAGTCTTCGGACTCCGAGCCCGACACCGACGAAGTGGCTGTCGAGGACGAAGATTTCGATCCCGCAGCAGCCGAGGAAGTTGAAGTCGGAGACGACGACGTCGAGGACGGCGCCGTAACCGGCAAAGACAAGCCCGCGGCACCCGGATCCGGATTCGTCTATTCGGACGCTGATGACGACGACGCCCCTGTCCAGCAGGTCATGTCCGCCGGTGCCACCGCTGACCCCGTCAAGGACTACCTGAAGCAAATCGGTAAGGTCGCCCTGCTGAACGCTGAGCAGGAAGTCGACTTGGCGCTGCGCATCGAAGCCGGACTATTTGCTGAAGAAAAGATCAACGCCGACGACGGTTCGATGGACCCGAAGCTCAAGCGTGAGCTTGAGTTCGTCATCCACGATGGCAAGCGCGCCAAGAACCACCTGCTAGAAGCCAACCTTCGCCTGGTTGTTTCCCTGGCCAAGCGCTACACCGGCCGTGGCATGCTCTTCCTGGACCTCATTCAGGAAGGCAACCTGGGCCTCATCCGCGCCGTTGAGAAGTTCGACTACACCAAGGGCTTCAAATTCTCCACGTATGCAACGTGGTGGATCCGCCAGGCCATTACGCGCGCCATGGCCGACCAAGCCCGCACCATTCGCATCCCGGTGCACATGGTGGAAGTCATCAACAAGCTGGCCCGTGTCCAGCGCCAGATGCTTCAAGACCTGGGTCGCGAACCCACGCCTGAAGAATTGGCGTTGGAATTGGACATGACGCCTGAGAAGGTCGTGGAGGTCCAGAAGTACGGCCGTGAACCGATTTCGCTGCACACGCCACTGGGTGAGGATGGCGACTCCGAGTTCGGCGATCTCATTGAAGACTCGGAAGCTGTTGTTCCGGCTGATGCCGTGAGCTTTACGCTCCTCCAGGAGCAGCTGCACTCGGTTCTGGACACGCTGTCCGAGCGTGAGGCCGGAGTCGTCGCCATGCGCTTTGGCTTGACCGATGGCCAGCCTAAGACTTTAGACGAAATTGGCAAGGTCTACGGCGTTACGCGTGAGCGCATCCGCCAGATCGAATCCAAGACCATGTCCAAGCTGCGGCACCCGTCCCGCTCGCAGGTCCTGCGGGATTACCTGGACTAGGATTTTCCTTCACCATCAAGAACAGCCCAGCCGGATCATCCGGCTGGGCTGTTCTTGTTTCGGAAAAATCGAGGCCAACACAACAGGGCCCCTCCCTGGTGGGGAGGAGCCCTGTTGAATGCTCGAAGTGTTTGCCGGTCTTGTGGCCGGGCTTTCCTGCCTAATCGACAGGGACGGGTGCCTTCTCGTTGAGGCGCTCGGTCTCATCGTGCCAGTCGGAGGTCAGGGGCCGAAGCGTGGCCTCAACTGCGCGTGCGTGGTGGCCGCAAAAAAGCAGCTCACCGCCGGAGGACTCGAGTACAACGCGGACATATGCCTGAGCCCCGCAACGATCGCATCGGTCAGCTGCGTTCAGTGTGCGGTCTGCAACTGCTGTTGTCATGTCGGCCTCCTTAGTAGTTCTGTACATCCATATAACCAGTATTCGGAGCAGAACCATGGCAAGGATGGATCACTTTCGCTGTCCGCGTATCACATGTGCGTAACGTAACGAAGCAACATGCTGGTTGCCGGGAGTGGCAACCGGTGGGGATGGGCGGCCGCGACTAGCCTAAGATGGGCAGTGTTTGCCTTGGATCAGGACTTGAATCAGCACATGAATCAGCACATGGATCAGCACATGGATCAGCACGTGAACAGGCCCTGAAAGACACCTTGAGATATACCCCGAAGGAGCACACCGCGAGTGGCACCGAGTTCTGAATACAACGCCCGGCATCTTTCTGTCCTTGAGGGCCTGGAAGCCGTTCGCAAGCGCCCGGGCATGTACATCGGCTCCACCGACTCCCGTGGACTCATGCACTGCCTGTGGGAGATCATCGATAACGCTGTCGATGAGGCCCTGGCCGGCTTCGGGCATGACATCAAAGTGATCCTGCACGCGGACAATTCAGTCGAAATCCATGACGACGGCAGAGGCATCCCGGTTGACGTCGAACCGAAGACTGGCCTTTCCGGCGTCGAAGTTGTCTTTACGAAGCTGCACGCAGGTGGCAAGTTCGGTGGCGGTTCATACACGGCGTCGGGTGGCCTCCACGGCGTAGGTGCATCGGTGGTCAACGCTTTGTCGAGCCGGTTGGATGTTCAAGTGGACCGCGGCAGCAAGACGTACCAAATGTCCTTCCGGCGTGGTGAGCCCGGACGCTTCATCGATTCCGGAGCCAAGCCCAGCCCCAATGCGCCCTTTGAGCCGTTCGTTGAAAACTCTGTGCTGGACGTTGTTGGCAAGGCCAAACGCGGCGTCACCGGTACAAGGGTGCGTTACTGGGCAGACCGCCAGATCTTCACTCCCGATGCCAAGTTCTCTTATGACGACCTCGCCTCGCGCGCACGCCAGACATCGTTCCTTGTCCCCGGCTTGAAGATCACTGTCCGCGATGAACGCAAGCTTGCGGGCACGCCCGGTGAGAACGGTGTGCACGAGGAAGTCTTCCACCACGACGGCGGCATTTCGGAATTTGTGGAGTTCTTGGCAGCTGACTCCGGAGTGACGGATGTGTGGCGCCTCCACGGTTCGGGAAAGTTCAAGGAAACCGTTCCGGTCCTTGACGAAAACGGGCACAGCAAGATTGCCGAAGTCGAACGCGATTGCGAAGTCGACATTGCCCTGCGCTGGGGGATCGGCTACGAGACCACGATGCGTAGCTTCGTCAACATCATTGCGACCCCCAAAGGCGGTACGCACCAGGCGGGCTTTGAGGCGGCGTTGCTGAAAACCTTCCGAAAGGCCGTGGAAACGAACGCCAGGAAGCTCAAGGCGGGCAACGACAAGATCGAGAAGGACGATGTCCTGGCCGGCCTCACGGCGGTACTCACAGTCCGCTTGGCCGAGCCACAGTTCGAGGGACAGACCAAGGAAATTCTTGGCACTTCTGCTGTTCGTGCCATCGTTGCCAAGGTGGTCGAGCAGGAAATCTCCAGCAGGTTGGGCTCTGCCAACCGCAACGACAAGGCACAATCGGCGCTGCTGCTGGAAAAGATCGTCAGCGAAATGAAGTCGCGCATTTCGGCCCGGGTGCACAAGGAGACCCAGCGCCGAAAGAACGCACTGGAAACCTCGTCCATGCCCACCAAGCTTGCCGACTGCCGTACTGATGATGTGGCGCGATCCGAACTCTTCATCGTTGAGGGTGATTCTGCGCTGGGTACCGCCAAGCTTGCCCGGTCTTCAGATTTCCAGGCCCTGCTTCCTATTCGAGGCAAGATCCTTAATGTCCAGAAGGCTTCGGTAGGGGATATGCTCTCCAACGCGGAATGTGCCGCACTTATCCAGGTTGTGGGTGCGGGCTCAGGGCGCAGTTTCGACATTGACGCCGCGCGTTATGGCAAGGTCATCCTGATGACGGACGCCGACGTCGACGGCGCCCACATCCGTACGCTGTTGCTGACACTCTTCTTCCGCTACATGCGACCCATGGTCGAGGCTGGCCGGGTGTTTGCCGCTGTTCCGCCCCTGCACCGCGTGGAGGTCATCAACCCGGGCCAGAAGGCCAACGAGATGATCTATACGTACTCCGAGGCAGAATTGCATGTCCTCCTGGCCAACCTTGCCAAGGAGGGCAAGCGCTACAAGGAGCCAATCCAGCGGTACAAGGGCTTGGGTGAAATGGACGCCCAGCAGCTCGCAGAGACCACCATGGATCCGCGCCACCGGACCTTGCGGAAGGTGGGCATTGACAGCGCACAGCGTGCTGAAGAGGTTTTCGATCTCCTTATGGGTTCGGACGTGGCTCCCCGTAAGGAATTCATCATTGCCGGGGCAGCGACGCTGGACCGGGAACGCATCGACGCCTGAGTTCAGACCTGCGGTTTCCGGGCCGCCTTCGTCGCGGACCCGGAAGCCGCGGAAGCTGGTGCGGCAAAGGCTGCTGCTCCTACGGCGAGAGCCAGTGCGCCCAGGCCCCAGGGGAGGCCTGCCGCTACGGCAACCCCGCCCACCAACAAGGGGCCGCCCGCGTCACCAAGCTCCCGTCCCAGCTCGGCCGAACCCATGGTACGGCCGAGTCGTTCAGCGGGAGTGGCATCCGCCAAGTGCGCGAATGCCAGTGGCGTGGCAATGCCAATTCCCAGTCCTATGAAGACGGCACCGCCGTAGATGGGCACGCCGCGATACAGGGAAATCGCACCGTCGATAGCCGCCGATCCGGGAAGAAAGCCCGCGATAAGTACGCCGAGGGCAATGGCCAGCAAGCCGGCCACCATACCTGGCCTGTCTGCGATGACTCCCCGATCGCGTAATCCTCCGATCCTCGGCTGGACCAGCGACGACGCCAAGGCCAGCACGGTCACGACGGCGACGCTGCCGGTGGTGCCGAGCCCTTCCCTTGCCGCCAGGGCCGGCAGGAACCCCACAGCGGCACCCAAGGCGCCAGTCGACGCCGCCAGCACCAAGGTCGGGCCAAGGAACGATCGCTCGGTACTTTGCTTCCAGACATCAACGATGGTGTATCTGGGGCGGGGCAGGGGAGCCATGCGGGGCACGGAGACGGCAGCCCAGATCGCTACTGCCAAGCCCAGTATGGACAGGATGAGGAAGAGAAGCTTAAACCCGCCGACGATGATCGCTACGGCGCCCAGCAGGGGACCGACCGCGTAGCCAAGCCCCTTCCATGAGCCGTAGCGGCCGAAATATCGTCCCGTGTGCTTGCCCGCGAGCCTGGCAACGCCGGCAGAGGACGCCGGTGAGAAGGCCGAGGCGGCCATGCCTTGGCCAAGCCGCGCCGCAGCCAGCAGGAGGGGTTCATCGGCCCAAAGTCCGATCAGGGAGGCGGCGGAGAAGGCAAGGAGGCCTCCGATGATCACAGGCTTCGGCCCAATACGATCGCTGATCGCCCCAAAGACCGGCTTGAGGAAGACTTCCGCGATGTCGTACAGGGCCAACAGCACGCCCAGGCCAAGCAGGCTCAAACCGATGTCCGCACTTTCTGCCCCAAGTCCGGCAGCCACGGCGTGGGCGCCAAAAGCTGTGGTGAAGCCGGCCGCATAGAGGGGCCATCGGTGGCTGGGGGAGACGGCTGCAGTCAAGAGTGAGTTGTCCTCGTTCACGCCCTCAATGTAACAGCTGCTACATTCGCTCCTGTGACTGATGACGAATTGGGATGGTTGCTCATCCTTGTCCAGGTGCCCTCGCAACCGTCCAAGCACCGTGTTGCCGTGTGGCGGGAGCTTAGGCGGACCGGGGCGGTTCCCTTGTTGCCGGGCACGTGGTTGGTGCCTGCACACTCCGCTTTTGAGGCCGGGCTCGCCAAGGCCCGTTCCCTGGTTTCCAAAAGCGATGGCAAATGGACCTTGGTGGATGCTTCGCCCCGCGATGGTGCCGATACCTTTCGGGCGGCGTTTGAGGCCGCCCGCGCTGACGAATGGGCGGAGTTCATGGTGGATTGCGGAAAGTTCGAGCAGGAGATAGCCAAGGAAATTTCGCGGAAGAAGTTCACGTTCGCGGAACTGGAGGAGGAAGAGCAGAGCCTGGAGCGCTTGCGGCGTTGGTATCGCGGCTTGAAATCGAGGGACGTGCTGCGGCTCCCGCAAGCCGACCAAGCTTCGGCTGGCCTGGCACGGTGCGTGACCGCCCTGGAGGGTTACTCGTCGTTGGTCTATGACGCGACGCTTCCCTGAGACGCAGCCTGGGGCCTCCGGGCAATTTTCGTACTTAGCCCAGCAACCCCGGGACGATCAGGAGCCCCGTGGGTACGGCGAGGAGCAGTGCCGAGGCGGCCAACACCAGGGCGCGAAGAGTTTTGGCGAGCGGAGGCTGCGGCGAGAGAAGGCGGCTGACGCGTGACGCCGTCGTACGCGGTGAATCTGCCCCGCCGGTGGCGCTGACGGTGCCACCCTCGACGACGGCGCCCCCGCCGAGCGCCTGTGGGCTCAGTGCGCCGCCAAGTGCCTTCCCCTTTAGCGCCTGATCGCCAAGTCCTGGTGTTGAGGACCCGCTGGAGACAATGGCGATGGCCTTGATCAAGGTCCCTTTGCTTTCGGTCCTGAGCGCGACGTCGTCAGCCAGCATTTCGATCAGGGAGTTCACGGCCGTCTGGGCAAGCCGTGTGGTGGGGAACCAAGGGAGCGCCTGCCGCCAGGCTGCGAAGGCCCAGAGGAGGAGATCGTGACGCTGGGAGAGGTGGGCATTTTCATGGATGAGCACCGCCCGCAGTTCTGCCGGCTCGAGGGCGGCCATGAGGCCGTCGGACAAGACTGTCACAGAGCGTGCACCGCCGGGCAAGCAGTATGCCACGGGGGAATCGTGGTTAATCACTACGGTGCCCGGACCGTCGTCGGAGGGTGAGGCCAGAAGCGTGAGCAGTTCGCGGTGTCGACTGCGTTGCCGTTCAATCTTGTAGTAAGTCAACAGCAACGTGAACACCAGGTGCGCCGTCAATAGTGCGGCCGCAGACAGGGCGAAGAGGTGCCAGAAGCCTAGTGCGGTGGTTGGCTCGTTGTTGAAAACCATGCCCGCCAGGCTCCTGAGCCCCGCGATCAGGTTGTCGCCGATCGGTTCGAGGCCGTAGACGAGCATGGCGCCGATCATGGACAAGCCACCTGCGAGGGCAATCGCCTGCCACAAGACCATGGCCGTGAAAGGGGAGCGGGCAGGCCATTGCGCGCGCGAAAGCAAAACGGGTACCGGCCACGCCAGTATTAATGCCAGGACCGCCAGGAAGTATGAGGTCCAGAACATACTGGCTAATTGTAGCCGAGCAGTTTGCGCAGGGTAGCGGCTTCACTTTCGGAGACGGAACCAATGAAGCGTGCCAGGACGGCTTCGCGGTCAGGAGCCGAGCCGAGGACCTCGTGCATAAGTTCGGCAGTATGGTCCGCGCGGCTCGAAACTGCCTGGTAGCGGTGCGGCCGGGTTCCGCGTTCGCGTTCCACCAAGCCTTTCTTCTCCAGCCTGGAGAGCACGGTCAGGACCGTGGTCACTGCCAGGTCCTTGCCCTGGTGTCCCGCTGTGCCGTCGCCGGCTTCGGAGTCCTGCGCGAGAAGATCACGCAGGGTGTTGGCAGTTGCAGCCTCCTGGCCCGCCCAGAGCAGGTCCATCACTGCCCGTTCCAGTTCCCCAAGACTCGCCATCAATACGTCCCTACCTTCCGCGCCCCGGTGGCAAAAGCCACAGCCTGGGAGCGATGATCCAACATTCCACCACAAATCTACCGCTTTTCAGCCCTTCATTCTACGTGAGGTAGAACTATCGGCGCGCCGCGGATGCCCATTTACCCTTGCAGGTGCGTTACGCCGCTTGAAGAATGGGCGTGTGGCTTTGCCATTTGTTCTACACTGTGTAGAAGATTAGTTTTCTACGTAACGTAGAAGTAAGTACACCGCTCTTCGGGCCGCCGGACAAAGGACAGCCATGGACGCCTTGGAAATCGCACGCTGGCAATTCGGAATCACCACCGTCTACCACTTCATGATGGTGCCGCTCACTATCGGCCTGGGCTTGGTGGTAGCCGTCATACAGACCCTGTGGTACCGCACGGGCAAGCCAGAGTATCTACGGATGACCAAGTTCTGGGGGAAGCTCTTCCTCATCAACTTCATCATGGGTGTGGCAACGGGCATCGTGCAGGAATTCCAGTTCGGCATGGCCTGGAGTGAATACAGCCGGTTCGTTGGAGACGTCTTTGGCGCACCGCTGGCCCTCGAAGCCCTTCTCGCCTTCTTCGTCGAGTCCACGTTCCTCGGGCTCTGGATCTTCGGCTGGAAGCAACTGAAGCGAAGTATCCACCTGGCCTGCCTGTGGATTGCCGTGATCGGTTCCGTCTTCTCCGCCTACTTCATCATTGTGGCCAACTCCTGGATGCAGCATCCCGTGGGCGTTGAGATGGTGGATGGACGGCCCGTCATGACCGACGCCTGGGCGGTGTTTACCAACAACACTGCGCTCGTTGCCGTACCGCACACGCTCTTCGGTGCCCTTGGAGTTGCAGGTGCCTTCTTGCTCGGCATCGCCTGGTACCACTTGTGGCGCCGCCGCCATGACGGCATTGACGTGGTTGGCAAGGATGGTCGGCTGGTCGCAGGAGAGGCCGACATCGCGGGCCGCGACAAGAGTGACTACACAGTGTGGATGCGTTCCCTGCGGATCGGCGCGGTGGTGGCGATGATCTCCTTCGCCGGCACCGCCCTGACGGGTGACCTGCAAGGCAAGCTCATGTTCGAGCAGCAGCCCATGAAGATGGCTGCCGCGGAGGCGGCATGCCACGACGGTACCGGATTTTCCGTGCTGAGCGTCGGCAATTTGGGCGCCAAGAACTGTGACGACATTGTGGCCGTCATCGAAGTGCCCGGCATCCTCTCCTTCCTCGCCAAGGGCGACTTCACCACCGAGGTTAAGGGCGTGAACAGCCTGCTTGGGGAGTACAAGGAGAAGTACGGCACGCAATTGCCGGACAACCCGTTGTATGGCGACCGCGCAGGCCAGGAAATCCAGTACGTCCCCGTCATGGAGGTCACCTACTGGGGCTTCCGGATGATGATCGGCTTCGGCGGCGTCGCGGCCCTGGCCGCGCTGATAGCCCTGTGGGTCACCCGCAAGGGCATCGTTCCTGAGTCAAAGTGGCTCATGCGCCTTGCCGTTTTCGGAATCCTGGCACCGTTCGGGGCCAACGCCGCGGGCTGGATCTTCACCGAAATGGGCCGACAACCCTTCGTCGTGGCGCCCAACCCTGACATGAACGGTATTGACCAGGTCTTCATGTTCACTGCCGCCGCCGTTTCACCCGGCGTCAGTGCAGGCGAACTCATGAGCTCTTTGGTTGTCCTGACCGCCATCTACGCCGTCCTGCTGGTGGTGGAAGTCAAGCTCCTGGTCAAGTACGTCCGCGGCGGCGTCGCCTCTGCCATGCCGGAACTCGCGCACGGCAAGGAGCAGGAGCCGCGCGACAAGAACGACGACGGCACCCCGGGTCCTGACAAAGCCGACGACGTCCTGGCGTTCGCCTACTAGAAGCAGAGGAATAGACAATGGAACTGTTGCCAACCATCTGGTTCGTGGCCATCGCCGTGTTGTGGACCGGCTATCTCTTCCTTGAGGGATTCGATCTCGGCGTAGGCATGCTCATGAAGCTGTTTGCGCGTAACAACACGGACAGGCGCGTCCTGCTCAACACGATCGGGCCGGTCTGGGACGGCAACGAGGTTTGGTTGCTCACTGCGGCCGGGGCCACGTTCGCAGCTTTCCCGTTGTGGTACGCCTCCTTGTTCTCGGCGCTCTACCTGCCGCTCCTCGGCGTGCTGGTGGCGCTGATCTTCCGGGCGGTCGCCTTCGAATACCGGGGCAAGGTGGACAGTGAACGCTGGCGCACCACTTGGGACTGGGCAATCGCCGTCGGATCCTTCGTGGCCGCTTTCGGCATCGGCGCGGCCCTGGCGCTTACCACCACGGGCTTGCCACTCAACGCCAACGGGGACCGCAGTGGCGGACCGTTCGCATGGTTCAGCGGCTACGCGCTCCTGGGCGGCTTCGGTGTCGTCGCGTTCGCTTTGGTCCACGCCTTGGCGTTCCTGGCGTTGAAGACCGACGGCGACGTGCGGCTCCGTGCCCGCCGGTGGTTTGTGCGACTGGTGCCGTTTGCTGTCCTGCCCATGCTCGCCTGGATGGTCGCGGTGCAGCTCCTTGCCGGAAAGCCGTGGACGTGGGTCATCGTTGTGGCCGGAGTCGCGGCAGTAGCTTTGGCCTGGCAGTGGGCCCGCAAGGGATCCGAGGGGCGGGCGTTCGGCGCGATCGGAGTTTTCGTGGTCTGCGCCACCGCATCGATCTTCGGGGCAGCATTCCCAGTGGTCATCCCCTCAACCGTGGATCCCGCGTTCAGCCTGACTGTTTCCAACGCTTCATCATCCAACTACACGCTGGGCCTGATGAGCATCGTTGCGGCGATCGGACTTCCCTTGGTTATTGCCTACCAAGCCTGGACGTACTGGGTGTTCCGGCGCCGTGTCAGTGCAGCCCACATTCCCGAAGCCCACGGTTTCCTTCCGGCGATCGCCGCGAAGGTGTTGGTTGCCAAGGACACCACCCCTTCCAACCCGGGAGCCTAGCCGCCTCATGAAGCCCGTGTTTCCCTCCGGCCCGGCCACTCGAGCCGCCCTCTACGGTATAGGCCTGCTCTCAGCCCTTAAGGCGCTGTCCCTGGTGCTCCTGGCCCAAGCCGTAGCGGGTGCGCTGGCTGGCTTGGCCGGAAGCCCGTCCGATTGGACCAACGGGCTGCTGTTGGGCGCCATCGGAGCGGTGCTAAGGTCCTTGGCTGTCTGGGGCCAGGGAGTTGCGTCGCGCCGCGCCGCGCTGGGGGTCAAGGAGGAACTGCGGTCGCAGCTCCTGAAGCGCTCACTGGCCGACGGCGGAACAACGGCAGTTGAGGGAACAAACGACGGCGGACTGGCGATCCTCGCTACGCGGGGGCTGGACGCACTGGACGACTACTACACCCAGTACCTGCCAGCCTTGGTGAACTGCGCCACAGTTCCGCTGCTCATCGGAGCCCGGATTCTCCTTGCCGACTGGGTGAGCGCCGTCGTCATCGTGTTGACCGTTCCGCTGGTGCCGCTGTTCATGATCCTGATAGGCCGGCACACGGAAGAGAACGTCAGGGATGCCCAAACCACCCTCCGCAGGTTGTCCGGGCACATCCTGGAACTCGCCAAGGGCCTGCCTGTGCTGGTGGGCCTGGGACGGGCCAGCGAACAGCGCGCCGCACTCGAAGACATTTCCGAACAGTACCGTAGCCGAACCATGGTGACGCTCCGGACGGCGTTCCTCTCGGCTTTGGCCTTGGAACTCATCGCAACCATCTCAGTGGCCGTTGTCGCCGTCTTCATTGGCGTGCGGCTGGTAGCCGGGGACATGGCCCTGGAAGCTGGGCTACTGGCGTTGATCCTTGCGCCTGACTGCTACCTGCCCCTGCGCGATCTCGGCACCGCCCACCATGCCAGCGATGACGGCAGGGCGGCCCTGGAAACGGCCACTGCAGTGTTGAAGGCGCCCAGCCACCAACGCCTTACCGACAACCAGCCGCCCAGCGCCGGGCCGGCCGACGTTGTCGTGACAGGCCTCACGGTAACCTACGCCGGACGGTCCGCACCCGCCGTCGAGGTTCTGGACTTCACTGCCCCCGCAGGCTCGATTACCGCACTCGACGGCGACAGTGGCGCCGGCAAGAGCACAGTCCTGGGTGTCCTGGCGGGCCTCGTCGGGCCAGGCCCCGGCGCAGCCGTGACCGGCACCATCACCGGCGCGGCCACCGGAGCGGTGGCCTGGGTACCGCAACACCCCGTGATGGTGGCCAACACCGTGCAGGAGGAAATGGAACTGTACCTCGGCGGGGAACACCCAGCGGATACCGCAGATGCTGTGGCGCGCATCCTTCGGAAGGTCTCCGCCGAGCACCTCGCCACCAAGCACCCTGCCGAACTCAGCCCAGGGGAGTTGCGCCGCGTGGCACTTGCCCGCGGTCTGGCACGAATGGACTCAGGGGCTACCCTGCTGCTCCTGGACGAGCCCACCGCACACTTGGACCACTACTCCGCCAGCGTGGTCCGCTCTGCCATCACGTCCCTCCGCGGCTCAGCCACCGTCATCCTCGTAGCACACGATTCCGCCACCCGTGCGCTCGCCGACCACATAGTCCCCGTGAAGCCGCACAGCCGCACACCGACACTAAACGCTGCCTCCACCACGGACGTCGTTTCAACCGACATGCACCAGCCTTCGCTCAACGTCATCGCCGGTACGGATCCAGGCAGCCGGCAAGCAGCACTGGAAGAAGGCCTCCGCGCACACGTCAACCAAGGGCGGCTTCGAAGCCTGCAACGGCTCGCGCTGGTCCTGCGCCCGGTCCAAGGAAAGTTCGCCGCAGCTGGCGTCGTCGGAGTCCTCGCCGCACTTTTCGCAGTTGCCCTCTCCGGCCTGTCAGGCTGGCTCATCATCCGCGCCAGCGAACAGCCGCCCATCCTCTACCTCCTGGGCGCGATCGTTGGCGTACGTTTCTTCGGCATCGGCCGGGCGGTCCTGCGGTACTGCGAGCGGCTCCTGACCCACGATGCCGTCTTCGCTGCGATGACACGGCTGCGGGGCGCGCTCTGGGCCACACTGAGCCGCCGGGCACTGGCACTACGCCGGCTTTTGCAGGGCGGCAACGTCCTGGGCTCGATCGTGGACGATGTGGACACACTCAGGGACCTCCTCCCGCGGGTCGCCCTCCCTCCGCTGACGGCCGTGGGCGTCGCCGCTGCGGCCATCGTGGCAACGGCCATGGTTTTGCCCGCTGCCGTGCCAGCGGTTGCCTCTGCCACCGTAGTAGGGCTCATCCTTGCGCCGCTACTGGCCGTCCTGGCTGACCGAAACGCCGCCAAGGCCGAACAACAGCTACGCTCGGGGGTGCTCCGCGGCGTTGCGGCCGCCCTCGACGCCCGCGCCGAACTGACCGCGAACAGCGTGGCCGGACGCATCCTCGCCATACTCAGCGACAAAGACCGCGATGCCACTGTTTCCGCGCAACGTTCCGCCTGGGCCGAAGGCCTTGGCCAGGCCGTCACCGTCCTCGCCTGCTCGCTCGCCGCCCTGTGGGCGGCCCTCCTGGGTGCCGGATCCGTGCAGGATGGTTCCGCCACGCCTGCCCTGGTCGCCGTGGTCGTTTTGATGCAGCTGGCCCTGGTAGAGCCTTACGCGGCAACCGTTTCCGCCGTTCGCCAAGGCCCGGCGCTCGCAGACGTCCTGGGGCGGGTGGCAGCTACGGGCGCGTTGTCCGTCCCCGCAGGTCCGGACCCCGATGATCACGACGCCGGTACGCACCCGTTGCCTGACCGGCCCGGTAAGGCGGGGCTTGAGTTGGAACGAATCGCTGCCGCGTGGCCCGGCGGCCCGGCGGTGTTCTCCGGAGTCAGTGCTGAGGCTGGGCCCGGCCGCTGGCTCTCAGTCACCGGGCCTTCTGGAGCCGGCAAATCGACGCTGCTATCGGTGCTCCTCGGCTTCCTTCCCGTGTCGGCGGGAACGGTACGGCTTACAGGTACGGCCGCTTGGTGTCCGCAGGAAGCCCACCTCTTCGACTCCACCATTCGAGGCAATCTCCTCCTGGCAAGGCCCGCTGGGAAGAAGCCGGGAGAACAGGAAATGTACAAGGCCTTGAAGGATGTGGGGCTTGACGTTTTGGTGGACACTTTGCCGGAGGGGCTCGATACACGCATCGGACCCGCCGGGGCTTTCCTCAGCGGTGGTGAGCGACAACGCCTCGCCATGGCCAGGACTCTCCTGACGGGGGCCAGCGTGCTGTTGCTGGACGAACCTACAGCGCACCTTGACGCTGCAGCTGCGCGCGACATGATGGCCGCGCTGCGTCGGGGTCTGAGGGACGTGACAGTTGTGTTGGTGACCCACAATCCCGAGGACATCGATCCCGCGGACGCAAGGCTCGAGCTTGCCCGCGCGGCTGAGCTGGTGGGATGGCCTACTCACCAGTAGCCTGTTGGCATGCCTTGTGAGGTTCCACCCCTGATGCAGCCCGATGCCAGCCGAACCGGTCTGCAGTGGAGGCCTGCCACAACTGGAGACCTCGATAACTGGGCGGAACTGATCGCCCGGACTGCCGCCGTCGAGCATCCCGTCTGGTTCGAAAAGCGCGGCGACCTTGTCCACGTCCTGGAGTCCACCAAGAACGACCCCAGGACCAACACCTTGCTGGGATTCGACGCCGGTGGCGTTGCGCGGGCCTACGGACGCATCACAAAAAACCCCGAAGGGGACAAAGCCACAGGCATGGGTTGCGTAGACCCGGACTGGCAGCGCCGGGGCATCGGCTCGGCGCTGCTTGCGTGGCAGGAAGCACAGGCCCGCAACCGGTTCCGGGCTGATACGGAGGCAGGCCACACCACTGCGCCGCCCCGCCTCCGCATCCAAACGGAAGAACAACACCATCACCAGGCAGCGCTGCTCCGGGCGCGGGGGTATGGCATTGTGCGCTGGTTCAACGAAATGCACCGGCCGTTGTCGATCCCTGCCTCCGATGCACGCCTCGAACCCGGACTCAAGCTGGGCACGTTCCAGCCATCCCTCCAAGAAGCCGTGCGCCAAGCCCACAACGATGCCTTCAGGGATCACTGGGGAAGTGAGCCACGCGACGAAGAGACGTGGCGGTTCACCATTGAGGAACCCACGGCAAGGCACGATTGGAGCGCCGTGGTGGTCGACGCCGCTACGGGCGAAGTGGCTGGATACCAGCTGGCCAGCCACGATCCCGACTCAGCAGCCGTCCGCGGCTTCAAGGAGGGTTACACCGAGCTGCTTGGAGTCCGGCGGGCCTATCGTGGCCGGGGCATAGCGCAAGCGCTGCTGGCCGACGCCCTGCGGCGGTTCTCCGCCGCAGGGATGGATATTGCGTCGCTGGATGTGGATTCTGCCAATCCGACCGGAGCACTGGCTCTCTATCTCGGAATGGGATACCAGCCGGTGAACCGAAGCATGATGTGGGAAAAGACGCTCTAGCTGGCTTCCTTAGCCGTCAACATCGTGGAGGTGATGGACGACGTCGTGCAGGAAGTACTGCGAGAACGTCAGCACGGTGAATTCGGAACCGTTGCTGCGCCGCCCGGTACGCTGCCACTCGTCCTGCACCACCCGGGCGAAGGACTCGGCAATTTGCTCCCCTTCCGCGATCAGTTCGTCGGCAACAACGCGGGGATCCGAACGTCCATATTCGGCGTCGATCGCCGCTTGGTCCTGGTCCCAGTTGGCAAACGCGGCGTTGTCATCGCTAAGCATCAGGTTCAGCCTTTGGTCGAAGAGGCTGAAGACGTCGCGCACGTGGCACGCATATTCCAGGGGTGACCAGGTGTGGTCGTTGGGGCGCACTGCTACGTCCTCGCGGCGGAGGACGGCACGCCACCTTGGAAGCATGTTCAGGACCGTTCCGGGGACAGTGGACGGCGTGACGGTTGAGGCGTCAAAGCCGCACTCGGGGCAGGGCCGTGAAAGCACCCATGTCCAGTCTTTTTCGTCAGGGATGATCGGCATGCCGCCAGTCTATGGCGTTACCGCCCGGCAACCCCGGACAAGGCGTAAAATCCGCAGCCATTTGCCCATTACTTCGTGCCCGCCCAGGAGTAAAGTTCGTTCCGGGGGGAGAGCCGGAAAGAGAAAAATATGCTCAAGGATCAGCAAGTGGGTGCCGTTCTGCCGGCATCGGATATTGCCCGGGCGCGCGCGTTCTACAGCGAGAAACTCGGACTCGAACCGGAAAATCCAGACGCCGACGACAACCTGCAGTACAGGTGCGGAGACGGGACGGGATTCTTCATTTACCAAACACCCAATGCAGGTACGGCCAAGAACACACAGATGGGCTGGATGGTCAGTGATGTCGCGGCCACGATGGCGGAACTCCGCGAGAAGGGCGTCGAGTTCGAAGACTACGACTTCCCCGGGCTCAAGACTGAAAACGGCATCGCCACAATGCCTGACGGAAGCGCCGCAGCGTGGTTCCTGGACACTGAAGGAAACATACTGAGCATCAACCAGAACGGCTAACCCGGCCGGAAAGGCCTCACCGGGGCCAAGGCAACAGCAAGGCCGGCGGTCTGCAAACCGCCGGCCTTGCTGTATTTCCTTACAGGATTGCTACTCGGTTGCCGCAGCCGTTTCAGGCCACGCCATGCTCGGACCGATCGCCTCCACGGGCTGAGAAAGGGGCACGCCTGAACCATCCCTGCGGCCGTGCTCATGGGGGAGCGCCCTTGCCACTCCGGCCGCCGATGACGCCTTTGCTGGTCCGTGTCCGGCCCACGCCAGGAGCAGGGTGTCTTCACCTTTGAGGAAGCGGTGGACGCGCACGCCACCGGTGGCCCGGCCCTTCGCGGGATACTCTTCGAAGGCCGTCACCTTCGCGGTTCCGGGCGCGGTGCCTGGCAGGGCGCCGTTGGTACCGGCAATGGTCACCACGACGGCGGCAGGATCGTTGGCGCGCACGGTGCCGAAGTGAATCACCTCGTCGTCAGCGGCAAGCTTGATCCCCGCCATACCGCCCGCCGTTCGTCCCTGCGGACGCACGTTGGACGCACTGAACCGCAGCAACTGGGCCTGCTTGGTCACGAAGACGAGTTCGACGTCGTCCTCCTGCGCGGGTTCCACGGCAAGGACCGTGTCCTTGTCCTTGAGGGAAATGATTTCCCAGTCCTCACGGTTCAACGGGTATTCCGGCTGAACACGCTTCACCACGCCCTGCACCGTTCCTACGGCAAGGATGGCATCCAACGGAACCAACGCAACCAAAGTCTCGCCCTTGACCAAGGTGATGAAATCCTTGGCCGGAACTCCACCGGCCAGGTTTGGCAGACCTCCAACAGGGGGGAGGGCGGGCATGTCCATGACCTGTAGGCGCAGCATGCGGCCCAGGGAGGTGACCGCTCCGATCTCACCGCGCGCTGTGGTCTTCACCACCGAACGGAAGACGTCGTGCTTCGCCCGCGGACCAGCCTCGGCCAGCGGTTCCTGGTTGGTTGTACGTGCGATCTGTCCGGACACGCTCAGGAGCGCCCAGCAAGGATCGTCCGGGATTTCCAGGGGGAGGGCCGCGGCCTTGCCTTTGGGGCCCGGGGCCGCAGCCGCAAGGGACGCAGCCACCGTGGGGGAGACTGCCTCGGACTCCAGGAGCACGGTCCGTCGGGGAGTGCCGTACTTCGCAGCGATTTCGGCCAGTTCACCTGAAACGAGGTCGCGGAGCAGCTGGTCGGAGCCAAGGATGGCCTCAAGGGCTTCGATCTCGCGGCGCAGCTCGTCCTGCTCCTTCTCCAATTCAAGGCGCGAGTACTTGGTCAGCTGCCGCAAGCGCAGTTCCAGGATGTAGTTGGCCTGGATCTCGGTGAGATCGTAGATGGACATCAGCCGCTCACGCGCTGCGGAGGCTTCATCCGAGGAACGAATGATCTGGATGACCTCGTCGATGTCCACTATCGCGATCAAAAGGCCCTCCACCAGGTGGAGCCGGTCCTTCTTCTTGCCCAGGCGGAACGCGGTCCTGCGGCGGACTACGTTGAGGCGGTGGTCCACGTACACCTGCAGGAGCTGCAACAGGCCCAGGGTCTGCGGCTGGCCGTCCACCAGGGTGACGTTGTTGATGCCGAAGGAGTCTTCCATGGGCGAGTAGCGGTACAGCTGCTGGAGCACGGCGTTGGGGTTGAAGCCGTTCTTCAGTTCGATGACCAGGCGCAGCCCATGGTTGCGGTCGGTGAGGTCCACGACGTCGCTGATGCCAGTCAGCTTCTTGGCGTTGACGGCATCCTTGATTTTTTCGATGACTTTTTCCGGGCCCACCATGTACGGCAACTCGGTCACCACCAGGCCCGTGCGGCGGGCGGAGAGCTGCTCCACCTCAACTTTGGCGCGCGTCTTGAACGAACCGCGACCTGTGGCATAGGCATCGCGAATGCCGTCCAGGCCCACGATGCGGCCACCCGTGGGAAGGTCCGGACCCGGGATGTATTTCATGATGTCATCGAGCGTCGCATCCGGATTGGCGATCAGATGACGTGCGGCAGCAATGACCTCAACAAGGTTGTGCGGAGCCATGTTGGTGGCCATACCCACCGCAATGCCCGTGGTGCCGTTGACCAACAGGTTGGGAAACGCTGCCGGGAGGACCTCGGGCTGCGTCAGCTGGTTGTCGTAGTTGGGGACAAAATCCACTACGTCTTCATCGAGGTGGTCCGTCATGGTCAGCGCAGCCGCTGCCAGGCGAGCCTCGGTGTAACGCGGAGCTGCGGGACCGTCGTCGAGTGAGCCGAAGTTGCCGTGCCCGTCGATCAACGGCAGGCGGAGGGAAAAGTCCTGGGCCATACGCACCATGGCGTCGTAAATCGCGGCATCGCCATGCGGGTGGAGCTTTCCCATGACTTCGCCCACGACTCGGGCACTCTTGACATGGCCCCGGTCCGGGCGCAGGCCCATGTCCGCCATCATGTAGAGGATGCGGCGCTGAACCGGTTTCAGGCCATCACGTGCGTCAGGAAGGGCACGCGAATAGATCACCGAGTAGGCGTACTCCAGGAAGGAGCCCTCCATCTCGGAAGTGACGTCGATGTCGACGATGTTCTCGGTAAAATCGCCGAGGGGCTCGCCCTTGCGTGCGGGAGTTTGGCTGCGGGCCATGGGGTCGGTGGATCCTTAAAGATGTACTGCGGATGTTTTAGCTAGGCTAAGCCTATGGTGGATCAGCCCGGCGTCGGCATTTATCCGGAATATTGGGAGGCCGATGTCGTCCTGCGCGACGGCGGGACAGCCCACCTCCGCCCCATACGGCCGCAGGACGCCGAGGCTTTGCAGACGTTCCACGCGGGCCAGTCGCAGGCCTCCATCTATATGAGATTCTTCTCCTTCAAGCCCAAGCTCTCCGGAAAAGAAGTGCGGCGCTTCACCGAAGTGGACCATGTGAACCGGGTGGCATTCGTCATCACGATCGGCGGCGAAATCATGGGAGTGGGCCGCTACGACCGGCTGGAAGACCCCGACGAAGCCGAAGTCGCCTTTAACATTTCCGACGCCCATCAAGGCCGTGGCATCGGCTCGATACTCCTGGAGCATTTGGCGGCCGCCGCACGGGAGAACGGAATCCGTAGATTCATCGCCGAGGTCCTGCCCGAAAACCGCAAGATGCTCATGGTGTTCGCCGATGCCGGTTATGACCTCAAGCGCGGGTTCGATGACGGCGTCGTGAGCGTTGAGTTCAATATTGATCCCACCGAGAAATCGCGGGCAGTTATGGAGTCACGCGAGCACCGCGCAGAGGCGCGCAGCGTACGCGACCTGCTGGCGCCGTCGTCGGTGGCGGTGATCGGTGCCAGCCGCAAATGGGGGACAGTCGGCTACCAACTCCTGGAACACATCATCGAGGGCGGCTTTAAGGGCCCGGTCTATGCGGTCAATCCCGAGGCTTTCGAACTCGCTGGCATGATCTCCTTTGCGCGGTTATCGGAGATCCCAGGCCCCGTGCAGTTGGCCATCATCGCAGTTCCTTACGAGGAAGTGCCCAAGGTGGTGGACGACTGCGCAGCAGCAGGCGTCAAGGGAATCGTGGTGGCAACCGCAGGATTTGCCGACGACGGCGAGAGGGGCCTTGCACGCCAGCATGAGTTGGTGCGGCGCGCCCGTGCCAACGGCATGCGGGTGATTGGGCCCGAGTCTTTGGGGATCCTTAACACGCACCCTGCCGTGTCCCTCAATGCCTCCATGGCTCCCAGCATGCCGCCCCGCGGCGGACTGGGCCTTTTCAGCCAGTCGGCCGCTGTGGGTGTGGCCGTCTACGCCGCGGCCCGGCGGCGTCGGCTTGGCTTGTCCACCTTCCTCTCCGCAGGGAACCGCGCAGATGTCTCGGGCAACGACGCCATGCAGTACTGGGAGGACGACGCCGATACTTCCGCAGTAGGGCTCTACCTTGAGTCAATCGGCAATCCGCGCAAGTTCTCCCGGCTTGCCCGCAGGTTGTCCCGGAGCAAACCGGTGATCGTGGCAAAGTCCGACGTCACGGGCCTGCGCCTGCCGCCAGGACATGAGGTCCGGACCACGCAGGCACCCGCCGCCGCGGTCGATGCAATGATGCGACAGGCTGGCGTCATCAGGGTGGGGACCATTGAGCAATTGATGGACATCGCCCAGATCGTCTCCTCGCAGGCATTGCCCGCTGGCCCTGGCGTGGCCGTTTACTCCAACTCCGTCGCCTTGGGGAAAGTTGTCGCTGACAGTGCGGGACCCCTTGGTCTCGATGTGAACCGGATGGTAACCGACATCGATCTCGACGCCGGCATGTCGCTTGCCCTTCCAGCGCTCCGGAAAAGCCTGCAGGAAAGCCTCGCGGACGAATCCGTCAACGCTATCGTGGCCGCACTCCTGCCTGCACGGGGACTGACCGTGGAAGCGTTGGCTGGTGTCCTGGCTGAGTGTGCTGCCGAGGCCGGCAAACCGGTAGTGGCAGTGTTCACGGGAATTCTGGACCCCTCCATTCCCGTAGAAGGCATGCTGGGGGACTCCGGCGGCCCGTTGCTGCCGTGCTATTCCAACGCAGGTGCCGCTGTGGGGGCGCTGGCCGCGATTGTTCGCTACGCACAATGGCTGGACCGCGACCAAGGTCTTTTCGTCGAACCCGGTGGCTGCGACGTGGACGGGACAAGGGAGGCATTGACCGGCATGCTGGCTGGCGTGACCGGCGAGAAACTCCGGAAGCTCGACGCCGGTGCTGCCGCGGAGTTACTGGCCCGCTACGGTATCGCCGTGGTGCCGACAATCGGCTTTGGGACACCCGGAGAAGCTGTTGAAGCTGCCGAAAACCTGGGCTGGCCGGTGGTCCTGAAGACCACTGATCCGGCGCTGAGGCACCGTTTGGACTTGGGCGGCGTCCGGCTGGATATCCAGGATGCCGAGTCCTTGCGGCAGAACATCGCCCAGATGAAGCGCGCACTGGAACCTTATGGTTCGCCGTCACTTGAAGTCCAGGCAATGGCCCCGGTAGGCCAGGCATGCACGTTCCGCGCCATGGAGGATCCCTTGCTGGGTCCAGTCGTATCTTTCGGCTTGGCCGGAGATGCAGTGAATCTCCTGGACGATTGGGCCCACCGGGTGCCGCCGCTGTCCGCTGCAGACCTGCACGATCTCATCCGCTCGCCGCGGGCGTCCAGAAAGCTGTTCGGCTACCAGGGACTCCCTGCAGTGGACGTGCCTGCCCTCGAGGACATCGCTGCCAGGCTGGCCAAACTCAAGGATGACCACCCCGGAATCGCCCTTGTGGAGTTCAATCCGGTTCTCGCTGGTGCTGCCGGTGCAACGATTCTGGGTGCCGATGTGTGGATCGGAAACGCGGCGCGGCGCACGGACAGTGCCCGGCGGGCGATGCGTGGGTAAGCGTTCCCTGCACGCCAGCGACAGGCTTGGCGGCGGGGCAGGCAGTTAGGAAGTCCCCAGTGGATCTGTGAAAATGGGGGAATGAGCACCCAGTCTCCGACGCCTCAGTCCCGTCCGTCCAATACCGGGCACCACACCGCCCACAACCATAGCTCGCAGGGACAGAGCCTGGATCAAGCGCTGCAGCAGGCTGGTTTCTACCCCCGGCTGGTTGCCGACGTCGTTGATGACGCGTTGGACGGCCGCGAATGCTTGTCACACCTGGTGCACCTTGAGACACACTTTGATCGCGCCGAGGTCCGCCGTCACATCACGGTTCTCGTGCTCACGGAAGACATGCTGGTGATCACCCACGTTGACGACCAGCAGCTGGATGAAGCCGGGGAACAGATCGTTGCCCAGATTTCCACGGAGTCCGTGCCCGTGGCCCAGATCCGTTCGGTGGTCCTGAGCTACATGTACGCCCAGCCACAGGACTACAAGCCGTCCGATCCCGTGCGGGAAATGACGGTGTCCATAGCCTGGTCCGGCGGGCAGCGCCTGGACATGGGGCCGGCAAGCTGTGGGGATCCCCAGTGCGAGGCAGACCACGGCTACAGCGGAACCATCGCGCAGGAAGACATCGTCCTGCGCATCAGTGCCGAAGCGGACGGCCTCCAAGCGGTCCAGGACGCCAAGGTCTTCGCCCGCGCTCTGCGTGCCGTGAACACGGCCAATCCCACACCCGTTCCGCACGCCGGCATCCCCGCGCCGCGGCCACGTTCAGGGGTCTTCAGCAACCGCTTGAGCCGCGGACACCAGCGTTGAGGGTCACTGCACAGGAGCACATGCAAACAACCCCGGGTGCGGCACCGGCCGCCGACCTCCCTTCGGCTCCGCTCTTCGGGAGCAGGTCGATCGCCGAGGTCTTCACCAGTGCGGCCGCGAGCATGGGCCTTCCCGGATTCGCCAACCAGCTTCACCTGCCTGCCTCGCAACGCGTCTGCGTAGTCCTTGCCGATGGACTGGGTCGCAACTTGCTCAAGCAAAAGGCCTCGCATACACCGTTTCTGCGTTCCGTCCTTGCCGCCGGGCAAGGCAGCGTCCCCAACTGGATTGATTCAGCCTTTCCCAGTACAACTGCAGCTTCCCTTGCCAGCCTGGGCACCGGGCTCCCCGCGGGGCAGCATGGCATGGTGGGCTACGACGTCCTGGATCCTTCGCAGGACAAAGTGGTGAACCTGCTTGGCAACTGGGACGCACACGTAGATCCTGCTGTTTGGCAGCCACACGCCACGGTGTTCGAGCGCATATCGGCGGAAGTCGACGTCGTCACCGTAAGCCTCCCGCAGTTCGGGAATTCCCCCATGACCCAGGCAGCCCTCCGCGGCAGCCGTTTCGTGGGCGGTACCACCCTGCATGCGCGTACTGCCGCCGCAGCGGAGGCGATGTCCGGCGGGGGCCGTTCCCTCATGTACTTTTACGTCAATGAATTGGACAAAGCAGGTCATCGCTACGGCTGCCAGTCCGACCGCTGGGAACACCAGCTTGAAGAACTCGACTCCACGGTGAAGAGACTGTCCGCAACGCTGCCCGCGGGAACCACGATTGTGCTGACCGGGGATCACGGAATGCTGGACGTTCCTGAGTCCCAGCGCATTGACTACTCCGCAGATCCTTCACTCGTTGCCGGAGTCCGCCATACTGCCGGTGAACCCCGCATGGTGCACCTTTACCTTGAGCCCGGCCTTCCCGATGCGCAGCGTGAGTCGCTGATTTCCGCGTGGCGGACACGGTTCGGTGAACGCATCTGGGCCTTCACCCGTGAGCAGGCGATCCGCGCTGGGTTGTTTGGGGATGTCCAGCCAGAGGTAGCCGCTCGCATCGGCGACGTTATGATCGCCGCCCGGGACACCTTGGCACTTTATGACACCCGCAGGGTCCGCCCGGCATCGTTGGAAGTAGTAGGCCAACATGGTTCCCTGACCAAGGCAGAACGAGAAGTGCCGTTCCTTTGCTTCCCCGCAGCCGGTAAAAAGGGCAAGCGTGGCTGAACTCGTCTTCTTTTCAGGCACCATGGACTGCGGTAAGTCCACGCTCGCCCTGCAAATGGACTACAACCACCGCGCGCGGGGCAGGGGTGGCGTACGTTTCAGCTGCAACGACCGTGCCGGTGATTCAACAATCTCCAGCAGGTTGGGCCTGCAGACAGACGCGGTTGAAGTCCGGACCGACACCGATTTCTGGGAGGAAGTAGTTGTACGCCGGACCAGCGGGCTTCGCGTGGACTACCTGATCTGTGACGAAGCCCAGTTCTATTCGGCTGTCCAAGTGGAGCAGTTGGCACGCTTGGTGGATGAGATGGACGTGGACGTCTTCGCGTTCGGGATCACCTCGGACTTCCGTACCACCTTGTTTCCCGGCTCGCAGCGTCTGATCGAGCTCGCCGACAAAGTGCAGGTCCTACAGGTCGAGGCCTTGTGCTGGTGCGGGCGCCGCGCAACCCAAAATGCACGAACGGTGGACGGCATCATGGTGGTGGAAGGCGACCAGGTCATGGTTGGCGACGTCGCTCCCCAGCACGCCAGCGAGGTCCCGGGCTTGAGCGATGCCGTTCAGCCAGGGGCAGATCTTGAAGCAGCTCTTGGCGATGAACCCGTGGTTGGATATGAGACGTTGTGCCGACGCCACTACATGCGCCGCGTGACTGCCCACGGGGCCAACCTGATGGCCGGCGCAGACCAGACTCTTCCGTTCGACGTCGATGCCTGCCTCTGGCCCGGTGCTGGCTCTGGTTCGATGCGGCGCTAGCCGGCCTGGAACTGTTGTCGCCTGCGATGTTGCCGTGGTGCTGCCTGCGTTTGTTGCCGTTGTGCTGGACTAGTCGCCGCGGGCGCCGAAGACGATCTCGTCCCAGCTGGGAATGCTTGACCGCTTAGGCCGGGAGGGCTGGCGCTCTACGGTTGCCTCAGCGTCCTTGTGCGCGCCTCCTTCCCTGGCGTCGAGTGATGCCTTCTCCTGTGCAACTGACTGGGCACCGGATGCAGGACGATCAACCTGTGCCTCCGGGATCACAGCCCCGCCAAGCAACTCATCCAAACCCGCCCGCTGCATGGTCGCCTTTTCTTGGACGGGTCCCTTTTCTTGGACGGGTCCCTTTTCCTGGGCGGGTCCCTTTTCTTGGGCGGGTCCCTTTTCTTGGGCGGGCGCCTCCGCGTCGGTGGTTTCCGGAGCCCTGCCAGCAGCCGGCTTGCGTCCAGTCAAAGACGTGACAGGCCGCAGCGGACTGGCCACAACAGTTATTTCACGTGTTTCCGTGCTGACACCGTCGTGGAGTTTCAGGGGGTCTTCCTCGTTCGAGTCATGGTTCCGGGGCGCCAGGCTCAGCCGGGACAGCATCGATGGCCGTCCATCCTTCCGTAACGGCTCAGTCGCCGGAGGGGCACTGGATTCCTGCTGATCCGGGGCTGCTTCCTCGGCGGGCTGCTGGTCTTCCGCGCCGGTCCTCGGGTGGGCTGCCGGAACGTTGCTGAGCAGGACAGCCAGGGCGTCGTCACCGTCTTCGTCCACACCGAGGCGTTGCCCGCGGCGCGAGCGGAGCATTTCCAGCAGGCTGTCGGATTCCTTCGCAGACGCGCGAGCTGCGGTTTCGGCGTCGGTCTCGAAATCGAAGGGACGATCCGAAACAGCGGCAAGCCGGCGTGCAGGAACTGGGCCGTCCAGCGGCTCCAGTTCGCTGAGCTGCTGGGCCCAGCGGTTGGCGTTTTGGAGGGATTTCCGTTGCGGACTGAACGTCCACATCGCTGGTGGCTCCTCGCCAATACTTCCGTGGGTGCCAGGGACCGCGTCAAAGCGCGCGACGACGGTCCAGGAACCGTCCGAGCGGCGCCAGGAGTCCCATTCAACCGTCGAAGAATCGATGCCGTGCGCGGATAGCCGGTGGGCCACCATTTCGCCAAGCGTCGCTGGGTTGTCGCCAAAGACAGAGCGGTAGATGTCATGCCCCGGGGCGGGGGACGCTACTTCGATGTTGCGGGCCTGCTGCGCGACGTACTCGCGCTCAGCGAGGACGGGGCCCTCATAACGCTGCACATTGGCAAGCGGCAGCCCGGACAACTCGGAGACTTCGGCAGCCGTGGATCCACTGCGGATTCTGGACTGGATATCCCTGGGGGACATGGCAATTGGAGTGATTGAAGCCCGCGCGGCAACCTGGGCAGGGGTCCGGCTCGTCGCGGCACGAAGTGCCTCGTCGATCGGAAGCTGGAACATCGCACCGCCGGGTCCGCTCAGGAGCAGATGCCCGCCGTCGTCGTGGACGCCTACCAGCCGTAGATCCTGCATAACACCCTCCACCACATGGCATAACTGACATTCGAAACTCTGCCACCCAGACTGCCCTTTTCCTACTAGGACAAAGGGCGTGCCGTGATATTCCGGCGAAAATGGCAGATTTCCGGGCGGATCCTTTCCGTTATCCGGAGGACAATTTGGCGCCTCTGGACAATCGCTGGACAGGGGAGGACAATCTGGCCGATATCGGGCACAAATCCGGGGCGTCCGGCGTTACACCCTTAGACCGGCGGCGGGCAGGAAATCCGCCAGGCCGGAATCCCACCCGGAGCAAGTACGGAGGATGAAGAAGGACCATGGCCACGGATTATGATGCCCCTCGAAAGACCGAGGAAGACGTCAGCGAGGACTCCATTGAGGAACTCAAGACGCGCCAGTCGGGGAAGCAATCCTCCGCGGTGGACGTCGATGAGACCGATCTTGCCGATGGCTTCGAGCTCCCGGGAGCGGACCTCTCCGGAGAAGAGCTCCTTATTCAGGTCATGCCCCCGCAGCCTGACGAATTCACGTGCTACAACTGCTTCCTGGTCAAACACCGCTCACAGATTGCCACAGAGCGGGATGGGCACCTGTACTGCACCGAATGCGAGAGCTAGCTGTACTAACCCGGTTGGTTGGTGACGCGACTGGCCGGTGAGGCGCCCTATCGCGTGCTCAACGCGGCGACGAGTTCGTCCGGCCTGCGGGAAGACACCAACCAATAAGGCGTTCGGTCGGCGGGATCGGTGATGGCGATTTTGACTACGGGATCGATCCACCCGCGGAAACACATGTACGCCAGCCCATTGAGGCGGGGGCCACGCTCGGCGGTGGCCTCCTCTTTTTTGAACGCCTCCGCGGTGCCGACGAATTTTCGCTCGATGGTGGCCCGCCCCACCCTCAAGCTGTCCCGCGTCACGATGATGGTGGGCGTTGAGACCACCAACAGGATGGTCATGATCGCCAGGAGAACCAGGGCGGCGATGATGCCCGCAGCGGCGCTGATGGGTGCGAACATCAGGATTCCAGCGCCCGAGAGGCCCACGACGACGATCCAGATCCAAATGGTTGGCCATAATTTCTCGGTGAACAGTACCTCGGAGGCGGTGGGATTGTTCCGGGCAGGCACGGGAGCGGACTGGTCAGACGTAGGCATGGGTCCAGCTTATCGGCCCTTGGCGTGGCTACTTGCCGGAGTGCCTTCATGGATGGGCCCAGCAGAGATGGGCCCAGTAGAATAGTCCACTGTGAGCAACGAGACCGCAGTATTCAGTAATGAGACCACCGCAGCGTACGGCGCGCCCACTTTGGACGTTCAGCTGAAGATGCTCGACGCCGGGTTGGAAGCCCCCTCCTATGCGCACCCCGGCGATGCCGGCGCGGACTTGCGGGCCCGTGAGGATGTGAAACTTGCCCCTGGAGAACGGAAATTGGTTCCTACCGGCGTTTCAATTGCCCTCCCGGACGGCTTTGTGGCACTCATCCACCCGCGGTCCGGCCTGGCGACCAAGCACGGCCTCACTGTTGTCAACGCACCCGGAACTGTGGACGCAGGTTACCGCGGAGAAATCGCGGTCACACTGCTCAACACCGATCAAAACCACGCCATTGAGCTCAAGCGCGGCGATAGAATTGCCCAAATGGTTATTCAGCGGGTTGAGTACGCGCGCTTCGTGATGGTTGATGATCTGTCCGACTCCGCCCGGGGAACCGGCGGCTTTGGTTCCACCGGCGGATTCAACGCACCGGTGGCCGGATAACCCACGGGGTTGCGGTTTACTTGGGGATAGACCACTACTAAGGAGACAACCCAATGCTTTTTGGGCGCGGCAAAAAGTCCAAGGCCGAGCGGCCGGAAACCGCTGGCACCGTCGAGGAAAACGACGCGGCTGAGGCAAGAATCCCTGCAGCTGGCGAGTCCGGCACCAAGGGTGATTTCCGGCTTGGCAAAGGCCCTTGGGACATCGATGAGATCGAGGACCGCGATGGATACGTGGATCTTGGCGCACTCCTGATCGCCCCGGCCGACGGACTCCAGTTACGGCTGGAAGTGGAAGAAGCTACCCAGCGCGTGGTGGCCGTTACCATGGACCTGGCCGGCTCAAGCCTCCAGCTCCAGGCATTCGCTGCCCCGCGTTCGGAAGGCCTTTGGGATGAGATCCGCGAGCAGATCGGACAATCCGTAGCCAGCCAGGGCGGCGAGACTGAAGAAGTGCCTGGAACGTTTGGCACGGAGCTCGTGGCGAAGCTGCCAGCCGAGGCTACCGATGGCAGCCGGGGTTTCCGCGCCGCCCGCTTCATGGGTGTGGATGGTCCCCGGTGGTTCCTTCGTGGTGTCCTCGGTGGCGAAGCGGCACTGGACCGGGAGGCCGCGGCAGGCTTGGAAGAACTGTTCCGGCGCGTGGTTGTTGTCCGCGGTGACAACCCTATGCCGCCGCGCGAATTGCTGCAGCTGCGCCTGCCCAAGGATGCTGCCGCCCAGGGCCCAGCCCAATCCCAGGCGGCAGCTGCCGAACCCGGCGCACAGCAAGGCGGGCCCGCCATGCAGCAGCCGGAGCGTGGACCGGAGATCACCCAGATTGGCTGATACGCCAGGCTCGTCGGGGCCTGCCAGCGAGCATCCCCATCAAGGCATCCGCGACCTACCCGCCCGTGGAAGGGCCACGTGCACCGGATTCATCGAATCTGTCACGCATCAGCCGCCAAGTGAGCAACCCTTCTTTTCGGCAATCATTGTGGATGCCTTGGAGCACAGTTCGCAATCGTCGATTGGCGGTGGGGGAGTGAAGAAGCCGTACACGCGGCTCCGCGTCATCTGGTTGGGCAGGGACCGGGTGCCCGGAATTGAAGCGGGAGTGGAACTGCGATTGAACGGCATGGTGACCCAACTGGACGGCCTGCCTGCGATGTTCAATCCACGCTACGAGATACTTTCCCGTCAGGAGCACCTATGACCATGGCCAACGGACCAGAGCCGAAGGATCCCACCCATCCCGGGCCGGGGAAGAGTGAAACCACGGCTACGGGGTCAGCCACGACGCCGGCAAGCAAAAGCCCGGGCGTTGCCGATTTAGCTGCTGGCTATGCAGAAAAGGCGGGACTCCACCGCAACAGTGCCGGCCATGTGGACATGTTGAAGTCCGCCGGAGGAGTCCAAGGCATCGCGGAGAGCATCCTCCCGGGCCTTCTCTTCCTCGTGGTGTTCACTGTCAGCCGGGACCTGACGGTTTCCCTTGTGGCGGCGTTGGCTACCGCGGCAATCTTCACCGTTGTCCGCCTGATCCAACGACGTCCCTTGACGCAGGCACTCGCCGGTGTGGTCGGCGTCGGGATTTCTGCGTGGTTGGCCAACACCACCGGGAAGGCTGAAGACTTCTACGTTCTCGGCTTCTTCACCAACATTGCCTATATCACCGGCATGGTGCTGTCCATCGTGCTGAAATGGCCCATCGCCGGCTTGTTGTTTGGATTTGTCCGGAACGAGGGCCTTGAATGGCGCAAAGATCCTGAGCGGCTGCGGGCCTACCAGCTTGGCACCTGGATTGTTATAGCCGTACTCGCGCTGCGGCTAGTGGTGCAGGTGCCCCTGTACTTCCTGGGTGAGCCAGGGTTGACGGCATTGGCTACCACGCGGCTCGTGATGGGTGCACCGCTTTATATCCTCGGCCTTTGGGTGGCTTGGCTTGTGACCAAGCCGGCACCTCAACCGTCGAAGCCGTCGTCCTCGGCCTGATCCGCAACGTCTGATGCGCCATCGCGGGGCCCTTGGCCCGCCATGGACGCTGGTGACAATAGGGCCCGGAGGCCGTTCTCTGCTGCGATGGTGGTCACGAAGAACAGTTCGTCGCCACCATCCAGGACGTCATCGCGGCTTGGGGTGATGGGCGCCTGATCGCGAAGGATGGCTACCAGGGTGGCATCTTCAGGCCACTCGATAGCGCCCACCGTGCTCCCAATGACGTGGGAGTCGTGGGGGACTGTAAATTCCACGATCGAGGCGACGCCGGTCTGTAAGGTCAACAGCCGTACGATGTCGCCGATTTCCACGGCCTCCTCCACCAGGGCAGTCATGAGCTGGGGAGTGTTGACGGCGACGTCCACACCCCAGGAGTCATTGAACATCCAGTCGTTCTTGGGGTTGTTGACGCGCCCAACAGTGCGGCCCACAGCGAATTCCGTCTTGGCGAGCAGCGACACCACAAGGTTCACTTTGTCGTCACCCGTTGCGGAAACCACGACGTCGGCATCCTCAAGTTTCGCGTCCTGCAGGGTGCTGAGTTCGCAGGCGTCGCCCACCAGCCAGCGCGCACCCCGAAGGCCACTGCGGCCAATGACCTCGGGCTTGAGGTCGATGAGCAAGATCTGGTGGTTGTGGGCCAAGAGCTCACGGGCGATGGACGAGCCGACGCTGCCTGCGCCAACGATGACAACTTTCACTAAAACTCCTTGGCCGGTGCTTTGGCGAGGACCCGGCTGATCTCCGAGGTCCTGTCCAGGCTCAACATTGCGTGGACGGTGTCGCCTTCCTGATAGGCCGTACCCGGCTGGGGCAGGAGGCCCTCTCCAAAGCGCGTCAGGAAGGCGACGCGGATGCCT
This sequence comes from Arthrobacter sp. TmtSoilC51, assembly GCF_055388015.1. Taxonomy (NCBI): domain Bacteria; kingdom Bacillati; phylum Actinomycetota; class Actinomycetes; order Micrococcales; family Micrococcaceae; genus Arthrobacter; species Arthrobacter sp. TmtSoilC51. The sequence goes on from NZ_AP035877.1 coordinate 2,030,272, forward strand.
GCGGCAGCTTCGATGGACGTCAGGTTATGGCCAATCCACCCTTCGTGGAGATCCACTTCGGCCAGGACGAGCCGCCCGGATGGCTCACGGTAGTCGCCGGCGAGATGCTGCTCGGGAAGGATGCGCCTGAGGACCTGGTCGGCGCTCCAGCGCACGGCGGCCACGGTGGGGATGCCGAGGCGCTGGTAAATTTCCGCGCGGCCGGGATCGTAGATGCGGGCCACGACGTGTGCAACATGGAAGGTCTCGCGTGCCACGCGGGTGGCCAGGATATTGGAATTATCACCACTGGAAACAGCGGCGAATGCGTAAGCCTCTTCCACACCGGCCTGTTTCAGGGTGTCCCTGTCGAAACCAACGCCAGTGACCTTGCGGCCGGTAAACGTGTTGCGCAGCCGACGAAACGCCCGTTCGTCCTGATCGATGATGGCCACCGAATGGCCGGCGTCTTCCAAAGTGTGTGCCAGGGTTGCGCCAACACGGCCGCAACCCATGATCACGAAGTGAGCCACCGTGTCTCCTTATGTGTGTTTACCGTGCCGCTGCGTAAGACTTTACCGGTGCGATGGACGTAAAGCGGAGACCGCCGTCATGACATCGCTGGGGATTCAGAGTAGTTTTGCGAAAGTGTTGACAATACTGAATGCAGCGAAGCGGGTGTTGGTGGGCCGGCCAGTCCGGAATGACCGCCTATCCCACACCCTCTTGCCCAAACGCATCGCTTTGCCCATCTTCGCCTCGGACGCCCTGTCTTCAGTGGCCTACGCGCCGGATGAAATCCTGCTGACCCTGGCTCTTGCCGGCGTCAGTGCGGTTGCGTTCTCGCCGCTGGTGGGGCTGGCCGTGATGGTGGTGTTGCTTACAGTAGTGGCCTCCTACCGGCAGAATGTGCACGCCTACCCATCGGGCGGAGGCGACTATGAGATCGCCAACGTCAACCTGGGCAAGTACGCCGGGCTCACAGTCGCTTCGGCGCTCCTCGTGGACTACGTCCTGACCGTTGCAGTGTCGATGTCGTCCGCGGCAGCGTATCTCACAACAGCAATCCCTTCGCTGCACGGCCAACAGGCGATGATCGCAACTGTGGGCGTGATCATTCTCGCGTTGGTCAACTTGCGGGGCATCAAGGAAGCCGGAACGGTCTTCGCCGTTCCCACGTACATCTTCATGGCGTCCATCCTGGGAATGACCCTCGTCGGCATTTTCCAGGCCCTTACGGGACAACTGGGCGAGGCACCATCCGCCAACTTCACCATCGTGCCCGAGGCCGGCTTCGATGAAGGCCTGGTTGGCCTTGCCGGTGCGTTCCTGTTGCTGCGGGCCTTTTCCTCGGGCGCTGCCGCCTTGACGGGTGTGGAGGCGATCAGCAATGGTGTGCCCAACTTTCAAAAGCCCAAGAGCAAGAACGCAGCCACAACGCTGTTGCTGCTTGGCGCGATCGCGGCGGCCATGCTTGCGGGCATCCTGTATCTCGCAAACGCCACGAAGGTGCACATTGTCCTGGATCCCGCCAAGGAATTCCTCCTTGATGGCAAGCCGTTGCCCGAGGGCTACATCCAAAACCCGGCGATCAGCCAGATCGCGGACACTATTTTTGGGGCGGGTTCCATTCCCTTTTACGTCGTGGTGGCTGCCACTGGCGTCATCCTCGTGTTTGCTTCCAATACCGCGTTCAACGGCTTCCCTGTACTGGGCTCCATCCTGGCGCAGGACGGCTACCTTCCCCGGCAACTCCGCACCCGCGGCGACAGGTTGGCCTTCAGCAACGGCGTGCTTGCCCTGGCGGCCGGGGCGCTGGTCCTCATCCTTTCGTTCAACGCCGATGTCACCAAGCTCATCCAGCTGTACATCGTAGGTGTCTTCATTTCCTTCACCGCCAGCCAGCTCGGCATGGTCCGGCACTGGGGCCGCGAATTGAAGCTGGCCCGGGATAAAGCCATCCGCCGCAGGATCATCAAGTCCCGGACCATCAACATGGTGGGGTTCGGCATGACTGCGCTGGTTCTGGTGATCGTCCTCATCACCAAGTTTGAGCAAGGTGCCTGGATCGCGCTGCTGGCCATGTTCGTGCTGTTCCTGATCATGTGGAGTATCCGGGCGCACTATGACAATGTTGCCAAGGAACTGGCCGTTGACGAGGATTCCTCGCCGCGCGCGCTGCCTACCCGGGTCCACGCCGTGCTGCTTGTTTCGCACGTCCGCAAACCCGTACTCCGTGCCCTGGCTTACGCCCGGGCGTCGCGGCCATCGCGGCTCGATGCGATTACCGTGGATATCAACTCCGAAGAGACAGAACACACCGTCCGGGATTGGGAAAAGCTGGAAATTCCAGTACCGCTCACCGTCCTGGCCAGCCCCTACCGCGAGACCGTGACTCCGATCATGGAGTACATCAAGAACATGAGACGCGACTCACCCCGCGACCTGATCGTGGTGTACATCCCTGAGTACGTCGTGGGCAAATGGTGGGAGCAGCTGGTCCACAACCAGACGGCACTCCGAATCAAGACGCGGCTCCACTTTGAACCTGGAGTCATGGTTGCCAGCGTTCCGTGGCAGCTGAAGTCGTCCGAAGAAGCAAAGGCACTGCAGGATACCCAATGACCTCCCACAGCATTTCCCCCCTCACTGAAAACAGCGGAGGCCAAGGCACGCCGGGCACCGAACTGATCGTTGACGTTGGCCCCATCGCGCATGGCGGGCACTTCGTGGCACGCCATGAAGGCCGCGTCATCTTCGTACGCCACGGCGTTCCGGGGGAGAAGGTCCGTATCCGGTTGACCGACTCCGGTGACTCGTCGCGCTTCTGGCGTGCCGACGTCGTCGAAGTCCTGGAAGCCTCGCCGGACCGCGTGCCGCACTTCTGGAAGCTGGCCGACTCGCTGGCGGCGTGGCGGCAGGGAAATCCGCCTGTTGGCGGTGCCGAACTCGGCCACATCTCCCTGCAGCGGCAGCGTGCCCTGAAGGCTGAAGTGCTCTCGGAACAACTCAAGAGACTTGCTGGCCTGGACCTCGCCGTCGAGGTTGAAGCGGTGGGCGCCCCCGACGGCGGACTCGGCTGGCGTACCCGCGCCAGCTTTGCCGTCACACCCAAGGGGCGGCTGGGTATGCATGCCCACCGATCAGACGTGGTGGTGCCCATCCGGGAGATGCCCTTGGCCCTTCCCGGAATCAACGATCTCCGGTTGTGGGACCTGGACCTCAGCGGGATAGCACGTATCGAAGTGGCGTCGCCGGCCAATGGCTCCAGGCCTCTTGTGTTGCTGGCACCGGAGGAAGCCACCAGTCCAAAGCGGCTCCACAGCATCCTTTCGCAGTTGCCGCACGATGTTTCAGTGGCCAGCTTTGATCCCGGCAAGGGCCAGGTGCTGCAGCTTCGGGGCCGGACCTGGGTGCAGGAATCGGCAGCCGGTCACGAATACCGCGTCACAGGCGAAGGCTTCTGGCAAATCCACAAGGACGCGCCGGACACCCTTGTCAACGCGGTGACCGGCTACCTCGCGGGCGGAGGGTACCTCCAACCAGGTGCTGCTGTAGCGGACCTCTATGCAGGCGCAGGCCTGTTTACTGCACCTTTGGCTGACGCAGTAGGAGTTACGGGTTCGGTATTGTCCGTTGAAGGGGCGCCTGGCACCAGCCGTGATGCGCGCAAGAACCTGCACGGAGAATCCCACGTTGAAATCGTGCAGGGACGGGTGGAACGGGTCTTGCACCAACGCCCCCGGAACTTCGATTCCTTGGTCCTGGACCCGCCGCGCGTAGGGGCCGGAAAGGCCGTGGTGAACCAACTCATGGCTTCGCGTCCCCGGGCGATTGCCTATGTGTCCTGTGACCCGGCTTCTTTTGCACGTGATCTGGGTTACTTCCAGCAAGGCGGCTGGCGCTTGGAATCGTTGAGGGCATTCGACCTGTACCCCAACACCCATCACTTGGAGACCGTCGCGCTCATCGTTCCCGCTGCTTAGGCAGGTTATCGCCCGCCATGCCAGCGCATGGCGGGCGATGCGGGCCGTGCAGCATTCGGCGGAACTGCCCTCCAGCAGTGCTTGAACGTGATCGATGCCACTACGATGGGCGTAGTAGTCCCGCATAGTAGCCCCACTCCGCATGGTTCCGCACGGCGGACAGGGGTGACCAACTGAGAGTGCCGCCAGGCTAAGTAAGGTGCGCCTAACTGGCTAGCGGCCAACCACGCGACAAAGATGAAACTGTTGCGAGAGGAGTCCTGCCATGAGCACTGTGGACAGCTTCGGTTCCAAAGGCGTACTGAATGTAGCCGGCACCGATTATGAAATTTTCCGGTTGAACTCCGTAGAGGGCGCAGACAGCCTTCCGTTCAGCCTCAAGGTATTGCTTGAAAACCTCCTGCGGACTGAGGATGGCGCCAATATTACGGCTGACCACGTCCGCGCCCTGGCCGGTTGGGACCCCAACGCGGAGCCCGATACCGAAATCCAGTTCACCCCGGCCCGAGTCATCATGCAGGACTTCACCGGCGTGCCTTGCGTTGTAGACCTCGCCACCATGCGCGAGGCCGTGAAGGAACTCGGCGGAGACCCCAAGCGCGTCAACCCGTTGGCACCCGCTGAGATGGTCATCGACCACTCCGTCCAGATCGACGCCTTCGGTAACTCCGGCGCGCTGGAGCGCAACATGGAGATCGAATACCAGCGCAATGGTGAGCGCTACCAATTCCTGCGGTGGGGCCAGACGGCCTTCGATGACTTCAAGGTTGTTCCCCCCGGAACCGGCATCGTCCACCAGGTCAACATCGAGTACCTGGCCCGCACTGTCATGACCCGCGAGATCGACGGCGTGCTCCGCGCCTACCCGGACACCTGCGTTGGAACCGACTCCCACACCACCATGGTCAACGGCCTGGGCATCCTGGGCTGGGGCGTCGGCGGCATCGAGGCCGAGGCTGCCATGCTTGGCCAGCCCGTCTCCATGCTGATTCCCCGCGTTGTTGGCTTCAAGCTCAAGGGCAGCATCCCGGCCGGCGCCACCGCCACAGACGTCGTCTTGACCATCACCGAAATGCTGCGCAAGCACGGTGTTGTTGGCAAGTTCGTCGAGTTCTACGGTGAAGGCGTCGCAGCAGTGCCGCTGGCCAACCGCGCCACCATCGGCAACATGAGCCCGGAATTCGGGTCCACGGCTGCCATGTTCCCGATCGACGACGTCACCCTTGACTACCTGCGTCTCACCGGCCGGTCCGAAGAGAATGTCGCCCTTGTGGAGGCATACACCAAGGAACAGGGCCTCTGGCACGATCCCTCCCGCGAACTGCGCTTCTCCGAGTTCCTCGAGCTGGACCTGTCAACGGTTGTTCCGTCCATCTCCGGTCCGAAGCGTCCCCAGGACCGCATCGAGCTGACGGATGCCAAGGAGCAGTTCCGCAAGGACATCCACAACTATGTCGCCATTGAAGACGGCAGCGTAGACGAATCCCTGGACGAGTCCTTCCCGGCTTCCGATTCACCGTCGTTCACGCACGCCGACTCGCACACCACGGAGACGGCACGCGTTGCGTCCGCCGCCAACGGTGCGCACGGCCGCCCGTCCTCCCCGGTGCACGTGAAGACCGCCGACGGCCGCGAGTTCGAGCTGGACCACGGTGCGGTGTCGATCGCGTCGATCACGTCCTGCACCAACACGTCCAACCCTTCGGTCATGCTGGCAGCGGCGCTTCTCGCCCGCAACGCCGTGGACAAGGGCCTTACCTCCAAGCCCTGGGTCAAGACCTCCGTCGCCCCGGGCTCGAAGGTTGTCACGGACTACTACGAGAAGTCCGGCCTGACCCCGTACCTGGAGAAGCTTGGCTTCTACATTGTGGGCTACGGTTGCGCCACCTGCATCGGTAACTCCGGCCCGCTGGAGCCCGAGATCTCCGAAGCCATCCAGGCCAACGACCTCTCCGTGACGGCTGTCCTCTCGGGTAACCGCAACTTCGAAGGCCGCATCAACCCGGACGTCAAGATGAACTACCTGGCTTCCCCGCCGTTGGTCATCGCTTACGCCCTGGCCGGTTCCATGGACTTCGACTTCGACACCGATGCCCTGGGCACCGATTCGGACGGCAACGAGGTGTTCCTGAAGGACATCTGGCCCAACCCCATCGAGGTGCAGGAAGTCATCGACTCCTCCATCGACAAGGCCATGTTCGCCAAGGGCTATGAAGGCGTTTTCGACGGCGACGACCGTTGGAAGGCGCTCGACACCCCCGCCGGTGACACCTTCGCATGGGCCGAGGACTCCACCTACGTGCGGAAGCCCCCTTACTTCGAGGGCATGAAGGCGCAGCCGGATCCCGTCCAGAACATCCAGGGAGCCCGCGTGCTCCTGAAGCTCGGCGATTCCGTCACCACGGACCACATCTCCCCGGCCGGCTCCTTCAAGTCGGACACCCCGGCGGGCCAGTACCTTCTGGCCAACGGCGTGGAGCGCAAGGACTTCAACTCCTACGGCTCACGCCGTGGCAACCACGAGGTCATGATCCGCGGTACCTTTGCCAACATCCGCATCAAGAACCAGCTCCTGGACGGCGTCGAGGGTGGTTTCACCCGCGACTTCAGCCAGGAAGGCGCACCGCAGGCCTACGTCTACGATGCCGCACAGAACTACCAGGCAGCGGGAACGCCGCTGGTTATCCTGGCAGGCAAGGAGTACGGCTCCGGTTCGTCCCGTGACTGGGCAGCAAAGGGTACCGCCCTCCTGGGCGTCAAGGCTGTCATCGCCGAAAGCTACGAGCGCATCCACCGCTCCAACCTGATCGGCATGGGCGTCCTTCCCCTGCAGTTCCCGGCTGGTGAGTCGGCAGCAACGCTCGGCCTGACCGGCACGGAGACGTTCGCAGTCGAAGGCGTCACCGAGCTGAACAACGGCACGACGCCGAAGACGCTCAAGGTGACTGCAACGGCCGAGGACGGCACGTCCAAGTCCTTCGACGCCGTCCTGCGCATCGACACCCCGGGTGAAGCGGACTACTACCGCAACGGTGGCATCCTGCAGTACGTTCTGCGCCAGATCTCCGCAGCATAGTGAACCGGCTGGTCTCCAGCTGATTCCGATGCCAGGCAGCCCCGGCTGGTCGCCCGACCAGCCGGGGCTTTGGCGTCCCAGGGCGAGTATCCACCTCGCAGGCATATTCACCTCGCACGCGCGCGCGAAAACGCTGGCCCCGGCACGCGCTAAAGTTAACAAGCACGTCATTCACCCTAAGGAGGGCCGTTGGGACTCTTGGAAACCATCAAGGATCCACAGGACCTGGCCAAACTGTCCAGCCATGAGCTGGAACAGCTGGCCGGCGAGATCAGGAACTTCCTGATTACCAACGTTGCCGCTACGGGTGGACACCTGGGGCCCAACCTCGGCGTCGTCGAGCTCACGCTTGCTGTGCATCGGATCTTCGAGTCGCCCCGGGACAGCATCGTTTTTGATACTGGGCACCAGTCCTATGTCCACAAGCTCCTCACTGGCAGGCAGGACTTCAGCACGCTGCGCCAGCAGGGCGGGCTCTCCGGTTACCCGGATCGCGCCGAATCCGAGCATGACATCGTCGAAAGTTCCCATGCTTCCTCGTCCTTGTCCTGGGCTGACGGTATTTCCCGCGCCCGGCAGTTGACTGGCGAAGGCGACCGGTTCGTCGTCGCGGTGGTCGGTGATGGCGCCCTGACCGGCGGCATGACATGGGAAGCCATCAACAACATTGCCGCGGACAAGCGACGCCGCGTGGTCATCGTCGTGAATGACAACGGCCGCTCCTACGCGCCGACCGTGGGCGGTTTTGCCGACTACCTGGCCTCGCTGCGCCCTACCATCGACTCACTGAGGACGACGCCCGCCTACGAGCGGATGCTTGACTGGTGGAAGAAGAAGCTCCAGAACGGCGGCCCGGTCGGTCAGTTCACCTACAAGAGCCTGCACGCCATGAAGAAGGGCATCAAGGACTGGTGGGCGCCCCAGGGAATGTTCGAGGACCTGGGCATGAAGTACATCGGTCCGGTTGACGGACACAACCTTCACGCCATGGAACACGCCCTCAGCACTGCCAAAGCCTACGGCGGCCCGGTGATCGTGCATGCCATGACCGAAAAGGGCCATGGATATGCCCCCGCCCTTGCCAACGAGGCCGACCAATTCCATGCCGTCGGAATCATCGATCCCGAGACGGGCGAGCCGACCGAGACGCCCGGTGCCAGGTCATGGACCTCGGTTTTTGCGGAGGAAATCGCCGACATCGCCGACGAACGTCCCGATATCGTCGGTATCACCGGGGCAATGCTCATTCCTGTTGGCCTGCACAAATTCTCGGAGCGCCACCCTGAACGCGTCATTGACGTCGGCATTGCCGAACAGCATGCGCTCACGTCAGCGGCTGGCATGGCCTTTGGCGGCCTGCACCCGGTCGTGGCGGTTTATGCCACCTTCCTGAACAGGGCCTTCGACCAGCTCCTGATGGATGTCGCGCTCCATAAGGCAGGCGTCACGATTGTCTTGGACCGCGCAGGCGTCACGGGGCCGGATGGTCCCAGCCACCACGGCATGTGGGACATGGCGATGGTCCAGATTGTCCCCGGGCTCCATTTGGCCGCCCCGCGCGATGCCACCCGGCTCAGGGAGGAACTTCGCGAGGCGGTCGCCATCAATGACGCCCCCACCGTAGTGCGGTTCTCCAAAGGAAGCGTCGGCTCTGAAGTTGAGGCCATTGAGCGTCTCCACGACGGCGTGGATATCCTTGCGCGCCGTCCCGAGGGTTCCACCGAAAACGATGTCCTGATCATCAGCGTTGGTGCCATGTCCGAGCTCGCCCTGGATGTCGCCAGCCGTCTTGGCGCGCAGGGGATCAGCTCCACAGTGGTTGACCCCCGCTGGCTTTTGCCTGTCCGCAGATCGATCATCGCCCTTGCCGCCCGGCACCGCCTGGTCATCTGCATCGAGGACGGCGTCCGCGCCGGCGGTGTGGGTTCCCGTATTCGGCAGGAGATGCGCGCAGCAGGCGTGGATACTGCACTCAATGAGGTCGGCTTGCCGGTCGAGTTCCTGGTGCACGGATCCAGGAGCCAGGTCCTGGAGCGCGTCGGACTGACGGCCCAGAAAATAGCCCACGACGTCGTAGCCCAGGTTTTGGGGACCAAGGTCCCCTTTGCACGGCCCCTGCCAGGTCAGGAACACCCCACCACCGGCAGTTTGCCCAAACTGTGAGTTCCGATCGCGAGCCCGGCTCCCTGCAGCCTGGCGACCTCGTGGTGGCGAGAAACAGGAAGTGGAACGGCAAGGCACACTGGGTTGTGCCTGGCCGCTACTTGGGTGAGGACATCCACGGCTGGTGGATTTTCCAAGGTGCGGGGGAGTTCTGTTCGCGTCCCGGCGCTGCCTTCTACACGGCCTCGGATGCCGTTCTGCTGGTACCGCGTACCGGCGAATTCGTCGCGACTTTCTATGACGACAGCTACCCGGGTGACTTCCGGATCTACGTAGACCTGGCAACTGATCATGGATGGAACACCCTGAGGCCAGGCGTCACCGAGTTCCATATGATCGACATGGACCTGGATGTCATCCGTTCCACCCGTCATGGAGTGTTCGTCGATGACGAAGATGAGTTTGAGGACCACAGGGTAGGCATGGGCTATCCCGCAGAAACCGTGGAAACCATGCGTGCAGAATGCGCAGCCCTTCGTGATGCAGTGGACGCCATGAGGGCTCCATTCGACGTCGAGGGCGCCAGCAATACCAGTGCAGAGTGGTTCAGGAAAGGACGGGCATGAGCGGCATTATCCGCATGTACAAGCGCGACGACGAGGGAGTACTTCACTTCCGTGAAGCCTGGTATGACGACGACGACCACCAGTTCGTGATCAATCACGGCGTGGTGGGCCACCAAAGCAGGACTGATGAAACAGGCGTCGACGACGACACTTCGGTTGACGGGTTGATGGCGGCTTTCGCTGTCCAGTGTGAAGAGGACGGGTACGCCGAGATCCCGGAGTCCGAGCAGTTTTGGGTGGTGGCACAGTTTGCGCTGAAGACCAAGGACGGCACTGAACGTGACCGCTACTTGGAGCGCAAGGCAAAGGCTGCGCTCACTGGTGAACTGGCGTGGCGAGGACTGGGAATCGTGGATCGCACGGAGATAGGCAACTCACACCTGAACGTCTTTTGCCTTTGCCCGGATGTCAACAAAGCCGTCAATGCCATCAAGATCTGTGTACGCAACGAAGACCTCGATTTCACCAAGCTCTCCGTCGCAGCGGCTCCGCACGGCGACCCCACCGCATTCCGCCTAAAGCACTCGCCCAAGCAAGGCGTGGGCTTTACCCTCTAAGTAGGACCTAACGCACGCAGGAGGGATGTTCCATGTCGTCCAAGAGCAATTGGCCCGGACATACGCCGCTACCCAAGGGCCTGGCGGCGCCAGCGAAACGGGCGTTGGCCCACGAAGGCATCGAAACTTTGGAACAGTTGGCCGAGTTTGGCGAACTGCAGGCCTCCAAGCTCCACGGCATGGGTCCGGTAGCCATAGCCCAGCTCGAGGAGGCCATGGAGGAATCCGGCATCTCCTTCGGCTCGCGCTAACGTCGACCATAGCGCACGGAAGTGCGTTATAGGCTGGGTTTTATGACTGACTATCGACGCCTTGGCCATTCCGGACTGACCGTCTCAGCTGTCGGGCTGGGTTGTAACAACCTGGGGCGCGCCAACACTCCCACGGAGTCGCAGGAAGGCACGGATGCCGTTGTCCACGCCGCAATTGATGCCGGGGTGACTTTCTTCGACGTCGCCGATGTCTACGGACGTGAGCCTGGCCTCAGCGAGGTCATGCTTGGCAAAGCCCTCAAGGGGCATCGCGACGACGTCGTCATCGGTACCAAGTTTGGTATGGATATGCACGGGGTCAATGGCAACGACTTTGGTGCGCGTGGTTCCCGGCGCTACATCCTCAAGGCGGTGGAAGCCTCATTGCGCCGGCTTGGTACGGACTGGATCGACCTCTACCAGTTCCACACACCAGACACACAGACGCCCATCGAGGAAACCCTTGCAGCGTTGGATGTCCTGGTCAGCAGCGGCAAGGTCCGCTACATCGGTCACTCTAACTTTGCCGGGTGGCAGATCGCCGAAGCCGAGTACGTTGGGCGGCAGTCTGGCGGGGCCCGCTTCATTTCAACCCAGAACCATTACAACCTGCTGGACCGCCGTGCCGAGCTTGAGGTACTTCCGGCCGCCAGCGCCTTCTCGCTTGGTGTGCTCCCTTACTTCCCTCTTGCCAACGGTCTGCTTACCGGCAAGTACTCCGCGGGCCATGCCCCGGAAGGCACCCGCCTGAGCCACACCCGGACCAACCTCGTGCATGACGCCGACTGGGAGCAACTGGGCCGCTTTAGCCAGTTCGCCAAGGAGCGGGGCATCACCGAGGTGCAGCTCGCGTTCTCCTGGCTGGCAGCCCAGCCGGGCGTCAGCAGCGTCATTGCAGGGGCAACCCGTCCGGAGCAGATTCGTGAGAACGCCGAAGCCGTGTGCTGGGTCCCGAGCCAGGAGGAGCGCGAGGAACTGGACGATATCTTCCCGCGTGCTCCCAAGGTGGCACTCTTCTAGCCGTAAAAAGGGAGGGCCGTGGCCGAAGCTTTCGCTCCTGTCACGGCCCTCCCTTTTCCGTAAAAGCCTCGTTGCGTGCAGAAAGGCCTAGGCAGGAGCGGACGCGACGCCTGGTGCCAGGAAGCGCTTGCCATTGACTCGTTCGGAGGCCCCGACACGGTCCAGGTATGGAGTGATGCCGCCCAGGAACATGGGCCAGCCCGCTCCAAGGATGACGCAGAGGTCGATGTCCTCAGGCCCGGCAACTACACCTTCTTCAAGCATCAGTCCGATTTCTTCGGCCAGTGCGTCCTGGGTGCGCCGCAACACCTCCGCTCCTGTAGAGGGAGTGTTGCCGAAGGACATGATGGCCAGGGTCTCTGCGGGGATGACCGGCTTTCCATCGGGACCGGGTACCCAGAGTGACTTTACGCCGTTGTCGATGAGCTTTTGCAGGTTCTGTGATACCGGGAAACGGTCTCCGAAAGCATTATGGAGGGACTCCTGCACATGCTGTGCCACCGGCAGGCCCACCATGGCGCTCAAGGTGAAGGGAGTCATCGGCAGGCCCATGGGACGCAAAGCGGTGTCTGCGACCTCGGCCGGGGTGCCTTCGTCGAAGGCGGCGATAACTTCGCCCATGAGGCGGAGCAGGATCCGGTTCACGACGAACGCCGGGGCGTCCTTAACCAGGACTGCGGTCTTTTTCAGGCCCTTGGCGAGTTCAAAAGCCGTAGCAAGTACGGCGTCGTCAGTCTTTGGCGCCCGGACAATTTCCAGGAGCGGCATGACGGCAACAGGGTTGAAGAAATGGAAGCCCACCACCCGCTCCGGGTGCCGGAGGTCGTCGGCCATGGCGGTCACGGACAGCGAGGAAGTGTTGGTGGCAAGGATGCACTCGGGGGAGACGATCTCCTCCACTTCCGCGAAGACCTGCTTCTTGATGTGCAGCTCTTCAAACACGGCCTCGATGACGAAGTCGGCATCAGCGAAGACTTCCTTGGACACCGAACCGGTGACGAGCGCCTTGGTCCGGTTGGCGGCGTCGGCCTTGATTCGCTTCTTTGCCAGCAATTTGTCGACTTCTGCGTGGACGTACGCAACGCCCTTGTCCACCCTGGCCTGGTCGATGTCTGTCATGACGACGGGCACCTTGAGTTGGCGCGCGAAGAGTAGCGCCAACTGGCTTGCCATGAGTCCGGCGCCTACCACGCCCACCTTGGTGACAGGGCGGGCCAGCTTGCGGTCCGGAGCCCCGGCAGGCCGCTTGGATCGTTTCTGGACAAGGTCCAGGAACGCGTACACGGTGGAACGGAATTCGTCCGTCTGCATCAGTCCGGCAAGGGTCTCACATTCCAGTTCCGCCGATTCGCCCTGGCTCATGGTGCGGTTTGCTTCCATGATGTCCAGCACTTTGGCGGGCGCGGGCGAGGCATTGGAGGTCTTCGCCTCCACAAACGCACGGCCCGCCGAGACGGCTGCAGTCCAGCGGCGGGCGATGCCCTCGTCCGAGGGATCGACGGCGTTCTCCCGCGCCGGTGTCTCTTCGCCGGCAATGACACGGGCCGCCCAAGCCAGGGACTGCTCCACGAAGTCGGCCGGCTCGAAGATTGCATCGGCAATACCGAGATCAAACGCCTCGGGGCCAGTGAGGGTGCGGTTGTTGCTGAGCGGGTTCTCGATCATCACCTTGACGGCATTCTCGGGTCCGATCAGGCGGGGGAGGATATAAACGCCGCCCCAGCCCGGAACAAGGCCAATGAACGCCTCAGGCAGGGCCAGGGCACCCGCGCCCGTGGAGACGGTCCGATAGGTTGACTGCAGGGCGATCTCCAGGCCGCCGCCAAGGGCCAGGCCGTTGATGAAGGCGAAGCTGGGCACCCCAAGGTCGGCCAAGGTCGAGTACACCGCATGTCCGAGCTGGGCCATCCACAAGCCGTGCTCACGTTCCTTGAGGGTCTTCACCGCAGACAAGTCCGCGCCGGCCACCAGGAAGTATGGTTTGCCGGTTACGCCGACGCCGACGATCTCGCCCTTGGTGGCGCGCTCCTTGAGCCCTTCCAGAACGTTGCCCAATTCCACGAGGGTGTTTGGTCCAAGGGTGGTGGGCTTGGAGTGGTCCAGGCCGTTGTCCAGGGTGATCAGGGCAAAGGTGCCGGCACCACCTGGAAGCTGGATGTCCTGGACGTAGGAATGCGTCACTACCTCGTCAGGGAAGAGGGAGGCGAGCTTCTGGAATTCTGCGGCGCTCATGCGGCGGCTCCTTCTGTGGTGGCGTGGCTTGAAGCCGGGACGGAGGATTCGAAGTCAGCGTGATGGGGGTTCTCCCAGATCACCGTGGCACCCATCCCCAGGCCGATGCACATGGTGGTGATGCCATAACGGACCGAGGGATCTTCCTGGAATTGCCGGGCCAGTTGGTTCATCAGTCGAACGCCCGAGGAAGCGAGCGGATGTCCGACGGCGATCGCCCCGCCGTAGCGGTTGACCCGGGGGTCGTCATCCGCGATGCCGAAGTGGTCAAGGAAGCTCAGGACCTGTACGGCGAATGCCTCGTTGATCTCGAACAATCCGATGTCGTCGATGCCGAGGCCTGCATTCCTGAGGGCCTTCTCCGTAGCTGGTACCGGGCCGATCCCCATGACTTCAGGTTCCACACCCGCGAAGGCATAGGAGACCAACCGCATTTTCACTGGCAGGCCCAATTCATCTGCGGCCTCTGCCGAAGCGAGCAACGCAGCGGTGGCGCCGTCGTTCAACCCCGCTGCGTTGCCTGCGGTAACCCGCCCATGGGCGCGGAACGGTGTACGCAGCCCGGCGAGATCCTCTACCGTTGTTCCGGGCCGGGGCGGCTCATCCATGGTGTGCAGTGCCCAGCCTTGGCCTGGCTTCATGGTGGCCACGGGGACCAGGTCTTCCTGGATCTGCTGCCTGGAATAAGCTTCCGCCAGCTTGGCCTGCGAGGCGGCCGAGTAAGCGTCGGTTCGGTCCTTGGTAATTGCAGGGAAACGGTCGTGCAGATTCTCTGCTGTGTTGCCCATGTTCAGCGCTGCCGGGTCCACGAGCCGTTCGGATATGAATCGCGGGTTGGGGTCCGCGCCTGCACCCATGGGGTGGTTGCCCATGTGCTCCACGCCGCCGGCAATGACGACGTCGTACGCGCCGAAGCCGATGCCACTCGCCGTCGTCGTCACTGCCGTCATGGCGCCAGCACACATGCGGTCGATTGCGAAGCCGGGTACCGTGCGGGGCAAGCCCGCCAGGAGGGCCGCCGTCCGGCCGATCGTGAGGCCTTGGTCGCCGGTTTGGGTTGTCGCAGCGATGGCTACCTCGTCAATGCGGTCCGCAGGCAACGATGGGTTGCGGCGCATCAGTTCGCGGATGCACTTTACGACGAGGTCGTCGGCGCGGGTACCGGCGTAGATGCCTTTTTCGCCCGCTTTGCCGAAGGGCGTACGCACACCGTCCACGAACACGACGTCGCGGACGTTCCTCTGAGCACTGCGTGATGGACTCATGTGTTAACTCCTCGTTGAGACATGGTGCCGGATCCCGCAGAGCGGATCTCCGGTTGGCATTGATGCAATGTTACTCGCGAGTAACTTAGCTTGCAAGGTGCCGTGGGACGCAGAAGGCCCGCCACCTCGAACCGAAGTTCGGGTGGCGGGCCCAGATGCAAGGCAGTAATTCAGGCAGGGTCCTTGGATTGCTGTGCTTCCTTCGGCTTGGACTCCTTGCCCGGGAGCGGCTTGGGGTTCAGGCACGCCTCGGTCAGGATGGGTGCCGCAATGGAGATTTGCCATTCCCGGGCACCAAGGGTGCGTAGCTCAGCTGCCACTGTTTCCAGTGAGACGTCCGACGGCGGCCGCCACGCCACGCGCCGCAGGTAGTCCGGGGTGAGCAGGTTCTCAATGGGAAGTTTCAGCTCGTCGGCCTTTTCCTGGAGCGCGGGGCGGGCCGTGGCGAGGCGCGCTGCAGCCGCCGGGTCCCGGTCCACCCACACGCGTGGTGGGGGCGGCGCGTTGGTGGCCAAGTGCAGGGGAGGCAGTTCGGTGAGCGTGCGGGCGGTCGTTATGCACCGCAGCCATCTCGGGGCTTCGCGCTGGGCGGACCTGCCATGGAAGCCCTTGGTTGCCAGGAGTTGGGGAACGGTGGTGGGCAGTGCCTTGGCTGCTGCGACGAGAGCGGAATCCGGGATGAGCCGGCCGGGAGCGACATCGCGCTTGCGGGCTAGTTGATCCCGCTCCTGCCATAGTTCCCGGACGGCGGCCAGCTGGCGGCGGTCACGGATCTGGTGGAGTCCGGATGTCTTTCGCCATGGATCCACCCGTGGCGGTGCGATCCCCGCCGCAAGGATTCCCGCGAATTCCTCCTCGGCGAATCCGAGCTTGCCGTCCGCCTCCAGAAGTTCGATGAGTTCTTCCCGGAGTTCGGCCAGGACCTCGACGTCCAGGGCCGCGTAGCGAAGCCAGGGTTCCGGCAACGGCCGGGTTGACCAGTCAGCGGCGGAATGTTCCTTGGCGAGGCCGAAGCCAAGAAGTTGCTCGATGACGGCAGCAAGGCCGACGCGGGGGAGCCCGGCGAGCCGGGCGGCAAGTTCGGTATCGAAGAGTTTGTCTGGCCACATGCCCAGCTCGGAAAGGCACGGAAGGTCCTGGGTGGCGGCGTGCAGGATCCATTCGACGCCGCGGAGCGCATCGTTGACGATGTCCAGGTTGTCAAAGGGTTCGGGGTCGATCAACCAGGTGCCGGCTCCTTCACGGCGGATCTGCACCAGGAAGGCGCGCTGGCCGTACCGGAATCCGGAAGCGCGTTCGGCGTCGACACCGGCCGGCCCGGTTCCGGCTGCAATGGCCGCGGCGCAGCGCTCCAGTCCGGCCAGGGTGTCGATGACCAAGGGCACGCCTTCGCGCGGGGTATCGAGATCGATGACTTCAGGGATGTGGCTGTCGAAGCCTTCAACTTTGATGTGGGTCGTGGGATCAGCAGCCGGATCGCCGGCTGTGGTTTTATCCAGGTTTTCAGGGGTCATGGTGGCTTAAGCTTACCGATTCCTGCTGCCGCAGGCCCTTGCTGACGAATTCGGGGCAATCAATTGAGCCTCCTGTTGGGTAGTCCGGTGACGCCTGGTGGCAAGGGCGGCAGTCCGGCGAACGTACAAACCATGTCAGACCAAGCCTCCAGGTGTGCTTGCACATTTGCCGTGGCGGGTGTCCAGGAGGCCCGCAGTTCAATGTCGATGGTGTCCGGCCGATCTGACAGAGTACCGAAGCTCTCCGACAGAATCCGGGTAGCGGTACCGCCCGCAGCGCGGTACTGGGCTGCGTGGTTTTCAAGGGCTTCCACCAGCCAGGTCCACGCGACGGAACCGAGCATGGTGTCGTTTCCCATCTCGGCGTCCATCTGGGCGCGGATGTAAGTGACAATCCGGAATTCGCCTTCCCATACGGCCGATCCATCGGGATCGTACAGCAGGATGAAACGGCCCGTGGCCAGTTCGTCGTCCTCTTCATGGGACGGGCTGGTGTTCTGTTTTTCTGCGAAGGCTTTGGCTGCAGGGCCGTGGACCGGTACTTGGCGGGTGGCTGCGGTGGGGCTGAAGACTTCGGCTCCAAGGGCCACGGCGTAGGGTGCCAGTCGGGCGGGCGCGGGGATTTCATCCAACCGCAATTCGCTGCGGCATTGTGCTTTTCGTAGCGTTCCCAAGGCGAAGAGAAAATCCGAGGGAACCTGGGCGAGGGCGTTCACCATCGCAGATTATGCGTCCGGGGCGGCGAATCCCTGTAGGCTCGCCGCCCCGGACGATTCCTTGTTCACTTGTTAGTTGGCGGGTGAATCGGAGGCCAACTCCCGCTTGATGGCGGCGACGAAGGCGTCGATATCTTCCTCCGTGGTATCGAAGGAGCACATCCACCTCACTTCGCGGCGGGCAGCGTCCCAATCGTAGAAGGCGAAGGATGAGCGCAGGCGGTCGGCGACTCCGGCGGGCAGAATTGCAAAGACGCCGTTCGACTGCGTGGCCTGGGTGGGTTCCACGCCGTCGATACCTTCGATGGCCGAGCGCAGTCGCGCGGCCATGGCGTTGGCGTGGGCAGCGGACCGCAGCCACAGGCCGTCCTCCAGCAAGGCGATGAACTGGGCCGAGATAAAGCGCATCTTCGAAGCAAGCTGCATGTTCATCTTGCGAAGGAATTTCAGGCCGTCCGCGGCCTCAGGGTTCAGGGCGACCACGACTTCACCGAAAAGCAGACCGTTCTTGGTGCCGCCGAAGGACAGGATGTCCACGCCGGCGTCGCGGGTGAACGCACGCAGGGGGACGCCGAGGTGTGCGGCTGCGTTTGCCAGCCGCGCTCCGTCCATATGCAGCTTCATTCCCTTGGCGTGGGCGTGGTCGGCGATCGCCCGCACTTCTTCGGGCGTATAGCACGTGCCCAGTTCGGTGGTTTGTGTGATGGAAACAACCAAGGGCTGCGCGCGGTGCTCGTCGCCCCAGCCCCAGGCTTCACGGTCGATCAACGCGGGGGTGAGCTTTCCGTCTTCCGTGGGTACCTGCAGGAGCTTGATGCCGCCCACGCGCTCAGGCGCCCCATTCTCGTCCATGTTGATATGCGCCGTGGAAGCGCAGATAACTGCGCCCCAGCGGGGGAGGAGCGACTGCAGGGACAGGACATTGGCGCCTGTGCCATTGAAGACCGGGAATGTTTCGATGCCGCTTCCGAACTGCTGTTCCAGGACCTCCTGGAGCCGGGCAGTGTAGACGTCCTCTCCATAAGAGACCTGGTGGCCTCCGTTGGCGTTAGCCAGGGCAGACAGGATCTCGGGGTGGACCCCGGAGTAATTGTCCGATGCAAAGCCCCGGACTGAGGGATCGTGGAGTTGACCGGATGTGGCGGGGGCGCCCGGGATTGCCTCTGTTGTACTCGTCACTTGTTCGTTCACGCTTTCAAGTCTATTTGGCCAACAGGATGCGCTGGCCGTTGATGGTGGCCGCCGGTTTGTCGAAGAGTTCGACGACGGCAGCGGCCAGTTCTTCGACGTCGGTGTAGCCGGGGAATCGCCGCTCCGGGTGCTCGCGCCGCATGGCGGCATCGACGAGGGATTTGACCACGAAAATGACTGCGGCGCTGTGTTGCGCCGAGGCGGCTTCCGTGGTGTCCGGGTTTTCTGCCTGCGCTTGCCGGAAGCCGTCCGCGACGGCGAGTGTCCAGGCTTCCGCGGCGGCCTTGGCGGCCGCATAGCTGGCGGTAGCGGCTGTGGGGGCAGACGCAGTAGTGGACGAGACCATGGCAAAACGGCCATTTGGTGATTCTTCCAACTGGCGGTAGAAGACGCGGGAGACATTGCGCAGGGTAGTAATCGCGCCCTCTTCAAGGGAGATCCAGTCGTCGTCGGACTGGTCCTCGATGCCGGTGGCGCTTCGCCATCCACCTACAAGATGGATGACGCCATCTATGCGCTGCACGCCCAGCAGGTGAATCGTCTCTGCCAGTTCGCGGACGGCGTCAAGGCTTGCGAGGTCGCAAACCAGCGGGGTCACCCCGTCTCCGGCTTCCAAAGCTGCGGCCTTGATGCGCACATCGTCCGAACCTACGGTGAACACCCTGTGACCGGCGGCCGCCAAAGCGCGCGCCGCAGCGACGCCGGACGCGCTGCTGCCGCCGGTGACGAGGACTGTCAGTGGGGTCATCAGGCCGCCGTCGCGCCCGTGATGCCGGTGGTGGATTCGATAACAGGGCGCATCTTCTTCTCCAGTGCTTCGTAGAACATCGAAAGCGGGAACTCGTCGTCCAGGACTTGGTCGGTAAGGCCGCGGGGGGCGCCGTTCAAAGGCAGCGCTTCAGGGCCCTTGGCCCAAAGCGACGCCGGGTGTGGAGTCACTGTACCGGAAATAAGCTCATAGGCTGCAAGCCAGTGGGCGGTCTTCGGGCGGTCGATGGAACGCCAGTACAGCTCTTCGATCCTGGCACCGAGCTCGATAACCACGTCTGCCACTTCGTCCCAGTCGATGCGGAGCTTGCTGTCCGTCCAGTGCAGCACGTGGTGTTGGTGCATCCACGCGAACAGGAGCTGGCCGCCAAGGCCGTCGTAGTTGCGGACGCGGTTGCCGGTGATGGCGAAGCGGAAGATCCGGTCAAAAATCACGGCGTACTGCACAAGCTTGGCGTGCTTGCGGGCATCAGGATCGGCGTTCTCGTCCTTCTCAATGCGCACGGACTCGCGGAAGGCCGTGAGGTCGCATCGCAGCTCTTCCAGTGAGTAGAGGAAGAACGGCATGCGCTGCTTGATCATGAACGGGTCAAAGGGAAGATCGCCGCGCATGTGGGTGCGGTCGTGGATCAGGTCCCACATAACGAACGTGCGCTGGGTGAGTTCCTGGTCGCCAAGGAGTTCCGCGGCGTCCGCAGGGAGTTCAAGGGACGTGGTGGCAGCCGCAGCTTTGAGGACGCGCCGGAACCGGGCCGCTTCGCGGTCTGCAAAGATGGCGCCCCACGTGAAGGTTGGCGTCTCACGGACAGCCACTGTCTCCGGGAAGAGGACCGCCGAGTTGGTGTCGTAGCCCGGCGTGAAATCAATGAAACGGATGGGAACGAAGAGTTTGTTGGAGTACTCGCCGGCTTCCAGTCCGCCAATGAACTCCGGCCAAATGACCTCGATCAAGACAGCTTCGACCAGCCTGTTGGTGCTGCCGTTCTGGGTGTACATAGGGAAGACCACCAGGTGCTGGAGACCATCGACCCGCTGTTCCTGCGGCTGGAACGCCTGAAGGGAGTCCAGGAAGTCCGGAACTCCGAAGCCGCTTTGGACCCAACGGCTGAAGTCTTCCACCAGCAGTTCGAGGTAGAGGGCGTCGTGTGGGAAGTGGGGGGCCAGCCTGGTGATGGCATCCGAAATTGTTGCTACCAGTTGGGCGGCTTCGTCGTGGGCGGCCGGGTCCGCAATGGAACCGTCCTGCTCCTGGTAGGCCTGAAGTGTGGTGGCGGCGGCCTTGAGCGCGGCCCACTCCGCGTTGTCTGCGGTGACACGCGGGAGGGCGGCTGTGGCGGTAATGGTCATTGATGCTCGTCCTTTCAGAAGTCGTTCATGCTTCTGATGTGAGCGTAGCAACCGAAAAGTTTAGCTAATCCAAAAATGGGTTGAGCATAAGCAAGTCTGTGGCAAAGGGTTGTTTCGCACTGTCCGAGATCCAGCAGGAGTGCGTTCCGGGGCGGACGGATAAACCGGGCCGCCCCGGAAAGCTGCTACTTCGTTTCGGATTCAGCTGCCTCGTCGGATTCAACGAGCCGCAGGGAGATCGAGTTGATGCAGAACCGCTGGTCGGTGGGAGTGCCGTAGCCCTCGCCTTCAAACACGTGGCCCAGATGCGAGTCGCAGTTGGCGCACCGCACTTCTACACGGTCCATCCCCATGGTGCGGTCATGGAGATAACGCACTGTGCCCTCGGCCAACGGCGCCCAGAAGGACGGCCATCCGCAATGGGAATCGAACTTTTCCCGGCTCGTGAACAACTGGCTGCCACAGGCGCGGCACTGATAAACGCCTTCCGTATGGGTGTCCCAGTACTCGCCCGTATAGGGCCGCTCAGTACCCGCTTGGCGCAGCACACGATACTCATCAGGAGTCAACTCTTCACGCCACTGGGCGTCGGACTTCTCCATGGGCACGGCCGTAGTCTTGCTGGTGTTCTCAGGAGTGTTCATGTCTTATGCAACGCTCACGAGTCGCCGATAAATCCCGAACCCGCGTACAAGTGGAGAACAGGAAGCCCCAACTGATCCTGTGCCTTATTGGCCCAATCCGTGTGGAAAGTATCAGCGATTGCATGCGGGCGGGTCACCACTACCGCTTGGGCGGCGTCCAGGGCCCGGACCTTCGCTACCAAGCCGGCCACGGCACCGCCGTCGATGATCTCGCCAGTGACGCCGCCACCCAAACCATCCAGTGCCGCCAGAGAAGTGGCCAGGGTTTCCGACGCCTCAGCCCTCTCAGCCTCAAGGTTGGGGGACTGCGCACCAAGTTCCCGGAACGCTTTGGCGATATCGAGCATGGAAAGGTTCTCCAGGAAATCAACCAGGAGATGTCGCTCGGTATTGGCGGGGACAAGGACAACCAAGGGTGCGTCGCCGCCGTCGACCAATTTGGCGATGTTGACGCGGTCGTCGGGACCAAGGGGCTCTTCTGTCAGGATGACGATGGGATCGCTCATGGCTACAGCGTAGTCCCGCCGAACCGGACGACGCAGATTTTCGGTGCTCAATTCTCCCGGCCACTTCCTTCAGCCAATCCGCCGCGCGGCCTCCACATGCATGGCCCACCGCGCTTGAACGGCGACAATGGAGCCATGGCATTGAATATCCGGTCAGCGAGCGACGCTGCAGAGAAGAAAATGTCCTTGCGCGCCAAATGGGCCATTGCAGGGATCCTTACCGGAGGGACACTTGCCGGCCTGGTGGGTGCCGGTTCCTCCGCGCTCGCGGTGTATTTTGCCCGTCGCGTCATTACGCCGGCCGCCCGTCATGAGGACCAGGAGGTTCTCGCCGTGATCCGTGGCGACAAGGGACTGCAGGTCATCCTTGCAGCCACACCTGACACCACCATCGACGGCGTGTTCAGCCTCTTCTTCGAAGGTGGCAAGGGCCATGCCAGGATTGGCAGGATCGTGTCCTATTCTCCGGCTGAACAAACGGTGCTGCGCGAAGTCGAAGAGGTCTACAGCGGCAACCTGTCTGAAGCCCGCCGTGGATGGTGGAGCGGCGCCACCTACCCGGACCCGGCCACCATTGGCCTGGCCGCTGAGGATGTGGAGATTGAGGTCGACGGCGGGAAGGCGCCAGCGTGGCTGGTCCGCGCCGACGCGGCTTCGCGCGCGCCCATCTGGGCAATCATGGTGCACGGCCGCGGCGCGACGAGGCTTGAAGGCCTGAGGGCCGTCCGGACGGCGCGGGACCTGGGATTGGACAGCCTGCTGATTTCGTATCGCAATGATGGACTCGCACCCTCGGCGCTCGATGGGCGCTACGGCCTGGGTTCCACCGAATGGCGGGACGTAGAAGCTGCCATCGAATACGCATTGGCACATGGCGCGGGGGAAGTGGTGTTGTTCGGCTGGTCCATGGGTGGGGCGATCAGCCTGCAGACGGCCGATCTGTCCAAGCACAGGCACCTGATCCGTGCTTTGGTGTTGGACGCGCCAGTGATCAATTGGGTCAACGTGATGGCCCACCACGCGGAGATGAACAGGATTCCCTACAACGTAGGCCGATACGGACAGTTGATGCTGGGACATCCGCTGGGCCGCAGGCTCACCGGACTCTCAGCACCCGTGGATTTCAAAGCGATGGACTGGGAAGCGCGCGCCGTCGAACTGCGCACGCCAACCCTGCTGATCCACAGCGTTGACGACGACTATGTCCCCTTTGAGCCTTCCGCGAGCCTGGCAGAGAAGAATCCGGAGATGGTGACGTTCGAACCGTTCCACGGTGCGAGGCACACCAAGGAGTGGAACGTCGATCCGGAGAAATGGGAACGGCTGGTCCACTCCTGGCTGCAGCGTCAGTTGGCTCCCCGCAATAACCCCGGACAGCAATAACGCTGGATACCAATAAAACCGGCCAGCCAGGAGGTATTGGGCAAGCTTAAAGAAGGTGTTGGGCCGGCTGGCGTTAGCCCTTGGGCGCGCCGATTGGCGCGGTCACGGCCTTTGTCAGCCGGAGCAGATCGCGCGGAGCAAGTTCGATGTCGAGACCGCGGCGACCACCGGACACCAGGATCGTATCGAAGGACAACGCCGATTCGTCCAGGACAGTAGGGGAGGGCTGGCGCTGTCCCAACGGTGAAATTCCGCCCAGGACATAGCCGGTACGGCGCTCCGCGGCCTTGGGGTCGGCCATGGCTGCCTTCTTGGAGCCAAGGGCTGCCGCCACGGATTTGAGGTCAAGGTTTCCGGAAACGGGGACGATGCCCACGGCGAGCTTGCCTTCCACTTCCACCATCAGTGTCTTGAAAACCCGGGCGGGATCGACACCCAGGGCTTCAGCTGCCTCCACGCCATAACTGGCCGCCGACGGATCATGGGTATACGGGTGCAGCACGAAGGGAACGCCGGCCGCAGCGAGTGCTGCAGTTGCCGGCGTTCCCTGTGATGCCATCTTCTTGGCCATGCCGTCGGATGCCTTTCAGCCTTGCCTTGCGGAAAGCGTCAGTGTTCCAAACGGCTGGCAGCCGCCACTTTCCGCTTGATACGGCCGAGCATGGCGGTCATGCCGCGCATACGCAGGGGAGTGATGGCCCTGGTCAATCCCAGCAACTCCGGCATGTCATCCGGAACGTCCAGAATTTCCTGGGCCGTCAACCCATCGAGTCCTTCGTGCAGCACGCCGGCGAATCCACGCGTGGTGGGAGCCTCCGGAGGAGCCTTGAAAAACAACCGGTAGGCGCGGGGGCCTTCGGCGTTGTCCTTGTTTTTCTCGGATTCGATCGTGAGGAACAAAGGTGACTGGCACTCCACAACCTGCTCCAGCAGCTCCGGGTGGTCCTTGAGGCGCTCCGGAAGTTCCGGCAGCCCACGGGAAAACTCGAGCAGCAGTTGCAGGCGGTCAGGCTCCGTCAGTGCCTGGAAGTCATCGACGATTTCCGCCAGTGCGGCGGGCAAGGTGTTGGTACTCATCACTTCCAGCTTACGCACAACGGCGCTGAATGCATCGCTAGTTACGGACCAAGGCTGCCGGCACGGAACCGCGCTCGGCGCCCTTGACGATGGGTACGCGGACCGCGTTGCCCCACTCGGTCCAGGAACCGTCGTAGTTGCGGACAGTCTCAAAGCCCAGCAGGTACTTCAGCGCGAACCACGTGTGGCTGGACCGCTCGCCAATGCGGCAGTAGGCCACGACGTCGTCGCCCGCCTTCAGGCCGGCTTCGCCCAGGTAGAGGGCTTCCAGTTCCTCACGGGAACGGTAGGTGCCGTCCTCGGCCGCAGCGCGGGCCCAGGGAATCGAGGCGGCGGTGGGGATGTGGCCGCCACGCAGTGCGCCTTCTTCAGGGTAGGCGGGCATGTGGGTGCGCTGGCCCGTGTATTCCTCGGGTGAACGGACATCGATGAGGGGGTTGCCCAGGTGCGCGAGGACGTCCTCCTTGAAGGCCCGGATGGGAGCGTCGTTGCGCTCAACCTCCGGGTAGGTGCCCGGAGCCGGCGTCGGTACGTCCGTGGTCAATTCGCGGCCCTCGGCGATCCACTTATCGCGGCCACCGTCCAGCAGGCGGACATCTTCGTGGCCGAACAGCGTGAAGACCCAGAGGGCGTAGGCAGCCCACCAGTTGGACTTGTCGCCGTAAATCACCACGGTGGTGTCGCGGGAGATGCCCTTGGATGCTGCCAAGGCGGCGAATGCGGCACCGTCGACGTAGTCGCGGGTCACTTCATCGTTCAGGTCCGTGTGCCAGTCGATCTTTACGGCACCCGGAATGTGGCCGGTTTCGTACAGGAGGACGTCCTCATCGGACTCCACAACCACCAGCTTGCCGTCGGCGGTGGCGCCTTCGGCAAGTGCTTCGGCAAGCCACTGCGTGGATACAAGTCGTTCAGGGTTCGCATAGGACGCGAACTTTTCGTTCTGTTCAACGGGGTAGGACATGATGATGGCCTTTCACTGACAACGGGCGGAGCCAGGCCCTGGAAGCTGCATCAGTTGCCGGCCCGGCGTGCTCCAACACTAACCACGGGCCGCGACGAATGCTTCCCCGCTGGTCACATGGTGAAACATGGCCTTGGTCACGTCGCCGTTTTAGGGATGCCTGATGCCGGTATTCTTGCTGGGGACCTAAATACTGGAAGAACGGACCACCGTGGTACAGATCGAACAACTGGCTGCCCGCACGCCGGCAGTCTCCGTGGAGGAACTCCTCAAGGGTTTCTACCCGTCTCCGCGATTCGGAGAGGTATCGTTCGACAGCTACCGTCCGGACCCGGCCCAGCCCAGCCAGGCCAACGCGGTCAAGCTGCTGTCGGCTTTCGCGGATGGCGTTGGCGCCGATGACGGTGGCGGCCTGTTCAAAAAGTTGTTCGCCAAGAAGACCCCAGCCACCCGGGCGGGCATTTACCTTGACGGAGGCTTCGGCGTCGGAAAGACCCACCTCCTGGCCTCCCTTTGGCACAGGTCTCCTGGTCCCAAGGCCTTTGGCACATTCGTTGAGTACACCAACCTCGTGGGCGCGCTCTCGTTCCGCAAGACCGTGGAAGCCCTCAGCAACTACAAGCTGGTCTGCATCGACGAATTCGAACTCGACGATCCCGGCGACACCGTGCTGATGTCCCGCCTCATGCGCGAACTGGCCGACGCCGGCGTGAAGCTGGCAGCTACTTCCAATACCCTGCCGGGTTCCCTGGGCGAAGGCCGCTTCGCCGCGGTGGATTTCCAACGGGAGATCCAGGTCCTTGCCGACCAGTTCGACGTCGTCAGGATTGACGGCGAGGACTTCCGCCATCGTGGCCTGCCCGCAGCTCCTTCACCGTTGAAGACTGAAGAGCTCAAGCACCGCATGCACGCCGAGTTCGACGGACAAACAGTTGCCGTGGATGACTTCAGCACTCTCGTGCACCACCTCGCCGGCGTTCACCCCAGCCGCTATCGGCAGCTGATCTCAGGCATCGAAGCCGTGGTGTGGCGCGACGTCGAGACGATTACCGAGCAGGCAGTAGCACTGCGCTTCGTGGTCCTCGCCGACCGCCTCTACGACAAAGATGTTCCGATTCTTGCCAGCGGCGTCCCGTTCGACAAACTCTTCACTGAAGAGATGATGACCGGTGGGTACATGAAGAAATACTTCCG
Organism: Arthrobacter sp. TmtSoilC51; assembly: GCF_055388015.1. Taxonomy (NCBI): domain Bacteria; kingdom Bacillati; phylum Actinomycetota; class Actinomycetes; order Micrococcales; family Micrococcaceae; genus Arthrobacter; species Arthrobacter sp. TmtSoilC51. Next base: position 2,056,671 of record NZ_AP035877.1, read on the forward strand.
TGCCGTGTCCAGGCTTACGGCTCTTGCCCGCGAGGGACAGAACCACGAACCTGCCTGAATGGGTTCCCGCGCTACTTGGGTGAAGGCGTCAGCGGTTCCCGGTCCTTCAGCAACCAGCGGACCAGGATGCCTCCTGCCAAGGCCCAGAAGGCGGCACCCACTCCGGCGAAGCTGATCCCTGAGGCCGCAAGCAGGAAAGTGATGCAAGCGGGTATGCGCTCCTCGGCAACTGATAATGCGGAGGAGACAGCTGAGGCCAGGGTACCGAGCAATGCAAGCCCTGCGACCGCTTCCAGCAAACCCGCCGGTGCGGCAGCCACCACCGTCACCAGGGCCGCGGAGAACGCGGCCAGTATCAGGTAGCCCAGTCCGGCCACGAACGCGGCGATCCAACGCCTGCCGTGATCTTTCCCCGCTTCCTCGCCCGCGGCCAAGGCGGCACTCAACGCTGCCAGGTTGATGGCATGGCCTCCGAAAACAGCGCCCGCGATGGTTCCAGCTCCAGTGACCAGCATGGATGCCCGCCATGGCGTTGTGTAGCCGAAGGATTTGAGCACGGCGACGCCGGGAATGTTCTGCGATGCCATCGTGACAATGAACAGTGGCAGGGCAAGTCCCACTGCTGCCTCCGCAGTAAATTTCGGCGTGGTCCATTCGAGCCGTGGCAACATGTCATCGCCGGGAATCTGAACGCCGTTCGTCACGATATGGATGCCGATGACGGCGAGGGCGACCAATAGTGAAGCAGGTACCGCCCATCGGGGCGCGAACTTCATCATCACCAACCAACTAAGGGCCACCGGGCCAACCAGCAGGGGCGCTTCTCCCAGCGATTGGAAAGGCGCCAGGCAAAGGGGGAGCAGCACGCCCGCAAGCATGGCCTGCGCCAGCGCTGTCGGTATCTTCGTCATGAGCCTGCCAAGGGTGGGCAGTAACCCAGTCAGGACGATCAGCACCCCGACGACGACGAACGCACCCACGGCTGCCGGCCAGCCGCCGTCGACCATTCCTGCCGAGGCGAGGAGCGCCGCACCGGGGGTGGACCACGCCAGGGTGACGGGCATTTTCGACCTCCACGCCAGCCACAAGATGCCCACTCCGAACGTCAGCGTGAGGGCCAGGAGGCCGCTGGAGGCTTGCGCCTGGCTGGCTCCCACAGCCCGCAGTCCGGCAAGGACCACAGCGAAGGAGGACGTGAAACCGACGAGTGCGGTGACGATGCCCGCAGTAATGGGCGGCCCCAACGTGTCCTGGCTGGAGGGGCGCTGGACTGCGGAAGAGGCGGAAGGCATGAAGACCAAAATACCGGACAAGAAGCTGCGGACCGGTTAAACGCCAAGGGCACCGGTGGCGCCTCTCGGCGGGACCGGTGCCCCCTTGACGTATCTGGTACGGCGGGCTCAGGCAGCTAGAGCTGCTTCGGCTCATCCGCGACGGGAGCCTGTGCGGCGTCTCCGTCTGTTGTAGCCACGAAGTCGGAAGCGGCATTCTGAACCGCGTCAACCTGACCTGCGAACTTGCCGCCTGTCTTCTGGTCGACGAAGTCTCCGGCCTTTTCGATGCCATTCTGAATGGCTTCTTCGTTGCCCTGAATGAGACCCTGAGCCTTACCCTTCAGGTCGTCAATTAAACCCACGGGCACCTCCCTTCCTTCGCGGAGCCAGTTCGCTCCTCCGCGTCCGACCCTAACACCAGATTCAGGGTGTGCCAAGGATTCCAGGCGCGCTATGCCAAGGGCTTACTGAGCTCCAGGTGGCGCGGGCTGTCCGGATTCATGAGGGAGTGCTTACGGCCGTAGGAGAAGTAGATCACCAGGCCAACAACGAGCCAGACGCCAAAACGGAGCCAGGTTTCCCAATGCAGTTGGGACATCAGGAACCCGGACGCCAGCACGCCGAAGGCGGGAACGACGGGCATCCACGGCAAACGGAATGTGCGGGGGGCCTCAGGCCTCTTGTAGCGGAAGACGATGACGGAGATGCAAACCACAACGAATGCTGCCAGGATGCCGATGTTGGTGAGGTCGGCCACTTCCTTGATGGGGAATACGCCCGCAAGGAACGCTGAGGCGATGCCCGCGATCCACGTCACACGCTGCGGCGTGCCGTGACGGTCGGTGCGGGCAAACCAGCCCGGCAGCAGGCCGTCGCGGCTCATGGAGAACCACACCCGGGTGACGCCCAGGAGGAACGTCAGCATAACGGTCAGGATGGACAGGACAGCGAACACCGAAATGATGGTGGCGATGATAGGCAAACCAACCCCGGTAAAGGCCGAGGCGAAGCCGGCCTTGGGATCGATGTCCTTGTAGTTCTGCATGCCCGTGAGGACAAGCGTAGCTGCGACGTACAGCAGCATGGCGATGATCAACGACAGGACGATCGCCTTGGGCATGTGCTTCTTGCCGTCCTTGGCTTCTTCCGCGGCTGTACTCATGGCGTCGTAACCGAAGACGGCGAAGAACACGGTGGCCGCACCGGCAAAGACCGGGCCGAAACCACTGGGCATGAACGGATTGAAGTTCTCAGTGTTGACGTAGAAAATGCCCAACCCGATGATGAACAGGATCAGCACTACCTTGATGGCGACAGCCACCAACTCGAAGCGGCCGAATGCCTTGGTTCCCCTGCTGAGGATCCACGTCACCAAGAGGCAGACGAGGATGGCCGGGAGGTTGATGATGCCGCCTTTGCCTTCATCGGCCGTGGACGTCATCCAAGTGGGCATGTGGATCCCGATCCCGGACAAGAAGGCGTCGAAGTACCCGGAGATGCCGATCGCCACAACGGCAACAATGGCGATGTATTCAAGCAGGAGATCCCAGCCAATGAACCAGCCGATGATCTCGCCCAAAGCCACATAGCCATAGGTGTAGGCGGAGCCGGCCCTGGGGATCATGCCGGCAAATTCGGCATAGGACAGTGCTGCGGCGCCGGAAGCAAGCCCGGCAATAAGGAAGGAGACGAGTACCGCAGGTCCGACGCCTGGGTTGTTTGCGTCGCCATGGGCCACAAGGCCGGCCAGCGAGAAAATGCCGACGCCGATAATGCCGCCGACGCCGATGGCCGTCAGTTGCCAAAGGCCAAGACTCTTGAAGAGTCCGCTGTGCTTGCTTTCTTCCTCAATATCGTCGATGGGCTTGCGCCTCATGACGGATTGGGAAGCCGTCTGTTGATTCATGGGGGTACTCCTGCCAGTTGGCGTGGAACGGTGATGAGCTCGCATTACATTGTGCGAGACGAATCACATTAGATAAAGCGACTTTTTCTTAGGTGTATCAGTTACCTCAAATAACGAATGGAATATGGCTCTCATTGGGCATAAAAAAAGCAGCTCCGAGGAGCTGCCTTTTTTGTTGGAGCGGACGACGAGATTCGAACTCGCGACATCCACCTTGGCAAGGTGGTGCTCTACCAGCTGAGCTACGTCCGCACATGTTGCTTGCCATGCAGGTGCCTGGCCATCAACAACAAACAAGTTGCCTTGTTCTGGTGGGCGATACTGGGATCGAACCAGTGACCTCTTCCGTGTCAGGGAAGCGCGCTACCGCTGCGCCAATCGCCCGTTTCCGGGTCCTTATGAAAGGAGAGCGGACGACGAGATTCGAACTCGCGACATCCACCTTGGCAAGGTGGTGCTCTACCAGCTGAGCTACGTCCGCACATGTTGCTTGCCATGCAGGTGCCTGGCCTTCAACAACAAACAAGTTGCCTTGTTCTGGTGGGCGATACTGGGATCGAACCAGTGACCTCTTCCGTGTCAGGGAAGCGCGCTACCGCTGCGCCAATCGCCCATGCATCCAGCCGTGACTGGAAGACATGGTTTTCACCGAGGTGGGTACGGGATTCGAACCCGTGTATACGGCTTTGCAGGCCGCTGCCTCGCCTCTCGGCCAACCCACCGTGTAAGCAGATTCCGAGGAATTCGTGCCTTGACAGTGCCTTGCGAGCGGACGACGAGATTCGAACTCGCGACATCCACCTTGGCAAGGTGGTGCTCTACCAGCTGAGCTACGTCCGCAGTGCCGTAACGCCGGCCTGCCCAGTAGGCATTCCGTCGCTTTCCGACGAGTAAAAACTCTATAGGAGGTTGCTTGAAACTCCAAATCGGTTGGTTGCTTTGGCTTCTTAAGGGGCTTGGATCCTTGAATTTACGCGGTTGGCGGGGAGTTTCACGGCTGTAATTCCAGCCTTGTGATTCGGTCTGGGCAATGTGGCCTGGATGCGTTTTGCATTCCAGCCACGGTGGGCTAGTCTTCTGTATGCACCAGCGAGCTGATGCAGGTTTCACCCGGGCGATTGGCGCAGTGGTAGCGCGCTTCGTTCACACCGAAGAGGTCACTGGTTCGAACCCAGTATCGCCCACCAAAAGAAACCCCCGGACTTCCCGGGGGTTTCTTCGTTTTACGCCCAGGGCGTCGCATCGATCGCTATCGCGCCGGGGATGAGTTTGTCATCGCGTGGGTTACATCGGTCCAAGAGCTAGGAATGCTCCAGCGGGTTCCACGAAACAGATCATGAACCCGGAGTGGGCGAGAAGCTCCGAATGTGACTGCGCTCACTGCTACATTGTTTCCGACGGGGGGCAAAGGGTGCTTCCTGCACGCCGAGGAGTTCCCGTATGAGCCTTCAGATTCCGCGCCCTGGCGACCTACCCACAGCGACAACTGACGAGGACCCGAAGAAAAACCGCAAAGCCCGCACTTCCGTTGGCATCGGCCTCATTGCTGTCGCCGTGATCAGCGCGGCGGCAATGATTTGGCTGCATTCGTTGTATGGGGCTGGGCTAGCCAACCTCAACGACAGCGATAGGTCTGAACAAGCAGTCTTCGTGACCCTCAACATCTTCTACTTCATGGCGCTTGCTGCGGTTGGCATTTGGAATGTCGCTGCCAGGCGTAGCACATCCAAACTGCCGCTCATTGCTGCGCTTGTCTTGTCGTGCCTAGCGCTGACGTTCACTGTTATCAACATCCTTGACTTCGCGACGACCAGCGGCAGGATTCCGAGTCTGTTTATGTTGTTCCTGAATTTGGGTATCTGCGTTCAGACAGTCAGGCTCTTGCTCGTGAAGCCAACGCTGGACCGTTCTGTTGTTTCCCCGTACTAGCTCCATCAAGTAGCAAACAGACAGAGCACCCCAGCAGCCGGATACAGATTTGCGCGCCCTCGTCGCTCTACGATGGACGGATGCCCTGATGAAATCAAGAAGCACCGTTTCCTGACCGTTGAACAAGTCGCTGAGGAACTCAACGTCTCCGCAGTTCAGATACGGGCGCTGTTGAAGGCAGGTGATCTGAGGGGCATTCAGATCGGCGGACGGAATGTTTGGTGCATTGCTGCAAGCGATGTCGAGGACTACATCGCTGAGGCATACAGGCTCACTGCTGAACGGATCGCCGCCGGTGACCCCCGGACTGAGCTGGCTGGTCGCGGACCCATTGAGCATTTCGGCGAGAGGCTTCGCGCCTCGAAGTTCGGGCACAAGATGACGCGGGACATGTATGCGTACCCGAGCCGTGCCCAGAAGCAGCGGCCGAAACGCGAAGTGCTAGGGGAGCAGCCGTGGGAAGACACGGCCTTGTGCTACCGGGATGATGAACATACCCAGCACTCGGACCTGTACCTTTTGTGGAAGCGCGATGTGGGGTTGCGAAACTTTGACCTGTCCAGGGACTATTTCAGCTCGCTGGATGCTGACGAGTTCGAGACAGCACTCCAGCACTCCTTTCCAAGGGCCGCACCTTCAAACCGGTGGAGTCACTGCCGGCTCTGGACGGCAAGGAGGGCGCATGCATCATGGTCTTCGACGAGTACAAGCACTTCTATATCGGGTCAGTCGTGGGACATTAGGAAGCGGATCAAGCAGCATTGGGGTGCCCGTAAACCCTTCGACCGGCTGATCTACGGACGGAGCATGTACAACTCGATCTTCCCAATTGATGAGCTGCGCGCCTTGGACACCACCCGGATCTACGCCGCCCGTAGCCGCAGCCCTTATACATTGGAAGAACGAGCAGAGGACGCCGCGGACCAGCGCTTTTGCCTGAACCGGTTGATGGGTGTGGAGCCGACACCAATGGCCCGGATGTTGTCCGGGCTCAGCCCCCGCGGCCGCACTCATGGGGTGGTCTCGACATCGTTGACCTATGCGGAATACGAACGTGAACGGGACGCAGTCCACGATGTCATAAGTCGTGGAAGGTCAACGGATGCCCCCCGGGCTGGTCGAGGTGCTCGCACAGATGGACATGAGCATTCATTCAGTCCAGCGGGAAGACGGCACGCAGTTCCTGTGGTCCCGGCGGGACAGTATCGCCAGTGCAGCCAAGCATAGCGACCTGAGCATGAAAGAGTTCGCGGGTTTCCTTGGCGCCATGGGGGAGAAGATTGTCTGGCCAGAGGACTAAAGGTCCTTCTTCGGGCGCAGTTCCTTATCCTTGAAGGTCTTGTACCCGGCGCAACGATCCATGGGGGAAAGCGGCACGTTTCACATCCATCGTCCGAATCGTCCCGTTGGGATTGATGCGTAACGGTAGGGTGAGGCGCATGCGCAGTTATCTGGCTCGTATCGCATTGTCTTGGTTCTGGCCTTCTTCTGCGCTGCCGTAGTTCCGGGTGGAAACCCTGCAGCGGCAGCTCCTGAAGTCAGCACCAATTATCCGGTCTCCGGTGATCTCACCTCCCTTGAATATGACCCCGCCACACGAACTCTTTACGCTGCAGATCTGGGCGGCAACACCGTCTCTGTTCTGAGAGACGGCGTGTTGACGACGAAAGTTGTCCTCGGACAGCACCCAGCCGCAACGGCGCTGGATCCGCGGACTCACTCTGTGTACGTGGTCAATTCGGCCAGCGACTCGGTTTCGATCATCAACGGCACCACGGTAACAGCCACTATCCCTGTGGCCCACCAGCCGATGGGAGTTGCTCTGGACCCTGGCACCGGCAAGGTCTATGTTGCCCACGGAACAACCGGGTTGACCGTCATTGAGGGCGACAAAGTGACCGGCTCGATTCCCGTTACTGGCGGGTACGTGTGGTCGGTTGCTGTGGACACTTCCACTCACACCGTGTATGCGGCCAACTATTCCAACAGCAAGGTCTCGGTCATCAACAATGGAGTGGTCACACAGACCATCCCCACCAAGAGCGGCGGTCCATTGTCGGTCGCGGTAGATTCAGTGACCCACGACGTCTATGTTCCGGGGGTCTTCGCCGGAACCAACTCAGTGATCAACGGGGACCGAGTCGTAAGGACCATCGAGTTTCGACACGTACATGGAGTTTCCGCGCTTCGTGGCTGTCGATTCGTCCACGCACGCTCTGTACGTCACTCACATCGGCCTCGACACCGTGTCAGTCATCCACGGCAGCGCCACAACGAAGACGCTCGACGTCCCGCAACCGGGCACGCCCGTGGTAGATCCAGCAACCCACGCGGTCTATGTGCCTTCCCGGAGCGGATCAGTGTCGGTCATCCGGGATCCATCCAACCGGGATTTCACGGCGGACGGTCGTGCAGATGTGTTGGCAAGGGACACACATGGCGCCCTCTGGTTGTACCCGACCAGCGGCACCGGAGGCTGGCTTGCCCCTGAACGTGTGGGCCAGGGCTGGAACTCCATGACCTCCATCGTGGCAGCCGGCGACTTCAACACCGGCGGACGAGCGGACGTGCTGGCACGAGACGGAGACGGGGCGTTGTGGCTGTACGCGGGGAACGGGTCCGGGGGCTGGCTTCCAAGGGTTCAGGTCGGGCAAGGCTGGCAGTCGATGACTGCCCTTGTCGGCCCGGGTGACTTCGACGGCGACGGCTTCCCCGATGTCCTTGCTCGGGACCCGGCCGGTGTGCTGTGGCTATATCCGGGCAACGGGATCGGCGGCTGGTTTGGCCGCCTTCAAGTCGGGCAAGGCTGGAACGTCATGACAACGATTCTTGGCTGCGGAGACTTCACGGCAGACACAGAACCCGACGTGCTGGCCCGCGACGCGGCAGGCCTGCTGTGGATATACCCTGGAGACGGGTCCGGCGGCTGGAAGCCGCGGGTTCAGGCAGGCCAGGGCTGGAACGCCATGAATACCATCGTCGCGCCGGGCGACTTCAACGGTGACGGCCGGGCCGACCTCCTCGCACGCGACAGCGCGGGAATCCTGGGCTGTATCCTCGCGCCAACGGAAACAGTTGGATGGCACGTGTCCAGGTCGGGCAGGGCTGGTTGGAAGGAGATCGACTTGGCAGGGCCAGGCTGGATCGAGTCGGCAGATGTCGACTCCGGCCGCGAGACCGAAGAGGGCGTCAAGCGCTGGTATGACCGCGCTGTTGCCACGGGGGAGGAACGAGTCCTTGCCTGGACTGCGGACGGTGATCTCCACAGCTACCGTCGGGATGAAATCACGCTCGGCGGGAAGTATGTACCGGTAGTGGAGCCATGGTGGTCCATGACAATATTCGCCGGAGTAATTGTCGCTTTGGTTCTCTTGTCGCTGGTCATGTCAGTGGTGTTCTCTGCATCAGACGGTCAATGGGCCCGGCTGTTCCTGCCAGGTAGTTTTGGTCTCTTCGCTGCGCTTCTCGTCTTTTGGGCGCGTCAGGACTGTGACGCCCGGGCACGGCGACGGGAGCGGGGTGTACCAGAGCCAAAGATGGGAAAGAGGCCAGTCAAGATTGATTTTCGTTGGCCATCGGTGCGGATGCGAGGCCGAAGCGAATCGTCTTTGCCGTGAGAATCAACGGGTGATACGCCTGTCCGGCGCCACCGGCAACAAAGCTGAATGACGAACACAACTGATGAGGGAGTTTGTAATGGGTGCTTGGTCTACAGGTAGTTTCGGAAACGACGATGCTCTTGATTGGTTTGGTGACCTGCAAGAAGCACCTGAGGTGTGGCCGTTCATCGAGGAGACCCTGAGGTCCGGTTCGACCGAAAGTGTCGTCGCTGCCAGTGCTGTATTGGCAGTGCTCAGCGGACACGAACACACTGAAATCGATCGTGATGTCATCCAATGGGCCACTGGTCAGCGGGCTCCGTCGGCTGCCCTGAAACTGGCCGCTGCAGATGCGATCCAGGTCATCATCGACGATCCGGAAGTCGATGGGCACGACGTATGGGCCGAGCTAGGCGAAGACGATGAGGATTACGTCGCTTGGCTGGCCAATTTGCAGCGTATCCAGGGTCTGTTGCGCTAACTGGCTGAACTATGTCAGGTCAGCGGCCAGCCGCGGGCGTGGCCATACTTCTGCCCCGTCGTCCCGGACAGCCCTGAGAGCGCAGCTACTTCGCGCACGCTGCCGCGGCTTTCAGGGCATCAGAAACAGCCTGTTCCATCGTCAGCTGTGCCTCGGCACGTGCGGCCAGGCCGTCGAATATGCGCTGCGCCTGGGCTTCAGGGACACTGCCCTTCTTGCCAGGGCTCATATGGCGAGTTGGCCGAGGCTCTTGAGGTTGTTTGCGCTGGGGGAGGCGATGGCCTGGCTCACCGAGTCACTGGTGTGTTCGTAGTCGGTCAGGCCGTTCGGCACAACAGTGTGAGCGTAGAACTCCTGCTCAAAGGTCACGATACGGGCGTTGACTGCTTCGAGCTTTACACGCCAGGGGATGCTTGGTTAGCAAAGTACGGGGGTGTAACTGGCTGCCGGAAATCCCGTTTGGTGATGAACCCGATTCTTCCGCAGAGCGGAGCATTCGTGCGGGCACCAGGAAAAACTTCTTTCAATGTGTAACTATCAGTGGAGTCCCGGACAATACAGGGCATGGAGAACGTTCAGCTGGGGGATGACGTCCTGTGGGCGGATACCTTGAAGGGTGACGCCGAGGCGTTTGGTCTTTTGTACGACCGGCACCGCGGTCGCGTTTTTCGTCATGCTTATCGCCTGGCTGGCGGACGGCACGACGCCGAAGACGCCACGGCAACGGCTTTCCTTGAGTTATGGCGCCGCAGGGAACGCGTAAGGCTAGTTGGCGGCTCGATCCTTCCGTGGCTGTTGGTGACGACGACAAACACTGCGAGGAATCTTCAGCGTGCAAGGGTCCGCCATCGAAGGCTTTTGGACGCAATTCCCCGACTCGGTGAGGCCGAAGCGGAACTGGACCCCGCTCTTTCCAACCACGATCAGTCAATGAATGACGAGGTCGCGCAGGCCCTGGCTGTTCTGAAGCCACTGGACCTGAGGCTGATCAGCCTTGTCGTATTCGAAGAATTGCCCTTGCCGGCTGCAGCTGAGGCAGTTGGGATTTCACCGGGGGCAGCCAAAGTCCGCATGCACCGTGCTCGCCAGAAGCTGAAGGCTGCCCTGCCACGGTCACTTCACCACCTTCACTCGCCGGCATTGAAAGGAGATCCGTCATGAACGACGTTCGCATTGATCCGCTGTTCGACCGGGCGCTCCGTGAAGTACTTCTTGCCCAGGTTCGGACGACCTCAAAACCCCGGGCACAAAAGCGACGGTGGCTGTTGTTCGCGGGCGCCCTGGTTGGCGCAGGAATGCTGGGCGGTGTAGGCGCAACGGCTGCGGGACTCTTTACCCTGCCCGGGGTGCCCACAACGACTGTCCTGTCTTCCCCATCGACTGCCGTTTACAGCGGCACAGCAACAGCTGACCTTGGACCGGCTCCGGATGGGGCAACGGGTATTGAGGTGGAACTAACCTGCCTCACCGTCGGTAAGTTCATTTTCCCTGATGGCGCCATCGTCACCTGCTCTTCGGCCGATCTGGGAACACATGGCGCCTGGTCAAAGTATGTCGTGCCCTTGGATCCTTCTACACAAGGGGTGACCATCATGACCGATTCAGGAAACAGGTGGCAGATCAGCGGCAAGTACATTTCACAGGTTGCCACCGATTGGGAAGTCAACGCAAAAGGTGAGACCTATGGCGTTGAGGTGCCAGGGCGTGGAGACCCGGACTTGCTGGCAGTAATAGCCACTAACGGGGCAAGGGGCTACGCCTACTCGGACCAGATGAAGGGAACTGATCCGCCAAGCCCAGAGGCAGCAGCCAAGAACCTTGCTAATCCTCAGCGGGAAATTCCGGTTTACCTTAGCGATGGCACCACACAAGTAGGAGTGTTTATGGCGCCAGGGTAATAAAAAAGTTTCTGCATTATTTGATAGCCATTCCCGAGCCTTCATTATAGGATACTTAAGTCCTTTCAATATCAATTAGGTGGAGGCAATGGAAAGTTCTGAAATTACCCGTGATAATCACTCTTCTGCGCGATTCCGTAAGCGTGTGATAGGAATGGTTACAACCTTTATTGTCGCTTTTGCCGTCATGTTTGGCGCCCAATCGGCCTTGGCGTACGGGGCGGTGTACGGCCAAATCAACAACTACTACGTGGCAGGCCACTGGTACGACTCGTATCCCATTATCTATACACAGTCCCAGTCGTATGCGGTGGCCGGCACCATGAGTTCATTCTCCGGTGGGGGTACGTACACTGGGTGGGCTGGAGCCAGGGGTCGTTTGTTTACACAAGATAACTACCTGAGCTGCGAAGGCTTAAATATGTACAATCCCTCTCCAGGGACAGTAGCCAATGCCAATTCGTGCAGTCAGTACCAATCCTATAACTGGTACAGCTGGGGTATTGCCCGAGGATGGACTGGCAGTGGATACAACGACTTCTACACATTCAAGTCGGTTATTCAAGGAAACTGGTAGGGGGAATCATGAAGATTCAGAAAATGTCCAAGCGTGGCTACGTGGTTGCCGTCAGTTTGTGCGCAGTTCTGGGATTGGGAGCTGGCGCATCTGTGGCTACCGCTGCAGGCGGATTAGCTCCCTCCAACCTGGCTTCCGAGACAAAGGCCGCACCGGAGTATCCGAGGAACGCTTACGGCAACACCTACGGGTTCGCCATAGATTCCGTATCACCCGAAACTGAGCCGGATCTCATTGCAGCTCTCACGACCGACGGCAAGCGAGGCTACGTTTCGAAAGCGGAGCTGGACGTCGCCAATGGCACGGCAGCTTCACGAGAGTTCAAGACTCCCGAAGACGCTGTGAAGTGGACGGAAACCGAAGGACGAGCTGACCGGTCGATACCCGTTTACGAAGCTGACGGTAAGACGGTGATCGGAGAGTTCACCGTGTCGGGTTCGGACACGCAAAAGGCCAACCAGGCGCTGACCGAATCCCGTTGAGCTGAATGTAGTTGGGGGCTGGCGGGTGCGGATTTCCTTCCACACCCGCCATTCGTTTGAGCACTCGAGAGGCTGCTGCGTCGTAGAGGTAGCTCAAGGCGCCGTCAGTGAGCATCACCGGCACAGCGCGGCTCGTGTCCCAGACGTAGCTCTGGGATGGCCCGGCTCCAGGCATCCGGCTGGCGCGAAGCCCGGTGGCGTCGTAGGTGAACGATGTCCCGTTCGCGGACTTGAGCCTGTTGGCCTGGTTCCAGGTAGGTTGACGTGCCGATCGTTGGTGCTGGACCGGTGAGGCGGTTGCCCTGGGCGTCATGGGTGATGGCCGTCGTTGTCCCGCCCACTGAGTACTGCGTCGGTTGGTTGGCCGCGTCGTATGCAAGCGACGCGCCCGAGGCAAGCTACGTGGGGTGCCGGTACCTCAAGCGATGCTGGGGAGAGGAGTCGGCCGCGGAGAAGGTCCCGGTAGAAGGTGTTGACGTCCTGCGCCGTGGAGATGACGCCGCCTTCGGGCGAGCCCACAAAACTTCCGGCTGGGTGACATCGATCCGTTCACCGAGGACGACGATGTAGGCATGGATGTTGTCCGCGGCGGCGCGGTCTGGTTCGCTCAGCGAAGTGTGACCAAGTCCCAGAGGACCGAAGATATCTTCCTTCAGAAGATCAGCAACGGGCCGGTCCCTCAGCTTTTCGATCAGCTGGCCCAGAGCCAGGTAGTTGGAGCTCGAGTAAGAATAGCGGCCAACGTTCTTGGCCTCCCAAGGGAGCGCGGCGGTTAATTCGAGTCCTCGTTGGATAGTGAATCGAGTGTTTGCAACCTGCTTCGGTGGAACCTGAGCAAACTCCGAGTCTGCGACATCCGGCATGCCGGAGGTGTGGTTCAGCAACTGGCGCACGGTGATCGGACCAGGCGGGCGGAGTGTGGATTGGAAGCTCTCAAGAACGTTGTTCACCGGGTCCTCGATCCCGATAAGTCCTTGGTCAACGAGTTTCGGGACGGCACCGGCGATCATCGACTTCGTAATACTGGCAACTGATACCCTGTCCTGGGGCTGGGCCGGATCTTTGGTATCCAGGTTTCGCACTCTATAGGCCTTGGACGATTCTCCGTCCGGCCACCTCAACTGCACAACAACGGATGTCGCGCCCCATCCATGAAATGCTGGACTCTGCTTTCCAGGAACTCTGTGGCTGCCTGGGCCGAAGCGGTTGAAGGAGCCGGGCCAGGAGGGTCCGCCCACGGCGACAACCAAAGCCGCGGAGAATGCAGTTGCCCCGAGCCAATAAGAACGCCTCCGCCACCGAGTAGCCAATGCACTCATGACTTACGGCCAGGGTCGTTGGCCAGAATCGTTTCGTGCTGACAGCGCGCGTGAATTCGAAATGAAAGACGATGCCGAGGTTGTGCTGTGCCATGTGGGTTATTCACCAACCATCGCATAGTCGCTGTCAGCAGCATCGTTCTGCTCACGGCAGACCCTGATGGATGTCCTCGAGGGATATTTTTGTCGTGGCGAAACTGCGCACGGCGACACCGGAGTCGACCAATTCCCGCAAAACCGCTGCTTCATCCGTGGAGTCGGAAATGGAAAGTTCGGAGCAGTTCCTGTCCCGAACGGTGACCTGGTAGTGCGGGGACGATGGGATGCTTCCGACAGGCTTGGGCCGGACAACGCGACCGCCGAACTGACTGCATGCCGCCGTCGATTGTGTACTGGTTCTCATCTCCAACGAACGTGCCTACTGATGCCGACAACTGCGGGCGGGACCAACGTGAGTCAGCTGTTTTAGATCGCCATGTGCATTATCTTGTCGTCCCGCGATAATGACGTGCGTTGCTGCAGCGGGGACGAGACCATTTCCGGTTCCCCCGTGAGCGAGTAATTGCTGGTAATACGACCGACGGCCCCCGATCAAATGCCCGCAGGCCCGGTAGGACTGCAGCGCGGAATCGCTCCCCGTTCTCTGGGGATTGAATCACCACGGTCTCGGCTTAGACGATATGAAGTGGGGGCCCGCGTTGTTGATGCCGGCCCGTGGCGGTCTGCGGGCATTATCGCCGGGGGCGGTCCGGCAGCGCCGGCTTTATCTGTTCGGTTGCCACTGAGTGGACGGCGGCGCTTCCGGGCCTGAATCCCCGGCGGTGATGTCCTTTGCCCGGGACGGGCCGGGGCCTTCTGTGTCACAGGTTCCGTGGGTTGCCATTAACGGTGCCCTTGGCCGGATGGCTCATCGGGGGTGCAATGGTAGTGCCACATGTGAAGCTTGGGAGGTCCCGGCTATGTTTGAGCATACTTTCATCGGGCTCGATGTTCACGCGGCTAATATCGTTGGCCACGCGATGAATCCGAGTACCGGTGAAATCAGCACCCACACTATGGTCGCTGAACCACCCGTGGTCCTGGACTGGGTCCATAGGTTCGAGCCGCCGGTCAAGGTCGTCTACGAATCAGGCCCAACCGGGTTCGTCCTGGCCCGGTTCCTACGTGCGCAGGGCATCGACTGCGTAGTGGCAGCTTCCTCGAAACTGTTGCGAGCTCCCGGTGACAGAGTCAAAACCGACCGGCGGGACGCCCGGGTGCTCGCCGAGATACTCGCGGTCGGCTCAGTGACCGAGGTCCGGGTCCCTGACCTGGACGAGGAAGCACTCCGGGATCTGTCCCGGCTCCGCTCGGGCACTGCCAAGGATCTCGCACACGTCCGGCAGCACGTGAACGCCATCCTTCTGCGCCACGGCATCCGCTACCCTAAGGACGCCCGGTGGACGAAGGAACACTACCTGTGGCTGCACCGCCAACACTTTGACCAACCGCCGCTGCAGTTCACATACGAAGCGCATATCGAGCAGGCCGAACTGCTCGCCGGGCACTTGTCCCGGATCGACAAACACATCTCGGCCACAGCCAACGCTTGCCGCTACACCCAGGTCATCAACGCGTTAATGTGTTTGCGCGGGATTTCAGACAACGACAGCGTTCGGGCTGGCCGTGGAAATCGGCGACTGGACCCGCTTCACCGGATCATCGATCGGCTCTTACCTCGGACTCGTTCCCAGCGAAAATTCCTCCGGCCAATCCCGGCACTTGGGTCCGATCACGAAAGCCGGGAACACGTACGCACGAAAGCTCCTGGTCGAAGCGGCTTGGCAGCACCGACGCCCATATGCCCGGCCCTGCGAACGGCTACTGCGCCAACTTGATCTCGACAGCCTGGCAACCCGGATCCATGCCCTGGAAGGAAACCACCGGCTCCACCACAAATGGGAACATTTCGATGAACGGCACAAACCGTCCGTCAAGGCCAACACCGCGATCGCCCGCGAACTCGCGGGCTGGTGCTGGTCACTGGCCGCACCGCTCCAGCAACGGAGACCGCATGACCGTGGCCTAAACCGAAACCTGCCCCTCAACCGTGATGGGAAGTGACGTGGCAGCACGCGGAGCCAACCCGGGAAAACGACTATGAGCAGGCGGATCATAACCGCCAACGCTCGACCTTAGACACCTGGCAGAGCTCCAGCCGAACATCGTCATGCGGTAATCAACCCGCGAATATCAGTCTGACACTGCCCGTCGATAACGACTCGCCCGCACTTCCCAACACAACCGACCGGCACAGGATGAGCGGCCCCCGAACAAACCCAGGAGCCGCTCATCCACGCCCTCTTGACACCAGAACCTACATATCAGTCGTTTGCATCTTCGGCGTCCAGGGACCAAACAGCTCCGGCCGCGGCTGAGGTGATCTTTGCGATCTCGGACGGTGCCGACATGGTCCCGGGCAAGCTCATTAAGCCCGCTGGCTGGGCATTCACGTCTGGCGATGCGGCAACCCGGCAGTTCCGTTGCACCGGCACCAGCTTCGACGTCATAGATCCGGTGTTCCATCTGGGTGTCTTCACCACACTTCCAGCGGTTCAAGCCGGATCGAGTCACTTGGGAGCCTCCGCTGGTTGCACAACCCCTTACCCCACACAGTGTGAAAGAAATATAACAAATTGTTCAAAAGACGTGACTTTGAATCCTTTGTAACGCATCATGGAATCAGCCGATCCCGAGGACGTGAGCGGCACGAACCAGAAGGGAGCGCAGATGACGCGCTTTGTTGATGTAAGCAATATGATCAGCTGGGTCAGAACCCAAGGCCCCGAAACGATCATCGAAGACCTGATTCACTACATGGAAGACGACTTCCGACGCTGGGCGCGGTTCGATAAAACACCACGTGTCGCCAGCCATACCCCATATGGCGTTATAGAACTCATGCCCACCAGCGATCATGAGACCTACGGATTCAAATATGTGAATGGGCACCCGTCGAATCCAGCCCGTGGCTACCAAACTGTCACGGCCTTCGGCGTTCTGGCAGATGTCCACAACGGCTACCCAACGTTCCTTGCCGAAATGACTATCCTTACAGCGCTGCGCACCGCCGCCACGTCCGCCATGGTCGCGAAGGTCCTGGCGCGGCCCGATTCCAGGGTCATGGCCATGATTGGAACCGGCAGCCAGGCTGAATTCCAGGCACTGGCCATGAGGACAGCGTTGGGCGTAGCGAAGCTGCGGGTCTGGGACACCGATCCTGCCGCTGTACACAAGTTCATCCGGAACATGGTTCCGCTTGGATTCGAAATAGACGTCGCTTCCTCTGCTCTGGAAGCGGTTCAGGGCGCCGACGTCATCACGACGTGCACGGCAGACAAAGCCCAGGCCACGATCCTCAGCGTTCAGCACGTTGCTCCTGGCGTCCATCTCAACGCGATCGGTGGAGATTGCCCCGGAAAGACGGAACTGGATCCGTCGATCCTGGAGATCGGTGACGTCTTTGTCGAGTACGAGAGCCAGACGCGGATTGAAGGTGAGATCCAGCAGATGCCGGCCGACTTCGCCGTAACCGAATTCTGGAAGGTCCTCCTCGGTGCCGCACCAGGGCGCACGTCAGAAGATCAAGTCACCATTTTCGATTCCGTCGGGTTCGCGGTGGAAGACTTCTCAGCCCTGCGTTATCTGCGGGACTCCGTGGACGGCACCGAATTCTTTGAAGAAATAGATCTCGTTGCCAATCCGGACGATCCCAAAGACCTGTTCGGTCTTGTCGGTGCCTTATCACCCGTTGGTTAAACGACTAACTCCATCGTCGTCACCTTCCACCAAATATATCCAGATTTGACTCCCGAACCCGGACCAAAATCCCCATTTCCCACGGAGCGCTATGTCTACCTCAATCAAGCCCCGCCTACGTTCTTCCCTACTCCTTTCAGCCGCCACGGTCATCGCCATCTCGATGGTGAGCTGTACCGTTCCCACGGGCGAAGGCGGTGACTCCGGGGCATCCGGAGATCCCATCACGCTCGGTCTATTGGCCCCGCTCACAGGTGTGGCCGCTGCCGATGGCAAGCTCATGGAACAGGGTGCACGACTCGCGGTCGACGAAATCAACGCCAAAGGCGGCATCGATGGCAGGAAGGTTGAACTCAAAGCACTTGACGTACGGGACCAGAAGTCGGATGCGGTCTCGTCCGCTGTGACGCAACTGACCTCACACCCCGATGTTGCGGCAGTGGTCACGGGCTACGCCAGCACGACCAACTTCGAAATCGATCAGCTCGCAGAAGCTGGAATTCCGTACCTGCTCAGCGGCAACAGCGCCCAAACGCAGGACATTATTTCCAAGAACCCCGAGAAGTATCCCGGTGTTTGGTCCCTTGCCCCTTCATACGAGGGCTACAGCACTGGCATTCCTGAACAATTGGATACATGGAACGCCGATGGCACCTTTCCGCTCACTAACCGCCGGGTTTACATTATCTCCAGCGATAATGCGTACTCCAATGGCATAGCTTCCGGGTTGAACAAGAACTTCAAGGCAAAAGGCTGGGACGTCACTGGACCCGACACTGTTCCCTTTGGGGAAGTGGACGACTGGACCACGCAGATTACCAAAATCCGGCAGGTTGATCCGGCTGTGATCATCAACCTCGACTACCTGACTGCAAATGCGTCAAAATTCCTCACTCAATTCCGCCAGAATCCCACGCAGTCATTGGTGTTTTCGCAGTACGCCCCAAGCGTCCCGGAGTTCACCGAGCTCGCAGGGAAGAACGCTGACGGCGTGCTTTACAACCTTCCGTTTGCCCCGTTGCCGGCACTGCCGGAAACCAAGGACCTCACCCGGAAGCTGACGGAGGCATACGGAAACGAACCTAGCCTGTACAGCTATGGCCTCTACGAACAGGTCCATTTGTGGGCCGACGCCGTTAAGGAAGTCGGTGATCCCGGGAAACGTAAGGAAGTCGGTGAGGCATTGGGCAAGCTGGACAAACAAACCACGCTTGGTCGTGTCCATTTTGATCCGACAACCCATCTGGCCGTAGCCGGGAGAGACGGTATCCCGATGACGTACTACCAAATCCAAAACGGCAAACGTCTGAACATCGCTCCCGAAGAGTTCGCCGACGGCAAGTTCCACAAGCCCGAGTGGATGAAATGAGGATCGCCAAGTCACCTGGACCCGGCACTTCCAAAGGGCACCTCCTGGAAGTACGACAGGTCAGTCGGCGCTTCGGGGGTTTCGTGGCCGTGGAAAACGTCACGCTGAATGTTGACGAGGGGGAGATTTTGGGGATTGCCGGTCCTAATGGGGCGGGAAAAAGTACTCTCTTCAACCTGATCTCCGGGGTGCCGTTCGGCCCGACAGACGGAGAGATTTTCTTTGACGGTGTACGTATTGACAGGCTTTCCGCGCACAGAATCGCTCGTTCGGGAATGCGTCGAACCTTCCAAGCGGAACAGCTGTTCCCTTCGTTGAGTGTTTCCGACAACATCGCCGTGGCCAACCACTACCTCGGAGGGCATCGGCGCACCAAAGGGGACGTGGAAACGGCCTTGGAGACCGTGGGAATCAGCAGGTACAGGGATGAGCGGGCGGCGGATATACCACTGCTGGCAAAAAAGAAGCTGATGATAGCCAGCGCCCTTGTCTCACACCCGCGGCTCCTGATGCTGGATGAACCAGCTGGAGGCCTCAACGATGAAGATCAGGCTGAATTGATCCTGCTTTTGCGGGAACTTCAGAAGGGCGGCCTGACACTGCTGATCATTGAGCATGTACTCAGCCTTATCCGCGATCTGGCCAAACGGATGGTCATCATGTCGTCCGGCGAAGTCCTGGTTGAAGGAACCCCCGACGCGGTTCTTTCGGATCCGCGGGTGATGGAGGCATATCTGGGGAAGGCAGCGGCATGAACACCGATCAGGAGACGGTTGACCCACTGCTCCGCGTCAGTGCCCTGGAGGCCGGATATGGCCGCCTGCCTGTGGTCCGGTCGTTTTCCATCGAGGTCGTCCCGGGTGAGGCTCTGGCCCTCTTGGGCCCCAACGGTCATGGAAAGACGACCGCCCTGCGCGCCATCTCGGGTCTGGGCAGGACCTCTTCAGGTCAGGTTCTCTTCGATGGCAGCGATATCACCGGGATGCCCGCCTACAAGGTAGTCAACCAGGGAATGATGCATGTGCCCCAAGGCAATCAGCTCTTTCCGAGGCTCACCGTCAGGGAGAACCTGGCATTGGCAGGTGGGATCCCGGCGGCCAGGGGTCAGCGGGAGGAGACTCTGGAAATGGTCCAGGGACTCTTTCCCAAGCTCCTGCAACGTCGCGGGCAACTTGTGGGCACGCTATCTGGAGGCGAACGCCAAATGGTGGCCATCGGGATGGGCCTTATGGCCAAGCCCAAGCTTCTTGTGCTGGATGAACCAACTCTCGGGCTGGCACCCAAGATCCGATACGAAATCCTTGACACACTCCACGAAGTCCGCCGACTGGGTCTGTCGTTGATAGTCGCCGACGGCGATATTGAGTTCCTCTTCGAACTCGCGGACCGGTGGCATCTTGTGGAGCTCGGGCGGATCGTCTCCAGCGGAACCACGGACATCAAGCCCAGCCACGAGGAAGTCATGGATATGTACGTCGGCTCCCACCCGTCATCCGCTAACAACAACATTGAGGGAGACAAGCATGTCTGACGCGCTCCTTTCCATCCTGGTCTCAGCCCTCGTGCTCGGGTCGCTGTACTCATTGATGGCCAGCGGACTGTCCCTCATCTGGTCCACGTTGGGGGTCTTCAACTACGCTCACGGCGCGCTCCTGCTTCTGGGCGCGTACCTCATCTGGACGTTCTCAGAAAAGGTGGGGCTCCCGGTACTCCTCGCTTTCGCCGCTGCGATTCCCTTGCTGGCCTTGCTGGGTATGCTCCTGGACCTCGTAGCGGTCCGGCCGTTCATCAGCAGGCCAAACGGAACTCTCTTGGTCATGGTTTCGACCCTCGCCATCGCCAACGCAGTCGAGGGCGCAGCACAACTAATCTGGGGACCGCAGAACAAGCAGATAAAGTCCGTGAGCGCCTCAACATTTGCCCTGGGCGACGTAAGAATCGCAAGCTCTACCCTCATTGCCCTGGCTCTGGCATTAGTTCTGGTCATAGGACTGATCACGTTGCTGCGCAAGACGAAGTGGGGGATGGCCGTCCGGGCCGTGGAACAGAACCGGGACATGGCAATGCTCGTCGGAATCAGGCCCGTGCGCATATACGCCAGCGTATTTGCGGTGGCATCAATTCTGGCCTGCGCCGCTGCCTTCGTCTACGGAACGACCACCACCATTACGCCCACAAAAGGTTTCGAACCCCTGCTGACTGCCTTTGTCGTCCTGGTCTTTGGTGGGTCGGCCACTTTGTGGGGCACCTTGGTCGGCGCCTTCACAATAGGCCTGTTGGAGGCGGGCACAACGTACTGGCTCGGTCTCCAATGGAGCCCTGTAGCTGTCTTCCTCGTCCTGGTCCTCATTATGCTGGTCCGCCCCCAAGGTCTAGTGAAAGGACGTTCGTGATGAACCGTCTTGGATCCCTCAAGCGCTTCGCGACGTGGCCATTGCTCTTGCTTGCCGCCGCCTTGCTGCCATATGTCGTCATCAGCGGCTCTGCACGCCTGCTGGCCGCCACAGCGCTCATTTACGCCCTGCTCGCCGCCAGCTGGAACCTGACGCTGGGTATCGGCGGCATCTTCAACTTCGCCCACGTTGGCTTCTTCGGTGTCGGTGGCTACACGATGGCCGTTGCCACAGTGACATGGGATATGAATCCGTGGCTTGGGCTCATACTGGCAACCGCTGCGGGCGGGCTGGCCGGTGCACTGGCCTACATCCCCGTGATACGCATGCGAGGCATATATATCGCACTGATCACCTTCGTCTTCGTGCAGCTCTGCTACTACCTCGTGTTGGCTATTCCCGGAATCACCGGCGGATCCAGTGGGCTGACAGGCGTACCTGCACTGAGCGTAGGAGATTTTTCCTTCGCAAAGTACTCGGGATTGGGCTACTTATGGTTGCTCGGCGGGGCAGTGGTCCTGCTCCTGGTTCTGCTCCGGACCACCCTCCGCAGCCCGTTCGGCAAGAGCCTCATCGCGCTGCGCGACAATGAAAACCTTGCCGTGAGCCGCGGAATGAACCGCATAAGGCAGCATCTCCTGGCCTTCATCCTCAGCGGAGCAGTTGCCGGCGTCACAGGAGCCCTTTATGTTGCATACTTCCGTGTTGCGGACGTCACACTCTTCAGTTTCGGATTCGTCACCCTTGGCTTGAGCATGATCTTCCTGGGCGGTACCGGCCACATCTGGGGTCCGGTCCTGGGGGCACTGGTAGTCACAGTCATCGACCGCCAACTCACGGACCTTGGGCCTGCGCGTGCGATCATCATCGGCGTTGGAACCCTTCTGGTTCTTATTTTCCTTCCACGCGGCATCTCCGGGCTCCTTGAAGACGTATGGACCAGAGCGCGGAGGCTACTTCCGGGAAACCCGAACAAATCCGCCCATAGAGCACTCCAAAAACCCGCAAACCAGACTATGGAAGTCGAGGAGAGCACGCATGTCCATTGATGCCACTGCCCGAGCAGAGCAGAACCAGCGAAAGGCGGTCCTGGACGCTGTGGATCGTCTGGCACCCAGGATCGTGCAGTCCGTCGCCGACGCAGTCAGGATCCCGAGCATAAACCCCAAGTATCCCGGTCAGGACTACCAGAAGCTCGTGGGCGGTGAGGGTGAGGTGAGCGCGCTCATGAACGATCTCCATCGCGAAGCAGGAGCCTCTACGGAACTCGTCACAGTTGAGAAAGGCCGGGACAATGCTTGCGGACGGATTGCCGGAACGGGCGGTGGCCGCTCGCTGCTGCTCAACGGGCATGTCGATGTTGTGCCGCCCAACCGGGAAGGTCTTTGGGACCACGCGCCGTTCTCCGGGTTGATTACCGATGACGCGGTTCATGGCAGGGGCGCTACGGATAACAAAGCCGGCACTGTCGCCACGGCATATGCCGCCATCGCATTAGCCACCGCAGGTGTCCGGCTCAAAGGAGATCTCGTACTGCAGGCGGTCGTCGGAGAAGAAGTCGGTGACCACCTCTCTGGTACAACGGCAGCGTTACAGGCAGGATACGGGGCCGAAGCCGCAATCGTCTGCGAACCGTCGAACTTCTCTGACGCAGCCCCCAATCTGGTTCCCACCACGCCGGGCCTGTTGTGGTTCTCGCTGTCCCTTGTCGGCAAAGCTGCGCACTCCGGACTGCGGGGTCTTACCATTCACCCAACCCTTGAAGGTGAAGCCTTGGGCGTCAATACCATCGATAAGTTCTGGATCATTTATCACGCCCTACGGCAATTGGAAGATACGTGGGCGCGGCGTGACAGGCACCCACTGTTCCAGCCGGGCTACTTCAATCTCTTGCCCGGGGTGATCCGTGGAAACCCCGAGGGCGTCCTTGTCCCGTTCTTCCTTGCGGACACACTCACAGTCGAATACTGCGTCTACCATCATCCTGAGCGAAGCAACGACGAAGTCATCGACGAGATTGAACGAACCGTGCGTCAGGCCTGTGCCAACGATCCTTGGCTGAGCACCCACCGTCCTGAATTCGACTGGAAGCTCCTATGGCCGCCGTACACCACACCGGCCAGCCATGAACTTGTCCCGGCGGTCATGAAGGCCCACAGTGATGCCGTCGGCGGGTTTGACCTGGCCACACCTCCCAAACAAGAGGGATTCCTCGGTGTCTGTGATCTCACATGGATGGACGCCCAAGGTATCGACGGGCTCGTTTACGGTCCGGGCGTTGGCCGAACCGCGCACGCGGAAAACGAGTACGTGCCAATCCACCAGATCATCACCGCAGTAAAGACGTACGCCCTATCTGCAATGGACTATTGCGGCGTCTCAGGTACTGAATCCAGCATCAATCCACCTACGACCGGCCGGAGGCTCCCGTGAACACCCCCGATATATTCGTTGCTACCTGCGATCTCGCTGGACAGGTCAAAGGACGAGGCGCACCCGGCGAAGCCTACGGTTCTGTCCTTCGCTCCGGACTGGGCTGGGTGCCGGCCAACCTTGGCATTTCGGCTTTCGGCAGCATTGCGCCAGGCAGCGCCTTCGGTTCAACCGGCGACCTGCGCCTTATGCCGGACGAGGCTACGGAAATCACCGTTGCGGATGTCCCCAATGAGGCTGGACTCAGGATTCTGCTCGCCGACCAAACACAACCTGACGGAACCGACTGGGAGTGCTGTCCCAGGACCTTCCTGCGCCGGGCCATCAGCGACTTTCGAGAGCAAACGGGCCTGCGCGTAATCGCCACTTTCGAACACGAGTTCGTTGTGGAGGGCCTGCCTCAATCGGCTCCGTTTTCCTTGCGCAGGCACCTCGACGCCGATCCGTTCGGAATGGACCTGGTGCGTCGCTTGACGGACTGTGGTCTCGCACCGGAGAACTGGTTGCCTGAATACGGGGCGAACCAGTTTGAAATCACGGTGGAACCGAGCGACCCGCTCACTGCAGCAGACAGGGCGGTGCTCTTGCGCGAATTGGTCCGCGATTTGGCAATCCGACGCGGCCTCAGGGCTTCCTTCGCACCACTTCAGGAACCAGGCGGTACCGGTACCGGCGTCCATGTCCACATCAGTTTGGTGGACGACGGCGGTAAGCCGGTTCTGTTCGACGCCACCCGTCCGGGCCGTCTTTCCGACGTTGGACACAGATTCAGTGCAGGAATCCTGCGTCACGCCGAAGCGCTGACGGCCCTGACAGCACCAAGCCCGGTTTCCTTCATGCGCCTGGCCCCGGATCGATGGAGCGTAGGGGGAATATTTCTGGCGGAACGAAACAGGGAGGCTCTTCTACGAATTTGTCCGACCAGTTCGGCAGGTGGATCTGCTCCGGACCACCAATTCAACCTTGAGTACAGGGCAGCCGATGCAACCGCCAACCCGTGGCTCGCGCTTGGTGTCCTGCTCCGGGCTGGCTTGGCCGGAATCGTAGGCGGTGACGAGTACCCCAAACCCGACATTTTTCCAGAAACGGCAGGCCCCGCTGAATTGAAGGACGTACCTCAACTGCCTCGTACACTCGAGGACGCACTCCTGGCATTGGAAAAGGACCAGGCTGTGACTTCCTGGTTCCATCCTGATCTGTTGGCAACCTATTTGGGGGTCAAGCGGCATGAACTCGCTCATGTGGCCACACTCGACGATGCTGCCCGAATCAAAGCGGTATCTGATGTCTACTAATTCCGTAGAAGCTCTCCTGACCACCATTGAGGAAATCCCCTTGGTGGACCACCATGTCCATGGAGCGTTGAAGGATGACGTTGACCGGTCCTCGCTGGAAGAACTGCTGACGGAGTCGGACAGGCCCATTCCTCAATGGATGACGCAATTCGATTCGCAGTTGGGATTCGCGGTTCGTCGGTGGTGTGCGCCGTTGCTGGGCCTTCCTGCACATGCGAGCGCCGATGCGTACTTTGAACGGCGTGTGGAGCTCGGGACGCCGGAAGTAACCTCACGCCTGCTCAAGTCTGCGGGGATAGGCCATTTCCTGATCGAAACCGGATTCCGCGGTGATCAAATCCACGGCCTTTCGGGGATGGAGAGCATCAGCTCAGCCACGGTGGGCGAGGTCGTCAGACTCGAATCCATAGCGGAGTCCCTGGCCTGGGAAGGCGTGTCAGCCGCCGATTTTGCTAGCGCCTATACGGCCCGGCTAGCGCTGGCAACGGAGAACGCGGTGGGAGTCAAGAGCATCATCGCCTACCGGCATGGGTTCGACTTTGATCCAATCCGGCCGTCCAAAGAAGAAGTGGCCAAGGCGGCTGCTTCCTGGCTCCGTCTGGTAGCAGCCGGCTACTCGCTCCGTGTTTCGGATCCTGTGCTTTTGCGCTTCTTTCTCTGGTCGGGCGTCGACCGTGGTCTTCCCATTCAAATGCACACCGGATACGGCGATCCTGACTTGCGTCTGGAGGCCTGCGACCCGTTGCTGCTGGTTCCTTGGTTGAAGCTGATTGAATCATTGAAGGTGGACGTACTCCTTCTTCATTGCTATCCGTTCCATCGTCACGCGGGCTACCTTGCGCAGATATTTCCGCACGTTTACTTCGATGTGGGGCTTGGGACCAACTACACAGGCGTTCAGTCTCTGGAACTGATCAAGGAGTCTTTCGAGTTGGCACCGTTCTCCAAGATCCTGTTTTCAACGGATGCATGGGGACCTCCGGAACTCCATTACCTCGGGGCGCGACTATGGCGCGAAGGAATGGGCAAGGTCCTGGGGGCTTGGGTTCGCGATGGGGACTGGGCTGAGGAGGATGCCATTCGAGTAGTTCACATGGTCGGAAGGGATAACGCGGTGCGCGTCTATGAGCTGGGGGAGAAGTGAACTCTGAACTATTTGAGGTGCTCAGGAGACGCATAGACCAGGAGATTCCGCGTGCAATAGAACTGCGCCACAAATTGCATAGCATGCCGGATCTATCCGGTTCCGAGGGGCCGACCCTTGATCTGGTCTTGAACGCATTGCCAGGCGATCTGCAAACCAGGTTTGTGGCTGAAACGGGGGCAGTACTGCGAATCGGCGGGCCCGGCAAGGCAATCGCCATCCGGGCTGAGCTGGATGCGCTGCCGGCCATGGAAGATTCCGAAGTCGCTTGGGCTTCCCAAAGACCGGGTGTCATGCACGCCTGTGGGCATGATATCCATCTGGCTGCCGTCGTTGCCTTGGCCAGGGCTGTCCACTCAACGCCGGGCGCAGCTCCCATGGCACTGGTCTTGCAACCGAGGGAAGAAACGTACCCGTCCGGGGCAAAGGATATCTGCGCAACAGGGATACTCGCGGAGCAAGACGTGCGCGCCACAGTCGCGGCCCATGTTCAGCCGCTGCTACCCGGAGGGACAGTGGCGTGCACGCCGGGGGCCGTGAATGCCTCATCGGACGAGTTCATCATCAACATTAATGGAAGGGGCGGCCACGCTGCCTACCCGCACATTGCAGCGGATCCTGTCCTGGCGCTATCCCACGTTGTGGTCTCTTTGCAAAACATCGTGAGCCGGAACGTGGATCCCATGGACTCGGTCGTGCTCACCATTGCTACCCTTCAGGCTGGTACCGCGGCCAATGTCATACCGGGTACCGCCGCCGCCCGGGGAACCGTCCGCACCATGGCCACCCCAGTGAGGGAGGAAGTTCTGCGGCGTCTTGCCGAGACGGTGCACCTGGTTGCAGCTGCGCACGGCTGCGGCGGCGAAGTCAGCGTCACCCAGGGCGAACCCGTCCTGGAAAATGATGCGAACATCGTGAAGGCGACTGCCCCTCTACTGCTGGCTCTGGGCTTGGAAGTGGACAGCAATCTCAGGTCGGCAGGCTCCGACGATTTTTCGTATTTTTCGGAAAGGATGCCTTCATTGATGATGTTCGTAGGTACCAGCGGAAGCGCAGAACGGCTGCACTCAAGCACTTTCGTGCCCGATGACTCTCACGTTCGTGATGTAGCGCATGCGCTGCTGGCTGGATACGTTGGCGCCGCCAGGACGTTGCTGCCCGCCCACGAGCCGCCCCTGGTCGCTGCCCCAACAAGCTGACGGCAGGCCAGGCTCAAGCCGTTCAGCGTTTCCTGATTGAATGGGGATAAAAAGCGGCGGACGCCACAACTCGCTTGCAGCTTTGCCGTCTATGCAAGAAAGGAACGCCATGACGCAGTCCGGACATTTTGAACAGTCTGAGAACCAATCTGCCCGGTTGACCTTGGCGGACCGAATCCGTCAAATTCAGGGTTCGCTTTCCCCGGCGGAGCACAAGCTGTCCCGCGTGTTCCTCGCCAACTACCCGACGGCAGGGCTGGAATCCACAATTGAATTTGCCAAGAAGGGAAACGTCAGTGCACCCACCGTGCTCAGGTTCGTCAGCAGATTGGGTTTCAACAAGTACCGGGACTTCCAGGATGCCCTACGTGAAGAAGTGCAGGCGCGGAGGGCATCCCCGCTGACCCTCCAAGGCAAAATACGAGTTGATTCAGCGGCTCCAGAATTGGCTCAGTCAGTGGCAGAGACGGCGGTGGAGGGCATCGAGAGCACGGTCGCCTCCCTTCCGGAGCATGAATTCGACCGTGCCGTGGCGCTTCTATGCAATACGTCACTGGACATTACTTCGATCGGCGGCAGGTTCTCCCACCTCCTGGCCACGTACTTGGACTTGCACCTTCGCCTGATGCGGCCCAACACCGTGGTGCACGCCCAGCATCCGAACAATGACTCCACGTTCATAGCTGACCTCAGCAAACGCGATGTCTGCGTCTTCTTTGATTTTCGCCGCTACCAGAAAGACACAGTTGACCTGGCAAAGGCGGCCCGTGAGAAGGGGGCGAAGATTATCCTCATCACGGACCCCTGGCTCTCTCCGGTTTCATTTGTCGCGGACGTCGTGCTGCCGGCACGGGTGGAGGCAGCTGGTTCGTTCGACAGCATCGTGCCGGCAACGGTGTTGGTGGAAGCCCTCATCGCAGCGGTCCACGTCAAACTTGGGCCCGCGGCCGACGACCGCATGCGGACTTTGGAAGCCAGCTATGGCACCGTGCTGGCCGATTAAGCCTCAATGCAAGGTTCTATTGGACGCCGGAATTGAAGTCTTCAAGCATTGAAACTCGCAGCACCCATATCGAACACCCCGTCATCCTTGTCGGTCTTTTTGCAACCGGCTTAAGCCGGTTGGCCCAACCAGTATCCGCTTCGATGTCCGGACGCTCAAGAGGAGGCGCTCGGCGAGGCCGAGTCATAAGTGAATTCAGAGCTGGCGTCGTCCACAAGCCCCTGGGGGAGGCTTTCGAGGACAGGAACGACGGCAGGATGTTGGGTCCAGGTTTATATTGAGGATCGACTACAGGTGGTCAAATACAAGGGGGACATGGTCGCCCAAGCCCACCGTGAACTGCAAAACCTTGGACCCGAAGCGCATCTGGAGGTATTTCCTGGCACGTTCACGCCTGGAAAGCGGGGTTCGCCGTCCAGGACAATGGACCGTTCGCCCATTCCCATTTCGGACCATTGGGCGGCCAGCCGCAGGCACACCATCAGCCTTCATTCACGACTGAGGTCACCAGCCCATCCCACAGCACGTGGGCCTGCGCATCATGTCAAAAGACGACTCCCAAGTAGCCGCCAGGTAGTTTCAATCATCACCTTACGGCAGGCCCGCGACGTGATCCCGCATGGAGCGCATCAGTACTTTTCCCTCGCCACGATGCTGTGAGGAGCTCCAGGTCTCTCTCGGCAGCTTCCATCCAGGGTCCAAGCTCTGGCCCGCAGCCTGCCCTGCATGAACCCCGAGAGCTGTCTCTCAAAAAGTTCTCATTTTTTGCGGCATGAACTATTCCTATTCTGCACTCCTTTGACTGGAGACGGCCTTGCCGGACGCAATCGGTCAGTCTCCGCAACATATGTTTGGCCGTCGGCTGTGGGGTCTGTCGGTCACTGTTCATTGGAGAGAATCCCTTGAAGTTTCTGCTTGGGAAAATATCAGCCTGCGTTGCCGTTTTAATGGTTATTTTTGGCGCCCTTTCATTGGGGGTGCTCCACCTAAGTGCACCAGCTCACGCCTACGAAGTAGCAACCAACCAGGCAAGCGTCACCGGTGGGGCGGCTGTTTTGACGATGCCGGGATCCGGTCTGACGGCTACCTATGATCAATCCGGCCTGACTGAACTCGTAGGCAGATCGACACTCGACAGCAGGGGCTACCTTGCATCTGATTTCACACCCAGCATTACAAGCACCGCTCCTGCGGTCGAGTTCTCATCGAACCTGATCAACAACTGCCCAGCGGTAGGCACCTGTACCGGCTTGGGGACCATCACTATCACTTTCAGCCAGCCAGTTCGGAATCCTGTGCTCAATATCGCTGGCCTCGGCGGATACGTCTTGAATGACGTCGGCAATAACGGGACCGTCGACAAGCAGTCCCAGCAGCACGCTGTGTTGAACCTTGCAACTGCAGGCCTGACGATGACCAAGCTCTCCGGTGGAAACCTTTCCGTCTCTGGAAACTCGATCACCACTACCAACGACAATGCGGGAACTGCGTGCAACACAAGTGTGCAGACCGGCACACCTGACCCTGTCGACGCCCAGGCGACCGCCGGCTGCGGTTCGGCTCGCATCAATGGAACCGTCACCACGCTGACTTTCGACATCAGTGCTGTTTTTGTCCAAACCACTGCTGCCTTGCCGGCCTACACCATCAATGACAGTACGGACCCATTGCACAACAGGGACAACTTCGTCATGGCGATGACTGTCCCCCAGGATTTCGGTGACGCGCCTGCTTCGTACGATCAGAGCAATGCTGCCCGGGCTGTTCTTTCCGATGTGGCACTTGGGGCGAACGTGACTGAGGATAACGCTCAGGTCGCCAACGGCACTGCGTCGCCGAATGCGGGTGCGACGGCGGCCCAGGACCTGATGGACGACGGCGTGGTTCTGGCGCCCATGACGCAAGGTGCTACCAGCTACTCAACCACCGTGGCGATCAGTGGGGCCAGCAAAGCCGGAACGACCTGCGGGTGGATTGACTTGAACAAGGACGGCCTGTTCAATAACACCGCCGAGCGTGCTTGCGCCACGTTCGCTGCGGGCGCCACGACCGCAACACTTACCTGGACAGTCCCTGCCGGGGTCACCGCCGGGACAACGTATGCGCGGTTCCGGATCGGCTACACCGCCAGCCAGATCCAGGTCCCGATCGGTGCCTCGAATTCCGGCGAGGTGGAAGACTACATCTTCACGATCGCTCCGGCGTCCGCTCCTGCCATCACGCTGGTCAAGACAGCGGACAAGACCACGCTGGTGGCCGGTGAAACCGCAACCTACACGTTCGTGGCGAAGAACACGGGAAACGTGACGCTCACCTCGGTGGTCATCACCGAGACCCAATTCTCCGGAACCGGCACCATGACCGCCCTTTCCTACACTTGGCCTGGCCTTCCCGGGGTCCTTTTGCCCGGACAGTCAGTGACTGCCACCGCAACATATGTGGTCACCCAGGCGGACGTCACCACGGGGCTACTGACCAACACGGCGAAGGTCACCGGGAACCCGCCCCTTGGCTTGCCCGTCACGGCAACCGATGATGCCCAGGTCACGGCACCTCCGGCCTGGAAGATCAAAAAGAGCGCCACCGTCAACGGGTCAGTTCCCGCGAACGGGTCCATCACCCCGGGGCAGACCATCGTGTACACCGTGACGGCCACCAGCATCAGCGGGACCATCACCGGGGTCGTGCTCAAGGACAACCTGGCACAGGTCCTGGATGACGCGACGTTCGTGCCCGGTTCAGCGACCCTGGTGATCGGTACGGGATCACCTGTGGCTGTGGCCGATCCTGTGCCGCCGTCCACGTTGCTGAGCACCGCCGCGTTCCCGCTGCCTGCCGGTCAGACAGCCACCCTGAAGTACAGCGTCGTGGTCAAAACGGGCGCGTGGAACGCACAGCTTGTCAACGTGGTGACGGGCACAGCAACTACCACGCCACCGCAGACCTGCGCACCAAGCTCCGCAGGGCCGGGACCTGACTGCACCACGACGCATCACACCCCGGGCAAAGTGCTGATCGAGAAGATCGGCGAGTCCTCGGGCGGTACGTGGGTTCCGATGGCGGGCTCCACCTGGGCCGTGCATACCGACAACAACGGCGCACCCGGTGCCGTGCTGGCCAGCCCAGCCGTCACCGCTGTGAGCGGGCAAACAGGCCGGTTCCAACTCGAGGGAATCCAGCCAGGAACGTACTGGCTCGAAGAAACCGCAGCGCCGGACGGGTTCAGCCTGCTGGCCGAGCCCGTGCAATTCACCATCGCAGCGAACGGTGCCGTGTCCCTGGGCCAAGGCACCAGCGGCGGAGTAGTGACCAGCACCGACGCCGACGGCGACGGGATCTTCCTGCTCACAGTCCGCGACGTGCCGGCACTCCAGCTTCCCGAGTCCGGCGGCATCGGCTGGTGGCCGTTCACCACGGCCGGATCCGTCCTGCTGTTGGGCGCCCTCGCACTGGCAACAAACCGCCGCCGGCGCGAGTCAATCACTGCTTGATAAGAGTTCGCGCGAGCACCACCACCAGCAACAACAACTGTAGGCATCACTGCGGCGGCCGCTATCCCGGCCCCCGCAGTGATACGCCCCCGCAGTGATCCCACGATGCGGAAGAACGCCAACCAGGTGCTCTTCCCCACTCGTATTCTTGTCCGTACTTCTGTAGAGCATTCCAGCGTCACGAACCTGCCTCCCTTTGCACAGCAACATTGTGGAGGAACCCAAAGAAGCCGAAGACGCCAAACCCATCCTGGAAGACCTGGCGACAACGTCGCCCATCCTTGCGGCAAAGCTCGCCCGCCTGCCGGCTGAACAAGCGGCCATGATTCTTGGGGAACGGCCCACAGAAGGCGGTGTTAGCCCATCCAGGGCAGGCACGCCTGGCAGCTGAGGGGAATTCTGTCGGTGCTCTGTGTCAGAGTCTTTGTATGACTGCTCCACTTCTTGCTCACGCTACCGACTACGGACGTATGTACGCCCGCTCCACAACAGAGCAATTCTCTGTCCCCTCAATCACCACGGTGATAGGGCAGCAGGCGCATTCCCTGGACGGCTGGTTCAGCTACATGGGGGCAAGCAGCTTGGCCGCAGATCCCGAACTTCCCGCCTTGCTTGGAAGCCCGGCAAGGATCCGGCAGGCGGTCAACAAGGCCTCCAAAGCTGCTGAGGCCTACAGGGACCAGGCTGCGGCAAGAGGCGATCGCGTCCACAACTACTGTGAGCAGGTGGCCCTACGCGCCCTGGGTCGTCCGCATCGGATGCAGGAATGCCGCGATGAGCTTGCCTCCCACGGTGAACAGGCCTTCGCAGCCCGCTTTGACGAATGGTGGGAGCTGTACAGGGTGGAGCCGCTGGCCCCGGAAATCACTGTCTGGAACAAGACCGTGGGCTATGCCGGCACGCTGGACCTCGTTGCGCGGATTAACGGCCGCATCTGCCTCATCGATTACAAGACCAAGGGCACTACACGCGATGGCACTGTAAAGGCACTCGACGACAAAGTCGTGATGCAGCTGGTGGCGGGGATGAAAGCGGAGGAGAGCCTCGTGGACCCGGTAGCGGGGGAGTGGGAGCCGTGGAAGTTTGGTGAGAACCCCATGTTGTTGGCGGTCGCCATCGGAGAAACGGAAGTCCGGCCGCAACGAGCCAACCCGGATGTCCTTAAGCATCATTGGTGGAAGTTCTGTGCCCTGAGGCGCGTCTGGGAGATGTCAGCCGATGTCACTGCGGCTGGGCAGGCACTCATGCCCGTCCCACCGCCGTCATTCGTGTCACCGCCGTTTGAGTCAGCGTCGCTTGTGTCTGCGGCCACTGGATCCGCTGGGGCTGGCGACAGCGGCAGCAGCCTGCACTCAACTAAACTGGCTTAGGCTCCGCAACAGCCGGACCAGAGTGTGACGATCGTGAGGACTGACAGCAGATGGCAATTTTGAGTATCCGAATCATCGGGGATCCGGTGTTGCGCACCGTAGCCGATCCCGTCACTGAATTCGGTCCCGAGCTCGCCAAGCTGGTAGCAGACATGATGGAAACCATGGAGGACGTAGATGGCGCTGGCCTTGCTGCCCCCCAGGTGGGCGTCAGTCAGCGTGTCTTCACCTACCGCATCGGGGGCGTAGAGGGGCACATCATCAACCCCGTCCTGGAAAACAGCGAAGATTTCCAGCCGGACGAAGTTGAAGGCTGCCTTTCCATCCCTGGTCTCGGTTTCCCTGTCCGGCGTTATCGTGCAACCCGGGCAACCGGCGTGGACCTCCATGGCAATCCTGTTTCGGTGGACGCAGAGGGAATGCTGGCACGTTGCTTCCAGCACGAGACCGATCACCTGGACGGCGTCCTTTACACGGATAGGCTTGAGGGCGAGGACCGAAAAGCCGCGCTTCGTGCCATCCGAAACGCCAATTACCATGCCGTCACTGAGAAGACCACGTCCAAGCGAGCAAGCTCTGTTGGCTCCAGCTTCGGTGCCGGTAGCTTCGGAGTGCCCGAGTGAGGGTGCTCTTTGCAGGAACTCCGGCAGTCGCCGTTCCGTCCTTGGACGCCCTTGTCAAGGCAGGCTTCGACGTCGTTGCCGTCCTGACCCGTCCGGATGCGCCTTTGGGACGCAAGCGCGTCATGACACCGTCACCGGTTGCTGCCCGTGCCCAGGAACTTGGCATCGACGTTATTCGTGCGGCCAAGGTGGACGCTGACACTACGGCTCGAATTGCTGAGATTGCTCCGGATGTAGCCGCCATCGTGGCTTATGGGGGCATCGTTCCCCGCGCGGCTTTGGGCGTTCCACGGCATGGCTGGGTCAACCTCCACTTCTCACTCCTTCCTGCGTGGCGGGGCGCCGCTCCTGTGCAGCGCTCCATCATCGCAGGCGACGACGTCACCGGGGCGGCCACCTTCCAGCTGGAAGAAGGGCTGGATACCGGCCCCGTGTTTGGCACGCTCACCGAAACCGTGCGGCCGGATGACACCGCTGGGGACCTTCTTGGGCGTCTTTCGCTGAGTGGCGCCGTCCTCCTCAGCCAGACGCTGTCCGCCATCGACGCCGGGCAGGCGGCACCGCAACCGCAATCCGGCGAGGTTTCACTGGCTCCCAAATTGTCGCTGGAGGACGGACGGTTGGACTGGCAGCAGCCCGCCTTGGCCCTGAATCGCAGGGCGCGTGGCGTTACGCCCGAGCCCGGTGCCTGGACGACGCTGGAGGGTCAGAGAATCAAGCTTGAACCCGTGGGACTCCGGCCCGACGTCAAGGACATTGCGCCTGGGGCCATCCGCGTCGATGGAAAGTCCGTGATGGTGGGTACGGGTTCCCACGCGGTGGAATTGGGGCGGATACAACCTGCCGGCAAAAAGATGATGTCGCCGGCCGACTGGGCCCGCGGCTTGGCTGCACCTGAGAAAGTGGTATTCCAATGAGCGAGTCCGGCCGGCGAGGCCCCAACAACAGCGGGAGCCGGGACGGTGGCGGGCACGGTAATCGTGGAGGCCGCGGCGACAGCAAGCGAAATGCCCAAGGGAGGGAAAGAAACCGGGGACCCCAGAAGGGCTTCTCTACTAACGCCCCGTCCCAGCGCACGCGCCGTGCGGATCCGGCGCGTTTGGTAGCTTACGAGGTACTCCGCGCCGTCGCGGCGGAAGATGCCTATGCCAATCTTGTCCTTCCCGCCAGAATTCGCGAACACCGGCTCGATCGGCGCGATGCCGGTTTTGCGACCGAGCTGAGTTACGGGGCCTTGCGTGGACAGGGCACCTACGATGCCATCCTTGCCCGGTGCGTGGACCGGCCCCTCGAGCAGCTCGACCCCGCGATCCTGGATGCCTTGCGCATCGGGGCGCACCAGCTGCTCTCCATGCGGGTGCCTGCCCATGCTGCACTGGACCAGACCGTGGGTCTGGCCCGAGCAGTCATCGGCGCTGGACCGTCGGCACTCATCAATGCTGTCCTCCGCAAGGTCACGGCGCACAGCATGGCCGAGTGGCTGGACATCCTGCTGGAGCAGGAGACTGATGCCACCAGAATCGCTGCGTTGCGGCACGCGCATCCGGAATGGATCGTCCGTGCGCTTCGTCAGTCCCTTGTTAACCACGGCCGGCCCTCCTCAGACATTGAGGCCCTGCTGGAGGCAGACAACGCGGCGCCTGTGGTTAACCTGGTGGCCCTGCCAGGGCTGGGGAACCTTGAGGAAGCTTTCGAGAATGGGGCAACTGCCGGGGAACTGGTGGAGGACTCGGCGCTCTCGGCCGGAGGCGATCTTGGCCGGCTGGAGTCCGTCCGGAAGGGGACTACCCGTGTCCAGGATGTCGGCTCCCAACTCGTAGCCCGCGCACTCGCGGGTGTGGATCTCGGCACTTCTGCCCGGCAAGGCGAGCAATGGTTGGACTTGTGTGCAGGGCCGGGCGGCAAAGCTGCTTTGCTTGCCGCCTTGGCACACCGTGAGGGCGCCACCTTGCTGGCCAACGAGCCCGCCCCGCACCGTGCCAAGCTGGTTCAGCAGGCGCTGTCTGCGGTGCCTGGCGAATCCTGGACAGTGCGGACCGGTGACGGGCGGGAGGTTGGCGGCGAACAGCCCGACTCCTTTGACAGGGTACTGGTGGACGTTCCCTGCAGTGGTCTTGGCGCCTTGCGCAGGCGTCCCGAATCGCGCTGGCGCCGGGCACCCAAGGACATTGCGGACCTCGGTCCGCTGCAGCGTGAACTGCTGGCCTCGGCCATCGACGCCGTCAAGCCAGGTGGCGTGGTTGCATACGTGACGTGTTCTCCCCACCCGGCGGAAACCACTGCCGTTGTGGGTGACGTCCTCGGAAAGCGCGATGACCTTGAACTGCTGGACGCCGGCCAGGCACTGGACGATGCCAGCCTCACCGGAGGCCTTGGGGCCGGGCATGAACTCACCGCCCAGCTGTGGCCGCACGTTCACCACACGGATGCGATGTTCATGGCGCTCATCCGCAAGAAGTCCTAGCCCGCCGCCACCCTCGCTTGAACACAATCGATAAAACGACTGACCCAAAGGGGCTGCCTTGTCTCAGTGCTGTATCAACCCGAGCATCCTTTCCGCAGACTTCGTCAACCTTGAGGCGGAGCTGAAGCGGATCGGCAATGCCGATGCCGTGCACGTGGATGTCATGGACAACCACTTCGTTCCCAACCTGACGCTTGGCTTGCCGGTGGTACAGAGGATCCAGGCCGTCAGCCCGGTTCCCTTGGACGCGCACCTGATGATTTCAGACGCTGACCGCTGGGCACCTGCCTACGCGGATGCCGGCGTCGCATCGGTGACGTTTCATGCCGAGGCTGCCATGGCGCCTGTCAAGCTTGCCCGCGAGCTGCGGGCTCGAGGCTCAAAAGCAGGTATGGCGTTGCGACCTGCCACTCCGGTTGAGCCGTATCTTGACATGCTCAGTGAACTGGACATGTTGCTGATCATGACGGTTGAGCCGGGCTTTGGCGGCCAGTCCTTCCTGGACATCACCTTGCCCAAGATCCGCCGGGCCCGCGCAGCCATTGACGGATCCGGAATCGGTGTGGCCATCCAGGTGGATGGCGGGATCACCGAGGAAACCATCCTCCGGGCAGCTGAGGCAGGCGCGAACGTGTTCGTGGCAGGCTCAGCCGTGTACGGGGACAAAGACCCAGCCGCGGCAATCGATCGGCTCCGTGCGGCCGGATCCAAGGCCGCAATGGCGGGCGGCCCGGCGAAACCGTGACGACCGTCATCCGATGTTACGAAGATTGCAGGGAATAGCTTAGGCATCTCCGCAGTTGTGGCAGAATAGCAACACACATACGTGCTCCGGGGTCGGTGTAAGTCCGAACCGGCGGTTATAGTCCGCGACCCGCACGCCTTTGGAATCCAAGTAATTGGAAACCGCTGGCAAACGGTTGAACCGGTGGAATTCCGGTACCGACAGTTAAAGTCTGGATGGGAGAAGCACGTACAGTCATGCTGTGTGCGTCCTTAGGGACGCCTGGCATTGCGCTGTCGTACACCCCCGGAGCCATCGCGGCTTACTGGGAAGGAACGGCATGGACTTTCTGCGATGGCTCTTCGAAGCACAGATTCCCGTTGGAGGATCTGCGCTTGTTCTACGCGAAGTGCTTGGCAACATCTTTGGGCTCGCCAGCGCCCTCGGCGGAATGCGCCGCAAAGTCTGGGCGTGGCCGATAGGCATTGTGGGGAATATCCTCCTGCTGACGGTCTTCCTCGGGAACGTTTTCGGCGCAGCCGCCCCCGCAACCCTATGGGGACAGGCTGCACGGCAGATCATGTTCATAGCCGTCGCCGTCTACGGTTGGTACCGGTGGCAGCAAGGCCGGCAGGCCAGCACCCGCGGACGTGCAATCGTTCCGGGCTGGGCCAGTAACAGAGTCCGCATCGCCCTTCTTGCGGCAATGGTGGCTGGAACGGCCGCCCTGACACCGCTCTTTGACGCGCTGGGCTCCTACCCGCCCGTATGGGCTGATGCCTGGACGTTCACAGGTTCGCTGCTGGCCACATACGGTATGGCCCGCGGATGGACGGAGTTCTGGCTCATCTGGGTAGCCGTTGACATTGTTGGCGTCCCATTGCTCTTCAGCGCCGGATACTACGCAAGTGCCGTCATGTACCTCTTCTATGGCTTCTTTACGTTGACCGGTTTCTTCGTGTGGTGGCGGGCAGAGAAGCGCGAACGTGCCTCGGTTGGCCCCGCTCCGGCTGTTGTGGGAGTTGCTCCGTGACCCTGAACCCTAAATTCTTCAATACCGCCGAGACTGCGGCGATGGATGTGGCCCTTGCAGCGGCCTTGGGCGGGCCGCGTGGAGCCAACCCCTTGGTGGGCGCCGTTGTGCTCAGTCCTGGGGGCGAACAGCTCGCCGTTGGCTACCATCGGGGAGCCGGCACAGCCCACGCCGAGGCAGATGCCATTCTCGAGGCACGCCGTCAGGGCGTGGACCTTGCAGGAACCACCATGGTGGTCACCTTGGAGCCTTGCAACCACGTGGGCCGCACAGGACCCTGCGCCCAAGCCATCATTGAGGCTGGCATCTCCAGGGTGATTTACGCCGTCGATGATCCCCACGATCCCGCCGCGGGCGGCGCCCGCACGTTGCAAGCAGCGGGAGTCGACGTCGAATCCGGGCTCGCCGCCGGCAAAGCGTATGACCTCAATCGTGAATGGTTCGACGCCGTCGCAACCAAACGTCCTTTCGTTACCTTGCACATTGCCCAGACGCTGGACAGCCGCATCGCCGCAGTGGACGGTACCAGCCAGTGGATCTCCAGTCCGGAGTCCCTCGCGGACAACCACGGATTGCGGGGCCTCATCGACGCGATCCTGGTGGGCACTGGCACGGTACTCATTGACAACCCCCGGCTGACGGCACGGGCATCCGATGGCAGCCTGACGCAGCGCCAGCCGCTCCGCGCCGTCATGGGTTTGAGGGACGTTCCCGAAGACGCAGCGGTGCGCGGAACCGATGGCCTTTTTGTGCACCTGCAAACCAGGGACCCGGCGGAAGCGCTCAGCCAACTGTTCCACCAAGGCGTCAGGCACGTCATGGTGGAGGGCGGCTCCAGCATCCTCAGTACGTTCCTTGCTGCTGGATTGGTGGACGAACTGATCGTCTATCTTGCTCCAACTCTTCTGGGCTCCGGAACGCCTGCCCTTGACGACCTCGGCATTACCACGTTGGCCGAGGCCCAGCAATGGGCCTGGGACGATGCCGGTGGCGGAGCCGTCCGGAGCCTCGGGAACGACCTTCGGCTGCATTTGCGCTCCATGCGATCGGCAGCCAGCACAGCCAAGAATTCCATTCCGCGCAGTGAAGCTGCGGAATACGTCACAGGAGGACACTGATGTTTACCGGAATCGTTGCCGAGCAGGGCACCGTCCTGGGCATTGACCGCGATGGCGACGCCAGCGCGACACTGCGGCTTAAGGCTCCCACCAGCACCGATGGCTTGACCTTGGGGGGCTCCATCGCAGTAAACGGCGTCTGCCTCACCGCAACACAGATTGACGGACAGGATTTCAGCGTCGACGTGATGGGGGAGACCCTGGTCCGCACCACCATCGGCGAGTTGGCCGCAGGCGATACCGTGAACCTTGAGCGCTGCGTCCCTGCAGGCGGACGCCTCGACGGCCATGTGGTCCAAGGCCACGTTGACGGCGTGGGCGAGTTGCTGGAACGTGAGCCGCTGGGCAACTGGGACCGTTTGCGGTTTGGCGTCCCTGGGCCGCTGGCTCGGTACATCGCCGAGAAGGGCTCAATCGCCGTCGACGGTGTTTCCCTGACCGTGACGGCAGTGAGCGCCGCGGCTGAACCGTCTCCGTGGTTCGAGGTAGGGCTTATCCCTACGACGTTGGAGGAGACGGGCCTGGGGGCGAAGCCGGTTGGCGCACGGGTAAACATTGAAGTGGATGTGCTCGCAAAATACACCGAGCGGCTCCTGTCCTTTGCTCCCCAGGGCTCCCCGGCGCACCGCGCCAGCGCGGAGACGGCCAGCGCGGAGACGGCCAGCGTGGAGCTGGCCGGCGACTCTACCGGGAACGCGGAGGCTGCGCGATGAGTACTCCTACCAAGACGATTTCGACGGCGACGGGTCGTACAGGACTGGATCCTGTGGAAGCTGCGATCGCGGCGATGGCAGCCGGCCACGCAGTAATCGTGGTGGACAACGAAGACCGCGAGAACGAAGGCGACATCATTTTCGCCGCCGAGCACGCTACGCCGGCCCTTATGGGGTGGACCATCCGGTATTCGTCAGGCGTCATTTGCGTGCCGCTTGAAGGGGAGCGTGCCGATGCCCTTGCACTTCCGCCCATGGTGGAAGTCAACGAGGATGCCAAAGGTACTGCCTACACTGTTTCCTGCGACGCCGCGTTCGGCGTGAGCACTGGTATTTCGGCCACGGACCGCGCGTTGACTGCCCGGATCCTCGCCGACCCGCAGAGCACTCCAGCGGCGATTACGCGCCCCGGGCATATTTTTCCGCTGCGGGCGGTTAAGGGGGGAGTGCGTGAACGTCCGGGACACACGGAAGCAGCTGTGGACCTGTGTCGGCTTGCCGGGCTGGCTCCGGTGGGCGTGATCGCTGAGTTGGTACATGACGATGGTGAAATGATGCGCCTGGACAGCCTGCGCGATTTCGCTGCGGAACACGGATGCCCCCTCATCTCCATTGAGGATCTGGTGGCCTACGTTGACGCGGTAGAGTCCCAGGCGGCACACGTTTCAGTGGCAGACGAGGAGAAGCGATGACCGCACCGACAACGCGCAGCAGCGACGACACCGAGCCCACACCCCACCCGGTGAGCGGCGGCCCGATTGTCCAGCTGCCCACGGCGTTTGGCGACTTTGTAGCCCAGGCTTGGACGGACCATGTTACGGGCGTGGAACACCTCGCCGTGAGTTCCCCCAACCCGCCCAAAGATGGCCAGGCACCATTGGTGCGCCTGCATTCGGAATGCCTCACCGGAGATGTCTTCGGATCTTATCGTTGCGATTGCGGCGAACAATTGGCTTTTGCCCTGGAGCTCATCCACGCTGAAGGTGGAACGCTCCTGTACTTGCGAGGCCAGGAAGGGCGGGGTATTGGCCTGGCCAACAAGATCAAGGCCTACGCGCTGCAGGAAGCCGGTTTCGACACCGTCGAGGCCAACGAACAGCTTGGCTTGCCGGTGGACGCGCGCTCCTACAGTGCCGCGGGTCAGATCCTGGCCGAGATGGGCCTGCACGAGGTCCGGTTGCTCAGCAACAATCCGGACAAGCAGAACCGCCTTGCCCAGGCAGGTGTCTCGGTGGTGGAAATGGTTCCTACCGAGGTTCCTTCGCGTGAACAGAACGTTCGCTATCTGCAGACCAAGAAAGACCGGATGGATCACCGATTGACGCTCGAAACCGAGCCCGTCGGCAACGGAAAGACACCGTCCCGAAGCCCCTTTGACAACGAACAAGACTGAACGGAACTCCAGCAAACAATGAGCGGACACGGCGCCCCCACTATCGACCTCACCACCCTTAAGCCCGAGGAAACCTCGCAGCTGAAGCTCGCCATTGTGGCAGCAAGCTGGCACACCCAGATCATGGATGGGCTGGTTGACGGTGCACTCCGCGCGGCCAAGGAAGCCGGCATCGCCGAGCCCACCCTGCTTCGCGTCCCTGGCAGCTTCGAACTCCCTGTTGCCGCGGCGAGGCTCGCACCGCACTTCGACGCCGTCGTTGCGCTCGGTGTGGTTATCCGCGGCGGAACGCCGCACTTCGACTACGTATGCCAGGCCGCGACGTCGGGACTCACCGATGTCAGCGTCCGCACCGGCGTTCCGGTCGGGTTCGGCGTCCTGACCTGCGATACGGAACAGCAAGGTCTGGACCGCGCAGGCCTTCCGGGATCCAACGAAGACAAGGGACACGAGGCAGTCACGGCGGCTCTTGCCACTGCACTGACACTCCAGCAGTACAGCTGAGGCGCATAAGAGGTACCGCGGAGGGGATGTGGGTGTGTCTTCACTCACATCCCCTTCGTCATGCAAGGCCCCAACAAGCGGCGCCAACCCGGAAGCAAGTAGGCTGTAGGGCGTGAAGAATTTCGAGACGCTGTTCGCAGAACTGAGTGAGAAAGCAGCGACCCGCCCGGCAGGCTCGCGCACTGTAGCCGAACTGGACTCCGGAATCCACGGCATCGGTAAGAAAGTGGTCGAAGAGGCCGCCGAAGTCTGGATGGCCGCCGAGTACGAATCCGATGAAGCCGCTGCCGAGGAGATCTCCCAGTTGCTGTACCACCTGCAGGTCCTCATGCTTGCCAAGGGCCTCACGCTGGAAGACGTTTACAAGCATCTCTAGCCACGCCACTCCGCTTTCCCCAAGTGGAGCCACCTGCGTGGCCGATGTGCCTGAAAACCTCCATTCCAAACAGAAAGTCTCCCCATGCTCCGTGTAGCAGTCCCCAATAAGGGATCCCTGTCCGAAGCCGCGTCGGCGATGTTGTCCGAGGCAGGTTACCGCCAGCGCCGCGACACCCGCGAACTGGTCATGGTCGATCCCGACAATGACATCGAGTTCTTCTTCCTCCGCCCCCGCGACATCGCG
Organism: Arthrobacter sp. TmtSoilC51; assembly: GCF_055388015.1. Classification (NCBI taxonomy): domain Bacteria; kingdom Bacillati; phylum Actinomycetota; class Actinomycetes; order Micrococcales; family Micrococcaceae; genus Arthrobacter; species Arthrobacter sp. TmtSoilC51. The sequence continues at coordinate 2,098,825 of NZ_AP035877.1, forward strand.
GTGTACGTTGGCCAGGGAACCCTGGACGTCGGAATCACCGGACGCGACCTCCTGCTGGACGCCCAGGTGGAAGCAGAAGAACTGCTGCCCTTGGGTTTCGCGGCATCCACGTTCCGTTTCGCAGGGCCCGTTGGAAACTTCAACGGCGTCGAGCAGCTCGAAGGCAAGCGCCTCGCCACCAGCTACGACGGCCTCCTGCGTGACTACCTCGCCGAGCGAGGCGTCAATGCCAAGGTTGTCCGCCTCGACGGTGCGGTTGAATCGTCGGTTCGGCTCGGCGTCGCGGACGCGATTGCCGACGTCGTCGAGACCGGGAACACCCTCAAGGCAGCCGGGATGGAAATCTTTGGCGATCCCATCCTTAAGTCCGAGGCCGTGCTGATCAGGCGCACAGGCCCCGGTGGTGCCGCGAATGGCACTGCCAAGGAAATCGAGGTCCTCATCCGTCGCCTGCAGGGCGTCCTTGTGGCGCGCCAGTACGTGCTGATGGATTACGACATTCGTAAGGACCTGGTGGAGGATGCTGCCGCGCTCACCCCAGGCCTTGAATCACCCACCGTCTCCCCGCTGCGGGATTCGGAATGGGTGGCGGTGCGTTCCATGGTTCCCAAGAAGGAAACCAACCGCATAATGGATGAGCTGTACGATCTCGGCGCCCGGGCCATCCTGGTGAGCAGCATCCACGCCTGCCGTATCTGATCCAGCATCACTATCGAGCAGAGCAGAATTCGAGGAGTAAGCACATGGCTGTAGCCGTACGCGTCATTCCCTGCCTGGACGTCGATGCCGGCCGCGTGGTCAAGGGCGTCAACTTCGAGGGCTTGAGGGACGCCGGAGACCCGGTGGAACTGGCACACCGTTATGACAATGGTGGTGCGGATGAACTGACTTTCCTTGATGTCACCGCATCATCGGGCAATCGGGAAACAACGTTCGACGTCGTTCGCCGCACCGCAGAGGAAGTCTTCATCCCGCTGACCGTAGGCGGCGGCGTCCGTGGCGTTGCGGAGGTGGATAAACTCCTGCGCTTCGGTGCGGACAAAGCATCGATTAATACCGCTGCCGTCGCCCGGCCAGAGGTCATCGATGAAATCACGCGCCACTTCGGTTCGCAGGTCCTGGTGCTGTCCGTGGATGCGCGGCGTACCCGCGAAGGCGACGCACCGACGTCGTCCGGTTTTGAAGTCACCACCCACGGTGGCCGAACCGGGACGGGAATCGACGCCATTGCCTGGGCCAAGGAAGCAGCGGACCGGGGCGTGGGCGAGATCCTGCTGAACTCGATCGACGCCGACGGCACCAAGGACGGATTCGATCTCGAACTGATCCGCCTTGTCCGTGGGGCTGTCAACATTCCGATCATCGCCTCCGGTGGTGCCGGGAAGCCGGCGCACTTCCCTCCAGCCGTGGAGGCCGGAGCCGACGCCGTGCTGGCGGCTTCCGTGTTCCACTTCGGTCCGGATGACATGATCGCCCAGGTCAAGGCCGCTATTCGCGACGCGGGCTTCGAAGTCAGGTAGCTCCGTCTGCCAAAAGCAACGCGGGGTCACTTATGGCCCATCTCCGCAAGGATGATGGGCCATAAGTGACCCCGCGTTGCTTGCCTTAAAGGCCGATGTCTGCGCTTTGCAGAAGCGCGACGGCGTCCGGCTGGCCTTCGAAGGTGACGAGGGCCTGGCTGGTGCGGCCGTGGGCATGCATCAGCAGTTCCCCAGGTTCACCAACAATCGCAACCGACACCGGGGCGCGTTTGGCCACATGGCGCGGGCCGGAAGGCCGCACCAGAACGATGCCGAGGTCCACGCCCCGATAAAGGTAAGCGGCCCGCTTGATCAGTTCATCCCAGAGTGCGTCCGAGTACGCTTCGTCGAGGGCCCGGGGCGCCCAACGGTCACCGGCTCGGCGGATGTCCTCGGTGTGGACGAAATATTCGATGAGATTCGACGTTTCGTCCAGTGCCTTGATCTTCAAAGGGGAGAGGGCAGGCGGGCCTGCGCGGAACGTCTTGACGAGCTCTGCGTAGTCCTCAGTGGTTTTCAGTTTGGCAGCAAGTTTGGCCGTTGCTTTGTCCGAGGCCTTACCGAGGCTGGGGATCAGAAGGCCAATGCCCACGGCCGCTTTACGCTCGCGCAGGTAGAGGTGCGCCGCGAGATCCCGGGTGAGCCACCCTTGGCAGAGCGTGGGGGAGTCAGGTCCGGCCGCCAGCAGGGTTTCGGCCAGTACTTCTCGGGAAGGATCGACGAAATGCATCACTTGTGAAACTAGCACGATCAGGGCCTGGTTGCGCAGTGGAACCGCCGCAGAATCCGGCTCCCACCAAAGGCACTAGACTTGATCTGATGTCAGAGCAGTCCGCCCCCAGTCCAACTCCTGCCGTGGAGCTCTCCAGCGACCCCGCGGACACCCTGCCGCAGGAGATCGCCAGTGCCCTCAAACGCGATTCCGCAGGCCTTGTAGCCGCCATCATCCAGCAGCACGACACCAACGAGGTCCTCATGCTGGGCTGGATGGATGACGAGGCACTCCGCCGCACCATGACCACGGGACGCGTCACGTTCTACTCGCGCTCCCGCCAGGAATACTGGCGCAAGGGTGACACTTCCGGACACGTACAGTTCGTGAAGTCAGTCGCCCTTGACTGCGACGGCGACGCCCTCCTGGTCCGCGTGGACCAGATCGGCGCAGCCTGCCACACCGGTACCCGGACCTGCTTCGACGGGCGCGACCTTTCAGTCGTAACGGGCCACCGCGAATAAGGCACCCCCTACTTTCCCTGACGCACCACCTCAGACCAAAGGCGGAGAACAATAGCCATGCAGGACCTTGGAATCATCAGCCCGGGCCTGGAAGAGTTCCGGGAACTCGCCGTCCACAGCCGTGTTATCCCTGTCCGACTCAAAGTCCTGGCCGATGCCGAGACTCCCATCGGCCTGTACCGGAAGCTGGCCCAAGGCCAGCCGGGTACTTTCCTCATGGAATCTGCAGCTGTGGGTGGAGCCTGGTCCCGTTACTCCTTCATCGGTGCCAAGTCCCGCGCCACGCTGACCACCAAGGATGGCCAGGCACACTGGATCGGCGAACCTCCCGTCGGCGTGCCCGTTGATGGGAACCCGGTAGAAGCGGTCCGCGACACCATCGCTGCCCTGCAGACGGATCGTTTCGAAGGACTTCCTCCGTTTACGTCCGGGCTGGTCGGCTTCCTCGGGTGGGAAGCGGTGCGCCACTGGGAGAAGCTGACAGCGCCGCCGGAGGACGACCTTCAGTTGCCCGAGATGGCCCTGAACCTGGTCACCGACATGGCAGTCCATGACAATGTGGACGGTACCGTCCTGTTGATTGCCAACGCGATCAACTTTGACAACAGTTCCGAGCGCGTGGACGACGCCTGGCACGACGCTGTTGCACGGGTCAAGTCGTTGCTGGACCAGATCAGCACGCCAATCGCCCAGCCGGTCTCTGTGCTGGAGGCGGCAGCCCTGGACTTCGCCTCAAGCGTTCAGGAACGCTGGGACGAAAACAAGTACCTGGAAGCCATCGATCGCGGCAAGGAAGCGATCGTCGATGGCGAGGTCTTCCAGGTGGTCATTTCGCGTCGTTTCGAGATGGAATGCCCGGCTGATCCACTGGATGTTTACCGTGTGCTGCGCAACACCAACCCGAGCCCGTACATGTACATCTTCAGCCTTGAGGATGCCGATGGCCGCGAGTACTCGATTGTTGGTTCGTCGCCCGAAGCGTTGGTGACCGTAACCGGAGGCGAAGTGATTACACACCCCATCGCCGGTTCGCGCCCACGTGGCAAGACTGTTGAAGCTGATAAGGCCCTGGCCACGGAACTGCTGGCCGACCAGAAGGAACGGGCCGAGCACCTCATGCTGGTGGATCTGTCCCGCAATGACCTCTCCAAGGTCTGCGTTGCCGGCACGGTTGATGTCACCCAGTTCATGGAGGTGGAGCGGTTCAGCCACATCATGCACTTGGTGTCCACAGTGGTGGGAGAGTTGGCTCCGCATGCCAAGGCATACGACGTTCTGAAGGCAACGTTCCCGGCAGGCACCTTGTCCGGCGCCCCGAAGCCGCGGGCCCTGCGCCTCCTGGACGAACTCGAACCGCACCGCCGCGGTATCTACGGTGGCGTAGTGGGCTACCTCGACTTCGCCGGTGATATGGACATGGCGATTGCCATCCGCTCTGCGTTGCTGCGGGAAGGCCGCGCCTACGTGCAGGCCGGCGGCGGGATCGTTGCCGACTCACACAAGCCGTCTGAGGCCCTTGAAACCGTAAACAAGGCTGCTGCGCCCCTTCGGGCCGTCCACACAGCCGGCTCGCTGCAGAATATTTCCGCCGAGACAGTGCGGGATGCAGGAACCGTCGACGGCGGGACGCCCGGCTCATGACCGCTGAAGCGCCGAGGCCTACGGCGGCCACATCGCCGCGCTGGGCACGGAAGTCCACGCTTGTTCTGGCCACAGCCCTCTTGGCCCTCGCCGTCTTTGGAACCACCACGCAGACGTGGATCGAAGTTCGGTTGGACCCTACGGCAGCCTCCATCAGCGACCTCCACGTTCAGGGCAGCAAGGCAGCCACAGCCGTGACCGCCCTGGCACTCGTAGCACTCGCCGGAGGGTTGGCGGCCTCCATCGCAGGGCGGATCGCACGCTGGATCATCGCTGCCATCCTTGTCCTGTCCGCCGCCGGGATTATCCTCGCGGCCGCCACGGTCCTGGTCGATCCCCTCGGGGCAGCCCAAGGTTCCATCGCTGCAGCCACCGGTATCTCAGGAGGCCAGGCGAACGTGGCCACAACGGTCTTCCCTGTCCTGGCTGTCGTGGCCGGTGCCTTGCTTGCCGTGTGCGCGGTGGTTCTGCCGCTGGCTGGGCGGCATTGGAAAACCCGGACCAAGTATGATGCCGCTGCCGTCAGGGAACGCCGTAGCGGACCAGTAGACGAGATTGACAGCTGGGACAGTCTTTCCCGGGGCGAAGACCCCACGTAGGACACCGGGCAGTCTTTCGGGCCGGTATGGCGCAACATACGCGCCAGCGCCGGTCCTGACGTCGGACGATGTCCCGGCCGCCGTCAATAAATGGCAGAATGTAAGCAGTATTCATCCTGAGGAGATTCCACATGAGCAAAACCACAGTGTCCGCAACCCAAGCCAGCTCCACTATGGCCAGCCACGCTGACGCCATCGGCCACGGCAACAGCCCGGCGGCCTGGACCTGCGTGATTGTGATGCTTGTTGGCGCCCTGATTTCCTCCATTGCTTTCGTCATCGCCAGCACCCCCATCTTCATCGGTGGTGTTGTGGTCATGGTTGCCGGCCTCATCGTAGGTTGGGCCATGCGCAAGGCTGGCTACGGAGTGGGTGGCAGCAAGCTGCAGAACAACGGCCACTAATCGTGACCGTTCTTGACGACATCATCGTCGGCGTCAAGGAGGACATGGAAGCCCGTCGCCGGCTTGTTTCCCTCGTTGAGCTGAAGGATCGCGTTGCGGGCGCAACGCCCGCACGCGATGCATGGTCTGCTCTTGGAGGCCCGTCCTCGAGCCGCGACGATCTTAAGGTCATCGCCGAAATCAAGCGCCGTAGCCCCTCCAAAGGCGACCTCGCCCCTATCGACGATCCCGCCTCGCTGGCGGTGCAGTACGCACATGGCGGAGCTTCCGTCATCAGCGTCCTTACCGAAAAGCGACGTTTCGGGGGATCGCTGGCCGATCTCGATGCCGTCCGTGCCGCCGTCGATATTCCCTTGCTGCGCAAGGACTTCACGGTGGACGAGTACCAGATCTGGGAAGCCCGCGCCCATGGTGCGGACCTCATCCTGCTGATCGTTGCAGCCCTGTCCGACTCGGAGCTTGCTGACTTCAGCGCCCTGAGCCACGAGCTTGGCATGAACGTGCTGGTGGAAACGCACACCGAAGACGAAATTGAGCGCGCCGTCGCGGCGCAGGCCAAGATCATCGGCATCAACGTTCGCAACCTGAAGACGCTCGACGTCGACCGTTCAGTTTTCGGTTCGCTGGCCGGTTTGATTCCCGCTGAGTCAGTAATTGTCGCGGAGTCAGGCGTACGGACGGCTGAGGACGTCACGCACTATGCGGCGAGCGGCGCCAACGCCATTTTGGTGGGCGAGGCGCTGGTCAGCGACGCGACACCGCGCGAACGCATCACCGAATTCAAGGCAGCTGGAGCTGCCGCCATCGCCGTCAGGAACTGAGGCAGTACCTGAAGCAAGGCGACAGCCATAAGGCAGCCCGGGCATGTGCCTGCGGCTGCTTTGTGGCACGTGGAACTACCCAATGAACTAACTGGAACAGGACGGTGAGACTGATGGTGGACGCGCCAACAGCCAGCTCGGAAGAGAATGCGGCCGACGCATTCCTGCAAGGCGGCGTTTCGCTGCGCAACGCACCCGGGCCGTACTTCGGTAACTACGGCGGCCGTTGGATGCCCGAGTCACTCATTGCCGCCCTCGACGAAGTCCAGGACACGTTCGAGAAAGCCAAGGCCGACCCCGACTTCCTGGCGGAGTTGAAGGACCTCAACAAGAACTACTCCGGGCGTCCGTCGCTGCTCACCGAGGCCAAGCGGTTCTCCAAGCACGCCGGTGGCGCCAGGATTTTCCTCAAGCGTGAGGACCTGAACCACACTGGCTCACACAAGATCAATAACGTCCTGGGCCAAGCGCTCCTTGCCAAGCGCATGGGCAAGACCCGCGTCATCGCGGAAACCGGCGCCGGCCAGCACGGCGTCGCCAGTGCCACGGCAGCTGCCCTCCTTGGCCTCGAGTGCGTCGTCTACATGGGCGCGGAAGACTGCCGCCGCCAGGCGTTGAACGTTGCCCGCATGCAACTGCTCGGCGCCACTGTGGTTCCCGTGACCAACGGTTCGCAGACCCTCAAGGACGCCATCAATGATGCCTTGCGCGATTGGGTTTCCAACGTGGACAACACCCACTATCTGCTGGGTACCGCTGCCGGAGCCCACCCGTTCCCGGCCATGGTCCGCTTCTTCCACGAAGTGATTGGTGAGGAAGCCCGCGCCCAGATCCTGGAGCAGACCGGCAAGCTGCCCGACGCCATCTGTGCCTGCATTGGTGGTGGCTCCAATGCCATCGGCCTGTTCCACAGTTTCCTGGACGACGCATCGGTGAAGATCTATGGCTTCGAGGCAGGCGGCGAAGGCGTGGAGACCGGGCGTCACGCTGCAGCAATCTCCCTGGGACGTCCTGGTGTGCTGCATGGTGCACGTTCCTACCTGATGCAGGACGAAGACGGCCAGACGATCGAATCCCACTCGATCTCCGCCGGACTGGACTACCCCAGTGTGGGACCCGAGCACTCTTACCTCGCGGACATCGGACGCGTGACGTACGAGCCCATAACCGACACCGAAGCCATGGATGCCTTCAGTCTCCTGTGCCGGACCGAGGGCATCATTCCCGCCATCGAGTCCTCGCACGCGCTTGCCGGTGCCATCAAGGTGGGCAAGCGCCTCACCGAGGGCAAAGAGGACCCATCGGAGATCTCCGTGATTGTGAACCTGTCAGGGCGTGGTGACAAGGACGTGGAAACCGCCGCCGCATGGTTCAACATGCTGGACGAAGAAGGTCACGTCAGGGGCACAACCCTGTCTACCCGCAAGCCCAAAGGTCCTGCAGAGCGCACCTCCGAAGCAGCCGTGGACGTAAACGAGGACCAGAACTGATGACTGAACAATTTGCCAGCAAGTCCGCTGCCGCCATTGACCGTGCCAAGGCCGAGGGCCGGGCCGCACTTGTCGGATATCTTCCGGCGGGCTACCCCACGGTCCAGGACAGCATTGAGGCCGGTATTGCCCTGGCACGCAATGGTGCAGACCTCATCGAGATCGGTATTCCCTACTCCGATCCCGTGATGGACGGACCTGTGATCCAGGCTGCTACCACCGAAGCGATCAGCAACGGTTTCCGCGTGGCCAACGTCTTCGACGTCGTTGCGGGGATCACTGCCGCTACTGACGCCGCCGTGCTGGTCATGACCTACTGGAACCCGGTCATGCGCATGGGCGTCGATGAGTTCTCCCGCCGCCTGGCCGAATCCGGGGGAGCGGGCCTCATTACTCCGGACCTCATTCCGGATGAGGCCAGCGAATGGTTCGAGGCCTCGGACAAGTATGGACTGGACAGGGTCTTCCTGGTGGCACCGTCGTCCACGCCCGAGCGTCTGGACATGACCGTCAAGGCCAGCCGTGGCTTTGTGTATGCCGTCTCGATCATGGGCGTGACTGGTACACGCCAGTCCGTCAGCAGCACGGCTGAAGACGTCGTGGCACGCGCCCACGCTGCGGGCGCTGAACGGGTCTGTGTTGGCCTTGGTGTGTCAAACCCGGATCATGTCCGCGAGATAGCTGCCTACGCGGACGGCGTGATCGTTGGCACCGCGCTGGTAGCGGCCCTCCGCGACGGCGGCGTTGACGCCGTCGGCCAACTCACCAAGAACCTCAGCGCCGGCTTGGGCCGCGCAGCTGCAGACGTCTAGGAAAAGGAAACAGCGAAGCCCATGCAGACCGTCCTCCAGGCAGCGGCAATGGTTCCCCTGAGCATCCCGAGCCCATCGTGGTCCGGTTTCGACATTCCGCTGCCGTGGGGGACGTTGCGTATCCACGCTTACGCCCTCTGCATCCTGGCGGGCATCATCATCGGCCTGTGGCTGACGTCCGCCCGGTGGAAGCGCCGTGGAGCCCCGGAGGGCTCTCTCTGGGATATCGCTATTTGGGCGATTCCCTTCGGCATCATCGGTGGACGCCTTTACCACGTGTTTTCGTCCCCGGATGCCTACTTTGGTCCTGGGTTCGACGGCACAGGTGACCTCTCCCTGATTCCGCAAATACAGCGGGGCGGCCTCGGTATTTGGGGCGCTGTGCTGCTCGGCGCCGTGGGTGCCTGGATTGGATGCCGTCGGGCGGGCGTCAAGCTCACGGCGTTCCTGGATGCCGCGGCTCCCGGTTTGCTGCTTGCCCAAGCCATTGGCCGCTGGGGCAACTGGTTCAACCAGGAACTCTTCGGCGCCCCCACAACATTGCCCTGGGGACTCCAAATCGACCCCGCCAATGCCAACTTCCCGGCGGGCATGCCCGCCGACACACTTTTCCACCCAACGTTCCTTTATGAGTTCCTGTGGAATGTCCTGGGCGTCGCCATCATGCTCCTGCTGGACCGGAAGTTCAACTTCCGACGCGGACGCTTGTTCTGGCTCTACGCCATGTATTACACGCTTGGCCGTGTCTGGATCGAAGCGCTCAGGATTGACGACGCCGAGCAGATCAGCCTCTTCGGGATCACCACCAGGCTGAACGTGTGGACGAGCATCTTCGTCTTCATTGCGGCGCTGGTTATCTTCCTTGTTCTCGGCAGGGGAGGGCGGCCGCAGCCGGATACCCCTTATTTACCGGGCCGGAAACCTGAATCCACGCCGGCCAAAGATGAGGCATCCGTGACGAGCGTCACCAGTCATGATGTGGACCCATCTGTCTCGGATAGTGGTTCCCGTGGTAATCTCCCAGATAACCAAAGCGATCCGGGCCACGTTGACGAGCCGCAGGATGCAGCAGGAGATTCCGCAAAGGACAGCACGTCCAAAGCGGAATCGGAATCTGCTGCGACTGCCGCGAGGAAGGCCCCCGGATCCTCGCTGGAAGTTGACGACACCAAGTAGTCGCTTCCGGCAAAGGGGCAACAGAGTCACCGCTCGTCGGGCCCAGTCCACAGCGTCGTGGCACCCCGGAAACCGGATCGCAGCATACCGATGTTCACTGGTCAAGCCGGGGCCAGTGGTCTGCGTAACTGTTAGTTGCGCATGATTGGCTGGCCTACAATTCCAATAACTAGCGCTTTGTTGTGCCCATCACAAGGGCATGCAAGGTGGGGCCAACGTTGTCCCTTCCATACGCACGATCACGAGGAAGGACGTCTCCCATGACCCATCTTCATAACCCCGGTTGGTCCGAAAATATCGAACCGCAGGGTGCCATGTCTCCGTTCAAGCGCTTTGCCGCGCTTCCGGAGGCCCGGGGTCTTTACAACCCGGATAAGGAGAAGGACGCCTGCGGCCTGGCAATCATTGCCACGCTCCGCGGGGAACCGGGATACGACATCGTGGAAGCGGCTCTGACTGCCCTCCGCAATCTCGAACACCGCGGCGCCGTGGGCGCCGATGAAGGTACTGGCGACGGCGCGGGCCTGCTCATGCAGGTTCCGGACGAGTTCTTCAGGGCCGTCACAGAATTCGAACTGCCCGCTCCCGGCCAGTACGTGGTGGGCACCGCTTTCCTTCCTGCTGAATCGCGCGAAGCAGCCACTGCCAAAGCCGGTATCGAAGCCCTGGCAGCGGATGAGGGCCTCACGGTCCTTGGCTGGCGTGAAGTTCCCGTGGTCGCAGACCTCGTGGGCGCCATGGCACGGGCATGTATGCCGTACTTCTCGCAGCCCTTCTTTGCATCCGCCACCGGTGAGCAGCTTGAGCGCAACGAACTCGACTCCCGCGCCTGGCGAATCCGCAAGCGCGCCCAGAACAAGTACGGCGTGTACTTCCCGTCGTTGTCCTCGCGCACCATTGTCTACAAGGGCATGCTGACGACGGCCCAGTTGGAGCCGTTCTACCCGGACCTTTCGGACAAGCGCTTCAAGACCAAGCTTGCCATTGTCCACTCACGCTTTTCCACGAATACGTTCCCGTCGTGGCCCTTGGCACAGCCGTTCCGCACCATCGCCCACAACGGTGAAATCAACACGGTCAAGGGAAACCGCAACTGGATGCGCGCACGCCAGTCGCAGCTGGCCAGCCCGCTCTTGGGTGACACGCCTGAAGAGCTGTACCCGATCTGCACCCCGGGTGCCTCGGACTCAGCTTCGTTCGACGAAGTAGCTGAGCTCCTTTGGCTCTCCGGCCGCCCGATCACGCACTCGATCATGATGATGATCCCCGAAGCGTGGGAGAACCACGCCACCATGGATCCGGCACGCCGGGCCTTCTACGAGTACCACTCGCTGCTCATGGAGCCGTGGGACGGTCCCGCCGCTGTCTCCTTCACTGACGGCAACCTCGTCGGTGCAACGCTTGACCGTAATGGCCTGCGCCCCGGACGTTACTGGATCACTGAAGACGGCCTGATCGTTTTCGCCTCGGAAGTGGGCGTCATCGAGGTTGAGCCGTCCAACGTGGTCAAGAAGGGTCGCGTAGCTCCGGGCAAGATGTTCCTGGTGGACACCGAGGCCGGCCGCATCATCGACGACGCCGAGGTCAAGGCCGAGGTCGCTGCAGCCAACCCGTGGGCCGAGTGGCTCAAGGACAACCTGATCGACATCAACGAGCTCCCCGAGCGCGAGCACGTCCGCCACACCGCTGCATCGGTGAACATCCGCCAGCGGACCTTCGGTTACACCACGGAAGAACTGAAGATCCTGCTCGGCCCCATGGCCCGTACGGGGGCCGAGCCCCTGGGCGCCATGGGCTCGGATACACCGGTCGCCGTGCTGTCCAAGCGCCCGCGCTTGCTGTTCGACTACTTCGTGCAGTCCTTCGCCCAGGTCACCAACCCGCCGCTGGACGCCATCCGCGAAGAACTGGTGACGTCACTGAAGTGCGCCATCGGCCCCAACGGCAATCTTTTGGATGGTAAGCAGGTCCGCCAGCCGCAGATCTCCCTGCCGTTCCCCGTGATCAACAACGATCAACTCGCCAAGATCTCGAACATCGAGAACGCCGACGGCGACCGCATCGCCATGAAGGTACGAGGCCTCTACCGCCCTGAGGGTGGGGAAGCAGCTCTGCGTGCCCGCCTGACAGAGATCTGCGAGCAGGTTTCCGGCGCGATCAACCGCGGCGTGCAGTACGTTGTGCTGTCCGACCGCGACTCGAACGCGCAATGGGCACCTATCCCGTCGCTGCTGCTGGTCAGCGCTGTCCACCACCATCTGCTCCGCAGTGCCAACCGCACCAAGACGGCACTCGTGGTTGAGGCCGGCGACGTCCGCGAGACGCACCACGTCGCCGTGCTGATTGGCTACGGCGCATCGGCCGTCAACCCGTACCTCGCCATGGAATCCGTTGAACAGCTGATCTCCAACGGCGACGTCGAGGGCGTAACTCCGGAAGACGGCGTTTACAACCTCATCAAGGGACTCGGCAAGGGTGTCCTGAAGATCATGTCCAAGATGGGCATCTCCACGGTTGCTTCCTACACCGGCGCCCAGACCTTTGAGGCACTGGGCCTGTCGCAGGAACTTGTGGACGAGTTCTTCTCAGGTACGCACTCCCAATTGGGTGGCGTGGGCCTGGACGTTATTGCGGCGGAAGTTTCCGCACGGCACCAGATGGCATACCCCGAGGGCGGCATCGAGCACCCGCACCGTCCGCTCCTGGGTGGCGGCGAGTACCAGTGGCGCCGTGACGGTGAACCACACCTCTTCAACCCGGAGACTGTCTTCCGCCTGCAGCACGCCACCCGTGAGCGTCGTTACGACATCTTCAAGGCCTACACCAAGGGCGTTGACGATCAGTCCGAGAACTTGATGACCCTTCGCGGCTTGCTCAAGTTCAAGAGTGACGTCCGTCCGGCCGTGCCGCTTGAGGAAGTGGAGCCCGTCTCCAGCATCGTCAAGCGTTTCTCCACTGGCGCCATGAGCTACGGCTCCATCTCCAAGGAAGCCCACGAGACACTCGCTATCGCCATGAACCGTTTGGGCGCCAAGTCCAATACGGGTGAAGGTGGCGAGGACGTTGACCGCCTGCTGGATCCAGAGCGCCGCTCTGCCATCAAGCAGATCGCTTCGGGCCGCTTCGGTGTCACCAGCTTGTACCTGACCAACGCGGACGACATCCAAATCAAGATGGCCCAGGGCGCCAAGCCCGGCGAGGGCGGCCAGTTGATGGCCCAGAAGGTCTACCCCTGGGTAGCCCGGACCCGCCACTCCACGCCTGGCGTCGGACTCATTTCCCCGCCCCCGCACCACGACATCTACTCGATCGAAGACCTCGCGCAGCTCATCTACGATGCCAAGCGCGCCAACCCTTCGGCCCGTGTACACGTCAAGCTGGTTTCGGAAGTCGGGATCGGAACTGTGGCCTCCGGCGTGACCAAGGCGAAGGCCGACGTCGTGCTCGTTTCAGGTCACGACGGCGGTACCGGCGCCTCGCCGCTGAACTCGCTGAAGCATGCCGGTGTGCCGTGGGAACTTGGCCTGGCCGAGACCCAGCAGACCCTCATGCTCAACGGACTCCGCGATCGTGTTGTTGTCCAGGTTGACGGCCAGCTCAAGACCGGCCGTGACGTCGTCATTGCCGCCCTGCTGGGTGGCGAAGAGTTTGGTTTCGCAACGGCTCCGCTGGTGGTCTCGGGCTGCATCATGATGCGCGTCTGCCACCTGGACACCTGTCCCGTTGGTGTTGCCACCCAGAACCCGGAACTGCGGTCACGGTTCAATGGCAAGCCGGAGTTCGTGGTCAACTTCTTCGAGTTCCTCGCAGAAGAAGTCCGCGAAATCCTGGCCGAGCTTGGTTTCCGCAGCCTCGAAGAGGCGATCGGCCACGCTGAGGTACTGGACACTCGTGAAGCGATCGATCACTGGAAGGCTGAAGGCCTGGACCTGGACCCGATCCTGCACGGTCTTGAGTTTGACGACGACGTGCCGCTGCGCAACATGACCACCCAGAACCACGAGTTGGACAAGCACTTCGACCAGCGGCTCATCACTATGGCTGCCGAAGCGCTCAGCGACCGCATGCCCGTCAAGATCACCCTGGACGTCATCAACACGGACCGCTCCGTGGGGACGATGCTCGGCCACGTGGTGACCAAGACGTTCGGTACCGATGTGCTGGCGACGGACACCATCGACATCACGCTCAATGGCACCGCTGGCCAGTCGCTTGGCGCTTTCCTGCCTGCCGGCATCACGCTGCGCATGTACGGCGACTCCAATGACTACGTGGGCAAGGGCCTCTCCGGTGGGCGCATCATCGTCCGCCCGGACCGCACCAATGTGTTCCAGGCAGAACGCAACGTCATTGCCGGCAACGTCATCGGCTATGGCGCAACGAGCGGCGAAATGTTCCTGCGCGGACAGGTCGGCGAACGCTTCCTGGTACGTAACTCAGGCGCAACCGCCGTCGTCGAAGGTATTGGCGATCACGGGTGCGAGTACATGACCGGTGGCCAAACGCTGATCATCGGCCGTACCGGCCGCAACTTCGGTGCCGGCATGTCCGGTGGTACTGCCTATGTGCTGGACCTGCAGCATGAGCGCGTCAATAAGGATGCGCTGGATTCCGGCGAACTCCAGCTCCTTGAATTGGACGCAGAGGACCGCGATATCGTCCACGGCCTGCTCACCAAGCACGTTGAGGAAACCGATTCCGTCCTGGCCGGCCGTCTGCTCGAGAACTTCGACGACACCGCCGCCCGCATCACCAAAGTACTGCCGCGCGACTACGCTGCAGTCCTGCAAACCCGTCTCGACGCCATCGAAGAGGGCCTTGACCCTGACGGCGAAGAAGTATGGTCTCGAATCCTGGAGGTAACCGGTGGCTGATCCACGCGGATTTCTGAAAGTCCGGCAGCGCGAGACGCAGCCACGCCGTCCCGTTCCGGTCCGCATCATGGACTGGAAGGAAGTGTACGAAGCGCAGGAAAAGGGCGTCCTGAAGAGCCAGGCCGGCCGCTGCATGGACTGCGGCGTACCGTTCTGCCATCAGGGATGCCCGCTGGGCAACCTCATTCCTGAGTGGAACGACCTCGTGTGGCGGGACAAGGGTGAGGAAGCGATTGAACGCCTCCACGCCACGAACAACTTCCCGGAGTTCACCGGGCGTTTGTGCCCGGCACCCTGCGAAGCGTCCTGCGTGCTGGGCATCAACCAGCCTGCCGTGACCATCAAGCAGGTTGAGGTTTCCATCATTGATGAAGCCTTCGACAACGACTGGGTCCACCCCCTTCCGCCGACGCGCCTCACTGGCAAGACGGTTGCCGTGGTGGGCTCCGGTCCTGCCGGCCTCGCAGTTGCACAGCAGCTGACCCGCGTGGGTCACACCGTTGCCGTTTACGAACGGGACGACAAGATCGGCGGCCTGCTCCGCTACGGCATCCCCGACTTCAAGATGGAGAAGGAACAGGTTGACCGCCGCCTGGAGCAGATGAAGGCCGAAGGCACCCGCTTCCGCACCGGCGTCGCAGTCGGCACCGACGTGACCTGGGAACAGCTGCGCCGGCGTTACGATGCCGTGGTGATCGCTACCGGGGCAACCGTCCCGCGCGACCTGCCCATTCCTGGCCGCGACCTTGAGGGTGTCCACTTCGCCATGGATTACCTGGTTCCTTCCAACCGCGTAGTGGCGGGGGAGAACCCGGAAAATCACATCGACGCCCGTGGCAAGCACGTGGTCATCCTTGGCGGTGGCGATACCGGTGCAGACTGCATCGGTACAGCACACCGTCACCAGGCCGCGTCCGTCACGACACTCGCGATCGGCAAGCAGCCGCCCCTTGAGCGTGCAGGGCACCAGCCGTGGCCGACGTTCCCCACACTCTTCGAGGTCGCCAGCGCCCACGAAGAGGGCGGCGAGCGTACTTACCTCGCCTCAACCGTGGAGTTTGTTGGCGAGAACGGCAAGCTCACCGGGGTCAAGGTTGCCGAGACGGAGTTCGTGGATGGCAAACGCCTTCCGAAGGCCGGCACCGAGCGGATCATTCCCGCTGACCTCGTCTTCCTGAGCCTTGGCTTCACCGGTGCTGAACCGTCCGGTATTACCGAGCAGGTCAGTGCAGAATTCGACGGTCGGGGCAACGTAGCCCGCGACGGCTACTACATGACGAACACCGACGGTGTGTTTGTTGCCGGTGATGCCGGACGTGGCCAGTCCCTGATTGTGTGGGCCATCGCCGAAGGCCGTGCATGCGCGGCGGCAGTGGACAAGTTCCTCATGGGAAGCACAATCCTTCCGGCACCGGTCGCCCCCACTGACCGGGCAATCGCGGTCTTATAGCGCCGGTAGGAATGATCTTTAACTCAATCAGCAGCACACTACTTAGGGTAGGTATATGAGACGCGCGAAAATTGTGGCAACTTTCGGTCCGGCAATCTCCAGCTATGACAACACTCTCGCGGTGCTGGAAGCCGGCGTTGACGTTGCCCGTATGAACATGAGCCACGGCGACTACTCCGTGCACGACAACACGTACGAGAATGTCCGCAAGGCTGCGGCGCAGCTGCACAAGCCCGTGGCCATCATGGCTGACCTTCAGGGTCCCAAGATCCGCCTTGGCCGCTTCATCGACGGCCCGCACGAACTGGCTGTTGGCGACACCTTCACCATCACCACCGAAGACGTCCCCGGCACCAAGGACATCTGCTCCACCACCCTGAAGAGCCTCACCGAAGACGTCAATGTGGGTGACGCCCTGCTGATCGACGACGGCAAGGTTGCACTCCGCGCCATCGAGGTTGACGACGTCAAGGTTGTGGCCACCGTTACCGTCGGCGGCAAGGTTTCCAACAACAAGGGCATCAACCTGCCTGGTGTTGCCGTCAACGTTCCCGCTCTGAGCGAAAAGGACGAGGACGATCTCCGTTGGGCCCTCAAGCGCGGCGTGGACCTGGTTGCCCTGTCCTTCGTCCGGGATGCCTCAGACATCAAGCGCGTCCACGAGATCATGGACGAAGAAGGCCGCCGCGTTCCGGTGATTGCCAAAATCGAAAAGCCGCAGGCTGTGGACCAGCTCCACGAAATCATCGACGCGTTCGACGCGATCATGGTTGCCCGTGGCGACCTCGGCGTTGAGCTCCCGCTCGAAGAGGTGCCGATCGTCCAGAAGCGTGCAATCGAGCTGGCCCGCCGCTGGGCCAAGCCCGTCATCGTGGCAACGCAGGTCCTGGAATCCATGATCGACAACCCGCGTCCGACGCGTGCCGAAGCTTCGGACTGCGCAAACGCAGTTCTCGACGGCGCCGACGCAGTCATGCTGTCCGGCGAAACTTCGGTGGGACAGTACCCCATCGAAACCGTCAAAGTCATGGCCCGTATCATCGAGTCCACCGAAGAACATGGCCTCGAGCGCGTCCCCCCGCTGGGCACCAAGCCCAAGACCCGCGGTGGCGCCATCACCCGTGCCGCCGTCGAAATCGCCGACCAGCTGGACGCAAAGTACATCTGTACGTTCACTCAGTCCGGTGACTCTGCACGTCGCCTTTCGCGTCTGCGCCCTGTCAAGCCGGTCTTCGCTTTCACGCCGGTTGAGCACGTCTGGAACCAGCTCGCCCTCACCTGGGGCATCCAGCCGGTTCTGGTCCCCACCGTGGGCCACACTGACGAAATGACCGCCCAAGTGGACCGCAGCCTCCTTGACATGAAGATTGTGGACGAAGGTGACCTGGTGGTCATCGCTGCCGGTTCCCCTCCCGGACAGGCCGGTTCCACGAACTCGTTGAAGGTCCACAAGGTGGGCGATCTCGCGGACACGTCCCAGATCGACGCGTCCCGCAAGGAGCCGGTGGGCCCTTGGCCCGAAAAGAAGAGCAAGACCCGGGGCTAAATCCCTGGTTGACGTTTGAGCGTTGTGGGCTCCGCCGGTTGGCGGGGCCCACTTTGTTTTGTGTTGTTTTGTCCCTTGGGCGGGCTTCTGCCCTGGGGCACGACGGCGGCCGGTCACCATTCGCTGAGGTGACCGGCCGCCGTCGTTGACTGCTTGGTGCTAGTTGACCTGGTTGATGATCGTTTCAGCAACCTCACGCATGCTCAGGCGACGGTCCATGGACGTCTTCTGGATCCAACGGAACGCCTCCGGCTCGGTAAGGCCCATCTTGGTGGTCAGGAGGCTCTTGGCGCGCTCCACGAGCTTGCGGGTGGCGAACTGCTCCTGAAGGTCAGAGACCTCGTTTTCGAGCGCCTTGATCTCCTCATGGCGGGACAGGGCGATCTCGATGGCCGGGATGAGGTCGGCAGGCGTGAACGGCTTGACGACGTAAGCCATGGCGCCGGCGTCGCGGGCACGCTCCACAAGTTCCTTCTGGCTGAAAGCGGTCAGCAGGACAACGGGCGCAATGCGTGCTTTAACAATCTTCTCAGCCGCTGAGATGCCATCCATGACGGGCATCTTGACGTCCATGAGGACCAGGTCCGGCTTGAGCTCTTCTGCAAGCTGCACGGCCTTCTCGCCGTTGTCTGCCTCGCCGACGACGTCGTACCCTTCGCCCTTCAGGATCTCGATAATGTCCAAGCGGATGAGGGTCTCATCCTCGGCTACGACGACGCGTCGGGCCGGTTGGGCTGCGGGTGTGGACTCCGTCTGTTCGGTCACGGGATCTCCTTGAAAAGGTTCGGCGGGTTCATGTCCATCTTAGTGTGGACCGCTGCGGCACATGATTTTGTTGCACTCGCGCGCCCAGTTCTGAAAAACAGCCTATCTGCATGTATAGTAATTTCGCGTGCTGGGAAAGGATCGCGTTGCTCACAGACAAGAGAGCAGTCAGCGAGAATTAACTTCCCGGTAATCCGCGCCCGAGTGGCGGAATTGGCAGACGCGCCGCACTCAAAATGCGGTATCGAAAGGTGTGTGGGTTCGAGTCCCACCTCGGGCACCGTGTTGTCGCAGGTCAGGGGCCTATATGGCCCCTGACTGTTGACAAAACCCCCAAATCTGTTGACACGGATCTAGCATTTTTATGTGGCTAGTATCCGGAAACGCGTCAAAAAGGACGGCTCTTCGTCCTTCATGGTGGTCTGGCGCGACCCCAAGATCCGGAAGCAACAGGGCATCACTGTCGACTCCGCGCATGAGGCTGAAACTCTGAAACGGTTGCTCGATGCGAACGGACAGTCTTTCGAAATCGCGCAGCAAGCACTGCTGGACAACAGGGCAAAAATTCCGACTGTCGGCGAAGTGATCCAGGAACACATCGACCTGCTGGTCCGGCCCTCGAGCGGGACCGTGAAGACCTATCAGACCATGCTCGACCTCCACGTGAAAAGGGTTATCGGGCACGTGCCTGTAGACAAGCTGGATTACCGGATGATCGCCTACTGGATGAAGTCGATGATGGACAAAGGTCGGTCACCCAAGACGATCAAGAACGTCCATGGGCTGATCTCTGCGTCGATGAACACAGCGGAGATGCTCGGATACATCACGCGGAATCCCTGCCGAGGCGTACAGTTGCCGAGCGTCGAGAAGGCTGAGGACGAAATGATGTTCCTCACTCATGCGGAGTTCGGCCTGATTATGGACGGCATGGGGGAGCGGTACAAGGACTTCACTAACTTCCTGGTCATGACGGGGACACGTTTTGGCGAAGCCACGGCGCTAACCGTCGCGGACGTCGATTTGCTGGGTAGGCCCGCCACGGCTCGGATCAACAAGGCATGGAAGCGGGACGGGCAGAACCAGTTCTACATTGGGCCGACGAAGACGGGTGCTGGTAAGAGAACCATTGGTTTGAACCCCGCGCTGGTTGACCTGCTGATTCCTCTGGTGGCTGGGCGTCAGAGCAGCGATCTGCTGTTTACGACGCCAAAGGGGGAGCGGATCGTCCACAAATTGTTCTGGCACCACTATTGGGTGCCGGCGGTTAAGGCCGCTCAGGATCGCGGACTGCGGAAGAACCCCCGTATTCATGACCTTAGGCATACACATGCTTCATGGCTGATTCAGGACGGTGTCCCCATCTTCACGATTTCTCGCCGGTTGGGGCACGCGTCGACCAGGACTACAGAGGGTGTGTATGGGCACCTGATGCCGGAGGCTCTGCAGGCTGGGGCAGATGCGACGGAGCGTTCGGTGTCGGCGTTTATGCGTTGAGCTTTTCGTGTTCCATTAGGAAGCCAAGCGGTTGCGGGCTCTCGTCCCAATGAGTCGCGTGCTGGAGTTGCTACCGCCGGCTGCCGTAGAAGATGGGCGGGCATCGGGCAATATCTCACTAAGTCTCGCGATCTCCGCAATGTGCTCCGACGTGAACACAATCTTGCCCTTGCCCCAGCACGCGTGTGGGAAGCGTCCGGCAGCCGCGCCATCGCGCAGCCATCCTTCACTGCAGCGCATGATTGCCGCAGCTTCGGCAGGTTCGAAAAATTCCAAGTCCATGTCAAACCTCGTCGTTGATTCACCTTGGCTGTTCATTCCTGCAAGTCACTGCGGGAACATGACGAAAGCGCGAGGGATCGGGACTTTCTTTACAAAGGATCCTTTGATGAGACTTCGGGGCAATGGTTGGTCGACGATACGACCGTTACTGACTTGACCGAAACCCGAACGCTGGCGGGGGGCTGCCCCAGGAGCACGCCCACGAAGCTAGATCAGAACTCAATGCCGGTATCAAAGTTGGTCTAAAAGTGTGGGCATCGTTTCTGACATCCGGCGGGGTACACCGCAGTTGGATTTCAGTAAGGGGCTCGTTCAAACCTTCAGAACTGGGAAACTCGTAGGCATCAAGCGTGAACATTACGATCTCTCAGCTTCCGCAGGATCCTCTTGTGCATTAATAGGGGTACTGAGCGTCGAGTGCAAGGCCTTGAGTCGTTCGAGGACTTCGTCGTAGCCGAGCACAGTCACGGTCGAAAGACCAGCTCGATATCGAAGGAAGGACTCCCGCTGCTCCGGGTTGAGACTGGATACGCGTCCAGTGATCACAGCGCCGCGTGGGTCATTCCACGCGTCTAGGTTGAGATCGGGGGTGAGCCGGGGCGCGAGGCTCTTGGGGACGGAAGCCATCTGCGATTGCACCTGAGTAATTGGTCCGCTGAGCTCCATATGGGGTGGATAGACACCGGCGTTTCCCTTGCCCCGGTACGGTGCGGTGCTCATGAGTGGAGTGCCTGGTGTCTTGATCTCGACGATAAGGACGGTACGTGTAATCGTGTTCGCGCAAAGGAAATCAGTGATACGTGCCCCTCGTCCCTGAATATCCCCGGCCTGAACGGTGGCGTGCTGAAGTTCCACGACTACGGGGGCTGAGAACACCAGCTGCAGCGCGAAATGGTTGGCCTGAAAGAACTTCTGCCAATGATCTTCATCGCGCGAGAAGGGCCCGTCAAGATCCTTCTCAAACTGCTCGATTAGGGCTTCGAGTGAGACTAACTCAATGTCTTCGCGAAGCCGGACGAGCCGTTCGGGTGCCTCTTGGGCGATGACGGGAGCAGCGGTCGTTATTTCATCGGCCAATATGGAGCGATCGGCAGCGTCGGTCACATGGCCGTTAGACACCTCCTCCGTAAGCGCGCGAATGACCGGATTCCTGGCGAACTTTGGCTTTACGAGTTCTAGCCCGAATAGATCAGCAATGGCGTTATGAGAGTCGGCATCGATCACCCGTCGGACGGCGGTGCGGCCTCGCTCTCGACTCCGGTCGACGGCAGCGCGGTAGTCGTCGAAACGCTGCAAGGAGATCCGGAAGGTAGTGCCTGCTTTGTCGATACCTTCGGCGCCCGACGTCACGAAGCGCACTGTTTTGCACTGCGTGCGTTTCTCGACCCCACGTATTAGATCCTGATAGTCACGCCGCACACTTAGTCCGTACTCGTACATTGAACCGAAACCCCTAGGTAGGCCGCGGACGTAAAGAAGGTCGTACTGGCCGTGTTCCGCCGAATGATTATCGGGATCCCACCCTGGGCTTTCGATCTGCAATTCTGTGATCCGGTCGAATTGATTTTCAAGGCGACCGTAGTGAGTTACCTTTGGCGCGAACCGCAGTAGTTTCTCGGCGCGGTCGAACCGCAGCGCTTCGAAACTGCTCTTGTTCTTGTCTCGGGGGACACGTACCAGTATCAGCTCATCGGCCTCGTCGTGCTGTTCGATCAGACCAAGTCGGTCAGCTAGGTGGAAACCGTCGTCGTTTTCACCATCCACGTCGTGATCGTCGAAATCTTCACCGTCCATGCCGAATTCGTCAAAGCCAAAAGCTTGGTCGCTCACGCATATCCTCCAAGGAGACGTAGCGTGCCGCCCGGATGCCGCGCGCTCAACCTAGAGTCTGCCACCCAAAACGACGCTGATTGTGCACGCCATGGAGCATCGCAAGGTGCGGTCTACGCGGAATGCATTGTTCAAGCCCTCACTACCTTGATGGGCTTTCGAAGATTAGTAGCCGCACCTCGCTCAGGGACTGACGTTCTGTGACCAGGGAGGTGCGGGCGTTTCATGCACCGCTGTTAGCTTTCCTATCCAGAAGTCACATGGGTTCGGCCAAGAATTCGGGCATGATCTCCGGAGGGGCGTCTCAAAAAACTAAAGATTTCCGAGACACTCGCCTGGCATCGGAATTTTCAGGGGACAGCCCCGCCGCTTCACCCCTTTCAATGTCTTGGAAAGTCGTCTCGATGAAAACCGTCTTAGCCAAGTGCTTTCACAGACTTTCTGAGGCGCAATGGCCGGGTGAGGCATCTTGGATATACGCGCGTCAGCACTTGGAGTCAGGATGCTCAGCTGCAGCTCGACGCATTGGTCGCTGCAGGAGTCCAGAAGCGTGATGTCTTCGCCGATGTCACCTCCGGGAGTAAGACCGCCGCCGAACGGCCCGGGATGAAGAAACTCCTCGCCTACGCAGAGGAAGGCGATACCGTCGTGGTGTGGCGGGTGGACCGGTTGGGCCGGTCGCTGATTGATGTCCTCAACACGGTGAACCTGCTAAGGGAACGCGGGATCCACGTCCGGTCCATTTCTGATGGAATCGATCCGGCCACTTCGACCGGCCGGTTGATGCTGAACATGCTGGCGACCCTTGCCGAATACGAACGCGAGCTGATCGTTGAGCGCGTCAACGCCGGCATCCTGGCGGCGAAACAGAGCGGCACGCGCTTCGGCCGACCAGCCTCCGATCCGATTGTTATTGCAGACAAACTCGCCGTCGTCCAGGATGCGAGGGCCAAGGGACGCACGGCCGAGGACGCGGCGCGCCTGGTGGGCTGGAGCCGGGCGACCCTATACCGGCATCAGCAGGCTCTGGCCGCCCGTAAGAGTACCGGCACGTAGGCCCACGGTGAACGGCGACGAACGGCACGGCAGCGCACCGGGAGGCGCTGGCCTCCACGATGCGCAGCCAGGGCGCGCCCGAGCAGGCCATCCGTGCCCGTGTGCAGGCCGAGAAGATCCAGAAGTACCCCATTGCCCAAGAGGCGGCCGGTAAGGGCGCCAAAGCCGGAAAGACCAAGGCCAGCAATCCGGCCCCTTTGCACAGGCAAAAACTAAAGCACGCACTCAATCCCGTTAACTCTGGATTGCGGCAAAGAGCAGGAAGGGCCACTGGACTCTCGTCCGGTGGCCCTTTCCATGCCGGGGCAGCGTCAGCCCGACTCAGCCAGATGAAGTGATCCCGGCTGCTCAGGCTTCCAAGCCGTGAGCTTTGGCTAGAATATCTGCCTCCCTATGAAAGCCACGTGCTCTGAGCTCCGGAATGTAAATGTGCATCGGCGGGGTGCAGGACTTGTACGGCTCTGCGCAGGGACCATCGTAGAGTCCTCCGCCAGGTGATGCATCCAGTCCTCCACGGTTGAAGGGGTCGAGCCCGCCGCCGTTGAACGGGTCGAGCCCGCCGCCGTTGAAGGGGTCGAGCCCGCCGCCGTTGAAGGGGTCGAGCCCGCCGCCGTTGAACGGGTCCATCCCGCCGCCGTTGAACGGGTCGAGCCCGCCGCCGTTAAAGGGGTCCATCCCGCCGCCGTTAGAGGCGTAGAGGCCACCACCTGGACCGCTATTAAGGCCGCCGCCGGGGCCTGCATACCTGTCGCGCGGGAATTTTCTATTCATACTGGGTGATCCTACGTGCCCCAACACGCGTTGACGTGGTCCCCCGCATGCATAGCCAGAGAAGCTAAGGTCTGGCTGGTTTCCGCATATTCACCCTGCGCAGGTTGGTCTCCTCGATTTGAGGCCAGGTGCTGACCAGATCGAACTCAAAAAGCTTCTGGAAAAGCGCCAGATATTCGTCCGTATCCGGCAGCCTCACCCACCCGCCGGGCGTCGCAAGCTTTGCATGGTCTCCACGCAATCCTTTCAGGATGCCTGTAATTTCCAGCTTCGAGAGATCCTCCATCACGGGCGCCATGAGTTTGACGACCAACATGGGCTGGACCCGCCCATCTGCCAGCCGTTGCAGGGAAGCGGCCGGCAACTCAACCTGGGAGTCGAGCGCGTACTCTGCAATCGTGCTCAGAGCAGAGGCGCTGGCCAAGAAGCCAGTGTCCGGCAGTTGGCCGACAATCGCAGCTTTGACCTCTGCCGGCACCCTGCGGCTCTGCATCATCAATATCAAATCATCGTTGGGGATCACCAGCGAGGGTAGATAATCCGCGAAATTCTTTGATTTGCGGATGTATCCTTCCTTGGTCTGCCACGACAAGCCCTCGATCCGCTCGTAAGACGCCGCTTCATCCTCAATGATGTCCTTCTCCAGAAGCAGGCTGAACAGTTCGCCTTCTTCAGGTTGCAGGCTTACCGCCGGGATCCGGGAAGGCTCCTCCAACTGGAGACTCTGGACTACCTTCACCCTTGCTCCGGGGGAAAGGTCACGTCGGTTGAGCACGTCGACCGCCATTGCAAGAACCTCCGCATCAACATATTCCATCTCAACGCCCTCGTCATCAACCCAAAGGATTTCGGGCTGTGCCTCCAGCAGTACCGCAAGCGCGGAGTCGATTCCCTCGTGCGCCGCTATGTACGAGCGAATGTTTCGGTAGGTGGCTGGAAACCTCAAATCCAGTGCAAGGGCCGGCCAGATCATCTGATTTTCGACCTCTGCCAACGTTTCCACACGACACTCCGGAGCCGCTGCCTTCACGAGCTGCCCAAGCGGGGCATCTTCGTCCTCGCTGGCGGCCATCTCCAGTAGCCGGATGAAACTTCCGGGATCCAGGATCGAGGAGTCTTCCCCGGCCTCGATGATGTCCAGATACTGCCGGAGGTTCTCAAGGAGGTAGACGAACACTGCAGGGCTCGTGGTTTCGATCCTGTCCAGTGCCAGGTTCGTTCCCTCCGGCAACGCCTCCCTGATGTTCGCTTCAGTTAGCTCGTAGAGGTTCCTGGCTATGATTTGTTCTCGCATCAGAGGGCTGAGGTCCTTCAAGGAGGGAAGCTTGATGGCGAAGCCTGCCATCGTTTCTCCAAGCGCTTGGGCCGTACGCGGGTCCGCGAGGTTTCTGAGCGCGCTGAGTTCGTCGTAGCAAGCGTGAATGAATGCATTGATACGATCTCCGGCGTTGTACTTGGTATCCGGAGATACCCCGTAGAGGGCAGCGTTGAATAGAGATGGCTTCATCTCCTCGGAGATGCCGGGAGATGCTGCAACGAGTGCAAAAATGTCCGCCCAGTGGGCACTGAGTTGTCGGAAGAGCTCGAACGTCTTGCTTCCGTTATCGATGTATTGCTGGAGAAATTCATTGTTGGAACCAGCCAACTTCCTGATGGCTGGTCTAATCCGGACGTCGTGGTCAGTAAGCAGGTGATCGAAGATCTGGACGTTGTACATCCACTCTCCTTCGTAGAGGGATCGTCGGCCCTCTTCTGCCAATACCGATTCGATATCTGTTGGTTTCTGGAACTGATAGAAGGGCCTGGTGCTGTGGGTTTGCACCGTGTGGAGAATGAAGTTCCGGGCTGTGGCGCTCACGTGGACGTCATAGTACTTGGAGATGTAGAGGGTGAAGTTTTGGTCGATGTAGCCGGCTTTCACCAGATCGTAGGCCAAGGGCGAGAGCTTCTCTTGAGCAATATTGTCGAAGGATCTCGAGGGTTCTCCGTCCAGGCTGTATTGCGGGGAGGAGATGAGACGTTCCATGTCCGATTCCCTCAGCAGCCGTTTTTCTTTCTCGAGACGTGCCTGCTCAACCTGCATCGCGGCTTCGTCAATGTCCTGCCAGTCCTTGAGCGAGGGCTGCTGGTCGAAGGCGTTAAATACCCCGCGCAGGGCGGGCCATGTGAGGACCAATGAACGTCCATTGTGCATGTTGACGGTGAGCCCAGGGGCATCATCGGCGAGGAATTTCTCCCAGAAAGCAGGTTCATGCAGCAACGTTGGGGTGGAGGGGAGGCCCGGAAACCCATAGGAACTCACCCCTCTATAAGCCGTGGATGCATTGGCGAACCCCTGGACATAGCTTTCCAACATGGTTCCGAGCGCGTCACTGCGGGAATCTAGCGCGTTGTGAGTTGCCTGCCTGGTCTTTATCTTTCTTATCTTCAGGTCCAGGTTCTGGATTCCTTGGGTGATGATGGCTCCGTGAGCTTTGTAGAGATCATCGAGAACGCTTCCGCCGTCTTTGATTTTCTCGAAGTCGGACAGGTTCCGGTTTTTGTAGAGCATCATGGCGAAAAGGCCATCTTCGGTAAGTTCCTGGATGCCGCCCTCTACGTCCAGAAGCTTGCGTTTGAAGACCGTGAATTCGTTGTGGATGTTCCTCATCAAGCGCATATCAACGATGTGTTTAGCTGCCAGATTGACGAGTCTCGACGAAACATTGTCGGACTCGTTGAGAATCTGGCTCATCAGATCCCGTGAACTGCGGTGAGTGATGAAGGGGACGACCGGGATAACCAGGTCGAAGAACTTCGTGCGATTCGTCAGTGCCAGATTCCTTCTGGCACCTTCGTCGACGGCGTTGTCGTCGGTGTCTTTGAAGCCCTGATCGAAGATGCTGTCTCTGAGGGCGTAGACGAATCTGATGCCCGATAGCTGCTTGGAGTTGTTCAGGATGGTGTTGAGCTCGCGGAGCGTTTCAAAGATGTGTGGATCCTCGAACCGGTCCAGATCTTCGAAAATTGCTACATCACACCGCGTTACTTCGAAAAAATAGACAATCTCGTCAAGGTACTCGTCGAAATAGCTGTTGTTGGTGTCCGACAGCGCAATTGATGCGGGCCCGCCTTTGACCTCCTTGATCCAGACGCGGTTGTGCAGCAAGGTCAATGCCCAATATGAGAGGCCAAAAAACACAACAGCCAGGATGACGTGGAGCCCGGCCACTGCCCAGCCGTCCCCGACCAGTTTGCTCATCCGGTCGGTAGCGCCCGTCAGAAATCCCACGATTGTAAGGACGATGGCGATAAGGAGCGCGCCCCCCATTGCTCTGGGATGTCTGAAAGGTTCGATGCGACGATAACGGGAACCCGGGACTTTGGACGGTACCTCCCGGTAGAGGAGCTGCTTGACGATCTCCTTCTGGATGTCGTTGGTTACGACCTTCCCCGGTCCTTCCTCGGGGAGGCCCTCTTTGGGAACAGTCGCTTGGTTTCCCAGCGTCGAGAGTGAGAGCGTCACAACCCGCTCCGAAAGCCGCCGCTTCACTTCCTGCAGGATGCTGCTCTTGCCTATGCCATAGCTACCTGTGAGGGCGATGTTCTTTGCACTCCTCAGAGCCATGGTCTCATCGGCCCGGAGCTTCTCGGCCCGGGCTTCGCGTCCGGCCTTCCTGAACCTGGGCCGGCGCTCGAGGAGATTCTCCTTCGGAGGACGTGACAGAGCAGCCTCAAGATATCTGACGTAGTCTCCGTGGTCTTGTTCCCTGTATTCGGGGGTCAGGGGAGCAAGTTCGAACTCTGCCGCTCCGAGGGTCCTGCTGCTGGCATCTTCGTTCAGGCTCTCCGTCATTGACACATGATATTCACTCCCGGTCGGGACCGTTTCAGTCCCACTGCTCGGCCAAAGAAGTTGAAGGCAGCCCTCCAGGGCCGATCTGGAACGTCGCTCCGACCCAGAACGCGCCGATCGTAGCCGAACGCCTGGATGAAGGCACACCTGACCGCCGACTACTGATAGCCCGCTGGGGTTTGGTGCCGTCCTGGATAAAGGACATCACGATCGGATCCAGGCTTCTCTGCACTAACTGATATGTCCGCGCGTGTTACACGCGTGCTGTACCGAGGGTGGCCTCCGCAACAGGCAGTTTTTGCAAGACTTTCGGGACTACATACGGGACGGCTATGTTTCGCGAGATCCCGAGGTACTGGACGGACGGGCAGTTGTCCCATCCCGGGCGTACCACTTCCAAGCGGCTTAGGGGCGCTGCCGCGCCGTGGGGTGTGAAAATGTGGGCCTGGTTGGCTTTCCGGCTCTGTTTTCCTGCGGGTGACGGGTGCATGATGGCCGTGTCTATCGCGGATGACGCCGGATTTCCTTGGTGCCGAGGTTGAGCTCGCTTCTAAGCGTGGTGTGAAGGACTCCCACGGGAACCGTGGATTGTTGCTTCGAGCACGAGTGCTAGATTCCTGAATTTGCCCTGTCCTTCCCGCGGTAGACAATCCGCTAAATACAAGAGAAGGGGCAGAGCAATGGATATTGTGCATGAGCGCGCCGTCGGCATGGATATTTCGAAGCGCGACGCGAAGGTGTGTGTGCGTGTCCCGGGAAGCCAGCGGGGCCGGTTCACGTCGACGGTCACCACTTGGGGCTCAACCACGAATCAGATCCTGCAGTTACGCTCTTTCCTCGAGGAGCAGCAGGTCACAACGGTGGTGATGGAAGCGACCAGTGACTATTGGAAGCCGTTCTACTATCTGCTGGAATCTTCTCTGCCGGTCATGCTGGTCAATGCCAAGGCTGCCAGGAACATCCCGGGACGCAAGACCGATGTCTCCGACGCGTCGTGGCTGGCCCAGCTCGCCGCCCATGGTTTGTTGAGAGCTTCCTTCGTTCCACCAGAACCGATCCGGGAGCTGCGGGACCTGACCCGGGCCCGGGCGATTGCCGTGCAGGACAGAACGCGGGAGATCCATCGTCTGGAGAAGTTTCTGGAGGGCAGCGGCATCAAGCTCTCCAGCGTCGTGAGCAGCCTCACCGGTGTCTCTTCCCGGGCGATGCTTGAGGCACTCGTTGGCGGTGAACGGGACCCCGAAGTGCTGGCGCAATACGCGCAGAAAAGCATGCGCTCAAAGATCCCTGAGCTGGTCGAAGCGCTCACCGGCAGGTTCGGAGAACACCAAGCGATCATGGGTCCGGGTGCACCTGGACCAAATCGATCACCACACCAACGCCATCACTGCCTACACCGGGCGCATCGAGATGGCCATTGAGCCCTTTCGTACAGCCCGAGAGGCACTAATCACAATCCCTGGGGTCTCCAGTCTGGTCGCCGACGTCATCATCGCCGAGACTGGTGCGGACATGAGCATCTTCCCGACCTCGGCGCATCTGGCGTCATGGGCCGGTGTCTGTCCGGGCTCAAACGAGTCCGCTGGACACATCAAATCCACCAGAACCCGGCCGGGCAACAACTATTTGACGGCCGCAAGACGGCGTCCAACGGCGGTGTAACAGCCCGTGCGGCTGGTTTGAGGCACCACGACGGCACAAGAACACCAGCCCGCCGAT
Source organism: Arthrobacter sp. TmtSoilC51 (assembly GCF_055388015.1). NCBI lineage: Bacteria > Bacillati > Actinomycetota > Actinomycetes > Micrococcales > Micrococcaceae > Arthrobacter > Arthrobacter sp. TmtSoilC51. Next base: position 2,128,149 of record NZ_AP035877.1, read on the forward strand.
CAGCTCCGTTGTGGCCGCTTCTGGTGGGGTTGGCGATAATTGCCCTGGGCATACTGCTTGGCAATGTGGTCTCCGTCGGCCCGAACTGTGGTGGAGCACTTGCTTCGTCGCAAATGTCAGCGGCAGGTGCGGATATTGCAAATGCAATGGCCGGAAACAAGACGAGCTATTCCGATCAGTGCCGTTTCGCCGCCGGTCAACAAGCCGGAATTTATTGGGGCATCATTGGCTTCGGAGCAGCGGTGTTTATTCTGGGCCTGGTCCTCCAAACAGTCTTTGGGCGCCGGCAGCCGGTTGCTCCATCTGAACGCTCTGTTGCTGCCGAGCTGGATCATCTCGCACAACTTCTTGAACGCGGTGTCCTGACGCAGGGGGAATTTGTTGAGCAGGAAGAGAAGCTCCTCAATCGAGACTAGATAATGTGTGCAGCTGTTGCTGGTTGCGTCGTCCAACAACGAAAACACCCCGTGGGCTCTTCAGGAGCGCGCGGGGTGTTTGTTTCTGTTGTGCTATTTGACGTATGTCTTGTTGATGTAGGTCCAGGCTGGCTTGAGTCGTTCGGGGCAGCCATAGGCGATCGCGACGCGGACCAGTTCCGGCTTCGTTGCATCAAACTTCTCCACGAGGTTGACGAAGTTGGGGCTCGTGTCGGTGTTGGCTGGGTCGCACAAGGATTCCTTAGCCACATCAAACACCATCTCGAAATCCGCTGCGGGAACCATGCCGGCTGTTTCGAGATCAGCAACGACGTTGCCGGTCGTCGGGAAAGGCTTGGGGTTCAGGATCTTGTCAGCTTCGGCGACGAAGTACGGATCCTTTGTTTTGGTTGGTGTAGCAGTAGCGGTCGTTGGTGCTGCCGCAGGTGCCGTTACTACTACACAGCCAGTTAGTGTCATAGCCGCCGCGAAAACCAGCATGACACCAAGTAGAGAGACTCTCATTTTTCCCCTTTTATTGGATAGCGATTCGAATCGTATCTTGCAGTGCGGCTGATATTGGCAGGCCACATCGCGTTTCGCGAGAGGGGAACGGTTCGCGGGACGTCTGTGCCAGAGTCCATGAATGGGGCAACAGCTACTCGACCCGGGAATGCGCCCGAGCCTGCCCCGCAGTTGCCCGAGGGCAGCGACGCGGAAGAAGCGGTTGCGGCAGAAGTTGAAGAAGAAGCCCCTGGATCTGAGCCGGAGCTTGACGTAGCTCAGCAGGTGGATGCCGCTGAGAACACCGTCCCGACGGCGTATGGGCCGGTCGAGCGGGCACCCGGGTTCCCGGTCATTTCCCGTAAGAAGACCAGGCTGACCTTCGAGGGGGAGACTTCACATCTGAAGCAGTTCCCGAAGGCATTGATCGAAATGCTGCGGTCGTTGCTTACGCCTTCGTTGGGCCCATCGTTTGCCGCAGACCTCTCGCAAAACAGCACCGTGACGACGTTCGTCATTGCCTCACTCGGCATAGATTTGGAGACCGACGAGAATACGGCTCTTGCAGTAGAGGCCTTTCGGGCGATCGACGTCAGAACCGAGGCGATCGAGCAGCACACCAAAGACCTGCTGGCGCAGCAGGTCAAAGTCGAGGCCGTGCTGAAGAAGGTTTTCGAACGGCTGGGCGGTGTGGCTGAAACGGCAACCGTCCTGGAGATGGGGCAGGCCTATGCGCTGGCCGAACGAGCAGCTGTGTTGAAAACCGACGGCGTTCTGCCCGAGAACATCGACGTCACGCAGAAGCGCGCTGTGGCCGCCCGCGACAACATCCGGGTGCGTACGAAAGCGCTCTCGCGCGAAGAACAGAATTGGGTCGGCAGGCCGATCCGGTAGTTGCGGGGTTGCTTTCCGGACATGGACGGGCTTTAGACAAGGGGATCGTGGTGGAGTCACCGAAAAAGAGTTTGCCGCGGTGTGGGTACACGCCGCCGCCATCGCAATTCGTGGGCAGGGGATTTGCCGCGTGTAACAGCAAAACACTGGTCGCACCTCGGGATGGTGTGCCCAGGTGGTACTGGGATGGTGATGACCGTGTTCATACAGCGCCGCCGAAGCCGACAGCATTGCCGAGATTCGATGAACTGGTCTGGGGACCGGCCGAGCGGAGCGCTAGTGCTACTGGGCTGCCCGGGACAAGACATCCGCAGCTGTCACAGCCGCAATCGCAAGCAAAGACTGCGTTCTTGGTTGGATACACGGTGATGGCTGAAGTTACAGCTTCGGTGCTGCTTATAGCCGCGTGGTGGTCGATATATGCGGCGATCAGGTGAAACCAGCGACATCAGGCTACGTTGCAGTTCCCCAAGAGCTGAGCTTCAGCAAGGGAGGACCCCGTTGTTTCGGGTGGCTTGCCGACCCTTGGTCGTGGCCACCGGTAGGGGACAGTGAAGGGTTGGTTGATCGCCTGGGTGGCAAGTGCGTACGCAGGCAATTTGGTGCGCAGGATATTCTTAAAGTGAAGACAATGCCGCGGTCCGCTGTCGAAGGGCTGGCGTCCGCAAAAATTCTTGACATGCCCCCGTATAGTCCAAGAGTCAACGGACGACGGTACTTTTGTGTGGCGCAGAGCTCAGCGACTGATCCACGTTTTCGAATCAATCGACTGCCGGAGCCACTGACCAGCCAGTATCGCTTGAGTGGTGCTTTGTGCGGCGCCTGAGTCCACGATTTGCAGGTGTAACGGAAGTGAAGCCATAGTGGACTTAGATCAACAAAAGACCTCTGCGGCCGCAGGGGTCTTTTGCTTTAGATGCGTATAACAAACGCTGTTGACGATGTGCGTCGTCGGTTGATTTGGAGCGACTGCTAGCGTAGGTAGTAGGTACTTGCGCTGCTCCGCGTAACCAAAAACTATTGACACGACCCTGCATAATGGGAATATAGGCATCCTGAACGCCAAGCAGTCGCTGTGCTCCTGTGCAAGGCCGGAGCGGCTGTTGAATTGGTAGCGGCCACCCGCGATACTGACTAGATAACCTCCGAACCTCTGCGACCGCAGAGGTTCTTTCGCTTTAAGTACAGAAAGGAGTTGCCAGCCTCTTCACATCATGTCAGCTACAGCAGAATCACTTCTTCCAAGGATCGTCCACAGGACGGTCCTTTTCTTTTTCTCTTTTTCGATCATTCCGGGCGCCCCAGACGCCTTCAGACTCAGGAGGTAAGCATGAAAACACACCAATACGCACACTTCATCGACTGGACCGCATCTACCTACATCAAGGAGTGCAGGCAGGGCGTCAGTCCGTCCCAGGCGACGGTGGCGTGGCTGAGGGCTTACGGAATCACAGCCGGGCGGGTCGATGCTTTCCTCCGGCATATCCGCGAGCACACGACCGCAATGCCCAATGCGTTGGTCCTGGACATCCTGGAACTCGGCAACTCAAAGGTGCGCGAAACGTTGGAAGACGAATACGTCCTCGACGCGCTGCTCAACACGTGGGGCGCGCTGGCTGAAGTGTACGGCAGGGCGGCTACACCGTCAGACCGGGAAATTGCCAGGCTTGAGTTGCTGGCGGAAGCCGGCCACGCGCTGATAATGGCACAAGGCATGGGATTCCCTGGAGCAGGGTCATTGCTCAGGCAGTACTGGCGGGAGAACGAGCTGCTCGACCTTACTCGGATCCAAAGAAGTACCGAAGGGTTCAAGGGTGTCGCCAGGGACGTCGAGTTCATCAAACGCCACCGGAAGATCCTGCGACCGACGAAGAGGGTTGTCAGGCCTGTCTCGAAACAGTCGGTGCCAGGGGCGCCTTCCGAGAAAAAGAACGAGGAGCCAACTTCTGCTGCTCCTCGGAGCGCCGCATCTACGTCTCCGTACGACGCAGATCGGCTGCCTGCTCTGCCGACGAGCGGTCGGCATTGGGTTGACCCTTCTACCGGCTTGGCTTACGGATTGTTTGGGAACTGGCGCGACCGCTGGGATAACACTTTGCCCTGAACGGTTTATCTCGCGTGGGTCAACGCCGGCTGGAGGTCCGGTCCTTCTTCATTAGTCCAAGGGAGTGGTTTCCGGGAAGACTCCGCTTCCTTGGCCAAGGAGTTGGCTTGTCATTTGTTGGTGGAACACAGTGCCGTAGTGGCGTCCACGCACTAACTCAGCAAACCGCTCAGGAGCATTGCCTGCTCCGAGGCATCCGTTTGGAGGGCGTGGGCTTCGTGGAATTTTCCGGCCATCGTGTATGTTGCAGGTCGAAGATCCGACCAAATGAGGGAGAAAACGAACAAAGTGGCAGCTGATTACGACGAGGTCCGGTCCGACGTCAAGGAATCCCAGGAGAGCTCGCTTGATGCCCTGAAGTCAGCCAATGCACCCGATGCCCGCAGTGTTGTCCTGGAGCTCGACCAAGCTGATGGCCTGGACCAGGAAGGCCCCGGTGGCGAGATCATCGCCGAAGAATTGATCGTTCAGGTGATTCCGCCGGCGGCCGACGAGTTCACGTGCTACTCGTGTTTCCTGGTCCGGCACCGGTCCCAGATCGCGCGCGAAAAGGACGGTCACGCGTACTGCGTTGAGTGCGAGGGCTAGACATTCGCTGCTAACGAAGCGGAGATAAACTTCCTCAGCTCATGTTCCAGCCCAAATGCAATTCCAAGCAGTTAGGATGACGGTGTTCAAGCATTTCGCCGGTACGTTCGCTCTCTTGGAGCGGCATAGTTGCAGGAGGATCACGCATGGCAGGTAAGTACGAAATCTATTCAGACAAGTCTCAGGGCTTTCGTTTTCGACTGAAGGCTGGCAATGGCGAGGTCATCGCCACCAGCGAGTCCTATTCAAGCAAAGCCGCTGCTCAAAAGGGCATCGACTCAGTCAAGGCGAATGCACAATCCGTTGTCGTGGATCTCACTGACAAGTAGCGCTCGAAGCTGAACCATCAATTCTGATTACCCCGGGGCCTTGCAGGCTTTGGGGTAATTTTTTGTGGCAGGTCGCAGTCGTGCCCAGTTACGCGATCGAGGCTATTCCACCTTCTAGTCCGGCTCGCATTGAACGCAGCAAACCAGGCTTGAGGGCGACCGCTTGGTCGTCGTATGAGGCTTCAGCGGTCTATCCAGGGGGAATACTGTCCTTGCCATCGCTCTGCAGATGGCGGATTGTCATCTGCGAAATGGGGCCGATCAACTGTTTGGTGTCCTCGAAGCTCATTATGATGAGCAAGGAAATGTGGAGCGGGCACAGACTCGAAGCTAATAGACGAACCACCTTGCGGGTTCTGGTCGGAGATGGGTGGGACATGGGGGAAACTTCGAAGATCAACGTAGTTTTTGCTGCGGCGTTGGCTCTTGGGCTTGTTGGATGTGGGAGCGGCAGTTCCACCTCAGAACTGTCGCCAGGGTCGAGCATGTCCTCGTCGGCAAACGGCGTGCCTGACGTCACCGGTAAATCCTTGGCAGAGGCGTCAGTTACGTTGAGCAGCGCGGGCTATTCCAACTACGTCTACATGATCGACGGGGTCTTCGAACCCAACGCCGTAGGCTCGGACGATCTGCCCAGGTATCTGGTCGAGTCGTCAAAGCCGGCGCATGGGTTTGATTTGCCGAAGGATGCAATCATCAGTTTGTACCTCATTCCAAACCCCGGCAATCCCCCAAATCCCAAGCCGTCGCCATCGCCAACACCTATCCCTGTTCCTCCACCTGTGACGCCGCTTGTTCCGGCCACGTCACCGACGCCAGTGCCGACTGTGGTACATACTCCACCCAAGCCGAAGCAATCGCTCGTTCAATACATTGTCGAGGCGGACGGGCCGATCGGTCTCATTACTTACACCAACTTCGTAGGCAACAAAATGGGCCAGGAGCAGGCGTCAGACGAAGTCTGGGGGCCCGTTGAAAAGTCCTACGAGTTCGCTTCTTCGGACTTTGAATCGCGTTACGGCCTTTGGTCTCTGGGGGTCAGTGCCCAAGCTGGTGCGGGAACGGGTTCGGTGACCTGCCGCATTCTGCTCGATGGCCGTGAGGTCTCGAAGCAAACGTCCACGGGGCAGTATTCAGTAGTCCTGTGCAATGCGGGCGGCTGATCCAAATAGATCGGTTAGTGTGGTCTGCTGCGGCTTGAGCTTAGTCAGCTTACTGACGTCGAGTAGAGGGCGATGTCGTGTCCGTTTCTGAATCAGCACCAGGCATGACATATGCTCTGCCAAGTTGCTTGCACACTTCACAGGGGGATACGTGAACAAACTGCGTTTCATAATGGCCGCAGCAGGCCTAATGACGGCAGTCATCGGAATTGCCCTTGGCTATTTTCTTCCTGTCGGGCTGTACTGCACAGGGGCTTTCGGACTTCAAAAGGCCTCCAAGGATGCCCCTGACGGCATGACTGCTGTCGCCGCCCTCACGACGTGCCATACAAACGCGGACCGCTATGCACCAATCTGGTGGGCTGTTGTAGTGGCGGGCGTCTTCCTGCTCGTTGCCGGCCTCGTCTGGATAGCTGTCGCTGGCCTGCGCAGGTTGTCGAAGACGACGCGGACGGGCGAAACGGTCAAAACCATCCACATCCAGTCGGCGCATACTCAAGATGACACTGGCCGAACGCCCGTCTGGCCACTTCTGATGGGGCTCGCGATCATTGTCCTTGGCATGATCCTCGGGTTCACCATTCCGGTAGGTCCCAACTGTGACGGTGCGTTCACCTCCCAAACTTCCGCGGCGGCATATGACATTGCCCGCGCCATGAACGGAACTCGCACATACTATTCAGACCAGTGCCAGTTCGCAGCAGGCCAGCAATCGGGAATCTACTGGGGCATCATGGGTTTTGGCGCCGCTGTTGTCGTTCTCGGGTTGGTGTTGCGGACAGTGCTCGGTCGCGGGAACCTCGCTTCGGCCCAGCCGCCAGCTGTCGCCGACGAGCTTGAGCGTTTGGCGGGTTTGCTGGACCGCGGCGTCCTCACGCAGGAGGAGTTCGTGCTACAGAAGGAGCGGCTCCTTAACCGCCGGGTTTAGAGGCCGCGTTTCTCCAGCGTTCCGTGACTTCAAAAAGCACGTCGACGAGTTCAACGTCGGCGACTGGGCGCGATCGACGGGTCGTCGCCGGAAGCAAACGTCAGCAACGTCAATGCCATGCATCTGCCGGGTCTCCTCAGTGGCAGCAGCTGTCAAAGAGTCCTCGCTGCCGGTCGCGGTACGGATGGCCTCATGCTGTCATTCCGCAGCAGATAGGATTGCCCTGCCTATGACTCCAAGTGGAACTCGACCCGGTACTTCATGAACCGGATGTTTTGTGCAACGGAGAGCGCACGACGGATCTTCATGTCGTCCTCTTGCGCGATGATGATACCCTCCACCGTTTGGCCGGGCTCGAGCAAGACCTCCTGGGCGAAGCCCATGTACCGCTGGATTTGGCCCACCACGACGTCGCTTGCGCGTCCCCGTTTGAGTTCGATGACGAGCAACCGGGTTCGGTCTTTGCTGACGGCTAGAATGTCCATCGGACCGGTGTCCGTTGGGAACTGCTGGCCCTTGACCTGGCCGTCCTCCTCGTAAATGTCGTACTCCCGGCCCAGAGACGTGCTGCGCCAGTTATGGACCAGGAAGTCTTCCAGCTGCTTCTCCATCTGGAATGCGAGCTGGTCCTGAACATCCGCGGTGATAGCTTGAACAATTGGCTGGACCGGATCCGCGAGCTGGGTAAGCGTGGCTACTTCGTCGACGTGGGCTGCCAGCTGGAAGACGGTCATCATGGATCCAGCCGAGGAAGCCAACGCTGGACTCATTTCATCACGGCTGAAAGAGCCCTTCCAGTCGACGCGGCGGCGGTGGGGCAGGGCTGTCCCTGGGTGATATTCGTAGCCTGATGTGACAGCTCCGTACTGATACGTCCGGTCAGGTTTTGGTGCAAGAACGATGTCACCTTCATGGATGCCTTCGCAGGCGGCCCACAAGTTGCCCATTGAGAGGCCGGCGGCAATCCGCGACTTCCCCGGATACATCGTCAGGAAAACCGGAATGAGGGCACTGCGGAACGCATCGGCTCCTTTGCCAAGATGCGGACGGATATCGAAATCGCCGATGAAGTCAACACCCAGGTATCCTTCCTCGATCATCTCAAGGGCATTTATCCCGCCGGTGCCCTGTCTCACCACATAAGTCGTAGTCATTTTTCTCTCACTTAAGGCGACCCGTTTGAGGCCGACGATATGTTCCTGAGCTGAACTTATACCAAGGCGGCCTGCACCATCGAGCCGAAGAACAGGATTCAAGCGTTCTGAAGGAGCGGTATCAGTTGCTTTGGTCGATTTCGACTTGAAAGGCATAGGGCCACTGTCGCCGCACCGCAGTTTCGTCCGTTGCACAGCACAGCAGATTCCCCCCACTGCTCCAGCAGCCCAAGGTGATGTGATGGAGCAACTGACGAAACTAGGGGAATTGAAGGCTGCAGGTATCATCACTGAAGCAGAATTTGAAAGCAAGAAGACGGAGCTTTTGGGAGGGCTGTAGAGCTAGCGCTGAACCGTCCCGGGTAAGGGCTGACTGGATGCCCGGCAGCTTGTCCTCGACGGCAGTGCCCTGCACGGACATCGTCCCGGAGTTACGGGACAGGCCGGGGCAGAACTTTTACGGCCATCTTGAAGATGTCCCGGACCAAATGGTCGTGATCAATCCCAACCAGCCTCCCGAATGGCTCCAATAATGACCAACGCCAAATCACTGCGGCGGCCGGGCAATTGTCTGCCACAATCGAGGACATGAGTTCGTTGCAGCCGCCCATGGGAAGACGCTTTGAGGCCGACCGGTGCGCGAACTGCTTCGAGCCCCTGCCAGACGAATACACCCACCGTCCATGGCTCTTCTGTTCAGTACTGTGCCAAGAACTGGCCGGCACCATCCGTTACTGGCGGACAACGACACGGAACGGCAAATTCCATTTCGACCCCACCGTCCGCTATGCGATCGACATACGGATCGCTCAGTTTCTTGGCGGCGGCTACAACGTGAAGGCACGTCGCATCCGGCCGTCTGTCCGTGCCCTGGTGAAGAGCCGGGACAAGGTCTGCGTGAAGTGCGGAGCCCCCGGTGACGAGATCGACCACATTGAGGGTGACTCAAGCGATCCGGGTAACCTCCAGTTACTCTGCAAGTCCTGTCACCGTGCGAAGACGGCTGAACACATGGTGCCAGCCACTCCGGACCAGCGAGCCCTCGTCTTCTCCCTCCAAGCCCAGAGGGTCTTACCGGATGAACCTGAACAGTTCTGTGATGACGAGATCGGGTGGGCGGCCGCCGAGCGCAAACTTCGAGCAGCACGAATATCCCGGCTCCGGCCAGCGCTGAGGAAGGAACCAGCATCGATTGAGATGCTGAGTATTCCGGTCCCCAAGATGACGGATCCAGCCCGAGTGCCCAAAACGTAGGACGAGTGCCGTGCCTATGCGGCGTGGATGCCAATTGCTTGGCAGATTTCCGGGATCGGCGTTTCGGGGGCTGCCTTGGTCCCTCATATGTCTCGGCTTCGGCGTCGACGTGGTTGGGCTGGCCGTCTGGGCCTTGACGGTCAGGATCACTTTCACTCCTGTATGCTAGGCCGCCATATCCGTGAAGGCTTGTTCCAGCACCGCATGCAGTATCGAGGCATCGCCGCTGCCGCGCAGGTCCACTGGCCGTGATCCCTGCAGGTCGGGGGAGGGGACCATCATCCATAGTGCGAAGTAGTTGTGCAGGATCCGCAACTCCATCGCGCGTTTGAAGAGTCTCACCACCAACGGTTCCAGGGTCAGGTCAGGGCGGAACTGGAAACCAGGGCAGTAGATGCAGTCGTCGACGAATACCCGGAAGAGCTGACGCATCACCGGTTCGGGATCCTCATGCATGATGGAGTACCGTTCGCGGACCTGTTCCAGGCTGGGTAGCGTGAACTCATTCCTGATCCGCTCCCAGAGTTGGTCCGGGATGGGCTGGCGGTAAATGTCACCTCGCACTAGCTGATGGACTCCAGCTGCCACACGGTAGCCAAGGGCTCACGGCGCAGGGTGAACGTTTGTAGCTCTGCATGGGCTCCAGACGGTCGGGCCTGGACCTGCCAGTACTCAACGCTGACGACGTCCCCGGTACCGACGGCTACGCGGTGCCGGGTTTCCCACCAGGCGTCCCTGGCGAACCAGTGTGCTGTATGCACCTCCGGATCGACCATCCAGATCCGGCCTTCGTACCTGATCGCCAACGGCGTTCCGTCGGGGCTGAACCGGACAGCGACTTCGTGGCCGGTCGTGGGTGTTTCAGGGGCAATGGTCATGGTGGTTTCCTTTCTGTTCGTGAGCCGCCGGTCAGGCGGCTCTGACGAGGGGGAGCTCATCCCAGTGCGTGGTGTATCTGGGGGAGAGCATGTCGCGTTTCATGGTCCAGTCCGGTCCGCCTTTAATCCCGGCATGGCCCAGACCGATAGAGCCGCGGCCGTATCGTTTGCTGACTTCTTCCAGGAGCATGCCAATGCCGCGTTCTTCGTGGGGGTTCTCGAACAGTTCCAGGGGTTTCTGGTTCCCGGAAGGCCGCAGGTCGGTGACCATGATGCCTGCCCTCACGTATTTGATGCCCTCGTGCACCTGGGGGAGCAGTGCGTGGGCTGCCCTGGTCAGCAAGACAGGATCCGCAGTGGGCATCGGCAGCGCCAGGCACACCGACGGGAAGGACTTCTCGTTGGGGTTGAAGTGTGACGTCGCGGCGAATGCCGTGAGCACTTTGGCCTGCAGATCATGTTTGGCCAGGCGGGCACTGGCCATCTGCGCGTAGACGCTCATCACCTGCCGCAGACCGGAAGCTGTGGTGATGGGCGTTGAGAACGAGCGCGAGAAGATCAACTGGTCCCGGCCGATGCGCTCTTCCTCCATCGGGATGCACGGTGTTCCCTGCAACTCCAGCACAGTACGCATCATGACGATCGAGAACTTGTCCCGGATCGCCACAGGATTCGCCCGGCTGAGGTCCAGGATCGAGAAGATTCCCATCGCGTTGAGGCGTTTAGTCAGCCGTGTAGCCACGCCCCAGATCTCAATCACCGACAGTTTCGCCATGAGCGTCTCGCGCTGATCCAGGGGCACAGACTCCCAACGGCAGACGCCATTGAAAGCCGGGTTGTTCTTGGCCCATTTATTGCACAACTTCGCAAGGGTCTTGGTGGGCGCGATGCCCACACATACGGGCACGCCGACGTGGCGGCGACAGGCTGTTTTCATTGCCCGGCCCAGCTGCAGCAGCTCATCAGGCTCGCCCTTGACGCCCAGGAATGCCTCATCGATCGAGTACACTTCCAGCCACGCGGAGTACCTGCCCAGCAGCTCTACTGGTAGCGACGTGTACTCGAAAGTTCACTATTCAACTGTGAATGTCGGCAAGTCGGGTGTCTCCCGAGGCATTGGCCAAGGCCGATTTCGTACTCCGCGGGATACGTCGTCGGTAGGAGTCCATGCCGGTTTCAATCAGATCCAGGGGTAGCATAAGTGCATAGATGTGCACATATGCACTTAAGGAGTTGGGCTGGTGTTGGCAGTCTTGGGGAACGTGACGTACCGGCGGCTGTTCGCCGCGCAGGTTGTGGCGCTGATCGGCACCGGCCTGCTCACAGTCGCGCTGGGACTGCTGGCCTATGACCGGGCCGGCAGCAACGCCGGGGCGGTGATGGGCACGGCGCTGACGATCAAGATGCTGGCCTATGTGGGCATCGCCCCGGTGATCAATGCCCTGGTGGCGCGGTTGCCGAAGAAGCCGGTGCTGATCGGCGCGGACCTGGTCAGGGCCGCCATGGCCCTGTGCCTGCCGTTCATCACGGAGGCCTGGCAAATCTATGTGGTGATCTTCCTGCTGCAGTCCGCCTCCGCGACCTTCACCCCGGCGTTCCAGTCCCTCATCCCCACGGTGCTCAAGGCTGAGCGCGACTACACCCACGCCCTGTCGTTGTCCCGCCTGGCCTATGACATGGAAGCCCTTGTCAGCCCCGCTGCCGCGGCACTGCTGCTGAGCGTGGTCAGCTACAACAACCTGTTTCTGGGCACCGTCGGGGGATTCCTGTTCTCCGCCGGCATGGTCGCCATCACCGCCCTGCCCAAAGCCCCTACGGACACAGGAACGGCAGGATCTCTCTGGCACCGGACCACCCTGGGTGCCCGGATCTTCTGGAAGAACCGTAGGCTGCGGTCCTTGCTGGCCCTGAACTTGGTGGTCGCCGCGCCAACGGCCCTTGTGCTGGTTAACTCCGTGGTCTATGTCCGGGAGGTCCTCCGTCGGCCCGAGACGGACCTGGCCCTGGCATTGGCCTGCTTCGGGGTCGGATCGATGATCGTCGCCATCTCGGCCCCGCGGGTGCTGGAGCGTTTCGGGGACCGGGCCGTGATGCTCACCGGCGCCACAGCGATCCCAATCGCCCTGGCGGGATCCACGGCGGTGACGTTTCTGGCCGCACCGGGTGCGGGGTGGTCGTGGCTGCTGGGGCTGTGGTTCCTGCTCGGGGCGGGCAACTCCACGATCCTCACCCCGTCCTCGCGGCTGCTGCGGGACGCCTCCACGGAGCAGACCAGGCCGTATGTGTTCACCGCCCAGTTCTCGCTCTCGCATGCCTGCTACATCATCAGCTACCCGCTTGCAGGCTGGCTCGGCGCTGCTGCCGGCCTGGGGTGGACTGCGCTGGCGCTGACAATTCTTGCGATACTAGGCAGTGCAGGAGCCTTCCTGTCCTGGCCGAGGCCCACTGCCGTGGGAGCCGCGGAATCCGTCACCAAGGAGCAGAGTGTTGAGCAGCCAGCCGAGCAGACCGTTCAGCGACGCGCCTGATCAACCCTCGCTGTTCCACCCGGTCACACCCGGGCCGGAGCTGCTTGAGAGCGCTGCCGGAACGCTGCGGATGCTGGCCGAACCGACCCGTCTGCACCTGCTCTGGCAGCTCGCTCAGGGCCCGAAGACCGTCACCGAGCTCGTGGACGCAGCGCTTGCCCCGCGGACAGTGGTCAGCCAGCACCTGGCCAAACTGAGGCTCAGTGGACTCGTGGACACCCGCAAGGACGGCCGGCACGTCATCTATTCCCTCCACGACGGCCACCTGGCCCGGGTCATCCAGGAAACCATCAACCACGCCGACCATCAGGTCACCGGCGAACCCACCCACGACTGACCCTGACATTGGTGAACCGGACGTCGTCAAGATCTCTGCCGACGTCGCCTGGCCCGGCAGAGCCTTCCGCCATCCACTCCGGCTTCTCAAGAGCCGGTCCATCAGAACCAGGGAACCAGCGGCGCTGCCATGATTGATCCGTGACTATCGCGAAAACCGTGCTGTTGTTCATTCTGGCCGCTGCGGCGGAAATCGGAGGAGCCTGGCTCGTCTGGCAGGCCGTCCGTGAGGGCAAGAGCTGGTGGTGGGCCGGACTGGGCGTCATCGCACTGGGAATATACGGTTTCGCGGCGACTTTGCAGCCCGAGGCACATTTCGGGCGCATCCTCGCCGCGTACGGCGGCGTGTTCGTCGCAGGATCCCTTGTCTGGGGCATGGTTTTCGACGGCTTCCGACCCGACCGGTGGGACATCGCCGGATCCGTGATCTGCATCCTTGGCGTGGCCGTCATCATGTTCGCCCCACGCAACGCCGGCTAGGCGACCACAGGGTTCAGCCTATACAGCCACGACCCAGATCGCTTCCGAAGCCGAGGCGCCCAGATCGATGTCCTGGTCTCGCCCCAGTAGCCGGATGGTGGTCAGATCCGCATACGGCCGGTGTTCCTGCACGGACAGCTGGGTGTCCGGGGTGAGGCCCAGCTCGGTGAAGTAGCGCAGCATGTCGGGGTCGGCGTCGGAGATGCGGGTGACCGCGACGGTGCTGCCGGCCGTCGCGGAGGAGAGCTGTGTTGCGTCCGGAAGGTGCGGGCGTCCCTCGGGGGAGGGTATCGGGTCTCCGTGCGGATCACGGGTGGGACGGCCCAACCGGCGGTCGATGCGTTCAATCAACGTGTCCGAGACCGCGTGTTCGAGGATTTCGGCTTCGTCGTGGACCTCGTCCCAGCCGTAGCCGAGGACCTGGACGAGGAACGTCTCCAGCAGGCGGTGCCTGCGGACCATCGCCACGGCGTGTTCGCGCCCCTCCTCGGTCAGTTCGATGCTGCCGTAGGGTGCGTGCGTGACGAGGCCCTGCGTGGCCAGTTTCTTGATGCCGTCCGATGCTGTGGACGGCCGGATGCCGAGGCGTTCGGCCATGACGCTGACGGTGATCGGGGCGGCGGACCATTCAGTGGCGGACCAGATCAGCTTCAGATAGTCCTGGGCTGAGGTGGACAAGTCAGTTACGAGCATGACCCCCATGTTACGTTGCCAACCCTTCGAATGTTAGGCTTAACGAACATTTTTGTTTTCAACGGTGAAACCTAGGAGTCGGTGTGCCGAAATTCAGCTTGGAGAAGCTCCTCAGCAGGCGGTCGATGCTCTCCGGAGCCGCGGCCCTGGCCGCCATCCCGGCCTTGCAGGCTTCCGGGGGCCACGACCAGCACTCCGGCTCCGGCTCCACAGGCGGTTCCGCGCCGGCGTCGGACACCAGTGCCGCGGGAGCGGGCACCAAGCCCGCCGGCAGCGCCCATGGCACCAGCCCCACCGCGATGACCAACCATGCCGGCCACGCGGGCTTCGCGGGCGGTTCGGTGCCGCCGGAGCGGGCCGGCATCGACCCCACCGCGATCCTGCGGGACTTCGACCGCGGCAAGACCAGCACCCTGCCGGACGGGCGGACACTGCGTGAGTGGGACATCGTGGCCGTGGACAAGGACTTCGAAATCGCCCCCGGCGTGACGTTCCCGGGCTGGAGCTACAACGGCAGGATCCCCGGTCCCACGCTATGGGCGCGGGAGGGAGACGTGCTGCGGATCAATTTCGCCAACGCCGGTTCGCACCCGCACACCATGCACTTCCATGGCGTCCACCGGGCGGAAATGGACGGCACGCCGGGGATCGGCGCCGGCTCGATCGCCCCAGGCCAATCATTTACCTACGAATTCGATGCCACCCCGTTCGGCACGCACCTGTACCACTGCCACCAGTCGCCGCTGGCGCCGCATATCGCCAAGGGCCTCTATGGCGGCTTCATCATAGAGCCAAAGGAGGGCCGGCCTCCGGCGGATGACGAGATGGTGATGGTGATGAACGGCTACAACACGGACGGCGGGGACGACAATGAGTTCTACTCGGTCAACGGCCTCCCGTTCCATTTCATGGACTTCCCCGTGAAGGTGAAGCAGAACGCGCTGGTGCGGATCCACCTGATCAACGTGCTCGAGTACGATCCCATCAATTCCTTCCACGTGCACGGCAATTTCTTCCACTACTACCCGACCGGGACCATGCTCACGCCCAGCGAGTTCACGGACACCGTTTCGCAGGTGCAGGGCCAGCGGGGGATCGTGGAGATGCGATTCCCCTATCCTGGCAAATTTATGTTCCACGCCCACAAGACCGAGTTCGCGGAGCTGGGCTGGATGGGCTTCTTCGAGGTGGAGGCGGAATGAGTATTGAAGAAAAGACCGTGACGACGCCGGCAGTCACCCAGCCCGGCGAACCTCGCCCTTCCCTGCCTGGCTGGCTGCTGGGCTTCGGCCCACTGATCCTGATCGCCCTGCTGATGGCGGCATTCGCCGTGTTCAACGGCCCGGGCATGGCGAAACTGTCCGAAGGCATCCCACCCAAGGAGGAGGTCGCCGTCGAAGACGTTCGCCTCCTGCCTGGCCAGATCCAAATCACGGCGCGAAACGAGGGGCCGGACCCGGTCTCGATCGCCCAGGTGAACGTCTCGGACTACTACGCGGACTTCACCCAGACGCGGGAGACCATGGCCCCCCTTGAGGCGACAACGCTGACCATCAGCTACCACTGGGTGGAGGGCGACCCTTACGACATCGCGTTGGTCACCTCCGTTGGAGGCAAGATCCCAGCCGCCATTGATGCCGCGGCACTGAGCCCCGAACGCGGAACGTCCTTCTTTGGGCTGATGGCGTTGCTCGGCATCTACGTTGGCGTGATCCCGGTTGCCCTGGGCATGTTGTGGATGCCGTTCATCCGCCGCTCCTCGGCGTCGTGGATCCGGCTGCTGCTTGGCGTCACGGTAGGGCTGCTGGCCTTCCTCGCCATTGACGCCACGTTTGAAGGTATGGAACTCGTGGCAGGAAGCGGTGCGTTTGGCGGGCCTTTGGTTGTGTTCCTTGGCGCGCTCGTTGCCTTCCTGGTGCTCGAAGGCTCGGATGCGTGGATGCGGCGGCACCAGGATTTGGGAGCCTCCGGACGGCCCGGGGCTTTGCCCCCCAAGCGCTTGGCCTTGCTCATCGCGATCGGCATCGGGCTGCACAACCTGGGCGAGGGACTCGCGATCGGGTCCGCGTACGCCGTGGGATCGTTGGCTCTCGGGGCGACATTGATCGTCGGCTTCGCGATCCACAACACCACCGAGGGGCTGGCCATCGTCACGCCGCTGGCCAAGGCGCCGCCGAGTCTGGTCCGGCTGGCAGTGCTGGGCCTGATCGCCGGGGCTCCCGCCATCGCCGGCGCGCTGATCGGCGCCACGGTCTACCAGCCCGCCCTGTCTGCCTTCCTGCTGGGCGTCGGCGCAGGTGCAGTGGCCCAGGTAGCCATCAAGCTCCTCCCCATGATGAAGGACCATGCCGGAAGGACCTTCACGCCGCTTGCCAGCGCCGGCATCGTCCTGGGGCTGGGCGTGATGTACGCGACGGGCCTGCTCGTCCAGGCCTGACCAGGCATGCGTGAGAGCAGCTCGCCATTAGTACACAATTGCGTGAATTCACGCATCGATGTAATTTGGTTGTATGGAGACCCTCACGCACGCCCCGGTCCTGGCGCGGTTCGGCTACGCCGTCTCGGACCCCACCAGGGCTCGGATCCTGCTGGCCCTCGCCGCGGAACCCGGCTACCCCTCGGACCTTGCCGACTCCCTCGGGGTGTCGCGGCAAAGCATGTCCAACCACCTGACGTGCCTTCGCGGCTGCGGCCTGGTGGTGGCCGTTCCGGATGGGCGGCGGACCCGCTACGAGCTGGCCGACGCCCGGCTGGGCCATGCGATCACGGACCTGCTCGGCGTCGTGCTCGCCGTGGATCCCGCCTGCTGCGCCCCTGATGGCGAGTGCCTGGTATGACCGCACTGCAGGTTGTGCCCAACCTGGCCCGCCGCGCCGTCCTCAGCCGCCGCATCCGGATCTTCGCCGCCGCCACCATCACCTACAACGTCATCGAGGCCATCGTGGCGCTCTGGGCCGGCGGCGTCGCGGATTCCGCCGCGCTGATCGGCTTCGGACTGGACTCCGTGATCGAGGTGGCCTCCGCTGTGGCGCTCTCCTGGCAGTTTTCCGCCAAGGACCCCGAGCGGCGCGAACACCTGACGCTACGGATCATCGCCGTTTCCTTCTTCGCCCTGGCGGCGTTCGTCGCCGTCGACGCCGTCCGGTCACTGACGGGCGGCGGCGAGGCACTGCACTCCACGCCCGGCATCGTGATCGCGGCACTGAGCCTGGCCATCATGCCCGTCCTGTCCTGGGCCCAGCGCCGCGCCGGCCGCGAACTCGGCTCCCGGACCGCCGTCGCCGACTCCAAGCAGACCCTGCTCTGCACCTACCTCTCCGCCGTGCTGCTCGCTGGTCTGGTCCTGAACAGCACGCTGGGCTGGTGGTGGGCCGACGCCGGCGCCGCCCTGGTCATTGCCGTCATCGCCGTCCGCGAGGGCATCAACGCCTGGCGCGGCGATGTCTGCTGCACTTTCCCGCACACCGAGGCAGCCCTCGCCGGAGAAAGCGATGACTGTTGCACGGCCGCGGATGCGGACGCGGGAAACTCCGGTGCCTCGGAGCATCCGGCCGCAGCTGACCCCGCAGCGGAGAAGGTCATGGTGAATGCGGACGCAGCCGATTCCGGCTGCTGCGACGAGTGCGGATCCGAACCCCGTCCCCAATCCGTGGTCTTTGGACTCGGGAAGGTTCAGCTATGACGAACTACGAAGTGCGCATCATTGCGGACTGCCCCAACAGTGCTCCGGCCCTTGAGCTCTACCGCAGCGTCGTGGCCGAGGAGGGCCGGGACGTCGAGGTGAATGTCCGCGAGGTGAGCTCCGAGGACGAGGCCCGGGAGCTGGGCTTCCACGGCTCGCCATCATTCATCGCGGGAGGACGGGACGTGTTTCCCTCAAAGGCTGAGCCCGCGGTGACATGCCGCGTGTACCTGACTGAACACGGGATGGCGGGACTGCCGTCCCGTGACTCTTTGCGCGCCGCCGTGCGCAGTTCCGGTTCCGGAGCATGAGCGGACACGACCATGCGGACGCCGGAACGACCCGGCGCGGCAAACTCATCACCGTTTTTGCCATCACCTTCACGGTGATGGTGGCCGAAATCATCGGCTCATTCCTGACCGGAAGCCTGGCGTTGCTGGCCGACGCCGGACACATGTTCACCGATTCGGCGGGGCTGCTGATAGCCCTGATCGCGGCGTCCCTGGCCCTGAAACCCGCCACGCTCACGCGCACGTGGGGCTACAAGCGGGCCGAAATCATCGCTGCGGCGGGGCAGGCCGCCCTGCTGCTTGCGGTCGGTGGCTTCGTCATTGTCGAAGGCATCCGACGGCTCTTCGAACCCCCGGACGTCGGGGAATCGGCGATGCTGTGGTTCGGCATCATCGGCCTGGCCGGCAACGCCGTCAGCCTGGTGGTCCTGTCCTCTGGCAGGAACCAAAACTTCAACATGAAGGCCGCATTCCTGGAGGTCCTCAACGATGCCCTGGGTTCGGTGGCTGTCATCATCGCGGCCATCATCATCGCCGTGACCGGGTGGCTGCAAGCCGATGCCGTCGTGTCCTTGCTCATCGGCGTCCTGATCATCCCGCGCACCCTGAAGCTGCTGCGCGACACCGTGAACGTCCTCACGGAGGCCACTCCCAAGGGTCTGGACCTGGCCAAGGTGCGTGAGCACATCCTGGCGCTGCCGCACGTCATCGACGTCCACGACCTGCACGCCTCCCTCGTGGCTTCCGGAACCCCGGTGCTGTCAGCCCACGTCACGGTCGAAGACGGCTGCATGACCGATGGCCACGCCGCGGGCATCCTAGGGGATCTCCAAAGCTGTGTGGCCGAACACTTCGACGTCAGCGTCGAACACTCCACTTTTCAAATAGAACCCGCCGCCCACCGCGACCAGGAAAGCATCCACCACTGATGACCCAGACAGTCAAGACCCCGCCCCCGCCGATGGACACCGCCAAGAAGGTACGCGTCTTCACCTGGGTCCTTCTTGCCCTCCTCGTCGGCATCGGGGCGATCTGGTATGCCGTGTTCACCGCTAGCAAGCCCGCTCCGGACGCACCGACGCCGGCAGCACAGGCCCAGGTGGTCCGGGAAGACAGCCATCGTGTCACCTCACCGGCGACCGAGAAGGCCCAGCTGGTCGAGTTCCTGGACTTTGAATGCGAAGCATGCCGGGCCGCGCAGCCGCTGGTCGAGGAACTGAAGAAGGAATTCGGGGACCGCATCACCTTCGTCAACCGCTACTTCCCGCTCCCGGGGCACCGGAACTCGGCCACGTCGGCCCTGGCCGTCGAGGCCGCGGCCCAGCAGGGCAAATACGAGCAGATGTACGCCAAGATGTTCGAGACCCAGCCGCAATGGGGCGAGAAACAGGATTCCCAGGCGCCTTTGTTCAGGACCTTCGCCCAGGAACTGGGACTGGACCTGGCCGCCTATGACGCCGCCGTGGCCGATGACAAGACCAAGGAACGGATCAAGAAGGACGTTGCGGACGGAACCGCCCTGGGTGTGAAGGGCACCCCGACGTTCTTCCTCGACGGGGAAATGCTCACCCTCAACAGCGAAGAACAGTTCCGCCAACTGCTCACCGACGCTACCAAGTAAGCAACCACTCCACACCCGCCCAGTCAGCGGGCGCAACAGCCATGCATGACCCAGGACAGGAAGGAACACTGCATGACGGCCCGTGCGCAGGCCCCGTTCCGGATTCCGCGAGCCCTGGTTGTTGCAGCAAGCACCCTTCTCCTGGCGACGACGGCGCACCTGTTCGCCGGCGGCCAGCTTCCTGCGGCCCCGGTCACGGCCGCCCTCTGGGCCGTCGTCGTATTGACCGCCGTCATGCTGGCCGGCAGAAAAATGACCTTCCCTGTTCTTGCCGTCTACCTGGCGGCTGGACAGTTCACCCTGCACCTGGCCTTCTCCGCCCTTGCCGGAACCAGCAGTCCGCTCTCGGGCACGGCCCATCATGGGCACGGGCTGCAAGCAGCGCTTCCCCTTCCCTCGGGCACGGCGGTGCCGCACGAGCATCTCTCCGCGGACACCAGCCCCGTGATGCTCGGGCTGCACCTTGCCGCGACCCTGGCCACGGCCTTGCTTATGGCACGCGGCGAAGCGGCCCTCTGGGCCTTGGCCCGCTGGCTTCGGCCCCTCTTTGCCCCCTTGGAAGCGGCCACCCTCGGGGCCAAAGTCCAGCTGCCGGTGACCGGTGATGACACGAGGATGCTCCGGACATGGAGTTTCGATCGGCCGCCTGTGCGAGGACCTCCAGAGGATGCTGTCCGCCCGCCGGGCACGCCCTGACCTTACGGTCCTCGGCCTGCCATGGCAGGCCGAAACCCGTTCATCCCATCGCAGAGAAGAATTGCAGAACCCACAATGGACACTCGTAACAAACGACGAACCCGCATCCGCCTGGCCCTCGCCGCAGCCGTCCTCATCTCGGCCTTCACTGCCGGGCCCGCGCTGGCCCACGACGCCATAACATCCACCGCACCGGGCAAAGACGCCACCGTCACAACAGCACCCGACACGGTGTCCCTGACCCTGTCTGAGCCACCCCTGGATGCCTCCAAGCTGAATCTGAGCACCATCATGGTCACCGACCCCAGCGGAAAAACCCTCAGCGACGGGAAGGTCACCGTCGACGGACCGACCATCTCCACCACCATCGCAAAAGGCGCCAACGGCCCACACAAAGTCCTCTGGCGCACAGTTTCCTCGGACGGCCACCCCATCGAAGGCTCCTACTCCTTCACCGTCCAGAACCCCGCACAGGCCGCCTCGGGGACAGCATCCGTGACGCCATCTCAAGCAACGAGCACGACAGCCCCGGCGTCCGCGGCGCAAATCACGCCCAACGACGACAATGCCCCGCTCACCGTAGGCATCGCGGCGGCCATCGTCGCCACCGTCGGCGGGCTCATCCTTCTCGCCAGGAAGCGGCAGGCCACCAAGCTGGAATCCTAGAAGACAGCATCGTGCCGCCGCCCCGAATCCTGGGACAGTCGGTGGCACGATGCTGCACCGGGACCACGACACCCCCACAAACGAATTGGACAAACCCACTGCTCTTGTTCGTGTAGTAGCTGACTGAAGGTCACCGCGCGTCTGTGCAGCCGCCCGGGCAGCACGACGATCTCAGCGGAGGGCGGGGTAGGAAGCCCAGTCGCCGCCGGCGAGACGCCACCACGCGGTTGCTGAGGTTGTTGATATTCCCAGGAGATCCGACAGAACCCTAGGGTGCATCTGCTGGGCGAGCTCAAGGAGCGCCGTGGCTCGGGCGCTGCCGGCCTGCATCCCGTGACGGCTGAGCCTGCCTCTGAGCGCGCCGGCCGTGAGGGGCGCACCAGGGTTCCTGCCGACGAAAAGCCATCTGTCCGAACGATGACGGCTCTGCTTGAGAAGGTCCGTGATGGCCTCTCCGAGCGCACCGGGTAGCTCAATGGGGTCCTTGCCGATGGTCAGGGTCACCCGTCCCGGCCCGGCATTTACTTGGGTGCGTTCGAGTTCCACTATCCTGGTCAGGTGCATGCCGTAGAGCAGCACGAGGAGGGCCCCAACCCGATCGACGGGTGGTATCTGTTTGTCCTGCAGGAACCTTCGTGCCATTTGCCAGCGGTGGTCGGACGCGAATCCGTGCCCTGCGAGCTGGTTCTTGCGGTGCTCAACGCGGAGGCGACTCATCCGGTTCTGACGAAGCCACCGCGTGAAGGGCGCCAGCGCGTCCCGTTGGCCCGGTGAGCCTGTGAGGAAGGCATCGAGTTCCCGTTGCGGAAAGGTCGTCAGCGAGTAGTCGCGGGCGCGGATGGATTGAAGGAGCTCGGCGCAGTACCTCAGGGTGGCGCGCTGTTTCTGATATCGGGCCTTGGCGCTGGCCCGCGGGGTGCTGCGAGCTGTGGAGTTGAGTCCCCACGCACTGTATTGGCGTAGGAGGAGCCGGTCCTCTGGCTCGCTGAGAGACGCGAGCCAGCTGCGAAGCCAATGTTCGAAGCGTGAATGTTGGACGTCCAGGTCAGGGAGCATGCCGGACAGTACGAGCAGTGAGAGCAAGAATGAGACTGACTGGGCTGAGCCTGCGCGTTCGATGATTGCGTCCGGGTCCAGCGGCAGCGTGCCGTTGGCGAGTTCGCGGAGTGTGGCTGCGCCGCTGCTCTTGTCTGCCCAGCGGCTCAGTGATTCTGCTCTTGGATGGTGGGAGCTGAGGTAGTCGGCCACGGGTCGCAGGGTGTCCCGGACCTCGCCCGTCTCGTCGGAGAGAAGCCGACGGACGATGATGGGTCGGCGGCACTGAGCGCAGAGGTGATGTTTGCGTGATTCCTCGACCGAACCGCAGCCGGGGCAGGCCAGTGTGACCGGGGCACCTGCGCATTCGGCACAGACCAGTTCGTCATGCCAGAGGTTCGTCAGCATCCGCCGCTGACCGCACCCGGGGCATTGGCGTGGGTTCCGCATGGCGTAGTAACAGCGGGCACAAACCTGTTGTCCTTCGAGGTGGGTTGCCACCCGACCGGGCCGGTGGCACAACGAGCATGCTTTCACCGGCGCGGTGTAGCACTCGAGGCACACCAACGCCGGTCGACGAACAACGATGGTCGCTAGCTCGCCGCAACGTGAGCAGGTATCGAATGACCTCGGGTCGGCCCGCCAGCACGCCCTGCAGAATCGCTCCCCATCGATGTTGCGCTGTACTGGCTGGACGAGACCGCACCTTGCGCAGGCCGTGGAGTTGTGATTGCGGGCGCAGCGTGAGCAGTGCCGCCCTCCACCGGGTGCCTTGTGGGGCAGCCGCAGGTGCCGGCCGCACCCTTCGCAGGCTGGAAGGACGATGCCGCGGGCGCCGGCCGTGACGAGCGCATGGCACAGGTCTTGAACGGTGATTGGGACGTTCCGATGCTCGCCTTGCAGGACCCCTGGCTGCTTGATCAGCGCAAGCTGGAGGAGGCGCTGTGTTCGCTCCACGGGAGCGACCTCCATGACGACTTTCTCGATGTCTGTCGCTAAGAGTTCCGGAGCCGCGTCGTGGATGAGTGAGACGATCTCCAGCACCTGCTGTGCAGAGCCCTGATCGGCCACCTCAAACCTGTCCAGGTCCAGGACGCCGAATCGTGGCGCGGACTGGACGGAGATCACCGATGGAACCCCGTGTCTGCTCACCGACAGTAATGCGCTCAGTCGACACCTCGCTGCGCTTCACCGATACGAGGTCATCCAGGGAACATTCCAGAGCGTCGCAGAGGGCAGTGAGCACGTCCAACCGCACGCGTTGCGGCGTCTGGGCAGCCAGCCGGTACACCTGCTCCCGGGATAGATCGATTCCTCGCTCGGCCAGAAGCGGTCCGAGCTTCGAAGTCTGGAAGATTCCCCGGGAAGCCATCACCGACCGGAGATTCCAGGTTGTCTCCAGTTCAATCATCACGACCATCTCCTTCTACAAGATTCTTTAATGCCTTCTTGAGTACCCGGTTCTTGAAATCAGAACTCACCGACGCGTAGATCGACGTTGATGAGGCCTGCATGTGACCGACCTGCTCCTGCACAAAGCGCTCGGCGTAACCGAACTCGAGCAGGTGAGTGACGTAGGAGTGCCGAAGACTGTGTAGGGTGAGGGCCTTCGGCAAGCCGGCCTCGTCCCGTAACGCCGCGAAACGGCGGTCGAGGAAGCCAGCTGACACGCGCGTGCGTCGCTCAGTGACCCAGATCGCTTCAAGGCCGCTGGGTGCGAATCTCTGCCGTGCGTCGTCGACCCACTGCCGCATTCCTGGCACCCACCAGTCGAACTCGGGAACCAGCAGGACCGTTCGTCTCCGGGGAGCACCGCCTCCAGCGGCCTTCGCCCACCGGACATGAACCGCCCCGAACCGTCCCCATGCCGGCACCGCGGAACTGTGATGAAGGTCAGCGAGATCGAGCTTCACCGCTTCCGTGCGACGGAGACCGAAGGCATACACCGTCTTCAAGAGCTGGGCGTCACGCAGCGCCCCGAGAGCACCTTTCCGGCCTGAGGCCGCCAGTGTGTCAACCCGCGCATCAGCCGTGTCGAACAGCGCCTGGAGCTCTTCGTAGGTGAGCGGGCGCCGAGCCGCCCGGCCTTCGAACTCGAAGCGATGCGCGACCGTGTTCCAGGGCAGGCACACCTGTGACGGCACCTCTCCGAACTGTGCCTCGCAGATTTCCATCCAGTCGTAGTGCGGGCTGGTGATGTACTCGCAGAAGACGCGAATCGCGCCGTGGTAGTGCCGAATCGTAGACAGGGCCCTGTCGTCACCGCCGATCTGAGCGGTGAACTCATCAACATCGCTGACCCTCCACTGCCACGGAGGCTTGTCGGAGAACTCGCGGAACCGGGCGATGATCGCGCATCGTGATCGGATCGTCGCCACGTTCAGGCCGCGGCTTAGCTGCTGGTTCCGCCAGCCATCGATCATCGCCTCGAAAACCGTCTGCTCGGGGTTCATCATCGCGACGTTCGACGCAGACGAGAGCAGTTTCAGGGCGCGTGCGGGGCTGTCATGTTGTTGCATTACATACAACAAAGTACGGACAGATGCATCATCTGGTCAAATCCCGTCGCGTGGGCCGCGGAATTTCCTTGATAGCGTCGGTCGTGGCGTCTCGCATGATCATCAATAGTGTTCGGTTGCAAACGTCGACAGTTGCATTCGTTGCAACAGTGCACGGTTCATGACGCGCGCCGAAATGTCGCCATACAACTCATAGTTGCTGGACAGGGCCACCAGTCCCCATTCCTTGGCCCTCGGACGCAGTTTGAACCACGGGTCGCCCACGGCAATACCCAGGCGCTTGGCTTCCGGCGACCGTGTAACAGCACAGCCGTCGTTATTGGAGAGAACGATAACCGCTTTGCCCTCCAGCGCGGGATTGAACGCGCGCTCAGCCGAGGCGTAGAAACAGTTCACGTCCACGTGGGCTATCTCCTGCATCCGGCGCATCACCGCGGGCTTAGACATAGTGCAAACACCGTGTCGCAACGCCCCAGATGCTCAGGTCCGAGAGCGCTGGAACCTTGATGTCAGGGAAGTCCGGGTTGTCGGCCTGCAGGACCACACCGTGGGCGGTTATCCTGAGCCTCTTGATGGTCAGCTCGCCATCAAGGACAGCCACGACCACAGAACCGTCCGTGGGCTCCAGCGCGCGGTTCACGATGAGCTCATCGCCGTCACTGATACCGGCCTGCTCCATGGACTGGCCGGTGACCCTGACGATAAACGTGCTGGTCACATCCTTGATGAGGTGCTCGTTCAAATCAATACGGCCATCGAAGTAGTCCTGGGCCGGCGAGGGGAAACCTGCAGCCACCGCAACGGGTGCCAGCAACACCGTCAATACAGAGAGTCCCGCATCTATCACACGGGGGCCAACCATCACGCCCACAACACACCTTTTTTCGAATATATGTTCGATAGTTCAGTGTACTGCCAAGCTCCGACAAAGTAGGCGCTCCACCAAGTTGCAGCCGACTGCATGATGTGCCGGAACGATTCCCGCCATGGTGGGCCTGCGAATAAACACTTGAGTGGATCCCCAATTCCAACCCTGTCAGCCACCGGACGAGGCTCGACTTCACGTTGAGCTCCTCGGCTGCCCGCTCGACTGTAAGTAAGCCGGGCAGTGAGGTTTGATCAGTCACTACGCGCGCCATTCGGGTCAGCCCGGCGGTGCTTCTGGCCTCGTCAACCAAATCTTAAAGTCCGTGGAAACCAGTGCGGTGACATCCTGTCTCCCGTACGATGAACGCGTCTGATCACTCTGGTCTTTGGGGGGAATCTTGAGGTATCCGAAATACCCGCAGCACCATCTGCCACGCGTCTTCGACACTTCGTTCGACTACAAGACGGACACACCCTCAAGGACCAAACCTGACGCTGACAGTGACAGCCAGTTGCTCCGGTGGGACCACGAGCTGCTGTGGACCAAGGAACTGCGCTCCGGCGTCCTTTTCGCGCCAAAGGTGACACCCAGAAAGAGCGAGTACCTCATCTTTACTGACGCCTCCGAGAAGAGGTATTGCTACGGCAGCGACGCCATCACCAGCTCCTACACCGGGAGGTCGCGTCCGGCGCTTCTGGCCAAAGCTATGGCCGACCTGAGCCAGGGCCAGAAATCCCGCTACCTTGACCCTCCGTACACCATCGGAAGTGCAATGATTTGGCCCGTCAGGGCGGGCGAAACCACACTTAACCAGGCGAGGGGATTCGGTCCCTCAGGTCAGCTGATTGGCGATCGCATGGACCTCACCCTTGAGTGCATTCGGCGTCACTACAGCACAGAGGCGGAGGATCCCCCGGCCGGCGCCCTCAAAGACGCCTACAGGGACTTCTTTGCCGTCATCGACGCCTACAAGGACTTCTTCGCACTCTTCGACGGGTTCAAGGAGTTCGTAGAGTTCTTCCACTTTCAAGACCTTGTGACGCCCGACTACAAAGCCGTTCGGTTCTACATGACCTTCGGCAAATTCGAGATTCCCGGGACACCGGCCACAAGAGATGAATACGTGACATACCGGGAGGCCACGCTCCAGTTCATCGCGGGACGGGGGCGTCGGATGGCGGAGTGGGTCACGGAACATCACCCCGAGATTGAGGTTCGTAACCCTTGGATGCGACCCCGCCTTGAGGACAACAACTAAGGGATCAAAAATGAACCGGCATTCAAGGTGGCCGGAGCAGCAGCAGGCGTCGCGGGGGGGTGCAACGCAAGGGCACGCACGCCTTGGGGAGCGCGCTTTGTTGGTGGGTTTGAGGTTAGCCGAACACCTTCGGTGTAGTGATATTGACGGTCCTGCTGGTAAAGGTGAATCCGCCGCTACCGTTGCCTGAATAGAGCCACATCGTACCCTGGTGGTCTCGCGCGATAACATCGCCGTTCCCGTCATAGTCGTAGTCACCCGGTGCGGCCATGAGGTCCATTACGTCCCAGCCCCAGCCAATCTGCGTCCGGGGCTTCCAGCCGCCGCTCCCGTTCCCAGGGTAGAGCCACAGGCCCCCTGCGTTGTCCCGGGCAATCACGTCGCCGAAGCCATCAGCGTTGAAGTCGTGGCCACTGAAGATGGATGTCATGACATTCCATTGCCAGCCAACCTGTATCCGCCCCGGAATCCATCCACCGGTGCCGTCGCCCCTGTACATCCAGAGGGCACCTGTGCTGTCCCGGGCAAGGACGTCGGGGGATCCGTCCCCATCCCAGTCGCCCGGTGAAGTAAGTGCCGTCATAACGTCCCAGCCCCAGCCGATTTGCCCCGAATAATCTCTGTTGGCGTATCCGTCGCCCCATCCACCGCGAACATGCAACCCACCATCGCTGTTTCGATACATCCAGTCAGCAGCGCCGTCCCCGTTCCAGTCTCCCGGGGTGAGTAAGGCATCAACCTCCGTACCGACGCCGCGACCAGCCGTAAGTGGTTGGCTTTCCCAATTGGGCTTGCCTTCATAGAAGATCATCATCCCGTCGTCCCGGGCAGCAAGGAGATCGGCGTAGACTTCGCCGTAATCCCACCAAATCTGGACGTAGTTATGCCACGAATCGTCCTGGGCCTTCGCAGGGGCAGCAAGGGCCAAAGCGGTAACGATCATCGCGAAAATAGCGGCAGCAGGTCGGCTTAAGCGACGCATTTGATCCCCCAATAGTGTTACCTCGTGACCATGGCGTTCATGACCTTACTCGGCTGAACCCATAGCGACAACGGATCAGCATCAATGCACCGCGAAATTTCATCGAAATTGGCGGCGCACCCCAGAGTCCCTGTTCGCCCATCACACTGACACATTTGACGGCGCGGCACACAGCGAAGCTTCCGAACCCTGGATATTCCTCAAAGAGCTCAAATGCGTTCCCGAAAGTGGTCCGCCGGCCGAATCGCAGGCGTGCATCACCTCGGAAATCAGCGTGCGGATGTCATCGGCGACATACTCCCGGGATCCCTGTAAGTATCAGTCATCGTGTCAGGACTCGGCACTTCTGTAGGCGTCGATGACATGGTGTTGCACGCGGCCACGGAGGGCGACCTGGTAACCGTTGGAGTTGGCCCATTCGCGGATCTTCGTGAGTTCCTCGCGATTTGTCGCGCGGGGGGCCTGCTGACTGCGTCGGCTGGGGGACTTTGTTTTCCGGGCGGCGGCTATGAACGGGCCCAGGCCACTTGACAGCTTCTGAAATTTTTCCTCAGACAGGTCGATCTCATATAGCACTCCATCAAGGCTGAATTCATGCGGAGCGGCGTATGGTGTTCCGTCAAGATCATCAAGGATCGCAATAACTCGTGTTTGAACCATTACAGAATTATAGGTTCTGATAGCGAGCTTCGTTTTCCGTGCTGTTCAGGACGCAGCGATGTAGGGCTCGAGGCTGGCTTTCGAAGTTGCAAACGCTGTGCACAGGTGGATATATGTGTTTGGATAACTCCGTGCCATTGCTTCCGAACAGCAATGATTCATCGCTGGTTCGCACTACTATTTCTCAGATGCGAAAATATTGCTCATGACCAAGATCATCATTCTCGTAGTGTTCGTGATCTTTGGATACGGACTCGGTTGGTCCGGGCGATTCGGCTTAATTCTCAAGAGTGGTTCCAGGACAGAATGGACTTTACAAACAATCCACCTCGTCGGTATAGCGCTCCTTGCCCTGGTCATGCTCACCTTGCCGCTGTTGACTGCTTTTGAGGGTCTACCAGGAACCGCTTATATATCCGCCGTCGCCCTGCTCGCCTCGTTGGCACTTTTCCCCTTTAAGGTCCAGAGACTCCCATTGGCCATCAGCCCGGCCACTGGAGCGAGGTCGAAGCCCCCTGAGGAGCAGCATCGGGATAGGTGGCCTCATTCCTTGGCGTGGTTTGTTGGTTTCGGTCTTGCCGCTTGGTATTTGGGCACGATCTATGCCCGGCTTGGTTAGCGGTCTGTCAGCAGCAACTTGTATGCGGCAAAGTGTGGGCTCATTGATCCCTACCTTGATTTATCGGCCGACTCTTGGGCATGCTTTCCAGAGGACGGTGTCCCGATGACTGGTATTGGCGCCGTGTCGAAGAAGCGGTATTCCGTGTCCGGAATGCGGATTGTGCCGGCGGCCTCCGCTTTGTCCCGGAGGAAATCATGATCATCGCGGGTAAGTACAACCTGCCCGTGCACGTCGTACTCGACGTCCTTGTATTCTTCGTTGCCGATCCTGCTCGATAGAGCTTCGGGCAGAACGAGGCTTGCCGGATTCTCCAAGAGCCATGTACGGATCTCGGAGTCGAGCCGATTCCATTCGTGTTTAATGCTCATGCCGTGGACGTTCCCTTCTGCCGGTTTTTGCTGGATGGTAGTGAATTCCACTCAGATTACGCCCGCCATTTGGCCGACGATAGAGTTGTGGGGCACTCGCTTCAGAGCTCTCAAGTCCAATTCTCATGCCGCGCCAGCCTGCGGGGAGGCGGCCTCGCGGTGCAACAACGAACGCCAGCACGCCCACCAGCGCACCCACCAGGGACACGGTGGTGGAGATTGCGAAGGCATTAGCAGTGAACTGTTGAAGGCCAAATGAGAAGGGCAACCAAATGACAACCCACTGGAACACATCAACAATGCCGCCCCAGCGCCTTCCGCGCGTTAAGCCCATAAGGGCCACGAGGGAGAGTCCCGCTATTCCAAGGCCGCCAGCCATGCCGATGAAGAACCCGCGTGTTACGTCATTGTCAGGCTCGACTGGGTATGTCTCGATGACCGCCCGGGACCACAAGTACATCCAGATAACCAGACCGAGCCCACAGATGAACATCAGAGAAGTGACGACCCTGGCTACGTAGAGGATCGCAACGGCAAACGACGCCGACCGCGCCTCGCGCCGCTGCCCAGCGGCCTGCCCGCGCTCCCTTTCCCCCATTGGACCAGCCTGCGCGCAATTGATGAAATTGTCACGTCCAGTCAGCGGATTTCATCCCTATCAAAGGGCAAGACCACGTCATGGGGAGGCAGTTCCGGTCTGGCGCGCAGAAAGCGCAGCGAATGCCTGAAAAGCCTGCCCGGACCGGGCGACGTCTGCGGAAACTTAAACAACGAGTGGCTCGAGCAAGGTCAGTCGGACGACACTTTAGTCTTTCGAACGTGTAAATCCATTTTGTTTTACCGATGGCGTCCTGCATATTATTACCTCGGTAGCGGTTCCTGAAATAATGGATTGCGCGCCCCTTCGAAGAGCCCACGCCACGTGCGTGGGTTCTTGCGTTAACAGGACCATGGGGAGTTTTCTGCTAATTGCATACCTGGACGGTTGCATCATCCCCGCCAAGGTAGTTCCACCTCTGCCGGATCCAGTTCGGGCCGGGCACGCAGGAATCGTAGCGGATGCCGGTAGACATTCCCGGACCAGGCGACTTCTGCTGATACTTCTACGACAAGCGGCTCCACGCGGGTAAGACGCACTGCCGTTTTGTCCTTGGTGAACCTGTTCAGCAGACTCTCGTTGATTTCTGAGGGCCATGGATGATCTGCTTGGGCAGGGCGCAGGTACCGTGCCAGCTCACGTGAAGCGCTGGTTGCCAGCACGGTTGAGCGCCCGACGATGCGGAGTTGGCTATTCATATTTAGCCCGGCAACGATGGCCTGCGGCTGGGAAATACTGCCAATGACGGCCCCGCAGACCACGTCAGTAATATCGCGGTGCTTGATTTTCATCCAGGAGCGCACTCCAGGGGTGTACGGCTGAGAGAGGCCCTTGACCATGAGGCCTTCTACACCTGTGGCTGGAAGGTCTTCGAACCACGTGTGGGCAAGCTCAGGATCAGTGGTGCCGGGGGAGAGCTCCAATGGCGGCGTCCAGTCTTTGGCCAGTTCTTCCAGCAGCGCCCGGCGATCTGAGAACGGCACACTGCGGGTGTCCTGCCCGGCCACAGCCAGGACATCGAAGGCAGCGAACGTCGCCGGCAACTGACGGGCCAGAGCGGGTAGTTCTGCCTTGGCGGTGACCATCCTGCGCTGGAGGGCGTCGAAGTCCAGCCGGTTGTTGTTCCAGATGACAGCCTCGCCGTCGACGATGCAGCCCTCTGGAAGCTGTCGCTCTGCGGCCGAGACTAGATCCGGGAAGTATCTGGTGAGCTCCTTGCGCTGTCGGGACCATAGGGCGACCGTTTGATCGACGACGAGCACACATCGGTAGCCGTCGAACTTGGGCTCGTACCAGCTGCCTCCAGGCAGGGCGTTCGGCCCCGGCAGCGTAGGCACGGCCTTGGCCAGTGCAACGCTCAAGGGCCGACGCAGTGACGGTGGAAGAATCCCATGCTGCGGGCTCATGGCACAAGGATAGGATGTCGGATGTCGCCAGCAAACGAGCCTTCAATGTGACTAACGATTGGTCGCGCGAAAGAGGATGCGCCTATCTGGTTGCTGCACCGAGGGTGTTGAAGATTCCTGTCATGGGCTCCGACTACGCGTTGATGGGGTCGGGCGGTGTCGGCATCCTCGTTCAAAGTCCGTGAAGTGTCATCGGAAACCTGGGCGTAGGCTTCGCAGCCCGCTACATTTCGGCAGTTGCTCAGCCGGCCCGCTTTCTGCTTTGGCAGATTCCATCAGCCGGCAATCATCTGGCAACCTTCCAGTCACTGCCTGTGATGTTGATTGTCCATGCATCTATCCCGCCAGCGGAGATGGTATTACTGGAACCTGCCAGAACCACGCCGCCCAGTGGTGCAATAAGGGCGCCGGATTGGGAGCTGTTCGAGCTTCCAATCTTGATGGCCTCGGGGCTGCTGCCTGTAGCAAACGCGATGACCTCTTCATCAAATGGTGTCAGCACCGAGCCCGAGGCAGAGATGCTGATCTTCGTGGCGACCAGCGTCACTTTGCCTTTTACCCCGGTGCCACTGAGCTTGATCTCGTCGGCACAGATCGTTCCGCTAACGAGCGTGCCGCTGCTGCTCTTGCCGTTGATCCACCATGGCCCGTTCTGGGACAGGTCAAGAAGCCCGGCGGCGGTGTAGGTGCAAGTGAAATCAGCGCGCGTAGGCGAATGTGGTGGAGGCGCCGAATTTACCGGGTTGAGTCCTCCGATGGACGTGTTTCCTTTGCCGGTAATGATCTGATTGCAGCGGTACGTGGTTGATCCGTTGATGACGTTGTTTGATCCGCCGATAGCGAGGCTGCCATTGGCGTGAACATCCCCGGTTATCCGGCCGCGGCTGCCGCTCCAGTCGATGCTGGCTGGGGCTGAGCAGGAATCCTTCCTGGTGTACATCGCGTAGACTGCGGCGACAGTGACCCTGACGTTGGCGCACACCTTACTGCCGTCGTCGTCGGCGACGCAGGTGGTGATCACGTACTCACCGGGCGCGCTGTACGTGTGGGCGATAGTGAAGGTCTTGTCGGGGGTTAGCGTTACCTGCTGGAGTCCTGTCCTGTCGCCGTAGTCAACGGTGCTGCTCCATTGGTCGTTCCCGGGGTCGGTGAACGAACCGCTTCCTGACACGGCTTCGCCCTTATTCAGTTGGTTGTCAGGGACCACCAACGTGACTACGGGGCCAACGTTGTTGACTGTAACGCTGGTCTCGGCAGTGCTGGTCGCGCCCGCAGAGTCAGTGACCGTCAGCCGGATCGTGTATTGGCCGTCGTCGACGGCTGTGAATACAGGTCTTGCTGACGTCGAAGGTGAGATGTTGATCGATGGGGCACCTGGCGATGACGCGGCCACTTCCCACCTGTAAGTAAGGGGGTTTCCCTCGGGGTCGGTCGAAGCCGAGCCGTCAAGGTTTACCACGGCGCCTTCGGACACTGTTTGTGGCCCTGGCGCCACCGCCCGCGGGGGTAGGTTGGCCGCAGTTACAGTCACCGTGAAGGAACGGGTATCTGATCCCGCGCTGCTTGTGGCGGTGCAGGTGATTTTGTGGGATCCGACCGGCAGCGTCACCGGCGATACCGCTGTCGTGGTTCCAATCTGACAGACCGTGGTGGGTGCCGGTGTCCCTGTAGCGGTGAATGTGAATGCCACGGACGCGCTCCCGGATCCCGCTGGTGCCTCGGCCACGATGAAATCAGCCGGTGCGGTCAGAACGGGCAGGGACGAGACCGTGACCTGAACTGTGTCCATGGTGGAGAGTGCGCTGTCGTCACCAGTTAGTTGGAGTACGTAGACACCGGGCTCACTGAATGTGGCCGTGGTGGCGGCGGCGGAGGCATTGCCGAACGTCACCGTGCCTGGGCCGCTCAATTTTGACCATGTTGACGCGAGCGTTGATCCTGCAGGTTTGCCGTCATCGCCGACCGTGCCGGTAAGTGAGGCTTGGCTGGGCAGTGTAATCGCGATGTCGTCACCGGCGTTCACAACCGGGGCGCCGTTGGAGGCTACGGCGGAACGAGCGAAGATGAAGGGCACGCCACTCGTCCCGTCCGGCGCCGTGAATACACGGGGATTCACTTTGTCGATGGCCAGTACGTTGAACTCGACCGGCCATTGGCTTATGACCTTGCCGCACGTGTTGCCAGGAGAGCCGGACCATGCGTTCGGATGCAACAACCCGAGTTGACTGTCCGTCAAACCATTGAGCACAGGATGTGTGGCGACAAGATGCACATCATGAGTCAGAGTGCAGGTTGGGTTGGTGACCGCAAAGCCGTCAGGATGGAGTCCGTCTAGGAGCCTGGAGGTGGGAGATTCATCGATGCCTGGGGCAAGCAACGAATCATCAAGCCCCAAGGTCATATACATGCCCGTATCTGACGGCACAGCTGAAGCAAAGCTGATTGCGTTCCGCACCAGCGTCTGAGTCGCCGGATCCGTTGACCTTGACGCGACATTAGCCATGACGACAAGGACGTTGCCGGTCACGGCTGGGCCCCAAGCGTTACGTGAACTAATCAGCGCATCCAGCCGACTGCTGAAATCGCTTCGGAACAGGAAGTCGTCGTCGCCAATGAGTAAGGCTCGATAAGCGGAGAATCCCTCCGTTGTCTTGGCCAACCAGCCGTTCCGCCCGATAACTTCCACGGTTAGTCCCTGGGCAATCGCCTGCTGTACTTCGATTCCCGCACCTGTGCTTGATGGGTCGAAAATCGGGGCAGACAGGACGAGGACGTCGGCCTGAATCAGCGGCCGCCAAACCACGGTGGCAATGTTGGATGTCACGGCGTTCGGAGGAGGATTTGCCCCCACGATTTGGGTTTCTTTTGCAATCAAAGTGTCGATGCCAGAAACCACGCCTGTGTATCGCAGCGCCACGGAACCTGCCGAGTTCGTCGTGCCGGTGACCGGGCCATTGGTCGTTGTAGAAATCCCGTTGTCTGCGCCGTTAGGACCGCTGTTGAGGATGATTGGTACGCCGGGAACGCTCTGGCCGGCTATGTCGACGACCAATGCAGTCAAGGTTGTCTGAGAGCCTGTCGTATTGGTCTGCGTTCCGGGATTCAATGTAATCGTGGCAGTCCGCACGGTCGTGCTGTATTCAGTCGAGGCTCCTTCCTTGTCAGTGACTTTGCCTCGGACGGCGTAAACGACGGGCCCCTGCGCAGGGCAGCTGAAGGACAGGCTGGTATCCGGCGAGACCTGAGGTGCGCCGTAGCCGGCACCGCAATCGAAGGTGAAGGCAATACCTGCGTCACGATCACCTACTGCATCAAATACGTTTTGTAGCGTCAGACGAAGAGTGCCGTTTGGTGATACGAGTCTCGGCACAGTGAACGTGGCTGTTGGTGCCACGTTGACTGGCGTTACAGTTCGCTGCATAACCACCGACTGCTCTTGTGCGTCAACGGCAGTAAGGGTTACCCCGTAAGAAAGACTGTCATTGAATCGGTGCGGGAAGGTCCCACCGGCCGAACTGCTTGCCGTCGGGGTCGAGCCGTCACCCCAGTCCCAAGTGAGCCAGACGATCGCTCCGTTGTCCGGATCCGACGCGGTGGCGCTGAAAGTAGCGATTTGTCCCTCGGTGGGGGTAACCGGAGTGAGGTTGATGGCTGCCGTTGGTGGTGCAAGCACGCGCTGAGCGTGGCTGACGGTGCTGGTGTGGCCGTTGCTATCTGTCACCACAAGAGTGACGTTGTAAGTACCGGGGGCAGCGTACGTGTGTGCGGGATTCTGTTCCGTGCTGGAGGTGCCGTCCCCGAACTGCCATGACCATGCTGTGATCGGACTTGTAGGAGCTGCCGTCCGATCGAGGAAGGTAACCGCGGTCCCGCCCTCTGTCGAGGTCATGATCTTCAGCTGTTGGGTGCCGATCTGCGTGCCGCCACGATTGTTGAGGGGACGGTACTTTATATACTTTGCGGCCACCGGCTGGGGGAGCTGGAAGTCCTGCAGCGTGGCGTTGTCTGCTGCGGTCGCTGTGAGTACTGTCGTGAACGCGGCGTCGTCGGTCGTCGTCGTGGAGACATCGATCGCAAAATCCCTGACACGGACGGTTGAAGAAACTGCGTCTGGCATCAGCCTGACACGGTCGATGAGATATGTGCCTCCGCCAGCGAGTTGCAGGACGGTGTATTGGCCCGTTGTCTGCCCGGTGGCGGTCCGCCAAGGGCTGTCCGTAGGCGAGTAATTGAACATGCTTTGTGGTGAGAACGTAACGTTGGTCGCTTGACTGGAGGTTCTCACAACCGTCGAATCAGCCTCTGCAAGGGCAACGTTTCGGCCACTGCTGGTGGTCTTGAAGGCCGGAGCGATGCCGGGCGTTACGCTGACCCCGGTGATGGCGAATTCGTAAATCTCTTTGCCGAAATCATCCAAGGCATCGCTGGCGATCCTAACCATCGCTGCTTTCGCCCCCAGAGTAGAGGGCTGGAAACGGATCTGAAAAGTACTCGATCCGCCGGCAGGGATGACGTCAGCTGGGGCGACCATCACGACGAAGTCGGCGGCGTTTGCCCCGACGACGTCCACAACGGGGCCCCCGGTCAGATTGAGGTTCATGTCGCCGTAGTTTGCTATGGTGAAGGTCTTCGAGATTGTGGTCCCTGTCTCAACTGTGCCGAGGTCCGTTCCGTCGTGTGCATTGGCAGTCTGACTGCCGTCAACTATGGCGGCTCCATTGCCGAGCACTTCCATCCAGTTGGACTGGAATGAAGATACTGTGCGTTCGGGCACGCTAGCCCCGTGACGCCCATCAACAAATAGAGGCGATTCGCGGAAGTTGTACAACAGTGAAGACCAGTCCTCATGGCCTTCCAGGGTGTCCATCGAAGAGGCGGTGCCAGGGACTACCCGGTTGACGTCCTGGGAGACAACACCGCTGTTTGCCGGATCCCAGTCCACGGCGCCGTTTTCGTTGACTGCGCGCGGGTAGGGTTTTCCAGTAGCGGCATCGCAGAGGTTGGTGGATGTTGTCAGTCCCGGGGGACCTATTATGGCCTGAGAGCTTGTGCTTCCACCTATACCATCAGGATCATTCTCATCGAGAGAATTCTCGTTCAATGCGGGCAGTTCTTGCTCAGAATAGTTTAGCGTCCAGCCGAAATAGCACGTCGCAGGAACTTGCCATGTATAATTCATTACGCTGTGGTAGTTGGGCTTGTAGTTGTAGCGACTATCGACGGAATCCACTTGCGCGCCGCCGTGCTGAAGCCCGAGCGAATGTCCAAGTTCATGCATGAATGTGCCCTCGCGTTCCTTGGACGTACCTCCATGGCGCGTTCGAGTTGCAAATGCTTGGGCGAGAGTGATTTGGAAATCATTCGCGGCCCCTTCTAAACCTTCCGTGAGGCCTGAAATGTCGATGCCCTGCTTGGTGTTGCCGACGACGGCATATCGATGGGTGAGAATTTTTGCGGCCTTAACAGCGGCTGGGTCATTTCGCGCAAAATTGGCGGCTTTGATCACATCAAACTCGATCCAGTCGCTGGTCCAAACCTGATCCAGTAGGTTATTCTGAGAATTGTCAATATGCAGATTGACGCCCTTCAGACCATCGGGATTTAACACCAAATCGGACGGGGCGGCAGCGAAGGAATCCTTGATGCGTGTGTATTGCTCATTAGTAAAGGCCCAAGGGGTCATCGAGTCAACTTCAACAAAAATGTCCTTATGGAATTCGTTTGCGCCGGGAAGTTTGTAGTCTGGTTTTCGGTCACCGTCTCCATCGACTCCGCTCATTTCCCACGTATCGTACAGTGCATCGTTATCTGCGTCGTGGGAAAACTCTGAAGTATTTCCGTTTGAGTCGGTCGCGCTCAGCGTCAGAAACTCGTTGGCAGAAAGAGTTACTCCCGCAAGGTCAAAATCGAAAGACTTCTTGTCCGCTGTGATCGTCGTTGCGTGGTTCGTGGTTGCAACTTTGCCTTCGCCAACTTCCACCTTCAGGCTGTGCCCTGAGGTGATGCTATTGCGGTAAACGTCGATAGTGTAAGTGCCTGCCATGCTGTTGAGGAAGCCCGTCACGTTTGTTCCGGCTCCTCCGGCAAGCGTACGCAGGGTGGATATTTCTGGCGTGTTTTGTTTCCCATTCGGTCCCGCGTCTTGGTCAACCGGGCCACTCGTGTTGGTGGGATCGGGTCTTCCGTCGTTCAAATCTTCGCCGACATCGCCAATGTCTATCCCGAGACCCTCGTTCGTGTGGATTGAGTTGCCTCTCACCGTGTTGCCGGATGAGCTATCACCACGCACGGAAACGCCGGCCCCGATGTTGAACGCGATCTCGTTGGACTCTCCCGGATCAACGCCACCGACTTTGGTATTTCTGGCGTCGATGATGGCGATGCCGTCCCCCGGAGGAGAAGAGGTGAGGTCACTGCCATTGCCGTTGCCGATCTCTAGCGATCCCGGCTCAGTTCCTGGAGCGCCGATTCCGATGTAGTTGCCTGTAATGACTGTGTTGTCAGAACCCATGCCGTCACCGCCAATGCCGACTAAAACTCCATGCATTGCATTGTCTCCGATGACGTTTCGGTCTGAGGAAACTTTTCCGCCCACGATTGTTCCGGGTGAGTCAAAGATGGCCACGCCGTGGCGTCCGTTGCCTCGGTGTTCATTCAGAGCTGTAGTGCCGATGTAGTTTCCGCGGATCGTATTGCTGGCGGCGCCGAATCCGATTTGAACTCCATCAGTGACGTTTCCCGAGATGGTATTTCCTGGGCCAACT
Source organism: Arthrobacter sp. TmtSoilC51 (assembly GCF_055388015.1). Classification (NCBI taxonomy): domain Bacteria; kingdom Bacillati; phylum Actinomycetota; class Actinomycetes; order Micrococcales; family Micrococcaceae; genus Arthrobacter; species Arthrobacter sp. TmtSoilC51. The sequence goes on from NZ_AP035877.1 coordinate 2,166,433, forward strand.
GTATTGTTGGATGCCGCCCCGCTGCACTGAGTCGAGTCACTGCTGATGAGAACACCGTGGCCGTCGTTTGGGATTGCCGCAAGCCGGGTGTGGTCAAGACCGATCGCGTTGTTGACTATTGTGTTTTGTTTTGAGGCGGCACAAACGACTTCAATTCCGTTCTTAGCGTTACCCGAGATGATGTTTCCCGTTCCAATAATGGTACTGCCGATTTCATTGCTGGGTGCGTCAAATAGGGCAAGACCCGAAAGGCCGTTTTGGAGGGCAGCGGTTCCGGTCACATCGGTGCCGATCTTGTTGCCCAAGACTTTGTTGTCGTGTGCCTGCGAGAAGGCGATTCCCATGTGAGCATTTCCAGAGATCAGATTGCCGGCAACCCCGGCGCCGCCAATCGTCGTCTTGGAAGCGGCAACCGCGCCGGTTCCAGTGATGAAGCTGACCAGGATGCCATGGTCAGAATTGCCGAAGTTCCGCCCCGTTGCGTCTCTGAGCAGCTTGCCGGACACATCAGTTCCGACATAGTTCCCGAGGATTTGATTGTCAACGGAGCTGCCGTTGCCGACGAAGATACCGACTTTGTCGTTACCTGCGATCAGATTGCATGACCCAGTGCATGGGCCGCCCTCGGTTACACCAACGGTGCCACCAATCAGGTTGTTTGCGGAATCCTGGATCCATACACCTCCGTTGCGATTTGTTGGCGACGCGAGAGTGCCATCTAGATGCGTGCCGATGAAGTTCCCCTCGATAATGCTGCCCCCAGCGCCTCTGATGTCAACCCCAGCCCCCTTGAACCCATTGATCGCTAGCCCTTGGACTTTGCTTTTCCCGCCGGAGATGAATAGTCCGGGGAATATTGCAGTGGCTACGCTAGTGTCGAGTGTCAGCTCGATCAGTGGACGGTCGACGTAGATGCCGCGCGATAATCCATCGATAAACAGCGGCTCATCGATCGGCGGCAGTGCGGTCTTCAAAGCGATCGTGCCGGGTTCTCCGGGTACGAAGACTATGTGGTCAATGTTTCCTGTGTTGTCGTTGGCGCGCGCCGAGGTCATGGCCGCCCGTAGGGACCCAGCCCCGGAGTCGTTCAGGTTGCTGACTTCGAAGGTGGCCCCTGGTGGTAGTGGGTCCTCTGCAGCGAACGCTTGATGGACCGAGGGAAGAAGTGACGACATGACGATCACGAGCGCTGCTCCGGAGGCAACGAAGGATCGCAGGGACTTCCCGGCTGCGCGGTTGGAACGTTGATAGTTTTGCTTACCATTGGACTTGTATCCGCGCATGGTGAGACCCCAATTCATCCGGGGAGACCATGATGGCAATTGGGCTCATTCTGGCCCCGCCGATCGGACCCGTCAAGCATTCGCGCAAACTCGTGGACGGCGTTCTGGTGGCTAGATACATTGCCCCAGTTGAGGACACCTTCGAGAATAAATGGTCGACGACCGGCCCCTCATTGTGCCGACGTCTCTTGACCGCGCCGTATGATCATGCCGATTGGCAAGGGTGCGAGCGATTCCAGCAGGGCATGGGTTGGGTTGCACGCCGCAGGGGATAGGCGGGGCTATTGAAGGGAATAGACGCGGCGAAAAGTCAAGCGTTACACTCAAGAAGTTTCAGATTCTTCGGAAAATAGTCAAATTTCCAGACACCGCTACAACCACAACATAATGACGGTTATGTTGTGGGACAGTGACTTGTGGAGGTGGACGAGCTCGAGAAAATTGACTCGCACAGCGACAAACTCCTCGAATATGGAGGAGACTCCTGCGTTGGAGTCGTCAGCCGACCATTCACGACGTGAGTTTGATCTGAGCTGCGGCCAGCAGGCTTGGTCATGACGTCCACGATCCTCCGGTTGGGGGTGCTCAGCGGAGGGGTGCTCCCTAGACCCATGCATATCGTTTTTCTGCGCCGAGCGGTGCACCCCAGAATTGGGCTCATCGCGGGATCCTAGATTTCTGTTGCTGCTGCGTTACTGCTGGACCCAACCTTGACATGAAGAAAGGCCCTGCTTCCCTTTGTTTGTAAGGGAAGCAGGGCCTTCTCATTGGCGGTGACGGTGGGTCATAACCCATGCGATCAAGTCCTCCGTAGAAAATGGCAGGCGTCATGTCGTTCCCACCCATCACCCCCATGAAGTCGTGAGCCTAATCAGCTCATTCCATTGGAAGACGACTGGATGGAGCACCAGATGGTACTGGCAGCGGTGGATCCTGGGATCACACCAAACGCGAACTTTCCTTTTCTTGAGTCACTCAAGCAGATCGGCGGCGGCATCCTCGTCGGCGCCTTCATCGTCATCGCGATAGTGGCCATTATCGGAGCTGCGATGCTGTTGGCCGGCAAGCTCAGCCAATCGTCGCGGCTTGCCTCAGGTGGCGGAGTAATCCTTCTTTGGACAGGCCCTGTCGCGGCAATTCTCGGCGGTATCAACGGCTACATACTCTGGTCCCAGACGGCCTTTCCGTTGGGCTTCTAGCCGCTTGCGATCATGCCTACTGAGTGTGACCTCAACGGTTGGTGGCCGCCCGGCTGCGGGTTGGTTTCACAAGCCAACGACGGCGTTCAAGGCTCCATCACGTCCATCTTCGCGAACGTTCTTCAGAACATCGCCTCTTGGATGTGGGGCTTCATCACAGGAGCCTTCACCGTCTCGGATGTCGACGACTCCCCATGGGCCGCGATTGGCGGCCTGACGAACTGGTGGGTGATCGTAATGATGACGCCGCTCGTCGTCGTGATGATCCTGCAACTCCTGTCCGGTCTGATTAGCCAGCAACCACGACGACTGCTGAGGGCGCTCGTCGGGGGAGCTGCGGCAGTGCCGCTCGTGGCTGCGGCCGTCTACGTGCTCCGGCAGCTCACCAAGGTCAGCGACGCGGCGTCGGCGGCACTGCTGGAATCAATGGGAACTGATCCTTACGTCGTGTTCATGCGACTCTTCGGCTTCGAACGGGCTCCAGCTGGCTCCGAGCGCGAATGGAACGTCATCTCCCTTGCGCCGGGCAATCAAGGCGGAGCCGTCGGCGGCGCGATAGTGACATCGATGGCAGTCATCGTCGTGTGGATTCTGGCTTTTATCCTCATGTGCTCGATGATCTTTAGGACGTTCGCCCTCGCCGTCCTGGCGGCCGTCGCACCGGTCGCCCTCATGATGATGCCTTGGGAGAAGTCAAAGGGCTGGGCCGGACGGTGGTGCGAAGTCGTCGTCGCGCTCTTGCTGGCGAAACCTCTGGCCGCGACAGTTCTTGCGGCGGCGATCAAACTATTTGCGGATTCGACGTCCTTTGCGGGTTTGGCAGCCGGCACTGTCGGCATGGTTCTTGCCTGCGGAGCACCATTGATGGCGCTGAGGCTGGTGAGCTTCGCGGGTGGCGAGCTCGCAGCAGCGGCTCAAACGGCTGGCGGCGGTCACGTACTTGCTCGCAGCAGCAGCGTTGCCTCCCGGCAGTTCAGCCGACAGCTCGGTGGTCGCATGACGATTGCCTCAATGTTGGGCAGATCGTCACTAGCCCGACCAATTCCTTCAAGTCGCAAGGACATCCCCACGCGCGTGCTGCCACCTTCAGTGCCTCTGCCGCGCGGCCTCACGAGTACGTCGGTACCCGCCTCAGGTGTAAACCCTTCGGCGTCGAACGGAGCAGGCTCTGCCCGCGGAGGCGCCGCCAGACTGGACGACGTGGTGAGCGGAGAGGTCGTAGCCGAGTCGAGTAGGAAATCGTCGCCTGCGACACAGTCGCAGACAGACCGGACCCCGGACGCCGGACCGCCAAAGGCAAACGGGCCGAGGACCGCCCCGCCGCCCGAAGTACGAAGTTCCGGCAGCGCTCTGCCGTCATCCGAATTGCCGCCCATCAGGCCGAAGGCTTCTGAGGGGCACTTCCCTCCGGAGAAACCCTATGACTGAAGATTCCCGGGCCCTTGAGGCCGTTAAGTTTCCCCGCTACGAGCGCCGCGGCATTTTCATGGGGCTGAAGTGGTACCAGCTTGTGTTGCTGGTCGTCGGCATCCTAACGGCGATTATTGCCTCTGCGGCTGGCGGCCCAGTCGGACTTACGACAATGAGTCCCATCTGGCTGCTGTTCGTGCTGATGGGAGTGCTTCAGCACGCTCGCATTCCGTATCCCATCTGGGTCAGCCTCATCACGCTGTTCCTCGTGCGACTGATCCTGGGTCAGACCCGATACCTCGCCCGCCCCGAGAATGCGCTGAAAGCGGGGAGGCTTGCGCTGCCAGGTGGGCTTGGCAGCCTCAAACTCCAGACGACCAGACGTGGAGAGTGCTTCATCGTTGACCCGCAGGGTAAAGAAGCAACGGTCGTCATGCGCTGCACCACCAGGTCCTTCGCTCTCCTCGACGACGATGACAAAGCGTGGGCTGCCCAAGCATGGTCACGTGTCCAGGCCGGGCTCGCCCAACGGTCGGACATAGCAAGAATCGCAGTTCAGGATTACACAGTTCCGTATCCTTCGTCTGCCCTTCAGGACTTCTATAACAACACCATCGTGCACAACGGCGGCAGACCGGGCGGCAATTCGTGGGGTGCATTGGCGTATCAGGACTTGATAGCTGCTGCAGGATCCGCCATGAGTCACGATGTCTTGTTGTCCGTTGTTGTGGATACGGCCAAGTCGAGGAGGCGCATCAAGGAGTCGGGCGGAGGCATAGCCGGACTCGAGCGTGTTCTACGTTTGGAGGTACAGGCGATCACCACATCCCTGGCAACTCATGGAGTGCGCGTGGACGAGTGGCTTTCAGAGTCCCGGCTCCTTGAAGTGTTCAGGGGCTCCTTTGATCCTGAAACGGTCTCCCGAGGGTCGGTGAGGAAGGACAGCGACCCACAGGATGCCCAGCTAAACGGAAAGCGGCGTCTGAGTTCAAGCCCGATGGCCGTAGAGGAGCACTGGACTTATCTCCGCACGGACTCCGGCTTCCACCAGACCTTCTGGGTCGCAGAGTGGCCTCGCCAGAGGGTGTATCCGGGGTTCCTGCACCCGCTGGTCTACGTCGGCGACTTCCGGCACACCGTCACTCAGGTGATACGCGCGGTTCCGACGCTGGAGGCGCTAAGGGACATTCGCTCAGCCCAGGAAGCTCACGAAACCCGTCGGCGCATCAACGCCCGCTTCGACAGACCGAGCACACGCGAGCAACGCGCCGAGGAAGAGGAAGTGTCCCAGCGAGAGGAAGAGATTGTCGCCGGTCACGGGGATGTCCGGCCAACGGCATTCGTCACGATCACTGCTTCATCACTGGAAGACCTTGCCCGGCACCGTCACGAGCTTGAGTCCGCAGCTGCGGGCGCCTTCTTAGAACTACGACTCCTGGCGGGACAGCAGTGGGCCGCGTTCATTGCCGGTGGACTTCCGTTGGGACGTGGACTCCGATGAGCCTCACCAAGCAAGAGGTGACGTATACGCCGTCGGGCACTCGCAGCGAGCAGCGCGAGAAGCGGGGCAAACGCAAGGGCGAGACCCCGCTGAAGAGAAGACTGTTCCAACGCCTCGATAAGGGACCCGAGCCGCAAGCCGACCGCGAGCGCTTGTTCGGTGACTGGGGGAGCCGGGAGACGCAGTCGTTGTGGGGTCCGCATCGGCTGAAACCAGCACCTCACCGCGCATCGACGCTGACCTTCGCCGCGGCCTATCCCTTCATTACCGAATCGGGCCTGGGCCACGAAGGAACCTACATTGGCACTGACGTCTTTGGCTCCGGGGCGTTCTCGTACGATCCCTGGATCCTCTACGACAAAGGAATCATCAGCGGCCCGTCGATCGTCGTCATCGGCACGGTGGGTACGGGTAAGTCCATGTGCGGGAAGTCGTTGGTTGCGCGTTCCATAACCCTCGGTAGGAAGGCCGCCGTTGCGTCCGACCCTAAAGGCGAGTGGGTAGCCGTAGCCAACGCTGTCGGCGGGAAAGTCATCTCCGTTGGTCCGGGCCGGTCGGCTCGGGTGAATCCACTCGACGCAGGGCCCAGGCCCAGCTCTTTGACGGACACTCAGTGGCAGGCCGTGGTGCGGCAGCGTCGCCGGCAACTGCTCGTTGCGCTCGTCTCCCTCATGCGACAAGGCACTCCGCTGCACCCGGTGGAGCACACGGCCCTGGATATGGCGTTGATGGAGACGACTGCTGAGAATTCGACGCCGACGTTGCCCGTGGTGCTGGACCACCTGTTGAACCCGTCTTCTGAAACTCTGGCCCTTGTCGGCAAGGAAGGGGGAACTGCGGTCAGCCACTCGTTGAGGCGGACCGTTTCGGGCGCTTGGAAGGGATGTTCGACGCGCCTTCCACGGTGGCGTTCGACGCAGACGCGCCCATGATGGTGATGGACACGTCAGCGCTGATCGGCGCGTCCGAGCAGGCGTTGTCGCTTGCAGCCGCTTGCAGCGCCACCTGGCTGGAGGCGGCGGTGACGAATCCTGACGGCGGCAAGCGGCTTGTGGTGTACGACGAGGGTTGGCGGATGCTTGCCGATCCGTACATGTTGGCGAAGATGAGCGAGCAATGGAGGCTTGCCCGTACCTATGGGATCGCGAACCTGCTGATCATGCACAAGGTGGCAGACCTCAACGAGATCGGCGACAGCACCAGTGGCCATCGACAGAAAGCGCTCGGCCTGCTGACCGAGGCCGATACACGCATCATCTATCGGCAGAAGCATGACGCCATGCGCCTGACTAAGGAAGCTCTGGGCCTGACTGAGGCGGAGTGCGACCACGTTGAGAATCTTCCTAAAGGTGTTGGCCTCTGGAAGGTGGGGAACCGGTCCTTCATTGTCGCTAACCGAGTGACGACCGACGAACTGGAGGTCTTCGGTACGGACGATCGGATGCATTTGTGAAGACAAGATCCGGCAACTCGACGCCGACGGTCTCGTTCGGCCTTTGGGTGATTGCCTCCTATGTGGCGTTCTGCATACTCGTCCAAGTGGCGGCATCTGCGGTGGCGCCGCCGCAGTGCGGCGGCAGGTCGCCGTCGTACTTCAATCCGACTGCCGGCCTGGGCCTGTTTGCAGGGCGCTCTGATTGGATCTTGCGAAACTGCGCTTTTCGTTTGGAGGCTGTCTGGTGGATCGTGACCTTGGTGCTTGTCTTGGTCGCGGCGCTCGCAGGCGGGGGAGCAGTCGGCTGGCATATGTGGAAGCAATCGGGTGCCTGGCTGCGACAGGACATTCTCAAGCGCGACGGTGTGGCAGGCAGAGCGGAGATAGTCCGCGACTTTGGCGCCCGTGCTGTTCGACGACGAGGGCAGTACACACGTCCGGGACTCAGAAAACCCAGCATTCACGACGTCTCGTGGACGCTCGGGCGCTCGCGGGGAGTGACCATCCACGTGTCGACGGAAGAATCGATGGTTATCCAGGGAGCGCCGAGGTCAGGCAAAGGCTTGTACGTCGTGATCAACGCTATTCTCGACGCCCCTGGCGCGGTGGTGACGACTTCCACCCGCGCGGACAACCTGGTGGTGACAATGCGAGCCCGCAAGTCTGAGGGCCGCCCCGTGACGGTGTTCGATCCGCAGGGAATGTCGGGGCTGCCCTCGACGCTTCGCTGGTCACCGGTCCGCGGGTGCGGTGATCCGGACATTGCTACGCGCAGGGCCTTGGTGATTACCGCGGACACGGAGATGAAGGGCGAGAACGCGGCGTGGCAGAAGCGGTCCCTCATTGTGCTGCAGTGTCTACTACACGCGTCGGCTCTGTCTGGGGAGGGGATTAAGGCATTCCGTCGATGGTCCTCCAGCCCGGTATTGGCCCGGGAGGCGCTGGACGTCCTTGGCCGCCCAGGAGCCGCCCTTGGCTGGCAAGCGGACCTAATGGGGATCCTGGAGGATGACCCCCGGAATACCTCAAACTCGTGGATCGGGGTCTCGGCAGCTGTCGCACCGCTGTCCTCGCCGAGGGATATGGCGGCGCTTGATCCACAGGATGAGGCGCAGGAGTTCGACCCCAAGAGTTTCATCAGGCAGCGAGGGACGCTGTATCTGATGGGGACCCGCTCCGGAGCCGCGGCGGCCGGCCCGTATCTCTCGGCGCTCATTGACGACATTGATAACGCTGCACGCGAGATGGCCTTCGTATCTGCGGGAGGCCGGCTGGATCCACCGTTGTCACTGATTCTGGATGAAATCGCCAACCTGTCGCCGTGGCCAGGCCTTCCAGTTGTGTTGTCTGACGGCGGTGGGATTGGTATCTCAACGCTTGTTGTCCTCCAGTCGCTGTCACAGGCTCGAAGCGGATGGTCCATTGAAGAGGCTGCCACCATCTGGGATTCGGCGATCATCAAGGTGATCTTCGGAGGCGGGTCTGACGAGCGTGATCTGCGCTCGCTGGCAGGACTGTTGGGCGAGCGAAGTCTCGTCCTGAACACCCGATCGTGGTCCTCGCAGGGACGGCAAGACGGAGAGCAGATTCGAGAAAGTCCGGTGATCCGCCTGGACGAGATACGACGGCTTCCTGTTGGTACGGCGCTCATGCTCGGGCGGCGGACTCGTCCCATACTTTTGGACCTCCGTGATTGGCATAAGCGTAAGGATGCCGCTGAGCTGGGGCGTTCGAAGTTGGAGACCGAGCGAGAGCTGGCCGCCGGCCATCTGAGCCGGCAAGAAGTGAACGGCGAGGGTGATTCATGAGCACCCAGGCTGACGATTCTGACTTCGAGGTAGGACGGATACCTGACTTGGATGATGAACTAACCGCGGAACTGTTCCGGTCTTCATTCCAGCCGTCGCCGCGCCAAGTAGGGGTTACCCACCGTTGGCGGGACATGTCATCGGCGCAGGCGGAAGTGGTGTGGCAGAGCCTCTTCGATTGGGTTCGGTGGTTCGTTGCCACGTATCAGCTGACGACGTCGGTAGTACCGGATTGTTGGTGGCGGCACTCGGAGATCGTGGCCGAGTTGTATGCGCTTCAGCGGGCGGAAGCGGCTTCCTTCACGTCAGACGACTCGGGGTTCGGCCCGCTGGCCTTCCACGAGAGGCTGCCACACGGCGTCGAACGTCTCCGAACCCACACACGGACCGCCGGGTGCGTCGGGCTGCAGTGTCATAAGGAGCCAGTACTGAGGCTAATGCCATCCGAGCCGGACTTCGAGGACTGGAAGTTGGGCACCCATCAGGCCCGCAGTTGATTTCGTCATGCAGTTGCCTGGTTCGCTCGACATGAATGGGTGATCCCTGATTGGGCCCGTCTTAGAAGTACGAAGGATGGCTGTCGTGGCCTCTGCATCTGAACTCAACGCTGACGCAAGCGGGGCTGCCGAAGCCGCCGCGCCGCCGTCGAACGTTCGCCTGTCACCCGAGGAACGCATAGCCGAGCTGACCAAGGGACTTCACACCGCGCTCGAGGAGGCAATCGACTCGCCTACGCGCTGGCAAGTCCTGCTCGACGCCTCCGCAACTCTGTGGCGGTACTCCGGGGGTAACGTCGCCTTGCTGATGATGCAGATGGCACAACGCGGTACCGAAGAGCCGACTCTGGTGGCCGGCTACAAAGAGTGGGCCCGGCATGGGCGAACGGTTCTGCGCGGAGAGCACGCGCTCTGGATCATCGCGCCCCGGACAGCCTCGATGCAGGAACTGACTTTCGCTGACGGACAGCGCAAGCTCCTGCCAGCGAATCAGACGGCACCTGTTGATGCCGTCAGCAACGGCAAGAAGAACGTCATCACCGGTTGGCGCGGGCAGGCTGTCTTTGACGTTACGCAAACCGAAGGCACGCCGCTGCTTGTGCCTCGCGCCGGTGCTCAAGCTGGGGCGGACGTAGGTGATCTGTGGAGTTCCCTCCGGGAGGTTGCGAAGGAGCACAGCTTCCGGGTTGAGGTGTCGGGATTCCAACACGGATATACGAGTGGCTACACGGACTTTGATGCGCGTCGAATTCAAGTTGGTCTCTGGATGAACGACGAGGAGCGGGTAGCGGTTCTTGCCCACGAACTCGGTCACGTCCTTCTGCACGGACCCGACGACCGCCTCGGGCGACTGTATGGAAGCAGCGCGAACCATCGCGGACTGGCGGAAGTGGAAGCCGAATCGGTTGCATATACCGTCCTGAGGGCTCACGGCGTCGATCGTGGTCCGCAGTCGGCGTCCTATCTGGCTGGTTGGGCCGATGCGGTGATCAGCGCGGAGAAGGACATGCGGCACGATTCCTCGGAGGGACGAGTGCCGACGTCGCGCGTCGACATCGCCAAGTCGGTGCTGGGGCGGGTGACGGCGGCTGTGAAGGGAATTTTGGCAGTCTCGGATCCTCCTGGTTTCGGAGGAAAGTTCGCCGCCGCCGGTGCTGACCGGTCCGTTGCCGCCGCTCCGACATATGCCGGCATTCCTGGACCGGGCGCGTCATTGAACGGTCCTGAGATTGCTGGTCCCTGAACGCACAGATGTCCGTCGGGAGAAGCCCGTCGACTAAGGAAGGTAACCCACTATGAATACAAAGATCCCCATCACTATCGCAGGGAACCTGGTCGCAGATCCTGAACTGACGATCGGGGAATCCGGAACTCCGCACGCGAAGCTCCGCGTTGCCGTGAACCAGCGGATTCAGAACCCGGATGGCACGTGGAGGGACGGCGAGTCAGTCTTCCACAACGTGTCAGCGTTTCGAATGCTCGCGGAGAACGCCGCTACATCACTCAAGAAGGGCGACCCCGTGACCGTGTCGGGGGAGCTTGAGTTCCGCGCGTACGAGAAGGACGGCGTACGACGTGAAGCTCGGCGGATCATCGCTGACACGATTGGCCCGGACCTTCGCTTTGGTACCGCCACGTATCAACGGTCGGCGCGCGCGGTTGCCGAACCTGAAGCGGCTGTTGAGGCAACGGGACCACAAGCCACGACGGCGACTGGCTGGCCCGCGTACAACGTCACCACGAAGGGGCCGGTGGTGACATCCCCTTTCGGCGGAGTTCGGGCGAATGACATGACTGCCTGACTCGCCGTTGCTGTTCTCGGCCCACGTCTCGTTCCACGAGACGTGGGCTCCTTATTGCCGGCGGGATCCGTATTCGAATATATGTTCTAATCTTGTTGGTATGAGACCAAAGCAAGACTCCATCGCTTTCGCCCGAATGATGGCCCAGTTGGAGGCCGACAGCAATCATCCCAAGCCGGACGACGGCAAGATCATCGAGCTGGCGCCTGGTAGCCGGCCACTGGTTCGCGTGGGGGAGATCTATGGTCGAGCGATCAAGTACACCAGGACCTTTGGACTGGTCGAGTGGGTGGATGAGGGGCGGGTTTATCACGTTGAGTGGTTCCCGGCGGGGCAGGTGAGGCGCGTTGATCAGGAGTCGTGGAGGGGGCGGCCGCTGTAGAGCTCAGCTTAGGAAACGCCTCTCATTACGGAGGCCCGTATTCCGTGCTCTTGGGCACTGCTCGAGCCCAAATCTCGGGCCGGGGGGGTGGCCTTGCTTTCCAACGATAGTCTTGCACTGCTAGCCGCCTAAAGCAGAAGGCTATCTCTGCAGGTATATGTATTTTTCCTAGCAGGCGTGAGATGGCAGGTTTCACCGGTCTATCCAGTCAGCCGGTTCACTGCCAGATCATCACGGTCAGTACAATTTCCGGGGATCGTTTTGAAGGCTATACCTGCGAATGCAGTGCCTCAGCCAGTGTCTTTACCACAAAGCCGTTTAACCGCGCCGATGGATAGAACCGTTGCATGGGCATGTGCATTCTCGCCACGTCTGGGTCTACTCCCAAATTTAGGAGGTCCTTTTGACGCTGGGTTGCGGCGGTCACCCCCTCTATCATCATCAGTTTCATCTCCGCTGGCATGTCCGCCAAAAGCATGCACCCATATGGACTTCCAAGGTCGACGAATTCAATGCCCTGCCTAAGGATGAACTCATGTGCGGATAGGGCGCTGATCACTAACCTGAACTTAAGATCCCCGGGTTGTGCGTCGATCCATGATGCTCCGATTTGTTGGACTTGATTGTCGTCGATCATTATCCTGCCGGTCCCTGTCACAGCGTCAAACAAGGGCTTGATGACGTTGTCCAGGTCTGCCACGATGTGCGTGCTGTAGCGGCGCTCTTCAGAAATGAACCAAGTCAGATCTGCCTTGACATCTCCCGTGAAGATTCGATCCGTCTGAACGGTGACTGCCTCGGCTAGGGCTGACTGAAATTCCTTCTTCCGTTCTCCACCTGACTGCAAGGAAACGGGATCCAGCGTCGATTCAATGCTGACTGCCGAATCGAACCCAAAAACCTGCGTGACCTTGAAGTGAGAGGCTTGTGCCTCGATCGTCCGTCTCATACCATCCTCGGTCTTAGGCGCTTGTGCGGCACGTCGCAGACGAAACGATGTCTATCCCGCGTAGCCTGCGCTCTAATCGTAGTCAGCCCACCAGTTCCTAGTAGCCAACTGCGCACGTGACGCAAATTTTCAGGAACGCTTCACCTCAGGATAGTGGTGCCCAAGCGAGTACGTGATCAGCCGCAATGTTGTAGGTGGAAGGCCACGGAGATCCCGGTCGTACCTGCGCTGGATCTGGTCGAATCAGGAGTACTGAACCGGGCCAGATCGGCTCGGGGAGTGCTTCGATCCAGGCGGGCTGAATGTAGTCGAAGCGGTTCCACCGGATGGTGATCCAGGAACCTGTCGGCTGCACGGCGTCAACGCTCAGCACAGTGATCTCGCTTGTGGTCCCGCCAGCCGCCTTCAGGCTTTCGAGCCGCTTCCATTGAACTGCGGTATCGTCCTGCCACTGCCGTTGTCTGCGAAAGCGTTGGACCCAAAAGAGCAGGACTACTACACAAGGGGTCGTGACGGCGACCAGTAACCAGGCCGTGCCGGAAACCGTGAAGCTCAGGATCCCTAGAATTACGGCAAGCACCAGCGTCACTGCGCTCCAGATGATTAGAGCGGGTGTTGCTGTTTTCGGCTTGATGACTGGATTCATCTGCATACTTGCTCCAACTTCCAGTTTAAAGCTGCCAGCCAGCGCTTGTCAGGCTTATTTGGGAGTCCAACTCATACAGGCTGCGGACATCTTCAACCTCGGACTGTGGTGTGGCCGCCAGGCTAACTGCTCGCTGCAGGTTGTCCCATTGTGAGTGTTGTTCCCATTCCCAGTCCGCGGGAGCCGGACCGAGGGGGAGAGTCGCGCTGTTGACGCCCCAGCGATCTCGATAGACGGACACATCTCGAATCAACGCTGCCGACACTGCGGGATTCGTGTGCTCGCCGAAGCCTTGGCGGAATTGCGTGACCCATTCAGGCTCATCAAGAAGTGCCGCCTTGGCGACGCGGTCCGCACGGTTCGCAATCCGCCGTCGTACTTGGTCCAGCAACGCTGACAGGTCTGGCCGGTCTATCGACATCTGCTCACTCAACGGATCGACAGGCGACGGGGGCATTGAAGTGCAGAATCTGCTTAGTCGGGCATGTGCGACTGCGGTTAGGTCCCGCGCATTGGCTTCAGAGCCCAGGGCCTCGTTCAAGGCACGAAGGGCTCCAGGACGGTTGACGTGGCTCGCTCGTCGCCAGGCTGCGACGGCGGCGCCCCAAGCCGGAGATTCGCGCATCTCTTCAGAGCGGCCGGGCATTAGACCGTCGATACTCTTCCCGAGCTCGAGACCCGCAGCGATTTGAGCCAGGCAATCGTACTCGCGGTACAGACGCTCGAGGCTGTCTGCGTGCTGCCGTTCGAAGTCCCGTATCTCGTGAGCCGTTCGTTCCGCACCTTCAGCTGCAAGGACCTCGCCAAGGATCACCCGCCAGCTCGAACGCGCACTCGGGTCCAGTACTTCGTCCTCGTCTGGGTCGTTCTCGCTCACATAGGCCGTGTTGGAGTGCCGCCCCCGGGTCATGCTGACATAGAGCAGCTCCCGCGTGAGGCGGCCGGGAGTCACGACGGTGTGGCCGGTGTCCACTGTGAGCCCTTGACTGCGATGGGCTGTGGTGGCGTAGCCCAGCTCCAGGGATGCCTCAACATAAGTGCTCGGCAAGAGTAAGGCAGCTCCGCTGTCTTTACGTGTCGCCCGCAGAGCACCGTGTCGTCTATCCACTTCGGTGACTTCGAGGAGCGTTCCATTGCGAAGGAACTCACCACGATCGTCGCGAATCGATCGGTCATTCCGACGGGCAATAACGATGTCGCCACGTCCGGCTCGAAGCCCGTCCCGAAGGACCAAAGTATGTTCAGCGTCCACGTCGCCCAGTCTGACCCGGTCGGCTTGGGCCCGTTCATTGAGCATTTGCACCGTCTCGTTATCGGGCGAAATCAACACTGAGACACGGCCAGCCAGGATATCCGAGTGCCAAGCGGAGTAAGCGCCATCGACCATGTCCGGGTAACTGCCATGTCTTATGCGTCCGTGTTCTTCGTACTCTGCGAGCGCAGACGTACGTCCCTCGCGCAGTCCAAGAGAAGCTGACCGTTCCCACGCATGCTTGAAACGCCAGATCGTGCTCAAGCGCGCTGCCCTTCCTTGCCGATCAAGCCATCCAAGTACGCCGCCGGCGTCGATTGAATCGAGTTGAGCTGGATCGCCAACCAGCAGGATCTTGGCACCGGTTGCCGTCGTCTGGCGGACCAGGGCTGCGAGCTGGAATGTTGAGACCATGGAGGCCTCATCGACTATCACCAGCTGATTGGGATGAAACTGCCAAAGTGACTGCTCGGCCGCCAGCCGAGCGACCTCTTGTTGAAGCCGGTCGATCATATGGCCGCCGGGAGTGCGGGCCGTACGGAGTCGATCGTCCGCCTGGAAAAACCGCCCTGCCCGCTCGGCTGCACCAGACCCAACGGATTCATGCAGCCACTTCGCGACGTTCTCAGTAACCATGCGCAGCTCCGAGCCGAGAACCTCGGCGCTCGCAGCAGCTGGCGCCAGACCAGCAACGCTACCCATCCCGTACGATGCCTCCCAGGCTGCTTTGACCGCGCCAAGGGTTGTCGTCTTACCGGTCCCGGCGGGACCGACGATCGCATCGAGCCGGTTGGAGCTCAGCAGGACATCCGACGCAGCGGTCAGTTGGTCATCATTCAGCGGTGACCCTTTGCTGTTTCTGTACGAGGTGAGCGTCTGGAAGGTGAGATCGACCGGCACGGCCGGGCCGCCGTCGTCGTTCTTCGCTGCCAGGATTTCGTCCTCAAAGCCGAGTGTCGACTCATCCGTGTAGAGGCGCGACCCTTGGAAATCGAAGACGCTGCGCCCGGCGAATTGCAGATCATCGGCGGCACCCGCGGGGACACCGTACCGATACTCGTTGAGTGGCACGGACGTACGCTCCGCCGCGGTGGCCACGGCATCGATCAGCCCATTGCGGTCGGCAGGGGAGGCGCAGCGGATCTCAGCGCACACGCGCTCAACTTCGGCGATCAGGTTCTAGCGATTCCAGGTTGAGCGCCTGGCCGCTACACGCTGTCGGGTGACAAGCCCGACGGCGGCAATCCAGTCGGGGATGAGGTCGCCGATGCGGAACGGGCGAGAGTGTGAGCGCCGAATAGTGGAAGCTACGACGGATTCGGGATCAAAACCCTTGGTCTTTGCTCTGTCGCGCCACTGTGCGGACAGGGTTCGTAACGGTGACGGCGAAGCAGTCTTGGGAGTTCTAGTCGAGAGGGTGGCTTGCTGGCGCAGCCTCAGGGTGGTTGTCGCCGTCGGGGGAGTTCCGTGTTCGGTGGTCCACTGTTGGACCAAGTGATCGGTTTCGATGTCGATGAGCCGTGAACGGCTGGAGAATTCCCGTATGAGGGCCTCAGCGATGCCAGTGAGTTGTTGGCTTGGATTATGAGTGCTTTGCGCGGGCGCTCGGATGTCGGTTTCAGTGCCCAGGCTCGTGTGCAAGGCATCAAAGAGGAGCCCGTTGTAATGCTCGCTGGCGGCGACGACGGCTTTGTATAGGGAACGGGAGTCCAAGGTGACCCAGGCGCCGTCCGTGACGCGCTGGACCCGGTTTGCGATGACAAGGTGGGTGTGGACCTGAGGGTCTCCTGCGCGGGATTCCCAATGGTCGAATGCTGCGGCGATGACTCCTCGTGTGCCGACGTGGGCTACTCCGTTTCGCCCGGATCTGGTGTTGATGACCTGCTCTTCCAGCCAGGCCAGGGTTGCTTCAAGGGCTACGTAATGGGTCTGAAGGATCTGCTCCTGGAGGTGTCGCGGACTAAGTGCCCACAGTGTGGAGACTGACTTCGGGACGCTGAACGTGAGGTCGAAGCCGGCGACGGCGTGCTTTGTCGCTTTCTGATTGCTGGCCTCTTGGCTGATCGGTGACTGCCCGTGAGGCCTGCCTAGCGGTTCTCTGCTGTCGGGGTGCGTTGCGTCTTGGAAGATGGCACGTGCATCGGATTGAGTGACTTTGTCTCCGGGGCCCCGGGCGATACCTTGGAGACCTTTGCCTAGCCAGCGGCCTTGGGGTGTTCCGGTTTTCACGTAGTAGCTGATGGTATCTGGGGGAGTAGGGGAGAGGTCGTCCAGCATCGTGGACTTGAACAGGTACTTGAGCCCTGACCGGATGGAGAGCCTGGCAATGGACATCGTCATGGCCGGGCTCCCGTGCGAGACCTGCCGGGCAGCCATCCTCGCCGACGGAAGATATTGAGTGTCGTTGGGTCGAGGGCGATGCCTTTAGCGCGCGAAATTTGGAGCAAAACGGCCGCAACACGGGCAAGGTCTTGGACGTTTGTTCGCTGGGCGCGCTTCAGACGCAAGACTTCGTTGTGGAGGAGGCCGTTCCTTGTTTCCAGCTCGTCGTAGATGGCGTGGAGACGTTCCAGTTCTGAGGACTGCGACCGTAACTCTGTTATGAGCCGGTCCATGCGGGCGTCGCATTCGGGCTCACCGTGTGTTGGCTGTCCGGGGCTGTGTCTGTTCACACCAGTTCATGTGGTCTCCGGGTAAACTCCGCATGATTTCCCGGGCTGCTGGCCTTGGATGCCAGAGGTGTGCGGACACGCACAGCACACGGAGCAGCGGCAGGGGCGGGCTGGTTGGTGGGGAGGCGAAGCTAGTTAGATGCGAGGGCCACACCCAGCAATTTGACATGGGCGAGCAGAAGCAGCCGCCTATGAGGGCAGGTATGCCTTGAGGATGGGGTGGGCGTCGGAACTGCCGGGCCGGAGAGCGTGGCTTCGAGGCCTACACCGTGATGCACAGGATGGAGTCACGAGACAGGCGGCCAGCCTCGTCGCTCACCCCCGCACAAGGGTCCTCAGGAGCTTAAGTGCCACAGAAACCGAGGAGAGATCTGTCTGACCAGGCGCGGTGGCTTCGATAACCGTCTCCTTGACCTTCCTGAGCTGGTCTCGATGGGTGTGCTCCCACTGCGCTATCCACTCGCTGGGATGCCCGTGCTGGGAACCGAGATTGCGGATGGTTTGGAGCGCCGAGACGGTCACATCGGCTACAGCAGCAAAGACGTCGTCGTAGAGAGCTGACCTAGCCAGAGTTTCCCACCTAGTCTGAACGGGAAGATCCGTGATTCTGAGAAGCATCCTCTGGGCGCCGGTGCGCTGGAACACGGCGTAATAGAGATCAGCGATCTGCTCAATAGGCTGATCGCTCTGCTCCGCGATGAGCGAGATATCCAAGACTGGGAAGCCGGAGGAAATTTCGACGGCGCGATGTGCGAGGTCGCTCGGGAAGCCGACTGCTTCCCACCGCGCCGCAGGATCCTGTTCAAATGCATTCTCATCTCCCCGCGCACCGATGACATTTCCATTCCGTTGAAGACCCATGGCGGGCAGGATCCTGCTGAGAGCCACCTCCACTGCCTGGTCACGGTGATCGTGGGTCATATACCAGCGCACCGAGCGGTCCAGCATCCTTCGTAGATACAAAGTTAGTTCGACCCCCCGCTCAGTAGGAACGGCGGGAGGCAGTGACGCAATCCTCTCCATCACCCAGTCGAGACCGAAGGACTCCCGGATTACCGTAAAGGCTCTCGCGAGGGCGGCCGCGTCTCCGGTGTTCTCCTCGAGGGCCCGGAAGGCGAAGGTGATACCGCCGAGGTTGATGATGTCGTTGGCTAGGACGGTGCAGATGATCTGCCGGCGCAGGGAATGGGCGGGGAGGTCGGAGCCGAAGCGTTCGACGATCTGGTGGGGGAAGTAGTCCCTCAGGATGCGCTCGAACCAGGGGTCGTCGGCGACATCGGTATCGGTGAGTTCGCGGGCAAGTTCGATCTTGGCGTGGGCCGCGAGGACGGAGAGTTCGGGAGCGGTGAGGCTGCGACCGGCGGTGAGGCGGGCGTGGAGCTCGTCGGTTGTGGGGAGGGCCTCGAGGGTGCGGTGGAGGTCGGCTGCCTTTTCGAGCCAGTCCATGGATCGTTCGAATGAGGGGCTCCAGTCCCTGACGAGGACCACGTCGTTGCGCAGGAGCGTATTCTGGTCGCGGTTGTTCTTCAGGACGTGGCGGGCGACGTCGTCGGCGAGGGAATGCAGGAAGTCCGCGCGCTCGCCCGGGTCCATTCGCCCGGCCGCGATCATGCGGTCCAGGAAGATCTTGATGTTGACCTCGTGATCAGAACAGTCCACCCCGGCGGAATTGTCGATCGCGTCAGTGTTGACCAGCACCCCATTCAGTGCGGCCTCGATGCGGGCTCGCTGGGTCAGGCCGAGGTTGCCGCCCTCGACCACGATCCGGGCCCGCAGCTGACTGGCGTTGATACGGATGGCGTCGTTGGCCTTGTCCCCCACGTCCCGGTTCGCCTCGGCCGCGGCCTTGACGTAGGTGCCGATCCCGCCGTTGTAGAGCAGATCCACCGGGGCTGCCAGGATCTCCTGGATCAGCTCGGACGGTGTCAGCGCCGCCGCCGTCCCCGGGGTCCCCAGGGCGGCCCGCACCTGCGGGGACAGGGGGATGGACTTGGCGGTCCTAGGGTAGACGCCCCCGCCGGGGCTGATTAGCGCAGGGCTGTAGTCATCCCAGGAGGAGCGGGGCAGGTCGAAGAGACGGCGGCGTTCCTTGAACGAGACCGCAGAGTCGGGGTCGGGGTCCAGAAAGATGTGGCGGTGGTCAAATGCGGCCACGAGGCGGGTGTGCCCGGAGAGTAGCATGCCGTTGCCGAAGACGTCCCCGGACATGTCCCCGATGCCGACGGCAGTGAAGTCCTGAGCCTGGCAGTCCACCCCGAGCTGGCGAAAGTGCGCCTTCGCGGACTCCCATGCGCCGCGAGCGGTGATGCCTAGCCGCTTGTGGTCATAGCCCACCGACCCGCCGGAGGCGAAGGCGTCTCCGAGCCAGAACCCGTATTCCGCGGCGACTTGGTTGGCGGTGTCGGAGAACGCCGCAGTGCCCTTGTCCGCAGCCACTACGAGGTAAGTATCGTCCTCGTCGTGCCGCACCACCCGCTCGGGGGGTACCACCCGGCCGTCTGGCAGGGCCAGATTGTCCGTTACGTCGAGCAGTCCGCGGATGAAGTCGCGGTAGGCCTCTGCGCCCTCGGCGACCCAGGCGGCCGGGTCCACCCCCGGGTCGGGGAGGCGCTTGGGGTAGAAACCGCCTTTGGCGCCGGTGGGTACGATCACCGAGTTTTTCACGATTTGCGCCTTCGCCAGGCCCAGGACCTCCGTGCGGAAGTCCTCCCGCCGATCCGACCATCTGATCCCACCACGGGCCACCGGCCCGAAGCGCAGGTGCACCCCCTCGACACGGGGCGAGTACACCCAGACCTCGGAGCGCGGCCGCGGGTAGGGGGCCCAGGGAAGGTGGGAGGGCTGGAGCTTGAAGCTCACAAACGGCCGGGCCCGGTAAAAGTTCGTCCGGGTCGTGGCCTCGATCAGGCCCAGGAACGTCCGTAGCAACCGATCCGCATCCAAGGAGGCGACGGCGTCAATCGCCTCTGCTGCTGCAGTACGGGCCGTGGCGGTGCGGCCACGACCAGCACTGCCGAAAGCAGGATCGAACCGGGACTGGAACAGGCCCAGCAGTGCGTGGGTCGCCTGTGCGTTCGCCAGGAGCGCATCTACGATGAAGTCGTATGAGTTCGTCGTCCCGAGCTGGAGCAGGTACTTCGCATACGCCCGCAGGATTGAAACCTCACCCCAGCTAAGCCCTTCCGTCAGCCCGAGAGCGTCTAAACGATCAGACTCTGCCTCTCCTTGCATGGCCGCGCTGAATGCATCAGCAAGCACCGAGCCCGACTCCAGCGCATCGACCCCCGCCGGGTAGGTCACGCCGAGGTCGTACAGGAACAAGGCTCGGTCGGGCGCGCGTACGATATCGAACGCACGCTCGTCCATCACCACGAGGCCTAGATTGTGGAAGATGGGCAGGATCTCCGTCAGGCTCCGGGGTCGTGTGAGATAGAGCCGAATGCGCGCGGGGTGCGCGGAGACGATCAGAAGGGGATCTTCCAACGGCCGTCCGCCGTTTCCGTCGAGATCGAACTGCTCGAATCGTTCGATGTCGTCGACAGCAGCCGTGACGTCGACCCCTACTCGATAGTCGAGTGGGAAGGCTGCTGACCACAGGGCGGAGAGGCGGGCGGCCGCCTCGGGCATACGAGCGTGCAGAGCGTCGTTGAGTTGCTCCACCCAGTGCAACGCCCGCAACAGGCTCGGCTCGATCTTGGCTCGATCGACTTCGCGCGTAGACGCGTCGCTCGGCAAGTCTTCGTCAGTCATAACCCCTGCGCCTCCCGCAGGTGGAGCCGCCCCGAGACGGTACGTTGAGGCAGAATCCCCCCACATGATCCATCATCGCCGCGCCCGGCGCCCTCGTCCATCGGTAACGGGCCCCAGGAAGCGACCTACTGCAAGTTGGGGGAGTATCCGCGTCGTCGGTTTCTGCTGCAACCTCCACCGCCTTCACCCCGTCTCCATGGTGCGAGCCGATCGGAGCCTACAGACCGTTTCGCAGGAGGCAAGATATCGTCGACGATCTCCGCCTCGCTATTCACGGGATCCACAAGAGGTTGCGGTCCAACGTCGCTGTCGCCGCCGTGCCCGGGCGCTGGCTGCGGATGAGGGATCGTTCTCGCTGATGTAGGCGTAATTGCCCTCCCTGCCCCGGATCATGCTCACATACAGCAGTTCCCGAGTGAGTCGCCCGCGCGTGACCACGGTGTGGCCGCTATCCACTGTGAGGCCCTGAGAACGATGTGCCGTCGTCGCGTGGCCCAACTCAAGTGAGGACAAGACGCAATGGTGCGGCAGCTCCACCGCCGCCCCGTTGTCCCGACGGACGGCCACCACAGAGCCACCGCGGGTCGGTAACGCGGACGACGTCGAGCATGGTTCCGTTCCGTACGATGTCGCCTTTTGTGTCCCAGATGGTTCGGTCGTTCTGCCGGGCGACTTGGAGGGCGTTCCCAGCAGCGTGGGTCTCCGTGCGGATGTAGTTAGCGTCAACATGGTCCAAACAGCCTTAAGGAGGTCCAACAAGGCGAACGTCTGCTCGCGTGCTGCGTTCCAGTCCGGTCCTGCGAGCAGCTGCGGACGCATGTCGCCCCAGAGGGTCGAAATAGGTGTGCCCCCTGGGTGGTTCCGGTGCGACCTAGTTAGTCCTGCATGGCTTCGAGGACTTTTACGGTGTCGACGAACTGTTCGAAGCGGACGATCAGCACGCCGCGGACGACGAAGTGGTGCACGACCCGGACGTTCAGGCGCTTAGCGGTGGCTTTGTTCGTGGCGGTGTAGCGTGCCAGCACAACGACTTCATTTCAGAGTGGTTATGTTCATGGAAGCAGCTGCTGAAGTTTGACGGAGGGTCTCTTGAAAGGGGTTCTGGCAGAGTCTCCCAGCGCTATTCGCATTCACATTACGTTTGGTGTATGGATAATCAGTCTGAAGTGCGGCAGTTCCTTTCCACGAGACGCGGAAGGATCTCCCCTGAGCAGGCAGGAATAGAGCCGAATGGCGGCCGACGGCGGGTGCCCGGTCTTCGTCGGGAGGAAGCTGCCCGCTTGGCCGGGGTCAGCGTCGAGTATTACACCCGAGTGGAGCGTGGAAATCTTACTGGCGTCTCGGACAGTGTCCTGGATTCCATCGCCCGCGCATTGCAACTCGATCGCGCTGAGCAGGACCACCTTTATGACCTCGCCCGAGTGGCTAACACCTCGTCGCGGAAGCGGACTTCAGGCACCCCACCCATCACGGTTCGGCCTGTCTTGCAGCATTTACTCGATGCCATCACGGGTGCGCCTGCTTTCATAAGCAACAACCGCATGGATATCGTGGCCGCCAACGCTCTGGGGTACGCCCTCTACTCGGATATGTATCGTGGGAGCGCACGACCGGCCAACCATTCCCGTTTCATTTTCCTGGACGCTAGGGCACATGATTTCTATCCCGATTGGGAGCGCGCAGCCAATGTAAACGTAGCTATTCTGCGTCGCGAGGCAGGCCGCAGCCCCTTCGATAAGGGGATTGCGGAGCTAGTCGGTGAACTTTCGATGCGAAGCGAGGACTTTCGCAGCCGATGGGCGGCGCATAACGTTCGGCGCCATTACTCCGGGTCAAAGTCTTTCCAGCATCCGGTTGTCGGACTTCTGGAATTGAACTACCAGACTGTGGAATTGGAGGAGGACCTGGGGCACACCTTGACGATCTATCCTGCGGTCCCGGACAGCCCGGCCGCGGAATCACTCAAACTCCTGGCGTCGTGGGCTGCCACCGAAAACGTCGTGGAACTGGCTCGGCGCTGAACTACTGTGAAATCTCGGTCCAGACATCGCAAACTTGAAGGGCCGGGTGCATTGTCTTCCGCTCGGAGCCATAGCTAACGGTCGTGTTGATACGCAGGGGAATGAACCCTCCCAGCGAATTCAGTCCCAACGGGGGTCTGTCATAACCCCTTTTGCCAGAGATCTCCTTACCTGCTGACATTCAGGTTTAGATTGCCATGGCGGCGCACGACAGCGTGACGAGTGCGCTACCGTCCCTATGCAGTGAAAGCCCTCATTAAGGATCACCAAAAAATGCCACTACACGAAGACAGCCTCACCTTCGCCATCGACTCCCAGGTGACTCGGACACCAGTGCGATACCAGAACCGGTACGGGATAGATATCGCAGCAGACCTGTACACGCCGGGCAATCTGGATGAGTCCGGACTGCATGCGGCCGTCGTTATCGGCCCACCATATGGCGGAGTCAAAGAGCAAGGTCCTGGAATCTATGGCAACGAGCTCGCCCGTCGTGGATTTGTTGCCCTTGCATTCGACCCCTCCTACAACGGCGAGAGTGGCGGGGCGCCCCGCCACGTGTCCTCCCCAGATATCTTCGCCGAGGACTTCAGCGCCGGCGTCGACTTCCTTGGGACACTGCCATACATAGACCGAGAAAAGATTGGTGCCCTTGGTATCTGCGGTAGCGGGGGCTTCGCACTGAACGCCGCCCAGGTAGATACCCGCATCATGGCAGTCGCGGCGGTAGTCATGTATGACATTAGCGGTGTAAAACGAAATGGATGGATGGACTCACAGAGTGATGAGGAGCGTCGCGCGGAACTTCGGAGCATCGCGGCGCAACGCTGGGCTGACGTAGATGCCGGAGAGCCCGCGCTGACCCCGGTGTTCCCCGAAGATTTCAACCCCGCGGGCCTCGATCCGATTACGGCGGAATTCCACGAGTACTATGTTGCAGATCGTGGCCGTCATCCTCGTTCAATCGGTGGTTTTACGGTCACCAGCGGACTATCTCACGTCAACTTCGGAGCCATCGCTCACCTGCCGGACATAGCACCCAGGCCAATCCTGCTCGTTACCGGAGAGCACGCTCATTCGCGCTACTTCAGCGATGCCGTTTTGGAGCGGGCCGACGAACCGAAGGAGCTCGTCGTGGTCCCGGGGGCACGACACATCGACCTGTACGATCGGACGGACATCATCCCGTTCGATAAGATCGAACATTTCTTTGCCGAAGGCCTCAGCTCAACCGTTTTGACCGGTCCGGCATCTGTCAACGGGCACGCGTAAGCTCAAGGAACCCTGTGGGCGCCATTCATTGCTGGCGCCCACAGGGTTCACATTTCCAACGGAAGGCGTCCGGAACATCGAAACTAGTCGGCCGCCAACGTTTGTGACAGCCGAATAAGGGCCAAATCCTCCACAGCGATCACCCATTCAATCGTTTGGAACAGATGGTCCAGTTTTCTACCGTCACGATGAATCAGTTTTCGAGCTTCACCGACACAGGTCGGGGGTTAAGATGATGGTCACGTAGCAAGCAATTGGAAGGGCCGTTGACGAACAGTACTTGACTGCCCGTCAACGGCCCTTCGGAAATAGTCAGCTAGTTCTCGCTACGTCCCTACGGCGCAGCCAGCGCGAGGGTCATCTGCTCCGGGGTGAGGAGACTTGAAACCGGAACGGTCGAAGGAATCTCCGCGCTGTTGGTTTCCAGAACCGAGTCGGTCGTGACAACGGGAACACGGACGGAGACTTGAGCTGGTACCTGCTGGCCTTCCTTGATCTTGATTCCGGCGGTCACACCGAAGCGACCAAACCAAACGTGACTGCTGGCGAGCCAGGACGTTACCTCGACTCCGGCCTGCTTCGCTTGCTGAACTTGGGTGAGCCAGGAGTAGTTCATGACATCGCTCAGGAATACTGGAGGCGTCTTGCGCTCATCGACGTAAGGCTTGACGAAGTCATCCGTGGTGTAGTCGTAGATGATTGCGGCTGGCTGTTTACCCGAAGCCAACAACGCATTCGCAGCTTGCGCGGCGCCCTGGGCGGTCCACTGTGTGAATCCCTCAGTGACCATTGTCCATCCGGCGTCGTCGAGGACTTTCCGTAGGCACGGCTGCCATGCAGCAGCGTTACTGTTGCCTGGGATGCCGGTATAGAGGGCATACGTGGAGTTCTTGCCGAGCTTCTTAACTAGGGCTTCGGCGCCCTCGGTGTAAAGGTCGCACAAAGCCAGCGGAACCTGAGCCGCAACGGATGATGCTGCAGAGTCCGGCAACGGTGTGTTGACCGTGATCACGGTGATGCCAGCCTGCTTGGCTTGCTGCAGCGCCGAAGCAATCGCCCCGCCGAAAACCGGGTCAGTGACGATGATGTCCACGCGTTGGGCGATCAAGCTTCTCAGGTTTGCCAGCACTGCCGCGACATCCCCGTTGGCGTTGTTGTAGACGATTTTCTTTACCTGCGGGTAGGCCAAGGCTTGGGCGGTCGCTTCGCCGCGGAAGATGTTGTTCCACGAATTGGCAGTCTGAAGGGCGATCGCAACTGTGAGGGAGCCGCGGCCTGTGTCACAGGAACCCTGCTGGAGGCACGTCTTGAACAATGCTTCTTGGTCGGAAGTGAATGGCTGGGAGGCTGCCGCCATTGTGTCGGCTACTACTGGGTCCAAATCCGAGGACTTGATGTCCGTTAGAAAGGTCTTCTTGATGGTGTCAGCAAGGGCCTTCTGATCGACGTTCTGTGCGGTGATGTCACTGCCAGAGCCTGAAGCAGCCGTGTTTGAGCTGCCGGACGGGCCGGTTGTTGTTGAGCAGGCGGCCAGTGACACTGCCAGCACGGATGCTGCCAGCAACTGGAGTGCCGGCCGGGACTTTGTCCAGGGACGGCTTGGGGATGCCATTTTCATGGGATGTTGTCTCCTCGTTGGGATGTGATGGCGTCCGTGAACTCTTCATTGAAGGGACGCCGATGCGATGTAGCTGGCCTGGAAGGTCTGTGGGACTTCAGCAGGTGGTGCCGAGTTGCAGTGCTGGGAGTGGTGTGTTCCTGCTCACTATTGAACAATATCTCGCTATATGGGATAACTGTCAATAAGTGATGTGCGATCTTGCTAGACCCGAGGCGTACACCAAGGCCTGGACCGGCCGTTCGCCGGCGGGGCTCAGCAAGTGGAGCGAGCAGGAGAAGCGGCCTACCGACGGCGATCGAATCTCACATTTCAACGCATGGCTGCCCATGGGCACCCAATGCAGCGAACGCACTCAACAATCACAGAATCATCGGCCGCGTGGCCGAATTTCACCGAAGCAAAGTTGCTTCTGACCCGGAGGTACAAGGAAGTGCTGATGTTAATGCGCAGGGATCTGCTATGACGACAGGTATTAGTCGCGACGTTCCGTCCTGGAGCCGTCAATCAGTGGCCAAGAGCCGGCTCACAGATCTGAAGTACCGTTTCCCGCCACGGTATCTGGCAAGCTGGGGTGCGCTTCTGCTCTTGCTGATCTTCGCCGTAGTAGTGGCCCCGGCCAGCCTTGGTGGGAACTCAGTGAGAGTGGTCAGCGGGTTGGCCGGAATTCTTGCTCTCGCCGCTATGGGTCAGATGCTGGTGGTCATGCTGGGCGCTATCGATCTCTCAGTTTCTGCCGTGCTGGCAGCTTCTGCTGGCGTGGTCGTGCACTACGGTGTTCCAGGATCAAATCTGGGGCTTGTCATTCTGACGGCGCTGGTTGTTTCTGTGGTGGTAGGAGTCGTCAATGGCTTCTTCATCTGCGTGCTTCGACTGAACTCGATCATCGTTACGCTGGCAACTTATGGCGTCGTTACGGGCGGCATGTTGTTGTGGTCGGGGTCGTCCTTTTCCCTGACGGGTGAAGCACCTGAGGCGTTGCAGCAGGTGAGCCAGTGGTCGTTCCTCAACATCAACACGTGTTTTATTGCGGCGATCGTCGTGGGGATGATTCTCGCAGCTGTGCTCTCGTTGACACGTGCCGGCCGTCGAGTAGCTCAAGTCGGTTCGAATCGACGCGCAGCGACTGCTCTTGGCGTCAAGGTGACACTCGTGCAGATGAGCACATTCGCGGCCGTCGGGCTTCTCTATGGAATTGCCGGTGTGTTTCTCGCCGGATTCATCGGAACGCCCGACATCTCGATCGGCGCACCATACCAGCTTGCTACGGTAACGGCGGTCGCGATTGCCGGTCTGGTCTTCAGCGGCGGCCCGACGAGCGTACTTAGCTTGCTCGTTTCTTGCGTCTTCCTGCAGCTGCTTGACCAAGCACTGGTGGTCGCCGGGTTCTCAAATGGGGCGCGGATCGTTATTCAGGGATTCGCTTTGGTTGTCGCCGTTGCGGCAATAACAATCAGCCAGTACGGGGTTGCGGGCGTTAAGAGACTCCGCACGCAGCTAGCAGTAAGGCGAGAAAAATGACGGACCAACTGACGCCGTCCGCACGAAGCACTAAAGGAGAATCCGCAATGTCGGAGACAGTTGACCTTGGACCCTCACATGCCAGTCCCGTCCGAAAGAGGGTTGACTTCGACCAGCCAGCTGTTGTCTTGACGGGTGTGTCTAAGTCTTTCCCCGGTGTGAAAGCTCTTGCGGACGTTGACTTTGACTGCCACCCCGGTGAGGTTCATGCTCTGGTGGGCGAAAACGGCTCCGGCAAATCCACACTCATTAAGATCGCCTCGGGCGTACTCTCTCCTGATTCAGGGGAAGTGCTGATCGGAGGACAACCGCTGGCCGGCGGGACAGTCCAGCGTGCCCGTAAGCTCGGGTTGGTTACCGCATACCAGGACACTTCCTTGGTTGAGGAACTGACCGTCGCCGACAACATTGCACTGTCATTCAACGCAGTTGGAATGCCGCGACCGACGAACTTGGACCAACTACTCGCCCGCTACGACCTTCCGTTTAAGCCGACCGATCTCGTCGGCGCACTCGGTCCTGGGGCACGTCAGCTTCTTGAAGTGGCCAGGGCGATGAGTCATCAACCTCGGGTTCTCATGCTTGACGAGCCGACTGCGGCCTTGGATATGCAGTATGCGGCGCATCTGGAGGAATTGATCAAGCAGTCCCGAGACGAAGGCGTGGCGATCGTATACGTCAGTCACCGCTTGGAAGAGGTTCGACGTCTGGCTGATAGGTTGACAGTTCTGCGCGACGGAGTGATGCAAGGAACCCACAGTGGAAAGAATTGGCAGGTGGATGACATTGTGGAATTAATGGTCGGCGCGCCAACCGATCTTGAGTTCCCAACAAGGGCGTCTCTACCCGCTGAAAGCAATAAGTTAGAGGTCCGCGACCTTTCCGGCCAAGGCTATGGACCTGTCTCGATCACCGTGCGCCCAGGCGAAATTGTCGGAGTTGCAGGCGCTGAGGGCAACGGGCAGCGTGCCTTCCTGCGGGGACTTATCGGCGAGAAACGCACCTCGGGTGAGGTGTTGGTTGAGGGCAAACTCGTTGGACGCGGCGGCCCATCCGCGGCACTTGATTCTGGCATTAGCTTCCAAAGCGGTGACCGTGCGGTTGAGTCGGTCTACGGCGACCTGTCTGTGATGGAAAATGCTACCGCCCAGCTTGGCGCCGATAGTGGTCCTTTCGGGCTGGCGCTGCCGGGCCGGCTGCGTGAGTCATTCAGCAAGGTGACTAAACAACTTGGCATCGTGGCTGCGTCGCCGTATCAGCCGATAAGCAGCCTCTCTGGAGGCAATCAGCAAAAGGCTGTCCTGGCCAGGCCAGCTCTGCGCCGACCCAAGGTCCTTGTTGTCGACGAACCAACGCAAGGTGTTGACGCCAAGGCACGCATGGATATCTATAAGGTCCTATCGAGTGCGGCCGAAGAGGGAATGGCTGTTTTAGTGAATTCGTCGGATTCATCAGAACTCGCGGGCCTTTGCGACCGGGTATACGTCATGTCCCGAGGAACTGTTGTTCAAGAAATTACTGGCCCCACAACTGAGACAGCGATTGTCCGAAGTTTTGTCAGCGCAGCAGGCGTTGATGAGAATCACGTTGATCAGGTGCCAAGCGACGCAGGCTTCATTTCGCGGCTTGTAGCTCGGGCCTCTTCGCAGTTTCCCATCTTCGTTCTCCTGATACTGATGGCCATTGTGGCTGCTTACACCGGCAGCCAGTCGCCAGTCTTTTGGTCATGGCCAAACCTCGCCAACATGCTGATCATCAGCTTGCCCTTGGCCTTCGTAGCGCTCGGACAACAATTCACCATGCTGTCCCGGGGCTTTGACCTGTCAGTTGGGTCGACCATGAGTCTGACCGTTGTCTTAGTGTCAATGACGCTGCCAGATCTTAGTGCGGGTTCACTTCTCGCCACCGTCCCACTGCTCCTGCTGGTGGCGGCCGCCATTGGTGGATTTAATGCGGTGCTGATTGGGTGGTTGAAGATCAATGCTGTGGTGGCCACCATCGCAACGATGGGAATTGTTCAAGGCATCGCGATCATTCTGCGTCCGGCACCGGAGGGCGTCATCGCCCCAGAACTCGGAACTGCTGTAAGTCTCGGAATTGCCTTTGTGCCTGCTCCCTTCATCGCGCTCGTCGTTCTGACGATCGGGTTGGAGCTGTGGCTCCATCGCAGCCGATCAGGATTGGCCGTCCGCGGTGCAGGATTCAACCCTGAAGCTATCCGCAGGATTGGCCGGAGGGTCGGGGTCATCAGGTCCGTCGGGCTGTTGGTTGCAGCTCTTGGCGCCGTCGTGGGAGGCGTGCTTTTGGCATCCCAGACGGGTATCGGCTCCAACGCAGTGGGCGCGACGTATTCCCTTCCCGCGTTCGCCGCAGTGTTCCTCGGCGGTGCCGTGATGACAGGAGGTCGCGGGTCCTTCATTGGAGCTGTACTGGGTGCAGTGTTCCTCTCATTGCTGGACAACGTCACGCCTCTGCTCAACATCCCCAACGCGACCGAACAAGTCATTTATGGCGTCATCCTGCTGGTGGCCGTGGCCGGCTACACCGTCGCCCAGCGAGTCCGTGCCCGCAAGTAGGGGCTGACTCGAACCAGAATGAGGGTGTCCGTCCTGCGTGAGCAAGCCGAACACCCTCATTCTTTGAAGCCAGCGTTGTCCGAGGACTATGGCTTCGTCGCAACGGTCAGTCACATGAAGAGTGCCCAGGTAACTACCTGGGCACTCTTCATTGGTTTTGCATCCAAACTGACCTTAGTCAGAAAGGGGAGCCGCAAATGTTCGGAACGGTCCTCGATTCAGGTGGATATCCCATAGGTTTTCAGCGAGTGCGGTGGGTTCATGGGCAGGGTCCCCGCCGCCGATCCCGAGGGGGATGATCAGTTGCGCTGCGTGGATTCCTTCGGGAGCCAAAGCATCATGGAGAAGCTGCCCATAGGCGCTTTCACCCGCAAAAGCGATGGAGGTCCCGGCTACCGCACCGCGGGGTCGGATGGCGCTGGCTCCGTTGACGAAGAGGATTGTTCCCCGTCCCATGTCTCTCATGTCTGGAAGGACTTGCTGCACTGCTGTTGCCGGTCCGAAAATAGAGAACTCGATGGGCCCGACCAAGTCGTCGGCTGTGGTTTCCAAGACAGGTCGCATGAACTCTTTGGCCGGAACCGGGCTGTACTGGAGTACCTCGATGGGGCCGAACTGCGCCGCAGCCTCCGAAAGTGCTGAACGCAGGGATTCAGCCTCCCGAACGTTCGCAGTGAAACCTCGAGCCTTGATACCTTCGGCCGCAAGTGTGGCCTCGAGAGAAGAGAGGTGCTCTGAGTTGCGGGCAATGAGGGCGACAGAGAAGCCCTCTCGGCCAAAACGGCGTGCCACGGCGAGGCCGAGACCTGTGCCGGCGCCAACAATAGCAATAGTGCGCATTGATTTGGGTCCTTCCATGTGTCCAAAAGACTGATTGTGCGCGGAAGCCGGGCCGGACACGGGATGACACCGTGTCCGGCCCGGCTGTTGCATTACGGGCGCAGCAGGACCTTGATGGCCCGTCGTTCATCCATTGCTTTGTACGCATCGGCGGCCTCGTCTAGGGGCAGTTCCAGGTCGAAGACCTTC
Source organism: Arthrobacter sp. TmtSoilC51 (assembly GCF_055388015.1). Lineage (NCBI taxonomy): Bacteria > Bacillati > Actinomycetota > Actinomycetes > Micrococcales > Micrococcaceae > Arthrobacter > Arthrobacter sp. TmtSoilC51. The sequence goes on from NZ_AP035877.1 coordinate 2,197,056, forward strand.
CCCGGATTGATGTCGCCCTTTAGGATGAGGTCGATCAATTCAGGGAGATACTCGCGGACGGGCGCCGGTCCGCCATGGAGGTGCACGTGGGAGAAGAACATTTCCAGACCGGGGAGTTCAACATCGTGAGCGACTCCGACGTAGCCGACGTGACCACCGCGGCGCGTTGCACGGATGGCCTGCATCATGGATTCCTGGGTGCCGACGGCCTCGATGACCGAGTGGGCACCCAGGCCGTTGGTGAGTTCCTTGATCTTCTCGACGCCGTCGTCGCCGCGTTCTTCGACGATGTCCGTGGCGCCGAATTCGCGGGCCAGGGCCTGCCGTGAGGCGTGGCGGGACATGGCGATGATGCGTTCGGCTCCCATCTGCTTAGCGGCGAGAATGGCGAGGAGTCCGACGGCGCCGTCGCCCACCACCGCGACGGTCTTCCCGGGGCCTACTTCCGCGGCCTTGGCGCCGAACCAACCGGTCCCCAGGACGTCAGAGGCGGCCAGCAGCGAGGCAACCTTGTCTTCGTCGGGAGTTTCCTGGGTTGCAACCAAGGTGCCGTCCGCCCAAGGAATACGCATGTACTCGGCCTGTGCACCTTGGACGCCTTCGCGGTGGATGCAGCCGGACTGATAACCGGACTGGCAGATCTCGCAGGTGTTGTCCGAAGCGAAGAAGGACCCCACTACGAACTGCCCAACCTGGATGTTCGTGACGTCCTCGCCGATCTCCTCAACGATACCGACGTATTCGTGGCCGATCGGAGTGGGTTCGTCGATGGTGTCGGCACCGCGGTACGGCCAAAGATCCGAGCCGCAAACACAGGCCGCCACGATCTTGATGATCGCGTCAGTGGATTTCTGAATCGCGGGCTTTTCGCGGTCTTCCACCCGCACGTCGCCGGGTGCGTGGATGACTGTAGCGCGCATAAGTAGGTCTCCATTTCCTTTAGTTCTGGTATTCCACTTACATGAAACCGGGTCTCGGAACGGTTAGCGAGGGTACTGTCTAAACGGGTTATGACAGAACCTCCCAGACGCAAATGTTTTCAACCTACGATTTCCACATGGAAAACCGAGCCGAAGTCCGCGAGTTCCTTGCGTCTCGCCGAGGACGCATTTCACCCGAGCGCGCCGGGCTCGAACCCAGCATCAACCGTCGTCGCGTCAGCGGACTTCGACGGGAGGAAGTGGCTCGGCTTGCCGGGGTCAGCATTGATTACTACACGCGGCTGGAAAGGGGTAACCTCGGCGGCGTTTCGGACAGTGTTCTGGATGCCATCGCGCAGGCCCTGCAGATGGATCAGGCAGAGCATGACCATCTGTACGATCTCGCCAGGACGGCAAATGCGGGTGGGCGAAAGCGCGCGGCCACCAAAACGGAAACCACGGTGAGCCCGGGGCTGCAATACATGCTTGACGCCATCACCGGCGCGCCGGCGTTCATTGGCAACAACCGTATGGACATAGTCGCGGCGAATGCACTGGGGTACGCGCTGTATGCGGACATGTACCGGAACCCCACCAGGCCGGCGAACCATTCCCGATTCATCTTCCTCGATCCACGGGCACACAACTTCTACCCTGATTGGGAACGTGCAGCGAACGTCAACGTAGCGATCCTGCGCCGTGAAAGTGGGCGGAATCCACACGACAAGGGCATCGCTGCGATTGTGGGGGAGCTGTCGATGCGAAGCGACGACTTCCGCGCACGCTGGGCCGCGCATAACGTCCGGCGCCACTACTCGGGAACAAAGCTCTTCAACCATCCCGTGGTCGGCCTCCTTGAGTTGAACTACCAAGCAATGGAACTTGAAGACAATCCAGGCCACACACTGACCGTGTACCCGGCTGTTCCAGGCAGCCCAACCGAGGAGGCCATCAAGCTTCTGGCATCCTGGGCCGCAACGGAGAACCTTGTGCAGGCCGCACTCCAGGGATCGTGAAAGCGGCGGGGGCTAATCTTCCTGCGAATCAGGATTGATTTGTTTGCTTTGGCCGCCGTCGGACCCAGCGACAATTGCAATTGCACCTGCCAAGATGGCGGCGTTGGCCCAGAAAATTCCAAGAACCCCGAGGGGAGCTGCCAAAGCTCCTACAGCCACAGGCAGTGAGATTTGTGCGAGGCGATTGACCGTCATCCGCAGTCCTAAGACTGCGCCGTGGTTGGCCGCGGCAGTCAGGGACACTACCCATGCCATGGTCAGGGGTTGCGGAATTCCAATGCCCAGGCCCATCCCGATCATGACGGCGAAGGCGGGCAACGGACCGACAAGAGGCAAAACTATGAGTGAGACTACTGCGGCCCCGATGGAAGCCATCAAAATGGCTTTGCGCCCGAAACGGTTGATGAGGCGCGTCAGACCGAGTCGGCTAATGACCGAAACTCCGGCGCGGAGGGCCAACAACAGTCCTACGACGGCGGCGCTCACCTGTTGCTCCGAGGCCCACACAGGAACGAATACGAACATCAGGTCCACGGTTACAAGAACCGCACCACTGACGACGAGCGACCGCCAGAGGCCAGGTGCTTTGAGGATGCCAGCTATGTTCGCCCTCGAAGCGACTTGGCCTCTGGCGGACCTCATCTGAGCGTCAGTACGACGAAGCAGGAAGTAGCAGGGGATAGCCAAGGCGTTGAAGCCGAGGCACGCAAGAAGCCCTAAGTTGGTGTCTGTCCGGCCACCTGAAGTGGTAGTCGCTATGAATGTGACGGCGGGTGGACCGATCATCTGGCCGACAGACCCGGCTGCGGTTAGTATTCCAAATGCGCTCTCCGGAGATTTCCCCTTGCTGATGTGGGCCACGAACGCTTGCTCACCGACCATCACCATGAGGTTGCCAAGTCCGATGATGGCGCTTGCAATGAGCAGGAGTGGCAGGCCCTCAGTCGCCAAGGCTGTAGTCGTTCCGGCTGCGGCGGTCAGGGATCCACAAAGAAAGACTCGCGAACCGCCCCATCTGTCAGCGATCCTGCCCGCAGTCAGAGCAAACAACAGTGCCGGCAGCGCGAAACTCGACGCGAGCAAACCCAGCTGAAGTGGTTCCGCCCCCTGCGTCAGCGCTCGGTATCCGATGATCAGGCGAATCCCACCCCAAGCAGCCTGTGTCACTATTGAGTGGTGGCTGAGGGCCGCACGCCAGGACGCGCTCACGCCGGGCTTTGGGTGATGTGCACCTTGGCGATCATTTCCTCCGGGAATACAAATACGCGAGGCTCCGCGCCATCCGCTGCTAGCCAGAACCCTGACTTGTCGTACATAACGGCTTCGACCATAACGGCTTCGACAATCCCTCGGCGGACACAGTCGGGTCTACGCACTTCAACCTGGTCTCCTTTTGAGGGTATTCGCACGATCATTTTTGGGTGTCCTCGTATAGGCCTGCTGACCTCGCACGCTGCGTGGCCAGCTCTATCACAAACTCCAGATTGGGTGTGGGGACTTCAACAAGCTCGGCGAGGTCTAGCGGGACACGGAACAAGCCGTCGATTTCCATGGACCGTCCGGCCAACAAGTCCTGTGCAATACTCTGCAAATGGCTTGACGTGGCTAGCTTCTTTAGCCCTTCTTCCGGATCTCCTGGATCGCACCCAAGAGCATGTGCGATGGCTACACCTTCGTCCGCCATCGACTTTGCAGTGCCGGCAATGGAGGCTTTGCTGAGTACGTCCTTCATCGGTGATGCGCTGAGGACAGCCAATGAACCGCCAATGAGGTTCATCACCAGTTTTGTCCAGATCGCGTCACGGATCTTCGAGGTGACTGTGACCTCCAAACCACTCGGGGTCAGAAGCGAAGCCAGTGCCTCCAGAGTGGCATCTGCTTTCCCGTCAGGACGGCCAATGATCAGCCGGTTGCGGGCGTTCTCTGCGTGGACCACCCCTGGCTCCGTGACGGTACAGGCGGTGTAGGCCACGGCGCCCACAACTTGCTGTGGCCCTATGAGGTCCCAGAGCGAGCCCAGAGGGTCAAGGCGTCGAAGCTTGATTCCGTCCAAGGGCCCGCCGTGTGATGAAAAATACCACCAGGGGATACCGTTCATCACAAACACGACCCGGCTGTCGTCGTGGAGCAGCGAAGCAATACTTTCCGCAATGGACGGCAGCGCGGGGGCCTTGACGGCGACGATGACGATGTCTTGTGCTGGCAAATCAGAGGGGCGGTCAGTGGCCGTGGGGTGGGAAAGAAGGGGTCCTTCCCGGGTTTCCACGCGGAGCCCGTGTTCCTTGATGGCCGCCAATTGCTTACCGCGCGCGATCAGCGAAACCTCAGTCTCGCCAGCTGCTGCCAGCCGTCCGGCGATGTGCCCGCCGACTGCGCCTGCACCGTATACGCAGATTCTCATCCGGTGTTCCTGTCCTTTGACTTAGGCGAATTGCTGGCGCTTCTGGGCTGCAGCAGATCCCAGAAATGTGATGTCGTTTCCTGTGGAAACGTACCCGCCGCCGAGTTCCAGGTATTGGCGAATGAGATCCGGCCAGCCACCCAGCCCGCCGATACCAATCGAAATGCCGTTGGCTTGGCATGCTTTGATGACCCGAAGGAAAGCATCGTGGATCTTAGGATGGTCCATTTGTCCTGCGATACCGAGTTCGACGCTGAGGTCATTTGCTCCGACGAGGACCATGTCCACACCATCTACCGCAGCGATGTCTTCAACTGCCTCAAGTCCCGCACGCGATTCGATCATCGGCACGACCATGGACGCCTCATCAAGTACGCGGACAACCTGCTCGGCCGGGTATGCCTTGTAGAGGAGCTGGGGCGCGGCGCCGGCAAGTGAACGTGAACCCAACGGCGCGTGTTTTACGGCACGGACCAAGGCGCGCGCTTGATCAGCGGACTCCACATCGGGAACGATGATGCCCATGGCCCCCGAGTCCATGACCCGCGCGATGAATGCGGGATCAAGGCCCGGCACCCGGACCAGTGGTGTCACGCCGAGGTGGTTGCACGCCATACAGATCTGCCCGGCGTCCTCCAGCGAAAAGCTGCTGTGCTCCATGTCAATGTAGACGGAGTCGAATCCCGCTGTGTAAGCGATGGATGCAATATCTACAGTCCGGACCAGGCGCACAGTCATCGAGTACACCGTTTCGCCCTTGGACAACTTGTCCTTAACGTGGTTCCGCAGTACGGGGGTTGCTACGTTGTTCATATTCTTTCGTCTCCTGTTCGACGTGGTGGCTTAGCCGAACAGAGCCGGCAGGGTCTTGGCTTCGTCCCCGAAGCCGTAGACCGACTTGATTTCCAGGTATTCTTCAAGTCCGATACGGCCCATCGAACGTCCGATGCCAGACTGTTTGTATCCGCCCATGGGGGTGTAGGAATCCGTTGCGGCGCCGTTGAAGCTGACACGGCCTGCGCGGAGACCGTTCACCACGCGCCGGGCAGAAGCCCGGTCACCACCGAAGACGTACCCACCGAGTCCGTAGGGGGAATCGTTGGCGATGCGAAGGGCGTCGTCTTCGTCGTTGTAGGGAATAACTGCCAAGACAGGTCCGAAGATCTCCTCCCGGGCGATTGTCATGTCGGGCGAGACATCCGTGAACACCGTGGGTTGGATGAAGTAGCCGTGGTCAAGCCCCTCCGGGCGATCAGTGCCGCCGGTAACCAACCGTGCTCCTTCGTCGATGCCGGATTGAATGAGATCCCGGATCGATTTGTACTGCGCTGCGCTGACCACGGGACCCATGGTCGTCGTGGCCTCCAGCGGGTCACCGAGCCTGAAAGTCCGTGCCTCATCAACGAGGAACGGGACAACTTGATCAATCTGGCTTTTGTGTACGAGCATCCGGGTTGGAGCGTGGCAAGACTGACCGGCGTTGAAGAACGAACGCTGAATGTTCCATCGGGCAGCCTTTTCAAGATCTGCGTCCGGGAGAACAATATTCGCAGACTTGCCACCCAGTTCCAGCGACACACGCTTAACGGTGTCCGCGGCGGCTTCTCCGACTTGCCTTCCGGCTGTGGTTGACCCGGTGAAGGAGATCATGTCAACGTCCGGGTGCCGGGAAAGGGCGTCACCGATTTCGCGGCCGGCACCGTTCACGAGGTTGAAAACTCCTGGGGGCACGTTGGCTTCGTCGAAAACCTTCGCCATCAAGGTACCGCTTGCTGCCGAGTTGAGGCTGGGTTTGGCCACGACCGTGCAACCTGCTGCCAGAGCATAGATGGTTTTGATGACTCCGGTCTGGATAGGCCAGTTCCACGGGGAGATCAGCGCGCAGACACCGATGGCTTCGCGGCGGACAACAGCGTTTCCGACACGGCTTTCGAAGGGGTAGTCACGCAGAACGTCGCGGGCGATCTTCATATGTTCAATGGGGCCGGTGACTTGTGCCCGGTTGCTGACCGGGATCCCGACCTCGCGGGCGATCAGTTCTGAGAACTCATCGATGTGGGACTCATAGGCCTCGATGATCCGGTCGATAATTGCGATGCGCTCTTCCACGGAAGTCCGGGAGTAGCTTTCAAAGGCCTTCTTGGCTGCCGCGACCGCCCGGTCGACGTCGGCGCGGTTTCCCAAGGTAACCCGAGCGAATGCCTCCTCGCGGGTAGGGTCGATGAGCTCCACGTCGCGCGGGTCGAGCGGATCAATCCATTGGCCATCGATGTACAGGTGTGGGTACTGCTTCATGAGCGGATTCTCCTGTGGCGGTGTAAGTCTTGGATTTAGCTGCTGTGGGTGTAGCCGCCATCGCAGGCGATCGTCTGGCCCGTGATGAAGGCAGCGGCAGGCGTGGCAAGGAAGAACATGATGCCGACGAGGTCCGTGGGAACCATGCCCCTCGGGATGCACTGCAAAGCCTGGGCGCGTTCACGGACCTCGACTGTGGGATTGACCGTGCGCTCGACTTCGGTTGCAACACTGCCTGGCCGGATGCAGTTGACTGTAATGCCGTGGCCGCCCAGTTCCCGGGCCAGGGAGTTCGTCATTCCGATCACGGCGGACTTCGATGTGACGTAGTGAAGGTAGTTCACGGTCCCTCGTGTCACGGCGTCAGACGAGATGTTGATGATACGGCCGAACCCTGCTTGGCGCATGTGCTCCGCGACCCCCCGGACACACAAGTACGTCCCGGTAATGTTCACTTTTAGGACATGGTCCCACTGCGCAAGCGGTATCTGGTCGAAGGGGACCTTGTCGAGAGTCGCGAAGATCGAGGCGTTATTGATGAGTACGTCGATCCGGCCCCAAGCCTGGATGACGGTGTCGACCATGGCGTTGACGGAGTGTTCGTCAGCAACGTTGACCTTGACGGCCAGGCCGACGCCGCCAGCGTCGTGGATTTCCTTGACGACGGTTTCGGCCTTATCAAAGTCCAGATCCGCAACGACCGAGATGGCACCGGCGGCCGCGAACTGACGTGCGAGTTCGCGGCCAATGCCTTGAGCGGCGCCCGTAACGATGACGACCCGCCCTTCAACACTGAAGTCCCGGGCAGACGCCGGCGCGCCGGAATCGAGTGGAGCGTGGGTCTGAGGTGTCGTCGTCATAGTCGATCCTTGAGGCTTTGTCGGGATGGGTGTTTAGGAATATAGGCAAGCCCAGACACGAGAGCCGCAGTCATCCGCGCCTCAGCCAATGGGCTTACTAAAGTCTAGCTTCTCGAATGAGAATATCCCGTCATATGGGATTCCGTCAATACTCCGATAATGGACGTGAACCGCCTAGCTGTACTGAGTCAGGACGTTGGTTACATCGTGAATAGGTGAAGACCTCTTAGGTTGGTGGTTACCACACACAGCCAACGACTAAGAGGTCTTCATGTCCCACCGTAATGCCCGCTTGACCCCGACCGGTAGGCGGATCCTTATCGAGCGCGTCCTCGCCGGCCGTCCCGTGGCCCATGTGGCCAAAGAAATGGGCATCTCAAGGACCTGCGCGCACCGCTGGATCAGCCGGTACCGCACCCATGGCTGGGCCGGCCTCGAGGACCGCAGCTCCCGCCCAAGGTCGTGCCCACACGCGACTTCTGCTGCGCTGGTTGCCGATGTCCTGACCCAGCGCGTGAAGCACCGCGAAGGGCCAGCGGGCCTGGCAGCCCGGTGCGGGACGAGCGCCCGGACGGTCTCCCGGATTCTGACCCGCGCGGGCATGCCCCGGCTGTGGGACCTGGACCCGGTGACCGGGGAACGGATCCGGGCATCCCGTGCCACGGACCGCCGGTACGAGCGCGACGCTCCCGGAGACATGATCCACATCGACGTCAAGAAACTAGGCCGGATTCCCGACGGCGGAGGCTGGCGGGCAGACCCGAACCAATCCGCCCGCAACCACTCAACAGGCCATACAAGGGTCGGTTTCGACTACGTCCACGTGGCCGTCGATGACCACACTCGTCTGGCCTACGCCGAGGTCCTGCCCGACGAGAAAGGCCCGACCTGCGCAGGGTTCCTCACCCGGGCCGCAGCGGCCATGGCAGCCAACGGCGCGCCAGTCAGACGGGTCATGACCGACAACGCCTTTGCCTACCGGTTATCGAAAGATTTCCAGGACGCACTCGCTGCACTGGGCGCCAAGCACGTCCTGATCAAACCCCGCCATCCCTGGCAGAACGGCAAAGCAGAACGCTTCAACCGCACCCTTCAAGAAGGCTGGGCCTACCGGCAACCATTCACTTCCAACCAGGCCCGGACAGACGCCCTGCAGCCATGGCTAGACTTCTACAACAACCACCGGCCGCACGGCAGCCTCGGAGGCAAACCACCCATCAGCAGGTGCAAACAACCTACTGACTGAGTACACCTAGCCGCCCGATGCGCGCCGTCCGGGGAAGTCGGCGAAGGTTGTCGGTTGTCGAAATTAGCCACATGAGCTGCCGCCTCCAGATGCCTTGGGGTGCGTCCTGACGCCGATGCGCCGATGCGCCGAAGGCTTAGGAGTTGTTTTGTTTGTCTGTGAGGCGGTCGGAGATGGTGGTGGCTGCTTTTTTGACGGCTTCGATGGCTTGGACGATGTTGATGTCGCGGATGTGTTCGTCCCAGGCGACGCCTACGCTGCCGATTGATGTTTTTTGGTCGGTGAGGATGGGGGCGGCGACGCCGTAGACTCCGGGGTTGAATTCGCCGCGGGTGAGCAGGTATCCGTCTTTTTTGATTTCCCCGAGTGCTTTGCGGAACTCGCTCCAGGTGGAGCCCAGGCCTGCTTTTTCGATTTCCTCGGTGTGGCGGGGGTAGATCGCTTTGAGGCGGTGGTGGGGGAGGTGGGCGAGGATGACCTTTGGGCCTGCTCCTTGGAGCATGGGGCGGCGTTGTCCGCGGCTGAAGCGGTTTGCGGGGCTGTTGGGGGCGCGGGATTCGCCGATGCACAGGACGGAGTCTCTGAAGGCGGTCAGCAGCAGTGCGGAGTGTCCGACGTTTTCGACGAGGTCTTCCAGGACGCCGTGGCTGGCTAGCAGCAGGGGGTCGGTCTGGCGGATCTGGAGGTCCATTTCGATGATGCGGGGCCCGAGGCTGTAGTAGCCGTTGCGGACTGTGGTGAGTAGTCCGGCGTCGTGCAGGGTTTTGATGTAGCGGTAGCCGGTGGACCGGGAGGTGTCGAGTGCCTCGATCAGCTCAGCCGTCGACCACACGGGACCGACGCGCTGAATAGCTCCAGGATGTGCATCATCCTGCCCAGACTGCCTAGGCCATCGTGAGCGTCTGCAGCCTCGATAAGTCCTTCAGGAGTTCTCTGCCTATCCATCACCGCACCTCGCAATTCCCGCGGCGGACCCTCAGTCCTCACGCGTTACAGTAGCGGCTATCATAGCTCGATCTCTTACAAAATCCTATATTTTGGGATATGACTCAAGAAGTGCCCGATCGGATGTCGACCTGGATGGGCTGTTGACTACGTAATTCATATATGGAACTCTCTTTTACATAAGAAAATGACTTGGGATGTTACCCCGGTCCTTAGCGGGTCCATCAATGAAGACGTGCTTGCTGGACCCATGGTGCGGTTCGACGTGCTCCGTGCGACGGCCCGCGGCCTCATCAATCAATCCGAGGCCACCCAGGTCTGACAGAGCTAGGCCAGGGAACGTTCCCTCAAGGAGATCGCCAAATGAAGACGAAATTGCCAGAGACATTTACGGCCGAGAGCGCCACGGGTGGTCGCCGGATTGGGCTCATCTCAAGCGAAGGGGTCACTGTTCCGCCAGCCGGTTTCGAGATGGAGATTCTCAACCCTGCTACGGGGGCCTTCATCGGCACTATCGTTGAAGCCGGCCCGGCGGAGATTGACGCCGTAGTCGCCGGCGCAAAACGGGTATACGAGCGGGTGTGGCGTCGGACCGCACCCGAGGTCCGCGCGAGGATGCTTACCGCTTGGGCAGACACTATTGCCGCCCACCGCGAAGAACTGGCTGACATTGAGGTTGCCGATGTGGGTCATCTCCGTCGCGAGGCTCTGGCGGACATCGACAACAGTGCACGGGTGCTGCGCTACTACGCAGGACTGGCCGACAAGCTGGAAGGACGTACGTTTGCCCAACTACCCGACCGGCTGTCCTACGGCATTGATGAGCCGTTCGGCGTCGTTGCCGGCGTTAGCCCCTACAACGGAAACGCGAACTTCGTGGCGCTGAAGGCAGGTCCCGCGCTTGTCGCCGGCAACTGCATCGTCATCAAAGCCCCGGAAGTAGCACCGCTTCTGAACTATCGGATGATCGAGTTGGCGCTTGAGGCGGGCCTTCCGGCTGGCGTGGTCAGCGTGGTGACCGGCCGAGGAGAAAAGGTCGGGCCTCTGCTGACCGAACACCCCGACATTGGGATGATCGCGTTCACAGGTGGTCCGGGCTCCGGGCGGGCAATCATCAAACAATCGGCGAGAAACATCGTTCCAACGTTCTTGGAATTGGGTGGCAAGAGCCCCGCGATTCTTCTTCCGGACGCGGACTTAGACATCGCGATTCCGTCGCTGCTGCATTCGAACTTCGCCAAGAGCGGCCAAAGCTGCGTGACCGGATCCCGGATCTTCGTCCCGGCTTCGATGTACTCCGAGGTCTCTGACCGGCTTGGGCGAAAGGCACAAACGGTGCGCGTTGGGTTGCCGACGAAGGAATCCTCACAGATGGGAACGCTTATCAACCGCCAGCATCGTTCCCGGGTCGACGCCTTGGTCAAAAGCGCTATTCAGGCCGGTGCGGTAGCCCTGTCCGGCGGCGGACCGGCAGAAGAAGGCGAACTGGAGAACGGCGCATTCTACCAGCCAACAGTCCTGGCAGAAGTTGCCGATGACAACCCAGCAGCGCGCAACGAAGCCTTTGGCCCGATGGCAAGCGTTCTGTCGTACGCCGACACCGACGAAGTCATCGCGCGGGCCAACGCCTCGGAATTCGGGCTTAGCGCCCAAATTTGGGGCAATGACGCACGCACCATCCAACACCTCTCCAAGGAACTCATCGCTGGAACGGTCTGGATCAACACGTACCGTTCGTTCCACCCCACGGTGCCATTCGGAGGAATGAAGCAGAGCGGTTTCGGCAAAGAAAACGGTTTCGACTCCGTCGCCATGTACACCCGCCGCAAAGCCGTGGTTTGGGACCTGAGCCCCGAACGCGACCTGCCGTACGCCGACTAACTGAAACGTTAGTGTTCCTCATCCATCCGGAGGTACGACCCAAACCGTGACGTCAATTGAGGATCGCCTACCACTGGACAGTCCGTAATTTGCATCGCCCGATTCGTTGGTAAGTGTGGGCAACGAATCGGGCGGCGCCTTACAGCTCCGCTCAACGAAGAGAAGGTTCATGCAGAATAAGACCTCAATGACCGACACCAGGCCAACAGTTCCTACTCCGGTCGCCGTGCGGCAGCCGAAAAGAACGAGTCCCGATACACGGAATTCATCACCAGTTCGACGCAGAATCGGCTCCCTTGCCTGGTCGTCCTTGCCACCCATGGTGTTTCTGGCGATCCTGGCTGGATGGGCGGGCGCAGTTCAACTGTTTAAAGTTCCCGCCTACCTTCTTCCCGGCCCTCTTGCAGTCTTCGAACGGCTCTTTACAGATGCCGGCAGTCTGTGGAATCATACCCAATCGACCCTGGTTGTCCTGATCATCGGACTGCTGCTCAGCATCCTGATCGGAATACCCTTGGGCTTGGTCATAGCCCTTTCGAGGACGGCAAAGCAGCTGCTTTACCCGCCGGTTATCGTTCTCCAGCTCGTGCCGAAGATTGCAGTGGCACCGCTGCTTCTGGTGTGGCTTGGTTTCAGCCTCGACACCAAGGTTGCCCTAGTCGTCCTAATCACCTTCTTCCCATTGCTGATGGCAAGTATTAGCGGCTTCAAGATTCTCGATGACAGACTTCTGTATCTGACGCGTTCGATGGGTGCCAGCAGTTGGCAGACGTTTTGGTCTCTCCGTTTCCCCGCAGCCCTTCCGGTGATTTTCTCAGGAATTAAGACATCGGCGACCATCGCAATTACCGGCGCCTTGGTCGCCGAGTTCCTCGGATCGAACAGCGGCCTCGGTTACGCGCTGCTACGGGCAAGCGGGGCCATGGACACGGAGTATATGTTTGCCATTCTGGTCATACTTACCGTCATCGGCGTGATCCTGAACTATCTCGTCGAGGCCGCTGAATGGCTGATGACACCGTGGCAGCGACGCTCAGCGTAGCCGCGTATTTCAGCTGCCTCCCTCCAGTGCGACAAACTTCACTTCAAAGGATTTAGTATGCAAAGACGTATTTCAGAACTGGTCGTAGCTGCCGCAACCGTTGCACTCGTGCTTTCAGGCTGCTCGGCTTCCTCAACGGATGCGGCCGGTAAGGAGAACACGGTCCGCTTTCAGATGCACTGGTCGTGGTCTGCTTCCACAGCGGGATTCGCTGTGGCCGAGACCGAAGGCATGTACAAGGAAGCCGGCATTGACACGAAGATCGAGCAGGGGACGGGCTCGGGAACCGCCGTCCAGCTCGTTGCCAATGGCCAATCTGACATTGGTGTCGCGGACGCGGTACCCATCAGCCAGCAGATTGAGAAAGGCGCCCCGCTTGTCATCGTCGCCACCGTGAACCAGGTGACCAACATCGCTATGCAAGTACTCGAGTCGTCGCGGATAAATTCAGTTCAGGATCTCAAGGGCAAGACGGTTGCTGTTCCGCAAGGCAGCGCCCATGCCTTCCTGTTCCCGGTGTTCCTACAAGCAAACGGCCTCTCGGAAAGCGATGTCACCATTTCCAACGTTCCATTCGCCTCCATGCCCGCAGCGCTGCTGCAGGGAAATGTCGACGCGATTGTCGGTGGACAGGACACGCATGTCTCGCTCTCCCAGCAGAACGCAAATTTCAAGGACTTCTTGTTTGCGGACTACGGCGTCTCGCCGGTGGCCCATTCCATCTTCACTACAGAAAGCTTCGCGGCGAAACACCCTGACGCCGTCAAGAAGTTCGTCGCTGCGAGCCTGAAGGGCTGGTCGGCCGCCCGAGACAACCCTGGAAGGGCCGTCGCGGCAGTGAAGAAACTGTTGCCTGACTCAGTCGACAACACTGTAAGCGCCGAACTCCAATTCCTCCTTCCTTTGCTCTGCGGTGCCGGCGCCGAGGTGATCGGCCGGGCGGAGACGGCACATTGGCAGCAAAGCAATGAGTTGCTGACGCGTGCAAAGCTCTTGCCTGCTCCTTTGGACACTGCGAAATCAGTCTCCTACGATTTCCTGCCACCGGCATCCGAATTGCACTCCTGCAAGTAAGCAGAGCCCGATGCTAAGGGTCCGTGCCCACACGGACCCAAGAAAGGATACCCATTGACTGACAGAAGTCGACAAGCCGAAGCGGCAGGCCTACCAATCTCGATCGACGACGTCGCTAAGACCTTTACGAGTCCATCGGGCAAGTCTTTCGAGGCCCTCAAGCCTGTGTCCATGGACATCAAGCCCGGGGAGTTCATCTCAATTGTTGGGCCCTCTGGTTGCGGCAAAAGTACCCTCATGCTCATGGTGGCCGGTCTCCTTGCCCGTACCGAGGGCAACATTATGGTCGGAGGTACAACCGTCAGCAAACCCTTCACCGATATAGGCATTGCTTTCCAGGATCACCTGCTGCTCGACTTTCGCAGCGCCATGGATAATGTCCTTATTCAGGCGGACATACGGGGCCTCGACAAGAAGGCCCTGCGGGCCCGCGCAACGGACCTTTTCAAGCAGCTTCACTTGGAGAAGGCCATGGACAAGTACCCACGCCAACTCTCGGGTGGCATGAGACAACGGGTTTCGCTGATTCGAACAATCGTCCACGAACCATCAGTACTCCTGCTCGATGAGCCCTTCGGCGCACTTGATGCGCTCACCCGGCTCCAGGTCAGGGCAGATCTTGAGGCACTCTGGTTGCGGAACAGGCCAACGGTTCTGTTCATTACCCACAGCGTCGAGGAAGCGGTCGGGCTCTCAGATCGCATCTTCGTCATGAGCCCGAGCCCGGGTGAAGTGGTAGACGAGATTAGGGTGGACCTGCCTCGGCCACGCCCACTTGCCTTGGCGGAGTCCCCGGATTTCGGTACGTATGTAGATCGAATTTACGGTCATTTCGAACGCATGGGTGTCCTCCACGGGATCGAAATTCCCAATCGCGTCAAGCAATAGCGACTCGGCACCGTGTTGCCCGGCTCCCGTGACCAACAACGGGCGCCGGGCCACTACGCAGACGTCTATCGACCATTCAGGGCCATCAAGCCAGACGGTTCACAGAAGTACAGCAGCCGTGAACGTGTCATCCATCCCCGGACAAGAATCCAAAGAGGCAACGGAATGAAAAACTCTTCAGAACAACCTTCGCAGCGGCTGATCGGGAGAAGAATTCTGGTCACCGGTGCGGCCTCCGGCATTGGACGGAGCACAGCCGCACTTTTCCTCCGCGAGGGGGCAACTGTCGGTCTCGTCGACCGTGACAAAGGCAAACTCCAGGCTGTCGTGGACGAAATTGGCGGTTGGTCATTCCCGGTGGACATCACGGACGATGAAGCAGTGGGCGGAACGATCGAAGAAGCTGCCGCCAGCTTTGGCGGCATCGACGGCGTGGTGAATGCTGCCGGGATCATGTTCCGCGGACTTGCGGCGGATGTCGCGGCCCAGGACTGGCGCCGGGTAATTGACGTCAATCTCACCGGCACATACAACGTCGTTCGCGGTTGTGTTCCTTGGTTGCTTCGTGAGCCGTCGGCGACGGTAGTCACCATCGCTTCGGCGGCAGGCCTGCTGCCCAACTCTCCTGGTTATACCGCCTACGCGGCGTCCAAGGGTGGGGTCATAGCCCTCACGAAGGCGTTCGCCGCGGAACTGGCTCCCAAAGTCCGCGTCAACACGATTTGTCCGGGCATGGTGGACACGGCCATGGCCGACGGTCACAGAGGCAACGTCGGAAACTACGCGCTCAACCGTCTGGCAGACCCACTGGAAATAGCTCATTCGATTCTATTTTTGACGAGTCAGGAATCTTCGTACGTAACTGGAGCCACCTTGGCAACAGATGGGGGGCGGACCTTTCATTAGGTCCAGTCCCGGGCTGTCGAGGACTCAAAAGGAAGGGAAAGATCAAATGAAGCAACGCAAAATCGGACACTTCAGCGTCAGTGCCATCGGGCTCGGGGCCATGCCAATGTCGATTGAGGGACGACCAGAGAGGCAACGGTCCATCGCCACAGTCCATGCTGCCATCGAGGTGGGAGTAAGCCTGATTGACACGGCCGACGCGTATCATCTGGCGGGACGGGATGAAGTTGGGCATAGTGAAGCGCTCATTGGGGAAGCACTGCGTACGTACCCTGGCGATACATCTCATGTGATCGTCGCGACCAAGGGAGGCCACCTGCGACCGGCTGAGGGCCCCTGGGCCCTAAACGGTGACCCTGCGTACCTCAAAGAGGCAGCCAAGGCCTCAGCGTGGCGGCTCGGCGTCGATTCAATCGATCTGTATCAATATCACCGACCGGATCCCGGAGTACCTTATGCAGAGTCGATCGGCGCCTTAGCTGAACTCCTGGACGAGGGGGTGATACGGATGGCGGGCATATCGAATGTGAACGTCCACCAGATCAAAGAAGCAAACATGGTGTTGACCGGAAGACTCGCATCCGTCCAGAATCAGTTTTCGCCAAGATTTCGTTCCAGCGAAGAGGAATTGAGACTTTGCGCGGAACTCGGCGTTGCCTTTATGCCGTGGAGTCCACTGGGAGGCATTTCGTCCGCTCCGAAGTTAGGTTGGCTGCACGGCGGGTTTGGTGCTGTGGGGCAGCGCCTCGGTGTATCGCCGCAGGTAGTGGCTTTGGCGTGGGAGATGGCGAAGTCAGAGGTCGTGATTCCCTTGCCGGGAGCTTCACGGCCCGAGTCTATCTTTGACTCAGCTACGGCGGCTGAGCTTGAGCTCAGCCAGGACGATATACAGCTGCTTGACTCAGGTGAGGCACGTGCAGCTTAGGTGATCAACCCGGCAGGGCAGCCCTCCGCACGGAGGGCTGCCCTGCATTTTCAGGATGCGTAGGGATCGTTGATTCCGATGTACTGCGTATACAGGTATTCCTCTATGCCTTCAAGGCCTCCTTCACGACCCAGCCCGGATTGCTTGACCCCACCAAATGGTGCCGCTGCGTTGGACACGACGCCGGCATTCAGCCCGAGCATGCCTGTCTCCAGGCGCTCACCCATCCTCAGCCCGCGGTTCAGATCTTTCGTGAAGACGTAGGCGACCAGCCCATACTCGGTGTCATTGGCCAGTCGGACGGCTTCGTCTTCGCTGCCAAAGGTAACGATAGGTGCAACAGGACCAAAGATCTCCTCTGTCAAAATCCGTGCGCCATCGCGGACTCCGGTGAGGATAGTGGGCTGGTAGAAATAGCCCGGGCCGTCAATGGCAGCGCCGCCCAAGACGGGAGTCGCGCCGGAAGCGACCGCGTCGGATACAAGGTCGTGGACTTTGTCCCTGCTCTTGGCGTCGATCAGCGGGCCCACCTTGGACGATTCTTCGGTTCCACGCCCCGTGGTCATCGTGGACATCCTCGCAGCAAACTTCTTAGCGAATTCGTTGACCACGGATTCGTGCACGATGAATCGATTGGCGGCCGTGCAAGCCTCGCCCATGTTTCGAAGTTTAGCCAGGAGCGCCCCTTCGACGGCGGCATCTACGTCAGCGTCCTCGAAGACGAGGAATGGAGCGTTCCCGCCGAGCTCCATTGAGGTGCGCAGCACCGTTCCTGCGGCATCGGCCAGGAGACGCCTCCCCACCTCAGTGGAGCCAGTGAAGGACAGCTTACGCAGACGTGGGTCCCGGATCAGGGGGCCGGTCGTCGCACCGGCGCTGGTGGACGGAATGACATTCAGTACACCTCCCGGCAGTCCGGCTTCTTGCATGGTTGCCGCGAAGAGCATTGAGGTCAATGGCGTCAGCCTGGCCGGCTTCAACACCATCGTGCAGCCTGCCGCGATTGCGGGGCCGATCTTGCGGGTAGCCATGGCCAGTGGAAAGTTCCAAGGGGTGATCAACAGGCACGGACCCACCGGCTTCTTCTGCACCAGAAGTCGACTCTTGCCTTCGGGGGACACCGAATAGCGGCCAAAAGTCCTCACTGCTTCTTCAGAGAACCAGCGGAGAAATTCGGCGGCGTAAGCTACCTCGCCGCGTGCCTCCGCCAGTGGCTTGCCCATTTCCATG
Source organism: Arthrobacter sp. TmtSoilC51 (assembly GCF_055388015.1). Classification (NCBI taxonomy): domain Bacteria; kingdom Bacillati; phylum Actinomycetota; class Actinomycetes; order Micrococcales; family Micrococcaceae; genus Arthrobacter; species Arthrobacter sp. TmtSoilC51. The sequence goes on from NZ_AP035877.1 coordinate 2,214,685, forward strand.
GTCATGAGCAGAGCGAAATCATCAGTCCGTTTATCCACCAGCTCAAACGCGCGGCGCAGGATTTCACCACGTTCCCTGGCCGGCACGGCAGCCCAGTCCTGCTGAGCGGCCGAGGCGGCGTCCAGGGCGGCCATGGCGTCTTCAGGGGAGGCATCGGCGATGCTCATCAGGACCTTGCCGGTGGCTGGGTCCTCCACGTCGAAGGTATTGCCGGTGAGAGCAGGGCGCCAGTGCCCGTTGATCAGGACACCAGAGGGCACGGAATCCAAGAGGGCGAGTTCGACAAGTGTCTGAGCGGACATGGGTTCTCTCTTTCTGCGCTGTGAAGTCGAGCGGGCCATGTCATAGGTTATGGGCCCGGCGATTTGGAGTTGTGGCGAGGTCAGGGCCTAGTAGGCCTTGACGCCTTGTTCAACGACAAGGTGGATCAAAGCGAAAGTTCCTTGCTCGTCGATGGCTGTTATTGCGGCTTCCAGGGCGGCCGGGACGTCGCTGTCGTTCTCAACTTTCACTCCGAATCCACCGAAAGCGCGTGCCATCATCGCAAAGTCCGGATTCTTCAGCTGAGTTCCGGAAACCCGGGAAGGGTAATGGCGCTCCTGGTGAGTGCGAATTGTTCCGTACTCCTGGTTGTCCATCACGACCACGAGTGGAGTGGCGCCGTACTGAACCGCTGTGGCCAGTTCCTGGCCATTCATGAGGAACTCTCCATCGCCTGCGATGGTCACGATCCTGCGACCCGGATAGGCCAGTGAGGCCGCAATCGCTGACGGGATGGAATATCCCATGGAGCCGTTCCTGGCGCTGATCATGGAAGCATATTTCTGGGTCGGGAAGTACCTGTGGGCCCAGTTGGTGTGCTCGCCGGCTCCAAGGGTCACCATTGCATCGTCAGGAAGAGTCGGAACAAGGTTTGCAATCAAAGTGTCCATCCGGGCCCGACCTTTGGAAGGAACGGTTGAGGGCAAGGCGGCGAAGGTGTCCTGCTCCTGCCGCATCTGGGCCGTCCATTTCCTCCATTCGTCTTTGACCGGCAAGTCCAGTCTGACGAGGTCCCGGATGAATACATCCGGTTTTGCCACAATCTGGTAGGAGACAGGGCCTGAGCGGCCCCGCAAGGAGGGATCGATAGTTACCAGGAAATTCTTCTTGTTCCAATCCTGGCGGCAAAGGAAGCCGTCAGTGATGACGTCGCCTGGCACAGTTCCGACGAAAACAAGCAGGTCGGTCTCTTCGAGCAAGTCATAGGTGGGGCGGGGGCGGCCGTAACCGATCGGCCCGACGTAGGAAGGGGAGCTGAACGGGACCGTTCCTTCCGTCCGCCATTCGGCTGCTGCCGGGATGTGGTGCTTCTCCAGCCAGCCGGTCAATTGGGTTGCGCCCTCTTGCGTCCAGTCATTGCCGCCAGTGACGAACAGGGGTTTGTCTGAGGCGGCCAAGGCTTCGGCCAGAGCCTGTGAATCTGCAATTGTCATACCGCCAGCGGCGACTGGGATTGGCGGATGCAGGGTGGACGGTACTTGCTGGCGGATGACGTCTTCGGGGAGGCCGATGACGACGGGACCGGGGCGGCCGCTCATGGCAGCGAAGAATGCCTCGGCTACAATCTCGGACGCGCGCTCCGCGTGGTCAAGAATCATCACCCGTTTGGCTCCCGTATCGAACCATGCTTTGACGTCGAACTCCTGGAATGCTTCACGGTCTCTGTGGGCGAACGGAATCAGACCTACGAACAACACCATGGGAGTCGAGTCCTGCCAGGCCGTATGTAGGCCGACATGAGCGTTAGCGGCCCCTGGCCCGCGGGTTACCATGGCAACGCCAGGCAGTTGGTGCATCTTTCCATCCGCTTCGGCCATGTACGACGCTCCGCCCTCATGTCGGCACACGACCGTTTCTATGTCGGCATCGTGCAGGCCGTCCAGGACATCGAGGAAGCTTTCCCCCGGGACAATGTGTACGCGCTTCACTCCGTGTGCGGCCAGGGAGTCCACGATGACGTGGCCGGCCGACCTTGACTCAACATGGGGCTCCGGGGTCGTGGGGCCAACAGGTGCAGGCTCGTGCCGAGGACTCGTGAGTACGGGCCGACCGGGTTCATTCGCGGTGTTCAGCTGAGTTGTCATCGATTCTTATCTCATCAGGCGCAGACAGGTCTGCTGCGGGTGGGTTTCGTTGGCCGAATAGCGGTGCAGCAAGAGGAGGTCCAGGCCTCACGCTCTTAACCGGGCTTGTGGTAGGTACGTATGTGACCTAGCAGATCGTGCTTGCGAGCCGCTCTGCCCTGGAGCATGGCAATTCCAGTCGAAGTCCTCCTTCGACGACTGCGTGCACGCCTGCCTGAGAGAGTGCCAAGGCTGTGCTCAGGGTAACGGCTGCGCTTCGAGGGCCATCCGCTGCCAGGGCAATAACGCTGCAGCGCTGGCCCATGTTTCGTATCTTGACCGAGATGGGGCGCAGTTCAGAGTCGCGCAAGGCCTTGGCCCCTTCGGGATCGGGCAGGGAATCCAGCGGGTAGTCGATGTCATCGCCAGCGAAGGTTCGGAGGTGCAAGACCGTGCTCGCGGCGCCGACAGAGGCACCGACGACCACAGCCGATCCCACGAACTGCTGGGTAACCCCTGGGCAATCACACGTTTCTTTCATGATCTTCTCCTGGCAGCCGGTAACGGGGAGTCACTAGTCAACTTGAAGCGGTTCCTTTGGTTGGGAGACCGGGTGCTGGGCCCTTGAAACTCCTCACAAACGCGCACTCTATTGACATTATCCCACATAGCGGGATATTGTCTATCTTAGACTTTGGCATTCAGCTTCTTGTGAATCGGAAGTCAAGACACACATCAGCCCAGCGCCCTAAACACTCGAAGGGCCTGATAAACAACCCAGAAGGAAGTACCAGCGTGTCAAAGAAGATCGCGATTCTGCACACGAGCTTCGTATTTGTTTCCGTCGAACCTGTGATTAACGACCTGATCGCTGAATTGATCCCCGATGCTGAGGTCATGCATTTCGTGGATTCTGATGTGCTCGCAACCGTTGTCCGCGAGCAAGGTATTTCCCAGAAGAGCGAAGAACGGATGACGCATCTGGCCCAGGCTGCTGAAGCCGCGGGCGCCGATATCATCTTCTCCGCCTGCTCCTCCCTCGGGCCAGCGCTTGACGTAGCCGCTCGCAATGTAAAGACGCCGGTCGTGAAGATCGATGAAGCTATGGCGCTCCGCGCAGCCCGTGATGGCAACCGTATCGGCGTGCTGGCCACAGTCCCAACAACGCTTGGACCGACGTCGGATCTGATCCAGGCGAAGGCTGACGAGCTTGGACGGACGATCTCCATCGAGCAGCGCCTGTGTGAGGGTGCCTTCGCGGTTCTCATGTCCGGAGATCGGGAAAAGCATGATGCGATGATCGTGGAGCAGGCTACAGACCTCGCCGCGAACGTGGACCTTATTGTCCTGGCACAGGCATCGATGAACCGTCTTGCCGGCGTTCTCCAAGAGAGGACGAACCTCACTGTCCTGTCCAGCCCTCGTATTGGTGTGGACTACCTGGCCCACCGAGTAGCTGAACTCCCTGCCTGACGGGACTCAGGCCACAGGCCAAGACCGTGAGCGGGCCAGGCCGTGCGGTGTTAGCCCAAGTAAAAATGATGCCCGGCGCAGTGTTATCACTGGCGCCGGGCATCTTTGTTTAACGGGCGCTGAGGACCGCACTTCCTTTCCTCGCTGCCAATGTAGCCAAGGCTGATGCTGCAAATTCCTGTGCTGCCTCGCTCCAAAGGCCGAGTAGGCCCTGAATATTCTCACCATCCTTGCGATGCTCGGGCAGCTTTTGTTCGAGGACGGTGAGGATGCCCGTCCGCAACTCGGTGTTGAAGTTGACCTTTCCGACGTTCAAGGTCGATGCTTTGGCCAACTCCGTCTGTGGAATGCCGGATGCTCCGTGCAAAACCAGCGGCACGCTCGTCCTCCTCGAAACGTCCTCCAATACATCCCAACGAATCTGAGGCTCACCTTTGTACTTGCCGTGAACGTTCCCTATCGCCACAGCCAACAGTTGAGCTCCCGTGCGGGTCACGAAATCGCTCACCTGGGAAGGGTCGGTCATGCCCGCAACTTCGACTCCAGCCTGGTCTGCGCCGAAAGCACGGTCTTCGTCTCCGGCCAGGCCGCCCAGCTCGGCCTCAAGGACCACATCGGGGCCAAGCAAATCCCGTGCCGCCAAGACGAGCCCAACGTTTTCTCCGTACGGCAACGCCGAGCCATCGGCAAGGACGGAGTCCGCCCCTGCAGCAACGGAATCCGTCATGACCCGGAGATCCGTTGCGTGGTCGAGCTGCACGGCAACAGGAACTGTGGCGGAGTCGGCGAGAACCCGAAGGGCAGAAATCAGTCGGAGGCCATGTGGCGTCGCTGCCGTCTTCGGCGCCACCATCAGAATGACTTCACTGCCCACTTCCTCAGCTGCCGTAACAACTGCCGTCGCCGTGGTGAAGTCGTAGCATGTGAACGCCGGGACAGAAGAGCCGCGAGCCAAAGCGTCAGCAACAAGTTCATCGAGTCGACTGCGCATCAGAAACCCTTAGCTTCCGCGCGCGGAGACCAAGAAGTCTGGACATGGGAACTGCGGTGAGCGCTCATGTTTTCCTCTCTAGAAAGTGGCGCTGAGTTTGCGGGTGACGTGGGTGAGGGACTGGTCGTCGCCCACGTTGCCGGCGAAGACGATGTACGGGATGCCCTTTGCGGGGCCGTCCACCGGCTCCCACAGCGAGACGATGCCCGGGAGCATGGGACCGCGGACAATGGCGTGGCGGATTTCCAGGCCGTGTGCGGCGACGTCCGAGGATGTGATGCCGCCCTTGGCGATGACGAACCGCGGCGGGAACGTCTTCAGCGTGCGGTTCACCACAGCCACGACGGCGGCCGAGACGGTGCGTGCAATCTTCAGGCTCGCTGCGGCGTCGTCGGTCTTGATGACCAGGCGGCTGGTGTGGACGATCACGTCGCCGCTGCGGAGGGCGTCAACGACGTCGGACACTACGGTTCCGATGTATGCGTCAGCCTCTGTTGCGAGGAGCTTCTCGACGTCGATCTCGATGATCCGGGCCGAGCTGTGCTGTGCCGTGAGGTCATTGAGCTGGCGGGTGGTCACGCCAACGTGCGAGCCGACCACGATCAGGCCGCCGGCTGTGGAGGGGGTGTTGCCCGCGAAGGCTTCTTCGGAAGTCAACGCGGAGCGGATTTCCTGGCCGATGCGGCCACGAACGAACGGCGGGCCAACTCGGTAGAGGAGTTTCTTGCCGCGGCGTTCGGCTTCTTCGAGACCGAGGGCCAGTGCGCGGAAGTCGTTCTCGGTGACGATGTCGGCCACGATCGGGGTGGAGTTGGTGGCCGATTCGATGGCGTCGGCGATGGCCTTGGCGGAGATGGTGGGGTCCTGGGCGGAGGCACCGGCGCGGATGATGTTGAGGTCAAGGACGATCACGTCGCTGGCGGGGAAGCGGCCCTGAGACTTCTCCTCCACATACTTGGCCATCTCTGAGTTGGCGAAGCCGAAGCTCGCGTCCTTGGCGAATTCCGTCTCTGCAACGGGGGTGAGGGAACCGGCGTCGCCGCGCATGTAGTGCACACCGCCGATGGTGACGCGACCGGCGTCGGGGAATGCCGGAACAATCACCACGCCGTCGGTGGCTTCGCCAGTCTCGGCGGCCACGGTGGCCGCGATGACGTCCGGCTCCAGCGGGTAGTGGCCGCGGAGGGTGGAGTCGCTGCGGCTGATGAAGCCGAGCTCCACGTTGCCGGCAGCTGCTGCCAGTGCGTTGCGAACGATTTCCTCGTTGCGCGCTGCCGCTTCTGCGGGGTCCAGGCTGCGGGTGTTGGTGAGGACGTAGACGGCAGGCTTGGTCTGGTTCTCGCGGATGTGGGTGAAAGCCCAGGTGAAGTCCGCGACGTCCCAACGGGTGAGGACCGCCAGATCCGCAACTGACTGCGTGCCGGTGGGGTCGTCGTCGAGGACCACCAAGACGCGAGGGCTGGTCTCCGAGGACGCCGCAACGGCGTCGGCCACGGCCGCAGCTGAAATTGGGACTTCGGGTGGGAAAGCGGCCAGAACGTCGGCTTCAAGGATCATGGGACACTCCATCGTGGGAAAGATGCTGTTTGAGAACGGGGCCTGCGCGGACAGGCAAGTACGCCAACGGGCAACACGGTTGTCCGTGTTGCCCGTTGATCGGTGCTGCTTTAGAAGGTGTGAAGCACGAAGCGGAGGAATTCCGTGGGTTCGATGGCTTCGAGTGCCGCGGGGTCGTTGGCGAGGAACTCATAGCCCGTTTCCGGGCCGTACTTCTCGCCGCCTGCGGTGACCTGGCCTTTGGTCTGGAACAGGATCTCGATCGAGGGGAACCGGCCGGCTTGGTAAACGGCTCCGGCTTCCAATCGAACAAGGCCGAGGCGGAAGTTGCGCTCGGTGAAGCTGCCCAGCCACTTTTCGGAGACGCCCTCCTCGCCCGTGGGCAACCAGTCGTAGGCCTCGGGGTTGATGGCGATGACGTCTTCGTAGCGCGGGGTAGCGAACTCGAGCTTGCCACCGGTTGCGTGTTCGAAGATCGCCTGCGATCCGTCCACGCTCTGGGCCTCGCCGTTGGCGTCGGTGTAGTGGTAAAGACCCTTTTTGAATTCGCCGGTCTTTTCCAGCTCGGAGTTGGTCGCTTCGCGCTGGGCGACGCTGAGGTAGCCTTGGCCGCTTGCGCCGCCTGCTTGGAGAACCAGGGTGCGGAGACCTTCGGCGCGTTCCTGCGGACCATAGTGGACGCTTTCGGGGAAGTACCCTACCCAGCCCTGCTCCAAGTAGTCGTTCTCGGAGTAGGGGAGCCGGCCCTCGATGACGTAGCGCACCTGGTCGAAGTTGTGACGGTGACGCGGCGTCCGCCAGCCACCGCCGCCTGTGTGGCCCATGTTTAGATCGTAGTTGTTCGGCGATCCGTCTTCACCGAACAGCAGGTGCTTCTGGTCCAGCTTCCCCTCGCGCATGGATCCGACTGCTTCGATGTCGGTATTTGCTGCTGTGCTTACGCGCATCTCCTGCTCCTTCACAAAAGTCGATTTATCCCCGGCGAGATCAGCCGGGTGGGAAAGGCGGTTGGCTGGCCGCCGCTAAACGTGCCGGCCAACCGCTCTAAATCAACGGTATCCCATATTGCGGGATATCGTCAATATCCTTTCGGGCTTGTTTGAAGTTTGTGTCCGTGAAGGTACGCCTGGCGGGCTTTGTGCCTTTGAGCTGGCTCTCGTTGCGTGGTTGGCGCCAATCAATCTGTGACGCTGAGAGGAGCTGGTTGAAAGTCACAGCAACAGCTAATGCCGTCTCGTGGCTGCTCGTGGGAATGGCAACCCCGTCCGACAGGGAGAGCCGAGGCGGGATCGGGGCCAGCCTGCACGCAGTGGCCAGGCTCGTAAATGCTCTGCAGCGTGGGCCGCCTACACGCGAACGAGAGCCCGGAAGATCCGTGCCCTCGGGTAGAAAGGGGCACCTGCGTCGATGCGGAAGTGGTCGCGCCACCAAGACACTAAGGGAACGCGGCAATTCGCGTCCCCTCGTCGAGCAAAACCTTGAGAAAGCTAGGAGTTGTTTTGTTTGTCTGTGAGGCGGTCGGAGATGGTGGTGGCTGCTTTTTTGACGGCTTCGATGGCTTGGTCGATGTTGATGTCGCGGATGTGTTCGTCCCAGGCGACGCCTACGCTGCCGATTGATGTTTTTTGGTCGGTGAGGATGGGGGCGGCGACGCCGTAGACTCCGGGGTTGAATTCGCCGCGGGTGAGCAGGTATCCGTCTTTTTTGATTTCCCCGAGTGCTTTGCGGAACTCGCTCCAGGTGGAGCCCAGGCCTGCTTTTTCGATTTCCTCGGTGTGGCGGGGGTAGATCGCTTTGAGGCGGTGGTGGGGGAGGTAGGCGAGGATCACCTTCGAGCCTGCTCCTTGGAACATGGGGCGGCGTTGTCCGCGGCTGAAGCGGTTTGCGGGGCTGTTGGGGGCGCGGGATTCGCCGATGCACAGGACGGAGTCTCTGAAGGCGGTCAGCAGCAGTGCGGAGTGTCCGACGTTTTCGACGAGGTCTTCCAGGACGCCGTGGCTGGCTAGCAGCAGGGGGTCGGTCTGGCGGATCTGGAGGTCCATTTCGATGATGCGGGGCCCGAGGCTGTAGTAGCCGTTGCGGACTGTGGTGAGTAGTCCGGCGTCGTGCAGGGTTTTGATGTAGCGGTAGCCGGTGGACCGGGAGGTGTCGAGTGCCTCGATCAGCTCAGCCGTCGACCACACTGGCTCCTTTTCCGAGAACAGCTCAAGAATGGTGAGCATCCTGGCCAGACTGCCGGCGCTGTCCGAAGCTTCTGCCGCTTCCACGGCCTCCTCCGGTAAACCGCGTCCACTCATGATGTGAGCCCCAAACCTTCCTCGAAACCGTATGGCTTTACCGGCAAAGACGACGTCCGCGCCGGCGGCATTGGTGACCAGTATATGGCCCCAGTGTGGCGGGCACGGACGTGGTCGAGTGCCCGCCACAGTGCGAAAGCTATCGCTGGACCTTAGATGCCGACAGTCTGGCCGCCGTCGATCACCATTGCATGACCCGTGGCAAAACTGCCCAGATCCGAGGAAAGCCAGAGCACCGCGGAGGCGATTTCTTCGGGCTTGCCCATCCGCCCCACTGGCTCTTGGCCAATCACGCGTTCCCGTCCCTCGGGAGTTCCACCTGAAAAGCGGTCCATCATCGGCGTTTCAATGATGCCCGGACATATCGCGTTGACTCTGATTCCCTGCGACGCGTAGTCCAAAGCGGCCGACTTCGTCAGGCCAATGAGTCCGTGTTTGGCGGCGACGTAGGCCGCCTGACCGCTGATTCCAACCACTCCGGCGCCTGAGGAAGTGTTGACGATCGATCCACCACCGCTTTTGAGCATCGCAGGAATTTGGTACTTCATGCAGAGGTATGCACTGCGGAGGTTGACGTCGAGCAGTCGAGCCCATGAATCTTCCGAGATGTCGACCAATGCAGCCGGCGGCTGCTCTATGCCCGCGTTGTTGAAGGCGATGTCGAGGCGGCCGAATTCTTGAACGGTCCGATCCACGGCGGCCCGGACTTCGTCCGAAGAAGTCACATCGCACTTTACGGCAAGCACTTTGCCGCCGTGCTCTGAGACGAGGCGGGCGGTTTCGTCGTTGCCGGAGGTATCGATGTCGGCCAGGACGAGACTGGCTCCTTCGGCTGCGAACGCGACGGCGGTGGCTCGTCCGATGCCGCTGCCGGAACCGGTCACGAAGGCCACCTTTCCGGCGAACCTGGGCTGTGTCATTGGGGTCTCACTTTCTGCTGCTTGGGTCTGATGTTTGGGAGGCGTTGACTGGCAAGTGCCGGGTCCACGCAATGTGCGTGCTAGGACCGCGTCGTTGCTGAGCTTGTGAACCGTTCGTGGAGTTCTACTTCCAGTTCTTCCAACGTACGGCCCTTGGTCTCGGGGATATACCGGAACGCAAACAGTGCTGTGAGTACGTTCAGCACCAGGAACCCGGAGAAGACGGAGACGGAGCCGAATCTTTCGGCGAGGATCGGAAAGAGGAACGAGATGAGAGAGTTCGCGATCCAGAGTCCGCCCAAGGAAGCACCCATGGCAAAACCTCGGATTGGCAAAGGGAACAGTTCGGAAAGAACCAGGAATCCTGTGGTCCCCAAGAAAGTGACCATAAAGGCGGTCACGAGCAGCATGAAGGCCAGGATCAGGTAGGAGCGAACAGTGGAATCGGGAAGCAGGTATGTTACGAGCAGGCCCAAGTGCGAAGCCGCGACGCCTCCGAAGCCGAGGAGCATCATCTTGCGACGACCCATGAGGCCTAGAATCCACATGCCTACTACGGTGAAGACGATCATTGCCACACCGACGGTAACGGATGACAGGAGAGATGCTGATCGCGTAAGGCCTGAGTCCTCCAACACCGTTGGTGCGTAGTACATGACCACATTGATGCCCGTGGTCTGCTGGGCAACGGCCAAGATGATGCCGATCACGATCAGGCGTTTCATCCAGGGTGCATTGCGAAGGGTGGCGAGGACCGAGACTTTGCCGCTCAACTTGTCCGCAGTGACGATATCCGAAATCTGACGGTACTCGTCTTCGACGCGTTCTTCGACATGCGCCCGCTTTAGTGTCTGGCGCACCTCCTCCCACATTTGCTTGCTGGCGTACCAGCGCGGGGTATCAGGAAGAGTGAGCATTCCGACAAGCAGCCCAAGGGCCGGAACCAGTGCGACGCCGAGCATGTAGCGCCAGACCACGTGGTCGTTGATCAGATTTGCCAGCACCGCGTTGATGACAAACGCAAGGAACAGGCCGATGACGAGCATCAGCTGGTTCACGGTCACGATGCGGCCACGCTGGGAGGCAGGGGCCATTTCCGCGAGATACAGCGGGACGACTACTGATGCGACTCCCACGGCATAGCCAAGTGCGATGCGACCCAGGACGAGGATAGCCACGCTGGGAGCCAGTGCGCAGACTGCCGTACTGGCGACGAAAATGATGCCGGCAATGACGAGCGACTTCTTTCGTCCGATACGGTCGGCAATTGGCCCACCCAGAAGGGCGCCGGTCGTTGCGCCGGGGAACAAGAGCGACGTAACCACCAGGCCTTCGGTGACGGCGGTCAGCTGGAAGTCTTCTTGAAGGTAAACGAGTGCCCCTGCGATCACGCCGGTATCAAAGCCGAACAGCAGGCCGCCCAGACTGGCGATCAGAGTCAGTCGGAACATGAAAGTTCTCGGGTCTTCGCGACTGCCGGTGGCGGTCGCGGTGGTGGCCGAGTGGTGTTTTACGGACACGAGGTCTCCTTTGTGGTAACAGGCGCCGGAAGCAGGTGTCCCCTGGGGGTCGATCGGCGTTGACCGTTCATGTGTCCTACTGCCTTGCCTGGGTGTCGGTGCCGGTATACGGAATCCGACGACTTGCTTCAGATTGATCCTTGTCAACGTCGATGGATCATGGGTGCTGGGACAGGTCATTCTGCCGGTCAGCGCGGGTGTTTGATGCCCTGTATGTTGCTGTGATGATGCACACTCTAGGTGATGTCAATCTCAACAATATCCTGTATTATGAGACTCAGTCAACAGTTTGAGGGTTGGATCCCCTGGTTGGCCGCATGAAGCGGTAGCAGGGTGTCGGCTCTGATTAGGACAGAAAGCCTGGAAGCTATGCGCGCAACAACCGAGACGCTGAAAACACTCACTGCTTACTATGCGGCCATGGAAGCCAACGAACCCGACGTTTTTGGGTCCTATTACGCCGAGGACATGACGCTGACCTTCGGGAACAGTGCGGAAATCAAGGGCAAGGATGCCATCGTCGCTGCCTTTAGCGACAAGCTCAACGAAGTGGAATCCCTCGGCCATGACCTCGTGAACGTGTGGGAGGAAGAACGAGGAGTCGTCTTCTTTGAGTCCATCGGGCGTTGGACCTTGAAAAATGGTGCCGTCATTGAGATCAAAGCAGCCTCGAAAATCACAATGGTCGACGGGCAGTTCGTGGATCAGCGTATTTATGTTGACAACGAACCAGTTTTTGTTGCGCTGGCTCAGGAAAAAGGACTGGTCGGACGAAGCTAGTGGCTTGAAGGCGACCCCGGGTACCGGAGCGCGAAGAATTGTTTCATCTATGGAAAGGACCACAACCGTGGTGGGAGAACATCGTGACTATCAGTCACGCCTGATCGTGACCGGATTGACTGAGGACGGAAAGTCGACGTTCGTCAGTGATGGTCCGACGACTGACCGGCTCGTAGCCGACGGCTTTACCCGCAACCATCTCTGGCAGGCCACTGAGGTTCCTACGCCCGTCATGGCGCCCAACGGGCCCGGCGATGCTGCCGTCATTCCGCCGCCGCCGGCTGGCTATAACTACGTAATTACGGCCTTTGCGCCCGACAGTGAGTGGGACTACGTGGGCGGGTACGCGCGAATCTTGGCAGAATCCGGTGCCGGCGACGCGGTTGACCCCAACGATCCCCCTGGGATGCATACAACTGACACCGTGGACATTGTCACCATTATCTCTGGAGAAGCATGCGTTTTGCTTGACTCCGGGGAGAAGACGATGAGGCAAGGCGACACAATTGTCCAGCGGGGAACCAAGCATGCTTGGCAAAACCGCTCGGACAAACCGTGCGTCGTTTCTGCCGTTCACATCAGCGTGATTCGCTGACTGGGTTCGACCATGGACATGAGCAACAACCAGGCCATTCCAGCCCGTCGCGTTGTCGTCGGCGTCAACGCTTCAGGGGCCTCCGCAATCATTTCCGACGACCGGGACTTGCCGGCCACCCGACTCTCCAACGGGATCCTGTTGCAGGAACTGTGGCAGCAGCGAACGCTTCCTGCCAAGCCCGGCGACTTGCCCGATACGACTTGGACGCTTGGTCCGGAGGCGCCGAGGGAGGGGGTAGTCGTCCGGATACTGACCGTACCGGCCTCAAGCGGGGGAGCGGTGACCGCACCTGACCTGCACACCGATTTATCGTTGCACGTGATCACCATGACCGATGGTGAACTCATAGTGATTCTGGAGGAAGGCGAGGTAACGCTGGGGCCAGGTGAGTCGATCGTTCTACGAGGCAGCATGCACGACTTGAGGAATATTCAGGCCCGCCCGGCTACCTTCGTCTACACTTCTCTCCCACTCACCACTGGGTGGGCGGATCAGGTCTAAAGCAATAGGCACCACGTTTGTTTGAGCTCCGGTTGCGGGCACGTAAACGAAATTGGCCGCCGTCCACATGTGGACGGCGGCCAATTGCATTTTACGTTGTCAGAGCTGGATGTAGACGCTCTTGGTGTAGAGATAGGTGTCCATGTGGGCAGATGTTCCCTTATATCCGTATCCGCTGAGTTTGGTTCCGCTAAAACCAACCAGGGGATCAATGTAGCCGTAGCAGTTCACCCACATTGTGCCTGTGTGAACCCCATGGACGGCCCGGAGTGCAGTGGAGAGGTTTTGCGACCAGACTGCTCCTCCCAGGCCATACTCGCTGTCGTTGGCGATGGCGATGGCCTCATCGATGTCATCGAATGGAAGGATGGAAAGCACCGGTCCGAAGATCTCTTCGCGGGCAATGCGCATCTCGTTGTTCACGCCGCCAAAGACACTGGGCTGAACGAAGTACCCGTTGCCGAGTTCATTTCCGAGACGATGACCGCCGTAGAGCAGTTCGGCGCCCTCATTGCGCCCGATGTTGATGTATTCAAGGACGTTGTCCAGCTGGGGCTGGGAGATAACCGGTCCCAAGGTGGCGGCATTATCCAGGCTGTGTCCAACCCTGAGCGTGTCCATGAAAGTGAGCAGTCGTTCGGTGAATTGTTCTACGATCGGTCGCTGGACAAGCACCCGGGTTCCGGCGAAGCATATTTGACCTGAATTGGAAAAAACGCCCATCGCCGCCCCTGGAACGGCCTTGTCGAGGTCGGCATCTGCGCAGACGATGTCCGCTGACTTTCCACCCAGCTCCAGCTGGAGTTTCTTGATGTTGACAGTGGACGCCTCGATGATGCGGCGGCCGGTCTCGGTGGAGCCGGTGAATGCAACCCGATCGACGTCGGGATGGGCCGCCAATGCGTTTCCGGCCGCGCTGCCGGAGCCCGTGACAACGTTGATGACTCCGGCCGGGACACCGGCTTCGTGGAGGATTTCAGCAACGCGCAGCACCGAAAGCGAGGCCTCGGACGCTGGCTTAAGGACCGCGGTGCAGCCACTGGCCAGTACAGCGCCGATGATCCAGAACTGCCCATTGAGGGGGCCATTCCACGGAATGATCCCGCCTATAACGCCCACCGGTGCCTTCAGAGTCATAGTGGAAACGTTCCCTGGAATGCCGTTCATTAACGTCTCGCCGGAGATGCTTGTTGCTTGGGTGGCGAAAAAAGACAACATCTTCATCAGGGAGGCCTTCGAGTTGCGCAGTCTGGACACCGGCGCACCCATATCAAGGGCTTCAATCTGGATAAGCTCTTCAAACCGCTGGTCAAGTACCTGGGCGATGCGCGTCAGCAGGGCTTGACGATCGTAGGGGCTCCAAGTGCTCCACTGTCCGTTGAACGCCCTGCGGGCTGCCAGGACTGCCCGGTCAATATCGGATGCGGCTCCCGCAGAGAATCGTGCAAGGAGTTCACCCGTCGAGGGGTTAGTCGTGGTCAGTGTCTCCCCGGACTCGGCTGGCACGCGCTGGCCGTCGATGAAAAGGTGATGTACTTCCCGGGACAAGAACTTTTGTGCCTGCTCCGAGGGAGCGAAGCTGTGTTGGGTTGTGGTCATGGTGTTCCTCTCAATTGACCCTAGCCGTGCGTCAGTCGAAAATGAAGACGCCTTTGCCGATCTGACGCTGATCGAAAAGCTTGTACGCTTTCTCGGCTTCGTCCAACCGGAATTCATTGGTGAACAGGGATTCCACATTCAGGCCGCGTTCGGCAACGAACTGAGCGCAGTCTTCCTGCTGGTTCTTGCTGAAAGTGAGCGAACCCAGCACAGTCTTGTGCAGATGGATCAGTTCCTCACTGTCCAAATCGATCTTGCCGAAGACTCCGACCATGCAGGCGGTTCCCCATGGCCGCACCGCTTGGATGGCCTGTCGGCGAACCGCAGGGATGGCACTGCACTCGATCGACTTGTCAGCGCCTTCGCCTCGGCGGGTCAATTCCCGTATGGCGGCAACAGGGTCCTGCTCCCGGGAGTCCACGACATGGTCGGCTCCTAGTTGCTTGGCGAAATCCAGCCTTGAGGGTTCAACGTCGACGGCAATAACCTGCGCCCCGAAAGCCTTCGCCAGCATCGTGACGCTGAGCCCGACGGGTCCCTGACCGAACACCGCCACTGTCTCATCGGCGGACAGCTCGACCCTTTTGATGGCAGCGTAGGCGGTTCCTGTTCCACATGAGATTGCGGCGCCTGTTTTGAAGGACAAAGCGTCCGGCAATTTGATGAGTGTGTGCGCGGGGACCTTCATGAAATCGGCATGCCCGCCGTCGCCGTTTAACCCCCCGTAGACGATCCGGCCATTAGGACAGTACTGCGTCCATCCGGAGCGGCAGTACTGGCATGTGCGGCATCCGTCGTAATGGTGGACCATGACCCGGTCGCCAACCTTCGCTTCGCTGGGCCTGACGGCGTTGCCGACGAGCTCAATGACACCACAGGGTTCGTGGCCTTCAATAACCAGATCAGCTCCGCTTCGCATCGGCCCATGGAGGTGATGAAGATCGCTTCCGCACATTCCTGAGGCCTTGATGCGGATCACCACTTCGTCAGGCCCTGGTATGGGGTCCGGGTAGTCGAGGACCTCGAGCTTACCCTCGCCTTGGAAAACTACGGCTTTCATTTTGATGCTCCTCAATGGTCAAAAGATGATCGACGTCGACGCCGGAGTTCTTTCGTTGTGTACCGCTACCCCTGATCCGTTGGGGGCTGCGAGTGGAAATGGGCTGTCGGCGTGGCCAGCGGCTTTGGGCGCCGCCATGGCTACGGACGACCGGTGGATGGATCTGGCGTCCCGAACCGGTTAATCCGGTTCGGGACGCCAGGCTGGGTCAGCGGCTTCCGGGCGCACGAACCGTTCAGCCGCCGGAGGTTATGTCCGGTTTATCGTTGTATCCTCCAGCGCCTCGGCGGTGTCACCTGCAGGCGCCAATTGAGCTAGAGCCTCGCTGGAAGTATCAACCCGGGCCGCCGCGTAGATAGCAGTCGCAGCCACGTAGAATCCCGATACGGTCAGGATCACGCCGAAGATGCCAAAACTGTTGAACAACGACAACACGATGAAGGGTGAGGAAATCAGCCCGACCCGTCCAACCGTCTGGGCGAGTCCTCCGCCGCGGAAGCGGAATGCTGTTGGGAAGAACTCTGGGACGGTTCCGAGGCACATGGTCAGGAAAGACGCGGCCATGGCCACCAGGATGAAGCCGACCAGGATGATCAAGGCGGGTGCGTTCATGAATGGATAGATTGCGGCAAATATGGCCGCGAGCGTACCCGAGAGGACAATGCTGCGGCGTCGACCGAGGCGGTCCGCCAGGAGCATGCACAGCAGTGGACCTGCGACGTATCCGGACATGATGGCCGCGTTGAACCCCAGGGAGGATGTAACCGTCATCCCTTGCTTAACGAAGAACGTGGGCATCCATCCAGTTACAGAGTAAGAGCCGAAAAGGCAGATGATGGTGATGGTGAGGGCGAGCATGGTCCGACGGATCACACTGCGTGAGAACAAGACTGTGATCGGTACGTATTTTGCCTTCTGGTCATCGGGGACAAGCTGGTTGATCGCATCAGCACTCACTTGGGGACTTGCGACGCCCGATTCCTTCTCGATCCGCTGAAGCACGGCTTCAGCCTCTTCGAGCCGTCCACGTGACTCGAGCCAGCGCGGCGACTCGGGCATGCTGCGCCTCAGCCACCATGCGACAAGAGCTCCGAGGCCACCGATGATGAACATCGCGCGCCAGGACCACACGGGAATTACCAAGTATCCGACGAGTGAGGACAGCGAGACGCCGACACCGCCGAAGATCCCGAGGAGACCCAGATACCTTCCGCGATGTCCACGAGGAAAGAACTCAGTAATCATGCCGTAGCAGATGACGTACTCGGCACCCATGCCCACAGCCATCAGGAATCGCAGGCAAATCAATGATTCCATGTTCGGCGCAAACGCCGCCGCGACGGCCAGAATGCCGAAGAGTGCCAGGTTGAATTGGAACGCGAAGCCACGCCCGACGCGATCGCTGAGCCAGCCCGAGAAGGCTGCACCAATGGCAAGCCCTGCGAATGTTGCCGACAGAAACAACGAATTCAGTTCAAGGGTTGAGAATCCTGTGGGGAGCATCGAAGCCAGCACGGCAGATGAGAGCGTGTTGTCGAACGAGTCGAAGAACAAGCCCAGGCCGACCAGCCATGCCATGCGGCGATGAAACCTGCCGATCGGGAGGTTGTCCAATCGCTCGCTTGCCCTAATGCGGCTGGTCATCGAACCACCCCGTTCGCTTGCCCGGCCGAGGGCGAGTCCTGGCAAGCCGTCGAGATGGAACTGTGTGGATTCAGGGGAAGTAGCGTTAGTTCAGGACTGGGCCGGGCGCTTGCGTGCTCAGTCGGCCTGAACGTGCAGGCCTTGCATGATTTCGATCGGCACTGTTCGGTCATTGGTCTCACCATCTTCGGCTTGGTGTTCGACGCGCGGGTGGCCGCGAACACGGCGTTGTGTACTGCGGTTCTCGACAGGCAAATAGGTGGCCGTGAAGGCCAGGTACTTGAGTCGTTCTGCCCCTGCCCTTGGGACAGCCTGGCTAGGTATTGAGGTATTCCGTCCATTGGATGTAATTGAACAATATCCTACATTGTGAGACTTGGTCAATAGTGGCTTCGGATGTGCCTAGGCTCCGCTAGCCCCTGCGTTGGGCAGTGCCCTTAGCCCGGTTAACGCCGTATTGGTTCCGCACTTGGCAAGTGCGGAACCAATACGTGTTCGGGAGCGGTTATGCGTTGTTTACGGTTGCGCCGTCCAAGGTTTTGGCTTGTGAATCAAGTGTCGTGCCAGCCCTCGCGTCGCCTCGGGTGGGTACCTTGACGAAGAGAAGCAGGACGAACGCCAGGGACAGGGCCACCATCGGTACGGTCATTCCGACAATCGTGTCGCCCGGCGTAGCCAACTTGCCGATGAGGAACGGTCCAAAGAAGCCTCCGGCCGAGGCGAGGGCGTTGATGACGGCGATTCCAACTACGGCCTGGCGCTTGGTCAAAACTTCGCTGATCAGAGCCCAATACGTGGGAATGTTCCCTATGACGCCGCATGCGAGCAGAATGAGGCCGATCATCCCGAGTACGGGAGAGCCGCGGAAGACGGCCGTCATGACTAGCCCGATAATTGCGGTGGCGAAGCAGGCAAGCACGATGAACTTCCGGCGGCCACTGATATCTGCATACCGTACCAGCAGCAGCATAACGATCGCACCGCAGACATAGGGTATCGCGCCGAAGATGCCGATGTTAGTGGGAGAGTATGAGGGGTTCAGCTGGGACACCACTTGCGGAAGGAAGAAGGTCATACCGTAGGTCGCGACTCCGGCGAGGGCGTTGATCAGACCCAGATACAGGATTTTCGGATTTCGAAGCGCTCGAAGCTCGCTCTTGGAGTCGTGCTTTTCTTGCGGCATGGCCGCATACTCATCGGCAATGGCGCCTTCGAGCCAATCCTTTTCATCTTGCTTGAGCCATTTTGCCTTGCTTGGCCGGTCCGCGAGCGTGAGAAGCAGCCAGATGCCCAGGAGTACAGGCGGCAGGCCTTGAAGGATGAAAATCCAACGCCAGGAGCTGAGTCCAAACCAGTCGACATGTTCTAGGATCGCCCCGCCGCTGAGGCTGCCAACAATGAGGGCGACCGGCATCGCGAGTGCCATCGCGCCTATGGCGCGGCCGCGATCGTGATTCAAGAACCAATACGTGAGAAAGAGAATGAGTCCCGGGAAGAGTCCGGCCTCAGCGATGCCCAGCAAAATGCGGGCGATGTAAAGCTGTGTAACGTCATGCACGAATCCTGTTGCGACGGTGACCAGGCCCCATGTAATGGCAATCCGGGCCAACCATAGGCGGGCACCAACCTTGGCCAGGATCATGTTGCTGGGAACTTCAAGCAACACGTAGGCGATGAAGAAGATGGCCGCAATTGCGCCATATTTTGCTACGTCGATGCCGAGTTCTTTGCCCATGGTCAATTGGGCGTAGCTGATGGACGAACGATCCATATAGTTGAAGGCATATAGTAGAAATGCGACTGGCAGGATTGTTCGTTTGACTTTACTTATGACGGATTTCCGGTCAACGGCCAACTTGGCCGGCACAGATTTTGTAGCCACGCTGCTACCTCTCCTGATAGGTGTGCCCATTCTGGGGCGGGGATCTGACGAGTTGTCACTTTCCGGTGCCGTGTTTAGCGGACCAGCTCCAAGACCTGGCTGATGTCCGCGCAGTTTTCCATGGACCTGATGAGGCCTTGTGCCTTGGCGATGCTCTCAGGGGAAACTGGCTGAACGGATGCTTGTGCGCATTCGCTAAATTTCTGTAGGAGTTCGTCCCACGTCATTGGCCGCTCGGGTGTACCGGGCACATCGGTGCCTTCCCGTTCGATGCGACGGCCCTCGCGGGTTACGACCTCAACCTTGCCAGCGGGCAACTTGAGGTTCCAGTTGAAGGCCGGGTCAAAGATCGGCCGTACTTTCTCGGCCAATGCCAGAACCTCTGGGTCTCTGAGAGCATGGGTTGAGAAGTCTGAGATCTTCATGCTGCCCTTGGCAAGTGCCAGGGCGACCGTGAACGGGAGGGAGAACTTGGCGTCCATCATGGTTTGTGGGGCCTGCCGTTCACTCAGAGGCTGGCTCATGCGTTGGGCGAAGTCTCCAACGTACACGTTCACGGTTTCTATTTCTTCGGGTTTGAGCGGATGCTCTTTCACCAATTCGATGGCCGCGTGAATGTAAGTATGGGCATTCCCAACTGCCGGCCAATACTTGTACGTCATCCCGGAGCTGAGGTATTCGCTGCCTAGACGTTCCAATATCTTCTCGCGGTTGTATTCACCGTTGAAATAGACGTTGAATATGCCGGCCTCACCTTCGAACAGGTCCTTCATGCCCTGCATTCCCTTTTGAGCGAGCAGGGCGGCATTCACGGAGCTTTGCGCAATGAATCCTGCGTAAAGGCCGCGCAAATCGCTGCCAATACCGAAGATTTGTTGCATGATTCCGCCGGCGTTAAGGCTAACGATGCCCATTGCGTGCGCAATTTGTTGGGAGGTTAGACCCAACAGGGACCCGCAGGCAGCTGCGCCTGCGTAGACGCCGACGGCACTGGAAAGATTCCAGTCCATCCGCCAGCCGACGTTGCAACGCAGCCGGATGAATAGTTCCTGTCCTACGGCCACCGCAGTGATCAGTTCCTGGCCCGTCACGTCGCCTTTGCGTTCTGCCAAGGCAAGAAGCGCGGGTACGAGTGAACTGTCAGGGTGCGCTCCCCAAGGTGTCTGGCTGTCGAAGTCAAGGCCATGTGCCAGGGTTCCATTGGCGAAGGCCGCGGCTGCAGCGGGTACGCGCCCCCCGAATCCAAAGATCCGGGCTTCTTCCTTTCCCCCGGCATCTGTAATCAACTCGATGATTGGTTTGACGGCCGGTTCCACGCCGCTGGCACCAAGCATGACCCCGAGAGTGTCCAGGATACTTTTCTTGGCTGCGTCAACTGCGGGTTCAGGTAGGTCAATGAAGCGGGTCTTGGCTGCAAAGTCAGCTAAATCTCGTGAGAGATCAACGGTGGTGCCCATTGTCGTAATCTTTCTTCGTTGTGTTTAATCGGTTCAGCGCTGCAGCCACAGGGCTCAGCCGGCGAAGCGCGGTTCGGGGATGCCCTGAAAGCTCAGTCCGCGTATAGCGAAAAGCCCACCCGCGCCTGGTTGGGTGGTGGGAACGCCCCTGACTGGTTTGGCCATGCTTGTGAAGAAGAGGACGTCCATGTTCTGACCGCCGAAAGTGAGGCTTGTGATGTTACGAACGGGAACTTCAATTTGGCGATCAATGGAGCCGTCCGGCGCATAGCGGATGATACGGCCGCCCAGAACTTTTGCGTTCCAGAGGAAGCCTTGGCAGTCAACCGTGGCCCCGTCGACGGTACGAGAGTAGTTCTCGTCCGAAATGTGCAGTCGTTTGTTGGAGACGCTGCCACTCTCGAGGTCGTAGTCGTAGGCCCAGATTGCCTTGTGTTCTGAATCGCCGAAGTAGAACGTTTTGTTGTCGGGGCTCCAGCAAGGAGCGTTGGAGCAGATCATCCCCGTTTCTACCTCGGTCACAGACAGGTCGGGGTCGAGCCGGTAAAGGGACCCGTGGGTTCCGGGATTTCTGGCGATCGTGACATCAGCCGGTTCGAAATCATGTCCCATTGTTCCGGCGAAGAACCGCCCCGCCCTGTCCACTTTGCCGTCGTTGAAGCGGTATCCCGGCTTGTCGGCAATAGGGTTTGCTATTGGGGTGACTTCTTGAGTTTGGAAGTCGTAGAAAGCGAACCCGGTTGCCAGCGCCAGAACAGCGCCGCCATGTTCGCGCAATGCCATTGAACCGATGTAGGTCGGAACGTAGTAGGTCCGGACATCGCTTCCGTCTTCATTGCAACTCCAGATTTCGCACGCTGTACTGTCAATCCAGTAGAGACGTTGCTCGCGTGGATCCCAAAACGGACCTTCACCGAGATGATTCCTGCAATTGACCAGAAGCTGAATGTCGGACATGACGTTCTCCCTCTTCCTGATATGGGACGGTCAGAGGCAGGCGGTCTGTCCGCCGTCGACCGAGACAACTGATCCGGTCATGAAACTTGCATCGTCGGTGAGCAGGAATGTGATCACCGCGGCAATTTCTTCAGGCTCTCCGATGCGTCCAATGGGGTGCTTCGCATTGAAACGCGCGACGTTGTCTGGATCCTTCATCATGTATTCGATCAGCGGCGTCCTTGTCATGCCGGGTGCAACA
Source organism: Arthrobacter sp. TmtSoilC51 (assembly GCF_055388015.1). Classification (NCBI taxonomy): domain Bacteria; kingdom Bacillati; phylum Actinomycetota; class Actinomycetes; order Micrococcales; family Micrococcaceae; genus Arthrobacter; species Arthrobacter sp. TmtSoilC51. Next base: position 2,236,267 of record NZ_AP035877.1, read on the forward strand.
GCGTTAACCCTGATCCCCAGCGGACCGAGCTCCGGAGACATGGACTTCGTAATACCTGATATGCCGAATTTCGATGCGACGTAGGACAGGCGATTCGGTACGCCCAAAACGCCTGCACCTGATGAGATATTGACGATTGCGCGGGGTTCGGAATCATCTTTAACAGCAAGGACGAATGCCTGGCACATATTGATCGTCCCGTCGAGGTTGACAGCCATGATTTTTTGGTGCTTTTCGGGATTGGTGTCAACGATGCTACCTTCGCCGGTGATACCTGCACAGTTGACAAGGCCATTGAGGCTCCCAAGCGAGGTACGCAGTTCAGCTAGGAGAGCTACCGCCGCGTCCCGGTCACAAACGTCCAGCACCGCGCCCTGTACCCGGTCTGCGTGTTCGCCGGCAGCCTTGAGGGCAGCTTCAACGCCTTCTTGGGCCACGTCGACGGCGACAACCCTGGCGCCTTCGGCCACCAACCTCTTCAAGCTTGCGGCGCCGATGCCACTTCCGGCACCGGTAACAACGACGGTACGCCCATCGAATCGCTTCATTGAGACTCCTTATGTGATTCTGCTGCGTTCTCTAGACCATCAAGGGAAGCGGCAAAAAAGTGTGTTTCGTATGTAAAATAGACTTCCATATATGAATTGGGGTGTCAATAGTGTCACTATGCGGGATGTTTGAACACGCAGGCGCCCGGCCTCAACCGAACCCGCAATCGCAGCAGTCGACGAGTAGGGTCGGGGCCATCTTTTCGGGCCAACTATGGGGCAGATACGTCGGCATGCCGAGTTTGGGGCGCAAAGGATTCGGGCGGGCCTAGAGGCGCATTCCGTGGCAGGCTGACGCCGACGTTGGCAGCATGGCTGTCGGGCTCATGAGAGATGTGGAGTTTTCGGGCGTCTCATCATCCCGCGGCCCGCGCTGCGGAAGGCAGGTAACTCCTGGGGATTCCAGTCAGGAAAGGGCTGACTTAGCCGCCGTTTACGACCCCGGCGCCCATGCGACGGGAGAGCTCCTTGCATGTTGCCACAAGCAGCTCCCGCGCCTGGTCTACCGGCATATTGTTCGTTCCAGTCAGCCGGTGAATATAGGGTGCTGTGACCGCTGCGATTGCTCTTCCGGTGAAATCGAACACGGGTGCGGAGATGTTGGTTACCCCTTCAATGGTGAGGGACTTTCCTTGGCAGTAGCCGGCACTGCGCACCTCCGGCAGGTCGGCAAGGAATCGTGCCCTCCTGGAGCTGGTTTCATTGCCAGCCAGCGTCAGGAGGTTGGCCAGCTCGTCGTCGTCCATGAAGGCGGCCAGGACGCGGCCGGAAGCGGAATCGTCGATGGCGATCTGGGATCCAAGCCTCACTGTGTTGACGTTGGTATCTGGGCAGTCAACCTGTGCAATGACCAACAGTCTGCCTGAGTTCATGATGCAGAGATGGATGCTTTGGCTGATTCGGTTGGCAAGTTTTTGCATCTCGTCGCCAGCGATCGAAGTCAACCGCTTAATGATCGGGTGCCTATGGGCAACTTCGAACAACCTGGTCGTCAAGTGGTAGCGTTCGGCGTCGTCCAGATCCACATAGCCGCGTTCGCGCAGTACCATCAGTACCCGGAAAATCTCCGAGGTGGTCCGGCCCAGCTCTTTACCTATATCAGACTGGCTGAGTCCATTGTCGGCCGTCGACAGCAGCTCCAGGATATCGAGGCCTTTGGACAGTGCTGGAGCGCGATACTTGCTGTCAGTAGCCTCGGCGGTCACGTGCAGCCTCGCTCTTCCCGTCCGATTGAAGGACGAACTAGCCGGAGAAGTTTTATATATGAAACGTAACGTCACTGTGACGTTGAGTCAAATAATGGCCTGGCTCTATGGCGTTGCGCGAAGTCGTGGCGGCTGGAGCGCCGTGGTTCATGACTTTGTTCGGCAGGGACTCGTTGTGGGGCGTCCCTCATGGCATTGCCGGTCGACCCTACACTTGGCCTTCGGTACCCTTCAGACCTTGGCCGACCACCAAGGTTCCGTCATGGATGCCATGAGCGGGGAGGAGCCCGGCAAATACTGCACGAAGTTCGATTCGGTGTGACCAGCGGAATGGCCCTGGGAGGCAAATCCACCTATTTCGGCAGCGTTGATTCAACACCCTTGTTCGTCGCTTTGTTTGGTGAAATGAGCCGCTGGGGATTTGCGCCCCAAGCGGTTAAGGCCCTGTTGCCCCACGTGGACCGGGCATTGGAGTGGGTCCAGACGTATGGCGACAAAGACGGCGACGGTTTCGTCGAATGTGCACGCCTCAACGCCCATGGGTTGATCAATCAGGGGTGGAAAGACTAGTGGGATGGCATCAATTTGCCGATGGCAGGTTGGCCGAGCCGCCTATCGCGTTGTGCGAGGTCCAAGCCTATGTATACGGGGCCTACGTGGCGCGATCGTGGTTGGCATACGACGCCCGCGACACCGGTTTGGCGGTCACGTACCGGAACCTCGCAGGTCAGTTGAAGAAGCGATTCAACGAGCAGTTTTGGTTGCCTGACGGGGGTTACCACGCGATTGCATTGGACGGAAAGAAGAGCCCTGTCGACGCCTGCAGCTCCAACATGGGCCACTGCCTTTTGTTCGGCATCGTAGATGAGGACAAGGCGCCGCTTGTGGCCGAAAGGCTCATGTCTCCAGAAATGTTCAGCGGACGGGGCGTCCGGATCCTGGCCAGCGATATGGTCGCTAGAACCCATCAGCTACCATAATGGTTCCGTTTGGCCGCATGACAATGCCATCATTGCGGCCGGGCTCTTGCGCTATGGCTTCAAAAGCCATAGTCAACGGATCTCCACAGCACTTCTGGAGGCTGCCGACTTCTTCGGCGGCCGTCTGCCCGAACTGTTTGGTGGGTTCGGCCGCGACCACTTCGACGAGCCGGTTCCCTATTCCACCGCATGTTCCCCACAGGCGTGGGCAGCCACCACCCCAATCATGCTGATCAAAACGTTGATGGGTTACTACGCCGACGTGGCGCGCGGAGGACTCTGGATGGATCCCGCGCTCTCGGAGTCGTTTGGGGACCTGCATATTGCTAATGCCCCCTTGGCGGAGGGTCGTATCACTATTGACATCACACGCTCCAGGGCGAGAGTGACGGGGCTGCCGCCCGGTATGGTCTTCCATCACGGAATCCGACCGCGGGCGACGGGGTTGGTGGAACGGACCGACGGATCGGAGTAGAGCAAAGAGGGTGTCGATGCTCACAATCCCTAATGAAATCCCATACTATGGGATATTCTCAAGGAGAACGAGCTGCAACAATTGCTTGTTCAGGAGAGAAGCCCAACTACTGCTGACCGCCTGGAAAGGGATCACTCGATGATCGCCCGTCAAGAATCCGCTGCCAAGAATCCCGGGATAAGACTGAGATTAACCGTTCTCTTTGCCGTCGTAGGCGGTGCCGGTGTTGGGAATCTGTACTGGGCCCAACCACTGTTGGGTGATATTGCTGGAGAACTTGGGGTGGCGCCCGGTACTGCCGGCCTCTTGGTAACTCTTACACAGATCGGCTACGCGGTTGGCGTGTTCCTGGTGGTGCCACTGGGAGACACCACCAACCGAAAGCGTCTTATCCCGGCAATCATGGTCGGTTGCTCCATCGCGTTGGCGGGTTGCGTCCTCGCGCCCAACTTCGCGGTCTTGTTATCAACACTGGCCTTGGTTGGTTTCACGAACGTAGCTGGGCAAATGCTCCTTCCTCTTGCGGGGGACTTGGCCACGGATGAACAACGGGGGCGCGTGCTCGGCACCGTTGCGTCCGGACTCCTAACGGGGATTCTCTTATCCAGGGTGATCAGTGGAATGGTGGGAGACGCTTTCGGTTGGCGGATGATTTATGCACTGGCGTCAGTAGTCATACTTGTGCTGTCCGCCATCATGTGGAGGGCCATACCGAGCACGAAGCCCCGAAAACGCATTCCGTATGGTCGTCTTCTCTGCTCTGTTGTCCGGGTAGCGCTGCAGAACAGGCGCGGCAGGGTCATCCCGCTGTTCGGAGCCGCCCTAATGTGCGTATTTACGGCTTTTTGGACAGGCCTTACCCTCCTTTTAGCGGCTCCTCCGTTTTCCTTTCCCGCGTCGAACATTGGACTTGTTAGTCTGTTGGGCGTCGTGGGGGTCGTCGGCGCCCAAGCAACGGGTAGGCTCTATGACCGTGGATGGGCCGTCCCAGCCATCGGAGTTGGGCTGGTTCTCACGCTGGCCGCGGTTGCTATTGCTGGATTTGGCGCCAGCTCCATCGTCGCAATACTAATTGCAGTCGCTCTGTTGTCTGTGGGCGCGCAGTCCTCACTGGTCCTACTCCAAACAATGATGGTCTCAATAAACCCCGCTGCCCGGAGCCGCCTCAACACCGCGCACATTGTCAGCAACTTCATTGGAGGGGCAACCGGTTCAACACTCGCGGCTGGACTTTGGCACGTCGGTCAATGGTCGGCGATCATGACGTGTTCAGCGTTGGTCGTCACCTTTGCGCTGATTTTGTGGCTTTTTCAGAGAAACCGGGCGCTCAAGGGCGGCCACTCTGTCCCTCGCGCAACGCACGAGCCTCCAAATCTTCCAGCCAAACAGCGGTGAGATCGTATGTAGTTCCAAGGGGAATCGCTTGGCCGTGGTGGCGTCTAGGGACCCAGCCGCCAACGCTATGCAGGCGCTGTCAATTTGAGAAGCTTCTCTGACGCGCCCGCGGCCGCCTCTTTGACGTAACGGATGACGTCGGAAATGTCCGTCGTCGAGATGACGTCAGCGACTGCAATGCTGCCTACCGCCATGTTGCGGTTGGAGAGGATCGGCGCGGCAACGCCATGGACGCGAGCGTATTCAGCGGTTGTCACGTGAAAGCCGTCGTGCTTGATGGCCGCCAAGCCTTGGCGAAAGTCGCTCCACGTGCTGCCAAGGCCACGCGCTTCGATCTCTTTGGAATGGACGCGATAAATCGATTTCAGTCGGTGATGGGGTAAATGAGCCAGAATAACTATTGAACCTCCATCGTGAAACAGCGATTGCCTCTGCCCCCGGCGGGAGCGACCCGACGAGGGCCAGGTTGGGTTGCTCTCGCCGAGGCAAAGGACGGAATAGTCGGGAAATACCGCAAGGAGTAACGCTGAACGGCCGACCCTGCCAGCCAATTCCTCCAAGATGCCATGGCTCGCCAGCAAAAGAGGATCGGCTTCCCGGATTTGCAGATCCAGCTCAATGATCCGGGGTCCGAGGCTGTAGTAGCCGTTCCGAACAGTCGTGAGCAGGCCGGCGTCGTAGAGGGTCTTGATGTGGCGGTATCCAGTGGCTCGTGACGTTCCAAGTGCTTCGATAAGAGAAGCTGCGGATCTAACGGATTCCTCTCCGTCGAATAGCGCCAGAACCTGGAGCATAGGCGCCAAACTTCCGGCTGCCGTGGGGGACTCGGGCTCCGTGGGGATCTGGCTACTGAATAGACCCATGTTGCTGAACCTGACTCTTCCGCTTCTCCACCGGTGCCGGTCATCAACTAGACGTGGCAAGTTCCGCTGCGCCAGCTACGTTGCCCTACGGTACGATGACGCCTTTGCCGCTGCTCTGCCGGTCAAACCACAAGTAGGCTTCCGCCGCCTGGCTCAGCTTCCAACGATCGGTGAAGAGGGCATCGACCTCAACGCCGCGGTCAAGAACGAAATCAGCCAAGCGACCCATTTGCTCCGTAGACAGGGTCCAGGAGGTTTTGGCCGTGACTTGCTTCGAAAGCAGCTCAGTCAAGTCAACCTTGAGTGGAGCCCCGCGCCCGACCCAGCACACCGTGCTCCAGAGTCCGAGTACTTCGAGAGCCTGATTGGCTGCGATTGGAGCGCCGGACGTCTCCAGGCTTTTGTTCACACCGCGGCCGTTGGTGAGTTCCAGCACCGCATCTCTGACGGACCCAACCTCAAGGGGGTTGATGGCTTCGGTAGCGCCGAACTCCCGTGCACGTTCCAAGCGATGAGGCTCAATGTCAAAGGCTATGACTTTTGCCCCCAAGGCTGTTGCCAGTTGCGTCGCAGAGAGTCCAACCGGTCCCTGACCGAAGATGGCGATCGTGTCGTCGCCACGGAGGTTGATCATTTCCAAGGCCCCCCACGCTGTTCCGGTCCCGCAACTGATGGCGGCGGCTGCTTCGAAGGAAAGCCCCTCCGGTAGCGCCATGACAACGGAGAATGGGACTTTGATGAAGTTGGCATGTCCTCCGTCTATTGCATAGCCGAGGGCACGGTGCTCCACGCGGCACAGGTGTGTCCATCCCGTCCGACATTGGTCACAGCGTCCGCAGCCTATGTAATGGTGGATCATCACTGCTCGCCCGATCCAAGATTCCGGCACCAAGCTGCCAACCGCAACGACTACTCCCGCCGGTTCATGCCCGGCAATGGCAGCGTGTGTCTGCCCATGAGGCTTTCGGTACTCATGCAAATCCGAGCCGCACATCCCCGATGCACGTACTTCGACAACAACTTCATCCGGACCTGGGACGGGATCGGGAAACTCACGAATCTCAATTCCGCGGTCTCCGGTGAACAACGCACCTTGCATCTAATTCTCTCCTCTACATCTAACGCGACTCTTGGGCGCGCGTTTGCCGTTGATTGTGCTGTCGACGGGATGGGGGTTACAGGCAGGCCCTGTTGGTGGGCGACTCACAGAAGCGAAGCGGCAAGTTCCTGCGGAATTCCAATTGCCTTCAGCTCCACAAAAGCGTCAAGTCCTTCTGGTCCAAATTCGCGCCCCAGCCCACTTTGTTTGACGCCTCCCATCGGGGCACCGAATCCGGCAGGGCTTCCGTTCAATTCAACTGTTCCTGTTTGCAGTTGGCTGGCAACACGCAAGCCACGCTCTAAGTCGGACGTGAAGACTGAACCGTTGAGCCCATAAATGGAGTTGTTAGCAATCGCGATTGCTTCGTCCTCGTCCTTATAGGGAATAACAGCCACCACCGGTCCGAAGATTTCCTCTTGCGCAATGGTTGCGTTGGGGTCCACATCGGTGAAAACTGTGGGCTCAACGAACCATCCCTTGTCCAGCCCGGCGGGTCGGCCGCCACCCCGGACGAGCCTTGCCCCTTCTGAGGAGCCCGAAGCGATGTAATTCTCCACCCGATCCCGCTGGCGGGAGCTCACGAGTGGCCCGATCTCCGTACTTTCTTCCCTCGGGTCGCCAACTGCCATGGTGTCGATCAACGCGTCCACACGGTCCAGGAACTCGTCCTTGAGAGTTGAAGGCACCAACAGGCGGGTTTTGAGACTGCACACTTGCCCGTTGTTTCGGAACGAACCCAGGCGCAAGGCTGAGACTGCAGAATCCAGATCGGCGTCCTCCAGAATGACGGCTGCCGACTTGCCGCCCAGCTCCAAGGTGACACGCCTTAGATCCTGTCCACAAAGCTCCGCAATGCGTCGTCCGGCAACGCTCGAGCCCGTGAAGGTAACCTTGTTCACGTCTGCGTGCGCAACGAGGTACTCGCTGACCTCGCGATCAGCTGGCACAACGTTCAAGACACCTGGGGGCAGTCCGGCTTCCTCGAACAGCTGTGCCACAAAGTATGCATCCAAGGGTGTCTCAGGCGCAGGTTTGAGTACGACGGTGCAGCCGGTTAGCAACGCCGGTACAAGCTTTTGGGCAGTCAGGGATGCCGGTACATTCCAAGGAACAACCGCTGCGACGACACCGACAGGTTCCCGGGTAACGAGAGCATGGCCGTTTGCGGAATGTCGGAGCGCTCGGAAGGAGTATGTCCGGGCGGTCTCCAGGTAAGCGTCCAGAATGCCGACCGGATTGACGACCTGAATGTTGCGGGATTGCGTTATCGGACAGCCCATTTCGGCCGTGATGAGCTGCGAGAGTTCCTCGGCACGCTGGACAAGTAGCTCGCGGAACCGCGTAAGGATCTGGATCCGCTGCTCCAAGGCCATGGTTGCCCAAGGACCTACATTCAGTGCGCGCCTCGCTGCAGCGACGGCTCGGTCCATGTCTTGCCGGGATGCGGAGGGCACAGTTGCAATGACCTCCTCGCTCCAGGGCGAAACCACTTCGATGCGGTGAGGACTTGTTGAAGCGATCCATTCACCACCGATAAAGAGCGAATCATGGGCAGTCATCAAGCTGGTTGTCATTTTGAGTCGTCTCCAGAACTACAGGGGGAGTGGATATGGGTTGCGTTGATGGACTAATGCAGGTTGCTGCGGTCATGTTCACCGTGAGGCGACGTCGGACTTTTCAGCGCTGTCGTGAGTGTCTTCGTCGCCCTTGCCGAGCAGCGAGTGGCGCAGGCTGACGTGCCGTGTTTCGGGGGTGAGGATCAATCCAACAACGCCCAAGGTCAGCGCGATCCCGATGGCGTAGAAGGCAGGTGCCACAGGTGTGTTGAATTGGTCTACCAAAGCTGTGGCGACGAGTGGAGTCGTTCCGCCAAAGACAGCAGCGGCGAGGTTGAAAGCAAGTCCATGCCCGGCATACCGCACCCGCGTCGGGAAGATCTCTACCGCAACCACGAAGTATGCGGAGGTAATGAGCGCACTGGCGGTTGCAAGAATGCACTGGCCGAGTAGAGCGCCAATGACTGTGCCGTTCGATGCCAAGGCAAACGCCGGATAGGCGGTAACTGTCAGCCAAATGAATCCCGTCCAAATGACGGGCTTGCGGCCCACCTTGTCGCTGAGCTTGCCGAATACCGGACCAAGGCATGCCAGTAGCAGTACTGCCGCTCCGCTCGTCCACTGGGCGTCGATCTGCTTGAGGCCGCCTTCAGTTACGACGAAGGTGTACATGTATCCGACGATCAGGTATGCCACTGCTGCCTGGGGAGCCTGGAGCAAGAGAATGCGCCCGATGGATTTCCAGGAGGCAGCAAGTCCCCTGAGAGTGTCTTTGATGGTGACTTTCTGGGCCGTCGCGTCTGAGAACTCCTCAGGGTCATCGAGGTTTTTCCTCAACCAGAATCCGACCAATGCGAGCACACCGCCAAAGATGAAGGGCACCCTCCATCCCCAGTCCATGTAGGCATCTCCCATGGCGCCCTGGACACCGACGATCGTGAGGGAAAGGAATGTGTGAGGCAAGTAGATGGCGAACATGACCACGCCGATCCACAGTCCTCGCTTGCCTGCCGGAGCGGATTCAATGACATAGGTGTAGCCACCGGAAGATTCACCACCCATCGACAGCCCCTGGATGATGCGGCAAGTTGCCAGCAGGATCGGTGCAGCGAGGCCGATCGTCTCGTACGACGGAAGCAGACCCGTCACAAGTGTGCCGCCACCCATCATCAGAACGGTCAGAGTCAGGATACGAAGCCGGCCGAGACGGTCGCCGAGGATGCCGAAGATAACTCCTCCGAGTGGCCGAGCGAAGAACGCGGCTGCAAATACAGCAAAGGTTCCTAGAAGTGCAGCGCCTGGATCGCCTTTGGGAAAGAAATGAAGGGCCAGAGCAGGTGCTGTCAGTGCGTATACGGACCAGTCAAAGGTCTCGACGACGTTGCCGATGGCGCCGCCCATCAGTCTCTGATGTGGGCGGACTTTGGACTTCGATGTTTTCATGGTTTCTCCTCTTTGAGTTCCTTTGAAACTTGTGGATCGCCCTCGGAGTGGCGTTTTGTTGAATTGATCCGAACCGTCAGTCGTTTTGGACTGCCCTGATAAGACTCGTTGCGTCCGCTTGCGACTCCATGGTGCGGGCGATTTCCTGGGCCTCGGCGATCTGTTTGTAAGTGGGCTGGTTCATGGCTGCTGCGGCGCACGTGCCGAACTTCAGGGCAACCTGATCCCATGTCAATGGGGACTCAGGGCTTCCAGGCAGTGCATTTCCTGTTTTCGTGAAGCTGCGCCCATCACGAGTGCGAATTTCCACCCGTCCCGGCAACATGTCGTATTCCCAGTCCAGGGTTGTGTCTGCCACTGGGACGACCTTCTCTGCCGCGGCGAGGATCGCTGGGTCTTGTCGAGTCGCTTCGTCAAAGTCCGAGACGACTACGGTGCCTCGCACGGCGGCAACAGCTACTAGGAAGGGCAGACTGAATTTTGCATCGACAGCGGTAGCCGGGGTGCGTCGGGCAGGTAGGGGGCGGCACATCAACTCATGGTGATCGCCCACGAAGACGCGGATCTCGCTGACTTCGTCAATGTGGAGCGACTGTTCAGCCAGGATCTGAATGACGGCGTGTATGTGGCCATGCGATGTTCCGACGGAAGGCCAGAACTTGTAGAGGGTTGTCCCGCCGTGGAAGACCTGGCCCAAATCCTTGACCATGTTCTCGCGATCGTAGCGGCCAGCGAAGTATGTGTTGAAAACGCCGTGTTCACCCTCGAAGAGTGTGGACACGCCGGTTGTACCCTTCTGGGCGAGCAGGGTGGCGAGCGCGGCGCCTTTAGCAGAGAAACCGGCGTAGATTCCGTGAAGATCACTGCCCGTTGCGAAGACGGTCTCGTTGACCCCGGAAGATTGCATGCTGGCAATGCTTAGCGCATTGGCCACTTGTTCTGGCGGGAGGCGCAGCACTCGGGACGCGGCGGCAGTAGCTGCAAAGACGCCCATGGTTGTTGAAAGATTCCAGTCCTTGCGCCAGTCGATGTTGCGTCGGAGTCTGGCGAAAATGTCCTGTCCAACCGCCACTCCGGCCAGGAGGTCCTGGCCGGTGACACCACCTTTCCTTTCTGCTACAGCGAAGACCGCAGGAATAATACTGCTGCCGGCATGCTGTCCCCATGGTGTCTGGTCATCAAAATCAAGACAGTGGGCCATGGCGCCGTTGGCAAACGCAGCCATAAGAGCCGGCGCCTTTCCGCCGAAGCCCAATACGGAAGACTCGGCCCGGCCACCGCTTTCCCTGAGCAATTCAATGATGGGGGACAGTGCCGGTTCCACGCCGCTCGCAGCCAGGATCACCCCAAGCGTGTCAAGGATGGTCTTCTTGGCGCCGGTGATCGCGTCCGCGGGCAGGTCCTCGTACCGCGCTTCCCCAGCAAACTCAGCCAGATCATGGACGATGTCGCGTCCGCGGCTAGATAATGTCTCCGTCATGCGTTCTATTGCCTCAATCTCGCTGTTTGTTACACACGTGACCCGAACACGACTCTGTGTGCTGAACTTTCATTTGGACCTTTGTGGACACTCCAGATGTGCGAACTCTGCAGGGTCCTATGGACGCGGCAGTTGGTGCCGTGGGTCGACGTGAATGCAAATGTGGAACTTAGTTCCAACACGAAAGACAATATCCCACAATGCTGGACATGGTCAATGCTGGGGTGAGATGTGTGCCCTCGCTGAATTGAAGCGGTGTTCTCGTCGCATCCTGAGAGAGGCATGAAGTTGAAGAGGTAAAGTCGAGTCCTGCACTACATGGGTGCGTACGGGACGAGTCGGAACCAAAATCGAATGAAGCGGAGTAGGCGTGAGCGCGGAACTGGAGCGCGGGCTTCAAACTATCGAACTGCTGAGCCATGCTCCTCGTGGGCTGAGCTTCACGGAGATTGCGTCGGCCTTGGGGGTAGCGAAAGGTCCCACGCACCGGCTCATGGGAGAACTGACGCGGCTCGGTTACTCCCGACTCGATGACGCCGGCCGCTACCACTTGACCCTCAAATCAACGTCGCACGCGCTCCAATATATTGAGCTCATTCCGTTGGTTGAGCTTGCCCGGCCCCTGCTGGAGGAGTTGGCGGCGGCGAGCGGTGAGTTGGCGCGGCTGAACCTCGTCGAGGGAGCGCATTTGGTGCGCGTAGCCAAGGCTCAAGGCAGGCGCTCGGGGTTAAAATATGATCCACTCCATGGCGGCAACTTGCCCTTGGCAAGTACGGCAAGTGGTCTGCTCTTGCTCGGCAATATTTCGGAGGAGGAGGCAATCGCCCGCCTTGAGGCTGAGGGATTCCCGCGCCCTAATGAGTACGGTTCGGCGGCCCCACGAAGCACCGATGAGGCGCTTCGGCTTATTCGCAAAGCCCGAACCGATGGGTACCTCTACATTCCCAATATCCATGAGGAGGGCGTAGCGCCCCTGGCGTACCCGATCAGGGCCGCCGGCGGCGTCGGGATCGTTGGCGTGCTCACTGTCTCCGGCCCGAGTTTCCGCTTTAATGAGGAGGCGGCCCAAGCGGTCTTGCCTGTCATGAAGGAAGTTGCCGAGAAGCTTTCGAGGATCCCCGTCGCGGACATGCTTGGCTCGCTCTTGCTGCCAGACGTCAAGCAATGAGAATGACTCGCGGACGCGCTTACTGGCGCTAGTGCCTTACTTGCCGCCGAAGCCGGTCGGGTTACTCCATTTGTCCCGTTGCCTGTATGGGCGTCGTTCCCATTCGCGCACCGCCCTCGAGCTTTGAGCCTTCTCTTCGAGCCGTCGTTCAGGCTGCGCTTCCGCGACGCATCGCATAGTCCGCCAAGCGCGTCAGGCACCGACCGGGCGTCGAAAGGAACATCTAGACAATATCCCGCTATCTGGGATATCTTCTTACAAGAACGTGGTTCGACTCACATACCCCCCAAAGCCCAAAGTGGTTGGGAGGTCTCCAATCACTAAATTGAAACGATCCAAAGAAAGAAGGATTCGATGTCATCGCTATCTACAGACCGGAAGAGGCTGGGCAGATGAACCGGGTCGACTCAGCGACGAGTCCTTCTGTTCGCATCGCAGAGCCGGTCGCTGTTGTCTCGTCAATGTCGCGGAAGAGAAGGTTGCCGAGCCGCGTTGGGGTCATCCCTTGGTGGTTCCTGTTGCCAGCGCTGGCGTTTTACGTCTTCGTGGTGCTGTGGCCAAGTTTGCAGGGGGCCGGATATGCCTTTACCAACTGGGACGGGCTGTCCACCACACTGGAGTTCGTGGGATTGGCGCAGTTCCAACGCCTTCTGCAGGATCCTGCTGGCGTCGGCGCGGTTGGACATACCCTGCTGATTGCGGGAGGAACCACAGTCCTTCAGAACCTCGTTGGCCTTCTGCTGGCTCTCGGGGTGCATTCGAAGATCAAGAGCCGGAATCTTCTACGCGTACTCTTTTTCACTCCCGCCGTGATAACTCCCGTGGCCACCGCCTTCCTTTGGAAGTACCTCATGACGCCCGACGGAGCTATCAACAACTTGCTGGCCGCCTTGAACCTTGAAGGGCTGAAGCAAGACTGGCTCGGCAACGCAGACATCGCAATATGGTCGATCATTGCCACCGTGATCTGGCAGTTCTCGGGCTACTCCATGGTGATTTACCTGGCAGGGCTCCAAGGCGTACCTGAGGATGTGCTCGAGGCCGCCCGCATCGATGGCGCCGGCGCCATTCGACGCTTCTGGTACGTCGTTCGGCCTGAGTTGGCTCCGGCAATCACGATCAACTTGATGCTGTCCATTATTGGCGGTCTGAAACTGTTCGACCAGATTTGGGTCATGACTTCGGGCGGTCCTGGTACCGCAACAGACACGATGTCGACGCTGATTTACAAGAATGCCTTCCAGTTCGGTGATTTCAGCTATGGCATCGCCATGGCGCTGGTCTTGACTGTCTTCGTCGTCATCATGTCCACAGCTCAGAATAAGCTGCTGAGCAAGCAGGGAGGCTCCAAGTGAACCGCTATACATGGCGAACGTTCGCTCTCGAAGGCGTGATGGTGTTCGCGGCGGCAGTCTTCTTCTTTCCTATCTACATGTTAATTAACATCGCTCTGAAGAAGCCCGATGATCAGTCAGCGCCAATTGCACCGGTTACTGCTCCAAGCTTTGAGAACTTTTCGAACGCGTGGAACCAGGCGGGCCTCGGTCAGTCACTACTGACGAGCGCTTTCGTCACCGTCTTCAGCGTTGGCATCATCGTAGTCGTTTCGGCTCTCGCCGCCTACCCTCTGGCCCGCGTCACTAAGCGGTGGTCACGCTGGATGTTCTTCCTGTTCATGCTTGGGCTCGCTCTGCCGTTCCAGCTGGCGCTCATACCCCTCTATACGACCATCCGGGACCTGGGCCTCATTGGGAATCCGATTTCGCTGGTTTTGTACTACGCCGGCCACCAAGTGCCCTTCTCCGTCTTCCTCTACACGGGATTCATTCGAGCTGTTCCGCTCGACTATGAAGAAGCCGCTGCTGTTGACGGTGCCGGCCCCGTCAAAACCTTCGTTTCCGTCATCTTTCCGCTGGTCCGACCGATTACCGGAACAGTGGTCATTTTGAATGTACTGACCGTTTGGAATGATTTCTTGACGCCGCTCCTCTATTTGAGTGGCAGTTCCCAGCAGACGGTTCCTGTAGCCCTGTTCTCGTTTGTAGGACAGTACGTATCGGAATGGAACCTTGTGTTCGCTGGGCTGGTTATTACCGTCGCTCCCATACTCATCGCGTACTTTGCGATGCAAAAGACCATTATCAAAGGCTTCGCTAGCGGACTGAAGGGCTAGCCAAGCCGTATTACCCCGGTCCGACTCCAGCCGGATCAGACCGTATCCCAGCAACCGCATGCTCAGAATCAGCATGCACTGCAGTTCAAAGGAGAACATGATGTACAAGAAGACCCTTCTGGCCCTATCGGTGAGCCTGGCTGCCGCGCTCAGCCTTAGCGCCTGCGGTGGCGGAGCCAGTAGTTCCTCCGGCGGTGGTGACGGAAAGACGCTCACGATTGCCTCGAATACCAATGAAAAGGCCGCGCTGGACGCTGTCATCGCCAAGTTCAAAGAGAAGAACCCCGGTGTCGACGTCAAATACACCACCTCCGCTGTCGACCAGAACCAAACCACCACACGCACACAGCTTTCGTCGGGCACGGCGCCGGATGTCTTCTTTGTCTGGCCGGGACTGGGTAACCCTTTGGCTACGCAAATCATTGCCAAGGCCGGCTTCCTTGAGGACCTGTCGGGTCAACCATGGGCAGACAGCGTTCCAGCTGGGATCAAGCGCGTGACCCAGTTCGAAGGCAAGACATACAGCGCTCCGGTGACCTTCTCGGGCATCGGCGCCATCTACAACATGAATGCCGTCAACGAGGCTGGCTTGACACCGCCGACTACGTGGAGCGGACTTCTTCAGTTCTGTTCGCAGGCCAAGGCCAAAGGTAAGACAGCCTTTGCTCTCGGCGCCCAAACCAACTGGGTGACCCAGCTCATCCCATATGCACTCACCCCCACCTTGGTCTATGGCCCTGAACCGGGATTTGCCGATGACATGGCAAACGGCAAGGCTTCATTCGCTGACTCGAAGTGGTCCGAAGCCATGAACAAATACCTTGAGATGCAGAAGAACGGCTGCTTCCAGGCAAACCCCCTCGGAACGGACTACGAGGCAACGCTCTCCATGGTTTCAAAGGGCGAGGCTCTTGGCGTTGTCCAAACCAGTTCAGCAATCGCCGCGCTCAGCAAGCAAGCCCCGGGTACCCAGCTAAAGCTGCTCGCGGTACCAGCAACGGACAATGCCGGTGACACCCGCATGGCCGGTGCGGCCAGTGCTTCCTACGCTGTAAACGCCAAAGCTAAGAACAAGGATCTTGCGATTAAGTTCATTAACTTCCTGCAGAGCCCGGATGGCATGAACGTTTACGCGGAGACCAACAGGGCATTGCCCGTTGTCGCAAACGACGCATTCAAGGTTGACCCAGCCGTGGAAGCGCTGCAGGAATACAACAAGGAGGGTAAGACCGACCCTTACATGGATTCGGCTTGGCCTAACCCGCGTGTCCAGCAGACGCTGTTCCAGGTCATTCAGGACATGCTCGCCGGGAAGACGGATCCCGCATCAGGCCTCAAGCAAATGGACAGCGCCTACAAGGGTTCTTGATCTTTCATTTCAGGATTTGAATTGCCGAAAAAGTTAGGAAGGCAGAATTGACAACCCAAAGTTTCCCCGGGCTCCGCTGGCACGGAAGTTGGATTGGGCCTAGCGACGTTGATCTAGAGGTTCATCACCGAAGCAGCCGGGCGGACCTTGCCCATGCAGGCTTCTCGCGAGTGCAATTTCGAAAGTCGTTCGAAGTTGGTGAACTGAATGGCCCGGTGCCGCTGAGACTAACGTCAGACTCCCGGTATGTTTTGTGGGTCAACGGCGTCGAAGTGGGACGAGGACCAATCCGCTCCCAACCCCGCCGCCTGCGCTATGACGAATACGAAATCTCATCCCACCTTCGGCCGGGAACCAACACCGTGGCAGTTCTCGTAACGTACTACGGTGAGGCCAATTCTTTCTGGCAGCCGGCGCACTCGCGGGGGATTGTTGGCCGCGACGCGCAGCTCGTCTTGGAGGCGCGGATCGGTGACCAGTGGCTTGTTACGAATGAGGGCTGGAAAGCATTCCGGTCCAAGGCGTGGCGTTCGCCTGAGACGGATGACGCCATGAACGGAGTCCCGATCGAACTTCTGGACGCGAGGGAGCTGGATCCGTCGTGGGTCGCCGAAGATTTCGATGACTCGGAGTGGCCCGCTTCCAACATACTTAGGGTCAGCCATCACGGCGGTCTTGGAGAATCGCGTCCGCCGGTCGATCCGTATGGTCCGATGCTTCCCAGGGGCATCGGTGCACTGGGGGGCGACCGCGTATCTCCGAGCAAGGGCAAGGCCTACACCGCGCCGGCCTTGAGTGATCTTCCTGACCACCCGGCCGATAGATTGATCAATCAGCTGAAGCTTGTTGGTGAAGCGACTACTGCAACCCTTCCGCTGACCGTTCAGCAAGAGCCGGACGTCGCCACGGTTGTGGCTTTCGATTTCGGTCGCATCGTGGCCGGGCATGTGGAATTCGCAGTGGACGCTCCAGAGGGCGTTCGTCTTGACCTCTATTACCAGGAGAATATCGACTTCGATTTCGTGGCTGGACCGGTCGATTCTGCACCGCGGGCGAGTGCCAGTTACACCACGCGTGGCGTCGACGATCACTATAAAGCAATGGAGATCAGCGGACTCCGCCAGATCTTCGTGCTTATACCTCCGGGCGAAGCACCGGTGGTGCTCCACGAATTGTCGGTTAGCGAGTATCACTACCCGTTCTCCGGCAAAGCCTCGTTCCACTCCAGCGACGATGAGTTGAACGCTTTGTACAGGGCCGGTATCCGCACCACTGCCATGAACTCCTTTGATTCCTTTACCGACTGCCCTACACGTGAGCAACGAGCTTGGGTAGGCGACGGCGTTGTCCACCAAATGGTGCATCTGGTCGCCAATGAAGACTGGAGACTTGCGCGAAACTACCTTGAACTGGCGGCTTCCCCCAGGGCTGACGGTCTGCTGCCGATGAGTGTTGCTGGAGAGTTTGAATACAACAGCACCTATTCAATTCCGGACTGGTCACTCCATTGGCTACACGGCGTCTGGAACTTTTTCCGCCACGAAGGGGACCGTTCGGCGCTTCGATCGCTCCTACCGGTGGCTGAGCGAGTGTTGCGCTGGTATGAACCGTTTGTGGACTCGCACGGAACGCTGAGTGAAGTTCCTGAGTGGAATCTCATCGACTGGTCCAGCGTGTTCTCGAATGGTCGTTCCTCCCTCATAACCGGGCTGTGGGCTCGAGGGCTGTCCGAATATGCCGAAATGGCATCGTGGATGGGCAACGAAGGGTCCGCAACGTGGGCGAAAAACCTTCTAGAAGGCGCCCGAGCAGGGTTCGAGGATTTTTGGGATGATGCCCGGGGAAGCTATGTGGACCACATCATCGATGGTGAGCGAAAGCCGGCGATGTCCCAGGCTGCAGGCGCCGTAGCGATCGTTTCAGGTCTCGCGCCGAAGGAGAGATGGGGCCGGATCATTGATGTCATAACTGACCCGTCCAGCGTGGTCATACGTTCCTGGATTGGGGGCGACGATGGCGGATACGACATGCAGAAAGAACAGGACCAAGCGCGGGGAATCTACCGCATCGATTGGGACGTGGAACGTGAAGTGGTGATGGCTGAGCCGTTCTTCAGCTACGTCGTGCACGACGCCGTCGCGCAGGCCGGGAAGGCTTCACTCCTCCCAGGCTTGCTCCGCCGGTGGAGTGTGTTTCTCAAGGACGGATATGACACTTTCGGTGAATGCTGGGGATGGGGAACCCCCGTCCACGCATGGAGCGCCACACCCGTCAAGGATCTCGTTTGGTACGTCCTTGGCGTGACTCCGGCCGAAGCAGGATACGCCGCAGCGCGTATCGCGCCACAACCCGGCGTTGTTGGGCGCCTCTCAGGCGCTGTTCCTACACCGCATGGCTACATTACCGTGGAAGTGGACGGATCAGATGTCTCGGTTGACAGTCCTGTGCCGGTGATCCTTGTTTCGAGTAACGGCAAGGAGACGTTGGCGCCAAAGGGACGCCATGAGTTTGTCCTGTAAGCAGCGTTAAATGCTTGCTGGTGCTGCGGGTGTGCGGGATCCATTCGGATCCGCACGCCCGCAGCATTCTGGCCCGAACCTCGCCGCGGGATGAAGGGGCCAACTGAAATCTTCACCAGGGCTGACCGTAGGGATCGGAAACCGGCCACGAGCTGACGTGGATAGGTTTGGCTCTGTGGGTTTGAGTAGACGTCGCGACGACTCCTGGATCCTGCCTCCCCTGGGATTCGACTATCCACCAGGCGGTCGGTCCACCGCCTAGCATCAACAAGGTCCGTAGCAGCCCGGCATAGAGCTTTCGAATAAATCTTATAGTTCAGGATATCCACTATTGACATACTGGGGAATGGTCCATGCTGTTGGACCGCGAGACTAGTAGCCCGTCGGGCCCTCGGGGCGTGGAAGCTCAGGCGAGTGCCGATTGAGCCTATCGACGCTGATCATGTGGCCGGGTCCGGGCCCTTATGCCGTCAGCGTCATTGGGGATCCTGAGCCAAAGAGCTTTTCATCCACTCTGGCCGGCGTCCTGAATCGTAGAGGGCCTTGCTCGCACGACTGCCGACGCGGAGGTAGCCCGTGCCGAGCTGTAGAGATGATCAGATGGCACCTGGTCATCGAAGGCACAGCAGTGGCTGCCTTCTACGGCACGGTTGGAGTCAGCTACTTGGCGATCGCGATAGTGACGTCCTGGCCATCCAATTTGATGATCTGGTCGATGTCTACGCTCCGCCCGATCCGAACGAGGGAGTCAGAGTAGCTTGAATCGTCGGCGGTGTAGAAGAATCCGAGGTTGCTCCAAGGCCGGTACGAGAACAGGTCGCCTGCTTCCGGTTTCATCCCTTTTGCACTCATGAAATCGAAGGGGCGCGGAGGTGAGGAGACTTTCTCTCTCCCGCCGAAGTCTGAAAAGCGCAGGGTCATGGGCAGCATGTCCACGAGGGAACGCGCCGTTGGAGTGTCTTCGTCGATTACAGCCTTCACTACCGTGGCGCCTGCCGTGAAGTGCACCACGGTTCCGGCCACCTTACGGTCAGAAGCCGAGGCGGGGCGCTGGGCCCCAGACCCGGTGCCGGGATTGGGAGGTGCGGATCCACCATCGCCCTCTGTTGGCGCTCCCTCGCAGGCAGCGATGTTGAACCCCAGCACCAACAGGCCGGCCATCGCCCGCAGTCTCCTCGCTCTCCGATGTTTCTGTGCCATTCCCACTCCTAAAACTCAGCCAGCAAAGGCCGTCCAACCGGTAATGAATTCCTTCGTTTTGCTTTCACTGGCCGGGAGCCCTCTTAGTTGATGATCTTCGGTGTGTCCGGGGCGTATTCGGTGGCAGCCCAGGACGCAAGTAGGCGCATGGCTTGCTCGGAATCGGATCCGGGTTCGACGGAGTAGATGGTGAGAGTGAGGCCAGGCTCGGCAGCCATCTCCAGGCCTTCGTACGCGATGGTCATTTCGCCCACCACCGGATGGTGGAAAACCTTGTTGCCGGCTCCGTGGTGGCGGACGTTATGTGAACTCCAAAGGCGACGGAACTCCTGGCTCCTGGTGCTCAGTTCACCGATGAGATCGTGGAGTTCCTTGTTGTGCGGGTCCCTTCCGGCTTCGGTGCGCAGGATGGAAACCACTACCTCAGCGGCCGCATCCCAGTCGGGATAAAAGTCATGGGCGCGCTCATCAAGGAAGGTGAAACGGGCAAGGTTGGGAGGCTGGCCGGGCATGTCGTACACATCCTTGTGGAAGGCCCGAGCGAGTGCATTGACGGCCAAGAGATCCATGCGCCCGTTGCGGACGAAAGCAGGTCCCCCCGTGACGGCGTCCAGAGCCCATTGGAGGCTGGTGTGCGGGCTCCAGCCCTTGGCGGTGCGCCGCTTGGGTGGCCGGGCCACTGGGCTCGCCGCGTGGGCGAGATCGAAAAGGTGGGCGCGTTCGGCGTCGTCGAGCTTCAACGCCCGGCAAATCGCATCCAGAATTTCCGGCGAGGCGCCGCTGATGATGCCGCGTTCAAGCCGGGTGTAGTACTCAATGCTCACCCCAGCAAGGGTGGCCACTTCACTGCGGCGCAATCCCGCCACACGGCGGTTGCTACCGGCGGGCAGCCCCATCTCCCCCGGTGAAATCTTGGCGCGGCGCGAGGTAAGGAACTCACGAACGTCTGCACGGTTATCCATGGGCTACACGCTAGGTGATTTATCTCGTTCCAAGGAGACCCTCCTAGTACCCCTATCAAGGGGGACTCCCTTCCTTCGGGGAAGGCTGGTTGCGTTAAGGTACGAGTCAACTAACCAAAACGCCAACGGAAGGGCGTGCCATGAAGACAGCGGCCGTGGACCCAAGGCTCCACCGTGCACAGGCAAACGCGGGTTCAAAGAATGTGATTTCGGCGTCACTTGTTGCCGCCGTCATCTTTATTACGGCCATCGCTCCGTTGGCGACGGACATGTATGTTCCCGCGTTCCCCATGGTGTCTGCCGATCTCGGTGCGACCGCAACCCAAGTGCAACTGACGTTGACCACGTTTTTCGCGGGGATGGGTTTGGGGCAGCTTGTCGGCGGGCCGTTTTCCGATCAACGTGGTCGCCGGTGGCCTCTGCTTGCTGGCACTCTGGTGGTTTTCGTTGCCTCGGTGTTCTGTGCGCTTGCCCCCTCGGTAGTGGCCATGATGGTCGCCCGGTTTGTCCAGGGTTTCGCCGGAGGCTGGGCCATGGTGATCGGCCGCGCAATAATCATCGATCTGATTTCGGGGTCCCAACTGGTTCGGGTGCTGAACATCGTTGCCGGCGTCGGTGGGATTTCTCCCGTTATAAGCCCACTGCTCGGCGCCGGAATCCTCCAGGTCTCTCATTGGCGAACGGCTTTCTGGGCGCTCGCCGCTACGGGCATCGTGATGGCGCTGTGCGTGGTGTTCATCGTTCCAGAATCCTTGCCTCGCGAGCGGAGGCACAACGGCGGGTTGGGCAATTCGGTCCGGGCCGCCCGCGCGCTGCTGGGCAACCGTGAGTACGTCGGATACATGATTGTCAGCTCAGCGGTGATGATCGCCCTCTTCGCCTACGTGGCCACCTCGGCCTTCGTTCTTCAGTCGATGAACGGACTCTCGCCCCTTGCGTACTCCGTAGTTTTCGCGGCCAACGCGGCTGGGGCCGCCTTAACCGCCTTGATTTCCGCCCGCTTGGCCGGCCGGGTGTCCACCCGAAAGATCATCAGGACGGGTTTGGTCGTTGACCTCGCTGCTGGTGGGGTGATGCTGATTAGCGCACTGTGGCTCGGCACTCCGCTTCTTGCGGCATTGTGCTGTTTCCTGGCCGTGATGGTCGCCCAGGGTCTTCTCGGCGCCAACGCCGGAGCTTTGGCCGCGGAGGCAGCTCCGGAACACCCCGGAACAGGTTCCGCGCTTCTAGGCATGACGCAGTGGGTTGCGGCAGGCGTTGCCGCACCCATCGCCGGGATCGGCGGCAGCCAAACAGCTGTACCTATGGCTACCCTGATCGTGGCTGGTACTCTGATCGCCTTCGTCGGCCTCGCGATCGCTAGACGTCCCCTCAAATGAACGAGCCATTCCATGGACACAACTCTCGCGATTATCGGTGCAGGTCCGGGGCTGGTCCTGGCCGCTGCGCGGCACTTTGCACCCGAAGGCGTCAACGTGGGCCAAGCCTTGCACGTCGGAGACTTACTTCGACGGCGGATTCGGCCGTATGCGGGACGTGACGGAAGCTGCGGACGGGACGCTTGGTTTGTCACGAACAACACCGACGGTTGAGGCGCTCCTGGGGTTGACGACGACCGTATTTTTGGCGTGAATCCTGTGAGAATGTGGCGCCTGAGCTGGGAATTTGCTGATGGAGGCCCCGCCCGTACCTCTCTTAACAGGGCCTCCCTCACGTTTGTAAACCGTGATCTTCTTGAAACGCATAAGTAAACAACGACATTCGATAGCGCACTTTACGAGGATTACATAGACATGACTACAAACACCGACGGAATCAAGAAAACTGCAGTCCGTGCGAGCCTGGCAGGGGACGAGGTTTCACGCCGCGGACTGATGAAACTGACAGGCGCGGGCGCCACGGCGTTGGGACTCTCCGGTGTCACCGGCATGGCAACAGCCGCTCCTTCCACGGCATCACCTGGCGCATCCCGCAAAGACCTCGAGCCCGGTGACACGTCTAACGGCGCGGACAACTTCTATACCAGTGACCAGGTCACTGTACGGAAGATCTCTTTCATGAACAGGTACCAGATGAAGGTTGTGGGCAACTTGTTTGTCCCGAACGATCTCGACCGCCGGCTGAGCAACCCGGCCCTTGTTGTTGGCCACCCAATGGGTGCCGTGAAGGAACAGAGCGCCAACCTATACGCCACCAAGATGGCGGAACAAGGCTTTGTCACACTGTCCTTCGACCTGTCGTTCTGGGGCGAAAGCGACGGGAAACCCGGGAATGCGGTCTCGCCTGACGTCTACGCCGAGGACTTTAGTGCCGCGGTGGACTACTTGCGCTCGAGGTCCTTCGTGGACACGGAACGGATTGGCGCCATCGGCATCTGCGGAAGCGGCAGCTTTGTGCTCAGTGCGGCCAAGATCGACCCGCGCATCAAAGCCATCGCCACGGTGAGCATGTACGACATGGGAGCCGCAAACCGTGACGGCCTCCGCAAGTCCGTAAGCCTGGAACAGCGCAAAGCGGTTATCGCGCAGGCCGCGGCCCAACGGGACGTCGAGTTCGACGGCAGCAAGTTCGCCTACACCGGCGGCACTCCTGAGGTCCTCACCCCGGAATCGACCGACGTGGACCGGGAGTTCTACGACTTCTACCGCACTGCTCGTGGTTGGTGCCCAAACACGACGACGCACCCCGCCCTGGCGACGAACACGAAGTTCATGACGTTCTACCCTTTCAACGACATGGACCTTATATCCCCGCGCCCGCTGATGTTCATCACCGGAGACCAAGCGCATTCGCGTGAGTTTAGCGAGAACGCCTATCGGCTTGCTGCAGGGCCCAAGGAACTCGTTCTTGTCCCCGGGGCTGGCCATGTTGATCTCTACGACCGTGCGGGACTTATCCCCTTCGACAAGCTCACGAGCTTCTTCCGCTCGAAGCTGGTCTGACAGGTCGCCCAAGGACTGCAGGCAAGAAAACCGCTCCCGGGATCTGAACTGAGAGTTGGACTTCCGGCTGGCGGGGATGACCTCACTAGGCCCGGCAGATGCCGCCGTCGTAATTTCACGACGGCGGCATTTTGCCATTTCGCTGTTAGGCGGCTTGATGCTGGTCGCCCTTAGCTTCAATGCGCCTCTGTCCTCAGCACCCAATTTGTCTCTTGACCGGCTGCTCCGCCCGATACGAGCCTTTCAATCTCGTGTGGGCCGAACCAGACTCCGTTTCAACACTGCGGTTGGACATGTACTGGGAAGTGTCTGCAACTACAGTGCGCCCCAAGATGCAAAGTCGTATTCTTGGAACGCGGCGACTTCAGTCAGCCACCGGGATGCGACGAACGATACGTGGGCAGGATGTTTGTTGTATGCGTCGTATGCTATCTGGTTAGCGAAGACCATGGAGCACTGCCAGTTCAAATCGCTCTTGGCGCTGACCTGACGTCTGACGCAGAAGTCCTCCACGCCGTCGATCGCCGTGAGTGTTTGTTCCGCCGTTGTGAGAAAGTCTGTCTCTTCGGCCGATCCGGGCCCGTGGATCAGGGAGAAAACCACGGTGTGGGTAATAGAGCTCATGCCTGTGCCCCCCACTGTCTTCAGGTAGTTTCGGATTCCGTCCACCACCAGCTGGTGGTCCTCATCCGAGCTCAGCCCGGACACCGTGATGGCGCCGATCACGCCGGTTCCGCGGACACGGATCGGGAACGAACCGCCGGCCAGGGTGTAGTCCGCATGGGCGAGCCAGCCGCCACCTACAGGGCTGTGGCCGCGCGCGGCGAAGTCCTCCGACAACAATGCTGTGCTGTGCTCAAACCTCAGCACCGACGCGGACTTACGGCGGATCCATTCCTCTTGGTCCGAAGTTGCGCCTGGAAGGACACAGCGGAAGAGCACGATGTTGTGCCTGCGGATATCAATTGCCACGCCAAACCCGGACGAGATGGCGTGGTTGGCGATCAGGGAACCCAAGCGCCAGGCGTCATGGTGATCGAATGAAGCGAAGACCAGTTCCTCTTCCTGCTGGCGTAGCTCGGCGAGGCGCGGCGAGTCGGTCATTGTGCGTCCGCCTCATAGCTCAAACCGATCTGCCGGCGAATCTCATCCATCGAGGCCATAATGGCCACGGTCTCGGCAGGCGGAAGAATGGTCCCGGCAGTGGAACCATCCCGAACCAGGCGCTCCAGCTCAGCAGCTTGGAACTGCATCCCACGGCTGCCGACCGGCCGGTCATACCGCTCAACAACGGTTCCATCAACGGCATGGACAGTGAAAGGCACCGGGTTGTACCAAGTGTGCTCGATGTCGATCCAGCCGTCGGTCCCGATCACCATGGCCCGGTTGGCGCTGGCAGCGTCGAGCTCGCAATCCACCAGAGCTTGAGCGCCATTGGCATATTCGAAGATAGCCGCGGTCTGCCGGTCCACGCCGGTGGCGGACATGGAGGCACTTGCCCGGATCGTGGCTGGCGTGCCGAGAATATCGAACGCGAAGGAGATGGGGTAGATGCCCAGGTCCAGCAGCGCTCCGCCGCCCAGCGCGGGGTCGTTGAGCCGGTGCGAGGGATCCTGGGGGAGGCTCTGGTTATGGCTGGCCACCACCTTGCGGACCTCACCAATGGTGCCGGATGCGATGATGTCGCGGATGCGGATCATGTGCGGCAGGAACCGGGTCCACATGGCTTCGAGGGCGACGAGTCCTTTGGATTCGGCCAGGTCAACAATTTCCTGCGCTTCGCGGGCGTTCATGGTGAACGACTTCTCTATCAGCACGTGCTTTCCCGCATTCAGGGCCAGCAGTGCATTCGCATGGTGGAACGGGTGCGGCGTGGCGATATACACCACGTCAATCAGCGGGTCAGCTACCAGGTCCTCATAACTGCCATGCGCGGTGGCAACGCCGTGTTGTTCGGCGAACGCCGTGCTCAAGTCCAGCGAACGGGACCCCACGGCCTGCACCGTGAAGCCATTCTCCTTCAGGTCCTGCGTTTGGAGGCCGGCGATGAAGCCGGTGCCGACGATTCCCCAGCGGATCGTTCCGTCTGAGGTGCCATTGCTGAGTGTCACGTGCTTAGTCCTTTGTGGAGTCAGAAATTGGGTATGCCACGAACGCAAAGTGCGTTGAGTCCGGCGACCAGCTGTTGACGTTGAGGGTACCTTGGCCGCCAAACAGCGGCCATGTGTGGAGCGGCGTGGTCCAGTCCGCGGTGGAAACGAGTACGACGGCGACAGGCAAGTCGGCGGGGTGGCCTTCCGTTCCGCTGGGGAAACGGATGTACGTGGCGTAGCGGCCGTCGGGGGAGAGGTGCGGGAACCAGTCGACGGCATCGGACTCAAGCAGCCGCTCGAAACCGCTGCCGTCAACCCTGATCCGGGCCAGTTGTGCGTGGCCGGGTGCCGAGGTGAAGGACTCGGTGTTCAGGTAGAGCCACTTCCCGTCCGGCGAGTATTCCGGACCGTCGCAGTGGCCGGAACCGACATCTAAGCGGGCGGCAGCACCGCCGTCGGACGCTACGGTCATGAGGCGGCCCGGCTGCGTGAAGTCGCCCGACTCAATGCCCACGTAAGCGAGTTCCTTGCCGTCCGGGCTGACACCGTGGAGGAAGTGGAAGGAGCCGTCGTCCTCGGTGATACGCGTCGCCGGGCCGCCGGAAAGTAAGGCGCGGTAGATGTGGCCGTCGTTTGCCGAAAGAAAAATGCTCGTGCCATCAGGTGCCAGGACATGGTCGTTATTGAGGTCCGGGACGCCACCAGCGGGACCTCCACCGGAGAACCGCCGGTTACCTCCAGTGTCCACAACTTCCCGTCCCCGTTGAGGACCAACGAGCTGCCGTCGAGGATCCAGTTGGGCGCTTCGAGCAGCACGTCATCCGTGGAGTGGAGCAGAGTGGATTCGCCGGTCACTGACGCGATCCACACCTCACTGCGCTGGCCTGCTGGCAGGATACGATTCACGCGGTGTCCTTTTCTGTGTCGTGGTCGAGTTCTTTGATGCGCATGTTGCGCCAGCGGCATTGTGCACCCTTGCCCCAGCGGGCTTCGCCGAACATGGCGTCGTTGTCGTGCACTTCGAGGGCGATGTGCCCGCGTTCGCCGAGCACCCCCAGGACGTCCGTGGGGTTGTAATTCGGAGAATTCAGCGTCGCGGTATCCAGCTCGGCGATCTTGAGTCCGTTGATCCAGGTGCTGATCACCGGGAGCGCACCTACACAGCGGATCCGGAGCTCGTTCCAGTCGTCCCAGCGCCAGACGTTGAGGAAATCTTCGACGTCGGCCGCGTACGCCAAGCGGGCCCGCTTTTCCTCCGTAACGGGTTCCACGGAGGTCTCCGGATAGTCGGCTACCAGCCCCACTGGCCGGCCGTCGTCGTCGGTGGCAACGTCCACTGCGAACGGAACGGCAGAGAAACTTGCCAGCCCGTTGCCGAAGAAGCCCCCGATACCGCCCGAAGGTCGATGGTCGACGAGGACCTGGAAGCCTTCCCAGCTGTCCGGCCGACGCCGCAGCATCACACCCGTGTCTGCGGGCCAATCGGGACGCATCTCCATCAGCAACTCAAAGTCGCCGTAAGCCTGCTCGGTCACTAAGTAGCCGCCGTAGCCACTGCCGGGGGTGTCCTGTTCGCCGATGAGGACCCCGTCTTCGGCGAACCACCGGGCAGGGTGCTCTTCCGGTTCTGCTTGTGGGGTCAGGCCCAAAGCGGCGAAGCGTTCCGAGATAGCCGGACCGCCGGGGTACTCTATGCCATTCGTCAAGCAAAAGTTGTCTGTCTGTCGAAAAAACACCGATACGGCCTTGTGGAGCCTGCGTTTGAGCGTGACGAGTCCATGACATCTGGAGTCGGATGGGCGAGCCAGGTCTGGGGACGGGCGCTTGACGGAATGCGATGCCATGGACAACTCGTCGGGCTGACGCATGCGGAGTTCGAACGGATTGCTGCCTGGAAGTGACCTGCCCGCAGGATCTTCCGCCGTCGCTTGTTATCGAGCACCCGCCTAGTTGGGCGGCCGGCTCGAGTCGTGAAGGGTGTTCTCGTCAACACCCGGCACTCGCCGGCCTTGCGTACTTGCGACAAAGATGCGGCTGGTGTTTCGGCGGTATGTTCGGGACCTTCTTCCCTCGTGGGTAGGTTGAGTCGACCTGCCGAGTCTTGGGCGCCGGGTGCTTGTGCCCGGGTGGTGGGAAGCCCCTAGCTGGGTGCTGGGACTAGCGAGGCTGGTAGGGCCTATGGCTGATACCGCAGGGAAAGGCGCGGCGGCAATGGCTCGTGTAAGATAAGAATTCCCGCATAGTGGGATTTTTTGGAATCTTGACCTCATGAAAGGCATTCCGTGATTTCGGCCACTTCCTCACGTACTCGTCAACGCATGCCGTTCCTAGTCACGCTCCTTGCCCTCGGGACCTTCTTGATGGGGACCTCTGAATTCGTCGTGGTTGGTCTTTTGCCCGATATCGCCGCAGAACTGGGTATCGGCATTGCCGATGCTGGCCTTCTAGTCACTGCCTTTGCGGTGGGTATGATCGGAGCCCCTTTGGTTGCGTTGGCCACCGCCAAGATTCCCCAGCGAACGACTCTGGTTCTAGTCTTGTTGGTCTTCGCGGCCGGACACTTGGTCGTTGCATCTGCGTCCGACTTGCCGGCTATTCTCGTGGCTAGGTTCGGCACTGCCTTGGCAACCGGGGCTTTCTGGTCCATTGCGGCAGCCGTCGCCGCGCGCGTAGCCGGCCCGGGGGCCGGTGCACGAGCCATGGGGTACGTTGTGAGCGGAGGCATATTAGCGACAGTTGTCGGTGTTCCGCTGGGATCCATGGCCGGCCAAATGGCAGGGTGGCGGGGTCCGTTCTGGGTCCTGGCAATCCTCGCGGTCTTGGCAGCAGCAGTCTTGGCCCGCTTCGTTCCTGGAGGTCGACCTGAAGCCGGTCATACGTCCCTGCGTACACAGTTGGCTGACATACGAACTTGGCGTCTCTGGCTGCTTCTGCTGGCGTGTGCGCTGATAAATGCCGCCGTGCTTTCAACCTATGCCTTTATCGCGCCGCTCCTGAGCGAATCTGCGGGAGTCACAACGGATGTCCTGCCCATGGGACTCGCTGTATTTGGGGTGGGCTCCCTACTCGGGTCCCTCGGCAGCGGCCGGTTCGGCGACCGCGCGCCCTACGCCACTGCACTCCTGGGAGGTGCGGTCGTCGTAGCCGCCCTGGGTCTCCTCTGTTTCTTGTCGACTTTGGCTATTCCGGCGATTTTGTTGCTGGGCCTGGCAGGGCTTGCAGGCATGGGAACAAACCCTGTGCTGATGTCCTTGGCCGTTCGCTACGCCAAGAAGGCACCCACCTTGGCCACATCCCTAAGCACCTCTATGTTCAACGTGGGAACTGCTGGTGGGAGCTGGGTCACCGCGCAGGCCATCAATGAAAGCGGCACCTCCGCCATCCCGGTTGTAGGCACCGTCTTTGCTGTGCTCCTCATCATTCCACTAATTCTCCTAGCGAAAATTGATCGCGCCCGAAGAAAATCAGCATCTATGGAGCAACCGGATAGGGATCGGGTGGTTACACCGACGCGCTGAGCATCAGCGTTGTTTGGTCCTTCAACCCGCCAACCGTTCCCCACATCTAAAGGAAGGCAATCGCCATGAAAGCCGCTGTCATGTTCAACTCCGGCGACGTCCGCGTAATTGATGTTCCGAACCCTGTAATTCAGGAACCAACTGATGCCTTGGTCCGCGTGACGTATGCCTGCGTCTGCGGTTCAGACTTGCACCCCTACCATGACCTTGAGGAAACCCCGGAAGGTCGTCGAATGGGCCACGAAGCGATCGGCGTGGTCGAAGAAGTGGGCGATCTCGTCACGACCATGACGCCGGGCGATACGGTTATAGTCCCTTTCGCCTGGTCAGACGGAACCTGCTCCTTTTGCCGTGACGGAGTCACCACGTCTTGCATCAATGGGGGCTTCTTCGATGCGGCCCCCTCCGCCGCCCAGGCCGAGATACTGCGAGTGCCTCAAGCGGATGGCACGGCTGTTGTCATCCCCGTCGGTACCGATGAGTCCTTCATGCCCTCGCTGCTCACCCTTGCAGATGTGTATCTCACTGGTTACCACGCCGCCGCCGAAGGCAAAGTGGGACCTGGGAAGATCGTCACAGTCATCGGTGATGGGGCGGTCGGACTTTCGGCGGTGCTCGCCTCGAAGGAGATGGGCGCCGAAACGATCATCCTCATGGGCCGTCATACCGCACGTACCGTTTTGGGTAGGGAATTCGGTGCCACGCACATCGTCGCCGAGCGGGGATCAGAAGGCGTCGCCAAGGTCCTCGAAATCACCGGGGGCGAGGGCTCACACGTAGTGCTCGAAGCTGTGGGGCACATGCCGGCCTACGAGCAGGCATAAGGAATAGTCCGCCCTGGCGGTGTCATCTCGCGCGTTGGCGTGCCCCAGTACGAATACGCCGCCGTCGGATTCTCCTCGTTGTTCGGTAAGAATGCCACTCTAACCGGTGGTCCGGCCACGGTCCGCGCTTACTTGCAAGCTGCAATACCCCGGGTGCTGAGCGGAACAATCAACCCTGGCCGCGTTTTCGACCGAGTGCTCCCGCTCAGTGAAATCGCTGAGGGTTATCGGTTAATGGATTCGCGCCAGGCTCTCAAAGTACTAGTACGTCCATGATCTAAGGAAAGACGGAGCCAAATGTCATCCCTGCTGTAGAACGGTATCTGGCCCCCACCCCAAGACGCTCAAGGCTTGGTTATCTCATGCCTAGGATCGTTCGTCCCAACTCAAGATCGCCGCTAGGCGCGACTATATGGAAAGCGAGAAAAGCATGAAGGTATTCGTGATCGGTGCTGCAGGTCGCGTCGGACAGAGGCTCACAGTTGGCTTGGTAGCTTCCGGCCATAGCGTGACCGGAATGCATCGAAACCCTGAGCAACGCGATATTGTCGAACGGGCCGGAGCCGTCCCAACCGAGGCTGATCTGATCGAATCGAGCATCTCAGGGATAACTGAAAAGATGAGCGGACACGATGCTGTCGTGTTCTGCGCTGGCGCTCACGGAACCGGTCGGGACCTTACTACTTTGATCGATGGAAAGGGCCTTGAGAAATCCGCGACGGCTGCAGCTCTGGCGGGAGTGCCCCGGTTTGTGCTGGTTTCTGCGTTTGCGGACTCAGAGCGCGGGAAGGGACTCGGCGATGATTTCGAGCATTACATCCGTGTAAAGCGGGGCGCCGAAATCTTTCTCACCCAGACGGACTTGGACTGGCTGGTCGTTCGACCAGGCCATCTCCTCGACGGCGCCGGAGACGGTCTTATCACGGCCGGACTAGCACTGCGAGAGAGGGACATCAGACGCGAGAACCTGGCGTCGTTTATCATCGCTGCCCTAGAAAACCCCAACTTGAGTCGGACGATCGTCGAGGTCACCGACGGGCGGACACCCATCCCAGATGCCGTAGCAGGAGTTGCATCCTCCGTCGGCCCTCGGCGATAGGCGCGAAGTCCTCGACTCGGGAAGATGAAGGAACTGCCTCATGCGTGCTCCAACGGCAACACTCGTTCGCAATTCGCGCGCGGTAAATTTCCTCCCGCGCCGAAGTTGCGTCCGGACAGTCGGAAGTGTCGGAATGTCGGTGGATCGTGAGTCGGCCTGACACCCTGGCTTGCTGAGGTGGATCAGCAAGAGTTGGCACAGCAGCTCCCGTCCCAGAAGAAGGAAGAGGGATCGGAGATTGTTCGCCCGAGCATGCTGTTTAACAACTAACCAAGAACGTCCTGGGGACCGCTCTCGAAGCGCAAATGGACGAGCATCTGGGATGTGGCTAGCACGCTGTGGCAGGTCTCGGGATCGGGAACTCACGTATCGGCGCCCGTTCGAGGACCGTGCCGACCGAGATCGGGCCGGTGGAAGTCGACGTCTTGCCAAGGGATGTTATTCGCTGGGAAGCCCCCCGCTTGGCGCAGCCTGTGAGAGTCTTCAAAGCGCTCAGGAATAGATGACTGGCTTGCCTCTGCACAGTTGGACGAGGTGTTCCGCCCAGACTTCCTCCAGCTAGGGCATGTCGAGGTTGGTTCTGTATGCGGTGTCCTTGTTGGTGTTCCAGCCTGCGATGATGCCGGCGCCGAGCATGTGGTCGGTGAGGCGTGCGAAGCGGTAGCCGGGGTCGGTTTCGAGGGCCAGTTGGAGGTATTGGTGGGCTTTGGAGCCTCTGCCTTCCCACCAGTTGATGTAGCCGATGGTGGTGAGGATCGGTGCCGCGTGTTGTGGGCTGGTTCTCGTGTAGGCGTGGGTGAGGAGTTGTTTGGCCCATTCGATGCGTGCCCAGTTCGGGGCGGTGGTGGTTTGGGCGAAGAGGATGCGTTGGGGTGGTTCGTCGATGCCGGGGATGTCGGCCATGAGTTGGTCGCGGATGTGGGGGAGCTGAAAGTACGCGACAAGCTGGAGGACGTCCTCGTCGGCGGGGTAGTCCTTCGTGTCGAGCATGTTGGCCCACAGCTGGTGGGCGTCTTCGATGGCTGCCGCGGGCGGACGGTTCATGATGGATTCCATGTGGTGTTCGACGGCGGCTGCGCCCTCTGCTTTATAGGTCGCCGCCGGGAGGTGTACCTGGTTGGTGGGTTGAATGGTGCTGCCGCGGTAGATGAATTCGGCGTTGACCTGGCTGTATTCGGTGCTACTGAGGGGGAGGGCGATGTTGTCACCTGGCGTGGAGTCGTAACGGGAGTAGGTGGTGTCCGTGACGTAGATGCCGTCCCGGATAGTGATGCCTTCTTGTGCAAGGACTCCTGTTAGGGCTGCGATGGTGGCCCGGTAGGGCCGGGCCTCGCCCGGGTCTGGGTGCTCCGCGGTGTAGAGGGCGAAGACGATCCCGTTGGCTCGTTCGTCTGATGTGAGGTAGGCGGCTACGGTTCGGGCGAAGTGGATTTCGTAACCTGGTTGTTTGGGGAGGTCGATGCGTAGCGTTGCGCCGACTTTGCCTTTATCGAGGGTGATGCATACGAGGCTTTCTGTGGGCCAGAAGCCGAGGGTGTGGCCGATGAAGCTGAGCAGATCGGCAGGGTCCTTGATGGTGAGGGGGTTCATGACTGACTTCCTAAGACGGTCGGAGGGCTGTGATTGTTCATGGATGGCAATGCGCCCGGAATCATGACTCGAATCGGGTTAGGTGCTGTACTTTGGCTCGTCGTTGAAGCCCGTGCTTAACCCGCGATGTTTCGATTCGCGACGTATCCCACTGGAAATACGAAATGTGTGTCGTCCTGGCTGGCAGAGTCCTAGAATCGCTCTTATCGAGGAAATTGGTTTCGTGTGCGTATTTATGGGGGCAGAGTTGGCGTTTAGATACCGTAAGTCGAAGAGTTTTGGGCCGGTGCGGATCACGGCGTCAAAGCGGGGTTTGAGTGCAAGCATCGGCGCGGGCCCGATTCGGGTCACGAGGACGGCGTCTGGTCGCACAACGAGCACGGTAAGGGTTCCTGGGACGGGGGTCTCTTACGTGTCGGGCGCGCCTCGCCGTCGTTCCCAGAGGGCGCTATCTAGCCGTTCACCGCAGCCGTCCGGCGCCCCGAAGGTCCGTCAGGTCGTCAGCGACGAGACCTGGCGAGGGCTGCTCGCGGCCGACGGCACTGCGCCTGCGTCGAAGTTTCAGCGGGACTTTGTTCGCGCTTCGGTTGGCCGGGCCACGGGGACACGTCCGAGTCTCATGCACCTGACAGTCGGTCAGGCCGCGCGGGTTCTGGCTCATATTGGTCAGGATCCGACCAAGCTGACCAGCGGGGGACGGGGCGTCCCGGCCGTGGAAAAGGCCGGAGTCATCGCGAAGTGGGTTCTCTTTGGTCTTCTTTTGTTGGTCGTTACTTTCTCGTCGCCCGCAGGATTCGTTCTGACATTAGGAATCGTAGGATTGGTCTTCCTCTTGAGGAAGCGGCGACGTACCAGGCAGGCATGGGAAGACGAGCATTGGTCAATTCACCCCTTGCAAGCCCCTCACGAGACCGCGAGCCCCCACGGACTTGTGCACCCTCTAGCCGCTGAGGACACGTTGCCCGAACAATGGATTCCTAGCCAGGAGGCCGTGGTAGCGCGTGCGCCTGGAATCACGAAGACCTACGCCGTCTCGCTCGGACGCTCGGAATGGCCCAACGTTGAAGTCGTCGGCGAACACGCGTATGGGCATGACATCCGGGCTGCGCTGCGGGCCAGCGGAGCGAAGGTAGGTGTGGGGCGGGATGCAGAGGCCGAAAACTTCGTTGTGGAGCTCGTTGCCGAGCCGGACAACCCTTACGATTCGAGTGCGATTAGCGTCCGCTGGGACGGTAAGGTTCTCGGCTACCTCAGCCGCGAGGACGCTGTGCGGTTTGCCCAGCCCGTCAGAAGGATCATTTCCAGTGGCCTCGCTGCCGTGGCTTCGGCCCGCATTTGGGCTTACGACGACGGTAGCCAGCTACAGGCCAGGGTCACCCTTGCACTACCTGAACCTGAGCTGATAGCACCTTTCAACGCGCCCCCTGCCGGTGTGACAACCCTTGTTCCGTGGGGGACGGCAATGCAAGTGCTCAAGGAAGAGAACCACTTCGACGTCCTGTCGAATTATGTGCCACCCACGGGCACTGGCCTCTTGCTGGTGAGCCTTCACAAAGAGACCCGCACCCTGAAGAACGGCAACGAGCGCTCCTTCGTTGAAGTACGGATCGATGGGAAACGAGTCGGGGAACTTAGCAACGTCACCTCCGCGCACCTGCTTCCGCTACTCGAACACACTGAGCCGGTCGGCGAAACCGCCGTCGCATACGCAAAAATTACTGGCTCCGCCCTCGCCGCCCAACTCGTCCTCCACGCGACCAAAGCCACTGACATCAGCAACGACTGGCTGGCTAACGGGCCGCATCCCGTACCAGCCCTGCTGCCGTGGGCAGCCCACTACGAAGTATCTCCTGCATATAAGCAGTGACGGTGCAGATGTCCTTCGTCAGGAGGGAGTTAGCCGACTTCCGATGTCGTGACGGGACTGAATGAGCGAGAGCAGCCGACGCTCGGTGGCAGCGGCTTGTTGCACTCCAGCAAGGACACAGGCCGGAACGTGCGACATGGCCTGGCCCGTGGCGAAGAGCCGGAACCCGCTCACCGGAACAGTGTCGGCTCCGAAATTTGGTAATGGCCATGCGGCATCTCGCTGTTGGCCAGTACCAAACAGGCGCGCCGGATGGCGCTAGGAACTGTATGGCTCCGTTGAAGTCATCTGAGAGATGCTCCAATCTTCTCCAGTTGAAATCCCTCTGGACAAGTCATGTCGTGCGGAGTCTCCTTTGCCATGGACGAGTGAAGGAGGGGAACGATGAGGGATACGCGCTTAGGCCAGCCCGCGCTGAGGTCCGTCGTACTGCCACATCGTGTGCCGTCGCCCGGTGCCGTCGGCCTCCCGCCGTTGTGCCTCCAAGTAAGCAAAAGAAGGTGTGCACAATGTGCACACCTTTGGCCCCGGACTGGCCCGTACAGCCGCCGGACTGGCCCGGATTCCGCATGTTTCCGCCACTTCCCAGCGTTCACAAGGCCTGGAATCACGTTCGAGTCCCACCTCGGGCACAGCATACCCCCTCGTCAGAGGGGGTTTTTGCTTTAACGTGTGTACATTCTGGTTGGTCAGGTCCCTCTGGCACTGCCGCGGGGTGTGCCTGGCGCCGCGGGTCGCCTGTTTGGTTGTGGGGGAGCGGGTTCATGGTCGTGGCTGGTGTGCCCTCCGCCTGCTCGGAACTGGGGCTATGCGTTCCTTTCCTGGTTCGTTCGGTACGTCGTGGTTGGCCTACACCTCTTCATGGGTAGGGATGCTGGGCACGACATGACTTTGCGAACTTGCACCAAAGATCGTGACTTCGGTTCGTACCTGGAGTGAGGAGACGTGGATGGTGGCTGCTTTGTCAGGCCAAAGGAAGTGTGGACATTGTCCACACTTAAATCTTCTTTATAGTGACAGATCGCAGCCATTGGCTCTTCCCTCCTTGCGCCTTCATCTACTCATGCATGTGAGTGGCAGTACCGACATGACGCGGATCCGGGAGCGCTCTACATGTGCAGGGTGATTCCGAGGTGAGAGTTCGGCGGCCACGATCGGCCGAGTGCCATCAAGTGGGTCTTGGCCGTGTCATCGAGGCGCACCACGCAATCGACCAGGACGCGGTCCCGACGCAGATGACCGCTCCCGGTGGTGCCTCCGGAACACTGCAGCGCACGCGGATGTTGGCCGAGCACGTGGCGCGGACCAGTCTGCCGATAAGCCGCCTTCCGTCAAGCTATGCGCGAGCGAGGGAGTCGGCGGTAGTGGGCGGGCTTTTGACCATGACCGAGCCGTTCTTTGGGAAATCGTCGGTAAATCACTGCGTCGGCAGAAGAAGCGGAGCTAGTAGCGCTTCGAGCGTTTCCGACGCTTTCGATATGAGTTGTATTTTCGGTCTGGGTGGACTTCCCCTGCGACATCATGTACGCAGCCGAGGCCAGAACTGTTTCGGAAGGTAACCGTGATTGGGAGGTCATTGTCGAAACCGCTCTCAACGCAGGTATGTAAATCGCCTGGTGGCAGAACGAGTTTCGCATCGCTGGGGTCCTGATCCTTGAACCCGTCAGGGGTGTAAACATGATGCGATATGGGCTCATCGCTGTGGTTCTGCAGCGTGTACTTCTTTTGATACGTTCGTCCTAGCGTGGGTACTTTCAGCCTCATCACCTCCGACACGAAGACTACCTTCCGAGCTTGAGCCATTCGTCTGACTTGGGCGTCGCAATTGATAACGACACCGTGACTATGAACGCTGCTGTCGTACCCAGGCCGGCGACCCAATCAGCGACGGTTCCCCAAAGTGTCGGGGTTGAAGTCCATCAGCCAATCACGTCAATTCCCAGGTCTTTCGAGATTCGTAATTCAAGGAGCGTTACCTTGTCCTGAAAGTCATCCCTCGCAGCGTAGTATCCTTCCTTGTTGGGGGCCGACCTATCCTTTATGGAAATCATCTCCGTCATCATGGCTCTTATCGTCTTGATTACATCCTGCGCCGCTTCTACTACCAGTCTTGGGGCAAGTACGCGCAGATTTAGCAACGACAAGTCTCTGGCTTTCTGGACCAGTGCGGCCGTGTCTTTGCTGAAACCCACTTCGACCTCGGCAATGGAGAGTTCCAGTTCGTGCACCTCTTCGAGAAACTTGGAATAGACCTCAACCTTTCGGTCGCGCAGCCAACGATCATGTTCCAGGTCACGTTCAGCATCCAGTTGGGCCTGTGCTGCGTCCCTGGCCGCGGCAATCGTCGTCTGAGTGTTCTCACTGCTGAATGCTCCAGCGATCAATGCGCCCGAAATACCAGCCACTATCGCTCCACAGGCGACAACGATTAACCGTATAGTCTCCCCATCCATGTAAACAGTGTCCCACCGCGTTCGGCTTTTAGTGTTGAGACACATCGTTACCGGGTCATGCCGCTGTTGGCGCGTTTCATCGACTGTAGCGCGGCCGCCAGCGGGATCAGATCGTTGGCGATGGATCCTGTGGCCGGGTCGGTGAGCAGGTCATGTACGACAGCGCCAAGGACGCAGGTCCAGGTCCAGCAGCGTCCGCCGCTGTGAAGTTCGTCTTCGGCTCCGCAGGCCTCGCAGTCTATGTTGAGTCGGATGCCTGAGCATCGACGGCAGGCGGGGTTGGTTATCGATGAGGCCGACCAGGACTCCTTCGTGCCCGGAGGGGCAGGTGCCTTGGGTGCGTTTGGCTTGCTGGTAGCAGTAGCCGCAGACTCCGCCGCCCGGGCCATCGTGCAACGGCTTGGTAGTGCTGGCCGCAGCGATTGCAGGGGACCGGCCAGCGGATGGGGTCCTCTGCTTTGCGTGGCCTACTCACCGTCCGCGGGTGTGACGAGGCGGAAGCGCTTGGCGATCGGGTTACCTGGTTGGACACTCCTGAGACGGGCTGTACTGAGACGAGATACGGAGACATGGGCGGACCTGAAAAGACGCCCTCCATTCTTCAGGTCAGGGGGAGAATCGGGCTGTCTCAGGAAGCTGTACTTTCTTGAGACACATATGGGTAGTGCGCGGTGAGGATCAAAGGTGACCGGAGTCGCGGCCAAACGACGTATGTTGGCCACATGGAGGTCCAGAAGCAACGCAAGAATCAGTCGAGGCGTCAGTTTTCGAAGAAGCACTCAGCGGGTCTTCGGCAAATTCTTCTCCGTGCCTCGAAGGGTAGGAACCGCAACGAGTTTGGTTGCACACAACAAACTATTCTGGGTGCATGGCACCGCGACTGATCTCCGAAGTCCTGATTATGCGACGGTGGGGGAGCATCTGCTTGTACCATCAGTAGTAAACGGAGGCCGCCAACCTTGCGGCTGGCGGCGACTGCCATTGGGGTGCGGACTCGTGGTGGGCTTTGGAGGCGAACCAGCAGGGCAGTCAGGCAGAAGTTCGTAATCGCGTCTTGAGCCCTCGAAAGAAGTTTCAGACCGTCAGTGGACGCCTTTCTCTCGCTCACGCGTTCTCAGAGCTGGTCGAATAGTGATCCGTTTCGTGGGCTTGGACGATCGGCCAAACTGGCAACGGCTCTTTGAGGCGGGATGGCCGGACATCGGCGCCGCGGGTCAATCGTCCTTTATGGCGGCTGCCTCCGAACCGGCCGGGGGCCGACGCTTCGTGCCTTGTATGCGGCCACCTGCCATTCCTGCGACGACGATGCGACTGAACGGGTCTATATCCACGGCTTGCGCAATGCTTGACTCATGTGCGGTTCCCATGCGCGTTACCACACTGCCGTTATCGCCGAATGGTGCGAAGGCACCGCTGTCTCGGAGCCGAACCACTGCAAATTGCCCGTCGGATTGCCCAACAACGGTGATCTTGCCCGTCAAGCCATCGATATGCTCATCCAATGCATACGCTGGCGGTCGAACCGGACTGGACGGCCCGAGGCCGCTCGCACCAAAGTCCTGGTCGCTTCCTCGGAGGTGTTCGAGGCGGCCGTTGATCGCTTCAGCAGCGTGTCCTGGGTTCGAGCCCCAGATGGCCCTCCAGCAATTATCCAAAAAGCGATCGCAAGGTGGTTTTTTTGTTGCTGGAACCTTATTTCAATGCAGGTAAGGTTGTGGGTTAACTACTTTATCAATGCTTAACGCTCAAAGAAGATGCCGGCAGCAAGGGATGCCCGGCCGCCGGCATTGGTCTACGCGTAGGGAGTGGGTATCTTGTTCAGGTTGTAAATATCCACGAGGTCCGACTCCGGCTGGGTAATATCGTTAAAGTGCCGCGAGCGGGCCGCCCAATAAAAATCAGTAGTGGTTGGCCATGCCGAGGTGGTCGGTGTGCCCAGTGTCGTATCCATTATCTGAATTATCAGCCAGTCCAGGTTTTTGGCGCGGTCGCCCGTATCATCGGTAGGCAGAGTGCCTGAGGCCAGCGGCAGGGGATCCGAGAGATCAATCAGCATGTTCGCTACGTGTCTCTCTAGTTTATCCGCTACCGTAAATTTAGGATGGCTCACATTTGATTCGGCGCAGGTATCGGTCTCGCCAGCCCCGCTAACACCGCCTGTTCCATCGAGGTTTGCCGCCACCTGTATTTTTCGATCAAGTATGAACGCAAACCAGTCAGCAAACCCCTCCATCCAAGCTAGATGCCTCAGCTGGTCTTCCCGAGTCTGAGGCAGGCCGCCGCCGATAGTGTATGCCATGGTAGGTACGCAGCCATTGTGCTCACTGAGAATCCATCCTA
Source organism: Arthrobacter sp. TmtSoilC51 (assembly GCF_055388015.1). Classification (NCBI taxonomy): domain Bacteria; kingdom Bacillati; phylum Actinomycetota; class Actinomycetes; order Micrococcales; family Micrococcaceae; genus Arthrobacter; species Arthrobacter sp. TmtSoilC51. The sequence continues at coordinate 2,275,431 of NZ_AP035877.1, forward strand.
GGCTACCGATGCTGTACTGGAGCCAGTGCGCGTACTCGTGGATCAGCACAGAATCGTTAAATGCATCGGGAGAAGTGATGAACAGATCTCCGCTTACAGGGTACATGCAGCTTGTAACAACAAAATGTGCACACCCACCAAGCGCCACGTGGGCAGGCTGAAGTGTTTGACGCGCGGCTTCAGCAGTTTCCCGAAGCGGCACAACGTACTCGTAGGCCCGGCGCATTGTCTCCACGATGTTGAAGGCCCTGGCCCAATAGGGGTCTGCGATAGTGAAGGTTCCCCAATTCAGTGTCTCACCTGGTGCGGAGGAGCTCAGCTGAACATCGGCATGATTCGCGTCCTTCGGCTCCAGGAAAGTTGGATTGTTACCGGGAAAAACATTGTTGTATCTCGGTTCAGGCAGGATTGATGAACTGTTTCCTGTGCAACACATGGCACCTTTGTTAGAGGCAAAAAGCCTAAGGGCATATCTCGCACCACCCTGATAGGGTACATCCGTTGAATACGAGCCATTGCCGTCGGTTGGGCCTTCCTTTATCTTGGCCCAACCCCCTACTGGGGCGATGCGCCATACCTCGACACGGCTTCCCACGATATCGCGTGGTCCCGTTGTGTCTTGATACCTCAGATGAATTTTTATGCTGCTGACCGCTTGCTTTGGACTACCGTTGTCGCAGGCAGCGCATACAGCGCAAAGCACCATCACTAGTACGGCCGCCACGGCATTTCTTAATCTGGACATGGTCAAATCCGTTCGATTGTAAAAGGGCTCTTCAGAATTGAGGTTGTAGTGGGCATCCCTGCCGCGCTGACAGAGCTCATCAGCCTCGGGCCGGACACTGAAATGCCGCACGGCCGACGTGCTCGCCTTCTTCGACCGCCCCGACACCTCGAACGGCCCGACTGAAACGATCAACGGCCGCCTTGAACACCTCCGAGGAAGCGCCCTCGGATTCCGCAACCTCACCAACTACATCGCCAGATCACTCCTCGAGACCGACGGGTTCAGACCCCGGATACACCCTCAAATGCGATGAGCCCATAAACGGAGTGATAACTATCATCTTTTGGAGAAGATCTCGTAGTCTTTGTCCAATTATTCTGGCAGGGGTCATTTCATTGACCTTCCTTCACTTATTCATGCTTCCCTTTGGGAAGGTGCTATAAGCGTGCGCTCTCAAGGCGACCGGGGGCATCAATCTGACGATGGCTTTCCTTGGAATGACTGGCGATATATTCAGATCAATCGCAGGGTTGATGCCGGATGGTTTCATTAAGGACAGGACTGACCTTTTCGGACGATTACGGGCCTTAGGGATGACGTCGGCCGCGCGTGGACGCCAGAAAATTTCTGTTCGGCCCTTGCCCAGTGAAAGCACGAACAGGCGCCATCGATATGAGCCGGGTAGAATGCGGCTCGTCATCAATCTTGAGGGTGATAGTCGAATACATCGCTCGGTTGAACCTGATGGATAGCCCGGTGGGGTGTGTAGTTGGAAGGAAGGGCTCGTTAGCCATCACTAACTCAAAGGCCAAAGAGTAATTACGTCGTGCCGCTTCCTCTGCTGCGGTCGTAGCCAGGTTGCAGTCTTAAAGAGAGCCTGGGCGTCGGCCGGGCACGTGCAATTGTGGGTGTTAGGTGGCTTGAAAGCTTCATACCTAGTGCTGTGCTGGTGCGCTTAAGCTGAAGCGTGGAACTCACATGGGCGGCCAAGCAGTCAACCCTTGGCCGCCACAGGCATCTCATTGCCGCATGGCAACTTGGCGCAGAAGTCGATCCACACCTTTAGGGCCTACAGACGCGATCTCGGGGATATTGCACCTCGTTGGATACCCGCGGCCTGGATTTGCTGGAAGTCCGAACGGTTCATGTTGATGGATACGGGCACCCTCTTCGGGGTGCTCCCCTCCACAGTGGCCAAGGCGCTCTCGGCCGTGTCCAGTTCCTACCATTATGCGGTCAGGGAGGATGCCTCGGGCGTTCGACTCGGGCGGCCGAGTTCTACGGATCCGGCGGACGGGCCGAAGGTTCGTCAAGGTCAAGGTCAAGGTCGAGATGCCGGCGCCCGCGGTCGTGGCTCTGGATGCTTACTTTGGAACCAGTGGGAAAGCGCCAGTGCTCAGACTTCGGGGGAGTCCCGCTGTTCACCACTGGTTCGGGCAAGCGCTGGCACGGGTCGGAAGCTTTTCGCGCTGTCCATCGGCTCGCGAATGCTACTGGCATCGAGGGGCGGATCAGCCCTCACAGCTTGCGGCACACTTTCGCCACGATTGCGCTGGATAGTGGTAGGTAGCTTCATGCCTTGCAAGACAGCATGGGCCATCCAGATCCAAGAACGAGCCGCCGTTACGACCGCGCGGTGCAATTTGGCCAAATCTGCAAAGATTACGTCGCCAGGGTTCTGGCGTGAAGTCCCCCCAACTAGCACAAGGGTGCTTGCACCAGCACACATCCAGAGGTTCGTCCGGTGTCTATCGGCAGTCAGTGGCTTTCGGGACATGAGGTCGCATTTGGTTAACGCTGAGGTACTGACAGCGAGCCAGGTCTGCGCCATACTTTGCCCATGGACGCTGGGTCAAGTGCTGGCGTTGGAGGTGCGATCCAAATGAAAAGTGAGAATCGCCTGGATCCTGACACAGGTGAACACCTGCTTCAAATTGTGCGTTACCTCAGCCTCACGAAGATTGACTGGATCATCACTACCGTTGCTGTGCCACTGGAACTGATCAACATCGCTCCAAGTCTCGTGACTGTTTTGGCCAGCGTGCGTTGGCAGGCGTTGGCATACTTGTCAGTTGCTTTCGTACTTCTTCTCTGGCGGCGGCGGTTTCCCAAAGCGGTTCTGGTCGCTTTGCTCGTGCACCAAGCCCTGTTTGCACCGATATTTCACCAGAGCCTGTTTCTTCCCGACAGCATGGTTTTCAATCCAACACAGGCGTTTGTGATTCCGTACATACCGCTTTTTGTCGTGCTGGTCGCCATCGTGACCGTAGGATCTGTTTGTCAGCCTTGGATTTCTGCGCTTCTCTGCGTTCCAGCTGCCATCCTCCCGCCAGTCATTTTTACGGCCGGCCATCCATGGGATGCATCATGGTATGTCCTGGCCTCGGTGTTGTGGATTGGTGGGGCGTGGTCATTCGGAAGATTTGTTAACCGAAGTACACAACGGATTACCGACCTGGAGACGGAAAGGCTTAGCCTAGAAGCTGCGATGGAGGCCGAAAGGGCCCACCTCGCGGCTGAATTGCACGACATTGTTTCCCATGCCGTCACCGTTATGCTTCTCCATGCTGCAGGCGGACGCCGGATCATCGAGACTGATCCTGTGCGCGCCGGACAAGCGTTAGAGGTCATTGTCAGAGTGGGCACTGAAGCGACCCAGGAGTTGTCGCGCTTGCTGGGATTGCTGAAGGCAAACCAGCATATGAATACGGTGAAGTCTTTGCCGACTTTTGATGACATTGGGCCTTTGGTCGAAGCCGTTCAATCGGCCGGGATAGACGTCGAAGTCAGCCAATCCGGTACACCGGCAAGACTTGATGCGAGTGTAGGACATACTGCCTATCGTGCAGTTCAGGAGGCCCTTACGAATATATCGAAGCACGTGGGTCCGGGCACCAGCGCCTCTGTCGATATTGAATGGAAATCGGACGTGCTCCAGATCAACGTGCTGGATACGGGCCCGGCGGGACCGGCAATCGAAACTGTGTCCGGATCTGGATATGGGCTGCTTGGCTTGCAGGAACGCGTGTCGGTAGCAGGTGGAACAATCTTGTGGGGGCCCCGAGAAACGGGGTTTCTTGTGAGTCTGACACTTCCCGTTGCCAGCGTTTGATACTGATTGCGGACGCCTCCGCAACGCGGCCTGGTCCTGAGCTTCGACGTTCACGGGGTGTCAGAGGTCTCGATTCCGGGATCTCGCAGTTGATTGTGTTTCTGATAATCGGCCGAAACGATTGAATTTGCCGGCGAGCAGAAGAACTCCCAGAATCGCCCATGAAACTCCGAACGGAACAAGGAAAAGGACCCTTGAATCTTCTGTATTAAAACCAAGCAACAGCAGCGAGCCTATGGCCAGTAGACCTCCTGCCCATGTGGGTAGCGTGCGTGCCTCCAGGATAGCTATGCCGGTAACGACGAAGGCGAAAATAGAGACGTAGATCAGAATTGCCCCTGCGTACCAAGCACCTATCAGGACGGTGGTGCCGAAAAAGAAGGATGTTCCAGCGACCAATGCCGCAATCCTGACGACTTTCACTGCACTTCCACCTGTCGGGTGAAGGAAATAGAGTCCGAGTGCTGCGCCGGTGATGCAGATCATGCCGGGCAAGAAGAGTACGCCGTACAGTATGCCTGCGTCTCTGTACGGACCGTCAGGCAAGCCTTCTGGCAGAGTGACCATGATGAGCGCAAGGGTCGTTAGGAGAGACCCTCCAAGGATTGCGCAGACGGCGGTAACGCGGTCAGGAGTCTTCTTGGTGTCGCCGTGATCTGACTCCTTTGAAGTTGATCTCTGTGTCACGTTACCTGTCCCGTCTGTTTCTGGTCTGACTACTCTCAATGGCAGCCATCTGCTCTTACTATCAGGGTGAACCCGACCTGTGAAGTACGCGTCCATCCCGCGATTGATTCAGGCATGCATCCCAGGATGGAGTACATGCAGTGTTGCGCCGCCAAGCCGCGCACATCCACTGAGCGCTCTCCCGATTTATCGCATGAGCCCAGTCAAATGACGTTCGTGAGTGATATGTGAGCTGCTGAGGGTTCCACCGTTGGGTGGTCAATGGCACGGTCTAATCCACTGCTCTCAGTGCTCCCGAAGTTGTACGCATGAATTCCATCCGTCAGTTGGACGCGTTTACCAGCTCTCGCCGGACATTCTGATTGCACATCGAGTGAAAGGAAAGAGCGATGAAACGGCTATTGAATCAAATCCAAACCAACGAAATCCCTCGGAGCTTTGCTCCGATACCACGCGGCAGGAAACCTGCCGGCGCCGTTGCAGGCATTTCAGTAGCGACGTTGTTGCTGGGGGCTGTAACGGCCTGCGTCCCCATCGTGCCTGTAAACAATGACCCCGGTAGACATCAGGAGGTCATTCCTTGTGGCGGGCTCGCGGGCGGACGGGGTTTCGCTGCATTGAATGTCATTGCCTGTGGGCCGACTGAGGAACCCGAATACACGCCCGCGCCCTACGAAACGAAAACGCCTTTTGAATCAGTCGGCCCCGGTGACCAACTTGATGTGTCAGTAGCGACGCCGCTTCCAGCCGACCTTGTCGGCACATGGCACGGGGGTGTCGGTGACAACTATTACCTCAAGCTCGCGGAGGACGGCACTTATGCGTGGGAACACCGTCGGCTCGGTCCTTTTGACGGCGGTGTCGTCGTTGTTGATGGGTCCACCATGACGCTGACGTCGAGTGTTACAGGGAAGTCAATGAGGTTTCGATACTCCCTGTCAGTGTCGCCGGAAGTCTACGGCTTCACGTTCACCACCCTTCATCTGGGTGACCAGGCCTACGTGAAGTAGGTTCGTCCGCCACACGGGCACCGTGCGGCCTTCGCCGCAATTAACGCCGGGGCTCGATCTGAGCGCCGTTCAAATTCCAACTCAGGAGTGATATTCATGCCCAAATTCCATCGCGCCATCGTGTTTCTTTCGTCGGCGGCAGTAATTGTGCCTTTGGCTGCTTGTGGGCCCATATATATAGATCCGGGTCCATGGACGCCAAACGGTCCGTCCCAGCCTCCGATAAACCCTCAGCCGACAGACTCACTAACGAACATACCCGTGGATCCTGGCCCGAACCCAGGACCCGAACCGACACGATCGGTCGTGCCACCCCGTCCATCCGAACCATCCGAACCGAAACAGGGAACCTACAGGATTACCGTCAACGGCGTCTCCGTGAAGAGCCAGACAAACGACCACGCCCTGGAGCAAGACGGAAAAGGGGACGAGGTCTACGTGGATCTCAGTACTAAGGTAATTGACAACGATGGGGACGAAAAAGAGAGCCGGCAAGTCACCACATCCATCATGGGTGACACCAATCAACAAGCGGGACGGATCCAGGCGGGTTCTGCGCGCGGTGGGAAAGGCGGAATCATCACGGGGGACAAGATGCCCACTGCTAAACCGTGGGCCATAGAGGGCGTACCAATCCCTGAACAACTGCCGTTGAACGGCGGCGAGATCACCTTGGCAGAAGGGCAGGACAAGGCATTGATTACGCCAACCGTCTGGGAATGGGACGGCGGTAGCGACCTGTTCACCCAGTTCACGAAATGGTTTGACAAGGCGGCCGAAAAGGTCCCGGCCGAAGCTCTCGGTCCGGCCACAGGGGTTGGTAAAGCAGCCAGTTCGATGAACCTTGGTGACACGCTGAGCAAACTCTTCGGCGTCGCCGGTGACCGCCCCATCGGCATCCAGGGACAGGACAGAGAAGGTTACAGTTTTGATCCCCAGATCGTGACTTTGGACTACGCAAAGGCCGAGGAAGTTTCGACCTCCGATCTTGGTTGGGGCAAAGGCGTCAGGATGCTGACTTTCAAGGATGCGCCGCAGTTCGCAGGCCATTACGAGTTGTACTACCAGATCACCAAGGTCTCCTGAGGCCAAGGAATTCCTCCACATGAACCTCGACTGCAGAGTCGAGGTTCATGTCTGCGCTGGAGCGAATGTTTGCATAAAGTTTATGCTGGCCGCTCAGCGTCGTATGCAGACATATGCTGACACCAGCTCCAAGTTGCGGGATACTTTGCCACATGCAGGCCCAGCTGAGTCGGAGGCATCCGTGAACGGCGCCGACGGTCATGGAAAGGTCCGTGTCGTACTGATTGACGACGAGGAACTGATCCGCGCCGGCCTGGCTTTGGTGCTGGCAGCTGAAACAGACATTGAGATCGTGGGTGAGGCGAACAACGGACGCAGCGGCCTGGAAGTTGTTGCCGAGCTGCAACCGGACGTCATCGTCATGGACATCCGCATGCCGATCATGGACGGCGTGGCAGCGACCAAAGTGCTAATGGCCGAGGCCTCTTCGCAGACGGACAGGGTCCCAGTGCTGATCCTCAGTACATTCAGTGACGACGACGCAGTCCATGCGGCATTGCGGGCCGGAGCGTCGGGCTTTCTGCTCAAGAACTCCGCGCCGAACATACTCGCTTCGGCAATCCGTGCTTTGGCCAAAGGAGCGGGCTGGCTCGACCCCAACGTGACGAAGGGGCTTCTCGAACAGTTCTCCAACCAGCGGGAGAACATGGTTCCCGCGGGCGTCGAATTCGGCGAACTGACCAGGCGTGAGATCGAAGTCCTCACCGCAATGGCCAATGGCATGAACAATGCCCAGATCGCTTCGACGCTCTTCCTGAGCGAAGCAACAGTCAAAACCCATGTGCACAGGATCTTGATGAAGCTGGGTGTGACAGATCGATCCCAGGCCGTCGCAGCTGCTTTTCGCCACGGACTTGTCAGGCCAGGACCTCGCTAGCGGGGTTTGGCCGACATCGAAGGGGGGATTGTAGTCGCCCTGCACCAGAGTGACTTGATTGACGGCAAGCCAATCGTTCTGGACGGATCCTGACTCATCAGGTGGGTGGTGGGGTTGCCTCGTTGCCGTCCGAATCGATGTAGCTGAGCCGGCAACCCTCCACGAGGCAGCTGTGGATTCGTTGTTCTCAGCGATAGCATCGTTGGACTTTGGTGCAGCAATCTCGGCCAGGGCTTGCTGTAGGTATTCCGCAGGGACCTTCGGGTTGAACTTCTGAATTGCTGCGAGCAGTCGTGGCCGGATCAGCAGCCCATCCCAAGAGTTCCGGTCGTCTGTGCCAGGTGCTATGGCTTGCCCTGATTTCGGCTGCCGGCCAAGTGGCTCAGCCAGGAGTTCCAAAGCCATGGATTCCCAGTCGGCTTCTGAAAGTGCTACTGCTCGTGCTGCTGTCACGGTGGTCCCCCTGATGGACCGGCCGTGTTTTTGGGGTGCGGTTTGCAGGCCCAGGTTTGAGTCCGCTGATGTCTTTGGACTGGTCAATGCTGACCGGCCGGACGGTGGAGGTGAGCAGTTCGGGCAATGCTCTGGGATGGACATAGCAGCCGGAATAGCCGGAAACGGTGCAAACATGGAGTACTTCCGTGTTCCCGGCCGGATCCACCTCCGCCGCGGCTCATACGCCTGCGTCCTCCAGAATCTTTTCGGAGTCCTTGATCCGCAGCTTGCGGGACATGCGCTTGGTTGCATCAACACTGCTCGAAAATACGAACCTCACCGCGACCCAAGATGCGCTCTATCGACCCCAGAGTGTCCTCGAGTTTCCCTTCGCTTTCTGGTCGAAGACCGGGAACCTTGATGAGGCAAGTTGCCCTTTGTTGATGGATCCAAAAACAGTGCCCACGGCCTCGCATGGTGCCCAGGCCTCATGGGCGGCTTTCAGTCTGCCGTCGTTATGGTCCCCACCGCGGAGCGGTGGCTGTGACAGATCCGCGGGCCGAGGAGAGAACGAACATAAACACTTCCGCACGGCCGAGCTCGTGAGTGCTGATATCTCTTCTATTGATGCGGTTTAAGGATCAACATTGGGAGACACGGAGCCTTAATTTTCTGATCGGAGTTGGCCGTGATCCAGGCTTGGTTGTGCCGACTGAATATCCGCCACAAATGGCACCTCGAGCATGCCGAGGACGGAGCCCTATACAAGCGTTGTCTGAGCTGCGGTAGGGATGGTGTCAGCGAGAGCAAAGCATTCGGATCAGCTCACGGGTAAAGAGCGGATTTCCCTCGGTCTCTTCGTAAAGCTTCCTGGTGACCGTCTCCGGTAGTTTAGCGGGACCACCGAGTAACGATTCAACGAGTGACCCGAAGCCCCGGATCTCGTGATTCTGGTAGATGCCTTCCATACGCCGTGCCGAAGCGATGACAGGACGGACGGGGTGTGTAGGTTCCGCCACCCGGTCGGAGCGAAATGCCCCGAGGATGACGACAGGACCTTCATTGAGACGCGAGACCAAACAGATCAGCGCGTCAGCGCTGCCGACGTCCAAGTGTTCGAGGTCGTCAATGAACAGTAGCCTCGGCGAGGATCCGGATTTGCGATAGTCACCCATGATCACGTTGGTGAAAGTGGCCACGATGGCCTCTCTGCGGCTGGCTGGATCAGCAGACATTGATTCGCTCACGGCCGCCATCTCGACCTCGGACGAACCGGATCCGAACTGCTCGGCGACTAGTTCTCCCACGGGGCGGCCCTCCGCCAGGCGAGGATTGGCACGTCTGGGGCGATGATCAGTGGACGGCTCGTGAAATCAACAACACGGGGGTTTCGCCGAACTCGGTGCCGTCGAAGACATACATCTCCTCCGGTCGCGTGGATGCACATCCGCCGCACAAGGTCATGTGCATGGGTGAGCAGTCGTTGGTAGATGGGATCGAGGCGCTCCTCAGCACCGAGCCCGGTGTCGTAACGTACCGTTCGAAAGACACCTACCTCGAGATCGCCAACTCGGCTTCTTCGAAAGGACTTGGGGTCGAGGCTGCCGCCAAAGAGCTTGGTTATGACAAGAGCGACTGCTACTTCTTCGGCGACAACTACAACGACATCCCGGCCTTCGCCGCCGTGGGAACTTCTATCGCCGTCGCGAACGGCAAACAGGCAGTGCTCGACGCGGCGACGGTCACTACCGCGCGCCATCACGATGACGGTGTCGCAGCCTACCTCGAGACGTGGCTCGCAGCGGCCAGCGCATGATCCGCACGGTAACCCTTAGTCCAGGATTTGACCACGAGGTACATGTTGACCGCATCGATCCTGGTGAGGTTGATCGGCTGTTTTCAAAGCTGCTTCGCGACGTGAGCCCTGGCGATATCGTGGTCTTGAGCGGTGCGATCCCAGACGGTCTGGACGTCGACACATGGGCTCGCATCGCACACTCTGTCGTGGCCGCCGGCGGCTCTGTCGTTGTCGACGGGCAGGGGGCTGCCCTTGTCGAGGCTGTACGCACGGGTGTCGTGGCGATGACAAAGCCAAATGAGCATGAGGCGGGCACGATTCCTGGTGTGCGAGTCGATGACCCACTCTTGTCACGCGCGATCGCCGGGCTGCGTTGGATGGCATCACACGGGGTCGACGAGCCTGTCGTATCCTAGGGGCGCGCGGGATTGTCCACCGTTGGGATGACGCGATCATGCTCACAAGTTGTCCGGTCGCTGAGGCGCGGGTAGCTGTTGCGGCCGGTGACGCCTTCGTCGCGGGGTATTGCGTTGGAGCGTCCGGACAAGGGCCAACGAAGTTGAAGCCGATCGATCTTGCTATCGCCGCAGCATCCGCTCATGTGGCCGGCGATGCAGGTTTGAGCTCGATCCACGAGCGAATCGAGTCGATCGACAGTGCGGTGGTTGACTCGCTCTAACAGGGTGGAGTGATAGCGGTTTCATGACTCGACATGTTGAGCCGTTGGCCCGGACGGTGCATCGTTACAGGACCGACCTCCGCTGAACTCCACGTAGGCAAATCCTGTCTCGGTCCAGTGAACCCACGGTTGGCTGACCCAGCGCATGGGCTTCCGATGTGGCACTCGGGTTGCTGATCTCTGTCATGTGCTTCAGGGCGGGCACGCCATGAAGGATATGAAAGGAGGGGAATCGATTTGATGGAAATTGCTGCGTTGTTGCCCATCGGGAACACGGTGCTTTCGCTCGAACTTTCATGCCCCGTTACGGCCTCGGGAGTGGTCGCTACAGGGCAAAAAAGAAGTGTGGACAATGTCCACACTTTCCGCCCCGGACTTGGCCGTACTGCCGTCGGACTGGCCCGGATTCCGCATGTTTCCGCCACTTCCCAGTGTTTCCAGGGCTCGGAATCCCGTTCGAGTCCCACCTCGGGCACGGCATACCCCCTCGTCAGAGGGGTTTTTGCTTTAATGTGTGGACATTGTCCCGGCGGGTCCCTCTGACACTGTTCCCGGCTTTGGCCTGGCGCCGCGGTCGCCTGTTCGGTTGTGTGGGTGGCGGGGTCAGGGTCCTGGCTGGTGGACCCTCCGTCTGCTGGAATCTAGGGGTATGGGTCGTCCTTTCTTGCTGCTCGGCCGCTAGTTGTTGGCCTTCACTCGTTCATGGTCAGGAGTTGTGGTGACGACATGACGAAGCCGAATTTCCTTTGTGGATTTTCCTCGGATAGCGGCTTCTGCGATGCAGGCAGAGGGCGCTCAGCGCGTGTTTGTCCGGCCAAAGGGGGTGTGCACATTGTGCACACCTTTGTGCGCGGGAGGCTTTTCGGCGTGCATTTTGGGCCCTTTCTCCTGGTTCGGCCTTCACTACTTCATGAAGGTCTCTGTTCCAGGCGACATGACATTGCGCCCAAGAGCCGCGGTTATTAGGACGATCCGGGTTCAGCGGAAACGTTCCCGGCGGTGTCTGTGACCGGCGTATTATCCGTCGACAGAGCGGAGGTGTGTGGGATCCGGACTCTCCTTCCGGCGGCGGTCCTGATTTCGTGATCCGTCCTGGCCGGTCGGTGGTGGACGCGCGCCTGTCGTTTTGCTCCTATGCATGGGGTCAGTGCCGTTCCTAGTCGGAAGGGCGTCCCGCGCAGACCTTGGCCGAATACGACCGGCTGCGGCGCCCCTCAGGTCCGGGCTGGCCACCGACGGTCATTCCGCTGAACGGGGCGACGAGCACGTCGGTGGCGCTGGCGGCGCGGCCGGCCATTGCCGGCACCGGATGTGTCTGTCAGATTCCGGCGTCGTTCTGATACAGGAGTCACCGCTGGGTTTGAGGGTCCGGAGTGCAACTTGGGGGACCGGGAGCGGTTCAACGTTTCGTGAGGAAATAAGCGACGCAGGAGCGCCGAGCGAAACGTTGGATCGTGAGCGGCGCGTAGCGCCCTGGTTGCGCGGAGGATCCGCCCAGCGATGATGTGGATCAGAACGACAACTGTGACATCAAGCTGAACGTCTCCGACGAACCCTTGACCTGGCATCTTTGGGAGACGCCCATATCCTGCCTGTGTCGTAAGTGCCGTCAGGGACGACTAAGTTGTCAGGTTGCGGTCTAAGACTGTGTCTAGTCCTCGTCAGCAAAGAAGAATTTGACCCTATTCGGACGACCCCTGGTCACCCGCCTGACGTCAGGTTGGGGTGTAAGCTAAACCGAATCTCCGGCTCGAGACACGGTCGCCAACCCCCTGGACAGGAGGTCAGCGCAGGCGAAGCCTATGGCAGGGTTGCGAGGACACCAAGAACTCCTGGGGTGCGGCGGGCGGCCCCCAAGAGCTTCTGGTACCTCTTACAGTCCTCCCGCCTCGGGGCGATTGTTTGCCTGCTGTGTTAGCCGGCTGAACGGCCGCCGTCGACGAGCCAGACCTGTCCGGTAACGTGCGAGGCCTGGTCATCATCGGCGAGGAATGCAACCACGTTGGCGACTTCTTCCGCGCGGCCGAGCCTGCCCTGCGGTATCTGAGACTCCAGCATGGCGACAAACGATTCAGGTGAATTCGAAAGGATCGGCGTGGCGATCGTACCCGGTCCGACCGCGTTAACGCGGATTCCCTGCTGGGCGTACTCCAGTGCGGCCGTGCGGGTGAGCATCACGTCGGCACCTTTCGAAGCTATGTACGCGATCGAGGTCGGGGTAGCGCGGAAGCCGCCGACGGAGGCCGTATTCACGATAGCGCCGCCGCCATTGGCCAGCATCAGTCGCAGTCCGGCCTGAAGTACCAGGAACTGTCCGCGGACGTTGACCGCCATCACTTTGTCGAATTCTTCAACCGGATACTCGTGCGTGAGAGCCTGGGCTCCGCCAATACCGGCGTTGTTGGCAAGAATGTTGAGCTTGCCGTACTCGGCCAGAATCCATTCCTCCGTGGCGCGCACGTCTGCTTCATCTGCGACATCGAGCCTTCGTGCAACGGCCCTCTCTCCCAAGGACTCCGCGATCTCGTCGCGGGCTTCGGACACATCGGCAATGATAACTGTCGCCCCGTCTGCGTGGAGCCTCCTCGCTATCGCTTCTCCGATGCCGGATGCCGCTCCCGTTACGAGTGCCACTTTGCCTGTGAACCGTGCCATATTGATCGCTCCTCTGATTTCTGAAAATAGGCTTTTATGAGCCATAGCCGGCGTAGCCGGCCGATTGATAGTCGAACTGGTCTCTGATGCTGGCGCCAATAGCACCAATTGTTGGTGGAGTGTGGAGAGTCTGGCTCCGAAGGGCGCGAGCCGCGCCGGGTTGGTGCGGATTAGGAAACCGGCGTCTTACGGGGCTGTTTGTCGCCTATGGCAAGCGCCAAGAAAGGGCGACAAGGCCTCTCGGGATCAGAGAGCTTCTCCAACCATGTCGCGCTCCCTGACAAGGCGGAATGGGACACCCGGACTGATCTCCACAGTGAAGCGGGAGAAATTGTGCCTGGTGACTAAAACGCCGAAGCGTCCGGTTGCTTCTGCACTTTCAATAGCTCCTGCAACCGCGTGCGAGAGGCGGCTTTCCATATCCGTTTTGGAGGTTACACGGAGGTCGGCCACAAAGCTTCTCATTTCTCAGGTCCTTTCAGGTTAGGGATGCAGTGAAGGACAGTTGATGGCGGGCGTGAATGCCACCTTCGTTTTTCTCCGGAGTTTTAGGAAGGGAAGCTGCTGGGGTTCAATCCAGACCTCATCGCCATCGAGTTTGTCGATTATCGTTCTCGACTCGACGCCTTCCTGCGCGAGCCATAGCAGCGCGGAAGTTGCCTCTTCCACGCGACCAGTTCTGAAGTATGCTCCATTCCGGCGCACTTCCACGGTTGCTCCCCGGAGGTCGGACCAGTCGTGAAGGCAGAGTGTGTGCGTTGTTCCTGACATGAGATCCCGGTGGTCGACGTTGGCCGTCCACGCGGTTAGATGTCCTGTTGGTGAACTCATATGGGTCCTTGGCTGTGCTGGTCGTGTCTACTAAGAGGGCTTGATGGCTCAACGGGCGGAATATCCTGCGGCGGCACACATCAATTGGTTAGAGCCGAAGAGCGGCTGGGAATGTTGTGCCGCTGGTTACGTGCTTGCCAGCCGGTTAAGTACCACTATTAGTAAGCGGTGCAGTGAGCCGGAGGACGCGCCGCAAAGAGCCGGAGGGAGCTTGCTCGAGGCGTTACCCTCTTGGGCCAATTGCATGAAGGCTCTGCTCAGCGATGTAGACCAAGGTTGTATACAACGAGTGTTGCGCGTCCGCCCGATCTCGTGGCTTAGGGTTGAACCAGAATCTTTACCTCCGAGGAGCGTCCCTCCCCAAGCAGGTGTTTGATGCCCTTCTCGACGACCTCGGAGAGGCTGATGGTGCTGCTGATAAGCTTCTCTGGCTTGATCCTGCCGTCGACGATAGCGTCACGCACGGCCTCAAATTCTTGTGCGGTGTACGCGAAGGAGCCGGTAAGGATCTTCTCTTTGAAGAGGAAAGGCATTACGTCTAGTGGCACGTCATGGTGAAAGCCTGCGACGATGACTGCCCGAGCCGCGGGTGCGAGTGAGTCTACTGCGACCTGAAGGCTCGCCTTTCCGACTCCGGAGGCGTCGAACGAAGCGTCCGCCCCGCGTCCGTGCGTAACCCGGAAGACGGCTTGCGCGACATCTTCTTCCCGCGGATCGATAACCAGGTCTGCGCCGAGCTCCAGCGCCAGCTGCTTGCGCACCTCGCTGAGTTCACTGACGATGACCGGTCCAGCGCCTTGGGCCTTAAGGCACAGCAACAGACTCAACCCGATGGGTCCGGCGCCGACCACGAGGGCCGTGCCGCCGTCGGGTAGTACAGCGGTGTTCACCGCGTGCCATGCGACCGCCAGGGGCTCAATGAGAGCGGCAACTTCGGGCGCAAATTCGGACGGCAGCTTGAAGGCGTGGTCCGCCGGCACGACAAGCGACTCGCTGAAGCCGCCGCCCCAGCCGTGAATTCCAATAAAGGCGTAGTTATCGCACATGTTGGGGTGACCGGCCACGCAGGAAGGACACGTCCCGTCGGCAAAGTTTGGCTGCACTGCGACGAGGTCCCCTATCGCGTGCGAGTCGACATCGTCTGCAACCTCGACGACGTAGCCAGCGAACTCATGGCCGAGGCTATGAGGCCCAGTTTCTCCCATGATCGGGTTCGCGTAATCCTGAGGTACGGGTGCGTCTTGGTAAAGCGCCAGGTCGGATCCACAGATCCCGCCGAAAGCGACGTCTATCCGGACCGTACCGGGTCGGAGGTCGGGTTGCTGTACGTCCTCGATCCTGGCGTCCCGGGGGCCATGTAGGCGGAGTGTTCGCATGAGAGTCCTTTATTGTCAGTTGGTAGGCGTGCGCCTGTTCGCGCGCCCTTGATGTTGTTGACGGTCGTCGCCGAGTCCGTCAGCGCTCCGACTGGATTTGGCGTGCGCTGTAGGACGCCGCGTCGGCGCGATGGCGTCTGAACCAGGTGCGCTCAGGTCAGTGACGCTGCGTGGGAAGTAGAAGCTGAGGGATAGACCTGCGCGGTAATGCCACCGTCCACAGGGAGTTGTATGCCTGTGATGTGTTTGGCCCCGATGGACACAAGGAACAGCACCGCCTCAGCGATTTCCTCGGGCAGCCCTGCCCGTCCTTGAGGCACCGTGGCGCCGAGGATTGCTTCTTTTTCACCCACGGTCTCACCGGGCGCACCGGCCAGGGCCATGTTCGTCTTGATGTTGCCCGGAAGGATCGCGTTGACCCGTACGCCGGTAGCGGCGGTTTCAACGGCAGCGGTTTTGGTCAACCCAATTACTGCATGTTTGGCGGCCGCATACGCTGTACTACCAGGCAAAGCGCCTGTGGAAGCCATGGAGCCGGTATTGACGACGGCTCCGAACCCTTGCTCCATCATGACAGGCAGCACGTACTTGAGACCAAGGAAGACCCCTCTGACGTTGATTGCCATGACTTTATCGAAGCTGTCCTCGGGGTAGTCGACGAGGGATGCCTGCGGTCCCATGATCCCAGCGTTGTTGAAGAACGCATCGATTGTTCCGAATTCCTGTCGCGCCCGGTTCACGTAGTCCCGCACCAGACTGGGGTCGGAGACGTCTGCGACAAAGACTATGGCTCTGCCGCCTGCTTCCTGGATGAGCTCTGAGGTTTCCTGCAGCCCGGCTGCATCGATGTCAACGAGGAGCACTGCTGCTCCTTCCCTGGCCAGGGCCACACTGGCGGCCCGTCCCAGCCCCGAACCTGCTCCGGTAACAACAGCTCCTTTGCCGGTCATTCTGTTCACTTCTATCTGCTTTCAAGTTGCGGCGGCGATAAACATGGTGTGCACGATATCGCGTCTGGGTTCAAAAGTGCCGTCGCCTGGATACCCTGGGGACCCCGGCGAGGTGGAGCCGGCGCATCCTAACGCTGCGCCGGCCCCCGGGAATTTAGCCGAACAGGGGCCGCAGGTGGTCGTTGAGGAAGATGCCGTTTGGATCCTGCTCACGTCGGAGTGCGACGTATTCGTCAAATTTGGGATAGGTGCTCTGAAGATGCTCACGGGTCATGAGATGGAGCTTGCCCCAATGGGCGCGGGGTTTAAACGGCAGCAGCGTGTTGTGCACGGCGCGCAGGAAAGGCCAGTAGTCGGTTCCCGGCATTCCAGCTACCGAGATTGTCGCTGACTTCCGCTGGTAAAACGGCGACATCCACGAGTCATCGGCTTCTATTACCCGCATAAACATAGGGTGGTTCTGCTCCGAGTGGGCCTCGCTCTGGCGCTGAACAAGGGCCGCTGCTTCGAGGACGTCCTCGTACGGGACCGCATACTCGAGTTCGTAAAACGGCTTGGTGGTTGTGCCGATCGAGGCTGAGAGCACGCGGTATGCGGGACCGCGGCGGGCACCGATCACATCGGACCATTCAGTTTCGGGGATAGGGTCAATTTCGTTCGCTTGGAAGTAAACGGTCCGGTTCGCCATACTTTCGCCATCTGGTGAGGGCAGGCTATATTCCTCAGCGGAGGTGTCGCTCTTGAGCCACATCAGGCCGTGGTTACGGTTATTCGCAACCTCGTGCTCCCATGAGTTGGCCGCCACATCCCAATGGGGGAACTCAAATTTTTCCTCCAGGAAGAAGCGCGGGACGACCTCGAGTTCGACCTCAAGGAACACTCCCATGAGTCCGAGGCCGGTTTGCACAGCGTGGAGGCGGGGGTCATCTTCACCGATCTCGATGATCTCGCCGCGGCCGTCGACCAGACGCACCCAGGTCAGCATCGAGGAAAATCCGCGAAGGCCCTGGCCTGTTCCGTGTGTGGAGGTGTTCAAGGCGCCTGCAATCGCTTGCTCCCAAATGATGCCCTGATTGCGCAGAGACCAGCCGCGCTCCCACAATTCCGCCGCCAGGTTTTTGATCGTTGTACCTGCCCTGACCCGAACGCGCTGTTTCTCTTCGTCGATTGACGTGATCCCGGACAGCTTGTCGAGGTGTAGCAGAACGCCTTGCGTCGTTACCAGCGGAGAGAAGGAGAGGCTGCTGCCCGCCGTGCGCAAGGTGAGGTTCTCTCGCAGTGCCACTCGGACGGCATCGGCCACTCCGGTCTCGGAATCAGGGTAGAAGGTCAACGCCGGGTTCGAAGTGAAGTTCTGTGCCCAATTGGACCACGCTTCGTTTTCTTTTGGCTGGTCGGACATGATCGTCGACTCTGTCGGGTTGCTCACCATCGTCATCGTTGGAGGCTCCTATTTTATTTCGAGGAGCCAAGTACCAAGGCTCCATAGCCGAACAGCCCGTGCGGACTGCTTGGATAACAGTGGCACTAGCTGACGAGCGTTATGGTGTCCTATTTATCGGGCAGCAGGATGCTGGCCGCCCGTGCCTTCAGACGTTCGACGGGGTCTGGTTCCCCGTAAAGGTCCCGCGTCAACACCATTGCTTCGTCGAGTTCGCGCAGGGCGCGTTCTGCGTCCTTTGCGATGAGTGCCGCTGCTACCGCACAGTGCCGCTGGTAGATCGTGTCGTCGTCCAACTGAATTTGCCCCATATTCCGGTTTCGTCGGTAGGCGGCGAAGGTGAGCGACTCTAGGACGTGGACGAACAACTCAAGTGCCGGGTTGCCGGTGAGGGCCGCGAGGATGGTGTGGAATCCCCGGAAGGCTGTGTGTTTACGTTCGAAGAATTCGTCCGGTGCCTTGGCGAGCGTCCCTTCCCATTCCACGAACTGCTCAAGGGTGCGGGCATTGTCATTGTTCATGCGGTCGATGATCAGCGGCACCATGGATAGTTCGAGAGCGCGGCGCGCCTCGAAGGTATGGTTTGGTCGAACTCCGCGGAACCGGAGATAAGGGACGGCCGCTTCCACAACCGCATCTGTTGAGGGTCGGGAAACCACCACCCCGCCCCCACGCCCGCGCCTGGTTTCAACGACGCCCCGCTGCTCAAGCATGCGCAGCGCCTCACGCAATACTCCCCGGCTCACAGTGAAGCGGGCCATCAAGTCCGGCTCGGTTCCCAAATGCAACCCAATCGGCCAGCCCTCATTGCTGATCCAATTTTGGATCCTGTCAGCAGTCACTGCGCCGGCCTTGTCGAATTCACCCGTCCCGATCATCATCGACCTCCTAAATAGGACGTTATTTATGACCAGTATCACGCGTAGATTCATCAACTACAACGGCCCGAGTGGCCGTAAATAGGCCCCTATTTGAAGGACAAGGAGGTTCCTCAATGACGAAAGAAACGAGCGACCTGAAGATCGGCGACCTGAAGCGCGTCGCCACGATCGACGCGGACACGCATCCGGACGTCCCCATGCACGAGATGATCGACTACATCCCGGAGCCGTGGCGGTCACGCTACTACACCAACCGAGCGGCGGACGTGGAGAATGCCCGCCTCTTCTACGCGTCCCCGACCCCTGCACGGACCGACGCGCTGGTCACCGGCATGCGTCCGGGTGAAGACAAGCAGCTTTACGCCGAACAAGTATTCCAGGAATCCAGCACTGACTACGCGATGCTTCTTCCCCTGACCCGGGCAAAGTGGTGGGATGCCGAGTGGGAAACTGCCCGCTGCACCGGCATCAATGAGTACATTGCTGCCGACTGGCTGGGGTCGGCCAACAACTCACACGGTCGCTACCGCGCCGGAATCCGCATCTCACCCGGCGACCCGGCCGGAGCGATCGCCGAGATGAACAAATGGGTCGGGCACGGGTTCTTCCCGCAGGTCCAGTTCGCACCCGAGGCACTCGTACATCCCGTCGGACACCCCCTGTACCGCCCGGTCCTGAGGGAGGCCGCCCGCCTCGGTCTTCCCATCGCGATGCACATCACGCGTGAAGGCTCGATGCAGTCGATGACCCCCGTCGGTTACAGCTCGTACCACATTGAAGTCATGGGTTCGTGGTCGCACTATTACGTCAACCACCTCGCCAGCCTCATCTTCGACGGTGTCTTCGATGAGCTTCCCGACCTGCGTGTGGTCTTCGTCGAGGGCGGCTTTAGTTGGCTCACACCGGCGATGTGGCGGTTCGATCGCTACTGGCAGGAGCTCGGCGCCGAGGTTCCCAACGTCAAGCGACGCCCCAGCGACTCCATCCGGCAACAGATTCGGATCACCACCCAGCCGTTCGAAGAGCCCAAGAACCCCCGGGATGTGATCAAGCTGATCGAAGCCGGCGGACTCCAGGACATGCTGATGTTCTCGAGCGACTACCCCCACTGGGACTACGACGACCCGCGCTTTATCGCCGGACGCCTCCCGGCTAGCTGGCGGGACAAGGTGCTCTTCGAGAATGCCCGTGAACTGTACAACCTTCCGGAGTTCCGACCCGTCGACGAACTCGACATCACCGCAGACCCCATGACGCGCTACAGCCATGGCGTGAACACCAACAAGGTCGACAATTCGGGACACGTGATCTCCCAGGTGAACACGCTCCAGGTCATGCACGAGTTTGTGGGGTCGGACTGATGTCATCAAATAACTCTGTAACAGTCGGCTCACGCACTGTCGTCGCCAAGGTCGATGACTTCCCGCCCGGGTCAATGGTCGTCGTGCCAGCCGGCAAGTTCGGCGTCGGTGTCTACAACATCGACGGCAAGCTTTCGGCAATCGCCAATTACTGCCCTCATCGGGGCGGACCCATGTGTGTCGGGCAGCTCACCGGTGAAACAACGGCAGGGGAGGAGCCCTACTCCTCGAAATTCTCGCGCGAGAACGAGTTCATCAAGTGCCCATGGCACGGATGGGAGTTTGAACTCGAATCCGGCCAGGCCGCCGCCGCGAAAGTAAAGGTCCGAAGCTACGAAGTGGTCGTCGAGGACGGCTACGTGATCCTGCTTGGAGTTGCATAAATAATGTCCGAGAACGCACCCATCATCGACACCTGCGTGACACCCTTTTGGCGCTCCGAGGTCGAGCCGCACCTGTGGATGTCTGAGCCCTGGGCAAGTAAGCGGCACATGCCCGGTGTCCTCCGTCAGATGTACACCGCGCCCACTGGTATTGCGCCCTATGGGGAATACCTTGAAGAGGCACGTCCGGAAGACGACGCGTCAGCGCTTCCCGGGTCGAGTCTTTCCAAGATTCTGGCGAAGCTGGACCGGGACAACGCCCGTGTCGGCGTGCTATCGCCGCTCACACGTGGCCCGCAGCCAGACATCGACATGGCCACCGAACTGTGCAGCGCCACCAATCAGTGGCTTGCGAAAACCTGGCTGGACGAGCCCGAGGCCGGTGACCGTTTCCTTGGCACCATCCGTGTTAACCCGACAGACCCGGATAAAGCGATCGCCGAAATCGAGAAGTGGGCTGACCACCCCCGTATGGTGCAGGTCGGGGTCCCCCTGGACGCGTGGCGCCCCTACGGCCACCGTAACTACTTTCCGATCTGGCGGGCTGCTGCGGAGCTGAAGCTTCCCGTCGTCATCCATGCTGACGGCGGTGCGGCGGCGAATTACAAGCCGACCATGGCGGGGTATCCCACCAAGCACATCGAGTACGCCTCCCAGGAGAACATCTCAGGCCTGTACCACCTGGCCAGCTTCATCCTGGAAGGAGTCGTTGACCGCCTCCCTGACCTCCGCGTCGTCTTCGGTGACGGTGCGTTCGACCTGCTTATGCCGTTCCTTTGGCGGATGGACGGGGACTGGGGGATCTCCCGGCATGAAACCCCGTGGGTCACTGACACACCGTCCGAGCACCTGGACCATTTCCGCTTCCGGACCAGCCGTTTCGAAGCCCCGACAGACCAGGCATCAGAGAAGGCATGGCTGGAAGTCAGCCGGGCTGAAGAGCTCCTGATTTACGGCAGCAACTACCCGCATTGGTCCTCAATGAATCCGACAGATCTACCCAGCGGACTCTCCAGCGAGGGCCGGGAACGAATCCTGTCGCGGAACGCCGCCGATCTATACGAGCCGCGGCTCCGTGCGCTCGGGAACACGGCAGCCCTGAACGCCATCGGCGCTCAGACAACCACCGGAAGCCAGCCATGAGTATTTCAACTACTAACCCGGCAACGTCAGTCGAAACCGAGATCGATGCCACGATCACCATGAAACAGGCTGCCGCCGACGGCGTCGCCGAAATCAGGTTATCTGCAACGGACGGCTCGCTGCTTCCCGAGTGGACTCCCGGCGCCCACGTCGACTTCATTCTTGGGTCCGGATTAGTGCGACAGTACTCGCTCGCCGGCGACCCCGGTGACCGCAGCCTCTACCGGTTCGGCGTCCTGCTCGATCCGCACAGCCGCGGAGGCTCCTTGGAGGTTCATGACACACTGTCGGCAGGTGCAGAGATACGCATCCGCGGGCCCAGGAACAACTTCACGTTCCGTGACGCGGAAACTTATGTGTTCGTGGCCGGCGGCATTGGCATCACGCCTCTCCTGCCGATGATCCGCGCCGCCGACGCGAACGGTGCCAACTGGTCGCTCTGGTACGGGGGCCGTACCCGCTCAACAATGGCGTTCCTCGAGGAGCTGCTGGCCTACGGAGAGAAAGTCAATATCTATCCCGAGGACGAGAGAGGATTCATCCCGCTCAAGGACGTCATAGCGGAGAGCGGCGACGCACTCGTCTATACCTGCGGACCCGAGCCGCTGTTGAATGCCGTCGGGGGAGCCTTCGATGCAGTGGGCAAGTCAGCCCGGGACCTGCATCTGGAACGCTTCGTTGCCCGCGACGTCAGCGACAGCCGGCCGACAGGGACTTTCGAGATTGAGCTGGTCGAAAGCGGGCTTGTGCTCAACGTTCCGGAAGACCAGACGATCGTCGAGGTCGCCCGCGAGGCGGGCGTTCTGGTCTTTACCTCATGTGAGGAAGGCATGTGCGGCACTTGCGAGACGCGCGTAGTCCGTGGCACGCCGGTGCACCTGGATTCGGCTAAGTCTCCCGAGCAGCACGATGAAGACCGCACCATGGCTATTTGCGTATCCCGATGCGCATCGGGTCGGCTCGTTCTCGACCTCTGAATGATCCCTGTGAAAGGTGAAGGACCACAACTCGGTTCTTCACCTTTCACAGGCCGCTTCCCTGACGTGGGCACCAGCTCATGTCTCCATCGTTGCCCAGACAAAGGAGTCAAGGAATGAGTGAAACCCGCTCGTGGACACAAGTCAGCTCTCCCGTGCTGATCGGTCTTTTGATGCTGGCGGAGATGAATCACGCGTTCGAGCAGAACATGATTCAGCTTGCCCTGCCGCACCTCTATGCCGACTTCGGTGATCCCGTCACTGTTGGATGGTCGATAACCGGATACGCTCTGGTCGCTGCGGCCACCGCTGCAACCGCAGGCAGGCTCGGAGACGTCCTAGGGCGAAAGCGTGTGCTGATCGCCGCTTTGCTTCTGGGCACTGCCGGATCAATGGTTGCTTTTCTCTGGCCCACTCTTCCTGGCATTATCCTAGGCCGGGCGATCCAAGGAACCACCGGGGCGATCCTCGGGCTCGCGTTCGGCATTGCCCGCGAGCGGCTCGGCGACCGCAACCTGGCCATGGTGCTGTCGTTGCTCTCGGGAACGGCCCTCATCGGCGGCCCCATAGGCCAGTTCGTTGCCGGCCTCCTCATAGACGGGGTCGGGTGGCGAGCTATCTTCGCGTTCAGCGCAGGCCTCGCCGCACTTACCGTGATCCTGGTATGGATTCTGCTCCCCGCCAGCCCTGTCACAGGCAAGCTCCGCGACGTAGACCTTGGAAGCGGATTGATCTTTGCCGCCGCCGTCGCTGCCATACTTCTCGGTATAACCCTCATCGGTAAGACCAACGGGGCAATAGTCATCGCACTTATCACCGCTGGTGCGATTGCCCTCACCGCATTTGTCGTTCTCTCGCTTCGAAGCCCGCACCCGGCAGTGGACTTCCGTACGTTCAAGGACGGCCGGGTAGCGGTTGCCCACGCCATGATGCTGGTGATGGCTTTCGGCGTATTGGCGTTCTGGCTTGTTCTCGCGGTCGCCCTGCAGTCACCGCCGTCCGCTGGACTCGGTCTGGGTCTCGGTGCCGCCGCAGCGGGCGCCGTCATGGGTGTCGCCAGCATTCTCGGCGGTGCCATTGCCAGCCCACTGTCCTCAATTCTCACCCGAAGGTTCGGCATCCCTACGGCGCTCGGCACAGGAAGCGTCTTCGTCCTGGCAGGAGCGCTGATTCTGCTGCTGTCGCCCGTGGTCTCACCCCTCCTGTTGACCGTCGGAGGCGGGATCGCGATCATCGGATCAGGATTCCTCTATGCCGCAATCCCGATCCTGCTGATGACCGGTGTGCCGGTCGAGCGCACAAGCGAAGCCGGCAACGTCAACCAGGTGATGAAGTCCGTCGGGCTCGCCGCCGGGCCTCTCATGTTCTCAGCAATCCTTGCTTCTCAGACTGTCACCCTTGGGACCAAAACACTGGCTGCACCAGGGGCGTACGTCACCGGTTTCACGGTCCTCGCCGGAGCAGGCCTCATCCTGCTCGTTCTCACGGGGATTGCAGCTCTCGTACTGCAGCACCACAAGACAGCATCTACCGCAGCCATGGCTGCTCCGGATCGCAGCGCAGAAGCCGATCATGTCCACTGACATCCCGCCCGGGACGGCCACCGGCTTTTGGATCGCCAATGACGACATCGGGGTACTAAGGGCCATCGAACGCAGCACAGCAGACTTCGTCGGCATCGACTGCCAACACGGCATCGAGGACCACACCCTGCGCCGAATGCTCGAAGTACCCAGCAGCGTCCCCCGCTACGTTCGTGTGGCCGACTCAAGCGCGCAGAAAATCGGATACGCCCTCGACCTAGGCGCGGACGGCGTCATCGTCCCAATGGTCAACTCCGTGGAGCAGGCACAGATGATTACTCGCGCAGCCCAATACCCGCCTCGGGGAGACCGGAGCTACGGGCCCGTGTCCACATGGCTCAACCGTGACGTCTCCGAGCTCGACTCGAGAGTCACCATCCTCGTCATGATCGAGACCGAAAGTGGGCTACACAACGTCGAAGCCATCCTCAGCGTCGACGGCATCGACGGCTGTTATGTAGGACCAGCTGACCTCGGTATCGCTCTTGGACACGGGCCAAACCAGTTTCCACCGTCCGAGCCAATGCGCGCCGCACTCACAGCCATCGCCGATGCCGCACAGCGAACGAGGAAAATTGCGGCCCTCCATGCAGGGGACGCAACGCTCGCCCACATTTTCCGGGAACTCGGATTCACCATGCTCACCCTCGCAAACGGCGACCGACTCGTTTCTGCAGGTATTGAGCAGCAGCTGAAGGCGTCCGGCGCCGAAGCTCGCTTAGCGACAATGACTTCATCTTACTGATGCCGGGAGATTCCAACATGCCTCTTACCACCCAAAAAACCGACGTCCAGACCGTGCTCCAGCGGTTCGAGCAATTCTGGGAAGCGCTGCAATGGGACGCGCTGGCCGGTCTGTGGGCGCACTCTGCGGATGTCACCTACATGGCCCCGGAACTGGACGACATCCTCTCAGGGTGGACTGCCATCGCCGGTCACCTGGCGCGCACACGTTCCAGGATCGTCGACGCTTCCGTCTCCATCCCCAGATCCTGGATTCGTGAGATTGCACCGGACACGATGCTCGCGATCTTCGTCGTGAAATGGCGTATTCGCAGCATCGAGTCCGACGAGCCGCGAGTCGCCGCTGCCCGTGTCACTGCGGTGCTCCAGCTTGAACGCGATGGCCAGTGGAGGTTTATCCACTACATGGAGGAGTCATACTACCTCCCGGACGGTGCCGAGCCGCCCAATCTCCTCGACGACCTCGAAGCCCCTTTTGCCACCTAACTCATCCGAGTGAACTCTTCCTTCTCCTTCAAATAGCATGAGGTCGGCGTCACCAAGCCCAGGAAGGACCCGTACCGCTCGGCGGTGCGGGTCCTTCTTCGCGTATTTCCAGTGACAAGGCCGTTCCGCTACGAGTTCCGCTGACACGCCGTCGGTCACATATCCCGACTGCTGGCGGTCGGCCGAGGGGGCTTGCCGCCGTTATGTAGAATTCAGCTCCACCGGCCAACAATGCGTCGTGAAGTGATGCGTTGATGGAAGGACGCCGGAGTAACTCCTCTTGCGATCGTTCGGAGGGTGCCAGTCCTTGTGGGAGGACGAATTGCTGCAGCTGGCCACCTCAGGCGCCGCAACCCGGTTCTGCCGGGATTCATCGTGCTGCACCCCTCAGTATCGGGGCCAGCGACCTTGCCATTCCTACACTGGATATGTTGTTGACCGGCGGAAGGGTGGCCGTCAGTTATTCGTAGGACTATTGGGAACAGGGGCAGCACTCGGGTCGCTATCGCGAGGAGGTTGCCACGGCCTGATCCGCCTTAATGATCCTCGCCCTCGCTTATGGGTTTCAGGTCAGTGGTTTCCGGACCAGCCATTGCGTGCCGGGAGTTGGAGGACTCACCATACGACATCGGGTCCTCTGCCCTGGCTTGAGCCAAGCCATCGCGACACCATACGGATTTCCCGGATCACTGGCTCAGCAGAAGGGGTTACGAGCGGTTACGGGTGGGTCGGGCGTTTCGACCGTCCGTCAGAACCCGCAACAACCGAGCACGAGCACTCGGTTCAATCTTGAACAGCGGACCGGAACCATGCCCGACAGGACGGGGCCGGCTCTGTTCAACTTCTTTCGCGAGACACTCTCCCGCCTTGCCTGCTGTTATCCCGCCCACGGCCATTACAAACGTTGGGTGCAACATCGTGAGGTCTTCACAGGCTGCTCGCAGCTCTGGAGCCGTTCGAGCGAGATCTGGGGAGCTGGACCGCCCCAGCTGAGCTCGCCCTGTCGTAACCTCGGTAGCCGAGGAGCTCGCGCCCAGGTGTTAGCGCCAACCGAAAATAGGGCCCTTAGTGCCAATTGAAAACGGGGCCACGGGGTTGTGGTTCTATTGTGCCGGACTGGCGTCGGATTGGTGTTTCTTAAGCCGGTAGCTGTTGCCTTTGAGGCTGATCACGTCGCGTGGTGGACGATCCGGTCGATCATGGCTGACGCGATGGTCAGGTCACCGAAGCCCAACCCCACCAGCTCGACCAGTTCGGTCAGGATCCGGCCCTTTTGCACGTGTAAGCCTGTATGTTCTGAGGTTGGGTGTCTCGGGCGGCCACTCGGTTGAAATTCCTGGGGAATCAACTGTGAGCTCCCCGACTCCGCTTTCGTCCATGCGGTTGTAACTGGTGTGAGACGCAGGAGGTCGGCGAAGAGGCCGCATGATCATCGCTCCTCCTATGAAGGAGTCTGTCCTATCTGCACGTGCCCGCCGTGAACTTCGGCTTGCAGAGCAGCAATGTTTTCGTGCGTTCGGGTATCAAAGCCGCGTAAACCAGTGCTTCAACACGAGCGCCTGCCCCGGCAGGTGCTCGTGTTGAAGCATCGCAACGGCGCGAGCGACGAGGCGTAAGAAACCGCGACCACCCCGCAGCGTTCGCCATCGGACGGGCCAACGTGCGCAAATGCCTGATATTTCGGATGAAGCGGAGTTCAGCCCGAGGCTCAGTCCAGGCAGATACTTACGACCTTCGTGGGGGTCTCAAAGTGAGCAACGAATCGATCCGGCCGATCCTGGAGATCTTCAGTTTTGCTCTGCGACCACATGGCCATTCTCCACAAGAAGTCAGGCCGCGATTCGCTCGTCGATTGGCTCCTCGGCAGCTGTCTCCTCAAGTCGCTTCAGGGCTCGCGGGTGTGTAGCCACGACTTGGAGGACCACCATGGCTGCTGCAGCTGCTGCGAAAAAGATGAAGAACATCGTGTAACTGAGCGTGGCATCGTAGATAAAACCACCGATAGCTCCGACGACGGCGCCACCAAGTGCTGCGCTCACATTGATTGAAGCAAGAATGCTACCGAACTCTTTCAGCCCAAACATCCGAGGGAGAATCATGGCAGCGTACATTCCGCCGAACTGCGTGATCGCGAGGCTTGCAGCGATGAAGATTGCTCCCCCCGTTCCGGACACGTAGACCGCAATTGAGCTGAAGACCATCACGCCTAGGCCGAAGACAAGACCGGCGGGAAGACCGCCGACACGATCAGCCAGAGCACCGTACGCGAAGTTCCAGATCATCGCAGCGAAGTTCTTCACAGAAAGGATGAGGGCGGCAGCGATGGCTGTAACGCCGCCGGCGGTCTCGAAAATTACGACCGCCTGTCCACCGAATGCCGTGGCCACACCGACGATCAAGAATACGGCGACGCTCACCAACCAGTACGAAGGCGTCCTCAATGCTTGCTTGAGAGTGAGGCCGGCCGGAGCTGCCACTGATGGCATGTGGATCCCAGAGTTAGAAAGTGCTTCCGGTCCCGCTTCAGATGCCGCGTGGATCGCCTCCCGAACTTCGGCGGAGGAGGCATCAAGCCTCGTTCCTGGTGCGGGATCATACGCGGTTAGTCCGTAGAATTCGGGTCGCTCAGGGATGAGCGCTAGAGCAGCAAAGAGCATCACCACAACGCAAAGGAGCCCATGCATCAAGAGCGTCGGAGTGAAACCGATCGACTGAATACCCCAGGCAATCGCCGGAGAGAGAGCAAGGGAAACTAGCGGGTATGCGATTGAGGGATAGCTGATCTTTTTCCCAACACCGCGAACGAACCACCACATGATGACGGCCTGGGCTACGACGAATCCGCACCCAGCAACACCCATCCCAAAGAGGAGGGCGGCGACATAGAGCAGCGGAAGCGATGTGGAGAAAGCCATGAGGAGGAAGAAAGCCGCATAGCAGGAGATCCCGATCATGAGAATCGAGCGGATTCTCATGTGGCGGAACATGGGCGCCAGGCTGAGGTTCGCGATCAGGCTGCCAATCGATGAGATAGAAAACAGCAAGATAATCTGGCCCACCGTTGCGCTGAACTGCACCGATAGCCCGCCGATATAGTTCGAGAGCACGATGAAGGTGCCGAAGTTCATTGAGACTAGAAGGATGCATCCAATCAATGCGCGGTTAGCGCGGGTCTTTGCTTCTTTCATAACGATGCTCCCTTGGATCGCTAAAGTGGGTAGGGGTGGACGATTCCTGACGGACTCGTCAAAGCATGAACGTAGCGGTGCTGCTTCGTCATTTTCAGGGTGAATATAAATAGGGTGCTATTTGAGTACATAGCAACCCCCTTATGCGATTGAGAGTAGCCCTTAGAGCTGCGAATAAAAGGAACCTAATTAGATGTGCGAACGCGTTCCTGGAAGAGTACAAGCGCCACGACGTGCTGCGGGTTCCGCGAATCCGCCCCCGAATCCCTGGCCGCCGCTCAGCACGACGGCCAGGCCTCTGCCTCGATGGGGGCCGAGACCTCTTCCTCGCCGAGCCGCGATCAACTGGGTCCGGAGCGCATTCGTCGCTGATGCCTCATCGCTTCGTTACCTCCGCAATCCGCGCTCAAAGACAGCACGATCTCATCCACGCCCGTTAGCCGGCGCTGCCGTTTGCGCACGATCTGCGGATCGAACGTCGAACCGGTGTCCCGCGGCACATCGATCTCCACTGGCCCGATCTCGGTCAGCACGGTCTTGGTACGGGTACCGTTGCGGGAAATCCCGCTCCCGCGCCCGGACACGTCGTGTTTCCCTTATCCGAGGTGCTCGTCCATCTCCGCTTCCAGCGCGGTCTCCAGAACGTTTTTCGTCAGCCGGTTCACAGCCCATCCGGACCGACGAGCTCGATGCCCTGCTCCCGGGCCTGGGCCAGGAGTTGCTGCGCTAACTCTTGCTGATCCACATCAGTCGCCATGGGATCCATGGTTCCGCTCATGATCAGTCCTCCCCGCCAGGCAACGCCCGGCGTGTCAGGCCAACCACAAATCCACCGTTATTCAGACACTCGCCATGGCGAGAGCATTGAGGACCTCCTACCTGGTCTTGTTCCCCGTAGGAACCTTGCTCCTGATCGGCCTTGGCTTCATCGTGTCTGCCATTGCACTTCAAATCGACTTCGACGATTGGATTGGACCTCTTGGAGTTGGCGTTTCCGCCGCGTCGCTGGGAGCTTTCATAGGTGGGTTCGTCTATGCCAGGAAAAGAGTAAACCCGCTGGTGCGTTCCCAGCGACAAAGTGCAGCGATTTGGTTGGAAAAGCCTGAACGCAAGAACGTGAGTGATCAGATATTCGGGAAAGGTCCCCCTAGTCCTGAGCACCTGCCCGCCGTTCGAGGAATCGCTGCACAGACCAGACAGGCTTTTGCCCTGCAGCTTCTGCTGGCGCCTGGATACATACTCATGTGCGCAGCGCAGTTGCTGCTCAACGTCCGCCAAGGCGTCGAGGGCATTTCGTGGATCTGGCCCGTCCTGACCGCACTCTTCCCGGGGCTCTTCACTTTTTCCATCTGGCAGTTCAAAAGATCCGGGCACTTCCTGAACATCACATCAGCGCAGAACCTGCCGAAGAGCTCAAGCTAGCAACTCGTCCCACATCAACACGTCCCGCTGCCAGTCTGACCCGTGACTGACAGACTCCAGTAGAAGTACACATTGTCGCAATGGGCCGAACCGACGCGGCTGAAGTTGGCTGAAATCACCGCCCTTCCGAATTATCATCAAGGAGTTTCTTGCGCGCGCTGCCCCAGCACAGGCCGGGGCGGCAGCGAGCGCCCAGCGGGCATACTAGACACCGGCGGCAGCGATCGTGCTTGCCGGGGCCTCAGCGTTCGGGGCGCCAGAGCAACCAGCCGCGGGCAGGATAGCCAGTGCGGCAAGCGATACGGTCCCGACAATCTTCTTCATGCGTCCCCTACGGTGGTTGGCTGGATAGCCGTATGCACCTTACCGAATTGGTCGGGGCATGCTGTGGATCGAGGCGCTGATCGCGTCGCTACGTTGATCTGGCCAGTGCAGCAGCATATCCGGATCCCTCCGCCACTTGACCGGCCGCACGCAGGCTGGCGGTTAGGATCGGTGCATCAATGTCTAAGGGGGACAACCGTGAGTGACCAGCCGAGCAAAGACGAGCTCCGCTTCCTACAGGAAATGGGAATGACCGAGGCTGAGCCTAGCCGCTGGAGTAGCGGTTGGCAGGGGAGTGACGCCGGCATGCAGGACTGGCTCGGCAATCTGGATGGGGTCGGTTCTGAACAGCTGGTCGAGATGCTTGAACCGTACAAGGGTCGCGTCTACGACCCGGCCTGTGGCTCAGGCGGCATGATCGTGCAGTCCGCCACCAACTTTGTGCAGGCCTACAGCTTGTCGGCATCAAAGATTGAGGGCGACGACCCCACCGGTGGTTCGGAGCTCCCGACCTGCGCCATGGGGTTGCCGACCGTGGATACCATAGATGAGCGCGAGGGCCGACCGTGAGCGATCTCGTGCAGGAGTCCGAGCGTGAGAACGCCTGGGGGCTTGTGCCGCTCACGCCCGAGTACCTGCCCGACGAGCACGGCGGATACGTCGATGCGATCGAGGCGGCGCTGGATGATGAACTGGTCCTCAATATCGCCCTCTCGGGAAATTATGGCGTCGGCAAGAGCAGCATTCTACGAGAAGTAGCTCGACGGCAAGATGGCCGGGTCGTTGAGTTGTCGCTCTCGACGCTCGCTCCCGTTGAGGCATCCGATCTTGACGTTTCGGTGCCCAAGCAGGCAACCACCCCGACCAACCGGATTCAGCAGGAGATCGTTAAGCAACTTCTCTACCGCGTGGAGCCGGGAAAGACGCCGGGATCACGCTTTGAGCGGATCGAGCGCATTAGCTGGAAGCGCGAGTTGGCAGTTGCTGGACTGGTTGGGTTCGCCGGCGCGGTAGTGTTCCTGCTCACGACTTGGTCGGCTCAGATTGCGACGGTGTTCAAGCCTCTCATCGACCTCGGTCTCTGGATCCACCTGATTATTTTGCTGCTTGCCGTATTGGCAGCGTTGGGTGTCCGCCGCCTCTTCTACGGGCGGATTCATATTAAGCAATTCACTGCAGGTTCCGCGACGGTCACGCTCGACGATAAGTCGGTGTCCTACTTCGACCAGTACCTTGATGAGATTGTCCACTTCTTCGAAGTCTCAAAGAAGCAAGATATCGTGATCTTCGAGGACATCGATCGCTTCAACAACTCCCACATCTTCGAGACCCTCCGATCGCTGAACACCCTCCTTAACGGTGCTCCTCAGATCAAGAAGAAGATCCGCTTCATTTACGCGATCAAGGACAGTATCTTTGACCGCATCGGCCTCGAGGACCAAGGCCGCAAGCTCGATCAGAGCATCATCGAGGCTGATGATCCCGCCCAAGCCGAGACGATTCGGGCGAACCGCACCAAGTTCTTCGACCTCGTCATTCCCGTCGTGCCGTTCATTACCCACCGAAGCGCACGAAACCTGGTGTCGCAGCTCCTGGGCAAATTAGACCACACAGTTAAGCCAGAACTGCTCGATCTGGCGGCACAGTACGTGCCCGACATGCGGCTTCTCAAGAATGTTCGCAATGAGTTCATCGTGTTCCGTGACCGGATCTTCTCGGGAGATGGCGCGCAACTCGACCTGAGCCAGACGGACCTCTTCGCGATGATGCTCTACAAGAGCACCCACCTCACCGACTTCGAAGGGATCCGGATCGGAAAGAGCAAGCTCGACGCCCTCTATGATGTGCAGCGCAAGCTTGTCGCCGAGAATATCCAACGGATCGAACGAGAACGACGTGTGAACCTCCAAGCCCTCGTGCGTCTCAATAGCGCAGACACTCGCAGTGCTCGTCTAGGCGACTTGCTTCTTGCGCACATGCAGCGAACAGCACTTTCGGCGTCGGTCCTTGGGAGTCAGCGACAGAACGCTGTGACGTATTCGGGCGATGGCACTTCGAAGTCCGACGCCGACCTCAGGAGTGCGGAGTTCTGGACAGAATTCGTTTCCGCGGATGGTGACCCGGTGTTGCGTCTGCAGATGACGTCCGGCCACCCGCTATCGTTCTCTCGATCGAGTCTCGCTGCCGCGCTCAGGGACCCTCTCGACATGGAGAATTGGAACGAAGCAGATCGCACCGCGATGAACGAGGAGATCGCTGAGAAGTCAGAGGCGATCAAGTTCCTGCGCGGCGCGGACATGGGTGCGCTGATCCAGCGTCCCGAGTTCCACGTGGAGCACGAAAATGAAGCGCAGTCACTCAATGCGATTGCCCGCGACCTGCTCACGCCGGGTCTTGCTTTCCAGCTCGTCCGCGCTGGATTTATCAACCGCAACTTCACTCAGTACACCTCGACATTCCACGGCGATCGGGTGAGCACGGCGGCGACGAACTTCATCATTCATCATGTCGAGCGAGACTCGATGGACGAACACTTCGAGCTAACTCCAGCCGATGTCGACATGGTCGTTCGCGAACGAGGCAAACAGGTGCTCAAGGAGTCTGCGCTCTACAACATCGCGATCCTCGATCACCTGCTTGACTCCGATGTCGAGGCTGCCGACGTCATGATTCGCTCCTTCATCAGCTTCGGTGAGAGCCAGATGAAGTTCCTCCAGGCGTTTCTCAGCTCTGGGAGTCAGCGCAGGTCGTTGGTTGAACGCTTGACCGCCATGTCGCCGCGAGTGCTGAAGTACCTCGTCAACGAGGCAGAACTGGACGATGCGTCACTGCTCGATCTCGCTGACGCTGCCTTGGAGAACCTTGCCGCGGGGACGAAGTACCTCACAGATGAGAACGTGGCGGTGTTCCTGCGTGAAAACTACGCGGACATCCCGGCGATGGCTGCGGTGGAGACGAGCCGTTTCCAGGCGGCACGTATCGCGGTACTGTTCGATGCCGCAGGAATCAAGCTGCCCTTGCTCTCTCCGCTGGCCATGAACGTCCAACGTCAGTTCATCGAACGCAGCCTTTATGAGATTGTGCGCGAGAATCTTCAGGCCGCGGTTGGTGTTGACGAGGGCCTCGCACTTGACTCCATTGGCGCTGCGGACCAGACCATCTACGGATACTGTGTTGACAACCTTGAGGCGTACCTGTCGGCAATTGATGAGGCAGTCCCGACCGTTGCCGCCGCCGACCGGTTCGTTGGCGTCATCGAGGACGTGCTCGCCCGCGCCGGCGGCGCCCACCTCGGCGAAGTGGTTGGAGGCTCTGCGGAGGCTTGTATCATCGATGATCTCGGGAAGGTCTCGACGGATGCCTGGGAAATCCTCGCGGAGCATGAGCGGTTCCCGGCCACCTTCGAGAACACAACCCGCTACATCGAATCCGTGGGTGCCCTCGACACGAAGCTGGCCAAGTTGCTCACCTCAGCCGGGTCAGTCTCTGGAATCGATGCCGCGGAAGAGGTCGCGAAAGAAGCACTTGCCAAGACCATCCTGACAGCGAAGGCGGTGCTTCCCTCCGCTGGGCTCCGTGCCCGACTCGTTGTCAGCCTGGACCTCGAGGACTACCTCGACGTCGATGACATTCCTGCCGAAACCGGTGAGCTCTTCGCCCTTCTCCGGAGCCATGACCTAATCGCTGACGACGCGACTTCATATGAGCGCCTCGCCGGAACGGACTGGCCAACGCGCGAGGCGTTTATCCACGAGTCGAAAAAGTTCAAGGACTTTGCGACACCGGCTCATGTACAGAGCGATCTCGCTGCGCTTTTTCAGAGCGAGAAGGTCGACACCGCGATCAAGGCGATGATCGTTGAGCGTGCTGACGAGTTCGCCGAGGGGCTCGGGGCGAGCGGGCTGAGTCAGCTTGCGCGATTCGCTACGCAGAACAAGCGTCACGTTTCCGAAGATGTCGTCTACAAGATGGCGCTCGGTTCCGTCCCCGCACAGTACATCGTGCTCCTACTCGAGCCGCATCTTGTCTCGATCGCACGGGAACGGCTGTTCATGATCCTGCAGTCGCTCGGCGGCGACTACCCTAAGCTGACTTCGGTCGGGCATGACAAGCCGAGGATCCCAAACACCGCGGCGGATCGTGTTCTGCTCGATTGCATGAAGCTACACGGAACGGTGAACTCTTACGACTCGCACGCCTCGCCGATCAAGGTGAACAAGAAGCACAAGTAGCTGACGGCACGGTGGCGTGGAAAGTCAGGCTGGAGCATGGCCGGGCGCACTGTCCCTTGGCTTTGCCACTACGGCCGCAGCCGCGTCGCGGTGCCCCAGAGTCGTCGACTGATCGCGGGAACAGTTCTCGTCATCAGTTCTGCGGATGTTTTGCTCCCGGTTCCGGCCCAGAACCGGACGTGGCCACGGCCTTTGGGGGTGTGCACAATGTGCACACTTCGGGCTTCGGATCGGGTCGTACTGGTGGCGAACTGGCCCGGACCCGGCATGTTCCCGGGAGTTCCCAGTATTTGCAAGGGCCGGAGTCCGGTTCGAGTCCCACCTCGGGCACGGCATACCCCCTCGTCAGAGGGGGTTTTTGCTTTAACGTGTGTACAAATTAGGTAGTCAGGTCCCTCTGACACTGGCCGCGGGGTGTGCCTGGCGCCGCGGGTCGCCTGTTTGGTTGTGGGGGAGCGGGTTCAGGGTCGTGGCTGGCTGGCCCTCCGCTTGCTCTGAACTGGGGCTATAGGTTCCTTTCTTGGTCCGTTCGGTAGGTCGCGGTTGGCCTACACCTCTTCATGGGTAGAGGGAGTGCGCGCAACATGACTTCGAGATCCTGCGTCTAAGGCGTTGGTTTCGGCTCGTTCTTTGGGCGAGGAAGCCGGCCATGCCGATGCTTTGTCAGGCCAAAGAAGGTGTGTACATTGTCCACACTTAAATCTTCTTTATTGCGACCAACTGCATCCATGTGGTCTTCCCTCCTTGGGCCCATATCTGCTCATGCACGTGAGTGCCCATAGCCACATGACGCCGATTCGCAAACGCACCCTCGAGGTTCACCCTCGACGTGAGGGTTCAGTCGCTACGTTCGATCGAGTGCCTTCAGGATTGGTAGTCGCATCCGTGCTGTCGCCGTGACACGACTGAATGGGGCGCGCGCCGGACATAGACGACCGCTCCCCTAGCGGTGCCTCCGGCACATCGCAGTTCACGCCATCGTCGGTTGAGCATGTCCAAGACGATCGCTTTGCCGGTAGGGCGTGCATATGTCGCCCTTGGCCGCAGCGGGATGCCGCTCCTTTTTGCTACAGCCGAGAGGTAGGCAATGATTGCTAAGTTCAACCTAGGCAGGCTCGGCCACTGCTCGTTGACGTCGATTCAGGGACCACTGGGCGACTTCTGTGGCCACCGCCCAGTACCGTGTAAGGTCCAGTTCGCCGCCAGGACCTAACTCCATACATATGGCACAACGAAGATTCGACCAGCCACTTTCCCGGCTTGTAATCCGCTATCAACAAATATCGGTGAAGTTAGACGCGCCTAGCCTGATGGGAGTCTCCGTTCGTTGGATCTGGACCTTAGGTTTACTCGCTCGTGCAGCACATTGCCTGGCTCAGATGGCTCGTCGCTCCGAGGAGTTGCCCATCAGCAATAGCAAGACAGCAGCGATGAGCACGAGGGCTGCGGCGACTCGGAAGTTGAGGAGCAGTCCAGTCAAAAAATCCGTCTGCAGGGTGAGCACGGCACCAAAAGTCGCGACGCCCAGGGCGCCGCCCAGCTGCCGTGCTGAATTGAGGACTCCTCCGGCGGTTCCCGCGCGTTGGGCTGGAACGCGGTCCACAATGAGGGTGGTAAGCGGTGGAACAGTAAACGACCCACCAACACCAATGGGAACCATCACAAGCGCCACGATGACGACTGGTGCGTCTTGCGGTAGCAGGCTGAGGGCCACAAGTCCGGTGGCTACGCTGACTTGACCGCCAACTACGGTTTGCAGTTTGCCGAATCGTTCCATGGCAAGCGCAACCAACGGATTGAGGAGGACGACAAGCAAGCTCATGGGAAGGAAAAGCAACCCCGTGGTCAGGGGGTCGAGGGCTCGGTACTGCTGGAAGTAGAGGCTTTGAAGGCAGACGACCCCGCAGAAGGCGGCCATATTCACAAAGGCAACACTTAGCCCTAGTACTGAGGCAGACGAGCTGAAGAGACTCAGCTGAATCATTGGGTGCCGTCCTCGAACTTGCGAGAATACGAATACGACACAACCAACAATTCCGAGGGCAAAGGACCCGAGGACTTGGGCACTTTCGTAACCCTGCTCTGCTCCTTCGATGATTCCAAAGGTCAGTCCGCCGAGTCCCAGCATGACTGTTATCTGTCCGGTCCAATCAAAGGGCCGCGGCTGCACTGCGGACCTCGGAACCTTAGACAAAATTAAGAGGGCAACAGCACCGACTGGAATGTTGATGATGAAGATGAGGCGCCAGTCCAATTGGGTGAGAGCACCGCCTACTATGGGGCCAGCCGCGGTAGCGATTGAACCTCCCAACGCCCACCTGACGATCGCCTTTCCTCGCTCCGTGGCCTCTGGGAAGGACTCCCGAATCAACCCAAGCGAGCTCGGGGTCATCATCGCGGCTCCCACCCCTTGCAGAATTCTCCCAGCGACTAGGAGAATCAGCGATGGCGCAAGGGCGCAGGCCATTGAGGCGACGATGAAAATGGCCAAGCCGATCCCGAACGTGCGCCGAGCTCCCATGCCATCTGAGAGGGTCCCGCTGAACAGTTGAAGCGCAGAAAAAGTGATCAGGTAACTTGTCACGACCCATTGAAGTCCAGCTAGGCCGCCACCAAAGCTGATTCGGATGTCGGGTAGCGCTACGTTAACAATCTGCGCGTCCAGCGCGATGACGAAGAACCCCAGCATTGCGACAGCGAGCGGTGCTATCGGTTCCCTTGAGCGGATGGGGTTTTCGGTTGCGGCGGTCACCGTTTCTCCTGCGGGTGTATTTACGATCTTCAAAAGTATCTATGGCTGTTCTGGGCGTGCCTGAGTGAAGAAAATTAGGGTGCCGGGGAGGCTTCCCGCCAGCCTTCCAGTCGGCATACGGCTGTGCTGCACGTGTGGCCGAAAGCAGCATAAGGAACCGGGTACTTAGGAGCTCGAAGCACCAGATGGCAAGCATTAGAAGGTTAGAACCAGACGGCCTCGAACGCCGCCCGCCTCAATCGCGCGATGTGCCGCGGCTGCTTCCTCGGCCGGGTAACTTCTGGCCACCCGCGGGGTAAGAACGCCTTTCTCGATGCTTTGCCTCAGTTTCGCCAAGAGGTCCCCCCGGCCAGCGCCCTGGCTGACAGAGACGTGTTCCTTCCGGATTCCGCGCCCGGGGTCTCCGCTCCACGCCCGGACGATGACCATTGTTCCGCCGTCGGCAATGGCAGGAGTGACCTCAATGTTCTGCACGGACGCGTCCACCAATCCGGCCACGCCGGCCGGTTGAAGATCTCGGATACGTCCTGCGACGTCCACCCCGCGCCGGACAACATGGTGCGCTCCCAAACCTCGTACTAGTGCTTCGTCAGCCTCTGAAGCATCTGCAATAACTTGTAGTCCTGCAGCCCGCGCGAGCTGAACGACGTATC
The DNA here is from genome assembly GCF_055388015.1 of Arthrobacter sp. TmtSoilC51. Taxonomy (NCBI): domain Bacteria; kingdom Bacillati; phylum Actinomycetota; class Actinomycetes; order Micrococcales; family Micrococcaceae; genus Arthrobacter; species Arthrobacter sp. TmtSoilC51. Next base: position 2,313,224 of record NZ_AP035877.1, read on the forward strand.
CACCGAGTGCCCCAGCTGCACCGGTCACCGCAATTATCGCGCCCTTCGAGAGCGCCAAGGTGTCCAAGGCCATGACAGCAGTCAGTCCATTCATCGGGAGAGTTGCGGCGGCGAGGCTATCCATCCCCTTCGGTGTTGGAAACACGTGGGAGGCCCTCACGATAACGTGCTCTGCATAAGCGCCTCCACGGGGGCCGAACGGAAGGACGATCGCTGTGACATCCTCGCCAACCCTTAGGGATACTCCTTCACCAACCTCGTCAATCGTTCCAGCCGCCTCCATGCCGACGACGTAGGGCCGTTCCAAAGTTGTCATGGCTTGCTGACTCATGCCGGCGCGGGCCATCGAGTCTGCGGGGTTGACCGTGGCTGCCCGCACACGGATGCGGACCTCTCCTGGCCCGGCGTGCTGGTCTGGATGGTCGAATACATGCAGGACTTCAGGCCCTCCGAACTGACTAAATCCAATGGCTTTCACTTTACGGAGCTCCTTTTGGCTGAGGGGTGGGCGAACGTCCACAAGAGGGCTCACCGCCGTTTGGTGTCAATTTTTACGGTCGGTTCGCAAGCCCTGCCGGTATCTTGAGCCTCAATGGCGCGGCTCGGTCGCGTGGTGGTGGTGGTTTTAGAGTTGGATGCCGGTGTATTTGGTTTCTTGGTAGGCGTCGAGGCCTTCGGTTCCGCCTTCGCGGTGGAGTCCGGATTGGTTGGTTCCGCCGAAGGGTGCTGCGGGGTTGGAGACGAGTCCGCGGTTGATGCCGGTCATGCCGGCGTCGATGGCGTTTGCGACTCGTAGTGCGCGGGCGAGGTTTTCGGTGAAGACGTAGGAGGCTAGCCCGTAGGGGGTGTTGTTGGCCTCGTGGATGGCGTCGGCTTCGGTGTCGAACTCGTATATTGCTGCGACGGGGCCGAAGATTTCTTCGGTGCGGATGTGTGCGTTTGCTGGGATGTGGGTCAGGACGGTGGCGGGGTAGTACGAGCCTGGGCCTTCGGGAATAGTTCCGCCCGTCAGGCAAACGGCGCCCTTGGCGATGGCGTCGGCAACCAATGCGTCCACCGTCTTTACTTGTTTTGCATCCACAAGCGGACCCAGGTCCGTGTCGGGGTGTGCGCCGTCGCCGAGGCGAGCAGCGGCCATCCTCTCGGTGAAGCGGGCGGTGAATTCGGCAGCGATGCCGTTTTGCACGTAGATGCGGTTGGCGCCGACGCAGGATTGGCCTCCGTTGCGGAGTTTGGCGAGCATGGCGCCTTCGACGGCCTGGTCAAGGTCGGCGTCGTCGAACACGATCAGGGGTGCGTTGCCACCGAGCTCCATGGAGGTGTTCATGACGTTGTTGGCTGCTTGGGCCAAGAGCGCGCGCCCAACCTGTGTAGATCCGGTGAAGGAGATCTTGCGGACGCGTGAGTCCTTCATGATGGCGGCGATAACGTTGCGGGAGTTGTTGGTGGTGATGACGTTGACAACACCGGCGGGGGCGCCTGCTTCTTCGAGAACCCGGGCCAGTAGCAGCGATGTCAAGGGTGTCAGCTCGGCGGGTTTGAGGATGGTGGTGCATCCTGCGGCGAGGGCGGGGGCGATTTTCCGGGCGCCCATCGCGAGCGGGAAGTTCCAGGGTGTGATGAGCAGGGAGGGGCCTACGGGGCGTTTGGAGACGGCGATCTGGTAGTTGCCTCCGGGTTCGACGCCGTATTGGCCTTCGGTGTGTATCCGGCCGGCGGATTCGGCGAACCAGCGGAAGAACCCGGCGCCGTAGTCGACTTCGGTTTGGGCTTCCGGTAGGGGTTTACCCATTTCTGCGGTGATTAGTGCCGCGAACTCGTCGCGGCGGGCGAGGATTCCTTCGTAGGTGCGGAAGAGGATGTCGGCGCGGTCCCGGGCCGGCGTCGCAGCCCAAGTATCTTGGGCTGCGACGCCAGCATCCAACGCGGCCAAACCGTCCTGGACTGAGGCATCCGCCACTGCAGCGACGAGACCGCCGGTGGCTGGGTTGATAACGGGAACGGTCCGGCCCTCGGCGGCCGGGATCCAGGCCCCGCCGATGGGCATGAGGTTCTCCGGGAATCCAAGTGGGGGAGCGGGGGCGGTGGTGGTGGTTTCCATTGAAGTTCTCGTGCTTTCAGCAGGTTGGGTTCCTGCCGGGCCGATAGGCCCGGCAGGAAAGGTGTGGGTGTGGTTAGGACGCTTCGGTCAAACGTGGGGTGAGCCAGTTTTGGAAGCGGTTGCCGTGGGTGACGGGGTCGATGAGGAGGAGTTTGGTGCCTGGTTCGTTGCCGGGTTCGGTGCGGGTGTGGATGAACCAGGGTCCGTCTTGGGTGAGGGTTTGTTTCAGGGCGAGGGTGAGTTCTTCGGGGGTTTCGGCGCGGAGGACTTTGAGGTCCACGGATTCGGCGAAGCGTCCGAGGTCGATGGTGACTGCTTGGGTGGGGATGGAGGCGGTGGAGGCGTAGACGCCGTTATCGAGCAGGATGATGACGAGGTTTTCGGGGGCGAGGTAGCCGGCGGTGATGGCTGAGCCGGGGTTCATCAGGAGGGAGCCGTCGCCTTCGATGACCACGGCCCTTGTGACGCGGGTGTCCTTGATGGCTTGGGCGATGCCGGTGCCCACGGAGATGGCCAGGCCCATGGCGTCCAGGAGGTAGAGGTGGTTGGGGCGGTCTTCGACGGAGGCCAGTTCGCGGGAGGTCGCGGCGCAGGTCGCGATCACGGGAACGTCCGGGGTGGTCTGAACGATGGCTTGGAGGGCTTCGATGCGTTTCATGCTTTTGCCTTTGCGTCTTTGGGGTCGAAGAATTCCATGAGGACCACGACGGGTCGGTAGGTCATGCGGGCGTGGTTGCCGGCTTCGGCGACGGTCGCGCCCCAGTCCTGGGCGGTGTTGCGTCGGTCTACCTGGAATACGGGGATGTTCGTGGAGGCCAGCAACGCGGGGACGGGTGCGGAGATGGTGTGGATCATGGAGTTGTACTCGCCGAGCCCGCCGCGGGTGTTCGCGACGATGAGCAACGGCAGGTGGTAGGACACGGCGAACGTCGTCAATGCGGTCAGGGCGTTGCCGAAGCCGTTGTCCTGCATGATGATGACCCCGAATTTCCCGGCGAGCGGGTAGGCGCCAACAACACCGATGGCTTCTTCTTCGCGGGAGACGGGGTAGACCAGGGGCAGGTCCCCGTTGGTCTGGGCGGTCAGGACGCCGTTGATGATCGGGGCGATGGACGCGGAGGGGACGTAGGCGACGCCGTCGGGGGCCAGGCCCACGATCGCGTCCACCACCTCAGCATGGCGGTCCTGGGTAATAGTCGTAGACATGAATTTGGTCCTTATGAAGTGGGCGACAATTAGACAGCTAGTTTGTTGGGGAGGTTCAGGCTTGGGCCCTGGCTCGTTCCTGGGACTGCCGGATCAGGCCGAGGATGTGCGAGCGTAGTTCGCCGAAGAGTGGGCTTTCGCGGGTGGTGAATTGATCGCGCTCCGCGCCAAGTTCGACGTTGACAATCTCCTGGACGCTGGCCGGGTTCTTGGAGAGAACGACGATCCTGTCCGAGAGATACACCGCTTCGTCGATGTCGTGGGTGACCAGAACTACTGTCATGTGGCGTGAGCGCTGGAGTTCAAGTGTGAGGTCTTCAAGCTCCAGACGTGTCTGGGCGTCAATGGAGGCGAAGGGTTCGTCCATGACAAGAACTTCCGGTTCTGTGATGAGCGCGCGGGCAATCGCCACACGCTGTTGCATGCCGCCAGACAGTTGCCATGGGTATTTGTTTTCGGAACCATTCAGCCCAACGCTTGCAAGGGCTTCCCGGCTCATGCGCTTGACGTCGGTCTTGGGCAGCTTTCTATTAGTGAGGGCAAGCGCAACATTCTTTTCCGCCGTCATCCAAGGCATGAGCGAACGCGTGTACTCCTGGAAAACGATGGAGATCTTGGGGCTCGGTCCGCTAAGTTTCTGTCCGTCCAAAAGAACGTCGCCCTTGGTGGAAGGCATGAGGCTGGTCAGGCAGCGCAGCAAAGTCGTCTTGCCGGCGCCCGAAGGGCCGACCAGGCAGACGAATTCTCCGACGTGGACGTCGAAGTTGATGTCCTTGAGGACCTCATTTGCCATCGGGCCTTGGCCGTATGTTTTGGACAAGGACGAGATGGAAAGGCGGACGGGTTGGGATGTTTTCATGGCAATGTCTCTTTCAAGATGATGGAGGCGTGTGATCTGGTCTCAGCGGCTGCGGGTAGCAGCGCGCATGGCAACGTGCCACAAGAGCACGCGGTCCCGGATTGCAACGAAGAGAGCGTTCGCGAGGAACCCGATGATGGCCAGCAGGACGATGCCCGCCCAGACACTGGCGGAATCAAAAGTGAGCTGTGCCTGCATGGTGAGGTAGCCCAGGCCACGGACGGCAGCCAGCATCTCACTGGCAACCATCAGCACCAGCGCAAACTGGAGGCCGGTCTGCATACCACCAGCAATCGAAGGTGCGGCAGACGGTATCCAGGCGACCTGCAATTCACGCCACCGTGAAAGCTGCATGGAGCGGGTTACATCGATGAGAGCGGGGTCGGTCTGCCCCAACCCGTCGATGGTGGAGACAACCACGGGGAAGAACGCACCCAAAGTGATGATGGCGATCTTCGCTTCGTCTCCAATACCAAGGACCAGAACCAGCGGCGGGATCAGCATGATAGCCGGGACGGAACGGCCGAAGTCCAGCAGCGGGGTTACCAGAAGGCGGAGGAGCTTGATACGTCCAATGGCCAGGCCCGCGGCGATTCCGAGGACCGATGCCAGTGCGTATCCGATGATCAGATTCGTCAGGCTCGGAACCACGTCCGAGAGAAACCGGTCAAAGAGCCAGAGGGCTTGGAATTGAGCCGCTATCTCGTTCGGCGGCGGAAAGAACGGACTCGGCGTACTGGTGGTCCAAAGGGTGTACGCCACCACGACTATGATCGGGACGATAAGGCCGATACCAACCTTGCGCAAAAATTTCATGCTGTCACCTCAACTGTGCGACGGCCGTGAACAAGGGACTTCTCGGCCAGGGAAAGAACAATGGCGAACGCGGTACCAATCAGGCCGCTCCACACGATCAGCCCAAAGGCGACGTCGGCTTGAGCTGCCTCTTGAGCGATCAGGATGAGCTTCCCGAGTCCCGGCGAGCCAGCCAGCAGCCCGGCGCCGATGGAGAGCAGCAGTGCGGCACTTGCTGCGATGCGGACGCCGGTTGCGATGTAGGGGAGTGCGCTGGGGAGGACGACCGCCGTTTGAGTCTTCCGCCACGAAAGCGACATCGAACGTGCTGTATCAAGGGCAACGGGATCGACGTCCCGGACACCCACCTGAACCTGCACCAAAATTGGCCACACCGCACCAAATGCGGCGAGGAAGATGCCCAGATCCCGAGTTGGTCCAAAGATCAGAAGGACCAATGGCAGAATCACCACGGCCGGCAACGGGCGGAGGAACTGGATCATGGGGTCGAGGGCGTCGTTGGCGCCCCTGCTCAGGCCGGTGATGACGCCCACGATGATGCCGATGGCCAGGGCGATGGCCAGGCCGGTCAAAGCCATGGTCAGTGTCTCAACGACAGCCGACCAGAATCTGGGCTGTCCGGCAAGGCTAAAGGCCTGACCAAAAGAGGCCGATGCTGTGGGAATTCCTGACATGCCCTTCAGCGGCCCCACGGTAGTCGCGAGCTGCCAGAGGGTCACCCAGATGACCGCGCCGGCGAGACCGCCGAGGACCACTGACGTTCGTTTTCTAGTGCTTTTCAATGTATTTCCTGCCTCAGTAAGCGCGGCGTGCCGCGCTGGTCAGAGTCGGGCTAGGGGACGGTGTTGCGGGAGCCAGGCAATGACTGGAACCGCCGACCGAATCTGATATCGGTGCTTTACTCACACGGACCACCTTCCCGTTGAACAAGTCTGTGGTCTCAATCACAAGATTCACCTTCGATTCTTATGTATACATGGAGTGTACGTGATCCATGTTACTTTCACATTTCGTCCATGTAAAGCGTATTGGTCTGTGCGATAATGAGTTGCGAAGAGTGGGTATGGTTGCCCGCCGTGACCATGCTTGTCAGGCAGCGACTTCGCACCTGCTGGTGGGTTGAACATCGTTGGAACGCATTTCCTCAAGGAGCCGACACATGAAGCCGAGCGCTGTTGACAAAGCCTATGAATGGTTGCGCCAGAGAATTCTGGATGGAACGCTCCCCGGGGGGTCTTTCATCGAAGAGGAAACCGTCTGCGAGGCCACGGGCGTTTCCCGAACCCCCGCGCGTGAAGCGTTCAACCGTCTGGAAGGTGAGCGGTTTTTGACGCGTGTACCGCGGCGTGGTGCCCAGGTGAGGGTCCTGAACGCGGGAGATCTCTACGACTCGTTCAATGCCCGGTTCATGGTTGAGTCCCACGCTGCATCTGAGTTCTGCACCTCTGTTGCCGTGCTTCCGGAGGGGATGAGCCGGAACTTGCGGATTATGGATGAACTTGAGGACTTCAGCTCTGACGACGTTATCCTCCGGTATTTGGAGGCTGACCACGCCTTCCACTCTGCTCTCGTCCAGACACTGGGCAATCAGGCGATCATTGAGTTTTTCGAGTCGCTATGGCGAACCAGCCAATTTGCCTCCATATCCAGAGCAGGTTGGCTGCGCTCTCCAGAGTTCCGGAAGACCGTCTCTTCGCAGCACCACGCCATCTTCAGAGCCCTGGACAACAAGGACAAGGACGCAGCGATCGAGGCTCTTTCCGAGCATCTCCGCCTGTCTATGTCAGACATCCGTTCGTTTCCCAACAACGGCCTTGTGGCCACTTCATCAGCTATTCCGAAGTAGCTTACGACCGATGCTCGTATGACGATGCTGCGGGCTTCCTCTACTGGAGGAAGCCCGCAGCATCGTCGGTTTATGAGCTTTTAGCCCTGCTTGGCCTGTGGGATCACCAAAGCGTTCATGTCGATGTCTTTCTTGATGAAGCCGAAGGACTTGGTCACGCCGGCAAACCGTTCCAGGCCCTTTATGTCCATCGAGGTGTAGAAGTAGGGTACGACCGCTTTTGCCAGGGTGGCCGGGTCAACTTTCTGCTCTTGGGCGATACGTTGACGGATCACGTCGTGATGATCGTTGGCGTAGGCATTGGCTTCACGAATGCCGCAATTGAAGCGGGCTACTGTTTCGGGATTCTTCTTGATGTAATCCGCTGAAGCGACAATGGAGGATGTCGGGCCTTCCTTGAGCGTCTCGACGACGGGCCATGACAGGATCTTGTAGCCCGCCTGTTCAGCTTTGACCATTGCAGGCTCGGTGGTCATCGCGGCGTCCACTTTGCCGGCCATGAGCGCGTTAGTCGCGTCAGCGGATGACATGACCACGTACTTGACTGTGGATGGATCGCCGCCATGTTCCTTGATCACGCTGCGAAGGGTCAGCTCTCCCTGTCCCTGGGCGTCACCGACGGCGACAGTTTTTCCGTTGAGGTCGCCAGGGGATTTGAACTGGCTATCCGGGGCAACCATCAGTGCCGTAATTTCGCGGGTGAAGCCGGCTTCGCCTGCTTGCATCTTGTTCCAATACTTGGGTGCCATGCCCGCGAACGGGGCGACAATGTTCAGGTCAATGTTCTTATCCAATGCCTGGAAGAGCGAGATATTGCCGGCGAATGCCATATCCGTGGTGCCACCCTGGACCGCTGAGATGGTGGCTGGCAGGGAGGAAACCGTGCTGATGTCAAGCGTGATGCCGTGCTTGGCGAAGAAGCCTTGGTCGATGCCGGCGTAGATGGCGCCGTTGCTTACGAGCGGCATGGCGGTGAGGGAAATGTTGCTCTTCGTGTCCGCATTCGGCTTGCTGCAGTCATACTTGATGCTGCTCATGGCGCTCTGAACGCTATCGGAGGCGGCAGCGCCACCTGAACAGCCGGACAGTGCGGCGATCATGCCGGCACCGATTGTCAGGGTGGTCAAGCCCTTGGTGGTGTTTTTCATCGAAGGTCCTTCTTTTTTGTGGGGTTGAGGGTGGATTTAGGGGACTGTGATCGAAGTGCGTCGGATGTGTTCCGCGGCTCCGAAGATTTCTGAGAACTTCACGCCATCGAGGATCTTTTGACGGGCAGCCGGTTCCATTTCCTGAGCCGCGATGAGGTTGTCGTAGAGGTCGTCAAATTCCAGGGGGTCAACGAAGACGAGGCCGTTGTCGTCGCCCATCACCAGCTGGCCTGGGGTGACGACGGCGTCGCCAAAGTTGACGGGGAGGTTGATATCGCCCTCTATACCCCGGATCCGCGTTGTCATGGCGCTGAGACCGCGGGCGAAGATGGGAAGGCCTGTAGCTTCGAGGTCTTTGATGTCGGTGGCTGCGCCGTCGATGACGATGCCGGCGACCTGCTTATGAGCGAAGGCGAAGGATGCCATGGCTCCGATGGAGGCGCGGTCCAGATCGGTGCCCATGTCCACCACCACGACGTGGCCGGGTTCGACCAGATCGGCAGCATAGTGCATTGCGGTGCAGTCCATATCAGCAAGTCTGACGGTAAATGCTGTGCCGACAACCGTCTTTGCGTGGGTCAGGGGAAGCACGCCCGGGGCGAAGCCTTTGTTGAGGTAGTGGCCAATGGTTGCCGGTTCAATCCGCTCGGCTCGCTCAATGATTTCAGCGGACAGGGGTGGGGGAGTGGGGCCAATTCGGTACATGGATGGTGCCTTTCAGGCGGTCGCGGCAACAGCAACGGGTTCAACCCGGAAGCGGCGGTTTACAAGGCAGGGATTGATGCTGCGCACAGCATCGATGCGTTCTTTGATGACTTCGACCGTTGCAAGTCCGACCTGCTCGCCGAGTTCAGCCAGGATGATACCCATCGGATCCACAGCAAGACTGCCTCCGGTCGATAGGGGTGGTGCTTGGTTGGCTGCGATCACGTAACCGGTATTCTCGATCGCGCGGGCGCGGACAAGGGTTTCCCAGTGGTCCTCTTTTCGGACGCCGGGTGTCCAGGCGCTGGGGAGGACCAAAACGTCGGCCCCGCGGTCTACGAGCACACGGGCACTTTCCGGGAAGCGGAGGTCGTAGCAGGTCAGCAGCCCAAAGTTCAGGCCCCCCAGCTCGAAGACGACAGGCTCAACGACAGCAGCCGGGCAGATGACGTCCGACTCCCTGAGGCCAAACGCATCGTAGAGATGGACCTTGCGGTAGGAGGCGATGAACTCACCCTCGCTGGAGGTGGCGTACAGCGTGTTGGCGGGACGGTCATCCCCCGGAACCGTCTCCAGGATTCCTGCCACGATCGCGATGTTGGACTTCTTCGCGATCCCGTCAAGGGCCACCGTGAACGGACCTGGGATTGACTCGGCGTTCGCGGCAAACGCCTCGTCCAGTCCGTGCTTGAAGAACATCGCCATTTCAGGGAAGACGACAAGGGCCGCGCCTTCCTGAGCAGCCTTGGCCGCTTGTTCGGCAATGGCCGCCAGGTTGGCGGTCTTATCGGTGCCCGGAGCGAGCTGGCCGATGCTGATGCGCATGATGATCTGCTTCCTTCGAATGCTTGGAGTCACTCGGTCAAAACTGAGTGTGATTCAGATCCTATGTATACATGACGTGTGCGTCTAGCATGTGAAGAGAATTTTTTTAGATCTTTTCACCATCGCACCTGCTGTGTATTCTCTATGCATACGCCACGCGTACTTGCTGGCACCGCGAAAGGAACCCCATGGCACCGTCAAAAACCGGCTTCTGGCTCACCGACGACAGCGTTCCGATGGCCGAAATCGTGGCCTCACTCGGCTTCGACTTCGTAGTCCTCGACGCAGAACACGGCATGTTCGACCTCGCCACTCTGGAGGCCTACATACCCGTGCTGAAGGGACTCGGCCTGGAAATCTTCACCAAGGTGCACGGCCCTTCCCAAGCGCCCGTTCAGCAGGCCCTCGACTTCGGCTCGGACGGCGTGATCATTCCCCACATTGAGGACGTCGATCATGCAGCGCGCATTACTGCACACGCCAAATACCCGCTTCTGGGCGACAGGAGCTTGGCCGGTGGGCGCGTCTTTTCCTACGAGGGTTGGTCGCGAGCACAAACTGCCGAGATTAACGAACGCACTTTGTGCTTCCCGCTCGTGGAGCACCCCTCGGCCGTGCGTGACATCGAAAAGATTGCAGCACTGCCCACAGTTGACGGCTTCCAGATCGGCACGAGCGATCTGGCCATCACCAGTGGGCGCGAGTACACCCAGTCCGAGGAAGACTGGGCCGACATCATCCGCTGCGTGGATGCATTCAAGGCCGCCGGCAAATCATGGCTCTTCCCGGCATGGACCGAAGCCGAACAGATCTTCGCCTTGGAGAACGAGGCTCCCCGAATCATGATCGGCGTCCACTATCACTGGATCAAGGCCGCGTTGGCGCAGGCGAAGAACACCTACGATCTGCTGGCCATTAGTGACAGGATCGCGACCCGCGCTTCACGGTAAGCCCACGGGCTTGCAGTACCTCCGCTCACATCCATTGATGCACCGAAAGGACTCCCCATGATCGCAGTCAAAGCGATAGCCGCGACCTCCGCCTCCCGCCCACTCGAGCACTACACCATCACGCGGCGCGAATTGGAACCCGACGACGTCCTGATTGAAATCGCCTACGCTGGCATCTGTCACACGGACATCCATTCCGTTCGAGGGGATTGGGGCGAAAAGCAGTACCCCTTGGTTCCGGGCCACGAAATCGCTGGCGTAGTCACGAAGGTGGGTGCTGCGGTGACCAAACATGCAGTTGGCGACCGCGTAGGGATCGGCTGTCTGGTCGACTCCTGTCGGACGTGCGCAAACTGCCTCAAGGGGCAGGAGCAGTACTGTCTGGCGGGGAACACGGCCACCTATGGGGCGACGGATCGTTTTGGTGAGACGACTCAGGGAGGTTATTCGACGCACATTGTTGCCTCGGAGCATTTCGTTCTCAAGATACCTGACGCCGTGCCGCTGGATGTCGCGGCTCCTCTCCTTTGCGCTGGGGTCACCACGTACTCGCCTCTGAAGCACTGGAAGGTAGGCCCGGGTAGCAAGATTGCCGTCGTTGGCCTAGGCGGGCTTGGGCACATGGCAGTTAAGTTGGCTCGTGCACTGGGCGCCGAAGTCACCGTCTTGTCCCAGACGCTGGCGAAGCAAGACGACGGCTTGCGCCTGGGCGCACACCACTTCCACGCCACCAGTGACCCCGAAACCTTTGCGCGGCTGCGGGGCTCGTTCGAGCTGATCCTCAACACGGTCAGTGCAGCGATTGACGTCGACGCCTACCTTTCCCTACTGTCGCTTGACGGAGCCCTCGTGAACTTGGGCGCACCGGCCGAGCCAATGTCACTGGATGTGTTTTCCCTGCTGCGAGGCCGCAAATCCTATGCAGGCTCCATCATCGGCGGCATCCCCGAGACCCAGGAGATGCTCGAGTTCTGCGCAGAGCATGGCATCGGCTCGGACATTGAGGTCATCACGGCAAGTGAGATCAACGTGGCCTTCGAACGGGTGCTTGCCTCTGATGTTCGGTACAGGTTCGTCATCGACATCTCGACGCTGAATGTGAATTAGCGCGGACTCGCCGTTGCGGTCGTCGTGAACGGTCTGTCAATTGGCAAACCGTCATCAGCGAAATCCCGTCGGATTGTTGCTGGTGAGGTTGAGAACATCCTTGAGCATGGCCAAAGCTGCACCAGCGGGGCTGGAGCGCCCACCCTGGACCGTAATGTCACCGGCGATGGGGCAGCGAAAGACCATGCCCTTTTCGGGTCCAGTGATGTGGAACAGTGGATCAGCAGGTTTCACCTGTTCCAACTTGACCGTCACCAACATTGGTTGCTCCGTTGAGGCTGTCGCAACTGCGCGGAGTCGACCGCCCTGGTGGGCTGCGGCCTCGACCTTGGCAGCTGTTCGCTGGTCGATGGCCTCCGTTTCAACGTTGATGCGCGCCACGTCCCATCCCCATAGAAGACCGGCAATGAGCCGAACCTTCGTGGCCGAATCGGATCCTGAGAGATCTGATTGGGTTTCCGATTCGGCTATTCCGCGTCTCTGGGCTTCAATGATGGCCTCTTCCAAGGTGTTTCCCTGGGAAATCTCATCTAGTACGAATGTTGATGTGCCGTTTGGACACGCTCTGATCGCCTCGCAGTCCAGGCCGGTCAGGGCCACCATGGCCAAGTCGGCGGTCGGCAACGCTGCGCCGGTAGCGCCCGAGATGCGTATTCGACTGCCTCCGGACGTTGCCGCCGCCTGGAGCTTCGCCCAGTGCGTGATGAGATGGCTCTTGGTCGCGGTAACAACGTCGATGCCGTTGCTGAGTGCAGTCATAGCCTCTTCACCCGCACGTTTGTGCGCTTCGGGAGACGAAGGGATTGCCTGGACGAGGATGGTTGCGCCACTTTTTCGGAGAGACTCGGCGGGAGGCAAGAGCGGACCCCACAAACTGCGGTCCGGTACGTCGGCGGATGGGGGTAGGTGTATTTCCGAAGTGTGACCTCGGATTGCTGCGATGTTCAGCAGCCCTTGATGCTGCTTGGCTCGGGTCAGCTCGATGAAGCATTTGCCAACGGGACCGAAGCCCGACAGCACCAAGGAAACAGGCGCCTCAGATGAGGGAGGGAGGTGATACATGGCGGTCCTTCCAGCGGGGTTTGCGGTCAGGCTTCGGACCCGCTAGAAGCGCAAGTGTTCTAGCGGTCTCAGCTGGGTTCCAGCACGTAGGCCAGGTCTCCGGCGGCCACCTTGTCGCCGGCGGCATGGGTCAGGTTGCGAACTATGCCGTGGACGGGTGCGCTGAGTGACTGTTCCATTTTCATCGCTTCGAGGACCATGACCGGCTCGCCTGCCATCACTTCTTGACCTTCATGGCAGAGGACCTTCACAACGGTTCCGGCCATAGGAACAATAATGCCGCCTGGGACGTCGGCAGGCTGATTGCTGGTTTTCCTCTTGCCACGAATTGACGCGTTGTGGTTCGTCTCGCACGGCTCCCCAGATTGAAAGGCAGGTTTCGGGAAGCGGACAGAGAGCCTGCGGCCATCGACTTCGACAGTGAGGGTCTCCAGCTCAGACGGGCCCATGGTGGCACTAGCGGATCTCCGGTCCGGTCCCTTGTACTGAAACTCCGTGTCGATCCAGCCTGTGTATACCGCGTAGGGTTCGGCACAGGTAAAGATCTCTTCGTTGATAACTTGTCGATGGAAGTCGAGGGTAGTGGGTATGCCTTCAATGACAGTGCCTTCAAGGGCCCGCCGGGCCCTTCGAACGGCCATCTCGCGCGTGGGCGCAGTCACGATGAGTTTTGCGATGAGGGAATCATAAATCTGTGGAATGTCCGACTCGCCGTCGAATCCTGCATCGACCCGGATCCCGGGACCTGCCGGCCAAACCATCTTCGTTATCCGTCCAGGGGAAGGGGTGAAGCCGGCCCCGACGTTCTCGGCGTTGATTCTGAATTCCAGCGAACATCCTCGTGGCTTGGGCGCAGTGTCGGGCAGGGATGCGCCCATGGCGATGAGTAGCATCTGGTGGATGAGGTCCAATCCCGTCACTTCCTCAGTCACAGGATGCTCCACTTGAATGCGTGTGTTGACCTCGAGGAACGAGATGACGTTGTCGGCGATGAGGAACTCGCAGGTCCCGGCTCCCACATAGCCGGCTTCCCGAAGGATGTCTGTGCTTGCTTGAGTAATTTGGTCAATTTGTTTTGATGTCAGGTCGGGTGCTGGCGCCTCCTCAACCAGCTTTTGGTGGCGGCGTTGAAGGCTGCAGTCACGAGTGGAAACGACAACGACGTTTCCGTGCATGTCGGCCAGGCATTGGGTTTCGATGTGGCGGGGCCGGTCCAGGAACTTCTCAACGAAGCATTCGCCCCGGCCGAAAGCGACTGTCGCTTCTCGAACAGCGGAATCGAATCCCGTTTGGATTTCAGATGCTTCGCGGACAACTTTTAGGCCACGCCCGCCGCCGCCGAAGGCTGCTTTGATGGCGATCGGAAGTCCGTGTTCCCGAACGAAGTCTTCTACCTCCGACACACCTTCAACTGGGCTGGGCGTTCCAGGTGCCAGTGGTGCACCGACTCTCATGGCCAGATGCCTGGCTTGAACCTTGTCACCCAGCATTCGGATTGCACTGGGGGGAGGCCCGATCCAGGCGAGCCCGCTATTAGTAACGGCCTCTGCAAGCTCGGCCGACTCTGCCAGAAATCCATAGCCAGGATGCACGCTGTCTGCACCGGAGCGCAAGGCAATTCCGATGATCTGGTCGATGTCGAGGTAGGTCTCTGAGGGAGCCGTACCTTCCAAGGCAAACGCCTCGTCGACGCTTCGGACGTGTAGAGCGTCGCGGTCCTCCGTGGAGTAGATTCCGACGGTTCGTATGCCTAGGTCATCGCAGGTTCGCGCGATGCGCACCGCGATCTCGCCTCGATTGGCGATGAGTACTTTGCCGGGCAGCGCATTTTTGTGCGGGTTTGGTTCTGCAATCGTGGTCATCGTGGTTAGGTCCTTTTGGAGTGTTTCAGTGTCAGAGTAGTGATCTTCCAACCGGAAAGGCCTCGGCTTGCTCGGCTCCAGGCAGGCCCAGTCCAGGATCCGGGACGTTGGTTTGGACGTGTGTCAGTGCTGGGTCCGAGGGAATCGCGTCGGAGGTAAGGCAGAAGGGCAATTAGGGCAGCGAGTTCGTGTTCGTCGGGATTGCCTGATATTTGAATTTGATTGGGGCTGAAGCTTGTCATAGCGGAAAGTTCCCGTGCTTTTTCGCCGGGCCCTGCTTTCGTTTGCTTTCCAAGGTTTGGAACCAGCGCGCCAACAACCAGGGTGTTTCATCGGGGGTTACTACCTGGTCGATGAGCCCATCGGTCAACGCCCTGTCCATGTCAGCCGCAGTACGGCGGAATTGTTCCAAGGCGTCGGCGCGGCTGGTGTCGTCGATTTCTTTTGGCTGATCAGCGCTTACGAGCCGGTGTAAACCTGCGGGGGCGAGAGTAGCCGATGGCCAGGCAAGGACTACATCCGCGCCCAGGGCCTTGGCGCCGAAAACGTTGGTTGGCAGGCCATGCGCCCGACGCAGAAGCACCGATGCGATGGGAACGGATGCCGCGGCAGTTGCGTGTGCAAGCTGTGCGTACGGGGCGTAGTCCAATGTTCTTGGCTCTGATGGGCCGGGTGTGTCAATGAGAAACAGGAGGGGGAGGTTAAAAGCGTCACAGAACCTTATGAATCGTGAAGCCTTCAGCGCTTCGTCGGGGCCGAGCAACCCGCCCCGGTGCGCAGGCTGATTCGCCACAACGCTTACGGTCAGTCCACCGATGGTAACGAACGCGGTGATTAGGGCGGGACCCTCGCCGTTGATGACAACGGGAGCGTTGCTGGAGAGCGCACTGACTACCTGCATGACGTCATAAGGCTCTGCAGGGTTGTCCGGCACTATGCCGCACAACGTCGACGACGGATCTGGCCCGTCTTGTTCGGTTGGGGCGGCGAATTCGCAGTTGTTGCGGGGGAGTACGTCCAGTAAATCCCGAACCCATGCCGCACCGTCCTCTATGTGGTCAGCGGTGTAAGAACTGTTCCGTCCATCCTTTGGAGCTATCTGAACCCTGAAGTCAGCCAGCGCGCTGACCAGCTCTCCGGATGTTGAGCCTTCGCCGATTTCTATAGCGACGATGGGGACGAGACCGGAGAGCTCGACAAGTCGGGCTATGCCCGTCATCGGTGCGGGCATCACCGCGGATGATTTGTTCCCGCTTGGAAAGTTGCTTACCAAGACAAGGGGGCATCCTGTTCTCTGAGCCTGGTCGAGGATGCCGACGAAAGCGCGACGTTGCGTGCCTGTATGCGCCGGCGCGGCAGCAAATGCCACAGATTTACCGTGCAC
Source organism: Arthrobacter sp. TmtSoilC51 (assembly GCF_055388015.1). Taxonomy (NCBI): domain Bacteria; kingdom Bacillati; phylum Actinomycetota; class Actinomycetes; order Micrococcales; family Micrococcaceae; genus Arthrobacter; species Arthrobacter sp. TmtSoilC51. The sequence goes on from NZ_AP035877.1 coordinate 2,329,095, forward strand.
CTGACCTACACCGGCCAATGGTGTCTCAGTTTTTCCCCCGGGTTCGGCGGGTACGCCGCCGAGGGGCAGGAACGACTCGTCGTCAAAAAGCGCGGCAATCAACGCGTCGATTCGGTGAGGAGCGGCTATGGCTGCGTCTCTATCGATTTGTTGGGTGGTGTTCATGATGTGTGCTGCTTTCGGTTGTGCTGCTTCACGGTGTAGACCACGACGTGTAGGCGATGCCCTCTCGACCGTGGCGGTGTGGGAGGCCCATCGTGCTCTGAGGATTTTCAAGCACCGGGTTTTCTGGCGTCTGGTGCACGCCAAGGACGAGAGATGTTTCCGGAAGATTTCCAGGATATGTCCGTCATTGTGACACTTGCCACATCCCGTTTATGCAGTGTATACGTTGTATATGAACAGTTCAACGCCGAAGTCGAAATCCCTGCGACCGACTCCCGACAGTATCGCTGACTCCATCCGCGTCGCTGTTGCCGAGGGGGTCTATCGACCGGGGCAGCGTCTCCTCCAGGATGAACTCGCGGATAGGTTCGGCGTCAGCAGGATCCCCCTCAGAGAAGCGATGAGGACACTGATCGCAGAGGGCCTACTTACCAACGACTCCTATAACGGCACGTTCGTGACGGCTTTGGATCTGGCCAGAGTGGATGAGATCTACGATCTTCGCCGACTCGTCGAGCCAAGTTTCGCGGCACACGTGGTCGAGAACTGTTCGCGGGCAGACATCACTCGTCTCGCCGTGATGGTCGAAAGCATGGACGACATTGACTCGATCGGCAGCGATGCGTGGTCGCGGATCAACTTCGCCTTCCACCTGGACACATACCGGCTGGCAAATTTGCCCCTCCGATATGAGGTAATTTCTCGTCTTTACCACCAACTCGAGCCCTATTCCCGGTTTTACGTGCACTCAACCCACGCACTGGGGCGGGTTCAGTGCGAACACCACGAAATTGTCGATGCCCTCCGCGAGGGTGATGCCGAACATCTGGCTCGCCAAATCGTCGCCCATATTGACGGCGGACAGGAAGGCCTGCACAGCGCGTGGGCCAACATGCCAGCGACGTATAAAGGCCTTGAAATTCTGGAAGCAAAGAAATGACCAGCATTTCATCGCCGACGCAGCGATCCGCTCCTCGGGCGGCGACGCGCTAATGACGCGCACCAAGTCCAGGGACGCCGCAAAGCCGGCCTGAAAGATCTTCGCCGTCGTTCCGGGGACCGCGTTTGACCCTGACGGCGGAACCCACTCCATCCGGATCTCCTACGCCTGCCACATCGATGACCTCACCGAAGGCCTGCGACGCATCGTCCAGACCCTCACCACACCACACCCCAAGGGAGCCTGACCACCCATGACCACCACCATCACCCAGGACCGCCATGCAGAGGTGGTGGACGCGATCGTGGGCCTGGCCCCCGACGGCGTCGCCTACGTCCCCTCCGCGTCCATCGCCCCGATCATCAACGGCGTCCTGACCGCCCAGACCAACGGCACCCTGCCCCTGGTCTACCCCGTCTCCCGCGAAGAAGAAGCCATCGGTGTTGTTGGCGCCTACCCGCTCGCCGGGAAATTCGGGGTCATCATCATGCAGGACAACGGCTTCGGCAACGCCCTGACCGCATTGACGACGTTCGCCGTGTCCTACCACCTGCCGTTGCTCATCGTCGCGAACACCCGCGGCGGGCTCGGCGAGTACAACTCCATGATCCACACCATCTCCGCACCCGTCCCCGCGTTGCTGGCCTCCACGAACATCCCCGTATTCCAGGTAGACCGACGCAACACCGCCCAGGACTGGGGCGCGACCGTCGCCGAAGCCGGCAACCACGCCCGCATGACCTACCGACCCGTCGTGGTCCTCATGGAATTCTTCGACCCCAAAGACGCAAAGGCAAAAGCATGAAACGCATCGAAGCCCTCCAAGCCATCGTTCAGACCACCCCGGACGTTCCCGTGATCGCGACCTGCGCCGCGACCTCCCGCGAACTGGCCTCCGTCGAAGACCGCCCCAACCACCTCTACCTCCTGGACGCCATGGGCCTGGCCATCTCCGTGGGCACCGGCATCGCCCAAGCCATCAAGGACACCCGCGTCACAAGGGCCGTGGTCATCGAAGGCGACGGCTCCCTCCTGATGAACCCCGGCTCAGCCATCACCGCCGGCTACCTCGCCCCCGAAAACCTCGTCATCATCCTGCTCGATAACGGCGTCTACGCCTCCACCGCCTCCATCCCCACCCAAGCAGTCACCATCGACCTCGGACGCTTCGCCGAATCCGTGGACCTCAAAGTCCTCCGCGCCAACAACCCCGAAGAACTCACCCTCGCCCTGAAACAAACCCTCACCCAAGACGGACCTTGGTTCATCCACACCCGCACCGAACCCGGCAACGAACCAGGCACCAAACTCCTCCTCATCGACCCCATCACCCACGGCAACCGCTTCCAAAACTGGCTCACCCCACAACTGGGCTGAATCATGAATCAGATTGCGCTCAACAGCGATGTAGCAGAAGGTTTCGGCGCTTGGAGCTTTGGAGACGATGACGGGATCTTGGAGCACGTCACGGCTGCGAACGTTGCGTGCGGATTTCATGCGGGGGATCCCAGCACTATTCGAAGCGTCTGCGCTAAAGCAGCCGAACGGTCCGTGACGATCGGGGCCCAGGTGTCCTACCGCGACCTCGTCGGATTCGGTCGGCGCTTTATGGGAATTTCTCGGGTCGACTTAGTCAATGACCTGATCTACCAAATCGGGGCCCTGAGGATCTTTGCCGAGATTGCCGGTAGCACCATCAGCTACGTCAAAGCGCATGGAGCGCTTTACAACGTGGCCGCCCGCAATGAGGAGCACGCCAAAGCAATCGTTGAAGCCGTGGCCACTGCGTCAACTGGCCTACCTGTGCTTTGCCAGCCTGAGACCGAGACCTGGAAAGCCGCAGTCGCGGCAGGTATCACCCCGTTGGCGGAGGTGTTTGCCGATCGCGCCTACACAGCAGAGGGACTGCTGGTCGACAGGTCGCAACACGGCGCAGTCGTCACGGACCCGGAGGAAGTCGCCGACCGCTGCCTGCAAATGGTTACGCAGCGCACCGTCCGGGCCATCACGGGGGAGACGGTCGAATTTGGACAGCCTCCGGCAGCCATATGCATCCACAGCGACACGCCAGGGGCATCATTGATCGCTGCCCGCGTGGCACGGAATATGCGTGCTCACGGAGTGGAACTTGTTGGAATAGGAGTACGAACATGACCAACCCAGCGATTCATCAAGCGGGCGACAGGAGCCTGCTCATTGACGTGGGTGACAGATCCGCGAGTACCTTTGCCGATGATCTAAGGCACGGACAGTGGGCGTCGCGGCTGGAGGCAGTTGTCCCCACGTCCTCTTCGGTTCTTGTATCTGCGCGTTTCGCGCAGGATTTGCTCGACCTGGAGGCTGACGTATCAGCGCTGCTTGAAGAGGACCTGCTGGCTAATCAACAGGACGTTCAGGGGCGGACCGTCACGATCCACGTGGTCTACGACGGTCCTGATCTCGCTTTCGTTGCACAGCAATGCGGTCTCACTGTAGAAGGCGTGGTCCAGGAGCACACTGGAACCCAGCATCAGGTTGGGTTCTTCGGATTTGCCCCGGGGTTTGCCTACATCGATGGGTTGTCGCCGAGGCTTCATCTCCCACGACGGGAGAGCCCGCGCACGGATATACCTGCCGGATCGGTTGCTATTGCCGCGAATCAAAGCGTTGTCTATCCAGGCAGCACACCAGGTGGCTGGCATCTGATAGGAAGAACGACCACCAAGCTGTGGGATCTACGGGAAGAACCCCCCGCCAAACTCTCCGCGGGCGACAAGATCATTTTCAAATCAGTGGAAGGCACTCCGTGACACTGCTCTCAGATGTCGACACGCAAGGCGCCCTCGTGACCGCAGACACAACTCTGCGCCTAATCAATGCAGGTCCCTTGACCACAATTCAAGATCTCGGCCGAACGGGGTACGCCCACTATGGCGTAACAACCTCGGGAGCCCTCGATCAAGAAAGCTTCGCCATGGCTAACCGGCTTGTCGGAAACGGCGCCGACCGTCCCGCCCTGGAGCTGACGTTGGGAGGTCTTACCGGAACCCTCAATCAGGGTCGATGGGCATCGGTCACTGGCGCGCCGGCCCCGGTGACCGTAGCCGGACGCAGTGTTCCTGATCCCTATCTGTTTTGGATTCCCGCTGATGCGGTCTTCAAGATAGGCACGCCAGCGGTTGGCCTCCGCAGCTATCTGGCCATCTGTGGCGGCATAGTTGTCGAACCTGTACTTGGTTCGTGTTCAACTGACACGCTCTCAGGAATTGGCCCATCAGTGGTTCAGGATGGGTCCCATCTACGAATCGGCCCGGCGGAGACCCCGACCTGGGACACAGATTCAGTATTCAGCCGAGTCCCCATTGGAATCGCAAGGATCCGATTCCGTTGGGGCCCGCGTGACGAACTGTTCACTGCAGAGGACAAGAAGACTCTGGTTGGCTCGCCGTGGACCGTGTCGTCAGAGACGAATCGGGTGGGCACCCGCCTGACTGGTCAGCGAATCCTTACCCAGCTTGGATCTCTTCCGAGCGAAGGTACTGCCTTGGGTTCCATACAGATACCACCTTCCGGTGAGCCCATCGTGTTCATGGCTGACCGTCCGGTGACTGGCGGTTATCCCGTCATAGGTGTCGTGACTGAAGCCGATCTCGGCATCATCGCGCAAGCAAGACCGGGCAGCAAGCTGGCCCTCATCCCGGCCTAAGATCCCGGAAAATCCCAACGAAACAACAACAGGGAAAGCCGCCGCCAGGCGTTGTTCACGCCAATGAAATCCCGCCTTGGCGGCGGCTTCCCCATCCGCACTCATTTTTCGCAGCGTTCAGCTGCCTCAACCCCTTTGAGGTTTCCATGAGTACACATACAAGCATGACAGCCGCCAAGACCCATTCGACACCACGGCGGGCCGCTATCGCCGCAATGGTTGGAACGGCTATCGAGTACTACGAATTCGGCGTTTACGGTTATCTTGCCGTAATCATCAGTCCCTTGTTCTTCCCAAGCGAGGATCCAGCAACAGCCTTGCTCTCTACGTTGGCAGTCTTCGGCAGCGCCTTTGTTATCCGGCCATTGGGAGGAATCATCCTCGGCCGGCTCGGAGACCTATTCGGTCGCCGTATCGTGCTTCTGATCACCGTGATCGGGATGGGGTCGGCGACGGCCGCGACCGGTCTGTTGCCCACGCACGAAACGGCGGGTTTGTGGGCGCCCGTATTGCTCCTCATCATCCGCTTGTTCCAAGGCTTCTTCGCTGGTGGTGAAGTTACCGGCGCTGCGACCTATGTTGCGGAGTCGGCTCCTAACGGCCGCCGCGGCTTCTGGGGTGGCTTCACACCCATGGGTGTCGCAATTGGTGGCGCCGCTGCGGCGACCGTGGCAGGAGTCTGCTCCGGTTTACTGGGTAACGAACAAATGAGCGAGTTCGGTTGGCGCATTCCCTTTCTGATGTCCATACCCCTGGTGATCCTTTCAGTTGTGATCCGCCGCAAGATTACCGAGGCACATGCATTTGAGCAGTTGCAGGAAAAGAACGAACTGCCCAAATCTCCCCTCAAGACAGTGGTCACCAAACATTGGAAGAACGTGCTTCGCGTGATCCTGGTTTCGTTTGGACAGAATGTGGGCTACTGGGTGGGGTTCATCTTCATGAACATCTACATGACGCAGTACGTGAAGCTGGACCGCACCACCGTGTACTGGACGATGGCGTGCATCGGGATTGCAGTCGCGGTCATGATGCCGTTTTGGGGTGGTCTCTCTGACCGAATTGGTCGTCGGAAAGTCCTCGCTATTGGCTTCTTTGGGTACCTGATTCTCGTAGTACCGATGATGTTGATCATGGGCTCCGGGAATGTACCCTTGGCAATCGCCGCAATGGTCGTTCTTGCCCTTCCGATGCCGATCGTGCAATCCGTTGGCTATCCGACCTACACGGAGCAATTCCCCACCCAGGTCCGTTACACAGGAATCTCACTTAGCTTCAACATCGGAACGATTCTGGGCGGTGGGCTCACCCCGCTTCTCGCAACTTCTTTGATCGCCTCAACGGGCAACCTGCTTGCCCCGGGATTTATCCTGATCGGCGCATGCGCCGTCGCCCTTATCACCCTGATCTGGATCCGCGAGACGTCCAAGGACGACCTCTAAGATGATCACGTCCCCGGCCCAACTTCGAGACGAGATCAGGGCGGCTAACTGGACAGGACCGACGGCAGGCATGCTCAGGGGTTACCAGCAGGCAAACTTTGTGGCAGTGCCTGAAGCGCACGCCTTCGACTTCCTCCTCTTCTGTGTTCGCAATCCTCAAGTATGTCCGGTCATAGCAGTGACCGCCCATGGAGACCCTTGGGTCAATTTGGACAGTGGAACAGCGGATGTGCGCACGGACATACCACGCTACCGGGTATGGAAAAGCGGAGAACTCGTCGAGGAGCCGGTTGAAGTTTCGAAGTACTGGACCTGGGACATGGTGGGATTCCTGCTGGGATGTTCACATACCTTCGAAGGCCCTTTAGCCGATGCCGGATACACAGTTCGCCAGCACGCCAGCCCGGCACCCCCTGTCTACGTAACGAACCGGCAGACTGTATCGGCGGGAAAGATTCACGGACCTTTGGCTGTAAGCATGCGATCGTTCCCTGCCGGCCAAGTGGCCGGGATCGTGAAACTCACCGCCCGCTATCCCACCGGTCATGGGTCACCAATCCACATTGGTGACCCATCCGGCCTTGGGATCACGGACCTTTTGACGCCCGATTTTGGTCCCACACCCGAAATTCCCGACGGCGAAGTCCCGATGTTCTGGGCATGTGGTGTCACTCCCCAACTCGTGTTGCCGACGCTGGGAATGCACACTCTCATAACCCACTATCCAGGACACATGTTCGTCTTCGATAACAAGCCCGTCCCAGAGCACTAGCCCGTCCCTCAGCACTAGGAATCAGTCATGAAGAGAATCAGCAACGTCACCGGCAAGATTCAGCCCACAAAAAAGCCATCCAATAGCCGTTGCTCAACCGGGTCGCATTACCCGGTTACCGGTGTATGGGAGGACCGCTTCGGAATCCTTCGATTCATCGCAGAGGGCGCTATCTTCCCTTCAACCGATTCAGGACCCTCGGTGTGGACGTTGCGCGCTGATCGCACTTCGCAAGACTGAACCGAAACGACGGTGCAGCCCCGCCACGTCCGCCAAGAGCGGCGGATACGGCGGGGCTGTCCCTCCGCGCTGTTTACACTGCGGTGAGTTCCAGCAGCACTGCGTGTTCCGGATTGAGGGCGGGCATGGGCAACCCAACCTTGGCCAGGAACCGCCCGGTTGCTACCGCGCCTTCCGCCAGCCACGCCGGAGGCCGGACCTGGGTAAACGTGTGCGAATAGTCCGCGTCACCCGAAGCCGGGAAGATGGCCTTCACGCGGTATTCCCTGGTCAGCTCCAACCCCGGGATGGAGATCCGGCCCGGCTGTTCGGCGGCCGCGGTGCGTGTACTGACCAGGGCGAAGAGCCCCGCCGTCGTACCCTGCGCGCCGCCGGTGGGCGCCACGACGCCGTGCAGCATCAGCGACTCATCCGGCACATCCGCCCGAACCATTCGTCCACTGTGTAGAAGACCGCGGTGTTCCTTGTAGAGGCCGATGAAGCGCTTGAGTTCCTCGCGCTCAGCACCGATGACAGTCCGGACATCCCACTCCATCCCAAAGTGACCGAACAGGGCCGTGATGGCTCGGAATGAGAGGTCGTGCGTGCGGGCGGTGGTGTGTGACGTCGTGGGCCCAATGTGGGCGCCAACCAACTCCGGCGGAACAACCATTCCGGTCCAGCGCTGGATGGTCTGACGCTCCAAGGCGTCGTTGCAGTCCGAGCCCCAGATTCGGTCCGTACGCTCCAGGATTCCGAGGTCAACGCGGGCACCGCCCGAGGAACAGCTCTCAATTTCGACGCCGGGATGGGCCTTGCGGAGTTCGTCGAATAGACGATAAGCGGCGAGGGTCTGTTCGTGGACGGAGGAGCGTCCGGCATGCCCGTGTTCCAGCAGGTCGCGGTTCTGGTCCCACTTGAGGTAACTGATCTTGTTGTCCCTCAGGAGGGCGTCCATCCGATCGTAGATGTACTGCCACGCCGCCGGGTTGACGAGGTCGATGACGTGCTGTTGCCTCCATTCAAGCGGCAGGCGCCCGCCGTCCTTGTAGCTTTGGGAGGATGGGCCGACAATCCATTCGGGGTGCGCACGGACAATATCGGAGTCGAGGTTGACCATTTCCGGTTCCACCCAGAGGCCGAACTCCATGCCACTGGACGTCACCGCATTAATCAGCGGCGTAAGGCCTTCGGGCCAGAGTGATTCGTCGACGTACCAGTCGCCCAGGCCGGCGCGGTCGTCACGGCGTCCGCGGAACCAGCCGTCGTCGAGTACGAAACGCTCGACACCAAGCTCCGCAGCTGACTCAGCCAGTTCCACCAGGGTGGCAAGATCGTGGTCGAAGTAGACAGCTTCCCAGACGTTCAGCACTACCGGCCGGGCCTTACCTTCGGGGAGACCGGTTGTAGTGTCGGGTAAAACGTGATGGGGGCGGGACCGGAACCAGCTGTAGAAAGCCTCGCTGATGCCGTCCAGGCCGCGGTCCGAGTACGCAGCGAAGAGCGCCGGCGTGGTGTAGCTGGCGTCTGGTGCGAGGACGACCTCGGCAGGGCCCAAGAGCTCGGAGCCGCCAATCATGGTGCGTCCGTCGCCAATGCTGTCTGCGAACTGCTCGTGATTGCCGCTCCAGGCCAGGTGCGTGGCCCATACCTTGCCGTGACGGTTGCCAAAGCCCGCGGTACCCGCGGCGAAGAGCAGCGAGGCGTCGTGCCCTGTTCGGCCGTGCCGGCCAGTGCGGACCCACGTCCCTTGGTGGATGGCTCGCCGTTGTGGGTGCCGTTCGCGGCACCAGCGGCCTGTGAGGTCCAGGAGTTCGACGGCGTCCGGCGCCACCGGGAGCATCGTCGCCAACTCATCCAGCTGGAATGGCGACATGCCATTGTTGGTGGCGGTGTGCTTCAGTTCGAGAAGTCCGCCCGGGTGCAAGGTGAGGTTGCTGGTCACGGTGATACCGGCGTCGGGATCGGATTGAATGACGACGGCGGTGGTTCCGTCCGTCGTCGCACTCACCACGCGAAGGCACACTGAGAAATCAAAGCCGGGTACGCCGTCGGTGACGCGGTGGCCGCGAAGGCCGGGACGTCCCCGCCAGCCTGCTGAAGCCTGGGGCAGGAGTCCAGTGCGTACGGGGATGTCAAGAGACGACGGCGGAATAGCCGCTGTGAGGATGGCGAGGTCCGGCAGGGTGGTGCCAAGATCTGCGCCCCAGTGAATGACCTCGGCTTCCTGGTTGTCGATGCTGATGACCAAGCTGGTGCCGGAGGATCGGAGGTGGAGGGCTTCCACGGTGATGTCCTTTCATAAGGGGGAACGTAAGGCATGGGGTGAGCGTGGCTGCGACTCGGACGTTTACTTGAAGAGAGCGTTGACCTTTTCGTTGGTCTCGCTCAGGTTGCTTGCGTCCTTCTTGCCGGACACCACTGCGTCCATGGCGGGGCCCATGAGGCCTTCGACCTTCGCCGCATTGTCGGTGATGGGGAAGAGGAATGTGGTTCCGTCCGTCACCTGCGTGGTGAAGGCGCTGACGTCGATACCTTTGGCTTTGAAGGCTTCGGCGGCTTTTTCGGAGGAGGACTTGACGGCTGGGAAGACGACGGCCTTGGAGGCCACGACATCTTGGCAAGCGCTGGAGGCGAGGTATTCGACCCACTTGATGGACGCGGCTGGGTTCTTGGCGCCGGCCCAGACGGAGTCGGCCAGACCGTTGAACATGCTGGCACGCTTGCCGTCGGGTCCCTTGGGGGTGGGTGCGATTCCGGTTTCAATGCCTTTGTAGCTGGTGTACTGGCCGATCATCCAGGAACCCTGGGTGTTGATGGCAGCCTTGCCGGCGCCGAAGGCATCAGAAACGCTGGCGCCAACGGTGGTTTCAAGCTTGGGCATGTAGCCCTTGTCCGCGAGGCCCGCCCACCACTTGATGGTGTCCTGGAAGCGCGAGTCGTCGTAGTTGAATTTGGTGCCCCACGGGTTCTTGTCCGTGTGGGTCCACCCGGTGGTGCCGGTGAGGAAGCTCCACTGGGTCTGGCCCTGGCCGGTACCTGAGCTCTCCAGGCCGAGCCCATAGGTGGCTACGTTGTTCTTGTCGAACCCTGCTTCGTCTCCGCGCTTGCCGTTCTTGTCCAGGGTCAGGTGTGCGATGGCTTTTTCGTAGCTGCCACCGTCCTTGGGGTTCCAATCGAGGTTGGCCATCTGTTCCGGGGTGATCCCGGCTGCGTCGGTCATGGCTTTGTTGTAGAACATGGCTACGGTGTCCCAGTCCTTGGGCAGCCCGTAGCGTTTGCCGTCCTGGCCCACCCAAAGGTCAGCGAGGCCCTCGTTGTAGACGTCCAGCTTTATGCCGTCTTTCTTGACGGCGTCGTCGAGGGCCAGAAGTTGCTTCTTGTCGGCAAACTCGGGGTACTTGGACAGGTGGTTGGCGAAGACGTCCGGGGCGTTTCCGGCCACAAAGCCGTTAGTCAGGGTGGTCCAGTAGTCCCCGTATCCGCGCTGGGTGATTTTGACTTTGATGTCCGGGTTGATTTTGGTGAAGTCCGACGCACATTGCTGGTAAGCGGGGAGCTGATTGGCATCCCACAGCCAGTAGTTGATGTCGCCTTTGGCCTCACCTGCGGTGGTGGAGGACCCGCCATTGCACGCGGCGAGCGAGATGGCGATGGCTGCGGCGGCAGCGACGGTACCAAGAGTTCTTTTCATGATGGACCTTTCGAAGAGGGCATGAGGATGCCCGGGGCGGAATGGGAGTGACGTAAAGCGGTTGGGATCAGCGAGCTATTTGATGCCGGAGAATCCGATGGAATTGACTACCTTCTTGCCGAAGGCGAGGAACAGGATGAGGATGGGCACTGCCGCAACGATGGTGGCGGCCATGAGGCCTGACCAGTCCGGGGCCCCCTGGGGGGACTGGGATTTGAAGACGCTGAGTCCCACGGTGAGCACGCGGATGCTTTCATCGTTGCCCACCAGCAGGGGCCAGAAGTATTCGTTCCACTGGCCGATGAAGGTCAGCAGCGCCAGGGTGGCGATGGGGGCGGCGGCGTTGGGAAGGACAATCTGGAAGAAGATGCGCAGGTGCTTGGCGCCGTCGAGCATTGCCGCTTCCTCAACCTCGCGGGACATGCTCAGGAAGAACTGGCGCAGGAAGAAGATGGCGAAAGCAGACATGAAGAGGAACGGCAGTGTCATACCGGCGAACGTATTCAGCAGCCCGAGGTTCTTGATCATGAGGAAGTTGGGCAGCGCTGTGAAGATCCCGGGGATCATCATGGTGGCCAGGAACACCGAGAAGACCTTCTCGCGTCCCGGCCAGCGCAGGCGGGCAAAGGCGTAGGCGGCCAGAGCGCTGAAAAAGACCTGCGCTGCAGTAGTCACGGTGGAGAAGAGTATCGAGTTGCGCAAGTACAGCCAGAAGTCGATCGCTGCACCGGAGCCTCCATCAGCGATGGCTTCCTCCGTGGTCTGCATTCCAAAGACACGCTTGAAGGCGCCCCAGGAGAAGTCTGCAGGCAGGAGGCTCCCAGAGTTGGACGCCAAGGAGTGGTTGCTGGAGAGTGCGGTGCGCAGCATCCAGAGGAACGGGAAAATGGTGATGACAAGCGCGACGACGATGGCAATCCAAGCGCCGATACGGCGCCAATTGAGTGCTTTGCGGACCTTGAGTGTTTGAGTAGTCATGGCTTGGGTTCCTTAGTCCAGATCTGATTCGTTGCCCTTGAGGAACTTCATCTGGAGGAAGGCCACAAGTGCGAGGATCACGAAGAGAATGACGGACAAGGCGGAGGCGTAGCCGAAGTCCGATTCGCCGAAGGCTTTTTGGTAGATGTACATCTGGATGACACGGGTGGCATTGACTGGACCGCCCCCAGTGGTAACCGCGACGGTGTCGAAGACCTGGAATGATCCGATGACGGTGACCACAAGGACCAGTGCCAAGACCGGGCGCAAAAGTGGCATGGTGATGCTCCAGAAGGTCTTGGAGGGGGAGGCGCCGTCCAAGGAAGCCACCTCGTAGACATGGTGGGGGATGGCCTGGAGCCCGGCGAAGATGAGCAGTGCGGTGTAGCCCATGTGCCGCCAGACGTTGACGAAGGCGATGGTGGGAATGGCCCATTGCTCACTGCCGAAGAAGGCAACCCGGGGGAGGCCCATCCAGCTGATGATTTCGTTGACGATGCCGATTTGATAGTCGAGCATCCAGAACCAGAGGAGGGCGACAATGACGTTGGCCACCAGGAACGGCAGCAGCAGCGCCCCGCGGATGAACGTGGATTTGGCGACCCGATGCATCAGTAAGGCCAAGCCCAGGGCGATCACGGTCTGAAAGACAATGTTGAGGGCGACGTACTGGAGGGTGACGCCCATGGCGTTCCAGAAGAGTTCATCCTTGAAGATCGCGGTGTAGTTGTCCACCCCGACCCACGTGGGCTCGCCCAGGATGCTGTATTCGGTGAAGCTCAGGTAGATGCCGCGGATGGTGGGGACGAGTGAAAAGGCAACCAGGCCGATCATCGCCGGAAGTATAAACAGCAGTGCGACCTTCGTGTCAGGTAGTTTGACCTTCCGGTGGCCCGGACTTGAACGCTGCGGCATCTTTGGCGGTGCGGTGGGTGGGTGTTTGCTGATGGTGGTCATCTTCGATCCCTCTCCTGTGAGGCAGGCAACAATTGACGGCTACTCTACGCGCGTAGTTTTGAATATGGCAACACTTTGCGGGAAACGGTGAGCTTTACGAGCTGACTTTGTGGTCAAGATTGACGCGCGTAGAAATTCTCCCCATACTTCTAGTCATGACTTCTTCAATTGGAATCGTTGGTGCCGGACAGTTCTCGGGCGTCTTTGCCAAGCTCTTCGCCGCCCACCCCGGAATCTCAGAGATCTACTTCACCGACCTCGTCGCCGAGCGTGCGGAGGCCCAAAGCCTCAGCGCAGGTGCGGCAGGGACATTCGACAGCTTTGAGCAAATGCTTGAAAGTGATGTCGATGCCGTCGCAATCTTCACCCAGCGCTGGACCCACGGCCCTCTGGTGGTCCAGGCGCTGCGGGCTGGCAAGCATGTCTATTCCGCCGTGCCGATGGCCATATCCGAAGCGGAGATCGCAGAAATCATCGAAGCGGTTCGGGAGACCGGGCTGACGTACATGATGGGTGAGACCAGCTACTACAACCCGGCAACCGTTTTTGCCCGCAACAAGAACGCCGAGGGCGCCTTCGGGCGGATCTTCTACGCCGAAGGCGACTACGTCCACGACATGGACCTCGGCTTCTACGACGCGTACCAGTTCAGCGGCGGAGAAAACTGGAAGACCACAGCCAGCTACCCGCCCATGCTCTACCCGACCCACTCCGTGGGAGGAGTGCTCGGAGCAACCGGCGGCCACGCCGTGAGTGTCAGCTGCGTCGGGGTCCGGGACGAGCGCGGAGATGGCGTCTTTGACCGCGAGGTAAGCATGTTTGGCAACGACTTCTCCAACGCCAGCGCCTTGTTCGAACTCGACGGCGGCGGGTCCATGCGCATCAACGAGTTCCGCAGGGTGGGGTACCCGTCCCACCTGCGTGAGAGCCGCTTCCGCTACTTCGGTACAGAGGCAAGCATGGAACAGCTCGCCCTGGTCAGCGTCTGGCAGGACAAGCATGAAGTGACCGACATTAGTGACCAGTTGAAGACCCAGGCCACCATGGATCCTGATGACCCCATGCTGGCCGATGTGTCGCCCGCACTACGCGATGCCTTTATCTCCGGCATGGCGCCCGTGCACGACGCCGAACGGCTGCCAGCAGAGTTCCGCGGCATGCCCAACGGCCACGAGGGCAGCCACCACTTCCTCGTTGATGACTTCGTCACCGCCATCAATACCGGCACTCTCCCTCCGGTCAACGCTTGGGAAGCGGCCCGCTACACGTTGCCCGGCATCGTGGCGCACCAATCGGCCCTCCGCGGTGGTGAGCGACTGCCCGTGCCCGACTTCGGCGAAGCCCCCGCAGAGCTGCCCAACCCGGTACTCCGCGAATCCGCCTAGTGAAAGACAGCTAGCATGGTTGCCATGCCGCACCCGACACCACAGGCCAAGCCCATCACGCGCGACGACGTCGCCAGGATGGCGGGGGTCAGCAGCGCCGTCGTCAGTTATGTAGTCAACGGTGGGCCCAGAGCAGTCTCGCCTGCGAATACAGCGAAGGTGCGGCAGGCAATCAGGGCGCTGGGCTATCGGCCCAACGCGGCAGCCAGAGCGCTCGCTTTGGGGTCCAGCGAGATGCTCGCCATGATCGTTCCCGACGCCATGAATCCGTTTTTCGCCATGCTCGCCCGCGCCGTTGAGAACGCCGCGGCCGAGCGTGGCTACACCCTCCTATTGGCGGATTCGCAGGCTTCCTTGCGAACAGAGCGCCGCCTGATAAAGAACTTCGCCGCACGAAGAGTGGATGGCCTGTTCCTGTGGAGTGAATTGTTGGAGCCCGATTTGATCGACCTCGAATTGGCCGATATTCCCGTTGTCCTCCTGAACCACGGCACCGACCTTGCGACGGCAGGCGATCCCGTCCGCATGAAACACACTGCGGAGGGGCACGGCGCAAACTCCGTGGGCGTGGCCTTCCAGGATGGTGCGCGCAGGGCGGTGGAGCATCTCATCGGCCACGGCCATGAACGCATTGGGCTCGTGATGGGCACCAATGCCGGTGGTGATCGGGACGCGCGCGAGGCTGGATGGCGCCAAGGTATCGAGAACGCTGGCCTCATCCCCGGCCCTGTCCTTCGGGTTCCGTTTACGCGCGAGGGTGGGTACTATGCCGGCCAGGAGCTGCTTGCCCGAATTGAGCGTCCCACCGCAGTCTTTGTCAGCTCCGACCAGCAGGCTGTTGCTCTATTGTGCGCACTTCACGAGGGCGGCGTTCGAGTGCCAGAGGATATCGCGGTCTTTTCCTTCGACGGCTCACCCGAATCTGAATACTCATGGCCGCGGCTTAGCACGGTGGCCCAGCCGGTTGCGGATATGGCCCGAGCCGCTCTGGACGCACTCCTGGAACCTCCCGCAGAGGAAGTCCAGACCAAGGTCTTCCCTGCGGAACTGATCTTGCGTGCCTCCTGCGGCTGTCACTGAGAAGTCATCCGGCACAAAGCGCATGGGAGCCCCCTTCCGGCTGATCCGTGGCCTGTCACGGTTCACCATGCTTTGGAAGGCTCTTCATGGCGGAATTGATATCGTCTCCAACTCTGAGGGGTTGGCCGGCAAAGATACCCTCGTGCGCCAACACTGGCCGATTATCTCCAGCAAGTTCGGCATAGTGATCTTCGAGTTTTTCCCGTTTCTCAATGCTTCGTTGCCATGCGCGGACAGTGTCCGGGTCTCCACCGTTAACCTGTTGCCAGCTGCGGGGGCGGTCTTCTTTTGATGGCCCGGGATCGACTCGGCCACTCAGGCCTACGCGCGGAGGTCTCCTCTTCGCGGCGGAAGAACACATGGGGCAAGTGGGGTCATCGGCAAACATCGAAATGAGGCCTGCTTCGAAATCGTGTCCCTGGACGCAACGGAAGTCGTAGAGAATCACTGGTAGTGCCCCTGATGCGCCCACCGAATCTGGCTCGTTTGCTCGGACTCGTGTCCGAAAATCATCTCGGCGTTCGTCCGCTCTTGGATCCGCCGAAGTTTCTCTACTGATTCAAGCCAGAGGAGGTTGTTCCAGACAACGGCGGCACCTACGGCTGGTGGGCCGAATGAGTCCCGCAAGTAGACTGCGTCCGAGGTGAAGATCTTGGTTCCGTCGTCCGGGAGGTCGACCTGAAGAGACATGGTTCCCCAGGTGTGGCCGGGGGTGTCTATGACAGAAACCCCGGGAACAATTTCGGTGTCGCCTTCGATGGCATCGATCTTCAGACCTTCAAAGTCCGCTTTTAGATGCCCACCCAGGTGCGAGCCCATTATTTCCTGCACCCCCTCGAGTTCCTTGCGGTTGGCGACGATCTTGGTCTTGCCGTTGTCGAATAGTCGCGCGTTACCCGCGTGGTCAAGATGCAGGTGGGAAAGTATGAGCAGGTCTATATCGGCGGGCTCCAGACCCACTTGGGCAAGAGAAGAGTCCAGGAATCCGGATTCACTCGATGATTCAGTCTTGACTGGGAAGTAGTTATCCATGCCGCTCTCTTGCCAGCGGGAACTCCAATCCCGGGGGACGCCCGTGTCCCAAAGAATTCGACCCTCGGGATGCTCAATCAAGACTGCATGGGTTGGAATCTCGCCCCACTCACGCCGTCGTTCTCTATTGTTGCGGTCCGCAATGATCCTTCCCGGCTTCAACAGCAGCCAGGCCATGTCTGCTTCCATGACCCCGGTCTCAAGTACACGGACCTTCAGCTGATCCTTCTCCATGCCACTCCATTCCCAACACTCAAGGTGTACAGCGATCGATCGCCATACTGTCAGACGATCGGCCAATCCTCAAGGCTGAGGGACTCCCAAAATGCTATTGCGCGTGACCGGCCTCACACCTATACTCATGGAACCACTCGTTATGATTGTCATACATTCGTTCTTCATACAAACGAGTTGGCGCGTATCCGTCGCCGGCTGACGTGTAGTGGTTGTCAGCCAACATCTAAGGAGTTCAGAATGGTCAAAGAAGACCACGATTGTGTTTCTCCTCCCAACAGAGGGAAGAAACTGGCCATGCGTACGGGAGCAGCTTTTGCCCTGGCTTCGGTCTTGGCGCTCACTGCCTGTGGCGGCGGTAATGACTTCGGTCCGGCAGGTGGTTCGGGGGCTGCAACGTCTTCCGAGTCTGCACTGTCATCCCTTCCAGCTGATGCGCAGACCGCCTACGAGAATGCTGATGCGTTGATCGGAACAACGCCCTACGGCGAGGGGTGGCAGCCCAAGGGGCCGGCACCCTGGACCATTGGCTATACGAGTCCGTACGCAGGAAATTCCTGGCAGACAACGGCAATGGACCACCTGATGAAAGATGTGGTCCCGCGGTACCAGAAGGCTGGCTTGATCAAAGAGGTGATTGTTGCCCAGTCAGGTGGCGACGACACCGTGCAGAACCAGCAGATCCGGCAACTCGTTGACCAAGGAGCCGACATTTTGATCGCCTGCTGCTCAGCAAAAACTGCCCTCAACCAGTCAATTGAGTACGCCCACGAAAAAGGTGTTCCTTTCGTTGCCTGGAGCGGGCACGTGGATTCGCCTTACGCCGTCAGCGCCGTGACCAACTACCGTCAAGCCGGAAGCGTCTTTGCTAAGTCGGTCTTCGACAAGATCGGCGGCAAAGGCAACGTTCTGGACGTCCAAGGCGTTCCAGGAGCCACCAATGCCATCGATTTCGAAGCCGGGGTTCAGGATGCACTGAAGCAGTACCCCGACATCAAGCTCGTTGGATCCGTCAACGGCATGTGGTCTGCGCCTGTGACGAAAACCGAGGTGCAGAAGTTTCTCGCTACCCATCCCGGCCAGCTTGATGGCATCGTCGCGCAGCCTGCCTCAGCTACGGGCGCCTTGCAGGCGCTTCAGCAGTCCGGCCGGCCTGTGGTGCCGATCAATATCGGTGGAGAAACGGGCGCTGCATGCTATTGGGTGAACCATCCGGAATTCGCGGACACTGGCTACAACATTTGGCCGCCTAAGGGTGAAATGGAACTTGGCATCGAGACAGCGGTACGCATCCTTCAGCAGCAGGGGCCTAAGATCCAATCCATCGTGCTCAGTGTGTCTCCCATAAGCTACGACGAAGCCAAGGAGGCGCTTGGGTCGAGCTGTGACGCCAACGCCGACGGCTGGCTGGAGCCCAAGGGCGGCTGGCTTACAGGAACCAAGCTTGACTCTTTCTTCGAGAAGCCAAGTGATCCTTTTGCTTGGAAGAAGCCGTAGAAGTCGGGCATTCTCCGCTCCCGAGGTCACCGATCACCGGAAGCGGTAGTCAACAAAACAACAAACCCAAGAAGCTGTCAGATGCGCTGACAGACATCAAAGATGATGGATGGAGAATACGGGAAATGTCTGAGTATGATCTGGTCGTAATTGGTAGCGGTTTTGCTGGGGCCTCCGCGGCTCTGAGCTACTGCGAAAAAGCAGCCGACGAAGGTCGGTCCGGCCGTGTAGCAGTGGTCGAGGTCGGGGCAGAAGACGAACGGTCCGGAGGATCACGCTGGACCATGGCTTGGCTGCGCGTCTACGAAGACGGCAGGCTCGACGAATCCTGGAAGGACCGAGTACAGGAGACGTCGAAGGGACTGGCTGACTTGGAATACTGCCTGGCACTCGAGCGCGAAGTCCCCGGAACCATCAAGTATCTGGAAGCCCACGGGGTTGAGCTTTACCAGCACTGGGAAAACGATGTCGCTCTTGAATACGAAACGGACAAGAGCATCAAATGGCCGGTCGGAGGCGGCCTTCAAATCGTCAACAACCTCCTCGCGCATTTCAAGAAGTTCGATAATGCCGAAATTCTCTACGAGACCGAGGCAGTGAAGCTCAGCATCTCGGATGAAGGGCGTGTCAACGGCGTAGTAGTCCGCGGTAAGGATGGGCTTCTTCGAACGCTCAGTTCGAAGGCCGTGGTCATTGCATCGGGCGGGTTCGAAGGTAACCCCGAAATGCTGACGCAGTACCTTGGCAACAACGCCGTCGACATCAAGCCCATCGTTCCGGGCCTGCACCGCAATAAGGGTGCCGGTATCCGTATGGCCATGGACATCGGGGCCGACACGGCCGGACAGTTCGACATGTTCCACTCGGAGGTAGTCGACTCCCGGACCAGCCGCCCGGACTCTGTCATTTGGGGCCACAACTACGGCATCTGTGTCAACCAACAGGGCAAGCGCTTCTTCGACGAAGGCGAAGACTACCTGTTTGCGCACTTCGAACTGCTCGCCTACGAAGTCTGGAAAAACCAGAACCAGAAGGCCTACTTCATCACTGATAAGCCTGTCATGGAACGCATGCGTCCAGGCTGGGTCTACGAGACCACCGATATGGAGCCTGAGGAAGGCGCGACACTGGCTGAACTGGCGGGCAAGCTGGGTCTCAGCCCGGAAGCACTCGAAGCCACCGTTCAGGAATTCAACGCCGCCACCGCCGGGGGACCATTCCAGCCGGAAATCCTCGACGGGTTGAGCACGCAAGGTCTCGTCCCGCCAAAGTCCAACTGGGCGAATCGGATCGAATCCGGGCCATACTACGGATACCCGCTTGAGGCGAGGATCACGTTCACTTTTGGTGGGCTCAAGACAGACACCGAAGCGAGGGTCATCTCCGGCGGGGGAGTGCCAATCCCAGGCCTCTACGCAGCGGGCGAAATCACGGGATTGTTCTACCACGAGTACCCGCCGGCGACGTCGTCAATTCGCTCCATGACCTTTGGTCGAGTAGCAGGGGCAAACGCTGTGAGCTACCTGAACGAGCTTGAATCAGGCGACTCTTCCGCTGCGGGGCCGGCGACTCCACCCGCCAGCCGTGCTGCTGAGGCGGCAGACAGCCAAGGCTCAGACATCCCGGCAGTGCCGGAGTCCGAAGCTGCATCGAAGGCTGCTGAGGCGGCCGGAAGCAGGCGGTAGATGATGCAGGTGGCGGGCCTGCCGTGGGGTTACCCCGCTAAGTCCCCATACTGGGTCAAAACTAGATAACAGGAGTTGGCACGCCTCGTGAACGGGGCGTGCCATTCCCTATTGGAGGAAAGAATGAGTCAACCACGTGTCTTCGACATGCCGCGTATCGAACGAGTCATCGAGGGTGGTGGTGCTATCCAACAAATTCCCGCCGAACTGGAGCGGCGAGGACTCAAACGGGCCCTTCTCGTAGCAGGCAAGTCCATCAGCGCCACCGAACAATTCGATGATCTCGTCAGTGCGCTGGGGGCCAAAGCCGTAGCGGTTTACAGCAGGGTCGAGGCCCATAATCCGGTAGAGCGACTAGCTGAGCTTGTGGAGATTGCTCAGAACGCACATGCCGACGTCGTTATAGGCGTCGGCGGAGGGTCCGCTGTTGACGCGGCAAAGCTCACCGCCTTGGGAGTGGGGGAGGGAATTCATTTGGCGCAGGACTTCCTGCGCTACAGTATTTCCCACGGCCTGCCGGAGCTGCAGGGTGTCCCGCTTCCTGTCATCGCCGTGCCGACAACGCTATCGGCGGCAGAATGGAATGGCGTTGCCGCCTTTGTTGACGATGCCACCAACACCAAGGAACTCACCAGATACCTCGCCCTTACACCCAGGATTGTTGTGCTGGATCCGGAGCTGTGTGCCTTAACTCCCAGGAAATTGTGGATCACAACCGGTGTCAGGGCCATCGATCATGCGGTCGAAATTGCTTATGCCACGAATGCGCACCCGTTCACTACCGCGCTGTGCACTGCGGCTCTCCGCACCCTGGCCGAGGATCTTCCCCTGACGGCGTCTGACCCTCATAACTTTGAAGCGGCTCTGCGCTGTCAGCAGGCGGCCTGGATGTCGCTGGTCGGCGTTCACAACGTACCAGTGGGGCTATCCCATGCCATAGGCCACCAGTTGGGTGCGGCCGGCGTTCCTCACGGCGTAACGTCCTGCATAACACTGCCGCACGTTATGCGGTTCTATGCGGAAGCGACCGCAGGCCAACAGGCCATTATGGCCACCGTCTTGGCCGCGGCAAGAGGAGCAACTGAGGCAATGTCGGCTCCTGAGGAGCTCGAGCTTCTGTTCGCCAAGCTCGGCGTACCGAGGCAAATCCGTGAATTTGGTCTGAGCCCTGAGGCGCTGGAGAACGTTGTGCGTGCCACGATGGGCGAGGCGGAAGCCGTCATTCGTCAAGCACCGCGACCGGTATCTGCCGATGATGTAAGGGAGCTCTTACAGAAGGCCTATTAGCCGGCTGCGTGCAAAGTGGAGAACACGTGGTTCTCCTTCGTGCATCGCAATAGATGCCCAGGCTCGCAATCAGCAGTTCCCGTCGGTCGTCGCGACACCCAAATAATTGGGGCCGCGGCGACCGACCTCTTTAACGTTGACAGGAGGTTGCATAAGCTGGCACAC
Source organism: Arthrobacter sp. TmtSoilC51 (assembly GCF_055388015.1). Classification (NCBI taxonomy): domain Bacteria; kingdom Bacillati; phylum Actinomycetota; class Actinomycetes; order Micrococcales; family Micrococcaceae; genus Arthrobacter; species Arthrobacter sp. TmtSoilC51. The sequence continues at coordinate 2,350,312 of NZ_AP035877.1, forward strand.
GGCCAGACTGTCCGTTGGTTAGCCGGTTGCTTTGGCACGGTCCGCCGCAGCGCCAATCGACAATCGACTTGGGGCCTCATTGGGAATCGCGAAAGGGCACGCAAAAGCCCGGCGGGGTTCCCAGCCGAGCTTGAGCGTACTTTCGATCGATGGCGATCATGACATTGTGCGGGCCCTATATGGCCTTGATCTCGTCGACGTCGGCATCGGCGCCTGTGACTTCGTCGGCGTCGGCGTCGGCGGAGCGGGCAACTTCATTGAGCGTTTCCTGGACGACGCGCATCGCTGCGAGACCGGCAGGGGCGCCGCAATAGGCTGTGGCCTGGACTATTGACTCTACGATCTCGCTTGGTTGTAAACCGTTCCTTAGGCCACCCCGGACATGTACGGAAAGTTCGTGGTGCTGGTTGAGCGCGACCAGCATGCCGATATTGAGGAGGCTACGGCTTCGACGGTCCAGGCCGGGTCTCGTCCACACCGCACCCCACACTGTTTCGGTGATGTGGGTTTGCAGGGCTTCACTTTCGGTTCCGGCTGTGCGCTCGAGGGAACCAGTGACGTATGAATCCCCGAGGACCTCCCGGCGTACCTTGATTCCGGCATTCCATAGTTCGCTGTGTTCGTCTGCTTCATACTGGTTAGTCATTTCGGTCCTTCATGTATTCAGTCGTTCCCGGGTTGCGGCGCCAATGCCGGAGTTTCCCTGGGCAGACAGTTGAGGTGGATGTCTGGAATTAGATTTGCTGCCTGATGTGGGGATTGCGCGCGTAGAAGCCGACGAGAGGCACGATCAGTAGGCCGAGTACGAATTGTTGCGCGTTGTTGTTCAGGCCGTAGCCCACCAAGAGCGAGGTCAAGGCGATCAGGACGAGCACGCCGACGAGAGTGCTGCCATATCCGCCCCTGCCGCCAAGCAAGGAGGTTCCGCCCACGGCTACTGCGGCCACAGTGAGGAAGAGGTAGGGATCGCCCACGCGCACGAACGCTCCACCAGTGAAGCCGAGCAGGAGTATTCCTGTGGCTCCTGAGAAGAGACCGCTAAGCGCGTAGACAGTGACCCACCTGCGCGGTTCCGAGATGAGCATGAGCCGCGCGGCTGAGCGGTTTCCACCCAACGCGTATGTGCTCCGACCAAACCACGTTGAACGCATGATGAAGATCAGGGCAGCGGCGAGAATAAGCCAAATGAGGATGACTGGAGGTACAGGGAGGCCCAACGTCTCTCCGCTCAGTGAGGAAATGTTGGCGAGCCAATCAGGTACCACTCCGCTCGTGCCCCCGGCATTCGATGCGCCTGAGCTGGTGAGAATCTGTGTTGCCCCTACCGTGGCGAATCCAACACCCAGTGTCACGATGAGAGCTTGATTCTGGAGATGGAGACTTATGAGGCCGTTTATCGTTCCGATAACGATGCCGAGAACAAGAGTTATCACGATCGCCATGCCTGCCGGTACGCCAGAGCTGATCATGTAGAGGGTCCCGATGTTGGCTGACCCAATCAAGTAGGGAATGGAGAGGTCAAGCCCGCCGAGCAACGCGCAGAGAGTCTGCCCAACCGATGCCAGGCCAAGAAATGCGCCGAGTAGCAGCATGGAGCGAACATTCGAGCCGGAGAGGAAACCTTGTACTGTGGCGGCGCCGACGGCAAGTAAAGCCGCCAGCATGATGAGCCCGAGGATGACGTTCTTTTGCCCCGAGGCCTTGGACAGCAGTGGTACCCGGATGGTGCGTTGCTGCGCTTTGACGGTTGTCATGATGCTTTTACCTCCTGGCGCTTGCGCCACAGTGATGGGATTATCACGCTGATCAGGAGTGCGGCGACCAGGATGAGGCCGTACGAGAGCTGCACAACGAATGAAGCCATCGACCCCAGCGAGAACGTGGTCAGAGTGAATGAGATAAGGGTGACGGCTATGGCCCCGGGAATGGAGCCCAATACGCCGCCGCGGCCACCCGCAAGGCTGATACCTCCAAGCACCAGGGCCGTGATCGCTGCGAGTGTGTAGGTGCCTCCTTGGGTGGGGTTTCCCGACGCTATCTGACCGGTGTAGGCCAAGCCGCCCGCACCAATCAGCAACCCGGAAATACCGTGGGCGACTACGCGGATCATTGTTACGGGTACTCCGCTGACGAACGCGGTGCGCTGGTTCGACCCGACGAGCCTTAGGTTCGTGAACAGTTGGGTCCTGGTGAATGCCCACCAACCCAATATTGCCGTGATCAGAACTATCGTCATGGGGGCGAGTATCGACCTGCCGGATCCCCATTCAGCGAGCCATCTCGGAGCCTGTCCGCCCGGCTGTGCAAGGATGACCAGGTTGATCCCGGACAATGCCAGGAACGCACTCAGAGTCACGATCACAGGTTCGATGCGGGCGACCGTAATGACGATGGCCTGGATGACTTGTATCAGGACTCCAATGCCAAGTGCCCATGCGATGACCGCAACAGGGGACCCTATCTGTTGGTCGAAGAGGACTTTGACGAGGGTGACATTGACGAAGATCATCAGCGGACCTGCGGACAGATCAACACCGCTGCCCACCAAGGCCGTGACGGTAATTCCCATCACCACAAGGACCAGAGGTACGGCGGAGACCAGCAGCCCTCCGATTCCGCTGGCGGTGAAGAGGTAAGGCGCGCGTACCGCGCACACGATGAGAAGGACGGCAAGCAAACCCCACGCGGCGAATGAGTAGGCAGATTTGCTGGTGACCCTGCCGAATCGGCTTTGTTGTTTCATTGCTGCTCCACCAGTGCTTTCTCGACGTCGAAGTCTGCTTCAAGGTGACCGAACATTCCGGCAAGAACGCGGTCGGAGGTAATGTTGTCGCCGGTCACCCAACCAAGGAGTGCGCCGTCGCGGAAAACAGCCACACGGTCGCAGAGCCCGATGAGTTCATCGATCTCAGTAGAGAGATAAATGATTCCGGCACCCTCAAGAGCGAGATGTTCCAGCTGGGCATATAGTTCACGTTTTGTGCTGATGTCGACTCCCCTTGCGGGATCGTTGAGGGCAACAACCTGCGGATCTTGAGCCAGTTCCCGACCGATGAGGACCTTTTGTTGATTACCGCCGCTGAGGGACGTGATGGGATTCGACGATGCACCTGCCCGTAGCTTCAGGGTTTTGGACATCTCATCAAAGCGCGCGGAGATGGCAGCCCTGTCGATGACGCCGGCACGGCGGTGATGACGGTACAACGGCATTCCGAAATTCTCGAAAATGCTGAGATTAGGGAAAATCCCCTCCTTGCGTCGATCGCCTGAAATATAGGAGACGTTCGCTGCGATAGCCTCTGCCAGGTTGCTGATTTGGTGCTCTGCGCCGGTCCTGGCAATGGCGGTAACTTCGCCGTTGATCGCTTGTCGAACGCCGGTGAGGGTTTGGAGGAATTCAGCCTGGCCTTGACCGTCCAGCCCGGCAAAGCCGACGATCTCGCCACTATGCAGCACAAAGTCCGAAGGCCGTGCTCCCAGCGTTGCCACGAGCCCGGCGGCTTGAAGGACGATTTCTGCTGTTCCGCCCTTGGAGAGTCTGCGCGATTGAGTTGCCAGGCCGTTCCGCTCCTTGACGCCAGTCATGAGTTCAATGAGGCGGGATTCGGTAATCTCGCTGCCTCTGAGGATCCCGACGTCGATTCCGTCGCGCAGAACCGTTGCACTGTCGGCGAAAGTCGTGAGCTCAGCGATACGGTGAGTAACAATCACCACGCAGACACCTTCGGAACGCAGCCGCTCCATTTGGGCGTAAAGCCGTGCGGCCCCCGATAGGTCGAGTGCCGCGGTGGACTCATCGAAGATCACTACTCTCGGGGAACGCACAAGGGCGCGCGCAATGGTGACCCATTGCCGGTCTGCCAGACTCAGGGTTTCCACCAGTGCCGAGGTGTCGACGGGATGGCCCATAAGCTGCTCCAGCACATCGGTTGCACGTCGGTGCTGCTCGCTCCTGGACATGCGGGAGCGCCATACGCCCTGCGATCCGATGAAAACGTTGTCCGAAATACTGGCGCCTTCTGCGACGAGGACTTCCTGGAACACGGTCGCGACGCCTGTCTTAAGTGCCTCGGCGGGACTAGACACGTGGTGACCATGGATGTCCACGGATCCCTCGTCGGGGAGAACGATGCCGGACATGATTTTCGCCAGCGTACTTTTCCCGCTGCCGTTCTCACCAACAATCGCGTGGATTTCCCCTGCGCGCGCGGAGAAGCTAGCTCCCCGCAGGGCCTGTGTCTCCCCGAAGGACTTCTTCACGTCCCGGATTGCTACAGCTGTCTCGTGATTCTCGGCCGCCACTGCTTCCAGGGCCGAATCGAGGTTCAGGTCTTCATTGACCATTACTTTGTCCTTAAGGTCGGTATCTGCTCCATCCCCTCCTCGGGATGGATTACAGATCACACCAAAACTGCTGAGTACGATTGTCCCAATGCATTTTTGTCATACAAAACAGCTCTTGGCACGAGTATAGGAGCGCTAACGTGTCAGGGCAATAGACTTCTGACGCGGCTTAGCCTGGCTACTCTGGGCGCCATATGTCGGACAATCCGATCGCCAGTCATTATGGCCGGGCTGGCCCCGGCCGTAGTACCCTAGGTCAAGGCATGTTCACGACGGGAGGGGAGGCTGTCATGGAGTCACCATTGGGTTTGAGGCTGCAGCGCGACGACATGTCGCTGCGGAAACTGGCCGAAAACACATTGCGGGACGCTATCTTGTATGGCGCCTTCACGCCCGGGCAAAAGCTGATAGAACGGGACCTTTGCGACAGGCTCGGTGTTAGTCGTACTCTCCTGAGGGAAGCGCTGAAGCAATTGGAGGCCGAAGGTCTGATAACCAATGTGGTCCACAAAGGCCCGTCGGTAGCGGTGATCACCGAAGAAGATGCCCGTGAAATTTATGAGGCCCGGGGGCTCATCGAAGGGCACCTCGCATATTGCTTCACGCTCAAGGCGTCAGACGCCGAAATCGACAAGCTCGCCGCCTCTGTCCGAACTCTCCACGAGTCGGACATAGCGTCCAATCAGATCAACGTACTCCAGGCGAAGAACGGCTTTTATGAGGTTCTCTTGGCTGGGTCCGGAAACCACGTACTCGCGCAGATGCTCCAGCAGCTGAACAATCGCGTAACCATGCTGCGGAGGATGACCTTGTCGTCTCCGGGTCGATTTGACCAGACGGTGGCTGAGTTGGATGAAATCGTTCAGGCCGTCCGTAGTCGGGATGCTGATGAAGCAAGCAGGCTGTGCCGTGCCCACGTCAAGAATGCCGGTGACATCGCTCTCGCCAGTTTCAGCACCCCTGACGCTGAAGGTACGCCCAGCGGACACTCGGCCGTGGGGGCAAAGTAGTCCGGTCCGGGCGCTAATCCCCGGCGCGCTCCGTCGTCGTTGTTGTCATGTCTGCTGACGACAGCAGTACGGCATCCAGTAAACCCGGGAATCTCGACTGAAGGTCGTCGTCGCGCAGTTTGCTGATCCGCGATGTCCCTCGGTAGCGCTGTCGAATGACGCCTGCCTCCCGAAGCACGCGGAAGTGGTGCGTCGACGTGGATTTGCTCACAGGCAGCTCAAATGCGATGCAAGCCATGTCGTCGTGACCCGTCGCCAGGTCGCGGACAATTTTCAGGCGGATGGAATCCGACAGTGCATGAAGAACTGCTTCGAGTCGAATCTCTTCAGGCTCGGGGTGATCCAAGAGCCGCGCCTCAGATGTAGCTGCGGCAGAGCGCATGGTGTCCCTTTCGTTGGTCAATATAAAGGTACGACAATCATCGTAGTTTGACAATAGGCATACTACGAGACTTATCGTACTTAGGTCGGCCTGCGAACAACGTTGGCTGCCGTCCTCCGTACAGAACCAAGAAGGAGATTTACTTGAGTAGCCTTTTCGCTCCCCTTAAGCTGCGGGATCTAACAATTCCGAACCGGGTTTGGATGTCCCCGATGTGTATGTACTCGGCCGCTGCCGAGGGCCCGGAAACGGGCGTTCCGACGGATTTCCATTTGATCCACTTGGCGAGCCGTGCGGCGGGCGGTGCCGGCCTGGTCATGGTAGAAGCGACCGCTGTGAGGCCGGACGGGCGCATCAGCCAGTGGGATCTGGGGCTGTGGAATGACCAGCAAGAAGAGTCCTTTGCCCGCATAGCAGCGGCAATCCGGTCCTACGGGTCAGTGCCCGCTATTCAGTTGGCACATGCGGGTAGAAAAGCGTCCGTTGACAGGCCTTGGATTTCTGACGGCTACTTGGGCGAAAGCGACGGCGGATGGACTGCGGTGGGCCCCAGCCCGAAAGCCTTCCAGGGACTGTCTCTTCCAACGGAGCTGTCCGTCGCCGAAATCAAGCAGCTCGTCACCGACTTCGCCGAGTCTGCGAAGCGGGCTCTCAAAGCTGGCTTTGAGGTTGTCGAAGTCCACGGGGCACATGGATACCTGATCCACTCATTTTTGTCTCCAGCGTCCAACCAGCGCACGGATGCCTATGGTGGAAGCTTCGAAAACAGGATGCGTTTTGCGCTCGAGGTTGTGGAGGCCGTCAGGGCGGTCTGGCCTCAAGAGCTCCCGGTTTTCTTCCGCACCTCAGCCACCGACTGGCTAAGCGAGAACGACGACGATCCCCGCGAAGGTTGGACCGCCGACGACACCGTCCGTCTGGCCAAAGAACTACAGGCTCACGGGGTGGACTTCCTGGATGTCTCCACCGGAGGCATCGTACGGGACGCCAAAATTCCGGCCGGCCCAAATTATCAAGTGCCGTTTGCAGCAAAGGCACGCGACCAGGTTGGAATTGCTACCGGCGCCGTGGGGCTCATCACCAACGCCCACCAAGCGGAGGACATTTTGACTGCTGGACAGGCAGACGCGATATTCCTTGGCCGTGAGCTACTCCGCAACCCGTACTGGCCGCAGCAGGCTGCCAGTCAGCTCGGCATCGAACCGCAGTGGCCCGCACAGTATGGCTACGCCGTACAACGTCGCAAGAAATAGGAAGGTCTCTCCATGAATCACTTGCACAACAAGACCATCATTATCACCGGCGCATCATCAGGCATCGGTGCCGCAGCAGCCAAGGCCTTGGCAGCACATGGCGCGAAACTGGTGCTCGCTGCCCGGGACCAGGATCGCCTTGACGCACTTGTCGAGGAGATTCGTGCTTCCGGGGGAACCGCGGCGGCGCGGGTCGCCGACGTTACGGATTCTGCAGATATGGAAGCCCTGGCCCAGTATGCCGTCGAGACCTTTGGTGGCGTCGACATCCTGGTCAACAACGCGGGACTAATGTTGTTCTCCGCCTGGAAAGATCTGGCTGTGAACGACTGGGGCCGGATGATCGATACGAACATCCGGGGGTATCTCAACGGAATTCAAGCTGTCCTGCCCATCATGCTGAAGCGTCAAGCAGGTTATATCTTGAACATGGCGTCCGTGGCTGGTCATCAGATTGGTGAATCTGCCGGGGTGTACAGCGCAACTAAGTTCTTCGTGCGAGCCATCACCGAAAGCATGCGCAAGGAACTGGGAGCACAGCATGGTATTCAAGCCAGCACCATCAGCCCCGGAGTCATAGATACCGGGTGGGCCGACAAAGTGGGCGACCCCGCTGGACGTGCAGCAGCCAAAGAGCTCAATGCACTGGCTATTACTCCGGAGGCCGTCGCCGACGCCGTGGTTTACGTCCTTAACCAACCAGCAAATACCACCGTCAACGATTTGGTGATCTCCCCAACTCGCCAGAATTGGTGACATCAGATGCGGGAAGGGGCCGTTCCTTGGGGCGGCCCCTTCCCTGTGCAGTTAGTCGCGTGTGTGCAGTCAGTCGCGCTGGTGACGTGGGGTACCTGTCCGCCCTGACGTGAGCGTTAAGCCCAGCAATGCTGTGGCACCGGTCGCCGACGCCAATAGATTGAGCGGACTCACAGGACCGGCCAGGTCGTCACCACAAAAGGCCAACGCCAGTAAACCGGATACCACGGCCCCGGTTGCTGCCACCGACAGCGACTCTCCGGCACTGGTACGACGACGGAGAGACGGAACGGACAGGACCACTGAAGCAACACCCGCACCTATCCCCAGGAAAATCATCACCGTCTGCATGGATCAGCCCCATGTTCCTGGTCGACTTGAGCGACTTCCATCCGGCTAAAGCTGAATCCCGGTGTATTTGGTTTCTTGGTAGGCGTCGAGGCCTTCGGTTCCGCCCTCGCGTCCCAGTCCGGAGGCGTTTGTTCCGCCGAAGGGTGCGGACGGGTTGGAGACGAGTCCGCGGTTGATGCCGGTCATGCCGGCGTCGATGGCGTTTGCGACGCGCAGCGCGCGGGACAGGTTTTCGGTGAAGACGTAGGAGGCCAGCCCGTAGGGGGTGTTGTTGGCCTCGTGGATGGCTTCGGCTTCAGTAGCGAACTCGTATATTGCTGCGACGGGGCCGAAGATTTCCTCGGTGCGGATGTCTGCGTTTGCTGGGATGTCAGTCAGGACCGTCGCAGGGTAGTAAGAACCAGGGCCCTCGGGAATAGTTCCGCCCGTCAGGCAAACGGCGCCCTTGGCAACGGCGTCGGCAACCAATGCGTCCACCGTCTTTACTTGTTTTGCATCCACAAGCGGACCCAGGTCCGTGTCGGGGTGTGCGCCGTCGCCGAGACGAACAGCAGCCATGCGTTCGGTGAAGCGGGCGGTGAATTCGGCCGCAATGCCACTTTGGACATAGATGCGGTTGGCGCCGACGCAGGATTGGCCTCCGTTGCGGAGTTTGGCGAGCATGGCGCCCTCGACGGCCTGGTCAAGGTCGGCGTCATCGAACACGATCAGTGGAGCGTTGCCCCCGAGCTCCATGGAGGTGTTCATGACGTTCTCGGCTGCTTGGGCCAAGAGCGCACGCCCAACCTGTGTAGATCCGGTAAAGGAGATCTTCCGGACGCGTGAGTCCTTCATGATGGCGGCGATAACGTCGCGGGAGTTGGAGGTGGTGATGACGTTGACAACACCGGCGGGGGCGCCTGCTTCTTCGAGAACCCGGGCCAGTAGCAGCGAAGTCAAGGGTGTCAGCTCGGCGGGTTTGAGGATGGTGGTGCATCCTGCGGCGAGGGCGGGGGCGATTTTCCGGGCGCCCATCGCGAGCGGGAAGTTCCAGGGCGTGATGAGCAGGGAGGGGCCTACGGGGCGTTTGGAGACGGCGATCTGGTAGTTGCCTCCGGGTTCGACGCCGTATTGGCCTTCGGTGTGTATCCGGCCTGCGGATTCGGCGAACCAGCGGAAGAACCCGGCGCCGTAGTCGACTTCGGTTTGGGCTTCCGGTAGGGGTTTACCCATTTCTGCGGTGATTAGTGCCGCGAACTCGTCGCGGCGGGCGAGGATTCCTTCGTAGGTGCGGAAGAGGATGTCGGCGCGTTCCCGTGCAGGGGTGGCGGCCCAGGCTGGTTGTGCGTCGACCGCGGCATCGACAGCAGCCATGCCGTCCTCAACCGTTGCAGAGGGAACTTCCGCAATGGGTTCTCCAGTGGCCGGGTTGGTGACTGTGATCGTTGCATCGTTGCTGGAGGAGGTCCATGAGCCGCCGATGGGCATGCGCTTCTCCGGAAATCCAAGCGGGGGAGCGGGGGCAGTGGTGGTGGTTTCCATTGAAGTTCTCGTGCTTTCAGCAGATTGGGTTCCTGCCGGGCCGATAGGCCCGGCAGGAAAGGTGTGGGTGTGGTTAGGACGCTTCGGTTAGTTGTGGGGTGAGCCAGTTTTGGAAGCGGTTGCCGTGGGTGACGGGGTCGATGAGGAGGAGTTTGGTGCCTGGTTCGTTGCCGGGTTCGGTGCGGGTGTGGATGAACCAGGGTCCGTCTTGGGTGAGGGTTTGTTTCAGGGCGAGGGTGAGTTCTTCGGGGGTTTCGGCGCGGAGGACTTTGAGGTCCACGGATTCGGCGAAGCGTCCGAGGTCGATGGTGACTGCTTGGGTGGGGATGGAGGCGGTGGAGGCGTAGACGCCGTTATCGAGCAGGATGATGACGAGGTTTTCGGGGGCGAGGTAGCCGGCGGTGATGGCTGAGCCGGGGTTCATCAGGAGGGAGCCGTCGCCTTCGATGACCACGGCCCTTGTGACGCGGGTGTCCTTGATGGCTTGGGCGATGCCGGTGCCCACGGAGATGGCCAGGCCCATGGCGTCCAGGAGGTAGAGGTGGTTGGGGCGGTCTTCGACGGAGGCCAGTTCGCGGGAGGTCGCGGCGCAGGTCGCGATCACGGGAACGTCCGGGGTGGTCTGAACGATGGCTTGGAGGGCTTCGATGCGTTTCATGCTTTTGCCTTTGCGTCTTTGGGGTCGAAGAATTCCATGAGGACCACGACGGGTCGGTAGGTCATGCGGGCGTGGTTGCCGGCTTCGGCGACGGTCGCGCCCCAGTCCTGGGCGGTGTTGCGTCGGTCTACCTGGAATACGGGGATGTTCGTGGAGGCCAGCAACGCGGGGACGGGTGCGGAGATGGTGTGGATCATGGAGTTGTACTCGCCGAGCCCGCCGCGGGTGTTCGCGACGATGAGCAACGGCAGGTGGTAGGACACGGCGAACGTCGTCAATGCGGTCAGGGCGTTGCCGAAGCCGTTGTCCTGCATGATGATGACCCCGAATTTCCCGGCGAGCGGGTAGGCGCCAACAACACCGATGGCTTCTTCTTCGCGGGAGACGGGGTAGACCAGAGGCAGGTCCCCGTTGGTCTGGGCGGTCAGGACGCCGTTGATGATCGGGGCGATGGACGCGGAGGGGACGTAGGCGACGCCGTCGGGGGCCAGGCCCACGATCGCGTCCACCACCTCTGCATGGCGGTCCTGGGTAATGGTGGTGGTCATGGGTGGTCAGGCTCCCTTGGGGTGTGGTGTGGTGAGGGTCTGGACGATGCGTCGCAGGCCTTCGGTGAGGTCATCGATGTGGCAGGCGTAGGAGATGCGGATGGAGTGGGTTCCGCCCTCGGGGTCGAATGCTGTGCCTGGGACGACGGCGACGCGTTGTTCCTCGAGGAGTCGTAGAGCCAGCTGTTCGGCTGGTTCGGCGGTGTCGGGTGTGTAGGTGAGGTAGAAGTAGAAGGCGCCGTCGGGTTGGCTGACCGTGACGCCGGGTACACCGGTGAGGATCTTCAGGCCGGCTTTGCGTCGTTCCTGGAATTGGGTGCGCATCGTTTCCGCGTCGGCGCCCGCGTAGCGGAGCGCTGCGGCGGCGCCGGGTTGGAGGAAGGTGGGGGCGCAGACCGTGGTGTATTGGCGGACCCTTAGTGCCGGGGTGATGAGTTCTTTGGGGCCTGCGAGCCAGCCGAGGCGCCAGCCGTCCATGGCGAAGGCTTTCGCGAAGCCGCCGATGACCAGGGTCCGTTCGCGGAGGCTCCCTACTGCGGCCGGGGACTGGTGGCGGATATCGTCGTAGACGAGGTCGGCGTAGATTTCATCGGACATCAGCAGCGCGTCGGTGGGTTCCAGGACGGTGGCGAGTTTTTCGATTTCCCCGGCCGTTGCGACACCGCCGGTGGGGTTGTTCGGGGTGCAGAGGATCACCATGCGTGTCGCGGGGGTGATCGCGGCGGCGATCGCGTCGATGTCGAGGCGGTAATCATTGTCCGCGTCGAGCCGGACAGGGACAGGGGTGGCACCGGCCAGGCGGATGCAGGACTCGTAGTGCGCCCACGCCGGGACGGGGAAGATCACTTCATCACCGGGCCCGCAGAAAGCCATCAATGCCAGAAACACCGCTTCGTTCGCGCCGATCGTGACGAGCACTTCGCTGCCCGGGTCATAACTGGTCCCGCGGCGGTCCTGAAGATATCCGCTGATTGCCTCGCGAAGATCCATCGTTCCGGCGTTCGGGCCGTAATGAACTTCCCCGCGGTCCAACGACGCAGCCGCAGCGTCCTTGGCTACCTGAGGGGTATCAAAATCCGGGCGCCCGATCTCGAAGTGATACACCTTCTCACCCGCAGCTTCCAACGCCGCGGCTTTATCAAAGATCGCCCGGATCGGCGACGGACCAATGTCCCGCAACCGATCAGCAAACCGTCCAAACCGTGTAGTGGTAGCGGTACTCATAGGGATACTCCAATTTCAGGGGATACAGGCGGTGGAATGGAGCCTGCTTCGAAGGCAGGCGGTCTTCTTGGATGCAGCATCCCGCGATCCGGACAGGTTCCGAATGGAGTGCTGGGATAGTGTGGTAGACGTGACCAGCAAGCCCTCCAACTGCAAGAATGTTAACATTATGAAATCTGACACCACATCAAATGTCAAGAACGGAACCCTTCGCGCACCCCTGAAACGTCGCGGTATGGCCCAGGACGTTGCGGACCGAATCCGGGACGCAATTCTGGCCGGGGAGATACCTCCGGGGGAGCGGATCAATGAAGTGGAGATGGCTGCGTCCTTATCCGTCAGTCGTGGGCCAGTGCGGGATGCCATCGTTTTGCTGCGGCAGGAAGGCCTTCTTCAAGGCGACTGGCACCGAGGGTCGCGGGTTACGGTCTTTACGCACAAAGACCTCGAAGAGATCTACTCGCTCCGGTACTCGATAGAGTTGCTCGCCGTTCAGCGACTGATTGCACACCGCACCGAGAAGGATTTGGACCTACTGCAATTGCGTGCCGAGGACATTGAGCGGGCGGCCGCCCTGGGGGATAGGGGCGACATGCTCCAATCGGACATTGCGTTTCATGATGCGATCTACGCCTGTGCAGGTCACGAGAGATTGGAGCAGGTTTGGTTGGGTCTGCGTTCGCAGATCGCTTTGCTTCTCCTTAATCGACAGCAAGGCCATGATGACTACAGGGCCCGCATCGGCCCTGAGCACTGGGAAATGTTCCGCGTCATCCGCGACAAGGATGGTGCGAAGGCTGAAGAGCTGGTGCGTGAGCACATCGAGACTGCGTTCGAAAGAATCAAAGCCGATCTCGACAGCAAGGAGCGCCTCCAGGGGGCGGGCTAGTCACATGCCCTCCTGAAAGTCCGCCGGCGGACGAACCGCGGTGCCGGCTTCGCCCACGCCCGGAGGTCTCGGGGCGGACTTGCCCTCTACGATTCTTTGCCGTACAAATGTTAACATTCTTACTTTCGTAACTTAGGTCACATGGAAATGAGGGTGAGAAGCCCTGCGACTTCCCGTCGCGACCGTCGAGACGAAATATCCCCGAACGAATGGCGAACATGGAACTGCAAAAGTTTGTTGACAGCACTTCTGAAGGAGTTGGCGATAAGAAGAAGGCGATGATCTCCATCCGGGGGGTTAACAAGCATTTCGGGCCTCTGCACGTGCTCCGTGATGTCAATCTTGAGGTTGATCAGGGTCAGGTAGTGGTTGTCTTGGGCCCCTCAGGCTCGGGCAAATCGACGCTCTGCCGAACAATCAACAGGTTGGAGACCGTCGAAGCCGGCACAGTCGCCGTCGACGGTAAGCCGCTTCCCCAGGAAGGCAAGGCGCTAACGCGCTACAGGGCCGACGTCGGAATGGTCTTTCAGTCATTCAACCTCTTTGCTCACAAAACCATTCTCGAAAACGTCATGCTTGCGCCCCTCAAGGTGCGACGAATCGGAAAGGCCGAGGCTCAAACGCGGGCAATGGCCCTGCTCGAGCGAGTAGGAATAGCGAATCAGGCGCATAAGCTCCCTGCCCAGCTTTCGGGTGGCCAGCAGCAACGCGTAGCCATCGCACGGGCGTTGGCCATGGAGCCGAAGGTGATGCTCTTCGATGAACCCACCTCGGCTCTTGACCCGGAGATGGTGACTGAAGTGCTGGATGTAATGACGTCGCTGGCACAAGGAGGCATGACGATGCTCGTAGTCACGCACGAGATGGGCTTCGCTCGACGCGCCGCAGACCGGGTGGTGTTCATGGCCGATGGCCAGATCCTCGAAGACACAACCCCCGACAGGTTCTTTGACAACCCAACCACCGAGCGAGCCAAAGAGTTCCTTGGCAAGATCCTCAGCCACTGACAAGCCACCCCAACGTAGAAAGCAGCACATCGTGAAGCTCAAGTTCCTGGCCATTCCGGCCGCAGCGCTGTTCCTTGCCAGCTCGATCGCCGGCTGCTCCGGTGCATCCGACAAAGCGACAACAGTTGAAGCAAGCGCTCAATCAGGCCATCTCACCATCGGTATTTCCTTTGATCGCCCTGGGCTTGGAATCAAGACTCCGGACGGATCATTCAAGGGTTTCGATGTTGACGTTGCCAAGTACGTCGCCAAGAAGCTTGGCGTCGAGGAGTCTTCCATCAACTGGAAGGAAGCGACTCCGGCGCAGCGTGAGAGCCTGATCCAGAACGGGCAGGTGGATTATGTGGTGAATACCTACAGCATCAACGACGCCCGAAAAGAGAAGGTTGCCTTCGCGGGGCCGTATTTCCTTGCCGGCCAGTCGCTCCTGGTTCGTTCTGACTCCACGGACATCACCGGCCCGGAGTCCCTGAATGGGGGCAAAAAGTTGTGCTCGGTGACCGGTTCCACTCCTGCACAGAACATCAAGAAGAACTACAGCCAAGACGCGCAGTTGCAGGAGTACGACACCCCCTCCGCATGCGTTGAAGCGCTGAAGAGCGGCGCCGTTGACGCAATGACCACGGATGATATTCAACTTGCCGGTTATGCAGCTGCCAATCAGGGAAAGCTGAAGCTTGTTGGCAGTACCTTCAGCAAGGAGAACTACGGCATTGGTCTGAAGAAGGATGACACCGCGGGGCGTGCCAAGATCAACGACGCCATTCAGTCCATGATCGACGACGGCTCGTGGGCCAAAGCGTTTGAGAGCAACGTGGGACCGTCCGGTTATGCTTTGCCCGCCACACCAGTGGTAGACCGCTACTAGCCGGAGCAGTCAGACAAGAGACTGGATATACAACATGAACATCCTCAACGAATACGGGGATCAGATCCTGGCGGCCTTCCTGATCACCCTGCAGCTCACAGCGCTGTCTGCGCTGGGCTCGTTGGTATTGGGCACTGTCCTGACTGCCATGCGGGTTTCACCCATTTGGGCGATGCGGACGCTTGCTACCGGGTACGTGAACATTGTCCGGAATACCCCATTGACCCTTGTGGTGCTTTTCGCATCGTTCGGATTGGCACAGCAACTCGGCATCACCTTGGCAGATCCAAAGTCCCCCACATCCATCACAGACAGCTCGTTCCGGCTGGCCGTCCTGGCCTTCAGCATGTACACGTCGACATTCGTATCCGAAGCGCTAAGGGCCGGTATTAACACGGTCCCTCCCGGCCAGTCGGAAGCGGCCCGGTCGTTGGGCCTGAACTTTATGCAGGGATTGGGCCACATCGTCCTGCCGCAGGCTTTCAGGGCGGTCATTGCGCCTTTGGGCAGCATCCTCATTGCGTTGACGAAAAACACGACGGTTGCCTCCGTCATAGGCGTGGCTGAAGCCGCCCTTCTGATGAAGGAAATGATCGAGAATACCTCCGCCCTCATCGTCGTTGGGCTGATCTTCGGGGCTGGCTTCATGTGCCTGACTCTTCCGACCGGCGCGGCTTTCGGATACCTAAGTAGGAAGTTTGAGGTCAAGCGTTGAGCAACACTCAAGCACCCATCAACAATCTGTATGACGTCCCCGGGCCCAAGGGTCAAATTCTGAACGTCGTCATCAGCGCTATTTGCGTCGTTGGGCTGGTAGCGGCCGGATGGTCCGTGATGTCAGCCCTGGCAGACAAGGGGCAGCTGGCGCCTGAGAAGTGGCAGCCATTTCTCACGCCCGAAATGTGGCAGACGTACCTTCTGCCCGGGATTGTGGGAACGCTTCAGGCTGCGGTGTTTGCCATCATCCTGGCCATAATTCTGGGTATCCTGCTCGGCGTCGGGCGTCTCTCCGACAAACGGTTCGTTCGCTACGCGTGCGCCGCTGTTGTGGAGTTCTTCCGGGCAATTCCGCTGCTCATTCTGATGATTTTCTGCTTTCAGCTCTTCGCCGACTACGACCTTTTCCCCTCAACCGATCTGGCAGTTGCGGCAGTAGTTACCGGCCTGGCCCTGAGCAACGGGGCCGTGATTGCCGAAATTGTGCGCGCAGGAATCAAGGCAATTCCGCGAGGCCAGGGGGAAGCTGCTGTGGCCCTTGGTCTGGGCACTGGACAAACGCTCCGTATGATTCTCCTGCCCCAGGCGATCACGGCGATGCTCCCGGCAATCGTCGCTCAATTGGTAGTGGCGCTGAAGGACACCGCGCTTGGTTACCAAATCACCTACGTGGAAGCAGTGCGGCAAGGCATCCAGGCCGGCTCAGCGTATTCGAATTACATACCGGCACTGGTAGTGATCGCGCTTGTGATGATTGTCATCAATCTCGGACTCTCGCGACTTGCAACGACCATTGAGCTTCGACTCCGAAGCGGCCGCAAGGCTCCTGCCGAGTCAAAGGTTGGCGATGTCCTGGTTCCTCAGACCTAGCTGCGGGGCGGTCATAAGTCAGGACGCTCGTTGCTTCAGTCCAGAACTGCGTTCAGCCGCAATGACGACACTGAGCAAGCCTGGAAACAGCGATTCCATAACGCCGGTTCGAAGAGTGTTGAGAATCGCCGTTCCCTGATAGTGCTGTTCTATGATTCCCGCCTCGCGAAGCACGCGGAAGTGATGGGTTGACGTGGACTTGCTCACGGGTAACTCGAACGCGATGCATGCCTGGTCGTCGTGGCCATCGGCCAGTTGGCTCACGATTCGACGCCGGATCGGATCGGCCAGCGCCGACAGCACGCCATCGATATGAATCTCGTCGGGCGTAGGGTGGTCCAGAGTTCGCATGCCTCGATTATCCAAGAAGTTCAAGGACGTGGCGATAACAAGTCCCATACTGGTGGTAGTACGATGATGACCGTACTTAAAGTGAAGGGAGATGCACATGAAGGTATTCCAAGTTGGCGCAGCCGGGGGAGTTGGCCGCCGTCTGGCTCAACTGCTGAGTGGCCGCGGTGATACCGTCACAGGCATGTTCAGGAATCCCGCTCAGGCTGACACCGTTGCTTCCAGCGGCGCGACGCCCTTAGAGGGAGATCTAATTAAGGACTCCACTGAGGTGTTGGCCGAAAAATTCAAGGGACACGATGCCGTCGTCTTCTCGGCGGGTGCCCATGGCACTGGAGTGGACCAAACCACCCTCATCGACGGCAAGGGGCTGGAGAAGGCTGCCGATGCCGCCGCCCTCGCAGGAGTGTCCCGTTTTGTCCTGGTGTCCGCCTTCCCGGAGTCGGGGCGCGGTGAGTCGGTGAACGAACGTTTTGAGCACTATATGCGCACGAAGAAGACAGCAGACGTCTACCTCACACGCACTGATCTGGACTGGCTGATAGTTCGGCCGGGGCTTTTGACCGACGACCCCGGGGATGGGCGGGTCACTGCGGGTCCTGCGATTGAGTATGGAGACATTCGACGCGATAACGTCGCGGCATTCATTGACGCGGCGCTTCACAACCCACAGTTGAATCGGACCATCGTCGAGCTAACCGATGGCGATACTCCGGTGGACAAAGCTGTGTCCACGCTGATGGGCTGACAGGCAGGGACCATTTTTCCAACGAGGGAAGGGAGGCACGTGATACGCGTGCCTCCCTTCCCTCGTGTTTACCCATTCCTTCACGGGTGTCCAGGCTTAGGGTGCCATGGCACCAAGTGCGGCGTCCGCGGCGTTCGACGCATGTACTTCGCAAGCCCGCCGGGCCGCCTCGGGATCTCTGGTGATGGCCGCTGACGTGGTGATGTCCGTCAACTCGGACAACATTAGTTGACTCCGCCCAGGGGAACTCGTCGAGAGGGCCCGAAGTACCTGAGTGCGGGCATTGATCTGCTGAAGCATGCCCGAGATTTCTCTGTTGCCAGCGCCGGCCAGAAGTACCTCGTAGTAGTTGTCCTTCGCGGCGAGCAACTGCTGCGCCCCGCCTGCTGACTCTGCTCTTCGGATGTCAAAGAGTCTTGCAACGAGTTGCCCGCGCTGAGCTTCTGTGGCTCGCTGGGCGAACAGGCTTCCGGCGAGCGATTCCAAAGCGCCACGAACTTCGTAGAGGCTCCGGGCTTCGGTGGGTGTGAGGGTTGCCACCTCGGGCCCACGGTTCGGCACCGTCACTACCAATTGCTCGGATTCCAGCTGCCGCAGTGCTTCACGAACCACTGTCCGACTGACGGAGAACTTATCGCAAAGCGCAGTCTCGACCAGCCTCTCCCCAGGACTGTACTCGGAGGTAACGATCGCCCGTCGAAGGGCGGCGACCACCTCTTGGCGCAATGGCGCGGCCGTTCGCTGGATTGTCTCCGAAATCATTCTCGCCCCTCGCGTGTTGGATACCAGTAACAACGAAAAAACCGGGGGAGGCGGTAAGCCTCCCCCGGTTCTCTTCGACTATGCCTCGTACTGGTGGTAGACCTTGGCGATGATCTTCCATTCGCCGTCCTGCTTCAACAGGGTGTGGAAGTCGGTGTAGTCAGCACCAATGGCATCGTTTTCCATGTCAACCTTCACGACGGCAGTGGTCTGCGTGATGCCGACGATGTCCACGCGGGTTTTGACGTCCGGAGCGGCGCCGTTTTCCGCAACAAAGTCGTACAGGTTCTTAACGGGGCCGCCCAGAAGCTGGCCGTTGGTGAAGCCGTACATGGTGGCTTCTGCGTGGAAGGCTTCCGCGACGCCTTCGGGGCTGCCAACGCGCAGGCCTTCGACGTACTTCTGAACGGTGCTGACGATCTGGTCATATTCGTCGGTCGGAACGACTTTGAGGTTCTTGGGCATGGTTTCTCCTTGTGAATGAGCGGGTCCCACGGCGGCACCCGGCGGTTGGTTGGGTTTAGGAAACGCGGTGGATCAGCGCTTACGAATCACGACGGTTTTGTTGTTGGTGTGCGAGGCCAGGCCTTCATCACCGTGTTCGACGCTCAGGCCCGACTGCTTATGGCCACCGAACGGTGCGTGGTCCGGGTGGCTCTGGCCCTGGTTGACCCAGACGTTGCCCGAGTCGATGCGATCCGCCACGGCCAGTGCTCGCTCCTCGTCGCGTCCCCACACAGTTGCGCCAAGGCCGAAAATGGTTGCGTTGGCGCGCTCGATGACGTCGTCCACGTCGTCGTACACAAGGACGGGTACGATCGGCCCAAAAGGTTCTTCCTGGACGATGCGGCTGTTTTCGGGAGGGTTGTTGACGATGGTGACGGGGACGAAGTTCCCGTCCAGGGACTCGTCGATGGTGCCCCCGAGCGGGACGTCGTAGCCATTGCGGCGAGTGTCTTCGAAGAGGTCGCGAAGCTTGTCGTACTGCATGCGGTTATTGATGGGACCAAGATCGCTGGTGGGATCCATGCCGTCGCCGACCTTTTGTGTCTTGGCATAGTCCACGAGTGCGTTGACGAATTCTTCGTGGAAGGAGCGGTGCACGTAGATGCGCTTGGCCGCGATGCACCACTGACCCGAGTTTCCGAAGGCGGCGTTGAATACCTGCGGCACCGCGTCCTGCCAGTCCGCGTCCGGGAGCAGGATCGCAGGATCATTTCCACCCAGTTCGAGGGTGACCCTCTTGATGGTGCCGGCAGCCGAAGCCATGATCTTGGTACCGGTTTCCGTGGATCCTGTGAAGGTGATCATCCCGACGTCGGGGCTCTCGGTGAGGATCTGCCCAAGTTCGTTGCCGCCTGTGACGATGTTGAAGACGCCGGGAGGGAAGACCTGGGCTGCCAGCTCCCCGATCCGCAATGCGCAGAGCGGGGTGTAGGGAGAAGGCTTGAGAACTACGGTGTTGCCGGTGATCAGCGCGGGGACGGTCTTCCACAGAACGTGAAGGTAGGGGTAGTTCCACGGAATGATGGCCCCCACAACGCCGAGTGGTGAGCGGCGAAGTTCCACGCGCTTTTCATCGTCCTCCACCAGCACCTTGTCCTCCAGCCTCGATTTGGCGGTGTTGGGGATCCAGGGGTTGGCAAGGTTAACTTCGAACGTCGCCTGATTGTGTCGTGGCTTGCCCTGCTCCAGTGAGAGCAAGGTAATGAACTCTTCTTTGGTGGCTTCGAGGGCCTCGAAGAATTCGACGATGATCGCTTCGCGCTCGTCTGCGGTCAGCGCTGCCCACGCGGGGAAAGCCCGCTTGGCGGCACCGATGGCGCGTTCCATGTGTTCCCGTGTGCCCTGGGGTGCGGATGCGAGGACCGAGTTCGTCGCCGGGTTGTAGACGTCAAAATGGTCCTCAGTGTGGACGATGTTGCCATCAACGAGCAGTCCGTAGGGTCCGTTGAAGTTCGGGGGTGTGATGGTGCGGGCACCCTCTGTGATGGAAACTCCCATGTGCTTCTCCTGTTGTGCTGCGTCTTGTGCCGTAAGCCGGCGATTGGAAGAATGCTGAAACAGATTCATGTTTCACCTTAGCGGGTCACTGTTGGGGGATCAAGATCTTTCGCCAAATATTGAAATGCGATAATGTTTCAACTTAGGATGTGATCGACGCCACGAGAAGGCGTACTCCGTAACTCCCTTATCAACGACGCTCAAGGAGCACCCATGAAACTCGACGGACAATGCCTTTGTGGCGAAGTGACATACACGATCGATAGCGAGCCGAAGTTCACGGCTCTTTGTCACTGCACCGACTGCCAGCGCCAAACCGGGGGCGCATATTCCCTCGTTATTGGCGTAGATGATCAGAACCTGAAGATCACCGGCGACGCGGTGAAGACCTTTGTCACCGTAGGCACCGAGCACGGAACAAACACCAACCGTTCGTTCTGCGGCGAGTGCGGTTCGCCGATTGTCGGCCGCATCGACGCGATGCCCGGTCTGGCCTTCGTCAAGGCAGGGACACTGAACGACACTTCGCGGCTTAAGCCCACGGTAGAGGTCTGGTGCCGTTCGGCGCAGCCGTGGGTTGAGGCACTCCCCGGTGCCGAGCGGTACGACGGCGACATTCCCGCCTGATCCAGGCGCACGTGCTGCAAGCATGAAAATCGGGGTTGGGTGTGTCGCGTCTGGGGGCGGCACGCCCAACCCTCAGTTGAATAAGGACTCCCAAACCAATGACTTCGACCGAGACTCGTACCCATCAGTTGGCGAATCATCAGGATAAACCCCTGACAGTCGCTGGTGCCGAGGAGTGGATCGCGCGCTCCTGCTTCACAGCCGGCCCAGCCGGACGCATCGGACTCGAACTGGAATTCCTCCCCGGACGCGTCGGAGACCCGTCTCTCCAACACCCATTTCATGACGATGACTACCGGCGTTTGTTCTCGGAACTGGGGCATCTGGATGTTGCGGGAAGTCTTACTCTTGAACCCGGCGGGCAGCTTGAGCTCAGTTCGCGCCCGGAAGCCAGTCTCCAGCAAGTCATCCGCTCCGTACACGACAGCCTGGATCTTATGAGGGAACGGGCGGACGGTCTGGGAGCGTCCTTGGTAGGCGCTGGGCTGGCGCCCTATGGGGAGCCCAAGCGGATTACGCGGGCCGCACGCTACTCTTCGATGGAGCAGTATTTCGAAAAGTGGGCCCCGGCCGGCGCCACCATGATGTGCTCGACTGCGTCGGTTCAGGTCAACGTCGAAGCGGGCGCCAATGCCTGCCAAATCCGTGAGCGTTGGAAGCTTCTGTATTCCATTGGGCCGGTTTTGGCCGCCACATTCGCAAACTCCGGTTGGGTTAGCGGTCGACGGAGCCGATGGAAGAACACACGACTTGCCGCATGGCTCGCTCTGGACCCGACCCGAACCGGTGTGCCGAGCTTCAGCGATAATCGCGATCCTGGCACTGGCTATGCCCAGTGGGCCCTCGACGCTCCACTTATGATGATCCGACGGTCGGAGGGTGACTGGCGAGCTCCGGCGGGACTGACGTTTCGGGAGTGGCTACTGATGGGGAAGTCGGTGGTTCCCGATAGACAACCGCCCACGGTGGCGGACCTGCAGCAGCATCTAAGCACACTGTTTCCACACGTTCGACCCAAAGGCTACTTTGAGGTCAGGTACATCGATGCGCAGCCTGGCTGCTGGTGGGCCGTTCCAGCAGCCGTAGTTGCCGCACTCATCGCTGATCCTGCAACCACTGCTCAAGCTAGGGGCATCTGTGCTGGCTCTCAGGGCTGGGAAACTGCTGCGCGATTCGGCCTCGAGGACCCGGGAATCGCAGCTCGGGCCGTGCAATTAATGGAGCTGGCGGCGGATCGGCTCAGGCTTGACCCGGCCACGGTAGGCACGGCCGGGCAGGTTGAGGAGTATGGGGAGAAGTGGACGTTCCGTGGTCTTTCTCCCGCAGATGATCATCCGTCCGAATGGGCGGCACGCGGGCAGGGCTGCGCGTTGGATGGCTGCACCCTCGGCGCGTGAGTCCTATACGAATCCGGGCTGAGCGGGGGCGATTACCACCCTTTGGCGGTAGTCGAAGGCACGGCGAAGGTGCGCGGACTCGTAATCACCCAGAGTACGTCTTCGTTCTGGTCATCTCATCGATGACCGTCGGATAGGGGTCAATGGTCTGTTCGGTCACTGTTACGTACTGCTCCACGGAAGTTCACTGCTTGCCGGGCACCCGGGGTTCTGAGTCCATCGACTGGATCCTGCGCCAAAGCGTGCTTGCCACACGTCCGCGCACCACCGCCTTGAGAATAGCGCCAACTATGAGCCAAGGAACGGGGGAGTGGGACGAATTGTTCCCACGGAGGGGCCGGCTGCGGATTTAGGAGCAACGGACGGGATTGCGGACGAAGGCACCCTGAAGGGCAGGAATTCGCCGCGCGATAACTTAGCCAGGAAGGCACCGTATCCATGCGTTCGTTTCCACGGATAGCCCGGCCAAACGGTGGTGATCCCGGAGGGATTCAAACCTGAGCTATCTGTTGACGGCATGTTGCGGCCTTCAGCAGGAGCCTATGGCAGGTACGTTGCCAGATAATCGACGCTGGCGCGTCGTACTTCGTCTAGGATCTCCTGATCACCATGCTGCGGGCTTTCACGGAAAGCCAAGTCGACCCCCTTGTCGAGCATTCCGACGAAGATCTCCATGACGGTTCCTATCGAGACCTTTGGCGCATCTGGCCGGAGATCTGTGACGGTCCCGGCCAGCCAAGCCGCTAAGGCGTCGTCGTGGAGACGGTTGACCTGAATCATCCGTCCCGAGAACTCCCCTGAGAACCATATGGCGCGGAAAGAAGCGTCTTTGCTGAAGTAGTCAAGGCAGGCTTGCGCGCCGGCATCAGCTTTGGGACGCCAGTCGGGCCCACTCAAGTCCATCCCGGCGTCCGCCATGGCGCCGTCGAGACCTCTTAGGCAACCAACGAGTATCTCTTCCAAGAGGGCGTCGCGGTTCTCGAAGTAGTTATAAAGCCAGCCCACTGAAATACCAGCTCGAGCAGCAACAGCCGTAGTGCTTACGGCCTGTGGCCCGCCTTCTTCGAGAAGACCGCGGGTAACTTCAAGGGTGAGTGCCAGTTTTTTGCGGCTTCGATGCTGCAGTGCTTCCTTGTGCACTCCCACTTGAATAGGGATGTCATCCATGATGTTTCGAAGTGTCACCCCCCTATGCTACGTTGCGAAGGACGCCTGCCGGGTCACCGAAGGCCGTGTGGCGCCGTGACGGATCGTGCACACAAAATAAGAGCTGTACACGTATGAGAGACTCTAAAACTGCCGAGCAAGTCGTTGGACCGCTTCAAGGATGGGCACGCCGCCAGCCGTGAGTTCGATAATTCGCTGGTGTAAACCAATTTCGTGCAATGCTAAATGAACAAAATCTGCCACATCCTCTTCCGGAATTGAACCATACGGCAAAGCAAAGTCAGCACTGACGCGACCACCTCTCGGCCCCTCCAGCAAATACCCTGGTCTTACGATGATCCAGTCCAGCCCGCTGCAGACCAGATATGACTCGGAGGCCTTCGAGACCCTGAGGGAGTGTTCAAACCCTTCGGCCGTCCGTGCATCGCGTGAGGCCTCGGGAAAGGAGGAAACCAGCAGAAATCTAAAGACTCCCGCTTGGATTGCAGCTTGGACTGCTTTCTCCAGTCCCTTGCTGTCGATAGCCGTCGTGTGTTCTGAGTCGGTTTGGTGCGGACCACCGCAGAACACCACGGCGTCATGGCCTGACATCATCCCGGCCAGTTCTTCGACTGTGACACCGACCCGTCCCCTGCCGTCTGATCTCGTCCCTGGCGCGCCCAATGAAGGATGCTGTCCATGATCTTGAAGCAATCTTGTAACTGTGTCGCCACAAGTCGCCAGTTTCATTGCAAGGCGGCAGCCGATGCCTCCAGCGGCGGCGTCCATCTGAAATACCTGCATCTACCGTTCCGTTCTCCAGTCAGCAGTTTCGGTCGATTTGCATATTCGTATTGCACTGAGCCCCAAGCAAGGGGAGCAGGTCATGACTCCTCCTCTGTAGAAAGCACGGGGCTCGAACGACGCAGCTGATGCAACCCGGCCCGGCGCTGGCAGCCTGGTTGCATAAGCAGCTGACGGTCCGCCCAGTCATTAGGCGGACGGAGTTGGCTCACGACACATGTTGGATCAAAGCCCGTCTACCGGAGTTGGAACTGTCTCGCCACGTGGAATCTAGTCAGCGTAAGGATCAGCAACGCAGATATACTGCGCGCTCGTGTACTCGGAAAGCCCTTCGGCGCCGCCTTCCCTTCCGAGCCCGGAGTGTTTGACTCCGCCGAAAGGGGCCGCGGCATTGGACAGCATCCCCGCGTTGAAGCCCACCATTCCGAACTCGATTTGTTCGGCGACTCGAATAAGCCTGCTGTAGTCGCGTGTAAAGAGATAAGCTGCGAGGCCGTATTCACTCGAATTAGCCAGTTGGATGGCCTCCTCTTCGGAGGCGAACGTCGTCACGGGCGCGATCGGTCCGAAGATTTCCTGGCTGAGGATGGCAGCCGTACCGGGGACATTCCCGAGAACTGTCGGCTCGTAGAAATAGCCCTCACCAAGCACCATTTTTCCTCCTGCAGCAATTGTCGCTCCCTCCGCCACAGCCGCGGCGACCAAGCCATGAATTTGTTCACGCGCTTCGTTGTGGATCAGCGGGCCAAGGGTGGACGAGGGCTCGGTGCCACGGACTGGGTTCAGTTCGCCCATCCGCTTAGCCAGGCGTTGAGTAAAGTCGTCAGCCACCAACTCGTGAACGAGGAAACGGTTTGCAGCAGTGCAAGCCTCGCCCATGTTGCGCATCTTGGCGGCCATTGCACCTTCGATCGCCTTGTCCAGGTCGGCGTCTTCGAACACGATGAACGGCGCGTTACCGCCAAGTTCCATGGACGACCTCAAGACATTTTCTGAAGCGGCTGCCATCAAGCGCTTACCGACACTTGTCGACCCTGTGAACGAAATCTTCCGAAGACGCGGATCCTTCAGTAAAGGGCCAGAGATTCCGGCGGCGTTTGAGGATGCTACGACGTTGAGTACCCCAGCTGGCAGGCCTGCCTCCATCATGACCTGCGCAAAGAGCTGCGATGTGAGCGGCGTGAGGGCGGCCGGTTTCAGAACCATCGTGCACCCTGCGGCAACCGCCGGCGCTACCTTGCGAGTCGCCATTGCAAGCGGGAAGTTCCACGGTGTGATGAGCAGGCACGGACCTACAGGCTTGCGCTGAACAATGATCTTATTCTTTCCGTCGGGGCTCGTAAGGTAGCGGCCGTAGTCCCGCACGGTCTCTTCCGAGTACCAGCGAAGAAACTCCGCGCCGTAAGCCACTTCTGAGTACGCCTCTGCAAGGGGCTTGCCCATTTCCAATGTCATAAGGAGCGCGAAATCATCCGCCTTGGCCAGGACGCTTTCGAAGGCGCGACGTAGAATTTCGGCACGCTCGCGGGGCGCCGTTCGCGCCCAGCCCGCCTGGACTTTGTCTGCAGCATCGAGCGCCGCGAGAGCATCGTCGCTGGTGGCATCTGCCAGTATGGCTAAGCCCTTACCCGTGGCAGGGTCTTCAACTTCGAAGGTCCCTCCTCCGGCCGACGCCCGCCATTGACCATCGATCAGGAGGCTCGTAGGCACTGATGCGAGCAGCTCTTGCTCGCGGGCCAGTGTGATTCTCGAATTTGCCATACTTGTTCCCTTCGGAGTTCCGTTACGTCGTTCTTCAGGCGGCCTTCACCAGGCCGCCGTTCTGGCCCCCAGGAGTGGCGGGGCGTGGGTATTACTTACGGTTCGTGGCGCGCCGCAGAATTCTTTTCGCACGCTCGATGACGGGTTTGTCTATCATCTGTCCGTCCACCTGGAGAACGGCCAGGTCGCCGCCAACGACGCGTTCCGCCCAAGCAACATCCCCGTCCGTAGGCTTGAACGCGGAATTGACTTCGGCGACTTGGGCGGGATGTATGCACAGCTTTCCACCGAATCCGAAACTGCGAGCCAGCCGTGCAGAATCGCTGACCCGCTCCATCGCCTTGATGTCTGTGGACGGGGAGTCGAGAGGCGCGCTGATGCCAGCAGCACGGGATGCTAAGACAAGTGAGGATCGCGCATGGTCCAGATAGCGGTCGTCCAACTCAGCATCAATGTCCAGTGCGAAATCTATGGCTCCGAATGCCAACCTCGTTAGTCCCGGCACTTTGGCCAGTTCAAGTGCGTGGACCAAGCCAACCGCTGATTCGATCAGCGGAACAAGCGCCAGATTGAGTGGCTGCGTCCAGCGAGAGAGTTGCTGGAGTGCGTCGCAGTCCTCGGCTTTGGCGACCATGACGCCGAGTAGCCCATGATCCGCGGACTCCGATAGCTCAGAGAGCGCCGTTACATCCGCGGCGTAGTGGGGAGTTCCTGCTGCGTTGACACGGACCACTGCTCGGAGGTTTCCGCGGTTGCTCAGGGCCGAGACTACGTGCGTGCGCGCATCTGCCTTGTCCGCGGGTGCCACGGCGTCCTCAAGATCGAGAATAACCAGATCGGCGAGTGATGAGGCGGCCTTCGCATAGCGGTCCGGGCGACTGCCGGGAACAAAAAGTGCCGTCACAGCATCGGCCACAACGTGATGAGGGGAAATGGGATCAGCCGATTCTGTAATTCGCGGCGGCACGTGGTCCTGTCTATGGTTCGCGGCCTCAGCCATTGTCAATCACCAAGCTGGCACGGGTTACCTCTCGCGCGTCGGCTGCCTTCAGGGCATCGTTGACGCGCTCGAAATCGAAGTCGGCGTCAACTAAGACTTCCCACGGAAACTGTGGGGTTGATTCGATGAATGAAACAGCCTTTCCCAAGACTGTCGAGGGGTAGCGAATGGACGCCCGGATCTGGATGCCGGAACGAGTGAATGAGCCCGGGTCGAACTGTGTAAACCTGTTGGGGCTGATACTTCCGATGGAGACCATCGTGCCTCCGGGCCGGACGGATCCGACCGCCTCGGAAAACGCATCAGGTACACCAGTCATGTCGATTACGACATCCGCTCCGTGGCCAGTTGCTTGGCGCATAAGCTCGATACGTTCGTTACCGTCCTTCGCTGGAGATAGGTCGATCTGATGGTGCGCCCCAAAATCTGAGGTCTTGTGTAACCGCTGCGGTGTCATTTCAGCGACAAAGACTTCCGCGCCCATCTGACTTGCGACGGCTGATGCGCAGATGCCCAGTCCTCCCGCGCCTAAGATGACTACTTTGTCCCCGCGGCGAATGCCGCCCACTTCGCACCCGGCGTAGGCCTGGGATAGAGCACAATTCGCTGAGGACACCGCTTTGCTGGAAATGGTGTCTGGAACTTTGTACACGTATTGCCCGGGACCAACGCTATAGTGAGTTCCGAAGGTCCCGTGGAAATGAGGAGACACCTCGGCAGGGGATGACCAGCCCTTGTAGGCGTTTCTGCACAAGTTCCCGTGTCCTGAATTACATTCGGGGCAGCGCCGGCAGACCTGAAAGTACGTAGCAACCACACGGTCTCCCACTTTGAGAGGCTCACCAGCGAAGTCGCGTCGAACCCCTTCGCCCAAACGGTGGACTCTACCCACCCCTTCATGACCCAGCACACAACCTGGCTGAATTAGCGGATGCTGCCCATGAAGAATGTGTACCTCTGTTCCACAGACATTGGCGCGGAGCATTTCCAGCAGCAGTCCTCCGGCCGGGGGCTTCGGGAGTTCGTATTCTCGCTGCTCCACTTCATTAGGGGCAGTTAACACCGTCGTTATGCCGCGCATTATCTCTCTCCTTCACATGCTCAGCACGTGACTGTTCGGGGTCCGCCTTTGCCGGGCGTCCATCCACGTATTTCATACATAAAACAAAAAAGAATGCATGATTTGTAGACTCAATACTGGACCACCGAGCGCGCGGATGTCAACGGATCGACGGAGCCCTTGGTGTGCCGAGGACTATTGGGGATGCATCGTTTCCCGGTGTCCCGAGGTCTGGCTAACTACCTCGGAGGGCAGGCGCCCCGTTCAGGAGGGGCTGCGATTGGTAAATCGGCGCGTCATGTGGTGAACAGGGGAATCGCTGTCCAACCCCGCGGTCTCGTGGTTCCACGTGGTCCCCACCCCGCTTCAACCCGGAGTAGTGGCTGTGGAAGTCGGGCGAGGCCATCGATATTGATCTGCGGCCCATGAAGGCTGCCCGGCGTCGCCCGAACCGACGAAGGCCTGTGCGACGCTCTGGACGGACGTGCGGGTTAATCGCCCTCGCCGATAAAGAAACGTTTGGGTTCATGGGCATAGATGGGTTCGTGCCTTGCGGTGGAGGCACTCTTGGTCGGTGTTGTTTACGCGAGCAAAGAAGCTGAGGGGGCCGGCGCCGTCGTTTACACGCCCATGTGGATGTGGTGCCACGCGGAGAGGACCGCCCAGTCGGCGATCGAAGACAACGACGAGCGGTTTGACGTCTTAGTCGTTATCTATGTCGAACGGGTCCGGGCGCACCTCTCCGGTAATTCGCTGGGCCAAATCGGCAAAGCTTCGTCCGAGGTGTACTTCGAGCGCGTGAGATGCGCGATCCGGGTCGCCAGCCTTAACTGCATCCAGAATGGCTGCGTGCTCCATTTCCGATGTGTAGGAAGGCTCGGGGGAGGACAGCATCATGTCCCATGGGAACGCCCTCCACAGGTTCTCAATTTCGTCCGCCAGGGCCGGAATGCCGCATCGCTCGTAGAAGAAGAAGTGAAACTGGTGGTTAAGTTCTCGAATGGCTTCGGAGTCCTGATGGAGTGTGGCTTCGTTCAAGTGCTCAAGAACTTGCTCCGCCTGCCTCAGGTCGTGCGGGGAAAGGCGGGTGGCGGCCCGGCGGATCGCATAGCCCTCCAGTAGGCGGCGCACAATATAGGTGGCCTTAATGCGTTCAAACGAGATGCCAGCGACCCGCACTCCCCGGTGCGGTTCGGAAACCACTAAGTTCTCCGACTCCAGGGCCCGGAGCGCTTCGCGGACCGGGGTGATGCTGCTGTCAAAGCGCTTCGCCAAGTGGTCTTGGGGGAGCCGCGTTCCGCGGGGGAGCTCACCTGAAAGAATGAGCGCCCGCATGTCCATGATTATTTGATCACGCTTAGTAATCGGGTTTATCGGCACGTTGTGATCTCCCCAGTCTTCCAGGCGCGTGGTCATGCCCGCTTAATACGCTCTTACGCATATTATACATCGCGCCGCCAATCGATATATGACCCGAAGGTCCTCGTGGCTCGGCCGCTCGGGCATCCACCTCTCATCAGCCCTTGCGGGTAGCACCTCCCCGGCCGACGAGTCAGACGACGGATTGAGCACTAGGCTTCGGGGTCGCATGTATGTAGGATTTCGCAGATCATGCATACATGCTAAATTGGTGCATACTAGATCCATTACACCAAGGAGATATGAGATGGTTCCTGGACTTCCGTTGGAGGGCATTACGATCGTCTCCTGCGAGCAAGCCGTGGCTGCGCCGTTCGCCTCGCGACACCTGGCAGATCTTGGGGCCAGAGTCATCAAGGTTGAGAGGCCCGGGCGCGGCGACTTCGCACGGGATTACGATGAAACAGTCAAGGGGCTATCGAGCCATTTCGTTTGGCTAAACCGCTCAAAGGAGAGCATCGCCCTTGATTTGAAGCGCCCCGACTCGCAGGAAATCATGTATCGCCTATTGAGCGAGGCAGACGTCTTCATTCAGAACTTCGCGCCATCTGCAGCCGAGCGTCTGGGGCTGGGCGACGCTGAACTCCGGCGTAAATTTCCTAGACTGATCACATGCTCCATCAGCGGATATGGCTCAAGCGGACCATATCGTGATGCCAAGGCCTACGATCTTCTGATTCAATCCGAGACCGGACTTGTATCGATCACCGGTTCGGAGGACGCCCCGGCGAAAACGGGTATCCCAACTGCAGACATCAGCGCTGGCATGTATGCGTTTGCTGGACTCCTCGCCGCCCTGTACAACAGGGAGAGAACTGGCGAAGGAACCCATGTCGAGATCAGCCTTTTCGATTCCCTCATTGAGTGGATGGGTTACCCGATTTACTACACCGAATACGGGGGGAAGCAGCCCGCCCGGGCCGGTACGAGCCATGCCGCAATTGCCCCCTACGGCACATTCGTAGCAGGTGACGGTACCGAAATCGTCCTGTCCATCCAGAACCACCGCGAATGGACGTCCTTCTGCGAAACCGTTCTTCAGTTGCCCGAGACCGCTGTGGACTGCCGCTTTGATTCCGGTAGCAAACGAGTGTCGAATCGGGTTGAATTAGATGAAGCGATTAACGGCATTTTCGGATTGAACACCGGCGAAGAAATGGAACAGCGGCTAAGTAAGGCCAAAATTGCCCATGCCAGACTCCGACCCGTTGTCGACGTACTTGAGCACCCTCAGCTAGTGGCCCGAAACCGGTGGCAGAGCGTCGCGACGTCTGCTGGGCCAGTTCGGGCCGTACTGCCCGCCATCACGTTGAGTGGTCACACTCCACGCATGGATCCAGTGCCAGATGTAGGCCAGCACACGGAAGCAATTCTGGAATCCATTGGATACGACGAGGCGGCGCGCGCACGTTTGGAGCAGGAAGGGGTGTACTGAGAGCCCATGGACACGTTCGCAGATGAGCACTACACCGATCTTCTGCCCGTGCGGCCATCGTCCGCCAGAATGCGGAGGCTTACGGCCGACGGCGTCAGAGTCTTGGGGGAGGGGGAGAATCGTTTCCTGGAAGTTGAGCCTCGTGCGCTTCAACTGCTTGCCAACGAAGCTATCAGGGACATCTCCCATTTTCTCCGCCCAGATCACCTAGCCCAGCTTCGACAAATTCTCGATGACCCAGAGGCCTCACCGAATGACCGCTACGTCGCCCTGGACCTCCTCAAGAACGCGAACGTTTCCTCGGGCGGAGTACTTCCAATGTGCCAGGACACTGGAACGGCCATCGTTTCGGCTAAGCGGGGCCACCGCGTTCTGACGGATGGAGACGACGGGAAACACCTCTCTCACGGGATCTTTGACGCCTACCAGCAGCTCAATCTGCGCTATTCCCAGCTGTCACCTCTGGACATGTGGAAGGAAGTCAACACACGAACCAACCTTCCTGCCCAGATTGAAATTTCGTTAGGCAAGGGGCTCGAGTACGAGTTCCTCTTCATGGCCAAGGGCGGCGGAAGCGCTAACAAGTCGTTTCTCTATCAGGAGACAAAGGCCATCCTGGACGAACAACGCATGCTCACTTTCCTTCAGGAAAAGATCGAAAGTATCGGTACCGCCGCCTGCCCGCCGTACCATCTGGCGGTAGTCATAGGTGGAACGTCGGCGGAATACGCACTCAAGACGGCGAAGCTTGCCTCGGCCCACTATCTCGACACTTTGCCGGAGAAGGGAGGCGATATTGGTCACGGTTACCGCGACAAAGGTTTCGAAGAAAAGGTGTTCGAGTTAACGCGAAACATCGGTTTTGGTGCTCAATTTGGCGGGAAATACTTCTGCCACGATGTGAGAGTGGTACGCCTCCCACGGCACGGAGGTTCACTACCAATTGCCCTCGCTGTCTCATGTTCCGCCGATAGGCAGATTCTGGGCAAGATTAGTCCCGAGGGTGTGTTCCTTGAGGAATTGGAGCGCGATCCAGCCAGGTACATCCCGAGCACCGGCCTTGAAGCGATCACCGATTCTTCAGCCGCGATCCCGATTGACCTCAATGTGCCCATGGAGCAGATACGTCAGCAGTTGAGCATGTGCTCCATCAGCAGCCGCCTTTCATTGTCCGGGACGATGATCGTCGCGCGAGATATTGCGCACGCAGAACTTAGGGCCAGGATCGAGCGTGGCGAAGGGCTTCCCCAATACATCCTGGATCACCCCGTTTACTACGCAGGTCCAGCGAAGACGCCGGAAGGCCTGCCCTCGGGGTCCTTTGGGCCGACGACTGCGGGCCGGATGGACGGGTATGTGGAAGATTTCCAGGCTCTGGGCGGATCGCTGGTGATGCTGGCCAAAGGAAACCGATCCTCCGCTGTAACGGAATCATGCCGTCGGCGCGGTGGCTTTTACCTCGGGTCCGTCGGGGGGCCTGCGGCCAGGCTCGCCCAAGACTGCATCAAGTCCGTTGAAATTATCGATTACCCGGAGCTCGGGATGGAGGCCGTTTTTCGAATCGAGGTCGAGGACTTTCCCGCATTTTTGGTCGTCGATGACAAGGGCAACGACTTCTTCCGCAAGGACAAAAGCACCTTCCTGACGCTGGGCGCCACCAGGAGCTCCTGACTCCTTTAAAGGGGAAACCGCACCGGCCAGCCTGACCGTCATTCGCGAGACCAAGTCCGCCATCATTCGCCTTGCCGGCGAAGAAGTTGCCTGCCGGCAAAACACGGAATTCGAAGGACGCCGGCAAGGCTGGATTGTCAAACTCAAGGAGAGCTCTTTGTCACTGCACTTTCAGCGGGAGTGGGCCCCTGTGGTGGGCCAGTTCGTGGAATTGCGCCGAAACTTCACCGTTATAGGATCCGGAATCGTCGACTCGGTCACCCTCGATGATCAGATGTTATGGCTTGCCGCCGATGGCGCCCAGCCACGAGTAATGTTCTGTCGAGTAGACGGGGTGCAGATGTGGATCGATTCCAGCTGGGGAGACGGCCGGCCGGGATATCAACGGCAGCCAGGAGTAGGAAATGGCCGCTGAAAAAGCTGAGAGCGTCAATTGCCTCGTGGGAACAACTCGGCCCGTGCGGACGAACAGTTATTCCGGACCTACAATGCATGACGGATCGGACGGAAGGACTTCAGTCACGAACGCGCCGGCAGTCACTTCGTCGAATTGATGCCGGTCATCACTGCGGGGGCAACGTCGGATCGCCCTGATTCTTTGGATGACTCGACTGTCATGACTTCCAGGCCCTAGTGCACGCGGTGTTTCCAGCGGACTCTCTTCGCTTGAACCCTCGGCAATGGCAAATGCAAAGATGCTCAAGAGAGTCCTGAGACGTTCAGCGCAGTGGGGAAGACATGGACTGTCGCTTTGGCAAGCGTCGCTGGCTCCGACGGCTCATTTTGTACCAGCGCGCCAAGACGTCGTGCCGGGCTCCATTCAGGAGCCGCAGCGACGCCACGCTGGTCGAGTCCAAACCCTGCGCGCGTGCTCCGCTCAACTTGTGAATAGTTGCGAGACCATAGTGCTGAACCTCCAGGACATCAGTAAATCTGTTCGTCACCCTCAATCCCACACGTGGGTCTCGTACCAGACTGCCGCGGGCCAGCCGGACCTGCTTGGGCCGTGGGGTCTATGTCACGGGACTTGTGTGCCATGAAGAGTGAGGCAACGTCCTGCTTGCCAGTGTTCGAAAGCTTACTTAAACGACAAACCCCGGGGGCGGAGAAACACATTTCTCCGCCCCCGGGGTGATCATTCAGCCAGTTGGAGTGCACGGATCAGCGAACGATCCAGTGTCAGGCTAGACTTTAACCTTCTTAAACATAAGCGTTTGAGGGTTGGTGAACTCGCTCAATCCTTCGACGCCGTTCTCGACACCCATGCCGGACTGCTTGTGGCCTCCGAACGGAAGATCGACACCGTGGATGTGGATCTCGTTGACCCAGACAGTTCCAGTCTGGAGACGTCGGGCCACGGCCTCAGCCTGATCGGGAGGGCCCCATACAGATCCTCCAAGTCCTGCCTGGGTGTCGTTTGCCCGACCGACCACTTCGTCAATGTCGTCGTAGCTCAGGATCGGCAGAACGGGTCCGAAGGGTTCTTCTCGCACAATCCGGCTGGTGTCAGGCGGATTGTCAACGACTGTCACCGGAACGAAATTGCCAGGCCGCTGTTCGTCGATGGTGCCACCCACGGGAACGCTATAGCCGTTCTTTCGGATATCGGCGAAGAGATCGATCAGCTTGTTGTACTGCATAGTGTTCTGTACGGGCCCGAGCTCGGTTTCGGGATCCAGGCCGTTGCCTACCACGCGTTCCTTTGCGTAGGCGACAAACGCATCAAGGAAATCACCGTAGACGCTGGAATGGATGTAGAGCCGTTTCACAGCGACACACCACTGTCCCGAGTTGCCAAAAGCCGCCCAGAAGAGGGTCGGCACCAACGCTTTGTGATCGGCTCCCGGCAGGACGATTGCAGCGTCATTGCCGCCAAGTTCCAGGGTGATCCTCTTCAAGTTCGACGCAGCGCTGGCCATGACACGCTTGCCCGTCGCTGTGGAACCAGTGAAGCTGATCTTGGCGATGTCAGGATGCTCGGTCATATCCTGCCCGAGTTCGTTGCCACCGGAAAGCACATTGAGTACCCCGGCAGGGAAAATCTGCTGGGCGATCTCGCCGAACTTCAGCGTGCTTAGGGGTGTGTACGGCGAGGGCTTGAGCACCATGGTGTTGCCTGTGATTAGGCAAGGCGCGATCTTCCACAAACCCAGCAACACGGGGTAGTTCCAGGGCGCAATGGCGCCCACAACGCCGAGGGGGGTGCGACGGACTTCAACAGTGTGATCTTTCGTGTCTTCCACGATTTCGGCGGGAAGTTGACGCTTCGCAACTTCGGCAACCCAGCCGATGCCAAGTCCCACCTCAAATGCTGCCTGAGTGGCGAGCGGCTTGCCTTGCTCCAGCGTTAGGAGTCGCGCAAGATCATCCTTCTGGTCCTCCAAGGCCTCAGCGAATCGGTTCAAGTACTCCGCACGATCCTCCCAAGAAAGTGAAGACCAGCTTGGAAAGGCCGTTTTCGCGGCTTGAACTGCTTCGTCGAGCAGTCGCGTCCCATCCGGGGCTAGAGCGAGCACCTCCCCAGTAGCGGGGTTGTGGACCTCGAATGTGGTCTCTGATGTGACAAGTTCACCGTTTACGGACAGGGCGTAGGAGTCGAAGAAATCGACCCCTTGAGTTGGCCTTGTCATATCTGCAATGCTCACGCAGGGTTCTCCTAAGAGTAATGGTCCCAGCTGGGGCCTGAATGTCTAATGATTCAAAATGTGATACGAATGGCAAAAGTATGCATACTTTGCACTGCTGGTTCACCATCTGCATCCAGCGGGAGACGCGTTCCCCCTGGCGCCTGCTGGTTTGTCCTAGATGCCGTACTGGTGGAAGACCTTGGCGATGACTTTCCAGGTGCCGTCCTGCTTGATCAAGGTGTGGAAGTCGGTGTAGTCGGTTCCGTCGGCGTTATCCTCCATGTCGATACGGATGACGGCGGTGCTGGGAGTGATCGCCAGGACGTCAAGGTGGCACTTTGAATCCGGCGCTGCGCCGAACTGGTCAACGTAGGGCTTGAGGTTCTTGTAGGTGCCTTCCGTCAGGCCTGCAGCGGTGAAGCCATGCATGGTGGCGTCGTCCCAGAATGAGTCGGTGATGCGGTCGAAGTTGCCGACAGTCAGGCCCTCCAAGTAGCCGGCCATGGCAGCCTTGACAGCTTCAAACTCGCCCGTGGGGATGACCTTGATGTTCTTGCTTACGGTGGTATCAGACATGTTGCTTCCTTTGTCTAGTTTGGTTGGAGTGGTGCCGCGTGGGCTACATCACTATTGAAACCTAAATATATTTCAATTTCTAGACCCGGGCGAGGATTTCTTTCTGGGTGGCGCCGGGCCTCTCTCTCGTTCCGTCGAGATGTGGTGGAGGCGGCTGGTGACCCGCGGTGCTGGAGCAGATCGGGAACTCATGGGTGCTTGCCTAAGTGGACGGTCGTCCAAGAGTTTTCGTTTACTAAGGGGGCTGCGGCCTGGGGCTCATTCCCTGGCCCCACCTCCCGCGTGGGTATCTCATAACCGCCGAAGTTCCGTTGCGCGTTTATGCGCGGTCGCAGCCAGCAGCTTTGGGTCGGTAATTTCCCGCTCTTCGCGGGCGCTGACCACGGATCGCGCTATGGAAGGTACGCCGCCAGGTAGTCGATGCTCGAGCGTCTCATTTCGCGCAGAAGCGTCGTGTTGCCGTAATCGGGTGACTCTCGGTAGGCAAGGTCGAAGCCTTTGTCGAGCATGCCAACGAAGATCTGGGTTACAACGTCGAGTGGGACTTGTGGGGCATCCGCCCGCACCGCGGTGATGCTCCTTGCCAAATACGTGGCAAGTTCGTCGTCGTGAATTCGGTTCGCGCGAAGCATCCGACCAGTGAACTCCGTGGAGAACCAGATGGCGCGAAAAGCCGGTGTCTCGTTGAAGAACTTGATGTGGGCATCAACACCGGCTTCGGCACCCGTCCTCCAGTCGGAACCCCCGAGGTGAAAGTTGACATCGGCCAGACGACTATCGAGATCTTGGAGACAGGAGACGAGGATTTCCTCCAGAATGGCTTCGCGACCGTCAAAGAAGTTATAGAGCCAGCCGACCGACACGCCTGCCCGGGCAGCGACAGTAGTGGTCGTGACCGCCTCAAGTCCACTTTCGACCAAAAGCTCAACGGCGGCGGCAAGGACCTTGGCCATTTTTGATCGGCTGCGCTTTTGGACTGCCTTGCGGTGGGCGCCGAACGTTTCTGAGGCTTCCGACAAGAGCTCTGGTAGCGAATCCGGAAGGAGCTTGACGACCGCCCCGGCGTCCCTCGTGGAAAATGACTGCGCTTCCTCTTCGCTGCGCCCCGAGCGTTGGCCCAATGAGGTCGCCTCCAACCTGTTGCGTCACCGTGTGGCCCGTTAGCCGCTAATCCCGCCAAGTCTAAGGGGACATTTTCGCTTCCGTGGCAAGTTTCGGATTTCCTATTGCGTGATGTGCATCATATGCCCCATACTCAGCAAAGACGAAACATGAATATGTTTCAGTCTCCGGAGTCGCTGGAAGCAGAAGTCTTGGAGCGAATCACGGCACAACCAACTTCCAGCGCGGTGAACCCGGACCCGGAGGCTGTCCCAGTGCCTTCCGGAGCAGCATCTTTCCCCAACTCCTAGCTGCCCCTATCCAACATCAATTCAAAGAACTCTTCGGCCTGGTATCCAAAGCAGCCCGAAATTCCTCAGAAGGATCTATCATGGCAACACCCAGTGCTGCACCAGTGGCAACCGAACAACACGACGTGCACCGCCTCAAATCAGGGTCACTCGGACTCGTCGGCATTCTTCTTCTCGCTTTCTCCAGCGCAGCCCCCTTGGTGGGTTGCTTGGGCAACATTCCGCTTGCGGTCGCGTTCGGCAACGGGGTAGGAGCTCCGGCTGGATTCATCGTCGCAATGGGCGTGCTCCTTTGTTTCGCAGTCGGTTATGTAGCCATGACACGACGACTCAGCGCAACCGGCGGCTTTTACAGCTTTATCAGCAACGGTCTGAGTAAACCGCTCGGGCTGGCGTCAGGACTGTCCCTGATGCTGGGGTACCTGTGCGTCCAGGTTGCGGTGTTGGGGGCGATCGGTTACTTCGGCTCTGCCGCCCTGAAGCAGTCCACCGGTATGGATGTGTCTTGGCTTGTCATCGCCGGCATTGCGTTGGTCCTTGCCGCTGTGGCATCGTACTTCGGCGTCGAACTCTCAGCCAAGGTGCTGGGCGTCCTTTTCATCGGGGAAATTATCATTCTCGCTATCGTCAATGGCGCCATTTTCATCAATGGTGGACCGGAGGGGGTAAGCCTTGAGCCGATCAACCCCATCAACGCCTTCGGAGGGATCGCTCCGGGCATCGGTATCTTCTTCGCCTTCTGGTCCTGGCTCGGATTCGAGGTGGTACCCAACTACGCGGAAGAATCCAAAAACCCCAAAAAGCTTGTACCGTTGGCGACATACCTTGCGGTCATTGGCATCGGCCTTATTCTGTTCCTCACGGCCTGGGCAACAATCACTGGTTTCGGAACCGGCAAAGTGGTGGATGAGACAACCGGCCTGCTGGGTCAGTCCTACATCTCGCTCGCTCAAACCTACGTAGGCGCCTGGGCTGCCGATTGCATCAACTGGCTTGTGATAACCGGCTGCTTCGCGTCCGTGCTGGCCTTCCACCAAACGGTTTCTCGCTACATCTACGCGATTGCACGTGAGGGTGTGCTATTCCCCGGCAAGTTGGGCCACACACACCCGCGTCATGGAAGCCCGCACCACGCTGCAGTTGCGACATTCTTTGGAGCGGCGTTCATTCTGGCACTTTTCACGGCTTTCTACTTTGCTGCTCCTTCGGCCCAGGAATTCGCTGGCCACGACTTCAACACGGCCGCCTACTCCGAGGTCTTCGGCTGGTTCGCGATCGCATGTACCTTCTGGGTCATGCTTAATCAGATTTTGTGCTCCCTTGCTACCATTCGCTACCACCGGCTGCCAGAGCACCGAATGCACGCTCACTGGTGGCGGACCATGCTGGCCCCGGGAATCGGAGCACTTGGTCTGGGCGGTGCCCTGTACTTGCTGTGGTCGAATCTCAGCACTCTTGGGGGCGACATCATCTGGGTCAGTCTCATCCCGTGGTTCTGCATCGGTTGGTTTGTCTTCAGCCTCCTCATCGCATTCTGGTTGAAGTCCAAGCGCCCGGCGGCGTACGAAGGGCTCGGCCGCGTGCTATCGACGACGGCCGACGACGCCTAGCCAGGCGTAGTTCTCGTCAACGCCAAGAATGCCGCCCCAATCGTTTGGGGGCGGCATTCTTGGCGTTCGTTTTGTTGCAAGCCAGACGGCGACTTTATTCAGTTCCTAGTCGTGAGGATCAACTTTCCGCCGACAGCGCGGTTCCCCAACCTTCCAAGCGCGACAGCCATGTCATCCCATGGCAGGACGTCGACAACTTGCGGTTTGAGCGCACCTTTCTCCGTGAGTTCCAGAAGTGTTGCCAGGTCGCGTCCGAATGGAAGCGGGTCAAAGAACAGTTCGAAACCCAGGATCTTGACCAGAGCCCCGTTGTAGACGTCGCGGACGTTGAAGGTAGTTGGCTCGTCTGACGAATTGCCAAAGGCAACCAAGCGGCCACGTGAATCCAGCATGGACAGCGCGCGGCCAAGCACTTGGCCTCCAACCGACTCAATGATCACGTCGAAACGGTCGCGGACGCGCTCGATGTTGGTAACAACGTTCTTGGCACCCAAAGAACTGATCGCCTCGGCGTCCGTTCCCGGGGAGACTAGAGCCGTAACCACAGCTCCTGCTTGTGCGGCGAGTTGAACAGCGAACTGGCCAACACCGCCGGAGGCCCCGGTGATCAGGACATGATCACCGAGGCCCGTCGCGCCCAGCCGTAATGTGCGCAAAGCTGTGAGGGCGGCCGTTGGCAAGGCTGCCGCCTCAGCGAACGTGACCTCATCAGGAATTGCCGCAATCGAATCCCGGCGCACGGCGACCATCTCTGCCCAGGCACCGTGTTCTACAACGCCGAGGACCCTCGAGCCAGCCCTTAGCTCGTCACCGACGTCTTCGAGGAGGACCCCGGCAAAATCCCAGCCGGGGATGACGCCTGGGCGCGCACTGCGAAGCGCACGCATCTCGCCTCGGTTGAGGGAAATGGCATGAACCTCGACAATGACTTCATCAGGATTTACTAAAGGCGTAGGGACATCCTGAATAGCGATTCGTCCAGGTGCCTCAGGGCTGACTGCCAGTGCACGCATTGTTGACGTGCCGGGTGGTGAATGCTCCATGGCTTCTCCGAATGTGCGTTCTGTGCGGGTCTAGTGACTAGGCCGGGGAGACGATGACGCCTTCGCGGTAGTCGAAAGCCTTGCGCTGATGAGTGGTGTCTGAGACTACCCAGATGACGGTGCAGTCCTCGGTGATCGTGTCGACTGTCGCTGGGTATCGCTCACCTACTAATTCGCGAACCAGGACGGCCTGGGCAGGCCGAAGCCCGGACCAGTTCTGTCTGATCCGGGCTTCGGTGGTGGAAGTTGTTTTCATCCGCGTGCCTTCCTAAGGAGCTTCTGCGGGGCTATTGGCAGTGACATAGGTGGAAACGGTCCGCGCTTCCAGCTCGGGGATGATATGGACAGCTCCGATGGTGAGGAAATGTTGCGTCTGTCGATGCAGATCGAAGTCTTCGGCGGTGTGGTAGCTCTCGAGGATGACGATTTTCCTGTCATCCTCGACTCCGCGGAAGAATTCGTAGGAGATGTTGCCGGGTTCTTCGCGGGTTTGGGCTGCCATTTTCTGCAGGTGTCCCAGAACCTCTTCCGTGGTTCCTGGCTTGGTTCTGTATCTGGCAACGACATTGAAGGTGCTGGTCATGATTTCTCCTTTTGGTCTTGGTTGGTTGAGCCGATGGCCACGGCGGCCCCGGCCGGGAGTTCCTGGCAGGGACTGAATCGAGTCAGAACATCCGGATCATGGCCCGCGACGACAGTAAGCCGGCGTTGACTCGCCTCTTCACGGATGAAAGAGAAAGCTTCGTACATGGCCGGCAGATCGCTGATTGCCGTAAAGGGCATGTCGCGTTCAAGCTCCTCGTAGAAGTGGACAGCGTCTGAGGCCAGCAGAACGTCGCCCTCCGAAGTGGGGACGTAGACAATTACTTGCCCGGGAGTGTGTCCGCCGACCTCGAGCAGCCTGATGCCCGGAGCCGGTGACGTTTCGCCCGAGAATAATTTGAGACGCCCCTGGGTTTCGGCGAGGCGAAGCTGGTCTATTTCACCGTCTTCGGCGTAGAAGGAGAACTGGACGTGTCCCGCTGTAGGCGAAGTCCAGAACCGGTATTCAGCTTCGGCAATGTGGATCCGGGCGTTCGGGAACAGATCAAGGTTTCCGATGTGGTCGTAGTGGCCATGGGTCACGATGACGTCACCAACATCATTCGGGTCGATGCCCAGGTGGGCAAGGGCTTCCCGGGGGTGCAGCAGCAGGGTACGGCCGCGCCGGCGCCCGGCTTCTTCGCCGAAGCCTGTGTCCACAACGATGGTGCCCCCTGGCCCTTGAAGGACCCAGAAGTAGTAGTCGACGGTGGCCGGACCGTCGTCTTCCCCGTACAGACGGTAGTTAAGGTAGACATCGCTGCGTTCAGTGGCCCGGGTGCCGACGCGAACGACGACAACCCGGTAGCCGCCGTCGTTCTTAGCCGGCGCCATTGCCGCCCTCGTGAACTGCCACGGATGGTTCGAGTCCGTCGGCCCCCACAACTTCCCGCCATGCCTCGAACCCGGCCTGGAATGCAACGACTCCGGCCTCCGGAAGCGAAATTTCGATTGCTTCCAGGATTTCAGTGGGCGTCAGGCCAAGGTCAAGCGCTACGCGGATGTGGGACTGGATGTGCCCCTTGGAGGCGCGCATGACCGTGAGACTGACAATGAAGATGAGTTCCTTGGTCTTACGGTCCAGCGTGCGCTCATCCAAATAGGCGGCGGAGACCACATGGTTGGCCGCCTGGAGTACGGGAAAATCGTGCTTGGCCATTACCTTGTGGTAATCGAGGACATATCCGCGCTTGCGCGCCATGTCGTCGATGTAGGTCTGGGCCTCGGCGATCTGGTCGTTCAGATCAATGGTCATAGTGGTGTCCTTCCGGATGGTGCGGCGATCAGCTGGCGCGCAGCGGTGT
The DNA here is from genome assembly GCF_055388015.1 of Arthrobacter sp. TmtSoilC51. Lineage (NCBI taxonomy): Bacteria > Bacillati > Actinomycetota > Actinomycetes > Micrococcales > Micrococcaceae > Arthrobacter > Arthrobacter sp. TmtSoilC51. The sequence continues at coordinate 2,392,049 of NZ_AP035877.1, forward strand.
GCCGTTGAGTTTTTCGTAGTATCGGGCAAATTCGGTGTGGTCCGGGTGGTCACTGTCCAAGAGCTCACGTGCTTTCTCGGCGGTTTCCTGCGCGGTGAGTACGATCGGCGCTTCGGCGGATTGCTGGGAAATAAGGTTCCTGGCAATCTTCAGGTCCTTGAGCATTAGGTCCATGGCAAAGCCCGAATCAAAAGTGCCAGTCAGGATATGGCGGGGATACTTGAACTCCGACGCCTGGCTGCGGCCTGTGGAGCCATTGATGACTTCCAGCATTTTCTCCGGTGCAATTCCAGCCGTTGCGGCCACCGTCAGAATCTCGGCGGCGGCGGCGAGGTTGGTGGCCGACAGCAGGTTGTTCAGCGCTTTGGCTGCGTGTCCCGTTCCAGCGGGCCCAACATGGGTGATGGACTCGCCGAGGTTACGAAGATGCCGTTTGGCGCGTTCGACGGCGGTGCTGTCGCCACCTACCATGATGGCCAGCTTCCCGGTCAAAGCCTTTGCGACGCCACCCGACACCGGTGCATCCACGTAATCGATGCCGAGGGCAGCTGCTTCAGTAGCAAGGGTTGCAGTGCTTTCGGGTTCGGAGGAGCTCATGTCGATGATCAAGGTTCCAGCCGTCAGGTGCTTCAGGAGTCCCGGGCTGGTGCGCAGTAGGGACTCGATGATCCTGCTGTTGGGGAGCATGAGGATCACGGTCCCTACGTGGGACGGGATGTTCTCGAGGTCCGGCAAAGCGGTGCCGTTCGTAGCCGCAGCTACCTCCGCGGCGACCGTAGGGTTCGTGTCGTAGACGAACAGTTCGCGTCCGGGGGAGTAGTTGATGGCCATCGGCCGGCCCATGTTCCCGAGTCCTACAAAAAGGGATGCGTGCGTGTCGGCGATTACCATGTTGATGTTCCTCCATCGATGGTGAGCACAGATCCCGTAGCGAAGCTGGACTCTTTGGCTGCCAGCCAGACAATGGCTTCGGCAACTTCTTCCGGGCGCCCCATGCGATGCATGGGCGAACGGCCGTTGAGGGAGTCAACGAGCTCTTGCGGTTCCGGCGACTCGGCGATCATTTTGTCGAAGTAGGGCGAGTTGATGGTTCCTGGAGCCACGGCATTGACGCGAATGCCTTGATCCACGTGGTCCAGTGCCATAGCCCGCGTCAGCGCCGATACGCCGCCCTTGGAAGCCACGTACGCGGCGCGGTCGCGGATGCCAACGTTTGCTGTGTACGAGGACGTGTTCACGATCCTGCCATCACCCGTTTTCGCGAGTTCCGGGATGGCGTACTTAGAGCAGAGGTACACGCCTTTGAGGTTGACGGACATGAGGCGGTCCCAGTTGTCCTCGTCGATGTCCAGCACGTTTCCTGGGAACCCGAATCCCGCGTTATTGCACAGGACATCAATGCCTCCGAAGTTATCCACGACAGTCTTGATCATGGAGCGGACACTGGCCGAGTCGCTGACGTCGACGGTGACTGCAAGTGCCTTGGCGCCTGCCTCGTTCGCAACTTCCCGGGCCGCCTCTTCATTCTTGTCAGCGATGACCACGTTGGCGCCAAGCTCAGCGAATCGAAGGGCAGCTGCCCTGCCGATACCGCTGCCGGCGCCAGTGACTATGACGGTTTGGTCTGTGAAATTCACGAGGCGTTTCCCTTGAGGTCGATGATCTGACGGATGACTTTGCCCTCGCGGAGTTCATCCATGGCGTGATTGATGTCGTCCAGAGCGATGGTGCCGGAGATGAGCTTTTCGACTGGCAGCACGCCGTCCAAGTACATCTGGGCGTAACGCGCAATGTCTTCCGACGGAATACCGGAGCCCATGTAGGAGCCGATGATCTGACGGGCCTCAACAACCAGGCTCAAGGGCGAGATTTCGAGTCGTGCATCGGGCCGGGGAAGCCCGACGGTCACAGTGCGGCCGCCTGGTTTGGTCATTTCGATGGCGCCGGAGAGCGCAGCGGGGTTTCCCACGCACTCGATCACGGCGTCGAACTTCAGGCCGGCGGCCGCTGCGTCGGCGGGTGTGTAAGCAGCAGTGGCACCAATCTCCAGCGACGTTTCCAGCTTGGACGGGAGCATGTCGATGGCAACCACTTCGCCTGCACCAGCGGCTATTGCCACAAGTGCAGCTGCAAGGCCGACGCCGCCCATGCCAACAATTGCAACAGACTCACCTGGGCGGACTTTAGCGGCATTGATGACCGCGCCGCCACCAGTGAGGACAGCGCAACCAAGAAGAGCGCCGACGTCGGCGGGTACACCTTCGGGCAGGGGGACGACAGAATGCTTGTCCACAACGGCGTATTCAGCAAACGCCGAAACTCCACCGTGGTGGTCCAGGGGTTGGCCGTTGATGCGCAGGCGTCGGTCGCCGTGAAGCAGCGTTCCTTCCGCGTTGGCTTTGGTGCCTTCGAGGCACAGCGCCCAGCCGCTGGAAGTACATGCGGTGCATTCACCGCAGCGCGGCATGAAGGTCATCGTGACACGCTGTCCGACCTTCAGGTCGCCACAGTCTTCGCCGAGTTCCTCGATGATGCCTGAACCTTCGTGACCAAGGACCATGGGTACGGCGCATACGCGCACACCGCTGACGCGCGAGAGATCCGAGTGGCAGACTCCCGCGGCTTCCATGCGGATGAGCACTTCGCCGCGGCCCGGTGCGTCAAGTGTCAACTCCGCCACATTGATGGGAGTGGTGTCCCCCCAGGGCGTGGGCGCCCCGATGGTTTCCAGAACTGCTCCTCTGAACTTCATCGTTCTCCTCCAGTCGCCGCCGTCGCCGGCGGAATCATTCTCTGTGAGCCGCATTTGTGCTAATCCAGTATTACAGTAATACCTGTAGACGTGTCCAGTCCCACATTCGGCGTTATCGCGTATGATGGTGAAACCCTTTAGAAGGAATGCCATGACTATTGACGCCATCCGCAGAACAGCTGCGCCGCTTCGCACGGAAGTGGTCAACGCGCTGCGTCGAGCCATCGTTGCCCAGGAATTTGCGCCCGGGGACCGCCTCGTCGAGACGGTAATGTGCGAGAAGTATTCCGTGAGCCGGACCGTGATTCGTGAAGCCCTCAGACAGCTCGAGTCCGAGGGGCTCGTAACGATGGTCCCGAATCGAGGCCCTGAAGTTGCCACGCTCAGCATTCACGACGCGGAGAGCCTCTATGAGGTACGCCGTGCACTCGAATCACTGGCCGGCAGCCTTTTCGCCGAGCGGGCGAGTGACGCGCAATGTGCCGAGCTGGTTTCCAGGCTTGGTGAGGTCAAGGTCGCCGTGGCCTCGGGGGACCCTGAAAAGCGCCTGGCCGCTAAAGATCGCTATTACGACGTGCTTCTCGATGGCACCGGCAATGCGGAAATTGCACGGATGTTGCGAAGCGTGAATGCCCGGACTCAGATGCTCCGTACGCTCTCTCTGGCTGCTCCGGGCCGTGATGCCCGGACCATCGCTGAGATCACCCGGATCACAGCTGCGGCAGCAGTCAACCGCGATCCCGATGAAGCCCGCTTGGCCTGCGAAGAACATGTCCGCAATGCTGCAGAGGCGGCCCTGGGGGAGATGCGCAAACTTCACGCCAGCTGATTCCACATCCTCCAAGCTCCGGTTCGCCCATGGTGAACCGGAGCTTTTGTTTTGCCTCATGGCGAGTTGACGTGGATCACATGTGCGTTCTAAGCTCATAACACCGTAATACGGTCTTATGACATTCCAATAAGTACTGGATCCCCAACTCTCTGTTTCGAAAGGTTGAGCGTAATGGGCGCATCATCCGCGACACTGGCGTCGCCGCCTTCACCGGCGAAGGTCGCCATGGCCAGCTTCATCGGCACCACGATCGAGTGGTATGACTACTACATCTTTGGCGCTGCCACTGTCTTGGTGCTGAACAGCCAGTTCTTCCCCACCCTTGACCCGTTTGCAGGCACGCTTGCTTCATTCGCCACCTTTGCGGTGGCATTCATCGCCCGCCCCTTCGGTGGCGCGTTCTTTGGACACTTCGGTGACAAGATCGGCCGGAAGAAGATGCTCGTTTGGTCTGTCCTGGCCATGGGACTCGGCACGCTCGTGGTGGGATTACTCCCTAACTACGCCACCATCGGTATCTGGGCTCCGATTCTGCTCGTGGTCTGCCGGTTCCTGCAGGGCTTCGCAGTCGGCGGGGAATGGGGCGGTGCTGTGCTCATGTCTCTGGAACACGCACCAGCCAACAAGCGGGCTTTCTTTGCCAGCTTCCCCCAAGCGGGCGTTCCAGCCGGCACTGTCCTATCCAGCGGCACCTTTGCGCTGATTGCACTTATGCCTCAAGACCAGCTTCTGTCGTGGGGCTGGCGGATCCCGTTCGTTGCCTCCATCCTGTTGGTCATCGTTGGCCTGTGGATCCGGCTCAAGGTCACCGAGTCTCCTGAGTTCCTGGAAATCCAGGAAAAGAACGAAGTCCCCAAGGTGCCGGCGTTTGAAGTCTTCAAGCACCACAAGCGCTCCCTGATGCACGGTATTCTCTGCGGTTTCGCGCCGAACTTCACGTTCTACATCGCAACCGTATTCTTGGTCAGCTACGGCCCCAAGCAACTCGGCATCCCTTCAAGCACGATCTTCGTCGCGCTGATGATCGCCGCCTCCCTTCAGGTATTCACGTTGCCCTTCTTCGCCACCTTCGCGGATAAGTACAGCCAGAAGAAGGTGCTGCTGACCGGCTGCGTCCTGGTAGGAGTGGGCGCATTCCCGGTCTTCGCCCTGTTCAGCACAGGAACCTTCTGGGGAATCCTGCTGGCGCTCGTGATCGCGCTCCCGATACTTCATGGCGTCTCGTACGGCGTGATCTCCGGTTTCACGGCAGAACTCTTCCCCACGGAAGTCCGCTACACAGGCACGTCCCTCGCATACCAGCTCGGTGGCATCGTCACATCAGCACCCGTGCCGATCATCGCAACCCTCCTGATTCAGCAGTATCACTCCAGCGACGCGGTCGCTTGGTACATGGTCATTTCGGCAGTGCTGGGCTTCATCGCCATCGCCACTGCAAAAACCATTCGAGACAGCAAAGCCAACTCCACCGTCCGCGTGGACGAACTAAGCATCTGAGTCTTATCGCGGTTGCAAGGCGGGGGCTAGTGTCCCCGGCCCCGCAACCGAGCACGGTGAGTCCGTTCCCCGAACGCAGAAAGACATTCATGACTTCAACTACCGGCACACCTCCCGCCATTTCGGAATTGTGGTTCACCCATCTCGCCAATGCAGTGCACAGTGATCGTGAGCTTCAGGTCATCGGCAAATACAGCAACTTCTGGATTGACGCAGTTTCGCCAGGAAACTGGCGCGTTGCCCTGAACTTCCACGGTTCCAGCCTCATTCCCACACCCTGGAAAGACTTGCCGCTTGAGCACTTTGTCATTTCGGCCACTCCAGCCGGCTGGGGACAGATCTTCGACCCAGAACCTAAACCGCTGTTGCATGACCTACTTGCGCTCGGAAAGAACAGCCCGGATGTAACTCTAGGTGGTTCCGACGTCGAACTCGTCCGCAACCTCAGGGTCCTCTCACGCCTCGTGGACCTCGGAAAGGCCCTCCATGTCCAGCACTGACACACCAGTAGCCAGCATCGAAGATGTCGTTGGCCGCTACGTAAACCTGCGCTCATCCGGCCGTGACCAGCGCATCTACTTCGAAGAAGCCGGCAGCGGACCGGTCCTGCTCTGCCTGCATACTGCGGGTGCAGACTCCCGCCAGTTCCGGCACCTGCTAAATGATCCGGAGATCACCAGCCGTTTCCGCGTGGTGGCATTCGACCTCCCCTGGCATGGCCGGTCCCTCCCGCCCGAAGGCTGGTGGGAAGAAGAGTACCTCCTCACGGCTGACGCCTACGTCGCAACTGTCCGAGACTTCGCGGCGGCACTGAATATAGAGCAACCCACAGTTATCGGTTGCTCTATGGCGGGGTCCCTTGTGTTGGAGCTGGCCCGAAGGCATTCTGATGAAATCGGGGCAGTCATAGGGTTGTCGGGGGCGCTCAAGGTCAACGGGCGCTTCCAGGACTGGTCCTTGCGGCCGGACGTCAATGCCCAGCAGTCTGTCCCCACGTGGACGTCGAGTTTGATGGCACCGCAAAGCCCCGAGGTTTCCCGCCGCGAAGTCTGGTGGATTTACAGCCAAGGCGGCCCCGGTATCTATCGCGGTGACACCTACTTCTACTCCCAGGACCTGGATCTCCGGGGCAGAGGACATGAGATCGACACAAATGCCTGCCCGGTGTATTTGCTCACGGGGGAGTACGACCACGCCTGTACTCCTGCCGACACGGCAGATGCCATCACCGAAATCCCTGGGGCTAAGGGTGGTGCCATGAAGGACATTGGGCACTTCCCGATGGCGGAGAACTACCCGCTGTTCAAAACCTACCTCCTGCCGATTCTCGAAGAACTCCACGCGGACGTCGTCGGTAATGATCTTGATTCACTCGCTTTGGAAGGAACCCGCAATGCCTGAAACGGCTACTGTAACCCCTGAACTTGAGCGCCTTCTGCTCTCGACTATCCCCACAGGCCTGCTGATCGATGGCGAGTGGCGCGATGCCAGCGGCGGCGGGACGTTCGCCGTCGAAGACCCCGCAACGGGAAAGAAGCTCCTGGAGATCGCGGACGCCACCAGCGCCGACGCCATGGCAGCACTGGATGCTGCCGACGCTGTTCAAGCGTCCTGGGCGCGGACGGCCCCTCGCGTCCGAGCGGAGATCCTGCGTCGCGGTTTTGAACTTGTCACCGAACGGGCCGAAGACTTTGCGCTGCTGATGACCCTGGAGATGGGAAAGCCTCTTGCCGAGGCCCGCGGCGAAGTGACCTACGGAGCGGAGTTCCTTCGGTGGTTCTCCGAGGAAACGGTACGCGATTATGGCCGCTACCTCACGTCCCCTGAGGGGAAGAACAAGATCCTGGTCCAACGCAAGCCCGTGGGACCATGCCTGCTGATCACACCGTGGAACTTCCCGCTGGCGATGGCCACTCGAAAGGTTGCCCCGGCCGTAGCGGCAGGCTGCACCATGGTCCTCAAGCCAGCGAAGTTCACGCCGCTGACGTCGCTGTTGTTCGCCCAGGTGATGCAGGAAGCGGGTCTGCCTGCCGGTGTGCTGAACGTTGTCGCTTCATCATCCGCGTCAGCAATCTCGGGCCCCCTGATGAAGGACTCGCGCCTCCGGAAGGTCTCCTTCACGGGCTCGACGCCGGTTGGCCGACGACTGCTCGCGGACGCTTCTCACAACGTGCTGCGCACGTCGATGGAGTTGGGCGGCAATGCCCCCTTCATCGTGTTCGAGGACGCGGACGTGGATAAGGCAGTCCAGGGCGCGATGGCAGCGAAGATGCGCAACATGGGCGAAGCCTGCACCGCAGCCAACCGTTTCCTGGTGCACGAATCGGTCGCAGATGACTTCACCTCGAAGTTTGCTGCGGCCATGGGTTCACTGACGCTGGGCCGAGGCACTGACCCGGGTACCGCCGTCGGGCCCATCATCGATGGTGGTGCCCGCAAGGACATCCACGCTCTGGTCACCGAAGCAGTAGAGCAAGGGGCCACTGTGGCAACCGGCGGCGCACCGCGCGACGGCGCTGGCTACTTCTATCCGCCGACTGTTCTGGCCAACGTCCCGCACGATGCAACGATTCTGGCCAGCGAAATTTTCGGTCCCGTTGCTCCGGTCACGACCTTCCGCAACGAGGAAGAAGCAGTCCGGCTGGCAAATGCCTCCGAGTACGGTCTGGCTGCATACCTCTTCAGTCGTGACCATGCACGGATGCTCCGTGTAGCCGAGCAAATCGAGTTCGGCATGGTCGGCTTCAACAGCGGCATGATCTCCAACGCAGCCGCCCCATTCGGCGGAGTCAAACAATCCGGGCTCGGAAGGGAAGGCGGAGCAGAAGGGCTCGCCGAATACACCACCGCGCAGTACATCGCCATCGCGGACCCTTACGCGGACTAAACGCGATGCGCGCGTTTTTGTAAGCGCGGAGCATTGCCCACACATTGGCCCCCGCCCTTTGCTCGCAACAGGGGCGGGGGCCATTTCATGCCCAAACGGACGTCAACAGAGAGGTTGTCTTTATGCAAAGCTCAAGCACAACAACGATTCCCGGCACCACAGAACCATCCGCAGCCACCCGCCGCAAGACTGCCCTCGCCGTGGGCATCGGCAACTTCATGGAATGGTTCGACTTCGCCGTCTATGGCTTTTTTGCCAGCATCATCGGCAAACTATTCTTCCCCGAAAGCACCCCAATTCTTTCCCTGCTGAGTGCGTTCGCAGTCTTTGCGGTGGGCTTCATCATGCGCCCTCTGGGAGCATTCATTCTCGGCCCCATCGGTGACAAGCATGGTCGCAAGGCCGCGCTCGTATGGTCAGTTCTGCTCATGGGCGGGGCGACGACTGTCATGGGCCTTCTTCCCACGTACGCAGTGGCCGGTCTTCTGGCCCCCATTCTGCTGGTCCTTCTCCGTTGCGTGCAGGGTATCGCCGCTGGTGGTGAGTGGAGTGGCTCCGCCGCCTACCTGGTGGAAAGCGCCCCGAGCAATAAGCGTGGGCTATATGCAAGCCTCATCTCCGGTACCGCTGCCTTGGCGTTCATCGTCGGAAGCTTCGTTGCGCTCGGGCTTAGCTCTGCACTTTCCCCGGACGACCTATCGGGCTGGGGATGGCGGCTACCGTTCCTCCTGGCGGCACCCATGTCCCTGGCCGGTCTCTATATCCGCATGAAGCTGGGGGATACCCCGGTCTTTGAAAATATGAAGTCGGAGGACCGGTTGGCTGGGTCACCTTTGGCCAAGGCAGGCACGAAGGGCCTGAAACCGATCCTGATCACGTTCGCGTTCTCCAGCGTCTCCGGGCTCGGCATCTATTACCTGGCGACGTACATGAACAACCACCTGACCACCTCGCTTGGTTTGGACCGCGCCTCTGCGCTAATGCTCAGCGGTGCCGGCTTGTTCATCTATCTGCTGATGTGCCCTTTGGCGGGCATCCTGTCAGACCGCTTTGGCCGTCGCAGCCTGAATATTCTTGGAACCGTAGGTTTTGTTGTGCTGTCCATCCCGTCCTTCCTGCTCATGGGAACAGGGAACGGCGTGGCAATCGTTGCAGGGCTCATCCTCTTCGGGGCCTGCCAAGCACTGTGCAGTGTAACCAACGTGGTACTGCTCGTGGAGCTCTTCCCGGCCTCCACCCGGTCCAGCGGCAGCGCACTCGGTTACAACCTGGGACTCGCCATCGTCGCCGGCCCTGGACCGCTGATTGCGGCAGCGCTGGCAAGCTCGACCGGAACATCGACGTCGGCGGCCTGGTACATGGCAGTGGTGGCACTCATCGCGGCTCCCATCCTTCTGAAGTGGCTCCCGGAGACTTTCAAGAAGGACATCCATGCTGGCTAGGCAGTGCCATCCAGGGCCATGCAGGCCGCTGGTCGATCGGAGCCGAAAATGGGGGGATACATGATATTCCCTGAGCGACTCCGAATGTTGTGGAGGGGGCTTGTCGAAGCATGTTGTGATGGGCTCTACAAATCGATGCCGATCCCGATCCAGGATGAGGACTCCGATAGTAATTAGGGCCAGTGTCGGATGAGCCTCCGGCTCATGCCCCACTCAAACGCTAACGACGGGGGCTGAACGTTTGCGAGTTAGGTGGGTCGGCCACCACGCATGCGTGAGCATGAGGCGGTCGACCCAACTAAATCCAGGCAGAGCTCTTGTTCAGCTGATTCCAAGGAGCATCTTTTCGGCTTCGGCTTTCAGGGCGGCGAACAGCGGCTGCCGCAAAGTTGGTGCAGGAAGGTCCGCTTCCGGATGCCACTGGATGCCGACTATCCAGTTATCGTCCACCGATTCGATGGCCTCAAGGAGACCGTCATCGGCCACTGCGGTGGGACGCAGTCCGTCGCCTAGAAGATCAACAGCCTGATGGTGGAACGACGCCACCGGGATTCGGGATTCACCGTCGAATGCGACGGCAACGCGGCTTCCCTGCTTGAGTTCCACCTCATGGACGGAGAAGTCTCTCGAACCTTCTTCGCCCTTCCTTACATGTGAGACGCTGCTGGGCCCTAAATCGATGTGCAAGGACCCGCCGTAAGCAACATTGAGTAGTTGCATGCCGCGGCATATGCCCAACACGGGGATGCCATGGTCGATGCCGTACTGGATGGCGGCGAGGTCAAGGCTGTCTTGTGCCTCATCGACTCCGAAAAGAGAAGGATCCTCGGCGGACGCGCCGAAAAGGACCGGGTTGACATCTCCGCCGCCTGGAAGCACGAATCCATGGCAGGAAGCGAAGGTTTCTTCGAGCTCCAGATCGCTGGCGGGGCCGATAAGGACCGGTTCAGCGCCGGATTCCAGTATTAGAGAGACCACTGCGTCAAAGGCCCTCTCAGCTTCCTTAAGGACCGGGTCCGAGACTCCGCAACCGAGGCCAGAGAGGCGGATTGGAATGCCAATCCTCGGGGAAATCGATGCAGATGTGGCCAAAATATGCTCCTGAGTGTGGTGTCGACCAGCAATTACTGGTTGCGAAACATGAGGTATTAGGTACGAGCCAAATACCTTAACAGGATGGCCGCATCTGCTGAAGACTGTCAACTGGATGCAAGAACACTGCTATGGCTCTATTTGCTGAACTCTTGACACCTGAAAGTGTGTCATGTTTCATAGTTGGAAGGTTAATGGACCACACCTCAGACCTTTACGGCGAGGATGGGATGTCCGTTGACCGCGGTCTCAGTCGCAACTGAAGGCCGTCGCCCTTTCTCACTACTCCCTGGAGCATTAGATGAAGAAGCAATCCTTAGCCGCCGTCGCTTTGACAATCGGCGTCCTCGCCCTCACCGCATGCGGTGGCTCTGCAAACTCGAGCTCGCCCAGTAACGCCTCCGGCTTCGGGGACTGTAAAGTCACTGGGCAGCCAGACAGCATCAAACTCAAAACCCAAAAGCCTGATGTCCTGACGGTCGCCGTCGTTCTGCCGAACCCTGGGTGGTCCAATGGAACCAGCCCGGACACGGTCAAGAGCGGATTTGAGTACTGCATGGCCGCCGATATCGCGCATCGAGCAGGACTCAAATCAGTCCAGCTGAAAAACTTCGCGTGGGACCAGTTCATCTCTGGAACCGCATCAGGTTACGACATCGGATTGGCGACGGTGACAATCACCGATAAGCGGAAGGAAGTATTCGACTTCTCACAGCGGTATTTCTCGTCAAACCTTGGCATTGCTACGAAAAAGGATTCAAAGGTCACCGCGGACACCCTCCGTGACTCGAAGATCGCCGTTCTGCAGGGCAATGTTGGCGCACAGTGGGTGGCGGATGTGCTCAAGCCCACCAAGCCGGCAGCAGTCTTTCAGTCCGCCGCGGACATCTTCACAGCGCTCAAAGCCGGGCAGGTCGACGCAGTTGTTACAGACACAACGATCGCTCTGACCAGCGTTAAAGAAACCGGTGGTGCTCTGGCGGTAACAGGGCAGATAGCCCTCGACCAAGGCTACGGGGTTGTACTTCCGCGAAACTCTGAGAACACAGCCGCCATTGACAAGGCCATTGGCGAACTGGACTCTGACGGGACGCTGAAGACTCTGGCTGCGGACTATCTTCAGCCGACGTTCGGAGTTGACCCTAATTCCGTCCCGTTCTGGGTAGTGAAGTGACCTCGGTTGCTGCCTCGCCTCTAGCTGCGGCCCCACGTCTCAGCCCTCCGCCTAAGAGTCGAGCGCTTTCATCGGCGGCGGCTGTCTTCGCCTTGGCCCTTCTTGTGGCTGTCGCTGCCCTGGGCGCAGCTGCGATGAATGGATCAGAGGAGGGCGCCACCCCCTACGCAATTGGCTGGCTTTTGAGCACTGTCGGTGTGTTGTTGGCTGGCGCGGTGCTCTGGATAGCGGTGCGGTCACTACGTCGGTCCCTTCGCGCTTCCAGGGAAGTGAGTGAAGGGCGGATTCTCGACGCCAGGGCGAGCGGTGCAGCATCGCTGCATGATGCAACCTTCACCTTCGGTCTTGGCATTGCCGTACTTATCGTCATCACCGGCGCTGTGATGCTCACCGTCAATGATGCAATCATCCAGAAGACATTCCTCCGCTGGGATTTCATGGCTCAAAGCGCCGGCGACGTCCTTGCTGCTTTCGGCCTCAATATTTGGATCGCCGTCATCACCGAGATCTTCGTCCTCGCTTTCGGGCTGCTGTTGGCGGTAGCCCGCCTTGCCCCCGGAAATGCCTGGCGCCCTGTACGGGCCATTGCTATCGCCTACATCGACTGCCTGCGCGCCGTGCCAGCCATCATTGTCATCTACTTGGTGGGATTTGGCCTGCCACTACTACAGCTGCCCGTACTGTCGGATCTGCCGCCGGAATGGTTCGCCATTATTGCGCTGACTCTGACGTTCAGCGCCTATACCGCCGAGACGTACAGGGCAGGCATAGAAGCAATCCACCCGTCGCAGTGGTCCGCTTCCCGTTCGCTCGGATTCTCATTCGGAAAGACGCTCCGGTTCGTCATCTTGCCCCAGGCCGTTCGGGGGGTCATCCCGCCCCTGCTCAGTTTGTTCATCTCACTACAGAAGGACACCTCGCTGGTGAACATTATTGGCACGATGGACGCGTTCAATCAGGCCAAGTTCTATTCATCGGCGAACTTCAACCTTTCGTCAGTCACAGTAGTAGCCGTCCTCTTTATCTTGATCACTATCCCGCAGACCCGCTTCGTCGATTGGATGCTGGCGCGAGGCGTTTCCCGCCGTGGACGAAAGGGAAGCAAATAATGTCTTTCATTGAATTGGTTGGCCTCCACAAGAGCTACGGCGTCCATACGGTGCTGCAAGGTATCGACCTGCAGGTCGAGCAGCATCAGGTGGTCACTTTGATTGGTGCCTCCGGATCCGGAAAATCTACTCTGCTGCGATGCATCAATGCCTTGGAGCCGATAGATACAGGTGAGATCCGCATTGACGGAGACGTAGTCAGTGGACCTGGCGTGAATGTGAACAGTCTGCGCCGGACCGTGGGAATGGTATTCCAGTCCTTCAACCTCTTTCCGCACATGAGCGTCTTGGACAACGTTGCCATCGGTCCCATCAAACTCCTGGGACTTCGCCCTGAGGAAGCGCGTGAACGTGCCTACGCTCTGCTCGAACGGGTCAACCTTGGAAATCGCTCGAGCTACTTTCCGGAGCAGCTATCCGGTGGTCAGCAGCAGCGCGTAGCGATCATGCGGACACTCGCGATGGAGCCCAAAGCTGTGCTCCTGGACGAAATCACTTCCGCGCTTGACCCGGAACTGGTTGCCGAAGTCCTCAACATCGTTCGTGAGCTCGCGGCAGATGGGATGACCATGATGCTTGCCACCCACGAAATGCACTTCGCTCGCGAAGTATCCGACCTCGTCGTCTTCTTGGAACAGGGACGGCTCCTGGAGCAAGGGCCGCCCGAGCAGGTATTCGGTGACCCGGTTCAGCCACGCACACGCGAATTCCTTCGGCAGATTGTGGAGGCCGGGCGCCTGTAAGCTCCGGTTCTGCCCGCGAGCGGTTAGTCCCGAGCCCGGCAGGTCGTCCATCCGTGGAGGCCTGCCGGGCTTTCGTCATGGTCTTCGTTGACCGCGGCCAGGTGAACCTGCCTTGCGCGGTTTCAATGGAAAGGTCTCTAGGAGACCTGCTCAGCTTCTGATTTGAGTATTCTCAGGATCTCGTGGCGCGTGTGCTCGATGTGATCCAGCATGGCTTCATGTGCAAGCAGGGGAGCCCTGTCCTTGATGGCTTCAAATACACGCTTGTGCTGTCGCTGATCGTCCTCAACAGGATCCGGGTGGTCCAGCATGTCTGCCGGGCTGAAGAACTCACTGCGGGCATTTCGAATGGCAGCTTCCAGTCGCTTACTCCCTGCCGCCTTCGCTACTGCGTCATGGAAAGCAGAATCTGCAAGCCTGTATTCGGCCCGGTTGGATGCCGCCGCCTGTTGGTTGATGGCGGCCATCATGGCGTCAAGGTCGTCTTGCGTCCGCCGTGTGGCTGCCAGAGTCGCAGCATGGGACTCCATGGCGACCCTCACGGTGGTCAGGTCGTCCAGTTCTTCCTCTTGCTCAAGCATGCTGCGGCGCCACTCAGCAAGTGGCTGACTCAAGGCGGTGACGAAATTGCCGCCGGTTTTGCCCCGCCGGACGACAATGTAGCCCTCTTCCTGCAGCTGCTTGAACGCTTCCCGAAGACTCACCCGTGCTACACCGAGGGATTCAGCAAGTTGCCGCTCTGGGGGAAGCCTGTCACCAGGGCCGAGTTCGCCCCGGCGGATCAGTCCCTTGACGTACTCTGCCACGCCTTGGGGAACTGAGACTGAATTCACTTCATTGGGCATGGTTCCATCTTAAGGCCAAATTGTGATTCCGGCTTTCGCCCCTGGCCGTCGTAGTGAACTGGGAAGTTCGGCACGACAGTCGTGCGTCCGCAGGTTTGATCTACAGCTACGCAGGCAGAGCTATCCCCGGCTTCTGCCTGCGTAGTTCGTAGCGCCCAATTGCACGGCTCTGCAGCCGGAAGGTAAAGAGCCTTTCCTAGGCCGCGACTGTTTCATGAAGCGGGGCTGCGGGGAGCGGTGGCTGAGTGCGCTGCCACACGGAGCCGTAGCGTGTGTACTGTGCCGGCGGTTGGATGGCATGCCTAAGATCGTCCGCGGCAGTTCGTGCCCAGAAGGGATCCTTGAGCATCTCGCGGCCGATGAACACCAGGTCGGCGCGTCCGTTCCTGACGATGTCCTCCGCTTGCTGCCCGTTCTCGATGCGGCCCACGGCGCCGGTGGGGATACCGACTTCCCGGCGGATGAGCTCGGCAGCGGGGACCTGGAATCCGGGAAAGGACGACACCTTAACGGGTGCCGTGCCGCCGGAGGATGCGTCGATGAGGTCCACGCCTTGTTCCTTCATCCACGCACCGAACACAATGAAGTCCTCGGGGGTGTTGCCGCCGTCGACGTAGTCGGTAGAGGAGATCCGGACGAAGAGCGGCCCGTTCCATTCGGTGCGGACTGCATCGAGGACTTCGCGGACGATGCGGTACCGGCCCGCGTGGTCTCCTCCATACTCGTCGGTGCGTTTGTTCGAAATCGGGGAGAGGAACTCGTTGAGGAGGAAGCCGTGGGCGGCGTGTACCTCGACGACGTCGAAGCCTGCCATCTTTGCGCGCGCTGCCGCGGCGCGGAACGCATCGACAATTTCTGCAATTCCGTCTTGGGTGAGTTCCTCGGGTACCCGGGATTCCGGTCCCCACGCGATTGCGGAGGGCGCGACGGCAGTCTGCTCGGGGAGGCCGACTTGTCGGCCGGCGTGGCCGATCTGCACGCCGATGCGGCCGCCGACCATGTGGACGGCGTCCACGATGCGGCGGAGGTTCGGGATGTGTGCATCGTCCCAGATCCCAAGGTCTCCAGGCCCAATCGGTCCATTGGGGGTGACCGCTGCAGTCTCGGTGATAACCAGACCAGTGCCACCTAGTGCACGGGATCCATAATGCAGGACGTGGAAGTCAGTGGCGACTCCATCGGCTGTCGCGGAGTGCATGCACATAGGGGACATAACGATGCGGTTCCGGAAAGAGACCCCACGGATCGTATAGGGATCGAAAAGTGTTGCGGTCAAGAAAACTCCTTGAAATAGTGCGGTGAAGGCCTGTTGAGTCGGGGGCGTGCCAGGCGCGCTAAAGCGGATAGCCGAAGCTTTAGCCCTTGGGGTGAGGGCATCGGGGCGGGTGGAGGGCCAGCCCCGATGCCAGCGAGTGTCAGCTCGCAGGGGTGGAGTGTGTGTGGAAAGTCTTCGCAACGATCTGCCACTCACCGTCAGCCTTCAGCAGGTGGAAGAAATCGCTGAAACGGAAACCATCGAGGTTGTCGGTGTCGACCCGCGCACTGGCAACACTGCCCACAATGTCGACACTTACGACTGCAGAGTTCGGGTTCGAAGGGTTGAACGCTGTTTCGATCTCGTCGAACAGTGTCTGGATCGGAACCCGTGAAACCGTGGATTCGGCGGTGGTAAACATCACCGCCTCGGGGTGGAACGCTGGCCGCATGATGGAGCCGTCAGCTTTTGCGCACCCTTCGATGTACTTCGACAGCGCCTCCAGCACGGCATTGTATTCCTGGACGTAGGTTTTCTCGGACACCAGCACTCCTTGTGTTCAAAAGCATTCTGTAGCGGTCGCTACAGATGATACTGTAGTGAGCGCTACAGTTAGTCGTCAACTCTGTGAGGTGCTTATGTCCACGTCCAGCGCGAAGCCCCGGGATGCCGCGCGCGGTCGACGACGGGCCTTCGATGAGAAGCAAGCGCTTGAGGCTGCGATGGACATGTTCTGGGAGCACGGCTACGAGGCGACGTCGGTAAGCCAGCTGTGCGCTGGCATCGGAATCAACCCACCGAGCCTGTATGCGGCGTTCGGCAGCAAAGCGCAGCTGTTCATTAACGTCGTTGACCACTATGAGCGCACCTTCTGGGATCCCGTATGGGATACCTTCGATCAAGAACCTCGGGTCGCAGAAGCCTTCAAACGATTCTTCGAAGATTTTGTGGACGTAATAACGGCGCCAGGGCCTCACCTCGGGTGTTTGGTAGTCCATTCTGCTGTGAGTTTGGAAGACCGCGATAGTGACGTCGCACGCGCACTCGCAGCTATCGGAGACGACGGAGTGCGCCGTTTTCAGGACAAGCTCGATTTGGGTGTTCGAAGCGGCCAGATCATCGCTGGGACAGACACTCTCGCGCTCGCGCACGCGATTAACATGCTTTCCGAAGGACTTGCACTCCGAGCGCATGACGGCGTCCCGTCAGAGATGTTGCGAAGGCAGATGGCTGTGGGGCTACGCATGATCCCGGGAGCCAAGTAGCGAAAATATGGGGAGTAGAGGGGAGCCCTATAGGCGAAGCCGCGGACTCCGAGTCAAACCACAAATGGTCTGTTGGAGGCCGTGACGAGCTAGCTGTAAGCTGACCGCGGTCTCGACCTACGGCATATCGAGGCGTGTTTTGTAGGCGGTGTTTTTATTGGTGTTCCAGCCAGCGATGATTCCGGCTCCGAGCATTTGGTCGGTGAGTCGTGCGAAGCGGTAGCTGGGGTCTGTGTCGAGGGCGAGTTGCATGTATTGGTGTGCTTTGGATCCTCGGCCTTCCCACCAGTTGATGTAGCCGATGGTGGTGAGGATGGGTGCTGCGTGTTGTGGGCTGGTTCTGGTGTAGGCATGAATGAGGAGCTGTTGTGCCCACTCAACCCTCGACCATTTGGGCGTGGACTGGGTTTGGGCGAAGAGGATGTGCTGTGGTGGTTCCTTGATGCCGGGGATGTCTGCCATGAGCCGGTCGCGGATGTGAGGGAACTGGAAGTTCGCGATGAGCGTGGTGCAGTCTTCGTCGGTGGGGAAGTTGTTGGTGCCGAGCATGGTTGTCCAGAGCTGGCTGGCTTGTAGCGCGGCTTGATGGGGTGCCTGGGTTCGGATGGTGTTCATGCGGTTTTCGACGGCGGTGGCGTGGTCTGCTTCGTGGGTCGGTGTTGGGAGGGTGATGCGGTTGGTGGGTTCGATGGTGCTGCCGCGGTAGATGAATTCGGCGTTGACGCGGCTGTATTCAGTGCTGCTGATGGGCAGGCTGATGTCTTGTCCGGGTTCGCTGTCGTAGGGGGAGTAGGTGGTGTCGCTGACGAAGATGCCGTCGCGGATGCTGATGCCGTTCTCGGCGAGTACTCCGGTGAGCGCGGCAATGGTCGCTGCATGTGGTTTGGGCTGGCCGGGTTCGCAGCGGGCTGAGGTGTAGAGGGCGAAGACGATGCTCGTCGCGCTGGCGTCACTGGTGAGGTAGCTGCTGACGGTTCGGGCATAGGGGAGTTCCGTTCCGGGTTGGCGGGGCAGATCGATGCGGAGGGTGGCGCCGACCTTGCCTTTGTCCAGGGTGATGCAGACGAGACTCTCTTGGGGCCAGAAGCCTAGGGTGTGCCCGATGAAGCTGAGTAGATCGGCTGGGTCTTTGATGGTGAGCGCATTCATTGTCCTGTTCCTTTGTGCGTGCGCTGTGCCTTTGGTATTTGGGCCGTTCTGATAGAGGCTGAAGTGCAATTCAGGGGACCGGGTCCGCCGCGTCAGCGCCCTGGTTAGGCGGTGTACCGTCCAGCGATGATCGGGATATCAGAATGACAAACAGCGTTGTTGCTTCTGTCTGTTCATGGGCCGGCTGACGCGCGGCGCCATGACGTGAGCTGCCATATTCTTCGGTGTGTGCCATCACTTGGCGGGATCGCTGCGCCGGGTCGGTCGGGGGGCTGCTTCCAGTCCCGACATATGCGCCGTTATCGGCACTATCCGGTAATGGAAGATTGGCCCGGAGACTGAGCTGTGTGGCGTGCGCGGCGATTCATTTCACGTGGGTGAAAGTGCATGCGTCCCGGCTAACCGGGCCACGACTCTCGCCTGGGGCAGCTAGGACTCACGATAGTGTCGCAACGCAGCTTCATCAGTATGAGGGGTGCAAGCTACTTTCGTACGGCGGTCAGCATTCGTTGAATAGGGTTCGGGAGTAGCGCATCCACGCCAACCTCAGCAACAAGGTTGGAGAAGTTGACCCAAGTTCGGCGGCGGATCTCTACAGTTGTTGTTCCATGCAATTTGGCGAGCGATTCTTCGACATCTGTTATGGCACCTGGCTGCCTAGGGGCGGGGGAGTTGCGATCTCCCGACGGATGATCGGTCTCAATGAGGAGACGATCCAAAGGAATCATCGCCAGATCGCTAGCCGCCTTCATGTTTGCCGCATTGACTGAAAATCGGCAACCGAGGTCCAACGCTCGTTGCGTCTGCGCTTCAGTGCCGCGCCACCAGTGCAGCACTGCGCCCTTCACTTGTACTGCCTCCAGGGCTTCAATTGTTCCTGCTGTAGCGCCTGAGCTGTGGATGGAGAGGATACGGGGCGTCTTCCGTAGCTCAGCAAGGATCGACCGGAAGACCTCGCGTTGTTGAGTCATCGGCACTTTGGATCGACCATCGAGTCCAACTTCGCTGACGAAGGCGCTTGAGGAGATGTGTTCGGCGAAAATATCTCGGTCAAAGCCGCTTTGCGCTTCGGCGAGACTGGGATGGCATCCCACGCCCCAGATAGTGACTTGATCGTCCCGTCCCCTGACGCTCTTGTATTCGTCGAGGGTCCTGGTGGCGGCAAAAACAACGGCTCCTAGCCGCTCCAGGTCGGCGGCGCTCGTCTTTGGGTCAATATGCGCATGTAAATCAAGCGGCGGGAGTTGTCTGGTCATCCGAGCAAGCTCCGAAGTTCCTCGATGCCTCGCTCGCAAAGCGCGAGTGCATCCTTGGCGGTATAGTCCTGGGGGAGTGACATCGTCATCACGTCGCGTGGATGGATGCCGCGACGGGCAAAGTCCCGCATAGGTTCTACTATCGATTTCTGCTTCACGAAGGCGCTGAAGCGGCCACTAGCATCGTCCACGAGGTAGCTCGTTTTATCTGGCATTCCTGAGGCATTGAACGACGACTTTCTTATGAGGCACCCGAAACACACCCCGCAAGAGGCGCCTGCTGGCGCACCGCTATAGCGAGCATCCGTGTGTGAACACAAGTTCGTCGCGGACAGGTACGCCGATGCCGCGTCGGTGCCCACTGCAGCCGCCACCCGCTGAAACATCTCACCTTTGGTGAGGCCTTCGAAGGGGTTCTCTATCTCTCCGTGGCCACCGATACTTCGCATCAGGTCGCTCAGTTCTCGAAGGAATCGTGGGTGGGTGGTGTGCGTAGACAAGCTTCCACGACGATCAGCGCCGAGAGGCGGGTTTAGCGAAGCGAAGCCGTTTTCAGGTATCCACAACTTCGAGTTGGCTCGCTCAGCGACGGCCAGTCCCAGGGCCAAGAACAGTAATGAGCGTGAGCGACTCGAGGGTTCATCCTTGAATCGTGTCCCATCCAGTCGCTTCGAGCCACGGTGGAGTCTGAATTGGCGGTGCACCTGCTGCACTCCCGGCGCGAGCCGTTCGATAGCAGACACGATGTTCTGCTGGATAGGCGAGAGTGCTGTCGAACTGAACTGGGAGACTAGAGCATGAGATTTCCCTGCACCTAGTTCTATGGCTGACAGCAACGCGCCCGCCGCCGAATCGGCGCCACCGCTCAGTAAGACCGTACGGTCGAAGTGTTGTTCCTCAAGGGGCAGCACTCCCACTTCAGGGGCGGCAGCTTGTGTGAATTGAAAATCCCAGTGGTCTCCCGAGAGGAAGCCAACGAGTTGACTGAGTTGTTTTGTGTGCGCGGTCCATGTGGCGGGATCATTCACTTCGACGGTGATGTCGAAGTTGCGTGCGTTCCAGCTCGATCCGCGACCTTCCCGGAGCACTGATCGGTCGGCACTGAAAACAGCCAGCGCTATCCGCACGAGATCGACGTTCAGTGGGTTAACCGCACCGAGTCCGCCCAGATGAGGATCAACGGCGCCCACAAATGTCGATCGTCCGTCACGTGTCCATAAGAACGTTTCGTCATAGCTGCCACTTTGAAGAGCTACGTTAGCGGCTGCGTCAGAGAGGGTCAGGAGTATCCGTGTCATGACTGCACCCCGAAGATCGTTCCGATGTCCCGGATTCCAGTCTCAATGGCTCGAGCCATCTCTTGCTCCGTGGCCCCGGTGGGGGTGAGAGATGCCTGCGCCGCATATTCGGCGGCGACATCCCGGATCTGTCGCTCGACACCGATGCGCTTTTCGTAGCTAACATCCTTGGTGTAGATGGTGGATGAAACTTCCGTCAATGCGGTCTCGGCAATGGTTGTCTCGATCGACTTCCGTACAACTTCTTCAGGCGTTGGCGGTTGATCCACTGGCTGCTCAAGGATCCATGTCACGACATCGGCTACGATGCAACGCTCCTCAGCGTCAGCTATGGTGCTATCTGCGGGAGCTCCGAAGGCTGCTTCAATGATCTTGATGCTAATCGCGACGGGGTCACCGAGTGCTTGCAGGTCGTCGTAGTTGAGCCCAGCCTCTCGGAGAGCTTCCCGATTGCCGCCGGAGTACGCCAGGGCGAGGCGACCAGCGCGTCCGGCAGCTCTCGACACTCGTCCCACAGAGCGTGTTGCACCGCCGGAGAAGCGACCTCCGCCTCCTCCGCGGCCACCGCCACCGCCGGAACCAGGACCGTCACCACCGCCGCTTCCACGTGACCGCAGCAGGATACGCAGTGCTGGTCCCAGGTCTATCTGAGGCCCCTGAGCAGGAGTACCGGAAGGCGAAGCTTCGCCAGGATTGCCGGGTTCGGCGCCATCTGGTGCTCCAGGTAGCCCAGGCCCATCGAGCCAGTCGGCGATGTTATCGCGCAGGTCTCTAGCGTCTTTCCCTCCGCTTCCCCCAAATGAGCCGCTAGTTCCCATTGATTTTGCTCCATCCTCCCTCAACAACTCTGATTGCCGCCTGTAGCTGCTCGTCGTCAGTTGATGTCTTCCAGATGTCGAGTACAGGTTGGAATGATGCAGCTTCGAGCGGCCGCAGCTTAACGATGGTTGCAGGCTCTACGTCGGCAGCAGGCAATCCCTTGAGTGCAGCAATGACGTTCGGCAGGGTGACGGGGTGTTCGTGTGATATACGAAGGAGACTCTCTACGGTGAATTTCTGAATGCTTGGCTGATCACGGGTGCGTCGGCCGAGATGGCTCACTAATGTCTGAGCATCGACCTCGGGAAGTGCCTTGAGGGTTGTATCGGTAACGCCTGCGCGATCTAGCTTGAGGCCGGATGTCAGTGCAGCGGCAAGGTCACGAAGACGTTCCGGCAGGCCAGTATCAATGACTTCGATCTTTGCGAACGACGCCGCCAAGTACAGGTAGCCCGAAATTGCCGTTGCGTCCAGGGCAGGGGGGAGCTTTGCCCAGCGACGGAGAGTGTCTGTGAAAGCGTCTTCTCGCGTTGCGGCAGGTGTCTTCTCCTCGGGCTTTGCGGTTGATGAGCGCATGCCCTTGACGGATGTTTCCTCGGTCGCGTTGGTACTCTTAGTGTCCATTGGCTCTGCGGTGCCGTTGGCAGCGATTTCAAGGGCTTCAAGCTTATCGCGCAACTGATTAGAAGCCAGCCAACCGAGGACGGTACGGAAGTCATCAGTAAGAATTCGCTCCAGCACCATCAGCTTGGCTACTTCGTCCGCCTTCAGCGTGAACCCTCGGCGGCTTGAGATAGCACGACGGACATTCAGGTCATTTAGGAAGCGCTTGATGCGTCGCGGGTTCCCATGGAACTTTTCATAGAGAATTGGTGTCAGGCGGGCTGCTGTGACTAGGTGTTCGCCCAATGCACCGCTTTCCTGTACCTCAATGTCATCAAGACTGCCGCCGTCAATTCGGAGATCATCACACTGAGCAACGAGATCTTCGTAGGTGGCCTCACCTACTTCACTGTCACTCTTGGCAAGCAAGAGAAAGAGATAGGCCTCTGTGTCGAAACGACTCAGAGCTGGCAGGGGAATCGTGGTCTGGACGATTTTGTGTAGATAAAGCTTCGCTGGGTCTTCGTCTTCTGGGCCACCAAGGCGGGTGCCAAACTTTTGCTGAATGGCCTCGGCGACACGGTCCTCGTCTGCCGCGATAACGAAGGACATTCCCTTCGCAGATAGGAAGAGTCGGATGGCCTCAAGCGTGTCAACGACGGTGTCAGGTAAGCACCGATCAAGGTCGTCGACAAGCACGACCACACGAGACAAGTGTTGGAGGGCTGGGTCGGCCAGGAGCCCTTCAAAGTCCTTTCGAAAGGCGGCCATACCCTTTTCGGTTTCGAGACTCTCGGGATCATCGCTGACGAGGTCGAAGACGTCATCCACATTTGGGAGCTGCATTGTGATGGCGGTACGGGTAGCCATCTTGACGGCCTTCGACCAATTGACCTTTTTTACGAGCTTCTTGAAGGCCTCTAGCCCCGCCTTGCCAATTGGGTCCTCGGTGTTGAACTCTTCATTCAGTGCGCCGAGCACCTCGGCTATTAGGCTCTCCTTCGGCCCAACTGACGGGTCGTAACCCCAGGGCTGCGTCGGGATCACCAAGACCTTGCCGTCAGCAGTTGCAGAACGATCCTCGATTTCGGACTTAACCAGCTCAAGGACGCTGGTCTTGCCGCTACCCCACGCCCCTGAGAGCCCAACGGCAACAGGATCCAGTTCGTCGTCGAAGATGGCGTCAGCAACAGTTTCAGCTACAGCACGGAAAGCTAGTAGATCCCGGAGGGCGGGCTCATCCGACAGGAGCGGATATGAAGTGGCCACTGAAAGGAACCTCCAGAATTAATACCGATGAGTCAGGTTGAAGTATCAACTTAGCAGTGGCTATTGGAAAATCCTGGCAGCGAAGCCAGCGTGTGCTCACCGTCCTCGGAGCCGATGGATGGGTCGCCAGCCATCCGGTAGAGGATGACGGCAGGGGCGGAACGCCTGCAGGAGAAACAGCGTCGCTCCAGGTGGTTACATCAACTGGCATGCCGATAACCGTCGTTCTGTCGTCGGGCTGGCCGGAAGCACTTGGTCATGTTCTTCGGTGCTGTCTCGGCCGTGTACTTGATAAAGGAGGTGTCCCCACTGTGTCGAGTTATTCAGCCTTCTGGCGGGTGGGGTGCCGTCGCGTTTTGGGTTGTCATAACGGTCGAGGGCGCCAGTCAGGCCTTGGAGGTCGGGGCCTCATCCTGACTCGAGGCTTCGCGCGGACTGAGCGGTGCTATCCAGCAGGCAATCTGCAGAGGGAGCGCCGATTTCCCGGCCCAGGCTATGAGTGTGCAGGGGATGCATCGGGTCCTCGTTATCGGTGTCCATCGACCAAAAAGGAAGCGTGGACAATGTCCACACTTTCCGCCTCGGACTGGCCCGTAAACACACTGGACCCGCCCGGATTCCTCATGTTTCCGCGTCTTCCCAGTGTTCCCAAGGCCCCGAATCGCGTCCGAGTCTCACCTCGGGCACGGCATGCCCCCTCGTCAGAGGGGGTTTTTGCTTTAACGTGTTGACAGCTGTTGACAGGAGCCTCGGATGTGGTGCCGGCTGTCGCCAGGCCGCCGGTTGGCCTGTTCAGTTATGGGGGAGCGGGTTCAGGGTCTTGGCTGGTGGGCCCTCCGCTTGCTCTGTACTACGGCAACATCTTCCTCTTTCGGTGCATCCGGGTAAGTCGTGGTTGGCCTACACCTCTTCATAGGTAGGGGGACTGAACACAACATGACTTTGGGAACTTGCAATAAAGGTCCTGACTTTGGTTCTTTTTTGGAGCGAGGAGACGTGGATGGCAGTTTCTTTGTCAGGCCAAAGTCGGTGTGGACATTGTCCACATTTAGATCTTCGTTATTGCGCCTGTTTACGGCCATTGACTCTTGCCTCCTTGGGCCTACATCTACTCATGCATATGCGTGGCCATAGCGACATGACGCGGATCCGGAAGCCCTCTGCATATGCAGGGTCATTCCTAGGTGGGGGTTCAGCGGCCACGATCTGCCGCGTGCCTTCAAATGGGTCTTGGCCGTACCATCGAAGCACACCGCGAAATCGTGCCTGACGCGGGCCCGACGCAGATGACTGCTCCCAGTGGCGCCTCCGGAACATTGGAGTTCACGCGAATGTCGGCTGAGCACGTCGACGCGGACTGGTCTGCCGAAAAGCGGCCTTCCGTCAAGCTGGCGTGGATCCGGTCAGAACTTTTCTTGACGGGTTTCGAGCAGCTACTCCAGGGCGGTGATGGGGTGAAATCGGACGGGGCTCCGAGACGCGAAATGGACGGCGTTGGTGAATCCCGCCTGGCAGCGGAGATTCTGCCGTTGGCGCGGTCTAGGCGTCCGACATGGCCATGGTTGCGGCTTCATGCCGGGCCGAGGTGAATGGCAACCCCCGGCCGGTCAGGTGGCTGATCAGGTGGGCGTTGCCATTGCCCATCAGGCCGAAGAGGTGTCCGGCGCGCTCGACCAGAGCCTCGGCAACCGCGCTGGACACAGTCGGCACAGTCTCCCATTAGGCGGTGGAATCTGATGAGCGTGTGGCCCGTGCGTACTCCTGATTGGCCGCAACACCCGGAAGATCCCACCCTGGATCACATTGCTGCTGCGGTTTGTGCCGGGTGCTGGAACTGGTCGCGTTCCGGCTTTGGAAGGCAGAGATGGTCGCGGAAGGTCGTCCCGGTGTATTCAGTGCGAAACAGTCCTCGTTCCTGGAGGAGAGGCAGGACCCGGCTCTGGAACTCCTCGAATCCCTCCGGTAGGTACGCGGGCGAGAGGATGTAGCCGTCGACGGCGCCCGCTTCGAACCAGGCGGCAAGCTCTCCGGCGACGGAGTCGGGGGTGCCGATGACGACGCGGTGCCCGTAGGCGCCTACCACTCGGCGATAGAGCTCGCGCAATGTCAGGTTCTCCCTTTTGGCGGTGTCGATGATGAGTTGCTGGCGGCTCTTGTAGGCCTCGGTCTCCGGGATGTATTCAGGGAGTGGCTCATCCAGGGGGAGCGCGGTCACGTCGAAGCTTAGGAGTTGCGAGAGCCTGGCCAGGCCTACCTCGGGGTGGATGAGCTCCTGCATCTGACGGTACTTGGCTTGGGCGTCTTCGATGGTGTCACCGATGATGGTCTGCACTCCGGCGATGACGCGTATGCTGTCCCGTGGTCGGCCGGCCTTTTCGGTGCGGTCCTTGAGGTCGAGGGTAAAGGCCAAGGCCGATTCGAGGCTGTTCTGGGCGGTGAACGCCACCTCGGCGTAGTGTGCGGCGAGTTCCTTTCCGGCCTCGGAGGAGCCGGCTTGGACCTGGACGGGGCGGCCCTGTGGGGGACGGAGTACGTTCAGCGGTCCCCGGACCGAGAAGTGCTTACCGTGATGGTTTAGTACGTGCATCTTCTCCGGGTCGAAATAACGGCCGGAGCTCTTGTCCAGGACAAAGGCGTCGTCGTCCCAGCTGTCCCACAATCCAGCGGCCACGCGGAAGAACTCTTCCGCGCGCTCGTAGCGGTCGGCGTTCTTCAGATGTTCGGAGCTGCTGAAATTCCGGGCTTCGGCCTCAACATAGGAGGTGACAAGGTTCCATCCGGTCCGGCCGTGGCTGAGGTGGTCTAGCGAGGCAAACTTTCGGGCGATGTGATAGGGCTCGTTATACGTTGTGGTCTGGGTGGCGACGAGCCCGATCCTGTCTGTGCTGACGGACAGGGCTGCCAGGAGGGTGAGGGGTTCGAAGCGGTAGACCACGGGATCTCGGCTCAGTGTTTGCGCGTTGCCCTCGGGGGCGCATAGTTCGTCTGCGAGGAAGACGAAGTCGAGCTTGGCGTCTTCGGCAGAGCGGGCGACGCCAAGCACGTCGGAGAAGTCCCAGCCTGCGTTGGAGATCGCGTCGGGGTGGCGCCATCCGGCGATGTGTGAGCTGGCTGGCGAGAGCAGTAGTCCAAGGACCATCTGGCGGCCGGCAGTGCTGTTGGTGTCCATGATGTTTCCGTTCTGGAGTCGGTGCAGTGAATGTTTCGGCGTGCGGTTCAGAGCGTCTGGTAAGCGGCGGCGTCGGAGATCTGCCGGGTGGCTGCTAGTAGCTCGGCGGCGCACCGCTCTACCCCGCCGGCGTCGAGCTCCGGCGGGAGTCCGTAGAGCGAGAGGACGAGGGCTGCGGTCCCGTCGGGGCCGAATACGGGGGCCGAGATGGAATGGACCTTCTCCTTGGCGCGCGCGCCGAGGGCCTCTGACCCTGGATCCATGGCGTCGCGAACGGCGCTTGAAGGAGCTGCCGTGCCGAACTCGCCTGCGCCGACGCTGACGGAGTAGCCTCTGGCCCGGATTCGGTCGAGCATGGCGTAGGCCTCCGGTCTGGTGAGCGTATCGGAGGCGGCGATCCAGCGCTCGACGTCCGCGTCGTCGGCCCAGGCCATGGCAGTGCGGCCGAAGGGTGCAGCGGCCGGGACGCGCTGGCCGACCGCCGAGGAGATCCATTGGGTCTTTCCGGGGCCGGCGCTGGCCAGTATGACGAATTCCTCCCCTGACCGCGCTCCGGCGAGACAATCGCATCCGAGCCTTCCCGCGAGGGCTTCCATGCGTGGGCGGGCGCTGTCAACGAGGGCGAGTTCGCGGCCAAGGTTTGGTCCCGCTACCGCCATCGAGTGCGGTGTGAATCGCCCGTAGCCGCCTTGGAAGAACAGCAGGGGCAGGTCGAGGGAAGCGATATCCATGGCCTCGACGCGGCCTAGGACGATCTCGTGGTCGCCGGCGTCCATGACGGACTCGATGGTGCAGTCGAGCCAGGCCACAGCCTGTTCGAGGAAGGGTGCGCCTGAAGCGGACGGGTGCCACGGCATGTTTTCGTACTTGCTGCCCGTCTTGCTGCTGAACGCCCGGCACACCTCTTCCTGTCCGGCGCCCAGGATGTTGACGGCGAATTGACCCGTCGCGCGGATCCGGGGCCACGACGTGGAGGTACGGGCAGGGAGGAAGGCGACCAGTGGCGGGTCGAGTGAGACGGAGGTGAAGGTGCCCACGACCATCCCCACCGGCGTGCCGTCGTTTTCCGTGGAGGAGATCAGGGCGACTCCGGTCGGGTAGCGGCCCATGACCTGGCGGAACCACTGGGGGTTGGCGGGGCTCGTGCCTTGGACGGTTTGGTTCTGATTCATTTTCAGGTTCTGCTTTCCGACCCATTCGGGTACATCGGAGTCGTCGCGGGTCAATGGAGTAGCGGCGTATGTGGAGACCAGTCAGGGATCTGTGGCGGGCCACCGCATCCTGCCATGATGTAGCTCACGCTTTTACTATGACCATATAGCGGTTCATTTTCAACCGTAGTGTGGTCGACTTATGGACGGGATCCCAGCCGCCAATGGCGGCATGCGCGCGTACGGTGAAGGGACGGAGCCTCGTGAATGCATCTTCGAGGGGTCCTTGCCGCCATGGACGCAGGGGGCCGGTGCACGATGACGCTGGACAGTACGAGGACGCGCAAGGGCGTCGCCCGCCTGCGACCAAGGCTAGACAGCGAGCCGGGAGGAAGGCCGCTGATCTACCGCGGGCTGATGGGGCTTGCCGGCAAAGTGCTCGTCGATGAGGGTTCGGATGAACGCGGCGACCTCGGCCGGGCGGTGGCCGAACAGCGATCCATGCCCCATTCCCTCCAGTTCGTGGAGCCTGGCGTTCGGGGCGAGCGCGGCGATCTGGGCGCTGTAGGCCGGAGGCGAGCATACGTCCTCAGAGAAGCACACGGCCTCCAGCGGGACTGTCACCGATGGCAGCCTGTCGGCCAGGTTGAATTCCACGCACGGCTGCCATTGCGAGATGACTGTGTCCTCGGTGTTTTGGGCGACCGCCTCGGACCCCAGGCTCTGGCGTATCACATTCCACATCTGCTGGTCCTGCAGCGCTTTCGCCGGGTACATCATGGCGGCGTAGTGCACTGCCGAGAACGCGGGGTCGAGGTGCTGGCCCCGTTTGCGTAGTTCGATCTCCGCCCTCATGTAGTCCCCGACCCATCCCTGATCGCCCCGAGCGGCGCCCGCGAGCGAGATGCCGAGTCGGACCAAGTCGGGCCGGTCGGTCGCGAGCTGGAGCATGATCATCGCTCCCATGGAGTGGCCGACCACGACCACGGGCTCGTCTGAGAGCTCCTCGATCAGCTCGGCCGTGTCGCAGGCCATGTCCGCGATTGTCCACGGGAGCGGTTGCGTGCAGGATGTGCCGGACGTTCCCCGGTTGTCGAAGGAGATGGACCGGTAGCGGTCGGAGAAGGCCGTGAGATAGTCGGCCCAGTCCGCAGCTGCTCCGCCCCCGCCGGAGACCCAGATGATCGTAGGTCCGCTGCCAGCCACGTCATAGCCGGTTTGAAGGGAGCCCAGTTTGATGGATGCCAAGGTCAGATGCCCTCCTTCTTTACGGCCAAAGCCAGACCCGGATCTTCCGCCGGGTTGGGCGTTCTCGTCTCGGCCCAGTCCTCGAGGCCGGTGTCTGCCTGGGCAATCTTCCGGCGCTCTCCCTCGAGGTCGAGGCTGCGCGCGAGGCCGAGGTAAACGAGGGCCGACACGGCCATACCTACAAACGGTGCGATGTCGAATCCGAGCATGCTGCCGATCGGTCCCGACCACCAGGCAGTAAGGGCGAACGGGGCCATGGCCAGCAGGGACGCGCCGTACGCGGTGTAGCCTCGCCAGTTCCAACGCCCGTACATCCCTCGCGGGTTGAAGATCTCGCGGATGGAGTAGTGTCCGCGCCGGACGAAGAAATAGTCGACAAGGTTGGTGGCCGTCCATGGGGCGAGGGCGTAGAACAGGATCGTCAGGAAGTTGTAGAAGTTTTCCGCGAACGCTCCCGTGGCCTGGAACGCCAGGATCAGCGAAGTAGCGCCGAAGACGGTGGCGACAATCGGGCGCGCGATCGGACGGGGCTTGCTGGGCCTGAAGGAGTCGGCGATGCTCATCACGGTCAGCGCGCCGCCGTAAGTGTTCATGCAGACCAGAACCGCGGTGCCGACGAGGGTGATGATCAGCAGGATGCTGCCAAGGCCATTGAAGACCCCATCGCCGACGGTGACCAGTGCCCGCCCGAGATCAACCCCGGGCAGACCTGCCGTCAGAAGGGCCCCGACGCTCGCGACAACGATTCCTGTGATGGCCATACCGAGGTATGTGCCGAAGAAGGCGGCCTTCGTACTCATGCGGGGAAGGTAGCGGGTGTAGTCCGAGACGTATGGAGCCCACGAGAGCGTGCCCACCGCCATCGCGCTGGCCTCCATCATGAAGGCGGCCGCGTTAAATCCGTCGGAGCTCAACGCCGCGCTTCCGGCGGGAAGGTTGGTGACAAACGGCGTCGCGATTGCGAGCAACGGGAGGGCCACGACAAAGGCGATGGTCGACCAGCGGGAGAACTTGTGAACCAGGTCGTAGCCGGCGATTGCCAGCCCGGTGGCCAGCGCCGTCATCACCACCATGCCAACCTCCGGACTGATGCCCAGGAGTGTTCCCAGGGCCTGACCCATGAGTAGGATCGCGAACATGCTGATGCCTAGGTATGCCAGGACCGCGACGATATAGATAAGCACGGCACCTACGTAGCCGTACTGGGGCCGGGACTGGATCATCTGGGGGATGCCAAGCTGGGGACCCTGGGTGCCGTGGAATGCCGCGAAGAACGTTCCGACGAAGCCGCCGATGACGATCGCGAGCAGCGACCAGCCGAGATTGAGTCCGCTGGCGATCCCGAGCCCGCCGATGGCCAGGCCTGTCAGATTGGCCGAGCAAGCTATCCACACGGGCGTGACGTGCCACGCCTTGCCGTGGCGCTCCCGGAGCGGGATGTATTCGATGGCGCGTTTCTCGACGAGCCTGGAGGTGGGCTCGGCGGAAGGCGAAGGGCCGGTTTCCTGTTGCATTGAGTTTGCTCCTCGATCTAATGATCCCCAGCTTCGCTGCGAGGGGATAGGGGACGAACTGCGGTCGGCCCCGTCAGGTGACGTGTAGGGACGCTGGCCACTTTTGTGGGGGACCTGCTGAAAGCTTTGGATGTGATTCAACTCATAACAATAATGACCGCTTGTCGGTTATAAAGCAACCACTATGGGGTCGAAGTTGAATCGACTATGCTCGAAACAGTGCATTTTCTTTACGAGGGGGTCGAACTGATGACGGGTGCGAACGGCAGTACGATGGTGGCAAATCCCCTGCTGCCAGGGACCGGCCGCAATGAGTCCCTCCGGCGTGCCTTCGACTTGCTCGAGCTGCTCGCGCGGCACCCCCAAGGCGCCTCTATCGCCGAACTCTGCAGCGCTTCGGACCTTCCGCGCTCCACCGTGTCCCGGCTGCTTGCCTCGCTCTTCGACGCAGGCGCTGTCTCCCGGCCCGGCAATCACCGCAAATGGGTGCTGGGGCCGACGATCATGCGGCTCACGAACGCCGTCGCGCCTCTTGCAGGCCTGCAGGAACGCAGCCGTGAGGTACTCGAGAGGATCACCGCCGAGATCGGGGAAACCTCGATGCTGGCAGTGCCCACCGGCCCGGCAACCGCACGGGTCATCGACGAAGTCCGAGGGCGCAAACTTGTCGGCGTCTTCGATCCGTGGGCCGGCGAAACGATCAGCTCTTTAGCCTCCGGCTTCGTCCGGCTGCTACTAGCCGAGCTACCCGAAACGGAATCCGACAAGATCATTAGCCGGATGGACCCTGTCCGTCACACCTCAAAAACCAAAGCGGACCGGGCGCTGCTCAGCCAAGTCATCGCAGACATCCGCCAGCGGGGGTACGTGGTCGTGGTTGACGAGCTCGAAGAAGGACTTGCTGGCCTCGGTTACCCTGTCCGGAACGACGGACAGCTTGTTGCAATGCTGGCCATATATCTACCCACAGCCCGCTTCACGCCTGAACTGCAGGCCAAATCCTTAGCCGTACTCGAACGTGGCGCCCGCGAACTGACCGACTGAGCCCCGGCCGGGCCAGCGGCTTGCGGCGACCTTTGGCCTGACGGATGCAGGCTGGTCAGATCCGACCGCGTCCTCGTCTCCGGTCGGGAGGGGGACGGCTGTTCCATGGTGACTTCAGCCCACCTCTGCGACATGCCGGACCTGATGACGGCTTGATTGGCACCCACCTGTGAACGTTGATCCCATGCAGTTGGGATCTGCCACGGGAGGACCAGGATGGGGTCAAGAGTGGGAGTTGTCCGCGGCGATTCGGAGCGACGCCAGGGTTGAGGAGCTATCGATTCGGGAGCTTGCGCGAAGTTATCAGGTATCACGGAAGACCGTCCGACGGGCCTTGAGCTCCCCGGTTTCCCCTCCTCGACAGACGCCGCAGAGAATCTCACCCCGGGCTTGAGCCCTTCAAGTCAGCGATCGATGCGATGTTGATTGAGGACACCACAGCGCCGAGGAAGCAGCGTCAGGAATTGGCGCTGGGCAGAACCGCAGCACTAGACGTGGGTACCGATCAAGTTGACGCAACCAGATTTCTCGGATCGATTCGGCCGGCCGCGCGCCATCAGTCCCGACAGGTTATTGTGGCATCATTTCGAGGATGCGGCCGTCCGGTGTCAGGTCGGAGGTCGGGGGGTCCTGATGCAAATCCAGGCGTGCGGGATCAAGAATTATTGCTGCCTCGACCCGCGAAGCGTACTTAGTTAATATTCACGCTTCGATGTTATTTTCCCTTGCCCATCGCTATCAAGGCTGCCTTCGGCGGCGGCGGACGCGGGTTGAAAGTGGTGCGGGACCTGGACGGCGTGGAGGAAGCCTTTGACTCAGCAGTCCGCGAAGCAGTGACGGCTTTCGGCAGGGGAGAATGCTTCGTAGAGCAGTACCTTGACCGCCCCCGGCACGTCGAAGCTCAGATCCTTGCCGATACTTTCGGCAAGGTCATCGTGGTGGGGACTCGGGACTGCTCCCTGCAGCGTCGGCACCAGAAACTCGTGGAAGAGGCTCCGGCCCCATTCCTCAGCGACGAGCAACGACGCACAATCCATGAGGCCGCCCGGGCCATCTGTTCGGAGGCGGGGTACACCGGTGCAGGAACCGTGGAATTCCTCGTGTCCGAATCCGGCGCCATCGCCTTCCTGGAGGTCAACACGCGGCTTCAGGTGGAGCATCCCATCACGGAAGAAACCTCCGGCGTGGATCTGGTGCAGGAACAGTTCCGGATTGCCCAAGGACTGCCGCTCGCCCTCGCGGAAGACCCCGTACCCCGCGGCCACTCCTTCGAATTCCGGATCAACGCCGAGGACGTGGGTCGCGGCTACCTGCCGACGCCCGGGACCGTGGAGGCCATCACCGTCCCCACCGGTCCCGGCATCCGGCTGGACTCCGGGATCGCTGCGGGCTCGGAGATTTCCGGAGATTTCGACTCACTCATGGCCAAGCTGATCGTCACCGGAGCGGACCGACAGCAGGCTATTCGGCGGGCGCGCCGGGCGTTGAAGAACTTCACCATCTCCGGCTTGCCCACCCTCGTTCCCTTCCACCGGGCAGTGCTGGAATCGCCCGACTTCACAGACTCCTTCGCCATCCACACCCGATGGATCGAGACAGAGTTTCGACACGGCATCACCCCGGACTCGGTCTATGACCCGAACCAGGCCGAGCCCACTGGAACCGTGACCGTCCCCTTGGACATCGACGGCAAGCGCGTGATGGTCGGCTTCCCGGGAAACCTGGCACTCATGCTGGGCGCCGCTGGCCTGGAATCTGCGGATGAGGGCGACTCAGCAAGCTATGAGGAAGTTGTGGATCCAGGGCTGGTCCAGTCGCCCCTTTCCGGCAAAGTGGTCAAGTGGCTTGTCGACGCCGGCACGTCAGTCGAGGAAGGTGCGCCGCTGGTTGTCCTAGAGGCCATGAAGATGGAAAACGTTGTTCCAGCGCCGGAGTCTGGTGTTCTTACTGAGGTCCTGGCCCCGGCAGGAAGCACGGTCAAGACAGGGGAGGATATCGGCCGACTCACGGTCGAGTAACGTCAGCCGGGCACCAACACAAGGCGAGCGGACGACGGCGGTTACCTCCCGCCGTCGTCCGTTCGCCTTGGCGGCTTAATCGCCGTCCCAGCCAACCTGGCACACTCGATGAAATGGTCCGCGATGGTCTCCGAGGTGCCGGCCCGGCTGACGAGTGATAGTTCCACGAGGTCCACGCGCTGCGACAACTCCAATGCCACCACGCCTCGTCGAGTGCCCAAGGATGACAGCGGCACCAGCGTGACCCCTAGGCCGCAAGCAACCATGGCCAGCTGGGACTGGATGGAGTTCGCGAAGTGCTTGGCCTGCGGGCTGAATCCTGCCTGCCGGCAGGCTGCCACCATCTCGTCGTGATAGTCCGGCGAGATGGCGCGTGGAAGCCAGATCCAGCTGTCGTCCCTGAACTGTGCCAGATCCGCCGGTCTTTGGTCTGTGGCCCTGGCGTGCGTCTCCGGGAGTGCCAGGACAAAGCGGTCGCGACGCAGGGGAACTGATCGGAGCCCCTTGTCGAAGCCGGGCTGGCGGATGATGGCGACGTCCAGTTCCCGCCGCAGCAACCGGTCGCGTCCGTGATGGGTGTCGATTTCCGAAACTTCCAACTCCACCGCCGGCCAGGCGCTCCGGAACCTGTCCAGGACGTCGGGGAGCAGGCCATCGAAAGCAGAAGTGACGGACCCGAGGCGCAATGTCCCTGCCCTGCCCGACTTCGCCCGGGCGGCCACCTCCTCCGCCCTCTCGGACGCCTGGACCAGCAGCCGGCATTCGTCCAGAAAGAGTTTCCCTGCATCCGTGAGAAGAACCGAGCGGCTGGAACGGGTCAGCAGACTGGTCCCGAGCTGCCGTTCCAGTTGCAGGATGGCCTGGCTGAGGGGTGGCTGTGACATGGTGAGCCGCTCGGCGGCCCGGCCGAAATGCAGTTCCTCCGCCACGGCAACAAAGTACCGGGCTTGGCGTACCTCGATCATTGAGTCGCAATACCTCTTCCATCTATAGCTAACCAGACCTTCACTATATCGATCGGGAACGGTCTACTGGAAGCATGACTTCCCAAAAAACACTCCTGGAGCACTACACAACGCTGGATTCAGCCGCCGTGTCAGACGCCCTCGACGCCCTCGGCCTCCCTCCAGGGCAAGCCGGATTCCTCCCCGTCTGGGGAACCCCAAAGATCGTCGGTTTCGCCGTGACGGTGCAGCTTGAGCCCTACGTCCCGGGTCCCTCCGGTGCACACATCGGCGCCACCGCGGTTGCCGACGCCAACAGCAGCAACGTCATCGTCGTGGCCAACGAAGGACGCACCGACGTCTCCTGTTGGGGTGGGCTTCTTAGCCTAGGTGCATCACTGAACGGCGTGCGCGGTGTGGTGGCCGACGGCGCTTGCCGCGACGTCCACGAAGCCCGCGAGATCGGCTTCCCCGTCTTCGCCAAGGGGCGCATCCCGGCCACCGCCCGCGGCAGGCTCCAGCAACGCTCCACCGGCGAACCCGTCCAACTGGGCGAGGTGACAGTCACCCCCGGTGACCTGGTTCTTGCCGATGAGACTGGCGTCGTGGTCGTCCCCGCCGCCCACGTTGACGAGGTGCTCGAACGCGCCCAAGGCGTGGCCGCACGCGAGCAAGCCATCGCCGTCGATCTCCGCGCCGGCGTCGCCCTTCACGAAGCCATGCGCGACGCGCGTTTGGCTGGAATCACCGAGGATCACTGATGAACACCACCACTGAAACCAACGTCATCGAACGTCTGGCAGCTCTGCCCACAGCATCCATCTCCGATGCCATGGACGCCCTCGGCCTACACGGGACCCTGCACGGATTGTCCCCGCTGACCTACGACTTCCGCGCCACCGGACCTGCATTCACGGTGCAATACGCGCCGGCCGGCGAGTCCCGCGGAAGCGTCGGGGACTTCCTCGACGACGTCCCGGCCGGCGCCGTGATTGCCATTGACAACGGAGGACGCACGGACGTCACCGTCTGGGGAGGCATCATGACCGAGGTCGCCGCCGAACGCGGCATCGCCGGAACCATCATCAACGGCGTCTGCCGTGACATCTCCACCTCCCTGCAGCAGAACTACCCGCTGTTCAGCCGCGGCAAGTTCATGCGCACCGGCAAAGACCGTGTGCAACTCGTCGCCGTCCAGACCGTGGTAACCATCAACGATGTCACCATCTCACCGGCGGACATCATCTGCGCCGACGCCGACGGCGCCCTCGCTGTACCCAGCGCCCGCGCTGAAGAAGTCGCCGACCTGGCCGAAAAGATTGAAGAAACCGAAACCCGAATTATAGCCTCAGTCAAGGCCGGTGCCACCCTGGTCCAGGCCCGCAAAGACCTCGGCTACCACGACCTCCAGTGGGGCAAAAAATGAGCAACGCTGCTCGCGGTCACTCTTCCGCCACCCTTTATGAAGCCGCCAAACTCCCGTGCGCCTGCGATCCCGGCCTGAAGCCGGCCTGGCGCGGAGCCAAGGTGGCCGGTCCAGCCTTCACCGTCCGCGGAGTCGGCGGCGACAACCTCGCCCTGCACCACGCCGTCCTGAACGCGCCTTCGGGCAGCGTCCTGGTGGTGGACATGCAAGGCGCCGAGCACGGGCACTGGGGCGAAATCCTCGCCGCAGCCGCCCAGCACCGCGGAATACTCGGACTGGTGATCGATGGCGGCGTCCGTGACACCGAGGAAATGGCGGAGATGGACTTCCCGGTCTTCTCGCGCAGCGTAACCGTCGTCGGAACCGCCAAGGACTACGCGGGCGACTTCTCCTCGCCCGTTCGCGTGGGCGGCCTGACCGTCCGCGCCGGTGACTTGGTGGTCGGGGACTCCGACGGAGTTGTCGTCCTGCCCCGGGATGCCGTCGACGCAGTCCTGGACAAGGCCGACCAGCGCGTTGCAGACGAGCAACGCTTCCTCGGCGAAATCCGCGAGGGCAAAACCACCCTTGAGATCTACTCCCTCTAGACGGAAGAGCACATGAGAGTTATGTCCCCTCCACAGTTGGGCGCTCCTGAACGGATCGCCGCCTCCAGCCGCCGCCCCGCCACCCTGGGCGCGGCAGCACCCGGCACCATCTCACTCGCCATGGGGGAGCCCGACGCCGGGACCCCCAACGCGGTAGTCGACGCTGCCGTCCGTTCCCTGGTGAAGGGACGGACCCGGTACTCGCCCATGACCGGAGCGCCGGAACTGCGGGAGGTGCTCGCGCGGAAGATCTCCGCCGGGCACCCCCGCCCCACCACAGCGCGCGAGGTGGTGCTCACGCACGGCGGCAGCGCCGGGTTGGCCGCCGCAATGCTGGCCCTCGTTCAGCCCGGGGATCGGGTTCTAATCCCTGAACCGACGTACTCCCTCTACGCCGACCATGCCGCCATGGTCGGCGCGGAAGTGGTCTGGATAGCAGCGCGCGCTGACGGGTCGCTGGACCTGGACGCGCTCCGGCACGAGGCTGCCACGGCTCGGATGATTATTCTTTGCAACCCGGGCAACCCCACAGGCCGGATCTATTCGGCGGCAGACCTCGCCGGTGTTGGCGCCGTGTTGGGCGACCACCCGGACCTGCTGCTCCTCTCCGACGAGGCCTACGGCAGCATCGTGTTCGACCAGCTCCCGTTTGTTTCAGCCCTGGACCTCAATGACGTCTCATCCCAGGTGGTCTACTGCAGCACACTGTCCAAGACCTACGCCATGACCGGTTGGCGCCTTGGATACGTTGTTGCCTCCGGCCCTCTCGCTGACAAAATCAACCTCATCCACCGCACCATCAACGGTCCGTTGAACACCTTCGTGCAGGATGCT
The DNA here is from genome assembly GCF_055388015.1 of Arthrobacter sp. TmtSoilC51. Lineage (NCBI taxonomy): Bacteria > Bacillati > Actinomycetota > Actinomycetes > Micrococcales > Micrococcaceae > Arthrobacter > Arthrobacter sp. TmtSoilC51. The sequence goes on from NZ_AP035877.1 coordinate 2,429,271, forward strand.
GCGCTGACAGCATTGGAGACCCCGGAAGAGGACCTTCGAGTCCTCACAGCGTCCTATCAGGATCGGCGTGATCTGGTGCTGGAGGCACTGGGCGGAGTTGCCGGCGTCGAAATCCTCGCGCCTCAAGGCGCCTTCTACGCGTTTCCCCGGATATCCACCTCATTGACTTCAGATGAGATGGTGGCCCGGTTCGCTGCGGCCGGTGTTCTGGTCCGATCCGGAAGCGAGTTTGGTCCCTCCGGCGAAGGACACGTCCGGCTTTCCTTCGCCACTGACATCGCCACCCTGACGGAAGGTCTTGACCGGTTTGTCGCAACTATTGCGGACTTCCCGCGATGACGACGGCGGCACTGACAATTGCGGTCTCCGGCCTGGGGTTGCCGTCCCGGGCTGAGAATGCTCTGGCCCGGCATGGTATCCGGAGCGTCGAGGTGCTTGTCACGTGGTCCCGGCTGGAATTGCTGGGGCAGGTCATCGGGCTCGGCGAGGGGTCTTTGGACCTCATCGAAGAAGCCCTGGCCGTTAGGGGGCGCCAGTTGGCTGTGTATGACGCGGGCAAGACCTACCAGCAGTCACATGCCAGTACCAACCGAAGACACATCAAGAACCATCATGCGTGGGTCACACCGCAGGCATGATTCCCAACACCCTAGTCACCTGATAGGAGGACTCCTTGCCTGGCCTGACCAAGCTTGAGCCTTTCACTCTCCCGCTCGACATTGACGGAGTCCACGTCGAGATCGCCGGCATGTACCGCGCCGGCTCCGGCACGCCGCTGGTATTCCTGCACGGCTTCGGCTCCACCAAGGAAGATTACGCGGACGTCATCCAGCAGGATGCTCTCGCTGGCCGCCCGGTCCTGGCCTACGACGCCCCAGGCTGCGGCGCGAGTATCTGCCCGGACCTGAACGCCATTTCAGTGCACTTCCTCGTTCAGGTCGCCAAGGAAGTCCTGGCCGCGCAGAACATCGACCGCTTTCACTTGGTGGGCCATTCCATGGGCGGGCTCACAGCACTCCTGCTGGCGGACCAAGACCCAGCCCGCGTTCTCAGTTTCGCCGATATCGAAGGAAACGTGGCCCCGGAAGACTGCTTCCTGAGCCGGCAGATCATCAGCCACTCCCACCCGGATCCCGAGGATTTCTTCAAGGATTTCCAGGACCGGGTCTGGAAGTCCCGGTTCTATTCCAGCAGCCTTTACGCAGCGAGCCTTCCCCACAAGGTCCGGCCCGGGGCGGTCCGGCCCATCTTCGAATCCATGGTGGAACTGTCCGACCACGGCGGCCTCATGGATCGATTCCTGGCGCTGCCATTTCCCCGGATGTACATGTACGGCGTCCAGAACAACACCTTGAGCTACCTGCCCCTGCTGGCAGAAAAGGGCGTTGAACTCGCAGAGGTCTCCCGCAGCGGGCACTTCCCCATGTACTCGAACGCACCCGAGATGTGGGACCGCCTCACAGCATTCTTCCTGGGCAGCGAGCAGGCATGAAAAGGCGGGACGCGCCCCAGTTCATCCGGTACGACGACTGGACCGCCCTGATCGGCGGTCACGTGCAAATCCGCAAGCTCGGGGAGCCGGTTCACTCCGGGATCGTGGATCACGCCATGGCCGACTCATCCACGCTCTGGCTAAGAAGCAACGGCGTCCAGCCACGCCGTGCCTTCGTCCGCAAGGAAGGCTACGAGGTCTGGATCAGTCCCCGCGATCTGCAGTTCCGCACCAAACCCTCGGCCAATGTCAGCAGCTAGCTGATTGGCCACCCGCCCGGTGCTCCGGGCGGCCTGTTGTCAGCCGCACGATGACGTGCGGTTCGTTCCCCCTGGAGAAAAACATGCAAAAACCCGCACACGACCGCGCGGATGAACTGGAAAACGAACGCGAGCGGATTGGCGATGTTGCCTCCGCCGTCCGGGACTTCTCCAGCGAGGAGCACGGTTATCACAAGTCGCTGAAGCCGCGGCAGATTCAAATGATTGCCATCGGCGGAGCCATTGGTACAGGCCTGTTCATGGGAGCCGGCGCCCGCCTGAACGGAAGTGGGCCGGCACTGGTTCTGGTCTATGCAGTCTGCGGTTTCTTCGGCTTCCTCATTCTCCGGGCGTTGGGGGAGTTGGTCCTGCATCGGCCATCGTCCGGCTCCTTCGTTTCCTACGCCCGTGAGTTCTACGGTGAAAAGATGGCCTACGCGGCCGGTTGGCTCTACTTCCTGAACTGGGCCATGACCTCCATTGTCGATGTCACCGCGGCGGCCCTGTACCTGAAATTCTGGGCACCGTATTGGCTGCCGTTGCAGGAAACACCTCAGTGGTTGCTGGCCCTGATTGCCCTGGTGGTGGTGCTTTCCCTGAACCTGGTTTCGGTGAAGCTCTTTGGCGAGATGGAGTTCTGGTTTGCGCTGGTAAAGGTCATTGCCTTGGTCACGTTCCTGGTGGTCGGCGTCGTCTTCCTCCTCAGCGGTGCCGCCACCGATGTCGGCCCCACAGGCCTGGTCCTGTTCACGGACAACGGCGGGTTCTTCCCGAACGGTGGCATCGCTCCGCTGCTCGCCGCCAGCGGGGTCATCTTCGCCTACGCCGGCATCGAGCTGATCGGCACGGCCGCCGGTGAAACCAAGGAACCAGCCAAGGTCATGCCCAAGGCGATCAACAGTGTCGTCTTCCGGATCGCCGTGTTCTACGTCGGGTCCATCCTGCTGCTTTCCCTGCTCTTGCCGTTCACCGCCTACAAGGGCGGTGAGTCACCGTTTGTCACGTTCTTCTCGCACCTCGGCGACCCGCAGGCGGGTGCAACGGCCGCATCCATCATGAACTTCGTGGTGCTGACCTCGGCCCTGTCCAGCTTGAACGCAGGTCTCTATTCCACGGGCCGAATCCTGCGATCCATGGCCGTCAATGGATCCGCGCCACGATTCTCGGGCCGGATGAACAGCAAAGGTGTCCCGTACGGCGGCATCCTGTTCACCACGGTGGTGGCACTGCTTGGCATCGGTCTCAACGCTCTCGTCCCGTCGCAGGCCTTCGAGATCGTCCTGGAGATTTCCGCGCTGGGAATCATCGGCTGTTGGGCGACCATCATCCTGTGCCAGATGAAACTGCACAAGCTCTCGCGGTCCGGCCTGATTACGCGCCCGGCCTTCCGCTTGTTCGGGGCACCGTATACCTCTTACCTGACCTTGACGTTCCTGGTCTTCGTGCTCGTCTCCATGGGCTTTTCCGACACCGGCCGCTGGGTCCTGGCCTCGCTGCTGGTGCTGATTCCGCTGTTGATCGGTGGGTGGTTTGCTGCCCGTGAGGGAATAGCTGCCGCGGCCAAGGAACGCGAAGGCTACACAGGGAACCTTCCCGTGCTGGCGAACCGTCCGGCGATTGATCAGGGCCGGGCACCAGCGGCAAACAGTACGCCATGACACCTCGCTATCCGGGAGCCGCCACCGTACCCGCCCTCGTCCTGACGGGGCATTACGCTCCTGTCAGCGGGTGGTGGCGGCCCGACGGTGAAACAGTGCCGTTCCGCTACGTGCAGAAGGGTGCCGTCATGCCAGGGCTCCGGGGGAGCAGCGTTAGCTGGAAACTTGAGTTGGAGACCCGCGAGGCTGCCTCACAGCAGCCCTCTGGCTGAGTATTCTCCAGGGGCCGTTCCAATGCCCGTCTCAGTACCCGATGGTTGCTCGTCGGGTAGCCTCCAGGTGCGAGTCGATGGCTGCGCAGGTAGCGGTCAGGCTTGCACCGCCCAGGCTGTTCACGATGGCTTGGTGCTCGGACAGAACCTCGTCCGTTCGGCTGCCGCCTCTGCTGATGGCCTGGATCCCGATTCTTAGCTGCCGCTGCCGCAAGGACGCGTAGAAATCCGAGAGTACTGGATTGCCGGCTGCCCTGACGATGGTGTTGTGAAACTCCGTATCCAGCTCAATGAACCTGCCGGGATCGGAGGCGGCCAGTCGCTGCTGGTCGATGAGGCTCTGCAGAACATCCAGGGTGGCCTGATCGAAGTGCCCTCGGGTGTCGACGGCCCAGCGTTCCACCACGGAGCGGGCCTGGAGGTTAGCCCGGACCTCTTGGTCCGTGATGGGTGGAACGTAAGCGCCCTTGTGGGGGACGCGCCTGATGAATCCCTCGGCTTCAAGTCGTAGAAGGGCCTCCCGAACCGGTGTTCGGGAAGTGCCCGTGGCCTTAGCCAGCGTGGCCTCGTTCAGGAAGGTCTCCTCGTCCCGGGGCAGACCGGCAATGAAAGCGGTGATCCATTGATACGCAATTTCAGGTGCTGTGAGCCCGGCAGGGGAGGGCTGGTCCATGGGAACCTTTCGTGGGTCAGATTTCCGAGAGACCTGATGCGGTGGTTCGAATGTGGCTGCGAAGTGCGGCCTTGGCCAGCTCGGGATCTCCGGATTCGAGCCCGTCGACGATTGCCTGGTGTTCTGCGATGACGGCGGCTTGCCGGGCGGGGGTGTTCATGAGGGCCCGGATGCCAATGCGGATGTGTCGGGCGCGAAGGTCCGTGTACGACTTGGTCATGAGGGAGTTGCCCACGGCCCTGACCAAGGCGATGTGGAATTCGCTGTCCCAGTCAACGAACTCGCGTTCGTGGCCGGCGTCGGAGCTTTCCAGTTGGTGCTTCAGCGCCAGCTTCATCGCGTCGAGTGGGGCGGTGCCGCGTTCCATCACGACTTCGGCGGCGTTGGTTTCCAATACTGTCCTGAACTCAAGGGCCTCGCTGATCTCCTGTCGGGTGACCGGCGGGATGAACGCTCCGTGGCGTGGAACCAGCTGCAGTAGCCCTTCGGAGGCCAGGAGAAGAAACGCCTCCCGGACGGGTGTGCGGGAGGTTCCTCCGACTTTTTCGGCCACCTGTTCCTCGGTGAGGAAGCTGCCGTGGTAGGCGCCGTCCGGGAGGATGGTGTCGCGGATGTAGTCGTACACTCTGTCGCGATTGGACTGGCTTGGCGTCTGCATAGTCAAAGTATACTCTCCGCATACAGTCGGGGTGGACCAGTTTGTGGTGGCGGCGGGGCGCGTGCCGCGAGGTGGAGCCGCGCCCCGCCGACACCGGAAAGTCAGCCGATCGGGGTGGCCATCGGCACTACATCGTAGGCGAGGCTGATGGTCCGGCCCAGGACGGGATCGGTCAGTTCCGCCCGCCAGCCATCGGCAAACTGGTTTACGCCCTCCACCATGTTGACGGTGCCCGAAATAAGCACTGTCCCGGGGTTGAGCAAATCCCGGTCCTTGAGTACGCCGACCCAGTGCGCCGGTGGGAGCAAGTCGCCAAGCGTGGCCTTCTGGATCTGCTCTTCGACTCCGTTGTTGGTAACCCATGCGGTCAGCGTCAGGTCATCTATGTGGTCCTCCACCTCGCTGAGCAGCCAGGCGTCCTTCGCCAGGACGTCCGGGGAAGCGTTCTTGGACCAGGCGATTCCGTGGACCTCAAGCTCGCGATCGGTGTGGTCACACGCGAGGGTCAGGAGAATCCGCCCATCCGTGGCCACGACGATGGCCCACTCCACTTCGCCGGAAGTCTTGCCGTGCTGGACCGGAACGACACGCGCCTGCTGGGCCAGGTAGGGCGAGACCGGGTACATGGTCGGGGTGACCGTGGGGGCCGGGACGCCCAGCAGTGCGAGCTCCTCGACATGGGCGCGGACGTGTTCCTGGTGGCGGCCTGCATATCCACCGTTCAGGAGGTGGATTACGTCGACATCTAGGGATTCACCACTGGGGAGAGTGAACTGCAAGGACATGAGGACTCCTTCAAACAATTGATTTGGCTTGGTATTGCTGCGATCTGCATCACAGTATAGTGTGAGTATACACAGCCCATACGTTTCTGTATACGCAGCCCATACACTTGTGGGATTCGGCAAAGAAGCAGCTTGTGACAGGACATTCGCCCTTCCGGCGCTCTGTCGTTCAAGGCACTCTTATTCAGGAGGCATCTCGTGACTGAACAGATATCCACTTCGCAACAAAAAACTCCGGCAAGGCCCGGCCAAGGCAAAAGGGGCTTCATTGTCGCCCTGACCGGGACAAGCCTGGAGTGGTACGACTTCGCGATCTACTCGGCAGCTTCGGCCCTGGTTTTCGGCCAGGTCTTCTTCCACTCCGATGACCCCCTCGCCGGCACGCTGGCAGCTTTTGCCACCTACGCTGTCGGCTATGTCGCCAGGCCCCTGGGCGGCGTCCTCTTCGGGCGACTAGGTGATCGCATCGGCCGTAAGAAAGTCCTCGTCTGGACCCTTCTCCTCATTGGAATCGCCACCTTCGCGGTAGGTCTACTGCCGGGCTATGACACCATCGGCGTCGCCGCACCTATCGCCCTTGTTTTCCTCCGGCTATGCCAAGGAGTAGGCGTCGGCGGTGAATGGGCAGGAGCGGTCCTCATCTCAAGCGAACACGGAGATCCCGGGAAGCGGGGCCTGTTCGGCTCAGCAGCCCAGATCGGCCCGCCCCTTGGCAACTTGCTCGCCAACGGCGCCTTGGCGCTCCTCGCGCTGCTACCCAAGGAGGACTTCCTGTCCTGGGGATGGCGCGTTGCCTTCCTGTTCTCCGCAGTGCTGGTTGTGGTTGGCTTGGTGATCCGGTTCAAAATTGAAGAAACCCCTGTCTTCGAAGCCATCAAAGAACAAGGCCTCACCCCGAAATCACCGTTGGCTGAGGTGTTCCGGACCGAACGCCGGGCCTTGCTGGCGGCCACGATGTCCCGGATCGCGCCCGACGTGATGTACGCGCTTTCAACCGTCTTCATCCTCACGTACGCCACCCGTCAGTTCGGGCTCCAGCCTGGGCAGGCACTCCTGGCTGTCGTGATTGGCTCCGCGTTCCAGGTCTTCATGGTTCCGGCCGCCGGACACCTCTCCGACCGGATGAACCGCCGACTAGTTACCGCCATCGGCGCAGGTTGCTCGATCGCGTTCCCATTCATCTTCTTCCCGCTGATGAGCATCGGTTTCATTGGAATAGTGCTGGCTGTCATCTTTGGCCTGCTCTGCAACTCCCTCATGTACGGACCCCAGGCCGCACTCGTTTCCGAACAGTTCAGTCCGCGGCTTCGGTACGCAGGCAGCTCCCTCGCTTACACCATCGGCGGCGTGTTCGGCGGCGCCATCGCACCGCTCCTGTTCACTTGGCTGCTGGGGACGTACGGCACTTGGCTTCCCCTGGCCCTCTACATCGTCGTCGTTTCCGTCATCACCCTGGTCGGCGTGAGCCTCGCGAAGAACCCGGATTCCCGCGAAGTCGCTGGACACTCCATCTACTGACCTGACCCGCTAACTCTGCTCTTGTTTCGCACCACCGCCATTCAGATAAGGAACACCCATGTCTTCTGCAAGCCTGTCCATCTCCGTCCAGCAGTTCGCCACCACCGTCGACCCAGCACAAAACCTTGAACTCGTCCTCGACGCAGTTCGCCGCGGCGCGGAAACCGGCGCCCGCGTCGTTGTGCTCCCCGAAGCTTCACTGGTCCGGTTCGGCGCCGCGCCCGCGCCGCACGCCGAACCCATCGACGGGCCATGGGCATCGGCTGTACAGCAACTGGCAAAGGACCTTGGCGTCATTGTCCTGGTTGGAACCTTCCAGCCAGCAGCTGATGGACGCGTCCGGAACACCATCCTCGTTACCGGTGAAAACATCCACTCCGGATACGACAAGATCCACCTTTACGACGCCTACGGGTTCTCTGAATCAGCCGACGTGGAACCCGGAAGCGATCCCTTCACCTTTGAGGTGGACGGCGTCACGGTAGGCGTAGCCACCTGCTACGACGTGCGCTTCCCGGAGCTCTTCCGCGAACTGGCCGACCGTGGCGCCCAAGTCATCATCGTCACCGCCCACTGGGGCGCCGGGGAGGGCAAGATCGACGCGTGGCGCCTGCTCAACCAGGCGCGGGCCATCGACTCAACCACCTGGGTTGTCGCCTGCGACCAGGCGGATGCTTCCAAGGCAGGCATTGAAGAACCGGCGGGCCCCCGCTTCGGCGTGGGCCACAGCTTGGTGGTCTCCCCAATGGGTGTCGTCCTGCAAGAACTCGACGAAAAGGTCGGTCAGCTGGATGTCACAGTAGACGTCGCGGCCGTGGAAAAAGCCCGCCAGGTGATCCCGGTTCTGGCGAACCGTCGGTTGGGCGTTGCCGTCTGAGTTGCTGATGGGTCCCAACGCCTCACGCCGGCAGACGAGTAAGCCGGCTGGGGCGTTGGGGTCCGCCCAACTTCGGATCGACACGAAGTGGACTTCGTTGTGGGACCCCGGAAGTGCCCTGCAACTGGGCAAGCGATGAGTGCCCAGCGCGCGAATCGCTTTTGGTGCGTGTCATATGCGCTGTTATCGGCCAGAGGGAGTCAGACATACAGCTCTGGACGTGGCGGATGGCTGACTCCCCGGCCAGTCCATGGTTGGCGGGTCGCCAGGTACGCCGGGGTTGGACGGTCCGGCACCGCATCAATGCCCGCCTGGGGGCTTGGAAGCCTGTGGGCTCAGAGGTGGTTGACCCGACGGAGATCCCGAAGACGCCATGCTTCACTGGTCATCAGAGTTGCCGCTCCGACGGCTTTGCCGAGCTCCTCCGTTGTCCAGGTCCACGGCGTGGACCCATACTTCGCGGGTGCGCATCCACACAGTTTCCGACGCCGGGACGGTGCGACCTTGGGCGGTGCGGACCTCGTGGGTCCAGTTCGCGTCGGGCAGGTCGCGCCATTCTAGCCGGGGATGAGTGGAGGAGGCAGGGGGCATTCCGCCGCCCTGCCTCCTTCGCGTTGGCCTTGCCCTGCGCCCGACTATCGGGTTGCTGTTGCGAAGGCGTGCAGAATGAGGCCCACGCATACCGGAACTGGATCCGCGGTCGATGAAGCTGTTTGGCGGTTACGGCCCAATCAGCAGCTTGGTGATCGCTAACGCGGAGAACGGTCGTCTGTCAGCGGATGCTGTAGGGCTGTCTCCCGGAGGAGCTGCAGACGTAGGGTGCGCGCCGTTTCCATCTCCTTGTTGCGGCTGGTTGCCCGTATTCACATCACTTTGCGGTGACTGGCCAGCGTACTGTCGCCGATGCCTGCTCTGTATGACATCCAGGGCTTGGGCAGATGGACCCCGCCCCACACGGGCTATGCCTGGCACGGGAAAGCTGCCGAAGTCAGCCGTCTCCGCCGTGGCACGGCCTGGCGTAACGGTCGATTCCCACAGCTTATTGGCGCCGGGTGGGCGTCCCGTTCTTCGCGGACGGCTCCTTGAGTGGCTGTGACCCTCACGACGTCTGGAGCTCATGATGTCTGTCCGTTGCCGGCGATGGTGGCGTGGCTAGGACGCCATCCCGACAATGAAAGGCTCGCCACCCGGTTGCTTGGCCGACTACTCAAAGGACTTGAGAATCGTCGGTTTTCATCTCAATAGTCGCCCTGTTCGCTGCCGAATGCTCGATCCCCAAGGGAAAGGAGTGGAGCGCCGGCACCTACCAGCCCGAATTACATGATGAGTAAGCGTGCGCGAACGTTCTTGCTTCGACAGGATATTCCTGCCGACGGACTAGCAAAGCGCGGCTGATTGTAATTGTCCGATTCGCCGCGAACCGCAGTCCCCGCGCTTCTTCCACCCGGTACTCTTGACGCCGATAAGTACTCATACGTCTGAGCCTAGAACTCATCGATCGCCAGTACGGTGCCGTTAAAACGCTTCCGGTGGGAGCTTCTCGAAGGCGAACCGAAGCGTCGCATGTGTGCAGACCAGGGTTGCACTTCAGGAAGTCGATGGATGCTCCGATGTTAACGAGGACGACGGCGGGAGTTATGCTCCCGCCGTCGTGCGCCGTTCGGCTTGCTGCCTCGCATTGTTGGCGCGGCGCTCAGCCTTCATGCTTGGAATGCTCACCCAGACGGTGCCATGAGCGGTTGTGGTAAACCAGAGCGTCGCCGGGTTCGCCCGCTTGGACGTCACGCATCACGCGGGACTCCAGGGCGTGAACGGCGATGATTGTGGAGGTTCCCACCTCCATGCGATTGATGACGGCGCAGCGCACCCAGGCGCGGACATCGTCATAAACCGCTTCGCCGGTTGCAAGGGTCGACCAGCGGTGCGTCTGGTCAAAGCGGTCGGCGCCGGGGGTCGCTCCAAACTTCGCCAAGTCGACGTCGTGTGCGTCCAGCAGGTGCACGACGACGGTTTCGGCGCGTGAAAGCACATCGGAGGCAGAGGACAGTGCCGAGACCGAGAAAATCAGCAACGGAGGTTCCGCGCTCACTGACACGACCGATGATACCGTCAGGGCCACCGGTCCTTCGCCGGCATCCGCCGTGATGACGGCGACACCTCCCGGGTGGCCACGGAACAGTGCTTTGAAGTCGTCGGCCGAGAGGGAGGACGGGAAGCCTGGCTTGGGAGCCTCGAGCCAGGTGTCTGGGGGGTAAGCGTGAAACATGGTTATGACACCGTGGTTGCAGAGCGGGCGAGTTCTTCGCGAATGATGTTCGTCCCTGCGCTGAGAGCACTCAGCTTGGCCAGTGCGACGTCGCGGGGGAACGGTGCCATGCCGCAGTTGGAGCTGGGGATGAGCTTGTCCGCGTCGACGAATTGCAGGGCCTTGCGGAGGGTGTTGGCGACGTCTTCCGGGGTCTCGATAATCTCGCTTGCGACGTCGATTGCCCCGAGCATGACTTTCTTGCCGCGGAGGAGTTCGATGAGCTCCATGGGCACGTGGGAGTTCTGGGATTCCAGCGAGATGATGTCGATGCTGGAGCTCTGAAGCAGCGGGAATGTTTCCTCGTACTGCCGCCACTGTGAGCCGAGCGTCGCCTTCCAGTCAGTGTTCGCCTTGATCCCGTAGCCGTAGCAGATATGCACGGCGGTCTCCGCACGCAGCCCCTCTGCCGCTCTCTCAAGCGCGGCCACGCCCCAGTCCTTGACCTCATCGAGGAAGACATTGAACGCGGGCTCGTCGAACTGGATGATGTCCACGCCGGCCGCCTCTAGTTCCTTCGCTTCCTGGTTCAGGATCGTGGCGAACTCCCAGGCCAGCTTTTCGCGGCTCTTGTAGTGGTCATCGAAGAGCGTGTCCACCATGGTCATTGGGCCGGGAAGAGTCCATTTGATCGGCCGGTCGGTGGTTGCGCGGAGGAACTTAGCGTCTTCGACGAATACCGGCCGCTCGCGGCGCACCGCTCCGACGACGGTCGGCACGCTCGCGTCGTAGCGATCGCGGATGCGCACGGTCTTGCGCTGTTCAAAGTCGACCCCGCTGAGATGCTCGATGAAGGTGGTGACGAAGTGCTGGCGGGTTTGCTCGCCGTCGCTGACGATGTCGATGCCGCGTCGGGTCTGTTCGTGGATGGCGATGCGCAGAGCATCCTGCTTGCCCTCGAGCAGCTCATCTCCCTCCAGTTTCCACGGGGACCACAGAGTCTCCGGCTGTGCGAGCCACGATGGTTTCGGCAGGCTTCCGACAACGGTGGTGGGCAAAAGTGTGTTCATGATTGACGATTCTCCGTGGGTCAGTTGACGAGAGCTGGGTATTTGGCGGTCCACTGGTCCAATAGATCCTTGTGGGGCGTGATGAAGTGTTCCTCCGTGTACTTCGCCTGAGTGATCGCGAGCTGACTGCGCTCGACGCGGTCGTAAGCGATCTGGGTTCGAGAGTAATCCTGCTCTCCCAGGCTCGGCTGATAGACGACGGCGGCGGCGGAGTTCGCGTTGTAAATCTCCGGGCGGTAGATCTTCTGGAACGTCTCCATGGTGCTGATCGTGCCGATGAGCTGCAGGTTGGAGTAGTCGTTGAGCAGGTCGCCGCGGAAGTAGAAGGCGAGCGGCGCAACGCTGCCGCGTGGCATGAAGTAGCGAACCTGCAGCCCCATCTTTGCGAAGTACGCGTCCGTCAGCGAGAACTCGTCCTGCTGGTACTCGACGCCCAGGACTGGGTGACGGTTCTCCGTTCGCCTGTACGTCTTGCTCGTTGAGACGCTGATGCACACCACTGGCGGCTGCGGGAAGCGTTCCTGGCATGCCGGGGAATCGAGGAATTGCTGGAACAGTTTGCCGTGAAGATCGCCGAAGTCCTCGGGAACGGTGGGCTTGCCTGACTCCGCTGCTGCCGCTGGGAGTACGACGCTGAAGTCGAAGTCACGGACGTAGGAGGAGAAGTTGTTCCCCACGATCCCTTGGTGGCGGACCCCGTTCAGCTGGTCGACGATCTGGATGTCGAGAACCTCGAACAGCGGGAACTGCTGATCCGTACCTTCCGCAGTGAACTCAATCTGCACGGAAACGATCTCAAGCTCGAGCGTGTAACGGTCCCGGTCCGGGTTGTCCCAGCTTGCGAGATCGTTGAAGCGGCGCCGAATCATGGTCAAGGCGTTGCGGAGGTTCTCCTGGCGGTGCTCGCCCCGTGCCAGGTTGGCGAAGTTCGTTGTGATCCGCGATCCCTCGGACGGGGAGTAGTCCTCGTCGAAGGGGGTGGTGGTGATACTGAAGGTGAAGTCGTCTGCCATGTGCTGCCAATCCGTTGATGGGCCGGAGACGGCCTTTCCGAAGGTCATGTATTCATGGTGCAACCTTTCTGCGGGTATCGGGTAACTAGGCATTACTATGCATTCATATAGACTTTTCCTATGCCCCAGATTTCGAGCGGACTCACGCTGCAGCAGCTCCGCTACTTCATAGAAGTTGCAGCTGAGGGGTCGATCTCGGCAGCTGCCGATCTTCTCTACGTCGCGCAGCCCACCATGTCCGCAGCGATGAAGGACCTTGAGGCCAGGGTGGGCCGTGCGCTTCTGGTTCGCTCCGCCCGCGGGGTCACCCTCACCGCCGACGGCGTAGAGTTCCTCGGCTATGCGAGGCAGGTTGTCGAGCAGTTCGCTCTCCTCGAGCAGCGCTACCTGGGTACGCCACCGACGCGACGTCTGCTCGGGGTATCGACGCAGCACTACTCGTTCGCGGTGGACGCCTTCGTCCGTATGGTCAAGACCACTGACGTGGCCGAATACGAGTTCTCGCTGCGTGAGTCCCGCACCTGGGACATCATCGAGGATGTCCGTACGCTTCGCAGCGAGATAGGCATCCTCTACCGGAACGATTTCAACCGGAAGGTCATCGACAAGCTGCTCCGGGATTCCGGGCTCGCGTTCACTCCGCTTTTCCTCGCCGATCCGCACATTTTCATTTCTCGCAACAACCCGCTCGCCTCAAAAGAGCGCGCGACTCTCGCCGATCTCGCCGGGATGCCGCGGCTAACCTTCGATCAAGGTGCGAACAACTCCTTCTACTTCGCCGAGGAGATTCTCTCCACCTTGTCCAGCAAGCAGGAGATCCGGGTCTCTGACCGTGCCACGATCTTCAACCTCATGATCGGGCTCCACGGCTACACGATCTCAACGGGCATCATCAGCGGGCAGCTCGACCCGGAGATCGTCGCCATCCCGCTGGACGTTGACGAACGCATCGAGATCGGCTGGATCGGCCACGCAGCGATTCCGCTCACCGACCAAGCGCAGCGCTACCTCAAGGAATTGCGGGCCGTTGTCGCCGAGTTCGGCGTAGCGCTGATCGACTGACTGCAGTTGAGCGGGCGGGTCTTTCCGAAGGAACAGGTAGGTCTGGGGCGCTCTGGAGTGGCTTGGTAAACACCCATGCGTCACCCTCGCAATGTAGCGGTTCTTTCTGGATCCAGTCGCGACGCTGCGGCCGCCGTCGAGGGGGTCATCCTCCCGATGGCCGGCCACAAGGGATACGCTTCTGGCATAGCCTGGAGGACATGGAGAGATGCGCGGAATGGCATCCGACCCACGTCGCCACCTTCATGGCCGCCATGAAATTCCTCCAGGCAAACGCCGGCGCCAGGCTTCGTCTCAGCCATGAAGTCGCAGTGGTCTCACGCGCCCAGCAGTACCACAAGTACAACAATGGCAAACTACAACCGGCATGCTCGGCGGCAGCAGGCCGCTGGAAGGCTAAACAAACCAGCGGGTCTGTCGGGCTGAAACCCTGCAGGGACGAGCCGTTACCCGCCGGAGACATTCGGGCGGCCCGACTCGAATAACCGATAACCAGCCTTCTGTCGTCGGCCAGGCCGGAAGGCCTTGTCATGATGCTCGGTGTCGTCTCCGCCATGTAGTAAATGAAGGAGGTTCAGCTCCTGTGTGGGATATTCATAGTTCTGGCTGGGATAGGTTGGTCGGATTTGGAGTGTTCTGCCGGCCGCTGGGAAGTCCTGCCTTGGAGAGCGCGGCGGCGTCATCTTGGCTCGGGGGATTTATAAGGACTGAGAGGTACCACCCCGCAGGCATTGGCGGCAGCGGTTGGTTCCCGGTCGCTGTTAATCAGTGCGCAAGGGAAGCTCGGGCCCTCGTTATCGGTGGTACACCGCGCCCACGAGAAGTGTGGACAATGTCCACGCCTTCCACCTTGGACTGGCCCGTACATCGGCCGGATTGCCCCGGGTTCCGCAGGTTTCCGCCATTTCCCACTGTTTCCAAGGCCTGGAAGCCCGTTCGAGTCCCACCTCGGGCACGGCATACCCCCTCGTCAGAGGGGGTTTTTGCTTTAACGTGTGTACAAAGCTTGACAAGTGCCTCTGCGTCATCTTCCCGGAGGGTGCCTGGCCGCCGGGCGCGGCCTGTTCAGTTTGGATGGGGGAGCGGGGTCAGCGCCCAGACTGGTGGGCGCTCCGCTGGCTCTGAGCTGGGGTCATTCGAGTTCCTTCTTTCGGTTCTGCCCGGTTGGTCTGGAGCGGCCTACACCTGTTCATGGGCTAGGGGATTAGGTACGACATGACTTCCACAGATTTCCGTCTCGTCGGTTTCAGCCATGAGATTTCCGGCATGTCACGGCGCCGAATACTTGCTTTGTCAGGCCACAAGGGGTGTGTACAGTGTGCACACTTAAGTCTGCTTTATTGCGACTATTGCCCATCATTGGCTTGTCCCTCCTTGGCTGCATCTGCCCCTTCATTGCATGGGGGTGGCCATTGCGACATGACGGTGACGCGCAAGCTCTCCATGGCCAGGGCTATTTCGGGGCGAGAGTTTATTGGCTACTGCCGACCGAGTGCTTCGGGTTGGTTTCGTGCGCGCCATCGACGCGACGACACGAATGAAAAGGCGAGTGGTCTCCCCACAGATTTATAGGCCGTAGCTCGGCCGCCGGAACGCTACTGCCCACGCGATTGTCGGCTGAGCATGCGGAAGCCGACCGGTTTACTGATAAGGACCCATATGTTCGCGCACGCCCATCGGAGGTGAGGGCGCGGAACGGACCGGATTTCGTCGTTTTTCGCCAAGGTGGGTTGGCGTGGCTACCGAGCAGGCTGGAAGAGACTATACGGCGGCGAAAGGCTGCTGTTGGAGCTCGCTTAGCCGCGTTTGAAGTTCGTCGGAGGTGGGTGGGTTGGCGCCGGAGCGGCTGACCGTGATTGCTGCGGCCATGGAGGCAGTTCTTCCGATGGTTCCCAATGTTTCCGGGGCAAATCCTTCTTCGCCCTCTGCCAAAAGGCCGAAGATGAGGGCGGACATATAGGAGTCGCCGGCGCCGATGGTGTCAGCAACCTCGGTTTTCACGGAGGGGATGCTTAGCTTCGCGCTTTGCGTGGCGAGGAGGGCGCCGTCTGCGCCCATGGTGATGACCGCCAGCCGCGTCCCCCGCGCAAGCAGGTGGGACGTGACCTCGTCCGGAGACGCCGTCGGGTAGAGCCAGTGGGCATCTTCGTCGCTGAGTTTGACGACGTCGGTGAGCGGGAGCAGGTCCTCGAAGATGCTCTTTGCTTCGGCATGGCTGCCAAGGAGGGCGGGGCGGATGTTGGGGTCGTAGGTGACCAGGCATGACTTGTGGCTTTGCTCGAGAAGGGAGCGTACGGTGGAGGCTCCCGGGGCGAGGAATGTGGCGATGGATCCGGTGTGCAGGACTTTCGGGATCATGGCCGGCGCTACCGGTGCAAGTTCCCAGGCGATGTCGAACTCGTAGTTGGCCGAGCCGTCTGCGGCCAGGGTGGCAGTTGCGGTGGCTGTGTGTTCGAGGGATGTTGATCCCGGTAGAAGCCGGACGCCTGCGCTCTGGAGGTGGTTGGTGATGGCGGTACCGTGGTCGTCTTCGCCGATTGCCGTGAGCAACCCCGTGGATACGCCGAGCCGGCCAAGGCCATAGGCCACGTTCGCCGGGGATCCTCCTGGGTAGCTGATGGTTCCTTCGGGCGTGTTAACGATGTCGATCAGGGCTTCGCCGATAACAACAACATCCAGCTGGTCGTGGGCGGAGGTGCCGGGGGGAGGCTTGTGCATCTCGGTTCTTTCGTCGGTACCGGCTGGAGGTCCGGGTGTGGATCCGTCCGCGGACCTGTGGGCAGGTCCGCGGACGGAGAAGGGGGTTCCGTTTGGCACGGAAGGTGCGGTGCGGCCGTCAGGCTTTGGCCGCACCTGTCATGATGGCGACGGCGTCGGTCATGGTGTGGGATTGCGGGGTGATGGTGGCCGCGCATTTGCCCAGGCGCTGGATGTGGATGCGGTCTGCGACGTCGAACACGTGGGGCATGTTGTGGCTGATCAGGATGACAGGCAGGCCGCGATCACGAAGGTCCCGGACCAGCTGCAGCACCTGGTTCGATTCACGAACGCCCAGTGCAGCTGTCGGTTCGTCAAGGACAACCACCTTGGATCCGAATGCTGCGGCGCGGGCGACGGCGACGGCTTGGCGCTGGCCGCCGGAAAGGTTCTCCACCGGTACGGTGACGTCCTGAAGGGTGGAGATGCCCAGCCGGGTCAGCTCTTCCTTGGCCTTCTTGCGCATGCCTTTGGTGTCGAGGATCCGGAACAGGCTCCCCAGGGGCCCGGGGAGACGCTCTTCACGGCCGAGGAACAGGTTGGACGCGACATCGAGGGCCGGTGAGACGGCCAGGTTTTGGTAAACCGTTTCGATGCCGTGGACCCGGGCGTCCTGTGGCCGTTTGAAGTGCACCTGCTGGCCGGAGACGTAGAGTTCTCCTGTGTCGGGAACTTCGGCGCCGGTGAGGCATTTGATGAGCGTGGACTTACCGGCACCGTTATCGCCGATGATGGCCAGGACTTCGCCGGGGTAGAGGTCAAGGTTGACGCCGTCGAGGCCAACCACCCGGCCGAAGGTCTTCACGAGGTTCCTGGCTTTAAGGATGGGCTCGCGGGTCTCTGTCTGTGAGGCTGCAAATTCAGTCATGGTCATGACTTGACCTTTCGGATCCACTGATCGACGGACACGGCAATGATGATCAGGATGCCCACCGCGAGGGTCTGGTAGAGGACGTCCAGGCCGGCCAGGGAGAGTCCGTTGCGGAAGACACCGACGATCAGCGCTCCGAGCAAGGAACCCCAGATGGAGCCGCGGCCACCGAAGAGGCTGGTTCCGCCAATCACGACGGCGGTGATGGAGTCCAGGTTCAGGTCGACGCCGGCGTTGGGGCTTGCGGCGTTGGTACGGCCGATCTGGATCCATGCGCCAACGGCAAGGACTGCACCTGCGGCAAGGTAGACACTCATCAGGACGCGGTTGACGGGAATGCCGGCCAGGCGGGCCGCTTCCTTGTCATCGCCCACGGCGTAGACGTGCCGTCCCCAGGCGGTCTTGCCGAGGATGAAGGCGACGGCGATGTAGAGCAGGAGCATCATCACGACGCCGGTGGAGATACGGACCGGCCCGATCGGGAAGGTGCTTCCCAGCCAGGTGAGCACACCGGGCATGGCGGACCCGCGGACGGTGCTGCCGCCGGAGTAGAGCAGGGTCAGGGCGATGAAGATGTTCAGGGTTCCAAGCGTGACGATGAACGGCGGGAGCCGGAAACGTGTCACGAGGAAACCGTTCAGTGCACCTGACGCAAGTCCCACGATCAAACCGGCGATGAGCGCCAGCGGGCCGGGGACACCACTGCCGACAGCCATCTGCGCGATCACCATCGAGGACAGGATCATGACTGCGCCGACGGAGAGGTCGATTCCGGCGGTCAGGATGATGAGTGTTTGGGCAATGGCCAGGGTTCCGACGACGGCGACCTGCTGGGTGATCAGGGAGAGGTTCTCCACCCGCAGGAAGCGGTCGTTGAGGAGTCCGAAGACCACCACCGCGATCAGCAGGACAATGGCCGGGCTGAGGGCGGGGTAGCGGTGGAGAACGTTGCGGATTCTGCTGAGGGGTGTTTGGCGGTCGAGGAATTCCTCGGCCAGGTCAGCGTGCCCGGCGCTCGGGGGGCCGGCGGTTTGTTGCTGGGTCACTTTAGGTTGCTCCTGAACTTACTTGCCCCAGCAGATCTGGGACGCCTCAGTGGTGGTGATGCTCTTCACGCCGTCGACGGGCTTGTCCGTGACGAGCTCGACACCGGTGTTGAAGAAGTCCAGGCCCTCGGAGTTGGCAGGCTTCTTGCCGGTCTTTGCCAGGTCAACAATGGCCTTGACTCCAAGCTCGGCCATCTTCACCGGGTACTGCTGTGCCGTGGCGCCGATCACGCCGGACTTGACGTTGTTCACGCCTGAGCAGCCGCCATCAACGGAGACGATCAGGGCGTCTTTTTCCTTGCCCGCGGATTTCAGTGCTTCGAAGGCACCGGCAGCGGCAGGCTCGTTGATCGTGTAGACGACGTTGATGTTGGGGTTCTTGGCCAGCAGGGTTTCCATGGCGGTACGTCCGCCGTCTTCGGCGCCTTGGGAAGCCTGGCTGCCGACGATTTCGTACTCGCCGCCCTTGCCGCCGGTGTACTTGCCCGTCTTGGCTTCGTCGCCGTTCTTCTTCTTATCGGCAGTGTCGATGCCCAGTCCAGTCAGGAAGCCCTGGTCACGGTTATAGTCAACGGACACAACCTTGTCATCGAAGAGGTCCACAAGTGCGATCACAGCCTTCTTGCCCGCCAGCTGCTGGGCGGTCCACTTGCCGATCAGCTCACCGGCGGCAAAGTTGTCCGTAGCAAACGTGATGTCAGCGGCATCGGCGGGGTCCGGCGGGGTATCCAGGGCGATCACGAACAAGCCGGCGTCCTTGGCCTTCTTCAAGGCATCCACTACCGACGGACCGTTGGGCGTGATGAGAATTCCCTTGTCGCCCTTGGAGATCGCGTTTTCAATGGCCTGGATCTGGGTGTCTTCGTCGCCGTCGGCCTTGCCTGCGGCAAGCTTGAGATCAACGCCGTCCGCCGCGGCAGCCTTCTTGGCGCCATCCTGCATCGACACAAAGAACGGGTTGGACGTGGTCTTCACGATCAGCGAAACGCCGATCTTTTCATTGGTGTTTCCGCTGGACGAGGGCGTGGAACCGCCGCCGCATGCTGTGAGGCTTAGTGCGCCCAGGGTCAGGACTGCACCAGCGGCAAGAAGGCGGGTCTTGGCCGATTTGGAACTCAACATTGAAACTCCTGTTTTTTGTGGCTGCTCATGGCGAGTGATTCCCCCATGACAACGTTGTCAGGTAACATGTAACCAATCTCACACGGTGCAGTCAAGTGTTAATTGAAGTTGAGGAGTAGTTCGTTGACAACGATGTCTAATCGTTACCAACCCGATTCTGTGCGCAAGCCCCCCACCATGAAAAATGTCGCAGACCTTGCCGGGGTGGGCATCAAGACGGTCTCAAGAGTGGTGAACGACGAACCCGGCGTTTCGGAGGAAACACGGCAAAAGGTCCTCCGGGCAACGGAACAACTGCAGTACCACCTGGACATCACAGCCGGCAGCCTGAAACGCTCCGGCCGCAAGACCCAATCCATAGGATTGTTGCTTCCGAGTGTGTCCAACCCCTTCAGCGGCGAGATCCACCGCGCGATGGAAGACGCTTTGGCTGTGCGGGGAATCGCCGTCTTCGCTTCAAGCCTGGATGACGATCCGGACCGCGAAAGGAAGCTGATCTCGGCTTTCCTGGGGCGCCGGGTTGATGGACTTGTGCTGACCACGATCGCCAAGAGCCAGGCGTACATGATCCCGGAACACTCACGGGACATGCCCTTGGTGTTCATCGACCGCGAGCCCGTGGGGGTCGAGGCAGATGCGGTAGTCACGGACAACGAGGTGGGCGCCGCGGCGGCAGCCGCGCATCTCATCAAGCATGGCCACACCAAACTGGCCTACCTTGGGGACCGGACCGATATCCAGACTGCCGTGAAACGGCGCACAGGTTTCCTGGACGAGATCGGCAGGTCCGGCATCGCGACCTCCACGGTTGCGGTCCGCGAGAATCTCCACGACGAGGAAACTGCCCTCCGGGCTGCACACGAACTGCTCACTTCGGAGAACCCTCCAACGGCGATCTTCTCCAGTCAGAACCTGGTGACATTCGGTGCCATGCGGGCACTGAAATCCCTCGGGTTGCACCATAAAGTTGCCTTGGTCGGATTTGACGACTTCACCCTGGCCGACATGATGGAGCCCGGAGTCACCGTGATTGCCCAGCACCCTGAACGCATCGGAAAGCTCGCTGCCGAGAGGATCCTTGCAAGGATCGACGGTGACAACCGCGCACCGCAAACCTATATCGTCCCAACAGAACTCATCCCCAGGGGCTCCGGCGAGATACTGCCCCCGAACTAACCAAAAGCAATCCCACTCAACCGACCAAAGGACCGGACATGACCAAAACCTTGTACGCAGAATTCACCGTCAAGGAAGGCAGCGAAACCAGAGTCGCTGAAATGATGGCAGAACTCACCGGACACGTCCGCAACGAACCCGGCAACGTCACCTTCCTGCCCTACACCCGCGAAACCAATCCACGGGAATATTTCGTGTTCGAGGTCTACCGCGACGAGGAAGCCTTCCAGGAACACATCAGCGCGGAATACGGCCAAAAGTTCAACACCGAACTTGCCCAACACATCGAAGGCGACGGATCCGTCCTCACCTGGCTCAGGCCACTGATCTAGCCCCATGCAGCCCTCCCCAGTCGCGACACGTGCAACGGCTAAATCGGGCATCCTTCAAACGAAACACACTCGGCACACTCTTGCGCGCACCTCCAGGGGTAGCCACAGTTCCCCAATGCGGCACAGAAACGCGAAAAGGACGGCGGCCGGCGTAAGCCGGCCGCCGTCCTTGCCTTCGAGCCTTGATGGTTCGGCGCCGACGGACAGGCTGCACGAGCGCATCACTGGGACGGTGCCAACATTGGCATCGCCAGCTTGCCCGGGTGTTTCCTGCGTAGCCGATCGTGGGCTGCTGTGGGTCCCCGGACTGCATGCAGCCAGGGGCCCACAGGAGCTTACTTCTTTCCGGGAAGGAACATGGACTGTTCCATCGGCGTCACGGTCAACGACTTCAACTGCGCTGTTCCACCTTCCGCGAAGAGCGCCATCTTGTCCGCTCCGGCGTTCGGGAACACCTGGTCGGTGATGGTCCGCAGGCCGTCGGCGGTGAACACCTCTACTGATGAGTGGTCGAGGTAGATCCGCAGGGTGATGTTGCCCTTATTGTCCAGGGTGACAGGGGCGTCATCCACGGAAGCGAATGCCGGGTGGAAAGTGGTGTTCCCGGACTTTGTGCGGTCAACGAAGATCTTTCCGGTTGTGGCGTCGTAGCCGATGATGGTGGAGGAGTTGCCGTCGCCCAGTACGGTGATGCCGGACTTCTTCGCGGTGCCGGGGGCGAAGGTGATGTCCAAGCGCTGGACCTGGCCCGAAGTCGTCGCCGGCAGCGACGTTGTTCCGGCCGCGACAGCGCCGCCCTTCTTATCGGCGTAGCTGGGCTTTTGCGCGAGGTCGTCCACTTGCTTAACTGCACTTTGGGTAAGGCGTGGTCCGTAGGGTGTCTGGGTCAGCTGCACCTCCCGGGGCAGTGACATGGCGCTGCGCCAGGGGCTGGTTGGGATGTTGTTGGCGTAGTCCCAGTTATTCATCCAACCCAGCATGACCCGCTTGTTGTCGGGCATGTTGGAGAAGGAAACGGCCGCGTAGTAGTCGCGTCCGTAGTCCAGCCAGTCATAGGACTCCAGCCGGGACTGCGCTGCTGTGGAGCTTGCAGTGAACTCGTCCGCGAGTATATGCCCCCAGCCGAACCTGTTGTTATCGACAACCTTGATTTGTGCCTGCTGGCCAACGAATTCCTTGACACTCCACGATGCCCAATCCAGGGTTTCGCTGTCGTTGCCGGTGGCCGTGCGGACCACCTGTCCGTTGACTACCAAGTTCACCGTTTCTTCGTCAGACCTGGGAACGGCGGCGGTGTCGGTGAGCATGACGTGGTCAAGGGTCAGGTGTCCCCACCCGCCGGTAGCTTGGTCAACGACCCGCAGCTGTGCATTCTGTCCCGCGTATTCCGAAACGTCCCAGCCTTTCCAGTTCAGCACCCCGGCGTTATCGCCCGCCAAGGAGCGGACCACGTTGCCGTTGACGAGTAGTTGGACGGCCAATGTCTGACCGGAGTCCGCCGAGCGGTTGCCGCCTCCGACCAGCATGCTCATGAAGTTCTTCGTGATGGGGAACTCGGGGGATGTCAGGGTACCCTGACGGTCATCACCGGGTACGGTGCCGGTTTCGAACGTGTTGATTCGTTTGGCGCCAAGGTAAAAGTCCCCACCGCTAGTGGCCGGCTGGAAATTGGGGGTCAGGTCTCCTGTCCCGGTCCAGCCGGCATCGGCCAGCGTTGTACCTTCGGGTACCTCGAAGCCGTCAAACTTCAGCTCTCCTACGGGCGGGGTATTGTCCAATTTGTCGGAGACGCGGGGGTGCTTGCCGCCGCCGATAAGGAAGTTCAGGTAGTCCTCGGTCACGGTGAAGGTTGGTGACTGCATGGAACCCAGAGGCCAGTCGCCGTCGTTAAATGAGTTGATCAGTCCTGAGCCGCCGAATCCGGTCACCGGGCTCTGACCGGGCAGGGAACCGGCCGCGGGAGCGTCGCCGAAAGGGCCATTCTTCCAGTTGCCCGGCTCGTTGTTTACTGTCCAGCCGTTGTAGGTGCCGTCGTTGAAGCCGGCCAGGACAGTGCCAGCCGGTGCCGCTGTGGCTGGTTCGGTGGTTTCGGAGGTGAACGTGGTGCCGTCGAAGTTACCCACGAAATACTGGCCGCCCGAGCCTCCCGCGACCCCGCCGGGGTTGATGTTCACGACCATGACCCACTTGATGTTGTTCTTATCCCCATCCACCGCGAGCGGGAACAAATCGGGGCATTCCCACTGGCCGCCGGTCGCGTTCGCGGGCCCGAATTCGCTCAAGGCAGTCCAGTCCTTGAGGTTGCCGGACTTGTAGAGGACAACCTTGTGATCTTGCGATTCGACTGCGGTCATGACCCAATAGCCACCGCCGGACGGGCTGTCATACCAGAAGACCTTCGGGTCGCGGAAATTGGCTGAATTGCGATTCAGCACAGGATTGCCGGAGTACTTGGTCCAAGTCTGGCCATCATCCAGGCTGTAGGCCAGAGACTGGGCCTGCAGGCCGCGGTGCGGGGAGGCTTCCTTGTAGGCGCTGGTGTAGATGGCCACCAGCGGGGGATTTTCCTTCGTCCCGAATCCCGTGGTGTTGTCCTTGTCAACCACGATGCTGCCGGAGAACACATCCTCCTGCGCATCGGTGGACAGGGCCAGGGGCTGCTCCTGCCAGTGAACCAGGTCCTTCGACGTCGCATGGCCCCACGACATATTCCCCCACGTGTTGCCGGAGGGGTTGTGCTGGTAGAACAAGTGATAGACACCCTTGTGGAAAACCATCCCGTTGGGATCGTTCATCCAGTTTTTCTCTGGCGTGTAGTGGTAGGCAGGTCGATATTGCTCACTTCCCACCTCTGGTGCCGCAGAGGCTGGCGCCACACCGGCCATGACGCCCGAAAGCGTCAGTCCCGCCAATGTCAACGCAGACGTCGCTGCCCGCATCCTACTGATCTTGAATTTAGTCATTGTTCTTCTTGCTCGCCCTTCATTGAGCGTGCCCATCCCCACGTAGACAACGTTGTCAGTGCCTGTAAGCTACGACAAGTCCAGCGGACAAGTCAACGGTTTCTTATGCCCTGAAGGGTCCATCGATCGAATTTCGAGCACTCAGACATCGTTGTCACCTCGATTACCCCAGCCGCAAGCCCGGGCGCGCAACGAACTTAGTTAGGCAGACCCTATGCGAGCCAACTGGGGTTGTTGACGGATACGAAGTAACGCGGGTAATGTCAGTCACATGTTCGGCCAGTAACGCGCGTTACTGCTGGTTACCCTGACCGAGCAGCCAGATCAGGGAAAAGCCCGCAGCATTCAAGATTCCGCCGTCGAAATCGTCGCCAGCGGTAAGCCGCTCATGCCACGCGTCATCCGGCCCTGGGCGGGGAGTAGGTAAGGCCGGTCACCGCCAAAGTTACGGTGTGTCTCCTCTCGTTCTACGCATGGACGGCTGCCGGGGTCCCTGGGACTACCCGGGGCCTGTTGCCCTGACACACGGCCTCGTTGGACAGATCATCAGAACCCACTTGTGTGGCAGCACCGATGCTGCCCGGAAAGAAGCTGAAACTCATGGAAGCATTACCATCGGTCTCGCGTCGTGTACTACTCACCGGAGGCAGTGCGGTTGCGTTCGCCGGCTCGATTGCGCTGTCAGGACAGGCCGGGCCCGCCGCGGCAGCCACGCCAATGACCCAAGCCACTGCAACGGGCGGCTCACTCTCGAAGGGAACATCCCGGATGCGCCCGGTCTATCACTTCAGTGTGCCCGACAACTGGAAGAACGACCCCCAACGACCCATCTACCTTGACGGGGAGTACCACTACTACTACTTGTACAACGCCGACTACATCAGTGGCGGCGGCGGCACGTCCTGGCGCCGTGCCACCACTACTGATCACGTCGCGTTCCGGGACCGGGGTGTGGCGATACCGAAGTTCAGCAACGACAACGGTGACTGTTGGTCCGGATGCCTGGTGGTTGATGAGGGAAATACTGCGGGCTACGGGGCGGGTTCGGTCATTGCTCTTGTCACCCAGGCGCCGGAAGGCCGACAAGCGCAGTACCTCTGGTACTCCACGGACGGGGGCGCTCCTTTGAGCCCGGAGGTGTGGTGCCGGTACTGCCCAACCCGGGGGTGCATGATTTCCGCGATCCCAAGGTGATGTGGGATGAGGACCGTGGCCGGTGGTTCATGGCCAATGCGGAGGGGCAAAAGCTGGGCTTCTACGCTTCCCCGGACCTGCGGTCCTGGAAGCGTGTTGGCGAGTTTTTTCGCAGCGACTTGGGGCTTCTGGAGTGCCCTGACGTCTTTCGGATGACTGCCGACGACGGCACCTCGCATTGGGTCTTGGGCACCAGCGCGAACGGGAAGGGCCGCGGACTGCCCGCGACGTATGCCTACTGGACTGGAGCTTTTGACGGCAGTTCCTTCACGCCCGACCGTTCCGAGCCGGAATGGCTCGATTACGGCTTCGATTTCTATGGCGCAGTGACCTACCCACATCACGATGCATCGGGTGCGGTGGACCCAACTCTCCGGCGGGCGATCGGGTGGGCAAATTTCTGGGACTATCCCCACAACACACCAACACTGGCAACTGACGGTTACAACGGTGACGACATGATCGTGCGCGATGTTCAGCTCAAGCGTGGAAACGATGCCTATTACCTCGCCTCCGCCCCCACGTCTGCGCTGGGAAACCACGTGACGCGCACACACCGCCTGGGCGATGTGGCGGTAGCAGGTACAAAGGACGTTAATGTCCGCTCGAACGCCTACGATCTGACCTGCGAGCTCGTCTGGGACCCCGCCGCACCACCCGCCAATCTCGGTCTTGAGCTATGTCGCCCACCAGGAGGAGGCAGGCACGTCGCCGCCGGTGCCTACCTGCGTGGCCCATTCACCTACGTCAATCGCTGCCCCACCATCAACCCTACGGCGGGCGAAACCCAAACCCCGGTGGACCCCTCAACCGGGCGACTCACGCTACGCATCCTGGTGGATTGCACCAGCGTCGAGATGTTTGTCGGAGATGGGCGCGTGGTGCACTCACACCGGGTGTTCCCCCTTGAAGGAGACAATGGCATCCGCCTCTACGCCCAGGATGGGGCGGCCACGTTTCGGGCACTGACCATTCGTGAGCTCAAGGTCACGCCATAGCGTGCGCTCCAACTTTCACCTGCTTCAGCCAGTACGGTGCACCGCCGTATAACCACGTCGGTCTCCGGCCCGGTCGATTGGTCCGCGGGCTGCCGGTCGAGGCGTGCCGGACCGGTCCGCCGTCGGAATTTTCGCCAACTGTCCGCCGCTCACGGCCCGCGTTTACAAGGCTTTGGGCCGTGAGCACGTGAGCCTCGCCTCCGAGGGTACCGTGAGGCTGCTCTCGTTCGGGTAAGCGAACTGGGACACCGGGTAATGGGGCGCTGCATCATCGGTGCCGAGCGGGGAGCCAGCCTGCGCTGTGCTGTACTGGCTCAGAGCCGCTTCCCATTCCTGGAAGCTGGCGAATGCGCCCGGCATCACGCTGACAGCGGCTCCCTCCGCTTCATGGTCACGGCTTCGGCTTCGGCTTCGGTGACTGGGGTCATACGAAGAATCCAGTGCAGGAGGCGCTGCCGCTCCCGGCACTGTGCGCAGGGGTTCACTCAGTAGTTGTTCACCAACCAAGGGTCGCAGCTGGCGGGGACGCCGGAATTATATCCGGCCATAAATGCCTTGGACCTCTGATCCGGGGTACCGTGGTGCCCTGGATCCTGGAAGTGGTAGTCACCGAGGAGCGTCAGCATCGGTATTTGCAGTGACTTGTCCATTCCAGATCTTTATTGCCATGATCCGGGAAATGACGATGGTGTTGTCGGTATCGCAGTAGAAGGCATCGTCGTACGTTGTCATCCTACCGACGCCTGACTTGGAGCAGGGTGTAAATACCGACTCGTTCGTGCCGGGAAAGGTCACGTTCACCTAGGGCGCCTGATTGCCCGCGCCAAACCAGACCTTTGTCCAGAACTTATCAACGTCAGTCACAATCACCGTCAAGAATGAAGCCATCGTGGCCACGGTGTTGCCTGTGGATCTCAGTTGCTGTCCCTCCCGGGTAGCCGGCTGTTGTGGGAGCTTCGTGGTGGCCGGTGAGGTTGCAGGTGGAGAGCTTTTCGGCTGCGGGGTGACGGTTTTGGTTGAGGGCGTAACGGATGGAGTCGTTGGCGTCGGAGTTACGGACGGGGACACGGAAGTCGATGGCGCGTAGGACGCGAAGGAGACGTGGGGATTGGACCTCCTGCCTTGGGCGTTGACGAACACGCCGAGCAGAATAGGACGAAGACGAAGAACGGGCAGGACGCAATTCTGTTGGGTCTCATGGGGTCTCGTTCTCATGCAGTAAGTGCCGGATTCGAGGCGACCCCACCCAAGGTCGTCGGTGCAGACGGAACATCTGTTGCGTGTCGTGGTGATTCTGAATGTACCCCTGTTGCCTGCGGATTACATCAGCCTGGTCCTCTGAGCGTTCGCGTTCTGTGGCTTCGCGGAATTTTCGCGACATTGTGTATGTTGCAGTCGAAGATCCGAACGGAAGAGGGAGAAGCGAAGACTGTGGCAGCTGATTACGACGAGGTGCGGTCTGACGTCAAGGAATCCCAGGAGAGCTCGCTTGATGCCTTGAAGTCAGCCAACGCACCCGATGCACGCAGTGTTGTTCTGGAGCTCGACCAGGCTGATGGCCTGGACCAGGAAGGCCCTGGCGGCGAGATCATCGCCGAAGAATTGATCGTCCAGGTGATTCCGGCGGCAGCCGACGAGTTCACATGCTTCTCGTGTTTCCTGGTCCGGCACAGGTCCCAGATCGCACGCGAAAAAGACGGTCACGCATACTGCGTTGAGTGCGAGGGTTAGTACAACTAGACGTCGTCGCCCGGACCCGAAGCCGCACAGACGCCGCCACCCGTGCCTACATCGAGCGTCGCACCGCAGAAGGCAGGAGCCCAAGGGAAGTCCGCCACTGCCTCAAACGCCTCATCGCCCGCCAGATTTCCGCCAACTCCAGACACTCATGGCTTGACTTATCACCATGGAGGGGTCGTCTAGAGCCGATATGCACACATGTGATGAGCACCTATGTAAGGTCAGCAACTAGCCGCATGGACAGTGACAAACAGCGAGTGCAGACCCCCTGCGGAGGGCGGACGCGCTGACGGTAGGCACCGAAGTCCGGGACAACCCGCTTGGCAGCCCCTGAGCTGTTGCCGCCTCCGAGCAACGAAGCTGAATTGATCTAGGCGTATAGGAGTTGCTCAAGTCCAGGCTCAAACTCGTCATGGTGTCCATGACAAGCCGTCAGTGCTCGAAACGGCCGGCAAAGTGTGGTGATCAATCTGCGGAACCATGCGTACGGCACGCTAAGTACCTCGTCCTGCTTCTGCAAGGAATCTAAAGGCGCTCCACGGCCTCGAAACCAATCGGCAGTCCTGCCGGTGTCGGGCTGCGAACGACGGCTGACGCTGCTGTCCCGCTCGGAACACGGCCCGTCCGTCACAAGAAAGGCATGCCAATTCCTGGCGGGTTGCTCTCTGCTCTTCCGGAAGAAGCCCTGCGGTCCATTCCGTGCCATCCAATATGCTTTTTGCCATATACAAGGTGCCTCCTCGTGTATCGCTAACTGAAGTTCGAACGGCCATCAATAAGCTCCGCCGCCGGCCACCTCGCGAACGCTGGTATCCCGCGAGGTGGCCGGTCACCAGTCTGGGCGGGATAAGTCTTTGGCACCTCATTGCGTGCCATCTTTGTTCTGGAGACGATTCGGCCGTCTGAAGGTCATAGGCCGCAGGTAGCCCCTGCGGCCCATGACCGGCCTTCAGGTCTGTCATTTCGAGCTGGGTCGTCCGGGGATATGGCTAAGAATGGACTTAGAGAAGCCGCCATCGACGCAGATATCTTGACCGGTGACATAGCCGGATAGTGGGCTTACGAGAAATTCGATCACGTTGGCGATGTCCATCGGATCTCCTATTCTTGCGAGCGGAATAATTTCCTCCCGTGCCTTCTTGATTTTCGGATCTTCATACATTTTTTCGGTCATCCGAGTATGGGTCATGCCGGGGGAGACTACATTGACGCGGATGCCCTCGGGTGCCCATTCCAATGCCAGTGTCTGGGCCAACATTGTCAGCGCGGCCTTGCTTGGGCTGTAGGCGCCGGATCCCGCGTGTGGTTGTTGACCGGACATGGACGAGGTGAAGCAGGCGGCGCCGTGGCTGTCCTTCAGGTGCTGGTAGCTTGCTTTGGCGAGAAGCCATGGGCCGCGCAGGTTGACGGAGAACATTGCGTCCCAGTCTTCAAGTGAGACGTCGCATATGGGTCCCGGGTTGGCGATTCCGGCGTTGGCTACCAACGCGTCCAGGCCACCGAATTCTGCAACTGCAGCTTTGACCAGCTGGCTCGGCACGTTGGGGTCGCCGAGATCACCTGCCAGTGCGATGGCGGTGCCTCCCATAGCCTGGATTGAACGAACGACCTGCTCTTGGCTGCTGTTTGATTCGTGTCCGCAGACTGCAATCATTGGCTGCTCCCCGCGCGCAAGGGCTGCCTCCGCGAGTCTCAGGGAGGCTGCTGCGCCGATTCCGCTGCTTCCGCCACTGACCAAAGCCCTCATTACACAAACTCCTTTTTCAGGTTGTTTCGCATTGAAAATTAGACCTCAACAATGCTGGTTTCTTCCATGCTTAGATAAATTCTTGGTGGAGCCTGGTTTTCGGCGTGAGGAGTTAGCTCTCCAGTTCCCATCCGTGGTTCTTGAGGTCCTGCATTGCTTTCGCAAATTCGTGGACCGGATTGTCCTCACGGATGATCTCCAGAACGACGTTCCCGACGCCGCACGTGTCCTTGACGGCGTCGCCCAGCCCATTCCAGTTGATGACTCCCGTGCCGATGGGGTCGTGACCCCAAGTGTCCACGCCGGTGTCGGAAATGTGCACCAGTCCGATGGCCTGGTGATGCTCCCGCAGACTAGCGACGGGATCTTCTCCGATGTAAGCGGCGTTGGCGACGTCGTAGACGATCTTGACAGAATTGTCGTTGATCGTGCTGACGACACCTGCCAAGTCCTGAATTGTGGGAGTGAAGCAGTACGGGGTGTTTTCGAAGAGCAATCGTGTGCCGGCCTGCTTGGCCACCGGGATGAGACTTTCCAGGCTTTCATACATCCATCCGTGGACGCTTTCGAGCGACGGCGAGATCATAGGACGGCGGGTGCCGGGGGAGATCACAACCTCGGGTACGTCCCATGCGGCCGCCAAGTCGATGACCGACTTGATGTGATCAATACTTTTGCGGCGCATGCTGGCCCCGGGGCTGGCCAGGTTGATGTCATATCCGCCGGCGTTCAAGGACCGTATTTTCGCGCCGTACCGGCTGAGCCTGTCTTGGATTGCTGTGCGTTCGGAGGGCGGTAGCTCATCCGGCCAGCAGTGCGGGGAACTGACTGGAACTTCGAACGTTTTGTAGCCGTTGTCGACAAGTTCGGCTATCGCATCGATCGCCGTCGCTGACCAAAGATATGAAAACGTATTGATAATCATGCTGTTCACGTAGGAGAAGTCCTCTCAATTCCGCGCCATGGAGAAAAGGCTTACCTTCATAACGCGCTATTAATCTTGAGCTGCAGCCGAGCTGCCGCAGCTCCGAGCCGACCGTCTATTTGGAGTGCCGGGAGACGTCGACCATCGACGTCGTGCCCGAAACCAACTTTTCGCCTTCGAGTACCTCAGGGTCTGCGAGTGCCACGGTGGAACGGTCACCGCGGTTGCCGGTCTCCGGCAGCGTGAAGTACACGACGAGGCACAATGCGACGACGACGATCATGTAGACAGCGACGAGCATCGGCTGGCCGGCTCCGACAAATGCGGCAGCGATCAGAGGTGCGGTTCCACCAAAGACGGCAATCACGATCTGATGCGCGAAGCCGATGCCTGATACCCGGACGGAGGCCGGGAACAGTTCGGCCTGGATGGTCGGATAGACCGACTGCCAGATGCCGAGAACTACCCACCCGGAGGCCGAGACCAGGACGTATACCCAGAAGCCCGGCTGGTTGAGGAGCAGGAGCAATGGGTAGAAGAGAACGATCATGCCGATGGCGCCGATGATTGGGAAGATTTTGCGCCGGCCGAGTCGATCAGAGAGTGCGCCGCATGTCGGCACGATAATCACCAGCAGGGCCAGCCCGATAACGCTTCCGGCGAGTGTGGACGAGAGGTCCCGGCCGCTGGTGAGTTTGGCGTACGTGGGAAGGAAGGTGGCCCAGGTGTAGTAGGCCACGGCTGGTGCGGAGAGTGCAGCTGCCTGAAGCAGGGCCTTCGGGTGCTCGCGAAGCAGGTCCATCAGGCGTGCCGCAGCGGACTTCTGGTCGACCAGGGCTTCTGCTTCGAATTCGGGGGTTTCTTCAGCCCGGGCCCTCAGGATCAGGCCGACAATGCCGAGGAAGCCGCCCACAACGAAGGGGATGCGCCATCCCCATGCGGCGAGATCGGCGGTGGAGAACGATGACGTCACCATCGCTGCGGCGCCCGTAGCTGCCAGGGTTGCAAGGCCACTTGCCATGTTGGTGAAGGAACCGAACAAGCCTCGCCTGTTCGCTGGAGCGTGTTCGACCATGAACGCGATGGCACTTTGGCCCTCGCTGCCGGCCGAAATGCCCTGGATGACGCGGGCAACCAGGAAGAGGACGGGTGCCGCATAGCCGATACTCGCAAATGATGGTGTGAGGCCGATGATGAGTGAGCCGAGCGCCATCCCGGAGACGGATAGAGTCAGGATGAGCCGCCGTCCAAAACGATCAGCCAGTGGCGAGATGATGATGCCGCTAAGAGGCCGAACAACAAACCCAACGGCATATGTCAGGAGTGCGGCGATCAGGGAGGCGAACGGGGAGTCGCTGGGGAATATCTGCGACGAGAATACCGCTGCGAGCAGCCCATAGATGTACCAGTCGTACCACTCGACGAAGTGGCCGATCGTGCCTGCAATCAGGTTCAGGGTGCGGCGCGGATGTTTGGACGTTTCGGGACGCCCCGAAGTGTCGGGACTGCCGACTGCTTCTTTTGAGGTCTTCATTGAACTCTCCATGTTTTCACGTTTAGCGCTGTGGTTATAGTGCTGGATCTGGGCACCTGGTGTGCGGGACAGGGCCGCCTGTAAATGCGTCCGACCGGATGACGAAATGCCAGGGGAGGCGGCCGGTGCGGGGCGGGCGGCGCTGCTTGCTAATAAGCGAAGAAAGCTTTCACAAACCTCCAGGCTCCGAATGAGATCGGTTGCTGAGATCGGTTGCATTCAACGATACGGATGGAATGTGATCTTTGTCAATGTGCAGTAGAGACGCTTCGTCCCATGCCAACGCCACTCACGGCCCGTCGCGAGGCTGCATCAATCGAGGGAAAGCGGTGCCTCGTTGTCGAAGTCCTGAAACTGCACGCCGGACCAGGTGCATTCCAGGCGGCCGTAGGTGGCCCAGTAGTCATCCCAGTGTGCGAGTTTCCAGTTGTCGCGCTCCAAAGCACGCCGGATGAGTCGCGAACGCAGGACGTCTTGCGGCACCCGGACTCGTATCACGGTGATCTCGGGAGAGGGCCAGTGGAAGTCATTTACCGCACGGGTCAGGTAGTCCGGATCGCCAAAATAGGCCCCGAAGGGGGCATCGAGGACTACGGAGCGGCCGAGGCGCAGGTTTACTCCTGCCACATCCATGAGGGTCTCGTACTCAAGGGGCAGCAGATTGGCACGATAGTAATCGTTTGACTCGCGGTCGGTTGGGTCATGCCCCGTGGCGGTCAGTGCGAATTCGACGAAGCGGCCGCTCACCCGGTCCTTGTCAAGGTAAGCCGCTTGATGCTTCTCAGCCGTTTGTTGAGCGATGGTTGTTTTCCCTGAGCCGGCTGGTCCAATGACGATGAAGACCTGGGGAGACATTATCCGCGGGCCTCTGCTACTGCTGCGAGGAAGGCTCGGGCTGCTTCGGTGACGCGGGTGAAGTCCCCGTCAGGCTGCCATGCCTTGGTAACGTAGCTGCCCACGCCGACACCTGCTACGCCTGCGGCGAACCACTCGCCAACATTTTCCAGTGTGACGCCACCTGCGGGCATGATCGGCAGGTGCGCCAGAGGTGCCAGCACTGCCTTCGCATAGGCCACCCCGCCGGCCTCGGTGGGGAAGAGCTTGAGGATGTCAGCACCTGCCTCGGCGGACTCAACGAATTCCGTGGGTGTGAAGGCTCCGCTGATGGTTGGCACCTGATAGCGGTTCGCGGTCCGGATCATCGCGGGGTTCAACTGGGGGCTGACGAGGAACTCGGCGCCAGCGCGGATGCACTCGTACGCGGAGTGCTCGTCAAGAACCGTTCCTGCACCGACCGCCACGCCGCGGGGTCCATGTTTTGCGGCCAGGCGCCGGATCACCTCAACGGCCCCGGGTATCGACAGGGTGATCTCCAATGCCCGGAAGCCCCCCTCGATGGCAGCCTCCGCGACCTTCTCGGCAACCTCGGCGCTCTCAAGTCGCACGATAAGGACAGCCCCGGACTCATCGATGGTCTGCAGGGTACGAAGTTTTTTATTCATGATGGCCTCTCTGGCCGGGTGGCTCTTTTGCTCCAGCCAACCCCGGCTCTATTGATGTTTCGTTGACAAACTCTCCCACCATCCATAGTGTTATTGCAACCGATCTCAGCAACCGATCTCATACAAGGGGGTATTGCGGTTGACTAAAGTACGAACAATCATTCTTGGTGCTTCCCATTGGCATGTTCCACTCTGCGCACAGGCCATGGCCGAAGAACACGACATGATCGCAGTAGGCGACGATGATGTCTCCCGTGTGCAGGTGCAGAAACTGGCAAACGGCTGGGGAGCGCCGGTTGAAGCTGACTGGCAGAAACTGCTGGATTTGCCCGACGTCGGACTCGCCTATGTGTTTGGTCCCCACGAGGGTATGGCAGAAAAGTGCATGGCCCTGATCGAGCGGGGTATTCCTTTCGTAGTGGAAAAGCCATTGGGCACCTCCCTTGGAGAGCTAGCCACCGTGCGCCAAGCCGCCGAAGCAGCAGGCGTACCGGCCACTGTGCCCTTGGTGCAGCGTGGCGGCCCGACGGACCAATGGCTCGCCAAGGCAGGCCGGCCAAGTTATCAACGGTCCTCGTTCATTGCTGGTCCGCCATCCCGGTACCTCCACAATGCCAATCCCTGGATGCTCGATCCTTCCAGGGCTGGGGGAGGCTGCCTGGCCAACCTAGCCCCACATTTTGTTGACCTGTTTCTAAGGGGCACCGGCGAATCAGAGCTGCAGGTGCAATCCCGGCTCTCAACAGTCCTTCACGGCCAAGATATTGAGGATCACGCGAGCCTTATCCTCACCACGCCCGAGGGCCGCGAAACCATCGTGGAAGTCGGCTACGCATTCCCGGGCTCGCCGCTGAAGCGGTACTGCAGCTTCACATCGGTCGGCGAAGCGGGATTCGCCGCCGTTGATTCCGACGGCACAGCTACTTTCACGTCAACGGACGGCACCACGGAAGTCGACAAGATCAATGTCGATAGCGACCCACTCTACGATCCGTTTGTCCGAAGTGTCGCCCGGACGCTGGAAGATGGATTCCAGGGCCTGACAACGCTGGCCCAGCTCGAAGATGTCATGCGCCCCATTTGGCGGGCCTATGACGATCAGCACGGAGGAAGAGAACATGCCTGACTTGAGTATCGACGTCGTCGCAAAAGCCGCTGGTGTCCATCGGTCAACGGTCTCCCGGGCGTTCTCGCGCCCTGAGGCTGTGAAAAGTGAAACGCGCGAGCATATCCTTCGGGTCGCCGAGGGACTTGGCTACACCATGAGTCCGTTGGCGCAGGCGCTCCGTCGAAAGACCAGCACCATCATCCCTCTGATCGTCCCTGACATTACGAACCCGTTCTTCGCGGAACTTGCCAAGACGATGACACAAGCAGCTGACGAGCGCGGCTACCAGCTCATGCTTTGCGTCACCAACGGCGACCCTGCCAAATCCGACGGATACTTCACGGCCATGCAGGCGATGTATGCCCCGTTCGGGATTGTGGCACCCTCCACAAAGGTGGACACCGAGGCGCTGAAGCGTTTCGCCTTCGGCCACAAGGTGGTGGTGATTGACCGCGTGGAAGGCGACGACTCCGTTCCAACGGTTACCGTCGACAGCCGCAAAGGAATCATGCTGGCGTTGGATCATCTGCATTCCCTGGGGCATACCTCGATCGGATACGTATCCGGTATCGCCGGGACACACACGGCCCAGGACCGGATGGACGCCTATCTGGAGCTCACCGCCCAAAGCGGAAGCACTCCTGTAGTGCTCGACAGCGGGTCAGACCTTGATGCGGGCACGCGCGGTGCGGAGCATTTCCTGGAAATGGACAACCCGCCAACAGCTATCATCGCGGCCAACGACATGGTGGCTTTTGCCGTGATCTCGGCACTGGGCAGCAGCGGCCTACGGGTGCCGGACGACGTCTCGGTGGTCGGCTTCGATGGTCTGGCTCTCGGTGCCCGCTTCAACCCACCACTGACAACGGTCCGCCAGCCCATCGCTGACATGGGACACATCGCCATCGAACTGGCCGAAAAACAGAATCTGGACGGGTCGGTGGACCATATCGTCCTCGAACCTGAGCTTCTGGTCCGTGGCTCCACTTCCGGGCCGCGCAAATGAGCGGCGCGCAGGAGCAGAGGCTCCGGCCTCTGCCGGGCCTCCAGCACACGGACCACGTCGGCTTGACAGTTCCAAACCTCGAAGAAGGCATTCGCTTCTTCGTCGACGTCCTCGGAGCTGAAGAGCTATACCGCTCCGAACGCGGGCCAGACGAAGAATTCATGCCCACGAACTTCGAAGTCCCTGCAGATGCCAAGCTCACACTTGCCATGCTGCGCCTGCCACCGAATCTCAATATCGAACTTTTCGAGTGGAGCAGCGCTGAGCGGC
This sequence comes from Arthrobacter sp. TmtSoilC51, assembly GCF_055388015.1. Classification (NCBI taxonomy): domain Bacteria; kingdom Bacillati; phylum Actinomycetota; class Actinomycetes; order Micrococcales; family Micrococcaceae; genus Arthrobacter; species Arthrobacter sp. TmtSoilC51. The sequence continues at coordinate 2,465,085 of NZ_AP035877.1, forward strand.
GGGAGACACCACCGAGGCATTGCGACGCTGGAGGGCACCATCTGTGCTTCGTCGTGGACGACGTCGATGACGCCATCGCCGTGCTGAAGGAAACGCCTGGGGTTCGTGTGCTCGGTGAACGCAAGGAAGTCGCTGGCGATAGCCCGCGCGTAGCCGGCAACCGTTGGACCTATTTCATAACCCCCTGGGGCCTGCTGATGGAGATCGTGGATCGATCCCGCGTCCCGGCCCCGCCCCGGCTGGTCGGTCCCTCGGACTGGACAGCATCTCCAAACACTTCAGAAAGGACATAGAACAATGCGGCTAGCGGGTCACACACTTGGCACCCCGAACCACACGGTTCCCCAAGCACTGAGTCTCTTCCAGGCAGCAGGGCTCGAAGCGGCAGAAGTCATCTACCAGGACGACTACAAGTCCGGCTTGCCCTTAGGGGACCGGCACTCCGCGATGGAAGCACTCAAAGCGGCCGAAGGCGAAGGCATACCCATCGTGGGCCTGACGCCCTACACCACCGCCATCAACTCACTGGACGATGCCGAATGGCGCAAAGCCGTCGACGAATTCCGTGGAGCCATAGATACCGCACAACTGCTCGGCGCTGACCGGGTCCGTGTCTATGCCGGTTCCTGGCACCCCGCAGACACCGACCACGCTGCGCGGTGGGGGCAGTTGCGCAAAGCCTTGGAGACCCTCGCACCCGAAGCACATCAAGCTGGCGTCCGCCTTTGCGTGGAGAACCACTTCGGCACGATGACCCAGACCGCAGCGGACACCGCGGCACTCGTCCGGGAAATTGCCCAGCCGTCCGTCCGCGTGCTCTACGACCAGGCCAACCTGACCTTCACGCACGACGAAAGCTACGAAGAAGCCTTCGCTGTCCAAGGTGACCTGATCGGCCACGTCCACGTCAAGGACCTTGTCTTCACCGACCCGACGGCGACCTTCCGAGCCTCGGAGACGGCCAGGGTCAACGCCTCAGAGCGTGCAGTCCGGTCACGTGTGGTCGGAAGCGGCGTTGTACCGTGGTCCCCGATTCTCGCCGCACTGCTGAAGCACGGCTACGACGATGTACTGAGCATCGAACTCGAATACCGCTGGCACCCGCAAGATCTCCCCACCCCCGAGGATGGATTCCGGGAATCCGTCGCAGTCCTGCGCTCAATGCTCACTGATTTGGCCCAAGTAAGGAACGCCTGATGAACACCAATCGCCTCCGTGTCGGAGTTATCGGCGCCGGCAACATCGCCACCATCGCGCAACTGCCCACCCTCGTCCAACGGGACGACGTCGAGTTGGCTGCCCTGGTTTCCCGGCGCGAAGATCCGAGCAGCCTGGTCCGCCGCTGGGGCTTCAACGCCGCCTACAAGACAGTGGAGGAGATGCTGGCCGCGCAGGAACTGGATGCCGTCTTCGTACTCACCCCGCGTTCAGAGCACGCGCACGCCGTCGAGCTTTGCCTCAAACACGACGTGGACGTGTTCTGCGAGAAACCGCTTGCCCCAGCGACAGATGAGGCAGAACATCTGGCAGACCTCGCCGACGAGCGGGGACGGATACTCATGGTTGACTTCAACCGGCGCTATGCACCCGTCTACACGGCCGGCCGGGAGGCTTTTGGCGACAAAGGCGCCACCTTCTGCGTTGCCCAGAAGAACCGCCCTGGATCCGAATACCGTGCAACGTTCGAGAACGCCATCCACATGGTCGATCTCCTGCGCTGGTACTGCGGGGGCGAACCTGAGCACGTGGCCGCCCACGCTGCTGGTGAAGATCCTTGGGAAGAAGACGGAATCGCAGCGACCATCCGCTTCAGCACCGGTAACACCGGCGTCCTGATGGCAGCCCGAACAGCGGGAGCATGGAACGAGAAACTGGACGCCTACGGTGACGGGAAGACCGTCGAAGTCAGGGCGCCCGAGACAGTTTCCACCACCATCAACGGCGTCACTACCTCACGGGAACTCAGCGCCGAAGCGTACGGCTGGGCTACTGCGACAGACACTCTCGGATTCTCAGCCGCCGTTCACCATTTCCTGGACCGGGTGGCCGACAGGGCCCAGCCGCTGACTTCAGGCCGCGAAGCAGTACGCACCCAGCGCCTACTGGACCAGATCCTCGCCGCGGCCGGCCTGCCCACAGAGGAGCAAACCGGGCGCGAATGGGCGAGCCACGCAGTCAACGCAAGCTGAATCTTTACTCACGTAAGGAGGTGTCACCATCGCTCTCCTTCGTGCGCGTAGGGATGCACCAAAAGCCTTCGGAGCGGGGAAGCGGCCACTTCGTGGGCGTTTCACCGCGCTTGCAGGCATCCTGCTGGTTGCCTTTAGCGCTCGGGAAGCGGTTTCGGCGGCGTCTCCGCTCCTGGGCCGAATAGGCACAGACCTTCCCTTTGACGCCCTGACCACAGGAATTCTCGGAATGCTGCCGACCGCCAGCTTTGCAGTGGTGGGCTTCCTTGCGCTGCCGCTCCTGCGGCGCCTCCAGCTGGAACACCTCCTGGTGATAGCGATCCTGCTAACAACATTGGGTCAGCTAGGCCGCGCAGTGGGATGGAATGTCCTGGCATTCTTGGCGTTCACCTGCGTCGCCATGCTCGGGATTGGTCTGGTCAATGTCGTGGCTCCACCTCTCCTGGCGAAGTACTTTCCAGACAGAATCGGGCTTCTCGCAGCGATCCACGTCACACTCCTGGGTGTCAGCACGGCAGTGGCCGCCCAATTCGCCATTCCCTTGGGGGCTCTTTATGGCTGGCGGTTCTCCATCGGTATTTGGGCTGCCCTCAGCGCGTTGGCTGCGGTCCCGTGGCTGATTCTTCTTGTGGCCAGACGGACCGTTGCCCGCTCCGGGAACCATGCAGCGGAGGGTATGCAGTTGCCTTCTGCGAACGGGGTCAGACCGTGGCGATCAGCAATCGGCTGGGGCACGGCATTGGTTTTTGCTGGTTGTTCCAGCAATACTTTTGCGGCGCTCACTTGGCTCCCGGCTGTCCTCGTTGACAGAGGAATGAGCCAGGAAACTGCCGGATCCATGCTGGCGCTCTATTCAATTCTTGCTCTGCCGGTCGCTCTGATTGTGCCCATGGTTGTTGTAAGAATGTCCCGGCCACTACCTGTTGCCGTCCTGTTTGTCGTAGCTTTCGCCTTAGGCTACGGCGGAATCATGTTGGCGCCGCCAGCTTCGGCAGCGTTCTGGGTCATCACTGCCGGACTGGGCCAGGGCGCCTATTCCTTTGCATTCATCATGATCAATAAGCGAACACGAACGCAGTCCGGTTCAGGAAGTCTGTCCGCGTTTTCCCAAGGAACCGGCTATGCCCTCGCAAGCGTCGGCCCGTTCCTTTTCGCGCTCCTGCACACTCCCGGGGATGGATGGCTTCCCTCGTTCGGCATGCTCGGTGTCTGGCTCCTGGTGCTTGTGGCAGGGGCCATCATGGTCAACAAGCCACGCATGCTTGAAGACCAAGGTCGGTTCCAGGCAGGGACCGAACAAAACAACTTCCTTGACACCCCTTCTTGAAGACACCACAGTTTGGTGCCGCCGTTCCAAGCAACCGATTCATTGATTTCCGAATCAACTCAAAGGAGAGATTTACATGAGCACCGCTTATGACCCTAGGCCTGATCTTTGCGCGTCCGACATCATGACGACGGCGACACAGCCCCCGCGCGTCGCCGTGGTGGGCGCGGCCGGGTGGGCAGGATCCCGTCATGCCCGAGCTTTCGCCCAGGTGGGCGCCAACGTCACCCACCTTGTGGAGAAGGACAAACGGGCGGTCCCATTGGCTGACGAGCTGGGCGCGCAGGTGGTGCCCAGCATCCAGGACCTTCATTCTGATCAACTGGACTTGGTCGTCGTAGCGTTACCCACCACTCTGCAACCGGAGATCTGTGCAGATCTGCTGAACAGGGGATTCCGGGTGCTGACGGAAAAGCCCGTGGCGGCAGATACAGCAGGTGCCGCCGTCGTGTCCGCCGCTACAGGAGTGAACCAACGACTCATGGTGGGGTATACACTCCATCAGCATCCCGCCGTCGAACTCCTCTCCCAGTGGATCCGAGACAACGACGTGATCGCTGTCAACGTTCGATCGGTCGCCCACAAGGAGACCATCGACTCATGGCGCGCTGATCCGAGTGAGGGCGGCGTTGCGGTGGTAAACGGCATTCATGCCATCGAACTGGTCTCTTCGTGGTTCGAGGGTGACCCAAAAGTCCTGGCCACAAGCGTCAGCAGCAGCCTGTACGGGTCTCCGGTACCGGAACACGTCGTTTCCACCCTCGAATTCCCGTCTGGCGTGGTGTTCACTCTGCAGAGTTACTGGTCTCCCTGGCAGGAACCCCAAGGGCTCAACCAGGGGGATTGGAGCCTCACCATGGATGTTCTGGCCACTGGCGGCCGTATGTTGTGGTCAAACGATTCCCTTCACGTGTGGAACCGTGACGGCGGACAACAGGAGAAAAACTTCGAGCCCTCGGACCTCTTCCTGCGCCAGGCAGCAGCAGCCGTGAGGTTCTGCGCGGGTGAAGCGCCTGCCGTTACATTTGCCCAGGCGCTCCGCGCCACGGAAATCGCCGACGCCGTCCAGGCAGCCTCGGCCTCCGGCGCTCGGGAGGTGCCAGCCCCCTAAGCATCAATGAAACCGAACAAAGGTCGACCCGCCGAACCGAGCATTATCGAGTAAGGAAAATGAACATGAAACCAGCACCTCACACTCCGACCGCGGGAGCACTGCGCTCGAGCTGCACCCAGAACGGAGAGAACCGATGAGCCTCAAAGACCAAGTGGTCCTGGTAACCGGATCAAGCGGAGGGATCGGTGACGCCGCAGTCACCGCACTCATAGCCGCCGGAGCCATCGTCATCGGCGCCGATCGTTCCCCCAAGGAGGGCCAGTCCTTGGAAGCGTTTTACCCCCTCGACATCACCTCAGAACAACAATGCGCCACGGTCATACAGGACATCCAAGCCCAACACGGCCGTGTTGATGTCCTCATCCATGCAGCAGGAGTGCTTGGCCCCACCCCGGACATCATGGAAACAACCACCGAAGAGTTCGACTCCATCCTGAGGATCAACGCCACCGCGACCTTCACCATGGTCCGGGAGACCGCAAAATCCATGCTTGAGACCGGCACAGCCGGCGCCATCGTGGTCCTGTCCTCAGTTGCGGCCAAAGAATCACGCCTCAACTACCTGCCCTACAACGCGAGCAAGCTCGCCGTCCTCCACATCATGTGGTCCTTTGCCGAACTGCTCGGACCCAACGGAATCTCTGTGAACGCGATCGCACCAGGACCGGTGAACACACCCATGTGGGCACAATTTGCCCGGGATGCTGGTCCGGACGCAGCAGCCAACCGAGCGAAGAGGGCGGCGGAACTGCCGATGCGCCGGTTCGCCGAACCCGATGAAGTTGCCCGGGCCATCCTGTTCCTTTCAGATCCCGACAACCGCTACATCACGGGAGTGTCCTTGGATGTGGCCGGCGGGGCACATCTGGGCATAGGAACCTGAAACACCCGACAGCGCTTGTCCATTGGCGGGCCGTGCCTGTGTGCCCTTGACTCACCCAGAGCAACATCAACGCCATAGGGCTGCTCTCATCCTGGAAAGGCAATTGAGCAATCAGAGACGGGTCCCTGACCTACGAAGGAGACAGTTAATGCGACATCACCACACTGCCCTGCACGTCACGGATATGGAGCGGAGCGAGCGATTCTATGTGGATGGCCTCGGACTGGCGCGTTTGGATGCCTGGACGTCGGGACCATATATCGGAGAACTTTACGGCCGTCCTGACGTGACCGTCAGAGCCATGCTTCTCGCTACCCGTGACGGATCCTTTCGGCTGGAACTAGCACATGCTGAGCCGCTACTGCCAGCAGTCGATCCATCAGAGGCGCAACCGGGCACGGCTCATCTTGCCTTTACAGATATTGACGTGCGGCAGGTTTACACCAGGATGACAGCGCTTGGTTACAGCGCGGTATCCGAACCCGTTGCCCCGACCTCGGGCCCCATTGCAGGCGGGTGGTTGGTTTACCTCCTCGATCCTGACGGAAATCGCGTTGAGCTGATTCAGCCGCCAGACTGGCGCCCAAGCCAGGACTCGTAAGTCGCTCGCTGGCTGAATGACGCGCCCGGCCCTGCCACCCCCGACTGCTTTAAGGGTGCAAGAGCTCCGCTCAATGTTGCGCAAAAGCAGGCCCCGTGAGCCGTCGGTGACGGTCACAGGGCCTGCTTTTTGTGTATTGCGGGAGAGTGCGGCTGATTGGTGCGTCGACTTACCCCTTGACACCACCGGAGGTCATGCCGGCCACAAACCAGCGCTGGAATGCCAGGAAGATTGAGAGAACAGGGATGAAGGCAACGACGATGAATGCGGCGAAGAGTCCCCAGAAGCTACCGAAGCCGGTGGTTATGTATCGCACTATGCCGTTCTGCACGGTCTTCATGTCTTCTGTGGTGGCGAGGACAGTGCCGACAAGGAAGTCGTTCCAAACGAACACGAAGATGAAGATGGCGACGGCAGCGATACCAGGACGGATGAGTGGGAGGATGATGCGCCACAAGATTTGCATGCGGGAGCATCCATCGATAGCGGCCGCTTCCTCGATCTCCACAGGAATATTCTCGATGAAATTACGTAAGAACAGGATGGTTTGTCCACAGATGATTGCCGTGTAGACGATGATCATCATGGGGTAAGTGTTGATCAATGCGGTTTTGACGAACATCGAGTACAGCGCGATAAAGACTACGATGGCCGGGACCATGGACAGGACCAGAATCCCTGTCATCAGAGTTTCCATGCGGCGGCTCCGATACCTCGTGGCCACATATGCTGCAGGGATACAGATGGCCAGAGCGAGGACGATAGAGCCGCCGGCATAGATGAGGGAGTTTACGAAGAATCGGATGTTGGTCGAGGTCAGAAGACCGACATAGCCCTCGGATGAGAATGGGGCCGGTATCCATCTTGGCGGGAATTCCAGTGTGCCTGAACCGGTCTTGAGTGACGTGGACACAATCCATGCGACCGGGGGGAGTACCACCGCTGCGGAGAGGATGATGTACGCCCAGGCAGGGACTGCCCGGATGAAACTGCCCAAGCGCCGCTGGCGGCGCGGGGTTGTGATGCTCACAAGCTTTCCTTCCGTCGGAAGCGAATGGCGACGAGGGTCAGGACGATGTTGACAGCGAAAAGCAGGATTGCCGTTGCTGATGCTCCGGAGAGATCAAACTTGTCGAACATCTGGTTGTAGACCCGCATGGACAAGGTTTCTGTAGACCCGATGGGGCCTCCTCTTGTGGTGACCAGGATGATGGTGACCATCTGCACATAAAGCATGAGAAGGACGACCACAACGGAGACGATGGTGTTGCGCAAGTAGGGCAGTGTGATATTCACAAACTGGTGCCAGATGCCGCCGCCGTCCATTTTGAGGCTTTCCCGGAGCTCCTCAGGAATCGTTTGAAGGGCGCCCAAGAAGAGGAGCATGGCTTGCGGGTAGGACCACCAGGCTGTCATCAGAGTTACTGCAACCAGCGCACTGGTCGGAGATGAGAACACGTCAGTGGGACCGAACCCGAGGGACTTGGTGATCGCTGAAGCCGGACCATAGTTGGGGTTGAGGAACCAGAGCCAGATTGTTCCTGCAGTGGCCTGAGACATCAGCCAGGGAAGGAGGAAGAGGCTCCGGACCGAACGCTTGAAGCGGTGAAGGTTGTTGAGCACGATTGCAGATAGCAGCCCCGCCGGCAAAGCGATAACCAAGGCCCCGAGCGAGAACACCAAGGTTGTCCATATGCGGCTCGGCAGGTCGGAGTCTGAGAACAATCGGGCAAAGGAATTCAGACCCGAGAATTTGCCAATCTGGTAATACGACGTCTCGTGTAGGGCCGTCCACGCTGTGTAGATGAGCGGCCCCACAAATACAAAGAGGAAGACGGCGCTAACCGGGAGGACGTAGAGCCATACCATTCGATCCCTACGGACTCGGCGAAAGGTCTGGGTGCCTAAGGGAGACGTTGCGGTCTTGCGTGGGCTGCGGGTGGGGCTTTTGGTTGACATTATCTGTCCCTTTCAGGGGGAGCCTGATTTCCCAGGCTCCCCCTATTTCGGGCGGCTACTTCTTGTTGGCCGCGTCCTGGGCGGAACGAATAAAGTCGTTGCCTGATGAGCCGTTGAGAGTCAGCTTCTGCCCGGCTTGGGAGAGGCCAGTGGCAAGCGCGGTCCATGTGTTGGAATACGTGCGTGGTTCACTGTTGGTCTTGACGTAGGCCGCGATGTCGTTGACGGTCTTCGCCTCTGGAGTGGAGAAGAACGGTTGCTGGTAGGTGGCGGCACGGGTGGGTACCTCACCGCCGGTTGCCATCAGTGCACCGGCTTCCGGCCCGGTCATGTACTCAATAAACTTCCAGGCAGCCTCGGTGTTTTTACTGCCGTTGCCGATGCCCAAGGTCCACCCAATGGTGGTACCTGTCGTGTCGCCGGTACTCGCCTTAGGCAGGGCCGTCCATTTGAGGTCCTTGTTCTGCGAGCCGAAGGAAACCGCTCGTTCTGTGCCCAAGACCGCCATTGCGACAGTGCCGCTCGCCATGCCGTCAGCTACCGTGCCGTACGTGTCAGAAACGACGTTGCTACCAAGAGCCTTTGCGTCCCTGAGCTTGGCCAGGAAGTCACCAAACTCGTTGCCTTTGGCCGTCGCGAAATCAGCTTGACCATCCTTGTTCCAGATTTCCTGATCCACCTGGGACATGAAGCAGTTAAAGAAGGTACTGATGATGGCCGAGTTGTCTGTGTCCGAGAAGCCCGTCCCGAACCCGGTAAAGCCAGCGGCAGCAGCCTTCTTGGCAACTTCAACAACCTCGTTGTATGTGGTCGGGACGGTCGCGCCGATCTGGTTAAGGATCTTTTGGTTGTAGTACAGGGCACAGGTTCGGTATTCGTACGGCACGGCAACCGGCTTGCCGTCGGGCCCCGCAAGAGTGTCGGTGGGACGCAGCCAATCAGTTACCTTCGAAGCGGCGTCAGGCAGCGGGGAGTAGACGCCGGCAGATGCCATCTGGGGAACGACGGGAGTGAACATCTTGAAGACATCAGGGGCCTGACCTGCTGCCGCGGCTTGCGGCAGTCTGTTCAACATGTCGCCCAACGAAACGACGGAGAGGTTGATCTTGATGTCGGGGTTGGCCGCCTCAAACTTGGCAATGTTTTCCTTCAGTGCCTTTGAACGCGGATTAGCCTGGCTGGGATCGAGGAAGTCCCAGTAGTTCAGCGTCACGGGACCTTTGGGTTCCGAAGCTGAGGGTGAACAGCCACTGAGGGCAAGGCCGGCCACAACGGCTGTTACGAGCGCCAAGCCCCATCGCTTTTTGATCATGAATTTCTCCTGTGAATGAGTGTGCTGATGTGGGAGCATGCCGTGCTCAAGCGACGCGTGCTAAATGCGGGGCTTCGACGGTGGGGAGAAGCCGATTGGTTCATCGAGTCTCTCCTTTGAGATCGGTTGCATTTTCAGAAGTTGGACTGAGATCGGTTGCTGAGATCGGTTGCACTAAATTTAGGGCCGCGGGATGGCTCTGTCAAGGAAAGATTTGATATAGATCACGAACGGGCTAAATCCCTGACTCAGCCCTAGGTGTTGACCTTTGAAAGCTGGAACCTTTCGCCGCCCACTAACACAGGTCGAGCAGCCCAGAGTGAACAGCCCGTGGCTTGGCGTGCTGGTCTGGGCGCTACGGGATTCACTTGTTCCGTTCTAGTCGATTGCATCGGGAACGTTACCCCCTGAACTGGAACGTTGGATTCTGCTGCAGGTGAAACGTGTGGTCCCCCTCATTCTTGACGCCACCGACCCCTCGATCTCGGCTGCCGTTACCCAGGCACGGGACGTCATTTTCCTGATCAACACCGCCGGCATCAGCGTCGAATCGGACGCCTTGCAGGGACTCTCCGACCAGAAGTTCCGTGACGTCAGTTCTACGCCGATGGGCTCGGGCTACGCCGATTGGATGCATGGACGTCGGGACCCTACGTAGGCAAACTTTACGGCCGTCCCGATGTGAAGGTCAGAGCCCTGATGCTCACCACGGGTGACGGCATTTTCCGGCTGGAACTTGCCCAGGTCGAGGATCCTCCGCCTGCCGTCGATCCATCACAGGCACAGCCAGGAACTGCGCATCTTGCCTTTGCTGGGGCTGAGGTCGGGAAGGTGTTCGCCGACATGATGGAGCTTGGGTACGGTGCATTGTCGGAACCGGTGGAGCCCGCTTCAGGCCCAAAAGCAGGAGGACTGCTGATCTACCTGCTCGATCCAGACGTAAAACAGGGTGGAATTAGACCAGGCACCAGGGTGGCAAGAATGCATCGGGTCCATGAAGCGCACGCTGAGTCTCCTCGATAGCCAGGACATCTCCGCCGAAGAATTCGATCGGATGGAAAGGTCTTGGCAGGAGGAGCGCCGCCATCTGATGTTTTTCTTGCGTGCGGACAGAAAGCAACGTTCCGTACAGCGTTATCCAAACGGTGTCCTACCTTCGGCGCGCAGCCCGACAAAGCTTGTCTACTTAGTGCCCGCCCCCGGAGCGCTTTCAAGTATCTCCATTAAGCCCCCTCCATCGACAAGTCCTCCAGCTCGCCCATGAGGGGAGGCAACAGCGGGCATCAGCAAGCGATCACGTTAACAGCGAGGCCTCCGCGGGACGTTTCTTTGTACTTGCTTTTCATGTCTGCTCCTGTCTCGCGCATCGTCTTGATGGCGGTGTCAAGCGAGACGTGGTGGACGCCGTCTCCGCGCAGGCTGATCCGTGCAGCGTTGATGGCTTTGTTGCTGGCCATGGCGTTGCGTTCGATGCAGGGTATCTGGACCAGGCCACCAACGGGGTCGCAGGTGAGGCCAAGGTTGTGTTCAATCCCGATTTCGGCGGCGTTCTCCACCTGCTGGGGTGTGCCGCCCAGAATTTCGCACAGCGCGCCCGCGGCCATGGAACACGCAGAACCGACCTCCCCTTGGCAACCCACTTCGGCGCCGGAGATGGAGGCGTTCTGCTTGAACAGGACACCTATGGCAGCTGCGGTGAGGAGGAAACGGATCACTGATTCTTCGGTGGCTCCGGGTGTGAACATCATGTAGTAGTGCAATACCGCTGGAATGATTCCGGCAGCGCCGTTGGTAGGGGCGGTGACGACGCGCCCGCCCGTGGCGTTCTCTTCGTTCACCGCCAGCGCAAAGAGGTTCACCCAGTCCACCGCACGCAAAGGATCGCTGGTGTCGTCTTTCGCTTGCAGGTCCGCCAGCAGCCGCGGCGCACGACGGCGGACCATCAGGTTCCCGGGCAGGTGTTCTTCCGTTCGGCTACAGCCGCGTGACACGCACTCTTTCATGGTTTGCCAAATGTGCAGCAGTTTTGCGCGGGTCTCGTGTTCGCTGCGCCAGACGCCCTCGTTGGCGAGCATGATGTCGCTGATGGCCAGGCCTTCACGCTTGCAGTGGGCCAGTAATTCCTCGGCGTTGGAGAACGGGTAGGGGAGTTGTACCGCCTCGGGGAACGACTTTCCAACTCCGTCCTCGCCAACGACGAATCCGCCACCCACGGAGTAGTAGACGCGTTCGCTCAGCACTCTTCCCTGATTGTCGAAGGCTTGGAACCGCATTCCGTTGGGATGCGCCGGCAATGACTTGCGCAGGTGGAGCACCACGTCCTGGGTTCTGTTGAACGTGATCATTCGGCGCCCTGCAAGCAGTATCTTCCTGGCCTCTGTGGCTTCGTCAACAACGCTGTCTGCCGTCAGTGTGTCTACGGTTTCCGGCGATTCGCCCATGAATCCCAGAATGACCGCCTTGTCTGAACCGTGCCCGCGTCCGGTAGCCCCCAAGGAACCAAACAGTCCGGCATTAAGGCGATCAACGGCGTCGAACTTTCCTTCCCTTTCAAGGTCTTCGACGAACGAGCGGGCCGCGCGCATTGGCCCCACAGTGTGGGACGACGAGGGGCCGATTCCGATCGAAAAAAGGTCAAGGGCACTCAAAGCCATGGAATACCTCCGAAGCAGGGTTGATAGGGATCTTCTACCAGCTTGGGTGGGAATGCGGCCAGCGTCTATCGGAAACTTTTGAACGGAACGTCAAGCAGAACTTAACAGTTCGCCTGATCGCCAACGCGCGTCACGCTTTCGGGCGGGCGTCGGTCGCTTTCCGCAGTTCGTCGACGACGGCGGCTACTGCCGGCGATTCCCGGCTGGCCGCCCGGTGCAAGACAATGATGTTGCGGCCGCAGCTTGGATCTACTCGACGCACCACCAGGTCTTCCGTTTCCCGGCCGAGGTTCAGTTCACTCATCAGGGCGACTCCGAGGCCACCACGGACCAACCCCAAGGTGGCCATCAGGTTCCGACAGTGGGCTATGACGTTCGGCTCGAATCCAGCGTCACGGCAGGTTCGTAGAACGAATCGCTCAAAAACGCTGCCTTCCTGGTCAAGGATCCAGCGTTCATCGGCGTAGTCGGCCAGCGTCGCTGCATCCGGGGCCTCCCGGTCCTGTGGTAGGCAGAGGATAATTTCATCGCGGGCCAGCACAGTCTTGACGAGCCCCTCATCCTGGATGTCGTGCAGGTCGTCCACCACTGCGACATCGATGTGCCCTTCTCTCAACTGGGCCACACTCTCGAACGGCTCAAGGTCGGACACGGTGACGTCGAGTCGCGGGTAGCTGGCCTGAAGGGACATGACGGCGGCGGGCAGCACCGTGCTGCAAAAGCTGGGGAAAGCGCTGATGGCGAGGTGTCCGCGGACATCTGTCTGAAGCTTCTTCAAGTTCGCCTCGGCTGCCTCAACTTCCGCAGCTATCCGGCCAAAATGCTTCACCAGCATGACTCCAGCTTCCGTCAGCCGCACTTTCCGGCCGGCGCGGATCAGGAGCGCCATCCCGGCCTCCCGTTCCAGCACGGCCAACTGCTGGCTGACCGCCGACGTTGTCATATGGAGCTTGGCGGCAACGGCCGTCATGGTTCCCTCAACCTCAAGGGTCTTGAGTATTTGCAGGCGTCGGATTTCGAGCACGGGACCTCCCAGGGTTTAGGACCACTTAACCTCAGAACTGAGGCCTCAGCTACTTTCCGAGGACGGGTGGACGAATCCCAGCGTCGCGGCCCCTTGTTCATCGATGAGCCGGCCGAGGTGCTTGCTCATCCTGAACACTACGCTGCGGTCAACGATGCGGGCGCTCGGCACAGCAGCTTCCATGGCAGCCTCGAAGCGCATGACATCGGACATTTCCTTCAGCCAGACGGCCACCACCAAGTTGTACTGGCTCGCGACGGCCAGAGCCGTTCGGGCTTCAGGAATCTTAGCCATGAGTCCTTTCATCTGCTGAACGTGCTTGGCGGCGGTCCGCATGAAGTACCAGGCGTAGACAGGCCAACCCGTGACCGTGCGTGCGACGTCCGTGCGTATCCGCAGCATGCCATCGGCGCGCATGCGGGCCAGCCCATCCGCGACGCGCTGTTCGCTTAGTCCATGTTCTGCGGCAATCCGGCTGACGGGGCGCCGGCCATCTTCGGCCAGGCAATGGCGGAGCGCTGCTTCGACGTCAGGGTGCACGGTCCGCGGCGCCCTTGCCCGTGGTGGGCGAGGGCGGGGGACCCTGGCTGCCTCCTGCGTTGTGAGGGCGCGGAGCCTCCAATCGGAGGCCTCCATGACTACTTCGGTAACGAGATGCGTCTGGGTGTTCCTGACGCCTTCCAAGCCGCCGATGCGGTTGGTGACTGTGTCCCAGATGGAGAGCGGGGTGTCGGCGAGGACCGTGGCCAATAGATCCCGTCCGCCGGAGGTGTGGTCGAGGGTCATCACTTCCGGGATCTGTGCCAGTTGGCGGGCCACTTCGCCCGTTTGCTGGGGTTTGCACGTGATGTCCACCAGTGCCGATGCTCCGTCGGGGAAGATACCGGTGACCCATGCGAGCCCGCGTTCCCTCAGGGAGTCCCAGCGCCTGGCGAGGGTTACGGCGTCGACTCCGATCATGGGGGCCAGTTCACTCCACGGCGCCCGACCTTCGATCTGAAGAGCATGGATGAGACGCTCTTCGAGGGGATCAAGCATGTTTTCCGGCATAGACAACAGATTATCCACGGAAAGCTGCAATTTCATCAATTGGAAACACGGCACTTCCATGATGTTGTGATCCCGTTCACTTCTCATCACATCGGAGCGCACATGCGTACAACGGCGCAGAAATCCACCACGGCGGCAGGAGCCGTCGGTTTCCTGGTGGTCATGGAGCTTGGCAGTGGCATACTTCAGGGCTGGCTGAATCCTCTGTTCTCTTCCATTGGTGAACACCATGGAGTCTCGGCAGCATCGCTGAATTGGATCAGCGCCGCCTACTTGTTGGCGACAGTGTTGGTGGTCCCTTTGCTGTCCAAGCTGGGTGACATCCACGGCCACAAGCGGATACTCATGATCTCCACGGCTATCGTTGCCGCGGCTTCCGTCTTGGTTGCCTTCGCCCCAAACTACGAACTGTTCCTTCTGGGACGTGCTATCCAAGCCCCGCTGGCCGTTTTCCTCCCCTTGGAATTCGCCATCGTCCATCAACGCGATTCTGAACGCTCCGGGCGAAGCATCGGCAGGCTCGTGGCGGCGTTGACCCTCGGCGCAACGATCGGCGGTTTCCTGGCCGGATTTGTCCTCGACGCGACTGAGAGCCTGTCCATCACTCTGTTGATGCCAGCGATCTTCATGGCCCTGTGCGTCCCCGGCATCGCGTTCTTCGTCAAGGAAAGCCCGCTGCGGAGCAAAGGCCGGGTGGATTATCTCGGTGCTGCACTGCTTGGCGGTGGCTTGGCTGCTCTCCTGGGAGGCGCTTCAAATCTCTCAACATGGCCGCCGCTGACCACGGCCCTCGCGATGTCGGTCGGCATTGCCCTCCTGGCCGGCTGGGTGGTTTCAGCCCGCAGGACGGAACACCCCCTGGTGGACCTCACCATGCTCCTTCGTGGCGGCATTGGTCTCCCGATTGTCGTCGCCTTCCTTTACGGCGCGCAACTGTTCGGCGCGCAAGCACCCATCTCCGTCTACCTGCGCTCCGATCCGGCCACGCTGGGATTCGGCTTCGGCGCTGCAGCCTCTGCCGCGGGAACAATGCTCAGCATCATGGCGCTTGCAGCCTTCCTGGGTGCCTCATTCAGCGACCGGGCATCCCGGCTGATCGGCGGCCCACGGAGTGTCGCTCTTGGAGGAGGGCTCAGCGCCATCGCGTACGTCCTGATGATCCTTGCACCAGGTACCCTGGTGACCTTCGCGGTATGGCTCGTCATGGCCGGGCTCGGCTCCGGGTTGGTCAGCGGCACGCTCCCCACTTTGGTGGTCCAGCGCGCAGCAACCGATTCAGTAGGTATCGCCTCGGGGCTATACAACACAGCCCGCACCGCCGCCGGAGGAGTCGCCGGAGCACTTTTCGCGCTTCTGATGGCAGCGCTCACCACTCCAACCGCCGCCGGAACGCGGGCGGCCACCGAGCTGTCCTTCCACGCCGTCTGGTGGATCTGCGCCGGAGTCTGCGTCCTCTTCGCAGTGGCCGTGCTCTTCATCCGCCAAGCCCAGACCACACCGGTCGAATCAACCACATCGTCATCGAATGTCGACGACGTCCTCGAACCTGCCAACTAATTCACCTCGACACGAAGGATCAACAATGACCGTTTCCATCGACACCACCTCCCAAGACACCTTGCGCGACACCGTACGCGAGTCCGCTGCCGCCGTCGGGCCTTCCATCCTTGAACTTAGCCACAAGGTCCATGCACTGGCAGAGATCTCCTGGGAGGAACACGACTCAGCAGCGGCCGTGGCCGCTGTCCTCCGCGACGGCGGCTTCGAGGTGACCGAACGCGCCTATGATGTTCCGACGGCGATCGAGGCCGTCTACGGGACCGGCGAACTGACCGTGGTCATCTGTGCCGAATACGATGCCCTCCCCGAAGTCGGCCATGCGTGCGGGCACAACATGATCGCCGCAGCCGGCGTCGGCGCTGCGCTGGCCCTTAAGCCCGTGGCCGACGCCGCCGGACTGCGGATCAAACTCCTCGGCACTCCCGCGGAGGAACACGGCGGCGGAAAAGTCTCGCTGCTTCAGGCCGGAGCGTGGGAGGACGCAGCGTTCTCCCTCATGGTGCATGGCATGACGGGCACTGAGCGGAGCGCGGCGGCCATCGGCATGGCCGCCGTCGAGCGCTTCGAAGTGCAATTCAAAGGCAGCGAAGCCCACGCAGCAGGCGCCCCGGACAAGGCCATCAACGCTGGCGCGGCGGCGAGTCTGGCGCTGATGAACATGGCCGTCCTGCGGCAGCACCTGCCGGAGAACGCAAACACCAACGCCTTCATCTCGCACGGCGGCGGTGCCACCAACGTCATCGCCGGCGACTCCACCGTTCAGGTGGAAGTCCGCGCCGGAGACGTTGATGTGTGGCGGGACCTCAAGCGGCGCGTCCTCGCGTGCTTCGAAGGTGCAGCCATCGCCACCGGCTGCACATGGACGCACCGGCAGACCGAACACCCTTACGCTCCCATCGACACCCACGCCGGGCTGGGCAAGGCATGGGACGCCAACATGGAAGCCGTCGGAAGGCCCGTGGACACGACGCCCATCTTCGGGGGTGGTTCCTCCGACATGGGCAACGTTTCCCAGGTAGTCCCGTCCGTGCACGGCATGGTGGTGGTCCGCAACAGCACCGCGGTGCCGCACCACCCGGACTTCACCGCCGCCGCCATCTCACCGGAGGCGGACGAAGCCATCCTCGACGGCGCCACCGTCCTGGCACTAACGGTTCTGGATGCGGCTCTGGACACCTCACTCCGGGCCGAACTGCTGGAACTCCAGGCTGGGCGCGTGACCGGTGCCACGACGGTGACGCTGGAAGCCTGATTTCCGGCGGTTGACCGGTGGCGTCTCATAGTCGAAACGCTAAGGGGCGCCAGCTCGTCGCGTCGGGCCGTGCTCAGCGCGACAGAGGGGGCGGCTTCGTTTGACGCAAAACATACGAAGTTGCTGTGTCCCTGCTACTAGGTCAGGGGTAGGCGGAGGTAAATGAGCAGTGTGGACATTGATGCTCCTATTCTTGTCAATGGTCGCTGGACCAGGCGCCGTTAGGCTACTGTGGCCTCCACTCCGGCTTCAAGGGTCGCTGCCGCGATCGCTGCGCGACGGCCTGGGGCCGCCCTTGACCCCGGAGCCTCGGTGTCCACGGTCAGGTTGGAAGCACCCGGTTCACCGGTGGATAGGGCGTCTGCGCGTGCGCGGTGGATTGGGAGTTGAGCCAGGTTTCGTAGCGGTGGTGGACGTCGCAGGGTGGGACAGTCCTCGTTCCAGACGGGACAGTGTGGTGGGCCAGACGCTCAGGGCTTCGGCTGCTTCTTGGAGGGTCAAACTTGGCGAACCCGCGAAAGAGTATGTGGCGGATCCGCCCAGGACCCAGCGGTTGAACCGGTTGCTTCCGGAGCGCTCGGTTCGCCGCTGACGGTACCTATGTCGGGGGCGGGGCTGCGAGGACGCGCTGCCCCCTTTTTTAATAGGAACTCAAAGTTTTTTAATAGGAACTCAAAGGGGAGCCTTCTTAAGTCCGGTTAGCGGCATGGGTTGGAAATTATCTTCGCGGAGTCGGACCGATATTGGGATGAACCTGGGTCTCTCCGAATTGCCACCAGGGCTATGCCTAAAGCCCCGGAGGCATCCCTTTTTGGGTCCCGCTTCTAGAAATCCATCTCCAAAATAGTTCTGGATAGCGCGATGGCGCGGTCGGTAAGAGCCGTGAGTTCTTCGTCGTCAGCGTCTGTAGATGCCCACCGTGTGGCACCTTCCAGAAGGGTCATCACCACTCTTACGCGTTCTTCAGGTTGCTTAAATCCCATATCAACGGCGGCGGCTACGTACATGTTTTCGTGGAGCGAAACCCAATCATCCACCTGGGCGCGCAAGTCCGCCGGAAGGATTGTTGCCATCCTGTCGGTGGCCACCAATAGGTCCCACAGGTTGCTTTCCGGAAGCGTCACCTGTCGAGTGAAGTGCAGCCTGACCATGGCGTCCCAGAACGCCCCTGCCGATTCCGCTTGGTCAACGGCCTCTAGAAGTGCCACGCCAAACCGGTGAAAGTGCCAGCGTAGTGATTCCGCCACGATTTCGTCCCTGCCGCCTGGAAAATGCGAGTAGAGGCTCGGCGGTTTGATGTTGACGGCGTTGGCGATGGTCCGCATGGATACGGAGTTGAACCCGTTGGCGATGGCGAGTTGCAAGAAAGCCTCGAGTATGTGTCGCCGAGAAGCTCCCTGACCCGCCCAGTCCCACTCCTCCAAGCGGTGGGCGAAGGCGTCGCGGGCGGCTTTGTAGGACGTGCTGCTCATGATTTGACCCTAGCAGTTGTGATGCCGGCAGCCTGACTGACGGACGCACCCTCGGCATCCAAACATGAAGCGAATTTCATGAAGACTCTTGGCTAACGACCATTAGTTAGCTATCCTGAAAGAGGCGCAAAGCAGCACCTGCTGGCTCCGCCGTCATGAGTCAATAGCGGGAAGGAACGAATCATGTCAGGCGACGATTCGAACCGGGGGGCCAGAGGAAGCAGCATGATCTTTGGCAGTGGGCTTTCGGGCATGGTTGCCGCATATATCAGCGCCAAGGCGCTGGAAGACGATGCAGCTCACAACGAAAGCTGGCACGCGCAGCAAGCCTTTCGACCTAAGGGCCAAGGCTGGGTAAGTAGATGGCTTCCCTCCCGCCGCGGTGGTACTACTACCGCCGTCTCTTGAATTCCGGGCTCCACCAGAAAGAACTAATGCCATGGCCTCTGCCGAAGTACTTTCCCCCTGGCTGCCGCAAGAGTCGATGCGCCAAATAAACCGGCTACGTGAACTC
Organism: Arthrobacter sp. TmtSoilC51; assembly: GCF_055388015.1. NCBI lineage: Bacteria > Bacillati > Actinomycetota > Actinomycetes > Micrococcales > Micrococcaceae > Arthrobacter > Arthrobacter sp. TmtSoilC51. The sequence goes on from NZ_AP035877.1 coordinate 2,483,996, forward strand.
TTCCTCATGCAACCCCACGCCGACCTCACCGGTGTTCGTCCCATCGTGGCGCGCTCCTGGTACAGAAGTCGGGCTGCGGGTGTCGATGCCGTGGTGGACCGGGGATTCTTTGACGAGGGCCGCGTGGACGAATACACCATCCAGGCGGCCGGTCCACACCTCCAGAAACTGGACGAGGTTGCCGCCGACCTTGGCGGCTACGTCAACCTGACAGCGCCTAACGGTGTACTGGTCAAAGCGGACTTCCTGCGGGATGACGGCTTCCCTGCCGGATATTCACTGCTGGAGGAAAGCTGCGGGAGCAACGGTGAAGGTCTGGCACTGGAAGAAGGACGCGGTGTCTGGCTCGCGCCGGAGGAGCACTTCCGCGAGGACATGCGGGGTAACTGGTGCTTTGCTTCCCTGGTCCGGGACCCGTTCCACAACAGGGTTCGGGCTGTCATCGGGCTCACTCTGCCTGCCAACAGGGTCTCCACGCTGGAGCCGTCGTCCACTTTGTTGATGCTCGAGGGGGTGGCTTCCAGGATTGAGCGCGACATTGAGGTCCGGACGTCGTCCAAGGAACGGGCGCTGCTCAGCGAGTACTTGAGGGTCTCCCGCCGCAGGGGAAACCGTGCCGTGATTGCGCTTGACGGCAAGAACTCCCTCCTCAATGCTTCCGCAACGGCTACGTTGGAGGACGGCGACGTCTCCGTCATCTCTGGGTACGCGAAAGCGGTGATGTCCTCAGGCCGCGAGCTGAATTGCGAGGTGTCGCTCCAAGGGCCTGGGCTCTCCACCTTGGAAGTATCACCAGTCACATTGTCTGCGGCTAATGTCGGGGCGATCGTGGTTGTCCGGCCCCATTCGCCCGCCAAGGAGCGCACTGCCGAGCCGGGAAGTAGCCAGGTCAACCCGCAGAATTCCCTGCCGGACACGGCGGGCCGTCTCCTAAAGCATCTTGACGGGACGAGTATGGGATTCAAACGCACCTTGAACCTGGCTCGAAAGGCTGTAGAACAGGATCGTTCGGTTGTTGTCATCGGCGAGCTGGGTAGCGGGAAGCGGAGGCTTGCTGGCGCCATTGCCGCCATGCGTGGCGAGCAGATGGTGGTTGATGCCAGGGGTGGCGCGCTCCGGAATCCACAGCTCAGGGATGTCATCCATCGTGTATCCACGGAACTGCCATCCACGCTGATCGTTGAACATGCCGACGAACTTTCACAAAGCGAAGCCACTGAACTCGCCCGGAACCTGCGGGGCAACGCCACCACCAAACTCGCATTCACTATCACGCACCCGACCGACGCCACCCTGATTCTCTCTGAAGCCTTCAATGTCCTCGAGATCTCAGTTGAGCCCTTGCGCAACAGGAGGGAAGACATTCCGCAACTTGCGAACGCGATCGCTGAAGAGATGGGGGATCGCAGGTTGTCCCGCCGGCTTCTCACAACGTTGACGCACGCAGACTGGCCCAGAAACATCGACCAGCTACGCGCAGTGGTGTCCAATGCTGTTGAACGGGCCGGTGGTGCAGAAGTAACCGTGGACGACCTCCCGCAGGGCTTCCAGAGGGTCTTCACCAAGGGGCGGTTGTCCCGTCTGGAGGACGCCGAACTCAGCGAACTCCGGACCGCTCTCCAGGAAGCCGCCGGTAACCGAAGCCTGGCGGCGGAGACCTTGCAGATTGGCCGTTCCACCCTTTACCGTCGCATGGACTATTTCCGCAGCCGAGGGTTCGACCTCTAACTTTGAAACCGGTTAAAAGCAGCCGGCCACCGCGTGTGGCCGGCTGCCTTGTGTCTCCATCGATCCCTGCAGGCGGATGGGTGGGACAGTATCCCACCCACGTGTCTCGATTTGGTACGGATGGGCCTGGGCATATCGCGTTCTACTTGAATTCACCCGGACACCGGCACCTTCCAAGGGGTGCTTGGCAGATGAAGAGGGTACAAAACGAACAGGACGGCGACTATGACCCGCGATGCCCAGGGAACCATTCTTGTGGCCCCCCACCACTTTCCGAACCTGGACCGCGAGCACGCGCTCGCGGAGGAGTTCGGTTACACGCTAAACCCGGCTGCCGATGTCGAAGCCTTCCGTGAAGGACTTCCCGAAGCCGACATTGTGATGATCACTCCTTACGCGAAACTCACCGCTGCGGACTTCCCTGTGATGTCCAAGTGCAAGGCTGTCATCCGCTATGGAATCGGCTATGACAACATCGATGTCGCCGCAGCTACGGCGGCAGACATCCCGGTGTCGATTGTCCCGGGGACAGCTTCGGAGGAAGTGGCTTCGCACGCTTTCGCCATGGGCTTGGCATTGGCCCGCAGGCTGCCCGCAGGAGATGCATCGATCCGGGATCTCGGCTGGGCCGGAACCATTGGCTACGACACGCCGGTACTGTCCGAGCTCGAAGTCGGCGTCCTCGGAATGGGGCGCATTGGCCAGCACGTGGCCAGGATGTACCAAGCTGTTGGCGCCCGGGTAAGGGCCTACGATCCGTTCGTGACGGACAGCTTTGTAGAGCTGACCGGACTCGAGGACATTCTCGAAAACTCCGACGTCGTTTCGCTGCATCTGCCGCTGACCACAGACACGGCAAACCTCGTTTCCGGGGGTGCTCTGGCACGAATGCGCAAGGGGGCAGTGGTGGTCAACGTTTCCCGCGGCGGACTCATCGATGAATCGGCTCTTGCCGAAGCCCTCGCCTCGGGTCACATTGCCGGTGCAGGCATCGACACCTTTGCAGAGGAGCCCCTGCGTGACGGGCACCCTCTCCGCTCAGCCCCGAACACCATCCTGACTCCGCACATTGCGTGGCGTTCCAACCGCTCCACCGGGGCCTTGCAGGACGGAGCCGTGGAACGGGTTCGCCTGGCCCTGACCGGGCAACCGCTCATCGACCTCGTGAACTGAAAAGACTGGAGAAAAACCAATTGGGAACAAATAACCACCTGGAAAAGGTCGCGGAGCGCCAGCCCGCGGAGGATCCACATTTGCGCAGGGGACCCCGCGGCTTCCCTCTGCTGCCTGGCGGCTACGGCCGTTCAACGTATTACACGGGAGCTCCGAGCCCGTACGCCATCCGAGGGGAGGGGTACCGCGTCTGGGATGACCGTGGCCGGGAACTCATCGACGCGAATAACAATTTCACGTCGCTCATCCATGGCAACGCGCGCCCCGAGATCACCGAGGCCGCTACGAAGGCGCTCAGCGCCGGCGCCAGCTGGGGAATTCCCAACCTCTACGAGTGGGAACTGGCAGATCTCTTGTTGTCCCGGCTGCCTGATCTTGACCAGGTACGATTTGCCAACTCCGGCACCGAAGCCGTGATGTCCGCCATCCGCATCGCCAGGGCAAGCACAGGGCGCGAACGGGTCATCGTCACCAAGGGCGGCTACCACGGTACGTCCGAGGTGGCCTTGGTTCCTGGCGGGCCGGCATATCAGCGCGGAGTCACGCGCGGCGTGATCAAGGACGTCACCGCGGTGCCGCTCAACGACGTCGACATCCTGCGCCAGGAAGTTGAAGCCGCACCGGATTCCTACGCCGCGATCATCTTGGACCTGCTGCCCAACAGGGCAGGTCTTCTCAGGATCTCCGAGGACTTTGTACGCACTGCCCGTGAGCTTGCGACGCGGTACGGGATTGTGCTGATCATTGACGAAGTCATCAGCCTGCGCCTCGGATTCAAGGGCTTCAGCGGTGAATACGGCGTTTCACCCGACTTGCTGACCACCGGCAAGTTGATCGGCGGCGGTTTCCCCGTCGGCGCTGTGGCCGGACGGGCTGAGCTTATGGCAGAGGTCGACCCGACCCATCCGGGCAGTCTGCCCCACGGCGGAACTTTCTCCGGAAATCCGGTAAGCATGGCTGCGGGAGCAGTCGCCTTGCGCCTCTTCACTCAAGAGGAAGTGAAGAGGCTGAACCACCTCGGTGACACCACCCGCGACGCTGTGAACCTGAAGATCGCCGACGCCGGTTGGGAAGTCCGAGGCCGAGGTTCGCTGCTCCGCGCGGTTCCAGCTGGCGCGGAGAAGGTTGACGAAAAGACCCAGCACGAGCTCTGGTGGGCTTCCTACGAGCGGGGATTGCTCGGTTCGCCTGCCAACCTCTTGTCCTTGTCCACCCCCATGGACGAGAAGGTCGCGGGGGACATCGCAGAGCGCCTGGTCGAGGCCGTGCTCGCCGTTGCGGGACGGACCCCGGGCATGGAAGGCGGGAAGTAGCCATGAAGATTGTCTCGTACCACCATGAGTCAGGCGTCCGTGGGGGAGTGCTGATCGACGATGCTGTCTTTGATCTGGAACTGCTCCTCCAGGGCTCAACTGAGGCAGTCCACGGTGCGACTACTTCGGTCCGTGAGTTCCTGGAGCTCTACGGCGACCTTGTTCCTGCGATCTCGGCCGGGATCAGCAGTCTCGCCGCCCAAGACCCGGTGGCCCGGGTGGGCGCGGTGACGGGGGTTCGGTTGAGCACCCCGGTCACGGATCCAGCCAAGGTGCTCTGCATCGGTCTCAATTACAAGGACCATGTGGCGGAAACCGGCCGGGCCTTCCCGGAATATCCGGACGTGTTCGCAAAATTCGCCTCCACCATGGTGGGTCCAGAGGACGAAATCGGAGGGGCCCAGGTCAGCGGCAATCTCGACTTCGAAGGAGAAGTTGCCGTTGTCATTGGCCGGCGGGCAAGTGTGGTCCCTGAAGAGGAAGCACTTGATTACGTTGCAGGCCTTGCTCCACTGAATGATGTCACAGCACGCGACCTCCAGTACCGCGGGACGCAGTGGCTGGCCGGCAAAGCCGTTGACGGCTCAACCCCTTGGGGCCCGGCACTGGTGACGCTGGACGAAGTAGGAGACCCGCAGGAACTGGACATCGCTACACGGGTGAACGGCATCGAAGTGCAGCGTTCCAACACGCGATACCAGATCTTCTCCATCGCCCGCGTCGTCTCCTATCTGTCGAGCTTCCTCACCCTTGAACCGGGAGACGTCATTGCCACCGGTACTCCGCAAGGCATTGGTGCAAAGCGGAATCCTCCCGTTTGGCTTGAGCCGGGGGACACGGTGGAAATCGAGATCGAAAAAGTAGGGCTGCTCCGTAACCGCGTCGGCAAGCCCCAGCTATAACCCCTCCAACTCTACGAAAGTTAGAAACCCATGAGTGAAGTACAGACACAATCAGGTGAAGCGAGGTACCGCATCGCCGTCGATACCGGTGGCACGTTCACGGACGTGGTGGTCGGATCGAACACAGGCGACATGGCCGTTGGTAAGGCATTGACCACCTATGACCGCGTTTTCACCGGCTTCGAAGCCTCTGTTCGCCGGGCGGCCGAATCGGTTGGCTGGAGCGGGGATGACGTCCTGCGCAACGCGGATGTGATTGTCTATGGCACGACGCACGCCACCAACGCAGTTCTGACGGGCAAAGTTGCCAAGACGGCCCTGTTGACCACGGACGGGTTCGCCGACACCCTGCTGCTGCGTGAAGGCGGCCGCCGGGATGCCTTTGACTCCAAGGCTGCCTACCCGCCGCCGTACATCCCGCGTCACCTGACCTTTGAGATCACCGAACGCATTTCTGCTGAGGGCGATCTCCTGGTGCCGCTGGATGAAGAGCAAGTGCGTGAGGTTCTGGAATCCTTCAAGGAAAAGGGAATCGAAGCAGTGGCCGTTTCCTTCCTCTGGTCGATCATCAACGACGCACATGAAAAGCGCGTCGCGGAGCTCATCCAGGAAATCCTGCCTGGTGTTCCCTACACGCTGTCCAACGAGGCCAACCCGACCATCCGCGAATACCGCCGCTCCTCGGCAGCCTCGATCGACGCCTCCCTGAAGCCGCTCATGGCAGACCACCTGGGCAAGCTGCGGGCCGACCTCCAGGAGTACGGTTTCGGTGGTGACCTGCTGGTGGTTACCTCCGAAGGTGCGGTGCTCGACGTCGCGGATGTCCTGGACCGGCCGGTACTTTTGCTTAACTCCGGTCCGTCCATGGCACCGCTTGTTGGCGCGGCAGCTGCTCCGGAGCGGGACACGGTAGTGGTCTGCGATATGGGCGGGACCACCTTCGACGTATCCCTTGTTGAAGAGGGCGTTGTCCGCCATACCCGGGAAGCATGGCTGGGTGAGCCCTTTGTGGGGCACCTGACCGGCCTGTCGTCCGTGGCCGTCTCCAGCATTGGCGCCGGTGGCGGCAGCATTGCGTGGATCGACGGCGGTGGCCTGCTTCGCGTGGGTCCCCAGAGCGCCCGCAGTACTCCAGGTCCAGCCGCCTACGGACGCGGTGGCGAGGAGCCCACCGTGACTGACGCGTGCGTCGCACTGGGCTACCTTGACGCTGATGGTTTTGAGGGTGGGTTCACGCTGGACCGCGAGGCGGCTGTGCGTGCCATCGATACCCGCATCGCTGGCCCCTTGAACATGGACACCTTGCAGGCCGCACAGGCGATCCTGGACGTCTCCGCCAACCATATGGCCACAGCAATCCGCCAGGCTTCACTGGAACAGGGTGTCGACCCCCGGGGCGCCCTGATTGTGGCAGGCGGTGGCGCAGGTGCCATGGTGGCGGCCGCCATCGGTGTCCTCCTGGAGGCTGACACTGTCCTGATTCCCGCGACCGCCGGCGTGCTCGCCGCGTACGGTGCCCATCGTGCTCCGATCGCTACGGAATTCCTCTCACCACTGCACAACGACACCCGTAGTTTCGACGCCGGGTCCGCCTCCCGGGCTGTTGAGGACCTGACGGCCAAGGCCGGGGTCTTCGTGAAGCGGTTCGACGGCGTGGGCGACGCACCCAACGTCACCTACTTCGTCGATGCCCGCTACCCGGGCCAGGCATGGGACTTGCGCGTTTACCTGGACGCTGCGCCGGACACCGGGGGCGACGCTGCCGGAATTATTGAGCGCGCCTTCCACGAAGAGCACGACCGTCGCAACGGTACCCACGATCCGGATAGCCGAGTGGAGATCATCACTTGGGGCGTCCGCGTGGAAATCCCGCGGCCAGAGCATACCAAGGATCAAGCCGAGGTCAGTCGTGAAACCGAAGTCCACCGTACCGACTCCATCGTGTTCGGCGGCGCGAGCTTCAGCACCCAGCGCTATCGCGGCGTCACCCTTGCACCGCGGGACAAGATCGAAGGTCCTGCCGTCATCGACCAACCCACAACCACCATCGTGGTGCCACCTGAGTGGAACGCCACGCTCGACGAACGATCCAACATCTACCTCACCCGTAAGGAGGCGTAAGAAGTGACGCGCGAATTTGATCCCGTAAAGCTCTCGGTACTCGCCAACGCATTTGACGGCATTGTCCGCGAAATGACCAGTGGTCTGTTGCGTTCTGCCCGCTCCTCTGTCATCAACACGGCCCGCGATTTCTCCTGCGCCGTGTTAACAGCAGACAACCAGTTGCTGGCAGCAGCAGAGGGTGTCCCAGTACATGTGTTCGGGGCCGGCCCGCTCGGCGAAGACATGGTGGAACTGCATGACGACATCCGGGAAGGTGACGCGTTCCTCCACAACGACCCTTACATGGGCAACTCCCACGCTGCCGACCACGTGATCCTGGTGCCCGTCTTCATCAAGGGACGCCACCTCTTCACCGCCGTCACCAAGGCCCACCAAGCCGACTGCGGCAACTCGCTGCCCACAACCTTCTTCGCGACAGCCCGGGACGTGTATGAAGAAGGTGCCCTCATCTTCCCGTGTGTCCGGGTTCAGCGGGACTACACGGACATCGACGACATCATTCGCATGTGCCGGTCCCGCATCCGCGTACCCGACCAGTGGTACGGAGACTACCTCGCCTCAGTCGGTGCATCGCGCATCGCCGAACGCCGCATCCACGAGCTCGCCGAAAAGTTCGGAGTGGAAGACCTTGTGGACTTCGTGGACGCCTGGTTCGACTACTCCGAACGCCTCACCGCCAGTGCGATCGAAACACTCCCCGAGTACGTCCTCCACGGCTCATCGGTCCACGATCCCTTCCCCGGCACCGGCCCGGACGGTGTCCACCTGCAGGCAACCCTTGAGGTGAAACCCAAGCAGGGCAAGATCGTCATTGACCTGCGCGACAACCCGGACAACCTCCCCAACGGCCTGAACCTCACGAAGGCCACGGCCACTGGCGCTGCACTGGCAGGTATTCTGTCCGGCATCCCGGAGAACCTCCCGAGTAACGCGGGGACCTTCCGCCGGGTGGAAGTGCTGCTGCGTGACGGCTGCGCCGTTGGAGTCCCCAAGCACCCGTACTCCTGCTCGTCGGGTACCACCAACCTCGCCGACCGGGTGGTAAACATTGTCCAGGCCGCCTTCTCCCAAATCGACGACGGCTACGGCACTGCCGAGGGGGCTGCCGGGCAGGCACCCGCAAAGTCGGTCATTTCCGGAATCGACGAACGCAACGGCAACGCCTACGTCAACCAGATTCTGGTAGGCGGCGTCGGCGGACCGGCCACACCTTACGTTGACGGTTGGCCTACTTACCAGCGTCCTGTTTGTGGCGCACTCCTCTACCACGACAGCGTCGAGGTAGACGAGCAGCGCTACCCCATCCTGGTTCACGAACGCACTCTGGTGGCTGACACTGGGGGAGCCGGCAGGCAGCGAGGAGGTCTCGCGACCCGGGTGACAATGGAACCCCGTGGGGAAAGCGTCACTCTTACGTACGGCATTGAGGGCAAGATCAATCCGCCGAAGGGCGTCCGGGGCGGTTACGACGGATCGGAGCCGTCAGCCTGGGTTGAAGACCTCAAGACCGGAGAACGCCGTGAGATCCCCGTGGTGGGTCGATACGACCTCCAGTCCGGTGAAAAGGTCGTATCCATCACCCCAGGTGGTGGTGGGTACGGTGATCCGCTGGAACGCGACGTCCTGGCGGTCCTTGACGACTACCGCGAATCACGGGTTTCCCTGGAAGCGGCAGCTGCACAATACGGCGTGGTCATCACCAACGGCGCCATTGACGAAGCAGCCACGGCAAAGACCCGCCAAGCGCGTCTGGTCGGCTAGACGTATCAGCCATAGCAACTCATTCCGGGGCGAGGTATAGTCCTCGCCCCGGACGGTTTCACTAACTACTGACGGAGATACACATGGAACCCATTCGAGTCGGCATCATCGGCGTCGGAAACGTTCTCAACCAATACTTGGACAAGATCGGCGTCCACCCGGACGTAAAGGTCGTGGCGCTCGCCGACGTCAACGCACAGGCTGTTAAAGCCCGGGCAGCAGAATACTCGGTTCCCAAGGCCCTCACGCCGGACGAACTGCTCGCCGATGACGAGGTTGAGTTGGTCCTCAATCTCACGCCCCCGAAGCTCCACGCACCGGTAACCCTCCAAGCCATCGCCGCAGGCAAGCACGTTCTCTCGGAAAAGCCGTTTGCCACCTCCTTGGAGGAAGCACGCCAGATCCTGGACGCAGCCCGCGAGGCCGGGGTGAGAGTGGGTTCGGCGCCAACCACTTTCCTGGGTTCAGGCATGCAGACCAGCCGAAAGCTCATAGATGACGGCTGGATCGGTGAGCCACTGGCCGCCTTCGCGTCCTTCGCATGCCGCGGCTACGAGCACTGGCACCCGAACGTCGACCCCTTCTACAGCCCCGGTGCCGGCCCGATGCTGGACATTGGGCCCTACCTGATCACCAACCTGGTGAACTTCTTCGGTCCGGTTAAGCGGGTTTCTGCGACCACGCCGCGGTCATCTGAGACCCGGCCGCGTCCGGGCAAAGAGGGCGAAGTCATTCACGTCAAAACCCCAACGCATGTCACCGGCACTCTCGACTTCGAGTCCGGTGCGACCGCCACCGTCATTGTCAGTTGGGACATTTGGAACCACAATCTGCCGCACTTGGAGATCTACGGAACAGGTGGCTCCCTGGCTGCACCGAACCCGGACCACTTCTCCGGCGCGCCCGTGCTTCGCCGTGGCGAACCCGGTGACCTGGCTCTGGACATGACTCCTCCGGGTGGAGGCGACTGGCGGGAAACGCCCATCACCCACCGGGATGACGCCTATCGCGGCATCGGCTTGGCTGAATTCGGCTATGCCATCCGCAAGGGTCTGGAACCTCGCACAGGAGGCGCCTTCGCGTACCACGTGCTCGAAGTCCTCCTCGCTTTCGAGGCTTCCTCGGAGCAGAGCCGCCACATTGAGATTGAAAGCACCTGCGAGCGGCCACGGCCGCTGCCATCTGTGGGGCCGCAGGAGCCCTTCCGCTTCGACTAAAGAGACAACAAGAAACAGCAGCCGACGACGGTACTTACGTGCCGCCGTCGGCTGCTTTTTTCTGACCTCTGCTGTTTTCCGCTGAAGATCCCGGCCGCGTATCAAAGTGGGACACACCAGCGCTTCACCACAGTGAAAACCTGAAGTTCGGGCGAATCGGTTTGCAAATGCCGACGCACCTTCGAATTTAGGAGATCGCATGACTAGCACAGCCGCTGCTGACATCGGCACCGTGGTCGACAATAGGGCCGTCCGCCGTCGCACTGTCGCACAAGCAATCGTTGAATACCTTCAGGTCCAATACAGCGAATTGGACGGTGAACGTCGGCGCCTCGTTCCCGGAATGTACGGCATCTTTGGCCACGGCAACTCAGTTGGCTTGGCGCAGGGAATCGACGAGTACGGCGTGGACTTTCCTCACTACCAGGGCAAGAACGAACAATCCATGGTCCATGCCGCCATCGGTTTTGCAAAGGCTTCCAACCGCGCAGCAACCCTTGCTTGCACGGCTTCCGCAGGGCCCGGGTCCACCAACATGGTTTCCGGTGCCGCCACGGCAACTACCAACCGGCTCCCCGTGCTTCTGTTCCCTGCTGACATCATCAACAACCGTTTTGGTGATCCTGTTTTGCAGCAGATCGAACATCCGGTAGAGCGGGACGTCTCCGCCAACGACTGCTTCCGTCCGGTCAGCCGCTACTTCGACCGGATCACTCATCCGGCCCAGCTGCTGTCCACCCTTCCTGAGGCCATGCGTGTCCTCACCGATCCCGTGGAAACCGGCGCCGTTGTGGTGTGTCTGCCGCAGGATATTCAGGGAGCGGAATTCGACTTCCCGGAATCCTTCTTTACGCCGCGGGTGTGGCACATTCGTCGTCGCCCGGCTGTGGAGGACGAATATCGGGATGCTGCCCAAATCATCGCCAAGGCCGAGCGTCCCCTGCTGATTTCGGGTGGTGGCGTCCGGTACTCGAAGGCCCAGGACGAACTGGCACGCTTCAGCGCTGAGTTCGGCATCCCTGTCACTGAGACCTATGCAGGCAAGGGCAGCGGCCCCATAAACGAGCTGAATCTGGGCGCGCTTGGTGTGACCGGAACGGTGGGAGCCAACGAAATCGCCGACGGTGCCGATGTTGTCATCACTGTGGGCTCACGACTCCAGGACTTCATCACCGCATCACACTCGCTGTTCCAGAACCCCGACGTGAAGTTCGTAAACCTCAATGTTGGCTCGTTCGATGCCCACAAGATGGGGTCTTTCCCTGTCATCGGCGATGCAAAACTTTCCCTTGCGGCGCTGCGGGAACGATTGGCAGCAGCCAATTACGGCACCTCCGATGCTTACCGCAGCGACATTGCGGACGCCCGGAAGGCCACTTTCGAGGTTCGCAAGCACGACCTTCAGGCATTCCCCGGTGAAAACATGAGTCAGGCCCAGGTTATCGACGTGCTGAACCGCACGGCAACCAACCAGGACGCCCTTATCCTGGGCTCCGGTGGTGTGGTTGAGGGTATCCACAAGGCCTGGGATCCGTCCAACGGCGCCGAAATCCATTTCGAGTACGCCAATTCGTGCATGGGCCATGAAATCCCGGCCGGCCTCGGCTACCGCATTGCACGTGGGGACGCGCCAGGGGAGGTCTACGTATTGATTGGTGACGGCACGTACTTCATGCAGCCTACGGAACTGGTCACTGCGGTACAGGAACGCAAGAAGATCATCACCATTGTGATCGACAACCGTGGGCACCAATGCATTTGGCCACTGCAGGTGTCAAAGGGCGGCCCTGGCCGTGAGTTTGGTACCCAGTACCGGGAACGTAGCAACGAGTCCGGTCGCCTTGACGGGGCCGTTTTGGACTTCGATATTGCAGCCAATGCTGCCAGCATGGGTTGTGCAGCATGGTCCACTTCCACCATTGAGGAGTTCCAGACTGCGCTCACGGAGGCCAAGGAAGTGGATGGGCCTGCGGTCATCGTGGCTCGAGTCGAGCCTTGGCGCTACTTGTCCGGCAACGGTGCCTTTTGGGATGTGGGAGTGCCCATGACCTCGCAGCGTCCGGGTAGCCAGGAAGGTACTGCGAAGCACCTCGAGGGCCGCGCCCGCCAGCGCTTCTACGCAGCCACCACTGCACCTGACGCGCATTAGACGCAACGGGCGGGACCGTCATGCGACGGTCCCGCCCGTCCCTTTAAGGGGGCAACCCCATCCCAAATTTCCGACAAAGGAGTAAGCAGTATGAGCGCATTTGCCGTTATTGATCCAGCCACCGGAACCACCCACGCACACTACCCCGCGGCCACAGACGCAGAGGTAGAAGCCGGCCTGAGCGCAGCGCAGGCGACTTACCGGGACTGGTCACGCACCACCACCGTGGCTGAGCGGGCTGCTTTGGCCAAGCGCCTGGCCGAGCTGTTCGTGGAACGCAAGGACAAGCTTGCAGCCATCATCAACCGGGAGATGGGCAAGCCACTCCCACAGGCAGCCGGAGAAGCGGAGTTCTCCGGTGCCATCGCCGCAGCCTTCGCCGAGCACGCAGAGGAATGGCTGGCTGACGAGGAAATTGAGGTAGCCGATGGCTTGCGGACTTTCTTCCGGTACCAAGGCCTGGGCGTGATTCTGGGCATCATGCCGTGGAACTACCCGTACTATCAGGTGGCACGCTTCGCGATTCCCAACATCATCCTGGGCAACACCGTGATAGTCCGCCACGCGAGCCAATGCCCGGAGTCCGCGCTGGCTCTTGAAGAACTGTTCCGCGACGCCGGCTTCCCGGACGGTGCCTACGTTAACCTTTTCGCCACGCATCAGCAGATCTCGGACATCATCGCGGACGACCGCATCCAGGGCGTCTCTCTCACGGGCTCGGAACAGGTGGGCGCCATTGTGGCGGAGCAGGCTGGCCGTGCCTTGAAGAAGTGCGTGTTGGAGCTCGGCGGCGCTGACGTATTCATTGTGCTGGACACTGAGGACGTGGATCAGGCCGTGAGAAAAGCTGTCATGGGCCGGATGGGCAACACTGGCCAGTCCTGCAATGGCTCCAAGCGGATCGTCGTGCTGGACAAGTACTTCGACGAGTTCTCCGAGAAGTTCAAAGCAGCGATTGCAGGTCAGTCCTACGAGAACGGAGACTTTGGTCCGCTCTCTTCAGACTCTGCCACCAAGTTCCTGAAAGAGCAGGTGCAGGGAGCCCTCGATCAAGGTGCCGAGATCCTCGTAGGCAACAATGAACCGCAGGGCAATGTCTTCACCCCGACGGTGATTACCAACATCACTCCTGCCATGGACGTCTACAGCGAAGAGCTCTTCGGACCTGTTGCCCAGCTCTACAAGGTCAGTAGTGACGAAGAGGCCATCCAACTCGCGAACTCGTCGCCGTATGGCCTCGGCTCCGTGGTGATCTGCGATGATCACGAGCGTGCCGAGCGCGTCGGGAACCAGCTCGACGTCGGAATGGTCTTTGTTGGTGCCTATGACCTCAGCGGAGCCGACGTACCGTTCGGCGGCGTTAAGAAGTCCGGTTATGGACGTGAACTGGGCAAGGTTGGGATGCTCGAGTTCGCGAACAAGAAGTTGTTCCGCTTCGCCAAGTAACTGGAGAAACGCTACAAGAGGAGGCCGGATCGCGATGGTGATCCGGCCTCCTCTTGTCGTGGGTGGAGTGTGGTGGTGCCTAGGCCTGGTAGGTCGTCTGCCCCGAGACTTCCGGAATCTGGACCCAATCGCCGGAGTCGGCGCTACGCAGCGAGGCATCCACGAGCTCGGATGCTGACCAGCCGTCCGCGGCGGATGGACCAAGTTGCTTTCCTTCGGCCACCGAACGCAGGAACAAGGCCGCCTCAATGGTTTTGAGATCATTGAACCCGATGCCCGGGCCGGGGCCGGGTTGGAAGCGTCCGAACTCGCCGAAGGACGGGGGAGTCATGATCGTGCGGTAGCCGCTCCGGTCGGTGGCGAGTTCCAGTTGGTTCATCCGTTCGAAGTTCCAGCGCAAAGACCCTTCGGTGCCGTAGACCTCGATGATGTACTCGGCGTGCGGGCCGATGGCGACGCGCGTGGATTCGAACATGCCGATCGCGCCACCCTCAAAGCGGGCAAGCATGGCCGTGTAATCCTCGTTCTCCACTTCGCGGGTGACCTCGGAAGCCTGGCCCATATCGAAGGAATTCGAGGAGTTGCCGGCAGGGAGCGGTCGGTCCTTGATGAAGGTCTCCGTGACGGCGTTCAGCGACGTGATGCGACCCACCAGGAACTGAGCGAGGTCAAAGCCGTGGCTCAGTACATCGCCCAGCACGCCAGAACCTGCACGGGCTTGCTCGTAGCGCCAGGTGAATACTTGGCTTGGATCCGAGGCGTATCCGGTGAGGAGACGGATCTGCACATTGGTGATTTTGCCCAGGGTTCCGGACCGGATCAGCCTGCGCGCTTCCGCCACTGCCGGGGCATGGCGGTAGTTGAACCCAACCGACGTGATGAGGCCGGCGGCTTCGGCTCCTTGGGCAATCTCGCGCGACTCTTGGGCGCTGCGGCCCATGGGCTTTTCGATCCAGAAGTGCTTGCCAGCCTCGATGGTGGCCATTGCAATTTCGTGGTGGAGGAAGTTGGGGGAGCAGATGGAGACAACATCTACGTCCGGGTTCTCCAGCACTTTGCGGTAATCCGTGGCCGTTTCCTTGTAGCCGAGTGCGTCTTCGGCGTGATGGCGTCCGGCGTCGTCCGGGTCGGCCGCTATCACCAATTCCGGATGGCGGGGCAATTCCGGAAAGAACTGCTTGGTCGCCAGGTACGCGCGCGAATGCAGTCTCCCCATCCATCCGACCGAAATCAAGCCAACCCCAATGCGGTTTTGCTGTTCCAAGTGCACTCCTTAGTCTCTACCGCTGTCCGGCGGTGCTGTGCCGCAGACGGATGGCGGCATCTGTTGATCAGCCTAGGAACGTTGGCCGTGTGCGCTGTGTCTCAATGTGAGACAGCCAGCGGCAGAGTAGCGCTGTTTTAGTGGAACGTACTAGTCCGCCACTGCCAAGCAAGAGGAGCCCGTCGACGATGATGGACCGCAACCAACAACTTCGAACGGAACCGCTTCGCGTACTCATCACCGGTGCCACATCAGGCGTCGGGGAAGCGACCGCAAAGCTTTTCGCCAGCCGAGGCGCTCGCGTGGCACTGCTGGGTCGGCGTTCTGCGGAACTGCAGCGCGTGGCAGAAGAGATCGGCGACGGTGCGCACGCCGTTGTTGCCGACGTCGCCGATGCCGGAGCGGTCAAGAATGCAGTGCGGGGAGCGGTCCACGCACTGGGCGGCCTGGACGTCGCGGTCAACGCTGCGGGTGTAGCAGGGCATGTTGCTCTGGAAGACCTCACCGAGGACCACTGGCACGAGGTGCTGCAGACAAACTTGTCCGGCACTTTTTATGTAGCAAAGGAGGCCGCGCTCCACATGAGGCGGTCCGGCGGAGGCTCGATCGTCAACGTGGCATCCGATCTCGCTGCCATGGGCGTGCCCGGGCTTGTTCACTACTGTGCAGCGAAAGCAGGCGTTGTGGGACTCACCCGCGCCATGGCCCTGGAACTCGCTCCCCTGGTACGCGTGAACGCCGTTTGCCCAGGGCCGATTGACACGCCCATGGTGCGTGAGGGCCTGGCTGCGGCGCCGAATCCAATTGAAGCCCGGCGATTGAAAGAAAGCACAGTGCCGCTTAACCGGCTCGCGGATCCGGACGAGGTGGCAGCAGCTATCTATTTCCTGGCGGTCGACGGAACCTTCGCTACCGGAACCAGCATGGCGTTCGACGGCGGCACATCGGCCGCGTAGGAACGTCACCAATTACCTGTCAAGACCGATCAAGCCCAAGGAGTTAAAAGACATGGAAGAGTCGAACTACAAGGACCTCCGCAGTGCGCGCTGGTTTGCACCTCACGACCTCACGGGATTCGTTCACCGGACAGCGATTCAGGCTGAGGGCTTCTCGCGCTTCGCCCTCAAGGACAAGCCGGTCATCGGCATCGCTAACTCGTGGTCGGAGCTGGTCAACTGCAATATCCACTTCAAGCTGCTGGCAGATGCCGTTAAGCGCGGTGTCCTGATGGCCGGCGGTCTGCCGCTGGAGTTCCCCACCATTTCCTTGGGCGAGAGTCTGATGAAGCCCTCGGCCATGCAGTTCCGAAACCTCATGGCCATGGACGTTGAAGAGTCCATCCGCGCCTACCCGTTGGACGCTATCGTGCTCCTGGGTGGCTGCGACAAGACCGTTCCGGCCCAGCTCATGGGTGCTGCCAGTGCGGATGTTCCAACCATCATGCTCACCGGTGGGCCCCAAGAGCCTGCACACTTTCGGGGTAAGCAGCTCGGTGTGGGCACGGACACGTGGAAGTATGCAGATGAGCTGCGTGCAGGGAAGATCACGGAGGCGGACTTCGACGAGCTTGAGTCAGCCGCGAAGCCCTCTGCCGGACACTGCAGCGAGATGGGCACGGCCTCTACCATGACGTCCCTCGTTGAAGCGCTCGGCATGTGCCTGCCGGGTACTGCGTCAATCCCTGCAGTGGATGCGCGCCGCGCCCAAGCGGCCGAAGCCACAGGCCGCCGGGCAGTGGAAATGGCCATGTCACAGGGGCCAAAGCCCAGCGAAATTTTGACGAAAGAGGCGTTCGATAACGCCATTACCCTCCTGATGGCTGTAGGTGGTTCCACCAACGCCGTGGTGCATCTTCTGGCACTGGCGAGGCGCGTCGGATACGAGCTGCCATTGGATCGCTTCCACGAGATCTCGCAACGTACCCCTCGCATAGTCAACGTCCGTCCATCGGGCGAGTACTTGGTGCAGCAGCTGTTCCAGGTCGGCGGCATCTCCACCGTACTCAAGGAACTGGCACCACTGCTGAATAAGGACGCCATCACAGTCACGGGGGAGTCCCTCGAGAATGGCTACAGTTCGGCCCCCGAACCTGATGGCGTCGTGGTCAGCACTCTCGCGGCCCCCTTTGATGCCTCCGGAGGCATCGCCGTCGTCCGCGGCTCCCTGGCTCCCAACGGTGCGGTCATCAAGCGAAGTGCGGCGTCCAAGGACCTGCTGCAGCACAAGGGCTCAGCAGTGGTGTTCGAGGACATCTACGATCTTGGACGTCGAATCGACGACCCTGATTTGGACATCACGGAAGACTCTGTGCTGGTCCTGCGTAATAGTGGCCCTGTGGGAGCCCCCGGCATGCCCGAATGGGGCATGCTCCCCATTCCCGAAAGGCTCCTGCGGCGCGGGATCCGTGACATCGTCCGCATTTCGGACGCTCGAATGAGCGGTACCGCATTTGGCACCACAGTGCTGCATGTTTCGCCAGAGGCCGCAGTTGGTGGACCGCTGGCGATTGTTCGGGATGGTGACCCTATTGTGCTGGATGTTGAGAACCAGCGGCTGGATTTGGACATCCCTGCCGAAGAGATCGAGAGCCGGCTGGCGGATCTCAAGCTTCCGGAACCGAAATACCGGCGCGGCTATGGACGACTCTTCATCGATCACGTGAACCAAGCCGATGAGGGCTGCGACTTCGACTTCTTGAAGGGCCTGCCGGACGAGGAGCCACAGCGCTTGCCGTACGGCCTGATGAGCGGTTGGCAGGGCGGTTGGTAAACCGCAGCAATCACCAAACAAGAGAACAAGCGGGGGATGCTCCTGTGGGATCGCCCCGGAAAGAGGAAGTTGTGTCACGACCAAAAGTGATAGCGATTGTCCAGGAGGGTCGGCCGCTCCCTCCTGTTGAACGGTTGGAAGCCGAGGCGAATGTCGTGGTGGTGCGTACCGCAGACGAATTCCGGGCCGCGCAGTCTGGAGCGGAAATCCTGTTCCTGAACGACTTTAGAACCAAGCTCCTGCGGGAGGTGGGGCCGGGGGAGTTGCGATGGATACATACGTCAAGCATCGGCGTTGACAGCCTGATGACCGGCGAGATCATCAACAGCGACATCGTTGTGAGCAACTCGCGCGGTGTGTGTGAGCGGCCGATAGCCGAGTGGGTCCTGGGTGTCCTGCTGATGTTTACCAAGGACCTGCGCCGCACCATAGAGCTGCAGCAGGCCCGTACCTGGCAGCATCGAGAGACCGAGCCGCTGCTGGGTCGCAAAGTCCTGGTTGTGGGGCCCGGGCCAGTTGGCCGCGAAACCGTCCTTCTCCTGCGCGCTGCGGGAATGGACGTTAACGTCGTGGGCAGGTCTGCCAGGAATGATGCGCAACTGGGTTTCATTTCAGGCTTTGATGAGCTTGACCGGCTCCTTGGCCAAGCCGATGACGTCGTGCTGACACTGCCCCTCACGGAGGAAACTCGTGGGCTCTTCAACTCGTCGCGGTTCCGCACTATGAGGCCCGGGGCGCGTCTGGTCAACGTCGGACGCGGGGCGGTGGTGCTCGAGCACGACCTCCTCGATGCCCTTGACTCCGGGCACCTGGGCGCGGCGGCGCTGGATGTGTTCGAGCATGAGCCATTGGATGCCGGGAATCCGCTGTGGAGCCGACAGAACATCCTGGTCTCTCCCCATGCCTCCGGTGACCTCATCGGCTGGCGGGGAAGAGTGGTGGACTGCTTCGCGCGGAATCTCAGGCGGTGGAAGGCGCACGAGCCGCTGAAGGATGTGGTGGACCTGAAGAAGCTTGGTCCGGCTACTCCTTCGCTGGTGGTCGAAACGCCCTAATCAAGGTCGGCCCATGGGGTATTCCGGTCACACGCAATAACGCCGCAACACCCCATGGGATCCCGTGTCCCAAGCTGGTACAGTGCTCCCACGATCCTCGTCGATAGTGTGATTCAGCACTCAAAATTTCGTGACGAGGATTACATGTCAAGCACAACAAAAGGTACGACGACAACGCCGACCCAAACCCAGGAACACAAGCTCAGCGGCAATATGGGCGTGGGTGAGCTCGTGATGAACGTTCTCGCCTTCTCCTCTCCGCTGACCACCGTTGCGGGCACCTTGCCTGTGATGCTTCTTTTCAGCGGCCACACGGCACCGGGCATCTACGTTCTGGTGACTCTCATGCTGCTGATTTTCTCTGTTGGCTTCGTGAAAATGAGCCGCAGTGTTGAAGCGCCCGGTGGATTCTACTCATTTGTCACAGCGGGCCTGGGTAAGCCTGCAGGCCTCGGAGGCGCGCTGTTGGCCCTCTTCGGCTATGTCTTTATTGGGTTCTTTGCTCCCTCCCTATTCGCGCTGACACTCCAAGGTTTCGTGGTGAATACGCTGAACGGTCCCGAGATCCCCTGGTATTGGTATGGGTTAGGGATCATAGCCGTCACCACACTCCTTGCCTATAACCGCATTGATCTCTCGGCAAAAGTACTCACGGTAGTCATGCTGCTGGAGTCGACCGTAGTAGTTGTCTTCGACATCGCCGCATTCGCTACAGGACCCGGGGAGGTCGTTCAGGGCATCGGCTTCTCCATGCCGTGGATCACGGATGCCGGTCTGGGGCTGGCACTGCTATTCGCCGTCGGAAACTTCTTCGGGTTCGAAGCTACGGTCATCTACAGGGACGAAGTCAAGAATCCGGACCGCACCATTCCGCGGGCCACCTACATTGCGGTAGTTGGAATCGGGCTCTTCTACGCCGTGGCGGCCTGGGCCTACACGGCCTTCATCGGTCCGGACAAAGTCCAGGGTGAAGCTGCAGCAAACACGGTGAACCTCTTCAATGACGGCGCCACGGTACTGGTCGGCAAGATCTTTGCCGATATAGCGGTAGTCCTCCTCATCACGTCGATCTTGGCTTCAATGCTCTCGATCCAGAACATCGCCGCCAGATACAGCTTTTCGCTGGCCGCGGACGGGGCGTTGCCCTCAGTGCTCGGACGGGTCCACCCCCGTCATAAGTCGCCCTACGTTTCCGCGCTGGCAGTTGGCCTCCTGTGGGCGGCGGCCACTGTGGTCTTCACTGTTATTGGAGTTGCGCCGGAGGCCCTCTACCCGATCGCCAGCGGAAGCGGCACCTTTGCGGTCCTGCTCCTGATGTTCATCACCAGCTTCGCTGTGTTGGTGTATTTTGTCCGCCGCCGCAGTTTTGCCCCGGAATCTGTGTGGAAGACCATTGTTGCGCCGATCGTCAGCGTTATCTTCCTTGGCCTGATCACCTATCTGGCAATCACCAATTACCCGGAACTCATCGGCGGTTCGGCAGTCATGACCGCCATCTTCATGACCTTCACCTTTGCCTTGTTCTTCGGCGGGATTGTTTACGCATACTTCTTGCGTTCCAAGCGTCCACATGTCTATGCACGCCTGGGCCGGCAAAAGATCGACTAGAAACTCGACCTCACCTCAACTTCAACCATGTGGAGACCTGCAATGACGCAACAGATCAGGGTTGGCCTGTTCGGAACCGGGAGAATAGGCCAGGTACACGCCATGAGTTTGGCTACTTTGGACGAGGCAACACTGTCCTGGGTATGTGATCCCTTTATAGAAGGTGCAAAACAAACCGCCGCCGAATTCGGCGGCCGCGTGAGCGAGGATCCTGACGAAGTTTTCGCCTCGGGGGAAATTGACGCCGTCATTGTGGCTTCGCCTACGGCAACTCACCTGGACCTCGTGGAAAAGGCCATTGACGCGAACGTGCCAGTGCTTTGCGAGAAACCGATCGATCTGGACATAGCTCGTGTGGACGCCCTTCGGGGCAAGGTCGCAGCTTCAGGAGTGCCGGTAGCCTTGGGTTTCAACAAACGCTTTGACAGGCACTTCGTGGAGCTGAAACGACGCGTGGCTGCCGGCGAAATCGGAGCGTTGGAGCAACTGGTGATCACCAGTCGAGACCCGGGGGAGCCGCCGGCAGCCTATCTCCCTCAATCCGGCGGAATCTTCCGCGACATGACCATCCACGACCTTGATATGGCGAGGTACTTTATCCCCCAAATTGTTGAGGTTTCGGCCAACGGTGCAAACGTATTCAGCGACAGCATCCGCCACGCTGATGACTTCGATTCAACTGTGGTCACACTGCGGGGTTCCAAAGATGAACTCGTGACGATCTTGAATTCGCGTCACTCGGCGTTTGGCTACGACCAGCGCATCGAGGCGTTCGGTTCAACCGGATTGCTCCATGTAGGCAACAAGAACGACAACATGGTCAGGCACTGGGGGGCCAGGTCTGTCGAATCGGTGGGGCCGTACCAGAATTTCTTCCTCGAACGGTATGCCGAGGCCTACCGTCTGGAAGTAGCAGAATTCCTCCGCGCGGTCCGGGGCCTCCCTTCGAGAAGTCCAGGATTCGACGACGGCCGTGCCGCCCTGATCCTGGCGGACGCCGCTGAGAAATCTGCCCGGACCGGCTCTGCGATAGCAGTGGACCTGGGCTAGCAGGGCCAATAAAGCCGCCTGCCTGGGCCGCGGATGTTTCGCAACAACATTTGCGGCCCAGAGCAGGTTATTCGGATTTAATATTATCTTGGTTTGAAACGATTCATGCCCGTGTTCCAAAGTGGCACACATGCCCCGGATCCGAATCCGTCAAAGTTCAAGTAAGTGAAACAGTGTGGCGAAGGTCACGAGGTTTTGGGGCTTCCCCGGAATTGCCCCCTAATCAGCAGGTCAAACAATGCAGTTAGATTGGCCGTCGCTCAACGTGTTTCACCGGATCATTCACATGGCCCTATCGAACGAGGATGAGATGACCGACGCACCACCGGCGACCCCTCCACTGGTTGCCCTCAGAGACATACACAAGACATTCGGGGCGGTGTCCGCATTGCGCGGCGTCAGCATCGATGTCCAACCTGGCGAAACTTTTGCACTGCTTGGCGATAACGCCGCCGGCAAATCCACGCTCATGAAGGTACTTACGGGCGTTTACCAACCCGATCGGGGTTCCATCGAGCTGGACGGAAAAACGACGGAGTTTCCCACCCCGTCAGCCTCCCGTGACCAAGGGGTAGAGATGGTCTACCAAGACTTTGCCCTGGCTGACAACTTGGATGTTCGTACCAACATCTTCCTCGGACGGGAACCGCAAAAGAACATCCTCGGCCCGTTCCTCCGGATCATCGACCGCAAGAAGATGGAGACCGAGACCAAGCGCGTGCTTGAACGTTTGGACATCCCCATCAACCCGAGGCTCAAGGTAAAGCGGCTGTCCGGAGGGCAGCGCCAAGCCGTCGCCATTGGCCGGGCGCTTGCTTTTGATGCACGTCTCATCATCATGGATGAGCCCACGGCCAACCTGTCGGTAGCCAAGGTGGACAAGCTCATCGAAGTAACGCAGCGGCTCAAAGACCTGGGTATCGCAGTGATTATCATTACGCACCGCTTGGATGAAGCGTTCGCGGTCGCCGACCGCTTCGCTGTCATGCGCCAAGGACAGGTAGTGGGCCGCTTCCGCGTTGGAGAGGTATCCGAGGCGCAGGTTGCACACCTGATTTCCCACGGCACATTGGACGACTACGTCGATGACGGCGCCGGCATCCCCGAAGACCGCCGCAAAATCGGAAGCACGTCATCGATGGATGTCGTTGATGCAATGGCTGCCCGCGGCACTACGAATGGGAGCGACTCGTGAGCCTCACAATGGAAAACCTCAAGACAAAGCTGGGCCCGGCAGACCTTAAGGAAGGACTCACGGCAACCAAAGTCAAGCGCTTCATCGGTGACTATGGGATCATCATCCTTTTCGTGGTGATCCTCGTTTTCCTGGCGGCCGCGGCACCAAACTTCCTGACACTGAACAATATCGTGAACGTCGTTCGGCAGTCGTCCATCATCGGACTGATCGCCCTTGGAATGACATTCATCATGATCACCGCCGGCATCGACCTCTCGGTAGGATCCGTAGTGGGTCTTGCCGGGATGACCTTCGCAATACTTGCTCCTGCCAGTGGAGGCGCTTTCTGGCTGCCTCTGATCGCCGGCCTCGGCGTTGGTTTGCTGGTGGGCTTCCTGAGTGCGGCAATGGTGGTCTGGGGAGCCATCCTTCCCTTCCTGGCCACGTTGGCAACGATGGCCATAGCCCGCACGGCAGCGCTGGTCATGACGGATGGACAGGTTGTCTCCGGACTGAGTGGCCCCGCAGAATGGCTCGGTTCGGGCTTCATTGGTCCCGTCCCGGTTCCGGTCATCATCTTCTTAGTCGTCGCTGTCTTCTGCGAGTTCGTGCTCAGCAGGACCAAGTTCGGTTCCCACGTCTATGCAGTGGGGGGCAATGAAGAGTCCGCAAAGAAAGTCGGCATCTCGACCAGTCGGGTGCTCTTCACTGTCTACCTCATCGGCGGTGTCACTGCCGCTCTGGGCGGCCTCGTCTTGACTGCCCGTCTCGATGGGGCGGCCCCGGTGGCCGGTACCGGTTACGAGCTGCAGGTGATTGCCGCCGTCGTGATTGGAGGCACAAGTCTGTTCGGTGGCGTCGGCACCATTCGCGGAACAGTCATTGGTGTCCTCCTGCTGGGTGTCGTGATGAATGGCATGAACCTGATGGGGGTTTCGTCCTACTACCAGCAGGGAGTCCAAGGCATCATCCTGGTGCTGGCCGTGCTGTTGAACCGCTGGAAGTCGGACTAACCACCGCCTTCACCGGAGCTGTCCGAAATCAACGGGCTGCTTTCTATAAAGAAAACAATCTCCTTAAGCAATCAGAACCACTGAAAGGAACGATTATGGAAATTCGAAAGAAGCTCGCTGTGGCCACCGCAATGCTGGCTGCAGGCGCTCTCACCCTCACCGGCTGTGGGGGCAGCAGCACGGCAGGCAGTTCCGAGGCGGCAGCCAAGACCTACAACATTGGCGTTGTGGTCCTTGACCTCCAGGACCCGGACCTGGCCCACATGACGGACGCAATGAAGAAGACGGCTGACGAAAAGGGCGTCAAGCTCAACATCACCGACTCCAAGAAGGACGTTGGCAGCGAACTCAACCAGGTTGAGGACCTGCTCACGCGCCAGGTTGACGCAGTCATCATGCAGCCACTGGATGGCGATGCCAGCCAGAACGCAGCAAAACGGGTCATCGCCGCCAACATTCCGCTGTTCATCCTGTCCACTGAATTTGCGGAGGGCGCTGACGTCGCCTACAAGAGCTACATCGGTGTGGACGACACCGTGGCCGGCGAAATGCAGGCTGAGTACTTGAACAAGACGCTTCCGCAAGGCGGAAACATCGTGTTCGCCGCTGGCATCTACGGAGCCTCCTGGACGGATCGCCGAAAGAGTGGCTTCGACAGCAAGATCAACAAGAACTTCAAGGTCGTGGCTGAGTTCCAGGCCAAGGGCAGCCGTGACGATGCCAAGCGCAACATGGAGGACACTCTTCAGCGGTTTGGCGCGGGCCAGATCGATGCCGTGGTGGCCAACAACGACGAAATGGCCATTGGTGCAGCCTCTGCTATTGCTGACGCGGGCCGCACTGCCGAGTTCAAGGCGGTAGTTGGTGTCGATGGTACCGATCCCGCCCTTCAGGACATCAAGGCTGGGACGATGTCGGCGACAGTCCGCCAGGACTCTGCTGGACAAGGCGTCAAAGCAGTTGAGGTTGTCACTGACTTCCTAAAGGGCGGGAATGTGGAGAACCGCTACACGCTGCCGTTCACGCTCATCACCAAGGACAACCTTTCTGAGTTCTTGAAGTAAGAAGTTCCATCAACTCAACGGGCACAGCGGATTCATCCGCTGTGCCCGTTCTGTTTTGGCACAATCCACGCCCCACCACACCTGCCTACACTTCCTGCGGAACACGACGAACGGAGAATGCGACCATGCCCCATGGCGACGACGGCGACACGACACTGAGGCAGTTACTCGCCAGGTTGGAGCATCACGGGATAGAGGTGGACGACTCCCCGCGTAGACGCTCTGAGTACTCCTATGATGCATCGAATTACCGGGTACGGCCTGCCGCCGTCGCCTTCCCAAAGAACGTCGACGATGTACGCACAGTTTTGCGGGTATGTTCGGCCTTGGGGGTGCCGACGACCGCACGCGGCGGGGGCACGTCGATGGCGGGCAACGCCATCGGCGCTGGTTTGGTGATCGATCTCTCCCGGTGGATGAAATCGGTAGGAACCCTCGACGCCGACCAGGCGACGGTATGGGCGGACGCGGGGGTCGTCCTTGGTGAGCTGCGCGCGCAGGTTGAGAACGAAACCACAGGGACGTTGACGTTTGCCCCGGACCCTTCGTCCCTAACGCGTGCCACAATTGGCGGTTCCATCGGCAATGACGCCTGCGGAAATCACTCGGTGGCATATGGCCGCATGACCCATCATGTGCAGGAAGTGGAGTTGGTCACCGCTGACGGCGCACATCTGAGAGCGGGGCGCGATTTCCTTCGCGCTGTCGATGAATCGGATAGTCAGTCAGTTGCCCGGGCTCAGGAGCTGTTGAAGGGCATGAAGGCGCTGGCTGCGCAAAATCTGGCGTCACTCCGCGTCGAGTTGCAGAACATTCCCCGGCAGGTCTCCGGGTATCATTTGGACCACCTGCTGCCGGAGCACGGCTTCGACGTGGCTAGCGCGCTGGCTGGCAGTGAAGGTACGTGCGCCGTTGTTGTAAGGGCCAAGGTAGGTTTGGTGCGCAAGCCCCGCGCCACCGCGCTCTTGTGCCTTGGCTACCGGGACACCATTGATTCCGCCCGCGATGTCATGACCATTTTGTCCGCAAAACCGAGCGCCATCGAAGGCCTTGACGTATCCATCGTGGACATCATGCGGCACCGGCGGGGAGCGGCCAGTGTTGAGTTCTTGCCGTATGGCAAGGCCTTCCTCCTGGTCGAGTTTTCTGGTGACACCCTTCAGCAGGCGGCTGCTGCCTGTGAGGATTTGGTGGACAAGCTCCATACTGACGGCCGTGTGGTTGACTTTTTGATCTTCACTGACCCCGCGGAGCGGGCCAAGCTGTGGCGGGTGCGAGAAGACGGCGCAGGGCTGTCCTCGCGGCGGATCGACGGGGTGCAAACGTGGCCGGGGTGGGAAGATTCTGCCGTCGCTCCGGAGCGGCTTGCCGACTATCTGTCAGACCTGCTCCCACTGGTGAAAAATTACGGCTACTCGGCCCTGATGTACGGCCACTTTGGTGCGGGCTGCGTCCACATGCGATTGGATTACGATTTACGCAGCGAGTCCGGACGCCGGACATTCAGTGACTTTACCCGTGAAGCAGCCCAGTTGGTGGTGGCCCATGGTGGCTCGTTGTCCGGGGAGCACGGTGATGGTCGGGCGCGCAGCGAGTTGCTTGAGGTGATGTACTCCCAGGAGATGCTAGGCATTTTCGGGGCCTTCAAGCATCTCTGGGATCCGGCAGGAATCCTCAACCCCGGGATCATCGTCCACCCCGCTCCCTTCTCTGCCTCGCTGGCTTTGGAAGGCGTTGTTAAACCGGGACCCACTCACGGTGAGTTGACCGCAGACCCGGGGGGCGCCGTCGTGCCTTCCTCCGGGGAGCGTGAGCTGCTCCCGGTGGCGAGTCCGTTCGTCGGGAATACCCACGCCTGCATCGGCGTAGGCCGGTGCCGTTCCACCACCGGTGGCTTTATGTGCCCCAGCTACCGGGCCACGAAAGATGAAAAGGATTCCACCCGTGGCAGGGCCCGGGTGCTGCAGGAACTGACGCGGACCAAGGGCAGCAGAAAGGACGGATGGTCAAGCCCCGAAGTCCGGGAAGCGTTGGATCTATGCCTGTCGTGCAAGGCCTGTTCCACCGACTGTCCAACAGGTGTGGACATCGCCGAGGCCAAATCGGAACTGGTAGACGAGTACTATCGCGGGAGGATCCGACCGTTTACGCATTACTCGATTGGCTGGCTGCCTCGGTGGCTTCCGTTGATGACGCGCGTGGCACCTCTGGCCAATGTGGGCACGGCTTTCCGTCCCTTAAGGCTTGTGGGGGAATGGTTGGGCATCAGTGCCCGACGGCGGCTCCCGGCTTTTGCGGCGAACGGCAGGATCCGCAGGCGGGTGCGGGAAGCCGGATTCGCGGACGACGCAGACGTCCTTCTGTTCATCGACAGTTTTACGCGCGCATTCCGGCCCGAGGTCGTCCCGGCGGCGGCCCGGGTGCTCCGCGACTCCGGCAGCTCCGTGGGGTGTACGCCGGACGCTTGCTGCGGCCTGACCTGGATCTCCACAGGGCAACGTGATGGGGCACGACGGCGGCTGTCCGGGTTGATCAGCAAGCTCGACGACGGCACGGAGCGGGACATCATCGTCCTCGAACCCAGTTGCGCGGCGACCATCCGGGATGAAGGACCGAAACTCGTAGGCGGTGCCGCTGCTGCGAGGGTCGCCGCAAGGGTGCGCTCGTTCTCCGTGGCCGTGGATGAAGCCATCCAGCGTGGTTGGAAGCCGAAGGCGCCGCCGCCCGAGACAGCCGTGTTGCAAACCCACTGCCATGAGCACGCCGTGTTCGGCTCAGCCGCCCAGCGACGCGTACTCAAAGCCTGGGGAGTTCCTAACCTCGTGGAATCGTCCTCATGCTGTGGCGTAGCCGGCAACTTCGGTTTTGAAGCCGAGCACTTCGACATGTCCATGAAAGTTGCCGAGCACTCCGTCATTCCTGCTCTTGTGAAGGGCGAGGCCGGCGCTCTGGTCCTCACCGACGGATTCAGCTGTGCCATGCAGGTCTCACAGATAGACCCGGGGCGTCCGAGTCAGCACCTGGCTGTGGCGATGGATCCATATAGCGCCCGCTGGGTGGACTAGTGGAGTACGTTGGGATCTTCCTGATTCTTGTGGCGCCTGGGCTGCGCCTCGCCGGGCAGCACTACGCGGGACCGTCCACCGAAGCAGTGTCTCAAAGTGACACGATCGGTCCCATCGCCACCGTCCGATGCTGGTAGTGACCCCAAAAGTCCTACCAGTAACAAGGGTTGATCTCGATGATGAACAGGAAGCTCGCGCAAGGACGGCACGTCGAATGGTTGCGGGCGTCAGCACACTTCAATGAGTCAGATCTTGGTGAGCGCACCGACCTGCAGCCGAAGCGCTCCGGGAAGCTCATTCACCGACTCCTCCAGGATATGGCGGAAGGCCGCGACATCAGCGATGCGTCGCCGTGGCCAATACCGGGCACCTAGCTCCCGTTTTCCCGTCTCAACGCAGGAGGAAGAGTTGGCTAATCCCGGACCCGCGGTCCACGCCACCGAGCCCGGCAAGCTGCTGGTGGAACTGCCGCAGCCTGAATGTGGGGGGCTCAGCGTAGCAGCGTTCGTGGACGCCCTGCAGTCCTTTGAACTGCTGGGAATTACACGATTCCGACGACTGAAAGACGGCGTCATTGTCGACTACGACGCTCGGGCGCTGGAATTGGACGACCTTCGGCCCATACTTATGGCTGCCCTTTCCAAGCTTAGTTACGCAATGGGGGACTATTCCCCTTCCTCCCTCGTTCTGCCCGTGACATTCGGAGGATCCGCCGGTCCGGATCTGTCCATGGCTTGCGTGCTGTTGAACACTCCGGAGCGGACCCTGGTTCGGAGGGTATGCCGGACAAAGCACACCGTCAGGATGTTCGCCGCGCCGGGTGCCTCCGCCCTGATCGAGGTTCCTTGGGCCGCGGACTGGCACCAAAACGCACACGTCGGCAAAGCCGGCAGGGTGGCCCCGCAGGGTTCTCTCACGCTTTCGCCGCTCGGGGTGACCGTGACAAGCTGCACCGGCTACACGGATGAACTTGTGGTGGGCAGGGTCAGTGAAGCCTTGTTGTCAAGACTCCCGGAGATCGGGTTGGGCGACTCGGTGTGGTTGCGTTCGGGGGAGTGGCCGACTACCTAACGACCGTTAGTTACACTGATGGTAATCGACCAATGCTGTGAGGAGGAAATGAATCAGTCGCCGCGCGCCCAAGCAAACGCTGCCGTTGAGGAGTTCCTGTCCAGTCGAGATTGGTCGGCGCAAACCCCTGCCCGGCAGCGGATCCTTGCGGCCTTCCTCCGCTTGGCTACTGCCAAAGGCTTCAGTTCGGTGACCATGCGGACGTTGAGCCACGAACTGGACCTTAAAGCGCCCAGTCTCTACTCGAGCTTCCCGCGTGGAAAAGATGAGATTGTTGCTGAGTCGCTTAGTTGGTTTACCCACAGATTCGCCCACGACCTGCTTGCTGCAACTGAAGCAGCCACGACACCGGAGGAGTACTGGGCCGCGCTCGTCCGTTTCCATCTTGCCCAACAGTTGCAGCGCCCGGAGGCGGATCTCTGGCGCCTCCTGATTGCAACGGACAGGGTGGCCAGATTCCTCAGTGATGACTTACGGGAGGAAGCGGCGTCCTGGCTGAGGCTGCATGAGGGCATGTATGCCGCTGCGGCCGAAGAGATGGGATTCCGGCTCACCAGGCAGAGTGCCCATCTGATCTTTACGCTCCTCGACGGCGCGGGACGCTGGGCTGCCTGGAGCGGCGGTGACGCGGAACTTGAAATCCTCCTGGACCACGCGGTGGCATTGAGCCGCTCCATTCTGGAAGTTGGAAGCGGGAACCACGCCCTGGCTTGATCGGTAGGCCAGCGTGTCGTGCTCTACGCAGGAGCGCTGATTTGGCGTGCCCGGAATCCGAAAGCGGCACTGAAACTCCGGAACTAAAACATTTCCGAACGTCGCGGCCAACCTAGCGTTGGCAGCATCCTGTTCTCGGTCGTGGCTTGGGCTGCGCCGTTGCTCGTTGTGTGCGGCCTCATGCCGCGGGACTGGGCAGGGAGGTTGGGCTCGGCGGGGCTTTCCTGGCGATGTCAGGGCCGGACCAAGTGCCCTGGACTACTTATGATGCCGCCGTTGAAAAGATCGTTCAATGCGCGCTTATCAGAAGGAGCCGCCCCTGGCATTGGGCTCATCGACACTACGGGACATGCGGAGCAGATCCGCGGCCTGCACGACTTGGTGGCCGGAACCGGGTTTGGCTGGTGGAGCCTTCGCATGCTCTGTGCTGGGGTTGTGAAATCCTTCCTTGTGATCAGGGGACGAGGAATGACACCAGGCTCATTTAGGGACTGCCGATGCTCTAAATGACGACTAAGACCGCAACGTTCCCCCAGTGTGCCGCCGCTGGCTGCTGGAACAATCTTCTTGCTCACATCTACCGGCAGGTCTTCCCCTGTGGGGGCCCACCCTCTTCGAGTGGGCACACGCCCACGGTGAGCAGGTACGCCTCCAGGAGCTTCCGTGCGCCGCCGTACTGAGCCAGGGCGGGGTCGGATTCTGCCCGCCATACCGCGAAGACCCGGGCTTCCTGGAAAATCCCACCCGAGACGAACGCAGCCGTTCCTTCTTTGAACGGCACCAACAGGGCAGGGTGGCAGTCCCATTTCTCAATGCAGAGCGGGACGGCTCGATCCTTAATACCTGTGCACGGCGTCAGATCGGCCTGCTCGCAATATTCTTCGGCCCAGGCAGCCACAAGGTCATCCGATTGCTCAACCGGTGCGAGTCTCTTTGTGTCGGGATCGGTGGTTACGAATTCAAACCCTGCGGCCGCCGTCGTGTTCGAAGGGATGGTACCTGTGGCGTGGGCTGGTGAGCTGTTTTCATCAGTGGAGTGGGCGCGTTCGAATGTAATCGAGTCGAAGACGGCGCGGGCCTCTGCCTCCAGTACCGGATCCACCGGGTTGAACTCGCCTACCGTGAACACAGCATGCTCGCCACTCAAATCGACTACTCGGTAGGTTTCGCGCTCGATGGCGGCCGAGTACCAGCGTGTGCATTCGTACGACGATTCTGAGTGGACGCAAATTTTGTCGTCGTCACAGTCGGCGATGTTGACATTGCCCTCGACGGAGAGGCCGAACTCGAGGCCGGAATAATCGCCCACAGCGACCTCTACAGGAGGAGTGCTCACTGTTGAAGTCTGCGCCGTCAACGCATCGACGAACGCCTCCGCCGACGAATCGATTTCGACGAGCTTGCCCCTCCACAAGCATGCGTCCGACGGCACGTAGAGGGGGTTCAAAAAGGTCAGCAATACTCCCTTGGCAAAGGAGTGTTCCTTGCCCAGGGACCAGCCCTCGTAAGCCTCCCAGCCAGCCGGGACGGTGATCTTGAACGGCACCGTGAAACCGGTCGAGAGATAGGTCCCGCTCTCAAGGGCGCCGTTCTCCGGGAGGGGCGCGATGCTGGTGGTCCCTGCGGTTGATGGGGGAGGTATCTGTGCGGGGGTGCACGCCGAGAGGCCGAAACATGCCAGCAGGGCGACGGTTATACCTATGTGCCACGAGCGCGTCGCAATGGAGCGCTGGTCCAATGTCCACATGTCAGTTCCTATGTTTCTGATTCGTGCAGGCTGAGCTGCTTGCTTATCAGTAAACGGCGGGCCGATATCAGCAGGATACCGGGGCCCAGAAGGCTGTATCAGACCGATATCAGCCGCCTTGACGGATGTGGGGTCGGGGCGGATGGTGGCCTCATGGAGGTAAGCGTTCTTGGAGTGCTGACGCTCGATGAGGGTCGCATTCCGTTGGCACCGCGCGATCGTGTGGTGTTGGGTGCGCTCACGGTCCGCTTGGGTGCATCACTGTCGGTCGAATCCCTCGCTGAGGCGCTCTGGGGAGCTGATTTGCCGGCCTCGTGGTCGAAGGTCATTCCAGGTTGCATCATGCGGTTGCGGCGGCTCATCGCGCCTGCAGAGATCGAAACAACCCCGTTCGGGTACCGACTGACCGCGGAGCACATCGAGGTCGATGCCGACCAGTTCGAGCGGCTTGTCAGTCGGGGTACCCAACAGCTGAAGCTTGGTGAACCGGAACGCGCCGCACACTCCTTCTCGGAGGCGCTTGCTCTGTGGCGTGGTGAGGCGTACGTCGAGGTTATCGATTGGGGACCGGCTCAGATCGCGTCCGGCCGTCTGGAGGAGATTCGCCTCGGGGCCGAGGAGCTGCTCCTCGATGCAAGGCTGCAAGCCGGCGAGGTTCAGGAGGTCGCTGCCTTGGCACGCGCCCGCGTCGCCGAAGCCCCGCTGCGCGAGCGACGCTGGGTCATACTGGGTGTGGCGCAGTACCGCCAAGGCCGGCAAGCAGATGCGATGGCCACCGTGCGCAGGGCGCGGGGTCTCCTCGCTTCCGATCTTGGTCTGGATCCGTGCACAGAGCTCGCGGAACTGGAGCAGGCGATCCTGAGGCAGGATCCCTCCCTATTATCCGACCAGATATTCCGGGCCGGGAGCTCCGAGTGTCCGTACTTCGGCCTGCCTCCCGCGGGCGTAGCCGACGCCGAGTGGTATTTCGGTCGCGAGCAGGAGCTGACCGGAGCATTGCGGGCGCTGGAGCAACACGGCGTACTCCTCATCGCGGGTGCATCAGGCGTTGGCAAGTCCTCATTCGTTAGGGCCGGGATAGGCGCGCAGTTCACCGCACGTGGCACGCAGGTCGTGATAGTAACGCCGGGCGAGCGACCTATCGATGCCCTTCGCGGTGCAGTTCGAAGCCACGGGGATTCGCTACTCATCGTCGACCAATGCGAGCAGGCGTTCGCCGCGCAGGACCCCGCCGAGATCAGGAACTTCTTCGACGCTCTGTCGCGAGAGGTGATCCGCGGGAAGCTCGTCGTCACTATCCGCGCCGACCGTCTGGGAGAGCTGGCTGAGTACAAAGGCTTTACCGAGATCATCCAATCCCATATGCTCATGCTCACCCCGCTCGGCCCGGACGGACTCCGTGCCGTGATCGAGAAGCCTGCCGAGCAGGCTGGACTCATTCTGGAACCGGGCCTCGTCGAGATCCTGGTCCGCGACGTCGATGGGCGAACCCTTCCACTGTTGTCCCATGCCCTGCGCCAAGTATGGTCGCGTCGTGAGGGCCGCGTCATGACCGTAGATGGCTATCGGGCATCCGGTGAGATCGAGGGTGCTGTAGCGAAGACCGCGGAAGAGGTCTTTGCCGAACTCTCAGGAGAGGGCAAGCGGTTCCTGCGCGACATCCTTCTCCGTCTCGTCGAAGCATCTGCAGAAGGTGTGGTGGTTTCCCGTCGGATCGGGCGCACGCGGATCGCAATCGACGCCGCCCACGCCAAGATCGTCGATCGACTGGTCGATGCACGCCTGCTCACGACTGATAAGGAAACGGTTCAGCTATCCCACGAAGCGGTTGCCCGGGAATGGCCACGGTTGAAGGAGTGGCTGGCCGAAGATGTCGAGGGTCAACGGATCATGCGGCATCTTGGTTCCGCCGCCACCGCCTGGGACGCGATGGGACGCCCAAATAGCGAGCTTTACCGCGGCAGCCGGCAAACGGCCGCCCAGCAATGGCGCGATGCAGTCAATCCCGCCCTCACAGTGGTTGAGCGCGAATTCCTAGATGCCTGCGCTGCGGCTGAAACCGCAGGGCTCGCGGCCACCGAGAGACAGCTGAGTAAGGAACGCAGTATGGTGCGCCGACTGTCCTGGGTGTCGGCCGGTGCAGCGGGACTCGCGGTCGTTGCTGTCACGGCGAGTCTTGTGGCAGGGTTGCAGGCAAATCTCGCAGGCGAGCGTGCAACGGTCGCAGACGCTCGGCGCGTTGCAGCGACCGCGTTGGAGGATCCGGACTTCGATCGGGCGCTCTTGCTTGCCGTCGAGGCCATCCAGATCTGGGACAGCTCCGAAACACGAACCAACCTCGTGCGGGTTTTCTCACGCGCACCCCGCGTCACGAGCATCACCCGCATCCAGGAAGACGGAGTGACGCCGGCGAGCATGTCGCTCGCAGAGAGCGGAACCCGCGCATCGGTGATCGACAGTGACGACGATCTAAGGCTGCTCGATCTCGCCAGCCGATCGCAGCTCGGCGAATACTCACCCATCGGAGGGAAGGTGGCAACAACCGCCGTCGACCCGGTCTCGGGCGCCGTCGCGTTCAGCGCGACTTTGGGTCTCTGCGACGCACTGCCCTGTGACCGCGGACGAACGGGAACGCTCGATCTCGCCAATGGGGGCCGCTCGGGCATGAAGACCTACCGAGGCTTGGCTGAGACGGCGGCAGACGTTGAATACTCGGCCGACGGATCCCTCTTTGCGGCACTGGCGGCGACACTTTGGTTCGAACCGTCCGGGAGCGTCGCCCTCTGGCGGGGCGGCGCGAGCGACCCGATGCTTCTGGACTTGAACGTGAACGGTGCTGATCCCGGCGGAGCATCCAGGGCGGGTGGGCAGTTCGGTGCGGTGAAGTTCGCGCCGGACGGTTCGCGGCTGTATGCGAGCCGGTCCGGACCGACCGTAGTGTTCGAGACATCATCGGGCAACGAGATCGATCGGATAGCCGGCAACGGGCTTCTTGCCGTCAGCCCGGATGGCCGCCGAATCGCAGTTCGGGATGGCCTGCTCGCGGTCCGGATCGTCGACTCTTCCGGAATCGCTGAATCTAAGACCATCCCTTTGTCGGTGTCTCCATCTCTGGCAGACTTTAGCCCTGACGGCCATCAGCTCGCTGTCGCCTCTGGCACCCGCGTCGTGGTCGTGAACACCGAGACCGGCGACATCGCGGAGACTCTGAGCAACCACGATGGCGCGGTCACCGCCGTCGAGTTCCGGCCGACCGGTGAGCTGGTGACGGCTGGAGCAGACGGCGCTATCGTTACATGGAACCTCGGCGACTGGTCGGCCAGCTTTCGCACCGGCCCGGTCGCTGGAGGGGTTCAGGTCGTAGAGGGGAACGATGAGCGCACCCTCGTGCTCGAACGGTCCGACGGGAGCACTCAGGTGGTCGTCGCCGAACCGGCGGCGTGGGAGGACCGTGCGTGCCGGATCGCAGGACGCGTGCTGACGGAGCAGGAGTGGGGGGAACTGTTGGGTGCCCGGCCGTACTCCCCGGCATGCCGCGATTAGCTGCCGGGTCATTTGCATTTCCGGTTCCGGCAGACTCAGGACGCCGCCCTTGCGAACAGGGGACTGAAGTCCGCAGGGCCAGCCTTGGAGTGGCCGGGGCGGCGGAAGGTCGAGATCCTGGCTGGTCGAGCCCACAGCAATAACCGGCGTCGACGTCGGACTTAAGTCCCTGTTTCGTAGGGCGGCCCCGGCGTAGGTTCAAAGTGGAGTCCTGAAAACCCGGGGCCCGCACCCAAGGGGGCATCATGACCAGAGGCAGGCTTTCGGCGTTCAGCGTTGTGGGGGTCTGTGCCCTCTTCGCGCTCTCAGGCTGTTTCGGCCCTCCCGCCTCGGCGCCCACGAGCAGCTCCTCCACGCCAAGTGCATCGGAAACCCCTTCCGCCGCCCCGATCGCGACGGCGAGCCCATCCGCGCCGACCAGCCCGTCGATAGAACCGACCCCTACAGCGCCCGCCCCGCCGTCGCCCGCCCCCGGGAGCCCGACGGAGGAGACTACATCCGTCGGGCTCCCGGAGCAGGTGGCCCCGCTGACGGTCTACTACGTCGCGATCGGCGACAACGGCATTTCCGGGCCGATGATCGGCTGCGGCGACAGTCTCGTCGCCACGACCACGGCCCCGGTCCACTTCACGGACCAGGTCGGCCCCAGCATCAAGACCTTGCTCGCGAACAAGAGCCGCTCCGTCGGCATGTCCGGGCTCGTAAACGTCCTATATCAATCGAACATCACCTACCTCGGGGGTGAGCTGGACGGCAGCACAATCACGATCTACCTCTCCGGGCAGTTCATGCTGTCAGGCGTGTGCGATATCCCGCGTGCGAAGGCCCAGCTGGAGTTCACCGCCATGGCTGCGTCCGGGGCCGCGAGCGCCCAAGTTTTCGTCAACGGACGCCCGATCGACGAGGTGCTCAGCCTCAGGTAGTGCAGTCAGGGAAACTGGCGAAGACGAAGAGCAAGCATTTTGCTTGGTCAGGACCGGCCTGGCCCTTCCTGAATTTTTTGTTTGGCGGGGCAGCCGACCGGGACGAACGGAAGGCATACACCACCGCTGCGTGAGAAATCTCCACACTTCCACGTTCAGGAAGCTGGGGGCAACGGAAAAGCGATCGCAATGCGGTCACGCAGGTAGCGCCCTCGGACCGGTACGAACGTGCCGAACAAGGCCGCGAAGGAGCGCCAATAGCCTCCGAGCACCTCGGGTGATCGACCCTGCACCGTTACGCAGCCAAATCTTTACACTGCGCAGGGCCGGAGTAACGATTGGTGGATGACCCCACATACAGAAACCCTTACCGTGGCCTTGGAAGACGTAGGAGACACCTCATGGTGGGCCAGGATCCTGACAATCCTTGGATCCCAGTACGGGAGCACCCAACAGCGTTTTGTGGGCCAGGTCGACGGGAAGACCCGCTACAAGAGCTCTACCTTCCCCGTGGCGCGGTCGGTCGGCCCGATCTCCCCTCAAGAGCAATGGGCTCCGGGGATGAGGGCTGCTTTGAAAGAACTGCAGCGGGATCTGGCCAGGGACGGCTGGAGGGAGACCTCTCGCGGGAGGGATCCGTGGTCACTGAAATATGAGCGCGTGACATCCAGTCTTTCGTGACCGGACCGTTGCCCTCCCCCGGGGACGTCCACGTACGTCGTCGACAATATTACCGCTCTCAGGACTCCCGAATTGATGCGGCGATATCGTGGCTGCTGCAGGACCAGCTTCCCGACGGTGGCTGGCCTCACAGACGCTGTGGAAACAGTACGTTCATCCCGGGGCGCGGACGGCAAGTGGAAGCGCTACCTATCCCGGCAGGCAGTGGTTCATACTCGAACCACCCGGGGCGAGCCGCATTACCACCCTGCGATGCCTCCGCATCCTGAGCTGCTGGGACAACAACCCTGGCTCAGCAGAATGACGGCGCCTGTTCGACGGAGGTGCTTTTGCCGAACCTTAGGGACCTAGTTCCGCTGCAATCTGGTCGGCCCAGGCGTCGATGACGGGCCAGTCACGAAAATCGCCGGCGGGCAGGGTTTCTTTCGCGGCGGGCATGAGTCGCAGGAGCCTCTCGCCGATTCCCACTGGCGGCGCGTTCGGGTCCCACGCGCCGAAGAAGACGCGCTCATCGCGTGGGTGGAGTAGCGCCTGCAGCTCGTCGAACTCCTTCGGCCTGCTGGCCACCACCACGTCCTGGCCGTCCTTATCCACCAGATCGTTGCCAAGAGGGCCGCTGCTGAAGAGCCAAACGGGGCGGCGGTTCAGATCCTTCTGATGCCGCTTCGCAAAGGTAGTGGCATCCTTTAGCCAATGGAACATGTAGGCGGCACCGCCGATGATGACGGCGTCGTACGGGCCGACGTCGTTAACTTCGTTTACGGAGCGGGCTTCGGCCGGTACGCCAGCCGCTTGGAGACGGGTTGCAATGCGCCCGGCTATCTCGGCGGTTGCACCGTGTCTGGTGGCGAAGGCGACGAGGACATTCATTGGTGAACCTTCTCTCTTGAAGCGGCTGGGCTTGCCTACGCGTCCCTACGCTCGTAGTCACGCGGGACCACCACCATGGGAACGGGCAATGCCCGCAGCACCTTGTTGGCGGTGCTGCCGATGAACAGCTTGTTCCGTTCCGCAAGGCGCGATGAACCCACCATCAGGATTTCATTGTCATCCCATTCGAGGTCGTCGATAGCTTCCTCAATGGTGCGGCCGTGGGCTACCTCGACGCTGACTTTGTGGCCCGCGGGCAACCCGTGAGCGGCCTCTGTCAACACTGTGTTCGCGTGAATATGGGCCGCGTTGACCGCTTCACCGCTGTCCCCTTCGGCGTCCAACTCCACCAGGGAGACCAGTCGCAGCGGTATGCCTCGGCGTATCGACCAATCAATAGCTGCGTCAATAGCGGCGCCGGCTCCCTTACGCTGGCCCACAGCCAAGGTCAGTCGGGAGATCGGCTCCGTCCGGTGATAGCCCGAGGGTGCCAGCGCCACAGGAACCGGCGAGGCGTGCAGGAGTGCGTTGGCCACGCTGCCTACAGAGTGGCGTTTGAAAGGCCCATTGCTGGCGGCGCCCACGACGATAAGTCCTGCCTTGCGTTCCACGGCGGCATCGATCAGGCCTTCAGCGAAGGAATCGGCACGGCGCACGTGGAATTCAACACTCACCTCCTCAGGAACAAGGCCCAGGGCCATCCGCTGCATGGCCTGCAGGTGGTCTTCTTCAGCATTGCCGACGCTGAAGTCGCGATGAGTGACTGCGTGCCTGATCCCAAGGTCAATCACGTAAACCAAGTCAAGATGAGCTCCCTGCGCGCGTGCCATTGCTGAGCCGAGGGCAACGGCATCCGCACCGCGGGCGTTGGGCGTATATCCAACTACATATCGCATGGATGAAACCCTTCCAAGGATCCGGCAAAAGCCGGCATCGCGCCGGGGGCTGCTCCGACGTCGTCGGCCTTCTGCAAGGCTGTGGTGATACTGACGACTGTAGACCAGGCGGGCACGATATGGGGGTGAGCTTCGGCCCCTAAACTGCGGCCCCAGAAAGTTCTCCTTCGAGGCGCTCCACGCGCTGGACTACCCTTGCCACGTTTACGCCGCCGCCACCCGGATCAACCCGGCTTGTGCTGCACCGCAGCTTATGACCGCTGAAAACCTGCTCGGTCGAAGTACTGACGACCAGAGCCGGATTCACAGTAAGAGTAGGAATCGCCTTCCTGTTCCTTGATGCGATGAGACTTTGGTGGGTTACATCGAAGGCTGCCATGGTTTTCCCCTTATTGGATGATGCCGCCGGTTTCCAGAGGAATCACTTCTATGTATGTGCTCGGACCGCTATCCGGGCCGATAACCAGCAGTACGTGCTTGGCGGCGATTCCGGACAACGCCTGGGTTACCCGCTCGATCAGAGTCCCCGTTCCAGGGATGTCGCCTTCCGCGTACTCTGTATGCTGGCGGCCGCCGACCCGTTTCCACAGGACGACCTTGGCGCCGGTTGCCTCGGTGATGGCTTTGGACAACTGTTCCGCGTTGGAGCCGGTCACCAGCGTGACTCGGCCGATGGTCGCTCCCTGGGCGGGGGACACTGCTGCCAACAGGATCCGCTCGCGCCGCCAAAGGGAAAAATGATAGGCGGCAACGACGCCCGCGGCTACCAAGACGCCGACCGAGGCACGAACTCGGTCCACCAGGCTCCCTCCCGTCACGTCACCCAGGACATATTCGAAAAGTCGGTAACCAATCACCAGGAGGGCTATAAGTGCCACAACGGCGCTGATGCCGAAGAACACTATGAGGTAGACGCGCCTGCCTGGAGGAAAGGCGTCCCCGGTTTTCGGTGGCCTCGTCGGCTTCCACGACTGCCACCAGGCGAGGCCTCCCACGATGAGAGAACTGATGCCGCCCAACAGCAGGGTTCGTGTTCCGCCCCCGGCAAGGGCTGAAACCGCCAGGGCAAGCGTTGCATTGACGACAACGCCGACGCCTGAGGCAGCAGCGGCCAATGCCACTCCCGATGTCACGAGTATGCTTGCACGCCTGGTCGCGACAGGGCGATGAGCCCCGCTGACGCGGTAATAGCGCCACACCAAGGCGCCGATGGCGAAAGCGGCGATAGCCGAAGCCAAGGGAGCCAGCAGTTCGTTCATCGGGTCACGTGCGTCGAACCCCAGCCTAAGGAGTACGAACAGGGCGAGACCGGCGCCGCCGAGGGCCGTGACGCCCGCCGCGAAGATCCCGACGCCGATTAGCGCGACATCGACCAGACCGGCCTGCAGATTGCGTGCGTCACCCTTGAACCAATGCCACCACCACACGATGCTTCCGCCAATGGCCCAAATCAGGGCCCGGACTATCGGCTCCCACCAACGTTCCGCAGCGGGCGTCAGACTGGTGAAGCCGCGAAGGGCGATATCGAACAAGCCGGCGAGAGCAGTGATGGCGGCACCGGCGCCGAGGAGCAGCCCAAAG
This sequence comes from Arthrobacter sp. TmtSoilC51, assembly GCF_055388015.1. Classification (NCBI taxonomy): domain Bacteria; kingdom Bacillati; phylum Actinomycetota; class Actinomycetes; order Micrococcales; family Micrococcaceae; genus Arthrobacter; species Arthrobacter sp. TmtSoilC51. Next base: position 2,523,900 of record NZ_AP035877.1, read on the forward strand.
ACCCATCCGATGACGGCCGGTACGTCGCCAAGACTTACTGGCCGCTTGACGGGGTGCTGCCACATCCACCGATGCCAGACCCAGATCCCGGCCCACACAAGACCGTTGGCTAGCGGGGATGACCAGTTCGAATCCCGCCCGCCGATGACGGACGCCGCCGCTGCCAGAAGCGCTGTGGTGGAGAGGATGAGCGAAGCAGCGTACATGCCGGCCAGGTAGAGGCCCCACCCGACAGCAGTGCGCTCCGCTTCGTCGTCGAGCCTCTTCCAGACGAGCCACCAGAGGAGCCCGGCAAGCGGAGCGCCGACCAGGGTGAAGGCAAGGGCCCGTGCAAGGGCAGCGACATCGCCGGACGCGAGCACTGCATCGGTGGTGAAAAGGCGCTCCAACAGGCCGGTGAGACCTATTGCTGCGATAACCACCAAGGCAAACAACAGCACGTAGAGAATCAATCGGCGCAGGGTGGCTTGTACCGATGCCACAGGCGAAGCCGTTGCGGCAGTAGGGGAGCTCATCGCTTCACCGGGGAGGGGATGCAGGATAGGAGCTGCGAGGGGGCCTGGTCCACAAGCCATCTGCCATCGACCCTCACCAGCGAGAATCGGTCCTCCATCTCATAGTCGGAGGGCCCGAAGAGTCCATTCGGGGAAGAGTAGACGATCGAGACATTCACAGTCGCCGAATCGGTCCGCTCGTTCGTCGAAATCAAGACAACCCTTGAGGGCGGCGGCCCGCCCTTGAAGCCGCTGCAGAAGGAACGCGCCGATTCCGTGAGGTAAGAATCGGCGGTGCTGGTGTCGCCCTCAATGACGGCAATGCTGTAACGCTGTACCACACCGGCCGGGGTTCCCTCGTCCAGCCCTTCGGGCTCCCCACGGGAGAAAATAACAGCCAATGCAACGATCACCAACAACGCGACTGCGGATACGATGACGATGAGGATCCTATCTGGCTTTCCCGCCGCAGCGTTCATGCCGCCAGTATGGCTCATTCGCCTTGGTTAGACGATGTCTTTTAGCCCTCTATCTGGGTTGGAGTCGACGACAAGCTAAGAAGATCCTGGCCGGGCTATTTGGGACGAGAGCTTGAGGAAGGGATCACGCGCAAGAGGCTGAGTGGCATGCTCCTGGCGATCGCTGTGCTCTTTTATCAGCGCCCCGGCGGCGTCTGCTGTCCCACCTGTGGACATCGTCGTGGAGGACCGTGCAGGGGTGCTCGACAGCCGCAGCCTGGTTCCCGACATCGAGGCTGGAACCGTCAACCAACAATAATCAGGAACGAACCTGTGCTGGGAATTTGTCTTTCCCTTGCCGCCAAGCCACGCACCGTGAGTGTTACATCTCCTCGTGCGGGGTTACTGTCCCCGCGGTGTCACCACCATCGATAACAAACTCGGATCCGGTGGCGAACGAAGATTCGTTGGAGGACAGGTACAGGACGAGGTCCGCGACTTCTCCGGGATGGCCTATGCGGCCGAGTGCCACGTGGCTCATGTCTATTGACACGTCGGCCGTCATCGGGGTCGAGATGACTCCGGGATGGACGGAGTTGACCCTGATGCCATGGGGTCCCAGGTCCAGGGCAGCGCTCTTGGTGAGTCCGCGCACGCCGAACTTCGAGGCCGTGTATCCGGGGATCTGCTCGTAGCCGCGGATACCGGCAATCGAGGATATATTGATGATCGACCCGCCTTTGGACTGTTTCAGGGCCGGAATTGCCGCCTTGATCCCAAGGAAGGTGCCGGTCAGGTTGACGGCAATGACTGTGTTCCACTGTTCCAAGGTGTAATCCTCGATGGAGGCAAAGTTGACGATCCCGGCATTGTTGACCAAGATATTCAGGCCTCCGAACGCCTCGACGGCGCTGCCCACCGCAGCCTCCCAGTCCTGCGGGATGGTCACGTCAAGGTGAACGTAGAGCGCGCCAGATCCGATGCGCTCCGCGGTTTCTTTTCCTTCGTCGTCCAGGACGTCACCTATGACGACCCTTGCCCCTTCGCCATGAAGCCTGGCTGCAATAGCAGCTCCAATCCCGCGTGCACCCCCGCTGACCAACGCTACTTTGTCTATAACTCGTTCCATGTGGTGATCCTTCCGTAGTATCGACTCCCGCGGGTAGAGTCCAAGGTCCCAGGGAGGCCAGCCCGATGCCTAGGGCCCCACCCCGGATGCATGCCCCTTGGCGTGCCGGGGGGAATGGGGGACCAAAGCCAATGATGCTGTAGTTCATCCCTTGCAATAGTGAAAATAGGGCTTCGTGGCTTACGGCAGGGCTAATCTATTTCGACGATCCCTGGCTGTTCGTTTGACTCCATATAGCGGTAGGCGCCAACCACTTGCTCGAAAGCAAAGACGCGGTCGACTCTGGGCCTCAGGGCGCCGGAGCTAATCCCCTCGAGGACGAATTCGACACCTCGCCGCCGCTCATCGGCCCGTCCGACGTGGTTGAACATTGAGTGCGGGTGGAAAACAGATTGAGTCCTGCACATTGCGGCCACGTCTCGATAGGCCGAGGAACACGCAACGATACTCTTTCGGCGACTTGGGGAGCACTATGGGACGACTAGTGCACTCTATACGCATGGAAGATATTGACTACTAGGCAGATACTCATCGTTGGTAGACGCCAGACAGGAACTGAACAATGAGAGTGGGACTGCGGCTGCAGGGAACCAGCTGCCGGGCCGTTGTAGTGGACGGGCGGACCGTAGTTTCCGCCGCTCGGGAGGTGAAGGCGGGCAGCTTGTCGGAAGCATTGGAGTCGTCCTTGTCCGGGCTCCGTCGGGAGTTCGGGTCAGGCATCACGGAAATCACTGCCGACGTCGGACGGGTCTTGGTGGAGCGGAAACCGGCCGACGTCGTCGCCATCCGTATATCGCCCCGTCCCCCCGCGGACGACTTCCACATGACCGTCCTTCCAGCCCTTGTTGAGCCGGCAGTGATCCGGACCGTGCACGTCCGCGGGGGTCACGACCTGCGGGGACGGCCTCTGGCCCGGTTGGACCTGGAGGCGTTCCTGGCCGATCTCCCGGGCATCCTTGCCAGCGACGTGCGGAACGTGGCGATCACTGCCGTCGGTTCGACGGCGTCAAAGGACCATGAAACGCGCATAGCCGATGCCATCCTAAGCAACGACAGAGATATGCGGATCAGTATTTCCAGTGACTTCCATTCCAGCGTTTTCCGGGACCGCGACTACACCGCCATCCTTAACAGCGCCCTGATGGAGACGGGGGAAGAGCTGGCCGCCATGCTTGAGGAGGCAGGCCGGCGCCAGTTCCCGGCCGCCCTCTTGTCGTTTGCTAAGAACGACGGCGGCCGCGCACCTCTGTCACGGCTGGCCTTGGCGCCTGTACACGGTTTGCGCGCTGAGCCCGCGATGGGAATCCTTGGCGCGGCAACGTTGGCGGGAATCCCCGACGGGGAAGTCATTCTCTGCACGGAGGCCGGGGTCACCGTGGGCCACACCCGGGGAGGCCTCCCTGTCGCCAGAAGCCTCATTCGCCAAGGATTTGACGCAAGCCTCGCCAGCAACGCCGCCATTCTGGAGCCGTACACCGTCCACCATCCGGTTCGCACCGACATCCCCTCCGTGATTGCCGATCTCCGCGAGTGGCAGGAGAGTGCGCTGCCCTTCGGGCTGGTGCCCACTCTGCCGGCGGTGCAGGACGCCGCACTGGTAGGATCTGCCGTGGCCCCGCTGACGGCGTGGATCGACAGGCTCGAGACCGTCGGCGGACGGGTTGACCTGAAACGCGTGCAGAACCTCGCCGAAGAGGACGCCCACTCAGCGGCGGTCCAGTTGGGCGCCAGCCCCGGGCAGACCCACATCATTGAATCGAACGTCTTTGCGATGCCCTACGGCAACCCCGGAATCGTTCGAATCCGGGTCCAGGCAGCAGGAGAAACGTCCGCTGACGAGGAACGCGTGCTGACCGCAGCCGCGCGGGGAACCAACCCATGAGCACCGTACTCACCACCGAGGACGTCCGGAACCTCAGAACAGGTGCCCACTTCCTGGCTTGCACCATCGACCCGACGGCCATTTACATCTATGCAGAGATGATCCAGCGGGCGATGGAGGACCGGTCATTGGAACTCATCAGCGTCGACGAGCTTGCTCCCGACGATCTGGTGGTGGCGGTCGGAATGGTCACGCAGGGCCTTTTCATCGCCGACATGCCTCCCGTGGGCGATGAGTTCCTCGGCTGCATCAGTGCCATCGAGGCCAGCCTCGGCCGGAGGGTGAGGGCGATCTATTCGCTCGCCGCCGCCAACATCAACGGAATCGTCCCCCTCATGGTTGGGCTGCAGTCCTCGCTGCCCGTCATCGATTCCGACCCCATGGGCCGCGTTTTCCCCTTGATCAGTCAAACAACTCTGAACATTGGAAACGTGGCGATCGGCCCTATCGCGCTCATGGGGGTCACCGGGGAACGGGCGGTGGTTGAGGTCGAAAGCCCGCAGCGGGCCGAGACGCTGGTGCGTGCACTGGTGACCGAACTCGGCGGTTGGGCAGCCACCGCCATGTATCCGTGTTCCGCACAACAGCTGAGCGAGCATGGCGTTCATGGCTCCATCAGCCGGATGATCCGGATTGGGCAAATCCTTGGCGGGGACACCTCGGTTGAGAGAAAGCTGTTGTTGCTGACAGATCTCCTCGGCACCACTCGCATCGCCCGGGCCCGCGTGAGCCACATCGAAAGCCTCTCCCGGCCCACCGACCTCGGCCTGCCGGCGCAGCCGTCCAGCGTAACGCTCGAAGACGAAACCACCGGACGCATCGTCCGTCTTGAAATCCAGAATGAGATCCTGCTGGTCCTCGTGGATGGTGCGGTAACAGCAGCCGTTCCGGACATGGTGACGCTGCTCAATTCCGAGCAGGGCACGGTGGTCAACCTCGACGACGTCCAGGTGGGCGACGTCATCGACATCTTGAAGATCACGGCAGCCGCGCAGTGGTATTCGGAGGCGGGCCTTGATCTCACCGAGCCCAAGGCTTTCGGCATTCCGATCGTGCACCCAAGGCGGCGACATGCGTAGATCCAAAAATGAAACCCGGCTCGATGTCGCCGGGCTATTGGCGCACGGTTCCCTCCGTGGCACCACGCCGCTGTATCTCACGCCATCCAGCGGGTTGATAGAAAGTGTTGTTCTCGTCTCCCAGCTTGAGGCGATCCGGCAGGTGCGGCCCAATACCGTGGTGGTCCTCTCCTCAGAGATGGGATCAGGGGGTTGGCTGGTGTCCGCGGCGCTGCGCCATGCGTGGGAGCGGCGGGCCAGCGCCGTCGTCGTGGCCGGCAGCGCCTATGCAAGCGCGGCGGTCGGACTGGCGGAGCGGTTGGGCATCACGCTGCTGGCCACTGACGCGGAACCTGCAGCGCTTGCCCTGGCACTGGCGGCCGAGATCGGCGCGGCCCTGTCGGTGGTCGATGCGGAACTGGCCAGGGTCGCCCGGACTGTCGCAAAGGACACCACACTCGGTGATGTTCTCAAGACCATTTCCAGGGAACTGGACGGGGTCGGAGTTTCGCTGGAGTACGACGGCGTGGTTCTGGCCTCCGCCGGAATGCCTCCACGGGAGACTGACGAAGTCATCACCGTGGAAGTCGGCGGGGCCAATAGCGCCGTCCGCTGCACCTTCACGGCCCGCGTGCCGGCTTCCGGCGTCCACAACCTGCGGCTGGTGCGCTCAATCCTTGAGGTGGCCACCCCCGCGGTGAAGGCCGCCTGGCTGTTGGAGGAACTGCTTAGCACTGCCCGGGCCGTTCCCACGGCGGCGATCGCCGGGTTGGATCAGGACCTTGCCGCGTCGGGCGCGGAGTTCGCGGAAAAGCACCGACATCTTCTGACCCAGTTGGGCTGGCGCGAAGGGGAGCCGTACATGGCCGTGTGGTTCCGCAGCGGGCAGGTGCAAGACCATAGGCCCGAGCTGACGGCCGTGTTGCGCCTGCTCTGGCGCAAGGTCGCAGTACGCAGCCCCCTGGCTGAGGTTCAAGGCGGTTGGCTGGCGCTCGTACCGGCCGGGGACCAGGACGCCTCGGCCCAACTTGAAACCCGAATCAGGACACGTCTGGGGCCAGCTCTTGTCGAGCTAGGCCTGGTGGCTGGATTGTCCAGGTGGCAGGAGGATGCCCCGGCGGTGGCGTTGATCGTGCGTGAGGCGCGGCTGGCTGCTGAATCTGCCCGGTCAATGGGGTCCGGCACGGTTCTAGGCTTCGCCGGCCTCGGGGTGGTCGCGGCCACGACCTTCGTCGACATGGACGCCGTCGCGCTCGTGGCAGAACTATCACTGCCGCGACTGGTGACGTCCCCTGACCGCGACGTGATCATTACTGCAGTGGCCGCCTTCCTCGATCACCGCGGCTCAGTCAGCCTCGCTGCGAAATCCCTCAACCTGCACCGGAACACCCTGCAGGCCCGGCTTAACCGGGCACGGGAACTCGGTGTCCCGCTTGATATCCCCTCTGAGATGCTGTCCGTCCACCTCATCGTCAAAGTGCTGCGGCATTCCATGCCAGACAAAACGACTTCCGAAGACCCCGTCGGCGCATCTTCATCCGTCAGCAGTCCGTAACGGTGCGGTCCATTCCTGAGCCCGACCCCGGTCCGTGCCCGCCGGACTGCTGCACGGACACGGACCCTGGCTTACGGCAGGGCTAACCTATTTCGACGACAATCTTCCCTGACTGTTCGTTTGACTCCATATAGCGGTAGGCGCCAACCACTTGGTCGAAAGCAAAGACGCGGTCGACTCTAGGCCTCAGGGCGCCGGAGCTAATCCCCTCGAGGACGAATTCGACACCTCGCTGCCGCTCATCGGCCCGTCCGACGTGGTTGAACATTGAGTACGGGTGGAAAACCGATTGAGTCCTGCACATTGCGGCCATAGGGATGACAGGCTGTAGATCGCTCAACGTTCCGTATCCGAAAATGATGGCGCCGGGTGCGAGGTGATGGACGTAGGTGTCGAGGGACTCTCCTCCGACAGGATCGAACGCGACCCGCACGCCTTTGCCATCGGTGGCGCGGTCGATGACCTCGCCGAGGTCCTCGGCTCCCACGAGGGCTACTTCGTTCGCGCCTGCCTCGAGGAGCAGCGATCGCTTCTTCTCCGAGCGCGTCGTCGCGACCACTTTCGCTCCCAGTGCGCGTGCGATCTCGATGGCGCCAAGACCGGCCGAACTGGCGGCGGCCGTGACGAGCACTGTGTCTTCAGATCCGACGGTGGCTACTTCTGCGAAGGCGAAGTAAGAAGTGAGATATTGCATCCACACAGAGCATGCCTGGGCATCCGAAAGTTCCGGCGGTGCAAGGGTTAGGTAGTCTGCCGGGAGGACGGCCGTTGTTGCCTGCACGCCGTCGGTTGTCGTGAAGAAAGGAATGCTCGTAACGCGGTCGCCGATGCTGAAGGCGGTGACGTTCCCGCCGATCTCGGTGACGGTTCCCACTGCCTCGGAACCAATGCGCGAGGGGAACACCGGGATCGTGTAGTGCTCCCCGTGAATGAACATTAGATCTGCCCGGTTGAGCGCAAATGCTGCGACGTCGATGCGGACGTCGTTTTCGCCGACTTGACGTGGAGAAGCGGCTTCGACGGCGAGCACTTCGGGGCCGCCTAATTTGCGGAAGACAACCGCGGATTCCGGCCTGCTCATCGCTGGACCAGCGAGCAGTTGGGTTTAAGGGGGGACAGGCGTCCGATAGGGACATGGTAAGCGTGGGTCACCATGGGGTTGATACATAGGATCCGTCTGGACATAGCCGTACCTCCGTTTATGCGTGGTGCTATATGCCACGTTTGATTTTGATTGGTTAGCCGGCGCTGCTGCCGCCGGGGTTACGGGAAGGATGCGGTTACCCGTCCCCGCATTGCTGGTGATCCGCAAGGGTTCCCTCGCCTGCCTCGATCACGGGATGTCGAGGCAAGCGAGGGCACCGGAGTAACTCCGGCCAAAGATGCGCGAGCGGCGCAGGGGCTCTGTGCCGCGCAAGCAGTCGGCGTGACGGGTGGTGCAATGTATTTACGAGGACACCGTGGTCATTGACACCATGTGCTTTGGCTCGAGAGCCGGGAAGAACCGCTGGCGTTCTTGAGCCGTGGGCCCGTCGTAGCCCAGGCGCTTGCTGTGCGTCCAACCGAACCGACGAACCGAGTCGACGAGCTGCTCGGCGTGTTTGAGCGGGGCCACAGTGGCGTCGATCACGGGTACGCCAATTTCCTCTTGAACCGTTCGGAAGAATCCGAATTCGGCCGTGCAGCCGAGGATGACGACGTCTGCGCCGTCCTGCTCCACGGCCTTGCGGGCTTCGATCATGATCCGCTGTTCCGTGAGTGCCGGGTCCGCCTGGAAGTCATCGACGCCCATCTCGAGCACGCGCCATGAGGCAAGACGCTCTGATGCGCCGCAACGATGGACGTTTTCGGCCATCTCGGGAATCCACTTTTTCCGTCCGACGAGGATGGAGAATCGCTCGCCCAGACTTCCGGCGATGCTCAGCGCCGAGTGCGCCGGGCCTACAACCACCATGCGATCGGTGATTTCGCGTGCGGCTCGCAGGGCCGGGTCGTAAAAACAACCGATGACGGCGGCGTCATAGCCTGCTTCTTCCGCCCACCGCACCGTCCGCAGCAGCTGTGGAAGCATAAGTGCCTCGAAAGCGTTGTATTCAACGTGGGAGGGTCCCTCTCCGTCAAGGGAAACGACATCAACTTCGGTGCCGGGACGGACTATCTGGCGGAAGGAATCCGCCATCGCTCGGTTGTACACATCGGTGTAGAGCGGGTTGATCCACAGGATTCGGGCGTTCTCCGAGAGATCGTAGAGATTGTCGGTGGTGGTGATCATTCCAATTCACTTCCTTCGGTTTCGGGCAAGAACAGGCCGAGGATGACCGTGGCAAACAAGAACATGTTGATAAACAGAATCGTCGAGGTGGCTCCGGCGGCGGAGGCTAGGAGGAAACCGACAAGACTCGGTGCGACCGTATTTGCGACGCGCTGACCGAAAATCCCGAACCCGTAGCCTGAGCCACGCATGGCCGAGGGATAGAGTTCGCCCATCCACGTGTCCCAGACACCCCAGGCTCCCAGGGCGAAGAAGGCAAGAGCGAACATGCCGATATACATCTCGGTTTCGGTTGCGGCTGTACCGAAGAAGAAACCGCCGCCTGCCGCTGCGAGGACGTAGATCGTGAATATCCATTTGCGGCCAAACCGTCCGGTTAGGTAGGAAGCTGTCATGTATCCGGGGATCATGAGGACCGCGCTCAGGGCAATGAAGGAAAAGCTTGATGAGGCGCTCAGTCCTCGCCCTTCAAGCAATGTTGGCATCCACGATTGAAGTCCCCAGTAGCCCCAGGAGAAGGTGAAGTTGATGAGGATTTGGATGACCGTGATCCGGCCCATCTTTCCCTTGAAGAGGCTCCAGATAGACTGCTTCTTGTCCTCCGACACGGTGAAAATGGTGCTACGGGAGATGTCGCGTGCTCCCAGACGGTCGAGGACATCGTGCGCGTCCTCGTTCCGCCCCTTCCTCGCGAGCCAGTACGGGGATTCCGGAACGACTTTGTACAGAACGATGCCCCACAGGCTGGCAAGTGCGCTAACGGCAATGACCCAGCGCCAGCCGTGCCCTCCGATCAGAGCAGCGGTGCCGAGGGCGGCCAGGATACCGATCGGCCACCCTGCGGCAAGATAGACCGTGGCCCTTCCGCGGACCTTAACCGGGAGCAGTTCTTCACAATAGGGGAAAGTCACGGTGAACACGCCGGAGAACGCCAGACCTGCGAGGAAGCGAGCCACCGAGAGGGTCTCAAAGTTCGGTGCGAAGCAACTCAGGAGCGTGAAGACGCCATAACCGGCGAAGCTCCATGCGCACGTAGCTTTCCTGCCGATCCGGTCAGAGATGGGCCCCCAAATTAGTGAGCCGGGGATCATGCCCAGGAAGAGCGCCGAGATGGCGATTCCTACCTGCGTCATGCCGACCTGCAGGCTAGTAGCCAGATCACCAGAAACGTAGGTGAGCATGAGCATCTCCCAGGCTTCGATCGCGAAAGCAATGAAGAGGACCGCGCAGATCTTGAAGTGGATGGACCCGAAAGGCATGTCGCGGAACGCGTGCCCGACGGCCATGGAGCGAGGTGGGCTCGCCGTCCCGGGCGCTTGCCCTGAAATGAGTGGGTCGATACTGGACATGTCTTGACCTCCGATATTTTGGACAGGATAAGAAGTACACGCAGGGTTCTGCACGGAGAACAGTCCGGATATCAGTGAATTCACCTCGGAGCAGCTCACCAAGCCTCCACTGGGCAGGTCGTCCTAGCCTCCCGCCGAGTGATTGCACTCACACTACAAACGAGGTGCGCTCAAGCAGTGTTCACTTTGCACTTTCTTGATCCAACCGATTGGGCGTAAAGCACTGCTCGTCTAAACGCGCACTCTCTGCGCAGGTCAATAGGAGCCACGGTTTGTTTCCAGCACTTGTGCCTGCCCCGACCAGAATGGCTCGTGCCGCTACATCCCACCCGGAAGGGTCTTCGTTGTCGTCCTGAGGAGTGGCAAGCGCCAATTCAGTAAACCTCACGCCGATGGCGCCGAACCCACCGGCCTCAACAGTTCTGGTGCCCGAACACCGGCATTATGCACACTGCCCGTCCAGCTGTAGCTGAATCATGCAGTATGCCCACCATCTTGGTCGGCCCCGTATGTACCGTGATCTCTCACACACAAAGTTCCATTCCAAGACCATGAGGAGATACACATGCCGAACTACAGGGTGTCGATGGATATCGGCGGAACCTTTACTGACATTGTGGCGTACGACCAGGACGCGGGAACCTACGCGGCTACGAAAGCGTCCACCACACCGGGAAACCTGAGTGCCGGAGTCATTGCCGGCCTCGAATCGATAGTTGATGATCTATCGGACATCGATTTCCTGGTCCACGGCACCACCCAGGGCCTGAATGCGTTTCTGGAACGTCGTGGGGTTCCCGTGCTACTGCTGTCAACGGCCGGCATCGAAGATACCTATCACATCGCCCGCGGCCCCCGTCTTGAGCTCTACAATGCTCAGTACCGCAAGCCTGCCCCGCTGATTGAGCGCAAGGACGTCATCGGCGTCGGTGGCAGGTTGGACAGTCAAGGCCAGGAACTCGTGCCCTTGGACGAACTGGCAGTTCGCCAGGCAGCGCGCCGGGCAGTGGATGAGGGGTACGGCGCCGTCGCGGTTGCATTCCTGTTCAGCTACAAGAACCCCTCGCATGAACTCCGGGCCCGCGAAATCCTGATCGAGGAACTCGGACAAGAGTTCACAGTCTCCCTTTCGCACGAAGCAGCCAAGGAATGGCGCGAATACGAACGCACGTCCTCCGCCGTCGTGGAGGCTTATACGGGGCCGGTTGTACGCAACTACCTCCTGGACCTGGAAGAGAAACTCGCTCACCGGGGAGTGGAAGCCCCGCTGCACATCATGCAGTCCTCCGGCGGCGTCCTCACCGCCGAGTCCGCCCGTAAGCGCCCGCTGCAGACGCTGCTTTCCGGCCCCGTCGGCGGTGCCATGGGCGATGTCGAACTGGCGGGTGTCTCGGGCAGCCGCAACCTCATCGGTGTGGACATGGGCGGCACATCCTTTGACGTTTCCTTAGTGGTTGACGGCAAGCCGGACGTCTCCACGGAGGCCCACCTTGAAGGTCTGCCGATGCTCATGAGCGTTGTCAATATCCACACCGTCGGCGCTGGTGGCGGCTCCGTCGCTTGGCTCGAAGCCGGCGGCCTCCGGGTCGGACCACGTTCCGCAGGAGCCAATCCCGGGCCGGCCTGCTACGGCCGCGGCGGGACGGAACCCACCGTTACCGACGCAAACCTCGTGCTCGGCCGTGTCGACCCCGACTGGTTCGCCGGCGGACAGGTCGCCTTGGACCGTGAAGCCGCGATAACAGCCCTGAAAACAGTCGGTGACCAACTCGGGCTGGACCCCATTGCCATGGCCGAAGGCATCTGCGACGTCGCCAACTCGCAGATGGCCCAGGCCATTCGGACCATCACCATCTCCCGGGGTATCGAACCCCGCGACTTCTCCCTCGTGGCATTCGGCGGAGCTGGACCCATGCACGCCGTCTTCCTCGCTAAGGAGCTTGGCATCCCGGAAACGGTCGTTCCCCGCTTCCCCGGCGCTTTCTCGGCCTGGGGCATGCTGCAAACCAACATCCGCAAGGACTTTTCCGAACCCTACTTCTACCTCGACGAAGACATCGATGTGGCAGATATGGCTGGCATCCTGCGCTCGATGGAAGTCGAAGGCCTGTCGTCACTGGTCTCGGAAGGGGTCCCGGAGGAAAGCCGCGCCACGACGGCGTCCGTGGACGTCCGTTATCAATCGCAGGAGTTCTCCCTGAACGTTCCGCTGACGTCCGCTGACGAACCCGAGTCTCCCGACTTCATCGCCAACCTCGCTGTTCGCTTTTCCGCGATGTATCACGAGCGCTACGGCCACTCCAACCTCGGCGCCCCGATCGAAATCGTCACGCTGCGGACGCAGGCCGTCGGCGACCTGGGACGGCTGGAAGCTCCGAGCTACGTCACTGCACGGGGGCCGGAGTTCAAGCACGAAATCCGCCAAGTGGTCTTTGACCACGTCGAGCACGACACCATCGTGGTCCGCCGGGACGACCTCGGCGCTGGCCACACATTCGAAGGACCCGCCATCATCGTGGAGCAGACCGCCACCACCGTGGTTCCCCCCGGGTTCAACGTCAAGGTCGACGAGTTCGGCTCACTGGTCATCCGCTCTGAAAACGTCGAAGGAAACTGAGGTACTAAAAATGACAATTACAGCAGTCAAAACCCTGGATCCCGTCACCGTGGAAATCATCCGCAACGCGCTCACCAGCGCCGCGGATGACATGAACGCCACCCTGATCCGTTCCGCTTACTCACCCATCCTCTACGAGGGCGGGGACTGCGTCGTGGCCCTGCTGGACACCGAACACCGCGTGCTCGGACAGTCCGCCGGCCTACCGCTGTTCCTCGGCAACCTCGAAACCTGTTCCATCGCCGTGGAGGAGATGTACGGCCGCGCGGTCTGGCAGGAAGGAGACATTTGGATCCTCAACGACTCATACCTGGGCGGCACCCACCTGAACGATGTGACCCTTTTCGCTCCGATCTTCGACGAGGGCGCGGTGGTCGGATTCGCGGCCACCCGTGCGCACTGGATGGACATGGGGTCCAAAGATGTGGGCGGCTCGATGGATTCGACCGACATCTTCCAGGAAGGCTTCAGGATGGGGCCGGTCAAGCTGGTCGAAGCCGGTATAGAGACTTCTGTCGTTGACCTGATCCGGACCAACGTGCGCTTCCCCTACCAGACCATTGGTGACATGCACGCGATGATCGCAGCCCTCCGGATGGGGACCACCCGCATGAAGGAGCTCGTGGGCCGGTACGGGATGGAGCAGTTGGATGCCGCCCGGGATGAGATCTTCCGCCAAACGGAGGAAATCGAGCGTGCGACCGTACGCAACATCCCGGACGGGGTTTACGAAGCCGAGGGCTTCCTGGACAACGACGGCATCAATCTGGACACTCCGATTCCGATCAAGCTGCGGATCACCGTAGCCGGCGACACCGTTGACTTCGACGTCACCGGTTCGGCGGACCAGACCATGGGGCCGGTCAACTGCGGCGCCGCCCAGGCCGTCTCGGCACTGCGCGTGGGCTACAAACTCCTTGTCAGCCCGGACTCCAACTCCAACGGCGGATCATTCCGGCCAATGACCACTCAGGTGCGGTCTGGCTCAGTGCTCGGGGCCGTAACGCCAGCCCCGTGCCAGTGGTACTTCTCCCACCTTGGGCTGCTGATCGACCTCGTCTCCAAGGCCATGGCCCCGGCCATGCCCGAACGCGTCGCCAGCGCCAGCCACGGTGACTCAATGATCATCACTGCCGCCGGTTTTGACACCCGCTTCGGCCGGAACTTCGTCACCATGGAAGCCACTCTGGGCGGCTGGGGTGCCTGGCAGGGCACGGATGGTGAATCCGCCATGATCAACAACGTCAACGGCTCACTCAAGGACCTGCCCATCGAGATGCTGGAGACCCGCTACCCGTTCCGGATCAACGAGTACTCCATCCGCCCGAACTCCGGCGGCCCCGGGCAGTACCGCGGCGGCAACGGCGTGGTGCGCGAATACGAATTCCTGGCCGACTGCGTGGTCGGGCTCTGGTTCGAACGGTCAAAGACGCCCGCCTGGGGGCTCTTCGGCGGCTCGGACGCCCAAGGCCCGGAAGTTGTGATCAACCCCGGGCGGCGTGATGAGGTCCGCACCCTGAAGGCGAACGCCCACAAGGTCAAGGCCGGCGACGTCGTCCGCCTCGCCGTGGGTGGCGGCGGCGGCTTCGGAGAGGTCTCCAAGCGCTCCCGCGAGGACATCACATACGACATAGTCAATGGATTCATCACCGAGGACTTCGCCAAGACGCACTACGGCTACTAAGCCCCACCAGCGGATGGGTTCCCATCCAGAAGGGAGGACTCCATGAGTTCCCAATATCAATCCTTCGACGACGTTTACGAAAACGCCCGGAAAGAAGTCGGCGTCACCCTCTTTACCGTCTCAGTCATCGCCGACGACGGCGCCAGCATGGCCCGCGTCTACACCACCCATCCGGATGTCTATCCGGTAGGCGGGAAGAAGACGCTCGACGGCGACACGAACCGGGTGTGGCTTGAACAGGTTCTCAAGGGACAGCAGCCGTTCCTGGGGGCGGACAAGGAAGCGGTCCGCGCATTCTTCTTTGATTCGGAAACGATCGAGTCATTGGGCTGCGGGGCTATCGTGAACGTTCCGGTCGTGAGCAGCGGCCGGACTATCGGATCCATGAACTTCCTCGCCCCTGAGGGCAGCTATGACCAGGACTCCGTAGAGGCAGCCGTGGATGTCGCCCGCCGTTCCGTCCATCTGCTTGAAGAAGCCCTTACCACCGCCAACTAGTTCCTTCGCGGGCGGGTACCAATTGGGGGCCCGCCCGCGCTGGGCCACAGGAAGGACCTACACGTGACCACTCCGGGAAGCCTGACAATACGGAATGCCCTGATCTTCGACGGTGAATCACCCGAACTGATTGAGGGCTCCATCAGCATCCGGGACGGCCGGATCACAGGGGCAGGGCAGGAGGTGGAAGAGGCCGGCATCGTCCTTGACGCCGGCGGCCGCACCGTGATTCCAGGACTTATCGATGCACATTTTCATGCTTACGCGCTCAGCCTGACGTCTGCCACGAACGAGACGGGACCACTTAGCTATTCCGCACTGGCTGGGGCAAGGCGCCTCGCTGCTGCACTGCTCCGTGGATTCACAGCGGTTCGTGACGTGGCGGGCGGTGACGTCGGCCTTGCCAACGCCATCGAGGAGGGACTGTACCCTGGTCCACGCTACTTCTTCACGGGACCGGCGCTAAGCCAAACAGGAGGCCACGGCGATATCCGGGCCGCGAACGACGGAGGATGCTTCCATGGCGGCCACATGTGCGAAGTGGTGGACGGCGCCGATGACCTGCTGCGGGCCGTGCGCCACCGATTCCGAACCGGCGCCACCGCGATAAAGCTCATGACCTCCGGAGGGGTCGTTTCACCGGTCGATCCGATTCGGGTTCCGCAGTACAGCGCGGAGGAAATCCGCGTCGTGACGGACGAGGCTTCCCGGCGGGGCAGCTACGCCACGGCCCACGCATATTCGCCCGAGGCCATTCGCCATTCAGTACTTAGTGGGGTCCGCTGCATCGAACACGGCAATCTGATGGATGCGGAAACCGCCCAGCTCATGGCTGATAACGATGTCTATCTCGTCCCCACCTTGGTGACCTACGAGGCCATGGAACGACGCGGAGAGGAAGTCGGCCTCACCAAGACGGGAGCGGCCAAGAACCGGGAAGTACTGGAGGCCGGGAGGAACGCGCTGGCACTGGCCCGGGACGCCGGGGTCCGGATCGGATTCGGAACAGACCTCATGGGTGAACTGGAGGACGAGCAACTGGCCGGACTCCGCCTGCAGTGTGAAGTGCTTGGCGTGTACGGCGCCCTCCGGTCGGCAACGTCCACCAACGCCACCCTGCTTCGGCGCGCTGACCTGGGAAGCATCACCGCAGGGGCCTGTGCTGACTTGGTTGTGCTGGACGGGAATCCCTTCCGTGACCCCTCGGTCCTCTGGGACGAAAGTAAGGCGCGCACTGTCATCAAGGCCGGGCAGATCGTCTCTCCCGGTGCCCTTCGGGGCGCGGCGGACTTCGCGTTAGAGGTATCGGTCGGCTGAAGGTGGGGCATGGCTGCTGCAGCTGCCGGACGACTTCTTCGTTATCGCTGGAAGTCGTGGCTCACGAGGCTACAACGTCTATGAAGAGATCGGCGAGGCGGCTTCGCCGCCACCGGGCGTGAATCATCCATAGAGGGGCCATGATGTCATCTGGGTCGATGTCCACGGCCACGACTCCGGTGCGGGAGATGTTCGCATTCGAGGTCGACAGGAGGGCGATGCCTACGTTGGCGGCTGTGAGGGCCAGCTGCGTCTCCAGGCTCGTGGCGTATCCCTTAACCAATGGCTCGAAGCCCGCAGACCTGCAGGCAGAGACGATCAGGTCGTGGTACGAAGGGTTGTACTCACGCGGCAGGAAGACCATCGGCTGCTCACGCAGGTCTACGAGTTTGAGGCTGGTGCGTGCAGCAAGGGGATGTTCCTCAGGCATGAATGCCTTGAATGATTCGTCAAGAAGATGTGTGGACACAACCTTGTCGTCCATCGCAGCCGAGCGTACGAATCCGATGTCGATGTTCCCTGCTACCACTGCGCGCACTTGGGCCCCGGCATCCAGGAAATGCTGAAGTTCCACCATGCACCCCGGTTCCTTCCCAAGAAGGCGACGGATAAGGTCCGGCACTGGGCCATTGGCGGCGGCGCCGAGACACCCGATCACCAGGCGGCCAAAAAGCCCGTCCCGTGCATCGAGCACGGTCTCCCGCGCACGCTCCGCCTCGGCAAGAGTTCGACGGCATGACTGGAGGAACAGCTCGCCGATCTGCGTCAGACCGACGTCCCGGCTGGTCCGTGTAAGCAGTTGAACGTTCAGCTCGTCTTCGAGCTTGCGGATCTTCTGACTGAGCGCCGGTTGACTTATTTCCAACTGCTGGGCGGCCCTTCCGAAGTGCAATTCATCGGCGAGTGTACGGAAGGCCAGCATGTCCTTTAGGTCCATAAGGACAGATTATCGCATGAGAACCTGCACCCCATCGACTTATTGATCAGGGAGTTTCAGACTGGACTCATGTTAGAAAAAATCTCCTGCCGACCTGGGCTGGAACCGACGTTCTTGAGATCGAAAGGTCCTGTTCGCAGCTCTCTCGCTGAGTCATTCGTTCAATTGGAAAGAGGTGCATCTGATGTTGTGGACCAAGGAATTTGAAGCTCCTCAGCGGCGGGCCGTCACGGAGACTGGTCCTTCCCGCCCGGCTCCAGCGTCCCCATCTGCGGGTCGACACGTTGGGACCTGGTTCGTACGGTTTGGCCCAACTGTCGTCTTGATAGTCCTCGGCCTGCTGTTTTGGCAGTTCGTGCTCACCCGGGTCAATTTCTTGGGGATTCCTTCGAGGTACCTGGGTTCTCCCGGGGGGATCCTCGATGCACTCGTCACGCTCGTACAGTCCGGCTACACCGGAACCCCGTTGTGGCAGCACTTCCTGGCAAGTATCAGCAGAACACTTTTCGGGGTGGGGCTGGCTACGGTCATCGGGGTGCCGCTGGGACTGGGTATCGGCCTCAACAGGTTCCTTGACCGGCTGGTTAGCCCGATCATCGGCTTCCTTCGGCCCATCCCGGCACTTGCCTGGATTCCGATTGTCGTGATCTGGCTGGGGATCGGTGAACAGTCGAAGGTCTTCGTCATCTTCATGACGGCGGTGCTGTTCGTGTCGACGGGCGCGGCTCTTGGTGTTCGGGCAGTACCTCAGGATTTCTACCTTGTAGCCCGCAATTATGGACTAAGCCGGTTGCAGTTCCTGAGGCAAGTCGTGCTTCCACCGGCACTCCCGCAGATCCTTGCGGGGCTGCGAACGGCCCTGACTGTCGGTTGGGCGGTTGTGGTCGCGGCGGAGTTGATCGGCGCATCGCAGGGCCTCGGCTACATGATCCGTAACTCATCCCAGGTTTTCGACGTCAACACGGGCTACGTGGGGATTCTCCTTATCGGCGTGGTTGGCGTTGCCTTCGAGTACGGGTTCCGTTACTTCGAGAACCGGCTGTTGCATTGGCAGGTCTCCCGATGAACCAGAAGAACATCCTCTCGTCCCGACCCATCAGAGAGCAGACCATGAACGGCATGGAGAAAACGCCGGCCCGCGCGATCGGCGACACGAAGATCACCTTGGCCGGTGCAGCCCAGGCATACTCCGTTCGCGGAGGACGCCGGGAAGTACTCACCGGCCTTGACATCGAAATCAAGACAAACGAAAGCGTCGCTGTTATCGGACCGACCGGCGTCGGCAAGAGCACGCTGCTCCGTCTGATCGCAGGGTTTGAGAGTCCGACCAGTGGCGAAGTGAAGCTATGGAATGACGGCAGGAGCAGCCTCGCGGAGCCCGCGGCGGACATCGGGTACCTCTTCCAGCAACCGGCTTTGTTCCCCTGGATGACGGTAAAGGAGAACGTGCTGTTTGGGGCCAGGCACGCAAAGACGTACGGTGCCGATAAGCAGGCCATGTTCTCCCAAGCCGAGTACTTCATGGACCGGGTCGGGCTTTCCGACGCGGCGGACCTCTTCCCCTATCAGATCTCAGGGGGAATGCGGGCCCGTACGGCTCTGGCAAGGGTCTTCCTCACCCGGCCGAAGGTGCTGCTCATGGACGAACCGTTTGGCGCGCTGGATGCCCTGACCCGTCGCGAGATGTACGTGCTCCTGCGCGATCTCGTGTCGACATCACCCGAGCTCACTACGGTCATGGTCACCCACGACGTCGACGAGGCCATCACTCTGTGCGGAACCATCATGATCATCTCGGGTATCCCGGGAACCATTACCTCGGTATATCGCAGCGGACTCGCAGCGATGGCGGAGTCGGCGGAGGACCTGCAGCGTGAGCCCGACTACGTCGAGCTCAAAGCAGCGCTCCTCAGGTCGCTCAACGCGCGCCGGAATGAAACCAGAACAACCACCGGCACCACATCCTAGCCAAACCCATAAACATCAATTACGAATCAACGGAGATCGAAAATGTCTACCTTTCGTCTGCGTCGGTATGCCACTGCCCTGGCGGCGGCCCTGACGCTGGTCCTCGGACTTTCAGCTTGTTCTTCCGCCGGTTCCTCCGGCGGGGGAGGGGGCGAGACGCCCACCATCCGGGTTGCCTACGCACAGGGCCTGCAAGCCAACTTCTACTATGCCCTCCAGCATGATCTCTTCGCGAAGCACGGAGTCAAGGTTGAAGGCACGAAGTTTGATTCCGGGCCTGCCCTTATCTCCGCCCTGGTGGGCGGCAGCGCAGATGTGGGCTACTTCGGAGTTCCTGCCATGGCTACAGCCAACGAGCAGGGCGCACAGCTCCAGGTCTTCAGCATCGCAAACAACGCCGGAGATATGGCTGCCCTATATGTGAAGCCGGACAGCGACATCAAATCCATTCAGGATCTTCGAGGCAAGAAGGTGGCGACCACCCAGAACACAGTGGCGCACATCTTCCTGCTGATCGCCCTGGAAAAAGCGGGCATGACTCCCAAGGATGTTCAGATTGAGTTCTACGATCCGGCTGGCCTCGTGGCCGGCTTCGACCGCGGGGACCTTAACGCCGTGTTCATGTTCGCCTCGGTCGGCGCCAAGTTCCTGTCCAGCGGAGCAAAGATCGTGAAAGGCACGACGTCGACCGAGCTCGGCGTCCCAGATACCGGCAACTTCATCGCGTCGAAGGACTATATCAACGGCAACAAGGCTGCCTTGCAGAAGTTCCTTGCGGCCGTGGACGAGGCGACTCCCATCGTCAATCAGGACAAGGCGACCTACATCGAGGCGCTCCAGAAGGGCATCGGCCTTGCCGGCGATCAGGCCCAGATCATCTACGACAACCAGCCATCGCCTTGCCTGGTCTCTTCCACGCTTGCTGACCCTGGTTCGCCCGTTTCTCTGACGCCGGGCGCCGGCTTCACGAAGATAACCCAAAAGATGGTCGAAACGATGACCAAACTCGGCATTCTCAAGTCCGCTCCGAACGTCGCCGACTTCGTCACATCCTCCGTCGTGGAAGGTATGGGCAAATGACACAACCATCACATGCCCGGCCAAATGTAGTGATCGTCATCTGCGACGACCTCGGCTACGGTGACCTCTCTTGCAATGGCGGTACAGTCATCGGCACACCCCGGCTCGACGAGCTTGCAGCAGACGGAGTGCGTGCCACGGCCATGTATAGCGGGGGCCCCACATGTTCACCTTCCCGGGCGGCGCTGCTTACGGGCCGGGTGGCACCGCGCACTGGAGTAGGCAGGGTGCTCTTCCCGGACGAGGATACGGGTCTCCATAAGGACGAGATGACCATCGCGTCCTACCTGTCCAGAGCCGGTTATGCCACCGGAGCATTCGGCAAATGGCATGTGGGACAGATGCCCGCAAGGGGTCCGCTTCGTTTCGGCTTTGATCATTACTTCGGCCTGCCGTTCAGTAATGACACGCCACCATACTTCCTGTATCGAAATGAGGAAGTGCTCGAGGACGGCCCGGAGATGTCGTCACTGACTCGCCGCTATGTCGAAGAAGCCATCGAGTTCATTGACAACGTTCCCGAGGGACAGCCGTTTTTCACATATGTCGCCTTCACCACTCCGCACTACCCCTTGGAGCCGGACCCCGAGTTTGAGGGCAGGTCTGCGGGCGGTCCCTACGGGGACACTGTTGAGAGCATCGATCATCATGTCGGAGTGCTACGCGACGCCCTTGAGGAGCGAGGCATTCTCGAGGACACGATCTTCGTGTTCACCGCTGACCATGGCCCATGGTTCGAGGGGTCAACGGGCGGTATGCGAGGACGAAAGTTCGAGACGTGGGAAGGGGGTACGCGTGTCCCGTTCCTGGCGTCGTGGCCAAGGCAGCTTCCACGGTCAGTGGTTGTGGACGCGCCTCTGGCGTCGGTTGACCTACTGCCGACCATTTGCCATTACCTTGGGCTGGATCCCGACGGAAAGCCAGTGGATGGCCAGATCATTGCGGATGCCCTTGAGGGCAGGGAAGCCTCCGAACACGACCCCATCTGGTATTTCGACGGATATGAACTGAACGCGGTCCGCAAAGGCAAGTGGAAGCTGCACCGTCGTCGACAGACTTGGGGAGCGGAGCGATTCGCCACCATGTCCCTGCCACAACTGTTCGATATCGAGGCTGATGCCGGCGAGTCCTATGACCTCAGCAGGAGGCATCCCGACGTCGTCGTCGAGCTTAGCCGCCTCATGGACCAGCAGGAGGGAACCATCGACAGGTCCCATGACGATGGACGCCTTTGGTGGCTCGAAGGCAATGTCGACGCCCGATGAACGGAAACTTTCAAGAAAGGACTAAAACCATGTATGCGTACCAGGTAAATGCCTGGGGTGACGTTGTGGGCACCCCGGGAGCGGTCACTGATGTGGCTTCCGGACACTATTTCACGCCAGGAGATTTGGACCCCGCACTCGAAGCGATAGCAACAGCAGGGTTTCCCGGCATCGAAATCTTCGACGGCAACCTGTTGGCCTTGGGTGACGATGCGCAATCGTTCGGACGCCGCTTGGAAACCCATGGCCTTGCTCTGGCTGGTGTCTATTCCGGCGGCCACTTCATCTATCCAGACGCACACGAGGAGGAATACCTGCGTTTCGAGCGCTCCATCAAGGTTGCCGCTTCCTTGGGTGCCCGCCACTTCGTTATTGGGGGAGGTGGAGTGAGGACCCGTGGTCGGCTCGATTCGGACTACCGGGTTATGGCGGAGTTGCTGGAGCGTGTAGCTGAAAGCGCGACGGCGGAGGGCCTCATCCCCAGCTACCACCCCCATCTGGGCAGCCTCGCTGAAAACCCGGAGCAGATTGATGCCCTCCTTGCGGCCTCATCCATTGGCCTCTGCGCCGACGTCGCCCATCTCGCCGCCGGTGGTGGCGATCCGATCAGGATCATCGACCGCTACGCAGACCGGCTCACCTATGTCCATCTCAAGAACTACGTCGCAGCTTCGGGCACGTTTGTCCCTCTGGCGGATGGGGATCTCGACATTCGTGCCATCCTCGCTGCGATAACAACCCGGGGTTACTCCGACTGGATCGGAGTGGAACTCGACGGCTACCCGGGTGATCCGGGCGCTGCAGCTGCCGAAAATTTCAAATTCCTTCAGGAGGCTACCAATGCGTGATGTAAATATCGCACTCATCGGCGGAGGCTTCATGGGCAAAGCCCATTCTCTGGCCTACGCCGCGATGCCAATGTTCTTCTGGCCGGCCCCGGCCCGCCCCATTCGAAAGGTGGTGGTCGACGCGACTGACGAACTGGCCCGGACCGCGGCCGATCGCTACGGCTGGGAGCGGCACTCCTCGTCCTGGCAGGAGATCGTTGAAGATCCAACCATTGACGTCGTCGACATCGCAACGCCCAATCATCTCCACGCGGAAATCGCAATTGCCGCCGCGAACGCGGGCAAGCACGTCATCTGCGAGAAGCCCTTGGCACCAACGGTAGACGAAGCACGGCTCATGCTCGAAGCAGTCGAAAGGGCCGGAGTGGTCAATGCCGTCGCCTTCAACTATCGGCGAACTCCTGCCGTGGTGCTGGCTAGGAAGTACATCGAGAACGGAGAGATTGGTGACATCCTCAACTTCCGCGGTACGTACTTGCAGGATTGGAGTGCGGACCCCAACTCACCCCTCAGTTGGCGTTTCCAGAAAAAGATCGCAGGTTCAGGTGCCATCGGCGACATCGGCTCGCATGTCGTTGACCTCGCACGTTATCTCGTCGGAGAAATTGCCGAGGTAAATTCCGTAGTCTCGACCTGGATCAAGGAGCGTCCGCTGCAAAGTGGCGGTTTCGACTCCCTCGGCACCGCCAAGGTCTCCTCGGGACCACGCGGGACCGTGGACGTCGATGATGAGGCCGTGACTCTGGTCAGGTTCACCAATGGCGCAGTAGGGTCGCTGGAAGCCACGCGGAATGCCTGGGGCAGGAACAATTTCTTGACGTTTGAGATCCACGGCACCCGTGGCTCCCTGGTATTCAACTACGAGCGCCGGGACGAACTCCAAGTCGCCTTCGCGGATGATCCTGCAGACCGGCGAGGCTTCCGGACCGTGTACACCGGGCCGGCCACGCCATACGGCGAAGCGCTCTGGCCCATTCCCGCACTGGGCATCGGATACGGCGAGACCAAGATCATCGAGGCCTACGAACTCATGAAGGCCGTGGAAACGGGAGAACGGATTCGGCCGGACTTCGCCGACGGCTACCAAGCGGCACTCGTCGATGAAGCGATCGCGACATCAGGAGCCACGCACGAGTGGGTAAAGGTGGAACCCGTGCAAACGCGAGCCCACGCCCAGCGGTGACGGGGGAAAGTAAGAAATAGGAGAAGCATGATGGTCGGCTGCTGTTCCACATCCATCAGGCCGGGAAGTGACAACAAGAAGCGTCCCGTGGTTCAGGACGAGAATCGAAGTCCTCGGCCCTGCCTGTCAGTGAATGACGAAGTGCTGCTTTCGGGAGGAGTGTTCTCCATGGGCGACGTATTCGATGAGGGATACGCCGCCGACGGCGAGACACCGGTTCACAGCGTGCGGCTGGACGCCTTCCGAATCGACGCGACAGCGGTCACCAACAGCATGTTCGCCTCCTTTGTAAAGGAAACCGGTTATCGGACTGAGGCCGAGCAGTACGGCTCCTCCGCTGTCTTCCATCTGCTCGTCCGTGCCACGGGGCGGGATATCGTCGGCACCGCGGCGGGAGCGCCATGGTGGCTCAACGTTCGCGGTGCCGATTGGGCCCATCCTTTCGGCCCGGATTCCCACTGGTCCGAGAGCCCGGATCATCCGGTCGTGCAGGTTTCCCACTTCGATGCCCTGGCCTATTGCGTCTGGGCCGGTCGGCGGCTACCCACGGAGGCGGAGTGGGAATACGCCGCCCGCGGGGGACTCGAAGGCAAGCGATACGCCTGGGGTGACGAGCTCACCCCAGGCGGGGAGCACCACTGCAACATCTGGCAAGGCGTCTTTCCCGGAGCAAACACCAGCGAAGACGGATATCTTGGAACCTCGCCGGTGAAGACCTTCCCCGCCAACGGCTACGGGCTCTACGAAATGGCCGGCAACGTCTGGGAATGGTGCGCCGACTGGTTCTTGCCCAAGTACTACCGCCAGTCACCCATGGACAATCCGCAGGGGCCCACGATCGGTGCCGGACGCGTCATGCGCGGAGGCTCCTACCTCTGCCATGACTCCTACTGCAACCGCTACCGCGTCGCTGCACGCACCTTCAACACGCCCGATTCCTCCAGCGGCAACTGCGGCTTCCGGACCGTTAGGAACGCGTCATAATCCGGCGAAGCGTTCATCAGCATCATCGAATAAGGAACATGGAGAATTGAGAATGAAAGCAGTCATCCTTCCCGGTGACGAGCGAGTCATCGTGGAAGAGCGGAAAATCCCTGACCTCGGCCCGCATGACGTATTGGTTCGCACCCGCGCGTCGGCCATTTGCCGCAGCGACATGAGCCTCTACCATGGCAGCCCGATTGTCGGTGGTGAAGGCGCCCGAGAAGGATCCGTGATCCCGGGACACGAAGCCGCGGGCGAAGTCGTCCGCATCGGCGATTCCGTCACCCAGGTAAAGGAAGGTGATCGCGTAGCGGGGTACCTCGCTCTGGGCTGCAACTTCTGCGAATACTGCCTCAGCGGCTACATGATGCTATGCAAGCAGTGGAAGTGTTTGGGATTCGATGTCGACGGCGGCGACGCCGACTACTTCGTCCTGCCTGAACGGAACTGCTTACATCTTCCCGATGAGCTCTCCTTCCGAGCAGGAGCAGTCATGACCGACATGCTCGGCAGCCAGTACCACGTACAAAAGCAACTTGGAGTTGCAGGCGGTAAGACCGTCGCCGTCTTCGGCATGGGTCCAATGGGATTGGCCGCGGTACTTGTTGGGAGGGCGTTCGGCGCCCGTATCATCGCCGTCGATGTCATTGCCGACCGTCTGGAACAGGCTAGCCGGCTCGGGGCAGATGTCGTCATCAACAGCGCGGCCGACGACGCCCTCCAGCGGGTCCTTGAGCTCACCCAAGGCCGTGGTGCCGAGATCTGCATCGATTGCTCCGGCAATCCGGCCGGGCAAAACTCTGCCCTGGATGCTGCGGCGAAGCTAGGAGCCGTCGCCTTCGTCGGAGAATCCCGAGCAACGGAAATCCACCCAAAGCGAGCAGATCATACGCAAGCTTCTCACCGTCGTCGGGGGCTGGTACTTCCCTGCAGGTGACTGGGAAGGAATCGTTCGCCTTGTCCTTGATCACAAGGTCCCGGTTGAAAAGCTCATCAGCCACGAATTCTCCATCGACCAGGCAGAAGAAGCCTTCCAAGCCTTCGATCGTCGCGAAACCGAAAAAGCCCTCTTTATCTGGTAGTCCCAAGAAATCAGTTTCTTCGAAAGAAAAGTCTATGTTCAGATATGCTGCCGAACTGGTCCCCTTCCACGATTACGACTTGGAGGATTCGCTCCGCGTCCTCGCTGACATCGGCTTCAAAGAAGTCAACCTTTGGTCGTCAGCGGCACCGCTGGCCCATCACGTCAACCCCGGCGACGACCCGGGCACCATCCGTGGATTGCTCAATAAATACAGACTCACCCCGTGCGGACTGACCGTCTACGGCAAGACCCAAGACGAAATCCTGGAACGCGTCGATTTCGCCGCCGACCTGGGCATCGACACCCTGATCTTTGACTGTGAGGCGAACTATTCCGATTTCGTCTCCACCTTCCTGCCTCCAATCGTTGAGGCTGGAGCCCGCAGGGGTGTGCGGATAGCCGTTGAGAACCATCTCACGGTGCCTTTCTCTGAGGACTTCGAATCCGGCGCCAATGAAGACAATCGGTGGCACGAAGGCGTAGACACCCTGGCCCAGATGAAGCGACTGATCCGCGACATCGACCACCCCTACCTTGGAGTATGCATTGCACCCCCGCACCTATGGGTTATGCAGGAGACCATCAGCGAGGCCATCACCTTCCTCGCCGAGCGCAAACGGCTCTTCTATTACTACATCTGGGATATAGACCGGGCCTACCGTCACGGCAGGGACGGACTCAACTTCGGCCCCGCTGAACAACAACTTCCCCGCTCCGATGGGACGCTGGACCACTACGTCATGCTGGGCACTCTGCGCCGTGTCGGATATGAAGGCGTGGCTAGCCTTAAATGCCACGGAACGGGGGGCTGGAGTTTTGAAAAGATCAGCAAACACCTCCGCGCCTCCGACGCTTACATCAAAGAATGCATGAAACGAGATTCAGCGCCCTGATTACGACCATCGGAGGCCACCAAGCACGGAGTCCATCCCAAACAAACTCTTACCAGCAGCAAACCCCAGGCAGGAGAAACAGCAGTGAAAGACAAACGGCTCGGCATAGCGGCTATCGGCTACGCCTTCATGGGGAAGGCCCATTCGAATGCGTGGCGGAACGTGGCCAGTTTCTTCGATGTCCCGGCCTTCGAGCAGAAAGTGCTCGTGGGCCGGGACGCCACCCAGGTAGCCGAGGCCGCAGCCAAGTACGGCTGGGCAGAGTCCGCCACCGACTGGCGCTCCGTAATTGAACGCGACGACATCGACATCGTGGACATCTGCGCCCCGGGGTGGATGCACGCCGAAATCGCCATCGCCGCGCTCGAAGCCGGCAAGCACGTGCTGGTGGAGAAGCCGCTGGCGAACACTCTGGGTGAGGCGGAGCTGATGACAGCGGCTGCTGCCAGGGCCCGCGCCAAGGGGGTGCAGTCGATGATCGGTTTCAACTACCGTCGCGTTCCTGCCCTGGCTCTGGCCCGGGAGCTCATTGCCGAGGGCCGGCTCGGCACTATCCGGCACGTGCGCGCCGCGTACTTGCAGGACTGGCTCTCCGACGCCGAGTCCCCGATGAGTTGGCGGCTCCGGAAGGAAACGGCCGGTTCCGGTGCCCTCGGCGACATCGCTTCCCACGCCATCGACCAAATCCAGTACCTGACCGGACAGACCATCCTCGAGGCATCGGGGGTGCTGAAAACGTTCGTGTCTCAGCGGCCCGGTCCGGGCGGTTTAGAAAACGTCACTGTGGACGACGCGGTATGGGCAACGTTCTGGCTTACCGGTGACATGGGCGCCTCGGTCGAAGCATCCCGCGTCGCGACCGGCCAGAAGAACAGCCTTTCGATCGAGGTCTACGGCACCGCAGGTTCCCTGACGTTCGACCTGGAAAACCTGAACGAACTGAACTTCCTGGACGCGACCGCACCTGTCCGTGAGCAGGGTTTCCGCCGGATCCTGGTCAATGAACCCGAACACCCCTATATGGAAGCGTGGTGGCCGCAGGGTCACATCATCGGCTGGGAACACACCTTCACGCACCAGATCCGGGACTTCCTTTTGGCCGTCCAGACCAGGGAGGCGCCGTCACCGTCGTTCGAAGACGGGCTGCAGGTCCAACGTGTCCTGGATGCTGTGGAAGCCTCAGCCAAGAACAAAAGCATCATTACCGCCGTCGAGCACAAGTCACTCATCACTGAAGGAGCCTGACATGCCCCGCCCGTACACCCTGTTCACCGGCCAGTGGGCCGACCTCCCTTTCGAGGAAGTCGCGCGCCTAGCCTCGGGCTGGGGCTACGACGGCCTGGAAATCGCCGTCTCCGGAGACCACCTGGACGCCTGGCGCTGGGACGAACCCGGCTACGTCGAGTCCAAACTCGCCGTCCTGGAAAAGTACAACCTGAAGGTCTGGGCCATCTCCAACCACCTCAAAGGCCAGGCCGTCTGCGATGACCCCATCGACTTCCGCCACGAAGCGATCGTCGGCTCGCGCGTGTGGGGCGACGGGGACCCCGAAGGCGTCCGCCAACGCGCCGCCGAGGAAATGAAACACACCGCCCGCCTCGCCAAAGCCCTGGGTGTGGACACCGTGGTCGGGTTCACCGGCTCCTCCATCTGGCAGTACGTGGCCATGTTCCCGCCCGTCCCCGAAAAAGTCATCGACGCCGGCTACCAGGACTTCGCCGACCGGTGGAACCCCATCCTGGACGTCTTCGACGAATGCGGTGTCCGCTTCGCCCACGAAGTCCACCCCAGTGAGATCGCCTACGACTACTGGACCACCGTCCGGACCCTCGAAGCGATCGGCCACCGGGAAGCGTTCGGCCTGAACTGGGACCCCTCCCACTTCATGTGGCAGGGCATCGATCCCGTGTCCTTCATCTGGGACTTCAAGGACCGGATCTACCACGTGGACTGCAAGGACACCAAGCTCCGCCCCACCGGCCGGAACACCGTCATGGGCTCCCACCTGCCGTGGGGCGACCCGCGCCGCGGCTGGGACTTCGTCTCCGCCGGACGCGGCGACGTGCCCTGGGAATCATCCTTCCGCGCCCTCACCGCGATCGGCTACAACGGCCCCATCAGCGTGGAATGGGAAGACGCCGGCATGGACCGCCTCCACGGCGCCCCCGAAGCCCTCGCCGCCCTCAAGAAGTTCGACTTCCCCGCATCCCAAACCAGCTTCGACGCAGCCTTCAGCAGCAAGGTCTGATCAGTGCGGAGCGCGAAACTTTGACTGTCCGCAAGACCGGACATCCCGGGCGAGCGTCCGCCGATACGGGGAGTACCTCCGCCTCTCGGCGGCGGCGCTCGAAGTCAGACGTAAGCACGGCGTCGGGGGCCGTTCCAAACCGACCCCAAGGGGACCGCATTGCCAGCCGACCTTTACCTACCTTTGGGCCATGCCGAGTGGTCAGCGCGGTACGAATCACTTGCTCCGCTAGTCGTTGGGTCAAGCGCCATAGCTCCACTCACGATGGGGGAGCTGACCACCATCGCCCGCATCGACCCAGACCCCCTTCTGGCCACAGGGCTCAGCCTCGATTACACGGCACTTGGCGGCTCGGTGGAGCTCCGTCAACGAATCGCCGCCATAATGCCTGGCGTCATCTCAGATAACATCACCGTCACCGTTGGAGCCGGCGAAGCGCTGGCCATGGTCGCCGAAGCGGCCTGCCTTCCTGGCGCCCATGTTGTTATCGAAACTCCGGCTCCCCGAAGTGCCCTTATGGCAGCACACAGACTAGGCGCGTCCGTCACCTTGCTCCAGGGCCCGATCACTTGGGAATTGGTCGTTAGCAGCTTACGACCAACCACAAGGGCCGTTTTCCTGACTTCCCCGCACAGCCCGACCGGTCAAGTACTGGGTGCTGACGCCCTGACCCGGATCGCAGCGGAGTTGGCTAAGGTCGACGCGCTCCTTGTTGTTGATGAGAGCTATCGAGGACTGCCCCTGGGAATGTCACAGGTCCCTCCGGCCGTTGCCGCCCTCGTCCCCAACGGTGTATCTATAGGTAGCCTCTCCAAGGTATACGGACTTCCTGGGTTGCGCCTCGGGTGGGTAGCAGGCCCCGCCCTCTTGGTCGATGACGTGAAATCCATGCAGCGCTGGACTTCGCGGTCTCCGGCAGCCACCAGCGAAGTGATCGCCACGATCGCCTTGGACAACAGCGAGGCTCTTCTCTCCCGCGCCCGATCAATCGTGTACGACAGCTACGCCGAACTGGCCGCCATCTGCGACAGGTCGCCGCTAATGCAGCTGACGGCGCCGGACGGAGGGACTACCGCCTTCCCGCAGATTGATGTTGGTGATGTGGATGCATGGTGTGGACGGGTCGCAGAGCAGTACGGGGTCCTGTTAGCGCCTGGCAACGCATGCTTCGGAATCCCCGGCCGGATCCGCATCAACCTGGGCTTACGGCCGGAGGTGAGGGCGAAGGCCTTTCCAGTTCTCGCTCAAGCCCTTAAGGGAACCCCACGCTCCGGCGTTAGGAGCCGCTGAGGTTTGACCCAAGAGGAGTCTGCTTGTTCCAGGAGCGCAGGGCTGGTATGAATCCGGTACATGCAATGCCCGGAATTTCGGCGTGGCGGTGATAGCCTTGATGCATGGATGGGACGACGCAGCAGGGCCTGACTGACGAGCTTCCCGTCGCTGGACCCTTGACGGCTGTGGATTCGGCGATAGTCACTGATGTAGCGAAGAGGGTCGACGTCTCAGACCGCCGCGATCTGCGCCGGCGTCTGGCTGATGGCCTCGAAGAGTGGCTATTGGAACATCGCGCGCCCCATCAACTGCTTCCTTCAGCGCGGCACTTCTCGGACGCATGGGGCGTTCATCGGGCCACCGTTCAGGGGGCCTTCGAAATCCTGGTCGACAGGGGAACCCTCGCCAGAATTGCTAATGGGCGCTTTGTCGCAAACTTCGTGGCCACAGTTCGAGAAGATGGAGCAGCAGCCCTTGCCGGGCGCCTGAGGACCACGGCCGGCCTGGCTGTCCGCGATGGGCTTTCCGAATCCGCATTCATCGAATTGGCACGGCAAATGTTCCGCGCCGCGGCTATGGCGGACATACGCGTCGTCTTTGTTGAACCCGAGGTCGAGGTTCCGGGCATGGGTGCCGAGGATCTTTCCCGCCTTCTCGACTATCCGGTTTCCAGCGAACGCCTTGAGGCCATCGAGCCTGCCCCACGAACGGTGTTCGTCGCGTTGGCGTCCGATGCCACCAAGGCCCGAACCAGGATGGCCGGCCGGGCAGACGTCTTTGCCATCGGCCTGACACTCGAGACCGACCTCCGGCTTGCGGTGGCCGGCCTTCCCTCGGAGACAAGTGTGGCAGTTGTCTCGGAGGACCAACGGGTTTTGAGGGCCGTGATGGACAAGGTCTCAGAACTGCGATCGGACCTTTCCATCCATAGCCATACGGAAATACCACGGGAGCTCGGAGATACAGCGCTCCTGCTCCTGCCCGAGGCGATGGTGGCCGACACCGGCAATCTCCCGACGGCCCGCTACCGGTGCCAAATCTCCCTTGCGGAGCTCACTTTCCTGCGGTCCCGGCTTGCAGGTTCGTTGGGGCAAGCGGCAACAGCCGAGACCACGACTGACCACACGAAGATCGATCTGCCTGCACAGTGACCTGGGTGGCGTCGTTGGTGCCGGGGGATCGGGCAAGGGCACCGGCAATGTTCAAGCCGCCAACACAACAATGTTCCAGCCACCATTTTTGTGGTGGCCGGAACATTGTTTGGTGGTCAGCGCCCGGACTTTTGTCTTTTCGGGGCGGCTTCGGGGATCAACGGATGCCCGCCCCGGCCTCTGCGGGAGCTGCGCGGCGTTCCAAACTCCGCAAACGAATAAGCTCCACCACCTCCGCAGCCTCTTGGGTTCCTTCGTGGATATCCCGCGGCTCAATGCAGTCCCCGATGCGGTAAACCTCCAGTTCGGGATTGATTTCCATCAGGCTCTCGTAAAGCTCAACGTTGGAAACCCGCCCACCGGTTACAACATCCTGGACGTCATTCCAGGTTTCCGGCACGCCCCGGTGTTGTAGGCGGATGAACCCATCCCCAACTTCCTCGACAGTGCGTTCCGGATGCAGGTGGACGTTCTCCAGTGCGTCGACCTGGGCAATCAACAGATTGCGTGCGGGCGCGGCCTTGTTGAGCGCGAACCCACTGTCAGGGTCCACGATGTCGATCCGGAGATCCGGCCTTGCTGTACCAAGACGTACGGCGAGAAAGCAGCTTTCGGCATCTCCGCCGATTATCACGACTCGGCCGGACCAAGCGGTGATGTCACGATCAAAGGCCGAGATGACGTTGAAGACCGGGCGGCCGCCACTGGTCGTCGCGTAGGTGTAACCGCCGCGTGCGCCCGTGGCGATGATGATCGCATCTGTGTCGTGGTCCGCCAGTGTGGCTGCGTCCAGTGTCTGACCGAGCTTTACGTCGACATGGAGTTTTTCCATCTGCCGGGAAAGATAGCTGACGAAGTAGCCATAGTCGTGCGCGGCGAGGGCGGCCTGGTTCAGCTGACCACCAAGCACAGGCCGCGCCTCATAAAGCTCCACGCTGTTTCCTTGGCGTGCCAAGAGCCGGGCGGCGGTCATTCCGGCCGGCCCGCCGCCGATCACCGTCACGTGGCGGGGACGTTCCGTGATGCGTAGGGCCCGCGTGCGCTCAAACGTCGATTGGGGATTCACGGCGCAATGCGCCACCTTGCGGCCGAAAAATAGATTCAGGCAGGTGTGGCAGGCGATGCAGGGGACGATGTCCTCGGCCCGGTCCTGCTCGATCTTGCGTACGAAATGGGGATCCGCGTGGAAAGCACGTGTCATGGAAATGAAATCGGCCCGGCCGTCCGCCAGCACGGATTCAGCAAGGTCAGGATCGTTGAGTTTCTGCGTCACGCTGACCGGTACTGTGTCTCCAACCGCCTTCTTCAGCTGTTCGGCGATGGGTACGAAACCACCGTGTCCCCTTTCGGGGCCCTGAAAGATTTCGCTTCCCGTCTCGTAGATGCCGGCGGTGATGTCGATCAGGTTGATGCCGGCCTTTACAAGGAGCTTGCAGAAGGGAATGGTGTCGGCTGTCGTGAGGCCACCCTCCACGTATTCCTCCATGGAGATGCGGTAGCCGATGGGATAGTCCGGCCCGACGACGTTCCTGACAGCGGCGACGACCTCGAGGGCGAATCGGGCCCGGTTTTCGGCCGACCCTCCATACTTGTCAGTCCGCTTGTTACTCCAGGGAGAAAGGAACTGTTCCAGGAGATAACCGTGCGAACCGTGCAGATGGATCATGTCGACGCCGGCCTTGAGGCACCGCGCTGCGGCGTCTGCGAAGGCGCGGACAACGTCGTCGATATCGGCCTGGGTCATTTCCAGTGGAAGCGGCATGGGGTCGAAGAAGCTGCACGGTATCGCGGTTGGCGCCAAGGGCTGACGCAGCGTTGCGGTCGATGCAGACTGTCGACCCGCGAAATACAGCTCAACCGAAACTACTGCCCCTTCGTTGTGGAGCGCGTCGACGAGCCGGGTGAAGCCTGGGATAACCCGATCGTCGTGGCACCCGACCTGGAACGGATTCCCTTGGCCACGAGGGTCAACGTATGTGGACTCGACATTCACCAGGCCCGCACCGCCCCGGGCCCGTTCGACCAAGTAGTCGATGTAGCGCTGGTTCAGGGTGCCATCGCGATTAGCCATGGCCCGTTCCATCGGACCGGTGATGATGCGGTTCTTTGTCCGCATGCGGTTGATTCTGCCCTCGCGTAGCAGGTTTGGGTACGCCATAGTCCTACCTTTCTTGGATGGAGATACAAGCGGCCGAATGGCTTCGCCCGCGTCTGCCAGCGACAAGCGTGCGACCACTCTGACGCTAAAGCATGTGTACCAGTTATGTTCCAGGTTGGTCAATGGATGCTGTCATTTGCGGGTTTTCAAAAAGAAAAGTCAAAATTCCTTGACTCTCGGTACAGTGTTGGTACATTTGCTGCAGGTCGCCCCGCAATGGGTGAAACCACCGGCCCGGGCCTTCTTCTCCGGGCAGCACACCCCTCTAGATGGCCGCTTCCGTTGGAGGGCCACCAGGAAAGTGAGAAAAGCAAATGAGTAACATCGTCGTTACCGGCGGCTCCGGCCGCCTCGGACGTGAGTTCGTTGTACCGGAACTCGCGAAGGACCACTCCATCAAAGTGTTCGACGCCATTGAACCCCCGAACTCAGAATGGGATTTCCACAAGGGCGACATCCTGTCCATCGATGACCTGGCAAGCGCCTTCGAGGGCGCCGACGCCATAGTCCACCTGGCCGCTATCCCCGTTTACACCGGGCAAGGCGAAGAAGAAAAGATTTGGCGCGTGAATAGCGACGGCACGTTCAACGTCCTCGAAGCTGCGCGTCGGGCCGGTGTCCAGGACATCGTTCTGACCAGCAGCGTATGCGCCTGGGGCCCGATCTTCTGGTCCACCCCGCAGACTCCGGAATACTTCCCGATTGACGAGGAAATATCCAACCGCCCCGACGACATGTACGGGATGAGCAAGATCATCGGCGAAGTCCTCGGTTACGGGTATAGCCGCCGCTACAAGCAGCGCATCGCGTCCCTCCGCTTGGCAACGGTGGGTCTCTTCGACCAGGACTACTGGATCGACGCCGTTGCCGACATCGACAACCCGGAACATGTGCTCCCAGCCGTGGCCAACCCGGAACTACCCTCCGCGGGAGACATGACGATGACCGACTTCGTCTACCAGTATGTCGACCCGCGGGACGTTGCGCAGGCATTCCGTCTCGCACTGGAGTCAGTGCAGACGGGCCGGATCGGTAACGAAGACGTGCAGTGGGACAACTTCAACATCGGGGCCGGCGATGTCTTCTCGACCCGGGACTCGCTGGACCTCATCAGGAAGTACTACCCGGAGGCACGGGTGAACGAGGACCTGTACCGGGCGGAACCCCAGTACCCCCTCTACGACATCAGCAAGGCTCGCAATCTCCTCGGCTATGACCCCCAGTACACGTGGCGCGACTTCACGCCGCGGCCAGCCGCCGCGTCGAAGTAACCAAACAGGAGCATGCAGCTGCCCGGTCTGCCTGCTGATTCGTTCGCATAGGCGTAGATAGATGGCCGATGCAGTGGAATCAGCAGGCACCCGGACACCTGCGGCAGGGTCCGTCGCTTTCCTGCGCCGCCGCCCTCAGGGCTCCCCTCCACCTTTGCCATCCATTCGCTAGGAGCACATTCAGAATGTCGATAAAGAGCCGAATCAAAGGCGCAGCATTCGTGGCGGCCTCCGCCATGACAATTACCATGTTCGCCGGTTGTAGTGCCGGCGGTACCGGGGCTGGCACAGCAGTCGCCACCGTCGACCCGGCCATCCAGAGCAAGGTCGAAAAATGCCTCACCGAGGTAGCCCAAAAGGTCTACAACAAGGGTCCACAAGGCGAGACGGCGACGCCCGCTTCGCAACTGACATTGACGCAGGAAGAAATCGACAAAGTCAGGGCTATGAAGAAGACGGTCGCCATCGCATGGCATGTCTTTGGCAGCGACTATTCCACAGCCCAGGTAGCGGCCCTGAAAGACACGTTTAATAAGCTGGGCATCGAGGTCCTGACTACCACGGACGGCCAGTTCCAAGTCAACAAACAGACCAACGACATTCAGACGATCCTGGCACGCAAGCCGGATTTCATGGTGTCCCTTCCGGTTGACGCGCCCTCCGAGACAGGCATCTACCAGCAGGCTGCCGCAGCCGGAGTGAAGCTCGTCTTCGCGCTCAATGCGCCGCCCGAGATGAAAGCAGGCAAGGACTACCTCACGGTCGTCGGTTCCGACGACTACGGTACCGGCGTGGCCTCGGCATGCCAGTTGGTGAAAGCGGTAAACGGCAAGGGGAAGGTCGGCATTATCTACCACGCCGCCCACTACTACGCCACGCAGCAGCGGCTTGATGCGGTGCATGCAGTGTTGAAGGAATACCCCGACATCCAGGTCGTGGAGGAAAAGGGGAGCCCGGGCCCTGACTTTACCGGTCAGGGTGCAGCCGCTACGAACAGCATGCTAAGCCAGCACCCGGATCTCGACGGAATCTGGGCTGTCTGGGATACCCACGCCGAGGGCGTCATCGCAGCAGCGCGCGAGAGGGGTAAGAACGGTTCGAACTTCGCCATCACCACGATCGACCTCGGTAAGACGGTTGCCGTGAGCACAGCCAGGGACGACATGGTGAAGGGAGTCGGCGGGTCGCAGCCATACAACCAGGGCGTGGCCGAAGCGATGGCCGTTGCCTACTCGCTGCTCGGAAAAGATCTCAACCCCTACTACGCATGGAACGCACTCCCGGTTGACCGTTCCAACGTGGTGGAGCAGTGGAAACAGATCTACAACGCTGAAGCGCCGAAGGAAATCACTGACGCAGTCAACAAGAAATAGGAGGCTCGGGCGGGTTTCCGGATGCCTTTTGGGGGCGTCCGGACACCCGCCGGAACTTTCGAACCTACCCACACAACAGTTCCCAAAGGGGTGAACACGGGTGCAGGAAACAGAAACCACAGAGACTGCCGGACCGCCGGTGGCGGTGGCCATGCGCGGAATGAAGATGAGCTTCGCCGGCGTGCAGGTCCTGAAGGAAGTCGACTTCGAAGTGACTCGGGGTGAAGTCCACGCTCTTCTGGGCGAAAACGGTGCCGGCAAATCAACATTGATGAAGATCCTTGAGGGCGTTTACACTCCCGACGGCGGAGAAGTCCTTATTAACGGAAAGTCAGTGCCGCTTGAATCCGGCTTGGATGCCAAGGCAAACGGCATCACCATGGTTTTCCAGGAGTTCAGCCTCATTCCCACGTTGACGGTGGCGCAAAACATCCTTTTGGGGCGGGAGCCCCGAACCAGTCTGGGATTCATCGATGAACGCATGATGATTTCACAAGCCAGGAAAATCCTGGCCGAGCTGAACGTCGAACTGGACCCCCGCTCCGAGGTAGGGCCGCTCCCTGCCAGCTACTGGCAGATTACGGAAATTGCGAAGGCACTGTCCCAGGACGCGAACGTCCTCGTTCTGGATGAACCAACCGCATCGCTGACGAAGGATGAAACGGAGACGCTCTTCCAGCGGATCAGGATGCTGCGCGACGCCGGTATGTCAATCGTCTACATCTCGCATCGCATGGCGGAGATCTACGACATCGCCGATCGAATCACCGTGATGCGCAACGGCCGCAGGGTCCGGACCGAGGCTGTCTCCGATTACCCCGTCGGTGAAGTTATTGCTGACATGCTTGGCGAGCAAAAGAAGCAACACGGATCCACCGCGCCCGATCCGCTGGTGTCCAGTCCGGCGTCGTCCGTTCCAGCGCCGAAAGGTCCGCGACAGACCACTCCGCTCCTGCAAATCCGCGACCTGCATTGCGCCAATGGCATCAGCGGCCTTGACCTCGACGTCCGCGCTGGTGAGGTGGTCGGTCTCGCCGGGTTGATGGGCAGCGGGCGTAGCGAACTGGTGCGCGCCATATTCGGGATCGACAGGATTACAAAGGGCACCATACGGGTCCAGGGCCAGGAGGTGAAGATCCAGAACCCCCGCGACGCCATCCGGGCAGGCATTGCCCTCGTGCCCGAAGACCGTCGCATGGAGGGCTTGGTCTTGGACCATTCCGTTGAGATGAACTCCGAACTGCCCCTCATAGCGTCGGGGCGCAGGAGTTGGATCAACAAAAGCGAGACGCTCCGCTCCGCCCAGGCCGTCATCAAGCGCCTGGACGTTCGAACGTCGTCCACCGGGAAAGCCGTAGGGCTGCTTTCCGGCGGTAACCAGCAGAAGATCGTCATCGGCAAATGGCTCCTGACGGAGCCGAAAGTGTTCCTGCTCGACGAGCCCACGGCGGGGATCGACATCGGCGCCAAAAAGGAGATCATGCGGATTCTCCGTCAGTTTGCCGCATCGGGCAAAGCAGTCATCGTGATCTCGTCAGAGCTTGAAGAACTTTTGGAGGTCAGTGACCGCATCCTAGTGCTTCGAAACGGGCGCGTTGATAACGCGTATCGAGGCCATCAATTCACATCAGAAGAGGCACTCCATCGTGCCATTCAGGGAGTCTGACCATGACAACTATTCTCGAACCGGTCGACCAGTCATCGAAGAATTCGATCAAGCGGATCGTCTCGACCTTCAGCTGGCGCCAGAACCTTATTTACGTTGGCTTCGCAGTCATCTTCGTCCTCTTTTCGATCACTCTCAATGACCGTGGTTTCCTCACGTCGGACAACCTGCTCAACATCGTCCGGCAGACCTCAACCATCTCAGTCATGGCAGTCGGCGTCGTATTCGTCATAGCCGCGGCGCAGATCGATCTCTCGGTGGGCGCCACCGCGGGCCTCGCATCCGTCACGACGGCGATGACGATCAACTCTGTGGGACTGGTGCCAGGCATCGTAGCCGGCCTGGCCACGGGCGTGATCGTTGGGCTACTTAATGGCTTCTTCGTCAGCGTCGTGGGAGTCCCGTCATTCCTTGCAACACTGGGCATGCTCGGCATGGCCCAGGGTGCGGCGATGTGGATAACCGGCGCGGCGCCCCAGGCCATCAACGACCTCGACTTCACTTTCCTCTTCGGCGACAGCAACATCGGGCCTATTCCCGGGCTGCTCCTGTGGACTTTGTTGATAGTGCTGATCGGGCATTTCGGCCTTCGCCGGACGGGTTTCGGCCGCCAGGTGCTGGCCACCGGCGGCAACAGCAAAGCCGCGGCTTTCAGTGGCGTCCACACCAAGCGCGTGGTCTTCCTGGTACTGCTCTTGTCCAGCGTCCTCGCGGCACTTGCCGGAATGCTCTACGCGGGGCGGTTCCATACCGGCAGCTACAACACGGGCACCGGTGACGAATTGTCGGTTATCGCAGCCGTGATCCTGGGCGGCACGAGCCTCTTCGGCGGCCGCGCCTCCGTGGTCGGTGCACTTCTTGGGTCATTGATGATCGGCCTTCTGAACAACGGGCTGATCCTCATGGGCCTCGACAGCGCCCAGCAGCAGGTAGCCCGAGGGGCGATCATTATCCTCGCCGTCGCAGTCACCGCCCGCCGTCGGGTTTAGGCGCTCCTCCGCAATCCGCTGCAATACCAAACCCATGCACTTAAGGAGTAATCATGAGGCCAACAGTTGTTTTGTTGGGCACGCTGGACACGAAGGGTACCGAGTACGACTATTTCAGGCGGTGCCTGGCCGAAGCGGAAGTCGACGTCATCCTGGTCGACACGGGCATCCACGAGCCGCAGGGCCCTGAACCCGACGTCGATCGCAATGAAGTCTCGCGGCTGGGAGGCTCAAGCATCGCTGAGCTGATCGAGGCAAACGACAGGGCCCACGCACTGGATGTGATGTCGCTCGGCGCTTCGGCCATCTTGCGGCGTCTGCATGGCGACGGAAAGCTCGACGCCGTGGCGGGCCTGGGTGGCACTGGAGGCTCCACCCTGATCAGCCGCGCCATGCAGACCCTGCCTGTCGGCGTTCCCAAACTGCTGGTATCCACTGTTGCCTCCGGAGATACACGCCCTTACGTCGGGGACACGGACATTACCATGATGAATTCGATCGTCGATATCGCAGGCATCAACCGAATCTCCAGCAGAATAATCGCCAACGCCGCTGGAGCTGTGGCAGGCATGGCCAAGGTTGTTCCCCCCGAGGATACTAGCCAGCGGCCGGTGGTAGGGGCAACGATGTTCGGGCTCACAACACCTTGCGTAACGACTGCCAGGCAGTACCTGGAAGAACGCGGCTACGAGGTGATCGTTTTCCACGCCACGGGTTCCGGTGGACGCGCCTTGGAGAACCTTGTCGACGCCGGCATGGTCGACGCGATGCTCGACATCACCACCACTGAACTTGCCGACAACCTTGTTGGGGGCGTCTTCTCGGCGGGTCCGGAGCGCCTGACCGCCGCCGCACGGGCGGGAATCCCGCAGGTCGTGTCCGTTGGGGCCATCGACATGGTGAACTTCGGGGCGGCCTCAACGGTGCCGCAAAAGTTCGAGAACCGCACCTTCCATCGCCACAACGACACTGTCACGCTCATGCGGACAACAGGCGAAGAGTGCGATCAGCTCGGGCGGGAAATTGCCGTGAAGCTGAACGCCGCCAAGGGGCCCGTGGCCCTCTACCTGCCGTTGAAGGGCACGTCCGGCATCGCAACCGAAGGCAAGACGTTCCACGATCCCGCCGCGGACGCCCGGTTGTGGACCGCCATCCAGGAAAACAGCGGAGACGGGATCGAGATCCACGCCCATGACTGTGACATCAACGAACCCGGGTTCGGCCTAGCCATGGCCACCCGCCTGCACAACATGTACACCGATATCCACAACGAAGCCGATCACGATAGGACAATCACGCCATGACACGACACCCACTAGTCCAGCGACTCCAGGACGAGATCGCAGCCAACCGCGTCATTGTTGGCGCCGGTGCGGGAACCGGGCTCTCAGCCAAGTGCGCGGAAGCTGGCGGAGCCGACCTCATCATCATCTACAACTCCGGTCGTTACCGGATGGCCGGGCGTGGGTCCCTCGCAGGACTGCTTTCCTACGGTGACGCCAACGCAGTGGTGGTCGACATGGCCCGTGAGGTCCTCACTATCGTGAAGGATGTCCCCGTCCTGGCCGGCGTATGTGGCACTGATCCGTTCCGGAACATGAACGTTTTTCTGCGCGAACTGCAGGGACTGGGGTTCGCCGGCGTTCAGAACTTCCCGACGGTGGGACTCATCGACGGGACCTTCCGGCAGAACCTCGAGGAAACAGGAATGAGCTATAGCCTCGAAGTCGAGATGATCCGCCAGGCCAGCAGCCTGGGCCTGCTGACGTCGCCCTACGTCTTCTCCGCCGAGGACGCCCGCGCCATGGCCGAAGCGGGCGCGGACATCCTCGTGGCACACATGGGGCTGACAACCTCGGGGACCATCGGTGCCCGGACGGCAAAAAGCCTTGACGAATGTGTCGCAGAGGTCCAGGCCATTGCCGATGCAGGTCACGCGATAAATCCGGAAGTCATCGTCCTCTGCCACGGCGGGCCAATCGCTGACGCAGAGGACGTGGCGTACGTCCTGGACCGTACAAGCGGCGTGGTGGGGTTCTTCGGAGCCTCGAGCGTGGAGCGCCTGCCTACGGAAACGGCAATGACACAACACATGCGCAAGCTAAAGGCCACGTCATTCGAGCGCGCCGCCGTTTAGGTTCCGGCCGTCCCGCAGCGCGGGGGAAGGGACAGCGAAGACGCCAGCCGGGCCGGCATACCCGGCCGGGGAGAGCAGAGGGGCCGGGCGAATGAATCAAGAACAATGCCAGGCTTGCCGGGCACCGGTCTGGTACGCCCAGCATGAACTCACGAGGAAGACAGTGAGGCTGGACCGTGATCCGAAACCGGGCGGCACCTACGTCGTCGTTAGGGATATGCAGGGGCGTCTGGTGGTGCGGAGCGTCTACGGTCATCCGGCAACCGGGGATGCCCAGCACTTGTTCACCGCGCATTCCTGCGGCGCCGGGTCGGGCACAGGCAGCTTCGAACACTTCGTGGTCCTGCCGGATTGAAACCGGGATCCAAGGAGCCCAAATCAAAGGGGATTGAATTGCAAAGCGATATTCGGCGTCCGTTTGGCCACTCGGCTTGGGCGGCGCCCTACCAATCCGTTGCCCCGCTCGTGCTTGGCTCCAGCGTCGTCGCTCCCTTGGAGCTCAGCGAACTGGCGGCAATCGCCGGCTTGGCTGTCACGGACCTGGCCCCGCCGGGATTGCTGTTTGAATACGGTCCACCAGGCGGTTCCTTGGAGCTCCGGGAGCAAATAGCCTCCGCCATGCCGGGGCTTGTCGCGGACAACGTGACAGTCACTGCCGGGGCCGGGGACGCACTGGCGATGGTCGCCGAGCTCCTCTGCCATCCGGACGCTCACGTGATCATCGAAATCCCCACGCATGAGAGTGCCTTGATGACTGCGCAGAGGCGGGGTTGCGCCGTCTCCCTGCTAAGGGCCCCAGTGACCGCGGAGTCGATTAGCGAACATGTGCGTTCGTCGACCACCGCGGTGTTCCTGAGTTCCCCACATAATCCCACCGGCCAAGTTCTGACCGCGGGCATGCTGACAGAGATCGCCACCAAGCTCGCCAGCGTCGGCGCGCTTCTAGTCGTTGACGAGGTCTACCGCGGTTTGCCACTGGGGGTCCAGGAGGTACCGCCGGCTGTTGCCGCTTTGGTGCCCAACGGTGTCTCGATCGGAAGCCTTTCCAAGGTTTATGGTCTTCCGGGACTCCGTTTGGGCTGGGCAGCCGGGCCAATGATGGTTGTTGACGACCTGCGCTCAATCCAGCGCTGGACGTCCCGGTCGCCCGCCGTGACCAGCGAGGTGATCGGGAAGGTAGCACTGGACAACAGCGAAGGACTGCTGTCCCGGGCCAAATCATTGGTCTACGACAGTTACGTCGAACTCGCGGCACTGTGCGACAGGGTGCCCGGAATTCGGCTCACGGTGCCCGACGGCGGCACCACCGTTTTTCCCGAAGTGGACGTTCCTGACGTGGATGTGTGGTGCGGCAGCATAGCGGAGGAGTTTGGCCTCCTGGTGGCGCCGGGGAATGCGTGCTTCGGTGTCCCCGGGCGGGTGCGGATCAACCTCGGTCTCCGTCCGGAAACAAGGGCAGAGGCGTTTCCCTTGCTGGCGCAGGCGCTCATGAAGCTTCATCGAGAGGCAGCCACCAGCGGGTTGGCAGGGCAAGGATGAGCTAGCTACGGGTGCCGGGGGCCACTAGCCAGCTCGTCCCCACGTTTCGCGTTGGACTGGCGTGAGAAGATTTGTTCCCACACTGTGATGGCCTGCAGCGCGCGCTCAAGCCGTGTTCTGTTTCGGGACATCCCACTGGTAGCGGGCGAAGACCTCCCGGCTGCCTGACTTTTCGACCATTTCCCGGGGCCATGGCCCCTCGGCTGAAAGCCAAATGATCGAGTTGTCGGGCATCACGGCGTCCACGATGCCGCTTCTGACAAAGTGTCCGGCCTGGCGGATTTCCACATGTTGGCCCAAGAGTCTGCCCCAGTCCGGTTGTGGGTGCAAGTCCACGGTTTGGCTCCTCTTTTCTTCAAGGGCTCTGGCTGCACGAGCAGCATCAAAAAGCGGAGGCGGGGCACCGAAACGTTGCGATAGATGTGATGATCCGGGTGATCATCCGGTGCCCCACCACCAGTTCAGGGGCTCGACGGCGGCATTAGAGTGAGCGTTGCTCCGCACCGTTGTATGCGCTCAGGGGTCGGATGAGGGAGTTCGATGCCAGTTGTTCCATGATGTGGGCTGTCCAGCCGGTGATGCGGCTGGCGACGAAGATGGGGGTGAAGGTCTGGGTGTCGAAGCCCATGAGGTGGTATGTGGGCCCGGCGGGGTAGTCGAGGTTGGGTTTGATGGCCTTGGCCTCGTCCATGGCTTGTTCGAGGCCGTTGTACAGGCCCAGGAGTTCGGGCCGTCCGTAGTGCGCGATCATTTTGTCCAGTGCGGCTTTCATGGTGGGCACGCGGGAGTCGCCGTGCTTGTAGACGCGGTGCCCGAAGCCCATGACCTTTTTCTTTTTCGCCAGGGCGTCTTCCATCCAGGCGCGGGCACGGGTGGCGGCTTCCTCGAGGGATTCTTCGCTGCGGATTCCGATCTCGTCGAAGGTGTGCATGACGGCTTCGTTGGCGCCGCCGTGCAGTGGGCCTTTGAGGGCGCCGATGGCAGCGGTCACAGCCGAGTGCAGGTCAGAGAGCGTGGAGGTGACCACGCGGGCCGTGAAGGTGGAGGCGTTGAAGGAGTGCTCCGCGTAGAGGATCATCGAGACGTTGAAGGCCTCCACCACTTCCGGGACCTGTTCTTCGCCGAAGGTCATCCAGAGGAAGTTCGCGGAGTAGTCCAGGTCGTCGCGTGGTTCGACCACGTCCTGGCCGCGCCGGCGGCGCTGGTCGTAGGCGACTACCGCGGGCATGGCAGCCCAGAGGTCGATTGCCTTCTTCATGTTGGCTTCTGGTGAGGAATCCTCAGCCAGCTCATGCCGGGCTCCCATTACCGAAGCTGCGGTACGGCAAACATCCATGGGGTGGGAGGTGGCGGGCAGGCCATCGATGACGTCCTTTACGGCTGGGTCCAGCGCGCGATGGGCGCGTTCCACAGCAACGAGCGCCGCGAGTTCTTCATCGCTTGGCAGTTCCCCGTTCCATAGCAGGTAGGCGACCTCTTCAAAGCTGCATTTGGCGGCCAGGTCCTGGACCGGGTAGCCCCTGTAAAGCAGCGAGTTGGTGTCCGGGTTGACCTTTGAGACCGCGGTGTAGTCCACCACGACGCCGGCAAGGCCCCTGCGGATGTCTGATTCAGGCATGTTTGAACTCCTTCGTTCTGTGTTGAATGCGTTACCGGACGCCCGGTACTGCGAAGTTGAAGACGCCGGTATCGAATTGGTTGTATGCCTC
The DNA here is from genome assembly GCF_055388015.1 of Arthrobacter sp. TmtSoilC51. Lineage (NCBI taxonomy): Bacteria > Bacillati > Actinomycetota > Actinomycetes > Micrococcales > Micrococcaceae > Arthrobacter > Arthrobacter sp. TmtSoilC51. The sequence goes on from NZ_AP035877.1 coordinate 2,567,968, forward strand.
GTAATCCACGAGTTCGTAGAGGCGTGCCCGTGTGAGCATCTGGGGAACCCGAACCTCCTGGGTGCCCAAGCTTTTCAAGGTATTCAAGACCTCCGCGGCGGCCCCCATAGCGCTGCGGAGCAGGGTGACGGGGTAGATGACTATGTTCACGCCGACGCCTTGGAGTTGGTCCACGGTGAAGAGCTTGCTTTTACCGAATTCGGTCATGTTGGCCAGGATGGGCACGTCCACGGCGTCGCGGATGGCTTGGAATTCGTCCAGGGTGGCCATGGCTTCGGGGAAGATCGCGTCGGCGCCGGCGTCGACGAGGGCTTTGGCGCGGTCCTGGGCGGCGTGGATTCCTTCGACGGCGCGGATGTCGGTGCGGGCCATGATGAGGAAGTTCGGGTCCCGGCGGGAGTCTGCTGCGGCGCGGATGCGTTTGGTGGCGGTGTCGAGGTCGACGACGTTTTTGCCGTCGAGGTGTCCGCAGCGTTTGGGGTTGAATTGGTCTTCGATGTGGCAGCCGGCCAGGCCGGCGTTTTCGAGTTCCTGGATGGTGCGGGCTACGTTCATGGGTTCACCGAAGCCGGTGTCTGCGTCCACGAGTGAGGGCAGGTCGGTCATGCGGGCGATCTGCCCGGCGCGGGTGGCGACTTCGGTGAGGGTGGTCAGGCCGATGTCGGGCAGGCCGAGGTCGTTGGCGAGGACGGCGCCGGAGATGTAGACCCCGGCGAAGCCTTTTTCCTCGATGAGCCGGGCGGAGAGCGGGTTGAACGCGCCGGGGAATTGCTGCACGGTCCCGGAGTTCAGCAGTTCGCGGAGTTTGAGGCGTTTCTGTTCGGGTGTGGTTGTGGAGTACAGCATTTAGAACAGTCCCTTCGGAGCTGCTTCGAGGTTGATCACGCCGGGTGCTGCGGTGATGTTCAGTTGGTCCAGCTCTCCGGGGCCTAGTTCGGGGAGGCGTTCGACGGCGGCGAGGAACCTTTCGATTTCGGGCTCCTCCACCAACCCGGCAGCAAGGGTGCGGAACTTGTTGATGTACTGTTCCCGGGCGAACGGCCGGGCACCGAGCGGGTGCGCGTCGGCCACGGCGATCTCATCCGTGACAACCGTCCCGTCCGTGAGGGTAATGACAACAGTGCCGCCGAAGGCTTTCTCGGCGATGTCCAGGGAGTGGTAGCGGCGGGTCCATTCCGGGTCTTCGACGGTGGTGACCTTCTGCCAGAGTTCCACGGTGTCCGGGCGGGCGGCGCGTTCGGGGGCGTAGGAGTCTACGTGGTGCCAGGACCCGTCCTGCAGGGCCACGGTGAAGATATAGGGGATGGAGTGGTCCAGGGTTTCCCGGGACGCGGTGGGGGAGTATTTCTGGGGATCGTTCGCGCCGGAACCGATGACGTAGTGGGTGTGGTGGCTGGTCTTGATCAGCACTGAGGCCACGTTGGCCGGGTCGGTGGTTTCGGGGTGTTCGTTGTGGAGTTTGCGGGCGAGGTCGATCCAGGCCTGGGCCTGGTATTCGGCGGAGTGTTCCTTGGTGTAGGTGTCCAGGATGGCGCGCTTGGCTTCGCCGGGCAGCGGCAGGGGCACTTCGTAGGAGGCGTCGGGTCCGTCGAGCATCCAGGCGATCACGCCGTCTTCGCCTTCGTAGATCGGCACGGGGGAGGTCTGCCCGCGCATGGAACGGTCCACGGCTTCGATGGCCATCTTCCCGGCGAAGGCCGGGGCGTGGGCTTTCCAGGTGGAGATTTCGCCCTTGCGGGACTGGCGGGTGGCGGTGGTGGTGTGCAGGGCCTGGCCTATGGACTGGAAGATCGTCTCAACGTCCAGGCCAAGGAGCGTGCCGATGCCGGCGGCGGCGGAGGGGCCGAGGTGGGCGACGTGGTCGATCTTGTGCTTGTGCAGGCAGATGGCCTTGACCAGGTTCACCTGGATCTCGTACCCGGTGGCGATGGCACGGACCAGGTCCTTGCCGGTGGAACCGACGTGCTGCGCGACGGCGAGGATCGGCGGGATGTTGTCCCCGGGGTGGGAGTAGTCCGCGGCCAGGAACGTGTCGTGGTAGTCCAGTTCCCGGACCGCCACACCGTTGGCCCAGGCTCCCCACTCCGGGGAGACCCGGTCGGTGATGCCGAAAACGTGGGCGCCCTTGCCGTTCGCGGACGGGGCGTGGGTCAGGGCCTGGGCGCGGGCTGCGATGATCGGGGCCCGGTTCAACGACGCGATCGCTACCGAGGCGTTGTCGATGATGCGGTTGATCACCATATCGGTGACCTCCGGGGTGACCTCGACGGGGTCAGCGGCGACCACGGCGATCTTGTGCGCCAGCTGCTCCTCACGCGGGAGGTTCTCTTCGGACTTGTAAACACGGACGTGGTTGTTCTTGACCATGGTGCTCCTTCTGGTGGGACGGTTCAGTGCGCCCAGCGGGCGGCTTTGACGTGGGTGAGACTGCGGTGCAAATGAAGTGTGGTGGCGGCCTCGGCCAGCCTGGGATTCCCGGCGGCGATGGCCTCGGCAATGGCCGCATGCTCCGCGGCAGCAGCGTGGAGCCTGGCAGCGTCGTCCGCTGCCAGCCGGCGGACCCGGACCAAATGGACGCGCAGGCTCCGCATGGCCTGGGCAAGGTAGGAGTTGGAGACCGCAGCATCGATGGCCTCATCCAGCCGTCCCACCAACGCGTAATACTCGTGACGGGCAGGATCCTTCTCGCTGAGCAGCTCCGGCGCCTGCAGAAGCTGCGCATGCAGCTGGGCGAAAACGGCCGGCTCTCCCCGCTCAGCGGCCAGGGCCGCAGCCCTCACCTCCAGCGTTTCGCGCAACTCGAACAATTCATCAATGCTCTCCAGCGAAATATCGGTCACGACGACCCCACGGCCGCCGGCCGCCGTCGTCAATCCCTCAGCACTCAACCGGCCCAACGCCTCCCGCACCGGCGTCCGGGACACCCCCAGCCGCTCGGACTGTTCCACCTCCGCCAGTACCGTGCCAGGACGAAGGCGCCACTCAATGATGTCTTCACGGAGAGCCGCATAGGCCCGATCACTGGCGCGCATGCAACCAATGTATACACAGGTGCTGCATTATGGCAATCGACACGACTATTTGCAGGTTTTTGTATACATTGGGGTGATGCTCGTGAATACCTCCTTCGGGAGGTAGTTGGATGTCCTCGCTTCTCGCTAAGGTGCTCTGCATCACACTGTGAGAAAACGAGCCGGACATCAAAGGAGATTCCCATGAGCTCAGCTTCATCCCTTGCATTTTCACCGCCGCACAGCCGCAAGACGCTTAGGAAAGTAGCGTTCGCCAGTGCGGCCGGCACCACCATCGAGTTCTACGACTTTTTCATCTACGGAACGGCAGCGGCGTTGGTCTTTCCGGTAGTCTTCTTTCCCGCCTTAGGTGCCGCCGCCGGAACCGTCGCATCTTTCGGCACCTTCGCAGTCGCGTTCATCGCGCGGCCGGTGGGGGCGATCATCTTCGGACACTACGGAGACAGGATCGGACGCAAAAAGACGCTGATCACAACCCTGCTCATGATGGGAATCGCCACGGTGCTGATCGGCCTGATCCCGGATGCCAGCACCATCGGCATTGCAGCACCGATCCTGCTGGTGGTCCTTCGATTCGTACAGGGCTTGGCTGTCGGCGGGGAATGGGCGGGGGCCACCCTGCTGACAGCCGAATACGCGCCACGAGGCAAACGAGGACTGTTCGGCTCTTTCCCGCAGCTAGGTCCATCGGTGGCTTTCGCATTGGCCAGTGGCACGTTTCTGGTTACCAGCCTCACCCTGGGCGATAAGTCCGAGGCATTTATCACCATTGGCTGGCGGGTGCCCTTTATTCTCAGCGCCGTCCTGGTTCTGGTGGGCTTCTGGGTGCGGACCAGCATCGAGGAAACCCCGGTATTCAGGAATGCCAACCGCCCCGCAACGACTGCCAAGCTGCCCATCGTGGAATCCATCAAGGGCCAGCCCAGGGAAATCCTGTTGGCCGGCGGTTCCCTGACACTGCTGTTTGCCCTCTTCTACATCGGAACGGCGTTCCTGACCAGCTACGCCACGAGTCCCACCGGCATGCAGTTGAGCCGTCCGGTTGTCCTTACCACTGGAATCATCGCATCAGTCTTCGTTGCCGCCGCCACGATGGCCTCCGGCATCCTTTCCGATCGATTCGGTCGCAAGAAGGTCATCGCAGCGTCCTGCATTTTCGCTGTGCCATGGTCCCTGGTGCTGTTCCCATTGCTGAACACGGGCACTGTTCTGGCCTTCGGCATTGGCCTCACCGTCACTCTTGTGATTTTCGCGATCGCCTACGGCCCGGCAGGTGCGCTCCTTCCCGAGCTGTTTGAGACCAAGTACCGCTACACCGGTGCCGGCATGGGCTACAACCTCGCCGGCGTCCTGGGCGGTGGAATTGTTCCGCTCGTCGCGGCGCAGCTGATTACCAGCACAGGAGGCTGGGGCATCGGCGTCCTGCTCGCCGCGATTGGCGTGTTCAGCATCGCTTGCACCATGGCCCTGCCCAACAAGGAAAAGACGGGACTTGAAGAACGTCCCGGTGGAACCCTGACGGAAGACCGTACGACGGTGGTATAGAAACCCCACTGGACGACGCGGGGCCGCCGACACGTCGGCGGCCCCGCACTCGTTGATGCTCGGTGTTCCATGGAGCCCCAGGAACCAAAGGGCCCGAGCAAGGGCAGAGACAGGAATGTCCTCCCGGGAATCCGGGAGGACATGGACAGCGGTTTCAGCGGTCAACTACGGCAGCAGGCCGAGCCTTCGTGCCGCCGATACCGCTTCGAGCCGGTTATGCACCGAAAGCTTGGCCATGGCGTTTTGAAGGTAACTCTTCACGGTGACAGGCTTCAGACTCAGCCTGTCTGCGGTTTCGGCATAGGAGCAGCCCAGGGCAATCTGAGCCAGCACATCCAGTTCCCGTGGTGCGAGCCGGACATGGGGCTCCTTCCCGCTGGCGGGGGACGGGGCCAGGCGCGCGCCGATGCCATCGAGCTGCTGAGCGAGTTCTACATCCGTGACGATGCTGGCAAGTGACCGCAACTCGGCGTGTGCCTGCCGGACTTCCTCCAGCCAGTTGAGGTCGTACGCCAAGGCTGGTTCGGCCTGGACATGCTTCATGACGGAAACTCGCCGGTCCACCTCATCCCTGATCCGGAGTTCCGAAGCTATTGCCGTGGCCGCAGCCATTGCATTCTCCATTGCCCGCTCACCGAGGGGGACGTTCTCCCGACTTCCGACGTACAGGACGGAGCGCGGCTCGCCCCGTACTAGAACGGGGACCGCAGTCAGCGACCTAATGCGCTCGTTTTTCACCGCAGCATCGTATTCGTGGGTAATCCGGTCGGAACCGATGTAGTCCGTCACCAGACAGGGTTGGCGCTGACTGACTACCCAGCCACCCAGACCAGTGCCAGGAAAAACACTGACGTTGCGCAAGCTAGCTGTGGTCGTCCCGATGAAATCCGAGAGCTGGAGGCTGTCGCCGGCCACCATTCCACTGAACAACACTGCCGGGCGGAACCGTTGGGCCAGTTCGCGCATCGCGGCGCGGAGCAACTCGCGGTCATCGGGGCGGTAGTAGTCGTTAGGCTGCATGAACGTACCCGCTACTGGTGAAGGAAGCTCGGCGGACGCCTTGGATATAGCGGTTGCTGTCTCCAGAGCGTGCGACATGAGTTCCGCCGCTGGCAGAACCTGGCTCACCAAACCTGAACGTTCAGCTTCTTCTGCCCAATCATACGATCAGTCAGTAGCATGTCCATTCCCTTGGACTTGCCGACAGCCCTGTTTTTGTAGTCCGTCATGAGGCGTCCGTCGCAGTAACCGTAGGCTGACCGGCGAAGTCTGATTCGTCCGCTTTTGCCCTCATGGCGTTGATGATCGCAGAAAAGTCCTGTTCTGCACCGCCGCCGTCGGAAAACGCGCGATACATATCGGCAGCCCTTCCCCCAAGTCCAACGTCCTGCAGGCCGGCGTAAGCCTGCGCGTCGGCTGCCAAGTCCAGGTCTTTGGCCATGAGGGCACTCGCGAAACCGGGACGGAAATCGTGGTTCGCCGGGCTGGCAGGCACAGGACCTGGTACGGGGCAGTTGGAGGTCAGCGCCCAGCACTGACCGGACGCATTTGCCATCACATCGAACAGTGCGTCGTTGCCAACCCCAAGTTGCTCGCCCAAGACAAAGGCTTCACTGACGGCGATCATGGTGATGCCCAAAATCATGTTGTTGCAAATCTTGGCTGCTTGGCCGGCTCCGGGCCCGCCGCAGTACACCTTCCGTTTGCCCATAGTGTCGAGCAGCGGGCCCGCTTGGGCAAAGTCAGCGTCAAGTCCTCCAACCATGAACGTCAATGTGCCGGCAGTGGCGCCGGCAACCCCACCGGAAACAGGAGCCTCCAAGCACCTTTGGCCCGCCGAAGCCGCCAACTCGTGTGCGGCCAGGGAATCTCCCACCGCAATGGTGGAACAGTCAATAAAGAGGGTTCCTGGGGAGGCTGCCGACAACAGCCCCCTGGAATCATCCGTTCCTTTGTAAAGTTCCAGAACGTGGCGGCCTGCTGGGAGCATCGTGATAACCACATCGGCAGCGTCAACGGCCGATACCGCGGACTCAGCAATCTTGATTCCGTGGGTGCGGGCCTGATCGAGGGAAGAAGCTGCCAGGTCAAACCCAGTTACCTCATACCCGGCATTTGCGAGATTGGCTGCCATTGGACCACCCATGTGGCCCAGTCCGATAAAGGCGATTCGTGTTGTCATGAGTTTTCCTCGCGTTTCGATGAGTGCTTTTGGTCGGGCATGTCGAGCGACTAGTGATTGGCGTGCTTACCCTGAAGTATTGGGCTCAGCGAAGTGAAGATTTCGGGATTCTCGATGGTCGCCGGCAGCGCTTCACTGCGCCCTTCGGCGATTGCCCGCATGCTGCGGCGCAGAATCTTTCCCGAGCGCGTCTTCGGGAGGCCGTCCACGACGTATAGTTCGCGAAAGGCCGCAACCGGTCCAACCTCTGCGCGGACAGAGGCGATGATCTGTTCTCGCAAGGTGTCCTCGGCAATGTTGGCCCCGGTTTTCAAGACCACGAAGCCCCGGGCCACCTGTCCCTTCAACGCGTCGGGTACTCCGATGACCGCGCATTCAGCGACGGCCGGATGAGCAGCCAATACCGCTTCCATGACCCCAGTGGACAAACGGTGGCCGGCAACGTTGATGACATCATCAGTGCGTCCCATGACAAACACGTATCCGTCCTCATCGATCAGGCCGCTGTCGCCGGTGAGGTAGTACCCGTCAAACCTGCTCAAGTACGCCTTGCGATAGCGTTCTTTGTCTTTCCAGAGGGTGCTCAGCATGCCTGGGGGTTGCGGCAGTCTAATACAAAGCATCCCCTCGCTACCGGCCTCAACCGGATTGCCGTCCGGTGAGAGCACCCGAATGTCGAACCCGGGAACAGGAACCGAGGGCGACCCCGGCTTGAGGGGCATAGGCTCCAGACCGCGGAGGTTCGCGCATGCGGGCCATCCGGTTTCCGTTTGCCACCAGTGGTCGACCACCGGAACGCCCAGGATGTTGCCAGCCCACGAGTAAGTGTCTGGATCAAGCCTTTCGCCTGCGAGGAACAGGGTCTCCAGACTGCTGAGATCGTGCCCGTCCAACCACTTCCCGTCGGGGTCAACCCGTTTAATTGCCCGGATGGCCGTAGGTGCAGTGAGCAATACTTTGACTTTGTACTTCTCGATGATGCGCCAGAACGCACCTGCGTCGGGAGTTCCAACAGGCTTTCCCTCGAACATGACAGTAGTGGCTCCGCAAATAAGGGGCCCATACACCGTGTAAGTGTGGCCGACCTGCCATCCGACATCTGAGGCCGCCCACATGGTTTCCCCTGGTTGAACGTTGTACACGTTGGGCAGGGACCAAGCCAGGGCGACGGCGTGGCCGCCGTTGTCCCGGACTACACCTTTGGGTTTTCCTGTGGTTCCCGAGGTGTAAAGGATGTAGAGGGGATCGGTTGACATGACGGGTTCGCATTCGGCCGGTTCGGCAGCGGCAATGACGGCATCCCAATCGAATTCGCCTTCTCCCAGTTCCGACATGGACTGTTCACGTTGAAGGATGATCGTGGCATCGGGACGGTGGCTGGTCTTTTCCAATGCAGCCCGGATGATAGGGGTATATTCCACAACACGGCCTGGCTCGAGGCCACAGGATGCAGCCACGATGACTGTTGGCTCGGCATCGTCGATTCGCGAGGCAAGTTCAGGAGCGGCAAAACCACCAAAGACCACCGAATGAATTGCGCCTAGCCGAGCACACGCCAGCATCGCAATGGCGGCTTCGGGAACCATCGGCATGTAGATCAGCACGCGGTCTCCGCGCCTACGCCCAGGTCGCGAAGGGCGCCTGCGAACCGGCTGACCAGGTCAAGGAGTTCGGTGTATGTATAGCGTTCCGTTCGATTGGCCATTGCCGATTCCCAGACGAGGGCCAGTCGGTCACCTTTCCCTTGGACCACGTGCCGGTCAAGCGCGTTGTAACAGGTGTTGAGTACGCCGTCCGGGAACCAGTTGAAGAACGGCGCCTCGGAGTCGTCGAGCGCGCGATGGGGCTTTTCATACCAGTCGATCGCGCCGGCGGCTTCGAGCCAGAACGATTGGGGGTCGGCCATACTGCGTGAATAGGCGTCAGCGTATGCAGACATGGAATGCTTCACACTCCTGAAAAAGTTAAAAATTGGTTGGTTGCTGGCCTCGGTTGCGTCAACTGATTGCCAAGCCCGAGCTCACGTCGGCCGAGGGATGCGAAGCACGCCGCAACCATGTCGTTGGTCACGTCGACCGTGGTTGCCGGGTTCCAGCGGGGACTCCGGTCTTTGTCGATGACTTGTGCGCGGATGCCCTCACGGAAGTCGTTGCCTTCCAGAAAACGGAGACCGATGCGGTATTCCATGTCCAGTGCTTCCTCAAGAGCCAGATCCCGCGCCCGCGCAAATCTAAGTGCCTGAAGTGTGACTTTGAGGGCCGTCGGTGACTTGGCCTCGATAGTGTCCGCTGCGTGGTCCGCCTCCGGTACCGATGCGGTCCGTAGACGACGCACGATTTCGCCGACGTCGTCGCTCGCGTACGCATGGTCTATCCAGGTCCTCTCTGCAGCCAGGCTGGAAGGCGGTGGCTCCTGGACGAAGCGCGCGACGGCGTCGTCGGCAGACTCCTCTTCCAGCGCCGTCGCAAGTGAGTCCAGTCTGTCGCCCGCAACGAAGTGGTCAGCGAGGCCAAGGTGCAGGACGTCGGCGCCGTCGAGGTGGGCACCTGTCAGGGCCGCATGGGTTCCGGACTCACCAGGGGCTGCCGCGAGCAAGAAGGTACCGCCGACGTCGGGAACGAACCCGATCGTTGTCTCCGGCATGCCCATCCGTGTGCGCTCCGTGATGATTCGGTGGGATCCGTGGGCGGATACGCCCACGCCGCCGCCGAGCACCAGACCGTCCATAAACGCCACGTACGGCTTGGGATAGCGGCTGATCAGCGAGTTGAGACGATACTCCCTGGCCCAGAACTGCGCGGTGGCGCTGCCGCCGTCGTCGACTATGTCCCGGTAGATCGCCACGATGTCGCCGCCGGCGCAGAGGCCGCGTTCCCCCGCGCCCCGCACCAGGACCGTCCTCACCGCATCGTCTTCGGCCCACTCGCCAAGCTTGGCGAGCATTGCTTCCACCATCTGTGGGGTTAGCGCGTTGATGTTCCGGGGCCGGTTGAGCACGATGATTCCGAGCCGGCCTCGACGTTCGAAGAGGAGTTGGTCGGTGGGCATGTTCAACTTCCTGCAGGCATGACGAAGCTGGCGCCCCCGCGGATGCCCGACGGCCAGCGGCTCGTGACAGTCTTGGTTTTTGTGTAGAAGCGGAACGCATCCGGTCCGTGCTGGTTAAGGTCGCCGAAGCCAGATGCTTTCCAGCCGCCGAAAGTGTAGTAAGCAATCGGGACCGGGAGCGGAACGTTGATTCCCACCATGCCGACCTCGACCCGGCTGGAAAAGTCGCGCGCCGCATCGCCGTCGCGTGTGAAGACCGCGACGCCGTTGCCGAACTCGTGCTCGTTGCACAAGCGCAGTGCTTCGTCGTAGTCCTCGGCGCGGACAACGCTCAGCACGGGACCAAAGATCTCCTCTTTGTAGATGCTCATTTCCGGCGTCACGTGGTCGAACAGGGTGGGGCCTACCCAGAAGCCGCCCTCATAGCCCTCTACGGTTGGTCCACGCCCGTCCACCACCAGGGTGGCTCCTGAGTCCTGACCGGCGGCAATGTAGGACTCGATGCGTTCCTTCGCTGACGCAGCAATGACCGGACCGAAGTCGCTGGCCTTATTCATGCTGTGCCCGACGGTGAGTTTGTTGATCCGCTCTTTGAGCTTGGCAACCAGCGCGTCGGCCGTCTTTTCGCCCACCGGCACTGCGACTGATATCGCCATGCAGCGTTCGCCCGCGGAGCCGTAAGCCGCGCCGATCAAGGCGTCAGCGGTCATATCCAGATCGGCGTCCGGAAGGATCACCATGTGGTTCTTGGCTCCGCCGAAGCACTGGGCACGCTTGCCCTGCGCGGCGGCCGTCGCGTAGATGTACTGAGCGATCGGCGTGGAGCCAACGAAACCAATTGCTTTGACGCGCGGGTCCTCAAGGAGAGCGTCAACGGCTTCCTTGTCGCCGTTGATCACGTTGAACACGCCGTCCGGCAACCCTGCTTCGGTGAGTAGTTCCGCCAGACGAAGAGGAACGGACGGATCGCGTTCGGAAGGCTTGAGGACGAAGGCGTTGCCGGCAGCCAACGCGGGTCCAGCCTGCCACAGGGGGATCATGGCTGGAAAATTGAAGGGGCTGATGCCCGCGACGACGCCGAGCGGCTTCCGCAGGGAGTGGACGTCGATTCCCGTCCCGACACTGTCGGAGAACTCACCCTTCAACAAATGAGCAGCCGCTCCAGCTGAGAATTCCACGACCTCAAGGCCACGCTGGATGTCCCCCTTCGCATCGGCAAAGGTCTTGCCGTGCTCAGATGAGAGCATTTCAGCGAGCTCGTCCAGATGTTCATTGACGAGTGCGACGAACTTCAGCAGGATTCGGCCGCGGCGCTGCGGGTTCATCGCTGACCATTCCGCGTGACCCTTTTCGGCATTGGCCACAGACTCGCTTACCTCTGCGGGGGTGGCAAGCGGGACACGTGCCTGCACCTGTCCGGTGCAGGGGTCAAAGACGTCGCCGAAGCGCTTGGACGTGCCCTCCGTGCGTGTTCCGCCAATGTAGTGCGTGAGTACGTTGACCATGAAATGCTCCTTTGCTTCTGGATCACTGGCCTCGGTTCCGTGGGCTGGGTGATCCATCATCTGGTCGAAGGTCTGGGGGATTCCAGCTTTCTGCTGGGCCGTTGATTCAGCGTCCCACCGCCTCAACGGTGCGAACAAGCGCAGTTAAAGCAGATGCCATGTGCATACGTGCACATGGCATCAGCGATGGGTCGGCCCTTGTTCCGACGGTTAGGCCATCAGTTCGTCTTGGCGGCTGCGGACTTCCGACAGAACGGCCTTGATGACGGCCTGGACGGCAGGGGAGCGAAGTGATTCTGGTCTGGCCGCGGCCCAGAAACTGAGCCGCCGTTCAAAACCATGCGGCAGTACGGGGACAAAACCCGGGAGTCCGTAGACCATGAAGGAGGGCAGGAGGCCGATTCCGCCGTTATGTCGAACCGCCTCCAGCTGGGCAAAGAGGCTTGTTGCCTGAAAGTTTGCCGGACTCTCTGTCAGGGTTTGCGAACGGTGCCCTATTTCGACAACTTGAAGAAGTGACTCCACGTAGGACACGAAGCTGTGGCTTTGAAGCTCCGGAAGTGTTTGGGGCGTCCCGCGCTCTTTCAGGTAATTTGGGCTGGCATAAAGGCGGAGGACGTAGTCAGCGAGGAAGATTGTCTCAGTTCTCCCCGCCTCCACGATGCCGGCGACAATCTCAAGATCCACGCCGGACCTGTTCCGGCTCAGCTTGCGTGTGGCATTGAGCATTTCGATCCGGAGCAAGGGGTTTCTGCGCTGAAGCCGCACGAGCGCCGGCGTCACGAACATGGGTCCGAACACGTCGGGGGTGCTGATCCTGACCAAACCCGAGAGCGAATCGGAAGTGCGTTCCAATCCGGCCGCAAGGCCTCCCAAGCTTCGCTCAACGCCCTCTGCCGCAGCGACCGCCTGTCGTCCCAACTCGGTCAGCTCCCAACCATAGGGAGTGCGTTCCAGGGTGCGGCCGCCCAGACGTTTATCCAAGGCGATGATCCGCCTCGAGATGGTGGTGTGGGTGGTTTCCAGCGCCTCAGCGACCGCGTTGAATCTACCCAAGCGGGCAACAGTGAGCAGGACGAGAAGATCGTCTGCGCTTGGAAGTCCTTTAAAGTCCAACGTTTCGCCTCCTGTGCATCAACGCACACTATGTCTGCCTAAACAAACCTTTAGTAGGACTTCCTAGTATCTACTAGGAAGTCCTACTATGAGGACCTGGTGCGTTTCTGCTGGCAGTAAGCCCAGTCAAGCTACTCCTGTCAAGGATGAAAGGACACATGCCCATGAAACTGGAAGAAAGAGTCCGCAACCTGCCCGACGAAGTGGCGCCAACCATAGTGCCGCCTTTCCCTGATGCCGACATGATGCATATCTTGGATCTGCTCCTACCGGCCGAGCGTTCCCGGCTGTTGGACATCCGTAGATTTCTTCAGGAGGACGTCCGCGCAGCAACCATTGACTATTGGAACAGGGAGGAGTTCCCGTTCGAGCTCCTGCCCAAGCTCGGAGCCTATGGATTGGGAGGCTTGCAAACGGACGGAACGTCAGTCCTGTTTAAGGGACTCGTATATGTAGAGGTCGCTCGAGCGGACGTCTCACTGTCAGCCCTGGTAGGCATCCACAATGAACTCATCGTGGGAATGATTAACGCATTGGGGTCGCAGGCCCAAAAAGACCGTTGGCTCCCTGGTCTGACCTCATTCCGGCAACTCGGCGCATTTGCCCTCACGGAGCCGGACCATGGTTCAGATATAGCCGGCGGCGTTGAGACTACTGCCCGCCTTGAAGGCGGGGAGTGGGTCATCGATGGTGCAAAACGCTGGATAGGCTCGGGTACCGTCGCCGACTTCGCTTTGGTCTGGGCCCGGGATGTCGCGGATGGGCAGATTAAGGGCTTCATTGTTGAGACGGATCGCCCCGGATACTCGGCAACGAAAATCTGCAACAAGATCGGTTTGCGGATCATGCAAAACGCCCACATCGAGTTGCGGTCCGTGCGGATTCCCGAAGCAAACCTCCTGCCGGGAGCGACCGACTTCTCGAAAGCAAACGACCTCTTGAGGGATTCCCGGGCATGGGTAGGCTGGCAGGCCGCCGGCATTCAGCTCGCGGCATTTGATATCGCCCGCGCCTACTCGCTGAAGCGAAAGCAGTTTGGTCGGGAACTCGCTAAGTTCCAACTGGTACAGCAACAGCTGGCCGAGATCATCGGGAACGCCACGGCGTCCCTCGGATTGATGGCACACCTGGCGAGAATACAGGCCGATGGAAAGCTGGACATGGTCCAAGCCGCCATGAGCAAGGCAACCACCACCCGGATGGCGAGGGCTTCGGTAGCCATGGGCAGATCCCTGCTTGGCGGAAACGGGATAAGCAGCGACTACGAAATGGGCAAGCTGCTGGGGGACGCCGAGATCCTCTACACATACGAGGGAACCTACGAGATCAATTCCCTCATTGTCGGCCGTGCCGTCACCGGAAAATCCGCATTCGTCTAGTCCTGAGCTGATCGGAACGCACTATACGTATGCGGCGGCATTCACCGTGAGCGTTGGACGGTGGAATCGCGGGAGGAGGACTAGTTCCACCGCTTTGGGGGCTGGGATGTGTGGTCAGTGCGCAGAGCTGGTGTCGAGGTCTTCCATGGCCCAGGTGAGGACCCGGAGATCGAATCGTGGCAACCGCAGTGCTCCGTGAACGAAGGCGTCGAATTCGGGTTCGGAAGCGTTCCCGCCTTCAGCCCAGTACCTGAGCCATAGACGCTCAAGGGTGATTTCGTGTTTCGCTATGAGCTGTCGTGCTGTCTTCCGTGGGTCATCCATGCCGTATCCCCAGTGTCGTTGATGATCTTCAGCGGCTCAATGGTCAGTTTACTTACGATGCCGGATTTCCTCGACATCCGCGCCCAAAAAGCTGATGCGAAAAGGGGAATGGATTCCCAACATCAGCGGGATTCTGCTCGGAGTGACAGGATTCGCTTCGAACGCTGTGGATCGAGGCGGTAGAGCAACTGAACGCTGACCTTAAGGCGGCTATGACCTCCCGGACCACCATAGTCCTGGCTTGCGGCGGGCAGGTTTCAGGCCGGATTCTTGAGCGATTACAGTTTGAGAGTGAATTTCCACGCATTCAAGCGCTTCATCGATCTCGCACCTGCTGCTGTCGATGCAGAGCCTGTCGTCCAGGTTGAAGAACAGAACAGCGACTACGAATCCGGGGTTGCACGCATCGGGAACGAGCAGTGGCGAATCCGCACCGCCCGGATCACACCGACGAAGCCGGGCGCCTTCGTCGCGGTCTGGAAACGCGGCGAAGGCGGATCCACCAGGCCCTTCACGGCTAACGAGTCGATGTCTGGACTGCTCGTCTTCGTAGAGGAGCAGGAGCGGTTCGGGGTCTTCCAATTCACCACGGAGCACCTGACCTCGCTCGGATACGTCAGCTCCGACTTGCATCCCGGCAAACGCGGATTCCGCGTCTATCCCGCATGGTGCACCGACCTGAATTCTCAAGCGTCACGCACTCAGCGCGCGCAGGGGTCTGTGTTCGTCGAGCTTCCTTGAAGCAACGCGTCGAGGACCGTAACTGAAAACGAGCAGGCAATCCAACATCTCCCGTAAGCCGACCGCTGACCGTGCCGACCGGACCCTGCGACTCGTTCCGCGGTGGTCGGTCCGACGCCCTCGGGAGGCGAGCCTGACGACTCCTTCGGCTCGCTGCAAGCACCGAGCCGAAGGCAACGTCCGGGAGACACGCTCCTCGGGCAAGTACCCGATGTGATCAGCGAACCGTGAATATCGTTCGGTGCCGGTCCCTTTCTACTGTCCCGGTGAGGTCGAACATCAGTTCACATGATGTCAAGCAAATGCTTAAACTTAGCAACTCGCGCGACCTCGCGTTTGTCCTTTGCCACCGGCCAAGAGGCGCTGGTCTCACTGGCCCGGATCGCCATCGATCGAGTGACCTCGAGGGCATGTTGACTCATCCCATGCGCGTCAGGCTTGGGCTAGCGGGGGAGTGGGCCACATTGGCCTTTTGGCGTACTTCAATGCGGTGGAAGGGGATGTATATGGAATCCGAGTTGGCTCTATGGTTCGGGATGTGCCACTCAGGCGGCCGGTCCGTCCTCCCGTGCGCCAATGGGGCCGGTGGTCTTCCAGGTCAAAGAGAGTCGACGGAGGTGGCGCACATCTGCGGAGAACTTCCGACCAAATGTGACCCGGTTTCGACCATGCTCGTGGTGGTCTTCGCGATCATCCTGAAGGTCTTACCGGCAGCCGGGGCAAGATCCTGGAGCGGCTCACCGGCGAAGAACTCGCTGCCGGCAAGGTGAAGCACCCCTACACGAAAGCCCTTCTCGCCGCTACGCCCTCCATCGCAGAACGCAAGGCAGAGCTCGTCACGGTTTCGGCCAAGGACTTCGCATTGGATGAGGTTTTCGACGACGATTCCGCCACTGGCATCCGTATACCCGGCGCCTTATTGACTCAGTGCCTGGAGGGCCTGGTTTCGACATCGGAGAACGGAGGGTGGCGGTTCGTTAAGCGGGACAAACCGCTGCGAGATCCGCATTTTAGGCCCGGGGCGGATTGTGTTCTGGTGTTGCCGGACCTTTTGGATCTGACTTGCCGGAGACATGCGTGTGAGCGCAATGGCCCGTTAGCGTCGGTGCTCTTGGGCGAGGGGGCAGGTGAACGGGTCTGCGGCCTTGAGTCCTACCTTGTTGAGGTAGCGGATAACGATTCCGTAGGAGCTCATCAGCCCAGTCTCGGTGTAGGGGATGCCTGTGAGAGCGCAGTGTGCTTTGACCAACTGGCTGGCTTCGCGAAGATGCCGACGGGGCATGTCGGGAAACAAATGGTGTTCGATCTGGTAGTTGAGCCCACCCATGAAGAACGTGACGAATCCACCGCCGGTGATATTTCGGGAAGTGAGCACCTGCCGGGTCAGGAAGTCGGCACGGCTGTTTTCGGGAAGTATCGGCATTCCTTTGTGGTTTGGTGCAAAGGTTCCGCCCATATACAACCCGAAGACGGCGACCTGAACCCCGATAAACGCTGCGGCGACACCAAGGGACAGCACAAGGAACAGCAATCCGATGTAGGTGCCGAGGCGCAGACCCAGCAGGCCAAGCTCAAGCCATCGGTACTTCACCGGCCCGCGACGCAGCAGATACTTCAGCGAGTCGATGTGCAATGTCCATCCAAGGAACAAAAGCAGCGGGAAAAGGAGAAAGCCCTGTCGCTTGCCGTAGGCCCGGGAAAAGCGCCCACGCTTGGTCGGCACTTCGTTGTGGAAGACGATGGCGCCGGGAGCGATGTCCGGATCCTTATTAACCACGTTCGGTCGGGCGTGGTGCCTTGAGTGCTTGTCGGTCCAGTAGGCATAACTCATACCCACCATCAGGGTGGCGATCAGGCGTGCAGTCCACTCATTTGCAGCCCGGGAGGAGAACACCTGAAGGTGCGCAGCTTCGTGGCCGACCAACGCGAACTGCGTGAACACGACACCGAGCACGGCCGCGACTGCAAGCTGGAGCCAAGAGTCGCCTAGAAGGAAGAACGCCACCCAGACAGCGGCGCCCGCGACGACCAGGAGCATCAAGAGCAGGAGGTAATAGCGCCGGCACCGCTCAAGCAGCCCGGCCTCCTTGACTGACGTCAAGAGGCCCGCGTAGCTGTTGGTGACTTTGTTGATCCGGATTCCGGGCGTTGCATGCTTGGATATTGGCGTGAGCGTGGGTACGACCGGCGGGGGCTGATGGGTTGAGGTCAAGGTGTTGCCTCCTCGTGCGCGCTGGTGATGCGCTGCCGAGGTCTGGGGCAACAACACCAGCGTAGGCACGAAGGGCGATGTGAGTCCAGAGGGAATGGACCTTGCCGGGCAATCCTTTCAAGTGGGGCGTGCCCGGAAAGTGCTAGATCATCAAAGTGCGCTTGATGATGCTTTCGGCGACGTCGTGAAGGTTTTGCCGGGAGGAGCGGGCATGTGCGCGTAGCACATTGAAAGCACTGTCCATGTCGAGGTTCTTGGTCTGTGCGATGACACCCTTGGCCTGCTCGATGAGCACCCGGGTGGTTAGCGCGCGTTGCAGTTGGTCGTTGAGGACGCCCGCTTCGCGGATGGTGCGTTCCTGGAGAAGGCTGATGGTCGCCACGTCGGCCATGGCCTGGGCGATGGAGGCGTCTTCGGGGGTTAGGGCGCCGGTTTCGGCGCCGAACAGGCCCATGGCGCCGATGACCCTGGTGTGGACGCGCATTGGCACGGCGTGCACTGACCTGAATCCCATGTCCAAGGCAATGTGTTGGAATGCCGGCCAGCGGTCACCAAGGGTGCCGATGTCATCGACGGTGATGACGGTTCCGGTGCGGTAGCACTCCACGCAGGGGCCAGCTCCGGCTTCGAGTTGCAGCAGCTCCACCAGTTGGCTTTGCTCGCTGGTGGAGGCGAGCAGTTGCAGGTTCCCGTCGGCGTCGGAGAGCAACAGTCCGGCATGGGCGGCGTCGAGCAAGTCGACGGCGTCCTCCACGAGGGTGTGGAGGAGGTCCAGGACGTCGTAGTCAGCAACGAGGGTGTCGGTAAGCTTCACGAACGTATCGCTGAGACGCTCGGCTCTGCTTTTGTTTACCATGTCAGCATTTTACTGTGGACCGCTATCGGCGGCGTCCGGTGCCGGGGTGAAATTCAGCCGTCGGTTCACCACGTCCACGGCGGTGTCCTGCAGGGAACGTCCGCTGGCGAAGGCATGACCGCGGAGCAACAGCAACGCTTCGGCGGCGGTGCTTCCGGTCTGGACCAGCACCATACCGGTTGCCTGGTGGATTTCCCGACGGGCCACTGGAATGGCCGCGGATTCGGTCTCATGGTCTGGCATCAATCCCCGCAGCAAAGTCCAGGCGGTCCGGCTGGCGATGTGGGTGGCCCGGCTGATCTGGGCGGGACTGAATTCGCGCGGAGAAGTGCAGTAAAGTTCCGCCACACCGATGACCAGGCCACCGGCGAGCAACGGGAAGACAAAGAGCGCGGCTGCGTCGGTCGTGGCCGCAGCTTCGGCGAACGCCGGCCATAAGCGCACTCCGGCGGCGCTGAGGTCTGGGATCATGACCGGCAGTTGGGTGCGGAAAACATCCCACCGTGGTCCGTCCCCGAGATCGTACTGGAGCTCATCAAGCCGGGCGGCCGTAACGTCGGACGCGCACATCAATGTTTCGGCTGCAGAACCACCGAAAATGGAAACAGCTGCGCCGTCGATGGGCAGTTCCTGGAGGAATGCGGCACACAGATCGCCGTGGGGTCCATACGCCGCCGCTGAGGTCACCTCAGGCACGCTTTGTCAGCTCTTACGCGATGGCTCGGCTGCACCAACGACCACCATTCCTGTTTTTTGGAAGACAGCCGGACTCTGACTGCTTCCTCAACCATAAACCCGCCGGCGCTGGTGACTCTCGACGGCGGCTGTCATCACGGTCTGTTCACTCCCTTTCGCGGGGTTCGCCATTTTTCGAAGTAGGTTGAGGTGTGGGATTTGCTGACCCATTGGGCCGCACTTGGCCCGGCTGATGTTTGTTCTTCGGTGGTCGATCGAGCCAAACGAAGTGTGGACAATATCCACATTTCTGAACAACCAGGTGATGCGCGACTATTTGACCGGACAGGAATTTGCCAACCTGATGACCTCCCGAGGTATTTCACGGGACAGTACCGTTGTCATTTATGGTGACAAGCACAACTGGTGGGCGGCCTATATCCGCAACAACCCTGAGGAATACACGGGCGAGCGAACTTCAATCCCCGATTACCCGCAGGAGGGGGTCCTCCGCGGCGGGAAACTATGACGGCTCATGGACGGAATGGGGCAATGCTGTTCGGCTCCCATAGCAGTAGGTCATTGAATTTCCTGTTTGGGCCCCGACCCGGTTGGCCTGGAGGCCATGGCGAGTCTCAGGATGATGGTGCGACGTCGATGAGCACCTTCCCGATGGTGCCCTGCTCCACGGCATCATGTGCCGCGGCGGTATCTTCGAGCGGGAAGCGGGTCAGCGGCAGGCCGTGCGCTTCGCCGACGCGCAACGCGCCGGCCTTCAGCGCCTCAAAGACGGCTGCCACGGCGTGCTCTTTCTGCTCGTCCGTCACGGTGTAAGTGAGAATGAACTGGTATCGGACGTTCTTGGTCATGCTTTCGCGGATTGGAACTGTCACTGTTTCTCCGGGGTTCGCCGCGTAGATGGCTATGGTTCCGCTTGGCTTGAGCACCTTCACGTCGGAATCGATGTTGGCTGGAGCGTTGACGTCAACGATGGTGTCGACCCCGCCGGGGGCGGAGCGACGGACGGCAGCCACGACGTCGTCGGTGCGGTAGTTCACGATGGTATGGGCTCCCGCGAGGCGTGCGAGTTCAGCTTTCCGATCTCCGCTGACAGTCGTGATGATGGTTGCTCCGGCCCAATTTGCGAGCTGAATCGCAGCGTGTCCCACTGCGCCTGCACCGCCGGTGACCAGTACCGTTCGTCCCGCCAACGCGCCGGGGGAGAGCCTGGCAGGGCCGTCCTCGTTCGAGGTCAGCGCCCGGTGCGCTGTCAGGGCGGGGATGCCGATGGACGCCCCCGTATCGAAGGACTCTGCGTCCGGAAGCGCCACTGCTTTGGCGGCCGGTACAACCGCATACTCCTGTGCTGTGCCCTCATGGCTGTCCCAGGCGACGTCCCAGAGCCAGACTCGGTCGCCGACGCTGAGTCCTGTCACTCCGGAGCCGATCTCGTCGATCACGCCGGCGCCGTCCTGGTTAGGAACCTTCGGCGCTTCCAGCGGGATGTTTCGTCCTCCGCCTGCCCGGGCCTTCCAGTCGGTGGGGTTCACCCCGGAGACGACGATGCGAACCCGAACCTCACCCGCGCCGGGGTCAGCCAGCGGCTTGTCCTGAAACTTCAGCACTGAGGACGAACCTGTTTCTTCGTACACAATCGCTTTCATGTCTTCTCCCATGAACCGGGTACCCGTGGCCGAACCTACCGAACCACCCTATCGAAGGACGACGGCGGCAACTTCCTGCAACAGGTCCAATGATCCTGGCGGACCATCTGGTAGCCACATCAGATACCAGACGGCTGCGCCAAGAAGCCCTGCGAGGCCGTCATGTTGCCCCAGTGCCCGGTTTGTGGGGAAACACGAGCAGCGTGCTCGTGGCAGTGGCGAGGAGTTCTCCGTCGGCTGTGCTGAGGCGGGCTGAATCCTGCCTGGCGGCAGGCTGCCACCATTTCGTCGTGATAATCCGGCGAGATCGCGCGCGGAAGCCACACCCAGCTGTCGTCCCTGAACGGAGCCAGGTCCGCTGGCCTCTCGTCGGTGGCTTGCGCGTGCGTCGTCGGGAGTGCCAGGACGAAGTGTGCCTGCGGGCCACGACGCCCAGCAGGAAGCTGATACTCGTGGGGCCAACCCCACGCTGGTCGGAAATCGAGTACTACAGTGGATGTATGGCTGCCAGCCGCAATCCGCTCGATGACCTGCGCGAAACCATCGGTCATCTAGCCAACCAGCTCAAGCTGTCCGGTTCGGAGCGCGTCGACGACCTGGTCGGCGACCTCATGGGTGCGAAGCCCGGGCCGGGCCGGCCACTGTCAGAGGTGCAGGCCGAACTCGATGCGCTGGTTGGACTGGAGACCGTGAAGGAACAGGTGCGGGCGCTCGTCGCATTGCTCCAGGTCCAAGCCCGCCGTAAGATGCACGGCCTGCCGGAAGTGGCCACATCGCAGCATCTGGTGTTCCTCGGAAACCCGGGCACGGGCAAGACCACCGTGGCGCGGCTCCTGGCCGAGATGTACCGAGCAGTTGGTCTGCTGCAGAAAGGGCACCTGGTCGAGGTCGACCGTTCGGGCCTGGTGGGGCAGTACGTCGGCGCAACCGCCATCAAGACGGACCGGGTGATCCGGCGTGCGCTGGACGGCGTCCTGTTCATCGACGAAGCGTACGCGTTGACCCCGGAGGACGGCCGGATGGACTTCGGCCCGGAAGCCATCGAGGTCCTGCTCAAGCGGATGGAGGACCATCGCCACCGCTTGGTGGTGATCGTGGCCGGGTACCCGCGGCTGATGGAGTCCTTCTTGCTCTCCAACCCCGGACTGCGGTCCAGGTTCGCCCGCGAGATCACGTTCCCCGACTACTCCGTCGACGCACTCCAGACGATTTTCCACCAGATGCTGGTCCAGCACGAGTACACGCTGGAGCCGGGTGCGGACCAGATGCTGCGCCGCATCCTCACCGGGCTCCACGCGGGCGAGGACTCCGGCAACGCACGGTTCGCCCGCACGCTGTTCGAGCAGGCGCTCAACCGCCAGGCGCTGCGGCTGTCGCGCGACAAGGAACAAAGTCTCGACGCGCTCGATCGTGAGGCCGTCATGACGCTCACGGAGGACGACATCGTCGAGGCCGCGCTGGCCTTGGGCGAGGAGCCGGAGCCGGAACCGACACCGCCACGACCGGAACAGTCACGCTGGTGGCGCTGGCTGGTCTGAGCGGATCCTGTGGCAACTGTCAGGCCAATGCCTGACTTTGGGGGAAGTCAGGTGTATCTGGCCGCCCAACGCAACCCAGAGATACCCATAGCGTTCTCGAGCCCTTTGGCATCCAGGCCACCGACACAACCCGTGCTGCCAGAAGCGACGTACGACCGCACGCAGGTGGCACCGGGGACCGGAAATGAATGTTGCCTTCCCAAGGCGGGGCCCGCCGTCGTTCCTTTGCGATCCCTGCCGCCTGCCGGGCCACGGATTGAAAGGCAGTGTGGGGGACCTGCCGAATACTGTTGGGCCGGCGTGCCCCGCTGGGCGGTCTGCTGATCTGGCCGGTTCTTAGACGAGGTGTGAGGCTGACTTCAGGGGGAAACGTAGGTTGCGCTGGTCGATGCCGGCCTGGGTTTCGGGAACCATGAAGTCGCGCGCCTCACTGACGCCCTCCTGGGCTTTTTGGACTGCTGGCCGCAGACGCGTTTCGTAGCGCTCGAAGGCCGCGGTTGGTTCATATCCTGATTCCGTGAGAGCCTCGGCCAGGATGGCGGCGCCCATCATTGCCAATGACGTTCCTCGTCCAGAGAACAGTGAGGCTGCGTGGGCCGCATCCCCGACCAGCACGAAGCGGCCATGCGACCAACGCGGCATGTGGACTTGGCTGACGGAGTCGAAGTAGATGTCTTCGGCATCACGAACTGCATCCAGGAGGAACGGTACGTGCCAGCCTTGCTCATTGGCGAACGCCTCGATCAGAAGGCCTTTCTGTGCCGCTGCATTACGGTAGTCGTAGTCTCTCTCGGGCGCCCGGAAGGCAAAGACACCAAACGCACGATCCCCGTAGTCGTTGATCCCCACCATGCCGCCGGGACAGTTATAGGTCCGGCTTTCATTGACTATATTTTTGGTGCCAGTCGGAAGATCGACGATGGCGTAGTAGACACCAAGGTGTTTCCTGAAGATGGATTCAGGCCCGAAAACCAGCTTGCGGATGGATGAATGGATTCCGTCCGCCCCGACGACAATCTGGTATCTATCATTCCTTCCACTGGCGAAGGCCACAGCCACCCCTGCGCCGTCCTCCGTCGCGCTGACAGGCCAATCGCCATAAACGAAGTCTGTCGCCGTTCCGATTCTCGAGTGGAGGACGTTGATGAGGGCTTCGCGTGATATTTCGATGTCGTCCACGGAATCGTTCGCCATTTCCACGGGCAACTCGGCTACTGCTTGTCCTTTGAAGTCGACGAAGGTGGTGAACACCGGCCGTTCGTCACTGGCGACCTTGTGTTGGCGTATGGTGTCCAGAATGCCCATCCTGTCGGCCACAGTCAGGGCTTCACCTCGGACGTCAATGGGGGAGCCAACGAGCCGCAGGTGTGGCGCCCGTTCCACAACGGTGACTTTGTAACCGATATCTGTCAGCTGGGCCGCAGTTGAAAGTCCAGCCATGCTCGCGCCCACGACGAGGGCTGTGGCTGGGGAGTTGGCGGCCCCCGTGTGGAGGTCATGGACGGAGAGTGTTGAGTGTGGCATTGGTGTCTTTCAGTGTTTGGAGTGGAAGAGTCTTCGTTTGGTGGCTACGGCTGGCTAGGGCGCCAGGAGTCGGAAGCCAGATAGTTGAGCCAGTTTCATAAGTTCTCGTTCATAGGTGACCCTGTCGGGAAAGCCGTCGTACATGTGCTTGGGGTCCGAAACGGTGCCCAGAGAAGTGACCCGCATAAGCAGGCTTTGTACGACGATTTCGTAGAGAATGTCGATTTTCGCTGTGGCTGCCAGGGCAGGGCAGCTCCCCAACAGAGAATGACGCAGAAACGTCTTGCAATTCTGATGGAACTGAAAGCCCCGGCGTCGCATGCCAGCAGTTCGCATGCTTCGCGGCTGGGAGGCTCTGGGACGCGCAGTGCTAGTCATCGGAACCCGACGGGTTTCTGCCGGCTGACTTGGCCCAGCAGCTACGCAGAAAGGCCACCGCTCGGCCCACCACGTCCTCTTCCTCAAAAATCTTGTCCCCGTGGTCGGCCCCGGGCACGGTTACCAGAGTCGAAGAACGGCCCAGCTGCAACAGTCCTTGGTGGAAACGAAGACTTTGTCTGTAACCCACGCGGCGGTCTCTGTCGCCGTGCATGAAGAGGAAAGGTGGAGTGTCCGGATGCTCCGCGGCCAACCTCATCGGGTTGGCATCCAAGGCTCTCTCGCGGTCAAGGGCAGGATCAAATCCAAGAAACTGGCGGACGATGCGGGCCAACGCTTCCTTCTGCGCTACGTCGTTTTCGAGCGCATCGTCGCCAAGAGCAGCGAAGTCGGAAATCCCATAATGGTTGACAACGCATGTCACCCGTGCGGAGGTAGTGGTTTCCTGACCCACGGGGCGACCGAGAGGGAAATCTCCGGTGACTGCGGCCATGGAAGCCAAGTACGCACCTGCTGAGCTACCCCACATAGCCAATGCATCGGGGGCGAGATTGAACTGCGCCGCGTTGGCACGCGTCCATCGAACTGCGGCACGGACATCTTCAATGGGCTCCGGGTATTGGGCTTCGCCAGAGAACCTATATGAGATGGATACAACCGCAATCCCCGCTAAAGGTAGCGAACGCCATGGTCCCATGGCCTTGATCCCCCCCAGGAAACTGCCGCCATGTACATAGATAACTGCAGGAAATGGACCTTGTCCCCTGTCCGGCAAGTGAACATCAAGCAGCAGTGGCCGCCAGCCCAATGGTGATGCGTACGGAATGTTTAGGAAGCTGGCGGTACCGGGGAGCAACCTCTGCGGCTGCGCCACGAGCAGTTCCGCAGGGGCCAATTTCTCATAATCGAAGGCCGGCATGAGTGATGATATGTGCGCTTGGCCGTCAGTTACGAGTGAGTCGTTCGTTGGCATTGCTGCCTCCGTTCTGCTGGGTTGGGGAGCACGGAAAGCGAATTCTGTTTCGAAATCATGGGCACGAAGATGCCCTGAACTAGCGTGGCCGTGGACGGGTTCGGGCTTTCGGCCCTTGGAAAGTCAGTATCTGTTGCGCAGGTCCCTGACTTTGCCGAGGTCATTCGAAACGGTGGGGAGATCGGTGCTGCTAGGGGAAGGTTCGCTGATGAGCTCCACAATGTAGTGAGTCGTTGGATGGTCGTCCAGGCTCCGCACCCGGTGCGGAACCAATGGGCCGGATGCTCCAACGGTCTTGAATGCCACGTAGCCCGGCTCGGCGATCTGTTCAAGTGACCAGTCAGGGTCCCCGAGTTCCTGCCCTTGAACATGGCCGGCCTCTGGCCACAGAATAACGTGGTCGTGAAAATGTTGGTGGTAGTCGAACATTCCATGGGCGGGAATTGTCATCGACCACACACGCACGCGTTCATTCTCGAATATCAGCTTGTCGCCGGGAGTGGGTGGAAAAGTTCCCTGGGTCATGACTCTCCAATAGGTCGATCAATCACTGGCGACGGCAGACACAAGGCCTCGCGCCGAGCATGGATTGGATGTAAACATGTAGAATTGGATCCGATCTGATGTGATGAATATCGCATGAGAAGCCTCTCCGCGTCAAGTTGTTTCGGAAGTTCGTTCTCTGCCGCAGGCGTGGACGGGCAGCTGGCTCGCGGAGGTCTACCAGGTGCCTCCTTCCCCCACTAGATAGGTTCGAAGATGAATGCCAAGGGCAACACTTCCACTCCAAACATTTCTGGCAAGCAGGAAACACTAGAGCTTTGGGGCATGGTGGCGACGCCATTCGGGCCTGGTGGGGGAGTGATCGACTTGGAGTCGCTGTCGCGGCTGTCACGGGTCTTGGTTGAACGTGGATGCACCAGCCTCGTGGGGTTGGGCGTGATTGCGGAGCCTGCAAGTCTGACCATGCGGGAAAAGGTCATGGCCATGGAAGCCATTGCCGGCAGCGCGGGTGGCTTACCAGTCGTAGCAAGTGTTATGAACCCCGGGTGGGCTGAGGCTCTGCTTGAGGCGCGCCAACTGACCTCGGCTCTGCCTGGGAAGCTGTCGGCCATCATGGTGCCCGTCTCCAGTAGCGACCCCCGAGAATTCAGGGACTCTCTCCGTGCTGTTCACAAGTCCACGGGCTTACCGGTGATAGTCCAGGACCTGCCCAGGGCCACAGGAATCCGAATCAGTGTCGAAGATCTCGCGGACACTCTCTCGGGTTTGGATTTCATCCAAGCGGTCAAGTGTGAATCGGAACCCACCTTCACGCGGATCAACTTTCTGGAATCGAGGATATCCTCGCGACTCATCGGCGGGTTCGGCGGCATCGGCTTGATTGATGATCTGCGCTCCGGAGCTGTTGGAATGGCCGCTGGCATTTCGAAGCCGGAAGTGCTGGCTTCAGCGTTGCAGAAGTGGCGGATGGGTGATGAACTTGGTGCAGCCAAAACGGTGGGCGAGATTGCAGGCCTTATTAACTTTGAGACCCAGCAGGGTGCCAGCATTGCAATTCGTAAAGAGCATTGGCGTCGACAAGGTGTAATTGAGCATGCTGCAGTAAGGCCGCCGACCACTGCCTGGTCGGCGGCCTTTGATGCGCATAGCCGGTTTTACGGATTTGTGTAGGCGACGGTCCTACGCGTGTATTTTCTGTGAATCCCTTGTCGGCGCGCTGGCGACCCGTCCATAGAAATGGCCAGCGAGTGCAGCAGCGAGCGTGATGGCTCCAGATAGCCCAACCCCCGTCGCCAGGTGCAGCCTCAGCAGCAGTGCGCCGACGGTGGCG
This sequence comes from Arthrobacter sp. TmtSoilC51, assembly GCF_055388015.1. NCBI lineage: Bacteria > Bacillati > Actinomycetota > Actinomycetes > Micrococcales > Micrococcaceae > Arthrobacter > Arthrobacter sp. TmtSoilC51. The sequence continues at coordinate 2,594,494 of NZ_AP035877.1, forward strand.
CCTGCGCTAATCAGGAGAATCGCCAATAGCCGCCGGACCCAGGGCTGGGCCACGCGGCCACCGAGCCATGAGTCTGCGGAGAGCCCTGTGATGGTCGAAGTAACGACCACAGTTGTAACGTCCTTGACTGCCAAGTGACGTGCTGTGGCAGCTTGTGCGCCCATCGTAGTCGCGAGCACGCCTGCAACGATCACGTGGTTCGCGCCACGTGTGGCGTTGGGTTCAATCGCCAGGTAAACGGTCATTGCGCAAAGTATCAGGCCGATTGTCAACAAGATGGTCGTGGTAATTGAAGTCCATGATGCTTCTATTCCCCTTAGGGCCCGCCCTGCAACGGCGGCGCCTGCCATGAAGCCTGCGAGGGCCACTGCCGGCCCGACTACCGGCAGCCCGTCCGCGCCAGCCAGCGCCATTCCGAGTATCACCACGTTTCCGGTCATGTTGCCCGTAAACACTTTATCGAGGCCCAAATAACCCACGGCATCAGCAATACCTGTCGAGAAGGTCAATGCGAGCATCAACCCCAAATGAATGGTTTGGACCGTGGGACGCCTACGGCTCACAGTTGTCCTCCCTTTCCAAGCAGGTGGGCAGGAACTGAGTGAGGATGCCTGAAAATAGTCATGACAGGATAGTATCCAAGAAAACCAATATTGAATCCAATGTGTCGGAGAAAGTTCTTCGGATCACCGCTGAGGGGTGGAACGTTGCACGTGAATTTCGACAAGCTCGCGGGCATGTGCACTGTGCTCTATTGTCAGCTCCCGGGCAGACTGAGCATCGCGGTTCTCAATCGCTTGGGCGATTTTCATATGCTCCGCAGCATTGTCGGCCAACAGCCGCGAATCCCCGCCAAGAGCCGACCAGGTGAGGTTTCTGGGCATTCGGTGGTGGAGTGCGCTGATACTTGTGCTGAGCTGTGCATTTCCGGCGGCTTGGATAACGGTGCTGTGAAAGAGTTCATTTGCTTTGTACCAGAGGTCCTTGGCCGCTGCCTTGGCTCCGGCTCGCGCCTGGGCAGCAGCTTCATCGAACCACTTACCTGCCTGGTGCAGGCGGTCGATATCCGCCTGTGTGCAGGCTCGCGCGGCCCGGTATGCTGCGTGGCCCTCAAGAACACCGCGAACTTCATAGGCCTCGGCAATGTCACGCATGGAGGGCATCTGAACCCGGGCGCCCCTGTTGGCGACAATTTCGACGACCCCGAGCGCCTGCAGTCGGTGCAGTGCTTCCCTGATGGGCATCCGGCTGACTCCGTATTCTTCGGCCAGCCGTTCCTGGCGGATCCAGGAGCCGACGCCGAATTCTCCGTCGCTGATTCGTTCCTGCAGGGCGTCGACCAATGACTCCACAGTTTTTGCGCGGACGTCCACCTGCTGATGTCTGGCTCCGAGCTCAATGGGATCCGTCATGAAAGCCCTCCGGTGTCGATGCTTGTGGTCCAATCAATTGGATCCTATCTGAGTTGCGAGCCTTGTGCCCTCCGCAGATATAGGACGCGTCCGTTATGCAGGAGCACAGGGATTATCGGCCGGCGGCATACCCTTGATTTCCACGGGGGTTGGCGGCTGCCCCTAATTCGCCAGTGGATGGCTCCCTCGTCACGGTAGACATCCTTCCCAGAGACCAGCCGTCCACCACGGTGACATCATGGCCACGCTCTCGCAGTTCAGCGATTACGTCGGCTGGAAGGCGGCTCTCGGCTACGACTCCGGTCGCGTTCCACGTGCGGGGCCAGAATGAACTCGCCAAGGCGCTGGTATGGAAGGTTGGAGCATCGATGGCCTCCTGGGGCGTATAGCCACCCACAAGGGTCCGGAGGAGATAGAGCAGCTGCCACTGGTCCTGCTGGTCTCCCCCCGGCGAACCGAGGGCAGCCACGGCATGCCCCCTGCGCATAAGAAGCGTCGGGCTCAGCGTTGTCCTTGGCCTTCTGCCCGGCCGGAGCGCCGACGGGGAAGTCTCGTCCAGCCAGGACATTTGGAGTCGCGTCCCCAGGGGGAACCCGAGCTCGGGTATGACGGGCGAGGACTGTAACCATCCGCCGGAGGGCGTTGCGCTGATCATATTGCCGTCCTTGTCGACGACATCCAAATGGCAGGTGTCGCCACGGGTTTCTCCGGATATCCGAACTGTAGGTTCGCCCGCCCCGAGTACAGACGGCTCGTCAGCGGATGCTCTAAGCTCGGGAGGTCGGGGAGAGATCCCGTGCAAGGATCCAGGCCTGAAGGACGTCGACGCGTAGTCCGAGATTTGGCTGGCTCTTTCTTTGCCGTATGCATCGGAGAAGAGCTCAGCGAGATTCACCTTTGGCGTGCACGAGTCACCGTAATAGGAATCACGATCGGCCATTGCCAACTTCATGGCTTCTATGACGGTGTGCGCGCCGAGAGCTGTTGAGGGGTCAAGATGCCTGTCGTCAAAATTCTTTAAGATCGACAGGACTTGCAACAGTACGGGACCCTGGGACCAGAACCCGGCCTTTACGATTTCTGTGCCATGGAATTCCAAGGCCAGCGGACTTTCGATGGAAGCGGCGAAGTTTGCGAAATCGCTGAGCTGAATCACTCCTGCATGGTCGGTGCCGGACGAGTGGCGGTGGGGAGCGCGGGCGAATTCCACCAGAGACTTAGCTACGAAGCCCTCCTTCCATTCCGTCAGTGCTGCCTGGATGCGCGCTTCACGTGTACTCGCGTTGTGGCCTGCTGCGATCAGTTTGCGCAAGACCATGGCATAGGCGCTGTTCTTGACGTTCTCGCCCGCCGCTGGCAGTCTGCCCTGTGGTGTCCACTGGGCCGCGGAGCTGGGCCAGTGTTCTTCGAAATGACCAGCCATGGTCTCAATAACCGTGGCTGCTTGCTTACCTATGGGATGGCCGTTTTCGGCATAGTGGATGGCATACCCGAGCACTTCGGCCAGCTCCCAGGTTCCCTGTTTGGCTAGCAGGAGCAGCCAGGCCTCCACGGCTCCAGGGACGGCGGCCGCCAGAGCGCCAGCGCCGGGCACCGAGGTGAGCCCTTCAGAGGTGAAGTGCTCGATGGTTGCCTTCGCGGGGGCAGGTCCCTGGCCCATGAGGACCTGAGGTTCACGTCCGTGGGGAGCGTAAATGGCTACCAAGTCGCCGGCAGGACCATTCAAATGCGGTTCAACGACGTGCAGGACGAAGCCGGCGGCCGCAGCAGCGTCGAACGCGTTTCCGCCCCGTTCCAAAACCGACTGCGCGCTGGCTGTCGCCAGCCAATGCGTTGAGGCGCTCATCCCAAAGGATCCCTTCAGTGTGGGGCGCGTCGGAGAAGCCGGCGGTGTTGAGGTCATGGAGGAGAAAGTCGTCTGCGTCATACCCTCATTGTATTCAAAGCAAGACGTTTTGGATCCAATTAATCGAATCTTTTTGGTGGATGAGATTCCACGGGCAAAGGTGTTGACCTTCCCCAACCGGAATCCCTCGTCAGGTGGTCCAAAAGCGGCTGAACCCGATAGGGCAAGGGCGTCGAAACTGTGAGTGTCGTGTTGGTGTGCCGCACTCCGGGGATGTCCACCATTCTGGCAGCGGCGGATTGCACTCCTTGAAGGGTTGTCGACGCGACCCTGACCATGAGGTCCTCCCGGCCAGCTTGAGTGGTGACCTCCAAGACCTCGGGAATGCGACTAAGCGCTTCTACGACACTGGAGAGTTTTCGTTGGTCCAGCTCCAAGCCAATGAATGCCTGAACGGGTATCCCGGCGGCCTCCAGGTCCATGACAGGCCTGAAGCCCTTCAATATCCCCGCAGTTTCCAAGCGCTGGAGTCTACCCAGGACGGTATTGCGGGAGATGCCCAAAAGCCCCGCAAGTTCTGCTACGCCTGCCCGCGCGTTGCCGTGAAGGCGCCTAAGGAGCTCGGCGTCAAGCCGATCAATGCTGATCATTTTGTTCAGATGCCTTCCATGCCAAGCCTATCGACCTGAACATTTCGATTCGTTCGAGATAAATCAGTTGACCACATCGTCCCCCTTGGCTCAAGGTTGGGGAACACATTGGTATTGGATCCAATGCTTGAGCAATCAGGAGGCAGCACGTGTGTGCGGCAATATTGGGCGGACCCGGCGTTGCTGGTAACGGCCACACCGACATCATCGATGAGCGGACCAGCGGTCACGAACAGGTTCGGATGCTTCGTGATGAGGACACCGGACTCAGGGCCATTGTTGCGATCCACAATTCGTCCTTGGGCCCGGCACTGGGGGGAACGCGTTTCTTTCCTTACAAGGAAGAATCGGACGCGCTTACAGATGTACTCCGGTTGTCGGAGGGTATGACGCTTAAGGCAGCGGCTGCGGGACTTCCTTTGGGTGGAGGCAAAGCTGTGATCATTGGTGATCCTCACGCCCACAAAACCCCTGGGCTATTGCGCGCTTATGGCAGGTTTGTCCACTCGTTTGGGGGCGGCTACATCACAGCCGGTGACGTGGGTACCACAGCAACCGACATGAATATCATCGGTTCGCAGACGCCATGGGTCGTCGGTCGCGATGCCGGCGGATCGGGTGACAGCGGATTTTCCACGGCTTATGGGGTCTTCGTGGCGATGCAGGCCGCTGCAGTTCACGTCTGGGGAAGCGAAGGACTTTCCGGACGCCGAGTCGGTGTTGAAGGTGCTGGCAAAGTCGGCAGTCAGCTGGTCAGCTTGCTGATCGACGCCGGAGCGCACGTTAATCTGGCCGACCGCGACCCGGCAGCACTGCAGCGCGTATCTGAGACAAACCCCCGGGTTGCGATTTCTCGTCGGGTCCTGGACCAAGACATCGACATCTACGCTCCCTGCGCCATGGGCGCCACTCTGAATGAGAGGACAATACCCATGGTCCGCGCGCAAATCGTCTGCGGTGCGGCCAACAATCAACTCCTCAACGCTGACTGCGAAGAACAACTGCAGTCCGCTGGCATTCTTTGGATTCCAGACTACGTGGCAAATGCCGGAGGGCTTATCCAAGTCTCCTCTGAGGTCACTGATTTGCAACCCGAAGAGGTAACCGACCGAATTGCAATGATCGGCTCAGCCGTTACGGGCATGCTCCAAGCAGCCGGTGACGTGTCAAGGACCCCGGCCGAGGCTGCCCGGGAACTTGTTGAGCGCCGTCTTGCTGACGCAGAAGGAATACCCGCATGACCGCCGAACCTCTATCTCTACTGTCTCAACAGGGAACGTATCAACCCCACGAGTCGCTTGCCCTGGATCCGGATTCCGTTGACTCGCAGCGTCTTTTGCGGGACATGATCATGACCCGCCGAGTGGATACAGAAGCCATTGCGCTGCAACGCCAGGGAGAGCTGGGGCTTTGGCCGTCCCTGCTTGGTCAGGAAGCAGCTCAGGTAGGAGCAGCTTGGGCCCTCCATCCACAGGACATCGTCTTCCCCACCTATCGCGAACATGGCGTTGCCTGGTGTCGCGGGGTGGATCCGGTGAACCTGCTAGGACTCTTTCGGGGCACGACCATGGGCGGTTGGGACCCAACAGAGAACAACTTCAACCTCTACACCCTCGTTATCGGGGCCCAGACTCTTCATGCAGTTGGATACGCCATGGGAATCGTTCGAGACGGCGACGTGGGCACAGGCGATCCGGAACGAGACCGGGCAGTGTTGGTCTTCTTGGGCGATGGTGCGCTCAGCGAGGGTGAAACCAATGAAGCCTTCGTCTGGGCCGCTGCACAGAACCTGCCCGTTGTCTTCTTCTGTCAAAACAACCAATGGGCCATATCCGCCCCCTACTCGGTTCAAAGCCGCGTGTCCGTGGCGCAGCGCGCCCAAGGGTTTGGGTTCGAAGGCGTCCGTGTAGACGGAAACGACGTCCTTGCCTGCCTTGCCGCAACCCGGGAGGCGATGGCTTCGGCCAGGTCGGGCAACGGTCCCACCCTCATCGAAGCCTTTACTTATCGCCGCAACCCCCACACGACGTCCGACGACGACGGACGCTACCGCTCCGGGGCTGAAAACGATGCTTGGGCCGCCTTGGACCCCATCGAACGCCTAAAGAACTATTTGAAGACCTCCGGCACATTGGACCAGGCCTTTCTCGACGGAGTCGCCCAGGAAGAGGAAGAACTTGCCGAAAAGCTGCGTGCAGGTTGCCGTGAACTTCCTAACCCGGCTCCAGACCAACCGTTCCGGAATACCTATGCCGACATGCCGAAAGAACTTGAGAGTCAAATGAACGAACACTTGGTTTTCGTGGAGGCCGGAGAATGACGACTTTGCCGGGTACCATGCCCATCGCCCACGCCCTCAATGCTGGGCTCCGTGCCGCCATGGAGACCGACGACAAGGTCATGCTCATCGGCGAAGACATCGGCCAATTGGGCGGAGTATTCAGGGTCACCGACGGGCTCCAAAAAGGTTTTGGTGATCTTCGCGTAGTGGACGCGCCCCTTGGCGAAGCCGGCATCGTAGGAAGCGCGATAGGCCTGGCCATGGCTGGGTACCGGCCAGTGTGCGAAATTCAGTTCGACGGCTTCGTATTCCCCGCCATGAACCAGATCACGACTCAGCTGGCCAAGTACAGGCACCGCTCAGATGGCAGGGTCGCATTGCCGGTTGTGATCCGCATACCCGTAGGCGGCGGTATCGGCGCCATCGAACATCACTCGGAATCACCGGAGGCATACTTCACCCACACTGCCGGCTTGAAGGTAGTGATGCCGTCCACTCCACAGGAAGCATACGACATGATCCGGGAGGCGATCCGTAGCGACGATCCCACCATTTTCCTGGAACCCAAACGATCCTACTGGCTCAAAGGTCAGGTCAATCGGGCCAGCACACCAGGGCCTCTGGACAAAGCAGCAGTTGTCCGCCCTGGAGAAGACCTAACGCTAGTTACCTACGGGGCATTGGTGCCTGTGGCCCTGAAGGTCGCAGATGTCTGTGCAGAGGAGGGCCGCAATATCGAGGTCATCGATTTGAGGTCACTGTCTCCCATCGACGATGCGACGATCATCCAATCTGTGGAACGGACGGGCAGGCTGGTCGTGGCCCACGAAGCGTCACGTACTGGCGGCCTTGGCGGAGAGATCGCTTCGCGAGTTCAGGATGCCGCGTTCCACTCACTGGAAGCCCCGGTTCTCAGGGTCACCGGTTACGACACGCCCTATCCCGCCAGCCGCCTCGAAGAGGAATGGCTGCCGGGCCTGGACAGAATCCTCGATGCCGTAGACCGCAGCTTCACCTACTAACGGAGGCAAACAATGACCATCAAGGAATTCGCCCTGCCGGACGTCGGAGAAGGGCTCACCGAAGCAGAAATCGTAAATTGGCTGGTGAAATGCGGTGACAGAGTGGTTGTCAACCAGGCAATAGTCGAGATTGAAACGGCAAAGTCATTGGTGGAGCTCCCATGCCCTTACGAAGGAGAAGTCAATGAGCTCCTCGTAGAGCAGGGTCAAACCGTTGACGTTGGGCGAGCGATCATCAGCATCGCTACAGCCTCATCCGAGCCAGATGGCGAAGGCGTTCTTCCGCAGGCACGGCCGGAAACAATCGAAGACCCCAAACTGCTGGTTGGATACGGGGCGCGCGAGGTTGTCGGCCGTCGTCGTCGCGGACGCAACACCAGCCATCCAGCCACAAAGGCCCCGGCGCCGGAGGGCACTACCGCAACCCGACCCGCTGCGGGCGCAAGCAGACGCCCCAAAGCCAGCCCACCGGTGAGGAAGCTCGCCAAGGATCTCGGCGTGGATCTGTATGCCGTCAAGGCAACCGGAGATAACGGAGTCTGCACACGTGAAGACGTTCTCAAAGCCCGGCCGACCGCTGAAACCACAACCGTCTCATCCGCCGATTCTGAAACGGATACCACCGAAGACATTCGCATTCCGATTAAGGGTGTCCGGAAGCGCACGGCCGCAGCTATGGTTCAGTCGGCGTTCACGGCCCCTCACGTGACAGAGTTCGTTGCTGTCGACATCACCCGAACCCTCGAATTGAAAGACCAGCTGGTCCGCCGCCGTGAGTTCGCAGACGTGAAGCTCACACCGTTGACATTTGTTGCCAAGGCATTCCTCCACGCATTGCGAAACACTCCGGGAGCAAACGCATCGTGGGATGAGTCGGCGCAGGAGATTGTCCAGTTCGGCCGGGTGAATTTGGGCATCGCAGCAGCTACGCCACGCGGATTGATAGTTCCTAACATCAAGAATGCCCAGGAACTGGGCCTGTCTCGGCTTGCGGCTGCTATCGCAGATCTGGCTACGACCGCCCGTCTCGGAAAAACGGAACCTCAAGCGATGGCCAACGGTACGGTGACGATCACCAATATCGGCGTCTTCGGCATAGATTCAGGCACCCCCATTTTGAACCCCGGGGAAGCCGCGATTCTGGCCGTAGGAGCTGTCCGCCGCACACCTTGGGTCGTTGAAGATGATCGTGGAGAACGGATTGAGCCGCGTTCGATCCTCCAATTGGCCCTTTCGTTCGACCACCGCATCATGGACGGCCAGCAGGGCTCTCAATTGCTCGCCGACACCGCAGCCTTGTTGCGGGAGCCAGGCCTCGCGCTCGTTTAGGCCAACCCGGTTCAGCAAACAACAGCGGACACGACATGGGCTCAAAACAAAATTTCCTGGTCAATGACTGGACCATCCTTACCGGGGCACTGATCGAAATCCGTCAAGGCCGCCAGCATCTTCGAGAAGGCGTCGTAGAGGCGTTTACGTCCGACGGGAGAGTCGTTTGGCTTCAGCAAGGGCAGGGCTTCGGCCGGCAGCTGGTGGACAAAGGATCAGGTTTCACAATCCATATCTCAGAAGAACAGCTCAAAAGCATCGGCAAGCTGCAATGACACCAGCAAGGCCATTTCCAGCACCAACAAACATCATCAAGAAAGAGGAGTCATGACCGTGCTCAAGGAGGCGGTGCAGCCTGCATTCGCGGCACATGTTGGACCAGGAGATACGCCCCCGTACCCGGAAGCAGATCTGCTGTTCCTTTCGGATCTTTTGACTGCAGAGGACTACGGGAGGTATACCGAGGCACGCAACTTCCTTCAACGTGAAGTCCGGCCCATCGCGGTGGACTATTGGAACCGGGCTGAATTTCCTTTCGCGCTGCTCCCGGCGATTGCTGCACAAAATCTGACCGGGATGAGCAACCGCGGGCATTTGTTGGCCGGCTTGATCCAAATGGAGTTTGCCCGGGCGGATACCTCCGTCTCGACGTTCTTCGGTGTTCATGACGAACTCTTCACTACGGCGATCAAGGATCTTGGGTCGGAGGAGCATCGTCGGACGATCCTGCCCGAACTCCTGTCACTCAAAAAGATTGGCGCCTTTGCCCTGACTGAACCTCTTCATGGCTCGGACATCTCTCGTGAGCTACAAACGACTGCGACTCTTTCAGGCGGCCAATGGGTCCTCAATGGACATAAGCGATGGATCGGTAACGCCACCTTTGCTGACTACGTGTTGGTGTGGGCGCGTGACACAGCTGACTGTCAAATCAAAGGTTTCATTGTGGAGAAGGGAACACCAGGGTTCCACACGGAGACGATCAACAACAAGACTGCAGTCAGAATCATCCAGAATGCCAACATCACGCTGAACGACGTCCACATTCCCTACGAAAACTGGCTTCCCGGAACGGCATCATTTCAGGATGCGAACTCCCTGCTTCTCCACTCAAGGGTTTGGGTAAGTTGGCAAGCCGTCGGTCAACAGTTTGCGGCCTTTGACGTTGCCCGCGCCTACGCGATGCAAAGGACGCAATTCGGCAAGCCCATCGCATCATTCCAACTCATTCAGGAGCAATTGTCCCGCATGCTGGGCAATGCGACAATGTCGCTTTCCTTGATGATCCAACTCGCTCGTCTCCGCGAATCAGGTCGCCTATCGATGGACCATGCTGCGCTGGCGAAATCCAGCTGCACCGCGAATATGCGCAAAGCCGTGGCGCTCGGGCGCTCAATCGTGGGCGGTAACGGCATCACCACCGACTTCGAGATGGCGAAGATCTTTGCCGATGCGGAAGCAATCTACTCGTACGAAGGAAGTTATGAAATTAATGCCCTTCTCGTAGGGCGTGCTGTTACGGGAATCTCGGCATTCGTTTGAGTCCCGTCTTTTCTCGACTCCACCGACCTCTAATGCAAAGGACCCACACATGGATCTCATAAATACAGCTGCCATTGTCACAGGCGGCGCCTCAGGACTCGGCGCGGCAGTGGTGCGCGCACTCGCGGGGCGCGGAGCACAGGTGTACGCTCTTGACCTTCCAGAAGCCATAAGTGATATCCCGGCTGGAATTGACATTCATTACCTCGCAGTCAACGTCACAAATGTTGATGAGGTCCGCTCGGCCGTAGCCAAGGCTGCAGCGGGAGCTCCTCTACGGACCGTCGTCAATTGTGCTGGTATTCTCCCCACGATGCGTATCCTGGGCCGAAAAGGGGTACACGATCCCGACGTCTTCGAGAAAGTCATCCAGGTCAATCTGATGGGCTCATTCAATGTCCTGACGGCTGCTGCTGACGCGATCTCCAAGACGCAGCCAGATGACCACGGACAACGCGGCGTTGTTATCAACACTGCCTCAATCGCTGCCTTCGAAGGACAAATCGGCCAGGTCGCCTATGCCTCCTCTAAGGCCGCCATTGTCGGTATGACGCTCCCCGCAGCGCGGGATCTGGCGCAATATGGCATTCGAGTCAACTCAATCGCACCCGGCATCGTCGAGACCCCCATGATGGCAACCGTCAGTGACGAGATTCGCCAGACCTTGGCTGCCAACGTCACCTTCCCGCAGCGGCTGGCCCGTCCCGACGAGTTCGCTCATCTTGCCCTCTCCATCATCGAAAACGACTACATGAACGGGGAAACAATCCGCATGGACGGTGCTCTGCGGATGTCACCCCAATAAGAGAACATCATTGCCGACACGAATGAAACGAAGGAAGAGCATGTCCCAGAACTCGTTGACCCACCTGCTACCTCGCCCCGAGGACGTCGTCATCGTCGGTGGAGCCAGGACCCCGCAGGGCAAACTGAACGGCCAGCTAGCACATCTGACCGCTGTAGAACTCGGCGCCGCGGCCGTTGGTGGTGCCTTGGAAAAATCCGGTGTTCGCCCGGACAACGTAGACGCGATAATTATGGGACAGGTGATACAGGCGGGTTCAGGACAGAACCCCGCACGCCAAACGGCTGCATTGGCTGGCATCAGCCTCAAAGTACCAGCCGTGACCGTTAACAAGGTCTGTCTGTCAGGTCTGACAGCGGTCATCGACGCCGCACGCCTCATCAGAGCCGGCGAAGCGGATGTCGTAGTCGCAGGTGGGCAAGAGTCCATGAGCAGAAGCCCGCATCTCCTGCTGGGGGCCCGGCAAGGTTGGCCGTATGGCGCCGGTTCGATGGCAGATTCCTTGGTCCGTGACGGACTCAGCGACGCCCAGGAAAACGTCTCCATGGGAGTCTTGGCCGATCGCGGAAATCAGGTGCACGGCATCGGTCGAGCCGAGCAGGACGCGATGGCTCTGGCTTCGCATCAGAGAGCATTCAAAGCTGCGTCGGAGGGAGTTTTCAAGGACGAACTGGTTCCGATTCGCATCCAGCAGCGAAAAGGACCCGAACGGGTCATCGATCAGGACGAACAAGTAAGGCCAGAAACCAATCTTCACGCCCTCTCCCTTCTTAATCCGGCATTCGAGAAGGACGGCAGCGTCACCGCCGGCAACGCCTCACCACTGTCCGATGGAGCCGCTGCGTTGATCCTCACCACACGTGCCACCGCCGCGCGACTCGGTTGTGACATCCTTGCCGTCGTGGGGTTCCCCGGCCAGGTAGCCGGCCCGGACAATTCCCTGCACTCCCAGCCCTCAAGGGCCATCAATGCAGCCCTGGAAAGAGCTGGCTGGACACCTGAAGAACTCGACTTCGTTGAGATTAATGAAGCTTTCGCCGCGGTTGCAGTTCAGTCCCTGACGGAACTCGGCATTCCGCTGGAAGCATGCAACATCCATGGAGGAGCAATTGCCTTGGGACACCCCATTGGAGCTTCCGGAGCACGCCTGGCCCTCCATGCCTCTCTGGAGCTGTTTCGCCGAGGAAGCGGGAAAGCTGCGGTGGCGCTTTGCGGCGGCGGGGGACAGGGCGACGCGCTCCTGCTCTACAGAAACTGACTACCTACCGACGACAGCTTCTCAACCCGGCCACGTACAACAGCAAGCAGCCCTCAATTCCCCGTTGACGCCGGTGCCGACGCGATCTTCCCCGAAGCGATGGCCGCCCTGGACGAGGTTGGAAATTCTCAACTTCACCATCCCCGGCGCCTACGGGGGCCCCAACAGCAGCCAAGTGCAGCTTCGAAGTGGTCGCCTACCTGCTATGGAATGGGGAACTGCCAAGCGATGAAGAACTCGCGGCGCTCGTTGCTGTGGAACGCGCCCATCGCGCGCTGGACCCAGCCGTAAAGGACGTCATCGATGGCTTGCCCGCCACCTCCCACCCCATGGATGTTTGCCGTACCGCAGCTTCGGTAATGGGAGCCCGGCATGAGCTGGCTGAGGATTCCTCACCAGAAGCCAACATGAAGAAGGCAATCGACCTCTGGGCTGCGATGCCCGCGGTAGTCGCCTACGACCAGCGCCGCCGGCGCGGCCAGGACGTGGTCGAACCGCGGGAAGACCTGGACTACTCCGCGAACTTCCTCTGGATGACATTCGGCGAAGAACCTGTGCACGAGGTAGTTGCGGCGTTCAACGTCTCGATGATCCACTACGCGGAGCACTCCTTCAACGCCTCCACTTTCACGGCCCGCGTGGCTACCCCGCAGGGCCCACTGCCTTTGCTGCTGGGGCGGAGATGATTCTGACAGGCCGGACCATCGCCATCAAGACTGCCACCCTCATTGCTGGCATGTCTGCACCGGTTGCCATGCTGCGAAAGAGTCTGTTAGCGCGGCCTTCCAGAGCGATCTGAGCACTGGGGTCCCTTGTCGGAAGATTCCGGGCGATGGTTAACTGCTCCCGGAGAATCAGTGCAAACAACGCACTCTAAAACCATGACCGTCAAAAAGCGTGGAGCCAAGGTGGGCGGACCGCCGCGTGCTTCCACAAACCTTCCTTGTTGAAACCGCTTCCCGACGTATCCCCTCCCCTTCTGAGGTAGCCACCGATACGCATGCATCGAGGGTCCTGCCCAATCCGGATTAAAAGCCTTCAGCGACATGAGTAGGTGGCTGGTTACTCTCGAATGGAAAGAGACCAGCCACCTCACTTATCCGGATCGGACCCGCCAGCAGCTAAACGTGGGAGGTCACCTTGAGATTAGGGGAGGACGTCTTCCCCATGACGCCCATAGCGATTAGGGCAACAATCGGAATGACAGTCAGTTGGACGATTCCTGCGGTCTGCCAACCGAAATTTCCCTGCATGAACGTTACAAAATAACCGGAAGCACTAGCAGGTATGTACATAGCCGCAATCAGCAGGCCACTCACACGTCCGAGATAATTAGCGTGGACGGAGCGCTGCAACAGGGCGCTTGTATTCGTAATCAACACGCCGCTGAAGGCTGCACCCAGAAGTGCCGAGAAGACCATCTGAACCGGAAGAGGGGAAGAGAAGGCGAAGATTGCCGTTCCAAGGATCATGATGGCGAGCAAGCCAACTACATTCAGGAGTCGTTGGTCGATCCGATCGGCGAGTATCCCGCCGATCAAGGCACCAAGCGCGCCAATGCCGAACATGCTCGCTGCCAGGCCGGCCTCTGTGGGTGTGAAACCTAGGGATTCACGAAGATAAGTGGGGTAGAGGCCGAGGTACCCGTAAATTGAAAAGCCACCGGCGCTTGCAACAATCAAGCAACACACAACGCGACGGTTCAGGAAGCGCTGACCATGTGAGCTCGACTGTGAGATCGACTCGGCTTTCTCGTTACGACCGATCTCAGTCACCGATTTCGGCACAAGAACGAGAACCAAGAGCAGAATGACGATTCCAACAGCACCAAAAATTACCAGCGGAGACCTCCAGTCCCCGGTCGCCGATAAGATGGCGCCGCCCAGTAACGGGCCCGTGAAGCCGCCCAAACCGAATGCCGCACTGATGGAACCAAGCGCGAACCCACGATGACGGTTGAAGTAAGCGCCGACCGCCGCAAACAGCGCGGCGACCTGCATGCCTTCACCGACGCCAGAGAGGATGCGCCAAAGCGCCATGTCCGCTGCGCCGACAGCAGTAGCCTGCAATGCGCAACTGATGGAAAACATCAGGAGGCTAATAAGGACGATCTTCTTGCGACCGAATCGATCCGCAAGGTACCCGGCCGGTATGCCAGCAAGCCCCATACCTAGAGTGAAGATTGTGGCGATGATTCCAGCTTCACCGCCGGTAAGCCCATAGGTTGCCTTGATATCAGGAAGAAGTACCGCGAAGACTTGCCTGTCCATTGCGTTGATGAAATAGGACAGGTCCAGAATGAGTAGGAAAAAAAGTGCTCGGCCGCTCAGTTCCGCAAGACTTGAACGACCGCTTTGAGGTTTGGTCGTCCGGCCTGGAGAGGCGGGCTTAGCAAGGTCGGGAGATGACATTAAGACTCCTGTATAAGGGACATTGCGAACGGGGGTGGTTCTCCCACGAACGTGATTTCAACCGCAACGCTGATTGAGCACATGCCTGAACAACGCTGTCTTAACTGTTCTCAATCAGCACTGCGTGCGGCTCTCGGGATCACTAGGTTCTCTGAGCCGGTCATAGGGGAGAACTGATATTGGATATGAAAATTAGGAATTGGATCCGATTCGATGTGACGAGAATCTCACGTATCGCCGGTTGCGTCAAGGGACTCGGAGCAGAGACTCCTACCTCTACGCCCGTACACCCACGAGGGGTGGAGAAAAGGTGCTGCCAAGGTCGGCGCTAGTTGGGGGCGTGGTGACCTTGGCGGCAGTTGGGGGCGTTCGGTCTCAGGTTCTGCAACCTGCCAGTCTTGTCAGCGGAAGCACATTCGAATATATGTTCTAATCTTGTTTCTATGAGACCGAAGCAAGACTCCACCGCTTTCGCCCGCATGATGGCCCAGCTCGACGCCGAAAGAAACCATCCCAAACCGGACGACGGTAGGGTCATTGACCTCGAGCCTGGCAGTCAGCCGCTGGTTCGCGTGGGTGAGATTTACGGTCGGGCAGTGAAGTACACGAGGTCCTATGGGCTCATCGAGTGGGTGGATGATGAACGGGTCTACCACGTTGAGTGGTTCCCGGCCGGACAGATCAAGAGGGTTGATCAGGAGTCGTGGAGGGGGCGGCCTCTCTAGTTTCCGACCGCTCCGATTGCCGCTCGTCCCTGGTGACTGGTCATTTTCCGGGGGCTTACACTGGCCGAATCGTGTGACCCGCTGACGGGACGAGGCGGACTCGATGTCTCTCATAGACGCGAGGTGGACCTTCATGCTGTTGCGTATTTCCGGGGCTTTGGCGGTTATCGGAGGCCTCACCTGGCTTGCGAAAGGTGTGTGGTGGTGCACACTGCCCATTGAGCGCGTGTTTCCCAACCCAGGGGCCTGTTGCCCCGCTGGGCAAGGTTTCAATCTTGGCAGTCAGGCCATATTTCGGATCCGCCGTCGTGAATGCGGTCACCGGAGGTCCATGTTTTCGTAACGGTCGACGGCGTACACCACACCGTGGCCGGGCAGCTGATCCCACTGGACACGCGAACGTCAGTGCCTTCGCAGGAGGGACGGCAGACGGGTTGGTACTCTGCTATCCGTTTCATTTCAGCCAGCCACCCTGACCGGACTCTATGGCGGATACCTTTTTCAGGGGTGCTGCCTGGTTCATCGCTCTTCCTGCTCCCGGAATCTTGCTCATTGCCTGCCGCGTCAGCGGCTCAGGTTCCTTGGGTTGCCGCTGGGTTAACCATGGCTCCCGTGGATCAAGAGCAGCCGTTGTTTTCCACAGCCTTGGCGCAGTTTTTGGGCAGGAAAGGCGCATTCGGGCAACCATCCTTGTCAGGGGGGTCGAACAATCCGGAAACGCCGGGACCGCTGACTTGGCCTCGTTGATCCCTAGACCACGCCCAGAGGTTGCCCTATGGTTGGGACATCAACGGTCGTTGACCGGGGTGGAGCTCCACTGTGGAGGTGCATCATGGGTATCATTTCTTCCGGTTTCCGCGGACGACGCTCCGAGAATCCTGCATTGCCTCCTGGCCAGCATGAAACGCACGACTTTCCCGTCCTCACCGCGGGACCTGCTCCGCTCATCCCCGTCGATGAATGGGAGTTCTTCATCACCACGGAGAATGGTCAGCGGCTCTCTTGGTCCTGGAATGAGTTCGTGGGCTTGCCGCAGGAAGAAGTCACGCAAGACATTCACTGCGTGACCAGCTGGTCAAAATTGGGAACAGCGTGGCGTGGAGTTTCAGTGGACACGCTCTTCGAAAACGTGGAAACCACCAGCGACTTCGCCACCGCCCATTCCTTCGACGGTTACACGACCAATGTTCCGCTATGGGATCTCCTGGGCGGCAAGGCCTGGGTGGCCTGGGAGTTCGATCACGAACCTCTTGAACGGGCGCATGGTGGTCCGGCGCGGCTCTTGGTGCCACATTTGTATTTCTGGAAGAGCGCCAAGTGGATTCATGGTTTGGAACTGACGGGGGAAGACGTTCCCGGTTTCTGGGAATCGAATGGATATCATCTGCACGGGAATCCATGGCGCGAGGAGCGGTACTCGTGAGGCCTTCGCTGTGAGTTCTGTATGGCGGGTCGCTGAAGTGGTCGGCGGGGAACTGGAAAACGCGACAGCCCGGACCATTAGGCTGCGCGTGGATGGTTTGATGGGATATCTGGCAGGCCAACACATTGACGTCCGCCTTACCGCAGACGACGGATATACAGCCATCCGGTCTTACTCGGTGGCATCCGCGAGCGCGGATGAGCATCTGGAAATAACCGTTGACGAACTGCCCGACGGCGAAGTGTCGCCTTACCTTGTCCGGGACCTGGCCGTCGGGGACCGGCTGGAAATCCGGGGACCAGTGGGCGGGTGGTTTGTCTGGCGGCCAAGTAATGAGAAACGGGTGCAGTTGATTGGGGGAGGGTCAGGTGTGGTGCCGCTGATGTCGATGATCCGCGCCCACCAGGCTTCCAATAACGCAGCCCCGTTCAGATTGCTCTATTCCCTCAAGTCTCCGGATGCTTCGCTATACCGTGACGAACTGCGCCGATTGGACCGGGAATCAGCCAAGTTAATGGTGGACTACGTCTATACGCGTTCGACGCCGGAGGGCTGGCCGGCCGCGCCAGCGCGCCTTAACTCGGAGAGTCTTTTGGGCAAGATCTTCCCAACAGAGGAGAACCCGGATGTTTTTGTTTGCGGCCAAACAGTCTTCGTGGAGACCGTTGCGGACTGGCTTGTAATGGCTGGCTATTCGCCGGAGTCGATAAAGACTGAACGGTTTGGCGGGATGGGAGGTATCCGGTGAACGGCACCGACGATTTCGCTGTCCCTGACTCCGAAGACCAAGATATTGCAGCAGGACCCCATGACCCGATTCCGTTTGTGGACGGGAACGCCGCGGCCGGCGCCCTGTCGGAACTGTTCCGCATCGACATCATCGCGGCACTGGGACGCTGCAGGCATTGCGGCTCAGTCAGGGCTTTTGGCGAGGCCGTGGTCTTCACGGACGCGCCCGGTATTGTGGTCCGGTGTCGCGACTGCAAAGGTGTGCTGCTGCGATTGGTGGAGACACCAACCCGATATTGGCTGGATTTGAGCGGCCTCAGCTACTTGGAGATCGACCGCGAAGAGTAGTCCCACGGCGGGCGTTGTTCCTGTTCATGGATTGGGGCGTCGATGCCATGCCATGCCGTGCGCGCAGGGAGATCCCCGAGACAGGCCCTGGGAGGGACTCCCTCCCTCGCGGGGGTTGGCTTAGCGTGGATGGCATGGACAATCGAGCGGAAGTACGCGAGTTCCTCATTTCGCGTCGCGCCCAGGTTTCTCCTGAGCAGGTTGGATTGCCGGCCGGGACCAACAGGCGCGTGCATGGTCTGCGCCGTAGTGAATTGGCTGCCCTGGCTGGGCTGAGTGTGGAGTATTACACCCGTATGGAGCGCGGCGCGATCAGCGGAGCTTCTCCTCAGGTGCTGGAGAGCATCGCCCGGGCTTTGCGGTTGGACGACGCCGAGCGGGCGCACTTGTTCGACCTCGCCCACGCGGCCAGTCCGGTAGCCAGGCCGCCGCGGCGGCGGAGCTCGAAGGGCTATGTGCCGCACAAGAGCCTGCAGTGGGCGCTCGATGCGGTCACGGCCGGTCCCGCTTTTGTTCGCAATGGCCGGATGGACCTGCTGGCGGTCAATTCTTTGGCACGGGCGTTTTATAAGGATTGCTATGAAATGCCGGGTCAGCCGGCGAACATTGCCCGGTTCACTTTCCTGGACGAACGCGCTTACGACTTCTGTCCGGATTGGGACGCCTTCGCTGAGGTCACTGTCTCCATCCTGCGTACCGAGGCGGGCCGGGACCCGCACAATAAGGAACTTCACGATCTCATTGGCGAACTCGGGACTCGGAGCGAGGGGTTCCGGAAGCGCTGGGGTGCGCACAACGTCCGGCATCACGGCACAGGCTTCAAGACGTTCAACCACCCCATTGTTGGGGAAATGACTTTGGCTTTCGAGGGCTTGGAGATGGCTGCGGAGCCTGGCCTGACCATGACGATCTACACCGCAGAGCCAGGCTCGCCGTCGGCCGAGCGCATGCAACTGTTGGCTTCGTGGGCGGCCAGCGAGTACGGAACCGCCGCCCAGCCGAGGTCCGAAAGGACACGGACGGACAGCTGACCACGGCGGCTAGCCGCGAACAACCACCACAGAATGGAACAACCTTGACTCGCGCAGACCTGGAAACCAGCGCCGCCGCATCCATTGACGGCCTGCCTCCCGACAACCTCGGCATCTTTCCGGATACTAGCCTCCTGGAGAGCGACAGACCGGCCCCGGGTGGGCGCTTTCCGTGGGCGTCCTTGCTGATCATGGCCCTGATGGGGTTCCTCCTTATTGCCTCCGAAACCATGCCGGCAGGACTCTTGCCGCAGATCGCCGCCGGGTTGTCCGTCAACGAGGCTACTGCGGGGCAATTTGTCAGCGCCTACGCCCTGGGAACGATCGTAGCTGCGATGCCAGCGATCGCCATGACGCGGGGGATGCGCCGGAAACCGGTATTCATCGTCGGGGTCCTCGGTTTTCTGGCCGCGAATCTTGTCACGGCTTTCTCGGCCGATATTGTGCTCTCCCTGGGTGCGCGTGTCCTGGCCGGTGCGTTCTCAGGCCTGTTGTGGGGAATGCTTGCGGGCTACGCGCGTCGCATCACCGCCCCGGAACATGCTGGCCAGGCCTTGGCCGTCGCGTCCCTTGGCACGCCGGTCGGGCTGGCAGCGGGGACACCATTCGGGTCATGGCTGGGAACCACCTTCGACTGGCGCTGGTCTTTCGGGGTGCTCTCCATCCTCACAGTCCTTACGGTCCTGCTAACCCTCTTCCTGGTCCCGGACGCACCTGGCCAGCGCGCCGGGACGCGTGTCCCGTTGGTGAGGGTCCTCGGAACCCCAGGTGTCGCCGTCGTACTCGCCGTCATCGTCAGCTGGATGCTCGGGCACAACATCCTCTACACCTACATCGGCTCCTACCTCCGCACAGCGAACCGTCCCGTCACGGTGGACATCGCACTCGTGATTTTCGGGGCAGCAGCCATTGGCGGGATAGTGATTACCGGTGCGGTGATCGACAAGGGCCTTCGGCGCCTGATTCTGCTGAGCCTCGGGTCCTTCATTGCAGCCAGCGTCATTTTCATCGCTGGCAACGCATCCGTGGTGGCAGTTGTTGGCGCCATCGTGCTGTGGGGCCTCGCCTTCGGCGGGGCAGCAGCCCAACTGCAAACCGCAATCAGCGCTGCCAGCGGCGAGAACGCCGACGTCGCCAACTCAATGCTCGGCGTCGCGTTCAATCTGGCGATTTTCGCAGCCGGCGTGGCCGGCGCGGTGGTGATCAGCAACTTCGACGGCCTGATTCTGCCTTCCGTCATGGCTGCGCTTGCTGGCGTCGCGCTTGCCATTGCGGTTGCCGGGCGCCGCACGGCATTCCCGAGGTAATCCAAATGCTGGTCGTGCCGAGACGAAGACAACGGCCCCCTACTTCAACTTGGCATTCTTCCTCCTGCAGGTACATTCGGCCGGCAATTGCGGCACAGGGGACTACTGACCCAACGGCGATGGCAACGAGTTGCAAACCGCATCTGGCTGAAGACTTTGGCCGATCTGTCGCGCAGCTTGTTGCAGCGAGCCGATGACGTTCAGATTGATGTGGCTAAGCCGTTCACGAGAGCCTGTAACAGAAACGGCGAAGGGGCGTCCGTTACTTGGTGTTGGGACCGCGCAAGATCTGAGACCGTTACGATTGTCACTGTCGTCTACGCAGTAGCCGTCGGCGCGGATCTGTCTGATCGATGCCATGACGCGCTGGCGGTAAGCAGCACTCAACGTTCCTTCGCGCGCCATTGCTTGCCAAATCTGATTGTCCGTGAGCTCGGCCAAAAGGACTCTGCCCGTCCCGGTTGCATGTGCAGGAACGGTAGCGTCAGGGTGTGTGATCGATCGCAAAGCCCGAGAAGACTGAACCTGGACTGCGTGAACAAGGTAGTCGCCGTCCAGCATCACGAGGGACGCTGTCTCGCCCAACTGCTGGGCGGTCAGGGCGAGAACTGGTCGCGCCGCAAGTATGTGCTGTTCGACAGCGCCTTCTCCCAAGCGGATCAGCCCGGGGCCGAGACAGTAAGACTTGTTGGCCCGTTGATGAACGTATCCGAGCCTCGCCATCGTGCGCAGCTGGCGGTGGACGCCGGCCATGCTTAGATCCAGACACTTGGCCAACTCGCTGACCGTGGCGCTGCCACCCAGCTCGACCATGAGTTCGAGGGTGGCGAACGCCCGCTCGACGGTCTGCACGCGCTTCATGCCGTCGTCCGGGCTTTGCTGGATCCGAGACAACTCCGAAGCCGCAAACATTTACGTTCCTTTCCCTGAATTGGTTTCAGCCTGCTTGCGTGTCCGGTGTCCCCTGATGGTAGAGCTGTTGCCAAAGATCGCCTTCGCGCGCCCAGATTGAGCTGCGGTGCACGACCCCGATGTCATCTTCAGTCCTGAAACGGACGTGCACTACGCCTGGGCGGAGCTCAACCACTCGGTCGAATGTCACACTTTTGATCTGATCCGGAATAGTGTGCAGGACACGGATTACCTCCTCGCGCTCCCAATAGCGCCCAGTGCGTCCGATTTCATAAAAATCGGGGTGGATCAGTTGCCCAAGCTTCGCCTTGTCATTGCGCCCTTCGGCGCTGAGCAGTGCCAATTCATGGCGAAGGATCTCCTCACGCAATTCTGCGTCGGCCATGGCTATGCCGGGGCTTGTTACCTTCCGGCGCAATTGTGATGATCCTGACCATGGATGCACTCCCGATTCCGCCCGGGTAGGCCCAGCCCATGTGAAGTACACGTTCCTGCCGTCCAATTCACGGAAGAGGAGATCCAAAAGCCTGGATTCGGCCGTGGGGCGGCTGGCACCGCGATCAGGGACTTCCAGTCGTTGCCACAGCGACTGATTTTGAAGGGAGATGGACAGAGTATCCTCACTGACTGTTGTGGTCTCGCGCAACAGATCCAGTACGGCGGCGATCTCGTTCTCCTGGTCGGAACCGTATGCGTGGCCCCCGAGCCGCCACCGACGGTCGTCAATGACCCATGCCCAGCAGGGGCTGTTCGGAGCATCTGGGAGTCGCGCGTAGGTTCTAGCTGTAGTTGTCATAGCATCATTGGTCCTCTTGCTTTGGTATTGGCGAAAATCACGGTTGGTCGCTTGCCCCCGCGTACTTCGCAGTTCCGGAATGCTGGGTTAAATAGTCGGGCAGTGGAAGTCGCAGTCGAAAGAGCTCTGCCGTGGAGGCTGAAGCGGTCTGGGGGTCGAGTCCTGCTGCTGCGAAGCTACTGCTTGGTGATAGGTCCCCGGTCAGGTAGGGCGAGTCGGTGCCGAGCAGCACCCTGTCGGCGCCGGCGAATGTTACGAGATAGCGCAAGGCCTCGTCGGAGTGGACTATCGAGTCGTACCAGAATTGATTCTTGTAAGCCGATGGTGGTCGCTGCGCGGCTTCACGTACCTCGCTGCGCCTGTTCCAGGCGTTTTCCATCCGCCCGAACAGGTACGGCAAGGCTCCGCCACCGTGGGGGACCAGCAGCTTCAGACGAGGATGGCGGTCCAATGTTCCTGAGGCAATGAGCCGAGCCACCGCCCAGGCCGCGTCGAAAGGGACGCCCAAAGTGTTGTTCAAAAACAACTCAGACGATGTGATCACCCCGCAGTAGTAGGGGTGGAGCATCAAGGGCACATCAAGCGTTGCCGCAGCTTCGAACACAGGGTCGAGTCCAATCGCATCAAGCGGCTGCTCGGCAGACAGGCCAGTGCCGATGATCCCTCCAACGAGACCGAGCACGGAAACTGCCCGACGCAATTCATCCGCCGCCTCCGGCGGATTTCCCAATGGCAAAGTGGCGATTCCGAACAGCCGGTCCGAGGCTGAGGTATACGCGGCCAGTGCATCATTGGCCTTGCGGGCAAAACCAACGGGGTCGTGCTCGGGACCGTAAATAAAGAGATGAGGAGTTAAGGACACAAGGGAAACATCCACTCCGCGCGCATCCATGGCGATGAGTTTCTCGTTGGGGGAGTGCATCTCAGGGTAGTGCACAGGGAGCCTGCCGGCCTGGGTTTCCAGATAGCCCAAGGTTCCAACGATTCCGTGCTCGCCAGAGCCTTCGCTGAGGATGTCCAAGACGAAATCCGGAACGTAGTGCGTATGAACGTCAATTATCGGCATCTGTGCCGCCTTCATCCTGTTCCAGGGCAGCAACCGAGAGCAGCCTGAAGACTTCCGCGCTGGTCTTAATGCCATTCACAAACCATTCGAGGGACAGGTGCTCCCGGGCCGAGTGTTCCTGCATATCCGGCTGGGCGTAAGGCACCAAAAGACAATCCAGTCCCACCGAATCCACAAACGTGGCAAAAACTCCACCGCCGCCAATCGAAGGGATAACTACAGGTGGTCGGCCCCACACCGACTCCAGCGCAGCGACCGCGGTCGCGACCAGTGGGTGGCTGCTGTCAACGCCGGACGGGGGCGCATCGGAGAGCACGGTGATCTCGATATCGGCATAACCGTTAAGGTCGAGATGTTTGCGCAGCAAAGTCGCCACGTGGCCCGGTCGCTGCCCCTTGAGGAGAGCGAAATCGATCTTGGCTTTCGCTGAGGTGGGAACGGCCATCTTCAGGCCTTCGCCCGTGTAGCCACCCTCGATGCCGCACACGCACATCCGCGGCTCAAAAAACATCGAGTCCAAGGGTTGCTCCCGTTCAAAGTTCCGCACCCCGAAATCTTCGGCAGGCGGAAGGAACTCCGGCGGAAGTTTCGCGGCAAAGTCACGGAGTTCGTCTGTAATCGTGTCCGCACCGTCGTAGAAGCCGTCGATAGCAACCCGGCCTGAGGAATCGATCATTGATGAAATTGCCTGGGCCATCCTCGTCACAGGATTCGGCAGGATGCTGCCGTAACTCCCGGAATGCCACTCGCTATCACTCCCTGTAGCTGTCAACTCCACATAGAGCGCCCCCCGGATGCCCAAGAATAGCGCTGGGTCCCACACACCAAGCGTCGAGGCGTCGGAGGTGTAAAGGAAATCGGCTCGGAATTGGTCAACATGTGTCCGAATGTATTGCGAGGTATCACCGCAACCGATCTCATCCTCGCCATCAAACATGAAGTTGATCTGGACCGGCGGCAACTCACCAAAGACATCGAGCCACGCAGACAACGCGCACACATGCGCAAGCATCTGCCCTTTGCTGTCCCCGACGCCGCGCCCCCAGAGCGAGCCTTCGTATACCGTTGGTTCAAACGGAGGGAATTTCCATTCAGCTTCGTCACCTACGGGCACCACGTCGTAATGGCCGTAAACCAACAACTTTCTATGGCTTTCACCGGAAGTTGCCCAGACAATGGGGTGGGATCCGGTCTCCAGGAATTCAGGCTTCAGCCCGATGGACTCAATGCGTGATTTGAGATGCTCTGCGCATTCACGCACACCTTCACCTGTGGCGCTGATGCTCGGTATGGAGGCGAACTCAATCAGCCACGCAAGATACTCATCTGCACGTTCCTCGACCCGGGCCATCAGGTCACCCTGCTTGTCGCGTAGGGTCTGTAGCAGGTTCGCGCGATCCTCAGAATCCGTCACGGTTGGCATCCTTATAGAGCAGGTACGCGGACTGGGACAGCCCGCCGGGGTAGTAGTACTGGGGGCAGTAAGGAGCCATGTAGATGAAATCGTCTTGCTGGATCTCATAGTGGATCCGGTCCAGGACGTAGACTCCGCGGCCCTTCAGCATGTAGAGGACGTGTTCCTCATCATGAATCTCGACTTTGGGGAAGACAGCGCCGGGGTCGAAAGACAGAATGCTCATGGCGAAGTCAAATCCCGGGGAAGCCGGAAGCAACTCCAGACGGTAGACCCCGGGAACCGACCCGGGCGTGGGAGTCATGGCGTCCGCGCGACCCACGATTTCCGACGGAACTGAGGTTTCCTCGGATGCCTCGTACCTCCTTTTCACCCAGAGCACCCGTGCAAGATTGTCAGAAGTATTTGCAAGTTCGAAGGTCTTTCCCTCCGGCAAGTACGCATATGAAGTGCTGGGGGCGTTGTCTCCGAACGGTCCGGTGACGCCGTCGTCGAGGGCGTAGAGGAAGTTCTCGAAGCCGAGACCGGTAGGTGCCGTCGTTCCAGCCCCTGGCTCAATTTCCAGCAGGTACATCGCTACACGTGCCGAGCCATTTCGCGGAGTAGTCAGCTTTTTCACCACGGTGCCGGTAAATTCCGGCAGTCTCGATCCGAAGTGGTTGGCGGGTGTGATGACGTAATGTGCAGGGCCAAAGCCGCCGCGGTTGGTGGAGACCTGTGCCGGCGGCAACGCCAGGATGGTCTGGTTCATCGGGTTTCTCCTGTTGGTTGATGTGAAGCGGACCGATGCAGATATGTCCCCTGTCGGTTTTCCGGGAGCACCGATCCGTCGACGTAAACGGTGGTGCCACGGAGCAATACCCTTGTGACCCGGCCGGCAACTTCCATGCCTTCATACGGAAGGTAGTCGGCGGCAGAGTGATGGGTCGCAGCAGAGAGCACTGTTGTGGCATGCGGATCCAAGATGACCAGGTCCGCGTCCGAGCCGACGGCCAGTTCACCCTTCTTCGGGTGTATGCCGGCCAGTCGGGCGGGCGTGGTGCTGACGAACTCAACCATTCGCTCCATCGAGTACTGGCCGTTGACGACGCCCTGGTAGGCAATGGCCAGCCTTTGCTCAACGCCGGGAAGCCCATTCATGATGTGTGTAAAGTCCCCTTCAACGATCTTCTCGCCCTGAAGAGCGAAAGGGCAGTGGTCGCTGGACAGCACATCAAGAGTCCCGTGACCGAGCGCCTCCCACAAAGCATTTTGGTCATCGAGGTCCCGCGTAGGCGGCGAGCAAACGAACCGCGAGGCAACCTCCTTCGGGACACCGTCCACCATCGAATCGTCAAAGACCAGGTAGTGCGAACACGTCTCTGCAGTGATATCCGTACCGGTCGCCCGCGCTCGTTCAATCTCGGACAACGCGGCCGCTGAAGAGACATGGACCACGTAGAGACGGGCGCCAGCGAGCTGCGCCAATACTGCTGATCGGGAAACTGCTTCCGCCTCCGTCACCGTGGGCCGGGATTTGCCGTGCCAGGCAGGTTCCGTGTGGCCGGCGGACAACGCGTCCTCCACCAGCACCTGTATGGCGTGTCCGTTTTCGGCGTGAACGAGAACCAGTAGGTCCGACGCGGCCGCGGACTGCATGGCTCGAAGCAGTGCCCGGTCATCGCTCATCATGCGTCCTGGGTAGGCCAAGTACATCTTTATACTCGTCACACCAAGATCGGGCAGGCTGGACAACTGCGACAGAGTGTCGTCGTCGGGCTGAACCAGCACCATGTGTGCGCCGTAATCAGCCCACGGCCGTTGCTCCACCACCCTCCGCCGCCACTGGTCGAGGGCCTCGGCAAGAGTCTCGCCGGGCGCTGCCCGGCAGAAATCGATAATAGTGGTGGTTCCACCGGCAACCGCGGCAGCCGTCCCTGTCGCGAAGTCGTCAGCTGTCCTGATCGACCCACGGAAGACCGAATCCATGTGCGTGTGGAAGTCCACACCGCCGGGGAGAACGTAGCAGCCTTCGGCGGGAAGAACGTCAGCGTCGTCGTGGCCGGACTCGAAGCTTCCAATTTCGGCCACTACGCCATCGACAATGAGGACATCAGCCCGCTCAAGACCTCTTGCTGTCACCACCAGGCCACCCTTGACAATGGTTTGCCGCGGTGAGTCAGACATCGAGATTGAACCAGTTCGTCTTGAGCTGGGTGTACTGCTCCAAAGCATGTAGCGATTTATCCCGGCCGAATCCGGATTGCTTGAAACCTCCAAATGGCACATTGACGTCCGCCTGGTTATAGCAATTCACCCACACCGTGCCGGCACGCAAGGCCCGGGAGACCTTATGGGCTTTGGACACGTCCTTGGTCCAGACGGCTGCGGCCAGCCCGTAGTCAGAGTCGTTGGCAATCCGGACGGCGTCCTCTGCATCTTTGGCCGTAATCACGGAGAGGACCGGTCCAAAGATCTCTTCCTGCGCAATCCGCATTTGGTTGTCCACATCGGCGAAAAGCGTTGGCTCCAAGTAGTAGCCCCCGGTCTCGAGGCGTGCCCGCTCGCCACCAGTAACCAGCCTGGCCCCTTCACGTCGACCGATATCCACGTAGCCGTGAACACGATCAAGCTGCGCGGCGTCAACGAGGGCGCCCATGCGCGTGTCCGCAGCAAACGGATCGCCGGGGCGCCACATGCGGCTCGCCGTGACAACAAGTTCAATGAACTCGTCCTTGATGGACTCTTCCACCACCAGACGCGAACCTGCGCTGCACATTTCACCTTGGTTGACATAAGCGGCAAGAGCGGCGGCTGCGGCTGCGACTTCGAGGTCCGGAGCATCCGCCAGGACAATGTTGGCTGATTTGCCGCCGCACTCAAGCGAAACGGCCTTCATGTTGGACTGTCCGGAGTACTGGAGGAAGTATTTGCCCACCTGGGTGGAACCGGTGAAGGCAATCTTGTCCACGTCCATGTGGAGTCCCAGAGCTTTTCCGGCTTTCTCGCCGAGCCCGGGGACCACATTGAACACTCCATCCGGAATGCCTGCCTCAGCCGCGATTCGTGCCAAGGCGATCACGGGCAACGGCGCTTGTTCGGCCGGTTTGACGATAACTGAGTTGCCCGTTGCCAGTGCCGGAGCGATCTTCCACATTGGCATTCCGATGGGGAAATTCCAAGGGACTACTGCAGCAACGACCCCTATGGCTTCGCGAGTGACGAGGGCCAGAGCGGACTGGGCAGTCGGCATGACCTCACCGGCCCATTTGTCGATTGCCTCTGCATAGAACTCAAGCACGTCCGCTGCGTGGTCTACTTCACCGAGGGAAGCGGAAATCGGCTTTCCGCAGTCCGCGGTCATGATCGTTGCAAGACGTTCCCGTTCCCGCCGTATGCCGGCAGCAAAGGCAAACAAAACCCGCTTCCGGTGACGGGGCGGGGCAGCAGACCATCGGCCGTCTTCGAAGGCGAGACGGGCCGCGGAGACTGCCGCGTTGACGTCGTGCTCGGCGCCGGCAGCGATGTGTCCGATGACGTGCCCGTTGACGGGGCTCACGTTTTCGAAAGTTTCGCCGGACGCGGCACCAACGAATCTGCCGTTGATAAAGGCGCCGCCTTCCGGTGCCGCCGAAGCCGCAACAGCGGCCCAGTCTTCTGCAATTTCAATAGTCATTGGGTCCTCCTGAAGTGATGGAAAAAGTGGTTTGGTGCTAGTTGCGTGCAAGCCAGATCTCGGGTTGGCGGTCTGAAGCAGGAGCACCGGTAGCAATGTCCGCCCACAGCTCGTTGGCCGCTTTGTCGTCGTCAAGAAGATCGACGACGACGACACCGTCTTTCATGACCAAGCGGGGCCTGGCCAGTGCACGCAGATCGGTAGACGGGTCGCCGTCGACGACGACAAGGTCGGCGAAGTTTCCGGACCGGATGCTGCCCAGTCTCGGATCGCCGATGGCGGCAGCGGAAACTTCGGTCGCCGAGAACAGGGCGTCGAGCTTGGTCATGCCGGCGTCCACCAGGGCTTCAAGTTCGCAGACCATGACATCACGGGCTGGAATCCAGTGGATTGGGTCTGATCCGGCGGCGACCCTCACACCGGCAGCCATGGCTCGCTGCACAGATTCGCGATGGACCCGGGCAATGCGCTCTTCATAAATGGCAGCGCGGTCTTCCGTGATGGTCTTGCCAACGGTGAGGTGCGTTTTCGTTGAGAACGCCCAGAGCGTGGGCACGTAGAACGTCCCTTGGTCAGCCATTCGG
The DNA here is from genome assembly GCF_055388015.1 of Arthrobacter sp. TmtSoilC51. NCBI lineage: Bacteria > Bacillati > Actinomycetota > Actinomycetes > Micrococcales > Micrococcaceae > Arthrobacter > Arthrobacter sp. TmtSoilC51. Next base: position 2,623,040 of record NZ_AP035877.1, read on the forward strand.
GCCACCAGGGCGTCGTCCAGCGTAAGTCCATGGTCGATGACGTCAATGCCGGCATTCACTGCCGCACGTGCAGCATCAATGCCCTCGCAATGGCAGCCAACGCGCGCACCGAGGAGATGCGCTTCGGCTACTGCTGTGGCTATCTCATCGTCATTCAGGTAGCGGAGGCACGTTGTCCAATCTGAGTCGCCGGTCGTGTGAGACAGCACGAGTTTGATGAGGTCGGCTCCGCCAAGACGTTCCTCGCGGACCGCGCGGCGGACTTCATCAACGCCGTCTGCGAAGTGGTTTCGCCAGTCCACCGGGGCGCCGCGGCCTACGATGTTCGGACCTGCAGTGAAGGCACGCGGGCCAAGGACCCGGCCTGCTGCGATCTCGTCGCGGAAAGCGTGGATTCCCCGGTGTTTGCAGCCTGGATCGCGGACTGTGGTGACGCCGGATTCGATAGCCCGTCTCGCCGTGATAACACCGTCAACGACGCTGGTAGTGACGAGCTTGGGGTCGGCTTCCACACCGGAACGACTCATCAGATGAAAATGCGAGTCGATGAGACCCGGGAGGATGTGGGCGCCGCGAACGTCGATTACCTCGTGGGCGTCGGACGGCAATTGGCTGGCCGGCTCGATCCCGACGAAGCGACCGCCGTCGATCACCACCATATGATCGCTGACAAAGGCGCGCGCGTCCGTGTCGAGGATCGGGCCTCCGAGTACAAACCGGGTTGTCATGCTTCCTCCTTGGAAGGATAGGTTGGGCGGGTAGTGGCATCCGCAAGGGTTTCTGCCATACGGACGCCGGCGAGGATTCCGGCGACAACGGGACGGTTGATTCGGGTGGAGAGCGCATGAGCGATTTGACCCATGACCGAGCCTGTCAGAACCAGCACATCTCCCAACTCATCGCTCGAGCGACTACGGCAGGCGTCTGTTAGTTGGTCAAGGAGTTCGCCCGGGGATGTGGCCGCGTCCCTGCTGGTCGTTCGGGCCGGAATGATCGAGGCCAGCCTCGACTCCAGCCCGTAGCTTCGGATAAGCGCGCGCATCCCGGCAACTTTGGCTGGCGCAAGGACTGCCACGCTGAACGTCGCGCCTTGGGCGCAGGCCTGGAGCATCCCGGCCTCGGCTATCCCGATGACGGGGCGGTCAGTCAGTTCACGCGCAGCAGCCAGTCCAGGGTCATTGCCGCATGCAACCACGAAAGCGTCAAAGTCATGGCTGTATTCCCGTACCAACGCGGCGGTGTGGGCGCCAGAAACGATGACGTCGAAAAGCGTGTCGATGCCTTCCGGACCTTCTGCCGGGTTCAGGAACACAGCTTCTGTGCCAGACAACAGCTCCGGAGTCACAGTGTCCGCGAGTTGTTGAGTAACCCGGTCAGAGGAGTTTGAATTGATGACAGCTATCCGGCGTGTTCGCGACGATGAACCTGCCGTGGGGGTCTGCGTGATTCTCATGCCGCGACGTAACACTGTTCAGTGATCTGTTTGGCGCCGGCACCTGTCAATTCCCGGCGGAGTTGGCCAGCGCGCATGATCAAAACACGATCACAGAGGTGGCTGAGCTCCTCGTGCTCCGACGAGACGATGAGCACGGCAACACCCTGTGCGGCCATAAGTCCGACCTGTTCAAGGATGGTCCTTTTTGCGCCGACATCGACGCCTTGCGTCGGTTCATGCAGAATGAGGCAACGAATCCCTTCCTTGGCGGCCCACTTGGCGATGAGGACTTTTTGCTGGTTGCCTCCGCTGAGGGTCTCAAGGGCCCTGTTCGGATCTCCGGCCGGTCTCACATCGAAGTGCTCCATGGCCTTGACGACGCTCCTATGCTCACGCTTCTGGTCAATGAAGCCTCGTCGGGTGAACCGGCCCAGCGAAGCCAGGGTCAGATTCTCTGCGATGGAGGCACTCATGATTCCCGAACGGCGCTTTCGGTCTGCTGGCAGCATCGCAATACCCTGACGCGTGGCAGCACCAGGCGAGGACGTCCTGACAGTCTTGCCGTCCACGTGAACAGTGCCGGAGTCGGACTTGATGCTCCCGAGGATCAAGTCGGGCACGTCATCATGCCCGGCGCCCGCGAGCCCGGTCAGCCCCACCACCTCGCCGGGGCAGATTTCAAGGGAGAGGTCACGTACTCCGCCGCCGCTTAGGTTGGTCACCCTGATCGCTGGCCGGACGTTGTCGACGATGTGGCTGGTCCGAACTGGAAAGTGGGATTCGAGATCCCGCCCCAGGATGTGCCTGGCCAGTTCCTTCTCATCGTTGATCGTGCTTGTGGGAGCCTCCATGACAACACGCCCATCGCGGAGGACCAGAACGGAGTCGGTAGCGGTCATCACCTCGTCCAGACGGTGTGTGCAGAAGGCGATTGCCGTGCCGCCCGCAGCAGCAGAACGCATTGCGTCAAAGAGACGTTCACGTTCCACGCCCGTGAGATTGGCGGTCGGCTCGTCGAGCACCAGGAGGGTCGAGTGGCCTCGCCCTCGGGCGTAGATTGCCCTTGCGATGGCGACAACGGCCTTCTCCGCCTGGGTCAACTCCTGAACCGGAGTTGACGGATCAAGATGAACGCCCAAGCCAGCCAGCAGTTCATCGACCTTAGCCGCCTGGCTCTTCCAATCGATAAGACCGTATTTGCGCATCATGGCGCCCACAAACACGTTTTCCATGACAGATAGGGACCCAGCGAGTCCAAGGTCTTGATGCACGAATGCGAAACCCAGATCCGCCGAGGTCGTTGGCGTAAGCGGGAGAGACGCTTCGCGGCCGTTCACGCGCAAGGTGGCCCCGCCATCGGGCTCGTAGATCCCAGCAAGGATCTTGAACAGGGTCGACTTGCCGGCCCCGTTTTCACCGAGCACTCCAGTTACCGTCCCGGGCGCGAAAGTCAGGGAGATATCATGCAAGACTTTGGTCAAACCGAAAGTCTTCGACACTCCTGAAAGTACGATTCCGTCGCGCGTAGTGGTGATCTGATGATCCTTCATTCTTCTCTCCCTTGAGATCGACCCGTTGCACCGATCACTTACTTCCAGAGCCCTGTGTACTGGTTCTTGTAGTCGACGTTGTCGTACAAGGCAGCTTCGGACGAGATATCAACGCCGTCGATGTTCTTAGAGTCAAAGAGCTTCACTGGTACCTCACTGATGGCTGGCTTTTCTCCGGCAAGGGCCCGCAGGGTGCGGTCCATCATGGCCCAGCCAAGCCAGTTGTTGCTGTTTCCGACGTCGACCGCCTGCACCCGCTTGTCGCGGATGAAGCCGAGGTTTGCCTCGAAGGCGTTGATGCTCCCGACGCGGATGTCGGCTTTCCGGCTTGATAGTTCAACGGCTGGAATGGTGAACTGCGCAATCCCGTCGATTGCAGGGAAGATCCAATTCAGCTTCGAGTTCCGGGAAATCTGGGATCCGGTCAAGGTCTCGGCTGCCGTCTTGAAGTTGGACTGCATCAAGTCGTCGACTTGCAGGGTGCATTCCTTTGAGCAAAATTCCTTGAAACCCTCTTCTATACCCTTGCGCATTGCGGTGAAGGTTTCGATTGAGGGCAGGTTCTGGACTGCACCGTGTACAGGCCCATCTGTGTTGGCAACGGCGTATGCGGCCACCAGTTTGCCTGACTTGAAGTAATCGATGCTGACTTCGCCGGCGGCACCTTTTTCAAGGGGCGCGTTCACGTCAACGTTCAATGCGCCGATGACAGGCACACCGGCCTTATTCGCAGTGCTGATGGCAGTCGGGAGCAGATTGAAGTTGATGCCGAACGCTACGATTGCGGCTGATTTGGAAGCCAGCGCTTGATCGATCTGCTTTGCAGCTGTGTCCGTGGACCCTTTGGCATCGTAAACATCGACTCGAACGCCCGCGTGCTTGCCGGCTTCGGTCATGCCATCAAGCACCGCGCGGACAAACGGCAGCGAGTTATCCAGGGTGACGGCTGCGATGGTTTTCCCCTTGAACTTCGAAATATCGATCGGCTCGCCAGGACGCAAGAACTCCGTGGGTTTGGCACTGTCTTCCACGAAACGTTGCGCGGCAATCTTGCCGTCGGAGGCGTTGACTGTTGAGTTTGCCAGGGATGAGGCGTTTCCGGCCTGGCAGGCGGTCAGCCCGATGAGCGAGAGGCCAAGGCCAAGGGCAGCGAGCGACTTCAGGGGACGCGAGTTCTTCATTGCACTGGTTCCTTCTAGTTCGGGGGAGTGGGATGGGGTGGGGTATTTCAGGAGCTGGAGGCGGACTTGCGGCTGACGATTGCGGCGAACGAGACGGCCAATACCAACGCGGCGCCGTTGAAAACGTTCTCGAGCCAACCTGCACCGCCCAGCATTTGCAGACCGGTTACCCCGGTCACAACCAAGAACACCGCAATGACCGTGCCCCAGGCGTTGAAGCGTCCCGGTTTGATGACGGTGGCGCCCAGGAAAACAGCGGCAGCACCGGGGAGCAGGAAGGACGCACCCAGGTTGGGGTCGGCGCTGCCGAGGCGTCCCACGTTCAGGACGCCGGCCAGGCCGCAAAAAAAGGCGCTGGAAGTCAGGGCGAATACTCGGATGCGATCGGTTGGGAGGCCGCTGAGCCTGGCAACTTCGCGTCCTTCGCCGGTGAAATAGATGTAACGACCGAGCGGGGTGTGCTCCATGAACAGCCAAACAATGACGGCCAGCAGAAACGCAAGGTAGACAGGTAGAGGCAGCCCGAACAGTTGCGTGGTCGCAATCTGATTGAGAAATGCAGGAGCCCCTGCGATGACCTGGGAACCTGATACGGCCAGGGTCAGACCGGTAATGACCGTACCCATACCAAGTGTCGTAATCATCGAACTGATGCCGATCTTGACAATGAAGTATGAGTTCAGGAGGCCCCACAGCATGGTGGACCCCACTGCAATGGGAATGGCCACCTCTCCAGGGAGCCCCAACTGAACATTGAGCACCGCAAGGACAATGGAGGACCATGCGATCATTGGGCCGAACGAAAGATCGAACTCGCCGGCTGCGAAGGGGATTACCAGGCCTAGTGCGGCAATAATGAGGACGCTTTGGGACGAAGTGACCACTCGCAGGTTTTCAAACGTAAAGAACGTCTCCGGGGCTGCGATGGAAAAGAAGGCAACGACGAAGATCAGTACGCCAAGAACGGCGTACTTGTAAGTGAGACGGCGGAAGAGGGACTCCTGCGGGACTGCAGTCTTGACTGGACCCGATGGAGTGGACTTGGTGGCCGTGGCCGGTTTGATTCGTTGGTCAGCTATCTCATCCGGGCTGGCGGAAGGCAAAGAGGTCTTACTCATTGGGTGTTCTCCCATTAGATGAAGTGGTCTGTATCGGCGATGACGGCTGCCACACGGGCACCTGCCACCTCGAGTTCTACGGTGTTGTTGGATGTCAGTCCGATCGGCTCACCAATGCCGACTGCGACAAGAATCCCCGGGCCGCGGCGTTGGTCGTTCTCCTGGGCAAAGAGTTCCGCCAGAGGCGTGCAGCAACGGATTGCGTATGCTGTGATGTCTTCCACCGCCTTTTGGACCGTATCGGAAGGTGGAACGCATCCTTCGTCCACGGCCAGACCGTCCCGAAGCATGCGAAATGTCGGCTCTGCACCTGTTGGTGCATGTGAAACGGATGACACCAACCGGGTCACTCCACCATTTACGGCTACCAGATCAGAAGTCTCGATGTTCCGATCGTCGAAACGGTGGCTAGCCACTTCCAAGCCGAGTTGCAGCTTCCCATCTTGTGCTTCCACAAGATGGCCGAGAAGGGCCTGACGGACGGATTCTGGGCTGAGATGCAGTCCGACGACGCCTCGCACCAGGAGGGGAACCGAGTCAGTCGGTATCCTCGCGGTGGTAACCGAAACCATGCGTTCATTGAGAATCGCCGGATCCCCAGAGCCATGGCCTTGCCCAATGAGTACGGCGCTCCGGTCGCCTCTTGCCATACGACGACGGATTACCTCGTCGCGAACGAGGCGCGCATCTTCGATGGAGAGGCCGGGGATCATCCGACTCAAGGGTGTGATCCTACGGCGCTGAATATCCGAGGAAAGCACCAGGTCGGCAAGCCTGCGAACCTCTCGGCCTGTGAGACCTGCGCCTTCTTGGGGTCGCTGTGGAGCTTGCATCCATTTCATAGCGTTACAGTATTGAGGAGCCGGTTAACCGACCCGAAACCGTCACTCGGGTTTTTCGAGGCTGTCGTTAACGCATCGACTCAGTTCCCGTTCACAGCCGCCGGTGCCAGGAGTTAAGAGTGTCAATGGAGCACACACTGCCGTTATTGCGGGGCAAGCTAACGCCTCCGCCGTTGCCCGAGATCCTTGTGAACAGACCGCGGCTGGACACGTCGATTCAGAGTAGGCTGGACGCCTTGCCAGTGCTGATGGTGTGTGCCACCGCCGGCGCGGGCAAGACCACCGCGGTCCGTCATGCGCTCAGATATGACGAGCGCACTGCCTGGTTAACCATTGATGCCGCCGATGCTTCACCAGGCCGTCTCCTCACCTACATTGCAGCTGCCCTCGCTCCTTTTGCCGCGGAGATCCCTGAGCTGGTTAAGTATGCGTTTTCTTCCCAGGCACCCCACGGTGAAGTTGCAGGCCTGTTGGTTGAGGCTCTCTTGGGCGATTCCCGTATCACGCTTGTTTTGGACCAGGTGGACCGGATCGCCGATCACCCCCATGCGATGGACGTTATCGACCATTTGATGCGCTTTGCACCAACGAACGTGAGGATCATCCTGATCTCGCGCAATGCCATCACTCTTCCCTCGAGCGCTGTTCCCGGATCCGAGCGACTGGACTTCCTCATCGATCGAGAGCTTGCCTTCACACGGGAAGAAGCCCGGGCTGCGCTTGAAATTTCCGGAGGCTCAACTGATGACATCGACGCCGTCATGGAATCAACAGGGGGATGGGTGGTGGGAGTACTTTTCGCTGGAACCACAGCAAAGCCCATCAAACTCGCACTTCAGCCAGAGATCGACCCGCTCCACGCGTACCTCTGGACGCATGTGCTGCAAGGATTGGACAACGAACTAAGGGAATTCGCGATTACGACATCCGTGCTTGCCGCCGTCGATGCTCCACGGGCAACGGCCCTTGGGCTGGAACGTAGCGAGGGATTCCTTACGGAATTGCGTGCCCACCGGATCCCGGCTGTTTGGGTGCCTGGTGGCAAGACCGTCCGCTATCACCCCGTTCTGCGCGATTACCTCTTGGTTCTTTTGGAGAGGCGTCCCCGGGCCGATGTGGTCGCTCTAAGGATTCTTTTCGGCAAACTCCTGGCTTCAGAGGGATTCCTGGTCGAGGCCACCGAAGAACTGCTGTCAGTTGGTGCATACGGCGAGGCACTGCCGTACGCCGAACAGGCCATCGGCACGTTGATAGATCGTCGTGACTACGATGTGGCCGATAGGTGGCTGGAGGCGCTGGCGGGTCACGGTCAAGCCGCCCTCAGCCCCCTTACGACGGCTGAACTCATGCTTGCTGTTGCCCGCGAGGAGTACTGGCGGGGCGTGCGCATTGCCGATCAACTCGAGGCCATGGGACAGCGGGAGGCCTTGGCCCGAAGCTCAAGCAATGCAGCAGCGATGATGATTTGGTGCTATTACCATGCCTGTCGCGTAGAGGACATCACGCGAGTCTTGGCGGTTGCCCAAGATGGACCGGAACTGGAGGCGGCGCGGTACCTCCTCACTTTGATTGACGAACAACCAGCAACAGTTTTCCCGTCCTCAACAACAAGCGTGTACGTTGACGGACTCGTTCTTCGCCTTCGATACTGGCGTGGCGAGCTCGCCGCAGCATCCGCGCCAACTCCGAACCCAGCCACTGACGCAGTGGTGGCACCTTGGCGAGTAGCAGCCCTTCGGGCTGTCGGCGAATTGGACGAGGCTCATCGGCTCTATGAGCGGGTTGAAGCGGCAGGGGTCTTGACTGCCGGCCTCAGGGCAGTGGTCGGTGCGGAGTTGTACACCGATATGGGACGCGAAGACGAGGCACGATCTTGCATCGCCCAGGGCAGGGCTGAGGCAAGACGCAATGGCTCTCTCGTGTGGGATCTTTTCTCCCAACTTTCCGAAGCGAAACTTGAACTCAGGCTGCGGCGCGATCCCCTTCGAGCCCGCCAAGTGCTCGACGCCTTGGAAGGTCATGCATCCTCTCGTGCCTATCAGTCCACTGCAGAGCAAATCGATGTCTGGCAGGGCCTCTGCAATCTCATCCTCCGGGAGTATGAATCCGCCCGAATCCGGCTTCAGCGAGCCATGGAATCGATGCGCGTCTCCGGGCGAGTGTTGGAGCTACCGATTGCTGCTGTCTACCTGGCCGAAGCTGCATGGCATTGCGATGACGAGGAAACCTCGGACGCCGCGTCGGATATTGCCCTGGCGGCGGCCCACCAACAGGGAACAGATGAAGTGCTGCTCCGGGCACTCCGGGAATTTCCGGAAGTGCTCTCACGAAGGCTCGACGGTCTTGCCAACAGCGATACTGATTGGCACCGGCTTGGAAGCAGAATTCTCAATGAAGACTCCCGTCAAGTGCTCTCCTCGACGGTCATAGTTCAGTTGCATGAGTTCGGGACCCCAAGAATTCTCGTTGGTGAAATGGAAGCGAAACCGCGAATCGCGAAATGTTATGAGCTTTTGGCCTATTTGGCTTCCATCGGCAGCATGTCAGCCACCCGATCCCAGTTGCTGGATGCGTTGTTTGATGGACAGGACACAAACACATCGCGTTCCTACTTACGTCAGGTCATTCACCAACTCCGTTCCGTGCTTCCCGACGGAGTCGGCCCGTTTGTTTCCAATGACACCGTAGGGTTGGCCGACTTTGTCTCAGTCGAGAGTGATGCAAAGCGTTTCGAACAGGTCGCGCAAAGGGCGCGGAGTAATGATCCGAGGGCAAGACTTGAGGAAATCCAAGCGGCGTTGCCGATCTTGGCTTCCGGGGAATATCTCCCAAAAGCCAAATCGGATTGGTTTGAGGTTCGCCGCGCAGAAATCCAGGCAACATCTGCCGCGTTGAGGCTTGAAAGCGCACAGTTGGCCTTCGACCTCGGTGCGTATGCGCAGGCCGACAACTTCGCCGAGTCCGTGCTAACGGACGAGCCCCTCAGGGAAGCAGCCTGGCGCCTGCGTATGCGGGCTGCGTCTGCGTTGGGGTCCCACGACGACGTGCTGATGATGTATACCGAATGCGTCTCGGCCCTGGCCGCTATAGGGACTCAACCAGCGAGGGAGACGAAGGCCCTCCTTGACCAACTGCGCTAGAACAGGTGGGGCGAGGCGCAACTGAGCACACTCCGGCGCGGAGACAGCGGCGCAACAGGCTGTCCAAGCAGAGGCGGCAGCTTCCCAGAGTCTGGCAGGCGTCCGGTTTTAAGACAGCGGAAGGCAGGGCTTTGTGCCCTACAGCTGGCCGCGACAGGACTCTAGCCTTGAACAGGCAGGATGGCGGGTCCGCCTGACCAGATCCGGGAGGCTTTGGTGAAGACTACAACAACAAGCATCATCGCCGGCGTCATTCTTATGACGATGGGCGTTCTATTGCTTCTGGACCAGCTCGGTCTCATTGGAAGCGGGGCATATGTGCCGCCGCTTACTTTCACCGCGGTGGGAGGCATCTTTGTGGCCGTCTTCGTCCGCCGGCGCGGAAATTGGTGGGCAGCAATCCCAGCCTCCGTGTTCTTGGGCCTGGCCGCAGTCATCGCCACCAGCCAATTCGCGGAGGGACGCGCTGCCGGAGCGATTTTGTTCCTGTTCATGGCATCGGGATTTGGAGCGGTCTATCTCAGGGAGCGCAGTCACTGGTGGGCGCTCATTCCCTGTGGAGTCATGCTGATCCTGGCAGTGGTTGCAAGCCTCCCTGAGCAGCTGCAGGGCACACCTGCTGCAGCAGTCCTGTTCCTCGGGCTGGCGGCCACTTTCGCTCTGCTTTCCTTGGTTCCGGTCCCCGGCGATGGTGGCACCGAACGAATGAAGTGGCCTCTTATTCCGGCCGCAGTGCTTGGGCTGCTGGGTGGGGTTCTCGCCTTCCAGTCCGCTGCCCTGCTCATTGCCGGAGATTTCATCGTTCTGGCCGTAGTGATCCTGGCGGGGATCGGCTTGTTGGTCTACGGCTACCGCGCCCGCAACAACGAGGAGTACAAAGCCCGCGGACGGTAATGTCGGGCGCCACCCCCAAATCCGACCGCTGCCGGTGCCTGGCCGTAAAACTTACCAGCGGCGCTGAGCCCCCTGAAGTACCACCGTTTCCAATCAGATGGATGCCCGCTAGCCTCTCTTTCATGAGCAGAACGTCGGCACGGGCCCCGGATACCGCCGCAGGGGAGCGCGTGCTGATCCTGTCTGCAGGGGTTGGTGCGGGGCACAACAGCGCAGCTGCGGCGGTGCAGCAGGCGTGCACCGCGCGCGCCGACGTCGCCGAGGTGCAGGTGCTGGACGTGCTTCAGGTCAGTAGCGTCCTATACCGCGCACTGTTGGCGAAGGGTTACTTCGTCCTGGTCGAGGGCCTGCCCTGGCTGGTCGAGTGGGGTTACGACGTCAGCAACCCGCCGTTCCGCCGCCGCGGCCCAATCGACCCCTGGACGCGCGTGAACGCCGGTCCTGTCGTCAGCGCGATCAAGAGGTTCCGACCGACCGCGATCGTGTGTACGCACTTCCTGCCCGCTCAGCTGCTGGCGTCTCTGCTCTTACGCGGCGTAGTTGACGCGAGGACCGCCGTCGTGACAACGGACTATGACTTCCAGGGCCTGTGGCTCTCAAGCGCGTTCCACGCGCTTTTCGTGGCCAGGGAGGAAGGGCGGGTGGAGCTCCTGGCGCTTGGTCTGCCTCCCGACCGGGTAGCGGCGACGGGTATCCCCATCGCCACGCAGCCTGATTTAGTGCAGGTGCGCGATGCCAGCGAGCCGCCGATGCTGCTGATCTCGGCGGGCGCTACCGGCGGGGACTATGCCTTGGCAGTGGTGCGGCAGACGATGCACATGCGTTCGGCATTCAGGGCCACCGTAGTGTGCGGGAACAACGATAGGCTGCGGCACCGCATCGAGCAGCTGGTGGCGCCCGCTGGCGACCGCTACCGCGTGCTCGGGTTCACGGCGGAGATGCCGCAGCTGTTGCATCGCGCGGACCTGTTTGTGGGCAAACCCGGCGGGCTTTCGGCGTCGGAGTGCATGGCTGCAGGCTTGCCTATGGTTCTTGTAAACCCTATCCCAGGTCAAGAGGTTCGCAACGGCGATTACCTGATGGAGCAGGGTGCGGCCGTCCGTTGCAACAGCACCGCGACGATCGGCTGGAAGATCGACGAGGTGCTGCGCGAGCCAGGCCGCCTGCCACGAATGAGGGCAGCGGCGCAACGAACCGGCCGCCCTGACGCCGCGGCGGACGTGCTGAGCGGTTTGCTGAGCGGGCCGTTACGTCCACTGGTCGTGACCCGCGCGGCGCAAAGGACAGTTCTTGCCGCAAGCGAGCAGCGCTTCGTTGCGACCGATCTCACGGGACCCTCCGCATTGGTCCGCTTGGTCGACCGGGCTACGGGTAGCACGATAGCGCTGCTGCAAGCCGAGGAGCTGGGGGATCTGCAGAAACGGTACGCGGCGCCCACCGGGGACCTCGTGCTGCGGCGCGGCAGGGCCCCCGCATGGCCTCGGTGGGAGGAGCGGCGGCTGCTCCGCGCCATTCTGCGCGGCGACGATGCACTACCTGTCCGCGGCGTAGGGCCGGAGACGCCCTTCCACACCCTCCCTTGATAGGCGTCTTTCTCATCAATGCCCGGGATCCGGGGAGGGGGAACTCCTGCCGGACGCGCCCAATATCGAGCGGCTTCCAGTCAGGAATCAAAGTGAGGGGCGTAGTTTCTTTGCGCTGAAACCGAAGAAACCACGGATGCTGCAACGCTGTATAGTTTCACGTTCCGGCTATTTGAAGCCTTTCTGAGGATGGAGAATGCCTCTTCGCGGCTGCACCGGTTCTGTCCCATCAGTACACCCAATGCCGTATCGATGACCGCTCTGTGTGCCAAGGCGGCGCTGAGATTATTCTTGGTGTCTTTCAGGTCAGCTACGTCGACTGCGAAGCGGAGCGTGCGCGAAACCCGTGCCGCGAAGGTCTCGGCTGCCGCAATGTATTCACTGGTGAAAGCATCCTTATCGCAGGAATAAACGCTCAGGACACTCTTTGATTCTCCTTTAGTGCCAAGTGGAACGGCTAGTACGGATCCTATGCCGCGACCGGCAGTAAGCTGCACGTACCGCGGCCATCTGGTCTCGTTTTCCAGGTCCGGCAAGACGACTGTCACTTCCTGTGCCAAGGCGGTGAGAGTGGGTCCTTCGTCGATTGCGGTTTGCAATTGGTCTTGGGACTTGCCCATGGTCTGGCTGTTTGCGATGACCACAGGTTTCTTGGGCCTCGCCAGGATGACTCCGCAACTCACGGTCGTACCGGGGCGCGCAAGGGTTGTCGCGGCAAGGTCAGCCAGGCCTGCAAGCAGGTCATCAATGCCTTGATTCTCCAGGATGAGTTCATGGAGCCGGGCTTGAAGTCCCTTGGGAGACGTGAGAGAACCCGTCGCGGCGAACTTCCGGCCCTTCCGGTAGCGGATTTGTTGGGCGCGGCCGGTACGGGCTGAAGCCTGCGCAGTGTGGTCCTGTATCAGTCCCGTTCCTGCACACTCGCGCACATCCATGATTCCTGCTGCAGCCGCTCGCTTGTCTATGAACCCCCGGGACAGTGCCAACACCGTTCCGTCAGGTGCCTTGAGGCGAAACCGGATACGGGAACGCATGTCGGTAAACAGCTCGAAAGTTCCGGCCACGGGTTTGTCCTTTCCCGGTCTTCGGGGCGCAAAGACACGCCAGCGCTGAGGCTCACGATATGAGGGCCCTGCGGGCGTGAGGGGCAGTTGGTCCATCCAAGATCGCAGAGTCCACGTGCCGCCGGTAGGGACCAAAGTCCCCGCCGCCGCAGCCAGGGAGTGCGGTCTGAGGGAACGCACGACGCCGGCCTGCCGCCGTCGTGCGTTGCCTCCTTGGCGGGTGTGCGTCCTGCTACGCCGGCCCCGGGCGGTCATCTGAGGCGGCGGCTGTGCGCGCCTCCTGCCAGAGCCCGATGACGTTGCCTTCGCTGTCCTTGAAGTATGCGTTCCAGCCACGCCCCGGGACCTCCATCTTTCCCCGGAAGATCTCTCCTCCCGTGCGGCCAATCAGGTCCAGGGCGCCGTCGATGTCCGGGACGTCGATGGTGACAACCGGGGATTTGAGGGCATCGTCCCGGCGAAATACTGCTCCGTCGATTCCGTGCGGCGCGCCCTCGTCGCCGGACCCCGTTGCCCCGGTAGTTGCAAGGCTGTATCCCATGCCAGGGACTACGTCGAAGGTCCAGCCAAAATTTGTGCGGTAAAACTCCCGTGCGCGGTTTTCGTCGTCTGCCGGGATCTCAAAATGTACAACTCCACCCATGGCGTTTGCCTCTCAATAGGGCCGTGCCTGTGGCATGTGGATGGCAAGGATTTGCTGCCGTGCACACGGCCTTGTGCTTGTCGAGGATGGCGAAGCCGGGAAAGATTCACCAGTGCCATAAGTCACTGTCCACGAGCGCCGGGTGGTCCGGCCACGTGTGACAAACAGGACTTTCGACTCTGGCACCTTCCATGCCGCTGCAGTGCCATGGAAGCATGACCGCCGGAACATCAGCTGCTCAGTGGCCTGCTATCCACAAGGATGTGGAACGGTTGGGTGTTCGCCCGAACCTGGAGGACTATGAGGCGACCTGCGCCTCCTTCTCATGGGACGACGCAAGAAGGTCCTTGGCCGGGTTGCCGGGTGGAGTTGGGGTCAACATCGCCTTTGAAGCTGTGGACAGGCACGTGGCGCTCGGTAATGCAGAACGTGAGGCATTGAGGTTCATCCAAGCCGATGGCAGTGCACGTTCCATGACGTACGGTGAGCTGGCAGCCCTGACAAACAGGTTTGCCGGGGTCCTGCGAAGCCTGGGAGTCGGCCGTGGGGACAGGGTGTTCTCTTTGATGGGCAGGACTCCTGACCTATATGTGGCCGTTCTTGGTTCACTCAAGAATGCCAGCGTATTTTGCCCGCTGTTCTCAGCATTCGGCCCCGAGCCCGTCCGCCAGCGGTTGCATCTTGGGGGCGGAAAGGCCTTGGTGACCACCCGTGCGTTGTATCTCCGGAAGATCGCCGGCATCAGGGAATCGCTGCCGCAACTGAGGCATGTACTCCTGACAGACTGCGCGGGGGATCCGGAGCCGGGAACGCTGGACCTTGCGAGCCTGATGAGCGCAGCGTCTCCGGAGCAGGGGGTGCTTGCCACCTCTGCCGAGGACATGGCATTGCTGCATTTCACCAGCGGAACCACAGGCACACCGAAGGGTGCCATACACGTTCACGACGCCGTGACAGCGCACTACATGACCGGTCGCTTCGCCCTCGACCTCCATCCCGGAGACGTCTTCTGGTGTACGGCTGATCCTGGTTGGGTCACCGGGACATCGTATGGGGTGATTTCACCTCTGACCCATGGGGTTACGACGATCGTCGACCAGGAAGAGATGGATGTTGACCGCTGGTACCGGATCCTGGAGAAGGAAGGTGTCACGGTCTGGTACACAGCGCCGACTGCTTTGAGGATGTTGATGAAGGCGGGCGCCGCCCGCGCGGCGGAACATGACCTGTCCGCCCTGCGCTTCGTTGCAAGTGTTGGTGAACCACTCAACCCTGAGGTGGTGGTGTTGGGTCAGGAGGCTTTCGGGCACCCCGTGCACGACAACTGGTGGCAGACGGAAACCGGGGGGATCATGATCTCCAACTTCGCCTCTGTTGACATCCGGCCCGGTTCCATGGGTAAACCGCTGCCCGGTGTCGAGGCCGCTCTGGTGGCCCGGGATGACCAGGACAAACCCATTGTCCGAGGCGGGGAGGCCCTTCTGGTTTCGAAACCGGGCGTCGTGGGGGAGCTGGCACTCAGGCCCGGGTGGCCGTCCATGTTCCGCGGATACCTGAACGAAGAAGACCGGTACCGCCGGTGTTTTGCAGGTGGGTGGTACCTCACCGGGGATCTGGCTAAGCGCGATGAAGACGGCTATTACTGGTTCGTCGGCAGGGGAGATGACGTCATCAAATCTTCCGGTCACCTGATCGGCCCGTTCGAGGTGGAAAGTTTGCTCATGGAGCACCAGGCTGTTGCGGAGGCCGGAGTGATCGGGGTTCCTGATCCGGTAGCTGGGGAAGTGGTGATGGCCTTCGTGGAGCTTAGGCCGGGTTGGGAACCTTCGGAAGAAGTCCGCCGTGACATTGTTGGCTTTGCGCGGAAGCGGCTGGGACCCGCCGTCGCGCCACGGTTGCTGGAGTTCGCCGCCGTCCTCCCCAAGACCCGCAGCGGAAAGATCCTGAGGAGGCTCCTGAAGGCCCGCGTCCTGGGACTTCCGGAAGGAGATACCTCAACCATCGAGTCCGGACCTGCGGACCCCACAGGAGGTGACGCGAAATGAACGATCCCCTGACGCCGCTTCAAGTTCCCTTGGAACCAGGGCAAGGCCACCGGTTGCTCCTCCAAATGCTTCGCATACGCAAGCTGGAAGAGAAGTGCATCGAGCTTTACAGTGCATCGAAAATCCGCGGGTTCCTCCATGTGTATATTGGCGAAGAAGCTGTCGCCGCAGGTGTGATGGATACGCTCGGTCCGGATGACATTGTCGTCGCCACATATCGTGAGCATGGACACGCGCTCTTGCGCGGAGTTGACGCCGGCAGGATCCTCGCCGAAATGTATGGGTGCCTTGAGGGTTGTTGCCGTGGGCGTGGCGGCTCGATGCATCTCTTTGATGCGGATACGAACTTCTATGGTGGCAATGCGATCGTTGCAGGAGGCTTGCCGCTCGCCGTCGGACTTTCCCTAGCGAACAAGTTGTCAGGGCGCCAAGGCGTTACGGTCTGCTTTTTTGGTGAGGGGGCCGTAGCGGAAGGGGAGTTCCACGAGAGCCTGAATCTCGCGGCGTTGTGGCAGCTTCCTGTTCTGTTTTGCTGCGAAAACAACCTTTATGCCATGGGCACCGCTTTGGCCCGGTCCCAGGCACAGACGGATATTGCCCTCCGCGCGGCGAGCTATGGGATTCCGGCTTGGGCCGTGGACGGAATGGACGTGCGCGCCGTCCAGGATGCTGCGCGTCGGGCCGTGGAAGCAGTCCGGCTGGGCGGCGGGCCCCATTTTCTTGAGTTTCGTACCTACCGATTCCGTGCTCATTCGATGTTTGATCCGGAACGATACCGGGACAAGGCGGAGGTTGCCCGATGGCAGGAGCGGGACCCTATCCTGCTGCTGCGCAACAGCCTGGAAGCCGCTGGAGATCTATCAGCGGACGCGTGGGAGGGGCTTCAGTCGGACGTGGAGGCCGAAGTGGAGGCCGCGGTGGAGTTCGCTGAACGGGGAACCCTGGAACCCGTCGAGGACCTGACGCGCTTTGTTTACAGCGAGGAGAAGGTCCCGTGAACATCAGTTATCGCGAGGCTGTCCGGGCGGGTATCCGCGATGCGATGCAACGCGATCACAGGGTCTTCCTCATGGGGGAGGACGTAGGCGCCTACGGCGGCTCGTTCGCTGTCAGCCTGGGTTTGCTGGAGGAGTTCGGGCCGGACCGTATCCGGGACACCCCTTTGTCCGAGTCAGGGTTCGTTGGTGCCGGCATCGGTGCTGCCCTGGGTGGCATGCGCCCCATCGTGGAGATCATGACGGTGAACTTCAGTCTCCTTGCCCTGGACCAGATCGTGAACAACGCGGCATCTTTGCTGCACATGTCCGGCGGACAATTCCACGTACCTTTGGTGATCCGGATGACCACCGGAGCCGGTCGCCAATTGGGTGCACAGCACTCGCACAGCCTTGAAGGATGGTACGCGCACATTCCGGGCCTGCGAATCCTGGCGCCTGCCACTCTTGAGGACGCCAGGGGCATGATGTGGACCGCGCTGGAGGATCCTGACCCTGTACTGATTTTCGAGCACGGCTCGCTGTACAACCTTGCAGGAGAACTGGAGGACGACACGATTCCCGTGGACATCGATACAGCGAGGATCCGGCGCGCCGGGAGCGATATATCCGTCATTACTTACGGCGGGACACTTCCCATGGTGTTGGAGGCAGCCGAACAGTTGGCTGCTGAAGGCGTGGATGCCGAAGTCCTGGATCTGCGGACACTGCGTCCTTTGGATGAAGCCGCCATCCTTGAAAGTGTCGTCCGCACGCACCGTGCGGTAGTGGTCGATGAGGGTTGGCGGAGCGGGAGCATATCGGCTGAGGTCAGCGCGCGAATTACGGAGCATGCCTTTTTTGACCTGGATGCACCTGTGGGACGGGTGTGCAGCGCTGAGGTGCCAATTCCCTATTCGAAACATATGGAAGTGGCAGCATTACCTTCGGTGGACAAGCTCGTTGCCGCAGTGAGGGAAGCAGTTGGCGTCCATGGGTGATTTCCTGATGCCTTCTTTGGGGGCGGACATGGACCACGGCAAGCTTGTCGAGTGGCTGGTAAAGCCGGGCGATTACGTCCGCCGTGGTGACATCATGGCCGTAGTGGACACTGACAAGACGATCATGGATGTGGAGTCTTTCCAGGAAGGTGTAGTCGCCGATCTCCTGGTGGATGTAGGAGAAACAGTTCCCGTAGGTACGCCCTTGGCGAGGATCACCGCGACGCCGGCCGAGACGGGCCACGTCATCCGTGAACAGCCAACAGCTTCCCCTCCCGCGCCGCCCGTACGGCATCTGGCACATCAACTGGGTGTGGACACGGCGAAGCTCAAGGGCAGCGGCAAGGCCGGCCGCATCACCCGGGAGGATGTGGAACATGCCGGTTCCGGGGGGAGGACCGCCAATCGTGTCAGATCCTCGCCGCGGGCCCGGCGCGTTGCAAGTGAACTCGGCGTGGACATCCAAGCCGTTCGCGGCAGCGGCCCGGGCGGAGCCGTAACCGAAGCCGACGTCCATGGGTATGCCGGTGTCCAACACCAAGGGCCCGGGTTGGTCTCCGCCGCCACATCCCCGGCAGGGACCACTCCGGAAGTGGAAGAGGAAACAATTCAGCCCCAGGAGGCCCGCGCAAAGGCATCCGAACGGACAGACACGCTGCGGCGGGCAATCGGTGCCTTGATGTCGAAGTCCAAGAAGACCATCCCTCATTACTATCTGGCTGAAACATTGGATCTCCAGGCCGCAATCGAATGGATGGAGTCGGCGAATCTGCAACTACCAGTCAGCTCGCGGCTGGTGCCATCGGCACTGCTGCTTAAAGCGGCCGCAGTTGCAGCGCGGGACGTGCCGGAGGTGAACGGCTTCTATGCCAACGGGGTATTCAAGCCGAGCACATCAGTTCATTTGGGCGTCGCCGTGGCGCTCCGTAAAGGGGGATTGGTGGCTCCCGCGATCCATAACGCCGACACTCTTCCCTTGAGTGTCCTCATGGAGCAGTTGCGGGACCTTGTCGGCCGCGCCAGGGCAGGACGCCTGCAGCGCGCGGAGATGGCCGATCCTACGCTGACAGTGACCAATCTCGGCGAGCTCGGCGTCGAAAGTGTGTACGGCGTGATTTATCCGCCGCAGGTCGCCATGGTGGGGTTCGGCAAAGTCACGGAACAGCCTTGGGCACACAACGGAATGCTTGGCATCCGGCACATGACCATCGCCACGTTGTCGGGCGACCACCGGGTCAGTGACGGCCTTCGCGGCGCCCGGTACCTGAACAAAGTCAGTGAGCTGTTGCAGAGACCGGAGGAGCTATGAACGAACAGGCCGCGCGGGCAGCAGTAGTGAGTGCCATGGGTAAAGTTGCCCCCGACGTAGACATGGCCGCCGTGGACGAGGAGTCCCGGCTGCGGCAGGATCTCGAACTCGATTCCCTGGACTTCCTGCGGATCGTGGAAACCATCGATGCGGACACGGGAATCGACATACCCGAACGCGATTACCCTTCCGTTACCACCGTGAGGGGTTTGGTCGAGTATCTGATGGCCCACGGCTGACAACCGCTTAGTCCCGGCCAAGCAACATCGCGGTCAAACAAGCTAGTGGATCGTGCCCGCGTGCTCGTGGATCTCGGCCTCGGCATCGTGGTGGTTGGCGGAAGACCAGGACATCCGAACGATGAAATGCCCCTCGGGTGTGGCTTTCGCAATGAGCGCACCAGCGTCTCCGGCAAGCTTGATTCCGAATTCGATCTCCATGTGCTCGGGCGCAAGCTCCTGCATGGCCTCCAGAGCCGCGGCAGCTGCTGGTCGGACGCTGGCCAAAGCGTCTTCAAGCCGCCGGTCGACGTCCAGGATGCCCTGCTCGTTGCGGGCAGGGTGGTCCACTCCATAGCTGTTTTCGTCGACTTCGACGAGCACAGTTCCGGATCCGACTTCGTACCTAAGTACCTCTGTCATGGGGTGCCTCCTTTTGGTCGGATGGGTGCCACTGGCGCGTCGCCCACTCTGCGGATATCGTCTTCAGGATCCCGCATCATGGTCCGTGGATGACAGGGACAAAAGTCCCATGGAAGAAAGGGAGCAAAGGTTCATGGCCGGTAGGTTCATGCGCCGTTGGATGGTGGCAGTCACGGCCGGAGAAGCACTTGGATTCGTGATTCCGGCAAGCGTCGGAGGCCTGCTGGCACTCACGTCGGCGCCGGGCGCCGTACTATATCCAGCCATGGTGGTCGCGGGTGCCTGTGAAGGAATCCTGCTGGGCTACGGGCAGTACGTTGGTTTCGGCCGTTCCACGGTGCCCCGGGTGAGGTGGCTGGCGGCCACTGGTGCCGGGGCCGCCGTCGCCTGGTCCATCGGCATGCTGCCCAGCACCCTCCCGGACTTTGATCCGTTCTCGTCGTCCGCAGTCCCATGGATGATCTCCGGGGCCTTGCTCCTGCTGGCTTCCATTCCGACGCTGCAATGGCTAGTACTGCGTCGCGTGGCACGCCGGTCACTACGGTGGATACCCATCAATGCAGGTGCGTGGGCAGCCGGCCTCCTGTGGACCTTTGTACCCTCGCCGTTCGTGGACGAGAAAACGGCATTCCCGGTCCTGTTGGCATGCTACGCAGTGGCCGGGGTCCTCATGGCTGCCACAGTGGCAGCCCTGACCGGGCCCGCCGCGCAACGCATTGCCAACTCCGTTGTGGCTGGCGGCGAACCCCGCGTCAGGACCGGCTCAGGCTAGTCCATCTCCGGAGTGTTTTCCGGCGGGATGACGATGGTGGGGCACGGCAAATGAGTAAGGACTCCGTGAACCGTCGAACCAAGCAGCAGGCGTGCGAAACCTCCGCGTCCCCGGCTCCCCACCACCAGCAACCTTGCGTTGGCGGCTGCCTCCACCAATGCCCGCACCGGTTCCTTGTGTGGCTCCGAAACCCTCTTGATGGTCAGGTCGGGATAGGAGTTGCTGAGTCCGGCAACCGTCTCAGACAATACAATGCGCTCCTGTTCGCTGATCAACTGCTTGAGTTCCGCTGGTGCCAAACCGGCATCCGTGACCGGATCAGGGGCGTTGTACGCATGAAGCACGGTGAGTTCCTGGCCCTCGCGGTCCGCTTCCGCGGCTGCGAAGGCAACGGCCCTGAGGGAGTGCTCCGAACCGTCCACGCCAACCACGATTCCGTGCCGGTCCTCTTCGTCGTTTGCCGTTCCGACAACGGCCACCGGGCCCGCCGAAGCGCCGGCTATTTGCAGGGCCCGGTCTGTCATGGAGCCGCCAAGGTGGGGGCTGCCCGAACCGATCACCATCAGCGACGTCTTCCGGGCGTACTCACCAAGTGCCGCTGCCACACTTCCGGTGAGCAGCTCGGTTGTGGACTTGACGTGGAAACGCTGCCTGACACGTGCCTCAGCCGCTTGCAGGAGGTTTTCGCCGGATTGGGCGAGGGAACGCCTCCACGAAGCGGGCTCAACCAGCCAACGATCATCCATGACATGGAGGATCGCAAGCGGCGCATGCCGTTTTTCGGCACGCCGACCAGCCCAAAGCAGGGCGGCTTCACTTTGGGTAGAGTCCTTTACGCCGACGGCGATGGTGTGGTCGTTGCTCATTGTTGTTGCCTGCTTTCGTCAAGTTGGAGTGAGTGGCGTTCAGGCCATTTGTCGTGAGGATTCCAGGATCCGGACGTGGCAGGGGACCCTCGCCGGATCCGTCGCGAGGGGCAGCATGCCGTTCCTGGAGACCTCCTTGAGCTGGCCCAGTGCCTCGGCGGTTATGCTGGCAAGGCTGAGATCCACGGAGATATCGACGCCGGGAACGGCCGTGTTGACCCGACGCACCACCGCAAAGATGACCGGGATGTTCTGGGTGGAGATGTGACCGCGGACAATGAGGCAGGCAGCCGGATAGTCCGGCTCCAACTTGACCACCATCTGCAGTTTCCCGGTGCCTTGGGCGCGTCGCTGATGACCGTCTGCCCTGTGACCTTGATGGAGGCCACGGTCACCCTTGCGTGGATTGTCGTCTCGGGTCGGCATGGTCAGTCAGCCTGCACTGCTCCGACTACGGGCCAGACGACGCGGGTCTGCCACTTGCCGGGGTTCGGTTCCTTTTCCGGATCACTCAGGTAGAACTCCCACATTGTGTCGGAGGGCGTCATTCCTTCCGCACTCATTCGCTCAAGAATAAGTGCGTACGTCCTTTCCAAAGTGTCATAGGGTCCTTTGTGGACGGCCTCGAACGCGTCCGACTCCGGCAGCCGGCCACTGATGACGTCCCCGGCAGCGGAGAAGTTCGGGGTAACAGTAAACCCCGCCTCCACATCCACGGTGTCGGTAGGCATGCCGTGGTAGAGGGCAAAAGGTGGGCCTGTGGGGCTGGCGTGTTGGGCCTGGGCAGCGGCCATGACTGCACCGAAGGCACGGCCGAAGAATTCTGTCAGGTTGGCCATTGGCACGCGCTCGCGGACCACCGCAGTGGGCTGCTCGGATGTCTTAATCAGTCTGGGTTCTAGATCGATGGTGCTCATGTCTCAAGATTTCCCTGACCATGCAGCAACCGACAGGGCCGAACGACTCTAAAACGTAGGCAGTGAACGTCCGTACCGGTCTTATGCAGCATCAAAGGCCTCCTGCAGCCACTGGGCCACTTCCTCATCAACCATCCCAGGATCCCGAAGCTCCAGATGATGCATCCACACCGAGGGGGCGGGGTGGGCTACCTGCTTGAACCTGTAGGATCCGAGCTCGTGCGGCAGCACCAAGGACAAGACGACAGGAACCGTTGATTTGACATATTTGCCAGGGCGCCAAAGGAAGGCGAAACCACGCCGGCGTCGGAGGGCGATCTGGCTCTTGGAAACGCGGACCGATATCGGCCCGAGGCCGGAGATCGCGTTGAAGACCGCGTTGCAGATCGCCAGTCCTTGGGGCGATCCATCGAAAAATGCCACAGCATCGGATGGAAGGGCAGGGCTCACAACGCCCTGCCAAGGCTTCGAAGCAGCAGTCTGGCGCCCAGTGCCATCACCGCCCGCTATGGCTGCAGCGGCCGGACTTACTCCAAGCCTGCGCGGGTTGCGTCGTCCAGCGGAGTTCGCAGCGACATGGGAGCCGAGAGATCAAAGCGCCTGCCGGTGACGGATTGGGGGACTACCCGGTACAAAAGGTCTTGGCCAACGCCTTGCCAAGGGAAGAGGGAACGTTTGACTTCATCCAAGGTGGGACCGCCCGGACCTGCCTGGCCGGCTGCGCCTTTCACTACTACGCTCCAGGCCATGCCGAATTCTGCGCTCACCGAGTCGGCTTCAAGGGCAACAACGGCGTTGTCTTCAATAGCCTGCTGCTTGGTTCCCATACTGGTCCGAAAGACGATTGTCCGGTTGTCCACGGCGAAATTCACCGGAAAGATGTCCGGGTGGCCGTCCACGATCACGGAGAGTCGCCCAACATTCGTTTCGCCAAGAAGCCTCCAGCAATCGTCGGCTTCGAGGACTTCTGCCTCAGGCACTATGTTCTTGTCGGTCATGCGGCGATCCTACGGCGGCTCGTTTGCGCCTAACAGGGCCCAAAGTCCCGTCGCGCGATCCGTTCGCTGCCACGCGCGATGCCGGGTCTTGCCGACCAGTTGGGGGAATGACACCGAGCAGAAGCAACAGCAGCCCCAGTTCTGCCAGGCCCGCACCGAAGTAAACGGCTTGCAACGCGCTGAACGGGATGACGGACATCTGCACGAAGATCCATACCAGGATGGAATAGGCAGCTGTGGTGGCTGCAGGACTGGCGTAGCGACTGCGCTTGAGGAGCAGGACGAAGGCGGCCGTATGGAGGCCTCCCACAACGCATGCGAGCAAGATTCCGGGAACCAGATAGGTGCTGAAAGGGGAGCCTTCCAGGTATTCAGCCGGCAGTTGTATCTCCGCAGGCAGTCCGAGGCGTTCCGGACCGAGCCACGATCCAAGGGCCATGGTGAGGCCACCGGCTATGGAAGTCGCGGCTACGAAGCCGAGAATGATCAGAAGCAGCACAATGGTCATGTTTTCCTCCTAAATGATGTTGTGGCGAAAGTGCTTGTCCAATGCCACCGCCAGAGAAGCCAGCAGGGCGACGCCGAGGATGCGCAGCCACGCTTCTGCTGACAACGGAGCGGTGTGGAACACGGCGTTCATGGAGGGCAAGTAGGTTATGGCGGCCTGTCCGGCTGCTTGGATGAGAACACCCACCACAAGCCAACGGTTGCTGAACGGACGGAGCTTCCACACGGAGCGGGTCAGCGACCTGCAGCTGAACAGGTAGAAAAGCTCCACCATGACGAACAGATTGACGGCTGACGTCCGCGCTTCCTCAAGCGTGGATCCCTGGCCTGTTTCGTATTCGAAGATCCACCAGGTACCACCAACAAGGAGAACCGAGACAAGCAGGATCCGCAGCGTAAGCGTCCAGGTCAGCAGGGACTGGCGGGGATCCCGGGGAGGCCTGGACATCAGGCCGGGCTCCTTGGGCTCGAAGGCGAGCATGAGGCCAAGGGCGACAGCCGTCGTCATGTTGATCCATAAAATCTGCGTCGGCAGGATGGGCAGGGTCAGCCCCATGACGATGGCCACCAGGATGACCATGCCTTCTCCCATATTGGTTGGGAGGGTCCAGATGATGAATTTAACCAAATTGTCGAAAACGTTCCGGCCTTCCTCGACCGCGGCCTCAATGGTGGCGAAATTATCATCGGTCAGCACAATGTCCGATGCCTCCTTGGCTACCTCTGTTCCGGAATGGCCCATGGCGATGCCGACGTTGGCTTGGCGAAGTGCCGGTGCGTCGTTGACGCCGTCGCCTGTCATGGCGACGACATGGCCTTTGTTTTGCAGTGCATCGATTAGGCGCAGTTTCAGCTCCGGAGACACCCTCGCAAAAACTGATGCCGTGTTGACGGCCGCCAGCAGTTCATCCTCACTCATACCTTCAAGGTCGGTGCCCGACAGGGCTGTGGCGGCGGTTTTTCCGCCGTCAAGACCAACAGCTGCGGCGATCGCGGTGGCCGTTCCGAGGTGGTCTCCCGTGATCATTTTGACCGCGATGCCGGCGTCCCGGCAGGATCGTACAGCGCCTGCAGCTGCCGCCCGCGGAGGATCGTACATCGCCTGAAAGCCGGTGAACACGAGTCCTTCAAGCGGTGGTGCAGCATCGATTGCCGGTTCTTCGTCCAGGCGATTCATGGCTGTTGCGAGTATTCGCAGGCCGCGTCCGGCGAGTTCCTCAGCAGCCCGGCCGATGGTCCCGACGTCGAGCGGCTGGGAGCTGCCGTCAGCGCCCATTTGGCTGGAAGAGAGTTCCAAAACACGTTCGAGGCTTCCCTTGACAAGGAGCAGGCTACCCGATTTCTCGCCAGCGTCCTTGTGGAAGCTTGCCATGTATTGGCGTTCGTGGGTGAACGGGATGCTGCCCTGCCGGGGATTCCGGGAAACGAAGCGCGGGATGTCCACCCCGTCCTTGCCCGAAACGACGATCATTGCAGCTTCGGTAGGGTCACCCCGTACATGCCACTGGCCATCTTCCTGGAAGACGGTGGAATCGTTGCAGACGGCACCGGCTACAAGGCACCACTGCAGCGCAGCGTCACCCGCGGTGGCCTTGCCTGTGGTTTGCCCAGGGGAAATAGGCACAATACTACCTTCGGGACCGTATCCGGTTCCTGTGACCTCGTAGTGGCAGGCGGGCGTCCTGATCGCGGTCACGGTCATCTGGTTTTCAGTGAATGTGCCCGTCTTGTCCGAGCAGATCACCGTGGTGCTCCCCAAGGTCTCTACAACAGGAAGCCGCCGCACCACGGCGCGTCTGCGTGCCATCCTCCTCACTCCAATGGCCAGCGTCACGGAGACGGCAGCCGGCAGTCCTTCAGGTATGGCACCCACCGCCAGGGCGACTGCGGCCGTAAACATTCCGGCCGGATGCTGGCCCCGGCCCACCCCAATGATGAAAGCAACTGCGGCCAATCCGAGGATTGCCACAGTGAGTGTCATGCTGAATGAGGCCAGTTTGCTGGTAAGGGGGGTGGGTGCCGGGGTGACTGCCCCCATGAGCCGCTGGATCTCCCCGAGTTCCGTCTCGCCGGCAATGGCCACGACGATTCCGGCACCGGTGCCTGTGGTGACCAGGGTGCCTCCGTAGAGCATGTTGCGGCGGTCGGCCACAGGTGTGGTGAGCGGCAGGACGACTTCGTCTTTGCTCACAGGTTCGGATTCCCCTGTCAGGGCGGACTCGTCAACCCGTAGGCCGGAAGTACGTACCAGCCGGATGTCCGCAGGAGCCTTGTCGCCTGCTTCCAGCAATACGAGGTCTCCCGGTACAAGGTATTCCGAGGGGACCTCCATCCGGTTACCCCCTCTGACCACGACGCTGCGCGTCGGAACAAGTGAGCGCAACGCCTCCAACGCCGCCTCTGCGCGGACTTCCTGGATGAGTCCGATCACGACATTGACGATCACAACACCAACAATGACTCCGGTGTCCACGTACTCGCCGAGAACCATGGTCACGATGGCCGCAGCAATCAGTACGTAGACCAGGGGATTGTTGAACTGGTGGCCCGCCGAACGCAGAAACCCGCTCCGGGCAGCGCGCGGGAGCACGTTCAGTCCGTATGCCTGCCTCCGGCCCGCAATTTCCTCCACCCTGAGGCCGCGAAACGCATCCGCTTCCAGGAGCAGCACCACTTCATGGGCGTGCAGGCTATGGTGGGCCGGCTCGGTGCCATTCTTCATCGGGCAGCATCCTTGGTCTAGCCGGCCAAGAGCGCATCGAGAGTCACGAAATCGAATCCGGCGGACCTTGTCCCTTCAATAATGAGCGGCAAAGCGTCCGCATCCAGGGTGCTGCCGTCGTCAGGATTCGAACCGACATGCATGAGGATGATGCCGCCCGGCTGCAGACCCCCCAAGACCCGTTGGACTACGGATTCACGGGCCATGCCTCCGCTGGTTCCCTTCCATCCGAGAGTGTCCACGCTCCAGCGCACAGGCACATAGCCGAGGCCGTTGACGGTGTTGATGGTCCGGGAGTCGCGGTCTCCGAAGGGGAACCGGAAGAAAGGCCGGGGCGCACCACCTGCCGCAACTATCGCCGATTCGGCGCGGCCGATTTCGTCAGCGATCATCGGGTCCGTCAGCTGGGTGAAAGCAGGGTGGGTCATCGAATGGTTGCCCAGCCGGTGCCCTGCTGCCATTATCCGTGCCACGCCGTCCGGATTGGCTGCTGCCCAGGTTCCTGTCAGGAAGAACGTCGCCCGGACGTGTTCGCGGTCGAGCGTGGACAGAATGCTTTGAAGTCCGGCCGCATTGGCGCCGCCGTCGAAGGTCAAGGCAATCTGGTTTCCAGCTCCTGGAATCGACGTCACGTCTTGTCCAAGGAGCCACTCTGGAAAGGGGAGGGCAGGCGGCGCGGCCGTGGTGGATCCGGGTACGGTGGGCACTGGATCCGGTAGGGGAACCAGGGATGGCTCCGTGGTTGGCGTCGCGTCTGGGGAGGAAGGCGTTGGACTGGCAGGGGAACTTGCCGCATGTGTCTCCGGTGATGCACCCTGGGTCGCGGCGCCAGGTGATCCATTTGGCCGCAAGGTGAGCATCAGCGTAACGCCCGCCGCAAGCACCGCCAAGGCGGCCAAAAGCACGACGGCGACCACCCGCCGTCGTGCCTTGCTCCTGGGCGGCAGGTCTTGTGACGGCAGGCCGTTCCCGGTCACGGGTAGCCGTCCTGTTGGTTTGGACCCGGAGGCCGCACCACGTCCGGCTCGTCAGGGCCCTGGTCAAGCCGGAACGGAGGGTACTCGTCACGCATGAGCGCGCCGTACGCCAGGACGCGGTACACCCATCTGTTCAGGCCCATGATGAAAGCAAAGAGTGCTTGGGGATACCTGCCGGTGAACAGCAGGATCACCAGGGCGACAAGCACCAGCAAGCCAAGCAACGACAATCCTCCGCCGCGGTCGCCCACCAGACCGGCGGCTCCGTCCTGCGTGCGCCACGCCCACGTCGCTGTCCCAGTGATCGCCCCGACAATGAGCAAGTGCGGGATAAGCAGGAACCAGGACTTAACAAGCACCAGGCCACGGGAAAGACGCGCTGGATAGTCAATGTCCAGGTCGGCAGGGTAGTTGGCGTGTGCAAGTGTGAAGGGCGGGTACTGATCCGTGCCGCCGGCGGCGTAGACGTAGAAAGCCACGCGCCAGGTCCACCTGAGGACGCCCACGTTGAACTGGAAGAGCGATTGCGGGTAGCGGCCCGTGAAGAGAATGGCAAACCACGCTACAAAGGTGGTCACCACGAAGGCAAACCAAAGGAAGAACAACACGAAGAAATGTGGAATCGCAAGGAACCATTTCACCAGCCACATCCATCGTGTGAGGGTCGGATCCAAATAGCCCCCCAAGCGAACCGGATAGCCAATGGTCCCTGCGGCTGCTGGCTGTTGCCCAGCCACGAAGGGCGCTTGTTGGACCGCCGGCGCAGAAGTGCCGCCGTGCCTGCCAAGTCCTACGGCGCCGGCCACCAAGAGCGGCACTCCGAGGACCAGGGCAAGTGTGCCGGCGAGCAGCAGGCCCGTTGCCGCGGGCTTAATCAGCTCTGATCGGAAGCCTGCCTGGAGGTCGGCGGAAACGCCCTCGCTTGCGTCGGCATTCATGACAACCACGGTCCAGCTGCCCGCGGAAATGTTCCATGTGAGTTCCTGTCGTCCCGGACCGGAAGCGGAGGCTGCCCACAAGGGTTGGCTGGCGGGTGGGGCCGGTGTGGACGACCCGGGGATGTCCCGGTAGACGGGGCGGAATGGCTGGAACTTAACTTCCTGCAGCTCCGTATGGTGGACTCCCTTCAGATAGGCATCAACATCGGCCTGGGGCGCAACGCCGATAAAAAGCCGGCCATCAGGTTTGTCCGGTGTTGCCCTGAGCCTGAGCGTGCCCACGTCAAAGGGGAGCCTTTCGGGAGTTCCCTCGCCGATGGCATCCAGTTGTGGAGAGACCAACGCGTACGATGCCACGGTGTAGCGTTCCGTACGGGAAGTGAAGTAGCCTTCATCGCCCTGGCCCGAGGCCAGTAGACCGGCCGCTGCCCCTCCCGTAGTGAGCGCGAATCCGAAGATTGACAGAATGATCCCGACGACGAGCATTGCGATTGACGCTGGTTTTGGCATGGCTACAGTTCTTTCCTCTTAAAAGCCAACGTTGCCAACACGACGGCGGCCACTGCGGCAACAAGCCCCGTAACCACAGGCCAAACCGGCGAAGGATGTGCTTGGTTCGCTGTTATGGCGGCAGCCAGCCCGGGGACACCCGCCGGGGAATAGCTCGCCAACGGATCCCATGCTCCGCCCACTGCCAACAGGGCGTACAGGCCAAGGCCAGCCCCGGCGGCGCCTGCCGGGGCCGGAATCAGGACCGAAAAGAGTTCCATGAAGGCGAGGATCAGGAGGGCGAAGAGGAGGAGCAGAATCGCCGGACCCCAAAGCCGGCCGGCGGGTGCGTCGCCAAAGACAAGTAGCGTGACCAGCCACGTTGCCAGGGTGCCAAAGCTAATCGCGACGGTGAGGAAGAGCCCGTGGGCCGCTGCTTTGGCGGTGATGAACGTGCTTCGCCGCACAGGCTTGGAGAGTACGAATGCCGCAGTGCCTTCGCGGACCTCGGTGGAGACCATTCCGCCGTACATGATGATGATGGCGAACAGGATGATCTGGGACAGATTCTTGATCCACTGCCCGTACGCGTCGGCAAACGTTGCCGGGGGCAGGGTGATCGACCCTTGGGACCCGGCGGTGAGTGATCCCAGGAGTTCAGGAGTTATCCGGGCAAGCGGCGGGCCGGTGACGGCAAAGAAGACCACCATCGCAGGAAGCACCCATATGCGCCACGTATGGACTATCTCCTGGGCTTCCTTGCGGGCGAGGACTGAAAAGCTGTTCACGGCACCGGGTCTCCAACGAGTTCGAGGAAGATGTCTTCCAGACTGATCTCGGTGCTTTCCAAACGCACCAGGCCCGTGCCCTGGTCACTGACCATGGTGGGAATCTCGTGCTGGGCGGCAGCCACATCCGATACCCGCGCCAGGATTTCGCCCCGAGGACCGGGATGCACCGATGTGCTCCAGTTCCTTCCGGCGATTGCTTGGGCGAGCCTCTCGGCGCCCGTACTGACCTCCACTGCGATTGTCTGTTGTCCGTGCCTGGACCGGAGTTCTTCCATCGAGGATTGGGAGAGGACCCTGCCCTTGTTAAGGATGGCCACTGAGTCACAAACGCGCTCCACGTCGCTGAGGATATGCGTTGAGAAAAACACAGTAGTCTGCCCCCGCAGGCCACCGATGAAATCCAGGAGTTCCCTCCGGCCGCCGGGATCCAGCGCGCTGGTGGGTTCGTCCAGCAAAAGTAGTTTGGGCGCGTTGATGAGGGCCTGTGCCACGCCCAGGCGTTGACGCATTCCCCGGGAGTACTTCCCGATTGCCTGGTTGTTTCCGTCCAATCTCATGAAGCCCAGCAACTCCTGGACCCGATCGGCCAGAGGTCCGCCCTTGAGCCCACGTAGCCCGCCAGCGAGCTGCAGGGTTTGGGAAGCGGTCATCCAGCCGTAGAAGGCCGGAACATCAGGGAGATAGCCAACCTCGCGACGGACCTGGGGGGCTTCCGAGGCGACATCCATGCCGAGTATGCGTAGGCCGCCGGACGTAGCGCGGGACAGGCCCGTCATGATGCGGAGCAGAGTGGTCTTTCCTGCACCGTTGGGGCCCAGGAAACCGAAGATCGACCCTTCGGGCACGCTGAGGTTGACCGCATCGAGGGCAATTTTGCGTCCGAATGCTTTGGTCAAGCCCGTGCATTCGATCACAGCACGTGGGCTTGCTGACTCCGGGAGAGGAGCTTTTTTGGCTGGAAGCCGCGTCTTCTGGTCCGGTTCCATCTCAGGTAGCGTTTTCGGGAGAATGCACGACGACGACGGGGCAGTGGGCGTGCGCGACGACTGCGGAACTCACTGAGCCGAGAAGGAGGCCACCAAAGCCGCCGTGTCCGCGGCGGCCGACGACGACGAGTGCTGCATGCTTGCTGCCCTCTACCAGGGCGGCCCGGGCCGAGCCTTGGACAAGTCGCCGGCTGACGTTCTTTGGCAGGTCGGCCCCGAAAGCCTCCACGAGGGCGTCTTCCAAATGCTTCTCGGCTTCATGGGCGAACCCGTCGATGCCCATCGCCAGGTAGGCCTCGTATCCGAGGGGAAGTTCCCAACAGGCCCACGCTTCCATAGGCGCGTTGAGGGCCGTTGCCAAATGTTGGCCTTGGCGCAACGCTTCCACTGACGCTTGGGAGCCGTCGACGCCCACGATGATCTTGCTGGGATCCAAACGTCCAGCCATCAGGCACTCCTCTTGGTTGCTTTGGTCTTCATTAGCGTTAGGAGCTCCCCGCCCCAAGTACGCGCCCGCTCGGTCTCACCGGCCAGGAGTGGACCTTCCGTGCCCCCCACGTAGAAGGGCATGGGCTTGCTCACGAGAGTTGCACCTGCCTTTTTCAGTTGATGGGAGATCTTCTTGGCCGCATCGCCGTGGATGAATAACTTGACCCGGGTGTCAAAGGCAGCGGCAAGGATTCCGGAAAGTCCCTGAGTCCCAACATCGGTTAAGGCTTGCATGGTCTTGGGTGTAGGCCGCCAGCCGTTGATGGGGCTACCCACTACCAACAAGTCGCCAGCCGACACATCCCCACGCCGGAACTGTGCTGCCGGCACTGTCCTGGCATTCGCTGATCCCAGACCAGAGGCCACAGCCTCCGCGATTGCCTTGGTGTTTCCGTAAGCGGAGTCGTAAACAATAACCGCCTTCATGGTGTTTCCTCGTCTTTTCCGTAGTACTCGAGCCTGGAGGCTGCGGCCTTCCTGCGGGAGGGACGGGCATCCATGAAGAGAGTTGCCCAGTAGGTGCCACCGCCCATCACCATGAAGCCAGTTATTCCGAGTACTGGTTCACCCAGCGCGACGCCAGCCAGCAGCAAACCCAGTCCTGACAGGCCAACAAGGACTCCCCGGACGGCATGCTTCCAGCGGATTCGTCCCAGGTCTTCCATGCTCATGAGGGCGGCCAGCCTGGGGTCCTCTTCTTCGAGACCCCGCGCGATCTTGTCCAGTTCCAGCCTCTCGAAGTTGGATAGTTCCATGGTTTTTACCTCCTGCTCTCTTGTCCAGCATGGGCGGCTGTCAGGTGGCGAAACAGGGCCAAAAGTCACAGCGGGCCAGAGGACCAAAGACCCTCCCCATGCAGTAGCCCGGCGTCCAGAATCAAGGCATGGATTCAGTACGTGAAGCTTCGTTGAACAGCGCCCACGTCTTGTGGTTTGAAGATTCAGGCATCCAGGACATCCCCTCCGTCGGGGGCAAGAACGCCTCATTAGGTGAGCTGACGAGGTCCCTTCGATCGGCGGGAGTGAAGGTACCTGATGGATTTGCCACCACTGCTGACGCCTACCGCCATTTCCTTTCCGCGAATGGCCTGGAATCGGTGATCAGTGACTCTTTGGACGGTTACCGTTCCGGGCGCTCATCCTTGCGACAGGCGGGAAGCGCTATCAGGGAAGCATTCCTGTCAGCCGAATTCCCGCCGGACTTCGCCCGAAGCGTTCAGCAGAGTTACAGCATGCTGTGCGAACGCGCAGGGCAGGAAAAACTCGCGGTGGCCGTTCGGAGCAGCGCCACGGCAGAGGATTTGCCGGATGCGAGCTTTGCCGGCCAGCAGGAAACCTATCTCAACATTTCCGGGGAGCGTGGCGTCCTTCAGGCATGCAAGCAGTGCTACGCCTCCCTGTTCACTGATCGGGCCATCAGCTACAGGGAGATCAAGGGCTTTGGGCACCTCGACGTAGCGCTTTCCGTAGGCGTGCAGCGAATGGTCCGCTCCGACGTCGGGGCGTCCGGGGTCATGTTCTCCATTGACACAGAGTCCGGTTTTCCACGGAGCGTCCTGATCAGCGCAGCCTGGGGTCTGGGGGAGACGGTTGTTCAAGGAACCATCAACCCTGACAAGTACCAGGTGTTTAAGCCGCTCCTGGGCGACCCGGCGCTGGCACCAGTGATCCAAAGGGATGTCGGAGCCAAGGAACGGAAGATGGTCTACAACCAGGGTGGTACCGCCAGGACCCGGCTCGTAGACACGAGCGAGCGGGAGCAGCGATCGTTGGTTCTGACGGATCCGGAGGTACTGCAGCTGGCGCGGTGGGCTGTTGCCGTGGAAGAGCACTACGGCCGTCCCATGGATATGGAATGGGCCAAGGACGGCATCACCGGCGAGCTGTTCATGGTCCAGGCGCGTCCGGAAACTGTGCAGGCCCAACGATCGGCGTCCAGTTTCCGAATGCACCACCTGCGGCGCCCTGGCAAGATACTGGCAACCGGTGCTGCGGTAGGCGACTCGATCACCCAGGGCCCGGTCTGCGTCATCCGGGATGCGGGGGATATCGAATCGTTCGTGGACGGCTCTATTCTGGTCACACAGATGACGGATCCCGATTGGGTCCCTGTCATGAAGTGTGCGGCTGGCATTGTCACGGATCACGGTGGCCCCACCAGCCACGCTGCCATCGTCAGCAGGGAACTCGGAGTCCCCGCAATTGTTGGAACCGGTGACGCGACGGCAGTCCTCAAACCTGGCTCGCAAGTGACGGTGTCGTGCGCTGAAGGTGAGCAAGGCCGGGTTTATGAGGGCTTGCTGGAGTTTGACGTCGAAGAAGTGGATGTGGGAACGCTTCCTGCCACCCGGACAGAAGTGATGATCAATGTCGCCAGCCCGTCGGCAGCGTTTCGCTGGTGGCGGCTGCCGGCAGCTGGCGTGGGTTTGGCCAGAATGGAATTCATCATTAACAATTTGATCCGGGTCCATCCGATGGCCTTGGTGCATCCGGAGCGGGTCACCGACGCTGCCGAGGCCGCGTCGATCCGTGACCTGACTGTCGATTATGAAACTCCTGAGGAATATTTCGTTTCGGTTCTGGCCACTGGAATTGCGAAGATTGCGGCCCCGTTCCATCCCAAGCCCGTGGTAGTCCGGCTTAGCGATTTCAAAAGCAACGAATATGCCCACCTCATGGGAGGCCAATACTTTGAGCGTCCCGAAGAAAACCCCATGTTGGGCTTCCGTGGCGCTTCCAGGTACTACAGCAACGAGTACAAGGAAGGTTTCGAGCTGGAGTGCAGGGCCTTGAAGCGCGTCCGTGACGATATTGGTTTTACCAATGTCATCGTCATGGTCCCTTTTTGCCGCACAATCCACGAAGCGGAGACGGTCATGGCTGTCATGGCTGACAACGGACTGGTGCGGGGGAGAAACGGGCTCAAGATATACATGATGTGCGAGGTGCCTTCGAACGTCGTCCTGGCAGAAAGGTTCGCGCAATTTTTTGATGGCTTTTCAGTGGGATCGAATGACCTTACCCAGTTGGTTCTGGGTGTGGACCGTGATTCGGAACAGTTGGCCGGCCTTTTCGATGAACGGGATCCCGCCGTCACCACAATGATTTCCCAAGTCATCAGGGAAGCCCACGATGCGGGCATCAAGATCGGCCTCTGCGGCCAGGGACCAAGTAACCATCCGGACTTCGCCGGGTTCCTGGTTCGTGAGGGCATTGACTCAATCTCATTGAACCCGGATACCTTCCTCCGCACTTTGCCGGTGATAGCAGCCGCCGAACAGCGCCCGGCCCAGGACAGGGCCATATGAAGGGATCACCCACCGCTGCTGCGGCCAGGCCTCCTTATGACGCTGTCATTCTTGATTTGGATGGGGTAGTGACCAGCACGGCAAGTGTCCATCAAGGGGCTTGGAAAGACGCCTACGATGCGATCGTTCGTGATGCCCGCTTTCCGCCGGACGCCGACCACCGGGCCTTCACGCCGGACGACTACTTCACACTCCTGGACGGAAAGCCAAGGGAACAAGGCTTGATGGATCTCCTGGCATCCCGGGGTGTTCGCATCCCGCTTGGACTTCCAAGCGACCACACAGGTGCATGGACCGCATTCGGGTTGGGTGCACTGAAAAACAAGGCCTATCTGGCGCGCCTAAGGAACGACGGCGTCCAAACCTATCCGGGAACAGTCCAGTTCCTGGCGGGGTTGAGGGCAGCGGGGGTTCCAGCGGCGGTGGTGACCTCAAGCAGAAATGCCACTCCAGTACTCACGGCGGCCGGCATGGAAGATACCTTCGCCGTAGTCCTTGATGGGACGGCAGCCGCTGCGATGGGCCTTCCCGGCAAACCTGCGCCCGATGTCTTCCTGGAAGCAGCCCGGCGGTTGAGCGTCCCGCCAAAGCGCGCGGTGGTCATAGAAGACTCTGTTGCAGGGGTGCAGTCTGCCCATCGCGGCGGGTTCGGCCTGGTAGTGGGGATCGATCGCAGGGGAAGCCGGAACCAACTCGAGGCCGCCGGAGCAAGTGTCGTGCTCAATGACGTCAGCGAACTTGATCTTGGGCTGGTCATGGGTGACCCCTGGCAGCTGATTTTCGAAGGCACCGATCCGGACCACGAAGGGCATCGTGAGGCACTCACAACACTTGGCAACGGATATATGGGCGTCCGCGGCGCCGTGGCCGAATCCAACCGGAGCACACGGTATGCCGGTATGTATCTGGCCGGGGTATTCAATCGTGTCTCCGCCGGACTTGGTCAAGAGACAGCCATCGAAGAACACATGGTCAACGGTCCCGATTGCCTCCCGATGGACTTGCGGCTGGAAGGCAGTCCATGGTGGTCCCGTGACGGGCTGCGGGTTGTCCATGAACGGAGAACACTTCAAATGGACAAGGCAGTCCTTAAGCGGAGGCTCGTCCTGGAGTCACCCGACGGGCGGCGTTTGGAAGTCAGTGAGACGCGACTCGTCTCCATGGCAGATCCTCACGTGCTCGCCATCAAGACCCGCATTATGCCCGTTGGTTGGAGTGGTTTGATCGGAATCCGTGTGGGTGTCAATGCCGGCATACGCAACGCAAACCTTCCGGAACCACCTTTGACGGGCCAGAAACACTTGATCGACCGGACAACCTTTGACGGCGCGGGCCGCGGTCAAGGAAACACCCTGATGGTTGAAGCGGAAACCAGCCAAAGCCAGGTTCGGATTGGCGTGGGCCTTCATGTTGATGTCGCCGGCACCAAGGGGACCCCCGGGAGCAAAGGGGCGTTCCACTTCCGGACTTTCGAAGCCCATTGTTCTGATCGGGCAGCAGTCATGGTGACGAGGATCGTGGCCGTTGCGACGTCCCGGGACCGCCCCATTTCGTCGGCTGGCACAGCGGCCGCCGCATGCCTGGCAAGGGCCGGCACCGATTTTGACAAACTCCTACGGGCCCATGAGTCTGCATGGCAGCGGACCGTCCGTCCGTTCAAGGTGGAATTGGACGCTCCGGCACAGGTACAGCTTGTCTTGAACCTGCACCTGTTCCACTTGCTGCAAACGCTGACGCAGCATACGACTGAGCTCGATGTTGGCGTTCCCGCACGGGGGTTGCATGGGGAAGGGTACCGTGGCCACGTTTTCTGGGACGAGCTGTTCGTACTTCCCGTTCTCACCTCAAGGACACCTGACGTTGCCCGGGCATTGTTGGACTATCGTTGGCGGCGGCTCCCTGCGGCGCGGCAGGCCGCGGCCAGCGGCGGTCTTCCCGGTGCCAGGTTTCCGTGGCAGAGCGGGAGCGACGGAACTGAAGAAACTCCGCGGTGGCTATACAACGCGATGTCCGGACGTTGGGTGCCGGACCACTCCCACCTTCAAAGGCATGTGGGGCTTGCTGTTGCCTTTAATGCGTGGCAGTACTTTGAAGCCACCAACGACCTGGCATGGCTTGCCCGGAAGGGGGCACAGTTGGTGGTGGAAGTTGCCCGCTATTTTGCCGCTGTCGCCAACTACGATACCGGTGACCACCGTTACCACATCCGCGGCGTAATGGGACCGGACGAGTATCACACGCAGTTACCTGGATACGGGAACCCAGGTCTCGATGACAACGCGTACACGAACGTCATGGCTGCCTGGGTCTGCGCCTGTGCGGCCGGGATTCCCGAAACTTTCTCGGGTCATGAGCTGGCCGACCTCCTGGAACGCCTGGGCATTACTGAACAGGAAGTTGACCGTTGGAGCCACGTGTCCCGTGCCATGTTTGTGCCCTTCACCAACGATGGAATCATTAGCCAATTTGCCGGCTATGACCAATTGGAGGAACTGGACTGGGACAAGTACCGCCAACAGTACGACAACATTGAGCGGCTGGACCTCATTCTCGAAGCAGAGGGCGACGACGTCAACAGATACAAGCTGGCCAAACAGGCAGACGTCCTCATGCTGCCCTACCTCTTGGGACGCCAAGGGCTTATTTCGTTTCTGAAGCGTCTGGGCTACGCCTTGCAGCAGGGACAATTGGATCGAACGATTGAGTACTATCTGGCCCGGACGGCCCATGGTTCCACCTTGAGCAGGGTGGCGCACGCCTCAGTATTGGCTGCGTTGGACCCGGAACGGGCATGGGACAGTTTCAGGGAAGCCCTTGACGCTGACCTTGATGACACACAGCACGGCACCACAAAGGCGGGAATACATCTGGGAGCGATGGCGGGAACCATCGATGTCGTCCAAAGAAGCTTCGCTGGCCTGCGGCTGGACCGGACGGGGTTGTCGTTTACGCCGAACATGCCCCACGGCCTTCGAGCGGTCTCCTTCCATGTGACCTATCGGGGACACTTGATGGACATCCAACTTAAAGATGGACGCATCCGAATTTCCTCTGCCGCCGGCGGCGCCCAACCGGTCAGGGTCAAGGTCCACGGGCAAACCGTGATGCTCGCATGTGGAGACACCCGAAGCTTCCGGATGCAACCAACGCGCCAAAGCGAACATCGATGAAGCGACTGGGCATCCTGACAAGCGGTGGCGACTGCCCGGGCTTGAACGCTGTCATCAGAGGGGCGGTGCTGGGCGGAGCCCTGACGCACGGGTACGAATTCATTGGATTTCGCGACGGCTGGCGAGGCGTCTTGGACGATGACGTCCTCCCTTTGCCTCGTCGGGCCGTTCGGGGAATCTCCCGGCTCGGTGGAACAATCCTGGGCACGTCACGGACCAATCCTTTGAAGGAGGACGGCGGCCCCGCACCTGTATCCGACTCGTTGCGCCGCCACGGCCTGGATGGCTTGATTGCGATAGGGGGAGAGGGCACGCTCGCTGCTGCCAGGATCCTGTCGGATACGGGGATCAAGGTCATCGGGGTGCCGAAAACCATCGACAATGACCTGGGCGCTACCGACTTCACTTTTGGGTTCGATACCGCAGTACAGACCGCCACGGAAGCGATCGACCGGCTACGGACTACGGGTGAGTCGCATCATCGGTGCATGATTGCTGAGGTGATGGGACGCAACACCGGTTGGATCGCGCTGCATGCGGGAATCGCCACAGGTGCACACGCCATTTTGATTCCCGAGCATCGAGTGACTTTGAACCAAGTTGCGGCATGGGTCAATTCGGCAAATGACCGCGGCCGTGCGCCCCTGGTGGTTGTCGCCGAGGCGTTTGTGCCTGCGGGCCAGGACGCTCCGTACTCGCCGCGTGGACTGGACACATTCGGCCGCCCCCGCCTCGGAGGTATCTCGATGCTGTTGGAACAGCAACTGCAGGACCTTACGGGAATCGAGACCCGGGCAACCGTTCTTGGCCATATTCAACGCGGTGGCGAGCCCACTGCTTTTGATCGGGTACTGGCAACGCGGTTGGGGATGGCCGCCGTCCGGGCAGCGGCAGCGGCAGAATGGGGGACCATGGTGTCCCTGCGGGGAACGGACATTATTACCGTGGGCCTGGACGAAGCCCTGGAAACCATCAAAACAGTGCCGGAATCCCTGTATTTGGAAGCTGAGGAGCTCTTCGGTTAAGGAAAGGGTACCCCCGCCCGCCCCACAGCAGGGCACAGGAGCAGCAGGGCCCTGGACAAAGGCTTGGCCCGGCCAGACCGGGCCAAACGACTACTCCCTGGTGATGGGGATTCTTGAAGTGGAGGTTGCTGGCACCTGCTCCGGGATGGGAGCCCGTACCTCAAGGACCCCGTCTTTGTACGACGCCGTCACATCGCTTTCCTTCACACCATCCGGCAGGGGGACGCGCCGGAAGAACGACCCGTACCGGAACTCTGAGCGATAGCTGTCCTTGTCCTTTTGCTCCTTCTTCTCCTGCCTTTCGGCCTTTATCGTCAATGCGCCATCAGAGACAGTGATTGCGGCGTCCTTTTCGGGATCGATACCGGGGAGCTCTGCCCGGACTACCAAGGTGTTGCCTTCAACCACTTCCTCAACCCTGATCGCGCCCGTGCCGGTGTCTCCATCGAAGAGCCTCTCGATCAGCTCAATAGGCGAGCGACGCGAGTCAAACCATTTCATCAAGTCCGTCATGTCTTCCTCCTTGTCCAATCAATCTGGTCCAATCAATCTGGTCGAATCAACCTGATCCAATCAACGTGGGGACTGGTCCCCCCGCACTTATAGCCTTGTTCAGCCGGGAACGGGCATCCAGAGTCGAAAGTCCTCCGTAAACACAGCCAACCGGTTGTCAGGGTTCGCGTGGTCAATGGACGCGGAGCACGGCCGCTCCGGTGATGCGGTCGTTAGCCAGATCGTCCAGGGCCTGGTCTGCCCGCTCGAAGTCGTACGACGTTGTGGTCGGTGTCAATGCCATGTCCGCCGCGAGGGCCAAGAGTTCCTCCCCGTCCGTGCGTGTGTTCGCGGTTACGCTCCGGACCTGACGTTCGTAGAACAGGTCGTCGGTGTACTTGAGTGATGGAATGTCCGACAGGTGTATGCCGGCAATCGCCAGGGTTCCGCCGCGGTCCAGCGACCTCAACGCGTAGGGCACCAGTTCTCCTGCCGGTGCGAAAAGAATGGCTGAATCGAGTTTGACCGGAGGAACGTCCGAGGCGCCGCCCACGTACTCGGCGCCAAGGGTGCGGGCCAGCGCCCGGGCTTCAGCTGAACGCGTCATGACGTAAACCGAGGCACCCTGATGCATCGCAATCTGCGCCGTGAGGTGTGCAGAGCCCCCGAAGCCGTAGATGCCCAGGCGCCCTCCCGGCGGTAGGGAAGACCTTTTCAGTGCGCGATAGCCGATGATTCCCGAGCAGAGGAGCGGAGCGGCGTGTTCGTCCGTGAAGCTGGCCGGGACAGCGTAGGCAAAATCCTCCTGGGCCGTCATGAGTTCCGCGAATCCGCCGTCGCGGTCCCATCCGGTGAAAGTTGGTGTCAAGCACAGGTTTTCCTTGCCCCGTCGGCAGAAGGTGCACGTTCCGCAGGTGCCACCGAGCCATGCCACGCCCACGCGGTCGCCCGGCGCGAACCTACTTTCATTCGAGCCGGTTTCGAGCACAGTTCCAACGGCCTCGTGGCCCGGAACCACATTGGCGCTGCGCGGCTGCAAATCACCTTCAGCCAAGTGCAGGTCTGTCCGGCATACACCGCAAACACTCACCCGGATCAGCAATTCCCCGGCTTTCGGCCGGGGATCTTCCCGTTTCCCCTGCACCAAGGGCCGAGTCGGCATCGGTCCAGGATTTTCTACCCACCATGCATGCATTGCCAAATCCTTCCGCGATTCATTGCCACGAGGTTTGCAGGCCGCAGGGACCCAAACCAGAGCCAAAGGTCACAGGATCCGGTTATTGGGGCTGGGGGGCACTTTCCTGCGGAGTCGCCCCGCGATCTCGACGGCGGCGCTGGACGCCACCGCGACTCCGATCGTCACCGGCAATAGATCCCCCGGGGGCCAGTCGAGCCGGAAGAAGTCACTCAGCAGCGGGAAAGTGAAGACAGTCACTGTGCCGATATACATCGCCGCTATGACAGCCGTCTTCCGTGCATCGAGCGGACGCGCGATAACTGCCAGGATCCACGAACCAATGAGTGCCAGCGCCAGGGTCGATGCGGAGCGGGCCTGGTCGACGCTGAAGCCGCCGGTGGCCTCGATGTAGTAATTGAGCACGGTAATCCCGACTGCCGTGGCCAACCCAGCGGGTATCGCGAAGGACAGCGAGCGGCGCAGGAATCCGCGGGCATAGCCTTGAGAATTGGGGAGCAAAGCCAGAAAGAATGCGGGCAGCCCGATGGTCAGTCCATCCACCGCGGACAGTTGGCGTGGC
Organism: Arthrobacter sp. TmtSoilC51; assembly: GCF_055388015.1. Classification (NCBI taxonomy): domain Bacteria; kingdom Bacillati; phylum Actinomycetota; class Actinomycetes; order Micrococcales; family Micrococcaceae; genus Arthrobacter; species Arthrobacter sp. TmtSoilC51. The sequence goes on from NZ_AP035877.1 coordinate 2,663,663, forward strand.
AGGAAGGGAAAAGGCAGCAGCAGCGTCCCGCAGAACAGGGAGATAACAACCGCATACGCCGTCTTGCTGAGAAACAACATGGAAACCCGCTCCATATTGTTGATGACCCTCCGTCCTTCTGCCACCACGGCAGGAAGCCTGCTGAATTGGCCATCGAGCAAGACGATGCGCGCAACAGCCTTGGTTGCCGGAGCTGCGGAGTCCATCGCGATGCCCAGGTCTGCCACTTTGAGCGCCAAAGTGTCATTGACTCCGTCTCCGGTCATCGCAATTGTGTGGCCCCGACGCTGCAGTGCGAGCACCAGCTCCTTCTTTTGTTTCGGGGAGACGCGTCCGAACACCGAGTGCCCTTCCACAAGCCGTTCCAACATGGCGGGATCTTCAGGCAATGTGCCGGCGTCAATTGCATTCGTGTCTTCCAAGCCCAGCTTGCCGGCCAGCAGGCCAACCGTGCGGGGATCATCGCCGGAAAGGATCTTTATGGCCACTCCCTCCTCACGGAAGTATGCCAACGTCCGGGGCGCGTCCCGCCTGATACTTTCACGGAATGTCAGTAGCAATACCGGTTCACAATCAGGGGGCAAGGGAACTTCGGACCCATCAGTGGCCAGGCTGGAGCGGGACAACGCCATGGTCCGGAAACCTGACGCTATCAGCCGTTGCGCCCGCTCCCGCGCAGATCTGCAGCCAGAAGAGCCTCCCGCCAGGACCACTTCCGGGGCACCGAGTACCCATGTGCAGGAGCCGCCCTGGAGATTGCCGAGCGTCACCGAGCTCCACTTGCGCGCTGAATCGAAAGGCACTGAAGCCAAGGCGTGAGGCTCCCATTTCAGTGGAAAGGCGTCCCCGACGGACCGCGAGGTGGCGTTGGCCGGTTGGTTGGCACCGAACCATTCCAAGGCCTCGCTCCAGCCATCCTGAACGTCGTCCCGGAGGTGGTGGACGGCGTCGAAGGCCATCTGTCCATCCGTGAGCGTTCCTGTCTTGTCCAAGCACAGGACGTCCACACGGGCGAGCACTTCGACAGCTGCCAGCTCCTGGACGAGGACTTTCTGCCGTGCCAGGCGAACGGCTCCAACGGCGAAAGCTACGCTGGTCAGGAGCACCAGGCCGAGGGGAATCATGGCTATGGTACTTGCCACGGTGGAAACAGCGTTCTGCTTCCACGCCCCGGAAGCCACTGCTGCCGCCCAGCCGTCCTGCCGGACAAACTGCGAATTCAGCACCAGCAACGTCACGGGCAGGACGATCCAGGCCAGGACCCCCAGCACCTTGTCGATTCCCCCTCGTATTTCGGACGTCACAAGGGAAAAGCGCTTGACATCAGCGGTCAGCCGGTTGGCAAATGTTTCCTGGCCAACCCTGATGACCTGGGCCGCGCCGGCACCGGCAAAAATCAAGGACCCAGCCAACAGCACGTCCCCACTGTGCTTGGGGACAGGTGCCGACTCGCCTGTCAGCAATGACTCGTCCACGTCCAGGGAACCCTCCCCGGTGACAACCGCGTCCGCTGGCAATTGATCGCCGGCACCAAGCAGCAGCAAGTCATCCATCACCAGTCCGGTTGCGGGAATCTCGTGGTCATGTCCATCGCGGACGACGCGGGCCGTCGCCGCGTGGATGATGGTCAGGCGATCGAGTGATCGCTTGGCGCGGTATTCCTGGATCACGCCAATAAGGGCGTTCCCAATGGCCGCCAACCCGAACAACGCGTCCTGCCACTGACCGAGGAAGAGCAACAGCGAAAAACCCGACAGGACGATGCCGTTGAAAAGCGTAAGGACGTTGGCACGGATAATAGCCGGCAAGCTTCGGCTGGTTGGTATGGGCGTGACATTGACCATCCCGTCGCGGACCCGCTGTGAGACTTCTTGAGCAGAAAGGCCCGCCGGCGGACCGTACGGATTGGTCACTGTCGGCAAACCTCACTGCAGTGGTTGGCATACCTCGTACGATGCATGGTTCCTCCACGCTGTCCAGTGAAGTACAAGGGTTCCGGACACGGTTTGGCTGGCATAGGGTCGAAAGTCACAGGGCGGCGGTTTTCAACTTGTCCCAGGTAGCCTGTGATTCTTTGTGGACGAACACCGTTGCTGCCCCGAATGGTAAGGAGCCCGGCTCGTCTAGGGTTCGAAGTGAACGGAAACGGCGTCCTGCCCCGGGACGGCAGCAATAATGGACTGCGCGAGGTCCCGCATTTTGACGTTGCGTGAGGTTGATGCACGGCGGAGCAGGCCCACAGCGGCGGTTTGGTTGCATTGGTTCTGCGCCATGACAATGCCAACAGCGAGGTCAATTGGTGTTCTGTTGGCGATGGCCGCATAGAGATTCTGGAGTGTTTCAGCCAAGTCGGCAATCCGTAGGGCTGGGCGAAGGCGCCTGGCGGCATCCAGTGCGAACCTTTCCATTGCGCTAATCTCATCCTCCGAGAACGCAGCCGTACGGTTGGCGCATACGCTGAGCACCGCATTTCCCTGATCTTCGGCCCACAGCGGTACGGAAACGGCTGATCTGATCCCCTGGGCCAAAGCGGTTCGGCTGAACCGGGGCCAGCGCCCATCCTGGGCGAGGTCCCCAAGGACCACCGTGTGCGAGTCGGCGATTGCCCCCAGTGCCGGCCCTTCGTGGAATCTGTTCTGCAGATCAACCAGGGTTGTGGCCAATGCGCCAGTGCACGCGCTTGTAAGGGATCCGCTTGGTCGGCGCAGCGTAATGCCGCACTCAACCCCAGGGCGGCGAGCGATGACAGCATCGGCCTGACGGACAAGCTGGCCGAGGAGTTCGCCAATGTCCTCTTCCTGCAGGTCCAGTACGGGCTGTGCCGCACTGGTAGCCTCCGCTGTTACTGGAGGTTTATTGAGGGTCATTACCTGCCCGCCAAGTGCCTGGCCGTACCTCACTTCCGGGTATTGGGCATGATGTGAAGGGGTAGTTGATCTGGCATTGGCGCTGCGGTCCTCTATGAGCCCGTGCTCGACGCATTCGCGGACGTCCGCAATTGCCGCGGCGATGGCGCGTTTTTCGGCGTAGGGTCCCGACTCGAGCAGGATTTCTCCGCCTGCCGCGATAAGCCGGTAACGAAGTTGAAAACGATGATCAGTGAAAATCTCAAAATGCCCCGGCATGATGGCCAGCTTTCAGATATCCGGCCGGTAACGGACATCCCGGCCTGGATTGTCGGCGCCAGCCCCCTTTTCCGGCGCAAACGGAATGTTTGCTGTCGCCCCTAATAGCGGATCGGTGAGTCAAGTTATGCGACCTTCTTAGGCTACCGCGGCCCAATGCGCAGAGAAAGTGTCCCGACATCGGCGGAAGAATGGCCTTGTCCAAGGGCTCACTCCGGAAGTTGCCGGGACGTATGTCTGTATTCCGCGAATTCCCCTAGACTCAACCAAAAGACACTCCTGGACCGACGTAAGGGAGTCCGGCACCCATGGGCGATGAACATACCTTGAGCTCCCCGGCGAAAGGGCGTGTGGACACGCTTCTCCGCGAATTCGTGGAGCGTGCAGACGAATTGCTGCACGCCCAGGAACAGATGAACGGTTTGCTCGCGGCAGTCGTGTCAATTGCCGAGGATCTTAGCCTGGAAGCCGTCCTTGATCGCGTCGTCAAATCAGCCTGCGTGCTGCTGGACGCAAAATACGGAGCGCTGGGGGTGATCGGCGAAGACCAGCGTCTCAGCCACTTCATCACAGTAGGTATCGACGATGACGGCATCAGATCCATTGGCGATCTCCCGACTGGCCATGGGGTATTGGGGCATCTCATCCGGGAGCCGACGCCTCTGCGGCTCCACGACCTGCGCCATCATCCAATGGCCGTGGGATTCCCTGAAAACCACCCGCCCATGAAGACCTTCCTTGGCGTTCCGATCCGGGTCAGGGACGTCGTTTTTGGCAATTTGTATCTCACGGAAAAGAGCAATGGCCAGGACTTCAACGCGGCCGACCAGGAACTTGCCATCGCTCTTGCAGCGGCAGCCGGTGTTGCCATCCAGAATGCCCGCCTTTTCGATGAGAGTCGTCGCCGGCAGCGGTGGTTGGAAGCCGGAATGGAGCTGGGCGGGCGCCTGATTGCCAATCAGTCCGACGGTGGCTCCGGCAACCTTGACCGCGTTGCTGAAGCTGCCCTGCGGGCCTCTGACTCCATTCTGGGGGTCGTTGCCGTACCGACCCCTGGTGGAGTACTGCGCTGCCGCTCGGCCGTCGGGGTGCAGGGGTTGTACTCGGGCCAGGAACTTCCAGGCACTGACGTCGTGGCATCGGTGCTGGAAACGGGAGAATCCGAGCTGGTGCGGGACGCGGCGACGGTGTTCGGGGCCAGCGTGTCGGAAAAGCTGGGAACCGTACTGGTCTCCGCCCTGGGACACCGCGGGACTGGGAACGGAGTCCTGCTGCTGGCGCGTGCTGTAGGTGGCCCCCTTTACACGCGCTCAGACGTCGAATCGAGCGCCTTGTTTGGCAGCAGGGTCGGTCTCGCCCTGGACCTTGCGCGGGTCAGCGCACTTCGCGAGCAAGCACTCCTGCTGACGGACCGCGAACGAATCGCCCGGGATCTGCACGACCTCGTGATCCAACGCCTCTTTGCCGCTGGACTGGGGATTCAGAACCTTCGGCGCTTTATGGAGGATCCTGCAGCGCTGGAGCGTATGGAGGACGTGACGTCGGAACTGGACTACACCATCCGAACGCTCCGGCAGACCATTGAGCAACTCCGCTCGGACGAATCCAAGGACGCCCCGTAAGTGGCGTTGTGACCTAAGACTCTGGTCGCCGTCGGTCTTTCACGGCAATCTGGCAGGACAAATGCTTTGCTCGGTGGGAGGACGGTTATGAACAGTTCAGGTTCCGCAGGCTCCATCATCGTAGGAGTCGACGGCTCGGATGCATCAATCGCTGCCCTCAGGGAAGCCCAACGCCTGGCTTTGCCCTTGGGCTCTGAGGTGGTTGCGACGGCGTTCTGGGAGTATCCCCGTGTTTATGACGGCTACGTAGCCATGGGAATCACCGGCTTCGAGGAAGCCGCGGGGGAGATCCTCAAGCAATCCGTGGAAAAAGCATTCGGTCCTGCCATTCCGGACAACGTCGTTTCCCGCCTGGTCCGCAGTCATCCCCGGCAGGGGCTGATCGAGGCAAGCCGCGACGCGGATCTGATCGTTGTTGGACGGCGCGGACATGGTGGGTTCGGTGGGCTGCTGGTGGGATCGGTCAGCTCAGCATGCGTCGCACACGCCCATTGTCCGGTTCTCGTTGTGCATGAGCCTGAGAGGGATTCGACGGCGGACAACGGCAGGATCCAGTAGAAGTGTTCCGGGGTCTTTTGGCCCTACGTCCCGATGCCCAGGGCTTCCTAGGCTCGCAGTAGACGACGGGTGAACGCACCCGCCCAATGGAGGAGATGAAGATGACACTGCCAAACACTGAGCCTGGCCGGATCGATGGAGCACGGCATGTCAGCGAAGACCTAAGCAAAGACCAGTGCTGGGAATTGCTCCGTTCGCAGACTACCGGCAGGGTTGGATTCGTGCATCACGGGAGGGTGATGATCCTTCCTGTTAACCACTTGATCCACAGGAAAAATATCTACTTTCGTACAGCTGCCGAAGGGCTTATCGGCGAGCCATTTGCACGGATGCAGGTATCGTTCCAGGTTGACGACTTCCGGATGGACAGGAGTGAAGGCTGGTCTGTGCTCGCCAGTGGTCCGTCTTCCCATGTCGTAGAGCCTGAGCTGTTGACCGAGCTCTGGGGCAAGGCCATGGCCGAGCCTTGGGCAGGCGGTGGACGTGACCTCTTCGTCCGTATTCAGGTCGTCGAGATGACAGGCCGGCACGTCTACTTGGCCTGACAGCACCCATGGGCCATGCGTGGCGGAACGAGGAATCGACCATGAATGACAACGAGCTGATCGTCGTTGGCTACGACGGTTCACACGAGGCAGACAGGGCCGTGCAGTGGGCTGCCCGGCTGGCCAACAAGAGAAAATGCCCGCTGCAAGTGGTGCATTGCTCGCTCTGGCCAGTTATAACCCACAACCTGGAACCTGTGCCTGGAATCGCCGAAAGCGGCCTGCGCCACGCCGCCGAGTCGGTCGTTTCCGAAGGAGTAGCCCGCGTTCATGAGGTGTCGGCTGACGTTGAGGTCACAACAAGCCTGGTGTATGGCTGGCCGGCAGAGAACCTGCGCAAATTGGCCTCACACGCTTCCCTCCTGGTTGTGGGTACGCGCGGCATTGGCGGATTCCTGGGCCTGCTGGTTGGATCGGTCAGCCTCGAGCTGGCCGCCACGGCGGCCTGTCCCGTGGCCGTCATCGGGCCCGTGGAGCGTCCCGGCGGACCCGTCGTTGTCGGAATCGACGGGGAAGACTGGGAGGCGACGCTCAGGTATGCAGCGTCCTTCGCATCCCAAGCCCAAGCGAGCCTAAGGGTTGTGCACGTTCGCAGAAAGCACGACGGCCATGACCCGGCTGAGGGCCCTGGCGCCCGGGAAATGCTCGACTCCGCATTACGTACCGTACGCAACACGTCGCCTGGGCTGGAGGTGGCGGATGTCCTGCTGACTGGAACATCCGTCGCAGGAACACTCTTGAGCGCGGCAAGTGATGCACAGGTTGTCGTTGTGGGGAGTTCCGGTCTCGGCCTCGTTAAAGGCAGTATTGGTTCGACTGCCCATGCCGTGCTCCACCACGCCGGCTGCCCGGTGATTGTCGTCAGGCACACCAAGCCATAACAGAAGGCTGGTCGTGGCAGCGAAGGATCCTGAACCTGAAGGTCCCCCGAACACCTGAAGGGCCCCGGAACGTTTGGATCCAGGGCCCGTTCAAGCTACAGCGCTCAGGCTACTCGGAGTGCTTCACCGTATGGACGCGGGTGATGATGGTCGGGCACGGCAGCTTGCTGAGAACTGAGTGTGCCGTGGATCCCAACAGAAGACGCTTGAAACCGCCATGCCCCTTGCTGCCGACAACCAGCAAGCGTGCAGTAGCGGCGGCGGCGATAAGTGCCTCGGCCGGTCCCATGTGGGTCTCCAGAACCTGATGCACAATGAGGTCTGGGTAGGTGTCGGCAAGTCCTGCAACCGTTTCGGCCAACACCACGCGTTCTTCCTCGGCGACGATTTCTGAGAAGTTTCCTGGGGGCATGCCGCGGCTAACCACCGGCTCGGGCAGCCGGAAGGCGTGGAGCACGGTAAGTTCCTGCCCTTCCCGATCTGCCTCGGCTGCGGCAAACGCAACGGCTTGCGTGGACTCTTCCGAGCCGTCCACGCCGACGAGGACGCCGTGCCGGTTCGCCAGATCGTGCTCTCCTATAACTGCCACGGGGCAGTGGGCCACGGCGGCAACCTGCAGCGCACGGTCAGTGAGGGACCCCCCAACCCAGCTGTGCCCGGACCCGATAACCACCATCGAGGCCTTCTTTGACTTCTTACGCAGCGCGTATCCGGCCCCTCCTGACACCAAATCGGTGCTTATTTCGACAGTCGGCTCAAGTTTGCTGGCCCGGTCCTTGGCCGTTACAAGGAATTTGTCACCGGATTCCCGGATCCATTCGTTGTACCCAACGGCGTCATATGCCCAGCGGTCATCCACTGCGTGAACAAGCTGGACCGGCAATTTCAGGGCGGCCGCCCTCTGCATGGCCCACCGCGTGGCAGCGTCGCTACTGGGGGAGTCGCTGACACCAACGACAATTGCTTCCTTCATGGCTGGTCCCGTTCTTCTTGGATGTTTCCCCGGAAGGGTGAGGCCGGGGCTTTGTGAGTCCAGTTTCTGCCTTCCTTTTCCTGGGAGTTAGGGCCGGAAGTCCTACTAGGCCCAGTCCGGGCGGACACTGGGGCCTCTCCTGTCCCGGGTTGGCCCCCGGCTATTCCGGCGCCTCGACTGAGATGGCCTCCAGATATTCCGGAACCCGTGCTTTCCAACCCAATTCACGCTTGATTCGAAGACGCAACGCGTCTGAGGCTTCCGGTTCACCGTGCGTGACGTAGGTCATCCTTGGCGCCTGCGGAGCCGAACGCATCCACCGGATGATGGCGTCGGCGTCGGCATGTGCACTGAAACCCTCGAGTTGGATCACTTCGGCGCGTATCGGAACGTCGTGTCCATAGACCCTGAGCTCACGTGCACCGCCCGCAAGCGCCGCACCGCGGGTTCCGGCGGCTTGGTAACCACTCAGCACCAGGGCGTTCTTTGGATCGGAGCCATACGCCTCTATGTGGTGCAGGATCCTCCCGCCGGTCAACATTCCGCTGGCTGAGATGATGATCATCGGCCCCCCACGGAGGTTGAGGAGCTTTGAGTCATCCGCGCTTCTGGTCATGGTGGCGAGCTGGTACATGTTTTTGAATTCCTCAGGACGCAAGCGATGCTCCTCCGGATGCTGCTGGTACATGTAAGAGGCGTCGATGGCCATGGGACTGTTGAGGTAAACCGGTACGTCCGGGATGCGTCCATTACGGCGAAGACGGGCCAACTGCAGCATCAATGTTTCGGCACGTCCCACTGCGAACGCCGCGATGAGGATTACCCCTCCACGTTTGATGACACGGTTGACTACTTCTCCGAGTTCATTTTCAGAGCTGCCCAAGGGATGTGCACGGTTGCCGTACGTGGACTCGGTGACCAGGATGTCAACAGCACCAAGTTCGCGCGGCGGGTACATGAAGGGATCGTCCGTCCTGCCCAGGTCACCAGTGAAATGGACGGAGTGCCCGCCCACTCGGACATGGATTTGGGCCGCCCCCAGGATGTGGCCTGCCGGGACAAAAGTGGCCTCAACTCCGTGGCCTAGGTCGACGGTGGCATCGAAATGCACTGGCCTGAAGCTGTTAAGTGATGTGACGGCGTCCGCGGCGGTGTAGAGCGGAAGGGCAGGCACGTGGACTGAGGAGCCCGTTTGGCTTGCGTAGCGGGCTTCCTCTTCCTGCAGATGGCCGCTGTCAGGCAGCAGCAGTTTGCAAAGCTGGTTGGTTCCATGCGTCGCGTAGACGGGCCCGCGAAAACCATCCCGGACCAAGACCGGGACGTAACCCGTGTGGTCCAAATGGGCATGGGTCAGAAGTATGGCGTCAATGGAGGAAGGCGTAACCGGGAAGGGCCTGCGATTGCGTTCCCGAAGCCGCTTATAACCTTGGAAGAGCCCGCAGTCAACGAGTACCCGCGAGCCTTGGAATTCAAGGAGATACCGCGAACCTGTGACCGTATCCGTTGCGCCGAGAAAGCGGAGTCTGGGGACGTGCTTGTTATGCATGGGGACCTATCAACGTTGGCCGGCAGTTTTTTGCAGGGGGATTCGGGGAAGCATCTGGCGCCGGGCGATGCTCCGGCGCCAGATATTTGTCCTTGCTAGGACGACGGCATGACGTGGTGATGCCGGTATTCCTGGGTACTGGGTTTTATTGCCAATGCGGTAACTACCAACGCAACGGCGCCGGCAATCCACGCGCTCCAGGCCGCGCCCGTGGCAGAAGTGAAGCCGGCTACCCACGGCGCCAGCAGCAGGGCCACGGCAATAATGGCTTGTGCCCATTCCGCGGCAGGCATCCCCGGCATGGCAAGGTTAACGACCCCGCCGATGACAAGGAGTATGCCCAGCGTGACCATTACCGCCGTCGAGGACCCCATTTGACTGGTCCACAGCACTGAGAGGGCCGCATAGGCGCCGGCTGCGACAACGGTCCAGTCCTGCCATCGCGTCCATTTCTTCATGGTGTTCTTGCTCCTTCATTGTCTGGAAACACCGCCTGCCTCTGCAGGACGGCTTCCGGTCTCCCGTATTCCCAGCGTCCGTTCAAACCACATGGCACAACAGGGCCGAAAGTCACGAGGCGGCAGGGTCCTTGGGCCCTTGTGACCCGGCGAGGAGGTCGGCAACAATTTGGAGGTGTTGAAAGATCGGCATGTGCGGTGCCCCCCGCCGGAGAGGATAATCATGAATCGCATAGAGGAATCCGGCCAGGACATCACGGCTCAGCCCATCAGTAGGGCGCAGCCCATCCGCGTCTTCATACTCGACGACCACGAATTGGTACGCCGGGGTTTGCAGGAGTTGCTGGAAAGCGAAGGGTTCGAGGTGGTTGGCATGTCCGGGTCTGCCGAGGAGGCGACACGCCGGATACCAGCCCTGCACCCCGACGTAGCGGTCTTGGATGCGCGGCTTCCGGACGGGACAGGAATCGAAGTTTGCCGGGACGTCCGCTCCGTGGACCCTCGCCTCAACTGTTTGATTCTGACCAGCTACGACGACGAGCAGGCACTGCGGGGAGCAGTCCTGGCTGGCGCTGCCGGTTACATACTCAAGGAAATTGGCGGCACGGATCTCCTGGGCGCCTTACGACGGGCAGCCCGCGGCGAATCGTTGTTCGATGAGTCCGTCAAGGCTCGGATCATCAAGGGACTGACGGAGCCCAAACGGCTGGACCCGCGCGTAGCGTCCCTGACCCCGCAGGAGCGGCGTGTCCTGGACTACGTCGGCCAAGGCATGACCAACCGCCAGATTGGCGAGGAGATGCTCCTGGCAGAGAAGACTGTCAAGAACTATGTCTCGTCATTGTTGGCGAAACTGGGTTTTGAGCGCCGGACCCAGGCCGCGGTTTTCATGGCCCACACGCCAGGGGACGACTCAGGACGAGGTCGCTGACAGGCAGGTTGACCCGCTCACCGCAACGGAACGGTCCATGTCAGCGAGGTACCTTTGCCCGGGGTGCTGGTGATGGTGCATGAACCATTGAGTTCAGCGGCCCGGCGGATCATGTTCCCCAGCCCATTGCCGGACCCGGGCTCCTTGAATCCGCGGCCATCATCGGCCAGCTCCATGATCAGGGCGCCGTCTTCCACTGCCACGGCAACGGTGATGGTTTCTGCCCCCGAATGGCGGACGGCGTTGCTGAGGCTTTCTGTAATGACTGCCAACAGGTGCTCTACGACAACCTCGTCTTCCAAGGCGTCCACGGCACCTGTCAGTGTCAGGTGAGGTGCATGTGGCAGGGCCTTTGCCCCCGCATGTATGGTCCGCAGGATCCGGCTACTCAAGAGCTCACGTTCACGGGTATTGGCCCGCAGCGAGTAGATAGTATTCCGAAGATCGCGGATGCTGGTGTCGAGCTCGTCCGTTATGGCATCGATTCGCCCTGCAGCAGAGCCTGTGGAAGTGAAGCGACGCAGGCTTTGGATGCTCAGTCCTGCGGCGAAGAGCCGTTGAATCACCAGATCATGAAGATCCCGCCCGATCCTGTCCCGGTCGGTAAAGACCACCAACTGCTCACGTAAGCGATGAATACGGTCAAGGGCCAGAGCCAAGGCCACGTGTGAGCCGTAGACGGATGCCATATCAATATCGGTGGCGGAGAAGGCCCCGGTGCCGGGCGAACGGCCCAGTATGAGGAATCCCTGATGGGTGCCCTGGGCGCTGAGGTCCACCATGAGCAATTTTCCCGGCTGCCCATCGCCTGTGCCGTCAACGAGTCTCCAAGGATCATCGAAGGTGGTGGCTGCCCCGTCCAAGGTACCGGCGCCGACATCCGCGGAATCCACGGATAGCACCCGACCCCTGAGTGCGACGCTGTTTATTCCGGCGAAACCCTCCACAGTGTAGCCCCCGGGCCGCTCGGCGGCAGGCAGCAGGACCAAGGCCAGCTTCGCCTCGGATTCCAGCAAAGCCCTGCTTGCGATCAGGTCCAGGGATGCACTTTCGGGCTGGCCGTCCTCAAGCATCCTGCCGGTGATGTCCAGGCAGGCTTCGAGCCACGATGTCCGGCGACGGGCGTCCTCGTAGAGGCGCGCGTTCTCAATGGCCACGCCGGCTGCGGCCGCCAAGGCAATCGCCAGATCCTCGTCCTCCGGCGTGAAGTCCTCGCCGCCGTTCTTTTCCGTCAGGTAGAGGTTCCCAAAGACCGTGTCCCGGACCCGGACCGGTACACCGAGGAACGATTTCATTGGAGGATGGTGCCGGGGAAAGCCATACGCTTTGGGATGCTGGCTGAGATCATGGAGCCGCAGCGGCGCGGGCTCAGTGATCAGGAGACCAAGGACCCCGTGGCCGGTGGGAAGAGGGCCGATCCGGCTGGCCAGGTGGTCATCGATGCCGACGGTGATGAAGTGACTGAGTGCGTTGTCCTCGCCGATGACGCCCAGAGCGCCATAGCGTGCTTGGAGGAGATCGCAGGCGGATCTTACAACCCGCTCCAACACGGATTCGAGGCTCAGATCCTCCGCCACGGCCACCACCGCTTCCAGCAGCCCCCGTGTTCTCTCCTGCGCCTGGAGCAGTTCTCCCGCCCGGGCCATGAAGTCTTTCAGGAGATCTTCCAACTGGACTCCCGGCGCGCTCGGGGGCTCGTTGCGTGCTTCCTCCGGAGAGTCGTTCATCGTCGCCTTTCGACCGGGACCGGCAACACCCTGCGAGGTGCCGCAGCCATCTACGGTGCCAGCCTACTCCGGGGCCATTCAGGCCTCCACAGTTGGCTGGGTAGGGGGCTTTGGGCCCTGTCGCAATGCCGTGGGCCGGCTTAGTGTCATCGCATGACGAACAAACCAGCTATCCCCGAGGCAGAGAACCTGGACATCAAGCAATGCTGGGAACTGCTGCGCAGTGTGTCAGTGGGGCGCCTGGCAGTCTGGGCAGGCGACCATCCCGACATCTTCCCCATTAATTACAAGGTCGATCACGGAACCTTGGTGTTCCGCACTGGCGAAGGCACAAAGCTCCATGCAGCCTTGGGGGCAACACCTGTAGCGGTGGAGGCGGATGGGGTGGACTCCGGATCCGGTATTGCCTGGAGCGTCGTGATCAAGGGGACAACAGAAAGCATCAAGTTGACACAGGATGTGCTGGACACTGTTGGCCTTTTGCTCTTTCCTTGGCAGGCTGGCCGGAAGGACCATTTTGTCCGCGTTGTCCCAACTTCCATGACCGGGCGACGCTTCAAAGTGACGCCGCCCCTGACGTGGTGGAGCCCCTTGGACGATGCCACCCGCGCAGGTTTGGAGTAGTGGCCGGCCCGCACTGGCCCGGGACCAACGGCCCTAACGACGCCGACGTGCCGCCGCTAGCGTCGAGGGCATGAAGACAAAGCCTGATGCCGTAGTAGAACGGCTGGCCCCGGACGAATGTTGGGACCTGTTGGGTGAGACCAACGTTGGCCGGCTTGCCGTCCTGGTTGATGGACACCCCGATGTCTTTCCGGTGAACTACGTCCTGGACGGAGACAGCATCGTCTTCCGTACAGGTGCTGGTACAAAATTCTGGAGCACCATGACCACCCCCTGCGCCTTGGAAATCGACGGTTACCGGGCACTCAGCGGAAAAGCCTGGAGTGTGGTCGTTCGGGGCCGGACAACCCTGATCCTGGACCGGGAGGAAAGGGCCGAGGTCGACGCACTGGGGCTCGATCCCTGGCAACCCGGCAGCAAGAACTACTACGTGCGCCTTACTCCGGACGCCGTCACCGGCCGCCGCTTTACGACCAAGCGGCCGGACCTCTGGGGAACCCCGTTGAACGACGCGCGCACCGATACTTTCCACTAACCCACTCCCAAACTGCCTTGCACGCGTGCTGGACGGCAGCCTGCAAGGCAACGCACAGGACGGATCAGCACCATGAAAGCCCTTGTTTACGGCGGTCCAGGAACCAAGACGTGGAAAGATGTTCCGGATCCAGGCATCACAGAGCCCACGGATGCGATTGTGCGCATCGACACAACCACCATTTGCGGGACCGATCTGCATATCCTCAAAGGCGACGTACCTGCGGTGGAACCTGGACGGATCCTCGGCCATGAAGGCGTGGGTACCGTCATGGAGGTTGGCAGTTCAGTTAGCGGAATCAGGGCAGGAGACCGTGTGATCATCTCTTGCATCAAGTCCTGCGGACACTGCGTCAATTGTCGGAAAGGGCTGTTCTCGCATTGCCTTGGAGACGAAGGGCAGGTGGGTACGGGCTGGATTTTCGGTCATCTCATTGACGGGACGCAGGCGGAGTTCGTTCGGGTTCCCTACGCGGACAACTCACTTCACAAGCTTCCGCACGGTGTCAGCGATGATGAGGCCGTCATGTTGTCCGACATCCTTCCCACGGCCTTTGAGATCGGTGTTCTGGATGGCCGCGTAGCTCCCGGCGACATTATCGCCGTAGTGGGGGCCGGACCCATTGGCCTGGCAGCCATGGCGACGGCGGGACTCTGCGGCGCGTCGACGATCATCGCCATCGACCCCAACGAAAGCCGCCTTGCAAGGGCCGCCGATTTCGGTGCAACGCACACCGTCAACCCCGAAAGCCCGGACTGGATCAGCGACGTCCTGGCCCTCACGGATGGTGCCGGCGTTGACGTTGCCATGGAAGCGGTGGGGATACCGGAGACTTTCGAGATGGCACTGCGGCTGGTGCGTCCAGGAGGCAATGTGGCCAATATCGGCGTTCATGGGAAGCCCATTCAACTGCCCTTGCAGGACTTGTGGATCCGCAATATCAACATCAGCATGGGCCTGGTCAACACGAACACCACCCCGATGCTCCTGCGCTTGGTTGCCCAGCACAAGCTGCCCGCAGAGAAGTTCGCCACCCATCACTTTTCCCTCGACCGGATCATGGATGCCTATGACACCTTTTCAAGGGCCGCCGAAACGGAGGCATTGAAAGTGGTAATCAGCAGGACTCCCCATGACTGAACCTTCGCCGTGAGACATCGTTTGGTGGCGCTGGTTGCGCGCTTTCCGTTGGTGGCCGGCACTGTGCTGGCCATGCTCGGCGTGGCGGCGCTGGCTATCAGCGGGAACAATGCCGCAGCCCAGGGGACGGCCACCATCTACTCGCTCTCGGTAGCGCTCTACCGCGCCGGAGGCATGGTCAAGGGCCTTTTTCAAGGACGCTGGGGTATTGACCTTTTGGCCGTAACAGCCATCTGTTCCACCGCCATTGTCGGGGAGTACATCGCATCACTTGTCATTGTTCTCATGCTGACCGGTGGCGAAGCGTTGGAGGACTTTGCCCACGGCCGCGCCACCAAGGAGCTCCGCGCCCTATTGGAACGTACCCCGCGTATTGCCCACCGTGAGGAAGCCGGTGGGAGCGTGGAAGATGTCGGCGTAGACGACGTTGGTCCCGGTGACATTCTGCTGGTGAAGCCGGCTGAAACGGTCCCCGTGGACGGTAGGCTGCTGTCCGACGTCGGGACCTTTGACGAGTCCGCGCTGACAGGCGAAAGCCTGCCGGCGGAGCGACTGGCGGGAGACTTGCTGCTCAGTGGCTCCGTGAACGGGGCCGACGCGATCCGGATGGTGGCCACGGCTTCTGCAGGCGATTCCCAGTACAGCCAGATTGTTGCCTTGGTGAGGGAGGCCGCGGCGAGTCGTGCACCTACGGTTCGCCTGGCTGACAGATATGCCGTGCCGTTCACCCTGGTTGCCTTTGTCCTTGCCGGGGCGGCCTGGTGGCTTAGCCAGGATCCAGTCCGGTTTGTGCAGGTGCTCGTTGTTGCGACGCCGTGTCCCTTGCTGATTGCCGCGCCCGTCGCCTTCCTTGCCGGCACCAGCCGGGCCGCCAAGGCCGGCATCATCATCAAGAATGCAGGTACGTTGGAGCAGCTCAGCCGCGTGAAGACAGCTGTGTTCGATAAGACCGGTACTCTCACCCAAGGCAGACCTGTCCTGACCGGGATTCGCCTTTCTGCGGGGGCAGGCCTGTCAATAGACGAGCTGTTGCAGCTGGCGGCATCGGCTGAGCAGTATTCGTCGCACATCTTTGCGGCCTCCGTCATTGCGGCGGCACGCGAGCGGGGCTTACCGTTGCTGCCGGCGACGGACGCCAGCGAACACGCCACCAATGGCGTGGGTGCCGATGTCGGAACCCGGAGGGTGGTGGTGGGAAAGCCGGCGTTCGTCGAGGAAAATACGGCAGGCTTTGAAAGAACGCCCCTGGAGGGAGGGCAACTCGCGGTCTACGTGGGTGTGGGGGGAAAGTTTGCCGGGACGCTCATCATGAGTGATCCCTTGCGGGCAAATGCTGTGGAAACACTTACGGAACTCCGCAGGCTTGGTGTCACACAAACCATGCTGTTGACCGGCGACGCGTCGTCGACCGCCCATCACATCGCCGAAACCGCTGGGATCGGCAATGTCCAGGCGGAGTGTCTGCCTTCCGACAAGGTCGCCACCGTTGCAGCCCTCCCTGTGCGGCCGGTCATGATGGTTGGTGACGGGGTCAACGACGCCCCTGTCCTGGCGGCGGCCGACGTCGGCATCGCCATGGGCGCCAAAGGTGCCACTGCGGCAAGTGAATCGGCGGACGTGGTCATCATGCTCGACGACCTCTCAAGAGCCGCGTTTGCGGTGGACATCGGCCAGCACACCATGCGGATCGCCCGCACGAGCATCTGGACAGGCATACTCCTGAGCTTAGGCCTGATGGCCGTGGCAATGTTGGGCGTGATCCCCGCCGTGGCCGGGGCGCTGCTTCAGGAATTCGTGGATTTGGCTACTATCCTGAATGCGCTCAGGGCGCTTGGTCCACGGCTGGCCAGCCCACATTCAAGGGCCCTTGGCCCCGCGTTCAGTAGCGCTCGGGTTCATCCCCAAGTTCAAAGTAACGGCCCTGGACGCGCGTTGGAGTGATCTCCACGTAGGTGTATTTGCGGGTCGGGATCCACGGTTTGAGGGGCAACTTGTCGGCCTCGTCGATTTCCGACTGCGACTCGATCACGCGCGCCGTCCCTTTGAGGACCACGCTCCAAGCTTCGGCGTCAACGATCTCTTCCACTTCGAAGGCAACCTTCTCATTGACGGTCAGCTCGGCAAGCTTGGTTCCCGGATTCGTCCTGAGAAGCAAACGCTTCTCGTGTGCGATGAAGTTCAAGGGGTAGATGTCCGGCTCGCCCAGGACGCTGACGGCCAAACGACCATGCTGGTTCCGTTCGAGGACCTTCCATGAGTCGGCTTCGGACAGGATAGTGCCTGGTCGCTCGTCATTTTCCACGGTCTTTCTCCTGCACTTGAGGTAGGGGCTGCCGGGCTGGAGGGCCTCTCACAGCTGATGTCCGTGATCCTACGGCTGGCCGTGTTGGCCCCAACAGGGTCGAAGGTCCTGTGGGCAGGCAGGGGACCATGACCTTCGGCTCTGGCTTCCGGGGCCTGTCCGGGAGAAGCTGTGAAGCAGCCAGTTCAGGTCTGGAGGGAAACATATGGTCCAGGGCGTTTACGTTGCTTCCGTGGCTCCGGGTTCCGGAAAGTCGCTGGTTGCTTTGGGGCTGGCCGATGCCCTGCATCGCAGGACGGGACGGTTGGGCTTCTTCCGGCCGCTGGTCAATCGCGCCGAGGCGCAGGAGGACCCCGTAATCGTCATGCTTCGGCGACTCTACGAACTGGAACCATCCCGCTGCCGGAGCGGTATGTCCCTCGACTCAGCGAGGGCTGACGTCGCGGCGGGCCGCCAGGACGAAGTGTTCTCCTGGATCCTCGCGGAGTACAGGGGGATTGCGCAAGAGTGCGATGTGGTGGTGGTTGACGGCTCGGATCTCCGTGGAAACGACGCCGGAAGGGAATTTGACCTCAACACCAGGTTGGCGAACAACCTGGGGCTGCCTGTGCTGGCTGTGGTTGGCGCAAGGGGACTCTCGGTGGAACAAACAGCAGGCGCAGCGGAGGCAGCCGTCAGGCAGTTCAAGGCCGGGCGCTGCCCGGTCCTGGCGTTGGTGGTGAATCGCGCCGATCCCGGGGCACTGGAGGATGTCCATCGAGCTGTAAGGGCGTCTGCGGGGGAGGTCCCTTCATACGTGATACCCGAAGTGCCTCATATTTCCACCCTGACTGTTGCAGACGTCGCTTCCGCCTTGGGCCTTACCCGTCTGTCGGGCAGCACAGAGCTGGACCGTGATGTGCGCAGCATCAAGGTGGCGGGGATGAACGTGGATAACTTCCTTGAGACCCTCCGTCCGGGCGATCTGGTCATCGTTGCCGGTGACCGCTCCGACGTCATGATGGCCTGCCTGGCCTCGGCCCTGTCGCCCGAACTTCCGACGCCTGCGGGCATTATCCTGACGGATGGGTTGCTTCCCGGTGCACACGTGCTGCCGTTGTTGGAGCGTGCGCCCTTCCCTGTCTTCACACACTCGACAGATACGTATGCCACAGCACAAAAAGTCGCAGGTGTGCGCAGCGAAATCCACACGGGGGAGAACCGTAAGCTGGCAGCTGCCCTGGGTGTGTGGTCCCGATGCGTCAACGAAACCGAAATGCTCGATCGTTTGGCCCTTCCCCATCCGGCCACGATGACACCCCTCCGCTTCCTCAACGAGCTGATCGAAAGGGCCCGGAAGCAGGAACGAAGAATTGTCCTGGCCGAGGGCGAAGAATTGCGCGTCCTGCGGGCGGCCGAGATCCTTCGACGCCGGGATGTTTGCAGGATAACGGTCCTGGGCGACGTTGCTGTGATCCGGGAGCTCGCTGAAGCCCATGGCATCGATGTGAGCGGGCTCCAGATCCTTGATCCTGCCAGTTCACCGCTCAGGGAGCGCTTCGCTGCCGAGTATTGCCGCTTGAGGGCGCACAAAGGCATGATCATGGAACGTGCCCGGGAAATCATGCTTGAAGGGGCGTACTTCGGCACAATGATGGTCCAGCTCGGTGAAGCAGACGGCATGGTCTCCGGCGCGGCTCACACTACGGCCAACACCATACGGCCTGCGTTGGAGTTCGTGAAGGGCCGGGAGGGGGAGGGCCTGGTGTCCTCTGTTTTCTTCATGTTGTTTCCGGACCGGGTGTTCGTTTATGGAGACTGCGCAGTGGTTCCCGAGCCAAACGCAGAACAACTCGCGGCAATCGCCATCGCTTCCGCTGACACTGCTTCCCGTTTCGGTGTAGAGCCGAGGGTGGCCATGCTTTCCTATTCGACGGGAGGCTCTGGATCCGGAACTGCCGTAGACAAGGTGCGATGCGCTACGGAACTGGTCAGGAAAGCACGTCCTGACCTTCCGGTGGATGGGCCAATTCAGTACGACGCCGCAGTAGATGCGACGATCGCGAGCTCCAAGTTGCCTTCGTCGGCAGTGGCAGGGAAGGCGACTGTCTTCATCTTTCCCGACCTCAACACTGGCAACAACACCTATAAGGCGGTGGAGCAGTCCTCGGGTGCTATCGCCGTCGGGCCCATCCTGCAGGGTCTGCGCAAGCCCATCAACGATCTATCCAGGGGCTCAACAGTGGATGACATCATCAACACGGTAGCCATCACTGCCGTCCAGGCGCAGCAAGCAGGCTAGGCGTCGTCCTCCGTAGCCACCAGAAGAACCGGGCAGTGGGCATGGGCTGCACAAGCCTTGCTGACCGATCCAATGGGCTGGTTCAGGAACCCGCCGGCGCCGTGCCTGCCTACGACGAGCAACTGTGATCCACGGCTTTCCTCGACCAATACCTTCGCTGGTTCGCCGAATTTGACAGTGACCGTCAGGTCCTCGGGGCGGGACTCTCCGAAAGCGCGTTCAAGTGCCTCGTCCACCAACCGCCTCGCCGTGTCCTCAAGCTGTGAAGTGAAGCGGGTCAGTTCATGTTCGAAACGCGATGCCATGTAGAAATCGGACATGCCGATACACGTGATCACGTCAATGGGCCCACCCAGGGCGGACGCCATCCGCCCTGCCATTTCGAGGGTCTTCGAGGAGTATTCCGAGCCATCGACGCCGACGACGATTCGATTCGGTCGTGATTGTGAGTTCATGGGACCAGCTTGGCCCTGCGCACGGTGCCACGATAGGGCCGAAGGACACGTTTTCAGGCCGGCGAAGGGGTTCCGCTTTGCCGGTGGCGCAGCCGTTTGTAGAGCCAATCGACGCCAAGGACGCCAGGAATGGCAAGGACGGCTACGAGCCACCCCAAGGCAGTAGGCGGCGCCTGTCCGAGGATTCCGGCCAGGGGCGGAACGAACAGGAACAGGGCCAGTGCCGCCAATTCGGCGGATACAGCCCAGAGCAGGAGTCGGTTGGTGAACCATCCCTGCTTCCACGGGGGAGCCGTTGCGCTTCTGCATGCGAAAGCGGTAGCGAGTTGGCCCAGCACAACGGCGGCAAAGGCAGCCCCGGACGCTGACATCAGTACACCCGGATCCAATGATTGGCCACGAGCCCAGCCGCTGCCGAACAGCACTGTTGAGAATGCCGTCATTGCGATCAAGGCCTCGGTGGGTCCCATCACGGCAAACACCCTCAGCATGAGTAGACGGTCCAGAAGGTGCCGCTTTTCGGGAGGTCTCTTCAATACAAGCTTTCCCGGCGGCTCGGCCCCGAGAGCCAGGGCAGGCAGCAGATCTGTTCCGATGTCGAGCGCCAGGATCTGGAGGACACCAAGCGCAAGCGGGAACTGGCCGCCTGACAATGCCCAGATGACGAACGGTGCCAGCTCTGCCACGTTGTCGGTGAGGTGGTAAGTGAGGAAGCGGTGAATGTTCGAGTAGGTTGCCCGCCCTTGTTCGATTGCGGCCACGATCGTAGCGAAATGGTCGTCCAGGAGAACCAAGTCCGCAGCTTCGCGGGCCACGTCTGTGCCGCTGAGTCCCATGGCTACTCCGATGTCGGCCTGGCGAAGCGCGGGACCGTCGTTGACGCCGTCTCCCGTCATCGCCACCACATGGCCGCGGGCCTGCAAGGCCTTCGCCACGCGGAGCTTTTGCTCCGGTGAAACCCTGCTGACCACAACTCCGTCGCGGTCCAGGAGGGCACCGAGGATCTGCTCGTCCCCCGGGAGATCGACGCCTTGGACAACGAGGTTGTCCGGACCCATCAGCCCAATCTCCGTGGCGATTGCACCGGCCGTTGATGGGTGGTCGCCAGTGATCATTGCAATCCGGATCCCAGCCCCCCTGGCTGCCTTGATCACGTCACCGACATCCGGCCTTGGCGGGTCATGGAGCCCGATGAGGCCCAAGGGTACAAGGTTGCGTTCGGCCTCCACGGCCGATCGTTCCAGCCAGTCCTCCGCCGTACCAGGCAATTCCCGGCTTGCCACTGCTATCACCCGCAACCCGCGCGAGGCCATCGACTCCACGGCGTCGGCCAAGTTGCCAGAGGTATCCCCGCACAAGGGCAAAACGGATTCAGGGGCCCCCTTGACGAAAAGCGTGGCCCCGACAATGACAGACTCCCGGCGTCTGGTGGCGTCAAAGGCGAAGCGCCGCATAGTGGTGACCGTTTCAGGCTCGCGACCCAGCAGCCGCCGTGCCAGGGAATCAATCGCCGCTTCCATGGGGTCGCCACTGGCCGTCCATTCACCTGCATGTTGCACAGCCCGTCCTTGCGACGCTGCCCGTGCACCCAAAGCAGCCAGCAACGCCGCGCTGCGTGCCTGCCCTTCGATCCGTGCAACGGGGCCGTAGCCCTCGCCCACGATTTTCACCGCACCGTCGGCAGTGAAGACTTCGACGGCGTTCATCCGGTTTTGCGTCAAGGTACCGGTTTTGTCCGTGCAGATGAAGGTGGTTGAACCGAGTGTCTCCACTGCTTCCAGGTTGCGAACCAGCGCATGTCGTTCAGCCATCCGCTGCGCTCCCATGGCCAGCGACAAAGTGACGGTGGGCAGGAGGCCTTCCGGAATCAGCGCGACGGCAACGCCGATCGCAAACAGAAGCGAGTCGCGCCAGACGATCCCTACCAAGAGTGAGACGACGAAGAACAAGCCTGCAACGGTCAAAGCAACAAAGGCTATGAGCCGGACTATCCTTCGGAGTTCCATGGTCAGGGGAGTTGGTGGTGACTTGGTGCCACTCGTGAGTGCCGCAATGGCAGCCAGTTTGGTGTTGCCGCCAGTGGCGGTGACAAGGCCCTCTGCTTCTCCGTTGACCAGGAACGTTCCGCCCCAGGCGGGGTCATTGCAGCCTTTCGGTACTGCTGCACTTTCGCCGGTCAGCATGGATTCATCCACCGTGCAGCTTGAGGCAGCAACGAGCAGGATGTCCGCGGGCAGCCTGTCGCCGGCGGCCAGAATGACGACGTCTCCCGGCACGAGGTCGCTTGCGTGGACGCTTTGGATCCTGCCATCGCGCCGTACATTCACTTCGGCCGGGAGGAGGCCCTGCAGCCGTTCAGCGGCGTGCTGGGCACGTTCTTGCTGGATATGGGCGAAGACCCCGTTGACGATGACAACAATGATGATTGCCACACACAACTGCGGCATGCCACCGATGTAGGCCAAGGCGGCTGCGACCCACAACATCAACGCGAAGAAGTGCGTCAACTCGCCCAACAGCTTTCGCCACTGCGGCACTTTTCTGGCTTGTGGCAGGACGTTTGGTCCCGCTTCTGCCAACAACTCCGCGGCCGCGCGCGAACTCAGGCCGTCGGTTCCGGTCGCTGCAGGCAGCGGTGCAGGGGGTTTATTCCCAGGGGACATCGTTTCTCCAATGCAGGATGCCTGTTCGATGAAAGGCTCCACCAGTGACCGGGACGCGTCTAGGGCCAAAGGGCACGGTTGGGAAAGGACCTTCTGCCCTACACGTGCCGCGTCTGAGGCGTTAGGCTCTGCGCCATGGAGAACACATCACCGGACCAGGAAACCAAAGAACTCAGCGTTCACGACTGCTGGAAGTATCTGCAGTCCACGTCCACGTGCAGGGTGGCACTCATCAATGGGGACGTTCCAGAGATCTTCCCGGTCAACTACATCCCCAATTTCGGGACGCTGCTGTTCAGGACCGGGCAAGGGACCAAACACAAGGCCCTCCGCGAAGGGTCCGTGCTTGCGATGGAAGCTGACGGGTTCAACCGCTACGGGACCATTGCCTGGAGCGTCATCATCAAGGGACGCCCCGAGTTCGTGACCCATCCCGAAGAAATCCAGGAAGCGGTGGATGCCGGCTTGTCCCCGTGGCAGCCCGGTCCCAAGGATATTTTGGTGCGGGTGACGCCAACGGAAATCAGCGGACGGAGGTTTGTCATCACACCACCCTCCAAATGGTGGCCACCGGTGGATCCTGCCGCATCTGACGACGACGAGGCCGCGGAAGGGGACGACGCCGTAACCAGGTAGGTGCCCACGTCCCGGTTTCCGCGGTTCTGGTTTGTCGCCCGGCTCTTAGGACGGCCGTGTCAGGATGGTGGGGCACTGGACATTGAGAAGAACGTGCTGTGCCACGGATCCCAGCAGCACCCGCAGGCCGCCCCGCCCGCGGCAACCCATGACCAGCAGCCGGGCGTCCCTGGCAGCAGCCACCAGCGCGTCCCCAGGGCCGAGACCGTCCTCCAGCCTTTCCTGCACGGATACCCCCGGGTAGCGTTCGTTGACCCAGCGAACGGCTTCAGCCAGGATGCCACTGTTCCCGGGAGATCGGGGCTCCGGACCCGAAGCATGAACGATGATCAGTTCTTCGTCCATACGCTGTGCCTCACTCGCCGCCAGATCCAAGGCAGTGAGCGAATCGGCGGAGCCGTCAACTCCGACCACCACGCCCGTGCGGACTCCGGATGCCATGTCCGGAACCACAGCGACCGGGCAGTTGCTTGTGACTGCGATCTGGAAACTGACGGAGCCGTATCCCTGGCCTTCCGTCCCTGGCCCGCGGTCGGTTCCGGCAACCAGCATGTCTGCTTCCGGGGACAGGCCGGCGAGGGTTTCTGCGGGTTCTCCGGACAACTGCGTGGATGAGACCTCCAACGAAGGGTACGCCTCTGCGAGCCGCCCGATTTCGCTGCCCAACAGGTCGCTGGCACGTTCCAGGGCCAACTTTCGTTCACCCTCCACGGGAAACGCCCAGTCCGGCGGAACCACATGAACGAGGTTGAGCCCCAGACCAAGGGCATCAGCATGTGCCGCCGCCCAGTCTGCGACATTCCGGCCCGCCCTGGAACCATCAAGGGCTGCCACGATCTGCTTCTTCACGTAACGGCGTTCCCCTCGCAGTCCCAACAGTGATCGTTTCCACTATCTGCGCGAGTGGCCGCAGCCGCAAGGGCCGGAAGTCCTTCCCGCCGCCTGCAGAAGTGCGTTAGGGTCCTCAGCAGAGAGCTGGAAGCTCCCACTGGACGTCGGCGGGAAGGATCATGATGTGCAAGTTCTTGTGCTGAACCCCGGCTCCTCATCGCTAAAATACCACTTGAGGGACACCGCGCACCCCACAGGGCAGGACAGCGTCCTGGCTTCGGGACAGGTCAATTTGCCACCGGATAGCCGCTATGAGCCCTCCCGCCTGCACGAGACCTTTGAAGAAATCGGTGCCGCAGTGGCCAAGAACATGGGTACAGGATCTCCGGAGGCAATCGGACATCGCGTCGTTCACGGCGGTGACCGGTTCAGCACCCCGGTATGCGTCACGTCAGACGTTGTGGCGGCAATTGAAGGGCTGAGTCCTTTGGCGCCGCTGCATAACCCCTCAAGCGCCGCCTGTATGAAGACTGCTGGAGAACGCTGGCCGGGGGTCCCCCAGGTGGCTGTCTTCGACACAGCGTTCCACCGTTCCATCCCTGAATTCGCAGCCCGCTATGCCATTCCGGAAGACAGCTATACGGAGCACCCCGTCAGGCGGTATGGGTTCCACGGCATTTCCGTGGAGATGGCATGCCGTGATGCGGCTGCGTTTCTTGATGTGGCCTGTCCTTCCCTGAACGCAATAGTGGCGCACGTGGGTAACGGCGCATCGGTGACGGCAGTCAGGGAGGGCCGCAGCGTGGACACCTCCATGGGTATGACACCACTGGAAGGCCTGGTCATGGGTACCCGGTCAGGGGACCTGGACCCTTCCATCATCGTGTTGATGCAACGTGCGGGAGCCACTGCAGACGAAGTCGACGCTGTCCTCAACCACCAATCGGGCCTCCTGGCATTGGCCGGAACGGCGGACATGCGCGAAATTGGCGCGGCGGTAGGGCGGGGGGAGCCCCGGGCGGTTCTCGCCCTCGAAACTGCTGCCTACCGTCTCGCCAAGTACATCGCGGCCTACTCGATGGTGGTTCAGCGGCCCGACGCTCTAGTGTTCACGGGGGGCGTGGGGGAGAATTCCCATCTGTTCAGGGCCAAGGTCCTTTCCTGGCTGGGCCCGTTGGGATTGCGCGTCTCCGCGGACGAGAATTCAGCTGATGTGAAAGGTATCCGTGGGGTCAGCACGGATGATTCCACATTTCCCGTGCTTGTGGTGCCCAGCGACGAAGAGCGCGCGATCGCGGAAGCAACGGCTTCACTTCTCGCTGAACACGAATAGGAAGGATTGCAAGATGAGGCCAAGCACGCCGGACACCCGCCAGATTTCCGGACCGGAGTCCGAGGACTTTGAACAGCTCAACCGATACTGGGCCGCCGCGAACTACCTCACCGTGGCACAGATCTACCTCCAGGAAAATCCCCTTCTACGCGAACCATTGGAAGCCCGGCACATCAAACCCCGGCTTCTGGGCCATTGGGGGACCAGCCCCGGGTTGTCTCTCATTTATGCCCACCTGAACCGACTTATCCGTCGCACGAGCGCGGAAGTCCTCTTGGTGACTGGCCCTGGCCACGGAGGCCCCGCCGTCGTTGCCAATACGTATCTTGAGGGCAGCTACTCAGAGGTTTATCCGGCTGTTGGCAGGGATCTTGAAGGACTGAGGCGCCTAGTAAGGCAATTTTCGACCCCTGGCGGGATCCCCAGCCATGTCGGCCCGGCCACGCCCGGTTCCATCCACGAAGGCGGTGAACTGGGCTACTCGCTAATGCATGCCACCGGAGCCGCCATGGACAATCCGAACCTTATAGTTGCCTGTGTTGTCGGGGATGGAGAGGCAGAAACAGGGCCCTTGGAGGGTTCATGGAAGGCGCTGGCATTTATCAACCCGCTCCGCGACGGCGCGGTCCTTCCTATTCTCCACCTCAACGGATACAAGATCTCAGGTCCCACGGTCTTGGGCCGTCGCTCGGACCTGGACGTCGCAGCGTTGCTCGCGGCGCATGGCTGGGACCCCATCACTGTTGCAGGAGACGATCCGGACCTTGTCCACCCAGCATTGGCCTCCGCGGTGGATTCGGCATACATCTCCATCCGGGCCATACAGTCGCATGCCCGCCAAGAAGGCGTGATAGGTCCCGCCCGATGGCCTGCCATTATCCTTCGCACGCCCAAAGGTTGGACGGGGCCGGTCGCAGTGGACGGCGTGCCGGTTGAGGGAACCAGCCGTTCACATCAGGTGCCGTTGGGTGGAGTAAGGGAAAAGCCTGAGCATCTGGCGCAACTGGAGACCTGGATGCGCTCCTACCGTCCGGAGGAACTCTTCGACGACCAAGGGCGCCTTATCCCTGAACTGGCGGCTTTGGCTCCCGACGGCGGCCTTCGCATGGGGGCGCTGCCGGCGAGCCGCGGGGTAGGGGGTGGAGACCTCGCGATCCCCGACCTTGGCCGGTACGCCGTCGGAGCTGTTCCGCGCGGAGCGTTGATGCACGAGAGCACCAAACCACTCGGGGAGATGTTCCGGGACATCTATATCGAGACTGCCGATGATCCCATATTCCGCCTTTTCTGCCCGGACGAAACCAATAGCAACCGGCTTGGTGCAGTCTTTGAAGCCACGGACAGGTGCCTGCTGGAGTCGCCCGTTAACGGTGCTGTCTCCCTGGCCGAGGATCATGTCTCGGCCAGCGGCCGGGTCATGGAGGTCCTCTCGGAACACCTGTGCCAGGGCTGGCTCGAAGGATATGTGCTAACAGGAAGGCACGGCTTCTTCGCAAGCTACGAGGCATTCGCGATGGTGGCCGCCTCCATGACAGTCCAGCACGCCAAATGGTTGCAACATTCCAGGGAGCTGGACTGGCGCCAGCCTGTCCCGAGTCTGAATATCCTGCTGACCTCTACATGTTGGCGAAACGATCACAACGGATTCAGCCATCAGGGACCGGGGCTCATCGACACGGTCCTATCCCTGTCCGGAAGTGTCATCAGGGTCTACCTCCCGCCGGATGCCAATACCCTGTTGGTTGCGGCGGAACACATGCTCAGGAGCAAGGATTACGTAAACCTCGTTGTCATCGACAAGCAGGACCACCCCCAGTATTTGACGCTTGCCGAGGCGAGGGAGCACGCTGCCGTTGGTGCATCCATATGGGGGTGGGCCGGGAATGAATCGGGCCGCAGTTCACACGTCCCTGCAGAACCTGACATCATCCTGGCCTGTGCCGGGGATGTTCCCACCCAGGAGACATTGGCCGCCGCCTGGCTTCTCCGGCGTCACGTTCCCAAGCTCACTGTGCGGGTGGTCAACGTCATGGATGCCATGGTCCTCCAGCCTGAGGATGCGCATCCCCACGGGCTCTCACGTGAGAAGTTTGATGAGATCTTTACTACGGACGTGGACGTGGTGATGGCGTGGCACGGATACGCGCGGGCCCTCCATCAACTCCTGCATGGGCGCCCAAATCCCGAGAGATTCCACGTCCGCGGTTACAACGAACAAGGGACCACCACCACCCCCTTCGACATGGTGGTCCTGAACAGGGTCAGCCGCTACCACCTCGTTATGGAGGCGCTACGCCGGGCCCGCAGGCAATTCATGGGCAGCGACGAACTCCTGGAACATTGCCGGAGCCAGCTTGACGCCCACGCAGCCTACATTCGGGAACATTTCCAAGACCTTCCAGAGATCAGGAACTGGGTGTGGTCGGAGCCGGATTCCTAACGGACTTCGATCACGCCCATCATTCCCAGGTCTTCGTGGTCAAGAATGTGGCAGTGGTAAACGGAGCGCCCGACGAAATCATCAAAGGCCACGCGGACCGTGACCCTGCCGTTCGCGGGGACGTTCACCACATCCTGACGTCGAACGAAATCCAGTGCCTGACCGGCTTCTTCGATGATCTGCATGGGCCACACGTGAAGATGGAAGGGATGGTCCATGGAGCTGCCGTTGACCAAGGTCCATTCCTCGACGCTGCCCACCGAAGCTATGGTGTCCGTCCTGGTTGCGTCGAACTGCCTGCCATTGATCGTGAATCCCATCATCCCCATACCCATCCCGGCACCGAATGTCAGGCGACGGTGGACCGCGACCGGGGACGACCTTAGGTCCGCGCGTTGGCTTCCCGCGGGCACCACCGGCCAAGGCCCTGCTTGCTTGCCCGCAACCCGTAACGTGGCCAAAGGCGTACTGTCATTGTCCTCAGTACCTGGCACCCGCGATCCTTCAGTGCCCGGCATTCCCGGCATGACGCCACGATTGTAGTGTGTGGCTCGCAAGACCGCTTCGCCGGTGACTGTTGTGACCAGCAGGTCGGCCCGGTTGCCGGGAGCGAGCAGCAGGTCCTCTGTCGCAAGTGGCTGTGGGAGGCGGCCGGAGTCTGTCGCCAGCAACTGAAGGCGCTGGCCGTCAATGCTCAAACGGAGGTAGCGGGCAGCACACGCATTGATGATCCGCCACCTTTCACGTTCCCCGGGACGTGCCTCCAACCGCGGATTGAGTTGGCCGTTGACCAGGAGGAGCGTGCCTTCGCGGCCAGCCATCCTCTCCATTTGAGACACCTGTTGGATGTTCCCGAAAGGGTCCAATGTGGTGTCGGAAACCACCAGGATCCTTTCACGAACCGTGCTGATGGGCTCAGGGTCCTCAACGATGATCGCTCCAAAGAGGCCTCCAAAGACCTGGTCGGCCACATTGCCGTGATGATGGGGGTGGTACCAGTACACGCCGGGTGGATGGTCGTCAGGTAGCCGGTACTCGTAGTCGAAGTCTCTGCCGGGGCCTACCACGGTAAAAGCATTGTCGCCTTGGCCTTGGGGCGAGACATGCAGTCCGTGGACATGAAGGTTGGTGGCTTCACGGAGGTTATTGACGAGGTGGATTCTTAGGACGTCGCCAGGTTGGATCCGAAGCGTTGGACCCGGTATTTCGTGGTTGTAGGCAAGGGCGGATGCTTGTCGTCCCGCGAGCTGCACAGGGCCGTGACTCGCTTCAAGCTGGACGTCCAGCTTGCCTGCCGAGCTTTTCAAAACGGGCGGGTAGGTCAAATCGGGTTCAGCGGTGGAGGTGGTGGGACGGGCCAGCGTCATAACGAGGCCTGTCACGCCCATGACAGTGCTCGCCAGCCCCAGACTTCCCAGCAACAACGCCGAGCGTCTGCTGAGGGGCTCCATCAGGGTCCTTCACCGAGAACCTTGACCCGTTCGCGGTATTCGTCTGCGGTGAGTTCCCCCCTCGCAAAGCGTTCATCGAGTATTTGCCGGGCCGGGCTTCGTCCGGGGGACTGTAAATCCGAAGTATGGCGTGACCCGGTTCCGTACCCCGCGCCGAACATCCGGACTGCAAGAAGCACAAGTATCGCAAGGCCGATGAGCGTGAGAAGCCCCCAGATCCACATCCAACCGTTGCCCATCCCATAGCCCCACATCATGACAAGAACCTTTCACCTCACGCAGTCACTGCTGTGTACCCGATGTGCGGGCGGGTTCGCCCGCCTCTTGCGGCTGCCCCCTCTCAGATTGCGGCCCATCCGTTGTCCGAGGGGAGCACACTCCCGTTGATATTCGATCCGTCCCGGCTCAGCAGGAACGCTATGCCGGCCGCGAGTTCCTCGGCTTCTGCGATAGGCGGCACATTGGCCTGCATGAGCGGGCCAAGAACTTCAACCGCGAGCTGGGACTGGAACTCGGCATGGATATTGGTCCTTGTTCCGCCGGGGCAGATGGCATTCACGCGAATGCCCTTGCGCCCGTACATTACGGCCGAACTACGCGTGAGTCCGATGACTGCGTGCTTGGAAACGGTATACGCTGCTCCTGCCGCGGAGCCTCGGAGTCCGGCCTCCGATGACACATTCACGATTGAGCCATATCCGGCGTCGAGCATCAAGGGGACCACCGCGCGCATGAGGCGCATCATCGACGTGAGGTTCACGTTGAGAACCCGCTCCCATGTCGCGTCGTCTACCTCATGAACAGGCTGAAAACTGTCCATGATGCCAGCGACGTTCGCCAAGGCGTCAACCCTTCCGTTCACTGCGGCGACGACACGCCGCACGGCGTCCTCTGCGCTGATATCACCCGCCGCGGGCACGAGGTCCAATTCTGAATGATCGGCAACAAGCCGGTCCAAGCCATCCTGGCTCACATCGCTGGCGATGACGTGCCCGCCTTCCCTTGCAACGCGCAGCGCGGTCGCACGACCGATGCCAGAGGCTGCCCCGGTGACGATGACGGTCTGACCGTCAAACCGGCCAGGTGTGACAACTTCGTGCCATGCGGGCATGGGACGCTCCTTCTACATTCAGGTCCCCGGAACGCCGAACCAGCATTTTGAGGAATCCGGCTGCCGTGTTTGGCTCGCCTTTTGCCAGCTGGAAGCCCCGTGGACTGGGTAGTGTATTTGTTCCTAAGTCGTGTATGTGTCCTTAAGCAATAGCGTGCGGCGCGGACAAAGCGGCCAACAAGTGCTGAAAGTCCCTATGCTTCCGAGCATGCCTCTACGCTGTGCTCATGAGTGAAACAAAGACAACGTGGCATGGGCAGCATAAGGCGGGTCTGAGCCGAGGTGAGCGCGCGGCAGACCTCCTTCGGAATGGCATGGGCAGCTGGACTTTCGTTGGGCTCTTTCTAGTATTCATGTCAGTTTGGGCTGCCATGAATACGTTTATTTTTGCCAATCAGGCATGGGACCCCTATCCGTTTATTCTCCTGAACCTCTTTTTGTCCATGCTGGCCGGTCTCCAAGGTGCCATACTGCTGATTGCTGCAAAGCGGCAGGATGCGATAGCCGCAGCCATGGCTCTCCACGATTATGAAACGGACACGCAGGCGAAGACCGAGATCGATCGGCTGATGGCCGTCAACAGCCAGCAGTTGGAACTACTTGAGGAGCTCCGGGTCCTGCTGCTGGAGCCGCGAATGTCAGGGACAAACGACGGCGGAACAACCCCGCCGGTCCCGGACGCCTAAACGGGGTTGCTGGAAACGTCCAGCGACGTAGAGTGGAAATGCTTGGCTTTGGCACCCCGCTCGCTCACGTGGCAGGAAACAGGAGACGCTATGCATCACGACGCGCACAAAGATCCGGCAGCAGAACGCCGCGCACTCCAGGCCGTTGAGCATCATCACGCCGAGATGCTTGGGAAGCTGCGGGAGCTCGTGGCCACGCTCGTACGGGCGGTCGAGGAGCGTGACTCCAACGCCGAGCATCACGCACAGGAGGAGTTGCTTGCCTGGTGCCAGCATGAGCTGATTCCGCACGCTTTGGCAGAGGAAGGTCCCCTTTATGGAGGCCCCAGGAAAGCTTTAGAGGGCAGGCTTCTGGTTGAAGGCATGTTGGCAGAGCACAAAGCAATTGTCCGTCTGGTGGAACAACTTAGTGTTTCCCGCGGTGTGAAGGCTGCGGTGACCGGCGGCGTCATAGAAGAACTCTTCGCCTTGCACTTGGATAAGGAGAACAAGCTCCTCATGCCGTTTATCGCTGATTCCGCTGAACTTTCACTGGCGTCCGCCGTTGAAGGGCTACACGAACTGGTCGGTGAAACCCATACTCACGCTCACGATCACAAACAAAGCTGAGAAGCCTGACTTTGTGCACGGATCGTGTTGTACGGGCCCTTCGGGTTGAGTCGCTCATCCGAGTTCACGCGTAGTTTTTCGGCTGGTTTCCGGCCCCGCGAAGGCTGCGATAGCGCCAAGGATCCCTACGGCCAGGCACAACCATACTGCCGGCTGCCAGGAGCTTGGCCCGGCGCCGAGTGCTTGGGCGATGGTTGGGGCGAAACCAGCCGCAACCAAGCCGAGCATGAGGCCTACAGCCATCCCCGTATACCGCACCTTTGCCGGGAATTGCTCGGCATAGTATGCGGCGCCGACGCCTATGGCCATGCTGTAGAAGACGCTGATTCCCAGGACCGCCGCGATCAACATGAGCATGATATTGCCCGAGTCGATGGCGTTGAAGAGGACGAACAGGGTGGAAGTGGCACCCAAGGCGCCGATGATGTAAACCGGGCGTCGTCCAAATCGGTCCGCCCATACGCCAACCACGGGTGCCATGACCGCGGCACCAATGTTGCCTACAGAGACCGCTACCAGCATGGTGACGCTCGATACGCCTTGGTTCTGCGACACATAGGCCAGGGTGAACACGTTGAAAATGGTCCCGACGACGTTGATGCAGCTGCAGATGAGTACGCGAAGTGTAGCTTTCCAGTGATAACGCAAAAGGGTGACGATGGGGAGTGAATCCGTTTTGCCTTCCTCGCGTACTTCCTTGAAAACTTCGGGTTCTTCAAGATTTCGCCTGAGGAGGTAGGCGATGATGGTCAGGACGCCACTGAGAAGGAACGGGATACGCCATCCCCAGGAAATCAAGTGTTCCTGGGGCATTGCGGCCAGAGGCAGGAAGACCAGAGTGCCCAGTGACATGCCCAGCTGCATGCCGCTCATGGAGAAAGCAGTGTAGAACGCCCGTTTGCCGTCGGGGGCGTGCTCTACGGTCAGACTGCTGGATCCGGGCACCTCTCCGCCTGCTGAGATGCCTTGCAGGAGCCGGAGAAGGACCAAGAGAATCGGCGCGACTAAACCTATGGTTTGGTAGGAGGGCAGGATACCGATGAAGAAGGTGGCGGACCCCATCAACCCGATGGAGAGCATCAGGGCAAGCCGGCGGCCCAGACGGTCCCCGATGTGGCCCCAGAAGATAGCACCGAATGGGCGGGCGACGTAGGCAACACCGAAGGTTGCGATGGATACCAGGGCCCCTGCTCCGCCCGTCATGTCGGAGAAGAACACTTTGCCGAAGACAAGGGCCGCAGCGGTTCCGTAGATGACGAAGTCGTAGTACTCCAGTGCGCTGCCAAAGAAACCGGAGATAGCAGCACGGCGCACCCTCCGGGCCTTTTGTAGCCCCGCAACGTCTGCGATGGTTATTGACATTTTGTCTCCTTTTTCTGTTGCGAACGTTAGAGAGTGATGGGTTTCAGTCGAATAGTTTGTGGTCCCGCGGACGAGTCGAAGGTGACTGCGTATAGTCCATCGGGTCCGCCGTTGTAGGTAATTTCCGTGCCGAGTTCTTTTGTGCTGGCGACATCGCCCAGCCACTTCTGGAGGTCGGCTTCGCTGCCGCCGAGTTCGATGGATGTGACTCCGCCGCCCTTGTGGTCTCCCGTGCCTACCTGAACCGGCGCCAGACTCGAATGCCTGCCCAAGTCGGGGACGTAGTAGATGTTGGGTTTTCCCAAACGCCAGGAGTTCCAAAAGTCGGGAGCGTGCGGAATTGATGGTTTGTCGGCTGCGGGGACCATGGCGACTTTGCCACCGGATATTCCTTCCATCGGCGCAATTCCGTGCGCTTTGGCGAATTCGTGGATTTCGTCCAGCGAGTCGGTGCGCAGGCACAGGCCTGCGAAGCAATCACCGGAAGCCGTTTGCCGCTCCAGTTCCAGGGCCATTGGGGCGCGGTCTGTGATCATCCGGTGATCGACTATGCTCTCTACTTCGATGTAGACGTAGTTGCCCAGTGAGATGATCTTTTGGCCCAATCCCAGCCCTGGAAAGTAGCCGCCATCGGAGGAACCGATACCGGTTTCGCGGCTGAGTTCCACGGTGGTGCGGTATAGGTTGTCTGACCAGACAGCAATGTGATCGAGTGTGATCACTTATGGCTCCTTGGGTTTGAGGATTAACAGGTTTTCGGGTCCTGTATCAGGACCGAGACAATGCGGTCTGGACTGGTGTTCTGAACGCCCGTGCGTATTGGTGGGGGTACCTCACCGGTCCGCCTAATTGCTCGCTCGCTTCCTGGGCCCAATTGGGGCTGCGAAGCAGCTTCCGTGCCAGGAAGACGGCGTCGGCCTTTCCCGAGGCAATGATGTCGGCTGCCTGTCCAGGTTCGGTAATGAGCCCTACAGCTGCTGTTGCGATGGACGCCTCTCTGCGGATCCGATCGGCGAATCCCACCTGGTAACCAGGCCGGACGGGAATCTGCGCGTCGGGCACCAACCCTCCGGTTGAGACGTCGATCAGGTCGACACCATGGTCCTTCAGGGTCTTCGCGAGGAGGACCGACTCGTCACTGGTCCAGCCGGTGCGTTCGTCGCCGGTGTCCCCGGCCAGCCAGTCGGTCGCTGAGACGCGGAAGAACAGGGGCTTATCGTCGGGCCATTCCTGCCGGACAGCGTCAACGACTTCCACCGCCAACCTCAACCGGTTGCCAAGAGCTCCGCCGTATTCGTCGGTGCGGTGATTGGACGCGGGCGATAGGAACTGGTGGATCAGGTACCCGTGGGCGCCGTGGAGTTCCAGCACATCAAAGCCCGCCATATGGGCCCGACGGGCGCTGTGAGCGAAGTCCCGGACGAGGGCGTGGATTTCCGCCCGGGTTAGTTCCTTCGGCGCTGCGATGGTCCCGAACGGCACTGCGCTGGGACCCACACGGTCCCATTTCATTTCTTCAGGGCGTTCGCCTCCCCACGGGCGGCCGCTGGCGGCTTTGCGGCCTGCATGCACCAGTTGGATGCCGACGGCGGTCCCGTGGTCGTGAAGGAATTCGATGATTCTGCGGTGGGAGATTGCCTGCTGGTCGTTCCACAGGCCCAGATCATATTGGCTGCTTCGCCCCC
This sequence comes from Arthrobacter sp. TmtSoilC51, assembly GCF_055388015.1. NCBI lineage: Bacteria > Bacillati > Actinomycetota > Actinomycetes > Micrococcales > Micrococcaceae > Arthrobacter > Arthrobacter sp. TmtSoilC51. The sequence goes on from NZ_AP035877.1 coordinate 2,698,173, forward strand.
TCGGGTTGATAGCGGTTGCTTCGACCATGGCCAGACCTACGCCGCCCAGTGCGCGGGCGGCGAGGTGCTGGAAATGCCAATCGGTGGCTGCTCCGGTTTCGGGGCCAGTCGGATTGGATGAGAACTGCATCATGGGAGACATCCAAATACGGTTGGGTATGGTGAGTTGCCGAAGAATAATGGGGTCGAACAATTCAGTCATCGTGGCCCCTTCGATCTCGGGCCAGGCCCAGGAATGTCTGACCACTACGCTGCAGTGCGGCTCGGTCCAAACCGCCTTCGTCCACGAAAGCGGGCAGGTTGCTTTCTGCCATGTCGAATGGGTAGTCGGTTCCACAGAGGATCCGGTCTTGTCCGGCGTGTGCCGCCAGCAGATCGAGCGTGTTTTGGTCGTGCGTGACGGTGTCGAAGTACGCGGAGCGGAAAAGTTCCCGCGGATCGCTGGAACTACCCGCACGGACATCCGCCCGGGCATGCCATGCGTGTGACCATCTCCCCAGAAGTGCGGGAGCGCATCCGCCGCCATGGACGAAACAGATCCGCAGATCAGGCAGTTCTTCAAGGACGCCACCAAGGATCCCCGCAGCCACAGCCGTTGCTGTCTCCACGGGGTTGCCGATGAGGTTCGCCAAGTAGTGGGAGGACCATTCCGGACGTGGCAGCTGCATGGGGTGAACGAGCACCGCCAGACGGTGTTCGGCCGCCGATTCCAGCACGGACCGGAGCACGCCGGTGTCCAGTGACTCTCCCCGCAGAAGCGGCGGGATGGCGACCCCCGCAAGGACGCCGGCTTTGGCGATGCCGGCGACTTGTCGCACTGCACTGGATTCGTCATCGAGCCGGGTCAGTCCCAGGCCAGCCAGGCGACCGGACGACTCGGCGACCACCTTTGAAAGACTCGCGTTGTAGTCCTCGACGTAGTTCTCTGACGATGAGTTCACGGCGAAGGCGAACGGTGGTGGCGACACAGCCCGCAGCGAGATTTCATGGGCGTCCATATCGGCGATGATCGCGTTGACGTCGCTCATTGCCTCTGTCCGGATAGACAACGGCAGGTCTCCCAGGAACAACTCCCCATCTTGGTCCCGCATGGCACCATATGGAGAGCCGGATGGGAGTCCGAACAAGTCCGAAGGTAACCAGTGGGCGTGAACGTCGATCAAACCCGCGCTCATGCCGCGTCCAGCGGCAGCGGCTCGTTGTAGGAGTCGAGGTGTTCGACGGTGGTGAAAACGAGGTCAGTCTGACCGATGTTCTCAATGTCGTGAAGCAGGTACTCGCCGGCGCCGAAGTGGAAGTGCCGCGTCTCACCGGCGGTGTACGAGACATCACGGGTTGTGCCGTCATGGGTATGCTGCCTGCTGCTGCCGGCGTTGACGGCGGTCCAGAAGTAGTCAAGAACATGCCGGTGGGCATGCCAACGTTCACCCGGCGCGAGCCGGATTTCCCAGACCCTGACCCGGTCATTGTGGCTGAGCAGTTGGGACCCGACGTGTGCGTCAAAGGCATGGGATGCGAACTCTCGGCGGAGGTCCTCGGACCATCCTTCGTAGTTCTCTCCGACAAGGGTTCCCGCAAGGGGAAGATCGCTGAGGAAGCTGTTGGCCGTCATAGTGAGGTCCTTTCCTGGGTTGTTGTGATTAGCGTCCGGGGCCGTAAAGGCCAAATCGAAGATCCTGGTCGCCCGGGGTCCAGGTGTTCGTGAACTGTGACCGTTCGCCCATGGCTTTTACACGCGTGAGCAGGTTGCTGCTCAACTGGAGCTGGCCCGGTTCCCATTTCTCGAGCGCTTCGGCGATATTGCCTGCCGCAGCTGTCAAGGCTTCACTGAGGGCCCAAGCATCGGCGGCCGCCTTGGCTGTGCCGGCAGCTGCATGTGGTCGGGCGGCACAGGCGGCATCTCCGATGAGTGCGACGCGCCCATTGGCCATTTTCGATGCCCGTGAGTCCCAGACCACCTGGATGAAGGGGGACTCCGTGGAGGTGACCAGTTCAGCTGCCGCCGGTGCGAGCAGACGGGACGCGGCCTGCCGCATTTCAGTCACGTACCGGTCCTGGACCTGGTTGGGGTGCACGGAGACTTTCCCGGGGAATCCTTGCTTGCTGATGAGCATTTCGTCGAGCTCAAGACCTTCTGGAACGTTGCGGTACCAGACGTAGTTCATGAGACGCTGTCCTTTCCCAAGTCCCCTGTCGCTGGGAATGGGATACATCGTGATCTGGGAATGGGGAACGACGTTGTACGTGACGGCGTCATTGAGCAGGTTTGCCGTTTCTGCCGAGAGATCTGCCTCGTCGACGGTCCCGCGCCATCCGATGTAGCCGGAGTATTCAAGGGTGACATCCGGATCGATTCGAGCCCGGTTGGCGGAGGTGATGCCGTCAGCGACGACAACCAGGGCGGCCTTTTCTTCCCTGCCACTGACGAACCGTACGGTGACTGAATCCTCGTCCTGATCGAAACCGCAGGCGAACTCTCCCAGATGGTAGTGGTCTCGTCCGAAGTCCGTGAGCAAGGCGCGGTAGAACGTGCCCCACGATGTGTGGGACCAGGACCGGGCTTCCCGGTCAATAATGCGGTTTTCGCCGTCGAGATATTGAACCCAGCTCGTTGTGGTGCTGACGTCTTCGGGCCGTTGGGAACTGCGTTCCTGGAACCATCGCAGAGTGTCCGGTTGCAGAACGATGCCGCCCCCACGTCCGTCCAGGTCTGTTGGTGTCCGTTCGTAGATGTCGACGTCGAATCCGAGGTCGCGGAGCAGCAGGGCAGCTGTGAGTCCCCCGATCGATCCTCCGATAACAAGTGCACGCGATCCTTCATAGGCGCTCATGACGAAATTCCTTTCAATGTGGTTTGGTTTTCAGGGGCGCCTGCTTGGGCATCCGTTGGTAGGTCCGCGTCGCGGGTTTCGGGGGCAAAGTACAGGCCAACGAGGGCGAGGATTCCCGTGGAGGCCAACACTGCCGTTGCCACTCCGAGATTGCCTCCAAACCACGTGGATGCGATCACACCTGCTACGAGCGGGCCAGCGGCGGTGACATAACGGCCGATGCTGTTGGCCAGGGCAATCCCACTTGCCCGCATGCTCGGTGCGAACATTTCGGGACCGTAAACGAAGTTCCCGGAAAGGGCACCGAACAGCCCAAAGCCAACGATTGGAATGATGATCAGGTAGGTGGCGTAGGAGTGCTCGAAGGGAAACAGGTAAGCGACGCTGGCCCCGGCAATGAGGAAGCTGACAAGGAAGGCCTTCTTGCGTCCTATGGCGTCGGCGATAAAGCCCCAGGATGCGTACCCGAGTATTCCGCCGGCGTTGAACAGCATGGATGAGATGGCGACGCGGTGGTTTGCCTCTTGCATTGGGAGCGATTCAGCGACGGTCATGTCGCGAATGATTTGGGGGTACCAGGTGGACACGCTCCAAAAAGCGAGGAGCGCGCCAGTGGCCAGGGCGGTACAGATGAGCGTCGCCCGTAGATGTGGCGGTGAAAGAAGCCTGCCGAGAACAAAATGGTCCTCAGGTCCCCGCGAGGTATTGCCCTTGCGTTCTTTGCGCTTGGCGATGACGTCTTTGATCTCTTCCGGTTCCGGGACATAGCGTCGCAGGAACCAGACCAGGAAGGCCGGAACAACCGCGAGGACCAACATGAAGCGCCACCCGTTTTCACTGAGCAGGCCGTAGGCCAGCGCTGCCATGAAGAATCCGCCTGCGTATCCGGACATCATGACCCCGCAAGCCCGTGCACGGTATCTGTTGCGCCATACTTCTGCGACCAACGCCCCGACAGGGGCTTCGACGCCCGACCCGAGGCCGGCAATGAAACGGAGTATGCCAAGCTGCCACCATGTATCTGCGAACGCGGCAGCGGCGGTGAAGACTGCGTAGGTCAGGATGCCGATCGACAGGACGCGGACGCGGCCGAAGTAATCTGCCAACACGCCGAAGAGGATTCCGCCGGTAGCCCAGCCCGCAAGGAACAGGGCAACGGTCAGTCCTCCGTATACGCCGATTTGTGCTGAATTGACCATAATTGCCGAGTGCGGCAATAGGTCCGTCATGGCCGGTCCCAGGACCAGCGCGTAGAGACTTCCGGCGAAGCCATCGAGGGCCCATCCCATGGTTGTGCCGAAAAGTACCAACCATTGCACCCGGGTGATTTGTTGTCGCCAGCCAGGCGTCACCTGAGTCGGTTTGTTCTGCGTCACTTTGTACTCCCTTCCGAGGATGCCGGCTGACTCAGTTCAAACGTCCAGGGGTGTCTGAGCCGTACCAGTCGACATTGGTGTCGGCTGTTCGTACAACGATTGTTTTGATCCAGGTGAAATCGTCGAAGGATTCTGTTCCCGCGTCCTTTCCAGCGCCGGATTCCTTGATGCCGCCCCATGGCAGGGATGGTTCAAGCCGGTGGTGGTCATTGACCCAGACCATGCCTGACTCAATGGCTGCCGCCACACGGTGGCCGCGGGCGAGGTCGTGGGTCCAGACGGCAGCGCCGAGGCCGAACCGGTTGTCGTTGGCCATCTCTATGGCTTCTGCTTCTGTGTCGAACGGAACGATCACGGCGACGGGACCGAAGATCTCTTCTTGAGCGACGCGCATGTTGTTCGTTGCATCGGCAAAAACGGTGGGCTGCAGGAAATACCCATTACGGAGGTCTTCAGGCAGGTCGGGAACATTGCCGCCGGCAACCAGGCGTGCACCTTCTTCTTGGCCTATGGAAATGTAGTCCAGGACCTTGCGGCGTTGCGTAGCGCTGATCATCGGTCCGATTTGGGTCTCCGGCTGTGCCGGGTCACCAATCTTGATGGCGTTGGCTCTGGCGACCAGCGCCTCAACGAACTCGGCATACCGTTCCCTTTGGACAAGAAAACGGGCACCGGCCACGCATGACTGCCCGGAGGCAACGAATGCAGCGAAGGCAGCACCTTCGGCGGCTGCCACAGGCTCATAGTCTCCAAAGACGATTACGGGCGTTTTGCCACCAAGTTCTGCGGTAATGCGTGCGAACCGTGATGCTGTGGCCACGGCCGCGGAACGTCCAGCCTCGGTCCCGCCGGTCAGTGTCACTTTGGCTACGTCCGAGTGTTCGCTCAAACCAATCCCTGCTTCGCGGCCGCCGGTGACAACGTTGATGACACCTTCGGGGACGCCCGCCTCTGTGACAATTTTGGCGATGGCGAGGGTTGTCAGTGGGGTCAGCTCCGATGGTTTGACTACCACTGTGTTACCGGTGGCCAAGGCAGCAGAAAGGCTTCGAGCGAGGATCAGTGCAGGGTGGTTGAACGGAGTGATAATTCCGCACACCCCGAGTGGGGTGCGCTTTTGGTAGGTCAGGTACGGTCCGTCACTGGGCAGGACTGCGTCCCGTTGCGCGGCGAGAAGGGCCGCGTTGTAGCGGAACCATTCCGGTACGCGTGAGAGCTGGGCGCGCGTCTCAGTAATGGGGCGGCCATTGTTCTGTGTTTCGAGCGTGAACAGAGTTTCACTTGCAGCTTCCAGCGCGTCTGCTGCCTTAAGCAGGACTCTTGCCCGGTCGGTCCGGCTCATGCGGGGCCAGGGCCCTGCTTCAAAAGCCACACGGGCGGCGGCAACTGCTTTGTCGACGTCGATACGGACGCCGTCAGGCACCGTGGCCATCGGCCGTCCCGTGGCCGGATTGAAAATTGTCAGAGATGCCCCGCTCTCGGCAGGAACATCTTTCCCGTTGATGAACATGAGGTGCTCGATCATGGTTTCTCGTTTCTCGTCGTTCGTCAGCTTTGACGTTCTCGAAAGGATCCCTATCAGTATGCGATTCAGGTCACCGCAAAAGTATGTTCTGAGCAACACAATTATCTGTTTACTATGTGCCTAGGAACATCGTGGGTTAGACTCCTTGAATGACGCACCGCAGCCCTGGAGCCCAGGGATCGCTCGAGATTCATCGCTGGCTGGACAGTGTTCGGGCCATCACTCAGACGGTGGTGGCAGCTCAGCCGCTCACGCCTGTGCTAGACCTGATCGCCGACACTGCTGCGGGGCTCATGGGTTACGAATTCTGTGGAGTGCTCTTGCCTGACCCCTCCGGTCAGAGGCTAACCATTGAGGGTTCAAGTGGCCTTTCCCGTGAGTACATCGACCAAGTCAATGCGGATCACCCTGTCCTGTTGAACCAAAGCGCGGAACCTGAAGCTCCTTCCAGCAAGGCCTTTCGAACGGGTGCGCCCGTTGCGATTGCAGACATCCAAGCGGAGCCGCAATTTGCGCCCTGGGGAGGCGTCGCGCGGGAGCAGGGGTACCGGTCCATGATCTCCGTGCCTTTGCTTGAGTCGGGTCAGGGAGTCATTGGGACGCTGAACTGCTATCGCAGTGGTATCCACAAGTTTGGTCAACAAGAGATCGCCCTTCTGGCGGTACTGGCAGACCATGCGGCGATAGCTCTCACGACTTCCCGCCTGCGATCGGCCGAAGCCATCCGGATGGAGGAACTCGTGCTACTCAACCGGGAGCTCCACACGCAGAGGGATCTGCTGGAAAAATCTGAAGATATTCACCAAAAACTCACTGACATTGCCCTGAGGGGTGGCGGTGTTCCCGGCATAGCCGCTGCACTGTCGATTCTTATATCGCGTCCGGTTTTGATCGAAGATTCCCAGGGAGCCGTGATTGGTCGATCCGATCCCGACGCAGGATTCCCCGACGACAGAACCAGGACTGGCATGAGGGATGAGGGGTCAGCCAACTTCAAGGTGTTTCCGGTGCTGCTCAATGAAAGTGAAGTTGCCAGGATTTGGACCGTGACCGAGGCCGGACCGTTGACTCCCCTCGAGACGCGCGCCGTTGAACACGCCACGGTGATTACTTCTCTCGAACTTCTTAGGGTGCGAACCGCCGAAGAAGCTCAATGGCGCCTCCAAGGTGAGGTCCTGAATGACTTGCTCGGCGGAGAGCCTTCCGCGCTGGACACCATCCATGCCCGTGCCGAGCGCCTGGGCCACGACTTGAGCATTGACCATACGATGGTCGGCCTGTCTTTGTCCGGCGTGGCACAAGGCGATAAGGACGCGTGCCTGCAGCAGGGGCTCCGACGGATCAACGCCTGGGCCTCAACGCTGAAACCGCGCCCGCTTTGCGCCATCCATCACGACAGAATTGTCGTGTTGCTGCCGACCTCCCTTGAGAGTTCTACAACGGATGCGACGATGGTGGAGAGGATCCGGAAAATGGCGGCGTCACGCCGGCCACACGCCACTGCGACCGCTGTATCGCGCGGACCCATCACGGGCATCAGCATGTACCCCCGGGCCTATAGGTCCACCTCCGGGGCCCTGAACATGCTCGCTCTGGCTGGCCGAACTGACACATCAGTCACCTTTGACGACCTCGGCCTTCTGGGCCTGCTATTGCAACTCGACGATTCCAGCCAGCTGCTCCGGTACACGGAACGATCCCTCGGTCCCGTCCGTAGGCACGACGAGTCCCGTGGAACTGAGCTTCTGAAAACCCTGAGAACCTACTTTTCCGCAGGGCAAATAAGCATGGACACGGCGCGACTGCTGCAGGTCCATCCGAACACAGTGGCGCAACGGCTGCGCCGTATACAGACCCTTACGCAGAAAGACCTCTCCCGCCCGGACCACGCAATGGACCTCGCCGCAGCCTTGACCATCGGCGACATTGCCGATACCAGCCCACAACCCGCTCAGGTCTAAGTCCCAAAGGAAGACAAACGCTCTTCCAGCACGCGGATGGAGGATGAAGACGCGGTGTTCCAGCTCGCTGCGGCACTGGACCGGCAGGGTCATGATCTTGGAGACATTCACGTTCCGCCCGGCTACGTTAGGAGTGAGGAAGACGTGAGGAAAAGGACGTAGGGGTTCAATTGTGCAGAGTGGGCCGGTAGATCAGCTCCTGTATGTGGCCGTCGAGTGTCCGGTTCTCGATCAGCTCAAGGTCGAAGTCCTGCGCACCATGAAAAATCGGGCTCATTCCGGTCTGGCCAGTAATCACAGGGAAAATTGTCACTTGAACGCGGTCAACCAGTCCGGCGGCCATCAGTGCCCGGTTCATTGCCAGGCTGCCGTGTGAACGCAATGGCATGTCGGATTCTTCCTTGAGTCGTGCGATGACGTCGACGGCGTCGCCGGTCACGAGCGTCGCATCCGGCCAGCCGAGAGGTCCTCGCAGAGTGGATGACACTACTGTTGCCGGGAGATTGATCATCCGCGTCACCCATGGATCGCGGACCTCGGACTCCTCACTGCTTGAGGACAGCATCTCCACGAATGCCCGATATGTGTTGGCCCCGAAAACCATCCGCTGCTCCTGGCTGTATTGAGCGAGGCGGTGCTCAAGGAGTTCGGGACCCTGTTTGCCCCAGTAGCCGGTCCAGTTGCCGCTCGCGGCGCCGAAACCGTCGAGACTGGAGAATACGTCGAAGGTGTAGGTTGCTGACATGGTGCCCTCCTGGACGGGTTAGGTTCAATGCATCATCGTCCCCGCTATATGCCCTAGGTGGATGCCTCGGCTGCACCTGGCCCGGCCTGGACCTGGTCCAAAGCCATCAGTAAGCCGGCAGTGTCTGGGACGTCAAAGAAGGCGACATTTTGTCCCAGGCCAAGGCTGAGGAGGTCCAATCCCGTGTTCTGATACATGCCGAACAGGCCCATGGCGCCTTGATACCCGAAAGTCACACTCACATGTTGGCCGTCCCTGGACTTGTCCACCTTGGTTGGCATGGCCCTCACGGGAGTGTCAGCGACTGACCTGTTCCCTGTGCAAACGATCGCCCGATTGTCGGTGAGTCCGTAGGCTGTGGCGATCTTCCGCCCCTTCTTGACAATGAAGCGGCCAAAAATAAAGTACAGGCCCACCAGGACGAACGGAATTCCCCAAATAATGAACAAAGGCGACTGCGTTCTGGTAATGGCCAGGGCCTCCCATACAACCGCAAATCCACCCCAGAGGATGCTGAAAGGCACGAGAAACGCATCAGCGCCCGTAAAACGAACCTTAGGGTCCGGTTGACCAACCCATAGGAGGCGTTCGCCGTGGCGTAGGAGTGGCAGAATCCGGCTTCTTGGATCATCCATGCAGAAGTGTTGCACAATTGGTTCCGCTCTGAACAGGACCAAGTAATCCGCCCTGCATCGATATTGCTAGTAGTTCTACGAGCCGGGTATCCTCGCGGCATGTGATTCCGCTGGGGGATTCGCAAAGAGCCGGGGGGCTGCCGTGCGCCGTTCTTACACAATCATTGCTGCTGCCATCGCCTTGGCTCTTGCCCAGCCCTTGTTCGCCTCGCCTGCCCGTGCCGACGACTCCTGGCACAACTTCATCCAAATCTGGTGGGACTTTGGTGAGGTCTACTCAGATCTCCCCACGATCACGGACGAGGGTCACGTTACCGTCTACGAGGGCGGCCCCGGCGAGGGCGGCACTGGATGGGAAGGCCAAGGGCTGGGCCCAGGCCCTACGGTCGTCCTGGACGCAGACGCCTTGGTCATGCCCGGTGATTGGGATGGCAACGGCAGCGCTGATTGGATGTTCCGCGACAGCGATGGCGGGTTGTTCACGCTTTCCGGCACCGGCGGGGCTAAGCCCGTGCAAGTCGGCTGGGGCTGGGATGTGATGACAGCCATGGTTTCACCGGGAGACTGGAACGGTGATGGGCACCCCGATGTTCTTGCCCGCGATGGTTCGGGCGTGCTGTGGATGTACCGTGGCGACGGCATTGGTGGGTGGTTACCCGGACGCATCCAGGTTGGGTGGGGATGGAACATCATGGCATCCATCTTCAGCGGACATGACTTCAACGAGGACGATAGGCCGGACATTCTCGCGGTGGATGCAAACGGTGGAATGTGGCTCTATCCGGGAAACGGGACCGGCGGGTGGTTGGGCCGTGTACAAGTTGGGTGGGGCTGGCAAAAGATGGATCTCGTTGCCGCTCCCGGGGATTTTGACTACGACGGCCATGGCGATGTCATCGCCCGCGACATAGCTGGTTCCATGTGGCTCTATCCCGGCAACGGAGCCGGGGGTTTTACTTGGACGCGGCGGCTACTCAATATTTCAACGCCAGCACTCTTCGGCTAGCGGGCGTGGAACGCAAAGCCCTGTCGCAGTTTCGTCCTAGGCGGGCCTACGCCGGATGACGTGCCCAAGGACGGCTGCCAAGGCAAGGCCGGAGAGGATGGTTGCTGACCAGAACCCGGCACGCCCTCCGGTCAGGAAGTCACCGGGAACTGCGAATGCTGCAAAGGTGGAGGCCACGATGGCCAGACCCACGGCACCGCCAAGTTGTTGCATGGTCTGGAACAGCCCGGAAGCAGACCCCGCATGCTCGGGCTCGACATTCCGGAGCGCGAGGTTTGTCAGTGGCATGAACGTCATGCCAGCCGAGATTCCCGTGCACAGCAGGGCAATCATGACGATCACGAAGGGCGTGTCGGGATTGAGCTGTGTGAGTGGCAGGAAGGCGACGACGCGAAGGGCTGCACCGATGATGACGAGGCGGACGGCCCCGAAGCGCTCCACGAGTCGAGGGACGATCCGCGACATCGCGAAGATACTCAGGGGCATCGGCAAAAAGGCCAGCCCGGTGACCATGGGCGCGAAGTGCAGATCATCTTCGAAGTACTGGACCATGAGGAAGAACATCGCAAGCATCCCGCCATACGTTGCGGCCATCGCGCCCAGGGCCGCCACTCGGCTCGGGCTTCGGAGCAGTTCGGGCCGGAGCAGTGGGTGGGAAACCTTACGCTCGGTGACGGCGAGCGCGGCAATCAGCACCGCGCCAGCCGCGAGTCCGCCAATAGTGTTCGGGTTGGACCAGCCGACGTCGCCTGCTTGAATGAGGGACCAGACAATTGCGACTGCGCCGCCTGTTGCGGTCACTGCTCCGAGTATGTCGAAGCGACCCTGCCTCCGTGGCGTTTCGTTGATAAGGCGCGGCACGGCAATGAGCACGATGATGCCGATCGGCACGTTGATGAAGAGGGTCCAGCGCCAATTGGTCAAATCTGTGAGGAGGCCGCCAAGAATGAGCCCGAGTGCGCCGCCCATGGAGGCGATAGCGGAGAATAAGGCAAGCGCCCGGTTCCGTGCGCCCTCGTCCCTCGCGCTCGTGGTCACGAGTGCGAGTACGCTGGGGGCCGCGAATGCGGCGCCGAGTCCCTGTAGCGCGCGTGCTATGACGAGAAGCAGGGGAGAGGGGGCCAGGCCGCCGAGCAGGGAGAAGAGCGTGAAGGCTGCGACGCCAACCAGGAAAGTGCGGCGGCGGCCGAAGACGTCGCCGATCCGTCCGCCGAGCAGAAGGAGTCCTCCGAAGGCGACGGCGTAGCCGTTCAAGACCCAGCTGAGCTCTGCCCGGTTGAAGTGGAGGTCGGTGGCGACGTGGGGGAGTGCGACGTTCACGACCGTCGCGTCGAGGACAAGCATGAGTTGGGCAAGCATGACCAGCCAGAGGCCAATGCTGCCGGCGCGGCCGCTGGATGGTGCCATGCCGGCGGGCGCCCTTGTGGCGGTTGTGGGTGTCATGAGGGGTGTCCTGTTCTAGCCGAATGGCTGACGTACACTAAGAGGAGAGATGCTCCGCTTAGAACTATACGGAGACACTCTCCGTTTTGCAACCATGTCTTGAAAGGTGTTTCTGTGCGAGCTGACGCTCAACGCAACCGCGATCGCATCGTGGAGGTTGCACGCGCCTTCTTCCGGGCCAAGGGCTTCGATGCGGTTTCGATGGACGAGGTCGCCAAGGGGGCAGAAGTAGGCCCTGGCACGCTCTATCGGCACTTCCCCACCAAAGAGTCCCTGTACGACGCCGTGCTGGAGGCCTGGGCAGAGAAGGTGAAAGCCGCCGTCGACCATGCACTTGCCCTTGACGCCCCCGCGCGGGTGCGGTTAATAACCTGGTTGACGGATTACGCGGCGATGCTGACGGAACATAAGGGTGCGGCCGCGCGGATCACTGCCGCGCTGGGCGATCCCGGGTCTCCGTTTGCGGCGAAATGCCAGACCTACCTCAACGCGAATCAGCGCCTGATTGACGAGCTCGACTCTGCCCTGCGCCCAGGTGTGGAGGCAATCCAGATCAGCAGGCTTGTCGGCGGTGTGGCTACGGTGGCGGACAACAGTGGGCTTCCCGCCGAGTCACTGGCATCGATGCTCGCCATCGTCGCGGACGGGCTTCTCAGGTCCGGCATTAGTTCGTAGCGTACGGGTGAGGTTCTTGTTGGTCTTTTAGCTGCCGCGTGTGTTTGAGCAGCGATCAACCATCGTTTAGTACAGTTGTACATATGGCCTCTGAGTATTTCCATGGCGACCCCCGCAGTAATTACGAGCGGATGATTGCTGGCGACTTTTACATCTCTGACGACCAAGAGATCACGGCCAAACAGCAAAGGGCAATAAGGCTCGCTGGGGAGTTTCAGGCCGCGTTCCTGGACGACGTCGAAGCCGCCCAAAGTGTGGCCCGTGAGTTGCTCGGGGCCATGGGCGCCGAGGCACATGTTCGCGCGCCCATTTTTGTCGACTATGGTTTCAACATCACCGTTGGTGCCGGTACTTTCATAAATTACAACCTGACGGCGTTGGATGTAGCCGCGATTCAGATCGGCAGCCATTGCCAGATCGGTCCGAATGTACAGCTTCTGACGCCCACCCATCCCCTGGAGGCCAAGCCCCGGCGTGACAAGCTGGAGGCAGCGAAACCCATTGTCATTGGTGACAATGTTTGGCTCGGCGGGGGAGTGATCGTGCTGGCCGGCGTGTCAATCGGTGAGAACAGTGTTGTTGGGGCAGGTTCAGTTGTTACAAAGGATTTGCCGGCGAATGTCCTGGCTATGGGAACCCCGGCAAAGGTGATCAGAACAATTGGGTAGGTGGACACATGACAACTCGAAGAGTTGACCCCGACCGGCGGGACCGGATTATCGAGGCCACCCTGGAGCTGATTGCGGCAGAAGGAGTCGCCGGAACATCGCATCGCAAGGTAGCAGCTCTGGCAGATGTTCCGTTGGGTTCCATGACATACCACTTCGCTGGCATGGACCAGCTGCTCCACGAGGCATTCACGCTCTTCGCAACCCGCATCAGCGACCGCTTCGAACGCCGCATGAACGAGGCAAACTCAGTTGAGGATGTAAAGAAGGCCGTCGTGGAGATGATCCTCGAGGATACCTATGGTGATCGGAACGCGCTGGTTTTGACAATGGAGTTATACACTCTTGCCGCTCGTCAGCCCGCCTTCCGGCACCTCACGCACGACTGGATGATGCGCAGCCGAACAGCATTTGAGCGGCACTTCGAGCCTGACGTTGCCCGGCAACTGGATGCCTTGGTTGAAGGGCTCTCCATCCACCGCGCCTTTGAGCCCCAGGACTATGATCGCGAGCTGGTCAGCGAGGCTGTAGAAAAGCTGTTGGCCTCCGTGGAAACCCGGCACATCCCGGTTGCGTCCGCTGGCGCGGGCCTGTTGTTCTCCGACGGCACTCCTGCGAACGGGCTTGCCGGGTTCCCGGCCAAGAAGAGGCACTAGCGCCTTGCTGGCCGGGTAGCCGTTAGGCAGGTCCCGGCGGATAGCTAGGGTGCCCGCAAAGACCCGGCCGCAAGTACTCTCCGCAGCGCGTCTTTGGCGAGACCTGTTGAGGCGTCCGTGGAAGACAGGAACCGACGCAGAGTCAGGCCTTCTACAAGAACTTCCAGTATCTCCGCGGTGCGGGGGTCGAAGTAGCGCTCGAGAATCCGGGCGCTCCCTTTGATCCATGCGCTGGCCAGTTTCCTGCATTCCGGATCCCTAAGTGCAAGTGCTTGGAGTTCGCGGCTTAAGGACAGGCTGCGCGCCGGGCTCAAGGCCCCCTCATCGATCAATGCCAACATTTCCCGTGAGGCGTCAGCCGAAGTGGAGATTCCCTCAAGCCGACCCTCCAGCAGGTCCAACTCCCGGGCGATGAACCTCTCGAACGCGGTCGCCAGAAGGTCCTGCATTCCGGCGAAGTGATAAGTGAGCGACCCCAAGGGAACGTCAGCTTTAGCGGCAATCCGTCGGAGGCTTGTTTCAGGCACTCCGTATTCGGCAACCACTTCCAGCGCCGCCTCCGCGATCCGTTCCCTGCGGTTGGGATCAAAGCGACGACGACTCCGATGCGGGCGTTCTGGTGCAACGGTCCATCGGGTGCCGGTCATGGCTGTGGTGCTGAAACTGTCTTCGGCAATTTCGCCGGTGCCAGCGCCCACCGCCTTCTGCGGATCATCCATGGCAATCTCTCAATCTGCCGATCAGTAGGGGGATACGTACGTACGTCCACTAGACATGCAATAGGTACGATCGTACACTAAAAGCCTAGAAACCTGTGATGGGTATCACCAAAGATCACGAAAACGGATGCGTTAATGCCGGAAAGTGCTCATTACCCAAAGTTCATGCTTGAGTAAATCGAGATACCGTGTACTCTTACTTATGGGTGATGCGCCTCACTGGCAAGATCACGACACTCCGTAGTCCATGGAGCAGCCCCAAGCTCATGCAAACCAGCGATGGCTACAACCGAGAGGTTTTGAAGAATGACTGTTCAGCCTTCTTTGCAGACCGAAGGTCCAGCAAAGACGAACTATGACGTGGTAATTATCGGCAGCGGAATGGGTGGAGGCACCCTCGCGTACGCACTCAAGGACAGCGGAGCCAGCGTGCTGATCGTAGAGCGTGGGGGTTTCGTGCCCCAAGAGCCTGAGAACTGGGACCCTGATGCGGTCTTCGAACATGGGCGCTACAAGAACGCCGAGAAGTGGTACTCCTCGTCCGGAGAGCCCTTCAGTCCCGGAACGTACTACTACGTTGGGGGCAACACGAAGTTCTACGGCTCCTCGCTGGTGCGCTTTCGGCGCGAGGATTTTGCCGCCTCAGAGCATGAGGAGGGGACTTCGCCCCAGTGGCCGTTCGATTATGATGCCTTGGCTCCCTATTACTCACGGGCAGAACACGTTTATAAAGTGCATGGTGATCACCGCGATGACCCGACATTGACCAGGACTGAACCGTTTCCTTATCCCGCTATTGGGCATGAGCCGGAAATTCAAACTGTCGCCGATGGCCTGCGCCGGCAGGGCCTGACTCCTTCCAACATTCCCTTGGGCCTGGACTGGCGACAGGGAGGAACGTGCATCCGTTGCCGTACCTGCGATGGATTTCCGTGCCGCGTCCTGGCAAAAATGGACGCTGATGTCACCTGCGTTCGCCCTGCAATTGAAACCGGAAACGTCGAGATCCTGACCGGCGCCTACGCCGAGAAAGTTCTGACGGATAGTTCAGGGCAGAAGGCAACCGGCGTCGAGCTCGTTGTCGGTGGCGGCACCATCGTCATCGAGGCAGGAAAGGTCGTCGTTTCATGTGGGGCGGTCAACTCCGCAGCTTTGTTGCTGAGGTCGGCGAACCACCAGCACCCCAATGGGCTCGCCAATTCTTCGGGGATGCTCGGCCGGAACTACATGGTGCACAACAACAGCATCATGGTTGCCTTCCACCCCAAACGAAACAAGGTTGAGTTCCAAAAGACGCTCTATTTCAACGACTACCTTCTCAAGGGCACCAAGGATTTTCCATACCCACTCGGCCACGTTCAGCTGATCGGAAAGCTTCAAGGCGCCATGCTGGTTGGTCAAAAGCCGCTCATTCCCAAATGGGCGTTGGAGATCGCCGCCGGCCACAGCGTGGACTGGTGGCTGTTCACCGAGGATCTTCCCGACCCCGAGAACCGCGTGATCCTCAGGGACGACAAGGCAATTCAAATCAACTGGAAACCCAACAATGTGCGGGCTCACCAGCTTCTTGTTCGCGAGGTCAAGCGAATCCTGCGCAAGATGGGCTACCCGATGATCTTCAGTGAGACCACGGGAATTGCCGTGAACTCCCATCAGGCAGGGACCATCCGGGCAGGCGAAGATCCCCGGACATCCGTACTTGATCCCACCTGCCGCACCCACGATGTCGACAACCTTTTTGTTGTTGATTCGTCCTTCTTCCCATCGCTACCCGTGATGAACCCGGCGCTGACGATCGCCGCCAACGCGTTCCGCGTTGCGGACCACATAGTGCCTGGTGCCAGCCAACACTGGGCCGCGACACGTCAGCACCAATTTCTACCGATAACACCCGTACTTACAGGAAGTAACCAAAATGACTGAGAAGCAGCTGACCGGCGGACAAATGATTGTCGACTGCCTCATCCGCGAAGGCGTGGATCGAGTCTTTGCCGTGCCCGGACATGGCAACACCGCACTCTTGGATGCCTTTGTCGACCGCGCCGATGAGATCGAAGTAATCCCCGCCATGCACGAACAGGGCGCTGCACACATGGCCGACGGATACTACCGCGCATCGGGAAAAGTCGCCGCGGTCTGCACCTCAATCGGCCCGGGAGCCACCAACACTCTGACGGGCCTGGTCACAGCATTTGCCGACTCGCAACCCTTCATCCTGATCACCGGTGCCGTCCACACTTACATGGAAAACCGGGGTGTCCTGCAGGAAATCGACAGGCCACACGGAAACAACTTCCCCCGCATGGCAGAACCAGTCGTGAAGCGATGGTGGCAGCCCAGCCGCCTCGAACAGATCCCCATGGTCATGGACCAAGCCTTCAACACCATGTACGAAGGCCGTCGCGGACCTGTGCTCGTGGACGTGCCCCAGGACCTGCAGGCTGAATACGGAGATTACAAACGAGTCACCGGCTCCCGCAGGGCGCAAGCCCGGGCGACAGGTGACGCAACAGCCATCGCAGAAGCAGTCGAGCTTCTCAAGTCAGCCAAACGCCCAGTCATCCTTGCCGGCGGCGGCGTTATTGCCGCTGAGGCCAGTGACGAGCTGCGCGCCATCGCAGAGCGCCTTGGCGCCCCGGTCACCCACTCCTTCATGGGCAAAGGCGCATTCCCTGCCGACCACGACCTCTACGCATGGCCCTGCGGCGACATGGGTTCAATCCCCGGAAATGGCGTCACCAGGACAGCCGACGTCATCCTTGCCGTGGGCTGCCGGTTCAGCGACCGCATTACGTCCTCCTACAAGGAAGACGTCACGTTCAACATCCCCTCAGTCACCAAACTGATCCACATCGACATCGATGGATTTGAGATTGGCCGCAACTACCCGGTGGAGGTCGGCATCGTCGGCGACGCAAAGACGTCAATGGCCGCCATCAGGGATGCCCTCGGGGCCGGCCCCGACTACCACTCCACCGACTACTTCGCTGAACTCCAGGAACTCAAGGCCAAGTGGGACGAGCACCTGCGCCCCATGCGTGAGACCGACTACCTGCCCATGACCAACTCACGTGCCCTGGTCGAAATCCGCAAGGCCCTGCCGCGCGAAGGCATCCTCGTTACGGACTCCAGTAACCCCGCCAACCAGGCATTCAATGAGTTCCCCATCTACGGTCCCAAGACCAACATCGTTGCTGGCGGCATGTCTGGCATCGGCTTCGGCCTTCCTGCCGCCATCGGCGCGCAAATCGCCGTCCCGGAGACCCCCGTCCTTGCCATGGTGGGCGATGGCAGCTTCCTCCAAACAGGCACTGAGCTCTCCACTGCGGTCATGCTGGGCACACCGCTGGTCGTCGTTGTCCTGAACAATGGCGGATGGGAAGCCATCAAGGACCTCCAAATCAGCCTCTTTGGCGCCGAACGCCGCCTGGTCACCAACTGGAGCACCCCGGACGGGAAGCCATACTTCGCCAACATTGCCGAATTCGCCCGTTCCCTTGGCTGCACTGCAGAACGTATCGAAGACCCCGCGAAACTGGCAGGGGCCATTGAGCGGGCTTTCGCCACCGAAGGTCCTGTTGTCATTGAAGCAATGAGCGCCACCGAGCTGCCATGGACCGAAATGCACCCGACTGGCTGGTGGGATATCACCGTTCCGGCCTATCACGGCGAAACCCGTGATGAGTACGTCGCCCAGCGCGGGTTCTGACGAGGGAGAATCGTCATGGGTGAAATCAAGCTTGGACTCAATCTCGAATTCGCGCGGTACGAAAACGGCTCCTTTGACTGGGCCATGGACCGGGCAGCAGAAATCGGCTACCGCAACGTCGAACCCATGGTCCACTGGGGCCGGGAACTTCTCAGCGAAGCAGGGTACTTCCATAGCCGGTCAATGCTGGATGACCCGCTCAAGCTCAAGCATGCAGCGGAGAGCCGGGGGCTGCAGATTTCCTCGCTCTCCAGCCACGCACCCCTCGCCAAACCTGACATTGCTGTGGACTACCTGAAACAGTCCATCCGATACGCAGCCGAGTGCGGTGCGCCGATGATCATGGTCGACGACGGCCCGTTGCCTGGGTGGACCACGGAGGAGGAGAACCTCATCCTCATGAGGTACACCCTCCAGGAAGCGGCGTTGGTCGCAGAGCCACGGGGGATCGCCATTGCGATTGAAACCCACGGCCCGTATACAGCCACCCCTGCAGGCTTGGACCGGCTGATGAAGCTGATCGACTCGCCTGCCCTGACGATCAACCTGGATACCGGGAACAGCTACCTCAGCGAGAACGACCCCCATGCATGGCTGGAGGACATCGTGGCCAACGTCACGCACCTCCACGCCAAAGACATCTCCTTTGAGGATGCCAGGAAGTACCGCGGCAAAGTCCGTGGAATGCTCGGCTGTGCCTGCGGCGAAGGGGTCATCGACTGGGAACGCATCGTGCGGACACTCGCAGCTGCCGACCATGACACGGTCCTGTCAGTCGAGTGTGGGTCGTTGGATGCAGCGACCAAGAGCTTTCACTACTTGAGCGACGTGATTCGACGCGTCGGTCAACCCTCTCCCCAACCCATCAGTTAATCCGGAGGAATAGTCATGAACAACAACTCATCGCGGGTCACGAACATGTCCCGGCGCGGCTTTATCTCCCTTGCAGGAGCTGCGGCGCTGACGGCCTCGATGTCCGCATGTGCAGCAGGCGGTGGGAGCGGCAACGCCGCCGGTTCCACCACCCTGAAATTCTGGGACATGCCTTGGGGCCCTTCCGGCTACGCAGAAGAAGCCGAGAAGCTCGCCAAGTCATTCCAGGGCGCTGGCAACGTCAAGGACGTCGGATACCAGCAGGTTCTGTGGAACGGCTTCAACGAGACCTACTCCTCGGCCATCGCGTCGAAGACGGGACCTGCCGTCTCGACCGGCGGCGGCTTCCAGTCGTTCCAATTCGCAGCCCAGGGCGCCGTCGAATACGCGGACAAACTCATCGAATCGTTCAAGTCGAACGGTCTCTACGATGATTTCCTTCCGCACGTAGTGGACGCTATGAAGACCCCTGAGGGCTACGTCGCCGTTCCGTGGGCTGTGGACATCCAGACTCTCTGGTACCGCAAGTCAATCCTGGACGCCGTCGGCGTGGCAGCCCCGACCACCTGGGACGAATTCCTGGAAGCCGGCAAGAAGATCGCCGCGAAGGGCTTCTACGCCTGGGGCATCAGCGGCGGCAGCGGCAACTTCGGCCCCATGGCCATCCTTAGCCTGATGATCAACAACGGTGGTGGCCTCTTCAACGAAGGAGGCGAGCTTGACATCGTCACGGACCGGAACGCCGAAACAGCAGATTTCGTCATCGAAGCCGTGAAGGGAGGCCTGACTGATCCCGGGGCCGTGAGCCTGAAGGACGACGACCTCGTCACCCAGTGGACCAATAAGAAGATTGGAATGGGTTTCTACTACCTTGGCCTGGATGACCAGCTTGCTGACAAGGACATCGTGGTCATGGACCCCTTGAAGGGCCCTCACGGCGACACCGGCACCATTCAGTACGTCAACAACATCATGATGTACAAGAACACCCCGTCGCAGGAAGCGTCCGAAGCATTCGTCACCCACTACCTGAAGAATATGAAGGTGCTGTGGGAGAAGAAGCTGGTCACCCAGCTTCCCGCGCTGAAATCCATCGCCGAGGCACCGTTCTTCACCGAGAGCCAATCCAACGTTGCCATTGTCAACAAGTGGCAGCCCGTGGCCAAGACCCTTGCGTCCAAGGGGTCCCAGTCCTCCGCCAAACTTGCTGCGATCGACGGCGGACAGGCCATGGCTGACTTCTGTCAGACGCTTCTTGGCGGCAAGACCGACGCGAAGACGGCCCTCACTAAACTCCAGAGCGATATTAAGTCTGTTACCTCGTCATGACTCCTCAATCCTCACTAGTCCGTATCCCCGCTGGGCGGCCTGAAGCCGTCCAGCGGGGGGTGGTGCCCGCCAGGAAGCGCAGCAGGCCACGGCGCCACCACGTTCCGGGGCAATCCCGCTCCACCATGGCGCTTCTGATCGCACCTTCGGTGCTGATCCTGTTGCTGACCAACGCATATCCCATTGCCTATGCTGCCTTCCAGGCGGTACACAACGGCTCATTAATCAACGCCGGTGAGTTTGTGGGACTGGATAACTTTGCCCGTGTCCTTGGCGGGGAAGCGTTCTGGAAAGCCGCAGGCTTCACCCTCGTTTTCACCATCACCGGTGTCTTCGGAAGCTGGATTTCAGGGTTGGGCCTTGCCCTCCTGCTGCAGAAGCGCGTGCCGGCCCGTGGCGTTCTGAAAACCATACTGCTGCTGCCCTGGGTGGTACCGGTCGTGGTTTCGTCTACGTCATGGAACTGGCTGCTGGCCACCGATTCCAGCCCCATACCCTCACTGTTCAGGTCACTGGGATTGGGCGAAGTGCGGTTCCTCTCGGACCCATTGCTCGCACAGGTCACGGTGTGTCTGTTTATCGTCTGGCTGAACTTCCCGTTCATGATGCTCATGATGAGTGCTGCGCTCACGTCAGTGGATGAAAGCATCTACGAAGCGGCAAAGATCGACGGCGCCACGCCTCGCCAGCAGTTCATACACATGACACTGCCTATCATCGCCAAGCCCACCTACATTTCCTGGGTGCTCATGACGATCTTCTGCGTCAATGAATTCCCGGCAATCTATCTCCTGACGCACGGCGGTCCCGTTGGCTCAACAAGCACCCTCGTGGTGCTCGCCTACAGGACGGTTTTCCAGAACTTCCAGACCGGCCCTGGCGTTGCCATCGCATTCATGATGACCGTGGCGCTGGCGACGGTGGCCACGATCCTGTTCCGGCAGATCCGAAAGTCGAGAGTCGAATGACAACCACCAGCCTCACCCGAAGTACAGGCACTCAGGTGCGCCGGAATCTAGACCCGGCCGACCGCGGTAAATGGAAGCGGTTCTGGATCCTGGTCCTCGTCGCCTGCGTTGCCTTGGTGCCCATCGCCGGAACATTTGTCTTGTCCCTGAGGTCAAACAACGGCACCGGCAGCCTGACATTTGACAACTTCATCCATGTCATCGGCGACACCGAGGTGGTGGCATGGCTGCTCAATAGTCTCCAAGTAACACTGGCCACGGTGGTGGTATCCGTGCTGGTCGCAGCCCCTGCCGGTTATGTCCTCTCCCGAGGTCGAAGCCGGCTCGTGGAAGGCTATTCGCTACTGCTCTTCGTGATCCAGTCTCTTCCCGTTATCACGTCAGTCATTCCCTTGTTCATCCTCTTCTCTGGCATGGGCTTGGCCGACAACCTCATCGGCATAACCATCCTCTACGTCGCCAGTTCGATGTCCGTAGCAACCTGGATGATGGCTTCCTACATGGACGGCATTCCCGACAGCCTGGAGGAGGCCGCCTGGATTGATGGCGCCTCAGTGTTCGGCAGCTTCTGGCATATCGTGCTCAAAAACTCTTTGCCTGGGATCCTCTCCACTGCCATCTTCACTTTCCTGATGGCGTGGAATGACTATCTGGTAGCCAGCATCTTCCTGCGTTCGTCCGGGACATTTACCCTCCCCATCGGTGTTCAGACGTTCTTCCAACAGCATGCAACGGACTGGGGCTCGGTCATGGCCGTAGCCGTCATCATGATGCTGCCTCCCGCGATCGTCTTTGGGACGCTGAACAAGTACTTCAGCGTCGGCGGCGTCGCTGGTTCGTTGGCCGGCCGGTAGTGCTGGGCCGCAGGTAGTTGATCAACGCAACCTGCAATCAACTGCGTCGGGGTCTCCTGGCGACCAAGATCATGGTGGGCGGCATCCCTGGAGATGCCGCCCACCATTGCGTCTGGGCTCCAATCCGGGCTTTTTCATGGAAGAATCCCGGACCGCCGAAGTTATCGATCGCCCAGGAAAGCCTCTATATCGTGTCCGCCGTTGAGAATCTCGGCCGTCCCATGATCAGAGGTTTGATGGTCGATGAGAGCCGAATGTGCCAATCTGGCCATTTCCTTGGTCGCAGGGGACAACAGCTGTCCATGTCTTTTGATCAGTGCCAGCGTGTCGAACATTGGCTCTGCCATGGATACAGCCTGCAGTCCCAGGGGGTAGACCTCGGACTCCAGGGCGGCCCTGCATGCAATCGTGTCTCCGAAGCCGTCGGCGGCCAAGGACAGTGCCGCTGAGAGATACTCGACTTCAATGCCGGCGTTAATCGACATCCCTCTGAGTCGAGCCCGGGCGGAGAGCTGCTTCCGGGCAGGATCGGTTTGGGCGTAATGGGCGTCGTAGAGAATGAGGGGAGCGGCGCATATTGCAGCGATATCCGGGGGCGTTTGTACCCGTTCCGGCGCTGCGCTTACATAGACCACTTCGTCGCGTGCCAGCGGGAGCACATCGAGGCGGTCATCATCCACGGGCAGTGTTACCAGGCCGGCTTCCAATTGCCCGGCGACAACGTCGCTCACGGTCTCTGCACTGTTCTGACCCACCAGCCGAATACGAACGTTGGGATGCTTTTGTCGGAATCGTTTCGCCAGGTCCTGCTTGATGTAGAACTCCGCATTTCGCAGAAGGCCAAAGGTGGCCGTTCCGCCGCCCAGGGAGAGGAGGGCGCTTACCGCTTCTGCGCCTTGCTTGGCGGCAAAAACGGTTTGCTCCGCATAGGGAAGTAATTCTTCCCCTGCGGCCGACAATACGAGCGTCCGGCCACTCCGGCTGAAGAGGGGCGCACCGAGTTCGGTTTCCAGCCGACGGATGAGGTCGGAAACTGCGGGCTGACTCATGCCCAGCGCTGCAGCCGCCGCAGTAAAAGTGTGTCCCTCAGCTGCTGCTACAAATGCTTCAAGTTGGGCCAAAGTCATAAGGCAATCCTATAGGTAGCCACGGCACAGTTGGCTGGAGTTGGGATCGTCCGCCAATCAATAATAAGTAAAAGCTTTCGACTCTGTCGGTTTTATGGGGGTAATGTTATGGTTAAGTCGTTTCCAAGTAACGTGGAGCACACGCACTACCTGCGCTATGGCTCCAGCAACGAAAGAGAAAACCATTGCGCACCTCCCTTAAGAACGCTGAAGTCACTATCTCGGACCCTTCATCGCCAGTAGGCGTCAGGGAAACCGTTGAAACCGTCATCGCCGACGTTCGCGAACGCGGCGACGCCGCGGTCCGCGCCTACTCTGAAAAGTTCGATAAGTGGTCCCCCGCCTCCTTCCTGCTGTCGCAGGACGAGATCGATGCGGCCATTGCACGGCTCCCCGAACAAACCGTGGATGACATTAAGGCAGTTCAGCGGAACGTTGAGCGCTTCGCCCGCCTGCAACTCGACTCGCTCAAGGAATTTGAGGCTGAAGTTGAACCTGGAATCATACTTGGCCAGAAGAACATTCCCATCGACGCAGTCGGTGCCTACGTGCCCGGCGGGCGTTACCCTCTGCTGGCCTCTGCCCACATGACCATCGTCACTGCCAAGGTCGCCGGGGTCCGGAGGGTCGCAGCAGCCACCCCGGCCGCCGGGGGAGTGGTTCCGGATGCTTCAATCGCCGCTATGCACTTCGCGGGAGCAGATGAGATCTACTTGCTTGGCGGCGTCCAGGCAGTCGCCGCACTTGCCGTGGGCACAGAGTCCATAGCCCCCGTTGATTTCCTGGCTGGCCCAGGAAATGCCTACGTTGCTGAGGCAAAAAGGCAACTCTTTGGTGAAGTAGGAATCGACCTCTTCGCAGGCCCTACCGAGGTCTTGATTGTCGCCGACGAGGCGGCCGACCCGTTCCTTATCGCCGTCGATCTGCTCAGCCAGGCAGAACACGGCCCCGACTCACCGGCCATTCTTGTCACCACGTCCCGGGAAGTCGGCGAGCAGGCCATTGAAGAGATCGATCGCCAACTGGTCGGCTTGTCCACCCGCGCAGTCGCAGAAGTCGCTTGGCGGGACCATGGCCAAGTAATTCTGGTCGATGACCTGAAAGAGGCCTATGCCGTTGCCGACGAGTTCGCCAGCGAACATGTGCAGATCCTGACGGCGAATCCACGCGAAGCGCTGGACAGCATGATCAACTACGGAGCACTTTTCCTCGGCGAGAACACCTGCGTTTCCTTTGGTGACAAAGTCATCGGCACCAACCACGTTCTGCCCACACGCCATGCTGCACGCTACACCGGCGGTTTGTGGGTGGGTAAGTACATCAAGACTGTCACGTACCAGGAAGTCACTTCAGTAGCTGCCAGTGCTGAGCTCGGAGAGCTACTTGGTAGGGCAGCACGGGCGGAGAACTTCGAAGGCCATGCACGATCCGGAGACATCCGGGCTGCCCGGCCCGCTGGCGAACGACCAGCCTGGGCCTCCTAACACCCTGTCGGTGGGGCGCTCCCTCAGGGCGCTCCACCGGCTCCGGCCAGCTTCGCAGGACCTTATGCAGCCGCTTCTAAATAGGGGTGGGCAGATGCAAGTTCAACCAGCGCATCCTGGACTGCCCTTGTCCGCGCCAGGCGTTGCAGTTCCCGCGGTATGGCCAACCAATATTTCCTGCGGATACTTACCGAGTCTGCAAGGATCCGTACAAGGCGTCTGTCGGGTTCACCAACAAACATTGGCAACACAGCAACACCCAGGCCAGCGACTGCCGACATCCATTGCCCAGTGAGGTTGTTGGTCTGTATGACGGGGCGGACACCTGGCAATGCTGCATCCAGGAATCGCAAGTCGGGGATATCCAGGAGCGAGTCCACATACCCGATAACCGCGTGTTCCTTCAGGTCATCGACTGAGGATATGACGGGATTCCCTTCCAAATACGCCGGGGCAGCGTAGAAACCCAACGGATACGCGGCC
The DNA here is from genome assembly GCF_055388015.1 of Arthrobacter sp. TmtSoilC51. Taxonomy (NCBI): domain Bacteria; kingdom Bacillati; phylum Actinomycetota; class Actinomycetes; order Micrococcales; family Micrococcaceae; genus Arthrobacter; species Arthrobacter sp. TmtSoilC51. The sequence continues at coordinate 2,723,240 of NZ_AP035877.1, forward strand.
AGTTCTGTAGCGTCGACGCCACGAATGGTGGGCTTGGCCAACGAAATTCCCACATCGAACTCTTTCGTTGCCAAGAGGTTCAGCCGGGTAGCTGTAACGATCTCAACTGCCAGGTCCGGATGCCTGTTTCTCAAGGCACCTAGCCCCGGGCTGAGGACGAAGGCGCCGAATCCATCCGGCGTGGCTATGCGGACGGTTCCCGATATGCGTCCCGGCCCTGACCCAAGTTCTTCCGCCGCCGCCAACAACGAGGACTCAACCGCTTCTGCGTGAACCGCGAGGCGTTCACCGGCGTCTGTAAGCTTCCATCCGCCTGCGGAACGAACAAACAACCTGGAGCCGGCGCTGCGCTCCAAATGCGAAATCCGTCGTCCGACGGTTGTGTGGTCCACGCCGAGACCACGTGCAGCTGCGACGAGTTTGCCCGTCCGGGCGGTTTCAAGGAAGAAGCGAAGGTCGTCTGCCGAAATCACACTCCAATACTACCGTGCATATTTGCACAGGAACGGGCATCTTTGGCCATTGTTTTGGGCAAATAACTTGCCGAGACTTGTATGCAGGGATTAGAAATCAACCGCCGGGGCGCTGTTGCGCTCCAGTAAATGGATAGAGGAAAAATGGTCGCAAATATCGCATTACCCAGAATCATGAAGGTTGGCGGAGGCTCCGTCGGACATGTTGGGTCGCTCCTGGAGGAACTGCGGGCCGCCCGACCGCTCATTGTCACGGATGCCTTCATGCTGACCACTGGCAGCGTCGACACCCTTCTGAATTCCATCAAAAGCAGTGGCCTGGAGCCTGCTGTCTTCTCGGGCGTAGTGCCGGACCCCACTACAGACTCCCTGCATCAAGGGGTGGTTGCCGCGCGGAACCACGATGCGGACATCATCATCGGCTTGGGCGGTGGAAGTGCCATCGACACTGCCAAGGCCCTGGGGCTGCTGAGCCGTCAAGGCGGAGCCATGCGTGACTACAAGGCTCCGCTAAACAACACAGGGCCGGCTATTCCCGTCATAGCGATTCCTACAACGGCAGGCAGCGGATCGGAAGCAACACAGTTCACCATCATCAGCGACTCGGAAACGCATGAAAAGATGCTTTGCGCCGGGATCTCGTTCCTGCCAGTGGCCGCAGTTATTGACTACGAACTTACGGTCTCCATGCCGCCCCGGTTGACAGCCGACACTGGAATTGATGCGCTGACGCATGCCATCGAAGCCTATGTAAGCCGAAGGGCCAACCCCTTCTCCGATACATTTGCGCTTTCGGCGATCCGAACAATTGGCTCAAACCTTCGGCGCGTCTATGCCGACGGTACGGACACGAAGGCCCGGGAAGCCATGATGCTCGCCGCCACTCAGGCAGGTATCGCCTTCTCGAACTCCAGCGTGGCGCTGGTCCATGGGATGAGCCGCCCCATCGGCGCCCAATTCCATGTCGCCCACGGTTTGGCCAACGCAATGTTGTTTCCGTCGGTCACGGAATTTTCAGTGACCGCTGCCGCGTCTCGGTACGCAGACTGCGCGCGGGCCCTTGGTGTCGCCAGTCCAAGCAGTACGGACCAGTATGCAGCTGAGGCCCTGGTGGCTGAATTGCATGCACTCAACCGGGACCTTGAGGTCCCCACACCCGAAGCGTTCGGAATCGATCGTGAAGCCTGGGAGGCAAAAATCCCGTTGATGGCAGAGCAAGCGCTGTCCTCAGGTTCCCCGGGCAACAACCCGCTCGTCCCCAACGCAGAGCAGATTCAGAGCATCTACAGGGAAATCTTCGCCTGATCTGCCAGGCAAACCACGCAAAGCCAGTTCAACACCAAGACTCCAAAGGATAGACATGACCACAATTAACCACTTCATCAACGGCGCCGAAACGTCCGGTGAAGGTGACCGGACCCAGCCCGTCTACAACCCCGCGACCGGGCAGGTCACGGCTGAGCTGCGCCTGGCCAACGAAGCCGACCTGGACGCCACGGTCGCGGCGGCGAAGAAGGCCGCGGAGTCCTGGGGTGACATTTCCCTGGCCAAGCGCACCGCGGTGCTGTTCAAGTTCCGCGAACTGGTCGCCGCGCACGTGGACGAACTCGCCGAGCTGATCACGGCCGAGCACGGCAAGGTCCTCTCCGACGCGAAGGGCGAGATCGGCCGCGGCCTGGAAGTCATCGAGTTCGCCTGCGGCATCCCGCAGCTGCTCAAGGGCGACTACTCGGACCAGGTCTCCACCGGTATCGATGTCTTCTCCTTCCGCGAACCCCTGGGCGTCGTCGCCGGCATCACGCCGTTCAACTTCCCTGTCATGGTGCCGCTGTGGATGGCCCCGATGGCGATCGCCACCGGCAACGCGTTCATCCTCAAGCCCTCCGAACGGGACCCGTCCGCGCCGATGCTGCTGGCCAAGCTGTGGAAGCAGGCCGGCCTGCCCGATGGTGTGTTCCAGGTCCTGCACGGCGGCAAGGAAACCGTTGACGGGCTCCTGACCCACCCGGACGTGGACGGCATCAGCTTTGTTGGTTCCACCCCGATCGCCCAGTACGTCCACGAGACCGCCACCCGGCACGGCAAAAGGGTCCAGGCCCTGGGCGGGGCGAAGAACCACGCGATCGTGATGCCCGACGCCGACCTGGACAACGCCGCGGACCACCTCGCCGCCGCCGCGTTCGGTTCCGCCGGGGAACGCTGCATGGCCATCTCCGTCGCCGTCGCCGTCGGGGACGCCGCGGAGTTGATCGTGAAAAAGGTTCAAGAACGCGCCCTGGCCGTGAAAGTCGCCAACGGCACCGAGCCCGACGCCGAAATGGGACCGGTCATCACCCCGGCCTCCAAGGAACGCATCCTGCGGATCGTCACCGAAGCCGAAACCGCCGGCGCGGCCATGGTCGTGGACGGCCGCGATCTCGTGGTCCCCGGCCACGAAGACGGGTTCTGGGTCGGCCCCACCGTGATCGACCACGTGGGCACCGAAATGAGCGCCTACACCGAGGAAATCTTCGGCCCCGTCCTGGTCGTGGTCCGCGTCGCCGACCTCGAAGAAGGCATCGCGCTGATCAACGCCAACCCCTACGGCAACGGCACCGCGATCTTCACCTCCAACGGCGCCGCAGCAAGGAAGTTCCAGCGCTCCGTGACCGTGGGCATGGTGGGCATCAACGTGCCCCTGCCCGTCCCGGTCGCCTACCACTCCTTCGGCGGCTGGAAGAACTCCCTCTTCGGCGACAAACACATCTACGGCCCCGAAGGCGTCTCCTTCTACACCCGCGGCAAAGTCATCACCTCCCGCTGGCCCGAACCCACCCACGCCTCCGGCGCCTCCTACAACTTCCCCTCCAACTAACAGCCACCATTCGCCATGGTCGATGGGCCTCCTGAGGGAAGGACCATCGACCATGGCGTTTTAACCCGTCGTCGACCGCCGCAGCTCCCGGCCGCCGTCTAGCGTTCCGAACTGGACGCCTGGATGTTGTGCATGTGCTCGGGTGCTACTTCGTCACTCGCGGGAGCCACAGCCTTCGCGAGGATGACTCCGAAGGCGCAAAACAGCAAGGGCAAGATGAACGCCAGCGTCAGGCCAACCATTCCACCCAGCCAGCCAATAATGGCCGGGCCTGCAAGCAGTCCCACGTACCCGCAGCTAACCACCCGCGCGAGCGTCTTGCCGGAATCGTTCCGTCCTGCGGCGCCCGCTGCCGTGTAGATCTGCGGAATGATCCCTGAAAGTCCCAGGCCGAACAGTAGCCATCCGATGATCGAGAGCGGATAGAGCGTCGATGTGACGACAGCCAGCATCCCGGCTCCGGCCATAAGAGAACCGTAGCGAATCACCCGGACAGGCCCCAGCGCATGCGCCGCCCGGTCGGCGAGCAGCCGACCAACCGTCATGGCCGACGCGAATGCACCATAGGCCAAGGCGGCCGCAGCCTCGGACTCATTGAGACACTCGACAGTCTGGAGCGCGCTCCAATCGTTGGCTGCCCCTTCCGAAAGCAGTATCAGGAACGCCATGACGGCGAGGGCAACGATCCTACGCCGATTGCGAGCCGGCATAACAGTGCCTTGTGATGCATCTTCGTTTACAGGGTCAGGACCGGCTCCGGCTTCGAGCCGGAGTTCGGTTGCGGTGGACAGCAGCCTGGGCGCAGAGAATGATGCGCCTGCCGCACCTACGAGGCAAGCAAGGAAGAGAATCCACGCCAGGTCCAGGCCGGAGGATTGCCCGGCCGCTGCGGCAACGGCCCCGACAGCGCCGCCCAAGGAATAGAAGGCATGGAAAGCGGACATAATCGGCCGGCTGTATCCTCGTTCCACAACGACCGCATGCTGATTCATCGCCACATCGGTGATTCCGTGGCCGAGGCCAAAGATGAACAGGGCGGCACCCAGGGAGACCGCATCGGTGGCCATGCCCGGCAGGTTCACGGTGACGACCAGGAATCCGAGTCCCAACAAGGAACTGGCCCGGCTACCGATCTTGCGAATGAGGATACCGGTGAACTGCATCGACACCAGTGCGCCGAGTCCAAGAAGAAGGATGAGTCCGCCGAGAACGGCATGGGATGTCCCGGTCCGCTCTTGGATATCCGGAATATTGACAAGCCAGATTGCCGAAAGGAACCCGACTACGGCAAACGTGCCGAACACGCCCCACCGGGCACGGACAAGTGCGCGCTGAGGCTTTAGGAGGCTGGGCGGCATGGAAATCCTTCCGGATCAAGACTGTGGAACGTCCTCGTGTAACCCTGGCGATGTCTTGACGTGGCCTATCGGCCTGCTTCAGAAACGGACGACAACGAGAAGGGGAGACGTTACGGCATCCCGAACGCTATGTGTACGATCGTACGCGGAGCAGTGGGTTCAAGCAAGGCTGGTCCTGGCCGTCCCTGACTCGCCCGGTGCCGACCACAAGAATGAACGCGGCGACGACGGAACTTGGAAGACAGTGGATTCACCCACCGGCAAACGATTTCCCATCGTGTGCCGGTCGGGCCTGAACGTTCCGCAGTGAGGGCCGCACAACACTGCTGCAAGTGCTGTACGGCCCAGTGCTGCTGCTAAACGGCAGAGCTTTTCGGCTTCACGGCCCTAGATCGATGGGACGGACTGCTTCCGCACCCCAGCTTGCTCGTCGGCCAGGGGGCGACGTGCGGTCTCTGCGCTCATCAGCAGCCCGGCCAGCGAGAGTACGCCGATGCCCATCAGGAAGAACGCCGGCGAGCTCGCGTTGCCGGTGGTGGCGATCAGCCACGTGCCGATGAGCGGTGCGACGCCTCCGAAAAGCATGGCGCCGACGTTGAAGGGCAGCGCGAACCCGAGGTAGCGCGAGCGGGTGCCGAACAACTCGGTGAAGAACGACGGGAAGACCGCGTCGTTCATTGCGAAGAACATCAGCGACGCAACAAGGACGGCCGAGGCGCGGACCACTCCGCCGAAGGAGAGCAGCGTCATGATCGGGTAGCTCAAGAGGATGAAAGCGATGCTCGAGATCATCAGGGTGCGCTTACGGCCGATGCGGTCGGAGAGACGGGCGGCGAGGGGGATGAAGATGATGTGTGCCAGCAAGCCAATGGTGACCACCAGAGTCGCGTTTGCTTCGCTCATACCTGCTTCCTCGATGAGGAAAGAGGGCGTGTAGCTGAGCAGAAGGTAGTAGGCGCCGGCGTTGAGTGACATGACGAGCAGTGCCTTGAACATCGACGGCAGGCTCTTGCGCGTCTCGGACCAACGGCTCGTGGCCGGGTGCTGATCGACAAGGATCTCGCGTTGCTTCTTTTCGAGTTCAAGCACCCGGCGGAACTGAGGGGTGTCTTCCAGGCGCAGCCGGAGCCAGAGGCCAACAATGCCGAGCGGGCCTGCCACGAGGAACGGAATCCTCCAGCCCCACTCCTGCATGAACTCCGGCGACGTGCTTGCGTAGAGGACGGTGGCCATGAGTGATGCCGCCAGGAAGCCAGCAGCTGCTGCGATGGGTACAACGCTGGTAAGCAGTCCGCGTTTGGCGGCGGGGGCATACTCGGCAACGAAAGTGCCCGCGCCGGCGTACTCCCCGGAGGCAGAGAAACTCTGCGTCATGCGGAGCAAGAGGAGCAGGATCGGTGCAGAAACGCCGATCATGCCATAGCTCGGAATGAACCCGATGAGGAAAGTCGCTCCGGACATGAGGATGATCGTGGTGGCGAGGATGCTCTTGCGCCCGATTTTGTCGCCCAGGCTGCCCCAGACGAAAGCGCCCAGCGGGCGAACCAGGAAGGAGAGCGCGAACACCGCGAAGGTACTCATCAGTGCAACAGCGCGGTCTTCCGGGGGGAAGAAGACCATGGCGATGGTAGTTGCGAGGTAGCTATAGCTGGCGTAATCGAAGTACTCCAGTAAGGTTCCAAGCCCGCTGGCTATGACGACTCGGCGGAGCATGGACCGGGGGACGGAATCGGTGGTGACAAGGGTTGTGGGCATGATGGCGTTCCTCGTTTGAATACCGGGTCTGTGCGGTGGATCCGCATGGATGTGACGACCATCATGGCAGCTAACCCCGCACCGGAATATGGCCCCAGTGGCGAACCTGAACTTATCGTTATGGACCAAGTGGTGAAGTATCAGCGCTGTCGCGGAAGCCCCGGGCCTTGAGGGCGAGCCAGAGCTCGGTCTGAGCATCGATGCCGTCAAGATCGTGCCCTGTGATCTGGACGATCCGTTGCATCCGGTTCCGAACCGTATGCCGGTGGACGCCCATGCGTTCGGCTGTTGCTTCGATGGATCGACGTTCGAGAAGCCAGGTGTGCAAGGTGCGGAGGAGGGCTTCACCTCCTCGTGAGTTCTCGATCGGGGCAAGGACGGCGGTGGAGAACGATTCCAGGTAGTCGGAAGGGGCCGCGTTGATCAGGAACTCGTGCGAGGCTCCGTCGACATACTCGATTGGCGTGCCGGCCCGACGGCTGGTCTCCAAGGCCAGGGTGGCTTGCCTTATGCTCCGGACGGAGTGTTCAGGGGCGCCGGAGGTGCCGATCCCCGTTGGGACGTCCAGGCCGTAGTCGGCAAGCGCCTGGCGGGGGTCCACTGTTGCCAGGCACTCGACGACGCGGTGGCGGTGCCGGATAAAGGGCGCGGCGAGCACCACAGCGAGGTCGTCGATGAGCACTTCGGCGTGTGTCTCATTTCTTGCTTCGATGGCTACGCCACGGAGTGGGCCTGGATCGATCCCAAGGCTCCGCAGGAATGTCCGCGCGCCTCCCGGCTCCGTGAGCGTCAAAAGGCGCGCAAACCGTTCGGCTCGTTTCCGACGTGCCGACTCGTCGAGGAACCACAGGCGTTCGAATTCGAGTGCCAGGAGGGACCGGAGCGCCGGCGCGGCTAGCTCAGCCGTCTCGCGGCCCGAGGGAATCCGGACGCAGTAGCCGCGTACGGTGTCGTTGCCGGCAAAGGGGGAAATCTCGACCGTGGCCTCCGCCTCCCCGGTTGCATTGTCCGGCTGTGCCGTCAACGTGGACGCGGACAGCCGGAGTTGCTCACCAAGCCGGGGCGCTTGATGACTGGCGAGGCGTTCGCCCAGCGGAGCCAGCAGGCTCGATGGGAACGTCGAGCTTCGGGCCATGGCCCGCCCGAGCCGGTCGAAAACAGCTACTGGCTCATCGGTTCGTTGTTGCCAGCCGGACAGCAGGTCCCCGACGGAGCCGCCGCGGGTCACGATTGCGGTAATTTCCATCTGCAGATCGAGGGGTCGTCTCAGGGCCTCCCGCTGGGCATCCGAGACCAGGGCTGTAATGGAGTGAGCAATCCGTCCCATGTCGGCGAAGTCGGCAGTCAGCAGCGGCACATCATGCTCGTTGGCAAGGCTAAGCACCTGCGAAGGGAGCGTCTCGAATGCTGCCCCGGACCCGAGCCCGATGATGAACCCGGAGGCGCCAGCGCCCATGGCTTCCGAAAGGAACGCTTCCCAGGCGCCCCAGTCCGAGCCAAGGTGCAGTCCACTGGTGAGGACCAGTTCCCCGCCGCGCAGGCCCGGAATGGGGCCCTTGCGCTCAAGGGCCAGTGGGATGCCGGCTGGTCGTTGACCTGCCCTGCCTTCGTGGGCCATCGTCAGCCCGAGTCCCTTGGTCGCGATCAGCTTAGTGACCGTGAACGTCTGTCCATCAAGTGCCATGCCCTCATGTTACCGCCGTCGTACTGTACGCGGCGGCCACTATTTACTCAGCAAAGAGTACGCTCCGGCGATGGCTTGGGCGGAGGAGCTTCAATACTGTGATTCGCAGTAGGCCGCAACAGCGCGCCGAAGACCGTCAACACGAATGGAGCATTCCATGATTGGCCAGAACGAATACTTTGAGGGACAAGTGCGCAGCCTCGAATTCAAGAATGAGCAGGGCAACTTCACCGTCGGGGTGATGGAGCCGGGTGAGTGGAGGTTTGAGGCGCCGGTCAAGGAGTGGATGCACCTGGTGCGCGGAACCTGGGACGTGCAGCAGCCCGCAGGCCGGGGGGAGTGGACGACTTACAAGGAAGGCGAAAGGTTCGAGGTTCCGGGCGGTACCGACTTTACGGTTCGCGTGAAAGATACCGTCGCGTACCTCTGCCCCTATACAGGTGAGTTCCTCGGCCATCTGGACATGTAACCTCCTTGCAGTCGGACAGGGCCCGGGACTTCCCTGTGTTGTTGGGACACGCCTCGCCAAACGATGCCGCGGTTGCCGGACCCAGTCCGGCAACCTAGCCGTCGACCAGAGTGCATCCGGTGGGGTTCGAACCCACGACCCGAGGATTAAAAGTCCCCTGCTCTGACCACTGAGCTACGGATGCCTTTAGCCTTCACACTCCGTGCAGTATTTTTGACCGTCTTTTTCCCTTGCCAACTGACTACGGTGGTGGACCAGGAAGCAGGACATGCACGTGAATTCGTCGTCCTGTACTGGGATGATCTCAACCAGGAGTTCCTCCCGGGAGAGGTCGGCGCCAGGAAGTTCGAAGGTATCGGCGAGGTCCACTTCGTCCACGTCGATGGCTTCCGCACCGGGCGAACCCTTGGTGGGGGATAGCCCCTCGAGAGGGAGACCCTGTTCGTCGTCGGGCAGGGTCCGGGGAGTGTCGTAATCGGTTGCCATGTTCGTTGCTACCTCCTCAACATATGGCCAGTTTCATCGTCGGCGCAGTTTTAACTGTGCATCGTCGACAGGTATTCCCAGGCTGGCCGGCCAGTCATTCCGGTTGCCCGTTCACGTCAGTTGGTCGTAGTCTCCTCGGGTCCAGGCAGCATGTCGTCGAGCCGAATCCTGCAGAACGACTTTGGCTCGGGATGCGATCACGTTGTTGAAGTTGCCGTAGATCCTGTCGAATGTAAGCTCTCCCAGCTGTGCGGCGACCCGCAACGCGACCGCCCCCGAAAGTGGAAGATGATTCGGGTAGCTGCGCATGAAAGCCACGGAGCGACGGTCTGGATTGGGAAACACGCTGTCACCTGACAGCAGGACCCCTTTGCCGCCGGCTCCTGCAGTCCAGTGCGCCACCGCGCTGCCTGGGAAGTGGCCGCCGGTCTGGTGCAGTACCAGCCCTTCGGCGATAGTTCTGCTGCCGGACCAGTAGGAGATGACTGGATCACTGCGTCCCACCCATCGTCGGTCGGCTTCCGCCGCAAGCACAGGGACGCCACCGAGCCGATGCGACCATTCCACCTGCGCGCCGAACATGTGTGGATGACTCGCGGCGACAGCCAAAACCGGGCCTCGCTCGAGGATGGCCTTCACCGTGGTCTCATCGACGAAGCCGACGGGATCCCACAGCAGCGAACCCTCTGGTGTCACCACAAGTTGGGAGGTCTGGCCGATCCCGATTTTCGGCGCAGCTCTTATGCCGATCAGTCCCGGCTCGTTTTCCTCCAGCAATAACTGATGTCCAGCCTGCGCCAGCTCTTCCAGCGTGTGCCACTTCTGTCCGTCCGCGGGAACGTACTGGCGCTCGTCCGTACAAATCGGGCAGAACTCCGGCACGGGTTCGTCGCGTTCGACGGCGCAGGTTGCACAGATCAGCATGGTGGTCCTCCCTGGCTCAGGTCCCGGAGGAATCCGGGCGACGTCCGGATAGATTTTCGACCGCTTGCTCGATCCCCACCACGTCCCGTTCAACCTCTTCCATGTACAGCCTGCCCGACGTGATCAGGCCGTGATCTATTTCGAAGAGGGTCACCCCGCGCGCCTGGAAGGGTTCCCCGTCAGCCCTCTTGCCGGTCCATGACCATTCCGTCCACGTGGTGTTCCCGTCGTCGACTGAACGGATCAATTCTGTCCGGAAGTCAGGGATTCCAGCGAACATCGCCGCCCAGTTCGCGTGCATCTGCCCCCTGCCTACAAACGTCCGGCCGGGGTGGGCAGGCTGCTCGCTGTGGTAGTCCTCGTGAAACAGGGCTGCAACCGCTTCGAGGTCGTGGGCGTTCATCGCCACCAAGAGCCGGTCTATGACTTCACTCAATCTTGATTTCCTTCCGCTCACTGAATGTCACTTTCAGCCCACTCCCGGACCCGCCGTGAAGAGGGCCCGGACCTGGCGCCAATTTACGCTCAATCAGGTCGCCACTCCAGCCCCTCTGCTACCGCTGGTGATTCAGGCGGTCTGGGGCGCTTTTTTGGCCTGCATAATGTTGTCCCGAAGAAGGGACTCTTGGCAGAAGTAGAAATATATGTCGATCTATTTACGAGCGTCATATTCTCGATATAAAATTGTGTCTGGAAGCATGCTGGAGCGCCACGAGTGGTGGTCCCGCTCCCCATGCGCTTACTAGGAGACAAAGATGTCTGGTTCACGCTTTGAAGAGATCAAGGAAAATTCACAGGACCTGACCATGCGCGCTCTGCTCGATGAAGAGTTCCGCTCGGTGTTCGAAGGGACAACGCCGGTTGCCACCCCGTGGGCCGGCCTGAATTTCATTTAGCCGCACTTCCACCAAAACCCGTCGCGTACAGCGCTCCGCGGGCACGGCCGCGAGCTCCCGGAGAATACCAGCCTGAAAATTGGCATGGACTTGCCGCACAGGAGCACTTCAATATGCTTCACAAATTATTGGGTCCGAAGGCCCATGATTATGCACTGTCCATCGTCGGATCACCTCCGGTACCAGCCGCATCCCTTTAGCAAGCGGGAGCTTAAATAGTCGGGAAAGGGTTGGGGCAGCATCGCGCCACAACCCTTTCCCAGCTCTCCACCCCGGAGATCAGTGTCCCTGGAAGGCCTCCGCCAGCCACCAGGAGCCGCCGTCAGAGGCGATCTTGGCATCGATCACCAAGGGCCGGTCCTGCCCGCCATCGCGGAAGGCAGCAACCCATTCCCGTACTGGCTGCAGGTCTTCAAGCGTGCGTACAGTGACGCCGTCGGCTCCAAAGCCCCTGGCGATGGCCGCAATATCGGTCTCCGGGAACGACACACTGCCCAGTTCGTCCTGGACGTGGTGCTCAGCGAAGTGATGTACCTCAGCGCCGTACGCGGCATCGTTGTAGACGATGCAAACCAGCGGCAGCTTGAGCCGTACGGCCGTCTCCAGTTCGCTGATACCCATCAGGAAGCCGCCATCACCGGCGCCTAGCACGGGCAACCGGTGTGGCTGCGCTACTGCAGCACCGATTGCCGTGTAAAGGCCGATGCCAATGGCCTGGAACGCTTGCGTAAAGCAGAATCCGAACTCGTCCGGCACCGCCAGATACTGGCTGGGATACCCCATGAAGTTCCCCGAATCCACTGCGACGATCCTGTCTGCGGGAAGGATCGAGTCCAGTTCCCGGCTGATCACACGGGGATCGATGGACGTCGCAGTGCTGAGGTCCGGAGTCTCCACGTCCCGCCAGCGTGAACTCTGTTTGATGGCGAGGGCGTTCTGCTCGGTACGGTACTTTTCTGCCGCGGCCGGCTGGATCGACTGGAGGACTTCCAGGGCGTCGTCCGATGTGAGGGCGGAATCACCCAGCACGCCCAGCGCGATCGCTCTGTTGGCGCCCAAGGAGGAGTCTTCGACGTCGATCTGGACTACTTTTGTTCCGGCAGAGATCAGCCGGCCATGGCGCATGGTCCACATATTAAGGGTGCAACCCCATCCGACGATGAGGTCAGCCGACGTGATGAGCTCCGCAGTCAACGGAGATGAAAAGCCGCCGGAAATGCCCAAATTATGGGAATCGCCATTGAACAGTCCGTTGGCCACGGCCGAGGTCGCCACCAGCGCCCCGGCATGCCGGGCCAAGGCCAGGATGGAATCGCGGGCGCCCCTGCCGCCGCGGCCCGCAACGAACACGGGACGTTTCGCATTTGCGATCAGTTCCACCAGTTGGTTCACCGCGTTGGTGTCCGCACGAACCCGGGCTGGAACAGGCGCGACGACGGTACTCACCGTATCTGCGGCGGTGCCGCTTTGGACATCCAATGGCAGGCTGAGGACCACGGTCCTGCGTTCGTTCACGGCTGTTCGGAAAGCCCTGACCGTATCCGCGATGGCCGTTTCGGGGGAGTGGATCCGCTCCGCCACGGCGCCAACGCTGCGCGCCAGGGCGTCCTGGTCAATCTTGAAGTTGGACCGGATGGCGGCCGCTTGCGTATCGGCCGTCAGCACGATCATGGGTGTGCGGCTTTTTGCAGCCTCTCCGACGCCGGTGATCGCGTTGGTCAGTCCGCAGCCTTGGTGCGTGGTCACCACGCCCACCTTGCCGGACATCCTGGAGTAGGCGTCGGCCATGGTAGCAGCGCCGCCCTCATGGCGGGCTGCGGTGTATGGAATTCCGGCCTGCATCAACGTATTGGTGACGTCGAAGTTGCCGCTGCCCACCACACCGAAGACGTGCCCGACTCCTAGCTTCACCAATGTCTGACCGACCAGGGTGGAGACCCTTGCTTCCCCGCTCATGCGCCCGGCTCCGATGCCGTGCTTGATGCGCTTGCTGAGCTGTCAACCAAGGCATATACGCGGCTGGGGCTGCCGGTTCCACCCACGATCGGCAGGGGTGCCACCACCAGGGTCGCGCCCGTGACGGGGAGGCGATCAACGTTCCGGAGCGATGTCACACCATATTTGTCAGCGCCCAGGAGGAAGGAATGCACGGGGAACATGGGATCGAGTGTGGCGGCCTGGCCGGCGTCGATACCGACGGTTTCCACGCCGAAGCCACTGATGGAGGCGTTTCCGGCAAGCCATTTGGCGCCTGCCGCCGATACCCCGGGTGTGTGGGGACCGGCGTCGTCCGCATTCATGAAGTCCGCAGCGTTACCGCCGCGGGCGGACCAGCCGGTCCGGAAGATGACCCAGCAGTTTTCCGGGAAGGGCCCATGCTCCTGCTGCCACAGCTCGAAGTGTTCGGGCTCCAGCAGGAAGTCAGGATCCTGGGCGGCTTCTGTGGTCTTGTCGATGACGACTGCAGGCCCCACCAGGCGGTGCGGTTCGATCCGGTCAACGGACTTCCCGTCCTTGCCGGTGATCCAGTGGACGGGAGCGTCCAGGTGCGTCCCGGCGTGCTCGCCCACGGTGACGTCGTTCCACGCCCAGGCGGGTCCGGCGTCGTCAAAATTGCTGACGGGGGTCAGCGAAAGTCCAACCGTATTGGCGAGGGGTTGGGGAAGATTCAAAATGGGTGTGTCACCGCTAAGCGGCGTGGTGAGGTCGACGACGTCAATGGCGCCGGATGACAAGGCTGCGGTGAGCTCATTTAGAACAGACATTGTTCTCCTGTCGGATTGATGTGTGTGGGTTCATTTCAGTTTTTGGGCCACCAGATGCCCCGATCCGCCGGAAAGCCCGGGGCCGGGGTGGGTGGACGCGCCGATGTGCCACAAGCCCTTGACCGGGGTTTTGTGGTTCGCGGCCTGGGGGAAGGGCCTCCACAGGAGGTTCTGGAAGAGTTCCGCGGATCCGCCGTAGGGATCGCCGTTGACAGCATTGGGATTTTCCGCGGCAAGATCGGTCGGTGCCAGGATGTCCCAGGCCAGAACGGAGGCCCTGGTGCCCGGTGCGAACTGCTCGAGCCTTGCCAGGACACGCTCCATGTACTGTTCCTTGAGTTCCTGCGTCCAACCACCGTTCACGGCGAGCGCCCCTGCGGCGTCCGCCACTGGCGCGAACGGCACTTCCTGCAGCTGCAGCCACAGTGTCGCTTTGCCTGCTGGAGCCCGGGAAGGATCCAGGACGCACTGCTGCCCGACGACGACGGTAGGTTCCGTAGGCAACAGCCCCGCCTCTGCTTGCGCGCACGCAATGCCGGTACTGTCCGAACCGTTGCTCAAGTGAATCAGGGGCACCGAGTCCAAACGGGGATCCAGCCATTGGACTGGCTTGTCCAGGGCCAGGTGGATCTGCATTGCCCCGCGGCCATTTTGATAGCGTGCCGCTGCGTCGGCCAACCCGGCTGGCGGCTGGCGCAACAGCTTGGAATACAGGGCCTGGGGTGACACGTTTGCCAGGACGGTCCGTGCCGTGACCAGTCCGTTGGAGGTTTTTACGCCTGTTGCACCCTTGGAGTCGACCAGGATTTCCTCGGCTTCTGTATCCAGCATGATCCGGACGCCTTTATCCCTCAGGAGTGCCTCGAAAGCTGCAACAAAGTTCGAGGCGCCGCCTTTCACCACGGGGAGGCCAAAGCCATGCATGCTTAGGGCCATGACCGGAAGCATGACGCCGCCGGTCGCCTGGTCCGGGCCGAGGCCGGCATGGAGGAGCCAAGGGGACCACAGCTGATCGGTTTGCCAACCGTCAAAGCGGCTGCGGAGGTAGTTGCGGCCACTCATCACGGAATCGCGGACGAACGCTTCGGTGCCTTTGACCTTTCCCCGCCGCAGGGCGCCCGCGGCGATCGTCAGGACCTCCCTGAAAGACCGCAGTTCCGCGCCGAAGGCACCGAAGATGGTTCCGGCATTGCGGCCGAGGTCCTCCAGCATCGCCAGGTACGCGCCTTCATCCCCGTTTGCCTGCAAAGCCGATGCAGTGACCGCTGGATCGCGGTGGGCCACCACCACCCTGTGTTGCCGAGTCTTTGGATCGGCTGCGACGCTTGCCGTTACCGCGCCGTCGGAATTGCAGTATTCCAGTCCCCTAGCATGCAGCTCGCTTCCCAAAGCCTGGTAGGCGCCTCCTGAAACGAACAGGGGATGCCAGGAGGAAAAGGAATCGTGGATGAACCCTGGCAGCGTCCGTTCCGCTGAATGGATGAAGCCGCCCAACCTATCGGCACGTTCAATCAGGCAGACACGCTTGCCAGCCATCGCAAGCTCCGCAGCGGCTACCAAGGAGTTGATCCCCGAACCAATGATTGCAATCTCGGTCGAGTCCGTCATGGAGGGCACCGTCATCTCAGAAGTCCGGGTGGTTGGTCGCGGCGTGGTACTTGCCGCTGTGGAACACCAAGGGAGCTCCTCCAGCATTCTCGTACTTTTCCACCTCGCCGACGTAGATGACATGGTCGCCGGCGTCGTGCCGTGAGACAGTCCGGCACTGGAACGTGGCCACAGCGCCGTCCAGCAATGGAATTCCGGCAATTCCCTCAGTGGTTTCCGCGCCGGCGAACTTGTCTGTGGCGGGCGTTGCGAACTGGCGGGAGAGGACGTGCTGGTCACTTGCCAGGATGTTGATGGCGAAGTGCGTAGCGTCCTCGAAGTCCACCAGGCTCGGGGCCCGTTTGCTGGGGCACCACAGCACCAACGGTGGTTCCATCGAAACCGACGTGAAGGAATTGGCCGTCATTCCCACTTTCCGTCCGTCGGCTCCGAGGGTGGTAACGACCGTGACGCCCGTGGCGAATTGTCCCAGGGCGCCCCTGAAATCCCTCAGATCAAATGCGGCAGAATCTTCGTCCTTGCGTGCCTGCACAAACTCGGCTGCCGCAGCGGGATCGAACCACCACGGGTAGAACGTGCGGGGATCATCGAATCCTCCGGCGATGCTCGCGGCCAGCGCGGGGTGGTCCGCCGCCTCGGCCAGGACAACCTGTTGGTGTTCCCGGCGGGGTTTGAGCATGTCGTTCGTCCACGCCACGGCCCACTGACCCCAGCCCCGCCAAAACTCGTCAAAGGTGCGTTCCATCCACTGCTTGTCGAAGCGCTGCTGGCCGCGCCGGACGATGGAATCCAGGTAGTACTTGGCAGCCAATGTCGCGTTATTGGACCCTTGGCCGGTTAGCGGATCGTTGAGCAGCACGGCGTCGCCCAGGCCGAAGACAAGGTTGCCATTGCCGAGCTCGCCCACGGCTGAGCGGACAGTGGGGGTGATCCGGCCAAGCAGCGTTGCGCCCTCATCCGTGAGCCTTGCGTTGGCGAAATTCTTCGCCTCGTGGGGAAAGTGCTCTTCCAGGATTTCCAGGGACCGGGCGAGTTGTTCCTCCGGGCTTGCAACATCGGTCCAGTTATCCATCGGGCCGCCCACTGCCCCTTCAAAGACCATCATTTGGCACGGCCCGGAGACAGTGAGCCCGGGAAAGGTGAAGAATTCCCCGACGCCCGGGACTACGGACATGCGGATGCTGTCACTGGGCTGATCGGTCGCCTTGGTGGCGGGTGTATCGAGTGAGGCCCCCTCAACCGAGACATAGTTCAGGGCGAGGACTCTTTGCGGCCGATCGAACGGGGACTTGGACCTGTCCTTCGGGAAGATCTGGGCTACCTCTCCCTTGCCGGTGCTGACGATCACCAACTCGTAGTCACGTGATAGTTCCTCCAGCATGCGCGGCGTGACTTTCTCTATACGAAAATCACCGCCGCCAGCCACGAAGGCCTCTATCCAAGCCGCGCTCTTTATCCGCTGGTCCACCGAGTGGGCGGTCCCTTCAAGGGGTGCCTCCCACTCGATGGCCTCTGCGCCGGTTTCGCCTTCGACACGCAGTCGGATCGAGTTGATCCCGGGCACGTCGTCACCGTCGTAAAGCCTGGTAAGGGCTGAACTGAGCTGCGCTTCGGCGGCAAGGGCCGTTGGGAACATGCATTGGCTGGACATGACTTTGCCAGTCCGGATTTGGGCGGCTGAACGGTCCGAGAACAGGGTGATTTGGTACCCCTCCCGCTGCAGGCCCAAGGCCAGTTGGGCGCCGGCTTCACCGGCTCCGATGATTGCGATCTTTCGCATGTCTGGTTTTCCTTCGTGGAACGTTGTTGCCAGGGGGATTGGAGCGACGCTCAGGTCGCGGGTACGGCGGCGTTCACGCTTGCAAGGTATGCAGCTGCCTTATCCGGATCCATGAACCATTCCTGGAAGTCCGGCGGGTTGTTGAATCCATTAGCGAAGCGGTGGGCGATTTCGGCCGACTGACCGGCCGCTCCCAGAAGCGAAAGGACGTGCGGGGGCGGCGGAGCCAACAGCGCGTTCGTCCACTGTGCTACGTGCTGTGCATAGTTCCAGTACGTTTCGAAAGTGGCCTGCATGAACGCCGCGTCGAAGGCACCTTCGCCGTGCGCCGCGATGCTCTGCAAGTAGGAAGCCGCGCATTTGCTGGCGTTGTTGGAGCCCTGGCCGGTGATGGGGTCGTTCAGGACCACGACGTCGGCAAGTCCCAGGACCTTCTTGCCGCTGGGAAGCGTGGCGATGGGATGGCGGACAGTGGGTGCGAACCGGCCCTGCAGGAACCCGTTGGGATCGGTCAGCTCGACGTCGGACGCCCGACTGGCTTCCCACGGCAAGTACTGCTTCAGGATGTTTTTGGACGTCTCCAGGTGTTCCCCGGGAGTCAGGCCCTTCCAGCAATCCATGGGTCCGCCCGGGATGCCCTCGAAAACCATGATTTCGCACGGACCGGTGGTGGTGAGCGCCGGGAAGGCAAAATACTCGCCCACCCCCGGAATCAGGTTGAAGGAAACGGCCGAGTGTTCTGCCCTGGGCTCCATTCCCGTGACGTACGTCAACGCCAAAGCGCGTTGCGGTGAGTCATAGGCGCTGCGCTGGGCATCACGGGTGAAGAGCTGCGCAATTTCTCCCTTGCCGGCAGCCACAATCACCAGATCGGAGCTAAGGGAGTACCGCTCGAGTTCTTCAACGCCGGCGTCCTCGAACACGAGCTCGCCTCCCTGCGCCACGAACTCTTCCATGAACCTCGGGAACTTGACCCGCTGGTCAATGGACTTGGCCGGGTTATCCAGTCGGGATGCCCAGCTGATGGCCTTCTCACCAGGAACTTCAGGGTGGGGGATCGTGAACGATATTCCGTCAACGGTGGGAGCTTCAGGCCAGAAGTCCAGGCCGAGCGCCCTCTCGTGTTCCAAGGCATCGTGGAAGATGCACTGGCTGGAGGAGACTTTTCCCTCATGGATTTCTTCGGCGGTGCGGTTGGAGATCGTGGTGACCCCAAATCCGGCTTTGAGCAAACCGATGCCAAGTTGCAGGCCCGATTGCCCTGCTCCGACGATGGTGATGTGGCGCTGTGTCATAGTGTTGACCTTGTCTTTCTGCTGTCTCTGCATCCGTAAATGATGGGGGAGGATATTTGGCCGGGCCTCGGCGTGCGTTCGGGATGGGTTTGTTCCCAGCCGGGGAGACTGATGTGTACGAGTCTGATGTCATTCATGTGTCGTCACCTCTTTTCGGCGGCGAGGAGTGGGATGGCTTCTTCGGCGCGCTCGGGTCCCAAAGCGGAGTAGCCGCCGTCGACGGCCCAATCGGCTCCTGTCACGAAGCTGGCAGCGTCGCTGGCGAGGAAAGCGACCACGGCTCCGATCTCCTCTGGCCGTCCCACCCGCTTCAGGGCGTGGAATGGGGCTGCCACCGAATCTGTCTTATCAATGTCGCCGCCGGACAGGGTGTCCATGATGTTGCTCCACACCCATCCAGGGCTGACCGAATTGACACGGATGCCGTCGTCGGCGAGATCTACTGCCATGCTCCGGGTCAGCTGGACGAGGGCGGCCTTGCCCGCAGGGTAGAGCCAGCGGCCTGTCTGGGCAACGGAACTCGAAATCGAGGTGAAGTTGATGATGGCTCCGTGCCGGGATGCCTTGAGGTAGGGGCGCGCCGCGTTGCTTGCCATGACGGCACTCACGACGTTGACGTTCAGCGCCTGAAGCCAATCGTTCCGGTCCGATGCCGCACCGTCATCCCTGTAGGTGCAGGCCAGGTTAACGAGGATGTCGATGCCTCCGTGCGAGGCTGCCGTATCGTCCATGAGTCGCGCTACGGCTGCGTCATCTGTGATGTCAGTGAGTGAAAAGCTGATGTCGCTTCCCAACGTGTGGAGCTGGGCGCCGCCGTCGGCGTCGATGTCGGCGACCACAACGGTGGCACCGGCATCGCGCAACGCCCTGGCGACGCCTTGGCCGATCTTGGTGACGCCGCCTGTGACGACTGCGGTCCTGCCCGAGAGTGCTGACATGGCCAAACCTTTCGTAGTGAATCCATGGGGTGGAAGTTGTCTCTATGCATGACGCTCGTCATTGCCGAGGGAGTGGCTGCTTACTGCCTATTCGACGGTGATTCTGCCTACTTGAGAGGGAATCTGCCTACTTGACAGTGGGCCTTGGCGCGGGCTTCGGATGAGTCCGCTCCCACTCGATTCGGCGTTCCTGCACCAGCTTGACGTTCTTCATCTCTGCTCACCCCTTCCATCGGGTTTCATTGCTGCGTTTCTATGACGTGCGTCATACTTGTTCTAAGAGCGACTCTATTCAGAGGCGAAAAACGGGTCTATCCGCTTGGCGCAGGGCTCATCCGAAAAACGAAAACCTGGGAAGGAACGCGCGATGGTGAGGATCCTTCCCCGTGATGTCCTCAGGGGTCGCCCAACAGTGACCACGACGGACGTGGATGATGCCCATCAGAAGATCGCCGATTTGTTCTGCGGCCACGATCTCGTTCCGCAGACCCGTGGGACGTCAGTGGATATGAAACTGCGCTCCCTGCACCGGGGCGATATTGGCATCGAATTCCTGGACTATGGCGCGGACGTTCGAATCAGTCCGGAAGGCCTGGAGAACTTCCATCTGATCCAGATTCCCCTTGCGGGCCATGCACACATGGAAGTGGGCTCGTCGTCCGTAGATTCCAGCCCCAAAACCGCGACAGTTCCGCCGATCGACCGCCCGTTCACCATGACGTGGGATCGTGGAACCCCTCACTTGATTGTCTACGTGAGCCGCCTCGCGCTTGCTTCCGTAGCGGCTCAACTCTATGGCCGCGATCCGGAGAATAGCGTGAAGCTCGGCTATGCCATGGACCTCACGGGTCCCGCGGGGCGGGCCTTCCTGAGGTCCGTCGTCGAACTCCACGACGACATGATCAGCCAGGAGCCAAGAACAGCTCCGGGCTTTGTCCAGAAGCTCCTTGCGGACACGATGGTTTCTCGGCTGCTCCTGGCAATGGATCCGGCGACGGATGTTGACCACTCCAGCCCCGCCTCGGAAAGCCGCTTGATACGACAATTCCGGGAACTGCTGGAACGGCATGCCTCTGAGGAGCTCGCGGTTCCGGACATCGCCGAAAACCTGGGCGTGTCGGTGCGCACCCTGCAACTGGCTCTTCGCTCCGAGGTGGGGGCAACGCCGTCGGAATTGTTGAGAAGGGTGCGCCTGGACCGGGCCCGGGAACTGCTTCTTGCTGCCGCCCCCGGACAGGAGACAATTGTCTCCATCGCGGAGCGCTGCGGTTTCTCCCATCAGGGGCGCTTCTCGGCCCTCTACCTTGACACGTTCGGCGAGCTTCCTTCAGAGAGCCTTCGCCGCTAACCTGGCCCACCAGGACCCGCTGCGTTGTCTGCTTGCCACCCGGCCACCGCAGGCTCCGTTGAACTGCGTTCTTCGCTGACGTATGGCCGTTTTGTGCCAAGTGCCACGGCGTCCCAAGCCCGAGGCGCGTTACTTACCGTTTGTTTCCATCCGGCGGGGGAAAGTACTTGACGGCGATTCCGTCACCGGCACGCCCCCAGTTGAATGTTGAGGGCAAGGAGTACAGACGCCAGTGCGAGGATTCCGATGCCGGCCTGCCATAGGGACCCTTCCTTGAAACGCCGCAAGCGGCCAGACGCGCCCCGCGGCATAAAGGAGACTGCGCTGAAGCTGGTCACGAGCGCAGCGGCGATAATGACGCTCACGCTGAGCACGGCGGTGGAACCTTTCCAGGCTCAGATAATTTCCAGGGCGATGCGCGACGACTTTGTCGCATGGGGCTACCTTTCAAGGACGGGTTGCAGCCTCATTTTATCGTCAATTGTTGACAATAGCTAGGGAGCCATTCGCCTTGACCTCGTTCAGCCTTCTGCTGGGGGATCGGTCGCCCGCTCTGCAAGTTCCCGCGCCATCTCGTCCCCTACTTCCCGGAGTTTCTCCGCCAGGAGTGCCGCGCTGGGGGCCAAGGGCCTGTCCGGATGGAGCAACAGGCCTACTTGTTGGGCGAGCCCGGTCAGATGAAGGCTGAGTATCTTCACATCCGGTTCCGCCAACGCCATGGACTCCGGCATGAGGGCGAGGAATCCTGCCTCAACCACCAGCGTACGCACGGTGGCCGGAGCACCGGATTCGACCTGTTGTGCAGGAGGGGCGAGTCCAGCATTCCGGAAGTTCTGTTCGAGCTCATCCCGAAGGGGTGTGTTGGCCAGGGGCACCACCCATCGGTGTTTTGCCAGGTCCTGCAAGGAGACCTCCGGCATAGCGTGGGCAGGGTGCCATGGGGCGGCGACGATGCGAAAGTCCTCCCGGTACAGGGGGACGAGCCGCAACCGGGCTGTACTGGGATGGTCAGTCACACGGCCTACCAGCAGGTCCAGGTCACCATTGCCCAGTTCCTGGATCAGCGTCTCAGGAGGCGCTTCGCGGAGACGGACTTCCACGCGTGGCTTTTCGGTGGTGAGGCGCGCGACAGCCCGCGGCAACAGGAGATTGGCGCCGGTGACATGGGCGCCCACCTTAACAAGGCCCGACGCCGGGTCGGCCAGTTCCTCTACCCGGCGCCGCAGGGTGCTGAGATGACCCACGATGGCCTTTGCATGCTCCAGGCATGCGTCCCCGGCCAGCGTAGGGACCATCCCGCGCGCCGTTCGTTCGAAAAGTGGCGCTCCGATCGCGTGTTCGGCTTCCCGTAAAGCGCGGCTCAACGCCGGTTGCGTTAGATAGAGTTCTTCGGCCGCCCGGACCAAGCTGCCGTGCTCCGCGACGGTGAGCACAATGACAAGGTGGCGGAGCTTTACGTGGGTGGTCAGCAGCGCCCGCAGGTCCATGTCTTCATCCTACGGGTCGATATCCTGCGGGCTGCTGCCACCCGGCAACGGGAGGGGCAATCAGCGGGTGCCCGCAGCCGCGGCCCGGCGCGGAGAGGCGACGTCCCGGTCCCACTGGGCCGCTTCCCGGCCAGCGGCTTTAAGAACCTGTTTGCGGACCTTGCCGTTTTCCGTCTGGGGCAGTGTATCTACGACTCGCAGGAAACGGGGGATTGCGAAGGAAGCCAGCCGCGGAACACAGAATTGGCATAACTCGGCAAAATCCACGGGCTCACGGAGGACCAGTGCTGCCATGACCTCATCTTCACCGAGTTCGGAATCGACTGCGTACACGGCGGCCTCCTGGACGGCGGGATGCTGCCGCAGGACCTGCTCCACCTCGACTGAGGAGATGTTCTCCCCACGGCGGCGGATGACATCCTTGATGCGGTCAACAAACCGGACCCACCCGTCTTGTTCCAGGACGACCCTGTCTCCGGAATGGAACCAAAGATCCTGCCACGCCTTCGTTGTCGCTTCGGGCATGGCATGGTAGCCGGTGGCCATGGCATGGGGCTGGTCACTGCGGATGAGCAGCTCACCCGGTTGCCCATTGGGAACGGGCACTCCGTGGCCGTCTACGACGCGGATGGAGAATCCTGGCCGCACCTGGCCCATGTAGCCTGGACGCCACTGCTTGGGCGTGGACCCGATCACCGAGTTCGTCTCAGTGGACCCGTAGCCATCCAGGAGGAGCACTCCGAACCGCTCCTGAAAGGGTTCCACCAGCCGGGCAGGCGTAGCGGGGGACAGGGCCAGACGAATGTGGTGGCTCCGGTCGCCAGGTCCAGGCTCCTTGCTGGCGAGTATTCCCACCATCGCGCCGAGAAGATATGTCACGGTGGCTCCCGCCGATGATGCATCTGCCCAGAATCGTGAAGCTGAGAACCGGGGACCGAGTACATACTCGCCTCCGCAGGCGACGGCCTGCATGAAGGCATTGAGGGCGTTCGTGTGAAACAGCGGCAAACAGGTATAGAGCACGTCGTCAGGCCTGAGTCCCAGCTGGTCTGACATATTCTCGGCCCACCAATAGAACTGACCTTGGGGGCACAGGACACCCTTGGATACCCCCGTTGTGCCCGAGGTGTAGAGGATGGCAGCGGTGTCTGCCGGCGCCGCAGCCACAGGTTCCACTGCGGGAACCGGTTCAGGGACGGGGGTGACCTCGAAAACCGTGGTGAGGTCCGCCGTCGGGCCGTCAAGTGCCCACACCTTCTGAAGGTTCGGCACGGGACCGAGTGCGGCGATATGTGGCAGCAGTTCAGTTTCGGCGACCACCAGCGCGGGCCGGGAATTGGCCAGGACGTGCCGCAACTGTTCGCCTCTACTTGCCGTATTTACGGGGACAGCGATGGCGCCGATCCAGGCGCAGCCCAAGATGAAATCGAGCAGCTCTGTGCGGTTGGAGGACATCAGGACCACGGTTTGACCAGCCTCGATCCCGGCACTGCGCAGCAGCCCACCGGTGCGGGCGGCGGCATCAGCCATCATCTGGCCGTCCCGGCGAATTTCACCGCAGCGATACAGCGGCGCGTTCGGAGCTTTCCGGGCTCGTTCCAGGAGCATTTCCGGGATAGTCATTGGACGGGGGCTTGGGTCGATTACCCGAGGGTTCATGGCTGATCCTCATTTATGTCTAAGCGGACAGGTATATAAGCGTGGACGCCGGGGCCGGCGTTTGGGTTGTTGGTGAGCGGCAGGCTTTCACCCGGCACTGTCGTGCCGCCCATCACCCGGGCAATAAGTTGAGGCCCATTCGCGACGGTTACCGTGGCAAGGAGCGTGCCGTCGGCCAGTTGCGTTGTCTGCGTAACGTCTGCGTGCTCGGCCAGGACTTTACAAAACTCGTCCTTTCCGCAGCTTGGACAGATGAGGCGTTCGGGAAAGAAGAGGCTCCCGCAGGCGAGGCAGGCTTGGATGGCGGCGCTCATTGGGCTGCCTCCAGCACCGACATCGTGGCACAGGCCCCGTAACGGTAGAGGACCATTCCGTACCCACTGACCACTGCGTGGCGTGCCGTGACTTGGCGGGCCCCTGCACGCCCCATTAGCTGGGCGGCGGCTTCAACAAGTCCATGCATGCCGCCCGCTGCCCCAGCCTGCCCCGCCGAAAGTTGGCCTCCGGAAGTGTTCACGGGCAACAACCGCGTCGCAATACGGCGCTCGATGAAGTCGGCAGGGTTGTCCCGGTCCGAAAGAATGCCCAAGTCCGCCAACTGCGCCACCACCATTGCCGGATAGTCGTCATAGACGCACGCGAGGCCTACGTCGCCGGGGCCTATTCCGGCCTGCTCCCAGCAGTTGGCTGCGCACGCTTGCAGCCCCGTTGCCAGGCCGTCGTCGGATTGTTGGTCGGAGTTGTAGGAGGCCCCCACGGAAAGGACTTTGGCGTGCGGAGTTCCCTGGCTCCGATCTGCCACCAGAACTACGGCGTCCGCCCCGGTAACAGGAGGTACGCAGTCGTAGCGGCCCAAGGGGGTGGCAACCATCGGGGCGTTAAGGTATTCGTCCATGCCCAGTGGTTTGCGGTAGACGGCGGCCGGGTTATCCATGGCCCATTGGCGCTGCGCCACTGCGATGCGTCCGTAATCCTCACGGCAGAGTCCGAGCTGCTCCATCTGGCGGGAAGTGAGCATCGCAAAGAGTGCATTCGGTCCGTTCAGTGGCAAGGGCGCCAGGTGTTCCTCAGTGGCCTTGTTGTAGCTGGCTACAAGGCGCCGGAACGCGGACTGGTCCATGAGGTCGCCGGCGGCCAGGACGATAACGTTGGCGTCGCCAGCTTCAATGGCACGGACGGCATGCTGGAGCATTCCGCCTGCACTGGCCCCGCCGTTGGTGTCCTGCATCAGCCAGGAGAGGCGAAGGCCCATGCGCCAGGCAAGGTCAATGGCGTGATCGGGTGCGAGCGTGAAGCTGGATACCGCAAACCCGTCCACATCACTGGTTTGGAGGCCGGCATCATGCAGTGCCTTGCTCACAGCCCGGGCAATAACCTGGGAGGTGGTTGTGCCTGCTGAAGGGTGCCGGGTGTACGGGGACTGCCCAGTCCCGATGATGGAGACCGTCATGGCCATCCTTTCTAAGAATGAAAGCAGAGCAGAAGGATCTTGGCTGCCTACGAGAGGACTTCTGCCTCGCGGCCAGCCTCTTCCTTCTGGTCGACTTTGATGCCATGACGGGAGAAGGCAAGCGCTACGAGCGTGACCAGGACCAGGCCAATCACGTAAAGGGATACAGGGACGGAGGAACCGTATTGCAGGAGCAAAGCTGTAGCGATCAACGGAGCGAATCCGCCGGCGAAGACCGCAGCGAGCTCGTGGGCGATCGCCATTGCGGAATAGCGGACCTCGGCGGAGAACAGTTCGTGGAAAAACGCTGGCTGCGTTCCGATCATTGCCCCGTGGCAGAGGCCGTTGCCCAAGAGGAAAGCCAGGATGACCACGGCAGGGGTATTGGAATCAATCATCGAAAAGAACGGGAATGCCATGGCGCCCATGCCAACTGCACCTAGGGCGTAGACCGGACGCCGTCCAATCCGGTCCGAGAGGTGGCCGAAGAAGATGTAGGTTCCAAATGAGACAAGCATCGATACTGCCACGGCCATCAGCAGCAGGCCTTTGTCCACGCCCACGTGAACTCCGTAGGCGATGGAGAAGGAGAGGAATATATACGAACCACCGTTCTCTGCCACGCGAAGTCCCATGGCAACGAGGATTTCCCGGGGGTGGGTTTTGATGGCGGCAAGCACAGGGAGACGGTGCTGCTTGTTGTGGCTGGTGGCGGTGAACTCCTTGCTTTCCGGCAGCCGGAAGCGGATGTAGGCACCCACCGCGAGCAGCACCACGCTCAGGAGGAACGGAACGCGCCAGCCCCACGCCAGGAACTGGGCATCCGGCATCAACTGGACGAGGAAGAAGACAAGCGAAGACAACACGAAACCAAGTGAAATTCCACCTTGGCTAAAGGCGGAGAGCATACCCCGCCGGGAATTGGAGGAGTTCTCGCTGATCAGCAGGACGCCTCCACCCCACTCGCCACCTGCGGCAATGCCCTGGACAACCCTCAACAGGATCAACAAGGCAGGGGCCCACAGCCCTACTTGGCCATAGGTAGGCAGCAGGCCCATGAGGGCAGTGCTGATCCCCATGATGGATAGCGTCATGACCAAAGCACGCTTGCGCCCCAGTTTGTCCCCGATGTGCCCGAAAATGATGCCGCCCAGAGGACGGGCAGCGAACCCGACGGCGAAACCGGCGAAGGCGGCCATGGTACCAACGAGCGGGTCGACGTCGGAAGGGAAAAACAACCGGCCAAAGACGACTGCCGAAGCAGTGGCGTAGAGGAAGAAGTCATACCACTCCAGGGCATTGCCCACGAGCGAGGCAACAACGTACCGACGGACGCCGGGACGTTGCCCCGGCAGGGTGTGGTGGTGATGGGACATTGTTGCTCCTTTAGTGCGAAAAACTCTGGCGATCACGGACCGGCGTCCTGGCCGTAACTCTGTGGACCAGGGTTGTCCGTTTAATGATCGAAACAGTCGATTGTGATGGGCGTTACAGCTGCTGATTTCAGTTTCCTCCGGGGGCCGGGGAACGTCGAATGCCTGTTTAGCCAGGGGATATGCCTTTCCGGGTAACCCTTGCGATTGGGACCAAAACACTGTTCCGGCGGATGTGAATGTGCTGCTAATGTCGCAGCCACAAGTCCCGTTGTGAACCGCCACGGGCCACCAACGCCCTCATCGACGGCGAACCCACACCCAAGGAAACCCTCATGGAAACCAGCACCAATATTGGCGTGCGCCAAGGCAGCCTTGCCCAGGTACTTGCCGGCCTCGTCGCAGGCAGGATTGATGTCATTGATCTGACTACCCGGCTCTCAAGGAACACTCCCACTCTGGAACTGCCGGAGCCCTTCGCAAACCTTATTGACTTCAGCCTTGAGGAGGTTTCCGCATACAACAGCCCAGGCCCTTTCTGGAAGCATCACAACATCCACACCGGCGAACACATCGGCACCCACGTGGACGCACCCGTGCACTGGATCACCGGGCGTGGCGGCAAAGACGTCGCCCAGATCGAACCCACCCGGCTCATTGGCCCGGCTCTCGTCCTCGACGTGAGCGCCGAAGCCGCTGCCGACTCCGACTTTCTCCTCGATATCCACCACATCCGCACTTGGGAGGAAACGTACGGGCCCCTGCCCGAAGGCGGCTGGCTGCTCATTCGAACTGGGTGGGACAAGCGCTCCCAAGACCGCCAACGCTTCCTGAACAAGGACAAGAACGGCCCACACTCTCCTGGGCTCGCAGTTGAATGCGCTCGATGGATTGCCGAGGAGTCCTCTTTGTCCGGCATTGGAGTGGAAACAGTTGGTATCGATGCAGGGGCTGCAGGAGGACAGCACCCCCCTTTTCCCGCCCACCACTTCCTGCTGGGGAACGACAAGTACGGAGTCACCTCATTGCAAAACCTGGACCAACTGCCCCCAACCGGAGCAATCCTCATCGTTGCGCCCCTGCCAATCGTCGGCGGAACCGGAAGCCCAGCCCGCGTGTTCGCGCTCAAAGAAGGACAAACACGATGACTATCACCACCGGCAGCCCGGTACTCAACGAGGACGTCACCCCGCCGAGCGCCACATCCCGCTGCGACAGCGTGGCCGAACTCGTTGGAATCACCCTCGCCCGGCTTGGCATCGGTCACGTCTTCGGAGTTGTAGGCAGCGGAAATTTCGTCGTGACAAACGCGCTCCGCCGGGAAGGGGTGCCCTATACCGCAGCAAGGCACGAAGGCGGCGCCGCCACCATGGCCGACGCCTACGGCAGGATGTCTGGCAAGGTCGGAGTTGTCACTACGCATCAGGGTTGCGGGCTGACCAATGCTGTGACCGGCATCGGCGAGGCAGCCAAGAGCCGCACCCCAATGATCGTCGTTACCGCGGACACTGCTGCATCCGCCGTCAGGTCCAACTTCACGATCGATCAGGATGCACTTGCCCGGAGCGTCGGCGCAGTGGCGGAGCGGATCCACTCGCCGCAAAGCGCGGTAGCAGATACCATCCGGGCCTACAGGACAGCAGTTAATGAACGCCGCACAGTGGTCCTTTCCCTGCCCACAGACATCCAAACTATGGAAGCGCCGATAGGAAACGGCCTCACGGAGCCTTTGGAACCCCGCCAACGTGTTAGGCCCTCAGAGGCGGCAGTCACGAAGCTGGCGGCGCTCATCCAAGGAGCGAAGAAGCCGGTATTCGTGGCCGGCCGTGGAGGCCGCGAAGCAGGCCCGGAAATCGCGGCGCTCGCCGAACCTGCGGGAGCACTCGTGGCGACCTCTGCAGTCGCTCACGGTCTCTTCAACGGCGACCCGTACAGCCTGGGTATTTCCGGCGGATTCTCCTCGCCTTTCACTGCGGATGCCGTGCGGGAAGCGGACTTGATCGTCGGCTGGGGCTGCGCGCTGAACATGTGGACGATGCGCCATGGTTCGCTGATTGGGCCTGGAACAAAAGTGGTGCAGGTGGACCTTGATGACTCAGCACTGGGGGCAAACCGACCCATCGACCTGGGCGTACTGGGTGATTGCGGCGAGACAGCTTTAGCTGTGCTTAATGAACTGCGTTCTGCCGGACACCAAGCGGTTGGCCTGCGTACCCCACAGATGGCTGACCGGATCGCTCGGCATGCCCGCTGGAACTCGGTCGAAACTGCGGACCTATCCACTGCCGAGGCGATTGATCCCCGGGTGCTCAGCCGCGAGTTGGACCTAATACTGCCGGCCAACCGGATTGTTTCCGTTGATTCCGGCAATTTCATGGGGTACCCGAGCACCTATCTCTCAGTTCCCGATGAGTTTGGATTCTGCTTCACGCAGGCCTTTCAGTCGATCGGTCTGGGGCTTTCCTCTGCGATCGGCGCTGCAATTGCCCACCCCGAACGCCTGCCAGTCCTTGGCACCGGCGATGGTGGCTTCCTCATGGCCATTTCCGAACTGGAGACGCTGGTCCGTGAGCGGATCCCGATGGTGGTAATTGTCTACAACGATTCCGCGTACGGCGCCGAGGTCCATCACTTCGATGCGGATGATGAAGACCTGGAAGTGGTTCGCTTTCCTACGACAGATATCGCATCCATCGCAGCAGGCTACGGTGCCACGGCCGTAACGGTCCGGTGCCTCGCTGATCTGGCCCCGGTTGAGGAATGGGTTGCGGGTGCACAGAATGCGCCCCTGGTCATTGACGCCCGGATCGCTTCTGATGGTGGCGCGTGGTGGCTGGCCGAGGCCTTCAAAGGTCATTGAGGCGGAACGTCCGGGCGTTTAGGAGAGCCGGCAACGAACCGTTCCGTGGAGATTTTTTAGGCGTTGTGCATGCGAACGCTCGCGACTAGCCTCGGTCGGGGGACAAGAGGTTCCTCACGATCCTGGAGGACTTGCAGAATGCAGAAGATTTCCACCTGTTTGTGGTTTGACGGCACAGCGGCAGAGGCTGCGGAGTTCTACACATCGACATTTGACAATTCGTCCATCCTTACATCGATGCCCGGACCAGATGGGCAGGTCCTTACCGTGGACTTTGAAATTGAAGGCCGCCATTTCATGGGCTTGAACGGGGGACCGGCCTTCACCTTCAACGAGGCAGTATCCCTTGTGGTGAACTGCGAATCGCAGGACGAGGTGGATCGTTACTGGAATGCGCTTCTGGAAGGGGGAGAAGAAAGCCAGTGCGGATGGTTGAAGGACAAGTTTGGCTTGTCGTGGCAGATCGTCCCGACTGAGATGCCCAGGCTTTTGAACGGTCCGGATGCAGCTGGTTCCAAGCGGGCAATGGAGGCCATGTTGAAGATGCGCAAGCTGGATATCAACGTTCTGCAAAGGGCGTACGACGGCGACTGAAAGTTTGGGGGGGACAGGCGCCTTGGGCGCTGCTAGCATTACCGCACGGTGACGTGCGCACCGATTACAACCATGAGGAGAACTGACTAATGACAACCCGCCTCAACCCGTATATCTCGTTCCGCGACAATGCCAGGGACGCAATCAACTTCTACGAGTCCGTCTTTGGTGGCGAACTGACACTCAGCACTTTCGGCGAATACCAGGCGAGCGAAGACCCCGCCGAAGCTGAGAAGGTCATGCACTCCATGCTGGTGACCCCCAACGGATTGACGTTAATGGCCGCTGACACGCCCAACGGCATGGACTACAACCCCGGCAACAACATGTCGGTCTCGCTAAGCGGCCAGTCCGAGGACGAGGCCGAGCTTCGTGGTTACTGGGACAAACTGGCCGACGGCGGTACCGTCACCATGCCGCTGGAAAGCGCACCTTGGGGCGACACTTTCGGGATGTGCGTGGACAAGTTTGGCATCGCGTGGCTGGTCAACATTGCAGGAGCGCAACAACAGGAGCAGTAGCAGGCCGCGCGGAACGACGAAACAACGAATGCCTCATCCAGTGCGCGCTGGACGAGGTATTCGCGTGTCCGGGCACCTACATGATCCGTCGTCCCGAAGGATCCAGCCTGACCCCGACGTGCTTGGGGGTGCGCAATACGACGGAACGGTCCATGATCTCCACCATGGGCAATCGTTCGCCCAGTTGCCGCTCCAAGATTGTCATGTCCTCAAGCCGGCGAAGCCACACCGACATGACAATCGAATACAGCCCACCAGTGGTGACCACCAGACGCACTTCTCCTAGGCCGACCAACCTGGCCGCCACTGCCTCCACCTGCGTGGCCGGGACACGAAGGAAGTACCAAACGTTGACCGGCCAAGGAGACAATGTACGGGCGATTTCCAGCCGGACAACGATCCGATCCTGGGCAAGGGCTGCCCCGAGGGCGCTCTTCGCGCGCGGTGGGCTGATTCCCAGCTTTTGGGATATTTCAGTAATCGAGGCCCGACCATCAGCGCGTAGGATCCAAAAAAGTTGTTCTTCCAGGTCCGCCGATGCGCCCTTCACGGCCGGACTTGGTTGAGGTGCTGCGCGTTCTATGAGTTTTACCTCGTGGTCCTGCAAGGAGCGCAAGCGCCAGCTCCGGGCGTCGGCCACCAGATTGATGCCGAGATGGGTTCTTGTGCTGCGGATTCCGTTCACGGTTGGCAGGCGGTCCAAAATGAACCGTCCAAGGCTTGCCTCATCGCGGCACACGACGGTGATGACCATATCCCTGCCACCTGCGGTGTGATCTATTGAGAGCACATCCGGCTCCGCCGCGAGTTCTTCGGTCACTGCTGCCATGCTGGCAGGCGAGCACTCAACTTCCACCAAGGCGAAGGCGACATTGGAACCTCGCCCACGATAGGTTGCTACCCATGCCAGCCCTTCACCGGAAAGAAAATTCCAGCGTCGGGCCAAGGTGACTGCATCGGCACGCACACCAGGTGCCAATGCCGTCCATGGTGCCCGGGGGCGGATCTGAAGGGCATGCAGGAGTTTGAGGTCCCGTTCATCAAAGTCGAAATCCTGCATGGAACGTCTACTTCCAACAAATTGCCTGCGTTTTGAGTGTGACCAATCACTTGCTGCCTAGATTCTAGGCGTCACCACTCAAACACTTCGGAAGGCAGCCATGCTTGCTCCCATCCTGCCGTTCGGCCGCGTCCAATCTTCCACGACGGCTCAGCAAGTACAAGTGCTTCCGAAGCCTGCACTTAGCCAGCAGGGGAGGGGACTGGGCACACACCCAATAGTGGCGGGCGAGAGTGAAACATTTCTGCTTGCTTCCGTGCGCGGGGGTGACTCTGGATCCTACGAGGAGCTTTTTCGCCGGCACCAAAGCATCGCCACCTATGTCGCCCGGACTGAATCGGATAATCCAACGGATGCTGACGACGTGGTCTCCGAGGCGTTTGCATCGATCCTGGAATCCCTGCTGGGTGGCAGGGGACCGGTGGACTCATTCAGGGCTTATCTGTTGACCACCGTCCGGCGAATGTCGCACCGCCGCAATCTTCAAAGCAGACGAGCAGCGGCGACGGTGAATGGCGTTGAGAGTCAGGTCATGGATGTTAACGATGATCCTGTTCTCAAAGACTTCGAGAATACGATCCTTATGCTGGCGTTCCGTTCCCTGCCATCCCGCTGGCAGGCCGTACTTTGGCACGTGGACGTTGAGGGAATGAAGCCGGCTACAGCGGCCCGGGCTATGGAACTGACTCCAAACGCTGTGTCGTCATTGCTCATCCGGGCACGGGAAGGTCTCCGCCAGGCATACCTGCAAAAACATGTGCAGGAATCAGCGACGGACCCTTGCGCGGACTTTTCCCGCTACTTAGGCAAATACGTCCGAAATGCAGTGCGCCGGACGGCCCACGACAAGGTTCGCCACCACTTGGACAATTGCCTTCAATGCACAGGTGTGGTGGCTGAGTTGGTGGACGTTCAGTCACGAATGAAACATGCCGGCGCCCACGCTGGAAATACGGGTGCCTCGGAGTTTGCCTTCCTCGGCTGAGCGCTCAGCCGAGGGAATCATTCTCCTTCTTCATGAAGTAATCCACACCGGTGTAACCGCCATCAGCGACGATGGAAGCGCCCGTGATGAAGGATGCATCTGAGCTGAGAAGAAATGCGACGATCCTGGCTATGTCTTCCGGGCTGCCATTGCGACCCAACGGAGTGAGACGTGCCGCTTCGTAACGTTCGGTCGGGATGCCGGAGTCAACCCAGCCGGGAGTCACAGCATTAACTCGAACTCCACGGGGGCCAAGCACGTTGGCGAGACTGCGGGTGACAGACAGAAGAGCTGCCTTGCTGGCTGAGTAAGCGATGCTGCGGAAGGACCCGATGTGCGCGTCTATACTGGCTATGTTAACGATGCTCCCACCGCGAGGCATACGGAGGCCGATTTCCTGGGCAAGGATCAGGGGTGCGGTGACATTTACCTCGAAGGTTTTGTCCCACACGTCAAACGTGAATTCCTCAAAGGACTCCTTTTCAAGGATCCCGGCATTGCTGACCAGCGCATGAAACTGAAATTCATCACGGATCCGTCGAACGAAGTCCCGCGTCCGGGATCGATCTGTCAGATCAAGCTGGCGCATGTCTACCCCGTGCGTGCGGTTGAGTTCCCTGGCTTCGTCGAGGCCGGTGTTGTATGTTGCAACAACTTTCCAGCCAAGTCCTGAGAGATGTTCGGAAATGGATCGGCCGATTCCTCGCGCGCCACCCGTAACCAAGACATTACGTTCACTTGCCATCGTGCCGCCTCCAATTCTCTAGACGATATGTATGGGCTGGCTGCGGTTTGGCTGGTTGGTTTCCTTCTGAGGGGGCGATTGTCGCCGGGCAAGGTTTCGGAGCGCCAGCTTTGGGCGGGCCTTCGGGGGGTTTGTTTGTTGATGGCGCTCCGGAGCCTTGCCCGGCCGGGTCTGGCCCGTATCAGAAGGACGTGTGGGGTGGGGGTTCCGGCGGGCCAGGGCTATGGGTGTGGGGCTGGAACCTTCTCTTCAAAGCATCCCGTGGGTTGCCCCAGACTCGTTTTAGGGGGGTAGAGCCACATTTGAAGTTTGGAGGTTCCAGCTATGTTTGAGCGTACTCATGTGGGCTTGGATGTCCACGCTTTGACTGTCGTCGCGTGCGCGATTGATGGTCAGACCGGCGAGATTTCCCGGGCACGGCTGACGCCGGACCATCAGGAGATTCTGGGATGGATCAAGACACTGCCGGGCCCGTGCCAGGTGGTGTATGAGGCCGGTCCTACCGGTTTTCCGCTGGCAAGGGCTTTGCTGGCTGCTGGGATCGAGTGTCTGGTCGCGGCTCCCTCGAAACTCCAACGCCCGCCCGGGGACAGGGTCAAAACAGACCGCAACGATGCCTTGCATCTGGCCCGGTTGTTGAAACTGGACCAGATCACCGAGGTCACGGTCCCGAGCCCCTCTCAGGAAGCTGCCCGGGACTTGGTCCGTGCCCGCGAGGATATCCGTGGTGATCTGATGCGCGCCCGGCACCGGGTTTCCAAACTCCTGCTGCGCCAAGGCATCCACTACACCGGCGGCAGAACCTGGACCCATGAGCACTTGTCCTGGCTCTACTCCCAGAACTTTGACTCACCGGCACTGCAACTGGCCTACGACCTCGCCGTGGAGTCCGTCATTGAAACACTTGTCCGCCGTGACAGGGCCGATCAAGCCATCCGGACCATGGCCTATGACAGCGAATACACTCCCGTGGTGCGCTCTTTGGAGTGCTTGCGGGGTGTCTCCACGCTGACAGCGTTCGGTCTGGCCGTCGAAATCGGCGACTGGACCCGCTTTACCGGCTCGACGATAGGCGCGTATCTCGGACTCGTTCCCAGCGAGAGTTCATCTGGCGGGCACCGCTCCCAGGGATCCATCACGAAAACAGGCAACACCCACGCCCGCAGGCTCCTGGTCGAAGCGGCCTGGCACCACCGCCGCGCCTACACCCACCCCTCCAAAGAGCTGCTGTCCCGTTGGGAAGCGGCAACCCCCTGGGCAAGAGCCCGTGGCAAAGCCGGCAACAAACGCCTCCACGAACGCTGGCTCGTTTACCAGGAACACCGGAAACGTCCCGTGATCGCCGATGTCGCGATCGCCCGCGAACTTGCCGGGTGGTGCTGGTCACTGGCCAGTGAAGCCCAACGGACAACGCAACACCAAAACCTCTAAACGTCCGGGGGAGCACCCGCACAAAAGGAGGGGACCACCGGTTACACCGGCAGCGCTTGGAGCAACCCGCGACCCAACTATGGGCAACCATCAAGGCCACGCCCGATCCCTAGAGAAGCGATAATCTCCAGGCCGGACACCTCGTCCTGCGGTAATCAACCCGCGCATATTAGTCTGACCACGCCGTCGCCAACGACACGCTGGACCCCCCGAACACAAGCACACCCCCGGACCAAAAAGGAAGCGACCCCGGAACCAACCCGGGATCGCTTCCCCACGCCCATTGACAAACGAAACTACATATTAGTTGGGGGATTGCATAGTCATACAGTGACGCCTAGCTGTGCCGAACGCCAGAGCACGTCTGAAGCTATGGCGTCGACGGCGAGGTGAGCAGGAGAGGGACTGATTGATCCATCTGATGAGATACGAAAAACCACTACTTTACATAATGTAGATTATCGGCGTTCGAGTGGGACGAGTAGAAGTAGATGAGATAACTCGTCCAATCCTGTCATTTAGCGTTTTCCCACGTCAGGGATGGGTGCGTTCGCGATCGCCTTGAACGGCGGCGGGCGGCTCGGGCGCGTTATTGCGCGCAATAGCAGCGTAATCTCTCATTAAATGAGAGATTCTTGCGTAGAGTTTGGCATGTGAACATCGAACCTGGGCGGATTCCTGCCTTTCTGAACACTGAGAACATTAGGCTGCTGCGGGCTGAAGACCGGGTTTTCGAGGCGATGCTTGATGGTTGGCGGGCGCAGATGCTGGCACGCGGGCTCTCGACCGCGTATATCAAAAGCTCCTGCAGCGTCGTTGAGCGGTTCCAGGAGCACGCGAACGAGTATCCGTGGACATGGTCGGCACACCACGTGGACGAGTTCTTTGCGGACCGGCGCAGTTCAGAGAAGGGCCTGGCGTTGTCCACTCTCAGGTCCAACGCGGGAGCTATCAAGGCGTTCTGCGCGTACCTGACCGACGGGCGCTACGGGTGGGCAGCGTTTTGCGAACGGGTGTTCGCCGACATCCCGGTACAGGTCGTATTTGAGTGGAACTCACCGCGGCATACCACTGACGATGCCATGCCGCCCCGCCGCAGGGCCTTCACCCGGGCAGAGCTGCAAACGTTCTTCGACGTCGCTGACGATGTGGTCGATACGGAGTTCGCCAAACGTTCCAAGCGTTGGTTGCCGGCGTTGCGGGATTCGACGGCGTTCAAAGTTGCCTACGCTTACGGGCTGCGCCGTCGGGAACTGACTATGCTCGAGTACGTCGACTTCGGCCCTAACCCCCACGTTGAACAGTTCGGCCGGTTCGGTGCACTCCAGGTGCGGTGGGCCAAAGGAACAAAAGGCTCAGGGCCCCGGCGCCGGACCGTACTGACCGTCCCGGAGTTCGATTGGGTCGTCGGTCAGTTGGAGTACTGGCTCTCCCCGATGGCCGCAAACGCTTCGCTACCGCGGACCGTTCAGCCAGCATGTGGCCCTCGGAGCGCTCTGGTTCCACCGTTTATCGCAACTTCGACCGGGCTTTCCAACGCATCAGGAAAACCGCTGGATTGCCGGAGGAGCTGTCCCTTCACACTTTGCGGCATTCCTACGTCACCCACCTGATCGAGGCCGGCTACGATCCGTTGTTTATCCAGCAGCAAGTCGGTCACAGCTACTCATCGACCACGGCCCTCTATACTTCCGTGTCGGCGGACTTCAAACAGAAGACCATCCAAAAGATGATCGCTCAGCGGCTACGCGGCAGCGGTACTGACGAAGGGAACGGCCCATGGCTGAACAGCGACGGATCGGCTACCGATGGAACCTTCGGCAGATGATGGCCCAACGAAACCTCTGGAAAACCACCGAACTTCTCCCCCTCCTCAAAGCCCGCGGCATCAACCTCTCCAACGCCCAGGTCCACCGGCTCGTCACAGGAACCCCGGAACGCATCCCCGCCCAGACCTTTGCAGCGCTCTGCGACATCCTCGAATGCACACCCAACGACCTGTTCGAACCCTACGTCCAGATGCGCGCGGCCAAGACCGCCAACGCCCCCAAACGGCCAGAAGACCTCGGAATCCAGCCAGGCTCACCGGTCGCACGCCGGATCAGGGTCCTGCCACCGGACGAAGATGCCTAGACCCCGGAAACCCAGCGACCCCACGAAATGGCCCGAACCCTGCGGACGCTGCTCAGAACACCACCAAATCGTCGTTCGATGGCCCGACAGCGGAATCTGCGGTTACTGCTACCAACAAGCCAAACGAACCCGGGGCACCTGCGCCTGCGGCCACGAAGGTATCCTGCCCGGCCGGGTAGACATGCTCCCGGCCTGCCGCAAATGCTCCGACGTCAAACTCAATATCGACTGCATCGGCTGCGGCAACGAAGATGAGATCCACTCAGGAAACCGCTGCTGGGCATGCGTCCTCTCAGCAACAGTCGACCGGCTCCTCACACGGGAAGAGCATGGTCCTTCCCCTGAACTGCAAGCCATCGCGACAGCGCTGAAATCCATGAAACGAGCCAACAGCGGCCTCACCTGGATCCAGCAGCCCCACGTCACCGGCTTCCTCCGCGAACTGGCGGCGTCTCCCGACATCACCCACGCCGGCCTCGACCAGCTGCCCGCCTCGCCAACCCGCGAATACGTCCGCGGCCTCCTCGTTGAACACAACGTTCTGCCCCGCCGTGACGAGCTCAGCACACGATTCACCAGCTGGGCCGGCCAAGCGATCGGCAGAGTCACGACCCAGAATCATCGCGACGTGATCCGCCGCTACATCCGCTGGCACCACCAACGCCGCATGAACCAAATGGACGAAGTCACCCAAGGGACCTTCCTCAGAGCCAAACAATCAGTCACGGTCGCCATCGAACTGCTCAACTGGCTCACCGAACACAACACCGGCCTGCCAACCATGACGCAGGCACACCTGGACCGCTGGCAAGCAGAAGGCACCACCACCCGGGGAATCGCCTCACGCTTCCTCGACTGGGCAACCAAAACCAGCCTCATCGACCCGGCCCTGAAGCTGCAACCCCACCGCCGCGGCACCAGCCCCCGACTCGATGCAGCCACACAACAGGAAATCGTCCAGAGCCTCACCCACACAACCGAAATGAGCCCACGAGACCGCGCGGCCGCGATCCTCGTCCTGGTCTTCGGCCAGCAGATCTCGGACGTCGTCAAACTCACCTGGGACCACGTCACGGTCACCGACGAGGAAGTCACCATCACCCTCGGAAGCGTCGAGATTGCCCTCACACGGCCTCTCGATGAACCCTGGCGCGCGTTGGCTGCCGCCCCCACTCATGATCAGACCGCCGCGCACCCCAACAGCAACTGGGTCTTCCACGGCGGCTCACCCGGGAAACACCTCCGAGCCTCCAGCCTCACCGAACGACTCAGAACAGCCTTCAGCAGCCGAGCTGCCAGGCTCGGAACCCTCCACGAACTCACCAACGTCGCCCCCGTTGCCATCATCGCCGAAGCCCTCGGATACTCCCCCATCACCATAGAACGGCACGCCATCGACTCATCAGCGAACTACGCCCAATACATCGAATCAGTAGCCAGGGCCCAGAGCCAGAAAGGTCCTTAAGCAGAACAATGAACACCGAAGATAGCGCTCAACGAGGAAGCGCCCCCATCGCAGCAATTAATAATTTGTGGGGTGGCATCCTTACCCACTTCGCACTGGACCCCATCACTCAACGCAGCGAGTTCCGGATCCGCGTCCTAGACACGGGCGTGACCGAAGACTACCTAGTGATCTGCAGTGATGTTGTTGAATGCCGTTTCACCAGCAACATCCCAGGGCCTTGGTCGTATGCCGAGGTCACCCAGGTCGAAGCTGACTACGATCACGCTGCGGCCCTTTGGCTGATTGATTTCATGCTGTGGTCCGAAGAAGCAGGAATCTCCATCCGATGCTCGGATGTCCGTATTAAGGATCAGCCCCTAGAGGTTCCACGCTGGTAGTCGCTTTCGACGTGCTCGGACCTACCGTGGGCCACTAGATATCGAGCAGCGAAGGGTCCTCCCATATGTCTTCATAGCCAGGCGCGACCAAGAAGCGAGTCCCGGGCGGCAGATCCAGCAGATGCCCGAGTTCAGGGCAGCGCTCCACCAGATGAGACGCATGCCAAGGCCGAAAGAAGTCATCTTCCTTTGAAAGTTCGCCCGTCCAGACGTACCAACCACTTGTGCCACCAGAGGGCGGGTGGCGAAGTCCGTGCACCGGCCAATCCCATTCGTTCACGATCAGGGACCGTGACGCACCGAGCACGTCCATTTGTTCATTAGTCGGCATAATGCCATTCTGCCCGGAAGACGTCACCGAGACGGCATGAACTCGTCCCACATCAACACGTCCCGCTGCCAGTCCAAGCACGGGAGTAGAAGTGGATGCGAGAACTCCCGTTCCTTGACGAATTTGGCGTTATGGCTGGCGGGCACAGATGCTGGCCCGTGGGCTCACGACGCAGACCATCAAGCAGCGCTGCCAGTTGCTGGAACGGTTCCAGGAGTTCACGGGTGAATTTCCGTGGCAATGGCGTCCAATGGACATTGAGGAATTTCTGGCCGGGCTGCGTTCCGGTGAGAAGCCGATCAGCTTGACGACGCTGCGCTCGTACAACAATGCCGTGGCGATGTTCTGCGCCTACCTGACGCACCCTGGCTACGGATGGAACTTGCGCGCCCTCATGGCGAAGCGCAACCTCTGGAAGACCACCGAGTTGATGCCCCTTCTGAGATCCCGCGGCATCAACCTCTCTGAGAGCCAGGTCTACCGGCTGGTCACCGCCACCCCCGAACGCATCCCGGCCGACATATCCACCCCGGGCACCTCACAACACGCATCAGCAAGCTGTTCAGCACGCGGGCCGCACGACTTGGAACTCGCCACGAACTCACCAAACTCGCACCCGTGGCCATCATCGCCGAAACCCTCGGCTACTCCCCCAAAACCATCGAACGCCACGCCACAGACTCGGCCGCCGCTTATGCTCAATACATTGCCGCACGCAAATAACGACCTTGAAGGTTTACCCACGCTCCTCGTGAGCGGATCGCCAGACGGCTTCGAAAGTCGATGCTGCGATCGGCTCTGCTTTGAACTCAGACTGCTCGTTGATCTCCTCCAAGGAAGGAAGGGCAACTTCCGAGAGCCAACTGCTCCCAGTGGCCGTTAATTCGTCCGCGAAGGTGGTGGAGCCGTCCCGGAACTGTTCGACTTTGCGCGTCTCGAACCCTTTGGCATCTATCTCGCTATAGATCACGATCGGCTCTTCGTCGAAGCCGTGGTGCCATTCCACTCGTTGGTACCATTCCATAGCAACACCATAGGGCCCTGACCCCAAATGACTTAGTTGAACGTCACGTGCGACAAAACGGTCTACTCCCGCCTCATGAATAACCGTGCATGCCAGTTGAACGAGAGCGGAAGCAGCTCCCAGAGCCCACCGGCCGGGGACTCTCCATGAGACTCAAATTGGCGCCGCTTAAAGGGCGTATTGTGCGCGACTTTGCGCACGACCACACAATGGAGCCTAAGCTGGTCCGGTCTGATTGCGCCCAGTCGCGGGTAGGTCATAGAGGGGGTGGTACGCCGGCAGTGTCCCGAGGGATGGCTGCTGTAGCATCCGCCAGGTGGTCGGTTCGCTTTTTGCTGGAGGCATCAAGGTGCCCTCGCTCAGAAACATCGTGCGCTGGCCTTCTGCGTTGGGGCTCCACCACCCTGTCATAGGGCAATGTTCACCGGTCCGGGCCCAATGATTACTGCGCTTCTTCATTTCAAGGCTCCTTTCTCGTCCGGGACTTGAGGCTGGGCGGCGTTCACGCAAACCCAAACTTCGTAGTCCTCGGCCTTCTCAAACATCTGTCGAGTGCAAGTGCCGTCTGCGGTCAGCCACATAACTTCCGAATCTGAAGTGGCCTCTTCGATGAAACCTCTCCGCACAACGTTGTCCCGACGTCTTACCGCCACGAAGTGACCTCGTAGGAGGGACCAGCCGTCATATCTGTACATCTCGATCATGAGTACTACCTGCTGTCAAAGGGCTGAAAATCACGTGGCTTGTGGCGGCGCGCTCTCCGGGTGGGCACAGCGCACGACTCGAGGGCCTATGGCGTGGTGGGCGCAGCCTCTACATGAGTCCTACGCCCACCACCTGCATTCACTGGTTAGCGCTCTAGTCGTGCACCGAACCGGAGACGGTACCCGTTCACGATGCGGTCAGCATTGTTTCGTCAGGTAGGGACTCCCCCGCGTGGGCGGCGAACTGCGCGGAGATCTGCTGGACGCTCTGGCGCTGCATTTCGTCCTTGTTCAGATCCATGACTATGGTTCCCGCGTGAAGCATGAGCAGCCGGTCGGCGTGTTTGAGCGCATGCGCCATGTCGTGAGTAACCATGAGAGCTGTTGTTCCAGACTCTTTCACGATGCGCTCAGTGACTTCCTTGATTCGTTGGGCACTGTTTGGGTCGAGAGCCGCCGTATGTTCATCGAGGAGCATGACAGCCGGTGAGCCGAGAGCGGCGATGGCAAGGGCGATCGCTTGCCTTTGGCCTCCGGAGAGGCTCTCTGAGGTCGCATGAAGCCGGTTTTCAAGGCCCATTCCCAGCATCTCGATCTGCCTCACGGCCAGCTCTCGAACTGCCTTGTTTCTGGCAGGAGTCAGCCTGTATCTCTGACGGGTACCAGAGAGGGCCATGGCGAAGTTTTCCTCAACTGTTAGCGATGAAATCATGTTGTCTTGCGGATTCTGACGCACACGGCGAACCAGGGGAACCCGCTTCCAGGAAGGGAGGAAAGTTATGTCTTTTCCCCGGACTGAGATCCGTCCTGAGTCTGGCAGAACTGTTCCCGAGACCATGTTCAGAAGCGTGGATTTACCTGCGCCGTTGGATCCTACGACGGCGACGGTGGTTCCCTTCTCGATGGTCAGAGAGAAATTTGTGATGACCTTGTTGACTTCTTTGCCAAGCCCTTTGAATTGCTTGGCAAGATGGACGATCTCCAGGTCGGGGGCTGAGTTAGAAGAAACTAGCAACACGGTCCTCCTCGTAGAATTTGACGCGTGACATTTGGAGATTGTTTCGTCCGCGTTTGGATGTAAGTCCGGTGAGCATGTTGCCGTTATTACGCAACCACACGACGAGCACAACAAGTGCTGCTGTGATCAGCTGAACAAGGTTAGGATTGATGCCCAGTTGGATCGCGTAGACCACAACGAGCCGGTAGATGAAGACCCCCAGGATGAGTCCGATGAGGACAAGGGTCGTCTTGTTGGTGCGAACAAGGCTGAGCCCAACCATCATTCCTGCGAGTCCGATGACGATGATTCCGTTTTGTATGGTGACGTCCATGAAGCCTTGATTTTGGACGATCAAGGCACCCGAGACGCCGGCGAGCCCGTTGCCGATCGCCAAACCGACGACCTGCCTGGATTCAGTTCGGATACCCAGACCTCGGGCCGTCTGAATACTCTGGCCGGAGGCGATCAAGGAGACACCATACTGTGTGCGGAGGAAGACCAGAATTGCGGCGCTCAGAAGGATTGTGATGGCAGAGCCGGCGAGTATCGTCGACATCTGGGGGGTCAGCCCCAGACTCTGGAACCAGGAGAAGACGCTCTTTTTGCCCATCAGAGAGAGATTTCCGCTGCCCATGATGACGAGCGCCACCGAATATGCGGCCGCCGAGACCAGGATGCTTGCCAGCAGGACGTTGAGTCGAAGCCACAAGTGCATCGCTGCGGTCACGAGGCCGGTGAGAGCCCCGGCAATCATT
Source organism: Arthrobacter sp. TmtSoilC51 (assembly GCF_055388015.1). Lineage (NCBI taxonomy): Bacteria > Bacillati > Actinomycetota > Actinomycetes > Micrococcales > Micrococcaceae > Arthrobacter > Arthrobacter sp. TmtSoilC51. Next base: position 2,765,830 of record NZ_AP035877.1, read on the forward strand.
GCGACCAGGATTGCGACGAGTGGGTTCGCTCCATTAATCGCCAGGACGGCTCCCGTCGCTCCGCCGATGCCAAACGATCCTTGCATCGTGAAGTCGGGCAGGCTTAGGACGCCCATGGTGATGTAGATACCTAGGACGAGCGGGATGTACAACAGCCCCACCTGGACTGCGATAGTGATTGATTCAAGCACAGAATTTCCGTTCTACTTCTTCTTCAAGAGCTGGTCTTTAAGCGAGTCAGGCAGCGTAAGACCGAAGGTCGAGAGTTTGTCGTTGGCAATGTCGAAGCCTCCGACGTGGGGGATGACAACCGGGGTGGTTGCCGGGTCCTTCCCATCCAAGATGCCCAGCATCAGCTTGGCGCCCTCGGTGCCTACGTCGACGTAGTTGTAACCGGAGGCCAGCACTGCACCCGCGTCGACGGCCGACGTTGTCCCGCCGAAGACCGGGATCTTGGCAGCGTCTGTAACTGCAGTGATTCCCGCGGCGGCACTGATGGTGGTTGTATCGCCCGGGATCATGACTGCATCAACACGGCCTACGAGACTTTGAGCCGCCTGGGTAACGTCGGCTCCGGTCGTAATGGTGGATGTGATGTTCTTGAGACCCAATGAATCCATGTGTTTCTGCGCGGCTTTCGCAAGTGTGTCTCCCGCAGGGTCACCCGTCTTCCAGATAAGACCGATGGTCTTTATGGACGGATCCAGTTTGATCATTGCGTCGATATCGGGAGCTGGGTCAAGGACGTCGGCCACGCCCGTGACGTGCCTTCCCGGCGCATCCATTGATGCTACGAGGCCGGCTTCTACCGGGGTGGACGAAGCAAGGAACACGACCGGGATTCCGTTGGAAGCGTTCGCCTGTAGCTGCGCTGCTGCAGTTCCTACTCCCCCGATGACATCGCAACCGCTGCTGATGAACTTCTGAGCAATGCTCTGCTCGGTGGCCGGGTCAGCGTTGGGGTTCTCGATGACGACTTTGAGTCCATTAGCCTTGGCGTCAGCCAAGCCGGTCTCCAGCCCGGCCATGATGTCCGTGATCGCTGTGGCCGTCGCGTACTGGTCGATGCAGACGGTTTTGCCCGAATACGGATTTGAGCTCTCTGCCGGTGACGGACTTGAGCAGCCAGAGAGTGCTAAAACGGACACGCCGAAAAGGCCGGCGAGAGCCGAAGGCTTGATAATGCGCATAGTGAGTCCTTACTGGGGTGTTGGGGAAAAGGAAGGCAGGGAACTAAGCGAGACCTTCTTCTTGGGCGATCTGCATGATTGCAGCGGAGAGGGCGGCTACGGCTTCGTCGACGTGTTCCCTGGTGAAAATAAATGACGGGCAGACGCCAATCCGTTCGGGGTCCGTGGGAAGACTGGGTGCCCCGAAACCCGGGTTGATGAGCACACCCCGGTCACGGGTTGCTTTGCCGATCCTTGCTCCGATTCGCTTCGCTGCGGCAAAAGGAGTGCGTGTTGATTTGTCTGAAACCAGCTCAATACCTGTGAGCATCCCCAGTCCGGAGATTTCTCCGACCATCGGGCTCTCTGCCAAGGCCCGCCGAAGCGAATTCAGGAGGTATTGACCTGTCTCTGCGGAACGTTCGACCAGCTGGTGCTCGTTGAGGTAATTCAGCACAGCTAGGCCAACCGCGCACGAAAGGGGGTTGCCGCTGTATGTGTAGCCATGGTCGAAAAGTCCCGATCCTTCTGAGACTGCATCGTAGATACCGTCAGTTGTGATGACCCCGCCCAAGGGGGTGTAACCGCTGGAGACGCCCTTGCCGAAGATGATCATGTCCGGTGTCACATTCCAGTGATCAATCGCGAAGTTCTTGCCGGTGCGGCCAATGCCGCACAAAACCTCGTCGGCTATGAAGAGAACGTCGTACTTATCGCAGATCTCCCTGACACGCTTGAAGTAGCCCTCGGGAGGTATCCGGGCAAGGTCGGCTGAGCCCACCACAGGCTCGGCTATGAAAGCTGCTATCTCATCGGGTCCTTCGTTGAGAATCGCAGCCTCGAGTTCCTCGGCTGCTGCCAGGTCATAAGCTGGCGAAATGTGCGGGAAGTTACTGAGATACGGGGTGTACTCCAGCCGTCGCGCCGTGTAACCGGAGGCAGCAAGGGCCCCCAAAGTGTTGCCGTGAAAGCTCTTCCATCGGCTGATGATTTTCCACTTGGAGGGCTGGCCGATTTCGACAAAGTAATGACGGGCCAGCTTGATGGCTGTCTCTGTCGCCTCAGCTCCCCCCGATGTGAAGCGAACGTGGTTGAGGTCCCCGGGGGCCATGTTGGCAAGAACTCTGGCCAACTCCTCCTGTGGTGCGCTGGTAAATCCGCCGCAGAAGGTTACCAGGGCGGCCTGCTTCTGCATGGCGTCAAGGACCTCCTGTACGCCGTAGCCAATGTTGACAACGACGTTGAGGCCCGAAGATGCGTCTAGGAGGCGATTTCCAGCCTCGTCCCAGATATGCACGCCTTCAGCGCGCTCTACCCGGACGGGTACGTTGGTGACATCACGGTGGAAGACTCTGGTGTCCTCGTGAGTCATCGTTGCGGGGTCCACTCGAAAACCTCCTGATTGTGTCCTAGCCCACTAGGGCCGATGAAACCCAGTCTAACCCTGGTGTTACCAATTTGTGGTCGGTATCACCAATTTTTTAATTTGGTAGACCGTGGTTGCTATGATTGGGGTAGATTCGACCGATCATCCAACAACTGGAGCTGCCCGCGGAGTGCGGGCCGACTGGAGAGCTGAAGGGTTCATGTCACAACTGGTAGAACCGGCCTTGGAGCCGGCGAAAGATCCTTTTGACGCACTTGCTCAGGAAGACCCGCTCGTTGCTGCGCTCTCGGACATTGTTAAGAGCCTCAAGCCTGGCGATAAATTGCCGACGGAACGAGAACTCACCAAGCAGCTTGCCGTCGGTAGAACCGCGTTGCGTGACCGGTTGGGTGTCCTTGAAGGCTTGGGCATACTGGAACGTCGGCCCGGCTCGGGCACTTATGTGCAGGAGTTCAATCCGGCCTCCGTATCGATGGCCCTGAATTTGGGCATCAGTTCCGCCCAACTCCCGCTCAAGGCGCTGGAGTCGGTACGCATTGCGCTGGAGCGACAGGCGGCGATGGAGGCTGCGACGAGTGCTGACCCGGTGCTTGTCGCCTATATGCATCGCGCTTTGGACCTTATGGCGTCAGCGCAAGATCAGGCAACGAGGGATGAGGCTGATAGGCAATTCCACCAGGCGCTGCTCCGGTCCGCCTCCAATCCCGCCTTGACCTTCTTCGCGGACGCCATAGCTGGCGTTCTTACTCAAGATGTCAAGACGCGCTCCAGCCAGGCGCTTGCCGGAGAAGGTTCCCAGAGCTCCACTGAGTTTTTTTTGGATGCACATCGTGAAATCCACGAAGCTATTCTCGCCCGGGACCCAGAGCGAGCGATGGCAGCGGTAAACCATCATTTCATTCGCTTGGAGCCGGCCCACTAGCATCGCGACAGCCGTGACCGGAAAGCTGGCCGGTGCATCCAGATTTGTTGTCCATCCGGCAGACTTCGAGAGGTGAAGCCTGCCGGATGGCGTTGTCTTTTCAGCGGCGGGAATTGATGGTCTCGATCAGCTTCGGAACCAAGGAAAAGACATCTCCAACAACACCGAAATCAGCAATATCGAAGATGGGCGCATCCGGATCCGAGTTGATGGCTACGATCGTCTTCGCGGTTTGCATACCGGCCCGATGTTGGATCGCTCCGGAAATTCCCAGCGCCACGTACAGGTCCGGGGTCACGCTGACTCCGGTTTGGCCAACTTGCGAGTCACGGCCGACAAAACCAGCGTCAACAGCTGCCCGGGAAGCGCCAACGGCTGCTCCGAGTGCATCGGCAAGCTGCTCGACGAGCAAGAAATTCTCTTTGGAGGCCAGGCCTCGGCCACCTGAGACGACTTTAGTCGCAGCACGCAGTTCTGGGCGACTGGAAACTGTCATTGCAGAGGAGCCATCGATGACCACTGATTTGCTCTTTTCGCAAAGTACCGTTGCCGTGGTCATGGCAGGCGTAGCCGGCCTTGCCTGTGTTTCGATCGCTCCTTCTCGGAGCGTTATTACCGGTAGGCCGTCGGCAACCGTGGACTCAACCGCGTAGGATCCTCCGAAAACAGCGTGCGTGGCAATTATTGTTCCGTCAGTGAGCTGCAGGTCGACCGCATCGGCGATCAGTCCGCCCTTCGTGCGGACTGTGAGACGGCCAGCGAGTTCCCGCCCTCCTGGAGTAGCGGCCAAAAGAACTGCTAAAGGCTTAAAGTGTTCCACTGCCAGGTGCAGCGCCTCCAACTGAGGTGCCAACAGGAGAGATTCGGCGTCCTCGCAGTAAGCCGCGAATACGTGTTCGGCTCCGAGGTTGCCCAGCTCCGCGACGACACTGTCCTCTATGGGTCTTGAAGCGACCAGAACGGCCACCGGCGAGCCTAGCTGCGAAGCCGCAGCGAGGACCTCCCGGGTGCTCCGGCTGAGTTTTCCTTCGGGAGAAGTGTCAACTGACACTAGTACGTTGGGCATCGTCGCTTCCTCTTTCAAATGAGTTTGCTGGAGATAAGAAATTCGGCCAGATCGTTGGCGGCCGCGCCATCATCGACGATCTTTTTACCGGCAGTCCTTCCCGGCTTGGCGTTGGTGGACACGACGACCGATTGGCCGCTCCCGTTACGGTCCGATGCCACCAGGCCCAAGTCAGCGAGGGAAAGGTTCGTGATGGATTTCCGCTTGCCCGACAGAATGCCCTTAAAGTTTGGAAAGCGTACTTCAGGCGAGCGTTCTGTGACTGTCACGAGGGCCGGCAGCGTCGTATGCAGTTTCATGACTGTTCCATCTCCGTGGCGTTGACCGCTGACAAGATGTGCCGAGACTTCCACATCGTCGACGAAGCCGAGCAAAGGCAGGCCCAGGTACTCGGCAATCATGGCCGGCACCGCTCCGGTCCAGCCGTCTGTGGACTGGCTTCCGGCGATTACGAGGTCAAATGTGGAGTCGCGCAGAGCAGTTGAGATGACCTGGGAAGTCCAGACTGAGTCAGCTCCGATAAGTCCGTCGTCGCAGACATGAATGGCCGAATCCGCTCCTGTTGACAGGCACTTGCGCAGTGCCGCGTTAGCCTGCCGCGGCCCGACCGACATCGCTACAACTTCAGTTTTTTTGTCAGCGTCCTTGAATCGCAGAGCCATTTCGAGCGCCCGCTCGCTTATCTCGTCGACGACGCAACTGTCCGGACTTCGTTCAATGCGGCCGGTGGCCATATCGAGCGATCGTTCGTCGGAGGTATCCGGAACTTGCTTGATGAGCACGATGATCTTCAATGAACACTCCTTCGTGTATGGCCCGCGATGGCGTCGAGACGAGGCCCTTGACAGAAAGCTCACGTCTCGTAGAGTGGTGATACCAATTCGTCAGGCGGTGGTACCACTCTACACGCGGCGACTTCGAACGGAAAGGACGTGTCACATGAGTGCTCAGGTGTCTATTAATGACCTAGGCGACGGAGTTGAAGAGGCTGTATTCGCTGCTTGGCTGAAGGAGGTCGGAGACTCCGTCGCTGTCGGTGAAGCAATCGCCGAGGTCATGACCGACAAGGTCAACCTCGAAATCGAGTCAACCGTGGCCGGCGTGCTTGCGAGCCAGGATTGTGAGCCCGAGGACATTGTCCGCCTTGGCCAGGTCATCGGTTTGATTGATGTGCAGGCATCATGAGCTTTGACCACGGAACACCAGAGGGCCGAATGAACCTGTGGCGGGCGATGGTCCGGGGTCGTGCTTTCGATCAAGCCATGTGCCGGCACAACAACCATTGGCATGAGGCCCGCGGCGAAGAAGCGGTCTTCATCGGAGGTTTCGCCCAACTTGAAGCAGACGATATCGTCGCACCTCACTTCCGCGGTGCTTGCGCCGTTAGCCTCATGCGTGGCAGTGATCCGGCCGAGCTGGCTGCCGGGGTCTTCGGCACGGATGGTAGCAATTCGGGGGGAAACTGGCGCGGGGACATCTGTCCCACTCCCAGTGAGCGCTTTATCGGGATGTTCTCTGGTTCGCTCGGAACCACCGTCGCGTACGCAACCGGAGCCGCGCTCCATCTGCAGCAGCGACACCTGAAAAACGTCGCCGTCTGTGCATTCGGCGACGGCACCGCGAACGCGGGCATTGTGGCTGAGTCAATGAATCTTGCATCCATGCTGCAGCTGCCGCTGGTTTTCATTTGCCAAAACAACCAGTACGCCACCTCTCTTCCGGCGACCACTGCCATTGCCGGGGGGACAGTATCTGACCGGGCAAAGGCTTTGGGACTTGAGGTCGTTGACGTTGACGGCAACGATCTCGAGGCAGTGATCAGTGCCCGCGCCACAGCGGTCGCGCGGGCACGCGAGGGCGGAGGTCCTACTTTGATCCACGCGCTCACCTACCGGATGGGAGGGCACTACATGAATGATCCGGAGACATATCGAACAAGAGACGAAGTGGCCGCTTGGGAGAAGCTGGATCCCATCACACGCTTCGAGCAGAAGCTGATTGTTGCTGGCGAATTAGGGGCCGACGAAGCTGCCTCGGAGACGCTGTCCCTGATGGCGGAAATGAATGACATTGTTGCGGCGGCCAAAGATGCTCCGCCGACAGAGAACTTGGTACTGAACCCGTCGGCCTTTGCCGAGGACTGGAGAATCGCATCGTGACCAGGATGACCATCAGTGAAGCCATCGTTGCGGCGATCGGCGATGCAATGGACACAGACGATTCTGTGTACCTTCTGGGGCAAGACATTGGGATCTTCGAGGGTCCAATGCAGTCAACAAAGGGGTTGTGGGAACGGTTCGGTCCCGCCGGCCGACTCATTGATGCGCCCATCTCTGAGGCGTCCATGGTTGGCAGTGCTGTGGGGGCAGCAATGGCCGGCAGCCGCCCCATTATCGACCTCATGTTTGCTGAATTCCTCGCCCTCACCATGACGCCGCTGGCTCTTGAAGGCGCATCGGTGGCTTATCGCACCCGGTCCGGGGTTACCGTTCCCCTTGTCGTGAGGGCGAAATTTGGGATTGGGCCGCACCGCGGCCATGCCGAGTCGTGCATTGGCATGCTGATGGGCTTTCCCGGCTTGAAGATCGTCATCCCGACCAGTCCACAGGATGCCTACTCTCTGATGCGCGCAGCTATTCAAGATGACAATCCGGTCGTCTTCCTCGAACACATGAGTCTGCTCCACGGTGCACGGGCAGAGGTGGACACACAGCTGAGCATCGAAATAGGAACAGCAAGCATACGGCGGCCCGGGAATGACGTCACTGTCGTAGCCTCAGGCTTGATGGTCTCCCGCGCACTTCGAGCTGCCAAGGCTTTAGCGGCCGAAGGCATCGACGTTGAGCTTATTGATACCCGGTCGATGGCCCCTTTGGATATTTCCACCATTCTGAAGTCGGTGCAACGAACAGGCCGCCTGGTCATAGCCGAAGAGTCCTGGCCTGTCGCGGGTCCGGCGTCCGAAATTTGCGCACAACTGATCCGTGCGGTGGACGGTCTCCCAAGTTTCACTGTCGACTTCGTGGAGCCACCCCACACCCCCGTTCCCTTCGCGGCACAGTTGGAAGCGGCTTTCGTTCCTAGCATCGAAAACATCGCAGCCGCGGTCAGTAAGGCACACGGAAGGAACGCGATCGCCAGGTCCACTGCCGTTCCCGCAGAGGGAGGCGCAGCGTGACCGATATGAGTACGACGACGGCTCCCGGGGAACGTCGCATTAAAATTTCGGGGATCCGCAAAATCATTTCAGACCGCATGGTCCTGTCACACACACAAATCCCGGGTGTCCACGTTGTCGAGGAATGTGACGTCACTGAGGTTGATCTCAGCAGGATCGTGGCCATCACCTGCTCGTCAATCGGACAACTTTCTGCCACGTACCCCTACTTCAACGCCCATGTCGTGGACTCGGAAATTGTCTGCTTCGACGAGTGCAACGTGGCCATAGCCGTAGATACCCCACGCGGCCTCATGGTCCCGGTGATTCGCAACGTAGGAAACCGAAAAGTCGACGATATCCAGGAAGAGATTCGACGGCTGGCTGCACTCGCACGCGACGGCAAGCTCACTCCAGCTGACATGACCGGGGCAACAGTCACGCTCACCAGCCCCGGGAAACGAGGCGGGGTCTTGGCGACTCCGCTCATCAGCCATCCTCAGACTGCAATTATTGGGGTCCACCGGGCTGTCCAACGCCCTGTGGTCCGTGACGGTGCAGTGGTTGTTCGGACACTCTCGAACGTCACCGTAACGTTCGACCATCGTGTAATTGATGGAGCCACCGCAGGAGACTACACCTTGGAACTCTGTCGACTCATTGAATCCTCGGGAATCCGCTAACTGCCGCGGTTCACGGAAGCACGGAGAATCTGTCATGTCTACTAAGTCCAAAGCCCCACCCACAGCCAGGCGACGCTGGGTTCACATAACAGGCAGGGTTGCGCTGGCTCTCGGCATCCTGCTTGTATTCGTCCTGTTGGGACTGTGGCTCCGCGAGATGAGCCCGATACAAGATTTCATCGCGGCGTATCCCGGTGAGTCGCACCAGCCCGAAGGAGCGCAACCAGGTATTCCGGCGTGGGTGGGATGGCAGCACTTCCTCAACTCTTTGCTGATCGTACTGATCATCCGATCAGGGTGGCTTGTTCGAACTCGAAGCAAACCGCCTGCGTACTGGACACCCAAGAGACTGATTTGGTCGAAGAAGTCCCAGAAGGGGCTCACAAAGATCAGCCTGGACCTTTGGTTTCATCTCTCCCTTGATGCGCTCTGGGTACTCAACGGTGCCGTGTTTTTCGTTCTCATCTTCGCGACGGGGCACTGGATGCGGCTTGTACCCACGGGGTGGGACGTCGTGCCCAACGCGGCGTCAGCTGCCCTGCAGTACATTTCTCTAAATTGGCCTGTGGAGAACGGCTGGAACAACTACAACTCGCTGCAACTGTTGGCGTACTTCACAACAGTTTTCGTTGCTTCACCTCTATCCATAGTGACAGGCCTACGAATGTCCCCGGCCTGGACAAAGGCCCCCGCCATATTGAGTCGCATTCTCCCCATGGAGATCTGCCGCAAGGTGCATCTTTGGGTGATGTTCTATCTGGTTTCGTTCATTGCTGTTCACGTGACTCTGGTTTTGGCCACGGGTACGCTGCGAAACCTAAACCATATGTACGCCGCACAGGACGGTGAAAGCTGGGTTGGTTTCTGGATTTTCTCCGCTTCCCTGGCCGCTATGGTCGCCGCGTGGGGATTGGCGCGACCTCTGTTCCTGCGCCCGGTGGCCGCTATGACAGGGTCGGTCACCCGTTAGAAGCTGGCCAGGAATGCTTCAACTGATGCGAAGGGCGTCGAAATGGTCATCGATTGCCTGCATCGCAGCAGAAGGATCACCGGCAACGATTGCGTCATGGATCCTCTGATGGTGCTCGACCAACAAGGTTTGGACGGAGTCAGTGAGTCTCGTGCTGTTTAGACGCGCGCTGCGGTATGCGAGGTCTTGGGCGAAGACATCAGAGAGTGCTTCAGCAAAGAAGGACAGTGCGGGATTCCCTGCCGCCCTAAGAAGGGACTGGTGGAATGCGAGATCGGCATCCATGACGTCTGCTCGGACATCTGTGGATGCCATCGTGTTAATGGCGCGCTGCATATAAGCAACAAGGACGGGATCCGATGATGTAGCCGCTTCACGGCCCGCTTGCCGCTCTAGCGCGATCCGGACAGATTCAAGAGCAGATACCGGAAGGTGCGACGAAGCAATGGCCAAGTTCAGAGCCAGTGCCAGAGCATCTGGGTTTAGAGTCTCAACAAATGTTCCCGACCCGGTACGGCGCCGCAGGATTCCCAAACCCTCGAGCACCCCCAAACGGTCGCGTAACGCCGTCCTACTCACTCCCAGTTCAAGGGCAAGGTCGCGTTCACTAGGAAGTCGATCGCCAGGACGCAGTTCCCTAATGAGCCGCGCGAGAGCTGCAGAGACTGGGTCGTTCGCGAAGACGCTGGCGAGGGAGTGGACTTCCCCATCATGTATTGTCATCGGCCCTTACCTCATTCACCTCTTGGCGGACCCTCCGATTCTATAGGTAGCCACTTCAGAGCTCTTGACACCGGGTCCACAACTCGTAGAGTGGTAGTACCAATTTGTAAAGCGGTGATACCGAAGTAGTTGAGTATCAGTCGCCCCTCACAGCATCTCTCCGGAAAGCTCTCCAGTGGCTTTCGAAAAGACGTGAAGGAAGCCCCCATTTGGGGCAAGAAACCTATGTGGAATGGAAGATGTGCATGCATGCCTTGCAAAGCTCAGCAGATTTCGTCGATGTAACATATGCCACAAATCATGCTGCACAACGGGATCTCGTAGCCACGCTCCGGTCCAAGTTGGCCACGGCGGCCCTCGGCGGCCCAGCCAAGTCGCGTGAGCGGCACATCTCCCGCGGGAAACTGCTGCCGAGGGAACGCATCGACTACTTGCTCGATGACGGCAGCCCGTTCCTTGAGATCGCGCCTCTGGCTGCGAATGGCATGTACAACGATGATTCGCCAGGTGCCGGGGTTATCGCAGGTATTGGCCTGGTCCATGGTCGCCATGTTCTGGTGATTTCCAATGACGCCACCGTCAAGGGCGGTACCTACTATCCCATGACCGTGAAGAAGCACCTCCGGGCCCAGGAAATCGCCTTGGAGAACAAGCTTCCCTGCATCTACCTCGTGGACTCCGGCGGAGCTTTCCTACCGAAGCAGGATGAGGTTTTCCCGGATAAAGAGCACTTCGGCCGGATCTTCTTCAATCAGGCCAAAATGTCCGCAGCCAAGATCCCGCAGATCGCCTCTGTCATGGGATCGTGCACGGCCGGCGGCGCCTATGTACCTGCAATGAGCGATGAGACGGTCATCGTCCGGAACCAGGGCACGATCTTTCTGGGTGGCCCGCCCTTGGTCAAAGCAGCCATTGGTGAGATTGTCAGCGCCGAGGACCTGGGCGGCGGCGACGTTCACTCGCGGATTTCCGGCGTAACGGACCACCTGGCCGAGAACGATCAGCACGCGCTGGAAATTGTCCGGGACATCGTAGCGACGTTGCCGAAGCCGGCGCAGCCGGCCTGGGACGTGTCCGACGTCGTCCTGCCGCCCGTCGTCGATCCTTCAGAGATCTACGGCGTGGTTCCCACGGACGTCAACGCCCAGTACGACGTCCGCGAAGTCATTGCCAGGCTGGTTGATGGATCCGAATTCCACGAGTTCAAGAAGAACTACGGCACCACCCTGGTGACCGGCTTCGCGCACCTGCACGGCCATCCAGTGGGCATCGTGGCCAACAACGGCGTCCTCTTCAGCGAATCGTCGCTCAAAGGCGCCCACTTCATCGAGCTCTGCGATCAACGCGGCATTCCCCTGATCTTCCTGCAGAACCTCTCCGGCTTCATGGTGGGCAAAGACGTCGAACAAGGCGGCATCGCCAAGAACGGCGCAAAAATGGTCACCGCCGTAGCTACGGCACGCGTGCCGAAACTGACTGTAGTGATCGGTGGTTCCTTCGGGGCCGGCAACTACTCCATGTGCGGGCGGGCGTACTCGCCGCGGTTTATGTGGATGTGGCCGGCCGCCCGTATTTCTGTGATGGGCGGAAACCAGGCCTCCAGCGTCCTCGCCACGGTCAAAAGGGACCAGTACGAGGCGGCCGGCCAGGAATGGTCCACCGAGGACGAGGAAGCCTTCAAAGCCCCCATCAAACAGCAATACGAAGACCAGGGAAGCCCCTACTACTCCACCGCACGTCTCTGGGACGACGGCATCATCGATCCCGCTGACACCCGCCGTGTCCTGGGGATGGCCCTGGACGTCGTCTCCCGCCAACAACTGCCGGAGACCTCCTTCGGTCTCTTCAGAATGTGAGCCCACAATGACTCATCCCTCACTCACCTCTTCCGCTCACAATCCCACCGGCATCGGCTCAACTAGACCCCTCTTCGAAACTGTGCTCATTGCCAACCGTGGTGAGATAGCCTGCCGCATCATCCGGACCCTGCGGTCCTTGGGCATCCAGTCAGTAGCTGTGTATAGCGATGCTGACTCCCATGCCCGGCATGTGCAAGAGGCAGATCGAGCGGTGCGGATCGGCCCCGCCTCTGTCACTGAGAGCTACCTGAACATTGGCGCCGTAATCCGAGCCTGCCGGGAATCCGGCGTCGACGCTGTGCACCCTGGGTATGGATTCCTCAGCGAAAACGTCGACTTCGCCCGTGAACTTCAAGCGGCCGGCATCGCCTTCATTGGTCCCGGAGTCGAATCGCTAAACGTCATGGGCGACAAAATCCGTTCCAAGAATCATGTTGCCGGTTACGGCGTTCCAGTCGTCCCAGGCATCGCGCAGCCCGGTATGACAGACGGACAACTCATCGACGAAGCAGCTGCTGTCGGATTTCCGCTGCTGATCAAGCCCTCCGCGGGTGGTGGCGGCAAAGGCATGCACGTTGTCGAAGATCCAGCGGACCTGCCGGCTACCCTGGCTACTGCCCGCCGCGTCGCAGCCAGTGCTTTCGGTGATGACACTCTCTTCCTTGAGCGTCTGGTCCGCACTCCCAGGCACATCGAGGTCCAAATCCTGGCCGACAATCACGGCAACGTGATCCATCTAGGCGAACGCGAATGTTCGCTGCAGCGCCGCCATCAGAAAGTCATCGAAGAAGCCCCCTCGCCGCTGCTTGGAGGACTTCACGATGGGGAAGCCGTCCGCGCTCGGATCGGGGAAGCGGCCTGCCAAGCGGCGCGCAGCGTCGACTACAGCGGTGCAGGTACTGTCGAATTTATCGTCTCCAATGATGCTCCGGACGAGTTCTTCTTCATGGAGATGAACACCCGGCTGCAGGTGGAACACCCCGTCACGGAAATGGTCACCGGAGTGGACCTCGTCGAATGGCAGGTAAGGATCGCCGCCGGTGAAGAACTTACTTTGTCGCAATCCGATGTCGAACTCAAGGGTCACGCCGTCGAGGCCCGGATCTACGCGGAAAACCCCGAGCAGAACTTCTTACCGTCAACCGGCACGGTTCAGCTCTTACACGAACCGGCAACTTGGACGGCAGCCGGGGCAGAGGCGAAAGGTGAAGTTCGGATCGATTCAGCCCTGCTGCCCGGCCTTGAAATATCACCCCATTACGACCCGATGATCTCCAAAGTAATCGCCTGGGGCGAGGACCGTGAGTCGGCGCTCGATACCCTCGATGACGCACTCTCGGGCTACAGGCTACTTGGCGTCGAGACCAATGTGGAGTATCTGCGCCTGCTGATCAACGACGCCGAGGTCCGGGCAGGAAAGCTCGATACGGAACTTATCGAACGCAAGATGCCGGGGTTCTCCTTCAGGGCAGCTGCCGACAGAGAATTTGTGGCGACAGCCCTGTACCTGGTCGCGATGGACGCCGGCCGACCGGCGTTGGAAGCCGACGTTTGGACCCAACCCACAGGCTGGCGCTTGGGAGAGCACGCGCCACGGCGCATTAGTCTAAGTGCTTCCAGTGGTGAGGTGAGGACTGTGTCAGTCACCCACGGGGACTGCAATGGCAGCGAGTTCGAGGTAAGCGTGGACAACGGTCCGCCGCATACCGCTACTCTCTCCCAGCTGGGCGACGATGCCATTTTGCTGAGCTACAACGGCGAAGTCCGTAAGTACTCCATCGCTACCATCACCAACAGCTCGTATCAACAACAAGTAATCAACTACCCGACCGCGTTGTATCTGGGCGAACACGGCTGGGCCTGCCGCATGGATATTCTGACGCGTCAGGCCCGCCTCGACCGGATGCTAGGAAGCATCCGACGAGCGGAGGGCACGGTAGACCCCGAAGTCCGGTCCCCCATGCCGGGAACTGTCGTATCTGTAGCAGTCAGTACCGGCGAAGAAGTCGTTGCCGGCCAAGTCCTCCTCTCCGTGGAAGCCATGAAGATGGAACATCAACTACTGGCCCCGCAAGACGGAACCGTCCAAATAAACGCGCACACCGGTGCACTGGTCAGGGCGAACCAGATTTTGGCGACGGTCCGCGGTCCACAAGCCGTTGACTCTTAGAACTTCACACCGGATGGCACTTCTTCCTTAGACGCAGCCGGACGCAACAGCTCAACTCACGCGCTGTAAACAAAACGCAGACAGAAGATAATAAGAAGGGAATCAAAAATGGTCGATTTTGAACTCAGCGAGGAGTACCAAGAACTCCGGAAGACGGTGGCGGACTTCGCCGATGAAGTCGTCGCTCCCGTATCAAGCAAACACGACGAGGAACACAGCTTTCCGTACGACGTAGTTTCCCAGATGGCGGATATGGGCCTCTTCGGGCTCCCCTTTCCTGAAGAATATGGGGGCATGGGCGGCGACTACTTCGCACTCGCCCTTGCTCTGGAAGAACTCGCGCGAGTGGACCAGTCTGTAGCCATCACCTTGGAGGCCGGCGTCTCGCTCGGCGCCATGCCGATTTTCCGTTTTGGAACTGAGGACCAGAAGAACGAATGGCTGCCTAAGCTGACGTCCGGACGAGCACTGGCAGGATTCGGGCTCACAGAGCCGGAGGCCGGTTCGGATGCCGGCGGCACCCGAACCCACGCCCACCGTGATGGAGGCCAATGGGTGATCAACGGTAACAAAGAGTTCATCACGAACTCCGGAACGGACATCACCCGGCTCGTCACGGTCACCGCTGTCACCGGCCAACGGGAGCGCGAGGACGGCGCCACGAAGAAAGAAATCTCCACCATCCTGGTCCCCACCAACACACCAGGGTTCACCGCCGAAAAGGCGTACAACAAGGTTGGCTGGAACGCTTCGGATACGCACCCTCTAACACTGAAGGACGTCCGGGTACCTGAGTCGAATTTGCTTGGAGAGGAAGGACGCGGCTACGCAAACTTCCTCGCTATCCTGGATGAGGGCCGAATCGCGATCGCTGCACTGGCCACCGGTGCAGCCCAAGGATGCGTGGACCTGTCCGTGAAGTACGCCAAGGAACGCAGCGCATTCGGACAGAACATCGGCAAGTACCAAGCCATCCAGTTCAAAATCGCGCGTATGCAGGCCAGAGCCCACACAGCGCGCCTTGCGTACTACGATGCCGCCGCCAGGATGCTAGCCGGCAAACCCTTTAAGACCGAAGCTGCTATCGCCAAGCTGGTTGCAGGCGAGGCAGCCATGGACAACGCGCGAGATGCTACCCAGGTGTTCGGCGGCTACGGCTTCATCAACGAATTCGCCGTAGCTCGACACTACCGAGACTCCAAAATCCTGGAGGTAGGCGAAGGTACCACTGAAGTCCAGCTGATGCTCATCGCCCGTGAACTCGGTCTGTAGCGGAGCGATAGAACCATGACGCAGATCCCTGTGCCCTCACCCGGGCACGCTCCCCCACTCGTCGAACAACGTGGGCTGTACTTTGATGAACTCGACCTGGGCGTCACCTATGCCCACCGCCCAGGCCGAACCGTCACCGAAACAGACAACGTGCTCTTTACCACCATGACAATGAATACCCAGCCTCTTCACTTGGACGCCGCATGGAGCGCCCAGCAGCCCCTTGGTCAAAGACTGATCAACTCCATGTTTACCCTGGCCACAATGGTGGGACAGTCTGTAACTCAATTAACGCAGGGAACCATCATTGCCCAGCTAGGGCTGACCGACGTTTCCTTCCCTCATCCGCTCTTTCACGGGGACACGCTGTACACCGAGACCGTTGTCCTCGAAAAGCGGCTGTCCGCCACCAGGCCCGGGCAGGGGATCGCCGTCATGAAACACACCGGCAGAAATCAACACATGGTTGCTGTCGCCGTAGCGACACGAAGCGCCCTCATGTGGACTGAAGACGCTCACAAAGCTTCCAGGCGGCTTTCATGAATATCGAATTATCTACCGGCCCTGCACTCCTGTTTTGCCCAGCCGACAGACCTGACCGGTTCATCAAGGCCGCCGCCCGCTCAGACGCGGTCATTCTCGACCTCGAAGACGCCGTGGCATCAGAAGATCGGGTAGGTGCAAGGCGGGAAATCCTCTCCCGGCTTAGCGATCATGGACAATTCCACGGTCTGGAGCCCGACAGGACCATTGTTCGGATAAGTGGCGTAGGCACCGAAGACTTTGAAAAGGACCTGCAGTGGCTAGCACTCACGCCCTACCGCACCATAATGCTGGCCAAAACCGAGGACACCACACAGATCCGCGTCCTGGATGGCTACCGAGTGGTTGCTCTGTGCGAGACCGCCGCGGGCGTGGCATATGCAAACGCCATTGCTGCTGAGCCCAACGTAGTGGCCATGATGTGGGGCGCCGAAGACTTGCTGGCATCTATCGGTGGGACATCAAGCCGTCGCCCTAACGGGAGCTACCGGGACGTCGCGGTCCAGGCACGATCCTCTGTGCTCATAGCAGCGGCGGCGGCTGGCAAGCCCGCAATCGACTCGGTCTACTTGGATATCTTCGACCTTGACGGGCTGGCCGTCGAAGCCGGCGATGCCGCCGCCTCGGGCTTCGGTTTCAAAGCGTGCATCCATCCGAACCAAGTAGATGTAGTGCGCGCTGCATACGCGCCCTCCGAAACTGAGGTTCTAGCCGCACAAAGGATCCTAGAAGCGGCGGCCAAGGCCGAAAATGGCGTGTTCCGGCTCGACGGCAAAATGATCGACGGTCCGATCCTGAAGCATGCCGAGGCAACCCTGCATCGGTTCAAACAAACACAAACGACCGAGCAGGACCTCAGCAGCTGAAAAAGAAAAGGAGGATGCCGTGTCACAACGCGAGGAAAAATCACAGAGGTACGCGGAAGGTCTGGGCCTGCGAACAAAAGTAATGGGGAGTGCCCACGTGGAACTGGCTCTCAAACAAACCAGTGAATTTTGCCGTCCCGTTCAAGAACTTGTTACCGAGTATGCATGGGGAGAAATCTGGTCCAGGCCCGGACTTGACCACAAGACCCGCAGCATGCTCAATCTGGCCATGCTCACGGCACTGAACCGTCCTCAGGAACTGGCAGGACACGTCCACGCAGCCCTCAACAACGGGCTCACGGAAGCACAAATCCAGGAAGTACTGCTGCAGACTTTGGTCTATTGTGGTGCCCCTGCTGCCCTGGCCTCGTTCCGGGTCGCCGAACAGGCGATCGCCGATCACCATGACGCAAGTTTCTCCACCAAACGGGCATGACGGGTGTATTACACCCACCCACTGTCGTTTGTCAGTCTAGGAACGAGAAGTACTGTCCACGGCAAGCTCTGCCGGATCACGACACAGCTGGAAGGGCAGAGCCGATGAGTGCTGTTGTTCGGGACGACTTAGTCCTCTCCCGCGCGATCGTCACTGCAGACGTGAGCGCGCCGTTTGCGCAGGCCAATATTGAGCAATGGTTGAAAACTCAGCAGGCCCTTGAATATCAGCAGCGCCCAGCTGGGCATAACAAGAACGCCGGCTACAGCGACGTGATGTCGATCAATGCTGAGGTAATTGGAACAGGCATCGTAATCGAGCAATACCGCATGGAAGTCGGCACCCCCCACTACTGCAAAATGGTGTCAGTCCCCCATGCTTTCCCATCCTCCGTTTGGGCCACCACGCGGGTCATCTGGGAGCTTAGTATCGAGCAGCTGGAGGGTGATGAATCGCGGTTTACTAACACCGTGACGTCGCACCCTACTGAAGACTTCCTGACGATAATATTTGGGAGCGGGCAAACGTTCGAGGATGCCGCTGCCGCCTGTAAGCGAGCCTTAGGTGAGCGCTGCCTGCTGGAGACGCCCTACTACGCACAATGCATTGCGGCGTTTGCCTCTGCCCGCGAGTCCAACGCTTCAGCTAACGAACGACAACCGAGGACAGGTAATGCCGAACCTCAACAGCTGGAATCCGTTCTCGGCTGACGGTCACGCAAATTGAATCCCTTGAGGAAACGTCTAGCTCTCGAGATGCCGACGGACCGCGGTCACCCCGTGAGAAGGCCGGACGCGTATGATTCGACGGATGGGTTCGCCGAGTGCAACCCGACATATGGTCCATTATCGGCGTTCAATCCACGGGAGTAGAAGTAGGTGCGAGTTGACCGCGGCGCTCCGCCAACTCGCCACCGATGAACTCCCGTTTAGTGGACGCGATCCACCTGGTCCGGAATGACGCTGCCGTCCTCGCGGAGCACCGGTCCCTTGCTGTTGTCCGGATTGGTATACGCCTTGGTGGCGCATGCATAGGGCTCGCTACGCTGTGGTTTGGGGTCGATGAACATAGGCGTGATCAGCCACTTGCCATCTTCATTGTCGTACGCGCGGCACATTATTTCGGCATTATTCCGGTTCACAACCAGTCTGGCTTCGGTGGCGTCGCCGACGAATGTAACGTCCGTGCCAGAGTCGCCGGCGGCCAGGATCTGGCGGCGTTCAGCGGGAAGCTGCTCAAAGGCTGAAGGCCCCTCGACGCCGAAGATCACCTGATTGGCCCAGCAACGTTTTCCTTCGATGTAGGTCATGACGGAATCTTCGCCGTCGGGTATTCCGCCGCAGCCTTTCAGATGGGAGGTTTGGATGCCGTTCTCATATACGCTGCGGACGCCAACGACGTGCCCGGCATCGATGCCGACATCGCTGGCCCACGCCTTGACCACCGGCTCAGGGGATGCGGACACCACCCAGGTTTCGATGCCGTGCGCCTGGAGGGTTCCGATGAGGTCCTTGATCTGTGGGTAGATCCGTATGTAGCCGTCCACCTGCTGACTTCCAACGGTCTGCATGCTGCCCTCCGCTGCGGACAGGTTCTCCTGCTTCATTGCGAGTGCGAACTGGCCGAGCTGCTCCTCGGTATAGCCGGCAGACAAGGCCGTACCCCAAGCGTAGGCGCCTATGAGGTGGCGGGCATTGAAGCCCTCAAAAGCTGGTTCGCCCGAGCGCGTCTTGTCCTCGAGGATGGCGAGGATTTCATCAGCACAGTCCGTGTTGCTGCTGGTTTTGAGGGGCTGGCCAGCGGGCGTGTCGGTGCCGCATGCCGTTGACAGCGCCGTAGCGGCCGCGTCCGTCAGGTAGCGGTTTGTGCTCTTCCAGTCCTTGTTAGCCGGTTGCAGGACTTTGTCGTGGCGCAGCATCCAGAAGTTGGTGCCGTAGCCAATGTCGTTCTTCACTACGGTGTTGTCCCAGTCGAAGATTGCCACTGGGGCTTTGTCTCCACGGGCCGTTCCGGTGCAGCTGCTGTGGGCGTCAATGGTCTTTTGTAGTTGTTCGCGGACCTCCCCAGGCCACGCCATTTGGGCCTCAAGTTGCCGGCATTCAGCCGCTGTCCCGGCGTTGTTTGCCAGTGGCGTGGCGCAGGACGTGGCCGACATGAGCGTGGTCACTATCGCTGCGGAGGTTGCAAGGCGGACATAGTGTCTCCTGCGGGATTCCTTCCTGTGGATGTTGACATAGCTGACCTGCCCTGACGAAGATGCGGACATGCTTTCCCCCTGCTCTCAAGAGTCTTAATGGTCTGTAAATAGTCCAAATGTCTTGAGTAAGTGTGAGGTACACCACCTACAATAGTCAAGGAATTCGAGCCAACGTGCATAGCCGCAACCATCACCGGCCGTGTCGAAGCCAGAATGATTGGCCTTTTTTCAGGCCAAACTTGAGTCTCAAGCGCCGACGTAGGCCGCCAAATGCTTACCCGTAAGCGTTGAGCGATCAGCCACAAGGTCAGCTGGCGTTCCGGAGAAGACGATCTTGCCGCCGTCGTGTCCTGCGCCGGGCCCGAGATCGATAATCCAGTCGGCATGCGCCATGACAGCCTGATGATGTTCGATCACGATGACCGACTTTCCCGACTCGACCAAGCGGTCCAGCATTCCCAGCAGGTTTTGGACGTCGGCAAGGTGCAGGCCTGTAGTCGGCTCGTCCAGGATGTAGATATCGCCCTTTTCGGACATTTGCGTAGCAAGCTTGAGCCGCTGGCGTTCGCCGCCTGAGAGGGTGGTGAGAGGCTGTCCAAGCGTCAGGTAACCGAGTCCGACGTCGGCCAGGCGGTCCAGGACCTTATGGGCGCCGGGTGTGCGCGCTTCGCCTTCACTGAAGAAAACCTCAGCCTCGTCCACAGACATTGCAAGCACGTCTGCAATATTGCGGCCACCAAGCCTGTACTCCAATACGGCTGCCTGAAAGCGCTTTCCCTCACATTCCTCACAGGTGGATTCCACAGTGGCCATGACCCCCAGGTCTGTGTAAATTACTCCTGCGCCGTTACATGTGGGGCACGCCCCCTCCGAGTTGGAGCTGAAAAGTGCAGGTTTCACATTGTTGGCCTTGGCGAACGCCTTACGGATGGGCTCAAGGAGTCCCGTGTATGTTGCAGGATTGCTTCGGCGTGAACCCCGTATGGCACCTTGGTCGATCACCAAGACACCTTCGCGGTTTGCTACTGAGCCGTGAATCAGTGAGCTCTTGCCGGATCCGGCCACGCCGGTGAGCACACACAACACGCCCAGCGGAAGGTCAACATCCACGTTTTGAAGGTTGTTGGTGGATGCGCCACGGACCTCAAGCGTGCCGGAGGCTGAACGAACCCGCTCCTTGATGGACGCCCGGTCGTCCAAATGGCGTCCGGTGATGGTGTCACTCCCCCGCAGCCCGTCCAGGTCGCCTTCGAAACATACGGTGCCGCCGCCAGTGCCCGCGCCGGGCCCCAGATCTACTACGTGGTCGGCGATCGCTATGGTTTCCGGCTTGTGTTCGACCACCAGCACCGTGTTGCCCTTATCCCGCAACTGCAGCAGCAGCTGGTTCATGCGTTCGATGTCATGCGGGTGGAGCCCGATAGTTGGCTCATCGAAGACGTATGTGACGTCAGTCAGGGATGAGCCCAGGTGCCGGATCATCTTGGTCCGCTGCGCCTCTCCCCCGGACAACGTGCCGGCAGGCCGGTCAAGCGACAGATATCCGAGGCCTATCTCGGCGAAGGAGTCCAGAAGGTGCTGCAGTCCCTTGAGAAGTGGTGCCACTGAAGGCTCTTCGAGCTCCCGGATCCAAACGGCCAGGTCACTGATCTGCATCTTGCAGACATCGGCAATGCTCTTGCCTTTGATCTTGGAAGATCGGGCCTCCGGACTCAACCTTGTACCTTCACACTCCGGACAGGTGGTGAATGTGATGGCCCGCTCGACGAAGGCGCGGATATGCGGTTGAAGTGCGTCGACGTCCTTGGAGAGCATCGATTTCTGGATCTTGGGGATGACGCCTTCATAGGTGAGGTTGATGCCTTCTACCTTGATCTTGGTGGGTTCCCGGTACAGGAGGTCGTGGAGCTCCTTCTTGCTGAACTTGGCGATTGGCTTGTCCATGTTGAAGAAGCCTGACCCGCTGAAGATCCGGCCATACCAACCATCCATCGTGTATCCGGGAATGCTGAGAGCGCCCTCGTTCAAGGACTTGCTGTCGTCGTACAGCGCGGTGAGATCGAAATCGTTGACCGAGCCCATTCCTTCGCAGCGTGAGCACATGCCGCCCAGGCGATGGAAGCTGGCCTTCTCCGTCTTGGTTTTACCCTCACCGCGGTCCACTGTGATGGCCCCGCTGGCCTTAACGGTTGGCACGTTGAACGAGTACGCGTTGGGCGATCCGATGTGGGGCTGCCCGAGCCGGCTGAAGAGAATGCGGAGCATGGCATTGGCATCTGTCGCAGTGCCCACGGTTGAGCGCGGATTCGATCCCATCCTCTCCTGATCCACGATGATGGCTGTGGTCAGGCCTTCCAACATGTCCACGTCCGGCCGCGACAACGACGGCATGAAGCCCTGGACAAAAGCGCTGTAGGTCTCATTGATCATTCGCTGGGACTCTGCCGCGATGGTCCCAAAGACCAACGAACTCTTGCCCGAACCGGAAACGCCGGTGAACACGGTGAGGCGACGCTTGGGGATCTCGAGGCTGATGTCCTTGAGGTTGTTCTCACGCGCACCTTGCACCCGTATGAGGTCGTGGGTGTCTGCTACGTGCGACGCAGGAGACTGAGTGTCGGTGCTCGTGGCAATGCTCATGATCGCTCCATCTGTTAGGCGGCGCTGCCCAACAGTCCCCCGTCGGCGTCGCCTGGCTAGGACTGACCAGCCTCGGTCAGTACGTAAAAATTCTCGTTCGTCGTCGCGAATGCGGCAACGGTCATTGTCCACACTAACGGCCTACGCCACGGGCCTCGGGGAGGACGCGAAGCGGAACCCACGCCAACCATTGTCATCAGCCACGGACTCACTAACAATGAAGCATGCCGGTATACATGAGGTCCCTTGAAACCGCAGTGCCCCCAACCATCCTCGTGCAGTCGCAGGCACGCGACGTCTTCGCAGCCCAACCAGGCCTGACGCGGCTGGGATCGCGGCTTGTCTCCACCTGCTTCGACTCAGCTGCCATCGATACCCGCTACACCGCTGTGGAAGAGTTAAGCCTGGATGCACACCCAGAGAATCCGCGCTTCTTCGATCCCGCTACCAACCAAGTGCTCAGCCCCAGCACCAAAGTCCGGAACGAGATCTTTGCTACGGAAGCCACCAAACTCTTCATCGAGGCCGGCAAGGCTGCAGTGGCCCGGGTCCCTGACATTGACCTCGATGACATCACCCACGTCATAACCGTTTCCTGCACGGGATTCTTCAACCCCGGTCCCGACTACAAAGTAGTCCGGGCACTTGGACTGAATCCTGCTGTGCAGCGCTACCATCTGGGCTTCATGGGTTGCTATGCCGCGTTCCCTGCCCTGAAGGCAGCAAAGCAGTTCTGCCTGGCTGACCCGGCCGCCGTCGTCCTTGTTATCTGTGTGGAGCTTTGTTCGCTGCACGTGCGGACCTCCAACGACCCGGACACCATTATGGGTTCAGCGATATTCGGCGACGGCGCGGCGGCGGCCATCGTAACGGCCAAGGAACCCCAGGGGCCTGAGCCGGTGATCAGGCTGGACCACTTCGAGACGGTTCTCACGCCCGTGGGCGAAGAAGCCATGGCCTGGAACATCGGCGACGAAGGATTCGAAATGGTGTTGGGTTCCTATGTGCCCCATATCATCGAGGAACACATCACTGGCGCGTTGGAGCCGTTGCTGGCTAAGGCGCCACAACTGGCGGGACTCCCTTACCGCGAAATAACGCACTGGGCCATCCATCCGGGTGGACGAAGCATTTTGGACAAGGTTGAGTCCAAGCTCGAACTGACTGAGGAGCAACTGGTTCCAGCAAGGGAAACACTCAGGGAATACGGCAACATGAGCAGTGCCACGGTGCTCTTTGTCCTCAAATACATGCTCGGAGAAACGCCAAGCCAGCGCGAGGAACCAATCTGTTCCATGGCATTTGGCCCCGGCCTCACGGTGGAGACGGGCCTGTTTACGCTGGTCTCCCCCAGCCTGTGAGCCCGTGGGGATCCCTGCGGGACAGGGATCTGCAGATCATTGAGGAGATGGACCGATCTGACTGCGACCTCCAGCGCCTCAACCGTAGTTATGCCCGCTTCCCGGTGGTAAACGGCCTCCTTTCAGGATGGCACCGCATTTACCGTGACCGTTTTCGGCCGATTCTGGCCTCTACCGGTACGGCGTCGGTCCTGGACATCGGATGCGGTGGTGGAGACGTCGCTCGAAGCCTTGCCCAGTGGGCCGCGAGGGACGGGTTCTCTTTGCTGGTGACGGCCATCGATCCTGACAAGCGCGCCTATAGCTTTGCCAGCCGGGCCCCAGCTGTTGAGGGTGTCAGTTTCCGGCGGGCCCATAGTGCCGAGCTCGTCGCTGAAGGCAGTGCGTTCGATATTGTCCTGTCCAACCACATCCTCCACCACCTCGACGCCGATCAACTCGCCGCAGTCTTGCAGGACTCCGAGGCGCTCGCCAAGCGACTAGTGCTCCACAACGACCTCAAACGCAGCAACGCGGCGTACGTGCTGTTCGCCGCCGGCTTTTGGCCGTTGGGTATCGGCTCCTATATTTGCGGGGACGGCTTGGTTTCCATCAAGCGAAGCTTTACCGCCGCAGAGCTCCAGCAGGCGGCTCCGCCGGGCTGGAACGTGGAACGCAACGGTCCATGGCACAACCTGCTCGTCTACCGGCATGCTTGACGTCGTCATCGTTGGGGCCGGGCCCGTTGGGTTGTTCATGGGCGTTCTCCTGCTCCAACAGGGGCACCGCGTCCGTATAGTTGAACGTCGGCCGAACAGAAGCCGCCGTTCCCGGGCGATAGGGATTCACCCTCCGGCGCTAAAGGAACTGGACCATGCCGGTCTCGCGCCCGCTTTGGTGGCATCCGGCGTCCGCATCGAGCGGGGCGTTGCGTACAGCAAAGGCGCAAAGGTCGCCGAGTTGCCTTTTAGCGGGGACCCCGACTTTCCGTTCATTCTTGCCGTGCCGCAGCCAATAACGGAACAGGTGCTTGAACAGGCAGTACTGGCATTGGATCCGGACGCGATTGTCCGTGGCGCCACCGTCAGGGAATTTAGCGACGACGGCGGAACCGTCAGCGTCCTGGCCGACTCGCCGTCCGGTGCCCTCGCCTACACAAGCCGCTTGCTGCTGGCGGCCGACGGAGCGCACTCGATGATACGCCGGCGCCTTCTCCCAGGCCTTTCCGTACGCAGCTATCCGGACTGCTATCTGATGGGAGACTTCATCGACCACACAGGGCACGGAGATGACGCAGTTCTTTACCTTGAGCCGGATGGCATCGTGGAGTCTTTCCCCTTGCCCGGCCATATTCGGCGCTGGGTGGTGCGGCTTGGCGTCCCCGCAAGAAGCCCGACGGCGGCAGGCTTGGCTGCGTTGGTGGAAGCCAGGACGGGGGTTGTCGTGGACCCCGACAGCAGCACCATGCTGAGCGCCTTCGAGGTCCAATCAAGGCTCGCGAAGAGAATGGTCCATGGCAGGACGGTTTTATTGGGCGACGCCGCCCACGAGATCAGCCCCATCGGAGGCCAGGGAATGAACCTTGGATGGCTTGATGCCGCTGCCTTGGCACCCATAGTTGATTCTTCGTTGAAGGGTGAAGCGGTGGGCGTGCGACTCCGGGAGTTCGAAGAGAAACGCCGCCGGGCGGCATCGCGTGCTTCGCTGCAGGCCGGGTTGAACATGGCCCTTGGCAGGCCCCTGCATCCGGCAATTATGGCGTCCCGAAACCTGCTTTTTGCCCATGCCTTGGAGCTGCCGGCTGTCTCCGCGCTGGTCGAGCGGCGCTTCACTATGCGCTAGCTCGTCGGTTTTCAGTCACCCAGCGCCGGGCTCCGAATCAGGAAGGGTGTAGTAGCAGTCGTACGTATCCTGACTGACTATCAGTCCGTCGCGGAGTTCAAAGACGGCAGTGCTGCGCGCCCGGATGGTCTCACCCGCATCCCAGTGCGGAAGGTCCAGGAGCAAAGTGGCTGACCAGTTCATTTCAAGCACAACGCGGTTTCCCTGGCACGTGGTGCGGACCACCTCAAAACGCTGGTTCGAAACAATGTTCTTGCTGTGATCGGCACCGGTGAGCGTCTCCTGAAGGCTTCTTGTAGAACCTGTTTTGGACAAGGCGTGCGGCCACTCCGTGAGTGTGAAGTCGTGGGCCAGGTAGGGGCTGATCTCAGCGGCGCCGCCACCAGCCTCAACCGTCCTGACAAACCCGAGTACATGTTCCAGAGGGTTGCTAATACTCATCCGACGAGCCTAGCCGAAACGCGGACGGCGCGGCCCGGCAGGGCGAACGGAAGCGCAATGCCCAGGCACGAGGCGAGGCCTTCGCGTTAGGCTCAAGTCATGACGCACCAACCTCACCCCGAGGCGCCGAGCCCGGCTACTGACTTCAATCCCCTTCAGATCAGGGACGCAGTCCTGCGGCTACTTGAATCAGAGGAACTTCCGCCGATCGTTCAAGCCGGACATCCTGTCCTGAGGCAGCAAGCGGCGCCGTATGACGGCCAGCTTGATGGCCCTGAATTGGCGGCGTTCATCGAGCGGATGCGGGACGTCATGCGTGCAGCACCGGGGGTCGGGCTGGCAGCACCGCAGTTGGGCATTCCGTTGCAGTTGGCAGTACTCGAAGACAAGTACGAGGTGGATCCCGAGTCGGCAACGGTCCGGCATAGGGAGCCCTTGGAGTTCCTGGCTGTCCTCAACCCGCAGTATCGGCCGTTGGGCAACGAGACGGCGGCGTTCTACGAAGGGTGTTTGTCAGTCAGCGGCTACCAGGCAGTGGTCACGAGGCACCGCAACGTGGAATTGAGCTATCTCACTCCAGAGGGGCGCCCTGTGGAGGAATGGTTCTCGGGGTGGCAGGCACGCATAGTGCAACACGAAACGGACCACTTACAGGGGATTCTTTACCTGGACAAGGCGGAACTGCGATCACTTTCCAGCAACGCGGAGCACTCAGAACGGTGGTCCAATCCGGATATTGAGGACGCGCGCAGGACCCTTGGTTTCCTGCACAGCTAGCCGTTCCGTGACGTGCCTCAGTCGGGCATGCGGTTCGATGCCGTAGGCAGGTGGGTGGCCCACCATGCCAGGATGTGTTCGAACCGTTGCTTGCGGTGATGCGGGGTCCCGGAGCGCGACAATTCATGATCCTCCCCGGGGAAGACCAGTAACGAGGTCTCAATTCCTCTCTCCCTCAGCAGCGCGAAGTACCGCTGCCCTTGTTCCAGTGGACACCGAAGATCGTTTTCGCTGTGGATTACCAGAGTCGGTGTCTGGACCGAGGCGGCTACGGCCAATGGGCTCTGTGCCACAAGCTGCCCCGGTGTCGCTCCGGCGTATTCGCCACCAAAAAACCAACCGATGTCGGAAGTGCCCGCGAAGCTGACCGGGTCCAGGAATCCACGTTCCACAATTGCCCCTTTGAAACGGTGATCGTGTGCGATGGTCCATGCCGTGAGATAGCCGCCATATGATCCGCCCATGATGCCCACACGATCAGCATCCAAAGTTGTATGCGTGGACAAGGCGGCGTCCAGGAAGGCGAGCACGTCCTGCATGTCCAGGGTCCCCATGCGCTCCTTGATGGCGCGCCCATGGGATTGTCCATAGCCTGACGAACCCCGGGGGTTGCACATTGCTACTGCATATCCCGCAGCTGCATAGACTTGCGCTTCGTCAAAGAAGGCTCCCGTGTATTGGGAGAACGGTCCACCATGGATGGTGAGCAGGACAGGGTGTGGCCCTGGTCCGTCAGGCAGCACCAACCAACCATGCACCGGGTACCCGTCACTGGTATCTGCCTGGAATTCCATGGGCTCACTGACGCGGGAACTATTCCGCAGTTCCGCCGAGAAGTCCGTCAGCAGGCGCAGTTCACCTCGCTCCAGGGAGGCGACGTCGCCTGCGGTGGAGGCGTCCTGGAAGCTCACGGCAATTTCGCCATTGGCGGCGACGGTGGCTCCAGTGACTACCCGCGCTCCATGGACCAGAGGAGTGATGCTTCCTTCCGCGGTGATATCGAGGAGCTCCACGCTGCCCAGCGCCGTGTTCAACACAAGGACGCTGTCCGGCCCGCTCGGTTCCAGCGGCCCCGAGATGTCCAAATGCTCGACGTCGGTCAAGGCAACGGCGTCTCCCCCGGCAACGGGCATTGAATAGAGAACTCCGTTGCGCGCCACAAAATCCCGTCCGGTGTGGCCGAGGTCTTGCGCCGTGAAGAAGAGCCAACGGCCATCGGTGGATGCCCGCACGGCTGTGACCGTCTGCAGACGTTGGTTGTTAATTTTGACGAGCCAGGGCTGGCCGCCTGATGCATCAACCCGGTACACGGACGTCACGAGGTCTTCATCGTGCCGGTCGTGCAGTGCGGCTATGAAGTAAAGGAACCTGCCGTCTGCCGAGAAGCAGGGCGCCTCATGATCCGATTCGCCAAACGTAATCTGCTTGGCGGCGGGGACTCCGGTCACCTTGGCCCCAGACCGTTCGTGGGCGGCTCTGCCACGTGGAATGACAACAGGCTCGCCGCCCAATTCCGGCACGTCAATCAGGAACAGCTGCTGGCGTTGGTCCAGGACGTACCCCACACCATTCATCCGGTACTGGTTCACGGCGATAAGCCGGGCGTCTTCGCTTCCGGAATCAACGCCGTCGACGGTTCCATAGCGTCCCGGTTCCGCAACGCGGCTGGTGAAGACCAGCCGATGGGAATCGGGAGCCCACGCAAAACCGTTGACCCCGGTGTGCTGATCCGTGACCTGCTGTGGTTCGCCGCCTGCTGATTCCACGACGAACAGTTGTGCTTTTCCCTCGGCATCACTCCGCAGGAAGGCCAAAACAAGGCCGTCAGGCGAGAAAGCCGGCGACGTGTCCCTGAACCCGCGGGTGATACGCCGTGGGCGCTTGGTGGTGTCCAGCGGCACGTTCCACAATTGACCTACGTAGGTATCGGCGTCGAAATCGGGCCTGACGACGGATACCACCGCTTTGGTGCCGTCCGGGTGGATGGCAGGGGCGGAGACGGAGTTCAACAAAGGCAGTTGCTCGGGTTTCACGTTGGTGAGCCTAGCCCTGCCACCTTGCCACAGGCACCAGACACTCCGGCCCACCGTAGGATTGAACCCATGTTGTCCAACGCTGTTGCCGCCCTCCGTTGTCCCGTTTGCGAAGGGCCGTTTCAGCTGGTCGAGGATCCGCAGCGGAGGCTCGTTTGCGGTTCAGGGCACGTTTTCGATGCCGCGAAACAGGGTTACTTCAACCTGCTCACGGGCAAAGGCACGGTTTTCGAAGCTGATTCGGCAGGGATGGTTGGAGCCCGCCAGCGGTTCCTGGATAGCGGACACTATGCCGCCTTGGCTGATCGCGTTGCCGGCTTGGCAGCCGCATCGCTGCAGCGGCCGGGGGCCCTGGTTCTCGACGCCGGAACTGGCACCGGGCACTACCTGCACAGGGTCCTGGAAGAGGCTCCGGTTCCAGCCATAGGGCTGGACATCTCCAAATTCGCACTCCGGCGTGCCGCACGGCTCAACGGCCACGCTGCCAACCTCGTCTGGGACATTTGGCGTCCGCTGCCCGTCGCCGATAACGCGGTCGACGTCGTCATCGTGGTCTTTGCCCCACGAAATCCGGCAGAGTTCGCCCGAGTGCTGCGGCCGGGTGGAACACTGATTGTCGTGACGCCGCAGCCGGGACACCTGGCTGAAATCGCTGCCCGAACCGGAATGCTTGGCATCGAGGAAGGCAAGGCCGCGCGTTTGGCCGAGTCACTGGAAGGCTATTTTCATGCAACGTCAGGTTTCGACCTTGACGTACCCCTGCTCCTCACGGGCTCCGAATTGGCCGACATCGCCTACATGGGACCGGCCGGCCACCACATCAAGCCCGAAGAACTCGCACTGCTGGCCGATGCGGATGGGACCGTGGCAACCACAGCGAAGTTCCGAATCAGCCTCTTCACAGTGGGGGCTTCGGCTTCCTGACGAGGGACTACGCGTCGGGCTAGGATGGAGGAACAGCGACTGTGATCCCGCCAGCGGGGTCCGGGACCAAGGGGGAATTGATGTTCGAATGGCTCGGCGAGAATTGGTGGGCCCTCTGGCTCACCGTCTTCCTCGCGTTCGCGGTGGTGGAGATGCTTACCCTCGACCTCTTCTTCATCATGCTTGGCGGCGGAGCACTTGCGGGACTGATCGCAGACTTCGCCGGCGCCGATTTCTGGCTCCAGATCGTCATCTTCAGCGTGGTCTCCCTCTTGATGATCGCCTTCGTCCGGCCGGTCGCCCTGAAGCATCTGCATAAGGGACCAGCGGAACAGCGGACGAACATTGACCGGCTCATCGGTCAGCCCGCCCTGGTCATTGAAGCCGTCACAGGCACCAGTGGACTGGTCAAGATCGGCGGCGATGTCTGGAGCGCCCG
This sequence comes from Arthrobacter sp. TmtSoilC51, assembly GCF_055388015.1. NCBI lineage: Bacteria > Bacillati > Actinomycetota > Actinomycetes > Micrococcales > Micrococcaceae > Arthrobacter > Arthrobacter sp. TmtSoilC51. Next base: position 2,795,686 of record NZ_AP035877.1, read on the forward strand.
AAGCACTGCGGGAGTCCTCGACGCAGGCGCCACCGTTCAGGTCACCAGGATTGACGGCGCGACGGCGGTAGTCGCCTCGCCTGCCGAAAACAGCCCACGCTGATTTAGCCAAGACAATCAGAATTACGCGGGTGACGGTCTGGTAGCCTGCCCGCAAAAGGCCATAGCAAGCCACGCAATTGGGGAATGAAGGAGACGCATGGACGGTTTAGGAGGAACAGCGGCAGCAGTTGTGCTGATTGTTCTCGTCATTTTTGTCATCATCGTGTTGGTCCGGTCGGTTAGGATCATCCCGCAGGCACGTGCCGGCGTCGTTGAACGCCTCGGCAAGTACCAGCGCACGCTCAACCCGGGCCTTACCATCCTGATTCCGTTCGTCGACCGGCTCCTGCCGTTGCTTGACCTCCGTGAGCAGGTTGTGTCCTTCCCGCCGCAACCAGTCATCACCGAGGACAACCTCGTTGTTTCGATCGACACCGTGGTCTACTTCCAGGTGACGGACCCACGGGCAGCCACTTACGAAATCGCCAATTACATCCAGGCGGTTGAGCAGCTGACCACTACCACGCTTCGTAACGTTGTAGGTGGCCTCAACCTCGAAGAGGCGCTCACATCCCGCGACCAGATCAATGGCCAGCTGCGTGGAGTGTTGGACGAAGCGACCGGCCGCTGGGGCATCCGCGTCTCACGCGTTGAACTGAAGGCTATTGATCCGCCCCACTCCATCCAGGACTCGATGGAAAAGCAGATGCGTGCCGAGCGCGACCGTCGAGCAGCCATCCTGACCGCTGAAGGAACAAAGCAGTCGCAAATCCTCACGGCAGAAGGCCAGCGCCAAGCGGCCATCCTCGCCGCTGAAGGTGATGCGAAGGCGGCCATCCTTCGGGCAGACGGCGAAGCCCAGGCGATCCAGAAGGTCTTTGACGCCATCCACAAGGGCAACCCGGACCAGAAGCTTTTGGCTTACCAATACCTGCAGACGCTGCCCAAGCTCGCAGAGGGCAGTTCCAACAAGCTGTGGATCATTCCGAGCGAAGTTGGCGAAGCCCTTAAGGGCATCGGCAGCGCGCTCGGAGGCACCAACGGCGACTCGGATACTGCTGGCCTCTTTGGCGGCAGCAACAAAGCTGCAGCTCCGGTGCCGGCAACGCCAGTCGAGTCCAGCCCGGCAGCACAGTCGAGGCCCACAGAGTAGCGTCAAGGCCCCCAGACTAACTCCCTTTTGAGGCAAGCGAGCGGCCAGCCAGCGAGGCTGGCCGCTCGATGCGTTCATACAGCTTTTGGGTGCTCGCTATCCATCCGGGTATAATGGGATATTTGTCCGGCTGGTTCAGTGTGGATGGAACATTAAGGCTTGGCCAGGCGTTGCAATTAGTGATGCAAGGTGTGCAGAAGTAGTCCGTAAGGAACGTGCAAACGGCTTACGGCTAGCGCGGGGTTTCAGGCTCCGCGAACAGACAGAGGGAGTAATCATGAGCGATCGCAGCCTGCGGGGTATGCGTCTTGGCGCCCAAAGCATGGAAACCGAGTCCGGCGTTGAACCGGCACCGCGCCAGCGGGTTGAATACCGTTGCGAGGACGGCGAGCAGGTCTTCGTGACCTTCTCTGCTGAAGCCGAGATCCCCCCTGTTTGGGTTTCCAAGACCGGCAAGGAAGCCTTGCTTGTAGATGGCGAGCGTCCCGTGGATGCCAACGAGAAAGCAGTCCGTACACACTGGGACATGCTTTTGGAACGCCGCAGCCTTCCAGAGCTGGAGCAGATCCTTGAGGATCGTTTGAACATCCTGCGTGAGCGCCGCGGAGAGCGCCGCTCAGCTTAGTCTTCAGACTCAAGCAGAAAGGCCGGGCCGGTTCCTTCGGGAACCGGCCCGGCCTTTTCTTTTGGAAGCTACCCCTACTTTGCGAGGGCCGGCTGTTTGCCGGTGAGCTTGGCCCAGCGTGCTGCGAGGCCCCATTTGGTCACGTTGATCATGGCTTCCACCACGATGTTGCCGCTCATCTTGGATGCGCCGAGTTCCCGCTCAACGAAGGTGATGGGGCGCTCCTCAATGCGCAGGCCGAGCTTGGCAACGCGCCAGGCAAGGTCAACCTGGAAGCCGTAGCCTACTGAGTCCACTTCATCCAGCTTGAGGGCTTCAAGGGTGCTGCGGCGGAATGCACGGTAGCCTCCGGTGACGTCCTTGATTTTCAAGCCAAGCATGATGCGGGCATAGGTGCTGCCGATACGTGAGATCGCCTGGCGGTAGAGCGGCCAGTTAACAACGCTGCCCCCCGGTACCCAGCGTGAGCCCATCGCCAGGTCCGCGCCCTCTTTGACAGCATCCAGGAGGAGCGGCAATTGCTCGGGCTTGTGGGAGCCATCGGCGTCCATTTCGACCAGGACGTCATACCCGGCGGCGAGGCCCCATTTGAAGCCGGCGATGTAGGCTGCGCCGAGGCCTTCTTTGCCTTTACGGTGCAGTACGTGCACTTGCTGGTCCTCGGCGGCTATGCCGTCGGCAAGTTGTCCCGTGCCGTCCGGGCTATTGTCATCAACCACCAGGACGTCCGACTCTGGGACTGCTGTCCGCAGCCGGCCCAGGGTCTTGGGGAGCGATTCCAGCTCGTTGTAGGTAGGGATGATCGTCAGGACACGCAAGAAGAGGCCTTTCCTTGATGGAGCGGTCAGTGTGCCGGACCAGCCTCAGGGCTGGCGTTCTGGCGCAACTCTCCATTATAGGGCGATTGCGTGCACTGCTGAGGCAGCTGTGGCCCTGGCCACACACAGTTAAGTGCTGCGGGCAGGTCCATAGACCCAGGACCAGTGTTGTCCGGACAGGTATTTTGCCGGACGAACCGTTTTCTGGGGCCCTATGGGCCTGCCCACTCGCGTACCGCCACCAGACCAAGTCCTGGCCGCGACCAGATAATTACTCCCGGGTGAACCCAAGCCTTAATGATCTGTTGAGCCTCAATGTTACGGACTTTACAAAAGCTGTCAACCACGGGCTGACCTGCCCATTCGTGCATCGTCCCAGTTCAGCAGGGGACAGCCGAAGGTGGGGAAATATGCGCTCAGACTCGAAGAGATTGGTGCGCGAAGAGCTCCTGGCCTTCCCTCACGGTCTGCAGGCACACAGGATCGCTCCCGGTATCCAGGGCCGGGAGCAAGGGCGTGCGGGCGCGCGGATCGGTGCTCCACGACTGCACACGGCTATCGGCTACCTGCACCATAAGTTCCTCAACTTCCCATACCGCGAAGCTGGCTGGCGCACCGGGCACTAGCTGGCCCATGAGGGGGTTCCTGTGCTTAGCTGCCCGCCAGCCTGCCCGCGTGTGGCCAAGGAAGGCCGCGCGTGCTGAAATGCGCTGCTCAGGGTTGCTGTGTTCCAAGCAGGCACGGATGCTGGACCATGGGCTGAGTGGCGTCACGGGACTATCGCTGCCAAAGGTGATCGGAACTCCGTTGGCGTAGAACGCCGCGAACGTGTTCATAGCCTTGCTGCGGTCGCCCAGTCGCTGCTCGTAGAGTCCTCCAGGGCCTCCCCATGCAGCATCGAATGCCGGCTGCATGCTGACCGTCACGGAGTACTTCGCCAGTTTCTCCACGGCAGACTGGTCGGCGAGCTCAACGTGTTCAAAGCGGTGTCCTGCTGCGCGGATACGCTGCTCCCCCACCTCGGCAGCTGCGGCATCCAATGCGTCAAGCGCAGCATCAAGGCCCGCGTCACCGATGACGTGGAAACCACCCTGGACACCCAGGAGTGAGCAAGCGGCAAGGTGCTTGGCGGCCTCATCCACAGACAGATACACGTTGCCACGTTGCCCTGGCGCGTCGGAATAGTCATGCCTCAAGGCAGCTGTGCGCGACCCGATGGAACCGTCGATGTTCAGGTCTCCTGCCAAGCCCAGGACTCCGGGCACTACACTTTCCAGGATCCTGCGGGCGTGATCTTCGGAGGACGCCAGCTCACCCCAATACGGCAGCACCTGCGGTTTTCCGGCCTGCCTGTTCCAGGACGTCGCCATGTGAAGATCTTCCGGCCCGCAAATGTGTGGTGCCGACATTTCCGCCAAGGCAACATACCCGTTGGAAGCCGCATGATGGAGGGCCTGCTCCTGATACCCACTCCGTTCGGCGTCGCTAAAGCGCCGCGCGGCCAGGCGGGCGGCCGTGTGGGCAGCCCTTACTACACGGGCATCGACTCCCGTGAAGCCATCCATGCCCGCCAGCCCTGCCGCGGCGGCAAGGGAGGAAGATACGAGAGCGGAGTGGACGTCCACGCGGGAAAGGTAAACCTGCCTCCCGCCCGAGGCCTGTTCAAGCTCTTCAAGCATTGGAAGGGTGGGATCCTGCCAGGTTGTTTCATCCCAACCGTGGCCAATGACGGTACCCGAACCGCCGGCGGCAGCAACGGCGTCGAGCAGTTCCCGGGCAGAGCGCACGCCGGTCAGGGACAGTCCGGCCAAGGCGAGGCCCGTCTCCGTCAGATGCGTGTGCGAGTCAACAAAACCCGGCGCCACGAGGGCACCCCTGAGATCAATGATTTCCATGGAGGAATCCGCTATGGACGTCGCTGCCTGCTCGGAACCCACCCAGGCGACAGTGTCGCCATCCACCACCATGGCAGTAGCGAAAGGATCGGCAGCCGTGTAAATGGAACCATTCCGGTACATGGTGACCTTGCGGTCGTTATTGTGCGGGTGGTCCCCGGCGGACAGGCCTGCCTGGCTCATGCTGTGTGCTCCTCGAGCGTTGAAGAAAAGTCTGGGATCGAAAACGGTTCTGGTTCAGGCGACCGTGGAGTAGGCCACCACGCCGCGCCGGACCAGATCGATGGATTCGCGGCAGATCCGCGTCAAGCGCGGATCCAGCTGCGGAATCTTGGCCAGTTGATCCAGGAGGTCAACCACCTGCTTTGCCCAACGGACGAAATCGCCGGCGGCGAGATCCGTGCCACTGAGCACGTCCTGAAGATGGCGGCCCTTGGCCCACTTGTACATGGGCCACATAAGGCCCAACTCCGGTTCACCAGTCAGCGGAAGACGGTTCTGCTCCTCGGTGTCCTCCAGCTGTGACCATTCGCGGACCACTATATCCACCGCGGCCTCCAGTGAAACCGACGGCATCCTGGGGCGAAGACCCCGGTCTTCGCGCTTTGCCTGGTACACCAGGGTGCTGGCCAAAGAGGCAAGCTCAGCGGCGTCGAGATCATTGATGGCGCCCCGCCGGATGGACTGCGAGATGAGCAGGTCCTTTTCACCGTAAATGCGCCGAAGCCGCTGCCCATCGGTGCTGATGGTGACCATTCCGGCGTCGTTCGTTTCCAGGTACCCATAGGCTGACAGGACGTCGCACACGCGGTCGAACGTCTTGGCAATCGTGTTGGTCCTGCCTTGGATCTGGCGGATCAGGCCGTCCGTCTCCTTGCGGAGTTTCCACCACCGCTCCGCCCAGCGGGCATGGTCTTCGCGTTCGCTGCAGCCATGGCACGGGTGCGCCCGGAGCGCCCTGCGTAGTTCCGTGATCTTCTGTTCCTGGTCCTGGGCACGCGAACCCAGGCCGAAGTCCTCGTGCCTGCTGTTGCGCCTGGCCCGCGGTGCTTCATCGCTAACCGCGTGCCGCATGGAGGCTGCAAGATCGCGCCGCGACTTAGGCACCTTGGCGTTGAACGACTTGGGAATCCGAATCCGGGTCACTGGGGAAATGGGGCCGTCGAGGTCATGGACGCCGATACGACGCAGCTGGTTGTCCGACGTGAGGACGGACGGCCGCGGTTCGCGGGCATTGGGATCGACATCAAGCACGACGGCGTGCCCCGCCAACCTGCCACTGGAGACACTAATGACGTCCCCTGGTATGAGCCGGGTCAGGGAATCAGCTACGCGGGATTTCCGGGCGCGCTGGTGGTCGCGCGCCGCGAACTGCTCGGTGTCGCTGAGTTCGCGGCGGAGCCGGGCGTACTCCGTGAAGTCGCCAAGGTGGCATTCCATGGACTTGGCGTAGCCAGCCAGTGATTCTTCACGTCCACGGACCTGCCTGGCCAGGCCCACCACGGAACGGTCAGCCTGGAACTGCGCGAAGGACGACTCCAGGATCTCGCGCGCCCGCACCCGGCCGAATTGGGCAATCAGGTTGATGCTCATGTTGTAGGTGGGCGTGAAGCTCGAGTTCAGCGGATACGTGCGGCGTGACGCCAAGCCCGCCACTGCTGCTGGGTCCGTCCCGGGCTGCCACAGGACCACTGCGTGGCCTTCGACGTCGATACCGCGGCGTCCGGCCCGACCGGTCAGCTGCGTGTACTCCCCCGCGGTGATGTTGACATGGGCTTCCCCATTGAATTTTTCGAGCTTTTCAAGGACCACGCAACGCGCAGGCATGTTGACGCCCAGTGCCAAGGTCTCCGTAGCGAACACCGCCTTGACCAGGCCATCGGCAAACAGCTTCTCCACTACTTCCTTGAAGGTGGGAAGCATGCCTGCGTGATGAGCCGCGAAGCCCCTGATGAGGCCGTCCCGCCAACCCCAAAAACCAAGGACGTCAAGGTCGTCCGCAGGAATTTCGTGGCTTGCTTCATCCACCCGCTGGGCAATGATCTGCTGCTCGCGCTCAGTTGTGAGCCACAGGCCGGACGCCGCGCACTGGGCCACCGCAGCATCGCAACCGGCCCGGGAGAAAATGAAAGTAATGGCGGGCAACAGGCCCTGACGGTTAAGGCTCTCAATGACCTGGGGGCGGCTTGCTTTCCGGACCGGGCTGCGCTGCTCAGTGTTCTGCCGCTCATCCCGGTAGCGGTCCTGCCGACGGCGGCTCCGGCCACCATGGCCGAAGCGGCCGTTGAAATTCATCCGGCTCTCGGAGCGGGCCATTGCCAGCAGGTCCGGGTTCACTTCGAACTCAGGTCCAGTTACTGCCTGCCGGGCCGTGGATGTCACAAAACTCTTGGCAGCGATCTTTCGTGCTTCTGCCGGAAGGGTGGCTTCGTCCACGGCATCCTCAACATCGCTGAGATCCGGTACCTCGGTGTCCGGTATCTGAGGGGCGATTTCATCGAAAGTGGTATCACCGGCAAAGAGGTCAACGATCTCCCGGCCTACCATGACGTGCTGCCAGAGCGGGACAGGCCGGTGCTCGGAAACGATGACATCGGTATCGCCCCGGACTGTATCCAGCCAAGCACCAAACTCTTCGGCGTTGGACACAGTGGCGCTCAGCGAAGCGACCTGTACCTCAGTGGGCAAATGAATAATCACTTCTTCCCACACCGCACCGCGGAAGCGGTCTGCGAGGTAGTGGACCTCGTCCATCACCACGAAGCCGAGGTCCCCGAGTGTCTCGGACTCCGCGTACAGCATGTTGCGGAGGACTTCGGTGGTCATGACCACAACGGGTGCCTCACCGTTGATGGTGGTATCGCCCGTCAGCAGTCCAACGTTGGCAGCGCCGTACTTCGCTGCGAGCTCCGAGAATTTCTGGTTGCTTAGCGCCTTGATGGGCGTCGTATAGAACGCTTTGAGGCCACGTTCCAAGGCCAGGTAGATAGCGAATTCACCAACGATCGTCTTTCCAGCACCCGTTGGGGCCGCAACGAGGACGCCGCGGCCCTCCTGCAGTGAGCGGCACGCCTCACGTTGGAAGTCATCCAATTCAAAGTCCAGGGAACGGGCAAAGGCACCAAGATACGTCTTGGCCTCAGCTGCCCGGTGCGCCGCCGCCTGGTAGCTCTCTGATGGTGATTGGGACCCGGAAATGGAGGACATGCACCAAGCCTAATGGCCCGGGGTCTAGAGATTCTCCAGATCCGAGGCCGGGGTGGCAATATCTGCCGTGGCCTCGGTCTCAGCAGCCCGTTTGATGGCACGACGTTCCCGCCGGCGGTCGTTCCAGAGACATACGCCGATTGCAGCGAAGAACAGAAGCAGCATAGGCGCAGCCAAGTAGAACATGCTCATGGCATCTGCACCCGGGGCAGCCATTGCCGCGAACAGGCAGACCAGGAAGATGGTAATACGCCAGCTCTTGACGAGTTGTTTGCCCTTGATGATTCCGGCCAGGTTCAGCCCCACCAGCACCACCGGCACCAGGAAGGCGATGCCGAAGGCCAGAAGCAGCCTGAGGACAAACGCAAGGTAGATTTCGGCACTAATGAAGTTTGAAGCGCCGGTGGGCGTGAAGTCCGTCAGGACACGCACTGCGTTGGGAAGCACCAGCCATGCCAACAGGACGCCGCCGATAAACAGCGGAACGGCAGCCGCAACGAAGGACAGAGCCAACCGACGCTCTTTTTTGTGCAGGCCCGGGACTATGAAGGCCCACAGCTGATAGATCCAGACGGGACTGGAAAGGATCACGCCAAGGAAAACCGAGACCTGCACCATGAGGTCGAATGAGCTGGCTACGCCATCAAAGTTGAGGCTGGCTGCGCGGCCCTCTTTTTCGTTCAGGTCTTTGATCGGCTTGATCAAAGCTTCCAAGAGGGGTTGATAGACAATGAAGCCCAGCACCGTCCCAAGAATAACGCCGATGGCAGCCTTGAAGAGCCGGTTCTTCAGCTCCTTAAGATGGTCAAGGAGCGCCATCCGGGCTTCGGGGTTGGCCTTGCGCCCCTTCGTCTCTACCACTTCTTCTTAGACGCGGTTGGAGGGCGGAACGTCGGTCTCGCCAGTGTTCTTGGCCTTGACGTCCGGGTGGTCTACAACCCTGCCTTCGACGGCGTCAGAGGGGTCCTCGGTTTCCTTCTTTTCGGAGGAACCGTCCTTCTTCATTTCCCGGACTTCAGACTTGAAAATACGCATCGACTGGCCAATGCTGCGCGCCATGGACGGCAGCTTCGGTGCAGCAAAAAGCACCAGAGCCAGAACGATGATGATGATGAGATGCCAGCCTTCGAGCCTCATGTGGGGAGTTCCTTTCCTTTTGGATACATCCTACGTCTATCTGAATTCAATGTCGTGCAGGGATTGGGGCTGACCCCGCTCTGCTTTGCGCTGAACGCGCTTCTGGCGACGAACTTCCTGGCGGAAGGCTTTGGCCGTCAGGTAATCATGACGCATCTGCTCCGGCGAGGCAAAAATTGCGGAACCCGGCTCCGGGCGACCATCAGGGGCCTCAACATCGGAGGTTTCCGCGGCAGGAGAAATATGGCCGAAACGTTTCCCTGCGTCCCCTAATTCGTGAACAGTAGCCATGAACTTCCTGAACAACCGAAAACCCAGGGTCACATGGAGGAGCAACGAAAGGGCTATGAGCGCGATCCACAACAGGATCCAAAACCACCAAGGCATCTGAGTAGTCTAGCCAGCCGCGTTGTCCGGGGAGGAAACCGCGTCGTATTGGGCAGTGCCGTACTGGTCAGTGTCGTATTGCGCAAGGGCCGCTATGAGCCACGTCTGGGCTTCCTGGCGCAGCTCGGCAGGATCCAGCACGCGCACCGTTCCTCCGTGTTGGGACACAAACATGGGCAGCCATTCCACGTTTCCAAAGCGCACCTCAGCCAAGAGCCCACCGTTCGGCAATTCCGCGGTCCGCTCGGCGTAGTAGTCATCAGCCAAGCCAACGCCCTGCCGGGTCAACTCAAGCACCACCAGGACGTCGTCGTCGCTGGGAGTGAAAAGCCTCGCAGGAAAGTCTGCGTCAGCAGTTGCTGTTCCGGAGACGGCCCGGCCATTGGGCTCCAGGGATTGAACCCGGTCCAGCCGGAAATTGCGGAGTCCGGACTTGCTGTGGCAGTACGCCTCGAAGTACCACGTGTTGTCCAACGAGTAGAGCCTCAGGGGGTCCACGTCGCGTTCCGTTACCTCATCCCTTTGCGGGGAAAGGTAGTCCAGGCGCAGCTGTTGGCCATCCCTGATGGCGCGTGTAATGGTAGCGAACGCCTCCGATTGCTCGGGGGCTACTGATTGGCCGGCGACGGCACCCGCCATGCGGCCGGCCTGCCCTGCGGCACCCGTCAGTTTGATCGTCACTGACTCCAAGGCGCTTCCCGGTTCGTCCTCAGGCAAACCTGCGAGTGCGGGCAGGTCACCGAGCATGGACAATCCAGTCAGCAACGCCGCGGCTTCGTCCTCGCTGAACCGCACAGGACGGTTCAGGTCCAGGTGCTCCGTGATGTACACATGGTCGTTTTCCCACTGGATGTCCAGGAGGTCGTCCGGATAGCCCCCGGGCAGCCCGGAGCAGATCAGTATTTTGAGATCGTCAATGAGGGCTTTGCGGCTGATGCCGAAGCGGTCCGCTACTTCCTGGACGTGCAGGCCTTGGTGGTGGACGAGGAACGGCACCAGCTGCAGCATGCGTGTGAGCTGGTCTTCGGACGTTCGTTTCCGCGATCGCTGCGCGCGCGCAGCCTCGGGGAATTCCACCGGGATGGCAGGAGACGCATTGAACGCGGCGGCGCTTTTGAGCCTGCGTACGACGGCGGCACGCAACTCGGCAGGCTCAGCCACCTTGACGTGGGGGCCGTACGAGGCCAGTTCCTCGGCAAGCTGCTCGGGATCCCGGAATTCCACGACCACACGGTCCCGGCCGCCCTGGCCACTGTCAGCTTCTGTGGAAACAGCCCGCTTACGCAGTGCCAGCAGTCGGCCGGCGTCCACGTCCATGACCGCCTGCTGCAAGGGAAGTTCGTTAAGTGAGTCCAGCTCAGCGCGGGCGTTGAAACCTGCAGGCGGCTCGAAGGAACTCCCCGGTATGGCCGAGACGGCGCTGGTCATCCTCGACAACCTGAAGATCCTCTTGGCTGCCCTCCCCCGGTCCAATCCCACGAGGTACCACTGTCCGAACCGGCTTCCCAGGCCCCAGGGCTCCACTTCGCGGACTTCTTCACGCCCGGTGCTTCCGGCGAGGTAGCCGAAGCGGACCGCATGCCGGCCGTGCATCGCCGCCACGACGTCGTCGAATGCTTGCCCAGCGGGCTTGATCCGCGGCTGGACGCCGGCAGGCAGGTCGACGTCGGTGAATCCACCGGCGGCCTGCAGCTTCCGGACGGCGTTGACTGCGGCGTTGCCGAGTGCAGCCCGTTCCCACAACTGGGCGGCCAGCAGGAGGACTGTGCATTCAGCCGGCGTCAGGCTGACATCAGGAAGTCTGTTGGAATCCTTGCCGATGCGGTATCGGGTTGATGCCGGGTCGTCGCCCCCAAAGGCGCGGGGGTCCGTGAGAGTCTCGATCTCAAAGCCGAACTGCTTCAGTTCCGCTTTGTCGCGCTCGAACATCCGCCCGAAGGCGACATCGTTTTCGGCGGAGTCGTGATAGACCTTTTCCCGCAGGACAGCGCGCGGAAGGCCCACCCTGGTGTTGAGCAAGGCAAGCAGGAGGTTCAGGAGTCGTTCAGTGCGGGATGCGGACACGCTTGCTACGTTACTAAAGTCCTGGGCGAAAGCAGCAAGGCGCGTCACCGCCCGGCAAAGCCGGAAGGTAACGCGCCTTGTCAGGAAGCTTGCGTCCTAGCGGACAGCTACGAGGTCAACCACGAAGATCAAGGCCTCGTTGGGCTTGATCGCTCCGCCAGCGCCACGGGATCCATACGCCAGCTCTGAAGGGATTTCCAGGCGTCGACGGCCACCAACCTTCATACCCAGCAGGCCCTGGTCCCAGCCCTGGATGACCTGGCCTACGCCAACACGGAAGTCCAGCGGTGCGCCACGGCCCCAGGAAGCGTCGAACTCTTCGCCCGTGGACCAGGCGACGCCAACGTAGTGGGTGGAAACGGTATCGCCGGCCTTGGCCTCGGCGCCGGAACCTTCGATGAGGTCCGTGATGACGAGTTCGGTGGGGACATCGCCTTCCGGGAAGTCGATTTCCGGCTTGGTGCGGTCGAAGTCACGCTGACCAAATGACATGGTTGCTCCTTGGTTTGGGGGATGAATGGTGTCAGGAACAAGCTTAGCCAGTCCCTGATTATGTGGCTGCTACTTGACGCCGAGGATGTCAACGACGAAGACGAGATCGCCCTTGGCTTCACCCTGTCCGGCCGCGCCGTAAGCAAGGTCCTGCGGGATAACCAACAGGACCCGGGAGCCGATCGTCTTGCCTTCCAGGCCCTGGGTCCAGCCCTTGATGACGCCCGAGAGCGCGAAGCTCGCTGTCTGCCCGCGGTCAAAGCTCGAGTCGAACTTCTGGCCGCCCACAAGATTGACGCCGACGTAGTTGACGGTCAGGGTGTCAGTTGCCTTCACGGCAGCGCCGGAACCCTTGATCAGGTCCTGGGCGATGAGTTCCTTCGGAGCGGCTGCGCCGTCAACGGAGATCTGCGGGATGCCCTTGTCGTCTTCCTTGACGGTTGGGAGCCCAGCCGGAGGGGTAATGGTCTCGCCTTCCGGCTTCGACAGAACCGGTGCCGCCTCTTTGGCGGAAAGCAGCTTGAAAACGACCAACTGCGTAGAGCCCGCTGCCGCCCCAGTGGCGGCCGAGCCCGGTGCGGCGAAAGCGATGTGTGAGCCGATCTTGGCGCCGACAATGGCGTTGTAGATCAGTTCGTTGCCCTTCTTGAGCTCGTCATTCAGCTCAATGGGCTGCGGGCCATTCTTGTAGACATCTTCAACGGTCTTGCCGTCGTTGCCGTCTACGGCGATATATGCGAGTTCGGCTACCTGGCCGGCCTTGATGCGATCGCCGTCGCCTTCGCTGACTACCTTGATGGTGGGTTCAGTGACGGTGAGCGGCTTGGTGAAGTCCAGGCCGGGTGCTTTGTCATCTCCGTTGTCCGTTACCTTGACGGAATCAAGTTTGGAGACATCGCCGGATGACTGGCTGGTGGGCTCGGCGGCTGGCGTGCCCCCTCCCCCGCACGCGGTGATGAGCAGCAGGGCAGGAAGAAGAATTGCTAGGAGTCGGCGCACAAAAAAGACACTTTCGTCGGGGCAAAGGACACTCGGAAAGGCGCATGGCAGATCCAAGGCAATGGCCTCTTGGTAAGAGGCCACAGTCAAGAATAGCCCGTGAAGCTGGGAGTCCCCTCAGAAAACCCGTTAGCCCATGGAGTCAAGGAGCGCATCAACGCGGTCATCCACGCTGCGGAACGGGTCCTTGCACAGGATCGTCTGGTGTGCGCGGTCGTTGAGCTTCAAATGAACCCAGTCAACCGTGTAGTCGCGTCCAAGTTCCTGCGCCCTGCGGACGAAGTCGCCCCGCAGCTTTGCCCTGGTGGTCTGTGGAGGAGTATCCACGGCGTCCTTGACCTCGGTTTCAGGGACCAGGCGCCGCGCGGCGTCGCGTGACTGCAACAGGAAGAAGAGACCGCGCTGCCGTGAAATGTCGTGGTAGGTAAGATCCAGCTGGGCAATGCGTGGCGAGTCCAGGCTGAGGTCGTGCCGGCGCATGTAAGAATCCATCAGTTTCTTCTTGATGGCCCAGTCCACCTCGGTATCGATGGTGCTGGTATCGCCGCTTTCAATGGCGTCCAGTGTCCGCTCCCAGAGATCAAGAATGAGCGGCACATGGGCGTTGTGTGCGCCGTTCGCGGCCACAAACTCCTTGACCTTTGCCAGGTACTCCCGCTGGATGTCAAGGGCCGACAGTTGCCTGCCGTTGGCCAGGCGTACCAAGGCGCTGCCCGAAAGGTCATGGGATATTTCGCGGATGCTGCGGATGGGGTTTTCCATTCGCATGTCCCGCATGATCACGCCTGCCTCTATCATTCGCAGGATGAGATCCACCGTACCCACTTTGAGGAGTGTGGAGGTTTCAGACATGTTGGAATCACCAACGATCACATGGAGCCTGCGGTAGAACTCGGCATCGGCGTGCGGCTCGTCGCGGGTGTTGATGATGGGCCGGGACCTGGTGGTGGCGGAGGACACGCCCTCCCAGATGTGGTCGGCCCGCTGCGAAAAGGCGAAGGTTGCACCGTGGGGCGTCTTCAGGACTTTGCCCGCTCCTGCGATGAGCTGACGGGTCACGAGGAACGGGATAAGAATCTCGGCCAGCCTGGAAAACTCACCCCGGCGGGGTATGAGGTAATTCTCGTGGCTGCCGTAGGAGTTTCCGGCAGAGTCGGTGTTGTTCTTGAAGAGGTAGACAGTTCCGTTGAAACCCTCAGCAGCGAGGCGGGCCTGGGCTTCATCGACGAGGTCGTCCAGGATGAGCTCCCCTGCCCTGTCGTGGGCGATGAGCTGCGCGAGGTCATCACATTCTGCGGTGGCGTATTCCGGGTGCGAACCAACGTCCAGATACAGGCGTGAGCCATTGGTCAGGAAGACGTTCGAAGACCTGCCCCAGCTCACCACCTTGCGGAACAAGTAGCGGGCCACTTCTTCGGGGGCCAAGGGACGTGAGTCGGGGCTGGAATAGGAAATTCCAAATTCCGTCTCGATGCCGAATATGCGCTTGTCCATCTCAAGCCTCCTCTGTGAGCAGCTGTGTCATGTCCTCGGGACGCAGACGCCGGAAAGCCCGGCGGGAACCCCGGTGGCTCTCCGAAGCGCGGTCCAGGACAGCGGCTTCGACGGCCGTAGCCGGAAGGGCGTCGGCTTCCTTGTCTGCCGCCAAAGCGCGCAAAGCCAGCCGCATTGCCCCAGCAAAACCAAGCTCAGGCTCCCAAGCCCCGCTAACGACGTCGGAAATCTGGTCGGCAAGGCCGCCCATCACCACAAAGCCGTTCTCGTCGGCAATCGAACCATCAAAGGTGAGCCGGTACAGGTGGTCCTGCTCCTGCGTCAGGCCTACTTCAGCCACGGCCAGTTCCACTTCAAAGGGCTTTTGTTCGGCCGTGAACACCGCGCCAAGGCTCTGCGCGTACACGCTGGCCAACCCCCGCGCGGTCACGTCTTCGCGATCGTAGGAGTAGCCACGGACGTCCGCATACCGTACGCCGGCCTGGCGCAAGCTTTCGAACTCGTTGTACTTGCCCACTGCCGCGAAGGCTATTTTGTCGTAGATCTCGCCGATTTTGTGCAGCGACGGTGACGGATTCTCAGCGATCAGCGCGATGCCGTCCGCGCAACTGATCACCACTACGGAACGTCCGCGGGCTATGCCCTTCCGTGCAAAGTCCGCACGGTCCTTCATCAACTGTTCGGGCGAGACATAGAACTGCTGCGTCATCTCAGGCCTCCCGTCCGGCGATGGCACGGGATTCGACGATGGTACCAGCTATCGCAGCCAAGTCCCGTTCGGGTACCCGGCGGTTGCCGGCACGGTTGACGGTGTACACCACGGGCCACAGCTGACGGACAGGGTCCGGGCCGCCCGTTGCGGAGTCGTCGTCTGCGGCGTCGTAAAGCGCCTCTACCGCTACGGCGACAGCTTGCTCTTCCGAGAGGTTGGGTTTCCAAAGTTTTTTCAGCGCACCCCGCGCAAAGACTGAACCCGAACCCACGGAGTGGTGTTCCTGTTCCTCATAGCGCCCACCAGTGACGTCGTAGGAGAACAGCCGTCCGGTGCCTGATACTTGGTCGAAGCCGGCAAACAAGGGAATTACTGCCATTCCCTGCATTGCCATGGGGAGGTTGCCGCGGATCATGGCACCCAAACGGTTGGCCTTGCCAACCAGGCTGAGGAGGGTGCCCTCAATCTTCTCGTAATGCTCCAGTTCCACTTGGAAGAGCCGCGTAATGTCGATCGCCAGGCCAGCTGTACCGGCAATGCCCAGCACCGAATACTGGTCCGCGGGAAAGACCTTCTCAATGTGCCTGCTGGCGATCACGTTTCCCATGGTTGCCCGCCGGTCCCCCGCCATCAGCACGCCACCGGCATACGTCAAGGCGACGATCGTGGTTGCGTGCGGCGAGGACGGTACGGTGCCGGCCGGCAACGTTTGGTTGAAGGGAAGGAGTTCGGGACGCGAGCGTTGAAGGTGCTCCGTGAATGAAGACGTTGCCTGGGTGGCCAGGGGGCCGGTTGATGGGTCCTGCATTGCTGCACTCCTTCGACTCTGCATTCCGATGCCCGGTGGCCTCGCGCCAGCCGGGCAGTACATGGTGTGTCGGGTCCGCTTACTGGCCGCCCTTTTGGACGAAGGCCCTGACGAACTCTTCAGCGTTGGATTCCAGGACGCCGTCGATTTCGTCAAGGAGGTCGTCCACACCTTGGGTGGCATCCGAGGCCTGGGCTTCGGGTGCTGCCGGTGGGGCCTCCGGGACGTCGACTTCAGTCTCGGTGTCCCGTGACTGCGGTTGCTGTTGCTCCTGAGCTGCCATTTCTATCTCCCTACTGTCAGCCCCCGTTTGTGGGGACTTCCTACTGCCATATTGCCACGCCATGGGCTGCTGCGCCCGGCTTTGCCAGGGCACCATTTTTGCTCGTGGCTGAATGCCTCAGCTCTTGGGCGGCGGCGGTTTTTGACCCAGCAATTCGGCCAGGAACGAGCCAGCGTCCTGGTGCCTGTCAAAGAGTGCACCGGTCAGCGCCCGGGTTCCCCGCAGTGGTTCCCGGGTGGGGACGCGCTGCAGCTTCCCGAGTCCCGGAACATCGAAGATTACCGAGTCCCAACTGGCGCCAACAACGTCTTTGCCGAAGGTCGAAACACACCGTCCGCGGAAGTACGCGCGAGTGTCCGACGGCGGTTCGCCCACCGCCCGGGCGATCTCGGCGTCGTCAACGATTCGGGCCATCCTGTCCTTGGACAGCAACCTGTAGTAGAGGCCCTTCTCTGGCCGTATATCTGACCACTGGAGATCTACCAACCCGAGTCTGGCGTCGTCCCAACCAAGGCCGTCCCGGTTTCGATAGCCCTCAAGGAGCGACTTCTTCGCCACCCACTCAACGGATGGCGCCGCGGCAGCAGGATCGCTGCCAAGTACTGACAACGTCGATTCCCAGCGCTCCAGGAGGGCGTGCGTGTGCCCGTCGCCAGTGACCGAATCGGCAACTCCGGTCTCTTGCGCCAGCTTCGCCGCCGCCTCGTAGTACATCCACTGGATGTCCAGAGCGGTTACCCTACGTCCATCCAACAGCCGGACCGTAGTGGCCAGGGTTGTGTCATGGCTGATGGCCTGCAGCGCCTGGACGGGTTCGTGGACTTCGATCCGGGGTGCCTGGCCTGCCTCGATGAGGCTGAGAACCATGGCCGTGGTGCCGAACTTCAGGTAGTTGGAAACCTGGCTGAGGTTCGCGTCACCGATGATGACATGGAGCCGACGGTACTTATCCGCCGTCGCGTGTGGCTCGTCCCTGGTGTTGATGATGGGGCGTCGGATGGTAGTTTCAAGGCCAACCTCAGCCTCGAAGAAGTCTGCCCGTTGGCTGATCTGGTAGCCGGCAGTGGAACTGTCTTGTCCGATCCCCACACGTCCGGCCCCACAAACCACCTGCCGGGACACAAAGAACGGTGTGAGCCCCCGGATGATGTCACCAAAGGGAACGGACCGGGGCATGAGGTAGTTCTCGTGCGAGCCATAGGACACCGATTTGTTGTCAGTGTTGTTCTTGTAGAGGTTGATCGGCGGAAGGCTCGTGTCCGCCGCTACTTTCCTCACGGTGGCTAGGGCTACGAGATCGCCGGCGGCATCCCAGGCAACCGCGTCCCTTGGGTTGGTAACCTCCGGGCTCGAGTACTCCGGGTGCGCATGGTCTACGTAAAGGCGTGCACCGTTGCCAAGGACCATGTTCATGAGGAGCGAACCGGATTCGTCCTGGCCATCCAGTTCCAACTCCTGGCGACCATACGCCAACGCTACTGCCTCGGCGTCGAGCACTGGCGGCTGGTCAGTCAGCTGGCTGGGATCGGCGCTTGCCCGGTCAACGGTCCAGCCGCGGGCATCGTGCAAAGGTTCTTCGTCCGTGTAGTCCCATCGGGTTTCCGCTCCACCGGCGGCGCGTTGCCGGGTAACCGTGGCATAGGCCTGGATAATCCGGGCGGACATCATGGTGGCGTTGGCCCCCGGCGCCGATGGCGCATGGATTCCATACTCGGTTTCGGAACCCATGACGCGCATGGCGCCGCCAACAGGCAACCTCTCGCCGGGCACGCCCTCGGTTCGGGCCGTCACAGGTACTGGCCCGTGTTGGCCGTGGTCTCGATCGACTTGCCAGGTTCCTGGCCGGCCTTGCCTTGCACGATCGTGCGGATGTACGTGATCCGTTCACCCTTCTTCCCCGAGATCCTTGCCCAGTCATCAGGGTTGGTGGTGTTCGGCATGTCCTCATGTTCCCGGAATTCGTCCACTACGGCCCGCAACAGGTGGTCGATCCTCAGACCCTTCTGGTGGTTGGTCAGCAGGTCCTTGATCGCGTACTTCTTAGCCCGGTCCACCACGTTCTGGACCACTGCACCTGAGTTGAAGTCCTTGAAGTAGAGCATCTCCGTATCGCCGTTGGCGTAGGTGACTTCCAGGTACTCGTTCGACTTCTCGGTGGAGTACATGGCCTCAACCGTGCGCTGGATCATGGCGTCGACCGTGGCCTGGACGTCCCCGCCGTACTCAGCCAGGTCCTGCGCGTGGAACGGCAGGTCCGTGGTGATGTACTTGCCAAAGATGTCTGCTGCGGCCTCGGCATCGGGCCGCTGGATCTTGACCTTTACGTCCAGGCGGCCGGGACGAAGGATCGCGGGATCGATCATGTCTTCACGGTTTGAAGCACCAATGACGATCACGTTGTCCAATCGCTCCACGCCGTCAATCTCGCTGAGCAGCTGCGGGACGATGGTGGTTTCGACGTCGGAAGACACACCGGTGCCACGGGTGCGGAACAGCGAGTCCATCTCATCGAAGAAAACCACAACGGGGCTGCCATCGGATGCCTTTTCGCGGGCGCGGGAGAAGATGAGCCGGATATGCCGTTCGGTTTCGCCGACATACTTGTCCAGGAGCTCGGGTCCCTTGATGTTGAGGAAGTAGCTCTTGAGGTCGGTGTTTCCGGCGCGCTCAGCAGCACGGGCGGCCAGGGAATTTGCCACGGCCTTGGCGATGAGGGTTTTGCCGCAGCCTGGCGGACCGTACAGCAGGATGCCCTTGGGCGCCTTGAGACCGTGTTCCCGGTACAGGTCCGGATGCAGGAACGGGAGTTCCACAGCATCGCGGATCTGCTCGATTTGGGGGCCTAGGCCGCCGATGTCCTGATAGGTAATGTCCGGGACTTCTTCCAGGACAAGGTTCTCTACCTCGGCGCGCGGGACTTTCTCCAGCGCATAGCCGGTGCGGGAATCCAATGACAAGGCGTCGCCCACCTTCAGGTGCACGCTTTGCAGTGCTCCGGAAAGCCGGACCACCCGCTCCTCATCGGCCCGACCAACTACCAGAGCGCGGTCCTTGCCCAGCATCTCCTTGAGCGTGACGAGTTCACCCGCACGCTCGTAGCCAAGTCCGGCGACCACCAGCAGGGCCTCGTTCAAGAGGACTTCCTGTCCGACGGCGAGTTGGTTGACATTCACCAGCGGGCTGATGCCAACGCGCATCTTGCGGCCCGCATTGAAAATGTCCACGGATTCTTCCGTGGCCGCCTGCCCCGAACTGCCTGGGCTTGGCTGCCTGCGGGGGTTGATCTGAACCACGGTCCCGAAGCTGTAAGGCGGCTGCCCTTCCTGCTCCAAGGCACCCTTCAAGCGGAGGATTTCACCCTTCGCCGTTTCAAGCATGCTGACGAGCTTGCTGTTGTTCTGGGTGGCGGCGGCAAGCTGGCGGTCGATGTGGCGAAGCTTGTCCCGGAGGATGTTGATCTGCCGTTCGGCCACGGTCAATTCACTCGAGGGGTCGGGCGGCTGGATGGCGGCAAGCCTCCGGTTTGCTGCCTCTTCAGCTGCGGCGTTAGCTTCCTCCGGCGTCGGCCGTCCAATGTCGTTGTTCGACGTATCCACGATTCATCAGCCCCTTCCTGCGCTTAACAAGACCTTAGTCCCGAAAAGCTCAGGGTGCTTCGTGACATCCGGAATGCGGACCCTATTGTGACCTTTTCAGTTTGTGACCGAGGGGTCGTCCTGGACGTTGGTTCCGGCAATGGCATCGCGTGCGGCGCGGCGGAGTTTCTTGTCTGATACCGCGCGTTCCCCCACCGCCCCCGGAGTCCAGGCGTTCAGGTCTTCTGCGCTGAATTCGGTCTTGGATGGGCGCCGCTTGACGGAGATCCCAGTGACGCCGTCGGCGAGCCGCCTGGTGACCAGAAGGAATCCCGTGTGGGCCACCATACGGTGATCAGGACGGACTGCGAGTCCTTCGAGGTGCCAGCCGCGGACCATGGATTCCCAGGCGTCCGGTTCCGTGAAGCGTCCGTCCGCCCGGATGGCCTCGGCGGTGCGGGAAAGCTGCGTCACGGTGGCCACGTAATTGATCCAGACGCCGCCAGGGGCCAGGACGGTTGCCACCGCGTCAAGGCACTCCCACGGAGCAAGCATGTCAAGCACTACACGGTCTACGGAGCCAGGTGCCTCGGCACGGACCACCTCTTCCTGGAAATCCCCCAGGGAGATCTGCCAAGCCGGGTGCGGGCCACCGAATATCGTCTCGACGTTCCCCCGGGCGATGTCCGCGAATTCTTCGCGGCGCTCAAAGGAATGGAGGTAGCCGCCATCGCCCACTGCACGGAGCAGGGAAATGGACAACGCACCGGAGCCCACGCCGGCTTCAACAACGCGCGCACCCGGGAAGATATCAGCCATGGTGACAATCTGGCCGGCGTCCTTCGGATAGACAACGGCCGCGCCACGGGGCATGGACAAGACGAAGTCCGAGAGCAGGGGACGCAAAGTCTGGTACTGCTGCCCGATGTTGTTGCTGACCACCGAGCCATCAACCTGGCCGATGATTTCATCGTGGTTCAGGAAACCGCGGTGGGTATGAAAAGCTCCGCCCACTTCAAGCGTGATGGTGTTCATCCGGCCACGCTCATCCGTGAGCTGCACACGCTCGCCCACGCGGAAAGGCCCACGGCGCCGCGCTGCCCCTGTTGGCTGCATGGCAGAGTCAGTGGCTGGCTTGTCGGTGCCGGTCTCCGTGCCTGCGCTTGTCTCAGCCGCGGCGGTTTCGCTGCTCATGTGGTGTTCCTCGCTCCTGGGCGGCTGCGCCGCCATGTGTTGCTGCCGTATGGGCGCCGAAAATCGATGGTTTGTTTTGTGGACCGGCAGGTAACTCTACCGGCAAGGGCGTCAGGCGCGCCCGCTGCCCCGGGCTTCTTTACCTGTAATCGCTGTCACTACTGCCTGCTGGCGGAGCAAACCGGTCACGGTTCCGTTGTGGTCCACCACAGCGTATTCGCCACCCTCCAGCCGCGCCAGATACTGAATCAGCTCCTGGCCCTTGGACCATTCCGGGACGTAGGCACCGGCCGCCAAGGCGTGCGCTACGGCGGTGACCGGCGTCGTCGCTACCGCCTCAGGAGGGACCGCGGCAGCTGCGCCCGGATCCACTACTCCCTGCGGCTTTCCGTCAGGTCCGCAAATCACGACGGCGGGACTCCCTGCCGGGGACACCGCCAGGACGTCTGCCACAGTGGCCGCGTTCGGCAGGCCCACTGCTGGCTCCGCGAGGCCGGCCGCGCTAACCAGGTAAAGGCGGCTGCGGAGCTTTGCGTGGTTGATTGAACTCGATGCGCCCATCCACAGGAAGCCGCAGACGAGGACGGTGATCAGCATGAGGTTGATGTCCAAGGGTGCGCCGCTCAAGAGCGGCACTGCGATAAACCAAATGACCAGTGCGGCAACGATGACGCGCCCGGACCAGCCCGCGGCAATGGTTCCCTTGTCCTGGCTGCCCGTGGCCTTCCAGACCGCTGATTCCACCAGCCGGCCGCCATCCAAGGGCAAACCGGGAAGAACGTTGAAGATGCCAATGAGGAGGTTGGCCCACATAAGGATGTTTGCCAGGATTTCAGTGACGCCACCGAGGATACCCGCCGAAAGGACAGCCCACATTCCGGCGGCCAGGACAAAGTTTGAAACCGGTCCGGCGAGGGCAACGATTACAGAGCGTCCCGGCGATGCGGTGAAGTTCTCGAACTGGGTATGTCCGCCCCACAGATTCAGGACAATCTTTTCCGTGGGCCAGTTGAACGCCTTGGCGCTGAGCGCATGGGCAAGCTCGTGGACCAAGACGGAGAGCGCGAGCAGCAAGGCATAGCCGAGGGCAACAAAGTAGGCCCAGATGCCGAGGTTCGGCATTCGCACCAGCAGCGCTGGCCCATAGACGATCACGGTGAAACCGGCGATGACGAACCACGAGTACGCGAGGTATACGGGGATACCGCCGATTTTTCCTAGTGGGATGCCGTCCTTTTTGGTGGCAGCATGATGTGGCGTGGAGGAGCTGCTCACCTAGTTTGCCCCTTCAAGGAGGTTCCGTGGCGCGAAACGGTCTACCACCAATTGGCTGACGTCCGCCGCGGATCGGCCCACCAGGGTTTCCCACATGACCATTCCGGGATATTCGGGAAGCGGAACCTGGTGTGGGATGCCCACAGTCAGTACGCCGGATGCCAAGGCGGCCGTGGCTCCCGGAATGGAATCTTCCAAGGCGACGCAGTGATCGATGGTCAGCGAGGAGTCATCGAGCCGAAGTCGTTCGACAGCCGTCAGGTAGGCCTCGGGGTGGGGTTTTCCGTTGGTCACACTGTCTCCGGTGACCAGGAATTCGAAGTACGGCTTGGGGAGGCTTTCAACAATAACGCCGGCCAACGGGCCCTCGGACATGGTGACCAGGGCGCAACGGATGCCCGCCTGGTGCAATTCGTCCAGCAACTCGCGGGCGCCGGGACGCCAGGGAACTTCAGTACGGACCTGCTTGATCACCTGCGCGCTGAGCGTATCCACGATTTCCCGGGCTTCAAGGCGGACTCCAGCGGCCTGCAGCACCGCGGCCGAGTGCAGCAGGGACTGGCCCACCAACTGCATCGCCTGCTGGTGTGACCACCTCCCCCCGTGCGCCTCCACCAGTGCGCGCTCGGCGGCAATCCAGTAAGGCTCAGTGTCCACAAGGGTGCCATCCATATCCCAGAGCACGGCTTTGAGAAGGGGCTGACTGGATGACGAAGGCATGGTTTCAAGTCTACGTGGAACCCGGGGCGCTTCCCGCCGGGCTTGCGCTGTGGGCGAATACAGGACACGCTTCGACGCGAAATGCCATGCATCCACAAGGGTCTTGGACGTAGGGTGAGTGGATGAACAGTGTGGACGGGACCCCCGAAGGACAGGACATCACCGCGGAGCCCGAGCGTTTCCTTAAGGAACCCGCGGAAGGCCAACGCGTCACCGTAATGATCGCTGCGTTTGAAGGCTGGAACGACGCCGGTGAGGCCGCCAGCGATGCGCTGCACTACTTGAACAAAGTCTGGGACGGCAAGAAGGTTGCCACGGTAGATGCCGAGGAGTACTACGACTTCCAGTTCACCCGGCCAACCGTGCGCCGCACGTCCTCGGGTGCGCGGAAGGTCAAGTGGCCCTCAACGCGGATCTACAAGGCCTCAGTTCCGGACAGCAATGTGGACGTGGTGTTTGTTCTCGGCACCGAACCTTCATACCGTTGGCGGGCCTACACCACCGAACTTTTGGTCCATGCCGAGGCGCTAAAAGTCGATTCGGTCATTCTTGTAGGTGCACTGCTGGCCGATGTACCCCACAGCCGGCCAATTCCGGTCAGCACCACCACGGAAGACAGTTCGCTGCGGGAACGGCTGAATCTGGAGGCTTCCCAGTACGAAGGACCCGTGGGAATTGTTGGTGTCCTGGCCGAGTTCGCCATGCTTGCCGGGCTGCCAACGGTTTCCCTGTGGGCAGCTGTGCCCCACTATGTCGCACAACCGCCCTCACCCAAAGCCCAGCTGGCCATCCTTCACAAGATTGAAGACCTGCTCCAGGTTCCCTTGGACAGCCAGGCCCTGGCAGAAGAGTCGGAGGCCTGGGAACGGGGCGTCGATGAACTCGCCACAGAAGATCCTGAGATTGCTGCCTACGTGCGCCAACTGGAGGAAGCCAAGGACACTGCGGACCTCCCTGAAGCGTCGGGCGAATCCATCGCCCGGGAATTCGAGCGGTATTTGAAGCGCCGTGGCAAGGACCGGCCCTAGGGGCAGAACCACTTAGACAACTACCATCTCCAAAACCAACGGCCCTGGCGATTAGCCAGGGCCGTTGGTTTGTGTTGCCCCGGTTCGGCTAGAGCTCCACGCCGAGCAACGCGTCGACGGCATCGCCCATAAGCGCGGCGTCCAGCTCAGACATCGGAGCATTGGTGCTCAATGCCTCCTCAGCCCAGCGGTCGACGGCGGCAATGGCTCCGGGAGCGTTGAGGTCATTGGCCAATTCCCGGCGCATGGCCTCGACAAGTGCGGAAGCCGAACCAGCAGGAGCCACGTCGCGCGCTTTTCGCCACCGGGCCAGCCGGTCCTTTGCTGCCGCAAAGTCCTCATCGGTCCAGGACCAGTCCGAGCGGTAGTGGTGGGCGAGGATTGCAAGGCGGATGGCCGCTGGTTCTTCTCCGGCGGCGCGGAGTTTGGAGACAAGTACCAGGTTGCCCTTGGACTTGCTCATCTTTTCTCCGTCAAGGCCCACCATACCGGCGTGGGCATAGTGCCTGGCCAGCGGAACGCCAGCCAATGAATAGGCGTGTCCTGCTCCCATTTCGTGGTGCGGGAACACGAGGTCAGAGCCGCCGCCCTGAACGGTGAAGGGTGCGGGCAGGTACTTCTGCGCGATGACCGTACACTCAATGTGCCAACCGGGACGGCCGTCCCCCAAGGTGGCCCCCGGCCAGCTGGGTTCGCCTTCCCGGGCTACCCGCCAGAGCAATGGATCGAGTGCTTGGCGTTTTCCCGCCCTGCCCGGATCGCCGCCACGCTCTGCAAAGAGGGCAAGCATTTCCGCTTCGCCAAGGCCTGAAACGTCGCCCAACGTCCACGCATCCGTGGCGTCGGAGCGTTTGCCTGCCGCTTCGACGTCGTAGTAGACGTCGCCGTCGGGCTCGCCATCCGTACCCTGTACGCGGTAGGCGACGCCGTCAGCAATGAGCTGTTCGATCGCGGGCACGATGTCCGGGATGGCCTCGACCGCGCCGATGTAGTGATCCGGGGCAAGGACGTTCAGGGCGTCCATGTCAGTGTGGAACAGTTCAATCTGGCTCTGCGCCAAGTCACGCCAGTCCACGCCGGTGGCGGTGGCACGCTCGAGGAGGGGGTCATCGATGTCGGTGACGTTCTGAACATAGGCTACGCGGATTCCGGCGTCCCGCCAGGCCCTGTTGAGAAGGTCGAAGGCCACATAGCTTGCGGCGTGTCCCATATGCGTGGCGTCGTACGGCGTAATACCGCAGACGTACATCGATTGTTCCGGCTGCGGCTCTATCTCCACGACGCGGCCCAAGGCGGTGTCGAAGAGGCGTAGTTGGGGCATACTGCCGGGCAGCTCAGGAACAGGGCGGGAAGTCCACGATTTCACGACTCAACCTTAGTGCTAGGCGCTGATCACATTGAAACCGAGCAGGACATACAGGGCCAGGCCGAGAAGGATGCGGTACCAGACAAAGAGCCTGTAACTACGTGTTGAGACGAACTTCAGGAACCAGCCGATGATGACATAGCCCACCACGAAGGCGATGACTGTGGCCAGTGCGGTCTCCGGAAGGCCGTAGGGACCGGCCAGGCCCTCCTTGGAGACCGTTTTATAGAGCTGGTAGAGGCCGCTGCCGAAAACCGCGGGAATCGCGAGGAGGAATGAGTAGCGGGCCGCGGCCTCACGCGTGTACCCCATCAGCAGGCCGGCCGTAATGGTTCCGCCGGAACGCGAAACGCCCGGAATCAGGGCCATCGCCTGCGCAAAGCCATACAGAATACCGTGCTTGTAGCTGAGCTGTGTGAGATCGCGTTCCTGGCGGCCCACGGCGTCGGCAACTGCAAGGAACATGCCGAAGACGATGAGCATGGTGGCCACGATCCACATGCTCCGCAGGACCGACTCGATCTGGTCCTGGAACAACAAGCCCAGCACGATGATCGGAAGGCTGCCCAGGATTACCAGCCATCCCATGCGGGCGTCCGGGTCGCTTCGATCGACCTTTCCGCCCAAGGACCTAAACCAGGCACCGATGATCCGCACGATATCGCGCCAGAAGTAGACGATGACCGCCGTCTCCGTACCCAGCTGGGTGATGGCCGTGAAGGCCGCTCCGGGATCTGCTGCATTCGGAAGGAATGAGCCAACGATCCGCAGGTGAGCGCTTGAAGAGATCGGGAGGAATTCGGTGAGGCCTTGCACCAGGCCCAGCAGGGCTGCTTCTATCCAGTTCACGTGAATAGACCCTACGTCATGAAGACTGGGAACTCCCCGTAAGCTATCAGCATGCAGCAGCGTTATGTCGGGAACAGTGGGTTCCGTGTCTCCTCTTTGTCCCTCGGAACCATGTCCTGGGCGCAGGAGACGGATGAGCAGGACGCTGCCGAGTTGCTCCATGCTTTCGTAGCCGCCGGCGGCACAGTCATCGACACCGCTGCGTCCTACGCCCATGGGCAGGCTGAGGCGATGCTGGGCTCCATGCTGGGTGACGTCGTGGCCCGCTCGGAAGTCGTCATATCTACCAAAGCCGGCGTCTCGTCGTCGGAATCCAGGCGCAGTATCAACGCATCACGCGGTGCCCTGCTGTCAGCGTTGGATGCCAGCCTGGCACGGCTCGGAACCGATTACCTTGACATCTGGTTTGTCCATGAGTGGGACCCGAATGTTCCCCTGGACGAGACTCTGTCCGCATTGGAGCTCGCGCAGAGGACAGGACGCGCCCGCTATGTGGGAATTTCCAACTACAACGGCTGGCAGACGGCCAAGGCAGCGGCAGTCGCTGGTTTCACACTCGTAGCCAACCAATCCGAATACTCCCTGGTACAGCGCAAACCGGAGGAAGAACTCATTCCGGCCGTGGAAGACGCCGGGCTTGGCCTGATGGCCTGGGCTCCCCTGGGGCGTGGTGTTTTGAGCGGGAAGTACCGCGGCCAGATTCCTGCCGATTCGCGTGCCGCGCAGAGCCGGCTCGCCGGGTATGTCGAGCCATACCTTGAGCCGAAGGCATCACGGGTAGTGGAGGCCGTGGCTATGGCGGCGCGGGGTTTGGGGCGTTCGCCCTTGGACGTGTCCCTGAGTTGGTTGCTCTCGCGTCCTGGCGTTGCCACCGCGATCGTGGGGGCCAGGAACGCTGTCCAGCTCAAGGAATTGCTGGATGCGCAGTTGACGGTCCTCCCGGCTGAGATTTCGCGTGCCCTGGAGGACGTTTCCGCGACATAGCCGTTGCGGTCCCTATTGGCGATCGAGGATATCCAGCAGGTAACTGCCGTAGCCGCTCTTGGCGAGCTTGGAAGCCTGCTGGCGGAGTTCGTCGTCGTTCAGATATCCCATCCGCCAGGCCACTTCCTCCGGCGCTCCAATCTTCAGGCCCTGCCGGTTCTCGGTGGTGCGGACATAGTTTGACGCATCGTTGAGGTCGCTGAAGGTTCCTGTATCCAGCCAGGCAGTCCCGCGTGGAAATTTTTGCACGTGGAGCCTGCCGAGTTCCATGTATTGCCGGTTGATATCCGTGATCTCAAGTTCCCCTCGAGGCGAGGGTTTGAGGTCCTTTGCCATGGCAACGACGTCGTTGTCGTAGAAGTACAGGCCCGGGACCGCGTAGTTGCTCTTCGGTGCCGTCGGCTTTTCTTCGATGGAGACGGCCAGCCCATCGTCGTCGAATTCCACCACGCCGTAAGCACTCGGATCCTTGACCCAGTAGCCGAAGATCGCTCCGCCCTCTACGTCGGCGTACTTGCGGAACTGGTTACCCATGCCTGGGCCGTTGAAGATGTTGTCCCCCAGGATGAGCGCCACTTTGCCGCTGCCTATGTGCTGCTCCCCCAGGATGAATGCCTGGGCCAATCCATCAGGGGTGGGTTGTTGTGCATATGTGAGATTTATGCCGAATTGGGATCCGTCGCCCAGCAAGTTCTCAAACTGCGGCGCATCAGTGGGCGTAGTAATCACCAGAATGTCCCGAATGCCGGCCAGCATCAACGTGCAAAGGGGGTAATAAATCATGGGTTTGTCGAATACAGGGACTAATTGCTTGCTGATTCCAAGCGTTATTGGATGAAGCCGGGAGCCCGTGCCGCCTGCAAGAACGATGCCGCGCATATTAGCTGTCCCTTCCCGCTGCACTAGCCACAATTGACGGCTACGCTATGGCCATGCAGAGAATCCTTGTCACCGGCGGGGCCGGATTCATTGGATGCAACTTTATCCACTACATCATGGAGCACTCACGCCTCCATGTCACGGCCCTGGACAAACTCACCTATGCGGGAAACATCGAGTCCCTCGCGGGACTGCCTCCTGAACGCTTCGATTTCGTCCGGGGCGATGTCTGCGATGCCCCGCTGGTAGACCGCATGACGGCAGCCGTTGACGCAGTGGTCCATTTTGCGGCTGAATCGCACAACGACAATTCACTGGAGGATCCCCGGCCGTTCGTGGACACGAACCTCGTGGGGACTTTCACGCTCATCGAAGCGGCGCGGAAACACAGGACCCGCTTCCACCACATATCCACAGATGAGGTGTACGGGGACTTGGCGTTGGAGGACCCGCAGCGTTTCACCGAGGCGTCGGTCTATCGGCCCACGAGCCCCTACTCTGCAACCAAGGCCGGTTCCGACATGTTGGTGCGGGCCTGGGTTCGGTCGTTTGGCCTCCAAGCGACCATCAGCAACTGCTCCAACAACTATGGGCCGTACCAACATGTAGAGAAGTTCATTCCCCGTCAGATCACCAACATCCTGGATGGCAACCGTCCCCGCCTCTACGGCACTGGGCGCAATGTGCGGGACTGGATCCATGTCGAGGACCACTCCTCGGCCGTGGCAGCGATTCTCGAGCATGGGCGGATTGGTGAAACATACCTGATCGGTGCCGACGGTGAGCAATCCAACAGGAACGTCGTGGAGAAACTGCTCCTGCACATGGGCCAGTCCCCGGAGGCCTATGACCTGGTAACTGACAGGCCCGGACACGACCTCCGGTATGCGATCGACTCCAGCAAGCTCCGGAACGAACTGGGTTGGATGCCCCGATATGCGGACTTCGACGCCGGACTGGCTGACACTGTTCGCTGGTACCAGGACAATGAGGCCTGGTGGCGGCCACAAAAGGCCGCAACCGAGACCAAATATGCAGGCCAGGGCCACTAGCCCATGGAGCCTGCTGAATTGACATCGCTTACCACGCCGATTCCCGGGTTGGTGCTTTTCCATCTACCGGTCCACGGAGACAACCGTGGGTGGTTCAAGGAGAACTGGCACCGTAGCAAGATGATGGCGTTGGGCCTTCCGGATTTTGGACCCGTGCAGAACAACATCTCCTTCAATGCCAAACGCGGGACCACCCGCGGTATCCACGCCGAACCGTGGGACAAGTTCATTTCCCTCGCATCGGGGCGGATCTTTGGCGCATGGGTGGACCTGCGGGACGGCCCCACTTTCGGAATGAGTTTCCATGCCGAACTGACGGCCAAGGATGCCATCTTCGTTCCCCGCGGTGTGGGCAATGCTTTCCAGACCCTGGAGGACGACACCGCATACACCTATTTGGTCAATGACCACTGGAGCGCCGGGGCGCAGGCCGAATATACATTCTTGAACCTTGCTGACGAAAACGTCGCCGTGCCTTGGCCCATTCCGTTGGAACGGGCCATCCTGTCACCGCAGGACCGCAATCATCCTCGGCTGCCAGCCGTCGCTCCCATGCAACCCAGGCGGACGCTGGTGCTTGGTGCGGACGGACAGCTGGGGAAAGCACTGAGGCAGGAGTTCGACGGCGACCCGACAGTGGACTTTGCGGGCAGGACGCAGTTCGATATTTCGGCAGAGGATTCCTTTCTCGCCACAGATTGGCGGAAATACTCCATCATCATCAACGCGGCTGCCTTTACGGGAGTCGACGCGGCGGAGACAGCGGAAGGCCGTACTGCTGCCTGGAGCATCAACGCAGCCGCAGTGTCCCGTTTGGCGAGGACCGCCGTCGAGCATTCACTAACGCTTGTCCATGTGTCCAGCGACTACGTATTCGACGGTACGGCTGCCGTGCACAAGGAGGACGAGGCACCAGCTCCCCTGGGCGTCTACGGGCAAAGCAAAGCCGCCGGAGACGCTGCTGTGGCCGCCGTGCCACGGCATTACATCGTGCGGAGCAGTTGGGTAGTGGGCGAGGGCCGCAACTTTGTCCGCACCATGGCTGCGTTGGCCGCGAAAGGTGCAGCGCCCACTGTGGTGGGCGACCAGTGGGGACGGCTGACATTTGCGTCCGATATTGCCGCAGGCATCCGGCACCTGATCAACAGCCACGCACCTTACGGAACCTACAACCTCAGTAGCGACGGCGAGCCGCAGTCCTGGGCGGGAATTGCACAGGATGTTTATCGTCTCTGCGGCGCGGATCCCCGAAAGATCATCACCATCAGCACGTCCGAGTACGCAAAGCCCGGAACTGCGCCGCGTCCAGGCAGCAGCGTCCTGGACCTTTCGAAAATCAAGGAAACGGGCTTTAGTCCACCCACGTCCCATTCCCGGCTGGAAGCGTACCTGCGCTCCGAAACGTCACTTTGAGACGAAGCGTCCCGCTTTTCGCGCCACGAGGGTCTTGGTCAACTCCCTTAGCCGCGCGGGTTTTCGGAGGAGGCGAAGCAGAATTTTCCAGGCGCCCAGGACGCTGTCCACGATGCGGCTGGGCAAGTGGTCGTCCACATCGAGGGAAACGGAAAAGTGTGGGGAAATGCTTCGGGCACTTGCCCGCAACCCCACGACCTCGTTGAGGACGTTTCCACCGTGGATCACCTGCAACCACATCGGGTGGGCGGTCCGCACATTCAGGACGGGGGCGTACGCATCGATCCGGTAATGATGTTCAACAAACACCGTGGCCGGACGGCGGTCTGCGGTCCGCTCAATCAAGCTCGAAAAAGGATTCATCGTATACGGGCGGATGTAAAGTTTCCGCTGGGCATATTGCGCCCCATTCACCAGATTAACGAAGGTTTTGTCCTGTTCCCTGAAACACCGTTGGATTGTCTCAATAAAGTCATTTGATACGGCGTCGTCGTTGTCAACCCGGGTGGTGATCACATAGGGAGTGGCACTAAGCTGGCCGATTGTGCGGCTAAGAAATTCCTGTGAGAAGGCACCCTCAACGTAAACGGGGCGAAAGACACCTTGCGATAGTTTGTCAATCTCCTGCCTCAACCACAACGGTGACAGGGAATCAAGGAAAACCAGCCAGGTAAACCGAGGTTCCGTTTGATTCCGGAAGCACGGGATGCAGTACATCTCAAAGAGTTGAAGGCGCTCGCGAAGCCATGCGTCCGTGGGTTCTGCCTTGTGATAAAAGCTGCGGACATTGAAGCGTGTCAGAACAAAATGGGTTGCCGAGCCCCCCGAGCAATCTGTGATTTCGCTGCCCATGTCCGTCCTCTACGTGGTCAGAGCTGGTCCCCTTCGTATCGACATAACGCATCCTCTCCCGGCAGGGGCCCGCAAGCAATACCCTGACTCAGCCGATCGTGGACGGACGCTCTGGTGCACCCGGGGAAATCGTCCTAAAGTAGCCCTACGGCAGGCTCGACACAAGCAGGGCCGGGAGACAACTCAAGTAAGTAAATTGCTCGGACGGCACCCGCCGTCCGGCTTCGGCGATCTGGGAAGTGCAGCAACTTGGATCGCCGGGCACGTTTGTGCCGTGAGTTGGATCATCGAGCCTGGAGCCGAGAATGCTGCACCCAGATACTGCGCCCTCCCGGGTCGCAACCCGCCACATTTCTTCCCGTCTTCGCCCGGGAGAAGCCAGAGGGCATGACTCCAGGCGTCCAGCCGTTTCCAAGCGTCCAGCCGTTTCCCAACCCGGGCAGGGTTTGTGGGTGAGCCTGGGTGGTGTCCCCGTGAAGCTCCTGGAGTTTGACGGTGCCCTGCAGGAAATCATGGACCGGGCGACTTCGGTTGGCTCTTCACCTCTTGGCGTTTGTTCTGCGAACCTGGACCATATCCTGCACTTTGGTGCCGGCAGCAGGTGGATGGGCACCATGGCGGAGCACACGTCTGTCGAGTGGCTGACGTTGTTGGATGGAGCCCCGCTGGTTGCCCAGGCACGGCGCCTGACGGACCAGCCGTGGCCGCGACTGGCAGGAAGCGATCTTGTGGAGCCATTGCTGGACGAAGCTGAACGCCGCGGGCTCAGCGTAGGATTCCTGGGTGGGACCGAGCAGGCACAGGAACTTATCCGCAGCAGGTTCGCAGTGGAGCGTCCGGATTTGGCCGTGGCAGGCTGGTGGGCTCCGGAAAGGTCCGTGATCAGCGACGAGCAGGCTTCGTTGGAACTCGCCGCGCAGATAGCGGCCACTGCGCCGGACATCCTTGTGGTGGGCATGGGCAAGCCCCGGCAGGAACTGTGGGTCAGTAAGTATGGACGCCTCACAGGAGCCAAGATCCTGCTCGCGTTCGGTGCCGTTGTCGATTTTCTTGCTGGAAGGATCCGGCGCGCCCCATCCTGGATCAGTTCCCACGGCTTCGAGTGGGCCTGGCGACTTATGCTTGAGCCGCGCAGGCTTGCTCGCCGGTACCTGGTGGATGGGCCCGAGGCCTACCTGAAGCTGCGCCAGGTCAGCGCCGCAGACGTCCCGCCAACCGCACTGCCGATGAACCAAAGGCCAGAGGACCCAATCGTTGCCCCTGCCGAGGCCGGCAAACAGGCTCCGAGGCCTTTCCTGCTGGCTGGGGCCAAGGCGGAGATCGCAGTCATAGTAGTTACGTACAATAACGCCGACGACGTTGGGCCTTTGATTTCGAGTCTGAGGGCAGAGACGGTTGACCAAACCATGAAGGTAGTGGTTGCCGACAACTCCCCTGACGAGCTCACGATGACCGAGCTTGCTCATCATCCGGACGTTATGGCCTTGCGCACGGGAGGAAACCTCGGCTACGCGGGTGGGATCAATGCGGCGCTGCGCGTGGCGGGCCCTGCCGACGCCTACCTCATCTTGAATCCGGACCTGCGCGTGGGTCCTGGCGCGGTAGCAGCATTGCGTCGAAGGATGAGTGAGTCCCACGCTGGCGTGGTTGTGCCGGTCCTGCTGGAAAACGATGGCAAAGTTTATCCGTCGCTGCGCCGCGAGCCGAGTGTGATGCGTGCCCTGGGCGATGCCGCACTGGGCAGCCATCTGCGCCGCCGCCCCTCCTGGCTCTCCGAAATGGACTTTGACGAGGAGGGCTACCAATACGCCCATCGCGTCGAATGGGCCACCGGCGCAGCCCTCCTGATAAGCGAAGATGCAGCACGGGCCGTTGGGGAATGGGATGAGCAATTCTTCCTTTACTCGGAAGAGACAGATTATTGCCATCGAATCCGCCAAGCAGGGAAATCGATCTGGTTCGAGCCCACAGCAAGGATGTGGCATGAAGGCGGAGGCTCGGGCACCTCGCCCCAATTGACGGCGCTTATGTCCGTCAATCGCGTTCGCTACGCATCCAAACATCTCGGGCGGAGCACGGCCGTGCTGTTCCGGGCGGCTGTATTCGCTGCGGAATTGGCACGAATAAATAAGCCGGGCCACCGGGAAGCAGCACGGGCCCTGCTAAGGAAGCGGCTCTGGCCGACATTGCCCCATGCCACCCGATCCCCTGCTCTCCCTCAGGTCTTTCCAGCCGGAGCGGTCATCATCCCGGCGCACAATGAGGCAAAAGTCATCGGCCGGACACTGGAATCCTTGAAGGAAGTCATCAATGCCGGAACCGTGGACGTCATCGTGGCGTGCAATGGCTGTACCGATGATACGGAAACTGTGGCCTCCCACTATCGAGGCGTCAAAGTTCTGCACGTCGGGGAAGCGTCCAAGACAGCGGCGCTCAACGCCGCAGACGGTGCTACGGAGTTGTGGCCGCGCCTATATCTGGATGCGGACGTAGAGCTCACACCTGAGGCTGTCCGTGCCGTCTTCAAGGCCCTTGAGGGCGGGACCCTTCTGGCTGCGCGGCCGGCCTTCAGCTACGAAACCACAGGGGCCCCTGCGTTGGTCCGGGCGTATTACCGCGCCCGGAACCGGATTCCTGGAAACGCGCAAGGAATGTGGGGTGCCGGCGCCTACGCGCTGAACGCGAAGGGACATGAACGGCTCGGCGAGTTTCCAGCTTTGATCGGCGACGACTACTACGTGGACGGTTTGTTCCAAGCCGGCGAAAAGCGGGTTCTGGCGACAGACCCGGTTGTCGTGAGGACCCCACGCTCATCGAGGGCATTGCTTGCCATTCTTCGGCGAAACTACCGGGGAAACCGCCAGCAAAGAGCGTCACAGGACCGTGGGTCGGGGGCATCTGGCTCAGCTTCCTCAACGCGGCAGACATTGCGGGAGCTTGCCGTTTCAATCCGAGGGCCAGTCAGCGCCTTCGATGCCTTTGTCTATGCAGTTTTCGCTGTTGTTGGCCGGTACGGAGCATTCTTTCCCGGGGGACGGAGCGATGGCTGGGAACGCGATGAAAGCAGCAGGCAATAATGCTTTTCGGGGCGCAGAGGACGGGCGGGGCCTAGCTGGACCTTAGTGGGACTCTGCTCCTCTTGGACCAAAAGTTCCTTCTGCTTGACCCCACCGACAATTCCAGCACAGTCCCCCTAACGTTCTCTATGAAGTCTTCCAAACGATGGTTTTGCTCCACATAGGCGCGGGCACGGCGCCCAAGTTCCTCCGCAGCTTCCGGATCGGCAAGAAAGGACTCTATGCGACTCCTCAGCGCAGAGGAGTCCCCGGTTGGTACGAATACTCCGTTGTCGCCGTCACGTATAACGTCCACCTGGCCGAGGGTTTGGGAGACAATGACCGGTCTTCCCATGGCCATACCCTCCAGAATGACATTCACGCCTGCGTCAATGTCGGTGGGCAGCAGCGGGACAACCACTACCTTGGCGGCGGCATACGAGTCACGCAGCTCAAGGGACGTGAGCGGGCGAACCTGGCAATTATCAGGCCACCCCGGTTCATCGCGAACGTCCCGCGTGACGATTTTGTATCCGTCGAGGGCAACCACCAGCGAGGCCGCAATGTGAACCGGAACGTCCAGTCCCCTGACGGCGTTTGAGAAGGTCTGAAAGTCCCGTTGCGTGGACCCTGCTGAGAAAATGATTTCGTGCCCGGAGCCGGCTGGTTTGAAGAAGTCCAGATCGACAGGATGACGAACGAGGACAACATCCCCGGGATCAAATCCAATCTGTTCAATCGCCACGGCCCGTTGGATCGAGCTCCACGTGACGATTTTGTCAATGCCTGTCCGAACGAACCTGAGAGGCCATCGGACTGCCGGTTTTGACAGCCAGAACATCATGGCCAAATGCGGGGTCTTGACACGAAGGATTGCGAACAATGCCGCAACGGCGACTGAATGCCGCTCCGACCACGTAATAATGACGTCGTAGGAGCGGCTGATCCGCGTTGCTTCCAAGGCCTGGGCGGCAAAAGCCGGCAAACGCTTATAGATGTGTGCTCGGAAGCCCGCTGTCTGGCGAATGGTATTTTCATCCAGGACATCGCACTTGAGGGTTTCCTCAAACAGGAGACTGCGAGGCTCTTCGCCAGCCGATTCGCGGCGCTGCCGCTCGGAACGTTCCACGGTGGAGCGACCCCGGGTCTTGACGAGGAGGATTCTCGGCGCATCTGCCGGGAAGGCTTCATCTGTTCGAACCATCATGAACTCCGTCTCGACGCGGGCGCAGTAATCCGAAAACAGCCGTCTTTCCGCCGGGCAGCGCGCGCAGCCTCTCCGTAAGGAGGCCTCCCCGTTCATCCTGCACGATGCGCCACAACGCACCCGCGACTCCAAGCATGACGAACAACATGGCTGCGGCCATGGGAAAAGAGAGCCCATCGAAAAACGCGAAGGTAGCAGCAATTGCGGCCAGGGACGCCAGGACTGATTGGCTCATTTGACGCATTTCGTTGTCTACTGCCAGGCGACGCGCACGCCATGCGCAACTTAGCCCACTGGCGATCAAGGCAAGGAACATTGCCAGTCCAAGAACCCCCAGTTCCACAAGCAGTCCCAAATACTGGTTGTCGACGATGATGTACTCGGGAAGGAATGTTCCGAAAGCCCGTCCAACGATGGGATTGTTCTCCAGCATCCCCAACGCTGTCGAGTACCCATTTGTCCGGGAAGTAATGCTGCTGTCGTCGCCTCCAACAGTGAACAGCCCCCGAAGCGTACCGAGCAATCCGGGAGTGACTACATAGACAGCGGCCACAAGTCCTATGGACGCCACATAGGCTCGGCGCCGCAATGATCTGGACCATGCGGGGATCAGGACAACGAAGGCTATGGCGACCGCGATCAGTGCGGACCGCGATACCGACAGGACGGAAGCTACGGCGATAGCTATCACTGGCAGCCACCGTAGTAGCCAATTCCTGGTGGTTTGCGTGAGTGCCAACGTCAACGCAATGGGGAATGAACTCGAAAGGACAACTCCGTACTCAAGAGGGTGGGAGGCCATGGCAGCAGCGCGGACAAATCCGCCCCTGACGTCAATGTTGGAGAAGTCGGCGCTCGATGACATGCCCGGTATGGTGATCCAGTCGATGAGGGATGCTCCTGTGACGAACTGAAGAAGTCCAAGGATTGCGGTGAATGTTCCCATCAATACGACACTGCGCATGACGGTGACCAGTCCATCTCGGTTCTTCAGCCCATCGTGGATCAGGAGGAGAATCCCGGCCCAGGCGAGCAACCGAATGAGTCCACCATCAGCGGGACTGGATTCCTTATCGGGTAAGCCGTGCAGCATGGCGACGGCGTAACTGGCCACAGCGACGGCCAAAAAGAGGGCTAATGCGAGCCGGACCGGGCGCCGCCCCACGGCCTCCGGCTTCGTCCTATGGACTTGGTACAGCACCCACCATATGAGTGCCAACAGCGCCCACAAGGTAGTCAACCGTCCTACAGTGCCTAAGGCGGATATTGTCAGGTTGGAGGGAACCGCGCACGTGACCACCAGATATATGGTGACAAACGTTGCGACCTCCGAGCGCTCGGGCTGCTGTGCTGTCTGGCCCATGGTTACACCCTGCGCGGCCCAGCCATCTGATGTGCCTCGCATCTCCTACTGCCCTGCCCCTCGAGGTATTCCGCGGCGCCGGGCAATCTGGCGTTCAACAGTCGCGGCAAAGGCGATTGCGGCAGCGCCTGACAGGGCCAGCCAGGCGCTGGCGCCTTTGACGCGGTCCGTCTGCGTACCCCCGCCGAAGATAATCTCGGGACTTGACGGCGTGGTCACAGTGGTTATCAGGGCGCCATGGACGTCCTGTTCCTGTTGCAGTGCGGCGGATTCCTCCTTGATTCGCTCGATGACTGCAGACAGGACTTCGTTGACCCTCTCCGCGCTCGAGTCCACCACTTGGACCGCCAACACCGGCCGGGAAAAGCTCTTGGTCCACTGGCCTCCGGTGTTGGGCAGCGTCACGGAATATCCGTGCTTGACCCCTGCTCCATAGAGGGTTCCCCGGGACAGGACCAAATTGACCGATGCGGAGTCATCGTTGACGCGCTTCTCCACCAAAGCGGCAAAGGGCACGAGCGCAGCCACATCTCCTCCTGGAACCCAGTAGGCCGGTTCGCCTTTGGGTGCAACGAATGAGACCTCTGCTTGCGTCCAATACACAGGATCCAGGGACCGGATGGCCCCCAGCCCTGCAAAGCCAATCAACAGAACAGCAACGGCGGCGTACCACCTCCTACGCAGGACCTGGAGCAGAGTTTTGGGAGTCATGGCTACGAGGGCCTTTGGGAGACTGGCAATGCGGCCGGAACTTCATCGTGGGCAGGTTCCAGTGCTGTCGCCGCCGCGGGCATTGGACGGGTGGTGTCCTCCGGAGTACGCGTCCTGGCCCTGTCGCGGCGGTGTTTCCGGGACTTCATCAGGCTGTCCAACAGAACGGTGAGTACCAAGGTCAGCCCTACTCCCCCGGCTGCTGCCACGAGGAGGATTTGGGTTCGTGCCTTGGATTCCGGCGTGGCCCGACTATCGACCAGAAGGGTCATGGTTGAAATGCGGGACTCCTGCGGAACATTCAGCGCACTCTGCATGTTTTCCAGCAACAGTGGGGCTTGGTCCATGACGGCCCGCATGGTGCCCAAGGATTCATCCGGGTTCGGTGACGTGGCTGTGATCAGGAGGATAGCCCCGCTGGTGCCTCGGTCGGTTTCAGCCGTATATGTTGCGTTTGCAAAGTCCTCCGCGATCTTGCCACGGATGTCCTCGGCCGAGAGCCGGCGCGTGAGGATATCCAGCGCCTCACCCATCCCGCCCAGGTTCAAGTAGGGATTACCGTCAGTTCCAACACTATGCGTGGATGGCATGATCACGAGGCTTGCTTGCGCTTTGAACTTCTCGGGGGTGTTCTGTTGGACCTGGAAACACAGCACAAGCGTCATCATCAGGCCGAGGACAACGAAGTACCACCTTCGGCCCAGGCTCCTTAGAATCGTTCTAATTTGCATTATCCGATCTCCCGCCTATTCTGTCCCAGGAAAACCTTCACCCTGTCGATTCCACTTCTGCCGAGGAGCCTGATCGTGGCCGCTTTGATGGCGCTGCGAAGGCCGTCGCGAAGGAGGCGTACTGGCCCCTCAACCAGGGCGTCGCGCACTAATTCCAGCGTGCGCACGGTAGCCACGTCGTCCAGCAACCCGGGGAACCTGTCTGCAAATGGATCAGCAGCCACAAGTCGTCCGCGGATTCTGTTACTGACGTTTGACCCGTGCACAACCTGCAACCATGCTGGCGGCCCACCGATTTCCTCGGTGGCCATGATCCCGCCCAGCTGGTTATGCCAGGCAGACCAACATGTAACGGGAGCACTCCAAGTGCACCGCACCGAACAAAATGCATTCCTGTCATCGTGCCTCAAGTAGACCGAGGCACCTCCTTTGACCAATCCGGCGGAGAGATAAATGGCTGAAGGCAACTGGGAGCACTGGACGTCCTGTACCTGGGCCACAAAGTCAGCCGCCAGACCGTCGTCGTTGTCGACATTGGTAGTCAACAGATCTTGCGTACGCCGACCGGTGACGCGCTCGATGTCCGAGAGGAGCTCGGCGGCATCAACCTCGGCCCGGAAAATCGGAGTGAACAGGCCGTCCGCACTCATTTCCTGAATCCGGTCCAATAACCAATCAGGACTTTCGGGGTCGAAGTAGACAATCCAATGAAAGCTTTTGCGTGTCTGGGCGCGAACTGAGGGAAGGCAATATCTCTCGAAGAGTTCAACGCGGTTGTGAAGCCATCCCTCTTTGGCCCGGACAAGGCTCTCAAACC
Organism: Arthrobacter sp. TmtSoilC51; assembly: GCF_055388015.1. NCBI lineage: Bacteria > Bacillati > Actinomycetota > Actinomycetes > Micrococcales > Micrococcaceae > Arthrobacter > Arthrobacter sp. TmtSoilC51. The sequence continues at coordinate 2,834,874 of NZ_AP035877.1, forward strand.
CCTTGGACGGAAGGTTGAACCTGGTGAGGAGCGCGTGGTCTACCGTTGGCTGCACGTCATCCGGTCGGCCCTGTCCGGCAGGAGCTGCCTGTTCCGTTGGGTGCCCTACGCTGTTGTTGGGTGCCTGCTTTCCAGTGCCCAGGAGCGCACGGACTTTGGCGGCCCTCGAATCCCAGCTATGCGACCGGGCAGTGGCGTCAATATGTTCCCGAAGTTCCTGTGTTAGGGGCTCACGGAGGGCGTTCAGGACGAGTTTTGAGAACTCGGCCGGTGACTTGGCTGAAGAAATGGCCGGAGAGCCGATCCACCGGGTCGATGGCAGGTCAGTGGCCACCACCCGAAGCCCTGCGGCAAGGTATTCGAGGGTCTTCAAGGGAAAGCTTGACCGGTTGAACTCCGTGTCTGCATAGGGAGTGATACCAACTGACACGGTTTGCAGGAGCCGGGCAACGTCGTCGTGACCCATCAACCCCCGCCAATCCACGTTTGGCCTGGACAACAGGGCGTCCAGCCTGGAGCGGACAACGGGATCGCCGTCAGCCCGGGGCCCAATAATGAGCAGTTGGACCTCTGCTGCCGCTACGGATTCCAGTGCATCAAGATCCAACCGATTGTTGAGTTGACCAACCAGTGCCACAACCGGACGGCGGCGCGAATCCGGTGCAAGGGTCGCAGGAGTGCAGCCGTTGGGCAAGACTTCAACACCCCTGCCGGAGAACTTCGAGATTTTGGCTGCCAGCTCCTCGGAGACCGCAGAAATGGCGTCGGCCGATCGGATGTTCGCTTCCAACACCCGGATCAAATGGGACGAAGTGAAGCCCATGAGGTTCGTCCCCGCCAGCCAATCATCGGTCAAATGCAGGAGCCGCGTCCCTTCAGGGTAGGACGGAAACAGCATGATCGGCGATGAGTTGACGATGCCGGCAATAGGCCCGACAGCCCGTTCCATGGCTGCATCTATACAGCGGCGCACAAGAACATCCGTAGAGCGACGCACAACTGGTTTGCTCACACCGGGCAGCGCCGGAATCCGCAGGCGGGTGATGTCCGTCGCGACATTTTCGGTGACACCACGAAGACTGTGGATCAGGTGGCTCCGAACATCCTGGAAGCTGGTCAGTGGAACCGGATGATCAACCCACAAAATATGGTGTGTCCTGGCCAGTGATTTGGCCAGCATCTTGTCAGTTCCCGAGAGACTGTCCCACCGGGTACCGGACATGTAGACGATTGTTTCCATCATCTGCTCCGCCCGCGCACGGCCAGGGAAGTCAGCGAGGCGACCGGCTTCGCATTGAAGTCATCAGCTGCATTGCGTCCGAAGTAGCGGTGGAGGCGCCGATGCCCCACGTACGCGGCATACCTGGCACCAGCTGCCGCTTCGGCCCACAACGTAGAGAGTGTTCCAGCGCTTTCCGCCAATGATCGCCGGTAGAACTGAACCTGCACCCGGGCGGCGTTGGTCAGCGAAAACCTATCCTCAACAAGTTGGCGTCCAAAGGAGCCCAACTGTGCCCGTTCGTGTCCGTTGTCCAAGAGGAATCCAAGGATGGAGGTTAAGTTCTCCATGCCCACCTCCGTGCCGTTGCCCACCCCGTACCACCCCTGCCATAGGAAGCGGTCCAGCGTTTCAGGGGTCAACAATTCCCAGAAGCCGCGCTCTCCTTGAACAACCAGTGGCTTCCCAAAGGAAAGACCACGCAAGGCCGAGCCGCCCATCCCCAGAACAACATCACCAGCCGCATACGCTGGCCGGGGATCGTCCAGCTCACCCGTTAACAGGACAACGGGCCGTCCTAGCCGGTCATTGACAACAGAAGCTTTGGCAACCGCTTCCCGCATCCCGGGCCCGTCGCCGACGATCACAAGGCGAACGTCTCTATTCCGGGCCAATCCTGCGACAGCATCCATCGCGGCCAAGATGCCCTCGAGCTTCAACTCCCGGGCAAGTCGTGAAACGCAAACGACTATTTGTGCATGGCGAGCCAGCCCGAACCGTTCCCGAAATTTGTCATGTCCTACCGCGGCCGACGGACTGTTTTGGACGACATCGATTGGGGGCTCCATAAGCCCCACCCTCTGGCGGCCAAATGCTGATTCGGCCTTAAGGATCTGTTCAGTTCCCACGAGAAGGGGCATCGTCGCAGGGATAAACGGGGCCACTGCCATGGACATGACAGTCGCCATGCTGGTGCTGCCGTATGCGAGTTTGGAAGCGATCAAGCACTCCAGCGCCGGTGGCCACTCGTAGCCGTGGAGAATGTCAATGGAACGGTCACGGGCCAGCTTGCCCAGGGCGCCGCACACTGTCGGGGACGGGCGTTTGCGGGGAGTCGGTGCCGGAATGAATTCGAGGTCAAGCTCCCGAACCCTCCGCATAAGCGTCCCGGGCTGTCCGAAGATGACGACACTGTGGCCAAGGTCCCGGACAGCGGCTCCCAACTCAATGGCATTGGTCTGGCTGCCACCGATTCGAAGGTCATGCGGATAGACAAGGATCTTCACCGGACAGCCTCCTGTTCCAGACCCATCCGACGTAATTGATGGATGTCTCCCAGTCTGAGGAACACCGATGCCGTAAGTGCCAGCACCCCAACGAACAGGCACGCAGCAACTGCCATGACTGGCGACGGAATCGAAGAGGACAGGACGAAACAGACCACTCCGGCGGCGACCGATATGGTGGTGGAAACCCAGATGCTGGCTCCAAGGCTTCTCAAGGGAACGCCCGCTCGTGAGAGAGCTCCGAGATAGAGAGGCGAAGTGACAGCTGCCGCAATGACAAGGGGAACTGCTGCCAAGCCAGCGAGGCCACCCACTTGTGCGCCCAAAACCAGCGCCGGCACCAAGGCCAGGAGTGACAAGACTTGGACCCTCAGAATAGAAACCGACTGCTTGATCACCACCAGGTAGTCGTAAATGAGTTCGTGAAAAACCCTGAAGACGGCAACAGGTGCCAGCCAAGCCAACGCAACAGCAGCGGGCGCCCATGCCTCGCCATACAGCAGCGTCACGACAGGAACAGCGCAAGCTGTCAGGACCGCGGAGACCGGTAGCATCGCCGAAGCCACCACCGCGACAATGGATAGCATCGCGGCACGCATCTCCGCGGGTGCACCCTGCAGTCTTGCAAAGGTCGCCGGAGCCACGCTGCGCAGAGGCTGGGACAGCAAGCTGGCCGGCCAACCGGCCATATTGGTGGCCATGACATAGAACCCCAACACCACTGGCCCGAGCATCTTTCCGGCAACCAGTTGGTCCACGTAACCCACTCCAAAGACCACCATGCTTGCCCCTGCCAGAGGCAACCCAAAAGCCAGCAACTGTCCCGCCAATTTCCTGGAGAACCCAAAACGGTAAGGTAACGGCGAGTAGATGAAGAAAAGGACAGCGGAAATGAGGCTGGCCAGCACCCGCCCGATGGCCAGGCTCATGGCTCCCAGGCCCATGATGACCAGAACCAGGGACACACCCGCTCCGAGCCAAACGTTGACCTGGTCAATGACCATGCGTTGGCCCTGCCGAAAGTTCCGTTGCAGAAGGGCCGCAGGCGTAGCCACCAGTCCATTGAGCACGATACAGAAGGCGAGCGCCCTGACCACGTCGGTGGCGGCTCCGTTTCCCATGGCTGCCGTGAAATAGGGGGCCATCACGTAGGAACCTGCGAAGAGGACTATGCTGCAGGCTGTTGAGATCGTTGTTACGGTCGCGGCGATTTCCTTGGGTTCCCCCGGCCACCGAACGATTGCCAGGCTGACCCCAAGTTCGTTGAAACTCAATACGGCCATGAGTGCTACGAAGGCCACAGCGTATGTTCCGAACTGTTCGGGCCCGAGTAGCCGCGCGAGCGCTATGCCGATTGCGATTGTTCCAAGGCGTGTCACCACTGCGTTCAGGACGCTGATGACGAACGCCCGTGTTGGAGTGGGCGTTCGCGGGCTTGCAGCACGGCTGCGGAGGGTCACAGGGCGTCCTCCAGTTCGGGGGAGAATCCGCGGCGTATTACCCGTGCGGGCACCCCGGCCCAGGTCTCCTCGTCAGGGACATCGGTAAGCACTGCCGCTCCCATGCCAATGGTTGCCCCGGCGCCGACAGTGCGGCGCTCGCGGACGCTGGCGTTCATGCCGATGTAGGCTGCCCGGCCGATGTGGACGTTCCCGCCGAGGGATACGCCGGCGGCCAGGGTGGCGAAGTCGCTGACGACGTCATCGTGTGTGAGCGTGACTCCTGGCATGGCTACCACGTGGCTTCCGACAGTGACGGAGGCTGTCATGGTGACGTTCGCCAGCAGGATGCTCCCCAGGCCGATCCTGCATCCTTCGGGTGGGTGTACGGACGAGTCGATCGCCGTCGCGTAGCGGTCCTCGGCGAGGCCCAAGGTGCGCAGTCTCATGACGACGCTTTCCCGTCCACGGCCCGAGCCGATGCAGACGAGCAGCATGGCGTGCGGGAATGTCAGGGCATCACGGATGGGGCCCAGGACGTGGGCGCCGTCCACGACGCGGCCCACTTTGTCTTCGTCGTCGTCCAGGATTCCGATGACGTCGTACTGTCCGGTGTTGCGGACCATGGCCAGGACTTCGCGGGCGAGTCCGCTGGCGGCGATGAGGAGGAGCTCGGTCATCTTCCCTGTCCTGCCGCGCGAAGTATTGAATCAATGACCCGGATCTCGTCGCCCAAGGAGAGCTGGTGGTAGAGGGGCAGGATGAGCGTGTGGTCCGTCAGCCACTCAGTTGCTTCCAGTGAGACCGCGTCCGTGTTCGTCCCGGCGTAGGCGGGTTGCCGGTGTGCGGCCATGATGCCGCGTCGTGCCGAAATTCCGTCCTCTGCCAGGCGGGTCATCAGTGCGTCCCTTCCCATGGGGAACGCCGGGCCTACTTCCAGCCAGCAAGACTGGAAGTTTCCGGTTCCGTATCCGGGGTCGTCCACTAACCGGAGGCCTTCGATGCCCGCGAAGGCATGCGCGTAGTTGGCGGCGAGTTCGCGCCTGCGTTGTACTGCTTGGTGTAGGCGGCCTAGTTGGACGAGCCCGACGGCGGCCTGAAGGTCAGTCATGCGGTAGTTGAACCCTATTTCGAGGTACTCCTCGGCGGGGGCAAGGATGCTGGCGTGACGTTCCGCGGCTGAGAGGCTCATTGCGTGTTCGCGGAGTCGGCGGGACCGGTCGGCGAAATCCTGCCGCGGTGTGGAGAGCATCCCGCCCTCCCCTGTGGTCAGGATTTTGCGGGGGTGGAAGGACCAGGCGGCCAGTTCGGCACCGGCTCCCACTGGACGGCCGCGGTAGCGTGAACCGATGCCGCAGGCTGCGTCCTCGATGACGATGATGCCAAGGGGATCGCAGAGGGCCCGAAGAGGATCGAGATCAACGGGCACTCCGCCTTGGTCCACGGCAATGACAGCCCGCGTGGCAGGCGTCAAGGCGGCGGCAACGGTTTCAGCGGTGACACAACCTGTTAGGACGTCGACGTCGGCGAAGACCGCCCGGGCGCCTACGTATGTTGGTGCGTTGGCCGTGGCAATGAAGGAGAAGGACGGGACGACGACGTCGTCTCCTGGTCCTACCCCGGCTACGGCGAGCGCCAGGTGCAGGGCAGAAGTGCAACTGGAGACCGCTACGGCGAAGCCAGCCTGTTGCTCCAGGGCGAAGGCTTCCTCGAACTGCCTGACTTTGGGGCCTTGGGCCACCCAGCCGGATGCGATGACTTCGGCCACGGCTTGGGCTTCTTCTTCCCCGAGCCAGGGTTTCATGACGTCGATACGTGCCAGCGAGGTCTCGGAGGTGGTCATCGGGCACCTACTGAGGGTGCGTCAGGCCGGGCCAGCTGCCGGGAGGCTGCGATTTCTTCACGGAGTGGACGCCACCAGGTGACGAGCGAGCGCAGTCCGTCTTCGAGTTCTATCGCTGCTTCAAAGCCGAGGTCCCGCTTGGCGGCGGTGACGTCTGCGAGTCGGCGGGCGACGCCGTTGACTGCCCGTTCGGGTCCGTGTTCAAGGTGCAGTGGGGACTGCATGACCCGAAGTAGGGTTTGTGCCAGTTCGGCGAGGCTGGTTTCCGTGCCGCTGGCTACGTTGTACACGCCCTCCCGGACGTCGCTGGTGGCTGCCAGGATGTTGGCCCTGGCGACGTCCGCGGTGTGGATGAAGTCCATGGTCTGGTGGCCGCTGCCGAAGATCAGGGGCGGAAGACCATCGACTATCCGTTCCATCCAACGGACCAGTACTTCTGTATAAAGTCCGTGCACGTCCATGCGGGGCCCGTACACGTTGAAGTACCTCAGCATTACGTAGTCCAGGCCGGACATTGCCCGGAAGCTCCTCGCCATTCCCTCATTGAACGATTTCGCGGCTCCATAAAAGGTGTCGTTGTTGTGGTGGTGGTGTCTCTCGGTGGTGGGGAATTCCTCGGCCATTCCGTAGACGGAGGCACTCGACGCCGCGATGACCTTTTCCACGTTGTGGTCAACGGCGGCTTCGAACACGTTGAAGGTTCCATCCACCAGGACTTCAAGCGCCAACCGTGGTTCCTCTGCGCATTGGGTGATGCGGATCGCAGCCTGATGGAAAACCAGATCTTTGCCCCGCGTGAGGTCGTGGACCAGGTCCCGGTCCCTCAGGTCACCTTCCACCAGTTGCACAAGTTCGGTGGCCAAGGCGTCGCTGAGGTTGGCCCGGCGTCCCCTGACCAGGTTGTCCAGGACGTCCACGTGGGCCGCACCGGCGTCGAGCAGTTGGTCTACCAGGGTGGATCCGATGGTTCCGGCGCCTCCGGTGACCAGGACGTTGGCGCCGAGCAGCTTCTTCACTGTGCGACCTGGAGAGCGACCTCGTTGCCGGCAACAATGGTTGACTGACCGTCCGTTCCCAGGCTTTGGGTGACGGCCTCCAGTACTGAGAGGACCCTGAGCCCGGATTCGCCGCTGGTGCGCGGTATCGTGTGGTTGCGGATGGATCCGGCCAGCTCGGCCACCACTTGGCCCAGGGGTTCGCGTTCCTGCAATGCGGGTGACCATGTATCTCCGAGGCGGTAGGAGATGGCCGAGTTCTTTTTGTCCGCCGCGGACCGTGGCTGGTGTTCCAGGCTCACGCCGCGATCGTAGACGCTCAGGCGTTGTTGCGGGTTCAGGTCATCCCAGACGAGCGTCCTCTTTGAGCCGCCGATGATCATTTGCCGGATTTTGGTGGGGCTGAGCCAATTCACGTGGATATGAACCATGGCGTCGTTTGGAAGGCCGAAGGTCAAGTGGCCCACGCAGTCACGTCCGGTGCCCAGCGGATCCGCTCCGTGGGCAGAGATCTCGGTCGGGTGCAGGCCTCCCGGAAGGACGAAATCCAGGATCGAGAGATCGTGGGGTGCAAGGTCCCAGAACACGTTGACGTCCGGTTGGACGAGTCCGAGGTTGATACGCACGGAGTCGACATAAAGGATGTCGCCCAATGCCCCACTGGATACGAGCTCCTGGATCTTCAAAACTGCGGGCGTAAAACAATAGGTATGGTCTGCCATGAGGACCAGGCCGCGCGCCTTGGCTTCCTCCACCATTTCCAGGCCCTTGGCACGGCTATCCGCCAGTGGTTTCTCGACGAGCACGTGCATGCCGGCCCGCAAGGCTGTCATCACTACTCCGTGATGCGTGTGCGCCGGGGTGGCTACGGCGACTGCGTCCAGGTTGTACGTGTCCAGGAGTTCGTCCAAGGACTCGACGACGGCGACGCCGCCTACTGTTTCGGCCAGCCGGAGGCCGCGTTCGACGTCGAGATCGCAAATCGCCACGAGTTCCCAGTCCGGGCTTGCTTTGAGGTTCCTGGCGAGGTTCGGCCCCCAATATCCTGCTCCGACCACGGCGATCCGTAACTTCGGGGTCATCCCGTGGCCGTTAAGGTGGCCTGATGGAATAGTTCCTATGCTCATTTTCCACTCGGATTCTGTGTTGGATAACTCGGTTCTTTCCCTGTAAAGCTTCTTTTTATTGCTCTCCTGTCAGTAAGTTCCGGCAGGTCGTTCAATAGGCTCCGGAGGGCTGGATCATGGCCCGGAAGGTCCGCCACATAATCATCAGATCGCCGGCTATGGACCAGTTTTCGACGTAATAGAGGTCCAGCCGGACGGCTTCATCCCATGGGAGGTCTGATCGTCCATTGATCTGCCACAAGCCGGTGATTCCGGGTTTGATGAGAAGCCTGCGGTGGGTGTGCCGTTCGTAGCCACTGACTTCGCGCAGGAGTGGCGGGCGGGGGCCTACCAGGCTCATGTTTCCGGCCAGCACATTCCAGAACTGCGGTAGCTCGTCCAGGGAGTACTTGCGCATCCAACGGCCGCACTTGGTGACGCGGGGATCCTCACGGATCTTGAAGAGGACACCGGCTCCCTGGTCCTTCCCGCTGAGTTCTTCCAGCCGCGCTTCGGCGTCAACCACCATGGAACGGAACTTCAGCATCTGGAAGGTGGTGCCTCGCCTACCGATCCGTTCCTGCCGGAAAAGCACGGGACCCGGGCTGTCCAACCTGACTATCAGCGCCAGAACCGCCAGAAGCGGCGCCAGGCAGAGCAAAGCAGCAGCGGAGACCACGATGTCCATCAGGCGCTTGAGCGTGTGTTTGCCGCCCGAGTAGTGCGGAATATCCACGTGCATCAGGGGCAATCCCTCCACGGGACGCCAGTGGATGCGCGGGCCGGCCACGTTGGTCAACGTTGCTGCCAGGACAAGTTCGGCGGAATCTTCCTCCAAGCGCCAGCCCAACTCCTGGATGAATTGGTTGCCCCCGGGGACAGGACCGGCAACGATCACCGCGTTGGCGCCCGTCTGGCGCACGGTGTGGGCAATGCCGTAAATCGATGACAGGACGGGGACGCGATCGTTATCCACCACCAGGACGGCGCCACGCCGTGCCCCTGGAAGGCATGCCCCCAGGATGTTGTAGGCGGCACCGGACTTCCGGTTGATTTGCTTGATGACGTATCTGACGTCCTGGGGCTCTCCCACCACAATGGCACGGGAGAGGCAACGGCCGCGTGATTTTTCACGGGTCAGCCAGCGCCGGAACATCCACCGGCTACCTGTCAGGGCCACCAAGCCCACCGGCAGCGACACCAGGACGAATGAGCTTGCGGACTCGAGCCGGAAAACAACCGCCACGATTCCCAGGAAGCCGAAAACACGCAGGCTCGCGGACAGGACGCGTTTGTATTCTTCGGGGCCCACCCCCAGCACCTTCGGATCCCGTGTCCGGTAGACCTCCAGCGCGCCCAACCAGGCAACGCCGAGTATAAAACCGAGCATGAGGTGCCGCTCATGGCCCGTGCCGCCCACCGCAACGGAAAGGCCATCCGTGTTCAAGAGGAAACCGGCCGTCACGGCCGCAGCTACAAGAGCGGTATCTGCCAAGCGAAGGCTGTTGGTAAGCAACCGCGTCCAGCCGTACCGGCGGGCCAGGGCGGAGGTGCGGCGGGAGCGGCGGTGGGTGACTGACGGCTTGAGGTTCAGGGTGACATCTGCCCTCAACGCCGCCAGTCCCGCCCTTTCAGCCCGTTGTGCAGCAACGGACTTGTCAATCCAGGGAGACACCGGCGGATTGACATCGGCGACGGCAGGTTTGGCTGTGAACGCCGCGCCCAAGGAAAAGGGGTGCGCACCTTGTGGTGCGCCCTCCTTGCCCGAACGCAAGACTGGAACCTTTACCATGTCAGCCTTCTTCGCAGACCTGCCATTGCCTACAACCCAGTGAAGCGGCGGCGGTCAGGAGGCGCACCAGTAGTCGGTACTCAAGTTTGCGCAGCTTTACCCATGGCTCCTACGTGCCAGTACCTAGCTGGCTGATGCAGGACTACGTGCTTTAATCCGCACGACACCACGGAAAACCGCCGAAATCCGGGCCAAGCACAACACAAACAACCTGAAAAACGACACAAAAAACCGGCCACCACCGGTGGCCGGTTCCGTCCGGTCAGTTGCCGTTCTAACAGCTCTTAGTCCTCCAGGCTTTCGAGGTCTTCGTCGAGGACCTCGTCGTCGTCCTCTTCCTCGTCATCAAACACCTGCAGCGGAGTAACCTCTGAATATGCCTCGTACAGGGCGTCTTCGTAAACTTCGAAGGCATCCGCAACGGCGAAGAACGCCGCCTCGACATTGGGGTCACCCTCACCTCGACGGGCTGAAGCGGCGGCCAAATGCTCTTCCAGGGCAGCAGTCAGTGATTGAAGCGCGACACGCGGATCGATGCTCATGACTTCACGTTAGCCCGAAAAGGACGAAAATGGAGAGGGATGAAGGAACAATTTCGAGGCAGCTCCGAAGAGCGCCAACGTGACTATGCACGTCAGTACGAGTACCTCGTACTGACGGTCGGACCTGACGATTCACTGCCCGAAGCCCGGCGTCGGCTCGCGGAGCATTCGGAGTACGGGAAATGGGAGTTGGAACGTAGCCGGCTATACCTCGGCGGCGGCAGGCGCTTTTGGTTGCGCCGCAAAGTCTATTCCGTGCAGCGCACGGTCTAGCTGAAGTCACAAGCAGCGCGGGCCGGCCCTCTGTTTCCTTGGTTTTGCAGAGGGTTTCCTTAGTTTTCCAAAGGCCCCAGCCAAGCGTTTGCCACTGTGTTATGCGCTGACTCGTCATTGGACGGATGGAAAATTCCGGCGAGAACGTCGCGGTAGAGGCGCTCCATTTCCGAGCCCCGGAAGTAGCTGGATCCTCCCGTGATCCTGATCGCCAGATCCACCACGTACCGGGCGTTTTCCGTGGCCCGCGACTTGAGCCCAACAAGCTTGGGGAACCACTGGGGTCCATGGTCCACCAGGTTATCGATATCGCGCGCAACTGCCGACAACTGGGGATAGATACCGTCCATGGCCAGCGCCGCGTCGGCAACTTTCCAGCGGATGTCCGGATCCTGCGCGAAACTCCGACCGCCGTGCTTCGCCGAGGTCCGACGCTTCACATTCTCAACGCCCAGTGTGAAGGCACGTTGCGCCAGTCCCGTGTAGACGGCGGCAAGCAGCGTCTCGAAACAAGCGAAAATGGCGAAGATCAGCAAGTCCTGGTTGGGGCCCACAGGCAATTTTCGGAAGATCCGTTCCGGAGGAATGACCGCGCCATGCAGCAAGGTGGTGTTCGACGCGCTTGCCCGCATGCCCAGCGTGTCCCAGTCACTGAGCGTCTCATGGCCGGGTTCGTCACGGCGGAGAAAGCCGAATACGAGTTCGCCCTCGCCATCCCTGGCGTCCGCATCCTTGCCGAACGTCCCTAGACGGGTCCAGCCATGGGAGAGGCTCGTGAAGATCTTCCGGCCAGTAAAGCGATAGCCGCCATCCGGCAGCGGCTCAGCAACCGTGGTGGAATCGAACAGCATCGAATCATTGCCGGCCTCCGAAATGCCGAACGCAAAAACCTCGCCTCGGCCTGCTTCCTTAAGCACGAAGTCCAGCGAGTCATCACCCCGCGTGGCCATGACCTGCGCGACGCCGGTCCAGACCAAGTGCATGTTGACAGCCAACGCTGTGGCCGGGGCCGCCGTCGCGAGCCGTTGCTGAAGCGCAGCCACCGCTTCGAGCCCAAGGCCCATGCCGCCGTCGGCCTCCGGCACGAAAAGCTTCAGATAGCCGGCGTTCACCAGCTCCTCGAGGTCCTCGTGGAAGAACAGGTTGTTTTGGTCGTAGCCGGCAGCGCGTCCACGTAGCCGCTCAAGAAGGGCCTCTGGCAGGATTTCCTCGGGAGTCATGGCTGGGCCTCCTGATGTTGGGAAGGTCTAGTAGTTGCTCAGCAGCCTGTTCAGGACGCGCGCACCGAATTTCAGGGACTCCTCCGGCACTCTCTCGTCCACTCCGTGGAACATGCCGGTGAAGTCCAGCTCGTCCGGCAACATCAGCGGAGCGAAGCCGTAACCTGTGATGCCGATCTTGCTCAAGGACTTGTTATCGGTGCCTCCGGAAAGGGTGTAAGGAAGCACCTTGGCGCCCGGGTCCTCGGAGTGCAAGGCATCGATCATGGAGTCCACCAGGTTGCCGGCAAAGGGCACTTCCAGGGACACATCCTTGTTAACGTAGCTGATCTCCACGCCGTCTCCAGCGAGCTCCTTGATGGTTTCGAACACCAGTTCCTGCTGGCCGGGCAGCGTGCGGCAGTCCACGAATGCCTCGGCCGATTCCGGAATGACATTGTGCTTGTAGCCGGAGCGGAGCAGGGTGGGGTTGGAGGTATTTTGCAGCGTTGCGCCCACGAACCGGGCAACCGTGCCGAGTTCTTTGAGGATGATGTCCGGGTTGTCGGCATCAAACTCGACACCCGTTAGCTCAGTCACACCGTCCAGGAACTGCCTGGTGGTGGGGGTCAGCTCTACAGGCCACTTGTATTCTCCGATCCTGGTGACGGCCGCCGCAAGCCGGGTGACCGCGTTGTCCGTATTGATCTGCGAGCCGTGGCCAGCCCGTCCATGGGCCACCAGCCGCAACCAGGAAAGGCCCTTTTCGGCAGTTTGAAGCAAGTAGGTCCGCTGACCGCCGATGGTCGCGGAGAATCCGCCGACTTCGGAGATAGCCTCGGTGGCGCCGTCGAACAATTCGCGCCGGTGCTCCACGGCATAGCGGGCGCCATAAGTGCCGCCGGCTTCCTCGTCGGCGAAGAAGGCGAAAATGATATCCCGCTTGGGCTTGCGGCCAGTCCTGGCGAAGTTCCGCATGACTGAAAGGATCATGGCATCCATGTCCTTCATGTCCACAGCTCCACGGCCCCAGATCAGGCCGTCTTTCAGTTCGCCGCTGAACGGATCAACGCTCCACTGATCCTTCAGGGCCGGTACAACGTCCAGGTGTCCGTGGACAACCAGGGCGTCAGCTGACGGGTCCTCCCCTGCCATGCGCGTTACGACGTTGGCGCGTCCCGGTGCTGACTCGAAAATCTCGGCATCGAGACCCACTTCGCTGATGAGGCCGGCCGTGTACTCCGCAGCGGCCCGTTCGCCCGGTCCGGTGTCATCGCCGAAGTTGGAGGAGTCGATACGGATGAGCTCCTGGCAGATCCGGACAACTTCGTCTTCGGGGCGGATGACAGACATGGAAATTCTCCTTGCGTGGCTGGGCTGCAGTGCCGGCGACGCGCACTGCGGATCCCGCAGCTCTACCGTCCCGTGTTCCTCCAGCCTACTCACCGAAAGCCTCGTCGGTTGCGCAATTCCGGGCGCCGCCACGCCTCGAAAGTCTGCAGGCCAGCCTTGGCCCGCATCGATTTTTTAGTTCCTTCAAACCGTGTTAGAGTTTTTCTCGCTGCTTCGGAGGAAAGTGAAGCACCGGAAGGTGCAGAATGGCTTCTCCGAACACCACCTGCGCGGGTGGCGGAATGGCAGACGCGCTAGCTTGAGGTGCTAGTCCTCGAAAGGGGGTGGGGGTTCAAGTCCCCCTCCGCGCACAAAGAAGGCCCCGGGAAACCGGGGTTTTTTTGTGCCCTCAACCACGCGGGGCCTGGTTCCGCTCATCGTCTGAGGGATATGCCGCGCCCCTGAAGATTCCGCTCACCGGGAGCACGTCCAGCCGCAAGGATATGGTCGGCCGCGTCCAGGGTCACTCGGGGAAGCTTGGCAAGCCGCCTCCACAGGAGGTAGGTCCGGATATCCACTCCCTTGCGTTCGGACCGTGACGCGAGGACGTCTCTGCAGGATGTGTAGCACAGCCGAAGAGATTCCCCGAGGCCACCAAACTGCCCGGACCTCACCAGCAGAAGGCCCAGGTGACCAACGAGCACGGGCACCACAAGCAAAGCGGGCGTGTGATACCACTTGAAACGAAGTTCGCTCCGCCACCGCAGTTGGCGCCTTCGCAAAGGTTGGCGGTCAGCATTCGGGCAGTGCTCAACCGGATCTGCGGTGCCGTGCCTGACTACGAGGCCAGAGGCCAAAAGACGAATCGCTATATCGGATTCCTCGCAGTAGAACCTATACGATTCACGCAAACCGCCACAGGCAAGTACTGCATCCCGGCGCAGAGCGTGTGCGGCGCCGATAAAGCTCCTGGCCAGCTCAACAGTATCGCCGGCCCGATCGCCCTGCATTAGGGCACCATTCTCGGTAAAGGGAACGGCAACCGCGGCAATGGCAGCTGAGGAAAAGTCCGCCAGCGTTTGCCGGGCCGTGGAGACGGACCGAAAGTATGCGTCATCGTCCAAAATGAGGACGAAGGGAGTGGATGCTGCCTTGATGCAAATGTTCCGGGCAGCGATCAGGCCGACGTTTTCCTGGCCGGCAATGAGCTGAACGCCGGGAAACTGCTCTCGAACCACCTCTGGCGTCCCGTCCGAGGATGCGTCGTCGTAGACAATGATGGGGATTGCGGGTTCCTGGGCAAGAGCACTCGAAAGCAACCTCTTGAGATCATCGACGCGGTTGTAGGTCGAGACGCACAAACTGATCTGGTTCATGTGGCGAGTCTCTCCTCCTCCGGCAATACGTCTCAAGAGAATATCCGGCTCGCAAGGATTTATGGAGGGCTTAAGACAACGGCGCGACGCTGCCCCTGAAGTGACGCCGGCCGCTGCGTGGGTTCCACGCCACATAATCCGAGCGCTGCCACGCCCCGGTGTCCGCCTGGATCGTGGAGATGTCCAGCGCCACCCGCGCGGGCAGGAAAACTGGCGCCTCAAACCTCACCTCCCACGTGAAGGCATCGGGCTTGACCGACCCGACGTCTGCCAGCGCACGGGAGGCAAGATACATCCCGTGGGCAATGGACCCCCGCAGGCCCAGGGCTTTGGCGGATAAGACACTCAAATGGATGGGATTGAAATCGCCGGAGACAGCAGCGTAGTTGCGTCCGATGTCCAGGTCCAGTTGCCATAGGGCCGTGGGATCCGGCGGGGAAAAATCACTGTTATCTCCCGTGTTGCTTGGGTTTCCCGGCTTGTCGATGCCAGGCAGGAAGACCCCTTTCGCGAGGTAGGTGGACACGCCCCGCCACAGCAACTCGCTTGAGGAGCTGGAGCGGACTTCCGCGATGACGTCCACTTGCGTCCCCGCCCGGTGGCCGGAGAGGTTTTCTGACCATGACCGGATGTCCAAGGCTTCCGTGAATTGTATGGGGACCCGCTGTTCCACATGGTTCCTGAGGTGGATCATGCCGACCAGCGGCAACGGAAAGTCATCCCGGTTCATCACACTCATGGAGACCGGAAAGGCCAGGGCATGGACGAATCCTGCTGGCAGGATGTCACTGGCCGTCTCCCCCAGAAGGTGCTGGTAGGCAGTCAGGTTTGCGACGTCCGCCTGGACATCCCTGACCTCGTGGCTGACCGTTGGCAACGTCGCCTGTCCCGTCGATGAACCAAGGACCCGGCGACGGGCGGCGGTTGCCGCGGCGTTGACGTAGAGCTTGGACAGGGACGGCAGCTCTCCAAGGATGACCGGCTGCGGTTGGCTCATGCTCCCACCAATTGCTGTCCGCACACGCGAAGTACTCCCCCCGAGATTCCTCCCGCGGCGTCGCTCGCCAGGAAGGCGATGGCTTCCGCGACGTCTTGTGGCTGGCCACCCTGCCTCAGTGAATTGAGCCTGCGGGCGGCTTCCCGGATGGCGAACGGCATCCGCGCCGTCATCTCTGTTTCAATGAAGCCCGGTGCTACTGCGTTGATCGTGCCCCCGAAGGACTCCATGAGCGGGGCTGTGGAGCGCACCATTCCGATCACGCCGCCTTTGGACGCGGCATAGTTGGTTTGGCCCCTGTTGCCGGCAATGCCACTAGTGGACGCCACCGAAACGATGCGCGGAGCCTCCTTGAAGTGCTCCGAGGCCAGAAGTGCCTCATTGATCCTCAATTGGGCGGCGATGTTAACCGCGATGACCGACTGCCAGCGGCCCTCATCCATGTTGGCCAAGAGGCGGTCGCGGGTGATGCCGGCATTGTGGATGACGACGTCGAGCCTGCCGTGGCGTTCCACTGCGTGGTCGATAATCCGGTGACCGGCGTCGTCCCGCGTGATGTCGAGCTGGAGGGCTGTCCCGTGGACCTCGTTGGCCACGTCCGCGAGATGGTCGCCTGCGGCGGGAATATCCACCAACACCACCTTCGCTCCATCACGGTGCAGCGTCCGGGCGATCGCGGCGCCGATACCCCGCGCTGCACCAGTGACCACGGCGACTTTGCCTGCAAGCGGTTTGTCGTCCTCGACGGGCAGGCTGCCGGAGGATGAACTGATCGTCAGGAACTGGCCATCCACATAGGCGGAGCGCCCGGAAAGGAAGAAGCGCAGGGCTCCCAGCGCTGAAGGGCTGGTGGTGGCCAAATCCTCATCAAGAAGAATGCCGTTCGCAGTCGCTCCGGCACGTAATTCCTTGGCCAATGAACGCAGGAGGCCATCGATGCCCTGCCGGGCGGCGGCCGAAGCGGGCGTGGGCGCGGACCGGGCCGTCCTCGAGACAGTAATGATGCGTCCGTTGGGCGCGAGATCCCGCAAGGAAGCACCGATTGTCATCACGGGTTTGCCCAGGTCCGCTGGGTGCTGCACGGCATCCAGGACAAGAACGATGGCGCCGAGCTTTTCCTTGGGCAAGGCGTGGCGGCGCACGTCCAGGCCCCAACCTAGAAGCGTGGTGGCGAGGTCATCTGCGCCCACGCTATCGCCGTTGACCAGCACGGGCCCAGTAATGAGCGGTGCGCCTGGTTGGTGGCGGCGCAACTCAACCGGTTGCGGCAGGCCGAGCCTTTTTGCGACGTCCTTGCCCAGTCCCTGGCTGACGATCCTGGTGTACTTGTCTGTCATCACGCTCCCCCTAGGCTGCTTCCAGAATGGCTACAACGCCCTGCCCGCCGGCGGCGCACACCGAAACCAGGCCCCGTGCCGGCCTGCCGTCCACAAGTCCCTTCTCGTGGAGCATCTTTGCCAGCGATGCCACAATCCTGCCACCGGTTGCTGCGAATGGGTGACCGGCCGCGAGTGAAGACCCGTTGATGTTCAACTTTGCGCGGTCCACCTTTCCCAAAGCGCCGTCCAGCCCCAACCGCGTCCGCCCGAAGTCCTCGTCTTCCCAGGCGGCCATGGTGCTTAGGACGGTCCCGGCGAAGGCCTCGTGTATTTCGAAGAAGTCGAAATCTTCCAGTGTCAGCCCGTGGCGGGCAAGGAGGCGCGGCACGGCGAAGACCGGCGCCATCAGAAGTCCGTCCTTGCCGTGGACGAAGTCGACGGCGGCCGCCTCACCGTCCAGGACGGTGGCGAGCTTGGGCAGGCCCCGGCTGTCCGCCCACTCTTCGGTGGCAAGCAGGACTGTTGAGGCTCCATCGGTCAATGGTGTCGAATTGCCGGCCGTCATTGTGGCCTCGGACCCCAGGTTCTTGCCGAAGACAGGCTTCAGGGTGGAGAGCTTCTCCAAGGTGGTGTCCGCGCGAAGATTGGAGTCCCGATTAAGGCCGCGGTACGGAGTGATGAGGTCGTCGAAGAAGCCGCGATCGTAAGCGGCGGCGAGGTTGCGGTGGCTGTTGAAGGCGAGTTCGTCCTGCGCCTCCCGGCTGATCTTCCACTGTGCCGTGGTGAGGGCTTGGTGTTCGCCCATGGACAGCCCGGTGCGCGGCTCACCCGTGTTGGGAGCATCGGGGGCCAGGTCCTTGGGGCGCATGCGTGCCAGGATCTTTAGCTTCTGTACCGGTGTCTTGGCGCGGTTGAGGTCCAGGAGGATCTCCCGGAGTCCTTCGCTGACGGCGATCGGGGCATCGGACGCCGAGTCAACACCCCCGGCGATGGCGGAATCGATCTGTCCCAGCTTGATTTTGTTTGCAAGCCCCAGGACGGTTTCCAGCCCGGTGGCGCATGCCTGCTGGAGGTCGTATGCCGGTGTCTCCGCCGATAATGCCGAACCCAATACAGCTTCACGGGTGAGGTTGAAGTCGCGTGAATGCTTCAGGACGGCACCTGCCGCTACTTCGCCGATCCGTTCGTCCTGCAGTCCGAACCGGGCAATGAGCCCGTCCAATGCCGCGGTGAGCATGTCCTGGTTGGACGACTTCACGTAAGCGCCGCCCGTGCGGGCGAAGGGGATCCTGTTGCCGCCCACAATGACTGCAGAACGCGTTCCCTGAGGGCGTTTGCCCTGTTCCCCCGTTGCGAAGCCGCTTGTGTCTGTGTTCGTGCCTGCGGATGTTTCTGCTGCGGCCATGCCTGACTCCTTCGATCAATGCCAGTTACTGATACCCAGCGTACCTGATACGCTGAGTATCGTGAACAGTCGCAGTACAGATTTCCCGCAAGCTTCTGCCTCCTCCGGGGCCAATGCTGTTGATGCCTCAGAGGACTCCGGCGGTGCCGTTCCGGACGCTGGAATCGATGGGCGCGCTGCCAGATGGCAAAGCCATCGCGAGTCACGTCGTCGCGAGCTCATCAAGGCAGCACGCCGGGCCGTGCACGCCCTGGGCAGCGAGGCTTCCATGGAAGACATCGCTGGAGCCGCCGGCACCTCAAAGTCTGTGTACTACCGCTATTTCGGTGATAAGGCAGGCCTTCAACAGGCCATGGGAGAAGTAGTCCTGGGGCAAATGCAACGCCGCATGAAGGAAGCGGCCCAGTTGGCGCAGACGCCCCGGGAAGGGCTCTACGCCATGGTGTCGGCGTACCTGCAAATGGCAGAATCCAGCCCCAACGTTTACGCGTTCATTACCCGGCTGACACCCGGGGAAGCTTCGTCGCAGGATGCCATTGCGGCGTCAGGGGCACTGGGTAACTTCTTCGAGCAAATCACGGACATGATCGCGACACCCATGCGGCAGTACCTCGGAACCGAGAACGAAGCGTTGATCGAGTACTGGCCCACAGCAGCCATCGGGCTCGTTCGGAATGCCGGCGAAATGTGGCTGGGAAGCCCCGCTTCCGACACCAAACCGGACCAGGCATCCATGGCCGGGCACATCACGGACTGGCTATGCCTGGGCATCGCTCCGGAGCTCAAACCAATCACCTGACATGAAAAAGACCCATCAGTTGTAGGAACCAAAGAAGGAATCAACATGACTGAAGTAGTGGACCGGGCGTCGTCAGCCCATCAACCATCCGGCCGCGAGGAAGCGGCAGTGCACACTGGTGGATCCGCCGGCCAGGTTGGGGACCCGGTGGTCGACGTCGCAGGGCTCGGCGAGCAGCTCCTGGGCAAGTGGGCCCACATCCGGCGCCAGGCCCGCGAAATAGCGGGTCATCCCGATGTCCAGAAAATTGAAGGGCTCCATCACACCGAACACCGGGCCCGCGTGTTCGAACAGTTGAAGTTCCTGGTGGATAACAATGCCGTGCACCGGGCGTTTCCCACCCGCATGGGCGGCTCAGATGACCACGGCGGCAACATTGCCGGATTCGAAGAACTCGTCACGGCAGACCCGTCGCTGCAGATCAAGGCCGGCGTTCAATGGGGCCTCTTTGGCTCCGCTGTCATGCACCTAGGTACCCGCGGGCACCACGACCAATGGCTCCCCGGAATCATGAGCCTGGCCATCCCGGGTTGTTTCGCGATGACCGAGACCGGCCACGGCTCCGACGTCGCAAGCATCGCCACCACGGCCACCTATGACGAGGCGCGCCAGGAATTCGTCATCAACACCCCGTTCCGGGCAGCCTGGAAGGACTATATCGGCAACGCGGCAAACGATGGCCTTGCCGCCGTCGTCTTTGCACAGCTGGTCACCAGGAACGTCAACCACGGCGTCCACGCCTTCTATGTAGAGCTGCGGGATCCCGTCACCAAAGAGTTCCTGCCAGGGATTGGCGGGGAGGACGACGGAATCAAGGGCGGCCTCAACGGCATTGACAACGGAAGGCTGCATTTCACTGATGTGCGTATCCCCCGCACCAACCTCCTGAACCGCTATGGCGACGTAGCCGTGGATGGTACGTATTCATCAACGATCGAAAGCCCCGGCCGCCGCTTCTTCACCATGCTCGGAACCTTGGTCCAAGGCCGGGTCTCCCTGGACGGTGCCGCTGTGGCAGCCAGCAAGGTGGCGCTCAAAACAGCCATCCAGTACGCCACCGAGCGCCGTCAGTTCAATGCATCTTCCCCCACTGATGAAGAAGTCCTGCTGGACTATCAGCGTCACCAGCGGCGCCTGTTCACCCGGCTCGCCACCACCTACGCTGCCAGTTTTGCCCACGAGCAGCTTCTGCAGAAGTTCGACGACGTCTTCTCCGGTGCCCACGACACTGACGCCGACCGCCAGGACCTGGAAACATTGGCAGCGGCTCTGAAGCCGCTCAGCACGTGGCACGCCCTGGACACCCTGCAGGAATGCCGTGAAGCCTGCGGTGGCGCGGGATTCCTGATCGAGAACCGCTTTGCCTCGCTGCGTGCGGACCTTGACGTTTATGTGACGTTTGAAGGCGATAACACCGTCCTGCTGCAGTTGGTGGCCAAACGTCTCCTGGCTGACTATGCCAAGGAATTCCGCAGTGCCGACTTCGGCGTGCTCGCACGTTACGTAGTGGACCAGGCCGCTGGCGTCGCTTTGCACCGGACGGGACTTCGCCAAGTTGCCCAGTTCGTAGCGGACACGGGTTCGGTGCAGAAAGCAGCGCTGGCTTTGCGCGACGAGGAAGGCCAGAGGACCCTGCTGACTGACCGCGTGCAGTCCATGGTGGCGGAAGTCGGGGCTGCGCTGAAAGGCGCCAATAAGCTGCCCCAGCACCAGGCCGCGGCCCTCTTCAACCAGCACCAGCACGAACTCATAGAAGCCGCGCAGGCACACGCCGAGTTGCTCCAGTGGGAAGCCTTCACGGAGGCGTTGGCCGAGGTTTCCGACGACGGAACCAAGCGGGTCCTCACATGGCTGCGTGATCTGTTCGGTCTTTCGCTTATCGAGAAGCACCTGGCGTGGTACCTCATGAACGGCCGGCTCTCGATGCAGCGTGGCCGGACCGTGGGCACCTACATCAACCGGCTGCTGGTCAAGATCCGTCCGCACGCGCTTGACCTTGTGGAGGCCTTTGGCTACGGCCCCGAGCACCTGCGCGCCGCAATCGCGACCGGCGCTGAAGCGCGGCGACAGGATGAGGCCGCCATCCACTTCCGTAAACAGCGCGCCAGCGGCTCCGCACCGGCCGACGAGAAGTCGTTACTGGCCTTGAAAGCGTCAAAGTCCCGCTAGCAGGACGTGATTTCCGAACGGTGAACTTTTTCGGAAGTTTCGCCAAAGCGCGACGGCGCCGTCCCCCAGGCAGGGGGCGGCGCCGTCGTGGTTTGGCCTGCTTTTCAGGACGGTTTGTTGCTCAGTTAAGCACTGACCGGTACACCTCGAGCGTCGTTTCGGTGATGGATTCCCACGAGAAATGTTCCTCGGCACGGCGCCGGCCCGCAATGCCCATCTTGCGGGCGCGCTCTGGATCGGCGACTACTTCGTTCAGGGCTGCAGCGAAATCGGCCACGAATTTTTCAGGATCAAGCGGTGTTCCCGTACCGTCAGTGACCTGCTCCAACGGAACCAGGAGGCCGGTCTCGCCATGCTGGACGACTTCTGGAATGCCGCCGGTAGCACTTGCCACGACGGCGGCGCCGCAAGCCATAGCTTCAAGATTAACGATGCCCAGCGGTTCGTAGATGGAGGGGCAGGCGAATGCGGTGGCGTGGCTGAGGACCTGGATGAGTTCCCGGCGCGGGAGCATCCGCTCAATCAGGATGACACCCTCACGCTTGCTCTGGAGTTCCTCAATCAGGCGTGCCGTTTCAGCCGCCAATTCGGGAGTATCGGCCGCGCCCAGGCAGAGGACAAGCTGCACGTCCGCGGGAAGGCTGGAAGCGGCGCGCAGCAGGTAGGGCACGCCTTTTTGACGCGTGTTCCGGCCAACGAAAACCACGCTCGGTTTGGCAGGATCGATTCCCAACGCGCGGATGGCGTCGTCCTCTTCGTCCCGTTCCCACAACGAAACGTCGATTCCGTTGTGGACCACACGAACCTTGGCCGGGTCCACGTCGGGGTAGCTGCGCAGGATGTCCTGCCGCATTCCATCCGATACGGCGATGATCGCGGCAGCCGCTTCGTAGGCCGTCTTCTCAACCCACGATGACAACGCGTAGCCGCCCCCAAGCTGTTCGGCCTTCCAAGGGCGCAGCGGCTCAAGGCTGTGGGCGCTGAGCACGTGCGGAATGCCGTGCAACAGCGAAGCCAGGTGTCCTGCCATATTGGCGTACCAGGTGTGCGAGTGGACGAGGTCCGCTCCCGCAATGTCCGGAACGATCCGAAGATCAACGCCCAGGGTCTGGATGGCGGCGTTGGCGTCACCGAGGTCTTCGGGCGTGGCGTAGGAGGCGACGGTGGCGCCATGGTAGTCGGCGTCACGTGGGGCGCCAAACGCCCGAACATGAAGATCCACGTGCTTCGCCAGCACCCGGCTGAGCTCGGCAACGTGGACACCGGCACCGCCATAAATTTCCGGAGGGAATTCTTTAGTCACAATGTCTATTCGCACGTTACCCAACGTAGTCGTTCCGGCTTATGTGTTCTAGTGTGAAAGAGTCCGGAAAATCGGACTTTTGGGGGCTACGAAGACGTACGGGGAGCTATGACCATGGCGTTGAAGAAAGTATTGGCAATCGTGTTGGCTGGCGGCGAAGGCAACCGTCTCATGCCTTTGACGGCGGACAGGGCCAAGCCAGCAGTTCCGTTTGCAGGGGGCTACAGACTTATTGACTTTGCACTATCGAATCTGGTCAATTCGGGATATTTGAGAATCGTGGTCCTGACGCAGTACAAGTCGCACAGCCTGGACCGCCATATCTCCGAGACTTGGCGTATGTCCACGCAGTTGGGCCGCTATGTAGCCTCCGTTCCGGCGCAGCAACGCGTCGGCAAGAGCTGGTTCCTTGGCAGTGCGAACGCCATTTACCAGTCGCTGAACCTTATTCACGACGACGCTCCGGACATTGTGGTTGTGGTCGGCGCAGACCACGTTTACCGCATGGACTTCTCTCAAATGGTGGAACAGCACATTGCCAGCGGCGCGAAGGCTACCGTAGCAGCCGTCCGGCAGCCGCTGAACATGGCCAACCAGTTCGGCGTCATCGAGGTTGACCAGAACGATCCCCAGAAGATTGCAGCATTCGTCGAGAAACCGGCCAGCACGCCCGGGCTGGCAGCCGATCCCACCCAGTTCCTCGCCTCCATGGGCAACTACGTCTTCAACGCCGACGCCCTGGTTGAGGCGCTGCACGTTGACGCCGAGCGCCTTGATACAAAGCACGACATGGGCGGCGACATCATTCCCTACTTCGTGGACAAGGGCGAAGCCGGGGTCTACGACTTCACGCTTAACGACATTCCTGGTGCGACGGAACGTGACCGTACCTACTGGCGGGACGTCGGCACCATCGACTCCTTCTACGACGCCCACGTTGACCTCATCTCCCCCATGCCGATCTTCAATCTGTACAACTCCGAATGGCCCATCTACACCCGCCAGAGCATCTCCCCTCCCGCCAAGTTTGTGCGCGGTGGTAACAGCACCGTGGGTACTGCCCTGGACTCCATTGTTGCCAGCGGAGTGGTGATCTCAGGCGGCATCGTCGAAGGTTCCGTACTGTCCAACGACGTCTTCGTGGAGGCGGGCAGCCGCGTCCAGGACTCCGTGCTGATGGATAAGGTCCGCGTTGGCGAAGGTGCCGTGATCAAGCGGGCAATCCTGGACAAGAACGTCAAGGTCCCCGCCGGCGCCGCGATCGGACTGGATCCGGCGTTGGACAAGGCCCGCGGATACAAGGTCACCGAATCCGGGATCACCGTCCTTGCCAAGGGGCAGCTTGTCCCGGAACCTGGCGAAGCAGAGCTCGCCTTGTCCGCGGAGTACCGCCGGAGTCTGCCGGAAGCCGTCAAGGCTGCCACGCAGGATGACCCCGTGATCCGGGATTCGGCCGAAAAGGTAGCTGCCGGAATCCAGGCCAGGGTGGTAGACGCAACGTCACAGGGCGCTGCCCGCTAGGGTCCCGTCCCACCAGCCGCTGCAGTAGCAGAACCCGAGGCAGGCCGTAGTCTCCCAAGGCTGTAAAATCAGGTCAATGAGCTCCACCGATCTGACGCCTGAAGAGATCCAGGCCTGCCTCAAGGTTCTGACCACAATCCACGTCTACGACGAGGAGCACCCGGACTACGTCGCGGTTCGCCGTGCAACGGGCAAGATGTTTAAAGCTGTCAAGCGCCACCGCCGCGTGACCAAGCGGGATCTGATTGCGGAAGCGGACCGTGCAGTCATTGCCCTCACCGCCACAGCCGCACCGGACCGCATTGATGACGAAACCCGTGGCAACAAGCTTGCTCCGTCAGCAACTGGCGAAATCGCGGGCCACCTGATCCGTTCACGTCCCTGCTATATCTGCAAGCAGCACTACACGCAGGTGGACGCGTTCTACCACCAGCTGTGCCCCGAGTGCGCGGCCTTCAGCCACAGCAAACGTGATGCCCGTACGGACCTCACCGGCCGAAATGCCTTGTTGACCGGTGGGCGTGCCAAGATCGGTATGTACATTGCGCTCCGCCTGCTCAGGGATGGCGCCCACACCACCATCACCACCCGTTTCCCCAAGGACGCGGCACGCCGGTTTGCCGCCATGGAAGACAGCGCGGATTGGCTGCACCGCCTGCGGATCGTTGGCATCGACCTCCGTGATCCCGCGCAGGTAATGGCCCTGACGGACTCCCTGAACAAAGCCGGGCCGCTGGACATCATCATCAATAACGCCGCCCAGACTGTGCGGCGCTCAGGAAACGCCTACAAACCTCTGGTTGACGCCGAGGACGAGCCGTTGCCCGCCGCTTTGGAGGCTGCCAACGGCGGACCCGAGCTGGTCACGTTCGGGCACGCCCATGACAAGCATCCGCTGGCCCTGGCCAGCAGCGTCACCGAACATCCTGTCCTTGCCGGCGATGCGATCACTTCCCTGGCGCTCTCCACGGGTTCGGCATCTTTGGCCCGTATCGAATCCGGAACGGCTATTGACGCCGGTGGGCTGGTCCCGGACCTCGCCACGATCAACAGCTGGACGCAGGTGGTGGACGAGGTGGATCCGCTCGAAATGCTCGAAGTACAGCTCTGTAACGTGACGGCACCGTTCCTGCTCGTCAGCCGCTTGCGCGATGCCATGAAACGCTCGACGGCGCGACGAAAGTACATCGTGAACGTTTCGGCCATGGAAGGCCAGTTCTCCCGTGCTTACAAGGGACCGGGACATCCTCACACCAACATGGCCAAAGCTGCCCTGAACATGATGACGCGCACCAGCGCGCAGGAAATGTTGGATTCCGATGGCATCCTCATGACAGCGGTGGACACCGGCTGGATCACCGATGAACGCCCGCACTACACCAAGGTGCGGCTGATGGAAGAAGGATTCCACGCACCCCTGGACCTGGTGGACGGCGCCGCCCGCGTCTATGACCCCATCGTGATGGGTGAAAAGGGCGAGGACCAGTACGGCGTGTTCCTCAAGGACTACAAGCCCTCGCCCTGGTAGGCCCTACGCGAGGCGGGTAATCTCCACGGAAACAGACAGCCCCGAACCGCCGCCGCCAGACAAAATGCCTTTCAGCGGCGGTACATCCCGGTAATCCCGCCCCCTGGCCACTGTCACGTGGTAATCGCCTGCAGGCTTATGGTTGGTGGGATCCCAGCTGCGCCATTCACCGTCCCACCACTCCAGCCACGCGTGGGACTGCCCGGCAACCGTTTCGCCGATATCAGCGGACGAGCGGGGATGGATGTAGCCCGAAACGTAGCGGGCAGGAATGCCCCGGCTGCGCAACGCGCCGATAGCCAAGTGGGCAAGGTCCTGGCAGACGCCCTGGCGTTGGTTCCACGCCTGTTCGGCATTCGTCGTGACACCTGTGGTGCCCTTCATGTACGTCATCTCGCCGGCCATCCACGAAAAGACCGCCAGCGCGGCCTCGTGAGGGTTCTTACCCTGAACCACGCCTGGAATAATGCCCAGGACTTCCTCGCCGGGACCGCTCAGGCGGGACTGGGGCAACCAATCGCTGAATTCGTCCTGGATCTTTCCGGACGCGATGACGTCCCAGCCCACGATGTCATCCTCGGTTGCCACACGCTCGGTCCGGTGCACTTCCACGGTGGCCGTCGCAAGGACCTCAAGGCTCTCATGCGGCATCTGCATGTCGAAGGCAGTGACCCGGGTCCCCCAGTAGTCGCGGTAGGTGCTGACAGAAGCCTGATTGGGCGAAACCTTCAACGAGGATTCCAGGACCACCTGCTGGCCGTCCGTCAGCGGAGTCATGCGCGCCTCGTTGTAGGACAACGTCACGCGCCGGTTGTATTTGTAGGCCGTCTTGTGGACGATATTCAGCCTGGTCATGAAACTTCTCCCACCCAGGCGTGCTCATCAGCCTGATTGAAATACTTACGGGAAATCGCGTCCGAAGCCTGGGTCACGGCTTTCTGCACACGTTCCATATGCTCGGGCAATTCGGACATCAGGTCATCCGTCCGATGGAATTCAAGGAACGTTCTGGCCTGCCCAACGATGCGACGGGCATCGTTGATAAAGCCGACCCGCTGCGCGGAAGGATCCAGCTTCGCCAGGCACTCGTCGGCGTCACGGAGCGCGTAGACGATCGAGCGCGGGAACAGCCGGTCCAGAAGCAGGAACTCAGCTGCGTGCTGGTCGCCAAATGCCGCCCTCCGGGTCCGGATGAAGGACTCGTAGGCGCCAGCGCACCGCAACATGTTGACCCACGACATTCCGGCGGACTGGACGTCGCGCGTGGAAAGCATGCGGGCAGTCATATCGGCACGCTCAAGGGAGCGCCCGAGCACCATGAACAGCCAGCTCTCGTCGTGGCTAACGGTGGTGTCCGCCAGCCCACGCACCATGGCGGTCCGTTCCAGGACCCAATTGCAGAAACGGTAGGTTCCCACGACGTCCTTGCGATGCTGGTTGAGGCCGTAATACGTGGTGTTAAGGCTTTCCCAGAGCGACTGCGAGACGGTCTCCCGCGCCCTGCGAGCATTCTCGCGGGCAGCACCAAGCGAGCCTGCGATGGACGATGCGCTTTGCTTGTCATAGGCAAGGGCATGCAACAACTCGGGCAGTCCGAAATCTTCGCTTTGTGGTTTTGCACCCATGACGGCGAGGAGTTCCCTGGCCACACTGCGTTGTTCCTCCAAGGGCAAGTGGTTCAGGCGCTCCAGGTGCACATCCAGAATCCTGGCAGTGCCGTCGGCCCGCTCTACATAGCGTCCGATCCAGAAAAGTGACTCGGCAATACGGCTCAGCATGGAACTGTGCCTCCTTCGCGTGGTGCTTGTCGAAGTTCAGAGGTTGATGAAATAAGGGTTCCTTTGAGGCTTGGGGCCCTGTTCACTGCTGCTGCTCCGTTTGGCGGTCGCGCCAGTTGCTTTCCACAGGCCATACAGAAACCTGTTCGCGGACGGTCACCGACTGGCGCGGAATGATCTCAGCCGGCATTTGCGGCGAATTGGCCAACACCCAGGTGTCCTTGGAACCGCCGCCTTGGCTGGAATTCACAATCAGGGAACCTTCCTTCAGCGCCACCCGGGTCAGGCCGCCGGGCAGGACCCAGACGTCGTCGCCGTCGTTGACCGCAAAGGGACGCAGGTCCACGTGCCGGGGGCCGAATTTGTCTCCGGACAGCGTGGGCACCGTGGAGAGTTGAAGGACGGGCTGGGCGATCCAGCCACGGGGATCAGCAATCACGCGCTTCCGCAAAGCATCAAGCTCATCCTTGGAGGCGTCAGGACCGATAACCAGGCCCTTGCCGCCTGAACCGTCGACCGGCTTGACCACCAGCTCCTCCAAGCGGTCCAGAACATGTTCCCTGGCTTCCTTTTCCTCGAGCCGGAAAGTGTCGACGTTGGCGATGATCGGCTCTTCGTGAAGGTAGTACCGGATCAGGTCAGGCACGTAACTGTACACGAGCTTGTCATCGGCTACGCCGTTGCCCACGGCGTTGGCGATGGTCACGCCGCCAGCACGGGCAGCGTTGACCAGGCCTGGGCAACCAAGCATGGAATCCGAACGGAACTGCAGGGGGTCCAGGAAGTCGTCGTCGATGCGCTTATAGATGACATCCACGCGCTGTTCGCCCGCGGTGGTCCGCATGTACACACGGTTGCCGCGGCAGATCAGGTCCCGCCCTTCCACCAACTCCACGCCCATGAGTCCGGCAAGGAGGGTGTGCTCAAAATACGCGCTGTTAAAGACCCCGGGGGTGAGGACCACAACCGTGGGGTCGTCGACGCCGGCTGGTGCGGTCTTGCGCAGTGCCGAGAGGAGCCTGCGGGGGTACTCCTCTACCGGCCGAATGTGTTGCTGGCCGAAGGCCTCGGGCAGGCCCTTGGCCATGGCGCGGCGGTTCTCCAGTACGTAGCTCACTCCGGAGGGCACGCGGACGTTGTCCTCGAGGACCCGGAAGGTGCCGGCGGCATCACGGACGACGTCGATACCGGACACGTGGACGCGCACGCCACCGGAAGGTTCGAAGCCATGAACCTCACGGTGGAAGTGGGCGCTTGTGGTAACGAGTTGCCGGGGAATAACGCCGTCGGTAACCACGGCCATCCGGCCATAGACATCGTTGAGGAACGCTTCAAGCGCCTTGACCCGCTGTGCCACGCCGCGTTCAAGGACGTCCCACTCGTCCGCCGGGACCACGCGCGGGACGATGTCCAGCGGGAACGGCCGCTCCTCCCCCGCGTAGTCGAATGTCACGCCGCGGTCCAGGAACGTGCGCGCCATGGAATCGGCACGTGCGGTGACATCGGCCAGGGAGAGCTCGCGCAGTGCACCGGCAACCTGACCGTAGGATTTTCTGGCGACGTGGCCTGGTGCAAACATCTCGTCATAGGCGCCACTGCGCGCAGCGGCCTCGGAATAATCCTGGAATAGGTCAGACATGGGAATTAGACAATCACCTTTTTGAGTCAAGCGCATTTCGCACTGATTGTGTCGTGGTTTCCGGGGACTCCCGGTTCGCCTTTCCGTGCCCCCATCCGGCAGGGTTGAGGCATGCCCTTCAACAGTCTTGCACCCCACCTGTCCCGGCTGGGGCCCGGGTTGGTCCTGAGCATTGCCGCAACGGGGGTCGCCTTCACCGTCCACGCGGTATTTCCCGCATTTGGGGTCATTCCCGTCATGACGCTCGCTGTTGCATTGGGCCTGCTCTCTGCAAATATACCGGGTACCGCAGTCTGGGCCGCGGGGCGCGCCAGGCCTGGCCTGGACTTCGCCGGGAAGCACCTCATGCGTGCCGGAATCGTCCTGCTCGGGCTCAAGGTGAGCATGGGCGACGTCCTTGGATTGAGCTGGTTGGCACTGCTCCTTATTGCGGCCGTGGTCTTACTGAGTTTCGCGGGGACCTACGGGCTCGCAAAAATCCTGCGCCTTCCGGACGAGGCTGCTCTCCTGATCGCCACGGGGTTCTCGATTTGTGGTGCGTCGGCCATCGGTGCCATGGCAGCGGTGAGGCGGGTCAAACACCAGGACACAGTACTTCCTGTGGCGCTCGTGACCTTGTGTGGAACTCTGGCGATTGGCGTGCTGCCCCTCCTCATGCACCCCCTGGGCCTGAACCCGGAACAATTCGGTGCGTGGACAGGTGCGTCGGTGCATGATGTCGGCCAAGTGGTTGCCACCGCCCAAACTGCCGGAACAGCGGCGCTGGCTGTCGCCGTCGTCGTGAAACTGACGCGCGTGGTCCTCTTGGCGCCCATCGCCGCGGCAGCAGGGCTGCACCAGCGGGTGATGCACGTACGGCGACGGGCGAACGGAATGCCAGGCCAATCAGGAAAGGACGACGGCGACGGCAGGTTTCCCCCGATTGTCCCTCTGTTCGTCCTCGGCTTCATCGCGATGGTGGGCGTCCGCACCCTGGGATGGGCGCCACCTGCAGCGCTGGAAGCGGCCGCTGGAGTACAGGACATCCTGCTCGCGACTGCCCTGTTTGGGCTCGGTTCCGCCGTGCGTGTCCGCACCCTGATCCACACCGGAGGCCGCGCCGTCGCGGTGGCATTGGGATCATGGCTGCTGATTGCAACGCTGGGCCTGGGTGCCGTATGGATCATGATTAGATAGCTGTGTGTCGAATCACAATCTCTCACGCGACGAAGCCGCAAGCCGTTCAGCCCTGATCACCACCCACAGCTACGACGTCACCCTCGATATCCGGAATGCGGCAGATCCCGCGGTCGCCGGCTATCCGAGCACCAGCACCATCAAGTTTTCAGCGGAACCCGGAACCGCCACGTTCCTTGATTTCATCAGTGGTGCCGTGAACAGCGTTGTGTTGAACGGGCAGTCCCTGGATGTGGATAAAGCGGTGGACCGCGACAGGATCATCCTGGAAGGCTTGCTGGCCGAGAATGTAGTAACGGTGTCAGGCACGGCCCTGTACGGCCGCTCCGGAGAGGGCATGCACCGTTTCGTAGATCCTGCCGATGGCCAGTGCTACCTCTACACCCAGTACGAACCGGCTGACAGCCGCCGCGTCTTCGCGAACTTTGAACAGCCCGACCTCAAAGCAGAATTCGCTTTCCATGTGATCGCTCCCGCAGCCTGGGAGGTAGCATCCAACGGCGCGGTGGCCTCTCGCACGCCTCTGGAGGATGACGCGGCGGCCCACCGCTGGGACTTCGCCGCCACCCACCGGATGTCCACGTACATCACCACCATCCTTGCCGGGCCCTACTACAAGGCGACTGACCACTGGGGAGCCACGCTCGACGACGGCACCCGCCTTGACGTACCGCTGGCCCTTTACTGCCGGGCGTCTTTGGCGGAGTCATTCGATGCCGATGAACTCTTCCGGTTGACAAAAAACGGGTTGGCGTTCTTCAACAAACTCTTCGACTATCCCTATCCGTGGGGCAAATACGATCAGGCGTTCGTGCCCGAATACAACCTCGGCGCGATGGAAAACCCAGGGCTGGTGACGTTCACCGAAAAGTACGTCTACGCTTCCCGGGCAACAGACGCCCAGTACCAGGCCCGCGCCAACACGCTGATGCATGAGATGGCGCACATGTGGTTTGGCGACCTCGTAACCATGACCTGGTGGGACGACCTCTGGCTCAAGGAATCGTTTGCCGACTACATGGGGACGCTCGGAGTGGATCGGGCCACCGACTGGGATACGGCATGGGTAAACTTCGCCAGCAAGCGCAAAGCCTGGGCCTATGTGCAGGACCAGTTGCCAACCACCCATCCCATCGTTGCCGATATTCCGGACCTCGAAGCGGCCAAACAGAACTTTGATGGAATCACTTATGCCAAAGGCGCCTCAGTTTTGAAGCAGCTGGTGGCCTACGTGGGTTTCGACGACTTTATTGCCGGTTCCCGCCAGTACTTCCGGGACCACGAGTTCGGTAATACGTCCCTGCAGGACCTTCTCCAAGCGCTCAGCTCCGCTTCCGGTCGGAACCTTGCCGGCTGGGCGCGTCAGTGGCTGCAGACATCGGGCATTTCCACGATCACAGCGGACATCGTGGACGACAACGGCACTATGGGCGCTGTAACCCTCCAGCAAGAGGCCATCGACCCCCTGACGGGTAAGCAGGAGTTGCGGCCTCACCGACTCCGTTTGGGCTTGTATGACTCCGATTCATCCGGGAGCCTCGTCCGGACAGAAAGTATCGAGCTGGACGTCTCCGGCCCCAGCACGCTGGTGGCAGCACTGGCGGGGAAGCCCCGGCCCGCCCTGCTGCTGGTCAACGATGACGATCTTAGCTACGCCAAGGTCCGCCTGGATGCCGTTTCCGAGCGCACTATCCGTCATTCCCTTGGCACACTCCAGGATCCCATGGCGCGGGCGCTGTGCTGGACCGCCCTTTGGGATTCGGCTCGCGACGGCGTGACGCCAGCGGTACGGTACGTCGCCGCCGTCGAACGATTCGCTCCCACCGAAAGCGGCATCGGCGTCCTCCTCAACGTGCTGGGCAACGCCGCCACCGCCGTTGAACGGTATGTCCCCGCCGTCATGCGGGAAAGCGTCCGCAAGGATTTCCTTGCAGTGACCGCCGCGCAGCTGCAAGCCGCGGCCCCTGGATCCGACCAGCAGCTTGCGTGGGCACGAACCCTGGCTGATGTGTCCAGGCACGGTGACAGCGAGCTCGCCCTGGTACGCGGCATCCTGGATGGCAGCACGATCATCGACGGCCTGGCCGTGGACGCCGAGCTGCGATGGAGTTTCTGGCAAGCGCTGGCCGCCCAGGGGAAAGCGACACAGCGCGACCTGGACGCTGAACTTGAGGCGGACAAGACAGCCTCCGGCCGGGAGGGCCACGCGGTGGCCTCAGCGGCCCGCCCCGACGCCTCGGTGAAGGCTGCGGCGTGGGACGCGGCCGTCAACACTACCGGGCTGTCCAACGAGATCCTTAGTGCAACAATCACCGGCTTCGCAATTGCCCCCGGGCACCTCCTGCTGCCATACATCGAGCCCTACTTTGAATGCCTGGAACGTGTCTGGGCCGAACGTAGTATCGAGATCGCAGGCAGGATTGTCAGGGGCCTCTACCCCGGCGCCCAGGACTTGGCGGCCGGCACGGAGCCCACCATGCATCCGGTGCTTCTGGGAACCGACCAGTGGCTGCATGACCACAACGACGCACCGCGGGCCCTGCGCCGCATCATCATCGAACAGCGCAGCCACTTGCTGCGGGCGCTGACTGCGCAGGCGGCCGGGTAGGGAAGCCTGCCTTTAAGGAACCCTGTTGAGCCAGTCCTCGGTGCCGAACTTCGTTTCCACCCGCTTCCTGGCCTCCGAAAGTTCGTGGTCTGTGAGGCGGGACTCAACAGCTCCGTACCGTTCCGTAAACACTTCCTGCATGGCCTGAATGATGGCGGCGCGGGCCAGGCCTGTTTGACGGCGCAACGGATCCACGCGCTTCTTGGCGCTCCGCGTGCCTTTGTCTGAAAGCTTTTCCTTACCGATGCGCAGGACGTCCACCATCTTGTCGGCGTCAATGTCGTAACTCATGGTCACGTGGTGCAGCATGCCTCCATTGGCGAGACGCTTTTGGGCCGCGCCCCCGATCTTGCCTTGGTCAGTGGCAATGTCATTGAGGGGAACATAGAAGGCCATAATGCCAAGCTTCTCGAGCGCTGCCATGACCCATGCATCAAGGAAGGCGTAGGAATCCGCGAAACTAATGCCGTCCACCAACGTTTGTGGTACGTAAAGGGAATAGGTGATGCAGTTGCCGGCCTCCATGAACATGGCCCCGCCACCACTGATACGGCGGACTACGGTGATGCCGTGCCTGGACACACCCGCCGGATCGACTTCGTTGCGGACGGACTGGAAGCTTCCGATGACAACTGAGGGTTCTTCCCAGTCCCAGAAGCGCAGGGTGGGATTCCGGCTGCCTGACCCCACCGCTTCGGTAAGTACTTCGTCAAGTGCCACGTTGACGTGTGTGGGCAGGACCGAGGGCGGGATCACTTCCCATTGGTGGTCCGGCCAGCCTGTCGCTTTGGACAGCGCACGGCGGACGGTCACGGCAACCGCCTCTGCAGAGAATCCAAACAGTACGGACTCTTGGGGCAACCCGGCTGATACAGCCGCAGCGATGTCCGCTGCAGGCGTGCTGGAAGGCAGTCCTGTCAGCGCTGCATTGATGTCCTGCAGGGCTTCATCGGGCTCCAGGAAGAAGTCACCACTCAGTGAAACGTTGGCCAGGCGACCATCCCGGACATCCAGGTCCACCACCACCAGTTTGCCGCCGGGAACCTTATACTCCCCGTGAAGGCGCGTGCCGTCGTCGTTAATCTCGGTAATGTCGTTAAGGCGTTTTTCGGGTGCGGGCTGGGACGTCATGCGTTCCATCTTGCCGGAAAACGAAAAAGCCCGCATTGCCGGAAATTCCAGCGATGCGGGCCTTCGAAAAGCCTTGGGGTGAAGTGGTTACTTCGAGCCGCCGAAGCCCTTGAAGCGAGCGTTGAAGCGCTCGACGCGGCCAGCGGAGTCCATGATGCGCTGCTTGCCCGTGTAGAACGGGTGGGACTCCGAAGAGATTTCGACGTCGATAACCGGGTAGGTGTTTCCGTCTTCCCATTCGATGGTCTTCGAGGAAGACACAGTCGACTTGGTCAGGAACTTCGTGCCGGAAGCCAGGTCGTTGAAAACAACAGCTTCGTACTTCGGGTGGATATCAGACTTCATAATGGGACCTTTTGTTCACGCAACTGGATTTTGCCAGCTGCCAGGTATGAATGGAGGTGGTCCGACCTGCTGCCATGTAGAAATTTCAGCGGCCGGGCCAACAATCAATAATAGCCGAAACCAGCGCGGCGCACGAACCAGGCTCACTGCCGCGGACGAAGCTCCCAGAACGCCACCGCCGAGGCGGATGCGACGTTAAGCGAATCGACGCCGGCGCGCATTGGAATCTTGACCGCGAGGTCGACGACGGCTAGCGTCTCTTCGCTCATGCCCGCACCTTCCGTACCCAACACCAGGGCGAGTTTGGGTATATTGCGGGCTGCAAGTTCCTCAAGGTCCACAGCGTTATCAGTCAATTCCATGGCGGCAACTGTGAAGCCTTGCTCCTTGAGCCTTGCAAGATCGCCAGGCCAGCTTTCAAGGCGCGCCCACGGAACCTGGAAGACCGTCCCCATGCTGACCCGCACGCTCCGGCGATACAGCGGGTCCCCGCAGCGTGGCGATACGAGAACGGCGTCCACGCCCAGGGCGGCAGCTGAACGGAAAATAGCGCCGACGTTGGTGTGATCCACGATGTCTTCGAGGACGGCAACCCGCTGGGCACCGGCCAGCAGATGCGTGAGCGGCAGGGGTGCCGGACGATGCATGGCTGCCATCGCTCCGCGGTGCAGGTGAAATCCCGTGATTTCTTCCAGCAGCTTGGCTTTGCCGATGAAGACCGGAACGTCGGGATAGGCCTGGAAAACGTCGTCGAGGTCTTCCAGCCACTTCTCCGCGAGGAAGAAGGAACGTGGCTGATGACCTGCTGCCAGTGCGCGGCGAAGGACCCTGGAAGATTCGGCGATATACATGCCTTCTTCAGGCTCGCGGAGCTTGCGGAGGTGCACATCGGTCAGCGTGGTGTAATCACTCACGCGGGGATCATCGGCGGACTCTAGGTAGTGGAACGTCACCGGGTGATTATTTCAGCAGATTGGCGACCATGAAGCCAAGGGCAACAATGCCAAGCGTAAAGATGACCGCCCTCAAGACGCGCGGGGAAAGCCTGCGGCCAACCTTGGATCCCACCAGGCCACCGATGGTTGAACTCACGGCAATAAGCAGGACCACCAGCCAGTTAATCCGATCGAAGGCAAAGATCAGGTAGGACACAGCCGCAACCATGTTGACGCCAAGCACCAGGATGTTCTTCATGGCGTTGGCATTCTGCATTGTCCCCGTGAGGAACACGCCCAGTATTCCTACAAGCAAAATACCTTGGGCCGCTACGAAGTAGCCGCCGTAAACGCCTGCCAGGTAAACCAGGACCACCAGGAGGATGCCATGGCTCCGGTCCCTGAGGGCATGCTCCGGGTTCTGCTCACGGTTTCGCACCGACGCCTGGAGCCGGGGCTGGAACACCACCATCAGCAGCGCCACCACCAGCAGGACCGGGGCCACGTAGTGGAAGACTTTGTCCGGCAGATGAAGCAGCAGCCAAGCCCCCGTGATACCGCCCAGCAGTGAGGCCGGAAGCAGCTTCATCAACTGCCTGCCGCGGCCCGCGAGTTCGCGACGATATCCCCACGCTCCGGCGGCAGTGCCGGCAACCAGGCCCATGGCATTGCTCATCGAGGCAACCACCGGAGTCACGCCCAGCGCGATGAGCACAGGAAAAGTCACGAGGGTGCCGGAGCCGACCACCGCATTGATGGTGCCGGCCCACAAGCCCGCGAAAAAGACCAGGATGCTGCTAAGAATCTCCACAGTCGACTACCGGCCTGCCTAGCGGCGGGCAGTTGCCGTGTAGCGGCCGGCGTTTTCCGTGACGTCCAGGGCCAGGCCGAAGGTGTTGCTCAGGTGCTTATCTGTGAGGACATCCTTGATGGCACCAGCAGCCACTACTCCACCTTCGCGCAGCAGCATGGCGTGAGTGAAGCCCGGGGGAACTTCTTCCAGGTGGTGCGTTACCAGGACCATCGCCGGAGCTGCCTCGTCCTTGGCCAGTTCACCGAGTTTATGCACGAGTTCTTCTCGCCCCCCAAGGTCCAGACCGGCGGCCGGTTCGTCCAGCAGCAGGAGTTCGGGGTCGGTCATGAGTGCACGCGCAATCTGCACCCGCTTCCGCTCTCCTTCAGACAGAGTGGCAAACGTACGGTTGAGCAACGGGCCCATCCCCCAGTCATTAAGGAGGCCGAACGCGCGCCGTTCGTCATCGCGCTCGTATCCTTCGCGCCAGCGGCCCGTGACGCCGTAAGCCGCGGTCACCACGACGTTGAGGACGTTTTCCTGTTCCGGAATCTGGGTAGCGAGGGCTGCCGAGGAAAGGCCGATCCGGGGGCGCAGTTCAAAGACGTCGACGCGGCCCAGGGTTTCGTCAAGGATTCCGGCCCTCCCGCTGGACGGGTGCATCCGTGCTGCAGCAATCTGCAGAAGTGTCGTTTTGCCAGCGCCGTTAGGGCCAAGAATGACCCAGCGTTCGCCCTCGTTGACCTGCCAGTCGACCTTGTCCAGCAGGGTCTTCTTGCCTCGGACAACGCTGACGGAAGCCAATTCCAGAACATCACTCATAGCAGTAGACACTAGGACAAAAATGCAGATGACTGATAACCCGTCACGCCCGCTGGTTTATCAGGGGAAACGAATTCGGGTGAACGTAGCACGCTCAGTAGGATTGAGGCCATGACTTCGAACTTGGCTGCGGTCAGCTATGGCGTGAATTTGTCCCCTGAATCGCTTGATAACGTGCGCAAAGTGTTGGCTGATGCCGGCGTCGCAGTGTCATCGGAATCACAATCCGGGGACCACCGCTTTGGTGTTCACACCGCCGGTCTCGCGGTTGATGCAATCACGCCCACAGACCTGGCAGCTATCCGGCGTCAGGTGGCTGAGGCGGCGAACGCCGGAGTAGATACTGCGATCGTTCCGGAGTCCCTTCGCCAGGCCTCGAGGAAACTCTTGATCATGGATGTGGATTCCACACTGATCCAGCAGGAAGTCATTGAGTTGCTTGCCGCATACGCCGGCAAGCGCGACGAAGTTGCAGCTGTCACCGAAGCAGCCATGCGTGGGGAGCTGGATTTCGCGCAGAGCCTGTACGCCCGCGTTGAGGTCCTTGCTGGACTACCCGCCGCCGTCGTCGATTCTGTGCGCGAGGAAGTCCGGCTCAGCCTCGGTGCGGCAGAACTTGTGGCCGCGTTCAAGGCAGCAGGCCACGTAGTGGCTGTCGTTTCCGGCGGTTTCAACCAGATCCTGGGGCCCATTGCCGAGGAACTTGGCCTGGACTATTGGATCGCCAACGAGCTTGAAATCATCGATGGCGCTTTGACGGGCAGGGTGCTTGGCGACGTAATTGATCGCGCGGCGAAGGAAAAGTACCTCCGTGAGTGGGCAGCTGCTGAGGGGATCGACCTAAAGAACACCATCGCAGTGGGAGACGGCGCCAACGACCTCGACATGCTTGGGGCGGCCGGAATTGGCGTCGCTTTTAATGCCAAACCCGCGGTCCGCGCTGTGGCAGACGCTGTGATCAACATGCCGTACCTTGATGCTGTGCGGCACATCGCCAACGTCTGAAGCACCAGGCCAACAGTGTGGGGAAGAACCTTGGTGGCGTCCTTCCCCACTGCCCAGGGTATTTAGCTGTTGGCGCTCTTCCTGCGGCTGCGGAGAAACAGCAGGCCGGCACCAACCACCAAGAGAGCGCCAGCTGCATAGAGCAGACCGGTTCCCACTCCACCGGTCAACGGCAGCTCAAACCCGCTGTTGGACGGCATGTTCTTCACGCTAAGGTCGATGCCGACAGTTGTGGTGGCGGAGTTGATCAGGAAGGACACAGGCTCAGCGAGCAGTTCGTACCCTGCCGGAGCAGCGTTCTCCACCAGGTAGTACGTGCGGTAGTCCGCGTCGCCAGGTGCAACAGCTGCCCCGTTGGCCCAGTCCGAGTAGCGCAGGCCCGAAATGCTCAAAGTTCCATCACCGGCAACGGTGAAGACACTCTGGCCGTCAATATCCACGGGGTTGGTGCCTGCCTTGGCATCAACCTCATTGGTGTAGACCGAGAAAGAAGCCCCGGCCAGGGCGGCAGCGTTCTCGTCCACCTTCTGCAACGTCATCCCGCCCCATTTGGTCACGACAGGCGGCGTCACTACGGGCCCGCCGGGCTGGCCGGGGGTGATGTTGAAGCTCGCAGCGTTCGGGTAGGCAAGTGCGACGTTTTCAATCTCACCTATGGTGTTGACCTTGGTGCTCACAACGATCTGCACACGGGTTTCGGTGCGGGAGGCCAGGAAGGCACGCCCGTCATCGGTGAAGACCACCGAGACGGTGTTGGTTGTGGCATCGAAGCTCACAACGTACTCGGTTCCTTCAGCAAGTTCAGTACCGTCTTCCAGCCTGGCGGTCGCACCGACGTAGGTGAGTTTGGCGTCGAGCTGATCCACCACCTTGTAACCGTCAATCACAGCCTCGTTCGGGATATCAGCCGTGATTGTCCAATCGACTTGGTCGCCGAGCTTGACGTCGGGAGCATCAGTGACGATCTTCTCCGCACCGGAAACAGAGTTTTTCGGGTACACGTCAACGTCGTAGATCCAGTTGTCATGGTTGTCCGGATCGGTTATCGGCACCGAGATAAGGAACGGAGCCGATGGGGTGACGCCGGCAGGATAGTTCGTCTCGGTCACTAGATACAGGCCTATGGGCAAGGTGGCGAAGATAGCAGTGCCATCGGCAGCAGTGACCTGCGCCTGGCTGGCACCCAGCGTGTATCCAGCGGCAGTGATGGAACCGGACGGGTCGGACGTAGAAAAGACAAAGCTTAGGTTGTGTGCCGCGTCCCAGCCAGCATTGGTGGATAGATCAATGGTATTGACCTGCTGGATCGTGAACTCAATACCAGGCAAGGGCGCCAGGCCTGTTGTATCAGGAACGGCACGGGAAAAGTTATTGCCACCGTTGTGGCCTCCCCCGTTTCCGCCGCCGCCGTTGTTCCCGCCGCCGCCGTTGTTCGGCTTCTCGTACTTGTGAACAGTGATGGAACCGGTTTGGCCACCATCGATCACCGGGGTTGCCGAGGCCGGCGTGACGGACAGCAACACAGTCAGCACCGCTCCTGCCAGGGCGGCAGCGGCTGCTCGCCAAGGTCGTGAAGCGCGTTGGTTGATCACGTTTATCCCTTCGATTGATGGGGCCCTGAACACATGCCCAAGGATCTCCACCATCGGAGTAGTGCTCCCACACGGTTTGTGTCGCGGATTCCAAAACGAGCATTGTCGCAACACAATTCAGGTTGTCCGGACACTCAGCAGAAGTAGTCATGACGCCGCAGGACAGTCCAGGCGACCTCGACCACGGCAAGAAGGAAACAGCGAACCCACGGTCACCCTGAAATAGGGCCAACGTCGGTTTGCCCATCCGAAGGAGAAGCGTTGCTGGAGCATGAAACTCTCTGCAGGTCTGTTGTTCCAGCAGATCCTGACGGCGTCTTAGGGAGGCACTTCGCAGCCTGGTGCGCCCGGTTCAAGATCTTCCCAACCGATTCGGGCTTCACCACGGAAACTGGCCATGCCGTCCACCCCGCGCACGGAATAATCGAGGCCGACGGAACCGTGTGGCTGTCTGCCTTGGCATCCTTTGACGAATCCGGAATCCGTGGCCAGGTGGAGAACCATCCAGGTTTCCGGGAGATGCTCGCCACCGTATCGGCAGCGCCGGACAGGGCACCTGATGGGATAGCCCTGCTCATCGGACAAACGCCCTATCAAGTGATCTTCCAAAACACGACCGAGGCCGGAGGAGACCACATAATTAACGTCGCCTTCGTTAATCGGGCACCGCGCCAGCGAAACGGTTCCTGAAACTCCGGATCATATTTCGTGACGCCAAAGTATGAATAATTTATTCGATTGTCATCAACATGTTCGCTTCTTGAGACAATACATTCATGCGGCTTGTTGGTGTGTAATGTTGGAAACTCCAAGACGGTGTGGTGATGCATAATGCAGCCCGGAGGAAGACCAGTAGGGGCAGAAAGTGAATCGTTCGCGGCACGCACGAAGGTGGTGGAGACGATCACTTCGTAATACCCCAGTGGACCAGGAAACCCGGGCGGTTTACTTCACGCAAACCGACGATGAAAAAACAGAAATGGAAGAAAATTATATGAGCACGCTTGACGAATCCATAAAGCAGTTGCTGTCCATTGAAGGCGCAACAGGCGCGGCCGTGGTGGACTACTCCAGCGGAATGGCTTTGGCTCAGGGCGGAAGCCCCGGCTTTGACCTCGGAGTGGCCGCTGCCGGCAACTCGAATGTTGTCAGTGCAAAACTCCGCACCATGGCGGACCTGCACGTCGACAGTGATATCGAGGACATCCTCATTACTCTGGGTTCCCAGTACCACCTCATCAACGTACTGAATTCAGGCGGCGCCAAGGGCCTCTTCGTCTACTTGGTGCTGGACCGTACGTATGCAAACCTTGCTTTGGCACGCCACAAGCTCAACAACCTGGCCAAGGGAATTACCATCTGATCTCCCCCGGAAGACCGAAAAGGGGCGGCTGCGCATGCGCGGCCGCCCCTTTTGTTTCCACCCTGGGATGGGCAATGGGGCGTTAAAGCTTCACGCGGCGTGCCTCGCCGCCGGCGGACGTGAATTTCTCACCCAACATGTGGTGCACCAAGGCATCCTCATTGGTATTGGCATTTGCCTCAATGGCTACTAGTTCGCCATTACGCATCACACCAATCCGGTGGCACCAGCTGACCAGTTCCGATAAATCTGAAGACAGCAGGATGATCGCAACCCCCGTCCGGCTGAGCTCGTTGAGCATCCTGTACACAGTTTCCCTGGCCCCGATGTCTATGCCACGGCTGGGATGGCTGAGGATCAACACGTCGCAGTCGCTCGTCATCCATTTGGCAAGCTGCACTTTCTGACGGTCGCCGCCGGAGAGAGTAGTGATGGCGCCATGGATGTTCGTCGTGTTAATGCGCATGCGGCGAACCAGTTCAATCACGCCACGAAGCTGAGTGATCTCATCCTGTAAATTCGCCCCGGCCGAATCGTCACTGCGCTGAAGGCCATCAACTATTCCGGTTGCGGAATCAAGCGTGTCAGCAGTGTCTGACAGGTAACCGATCTTCAAACGGAGCGCGTCCTCCAGCCCCCGGATCTGTACAGGCTTGCCGTGGATGAGAATCTGCCCTGAGGTGCTCGGATGTATGC
The DNA here is from genome assembly GCF_055388015.1 of Arthrobacter sp. TmtSoilC51. NCBI lineage: Bacteria > Bacillati > Actinomycetota > Actinomycetes > Micrococcales > Micrococcaceae > Arthrobacter > Arthrobacter sp. TmtSoilC51. The sequence continues at coordinate 2,876,200 of NZ_AP035877.1, forward strand.
CTACCAGCGCTTCGATCAACTGATAAATGCCCGAGCGATGTGTTCCGGCCAGGCCAAAAATCTCGCCTTTAGCCACACTGAAGGAGACGTCGCGAATACTGTCTCCGACACTGAGCTGCACCACCCGCATAGCTTCGTCGCCGGCCGCCGGATCAGTGGGCCTGGCGTTGTTTGCCAGCTCCTGTTGAAGCAAAAGGAAGGAGAGCTCGCGAACGTCGGTCCGGCTGGCTTCAAGGATCCTGTGGACCTTGCCGTCCCGTAGGACCGCGATACGGTCCGCGATGGACCGGACTTCATCAAGGCGGTGGGTGATGTAGATAATCGCGCGCCCCTGCCCTACCAGCATCCGCAAAACCTGGTGGAGGACGGCGACGTCGTGATCTGGCAGGGAGGCGGCAACCTCATCCATAATCACGAGTTGGGCCTCTTCGGCAACAATTCTCAGAACTTCCACGAGGGTCTGCTCGGCACGAATCAGCGTGCCCACTTTCACGTCGGGATCCATGGTGATGCCGATATCCTTAATGAGCTCAAGCGCCTGACCGCGGAGTTCATCATGGGGCTTATCGGCTTGGAAAGTTCCGCGAAAAATTGCCTTGGCCACAGTGAGGTCGGGGTCCAGCCGGAAGTTCTGCGGGATAAGGCCGACGCCACAAGCCTGGGCTTCCTCCATCGAGTCCGGTCCATATTTTTCACCGGCCAACGTAATTCTGCCGCCGTCGTGCTTATGGGATCCAGCCAACACTCCCATGAGCGTCGTTTTTCCGGCACCATTGGTCCCGATCAATCCCAGAATTTCGCCGCGATGGAGGGAAAGTTCGACGCCTTTGAGGATGCGCCTTTGATCGTAAGACGCGTGAATATCATCAGCATGCATTAACAGATCCAAAGAAGCTCCTGGTTCACAGTTATGGGTTCGACCCTGGACACTGCCATAGACTTCGCTACCTTGGCTTAATACAGCTTGCTTACAATGAGGGACGATGACGCCTTGCAGATTCAATCAGATAGATCTCTTTAATGCAAAAACTCCCTTGCGAAACAACTAATCCTATTTCGTGTCGCGAAAATCCGAACAATTTACCAAATCGACATTGCCTACCCTTGGCTGCCTTCCCACAGTTAAAAAGTTGCGGCCCGGACACTTGTCCGGGCCGCAACTAATGTAATCAGGGAGCTACTCGGCAGACTTGCCGAAGTAGTCTGCTCCACCCACATACTCGGTGTGGCCGGATTCGACATCCGCCGTCACCATCTTGGCAACCTCTGCCGCGAATTCTTCAACCGAATACAGCTTTCCGGCTTCTGCACGGCGGGCCTCGATGGCGCCGGGGTTGGAGCGGTCAAGCAGGGTGGCCGTGACGGTGCCCTCAATCATGTCACCGGAAACAACCACCAGCGAGATGCCCTTGTCAGCAAGGTTGGGCAGGAGTGCGCGCAGGGCATCCTCGCCGGCCCGCTTGCTCTTGGCAACCGGCTCGTATTCAGGCATGGTGGGCACTGTCTCCACGAAATGTGCCTGGTGGCTGGTCACGAAGACTACGCGCGAGCCTTCGCGCATCAGGGGAACAGCCGCATTGAGCATGTTGATCTGGGCGTCGCGGTTGAGCTTGAGCGCGTAGCCCTCTTCCATGCCGGACTCCATGCCCCCGGATGCGTTGAGCACCAGGACGTCCAAGGAGCCGAACTCCTCCATCGCAGTACTGGCAAGCGCGTGTACGCCCTCATCGGTGGTGAGGTCCGCACCAACGGCCGCCGCGCGGCCGCCGGCTGCCTGGATTTCCGCAACAACCTTGTTGGCGCGCGGCGCCTTCTGGCGGTAGTTGACGACGACGGCGGCACCCTCACCCGCAAGGATCTTGGCAACTTCAGCGCCGATGCCCCGGGAAGATCCAGTGACGATCGCGGTCTTGTTATCCAGCATTCCCATTCGTGCTCCTTTTGTTCACTTCATCTAAAACGTGTGGGCTCGGAATCCATCATGCCAGCGGCAGCCTCGAATCCCTTTGTAGGGCGGCAACAAAAACTTGTTGGTCGCCTCAGAGCGTGGCCTTTAGTGGCCCATCCCAAGACCACCGTCAACAGGAATCACAGCGCCGGAAATGTAGGCGGCCTCGTCGCTGGCCACCCAACGAACAACATTGGCTACCTCGGACGCCTCGGCGAAACGGCCCGCCGGCACGTTTGCCAAGTACGACTTCTGGGTTTCCTCCGGCAGTTCTGCCGTCATGTCCGTGTTGATGAATCCTGGAGCCACGACGTTGGCCGTGATCCCCCTGCTGCCCAGTTCCCGGGTCAGCGAGCGGGCGATGCCTACCATGCCCGCCTTCGAGGCGGAGTAGTTGATCTGGCCTGGGGCCCCGTATAGGCCGGACACCGAGGAGATGAGGACCACGCGGCCCTTGCGGAGCCGGATCATGCCTTTTGAAGCCCGCTTGATGACGCGGAAGGCTCCGGTCAGGTTGGTGTCCAGCACAGAGGTGAAATCGTCCTCGCTCATGCGCAGGAGCAGTGTGTCCTTGGTGATGCCCGCGTTGGCTACCAAAACCTCTACCGGACCGTGCGCTTCTTCGACTGTCTTGAAGGCTGCATCAATCGAGGCTTCATCGGTGACGTCGGCTTTGACTCCCAGGATGCCTTCAGGCAGTTCTGTTTCGCTTCGATATGTCACTGCCACCTTGTCACCGTTTGCAAGGAAGGACTCGGCAATGGCAAGGCCGATGCCCCTGTTGCCGCCGGTAATGAGGACGCTGCGGCCGGTGGATACTGCTTCAGACATACTTTCGCTCCAGGTTCTGCGGCATGGGTGTGCTGCGGTGAAGAGGGGATTTCCTGCCTCGATCTTATCGGGCACCTGCTGCAACCCGCGGGTAACCGGCCTGTCCAGCGGTTTGGGCGGCTACCGCCTTGGTGAGAGAATTGGAACAAGCCTTTGGAGCGTGATGATTCAGTTGTGACACGAGAAAACAGTCCCCTGCAGCAGGTGCCCGGGGATCCGGACGCCGTTTCCGGCGACCCCGAAGTCCATAGCATCACCGATGCCGCGGCTGCCCACTCGGAAGACATGCGGGAGCGCATGATCAAGTACGCAGTGGCAATGGGTATTCGCATGGTCTGCATCATCCTGATCTTCGTGGTGGATGGCTGGTTCAAGATAGTGGCCGTGGCTGGCGCCGTGTTCCTTCCCTGGATAGCCGTTGTCATCGCGAATGGTAGCGATAAGGCCGAGGACCACAGCGATTCCCTGCTGGATTACGTGGCAGCAACGGAAATCGAGGGCTCGCCCCAATCCAGCGACGACCAAGCTATGGACAACATCACGGTGCTAAAAGGCGAAGTAGTAGACGACGAGCCACCGGGTCAGGGCACAGAGCCTGACGCGACTCATACACCGAAAGCCGGGGACTCCGGCGATGAACGGGCGGCTTCATGAACATCTTTAACCTTGGCGGCGCCGGTTTGGGCAGCCAGGAGTCCGAACGTGCCACCGGCCCTGCCCTCTGCTCCCGTAAGGGATGCCGGGATGGAGCAACCTGGCAACTCCTGTGGAACAACCCGCGCATCCATACCCCTGAGCGGCGCAAGATTTGGCTTTCGTGCAACGAGCACCGTGAATGGCTTGAGGACTACCTTCAAACCCGGGGCCTTTGGAAAGAGACCATCCCTTTCGAGGCAGATGACGCAGCTGTTGGCGAGGCCCGCTGAATGTACCGCTTTCTTTTTTCCAGCAAGTGGCTGGGCTACTTCATTCTGGCTGTTATCTTCGCCACAGCCTGTGTGTTCCTCGGCCGCTGGCAAATGGATCGGCGGGCCGAGACGCTTGCAGAGATCAACCGCGTTGTGAGTAATTACTCCGCGACGCCCGTCCCCTTCGCTGACATCAAGGACCAGTTCCGCGCCTTGGACCCGGAGCGGGAATGGACCCAGGTGGAGCTGAGGGGCAGCTATGACCTCGACGGCCAGCGTGTTGTCCGCAACCGTCCGTTGAACGGGCAGCCAGGCTACGACGTCGTGGTTCCTTTCCGCCTGACTACCGGCGAAGCGGTGGTCATCGACCGCGGCTGGTTGCCGATTGGCAACAACACTCCGGGCCGGCCCGACGTCGTTCCGGCACCTCCCAAGGGCGAGGTCACAGTAGTGGCCCGACTCAAGCCGTCCGAACCGAAGCTGGACCGCGGCGCGGTGGACGGACAACTGGCCTCCATTGACCTGGCCAGCTTCGCAAGCGAACTCCCCTACCCCATCGCCATGGGCGCCTATGGCCAGCTGGCCAGCGAGGTCCCCGCTGTCCAACCGATGCCCACACCGTTCCCCAAACCAGCCACTGAAGAGGGCACGCACCTTTCATACTCCCTGCAGTGGTTTGCCTTCGGCGTCCTGATGTTCATTGGCTTCGGTTATGCGGCCCGGCAGCAGGCCCGTAACGCGGCCATCGACGCTGAAGAGGATGAACAGGACGCCGAGGAAGTTATCGCTGCCAACGGGCCGCCCAAGCGCCGTGTGCCGTCAAACCGGAGAAATAAGCGCCCCACGTCGGAAGAAGAGGAAGACGCGATCCTGGATGCACAAGGTTACTGAAGCGGTTCCGGACCCAGTACTCAACGTGAAGTCGGCCCTGATGGCAGCAGGCGCTGAGGACACCGTCCGGATCTTTCAGGACAAGGTGCCCACGGCAGCTGCTGCCGCGTCTGTCCTTGGCTGCGGGGTTGCGGCCATCACCAACAGCCTGATTTTCGAACTCGACGGCAAACCTTTGCTGATCCTCGCCAGCGGTGCCGCGAAAGTAGACACAACCCTGGTAGCCAAACTTCTGGGCACGGGAAAAATCCGCCGGGCGAAGCCCGACTTCGTGCTCGCCCACACGGGCCAGGAAGTGGGCGGCGTAGCCCCGGTCGGTCACCCACAACGCATAAGAACCATTCTTGACACGTCCCTGCAGGAACACCGTGTCCTGTGGGCAGGCGCGGGCGACCACAACTCCATGTTCTCCATCACCTACGAACGGCTAAGAACAATCACCAACGCCGAAGAACTCCAGGTTCGTTAGATCCGTAGAGGTCAGGCGCCCTACGCCAGCGTGATCAGGTCCAGGTAGTCCTCGTTCCAGTGATCTTCAACACCGTCCGGCAGCAGCACCACGCGTTCCGGATTCAGGGCAGAGACGGCACCTTCATCGTGGCTGACCATGACGACGGCGCCACTGTAGTTCTTCAGGGCACCGAGGATTTCCGCGCGGCTGGCCGGGTCCAGGTTGTTGGTGGGCTCGTCGAGGAGCAGCACGTTGGCGCTTGAGGCAACGATGGTGGCGAGGGCCAGGCGGGTCTTCTCGCCGCCGGACAGAACTCCTGCAGGCTTCTCCACGTCGTCACCCGAGAACAGGAACGAACCCAGGATGCCCCGGACTTCGGCGTCCTTCATATCCGGCGCGGACGAACGCATGTTTTCAAGGACGGTGCGATCGTGGTCCAGCGTTTCGTGTTCCTGGGCGTAGTAGCCCACCTTCAGCCCGTGTCCCGGGATGATGTCGCCGGTGTCCGGCTTGTCCACTCCTGCAAGCATTCGGAGGAGGGTGGTCTTGCCCGCGCCGTTGAGGCCAAGGATGACCACCTTGGAGCCGCGATCGATCGCCAAGTCCACGTCTGTGAAGATCTCCAATGAGCCGTAGGACTTGCTGAGCCCTTCCGCGGTCAGCGGGGTCTTGCCGCAGGGTGACGGGTCCGGGAAGCGCAGGGCTGCGACGCGATCGTTTTCGCGGACAGCTTCCAAACCGCCAAGGAGACGTTCAGCACGCTTTGCCATGTTTTGCGCTGCGACGGCTTTGGTTGCCTTGGCACGCATCTTGTTGGCTTGGTCGATGAGGACCTGGGCCTTCTTTTCCGCGTTGGCACGTTCGCGCTTGCGGGCGCGCTCGTCCGTTTCGCGCTGCTGGAGGTAGCGCTTCCAGCCCATGTTGTAGTAGTCGATCTGGGCCCTGTTTGCGTCAAGGTGATAGACCTTGTTGACCGTGGCCTCAAGCAATTCGACGTCGTGGCTGATCACGATCAGTCCACCCTGGTGGTCCTTGAGGAAGTCGCGCAGCCAAGTGATGGAGTCGGCATCCAAGTGGTTGGTAGGTTCGTCGAGGAGCAGGGTCTCGGCCGAGGAATAGAGAATGCGGGCGAGCTCCACGCGGCGGCGCTGGCCACCGGAGAGGGTCTTCAGCGGCTGATTAAGAATGCGTTCCGGGAGCGCAAGGTTTGAGGAGATCGCGGCTGCCTCGGCTTCAGCGGCATACCCGCCGCCAGCCAGGAACTCAGCTTCCAAGCGATCGTAGCGGTTCATGGCTTTGCGCTGGACGGCGTCATCCTCGCTTGCCATTTCGGCCTGCGCCTTCTTCAGCTTCCCGACCACCACGTCCAAGCCACGTGCGGAGAGGATGCGATCCCGGGCGAGCTGCTCCATATCCGGGGTGCGGGGATCCTGGGGCAGGTAGCCGATCTCACCACTGCGGGTCACTTTGCCACCGGCCGGAAGACCTTCGCCCGCGAGAACGCGGGTCAGGGTTGTCTTTCCCGCTCCGTTGCGGCCAACGAGGCCGATCTTGTCCCCTTTGTCTACCCTGAAGTTGACCTTGTCCATGAGCAGGCGTGCGCCGGCGCGGAGTTCGAGTTCCTGGACGGTAATCAATTCGGGTGATGCCTTTCAATGGGGAACGCCTGCGTGACCGGTTGGCCCGGTAGTTGCGGCGGGGGTGGCTGTGAGAACAGCCTGTTCAAGTCTACCGGCACCCCGACCTCCCCCGGACATAGCATCGCCCACAGTGCCATTTGTGGCATCCCACCAAAGAATTCAGCCTAGCGATTGTGGAGATGCACCAAAAACACCCCTTCTCAAGCTCCGTATCCTCACTCTTGGGGGAAACACACACTAACCTCGCACCCACAGCATTTCCTGATAGGACCCGTCATGAGCCAAACCACCTCCGCCTCTGTGGAGCGCAACTCTTCGCGCAAGCGATGGACCGCCACGGACCTCGGCCTCATTGCCGTCTTCGCAGCCCTGGTGGCAGCGTCCGCGATCGTTCCCGGCATTCCGGTTGGTGCCCTTGGCGTGCCGATCACGTTGGTGACCCTCACGGTGATGCTCAGCGGCCTGGTGCTTGGCCCCGGGCGCGGATTCGCCGCCGTCGGGCTCTATGTCCTCCTTGGGCTGGCCGGGCTGCCGATCTTCAGCGGCGGCCGCAGCGGGCTCGGGATCCTGGCTACTGCGTCCGCAGGCTACATCATTGCGTTCCCGCTTGCGGCAGCCGCAACAGGCTATCTGGCGGCCCTGATCATCCGTAAGACGATCCGGAACCGTTCCTTGCTGCTGTTTGCTGCCGCCATGGTCAGCAGCATCGTTCTCATCCATGGCCTGGGTGTCCTGGGCATGATGGTCAACGGCAAGCTGGACTTCACCAAAGCCTTCATTGCCGACCTCGCGTTCTACCCCGGAGACATTCTTAAGAACATCCTGGCCGTGATCATTGCCGTAGCTATCCACAAAGCCTTCCCGGACGTCCTGGTCCGCAAGGTCAAATAGCCTGCGCCAGGCAAAGTCAGACACAATCACTCTATGAATTCCATCCACTTCAGCAGGGTCTCGGTTCGTGTAGCCATAGATGGCAGCAACACACCCAAGACCCTGCTGCACGACGTCTCCTTGAGCCTCACGGAGCGTCGCATCGGCGTCATCGGTGCCAACGGTTCCGGAAAGTCCACACTGTTGCGGCTGTTGAACGGCTTGGTGGAGCCCAGCGACGGAACTGTCGACGTCCACGGCGATGACACGGTCAAGGCTGTCCGCCGGGTTCGTGCGAACGTCGGGTTCGTCTTCACCGATCCTTTGTCGCAATTGGTGATGCCCACCGGCCGGGAGGACGTTGAGCTCTCGCTGCGCCGCACCATCAAGAACACGCGCGAACGAGCCACACGCGCGGAATCGGTTCTTGACAGGTTTGGCCTGCTGCCCTTGGCCGACCAGAGCATCTATGAGCTTTCCGGTGGAGAGCGTCAGTTGCTTGCCTTGGCAGCGGTCCTCGCCGTCGACCCCAAAGTGCTGGTCCTGGACGAGCCTTCCACCCTGCTTGATCTACGCAACCGCGAACTCCTTCGCCGCACGGTGGCGGGCTTGGACCAGCAAGTGATCATGTCCACGCACGACCTCGACCTCGCACTGGATATGGACCGGGTCCTTGTCGTGGAGTCAGGGCGCATCATCTTCGACGGCGGACCGGCCGACGGCGTTGCGCGGTACCGGGAGCTGTGCGCAACTGCGCTGCACGAGTTTCCGGGGCGGGGCCAGCCATGAGGGGCCACGGCTTCCTGATCGCAAACTATGTGCCAGGCAAGTCGGTCATCCACCGCACCCCGCTGTGGCTGAAGTTCCTCGTGGTGGCGGCCTGCGGAACGGCGTCCTTCCTGATCGTCGACTGGGCCGTGTCGCTGCTGGTCTTCGCCACGATGTGCGGCCTGTTCCTGCTCAGCGGGGCCGGTTGGCGGCGTTTGGCGCGGGCCATCTGGATGGTGGCGCCCATCCTCGTAGTGATCGGCTTGTTCCAGTGGTGGCAGTTGGGTGGCCCCACGGCTGCGCGCATCATCTTTAACATCCTGGTGTGCGTCGTCGCAGCTTCCGTGCTGACTGCCACCACTCCCGTTCAGGACCTTTTGGACGGCGTTGTCTCCCTCGCCAAGCCGTTCCAGCGACTGGGTGCCGATCCCGAGCGTTTCGCGCTAACCATTGCCGTGATGCTCAGGAGCATCCCGTTTATTGCGGGCGCCTTTTCGGACGTCAGGGATGCGGCCCGGGCCCGCGGACTGGAACGCAACCCCAGGGCCCTGGTACTCCCCGTCTTTATCACGACGGTCGCTTATGCCCGCCAAACAGGCGATGCGTTGGCCGCCCGCGGGCTCGGAGAGCCGGACGAGCCCAAGAGCCGGGAATAGCGCAGCAGGGCTGCCGTACCCATGCCGCCCGCGATGCTGATCATCGCCAAGCCCAGCGGCGCTGACCCGGAATTTGCAGATAGGCCGCGAGCCTGGGCAAGCAGCCGGGTCACCAGGACCGCCCCAGAAGCGCCGTAGCCGTGGCCAAGCGCCAGCGCTCCGCCCTCTGCATTGGCTCTGGCCGGATCGATGCCCAAATGGTCCAGGCAAGCGATGGTCTGAGAAGCAAAGGCCTCGTTGAATTCGATGAGCTCAACATCGTTGGCAGCCACGCCGTGCTGAGCCAACAACCGCTCCGCCGCGTGTGCAGCCCCGATACCCAGCAACTCCGGATGCACGCCCGTGGTCTCACAACCCAAAACCAGCAGGCCGTCAGCAGCACCCATCTCACGGGCGCGCTTGAGGGACGTTATGACGACGGCGGCCGCTGCGTCGGCGTCGAAGCACGAATTCGCCGCCGTGACAGTTCCATCGGAGACGAATACTGCCGGGAACCGCGACATCAGGGAGGCGCGCAGCGAAGCCTTGGGGCCGTCGTCGGCGTCGACTATAGCGCCACGGCCATCAAGCGGGACGATTTCGCCGGCGAGCTTGCCCGTTGCCGCGGCCTCAAGAGCCCGCTGGTGGCTACGGAGTGCGAACTCATCTTGCCGATTGCGGCTGATACCAAACTCGCTGGCCACATTTTCCGCAGCAACACCCATGTCAGGGTCACCAAACGCGGGTGGCACAAAGGTGGCCCGCGAGTAAAAGTCCAGTCCGCCGTCGTCGTTCCTGTTGGCACGGGAGGGAGCGGTACTGATGCTTTCCACCCCGCCAGCCACATACAGGGGATCTCCGCCGGCGCCAACCAGACGAGCCGCAAGGGCAATGGCATCCAGTCCGGAACCACACTGCCGATCAACGGTGAGCCCCGGCACCGTGATGGGCAAACCCGCTTGGAGCGCGGCAAAGCGCGCCACGTTCCCGCCACCGCCAACTGCATTGCCCATAATGACGTCGTTCACCCCAGCCGGATCAACGCCCACCGACGCAATGAGGGAACGGATGACCGGTGCCAGAAGGTCCGGGGCGCGGAGATGCCTCAGTTGCCCGTTCGCGCGGCAAATTGGAGTCCGCAGCGCCGCGATGATGACCGGCTGGCGGGACTCGTCGGCGTCGTGAATCGACGGGCTGCCGCTACTCAAGTGGCTGCCGCTATCCAAGGGGCTGCGCCCGTGAATCATGGTTCTTGATCCAGTCAAGGAGCACCATCCGGCTGACCTTGCCCCGATCCGTGATGGGTAGCTCGGAAAGCACGTAGTACTGCAATGGCCACTTGTCCCGGGCGAGCAGGCCGTCAAGGCCCGTGCGGAGTTGGGTGGCCGTGACGGCACCATACGCAGGAACGACGCCGGCAATCACCTTTTGTCCGCGGATGTCATCCGGGGCCCCGGCAGCCACGGCAACTTCGATGCCTGGAACGGAGGCGAGGGCAAGTTCCACTTCGTGTGGGTAGACGTTCTTGCCCGCAGTGATGATCATGTCCGAACGACGTCCCAGAATGTGCAGGATCCCGTTGGCGAGATAGCCCTGGTCCCCCACGGTGTACCAACCGTCCAGGCATCGAAGGGCCTGGCCGTCGTCCCCCCAAAGGTAACCGTTGCTGACCATTCCACTGCGGACGCTGATGTTGCCATGGGCGCCGTCCAGGAGGTTCCGGCCAGCGTCGTCCAGGATTCGCAGTTCCACACCTGGGAACGGCCTGCCTATCCCCGTACCTCCGACGTCCAGCGGTTCACCCGCGGCCAGCCGCGTGCCCGAGACGAAGCTCAACTCGGAGGCTCCGTAATACTCAAAGATGGCAGCATGTGGAGCCCAACGGCGAGCTGCCTCCAACGTGCGGCCGTCGAGCTTGGAACCGGCGCAGATGATGCTCCGGATTCCGGAAGCATCCACATCTCCGGCCAGGCCCCGTTCACTGAGCAAACGAAGCATGGTCGGGGTGAGGACCAGCCTTGTAATGTCGTCGTGGCTGATGGCCGCGTGCGCATCACCGACGTCGAAGGACTCCAGCGTATGGAACGCAGAGCCCGCATACAGACACTCGGACAGGGCGTAGAGGTTCAAGCTGGAGGAGAGGGGGCCCGCCGCCAAAGTCCGGTCGTCCTGTGAGAGCCCAAAGAACTCGATCGAAGCGTTGAAGGAAACCTGCCACGAGCGGCGGGACCGCGTGAAGGCCTTCGGCACCGATGTGGTGCCCGACGTAAGCCCAATCAGGAAAGTGGTGGAGGGATCCCCGTCAATGAGTTCGACGCCGGATGCAATGGCCGGGTCGACGATACGGGACGTCACTTCCTCCACCATCGCTGCGGGCCACTGTGGGTCCAGCACGGCACAGCGGCGCTCCCCCGCCACTGCGGCTACAAACTTCGCGACGAATCCGGTGGAGTTGGGTTCGGCAAGCACGGTAGTGGCCGTCGTGTGGCCAAGCAGCTCCGTCGCGGCGTCGCGGAGCTCGGCCCAGTTGAGCCGGCTGCGGCCCACAACGACGGCGGTGTCGTGGGGTCGCTCATCGGCCCAGAGCTGAATTTTGTCCAGGAAAGGCATCCCCGCAATTTTACGGCAGTGTCCGCCCTCCGGCACCAATGGTGACGTCTATTCTGACTGTATGAGTTTCAATGACGGTGCGCAGCTTGACCCATCCCAAGTAGAAGACCGACGCGGCGGAGGCATGGGCCGCGGGACGAAGATAGGCGGCGGGATTGGTGGTGGCATCGTCGTGCTGCTTCTGGCCCTCTTCGGAATCAACCCCAACATCCTTGGGGACCTCACGGGCGGCGGAAGCCAGCCGCCCGCCGTCGACGGTGGGAGCGGTGGTGTGCAGGAGTGCAAGACCGGTGCTGATGCGGACAAACGACTCGACTGCCGGATTACAGGCACTGTGAACAGCCTTAATGCTTTCTGGCCGGAATACCTCGCCCAGTACAACGTGCAATATTCCAGGCCCGGCACGGTCATCTTCGAACAAGGGACCAATACCGGATGTGGCACTGCCACCACGGCTGTTGGACCTTTCTACTGTCCGGCGGACACCAAGGCATACTTCGATCCCGGGTTCTTCGACGAGCTCGTAACACGCTTTGGATCATCAGGCGGACCACTGGCGCAGGAATATGTGGTGGCCCACGAATTCGGCCACCACGTCCAGAACATCCTTGGCAACCTTGACCAAGCACAACAGGATCCCCAAGGGCCGCAGTCCGGTGCCGTTCGTGTTGAATTGCAGGCCGATTGCTACGCGGGACTTTGGGTTCGCCATGCAACCACCCAGCAAGACCCGGCAACCGGCAAGCCGTTCCTGGATCCCCTCACCGAGCAGGACCTTCAGGACGCGCTGTCGGCCGCATCCGCCGTCGGTGATGACCGCATCCAGAAAGCCGCAACCGGACGGGTCTCGCCCGAGTCCTGGACGCATGGTTCCAGTGAACAGCGGCAGAAGTGGTTCTACCAGGGATATGCCACTGGTGATATCAACAAGTGCGACACCTTTGGCGTGGCGACGCCGTAAACCTGCGTTTAACGCAGACTTAATGCAGAAATGGTTCCGGGCCAATTGGCCCGGAACCATTTTCTTTGCCCTTGGAGGGCGAAAACTACTGATCAGATGTTGAACCCGAGGGCCCGCATCTGGTCCTTGCCGTCGTCGGTGATCCGCTCAGGACCCCATGGCGGCATCCATACCCAGTTGAGGCGCCAGTCATCGACGATTCCGTCGAGGGACTTGCCCACCTGCTCTTCCAGGACGTCAGTCAGCGGGCAGGCCGCAGTCGTCAGCGTCATGTCGATGAGGAGTGCGCCGTCCTCGTCCGAGTACTTCAGGCCATAGAGGAGGCCCAAGTCCACGACGTTGACACCGAGTTCCGGGTCAATGACGTCCTTGAGCGCTTCCTCGACGTCCTCGAGGCTGGTGCGCGCCGCGTTGATTTCGGTCATGGAACGATCCTAACTAGGCCTGTACGGCAGGAGCAACGGCAACGCCGGCGCCTGCGGCGTAGCGGTCGTAGCCTTCTTCTTCAAGGCGGTCAGCGAGCTCGGGGCCGCCCTCTTCAACAACCTTGCCGTCTACGAAGACGTGGACGAAGTCAGGCTTGATGTAGCGCAGGATGCGGGTGTAGTGGGTGATGAGCAGCGTGCCCATCTTGCCCTCTGCATGTGCGCGGTTGACGCCTTCGGAAACAACCTTCAGGGCGTCGACGTCGAGGCCGGAGTCGGTCTCGTCCAGGACAGCGAACTTCGGCTTGAAGAGCTCGAGCTGCAGGATTTCAACGCGCTTCTTCTCGCCACCGGAGAAGCCTTCATTGACGTTGCGCTGTGCGAAGTCGGCGTCGATGCGCAGCTGCTGCATGGCAGCCTTGACGTCCTTGGTCCACGTGCGCAGGGCGGGCGCTTCGCCGTCGATAGCCGTCTTGGCGGTACGCAGGAAGTTTGTCATGGTGACGCCGGGAACCTCTACCGGGTACTGCATGGCGAGGAAGACGCCTGCACGGGCGCGCTCGTCAACGCTCATTTCGAGGACGTTTTCGCCGTCCAGCGTGATGGTACCGCTGGTGACGGTGTAGCGCGGGTGGCCGGCGATGGTGGAGGCCAGCGTGGACTTGCCCGATCCGTTGGGGCCCATGATGGCGTGGGTCTCACCGGTCTTGATGGTGAGGCTGACGCCCTTCAGGATCTCCTTGGTGCCCTGCTCCGTCTCGATGCTGACGTGCAGGTCCTTGATCTCAAGAGTAGACATGCTCTTCTTTCTTTTTTCGTTCGTAAGTCTGGCGATACTTGGCGCTCAGTAGTTCTCTACCGAGGCGCCGTTCACAACGTTGGTCACGTCCACGTAGACGTCGTCGCCGTCGAGGGTGACGGCAAAGACGGGCACGGGATCGTAGGCAGGCAGTTGGAGGGGCTGTCCGCTGCGAAGATCGAACTGGGAACCATGCCCCCAACATTCGATGGCACAGCCTTCAATCTCGCCCTCCGACAGTGAGATATCCGCGTGCGAGCAAGTATCCCCGATGGCATGGATGTCCCCCATCGAGTCCTTCACGATGGCTACGGGGTAGTCATCAATCAGGATTCGCAGCGCCTGCTTGACCTGAATGTCATTGGCGTTGCATACCAGTTCGCCCTTGGTTTGTTCACTCATGATTCTCTGACTGACCTGTCTTAGTTGTCTGTTGCAGCGAGCTCGCGCTCAACAGCGTCGGTCAGGCGATCTTCGATTGCCGGAACCTTGATCTGCTGGATGATCTCGTTGAGGAAGCCACGCACCACCAGACGGCGGGCAACCTTCTCCGGGATGCCGCGTGCCATGAGGTAGAACAGGTGCTCGTCATCGAAACGGCCGGTGGCGCTGGCGTGGCCCGCACCCTCGATCAGGCCGGTTTCGATTTCCAGGTTCGGCACTGAGTCGGCACGCGCACCGTCGGTGAGGACCAGGTTGCGGTTGGCCTCGTAGGTGTCGGTGCCTTCGGCTTCCTTGCGGATCAGGACGTCGCCGACCCACACGGTGTGGGCGTTGCGGCCCTGCAGGGCGCCCTTGTACAGCACGCGCGACTTGCAGTTGGCCACTGCGTGGTCAACGAACAGGCGCTGCTCAAGGTGCTGTCCGGCGTCGGCGAAGTACAGGCCGAACATTTCGACGTCGGCACCAGGTGCGGTGAAGCGCGTGGACGGCGTGACGCGGACCAGGTCCCCGCCCAGGCTGACGACGATGTGCTTGAACTTGGCGTCGCGACCGATCTTGGCCTGCTGTGATGAAGCGTGAACTGCTTTGTCGTCCCATTCCTGCAAGGACACGACGGTCAGTTCGGCGCCGTCTTCAACGATGATTTCGACATTCTCGGAAACCACCGCGGTGCCGTGGTGGTCCAGGACAACAACAGCCTTGGAGAAGCGCTCAGCCACGATCACGATGTGCTGGGCGGATGCTTCTTCGCCAGCACCTGTGATCAGGACGGAAACTTCACTCTCAGCCTGCAGTTCCGCAGGAACCGTCACGACAGTGGCTTCGGAGAAGTTCTCCCAGCCGTTGGCGGACACACGGTCTTCCGGAATGCCTGCCTGGCCGATCCGGGCGTCGTCGCGGCCAACAGTTTCAACCACGACGCCGGTCGGTGCCGTTACGTTCACAGCCGGAGCTGCCCCGTTGAGGACATCCGTGTGGAGGCCACGCAGACGCTTCAAGGGCGTGAACCGCCAGTCTTCCTCAAGACCCGTCAGGGGCTTGAAGTCCTCAAGCTTGTAGGAGGTGAGGCGGCCGGCCCGGGAGCTGTCCGGGATGCCTACCCCGCCACCGTGCGAGTGGCTCTTGGCCGACGCACCGGCGAGCGGACCAGCTGAGGGCTGTTCCGACGGCTTTTCCAGCCTCTGCGAAGCATTGGTGCCTGTGTTGACGGGCGAAAGGTTTTCGCCTTCCTCGGTGAAGCCGTTGATGTACGGCTGGGCCGAGGGCGCGCCGATGCGCGCCTTTTCAGTAGTGATATCAGTCATTGTTAACCGACGGACCCTTCCATCTGCAGTTCAATCAAGCGGTTCAGCTCAAGGGCATATTCCATGGGCAGCTCACGGGCGATCGGCTCGATAAAGCCGCGCACGATCATGGCCATGGCCTCGTCCTCAGGCATGCCGCGGGACATCAGATAGAAGAGCTGCTCTTCGCTGACGCGGGAAACGGTGGCCTCGTGGCCCATGACAACGTCATCCTCGCGGATGTCGATGTACGGGTACGTGTCCGAACGGGAAATGGTGTCTACCAGGAGGGCATCGCAACGGACCGTGTTGGCCGAGTGCTTTGCACCTTCGCGGACCTGGACCAAGCCGCGGTAAGCCGCACGGCCTCCGCCGCGGGCAACCGACTTTGAAATAATGGAGCTCTTGGTGTTGGGTGCGATGTGCACCATCTTGGAGCCCGTGTCCTGGTGCTGGCCCTCGCCGGCAAAGGCGATGGACAGGGTTTCACCCTTGGCGTGTTCGCCCACCAGGTAAACGGCCGGGTACTTCATGGTCACCTTGGAGCCGATGTTGCCATCGATCCATTCCATGGTGGCGCCCTCTTCGCAGATGGCACGCTTGGTGACCAGGTTGTACACGTTGTTGGACCAGTTCTGGATGGTCGTGTAGCGGACGCGGGCGCCCTTCTTCACGATGATCTCCACAACGGCGGAGTGCAGGGAGTCCGAAGTGTAGATCGGAGCCGTGCAACCTTCGATGTAGTGAACGTAGGAGTCCTCATCGGCGATGATCAGGGTGCGCTCGAACTGGCCCATGTTCTCCGTGTTGATACGGAAGTAAGCCTGGAGCGGGATATCCACGTGCACGCCCTTGGGCACGTACACGAACGATCCACCGGACCATACCGCTGTGTTCAACGAGGCAAACTTGTTGTCGCCGACGGGAATGATGGTGCCGAAGTATTCCTGGAAGATTTCCGGGTGTTCCCGCAGAGCGGTGTCCGTGTCCAGGAAGATAACGCCCTGGGCTTCCAGGTCTTCGCGGATCTGGTGGTAGACAACCTCGGACTCGTACTGGGCTGCCACGCCGGAGACGAGGCGGCTGCGCTCAGCTTCGGGAATGCCGAGCTTCTCGTACGTATTGCGGATGTCCTCGGGAAGGTCTTCCCACGTTGCCGCCTGCTTCTCGGTGGAACGCACGAAGTACTTGATGTTGTCGAAGTCGATGCCCGAGAGGTCTGCGCCCCAGGTTGGCATGGGCTTACGGTCGAAGTACTTCAGGCCCTTGAGCCGCAGATCGAGCATCCATTCGGGCTCGTTCTTCTTCGAGGAGATGTCGCGGACAACCTCCTCGTCGAGGCCACGACGGGCGTTCGCGCCTACGTCGTTCTTGTCGGCCCAGCCGTACTCGTAGTTTCCGATACCGTGCAGTTCGGGATTCTTCTCCAGAATCTCCGAGATCACAGTGCCGTCAGCTACCGCTTTCTCTGCTAGTTGGTCCGTCATCACGGCCTTTCTTGCTGGTTGTTTGATTCCTGGTACGGGTTCCCGGACTGCACTGCGGTGCTGTGAGGCACCGTGGCAGCTGGTCGCCCGGTAGGTATGTGGGTGGTGCAGACGTGCCCGCCTTGCGCCAGGGTTGAAAGACGCCGGACATCGACGCCCACCAAGCGGGAAAAGACCTTGGTCTCGCTGTCGCAAAAGACCGGGAATTCCGCTGCGAGTTGTTGGATGGGGCAATGTCCCTGGCACAGCTGGACACTGGAAAACTCTGCGGGCAGAGGGGCTTTGGCCTCAATGGAATGGGCAGAGGCAACGTAACCGTCACGGCTCAGGGCCTTGGACAAGGCCAAGGCGCGGGCGGTGATGTCCTGCCCGGCAGCCGCGACTTCCGGTGCGTATCGACGCTCCATTTCAGAGAAGCGCTCCTCCGCATATTCGCGGACTGCATCCTCGCCGGCAATCTCCTGGAGTCGCCGGAGCGCGGAACTGGCGATGTTCAGGTAGTCATCGCCAAGCTTCGATTGGCCTTGTGAACTCAGGACATAGCGGCGCGCAGGGCGTCCGGCGCCGGCTCCTGCCTTGGCGACGCGCTTGACTTCGATCACGCCGCTCCGCTCCAGGTGATCCAGGTGGCGGCGAACCGCTGCAGGCGTGAAGCCAAGAAGATCGCCCAGCTCAGCAGCACTGACGGGGCCGTTCTCCAAAACTGCGCCAAGGACGCGGTCCCTTGTGCGGTCTTCCGCGTCAGGCAGCGCATGCAAAGGCGCGAAGGCCTCGGCTGCTGCAGCATGCCGCTTTGAGGGCATGGAAACTGGACTGCTCATGGAATACACAACACAATCATGTCGTAATTTGTTTCATGCATCCAGTAAGGCAAGACTGACCTTAGCCGCCCACCAAGTGTGACCGTACTACTTCACGTAGAATACTTTGGTGCGATCCACCGATTCCCCTGTCCTCACTATAGACGGACTCATTAAGGATGTAGGCCCCCTGGCCTCCCTTGACGGCAAAATGCTCCGGGTTGTCAGTGGGCTGTCCATGGCGGCTGAACGAGGCCGGATTACGGCCCTCCTTGGAGCCAACGGCGCCGGCAAGACCACCACGCTTGAGTGTGCACAAGGTCTGCAGAAACGGACCGGGGGGAGCATCTCACTCCTGGGCGCGGACCCGGATACGGCTGGCGCTGACTTGAGGTCCCGCGTAGGCGTCATGCTCCAGGACGGCGGCCTCCCGCCGTCGGCCCGTCCCGTCCCCCTCTTGCGTCATGTTGCCGGCATGTACCGGAATCCCATGGACGTCGATGCGCTCGTGGAGCGCTTGGGCATTGCCCAGTTCAGCCGCACCAGCGTACGGCGCCTGTCAGGCGGCCAAAAGCAGCGTGTGGCCCTGGCTGCAGCCTTGGTAGGTAACCCGGAAGTCCTCTTCCTTGATGAGCCCAGCGCTGGACTGGATCCGCATTCGCGTCAGGTGGTGTTCGATCTCATTGCTGAACTCCGCGACGCCGGCATGGGCATCATCCTCACGACGCATTTGATGGACGACGCCGAACGCCTGGCTGACTACGTCTACATCATCGACGGCGGACACAACGTCGCCGAGGGAACGGTCGCCGACCTCCTACGGCACGACCATTCTGCCGACACCGCTATTACTGACCGGACCCTGTTCTTCGATGCACCGGCCGGACTCGAGTTTAAAGGCGTCCTTCGCGCAGGTTTGCAAGTCCTTGAAACCCGTCCTGGCAGCTACTCCATCACAGGTGCCCTGGGGCCCGCCGATCTTGCCGCCTTGACCGCTTGGTGGGCGGAACGCGAAATCATGCCAGCGTCACTGAGACTCGAGGCGCGCAGCCTCGAAGACGTTTTCCTGGACATCTCCGGAAGGGACCTCCGATGAGCAAACTACTGTCCCCAAACGCCGGACCTGCTTCCCTGCCCCGCCGTATTCTGCAGCAGGGCCGTTACGAGACCATAACGATGCTCCGCAACGGCGAGCAATTGATTCTCGCAATCGTCCTGCCGTTGCTGGCCATGGCCGGCTTGACCGTTACGCCCTTATTGGATGGCCTTGGCGGCTCCCGTATAG
Source organism: Arthrobacter sp. TmtSoilC51 (assembly GCF_055388015.1). NCBI lineage: Bacteria > Bacillati > Actinomycetota > Actinomycetes > Micrococcales > Micrococcaceae > Arthrobacter > Arthrobacter sp. TmtSoilC51. The sequence goes on from NZ_AP035877.1 coordinate 2,895,236, forward strand.
ACGTCGCCACGCCTGGAATCCTCGCCCTATGCGCCATGTCCACAGCCTTTACGGGGCAAGGCATAGCCACAGGATTTGACCGCCGCTACGGAGTCCTGCGGTTCCTGTCCACTACTCCCCTGGGGCGCGGTGGGCTGATTGCGGGCAAGGTCCTGGCGGTGCTCGTGGTGCTGTTCCTGCAGGTACTGGTGGTGGCCGCCGTCGCTGGACTGCTGGGCTGGCAGCCACGGCCAGAGGCCTGGCTCCCGGGCATAGGCCTGCTGATTCTCGGAGCAGCCGCGTTTACGGCCTTGGGCTTGCTGGTGGCAGGAACTGTGCGGCCCGAAGCCACCCTTGCCATCACCAACCTGCTATGGATCCTGCTGGGAGCACTGGGCGGCATCGTCGTTCCGGCAGAACGGCTCCCCGCTTTGGCTCAGGGGATCGTGCACTTCCTTCCATCCGGTGCACTGGGACAGGCGTTGAGGGATGCTTTCCTGTTGGGCGTCGTCCCCCTCCCGGCCGTAATGGTCCTCCTGCTGTGGACCGTGCTTGCCGGCGCCGCAGCCATCCGCTGGTTCAAGTGGAACTGACCAACCAAGCAGAACTGAGAATTGAGAAAACTGTGAGTACGGCATCCCGCCTTCCGAAAACTGTTCAGCGGTTCACCTCCAAGCTGCCAACGGAGGTCAACCGCACCATCCGCCGACTCGCAGTGCTCTCGCTCATTGGGCAGACGGTCCTCGTGGTCACTGGCGGCGCGGTCCGCCTAACCGCCTCCGGACTTGGGTGCCCGACTTGGCCGCGTTGCACCAGCGACTCATTGGTGAATACGCCCGAGATGGGTATCCACGGCTTCATCGAGTTCGGCAACAGAATGCTGACTTTCGCCTTGGCCGCGGTTGCCGCGCTCATGCTGGTGTACTTGTGGAACCTGCGCAGGGAACGCCGCGATCTCTTCCTTCTGGCACTTGGCCTCTTGGCGAGCATCCCCGCCCAGGCTGTCATCGGCGGCGTAACAGTTCTCTCCGGCCTGAACCCCTGGGTCGTCGGGCTTCACTTCCTGGTGTCAATGGCCCTCGTGGTCTTCGCCACCTTGCTCGTCAACCGTGCTTACGGACGCACTGGACGCTTCATGGACCGGTCCCTGCCCGCGCTTCCCGCGATTGTCCGGCCCGTCATGATGGCCGTTGCTGTATTCTCCGCCATCGCGGTCATGCTGGGCGTGGTTGTGACCGGCGCAGGTCCGCACGCCGGCGACGCCGATGCTCCCCGAAACGACCTCGATTGGGACCTCTTTTCACACATTCACGCCGTGCCGGCCTACCTCATCACCGCGGGAACATTGTTTGCCGTCTACTTGGTGATCCGCCACAAGATAGGTGGACCGTTCCGCACCGCTGCATGGTTGCTGCTGGGTGTCACAGTGCTCCAGGCCATCATCGGGTTCACGCAGTACTACAACGGAATTCCCGCACTTCTCGTGGGTGCGCACATGCTTGGAGCAGCCCTGCTGATGAGCGCATCCACCAACGCGGCCGACACCGCTAAATACAGCCCGGCCAAGTAGCAACCCCCACTACGCTCTCTCAGATCCTGCAGCCCTGGCCCGGTTGCTCTCTCAGATCCTGCAGCCCTAGCCCGGTTGCTCTCTCAGATCCTGCAGCCCTGGCCCGGTTGCTCTCTCGGATCCTGCGGACGTCGAACGTCCATTGGGAGCATCCGCTTCGGATCGGTGGGATGTGAGAGAACAACCGGCCAAATGGGGCTGGAAGTGAGAGAGCATCGCTGGTGGGAGACGAAAGGCACGACGCCGGCACTCGGGGGTGAGTGCCGGCGTCGTGCCTTTTGGTTGGGCAACTTGCGTTGCGGCCTAGCCGCCGATGATCGGTGATCCGATGAACGGGTCCACGGCCAACGCGATGAACAGTAGCGTCAGGTAGCTGATGGAGCCGTGGAAGACCTTCATGGCGCCCTTGTTGGAGACGTCGCCACCTTGTGCGCGCTTGTAGAGTGCGTGGCTCTCATAGAGGAACCATGCACCGGCAGCGACGGCGGCGATTGAGTAGACCCAGCCGGCACCGCCCACGGGAATCATCAGGAGCGAGCAGGCAACCATGGCCCAGGCGTACAGGACCACCTGGACAGAGACGACCTTTGCCCCGGCAATTGCGCCAAGCATGGGCACCTTGGCGTTGCGGTAATCCTCGCCGTAGCGCATGGACAGCGGCCAGTAGTGCGGGGGTGTCCACAGGAAAATGACCATGAAGAGAACGACGGCGGGCCACTCGACAGTATTGGTGACCGCGGCCCAGGCGATGAGCACTGGGAAGCAGCCGGCGGCGCCGCCCCAGACGATGTTCTGTGCGGTGCGGCGCTTGAGGATCATGGTGTAGATGACCACGTAGAAGACGATTGCACCCAACCCCAGCCACGCGGACAGCGGATTCGCCCCGAACCAGAGGATCGCGATCGAAGCCGCGCCGAGGATCCAGGCGAACACAATGGCTTCGCGCGGGGTGACTTCCCCGGTAACAAGGGGACGCTTTTCGGTGCGGTGCATCAATTTGTCGATGTCGCGGTCGATGTAGCAATTGAACACGCCGGCGCTGCCTGCGGCGAAAGCACCACCCACGAGTGTTGCCAGAATCAGCCCGATGGACGGGAAGCCCCGCTGGGCAAAAATCATGGTGGGGAGGGTACTAACCAGGAGCAGTTCGATCACACGGGGCTTGGTCAGAGCCAGATACGCCTTGAACTTACGGGAGATTCCGATGTTTCCCCGGGCCGGGGACGCGTTGAGGGGCGTATCAGTTGTGCTCACGGCGGCAGTCACTCTGTTCTATGCTCTGGGGTTCTCGCAGCGGCAGCCGTCCGGGTTTCTGACATGGAACCGCGGGCGCATGAACCGCTGGTGGCCTCCAAATATCATACCGTGGCTGGAAGTACGCCCATGTCCGCAAAATACGCCAATGTTTCGGAAAGATCACTTCCGCGCGGCGCCATCGTGATTCATATAAGGGAAATTCTGTCCAGTTAGTGGGATTCCCTGAGTCTCACGACACGTTTGGGGCTAAGCTGTTGAGCAGATCAGCACACGTTGACAATCCGGGAAACCGTATTCTCGGAAATCCGTGCGTCTGGATGAAGGATCAACGTTTCAATGGTGAACGGCTGGTAGACACATTGCAGCGGGCGCCATCCTGTGCTTCCTGCGCGCCGTGTCCTTCCGCCTGCCGTCAGCACAGAGAGGGGCTCGGTTTTCGTGCCACATTTGGAAGAGCAAGAACTGTCATGGACCGATCTGGACCAGAAGGCTGTTGACACCGTCCGCGTGTTGGCCGCCGACGCCGTGGAGAAGGTTGGAAATGGCCACCCCGGCACGGCAATGAGCTTGGCACCGGCAGCGTACCTGCTGTTCCAGAAGCTGATGCGCCATGACCCGAAGAACCCTGACTGGATTGGCCGTGACCGGTTTGTCCTGTCCCCGGGACACACCTCATTGACCCTCTACATTCAGCTGTTCCTCTCCGGATACGGCCTGGAACTGAAGGATCTTGAGGCTCTGCGTACCTGGGGTTCGCTGACTCCGGGCCACCCCGAGTACAAGCACACCGCCGGCGTGGAAATCACCACCGGCCCGCTGGGCCAGGGTCTTGCGTCGGCTGTCGGTTTCGCTTACTCCCAGCGTCGCCAGCGCGGCCTGTTCGACGCCGATGCTCCCGCCGGCGAGTCGCCGTTCGACCACACGATCTGGGTTATCGCTTCCGACGGCGACCTGCAGGAAGGCGTGACGTCCGAGGCGTCCTCGTTGGCAGGCCACCAGGAACTGGGCAACCTCGTGGTGATCTACGACGAGAACCACATCTCCATCGAGGACGACACCGACATCGCTTTCACCGAGGATGTCCTGAAGCGCTACGAGGCTTACGGCTGGCACACCCAGCGCGTTGACTGGACCAAGACCGGCGACTACGTCGAAGACGTCCAGGAGCTCTACTCCGCACTCCTCGCAGCGAAGGCAGAGACGAACAAGCCGTCGATCATTTCGCTGCGCACCATCATTGGCTACCCGGCCCCGAAGAAGCAGAACACCGGCAAGATCCACGGTTCTGCCCTGGGTGCCGAGGAAGTTGCCGCACTGAAGACCGTGCTCGGTTTCGACCCGGCCAAGTCCTTCGACGTTGACGAAGAGGTCCTGGCGCACGCCCGCAAGGTCCTTGACCGCGGCGCCGAGTCCCGCGCCGCATGGCAGAGCTCGTTCGAGGCCTGGCAGTCCGCCAACCCGGACGCCGCTGCCCTGCTTGAGCGTGTCGAAGCCAAGAAGCTTCCCGTCGGCATCGACGCCGCTCTCCCCGTATTCGAAGCCGGCAAGGACGTTTCCACCCGTGCGGCCTCGGGCAAGGTCCTCAACGCCATCGGACCCGTCCTGCCGGAGCTCTGGGGCGGTTCCGCCGACCTCGCCGAGTCCAACAACACCACCATCGAAGGCTCGCCCTCGTTCATTCCGGCCTCGCGTTCCACCGAAGCCTGGAAGGGCAACCCCTACGGCCGCGTTCTGCACTTCGGTATCCGCGAGCACGCAGCCGCCTCGATCGTGAACGGCATCTCCCTGCACGGCCGCACCCGTGCTTTCTCGGGCACGTTCCTGATCTTCTCCGACTACCAGCGCCCGGCCATCCGCCTGGGTGCCCTGATGGGCGTTCCGTCCCTGTACGTGTGGACGCACGACTCCATCGGCCTCGGCGAAGACGGACCCACGCACCAGCCGGTGGAACAGCTCGCATCCCTGCGCGCCATCCCCGGCTTGGACGTGGTCCGCCCCGGCGACGCCAACGAGGTCTCCGCGGCATGGAAGGCCATGTTGGAGAACCACGAGAACCCTGCCGGCATTGTGCTGACCCGACAGAACATCCCCACCTACGCCCGCGGCGAAGGCACTGCAGCGGGCGACACCTTTGGTTCCACCGCTGGTGTGGCCAAGGGCGGTTACGTCCTGGCCGAGGCTTCCAAGGACGGCGAAACCGTTGACGCCCAGGTCATCCTGATCGGCACCGGCTCCGAGGTCCAGCTCGCTGTTGCAGCCCGCGAAGCACTCCAGGCTGAAGGCATCGCCACCCGCGTTGTTTCCATGCCGTGCGTGGAATGGTTCAACAAACAGGACGAGGCCTACCGCGAGTCCGTGCTCCCCACGGATGTGAAGGCACGCGTTTCCGTCGAAGCCGGCCTTGCACTGGGCTGGAAGGAATTCGTCGGTGACGCCGGCCGTTCGGTCTCCCTTGAGCACTTCGGTGCCTCGGCAGACTACAAGCGGTTGTTCCAGGAATTCGGCATCACGGCCGAAGCCGTTGCCGCCGCCGCAAAAGACTCCCTCGCAGGCCTGAGCGCCTGATACCTCTATCAAGGAGAAAACAATGACCAGCACCCCCACGCAGCAGCTCTCCGACGCCGGCGTTTCCATCTGGCTCGATGACCTTTCCCGCAACCGCCTGGAGACGGGCACGCTGCAGAAGCTCATCGACGAAAAGAACGTCGTCGGTGTGACCACCAACCCGTCCATCTTCCACGCCGCCATCACCACCGGCACGGACTATGACGCCACGATCGCCGCCCAGGCCGCAGCCGGTGCCAGCGTCGAAGAGACCATCTTCGAGATCACCACCACCGATGTCGCCGATGCCTGCGATCTTTTCGCACCGATCGCTGCGGCCACCAACGGTGTGGACGGCCGCGTGTCCATCGAGGTGGATCCCCGCCTTGCTTGGGACACCGAGGCCACCATTGCTGAGGCCAAGCACCTTTACGGCAAGGTCAACAAGGACAACGTCCACATCAAGATCCCGGCAACCCTGGAAGGCCTGGAGGCCATCACGGCAACCCTGGCCGAGGGCATCAGCGTCAACGTGACCCTGATCTTCTCCCTGGAGCGGTACCGCGCCGTCATCAACGCCTTCCAGTCCGGCCTGGAGCAGGCCAAGGACAACGGCCACGACCTCTCCAAGATCCACTCCGTGGCTTCGTTCTTCGTCTCCCGCGTGGACTCCGAGATCGACAAGCGCCTGAACGCCATCGGCACCGATGAAGCCAAGGCGCTCAAGGGCAAGGCTGGCGTCGCTAATGCACGCCTGGCCTACCAGGTCTACGAAGAGCTGTTCTCCACCGAGCGCTGGGCCGTGCTGTCCGAAGCCGGCGCCCTCCCCCAGCGTCCGCTGTGGGCGTCCACTGGCGTCAAGGACCCGGCCTACCCTGACACCCTGTACGTGACGGAACTCGTCGCTGCCGGCGTGGTCAACACCATGCCGGAGAAGACGCTTGACGCTACGTTTGACCACGGCGTGGTCACCGGCGACACCATCACCGGCACGTACGAAGACGCCAACGAGACCCTCAACGCCCTGGAGGCACTCGGTGTTTCCTACAATGACGTCGTAGCGCTGCTCGAGTCCGAAGGCCTCGAGAAGTTCGTGGCCAGCTGGAAGGAACTCCTGGCCGACGTCGAAGGCGCCCTCGCCACCGCACGGAAGGCTTCCTAACCCACAATGAGCACAATCAGCTACGACGCCAGCGGTGCCGCGCAGCAGGCCATCGCCCAGAACATCTCCAGCCTTGTAGACGACCACGTCGCCACGAGGATTTTCGCCAAGGACCACACACTGTGGGGTCCTGAAGCGGAGTCCGAATCGGCCATCCGTCTGGGCTGGGTTGAGGCTGCCGCCGTATCGCAACCTTTGGTGGACGGCATTCTCGAACTTCGTGATGCTCTCCGCGCCGAGGGCGTCTCCCGCATTGTCCTTTGTGGCATGGGTGGCTCCTCTTTGGCTCCCGAGGTCATCGCCGGCACCGCCGGCGTCGAGCTGACTGTGCTGGACAGCACAGACCCTGAGCAGGTAAGCGCTGCTTTGACGGACCGGCTGGCCGAGACCGCAATTGTCGTCTCCTCCAAATCGGGTTCGACGGTTGAGACAGATTCCCAGCGCAGGGTGTTCGAGAAAGCGTTCAACGACGCCGGCATCGACGCCAAGAGCCGCATCATCATCGTCACCGACCCGGGATCGCCGCTGGACAAGGCTTCCCGCGAAGCAGGCTACCGCGCCGTCTTCAACGCCGATCCCAACGTCGGGGGCCGGTTCTCTGCCCTCACCGCGTTCGGTCTGGTCCCTTGCGGCCTGGCCGGCGTCGACATCCAGGCTTTCCTGGACGAGGCAGAGGAGGCCGCCGAGATCCTTAATGAGGATTCCGAAGACAACATTGGCTTGGCTTTGGGCATTGCCCTCGGCGGTACCAACCCGCTGCGCAACAAGATCGTTATTGCCGAGGATGGTTCCGGCATCGTCGGCTTCGCCGATTGGGCCGAGCAGCTCATCGCTGAATCCACGGGCAAGCTCGGCACAGGTGTGTTGCCTGTTGTAGCAGGACCGGATTCCCCCGAGGCCCTCAACGGGGCCGAGGATGTCCTGGTGGTTCGGCTGGTAAGTGCGGACGCCGACGTCGAACTTCGCGAAAACGAAGTTGCCATCGCAGGTGGCCTTGCTTCCCAGATGTTCCTCTGGGAATTCGCGACCGCTGTAGCAGGACGCCTCCTGGGCATTAACCCGTTTGACCAGCCCGACGTCGAGGCTGCCAAGGTGGCCGCGCGCGGACTGCTGGATGCCCGCCCTGAACCCACGCCAGCGGCCTTCACCGACGGCGCTGTGGAAGTTCGAGGCGGCGACTGGCTGGGCAATGCCAGCACTGCATCCGAAGCCGTGCAGGCCCTTCTGGCCCAGCTCGGCACGGATGGCTACCTCAGTGTCCAGGCCTACCTCGACCGCATCTCCCACGCACCTCTTGAAGGCATCCGCGACGAACTCGCCGCAGTCTCCGGCCGTCCGGTAACTTTCGGATGGGGCCCGCGCTTCCTGCATTCCACAGGCCAGTTCCACAAGGGCGGTCCGGCTATCGGAGTGTTCCTTCAGATCACGGCAGCATCCTCCTTGGATCTCGAGATCCCTGACCGCCCCTTCACCTTCGGGGAGCTCATTGCTGCACAGGCCTCGGGCGATGCCCAGGTCCTGGAAGGCCATGGGCGTCCCGTGTTGCGCCTGCACCTCACCGAGCGTGCTGCCGGCGTGGCCCAGCTCCAGGAAGTCGTCGCTGCACTGGCCGGCCAGGCCAGCGCACTCGAAAGCTAAGGCACAAAACCAAACATGCCAGAAACTGAAAACGGCAGGAAGATCGCCGGCCTGCGGAATCCCTTGCGGGATCCGCGGGACCGGCGCCTGAACCGCATCGCCGGGCCGTCATCGTTGGTGTTCTTCGGAGTCACCGGCGACCTCGCCCGTAAGAAACTCATGCCCGCGGTCTATGACCTGGCGAACCGTGGCCTGCTGCCGCCGAGCTTCGCCCTGGTGGGCTTCGGCCGGCGTGAGTGGGACGACGCCGACTTCGCAGCCGAGGTCAAAGAGAACGTCAAGGCCAACGCCCGGACCAATTTCGATGAAGCTGTGTGGGAACAGCTGGCTTCCGGAATCCGGTTCGTGCAGGGCGACTTCGACGACGACGACGCCTTCGAGCGTCTCGGCGACGTCCTTGACGAACTGGACGAGACCCGGGGCACGCGCGGCAACCACGGTTTCTACCTCTCCATCCCGCCCAAAGCGTTCGAGCAGGTCTGTCGCCAGCTGTCCAAGCACGGTCTGGCGCAGGCGAAGCCGGGGCAGTGGCGCCGGGTGGTCATCGAGAAACCGTTCGGCCACGACCTCGAGTCTGCCCGTCAGCTCAACGACATCGTGGAGTCCGTGTTCCCGCAGGATGCGGTATTCAGGATCGACCATTACCTGGGCAAGGAGACTGTGCAGAACATCCTGGCGCTGCGCTTCGCAAACCAGTTGTTCGAGCCTCTCTGGAACGCCAACTACGTTGACCACGTCCAGATCACCATGGCCGAGGACATCGGCACCGGTGGCCGTGCAGGTTACTACGACGGCGTCGGTGCGGCCCGCGACGTGATTCAGAACCACCTGCTGCAGCTCCTTGCGTTGACGGCAATGGAAGAGCCTATTTCCTTCAACGCCGATGACCTGCGCGCCGAGAAGGAAAAGGTCCTCGCGGCCGTCAAGCTGCCCGATGACTTGTCCACGCATTCCGCCCGGGGGCAATTCACCGGCGGCTGGCAGGGCGGCGAGGAAGTGCTGGGTTACCTGGATGAGGACGGCATCCCGGCCGATTCAAAGACTGAAACTTATGCCGCGATCCGCGTGGACATCAACACCCGCCGCTGGAACGGTGTTCCGTTCTACCTGCGGGCCGGCAAGCGTCTGGGCCGCCGCGTGACCGAAATCGCGGTTGTGTTCAAGCGTGCACCCAACCTGTTGTTCCGGGACCACAACGATGATGACTTCGGCCAGAACGCCGTGGTGATCCGCGTACAGCCCGATGAAGGCGCCACCATCCGCTTTGGGTCCAAGGTCCCGGGCACGCAAATGGAAGTCCGCGACGTCACGATGGACTTTGGCTATGGCCACTCGTTCACCGAGTCCAGCCCCGAAGCCTACGAACGCCTCATCCTGGACGTACTCCTGGGTGAACCGCCGCTCTTCCCGCGCCACCAGGAAGTCGAGCTGTCCTGGAAGATCCTTGACCCGTTCGAAGAGTACTGGGCGGGCCTGGAAGAACAACCGCAACCCTACGCACCCGGTAGCTGGGGGCCGGCTTCGGCCGATGAACTCCTTGCCCGCGATGGACGAACCTGGAGAAGGCCATGATCGTAGATCTTCCTGACACAACCACCTCCAAGATCTCCAAGAAGATCATGGCCTTGCGTGAACAGGGTGGCGTGATCGCGTTGGGCCGAGTGCTTACTTTGGTGGTTGTCACCAAGTCCGGCCAGGAAGAAGACGCCATCGAGGCAGCCAACGAGGCCAGCCGCGAACACCCCTGCCGCATTATCGTGCTTGCCGACGCCGGGGCAGAGGCTCCGGACCGCCTGGACGCGCAGATCCGCGTCGGCGGCGATGCCGGTGCATCCGAAGTCATCGTGCTGCGTGGCTTCGGCCATATGGCCCACGAAAGCGAGTCCCTCGTGTCAGGGCTCCTGCTCCCGGACGCTCCGATCGTGGCTTGGTGGCCGCACGGAGCACCCGAAAGCGCATGCGAGACGTCCATTGGCCGCATCGCCCACCGCCGCATCACCGACTCCGCGAACGAGCCCGATCCCGCCCAGGCACTGGAGAACATTCGCCAGACCTACAAAGCGGGCGACACCGACCTCGCTTGGACCCGATTGACGAACTGGCGCATGCAGCTTGCCGCTGTGTTCGACCAAGTTGATGGTGACCCCGTCTCCGCCGTCGCTGTTGAAGGTGCCTCGGACTCTCCCAGTACACTGCTCCTTGCAGCATGGCTGAGCTTGGCCCTCCAGGCGCCCGTGACGATCGTTGCAGACCCTGCCGGCACTGGCATCCGGCGCGTCCGCCTGACCCGCGCCAGCGGCGACGTCCAGCTCTTCCGCCCCGGTCTGTCCGTGGCTGAACTGACGCAGCCGGGGCAGCCCGCACAGCGCATCACGCTCCCCCGGCGCAGCCTCAAGGACTGCCTCGCCGAGGAACTCCGCCGGCTCGACCCCGACGAAGTCTTCGGAGAAGTGATTACGATGGGACTGCCATTAACCAGTCAGAGGAGAGTCCAGACCAGTGCACGCTGAGCCCAGAGTAAGCATCCACCCCGATTCCAAGGTGCTCATGGCAGCCATTGCGGCCCGCCTTATCACCAAGCTTGTGGATGTCCAGGACAAGCACGGCGAGGCCACGGTAGTCCTGACAGGAGGAACTGTCGGGATTGGAACCCTGAAGGCGGTGGCAGACTCTGCGGCGGCACCAGCTGTCGACTGGTCGAAGGTGAACTTCTGGTGGGGTGATGAGCGCTTTGTTGCGGCAGACAGTGACGACCGCAATACCCGACAGGCGTACCAGGCCCTGCTAGCACACCTTCCAGTTGACCCTGCCCGGGTCCACGAGCCGGGTTCGGCAGACCAGTTCGCCACCGCGGAGGAAGCCGCTGCAGCCTACGCTGAAGAGCTCAAGGCAGCAGCAGAGGCAGAGCATGCCGCTGACATGTCAGATGACCGGCCGGAGAACCCTGGAGTGTTGCCTCGCTTCGACGTACTCCTACTCGGTGTAGGTCCCGACGCCCATGTAGCTTCCCTCTTCCCGGAGCAGGCAGCCATCAGGGAGAAGAACCGCACAGTGGTCGGCGTCGAAAACTCACCCAAGCCACCGCCGTCGCGCGTTTCCTTGACCCTGCCCGCCATCAATACGGCGCAGGAGATCTGGATGGTGGTAGCGGGTGAAGACAAGGCCGGCGCCGTGGGCCTTGCCTTGGCAGGTGCCAACCCCGTTCAGGTCCCCGCAGCCGGACCTGTTGGGCGCTCCAGGACTCTTTGGCTCATCGACGAAAACGCTGCGTCACGTGTCCCCCAGCAGTTGGTCCGGAAGGACCCCGCGGGCGCGTAACCGCTCCAACGCTCCAGCCAGGACAATTTCTGCGTCTTGGCTGGAGCGTCGTTCTTTAACGTAATCCAGGTGGGACTTGAAGAGCTCGTCTTCCGGCCGGGTTTCCGGAACCTGGCCTGGATCTCTCGACGCGGGGAGGCCGCACTTGGGACAGTCCCAATTCCTGGGTATTTGTTCGTCCGGCAGTTTAAGAAAAACAAGCCGCGTCTCGTGTCCCTTGGCGCACCAATAGGGGACACGAATACGCGGCAGTTGTTCTCCATCGCCGTGGTCGCTTTGATTTCTCGGAGCAGATCCCAGTGCTACACCAACGCGGGTGCCCCGGTAACCAGGCGTGCCATGAACCATTTTCGAACCCCTAGCGACTCGGTGGTTGGCCGTCACGGCCCGTAGGCCTTACGGCCGACAGGCCCAGTCTAATGCGAGGGGTACGACGGCGGCACTAGTGTTTGGTGCCGATTGATTCAGAAGTGTTGGGGAGGCTCCAAAGCGAAGGAGCCTCCCTCGCGAATGCCTAGGAATCGCCACCCGAAGTGAAGCGCATGATCAGGCCCAGGCCGATGATGACAACTCCCCACGTGACGCCAAGAATGATGGTGAAGCGGTTCAGGTTCCGCTCAGCGACGCCGGACGAGCTCAATCCGGAACTCATTCCTCCACCGAACATGTCGGACAAACCGCCTCCACGTCCCTTGTGGAGAAGAATGAGCAGCGTCAGCAGAAGGCTGGTAACGCCCAGCAGGATCTGCAGAATGACATGAAGAACGTCCACGACGGCCTTTCGAAGAAGCGGAAATCGGGAGCCGGACTAGTCCGTGACGAGGTGGCTCTCGAACCTGACAATGTTAGCAAACTCGGCGGGGTCCAGGCTGGCGCCACCCACAAGCAGGCCATCAACATCGTTTTCCGCCATGATCGCGGCAGCGTTGTTTGCCTTGACGGAACCTCCATACAGAAGGCGCGTCTTTTCAGCGACGCCTTCGTCGAAGAGCTTTGCAAGTTCGGCGCGGATGGCGGCACACATTTCCTGCGCATCTTCCGGACCTGCAACTTCACCGGTTCCGATAGCCCACACGGGCTCATAGGCGACCACGAGCTCAGCGGCCTGCTCCGGCGTGAGACCTTCGACGCCGGCCCGCAACTGGGCCAGCGTGTGCTCCACGTGCGTTCCCGCTTGACGGATCTCGAGGCCTTCACCGACACAGAGGACCGGTGTGACACCGTGACGGAACGCGGCTTTGACCTTGGCGTTCAGGACGTCATCGGATTCGTTGTGGATGGTGCGGCGTTCGCTGTGCCCCACCAGGACGTAGGCGCAGCCCAATTTGCTGAGGAACTGACCGGAGATGTCGCCGGTAAATGCTCCGGAGTCAAACTGGGACAGGTCCTGGCCGCCATAAACGACGTCAAGTTCGTCGCCCTGGACAAGCGTCTGTACGCCGCGGAGATCAGTGAAAGGCGGGAAGACGGCAACCTCGACACGGTTGTAATCATGCTTAGCGTCCGAGAGGGTCCAGGCAAGCTTCTGTAGCAGGGTGATGCCCTGGACGTGGTCCATGTTCATCTTCCAGTTGCCTGCGATGAAGGGCTTTCGGACAAAGTTGCCGTTGGCAGAGGTAGTCACATGAACTCCAAGAATGCGTTGATATATGGAACAGCCGGCAGGACGCGTGGGCGTCCTGCCGGCTGGATTGCTGTTTAGCGGTCCAGGACGCTGAGGCCGGGAAGTTCCTTGCCTTCGAGGTATTCCAGGCTGGCGCCGCCACCGGTGGAGATGTGGCCAAACTGGGAATCTTCGAAGCCTAGGGTCCGTACTGCTGCGGCTGAGTCGCCGCCACCCACCACGGTGAAGGCTACGGTGTCAGTCAGGGCTTGGGCGATGGCTCGGGTGCCGCTGGAGAACGCCTCGAATTCAAAGACGCCCATGGGGCCGTTCCAGAAGACAGTCTTGGCTCCTTCGATCTGCGCTGCAAAAGCGGACGCGGATTCAGGGCCAATGTCCAGGCCAATGCCGGAGGCACCAAAGGAGCTCTCCTCAATGGCATCCGCACGGACAACTTCGTGTTCGGCATCCGCTGCGAAACGGCTGGCCACGACGACGTCCGTGGGGATCACGAACGAAGTTCCGGCGTCGGCCGCGCGCTTGAGGTAGTCCTGCACCACAGGAATCTGGTCCTCTTCCAGAAGGCTCCCAGCTACCTTGTGGCCTTCTGCTGCCAGGAAGGTGAACAGCATGCCGCCACCAACCAGGATGGTGTCCGCCTTGCCAAGCAGGTTGTCGATGACTGCCAGCTTGTCGGAGACTTTGGACCCGCCCAGGACAACGACGTAAGGCCGCTGGGTGTCGGCGGTAAGCTTCCGCAGGACTTCCACTTCGGTGTGCACCAGATCGCCGAGGTAGGACGGCAGGCGCGTTGCGACGTCGTAGACGCTGGCGTGCTTGCGGTGGACTGCGCCGAAGGCGTCGTCCACGAAGGCGCCGTTGTCACCAGTCAAGGCAACCAGCTCGTCAGCGAAAGCGCCACGCTCGGCGTCGTCCTTGCTGGTCTCGCGGGGGTCGAATCGCACGTTTTCGAGAACGAGTACGTCGCCATCCTGCAGTGCAGCTGCCAGCTCCTTGGCGGAGTCGCCAACGGTATCAGCAGCCAATTGGACGTTAAAGTCCGCGAGTTCGCCGAGGCGGGCTGCAGCGGGCTTCAGCGAGTACTTTTCCTCCGGAGCGCCCTTGGGGCGGCCGAGGTGGGCGGTTACGAGCACACGGGCACCGGCGTCCGAGAGCTTCTTAAGGACCGGGAGGGAGGCCTTGATGCGGCCGTCGTCGGTCACTGTAGAGCCGTCGAGCGGCACATTAAGGTCACTTCTGACCAGAATGTACCGCCCGCGGACACCTTCAGCGATGAGTTCGTTGAGGGTGTGAGATGTCATGTGTCTACCCTAGCCCAGCTTGGATGCGACGAGCTCCGTAAGGTCCACGAGGCGGTTGGAGTAGCCCCACTCGTTGTCATACCAGGAAACAACCTTGACCTGGTTGCCGATGACCTTGGTCAGGCCGGAGTCGAAGATCGAGGAAGCGGGGTCGCCCACGATGTCCGAGGAGACGATGGGTGCATCCGTGTAGCTCAGGATGCCGGCGAACTGATCGGACTCAGCGGCAGCCTTGACAGCGGCGTTGACTTCCTCGACCGTAACTTCGCGGGAAACAGTGACCGTGAGGTCAGTGGCCGAACCGGTGGGGACGGGAACGCGGATCGCGTAGCCATCCAGCTTGCCCTTGAGCTCCGGCAGGACCAGGCCGATGGCCTTGGCGGCACCGGTGGAGGTAGGAACCATGTTGATGGCAGCAGCGCGGGCACGGCGGAGATCGCTGTGGGGGCCGTCCTGCAGGTTCTGGTCTGCCGTGTAGGCGTGAACCGTGGTCATGAGTCCACGCTCGATGCCGAAGGCGTCGTTGACTACCTTTGCCAGGGGGCCAAGGCAGTTGGTGGTGCAGGATGCGTTGGAGATGATGTGGTGCGCCGCGGGGTCGTAGAGCTCGTGGTTGACACCCATGACGATGGTGATGTCCTCGTCGCTTGCAGGTGCCGAGATCAGGACCTTCTTGGCGCCGGCGTCGATGTGCTTCTGCGCAGCTGCCGCCTTGGTGAAGAAACCGGTGGATTCGATAACGATGTCGACACCGAGCTCGGCCCAGGGAAGGTTTGCGGGATCGCGTTCAGCAAGCACGGTGATGGACTCGCCGTTGACAACCAGGTTGCCTTCTTTGACCTCCACGGACTGGGTCAGACGGCCACCGACGGAGTCGTACTTCAGGAGGTGGGCGAGGGTCTCGGGGCTGGTGAGGTCGTTGACTGCGACGATCTCAAGGTCTGCGCCCTGGGCCAGTGCTGCGCGGAAGTAGTTGCGGCCGATGCGGCCGAAGCCGTTGATACCAATACGGGTGGTCACTGTGTGTCAATCTCCTTGGTGCTCTTGCAAGCACGCCTAGTGAGTCGGATCAATATTTCCAACTAACAGACCCCGCACGTCATTGGGCAGAGGTGATTATCAGATCGGAGGGCGACCAGCCACGTTGCTGAAGGCTAACCGCCTTCCGTGACCCATCTTACGTTTAACTAAGCCTGCCCCCGCAACTGCGGGGGCAGGCTTTTCAGTATTTGGTCCCTTTTCGCCGATAATGTGACTTTTGTTACATCAGCGTGAACCGGGGCTCACCAGCTACAGAACAATGAGGCCCGTGGCGTTGGCGCGGGCTGCTTCGAAGCGCTTGGCGACGTCTGCCCAGTTGGCGATGTTCCAGAATGCCTTGACGTAGTCAGCCTTGACGTTGACGTAGTCCAGGTAGAACGCGTGCTCCCACATGTCCAGCATGAGCAGCGGAGTAGTGCCAACGGCGACGTTGCCCTGCTGATCGTAGAGCTGCTCGATGACCAGGTTGCCACCGATGGGCTCGTAGGCCAGGAAGGCCCAGCCGGAACCCTGCAGGCCGAGTGCAGCAGCGGTGAACTGGGCACGGAAAGCGTCGAACGAACCGAAGGCGTCCTCGATGGCGGCTGCGAGTTCGCCTTCAGGCTTGTCGCCGCCGTCCGGGGAGATGTTGTTCCAGAACACGGAGTGGTTGATGTGGCCGCCGGTGTGGAACGCAAGGTCCTTGGAGAGGCGGTTGATGTTGGCGAAGTCACCCGTTTCGCGGGCTTCTGCGAGCTGCTTGAGGGCGTTGTTGGCGCCTGCAACGTAGGCAGCGTGGTGCTTGCTGTGGTGCAGCTCCATGATTTTTGCCGAAATGTGCGGCTCAAGTGCTGCGTAGTCGTAGCCGAGCTCGGGCAGAACGTACTCTGTCACGAAATCCTCCAATGTAATGGACCGAAGTCCGGTTTGGTAACTCTCGTTGTGTTCATCCGGCCGGCAGGCCAGCCGGAAATCCTTGGGGAAGAAGCCTGCTCCTGCCGCCACCGGGAACAACCCGCCGCCGCCTCGCAGTATTTCCTCCGCACGCTCTCGATTCTATGGGCGGGAACTACTCGTCCATCATTTCCGGAGTCACATTTGCCTCAGTACCCGGAATTCCGAGATCCAGCGCGCGCTTGTCGGCCATCGCGAGCAAGCGACGGATCCGGCCCGCAATGGCGTCCTTGGTCATGGGAGGATCGGCAAGGCGGCCCAGTTCGTCCAGGCTTGCCTGCTTGTGGGCGACCCGAAGCTCCCCTGCGTACTTCAGGTGATCCGGAACGTCGTCGCCAAGAATTTCAAGCGCGCGGTCCACCCTGGCGCCTGCCGCTACGGCAGCCTGCGCCGAACGGCGCAGGTTGGCGTCGTCAAAGTTGGCCAGCCTGTTGGCAGTTGCCCGGACTTCCTTGCGCATGCGCCGCTCCTCCCAGACCATCAGGGCGTCGTGTGCGCCCATCCGCGTAAGGAGCGCCGCGATGGTGTCACCGTCGCGGATAACCACGCGGTCCACCCCGCGGACTTCGCGGGCCTTGGCCTGTATGCCCAGCCGGCGGGCAGCACCTACGAGTGCCAGCGCAGACTCGGGCCCTGGGCAGGTTACTTCCAGGGACGAGGAACGTCCTGGTTCAGTGAGGGATCCATGAGCCAGGAAAGCTCCGCGCCACACGGCTTCAGCATCTGCCGCGGACCCGTTGACCACCACGGAAGGCAGGCCACGAACCGGGCGCCCACGACCATCCAGAAGTCCTGTTTGCCGGGCCAGTGCCTCGCCGTCGCGGACGACACGGACCACGTAGCGGCTTCCCCGGCGCAGGCCGCCGCCGGAGACCACGATGATCTCGCTCTGGTGTCCGTAAACCTCGGCAATCGCGGCGCGCAGGCGCCGGGCAGTCGAGGCCAGGTCCACCTCGGCTTCGATGACGATTCGTCCCGAAATAATATGCAGGCCGCCTGCAAAGCGGAGCATCGCCGAAACCTCAGCTTTACGGACTGAAGATTTCTTGATGTCCAGCCGGGACAGTTCGTCCTTGACCGACGCGGTAAGTGCCATCGCGTATGTATTCCTAACTGTTCCCGAAGATATCGTGGTACGCCGCTGCCAAGAGCAGTGGATCATGGACGGGGCGGCGCCTCGAAGCCCCTACTCTACCCAACACCACTTCCGCACCGATCATCCCCGCCGCCTTCTCAAAGGCCTTGAGGTCCTGGATCGCAGCGGGGTCGGCGAGTACGACGTCGACGCTGAACTCCGGTGCGTAGCGCCGCAGGACATCCAAGTGGTCCGCCGCCGTCATGCCGGACGTTTCCTTGGTTTCGACGTCAAGGTTCATGGTGAGGCAGCGTTTGGCTGCGGTATCGCCCAGGGCCTGGCGAAGCTCCGGCAGCAACAAATGGGGCAATACAGACGTGTACCAGGATCCCGGTCCGAGGATGACCCAATCGGCGAGCTCGATCGCTGTGAGGGCCTCGGTGCACGCGCGTGCATCCTCGGGCAGCAGCCGCACTTCCTCGAGTTTTCCCGCAACTGCGCACTTCGCCTGGCCACTGACAGTCTGCAGTTCATGCCCTCCGCCGGGCAGCTCCACCCGGGCTTGGCCTTCAATGGTCAAAGGAACACTGGACATCGGCAGTACTTGGCCCCGCGCCCCCAGTAACGCTCCGGCCCATTTGAGGCCGGCCACGGTATCCCCCAGCAGCTCCCAGAGCGTGACGATGAGCAGGTTGCCCATGGCGTGATGATCCAGCGAGCCGCCCTTGGCGGTGCCCGCATTGAAGCGGTGCTGCATGACGTCCCGCCATGTCCGCCCCCAGTCGGTGTCGTCGCAGAGCGCACTCAGTGCCATCCGCAAGTCGCCGGGCGGGAGGACACCGTACTCGTCCCGGAGGCGCCCGGAGGAGCCGCCGTCGTCAGCTACTGTGACGATGGCCGTCAGTTCCGACGTCAACAAACGAAGGGCGGAGAGCGAGGCCGCAAGGCCGTGTCCGCCTCCGAGCGCAACCACGGAAGGACTTTTGTGTTGCTGGCTTCCCGGAACGCCTTTGGGCGGGATCAGCGGCAACGGGCCCGTCAGGACTCCCATTACTCACGCCCCAGGTCGCGGTGGGATGTTGTGACCGTAACGCGCGGATACTGGGCAAGGCGCTTGGAGAGTTCGACGGCGACTGCTACCGAACGGTGCTTGCCACCGGTGCACCCCACGGCCAGTGTGGCGTAGTGCTTGTTTTCCTGGCGGTAGCCGTCCAGAACCGGCTCCAGGGCCTTGACGTAACGGTCAACAAACTCCTGGACCCCATCGGCTGTGAGCACATAATCGCTGACGTCCTCATCCAGTCCTGTGTGGGGACGAAGCTGCGGAACCCAGTGCGGGTTGGGAATGAAACGGGCGTCGGCAACGAAGTTTGCGTCTACAGGCAAACCGTACTTGAATCCAAAACTCATGACGTTCAGCCGGAGCGTCACAGGTCCGGTATCGCTGAACAATTCAGTGATCGCTGTTGCAAGCCCGTGCACGTTGAATTCACTGGTGTCCAATACAACGTCGGCATGCTCCCGGAGTTCGCGCAAGACCTCCCGCTCAATGCCGATTCCGTCAAGGATCCGTCCCCCGCCCTGCAGCGGATGAGGGCGCCGGCCTTGTTCGAACCGGCGGACCAGGACTTCGTCGCTGGCATCGAGGAACAGTACCCGGAAGGTGATGCCTGTGGCGCTCAAGGCGCCCAGGGCTGTCTGGATGTCGGTGAAGAGGTCCTTGCTTCTAACGTCCACAACTACGGCCAGCTTAGGGATGGATTTTGGCGCGTGCGAGACGATTTCCGCCAAAGTGCCAAGCATCTGCGGAGGAAGGTTGTCCACAACGTACCAACCGTGGTCCTCCAACGCGTCCGAAGCGGTACTACGACCCGCCCCCGACATGCCGGTAACCACCAGCAGTTCCGCCTCCGGTGGCTTGACGGGCGTCAGTCCGTCCTGCTCCGCGCCGGCTCCTGCCGTTGCCTCATCCATCAGTGGTCCCCGTTTCCTTGGAAGTGGTTGTTACAGCCTGACCGGTGGCATCGCAGTCGCGGCCACCGGTCAAGTTCTTACCCTAGCTAAGATTCGAGGATTTCGCCGGTGGTCATGTTCACGGCGGGAGCGGCTTCACCTGCGTCTTCGCTGGATCCCAGATGCTGCACGACGGCAGCTGCCAATGCCGGACCGATGCCCTTGGCGGAGGTAAGTTCCTCCACGCTGGCCGCCTTGATCTTCTTGAGGGAGCCAAAATGCGCCACCAGGGCCTTGCGTTTGGCCTCTCCCAGGCCCGGAACGCCGTCCAGGGCTGAGACCGTCATGGCCTTGCCCCGCTTTTGCCGATGGAAGGTGATGGCGAAGCGGTGGGCTTCATCGCGGATACGCTGCAGCAGATACAAGCCTTGCGAAGTCCGGGGAAGGATCACCGGGAAGTCGCTGTTGGGCAGCCAGACTTCTTCGAGGCGCTTTGCCAGGCCAACCACATAGACGTCGTCGATGCCCAACTCCGCCAACGCACGGGCTGCGGCATTGACCTGTGGCTGGCCACCGTCCACCACAACCAGGTTGGGCGGGTACGCAAACTTGGCCTTGGGGGCCGGCATGGTGGGGTCCGACGGCGGCGCTTCAGTCCCGTTGGGAGCTGCGGCGGTGCCCACACGCGTTGGATTGATGATTTCGCCGGAGACAGGCACCTGGGCGGCCTTGTCCGTCAAGTAATGGCGGAAGCGGCGCGTGAGGACATCATGCATGGCGGCTGTGTCATCCGCTGCCGCTGCTCCCGTGATGGAAAACTTGCGGTAATCGGATTTCTTGGGCAAGCCGTCTTCTACCACCACCATGGACGCCACGACGTTGGTCCCCTGGACATGTGAAATATCGAAACACTCGATCCGGAGCAGCGGCACCGGAAGCTCAAGGGCCTCCTGAAGCTCCTGAAGGGCCAGCGAGCGGACGGTGATATCCCCGGCGCGGCGGGTCTTGTGCAGCTTCAGCGCTTGCTCGGCGTTCTCCCGGACCGTGGACATAAGCGCAGCCTTGTCACCACGTTGGGGTACGCGGATATCCACCTTGGCCCCACGGAGCCCGCCCAGCCATTCGCTGAGTTCGGCGTGGTTGCTCGGGTTCTCCGGGACCAGTACTTCCCGCGGGATGCGGCCCTGGACCTCGCTGTCTTCCCCGTAGACCTGCTGCAGCAGGTGCTCGATGAGTTCCGGCGTCGTGGCGTCTTCGACTTTCTCCACCACCCAACCACGCTGCCCACGGACCCGCCCGCCACGGACGTGGAAAACCTGCACCGAGGCCTCGAGCTCGTCTTCATGCAGAGCGAAGACGTCGGCGTCCGTATCCTCCGCAAGGACAACGGCGTTGCGCTCAAAGACCTTGCGCAGAGCGATGATGTCGTCCCTGAGCCCCGCGGCGCGCTCGTAGTCGAGTTCCGCGACGGCAGCCGCCATATCCTTTTCAAGCCGGCCGATGAAGCGCTTGGCCTCGCCGCCCATGAAGGCGCAGAAGTCCTCCGCCAGTTGGCGGTGCTCCTCCGGCGTCACGCGGCCAACACAGGGTGCCGCGCATTTGTCGATGTAGCCCAAGAGGCACGGGCGCCCGCTGGCTTGCGCCCGCTTCAAGACGCCCGCACTGCAACTGCGCACGGGGAACACGCGAAGGAGCGTGTCCATCGTTTCCCGGATGGCGCCCGCGGTGTAGGGGCCAAAATACCTCGTGCCCTTCTTCCGCTCGCCACGCATGACCTGCACCCTGGGGTACTTCTCCCCCATGGTGACGGCCAGGTAGGGATACGTCTTGTCGTCCCGGAAGACCACATTGAAGCGCGGCTTGAATTCCTTGATCCAGGTGTACTCCAGCTGTAGCGACTCCAGCTCGCTGCCCACCACGGTCCACTCCACGCTGCTCGCGGCATGCACCATCGCATGCGTCTTGGGTAGCAGCCCGGAGGGATTCGCAAAGTAGGAATTCAGCCTGGAGCGGAGGTTCTTGGCTTTGCCCACGTAGATGACGCGACCGTGGGGGTCGCGGAAACGGTAGACGCCCGGCGTGGTGGGAATTTCACCCGTCTGGGGCCGGTAACTTGCTGGATTTGCCACGATTCCAGTCTAGTGAACAGGACCGACAGCCAACGCCAGTCGCTCAGTCCACCGACTTGCTCTGGTTGTAGCTCGTGGAACGTTCCTGTCCGCTCAGGGCAGCGATGGCATCCATGATCTTGTCCGTAACCTGCCGGCGCGCAGGGAGGGAATGGTCCGGGCCCGTCTTGTCGAAGTAGAGCGGCTCGCCAACTTTCATAGTGAAGTGCTGGGGACGGACCGCGTTCTTATCCGCGGGCTGTAGTTTCTCTGTGCCTATAAGCCCCACGGGGATCACTGGTGCACCAGTGGTGAGCGCCAACCAACCCACGCCGGTCCGGCCGCGGTAAAGGATGCCGTCGCGGGACCGGGTGCCCTCAGGGTAGATGCCAATGCCTTTTCCGGCCTCCAGGATGTCCAGGAGGGTCTTGAGCGCCTGCACGCTTGCTGCCTGCTCACCGCGTTCCACCGGGATGGAACCGACGGCTTCGAAGAAGGACTTCATCACAGCGCCTTTGACGCCTTTCGTGGTGAAGTATTCCGCTTTGGCGAAGAACGCAACCGGACGCGGCATGAGCGCCTGCACAATGACGCTGTCCAGGAAAGAGAGATGGTTGGGCGCCACGATGAACGGGCCTTCTTTGGGCACGTTCTCCAGTCCAATGACCGTAGGCCGGCACGTGGTGGAGATCAGTCCACGGGTAGTCCAGCGGATCGCATCAAAGACTGCCATCGTTTTGTACCTCGCTCAGGGCTGCCGCGCGGACAGCGTCAAGTTCTTCAATCTTGGTTCGCAATTCAAGGGCAGTGCCAACCACGGCCACCGCGCCGGCATCCTCCAACTCGCCGTCGGGGGCGAAGCCCCAGCGAACACCAATGCAATCCAGTCCGTTGGCCATCGCACCGGCGACGTCCTGGTGCCGGTCCCCTACCATCACTGCGGGCTGCGAGTGGAGGTCCGCCAAGGCTGCGCCAACAATCTCGATCTTGCCGGAAGCAGAATTGGCCGCCAGCGACTCATCGTCAGCAGCTCCTCGAATGGATACAAAGAAATCCGAAATACCGTGATGCTCAAGGACTACCCGGGCAATACCTTGCGGCTTCTGGGTTGCTACGGCAACGGCCCGTCCTGTTTCGGCGAAGAATTCAAGGAGGTCGAAGATTCCCGGATACAACTTACTCTGGCCAATACCGGTTTCCTTGTAATGCCGCCGGTAGCGGGAAATGGTTTCATCGACCAATTCCGTGGGCACATCCGCCAAATGCAGCAATGCGTCGCTGAGCTTGGGGCCAACCATGGCATTCAGCAAGGCCTGTTCCGGAACTGGGAGGCCCATTTCGCGCAGGGCTGCGGATATTCCTCCCGTGATACCACCGGCTGGATCGACAAGGGTGCCGTCCAGATCGAAAATTACGGGCACCGTTGTTTGAGTCACCGGGTTAGTTTCTCACGAGTAGCGGCATGCCTGAAACTCGCATGCCGCTACCGGAATACTTCGGTCGTCCTGAAGATATTTCTTTGGGCGTTTCCCGAGCAGTCGAGCCGTTAGCCCAGAATTTCCGCAAGGAACGTTGCGGTGTGGCTGTCAGTGGACTTGGCGACCTGCTCAGGTGTGCCGGTGGCGACGATCTTTCCTCCGCCTGAACCACCGTTCGGTCCCAGATCCACAATCCAGTCCGCAGACTTGATGACGTCCAGGTTGTGCTCGATGGTGATCACAGTGTTGCCCTTGTCCACCAGCCCCTGCAGAACCATAAGTAGCTTCCGGATGTCCTCGAAGTGCAGGCCCGTGGTGGGCTCGTCCAGAACATAGATGCTGCGACCGTTGGACCTCTTCTGCAGTTCGGCGGCCAACTTCACGCGTTGTGCTTCACCACCGGAGAGCGTTGTAGCTGGCTGGCCGAGCCTGACATAGCCAAGGCCTACATCCACCAAGGTGTTCAGATGCCTTGCTATCGGGGTGAATGCGGCAAAGAATTCCGCACCTTCCTCAATAGGCATGTTAAGGACGTCGGCGATGGTCTTTCCCTTGTAATGCACTTCAAGGGTTTCCCGGTTGTACCGGGCGCCGTGGCACACCTCGCAGGGAACATAGACGTCCGGCAGGAAGTTCATTTCGATCTTCAACGTGCCGTCGCCGGAGCACGCTTCGCAGCGCCCACCCTTGACGTTGAACGAGAAGCGGCCGGGCTGGTAGCCACGGACTTTTGCTTCAGTGGTTTCAGCAAACAGTTTTCGGATGTTATCGAACACGCCTGTATAGGTTGCCGGGTTGGAGCGCGGCGTGCGTCCGATGGGGCTCTGGTCTACGTGGACCACCTTATCCAGGTGCTCGAGCCCGTTCACGCTCCGGTGACGGCCTGCCACCTGCTTGGCGCCGTTGAGCTTGTTGGCAAGGACCTTGTAAAGGATCTCGTTCACCAACGTGGATTTGCCCGAACCACTGACGCCGGTCACGGCCGTAAACAGCCCCAGCGGGAAGGTGGCATCCACGTTGTCCAGGTTGTTTTCCCTGGCACCGATGACCTTTAGTTCACGCTTCTTGTCATATTTGCGGCGCTTGGCCGGGATGTCGATCTTGCGGCGCCCGGACAGGTAGTCGCCGGTAAGGGAGTCCTTGTTTTCCAGGAGCTCCTTGTATGTACCGGAATGCACCACCTGGCCGCCGTGCTCGCCGGCGCCAGGTCCAATGTCAACCACCCAGTCCGCCTCATGAATGGTGTCCTCGTCATGTTCCACCACAATCAGGGTGTTGCCGAGGTCCCGCAGGCGGGTGAGCGTCTCGATCAACCGGCGGTTATCGCGTTGGTGAAGGCCGATGGACGGCTCGTCCAGGACGTAGAGCACTCCCACCAGACCGGAACCAATTTGCGTGGCAAGGCGGATACGCTGGGCTTCGCCGCCGGACAACGTACCGGAAGGCCGTTCCAGGTTCAGGTATTCAAGCCCCACGTCCAGAAGGAACGTCAGGCGGGCCTGGATTTCCTTCAGGACCTGGTGGGCAATCTGTGCCTCGCGGTCCGTCAAGGTCAGACTACCCAGGAACGCTGCACATTCACGCATGGGAAGGGCCGCTACTTCAGCGATCGACTTTCCATTGATCAGAACCGACAACGAAGCTGGGTTGAGTCGCGCGCCGTTGCACTCGGGGCAGGGAATCTGACGCATGTACTCTTCGTACCTGTCCCGGGCCCAATCCGAGTCAGTTTCTCCGTGCTTGCGGTGCACATACTGGATGGCACCTTCAAAGCCGGTGCTGTACTTGCGTTCGCGCCCGAACCGGTTCCGATACTGGACGACGACCTTGTGGTCCTTGCCGTGCAGCACAGTGTTCCGGACATCCTTGGGCAGTTTCTCCCACGATGTGTCCATGGAGAAGCCGAGCTCATGGGCCAAGCCCTCCAGGAGACGGTTCCAGTACTCAGTGGTGGCGGTGCCCAGCGACCATGGAGCGATAGCACCCTGTGCCAGGGAAAGCTCAGGATTGGGAACAATCAGTTCCTCGTCCACTTCAAGCCTGGTCCCAATTCCACTGCACGCGGAGCAGGCGCCGAAGGGGTTGTTGAACGAGAAGGACCGGGGCTCGATTTCATCAATTGCCAGTGGATGCTCGTTGGGGCATGCGAGGTTCTCGGAGAAAGCGCGGATGCGTGCGGGGTCCCCGGCATCAACGTCCACGAATTCGATCAGTACCCGGCCTTCCGCCAACCCCAGTGCCGTTTCAATGGAATCCGTGAGCCGCTGGCTGATGTCTTCCTTGACCACCAGGCGGTCCACCACTACCTCGATGGTGTGCTTGAACTGCTTGCCGAGCTTGGGAGGCTCGCTGAGCTGGACCAGTTCGCCATCCACCCGCGCACGCGAATATCCCTTGGCGGTCAGTTCCTTGAAGAGGTCCACGAACTCGCCCTTGCGGCCGCGTACCACGGGAGCGAGGACCTGGAAGCGCGTGCCCTTTTCCAGTTCCAACAGCTGGTCAACAATTTGCTGTGGGGTCTGCCGGGCAATGGGTTCGCCACAGACAGGGCAGTGCGGACGGCCCACACGCGCCCAGAGCAGACGCATATAGTCGTAAATTTCGGTGATGGTGCCCACTGTGGAACGAGGGTTCTTGCTGGTGGACTTCTGGTCGATCGACACTGCCGGCGACAGGCCCTCAATGAAGTCCACGTCCGGCTTATCCACCTGGCCCAGGAACTGTCGGGCATAGGCGGACAGCGATTCCACGTACCGCCGCTGCCCCTCGGCGAAGATCGTATCGAATGCAAGGGAGGACTTGCCTGAACCCGAGAGGCCTGTGAACACGATCATCGCGTCCCTGGGCAGGTCCAGATCTACATTGCGCAGGTTGTGTTCCCGTGCACCCTTGACGACGAGCCGGGACAAGTCCGGCCTGGTGGGCTTGGTGTCGGGAACGGCGGATACGCTCTTCAGGGCATCGATGGCTGCATCTTCAGCTAAGGCTTTGGGCACCTACCAATGCTAATCGAAAACTTCTTCGAATTTCCATGTCGTGCCTCACACACTACTGATCGGTATCAATCGGCGTCATAAGCGGCGGCAAGAAGCTGTACAGCCTCCGCGAAAGAGGCTCCTTGGGCCTTGGCCGCAGCGGCATACTGGCCGGCAACTTCGGCCAGCGCACCCCAGCGGTCATCCCGCGCGCAGACTATGGTGCCGTTGCGGCCCCTCGTGGCGACTACGCCCGCAACCTCCAGCTCCTTATAAGCCCTGGCCACCGTATGCGGGGCCACGTCCAGCACGCCAGCCAGGTTCCGGACCGGCGGAAGTTTTGCTCCAACTGCGAGGACCCCGGAGTCTGCCAGTTCGATGATGCGCAGCCTTAATTGCTCAAAAAGGGCCACTCCGCTGCTGGTGTTGGGGCGCCAACTGCCAGGAAACCCGTCCATGGCAGTCATCGCGAACACCGGCCAGGTGCCGGCACCAATCCGGGGGTTAGCTCAATGAAGCGTCCTTGGTCCATGTCGAGAATTAGACCAGCGACGCGGAAAGGGTACAAGCCACCGAGGGCTGGAAACTTGATTGCTACGCGTCCCAACGGGTCCCGCCCGCTCATGTGTCTTTCCGGGCCACTCATGTGTCTTTCCGGGCCACTGCGAAGATACGGCGGAACGGGAACACTGTTCCGTGTCTCGTCGCCGGATAAGCCTCCCGCAGCAAAGCAGAGTATTCCTTCTCGAAGTCGGCGGCATCCCCTGGAGGCAAAGCTGCAAGCACCGGCCGCAGTCCGGTGCCACGCACCCATTCAAGGACCGGATCCTTGCCCGGTAGTACCTGCTGGTAGGTAGTTTCCCAAGCGTCAGCGGCACAACCGGCGTCGAGCATGATCCCCAGGTAATCCGCAGGACTACCCACAACGCCATCATGCCGAAGAACACCGCCAAGGCGGGAGGACCACTTGGGTGACTCGGCGAGCTCCCTCATCAACGCATGCGAAGGGGAAGTGAAGTTTCCCGGTACCTGCAGCGCGAACCACGCACCCGGTTTAAGGCCACGCAACCACCCAGCGAGCATGTCCTGATGCTTTGGAACCCACTGGAGTGCGGCATTGGTGACCACGACGTCTGTCTCCTGGTCGGGCTGCCAGCTGGCGATATCAGCCTTTTCGAATTCCAGGTTGGCAAATTGCAGGGCCTGGCTGGCTGCCTTCGCAAGCATCTCCGCTGAGGAGTCCAGGCCGACGATGCGGGCGCCAGGCCAGCGGACTGCCAGAGTCGCGGTGAGGTTCCCAGGGCCGCATCCAAGGTCCACCACTTTCCGCGGACCCCGGGCCTGAACCCTGCCCACGAGGTCGTGGAAGGGCCTATCCCTGTGATTGCCAAACTCCACATACTTGGACGGATCCCACCTCATATAACCCTCCTTGCGTTTGGCAGCACTGCTGGGCCGAGCCTAAACCGTGCGGGCACTAAGCTGGAAACCAATGAAACTTCTTGAGCAGCTCCCTGGTTCCAACGCCTCCAGTCCCCTCGGTCCGGACGAGATCTACACCCGGTTCGTTGAATGGACGGAAGGCCGCGGCCTGCAGTTGTACGCTGCGCAGGACGAGGCGATCATGGAGCTCGCCTCCGGCGCCAACGTCATCCTGGCCACGCCCACGGGCTCGGGAAAATCCCTTGTTGCCATTGCAGCCCACTTCGAAGCCATGGCCCGCGGCCAACGCAGCTATTACACCGCTCCCATCAAGGCTTTGGTTTCGGAGAAGTTCTTCGCGCTCTGTGACATCTTCGGCGCCGAAAACGTTGGCATGATTACGGGTGACTCCGGTGTGAACCAGGATGCGCCGATTATCTGCTGCACCGCAGAGATCCTCGCCAACATTGCCCTGCGTGAGGGAGCCTCCGCGGAACTCGGCGCTGTGATCATGGATGAGTTCCACTTCTACTCCGATCCCCAGCGCGGATGGGCCTGGCAGGTTCCACTGTTGGAACTCCCCCAGGCCCAGTTCCTGCTCATGTCCGCCACGCTGGGAGACGTCAGCCGCTTCGAAACCGGCCTGAGCGAACTGACCGGACGGCCCACCACTACCGTCAGCTCCGCGGAACGACCCATCCCGCTGCATTACTACTATCACCAGACACCGGTCCACGAGACCCTGGAAGAACTGCTCTCCACCAAGCAGGTCCCCGTCTACGTTGTGCACTTCAGCCAGGCAGAGGCGATCGAGCGCGCCCAGAACCTGATGAGCATCAACATGTGCAGCCGGCAGGAAAAGGACCGCATCGCAGAGCTCATCGCCGGTTTCCGGTTCGCGGCAGGCTTCGGAAAGACGCTCAACCGGCTCGTCCGCCACGGCATCGGCGTCCATCACGCCGGCATGCTGCCGAAGTACCGCCGTTTGGTGGAGCAACTGGCCCAAGCCGGGCTCCTGAAGGTCATCTGCGGCACCGACACCCTGGGCGTAGGCATCAATGTGCCCATTCGGACAGTTCTGCTGACAGCCTTGAGCAAATACGACGGCGTACGCACGCGGGTGCTCAACCCGCGTGAGTTCCACCAGATTGCCGGCCGCGCCGGGCGCGCAGGATACGATACCGCCGGCACTGTGGTGGTCCAGGCTCCGGATCACGTAGTGGAGAACGCCAAGGCCATGGCAAAGGCCACCGCAAAGTTCGGCGACGACCAGAAGAAGCTGCGCCAAGTGGTCAAGAAGAAACCTCCCGAGGGTTTCGTTTCGTGGGGTGAGTCAACCTTCAAGCGGCTGGTGGAGTCCGTTCCGGAGCCGCTGACCTCAAGCTTTGCCGTTACCCACGCGATGCTCCTTAACCTCATGGAACGCCCCGGAGATCCGTTCCAGGCAACCCGGCGTTTGCTCAGCGAAAACCACGAGAACCGGCCCGCGCAGCTGAAACTCATGAGGAAGGCGCTGGGAATTTACCGCGAACTGCTGGCAGCAGGTGTGGTGGAACGCATTCCGGAAGACGAACAACAATCCGAGGGCCGTTCTGTCCGCTTGACGGTTCACTTGCAGGCCAACTTCGCCCTCAACCAACCGCTTTCCCCGTTTGCCCTTGCCGCCCTTGAGCTCCTTGATCCAGAGTCGCCGTCGTATGCCCTGGATGTTGTCTCAGTTATCGAGGCCACGTTGGAGAAGCCGCGCCAGATTCTCTCGGCGCAGCAGAAGAAGGCCCGTGGAGAGGCCGTTGCCGCCATGAAGGCTGACGGCATCGAATATGAGCAGCGCATGGCCATGCTCGACGAAGTGACGTACCCGATGCCCCTGGCGGAGATTCTCGGTGAAGCTTTCGAGGTGTACCGCAAGGCCGCGCCGTGGGTGGGCGACTTCGAGCTCGCGCCCAAATCGATCATCCGCGACATGTATGAACGCGCCATGAACTTCGGAGAGTTCGTACAGTTTTACGGCCTGGCCCGCTCTGAAGGCATAGTGCTGCGCTACCTGGCGGATGGATTCCGTGCACTCAGGCAGACCGTGCCCCAGGATTTGCTGCGCGAGGATCTCGAAGACCTCATCGCCTGGCTTGGCGAACTTGTCCGTCAAGTGGACTCGAGCCTCCTTGATGAATGGGAGGAGCTCACCTCAGGGCTGACGCCAACACCGCACGACGCTCCCCCACCCCCGCCGCCGCTCTTGACCACGAACACCAGGGCTTTCCGCGTCATGGTCCGGAACGAGATGTTCCGCAGGGTGGAGCTCTTCGCGGACGAGGATTCTGCTGCCTTGGGTGAACTGGACGCTGACGCCGGCTGGGACGCAGAACGCTGGGAAGAGGTTCTGGACGACTATTTCGATGAACACGACGACATCGGCACGGGCCCCGACGCCCGGGGTCCGGGCTTGCTCATCATCACCGAGGAACCCGGTACGTGGCGGGTCCGGCAGATTTTTGATGACCCCGCCCGGAACCACGACTGGGGCATCTCGGCCGACGTGGATCTCGCGGCATCCGACGAGACGGGCACTGCTGTGGTTCGCGTGACGAACGTCAACCGGCTCTAGTTCAATCGGCTCAGGTTAACCGGCTTTAGGAGGTCCCATGGAACCCATCCCTGATCTCGGCAGCAGCCTGCGGTCGCTGGAGGTCATGAGCGCAGAACCTACGGCTCCGTGGACCGGATCACGGCGATGGTGGGCCCCTGCTGCTGGAGTTCCGGGACTGGACGTTGAGGGCCTTGCTTTGGGTGCGGTGCGGGCTGCAGCAACAGCGCTGAACGCGTTGACGGGAACCACGGGCAGGTATTCCGTCGGTGCCGGGCCCACCGCGGCGGCGTTCGATTCCCTGGGGCACTTGAGGATAGCCGGGCAGAAACCTGAAGGCTTCGCTCCGTTGTCCGGTTTCCGACGAACTGCCGATGGCTGGATCCGCCTCCACGCCAACTACCCACACCACGCAGCCCGTCTCATGGAAGCAGTCTCGGCCAGCGAAGCTGCGGATGTGGACCGCGCCCTGCTGGCCATGACGTCCTTGGAAGCCGAAGACGTTATTACTGGCAACAACGGTGTGGCTGCCGCCGTCCGAACAAGGGACGAATGGGCGGCCACTCCCATGCATGCAGCAGCCAGCGGCGGGCCTTGGATCAGCTTCGACCAACCTGCACCATCCGCGGAAGCCGGCCGCCCGTCGTCGTGGGTTCCTTCCACGGACCCTGATCACCCTCTGGCAGGCCTGAAGGTCCTGGACCTGACCCGCGTCATTGCCGGCCCCGTGGCTACGCGGCTCCTCGGCGCCCTGGGCGCGGACGTCCTGCGGATCGACCCTCCCCACCTCCCGGAACTCACGGACGCCTTCATTGACTCAGGCTTTGACAAGCGAAGCGCCGAAGCCGACTTCCGGGATCCTGACGCCCTGAACATGGTCAAGAGCCTCATAGCGACCGCCGACGTAGTGGTCATGGGATATCGCGACGGCGGGCTGGATCGCTTTGGTTTAGGCCCTGGCGCCCTGCTTGCTCCCCGCGCGGACCTCGTTGTGGTGTCCTTGAGCGCTTGGAGCCAGGGAGGTCCTTGGAAGGGGCGCCGCGGCTTCGACAGCCTGGTCCAGGCAGCATGCGGAATAGCTGACCGGTACGGCCGCTCGGCCGACGGCGGGTGGAAGCCCGGAGCGCTGCCCGTGCAGGCACTCGATCACGCCACGGGCTATGGCCTTGCTGCTTCAGTGTTCTCGTTGCTGACCCAACGCCTTGGCACGGGACGTGGTGGTACAGCCCGGCTTTCACTTGCCCGCACAGCGGAAGAACTACTTCTTCTTCCGGCACTAACGGACTCTGACGCTGTACTTCCGGAACCGGACTATCACGAAGTAGACAGCCCGTACGGGCGCCTGCGCTACGTTGGCCCGCCCATCATGGTGGACGGTATTCCCCTTCGCTATAAAGAACCTCCCGTTACGTACGGGTCCTCCGCTCTGCGCTGGCGGTAGGCGGCCCGGGCCCTAGTAAGCTCGGAAGCATGAGTGTAATCCGCCCTGCCACCGTTGAAGACGTTCCCGCCATCCTGCGTATGATCCACGATCTTGCGATCTACGAAAAGGAACCCGACGCCGTCAGGAACACCCCGGAGCTCCTTACCGAGGTGCTCTTCGGTGAAAACCCCCGGGTGTACGCGACCATGGCCGCGAATGCCGCTGGGACTGTGCAGGGTTTCGCCCTGTGGTTCCTGAACTACTCAACGTGGGAAGGCGTACACGGCATCTACCTCGAAGACCTCTATGTCATTCCGGAAGCGCGCGGCGAGGGCCACGGCAAGGCCCTCCTGCAGCATCTGGCCGCGACCGCCGTCGAACGCGGTTACGCACGGGTGGAGTGGAGCGTCCTGGACTGGAACGAGCCGTCCATCAACTTCTATAAGAACCTCGGCGCTTTCCCCATGGAGGAGTGGTCAACCTTCAGGCTGACCGGTGAGGCGCTGGATGCGTTCGGAGCAGGTGCCAGTACCGGCAACAAGGCTCTTGCCAATGGCTGAGATGCAAGCTTTGACCGACGCTCACCGCATCCGCGCACGGCACGAATTCCGCGGTCTCCGTACCGCCGAGCACTACTTCACCGTCCCCCTTGACCATGGTTCGGCCAAAGGCGTTCAAGAGGCCCAGCCGAGCGGCGAGACGATCACCGTCTTCGCACGGGAGTATTCCTCAACCGCGTACTCCGCAGAGGAGGCCGCCAAACTGCCGTGGTTGCTGTTTCTCCAAGGCGGACCCGGCGGACGCGGGAACCGCGTCACTTCCCTTTCCGGTTGGATGAAGGCAGCCGCCAAGGACTTCCGGATCCTGATGCTGGACCAGCGCGGCACGGGGCTTTCCACTCCTGTTGAGCGACAGTCATTGGCGCTCCGGGGAGACGCCGCAGCCCAGGCTGACTACCTGACGCATTTCCGGGCCGATTCGATCGTGGCCGACGCCGAATTCATCCGGCACGCCTTGGATTCCGGGCCATGGTCAGTGCTGGGCCAGAGCTTCGGTGGATTCTGCGCGTTGACCTATCTGTCGTTCGCCCCGAAGGGGCTGCGGGAGGTGCTCATCACCGGAGGCCTGGCTCCACTGCACGGCCCGGCAGAGCGCGTTTACCGCGCCACCTTCCGCCGGGTGGCGGAGAGGAATGCCGAGTACTTCGCGTGGTATCCGGAGGACCGTGAGAGGGTCACAAGGATCGTCCGCCACCTCGAACGGCATGAGGAGTTCCTGGCCAGCGGAGAACGGTTGACGCCGGAACGGTTCCAGATGGTGGGGTCCTTCCTTGGCGGCAACACCCGTGTTGACTCCTTGCATTACCTCTTGGAGGACGCCTTCATCGAAACGCCTTTGGGTGAACGCCTGTCAGAGGCGTTCCTGGAGGAGGTACGCAATCTCGTCAGCCGGGCCGGGAATCCGCTATACGCAGTACTTCACGAATCGATCTACGGGCAGGGCGAGGCCACGGACTGGGCGGCGTGGCGGGTATTGGACGAATTCCCGGAGTTCAAGCCGGAAGCAGAGGCACCCCTGCTCACGGGAGAAATGATCTACCCCTGGTACTTCGAACAGGATCCGGCCCTTGTCCCGCTCCGGGACGTGGCGGCTTTGCTGGCTGCCAAATCGGATTGGAGTTCCCTTTACGATCATCAGCAGCTAGCAGCCAATATCATTCCGGTGGCAGCCGCCGTCTACAAGGACGACATCTATGTGGACCATGACCTCTCAATGGAAACCGCGGAAGCAGTCCGTGGACTTCAAACGTGGGTCACCGACGACTTCCACCACGACGGCATAGGGGAAGACGGGGAGGGTATCTTTGGGCGGCTCTTCGGGCTGGTGAGGGGTTCCCGCTAACCTCACCTGTTTCCTACAGCGGCGGAATGGCGCACCCGGACAGCGGTGGCGGCGGTTAGCGCCAGCATTGCTGCGGCCAGCACTCCAGCGGTAATGTTGAGCCCTTCATAGCCGAGCCAGGCGAGGACAAGTCCGGACGTAGCGCCCCCGGTGGCGCCAGCCGCGCCCATGAGCGTATCTGAAACGCCCTGCACGGTGACCCGCTGTGTTTCGGCGACGCTCTCGGCGAGGAGGGTGGAGCCCGCGATGGTCGCCGCGGACCACCCAAGGCCAAGAATGACCAGCCCCGTGGTGACCAACACAGGCTCTTGCTGGCCGATTCCAGCGATCAGCACCGCGACCAGCAGGAGTCCGTGGCCGATGGCGATGGTCTGGATGCGGCCGGCTTTGTCAGTCAACCAGCCCCAGAGCGGCGACAGGGCGAACATGCCGGCGATGTGCAGCGAAATGGTCAGCCCGATGACAACCAAGGCGTCCGTGCTGTCAGTTGTTCCGCCGTGGTGGCCGGCATGGGAACCACCCACCAACTGCTGCAGGTGCAAGGGGGTCATGGACATGATGGCCACCATGACGCCGTGGGCCGTGATCACGGCTGCTAGCGCCAGGAGGGCCCGGGGCGAGGAACGAACAGCCCGGAGGCCGGAGCGGATAGTGCCCCTTGCAGGGAGGGTCCCAGCGCCTGCGGCCTCCGAGGCCAGCCGCCGCGCCAACAACAACGGGTCCGGCCGCAAGCCGGCAAAAAGCAGCACTGCCGCCAAGAACAAGCCCGCAGCAGAGAACACAAAAGGCCCGGCAATGGACGGCAGGCCCAAGGCGGCCCCCACTACGGCACCTGGCTGGATGAGGTTTGGGCCGGCCACAGCTCCAATCGTGATCGCCCAGACAACCGTGGAAAGCGATCTGCCGCGGTGTTCAGCGTGGGCGAGGTCGACGGCGGCGAACCTCGCTTGGAGGTTGGCGGCTGAACCAAGCCCGAGGAAACCGGCAGCAAGCAGGAGCAGCGGGAACGATTCGACCACCACGGATGCCATCACCAGAAGCGCCCCGATAGTGGCAGCCACCAGGCCAGAGACCAGACCCACGCGCCGTCCGCGCGCCTCCGCCAGCCGTGCCAACGGTAATGCAGACAAAGCAGCGGCGAGGGTGAGAATAGTGGTGATGGATCCCGCCCATGCCTCGGAGCCTGACAGATCTACAGCCAGGAGGGATCCAATGGACAGTGTGGCGCCGTTGCCAATTCCGCTGAGGAGCTGGGCCGAACTGAGCAGGAAAACAGTACGGCGCTGAACCCGTTGGGGGTCCAGCGCCGTAGTAGAAGTGGTAGTCACTTCAAGAGACTACAACCTTCACTGCCCAGTTACTCTGCTTCGCTCAAGCTCTTCTTCGCGTCCTCTTCCAGCCGTGCGTCCAGCTTGGACTGGCGCGCCGCCGGGCTGAGCAGGCTGGCCACGACCGCTACGACGATCGTACCGATAATGACCGCCAACGAAACGAAGGTGGGAATCTCGGGAGCCCACTCGATGTGGTGGCCGTTGTTGATGAACGGAAGCTCATTGACATGCATCGCGTGCAGGACGAGCTTGACGCCAATGAAAGCCAGGATGACTGACAGTGCGTGCTTCAAGTAGATCAGGCGGCTCATCAGCCCACCCAGCAGGAAGTACAGCTGACGGAGGCCCATGAGCGCGAAGATGTTGGCTGTGAAGACGATAAAGGCGCTCTGGGTCAGGCCGAAGATCGCCGGAATGGAATCCACTGCGAACAGGAGGTCGGTCATGCCGATGGTCACGAAGACGATCAGCATCGGGGTAAAGACCTTCTTGCCGTTTACCGTGGTCCGCAGTTTGCCGCCGTCGAACTTTTCGGACATCGGCAGGACCTTGCGCAGGCGCGCCACGAGGGGGTTTTCGGCACCTTCTTCTTCGTCTTCACCGGAATCGGTGGCCTGCTTCCACGCAGTCCACAGCAGGAACGCGCCGAAGATGTAGAAGATCCAGCTGAACTGCTCGATGACTACGGCGCCCAAGGCGATGAAGATACCACGCAGGACCAGTGCGATGATGATGCCCACCATCAGCACTTCCTGCTGGTATTTCCGGGGCACGGAGAACCGGGCCATGATGATGATGAAGACGAACAGGTTGTCAATGCTCAGGCTGTATTCAGTAACCCAGCCAGCGACGAACTGGCTGCCATATTCGGGGCCAGTGAAGTAGAACATGGCACCGGCAAAGACCAGGGCCAAGGCAACGTAGAAAGCGACCCAGAGGCCGGCTTCCTTCATTGATGGTTCGTGGGGGCGCTTGACTACCAAGAGGAGGTCGATCAGCAGGATGATTCCGAGGGCGACAAACGAGCCGACCTCAAACCAGATTGGAAGCTCCATTAATGCGGGCCTTTCGCAGGGTACGGGAAAGCGGTGTAAGTCTCTCCGGCCTGCCAATGCGGTGAATGCGGATGCGGCGGCCCGCTAAGTCCGGCGAGGCATCTGTGCCTTGCGTGCTGACGGACATAGCGCTTGGGATACTCCCCTACGTGACCACAACCTTACCTTAGGCGTGCCCTGCGGACTGCATTTGACGCAATTCGCGCTTCAGTTCCCCCACCTCGTCGCGGATTCGGGCGGCGACCTCGAACTGAAGCTCCGCAGCCGCCCCGTGCATCTGTTCCGTGAGTTGTTCGATCAGGCCCACGAGGTCCTCCGCGGGAGCCGCGGCCAGCCCGTCCTTCCGGACGGTGGCTGCACCCTTGCTGCCCGACGTTCGTTTGGCTCCCTTGGCGAGCCTGTTGTTGTTCAGCAGTTCCTGGGTATCGGCGTCTTCGCGTGCCAGCTGGTCCGTGATGTCAGCGATCTTCTTCCGAAGCGGCTGGGGGTCAACGCCATTATCGGTGTTGTACTTGACCTGGATGGCACGGCGACGGTTGGTTTCCTCGATGGCGTGGGCCATGGAGTCCGTGATCCTGTCCGCGTACATGTGGACCTGCCCGGACACGTTTCGAGCGGCACGGCCAATCGTCTGGATAAGGGACGTGGATGAACGAAGGAAGCCTTCCTTGTCCGCATCCAGGATGCTGACCAGCGAGACTTCAGGCAGGTCCAAGCCTTCTCTCAGGAGGTTGATGCCCACCAGGACGTCAAAGACGCCCATTCGGAGCTCACGGAGCAGCTCAACCCGGCGCAGGGTATCGACGTCGGAGTGGAGGTACTGGACTTTGACACCATGGCCCAGGAGGTAGTCCGTGAGGTCTTCGGCCATACGTTTGGTCAAGGTGGTTACCAGGATGCGCTCATCGCGTTCGGTACGCTGGCGGATTTCGCCCAGGAGGTCATCGATCTGGCCCTTGGTGGGCTTCACGATCACCTCGGGGTCGATGAGGCCGGTGGGGCGGATGATCTGCTGGACATAGCCGTCCGCCTTGGCGAGCTCGTACTTGCCTGGCGTGGCCGACAAGTAAACGGTCTGTCCAATGCGTTCAAGGAACTCATCCCACTTCAGAGGCCTGTTGTCCATGGCCGAGGGCAGCCGGAACCCATGGTCCACCAGCGTGCGCTTCCGGGACATGTCTCCTTCGTACATGGCGCCGATCTGCGGGACGGTGACGTGGGATTCGTCGATGACCAGGAGGAAGTCGTCAGGGAAGTAGTCCAGCAGGCAGTGCGGAGCGGTACCGCCTGCACGGCCGTCAATGTGCCGGGAGTAGTTCTCGATGCCGTTGCAGAAACCCATCTGCTGCATCATTTCGAGATCGTAGGTGGTGCGCATCCGCAGCCGCTGGGCTTCCACCAGCTTGTTCTGGCTCTCCAGCACCTTCAGGCGTTCGGCGAGTTCGTCTTCGATGGCCGTGATCGCCCGGCCCATTCGCTCCGGTCCGGCCACGTAGTGCGAGGCCGGAAAGACGTACATCTCGGTTTCCTCGCGGATGACCTCACCGGTAACTGGATGCAGCGTGTAGATGTTCTCGATTTCGTCACCGAAAAATTCGATTCTGAGTGCGAGTTCCTCGTACATGGGAATGATCTCTACAGTGTCCCCGCGGACGCGGAAGGTGCCGCGGTGGAAGTCCATGTCGTTTCGCGTGTACTGCATGGAAACGAACTTGCGAAGGAGGTGGTCGCGGTTCATTTCAGCGCCCTTGGTGAGCGTCACCATGCCCGCGATGTATTCTTCGGGCGTTCCCAGACCATAAATACAGGACACTGTGGCCACCACAATGACGTCCCGCCGGGTCAGCAGCGCGTTG
This sequence comes from Arthrobacter sp. TmtSoilC51, assembly GCF_055388015.1. NCBI lineage: Bacteria > Bacillati > Actinomycetota > Actinomycetes > Micrococcales > Micrococcaceae > Arthrobacter > Arthrobacter sp. TmtSoilC51. The sequence goes on from NZ_AP035877.1 coordinate 2,932,765, forward strand.
GTGGCCGAGTGCCGCAGGCGTTCGACTTCCTCATTGACCGATGAATCCTTTTCGATGAACGTATCCGTCTGGGGTACGTAGGCTTCCGGTTGGTAGTAGTCGTAGTACGAAACAAAGTACTCCACCGCATTGTTGGGCAGGAGTTCCCTGAACTCGTTGGCGAGCTGGGCTGCCAGGGTCTTGTTTTGAACCATGACCAACGTGGGGCGCTGCACCTGCTCAATAAGCCACGCCGTGGTGGCGCTCTTGCCCGTGCCGGTGGCGCCAAGCAGCACAACGTCCTTCTCGCCGTTCCTGATGCGTTCCGTCAGTTCCGCAATTGCCGCCGGCTGGTCTCCGGCGGGTTTGTAGTCGCTGACGACTTCGAAGGGCGCGACGACACGGTTGATCTCCTGGGCAAGACTCATGAGACCAATCTACCCCCGCCCCCGGACAGTTACCGTCCGGATTTATGTGCCGCTGCGACAGAAGAATACGACGGCGGTTGCCAGCCTGTGCGGCTGGCCCACCCATCCATCAGCGGCCACGCTACATCCGTGAACCACGGTTCCTTGGCATCGGCATAGCCAGAGGTGCCGGGGTCGCTTGCATGTTGTGCGGCCATTTCGCGCTTGTGCGCCTCATACAGGGCAACTGCAGAAGGTTCCGCCCTCAACCAGTCACGGAACAGTAGAGCGTATCTCCAACCCGGCGTGCCGGCAACGCGCACATGCAGGTTGGTCGGGCGTCCTGGATCTGCATTGGCATGGAAGCGCTTTTGCCATTGGGCCGGATCAGGTTGTGACGGCTTCGGGGTGTCCGTCGCGACGCCAGGAACACGTGGGTATCCTGCGGCCGCCAGACGTGGAGCGATCCGATCCGCCACGTCAAGGCCGGCAACAGTCACTTGAAGGTCGATAACGTCCTTGGCGGCCAGTCCGGGCACTGCCGTAGACCCAATGTGGTCCACGGCAAGGATGTCATCCGGTGCTGCCGCCTGGATCCGCGATGAGAGACGGGCCGCTTGCAGGCCCCAGTCGCCCCTTGGGGCAGAAAGGACAGGACCTTTAGTTCGCCGGGCACGAATCCCGCGCCGGCAATTGTCCGCGAAAGGAACCAATCGCCCGAACCACAGGTCGTCCACCTTGGCGAGTAGATCCTCCCGGCTACCGGAATTTTCCAGGATGATGTCCGCGGCAGCGCTCCTGGCCTCCCGGGTGGCCTGGGCGGCCATCCGCGAACGGGCGTCTTCCAGGGTCATTCCGCGCAGGTCCACCATGCGTTGAATCCGGACCTCATCGGGAGCATCCACCACAATCACCAAATGGAATGCGCTCCCCTGCCCTGTCTCGACCAGAAGGGGAATGTCCTGGACCAGAATGTCTTCATCGGCAGCTTGGGCCATGATCCCGGCTGCGGACTCCCGGACCAGCGGATGGATGATGCCGTTGAGGACTTCGCGCCGTGATGGATCCTGGAAAACTATGGCGCCAAGGGCGGGCCGGTCCAGCCTGCCCTGCCCGTCCAGGATCCCCGGCCCAAAAGCCTCTACTACGCGGGCGAGGCCAGGAGTTCCAGGCTCTACTACTTGCCTGGCGATGAGGTCGGCATCAATGAGCAGAGCCCCCAGCTCTTGCAGCCTGGCCGCCACCAACGATTTTCCCGAGGCGATGCCGCCCGTCAGCCCGATCTTCAACACCCCTCCACACTAGACTGAAGCGGTGGAAATTGAGGATGACAGCCGCGCGACGGCCTACACAACGCTGGCCGGGGGTCCCGATTTCCGTCACGAGCTGGAGATCCGCCGCTCCCGCTTCATCACCGTTCTCCGCCGCTCACCCGATGAAGACACTGCACGCTCCCTTGTGGCCGCGCTGCGGCGTGAGTTCCATGATGCACGGCACCACTGCTCTGCCTTTGTTATCGGTCCGGACAGGATGATTCAACGTTCCAGTGACGACGGCGAACCGTCGGGCACGGCGGGTATCCCCATGCTGGAAGCACTGCTCAAGCGTGAGACAGCGCCCGGGGTGACTGACCTTAGCGACGTGAGTGCCGTCGTCGTCCGCTATTTTGGTGGGATTCTGCTGGGTGCCGGCGGGCTCGTCCGCGCCTATTCGGAGTCGGTCTCGGCGGCGCTTGATGCCGCCCCGCTGGTAGAGCGCCGCCGCTTGCGGCTATACGCCGTCAGCGTTCCGCATGCCGCTGCCGGGCGACTGGAAAATGACCTCCGCTCGGCCAGGTACGTGATGGCGGAGACCAGCTATGAAGCCAAGCACACAGTCCTGCGGCTGGCGCTCCCCGATGAGCCGGCAGCAATAGCCGACGCCGTGGCCCGGCTCGCGGCGTTGACCGCCGGGTCTGCAGTGCTCCAGCCGGAAGGAACGGAGTGGATCGATGTCCAGGACTGAGCCGGACCCGGGTTCCGTGGAGACTGGCATCTGGTTGGGCCGGAGTTTCCGGGGCCAAGGCCTTGGCCGCCTGGCGCTCTGATAGCCCGTCCCTGGCCACACAGCTTAAGCAAAAGGACCCCTGCCGTGAGGCAGGGGTCCTTCTTTGGCTATTCAGCGCATCCCGTGAGGGGTGGCGGAATTAGTTGCCGGTCAGCTTCTCGCGCAGTGCTGCGAGAGCTTCGTCGGACGCCAGGGTGCCAGCGTTGGACTCAGCAGCAGCCGGCTCCGAGGAGTAGCTGGTGGTGCCGGAATCGCTCTCACCGGACGTTGCAGCGGCAGCGTCGTCAGCAGCGTGCTGTGCAACCTGCTTCTTGTGGGCTTCCCAACGGGTCTGGGCGTCAGCGTACTGCTGCTCCCAAGCGGCGCGCTGGGTCTCGTAGCCCTCGAGCCATTCGTTCGACTCGGGGTCGAAGCCCTCGGGGTACTTGTAGTTGCCCTCTTCGTCGTACTCAGCGGCCATACCGTACAGAGCGGGATCGAACTCGGTGCTGTCAGCGTCAACGCCCTCGTTAGCCTGCTTGAGGGAGAGGGAGATGCGACGACGCTCGAGGTCGATGTCGATGACCTTGACGAACAGTTCGTCGCCAACGGAGACAACCTGCTCGGCCAGCTCCACGTGGCGGACAGCCAGTTCGGAGATGTGCACGAGGCCTTCGATGCCGTCTTCGACGCGAACGAACGCACCGAACGGAACCAGCTTGGTGACCTTACCCGGAACAACCTGGCCGAGGGCGTGGGTGCGGGCGAAGGTCTGCCACGGGTCTTCCTGCGTAGCCTTGAGCGACAGGGAGACACGCTCGCGGTCCAGATCCACTTCGAGGACCTCGACGGTGACTTCCTGGCCAACCTCGACAACCTCGGACGGGTGGTCGATGTGCTTCCAGGAGAGCTCGGAAACGTGAACGAGGCCGTCTACGCCGCCAAGGTCCACGAATGCACCGAAGTTGACGATGGAGGAAACGACGCCGGGACGAACCTGGCCCTTTTCCAGCTTGTTGAGGAACGTGGAGCGGACCTCGGACTGGGTCTGCTCAAGCCATGCACGGCGGGACAGCACAACGTTGTTGCGGTTCTTGTCCAGCTCGATGATCTTGGCTTCGATCTGCTGACCGATGTACGGAGCGAGGTCGCGGACACGACGCATCTCCACGAGCGATGCGGGCAGGAAGCCGCGCAGGCCGATGTCCAGGATGAGGCCACCCTTGACGACCTCGATGACGGTACCGGTAACGACGCCGTCTTCTTCCTTGACCTTCTCGATGTCGCCCCAGGCGCGCTCGTACTGAGCACGCTTCTTGGAGAGGATCAGACGGCCTTCTTTGTCTTCCTTGGTGAGAACCAAAGCTTCGACCTGATCGCCAACGGCAACAACTTCGCCGGGGTCAACGTCGTGCTTGATGGAAAGCTCGCGGGAAGGGATGACACCTTCGGTCTTGTAACCGATGTCGAGCAGGACTTCGTCGCGGTCGACCTTGACGACGGTACCTTCGACGAGGTCACCGTCGTTGAAGTACTTGATGGTGGCGTCGACAGCTGCGAGGAAGTCCTCAGCGGTACCGATGTCGTTAATGGCGACTACGGGGGTACCGGGCTTCTCGGTGGAGGTGATGGTCATGTAGTAGGGGCTCCGTTGTGGATAGTGTGTCGGTCAGGCAAACCGCTGCCGCCCGGGTCCGGACGGCAGAACACGGCAAAATACCGGGTCATCCTGATTTGTGGATTAATACAAAATGGACGCATGCACGTAGTACACGCCCGTTTATTCTAGTCGTATCTGCAAAGCAGGGTCAAAAGGACCCCGGCAGGACCAGCAAAGGCCTTCACCCAGGCAGGACGTCACCCAGCCGCGCGAAGGTAACCCCGCCGTCCAACAAGCGCGGCAAAGCCCTCGCATAACCCTCGGCAGTTCCTGAGGCCGGCCTGTTGAAGTGCGAAATCACGATGTCCCCCGCCGCAACCCGAGCCACTTCCCCGGCGACAGTTGCGGGCGCGAAGGTGGCACCGCCGTCGCCGTTCACGGTGAAGTTGACCGGCAGCATCCCAAGCCTGCGCGTCATCGCGGCAGCGACGTCGTCGTAGAACGCCGTTCCCGGCCGGAAGAAGCGCGGCGAAACCCCCGTCAACTCATGCATGAGGGCCTGGTTGCCCATCAACTCCTCGTAAACCGCGGCTGGGTTCGCCGTTCCGGCAATGCCGTAGGCGGACCTTCCGTTGACTGACAACGGCAAATGGAGTGTGCCGTGGTTGGCGAGCTCGAACAAGGGGTCGGCTGCCAATTCGGCGGCAAGTGACCTGTTCGCCGTGATCCAGCGGCTATTAATGAAAAGGGTGGCCGGGACGTTGAGGCTGCGAAGGGACTTCAGCAATTTGTGGTCGCAGCCGGTTCCGCCGGGCCCGCCGCAGGCGTCGAAGGTAAGGGCCACATGCCGGGATGCGGAATTGTTCACGACACCCGCAACGTGAAGGCCCCATTCCTGTGGGCGCAGGGTCCCGAACTCGGCAACGATTTGTTCCTTGCTGGGGACAGCGGCAGGTGCTGCGGGGGCGTTCGACGGCGGAGCTACAGTGCCGTCGCCTCCCTCACCGCCGCCGGGTTTGGCGGCGATGGCCGCAGCGGCCTGCTCGCTCGAGAGCGCAGCGATGGATGGCGGCGGCGTCGCAGGGCCGGCACCCGGTCCGCTTGGCTGAGCAACAGGCGACGTCGGCCCTGGTCCGGGGGCGTCTGGCACTGCCACCCTGCCGTTGTCCGCGCAAGCCGCAAGGGCAGCAGTTGCCAATCCTGCCATTCCAAGCAGCACTGATCGCCGGCCGGCCAGCGGCCGCCGCTTGGAATCCCCCATGGATGTCCTTGTCTATTGGGTGTTTGAGCTGTTAGTAGAAGTGTATTTCTAGAAATGCGTGAGGCAGTGTGCCGGCCGCTCCACGGCAAAAAGCTGTTGGGCCCTGAACGCGGCACCCGGCTTGCACTCACTCATCCGCCCGCCCGCGGTGAGCGTCACCGGGGACACGGCACCGAGGTATATGGACGCGAGATCGGCGACGTCCATGCGGAGATCGGGTTCCTGGCCGGATGCGTCCGTGACCACCGCGGCAGCACCGCCGTCGGACTCCAACGCCCAGGTGCCACCAGCCAGACCAAGCGTGTCCGAGACGTCCATGACGAGCTTTCCGGCAACCGGGTAACGGCGGGCGGCCAGTGCTGCCGGAACATCCAGGATGCGTAACCACAGCATGTCGCGCACATCCGAGGAGTCAATGCATCTGGGATCTTCCAAGGCCCATGCCAGCGGATCATCCACCGGCGCTTCGGCCCACGTCACCTGGTCAATGAGATCGATGCTCCCAAGGAAGCGCCAGAGATCGAGGTACGCCGGGTTTGTACCAGCAACGAGGTCCACAATCTCCATCGTGTAGGGCTTCTCATCCCACCCTTTGAAGCGATAGGAAACGTAGCCGTCCAGCGTCCCGGAGGCGTCGTAGTGCAGGGCGCTCCGGACACCGGTGTCCGGCTTCCCGTCATGGCCGATCGCGCCGGAAGCCAGCAAGCGATAATACTCCTGACGGTCTACTGAGCCTGGAGTCGCCCGCTGGACAGGTTCGAAGACCTGCGGTGCAACCTCCAGGAGCACAGCTGGATCAGCGACCTCCACTGTCCCCGTCGCTTGCCCCTTGAGGCGGAAACGGGGGCCCGTATCGACCTTGATGCTGCGTTCAAATGTAGCCACGCCAAAACCGAAGCGGCCATAGATGGAACCCTCCGAGGCGGTCAGCGCTGCCATGGCGAGGCCATCGTCCTTTGCGCCCGCAAGGTCAGCGGTGATCATGCCGCGGAGCAGGCCTTTGCGCCGGTGCGTTCCACGGACGGTCACGGCGGTCACCAGGTTTGATTCCAGTTGTCGGCCAAACCCGATGTTCAGGGATTTGCGCATGGTGCCGTACGTGGCCACCGGGAACTCCGCACCCAGAGCGTGCTCGGGAACGTCACCGTTGATGTACACCCCGGTCAATTCACGGTGGTCCGCGCGGTAAGCCGCGAGTGTCTTGGCGATGTAGTCGTCATCGCGCCTGTGCTGGTGGAAGCCGTGCGAGACTGCCTGGATCCACGCTGCACAGCGGGAGTAGGCAGGGTCCTCACGATCAGCTACAGCAGGGAATTGTTGAATCCTGTATTTTTCGGCGGAGTTCGTTTCGGAATAACTTTCATTGGGATCAGCCACGCCCCGAGCCTAGCCAGACGTGGAGGGGCGCGCCACCATCCAGGCGGCGCGCCCCTCGGACGATCCTGTGGATCGTTCGGCTGACTAGTGGCCGGCCTCGAACCAGCTGGACCCTACGCCGAGCTGGACGTCCAACGGGACTGACAGCTCAGCAGCAGCACCCATTTGCTCCACCACGAGTTTTTCGACGGCTTCGCGCTCTCCGGGTGCAATCTCGAGGACAAGTTCATCGTGCACCTGGAGGAGCATCCGTGATTTCAAGCCCTGGCTTGCAAGTTCTGCGGAGACGCCCAGCATGGCCCGCTTGATGATATCGGCGGCGGAACCCTGGATAGGCGAGTTGAGGGCAATGCGCTCGGCCGCTTCGCGTGCTTGGCGATTGGTGCTGGTGAGGTCCGGGAGGTAACGGCGGCGACCTTCAATAGTGGCCGTGTAACCGTCCACCCTTGCCTGGTCCACGACACCCCTGAGGTAGTCACGCACGCCGCCAAAGCGGTCGAAGTAGTCCTTCATCAGCGTCCTGGCCTCGTCCACCGAGATCTCCAGCTGCTTTGAGAGGCCAAATGAGGTCAGGCCATAGGCCAGGCCATAGGACATGGCCTTCACCTTGGACCGCATCGCGCTGGTGACCTCGGCCGGAGCGACGTTGAAGATCCGTGAGCCCACGAAGCGGTGCAGGTCCTCCCCGTCCCTGTATGCCTGGATCAGAGCTTCGTCACCGGAGAGGTGGGCCATGATGCGCATTTCGATCTGCGAGTAGTCAGCTGACAGCAGGCATTCATACCCCTCACTGACCACGAAGATCCCGCGGACCCGGCGGCCTTCCTCGCTGCGGACCGGGATATTTTGCAGGTTGGGGTTGTTCGAGGAGATACGGCCTGTTGCTGCAATGTTCTGCGCGTACGTGGTGTGGATGCGGCCATCGTCCGCTACCGACTTCTTGAGGGTTTCAACCATCTGGGCAAGCTTGGACGATTCCCGGTGGGCCATGAGCTGCACCAGGAATTCGTGGCCGGTCTTTTCCAGCAAGGCCTTCAAGGACGCCGCATCCGTGGTGTAACCGGACTTGATTTTCTTGGTCTTCGGCAGGCCGAGTTCCTCGAAAAGGACTGTCTGCAGCTGCTTGGGCGAACCCAGGTTTACCTCGTGCCCGATCGCGGCGAATGCCTGCTCCTGGGCATTCTCGATCACCTTGGTGAGGTCCGCAAGCTGCTCGTTCATGCGATCCATGGAGACGTAGATGCCGGTGAGTTCCATCTGTGCCAGGACACGGGCCACCGGGAGCTCCAGCGTTGTCAGCAAGGCGTCGGCCTTCCGCTCGGCAAGTTCCTTTTCGAAGTGCTTGCTAAGGGAATGCACGACGGCGGCCTGCTGGACGAGCGCGGCGGCCGCCGCTTGATCGCTGCCACCCATGAGGTCCAGCTCCAATTGCCCAACCGCTGCAGTCACAGCGCCCAAGGAGATCTTGAGGTGGACCTGGGCGAGCTCAGGGAGGTCGTAGCTGCGGCGGTCCGGCTGGATTAGGTATCCCGAAATCGACGTGTCGTCAACAACGCCTTCCAGGCCCAGGCCACGGTTGTGCAGGGCCTTGAGGGCGGCTTTGAACTCGTGCACCACTTTGGCTTCTTCAGGGTCCTGCAGCCAACGGGCCAGCACCGACTCGGCTGCAGAATCCAGCCCGGTGAGCTCGATGCAGGCAGCGCCGTTGTTCCGCACCACGGCCAACGCGCTGGCGTCCTCGCCTATGCGGCCCGGGATGGGCTGGATGGCAATAGCCGAACGCATGCCCGATCCGGCGCTGAAGAACGCCTCAAGCTCATCGGCCTCCTTCAGCGTGGCAAACTCAGGGGCTTCGATGGTGTCCGGTGCAGCACCGGCGGTATCGTCTCCGTAGAGATCGAACAGGCGGGCCCGCAGTGTGCGGAATTCCAGCTCTTCAAAAAGTTCTTCCATTGCCTGGCGATCAGGGCGGGGTTCATAAAGGTCCTCAAGCGTGATCGGCAACTCAAGGTCCGTCAGCAACCTGTTGAGCCTCCGGTTGCGCTTGACGTTTTCCACGTTCTCCTTGAGCGCTCCACCTACCTTGCCGCCGATGGCGTCCAGGTTTTCAAGGATGCCGTCCAGGCCGCCGTAGAGGTTGATCCACTTGGCGGCGGTCTTTGGCCCCACGCCGGGTACGCCCGGGAGATTATCCGCGGATTCGCCCACCAATGCGGCGAGGTCCGAATAGAAGGCTGGCTTGACGAAGTATTTCTCTTCGATGGCTGCGGCGTCCAGCTTGGGGATGTTGCTGACGCCCTGTTTGGGGTAGAGCACAAAAACGTTCTCGTTGATCAGCTGGAACGAATCACGGTCCCCGGAAACCAGAAGGACCTCGAAGCCCGCGGCATCAGCCTGGGCAGCAAGGGTTGCCAGGATGTCATCGGCCTCGTAACCGGGAAGCGCGATAGTCCTAATCCCCCACGCCTCCATGACCTTCGCGATCAAGGCGATCTGGCCTTGGAACTCCGCGGGCGTCGCGTTGCGGCCACCCTTGTACTCGCTGTACTCGGCCTTGCGGAAAGTGGTGTCGTCAGAAACATCAAACGCGACGGCGACGTGCGTGGGTTTCTGGTCCTTAATCAGGTTGATCAGCATGGAGGTGAATCCGTGCACGGCGTTGGTGTGTTGGCCTCTGGCCGTCGAGAAGTTTTCGGCAGGAAGCGCATAGAAGGCCCGGAACGCCATCGAGTGGCCATCCAGGACCAGCAGCCTGGGCCGGCCCTCCCCCGTGGTGCTGGACGAAGCGGAGGCAGAGGGGGTGGGTGCTGTTGCAATGGCAGCAGCTTGGGCCGTTGGAACCTGGTCCGGTTTGGTTGTTTCACTCACAGGTGCCAGCCTAGTTGGCATGATGGACAATTTCACGCCGAACCGGTTTGTCGACGAACTCAACGAGGCAGGTGTACCGGAGGAGTTCCATGATTGGCTTTCCGGCCACGGCGTTGGCTCCCTTGTGGTAAAAATGGGCATTCGGTTTACCGAACTCAGCGCCGAACGCACTGTGGCAACCATGCCTGTGGAGGGGAACACCCAAGTAGCTGGCATCCTCCATGGCGGAGCCCACGTGGTCCTCGCGGAAACCCTGGGGTCATTCGCGGCGTCCCTTCACGCCGGCAGAGGCCGGCACGCTGTGGGAATCGAAGTCGGCGCCACGCATCACCGCTCCATCGCCAGCGGCACGGTAACTGGTACGTGCACCGCAATCCACCTGGGCGGGACGCTGGCCACGCACGAGATCGTGATCACCGATGAAAAGGGCCGCAGGCTGTCGACTGCCCGGATCACCAACATGATCCGGAACAACCGCCACTAAGCAGCAGCTGCCACCGCCGCTTCTTCTGCCGCTCCTACGGCCGGGCGACCTGCGGCGGCATGCGGTAGTGCAGCTCCGCGGCGGCCCCACCAAGGATGCGTGAGGAGAGCAACTCAAGTGGCGCCGTCGGGCCGTTGAGCGGCAGCAGCCGCTTTCCGGCGCCCAAAACAACCGGGATGATGGTGACGATCATCTCGTGGAGCAAACCGGCATTGGCGAACTGGGCGACGAGGTCACCGCCACCCACCAGCCACACGTTCTTGTCTCCGGCGTCAGCCAGGAGATCCGGGGCGAACTCGCGCACGTCCCCGCGGACGAAGGTGACATTGGAACCGGCCGGAGCCGAGTATTCATGATGGGTGAACACCCAGCAGGGGGTGTCCGGGTACGGCCACTTGCCGGGCTCGTGTTCCATGAGCCAACGGTAGGTCCCGCCGCCCATCGCAATGCAACCCACACCTGCGAAGAAGGACTCATAGCTGCCACTTACGCCCTCAACCTGGTCAAATTGCAGGAGCCAGCCGAGATCGTCGTCCGGGGAAGCAATGAAGCCATCGACGGTGGAAGCGACGTAGTACTGGAAGATCGACATGGCCCCAGACTAGTCAGTTGGCACTTGCGTTCCCATACTCCACACGGACACTGCCATCATCGCGGAGTACCACCACGCGGCCCTGGGCCAGCGTCCATCCGTCGTTCAGCAGGAAGATCCTTCCTCCACTGACCACCAGCAGCCTCAGCCCTGTGTACCGGTACAACGGCTCCGCCTCTGTACCAGCTGAGTCCTCATGAACGTTGGGTGCCGTCACCGCCAGCCGCTCCTTGCTGTACACGACGGCGGTGGGCAGCAGGCTGGACCGTTCCTGGTAATCGACTGCAGCGCCCCGTCCGAGGGCTTGCGCGTAATCGGAGGTTCCCCAGAAAAGCAGCAGGGTGACCAGGACGAACACAAGTGACCTCTCGAGCGAGCGCGGCGTGGTGGTGCGGAGTATTCGTTGGGCCGGAACCGCAGCCCTTCGGCGCACACTGAGCCCCCACGCCCCTACCAGCAAACCTGCGGCGATGAGGAAGGGCGCATAGAGCAGGATCCGTTCTGGCTGCGTTACGATTGCCACCCACATCACGGCTGCATAGGCGAAGCCAAGAACCAACACCACCATGGCGCCCCTTCGAAGCAGCGACCGGTGCCGTGCAGCGCCAAGGAGGCGGGAAACCAGCCGGTCCACCATGAGCCACAACAAGCCGATCACTACGAGCCAGGCCAACGGTTGGAAGAGCGACTGGATGCTCCGCAGGATAAAGTCCTGCACCGTATAACCAAAGAGGCTGACGTCCAGGCCCATGGCCTTTGCTTGCGCATCAGTGCGCGCCCAGCCGAAGTAGACCAGCAGGGCCGTGGCGACGGTCAAGGGCGGACCAATGACGGAAAGGACGTCCAGGGTCCGTTGCCAGCGGTTGTTGACCAGGCTCCGATCATCGGATTCCTGTGAGGCAGCGGGCTCCTGGGCGACGCTCATGGAGTTGCCGTTGGGGACGCACCGACGGAAGGAATGGTGGCCGACGGGCCGCTCTGCGTGGGTTCGGCGCTTGGCCTTGTGCTCTGGGTTCCAGGGCCCGTGCTGGTGGGGGCGGAATCATCATAGAAGAACGTCACTGTTCCGCTGATGTCCACGGTGTCCGTAATGGAAATGCGGACGGAGTCTCTGCCGTCCGACGGCGGCATCCTCACATACAGCGTCTCGTAGTCCCCTCCGCCGGCAACGATCTCCGGTGATGCCGGGACGCCGTCGAACAGGATGTCCCCGACTCTGACGTAATAGCCGTCCAGTCTTACGACCGTTCCGCCCGAGCGGGGGCCGGAGGCACGTGCTGTGCCTGCTACGGGCCTCAAGTCGCTGTCGACCACCGTCAGGCCGCTTAAGTGGCGCGGGCAAGCCTCGCCCGGGGCGGTCTCAGGCTTGAGTGGAACTCCTGGGTTGCTGCGGTGCTGGGCGATCGCAGAGGCTGACGTGGCGGCGACCGTAAATTCAAGGCACTGGGTCTGGGGTATGCGGGGTGTTGCCGCAACCGCGTTGGAAGCCCGCTGCCAGTCCTGCTGGGTCCCACTTTGCAGGGCCTTGCAGACAGCCGCACCCGCCTGCCACACCGCAGCGTCTTCCGCGCCCTCCAGGCTCTGGGCCAGTGCATCGCACTGGAATTGCTGAAGGAGGAGATACCGCTGGCCAGAGGTGGGATCGTTGGGGCCTACCGGCCCGATGGGTACCCAGCGCACCACCGGCGCTTCTGCTTGTGGGGCCCCCGGTCCCGCCGGGCCAGCGGGCTGCCCCGCCGTGGGATCGACCCTGCTGGGAACTCCTTGTGATGTTGCGCTGGTGGCCGGCGGAGCAGGGTTCGGCGATGGACTCCCGGGCGAGGTTGCGTTGGGGACGCAGGCAGAAAGTGCCAGCATCAGGACCGGAACCAGCGCCAGTCCGATGAGATGGCTTCGGGAATGGCACTTCATGACAGCCCCACATCTGCCGGATCACGACCACGCAGTAATGTAACTACACTGCAGATTATTCTCCCGAACGCACATTGCTGCCAGAGAGGCCGTTATTTTCCGAAGTACGGCACGATCAGGTAGATGCCGAACAGAACAGCCAGTCCGCAAATGCCAAAGCATATGGCGGCGAGGGAGCGTATGAGTCCGGGTGACTTCTGCTGGGCGTCACCTGCAATGGCGGTAAGGCGTACTCCCAGGGAGTAGAGGACCACCAGGCTCACAGCAGCCACGAGCGTGACGCCGGCAACCTGAACCAACTCCAACCACTTCATCGCTGCACATCCTTGTTGTTGGCGGCCTTTCGGGCTTTCTTTTTCTTGCTGAACTTGACGGCGTGGCCGGCCTCTTCGACTTCCACGGCGTTGTGGTGGCCGACATGCGACTTACGCGACGCGACGAACATGAACAGGACGGCACCGCTACCGACGACCGCAGCAATGACCACACCTACGACGCCGATATTCACCAGGAGCGCGGTGAGCCCACCCACGATCGCCGATGCCGGGAGCGTGAACAGCCACCCTATGGCGATCTTGCCCGCAGTGCCCCACCGCACGGAGGTTCCCTTGCGGCCCAGCCCGGAGCCGATGACCGAGCCGGAAGCGACCTGCGTTGTTGAGAGCGCGAAGCCCAGATGGGAAGAAGCCAGGATGGCTGAGGCCGTGCTGGTCTCGGCCGAGAAGCCTTGCGCAGGCTTGACTTCGGTCAGGCCCGAGCCCATGGTACGGATGATGCGCCAGCCGCCGGCATAGGTGCCGATGGCGATGGCCAGGGCACAAGCGGCGACAACCCAGAACTGCGGCCCGGAACCCGGCGCCTGCGTACCTGCGGCGATGAGCACCAGGGTGATGATGCCCATGGTCTTCTGGGCGTCATTGGTGCCGTGCGCGAGGGCCACCAGGCTGGAGGTGAAGATCTGGCCGGTACGGAAACCCCCACGCTTCTGCGTGAGCTTGTCGCCCGTTTCGGGATCGTGCCGGGAAGTCAGGGCATACGCGAGGCGGGTGCAAAGGTACGCCACGCCTCCGGCGATGAGTGGTGCAAAGACAGCGGGCAGGATCACCTTCTGCAGCACTGTTTCAAAGTTGATGGAGTGCAGGCCGATACCCACCACTGCGGCGCCGATGAGGCCGCCGAACAGCGCGTGCGAGGAACTGGATGGCAGGCCTTTGAGCCACGTGACCATATTCCAGAGGATTGCACCCATCAGGCCGGCGAAGATGATATCCGGCGTGATGTGGATACCGTCCGAGCCTTCCCTGATGAGTCCGCCGGAAATGGTCTTTGCCACTTCGGTTGAAAGGAACGCTCCAACAAGGTTGAGCACGGCGGCCAAGGCAACCGCCGTTTTGGGCTTGATCGCCCCCGTAGCGATAGGCGTGGCCATCGCATTGGCTGTGTCGTGAAAGCCGTTGGTGAAGTCAAAGAATAGGGCCAACGCTATGACAAGCGCGACCATGAAGGTGATTTCCACCTGTTGCCCAATCTGCAGAGTCGACGTTCAGCAGTTCCACTTCCCCATACCTGCCATGCACAGCATAGTTCAGCCACTGTTTACTTGACTGGACTTGCCGCACTCTATCCGGCGGGCTTGAAACCTTAAGAATCCTACGTGCCAACCACTGAGCGAACAAACGTGTGCCTGTGCTTGGGCTCAACCGAGGAAGGTCCGGACCGCGGCGAGATCGCGCCGGGACAGTCCCTTGCGTGGATCCGGTGAGATGCAAAGCACACGGTCCTGGTGGTATTCGGCCCAGGAGCGGGCGTCGGACTCCTGGCCAAGTTGGTCGTCCAACCACACGAAGCGCTCCGCACCCGTCGCGGCCAGGTCTTTCTGGAGCGCCCCGAGCTTCCACCATTCGGGGCTCTGGTCCCAGCCCTGGCTGGAAAGTACAGGCCAATCCTCGCCCTTGAGGCCAATGGCCGGGCAGAGAAACTCCGGGGCAAGGCGCTCCCATGTGGTGAGCCATACAAAACGGGCGAGGGGATGCGCTGCCAGCTCGTTGAGTTCGGCCACTGCCTCGGGCGCGAACGCGACGTCAAGGATGCCGGCGTCGGCAATTTTCCACTCACCACCCCAATCAGTGACGCCTTGGGGGCCGAACGGGTTCACCACGCCGTCGACGTCCAGGTATATGGACACCGGCATGTTGGAGGCCATGGCCGTTCTCCCTTCCCCCACTTTCTGGTGGGGTCAAGCCCAGCGTACGGTACGTCGGCGATCCTGAGATGAAAAATATGCGCAAGAAATCATTTCCTTGACGTTCGTCATGGAAGTGATAACCTCGTAGGTATGGAAAAGCCCCCAGTCCATTCCCCGCAGAGTGTCCGCCCCATAGAAGACACAGTCCGCACCGACTTCCGGCATGCGATGTCCTATGGCGGTTACCTGGACCTGGACCACCTGCTCAGTTCCCAGCACCCGCTCAGCCAGCCGGAGCACCACGACGAACTGCTCTTCATCATCCAGCACCAAACCAGTGAGCTGTGGCTCAAGCTGGTCCTTCATGAGCTGCTTGAAGCCCGCAGGCTCTTCGACGCTGACAACCTGGGCAAGGCCCTCAAATGCATCGCCCGCGTCAAGGCCATCCAGCGCACCATGACTGAACAGTGGTCTGTCCTGGGTACCCTCACGCCCCGTGAGTATGCGCAGTTCCGCGGCTTCCTGGGCAGTTCCTCAGGTTTCCAGTCGTACCAATACCGCGGCGTTGAATTCCTGCTGGGCAACAAGAACAGGGGCATGCTGCGGGTCTTCGAAAGCGACCCTGAGGCACATGCGCTGCTCAGCCGGCTTCTCGAGGAACCCACGTTGTACGACGCCTTCCTGGCGGTGCTGGCCCGCGCCGGATACGACATTCCGGCCGACATCCTGGAGCGGGATACCAGCGAGCCGTGGACGTTCCGCAAGGATCTGGTCCCCGTCTTCCAGAAGATCTACGAATCGGACGATACCCAGTGGGGACTGTACGAGGCCTGCGAAGACCTGGTGGACATCGAAGACAACTTCCAGGCCTGGCGGTTCCGCCACCTGCGCACCGTCCAGCGGACCATCGGATTCAAGGTGGGCACAGGCGGCTCGTCAGGTGTCGACTTCCTCAAACGCGCCCTTGACCTCACCTTCTTCCCCGAGCTCTACGCCGTCCGCACCGAGATCGGCAACTAAGCAAATACCCGACAAGCACTCCCCAAGGAGGGAACCCATGACTACTGCCCAGCAGACCCAGCGGCCAACGTCGGCCGAGCTGGACGCCGCAGATCCTCTCGCCGCCCAGCGTGAGGCCTTCTACACGCCCGACGCCGGCCAGCTCACCGCTTACCTGGACGGCAACTCTCTCGGACGTCCACTGAAGGCAACTGCCGCGAACCTGGAATCCTTTGTCCACGACGCCTGGGGAAGCCGCCTCATCCGGGGCTGGGACGAACAATGGATGGACGAACCCACCCGTGTTGGCGACCGCATCGGCCAAGTGGCGCTCGGCGCCGCGCCCGGGCAGGTCACTGTGGGCGATTCGACGTCGGTCATGCTCTACAAGCTGATCCGCGCGGCCGTAGATGCCCAACCGGGCCGTGACGAGATCATCATCGATCGCGACAACTTTCCCACGGACCGCTTCATCATCGAAGGCATCGCCAAGGAACGCGGGGCAAGCATCAAATGGATCGCCGCCAACCCCGCCAGCGGCGTTCGTGCCGCGGACCTCGACGGGCTCCTTGGCGAGCGGACGGCCGTGGTGGTTCTTAGCCATGTAGCCTACCGCTCCGGGTTCCTGGCCGACGCGCAGTCGATCACCGCCAAGGTGCACCAAGCCGGCGCACTGATGCTGTGGGACCTTTGCCACTCGGTTGGGTCCGTACCGCTGGAGCTTGACGCCTGGGACGTTGACCTGGCTGTCGGCTGCACCTACAAGTACCTCAACGGCGGTCCGGGCTCCCCCGCATTCGCGTACGTCAACGCCGCACGGCAGGACCTGCTCCAGCAGCCCATCTGGGGGTGGATGGGGGCGGACAATCCGTTCGGCATGACGGAGTCATACCGTCCCGCACAGGGAATCCGCCGGTTCATCACGGGCACGCCTCCGGTGCTGGCCATGCAGCCAATCAAGGACATGGTGGAACTGATCGCCTCTGTTGGCATGGACGCCGTTCGCGAGAAGTCGGTCAAGCTCACGGAGTACGCCATTGCCCTCGCCGATGAGCTCCTGGTACCCCTTGGCGTGGACATCGTGAGCCCCCGCGACGCTGCCGAGCGTGGCTCGCATATCACTGTGGACCACCCACTGTTTGCCGATGTCACGGCCAAGCTGTGGGAGCGTGGCGTCATTCCCGATTTCCGTCCCCCGCATGGCCTGCGCATCGGCTTGTCCCCCTTGAGCACAAGCTACGCTGAGGTTGAGCTGGGAGTAACCGCTATCCGCGACGCCCTCGCCGAGCTGCTGTGAGTGCCGTCCTTGACGACATGGACTCCCGTCCCGGGAGTACAACGTCGTTGCTGCGAACAGTCATTGGCCTGTATTTGCGCGATGCCGGTGGATGGATGTCGGTCAAGGACATGGTTGTCCTCATGGAGGCCCTGGGCACGTCCGGGACGGTGACCCGGACGGCCTTGGGCCGCCTGCGGAAGAAGGACGTAGTCCTGCAGGAGGCGCGTGACGGGATCCCTGGGTTCACCCTGACCGAGGGAGCCGCCACCATGCTTGCCCGCGGCGACCGCAGGATCTACAACCCGATAAGCATGTCACCGGCCGATCCGTGGTGCCTGGTCTCCTTTTCGATTCCGGAGACGGAGCGGGAAAAACGCCACCAGTTGCGGCGGAGGCTCCACTGGATTGGTTGCGGGACTGTCGCCGCCGGCTTGTGGATCTGCCCGGATACCCTTCGCGGCGAGGTGGAGGAAATCCTCACCGACCTTGAACTCCGGGGAATGGCCACCCTCTTCGTGACGCAAACCCCGCTGGTAGGCGGCAACCTGGCCGATGCCGCATCGAAGTGGTGGGATCTGGACGCGGTGGCGGAGCTGTACAAGGACTTCATCCGCGAGCACGGCACTGCCGCGCCCGCTCCGGACAGCGTCGGTATTGATGCAAACGCCGATGCTTTTGCCAGGTATGTCCAATGCATCGACCGCTGGCGGATCATCCCCTACCTCGACCCCGGGCTGCCCCGGACCTTCCTGCCCGAAGACTGGCCCGGGGCCCAAGGAACTGCGTTGTTCGAGCAGATTATGGACGCCTACGCAGAGCCAAGTGCGGACTTCGTGCGGCGTACCCTTGGGAGCGACTTGGCGGTCCCGGCGCCCTGAGTGGTTCGACAGCCGCTGTGGTTCGACAGCCGCTGCTTTTAGGGAATGCCCTTTGAGGCGGTGCTGTTGACCCGTGAGACGAAGCGGAACCGGTCGCCGCGGAACGTGCTGCGCGTCCACTCAACGGGGACACCGGCAGCATCCCTCGCCAGGCGATGGACCACCAGCAACGGCGCCCCCATTTCGATCCCGAGCAGCCTTACGTCCTCCGGCCCGGCCAGCGCCGTCTCCACGGTGTCCTCGACGTCGGAAATGTGAACGCCGTAAATGTCGGCCAAGGCTGCATAGAGCGAACCGGCCTTCTCAAGGTTTGCCTTGAAGCGCGGCAACTTGCCCGGGAGGTAAGCGACCTCGTGGGCCAGAGGTTCGCCGTCGATCAACCGGATCCGCTCCAGGCGTGTGACGCCATCGCCGGGGTCGATTCCCAAATGTGCTGCGACGTCGATGTCCGCCTTGGCCACGGCCAGGGACAGGAGCTTCGAGTCAGGCCGCAAGCCTTGGTTCCTTGCGTCGTCGGAGAAGGACGTAAGCTGCCGCACGTGGGTCATCTTTGGCGGCGCCACAAAAGTGCCATGCCCTTGGATGCGGCCCAGCTTCCCCTCTGCAACGAGCTCACTGATGGCTTGCCGAACGGTAGTGCGGGACGTCTTGTACTTCTCCGCCAGCGCCCGTTCCGTGGGAATGAGAGTGCCCGGCTGGAGTCCAGCGATCGACGCAAGCAGCTCGGTCTTGAGGACGTAGTACTTGGGCATTGCCGCCGCGACATCTGTGGACATATTGGACATCCTACTTGTAGACAAGGTGATTGGTCTATGCCAATCTAGTGCAGGTTGGTCTAAACCAATTTCGGAGAAACTCCGCTAAACCCCTACTTTTCCACAGATCCAAGGGACAAAGATGTCGATCCTGCAAGACCTACGGCAAACACCCAGGCTAGGGCTCCTGGTGGGCGGCGCCGCCGCCACCATCGGCGTGATTTACGGCTACGACATGTCCAACATTGCCGGCGCCCTGCTGTTCATCACCAAGCAGTTCAGCCTCACCACATCCCAGCAGGAACTTGTGACCACCGCAGTGGTTGCCGGAGAAGTCCTGGGCGCGCTGGTGGGTGGCTGGCTATCCAACCGCGTGGGCCGCAAGGCGTGCATGGTGGGTCTGGCGATCGGCTACGCGCTCTTCGCAGTGCTCAGCGCCATGTCCGACGATGTACCGACGCTGCTCATCGCCCGACTGCTGCTGGGCCTCACCATCGGCATCTCCGTGGTGGTGGTCCCCGTGTTCGTCGCGGAGTCGGCGCCGGCAAAGGTCCGCGGCGCCCTGCTGGTTGCGTACCAGGTGGCCACCGTCTTCGGCATCATCGTTGGCTATCTGGCTGCCTACGCCCTCGCCGGCACTGGCTCTTGGCGGTGGATGCTTGGCCTTGCAGCAATCCCGGCAATCATTGTCCTCGCCATAGTGGTCAAGCTGCCGGACACCGCCCGGTGGTACATGATGCGGGGCAGGACGGCGGAAGCCAGGCGGACCCTGTCCGCTATTGAGCCGGGGACAGACGTAGACGCAGAGTTGGCAGAGATGCAGCGGGCCATCAGCGAAGAACGCGGCGGCGGCCTCCGCGAAATGCTGCGCGTTGCCTACCTCCGGGCGACCGTGTTCGTGGTTGGCCTGGGCTTCTTCATCCAAATCACCGGCATCAATGCTGTGGTCTACTACAGCCCCAGGATCTTTGAAGCCATGGGCTTCAGCGGCAACGCAGCACTGCTGTTGCTGCCCGCGGCAGTGCAGGTGGCCTCGCTCGTGGCTGTTTTCGTGTCCTTGTCGCTGGTAGACCGGCTGGGCCGCCGCCCGGTGCTCTTGACCGGCATCGGCATGATGGTAGCGGCCAACGTCCTGTTGGTAGGAGTGTTCATGGCCGGCCAGGACTTCGGCGGCCTGCTCACAGTCCTTGGCTTCCTTGGCGTCCTTCTTTTCACTGTGGGCTTCACGTTCGGCTTCGGTGCACTGGTGTGGGTATACGCCGGCGAGAGCTTCCCTTCCCGGCTCCGCTCGCTCGGGGCAAGCGCGATGCTGACCTCGGACCTGGTGGCCAACGTCCTGGTGGCAGCGTTCTTCCTGACCATGCTCCAGCGTTTGGGTGGCGCGGGCACCTTCGCAGTGTTCGGTGTTCTGGCTATCCTCGGCTTTATGTTTGTCCGCAAGTTCGCTCCCGAGACGAAGGGCCGCCCCTTGGAGGAAATACAGCAGTACTGGGAAAATGGTGGGAAGTGGCCGGAGCCTGAGGCGACCGGACACATCCCTGCACATGAAGACACAGAACCGGCGGTTGTCCGGTGACGCCGGCGGTGTTGGGCCTGCATATTGGCGGTTCCAAGACACATGCTGTGCGTTCGGACCTGGGCCGGGGGCAGGGACAGGGCCGGAGGCAGGGACAGGGCCGGAGCAAGGGCGCTGGCGCGAACAGCGACGCACATCTTGAGATTACCGAGGCAAGCGCCAACCTGTCCTCAGTGGGTCACCAGGGAGCAGACGCCGTGCTGCGACGGATCGCTGCGGCGGTCGGTGAGGGTATCCAGGCCGTATGCGCAGGCGCCGCGGGAGCGGACACCCCTGCCAGCAGGGCCGTACTGAGTGCCCTTCTTACTGAACATTTTCCCGGCGCCAGGATCGACGTCGTCCATGACACCCGCGTCGTCCTCGCCGCCGCGGACCTCGACGCCGGAGTGGTCCTGGTAGCAGGCACCGGCTCCGTCGCTTGGGGGCGGAACCGCGAGGGACAAGAGGCCCGCAGCGGAGGCTACGGCTATTTGCTCGGCGATGAAGGCGGAGGATACTCCGTGGTACGTGACGCTGTCCGGGAGGCCTTGCGGGAGTACTACGCGGGACTGGAACCGGGCACGATGGTCAGCGCCCTCATGTCCGCGACGGCGAGCGCGGACGCACTGCAGCTCATGGATCTCTTCTATGCCAAGCCTGAACCGGACCACTGGGCGGGCCTTGCCCCGCTGGTCCTGGACCTTGCGGTTGAAGGTGATCCTGCTGCGTTGCGGATCCAGGCTGAAGCCTCGCATTCCCTGGCCACTTTGGCCAGGCAAGTACTGGGCGAGCTTGGATTGGACCTGCCTTTGGTGATGGCTGGTGGTCTCCTGGTCAATCAACAGCAACTGGCAGGCGCCGTTGCCCGCAAGGTTGCCTTGGAGGATCCCTCACTGATCAGGATCCTGGGCCAGGCCCCGGTGCACGGCGCCGTAAAGCTGGCCCGGCAACTGATCGAGCCCTGACTCGCAGAGATTTTGCCCCTTCGAAAAACAGACAGGAACCATGACCATCACTCCTACCTCCCCAGGTGTCCCGCACTCCACTCCCGGTGTCAAAATGGCCAACGAGATCAGAGAGCAACCCCAGGTACTCGCCGGACTCCTGGATTCGGGCCGCCAGCAATTCGTTGCCATGGCGGACATTATCAAGAGGGCGTCCCCACGGTTTGTCCTGCTCGCCGCCCGCGGCACGAGTGACCATGCGGCGTTGTACGCGAAGTACCTCATTGAAATCAGCCTTGGGTTGCCGGTTGGCCTTGCCTCGCCGTCGACCCTTACCGCGTATGGAGCCACGCCCCAACTGGAAGGTGTGCTGTGGTTGGCGGTCAGCCAGTCCGGCGGTTCACCGGACCTGGTGGAGTCGACGGCGGCAGCCCGCCGCCTTGGCGCCCTCACCGTCGCCGTGACCAACTCGCCCGGGTCCCCGCTGGCCAGGGCTGCGGAACATCACCTGGATATCCTGGCCGGAAGCGAAACTGCCGTGGCGGCTACCAAGAGCTACACGGCGCAGCTTCTGGCTCTGTGGTTGTTGGTTGATGCGTGGCGTGGTGGAACGTCCGTCAACGCGGCGGGCATTCCTGACTGGGCCGATTCTGTGTTGGCTGATGATGCCGTGCTGGACGTGGCTGGCAGTTACCGCTTTGCCGACCGCATCATCACTACGGGTCGTGGCTATTCCTACCCCACGGCGAGGGAGGGTGCCCTGAAGCTCATGGAAACCTCCTACCTACCTGCCCAGGCATTCTCCGGTGCGGATCTCCTGCACGGACCGTTCGCGATGATCGACTCCCAGCACCCTGTAATTGCCGTTGTCCCGGAGGGAATCGGGGGAACGGCCATGCGCCCTGTCCTGGAGAGGCTTGCGGACCGTGGCGCCCACGTATGCGTGGTGGGCGACCGCTCTGCCGCCCTTCCAGGTAGTTTGGTCCTTCCTTTGCCGGCCGGTGTTCCGGAGGAGCTTTCGCCTATCCTGCAGATCCTGCCTCTCCAGCGATTGGCCTTGCAGTTGTCGGTGGAACGCGGCAATGATCCCGATGCTCCGCGCGGCCTGCTGAAGGTGACTGAAACCTGGTAGACGCCGGTGCGTGCGTGGCTGGATGTGCACACCGCATCCAGCCACGCGGACCGATGATCCGCGCAGATAACCGGAGTAGTCTGGATTCATGCCTCTCACGTGTGGTGGTCGGTACTAATGGCGCGGGCCAGGCAGCGGTGGCTGCCAGCTCTCCTGGTTCCCCTTGCACTGGCGCTGGCGGCGCTCATCGGCTCCGTCCAGGCCGGCGCGACCGTTTCCCTGCCGCCCAAAACGGCGGATGAGATCCTGGCCATGATCGCCCGTACGGAGGTGCGCGCTTTATCCGGCACTGTGGTGCAAACCGCTGAGTTGGGGTTGCCTGAAGTTCCCACAGCTGGCCCGGGAATCGTACCTGGAGCCACTTCGGCGCTTGAACTGCTCACAGGATCACACACCGCGCGCGTTTATCTGGACGGCCCCTCCAAAGCCAAACTGCAAATCCTGGACAGGATGGCCGAACGTGACTTTGTGGTCAATGGCGGCGATGCCTGGTTCTACAATTCCGCGGACAACAGCGCTACGCATCTAAACGTCCCTGTGCCCTCATTGGCCGAGCGGGGGGAATCCCTTCCAAGCGAATCAACGCGTCCTGACATTCCCACTCCGGAGGCAATGGCCAGTCACTTCCTGTCAGCCATTGATTCCAGCACTGAAGTTACGGTGGGCGAAGCTTCTACGGTTGCGGGTCGCAGCGCGTACCGGTTGAGCCTGCTGCCGCGCAGTGACGGGACCTTGGTTGATTCTGTGTCGATCGACGTCGACTCCGAAACTGGATTGCCACTGGGCGTCGAGGTTCGCGCGAAGGGCCAGCCGGAGCCTGCATATTCACTTGCCTATACCGAGGTGAACCTTTCCACCCCGGACGCCGCTTTGTTTAACTTCACCCCGCCGGTCGGCGCAACTGTCACAGAGATGCCGGTTCCCACCAAGCCATTGCCGCCTACGATGCAAGGGCCCACTGTTCCTGCCCCGGATCAGCCCGCCCCTGCCCCCGCCCCTGCCCCGGATCAGCCCGCCCCTGTTCAGCCCGTTCCGGCACCTGAGGCATCAGCCATACCGGCGCTCCCCCGCCACGGCGGTTCAGTGACCGGCGAAGGCTGGGCCACTGTGATCGGCTTGCCTGCTGGAACGGCGCCCGCCGAACTCACCTCCAACCCCCAGCTCGCCCAGGCGCTGCCACCCGTCAGCGGCGGACGGGCACTGACAACGTCGCTGGTGAGCGTCCTTATTCTCGACGACGGCCGCGTATTTGCGGGCTTGGTGCCTTTGGACCGGCTGGAATCAGCCGCTGCAGCCCAATGACCGGCCGTTCAATGATCGCCGCCCCTATGATCGGCGACCTGTGACGGAGGTCCGTGAAGCTGCTCCCACCACCCCATCGATTGACCTTGCCATAGAAACCCATGGCCTGGTGAAGCGCTTTGGCCGCCGTTCTGCGGTGGACGGCATTGATCTTGCCGTCCCCCGCGGCGCGGTGTTCGGCTTCCTGGGTCCCAACGGTTCGGGAAAGACCACCACCATCCGCGTTTTACTTGGCCTGGCTTCAGCGAACAGTGGCGAAATACGCGTTCTGGGCAAGGAGATGCCGCAGCAGTTGGCTTCGGTGTTGCCCGAGGTGGGCGCGCTGGTGGAGGGGCCAGGCTTCTATCCGTTTCTTTCCGGAGCGGCCAATCTCCTGCGGCTGGACTCCGCAGACCGCCATGCCTCCTCGTCCACCCGACGCCAGCGCGTCAACGAGGCACTGGACCGCGTTGGCCTGGGCCACGCTGCGGGGAAGAAAGTACGGGCCTACTCACTGGGGATGAAACAGCGCCTGGGGCTCGCCAACGCCATGCTCCGGCCGCGGGAACTGCTGGTTCTTGACGAACCAACCAATGGGCTTGACCCCCAAGGGACCCGGGAGGTGCGCGGCCTGGTGCGCTCCCTGGCCGCCGGCGGGACCACCGTCTTCGTTTCCAGCCACCTCTTGGCCGAGGTGGAACAGATGTGCACCCATGTGGGGGTCATGAGCGCCGGGCGGCTGGTGGCCCAAGGACCGTTGGATGAACTGCGGTCTGCCGGACAAGCGCACGTTCTGGTGCGAACGCCCGACGTCGAACATGCTGTCCGTGTCCTGGCCCGCCTGGGTTTGGTTCCCGGCGAAGCGCCTGGCCGCGGCCTGGTCCAGGGAACCGGCTTGGACGGCGTTGAGCCTGAAGAGATCGTTGCCGCCTTGGTGGCCGAGGGCGTCCGCGTCCGGGGTTTCTCCGTGGAGAACGCAAGCCTGGAAGAGCGGTTCGTGTCCCTGACAGGAGAGGGGTTTGACGTTGTTGGCTGAAAGTTCCGCTCCGCCGGTCCGGCCCGGGATCGGGTGGGCATTGCTTGGCTCCGAATTGTCCGTACTGTTTCGCCGCCTCCGGACCTGGGCCATGCTGTTGGCCCTCGCCGCTGTTCCCATCCTCATTGCCATTGCCGTCAAGCTCTCATCCCGGCCCGCGACGCCTGGCCGCGGTCCACTGTTTCTGGACCGCATCACACAGAACGGCCTGTTTGTCGCTGTGACGGCCCTGGTGGTTTGTGTCCCGCTGTTCCTGCCGCTCACCATCGGCGTGGTGGCCGGCGACACCGTCGCCGGAGAGGCCAACCTGGGAACTTTGCGGTATCTGCTCCTGGCACCGGCGGGGCGCATCCGCCTGCTCCTGGTCAAGTACGCCGGGGCCGTTGCTTTCTGCTGTGCCGCTACAGCCACCGTCGCAGCGGCGGGTACCTTGGCCGGCGTCGTGTTCTTCCCCATCGGTCCTGTCACGTTGCTGTCCGGTGACACGATCGGGGTAAGCGAGTCAGCGCTGCGGTCACTGTTGATCGCTGCCTACATCACGGTCTCGCTGTTGGGCTTGTCCGCGATCGGGCTGCTCATTTCTACTTTTACGGACGTCCCGGTGGGGGCGATGGCCGCGACCATCGTCCTCTCGGTGGTATCGCAAGTGCTGGACAACCTGCCACAACTGGAATGGCTGCACCCTTGGCTGTTCAGCCACCATTGGCTTGGGTTCGCCGACATCCTGCGGCAACCGATCTCCTGGACGTCGTTTGGAGAAAACGCGCTGCTCCAAGCCGGCTACATTGCCGTCTGCGGCGCACTGGCTTACGGGAAGTTCTCCACCAAGGACATCCTGTCCTAGCTTTGCCGTAGGCTCTCTCCATGGCCAGATTCTTTGACGTCCACCCTGAAGATCCGCAACCACGCGCCATCAGCCAAGTGGTTAGCATGCTGCAAAGCGGCGGGCTGATCGCCTACCCTACCGACTCCTGCTACGCCTTGGGCGCCCAGATCGGAAACAGGGAAGCATTGGATCGCATCCGGACCATCCGGCAATTGGACGACAAACACCACTTCACCTTGGTCTGCAAGGATTTCGCCCAGATGGGGCAGTTCGTGATGATCGATAACGATGTTTTCCGGAGCATCAAGGCCGTCACCCCGGGCAGTTACACTTTCATCCTCCCGGCCACCCGTGAGGTTCCCAAGCGCCTGCTCCACCCGAAGAAGAAGACAGTAGGCGTGCGCATTCCAGATCACAAAGTGGTCCAGGCGCTCCTTGCCGAACTCGGTGAACCATTGCTTTCCAGCACGCTCCTGCTGCCTGACCAGGAAGAGCCCCTGACCCAAGGCTGGGAAATCAAGGAACGGCTGGACAATGAAGTAGACGCAGTGATCGATTCCGGCGATACCGGTTCAGAGCCCACCACAGTGATCGACTTCTCCAGCGGCGTTGCGGAAGTAGTTCGCCGCGGAACGGGCGATCCTTCACGGTTCGAATAAGTCCCTGGTCGGGCTACCGGTTCATCGGAAGTGGAAACGGCAACTCGCGTTCAAAGCAACCTGGGCAAGTCCCGTCATTTCCAAAGCGATGGGCGAGGGTTGCGTGGTCAAGGGCAGCGGCGGGTAGGCCACGGAAATGGTGAGCTGGCGGTTTCCATCTGCACTGCTGATTGAGATGGTGCCAAAGCCGGGTACATCACCTGAATGGCCGTAATAGAAGCCGTTGGTGCACCTGTCCTTCCAGTGGTCCAGGCCTAGTCCGTAATCGGCGAAGACCGAACCCTTCATCTCCACGAGGCTGTCCGGTAACAGCAGCCGCCCCTCAAGCAACGCGGCGTAGAAGGCGTTGATGTCGGCCACACTGGCTATCACGCCCTCGGAAACCGGGCCACCTTGCTGCGAGGAACGCGTGACGTCCACAGTTTGGTTCCCCACCAGGGCATAACCATGGATCAAGGTGTCTGGAAGGGGGTCCCCGTCCAACACCATGGTTGAGTGCAAATCCAGGGGATCAAGGATGTCCGCCCGCAGCACCTCGGCGAGAGGAACGCCCCGGAGCCGCTCCACCAGGAAACCGAGGACTGCGTAGTCCGAAAGTCCCCCGGCAAAGGGAACCCCCGTGGTGTGGCCCAGCAAGCGCCGGACTGTTACCGATGCTGGCTCTGGCGGCAGGAGGGCCTCGATCCCCGGCAGGTATTTGGCGATGGAATCTTCAAGTACCAGCCGGCCTTCTTCCACAAGCTTCAGCACCGAAACCGCCACCATGCTCCGGGTCAGCCCTCCCACGCGGATGGGATCACCCGGTTGCACGGGAGCACCACCCTCAAGGCTCCTAAGGCCGGCAGCGTGCGTCCACACTTGTGTGTCGGCTTTGGCCTCCATCACCACCGCCGGTGCACCGTGCTGGAGCATCTCCCGGCTAAAGAGCTCCAAAGTTGCCTGCAACTCGCGGAAGGCCGCTGTTGCTGGTGGCGAGGGTGATGCCGCTATGGAGGGTGGTGAGGCAGGCGCCGTGGGAGGTACCGCCGTCGAGCTTGTCACTGGTGCCGGCGGCAGCGGGCTTGGCCGCGGTTCACCAGTGCAGCCAGCAAGGATCAGGCCGCACACGAGCACTGCGGTAAAAATACCCCTCCGTGAACCTGGATGCACTCCTGCTCCTGCGGTTACTCCTCCTGCTTGCGGGCCCTGCTGGGCTGCACCCGCATCGGTTCGCCCGGCATCTTGGGAAATTCCGGCGGGAACGGCATTTCGCCCTGGCCGTTCTTGACGTCCCGTTCCCACCATTGCAGAAGGACGTCGATGTCTCCGGGCTTGTCATGCATGGTGGCCCAGGGGTCGCCTGTTTTCTTCAGTCGATCCGGAACCGTGGCGATGGTGTATTTTGCTGGATCGGCGTTCTCCAGCTCTTCCCAGGTCAACGGGCACGATACTTGTGCCTGGGGCACGGCACGGGGGCTGTACGCACCAGCAATCGTCCTGTCGCGGTTGGCTTGGTTGAAGTCCACGAAGATCCTGGTTCCGCGTTCTTCCTTCCACCACGCCGTGGTGACCTTCTCCGGCATCCGGCGCTCCAACTCCCGTCCCGCAGCGATCACTGCGTGGCGGACTTCCAGGAATTCATGCTTGGGATGGATGGGTGCATATACGTGCAAACCGCGGTTGCCTGAGGTCTTGATGAAGGCCGTCAGCCCGGCTTCGTCAAGCAACGCACGGAGCTCCTGCGCGGCCGGGATGGCGTCATCGAAGTCGGTTCCAGGCTGGGGATCAAGGTCGATTCGCAGCTGGTCGGGATTATCAGGATCATTGGCACGGGAAGCCCACGGATGGAAAACCACGGTGTTCATTTGAGCTGCCCACACGGCGGTGGCCGGTTCGTCTATCACCAACTGCGGATGGGTCCGGGCGCTTGGATAGGTCACCATGACCGAGCGGACGTAGTCCGGCGCTCCTTTGGGAGGGTTCTTCGAGAAGAACATCTCACCTTCGATGTTGCCCGAGTAGCGCTGGAGACTGACAGGCCGGTTGCCGTTGGCCGCCACAAAGGCTTCGCCAACGTCCACCAGGTAATTGGCCAGGTCCAGTTTCGTCAGACCGGCCTCAGGCCACATCACACGGCTTGGACTCGAAATCCTTACTTCCCGGGGCCCTTCGGGGCCGGGCACGGAAACTGTTGCTGATTCGCTCGCCATGGCCACAAGCTACCCCGTGACGGGCGCCCGCGTCAGCATCCCGCGTTCCTTTTTTCCGGTGGCGTGACGTACTGACTGACAGCCCGCGGCCAAACTGCTCCATGATGGATACATGCCAAACACTGAAACCGCCCTGACTGTTGCCGTGGGAGACACCAAGGTATCCGGAATCCACGTTCGGCCGGACAAACCGTTCGCAACCCTCGTGGTGGCCCACGGCGCCGGCGCCGGTAAGGAACACCCCTTCCTGCAGGGTTTTGCCGAAGCGATGGCCGAGGAAGGCGTCAGTACGCTGCGCTTCAATTTCCCCTACCGGGAAGCAGGACGACGCTTCCCCGACCGTCCGCCGGCGGCCATTGCGACGTGGCGGGCGGTTATGGAAAAGGCAGCGGAGATCGCCGGCGATGAACCGTTGTGGGCAGGGGGCAAATCCTTCGGTGGTCGGATGGCCTCCATGGCCGTGGCCGAGGGAATGCCCGCGCGTGGCTTGGTGTATCTCGGCTATCCGCTGCACGCACCGGGCAAACCGGAGAAGCTGCGCGATGAACACCTCTACGGGGTAACCGTGCCCATGCTCTTCCTCCAAGGCACACGCGATACCTTCGCGACGCCGGAACTCCTGGAATCTGTGGTGGCCCGGATTGGCCCGACGGCCACACTCCAGTGGAGCGAAGACGCTGACCATTCGTTCGTGGTCAAGGGCGTTAAGCGCAGTGCCGCTGAGATAGGCGCCTCACTCGCGCCCGCAGTCGCTGGTTTCCTGAGGGAAAACGGTTGAGGGACTACTTCGGCACCGGTTCGTGACGCAGATAAGACCGCCGGAAGCGGCCCGTTCCTGCGGTCAGGGCCCTAAGTTCCACGGCGTAGCGTAGAAGTTCCTGATCAGGGACTTCGGCGGTGATCTCCGTACCTTCGCCGTTGGCTGCCGTAGTGCCGGTGACCCGTCCCCTTCGGCCCGACAAATCACTCATCACCGCCCCCACGTGTTCGTCGGGGACGCTGACCACCACGGCTGACACGGGCTCCAGCAGCTGGATCTTGGCCGCTGATGCGGCTTCGCGAAGGGCCAACGCACCGGCTGCCTGGAAAGCCGCGTCCGAGGAATCCACGCTGTGGGTCTTTCCGCCCACCAGGGTGACCTTGATATCCACCACGGGGAACCCAGCCGAAACACCCTTGAGCATCTGGGAGCGCACGCCTTTCTCCACGGAGGTGACGAAGGTGCCAGGAATAACGCCGCCCACTGTTTTGTCAGCGAATTCAAACCCCTCTCCGCGCGCCAAGGGCTCAACTTCGATGTCGCAGATGGCGAACTGTCCATGTCCGCCGGATTGCTTGACGTGCCGGCCATGCCCTGCGGCCTTGCTGGCGAAGGTTTCCCGCAGCGGCGTGATGACCTCCACTGTTTGAAGCTTGACGCCCTGGCCCCGGAGCCGGTCCAGTATCACCTCGGCATGCGCCTCACCCATGCACCAAAGAATCAACTGGTGGGTGTCCTGGTTGCGTTCCACCCGAAGCGTCGGATCTGCGGCGACTACCTTCCCGATGCTCTTGGCCAGCGCGTCCTCATCGCTACGGGAGAGACCTTCGATCGCTATGGGCATCAGCGGCTCAGGCATGTTCCAGGTTTCGATCAGCAGTGGAGCTTCCTTGTCCGAGACAGTGTCCCCGGTTTCCGCATTTGCCAGCTTGCTGATGGCGCATATGTCACCGGCGATGCACTGCGAAACCGCCTTCAAGCCCGATCCGACGGGCGAATACAAATGCGTTACCCGTTCATCGCTGTCGTGGTCCTCATGGCCTCTGTCCGCCAATCCCCTACCCCCGATGTGGATGGCGGAATCTTCACGAAGGCTCCCGGAAAAGACACGGACCAGGCAAACGCGTCCCAGGAAGGGGTCCACCGTGGTTCGTACCACCTCGGCGGCGAGACGTCCTGCAGGATCGCAGTCCAGCGGCTTGAGGGACGAGCCATCGAGTTTCATCACGGGCGGAGCGGTGCGTTCCAAAGGCGAAGGCAAAGCATCAATCATCAGCGCCATGAGCTCGGGAAGCCCCAATCCCGTTTCCGCCGACGTAGCCATCACGGGGAAGAACGAGCCCCTTGCCACTGCGGTCTCCAGGTCGTTGATGAGATCCTCCAGTGGCAACTCCTCGCCGCCCAGGTAGCGGTCCATGAGCGTTTCGTCTTCGCTTTCGGCAATAATCCCTTCAATCAAGGGCCCACGGGCTTCCTCCACTGCGGGATCATCGCTGCTCCCGTGGAGCACCCCTGCCAGCTCGCCCCCGGAGGGGAGGTAAAGCGGGAGGACGGACTCACCGAAAGCTTCCTGGCAACGCACGACGGCGGCGTTGAAGTCCGCGCGTGGGTGGTCCAGGCGGCTGACCACGACAGCGCGCGGCATGCGGATCTTCTCGCATTCACCCCATAAGGCAATGGTGGCGCCGTCGATGCCGTCCACGGCGGAGACGACAAAGAGGGCCGCGTCAGCGGCCCTCAATCCTGCCCGTAATTCGCCCGTGAAATCCGTGTACCCGGGCGTGTCGATCAGGTTCACTTTGACCTCACCCACCAGGATCGGGGCCACTGATAGGGTGACGGATCGCTGCTGATGGATGGCCGACGGGTCCGAATCGCTGACTGTGGTTCCTTCGGTGATCGAGCCCATCCTCGTAATCGCCCCGGTCGCCGCCAGCAGCGCCTCCACCAGCATTGACTTCCCTGCACCTGAATGTCCCACGAGTGCCACGTTGCGTATCTTGGCAGGATCGGTTGCCGCCAGGGCCGTACCGTTCTCGCTTCGCCGGGTCTCGGGTGTGCCGGGCCCGGCCGCCTTGGCCGTCTCCCGTGTGCCCTTCGCGGACATGAGCACCTCCTGGTGTCGTATCCAAGCTCGAAGTTCGAACGCGTCGAAAGGTTCGAACGTGTAAGAGGATTGGACACCCTGAGGCGACCGGAGGGCAAGACCCAGCTTCGGAAATGGCGGACAGGCGCTAGGACTGGACCATCCCCCACAACAGCCATGCTGAGGTGAGGGCGCTTGCGGTGATGACCACGCAGAACCCAGTCAACCACAGGAAGGATGGGATGCCGGTGGTGCGTCCCAGGATATAGGCGTCCGAGGCCGCGAGCCGGTCCCGGCGACGCGTGTGGACACCGGCCAGCTTGAACAGATCCCGCACAGCACCCACTGAAAGGGCCAACCCCAGGGCAAGCACGGCGTAGTTGACCACTGCGGGCGATCCGAACAGGACCAGCAACTGGGCGATCGCTGCGCTGACTACGGCGACGAGGATCCCGGTGAGGTTACGCAGGAAAACCAGGGAGACCAGCAGGATGAGGGCACCGACGGACATCGCGGCTCCTGATCGGCCTGCGGCGAACGCCGCAATCAGGGCAAGTCCAACGACTGCCGGTGCTGGATAACCCCAAAAGCCGGACCAGGCCGCACCGAAAGGACTCCGGCCGCTGCTGACGAGGCGGCCCGAATGGTCCATTCCTATGCGAAGGCTGTGGACGAAGCGCCCCGTCATGAGGGCGGCATAGGCGTGGCCAAGCTCATGGACGAATGTCACGTACAGGCCGAACCATCGCCAGGTGGCGCGGGGGATGCTCAAAACAGTGGCGCCGGCGAGAATGGCCAGCAGTGCGGGCAGGGGCACGGCGGTGGTATGGACCTCGGTGAAGCCACGGACTACAGCCGCCCACCAGTTCTGCAGGAGGTTCACAACACCGGCGATTGGAGGCGGGAACGGAGTCCCGCAACCAGGATCTCCAAACCGAAATCGAAGGCTGCTTCACCGCGTTGATCCGGCGGACCTGCATGCGTGAGCGCCTGCGTAAGCGTCGGGTAGCCGTGAACTGGAGGCGCCCACACGACGTCGGGAGCGGCCAGGTCCAGGGCAAATCCCAACGCGAAACTATCAATGGTGGAAATCGCCGAGACCACATCCTGTCCACGGAAACCAGCGTTTTCCAAGGCGACCGCCAGGTTCTCGTACAGGGCCAGCACTTGGTCGTCCTGAACCGTTTGCAGGACGAGCAGGGGCGCCAGGCGGGGGTGCCGGGCGAAGGCATCGCGGTAGCTGCGGACGATGACCCTCAGGGCGTCCTCCCAGTCCTGCCCTTCATGGAGGGTGTAGGGGCTCTCGGCGATGATCCGCCCGCGCATGAGCTCCAGTATTTCTTCCCGTCCGCTGACGTGGTTGTAAATGGATGATTGGCTGACGCCGATCCTCTTGGCCAGTTTGGGCAGGCTGAAGTCGCCGGCTTCGTCTACCAGCTCCAGGGCGGCAGTGACGAGTGCGTCGATGGATATCAGCGGAACCAGCGGGCGTGGCATTTGGGTCTCCAATCAAAGTGTTGTTACGACTCTAGCCAGAACTTTGCTCGACGGTATTGTGCGCCGAATCACAAGGCTCTACGATAAACGAAAGCCTTTCGCTTATGGATTGGCTCCCCCTTCGAAACTTCCCCGCATTAGACCCCCGAGGACACCATGTCTGAAATCGAAACCCGCCCTCCAGCAGCGGATGCTGGAAACGGGCTCAAGCGGAATGCCATTGGCACAGGCGGCATCGCCTTCCTGGTAATCTCCGCAGCAGCACCCTTGACCGTGATGGCCGGCGTCGCACCTGTGGCCATTGGTATCGGGGGCATTGGCGCTCCCATGGGCTACGTCATCGCCGGCGCTGTGTTGTTGATCTTTGCTGTGGCATTCATGGCCATGACCAAGCACGTCAAAGCAGCCGGCGGCTTCTACACCTACATCACACTTGCCATGGGAAAAACGGTGGGATTGGCCTCCGCCATCCTCGCGATCGTTTCCTACAACTGCCTGCAGATCGGCGTTTACGGGCTGTTCGCGGTCCAAACCCAGGCGATGCTCCGGACGCTCTTCGGCTTGGACGTTCCATGGCCGACAGTAGCGTTGGTGGCTGTCGCGGCCGTCTGGTTCCTTGGCTATCGGGGCATCGACGTTGGCGCAAAGGTCCTGGGCGTCCTGCTCATCGCCGAAACAGCAATTCTTGCCATCATGGGCGCCGGCATTCTGGCGAACGGCGGCGCACAAGGCATCAGCCTTGCCTCCTTCTCCCCCGAGCATGCGTTCACCCCTGGCGTCCTGGCCATCCTGGCCATCTGCTTCGCCGCCTTCATGGGCTTCGAATCCACGGTGCTGTACCGGCGTGAGGCCCGCAATCCGGACAAGTCAGTCCCGCGGGCAACCTACATTGCTGTCGGCTTCATGTCCGTGTTCTACGCCTTCATCGTGTGGACAGTCATCCAGGCCTATGGCGACGGCGACGTGATGGCGGCTGCGGGTGAGTTGGCCGACGGCATGTTCTTCGCCACGATCAACCACTACGTGGGTCCATGGGCAGAAGTGGTGATGTACGTGCTGATCGTGACCAGTGTCTATGCCTCCCAACTTGCTTTCCACAATGCCATCAACCGCTATGTCTACATGCTCGCCAAAGATGGCGTCGTTCCTGCATTCCTCGGCAAGACGCATCCGAAGTACAAGTCCCCGCACCGAGCCGGGCAGATCCAGACAGCCCTCGCCGCAATCGTCATCATCATTTGCGCAATTGCCGGCGCCGATCCTTACAAGCAGCTGCTGATCTGGGTCAACACGCCCGGCATCTTCGGCATTGTCGCTTTGCAGGGACTGGTATCGGTGGCAGCGTTCATCTACCTTCGTCGCAATCCCGCGGCCGCGACCAACCGGCTACTTATTCCCCTCAGCATTGCTTCAGCCATCCTGCTCTTCGGCGTAGCCGCATTGATCGCCATCAACATCGAGCTCCTGACGTTCGCCGATGCCCTCACCAACACCATCCTCCTGCTGGTGACCCCCCTTGTTTTCATGGCAGGCCTGCTGATAGCCCGCAGCCTGCGCAATGCCCGCCCTGACGTCTTTGCCCGGATTGGAAGCTTCGAAACCCATGACTCCTGACCTCATCGTCCTTGCCGACACCATCCACACGCTCGACGACCACCCGGTCAGCGATTCCCGCCAGTCCATCCAGGCCGTTGCCGTCAGCGACGGGGTGATTACCGCCGTCGGAACACGGGAGGACGCCCAGGAGTGGCGGAAGGCCGTCACCCGGGTTGTGGATCTTGATAGCGCAACGCTCACACCGGGCCTGGTGGATTGCCACATCCACCCGGTGTTTGGCCTGGACCTGACCATCGGCTGTGATCTGTCCGGTGCCTCGACGTTGGCTGAAGTACGCTCGCTGCTGCAGGCAGAATCAGCGAACGACGGCGGCTGGTTGCGTGCATGGGGCCTGAACCCGAACGCGTTTGGCTCGGCACCCCTGCACCGGAGTGTGATCGACGAAGTCTCCGGAGACCGGCCAGCCATGATCCGGTTGTTCGACGGCCATTCGGCTTTGGCCAACAGTCGGGCCCTGGAAGTGGCCGGGATCCATGGCCGCTTTGAGTTCGACCAGACCGCTGAGGTGGTCTGCGACGCGGACGGCGTCCCTACCGGCATGCTCCTGGAAGCGGCGGCCATTGACCTCGTGCAACGGCATATCCCGAAGGAGTCGTTTGACGAACGGAAGACCCGACTCGGCAACTTGCTGCGGGACTTCGCACGGTCAGGCCTGACCGGCGGACACGTCATGGACCATGACGAAGAGTCGACAGCACTTTTTCAGGCTTTGGAAGCCGAGGGCGAGCTGCCCCTGCGGCTGCGGACCGCCCCGTGGTGCATGCCAGGCACCGGCGAGGCTGAATGGAAGGAACTTGCCCGTAGCGTAGGCAAGGGCGGGCGCCGCTGGTCCATCGAGGCCATCAAGCTGTTCGTCGATGGAACCGTGGACAACGGGACCGCGTGGCTTTACGAGCCGGATCTCTACGGCCAATCTACTGCGCCCTTCTGGCCGCGGCCGGAAGAATACACAGCTGCGGTTCGCTATTTTGCCTCCCGTGGCATCCCGACGGCCACCCACGCCATCGGCGATGCCGGAGTGGAACATGTCCTGGACGCCTTGGAGTCTCTCCGCGGCGTTGTGCCCGCGGACGTCCTCCGCCAATCCGTCCACCGGATCGAACACATCGAAACCGTGCCGGATGAGCTTGTGCAACGCTTCAAGGACGCCGGCGTGGTGGCGAGCATGCAGCCGACACACTGCACGCATTATTCCGTGGCCGACCACAGCGACAACTGGTCCACCCGGCTTGGCCAGGTCCGTGCCGACCGCGCCTGGCGCTGCAGGGACCTTCGCGATGCTGGGGTTACCTTGGGCATCGGCTCCGACTGGCCGATCGCTCCCTACGAGCCCTTGCCGATCATTGCAGACGCCCAGTTGCGGCGCCGTTCCGGACATCCGGAGCAGGAGCCCATCGCACCTGCCCAGGCACTCACGGCACTCCAGGCCCTTGAGGGCTACACCTCGCACGCGGCACGCGCTGCAGGAATATGGGACGTTTCGGGGTCCATCGAGGTGGGCAAACGCGCCGACTTCACCGTGTTCGAACTCGATCCGCTCACCACGGCCGCTGATGAGTTAGCCGCCAGCAGCGTGCTGGGAACGTTCGTGGAGGGCGAGATCCAGTTCATGCTGGAAAGGCTCCCCTAGCTCCACTGATCCGGAGGGTTACATCCGCCTCTTGGTTTTGCCAGTAGCAACCGCCGTCCACGGGTCTTCGGGCCAGGGATGCCTGGGGTAGCGCCCACGCATCTCTGCCCGAACCTGGGAGTAGGGTCCGGACCAAAACGATGCGAGATCGCCTGTCACGGCCAACGGCCTGCCTGCGGGAGACAAAAGGTGGAAAAGTACTGGCACCCGTCCGCCAACAAGGCGGGGCGTACGGTCCCAACCGAAGCATTCCTGCAGCTTGACCGCCACAACCGGGCTCCCGCCGTCGTGCTGCTCGTTCTGCCGGTCAGGGTGCTCGGAGGCCTCCGAGACCTCTGGATACTCGATCCGTACACGCGAGCCGCTTGGCACTTCAAGGCGCTCAGGAACAAGGCTGTCCAAGTTTGAAGCATCGGGCCATGGGAGCAGGCGCCGAAGTGGATCGCTGAGGTCAATGGTGTTGGTGGGCGTGCCGGTGGCCATGGATTCGAGTTCGGGGGCAAGCCAGTCATCCAACCTGGATAACAGCGCGGATTCGCTGACATCAGGCCACGGATCGCCGAGTACCCGGTACAACAAAGCGAGCCGTCGGCGCAGGGTATCTGCGGCAGCGGACCACCCGATCATCGAGAGTCCTGCTTTCTCCAGTGCAACCGCAAC
The DNA here is from genome assembly GCF_055388015.1 of Arthrobacter sp. TmtSoilC51. Taxonomy (NCBI): domain Bacteria; kingdom Bacillati; phylum Actinomycetota; class Actinomycetes; order Micrococcales; family Micrococcaceae; genus Arthrobacter; species Arthrobacter sp. TmtSoilC51. The sequence continues at coordinate 2,969,237 of NZ_AP035877.1, forward strand.
GGCATGCCGGCCCTGCACCGCGTTGGGGCGAACGGGCGTGGAGGACAGCACTAGGGCTCCCAGCCGCCGTTCAAGCCTCGCGGTCACCCGCCCCTGGGCGAAACGTGCCGTCACCTCCTCGACCAAAAGTTCCGGCGCCGCGGCCGCCGCCAGCCCGGCGGACAGGGGCGCCGCCGATCGGATCACGGCGCCCGTGCCCGCGGCATCCCGGCCTTGGGCACGGGAAACCTCGGCCACGGCCAACCAGTCATGCCCGGCCAGGGAACTACCTGCCGGCAAACCAGCCCGGGTGCCCGATGTCAGCAGATACGTTGGTGACCCTTGGCCAGGAACCCGCCTGGCAATACGGTCCGGGAAGGCCAACGCGACCACGAACCCAGGCGCCTCCCCCGCTGTAACGTCCAGCGCGCCTTCCACGACGTCGGAGCTCTCCTGACGCGCGATCGATTCCATCCGTTTAACGTCCTCAGCAAATTGTCGGGCTGCCGGCTCCGATCCCGAATGAAATGAGGCCAACAGCTTTGTGAGGTCGGCGCCCGGCGCGCGTTGGTCACCGGCCACAACTGCGACCGTTTCAGCCGCACGGCGGCGGCCCACCATCGCCGAACCGTCCAGCAGCGCCCGGGCGAGCCGAGGGTCTGCCGGTACCCTGGCCAAAGTCCTGCCCAAGTCCGTGACAGTTCCCTCCGCAGTCACCGCACCGAGCTCCCGAAGGACCTCGATGGCCTCGTCCATGGCTGCGCGGGGCGGCGCATCCGGCAAGGCAAGCCCCCGGCCTCCCGGGGCGCCCCAACAAGCGAGGACCAAGGCGGCGCTGGTGAGGTCGGCCACCGAAATCTCAGGGGTTTGATGTGCCGGCGCCGCTGCGAATGCCTGCTGGCCGTAGCAACGAACCACCCTTCCGGGACCTTGGCGGGCAGCGCGGCCGGCCCGCTGATCGGCCGAGGCCTGTGAGCAGGAGACTGTCACCAATCCGGACATGCCCCTGCCGGCGTCGCGGCGTGGTTCACGTGCGAGGCCGGAATCTATTACCAGCCGGACGCCTGGCACCGTGAGTGAAGACTCTGCAAGCGGTGTTGAAACGATGATTCGGGGCGGTCCGCCAGGTTCCCGGCCGGATACCGCCCGGTCCTGCGCTCCCGGGCCGATCTGGCCGTGCAGCTCAAGCACCTCAACACCAGCCCGGACCCGCCCGCGGAGCCGGCTGGCGACGTCGGACACCTCGCGAACGCCCGGGAGGAAGACCAAGGCGTCAATGTCCCCGTTATGTGCGAGGGCTTCTTCGTGCGCCGCCGCTGCTGTTTCGGCAACGTGGTTCAGGAAGCTGAACGTGACGCCGCGATCATCCAGGCGCTGACCCGCGGCAGGAGCCCAGTCAACTTCCAAGGGGTGCAGCACGGATGGACAATCGACCACTGGAGCAGGGCCGCCGTCGCCGTCCTCCATTTGTCCGTTCCTTCCCAGCAGGGCGGCGAAACGCCTGGCATCAAGAGTTGCCGACATGGCGACCAGCATCAGGTCGCCACGGAGTTCGCGGACTTCGGCGAGCATGCCCACGAGAAGATCGGTTTCGAGGCCGCGCTCGTGGACCTCATCCAGGATCACGGCTTGTATGCCCTCAAGTCCGGGATCAGCCAGGAGGCGCCGCAGCAGGATGCCGGGCGTCACGAACTCCACCACAGTTTCCGAACCCGTTTTGCTCTCGCCACGAACGGTATATCCAACCCTGTCCCCGAGACGGGTGCCGTCCAGCGACGCGAGGCGGCGCGCCGCAGAACGGGCGGCGACACGCCGCGGTTGAGTGACGACGACGCGTGGCCGGTCCGGGTGCCTCTCCGCAACAAGGTTGGCCAGCAGCGGAGGAACAAGCGTGGTCTTGCCGGTACCGGGCGGTGCCTGCACGACTGCCGTGCCGCCGTCGCCCTGGTCTGTCAGGGCCGCTGCCAGTGCCGTGAGGGAATCAGCAAAGACCAGTCCCGTCCCCATGCTGTCCAGTCTGAAAGTCACCAGACCATTGTCCCTGCTGTGTGGAAGGTGAAAGGCCACGCCCCTTGACGGGAGCGTGGCCTTTTCGGTGGTGCTGTGGGTTCTAGCCGATGGTGGACGCATCAATGACGAAACGGTACCGAACGTCAGAGGCGAGGACGCGCTCGTAGGCTTCGTTGATCTTGCTGGCCGGTATGACTTCGATCTCGGCGCCGAGGCCGTGCTCAGCGCAGAAGTCCAGCATCTCCTGGGTTTCGCGGATTCCGCCAATCATGGAGCCGGCGAACCTGCGGCGCCCACCGATGAGGGCGAAAGCATTCACGGGCAGCGGCTCGGCCGGCGCACCAACGTTCACCAGCGTGCCGTCGAGGCTCAGCAGTTGCAGGTAGGCGCTGATGTCGATGGACGCGCTGACGGTGTTGATGATGAGGTCAAACGTACCTGCCAGCTGCTCGAACGTGGCAGGATCACTGGTTGCGTAGTAGTGGTCTGCGCCCAGCTCCAGGCCGTCTTCCATCTTCTTCAGGGACTGCGAGAGGACAGTTACCTCGGCACCCATGGCGTGGGCAATCTTGACGCCCATGTGGCCCAAGCCGCCCAAGCCCACGATCGCGACCTTCTTGCCAGGACCGGCCTCCCAGTGATGCAGCGGGGAGAAGGTCGTGATGCCTGCGCACAGCAGCGGAGCGGCGACATCAAGATCCAGCGCCTCAGGGATAGTGACTACGAAGTCCTCGTTCACCACGACGCTGCTCGAGTAGCCGCCCTGGGTGATGGTGCCATCGCGGTCAACTGCGCCGTAGGTGCCCACGTTGCCGTTGAGGCAGTACTGTTCCTCGCCCGCCAAGCAGTTCCTGCATTCCTTGCAGGAGTTGACCATGCAGCCAACGCCTACGCGGTCGCCCACTTTGTGCTTGGTGACGTTCGGACCAACTTCGGTAACGATGCCGGCAATTTCATGGCCGGGGACCAGCGGGTACTGCTGGGGACCCCAATCGCCCCGGACGGTGTGGATGTCCGAGTGGCAGATGCCAGCGAACTTGATGTCGATGTGGACGTCGTGGGGACCAACCTCACGGCGTTCAATGGTGGTCAGGGTGAGGTCGCCCGTGGCCGAGGGTGAAGCATACGCGTTAGCGGTAGGCATGTTTCTCCTGCGTGGTGAAGATTTTCGGATGCTTCCATCTAACCCCCTTTTCCAAACCGCAAGGAGTTACTGCTGTTAGGGGTACTGACAGGGACTCCCTTGGCAGGCCAAAACCCCTACCGTTGGAAACATGGATAACCGTACCGAGACGCGCGATTTCCTCTCGACGCGAAGAGCGAAGATCACCCCCGAGCAAGCAGGGTTGGCCGCCTATGGCGGCAACCGGCGAGTCCTTGGACTACGCCGCGGCGAAGTTGCCATGCTTGCAGGCGTCAGTGTGGAGTACTACACCCGTTTGGAGCGAGGGAACCTTTCAGGCGTTTCCGATAGCGTCCTTGAGTCCCTGGCCAGCGCCTTGCAACTGGACGACGCCGAACGTGCACACCTATTCGACCTCGCCCGTGCCGCAAATGATGGTGGCCGCTCGCGACGGCGTCCGGTACGGAAGCAGTCCATCCGGCAAAGTGTCCAACTCACTTTGGACGCAATCACGCATTCCCCCGCTTTCGTCCGGAACGGCCGACTCGACATCCTGGCTACCAACGCCTTGGGCAGGGCGCTGTACGCAGACAGTTACGACGCCCCTTCCGGGCCACCCAACCTTGCCCGTTTCCTTTTCCTCGATTCCCGCAGCCATGACTTCTACGCAGATTGGGAACGGGCTGCCAACGACACTGTCGCCATCATGCGGACCGAGGCCGGGCGAAACCCCTATGACCGCGGACTCAGTGACCTTGTGGGTGAGCTGTCCACCCGCAGCGAGGAATTCCGCGTGCGTTGGGCATCCCACAACGTCCGGCAGCACTACACCGGGAAGAAGCACTTCCGGCATCCGATCGTCGGGGACCTGCACGTGCTCTACGAGGCGTTTGAGTTGTCCGCCGATGACGGCCTGACGATGACCATCTACAACGCCGAGCCCGGCACTGGAACGGAGGATGCCTTGCGGCTGCTCGCGAGTTGGGCAGCCACCACGCATCCGGCGTCTCAGGAGTCCGGATTCGGCGAAGTTCTCCCGAAGACAAACCGCAACTGATTCCGCAACGAAAAAAGGAACCATGAATATCACCCCTAAGACCACCAGCACCAAGGGACCGGCGGAGCTCTTCACGGGCGACGTCTACTTCGACGTGATCGCCAAGGGAGACGAGCCTTCGCGGATGCGCGTGAACACCGTTCGCTTTGCTCCTTGCGCCCGCACAGCCTGGCACACGCATGCCGCTGGCCAGACGCTCCATGTGACCGATGGTGTGGGCTTGGTACAAGCGCATGGAGGCGAGGTAAAGGTGGTGCGTCAGGGCGACACCATCTACACCCCGCCGGGCGAATGGCACTGGCATGGTGCGGCTCCGGAGCACTTCATGAGTCACCTCGCCATGTGGGAAACCACTGGCACGCTGGACGGTTCCGAGACAACGTGGGGTGAGCTGGTGACCGATGAGGAATATGGCTATCCGGTTGAGGGTGGTGGCTCTCGATCCTAAAAATGATGCTCCTATTGCTGTCAATGGTCGTTGAGCCAGCTTTCGTAGCGTTTGTGGAAGTTGTCGTCGCGGGTGAGTCCGCGTTCGAGACGGGATAGTGCGGTAGGCCAGACACGGAGGTCATCAGCGGCGGCCTGGAGGGTGATGTTCTTGGCTTTCCGCAGGGCCCGGAGCTGCCCGGCGAAGGGTGCTGGGTGGGGGTGCATGATCTGGTCATAGATTTCACGTGCAACGTAGCGTTTGAGGCAGCGCATGATTTCCTTGGTGGTTTTGCCTTCTTGTCGGCGCCTGGCCACGTAGGTTTTGGTCCGGCTATCACTCATCATCCGTACGAGCACTACGCGATGGATGGCTTTATTGGCTTGCCGGTCTCCGCCACGGCTAAGTCGATGCCGGGTGGTTTTCCCTGAGGCGGCCGGGATGGGGGCAACGCCGACCAGGGCTGCGAACCTTGCCTCCGAGGTGACCCTTTCGGAGTTGTCGCCTACGGTTACCAGCAACTGACTTGCAACGTCAGTGCCAACACCCTGAATGTCCCTGAGCGTAGGGGCGTGCATGGTGAGGATTGCGTCGAGTTCAGTATCGATCAGGGCCACTTCCGTGTTCAGGTGCCGGTAGCGGACAGCCAAGCGCTTGAGAACGATGGCGGTGGCGTTTGGAGGCTCGGCAGGGTCACCGATCGGTCGGCTTTTCTCCAGTGCGCTCATCATTGCAACGCGGCTTAAGCCGCGGTACTTCGCCCGGATGGGCTCAGGAGCAGAGACCAGGATGCTCTTGATCTGAGCCATGACCGCGACCCTTGCCCGCATGGCAGAGTTTCGTTCAGCGCGCAGAACACGTAGTGATTCCACAGCCCCGTCCCTGGCTTTTGGCGTCGCAACCCTGCTGCCGGCAAGTGCAGCTTCCGCAGCCTGATAGGCATCCAACGGATCAGACTTGCCCCGTAGCCGGCGTTCTTGCCGGTTTGGACGCATCACTTCCAGGACCCAGAAGTGCTCCCGACTCAGGACGCGTGCGAGCTCCGCTCCGTAACTGCCTGTGCCCTCCACGCCGATGGACGAGACCGGGCCAAATCCGGTGATGAACTCCACGATCTGCCGGTAGCCGGAACCGACGGCAAGGAACTCCTTGTCCCCTAGATGCCGCCCTGTTTCACTGATGACGGCGACGTGGTGGGTATCGGCATGCGTGTCGATCCCAGCGATGACTTTCGGATGTTGTTTTGCCATGATGAAACTGCCCTGACCTTCTGTTGCGTGCAATGGAACATGAAGGGCACGCCGGCCGGGTGGTCAGACAAGACAGTAATGGGATTCTTTGAGCAGGCTCCTATGAGGTCATGTCCACCTGGCCGCCGCGCTTATTACAGCCTGCGTCACGGCGGACAGATCATTTTGAAGACAAACCACAAGGGCGTCAGTCGGAGGCAGAGTCACACCGCAACACAAGCCAATTCCATCATTACTGTCAGACCCTGGTGGGAGGGTTGATTCATGGAAAGGGTTGGGCAGTTCGCGGCACGTGGGGCGGTAGCCTCCGGTGACGGTGCTGCCCTCTCCCGGGCCAGGATGCGGAGCCTGGGAGCGCCTACCCGGCTCGTCATGGCATACAAGAGTTCGACGTCGATGCTGACACGAGCGGATAATCCCAGACGCCCTGAGCTGCTTCGCGGGCTCGATTCGATAAGGAGTGCACCGCATTCCCCATCCGTCCCGGATGAAACCCTGGATGCCACCGCCAGTCCGGCCCAACCAGGCACCGGCCATGAAGACGTGCACTCAGAGCCCACACCGCCTTCACTAGCCGGCGCCATGGAAACGCTGGTCTCTGCTTTGGAAGGTCCACGCGGGATGGCCGCCACTGAAGCCCGGCTGTTCGGGTTTGTTGAGGCATCACACTTCGCCGGGCGGGTGGAGGAGATCGCCCGGACCGTGGAGTACCTTCAGGTGGTCGCGGCCCAGGCGGTGGAACGGACCCGGCAGGAAGCCCAGCAGGCACACTCCTCCGCCGCGGGCACCAGATGGCGGACAGGCTGGACCGAAACCACAACCGAACTTGAACGCGAACCCGGGGCCGGGACCGAAACCACAACCGAACTTGAACGCGAACCCGGGGCCGGGACCGCATCCTCGAGTCCGGACTCCGCCGCCGCTGTTGGGCCTGCCGTTGTTGGGCCTGCTGCTGTTGGGTCCGCTGCTGTTGGGCCCGCTGCTGTTGGGTCGGCGGATGCTGCCGCGGTGGTGGATGATGGGTACCGCAACGCCGCGGAATTCCTGCGCGCCCGCCTGAGGATCGGCATCGGCGAAGCCAGGCGCCGGCTCGCCCTCGCAGCCCAGGCGCTCCCCCGCGTCGGCATCGCCGGACAACACATCCCGCCCCGCCGCGAAATCCTTGCCAAGGCCCTCGAGACCACGCAGATACCCACCCGCTCAGCGACCATCATCAGCACCGCCCTGGACAAAGTACAGCTCCTCACCGACGAGGACACCCTCGCCGGAATGGAACAAGCCCTGACCACCACCGCCCGTGAATCCGATCCCGGCTTCGTCCTCAAAATAGCCAAACGCTGGACCGACTCGATCGACCAGGACGGGCCCGAACCCAGCGAAGAAATCCTCCGCCAACTCCAAGGCACCTTCATCCGCAAACCCCGCCACGGACTGCACCACCTGGAAATCTTCGCCACCACCGAACAATACGAAACACTCACCACCGCCATGAACACCGCCACCAACCCCCGCCTCACCACCGGCAACGGCGACACCGGGAAAGGCGACACCACCGGGGACAACCACACGACGGGCGGGCCGGGCACGGGCGGCCAAGCTGGTGAGCCTGCCGGTCAGCGTCATGGCCGGAACGGATCAGCCAGCCCGGACCTGGACCGCCGCTCCCGCGCCCAGAAACTCCTCGACGGCCTCGTCGGAGCCTGCGGTGTCGCCCTGACCACCGCGAAGCTGCCAGCCAACGGCGGACTCCGGCCCCAGGTCATGGTCACCATCAACCACCACGACCTCCTCCAGGAACTCACGAACACGGCCAACACCCCAACCCGGCCCAGCTCCGGCGCCGCCACGTTCAGCGGCCCGATCCACCCCAACACCATCCGAAAAATCGCCTGCGACGCCGACATCATCCCGGTCCTGCTCGGCACCGAATCCCAGGTCCTGGACATCGGCCGCACCACCCGGATCTTCCCACCACACATCCGCAAAGCCATCACCGCCCGGGACCAAGGCTGCGCCTTCCCCGACTGCACCATGCCAGCACCCTGGTGCGAAGCCCACCACATCACCTACTGGTCACACGGCGGCACCACAGGAACCGAAAACGGCACCCTGCTCTGCAGCCACCACCACCACCTCATCCACAAAGAACACTGGACCATCACCACCAACACCGGCGTGCCCTGGTTCACCCCACCACCACACATCGACCCCCACCAAACACCACGCCGCAACCACCACCACACACCCCTCAGAACATAAAGGCGCCACAAACAATACCTGGCGCTATCTGTGTCCCAAGCCCAGGATCTTCCGCTCAAGGGCCCAGCGTTCCGCACCGTTGGAGCACAGCTCAAGGGCCTGTCGAAACGCCTCTCTGGCCTCTTCATGGCGCCCAAGCCGGGACAGCAGTTCTCCCCTGACCGCTGGCAGGAGATGCAGGCCTTTGAGTTCACCCCGAGCAGCAAGTTCGTCAACGAGGTCCAGTCCGGCTACAGGGCCAGAGGCCATGGACACAGCTACGGCGCGGTTCAGGTCAATGATCGGCGACGGCGTGAGTCGCCCGAGTGCCTCATAAAGGATCACGATTCGCTCCCAGTCCGTTTCCTCCACTGAACGCGCAGCAGCATGGCATTCGGCGATGGAGGCCTGGAGCCCATAGGCGCCGAGCCCTCGGCCGGCAGCCACCGCAGTCGAAAGAGCTGCGCGTCCGCGCCTGATTGCTGACTGGTCCCACCGCCGTCGATCCTGGTCTTCCAGCAGGACCGGTTGCCCGGCGGCGTCGAGCCTCGCCGGGAATCGCGAGGCGGTGAGTTCCATCAATGCCAGCAGGCCGAACGCTTCAGGTTCCGGCGCGAGGCGAACAAGCACCCTGGCTAGCCGACGTGCTTCACTGGCGAGTTCGGTGCGCATCCAGGAGTTCCCTCCGGAAGCGTACGCCCCCTCGGTGAAGATCAAGTAGACCACATTCAGTACCGAACCAAGCCGCTGCGGAACCTCGTGGGCTTCGGGCACCGCGAAAGGGACGCGCGCCGCGGCGAGAGTCTTCTTGGCCCGGGTGATACGGGCCTGAATGGTTGGCACCGGGACCAGGAATGCCTTCGCAATCTCTTCTGTAGCCATGCCACCCACAACCCGCAGTGTCAACGCAATCCGGGCTTCCTTGGATAGGACCGGGTGGCATGAAACGAACATCAGGGCCAGCACGTCATCATCGATTGTTTGGGGGTCGAACAGCGTATCCACGCCCGCTTCCTCCTCTGAAAGGTCACGGGCCAGGAGGGCGTATTTGTCGTCCAGGGCTGCCCGCCGGCGGAAAGTATCGATGGCGCGACGGCGACCCGCTGTCAGGAGCCATCCCACAGGTTCGGCGGGTGCGCCATTGACGGACCACGAAACGAGTGCCTCCGCGAGTGCCTCCTGCGCGAGATCCTCGGCCAGCGGAAAATCTCCCGTATAGCGGGCAAGGGCGCCGACGATGCGGGCGGATTCGCTGCGCCACACTGCTTCGACGGCGGCCCTTGCCTCATTGCTGCTCACGTCAGTCGCTGCCCAGTCCAGTAGTTGCCACGTCGGTCGCCTTTCACAGCAGTGGCTTTCCGGACTACAGCTGTCCGGTCTGCTCGCGCCAAGCCCGCTCCTTTTGGATCCATTCGTTGTCTTGCGGGAACTCGTCAATGCTGGTCACCCGGCGGATCTCCGTCTTGGTGCCGGCTGTCATCGGCGCCCGCTTGGCCCACTCGATTGCTTCCTGCTTGGATGCAACATCCAGGATGTAGTAACCGGCGAACAGTTCCTTGGTTTCACCATAGGGGCCATCAGTTACCACCGGCGTGTCACCGGTGAAGTCAACCACGACGCCTTCCTTTGCATCGTCCAGTCCTTCGGCTGCCAGCAGTACTCCGGCGCGGATTAGTTCGTCGTTGAACTTGCCCATGGCTTCGAGGATTTCGTTGAAGTCGATGTTCTCGAACTTGGCGAACGACTCGTCAGTTGCCCGCATGATCAGCATGTACTTGGCCATTTCACTCAATCTCCTGTGTTGTGGAAGGTCGCCCTTCGACCTTCTCATTCACAGGTCGAACAGTGCGAGGCAAAATCGACAACCACCCAAAAGAATTTTCCGGGTCCTTCCAGAAGCTGCGTTCAGCAAGGACAAGGATCCCCTGGAGCTGTCCAGGGGATCCTTATTGCTACCGAGTGCCGGCGTCGTGGTTCTTTCTGTGCAGCTGCGACGCCTAGTGGCCGGCGCCTCCGATAACTCCGGCTTCGACAGCTTTGGTCACGGCATCAGCTTCGGCCTGTGTCAGCTTGCCGTCGGCAACGGCCTTGTCCAGCCTGGTTTTGAGAGCAGCCGCGCGCTCCTCCTGGGCCGCAGTGCGGATTTCTTCCAGGGCGGCAGTAACTTTGGATTCATCAATGCCCAGTGCTGCAGCCAGGGACTTGGCCAAGGCGGCCTCATGCGCCGCCCGGTCCGGCTTGGTTCCTTCCGTGCCTTCCGTCGGCGGAGTGGTGGGCTTATTCGCCTCCCGGAAGGCTTTCAATGCGTCGGTGACCTTGGCTTCGTCCACGCCCAACTTGCTGGCGAGGTCCGCTGCGAGCTGACCACGATCGGGGCCGTGGCCTCCAGGCCTTCCGTGGCCCTGCGGGGGCGTAGTGGCATCGGCTGACGACGTTGCGCTCGGCGTCGGCGTCGTGGTAGCTGAAGCAACGCTGGTGACACCCAGCCCAGCGCCCAGCGCTAACGCTCCGGCTGTAATGCCCAGCGTGATTCTCTTGGTTTTTGACATGGTGCTCTCCTCAATCCGCCGCCGCTGTAACGGCTGCTGAGCCGTGCGAACGGCTGGTAACTTCCAGACGATCTGTAACACCGTCCTGTTACTACAATGAGTCGATCACCCAAGCCCACGCTGTTGTGAAGCTGTCAATCAGCTGTGAAGGTCCGGTTGGGTGTCCAAGGCCGCAAGCAATCGCTTGACTGAACCGCCCAGGTTCCATTCCGTAGCCAAGCGTTCAAGCTCAGCGCGCGCCTCACCCGTAACGGGGCGCAATTGAGCTCCCGCCTCCTCAAGGGTGGGCACCTTCAGATCGCGAACCACATTAACGACGGCGGGCGCCACCTTGAGGTACTCGGCCGCTGCGGCCAGTTTGGCGCGTACGGAAGTGGACAGTCCTCCGTCGGGATCCTCTGCTGCCTCCAGGAGGCCCTCAAGCGAGCCGTATTCAGCGAGCAAGGAAGCTGCGGTCTTCTCGCCGATGCCGGCAACGCCTGGCAGGCCGTCGGACGAATCGCCGCGCAGGGTGGCGTAGTCGGCGTATTGTTGCGGCAGCACGCGGTACTTTCCCACCACTACGACGTCGGTGACCACTTCCAGGTTTTTCATCCCCCGCGCGGTGTAAATGACCCGGATGTCCCGGTCGTCGTCGACGAGTTGGAAAAGGTCCCGGTCACCCGTGACCACGTCAGTAGGCAACTGCGCCTGGCTTGCATAGGTACCCACAACGTCGTCAGCCTCATGCTCATCGACGCCCACCACGGCAATACCCGCCAGGTCCAGCACATGGCGGATCAGCGGGATCTGCGCTTCGAGCGGATCGGGGACGATTTCGACGTCGGGGCCGACCCGAGTGATTTCGGCAACTCTATGGGCCTTGTAGCTCGGGATCAGCTCAACGCGCCACTTGGGGCGCCAGTCGTTGTCCCAGCAAGCAACCACGTGGGTCGCTTCATACTCGGTGGTGAGGCGGGCGATCATGTCCATCAGGCCGCGGATGGCGTTGACGGGCGTGCCGTCGGAGCGGCGGATGGAGTCCGGCACCCCGTAAAAGGCGCGGAAATACAGTGAGGCAGTGTCCAGGAGCATGAGTCGAGGCATACCTGATCCTGACACGTCATTCCCGAAATCCACGCGAACCCGGCCTCAACCTCGTCGACGGCCACACAAAGACTTGAACACCACTGTGAGCCGCATTACGATTATGTGAGCAATAATAGAACAGAGCGTTCAACTATAGAACAAGCTCAGTACTCAGCCCACAAAGAAGTGAGGAAAGCCCGTGCAGTTTCACCACCACGGTTACGTATCCGGTGACCCGCGAGTCGAGCCAGCCGCCGGCGTCGGAATAAACCGCCCGGCCGAGCTTCCCGACGAAGTCGACGTTCTCATCGTTGGCACCGGCCCCGCAGGGATGCTGGCCGCCGCGCAACTGGCCCAGTTCCCGGATATCACCACGCGTATCATCGAGCGCCGTCCCGGCCGCTTGGCTATCGGCCAGGCCGACGGCATCCAGGCCCGCAGCGTCGAGACCTTCCAGGCCTTCGGTTTCGCCGAACGCATCACGGCGGAGGCGTACCGCATCACCGAGATGGCGTTCTGGAAGCCGGACCCCGCCGACCACTCGCGCATCGTCCGCGCGGCCCGCACAGTGGATGACCCCACTGGCATCAGCGAATTCCCGCACCTGATCGTGAACCAGGCACGTGTGCTGGACTATTTCGCGGAGTTCATGGCCAACTCCCCCACGCGCATGAAGCCTGACTATGGCTACGAGTTCCGCGGACTCCAAGTCACCGGCGTTGGCGACTACCCCGTCGCTGTCACCCTGGTGCACACCGCTGGTCCCAACGAAGGACAGGAACGTGTGGTCCGGGCCAAGTACGTCGTCGGGGCAGATGGGGCACGCAGCAAGGTCCGCGAGTCCATCGGATGCCACCTCGCAGGTGACCAGGCAAACCATGCCTGGGGTGTCATGGACGTCCTGGCCGTCACGGACTTCCCGGATATCCGCACCAAGTGCGCCATCCAGTCCGGTGCCGGCGGAAGCATCCTGCTTATCCCCCGCGAGGGCGGCCACCTGTTCCGCATGTACGTGGACCTTGGCGAGGTTGGGCCCGAGGATCACGGGGCAGTGCGGAAAACGACCATCGAGCAGATCATCCAGAAGGCCAACGCCATCCTGCACCCGTACACGCTGGATGTCCGCAACGTCGCGTGGCACAGCGTTTACGAGGTGGGCCACCGCCTCACGGACAGGTTCGACGACGTCCTGCCGGAGGAGCGCGGCACGCGCACTCCACGGGTGTTTATCACCGGCGACGCTTGCCACACGCACAGTGCGAAGGCCGGCCAGGGAATGAACGTCTCGATGCAGGACGGTTTCAACATCGGCTGGAAGCTCGGGCACGTCCTGGAAGGCCGCAGTCCGGAGAGCCTGCTGGACACTTACTCGGCCGAACGCCAGGTGGTGGCAAAGAACCTCATCGACTTTGACAAGCAGTGGTCCACGCTCATGGCCAAGAAGCCCGAGGAGTTCGACGACCCCACAGAGCTTGAGAACTTCTACACCAGCACCGCGGAGTTCCCTGCAGGCTTCATGACCCAGTACGCACCCTCCATCCTGGTGGCCGAGCCCAACCACCAGGATTTGGCCACCGGCTTCCCAATCGGCAAACGGTTCAAATCCGCCCCTGTCCTGCGGGTCTGCGATACAAACCCGATGCACCTAGGCCACCATGCGAAGGCGGACGGCCGCTGGCGCATCTACGTGTTCGCCGATGCCGCACATGCCGGCGCCCCGGGCCCTGTCGCGGACTTCGCCGAGTGGATCGCGAACTCCCCGGACTCTCCGCTGGCCGCAACGCCGTCGGACGCTGATCGCGACGCTTGGTTCGACGTAAAGGTGATCTACCAGCAGGACCACACCAACGTGGACATCAATGCCGTTCCGGCCGCCTTCAAACCGACCGTTGGACCATTCAAGCTCACCTACCTCGAGAAGGTCTTCGGCACGGACCCGAACGCTGACATCTTCGAGATGCGCGGTCTGAGCCGCGACGGTGTGGTGGTGGTGGTACGTCCGGACCAGTACGTGGCAAACGTGCTCCCACTGACCGCGACGGCGGAGCTCGGCGCGTTCTTTGCGACCCTGCATTCCGGCCAGCGGGACAAGGCCACCACAAGCGGAGCAGACCTGGTCAGCCACCAGGCGTAAGGACTGGACGCAGCTGCCGGGGGCCGGGCCAGGCTCCCGGCAGCGCAACCGCCACGCCGCAGCGCTCGCAATCTGTTCCCCCGGGATCTGGCGGAGGCCGGGCAACCGGACGAGAATGAGCGTGTGGTCACCCCTCGCAGCACTGGCGGCGACACCATGAACGACGCCGCCAGGAAGATTCAACGCGTCTATCTCACGCTGACGCTGGGAAACACAGTGGCCGCTTCCTTCATCTGGGGAATCAACACGCTTTTCCTGCTGGATGCAGGCTTGAGCAACCTTGAAGCCTTCGCGGCCAACGCTTTCTTCACAGTGGGTATGGTCCTTTTCGAGGTGCCTACTGGCGTCATCGCGGACGGCTGGGGTCGCCGTGCTTCCTTCCTACTTGGCACCATCACGCTGGCGGCGTCTACATACTTGTACTTCGTGCTGTGGCAGATCTCCGCACCGTTTTGGATGTGGGCAGTTGTCTCAGTGCTCCTTGGCCTCGGCTTCACGTTCTTCTCCGGAGCTGTGGAGGCCTGGCTTGTGGACGCCTTGCGCTTCTCAGGGTATGAAGGTGGCCTCGAGACTGTTCTGGGTCGCGGCCAGATGGTGCAGGGTGTGGCTATGCTGCTGGGCTCGGTGGCAGGTGGGGTGATCGCCCAAGCCACCAACCTTGGTGTGCCGTTCCTCTTGCGGGTTTTCGTTCTGGTTGCCATGTTCGCCGTGGCGTTTGGGTTAATGCACGACGTCGGATTCTCACCTGAGCGCTCCACCCACCCTCTCCGTGCCACTCGTGCAGTGCTCTCGGCCTCGATCGAAAATGGCCTGAAAAACCCACCGGTCCGGTACGTGATGCTGGCCGCTCCCTTTAGTGCCGGCGTCGGGATCTATGTTTTCTACGCCCTGCAGCCTTACCTCCTGGACCTGTTTGGCGACCCCCATGCCTATTCCATTGCGGGCCTCGCCGCCGCAATCGTGGCCGGCTCGCAAATCCTGGGCGGCTGGCTGGCACCACATGCCCGGCGCTTGTTCCATAAACGAACGTCGGTACTGGTACTCGGAGGCCTGGTGGGATTCGTGATCTTGCTGGTCCTCGGCTTCACGCGCGTCTTCTGGGTGGCGCTGGTGCTGCTGGCGCTGTGGGCTGTGGTCGGCTCTGCGGCAACTCCCGTCCGGCAGGCGTACATCAATGACATGATCCCCTCGAAGCAGCGCGCCACGGTCCTGAGCTTCGATTCGCTCATGGGATCCAGCGGTGGAGTGGTGGTTCAGCCACTTCTAGGCCGTGGCGCTGACCTATACGGCTATCCGGCCTCGCTGGCCATGGCAGGTATCATCGAGCTCATTTCAGTACCATTCCTGCTGGCCAGCCGTAAGCAGGGCTCATCCGCAGACCGGGCCACCACCGAGGCCGCCGAGTCGCCTTGAACGGGCAGCGACGTGAAAGAGTGGTTGAAACCAGATACTGAAAGCGTGGACAAGCAATGATCTCCCTACGGCAGGATTCCCAAGGCTTCATCCGGATGAGCAGGCATTTTCCCGCCAGCGCCTCCGTGTCCGTCACGTTTACCGACGGCACGCAGGAGGTTTTCACGGGCCGGCGGCTCAACGAAATCTTCGACGACGCCCTGGCTGCATTCCGGGCTGGAAACAACCTCGACGCCAAGGGCTTCGAAAGGGGGCCGAAAAAGAAAGTCCAGCAGGGCATCGAGTTCGTACCCATCAGCCCCGACAAGGCATGAGTCGCGCCTGTCCGGGTTTTACTGTGGGCCGGACGCGTGATTGACGCAATAGGGCGTCCACGGCCTTGCTTCGAGTCGCCCTTCCGGAATGGCGATGCCACAAACCGCACATATGCCGAAAGTTCCATCGGAAATCCGCTGCAATGCGGCCTCAATCTGCTCGAGGCTTACACGGCTCTGGTCAAGCAGCGCGGAGGCCTGTGAGAGCTCGAAGGCGATGGTTGTGCCTTCAGGATCGTGTTCGTCGTCGACATTCGAGTCCTGGCGGGCAAGGCTGACTGAGGTGATGTCGCTACGCAACGCCTTCAGCAGGGCAAGCTTCCGGCCTCGCTCCTCCTCCAGCAGAATCCGGAACCGTTCGACGTCGATCATGTGAGTAAGCCTACTAATGGCCCTGCCCAGTCCTCCGGTCTGGACAGGTCAAGCGGCGTGGTGCCCTAATAACGTCATGGGAACCTACGAGCGCCATCCCGGTGTAGATAGTTACATAGAGGCCCTCCCGGACTGGCAAAGAGCAGTCTGTGAGGAGCTGCGGGATCTGATCCACGAGGCAGAACCGGAGATTGTGGAGACTATCAAGAGGCGCGTTCAGCCCTACTTTGTCCTGGATGGAAACGTCTGTGCCTTGCTCGCGGCGAAGAACCACGTCAATCTCTTTCTCTACGACGGCGCTATCGTTCCTGACCCCGCCGGGATCATCACAGCCGGACACGATAACAAGACCGGCCGAATGATCAGCTTTTACATCAATGACGCAGTACCGACGGAACCACTCATCGAGATGCTGCGAAAGATTGCCGACAACAATCGTGCAGGTGGGTGGCGCAAGATCAAAGCAGGTTTTCAGGAGTCTTCTGACTCACTTTGAGAGCTGACCTCTCGGTACACTACTTCCGGGCAGGTGGACCGCTGATCAGCG
The DNA here is from genome assembly GCF_055388015.1 of Arthrobacter sp. TmtSoilC51. Lineage (NCBI taxonomy): Bacteria > Bacillati > Actinomycetota > Actinomycetes > Micrococcales > Micrococcaceae > Arthrobacter > Arthrobacter sp. TmtSoilC51. The sequence continues at coordinate 2,985,718 of NZ_AP035877.1, forward strand.
TCGGTATGTACTCCAGCAGCTGTAGTTGACCATCGAAAGTCCTGCTGTTCACCAGTTCAAGGGAGACATCAGGATAGCCGTCATAAATCCGCTCCCTGCCTGTGCGGCCTGTGATCACCGGAAAAACGACGATCCGGTATCGGTCAACGAGACCGGCACTCAACAACGAGCGGCAAAGGCTAAGGCTTCCCAGTGTGGTCAGGGTACCGGTCCGGGTCCGCTTCAGCTCCTTGACAGCTTCCACAGCATCCCCGCTTACCAGCTCGGAGTTCGGCCAAGCCAGAGGTTCTTGCAGAGTGGACGAGAAAACAACCTTTGGCAGTGCCGCCAGCCCGGTCAAGGCCGCTCCCTCTTCCTCGGAGAACCCGGAGTCTTCGCCCGCGGCCTGCTCCGACATGCTTGACATCACCCGGTAGGTGTTGGCCCCCATAAGTGTCGTGAAATCCTTCTTCCCTTCTTCCTCGAGCCAGGCAAGGTATTCCGGGGATTCAAGCCCCCACCAACCGGGCCACCCCTCCGCTGAGGCATACCCATCCAGGGATATGATCAAGTCCACCATCAACTTCGCTGATGTCGCTTCTGTACCTGACTCGCCCACGGCTACTCCTCACGGGATTTCGGGTTGTGCCTAGCATTGTCCTCCCGAAGGCCGGTTTGCACCACGACTCACGTGCTCCTGATCTGGTCCAAACTCGCACGCAGTCCGATCACGGGAATTTCAGGGTAGGCGGCTCGTTCCACAGCTGGATCGAAGGCCGCCGCGCCTGATTCCATCCAAAGAGCCGCCTTCGCCATCCGGGCCATAAACGGCGAAATCGGACGTGCAACGGCGGCCATCACCTGCAAGGCGGCCACTGGTATCCGCTGGATGGAGCCCTTTCCAGCGTCCGCGAGGATAGCTTCCGCGAGCGTGTTGAAGGGGTGCGTTTCGGACCCCCACTCAATGGTCCTGCCACGCAATGAAGGGCTGGAAAGAGCCAACAAAACAGCGGCAGCAGCGTCCGCCGTCGACGTAAATGTCACAGGTGCCCGTCCTGAGCCGAAGACAAGGACCCTGCCCTTCGTAGGGAGGGGCTGGCTCATTGAATCGAGGAACTGCTCAAGGTTCGCTCCCATTCGGATCGCCGTCCATGCCATGCCCGAGGCCTTCAACGCCTCCTCCGCTGCGTATTTCATGCGCAGGAAATCCAGAGGGGCATCGGGAGCTGCCCCATGCATCGACATCATGACCATCTGCTCCACGCCCGCCCGGGATGCGGCATCGATGAGCCGAAGTGCGCCGTCGCGGTCCACACTTCGTGGGTTGCCGTCCCTTTTCAGCCCAAAGCCCGACGCCGCGAACACCACTTGGCTGCATCCGGCAACGGCCCGCCGGCAGTCCGCGCCTGAGGCGAGGGTCCCGCGGACAAGCTCGACGCCGTCGATCGGCTTCCGGGGGAACGGCTGGGATTCGCCCCTGGCCAGGACCCGCACGGAAGCGCTGCGGCGAACCAGCTCCGCGGTAAGCCGCGAGCCCAAGCGGCCCGTGCCGCCCACTACGAGGATCATGACCCCTGCGATGTCGGAAGTACCGTCCCAGCCTGAAGACCCGCGCCCGCAGTGGCCTGGACGGCGTCGTCGATGTCACCTGAAGAACGTTCCACAGGTTCGAGATAGAAATGGACGGAGGCGATCCGCTCCTGGCGCACAGTAAAAATCGCAACACCGGCAAGTTCCACCGCCGTACCATCACGTCTTGTGCCCCGGGCGCCCCACTCAACCCAAACGGTTCCGTGCCTGCCTTCAGTGGCGTCGGCGATTGCCGGTGTGAGGTCAGGAATACCAGCAAAAAGGCTGGTCCAGTTGGCGCGGACCTGCGCGCTGCCGGTGAAATTCCGTTCGGGATGAATCGGCGTGATGTTGAGATAGTCGTCGGCGAATTCGGCGACTAAGGCCTCAAGGTCGTGGCGTCCGGAAGCGGCGAACATCCGGCGAACGGGTCCTTCCGGAAGACGCTCAAGGCCCTCCACGGTTGCCATGGTGGCTCCTTGGTGCCCTGCAATTCTCCCTTCAGGGGCGGGCAGGGCTGGTATCTTGAATTCAATACAGTTCTCTGTATTGATTGGAGTCTAGAAGTCATGGCAACCGGAATCAAGAGTCCCGATGGAACATCCCGGAGTCAACGCACCTACGATGCCAGCCGTCGCCGCCAAGCAGCCGAGGCATCCCGGCGCACCATCCTGGCGCGCGCCCGGGAACTATTTCTCCTGCAGGGGTTCGGCGCAACCACCATCTCCGAAATTGCCGCTGCGTCCGGAGTATCGGCGGAGTCCATCTACAAGAACTTCGGCGGCAAAGCCGGCCTCGTCCGGGCTCTCCACGAGCAGAGCCTCCTTGGCAAGGGCGGCACGCCAGCCGAACAGCGCTCAGACCTCGCACAAGTAAGGGCAGACGACCCGCGGGAACTGATGGAGCAGTTCGGTCTGTTCACAGCGGAAATCAGCCCCCTTGCGGCACCGATCAGCCTGCTCATCCGTGACGCCGCCGCAACAGGCGATGCCGACATGGCCAGCCTCCTGAAGGATGTCGACGTCGCCCGCCATCGGCGGATGCTGCACAACGCGCGTCAACTGACGGCCCGCGGCCTGCTCCGCCCCGGCATGTCCCCAGACGAGGCCGCCGACATCATGTTTGCGTGCACCACCCCCGAACTGTTCGAGAGCCTCGTCGTGAAACGAGGGTGGAAGGCAGAGCAGTACGGGCGGTTCATCGCCGCAACGCTGACTGCAAACCTGCTCTGACACGTCGTGCCGTCGCACCGCTCCGCTGGGAAGACCCGCCCCTGACGTGCAACGCTAGTTCCATGGACCTGGAAATCTCGCCCTCCCTCACGATTCCGGCTTCGGAACTCGGCTGGCGGTTCTCCCGTTCATCAGGACCGGGCGGTCAACACGTCAACACGACTGACAGCAGGGCTGAGCTCTCATGGAACGTAGCCACTTCGGAGGCGTTGACAGAAAGCCAACGGGAGATCTTGCTGCGCCGACTGGAAAAACGACTCGTCGATGGAGTCATCACTGTTACATCCTCCGAGCAGCGCTCGCAGTTACGAAACCGCGAGAGCGCCCTGGCTAAGCTCGCTGACATTGTGGTGGCGGGCCTTGCCACAAGGACTGCGCGCAGGGCAACGAAACCCACGCGGGGGTCCGCCCAGCGGCATCGCGCAGCAAAAGTACAGAGAGCGGCAACCAAACAGCAACGACGGCGGCCCTCGCCTGAGTGACGAGCGCCTGAATGACGAGACCGGACCAACCGGGGCTTTAGGGAGCGCACCCCCTTTTGGCAACTGGCTGGGGATGGCAGCATACAGTCATGTCATCCATCAAGCGCATCCGCCCCGAGGGACTTGTCTCCAGCCCGGCCTTCAGCCACGTAGCCATCGTCCCTCCAAACGCCACCACCATCTATGTCGGCGGCCAGAACTCGGTCGACAGCGGCGGTTCGCTCGTCGGCGAGGGTGACGTGGGAGTGCAATCTGCCCGCGCCCTGGCCAACGCAAAGACCGCGCTGGCGGCTGCTGGCGCAACCCTCAACGACGTTGTGCAGTGGACGGTTCTCTTCGTGGACGGTGCCGACCTCGCCGCAGGTTATGGGGCCATTGCGTCCGACCTCGCCGCAGACGAGCCGCCCCTCGTGACAGCAGCGTTTGTCTCCCGTTTGGGCGTTCCCGGGGCGCTGGTGGAGATCAGTGCGGTAGCCGCCGTCGAGCGGTAAACGGGCGGCGGCCGCACCACGGGCGTTTGAGCATGGTTGGCAGCGTTTTTGGGCGTTTCGTCATCCTTGGCGGGCGATTCGCTTCTAGGGAACTGACACTCCGGGAACCGAGGCTTAAAGGACAGCACCACCGCCTACCAAGGAGATCCCGTGACTACCTACAACCTGGCCCTCATCGGTTTCGGAGGCGTCAACCGCGCCTTGGCCGAACTCATCCGGGACGAACCCCAGCGATTTGCCTCACTCGGATTCGAACTCCGCGTCGTGGCCATCACCGATCTTGCCTTCGGTTCCCTCGTCCAGGGAGACGGCATCGATCTGGCCGCTATCCTTGCGATGCCGCGGGGATCCTCCTTCGAGGGTCTCCCCGGCGGAAGCCCGGATCCCCGCAACGAAGACGTCATCAAGAACAGCCCCGCCGATATCGTCGTCGAAGCCACCTTCACCAGCCCCATTGACGGCGAGCCCGCCGTTTCGCACGTCAAATGGGCCATCGAATCCGGCAAGCATGTGGTGACAACCAACAAGGGTCCCGTGGCGTTGCACGGCCAGGAACTGAGCAAACTAGCTGCAAACAACGGCGTCCGTTTCGAGTACGAGGGCGCTGTCATGAGCGGCACACCCGTGATCCGCTTGGCGCACAAGATGCTCGGAGGTCTGGAGCTGAACGCCGTTCAAGGGATCCTGAACGGAACCAGCAACTACGTCCTCGGGCGGATGGAAGCCGGGCTACGCCTGGACGAAGCCATCTCCGAAGCCCAGGATCTCGGATATGCCGAAGCAGATCCGACGGCAGACATCGGCGGTTCGGACGTCCGGTTGAAGGTCGCCATCCTGGCCAACGAACTGCTCGGCGCCAACATCCGCCCCAGCGACGTGGAAACCACCGGCATCCAGGGCATCAAGAGTGATGACGTCGCCCAAGCCCTGGCAAGCGGCCTTCGTTGGAAGCTGATTGGCGAAGCCCGCCGCGAAGAAAACGGCCGCATCCTAGCTACCGTCCAGCCCATAGCCCTCCCCGCCGATCACCCGCTGGCAGGCATTTCCGGTGCCACCAACGCCGTGTCCTTCACCACCGACCTGCTCGGCGCCGTGACCGTCTCCGGCCCGGGAGCCGGACGCGTGGAAACCGCCTACGCCCTCATCTCCGACATCATTGCTGTCAACGAATTCGTCAAAGGAGCGGTCCGTGCCTAAGACAGCCATCGCAGACACCACAACGGCAGCCGCTACCACTGACCTGGTGGTGTACGACAAGTTTGACGGTACGGTTCTGGCCACGCTGCCCCAGTGCAGTGAGGCGGACGTACGTTTGGAAATTATCCGCACCGCTGCCGCCGCTCCTGCTGCAGCGGCCATGCCCCGCCATGAGCGGGGACGGATTCTGGATACCGCAGCCGAGATGCTTCAGCAACGGTCGCAGAAAGTGGCGGACTTGATCGTCGCCGAGGCCGGGAAGACCATCAAGCAGGCGCTCAAAGAGGTCTCCCGTGCGGTGAACACGCTCAAACTGTCTGCGGCGGAAACGCGCCGCAACGTTGGCGAAGTAGTTCCTTTCGACTCCTTCGCCGGCTCCGAAAACCGCCAGGGATGGTTCACCCGTGAGCCATTAGGGCTCATCGCCGCCATTACTCCTTACAACGACGCATTGAACCTGGTAGCGCACAAGCTCGGGCCGGCGATAGCGGGAGGAAACACAGTCATCCTCAAGCCATCCCAGCTGACACCCTTGACGGCCATGCTTCTTGTGGACCTCCTCCGCGAGGCAGGCCTGCCCGCGGAGTTCGTCACTGTGGTCCTGGGCGACCGCACCATCGCGCAAACCGTCATCTCCTCCACCTTGGTCCGGATGGTCTCCTTCACGGGAGGATTCGCCACCGGCCGGGCCATCGCCGCGAACGCGGGCATAAAGCGCCTGTCCATGGAACTTGGCGGCAACGCGCCCGTCATCGTCTTCGACGACGCGGACCTTCCTGCCGCCGTCGAGGCCAGTGTCTCTGGTTCCTTCTGGGCTGCTGGGCAGAACTGCATCGGCGCGCAGCGGATCCTCGTCCAGCGGGCAATTTTTGATACCTTCCTGGACGCCTTTGTTACCCAAACAGCCGCCCTGAGGACGGGCGATCCGCGCAAGGAACAGACCGACGTCGGACCCATGATCAGCGCCGCGTCCGCCGAAGAAGCCAAGCGCAAGATCGATGAGGCGGTGTCGGCCGGGGCGCAACTGCTCACCGGCGGCACCCTGGACGGCCCGCTCCTGACACCAGCTGTCCTGACCGGAGTCCCCCGCAGCTGCGAGGCGTGGAGCGAAGAATTGTTTGCACCCGTAGTCCTGGTGGAGCCGTTCGATTCGCCTGAGGAAGCCATCGAACTGGCCAACGACAGCGAGTACGCCTTGCAGGCCGGCGTGTTCACCAAGGACCTAAACCGCGCCTTGCAGACCGCCAAGGCCATCGACGCCGGCGGAGTGATGATCAACGATTCGTCCGACTACCGTCTCGATGCCATGCCGTTCGGTGGCTCGAAGTACGGCAGCATGGGCCGGGAAGGTGTCCGCTTCGCCTACGAGGAAATGACGCAGCCCAAAGTCATAGCGATCACCTCATGATCACAGGCGTCATGCTGCCTCAGCGAGGCGCCTGCCTGTCGATGACGGTGGAGAGGGACAAGGCGGTGGTGATATCCCGGACTCCGGGAAACTCCGAGACTTGCCGCCAGATTTCCTGGATTCTTGCGGCGTCGGGAGCCTCAACCCTAACGACGATATCCAGTTCGCCGCTGACTACATCGCAGGTGGCTATTTCAGGGATTGCCTTTAATCCGGCGATCACGTCGCCGCCCCGCATCCTGTCGTGCCGTTGGATCAAGAGCACCGCATTGACGGTGGGCGCCCCCTCTCCAGCTGATTCCTTGATGGTGTACCCGTGGATAAACCCGTCCCGTTCAAGCCGCTCAATCCGTTGCCGCACCGCGTTGCGTGAGAGCAACACCTTCTCGCCTAGCTGGGCAAGGCTGATGCGCGCATTACGCCTCAGCTGGGCCAGAATCTGCGCGTCGATCTCATCACGTGGACTCTTCGGCACGGACGCTCCTGTCTGGGGGATGTGGACACACAAAGATATCCCATTGCTCTGATGCTTCTAGCCTCGGCGCGTGGTGGACCTTTCACGACGGCGGTCAAGCAGGGAAGCGCCCACGGTCACAGCAACAAGGGCTGCCGCGAAAAGCAAGGGCAGCTGGGTCATGGGCAGGGCCATGGCCCCTGCCAACGCTGTGCCGGCAGAACCAGCAGTAATCTTCAAAGCACCGATCCAAACGAAGACCTGGCCGCGCGCGCCCGCTGGCGCATACTCGCTGCGCGCGGCCAATGTTGCGGCGAAAAAGAAGGAGTTGAGCATTCCGGCGAATGAGTACACAATCACCGCTACCGGGAACTGTCCGGCAAACGCCGCCCCACACAACGCCATCCCAACAGCAGCACCCAACCAGGTCATGAGGTGGTCCGCATCGCTCCGTAGCGGCCGGATCATGACGCAGGCAGATCCGAGGAGTCCGCCGAGACCATATACAGCGGTCAGGACGCCTGCAGCGGCTGGCTCCACCCGCATTCCTGCAGCCGAAGCCACCGCGCTGATGGGCAGCGCCGCGACCGATAGGGCGATGACGACTGTCATGTAGAGCGTGCGGCGCAAGGGTCCGGTTGAAAGCATCATCAGCAATGTACGGGCCGCGCGGGGCACCTCCGACGGGGCCGGCCCTGGAGGCGAAGGGGGCAAAACCCTGACGACGGCGGCGGCCACAAACGTCAATCCGGCAAGGATCAATGCCGCTACAGCCGGATTCGCCCAGGCCGAGACCGCTGCGACCAGAGTGGGCCCAATCGTTCCGCTGATGCCACACGTTGCTACATCCCATCCGTGTGCGCGTCGCTGGCTGGTTCTGCTTCCTCCGGCGATTGCCGAGAGCCGGCTACTGATGCCGCCGGTCAGTAGTGGACCGACCAGCCCGGATGCTATCAGCAGCAAACCCGGCACGATTGGCGGAGTCACCGGATACAGCAGGACAGCTGCGGCGAGGGTGGCACCGTGCATCAGGCACGCCCAAGCGATGACTGTCCTTCCGTCCCGGGCCGTGTCGAGGGTTCGGGCAACGAATGGACCGAAGAGGTGCGGGGCCGTGATGCATGCACCCAGTATTCCGGCCAGCCAACCGGGCGCCCCGCTGGTTGTCACCAGCAGGACAATGGCGACAACCGCGCCTCCGTCGGCACTCCGGGCCAGGGTGGCTGCAATGACATAGCGGGCCAACCCGCTCCGCGATGTCTGCCCGCCGGTAGTTGCGCGGCTGCCTTTGCGCCCGTCGAGGAGGCTCATGCCTCCAAGCCACACTGACGGACGGCCGCGGCAACCCTGTTCCGGCCCTCGCTATCCAAGCCTTGCAAGGGCAACGGCAAAGCTGAGGATGGAATGAGTCCCAGATCCTCAGCCAGTGCTGCCGTGACGCGGAGGCTGCCGTAGGTTCGGAACAGGGACCAGATAGGTTCCAGCGCGGCTGAAGCTGCGATCGCATCGTCCCTTCGACCAGCCAAAGCGTGATCAACGATTTCCATGGCCTGGCGGGGAAGAATCCCGCCGATCACCGAGTACCAGAGATCGCAACCAGCAAGCAGTGCTTCGGCGGCAATCCAATCCCCGCTGATTCCCACAGATATTTGTTGGGGCAAAGCTGCACGGAGCTTGCCGAGCCTGGTGGCAATGTCAGTGGCAGACGGCGGCGGAATCTTGATGGATGCGATTCCTGGGATCCGGGCGATCCTGGCGTGCAGCTCGTCCGAGAACGTGAAGCCCGTGGTGACGGGGTTGTCATACACAATGACCGGGACGTCTGACGCCGACGCAACGTCTTCAAACAGCCCAAAAACCTCTGCCTCCGAGAGGCGTTGGTAGGACACCGGGGCCAAGAGCAATGCCGAAGCGCCAGCGGTCTGTGCATCACCAGCAAGCAGGAGGACCTCGCGCGTGCGCACTGATCCCACGCCGGCCAGAATGGGCACTCCACGCGCAGCTTCCACGGACGCTTCAAGGACCATGCGCCGTTCTTCGCGGGCGAGATAGGCGTAGTTTCCCGTCGAACCGAGGACACCGAGTGAATCCGCACCTGACTGTGCCGCGCGGGCCACCAGCCGGACCACGGCGTCCAGATCGACACGGTCGCCGCTCATAGGTGTCAGGGGGAATGCGCTAAGGCCGTTGAACACTTCAGTCCTGCTTTCTTTGTGGCTGTGACCGGATGCGAACACAGCCATAGGCGACTGCATGTCTTATGCTGCCAATCACCTTGGTCCTACACTAGATCCAAGAATCAACAACTCCGGAGGTCCAATGAGCGAGGCCGAAATACCCATCGAGCTCGACAGGACAAGTCCGGCCTCCCTGTCCGCCCAAGTTGCAAGCCAGCTCCGCTCGGCCATCCTCAGCGGACTCCTGCAAGCCGAGCACACGCTTCCCGCTACGCGCCGGCTCGCGACGGAATTAGGGGTCTCCCGCGGCGTAGTGGTGCGTGCCTTCGAGCAACTCTCTGGAGAAGGTTTCCTGGAAAGCCTCGGTACTGGCGGGACCAAAGTGGCGGTGCGGCCGGACATTCAACAAGGCCCGATTGAGGAGAGGGCGAATAGCAGCAGCCCTGTCCACGCCGAGGTGATTGACCTGACCCCCGGCCGCCCCTCGGGGTCGCCGTTCCAAGACAGGGAGTGGCGAAACGCGTGGAAAAGAGCTCTGGCGGAGCAAGGAAACACGCATCTGCCACCAGCCCTTGGAACGTTGGCCCTGCGGGAAGCCGTGGCCAGTCACCTCGCGGTCTCCAGGGGTCTGGCCGTAGAACCCGAGGACGTCATCATTACGGGGGGTACCAGTGATGCACTGCATCTGGTGGTAGCCATGCTTCGCGGCAGGAGGAACAATCCGCGCATCCTGGTCGAGGACCCCGGCTACCCCACGGCGCGTCGTGTCATGACCGCTGCCGGCGCCCAAATTCAGCTGCTTCCCGTGGACGAGGACGGTCTGAAGAGTTCCCAACTCGCCGGGCTCAAGGTCATTCCCGATGCTGTCCTCATCACACCAAGCCACCAGTACCCCCTGGGCGGCAGGATGGCAGTCCAGGAACGGCTGGGCCTTCTGAAATGGGCTGACCGCCATGGCGTGCTGGTACTGGAGGATGACTACGACAGCGAATTCCGCCACAGCAGAATGCCCCTGCCGGCCATTGCGTCCCTGCCCGCACAGGCCGACGTCGTTCTTTTGGGAACGTTCTCCAAAAACCTGAGTCCTTGGCTGCGCTGCGGATACCTGGCGGTCCGGGGCGATGCCGGCCGACGCCTCAAGGCCGCGCGTGTTGCCCTGGACACTCCGGTGGCAGGGATCCTGCAGTCAGCACTTGCCTATTACCTTCAGGGCGGCGGCCTCTCCCGCCACATCGCCCGGGCCCGGCGGGAATATTCGCACCGCCGTTCCCTGCTCATTGAGCGCTTGGGCTCACGGACAGATGTGGAGCTTGCAGCCCTGGACGGCGGATTGCATGCAGTGATCCGCTTCGACCAGCCTGACGCGGCGGAGGTCGCTGCGAAAGCACTGGAACGTGGCGTGCGGGTCATCCCCCTGGCCGGATATTACGCCGAGCGCCCGCCAGAGAACGGCTTGGTCATCGGGTACGGCGCCGTGACCGATCTCCAGCTGTCCAAGGCCCTCACCGTCCTTGGAACCCTGCTCAGCGAGCAGCCATAAGCGCATGTCACTGGCCCCAAAACAAGTGAGGTGTAAGGACGCATTTACCGCCGCGGAATGTTGCGCAGGTTGCTCCGGGCCATGCTCACAGCTTCACCAGCCCCGCGGTTCAAGACCACTTTGGACATGGCGGTTGCGAAGCCGATGACTTGTTGCCCGGAAATCTTCGGCGGGATGGACAACGCATTGGGATCGGTGATGAGCTCCACCAGCGAAGGACCGGGATGGGCGAACGCTTCCCGGTACGCCGCCTCAATCTTGGCTGGATCCGTGACCCGCACGGCATGGAAGCCCAAGGCCTTGGCAACGGCTGCGTAGTTGGCGTCCGGCACATCAACGCCGAAGTCGGGGAGCCCGTCCACCAACATCTCCAGCTTGACCATGCCCAACGTGGAGTTGTTGAAGACCACCACATTGACGGGGAGTTGATGTGCGGCCACCGTGATGAGCTCACCAAGCAACATGGACAGGCCCCCGTCACCCGAGACAGAAACCACCTGGCGCCCTGGATATGCAACCTGTGCACCTATCGCGTGAGGAAGGGCGTTGGCCATTGACCCGTGAAGGAAGGAACCAATCAGCCTTCGGGTGCCCAGTGGGTTGATGTAGCGCGCTGTCCATACATTGCACATTCCGGTATCCGCGGTGAAGATGGCATCATCGGCGGCTACTTGGTCCAGCAAGGAAGCCGCATACTCAGGATGAATGGGCTGCTTCTTTTCGACCTTCCTTGTGTACGCGCCCACGGCCTTGTTCATTAGGCGGTCGTGCTTCTTCAGCATCTGGTCCAGGAACCGGCGGCTCTTCTTCGGCTTCACCAACGGCAGAAGGGCGGCCAAGGTAGGCAGGACGTCGCCATGAACGGCAATGTCGACGTCGGTCCTCCTCCCCAGCCGCTGGGCGGCCCGGTCAACCTGGGCCGTCCGGGTGTCGGGCAGGAACTGGTCATAGGGGAAATCGGTGCCCAGCAGGACCAGCAGGTCTGCGTCTTCGATGCCCTCAGCCGCAGCCCCGTAACCCAGGAGGCCGGTCATGCCGATGTCGAACGGGTTGTCGAACTGGACGAAGTCCTTACCTCGCAACGAATGGCCAATCGGAGCGTTGACCAGTTCCGCCAAAGCAATGAGCTCCCTGTGGGCCCCCTCGACGCCCGCCCCCGCGAAAATGGCGACCTTACCGGCGTCGTTAATCGCCTCAGCCAGTTCCTGGACGCTCGACTGGTCCGGGACCAGGCGGGCAGGCCGGAAAATGGCTGGCAACGGCGTCGGAGCGGTAGCCTCAAGTCCGGCGATGTCACCGGGAAGTGTCACGACGGCGACTCCCCCAAGGGCTACAGCGTTCTGGATGGCGCTGTGCATCACGCGAGGCGCCTGCTCGGCGGTGCTGACCAGTTCCGAATACACCGAGCATTCAGTGAAGATCCGGTCGGGATGAGTTTCCTGGAAGAATCCGCTGCCGATCTGCTTGCTGGGGATGTGCGAGGCGATGGCAAGTACGGGCGCACCCGTGCGATTGGCGTCATAGAGTCCGTTGATCAAGTGGAGGTTGCCAGGGCCGCACGAGCCGGCACAGACAGCAAGCTTGCCAGTCAGTTGCGCCTCAGCTGAAGCAGCAAAAGCGGCCGCCTCCTCATGGCGTACATGGATCCAATCGATACCACCTTTGGCCGAACCTCCCGTTTGACGGACAGCGTCCACGATCGGATTGAGGCTGTCGCCGACGATTCCGTAGATCCGCTGCACCCCGGCAGCCTGGAGTTGTTCAATGAGCTGTGTAGCAAGTTCCTTGGCCATGGTGTGCAGACTCCCGCGATTGTGGTGGTGGGCTGACAGGGCAAATATAGTCGGCCTGGCCTTGGTCTGGCTGGGACAGCCGATCGTTGCTAGCGTGGCGGCATGAACCCGTCGAAGACTCCGGCAGAGATCCTGGACATAGGTGAGGCCGAGGTTCGCGTCTCGAATCCGGACAAAGTGGTTTTCCCCGAACCCGGACTGACCAAGCTGGATTTGGTCCGCTACTATCTCTCAGTTGCCGAAGGTGCGCTGCGGGGCGCGGGCGGCCGCCCCATGGTGCTCAAGCGCTTCCCCAAAGGCATAGAAGCCGAGCCGTTCTTTCAGAAGCGCGTTCCGGAAAACCACCCGGACTTCATTGAAACCGCAACATTGCACTACTCGTCGGGGACGTCAGCAGAAGAGACTGTCATCCGGGACGCAGCCGGTTTAGCGTGGGTGGTGAATCTTGGCTGCCTCGATCTCAACCCCCACCCCGTGCGTGCCGAGGATCTGGATCATCCCGACGAACTCCGGATCGACCTCGATCCCATGCCCGGCGTTCACTGGTCACAGATCGTCGACGTCGCCTACGTCGCACGCGAGGTGCTTGACGACGTCGGACTGGTGGGATGGCCGAAGACGAGCGGCTCACGCGGACTCCACATCCTGGTGCGCATTGCCCCGGAATGGTCGTATAGCCAGCTGCGGCTCGCCGCCGAAACCCTTGCCCGTGAGGTGGAGAACCGGGCACCAGGGCTCGCCACCGCGCGGTGGTGGAAGGAAGAACGCGGCGAGAGCGTCTTCGTCGACTTCAACCAGAATGCCAAAGACCGGACCGTTGCATCGGCATACTCAATCAGGCCCCGGCCCGACGCCCGGGTCTCAACTCCCCTGACGTGGGCCGAGGTCACTTCCTCACGGCCTGAACTATTCACCGTCCTGACAGTGCCCGAGCGCTTCGCTGACCTGGGCGACCCCCACGCCGGCATCGATGATGCCATTGGCTCCCTCGACGGCCTCCTGGCTTTGGCAAAAGAACTGGGTCCCGCCGACAAAGCACCTCGGGCTGGCGACGGCTCGGGCCGCCGGGTCTCGACGATGCCACTCATTGAGGTTGCCCGCACCAAGACCAAGCCTGAGGCGGTTGCTGCACTGGATGAGTGGAAGGCCAGGCATGCGGACGTTGTCGCGGGCCTTCACCCGGCGGATGTGCTCATCGATGGGATGCGCGGATCGAGTTCGCTCTGGTACAGGGTCCGGGTGAACCTGCAGCACATCGCCGAAGCCAAGCGTCCGCCACAGGAAGAGCTCATCGCCGACTATGACCCGTGGGCCGGCAAGGACTGGGCAGGGCGTCCGGGATCCTGATTTACGTTTGGCCGACGTCAATGCCTGTCCACTCATGACTGTTGGGGCAGAGTCAGTCGCCTGCTGTCCGGATACGGCTGACCAGGCCTACGGTGTTGGCCTCGCTGTCCTCAATGAATGCCATCCATTCCTCCGAATCTGCAGGTCCAAGGAGGTCGTCCTCATGGGTGAAGATCAGGTGTGGCTCCGAAACGATCCTGACACCTTTGCTCCGCAATGCCGCCACTGTTCCGTGAAGGTCTCCCACCTCGAAATAGAGAAGGGATGACGGCGCACCTTTCTCCAGCAGAAGCCGCACGCCGCCCACATCAAAGAAAAGCAGACCGGGAGGGTCATACAAGGCCTTGGGCTCGGTCCCCAGCAACGCGGCGTAAAAGGCAGCCGCCCTCTTCAGGTCTTCGGCATGCTGGGCTACCTGAACGAATCGCATCGTTTCCTCCTGAACTGGGCGCGTCTTTGGGTTACTGCCAGTCATCGTGGCCGCTCTCCAATCCAAGCGCAAGGGAGAAACTGCGCGCCGTCAACTTCGCGCCAGCACTGCAGCCCCGATACTGTCAGAACATGCCGTCATCGTTGAGATCCTGGATTCCTGCTGCCGCCGCAGACCTCGTGCTGATTCTTGTCTTCGCCGCGATCGGCCGCGACGCCCATGCCCGGGGAGACATCATCACCGGCGCATTCATCACCGCGTGGCCCTTTCTCGCAGGTGCCAGCGCAGCCTGGGTGGTCATGCGGGTTTGGCGTGCACCGTATGCCGTTTGGCCTTCGGGCGTGTGTGTCTGGATCGGTGCCGTCCTGATCGGCATGTTGCTCAGGGCCGTGACAGGTCAGACGGTGGTACTGCCGTTTGTCATCGTGGCACTTATCAGCCTGGGCATTTTCCTGCTCGGCTTCCGCGCCCTTCTCGCGTTAATTCTGCGTACGTCACGAAAGCGGCAACGCAAGGCCTGAACAGGTCCCCGACATCTCCCATGCACTAGGCTGGAGAGCGTCCGCAACGATGCTTTTCCGGAAGGGCCCCACGTGATCACTGCTTTCGTCCTGATCAAGACCGATGCCTCGCGCATTCCGGAAACCGCCGAGCAGATTTCGGCCATCCAGGGCATCAGCGAGGTCTACTCCGTCACTGGAGAATGGGACCTGATTGCCGTGGCGAGAGTCTCAAAGCATGAAGACCTTGCGGACGTCATCGCTGATCGCTTGTCGAAGGTCGATTCGGTGGTCCACACCACTACGCACATAGCGTTCCGTGCCTACTCGCAGCACGACCTCGACGCCGCCTTTGCCCTGGGATTCGAATAGGGCCGGGACCCTGGGCTAGCCGTTCGAGGCCTGGCTGAGGGCAATCCACTTTGCCAGAACGCCGGCAGCCTTCCCTGAATCCACGGATTCCGCTGCCCGTGCGAACGCCAGCCGCATACGGTCCAAAAGGTCGCCTTCGGCGTTCAGATCAACGGACACCAAGCCAGCGGCAGCATTCAAGAGAACAGCATCGCGTACAGGACCTGTCCTGCCGTCAAGGACCTCGCGGACAACTACTGCATTTGCGGCGGCGTCGCCGCCTCGCAAATCGGCCACGGTGGATGGCTTGATACCAAGCTCCGCGGGTGAGAACACCTGCTCCGTGACAGTTCCGTTCCTGATCTCCCAGACGGTTGATGGTCCTGTGGGCGTCAATTCATCCAGCCCGTCGTCACCGCGGAACACCAGGCCACGGCTGCCGCGCCGGGCAAGGACGCCGGCAACCAGGGGCGCCATTCGAGCGTTGGCCACACCAACAGCAGAAGCCTGCACATGGGCTGGATTGGTCATGGGGCCGAGGAAGTTAAAGGCCGTGGGTACTGCCAGCTCCCGGCGAGGTACTGCAGTGTGACGGAACGAGGGATGAAAAACCTGCGCAAAGCAGAATGTGATTCCTGCCTCCTCCGCGTTCCGCGCAACCTGGTCAATCGAAAGGTCCAAGCGGACACCCAGGGCTTCGAGCACATCAGCAGAACCGGAGGTGGACGACGCCGCACGGTTTCCGTGCTTGACAACTTTGGCACCGGCTCCGGCGGCAACAAGGGCTGCCATCGTGGAGATGTTGACAGTGTTGAGTCTGTCACCGCCCGTTCCCACGATGTCCAGCTTTTCACCCGAGATCTCTATCGGGTTGGCATTCTGAACCATGGCCTCCACGAGACCGGCCAGTTCTTCCACTGTTTCGCCCTTGGCGCGCAGGGCAACCAGGAAACCCGCGATCTGCGCAGGAGTCGCTTCGCCGGCCATGATCGTGTTCATGGCCCACTCAGTATTGCCCACTGCAAGGTCGTCGCCGTTGATCAGTGCAGAGATGAGCCCTGGCCAGGTATTGCTGGCTGCAGGTGCCGATGCCGGAGAAGTCACCCCTTGATGCTATCGACCGAGCTACACCGATGACCAATGTGAACCGGACCGGGAACTTTTCCGCGCGATTTCGCGTCTTTGTAGAAAAAGTCTCCCGAATCGGTGGTTTGCATTGGGAACTCTGGACTTTTACAGACATAATGTCCTTGTGACATCTGCGACCCATGCCCCCAGTACCCCGGCGCACCCGACGCTGAACCGCCCCAATCTGGTTTCTGTTGGAACCGTTGTTTGGCTGTCCAGTGAGTTGATGTTCTTCGCCGGTCTCTTTGCCATGTACTTCACCCTGCGTTCCACATCGGGATTGATGTGGGCCGAGGAGTCGGCCAAGCTCAACTTCCCGTTTGCGCTCGTCAACACCATCGTCCTTGTGGCCAGTTCCTTTACTTGCCAGATGGGCGTTTTCGCTGCTGAGCGGCTTGAACCGCGCCGCACCGGCGGACGCCTCCAGTTCACCCGCTGGGGCATGAGCGAATGGTTCGTTCTCACCTTCATCATGGGTGCCTTCTTCGTAGCCGGACAGACCACGGAATACGCCATGCTCGTCTCCGAGCATGTTTCCCTGTCATCCAATGCCTACGGTTCCGCCTTCTACATGACCACAGGCTTCCACGGCCTTCACGTCATCGGCGGTTTGATCGCGTTCCTGTTCATTATTGGCCGCGCGTTTGCAGCCAAGAAGTTTGGGCACTTTGAAGCGACATCCGCGATCGTCACCTCGTACTACTGGCACTTCGTTGACGTCGTCTGGATTGGCCTCTTCCTGGTCATCTACGTCCTCAAGTAGCCCGGCTTTGACTCTTTTTCTACAAGAGGCAGAATTTCAAGAAGCGGCTCGCGGAGCCGACGCAGGATCGAATAAAGGAACCACCACGTGAAGGCACTCTCGCAGAAGCGACGTCACCCACTGGCAGCCATTGCGCTGCTGCTGATGGGCCTCCTCCTCACTGGTGGGCTGTACGCCGTTGCCACATCTGTCAACCAGGCCAAAGCCGACACCACCAGCTACAGCGCAAGTGACGTAGAAGAAGGCGGCAAATTGTTTGCTGCCAACTGCGCCACCTGCCACGGCATGGGTGCAAGCGGATCCAAGGACGGCCCCTCGCTGGTCGGCGTAGGTGCCGCAGCAGTTGACTTCCAGGTTGGCACCGGACGCATGCCCATGCAGATGAATGGCCCACAGGCCCAGAAGAAGCCCGTCCAATTCAACGAAGAGCAGACCAGCCAGCTGTCCGCTTACGTTGCATCGCTCGGCGCAGGCCCTGCAATTCCGGAAGAACACCTCCTTGACGAAAAGGGAGATGCAGCCAACGGTGGCGAGCTCTTCCGAGTCAACTGCGCCATGTGCCACAACGCGGCAGCAGCCGGTGGCGCCCTGACCCGCGGCAAGTTCGCTCCGGCGCTGGCCGATGTCACTGGCAAGCACATCTACGAAGCCATGGCCACGGGTCCGCAGAACATGCCTGTGTTCAACGACTCGAACGTCTCCCCTGAAGGTAAGCGCGACATCATCACCTTCCTCAAGACCATCGAAGCCAACGGCTCGCCAGGCGGTGCCGATCTCGGCTCCCTTGGCCCCGTGTCAGAGGGTCTCTTCGTCTGGATTGCCGGATTGGGCGTCATCATCGCTTTCACCATCTGGCTGACGTCACGCACGTCATAGTCCGGACGAGACAACAAACTTCTGCTGCATGGTCAGCAGTTTCGAACTGAAAATTAACTCGGCTCAGGCCGAGACAACGAGAGAAGGATGAGGCGAATTATGGGCAACCATAGTGACGGCAGTCCGAACCACTCGGGCACCGTAGCTACGGCTGGTCAGAATGAGGTGGAGAAGTTCCAGGATCCTGGACTCCCTCCGCATCGTTTGCGCCTGGCTGACACGGACCCGGTAGCCGCAAAGCGAGCCGAACGTCAGGTAGCCATTTTGTTTGGCACCTCCGTCATTGGCACGCTGATCTTCCTGGTGGCGTACTTCGCCATCGATCTGGGCGACGATTCGACGATTGCAACCATCCGTACCCAAAACCTGCTCCTGGGCCTAGGTACGGCGTTCGCGATGCTTGGCATCGGCACCGGTATCGTGCACTGGGCCAAGGCCCTTATGCCCGATCACGAAGTGTCGGAAGAGCGCCACGCTATCCGTCATGAGGAAGATCGCCAGGCTGCCGTGCGTATCGTCGACGACATCGTCGAGGAAACCGGCATTAAGCGCCGCCCGCTGATCCGCAACACCCTTCTTGGCGCCGTTGCCCTTGCTCCGCTCCCTGCCCTCGCCATCTTCGGCGACTTGGGACCGCGTCCGGATGACAAGCTCGCACACACCATGTGGGCTCCCGAAGGTGGCAAGCTCAAGCGACTGACCCGCGACCCCGATGGCACTCCCATCAAGGCTTCGGATGTCACCATCGGCTCGGCTTTCCACGTCATTCCCGAGGGACTCAACGAACTTCACGAGGGCAAGCTGAACGAAAAGGCCAAGGCCGTCGTTCTGCTGATGCGCCTCGATCCGAACTCGCTGAACCCGTCCGAGGGCCGCGAGAACTGGAGCTACAACGGCATTGTTGCCTACTCCAAGATCTGCACGCACGTTGGTTGCCCGGTTGCTCTTTACGAGCAGCAGACACACCACCTCCTGTGCCCGTGCCACCAGTCCACGTTCGACCTCACGCAGGAATGCAAGGTCATCTTTGGACCGGCAAGCCGTCCGCTCCCCCAGCTGCCCATCGCAGTTGACGCAGAGGGCTACCTCGTCGCTACCAGCGACTTCAAAGAACCTGTAGGACCGAGTTACTGGGAGCGTGACGAGCATGAGCGCCTCATCAACAGCTGAAGCCCCCTTCGTAGCGAAGACCAAAGTTGGCCGTTTCACTGACTTCGTAGACGAGCGTGTAGGCGGCTCCGGCATCCTGCGCGAGTTCGGCCGCAAGGTCTTCCCTGACCACTGGTCATTCATGTTCGGTGAGGTGGCGCTGTACTCCTTCGTCATCCTCCTGATGTCGGGTACGTTCCTGACCTTCTTCTTCGACCCGTCCATGGCTGAAACCCACTACCAGGGTTCTTACACGCCGTTGTACAACGTCGAAATGTCGGTGGCTTACAGCTCATCCCTGAACATCTCCTTCGATGTTCGTGGTGGCCTCTTCATGCGCCAGGTGCACCACTGGGCGGCGCTGCTGTTCGTGGCTTCGCTTGGCGTCCACATGCTGCGCGTCTTCTTCACCGGCGCGTTCCGCAAGCCGCGTGAGATGAACTGGGTGGTGGGTGGCGTCCTGCTGATCCTGGCAATGGCTGCCGGCTTCACCGGCTACTCGCTCCCCGATGACCTGCTTTCCGGCAACGGTCTGCGCATCATCGATGGCGTTATCAAGTCCATCCCGGTCATTGGTACCTACATCTCGTTCTTCCTCTTCGGCGGAGAATTCCCGGGCACTGCGATCATTGGTCGCCTCTACGTGCTTCATATCCTTCTGGTCCCTGCCCTGATTCTGCTGATGATCGTTATTCACCTGTTCATGGTGGTTGTTCACAAGCACACGCAGTACCCCGGCCCAGGACGCAACGACGGCAACGTCGTCGGCTACCCCCTTGGCCCGGTTTACGCTGCCAAGGCTGGCGGGTTCTTCTTCATCGTCTTCGGCGTGCTGGCCCTCATGGCAGCTGCCTTTACGATCAACCCGATCTGGAACTACGGTCCCTACGACCCCTCCCCGGTTTCCGCAGGTACCCAGCCTGACTGGTACATCGGATTCGTTGACGGTGCACTTCGCCTCATGCCTGGTGTCGTCAACAACTTCCACTTTGAGTACATCGTCTTCGGACACACGCTGACCCTGAACGTCCTGCTCCCGGCACTGGTGCCCGCCGGCATCATCTTCACCGTGCTGTTCATGTACCCGTGGATTGAACGCTGGGTCACCAAGGACAACCGTGAGCACCACGTCCTTGACCGTCCCCGCAACGCACCTACCCGTACCGCGATCGGTGTTGCCGGTTTCACTTGGTACTGCGTCATGTGGGCTGCAGCAGGTTCGGACCTCATCGCAACGCATTTCCACGTATCCCTGAACGATGTCACGTACTGGCTGCGCACTCTGTTCTTCATCGGCCCTGTCATTGCTTTCATCGTGACCAAGCGAATCGCACTGGCTCTGCAGCGTAAGGACCGGGAGATCGCGCTCCACGGACGTGAGACCGGCCGCATCGTACGACTCCCCCACGGTGAGTTCATCGAAGTACACGCTCCGTTGGACGAGTACAAGCGCTACAAGCTCGTTGGGTTCGAATCTCCGGTTCCGTTGCCGGCCACGCCGAACGAACATGGTGTTGTGACCCGCAAGGAAAAGCGCCGGGCAGCGCTCTCCAAGTGGTTCTTCGAAGACCGTGTTGCTCCGGCGACGCCTGCGGAACTCGAAGCCGCCCACGCGCATGGCCACCACGAGGCCATCGAAGCTGGCGAAGACCAGAAGAGTCTTAGCCACTAGTTCCTGTTTGAAGACACGGAAGGGCCCGATCCATATGGATCGGGCCCTTCCGTGTTTTTACTTGCTACTTGTGAGTGGTCACTAGGGACCACTGCCTGCACTATTGAGTCCGGTAGCCGGAGGAATAGTTGCGTGTGGGCCGAACGCCTGGTCGCTGCAGCGGAACCCAGAGCTTATAGCGGTCTGCTCGATAGTACGAAACCGAGTAGTCCACCATTGCCCGGGCCACGAAGGCGTGACGCTGGATCTTCAGCAGGGGTGAGCCTACGTCCACGTTCAACAGCCTTGCAGTTGACGGGGAAGCGGCGGTGGCCTCGATCATGTCCTCCCCCCATTCCATGACCAGGCCATAGCGTTCGCTCAGGACGTTGTAGAGCGAAGTGGGCGGTGCCTCGTCCAATAGCCCAGGGACGCGGTGTGCCGGAATGAAGTTCTCGTCGACACTCATTGGTTCGTTGTCGGCCAACAGCAAGCGCCTGAAACGGACCAACGGCGTACCTTCTTCCAGCTGAAGCTCCCTCGCCAAAAAGGCGCTGGCAGCAATCTGTTCAAAGCTCAGCACTTTGGCTGCCGGGACCATCCCTCGGCGTTGCATCTCCTCGCTATAGGAGGTCAACTTCACTTGGAGGTCAAGCTTGGGCTTCTTCACGAACGTACCTAGTCCAACCACACGCTCGATGACTTCTTCACCCACCAGGGCGTCAATGGCCTGGCGTACGGTCATCCTGGCAAGGCCAAACCTTAACGAGAGATCCCGTTCGGACGGCAGCGAGGAACCCGGCGGACATGATTGGGCAATGAAACTCCTCAGTATCTCCCGGAGCTGGATATAAATGGGAGTGCTGCTGGTCCGGTCAATTTCACCGGCGATACTCGCGGCTTCAGGCATGACAAGTGCCCAACATCAAATGAATCATGCATTAAGGGTAGATCAGTCGGGGCACAGGTCTAGACCAGCTGCAGTACGCGATATGGAGAGCTGGCCTGGAGGCGGCTACGCTTGTATGGATCAAATTTCACGGACGGCTATTCCGTCTTAGCAAAGGAGCTGGGCTTGCCGGAGCAGAAATCCTTCGTCGCAGCAGAAATTGGCTTGCATGCGCGTGCAGCAGCGGTATTTGTCCGGGCAGTAACCGAGACAGGCCTGCCCGTAACAATACGGAAGCAGGATGGCCTTCCGGTCGACGCACGCTCGCTCCTGGAAGTCATGACGGAAGATTTTGGCCACGGCTGCGAGGTGTTCCTTGAGGTGGCACTGGATGCCCTCCAGGAGGGCCAAAATGTCTCCGACGCCGACGATGCCCTCGTGGGACTTTCTGCTGTGCTGGAGGGCACTCAGGCCCCTTGAAACCCCAACCACGAGAACGGGCCCCACCAGAAGGTGGGGCCCGTCGTCGTTATGCTGTTTGCTGCTAGTGGGCGTGGTCGCCGCGGCTGTATTCGAAGACCCAGCCGACCAGTGCCACAACGGCAAGGCCACCCGCGATGAAGGTGATCCAGAAACCCACCGCAAGGCCCAGGAAGCCGCTTGCGCATGCAATGCCGAGAACCAGCGGCCACCAGCTCCAAGGGCTGAAGTGCCCCTGCTCGCCCGCGCCCTCGTGAATTTCAGCATCAGGGCGGTCTTCCGGACGCATGCCAATCCGCTTGCCAGTAAAGCCCAGGTAGGCGCCGATCATGCCCACGAGACCGCCAACCAGGAGAAT
Organism: Arthrobacter sp. TmtSoilC51; assembly: GCF_055388015.1. NCBI lineage: Bacteria > Bacillati > Actinomycetota > Actinomycetes > Micrococcales > Micrococcaceae > Arthrobacter > Arthrobacter sp. TmtSoilC51. The sequence goes on from NZ_AP035877.1 coordinate 3,007,962, forward strand.
GCCCAGAACGCCGACCCACTCATGCCATTCCGTCAGGAAGCCGTAGGCGATGGCGACAGGGATGAAGAAGAATGCTCCTGCTCCAAAGAGCCACGATTCAATTTTCACTTGCGGACGTCCTTCTGGTCAGCGTTACCGAGCAGCACTGCTGCCGGGTCCGGGGACTGGGCAGTGTGGACCTGGGCCAACTCCGGGTGGTGAAGGTCCAGTGCCGGGCGCTCAGAGCGGATACGGGGCAGGGAAGTGAAGTTGTGGCGCGGCGGTGGGCAGGACGTTGCCCACTCCAGTGACGCACCGAAGCCCCAAGGGTCATCAACTTCTACCTTCTTGTTGCTACGCCAGGTGATGTAGACATTCCAGAAGAAGGGCAGGAGGGACGCACCCAGGACGAAGGACGAAATCGTGGAGAACTGGTTCATCCAGGTGAAGTTGTCCTGCGGCATGTAGTCGGCGTAGCGGCGGGGCATACCTTCAACACCCAGCCAGTGCTGGATCAGGAAGGTTCCGTGGAAGCCAAGGAAAAGCAGCCAGAAGTGAATCTTGCCCAGGCGTTCGTTGAGCATCTTGCCGGTCCACTTGGGCCACCAGAAGTAGAAGCCCGCGAACATGGCGAACACCACGGTGCCGAAGACGACGTAGTGGAAGTGGGCCACAACGAAGTACGAGTCCGAGACGTGGAAGTCCAGCGGCGGCGACGCCAGGATAATACCGGTGAGGCCACCGAACAGGAAGGTCACCAGGAAGCCGATGCTCCACAGCATCGGAGTCTCGAAGGTGATGGAACCCTGCCAGAGAGTACCGATCCAGTTGAAGAACTTTACGCCTGTGGGCACCGCGATCAACATGGTCATGAAGGCGAAGAACGGGAGCAGCACGGAACCAGTCACGTACATGTGGTGAGCCCACACGGTGACGGAAAGTGCGGCAATAGCGATGGTTGCGTAGACAAGGCCCTTGTAACCAAAGATCGGCTTCCGGCTGAAGACAGGGAAGATCTCAGAAACGATGCCGAAGAACGGCAGGGCGATGATGTAAACCTCAGGGTGGCCGAAGAACCAGAACAGGTGCTGCCAGAGTACTGCGCCGCCGTTTTCGGGGTCGAAGATGTGGGCACCAAATTTGCGGTCCGCGCCGAGGGCGAACAGGGCAGCGGCCAGCGGCGGGAACGCCATCAGGACGAGGATGGACGTCACCAGGGCATTCCAGGTGAAGATCGGCATGCGCCACATGGTCATGCCAGGGGCACGCATGCAGATGATCGTGGTGATGAAGTTGACGGCACCAAGGATGGTACCGAAGCCCGACAGTGCGAGACCGAAGACCCACAGGTCACCGCCGACGCCGGGCGTAAAGGTGGTGTTCGACAGCGGCGCATACGCGAACCAGCCGAACGATGCAGCACCCTGCGGCGTGATAAAGCCGGACACAGCAATGGTGGAGCCGAAGAGGAAGAACCAGAAGGCCAGCGCGTTCAATCGCGGGAAGGCGACGTCGGGGGCACCAATCTGCAGTGGCATGATGACGTTCGTGAAGCCCGCAAACAGCGGTGTCGCGAACATCAGCAGCATCACGGTGCCGTGCATCGTGAACATCTGGTTGTACTGTTCCTTGGTCTGCAGGATCTGCATACCCGGTTCGAACAGTTCGGCACGGATCAGCAGCGCCATGACGCCGCCGAGGCAGAAGAACACAAAGGACGCGATGAGGTACATGTACCCGATGGTCTTGTGGTCCGTGGAGGTGATCCAGTTGACGACGATGCGTCCCTTGGATTTAGGAACTACGGGAGCCTCTAGGGTCCCGGCGGATTGAGTGTAAGTAGCCACGTCGCTCCCCTTACTTGGTTTCGATCAGGTCCGGGTTGCGGTCGTATTCCGCACCGAGCAGGCCCGTGTTGCCGTCCTGGCGAAGCTTGTCCATGTGGGCCTGGAATTCAGACTCGGAGACAACCTTGACGCGGAACAGCATTTCGGAGTGGTATTCACCGCAGAGTTCGGCGCACTTGCCATCGAAAGTGCCCTCCTTGGTGGGAGTGAACCTGATGTAGTTGGTCTTGCCGGGGATCATGTCCCGCTTCTGCAGGAAGGCCGGAACCCAGAAAGAGTGGATGACATCGCGGGAGTTCAGCTCCAGGTCAACCGACTTGCCAACGGGCAAGTACAGCGTGGGGAGCAGGTCCTTGTTGACCTCGTTGCCGGTCAGGTGGGCCTGAACGCCGGCCTCGTGGAGGTCCTCGCTGACGACCTCGCCCTTTTTGTAGTTGAAGTCCCAGGCCCACTGCTTGCCGCGGACGTCAACGACGACGTCTGCCGGCTGTGAGCGGTCATCGATCGCCCGCTGGTCCTGGTCGGTGAAGTAGAAGAACACCAGCACCATGAACAGCGGGATGGTCAAGTAGAAGACCTCAAGCGGCAGGTTGTAGCTGAGCTGCTTGGGGAATCCCGTGGTGCCCTTGCGGCGGCGGTAAGCGATGATGCACCAGACCAGAAGGCCCCACGTGATGATACCGACTGCCAAGGCGGCGATCCATGAGTTGACCCAGAGGTCCATGATCCGGTCAGTGTGGTTGGTCGTGCCGCGCTCTGTTGGCAGCCAACCCTTCTCTACCTCTGGTGAACATCCGGTCAAAACCAACGCGCCGGCTAGTGCCAAGCCAGTGATCGAGGTGATCTTTATGCGTCGGCTGCCGGTTCGGTTCTGCGAACTCACAGACGGCCCTTCCTCTTGTTGCTGTCTCCCGGCAGGCCAAAGGCCACCGGGCACACTAAAAGTTTTACTACCCGATGTAGAGCTTACCGCTATGAAGCGGTTTTCGCGCACATGTCGGCCCCGTGGCTCCGAATGCGTTGGAACGCATCCAGACGGGCGCCGACATGCGGCGACAGCTCACGTCAGTGGAACGAATCGCCGCAAGCGCAAGACCCGCCGGCGTTCGGGTTATCAATGGTGAAGCCCTGCTTCGAGATGGTGTCCTCGAAGTCAATGCTGGCGCCGCTAAGGTACGGGACGCTCATCTTGTCCACGACGACCTCAACGCCGTCGTAGTCACGAACGGCGTCTCCATCCAGCAGGCGCTCGTCAAAGTAGAGCTGGTAGATCAAGCCGGAGCAGCCGCCCGGCTGGACTGCAACGCGCAGCCGCAGATCGGTGCGCCCTTCCTGTTCGAGGAGGCTACGGACCTTGCCTGCTGCGACATCGGTCAGATTGACCTCGTGCGTGGGAAGCTCCTCGTCCGGGACGAGCTGTGCTCCGGTGCTGTTTTCGTTGGTTGCAGTGCTCATTGGCCTACCTTCTTATGACGCTCCTGGCGGCGGCGCCGGAACGCTGCCTGCCCTTACCCAATTACGTGCGGGTTATAGCTCCATGCTACGTCGCGCAGACGCTGAGCTATAACTTCTGACGTAACCACGGACCGCATTGACTTGTTCCCGGCGTGTCCGCGTCCCGGAAGGGCACCCGAACAAGCGGCCCGGGAACACGGCAACGCTACTTAGCGGTCCAGGCCCTCAGCGTTAATCCGCGCCAGCATGAGCGCCTCTGCCAGCACTGCATGGCGGAAATCGCCGATGTGCAATGATTCGTTGGCGCTGTGCGCGCGGGAATCGGGATCTTCCACCCCCGTGACCAGAATCTGGACATCGGGATATGCCTCGGTCAGGTCGGCAATAAACGGGATGGAACCGCCGATTCCCATTTCCACTGGCTGGACTCCCCATGCCTCGCCCAGGGCCCAGAGTGCCACCCTGGCAGCTGCTGATGAGGTGTCGGTCGAGAAGGCGTTGCCCCGCTCCCCCGGCGTGAAGGTAACTTTGGCCCCGAAAGGCGCGTGGGACTCCACGTGGTTCCTCAAAGCCTCCATTGCGGCTTCCGGATCCTGCCCGGGGGCCAGACGCATGCTGAACTTGGCCCGGGCTGCGGGAATGAGCGTATTTGAGGCAACGTCAACTGCGGGAACATCCATGCCGATGATGGATAACGCGGGCTTGGTCCACAAACGCGAACTGATTGTCCCGCTCCCGGCGAGCTTGACGCCGTCGAGCACTGAAGCGTCGGCGCGGTATTCAGCCTCCGTCAGGTCAACCGCAACGTCGTCATTCCGAACGAGGCCAGCCACGGCGACATTTCCTTCGTCGTCGTGCAGGGTAGCGATGAGACGTGACAGCAGTGTAGGGGCGTCCAGCACCGGGCCGCCGAACATTCCCGAATGCACCGCATGTTCCAGCACGCGGACTTCGAAAGTGCCATCCACGAGCCCTCGGAGGCTTGTGGTCAGTGCAGGAAGGCCAACCTTCCAGTTGCTGGAGTCCGCCACGACGATTACATCGGACCGGAGAAGTTCGCGGTGTTCCTCGAGGAACGTCCGGAAGGTGGGCGAGCCCGCTTCTTCCTCGCCCTCGAAGAAGAAAGTCACACCAAGGCCAAACGCATCCCCCAGAACACTCATCACAGCACTGTATGCAGCCAGGTGGGCCATGATGCCGGCTTTGTCGTCAGCAGCGCCACGGCCATACAGGCGGCCTTCCCGCTCTTCCGCAATGAAAGGCTCGGAGGTCCAAAGGGCCCGGTCGCCCGGGGGCTGCACGTCGTGGTGTGCGTACAAGAGAATGGTCGGCTTTCCGTCGCGGGCAGGACGGCGGGCGACGACGGCGGGACCGCCGGGCGTTCCATCCGATTTGTCGCAGCGCAGAATGCGGACATCATCCATGCCGGTGGCCTTTACCAAAGATGCGACAGCTTCGGCGCTGCGATCCAGTTCGGCGGGGTCAAAGCTGGGCCACGCGATTCCCGGGATACCCACGAGGTCCTTGAGCGTGCTGAGAGTGGCGCTAAAGGATTCATCGACTGCGTGGGCCAAAGCGGCCACGGCTTCGTTGCCGATGACCTGGTTCGACGACGATCCCTCCGTGCTGTGGCCGGAGTTCCGTTGCTGGTTCTGCGGGATCCCCGCATGTGCTGATGTCATGCCCAAACTTTACCGCTGACCACGGGGCGACAAGGGACGGCGCGGCAGGCTCCCACGCGCCAAACGTACCGCGGGGTCACGTAACCTGCGCCACCTCCCTGCGGGGTATTCTGTATGGGTGTTCGGACGCAAAAAGGAAGAGCCCAGCGCTCAAGCAGTAGTAGACCAGGCCCACGCCGCCGCCCAGGAACCGGGTGCCGGAAAGGGCGCCCCTACGCCCAAGCGGAAGGCCCAGGAGGCAGCCCGCAAGCGCCCGTTGGTGCCCAATGACCGTAAAGCTTCCAAGGAGGCCGAGCGCGTCGCGATTCAGGACCAGCGGCAGAAGATGCGCCAGGCATTGGACACGGGGGACGAAAAGTACCTCCCGCTGAGGGACAAGGGTCCCCAGAAACGCTTCGTTCGGGACTATGTAGACGCACGGTTCAGCCTTGGTGAATACCTGATGTTCGGGGCCCTGCTCTTCGTGGTGGTCTCGCTGATCATCCCGTCCAACAGTGCGCAGATTACTTATGTCCTGGTGGGATTCTGGATCATGTTCCTTGCCGTCTTCATCGATGCTTTCATCCTTTCACGCAAGCTCCGCAAGCGCCTGGGCGAGAAGTTCGGCGAAGTCGAGCGCGGTTCAGTCTGGTACGGATGCATGCGCGCCCTGCAGTTCCGCAAGCTCCGCCTCCCCAAGCCACAGGTCAAGCGCGGCCAGTACCCGGCCTAGCGGTACCCCTAACCGCCGACCAACCTACTTACACGAAGACCCCGGACCAATGGTCCGGGGTCTTCTTCTTGATTCGGGACGGAAGCCTATACCGAGCGGGAGCCGCGCTTCTGGATCTTCACGAGGCCTTTGTTGATGCGTGACGCCCAGAACGGACCCTCGTAAAGGAACGCGGTGTAGCCCTGCACCAGGGTTGCCCCTGCGTCCAAACGGTCCTGAACATCCTGGGCTGACTCCACTCCCCCCACGGCAATCAGCACGAGCTGATCTCCCACTGCTTCCTTAAGTCGTCGCAGGACTTCCAATGATCGCTGCTTCAGCGGGGCACCTGAAAGCCCTCCGGCTCCCAGTGCTTCAACCTTGGCGGCGTCAGTGACGAGGCCCTCACGGGTAATGGTGGTATTGGTGGCGATTATGCCGTCGAGCTTGAGGTCAAGCGCAAGCCGGGCGACGTCGTCGATGTCCTCGTTACTGAGGTCAGGCGCGATCTTGACCAGTAGTGGAACATGGCGGCCAGCTGCCTCATCAGCTGCATCCCCCACTGCCCGGAGCAGCGGCCGAAGGGTTTCCACGTTCTGGAGGAGCCGCAGTCCTGGCGTGTTGGGCGAACTGACGTTGACAACCAGGTAGTCCGCAGCCGGTGCAAGGCTGCGTGCGCTAACCAAGTAGTCCTCTGTGGCCTCATCCAACTCAACAACTTTCGTCTTACCGATGTTGACGCCGATCACTGGACGAACGTCGGCGTGCATGCGCTGCAGTGCGGCTTTGGCGGACTTGAGCCGCGGAGCCACTGCAGCAGCTCCATCGTTGTTGAAGCCCATACGGTTGATAACCGCACGGTCATCAATCAATCGGAACAGGCGTGGCTTCTCGTTGCCCGGCTGGGCCTGGCCTGTAATGGTTCCGACCTCCACATGGCCGAATCCCAGCTCTGCCAGCGCTTCAATCCCATGGCCTTCCTTATCGAAACCTGCCGCCAGGCCGAAGGGAGACGGGAATGTCAGGCCCAAGGCCTCGGTCCGGAGGGAAGCATCCGGAGCTGTGATCCTGGCCAGAATCCGCCCTGCACCGGAGCGGTGGGCCGCCCGGATGGCCTGGAAGCCGATCTTATGGGCTTTCTCGGCATCCATCCAGGAGAAGGCGAGCTTGAAGAAGGTGGGGTAAACACGCATGGTCCTAGTTTTCCGGTTTACTGACAACTCACCAAACCCGTGACCATGCCGACAGCTAGCATGTACGCATGCCCCTACCGGATCGTGACGCAAATCATGGGAATCGAATCCTCGCCGACATCATCGTTGTCGGTGCAGGCTTGTCCGGGCTGGTTGCAGCTGCAAGCGCATATGCGGCAGGCAAGAGCGTGGCAATCCTGGACCAGGAACCGGCGGCATCCCTGGGAGGGCAGGCGCATTGGTCCTTCGGGGGCCTGTTTATGGTGGACACCCCGGAGCAGCGCCGACTCGGTGTCAAGGACAGCGCTCAGTTGGCACTCTCGGACTGGTTGGCGTCCGCCGGCTTTGATCAGCCTCACGATGCGGTTGCGCGGCAGTGGGCAGAAGCGTACGTCCACTTCGCCTCGGGTGAGAAAAGGGCATGGTTGAAGAGCCTCGACGTCGGAATCTTCCCCCTCGTGCAATGGGCAGAACGCGGCGGTTACGGGCCCCAGGGACACGGAAACACGGTTCCCCGGTTCCACGTCACGTGGGGAACTGGTCCTGCCCTTGTGGAACCGTTTCTTGCGAAGGTGCAGGAAGGTGTCCAGGCCGGACGGGTAACGCTGCATTTCCGGCATAGGGCAACTTCACTGACGACGACGGCCGGCCGGGTCGTGGGCGTCTCAGGCCAGGTTCTGGAACCCTCGACGGCGGTGCGCGGCCAAGCTTCCTCACGCACCGCCGTCGGGGGTTTCGACGCGATGGCGGGCGCAGTCGTAGTGTCGACAGGCGGCATTGGCGGCAACCACGGTTCGGTTCGCCGGCAGTGGCCGGGCGATGATGCACCGGCATACATGCTCAGCGGCGTTCCTGCCTCAGTGGATGGTGATTTCCTCCCGGTTGCGGAATCCATCGGCGCAGCCTTGGTGAACGGTGACCGCATGTGGCACTACCCCGAGGGAATCCACAATTACGCTCCCATATGGCCCAAGCACGGCATCCGTATACTGCCAGGGCCCTCGTCCCTGTGGTTGGATGCCCTCGGGCAACAACTCCCGGCGCCGCTGTTCCCGGGTTTCGATTCCCTTGGCGCGCTTCGCCACATCGTGGCCACGGGTCACAGCTATTCGTGGTTCGTTTTGAACCGCACTATTGCACTGAAGGAACTTGCGCTGTCCGGTTCCGAGCAGAATCCGGACCTCACGGGGAAGGACGTCTCACTGCTCGTCTCGCGCTTGAAGCCCGGTGGCGATACCCCAATACAACGTTTCCTGGACAAAGGCATCGACTTCATCCAGGGCACGACGCCCCGGGACCTGGCCGCGAAAATGAACGGACTCACCGGGGATCAGCTGGTCAGCGCTGATCACCTGGACGCGTTGGTCCGGGCCCGCGACCTTCAAGTGGCGAGCGGGCTGGGTAAAGACCCTCAACTTGCCGCCATCCGGGCGGCCCGCCGTTTTGCCACTGACAAACTGATGAGGGTGGCTCCCCCACACCGGCTGGCAGATCCTGCCCACGGTCCCCTCATTGCCATCAGGCTCTCCGTCCTCACGAGGAAAAGCCTGGGAGGGCTGCAGACGGACCTTCGTTCCCGCGTCCTGGACCAAGACGGCCAGGTGATCCCTGGCCTCTATGCTGCGGGTGAAGCGGCCGGCTTCGGTGGAGGCGGCATCCACGGGTACAGGGCATTGGAGGGAACGTTCCTGGGTGGTTGCCTTTTCACTGGCAGGGCTGCGGGACGCGATGCCGCAGCGAGTGTCTAAGCTGAAGGCATGGATTGGTCGACTGACATCCTGGGAATGGACTTCCAATCGCGTGTCCTGGACGCCGAAGGACCTGATGGTGTGCTGCGCCGGGCAACGTTGGTCCGTTACCGACCGGAATCAATGACCCAGGAGGCCAGAGAAACACATGGTGCCTTGCTCTTCCTTCATGGCTGGAGCGACTACTTCTTCAATGTGGAGCTCGCCAGGTTTTGGGCAAGGAACGGCTATGAGTTCTATGCCTTGGACATGCACAACCATGGTCGAAGCCTGATATACGGTTCGCATGGTGGTTATGTGGCCAACCTTGGGGACTACGATGCCGAAATCAGTCGCGCCATCGAGGTCATCCGCAGCGACAGCCCTGCACATCGCAGGGACAACGTTGCCATGATGGGGCATTCCACCGGAGGCCTTATCGCGGCGCTGTGGACGAGCAGGCACCCGGGCCAAGTGCAACACCTGATACTGAACAGCCCTTGGCTCGAAATGCATGGCAACTCAATCGTTCGGCGCGCCGCCCAAGTGATGGTTGGACCTCTCGCAAAACTCCGGCCGGAGATGGTCCTGAGGCTCCCGGAGCGTGGATTCTACTTCCGTAGCATAAGCAACACGGCCGAAGGAGAATGGCCGCTGGATGAAAAATACCGGCCTCCCCTGGCTTTTCCTGTCAGGGCGGGGTGGCTCAGAGCCGTTCTGGCCGGCCACTCGCAGGTTGCGCGTGGCCTGGACCTGGACATCCCGGTCCTGGTACTCACGTCGGCTGCCAGTGCCAATGGAATGGTGTGGCAGGAGTCCATGCGGCGTTCGGATGCGGTATTGGACGTTGGCATCATCGCACTGAGGGCCATGGCCTTGGGCCGCAGCGTGACGTTGGAGAGAGTGGACGGGGGCCTGCATGATGTCTTTCTGTCCGCACCCAACGTCCGGGCAGATGCCTACGCGAGGCTTTCACGTTGGATTCGCGGGTACATGGAAGAGGGCTTGCCGCAGGAACGGCAGGAAGGGGACGCATGACCACCACCGAAGAATCAGTATCACTGTGGCGACCGGACATCCTGGGCAGCGGGTATCAGTGCTTGGAACTCCCCTTGCCCCCTGACGACGAGGGCACCGTCAAAGCGACCCTCGTCAGGCATGCCCCACCAGTTACAGCCACAACTCCCCACGGCATCCTTGACTTTCTCTCCACCTTCACAAAAGGCAGGCGCCGGGCAGCTTCCACGGATCCAGCGGGGGCGCCACGCGTGGTTCTCTATCTTCACGGATGGGCTGACTATTTCCTCCAGACCGAACTCGCTGAGTACCTCACTGCATCAGGCTTTCATTTCTACGCGCTGGACCTTCGGAAATTTGGGCGGAGCCTGTTGCCCGGTCAGACGCCCGGATATACAACCAACCTTGCTGTCTACGACGAAGACATCGAGGCAGCCTTGCTGGAGGTCGAACGGGACGTTTTGGCAAGGACCAACAATCCAGCGCCGCCAACCATTCATGTGCTCGCACACTCTTTGGGCGGGCTGATTGCTTCCTTGTGGGCGGACCGCCACCCAGGCCGGATTGGGACACTGGTGCTGAACTCGCCTTGGCTTGAGCTCCAGGGCAGCAGCCTGGTTCGCAGCATCGCCATGCATCTGGTGGAGCCCTTCGCACGAACTGACCCCAAGCGTCCATTCAGGTTCCCCGAGATGCCCGCGTACTGGAAGAGCGTCAGCAACCAAGCCCACGGCGAATGGGTGCTGGATTCGGTCTGGCGGCCGCGCGCCTCATTCCCCATTCGCGCCGGATGGACCAAGGCAGTGCTCGCCGGCCACAAAACGGTGGAGCGAAAACTCAACATCGATGCCCCGGTCCTGGTGCTTTTATCGGGCCGGACCAGGATCCAGGTCGAATGGACGGCAGACCTCATGAGGGCGGACGCCGTAATCGACGTCGAGGAGACATCGCGCCGTGCGTTGGGCCTGGGCCGGCGAACGGCTGTGTTCCGCTACCCAGGGGCACTCCACGACATTTTCCTGTCCCGGAGGACAATTCGCCAACAGGCTTATCGTGATGTGTCGGTTTGGCTCTCGTCCTACCCGTATTGATCCAGCATGCCCGTGCTAATTAGCGGCTGGCGCCGCGTCTACCGCTCCGCCATACCGGCGGTCCCGCCTAGCGTAAATCTCGACGGCGTCCCAAAGCGTCCGCCTGTCTACGTCCGGCCACAACGTGTCCATGAAGACGAATTCAGCGTAGGCAGACTGCCACAGCAGGAAGTTTGACAACCTCTGCTCGCCGGAACTGCGCAGGAAGAGGTCTACGTCGGGCAAGTCGGGCTCATCCAGATATTTCTGGATGGTCTTTTCGGTCACGGATCCCGGCTTGAGTCGCCCGGCGGCAACGTCCTCGGCAATGGCAGAGACGGCGTCGGCTATTTCAGCCCGGCCGCCGTAGTTAACACACATGGTCAAGGTGCAAGTGTCGTTGGCCTTGGTAAATTCCTCGGCCTCTTCAAGCTCACGGATAACCGAGCCCCAGAGCCTGGGCCGTCGCCCGGCCCAGCGGATCCTGACTCCCCATTCGTCGAGTTGGTTCCGTTGGCGACGTAGCACATCCTTGTTAAATCCCATCAGGAAGCGGACTTCTTCTGGAGATCGTCGCCAGTTCTCCGTGGAAAACGCGTAGACGCTAACGTACTTGATGCCTAGCTCGATGGCTCCGGCCATCACGTCCAGCAGTGCCGGTTCGCCGGCCTTGTGCCCTTCAATGCGGGGCAATCCCCGCTGGTTGGCCCAACGGCCATTGCCATCCATCACAATTGCCACGTGCTGTGGAATAAGTTCACTTGGAATGTTCGGCGGAACGGCACCTGAAGGGTGGCCATACGGGGCTACTACGGGCGAAGTCCTCGCGGGGGTCGTCTTGCTTTTCTTTCCAAGTGCCACAGTCAGCTTCGCTCCACGTGTTTGAGTGATTTCAAGGCGCGTTCCAAATGCCATTGCAGGTAGCTGGCCACTAGCCCGGCCGCTTCGCGTCGATGCCGGGAATCCGAAGCGTCAGCAACGCCCCAATCCCCGGTCAGCAGGGCGCCAAGAAGTACCACAGTCTCCGGCGCGGGGGCGGGCGAACCGGGCGGACGGCAATCGCCACACACCATGCCTCCAAGAGGTGCCGCGAAAGCTGTGTGGGGGCCAAGCCTGCCGCACCGAGCGCAGTCGGTAAAGCTGGGTGCCCACCCGCCGGTAGCCAGGGCACGCAAGAGATACGAATCCAGGATGAGCTCCGGAGGATGGTCCGAGCGGCTGAGCGCGGCCAACGCACCCACCAGGAGGTTGTACTGGGCTGTACCGGATTCGGCATCCGCGTCCGTGAGCTTCTCCGCGGTTTCGGTCATGGCAGCTGCCACCGTGAAACGGCCGTAGTCCGCCGCGATGCTGCTCCCGTATGACCCCTTGGCGACAGCCTGCGTGACGATATCCAGGGTGCGGCCGGAAATGAGCTGGAGGTCTGCCACCATGAAGGGCTCCAGCCGTGCACCGAACCGGCTGCTGGTCCGACGCACCCCTTTAGCCACTGCCCTGACCTGCCCGTGGTGTTTGGTCAGCAGGGTAATGATGCGGTCAGCCTCACCCAGTTTGTGGGTACGGAGCACCACGGCATCGTCCCGGTAGGACCGTGCTGCAAACGATGAGGGATTGGCCACAACTAATCTTCGCACTAAGCCGGCGGCCAAGGAGGACCGCCGGACCGTGTGGTGACGGCGATTCCCGTCACCACACGGTTCAGGCGTTTACGCCTGGGCGTCCCGGACTGCCCGGTTCACAGCAGAGATCAGCGCCTTCAGCGACGACGTCGTGGTGCTGGGGTCGATTCCCACACCCCACAGGACACGCTCTCCGACAGCGCATTCAACATATGCGGCCGCACTGGCGCTGCCGCCCTCCGACAGGGCATGTTCGCTGTAATCGAGAACGCGGACATCTACGCCGTCATGGTGCAGGATGTCCAGCAGCGCGGCGATTGGACCATTACCGTGGCCGGTCCTGCGGACCTCGACGCCGTCGATCCGCAGGTTCGCGTTCATGGTCATGGCACCCGACTCGTCCGTCTCGGTGCTTACGCTGCCCAAGGAGTACCGGCCCCACTGTGCTTGTTCCTCGTCCGAGGGCAGGTATTCGTCCTGGAAGATCTGCCAGAGCTGCGCACCGCTGACCTCGCCGCCAACAGCGTCTGTCCTGCGCTGAATGACGCCGGAGAATTCAATCTGTGCGCGCCGCGGCAGATCCAGGTTGTGCTCGTTCTTCAGCAGATACGCCACGCCGCCCTTGCCGGACTGCGAGTTGACCCGGATCACGGCTTCATAGCTTCGGCCCAGATCCTTCGGGTCAATAGGCAGGTAGGGAACCTGCCACGTGAAGTCGTCAACAGGGACGCCAGCCGCCGCGGCGTCCTTCTCCAGTGCCTCGAAGCCCTTCTTGATGGCGTCCTGGTGCGAACCGGAAAACGCTGTGAAGACGAGGTCGCCACCGTATGGTGAGCGTTCCGGAACAGGCAACTGGTTGCAGTATTCAACCGTGCGGCGGATCTCATCGATGTCGGAGAAGTTGATCATGGGATCCACGCCCTGGACAAACATGTTCAGGCCCAGGGTGACGAGGTCCACGTTTCCAGTCCGTTCACCATTGCCGAACAGGCACCCCTCGATGCGGTCCGCGCCGGCCAGATAGCCGAGTTCAGCAGCGGCCACACCTGTTCCGCGGTCGTTGTGCGGGTGCAGCGAAATGATGATGCCATCGCGCGGGTGCAGATTTCGGTGCATCCACTCAATGGAGTCCGCATAGACGTTCGGCGTGGCCATCTCCACGGTGGCCGGCAGGTTGATGATGACCTGTTTGTCCGCGGATGCCTCAAAGACATCGGCAATCGCGTTACATACCCTGGCGGCATACTCCAGCTCGGTGCCCGTAAAGGATTCCGGTGAATACTCGTAAGTGATGTGAGTGTCCGTCAGGGTCTCCTCGTACTTCTTGCACAAGCGGGCCCCCTGCAGGGCGATATCCAGGATGCCGTCCTCGTCCTGGTTGAAGACCACGCGACGCTGCAGCACCGACGTGGAGTTGTACAGGTGCACGATCGCCTGCTTGGCACCTACCAGCGACTCGTAGGTTCGTTCGATCAGGTGTTCACGCGCCTGGGTCAGGACCTGGATAGTGACATCGTCCGGAATATGGCCGCCTTCGATCAGCTGCCGAACGAAATCAAAGTCGGTCTGGGATGCTGACGGGAACCCAACTTCGATCTCCTTGAACCCCATGTTGACGAGCAGCTGGAACATCTTCAGCTTGCGCGCCGGACTCATGGGATCGATGAGCGCCTGATTGCCATCACGCAGGTCAACTGCACACCAGCGTGGTGCCTTGGTGATGACTTTGTCCGGCCAAGTACGATCCGGAACCTCAACTGTGATCTGGTCCCGGAACGGCAGGTAGCGGTGAATCGGCATACCGGAGGGCTTTTGTGCATTACGCATGTCGTGTGGCCTTTTCTCTAAGATCTAAGTGAAAGCTTAGCCGGGCACAACGAAACTCCGCGGCGAGGATGGCCCAGCTTTTCAGATAGCTTTCAGGCCTCGCCGCGGCAGCTAAGAAGAAGCATTCCCGCACGCACAAGTTCACAGTAACACGGTGCGTATGATGACATTGCAACACCTCATGCAACGTCCACTATGCAGACGCCGCGACGGTGGCAACGCCGGCTGCAGCGTCCATTCAAGGAGCAACAGTGCCACAGTCGGGGATCACTCTTTCCAACATAGATCACAGCGTCCGGCCGCAGGACGACCTCTACCAGCACGTCAACGGTGCATGGCTGAACAGCACGACGATCCCTGACGACCGCCCCCTGGAAGGCACATTCACCGCTTTGCGGGACGAAGCAGAACTGGCCGTCAAGGCGATCATCGAGGAAGCGGCAAACAAGGGAGCCTCAGCCACCGGCGTCGAACAGAAGGTCGGCGGACTTTACGCCAGCTTCATGGACGAGGCCGCAGCGGAGACGAAGGGGCTCGAGCCACTCCGGGGGCGTCTGGAAGAAGTCCGTTCAGTGGGTTCGGCCGAGGAATTCGCGGCGCTACTGGGCCGGCTGTTCCGGTGCGATGTGTCCGGCCTGTTCTCCATCTACCCGGCGCCGGACGCCGGAAACCCGGAGCGGATCCTGCTGTACATCGGGCAAGGCGGCCTGGGCCTCCCAGACGAGTCCTACTATCGCGATGAAAAGTTTGCCGCGATCGTGGTTGCCTACGGCGAATACATCGCCAAGTTGTTTAGCCTCGCCGGTGTTCCTGACGCAGAAGCCGCTGCTGGCCGCATTGTCGCCTTGGAAAAGGCCCTCGCATCCCACCACTGGGACAACGTCACCCTTCGTGACCCCCAAAAGACGTACAACCTCAAGACCGCGGTAGAAGCAGCGAAGCTGTTCCCCCTACTGGATACCTGGTTTGACGCCGGCCGTGTCGACGCCGGCAAGCGGAGCGAGATCGTGGTCAGCACACCGGACTTCTTTGCAGGCGCCGCTTCGCTGTTGGAATCGGAACCACTGGATGTCTGGAAGGAATGGCTGACCCTGAGGGTGCTCAGCTCCGCCGCGCCATACCTTTCCTCGGTGTTTGTGGACACGAACTTCGACTTCTACGGGACCACCCTCAGCGGCACCCCCCAGAACAAGGAGCGCTGGAAGCGCGGCGTTGCCGTCGTCGAAGCAGCACTCGGCGAGGCCGTGGGCCAAATTTACGTGGAGCGGCATTTTCCTGAAGGTCACAAGGCAAGGATGCAAACCCTCGTGGCCAATCTGATTGAGGCCTACCGGGACAGCATTTCTTCCCTTGAGTGGATGGGTGAGGATACAAAGGCCGAGGCCCTCAAGAAATTGGATGCGTTCCGCCCCAAGATTGGTTTCCCTGAGAAATGGATCGACTACTCCGCCGTTGAGATCGACCCCAATGACCTTTTGGGCAACGTAGAACGGGCCCATGACGCCGACGTCGACCGCCACCTGGACGAAATAGGCAAGCCCGTTGACTTGGACAAGTGGCTCATGACGCCACAGACCGTGAACGCCTACTATCACCCGATGCTGAACGAAATCGTGTTCCCCGCCGCTATCCTCCAGCCACCCTTCTTCACGGCAGAGGCAGACGACGCCGTCAACTACGGTGGCATTGGTGCCGTGATCGGCCATGAGATCGGCCATGGATTCGACGACCAGGGATCCCAATTCGACGGCAGCGGAGCACTCCGCAATTGGTGGACAGAAGAGGACAGGACGGCTTTTGAAGCCCGGACGGCAAAGTTGGTTGCCCAATACGATGCCCTATCGCCCTATGCGGCACCTGACCACAAGGTCAATGGGAAGCTGACGCTGGGTGAGAACATCGGCGACCTCGGCGGGCTCACGATTGCGTACAAGGCCTACCTTCTCAGTCTCGACGGCGCCGAGCCTGAGGTCCTGGATGGTTTCACGGGCCAGCAGCGGTTCTTCATGTCATGGGCTGCCGGCTGGCGCCAGGTGATCCGGCCCGAGGAAGCGATCCGCAGGCTCGCCACCGATCCACACTCCCCCAACGAATTCCGCACCAATGCCATTGCCCGCAACCTTGACGCCTTCCACGAAGCATTCCAGGTCAACGATCGAGACCGGATGTGGATGGAACCCGGGGACAGGGTCAGCATCTGGTAAGGCCCCTACGACGAATGGCCGGATCCCGTGGATGAATCGGGGTCCGGCCATTCGTCTTTGGCTGCCTTTGCAGCCTGTTACCGCTGAGATGACTGTTATTGGGTGATGTAGAGCGGGTTCACCTGTTGACACACTGCTTCTTTGGCCGTCTGGTTGACTACATCGGGTGGAACCGAGGCCGCCCCATAGGCTGTCCCGGTGGCGAAGTCCGTGCCCACGTAGAGCTGTACGCCCGAAACCCGTGGGGATGGCTGAACCTGTGCCGCCGGGATGCCGAAGAGCGTGGCAATGTCCGTAGCAACGTCAGCGAAGTCCGGACCGTAGTAGACCACAGTCTTCTCCACAGGGTTTGCCAGATAGGAAACTGACTGCGCAAATCCATTGCCGGTCAAGGTCGCCAAAATCTCCTGCGCCCTGGTCCCAACTCCGCTGCCGTTGGCGACTGCCACCGGCTGGATGGCTTTGTTGTAGGCCGGAACTGCAGGAGCAACAGTGGTAGGGGCCGCCGAAGGTGTTCCGTCCCCGGGCGCTGTTGGAGCCGGGCTTGAGGTTGCTCCGGGATTTGTCAGGTCCAGATCGGCGCGAAGGGCTGCGAAGAGCTGTGATGCCTGGGGCTCAACGAGCTCCAACCGGTTGGGGTCCAATGCGGCAGGCTGGGTGGGGACGGCGACAAACGCGACCTTGGAGACATCAATGTCCTTCAGCCTTCCACCAATCGTCAACAGTGATGGCACTGACGCCAGCCCCTCATCAACAGTGAGGTTTTGCGTCACGACGTCGGCGATCTGCAGGAGCCTTTGTGGATTGCCGAGCGTGCCGTCGGCCTTGAGCTTCCGCGTCAGGGATGAAAGAAACGCCTGCTGGCCCTTGATTCGGCCAAGGTCGCCACCGTCTCCGAAGGCATGCCTGGTACGCAGGAATGCCAGGGCCTGCTCGCCTTCCACCTGGGAATTGCCCTTCGGCAAACGAAGATGGGAGTCGGGATCAAAGACGGGATCACTGACACAAACATCCACTCCGCCGACGGCCTTGGAGAGTTCCTTCACCGCATTGAAGTCGGCCATCATGAAGTGATCTATTTCCAGGCCGGTGAGTTTATTGATGGTGTCCACGGCGCAACCGATACCGGCTTCTGCCATGGCCTCGTTGATCATCACGCCGCTACGGGCGGGGAACGTCTGGTTGTTGGTGTGGTCCGTGCACTGGGGCACATCAACAAGGAGGTCACGCGGGAAACTCATGACGCTGACCCGTTTGTTGTCAGCGGAAATGTCCAGCAGCATCATGACGTCCGAGTGGCCATAGCCAGTGGAATCGTCCGCGTTGCCGTACTGCGAGTTTTTCCCGTCGCGGGTGTCCGAGCCGAGGATAAGGATCTGCAGCCGGTCCGATTTGTCATTCACCACGGCGTCGGTGGCATCACGCGTTTCGCCCGCGGATAGCGGGGCCTTGGTGATGTTGGTCTGTAGCCGGATAAACCAGAAGGCTGCAAAAGCAACGCCGGCAACGAGAGCCACCGACACGAGGCCGGTAACAATCTTTAGCCACAACGGGAGCCCCTTGGGCGCGTTCATGTGGCGCGGAGTTCCCTCGGGGTCCTCCCCATGGCGCGCCGCATCGGGAGCAGCGGTGCCGGGGCCCGGCGGGCGGGCGTCACGACGTCGCACTATTCGGTTACCTTTCCTCAAACACGTGGATCCCCGCAATCATAGTGGCCGATTCTGGGAAGTTCCTTATCGGGCCCAAGCCACGCCGTTGCCGTGACACCGGGTCAGAAGCCGAGTTTTACCAATTGCTTGGGATCCCGCTGCCAGTCTTTGGCAACCTTGACATGCAAATCCAGGTAGATCCGGGTTCCCAGGAGCGTCTCGATTCCCTTACGCGCATTGGTTCCGACTTCACGCAGCCTGCTGCCACCCTTGCCGATGATGATTGCTTTTTGGGAAGGACGCTCCACGTAAAGATTGACCCGGACGTCCAGCAACGGATTGTCTTCGGTGCGGCCTTCGCGTGGCACGATTTCCTCGACAACAACGGCCAGGGAGTGGGGAAGTTCATCCCGGACACCTTCGAGGGCAGCTTCGCGGATGAGTTCGGCAATCATGACGGCCTCGGGCTCGTCGGTCAGCTCGCCGTCCGGATAAAGCGGCGGCGACGACGGCATATGCCCAATAAGTACGTCCGCAACAGTGGACACCTGGAAACCATCGGCTGCAGAAACGGGGACGATGTCCGCCCAGCCCTGGTCCCCGAGGACTTCCCGGCCCAATGCGGCAACAGCGAGCAGCTGCTCCGTGAGAGCCTGGCGGTCCACGAGGTCGGTCTTGGTCACAATGGCAACAATGGGCTTGCGGCCCACGGCAGCCAACTGAGCGGCGATGTACTTGTCGCCGGGACCGATTTTCTCATTGGCCGGCAAGCAGAAGCCAATAGCGTCCACCTCGGACAAGGTGTCGGCAACGAGGTCGTTGAGCCGCTTTCCCAAGAGAGTGCGGGGCCGGTGGAGGCCGGGAGTATCAACCAGGATCAGTTGTGCGTCCTCGCGGTGGACGATGCCGCGAATCGTGTGGCGCGTGGTCTGCGGTTTGGCCGATGTAATGGCCACCTTCTGGCCCACCAAGGCATTTGTCAGCGTGGACTTACCCGCGTTCGGGCGGCCAACAAGGACCGAGAATCCGGCGTGGAAGCCACCGAAATCGTCATCGGCGTCGAACTTTTTATTTTGCTTGCTCACGTGGAACTCCCTGTTGCGTTGTGTCGGCCTCATCGAGAAGGTCTTCAAAGTCAGTGTCTTCCTTTGGCATGGCTGCCGCAATGATGTGGCTGACCCGGTTTCGGCGACCCTCAAGCCTATCTGCCTTTAGCGACACACCGTTCACTTCAACGGAGCTTCCGACGATGGGGACCTGGCCGAGCGCCTTGGCAAGGAGGCCTCCGACGGTGTCCACTTCGTCGTCGTCGAGGTCGATATCGAACAGCTCCCCCAGGTCATCAATGCTCATGCGGGCGCTGACACGGTAGCTTCCATCGCCGAGGTCCACCGCCTCTTCCGCCGCGGCGTCATACTCATCAACGATCTCGCCCACGATTTCCTCGATGAGGTCCTCCAGGGTGACAAGGCCGGCGGTGCCGCCATACTCGTCAATGACAATGGCCACATGCGTGGATTCCTTCTGCAGTTCCTTCAAGAGGTCGCTCACAGGCTTGGATTCCGGCACGTATCTAACCTCCCGGGCGAGCGAATCGACGTCGTGCTGTTGCAGTCCGGGTTCGCCGCGATGCATCGCCGCGGCAACGTCCTTGAGGTAGAGAATGCCGCGGATCTGGTCCGTATTCTCGCCAATGACCGGGATACGGGAATAGCCGGAACGGAGGAAAAGCGCCATGGCAGCTTCGAGGTCCGAACCCGCTCCAATGCTGACGATGTCCGTACGGGGAACCATGACCGAGCGAACCAAGGTATCGCCGAAGTCGAAGACTGAGTGGATGAGCTCTGCCTCGTTGTCTTCGATCATGTCCGATTCCGCCGCGCGATCCACGAACTCACGGAATTCTTCCTCGCTGACGAACGCGTCATCACCACCGGGGGCGCCGGGAGCCACCGCGCTCCCCAACGCGACCAGCCAGCCGGGAATCGGCCCAAGGACCCAGCACAAGAACCTGATCAGCGGGGCGGTAAACCTGACAACGGGACCGGAATGGGCGCGGCCCAACTGCCGCGGCGAGACGCCAACCAAAACGAATCCGATGACTGCCATGATGCCTGTCGCCGCCAGGCCTGCAAGCCATACGTTGTCCAGCAAACTATGCATGACGACAGCGACGGCCACTGCGGCTGCCATCTCGAACCACACGCGCCAGAACCTCAGGGCCCGCATATGTGCGATGGGGTTCTTGAGGATGCTCCCCAAGGCCCTGCCCTTGCTGCGGACCACTGATTGTTCAGCTTCGTGCCGCGGCAGGAAATTGAACGCAGCCTCAGCTGCGGTCAGCAAGGCGACGAAGCTGAGAAAAACCAGCGCCATGCCGACCAGGATGAGCGAGGTCACTGCATGGTCTCCATGGGGGCATCCTTGCCCAGGAACTCAGACAGCAACTCACGCTGCAAACCGAACATTTCTTCCTTTTCCTCCGGTTCAGCATGGTCGAAACCGAGCAGGTGGAGGATGCCGTGCGTAGCGAGCAACAGCATCTCATCCTGGGTGGTGTGTCCGGCGTTCCGCGCCTGCACTTGGGCCACTTGAGGACATATGGCGATGTCTCCAAGCATTCCCTGCGGCGTGGGCTTGTCAGGAGTGCCCGGCGTCAGCTCGTCCATGGGCACCGAGAGCACATCCGTGGCTCCGGGTTCGTCCATGAGTTCAATGTGCAGCTTCTCCATGGCGGGTTCATCCACCAGCAGGATGGACAGCTCAGCCTGCGGATGGATGTAGAGGCGCTCAAAAATGAACCGCGACAATGTGACCAGCTGGGCTTCGTCCACCTCCACACCGGATTCGTTATTGATTTCAATGCTCATTTTCGTTCTCCACGTTTGTGATGTGTGCCTGCGGCCCCATCTGTACGATGTGCCTCATCCCACTTGCTATAGGCCGAAACAATGTCGCCGACCAGAGGGTGCCGAACGACGTCAGCGGCCTCCAGGATGGAGAAATTGACGTCATCGATCCCAGTGAGGATTTCCCGTACTATCCGTAGTCCGGAGGTGGAGCCAAAAGGCAGGTCGATCTGCGTAACGTCGCCGGTAACAACCATCTTGGAACCGAATCCGAGGCGGGTCAGGAACATCTTCATCTGTTCAGGAGTGGTGTTCTGGGCCTCGTCCAGGATGATGAACGCGTCATTGAGCGTCCGTCCACGCATGTACGCCAAGGGTGCGACTTCAATGGTGCCCGCAGCCATCAGCCGTGGAATGGACTCCGGGTCCATCATGTCGTGCAAAGCGTCGTAAAGCGGCCGCAGGTAGGGATCGATCTTGTCGCTCAGCGTTCCCGGCAGGAAGCCCAGCCGCTCCCCCGCCTCAACAGCCGGGCGGGTCAGGATGATCCGGCTGACTTCCTTCAGCTGGAGCGCTTGAACGGCCTTGGCCATGGCGAGGTAGGTCTTGCCGGTACCTGCCGGGCCAATGCCGAAGATCACGGTGTTCGCATCTATGGCATCCACATAGTTCTTCTGGTTCAGCGTCTTGGGCCGGATGGTCTTGCCCCGGCTGGAGAGAATGTTGTGGGTAAGGACATCCACAGGATTCTGGACGGACTGCGTCCTCAACAAGGAAACGAGCTGCTGCAGGACGTCAGGAGTCACCAATGTGCCCCTGGCCACGAGTCCCCGGACCTCCTCGAGGAGGCGCATGATGCGCGGTATGACCGTGGAGGGACCGGACATGGACAATTCATTGCCGCGAACGTGGAAGTTGACGTCGGGAAACTGCTCCTCGATGTAGCGCAAGGCTTCGTCATGGCTGCCCAATGAGTGAACCATCTGATCGGAGTTGTCGAACGTGACGATTTCCGTGCGCGTGCCCGGTAAGGTGTGCGGGAACTCGGTGGTGGCTGGGTTCCCGTTTCCGGTCCGCAACCGCCCATTCAGGGATTCACTCATAGTGGTGGCCGTGCGGCCTCTTCTCCTCCGGTCGGAATACAGTTAGTCCATCGTTTCGACAACGGGACTGGCTTAACCGCCAGGCCATATGCCGGAATGCCTTCAATCCTACGCCAGCCCGGCACGCCCAGGGCGTACGCGCGTGCTTCGTCCACGTGCACAGTTCGCTGGCGGACGACATTTTGTCTCAACTCGGCATCAAGCGGGTATCAATCCTGTTTCAGTTACTGCCAGTATCCGCAAACCCGGCCAGCCGCCGTCGACGATATGCCAAGCTGGCAGGGCGGGTAGAAAGAATACGCGCATTCGAAAAGGGCTGGCGACACCGCCAGCCGCAAGGCAAGGGACACCCCATCACGCAGTCAGCAAGCCACCAGCCTGGCGGGCGAAAGCGGAACAAATCCGTCGTCGCAGCGCCTGCGATGCTTGCTGTCCTGCTGCTGACCGGGTGCATCGCCAACGGCGGATCCACCCAGGCCACCTCCAGCCCGCCGCCGGTCAGCCTCCAGGAGGCGCCCGCCAGCAACGCTCCTCTGGAGACCACCCAAGCATCAACAAAGATCCCGGTGTACTGGATTGGTCGGAGCAAGGACGATGTCTACCTGTACCGCGAATTCAGGGACATCCGGGGCGATGGAAACCCCGTAACCACGGCGCTGCGGATCATGATGGCCGAAAAGCCGTTGGACCACGACTTTTTTACGCCCTGGCAGGATCCAGGCAGCCTGGCAACATCCATTTCGGGCAAGAACGTCATCACTGTTGATATTTCGCGCGACGCCTTCAATTCCAACCTTGATGCAGGCATGGCGCAAAGGGCGGTACAGCAGCTGGTCTACACAGCTACCGCGGCAGCCTCGTCATCGGGCCTGATCAACTCCGGCCAGCAAATCCAGGTGGTCATCCTGGTGGACGGCCATACGGACTTCATGGCCTTCGGCCAGGTGCGGCTTGGTCAGCCCATGGCCAGGGACGCCTCCTTGGTAGCGCCGCTGTGGATTATCGATCCGCAAGAGGACACCTCGCTCCCCGCGGGTTCCGTCAAATTCAATGGCCGGAGTACTGACAGCTCCAAGCCCGTGAGCTGGCAGATCCTCCAGGACAATGGCAGCGGCGAAAAAACCAGCCTGCTCACCGGCCAGACGAAGGCCACAGGAGAGCCGGGACAATTCGGCGTGTTCTCCTTCAGCGCGACCCTGAAGCCCGGGAAGTACGAATTGCGGGTGGCCCAGGTTCAGGACTCCGGGCAAGCAAACGCATCAACCACGGACACCCGGCTTTTCAGCGTCGGCTAAGATCAGCGGCGGGCGTCGGCCAGGGGCGGCTGTAGGCCGAAACAGCCTACCAGCGGCCCAGGACGTCAGAGGCGAGTACGACGGCGGCTGGTCCCGCCGTCGAGGACCTCAGGACATGATGTCCCAACAAAGCCGTGACCGCTCCAGCGTCACTGAGGCGCGTCACCTCGCGCGGCGAGATGCCACCCTCGGGGCCGACAATCAGGAGGACCTCACGGGGTGAATCCAGCCCGGTGCCCTTCGTCTCCACCAGCGCTTCAAGCACTGCCCGTAGGGGTCTCTTTGCGTCCTCGTGAAGGATTACGGCCAAGTCTGCCGAAGCAACAGCCTTTGCCAACGCCCCGGAATCCAGGATGGGACGCACCTCGGGTATCCATGCCCTGCGGGCCTGCTTGGCCGCGGCAGTGACCACTGACTGCCACTTCGCGTGGGCCTTGGCAGCGCGATCGCCCTTCCAGCGGACAATGGATCGCTCAGCCTGCCAAGGGATCACGGCATCAATGCCCAGTTCTGTGGCTGTTTCAATAGCCAGCTCGTCACGGTCACCCTTGGCCAATGCTTGAACAAGTACCAGACGCACGTCAGGCTGCTCTTCGAAAACTACCTCGGATGCCTTGACGGACAAGCTTCCGGGACCAACCTCTGCCACTGTGCCCGTGAGGCGGGCCCCTGCGCCATCGGCAATGTCCACGGCTTCACCCACCGTGAGCCTCTTCACCGTTACGGCATGCCTGGCTTCTGCACCGTCAATGGCGAACAAAGCGCCCGGCTCAACGCCATCCAGGCTCCCGGCGGGCGCGAAGAAAACGGGGTTGCTCACCGCTACAGGTTACCGAGCTTGTCCCGCAGCTTGGCGAACATGCCGCCGCTGGCCACGAGTTTGCCTTCGCTGAACTGCTCTCCGCGCAACTTGGCAAGCTGCTGCAACAGCTCTTCCTGTGCGGGATCCAGCTTGACCGGTGTCTCAACGTGCAGGTGCACCTTGAGATCGCCGCGGCCGTAGCCCCTGAGGTGGGTAACGCCCAAACCGCGAAGAGTGATGACCTCGCCGGACTGGGTGCCGGCCTTGACATCGATCTCCTGGGGCCCGTCAAAGGTTTCCAGGGTCAGTTCCGTGCCCAAGGCGGCTGCGGTCATCGGAACGCTCAGAGTTGCGTGCAGATCGTCGCCTTCACGGATATACGTGGAGTCATTGTTGACGCGGATCTCTACGTAAAGATCGCCCGCAGGTCCGCCAGCCGGTCCCGCCTCGCCCTGCCCGGAGAGCTGGATGCGGGTACCCGTGGCAACACCGGCAGGGACCTTGATGGTGAGGGAACGGCGGCTGCGGATGCGCCCCTGCCCGTTGCACTCGTTGCAGGGATCCTTGATGACCGTACCGAAGCCCTCGCAGGAACCACACGGCGCCGTGGTCATGACCTGGCCCAGGATGGAACGAACAGCCCGCTGGACCTGGCCGCTGCCGCCACAAATGTCACAACGCTCCGGGTGCGTGCCAGGCCGGCAGCAGCTGCCATCACACGTGGGGCAGACAACGGCCGTATCAACTTCGAGCTTCTTGTTGACACCGAACACGGCGTCTTTGAGGTCGATGCGGACGCTGATGAGTGCATCCTGGCCCCTGCGTACGCGGGAGGCCGGACCAGCGTGTCCGCCGCCACCGCCGAAGAAGGTATCGAAGATGTCCTGGAACGCAAAGCCTTGGCCGGAGTAGCCGCCACCAAAGCCGTTGTCAGTGCCGTTCTCGTTACCGGTGGCATCGTAGACGCGGCGCTTTTGGGGGTCGGACAGCACTTCGTAGGCATGCGTCACGGCTTTGAACTGCTCCGCGACATCCTCACCAGGGTTGACGTCCGGGTGAAGCTTGCGCGCCAACTTGCGGTACGCCTTCTTGATCTCTTCCCCGGTGGCTTCCGGCGAGACTCCCAAAACGTCATAGTGGCTGCTCAAAGTCGGTATCTCTTCCTTGTTGTACTGCGATTCTTACCTCGGGGCTGGCGTCAGCCGCCGAGAATGCGGGAAAGGTAACGGGCCACGGCGCGCACGGCAGCCATGGTGGTGGGATAGTCCATCCGGGTTGGTCCGAGGATTCCCACCTTGGCGCCGGAGCCATACCCCGTTGCCACGACTGATGCCTCAGCCAGGCCGTCATAGGGATTCTCGCGCCCGATGCTCACTGACACCCCGCGAGGATCATCCCCCATGTCGGACAACAACCGGAGCATGACAACTTGTTCCTCAAGGGCCTCCAGCACTGGCCCAATACTCAACGGAAAGTCCACGTTGGAGCGCGCAAGGTTGGCTGTTCCGGCAAGGACGATGCGCTCTTCACGGCTGGTGTCACTCAGCGCCTGCAGACCATGGGCAAGATGCTGCGCGATCCCCCGAAGGTCCGGCGGGCACAGTGCCACCACGGAAGGCAACACCTGCGGCAGCAAAGCCAGCTGGGTTCCCGCGATACTGCCAAGGAACCTGGAACGCAGAGACATCAGGGCCTCGTTGCTGACATCGGAGCCGGCCTCGATGACCTTCTGGCCAACGCTTCCCGTATCTGCGATGAGCACAACGAGCACCTGCTTTGGTGCCAGGAGGACAAACTCTACGTGGCGGACCAACGCCCGGTTGGAGTGTGGGTACTGAACGACGGCGACCTGGTTGGTCAGTTGCGACAGCAGCCTGACTGTGCGCTCAAGGATGTCATCGAGGTCGTCCGGCCCCTCCAGGAGCGAATGGATGGCTCGACGCTCCGCGGCGGACAACGGCTTGACCTGCGAGATTCGGTCCACGAACAGCCGATAGCCCTTGTCCGTGGGGATCCGGCCCGCGCTGGTGTGCGGCGCCGCGATGAGGCCCTCTTCTTCAAGTACGGCCATATCATTGCGGATGGTGGCGCTGGAAACGCCGAGATGGTGCCGCTCCACAAGTGCCTTGGATCCAACAGGCTCGCGGGAATGCACATAATCCTCAACGATTGCGCGCAGCACCTCAAGCTTGCGTGGCTCACTCATTGCAACACCTCCTGACGACTGTCCGGGCCTACATCGGACCAATACTTAGCACTCAACATGCCTAAGTGCTAACAAGTCTAGTATGAGCCAGGGCGTTGCTAGCATTGAAACCGCCCGCGGGAGTTATTCCCAGCACAACCAGCACAAAGGGGTATGAAGTCCTTGGCTTTCGACACGTGGGGCCCGCAGGATCTGTCCGCTCCTGCCAAACGCAAACTCCCCGAGGTAGCCGTCCAGCGCGGAATGGTCCTGGAAGATGTCCAGTCCGGCTGGGTGGGCGAGGTTACCCGGGTGGAGAAATCCGGGGGCATGCACATCGTCTCCCTGGAGGACAGGCGCGGCAAGACAAAGTCCTTCCAGCTTGGGTTTGGCTTCCTGCTTGAAGGCCAGGCCATTCGGCTCATGCCTCCTGCCGCAAAGGCTCCGGCTACGCCTGTGCAAGCAGGACGGACGGCGTCTGGTTCCGTGAAGGTCACGGGCCAGCGTGCCCAGGTGGCCAAGGCGAGCCGCATCTGGGTAGAAGGCAAGCACGACGCCGAACTGGTGGAGAAAGTTTGGGGCGACGATCTCCGCATTGAGGGCATCGTGGTCGAGCCACTCCACGGCGTGGACGACCTCAAGTCGGCGATCGCCGCGTTCTCCCCCGGGCCGGGCCGCAGGCTCGGGATCCTGGTAGACCACCTCGTGGCGGGCTCAAAGGAATCGCGCATCGCCGAAGAAGCCATGACGGTGCCCGGAGCCGCCGGAAACGTCCTTATTGTCGGTCACCCCTACGTGGATGTCTGGCAAGCTATCCGGCCAAAAGTGCTGGGTATGGAGCGTTGGCCGGAAGTTCCACGAGGGACTGACTGGAAGACCGGGATTCTGGCCGCCTTCGGTTGGCCGCACGAAACGGCTGAAGACATTGGCCTCGGCTGGCAACGCCTGCTCGGCGCGGTACGCAGCTATGCGGACCTGGAAGCCTCGCTCCTGGGAAGGGTGGAGGAAGTCATCGACTTCCTCACTACGCCCTGAATGCCAGTTCCTGATCTGCGCCCCTGAATACGCTTTCCTCAGGGACGCAACGGGGCGTTGGTCCCGGGATGACCCGGGACCCAGTATTCTGGGACAGCAACACCGCAGCATCTTTACAGCAAAGGGAAGACACCGTGGCAGAGAACGCTCCTGAAGAACCGGGCAGCGCCGCAGGCCAGCCCCAGTACCATGGCGCGCCTGCAAACGCACTCCCACTGACGGCAAGCGAAGACCGGCAGTGGGCCACATTGGCGCACTTCGGAGGAATTCTGGGATGCCTGCCGTCCCTGCTGATCTATCTGATTTTCCGTGATCGCGGGCCGTTTACGGCACAGGAGTCGAAGGAAGCACTGAACTTCACACTTCCGCCGACCATCGCGGCGGTGCTCGCAAATATCCTGGTCCTGCTTCCCGTGGTCGGCAATATCTTTGCAGTCATCGCCACGGGAATCTGGGTAGCTCTAACGTGCTTCTCAGTCTCGGCCGGTATTCGTGTCAACCACGGACAGCCCCACCGCTACAAGCTCAACCTGCGCTGGATCAAGTAGCCCACAGGTTCTGCAGGCTACTGCCGCATTCAGTCCGGCAGAATCCTTCGCACCACGGCGTCCGCCAGTAGTCGGCCCTTAAGCGTAAGAACAAGGCGGCCCTTGAAGGCCGCAACCGGATCCACCAGCTCTTCAGCGATAAGTCCCGCCATCGCATGGCGGCCAACTTTGTCCAACGCATCCACCGCCAGCCCGGTACCAAGCCGCGCCTCAAGCATGATGCGCTCGACTTCCCGGGTTTCGGCGTCGAGGGTTTCCCGGCCAGCTGCCGGCGAGGCTCCTGCAGCAAGCCTGTTGGCATAAGCCGTTGGGTGCTTTACGTTCCACCAGCGGACCCCGCCCACGTGTGAGTGGGCGCCCGGACCAATCCCCCACCAGTCATCGCCCCGCCAATAGGCAAGGTTGTGACGGCAGGCTTGTTCAGGCGTCTTCGACCAGTTACTGACCTCGTACCATGTCAGGCCGGCTTCCGAAATCAGTTTGTCAGCGAGCTCATATTTGGCGGCGTGGTCGTCGTCGTCGATTCCGGGAACTTCGCCCCGCCGGATTTGGGCTGCGAGCTTTGTGCCGTCCTCCACGATCAGCGCATAGGCGCTGATGTGATCGGGTTCATAGGATAGGGCGGTCTCGAGGGACAGTTGCCAGTCCGCCATCGACTCGCCCGGCGTGCCGTAGATGAGGTCCAGGCTAACGGCGAGGCCAGCCTCCCGCGCCCACTGCACCACCAGCGGAACGCGACTCGGGGTATGGGTGCGGTCCAACACTTTAAGCACATGCGGGACCGCGGATTGCATGCCGAAGGAGACGCGCGTAAATCCGGCATCAGCCAGCACCTTGAGCGACGCGGGCGTTACGGAGTCGGGGTTGGCTTCGGTGGTCACCTCCGCGCCGGGCTCAAGCCCCCAATGCCCGACGGCGGCGCGCAGGATCCGCGCCAAGTCCTCCGCAGGTAGCAACGTGGGTGTTCCGCCGCCGAAAAATACACTGCTCAGCGGCCGCTCCGGCAAGCCGGAAGCATCCAGGGCCGTTGCCGCAAAGTCCAGTTCCGTGACAGCCGTTTGGGCATAGGCATCCTGCGATGCACCACCGCCGAGCTCCGTGGCCGTATAAGTATTGAAGTCGCAGTAACCGCACCTCACGGCGCAGAACGGGATGTGCACGTAGAGGCCGAACTTGCGATGCTCGACGCCGGTCAGCACCTGCGGGGGCAGTAAGCCATCCGCAGGTGCAGGGTCGCCCAAAGGAAGGACGCTGGGCATCTACTTCTTGGCCTTGTCCTTGGACTCGTCGGTGGTCAGTGCGGCAATGAAAGCCTCCTGAGGCACTTCAACGCGACCAACCATCTTCATGCGCTTCTTGCCTTCCTTCTGCTTCTCAAGCAGTTTGCGCTTACGGGTGATGTCACCGCCGTAGCACTTGGCAAGAACGTCCTTGCGGATGGCCCGGATGCTTTCGCGGGCAATAATGCGCGATCCGATGGCCGCCTGGATGGGCACCTCGAACTGTTGCCGCGGGATGAGCTCGCGCAGCTTGCCGGTCATCATGACACCGTAGGCGTAGGCCTTGTCCCGGTGGGTGATGGCACTGAAAGCATCCACTTGCTCACCCTGCAGAAGGATGTCCACCTTTACGAGGTCGGCAACCTGTTCGCCGTCCGCTTTCCAGTCCAAGGATGCGTAGCCGCGCGTCTTGGACTTAAGGAGGTCGAAGAAATCGAACACAATTTCGGCCAACGGGATCCAGTAGCGCAGCTCTACGCGGTCTTCGGACAAGTAGTCCATGCCACGCATCTGGCCACGGCGGCTCTGGCAGAGCTCCATGATGGATCCAACGAACTCGTTGGGCGCCAGGATCGTAGCGGACACCATGGGCTCGCGGACCTCGGCGATCTTGCCTGTGGGGTACTCACTGGGGTTGGTCACGTGGACAACCTTCTTGTCCTCCAGCGTGACCTCGTACTCCACGTTGGGAGCTGTGGAGATGAGGTCGAGGTTGTACTCGCGCTCGAGGCGCTCACGGGTGATTTCCAGGTGCAGCAAACCCAGGAAGCCGACGCGGAAGCCAAAGCCCAGGGCAGCGGACGTCTCGGGCTCGTAGACCAGGGCGGCGTCGTTAAGCATCAGTTTCTCGAGGGCATCGCGGAGGACAGGGTAGTCAGTTCCATCAAGCGGGTACAGACCCGAGAACACCATAGGCTTCGCGTCGGCGTAGCCGCTGAGCGACTCCGATGCCGGCTTGGCGAGGTTGGTTACGGTATCACCCACCTTGGACTGGCGAACATCCTTCACGCCGGTGATGAGGTATCCCACTTCACCGACGCCAAGGCCCTTGGATGGTGTGGGTTCCGGGGAACTGACGCCGATCTCCAGGAGCTCGTGCGTGGCACGTGTTGACATCATCTGGATACGTTCCCGCGGATGCAGCATGCCATCCACCACACGAACATATGTGACCACGCCGCGGTAGGTGTCATAGACAGAGTCGAAGATCATGGCACGGGCCGGAGCATCGGGATTGCCAACGGGTGCCGGGAGGTCGCGGACGATTTTGTCCAGCAACGCTTCCACGCCTACTCCGGTCTTGCCTGAAACCTTGAGGACGTCTTCCGGGTCTCCACCAATCAGGTTGGCCAGTTCTGCCGCATACTTTTCAGGCTGGGCGGCCGGAAGGTCGATCTTGTTGAGTACCGGGATGATGGTGAGGTTGTTCTCCATCGCCAGGTAGAGGTTGGCAAGCGTCTGGGCTTCGATGCCCTGTGCTGCATCAACCAGGAGCACAGCGCCTTCACAGGCTGCCAGGGAGCGCGATACTTCATAGGTGAAGTCGACGTGGCCAGGAGTATCGATCATGTTCAGGGCGTAGCTGGTGCCATCGAGTTCCCACGGCATACGCACTGCCTGGGACTTGATGGTGATGCCGCGCTCACGTTCGATATCCATACGGTCCAGATACTGGGCCTTCATGTCGCGTTGTTGAACGACGCCGGTGTACTGCAGCATGCGGTCGGCCAGGGTGGACTTACCGTGGTCGATGTGGGCAATGATGCAGAAGTTCCGGATGATGGCCGGATCTGTTGCGGCGGGCACCGGTGCGGTGCGGGCCATGGGAGACACGCAGGATCCTTACTGTCGACACTCACACGGCAAACCCACCGGCTGGCAGTGGCCAGCCGGGACACGCCGCGTATCTGATCCTCTAGTCTCCCATGAACAAGCCGTTCGCCGTACATTCCTTCCGGACTTGATGAAACGCCTGCCGGACTCGATGAACCTCCTGGCAACTTGGCTTGGCCAGCCATCGCGGTAGCGTTGTCCGCATGGCTTTGGACTTGCGCCCACTGGGCAAACTCATCCTTCGATCCCTCAAGGCGCTCGGCGGCAGCAGTACCAGGAACTCGGCGACCGGTGGTTTCTCTGGGCAGCGAACCCGGCAACCCGCCGTCGGACATCAACAGGGCGCTTACCCCGGCGACTTCGTTGGCGTAGCAAAGTTGTACTACTCACCCAAACCGGACGGCCAGCCGGACCCTGGTGAAATTGTTTGGAGCTGGGTTCCCTTTGAAGAGGACTACTCGCGGGGCAAGGACCGGCCCGTGCTGCTGGTTGGAAGAGACGGGGCCTGGCTGCTGGGCCTCATGCTGACGTCAAAGGACCACGACAACGGGACCCGGGCCGGCGATTACGTTGACCTCGGAGCCGGCCCATGGGACCGGCAAGGCCGTCCCAGTGAAGTGAAGCTGGATCGGGTGATCCGCCTCAATCCCAAGGCGGTGCGGCGCGAAGGCGCGGTACTCGGCAAACCGCAGTTCCAAGAGGTTTCGCAGGCCCTGAAGGAGCGACACGGCTGGACTTAATGCCTTGGTCGCCACCCTAATCAGCTTTCTGCTATCCTTTATAGCTGTGTGTCCGTGCAGGTCGACGGCCACTCATGGTTGGCTGCCATAGGCATCCCCACGCCGCTCAGTCGATGGCCAACCTGAAAACCCTCTAGACCATTTCCGCATTAAAAAGAGAGTTCATACGTGGCTAATATCAAGTCCCAGAAGAAGCGCATCCTCACCAACGAGAAGGCTCGTCTGCGTAACAACGCCGTCAAGTCCGAGCTGAAGACGGCCATCCGCGCCGTTGCCACCGCCGTTGAGTCTGCTGACAAGGATGCTGCTGCAACTGCACTTGTTGCTGCCAGCCGCAAGCTGGACAAGGCTGTCAGCAAGGGCGTTATTCACAAGAACAACGCTGCAAACCGCAAGTCGGCGATCTCCAAGAAGGTCAACGCACTCTAAGGTTTTTCCAGTTCGACTGAGCTGATCAAGAGGCCGGCACCCCATGGGTGCCGGCCTCTTGGGTTTAACCCCGCCGTGCGGACGTGGCAATAATTGTGACCGCGTGTTCCACGGCATACACGGGATCACGGGATAGGCCTTTGACCTGGGCGTCAGCCTCGGCGATAACCTGGATGGAGCGGATGAGGCCCTCCGGGGTCCATCGGCGGACGTCCCGCTGCGCCTGCTCCACGAGCCAAGGCTGCATGCCCAGGCTCTTCGCGATGTGAGCCGACGAGCCATGCGCTCCAGCAACTTTGGCCAGAGTTCGCAGTTTTGCCGCCAAGGCGGCTACCAAGGGAACCGGATCAACCCCAGTGGAGAGGGCATGCCGCAGCGTCGACAAAGCCACTGGTCCGTTGCCAGCCATGGCCGCATCGGCCACCTTGAATGCCGTGGCCTCCACGCGTCCGCCGTAGTACTTTTCCACGGTGGCTGCATCCACCGCCGTTGTAGCGTCCGCGATCAACTGATTGCAAGCGGCCGCAAGCTCGGACAAATTGGCTCCCACCGCATTGACGAGGGCCTGGACGGCTTCGCCTTCAATCCGGCGACCTCCGGCTTTGAATTCCGAGACAACAAACGCAGTTTTGTCCGCTTCCTTCTTAAGGGGCTGGCAATCGATCACGGGCCACCCAGCGGATTTCACGGCGTCCAGCAATTTCTTCCCCCGGACACCACCGGCGTGGCGCAGGACCAAAACCACATCCTGCTCCGGATGGGACACGTAGGACAAAGAGTCAGCCAGGAACGCATCATTCATGGCTTCCAAGCCCTCTACTTCGATGAGCTTTCCCTCGCCGAACAGAGATGGGGTCACCGTCATCGCAAGCGAACCCGCCTCGTAGGAACCCGCGTTCAGCCTGCTCAGTTCAACATCCGGCGTCGCCGTCCGAACATGGGATCTGATGCGGTCCATGGCCCGGATACCGAGGTACTCCTCCGGACCCGTGATCAACACCACGGCGGCCGGCGTCGCATCACGCCAACTGACGTTGTTCGCAGCGACGCTCTTGGCCCGGGTGTTTTGGGCAGCAGCCACAGATGGTTCCTTCCGGAGGTTTTTTTGCAGACTTCAAGTCTGCCATGCCTTGGCGGCGGGGACGCCCGATATGCCGCGCTAGCGGCGCCGATCCAGCCGCCCCAACACAACCATCAAGCGGTGGTGAAGGACCACGATCCACCGGAGCACACCGCTTGGATGCAGGGCTGTCCAGACAATGAGCATGGTGACTGCCGAAGAAACGGCCATGGCAACGATGCCCGCCGGACCTTCGGCCCACGGGAGTGCCGCGCCCGGTAATCCGGCAAAGAACCGCGCTACGCCCGCCACACCAATCGCGCTGGCACCCGCCAGCGCAATCGGAATCGCCGCCGCCCAAGGATGGATCGCGGACAGCGGCACGGCAAGGCTCCCCAGAATTGTCACAGGAGCCACGAGGGGCCCGGCAATCACGTTGGCAATGAGCGCGTACGGCGAAAACTGGGGCTGGAGTGCCACGATCACCGGTCCACACAGCACTTGCGCAGACAATGGCACTGACACCCCCACCGCCAACCACCGGGGAATGGTGTCAGGAAACCACGACGCGATACGGCTGGCGAGCAACACGATGCCCAGCGTGGCCAGGACCGAGAGGAGGAAACCAAAGCTGGTGGCAAGGGTCGGATCCAGCAGAAGAAGTACAACCGTGGCCAAACATAGGAAAGTCAGCGGCCTCCCCCGCAACCCGCCCGTCAACGCAGCCATCCCGACAAATCCCATGACCGCTGCCCGCAGGACGCTGGGCTCCGGTCCCACCAGCACTACAAACGCAGCCAGCCCACACCCCGCGAAAGCGGCGGCGAAAGGACGAGCCAGTCTCAGGATCCTCGCAACCAGGATGAAGCCGCCCAATATGAGGCTGCAGTTCGCCCCACTCACAGCCGTCAGATGCACCATTCCGGTTGTCTTCATGTCAGCTTCCAGGCTCTCCGGAAGCTCGCTGGTGTCGCCAGTCACCATGCCTGGCAGCAGACCCGCAGCATCGGGAGGCAACCAACCTGCCGCATCGCGTAAGTGCTCGCGGAGCTTTGCGGCCGAGTCTTGCAGGTCGAAGACCGAACCCATCACCACCGGCCTGGTGGTGGCTGTGAGAACCGCGGCTTCGGATTGTCCGGGCCGGATCTCCTTGAGGGTGCCGGTTGTTCTCAATAGCTGTCCCGGGCGAACGTCCCGCCACGCATCGTCCCCCATGACCACAAGGGAGGCAGAACCTCGAATGACGTTCCCGCCGGACGTAAGGTCCACCAAGCTGGCCGGAACCGACCATCGTGTACCGCCGGAATGCCCGGGTTGGGGCGCCTCTGAAGGGCTGCCCGTGACCCGCACCTTAATGACCACACCGGCCTGGGTGCCGACGACGGCCGCAAGGGGACCTTGGTCTCGTTCTCCGGCAGCAAAAGCACAATGCCCAGCGGCCACAGCACCTAGCACACAGGCCAGGGCGAGAGTAGCCGGAACTGTCCTGGCCCGTGACGCCGTCGTTGCACGCAGGCGGGAATAAAGCAGCAGGGCGCTGCCAACACAGGCAAGGACTATGCCAATAGTCGCGGACCAGCCAGCGGCGAGAACACCACAGGCAAGTGCAGCGGCCCAGGTGACAAGCACGGCAGGGACCAGACGGAGATCCAGACGCCTCAGCAAGGGATTTCCCTCTGAATCCTCAGCCACCCTGCACCGTCACCAAATCCTGGAGCGACTCCATGAGCTTGGGTCCGATGCCATCAATGGCGTCCAACTCTTCCACCGAGGCAAACGCTCCGTGTTCCTTGCGCCAATCTATGATGCGTTGAGCCATCACCGGACCAACCCTGGGCAGTGTCCCGAGTTCTTCCACAGAAGCAGTGTTGATATTGACCTTGGCGCCTCCGGATCCCGGGCTGACCTGGGTTTCCGCCGACCCACCTGTGCCGTTCCCGGTCCCCGTTTCCTGCGCCGCCTCTCCCGCAGCCGGAACACGGATCTTTGCCCCATCGGTGACTACTTCCGCGAGGTTGAGTCCATTTACATCAGCACTGGCGGTTGCCCCGCCTGCAGCATCAATCGCCTGAAAGACCCGGCTTCCTTCAGGAAGCGAAACGACACCGGGTTTCTGTACCGCGCCGGCAACGTGGACCAGGAGCATCTTCGTATCTTGTGGCTGGGCCGGGGGGCGGGTCGAATCAGGCTCCCCGCCTTCGGACACCGTTCCGTCGGCCGATAGCGACTGGCTCAGGGGCTCGGTAGTGGGTTGTCCGTTAGCCGCCTGGAAAAGGAACCACGCTGCACAGGCGGCACCAACAACGGAAACCGCAACAGCCACCCTCCAGGACGTCCGCCACCGAAGCCGCGCCGCCACCGTCTCTTGGGCGTAGAGGGGGTCCGGAACCGAAGCCTCCGGCGGGGGCTCTTCCAACAGAGGCATGGCAAGCAAGGGAGCGGGATCGTCTGGAGGGTTCAGTCCCACCGCAAGCCGCCGTCTGGCGGCCAGCGCTGCGACGTCTGGGGACGCATCCCGATTCCAGCGTGGCATGAATCGAGCCTATGTCGGAGGCTGTGTGAACGGCGTGGGCCTCTTGGGTTATGTGGATAAGCTCAAGTGGGCGTGCTGCTCTCCCCCACGATGACCGCCAGGACTCCCAAACCTGCGTGCGCCGCGAGGACGGCGGGAAGGGCGCTGATCTGGGCGGGCGGACAGTCCGGGCATTTCTCCCGAAGGCGTGCGGCCAATGCTTCGGCCTCAAGCTGGTTACCAAAATGATGAACCGCCAACCGTTGCTGACCAGCAGGTCTGGAAGCGACATCAGCCGCCACGATCTCCTCAAGCCGGGCTATAGCGCGCACAGCGGAGCGGACCTTTTCCAACGGAACGATCCTGCCGCCGTCGACCGCAAGTATTGGCTTAATGGCCAGCACCGTCCCCAGCAGCGATGCCGCCGCTCCAATGCGTCCCCCGCGCCTGAGCTGTTCCAGGCTCGGAACGTAGAAGTAGACCTTGGTACGTTCCATGCGCTTTTCCGCAAAAGCGCGAACTTCATCAGCGGGCAGGCCTGCGGCCGCGGCAACTACGGCGCTCTGCACTCCCATACCTTGCGCCATTCCGACGGTGCGTGAGTCCAGTACCTCCACCGGGATACCGACCCGGGCTGCAGCAAGACGCGCGGCATCGGCGGTTCCGGACAATTCGGAGGAAATATGGATGGACACCACAGCTTCGAACCCTCGGTTCTGGGCGGCACGGTAAGCCTGTTCAAACTGGCCGGGTGAGGGTCGGGATGTCTTTACGGATGCACCCGACGCCAAGGCAACGGCCAACGTCTCGGTGATGTCGTCTTCGCCTTCACCGTAGATCTCGCTCCCCACCATGACTGGCATGGGAACCACGGCAAGACGGCCGTCCGCGGCAAAGGCCGCAACCCAGTCGGCTGGTAAGGCCGCTGCCGAATCCGTCACCACGGCGGTCTTTACGACGGCGGGAAGCGCCTCATCGGCAATGGGAACCGGGAGCGCGGGCTGCCGGAGGCGGGACAGCCGTTCCTTGAGCCACATCCAGGCGGGTGGTTCTCGCTCGGGCACGCAACCTCCAACAATGGTGACCGGCCGCCGGCACAATGCCGGCGGCCGCAAAGTCCGTTATGCCTGGTTAGGCGGGGACGATGTTCACCAGTTTAGGCGCCCGCACGATCACGGTGCGGATGCCACGGCCATCCATGGCACGCTGGACATTTTCGGATGCCAGTGCCAGTTCACGGAGTTCGTCCTCGCTGATGTCCGGCGATACTTCCAACCGGTCGCGGACCTTGCCCTGGACCTGGACAACGGCGGTGACGGTGTCCTGGACGAGCAGGGCGTCGTCGTGCTTCGGCCAGCCGGCGTTGGCCACGGAGGCGGGGTGTCCCAGGGTGTTCCAGAGATCCTCTGCCGTGTAAGGGGCGAAAAGGCTCAAGATCACAGCAACGGCCTCAACGGCCTCACGCACGGCAGGGTCTGCTCCACCGGCTCCGGAGTCGATGGTCTTACGCGTAGCGTTGACCAACTCCATGAGGCGTGCCACCACG
This sequence comes from Arthrobacter sp. TmtSoilC51, assembly GCF_055388015.1. Taxonomy (NCBI): domain Bacteria; kingdom Bacillati; phylum Actinomycetota; class Actinomycetes; order Micrococcales; family Micrococcaceae; genus Arthrobacter; species Arthrobacter sp. TmtSoilC51. The sequence continues at coordinate 3,045,139 of NZ_AP035877.1, forward strand.
ACATTGAATTTGTTGTTGTCCAACAGTTCGGCGGCATCAGCGATGGTCTTGTGGGTTACCGTGCGCAGTGCGCGGTCACCGGCGATGGCATCAGCTCCGGGTTCGCTGATGACGTCCTGGCCGAGGCGCCAGGCACGGGCCAGGAACTTGGCCGAACCAGACGGCGAGACGTCTGCCCAGTCAACATCGTCCTCAGGGGGCGAGGCGAAGACCATGGTCAGGCGAACGGCGTCGACGCCGAACTTGTCCAACTGCTCGCCAAGGTCCACACCATTGCCAAGGGACTTGCTCATGGCCTTGCCCCCATTGAGCACCTGACCCTGGTTGAGCAGTGCGCTGAAGGGCTCGCTGGCCTCGATCAGGCCGATGTCCTTGATGACCTTGGTAAAGAACCGGGCGTAGAGCAGGTGCAGGATGGCGTGCTCCACGCCGCCTACGTACTGCCCCACGGGCATCCAGTCATTAATCTTCGCCGGATCAAACGGGCCCTCGGTGTAGTGGGGCGAGACGAACCGCAGGAAGTACCAGGAAGAGTCCACGAACGTATCCATGGTGTCCGTGTCGCGCTGCGCTGCCCGGCCGCAGTTGGGGCACTCGACGTTGACCCATTCGACGGCGGCGGCCAGCGGGGAGGTGCCCTTCGGCGCCAGTGCCTCGCCGCGCAGGTCTTCGGGCAGCCTCACGGGCAATTGGTCGTCGGGTACGGGCACTTCGCCGCATTCGGCGCAGTGAATGATCGGGATGGGCGTGCCCCAGAAGCGCTGGCGGCTGAGCAGCCAGTCGCGGAGCCGGAAGTTGACGAACTTCTCGCCGGTACCCAACTTCTCCAGGATCTCGATTGCGGCCGGGATGCCCTCGGACTTGGACAGTCCATCCAAGTCGCCGGAGTTCTTGAGCTTTCCTTCGCCGGCAGTGGCAACGCCGGTCTCGGCGGGGTCGTCCTCGCCGGTATCCAGTACGGCGCGGACGGGCAGGTCAAACGCCTTGGCGAAATCGAGGTCGCGCTGGTCGTGCGCCGGAACAGCCATGATGGCGCCGGTGCCGTAGTCGGCCAGAACGTAGTCAGCTGCCCACACAGGAAGCTTCTCACCGTTCAGCGGATTGATCGCGTAGCGTCCGGTAAAGACACCGGTCTTCTCGCGCTCTGTGGACTGGCGCTCGATCTCGGAGAGGGCCTTGACCTTTTCCCGGTAAGCCATGAGTTCGTCATGCTGTTCAGGAGTAACGAGGTCCAGGGCCAAATGCGCATCCGCAGCAACCACAAAGAACGTTGCCCCGTAGAGGGTGTCCGGGCGCGTGGTGAAGACGGTGACTTCGCGCTCGGCCCGGTCCTGGGTGCCCTCGATGACAAAGCGGACGTGAGCGCCCTCGGAGCGGCCAATCCAGTTCCGCTGCATGGCCAGCACTCGCTCGGGCCAATGGCCCTGGAGCTGGTCCATGTCCTCCAGCAGGCGATCGGCGTACTCGGTGATCTTGAAGTACCACTGGTTCAGCGACTTTTTGGTGACAGCCGTACCACAGCGCTCACAGGCACCGTTGACGACTTGCTCGTTCGCGAGGACGGTCAGGTCCTTGGGGCACCAGTTGACGGGCGAGTCCTTGCGGTACGCCAAGCCACGCTCGTAGAAGCGCTTGAACAGCCACTGGGTCCACCGGTAGTACTCGGGGTCGGACGTGTGCAGGCGCCGGGACCAGTCAGCCGAAATGGCGTAGCGCTTGAACGAGGCGGCCTGGGTATCGATGTTGGCGTAGGTCCACTCGCTGGGGTGGGCGTTGCGCTTAATGGCCGCATTCTCAGCGGGGAGGCCGAAGGAGTCCCAACCGATGGGGTGCAGGACATCGTAGCCCTTCTGGCGCAGGTAGCGCGCTACGACGTCGCCCATGGCGAACGCTTCGGCGTGCCCCATGTGGAGGTCGCCGGAGGGGTAGGGGAACATGTCCAACACGTAGCGGCGTTCCCGCGAACCGTCGTCAAGCGGGGTGAACACCTTGAGGTCTTCCCAGACCTGCGGCCACTTGGCTTCCATCGCGGCGAAGCTGTAGACGCCTTCTTCAGGCGCTCCAGCTGCGGCTGTCTGTGCTGTTCCGGTCTCTGTCTCCGGCTGAACGCTCACTGCTGCCCTCTTCTGTTCTTCGATGGCGGTTTTGCCTCCTGCTGCGCTCCAGGTAAGCCCCGGACACACAAAAGCCCCTCGACAATGGAGGGGCGGCCGCTCGGCTGTTGATTGCCGGGCGGCTAGCTAAGCAGAAGGATCGCACGCATAGATCTACAATAGCGCACGATCAAACTCCCAGGTCGCATCGAGCGGCTTACAGAGCTGATGGTTGAGTTGACGGCAGCCGCGCCTCGCCCGGGTGTGGTGGGCACCGCGAAGCGGGCGGGGCAGGCGCGGCTGCCGTCAACGTCAGGTCAGACTACTTAACGTCTTCGTCGACCCAATCCATGGACTTAGTAACGGCCTTCTTCCAGAGTCGCAGCTGGCGCTCCTGCTCTTCGGCGGGCATCTGCGGCTCCCAGCGCTTGTCCTCGCCCCAGTTGGCGCTGAGTTCGCCCAGGTCCTTCCAGAATCCGACAGCCAGGCCTGCAGCGTACGCGGCGCCCAGGGCCGTGGTTTCAACCACCTTCGGGCGGACTACCGGCACGCCGAGGATGTCAGCCTGGAACTGCATGAGTGCCTCGTTGGCGACCATGCCGCCGTCGACCTTCAGTTCGGTGAGGGGAACACCCGAGTCTGCGTTGACGGCGTCGAGTACCTCGCGGGTCTGGAACGCAGTCGCCTCAAGGGCAGCACGCGCAATGTGGCCCTTGTTGGCGAAGCGGGTGAGGCCCACGATTGCGCCTCGAGCGTCAGCCCTCCAGTACGGAGCGAACAAGCCGGAGAACGCGGGGACGATGTAGACGCCCCCGTTGTCCTTGACCGCCGCTGCGAGTTCCTCGACCTCCGGAGCGGAACTGATCATGCCGAGGTTGTCGCGGAGCCACTGAATCAGGGAACCGGTGACGGCGATGGAACCTTCCAAGGCGTAGTGCGGCTTGTCGTCGCCCAACTTGTATCCCAGGGTGGTGAGCAGACCGTTCTTGGAGTGAACGATTTCCTCGCCGGTGTTAAAGATCAGGAAGCAACCCGTGCCGTAGGTGTTCTTCGCTTCGCCTGCTTGGAACGCGGCTTGACCAAATGTTGCAGCCTGCTGGTCGCCCAGGATGCCGGCCACGGGAACTTCGCGAAGCAGCTGGGAGGTGTGGACGTGACCGTAGACCTCCGAGGAGGACTTGATGGCGGGCATCATGGAGGCCGGAACACCGAAGATGTCCAGGATTTCCTGGTCCCATTGCAGCGTCTCAAGGTCCATGAACAAAGTGCGGGACGCGTTGGTAACGTCGGTGACATGCACGCCACCGTCGACTCCGCCGGTCAGGTTCCAGAGAACCCAGGCGTCCGTATTGCCAAACAACAGGTCGCCCGCTTCAGCGCGTTCGCGGGCGCCATCGACGTTGTCCAGGATCCACTTGATCTTGGTGCCTGAGAAGTAGGTAGCCAGCGGCAGGCCTACCTTCTGTTTGAAGCGCTCAGGTCCACCGTCCCTGGAAAGCTCGTCCACAATCGGCTGGGTCCGGGTGTCCTGCCAGACGATGGCGTTGTAAACGGCCTCGCCCGTGTTCTTGTCCCAGACCACGGCGGTTTCACGCTGGTTGGTGATTCCGACGGCGGCAATATCGTGCCGCGTCAGGTTCGCCTTGGACAGGGCGGAACCAATGACCTCCCGGGTGTTGTTCCAGATCTCGGCGGGGTTGTGCTCGACCCAACCTGCCTGCGGGAAAATCTGCTCGTGTTCCATCTGTCCCGTTGACACAATGTTGCCCGTGTGGTCAAAGACGATGGCGCGGGAGCTGGTGGTGCCCTGGTCGATGGCGATGACGTATTGATTCATGGTGACGTCCTTGTCTCAGTGGTTATCTGCGGTTTTTGATCGGGTAGGGCGGATTGCCCGCTTCAGAGGTGTGGAGCTAGCCGGCGACGGACGGCATGATCCCTGGAACGATGTTGGCCATGAGGCCTGCCAGCGTACCGCCGACCAGGGGCCCGACGACAGGGATCCACGAGTAGGCCCAGTCACTGGAACCCTTGCCCTTGATGGGAAGCACGGCGTGCGCGATGCGGGGTCCGAGGTCACGTGCCGGGTTGATGGCGTAACCCGTGGGGCCGCCGATGGAGACACCGATACCGACCACGAGCAGCGCTACCGCCAACGGGCCCAGTCCCGAGGGAGTGCCGCCGAGGGTCAGGATGACGAAGACCAGAACGAACGTGCCGATGATCTCGGTGATGAGGTTCCATGGGGTTGAACGGATGGCCGGGCCTGTGGAGAACGTTCCCAGCTTGTTGGCTGCCAGGGGCTCTTCATCGAAGTGCTGCTTGTACGCGAGCCAGCAGACAACGGCGCCCAGGAAAGCGCCGAGCAGTTCGCCGCCGAAGTACGTCAGCGTGGAGGCGAAGTCCACGCTGACATCGGGCGCGTATTCCTTGCTTCCCTTAACAAGCAGGCCCAGGGTAACAGCAGGGTTCAGGTGCGCACCGGACTTTGCGGCCACGAAAACGCCCGCGAAGACCGCAATACCCCAGCCCCACGTCACCATCAAGAAACCACCGTTGTTGCCCTTGGTGCCTTTGAGCGCAACGTTTGCCACGACGCCACAACCCAGCAGGGTCAGCATCATGGTTCCGAATACTTCGGAAAGGAAAACTATTCCAAGAGACATCTTTGACTCCTCATTTTTCTGTTGTCAGCCTCCTCGCGGGTTGAAGAGGCTGTGGGGATAGTTCCGTTTTCCGCAACCATCCCGGTGTGGTGAGGCCCCAAAGGGCCCACCTACCCCGTTTCCGTCCCTGCAGCAGAGTGGGACGGTAAAGCATTTTGTGCAGTCGGCCTCAGGCTACGAGACTGTGCACGTCAACCTTGTGGAACCTCTGCAGGACTTCCTGGGCGTGGCGGATTTCTGCCTCACGGACGGTGGCATCCCAACCGAGCGGTTCAGCCAACGCTGCGGCGATTTCATTCAGCAACTCGCCGGTCACCAGGCCGCGGAACGCGAGCGAGGTCCGCCGAATGAGGACATCCACCAGATGTCCGATCTGCTCGTGCTCAGCCATGAAAGCCAGTTCACGAACACTGAGTTCCCGGGTGGACCGAAGTGCCTGGTCATGTCCGGCGTTCAGGTAATCGATGACTGCTTCTGCCCGTGTCCCATACCGGGTCAGGAGACCAGCCACGCGATCGGCGTCCAGCCCCGGCCCCATGTGCTTCTTGATCCACTCCTGTTCGCCTTGTTCCGTGGCAGGGAAGCCGGCGCCACCGCCGATGGCGAGTTTCGCCGTCGAAACCTTCCGTTCCTGGCCCAATTCGCGGAGAACGTCGTTGGTCATGTGTTCGGCAAGCGCCCGGAAGGTGGTCCATTTGCCACCCACCAAGCTGAGTACGACGACGCCCTTGCCGCCTGGCGTAGCCATGGCACCCTCACGGGATCGGACGCTGCGTTCGATCCTGTAATCCCGTGAGACGAATCCAGGCTGCGTGGCGTCGTGGCGCGGCAGGGGGCGGACACCAGCGAAGCTGTACACGATCTGGCCACGGTCCACCTTGATGGTGGGGAAGACGTGGCCGATCAGGTCGAAGAAGTAGTCGATTTCGGATTCGGTGCAGACGGCGTCTTCCGACATGTCGGCGTCAACGTCCGTGGTGCCCACCAACACCCGGTCCCCCATCGGGTAAATAAGGACGATGCGGCCATCTGTGTGTTCGAAGAAGATCTCGCGGCCATTGCAGGCGGCCAGCAGTTCCGGGTGGTCCAGCACGATGTGCGAACCCTTGGTGCCGCCCATGAACTGGCTGGCGGCTCCCATGGCCTGGTTGGTCAGGTCAACCCACGCGCCAGTGGTGTTAACGATGACGTCGGCCTGGAAGTCGAACTCCTTGCCGCTCAATTCGTCACGGAGCCGCACTCCGTCTGTACCCATGGAAACCAGTGACACGTAGTTGCTGGCACGGGCCGTCCCGCCCGGCAGTCCACCACCGCGCCCCGCCTTCTCGCCATCCTGCAGCACGTCCAGGGTGAGCCGCTCAGGGTTGTGCACGGACGCGTCAAAGTAGGTTGCCGCGTATTTGATTCCAGGATGCAGCTTGGGTAGCTCAGCCAAAGCCTTGTCCTTGCCGCGGAACTGGTGCCGGGGGACGCTCCCACCGTCACGGGAGAAGAAGTCGTACATGCTCAGGCCGAGCTTGATGAGGAAGGCGCCCCGTTCCTTCGGCTTGCCCTGCTTGTGGGTCAGGAAACGCATGGGAGCGGACAGGACGCCCGAGAAGGTGCTGAAGATGGGAATGGTGGTTTGTAGCGGCTTGACGTAGTGCGGGGCGATCCGCAGGAGCCTGTTGCGCTCCACCACTGATTCCTGAACAAGGCGGAACTCACCGTTCTCCAGGTATCGGATGCCGCCATGGATCATGTGCGACGATGCACCGCTGGCGCCTTGGCAATAGTCCCCACGCTCCACGAGGGCAACATCAATGCCCTGCAGGGCAAGGTCCCGGAAGGTTCCTACGCCGTTGATACCGCCACCGATGATGAGCACCTTCGCCGAAGGCCGCTCCCGCAGGGCGGTAACAGATTCACGCCGATGCGCATCAGAGGAGGTACCGGAAATCCTGTTGTGTCCCAAAACTGCTCCCTTGGGCTTGGTTTGTGCGCGGCGTTGGACCGTCGCTGCACCTTTCACCACTAATCTGGCGAAGGTGGAAAATGGAGTCAAGCTATTTGCACAAACGTGCAGTAAGGAAATGAGATGGGACGCTCACGTCACTCGGATGCCCTCCGGGCCGCACAGATGTACTACCTGCAGGACCTCACCATGGATGCGATCGCGCGGGAGCTCAGGACCTCACGCTCTACGGTCTCCAGGCTCCTGTCTTCCGCCCGGGAAACAGGTCTGGTCCAGGTCCAGATCCGCAGCCCTTTTGACACCGCTCCCGAGTTGGAGAGCCAAATTCGCAACAAATTCAAGGTGGACGTCCACGTGGTGCCGGTGCTGGACACCTTGAACGAGGCGGAAACGCTTGACCGCGTGGCCATGCAGGCAGCGCGGACCATAGGACCCCTGGTGGATTCCAATGCCATCATCGGCATTGCCTGGGGCGCCACACTCAGCGCCGTGAGCCGGCACCTGACCCGAAAAGTCACGCATGACACGATCGTGGTCCAACTCAATGGCGCCGGGAACATGCAGACAACAGGCATCACCTACGCGAGCGACATCATGCGACGCTTTGGCAGCGCCTACGGAGCGCGGGTGGAACAATTTCCCGTCCCAGCGTTTTTCGATCACGCCGCTACCAAGACGGCCATGTGGAATGAGCGCAGCGTTCAACGCATCCTGGATCTGCAGGCGCGCATGAGCATCGCTATTTTCGGCGTTGGATCCGTTGATTCGGACTATCCAAGCCATGTGTACGCCGGCGGATACCTCGACGAACAAGACCTCAGCATGTTGGCTGCCGACGACGTGGTGGGCGACGTTGCCACCGTCTTCTTCCGCAGTGATGGATCATCTGACGGCATTACCCTGAACGAACGGTCCACTGGCCCAAGCCATGAACAGCTACGGCAGGTGCGGCGCCGGATTTGCGTCGTGTCCGGCGCCTCCAAAATCAACGGCCTGCAGGGCGCCTTGGCAGCAGGGCTTGCCACGGATCTCATCCTCGATGAAGCCTCGGCGCGCCGCTTGGTGAGTTTCAGTGGCCAGTCCTGAGGCATTCCGCCGCGAAATGGGTAGAGTCGTTGATATGAGATTCCCGGCCCGGCTGACCTTGAACAATGGCGTGATGATTGACCGCTTGGGATTCGGACTCTATAAAGTGCCGCCAAAAGAAGCTGAGGCTTTGGTGAGCACTGCCCTCGGCGAAGGGTACCGGCGCTTCGATACCGCGGCCATGTACCGAAATGAAGTGGGCGTAGGGCGCGCAATCGGTGGTGCGATCGGAGATGCCAACGAGGCAAACCTCGGCACGGGTGGGTCCGGAGAATCCGTGCACGCGTTGGCCAGGGAAGACGTGTTTGTCACCACCAAGGTCTGGAATGACGACCACGGCTACGACTCCACGCTCCGTGCCTTCGATTCATCCATGGCCAACCTTGGACTGGACTACGTGGACCTTTACCTCATCCACTGGCCTTGTGCCGGCCGAGGACTGTTCGTAGAGACCTATAAAGCCATGGAGACCCTGTACCGGGAAGGCAAAGTGCGGGCCATCGGGGTCTCGAATTTCCAGCCGGGGCACTTGGAAGAACTCATGCAGAAAGCCGAAGTGGTTCCGGCCGTCAATCAGATCGAGCTGCACCCCTGGCTTCAGCAGCCCAGGCTTCGGACACTTCACGAACAACTTGGGATCCGTACCGAAGCATGGAGCCCGCTGGGCCGGGGACAGGTCCTTGCCGACCCCGCGATCGTGGATTTGGCTGAAAAGTACGGCAGGACACCGGCCCAAATCATCCTCCGGTGGCATCTCCAGCTCGGAAACCTCGTCATTCCGAAAGCCAGCTCCGCTGGGCGGATCAAGGAGAACTTTGCCGTTTTCGACTTCGAACTGGAGGCGGCAGATATGGACGGCATGGCCGCTCTTGAACGCCACCACCGCACGGGCTCGCACCCGGACAACGTGAACTAGGAACGGCCGAATGGAAAAAGTGGACACCGCGCACACCCCTGAAGGTGCAGAGGCCCCTGTTGAATTCTTTAGCACCTCCCTGCCAGGGCGGACCATCGCCTCCGATGTAGACGTCGACGGCAGCAATGTAGCGTATTGGACGTACGAACCCGTCAAACCCACCCAACATACGCGTACCATCTTGGTCATTCACGGTTTTCGGGGTGACCACCATGGATTGCTCCGGGTAGCGGACCAGCTTCCGGACATGCGGATCATCATGCCGGACCTCCCGGCGTTTGGCAGTTCAGAACCCTTCCTTGACGGCCAACACAGCGTCGAGCGCTACGGCCATTTCATCTCCGGTTTCATGGCTGCCCTGGACCTGGGCCCCAAAACAGTGCTTCTCGGCCACTCGTTTGGCTCCATCGTCGCCAGCCATTTTGCGGCCCGGAATCCCGGTACCATTTATCCGCTGATCCTGATCAACCCCATCGCCGCGCCCGCGTTGGAAGGTCCCAAAGGGATCATGACCAAGCTAGCGGTGTTCTACTACCAGGTATCCGCCAAGCTCCCCAAGCGCTTTGGACTTGCCCTCCTGCGCAACCGTGCCATCGTCCGGGTCATGAGTATCACCATGGCCAAGACCAAAGACAAAAACCTGCGACGCTTCATCCACGGCCAGCACGATGCCTACTTCAGCGCTTTCGCGGACCGGAGGAGCTTGCTCGAATCCTTCAAGGCATCCGTGTCGGGCACTGTGGCAGACGTCGCCGAGGAGCTACGGCTCCCCGTACTGCTGATCGCCGGCGAAAAAGACGAGATCGCCACGTTGCCCAACCAGCACAAACTGATGGAGCGCCTTCCGGAGGCCACGCTGGAAGTGATTCCCGACGTCGGGCATTTGATCCATTACGAGACTCCGGCCCCGGCTGCCGCAGCTATCCGCACATTCCTGGAGGAACACCCCGCGTGAAAATTGTCATCGACGCCCGCTTCACCAAGACGGACCACCACGATGGCATCAGCCGCTACGGTTCAAGCCTCATTGCAGCAACATCCAAAATCGCGGATGTCACCATGCTCATCAACGACAAACGCCAACTCGCATTGCTTCCGGACGTCCCCTATGTGATGATCAACAGCCCGTTATCCCCGCTTGAGCTGTTCGTGGCCCGTAAAGTCAACCCGCTGGGCGCCGACGTCGTAGTGTGCCCGATGCAGACCATGGGCACCCTGGGCCGGAAGTACGGCCTGATCCTTACGCTTCACGACCTCATCTACTACGAACACCCCGCTCCCCCGGGGTTCCTTCCAGCTCCAGTGCGCTTCCTGTGGCGGCTTTACCATAAGGCGTACTGGCCCCAGCGCGTACTCCTGAACCGGGCCGACATCGTGGCAACCATCAGCAGGACCACAGAGGCCTTGATGGCGAAGTTCACTTTGACCCGCCGTCCGGTGCGAATCGTGGGCAATGCCCCGCAGCCCGGTCAAACGCCCCGCGATCCTGCGGCCGGGGCCGATAAAACCCTGCTGTACATGGGTTCTTTCATGCCGTACAAGAACGTGGAAACCATGATTCGGGGAATGGCCGGCCTGCCGGAGTACACACTGCACTTGCTGAGCCGCATCACGCCCCAGCGCCGGGCAGAACTCGAAGCCTTGGTCCCCCATGGGGCAAAGGTCCAGTTCCACAACGGTGTGACCGACGCCGAGTATGAGGGGCTCCTGACCAGGGCAACGGCACTCATCAGCTTGTCCCGGGCCGAGGGATATGGTTTGCCGTTGGTGGAAGCGATGTCGCTTGGAACCCCTGTCATCGCCAGCGACATCCCGATCTTCCGGGAAGTAGGCGGCGACGCCGTCAGCTACGTTGATCCCGAGTCGCCCACGGACTTCGCTGCAGCCGTCACGGCCTTGGGCGATGACAGGTTGTGGCAGGAACGTTCGCGCAGGTCCGTTGAACGTGCTGGAGACTTCAACTGGGACGAATCCGCCCGGCAACTGCTGGCTGCCGCAGAAGAGGTGGTTGCGCTTCGCAAGCGCTAGGTGTGGCAGCCCTCAACGGGTGGCCAAAGGCTAGAGGACGTCCACGCCATCCAGCCGTAGCTGAACCGGGCCGCCTGTACGCTTTGCCGCATTCGCTGCTTTGACGGCACGCATGGCACGAGTGGCGTCCGCGGCATCGGCATAAGGAATGAAATACAGAATGCGGACATCTGCCTCGGCCTCGCCTGCAGAGCCTTGGGGACCGCTGGAGGCCAACTGAACGGGCGCTGGACCGGCGAAGCGAAGCTTTGTACCGGACCTCAGTTTGGCGCCTGCCTCGAAAGCATCGGAAAAATGCGCGACGTCGGCCCTTGGCCCGGTCACGGAAGCCACTCGCACTGCCGGGGGAAGCTGAAGCTCCTTCCGCAGTGCCAATTCACGCGACGCGTAGCCTGGTGCGTCCCAGCGCAGCAGCGCTCCGGTGGCAGTTGTGTCGTCCGCCGTGATGACTACCAGTCCCCCCTGGTTGGAGGGTCGCACCAGCGCCGCAGCGTTGAACCACCGCCGGACGGTGTCCTCACCGGCCCGGAGGTTCTCCCGGCGGAGCAGTGAATTGCCGTCCAGGAGCAGCGCCGCAGCGTATCCCTGGGGAGCCACGGGTTCGGCACCCACCGTAGCCACCACCAGCGCCGGAGCGTCTGGCACCGTGGCTTTGATGTTCTCCCCGGAAGAGGTGATCACCGTCTTTCCGGGAAAAGCCCGCCCTAGTTCCTCTGCCGTTCGCACGGCTCCAGTCGCGCCCCGGCGCAAGTGGGTGCCGTTGCAATGGTTACAGCGCCACTGCGGCGCCGGCGTGGAGCACCAGCGGCATATCGGCAGGGCGGAACTGCTGGAGATGGCCAAAGGTCCTTGGCAAGCGTTGCAGCGGGCCAGCTCCCGGCACGTTTCGCACACCAAGGAGGGTGCATAGCCGGCGCGTGCAACTTGCACCAGGACCGGGCCATGTTCGAGGCCTTCCTTCGCCGCGCGCCACGCCGCTCCGGGCAAACGTGCAATCCGGGCCAGCGGATCGCGTTCCTGCTCAAAGCTGTCAGCGGTGTTGAGTACACGCGGCACCGTGGAGCGAATGACGGTTCGGGGCGCTTCGATCGGCACAGCCCACTGCATTTCAACCAGGCGCTGGAGCTCGGTGCTGCGACTATGGGATGCCATCAGGCAGGCTGCGTTCTCCTGCTCGGCCCGCAGGAGCAGGACTTCCCGAGTGTGCGCATAGGGAGCGCGCTGATCGATATGGAGGTCGTCGCCGTCGTCCCAGCAGACCACGAGGCCCAACTCCCGGACCGGCGCATAAGCGGCGGACCGCGTGCCGATGGCCACGCGAGCCTCTCCACTCAGGACCCGGAGGAAATTTCTGTAGCGGGGCGTTTGACCGTCATCAGCCGCCAGCCGTGCAACGTCACCGGCTGGGAGGACTTTTGCCAGTGCCGCCTCCAGCTGTCCAAGGTCCCTGTAATCCGGGACGACAACCACTGCACCACGGCCGGAAGCCCGGACTGACGCCACAGCGGAGGCAACCAGCGAAGGCCAACCGTCGGGGCCGAATCCCTGCAACGCGGTGAGGACGGCCTTGGGAGAACCCCCACCGGCCAGGTGATGCAGGTATGGCGCACCGTTGGAGTAGGAGCCCCAAGCATGGGCGTCCGGCACGTTTGCTGGGGTCTGCGGTTCTTGCCCGTGCCCTGCTTCGCCAGACAGCAACTCTTTCTCCACTTTGGCAACCCGTGGGGGAACGGCGGTACGCAGGACGTCGCTCAAGGTTCCGGCGTAACGCGCAGCTACCGTTCCAGCCAACTCCGCGATCTCTGGAGTAAGGACCGGCAACGGCGAGACCACCTTGTGAAGCGCAGTGAGCGCGTGGCCGGCATCCGAAGTGTCGGCGCGTGCCAGCACATACCCGTTAAGCTCCTGTCCGTTGAACTTCACTTTCACGCGGACTCCGGGAACGGCGGAATCAGCCAACTCAGCGGGCACGCTGTAATCAAAGGGCCTGTCCAAGTGGGGCAGGGAGGATTCCAGCACCACACGGGCCACCGGATTCTCTGCCGCCAGCGGAGGTCCGCTGACAGGAGCCTTGTCCGGGAATCCTTGAAGCAAAGAAGGTTGAAGCAGGGAGGGCTGGGCTTCATTTCCCGCCATGCTCTCTACCTCCAACTCTTTGTCACGGGGCTTCCCGCGCAGGCTAAACAAAGGATGCCCGCAGTGGGGAAACCCACTGCGGGCATCTCTCTGGCTCCAGCCAATCATGGACCACCGACAAAGCAGTAAACCCAGGGCCGGCACCGGCCGATCATCGAGGAGATCAGGCGTTGAAGAATTCCTTCAGGTCCGCCACGCGGTCCAGACGCTCCCACGTGAAGTCGGGCTCGTCGCGGCCGAAATGGCCGTGCGCCGCAGTCTTCGTGTAAATGGGACGCTTGAGGTCCAAAGCGTCGATGATGGCGCGGGGACGGAGATCGAAGAGCTCGTTGATGGCCTCGCTGATGCGGGCCGGGTCAACGGTCTCCGTACCGAAAGTCTCCACGTAGGTTCCCACCGGACGTGCCTGGCCAATGGCGTAGGCAATCTGGATCTCCGCGCGCTTTGCCAGCCCTGCCGCGACAACGTTCTTGGCAACCCAGCGCATGGCGTATGCAGCCGAGCGATCAACCTTGGACGGGTCCTTGCCGGAGAAGGCTCCTCCGCCGTGCCGGGAGAATCCGCCGTAGGTATCGACGATAATCTTTCGACCGGTCAGGCCCGCATCGCCAACCGGGCCACCAATCACAAAGGCCCCCGCGGGGTTCAGGATATTGGCCACGTGGGAGATATCCAGATTGGATGTTGCCAGAACGGGATCGATGACGTGGCTGGCGAGATCGGCGCGCAGTTGGTCCAGGCTTGCTTCTTCAGCGTGCTGGCTGGAAATCACCACCGTTTCAACCGAAACCGGGCGGTCGCCGTCGTACCCTACCGTTACCTGGGTTTTGCCGTCAGGACGAAGATAGGCAAGTTCGCCGCTCTTGCGAACTTCCGTGAGCCGCTCGGACAAACGGTGGGCAAGCCAGATGGGTGTTGGCATGTACGAAGCGGTCTCATCGCTTGCATAACCGAACATGATGCCCTGATCGCCCGCGCCTTGGAGATCGTAGTCGTCCTCCTGGCGTCCTTCGCGCGCTTCCAGCGAGTTGAAGACGCCCCCGGCGATATCGTTGGACTGCTGCCCGATCGAGACTGAGACGCCGCAGCGGGCACCGTCGAAACCATTGGCTGAAGAATCGTAGCCGATGCCAAGAATAGTCTCCCGGACAATCTGCGGTATCTCGACGTAGGCGTCAGTGGTTACCTCACCGGCCACGTGCACCAGGCCAGTGGTGGCCATGGTCTCGACTGCAACGCGGGACTCAGGATCGGCAGCCAGCAACGCATCCAGGATGGCGTCGCTGATTTGGTCGCAGATCTTGTCCGGGTGCCCTTCAGTGACCGACTCTGAAGTGAAGAGCCGGAGCTTGGACGGGGTGCCATGGTGTTCATGGTGCAGCGGTAAAGTCACTCGACCACCTTACTGTGTTGCGGGGCGGCGGCATCTGCCGTGTGTCCCTATGCTAAGAATTTCGGGGCGGAGGCCACGCCCCTGGGCGTTACGGGGCCGGAAAAACCCTGGTCAATTCGGCGCCCACCCGATCTACAACGGCCGCGGCGACATCAGACTTGGATCCGGACGCAGACTGCGGTTCGGCGCCGTGCCCGGAAAGGATCACCACCGAGTTATCGTCCTGGCCGAAGACACGACCCACCCCCACGTGGTTGACCACCAGGAGGTCGCAGCCCTTGCGCTTGAGTTTGGCAGTGGCATGCTCCAACACATCGCCTTGGGCATCGCCCGTTTCGGCCGCAAAACCCACGATCAGTTGGCGGCCACCCTCGGCGTTGCGCCGTTCGACCAGCTCATGCAGGATGTCCGGGTTTCGAACCAGGCGCACCAACGGCGCGTCCTCGCCGTCGACCTTTTTGATCTTGGTGTCGGAAACCTCAGCCGGCCGGAAATCTGCCACAGCGGCGGCCATGATGACGACGTCGGAATCGACCGCCGCTTTCATCGCCGCCTCGCGCAGTTCCAGGGCTGATTCAACGCGGACGAGCTCGACGCCGGCAGGCGGCTCGACGTCCATATGTGCGGCAATGAAACGGACGGTGGCACCGGCAGCCAACGCAGCCGCAGCCAATGCCGCGCCCTGCTTTCCCGACGACCGGTTACCGAGGAAACGCACGGGGTCCAACGCTTCCCTGGTACCGCCCGCCGAAATCGTCACCGTACGGCCAGCGAGGGAAGCATGTGCCGCGGGTACAGCCTCGGGCGCGTCCACTTCCGTGGCGGCCTCGGCCAACGCCATGGCAGCGGTGAAGATTGCTTCGGGTTCGGGCAAACGGCCGGGGCCTGAATCGGCTCCTGTCAGGCGGCCACTGGCAGGCTCCAGGACTGTTACGCCACGACTCCGCAAGGTTTCCACATTGGCCTGGGTTGCCGCGTGCTGCCACATTTCCGTGTGCATCGCCGGAGCAAAGAGCACCGGCCCGTGGGCCATGAGCAGAGTGTTGGTCAGGAGGTCACCGGCTTGGCCCGTGGCTGCTTTCGCAAGGAGATCCGCGGTAGCAGGTGCGACGACGATCAAGTCAGCCTCGTGGCCCAGCCGGACGTGGTTGACTTTCTCGACATCGTCAAAGACGCTGTTGCTGACCGGATTCCCGGAGAGCGCCTCCCATGTAGCCACGCCGACAAAACGGGTGGCTGCTTCCGTTGGGATCACCGTCACTTGGTGCCCGGCTTCAGTAAAAAGCCGGAGGAGCGATGCAACCTTGTAGGCTGCGATCCCTCCCCCGACTCCGAGGACTATGCGCACGTGACCTCCGTCAACAGGCAGTCAGTTGTTATTCTGCGGGCTCGATCGGCGTGGAAACCAGCAGGCCTTCGTTGATCTCGCGAAGGGCGATCGAGAGCGACTTCTCGTTCAGCTTGGTGTCTACCAACGGACCGACATACTCGAAGAGGCCCTCGTGCAGCTGGGCGTAGTAGGCGTTGATCTGGCGGGCACGCTTGGCGCCGAAGATCACCAGGCCGTACTTGGAATCGGCAGCCTCAAGCAGCGAATCGATCGGCGGGTTGATGATGCCTTCAAGGTTCGTGGACACGAAATCTCCAAATTCTAGCGGGCCGACAAGTGCAAGCGCTTAGCGCTCGTGCGGGGTTAGCCCCATGAGTGAAACAAGCTCGTCCGCTGCCCGGCGAACGTCGTCATTGATGACGGTGTGGTCAAACTCCGGTTCAGCAGCAAGTTCCAGTTTAGCGGTTTCCAGCCTGCGCTGCTGTTCCTCGGCAGTTTCGGTGCCGCGACCCACAAGCCGACGCACCATTTCTTCCCAGCTGGGCGGGGCCAGGAAGACGAACTTGGCATCCGGCACGGCAGCTTTTACCTGGCGTGCGCCTTGGAGGTCGATCTCGAGCAGTACCGATTTCCCCTCCGCAATAGCATCATTCACAGTACTCCGGAGCGTGCCGTACCGGTTCTGTCCGTGGACCACTGCCCACTCCAGGAGTTCGCCATCAGCCACCAGAGAGTCAAACTCTTCGGCGGATTTGAAGAAGTAGTGAACCCCGTCCTTCTCACCTGGACGCGCAGGGCGGGTGGTGGCCGAGACGGAAAGCCAAACCTCTGGATAGTTGTCCCTGATGTAGGTGGATACGGTTCCCTTGCCAACAGCAGTTGGGCCTGCGAGGACAGTCAGTCCAGGTTTCTTGCTCACGGATTCCTTCGGGGAGATGCGTCAAACGCTTTGCTGGGTATCCATAAAATCTACCAGCGCCCGGGCCTGGTGAATTCCCAAGCCCCTGATGCGCCGGGAACCAGCGATGCCTATGTCCGCCATGATCCCGGCCGCACGTACAGGTCCTATGCCTGGGAGCGCTTCCAGCAACTCCACCACGCGCATGCGCGCAATGGCTTCGTCCGTGGTGCCTGAAGAGATCAGCTCAGCGATGCTCACTTCGCCACGTTTGAGCCGCTCTTTGGCTGCGGCGCGAACAGCGCGCGCCTTTGCAGCCTTATCCAAAGCGTCGGAACGCTCCTGCGGTGTCAGCTCTTTCAAACCCACGGCCAAACCCCTGTCGGATCGGATTTGTGATTCACGTCACGCGAACTGATCCTGAACCTACCGGGAGGCGCCGGGTTGCGCAACGGCCTGCCGGCATCATTCCGCCCGCAGGCCGTCCAGCGTTTCCTGGGTAGCTGCCCGCAGCGCTGCCGTCGTAGGACCGGCGGCCAGGATGCCACGGCTTGAGGTGGCAAGCACCGTGGGATAAGCGGCCCCGAAAGTGGCCCGGAGGTCAGCAGGAGTGGCACCCTGAGCACCCAGGCCCGGGGCCAGGATCGCTCCGCGGACCGGGCCGAGATCAATATCCAGATCCTCAAGCGCAGAACCAATGGTGGCGCCGACAACAAGTCCTACTGAACCCAGGACTCCCCCGTACCGCTGGTTCTCGGCTGCAGCCGCATCGACGATCCCCCGGGCGACGGAATTGCTTCCGCCGACGTGCTGGACAGATTTTCCTTCAGGATTGGAGGTCAACGCCAGAACGAACACTCCCCTGCCATTCTGCGCAGCGAGATCCAGGGCCGGACGCAAGGACTCAAAGCCCAAGTATGGACTCAGGGTCACTGAGTCCGCTGCCAGGGCCGAACCGTCGCGTAACCACGCATCTGCGTACGCGGCCATGGTGGAACCAATATCACCCCTCTTGGCGTCAGCGATGCTGAGCACATCCGCATCAGCAGCTGCGGCCAACGTTCGCTCCAGGACAGCCATGCCCGCAGAGCCGTGACGTTCGTACAGTGCCACTTGCGGCTTCACTGCGGCAGCGAGGGAAGCCACGGCCTCCACCACGCTGAGCGAAAAACGTTCCAGCCCGGCGACGTCGTCGTTCAGTCCCCAGCTAGCCAGCAGCTGCGGGTGGGGATCGATTCCGACGCAAAGCGGACCACGGGCGGCCATCGCGGCGGCCAGCCGGGAGCCAAAGGACTCCCGGACCGGCTGCTGTGCGTCCTGGGCCTTGTTCGCCTCAAGAGAGTCAGGCATTGACGGCGGCCTGTGATGCGCTCAGGTTGGCTGCGTGCTCCTGCAAGCTGGTGACCGACCATTCGTAGGTGCGCAGTGCCTCGATTGCCTGCACGGCTGCGTTGAATTCAGCCACCGTGGTGATGCAGGGAATGCCGATGGATGTAGCGGCTGCGCGCAGTTCGTAACCGTCGCTGCGGGCTTCCCCGCCGGACGGGGTGTTGAACACCATGTCGATCTCGCCGGCAATGACGAGGTCTGCGATGGTCCCTTCACCTTCAGCACTGCTGCCCTCGGCTACCTTGCGGACCGGAGTGGCCTGGATGCCGTTGCGGCGAAGCACGTCTGCCGTGCCACCCGTGGAGACAATCTCGAAACCGAGGTCCGAGAGGCGCTTGACACCCATGATCACCGAGCGCTTGTCCCGGTTGGCCACGGAGACGAAGATCTTGCCTTCGGTGGGAAGTGCGTTGTTGGCGGCTGCCTGGCTCTTGGCGAAGGCGGTGTCGAAGTGCTTGTCGATACCCATCACTTCACCAGTGGAACGCATTTCCGGGCCGAGCAGGGAATCGACAACCTTGCCCTCGGGGGTCCGGAAGCGGCTGAACGGCAGTACGGCTTCCTTGACGGCGACCGGGGCATCCAGGGGCAGGGTGGATCCGTCACCGGTTTCCGGCAGCATCTTGTAAGCGCTGCGGAGCTGGTTGATGGTGACACCAGTACCGATCAGCGCCGCGGCCTTCGCCATCTGCACGCCGGTCGCTTTGGAAACGAACGGCACCGTGCGGGAGGCACGCGGGTTGGCTTCCAGGACGTAGAGAACGTCAGAGGCCAGCGCGAACTGGATGTTGATGAGGCCGCGCACGCCAACGCCTTCGGCAATGGCGCGTGTGGCTGTGCGCACGCGCTCGATCACGTTGTTGCCGAGCGTGATCGGAGGGAGGACGCAAGCAGAGTCTCCGGAGTGGATGCCGGCCTCTTCAATGTGCTCCATGATGCCACCGAGGTACATGTCGGTGCCGTCGAAGAGGGCGTCGACGTCAATTTCGACGGCGTCTTCGAGGAACCGGTCGATCAGCACCGGGTGGTCCGGGGTGATTTCCGTGGCGTTGGCGATGTATCGGGACAGGTTGGCTTCGTCGTAGACAATCTCCATGCCGCGGCCGCCCAGGACGTAGGACGGACGGACCAGGACCGGGTACCCGATTTCGTCGGCGATCTTCTTGGCATCCTCAAAGGACACAGCCGTGCCGTTCTTCGGAGAGGTCAGGCCGGCCTCGTCCAGGACGCGGGCGAACGCGCCACGGTGCTCTGCGAGGTCAATTGCTTCAGGCGAGGTGCCCAGGATCGGCACGCCAGCGTCGGCAAGCTGCTGTGCGAGCTTAAGCGGGGTCTGACCGCCCAGCTGGACGAAGACACCCATGACTCCACCAGTACGTTCCTCGGCCGCGATGACCTCAAGGACGTCCTCAAGTGTCAGCGGTTCGAAGTACAGGCGGGTGGAGACATCGTAGTCCGTGGAGACGGTCTCGGGGTTGCAGTTGACCATGACGGTCTCATACCCCGCCTTGCGAAGGGCCATGGAAGCGTGAACGCAGGAGTAATCGAACTCGATGCCTTGACCGATGCGGTTGGGCCCGGAACCCAGGATGATCACGGACGGCTTGGCGTGCAGGCCGACTTCGTCTTCCTCGTCATAGCTCGAGTAGTGGTACGGCGTGTATGCGGCGAACTCAGCAGCGCAGGTGTCCACCGTCTTGTAGACCGGACGGATGCCCAGCGCCTGGCGGACGCCGCGGACAACTGCCTCGTTGTTGTGGGTCAGGGCACCGATCTGCTCGTCCGAGAAACCATGGCGCTTGGCGTTGCGCAGCATGTCCTCGGTCAGCACTCCAGCCTTACGGATTTCCTGAGCGGTTTCGTTCAGCAGCTGGAGCTGGTCCAGGAACCAGGGATCGATCTTGGTTGCAGCGTAGAGGTCTTCGACGCTGGCGCCCCCCAGAAGGGCGCGCTGTACCTGGTGCAGCCGGTCCGTAGTGGGGCGCTTGGCCTTCTCGATCAGTTCTGCCACTTCGTACTCCGGCACGGAGCTGAAGTCCAGCTGGGAACCCTTCTGCTCCAGTGAGCGGAGGGCCTTCTGCAGGGCCTCGGTGAAGTTGCGTCCCATGGCCATGGCTTCGCCAACGGACTTCATGGTGGTGGTCAGCGTGTTGTCCGCGGCCGGGAACTTCTCGAACGCGAAGCGCGGAACCTTGACCACGACGTAGTCCAGGGTCGGCTCGAACGACGCCGGCGTTTTCTGCGTGATGTCGTTCGGGATCTCGTCCAGGGTGTAGCCGAGGGACAGCTTGGTGGCGATCTTGGCAATGGCGAAACCGGTTGCCTTGGATGCAAGGGCGGAGGACCGGGAAACACGCGGGTTCATTTCGATCACGACAACGCGCCCCGTGTCCGGGTGGATGGCGAACTGGATGTTACATCCACCGGTGTCCACGCCCACTTCACGGATGACGGCGATGGAGACATCGCGCAGCTTCTGGTACTCGCGGTCCGTAAGGGTCAAGGCCGGGGCAACAGTGATGGAGTCGCCGGTGTGGACGCCTACGGGATCGAAGTTCTCGATGGAGCAAACAACAACGACGTTGTCGTTCTTGTCGCGCATCATCTCGAGCTCGTATTCCTTCCACCCGAGGATGCTCTCTTCGAGCAGGACCTCTGTGGTGGGGCTGTACTGCAGGCCCTGGCCAACGATCCTGCGGAGATCGTCCTCGTTGTACGCCAGGCCCGAGCCAAGTCCACCCATGGTGAAGGACGGGCGAACGACCATCGGGTAGCCGAGGTCTTCGGCCGCAGCGAAGGCCTCGTCCATGGTGTGGATGATGTGGCTGCGAGCCGACTCGGCTCCACAGCGCTCCACGACGCCCTTGAACTTCTCACGGTCTTCGCCGAGTTCAATGGCAGCGATGTTCGCACCGATGAGCTCGACGTTGTACTTCTCCAGAACACCGTTCTTGTCCAGCGCAATGGCCGTGTTCAACGCGGTCTGGCCACCGAGTGTGGGCAGCAAGGCGTCCGGACGTTCCTTGGCGATGATCTTCTCAACAACCTCGGGCGTGATGGGCTCGACGTAGGTGGCATCGGCAAACTCGGGGTCCGTCATGATCGTGGCCGGGTTGGAGTTCACGAGGATGACCCGCAGGCCCTCCTCCTTGAGGACGCGAAGGGCCTGGGTACCGGAGTAGTCGAACTCGGCCGCCTGGCCGATGACGATCGGGCCGGAACCGATGACAAGGACGCTCTTGAGATCTGTACGTTTGGGCATTACTTCTTGTCCTCAGTCTTGGAGTCGGTGGAGTTGGCGGCGCCGGCTGTGGCCGATTTCGTTTCTGCCATGAGGTCGATAAAGCGGTCGAAGAGGTACGCGGCATCGTGCGGGCCGGCAGCGGCTTCAGGGTGGTACTGGACCGAGAACGCCGGGATGTCCAGGCACGCCAGGCCTTCCACGACGTCGTCGTTCAACGAGACGTGGCTGACTTCCACGCGGCCGTAGCGCTCCTCAGGGGCCACCGTGGCGCCGTTCAGCGGTGCGTCGACGGCGAAGCCGTGGTTTTGCGAGGTGATTTCAACCTTGCCCGTGCGGCGGTCCATGACGGGCTGGTTGATGCCGCGGTGACCGTAGCGGAGCTTGTAGGTTCCAAAGCCAAGCGCACGGCCCAGGATCTGGTTGCCGAAGCAGATCCCGAAGTAGGGCAGTTTCTCGTCCAGCACCGAGCGCAGCAGTGAGACCTGGTGGTCTGCGGTAGCGGGATCGCCAGGTCCGTTGGACATGAAGAAGCCGTCCGGATTGACCGCGTTGACGTCCTCCAGCGTGGACGTAGCCGGCAGGACATGCACACGCACGCCGCGCTCGGCGAAGCGTACCGGAGTCATTGCTTTGATGCCGAGGTCCACGGCGGCAATGGAGAACCGGGGTTCTCCTTCCCAGCCGTGGTCCTTGGGCTCCACGACGTAAGCCTCGTCGATGGAGACCTCTTCAGCCAGCGCTGCGCCTTCCATTGGGGCGCTTGCAAGGACCGCGTCCAGGAGCTCCTTCTCCGATGCCTGCGCAGCCTCGCCCGAGAAGATGCCTGCGCGCATGGTCTTGTGTTCGCGGAGGTGGCGGGTGATGGCACGGGTGTCAACGCCCTGGATGCCAACGATTCCCTGCTCTACCAATTCGGCGTCCAAGGAACGTTCCGAGCGCCAGTTGGAAGGGCGGCGCGCGGCGTCGCGAACGACGTAGCCAGCGACCCAGATGCGGCGGGACTCAGCGTCTTCGCTGTTGACGCCCGTGTTGCCGATATGGGGTGCGGTCTGCACCACAAGCTGGCGGGCGTAAGAAGGATCGGTGATGGTCTCCTGATAGCCGGTCATTCCGGTGGCGAAGACGGCCTCACCGAGGGCCGTTCCCTGGGCGCCGTAGCTACGGCCGCGGAACACGCGGCCGTCTTCGAGCACCAGTACTGCTGCTGAGGGGGCGGGTGTGGTGGCTGCTTTACTGTCCGTCACTTTATTACTTTCCACTATCGGCATCTGCCTGAGGGGCTGCGGAGATCAATTCTTGGATGGCTTCGAGGAGGAGCTCTTTGTCGGCTGCATGCCTGGTCCGGAATCCGGTATCCAGTTCCCTGCCGCCCAGCTTCCAGCTGATGACCAGGAGTCCGTCTTTCTCGACGAACTTCCCGGCCATTCCGGCGGCTTGGCGGCTGTCAGCCACTGCGGAGCGCGGGATGAACACCGGGCCGGCGCCTGAACGGTCGAACAGGATGCCTTCGGCGTGGACACTCAGTTCCGCGTTTGTCCGGATCCCAAGGCCCTGCACTGCAATCCGGTCCAGCCAGTCCCCTGCCGTGGTGGTGGCAACGTACTGGCCCTCGGCTACGATCGTGGCCGGCGTCAGTTGCTGCGGCACCTCCGGGAGGCGTTCGACGTCGGCTTGACGCCTCAGGCGGCTCCGCCACCCCAGCCAGATCATCATCAAGACAACGATGATCAACGGCACCGTGATGAGCACGGTGAGAGTCTGGTTGTTCATCAGCTACCGCTGACTGCCCCGGCGGAATCCGGGGTGGGGTAGTTTTCGACGTACCTGTACGGCGTATTGAGCTTGCCGTTGAGAACCGTGGGGTGGCCCTTGAAGAAGGTTGCCACCACGGAACCGGGCAGCTCTTTGCCCTTGAACGGTGAATTGCGGCCCATGGTAGCCATTTTATGGGGGTCCACCGTCCAGCGTGCAGCCGGGTCCACCAGGATGACGTTGGCCGGCTCGCCTTCTTCCAACGGCCTGCCCTGGTCAGCCACGCGGCCAATGACCGCGGGGGTGAACGACGTGACCCTCGCGAAATCGGCCCAGGTCATGAGGCCGGTTTCGATCATGGTCTCCTGGACAACGGACAATGCCGTTTCCAGGCCGGTCATGCCCATTGCCGCCTGCGCCCACTCGCATTCCTTGTGTTCGCTGGGGTGGGGGGCGTGGTCCGTGCCGACGACGTCAATGGTGCCGTCTGCCAAGCCCTCGCGGAGCGCCTGAACGTCAGCGTCCGTGCGCAGCGGCGGGTTCACCTTGAAAACGGGATCGTAGCTGCGGACCAGCTCGTCCGTGAGGAGCAGGTGGTGCGGGGTGACCTCGGCAGTCACGTTGATGCCTCGGGCCTTGGCCCAGCGCACGATTTCCACGGATCCTGCAGTGGAGACGTGGCAGACGTGCAGGCGTGAACCGACGTGCTGGGTCAGCAGGACGTCGCGGGCAATGATGCTCTCTTCGGCGACCGCAGGCCAGCCCGTGAGTCCGAGCACTGCCGAAACGGCGCCTTCGTTCATCTGTGCCCCGGCCGTAAGGCGCGGTTCCTGCGCGTGCTGGGCCACCACGCCGTCGAACGCTTTCACATACTCCAGCGCGCGGCGCATTAGAACGGGATCGTGCACGCAGATGCCGTCGTCGGAGAACATACGCACCTGGGCACGGGAGTCCGCCATGGCACCCAGCTCTGCGAGCTGCTCGCCGGCGAGGCCAACCGTTACGGCCCCAACGGGGCGCACGTCCACCCAGCCGGACGCGCGGCCCAGGCTGTGGACCTGCTCGACCACGCCTGCCGTGTCTGCCACGGGGTTGCTGTTGGCCATGGCGTGGACAGCCGTGAAGCCGCCCAACGCTGCGGCGCGGGTGCCGGTCTCGACCGTTTCGGCGTCTTCGCGGCCGGGCTCGCGCAAGTGCGTGTGGACGTCCACCATGCCGGGCAGTGCAATGAGGCCCTTGCCGTCGATGACCGTGGCGTCCTCGTCGGAGAGGTCCTTGCCGCGGGCGGCAATGATGCCGTCGCGGATCAACAGGTCTTCAGCTTCGCCGCCGAGAATGGCGGCCCCACGGATCAGGTAGGTGTTCTCGGCCATCAGTTGCTCTCCTTGGTGGGCTGGCTTACAGCATGGGTGGTCACTGCCGTTGTGGCGGTTGCTTCGCGGGAATCCCCGGAGAGCAACAGGTAAAGGGCTGCCATGCGCACTGAAACACCGTTCCGCACCTGTGCAAGCACAGTTGAGCGCGGCGAGTCGGCGGCGGCGGAGGATATTTCCAGGCCGCGGTTCATGGGGCCAGGGTGCATGATGATGGTGTCCTTCATGCCCAGGTCATCCAGTGCCCGAAGCCGGGCGTCATCGAAACCCCAACGCCGTGAATACTCACGTGTGGAGGGGAAGAACGAGGCGTGCATGCGCTCACCCTGGACGCGCAGCATCATCATCGCGTCGACGCCTGCTTCCAGAGTTTCGTCCAGGTTGTAGCTGACCTTGCAGGGCCAGTGCTCGACGCCGATCGGCAACAGCGTAGGTGGCGCAACCAACGTCACCTCGGCGCCCAGGGTACGCAACAACCAAACGTTGGAGCGGGCAACACGGGAGTGCAGCACATCCCCCACAATCGCCACGCGCATGCCTTTGAGGTCAGCCCCAGTGGATCTATTTCCATTGAGCTGCGACCAGTGGCGGCGCATGGTAAACGCGTCCAACAGGGCCTGCGTAGGGTGTTCGTGCGTGCCGTCGCCGGCGTTGATCACTGCGGCGTCGATCCAGTCCGTGGCAGCCAGCCGATGCGGAGCACCGGAAGCCCAGTGACGGATCACAACCGCATCAGCTCCCATGGCGGCCAGTGTCTGGGCAGTGTCTTTCAGGGACTCGCCCTTGGACACCGAAGATCCTTTGGCGGCGAAGTTGATGACATCGGCTGAAAGCCGCTTGGCTGCGGCCTCAAAAGAGATCCGGGTACGCGTGGAGTCCTCGAAGAAGAGGTTGACTACCGTGCGGCCACGAAGTGCCGGGAGCTTCTTGACCTCGCGGTCACCGACTGCGGACATTTCCTCGGCAGTGTCCAGGACGCGGATGGCATCGAAGGCGCTGAGGTTCTCAGTGGAGAGGAGGTGCTTCACTTGCCGGCCTCGATAACTACTTCGTTGACTGGGACGCCGTTTACGGAGTCGATTTCCTCGAGGTGGACGCGGACCTTTTCTGCGGAGGAGGTGGGCAGGTTCTTGCCTACATGGTCCGCACGGATGGGAAGCTCGCGGTGGCCCCTGTCTACCAGGACTGCCAGGCGGACAATCCGGGGACGGCCAAGGTCCACCAAGGCATCAAGCGCTGCCCTGATGGTGCGGCCGGAATACAGGACGTCATCGATGAGGACAACAACCTTGTTGTCGATGCCGCTCAACGGCAGACGCGTGTGGTGCGGAGGACGCGTTGGCTGGTGCGAGAGATCATCACGGAACATGGTGACATCGAGTTGGCCAACAATCGTTTCTGCGTTGACCGTTGGGTCGGCTGCAGCGATCTTGTTGGCGAGCCGCACGGCCAATGGATAGCCGCGGCTGGGAATGCCCAATAGAACCAAGTCCTGGGAGCCTTTGTTGGCTTCGAGGATCTCATGGGCGATACGAGTCAGCGCACGGTCGATGTCCGCTTGGTTGAGAACAACCCGCGACGGAACCTGCGCTGAAGTGACTTCAGTCATTCGCTCGTCTCCCCTTTCCCCGCCTCACGGGACGGAATTAAAAAAGGAATATTTGCCCTTCAAAACTACCACAGCGGGGCCCTGCCGCCTCACCGGACAGCGGACGGGGCGGTGAGTTAAAGCTCACAGCCCAAGCTGTGGAATAGGCTCTAGGCCATGAGCACCAACCACCCTGGGAATCCGGGCGGGCACCAACCCTACCCGCGGCCATACTTGGAACCGGCCGCTAATCCGACGTGGATCGGACGCGTGCAGCCCGGAAACTACCAACCGGCCCCTGACAACCCGGGAACCCTTCCGCCGCAGACCTGGGCTGCTCCTGAAGTAACCCGGGCGCGCCGGTCGCCGGGTACGCTCCCCCTGCTCCTGGTAGGCAGCGTTTTGGTCTTCGGAAGCCTTCTCCTGGTGGTTCCGTTCCTCCTGGGCAATACCGGTGTCACAGGCTTCGTGATCGGGTTCATCGCATCTCTGGTACCGCTGTCTGTGGTGCTGCTTACAGTACGGCTCATTGACCGTTGGGAGCCGGAGCCCAACAGGCTTCTCTGGTTCGCTTTCACATGGGGAGCTGCGGTCTCGATCGCTGGAACACTGTTGATCCAGCCGCTCTTCGCCCTGGCAGCTCCGACCACCAGCGAGGAAGCGTTCACGTATTTCATGGCCACGGTCCAAGCTCCGATCGTGGAGGAATTCACCAAATCGCTTGGCCTGTTGGTACTCATCCTTGCCGCACGGAAGTACTTCGATGGTCCCGTGGATGGCGTGGTCTTCGCTTTTACGATCGCCGCCGGATTCGCCTTCACTGAGAACATCCTCTACTTCGGCCGTGAGATCGCGTCTTCATCGGAGCCTGGCACGGACCTGGTCCGGATTTTTATCCTGCGTGGCGTCATGTCACCCTTCGCGCACGCCATTTTCACGGGAACAACCGGGCTGATCATGGGATTTGCCGCCCGGAAGTGGCATTCAGGCTATGCCGTGCTGGCGTTCATCATTGGCCTCCTGCCGGCCATGTTCCTGCATAACCGGTGGAACAGCATGGGCCAGGACTTCCTGCTGGACTACTTCGTGGTGCAGGTGCCGATCTTTCTGATCGCGGCTCTCGGCATCATTTTCCTCCGGATTGCCGAAGGGAAACTCACGCGCCAGCGGCTCCTCGAATATGCCAGGGCCGGATGGTTCACGCCTGCCGAAGTTGAAATGCTGGCAACCTCACCAGGAAGGCGGCAGGCAATGCGGTGGGCAGCCTCGCGTGGTCGCGCAGCCCAGATGCGGGCATTCATCAAGGGTGCCACGGCTTTGGCGTTCACGCGCCAACGCGTCCTCAGCGGGCGCGATGTGCCCGTCCACCAGCGGGACGAACTTGACCATCTTCGCGAGATCCCTGCGCTCCGGGCGGCAGTGCTGAACTGAGACGCAAACAGAAGAGGACCCGCCCCACAGTTTCCTGTGGACGCGGGTCCTCTTGCTGAACAAAGCTCCAGCGACGCCTAGGCGAGCAGTGACGGCTTGAGCTTCTGGAGCCGGCCGAGCAAACCATTGATGAAGGCCGGAGATTCGTCCGTCGACATCGTCTTGGCGAGAGCCACAGCTTCGCTGACTGCCACTCCGTCAGGGACTTCGTCGTTGTACAGAAGTTCCCAAGCACCAATGCGGAGGATGATGCGGTCTACCGACGGCATCCGCTCCAGCGTCCAACCTTGGGCATAGGTCTGCAGGAACTCATCGATGGTTGGCTGCATGGAGACAACACCCTCAACGATTTCCACCGTGTAGGGGTTAATGACGAGATCCGTCTTTTCCCGACGCGCTTTTAGCGCATCAAAGGCCGATACGGAGCGCTGCTCCGCCTCGAAAAGTACCTCGAGCGCCCTGCTACGGGCTTTACCGCGTGCGCTCACTAGTCGTTGACCCGGCCCAGGTAGCTGCCATCGCGGGTGTCTACCTTGACCTTGGTGCCCTGCTCGACGAACAGCGGAACCTGGATTTCGTATCCGGTTTCCACGGTTGCCGGCTTGGTGCCTGCCGAGGAGCGGTCGCCCTGGAGGCCCGGCTCGGTGTAGGTGATTTCGAGGACAACGCTCGGGGGAAGCTCGATGTACAACGGGGTGCCTTCGTGGATGGCGATGTTCACCATCTGGTTCTCAAGCATGAAGTTCGTGGCATCGCCAACCGTGGCACCGGAAACGGTAATTTGGTCATAGTCCTGGGTGTCCATGAAGACAAAGTCTTCGCCATCCTGGTACAGGTACTGGTAGTCACGGCGGTCAACCGTAGCGGTCTCGATCTTCAGGCCGGCGTTGAAGGTCTTGTCAACCACCTTGCCGGACATAACGTTGCGCATCTTGGTGCGAACGAAAGCGCCACCCTTGCCCGGCTTAACGTGCTGGAACTCAATGATGTTCCAGAGCTGGCCCTCGAGCTTCAGTACGGTCCCGTTCTTGATGTCGTTTGTGGTTGCCACTCGTATCCTCTGGTTTCTCTCACTGGTTCTAGCTAAGGTTTCTAGCTTCCAGCCGTGTATGCCAAGCCGGCATGCCAAACGGCCCACCAGCGCGTATTTATCAAAAATCCAAGAACCATTCTACCGGCAAATGGGGAGTGGCTTGCCTACGCCTGGTTCCAGCCTGGATCAGGAGGCGAGTTCCAGCACGTCCCGGGCCCGCTGGAGTGCCACCGCGGAGGAGTAAATCAGGGCGGCATCGGCAGCCTTGGCGACCCTCAGGTCCAGGGCCTTGGCGAACTCTTCCGATGCTGCCAGCGCATTTCCACTCACGAAATAGGCACGGCCCAAATATTGGTGGACGATCGCTTCCCTGGAGGTGCCTTGGACTTCCTGCAGCAACTGGCGGAACAGTTGGATGGCACGGTCCAGGCGATTCGTGGCCCGGTGGACTTCGGCTTCAAAAATCCGCAACCTGAAAGATTCAGGATCCTTGTAGCGGGCCTCGGCGAGCAATTCCGCCGCTTCCTTGGGCTGGTTTTCCAGCAGCAGCGCCATGATGCGGTCGGCAGGGTCTTCCGAAGCCGCCAAGGCCGATTCCAGTGCGTCTTCGTTGACGACGACGGGCAGCAAGGTATCCGGGTTCATGCGCACGCCCGGGAACCCTGCGGTTGGCCAATCGCTGACGCCTTCTCTGAGGACGGTCATCATGACGCAATCTCCTGGTAGGCGGCAAACAGCAGGGAGGTGTCAGGGACATCCAGAATGCCGGGCTTGGCTACGCCGTCCAGGACAACGAACCGGAGGAGGTCGCCGCGGGACTTCTTGTCCCGGCGCATGCCGTCCAGGAGGCCCTGCCAACGGTCCTTGCGGTACGTGGTGGGCAGGCCCAGGCTCTCTAGGATGGTGCGGTGCCGGTCAGCATCGGCATCGGAGAGTCGTCCAACGCTCCGCGACAGTTCAGCGGCGAACATCATGCCAACCGAAACGGCCGCACCGTGGCGCCAGGAGTACCGTTCCACGAGCTCGATGGCATGGCCCAGGGTGTGTCCATAGTTCAGGATTTCGCGCAGGCCGGATTCCTTGAGGTCCTGGGAGACGACGTTGGCTTTGACCGCGATGGCACGCTCGATGAGCTCCCGAACTACGGCAGATTCCGGGTCCATCACAGCATCAGTGTTCTTTTCAACAAGGTCAAGGATGGCGGGATCGGCGATGAAGCCGCATTTAATGACCTCTGCCATGCCGGAAATCAACTCGTTCTTGGGCAAAGTCTTCAGGGTATCGAGGTCCGCCAGTACAGCCGCAGGTGGATGGAAGGATCCCACCAGGTTCTTTCCTTCGGCAGTGTTGATGCCTGTCTTGCCGCCAACGGAGGCATCCACCATACCCAGCAGGCTGGTGGGCATGTGGATGACCTTGACTCCGCGCAGCCATGTAGCCGCAACAAATCCGGCAAGGTCGGTCACCGCACCGCCGCCCACGGCCACAATGGCGTCCGAGCGCGTGAAATCGTTCTGTCCCAGTACCTGCCAGCAGAAAGCGGCAACCTGAATGTGCTTGCCTTCTTCGGCATCCGGAATTTCGGCCGTCAGGGCGGTGAAGCCGGCAGCTTCGAGCTCATCGCGGACGGTGTCGCCGGTTAGGCGAAGGGCACGCGGGTGAATGACGAGCACTCGCCGAACCCGCTCGCCAAGTTTGCCAGGAAGGGAGTCCAGGAGGCCACGGCCCACCACGACGTCGTAGTTCTCAGCGCTTGACTGGCCGGTCACCTTGATGACAGTTGCTTCGTTGCTCACTTTTCAACTTCCTCTTTCAAGGCTGCATGCTGGCGCAGCCGCTCCTCCAACTGGAGGCCGATTTCAGCCACGGATCCCGAACGGACGTCCAGGACGATGTCTGCAAGGCGTTCATACACTGGACGCCTGGTGGCAAACAGGGCTTCCCAACGGGACATTGCGTCGCCCTGCAGCAAGGGCCGTCCGGTGTTTCGCGCAATCCGGTCGGCAACGGTCGAGGCATCGCATTCCAGGTAAACCACGGTGCACTCCCCCAGCAATTGCTGGGTTCCTGAGTCCAGGACAGCTCCGCCCCCGAGCGAAATCACGGTTTGCTGTTGCTTGGCGGCTTCGATGGCCTTCGCCACTGCCCTGGCCTCAATTTCACGGAAGGCGTGTTCTCCCCGACCAGCGAAAATGTCCGCGATGCTGCCATGCGCCGCAACCACCACGGCGTCCGTATCCACGAAGGGAACGCCGAGCTGCTGTGCGAGCTGTTGGCCGATCGCAGACTTGCCAACCGCCATGGGGCCCACGAGGACAACGGGACGGCCGGGGCAGCCGTCCTGGATTGCGTGGCCCACTACCGGCCGACCGAGTCCAGGGTTGCCGGGATGTTGTCCAGGTAGCTCTGCAGGTTACGCGTGGTCTCAGCCACAGAGTCACCGCCGAACTTCTCGGCCATGGCTTCCGCCAGGACCAGGGCCACCATGGCCTCGGCTACAACGCCTGCCGCAGGAACTGCGCAGACGTCGGAACGTTGGTGGTGGGCCTTTGCCGGCTCTCCGGTGGTGACATCAATGGTGCGCAGGGCACGCGGAACGGTGGCGATGGGCTTCATGGCTGCCCGGACGCGCAGGACCTCGCCGATGCTCATGCCACCCTCAATGCCGCCGGCGCGGTTGGTCTGACGGATGATTTTGCCGTTCTCGTCCTTGAGGATTTCGTCATGGGCCGCCGAACCGCGGCGGGCGGCAGTGAGGAATCCGTCACCGACCTCCACGCCCTTGATGGCCTGAATACCCATCAACGCTGCGGCCAGGCGTGAATCGAGGCGACGGTCCCAGTGGACATAGCTGCCCAATCCCGGGGGAAGTCCGTAAGCAAGGACCTCAACCACTCCGCCCAGGGTTTCGCCTTCCTTATGGGCGGCATCCACCTCGGCGACCATGGCGTCCGAGGTCTCGCGGTCGAAGCAGCGCAGGGGATCTGCGTCAAGGGCGATGACGTCCTTGGGCAGGGGCAACGCCCTTCCTTCAGGCACAGTAACGCTGGCGATGGAAACGGTGTGGCTGACCAACTCGACGCCCAATTGCTTAAGGAACCGGGCAGCAACGGTACCGAGAGCAACACGCGTTGCGGTTTCGCGAGCACTGGCGCGCTCAAGGACCGGGCGGGCTTCGTCGAAGCCGTACTTCTGCATTCCGGTGAAATCGGCGTGCCCAGGACGCGGACGCGTCAGCGGGGCGTTACGGGCCTGGTCGGCAAGGACTTCAGGGTCCACTGGATCAGCAGACATAATCTGCTCCCACTTTGGCCATTCCGTGTTGCCCACCTGGATGGCAACCGGACCACCTTGGGTGATTCCGTGACGTACCCCGCCAAGGATCGTGACCTCATCCTGTTCAAACTTCATGCGGGCGCCACGTCCATAGCCCAGACGGCGGCGCGCCAAGGCATCGCGGATTTGCCCGCTGGTGAGTTCAACACCGGCGGGCACGCCTTCAACAATTCCGATCAGAGCCGGACCATGGGATTCACCGGCAGTCAACCAACGCAACATATAACCAATCCTGCCATGTAAGGCCTCTAGAACACTCGCCGGGGAAGCCCAACTGAGTCGCACATCACATCTATGACGGAGGCGTCAACGTCACAGCCACTAAACCTTCGGATCTGCTCCGCCGCTTGGTACATCAGCATCTCCAGCCCGGGAACCACCGCTCCCCCGTGCCCGTGCCAGACCTCGGCGAGGCGGCTCGGCCAGGGATCGTAGGCTACGTCCAGCAAGACACCCGCACCTGTACCTGGCAGGGCTGCGAGTTCCCCGGCAAGGACATCGGCTGCCCGCGGCGGAAAGGTGGAGATGACAAGGTCGGATCCGGCCACGGCAGTAGCTGCCTCAGTCAGCGGGCGGAGCTTCAGGGATATACCGACGGCGGCCGCAGCGGCTTGGGCGTCGGCAGCGCGGGTGGCATCCCGGACGAAAACGTCCACATGCTCGGCTCCGAGCTCGTGTACGGCAGCAATGGCAGCTGCGGAGGTTCCTCCGCCGCCGAGAACAGCAGCATGCGGGGCCGAAGCGATTCCCGCGTAGAGTACTGCTTCCACGATCCCCGCTACATCGGTGTTGTAACCGACGCGGCGGACCGAACCGCCGTCGTACTCAAAGACCACAGTGTTGATAACGCCTAACTGGGCGCCAGCGCCACGGACGTCGTCAACTTCCCTGACCATGGCCGATTTCAAGGGCATGGTTACCGACAGCCCGCACCATGATTCGTCCCCGCGGAGCGAGTCCATGAACGCCGGAAGCCTGTCGACCGTGAGGTCGATTGCCGAGTATTCGATGTCCACACCGAGCTTGGCATAGGCGGCAGTGTGCATCGCCGGGGACTTCGAATGTGAGATCGGGTGCCCGAGGACAGCGGCGCGACGACTCACACGCACCGTCCGGCGTGCGCCTGGCACCATGCGTTGTATTGCTCAACGTAGGTGCTGTGTTCGGCCAGCGTCTTGGAGAACTTGGTCTCCTTGGTGTCCAGGTTAATGGTCACCCAATACAGGTAATCGTTCTGCGTCGGCTTTGCCGCCGCGTCGATCGCCGTCTTGCCCGGAGAACCGATCGGACCGGCAGGCAGTCCCGGGTTGGCGTACGTGTTATAGGTGTTGGACTTATCGGCCTTCTCTTCGTCCGTGAGGTGGAAGGACTTCTTGCCCAGGCCATAGGTGACCGTGGCATCGGACTGGATGAGGCCGTTGGTCTCGGTGTTGTTCGGTTTGAGCCTGTTATAGATCGCACCGGCCACGTTCCCATAGTCCGCCTGGCCGCCCTCAGCCTGGACGATGCTCGCGATTGTCACGGTGTCGTACTGCTTGGCGGGATCGGTAATTCCCTGCGCCTTCAGCTCATCCAGCGTGCTGGAAACAAGCTTCTGGATGATGTCCTTACCGGAGGTCCCGAGGGGGAATCGGTACTCTCCGGGAGCAAGGAAACCTTCAAGGTTCTTCGCCTTCGCAGGGACGCCGAATTGTGCAGGCGCCTGGTTGAAACCGTTGAGCTGGGCCATGGGAATACCGGAGCCCTTGGAGATTGCCTCCAACGACTCATTGATCCGAAGGCCCGCACTCAGGGCAAAGTAGATCACCTTGGAGGCGTCCTTGTTGACGAGGACCGCAACGGCGTCGGAGTTTTTCATTTCGGTACGGAAGGTGAATTCACCCGGCGAGAGTTCCCCGCCGTCGGCCACGAATTCCTTGACGAAGGCATCGGCATCTGCCACGACGTGGTTTTCCACGAGGGCGGTTGCCACGGCCTTGGGGCCGGCACCTTCGGGCACCGTGATGCTCACTGAGCCTGTCCCGGGGCCGGGATAATCGGTGACTTTGTCCATGCCAAGGAGGGGCTTGAGGAATTGCGCGCCGATCGCGATCGCTGCGACGAAGACTCCCAGCGTGATCAGCAAAGCAAGGACACGACGACGTCGGCGCGCCTTCTTGGCCGCGGCCTTGGACGCCGCCGGGACTTCTACTGGTGCGATGAGGGCGTGGTGGTGGTCGTCATGAAGCTCGTGGTGGACTTCATGACCTTCATGCACGTCATGGTCTTCGTAGTCGTAGTGTGCGTCGTCATGCACCGCAAATGCATGATCATCCACGTGGACCGCGGCGTCATGGAGGCCGTAGTCGTGGGATTCGTTGACATGACCGGCGTAGGCGTGCGCAACCGCTGGGACCGGGAGCGCGTCCTCATGGTGCTCTACTTCCGGAAGCACAGGATCCGCATGTTCGGCAGGAGCAGACGCCGCAACCGTCGGCAACGCCTCCGGAACCGGCGGGACCGGAGCAGCAGCATCCGCCCGCACGGGTTCAGGGGCAGGGGATTCAGGGGCTGGGGTTTCAGGAGCAGGGACTTCAGCCGCAGGGGGTCTTGGAGCAGGGGTTTCAGGAGCAGGGACTTCTGGAGCGGCAGCTGGCTTGGGAACAGCGGGAATCGGGCGGGGCAGTTCCGGCTCAATATCAGCAGAAGGCGCCGCTTCCCCCGGCGTCGCTTCCGGAACGGGTACGACGTTCTGGTTCTGGGTGGCGAGGAATCTTTCCCGCGCCCGCAGTTCCTTGCGGGTCAGCGGCATGCCGCCGCCGGCGGTTCCGCTGGAGGGGTCGTAGTTGACCGGGCTCACAGTTGCAGTCCCCTCGTAGAAGAATCTGGTTCACTGCCTGAGGAAGCCCGCAGCGTTGGGGCACTGCTGGGTGATTCGGACCGCGCCGGTGCGTTTACGCGGCGGCCAACGTCCGTTCCTCTGGCTTTTTGCATGTCGATCGCGTGCTGAAGTATTCCAGCAGCGGCAACCTGATCAACCACTTTACGGTGGTTCCTGCTGCTCATGCCAGCTTCGTGCAGGTTGCGGTGCGCCGTAACAGTGGAAAGACGCTCGTCCACGAGGTTCACTGGGACGTCCAAACCTGCGCGGGAAAGCTCGCCCACCAGCAGTTCAGCGTACTCCGTAGCCATCTGAGCAGAGCTGCGTTCCTCACCCTTCATGGTCCTTGGAAGGCCCACGAAAATCTGCACCGCCCGCATTTCCATGGCCTGTTTAACCACCACGCGAACATCGGAGTTCTTCTTGGCGTCCCGGACCACTGTCTTGAAAGGCGTGGCGAGGATTTCATCGGGGTCGCAGATGGCAAGCCCAACCCTGACGGTGCCGACGTCTACCCCCAGCTTGATGCCTTGGGGGTAGACGCCGCTGCTCGTTCTGGAATTCACCGGTTAACGCTTGGCTATCGCATCCACCACCGCTGCGAGGGCCTCAGAGACCTTCCCAGCGTCGGTGCCCCCGCCCTGGGCGACATCGTCCTTGCCACCACCGCCACCACCGAGGATGCCTGCGGCAAGGCGGACCAACGCTCCGGCCTTCACCCCTGCTTCACGGGCAGCCTCATTAGTGGCAATCAGAATGACAGGCCGATCATTGCTGACACCTGCAACGGCCACCGTAGCGGCTTCGGAGCCAAGACGGTTGCGGAGGTCGAGGGCGAGGTTCCGGAGATCGTCTGCTCCACCCACCTGGCCGGCGTCGTGGGCTACAACCCGCACACCGGCAGCGTCCTTGGCGGTACCCACCAAGTTGGCTGCTGCTGCAGCCAGCTGCTCCTTGCGGAGGCGGTCGAGTTCCTTCTCTGTCGCCTTGAGCTTGTTCAACGTGCTGGAGATGCGGTCGGCCAGTTGACCGGAAGGAACCTTCAGCAGTTCGGTGAGCTCGGTGACCAGGGCGCGTTCGGCGGCAAGGTGGCGGAAGGCATCCAAGCCCACGAAGGCTTCAACGCGGCGGTTTCCCGAGCCGACGGACTGCTCACCCAACAGGGAAAGGCTGCCGATAAGAGAGGTATTGGAAACGTGCGTGCCACCACAAAGTTCGCGGGACCACGCGCCGTCGATCTCTACGACGCGTACTTCGCTGCCGTAGTTCTCGCCGAACAGGGCCATTGCGCCCAGCGCCTTGGCCTCGGCCAATCCCATGACCTTGGTGTCTACCCGGTAGTTGTTCCGGATGGCGATGTTGGAAACCTCTTCAATTTCCGATCGCGTGGCAGGGCTCAAGCCCTCACCCCAGGCGAAGTCGAAGCGGAGGTAGCCGGCTTTGTTGTAGGAACCACGCTGGGTAGCTTCCGGGCCAAGGATCTGGTGCAGCGCGGCATGCACAATGTGCGTACCAGTGTGCGCCTGCTCAGCTGCGTGGCGCCGTTCACGGTCGACGGCGGCGCGCACCAACGCATCGGTAGCGATCTCGCCTTCCCGGACGATCGCCTTATGAACGCTCAGTCCCTTGATGGGGCGCTGGACGTCCAAAACCTCGACGACGAATCCGTCACCAGTGATCAGGCCGGTATCGGCCGACTGGCCACCAGCTTCTGCGTAGAACGGCGTCTCGTTCAGGACCACTTCGATTTCGTCGCCTGTAGAGGCGTGTGCCACCCGCTGGCCGCCGCTGACGATGCCGCGGACCTTGGACTCGCCCTCAAGCTCGTCATAACCGGTGAACGTGGTCTCGCCCTGGCCCAGCATCTCCTGGTAGGCGGTTAGATCGGCGTGGCCGCCCTTCTTGCCCTTGGCGTCTGCCTGTGCCCGCTGACGCTGTTCAAGCATGAGCGAGCGGAAGCCGGCTTCGTCCACTTTGAGGCCGGCTTCTTCAGCCATTTCCAAGGTGAGGTCAATGGGGAAGCCGTAGGTGTCGTGCAACGCGAAGGCGTCGGCGCCGGACAAGGGAACACCGGCAGCCTTCGATTCGGCTACTGCGTCCTCCAGGCGTGCTGTACCGGAAGCAATAGTGCGCAGGAACGCCTTTTCCTCGGCGTAGGCGATACGGCTGATGCGGGCGAAGTCCGTCTCTACTACCGGGTAGACACCCTTCATTGCGTCACGGGATGCAGGAAGAAGGTCCGGCAGGCAGGCCTTCTCAACGCCGAGCAGGCGCATCGCACGGACGGCCCGGCGGATCAGCCGGCGCAGGACATAGCCACGGCCTTCATTCGAAGGCGCTACGCCGTCAGCAATGAGCATCAGGGCCGAGCGGATGTGGTCAGCAACAACGCGCATGCGGACGTCGTCAGTGTGGTGGGGGTCATCTGCGGACTCGGCAGAGGTGTATTCACGGCCGGACAGCTCGGCCGCCTTGTCAATGACAGGACGGACCTGGTCTGTCTCATACATGTTCTCAACGCCCTGGAGGATCATCGCAAGACGTTCCATGCCCAGGCCAGTGTCAATGTTCTTGTTTGGCAGTTCGCCCACGATGTCGAAGTCCACCTTGGAACGCACGTTCTCGATCTGGTACTGCATGAACACAAGGTTCCAGATTTCGATGTAGCGCGTTTCGTCGGCGATGGGGCCGCCTTCAATGCCGTACTGGGGACCGCGGTCGTAATAGATCTCCGAGCAGGGGCCTGCGGGGCCCGGCTGGCCCGTGTGCCAGTAATTGTCCGATTTGCCCATGCGCTGGATGCGTTCTGCTGGAATACCTGTGTTCTTGAGCCACAGTTCCTTGGCTTCGTCGTCTTCCTCGTAGACCGTCACCCACAGGCGTTCGGCAGGAAGCCCGTAGCCGCCGTCGTCAACGCTCTTGGTGAGCAGTTCGAAAGCGAACTTGATGGCATCTTCCTTGAAGTAGTCTCCGAAGGAGAAGTTGCCGCACATCTGGAAGAACGTGCCGTGCCGTGCCGTCTTGCCGACTTCCTCGATGTCGCCGGTGCGGATGCACTTCTGGACGCTCGTGGCGCGTGTGTAGGGAGGCTCTTCGCGGGCCGTCAAGTAAGGAATGAACGGCACCATGCCGGCCACAGTGAAGAGAAGTGACGGGTCGCTGGAAACGAGCGACGCGGAGGGAACGGCGGTGTGGCCCTTGCTGACAAAAAAGTCCACCCAGCGTTTGGTGATCTCCTGCGACTTCATTAGCTGATTACTTACCCTTCTCAATTCACTGCACACGTTGTGCGCGGCACCGGCTGTTGCCGTTCCGCAGCTTTCCATTCTGCCTTGTTGTGGGCTCTGGGGCGAACCGTGTTCGCTAACGCCGGGCGGCGTTGGTGTTGATATCCGCGCTGTTAATGCCCAGCGCGGCCCTCAAGTCCTCTTCGCGTTCATGCATGCCTGAGCGCACTGCATCTGCGAAATCGAACAAGCCGTCAGCCAGGCGCCCAACCGCACGGTTCAAGCCATCCGGGCCGATGTTGGCCTTGGCTTCGGTGACCTTGCGGAAGGCAATAACGCCAATGGCCACCCCAACGCCCATCCAAACGATTCTTTTCATGTATTCCTGGTCTCCAATTGGTTCAGCGGCTGCGGCCGGTGGACGGGGCGCGACGGCCGGCGAAGGCCGAACGGACACCATAGCTGAAGGCTGCAACCTTGATCAGCGGTGAACCAACGGTCGCCGCCACCAGCGAGGACAGCGCCGAAATGTTCGCCGATGCGTCGGAGACGTTGGAGGCGATGCCATCCACTTTTTTCAGTTGCTGGTTGGTAGTGGAAACCGTCGCCGTTACTTCGTCCATGAGGGGCGTGGCCCCGTCGCTGATGGATCGGATGGTTGTGCGCACTTCGTCAAAGACGCCGCCGAGCTTCAAGATGGGCACGGCCAACAGCAGGACCAGGAGTGCAAACACTCCCGCTGCGATCAGGCCGGCGATGTCGCCACCAGACATAAAATTCATCTCCTAGATTGTTGCGCTGCCCGGCACGGGCCGATATCCGGCTTCGGCCAAGGCCTCCCCCAGTACCTTATCCATAAAGGCCAGTACCTTACCTACATTGGACCGGCACCCTACATACAAAGGAAGCCCGCGGCGTGTGCCACGGGCTTCCTTGTATGCGCTGCTTGAATTTAGCGAGCGTAGAATTCGACGACGAGCTGCTCTTCGCAGATCACGGGGACCTCGGAGCGCTTCGGGCGGCGAACCAGGCGGGCCTGGAGGGCGTCGATCTTGACGTCCAAGTATGCTGGCACGTTGTTGAGCACGTGTGCGCCAGCGGCTGCCACCTGGAACGGGGGCATGACCTCGGAGCGGCTGTGAACGTGGATGAGCTGGCCTTCGCCAACGCGGAAGGACGGGCGGTCCACGCGGATGCCGTCAACCATGATGTGGCGGTGCACAACCAGCTGGCGGGCCTGTGCGATGGTGCGGGCGAAGCCTGCACGGAGCACGAGGGCGTCCAGACGCATTTCGAGCAGCTCAACCAGGTTTTCACCGGTGAGGCCCTTGGTGCGGCGTGCTTCTTCGAAGGCACGGGTCATCTGTGCTTCGCGGATGCCGTACTGGGCGCGCAGACGCTGCTTTTCGCGCAGACGTACGGCGTAGTCGGAGTCCTGCTTCTTGCGGGCACGGCCATGCTCGCCGGGGCCGTACGGGCGGCGCTCCATGTACTTGGCGGCCTTGGGGGTCAGAGCAATGCCGAGTGCACGCGAAAGACGTGCGGTACGGCGAGCACGAGTGTTGTTAGCCACTTGTGTCCTTCCAATTACTGCGGTGTGTCAGTGTTACTGGCCTCCATCAGGGAGAGCATCGGCCAACCGCTGCCTCTTGCTACTAGCCAAGGCGCACAGCACCATTGAGGAAATTTTCAAGGGGAGTGTGCGTCGGGCCATGCCAGACAAGCAACTATCCTACCACGCTACTGTCCCCGGATGATCGTGCGGAGCCGTTCCAGCCTGGCGGCTATATCCCGTTCGGCGCCGTTGTTGGTTGGCTCGTAGTAGTCCTTCCCCACCAGGTCATCCGGCGGGTACTGCTGTGTTGCCACCCCATGTGGTTCGTCATGCGCGTACTTGTAGCTCTTGCCATGTCCCAATTGTTTGGCACCCGGATAGTGGGCGTCGCGCAGATGCATGGGGATGCCGCCGCCGAAACCCGCGCGGACATCGGCAATGGCCTTGTTCAGGCCCATGTATGCCGCGTTCGACTTCGGTGCGGTGGCAAGGTGGACCACAGCTTCAGCCAGGACAATCCGGCCTTCGGGCATCCCGATCAACTGGACGGCCTGGGCCGCAGCCACAGCTGTTTGCAACGCCGTGGGATCCGCCATGCCGATGTCTTCTGCAGCGGAGATGACAATGCGTCGCGCCACGAACCTCGGGTCCTCCCCCGCCTCCAGCATCCGGGCCAGATAGTGAAGGGAAGCATCAACGTCAGAGCCCCTGATGGACTTGATGAACGCACTGGCGACGTCGTAGTGCTGGTCGCCGGCCCGGTCGTAACGGACGGCAGCGGCGTCAAGGGCACGCTCGGTGTGCCTGAGTTCCACGAGCACGGGAGCGTCCGGGGCGCCGTCGCCGGCGAGTCCGGGCTCGCCGTCGTCGGTGACGTTGCTCCCGGAGGTGTCGCCTTCCTCTTCGACGGCGTTCGATACGGCGTTGCTGTCTCCGAAAGCGACGCCGGCCGCAGCTTCCAGGGCAGTCAGCGCCCTGCGGGCGTCACCTCCGGATAGCCGAACCAAATGATCCAACGCCTCCGGACTGAGTTCCACCCTCCCGGCAAGGCCGCGGGCATCGGCAACGGCCCGCTGCAACAACCCGGCGATGTCGTCGTCCGTCAGGGGCTTCAGCGTCAACAGGAGGGAGCGGGAAAGTAGCGGTGACACCACCGAGAACGACGGGTTCTCGGTGGTTGCAGCCACCAGGACCACCCACCGGTTTTCAACGCCAGGCAGCAGCGCATCCTGCTGTGCCTTGTTGAAACGATGGATTTCGTCAAGGAAAAGGACGGTGGTCTTCTTATAGAGGTCCCGAGCGGTCAAAGCCTCGTCCATCACGCGGCGGACATCCTTCACACCGGCGGTGATGGCAGACAATTCCACGAATTTCCGCCCCGGTCCGCGGGCAATGACGTGCGCCAAAGTGGTTTTTCCGGTCCCCGGAGGCCCCCAAAGAATGACGGAGCTCGGCCCGGCAGGCCCCGCGGCTTCTGCACCAGCGGCAAGTTGCCGGAGCGGGGAACCGTGACCCAGCAGATGCTGTTGGCCCACCACGTCATCCAAGGTCCGGGGCCGCATCCGCACCGCAAGGGGGCTGCGTTGGGACGCCATCCACCCGGCGTCGGAGACTCCCCCGGCGGCAGGCAAATCCTCCGACTCGTCGTCGTTGTCTGCACCGGCACCAAAGAGATCTTCCACATGGATAGGCTACTCATAGTTCCAGCAAAGGAGACATCGAGTGGACCGCCGCGCATCCGCCGCCCAGCATCAACAGCCGAAGGCCGCAAGCCGCACCGCTTTTGTCCCGGCATCACGGCTGTCCGGTTGGGTGGATCGCTTTGCGATGAGCCACGGTCCACTCGCTGAAGAGACCGGCTACGCCGGAATCCTCCTCCGGGCAAGTGACGGAGCTTCTGCGCTGCTGAAGGCCCCCTGGCCGGTCGATGGACGGCCAGGCCGCGGCACCACCGACATCGAGCGGCTTGCCTCACTCGCCAGCCAAGAACGTGGCCTGGGCATCTTGCTGGTACGCCGGGGCGGTTTCGCCGTTGCGGTTGCAAGCGGCAGCAACGTCCTCGAATCCAAAAGCGGAAACCGCTATGTTCAGTCCAGAACGTCGGCCGGCGGCCAATCCCAACAACGGTATGCCCGGCGACGCTCCAACCAGGCGGACGCCTTGGTGGACTCCGCGGCCGAACACGCAGCGCGAATCTTCGCCGGCCACCGCGTTGAGTACATCGTTCCCGGCGGAGACAGGGCCTTGGTGGACATGGTCCTGGCGCAACCCTCCATGCGGACTCTGGCCAACCAAACCCAACTTGCCTTCCTCGACGTGCAGGAACCCAAGACTGCCGCGCTTGCAAAGGCTGCTTCGGATGCATGTTCCATCCGGATCCTGGTCACTGATCCAGCACCGTAACTGCTGCGGCTCAGCAGCCTCCAGGCGCCCGCCTCAAAGGTGCCTGCCGATACAGATAACTCCCGCGTTCAACGAACCCAGCCCGCGAATACAAAGCCTGCGCACCGTGGTTGGACGCAGTGACCAACAGCCAAAAACCCTGGAGATTTCGGGCCGCTCCCTGGTCCAGTAGTGCTGCCAGCACCATCGTCCCGTATCCCCGTCTGCGGTGGCTGGCCGAGGTCGCCATACAGTAGAGACCTCCCCAGCCGCCCACCAGGGCGAGGCGTCCGACGGCGGCGGGGACACCGTCGTCGTCCCTCACCAACGCGTACAACGACTCGCATCCGGTAAGAATGGTGCGGGCTACGTCCAGTTCCGCGTCGCCACCGCGCCCGTCCACTGACCACCACAAGCGAAGCCATTCCTCCGTGGGTGTTTCCGAGAATTCGACGCCGCTGGAGCCGGCACCCAACGCTTCAACGCCCCGGACCATGATCAGCGTTTCGGACTGCCTGGTGAAGCGTTGCTGGTCCAGAACGGCGTTGAGGCCGGCACTTGGGACATTATCGAATATTTGGAAAATGAGCGGGAGGCGCCGCTGCCTGTACCAATCCGAAGCCGCTCTAACCGACCGCGCTATGTCTGCGGTTTCCTCCAGCTCTGGAGTTCCGTCCGTGCCAGGCACGTTCCTCGGCCACACTGAGTTTGCCCTCTGCGTCACTCCCCCGGACGCGCGGAGCACCCACTCCCCTGCGTCTTCACGCTCCATTGCTGGCCACGCAGTATCCATGAGGGTTTCCAGGAATACTTGGTCCAACACCCTGCGGCACCTTTCATCTGCGGGAACACCAAGGGCTCCCCACTGCGGTGGGGAGCCCTTGGCTATTGCCTTATTCGGACTTGGTTTCCGGCTTGGTTTCCGGCTTGAAGTCGACGCCGGCTTCCTTTCGCTGCTGTGCCGTGATGGGTGCAGGAGCGGCGGTCAACGGGTCAAAGCCATTGCCGGTCTTCGGGAAGGCGATGACGTCGCGGATGGACTCGACACCGGCGAGCAAAGCCACCACACGGTCCCATCCAAGCGCGATGCCGCCGTGCGGTGGGGCGCCGTACTTGAAGCCCTCCAACAGGAAGCCGAACTTGGTCTGGGCGTCTTCCTTGTCCAGGCCCATGAGCTGGAAGACACGTTCCTGGACTTCGCGCTCGTGGATACGGATGGAGCCGCCGCCGATTTCGTTGCCATTGCATACGATGTCGTAGGCGTAGGAGAGCGCCGACTCGGGATCCTTGTCAAAGGTGTCAAGGAACTCCGGCTTGGGAGAGGTGAAGGCGTGGTGCACGGCGGTCCATTGGCCAGCCCCCACAGCAACGTCACCAGAGGCAACTGCCGCGGCAGCGGGCTCGAACATCGGTGCGTCCACGATCCATACGAACGCCCAGTCCTTGGGATCGATCAGGCCCGTGCGGTGGCCAATCTCGACACGTGCTGCGCCAAGGAGTGCCCGTGATGCGGACTTCT
The DNA here is from genome assembly GCF_055388015.1 of Arthrobacter sp. TmtSoilC51. Taxonomy (NCBI): domain Bacteria; kingdom Bacillati; phylum Actinomycetota; class Actinomycetes; order Micrococcales; family Micrococcaceae; genus Arthrobacter; species Arthrobacter sp. TmtSoilC51. Next base: position 3,088,328 of record NZ_AP035877.1, read on the forward strand.
CGCCAGCAGCGAAGAAAATGCAGTCACCCGGCTTGGCGCCGACGGCGTCGGCCAGGCCGGCCCGCTCTTCGTCGGTGAGGTTCTTGGCCACGGGGCCAGCGAGTTCGCCATCTTCCTTATAAAGAACGTAGGCCAGCCCCTTGGCGCCACGCTGCTTGGCCCATTCCTGCCAGGCGTCCAGGGCACGACGCGCCTGCGAAGCGCCTCCGGGCATGACGACGGCGCCAACGTACGGTGCCTTGAAGACGCCGAAGTTGGTGTCCTTGAAGAACTCCGTCAACTCGGTCAGCTCCAGGCCGAAGCGAAGGTCCGGCTTGTCGGAACCGTACTTTGCCATGGCGTCCAGGTACGTCATGCGGCGAATCGGTGTGGGGACCTCGACGTCGATCAGTTGCCACAGGGCTTTCACGATTGCTTCGCCGAGCTCAATGACATCGTCCTGGTCAACGAAGCTCGCCTCGATGTCCAGCTGGGTGAACTCCGGCTGACGGTCTGCGCGGAAGTCTTCGTCACGGTAGCAGCGGGCGATCTGGTAGTACTTTTCGAATCCGCCCACCTGCAGCAGCTGCTTGAAAAGCTGCGGCGACTGCGGCAGCGCGTACCAGGAACCCGGGGCAAGCCGGGCGGGGACGACGAAGTCGCGGGCGCCTTCCGGCGTCGAACGCGTCAACGTGGGGGTCTCGATCTCGACGTAGCCGCGCTGGTGCAGCAATTCGCGGGCGATACGGTTTGCCTCGGAACGGAGGCGCAGGTTGCGGGCCGGGCCGGGCCGACGCAGGTCAAGGTAGCGATGCTTGAGGCGCGCTTCTTCTCCAACTTCGACGTGCTCATCGATCTGGAAAGGCAGCGGGTCCGAGGTGTTGAGGATGATGACTTTGTCCGCCATGACCTCGATCTCGCCCGTGGCCAACGCAGGATTCTCATTGCCTTCAGGACGCTTGTTGACGGTGCCCGTCACCTGCAGGACGTATTCGTTCCGCAGGCCGTGGAAGACCTCTTCCTCACGGACAACCACCTGGGCGACACCGGAAGCGTCACGAAGGTCAACGAATGCAACGCCACCGTGATCACGGCGGCGGCCCACCCAGCCAGCCAGGGTAACGGTTTGTCCAATGTGCTCGGAGCGAAGTGATCCGAGGTCATGTGTGCGCAGCACAGCATTCCTTTCAACATGAATTTTCAAGGGATCATTGCAAAGACGATCCCGTCCGAGTTTACCTGCACCCGCCGCGGCTCCCGCCACGGGCCTCTATCAGGCGGTAGTTACCCGAACATGCAGGTCCTCCTCCGACGGTGACCAGCTGGCGGGGTCTGCATCCACCTGTTCGCCGGAGCGGATGTCCTTGACCTGGTGTTTGCCGTCGTCGTCGGTGAACCACACAAACGGGATTCCCCGACGATCCGCGAACTTGATCTGCTTGCCGAACTTTTCAGCCTTGGCAGCCACTTCGGTAGCGATACCGCGACCGCGGAGCTGGGCGGCCACGTCCTGCGCCGCCGACCAACTGTCGTCGTTGTTCAAGGCGACCAGGACCGCCGTCGGAACCGAACGCGAGGCAGTTGCCAGTTCCTGGCTGAGGATGCGCGAAACAAGGCGCGTGACGCCGATGGAAAGCCCGACGCCGGGGAACTTCCGGTTTCCCTTGCTGGCCAGGGCGTCGTAACGACCGCCCGAGCAGATGGAGCCAAGTTGTTCGTGGCCTACCAGGACAGTTTCGACGACGGTTCCCGTGTAGTAGTCCAGTCCGCGGGCGATGCTGAGGTCGGCGACCACTTTGCCGGGTGCGCGCTGGACGGCAGCCTCAATGACCTGCTGGAGCTCACTCAGTCCTTCCTCAAGGAGGTCATCGGACACCCCCAGTGACCGTACCTGGTCCACGAACGAGGTGTCCTCCGTACGGATGCTGGCAAGCTTGAGCGCAAGGGCAGCCTGCTCATCCGATGCGCCGAGCTCGCTCTTGAGCAGTTCGGCGACTTTTTCGGCACCAATCTTTTCCAGCTTGTCGATGCTGCGCAGGACTCCTGCCGTGTCCGTCAAGCCAATTCCGCGGTAGAAGCCTTCAGCCAGCTTGCGGTTGTTGATCCGGAGACGGAAGTCCGGGATCGGGAGGGCGCTCAGCGCCTCGGCGATAACCAGCGCGATTTCAACGTCATAGCGGAACGGCAATTCGCCATCGCCCACAACATCTATATCTGCCTGGGTGAATTCGCGCGCACGGCCTTCCTGCGGGCGCTCCCCACGCCAGACCTTCTGGATCTGGTAGCGGCGGAACGGGAAAGCAAGATAGCCGGCATTTTCAACGACGTAGCGCGCAAAGGGAACAGTGAGGTCGAAGTGCAAGGCCAAGGCGTGGGGATCGGCCTTGTCCGACTTTGTTGCAGCTTCGCCTTCCTCGTCCTGCAGCCTGCTCAGCCCGTAGACCTCTTTGTCGATTTCGCCTTTGCGCAGCAACTGGCCGACCGTTTCAACAGCACGCGTTTCAATGGACGAGAACCCATGCAGTTCGAACGTCTTCCGGAGCGTGTCCAGCACATGGAGCTCCACCAACCGCTCCTGGGGAAGCCACTCGGGGAATCCGGACAGGGAGGCGGTACGTGCCATGGTGGATAAATCTCCTCGAAGAAAGCTGACTCAGGAATCAGCACCGCAGCTTTAAAGGCCGTTTCGGCGATTATGGGGCGGGCGTCCAGCCGGTCATGCATAAACTATGTGCGGCAGCCAGTTTATGCTTTCCGCGCGTGCACATCTAATGCAGCATGCGCGGCCCCTGCGGGCAACCGGCGAATGTGGACACAATCAGGAGGACTCTTGGCAACAAGGTCGCGGGATGACCGCGAAGCGAGACGACGCATCCGGCAGATGGAAGCCAAGCGTGCCCTGCGGCAGGAACAGGGCAAGCGGCGCAAACGCGACAACACTATTGCCATCGGCGCGGGCGCTGCTGCCGTGATTCTCGCAGTCGTGCTGCAATTGACAGTTTTCAGTTCCAACCCCACCGAGGCAGAGTTCGCCGCCGCCGAAGCTGGGTTGAGGTCCCCCTCGGCCTCACCGTCGGCGTCAAACAGCGCAGACATTCCCAGCCCGGACACCGCAGCCGGTAAAACCTTCACAGGCGAGCTCGCCTTGAACAGCGGTGTTATAGGCGTTGAACTGAACGGAACTGCTGCGCCCCAGGCAGCGGCCGTCATCAAATCCCTCACCGACTCCAGCTATTACAACGGGGCCTTCTGCCACCGCCTGACCACCGCCGAGACGTTCGGCCTTCTGCAGTGCGGCGCCAAGTCCGAAGACGGCGCAGACGATCCCAACTACCGTTGGGGCCCGCTTGAGAACACGCCCTCCGACAACACCTACCCGGCTGGAACAATCGCCGTTGCCCGTTCCGGAAACAACGCCTACGGCAATGGTCACCAGTTCTTCATTGTCTATAGGGACACCACCATTCCCGCGGACACGGCCGGCGGTTACACCGTGGTCGGCAAGGTAACAAGTGGTTTGGACGTAGTCACGAAGATCGCTGCAGCAGGCCTGAAACCGGGTGAAAATGCAACCGACGGCGCCCCTGTGGCACCTGTCACGATAGACTCGTTTTCTCTGAAGTAACCAGCCTTTGGCCCCGGTACGGGGTGCACTACCATAGCAGTCCCTCCAAGCGAAAGACTTTTAGCGGTGACAGACAGTCAGAAATCCGACGAAACAGCAGTAGTGGCCAACCAAGACGCAGTCGAGGCAAACAGCCCCAATGGGACTGAGGCAGCACTTGCGGCTGATCCAACACCCGCCGCTGCAGCCGACGAAACACCGGCAGCAACCGAAACACCGGCAGTAACCGAAGCCCCAGCGGCTGAAGAAACACCCGCAGAAGCCAAGCCTGGCGGATCGCGCCCCACGCCTTCCCCCGCTGCCTTTGCGGCCCGCCCCAAGGCCCCTGCCGCCGTCGTTCCAGCTGCACCCGCGGTATCTGCAGCATCGCTCGCAGAGGCAGCCAAGTGGGGTCGCGCTGAAGGCGACGGTCACGTTTTCCTCACGTTGGATGGCGAAGAGATTGCCGTTGGCCAATACCCGGGTGTTAGCCCTGACGAAGCCTTGGGCTACTTCGCCCGGAAGTTCGACGACATCATCGCCCAGGTAGTCCTGCTGGAACACCGCGTGGAATCCAAGGCGCCGGCAACGGACATGCAGAAGACCGTGACCCACCTCCGCGAGCAGCTCGCAGAGCGCAACATGGTGGGCGATATCCGTTCGGCTGAAGCACGTCTGGACACGTTGTCTGCGCAGATTACCGAGCTGGAAAAGTCCGAGAAAGCCGCCCATGAGGCCGTCCGCGCCAGCGAGCTCGCCGCCCGCGAAGCCATTGTGGCGGAGGCAGAGGCCATTGCTGGCCAGGATCCTGCCCAGATCCAGTGGAAGACGTCCAGTGCGCGTATGAACGAGCTCTTCGAGACGTGGAAGGCTGCGCAGAAGAGCGGAGTCCGGCTGGGCCGGAGCAACGAAGACGCACTGTGGAAGCGCTTCCGCTCGGCGCGCACTGTGTTCGATCGCCACCGCCGCGCTTACTTCTCGCAGCTGGACAGCAACAATTCTGCGGCCAAGGTCGCCAAGGAAGCATTGATCGCGGAAGCTGAAGCACTTTCCTCTTCCACTGACTGGGGTTACGCGGCCGGCGAATACCGCAGGCTCATGGATCAGTGGAAGGCCACCCCGCGGGCCAGCCGCAAAGATGACGACGCCCTCTGGGGCCGTTTCCGTGCCGCCCAGGATGTCTTCTTCAGCAACCGGCAGGCTGCAAACGAGCAGATTGACCAGGAGTACACGGCCAACCTCGCAGTCAAGGAGCAGCTGGTAGCCGAGGCCCAGGCGCTGCTGCCGATCAACGATCTCAACGCCACGAAGAAGGCCTTGCAGTCCATCCGCGACCGTTGGGAAGATGCCGGTAAGGTCCCCAGGGCGGACATGGGCCGCATCGAGGCCGGTCTGCGCAAGGTGGAGGACGCAGTCCGAGAGGCCGAGGAAGAAAAGTGGCGCCGGAGCAACCCGGAGACCAAGGCCCGCACCAACAGTGCCTTGTCGCAACTTGAGTCCGCTATCGCCGGGCTCAAGGAGGACCTGGAGAAAGCCGAAAAGGCCGGTGACCAGCGCCGTATCAAGGCTGCGCGTGAGGCTCTTGAAGCACGTGAGGCATGGCTGGACCAGATCCAGCGCTCGGCGAGCGACCTCGCCTAACCCAACCTGGGGCTCGTTCTGAGCCCACACTTCCCCGCAGGCCCTGTACCGGTTATCCACATACCCGGTGCGGGGCCTGTACTGTTGTGGCCCAGGCACGCAATGATCAACGAATGGTCCCACCCGTCACAGCCCCGCACCTGCAGGAACCCGTTCTTCCCGAGCTCTTCGCACCCAGCCGCCTCTTCACGTGGCCCGAATTGCAGTGCATGGCGCTGGATGGCATCCTGCTTCCCTTGTACGGAAAGAGTTACGCGGCGCCTGGTGTTGCAGTCACGCCACGCCTCCGCGCCCGTGCAGCCTCCTTGGCGGTCCCGGACCGGATGCGGACCAAAGTGGTCGCAGGAAGGCTTACGGCAGCTTGGATCTACGGCTGCGCCAAGCCTCCGGAGCGGTTATCGCTCCTGGTCGACGCCAAGCATCGCATCTCCAGCGTGCGTGGCGCCCGGGGGTGCAATCTCCATGAGGTCCGCCTGGGCCAACTGGATGTTGTGAGCCTTGGCGGCATGCTGGTGAGCAGCCCGTTGCGAACAGCAGCGGACATCGCCCTGCACGTTGAGTCGGATCAAGCCCTGCCAGCGCTGCGTCGACTTCTCGATCACCAGGATCTCGGCATCAGGCTCCGCTTGCTCACGCTTGCTGTGGAGGCGGCACCGCGGGTTCCCCACAAGAAGCGTGCCCTCGCTACGCTTGCGAGGCTCGTTTCCCCGAACTAGCTCCTGCGCCTGTTACCCGTTGTGCGGTACACATCGAAAACCCCGTCGATGCGCCGCACGGCACTGAGGACATGGTGCAGATACTTTGGGTCACCCATTTCGAAGGCAAACTTGGAGATCGCCACCCTGTCGCTTGAGGTGTGCACCGAGGCCGCAAGGATGTTGACATGGTTTTCTGACAAGACACGCGTGACGTCGGACAAGAGTGACTTCCTGTCCAACGCTTCCACCTGGATTTCCACCAGGAAGACGCTGGACTGCGTTGGTGCCCACTCAACCTCGACGATCCTGTCCGGTTGGTCACGCAACCCGGCCACGTTGGTGCAATCGGTCCTATGGACAGAGACGCCGGAACCGCGGGTGACAAACCCCAGGATGGGGTCCGGGGGCACGGGGGTGCAGCACCGGGCCAGTTTGACCCAAACATCTCCCACACCGCGAACAATGACGCCGGAATCGGAAAACTTGGACTTGGCCACCTGCGTAGGGATGCTGACCTCGTCAAGGTCCTCATCCGGGGTCTCGTGCCCACCAAGGTGCTCTACGAGCTTCTCCATGACGGACTGGGCAGACGTGTGGCCGTCGCCCACGCCGGCATAAAGACCCGAAATGTCAACGTAGTGGAAGTCCTCCGCGACCGCAGACAGCGCGTCATGATTCATGAGTCGTTGCAGTGGGAGGTTTTGCTTGCGCATCGCCCGCGTCAGCATGTCCTTGCCGCGGTCAATCGCTTCCTCACGGCGTTCCTTGGTGAACCACTGGCGGATCTTGTTCCGGGCCCTTGCCGATTTGACGAAGTGTTGCCAGTCCTGGCTTGGACCCGCACCCTCGGCCTTGGACGTGAAGATCTCCACCCAGTCGCCATGGTTGAGTTCGCTGTTGAGCGGCACGAGTTTGCCGTTGACCCGGGCACCGATAGTCCGGTGACCCACTTCCGTGTGGACCGCGTACGCAAAGTCCACCGGCGTCGATCCAGCGGGCAAGGCCATGACTTCGCCCTTGGGCGTGAAGACAAAGACTTCACGTGCGTTGATTTCGTACCGCAGGGAATCAAGAAATTCGCCCGGGTCCGAAGTTTCCTGTTGCCAGTCCACCAAGGAGCGCAGCCAACCCATATCGCCGTCGCGTGGGCTGCCAGGGCCCACCGCAGTTCGATTGGGCTGATCCTTGTACTTCCAGTGGGCCGCGACGCCATACTCGGCCCGGCGGTGCATCTCATGCGTGCGGATCTGGATTTCAACGGGCTTTCCACCCGGGCCGATCACCGTAGTGTGCAGGGACTGGTACATGTTGAACTTCGGCATGGCGATGTAATCTTTGAACCGCCCGGGAAGCGGATTCCAACGCGAGTGCAAGGTACCCAGTGCCGCGTAACAGTCGCGCACGGAATCAACCAGGACGCGAACGCCCATGAGGTCGTTGATATCGTCAAAGTCCTTATCGCGGACGATCATCTTCTGGTAAATCGAGTAGTAGTGCTTGGGCCGGCCGGTGATGGTCGCCTTGATGCGTGCCGTCCGAAGGTCATCTGCAATCTGGTTGCGGATGACGCTTAGGCTCTTCTCGCGTTCGGGGGTGCGGTCCCCCACCATGCGGACGATTTCCTCGTAAACCTTGGGGTAGAGCGCCGCGAAAGACAGATCCTCCAACTCCCACTTAATGGTGTTCATACCCAGGCGATGTGCCAGGGGTGCGAAGATCTCCAGCGTTTCGCGGGCCTTGCGGGACGACGATTCCGCCGACACGAACCGCCAAGTACGGGCATTGTGGAGCCGGTCGGCAAGCTTGATCATCAGGACCCGGATGTCCTTGGCCATGGCCACGACCATCTTCCGGACCGTCTCCGATTGGGCTGCCTCGCCGAAGCTGACCTTGTCCAGCTTGGTCACGCCATCCACGAGCATCGCCACTTCCGGGCCGAAGTCGCGGGTGAGGTCATTGAGGGTGTAAGGGGTGTCCTCCACGGTGTCATGGAGCAACGCGGCGGCCAGGGTGGTTCCTGTCATACCGAGTTCAGCAAGGATGGTGGCTACCGCCACGGGGTGGGTGATGTACGGATCACCGCTCTTGCGCTTCTGGCCCTGGTGGCTGCGCTCTGCCACCGCGAAAGCGCGCTGAATCAGTTCGAAGTCTTCTTTGGGGTTGTTGGCCCGCACGGTTCGCAGGAGCGGTTCCAGAATGGGCGAGTACGGCGCCACCCCCCGTCCGGTCAGTCGCGCCAGCCGGGAACGCGTACGCTCCCGCCGCCCCGGAAAGGTTGGACGCACGCCGGGAGTATCGACCGGAACCGCACCAGCGGTCCGTCCAGCCACGCTTGTTGCCGGAACCGTCACACCGCTGTGACTGTCCTCCCCGCCCGCCGGTGGTGCCGACGTCGCACGTTCTTCCACAGAAGTACCCCTCACGACCGATTTAATTCTTCCAGTCTATTCCCGCAACTGAATGCTTCCGCAACCGGACAGCACATGACGGCGGCCCCAGCAAGTCAAAGAGCCGGACCCCTGGTCATGCGGGGTCCGGCTCCTGGACGTAACGTCCTATAGGAAATCGCCTAAACAGTGGCCTCGGCTCTGCGGTGGGCGACTTTCCTGGCCTGCTTCACGAGGTCCGGCTCGCTCTGGCGCAGCCACGCGTAGAGCGGTGCCGCGATGAAGATGGTAGCTGCCGTTCCGATGAGGATTCCGACGAACAACGCGAGGGAAAGGTCCCGGAGGGTACCCGCGCCCAACAGTCCGGCCCCGATGAAGAGGATCGCAGCAACCGGAAGGACTGCAACCATCATGGTGTTGATGGAACGGACCAGGGTTTGGTTGACCGCAAGGTTGACCTCTTCACCAAAAGTCCGGCGCGTGGAGGTGGAAATATCTGCCGTGTTCTCGCGGATCTTGTCGAAGACCACCACGGTGTCGTACAGCGAGTAGCTGAGGACGGTAAGAAATCCGATGATCGCCGACGGCGTCACTTCGAAATCGCTCAGGGCGTAGACGCCCGCCGTGGTGAACATGGTGACAAGCATGCCAACCAGGGCAGATAGCGACATCTTCCAGGTCCTGAAATACAACGCCATGAGGACGGCAGCGAGGCCGACGAACACGGCGAGCCCAATAAGTGCCTGGCGCGTGACATCCTGGCCCCACGTGGGACCCACAAAGTTTGACGTCACTTCGTTCTCCGTCACACCGTAAGCGGTGGTCAGGCCCTCTTTGATGCGGTTGGTCTCGTCATCGGTCAGCTGATCCGTCTGAATCCGCATGGTGTTGCCTGCCACGTTCGCAACGCGTGGAATGGCGCCGGATACGACGTCGTGGACAGCCTTTTCGCCCAGGCCTGCGTCAGTGGTCTTCACGTTGGAAACAGTGAACTCCGAGCCGCCCCGGAACTCGATGCCGAGGTTGAAGCCGCCCTTCAACACCGGGATCAGGATGGAGAGGGCCACAGCGACAGCAGCAATGATGAACCAGATCTTCTTGGAATCAACAAAATTGTAGGAGCGCTTGCCGGTGTATAGCTCGTTGCCGAAGGTTGCGAAGCTCGTGGTCATTACTTCTCCTCCTTGGTGCCGTTGGAAGGACCAGTCAACTGGCCCTTCTCGGCAAGGCGCCGTTCGGCGATAGTCATGCGGCGTTCTGCTTCAGCTGCGGCACCGGCATTGCGTGCACGGACAACGGCCGGCTTCTCGGTGGGCGTACGGAGACGTCCTGCTCCCCGATACAGCGGCACAGCACCCAGACGATCAGGCGACAAACCGGAGAACCGGTGGCCTTCGCCAAAGAACCTCGTGCGGGCAAGGACCTGCAGCATCGGGTGCGTGAACATGAATACCACGATGAGGTCGGCAACAGCCGTGAGGCCAAGGGTGAACGCGAAGCCGCGCACATTGCCTACAGCCACGAAATAAAGGACCAAGGCTGCCAGCAAATTGACTGCTTTGGAGGCCAGTACGGTCCGCTTGGCACGCTTCCAGCCGTTCTCGACGGCGGACACGAGTCCGCGGCCCTCACGAAGTTCATCGCGGATTCGTTCGAAGTACACAATGAACGAGTCGGCCGTCTGTCCGATGGCGACGATCAGGCCAGCAACACCGGCAAGGGAAAGACGATAGTTTTCAGTCCAACCGAGAATCGCGATGGCAAGGTAGGTCAAACCACCGGCGACCACCAGGGAAGCGATGGTGACAAAGCCGAGGGCACGGTACTGGAAGAGCGAGTACACCACCACGAGTAAGAGGCCGATGAGGCCAGCCAACAGGCCGAGACGAAGCTGGTCGCCACCGAGCGTGGCCGAGATCTGCTCCTGGGACTGGATCTCGAAGGAGATCGGCAAAGCGCCATAGCGGAGTTGGTCGGACAGGGCCTTCGCTGAGGCTTGGGTGAAGTTACCCGTGATCTGCGGTTTTCCGTCAGTAATGACCGCAAGGGACCTCGGTGCCGAGATGACCTTGTCATCGAGGACAATGGCGAATTGTGCCTTGGGGTCGTTGCCACCCTGGGCAAGTGACGCTGTGTAGAACTGGTTGAGCCGCTCCGTGACTTCCTTGAACTTGGCAGTTGCCTCGGCGTTGAACGTGATGTTCACGCCCCAGGAGTTGGTCACGGATCCCTGCGCCCCTTGGACCTGGGAGAACGAGGAAGAACTGATGTCCTGGCCTTTGACCTCAACCGGCCCAAGAATGTACTTGATGGCGGGAGTCTTGTCAGTAGCGGCCTCGCACGTCACCAAAGGCTTCGCGGGATCAGAACGTTCCCGCTTCTCAGTGGAAGGGTTGACGCAGTCCAGCGCTTCGAATTCCTTATAAAGCTCCGGAGTCACCCAGTTGGTGTCACTCGCGTTGGTGGGATCCGCGGTGGGCTTAGGCAGTTGGTCATCCGGCGTGCGGGATTCGACTGGGATGGCTGCGGGGTCAGCCGCAGCGATCACCGGGCGGAAGTTCATGTCCGCCGACGCCTGGATGAGGTCGCGTGTTTCCTTGGATGGAGTTCCAGGGAGGCTCACCACCACGTTCCGCCCCGACTGGGTGCTGATCTCGGCTTCGGCAACACCGGAGCCGTCCACACGCTGGCGGATGATGGCAACTGCCTGGTTGAGCTGTTCCTCACTGATCTCGCTGGAACCCTCTACCCGGGGTGCCAGGATCATCTGCGTTCCGCCTTCGAGGTCCAAGGCAAGCTTGGGAGCCCAGCTGGCATGGCCGGAAATGACTCCGCCACCCAGAACAGCGGTGAGTACAACGAATATTGCTCCAAGCCAAGTCAGCACCCTGCGGGCTGAGTTTTTGGGGCCGGTCCGTGCCATTATCGATCTTCCTGTTATCGCCGGACAGCCGCCGGCGGACACTGGTAAGCGTCTGCCGGCGGCTTTCCGCTGCCGTAGAAGTGTTCTTGCGCGGTGTTGCCGCGACTGACGGTGCTAGTTGTCCTTCTTGTCCTCTTTATTGAGGCGCGCGATGGTTTCTTCCGGCGTCTCGGTCGCAGAGGGAGTTTCACCGTCAGCAACGGTCAGCGAAGAAGCGTCATCCGGCACAACCGGGGCTTCCTCTTCGGCCTTTTCGACGACCTTGGTGACCGCCTGGCGGTGAACCGTAGCTTGGTTCCCGGGAGACAGCTCGATAACGACCTTGTTCTCAGCTTCATCAATGGACACGATGCGCCCGAAGAGACCGAAGCTGGTCATGACATCGACGCCCGGAGCGAACTTGGACTGCATCTCAGCCTGCTGCTGCTGGGTCTTCTTGTTGCGGCGGAACATCATGAAGACAAAGAGTCCAAGCATGACGAACAGCAATATGGTCATTGGATCCACAGGGAAGTTCCGTTCTGTACTTACGTTTTGGTTCACGGCAACGTCCCCGGCAGATCCTGCGGTCACGGGAGTAAACCCCCGCACGGCAACTCGCTTCACAGCGAAGCGGGCGCATGGATCAAGGACTCGAACGTGCCGAGCGTCATACCAGTCTAGTGGGAAAAGCTGAATACAGCGTGTTAACCGATGGTATCTACGCTTTCGGCGTGGTTTTCATCCTCGTCAAACAGCGCGAGGGTCTCCTGGCCGAATACACCTGCCGGCACAGCGTAGCCAAGGTGCGTCCAAGCTGGTGCCATGGCGATACGGCCACGAGGGGTCCGCCCCAGCAGTCCTTCGCGCACCAAGTATGGTTCGGCAACGGTTTCGACGGTTTCCGGCTCTTCGCCCACGGCGATGGCCAGAGTTGAAAGACCCACGGGTCCGCCGTTGAACTTGGTAATCAATGCTTCAAGGACCGAGCGGTCGAGGCGGTCCAGGCCCCGTTCATCTACCTCGTACATGTCCAGGGCAGCAGACGCCGACCGCGCGTCAATTTGTTCGATTCCGTGGACAAGGGCCCAGTCGCGGACACGGCGGAGCAAGCGGTTTGCGATACGTGGCGTGCCCCGGGATCGTCCGGCAATCTCCGTGAATCCGGCTGAGTTGACCTTCAGGTCCAGCAATCCAGCCGAGCGGCGCAGTACGAGTTCCAGTTCGGCTACGGAGTAGAACTCCAGGTGCCCCGTAAAACCGAAGCGGTCCCGCAAGGGGCCCGGCAGCAGGCCGGCGCGGGTGGTGGCACCGACGAGGGTGAAGGGTGGAAGTTCAAGGGGAATCGCAGTTGCGCCAGCACCCTTGCCCACCACGATGTCCACGCGGAAGTCTTCCATGGCCATGTAGAGCATTTCTTCGGCCGGGCGGGACATACGGTGGATTTCGTCAAGGAACAACACCTCGCCCTCGGACAACGAGGAGAGGATCGCCGCGAGGTCGCCGGCATGCTGGATGGCTGGTCCGCTGCTGATCCGCAATGGTGCGTTCATCTCTGCGGCAATGATCATGGCAAGAGTCGTCTTGCCCAGGCCGGGAGGCCCTGAGAGCAGTACGTGGTCAGCGCTCCGGCCCCGCATCCGCGAGGCTTCAAGCACCAAGGAAAGCTGCTTGCGGACACGGTGCTGGCCCACAAAATCATGAAGGTTCTTCGGCCTGAGTGCGGCCTCAATGACCCGTTCCTCCGGCTCTTCCCCTCCGGCGACGAGGGATTGCTCAGCCACGGGTGCCTACACGGTTTCCGGCGCGCGCGCCGTCCTGGCCCAACCAGCGCAAAGTAGCCCGGAGGATCTGCGCCACATTACCGGCGTCAACAAGTTCGGGTGAATCCGCCATTGCTTTGTCGATACTGCCCGCGGCGTCCTTCTCGGACCACCCCAGACTGGTCATGGCAGCTACCACCTGGGGCTTCCATTCCACCGTATTGATGACTGCAGGCGCTGCTCCTGTGCCCGTGCCGTGCGGGACCAGCTTGCCGGCCAGTTCAAGGACTATCCGCCCAGCGACCTTGGGCCCAATGCCAGGGACTTTGGTGAACGCCTTGCCATCGCCGGTGTGCGCCGCAACCCGGATCGCTTCGGGCTCGTGCACCGCAAGCACGGCCAGAGCTAAACGTGGACCGACGCCGCTAACGCTCAGCAGGACATCGAAAACCTCGCGTTCATCGTCATCGGCGAAACCGAACAACGTAAGGGAATCCTCACGGACGATCATGGAGGTGAAGAGCTTCGCCTCAGCGCCGACTTTCAGGTTGCTCAAGGTCTGGGGAGTAGCGAAAACGCTCATTCCCGCACCGTTGAGGTCGATCACGGCGGTCGACAAGCCAACGTGGGCTACTGTTCCACGGAGAAAACTGATCAAGACCCGGCTCCTGAGATTAGCAAACTATCCGAACATATCTACGAATACCCTAGCAAGGGCTACCGACAATCAGCGTGCGCGGCGCGCTTTCGCTTCTGCTTCAGCCCACGCACGTTGCGCCGGTGTGAGCGAATCCTTGCCGGAGGAACCATTAGGCGCACCCATTCCGCTACCCGCCCGCCACGCGTGGGTGAGCGCCAAGGCAAGGGCATCCGCCGCATCCGCCGGCTTTGGCGGAGCGTCCAACCGGAGAATTTTCGTAACCAATTTAGTGACCGCGTCCTTATTGGCTGTACCGCTTCCGGTCACGGCCGCCTTGACTTCAGAAGGCGTGTGCAAGGCAACAGGAATACCGCGACGCGCGGCCGCTGCGATGACAACGCCAGAGGCTTGGGCCACGCCCATCACCGTGCTGACGTTCATCTGCGAAAAAACGCGCTCGACGGCGACGACGTCCGGCTCGTGAAGATCGAGCCACTCGTCAATGGCCTGTGCGATGACCAAAAGCCGCTTGTCCAGCGTCAGCTCCGCGGAAGTGCCGACGACACCAACAGCCACCATGGTGGCTCGCCGGTTCCGCTCGATATCCACCACACCGATGCCGCAACGGGTGAGGCCCGGATCGACTCCCAATACGCGAAGAGTCAAGTCCGGGCCTTCCTGTTTGTTGTCAAAATAGACGTGCTGCCCCGCCTAGTCGGCGTCGAGGGCAGCCTGCACTTCCTCGCTGAAGTCGGCGTTGCTGTAGACGTTCTGGACGTCGTCCAGGTCTTCCAGCGCATCCACGAGCTTCATGAACTTCCTGGCACCATCAATATCGAGGTCCACCTGCATGGAGGGCACGAATTCAGCTTCATCGGATTCGTACTCGATGCCGGCATCCTTCAAGGCGTCACGGATGGCCTGCAGGTCCGAGGGCTCGGAATGGACTTCCCAGTTCTCGCCGCTGTCCTTGACTTCTTCTGCGCCTGCGTCCAGGACGGCCATCAGGATGTCGTCCTCGCTCAGACCGTTCTTCGGCAGCACCACGACGCCCTTGCGGGTGAAGAGGTAGCTAACCGAGCCGGGGTCGGCAATAGTGCCACCGTTGCGGGAAATCGCGAGCCGAACTTCTGAAGCCGCACGGTTCTTGTTGTCGGTCAGGCACTCGATCAACAACGCTGAGCCCTGGGGACCACGGGCTTCATACATGATCTCGGTGTAATCGACCACTTCGCCCGTGAGGCCGGCCCCACGCTTGATGGCACGGTCGATGTTGTCGTTGGGAACCGAGGTCTTCTTCGCCTTGGTAACAGCGAGTTCCAGGCCAGGGTTGCCGGCGAGGTCCGGGCCGCCCATGCGGGCAGCAACTTCGATGTTCTTGATCAGCTTTGCGAACGACTTTGCACGCCGGCTATCAATGATGGCTTTCTTGTGCTTGGTCGTCGCCCATTTGGAGTGGCCTGACATGCTTTACGCTTCTCCTCTGATCATTCGAATAAAGAGTTCATGCACGCGCTTCTCACCTGTCACTTCCGGATGGAAAGAGGTGGCCAGCAGCTGGCCGGAGCGCACTGCAACAATTCTAGCCAATCCGTGCAAAGTGGCGGTGTGGCTGGCATGCTCCGGATCAACCTGGGCCAGGACTTCAACTCCGGGGCCAACCCGTTCAACCCAAGGTCCACGGATGAAGACTGCGTGCACAGGATCAACGCCCTGCTCCCCTGCGCTGAAGTCGAGTCCTTTGAAATCAAGGTCGGTTTCAAAGGACTCGCGCTGGCGGCCGAAGGCATTGCGGCGCACGGTGATGTCCAGCCCACCGAAGGTCTGCTGCGGGTTTCCGTCCAGGTCCGTGGCGGGATCCGCAATCTCATCGGCAAGGAGAATCATGCCGGCACAGGAGCCATAAACGGGAAGGCCGTCGGCGATGCGTTTCCGGAGCGGATCGGCGAGTTCGAAGATCCGTGAGAGTTTGTCGATCGTGGTGGACTCCCCACCAGGGATAATGAGGCCGTCAACGTCATCCAGCTCAGCGGGGCGACGGATGCCCACACCCGTGGCGCCTGCGGCTTCCACTGCGTGGATGTGCTCGCGGAAGTCGCCTTGGAGGGCCAGTACGCCGATCCGGAGTCCTGCACCCACGCGTGATGAAGCGTCGGAAAGGGGGTTGGTCATTCGACCATCATAGTGGCCCGGTCCGGCAAACTCCTCCGAAGGACAAGCGGGGTGACCAACCGGAGGGGCTTCCACGCCAAGTTCCATGCCTTAACTGGGATATATTACAGAGCATGTTTTCCTTCAGCGTTCCCCTCGGCAAGCTGGTCCGCACACTGTCCCGGCTCCGGGGTGGCGGCTCTGCTTTCCCCGGCTTGGTGGTCGAAAAAATCGATCCCGGTTTCATGCAGAGAACGCTGTCCAGCCTTCCCCGTGGCGTGGCCGTTGTCAGCGGCACTAACGGGAAGACCACAACAACCAAGATGGTAGTCGAGCTCTTGGAAAGCCAAGGCCTGAAGGTCTTCACCAACCGCACCGGCAGTAACTTCACCCGGGGCGTAGCCGCGTCCCTCCTCGGCGATGTTGACTGGCGTGGCCGCCTCGACGCCGATGTCGCCATCCTCGAACTCGACGAAGCACACGCCGTGCACTTCGTGAACAAGGTCCCACCGCGTTTCAGCCTCTTGCTGAACGTCCTTCGGGACCAACTTGACCGGTTCGGCGAGATCGACAAGACCGCCCGCTTGCTCGAACACATTGCACTGAAGACCACGGATACAGTGGTGTTGAACCGTGAAGACCCACGCGTGGCACGCATTGCCAACGTCCTGAACGTTCCGGGGGCAGTCCACAATCCCAGCGTCCGTTACTTCGGCCTGGATGAGTCACTCCGCAGCACGTTCCCCAACGACGACGATATGCGAACCGCCACCACCGGACCGTCTTCCCCGAATACGCCGGCCCCCGGCACCGCGGGTGAGGTATCCGACGGCCCTGCCGCCGACGTCGTGCTCCGCCGCGTGGGTGCGCAGGATGCCGACTTCGAGTTCGACGGCGAAACGGTCACCACGGGCATGAAGCTGCGCGGCGTCTACAACATCTTCAACGCGGCGGCCGCCCTCTCCCTGGCCAGGGCCATCCTTGGCACGGGGGCCGTGGACACTCCCAAACTGGTCAAAGCCCTGGGTGATGTCGCTCCCGCTTTCGGTCGCGGGGAAAGCCTCACGGTGGATGGCCAGCCGTTGGAACTTGTGCTCGTCAAGAATCCCAGTGGATTCCGGCTCGGGCTTAAGTCCTTCCCTGCCGGCGGATACGCCACCATGATCGCCATCAACGATAATTATGCAGATGGCAGGGACATGTCCTGGCTTTGGGACGTTGACTTCGAGTCCCTGAGGGAAGATGGCGTTGAGGTCCTTACCGGCGTCCGCGCCTACGACATGGCCTTGCGCCTGCAATACGACGAGGTTCGCTTCGGCACGGTCGAGACCGACATCACTGCGGCCCTGCACGCGTTCATCGACGGCTCGCGAGGCAAGCCCAAGCGGATTTTCTGCACATACACTGCCATGCTCGCGATCCGCCGCGAACTGGCCAAAATCACCATAGTTGAGGTGGTCTCATGACCTCGGAAGCACAGCCCGCCAAAGGAACCGTCCGCGTCCTCCAGCTGTACCCGCGGGACATGAACATTTACGGCGACTGGGGCAATGCCCTGGTCCTCCAGCAACGAATCAAGTGGCATGGCTACACTCCGGAGCTGCTCGAATACAACGTTGGCGACGAGTTTCCCGGCGACATTGACATCATCGTGGGTGGCGGCGGGCAGGACAGCGGCCAGCTGGTTATTCAGGATGATCTTCAGGCACGCGCCGATCATTTGCGGGCCCTTGCGGATGATGGCGCGCCAATGCTGGTCATTTGCGGCCTTTACCAGCTATTCGGGAAGTTCTTTAAGACCAGCGCGGGCCCCGTCATTCCGGGCATCGGCATTCTTGACGTCGAAACCCACGGTACCGACGAGCGGCTTATCGGCAACGTGACCCTCAAGTCGCCGGAGTTCGGGGACGTCCTGGGCTACGAGAACCACAGCGGACAGACCACGCTGGGCCCCGGCGTCGAACCCCTTGGGACCGTCACCAAAGGTGCAGGAAACAACAGCAAGGACGGCCACGAGGGCGCCCGCTACCGCAACGTCGTGGCCAGTTACCTGCATGGTTCGTTGCTGCCCAAGAATCCGGCGATAGCCGACTTCCTGATCCGAACGGCAGTGGAACGGAAATACGGCACCTTCGTGCCTGGAACGCCCGACGACGACTATGCCCGCCTCGCGCGGGAACACGCCGCCCGCAGGTCCCGGTAGAAGCTATTTTTCCTTGGTAATCAGCAACTCGTGGGCGCCTGCAGTTGCCGCGCCCATCGACTCGACCACCGCTTTGGTGCGCTCGTGGGTTTCTGCATCGGCTGCCGGCGAAGCGCAGACTCCCTGCGGTGCGTCGCTGGCTACCGAGCACCACCGGTAGGGATCCCGGACAATCACAGACGGCGCCCACGCGAGATCGGACGCAGCCCAAACGCCGGCGGCATTCTGACTGAACTGGGCCCGGACCAGCAGCCCCTCGTTGTTGACCACATACCAGGGCGACAATTCAGTGACTCCGTTGCCCAGTCCGTAGACAATCCACGTACCCTTGTAATTTTCGATCGGCAGCACGGAGTGCGTGTGGTGTCCGTAGACCATGGTGAATTGGCCACTGTCCACCAACGCGTGGGCGACTTCCTGTTGCTGGGCATTGGCCTCGCTGGCATACTCATCACCGGCGTGCATGACGCCCAGGACGATATCCGCCCCGAGGGCACGGGCTTTGGTGGCTTTCGCAATCATGGCCGTGGGATCCAACTCGTCAACAAGCCACGGGTACTCCGGAATTTGTCCGTTATGGCCGTAGGTGCCAACGATGACCGCAACCGTGGCGGCGTCGGTCTTGAGCATCAGGATTTCCTGTGATGCAGCTTCCGTTCGGTACGAACCAGTGTGCTTGAGTCCGGCAGCATCCAATGCGTCCAATGTCCGGAGCAGCCCTTCAGTCCCCCGGTCAATAGTGTGGTTGCTGGCCGTGGTGCAGGCTTGGTACCCGACGTCCTTGGAGGCGGTAACGATCTGCGGCGGCACGTTGAAGGAAGGATATGCGGAGAACGGACCCTCCGGAGTGGCTACAGGAGTTTCCTGATGGCATATGGCGAGATCGCTGTTCCGGATGTAGCGGCGCTGGCCTTCGAGGAGCGGTACGAAGTTGTACCCTGGCTGGCCTGCGGCGGCGGCATCGGCCCGCGCCTGCTGCCATAGCTGTGTATGGACCAGCATGTCGCCGGTCACAGTGACGGAAGTACAACGCAGCTCTGGACAGGCTGGTCCCTTGCCAGGGGTAGGCGTCGGCGTCGGCGTTGGTGTGGATGTTGCAGTCACGGGAGCGGTAGCGGCGCTGCTCTTCTCCCGGGAATCGTTCTCTGCGATGACTCCACAGGCCGTCAAGGACAACGCACATACTGATGCCGCAAGCAGGCCGACCATTCGTCGCCCGGAAGAAGTGATGTACCCCATAGCGGCAATCCTACGGCGCCAAGTGGAGTGGATCCTGGCGAGCCACTCTTGAGGACACGATTCTTAAGTGAAAGAGTCGCTTGATGACCAATCCTCTGTTGAGCCCCAGCCCCCTGCCTTTCGGGCTGCCACCTTTTGAAGCAATCACCACTGAGGACTACGCCGAAGCCGTCGAGTCAGGACTGGCCGAACATCTCCAGGAGATCCAGCAGATTGCCGGGAACCCCACCCCGGCGAATTTCGAGAACACTGCCCTAGCCATGGAACACTGCGGGCTTTTGCTCAACCGCGCCGCGGCTGCGTTCTTTACGCTCGTATCGGCCGACGCATCGGAGGCCATCAGGGAGTTGGAGACTTGGTTGTCGCCCAAGTTTGCCGCACACCAAGACGCCATCTACATGAACCACAGCCTTTATGAGCGCTTCACGGCCATTGATACCACCAGCCTGGATGCCGAATCCGAGCGCCTGGTGCAGGAGTACCTCAAAGAGTTTCGGCTGTCCGGCGTTCAACTGGACCACAATGGACAGGCGCGGCTCCGGGAAATCAACGCCGAACTCTCACGTCTGGGCACCGAATTCGGCCAACGCGTCAAGGAGGCCATGAAGGCTGCATCACTTCTCCTCGACGACGACGCGGACCTGGCTGGCTTGCCCGCCGAAGATATCGCAGGCGCTGCCGAGGCCGCCAAAGCCGGGGGTCACGACGGCAAGTACCTCCTGACGTTGATCCAGCCAAGCAACCAACCCGCCCTCGCCTGGCTCGAAAACCGGGCCATCCGGCGTCGGCTGTTTGAAGCCTCCCTCGCGCGGGGAACCGACGGCGGGAGCCTGGACGTCCGCGATCTGGTGACGGCAACAGTCCGTTTACGTGCGGAGAAAGCGAGCCTGCTGGGCTTTCAAAACTTCGCGGAGCTCGTGGTTGACCAGCAAACGGCCCCGGACTTCGAGGCAGTGCGGGCAATGCTGGCACGGTTGGCACCTGCAGCGCTCGGAAATGCCCAAACCGAGGCCCAGGCTTTGGCCGAATCCGCGGGTCATTCGCTGGAGCCCTGGGACTGGGCCTATTATTCCGCCCAGGTTCGGCGGGAAAAGTACCACGTGGACGAACAGGTCATCAGGCCCTATTTCAGCCTTGAAACGGTCTTGGCTGAGGGTGTCTTCTTCGCGGCGAGCCAGCTCTACGGCATCACGTTCCATGAACGGCTGGACCTCGCCGGGTACCACGAGGACGTCCGCGTATGGGAGGTCCGGAACGATGACGGCAGCAGCCTGGGTCTCTTCCTTGGAGACTATTACAGCCGCGAATCCAAGCGCGGAGGAGCCTGGATGAACTCGCTCGTGGAACAGTCGCGGCTCCTTGGCACACAGGCCGTGGTGATCAACAACCTCAACATCACCAAGCCGGCACCGGGTGAGCCGGCACTCCTCTCCCTGGACGAGGTCCGGACGCTATTCCATGAATTCGGGCATGCATTGCACGGCTTGTTCTCGGACGTGACTTATCCCCGGTTCTCCGGGACGTCCGTACCTCGCGACTTCGTGGAATACCCGTCGCAGGTCAACGAGATGTGGATCATGTGGCCGGAAGTACTGAAGAACTACGCCCGCCACTACGCCACAGGCGAGGCGCTTCCCCAGGAGATCGTGGACCACATCAACGAATCACTGCTGTGGGGTGAGGGATTTGCCACCACGGAATACCTGGGGGCAGCGTTGCTGGATGTGGCATGGCACGTGCTGTCCGCGGAGGACGTCCCTGCGGACGTGCTTGCCTTTGAAGCCAAGGCCCTCGCCGCCGCCGGCATCGCACACCCGCTGATTCCGCCGCGCTACCGCACCGGCTACTTCCAGCACATCTTTGCCGGAGCCGGATACGCTGCCGGCTACTACTCGTACATCTGGAGCGAGGTCCTGGACGCGGACACCGTTGAGTGGTTCAAGGAAAACGGCGGCCTGACCCGCACAAACGGCGAGCGGTTCCGTCGCGAGCTGCTCGCCCGGGGAAACAGCCAGGATCCGATGGAATCGTTCCGGGCGTTCCGCGGCAGGGACGCCCAACTCGAGCCGCTCCTGAAGCGGCGCGGACTGGAGTAGAACACGACGCCGGCCGGCCACCTCGGAAGGAGGTGACCGGCCGGCGGCATACTTCTTTTGCTGTTACCAGCCGCGCTCTGCGAGGCGGTGGGGCTGCGGGATTTCGTCGACGTTGATGCCGACCATCGCTTCGCCCAGGCCGCGGGAGACCTTGGCGATGACGTCGGGGTCATCGTAGAACGTGGTGGCCTTCACGACGGCGGCAGCGCGCTCGGCGGGGTTGCCGGACTTGAAGATGCCGGAACCGACGAACACGCCGTCGGCGCCGAGCTGCATCATCATCGCAGCATCGGCCGGGGTGGCGATGCCACCGGCGGTGAACAGCACTACCGGGAGCTTGCCCGTGGCCGCGATTTCCTTGACCAGCTCGTACGGGGCCTGCAGTTCCTTGGCCGCAACGTACAGCTCGTCCTCGGGAAGGGCGGCGAGCTTGGCGATCTCGGCACGGATCTTGCGCATGTGTCCCGTGGCGTTGGAAACGTCACCGGTACCGGCTTCGCCCTTGGAACGGATCATCGCCGCGCCCTCGTTGATGCGGCGCAACGCCTCACCCAGGTTGGTGGCGCCACAAACGAAGGGAACGGTGAAGTTCCACTTGTCGATGTGGTTGACGTAGTCGGCCGGGGTCAGGACCTCGGACTCGTCGATGTAGTCGACACCGAGGGACTGCAGGACCTGGGCTTCGACGAAGTGGCCGATACGGGCCTTGGCCATGACCGGGATGGACACGGCAGCGATGATCTGATCGATCATGTCGGGATCGGACATCCGGGACACGCCGCCCTGGGCGCGGATATCGGCGGGCACGCGCTCAAGCGCCATGACCGCCACGGCACCGGCGTCCTCGGCGATGCGGGCCTGCTCGACGTTAACGACGTCCATGATGACGCCGCCCTTGAGCATCTCCGCCATGCCCCGCTTGACACGGCTGCTGCCCGTGACGCTGTTCGCGGACGAACCGGCTTCGTTGCTTACATCTGGTGTAGACACAAAAACCCCTATGGGTAGATAAACGACCTTTTGCCGGAGGCTCGCGCAGCCACACGACCGCAATCAGCGCACACCGGATTTTCAGGTCAAGGTGACCAAGTACTAGTAATAGTAGTCGCACGTTGCCGGGTGGCAGTACATTCATTACCACCTTAGGCGGCAAAGAACAGGGCCACGGTAGGACACCTGCACAACTGCGGCTACCGGGCTCTGGTCAGATGCCAGTTCCCTCGGCTTCGGCCATGGCCTGCTTGCGGACCGTCGCCATTCTTTGGACGATAGTGACCACACTGGCGAGGGCGAGCAGGATCAGGGTCGCGAAGAGCACCACCGCCGGAAGTCCCAGCCCTGTCAGTCCGGCTATGAGAAGCACGGAAGCCAACCGCTCCGCACGTTCGGCAATGCCAACGCTGGCCTGATAGCCCAGTGATTCTGCCTTGGCTCGCGCATAGGAAACCACCATCCCCAGTACCAGGCAAATGACAGCGGCAGTACCGATCGCAGCGTCCTCACCCCCGGTGAAGAACCAAATGGCCAACCCTGCAAAGATGGCACCGTCCGCTAAGCGGTCCAAGGTGGAATCGAGGAAGTTCCCCCAGCCCCCGCTCCGGCCCTGCAAGCGGGCCATAATGCCGTCCACGACGTCCGAGAACGCGAAGAATGCCACCCCCACCGAACCCCACCACAGGTATCCCAGCGGATACAGGACCAGTCCGCCCAGAATGACTCCTGCTGTACCAGCAACTGTCACTGCGTCTGGACTTATGCCGACTTTGAGGAGCCAACGCGCCAAGGGTGTGAAAAGGGAAGTAAAGAAACCACGCGCATGCCTATTGAGCATTCGACTCCCCCGGCCAGGCCTCGGCCACCAGTTTGCGGACTTCGTCAAGTGTCTGCGTAATGGCCTTGGTCTGGGCGATGATGGGGAAGAAGTTTCCGTCCCCACCCCAGCGCGGTACAACGTGCTGGTGCAAGTGCGCGGCGATTCCTGCTCCACCCGTAACGCCTTGGTTCATGCCCAGGTTGAAGCCGCTCGGGTTGGAAACCTTGCGCAGCACGCGCATGGCTGTCTGCGTGAGCTCGGAGAACTCCGCTGTTTCCTCCACTGTGATGTCCGTGTAGTCCGGAACATGGCGGTAGGGGCAGATCAGCAAGTGACCCGGGTTGTACGGGAAAAGATTGAGCACTACGTAGCAGGTCCTGCCACGATAAACGATGAGGGACTCCTCATCGCTACGGGTGGGCCCTACGCAGAACGGGCAGTCGTCCTTGTCCTTGAACTGGTCCTGCCCGCCCTTGATGTAAGCCATGCGGTGGGGAGTCCACAGGCGCTGAAAAGCGTCCGGAACACCTGCCAGGCCGAAGTCATCGGTTACTTCGGCGTCGCCCGGAAGGTCAGCTGCTGCGCCTGTGTTCTCCTGCACCGTCTATTGTCCGTTCCGTCAGCTTTCGCGGTTCTTGACGGCGTCCACGATTCTGCGGACCGCCTCTGCCACGGGCACGCCATTGTCCTGGCTGCCATCGCGGAAGCGGAACGAGACAGCACCTGCTTCTGCATCCTCACCGCCGGCGATCAGGACGAACGGGATCTTGTCCTTGCTGGCCGTACGGATCTTCTTCGGGAAACGGTCCGAGGAGATGTCCACCTCGGCACGGATTCCCGCGGCCTTCAGCTGGTCAACGACGTCGAACATGTAGTCGTTGAACGCCTCAGCGACAGGGATGCCCACCACCTGGACGGGAGATAGCCACGCCGGGAAGGCGCCGGCGTAGTGCTCCGTGAGAACACCCATGAATCGTTCGACCGAACCGAAGAGGGCACGGTGGATCATGACGGGACGCTGGCGCGATCCATCCGCTGCCTGGTACTCCAGCTCGAAGCGTTCAGGCAGGTTGAAGTCCAACTGGATGGTGGACATCTGCCAGGTCCTGCCGAGGGCGTCCTTTGCCTGGACGGAAATCTTCGGGCCATAGAACGCTGCTCCACCCGGGTCCGGTACCAGGTCCAGCCCGGACGCTGCGCCAACCTCGGCGAGTGTGCGGGTTGCTTCCTCCCAGGCGGCGTCGTCACCCACGAACTTTTCCTCGTTCTTGGTGGAGAGTTCGAGGTAGAAATCGTCCAGCCCGTAGTCCTTCAGGAGGCCAAGGACAAAGTTCAGCGTGGTGGTCAGTTCGTCCTTCATCTGCTCGCGGGTGCAGTAGATGTGGGCGTCGTCCTGTGTCATGCCGCGGACACGGGTCAGGCCGTGCACCACGCCGGATTTCTCGTAACGGTAAACCGAACCGAATTCGAACAGGCGCAGCGGCAGTTCGCGGTAGGACCGGCCACGTGAGCGGAAGATCAGGTTGTGCATGGGGCAGTTCATCGGCTTCAGGTAATAGTCCTGCGCAGGCTTCCGCACGGTGCCGTCTTCGTTGAGCTCTGCATCCACCTGCATCGCCGGGAACATGCCGTCCTTGTACCAGTCAAGGTGGCCCGAGACCTCGTAGAGGTGTCCCTTGGTGATGTGGGGGGTGTAGACGAACTCGTAGCCGGCGTCGACGTGGCGCTGGCGGGAGTAGTCCTCCATGGCCTTGCGGATAATGCCGCCCTTGGGGTGGAACACAGGAAGGCCCGAGCCGAGTTCGTCCGGGAACGAGAACAGGTCCAACTCCACACCCAGCTTGCGGTGGTCGCGCCGTTCTGCCTCAGCGATGCGTTCCTGGTAAGCCTTGAGGGCTTCCTTGGTGGGCCATGCTGTGCCGTAGATTCGCTGCAGCTGCTGGTTGTTCTGGTTGCCCAGCCAGTACGCGGAGGACGAGCGTGTCAGTGCGAACGCGTTGGAGATGATCTTGGTGTTGGGCAGGTGCGGTCCGCGGCAGAGGTCGCACCAGACGCTTTCGCCGCTCTTGCGATCCACATTGTCGTAAATAGTGATGTCGCCAGTACCGACTTCAACGTTCACGCCTTCACCGGCGTCTGCGGCGTCGTTCTTCTTGCCCAACAACTCCAGCTTGTAGGGCTCGCCAGCCATGGCTTCGCGGGCTTCGTCTTCGGTGACCACGCGGCGAACGAATTTCTGGTTCTGGTTGATGATCTTCTGCATCATCTTTTCCAGCTGGCGCAGGTCTTCCGGCGTGAACGGCTCAGCAACGTCGAAGTCGAAGTAGAAACCGTCGGTAATGTAAGGGCCGATGCCAAGCTTGGCATTGGGCCGCAGCTGCTGCACGGCCTGGGCCATGACGTGTGCGGTGGAGTGGCGGAGAACGTTGAGCCCGTCAGGGGATTCGATGGTGACGCCTTCAACGTCTGCACCCTCGGTGAGGACCTGGTCAAGGTCCTTCAGCACACCATTGACACGGGCAACAACGACGTCGCGGCGCTCAAAGAAGAGTTCCGCGCCGGTAGTCCCTTCCGTCACCTTGGTCTCTTCGCCATCGACGATGAGGGTGATCTGTTGGGCATCTGACACGGGTGTCTCCTATTCATAGTGAAGGCTTCATAGCTTGTGGCGTACGGGGACCACAGCCAGCCACCGTCAATCGTATCTGTTTCGACGAAGGCGGCCAAAGCAGCGCGCCGTCGCCTGGAATCAGCTTCCGGTCGCCCGGGATCAGCTTCCGAGGCCGGTGATGGCAAGGTTCCTGGAGATACCGTCAAGGGGCCCTGAGTGGGTGAATTCCGGAGGAAGCCCGACGCCGGGTGGCAGGACTTCTGCATACGGCAGGGTCTCGGGGCGGCCAAGGTCCCAGGCCTTGCTTGCGCTTAGGCTGATTCCCTTGGGACCAGTTCGTCGCGTGGTTCCTCGAATCAGCAGCAGGCGGGTACCAAACAGGAGCGGACCCGATTCTTCCTGGGCTTCATGGAAGAAGACTGTGTCCACGCAGCCTGTACCGTCGTCGATGCTGATGAACACTACGCGGCGCCCCCCACGCATGGGAGGTGTCTGAGTTGCGATCCGGACGCCTGCCACCAGTACCTCGGTGCCGTTGCGAAGACCCAGGAGCTTATCCGCCGTGGTGACACCAAGCTTGTCCAGCAATGGCCTATGGCTTTCCATAAGATGCTCGCTCACATCCACAGCCATGAGATCAAGTTCTGCCCGCACGTTGTCCACCATGCTGGGCTCAGGTAGTCCAGCAGCAATATTCCGCAACTCCACATCACCAAGGGGCAAGGACAACTGCCCTTCAATGACGTCGTTGGCCTTCTTGGAGGGACTGGTCTGGAGAGCCTGCAAGTGCTGCACCAAATCGGCGCGGTTTGCTGTTCCTCCAGCATCCCGGTGCAGGGCGTCGAAGGCCCCGAGTTGGGCGAGCCTCTTGATATTCGGCTTGCTCACCCTGGCCCTGGCCCTGAGGTCGGCGAGGGAATCGTAGGGTTGCCCAGCCACGATCCGCTTAAGCTCCGCTCCCGAGAGGCCGTATATTCCGTTCAGGCTCAAGCGAATGCCAAGCCTGCCGGAGTCCTGGCCTTCCTGGATTCTTTCCACCCTGTATTCAGCCTGGCTGCGGTTAATATCCAAGGGCAGGATGGGAATGCCCAAACGGCGGGCCTCAGCAACCAGCAGGCGTTTGGGGTACATCCCGGGGTCGTGCTCCCAAAGCCCCGCCAGGAACGCTTCAGGGTGGTGGGTTTTCAGCCACGCCGATTGATAGGTGGGCACTGCAAAGGCAGCTCCATGGGCTTTACAGAAACCAAAGCTGCCAAAGGCCTTGAGGGTTCCCCACACTTTGTCCACGACGTCAGGTGAGTATCTCTTGATCGCTTCCCGGCGGAAGTACTTCTCCACTTCCGGTTCGTGGATCTCGTCACCCAAGGCCCGGCGAAACTCGTCTGCCCTGTCCAAACCGCACCCTGTCATGACGTGGAAGGTCTTCAGGATCTGCTCATGGAAAACAGTGACGCCATGGGTTTCCTGCAAGACGGGCTTCAGGTCCGGGTGGGGGTACACCTCAGGCGCGAAGCCATGCCGGTGCTCCAGGAACGGACGGACCATGTCCGACTTCATGGGCCCAGGCCGGAACAAGGAAATATCGATAATGAGGTCATTGAATTCCCGCGGTGCCATCTTCCCAATCAGCTCACGCTGGCCAGGAGACTCAATCTGGAAACAGCCCAACGTATGCGTACTGCGAATCAACTCATAAGTGGGCTCGTCGTCGAATGGCACTGCATTGAGGTCAATCCGTCCGTCCTCCGCAATATAGTCCGGACCTGTGCTTCCCGGCTCCACAGGATGGTGGCCCGCCGCCACTACCTCTGCCTTGGAAGGGTGCAGGCGGATAACCTCCCGCACCGCAAACGCCATGGCACTTTGCATCCGCACACCCAGGACATCCAGTTTGAGCATTCCCATGGGATCCATGTCGTGTTTGTCGAACTGGCTCATGGGTAGCCCCAAACCGCTGGGCTGCACCGGTGTTCTGTCCAGGAGCGTGGCGTCCCCCAGGATCACCCCGCAGGGGTGCATGGAAATGTGCCGTGGAAGGCGATCCAACCTTTCAGTGAGATCCACCAGCAGGTCCAGCTGCTGGTTTTCCTCCATGCCTCCCGGCCCTCCGCGTCCAGACTCCACACGCCCGGCAAACTCACGGAGTTCAGGCTTTTCAACCAACGCTTCCCTGAATTTGCGGGCTGAGAACCGCCACAACTGCTTGGCGATTTCGCCGATTTCAGCCTCGTCCATGCCAAGAGCCATGCCGGCGTCCCGGACAGCACCGCGGGCGCGGTAACCGTTTTGCATACTCATCAGGGTCACCCGTTCCGCTCCGAAACGCTCGAAGATCTTCCGGTAGACGTTGTGCCGTTCGGCGCTTTCGACGTCGATGTCAATATCAGGAAGGGTTGACCGGCGCCCCGAGAGGAATCGTTCAAAAATGAGGTCATGCCGGATCGGATCAACTTGGCTGATGTCGATCAGGTAGTTAACCAAGCTCGAGGCCCCGGAGCCCCTGGCAGCTACCCGGACGCCCATTTCAATGATCATCCGGGACACTTCGGCCACTGTGAGGAAGTAGGAGGCAAAACCAAGCTTGCCGATGATTCCGAGCTCATGTTCCAACCGCGAGCGCATCTGCCCTTCCGCATCGCCTTTGATGCCTGGGAAGCGCCGGGTGATTCCTGCCTCGCATCGTTGGATGAGTTCCACCATGGGGTCACGGTCGATGCCAATGATGGAGGCTTCAGGGACAACGGGCTTCTTCCATCCCATGTCCAGGATGGGATCGATGCGGCATTTATCGGCGAGCGCTTCTGTGTTGGAGAGCAGTTTGTTCAGCCCGGCTGCTCCTTGCCCTGCCGCGCCCATGATCTCTTTACCGAGTTGGAGCATTTGTTGGGCGTTCTTCAACCAGCCCTGCCCTGTTGGTTGTAGTGGACCTGTTGGTTGTAGTTGACCTGCTGGCTGGAGCAGGGGGGCTGCGGAAAGTTCGGGGAGGGATTTTAGTGTGCGGGCGGAGTCCAGGACGTCCGCGGTTGGGGCGCCATCCTGGGCGCAGTAGCGAACGGCGTTGCTGAGGATGGCGGGGATGTTGTATTCAAAGGCGAGCTTGAGCATGCGCACAGCGTGGGCTGTGCTGAGGGGTTCTCCAGGGGCGCTCAGGTGGGATACGGCCTCGGCAACGATAGTCCCGGGCGGCATGGCGTCAATCCATTGTTTGAAGAGTGTCCGGGGCCGAAGATATTTCCGCCCTCCCATGGCACGGCCTACATCGGAGTCTGGTCCTATGAGGACGGTAAGCACGGGTTTGAGGGTTTTTGGGTCCAGTGTCCTCGATGCGAGTTCTGCCCTTGTTACGGCGACGGGCACCACTCCCCCGGCCTTGCCGGAGGTGCGGGCATGGGCGTCGGAGACGAGGCGGCAGAGGGCGCGGTAGCCAGCGCCGTTGTTGTTGCCGTGGGCGAGTACGACGACGCGGCCCGCAACTTGGGTGCGGTGGTCGCCGTCGTCGTCGAAGATGGCGAGGTCCACTCCGATGATGGGGTCGATGCCGGCGTCCATGCATGCTTTGAGGTGTTTGATGATGCCGTACAAGCCGTCCCTGTCTGTACAGGCGAGAGCTGTTGCGCCATCTGCTGCTGCGGACTGGGCAAGTTCGTCTGGCCAGGAAACGCCGTAATGGGCGCTGAAGGCTGTGGAGACGTGCAGGTGTGTGAAGTTCAAGGTTCAGGCGGCTTCGTCTGGTTCGACTGCCCGGGCCGGTGCGGCGTCGTGGATGCGAAGGAGCCGCCAGCGGCCGCTGGCGAGATGTCGGACGAGGTCAAGGGTTATGGCCTTGCCGGATTGCCCTTCATCCTGTGGGCGCTGAAGTTGGACCCGCCAGATCTCGTGGTCTACCAAGCCTGCGCCGCTTCCTAGAGGGGCCCTGCTTTCTTCCACCCACCATTGGCGCCGCTCGTACCACCGGATGGGTTCGTTGGTGACGACGTAGTGGATTCCTTTCCACTGGATTGCTTGTGGCCTTCCCGTTTCCGTGCAGATGACGTCCACGGACTCACTGAAAAGCCCCATATCCACACTCCTTGCCTGGGGGCATCGCCCTGGATCAGCAAAATTACCTGGTCAGCAAAATCGCCTGTCAGCAAAATCGCTATTCGAATGTATGTTCGAATATATCCAGTTTACGTCGCTCCCCCGACAAAACCTACTGGGAAGTTTTGCTCCCTGGAGACGCCTTGGACTTCCGCCTGGCAGTAAGTTCGAGCAACTTGTCACGCAGGGGTTGGGCACTCTCTGCGAGCGCGACGCGCATCATCAGGGATGACCCGAGGCGGAATTGCTGGGTCCGAAGCACACGTTGACGGTTGTAGGCAGTGAGGGCCTGGTCCAGGGGCATGGTATTGACCAGCTTTCCCAGGGTGACGGCGTCTATCAGCGATTCGCAGGCGCCCCGCCCAAGGTTGGGCGCCATGGCGTGGGCCGCGTCTCCGATGAGGACAACATTGCCCCGCGAATAGCGCCATAGCGGCGGGGTGGTCCAAATGCGTTGTGCCAATGACGTTTCGGGCGTCGCCGTATTCAGGACATGCTGGATGCCCGTCGCGTGCTTGGAGTAGCGGCGTCGTGCCAAATCAAGGGCGTCGCCGACGTCGATTCCTTCAGGTCCCATGCCGCTGCGGAAGGACGCGTACCAGTTGGTTCCGCCGCTTGATGGGCCGATGCCAAAGAGATCCCCGCGCCCCCAGTACTCACCTATGCTTTCGCTGCCCGGGTCTTCTGGAATGACGCCCCGAACGGCGAGGTAGGGGGTCAGCTTGGCGGCACACCCCTGGCCCCACACGGAGCGCCGCACCATGCTGTGCACCCCATCCGCCGCTACTGCCAGGTAGGAGTCGCCTGGAACCGCGTCCACCTTTCCGTTTCGCCTCTGGACCGTCGGGGGCACGGCGGAGTCGAGGAACCGCAGGAGCGTATGCCTGGCGACCCCCACAAGGTTCTGCCCCTCCACGCTTATCCACGGAGTGCCTGCGGAGCTCCTGAGTGCACCGCCTTTGATGAGGGGGCTGTTTTCCCGGATGGCGCCAAGGATGCCCAACGAAGCCAGGGCTTCCTGGGCCTCGGGCCACATGGCCAGGGTTGTTCCCACCGCTGGGAGGTCAGCCCGCTGTTCGTGCACAGTGACGTGGAACTGGCTGGGATCAAGGGTTCCTGCAAGGGCGAGGCCCGCTATGCCCCCACCGACGATATCCACCTTTTTCATGCCGCCACTCTACTACTACATTTGTAGTAATTGGGAGGTTAAAGGCTAGACTTTCGCCATGCCGGACAGACGAACCAGCCTTGCCGACGCGGCCCTCACCGTGGTGGCTGCCAAAGGCCTCAAGGGACTCACCCATCGGGCCGTTGACGCCGAAGCGGGCGTCGCCGTGGGAACTACTTCCAATTACTTCCGCAACCGTGCCGCTTTGGTAGCTGCCGCCGTCGACCGCGTTGAAGAACGCGATTCGCTCCTGCTGCAGCAGCAGGGCGGATCCGAAATCCCGACGTCGGTAGCCGCCCTGGCGGAACAGCTCGCCGGGGCACTGCTCGCGCTGGCAAAAAACCACGCTGAACTGACCAGGGCACGATTCGCCTTTGCCTTGGACCAGCCCGACGTTGTGGCCGCCGGGCACCAAAGAATGCTTTCAGCCCTTGAACAGATGCTGGGTTCCATGGGAGTGACTGACGCAAGGGCCCGCGCTGAAGCGGTATCGGACTACGGTGACGGGTTGGCCATGCACCTCCTGACTGCCCGCCGCGGACAGGACATGGACCGATCCACCGTTGCGGCCAACGTTCGCCGCCTCTTGGAGGGATGAGGGCAAAGGGGTGGACGCGGGCGGGTCCACAGAGCAGGATTGTGGCATGAGTACCAATGACGCACTCCTGAAGCAGGTCAGCATCTCCGCCGCCGATGACAACCTCGTTGCTCGATTCGAAATCGAAGGCAACATACCGGGCTCCGGCGCCTACGTCGTGGGCCTTGTTGCCGCAAGCGAGGACTATTCCTCCCAGCGCAGGCTGGGCATTGAGTTCATGAACGGAGAAGCGATCTCGTTTTACTCCTTCAACCATTCACTCAGCGCCGAGGAAAACTACGACATCAAGGGCGTGGAACACTCCGGCAACGTGATCACGGGAAACTTCCCGATGTCGGCCATACATGGACTGAGTAAAGGCCACGTCATGACAGCCTTCAGCGAGGCGGACGGGCGCGAGTTCCAGGCCGGCGTGCCGGTCACGGAATCGCTCTAGCTAGAAAAGGCCCTCCACCGGTTCGATGAGTTCCGGTGAGTTGTTCCGGACATTTCCGACCGCTGCCCCGACGGCGTCGAGCGTCCAGTCAGCAGCGGCATCGTGCGCCCTTGAGCGCACCATGTCCACCAAACCGGCCGCATCGTCCTGCCGTGGATCCAGCCAGGCTTCCATGGTGTCCCGGCTCATGGGCAGGGGAACCCGGTCATGCAAAGCGGTCAGCTCGTCAAAGACGGAAGCGCTGCGCCGTGTACGGGCCGATTCGGACGTGGGCGTATCGGCCGTGATGATGGACATGGACAGCAGCCAACGGGCGGGGTCGTCATTGGACATCGACTGGTCCCGCCACCACTCATAAAGGCCGGCGAAGACCAGCCCTTCGCCGTTTGCCGGATGTACGTAATAGGGCTGCTTGCTTTTGCCTTCGCCCTTCTTCCACTCGTAATAGCCATCGGCAGGAACAGCGCATCGCCTGGCCACGGCGGCCTTTCGGAAGGACGGCTTCTCCAGGAGAGTTTCACTGCGGGCATTGATGAGGCGCGCGCCGCCTTTGGGATCTTTGGCCCATGAGGGAACCAACCCCCAGCGCGCAACATGCAGCTGCCGTTTCAATCCATCGTCCACGAGCCTTTCCAGCACAATCGGAACAGCATCCGTTGGAGCCACATTCCACGATTTTTCGAGGGCGATCTCATTTTCAAGCTCGGCATCAAAGTCGGCCAGCAGATCCCCCACGGCACGGGCCATCACATAACGTCCACACATGGGAACAGTCTGCCGCGTGGTTCAAGGACACACCAGTCCGGAATGTGACGTAACCCCAGTTCCCGGCCTCAGGGGAATTATTAGGCTGCGGGTTACGGTTGATACCAACGAACCACCCGTGAAAACGACCCAAACTGAGGAGAGCTCTGTGGATTTCACTCCCGACTCCGGCACCATCACCATGTTCTCGACCACCTGGTGCGGCTACTGCAACCGCCTGAAGAAGCAGCTGGACGCCAAAGGCATCGGCTACACCGAGATCAACATCGAAGAAGTGGATGGCACGGCCGAACTCGTCGAGCAGCTCAACGGAGGCAACCGCACCGTCCCCACCGTCCTCTTCCCGGACGGAACCGCAGCAACCAACCCTTCTGCTTCGGAAGTTGAAAGCCGGCTCGCCGCCTAAGCTGCGCCTGAAGCCTCGCTGGGTCCGCACGGAACAATCCCCGCACTGTCTGCCACCTGTGATAGACAGAATGGGAATCCGTAGCGGGCCCAGCTGTCTTAAGCCGGCCCGCTCTCCGCGAGTCCGAAGGGAACATTAATGGTCCATGCAGTCAAAGGTGTCGTCGTGCGTTCCAAAGGCGCACCCGCCACCCTCGAAACAATCCTGGTTCCCGAACCCGGCCCCGGCGAAGCCCTCGTCGACATCCTTACCAGCGGTGTTTGCCACACCGACCTCCACTACAAGCTCGGTGGCATCAGCGACGACTTCCCGTTCCTGCTGGGCCACGAAGCCACCGGCGTAGTCAGTGCAGTCGGCCCCGACGTCACCGACATCACTCCGGGCGACCGCGTCGTCCTCAACTGGCGTGCCGTCTGCGGCAATTGCCGCGCCTGCAACCGCGGCCAGGCCCAGTACTGCTTCAACACGCATAACGCCACCCAAAAGATGACACTCGAAGACGGCACCGAGCTTTCGCCTGCACTGGGAATCGGCGCCTTCATCGAAAAGACCCTGGTCGCCGCCGGGCAGTGCACCAAAGTAGACCCCGACGCCGATGCCGCCGCGGTAGGGCTGCTCGGCTGCGGCGTCATGGCAGGCTTGGGCGCTGCCCTCAACACTGGCGGCGTCAAACGCGGCGATTCGGTTGCCGTCATTGGCTGCGGCGGTGTCGGCGTGGCAGCAATCGCCGGAGCCGCACTCGCGGGCGCAACCACCATCATCGCCGTCGACATCGACGCCAAGAAGCTTCAGCGCGCCAAGGACCTGGGTGCCACACACACCGTCGACTCCTCAGCCGGGGATCCCGTGGAAGAAATCCGTGCGCTCACCGGCGGCTTCGGCGCAGACGTGGTGATTGACGCCGTCGGACGTCCCGAAACCTACAAGCAGGCTTTCTACGCCCGCGACCTCGCAGGAACGGTCGTCCTGGTGGGCGTTCCCACACCGGAAATGACCCTTGAACTGCCTCTCCTCGATGTCTTCGGACGCGGTGGATCACTCAAGTCGTCCTGGTACGGGGACTGCCTGCCCTCACGCGATTTCCCCATGCTCGTGGACCTCTACAAGCAGGGCAAACTGGACCTCGATGCTTTCGTCACCGAACGAATTACCATCGACCAAGTTGAAGAGGCATTCGACAAGATGCACCACGGAGCCGTCCTGCGATCGGTGGTCGAGCTGTGACTGAATCCACCATCACTATCGATCGCGTCGTAACCTCGGGGACATTCTCCCTGGACGGCGGGACGTGGGACGTTGACAACAACGTCTGGATCATTGGCGACGACACCGAATGCATCGTCATCGACCCCGCCCACAACCCTGCAGCCGTCCTGGAGGCAGTGAACGGGCGCACAGTAAAAGCCATCCTGCTGACCCATGGCCATGACGACCACATCAGCTCGGCCGGAGCATTCTGGGAACTCGTCAAGGCACCCATCCACCTGCACCAGGACGACTGGATGCTGTGGCGCGCGGTCTTCCCCGAGGTGGATCCTGACGACTCGATCGTGGACGGCGAGGAATTCAAGGTTGCCGGCGCCACCTTGAAAGCGATCCACACTCCGGGGCACTCGCCCGGCTCGGTGTGCTTCTACCTGCCTACGGAGGGGACACTCTTCAGCGGAGACACACTCTTCCAAGGCGGCCCCGGCGCTACGGGACGCTCCTACAGCGATTTCCCCACCATTATCGATTCCATCCGTACGCGGATCCTGTCACTGCCTCCGGAAACGGTAGTTCTCACAGGTCACGGAGACTCCACCACGATCGGCGCAGAGTTGCCACATCTGGATGAGTGGATCGCACGCGGCCACTAAGGCCTGTGCCCCTGGCCCGCTGCCGCCTCGAAAACCGGGGCGGCAGCCGGCTCCAGCCGGATAATCACAGACTTCGATACCGGCGTATTACTGCCTTCCGCAGTTGAATCCAACGGGACCAACACGTTCGCCTCCGGGTAATAGGCCGTGGCGCAGCCCCTGGCACTGGGGTACGCCACTAAACGCAACTGCCGCAGCACACGGTCAACGCCGTCGTCGGCTTCGCTGTGCACATCCACGTAGGCACCATCCTGGAAACCCAACCCAGCCAGGTCCTCCGGATTCACCAACAAGACCATGCGGCCCTTCTTGATGCCACGGTAACGATCGTTCATGGAGTAAGTGGTCGTGTTGAACTGGTCATGGGAGCGCACCGTCTGAAGGAGCAGTCGTCCGGCCGGTATTTCAATGGTTTCCAGATCATTCACCGAAAACACGGCTTTACCTGTGGGTGTAGGGAAGGTACGCGAGTCCCTGGGGCCGTGCGGAAGGACGAAGCCGTCGCGCTCTCGGATGCGGGCATTGAAGTCATCAAATCCAAGCACCACATGGGAGATGTGGTCACGGATGGTGTCGTAGTTGCGCCTGAGGCCCGGCCAGTCCACCGGAACTTTGTGGTCAAGAACCGCCTCAGCCAGCCGGCTGACGATCGCCACCTCGGAGAGGACATCCGTAGCGATAGGCTCCAGCGTCCCGGCGGAGCGGTGCACTGCACATACGGTGTCCTCTACAGTGACAAACTGCTCAATACCGTCCTGCCTGTCGATTTCGGTGCGGCCAAGAGTAGGTAGGATCAATGCCTGCTCTCCAACCACCACGTGTGAGCGGTTCAGCTTGGTGGAGATCTGAACTGAGAGCCGGGTCTTCCGAACAGCCTGCTCGGCAACCGTGGTGTCGGAAATCGCATGAACCAGGTTGCCGCCCAGCGCGATGAGCACCTTGATCCTGCCGTCCCGCATTCCACGGATACTGTCCACCGAATCAACCCCGGCCTTTCGTGGCGGGTCAAAGCCAAACTCATCCTGCAAGGCGTCAAGGAACCGTGGTGGCATTTTCTCCCAAATGCCCATGGTGCGGTCACCCTGAACATTGCTGTGTCCACGGATTGGAGAGGGTCCAGCCCCCGGTTTTCCAATGTTGCCGCGGAGCAGAAGGAGATTAATGATCTCCTTGATGGTGGAAACCGCCTTCTTGTGCTGGGTCAGTCCCATGGCCCACGTGATGATGACTTTGTCCGCGTGGATGTACCTGTCAGCAAGTTCATCGATTTCTGTGCTGCGCAGGCCGGTGGCGGCAAGAACGTCCCGCTCCTGCAAGGTTGCCAGGTGCGCGGCGAATCCAACGAACCCCTGGCAGTGCTCATCAATGAATACACGATCCAGGACCGAACCGGGTGCCGCCCGTTCGGCATCCAGGACGCGCTTGGAAAGGGCCTGCAGCAGTGCCATGTCCCCGGCGAGCCGGATCTGCAGGAATTGGTCCGCCAAGTCGGTTCCCTTACCAACGATGCCGCGAACGCGCTGCGGGTTCCGGAAGTTAATAAGCCCGGCCTCAGGCAGCGGATTAACAGCGACAATGGACGCACCCGCGAGCTTGGCCTCCTCCAACGCCGTCAGCATCCGCGGATGGCAGGTTCCCGGGTTCTGCCCCATGATGATGATCAGATCCGATTTTGCGAAGTCCGTGTACGTGATGGCCGATTTGCCCACCCCGATGGTCTCGCCCATTGCTACGCCCGTGGACTCATGGCACATGTTGGAACAATCGGGAAGGTTGTTGGTCCCAAAAGCCCTGACGAAAAGTTGGTACAGGAACGCTGCTTCGTTGCTGGTCCGTCCACTGGTGTAAAACGTGGCCTCACTCGGATCATCAAGCGTGTTCAATTCGTTCGCAATAATGCCGAAGGCCTCTTCCCAGCTGATGGGCGCATAGTGGTCCGCCCCTGCGGCCTTATATACAGGCTCCACCAACCTGCCCTGTTGCCCCAGCCAGTACTCGGAACGGGATTCCAGCGAAGCCAGCGGGTTCCCCGCCCAGAACTCCGTGGGGATCCTCAGGGGCTCGGCTTCCCACCCGATGGCCTTGGCACCGTTTTCGCAGAATTCAGCAGCCTTGCGTTCCGGCGGATCGGGCCAAGCACAGCTCATGCAGTCAAAACCGTCTTTTTGATTGACGGCTGTGAGCGTCTTCCATGCGCGGGAAGGGCCCATGTGGGCCATTGCATGGGGCAGGGTTTCGCTGAGGCTGGGCAAACCGGCGGCCGACCGCTTGGGCTCGCTGACGCTCAGGTCTACGTCGGTATCCTGAACTGGGTGCTTCTTCCGGCCCATCATTCCACCAGGTTTCGTGTGGTTGTGCTCCTGATCCCCTCAGCGTAAACCCGGCTCCCAGCACGCTCAACAACGGTGGACCAAAGGCCCCCTTACGCCAAGAGACTCCGGAAGTCGCCGTCCACCACGTCTGCGTAGCCGCGGTAAGCGTCAACCACGGCGTCCTCCACAGTCTTGACGTCCAGATGGGGCAGCAGGTCATTTGCAGCACCGGCGGTGGCAGGATCCCACTCGAGGCCCAACGCCGCATAGCTCGCCGTCAGGACGTCACGGATAGGACCGGAGTTCTCCACCACAATCACGGAGCTGAACAGCCACCCGCCGGAAACAACCCGCTGGGCAGTCCCTATCAGCTTGATGCGATGGGCGGGAAACTCCGCATCCTCCCCATGCACGCTGAACTCCCCGGGGCAATACTCCCCCGGGATCTCCCCGACGGCGGCATGGACGCCGACGTTGCGGAGCGCACCTGCCAACAGCTCACCGAACTCCGCGAAGCGGGCTTTCGCACGGACAATAGCGTCAGGGT
The DNA here is from genome assembly GCF_055388015.1 of Arthrobacter sp. TmtSoilC51. Classification (NCBI taxonomy): domain Bacteria; kingdom Bacillati; phylum Actinomycetota; class Actinomycetes; order Micrococcales; family Micrococcaceae; genus Arthrobacter; species Arthrobacter sp. TmtSoilC51. The sequence goes on from NZ_AP035877.1 coordinate 3,126,226, forward strand.
GCGGCTCTATGTGGTCGATCACCAGCGTGCCCTGGTGATACGCAGCCGCACGTCCGCCTGCTTTCCGCACGAGGGGCTCGAACCCGAGCTCCCGGCAAGCATCCTCGGCCGCGCTGAAGCCAGGGAGGTTCGCATCGCGCTGGCCAAACGCAACTGTTGGCTGCGGGCGGTACAAGCGAAGGGTAGGGCCCAGTTGCCCGCTACGGGCCCGCTTCAGCAGCTCCAACGCAAAATCAAGATCCCCTGCGGCACCGAGGGAATCCTCTTGGCGATAGACCGTGAGGTTATGGCGGGCGGAAGCGCCACGGTCGCGTTCCAGCCGTGCTTCGCTCATCAGCTCTTCCTCAGCGTCAGGATCTGCTCGGCCCTGCCGAACGGTCCGTTGATGTCATGGAGCACGCTGGACGTGAGGCCGATGCCCTCGGCTCCGAAGGAAACTTTGTTATCCAGCCCGAGCCATTCTCCGGACGGCGCACGGTACATGTGGATCTGCAGATCCACATTGGGGAAGATGTAGCTGTTCTCCCCCGGCGGGACCCGTGCCGCGATGCCATTGGCGGTATCGACCAAGCCCATGAGGCGGGCAAGATCGCTGCTGTCTTCCTTGTCCGTCAGAGGATGCATGGTCCGGATCCACACCCTGCCCGAGCCCGGCCGGTGGCCTTCGGCGATGCGCATTTCCAGGGACCGGATGTAGCCGCCGGGCCATACACTGGCACCATCCCACAGCTTGCATTCGTCCGGGGCCGGCATGGCCTCGTCTTCGGACGCCGCCACGGCGCTGGTATCGCTGGTGATCATGCGCCACGCTGCGGCACGGATGGCCACGCGACCACCCGCGGAAAGCTCGGCCTGGATGAGTTCGATGGTCCGTCCAGGCCTCAAAGTTGAGGTGGTCACCTGGAACTCGCCTCCGGGGATCAGCCCTAGGATCTCGTAGCTGATACGCGCCATGCGGACGTCATCGCGGGGCTCATGCCTCAGCAGGGCATCAGCGAGGATGCCCGAGGCAGGAGCCATATGTTGTTCGTGCGGATTCCAGGCACCTTGGGCATGAATCGTGGAGCGGTAGCGACCCTCACCCAACGATTCGTAGTAGAAGTTGCCCTCCGCCAGTTCCGGTAGTGAAGTTGTCAACCCGAGCCTTTCGCCGATCCAGCAGTAGAACTCAGACCACTGTATCCGCTGATTTGGCTGCTGCCCGACGCCGCCGGGCCACCGTCACCCACACCGTCACGGCGATCACCACCGTCACCGCCAGCCCGGCCCCAGCCGGCGACGCCGCGGCTACCGCCAGCCACGCCTCAAGCGCGGCAAGGCCGATCGTCGCATACAGCAACGCCCAGATGGCAGAGCCCACGGTTGCCGCGGGGACGTAACGACGCAACGGCATCCGCGCTGCCCCGGCTGCCAGATTGACCGCGGTCTGCAGGCCGACGGTCAGGAAGGAGAGCACGACGGCGTACGGCCCCCAACGCTGAATGAGGGCTTGGGCCTGGGCTGCTTTGGGCCGCTGGAGCGAATCGCCGAAGCGGGTGTGGGCGAAGCCGGTAACAGCTCCCCGGCCCAGCCAGTACGTGACATTGACGCGGATCATGACAATCGCGAAGAGCGCCGCAAGCGCGACGCCAAAGGGCAAGCTCATGATCTGGTCCACGTGACTTAGGCTACCCTAAGCCCTTGGGCGTGATGGACCAGTACCCAAGGATAAGCGGCAAGGTCGGCAACAGCGCCCCTAGGATGAATCCATGGATCTCCGCGATGCCGCCCAACAGTTGTACGCCGTGCTGCCGCGTGAATTCACGGCCGAGCGGACAGCCTTGGCGCGAATAGCCAAGGAGGCCGGGCACAAGGAACTCGCGAAGGAAATCGGCAGCCTGCCCAAGCCCGCCGCCGGCGCCTGGGCCATCAACATGCTGGCCGTTCACCAACCCGAGGTGATTGACGGCGTCGTGCGTTTTGGCGCTTCCCTGCGCACTGTCCAAGAAGAGGGGGACGCTGAGGCCTTCCGTGGACTTGGCCAGCAGCGGCAAGGCCAACTGGCCTCGGCCGTGCACGCAGCCAAGGACTTAGCGGCCAGGCTCGGAGCTCCGCTGAGCGCGGCCGCCGTTGCCGACGTCGAGCAGACTCTCCGCGCGGCAATGGCAGACACCGGCGCCTCAGCCGCGGTGGCGACAGGCCGGCTGGTCCGCGGACTAAGCGGGAGCGGCTTTGAGTCCGTGGACCTGACGGATGCCGTCGCTGCAACAAATCCCGATGAGATATTGGGGGCGGGAGAGCCGCCAGAACTGAAGCTACCCGCCGAAACCAGGCCGGCACCGCAGCACGACAGGCCAGCACGGCAGAGCAAGAAGAAACAAGAGCCGCAGCAGAAAGAGAAAGCACCTGCCGAGGCCGCAACATCCCTGGCCGAACGCCGGGCCCACAAGCGCCAGGCCGCTTTGGAAGAGGCCCGCAAGGAGTTTGAGGCAGCCGATCAGGAGGCCCGGGAGGCCGAAAACGCTGCATCGAAGGCGTCGGAGGCTGTCAAGGAATTCGCGGGCAGGCGCTCGGACGTCGAGGCGGAGATCGCCGACGCCAAGAAGCGTTTGGCTTCCCTCGAAGCTCAGCTGATCGGCATCACCCGGGACGCGGAAGCCGCTGAATCGGAGAAAAAGCTGGCCGTCCGGGCCGCCACACAGCAACGACGCGCCGCGGACCAGGCCCGGCGGCGCGTCGAACGGCTTGCTTAGTCTGCTCCTTGACTGTCCTTCTTCTTGAGTGGCGACTTCTGCAGGTTATGCGTTGCAGGACCTTCCAAGTACGTGCCGTCGGGAGCGAACCTTGAGCCGTGCAAAGGGCAATCCCACGATTTCTCGGCGTCGTTCCAGCTCAGCAAGCCTCCCAAGTGGGCGCAGCTGGCAGACACCATGCAGACGTTGCCATCAACAGTGGACACAGCGGCTGGCTCACCCTTGTAAAGTCCGACGACGCCGCTCCCCTCCGGGGGACGGGTCTGGTCCGTGATCTCCGGATTGCTCCTGACCTTGGCTTTGTCTTCGACCATGCGCTTGGCGACGCCGGCATTGAGGCGAACGGCTTCCAAAGCACCCTGGGGCGACGTAACCCGGTGGTGTATGACGCTGGCCCAATCAGACTGGCCGCCCAGGATGTCCGCAGTAATCGATAACGCAGCTGCAACGCCGTTGCTCATACCCCACTTGTTGTAGCCGGTGCCGAAGAAGATCCGGCCGTGTCCCCTGGGCATCTTTCCAAAAAAGGGAACAAGGTTGGTTGGCCGGTAGTCCTGCGCAGACCACGTATGGGTGACTTCCGCGCCCGGATAGTGTTGGTTTGCCCAGGAGAGAAGGTCATCCAAGTGGGCCTTGGGGGACACTGCCCGGCCGCCGGTATGCCCATATCCGCCTACCAGCAACAACTCACCCTCCGGCGTTGGGTGAGTGCGTTGGGAACGTGTGGGTGGATCAATGCTCAAGTACATTCCGCTTGGAGGCGGGGTTGCGTCTGGAAGCCGAAGAGCCGCAGCGTACGAGCGGTTCGGTTCCAGTTTGGCGAAGTAGAGCCCGCGGTTCAGGATCGGCGTGCCGGTGGCTATGACCACCGTATTCGCAGTGAAGGCGCCCTTTCGGGTGGATACTGCCACAGGCAGGTCCGAACCCACATCCTGCACCTGGACATCCTCAACAATTATTCCGCCGTGCTCCCGGATATCCCTGGCGAGCGTCTCCAGGACTTCCATCGGATGGATCTGCGCCTGGTCATCAAGTTCCAGTGCCTCAACCACCGGGAATGGCAGCCCGGGGTCACGGCTGAAATGCACGTCCAAGCCGGCGTCCCGAGAAACGGCAGCCTCCTTGCGCAGGCGCTGGCCGCCGTCGTCGCTAGTTGCGAACGTGACTGCCGTCCGGCGCTGAAACGGGATGCCCTGCTCTTCCATATACCGCATCAGCCAAGCCTGACCAGTGCGATTCGCCTCCACATAGGCTTGCACCACTTTCAGCGAGTACTGGCCACGCAGCGCCGAGAGTGCCCCTCCTTGCAGGAGGCTTAGTTTCCCCGTGGTGTTGCCGGTGGTAACGGCGCCGAGGGTCCGTGCTTCCAAAACTGCCACACGCTGACCTGATCTGGATAACAGCAGGGCCGTCACCATTCCGGTGAGCCCTGCTCCCACCACAATCGTGTCAAAGTGCTTTTCATCGGGGATTGCATCGGACGTGAAGCTGGATTCCCTGTCCAACCACAGCGATTTCATCGAACAACCTGCCTCTCAATTCACGGAATTGGCGCCTGGCATGTGTTGATGAAAACGGTAGGCCGGTGGCTGGGCCTTATCAAGGGGTCGAGTTGTCCGTGGCGAGTTGCGCGGCACGGCGTAGCCACGGATCCGTGTCACGCGACCAGCGTTCCAAAACACGTTCAGCGCGTTCCTTTGCCTGTCCCTCAAGCCCGGCGAGCAGGGGCTTGACCACATCCACCGCCAAAGGATCGGCCAGTTCCTCCGTGCCGGCCTGCCTGATGAAACCCTCAATGCGGGTAAGGTCCGTGTTGATCAGGATCCCAACCTTGGTTTGCAGCAACACAACTGCAGCTAGCCTCCGTTCAAAGACCGCTTCACCCCACAGTTCCGAGCTCAGGGCTGTGATGTCGTCATGGTCAAGGTTCTTGTGCCGCTTGAGGGCATCCCGGACTGTTCCTCGCACTGCGCCAACCGATGCGCCGTAGACCTTCATGCCGCCCAGGCGCTGCCGGGCTTCCATGGCCTTCTCCCACGACGATTCACGCTGCAGCGTGAAGTCCACAAATTCACCAGCTTCACTCACGCGTCCATTCTGTCAGTGCCTTCACCTAGCGTGATGGCAACAGCAATCGACAGGAGAGATTATGCCTTCGCAAGAGCTCGCTACCGAGGCCACAGCGTCCGTCCCAGGAGTCCCCGCTGCGACATCGATGCCCGACTGGTACCCCGCCCTGCTCAACACTGTGGCGCAACAGGTCCGCACAGGCCGCACCCTCGCTCTTGCGGCAGCGAACAGCGAGCTGCTCAACTCCTACTGGAGCATTGGCCGGCAACTGGCCGAGCGCGAATCGCAAGAGGGTTGGGGCGCCAAAGTGGTCACTCGTCTATCCGCCGACATCCGGAGCCGTTTCCCTGAAGCGAAGGGCTTCTCCCCCAGGAACCTGCGGTATATGAAGAGCTTTGCCCAGGCCTGGCCTGATTTTCCAATGTTGCAAGCGCCGCTTGCAACATTGCCGTGGTACCACCAGATCGCGCTGTTGGAAAAGCTCGACGACGCCGCCACCCGCCTCTGGTACGCAGCGGCAGCCGCCCAGCATGGATGGTCGCGCAACGTCTTGACGCACCAGATCGAGACCCGCTTGCACGAGCGTTCCGGGCAGGCGATCACCAATTTCAAAACCACCATGATTCCTGCCGATTCAGACCTCGCCCAGCAGGCCACCAAGGATCCGTATGTCTTTGATTTCCTTGCCATGACTGACCGCCGGAGCGAGCGGGAACTCGAGCTTCAACTGGTGCAACACGTGGAGAAATTTCTGTTGGAGCTGGGTCAAGGCTTCGCGTTTGTTGGTGAACAGGTGCGATTGGAGATCGCCGGCGACGAGTTCTTCGCGGACCTGCTCTTCTACCATTTGAAATTGCGCTGCTACATGGTCATTGAGCTAAAAGCAGTGAAGTTCGAGCCCGGGTTCCTGGGCCAGTTGGGCATGTACATGGCGGCCGTTGACGATCTCATGGCTCACCCGGACGACAAACCAACCATCGGCCTGCTGCTGTGCAAGGAGAAGAACAGCGTGGTGGCCGAGTACGCCCTTCGTGGCTTCAACGCTCCGGTGGGGATTGCGGAGTGGAGGACCTCCCTTGCCGAGTCCTTGCCCGACGAATTTGTTGCCAGCCTGCCCAGTATCGAGACGTTGGAGGCCGAGCTGGCCAGCAAGGCCCGCATCCTGCCGGATTGACCTCAGACGTTGTCCCTGAACCAAGCCAACGTGTCGTTCCAGGCGGCCGTAGCCTGAGCCTCGTTGTAACGGTCGCTTGTGTCGTTGTGGAATGCATGGTCCACGCCCGGGTACACCTTGAGTTGGTGCTTGACCCGCGTCGCGTCCAAGGCTTCCTTCAACTGCGGCATGGAACCGGTGATCCGCGCGTCTTTTTCAGCGTAGACACCGAAAACGGCGGGTTTGATGGTCTGGACCTTCGCAAGGTCGGGGGCCGGGCCGTAAAACGCTGACGTTGCCTTGAGTCCAGGGATCTCCGTGGCCGCCTGCCAGGTGATGCCACCGCCAAAACAGAAGCCGACCATGGCAATTCGGCCTTTTTCCACGAAGTCCTGGCCGTTCAGATACTCAAATGCTGCTTGGAAGTCCCCCACGTGCCGCTGGGCACCTGCCTTGGTGAGTGCGCCCGGGACCGCGTCCGGATCCATCGATGCCGTGCCGCCCTCCCTGCTCAGGAGGTCCAGCGCCAGAGCTGCGTAGCCTTCCTTGGCGAAGCGCCGGGCGACGTCCTGAATGTGTGGCGTAAGGCCGCGGTTTTCGTGACAGATCAGGACGGCCGGACCCGGCTTAGCGTTCTCGGGCCTGGCCAGGTACGCACTGATTTCAGTCCCTCCGGAATCGAACTTCACCGTGGCTGTTGCCAGGCCCGCCGTCCCTTCCGGCACTGTCAGCGGACTCTTGGCGTTGGGCACTGCGGTGGTGTTTCCGGAACTTGCTGACGCCGTGGGCGTCGGCATTGGGTCCCCATTCTTGGGCACCTCGTCCGCCGTGCAGCCCACCAAGGTCATAGCCGCCGCAGCAGCGGTCATGCTCCCCATGATGAACGCCACGCGCCTGGTGAACGTCCCGTGGGACATGTCGCCCGAGCGGTAATCGTCGTAGAACTCTTCGATCAAGTACTTTTCAAACTTCTCAAGCTGAACCATGACGTCCTCCCGAAGTTGGGCAGTATCTTCCTCTGGTGCAGAGACGCGGGCAAGGGCGGGATGGTTCACATGTGGTTTGGGTCCGCTGTCACAGATCTCAACGCTAAAAATGATGCTCCTATTGCTGTCAATGGTCGTTGAGCCAGCTTTCGTAGCGTTTGTGGAAGTTGTCGTCGCGGGTGAGTCCGCGTTCGAGACGGGATAGTGCGGTAGGCCAGACGCGGAGGTCATCAGCGGCGGCCTGGAGGGTGATGTTCTTGGCTTTCCGCAGGGCCCGGAGCTGCCCGGCGAAGGGTGCTGGGTGGGGGTGCATGATCTGGTCATAGATTTCCCGTGCAACGTAGCGTTTGAGGCAGCGCATGATTTCCTTGGTGGTTTTGCCTTCTTGTCGGCGCCTGGCCACGTAGGTTTTGGTCCGGCTATCACTCATCATCCGTACGAGCACTACGCGATGGATGGCTTTATTGGCTTGCCGGTCTCCGCCACGGCTAAGTCGATGCCGGGTGGTTTTCCCTGAGGCGGCCGGGATGGGGGCAACGCCGACCAGGGCTGCGAACCTTGCCTCCGAGGTGACCCTTTCGGAGTTGTCGCCTACGGTTACCAGCAACTGACTTGCAACGTCAGTGCCAACACCCTGAATGTCCCTGAGCGTAGGGGCGTGCATGGTGAGGATTGCGTCGAGTTCAGTATCGATCAGGGCCACTTCCGTGTTCAGGTGCCGGTAGCGGACAGCCAAGCGCTTGAGAACGATGGCGGTGGCGTTTGGAGGCTCGGCAGGGTCACCGATCGGTCGGCTTTTCTCCAGTGCGCTCATCATTGCAACGCGGCTTAAGCCGCGGTACTTCGCCCGGATGGGCTCAGGAGCAGAGACCAGGATGCTCTTGATCTGAGCCATGACCGCGACCCTTGCCCGCATGGCAGAGTTTCGTTCAGCGCGCAGAACACGTAGTGATTCCACAGCCCCGTCCCTGGCTTTTGGCGTCGCAACCCTGCTGCCGGCAAGTGCAGCTTCCGCAGCCTGATAGGCATCCAACGGATCAGACTTGCCCCGTAGCCGGCGTTCTTGCCGGTTTGGACGCATCACTTCCAGGACCCAGAAGTGCTCCCGACTCAGGACGCGTGCGAGCTCCGCTCCGTAACTGCCTGTGCCCTCCACGCCGATGGACGAGACCGGGCCAAATCCGGTGATGAACTCCACGATCTGCCGGTAGCCGGAACCGACGGCAAGGAACTCCTTGTCCCCTAGATGCCGCCCTGTTTCACTGATGACGGCGACGTGGTGGGTATCGGCATGCGTGTCGATCCCAGCGATGACTTTCGGATGTTGTTTTGCCATGATGAAACTGCCCTGACCTTCTGTTGCGTGCAATGGAACATGAAGGGCACGCCGGCCGGGTGGTCAGACAAGACAGTAATGGGATTCTTTGAGCAGGCTCCTATGAGGTCATGTCCACCTGGCCGCCGCGCTTATTACAGCCTGCGTCACGGCGGACAGATCATTTTGAAGACAAACCACAAGGGCGTCAGTCGGAGGCAGAGTCACACCGCAACACAAGCCAATTCCATCATTACTGTCAGTGGCTACTGACATAGTGAAAATATGAGCCGGAGTCAGCAGATACAAGCCGCCAAAGCGATCGCCTCGCTGCCTGCGCCTGCTCCTGCAGGCAGCGTCAGCGGTGACTTGATAAATCAGCTGCGTGCTCTTGAGGATATGAAATCTGCGATCTCAAGTTTGCAAGCGAAGATAGCCGTGGCCTTTGACCTTGCCCAGCGTCACGAGCGGGCAGAGTCCGGAATTCCTGCGGCTGAACGAAGCCAAGGCGTGGCAGCGCAGATCGCCCTCGCCCGGCGTGAATCGCCTAACAAGGGTTCCCGGCTTCTGGGACTGGCCAAGGCGCTGGTGTCAGAGATGCCACGGACCATGGCGGCCCTGGAAACCGGGCAACTGAACGAATGGCGGGCCACACTCCTCGTGAAGGAAACCGCGTGCCTGTCTTCTGAGAACCGGTGCGCGGTGGATGAGGAACTCGCCCCTGACACCGGAACTTTCGACGGCGCCGGGGACAAAGCGATCATTGCCGCCGCGAAGGCCGCTGCCTATCGGCGCGATCCCCGCTCCGTTACTAAACGCGCAGCACACGCCACATCCGAACGGCACGTCAGCCTGCGCCCGGCTCCGGACACGATGACCTACCTCACCGCATTGCTCCCCGTCGCCCAAGGTGTCGCCGCCTATGCCGCGCTCACCCGGCACGCCGATTCCGCCCGATCAAGCGGTGACAACCGTTCCCGTGGCCAGGTCATGGCCGACACTCTGGTCGAACGCCTCACCGGATCTCCCGCCGGGTTCTCCAGCATCGACCTGCAACTCGTCATGACCGACCGCACCCTGCTCCAAGGCGATAGCGAACCCGCACGACTTACTGGGTACGGCATCATCCCGGCGGGGTGGGCCAGGGAACTCCTGAGGGGCGGTAAGAAGAGGACGGATCAGGACTTCACCATCTGGCTGCGACGACTCTTCACTGCACCAAGCACGGGCGAACTCCTTGCCACGGACTCCAGGGCACGATTCTTCCCCACGGGCATGAGACGGTTCATCGAAACCCGTGACCACACCTGCCGCACGCCCTACTGCGACGCGCCCATCCGCCATTACGACCACATCCTGCCGTGGGCTGAAGGCGGTAAAACCACACTGGATAACGGGGCCGGGCTCTGCGAACAATGCAACCACACCAAGGAAAGCCCCGGGTGGAGTGTCAGACCAGAACCCGCAGAGAGACACACGCTAAAGGTGACGACGCCCACGGGGCACAACTACCACTCAACGGTGCCACCACTACCAGGCTATGAACGAAGCCGGATTGATTGATGCCCGCAGCCATGGCCTCAGAAGGAAACGAAATTAGATACTTCGCCATGGGTGTCTCCCTTGTTAACAACAAAGTCCCTCACGCCGGCACAGCGTAAGGGGCTTTGAAGGTACCAAGAACTGAATCCCTTAGAACTCCCAGTCCTCATCCTCCGTGTTGACAGCCTTGCCAATCACGTAGGAGGAGCCCGAGCCGGAGAAGAAGTCGTGGTTCTCGTCCGCGTTCGGGGAGAGTGCCGACAGGATGGCCGGGTTCACGTCGGTGACGGAAGCCGGGAACATGGCCTCGTAGCCGAGGTTCATGAGGGCCTTGTTGGCGTTGTAGTGCAGGAACTTCTTGACGTCTTCGGCAAGGCCGACACCGTCGTAGAGGTCGTGCGTGTACTGGACTTCGTTTTCGTACAGCTCAAAGAGGAGCTCGAACGTGTAGTCCTTGATTTCCTGCTTGCGGGCCTCGGAAACCTTCTCCAGGCCCTTCTGGAACTTGTAGCCGATGTAGTAACCGTGCACGGCTTCGTCGCGAATGATGAGGCGGATGAGGTCGGCCGTGTTCGTGAGCTTGGCGCGCGAGGACCAGTACATGGGCAGGTAGAAGCCCGAGTAGAACAGGAAGCTCTCCAGCAGCGTGGAGGCCACCTTGCGCTTCAGGGGGTCGTCGCCCTGGTAGTAGTCCATGACAATCTGAGCCTTCTTCTGCAGGTTCTCGTTTTCGAGGGACCAGCGGAAAGCGTCGTCAATCTCCTTGCTGGAGCACAGGGTGGAGAAGATGGACGAGTAGGACTTCGCGTGGACAGATTCCATGAAGGCGATGTTGGTGTACACGGCCTCCTCGTGCGGGGTCAGCGCATCCGGGATCAACGAAACTGCACCAACCGTGCCCTGGATGGTGTCCAGCAGGGTGAGGCCAGTAAAAACGCGCATGGTGAGCTGCTGCTCATCCGGCGTCAACGTGTGCCACGACTGGACGTCGTTGGACAGCGGCACCTTCTCCGGCAGCCAGAAGTTGTTGACCAGCCGGTTCCAGACTTCCACGTCCTTGTCGTCCTGGATCTTGTTCCAGTTGATTGCTTCGACGTGGCTAAGCAGCTTGACCTTCTCGGTCATTTCATCCCCTTTAGCGTTGGGTTCTTTAAGGTAAGCCTACGACGGCGGGTGGGAACCCGCCGTCGTAATCTTCAGTTTTGAGTGCGGCAACTGCCGCCGGCTATCAACCGATAACGGTTGATCAGAGCATGCAGCTGACGCAGCCTTCCACCTCCGTGCCCTCCAGCGCGAGCTGGCGGAGACGGATGTAGTAGAGGGTCTTGATGCCCTTGCGCCATGCGTAGATCTGCGCCTTGTTGATGTCGCGCGTGGTGGCGGTGTCCTTGAAGAACAGCGTCAGGGACAGGCCCTGATCCACGTGCTGCGTTGCAGCTGCGTAGGTGTCGATGATCTTCTCGTAGCCGATCTCGTACGCATCCTGGTAGTACTCCAGGTTGTCGTTGGTCAGGTACGGAGCCGGGTAGTAGACGCGGCCAATCTTGCCTTCCTTGCGGATTTCAATCTTGGCGGCCACCGGGTGGATCGACGACGTCGAGTTGTTGATGTAGCTGATGGAACCGGTGGGCGGAACGGCCTGGAGGTTCTGGTTGTAGATACCATGCTCCATCACGGACGCCTTCAGCTCGCGCCAGTCATCCTGCGTGGGGATGTGGTGGCCGGCGAAGAGCTCGCGGACACGTTCCGTCTCCGGAACCCATTCCTGCTCCGTGTACTTGTCGAAGAACTCGCCGCTGGCGTACGCCGACTTCTCGAAGCCACCGAACTTCTGGCCGGTCTCGATGGCCAGCTTGTTCGAAGCGCGGAGTGCGTGGAACAGCACCGTGTAGAAGTAGATGTTGGTGAAGTCCAGGCCCTCTTCGGAACCGTAGTGGACGTGCTCACGGGCAAGGTAGCCGTGGAGGTTCATCTGGCCGAGGCCAATCGCGTGGCTCTGGGCGTTACCCTGGGCAATCGACGGCACCGAGTTGATGTAGGACATGTCGGACACAGCGCTGAGGGCACGGATGGAGGTCTCGATCGAGAGGCCGAAGTCCGGCGAATCCATGGTCTTTGCGATGTTCATCGAACCGAGGTTGCAGGAAATGTCCTTACCCACGGTCTCGTAGCTCAGGTCTTCGGCGTAGACGGACGGCGAGGAAACCTGCAGGATCTCCGAGCAGAGGTTGCTCATGGTGATCTTGCCGGCGATAGGGTTGGCCCGGTTCACGGTGTCTTCGAACATGATGTACGGGTAGCCGGACTCGAACTGGATCTCCGCGAGGGTCTGGAAGAACTCCCGGGCGCTGATCTTGGTCTTCTTGATCCGGGAATCGTCAACCATCTCGTAGTACTTCTCCGTGACGGAAATGTCGGAGAAGGGGACACCGTAGACGCGCTCGACGTCGTACGGGGAGAAGAGGTACATGTCCTCGTTCTTCTTGGCGAGTTCGAACGTGATGTCCGGGATCACGACACCCAGGGAGAGCGTCTTGATGCGGATCTTCTCGTCGGCGTTCTCGCGCTTGGTGTCCAGGAAGCGGTAGATGTCCGGGTGGTGCGCGTGCAGGTACACGGCACCTGCACCTTGGCGGGCACCAAGCTGGTTGGCATAGGAGAAGCTGTCTTCGAGGAGCTTCATCACAGGGATGACACCGGAGGACTGGTTTTCTATCTGCTTGATCGGGGCGCCGTGCTCGCGGATGTTGGTGAGCGAAAGGGCCACGCCTCCGCCGCGCTTGGAGAGCTGCAGCGCGGAGTTGATGGCGCGGGCAATCGACTCCATGTTGTCTTCGATACGCAGCAGGAAGCAGGAGACCAGCTCACCGCGCTGGGCCTTGCCAGCGTTCAGGAAGGTGGGGGTTGCGGGCTGGAAGCGGCCATCGATGATTTCATCAACGAGGCGGCTGGCCAGTTCTTCGTTACCGCGGGCAAGGTGCAGCGCAACCATGCAGACGCGGTCTTCGTAGCGCTCAAGGAAACGCTTGCCGTCAAACGTCTTCAAAGTGTAGGACGTGTAGAACTTAAAGGCGCCAAGGAAGGTCTCGAACCGGAACTTCTTCTTGTATGCACGGTTGAAGAGCTCGCGGATGAAGTTCATCGTGTACTGGTCGAGTGTTTCGCGCTCGTAGTACTGGTTCTTCACCAGGTAGTCGAGCTTCTCTTCCAGGTCATGGAAGAACACGGTGTTGTTGTTCACATGCTGCAGGAAGTACTGGTGCGCGGCTTCACGATCGGCTTCAAACTGGATCTCGCCGTTGGGGCCATACAGGTTCAGCATGGCGTTGAGCTCGTGATAGCCCAGGCCCTTATAGGCCTCCGGCAGCGGCTTCTTGGCCGTTTCCACAGCGCCCCCGGTTACTTCTGTTTCTGCGACAGTAGTGTCCAAAACTTTTCCAATCCTTGATTGACCCGATCGACGTCTTCCGGCGTCCCCATGAGTTCAAACCTATAGAGATGCGGCACTTTGCACTTGGCGGCGATGATATCTCCCGCTGCACAATAGTTGTCCGCGAAGTTGGTGTTTCCTGCACCGATAACTCCACGTATCAGTTCCCTGTTCCGTGGGTTGTTGAGAAACCTGATGACCTGCTTGGGCACTGAACCTTCGCCGTTCGTCCCACCGTAGGTCGGCAGGACGAGGACGAAGGGTTCAAGTGCTTGAAGCGGGGCATCGTGCGCATAGAGCGGGATGCGCGCTGCATCCCTGCCCAATTTCTGGACAAAGCGCTTGGTGTTCTCGGATGTCGAGGAAAAGTAGATGAGGTGACTCCTGGTGGTCACAGTGTCCGTGTCATTGCGCACGGATGCCGTTGCCAGCGGTGCCATGGGAGTCACCTCGACTACATAGGAATTCTTGCGTGCTGTGGTGGCGAAGTCCGAAAGAAAACTTAGGCCACGGAGGAAACGGCCTGGGCCAGTTCCTCGATCTTGTCCGGGCGGAATCCAGACCAATGGTCCTGCTCGGTCACGACGACGGGAGCCTGCATGTAACCCAGCGCCTTGAGGCGTTCCAGCGCCTCGGCGTCCTGGGAGATGTCGACACTCTGGTAGGCAATGCCCTTCTTGTCGAGTGCCCGGTAGGTTGCGTTGCACTGAACACAGGCCGGCTTCGTGTAAACCGTAACGGTCATGATCCCTGTCCCCTTAGTTGAAGTCTGTCGCTCTTCGTATCTGGCGGGCTCAACCGGAACTGAATACTGAATCCGATACCGGCCCGCAGGCTGCTGTGGCAGCCAACACGCTTATTTAGTCTTGTGCTGGTTTCCCGCTCAATCCGTAAACCGATACTACATGTAGTGCAAGCGCCTCGCCGGGACCCCAAGATGATGTATTACAAGTATGTCATTCAATCCACCGCTCGTCCACAGGGCAGGGGCCTCAAAATGTCCGTAATTCCGCCAAAGTGAGAGATGAAATCCACACCCTGTGGACTACTTAGCCACATTTAATCTCCAGCGTGTCGTCCGGTTCCGGCGTGTCGTGACACTTTGAAAATGTGGCGTGGCGAACACAAGCCCGACAGCCACATTTGCTGTTGGTCAAAGGCAGAGTACGGTTTCCCTGATGCTTCAAGGGAGACCACTCCCCTGTGTTGGCAGGAAGAAACGAGCAAAAGGACAGCTGATGGTCAACCTTCTCCATCTTCGGACCCTGTTGGAGGTCACCCGGCTGGGTTCCTTCGCCGCGGCAGCCGCGCAGCTCGGCTACACAGCGTCCGCCGTTTCCCAACAGATGGCCGCGCTGGAACGCGACACCGGCGTCGAACTCTTCCAGCGTTCAGCGAGGAGCGTGATTCCCACCGAGGCCGCCATCACCATGACCCGGCACGCGTCAAAGGTGCTTACCGACGTCGAAGCGCTGATGGCCGCCGCGTCAAGGACAAACGATGCACCCGCCCAGGAGTTGCGGCTAGGCATCTTCCCAAGCCTTGCCACGTACGTGCTGCCGGACATCCTGCGGAATGAACGATGGAACGGACTCGGCATAGAACTGCGTGTATCAGTCGCTGAGCCGGCACAGACCATCCAGGGGCTGCGCAGTGGCGGAGAATTGGACGTCGCCTTGGTGTACCAGGTGGGCCAGTCAGGATTGGCATGGCCGCATTCCCTGGAGCGCCAATGGATCGGCGATGACGACTTCCGCGTAGTGCTCCCGGCATCATGGAAGATCCGCGAGGACGCCGAAATCGAGGCGGCGCATCTGTCGGATATGCCGTGGATCGTGCACCACCCGGGCACCAGCGACGCCCTGGTGATTGAGCGGCTGTTCGCCAGCTGCAACCTGCACCCCCGGGTCGTGGCCTACAGCGACGACTTCCACGCGAGTTTGGAGATGACCGCAGCCGGTCTGGGCGCCTCGCTGGTACCGGAGCTTGCGCTGCGCAACCGGCCGCCCGGCGTCGTGGTCCTTGACGTTCCTGACATCCGGCTGGCGCGGAACGTGTTCGCGCTGCTCATCAATGAAAAGCGCACAGCGCAAGTGCAACTCTTCACGCAACTTCTTGCCGACACCCTCCGGGGCACGTCGGAAAAGAGCGGTTTGCATCCCCTGAAACAAGCGCCTGTCAAGGGTCCGCAGCGTCGAAGGTGAATTCTTCCCAATTGCTGGAACCCGCCGGATGTTGGGGTTAGATTGATCACATGGGCAAGGTAGCGAGCACACATTTTGGGGAGATCGAGCTCAATCACGGGCGTGAACATTGCTTCGTGACCAAACACGAACTCGGCGGCAATCAGCTTGAGCTGGACCTCAACGTCGCGGCGCATGACCATTTCGACGAGGCCGCCATGCACAAGGTGGACTACCGCTTGCGCTTCCTGCCGGAGCTGGTTGACCAGGTCCGGGAGATGATCGCTGACGAACTGGACCAGGACGGCACCAATCCCCAGCAGTTCCTTCATTTCCACAGTTCCCAGCTCAAGGAAGAACAGCTCGAATCGGTATTCGGCGTCCGGGACAAGTCCCAGCTCACCAACGATGTCTTCCTCAAAGCCCTCAAGCTGGGTCATGTGGCCATCTACCCCGGCCAGCCCGAGCGCTATTTCGTCCTGGACTTCACCTTGGGCTCACACTTCACCGATGAGCTTCTGGTAGTGGCGGCGGACGAAGACGGAGTAGTGGATGACGAAATTCTTTGGGAATCTTGAAGGCTGAAGCTTAAACGCCCGACGGCGGCCGGTTACCTTTCGGTGACCGGCCGCCGTCGTCTGTGGAGGCTGACTTACTTGGCAGCTTCGAGCAGCGTGGCGCGAACTGTCTGGGTTGCCTTGACGAGGTTGCGCAGGGACTCTTCGGTCTCGGCGTAGCCACGGGTCTTCAGGCCGCAGTCCGGGTTGACCCAGAGCTGGCGGGACGGAACGTGCTTGACGGCGGTGGCCAGGAGTTCGGTGACTTCAGCTTCACCCGGAACACGCGGCGAGTGGATGTCGTAGACGCCCGGACCAACACCGCGGCCAAAGCCGTGGGACTCGAGTTTGTGGACGACCTCCATGCGGGAGCGTGCAGCTTCGATGGAGGTGACGTCTGCGTCGAGGCCGTCGATGGCATCGATGATCACGCCGAACTCCGAGTAGCAGAGGTGCGTGTGGATCTGCGTGGCGTCGGCAGCGCCGGCGGTCGCGAGGCGGAAGGAGTCAACGGACCACTTGAGGTAGTCGGCGTGGTCTGCCTTGCGCAGCGGGAGGAGCTCGCGCAGTGCCGGCTCGTCCACCTGGATGACCTTGATGCCTGCAGCTTCGAGGTCAGCGATTTCGTCGCGGAGTGCCAGGCCAACCTGGTTGGCGGTCTCGCCCAGCGGCTGGTCATCCCGAACGAAGGACCAAGCAAGGATGGTGACCGGACCGGTCAGCATGCCCTTCATCGGCTTGTTGGTCAGGGACTGTGCGTACTCGGCCCAAGCAACCGTGATCGGAGCGCTGCGGGTGACGTCGCCCCACAGGATGGACGGACGGGTGCAGCGGGATCCGTAAGACTGGACCCAGCCGTGGACCGTGACGTCGAAGCCTTCGAGGTTCTCTGCGAAGTACTGGACCATGTCGTTGCGCTCAGGCTCGCCGTGGACCAGGACGTCGTAGCCCAGTTCCTCCTGCAGGTCCACAACGCGCTTGATCTCGTCCTTCATGAGCTGTTCGTACTGCTCATTTGTGAGATCGCCCTTGTTGTTGCGGGCACGTGCGGAACGGATCTCGGGCGTCTGGGGGAACGAACCGATGGTGGTGGTGGGCAGCGGCGGAAGGTGCAGGGCCTCTTCCTGGGCAGCTTCACGAACCGCATACTCGGAGCGGTTGAAGTCCGCAACGGTCAGTGCCTCGGTGCGGGCGCGGACGTCGTCGCGGCGGACACCTTCAGCAGTTGCACGGGAAGCAATCACGGCGGATGCTTCGTCGATGGCAGCCTTCGCGGACGCGGGGTCTGCCAGGTAGGAAGCGAGGGTCTTGACTTCCACTGCCTTCTGGTCGGAGAAAGCGAGCCAGCTGCGGAGCTGTTCGGAAAGGAGCGTCTCCTCGGCGACGTCGTGCGGGACGTGCTGGGTGGACGTGGAGGTGCTGACGGCGAGCTTGCCGGCAGCAGCCTTCAGCTCGTCCAGCTTCGCGGCGGATGCGGCGAGGTCGTTGCGCCAGATGTTGTGGCCGTCAACAACGCCGGCAACCAAGGTCTTGTTGCCGAGGCCGTCAAGGGCTGCTGCGGACGGAACTGCGCCCTTGAAGACGTCGATGTGCAGGGCATCGATGTTGGTGGCGGCAAGCGTCCCGAGCTGGCCATCGAGCGAACCATAGGGGGTGGAGACGAGGATCTGCGGACGCTTGGCGGCAGCGGTGAGGACTTCGTAGGCACGGGCAACGGCTGCTTCGATTTCGGCGGCCGGGGTGTCCTGGTCAACAACCAGCGCGGGCTCATCGAGCTGGACCCAGCTGGCGCCGGCGGCTGCAAGCTTCTCAAGCAGCTGCACGTAGACGGGAAGGATGTCCTCAAGGCGGGACAGCGGTGCGAAACCGGCGGGGGCGTCGTCCGATGCCTTGGAGAGCAGCAGGTAGGTGACCGGGCCGACGATGTAAGGGCGGGTCTCGATGCCGTTGGCCAGAGCAAAGGCAAACTCGTCAACCTTGGCGGTGGAGGCGAGGGTGAACTCCGCCTCCGGGCCGATTTCCGGAACGAGGTAGTGGTAGTTGGTGTCGAACCACTTGGTCATTTCCAGCGGCTGCTGTTCCTTGTTGCCGCGTGCCAAGGTGAAGTAGCCGTCGATGTCCAGCTGGCCCTCGGCGTTGAGGAGCTTGCCGAAGCGCGCCGGAACTGCGCCGAGGTGTGCAGTGGTGTCCAGTACCTGGTCGTAGTAGGAGAACGTGCCCGGTACAGCGGCAGCTTCGGTGAGGCCGATCCTCCAGGCGCTTGGCGATGGTGAGCTGGATGTCCTTGGCTGCGGCTTCCAGGGCGGCGGCGTCGATCTTGCCGGCCCAGTAGGCTTCGACGGCCTTCTTCAGCTCGCGGCGACGGCCGATGCGCGGGTAGCCGAGCAGGGACGCTGCCGGGAACGGAGTGGCGGAGGTGTTGTTTTCAGGCATGGAGAAGCTCCTTGATGACGTGATGTTCTTGAAAATGGTGTCGCAGTGCCGAACGCGTCCGGCGACGGATTCAGCTGGCGAATTCCTGGCGACGGGCCGTGGGGACGGCGCGGCTGAGAGGCCTGGCAGGCCTTGGAAGCGCCAATTTGTCCAGCACGTCCAGCGCGTAGGCGTGCTCGTTGAAGGTGTACAAGTGGATGCCGGGTGCTCCGGCATCAAGTGCCGCGTTGGCGAGGTCCACCGTAGCGGCCACGCCGATCCTGCGGCGCTCTGCTTCAGTGTCCACGGCAGCGAGGCGCGCCATGAGTTCCACGGAAGGGTCGACGCCGGCCAGCTCGCCGAGGCGCTTAAGGCGCCGGAGGCTGGTCAGCGGCATGACGCCGGGGATGATCGGGATGGTGACCCCGGCCCGACGCGCACGTGCAACGAGGTCCGAGTATTCGTTTGCGTGGAAGAAGACTTGCGTGATCGCGAAGTCCGCGCCTGAACGCTGCTTGGCAAGGAGGACTTCGACGTCGTGGCCCACACTTGGCGATTCAGGGTGCTTTGTGGGGTACGCGGCAACTCCGACAGCGATCTTGCCAGCGCAAAGAAGTGCAGAACGGCGCTGCTCCACGCGGCGGATCAGTTCAATAAGGTCCTGGGCGTACCGGAGTGAGCCACTGGCGGGTTGGCTTCCGTCCTTGGGCAGATCCCCGCGCAGTGCGAGGATGCCACGGACTCCGTGGTCCAGGAGTTCACCGATGATCTCCGCCAGTTCAACCGGCGTGTTGCCAACACACGTCAAGTGGGCCAGGGGCCGAAGCGTGGTTTCGAGCAGGAGGCGGTTGATGAGGTCAACTGCGGTGTCCCGGTTGGACCCACTTGCGCCGTACGTCACGGAGACGTAGTCCGGTTCGGTGGTTTCGAGTTCACGGATGGTGGTCCACAGGGTTTCTGCGGCGGCCGGAGTACGCGGGGGAAACAGTTCGTAGGAAAGTGCTACGGGGGCCGTTCCGGCGAGGTTGGGATGTACGTCAACAAGGCTTGGTGGCGACATTTGCGTCCTTGGCTGTTCGTCATCGAACGACACCCAATGGATCCAAGGAAACCATTGATTGCATGATCGATGAATTGAGTTTGGGATACACGAAAGAACTCCAGCAGGACGCAGCCGCGACTGGTACGCCTGAAATGAAGCTTTCCGTGTGCAAATGTCAGGCCCACATGGGGGCACTAGGTTGTGGGCAAGGATCGGTTCAACTCGACTACCGAATTAAGACGCAGTTTTACGATCCGTGAAGAGGAATTTGCGAACTTTGTTCGTCGAATGGCTCACCAGGGCCTGTCTACGCCGGAGTTATTCGCGGGGCCGCGCAGGTACTCCTCACGTTGCTGCCCTTCCGCCCGCTCCCGTTGCGCCTCTTCCGCGGTCTCCCCCAGTTTTTGCAGTTGCTCCTGCTGTTGATCGGGCAGCGTACCCTTGGCCTGCACCTCGCCGCTTCCTTTGGAGTCCGCAGCTATCTTGGCTTTAAGCCGGTCAGTAGCCGAATCCAGGGCCCGCCCTTCCCCCGCCGAATTTCCGGGACCCTCTTCGCCACACGGGGCAGGCGCGGACTCGACGACATCCAATGCTTCACGAAACAACGTAGCTGCCGTCGGTTTACTGCCTGCAGACAGGGCGGCATCGCCCAGTTTCTCGACGCCCAGCACCAGGTTGACCCGCACTTGGCATTCGTCCTGGCCAGCACCGGCATCCAACGCCGCCTCGAAGTCCTTCCGAGCCGCAGTGAAGTCGCCGGCCAGAACGTGGGCGTCGCCGGATGCGAAGTAGGCTTTGTGCGGCTCGATCAGGTTTGCCACCTGCAGCCAGGACGCGGCTCTGGCCGCACCGTCCTGATCGGCCGTGCCAAACGTATGTGCTGCATACCCTCCCAAGGCGCCCACACTCAGGAGTTTCAGTGCCACGGCGAGTGCCAGCAGGGCTGGCGGGATGGACCACAGGGCAAGAGACCGCAGCTGGACGGATCTCAACTTTGACCCCGCACTTCCCGTAGCGCCGTGAAATGCCGGAGGGGTTCATGAACGGCCAGCAGGAATCCGGCGAGCGCCAGGAGCCAGTAGAGTTCCACGCGGCCGGGTCCATCGTCCACTGTGGGCGTAAGGGCGCCGGGTTGGGCTTTGGCAAGCATGTCAGCCGTAGGTTCGTTCCCGCTTCGGTGGACGTACGGGGCATGGAGCTGAGCTGCGATGTTTTTCAGTTGTCCTTCATCGATTCTGGACACGGCGTCCTGGCTATTGCCGGCGTTCTTGTCCTTTAGGTACCCGCCTGCGGTGTCTGAAGGGTCTTTCATCCGGCCACCCTGCCCCGTGCCGTAACCCAGCACCGCTCCTCCACTTACGGTGTTCGCATCCACCGGCATCGGTGCTGGGTCTGCGGCCGCTGTGTTCTCGCCGTCGCCTGCGTAGAAGACCAACGCTGGACGCCCTGGATGCTGCTCCCTGGCAGCTTTGAGCCTGTCCTTGAGCAACGTTCCCGCGCCGGTAACGCTGCTGCCGTTGGCATACCGTGGGTTTTGCGGCTGCAGTGTGGTCATGGCTGTCTGCAGCGCTGTGGCGTCCTGGCTCAAAGGCATGCGGACGGTCGCTTTATTGTCGAAGGTGATGAGGGAAAACCTTGCTCCCGCCAGTTCCTTGGCAATAGCGATCACGTCGTTCGCGGCACCTGACAAGCGCGTCCCCGTGCCGTTGTAATCTTCTGCGGCCATGCTGGTGCTGGTATCGACGACGAAAAATACGTCAAGGTCCGCCACCGCGGTCCTCGCCTCACTGCCGGCCCATCCCGGACGCAGTGCGGCCAGGACCAGAAGCACGACGGCGGCACCCCGGAAGGCGGTAAACCGCACCCTCCTTTTGGGCTGGGGACTGCGAACGATCGCCCACACGGTGAAGGCGATGACTGCTATGCCTATGGCTGCAAGGAGTCCCCAGGGGATGATCGGAAGAATGGTCACGGGCTCAACTTCCATCCGAGTATCAGCATTCCCACGCCTGCGAGCAGCGCGACCCCAAGCGGTAGCGCCGGAGAGTCGGCCACGGCAATCTGTGGAGCCGCCAGGTAGCTGATGGCTTCGGTTTCCTGCACTCGGTGGACGATTCCGGGCACTGCGTCGGGACTGTCCAGGGTGAAGTAGCTGCCACCAGTTCCTTCGGCAACCACCCTGAGTTGGGCGCCTGGCTGATCAGCTTGATCTCCGTAGTCGAAGTCGCCTGGGTTCAGCGCATACACCTTGACGTTCTTGCCCCGGGCCAACTCGCCGGCCTGCTGCAAGGTGAAGATGGGTTCACCGGAAAGGAAGTTGTCCGTCGCCAGCACAACAGACCGCGAGCGCTTGGCGTTCCCGGACCCGGACCCGGATTCAACGTCCGGGAAGCTTTGCACGCAGGATGCCAGGCCATCGCCAATCAGGGACGATCCTCCCCCATTCCATGTCCCGTCGAAGAAAGATCCTGCTCCGCTATCGAGGGCCTTCCGGGCTACCGTGAGCTGTTCGGCGGCGTAGTCGTAGTCGTCCGTCAGCGGGAACAGTTGGACACTGCTGCTATCGAAGATCACCATGCCGATGCGCTCGCCGTCGAATTCCCGGGCAAGTTGCTGGAACACGTTGGCGATGGCAGCATCCGTACTGGTCATGGATCCTGAAACGTCCAGGCAGAGGACGATGTCGCGGTTCCGGATTTCGGGCCGCTCCGTGGTGCGCTGCGCGGGTCTTGCCGCCGCTGTTGCTGTGGCCGTGAGGAATAACGCGCCCACGGCAACTGCCAGGACCAAAGTGGCCTTGTAGCGCCGTAGTGCGTGTTGGTACTCGGGAAGATGGGTGAGGCGCTCGCCGTGCGCCACGGGCCGGCCCATTTGCGGTCGACGGCGGATGAATTCTCTGGCGGCGATCACCAGTGCCAAGGCAGCGAGGGGAAGAATCCACCAGTAGGTCAGTTCCACGCCTGTACCACCTGGCGGGCAGTATTTGCGGAGTCCCGTACGGAATGTGCGGCCACGGGCGCGAATTCGTTGGGATAGATCGCGGCGATGCCCACGGCGAACTGATCCAGCCCGTTGAGGCGCAGTTCCTCAAGTGTCATGGAGGTGGCCGGAAGCCCTGTGGCTGCAACCGCGAATTCCCGCACGAGGAGGCTGAGCCGCTGGTGGGCGTCGCGTGCGGGGATGCGGCCGGCGTCGGCCTCTCCTTCGATGGCGCCTATTGCCGACAGGCACCTGGCCCGCAGCGGTTCCAGGTCGCGTGACGCCACGGGGGCGCCCGCCAGTGTCTGTGGCGTTGCTTTGCGGACTGGCCGCAGGATCCATCCGTACCAGCATGCTACGAGGAGCAGAAGTACCAGCCCCAGCCACAGCCACAACTGGTGGTATTGAAGAGGTGCGTAGAAGCCGGCGTCATTCTGCACGGTTGCCGCCCTGGGGCTTGCCTCTCGCGGACTGCACCAACCTGCCCTTTGCGGACCTCGCGCCCGAGCGGTGCTTCTCAAGGAGCGCGAACACCGCGGGCAGGACATCGCCTGTGGCGTGTACCGCCTGCTCGGCAATCCCAAGCTGGCGGAAGATGGTGCAGCGCTCCTCCCCGCGCTTGCGCATGGCGAGGGTATAGGCGGCACGAACCTCACTGTTCCCCGCCAACGGCGCCGGGATCCGGTGCCCGTTCCCGACGTCGATGCTGGCTTCCTGCGTAGGCGCCGGGTACCCCGGTTCCCTGGCCAACTCGGCGTCGAGGATGGTGAGCCAAAGGACTTCGTGCCGTGCCCGCAGGCGCCGGAGCAGCGTTTGCGTGTGGGCGTCGGGCAGAAACTCATCGGCGAGCACCACAATGAGCAGGCGGCCCTTCAAGAACCTCAGCGCGTAGTGGAGTTGCTCGGTGATTGCGCTCGCCGGCCCGTCCAGGGAAATGCCCGCATCAATTTCCCGGAGCAGCCGCTCCAAGTGCTCTTCACCGCTCTGGGGCGGGATGTAGAGGGACGTGACGGCCGAGCCGTGCAGGAGTCCGACGTCGTCCCCGTGCGTGCAGGCGAGGTAGCCCAGCACGCCGGCAGCATCAATGGCAATGTCCTTTTTGGATTCACCGGAGGCAGCGTGGGCTGCCATGTTCCGTCCTGTGTCCACGAGCAGCAGCACCGAATGACGACGTACGGCCACATAGCGTTTGACCAGCGGCGATCCATGGCGGGCCGTGGCTTTCCAATCAATGTCCCTGACTTCGTCGCCGGGGACGTACGAGCGCAATTCGTCGAAGTCCAGGCTGCGGCCCTTGAAGACAGAACCGTATTCGCCTTCCAGCAAGCTGAGGGTCCTACGATGGGCGAAGATGAACATCTTCGACTTCACGCGTCTGAGGAGGCTCGGCACGGGGCTCCCCCTACGGCGTTTGCACGGACGCGAGCACTGCATCAATGATGGTTTCCACGGGAACACCTTCAACCACGGCGTCGAAGCCCAGCACTATTCTGTGGCGCAGGATCCTGTGGGCCAGTTTCTTGACGTCCTCCGGGATGACGTGGTCCCGCCCATTGAGCAGTGCCAACGCCCTGGCTGCCTGGCTGAAGGCAATACTGGCCCGGGGGCTTGCGCCAAATTCGATGAGGTCCGCCAACCGGGGTTCCAGGTACTGGGAGGCATGACGCGTCACATAGGCCAAGCCAACGATGTAGCTGATGATGGCGGGATCAATGTAAATCTTCTTCACGAGTTCCTGGACCTGGACCACGCCATCAAGTGACGCGGCGGCCGGGGGCTTCTGCGCTGCCCGAAACACTCCAGCGTCAATCCTCCGGATGACCTCGGCTTCCTCCGCCGGACTGGGATAGTCCAGGACGTCCTTGAGCATGAAGCGATCCATCTGTGCTTCCGGAAGGCGGTAGGTCCCTTCCTGCTCAATCGGGTTTTGAGTTGCCAGCACAAGGAAAGGCTCAGGCAGAGGATATGACTCGCCGCCGATGGACGTCTGCCGTTCCTGCATCGCTTCCAGCATCGCGCTCTGCGTTTTGGCACTGGAGCGGTTGATTTCATCGAGCAACACTATGTTGGCGTGAACAGGACCGAGTTGGGTGATGAAGGTGCCTTTGGCCGCGTCAAAGATCTGGGTGCCTGCGATATCGCTGGGCAACAAGTCCGGGGTGCATTGGATTCGGCGAAAATCGGCACTCACCGATTCCGCTAGTGCCTGGGCCGCCGTGGTCTTGGCCAGGCCCGGGACGCTCTCCAAAAGGACATGTCCGCCGGTCAGGAGGCCGATCACCAGCGTCTCCTGCAGCCTGGACTGGCCCACCACCTTAATCTCGAAGCTGGAGATAATGCTGCCAACGAGCTGCTGGGCACGGGCCAGCTCCGGTGCCTCGATTCCGGTGTCCCGTGCCTCGATTCCCGTTGCGGCTGTGTTCTGAAGCACTCGTGGTCCCCTCGCTGGCGTCAATCATTGAGGCAGGCAGCCCGTCGTACCGCACCAGGACCTGCATCGGAGACTCTATCCAAGCCTCCCCTGAACACCGTGGCAATGGGGAGCCCTCCCCATGTGGACTTCTGAGGTCTATTCTTTTGCCATGCATCAGCTACCAGCCCGCTACGAGCAGTATCTCAACGGCCAAAGCCAGCGCGTCATCGACGCCGTTCGTCCAGTTCTGCTGCAGTCCGCGGCAGACCAGAGGCACGGGGTCCGGATTACCTACAACACGGGGCCCACCGGACACCAGGCTCATCTGGACGAGTCGATACCCTACGGCGAAATAGTCGAGGACATCGACTAACCCTTCACCGAGCCGGATAACGCGAAGGAGCTGCCTACGCTCCGGGATACCAGCACGTACAGCAACAGCACCGGCACTGAGTACAGGATGGAAAACGCCGCGAGCTGTCCGTAAGCTATGGCACCATGCTGGCCAAAGAAGCTGAAGATGGACACCGCGGCTGGTTGCTTGGCCGTGGAGAGCAACAGGATGAAGGGAACGAAGAAGTTTCCCCATGCCTGTATGAAGACGAAGATGAACACCACGCCCAAGCCATGCCTCATGAGAGGCAGCACCACCGCGCGCAAGGCCGCCATGCTTGAGGCACCGTCCATCCATGCCGCCTCCTCCAGTTCCAAGGGAACGGAGTCCATGAAGTTCTTCATCATCCAGATGGCCATCGGCAGGGTGGTTGTTGCCATGAAGAATATGGTTGCCACCATGGAATCGAGCAACTGGAGCTGGACGAACAACCCATAGACGGGCACCATAATGGCCGTCACCGGCAACGACGTCCCGAACAGCACGGAGTACATGAACGGCTTGTTGAACCTCGATTGGTAGCGGGACAACGGATACGCAGCAAGGACAGCTGCCACCAGGTTGACGGCCGCTGTTCCCGCTGAAAGAAGGAAACTGTTGGCCAGGGGCTGGAACAACAGCTCCGGCGTGAACACCGCGCCAAAATTCTCCATCGATGGCGCCGACGGCAGCGCGGTCTGATAGCCGGCCTGAGGATCGACGGCGGCCAGCAGCAACCACAGCAGAGGCGCCACGAAGCAGAACCCGATCACGGCCAAAGCGATATCTGCCGCAAGCCGCGGCCTGGACGTCACGGCCTCTGGTCCCTGAGCAGGCGCACATACACTGCGCCGAAGACCACTCCCAACAAAATCAGTACCGAAGCAACCGCGGTGCCGTAGCCAATATCCCCAAATTTGAAGGCCTCCTGATAGGCCAACACCGGCAAGGTAGTGCTCGCATTGGCCGGACCGCCAGCCGTCATCACCCAAATAAGGGTGAACACGGCCAACGTCTGAAGGGTGATCAGCATCAAGTTAGTGGCAATGCTGCTCCTGATCATGGGCAATGTGATGAATGCCAGACGCTGCCAGCCATGCGCCCCATCCATCAGGGCAGCCTCCGAGATATCGTGTGGCACATCCGCGAGGGCAGCCCTGTACACGAGCATGGAAAACGCCGTTCCGCGCCACGTGTTCGCCAGGATGATCGCGACCAGTGGGAACGTGTACAGCCAGTCCAGCCCCTGCCCGCCAAAGAAGGCCAGCATCTGATTCAGCGTGCCGTCCCGGTTGAAGTAGGCGTAAGCGGCGAACGCAGCCACGATCTCCGGGAGTACCCAGGCCGCCACAACCGTCGTTCCCACCCACGAAGAAACTGCCTTTCGCGAGTGCGTCATGAGCAGCGCGATGAGCAGGCCGAGCACGTTCTGGCCGAGCACAGCCGATGCCGCGACGAAAACTACGGTCAGCCAAGCAGCCAGCGGAAACGCGTCATCACTGAACATCCGGACATAGTTGTCCAGCCCCACCCAGTGCGGATCCCGGGCTGCCCGGCCTGAGAGTGCGGCATCCGTGAACGACGCGTAGAAGGACCAGGCAACCGGGGCCAGGAGGAAGAACAGGAGCAGGAGAACGGACGGAACAACCGGCAGCAGCCGCAGGTAGCGGCGAATCGTCATTTCCCAGCTGTCATTTCTCTGATGTCATCTCTCCAGGACCTTGTCATCGCCAACAAGTTTGCGAACCGTGGCGTCATACTCCGCCGCGGCGTCCTCGGGGCTTTGCTTTCCAGTGATGACAGACTCGGTGGCTACCTGGACCGCCGTCGAGATCCTTGGGTAATCTGCGGTAGCCGGGCGGTAGTGCGTCACCTTCACCAAGGCTGACACGTCCTTCACGAAAGGATTCGCAGCAAGGTAGCTCGATTCCGATGCGACGTCGGTGCGCACCGCTATCTGTGAGTTGTTGATGTCAAAGGCCAAGGCATTCTTCTTGTTCAGCGCGGTGGTGAGGAACTTGAACGCAAGCTCGGCGTTTTTGCTCTTCGCACCGACTGCCAGAGTCCAGCCACCGGACATGCTGACGCCGCCAGGTTCCTGTCCGTTCCGGGTGGGGAACATGGCTACACCCATGTCCTGCTCGTAGCCTGCCCACTCATAGGGGCCGCCTTTTTGCCAGAACGACGGCGAATAGGAGCCTTCCACCGTTGCCGCCAGTTTGCCCTGCGGGAACCACTCGCCAAAGACCTTCTTCCAAACATTGGCATCGAGGGCTTCAGCCGGGCTCGCTGCGAGCTTTTCGTCATAGAGGGTCTTCAGGAAGGCCAGCGAGTCAGTGAACCCCTGGGAGCCGACCACCCATTTCTTTTCCTTTTCGTCGTAGAGCGTGCTGTCGGTCCCGTAGAGGAGTTCGTAGAAGCTCTGCATGACAGTGCCCTCGCCCGTGCCCTTGCCCGCGTACATGTTGAAGGGAATCACGGTGGGGTCCGAGGCTTTAATGGCACGTGCCGTGGACAGGATGTCTTCCCACGTTTTCGGCTGCCACGGAACGGAAATTCCGGCCTTCTTCAGCACCGCTTTGTTGTACCAGATGGCACGCGTGTCCGTGCCGACCGGCACCGCGTAAATACCTCCGTCATCAGCCCGGCCCGCTGCTTTGGCGGCTTCGTTGAACGTGGACCAGTCGTCCCACTTTTGAAGATAGCTGTCCAGCTTGAGGAGGTACCCGGCGTCGACGTCCGAACGCACCTTGAACGTGTCCTCATAGAAGACGTCCGGCGCGGTATCCGGCGAGCGCTGGGCCAGCGCAAGTTTGGTGCCATAATCGTCGTCGTTGGCTTGTATCGGTTCGAGGTTGACCGTCACCGAAGAGTTGGCCGCCTCGAATTCCTTTTTGGCGTCCTGCATCACGGCGTCCAGGGCTGTGAAGGAGTCGGATTTCTGGTAGACGATCTTCAGGGTCTTGTTCGCGGCAGTTGGAGGCGTCGAGGAACAAGCGGCTGCAGCGAGAAGAGCGGCTACGACGGGCAGGACAGTGGCAAACCTCATGGGGCGGCGCATTTTGCTCCAATCGAGTCAACGTGGCTGAGTAGTTAGCCCTCAAGCAGTAGCCGTTGGGCGCGTGGTGCCAGCGTGTGCTCCAGGACGAGGCACGCCGCACCAATAGCGCCGACATCCTCGCCCACCCCGGAACCCACAACTTCTATGCCGTGGATCATGCGGGCCGCACTGTTCTCAGCGATCAGGCCCGGAACACGCTCCAGGAAGTACTTGGACATGCGTCCCCAGAAAGGACCGCCGAAAACAACTCGTTCGACATCAAGGGTGTTGGTCACTACCGAGACGGCACGGGCCACGAGCGTCGCGGACTTGTCAAGGATGGCAATGGCTTTTTCGTCGCCAGCATCGGCTTTGTCGCACAACAGTGCGTATCGTTCCTGTACCTGGGGCCCATCCGCGTCCTCGCCATGGCTGTCCAACACACCGGCCGCCTCGGCCTCTGCGACCAGGACCTGGGGAATACACGAGGACTTCACGCAGCCACGGAGCCCACAGTCACACTGCGGACCCGTTGGATCAACTATGATATGTCCGATTTCGCCGGCGTTCCCCGACGTCCCACGGACCACTTCATCATTCAGGACAATGCCGCAGCCTATACCGGTGCCCATATACATGAAGACGAAACTGCCCGCACCACTGGCCCCGCCAGCCCAGGTTTCGGCCACCGCGGCACTGGTGACGTCCTTGTCCACGAGAGTCTCCAGGCCGGTCGCCTCCGTAAGGGCCTCCCTGATGCGCACGCGGTTCCACCGAGTCAACAGCGGGGGCTCCACAACGGAACCTTCATCGAGGTCGATCGGGCCCGGGACGGCTACGCCGAGCCCCGCGATCTTGGATGCATCCACGCCCGATTCCTCAATAAGGACCTTGATCTGCTGGGCGATGCTCGTGATCACAGCGGCAGGATCGCCCCCGGGAGTAGCCATCCGCGAATGCCTGACGACGTCGCCAAGGAGGTCCAGGACAACGAAAGTGATGACTGCAGGGTCAAGGTGGACACCCACGGCATACATGCCCGATGGGTTGAGCCGAAGGATGGTTCGAGGCTTGCCTGGGCCAGTGCCCTCTTTGCCTGCCTCCACAATCAAGTGCTGGTCAAGCAGGCGACGGGAAATATTGGAGATGGTCTGAGGCGACAGTCCCACAATCTGGGCGAGTTCCACACGGCTGAGCCCACCCGACGACCGCCGGATCGCCTCCAGAATGACAGTCAGATTAAAGTCACCCATGCGGGGTAGATTCGTTCCGCGCCTCGGTGTGGGCTGCCGGATCTCAGTCACTGATTCCCCTAGTCATTCGGAAAAAACATCATCGTACTTCGTCTTTGTCTGAATCGTACGATACCCACGCTCACACGGGTATGCGCACACGCACGCACCGGGGTCAGGGCTTGGTAACGATGACACTAAATTCTATGTGAGAGCGACGGGCCGCTCATCCACGACGACTCCGCGTCACCGTGAACTTCGGGTTCCGGCCTTCCTCCACCGTGGGACCTATGAGGCGCTCGAGGGCAGGCCGGTATTGCAGATGGCTGTTGTACACCGTCCACAGCTCACCGCCGGGAGCGAGGACGCGCGCGGCCGCTTGGAACATCTTCAGGGCAGCGCCGGCATGCACGCTGGCTCCAAGGTGGAATGGTGGATTCAGCAGGACAAGATCCGCACTTCCTGCATCGAGTGTGGACATGGCGTCGTCGTGGATCACGGAAATCCGGTCACCCAGCCCATTGGCAGCTGCCGTGGCCACGGTGGATGCCACAGCCGCCGCAGACTGATCAGTGGCCACCACGCTCGCTTTCGGCTGGTGCCGTGCAAACATCGTGGCAAGAATGCCGGTCCCACAGCCCAGATCCACAACGCGTCGCGCTTCCGGCATACGGTCCAGGAAGGTCAAGAGGTAGCGGGTTCCGATGTCAAGGCGCGCACCTGAAAAAGCAGCACCGTGAGCGCAGACCGTGATTCCCAGTTCCGGCAGCTGCTCCACCACCGGGTAGGGAGGGGTGGCGGAAACTGGTTTGGGATTGCTTGCCACCAGCACCCTGGACTTCTGGCGCGCAAGCTGCGGTTGTACAGAGGAGAAATAGCGGTCAAGGACCCCATTCATGCCCAGGGACATGTGCTTAATGCGACCCCCTGCGAGCAGCACCGCATCAGGCGCAGCGTAGCGGGCAACGGCGTCGGCGTTTTCCTCCAGCTCCGCCAGCGATTTCGGCAAC
The DNA here is from genome assembly GCF_055388015.1 of Arthrobacter sp. TmtSoilC51. Classification (NCBI taxonomy): domain Bacteria; kingdom Bacillati; phylum Actinomycetota; class Actinomycetes; order Micrococcales; family Micrococcaceae; genus Arthrobacter; species Arthrobacter sp. TmtSoilC51. The sequence goes on from NZ_AP035877.1 coordinate 3,156,695, forward strand.
TGCATCAACACCAGGTTCGCGCCCGCCAAGAGCTCCGCACCCAATTCGTGGGCGCTGAACAGGCCCTGCAGGCCAGCTGCCTCCGCGTTGCGCTGGAGCGCAAGCCTTCCGGTGTAGAGGTCTTGGTTGACGCGGACATTCCCGACGTCGGCCGCCACCAAAGCACCCAGCGTCAGAGCACCGTACCGGTCGCCAATGACGGCCACCCGCGTTTCCGGTCGGAGATAATCCGCGGCGGTCTCAAGCAGGAGACGGTCTGTGGCGTCGTATGCCTGGAGGTTCTCCGCTTCAACATCAGGAAGCCGGCTGAGCGTGCCGAACAGTGATTCCAGCTCCTGTGCGGTCACTATGCTGTTCTCGCTTTCTTGTCAGTCATACGGAAGTGGTACCCAAACCCGTAAGAAATTCGTTCGCTTTAGTGTCTCGACTTCATGGTGCCTTCGGAGGAATGTGGATGATGCAGCACGCCAAGCACCTGTTGACGCATCGGATGGTGAACCCATACCGTGACCGCGGCAGGCATCGGTCCCGCCCAACCGACGAGCCAGGCCCCGGGACCGCACTTTAACCGGCTCCCTTCCCTGAGAGCAAACCATGAGTGTCAATGTTGTCACGCAACTCCAAGTGAAATCACACAACTCCCCCGACGAAACGCGCAAACCGGACAAGACAACGGTTGAGGTAGTGACTGTCGGCGACTACACAATCGGCCGGACCACCTTTGAACCCGGCTGGACCTGGGACGACTGCATCAAACCCGTCGTGGGAACTGACTCCTGCCAATTGAGCCATGTGGGCTTCTGCGTCTCCGGTGCCCTTGAGGTGGAAACCAACGACGGTGGAAAGGTCAACATTTCCGGCGGTGATTCGTACTCGATCCCACCGGGACACCATGCCCGCGTAGTAGGAGATCAGCCATTCCAAGGCATCGAGTTCCTGAGTGCAGCCGAATTTGGCGTCCGCCCCGAATAGGAATCCGCCACGGGAGAACAAAGCTGGACCGCAATACTGGCTGTCAAAACAAAAGACCCCGCTCGCCTGAGCGGGGTCTTTCTTATCCGAAGTGGAGCTGAGGGGACTCGAACCCCTGACCCCCTGCATGCCATGCAGGTGCGCTACCAGCTGCGCCACAGCCCCGGATCTTGTTGATTTCAGGAGGAAGATTTCCCTTCCCGCCGAAGCAACTCGTCAATAGTAACCACAATCCACCAAGAAGCGAAATCGCTGAAGCGTGATCCCCATCACTGGGATCGGCGGGCATTCCTGTCCGATGGGGCTAGGTTGACCCAGCCGATTCTCGCAGCCGTTCACCGCAGCCGGGGTGCGCTGGATCGCTCCACCGCACCTCCCCCCAATCGGCTGCGGGAGTCCCACCCGGCCTAGGCCGGTGCGACTCCACCTGAAGTCTAGAATCAGTCAGCCAATAAACCAAACCGTTCAGTCGGTTTCTTCGCACTTTAATTTATCCGCGGTGGTAGCGTTGTGGAGTCTCGACGGCGGCTGTTGCTGCCACCCCACCTTCGGAACAACGGAAAGGTTCCCCCACCACACATGCAGCAACGTGCGAAAGACACCCGCCTTTCCGTCATTGAAGGTGCCGCCCATGTCTTCGCAGAAGTTGGGTACGGCAATGCAAGCCTGAGCGACATCACCAAACGCGCCGGGGTAACCAAGGGGGCACTGTACTTCCATTTCACGTCCAAGCGGGACTTGGCCTTGGCCGTCATCGAGGAACAGCATGCGCTGGTTCTCGCTGCGGGTGCAGGCATCGTGGGCTCAAGCATGCCTGCCCTGGACAAGATCATTGGGCTATGCAGGATGTTCGGCCGGCAGTTGCTTGATGAAGCGATTGTCCAAGGCGGAATTCGTCTCACTTTCGAAGCATCCGCATTTGATGCCGATATTTCGGGCCCCTATCAGGACTGGATAGAAACAGTGGACCAACTGCTCCGCCAAGCCCAAGCCGAGGGAACTGTCCGGCCCACGCTGGAGCCCGCCGCCTTTGCCCGGTATCTGGTCGCCTCCTTCACCGGAGTCCAGATGGTGTCCAACGTCCTGACAGCCCGCTCCGACGTTCTTCGCCGCATTGACGAGATGTGGGAATTCATGCTGCCGGCAATCGAACCGCCCGCTGCCAGCTAGGGCGAAACAGCAAACCCGCAGAGCGTAGAGGCATACAAAGGCGCAGCAACACAAAAGAGGCCCTGCTTTTCTTCACGTTCACGAAGAAAGGCAGAACCTCAAGGGTGGAGCTGAGGGGACTCGAACCCCTGACCCCCTGCATGCCATGCAGGTGCGCTACCAGCTGCGCCACAGCCCCATATTTTTGCTGCTTGACGACTAACTTTTCAAGTGGGCCAGCCAACTTTTCAGCTATCCTCGCCGAAGCAACTCAAATATCTTAGAACAGCGTTTCCGAAAATTCCAAATCGGGCATATTCGGATGCCGGACCAGGTCTAGCGCTCGGAGTCCGCTGCCGGGGCTGCCTTGGCCGAGGCATCATCCCCCAATTCGAGGTCAACTACCGGGCAGTCCTTCCAAAGGCGCTCCAGGGCGTAGAAAACGCGGTCCTCTGCGTGCTGGACGTGGATGACGATGTCCGCGTAGTCCAAGAGAACCCAACGGCCTTCGGAACGGCCTTCACGGCGCACCGGGCGAAGGTCCTGCTTCAGCAGCTCTTCCTCGATGCCATCAACGATGGCGTTGACCTGGCGCTCAGTGGGCGCAGAGGCGATCAGGAAGACGTCAGTCAGGGCGAGCCGTTCGCTGACGTCAAGGGCAATGATGTCCTCAGCGAGCTTGTCAGCCGCCGCACGGGCGGCGTGACGGGCGAGGGTGATGGATTGTTCATGTGCAGACACGGAGACTCCTTGTTGTGGCCGTTGGCCTGTAAATGGCGTTAGCCGGGTTCTAGCGGAACTAGCCGCTGGTAATCATGATGATGCCGACGATGAGCGCAACAACACCCAACGCCAGGACGCCGAACTGCAGCAACCTGTTGCGCTGGGCCCGCGCCAGGCCAGCCGTATTGGCGTCCAGGGGGTCCAGCCCATAGGCTGCGGTGGCAGAAACCGGCGGACGCTGTGTTTCTTCAAGCTGTTCGCCGACGGCGGCAGGCCGCTTCCGGGCGTTCCTTGCCACAGCCTCGGCACGGGCAAGAACACCCGAACGGCCACGCGTGCCCTTTCCGTTCGCCGGTGCTTTGCCGGCTTCCGGAGTGGGACCCGACGAGGTCACGAGAGGCACGAAAGTGGTGCTGGGGCGCTTCATAACCGGACGTTCAATGCCCGGCACCTTGACGAACTCCAGCGGCGTGACCATGGCGAGATTGTTGGCGGTCGACGGGCCGGCCGAGTCCGCAGGAGACTTCTTCCCCTCAGCAGCACCCTTTACAGCAGCCGGAACCTTGGCTTCGGCTTGGTTCTGCTCGGCAAGCCTCTGCTTGGCGGCCGCGCGCTTATTCAACACCGCAGCACGCTCTGCAAGGGCAATCTGCTGGGCGAGGACTTCAGGATCGACTGCCAGTGGATCCTGCTCGGCAATGTGCTCAAGCTTGGCGGTCTGATTCTGGACTTGGGCTGCGATCAGCTCACGTACCGCAAGTGCCTGCTCCACGGACATTTCAGATTCTGCGGTTCCAGCGCTGGCTGCCGAATCGTCGTCGGAACCCTCAGCGGCCGCATCAGGCGCAGCCTGGGCATCCACGGATTTACCGGCCGGCTTATCGGCTGGTTTTCCGCCAGGCATGGGGACGATGGGGTTTGCAGAGGTGGCTACTTCTGCCTGGAGTTGCTGCAGGCGAAGCTGGCGCCGCGTGGGCGGACCACCGCCCGAGAGTTGCTCTTCCTTGTCTGCCAGCTCCTTGATGGTACGCAACGCTGCACGGTCGCGGGCGCGGATCTGGGAGGACCTCTCCTGCGCAGCAGAGCCCACGGCGTCTACCGGAGCATCCGCCACCCGACGGTTCCGGCCAGTTCCAGCATTTTCCGCGCCTGCCGCCTGGGTTGTTGCAGCATCCGCCTGCGGCTCTTGGTTCTCTTCCCGGGCGCGGCGAAGCTCACGCCTGCTGCGGATGGGTCGCTGTTCCTGGCTGCTCATTCAAAACTCATTCAGTACGTGCTTGGTCGTCTGATCCGGATAGTGCGGGGGCCAGCTCCCCTGTCCCGGGTTGCGCGGTTCCAGAGTGCGCGGCGTACAAACCATACTTGGCGATGTACTGCACCACGCCATCCGGCACCAGGTACCAGACAGGGTTCCCGGCGCCCACGCGTGTTCGACAATCCGTGGAGGAGATTGCCATAGCTGGAACTTCCAGCAGGCTGACGTCCTCCCTGCCCATGCCGTCCAATTCATGGCCAGGACGGGTTACTCCGACGAAATGCGCCAAAGACCAGAGTTCGTCAACGTCCTTCCAGGACAGAATCTGGGCCAAGGCATCAGCGCCCGTGATGAAGAACAGATCAGCGTCTGGTCGCTGAGCCCGTAGGTCGCGCAGGGTGTCGATGGTGTAGGTGGGTCCAGGGCGGTCAACATCAACCCGGCTCACCGTGAACCTCGGGTTTGACGCCGTCGCGATCACGGTCATCAAGTAGCGATGCTCGGGCTTGCTGACCTGCTTGCTGGACTTCTGCCACGGCTGGCCAGTGGGCACGAAAACCACTTCGTCGAGATCGAACTTGGCGGCAACCTCACTTGCAGCCACAAGGTGGCCGTGATGGATAGGATCAAAAGTTCCACCCATCACGCCCAGCCGGAGCCTGCGCTCCGACTTCCCGCGCGGTGTTGCGGCGATAATGTTAGTGGCCCGGCTTGTGGGTGTGCTTGTTCGGGTGCTGGCGGTGCGGATCCGAGTGCTCTTCCACAGCCTCGTGACGGTTGCCAAGGTTGGTGTAGGAGAGGGCAACGAACATCAAAACCAGCAAGAGGGCAAACATGCTGACTCCGAAGACCCACGGCTCGGCCCAGAGCGGGGCGGCCTCTTCGTGGGCGCCGCCTTCTGTTTGGGCTGCAATGGACGTGGCGATCTGCTGAAACAGCATCTTCTCCCCTAGTTGGTTCTCAAGGATTTTCGACGGCGGGACTCCCCGCCGCTCCGGACTTCTGTTCTATGTTACCGCGTAGCTAGCCGCGGACCTGGCCTTCGCCCTGGACGATCCACTTGGTGGTGGTGAGCTCCGTCAGGCCCATGGGCCCGCGGGCGTGCAGCTTTTGCGTGGAAATGCCCACTTCTGCACCGAGGCCGAGCTCGCCGCCGTCGGTAAAACGTGTGGAGGCGTTGACGATGACCGCCGCTGAGTCGATCTCGGCGATGAACTTCTCCGCGTTCGACAGATTGTTCGTCAGGATCGCTTCGGTATGTCCGGTGGTCCACTTGCGGATGTGCTTCACGGCATCATCCAGGTTGTCCACCATGGCCACGGCGAGGTCCAGGTCCATATACTCAGTGGCCCAATCGTCGTCGTCGGCCGGAACGGTTTCAACGTCCTTGCCCAAGGCCGCAGCGATCCTGTCATCGACGTGAAGGGTGACTCCGGCAGAGCGAAGGGCTGCCGCAACAGCAGGCAGCACAGTGGAACCCGAGTGGACCAGGAGGGTCTCCACGGTGTTGCATACGCTGGGACGCTGGGTCTTGGCATTCAAGAGGATGTCCACGGCCATCTCTTCATTCGCCGATTCGTCGATGAAGATATGGACGTTGCCCTCACCTGTTTCAATGACGGGCACCGAAGAGTTGGTTACTACAGTCTGGATGAGGTCGCGTCCACCGCGGGGAATCAGGACATCAACCCGGCCACGGGCACGCATGAGGACGTTGGCGCCCTCGCGGCCGTACTGGTCCACGGTCTGCACAGCATCGGCAGGCAGGCCCACAGAGTCCAGGGCTTCCCGAAGGATCTGCACCAAGGCCTCGTTGGTGTTCGCTGCGGCGGAACCACCTCGCAGGATGACGGCGTTACCGCTCTTAAGCGCGAGTCCGGCAATATCCACCGTGACATTGGGGCGCGCTTCATAAATAGCGGCAACAACGCCCATGGGGACGTTGACCTGGCGCAGGCGCAGGCCGTTGGGCAGCGTCTGCCCGCGGACCACGTTGCCTACGGGGTCCGGCAGCCCGGCCAGGTTTTCCAAAGCTGCAACCAGCCCATCGATGCGGGCGGGAGTGAGGGTCAGCCGGTCAAGGAGCGCGGCAGATGTCCCGTTGGCACGCCCTGCGGCAACATCCTTGGCGTTTGCTTCCAGCACGTGCTTTTGCCGTTCCTGCAGGGCGGCACCAATAGCCCGCAGGGCGCGGTCCTTCCACGCACGGTTGGCTTGTCCCATGCGGCGGGCGGCCTTGCGGGAGCGGTCGGCAATGGCGTGAACAGCAGCCTGGACATCTTCCGGCGACAACGGAGCGCCACCTGCCACAGGGCTCTCCGGCGTTTGGCCGGCGGAACCGGAAACGTCGGAAATCACAGGGGCGTCAGGGGTCAGCGCTTCAGTCATGCTCCAAGTTTAGATGAGCGCGCAGCCTAAAGGAGCACGAGGTCGTCAACATGAACAACTTCGCGGTCGTAGCCGCGGCCCATCGCCTGCCCGAGTTCCTGGGTGGAACGTCCCAGCATGCGGGGCAACTCCTCCGAGGAATAGTTCACCAGCCCACGGGCAACCACGGTTCCATCCAATGCCACCATTTCAACGGGGTCGCCGGCTTCGAAGTCTCCGGATACATCCGATATCCCCGCGGGCAGGAGTGACCTATGCCGATCGCGCACTGCCTTCACCGCGCCGTCGTCGAGCATCAAGCGTCCGTGAACCGTTGCCAGGTGAGCCAGCCATAGGAGCCGGACGGGCTTGCGGCTGCCGTTGACGGCAAACCACGTTCCTACGTCCTGGCCCGCCAATGCAGCAGCAGCATTGGCAGTTGACGTCACCAGCGCGTGGATCCCTGATCCGGCAGCTATGGACGCCGCTTCCACTTTGGTCATCATGCCGCCAGTACCTACGCCGGCTTTGCCTGCCTTGCCAATGGTCACGTCCTCAAGGTCCTGCGGACCACGAACCAAGGGGATGCGCTTGGCTCCGTGGGCGGGTGGACCGTCGTACAGGGCATCGACGTCCGAGAGCAGCACCAGCGCGTCGGCGCGCACCAGGTGTGCCACCAAGGCTGCGAGGCGGTCGTTGTCCCCAAAACGGATCTCATGGGTGGCCACGGTGTCGTTCTCATTGACGACGGGAACGACACCAAGGTTCAGCAAGCGATCCAGGGCGCGGAAAGCATTGGTGTGCTGCGTCCGGCGCATGAGGTCGTCAGCTGTCAGCAGGACCTGGCTGACCGTGACGCCGTGCGCGCTGAAAGCTTGCGTATAGCGCGCCATCAACAGGCCCTGCCCCACGCTTGCCGCAGCCTGCTGGGTAGCGAGATCTTTCGGGCGCTTGGCAAGCCCCAGCGGTGCAAGACCTGCCGCGATGGCACCCGAAGAAACCAGGATGATTTCAGTACCGGCATTTCGCTTGTCCGCCAGCGCGTTAACCAACGACGTCAGCGATTTCTCGGAAATGCCACCCTTGATACTGGTCAGCGAGGACGAGCCCACTTTGACAACAATCCTCTTGGCGGTGGCCAGGGCCTGGCGCTCAAGAACCTCTGCGTCCGGAATTTCGACAGTCCTAGTCGTCATCACCGGTATCCAGGTGGCCTTCCGTTACGGGCTGGGCACGACGACGGCTGACGGACTCAGTCCAGATGCCCGCCTTGCGCTCGGCTTCGAGTTCAGCACGGGCGGCAGCCTTCGCTTCCCGGCGCTCAAGCTGTTCATCGCGCTTCTGTGAGCGAGTGGGACGGTCGCCGATGTCCGCGACGCGGATGTCGGTACCACGGGGAGTCGCCAGGAGCTCGGCGCCTGCCATCATGGTGGGCTCCCAGTCGAAGACCACGCCATCGTCCTCGCCGATAACCACCGTATCGCCGGGCTTGGCTCCAACCTTGAAGAGCTCCGTCTCGACGCCAAGCTTGGCCAGGCGATCAGCCAGGTAGCCGATGGCTTCCTCGTTGGTGAAGTCGGTCTGCTTGACCCAGCGGACAGGCTTCTCGCCCAACACGCGGAACAGCGGCTCGAGGTTCTTTTCCTCGCGGCGGATCCGGAATCCGCTCTCGTTGACGGCGCGCGGACGAAGGATGGGCGGGGCAACCTTGGGAGGGGCAATCTCTACGGCATCCCGTGCAGCCTTGACGATTTCCGCCATCGCGAAGCCAAGCTGGCGCAGGCCCTCATGGCTTGTTGCCGAAACTTCGAACACACGGTAGCCGCGTGATTCGAGTTCCGGACGAACGAACTCTGCCATGTCCTTGCCATCCGGAAGATCCACTTTGTTCAGGACAACAAGCTTGGGACGCTCGTTCAACGGCACTACTTCGCCGTCTACGCCGGCGTAGCTCATGTCCACGGCGTACTTGTCCAGTTCCGCCTCAATGATGGCGAGATCGGAGAGTGGATCACGGTCCGATTCCAGGGTTCCGCAGTCCAGGACGTGAACCAGGGCCGCGCAGCGCTCAACGTGGCGAAGGAAGTTGTGGCCAAGGCCCTTGCCCTCGCTGGCGCCTTCGATCAGGCCGGGCACATCGGCGATGGTGAAACGGATCTCGCCGGCCTGGACCACGCCAAGGTTGGGAATGAGCGTGGTAAAGGGGTAGTCGGCAATCTTGGGCCGGGCAGCGGACATGGCCGCAATGAGGCTGGATTTTCCAGCGGAGGGGAATCCCACCAACGCGATATCTGCGATGGACTTCAGCTCCAGGACGATGTCGCTGGATTCGCCTTCAATGCCCAGAAGCGCGAAACCGGGCGCACGCCGCTTCTGGGAGGAAAGTGAGGCGTTGCCCAGGCCTCCCTGGCCTCCTGCGGCGGCAACATACTCCGCACCTTCGCCCACGAGGTCGGCGAGGACCTCGCCATCCTTCGTCTTCACCACGGTGCCGTCCGGCACGGGGAGGATCAAGGTTTCGCCGTTCTTACCGCCTCGCCAATCGCCCATGCCCGGGCCACCGTTGGTGGCGTGGCGGTGCGGGGCGTGGTGGTAGTCAAGCAAGGTGGTGGTCTGCGCCGACACCCGGAGGATAACGTCTCCGCCGTTGCCACCATTGCCGCCGTCGGGTCCACCGAGAGGCTTGAACTTTTCCCGCTTGACAGAGACACAGCCGTGGCCGCCGGTTCCGCCGGATACGTGCAGGACTACCCGGTCTACAAAGCTCGCCACGTGAATCTCCTCTTGCTGTTGCCAGCGCTGTTGCATAAACCAGAGCGCCATGGGCGCCCTAATCGATTGTAATGCGGTTAAAAGAACGGTGGAGCGGGCCGTTTGGCCCGCTCCACCGGTTCAGAACTTGTTGTTACTCTGCAGCTGCAGCAGCAACGATGTTCACTACGCGACGTCCGCGGCGAGTACCAAACTCAACCGCACCGGCCTCGAGTGCGAACAGGGTGTCGTCGCCACCGCGGCCGACGCCTGCACCGGGGTGGAAGTGGGTTCCACGCTGGCGAACGATGATCTCGCCTGCGGAAACTACCTGGCCACCGAAACGCTTGACGCCGAGGCGCTGTGCGTTGGAGTCACGACCGTTGCGAGTGGAGCTCGCGCCTTTTTTGTGTGCCATGTGAAATGCCTGCCTCTAAATTTCTGGGGAAACTGAAAATCTGAACAGAGTAACGAAAGTTACTTGATGCTCGTGATCTTGATCTTGGTCAGTTCCTGACGGTGACCCTGGCGCTTCTTGTAGCCGGTCTTGTTCTTGAACTTCTGGATGACGATCTTGGGACCACGAAGGTCCTCAAGGATCTCAGCCGTGACCTTGACCTTGGCCAGGTCCGCGGCAGCGGACGTGACCTTGTCGCCGTCAACCAGGAGCAAGGCGGGCAGCTCAAGCGTGCTGCCGGCTCCACCGGGGACGCGGTTCAGCGTTACGTAGTCTCCAACGGAAACTTTTTCTTGGCGGCCGCCTGCGCGGACAATCGCGTACACCACTTGGGTACTCACTTCTCTCGACGTTTCTTACTAAATTTGCGTGCGGAACCTTGAACCGGAATCAGGCTTGGTTCGCGCTGTGCCTCAACGCCGTGGACTTCAGATCGAAGCCCGCGAGTCATCCCATGAACAATTCCAAGGGGCATAACCCAAGTGTTGGCGTAAGCACCGAAGATCAAGATTACGCTAGTTTGACCTTCAGCTGCAAATGAGGCCGGGTCCGGAGGCTATCGGGTGACTTGCATCACCAGTTGTAACGGACTCTCCCGGCACCGTGCCCATACAGCCTACAGGGTTTGGGCGGAAATACTGCGATTTGGCCGGCGACGCGCGGGAGTTTTCGTGGATTGGCCACGCAAGAACCACGGAAATCCGACTCAGGCGTAGAGCCGGGGTGCATCAAAGAAGGCCGTCTCGTAGCGGCAAGAGTGTGCGAAGGCCTCAACCATGGCCTCGCGTTCCTGCGCAGAGGCTCTGAGGGCAGCTGCGTCCGTAAGGTCGATCGCTTTCCGGGTTGCGGCAGCAAACTCCTCGTCGGCGTACGTCTTCAACCAGTCGGCGTACGGGTGGTCGCCGGGTGCGCCTGCATCCACGTACGCTGCGTGAAGTTGCCGGCCTACCTCCGCGTACAGCCAGTAGCAGGGCAGGATTGCCGCCAGCAACACGGCGTAACTGCCCGAAGCGGAGGTGGACAGGAGGTGGTCCACGTACGACTTGGTCACGGGTCCGGTCTGCGTCGTAGCCGGGCGCGTGCTCAGCCAGTTCCGATGAAGCTCGGACTCGACCTCAAGGCAGGTCTGCGATGCCTTGGCCCAGAAAAGCTGCTCTTCCTCCGTGGGGGCCAGTGCACCGGCGCGGGCCAAAACGCGGGAATAGCCGTTGAGGTAGATGGCATCCTGGGCGAGGTAGTAGTTGAACTCGGGCTCCGGGAGCCCCCCGGACTGCAGGCCCTGGATGAAGGCCAGGCCGTAAATTCCGTCCAATTCCGGTGTGGCTTCCGCCCACAGCCGCGCGGCAAAATCGCCGGACTGGCCAGCGGGATCCAGCGTTGGCTCCAAATGGTGGAAGTGATGGATGGGCCCACTGCCCCTGCCCACCTCGAGCCCGTCGGCCGCAGAGAGGGCCTGCAGCAGCCACGGCTTAACCTCCCGGAGGGACGCTTCCCAGTCACCTCTGCGGGCCTGCACCGTGGCCAATGCCGAGGAGAGTGAACAGCCCGTTCCGTGGCTGTTCCTGGTATCCACGCGGGGACCAGCCACTTCGATGACGTCCTGACGCAGCAAGCCGCTCGTATTGACCAGGGCATCAGGACATTCCGTTCCCGCCAAATGGCCGCCCTTCACCAACACGGTGGTTCCACAGTCGGCAGCCAGACGCTTGCCTTGGTCAAGCGCGGTGGCCCAGTCCAGGGCTTCAGGCTCGCCCAACAACATGGCCAGTTCGGGAAGGTTGGGGGTGACGAGATCCGCCAAGGGCAGGAGGCTGCGCAGCGCGCTTTCGGCGGTCTCGCGCAGAAGACGGTCGCCACTGGTGGCCACCATCACCGGGTCAAGGACCACGACGGCGGGACGCACCTCTTCGAGCCAGCTGCGGACTTCGTGGATGACAGAGGCGTCACCCAACATCCCGATCTTGACGGCATCAATCTCAATGTCGCTGCTGATGGCGTCCAGTTGCTGGCGCAGGAATTCCACGGGCGGAACATGGACTGCACTGACACCAAGGGTGTTCTGCGCAGTCAGCGCCGTGATGGCAGCCATTCCATAACCACCGTGTGCAGCAATGCTCTTCAGGTCTGCCTGGATTCCGGCGCCTCCGGACGGATCCGAGCCGGCAATGCTAAGCACGCGCGGATGTTGCCGGCCAGGCACGGGGCCGCCAACGCTACCAGCGGGGTAAAGGGGGTAGACAGGGGAACTCGGCAATGAAGTCATGATGGACATCCCTTCGCCGGTGCTAACCGGACAGGTTCAACGGGTCTGGATCTCAGCCTGGCCCAGCGCCCGGCACCCCGTGTCAGTTTCCTAGCGTAGCCGGGAAGTCCAGCCGTCCGGGAACCGGGCAGCTTCGGTGAATGGATGTGACCGCCAGCGACAAAGAGTCCCGCAGTATCCGACGAAATCGGATGCTGCGGGACTCTTTCACTACGTGGTCAGCGCTGACGTGCTTACAACTCGGAAGCTGGAACTCCCACGCCGAGGATGATGGGCTCGTCAGCTGCCTTCTTTTTGGCAGGCTCTTCCGCTACCGGCGCCTTGGCCTCATGGGCCGTTCCACCTGCGGCCGCGGCAGTTACCTCGTGGTGTTCCACGCTGGTTTCGTTTGCGGCTCCCTGTGCCCTGCTCGCGCTGCGGTTCCTTCGGCCTCGACCGCCACGCGAACGCGTAGAACGATCGGGCTGATCGCCTGTGGCCGCAGCGCTGGCCGCGGAGGCAGTCGCAGGGGAAGCTTCGGAAGCCGTATCCGTGACCACTTCCTCCGCAGCCGGTGCAGCACCAAGGTGCGAGAATGCTTCCGCCAGCAGGTCCAGGCTCATGGCCGGCTTGCCCGCAGATGGTTCCTCGTGGTGTTCCACAAATGGAAGCGCCACTTCTTCGCCGCCGAAGCGCAAAACAGGCGTGGACCGTGCTTCCCGAACCGTTGCTTCATGGCTGGCGGCATCTCCTGCGGCCTGGCCCCCGGCATCGCCGGTTGCAGCATCAGGCACGGATTCGGCAGTGTGGCCGTGCTGGCCCGCAGCGCGGGCTTGCTCCTCCGCGCGGTGAACTTCGTCGTCGTGCAAGTGGGCGGCATGCGCCGCAGCGGCGATGGTGGCAAGTGCTGCCCTGGTCGCCTCGGCCTTCGCCTGGCGAACGGGGTCAACGGACTCCTTGGCAGTCGCCGTAATTACTGGGGTGGCAGCAGTGCTGTGAGCGGAGACTGGTTCCTCGGCAATTGCCGGTCCCCCACCTTTCCCACGGCGACGCTTGCGTTCAGTCCGGGCAGCAGGCTGCTGGGGTTCTGTGTGTGGACGGTGGTGCTCGGCGGCAACTACGTTGGCGCGTCGGTGCTCCACGGGCTCATCATGCGTGACGACACCGCGTCCGGCGCAGTGCTCGCACTGCTCACCGAACACTTCAAGCAGGCCTGTGCCCATGCGCTTGCGCGTCATCTGCACCAGGCCAAGCGACGTCACTTCAGCAACTTGGTGCTTGGTGCGGTCACGGCCCAGGCATTCAACCAATCGGCGAAGCACCAGGTCACGGTTCGATTCGAGGACCATGTCGATGAAGTCGATGACGATGATGCCGCCGATGTCGCGCAGCCGCAGCTGGCGAACTACTTCCTCGGCTGCTTCAAGGTTGTTCTTGGTGACGGTTTCTTCCAGGTTTCCACCGCTGCCGGTGAACTTACCCGTGTTGACGTCCACCACGGTCATCGCCTCGGTGCGGTCGATGACAAGGGAACCGCCGGACGGCAGGAAGACCTTGCGCTCCAGGGCCTTGTGGATCTGTTCGTCGATCCGCCAGGCAGCAAAAATGTCCTGGTCCTTGGTCCACTTCTCAAGGCGGCCCACCAAATCGGGAGCAACATACGTGACGTAAGCCTCAATGGTGTCCCACGCGTCGTCGCCGGAGACGATCAGCTTGGAGAAGTCCTCGTTGAAGACATCCCGGACCACCTTGATGGTGAGGTCAGGTTCTCCATAAAGCAGTTCGGGGGCCAGCACCTTGGTGGAGGACGCCTGGCCTTCAATGCCTTCCCACTGGGCGCGCAAACGGTTGATGTCGTGCGTCAGTTCTTCCTCGGAGGCACCTTCAGCGGCCGTGCGCACAATCACGCCGGCGTTCTCAGGCAAGCGGTCCTTGAGGATGCGCTTGAGGCGGTTGCGTTCGACGTCGGGCAGTTTGCGCGAGATGCCGGTCATGGAACCGCCCGGAACATACACAAGGTAGCGGCCGGGGAGCGAAATCTGGCTCGTAAGGCGGGCGCCCTTGTGGCCGACGGGGTCCTTGGTGACCTGCACCAGAACGGAATCGCCGGACTTGAGGGCGTTCTCGATCCGGCGCGGCTGTCCCTCAAGGTTGACGGCGTCCCAGTTCACTTCGCCGGCGTAGAGCACAGCGTTGCGCCCGCGGCCGATATCCACGAAGGCAGCTTCCATGGACGGCAGCACGTTCTGAACCTTGCCCAAGTAGACGTTGCCGATCAGTGAATCCTGCTGGGTCTTGGACACGAAGTGCTCAGCAAGCACACCGTCTTCCAAAACAGCGATCTGGATTCTGTCGTCGCGCTGGCGAACGATCATTTGGCGGTCAACGGACTCGCGGCGTGCCAGGAACTCAGCCTCTGTAATGACCTGCCGCCGGCGTCCAGTCTCCCGGGACTCGCGACGACGCTGCTTCTTGGCCTCAAGCCTGGTGGAACCCTTGACGCTGGTAACACGATTTGACGGGGCGGTCTCAGTGATCGGGCGGGGCGCGCGGACGCGGGTCACCGTGTTGGGCGGGTCATCGTCAGAACCGCCGGTCAGTTCGAGATCCTGGTCACCACGGCGGCGACGACGACGCCGCCGCGACGTAACACCTTCTTCGAGGGCCTCCGTCGCGGGAGCTTCGTCGTCCTCGGACTCGCCGCCGTCTTCGGCTTCATTTTCTTCGCGTTCGGTTCCGCGACGGCCACGGCGCCCACGGCTCCGACGACGGCGGCGGCTACCGGCGTCTTCAAGCTCGCCTTCCGGTGCGGCCTCGGCCGTTTCTTCGGCTTCTTCGTCCTTGTCCTCGACGGCGGGGCGTGCCACGGTGCTGAGATCAGGGGCCTGGAAGATCATGGACGTAATGGAGACTGGCTCCAGGAACAACGATGTTGAACCTGGAGCGGACTCCTCAGCAGCTTCGGCCTCTTCCTCAACAGGAGCGTCGCCCTCCACAGGGACGTCGCTCTGGGTAGCCAGCGCAGGCTGGGACGCAGCATCCGGCGTTGTGTTTTCTTCAGCGGGAGCCGCTTCGGAGGCAGGCGCCTCTGCGGGGCCCGTTGCCTCAACGACCTTGGGCTTGGTGGTCCGACGACGACGGACCGGCTTTTCGGGGGCAGGTTCGGCTTCCGGTTCCGGCTGGGATGCAGCCCCGGCCTGGTCATCAAAACCGGGGAGGGGTTCTGCAGCCTCCGTTGTCTTGCGCGCGCGGCTACGACGCGCCGGCGCCTTGACAGGCGTTTCTGTCGGTTCCGTCGCGGCTGCTGCTTCAGTACCGGCAACTGCCTCAGTGCTGGCGGCTTCAGCCTCTTTGGGCGCAGCCTTGCGCCGTGTCCGCGTGGTTTTCTTGGGCGCTTCCGCAGTTTCCGCGGGAGCTGCCTCGTCATTAACGGCTACAACCTGGTCATTATCCATATGTGGCAACACTCCTGCCCCAGCGACACCGCCACATCCGGCGCCCAGTGGGGCAAATATTTGTCAAAACCCTCAGGCGTTGACAGAAGTCGGTAGTATTCCTTCCGGTTCGCACCATCATTGGGGTGCGGCAGCCCTGGAAGGCCGGTGGCTTTGCTCTGAAACCCGTTGTTCTGCTGCCACAACCAGGTGCCGTCCATTGTCATGGCGGGCATACCGAGGATCACGTGATCCGGGCAGGCCCTGCTCATACTGGCGGTCTTGGGAACAAGTCACCGGACCGGATTCCGAATGTGGATCGGCTTCCAGCCATGTTCATTCTCTCACACCCCCGCACATTCGAAGGGTAGGGGGCTGTGTCGCACAGTGGGGAAAGTGGTGGTGCAAGCTGGGGGCCGCGTCCAGCCTCCGGCGTTACAATCCTGACAAGAACCGTTACCGGCCTTGCCGGGTCACTTGTCGAAAAGGATTGCGTCCGCGATGCCAAGCACCGCCAGGGGAAACCTGGCCAACCAAGCCTCCACCCCCGTGGAGGACACCTCCACCAAGGCAGGGCTGCTGCCCAAAGCAGTCCGCGACAAGCCGTTCGCCTGGCTCCTGCTGATCACCGGCGTCGTCGGCTGGCTGGCTTCCGGGACATTGGTACTTGAGAAGCTGGAAGTGCTCAAGAACCCCAACCACATCACGCTCTGCGATGTGAATCCTTGGGTTTCCTGTGGCGCGGTGATGCAGACTCCGCAGAGTTCGGTCTTCGGTTTCCCCAACATGTTCATCGGCATCGTCGCCTTTGCGGTGATCATCACCACTGCCATGGGCCTCCTGGCGGGGGCGAAGTATTCACGCGGGTACTGGCTGGGCCTGCAGGCCGGCGTAACCCTGGGGTTCGCCTTTGTTGTGTGGCTGTGGTCGCAGGCACTGTACGTGATCAACGTGCTCTGCCCGTTCTGCATGGTGGTGTGGGCCGTGATGATCCCCATGTTCGTATGGGTGACCATCCGCAATATCTCCCACGGCGTCATCAAAGCCCCACCGGCACTGGCCAAGATTTTGGGTGACTCCGGTTGGATCATCGTGGCGCTGCTTTACGTGGCCGTCATTGCCACGATCTTCTTCGCCTTCATCCACGTCTTCGCCGGGACGTCGGGTTACTAAACCCTCCACGAGATAACAGTTAAGGCCAATGTTCGTGATTGTCATGTCTCAGGACATTGAGGACACTTCGAGTCTCAGGACTTCGTGGACACTGTATGTCTCATGACGTCGTGGACACTTGGTTCGCCATGAAGCCGCGGGGTTTGTTGTTGCCTATGTATTTGGTTCCTCTTGGCGGGCGCGGATGGGAAATGATTTCGGTTCCGTGCCCGTCGAAGAACATGATGCGTTGTGCGTCGTAGAGGATGTGGATTGTTTCTCCGGCGCGGTCTCTGCCTACTTGGAAGTGCGTGCCCACGACCGTGACGACGCCCAGGCGGCTGACGGTTCTTCGTACGGTTCGCCGGATCTGGGTTTTGATCTCAGAGATCACGGGGACCGAGGGGGCGGGCACTTTCTCGGTGGCTTCCCAAGCCTGTTGGGGAGTCATTCGGGCCGGCAGTGCCTGATGTTCACGCTCGGTGTTGTAGTAGTGGTCGAAGGTGTCGACCTGGGCTTGAAGATCCTTGATCGTTGAAGCCGGTTTTTGCTTGTGCAGAAACCGGTGCAGTGTGCGGTGGAATCGTTCGTTCTTGCCCTGGGTGGTGGGCTTGTAGGGCTTGCCCGTGATCGGTTCGACTCCGAGAGATCTCAGGTAGTCCACCAATGCCCCGCTTCGTCCCCTGCGTGTGGGGTTCAGGGCCATGCCGTTGTCGGAGAGAAACTTCCGGGGAACCCCGTGTTTACTGATGGCATGTTTGACCACCCGCAGGGCCGCTTCGCTCGTTTCTCCGGCCGCAACCAGTGACGCCAAGGCCAAGCGTGAATGATCATCAATGAGCTGGAAAATCACAACCTTCCGCCCGTTTTCCAGCTGCCATTCCGTGGCGTCGATCTGCCAGCAACAGTTCGGTGCGGGATATACGAACCGGCGGTAAGCGCTTCGAGGCTTCTTCCGCGGCTCCGGAACCACCATGCCGGCCTTGGTAAAGAGCCGGGCAAGCGTTGCCCGGGACGGCGGTTCCACACCGTCCCGGCGCATCCTTGCCTGAACGCTCAAAGGCCCATGGTCATGGCCTTGGGCCTCCAACGCTTCCCTCACATGCAAAGCCAACGCGGTGACCCCTGCGGGAGTAGCGTTAGGGCTGGTACGTGGCTTGGTCGAACGCATAGCCATCGCTTGTGCCGGCCCACCCGACACCGCAGCGGCCCTGACCTTATAGAACCAAGACCGTGAGACGTTGTGCTCGCGGCAGAAGGCTGCCACGGCACCTCGAGGACTCTCCTCAGGCCACGAGGCGACAAGATACCGGACCTTCATATCGGGTTTGAGTTCGCTCATGGAACGAGCAAAACCCGCACAAGTGCCCACGATGTCCCGAGACACACTGTCCACGATGTCCTGAGACAGAAGTGTCCATTAAGTCATGAGACTCCACAGCCAATGTTCGTGATGAACATTGGCCTTAACTGTCAATTCGGCGAGGCGTAACTAGCCCGCGAACCAGATCTTGATCTCACGCTCGGCGGAGTCAACGGAGTCCGAGCCGTGAACGAGGTTCTGCTGGACTGCCAGGCCCCAGTCACGGCCGAAGTCGCCCCGGATGGTGCCCGGCGCAGCGGTGGTGGGGTCCGTGGTTCCCGCCAGGGAGCGGAAGCCTTCGATGACGCGGTGGCCCTCAAAGACAGCTGCAATGACCGGGCCGCTGAGCATGAACTCGACCAGAGGCTCGTAGAACGGCTTGCCCACGTGTTCCTCGTAGTGCTGCTCCAGCAGCTCGCGGGTCGCGTTGACCTTCTTCAGCTCAGCCAAGGCGTAACCCTTGGCTTCGATCCGGGCGAGGATGCTTCCGCTGAGGTTGCGGGCCACGCCGTCGGGCTTGATCAGGACAAGGGTCCGTTCAATGCTCACAGTTGCTCCAATGTGATTGGTGGGTGGGTTTCCCAGCCAGTTTACGGGGTTTCCGGACCTGCCTCGTCACGGTGCGTTGCGTCCCATTCGGCCTGCTCCCGGTCGCGTTGTGCCACTTCGCGGTCGATCCTCATCCCCGTCCGGATTCCATACCACCAGCAGATGGCAAAGAGGACGCCGACGATGAACATCATGGGCTCTGCGATCCCTGTCAGGATCAGCAGGAGCTGCAGCCCCCAGCCAAGGCCGATTCCCCAGGGCTTGGACAACACCGCACATGCCAGGACGAGTACAACGCTCAGTGCGATCCCCACACCCAGGATGATTCCAGGAGCCACTTCCCCGCGTTTTAGGCCGAAGACCACCAGCGTGCCGAAGAAGGCCACAAATGCTTCGAGCAACAGCACCGTGGAAGCGAACATTACCTTGGTGGATCGGCGCTTCTTGGGTATGCCCGGCCGCCATTCACGCTGGGCCTTGGTCAGCTTTGCCACTGTCAGGCACCTTCCTTTCCAAGCAGGATGCGTGCCTCAGCCACCAGGGTGATGGAGCCGGTGACCAGGACGCCGCCAGCGAGGTCATCGTTGGACTCGGACCGTTCAACGGCCCACTCCAGTGCGTCATCGAGTTTCTCGGCGATGTGGACGTTATCCTCGCCAAAGCCAAGATCGACGGCGAGTTCGGCCAGTTCCGCTGCAGGGACAGCCCTCAGTGAGTTGGACTGCGTGAAGCAGAACTCATCGGCAAGATCGCCAAGTTGTTCCTTGAGGGTCTTCAGGATCTCCTCAGCGTCCTTCTCCCGCAGGACTCCGACGACGACCACCAGTTTGCCGAAGCTGAAGGCCTCGTGGATCGCCTCGGCAGAGACACGGATCCCTTCCGGGTTGTGGGCAGCATCCACCACGATCGTAGGGGCGGTCCGCACCACTTCCAGGCGGCCAGGTGACGTCACATTGCTGAAGGCTTCCTTCAGGACATCGATGTCCAGTTCTTTTTCTCCTCCACCGAAGAAGGCTTCCAATACAGCCACAGCCACGGCGGCGTTCTCTGCCTGGTGGGCACCATGCAAGGGAAGAAGGAGGTCTTCGTAGCGACCTGCCAGGCCTTGGACCGTCAGGACCTGTCCTCCCACGGCAACGCTGCGCGACTCAACGCCGAATTCAACACCCTCAAAGCGGAACGGTACGTCCACTTCGCGGGCTTTTTCCAACAGGACTTGGGCAGCGTCCACCGGCTGGGCGGCACTTACCAGGAAGCCGCCTGGTTTGATGATGCCGGCTTTCTCGTAGGCGATGTCCTCGGTGGTATCCCCCAGCAGGTCCGTGTGGTCCAAGGAGATGGGCGTGATGACGGAAACCTGGCCGTCGCCGACGTTGGTGGCATCGGTAATGCCACCCAACCCAACTTCGATGACGGCTACATCCACTGGCTGGTCAGCGAAAATCGCGAAACCAAGGATGGTGACGCATTCGAAGTACGTCAACCGCGGTTGGTTGTCGGCAAGGAGCTCGTTGTCAACGATTTCCAGGTATGGACGGATTTCATCCCAGATCCGAACAAACGTCGCATCCGATACCGGCTCACCATCAATGCTGATGCGCTCGGTGACCTTTGAAAGGTGCGGGCTGGTGTAACGGCCTGTACTCAGACCGTGCGCACGGAGTCCGGCCTCAATCATGCGGGCTGTGGACGTCTTGCCGTTGGTGCCCGTGATGTGGATGATCGGAAAAGCCTTGTTGGGCTCCCCCAGCACGTCCATGGCCCGGAAGAGCGGTGCCAACCGGGGTTCCATCTTGTTTTCAGGTGCACGCCCAAGAAGTTCTGCGTAGACGCTTTCCACTGAGAATTCGTCAGTCATGATTCAGACCCCTGCCTTTGCTACGGTGACCTGCGGCTCCTCGGCGCTGGACAGGAGGACCTCCAGTTCAAGAGACAGCGTTTCAGTCTTGACCAGCTCAGCATTGGCTTCGAGCGCGTCAACGACGTCCTGCTGCGCTTCAACGGAAGTGCGGATGCGGTCGCTGACATTCAGCCCCGCATCCTTGCGCGCCTGCTGGATGGCACGGACCATGTCGCGTGCCAGACCCTCGGCCGCAAGTTCGGGCGTGACTTCGGTGTTCAGGACAACGAAGCCGCCGCCGGGCAAAACAGCGGCTGCGGAAGACCCGCCGTCGGCCGTTTCTGCTACGACGGTCTCCAGCGTGTATTCCTGCGGCTCAAGCTCAAGTCCTCCAGCCACCACGACGCCGGAATCGTTAACCGACCAGTCGCCGGACTTGGAACCCTTGATGGCCTGCTGCACGTTCTTGCCAAGGCGCGGACCAGCAGCACGGGCGTTGACAACCAGTTTCTGCTCGATGCCGAATTCCTCAGGCGAAGCCGAAGCAGCATCCAGCAAGCGCACCGAACGCAGGTTCAGTTCATCCGCGACGACGGCGGCGAAGCCTCCCAGCGCGTCTGCCCCGGGTGCCACGACAGTCAGTTCCTGGAGCGGAAGGCGGACGCGCAGGTTCGCGGCCTTGCGCAGGCTGGAGCCGGTGGAGCAGATCTGCTGTAGACGGTCCATGGCCTCCACGAGATCCGGGTTTGCCGGGAACAGCGAAGCGTCAGGCCAATCGGCCAGGTGCACGGAACGGCCACCCGTCAGACCGCGCCAGATCTCTTCCGTCACGAGCGGCAGCAAGGACGCGGACACGCGGCACACAGCTTCCAAGGCGGTGTACAGGGCATCGAAGGCATCCACGTTCTCGTCGAAGAAGCGCTGGCGACTGCGGCGGACGTACCAGTTGGTGAGCATGTCCAAGTAGCTGCGCAGTTCGTCGCAGGCACCGGAGATGTCGTACGTATCCAGGCTTTCCGTCACATTGCGGACGAGGTCTCCGGTGTTGGCCATGAGGTACTGGTCCAGCGTGTCTGCGTAACCGTCGTAACGGAGCTTCGCATCGTAGCCCGAGCCGCCGTTGGCGGCGTTGGTGTACAGCGTGAAGAAGCTGTACACGTTCCAGAGCGGCAGGATGACCTGGCGTACGCCGTCGCGGATGCCCTGCTCGGTAACCACCAGGTTGCCGCCCCTGAGGATCGGGCTGGACATGAGGAACCACCGCATTGCGTCCGAGCCGTCGCGGTCCAGGACTTCGGAAACGTCCGGGTAGTTCCGCAGGCTCTTGGACATCTTCTGTCCATCGGAGCCCAGGACGATGCCATGGCTGATCACGTTGCGGAAAGCCGGCCGGTCAAACAGCGCCGTGGACAGGATGTGCAGCATGTAGAACCAGCCACGGGTCTGGCCGATGTACTCAACAATGAAGTCCGCGGGGTTGTGGGTGTCGAACCACTCCTCATTTTGGAACGGGTAGTGCACCTGTCCGTACGGCATGGAGCCGGAGTCGAACCAGACGTCCAGGACGTCCTCCACGCGGCGCATGGTCGACTGCCCCTCTGCCGGCGAACGGGGGTCGTCCGGGTTGGGCCGGGTCAATTCGTCGATGAACGGACGGTGCAGGTCCACCTGTCCCTCGTTGTTGACCGGCAACCGGCCGAAGTCGGCTTCAAGGTCAGCCAGCGAACCGTAGACGTCGGTGCGCGGATACTCAGGGTCATCCGACTGCCACACCGGGATGGGCGAACCCCAGTACCGGTTACGGCTGATGGACCAGTCACGTGCGTTGTCCAGCCACTTGCCGAATTGGCCATCCTTGACATTGCCGGGGATCCAGTTGATCTCCTGGTTCAGCTCGGACATGCGGTCCTTGAACTTGGTGACCTCCACGTACCAGGAGGACACAGCGCGGTAGATCAGCGGGTTCCGGCACCGCCAGCAGTGCGGGTAGCTGTGCTCATAGCTGGCTTGGCGGACCAAGCGTCCGTCGGCGCGGAGCACCTGGGTGATCGGCTTGTTGGCGTCGAAGACCTGTAGTCCTACGATCGAGGCGAGCTCGCCATGGGCGAACAGCGGCAGGAACTTGGCGCCCTCGTCAACGGAGAGAACCACCGGGATGCCGGCATCCTCACAGACCTTCTGGTCATCCTCACCGTAGGCCGGAGCCTGGTGCACGATGCCCGTACCGTCGGTGGTTGTGACGTAGTCCGCCACAAGGAAGCGCCACGCGTTCTGCGTGCCGTACTTCTCGGCATCGGCAAAGTCGTTCCACAGCGGCTCGTAGTCGAGTCCCGCGAGCTCGGTGCCTGTGTGAGTGGACGTCACGGCCGCAGTTGCGGCAGCGGCGTCGTCGTACCCCAAATCCTTCGCGTAGGTCCCCACAAGTTCGGCAGCCAGCAGGAAGCTGCCACTGACGGGCGCTTCTGCCGAAGCGGCCTTAACGCCGTTCGGACCGGCAGGCAGGACGGCATAAGGGATCTCAGGCCCGACGGCGAGCGCCAGGTTGGTGGGCAGCGTCCAGGGCGTCGTGGTCCAGGCGAGCGCCTGAACGCCTTCGAGGGCCTTGGAGAGTTCGGACTCCCCCGCCTTGATGGGGAACGTCACCGTGACAGTCTGGTCCTGGCGGTTCTTGTAGACGTCGTCGTCCATGCGGAGTTCATGGTTGGACAGTGGCGTCTCGTCCTTCCAGCAGTACGGAAGGACGCGGTACCCGTTGTACGTCAGGCCTTTCTCGTGCAGTTGCTTGAAGGCCCACAGCACCGACTCCATGTACTCGACGTTGAGCGTCTTGTAGTCGTTGTCGAAGTCCACCCAGCGGGCCTGGCGCGTGACGTAGGCCTTCCATTCATTGGCGTACTTCATCACCGAGGCGCGGCAGGCGTCGTTGAATTTGTCGATGCCCATGGCTTCGATCTGGGTCTTGTCCGTCATGCCCAGTTGCTTCATGGCTTCGAGCTCTGCCGGAAGGCCGTGGGTATCCCAGCCGAAGCGGCGCTCCACGCGCTTGCCGCGCTGGGTCTGGTAGCGCCCTACGAGGTCCTTGGCGTAGCCCGTGAGGAGGTGCCCGTAGTGAGGGAGGCCGTTGGCGAAGGGAGGGCCGTCGTAGAAGACGAACTCGTTGCTGCCGTCTTTGCCTGCTTCGCGCTGGTCGATGCTTGCCTGGAAGGTGCCGTCTTCATCCCAGTACTTGAGGATGCGCTCTTCGATTTCCGGGAACTTCACGGAAGCGGACACGCCTTGCGTGCCGGAAGGAGACGCTGAGGCCTTGGGGTAGTGGGTCATCTCATATCCTGTGATAGCTGGTTGACTGTCAGGATGCGAGGACGGCTACGGGGTTGAATTGCATCAACACCGGTACCGCGGTACCACCTCACTTACCGAAACCTTGGCGTCCCTGGGTGTGGGACAACTGCCGGCGCCGGCCTCTCATTACTGCTGTGACGGGCTTACCCGTCCGGTTCTACTGGGTACTGTCCGCTGGTGAAGGCGTGCAGCGCTGTTCTTCCGGAAGCTCACCGGTGATTGCCGGGTCAAAGCTGGTCCCTCAAGTCTAGCGGCACCAGAGCCCACCTCTCCACTTGGAGGTTCATCCCTTGGGCGGAGGAGTACGGGCAGTTCGCTGAATAGACTCAAGGTCATGACGTATCCCGTTCCAGCCGCGCCCGCTGTCCGCCTGCGCAGGCGTTTTGGCTCGCCTGCATGGTCTGTGGTGGCACTGCTGGTGGCTGTGCCCGTGGCGGGGTTGTCGTTGTTCCGCGCGATCCCCGCGGACTGGCCCCTGCAGGTCGTTCAGTTGTTGTCCTTCACGCCGTGGCTCATCTTGCCCGCGGCACTCGCTGCGGTGCTCGCCCTGTTCGGGCGGCGGCCATGGGTGATTACTACGACGGCGGTCCTCTTGGCGGCGCAGCTGTTCTGGCTGTTTCCGCTCGACTGGCTGTTTCCGGGGGACTCCGCCCGCCCGATGATGACACCTGCGGACTCTGTCGCTTTGAAGGCCATGAGCTTCAACTCCGAGTACGGGCAGGCTGATGCCGAAACGATCGTCCGATTGGTCCGGGAGAACGGCGTCGAGTTATTGGCCGTCCAGGAACACACGCAAGGCTTGGAGGACCGGCTACAGGCCGCAGGCCTGGCAGACATCCTCCCGAACCGCCTGAGCGACCCCACCGATGACGCGTCGGGAAGTGCCATCTATTCCCTCTATCCACTGGAGGCGGCAGGGAGGTTGCCCAATACGCCGTTCCAGATCCCTGTCACACGTGTCGCCATCGGCAAGCCGGGTGACAGCGCTGTCCTTACGGTCACCAACGTTCATACGCTGCCTCCAGTGGACGCACGGATCGCCCAGTGGCGAAGTGACCTCGCTGCCGTTGCCCGCCAGGCTGCCCGTCCTGGCCATCAGCTCTTGCTCGGCGACTTCAACGCAACCTACGACCACCACGAGTTCCGGGAACTGCTGGATGCGGGACGGGACGGAACCAAACTGGTTGATGTTGGCGTGTCGTCCGGGGGACGGTTTTCACCGACATGGCCGATGGAAGGGCCTGTGCTCCCCGGCATCGTCATTGACCACATGGTGACCAGCCAGGATGTTGCGAACACCGGCTACGCCGTACACCGCGTTCCCGGCAGCGACCACGCAGCCATCCTTGCGACGCTGACGGTTCCGGCAGCGGGCTAGCACACCGCCAATCAGGCCTGCTTGCGGATCAGCTTGTGGTTCGCTGCCTGGGCCACGGGGCGGATGGTGATGTGGTCCAGGTTGATGTGATGCGGCAGGGAAACTGCGTACTTCACGACGTCGGCAACGTCATCCGCGGTGAGCGGCTTCTCAACTCCCGCGTAAACCTTGGCAGCTGCGTCCTTATCGCCCAGGCGGTTCAGGGCGAATTCTTCGGTCTGGACGAGTCCCGGAGCAACCTCGATGACTCGGATGTTGTTTCCCACTTCTTCCAGCCGGAGGGCACCCGTCATGGCGTGCTGTGCGAACTTGGCAGCGTTGTAGCCTCCCCCGCCCTCGTAGGCGGCAAGCCCCGCAGTGGAGGTCAGGTTAAGGACGGTGCCCTCGCCGTTGGCACGCAGCATGGGGAGGAAAGCGCGCGTTATCTTCATCGTTCCCAGCACGTTGACCCGGTACATCCAGTCCCAGTCCTCGGCGTCGGCCTCGGCGATGGTGTCCGCGCCGCGGGCTCCACCAGCAATGTTGATGAGGGTGTCGGCTCCCCCTGCTTTGGTGACGGCTTGCAACAAAGCCGCAATGTCGTCATCACTGGTGATGTCTGCGGGGAACGGAATAGCACCAGTCTCCGCGCCCAGCGCACCGAGCCGGTCTTCCCTGCGAGCTACAGCGAAGACCTTCCATCCCGTGGCGGCCAATGCCCTGACCGTCGCCTCGCCGATGCCGGTGCTGGCACCCGTTACCACTGCCGTCTTGTTCTGTGCTGCCAAAGTCATGACTCCACACTATCGGGGGTCTTGGGCACCCGCTCGGCCGAGCAGGAATTCGCGTAACACCACGGCATGATTTACCTCTGGATCCCTTGCGGCATAGAGCAAGGTGACCCGTGGATTCGACCTCGCCAACTCCAGCAAAGTCTGAACTGCAGGATTGTTGTCCAGTTCAGCCTCGTACTGGCTCCGGAAATCGGTGAACCGCTCCTGCATGTGTGCGAACCCGGTCCTTAAAGGCGACGATGGCGCGGCTTCCTTGAGCCACAGATCCAGGTGGGCCTTTTCCTTGGACACTCCGCGGGGCCATAGCCGGTCCACCAAAACCCGGGCACCGTCGTCGTCCGCGGGGTCGTCGTAGATGCGTTTGAGGGCGAAAACGTCCCTGAGGCCAGCCATGACGGCATGCTACGGCAAGGCGGCGCGCCGGACCATGGAACAATTGACCCATGGCTGAATCAACGCAGGGTACAGACACGCCCGCCACCGCCCCCATCAACGTTCCCGACAAGCCGGCCCTTGAAGGCCTTGAGGCTGCCCTGACGCAGCGCTGGCTTGACGAAGGAACTTACAAGTTCAACCCGGACACCACCCGGGAGCAGGTCTACTCGATCGACACTCCCCCGCCGACGGCATCGGGTTCCCTCCACGTGGGCCACATGTTCTCCTTCACGCAGACGGACGTCCAGGCCCGCTACATGCGCATGACGGGCAAGAACGTTTTCTACCCCATGGGTTGGGACGACAACGGCCTGCCCACAGAGCGCCGCGTCCAGAACTACTACGGTGTCCGCTGCGATCCCGCCATCCCGTACAACGCTGACTACCGCCCGCCTGCACAGCCGGCCAAGAACCAGCGCGACTTCGACGTCGTTTCGCGCCAGAACTTCATCGAACTCTGCGAGGAACTCGCTGTTGAGGACGAGAAGGTCTTCGAGAACCTGTTCCAGACCCTCGGCCTGTCCGTGGACTGGGACCTGACGTACCGCACGATCGACGACACCTCCCGCGCGGTTTCCCAGCGCGCCTTCCTCGCCAACCTTGCTGCGGGCGACGCCTACATGGCCGAGGCCCCCACGTTGTGGGACGTCACGTTCCGTACCGCTGTAGCCCAGGCCGAGCTTGAGGACCGCGAAGTTGCGGGCGCCTACTACCGCTACCCGTTCTTCACCGAGGACGGCGAGAAGATCTTCATCGAGACAACCCGTCCGGAGCTGCTCGCCGCCTGCGCTGCGCTGGTGGCCAACCCCGACGACGAGCGCTACCAGCCGCTGTTCGGCAAGACCGTGAAGTCGCCGCTCTTCGAAGTTGAGCTTGAAGTAAAGGCCCACCCGCTCGCCAAGGCGGACAAGGGTTCCGGCATCGCGATGGTCTGTACTTTCGGCGACCTGACCGACGTCACCTGGTGGCGCGAGCTGCAGCTGCCCACACGCGCCATCATGGGCCGCGATGGCCGCATCATCGCCGAGACCCCGGAATGGATCACTACCGACGCCGGCAAGGAAGCCTACGCCGCGATCGCCGGCAAGACGGCCTTCTCCGCCAAGGAAGCAGTTGTAGAGCTCCTCGCTGCGGCAGGCCTGCTTGACGGCGAACCGAAGAAGATCACTCACCCCGTCAACTTCTTCGAAAAGGGCGACAAGCCCCTCGAGGTGGTTACCTCACGCCAGTGGTACATCCGCAACGGCGGCCGCGACGAAGAACGCCGCGAACGCCTCATTGGCCGTGGCCAGGAAATCAACTTCCACCCGTCCTTTATGCGCTCCCGCTATGAGAACTGGATCGCTGGCCTGAACGGTGACTGGCTTGTGTCGCGGCAGCGCTTCTTCGGCGTGCCGATTCCCGTATGGTATCCGCTGGACGCGCAGGGCAACCCCGACTACGACCACCCCATCCTGCCCTCGGATGACATGCTCCCGGTAGATCCCGCCGCGGATGCAGCCCCTGGCTTCAAGGAATCGCAGCGTGATCAGGCCAACGGCTTCACAGGTGACGCAGACGTCCTGGACACGTGGGCCACGTCCTCCCTTACCCCGCAGATCGTGGGTGGCTGGAGCCGTGACGAGGAACTGTTCTCCAAGGTGTACCCCTTCGACCTCCGCCCCCAGGGTCACGACATCATCCGCACGTGGTTGTTCTCCTCCGCTGTCCGCGCCGACGCCCTCCAGAAGAGTGCGCCGTGGAAGCACGCAGCCATCTCAGGGTGGATCCTTGACCCCGACCGCAAGAAGATGTCCAAGTCCAAGGGCAACGTGGTTGTTCCCACCGATGTCCTGAACGAGTACGGCTCGGACGCTGTGCGGTACTGGGCGGCTTCGGCCAAGCTCGGCGCCGATACCGCGTACGAAATCGCACAGATGAAGATCGGCCGTCGACTGGCCATCAAGCTCCTGAACGCATCCAAGTTCGTGTTGAACCTTGGCGCCACCGAGAACTCGGTTGTCTCCTCGGACCTTTCGCTGCTCACGAACCCGCTGGACCGTGCGCTGCTCGCGCAACTGTCCGACGTCGTGTCCCAGTCCACCAAGGCATTCGAAAACTACGACTACGCCCGTGCCCTGCAGATCACTGAGTCGTTCTTCTGGCAGTTCACTGACGACTACGTCGAGCTCATCAAGGACCGCGCCTACGGTGCGGCCGGGGACTCGGAGCAAGCATCTGTGCTGGCTGCGCTGGCCACCACGCTGGACTCATTGCTGCGGCTTTTCGCACCGTTCCTGCCCTTCGCCACCGAAGAGGTATGGAGCTGGTGGCGCACAGGCTCGGTGCACCGCGCCCAATGGCCGGCCGCCCTGGAAATCGCCGACGGCGACACCACTATGCTGGGCACTGTTGGCGTGGCCCTCAGTGGCATCCGCAAGGCCAAGTCAGAAGCCAAAGTGAAGCAGCGGACCGCCGTGCTCTCGGCATCCATCACGGCCAACGAAATGCTTGTGGCACAGCTCAAGGCCGGACTCGGGGACCTCAAGGCCGCCGCGAACGCCCAGGAGATTGCGCTTCAGTCCGGCGAAGGTGAGCTCACAGTGAGCGACGTTGTCCTGGCACCTGCCGAGGAAACGCCCGCGTCCTAGCAGCTTTCGGGCAAAGGGGAAGCCCCATCAGCGTTTTGCCGTTGGTGGGGCTTCGACTTTTCGGCTGTCTGGTGACGGCTTGACAGTCTGGCGGAATCCTCGGAATTTCAGGTCTTACTACCTCGTCACTGGTAGCTTGCTTCCAACTTTGCCAAAGGCTGCGTCGGTTGCATATCACTGAATCTTTGGTTTCCGTGTCCCGCTTCTTTCGAAGTGGGTAAGAACCATTGTGGTCCCGCCAGGGACCATGCACAAGACCTCCGGCAGAACTACAATCCTGTAGTTCTGCCGGACCTTTTCGTAGCGCCTTTTCGGTGTTGCTGGAGCTTTCCTGCAGGCGGGCCAAAGCTATGGCAGAGTATGGTCATGCCGGAACTCCCCGAAGTGCACGGCCTGTGCACGTACCTGGACACCCAACTCCATGGAGCCGTGCTGACCAGTGTCCGCATAAACTCCATCGCGGCCCTGAAGACAGCTGATCCGCCCTACAGTTCACTGGAAGGCCGCACCATCCAGGGCACGCAGCGCTTCGGCAAATTCATCTGCCTCAATGCCGACGGCCTGTTTTTCGTCTTCCACCTGGCGAAGGCCGGCTGGGTCCGCTACACGGAGCATCCCTCGTCCGCCGGGCTGCGCATGGGCAAGAGCAACATCGCTGCCAGGCTACTGCTGCACCGGTCCGCCGACGATGCCCATATCGGCCTGGACCTGACAGAAGCCGGCACGAAGAAAAGCCTGGCCATTTACGTGGTGAGGGATCCCATGGACGTTCCCGGAATCGCAACACTGGGCCCTGAACCGCTCAGCCCCGACTTCGACGAGGACGCCTTCGGGGCAATCCTTAACTCAAGCTCACAGCAAATCAAGGGACTGCTCCGGAGCCAAAGTGTCATCGCAGGGATCGGCAACGCCTACAGCGATGAGATTCTGCACGCTGCCAGGATTTCTCCCTTCGCCATCGCAAAGACGCTCGACGACGAAACGGTGCGCCGGCTCTACAATTCCATGCAGGAAGTCCTGGTGGGTGCCGTGAACGCGGCAGCTGGAAAGCCTTCCAGTGAGCTGAAGGACACCAAGCGAAGCAACTTCAGGGTTCATGCCAGGACCGGGCTGCCATGCCCTGTCTGTGGCGACACTGTTCGTGAGGTGTCCTTCGCAGACACCTCACTGCAGTACTGTGCCACCTGCCAAACCAACGGAAAGATCCTCGCGGACCGGCGCACGTCACGGTTCCTGAAGTAGCGCGGTGGCGGTCCTGGCTACTTGAACCCAGGGTTTCCCTGGTTGAATTCAGGGTTTAGTTGAATTCAGGGCTTTCCGTGCGGCTGCGCTTGAGTTCGAAGAAGTGCGGGTAACCGGCAAGGGTCACCGTGGCGTCCCAAAGCTGCCCTGCGTCTTCGCCCCTTGGAATCCGGGTAAGGACCGGACCGAAGAAGGCCGTGCCGTTCACGGCGACCACGGGCGTTCCGACATCCTGGCCCACCAATGAGATCCCGGCCTCGTGACTGGCGCGCAGCTTGGTATCGTAGTCCTCCGAATCAGCGAACCGTGCCAGCTCAGCAGGAAGCCCCACCTCTGCCAGGGCTTTCTGGATCACGGAACTACGGTCTTTGTTGCCCTCATGGTGAATCTGCTCCCCCATGGCGTCATACAACGGCTTGATGAAGCTGCTGCCATGCAGTTCCTGGGCCGCAATGATCACACGGACAGGACCCCAACTGTCGTCCATCATTGCCCTGTAATTTTCGGGAAGGTCACGGCCCTCATTGAGCACTGACAGGCTCATGACGTGCCACTCGGTCTCAATACCCCGGACTTGCTCCACCTCGCCAATCCAGCGCGAGGTGATCCAGGCGAAGGGACAAACGGGATCGAACCAGAAATCGGCTTTATTGACGGACTGCTCTGGCAGGCTCTGTTCGGGCACAATCTGTTCGGGCACAATCTGTTCGGGCACAGGGAACTCCTCGGAAGAGTAAAAGCGGGCATGGCGCGACGCGAAGTGAATGAAACCGCCGCTTACTACGCCAACGGGTGGCTAGGCCGACTTATTCCGGCGCTTCGCAACGACGTCGTGGCCAATCATGGTGGGCTGGGCCTTGTTGTCTACAACATCAGCGGTGATGACCACAGTTGCGATGTCATCCCTGCTCGGGAGATCAAACATGACAGGCAGCAACACTTCTTCCATGATGGCCCTCAGGCCACGGGCGCCAGTGCCGCGCTCAAGAGCCTGGTCAGCGATGGCATCCAAGGCGTCGTCGTCGAATTGCAGGTCCACACCGTCCAGTTGGAACATCTTCTGGTATTGCTTTACCAGGGCATTCTTGGGCGTGGAAAGGATCTGGATCAACGCAGGACGGTCGAGATTCGAGACGGTAGTGATAACTGGCAGGCGGCCAATGAACTCCGGAATAAGTCCGAACTTCAGCAGGTCCTCCGGCATGACTTCACCGTAGGTGTCCACGTTGTCCCGGACTTCGTTCAGCGGCGCTCCAAAGCCGATGCCCTTGCGCCCCGACCGCGAACCAATGATGTCCTCGAGACCGGCAAATGCGCCTGCCACGATGAAGAGCACATTGGTGGTGTCGATCTGGATGAATTCCTGGTGCGGATGCTTACGTCCACCCTGCGGCGGCACGGAGGCTACTGTGCCTTCGAGGATTTTCAGCAGGGCCTGCTGGACTCCTTCGCCCGAGACATCCCGGGTGATCGAGGGGTTCTCGCTCTTGCGGGAGATTTTGTCGATCTCGTCAATGTAGATGATGCCTTGTTCGGCTTTCTTGACGTCGTAATCAGCGGCCTGGATGAGCTTGAGCAGTATATTTTCGACATCCTCGCCAACGTAGCCTGCCTCCGTGAGGGCCGTGGCATCGGCTACTGCGAACGGGACATTCAGCCTGCGGGCGAGCGTTTGCGCCAAATATGTCTTGCCACAGCCAGTTGGCCCGATCAGCAGGATGTTGGATTTGGCGATCTCCACATCCTCGTGATGCGGACCCTCACCAAGGCTCCCGGCCTTGGGAGCATGACCGGCCTGGATGCGCTTGTAATGGTTGTAGACAGCCACTGCCAGCGACCGCTTGGCGGGTTCCTGGCCGATGACGTATTCCTGCAGGAAATCGAAGATTTCCCGCGGCTTGGGCAGTTCGAAGCTGCCGAGGTCCGAGACTTCCGCAAGTTCTTCTTCGATGATCTCGTTGCAAAGCTCGATGCACTCATCGCAGATGTACACACCGGGCCCGGCAATCAGCTTCCGTACCTGCTTCTGGCTCTTTCCGCAGAAAGAACACTTCAGCAGGTCCGTGCTCTCGCCAATCCGAGCCATGTGGGAATCCCTTCGTTACATGCGGGTGATGCGGCTCCGTGCCGTACTCAAGTGTGCAGCCTGGCCGGGGTTGGCACCACCGTGACAACATCCACTCTAGGTCACAATGGGCTGCTTGGGTGGAAACAGAACGCCGGTGCGGTCCATATTTCGCGAACCGCACCGGCGTCGTTTTCCGTATGCTACCTGGCGATTGCCTGGGGCTTGATCTTGCGGGAGTCCAGAACCTGGTCGATCAAACCGTAGTTCATGGCCTCGGCCGCGGTAAGGATTTTGTCGCGCTCGATGTCATTGTTAACCTGCTCGGACGTGCGGCCCGAGTGGTGTGCCAGCGTGTCCTCAAGCCATGTACGCATGCGCATGACTTCAGCCGCCTGGATCTCGAGGTCGGATGCCTGGCCACCCTGGCCTCCGGACAACGCCGGCTGGTGGATGAGCACGCGCGCGTTCGGCAGTGCCAGCCGCTTGCCGGGAGTGCCCGCTGCGAGCAGGACCGCGGCCGCGCTGGCCGCCTGGCCCAGGCACACCGTCTGGATCTCAGGACGAATGTACTGCATGGTGTCGTAGATGGCCGTCATAGCCGTGAAGGAGCCACCCGGCGAGTTGATGTACAGGGTGATGTCCCGGTCCGGGTCCGTGGACTCAAGGACCAGGAGCTGGGCCATGATGTCATCGGCAGAGGCGTCGTCAACCTGGACACCGAGGAAGATGATGCGGTCCTCGAACAGCTTGGTGTACGGATCCTGGCGCTTGAAGCCGTACGGTGTGCGCTCTTCAAACTGGGGCAGGACGTAGCGGCTGGACGGGAGGTTACCGGCAGACCATCCGAAGTTGTAGTTCATGTCATTACTCCTGGGTTTCAGTGGTTCTTTGGTGCCGGTTAGTTTTCGGAGCTGGGCTCGGAGTTCGACTGGTTAGCCGTTCCACCGCCACCAGCTACCGAGCCTGCGTGAGCCGAGATCTTGTCGAAGAAGCCGTATTCCAAAGCCTCAGTGGCCGTGAACCATTTGTCGCGGTCATTGTCCTTGAGAATGGTCTCCACGGTCTGGCCAGTTTGTTCTGCGGTGAGTTCCGCCATGACCTTCTTCATGTGCAGGATCAGCTCGGCCTGGATTTTGATGTCCGAGGCAGTGCCACCGATACCACCTGAAGGCTGGTGCATCAGGATACGGGCGTTGGGGGTGGCATAACGCTTGCCCTTTGTCCCGGAGGAGAGCAGGAACTGGCCCATGGAGGCGGCCAAGCCAGTGGCAACAGTGACAACATCGTTGGGGATGAACTGCATGGTGTCGTAGATGGCCATGCCGGCCGTCACGGAACCACCGGGTGAGTTGATGTACAGGTAGATGTCCTTCTCGGGGTCTTCAGCCGAGAGGAGGAGCAGCTGCGAGCAGATGGCGTTGGCGTTCTCGTCACGGACTTCAGAGCCGAGCCAGATAATGCGCTCTTTCAGCAGGCGGTTGTAGATGTAGTTGTCCTGGGCTGCGGGATCGACAGTTGCCATCCGGGGAGCCTCTGATTGCTGTGACATAAGTACTTACCTCTCGCTGGTGCCAGTGACCTCACTGAACTTCACTACTTGGACACTAACCGTTTTCACGGACGATTTGTTCGCCGGAATCGCGCTGTTCGCTGACGGCGCACGACTGGAGCAGGCCCGCAGATCCAGTACGCTGACCCAACGAGGGCTTGTCCGTTCAGGGCTTAAAACAAACCGACCCCGGATCATGGATCCGGGGTCGGTTGACGCTACTAATTAGAACTTTACGGCTGCGGGGTCATCGCTGGCGACGACATCCGCTTCCTCCGTGGCTTCAGCCTCATCGGCAGCAACTTCGCCGGCGGGGCGGACGAAGTCGCTCAGGTCAACCTTGTTGCCTTCGGAGTCGACAACCTCGGCCTGGCCCAGCACAACGGCCAGCGCCTTGCGGCGACGGACCTCGGAAACCATCATGGGGACCTGGCCGCTCTGATCGATGATCTGGGCGAACTGGTTCGGATCCATGCCGTACTGGCTTGCGGTGCTGACGATGTAGTCGATCAGCTCGTTCTGGCTGACGTCAACTTCTTCCTTGTCCGCAATGGCGTCAAGGATGACCTCGTTCTGGAAGGCACGCTCGGTGTTGGCCTTGACCTCGGCGCGGTGTTCCTCGGTGTCGTGGTCACCTTCGCCGTGGGCGTTCTCCGGGTTGAAGTGAGCTTCAATCTGCTCTTCGACCACCGAAGCCGGAACGGGAACCTCGACGAGCTCAACGAGCTTGTCCAGAACCTTGTCGCGGGCCTCAACGCCCTGTCCGACAACCTTGGAATCGGCAGCCTGCTTGGCGAGGTCCTCGCGGAGCTCAGCAAGAGTGTCGAATTCAGAGGCCAACTGGGCAAAGTCGTCGTTGGCCTCGGGAAGCTCGCGCTCCTTGACGGCCTTGACAACAACCTTCACCTGGGCTGCCTCGCCGGCGTGGTCGCCGCCAACGAGGGTGGTGTCGAAGATTGCTTCTTCGTCCGCCGAGAGGCCGGTCACGGCTTCGTCCAGGCCTTCAAGCATCGTGCCGGCACCAACCTGGTAGGACAGGCCGGAAGCGGAATCGATCTCTTCGCCGTCGATTGTGGCGGTGATGTCGATCGTGAGGAAGTCCTCGTTCTGGGCGGGACGCTCCACGGACTTCAGCGTGCCAAAGCGGCCACGCAGTTCATCGAGGGCCTTGTCGACGTCCTCGGCCGAGGATTCAGCCGCAGCAACCTCAACCTTGATGCCTGCGTAGTCCGGCAGTTCGATTTCGGGACGAACGTCAATCTCCACCTGGAACTTGAGCTCGCCGTCGGTTGCGGACGGGTCCGGAACCTCTGTGATCTCAACCTCGGGACGGCTCAGGGGACGAACACCGGTTTCCTGGACTGCGGCCTGGTACCAGCCGTTGAGGCCATCATTGATGGCGGTCTCCAGAACGTACCCACGGCCAACGCGCTGGTCGATGAGCTTGGAGGGAACTTTGCCCTTGCGGAATCCGGGGACCTGGATCTGCGAAGCAACGGTCTTGTATGCGGCATCGATGCTCGGCTTGAGTTCCTCAAAGGGAACCTCAACGTTGAGCTTGACCCGCGTGGCGGTGAGGTTCTCGACAGCGCTCTTCACAGTCTAAGTACTCCTGATTTTGTGGGTATGGGGTTCTGCCGCATCCCTGAAATGGACACGAAACACAGAGTCGGGGTGACAGGATTTGAACCTGCGACTTCCTGCTCCCAAAGCAGGCGCTCTAGCCAAGCTGAGCTACACCCCGAATGCACAGGACAGTCTACGGGCAAGCAGGCCCTGAATGCACATTTGACACCGCCGCCGGAATTAGGTTTAGTTGTACCCGGCTTCAACAGCCACCGGGAAGATGTCCTGATCACGGAATCCAGTACAACGGATCCAGCAGGAGATCCCATCCGGGGACGTAGCTTAATGGTAAAGCCTCAGTCTTCCAAACTGATTACGCGGGTTCGATTCCCGTCGTCCCCTCCAGCAAAAAGAGCCCCAATCCTCGGATTGGGGCTCTTTCGTTGTTTCTACGGGCAACTGCTACAACTGGCAGCCAGGGCACCAATACAGTTTGCGGGCGCCGACTTCGGCCATGCCCACCAGCGTCCCGCAAGCGCGGCAGGGCAGTCCTTCGCGCTTATAGACAAAGTGGGCATCGGCGTCGGGCGCTGTGCCGCCGTCACCGGTCCATAGCGCTGGCAGAGTGGTGACAATCCGGCCGTCGCGGACGCCGTCGGACATCGTCAGCACGGCGTCGTCCCACAATTTGCCTGCCGTCGCTGCATCAATCGTGTTTCCAGGGGTCCAAGGGTCCACTCCCTGACGGAAGAGGACCTCGGCGCGGTAAATATTGCCCACGCCGGCCAACACAGACTGGTCCATCAAAAGCAAGGCCACAGCAGTCCTACGGCGACGCAACCGGCGGATGAACTCCTCCCTGTCCCCCGGCCGGTTGCGCAGCGGATCAGGCCCCAGCCGGGCCAGTACGGCTTCGGCTTCATGGGACGTAATAGCGGCGCAGGTAGTGGCGCCACGAAGATCGGCCCAGCCGTGGTCAGAGACCAGCCTCACACGGACGGCGCCGACAGGTTCCGGCGGCCCTGCGTAGTCCAAGTCAATGCCGGATGAAGCAGTCTCCCGCTCACCGATCCGGCGCGGAGCGCCGATGCTTGAAGCGCCGCTGAACGAACTGTCCCCGCCGAAATTCCAAGCCCCGTACAGGCCCAGATGGACGTGCAGGAAAAGATCGTGGTCAAAGCGCAGGAACAACTGCTTCCCGTGGGCAGCAGTTTCAACCATCACATGGCCATTCAGAAGATCTGCGCCGGCCGTGAATCTTCCCTGCGGACTGGAAACTTCCAAACGCCGGCCGCCAAAAACATCGTGGAATTGGCGGGCCAGCCTATGGACGGAATGCCCCTCCGGCACTACTCGACGATCTCGCCGGTGGTTTCGTAGGCCGCAATCTTGCCGATGCGGCGGATGTGGCGTTCGTCGTTGCTGAACGGTTCCTGCAGGAAGGCTTCAATGAGTTCGGTTGCTTCTTCCACCGTGTGCTGGCGACCCCCGACAGCCACCACATTGGCATCGTTGTGCTCACGGGCCAGTTTGGCGGTAGAGAGGTTCCAGGCCAGCGCGGCGCGCACACCCTTGACCTTGTTGGCGGCAATTTGTTCACCGTTGCCGGAACCGCCCAGAACGATGCCCAGCGCATGCACGCCTGCCTGCTGGTCGGCCACCACTGCGACTCCTGCGTTGATGCAGAAGGAGGGGTAATCATCCAGCGCGTCATATTCCTTGGGTCCGTGGTCCACAACCTCGTAGCCCTTGGCGGTGAGGTGGCTGACCAGGTGGGCGCTGAGTTCCATGCCGGCGTGGTCTGTGGCGATGTGGACACGGGGTGTAGTCACAGGAAGTCCATTCTTTCTGGCGCGCCGGTATGGCACCTGGCCGGGCGCGGCGGTGTGGGATGCGTTACCTAGGTTACCGCGCCCCGGGTTGCTGGGGCTGTCCGCCGGGGTGGGCCCGCTCGGCAGCCCGGTTCAGGATACCGGCGAGTTTGTCAGCGGTAGCGGCAGTACCAGCACTGAGCGCCACCCTGCCTCCGTTAAGTTTCCTTACGACGACGGCCGGTCCGCTGCTTACCAGCATCGCTGTGGCGTCGTCATGGTGCCGCCAGCCCCAACCACCAAAGTCTGCAGCTTTCACTTCAGCGGGAGCTGCTGCCGCAATATCGACGGCGGGAACGGTCAGGACCCGTAGTATGCCACCGGCAAAGACTTGCAGCCCTCCCCTGTCCGCCCGGACGCGGGCGAAAAGGAACCCGGCACCAACAAGCGCCACTGCGGCGACCAAGGCTCCGAGCCATGGGACTGCTATCGCTATCAGTGCGGCTGGAAACAGTGCGGACACGATGATCATGACGAAAACTGAACTGCGGGCATGGACCCACATGCGCAGGGTATCGCGGGCTATTTCCGGATCCGCGGCGCGCAGGCGTTCGGCCTCCAAAGCTTCGTCGTCTTCGCGCGTCCAACGGGGATCGGGTTTGAACGCGAACATGAGGACAACACCAAGGGACACCGCAGCACCGCTGCCCATGGCAAGGACAATCGGATCGACATGGGAATCACGGGCATCCCCGAGTCCCGATTGCCCCACCAGCCCGGCGGCCAGTACCGCAGTGATGAAAAGGCTCACCATCAGGCCAAGGCCCATCATGACGCGTCGCATCACCACGGGCCTGGAAATCGGCACCGCCTGCAGGAAGGCCACCCATCCAAAGAAGGTGATCAGGGCTGCGCCGCCCGTTACGTAGGCACCGAAGGGCGCAAAGGAAGTTCCGCCGTCGGCGTTCCACATCACGGCCACCGGATCCGGAAGGCTGTTCCGGAGCATCTGGGCACACACGACGAAACCGATCGCCAGAAGCAACGGAAATGTCATCCCGAACCTGAGTGCGCGGATATCAAGTGACTCCCTGAACGTTCCCATGATCCAACGCTACTCCGTAGGAACGACACTGTGGTGGCACCTCCTTGCGATCGGCGATTGGAGTGAAAGAATGGCTTCACACCATCGACCGGACCTGCCCCGGCCGCCACCCCAACCTCTGGAGGCACACTTGCCAGGCCTTAACCTGACGCGCGACGAAGCCGCGCAGCGCGCTGAAATACTCAATGTCGAGTCCTACAACGTCACCTTGGATCTGACCAAGGGAGCCTCGGTCTTCGGGTCTACAACCGTGGTGAAGTTTTCGGCAAAGGCTGGAGCCTCGACGTTTATCGACGCCGTAACCGACACCGTTTACAGCGTTACCCTGAACGGCACCGAACTGGATCCGGCCGAGGTATCCGACGGTGTCCGAATCCAGCTTCCAAACCTTGCTGCCGACAATGAGCTCGTGATCGTCGCCGATGCACGCTACATGAACACCGGCGAGGGGCTGCACCGTTTCGTGGATCCGGTGGATGGGGAGGTCTACCTCTACACCCAGTTCGAGGTTCCGGATTCCCGGCGAATGTTCGCTGTCTTCGAACAGCCGGACCTGAAGGCCAGCTTCACGTTCACCGTCACTGCTCCCTCGCACTGGGACGTCGTCTCCAACTCTGCCACGCCTGTCCCTGTTGAAGCTCTGGCCGGCGAGGACGGCGGGGCCAGGTCCGTGTGGGAATTCGCTCCCACCCCGCGTCTGTCCTCCTATGTCACCGCGCTGATAGCCGGACCCTATCAATCAGTTCGTTCGGAGGTCACTGGTTCGGACGGCAGGGTGGTTCCGCTTGGCGTATTTGCCCGCAAATCGCTGATGCAGTACCTGGATGCGGAGAACATCTTCGAGCTGACCCGCCAGGGCTTCGAATTCTTCGAGGCGCAGTTCGGCTGCCCGTATCCGTTTGAGAAGTACGATCAGCTGTTCGTACCGGAGTTCAACGCGGGCGCGATGGAAAACGCTGGTGCGGTGACAATCCTGGAGGGCTACATCTTCCGCGGCAAGGTCGCAGGCGCACAGATCGAACGCCGTGCCATCACCGTCCTGCACGAACTCGCGCACATGTGGTTCGGGGACCTGGTGACCATGCGCTGGTGGAACGACCTCTGGCTCAACGAGTCTTTTGCCGAGTACATGTCCCACCTGGCTGCCGTGGAAAACACTGCCTTCGACCGGGCCTGGACCACGTTTGCCTCCGTGGAGAAGTCGTGGGCCTATCGCCAAGACCAGCTGCCCACCACGCACCCGATCTTCGCGGAAATCAACAACCTGGAAGACGTGGAAGTCAATTTCGACGGCATCACCTACGCCAAGGGCGCCTCCGTGCTGCGGCAGTTGGTGGCTTGGGTTGGACCGGAACAGTTCATGTCAGGTGTGCGCACGTACTTCGCCAAGCACGCATGGAAAAACACCGAACTTGCTGATCTCATGGTGGAACTCGAAGCCGCAAGCGGCCGTGACCTGGACGTATGGGGCAAGCTCTGGCTGGAAACCGCCGGCGTAAACACCCTGGCTCCCGAGGTGGACGTGGAGGAAGACGGCACCATCACCGCGTTCAGCATCCTGCAGACGGCGATCGATGAACAACCCACGCTGCGCCCACACCGCCTTGCAGTGGGCTTCTACAACCTTTCCGAAGAGGGCAAGCTGGAGCGGACGCACCGCGAGGAACTGGATGTCGAGGGCCACCGCACCGAAGTCCCCGTCCTGACAGGCCTCGCACGCCCGGACCTCATCCTGCTCAACGATGACGACCTGGCCTACGCCAAGGTGCGCCTGGATGCGCACTCGCTGGCCACGGCCAAAGCGCATCTCAAGGATTTTGCAGCCAGCCTGCCACGCACGCTTGTCTGGGGTTCTGCATGGGACGCAGCGCGCGACGGGGAAACTCCTGCCCGCGGCTACGTGGAACTGATCCTGGCAAATATCGCAGAGGAAACCGACTCTTCGGTGATCCTCGTCCAACTGCGGCAGCTGGCTACAACGCTGACCTACTATGTAGCGGCCGAGCACAAGCTGGGCGCTACGATCGCGGCAGCAGACAAGCTCTGGGAACTCGCTTCGGCGGTGGAAGCCGGCTCCGACGCCCAACTTCAGTTCGCGAAGTCCTTCGCGCAACTTGCACGCGGCGCAGACCAACTGGACCGCATCCAAGCCCTGCTTGACGGAACCGACACCCTTGAAGGCCTCACTGTTGACCAGGACATGCGATGGGAGCTGCTGACCGCCTTGGTGGCTGGCGGCAGGCAGGGCCAGGAGCGCATCGACCAGGAGCTCGCCCTGGACAACACCTCCACAGGCCAAAACGCCGCAGCACAGGCCAAGGCCGCAATACCCACAGCGCAGGCCAAAGCCGCAGCGTGGGATTCCATTGTGGTCAAAGGCGAACTCTCCAACGCCCTCCAAGCTTCAGCGGTGGCTGGCTTCATGCGGGTGCCGGACACGGCCCTGCTGGAGCCCTACGCGGAAAAGTACTTCGAAGCGGTCCCGGGCATCGTCAAGGAACGCACGCACGCCCTGGCCCAGCAAATCGTTGTGGGCCTCTACCCGGCGCAACTCACCACCCAGGCCACGGTGGACCGCACGGACGAATTCCTCGCATCCCTTCCGGAGGAGAGTGCAGCGTTGCGCCGCATGATGCTGGAAAACCGTGACGGCGTGGCGCGGGCGCTCCGTGCACGGGCCGCGGACGTCTAGACCGATTTGGTTGAAGTGCCCCTGCGGACAGTCAATGGCGTCTGGCTAGACTGTCCGCATGGGCCTCAACGAACACCACTACGCACTGACCGTCCGCTGGACCGGAAACCTTGGCGAAGGCACTGCAAATTACAGGGGATACTCACGTGACCACGACGTCGAAATCCCGGGCCTTCCCACCCTGAAGGGCTCCTCTGATCCGACGTTCCACGGCGACCGGACGCGTTACAACCCCGAGCAACTCCTGCTTGCCGCCTTGTCCCAATGCCATATGCTCTCCTTCCTGCACGTGGCCGTACGGCATGGCGTAGTAGTGACGGCCTACGAGGACCAGGCGGAAGGCCTCATGAAGCTCAACCGCGACGGCAGCGGCCAATTCGAGGGCGTGACCCTGAGGCCGCACGTAACCATCAGCGACCCCTCGCAGTCGGCCCTCATGCCGCAACTTCACCACGAAGCCAACCAAGTTTGCTTCATCGCCCGCAGCGTCAACTTCCCCGTGCTGCACGAGCCAGTCACGACGGCGGCAGCGGCCTGAGCCTGTGACCTCGCCTTAGGCCTGTTGTTTCCCGAGGAGTCCCACCAGCCTGCGTTCGGTTTCACGGCTTAAGCCAGCCTTGCGCTCCCTTTCCAACCCCAGGCTGCGCTCGTAGTCCAAGGCGTCCCGCAGGGTCTCCTGCCAGGGCCGCAGTGTCATACCGAGCCCCTTCGCGGCTCGATTTGTCCGCGCCTGGAAGCCGTCATGGTCCGATGGCAGCCAGAGGGGAAGTGAGTCCGGCCCCGCCCAGTAGTAGACGCCATGCTCCACCAGCCAGTCTTCCTCAGCCCAGATGGTTTGGGCCGACAGCGGCCTTGCCTCTGCACCTGGCTGCGTCCCCGGACCTGCGGCCATGCGGCGTGACTCCGCAATGTACTCACTGAACGGAACCACATCCCCCATGGCGTTGTACGTGCCCGTCCATGCCTTCTCCGCCGCGTGGACGATCCACGTGGCGAGGTCTCGGACATCAATGACCTGGGTGGCATCATCTGGAATGTCCGGCACGATAACCGGCTCGGAGTTGGCGGCAAAGCGCGCTGGCCAGTAGCCGTAACGGTCAGAGCCGTCTCCTGGCCCTCCAATCAGCCCGGCCCGCACAATGTGGGCTTTATGCCCAACCAAGGCGAGTGTCATTTGCTCGATCGCCGACTTCGATTCGCCATAGGTTTCCGGGGTACCCGCTTGACCTTCAGGCAGGGGTTCAAGAAGTGGTGCACTCTCGTCGGCACCGGGAACCGAATGATCGGCATACACCGAGCAACTGGACACAAAGGTCCAATGTCGTGCGCCCGGCCCCAACCTTTCCAGGGCATCCCTCGCCTGCACAGGATCCCGGGACACGTCAACAACCG
The DNA here is from genome assembly GCF_055388015.1 of Arthrobacter sp. TmtSoilC51. Classification (NCBI taxonomy): domain Bacteria; kingdom Bacillati; phylum Actinomycetota; class Actinomycetes; order Micrococcales; family Micrococcaceae; genus Arthrobacter; species Arthrobacter sp. TmtSoilC51. The sequence goes on from NZ_AP035877.1 coordinate 3,198,932, forward strand.
CGTCCCAGCTGCCGTTCACATCCTCATAGGCCGCCCTACCCAAGCTGCGGTCGCCACGGACCCAGGTAACGCCGTCGGGCGGGTTCGCCTGGGTCCCACGGGCAAAACAGGTGACGTCATGCCCCAAGGCAACCGCCTGCTTTGCGACTTCAGCTGACAGGAAGGCAGTACCGCCCAAGACCAGGATGCGCATACGGTCACGCTACGGCGATAGGGTTGGAGGTGGACAGAGTGTTCCGCGCCCGGCGAACACGGGCCGACGACAAGGAGCTATTCCACCTTGATCTCCATCCCCCTGGCGGAAACCATCACCATAGAACCGGAGAAAATCGACGTCGTTTCGATCCTCATCACCGTGGGCGTAGGCCTGGTGGTGTGGATCGTGGCGCGTTTCATCATCCTGCGCATTACGCGGCGAGTGTCTGCGGGCAGTTCCTTCTTCAAGAAGCCACACTTCAAATGGGTTCAACCCGCCATCCGCGCACTGGACCATGAACGCCGGTCACAGCGCGCCGAAACCATCGGCACCTTGCTGACAAGCCTCGTGAGCGTCGTCGTTGTAGTGATCGTGATTATCTACGTCCTCAAGTACATGAACGTGGACGTCGCACCCCTGCTGACGAGCGTGGGAATTCTGGGTGTCGCGATTGGTTTCGGCGCACAACAACTGATCCGTGACTTCCTGGCCGGCATCTTCATCACCATCGAAGACCAGTACGGAATTGGCGATGTGATCGTCACCAGCGAAGTGATTGGTACCGTTGAATCAGTGGGCTTGCGCATCACGCGGGTGCGCGCTGAAGACGGAGCCATCTGGTATCTGCGAAACGGTGAAATCCTTCGTGTGGGCAACCGTTCGCAAGGAGACTACGTTCCGTTGGAGTCGCCGGACACCGACCCCACCGGCGCCGCCGAGAAGGCTGAGGAGAAAGCAAGTGAGTGAAACGAATCCCCAAGCTGGTCAACGACGCCAGCTGATGCAAAACGATCCCTTCAGCCAACCTGCCTACACCGACAGTTTTTACGCAGCCGTGGGCGGTCACGAAACCTTCGTGAAGCTGATTGACGTCTTCTACGACGGCGTTGCCCAGGACCCCCTGCTACGTCCCATGTACCCGGAAGAAGACCTGGAGCCGGCAAAGCGGCGCTTCCTCATGTTCCTGGAGCAGTACTGGGGTGGCCCCACCACCTACAGTGAGGAACGCGGCCACCCCCGCCTGCGGATGCGCCACATGCCGTTCCGCGTCACTCCCGAAGCGAAGGACCGCTGGCTCTTCCATATGCGGACAGCAGTGGACTCACTGGGGTTGTCGCCCCTTCATGAGGGAACGCTTTGGGATTACATGGAACGCGCTGCCCTAACCATGGTGAACAGCCCCTCCGCAGTCTGAGCCTAAAAGCCCAGACCCAGGCCAGCGCCCGTGCGGACCAGGACATGGCCACGAGGACCACTCAGACGGAACCACCGTCCATTCCGGAACAGCTGCTGCTCGCCTGCGCCGAGGAACCCCAGGGCGAAGGCAGCGAAAGCCGCACCAGCAGGCATGTCACGGAGGCCGGGCAGCGCCCGTCCCCACACGGCGGCCCGGGCCGTATTCACAACGGCAGCACCGGCGGTAGCGGGCACGACGCCAGCCACCTCTGCAATTCCGGCTTCCGCCGCTGACTTGAGATCGGCGTCGGGCACCATCCCCAAAGCTTCCCAACCGCTCCGTGGCGCGCCGACGCCAGCCCATGACTCCGAAACCGTCGACGGCGGGATGGGCAACTCGACATCCTCGGCGCCGGAGCGGGCAAGACGGTCCATGACGGACGCGAGCGTCACCGTGACATCGGCCTGCGCCGGTTCTGCCAGCGCCATGGTGCGCAAACCAAGGATTGTGGGAGTTGACTCGCCAAGGATGCGTGGCCTAAGCACACACACGTAAGCGGCCAACACTTCGCCCGCGGCCTGCAGTCGGATGGCGCCGTCGTCGATGCTCTTGGCACGGGTGACGTACGTCCTCAGGTCAGCGAGGTCGCGGGGATCGGCAAAGCGGAAGGACTGGGTCAAGAGGTCTGTCACATCATCGACTCTACCGGCATGTCCGCGGTTGAGAGGGCTCGGGGGGCCGTCTAGAGTCGAACCATGACTGACACGAACGCTGGCCTCGAGGTTGAGGCACCCACAGAGGATCCCACGGAAGTGCTCATAAGCCTGTTGGACCTGGGTGACTTCGACGGAGCCCGGACCAATGAGGACATCTTCCTTGGACCGTCCCAAAAACAGCCCAGGCATCGTGTCTTCGGCGGCCAGGTTTTAGCCCAATCCATGATGGCCGGCATGCGGACCGTGGAACCGGACCGCGTGGCCCACTCCATGCACGGCTACTTCCTGCGCCCCGGTGACGCCAATAAGCCCATCACGTTCGGTGTGGAACGGTTGCGTGACGGTCGGTCTTTCTCGGCACGGCGCGTCCATGCTTACCAGGACGGCGTTCCCATCCTTTCCATGATTGCCTCGTTCCAGGTTGAAGATGAGGGCGTGGATCACCAAGCGGCCATGCCCCAAGGCATTCCGGACCCCGAATCCTTGCCCAGCACCGCAGATCTCCTGGCTCAATTCGATCACCCTCTGGCCAGGCACATGTCCTCCGAGCGGCCGTTCGACGTCCGTCACATCGATCCTGCGCTCTACGTATCACCGCCAACCGAGCACGTGGCCACCAACGCCGTGTGGATGAAAACCATGGGCCCCTTGCCGGACGACCCCAAGCTGCACAGGGCCGCGTTGGCCTACGCCAGCGACTACACGTTGTTGGAACCCATCCTCCGCAAACACGGCCTCGCGTGGATGACACCGGGCATGAGCGTCGCCAGCCTCGATCACGCCATGTGGTGGCATCGGCCCGTCCGGGTGGACGAGTGGATGCTGTACGTCCAGGAGTCCCCCAGCGCCCAAGGCGCACGCGGCCTGGCCACCGGGCGCATATTCAACCGCGAAGGCATTCACGTCGCAACCGTGGCACAAGAGGGGATGGTCCGGATTCCGTAGGCTGCTTTGCGTTGAAGCGTTAAAGCGCAGAGGCCGGTCCGTGATGGGACCGACCTCTGTGTTTGTGTCTTGGCGACTGGATTAGTCGCGGGTAAGGCGACGGTGCGTCACGCGGTGCGGCTTGGCCGCATCGGGGCCCAGGCGCTCCACCTTGTTCTCCTCGTAGGAGTCGAAGTTACCCTCGAACCAGTACCACTTGGAGGGGTTCTCGTCGTCACCTTCATAGGCGAGGATGTGGGTTGCTACGCGGTCCAGGAACCAACGGTCGTGGGAGACCACCACAGCGCAGCCAGGGAACTCAAGCAGGGCGTTTTCGAGGCTGCTCAGAGTTTCGACGTCGAGGTCGTTGGTTGGTTCGTCAAGGAGCAGAAGGTTTCCACCCTGCTTAAGGGTCAGCGCCAGGTTGAGGCGGTTACGCTCACCACCGGAGAGGACGCCAGCCTTCTTCTGCTGGTCCGGTCCCTTGAAGCCGAACGCCGAAACGTAAGCCCGCGAAGGCATTTCGACCTGGCCGACCTGGATATAGTCATGGCCTTCCGAAACAACTTCCCAGAGGGATTTATTGGGATCGATGCCGCCACGGGACTGGTCCACGTAGGAGATCTTCACGGACTCGCCGATCTTGAGCTCGCCATCGTCCAGCGGCTCCATGCCAACGATGGTTTTGAACAGGGTGGACTTGCCCACGCCATTCGGTCCAATAACGCCAACAATGCCGTTGCGGGGCAGCGAGAAGGAGAGGTCCTCGATCAGGACTCGATCGTCGAAGCCCTTCTTCAGGTTCTTGGCCTCGATCACCACGGAACCCAAGCGCGGTCCAGGCGGAATCTGGATCTCTTCGAAGTCCAGCTTTCGCGTGCGCTCGGCCTCTGCAGCCATTTCTTCATAGCGGGCCAGGCGGGCCTTTGACTTGGTCTGGCGCCCCTTGGCGTTGGAGCGCACCCATTCAAGTTCTTCGGTCAGGCGCTTGGACAGCTTCGCATCCTTCTTGCCCTGGACCTCGAGGCGGGCCTTCTTTTTCTCCAGGTATGTGGAGTAGTTGCCTTCGTACGGGTAGAGGTGGCCGCGGTCGACTTCTGCGATCCACTCAGCCACGTGGTCCAGGAAGTAACGGTCGTGGGTCACGGCCAGGACCGCACCGGGGTACTGGGAGAGGTGCTGTTCGAGCCAAAGTACGCTCTCGGCGTCCAAGTGGTTGGTGGGCTCATCGAGGAGCAGGAGGTCCGGCTTCTGGAGGAGAAGCTTGCACAGCGCTACGCGGCGTCGTTCACCACCAGAGAGGACGGTGACATCGGAATCGGCGGGCGGGCAGCGCAATGCGTCCATGGCCTGTTCGAGCTGGGAATCGATATCCCAGGCATCGGCAGCGTCAATGGCTTCCTGCAGCTTCCCCATCTCATCCAGGAGTGTGTCGTAGTCCGCATCCGGGTTGGCCATCTCTTCAGAGATCTCGTTGAAACGCTGGATCTTGCCGTAGATCTCGCCAACGCCTTCCTGGACGTTGCCAAGGACGGTCTTTTCCTCGTTCAGCGGCGGTTCCTGCAAGAGGATGCCCACGGTGTAGCCGGGGCTCAGGCGGGCCTCGCCGTTTGATGGAGTGTCCAGCCCCGCCATGATCTTCAGGATGGTGGACTTACCAGCACCGTTCGGGCCTACGACGCCAATCTTCGCGCCAGGATAGAACGACATGCTGACATCGTCCAAAATAAGTTTGTCGCCAACGGCCTTGCGAGCCTTGGTCATCGTGTAAATGAATTCCGCCATGCCCTTAAATCTAGTGGGTAGGCGGACAGATCTCACATTCGGTGCTATTGGGCGACGCCAGCAGCTCCCGGGGGGCAGTGCGGCCGGCCGCAGTTAGCGAACGCTCCCCACGAAGCATTTTCCGGTGGCAAGTACCGGCAGGACGCTCACCACCACACCGCCATCCCGGATCTGACCCATGATGCAACTATCACCGGTCAGGGCGGCAGCTTCCAAGGCATCCACATCAAGACCTGTGGGCGTTCGGCCCACGGACACTTCCACGTTGGCTTTGGGAACGCCCGCAGATACCAAGGCTGCCCGCACCGATTCAGTGTCAGGCTTGGGGTTGGCAGCCGCGATTCTCTTCAGCGCCGCCTCCACAGCTGTGCTCGTGGCCGCTACCGCAGGGTCCATACTCGTCCCGCCGGCCGGTTGGGATGCCGGGCTTGAAGAAGGGCCGCCAGCCGCGGGTGCTTGGGGGGACGACGCGGTGCATGCTGACAGTGCAAGCGTAGTGACAACCACCAGGAAGGCCGCCGCGGCCTTTCCGTTCAGCTGAAAGTTGCTGGCATGTCTGGGCTGCTCGGCCTTGGTTCCCCTGCTCATCACAGTGCCATTCTGCCATTCCCATGGACTGCGCACGGGCGTAGCGTGGGCCAAGTGGTGGCCCACCCGGACCGGTGGGCCTCGGAAGGGAGAGAACCATGGAAGGAAAAGTCCCCAACGCCGAGGCGTCAATCACCGTAGCTGCCCCGCGCGACGCCGTGTGGAAGGCCCTGACGGATCCTGGCCTCATCAAGCAATACTTTCTCGGAACCAATGTGGAAACGTCCTGGAGGGTGGGCGATCCGATCACGTACTCCGGCGAATACAACGGCAATGCATACGAGGACAAGGGCATCATCCTGGCCTTCGAACCACTGCAGCTCTTGAAAACCACCCACTACAGCCCGTCAACGGGACTTCCCGATGCTCCCGAGAACTATCACACCGTTGCATACCAGCTGGACGATGCTGGCGAGGAGACATCCGTAACGATTACGCAGGGCAACAACAAGAGCGAACAAGAAGTGGAGCATTCCGCAGCGACCTGGCGAATGGTTCTTCAGAACCTCAAGGAATTTCTTGAGTCACATGGCAACAAGTCAGACGACTAAAGAATAAATCCCCCGGAACCATGTGGGTTCCGGGGGATTTCTTGTGCCCCAGGAGGGAATCGAACCCCCGACCGGCGGATTAGAAGGCCGCTGCTCTATCCCCTGAGCTACTGGGGCGCACTTGCGCCAATACCAGCCTAAGCCGCTGGCGCCACAAAGAGTTTACAGTGCATTCGGCCTGCAGCCTGTCAGCCCACGCCTACGGATACTTCTCCTCCACAACAACCCTTCGTGCCGGAGTTATTCACATAGGCAGACACCGCACTCCCCTGCCTGGTTTGCATGGATGAAGCTAAGAGGGCCGGACGGGCACTTTCCTACATCGAGAAGGACCACCATGAACGACACCATCACTCTTCGAGGCTTCGTAGCTTCAGAGGTTAAGAGTTCGACCACTACGCGAGGTACTGCTACGGCTTCTTTTCGTCTTGGAACAACTGAACGGCGCTATGACCGGGCAAGCAATACATGGATAGACGGCACCACCAACTGGTATACGGTGCAATCCTTTCGCTACTTGGCTGGCCACGTCGGCTGCAGCGTGAAGAAGGGGCAACGCGTGATCGTCATCGGAAAGCTACGCCTACGGCAGTGGGAACACGAGGGTCGGATATATCATGTGGCAGAAATCGACGCTGAATCAGTGGGGCACGACCTCATGTGGGGCTCTGCGAACTTCACCCGGATGACCGGGACTTCGGCTCCAGCCGATGGTAACCAGCCAAGCGAGGCCGCCGGGAAGCCTGGACATGCGGGCATTGAGTGGGAGGCCGGCGACAACGAACAGGCGCCCCCGGAGGATGAGACAGAAACGGTGGACGTCGATGATCCGGACGGTGCCGGTCCGCTGGTGGTAAACACAGCCACAGGTGAGTTGGTGGGTGCCGGGGCTTGAACTTCGGCATGGCACTGCGGGAGAGACTTGTGGGGCCAGCACCGCATGCGGAGTTTATTCTGGGTCCATGCCACACGACACAGCAGCTCACCGGCTTGAGACTGCTCCTGCTTCCTGGGAGGCAGTGGAGGAATTGTTCGGGGTCAAGGGCGAGCCGTCCCGGTGCTGGTGCCGCTGGTTCGCCCTCCCCGGCACGGAGTTCAGGTCTGCGGCACCCAGCGAACTCAAAGAACTCCTGCGGGCACGTTTCGACGAGGATCCTGAGCCGGGGGTGCTGGCGTTCCGGGGCGGCCAGCCGGTCGGCTGGTGTGCAGTGGAACCACGGGCAAACTATCCCCGCATAGAACGGTCGCAGCTGTTGCGGGCAGCGGACCTGCCGCCCGTTGACGTTGAAACCCTCTGGTCAGTGAGCTGTTTTGTGGTTTCACGGGACCATCGACGATCAGGTGTTGCTGCGATGCTACTCCGGGCAGCGGTCAACCATGCCTTCAAGAACGGGGCTACTACTCTGGAGGCATATCCCGTTGACACCAGCCTGCGGCCAAAGGCTGGTCCATCCGATTTGTATCACGGCACGGTTTCGCTGTTCATTGAAGGCGGGTTCTCTGTGGTTTCAACTCCCATTCCTGGGCGCGCCGTAGTTCGCCTCAACCGCGCCCTAGTTCGCCTCAAGGGGAGCCCGCATAGAAGGGTCAGCTGTCATCGATGCCGCTAGGGCAACGTCAGGATCATGGGTCCATCCGCGGTGATAGCGACGGTGTGCTCACTGTGAGCAGCCTTGTTTCCGCTTGCTGAGCGCAGAGTCCACTCATCGTCATCGTGGTAGTAGTCGTCCTTGCCTCCCAGGATGAGCATGGGTTCGATGGCGATAACCAAACCCTCCTCCAGTTTGATGCCCCGGCCCGGCCTGCCCATGTTGGGAACGGGAGGTTCGGCGTGCATCGTCCGGCCGATGCCGTGACCACCGTGGTCGGCAAGCAAACCATATCCAGCCCGTTTAGCCTCGCCGCCGATTGCATAGGCGAGGTCACCCATTTTGTTACCCACCCGGGCTGCTTCGATACCGCGGGCGAGTGCCGCATCTGTGGCGTCGATCAATGCCTGGTCCACCGGATCAGCAGTGCCCACGATGAAGCTGACAGCCGCGTCTCCACACCAGCCCTCAAGGAAGGCGCCGCAATCCACACTTAGGAGGTCCCCATCCCGGAGAACATAGCCATCCGGAATTCCATGCACCACGGCGTCATTGACGCTGGCACAGATCACGCCGGGAAACGGGACCGCGGCCCACCGTGGGTGGTAATTAAGGAAAGCCGGCCTGGCCCCCGCATCTGAAATCACGCTGGCTGCAAGCTCGTCCAGTTCTTTGAGGGAAATACCGACGTCCGCGTGGTCCTTGACAGCTGCCAAGGCGTGGGCCACCACCCTGCCGGCCTCGCGCATCATCGAGATCTGGTCCGGTGTTTTCACCATGGACATGGGGTTCCTCCATTTTTGCTGGGCGGGGTAGTTTGCCGTTCGGGATCATTCCCGGACCCGCTGGCGATTAATTCCACTCTACGGCGCAGGTCGCTGCGAGTGCGGAGAACAAAGCGGAGAACAGAGAGGTACGGCCGGCCTGGGTCCTTTTCCCAAGACAGCCGGTCATAGAGTTGGGGAATGGACAACAAGGACCTGCTTGAGGCCATCCGGTCAACACTTCGCTCCGCCGGGGACGCTGAGCGTGCCAGGGGCGCCCAGGCTTATATGAAGTCGGACATACCCTCCTGGGGGATCCGGGTGCCTGAGGTGCGCAGGATCGTCAAGGTCGCAGCGAAGCAGTTTCCCGTGTCTTCACCCGTGAGTCTTCGCGACGCTGTCCTGGATATGTGGCGCAATGCCGAGGCCCGCGAAGAACGCTATGCAGCCATTGAGTTGACGGGCCTGCCTATGGTCAAGGAAGACCTTGACATGCTGCCGGTCTATGAGGAAATTATCCGCACTGGGGCTTGGTGGGACCTCGTCGACGGCGTGTCCCACCGTCTCTGCGCCCTCCTCCTTGCACACAGGTCCACAATGACACCGCTGTTACTCCAATGGTCCACCGACCAGGACATGTGGATCCGCAGGGCTTCCATTACTGCTCAATTGGCAGCCAAGTCCCTAACGGATCCAGGACTGCTGGCGGCTGTTATCAAACCCAACCTTGCCGACAAGGAATTCTTCATCAGGAAGGCCATCGGATGGGCGTTGCGGGAGTACAGCAAGACGAACCCGGAGTGGGTCAGGGCCTTCGCGGCGGAGAATGGTCCAGCACTCAGCCCGTTGTCCACACGTGAAGCAGTAAGGCTTCTGTCATCCTCTTGAGTGCCGCGCAATCTCAGATGATCGGGCGCAGACCTGGTTCGTCGCGTTTGCGGAAAAGACTCTTTGTCTTCGGATCCACGAATATCAAGTAAACGGCAAACAGAAGCGCGATGATGGCGGCCGCGTTCCGTGCCAGGGTCAAGGCGAGTCCGAGGTCCTCACTTTGAAGATACGGGAACACATCTAGTTGGTCCGAGATGGCATAGACCATGAAGAACGACACCACGAAGTAGACGGCCTTCACCTGCCAGTCGTTGCGGATGCCGGTTACGGCAAACAGAGGAATCAGCCACACCACGTACCATGACTGGATCATGGGAGCCAACAGGACAATCGCGGCAAATGCCAAGGTGAGACGGCGCATCAGGCGATCGTGCTCTCCCCGGAACACTTGCCAGGCGATGGCCCCCACCATCAGCACCTTGCCGGCGTCGTAAACCCATTTGGCCATGCCCCAGCCATCGAGGCCAAAAACGTTGAAGATGGAGGCGACGACCAGGCCGATCAGGCCGATGGGTGCGTACCAAATCCAGACGCTTCCCGGGGCCGACAGGCCCTTCACCCATCCAAACCCAAATCCATTGACCAAGCTCATGGCGTACAGGAGACCAAACGTCAGGGCGGCTGTCAGGAACCAGTAGAGGAACTTGCGCGGCCATGAGGCACTCTTGCCGGCCCAGAGCAGCCCGATGAACGGCAGGAAGACCACCGTAATGGGCTTGACCGAGATCGAGAGGGTTACCAGGACCAGTCCTCGGATGACCCGGCGGGTGGCGCAGTAGTAGAGGCCTGCGAGGGCCAGTCCAATCATGAGGGCGTCGTTGTGGACACTGGCAATGAAGTTGGTAAGGAAGAGTGGGTTGGCTGCTGTCAGCCATAGTGCGCGGTGTGGGTTGACGCCGTGGAGTTCTGCCAGCTTGGGCACGAAGATGATGCAGAGTATGACACCGGCCACGGCCACCAGCCTGAAGAGCATGATGCATGCCTCGGGTTGGACGTTGGTCACCCAAACGACGAATTGTTCGATCCAGAGGAACAACTGGCCGTACGGAACGGGTGCTTCCGTCCACATCTTGTCGGCACCCAATTGGAAGTAGTTCGGGAGGGCAGAAATCCCATTCTCGTAGGGGTTCATCCCCTCAACCATGAGTCTGCCTTGGCCGATGTAGGCGTAAACATCCCTGCTGAACAACGGGACGGTGAACATCATGGGCAGTCCCCAGGCCACCACAGCCTGCAACGTGGCCTTGCGGGCTTGGAGTCCCCATACGCGGACGCGCTGTCCCAGGCGCAACCAGGCCCGGACAAGCAGCATGCCACCAACGGCCAACAGGACAATGGACAATGCCACGCCCACGCCTTCGGTGCGCATCCAGATGAAGAGCGGGAGCCGCCGAAGTTCAGACACCGGCGCGAGCCAGCCAACCCCCAGCGAGCCGAAGACAAGAAACATCGAACCGATGAAACCGGCGATCAGCGGGGACTTGGCGTTATCCACTTCGCTGGCAGCCGCATCCGCAGGCGGCGCTTCTTTCCCTGCCTTCTGGTCGGCGGGTACAGGCACCGTCATGTGGTCTTCATCCAATCGTTTACCCGTGCGTTCCGGGACAGAAAATCTGATTCTCTGGGGGCTGTTCACGACAGGAAGAAAAGACACTGCCGTGCTCAAAAATCCTACCATCGGAGCACTTGGAACCGCCTGAACGATAGGCTAGGCGCGTGCCTATTACTAATGAACGCATCGTCTGGATCGACTGCGAAATGACCGGCCTGGACCTGAAGAACGACGCCCTGATCGAGGTGGCGGCGCTGGTGACAGACTCCGAGCTCAACATCCTGGGCGATGGCGTTGACGTCGTCATCAAGCCCGACGACGAAGCGCTGGAGCAGATGAACGACTTCGTTCGCGACATGCATACCCGCTCCAAGCTCCTTGACGAGCTCCCCCACGGCAAGACGATGGCCGAAGCCGAGGCGCAGGTGCTTGAGTACATCGAGAAATGGGTTCCGGATCCCCGCAAGGCGCCATTGGGGGGTAACTCTGTGGGCACCGACAGGATGTTCCTGGCCAGGGACATGCCGAACATTGTGGAGCACCTCCACTATCGCGTCATCGATGTCAGTACCATCAAGGAACTCTCCCGCCGTTGGTTCCCCCGGGCATACTTCCAGTCGCCGGCCAAGCATGGCGGCCACCGCGCACTTGGGGATATCAAGGATTCCATCGACGAACTCCGCTACTACAGGCAGGCCGTGTTTGTTCCAGCGCCGGGCCCCGACACCGCTACCGCCCAGCGAATCTCCAAGGACGTCACGGCCACTGCTGAGACCCTGGGTTCAACAGAAACTATGTGATCTGGGCCATTTTTGGAGGTTTTTTCGTCGAAACCGGCAAAAGTGGTCTTTTCACCCCAAAACAACAGGTAAGCTATTTGTCGTTGCCTTCACGGAATGCCGTTCATACGGACTTACCGAAAAAGGCACATGGTGGGCGTAGCTCAGTTGGCAGAGCGCCTGGTTGTGGTCCAGGAGGTCGCGGGTTCAACCCCCGTCGCTCACCCCGCCGAGATTGGCTTAGAAGCCGGTTTCCACAAAGGCCGCACCGGTTATCCGGTGCGGCCTTTGTTTTGTTTTGGCCCGCCTGCAGTCCTATGGGTTGCTTCCGGAACACAGCGATCGACTAAGGAAGAGCTGACATGACCGTCCTGCCAGTGACCATTTGGGGCGAACCCGTTTTGCACCGACGGGCAAGTGAAGTCGAAGTATTCGATGACGATCTCCGAAAACTCATAGCTGACATGTTCGAAACCAATGATGCCGCGAACGGAGTGGGCCTCGCCGCACCCCAGGTGGGAGTCGGGAAGCGCATCTTTGTGTATAAGTACGCCAATGACGACGACGTCCCCGAGCAAGGCGTTCTGGTCAACCCCGTCCTGACCCTCTCAAAGATCTCGGGAGCCCTCCCTGATCCGGAAGAGCACATTGAGGGTTGCCTGTCCTTTCCCGGTGAGCACTATCCTCTGCAGCGCGCCGAGTGGGCCCGCGTCCAAGGCTTTGACGGTGATGGAAACCCTGTGGACTTCGAAGCTACGGGCTGGTTCGCTCGAGTCATGCAACACGAGTACGACCATTTGGACGGCAAGCTCTACGTCAACCGCCTTGTTGACCGTTATGCCAGGAAGGCAATGAAGCAGGCCAAGAAGAACGGTTGGGGAGTTCCCGGATTGACATGGATGCCTGGCGTCGACCCGGACCCGTTCGGAAATTGATCCGATGAACCAAGCACGCCATGCAGAATTATTCGAGCTCCTGGACATTGCCGGCGAGGACGCCGTGGAATGCGCCGCACTCTTGGACAGAAATCCCAGTGGCCACGTTCGGGAGGCGATGGAGCTGCTGCAGCAACGGCTTGGCACCTTTCCGGCCGACAGCGTTCTTCCAGGCCGGGTTCCTCCCGGTCGGCTGGACGACATCAGCTGGATCGAAGTCCTGCTCCGATTCGCGCCCAAGGTCCACGCGTACCATCTGGAACTGGGAATCAACGCTAAAGTGTCAGCGGCCACCTTGGCAGACATGGGGCTTCAGCTCCGCATCAACCGCCGCGTCCATGGACGTTTCGGGCTGGACACCTGGAGCTGGCTAACGTTGCACATGGCAGGGAATCTGTTCAGGCTGGGCCGGTTGCAGTTCCATCTAATCCGCAGCAAACACCAGGACGGGTCAGGGGGCAGCGTCCCTTACGGATCCGATTGGGTCCTTGGCGTCCACATTCCTGAGGACGGCGGCCTCTCCCCCGAGCTGGTTGACGCCAGCTTCGAGGAGGCGCGCTCTTTCTTTTCCCAATATTTCCCGGACAAGCCAGCCACTATGGCCACGTGTGAGTCCTGGATGCTGGATCCTTACCTTGTTGAGCGGCTTCCGGACAGCAACATCGCCTCCTTCGCCCGCCGCTTCACCCTGGATCGATGCACGGATGCCCCATCGGATGCGGTGTATTTCACCTTCCGGAAGCGGGGGCTCGAGAACCTGGACCAATTACCCCGGGAAACATCGCTTCAGCGCATCGTCCTGGAGAGAATCGACGACGGCGGCACCTGGCAACTGGGACACGGTCACCTGGCCCTGTAAATGGTTTGCTGATCCGGGCAGGAAGAGAGGACACGCATCATGGCGTCCTTCTCCGCCTGGGTGACCCAGAGCTTGTAGGCCGCCTTGACGGAGATCTGCCGTGCCACGTAGTGACACCGGAAGTTCTTATTCGGCGGCAGCCAGGTGGCGGCGTCGCCTGCGCCCTTCTTCACGTTCTCGGGCCCATCAGCCGCAATAAGGTTCAGCGGATCATTTGCCAACCTCTGCCGCTGCTGCACGGTTAATTGCTTGGCACCCTTTTGCCATGCGTCAGCCAGGGCCACAATATGGTCAATCTGAACGTCGGCGCTGGTGTCCTGGCCCCGGCGGAAGGTGACGTGGGCGCCTGTGTAGGGTTCCTGAAACTCCCCAGTGGCAACCTTGCATGAGGATCCGCTGGTGAACTCCACGGACGAAAGGTCCCGGCGAAGGATGTCGTTCCTGGTATCGCATCCGTTTCGATCCGCATCCAGCCACGCCTGGCCGAACGCGGTTCGCTCATAGTCTTCCTGGGATGCCCGTCCCTTGACTTGCAAGTCCTCCAGCGCGGCGCTTGCCTTCTCCGCAGGAACGGCCTCGATGCCGCTAATGGGCTTCATCCAAGCGGGATTGAATACCGGCGCATCACTGGGACCCGAGACCCATGGCTCGGCCGCATTGAACTGGCCGGTGGTGAAGAACCAGGACAGTCCCGCCACCAGGGTGGCGACCGCTAATCCCATAATTGCCCAGGCTTGGCGTGATCGTCTGCGCGCGCGTTTGTAGGCAGACCAGGTGATACTCAAGGGGCTCCGTCCAGTCGGTGTGAGTCGTGTCCTTCGAGCGTAGGACAAGGCACCGACAGTCAGAGCTGATATCCACAGTGTGTAGGAGAAGTCACACTGCAGGGGTGGGGAACATTCCCCGTTTACTGCTCACGCATCACGCGTTTGAGGTCTTCGGCAGCCACTTCCAGCAGCGTACGCAATTGCTGGACGCGTTCGTCGGTGACGTCCCCTGCAGCATTTGCTGCGATGGCCTGGTCCAGTAGTTTCTGGGCCTGTTTGTGGTTGGCCCGTGCTACATCCAGTGCGTGTTCCAGCGTGGTCTCGTGTTCCAAGATCGATTCATTTTCCATGAACCCCATTTTGGTCAGGTTTCCCGGCTGATACCAGTAACTCAGCCGGGAAACCCGTGAATACTTCCAGGCTTAGGCGTTGGCCGCCTCGAGCACTGCAATGGGAGCGACGATGTCGCGGGCAGGGAAGGACGGCGGGTTGACGCCGGCCATTTCCTCCATGACACGAACCACCTGGCAGGAGTAGCCGAATTCGTTGTCGTACCAGACGTAGAGCACGAGGTTCTTGTCGTTGGAAATAGTGGCCAGTCCATCGACGATGCCTGCGCGGCGGGAACCAACGAAGTCGGTGGAGACAACATCCGGGGAGTCGATGTAGTCGATCTGCTTGCGCAACGGCGAGTGCAACGACATTTCGCGGAGGTAGTCGTTAACCTCATCGCGCGTGGTGCCGTTGGCAAGGTTGAGGTTCAGGATCGCCATGGATACATCCGGGGTAGGTACGCGGATGGCGTTACCCGTGAGCTTGCCCTGAAGTTCCGGAAGCGCCTTGGCAACAGCCTTGGCAGCACCGGTCTCCGTAATAACCATGTTCAGCGCTGCCGAACGGCCGCGGCGGTCTCCCTTGTGGAAGTTGTCGATCAGGTTTTGGTCGTTCGTGAACGAGTGCACCGTTTCGACATGGCCGTGGATGATGCCGAATTTGTCGTTGATGGCCTTCAGCACCGGAGTAATGGCGTTCGTTGTGCACGACGCAGCGGTGACGATCTTGTCGTCGTCGGAAATGTCGGACTGGTTGATTCCGTGGACGATGTTCTTCAGGTCGCCCTTGCCCGGAGCCGTCAGCAGGACGCGCGAAACACCCTTGCTCTGCAGGTGCTGGGACAGGCCCTCCGCATCGCGCCAGCGTCCCGTGTTGTCAACTACCAAGGCATCCTTGATGCCATAGGCGGTGTAGTCCACGGTGGCGGGGTTGTCCGAGTAGATAACCTGGACCTGAACGCCGTTGGCGGTGATGGTATTGGCTTCCTCGTCCACGCGGATGGTTCCCTCAAAGGAACCGTGCACGGAGTCGCGGCGCAGGAGGCTGGCACGCTTGACGAGGTCGTTCTCGGCGCCCTTGCGGACGACGATGGCACGCAGCCGCAGGCCATGCCCGCCACCGGCCTTTTCAATCAGGATGCGGGCCAGGAGGCGGCCGATGCGGCCAAAGCCGTACAGCACGACGTCGGTGCTGGTGCGGTCATCAGCGCCGCGCTTTCCGACGATTTCTGCAAGCTCGGCCCGGAGGAACTCGTCCAACGAGGTGCCGTGGCCCTCGACGCGGAACTTCTCGGTGAGACGGGCAATGTCGATGGCAGCCGCGCCGAGATCCAGCTCAGCAAGCGCGTTCAACAGGGGTGCGGTTTCTTCGAGCAGAAGCTCGGTGTTGCTCATCCGGCGCGCAAAGCGGTGGGCCTTCAGGATGTTCATGGTCGACTTGTTGATCAGGCTCCGGCCGTGGATGCTCGTGACCACGTTGTTTTCCCGGTACAACCGGCCGATTACCGGAATCATGGCCTCGGCGAGAGCCTCCCGGCCCATCCACTTATCAAGACAAGAATCTGACGTCTGGCTCACAGAACTACCTTCCTTGGGTCAACCACATACGTCCTCGTATGCAGATGGCGGCCGCCCGGAGTAATCCTGCGGCACAAGCACTGGCCGGGCTTCGGTCCACCCACAGCGCCTTGAACGATTGCAAAGAAAAGACCGCCGGCTGCGAACGCAGTCCCGGCGGCAGAACATCCACGTTCATAACAAGTCTAAGGCGGAAGGACCCACGGTTGGGCGCCCCGGGGCGTGAAATCACTCACATGGCAGTCACAATGAACGTCACAATGCCCGTGACCTCAGTGGCAAATGTGTGGATGGGTTGACCGATACGCCGGGTTCTGTCATCCCCTGCCGTTACCGGCGAGGGAGTAGCGGCCATCCATCTACGAACGCCGTTGCCGACGCCCTCCAGCGGCCTACCCGGACACTCGGGCGAGCAGCCCTCAAACGTGCCCTGTCTGGCCTTGCTCCGGGTGGGGTTTACCTAGCCTCCCCGGTCACCCAGGGAGCTGGTGGTCTCTTACACCACCGTTTCACCCTTACCTGCTGCCAACCGATGCAAGCATCGGCCAGCGCAGGCGGTCTGTTCTCTGTGGCACTGGCCTGCGGGTTACCCCGAGTGGGCGTTACCCACCACCCTGCTCTGCGGAGCCCGGACGTTCCTCGAGCCACTTGCGTGACGCGCGGCCGCCTGGTCAACCCATCCGCCGTACAGTCTACCGGCGTCGGAGGTGGCTTCGGTCCCCGGTAATATCGACGGGTGCTGATTCTGCTGCCGCCTTCCGAAGGCAAGACCCCCGCCGTCAAAGGTCCCGCCGTGGCCTGGGAATCCCTCAGCTTTCCCGAGCTGAACCCGTACCGCGCCAAGGTCCTGGAATCGTTGGGCACCGTCAGCGCGCACGAGGACGCTCTGGCATTGCTGGGCGTTGGCGCCTCGCTGAAGGACGACGTCGAACGTAATACCAGGCTGCACGCCGAGCCGGCGGCGCCCGCTCACCAGATCTACTCAGGTGTCCTTTATGACGCGCTTGGCTACAACTCCATGACGCCGTCCCAGCGCCGCAAGGCTACCGAATCCATTCTGGTGGTTTCGGCCCTGTGGGGCGCCATCGGTTTTGGCGACCAAGTGCCCGCCTACCGGCTGTCCATGGGAACGGCACTGCCCGACGTCGGACGCCTCGCCTCCTTCTGGAAACCGCACCTTAACGCGGCCCTCGCCCAACGGGCTGAAAGAGAATTGCTGGTGGATTGCCGTTCCAGCACATACGCAGCGGCATGGGCTCCACCAGCAGCGCAAACCGTCACGGTGAATGTGTTCAGTGAGGCAAACGGCAAGCGCACAGTGGTGAGCCACTTTGCCAAGCACACGCGGGGTGAGTTTGCCAGGCATCTGCTGACCAGGCGCGGCAAGGCCCCTGCCGCACCTGATCAGCTGCTAAAGGCCGCCAAAGAAGTCTGGACAGCGGAGCTTGTTCCCGGGACGCCCCGCAAGCCGCACGCCCTCAACATCATCCTGGCTGGCTAGATCAATTCCACTCGGCCGAACGGACCAGGATGCAGCCTGAGTCAGGGCAGAAGACGATGTCGTCGTCAGCGGCAGCCTTGACTTCGGCGAGGTCGCCGGGGCTGAGCATCATGCCTGAACCTTCCGACTTACCGTGGAAAAGGCGCGCGGCGCCAACTCCCCGTTTGGCGATCGTCTTCTCGTAAACCGCCAACACTCCGGCGTCAAGGGCTTCCGCGAAGGCGGCCCGCTGCCCCCTGACTGTGGTTTCCTCTGCTGCGATCTCTGCGATTGCTTCATCCAATTCCGCGCGGATACTAGCGAATGAACCCTGGATGTCGTCCACAATGACCTGTTGTGCGGCCTGGCGCTCCCGCAGGGTGTCGAGCCGCTCAAGAATTTCGAGCTCGACATCTTCAAGGTCGGAGCGGCGCTTATTAAGGGACGCAATATCACTTTGGAGCGCAACGAGGTCCTTGGAGAGGCCGGTTCCGCTGTTGAGCCTGGCTTCGTCCCGTTCGATGCGGGATGCGACCTGCTCCACGTCCGCTTCCGAACGACGCAGTTCGGCTTCGGCGTCGTGTACGGCCATCTTGGCCGCACCCAGCTCACCATTGGCAACGCTGAGTGCATCCTGCAGGTCGGCTATCCGCGGATCTGTTTCCAGCACCTTCCGGCGGCCCGCCAACGACTTGAGCTTGGCGTCCAGTCCCTGCAGTTCAAGCAATTTCAATTGTTCTGCCGGTGCTGCTTTCGCCACGCTTACCTCCGCTTATCACTTCCGGGCCTGGGGATCAGTTCCGGATGGACGGCCTGTGTTGGGACTGTCCGTGTCTTCTAGACTCTAGTCCCCGCCGGGAGTGAGTATGAAGTCCCAAGGATCGCTGTTGGTGCTGCTGATGCGGATCTCGACGTCGTAGCCCTGATCAGCCAGTACGTTGCCAAGCGCTTCCGCGGCTACGGGCAGCCACAGCCATTCGCTGGCAAAGTGCGAGACGTCGATGAGGTACGGCCGGCCGTTGACCGCTCCTTCACGCGCTTCCGACGCCGGATGGTGCCGCATGTCAGCTGTAACATACACATCTGCGTTGCTGGCCTTGACAGCATCGAACAAGCTGTCCCCCGCGCCACCGCAGACGGCGACACGGCGCAGCAGCCCGTCCTTGTCACCGGCCACGCGGACGCCTCCGGCCACCGCGGGAAGCATCCCGAAGACGCGGGCAGCGAAATCACCCAGCGTCATCAGCTCAGGAAGATCACCAACCCTGCCAATGCCTTCCTCGGGCAAGCCATTGGCAGCAGGGGTAAGAGGAACGACATTCTCCAAGCCAAAGGCGTCCGCCAATACGTCGGATACACCCCCGACGGCGGAGTCACCGTTGGTATGGACGGTAAGGAGTCCCATGCCCGCTTCGATCAGCCGATGCACGGCCAAGCCCTTCGCGGAAGTGGCGGCGACGGAGTTGACGCCTTTGAGCAGCAACGGATGATGCGTAATCAGGAGCCCGGCGCCCCACTCAATGGCTTCGTCTATGACTGCCAAGGTGGGATCCACAGCAAACAGGATCTTGGTGATGGGCGCGTTGGGGCGCCCCACTACGAGGCCCACCTCGTCCCAATCCTCAGCCAAGGACTCTGGCCAGAGTTCCTCAACGGCAAGCAACACCTGGCCAAGGGTCGGGTCCCCGCTTGCTTCCACTGTCCCGGCGTCGTCGCTGGAATCCGCATCAGAAATGGCGGTGTCTACTGCTTCCATACTCTTATTCTTACCTACTGGGCCCGATGGGGCAGTCTTGGTAGCCGCCGCACCTGCCCAGTGGCGTTATTGTCCCGTAAGGTATTGCGGGAATCATCAGGCCCTCCAATCCATTGAAGAGATCATGAAAACTTTTGTACTTGGTGGTGGATGTTTCTGGTGCCTGGATGCCGTGTACCAGAAAACCCGTGGCGTCAGTTCCGTGGTCTCCGGCTACACAGGGGGCCATGTCCGCAATCCCGATTACTACGACGTCTGCTCGGGAACCACCGGTCATGCGGAGGTGGTTGCGGTGACATTCGATGAAACCGTGGTGCCGGAGGAAGTCATTCTCGACATGTTCTTCGCGTTGCACGACCCCACCACCTTGAACCGGCAGGGCTACGACACAGGAACCCAATACCGTTCGTCGATGTTCTACACCACTACCGAGGAAAAGATCCTCTTCGAGGAAGCAATCGAACGCGCCCAATCCTTGTGGGCCAATCCGATAGTGACGGAAGTGAGCCGGCTACCCGAGTTCTACGAGGCAGAGGAAGTCCATCAGAACTATTACGCCAAGTTCCCGTACCAGGGTTATTGTCAGGTCATCATCAATCCCAAGCTGGCCAAGGCCCGGAAATATTACTCTGCATGGCTAACTGCTTAGCAGGGTGTCGATGCGGCTGGTTAGGCTGACCTCAGCATTCCCTCTTCAGAGATAGGCATAATCTTCATGGCAAGGATCTACGACGACGTCACCCAGCTGGTCGGCCGCACTCCGCTGGTCCGTTTGAACCGGCTTACCGAAGGCCTCGAGGCCACTGTTGCGGTCAAGCTTGAGTTCTACAACCCGGCCAACAGCGTGAAGGACCGCATCGGCGTGGCCATCATCGACGCCGCCGAAAAGTCCGGTGCCCTGAAGCCGGGTGGAACCATCGTGGAAGGTACCTCGGGCAACACGGGAATCGCGCTGGCCCTGGTGGGTGCTGCGCGCGGTTACAAGGTCATCCTGACAATGCCTGAGACGATGTCCACGGAACGCCGTGTCATGCTGCGCGCCTACGGTGCAGAGATCGTGCTGACGCCGGGTTCCGAAGGCATGCGCGGGGCTGTTGAAAAGGCCCAGGAAATTGTTGCCAACACGGAGAACTCCGTCTGGGCGCAGCAGTTCGCCAACCCGGCCAACCCTGAGATCCACCGCAACACCACTGCCGAGGAAATCTGGGCTGATACCGATGGCGAAGTAGATATCTTCGTTGGCGGCGTCGGCACCGGCGGTACCGTGACCGGCGTGGGACAGGTCCTCAAGGAGCGCAAGCCCGAAGTCCAGATCATTGCAGTCGAGCCCAAGGACTCCCCCATCCTTAATGGTGGCAGCCCGGGTCCGCACAAGATCCAGGGCCTCGGCGCCAACTTCGTCCCGGAGGTCCTGGACACCAACGTCTACGACGAAGTTCTCGACGCGACCCTTGAAGACTCCGTCGCCACGGCCCGCGCCCTCGGTTCCAAGGAAGGTGTCCTCGCCGGCATCTCCGGCGGTGCCGCGGTATGGGGTGCCTTGGAGGTCGCCAAGCGACCCGAGAACAAGGGCAAGCTGATCGTCGTGATCGTCCCGGACTTCGGAGAGCGTTACATCTCCACAGTGCTTTTTGACGATATCCGCGGCTAACACTTCGCCCGCAAGCATTCATTTCCTGTAGAAAGGTCTTTGTGAGCTTCTTCGCAAGGCTTAAGGAAGACCTCGATGCCGCCCGGTCACATGACCCGGCGGCTCGAGGTTCTTTTGAGAACTTTTTCGCCTACTCCGGCCTCCATGCCATCTGGGCACACCGCGTGACCCACAAGCTCTGGCAAAACCCGGCCCTTCGCTTCCCTGCCCGCCTGATTTCACAGTTGGCGAGGTTCCTGACGGGCATCGAAATCCATCCGGGCGCAACCATCGGCCGGCGCTTCTTCATCGACCATGGCATGGGTGTCGTGATCGGCGAAACAGCCGAAATCGGCGAGGACGTGATGATTTATCACGGTGTGACGCTGGGTGGCCGGTCCCTTGCCAAGGTCAAGCGCCATCCCACCATCGGGGATCGGGTGACCATCGGCGCCGGCGCCAAGGTCCTGGGACCCATCACCATCGGCGCAGACAGCGCAATTGGCGCGAACGCCGTAGTGGTGAAGAACGCTCCCCCGGAGTCGATCATCACCGGCATTCCAGCCACGTGGCGGCACCGCGATGCGAAATCCGAAACCAAACCGGCGGTTGACCCGGCCGAGTACTACATCGAATACCGGATCTAGCTGAGCTACCCGGTGAATCTCTTGTAGGAGTTCCAAAGCACCGCGTCGAAGGCGCGGTCAGGAAGCACCCTGCGCAACGCCAGGACGCTCCAGGCTCCCCTGCCCACCGGGTAGCGGGTCCTGGGGCGTTTTGCCGTTGCCGCACGAACTATTGCCCTCGCCACGACCCTAGGGGGCGTAGACAAAATCTGTCCGGACGTTGACGCCAGAGCGGCTGCCATGACGTTGGCCTGCTCTTTGTATGGACCCCTACCGGACGCAGACAACAGGCCTTCGCCGGCGAGGGTTCCCCATTCGGTGTCCGTGCCGGCCGGCTCAATGAGGACGACGTCGATGCCGTGCGGCTTCAACTCGAGCCGCAAGGAATCACTCATCCCCTCTACCGCGAATTTTGTTCCGTGGTACCAAGCGCCCAGGGGCTCATAGATCTTTCCGCCGATGGACGAGACGTTGATGATCCGACCAGAACCGACTTGCCGCATCCTGGGAATGACGAGTTGTGTCATCCTCGCCAAACCCATCACGTTCACGTCGAATTGGCGCCTGCCTTCGGCCAAAGGAACCTCTTCCAGGGAGCCATAGGAGCCGTACCCTGCGTTGTTCACCAGTACATCAATGTGTCCGTGTGCAGCCTCAACAAGTGCCACAGCTGAGGCCACGGACTCTTCTACCGTCACGTCAAGATGCATGACGGTGATTCCCTGGGCCTGAAGAGGATGCATCTTCTCCACTCGGCGCGCACCGGCGTAGACAATGAAGCCGTGGGACCTCAGGGCACGCGCCGTCTCGAAACCGATGCCGGTAGACGCTCCAGTGACAAAGGCAATACGGTCGGTCATGGCACTGGCTCCTTGACTCGTGGCACTCGCCGCGATGGCCCAGTACCCGTTCCGGCACGGCAAAGGCCGGCTCCTCCCAGCGTATCGGGGAAGAACCGGCCCTGCGGTGGATACCTAGTGGGTGTCGACTGCCGAGATCTCGGACTTGTCTTCGCCCCACAGAGTGTGGAACGTACCTTCGGCATCAACGCGGCCGTAGGTGTGCGCACCGAAGAGGTCGCGCTGGCCCTGGATCAGCGCAGCGGCAACGCGCTTGCGGCGCAGGCCGTCGTAGTATGCCAGCGAGGAGGAGAAGACCGGTACCGGGATGCCCAGCTGGACAGCGGTAGCTACAACGCGGCGCCAGGCCGGGAGGGCTTCGGCGATGGCCTTGGTGAAGGCCGGCGCGAACAGGAGGTTTGCTGGCTTCTCTTCGGCCGCGTAGGCCTTGGTGATGTCCTTGAGCAGCTCGGCGCGGATGATGCAGCCGGCACGCCACAGCGAGGCGATCTCGTCCAGCTTAAGGTCCCAGCCGTACTCCTTGGCAGCGGAGGTCAGCATGTCCAGGCCCTGTGCGTAGGAGACCAGCTTGGAGGCGTACAGCGCCTGGCGGACGTCCTCGACGAACGTTTCGGGGATTTCCACGGAAGCTTCTTCGCCTGCCAGCAGTTCCTGGCCGAGCTTACGCTGCTCGGTCTGGGAAGAGAGTGCGCGGGCGAAAACGGATTCGGCGATGCCGGAGACCGGGGAGCCAAGCTCGAGGGCGGAGATAACGGTCCAGCGTCCGGTGCCCTTCTGGCCTGCGGCGTCCACCACGACATCAACGAAAGGCTTGCCGGTCTTGGCGTCAACGTGGCCCAGGACCTCGGCGGAGATTTCGATCAGGAAGGAGGACAGATCGCCCTTGTTCCACTCAGCGAAAATCTTGGACTGCTCGGCCGGCTCAATGCCCGCACCTGAACGGAGGAGGTCGAAAGCTTCACCGATGACCTGCATGTCGGCGTATTCGATGCCGTTGTGGACCATCTTGACGAAGTGGCCGGCGCCGTCGGTACCGATCCAGGCGCAGCACGGCTCGCCGTCCACCTTGGCGGAAATCTTTTCCAGCAGCGGGCCAAGGGCGTCGTAGGACTCCCTGGAACCACCGGGCATGATCGAAGGACCATTCAGCGCGCCTTCTTCACCACCGGAAACGCCAACGCCCACAAAGTGCAGGTCCTTCTTGGCCAAGGCGGCTTCGCGGCGGCGGGTGTCCTCGTAGTGCGAGTTACCGGCGTCGATGATGATGTCGCCGGCCTCAAGCAGCGGCTCGAGCTGCTCGATGACGTTGTCGACGGGAGCGCCGGCCTTGACCATGATGAGGACGCGGCGGGGCTTTTCGAGGGAGTCGACGAGTTCCTGCAGCGATTCCGTGCGGATGAAATCGCCATCCGTGCCGTGCTTTTCCAGCAGGGCGTCAGTCTTTTCCACGGAGCGGTTGTGGAGAGCCACGGTGAAGCCGTTGCGGGCAAGGTTGCGGGCCAGGTTGGCGCCCATCACCGCAAGGCCGGTGACACCGATGTGTGCTGACATCAAAACTCCAATTCGATCGTGTACAAACAGTCCTGCGGACACGCAGGAAGCGATTTCATAACCAGGGGCTGTAATAAACCATACGTATCTAAGCCGTGAGCGGGAAAGCAGCGCCCACGTTTTGGAACGGCGCCGCGTCATAAACAGTCTATGATGCGCGAACGTTCCGCAGACTCTCGGGGCGCCAAGGACATCGGAGGCTGCACGCGGAATGTCTTCGCCCCACTATGCTTACGTCTATGTCAACCAGCCTCCACCACCGCGCCGTAGAGCATCTGGGAACCCGGATCGTGGGCGGCGCCCTTCCCACCGGCCACGTCATGCTGGCCGAACATTTGGAAGATGAGCTCAACGTTTCGCGCTCGGTGGTCCGGGAGGCCGTCCGCGTGCTGCAATCGCTGGGCCTGGTGGAGACGATCAAGCGTGTAGGAATCCGTGTCCTCCCCGCCCATCGTTGGAATCCTTTCGATCCACTGGTCATCCGCTGGCGTTTGGCTGGCGAGGGCCGTGGCGCCCAGTTGCGGTCCCTCGCGGAGCTGCGGTCCGCCGTCGAGCCTGTTGCTGCAGAACTGGCAGCCGGCAACGCTCCGGAAAGCCTCCGCCAGGAACTTGTGGACATTTCGCTGGCCATGAAGGAGGCCGGCGACGCCGGTGACATGCCACGGTTCCTGGACCTTGATATCCGGTTCCATGCGCTGGTGCTTTCCGGCTCCGGGAACGAAATGTTTGCCAACCTGATTGGCCAAGTGACAGAGACCCTGACGGGACGTACGGTGCACGGACTCATGCCGGAGCACCCGCAGAAGCAGGCGCTGCAGTGGCATATTGACGTCGCCCACGCCATCGACGCCGGCGACGGCCAGCAGGCCAGGGACGCGGCCGGAAAAATAATGCGCCAAACGATCGCGGAGCTGGCGCCCAGTTGGAACGACCAGCCCCGCGTCTTCGTACCCGTGGCGAAGAACTAGCGCTGGAAGTTCAGGAGGACTTTGCCGGATTCGGCGGAGTTCCTGGCCACTTCAAATGCCTCAAGTCCGTGTGCGAGGTCGAACTCGTGCGTGACAACCGGATCCACAAACAGCGATCCGTCCGCCAATGCCGCAATGACGTCATCGATTTCGTTGTTGAAGCGGAAGGAGCCCCGCAGTTCCAGTTCGCGGGTTATGGCCAGCGAAATGAACACCGGCTGCGGCCCTGACGGCAAAAGTCCCACCATGACCACTGTGCCGCCGCGGGTGGCTCCCTTGATGGCCGAGGCCAGTCCGTAGTGGCTCCCGGAAGACTCAATGACGACGTCGGCGTCCACCGCGGCGATGGCCTCGGCCTGGTCACCTTTGAGCACGGCATCGGCGCCGACGGCCTGGGCGATCTCCAGCGGCTTGTCATGCATGTCGACGGCGACAATCCGGGCCGCGCCGGCACGCTTGAGGACGGCGACCGTCAGGGCCCCGATGGGTCCGCTGCCGATCACCAGCGCGGTCTTCCCTTGGACGTCCCCGGCGCGGGCGACCGCGTGCCAGGCGACGCTGGCAGGTTCGACCAACGCCGCGGTCCGCAGGTCAAGGGTGTCGGGAAGGGCACGGAGCATCCGTGAGGGCAGGTTCGCGTAACGGCTGAACGCGCCGTCGGTGTGCGGGTAGCGGGCAGCACTGCCCAGGTAGGTGCAGCCCGGGGAAAGGTTGGGCCGGTCCTCCGGGTAGCGGACCTCGCCCGGGGCCGGGGTCGCCGGGTGGACGGCCACGGGCGTTCCAGCCGCCGGGCCGGTACCATCGGCTGCCTGCTGGATAACCACACCAACGATTTCGTGGCCGAGTACCATCGGCGCCTTGAGGATGGACTCGCCCGCTGCGCCATGGAGCCAGTAGTGCAGATCAGATCCGCAAATACCGCCATAGGCAATCTCCACGATCGATTCGTCCACCGCCGGCACGGTCAACGGGATGTCCTCAATGCGCAGGTCACCCTTGCCATGGGCTACGACGGCGGGGCCGGAGGTTGGAAGCTTGATGCCCATCAGACCACCACCGTCATTCCACCATCGACGAAGATCGTCTGGCCGTTAACAAAGTTGGACGCCTGGGACGCGAGCCAGACCGTAGGTCCGGCGAGGTCGGCCACCGTTCCCCAACGATTCGCCGGGGTCCTGCCCAGGATCCAGGAATTGAACGCCTCATCATCCACCAGGTTCTGCGTCATCTCAGTGTGGATGTAGCCGGGGGCGATGCCGTTGATCTGCAAGCCGGAGGCGGCCCACTCAGCAGTCATGGCGCGGGTGAGGTTCCGCAACCCACCCTTGGCGGCGACATACGGGGCGATCGTGGGACGGGCAAGGTCGGTCTGCACCGAGCAGATGTTGATGATCTTCCCCCGACCCCGCGGGATCATGTGCCGGGCGGCCTCCCGGCCCACCAGGAAGGCACTGGTCAGGTCCGTGGTGATCACGCGGTCCCAGTCCTTGACGTCGAGGTCAAGCATCGGAACCCGGTGCTGGATGCCGGCGTTGTTCACCAGGATGTCCAACGGCCCCACAGTGCCCTCGATCCATTGCACGCCTTCAGCTGCCGAGGTGGCATCTGTGACGTCGAAAGCCCGGCTGAAGACCCGACCGTCGGGATAATCGGCAGCCATGGCATCGTGCGCCGTGGCCAGCCGTTCCGGATTGATGCCGTTGAGCACCACCGTAGCGCCGGCGTCTGCCAGGCCACGGGCAAGGGCATTGCCGATCCCCCGGCTGGATCCAGTGACCAAGGCGATGCGCCCGGTCAGGTCGAATAGTCCACTCATAGTCAGCGTTCTTTCCTTCTCAGTTGGTGCCCGGCGAGCCAGCTGCGGCCAAGCTCATGTTGGCTATGGTTTTGCGGACAACGGCGAGGTCCTGGTCACCGAGTCCTTGCCGTTTCAGTTCGGCATAGA
Source organism: Arthrobacter sp. TmtSoilC51 (assembly GCF_055388015.1). Lineage (NCBI taxonomy): Bacteria > Bacillati > Actinomycetota > Actinomycetes > Micrococcales > Micrococcaceae > Arthrobacter > Arthrobacter sp. TmtSoilC51. Next base: position 3,225,731 of record NZ_AP035877.1, read on the forward strand.
GTTCAATGGCTGCCGAGGCCATCGGAACGGCAACTCCGATGGATTCCGCACTTTGGACCACAAAGGCCAGATCCTTGTGCATGAACTTTGCCGGACCTGTGGGGGCATAGTCCTTGGCGGCAAGTCGAGGACCCACGATCTCCAAGACCTTGCTTCCGGCCAGGCCACCGGCCAGCACGTCGTAGAGGGCACTAACATCCATGCCCGAGCGTTCAGCGAGCTCGGCTGCCTCGGCGAGTGCCGCCGTCGTGGTCCCCACTATCAGTTGGTTGCACGCTTTGGCGAGCGAGCCGGAACCCAGCGGCCCCATGCGGCGGACGGTGGTTCCCATGGTTTCGAACAGCGGCATGAGCCGTTCAAAGTCCGCTTCCGATGCCCCTGCCATGATGGCCAGCGTTCCGCTCTCCGCCCCCGTAGTCCCGCCACTCACGGGCGCGTCAACCACCACAGCGTTTCCACCGCTGGCCTCACGGACGGTTTCGCCAAACTCCTGGACCGCCGCTGGCGACACACTGCTCATCACGATGACGGCGGTGCCCGGCTGGGGTGCTTCGGCGCGCCACGCATCGAGCAAGCCGTGTGCTGCTGCCTCAATCAAGGGCAAGTCGGGGAGCATGAAAACGAGGGTTGGTTCGTCCCGGAGCTCGGCAAGGGTGTCTACGCGACTGATGCCGGCAAGGCCTTGGAAAACAGTGTCGGAACGGTTCCACGCCGTGACAGCCCATCCCGCTTTGGCGATGTTGGCGGCCATAGGAGCTCCCATGAGCCCCAAGCCCACGAAACCCACACGTTTGCTGGTCATTTTGTGAAGAACCTCACTTCTTTGTGTCCACCAAAAGAAAATCTGTTCAATATCCTAGCCTCCATTCAGTATGATGAACACTATGACGACTGATGAACTTACCATCGCGATCGCTGTACCGCTCGAAGCTGAGCATGTGGAGCGTATCCGCGCCGTAGACCCCTCCATCACTGTTCTGTACGAACCCGACCTCCTTCCACCCGAACGCTTCCCGGCCGACCACAGCGGGGACCCGGATTTCAAACGCACCCCCGACCAGGAAGAACGCTACTGGGCCATGCTTAACCGGGCCCAGGTTCTCTACGGCTTCCCCAACGAAAGCCCGGCCGGCCTTGCCCGGATTGCCCAGAGCAATCCGCACCTTCAATGGATTCACGCCATGGCCGCCGGCGCCGGCGGAGCCGTCAAGGCTTCGGGGCTGGACACTGAAACGCTACGGAAATTCCGCGTGACTACTTCAGCCGGGGTCCACGCGTTGCCGCTCGCGGAGTTCTCCGCCTTTGGCATCCTCAACGGCTTCAAGCGCAGCGCCGAAATGGCCCAGGACCAAGCCGCCAAGGTTTGGCCCGAATTGCGGACACCCACCAAGTTGGTCAACGGGTCCAAAGTGGTCATCGCAGGGCTCGGCGAGATCGGCATGGAAACGGCGCGCATAGCCCGCGCTTTGGGCATGAAGGTCAGCGGCACCAAGCGCAACGTTGAGGCTATCGAAGGGATCGACGAGGTCACCAACAACGACAGCCTCCCACGCCTGCTTTCCAGCGCTGACGCCGTAGTGAACACGCTCCCCGGAACGCCTTACACGGAAAAACTGTTCAACAAGGACGTCTTCGATGCGATGAAGCCAGGAACGGTCTTCGTCAACGTTGGCCGCGGAACCGTGGTGGACGAGGACGCGCTCCTGGAAGCCCTCAACAACGGGCAGGTGGCTTATGCCTGCCTGGACGTCTTTGCCGTCGAGCCACTCCCGCAGGACAGCCCGCTGTGGAACCATCCGCAGGTCCTGGTGTCGCCGCACACCTCCGCACTGAGCACGGCCGAGAACCGCCTCATTGCCGAACGATTCTGCAGCAACCTCCGCGCCTTCCTCGACGGTGGCGACCTTCCCCACTTGGTGGATCCGGTTCACTTCTACTAAGCCTCCGTAAACTCCAACAGGAAGGCTCCGACCCCGCAGGGGTCGGAGCCTTTCCAGTCTGAACTGCCGCTGGACTACTTCGCGTCCTCAAGAGAACGAAGGTCGCGTCCAGCTGTTTCAGGCGTAAAGAACGTCGTAATGAAAGAAATCAGCGCCAACACGAGTGAGTAGACCGCAAGGACCACCCAGGAGTTGTGCGTGGCAGCCAGGAGGATCGCGCCAAGCAGCGGTACAAGGCCGCCCGCCAGCACGGCAGAGATTTCCCGGCTCAGGGCAACGCCGGTGAAGCGATACTGGGAACCAAACAGCTCAGGCAACAAAGGGCACTGCGGCCCCAGCATGGACTGGACACCCAGTGCGATGCCAACCACCATGACAGCCCATACGAGCGTCACATTTCCAAGGGTCACCAGATAGAAGGCCGGGATGGCAAAGACCGCTTGGAACAAGGCCCCGTAGCGGTAGACGCGCACTCGGCCAAAGCGGTCCGAGAGAGCACCGAAGGTGACCACCATGACGGCTGCGAATCCGGCGGCTATCAGGAGTCCCACAGGGCCAATGAACTTGTCCCCAGGGAAGACACCTTCCTTGACCGACATGAAGGAAATCAGCAGTGCCGAGTAGATGGAAGAATTGCCGTTCTCTCCCATACGGAGTCCTATGCCAACAAGCACGTTCCTTCTGGAGTGCTTCCAAAGCTGCCCGACAGGGTTTTTGACCACATTCTTGTGCTTCTCCAACTCCTGAAACACTGGGGTTTCCTTCAACCTCAGGCGAATGAAGACGGCAACAATGATCAGTACAAAGCTGGCAAGGAACGGCACCCTCCAGAGCCAGGCCTCAAAGGCATCCTTATTCGCCAGTTGCAGCAGCGCGAACGTTCCAGCACCCAGTAGCGTTCCCAGCTGAATACCCACGAATGGCAGCGACGCGAAGTACCCGCGGCGTTTCGGCGGCGCTACCTCGGATATCAAGGTTGTGGCCCCAGCTTGCTCCGCCCCGGCACCCAAACCCTGGATGATGCGCAACGTCACAAGGAGCACGGCGCCGAGCATTCCGGCCTGTTCGAAGGTGGGCAGCAGGCCGATGGCAAAGCTGGCGAGTCCCATCATGCCGATTGTCAGCAAGAGGACCATTTTGCGGCCAAACCTGTCTCCGATGAATCCGAAGAAAATACCGCCGAACGGCCTGGCCGCAAATCCCACTCCGTAGGTGGCAAAGGAGGCGATCAAAGCGCCACTCTCACCCAACGGCTTGAAGAACAAGGGCCCGAAGATCAACGCCGAGGCCAGTCCATAAATGTAGAAATCGTAGTACTCCAGGGCAGAACCCACGGAGCTGGCCAGCGTCGCCCTACGAAGCTGTTCCGGCTCAACAACAGCATCGTCAGCTTCAGCTGCGAGCTTTGCATTGGTACGAGTTGTCACAAGCACTCCCTCAAAATCACCCCAGGCCCCCGTTGGCCCGGTGAGATAGTGATGGCATCACCGCCAAGATCACTATGGTGAACAGCGTACAGCTTGTTGAACTTGCTGCCAAGGTTGAAATCAGATTTATTCAATCCGGGGAAATGTGACGCATGGCATTCGGTGACTAGCCCATGGGATTCCCCAGGGAACGGGCCAGTTCCTTGAGCTCCTTAACCATGAGTGCGCCTTGCTCCTCGGAGTATGTGGCCTTCAGCGCAGTAACGGAGAGGCCGAGGCTGGGGCCGTGCGCTCCATGCGTGGGCACGGGAACAGCCAGGCACACCACGCCAACAGTGGATTCCTCGTCTTCGAAGGCATACCCCTGCTTGCGGATAGTGCCAATCTGCGCCTTCAGTTCCTCGGCCGTACGCAGCGAGTTCGGCGTCATGACCGGAAGTTCCATTCCATCCGGGAACATGGCATCGATATCGTGGTCGTGCAACTGCGCCAGAAGCGCCTTTCCCACACTGCAGAGGGAAACCGGCATCTTATCGCCAATGTTGGAGGTCAGCCGCACAGCTGGATGACCCTCATAGCGGGCAAGGTAGATGACATGGTCCCCGTCCAGCATTGCGATGCGGACAGTTTCGCCGGACAGGGTTGGTGCCTGCTCGCAGTACTTATAGAACTCCTGCACCTCGTCCAACCGGCTCAAGTAGGCAGCACCGAGCTCCACGAGCTTCCGCCCCAAGGCAAAATCTGCCCCTTGCCTGGTAATAAGCCGTGCTTCTTCGAGCGCCAGCAGGAGATTGGACGTGGAAGATTTGGGAATCCCCAGCTCCCTGGACAGATCACTCAGCGTGAGGCGACCCGACGATGACTCAGCAAGTGCCTCCAGAACTGCCGCAGCGCGGGTCACCGCAGGTGCCGGCGAAGAGGCGCCCAGCCCTTCGGAGCGGGTGATGCGGGAATCGGCCATGATTCTCCTTCGTCATGTCAAACCGGCTGTTCATTCAGCTGAACAGTACCCATCATAGTGTCAGTCTGAGCTGTTAGACCGGCAAGAATGACGACTGTACCGACATACAAGGCTTCATGAAGGGCTTTGCTTTCCAAACCGAAAAGTTCGCTGTATATTCATTTTCGAGCTCTCCACCGCGGCATCCCCCAATAGTCGTGGTGGAGAGCTCATCCATTTCCCGGCCCGGATTCTACGCGGCCGCCAGCTCTTCGCCCCGCAGGTACCAGCCACCACCGCTTCCATCGCGCACGAGTTCCCATGTTGCCAGGTGGGACAGTGCGTTGTTTCCCAGCCGCACCTGGACTTGCAGGACCTCAACATCCACGCGGCCCTGCCCCCGGGGCATTCGCTTGGAGCTCTCCCACCATGGCACCCTCTCGAACCACCTGAACGGCTCTTCGGCAATTTGCCACTCGTGACAGCCACGGACCACCGCCGTGGCCGTGCCGTCCGACGTGCTGCGGATGTATACCTGTTCCATAAGCCAGACACTAGGCGCGGGCACCGACTTTTTCTGACCGGCCTTTTCTGCCTGGGGAAAACGAAAAACCCCGTCATTCCAAACCTTATGGTTCAGGATGACGGGGTTTCTTGGTGGGTCCTACCGGGATCGAACCGATGACATCCACGGTGTAAACGTGGCGCTCTACCAGCTGAGCTAAAGACCCAAAGTGCGGCTTCAGTGCCTTAGCGCTTCAACCAACGAACAATGACTCTACATGATCATTCGGGAGAAACACCAATCGGGCCGCCTGCCGCAGGAAGCTCGGGCAAATTCCGTGCGAGGTAACCCAGGGCGCCGCTGACTCCGACGTCGAGTTTCAGGGCAGCAAATTCGTCACCACGCGTTTGCCCCCTGTTGATGATGACCACAGATTTGACGGCTTTTGCCGCATGGCGCACGAACCGCAACCCACTCATCACCGTAAGCGAGGAACCGGCAACCAGGAGGGCTTCGGCTTCGTCCACCATGGCATATGCCCGTTCGACGCGGTTTTTCGGCACGCTTTCGCCAAAGTAGACGAAGTCGGGCTTCAGCGTGCCACCACAAACAGGGCAAACAGCCATCACGAACGACTTGATGAGTTCCGGATCTTCCACCGTGGCATCAGCGTCGGGCGCCATCTCCACCACGCCTGCCTCAAGCGCGGCCGCCACGAACCCCGGATTAAGCTCCTCAAGGATGGCGGCCAGCAGTTTTCTGGAAAATATGTGCCCGTTCTCAAGGCAAATCACCTGGTCGAAGCGCCCGTGCAGATCCACCACGTTGATGCTCCCGGCGTCCTCGTGGAGCCTATCCACGTTTTGGGTGATGAGGCCGGTCAGCAGGCCCCGCCGTTCCATGAGGGCGACGGCGTCATGGCCTGCGTTCGGATGAGCATGCCGGAGGTGGGACCAGCCGATATGGTTCCGCGCCCAATACCGCCGTCGATTGGCGGCGCTGCCGATAAATTCCTGATACGTCATCGGGTTCCGGGGCGCTGAACCAGGTCCGCGGTAATCCGGGATGCCGGAATCGGTGCTGAGGCCGGCGCCAGTGAGCATGGCTAGCCGCTTGCCGGCCAGGATGTCGAGGGCCTTTTGCAGGGCCGCCTCTTCCCCTGCCTCCAAGGTGGCAGCGAGGGCGGGCTCCATGCTGGCGAATCCGGTCATACCCACACCGGGCCGTACCTGCTTCACCCCTGCTGCTCACCCAATTCGGAGAGTGCCTGACGGTAGCCTGCGAGGTCCCTCGCCTGTCCCCGCGGATTGACCACCACATACCGGACTATTCCCTCGGCATCGATGATGAACGTTCCCCTGAGAGCCATCCCGCTACGGGCATCAAAGACCCCGTAAGCCTGTGCCACCGCTCCATGTGGCCAGAAGTCGGCTAAAAGATCGAACCCGTAGCGTTCTTGCTCGGCGTACGCACGCAAGGCGAATTTGCTGTCCACGGAGATAGCCAGCACAGTTGCGTTCGAGTCTTCGAAGATGCCGAGATGGTCGCGAATCTCACACAGTTCTCCCGTGCAGATGCCGGAGAACGCGAACGGATAGAAAACCACGACAACGTTGCGACCCCTAAAATCCGACAAGCGGACAGGCTCGCCATACTGATTCAAGAGTTCAAAGTCAGGCGCAACCTGTCCGATCCCAGGGACGAGTACGGGGGCCGGCGCTTGCTGGACTTCCGTCACTTGTTCTTCTTTGGCACCAAGCGGGTGGCGCTCCAGTCCTTCGAGACCCCGGCAGAAGTGGTGAGGTGCAGCCCGGACGTGGGAGCCGCGTCCTGGATGTCGGCCGGGGAAACGTAATTGTCGCGGCCGGATTTGGGGGTCAGAACCCACACCACGCCGCCTTCTTTCAAGGTGGTGAGCGAATCCATCAGAGCATCGACCAGGTCACCATCGCCGTCCCGCCACCAGCAAATAACAGCGTCTACGACGTCATGATCATCTTCATCCAACAGCTCAGAGCCCGTGACATCTTCAATGTCGTCACGTAAGTCGAAATCGACGTCGTCGTCGTAGCCGCGTTCCTGAATCAGATCCCCGTCTTTGAAACCCAATCTTTCCGCCACATTTACCGATGTGGCGGCGTCGGCCTCGCTCACGTTTCCTCCTTTTGAAGTGACTTCCATTACTAACAGCCAACACCCTTTGGGCGTGTGCTTCAAGCCATTGTCCCTGCGATGACGCATATTCCGCACTACCTAGGGTGTTTCGGGGCTGTGACAATTACGTGGCTTCCGTCACGGAGGGCACCAACATGTGACATACAACGCCCCTGAAGCCCCGCGGCTACGCATCCCAGCGCTGTCAAAGCTAGAGTGGCCATGAGCGCTTTGGCTGCAGGGCGATCGCCCCGAGGAATTCTACTGGGCAGCCATGCGCTCACAAGACCTGCCCGGCGCATCCGACCGGGCTGTTGAAACCGAGATGTCGCACACGACGCGTTCATGACGGGCAGTTACCCTGCCGGACCTGAGGCGCCGATGCATGCGCCTAAAGGAAGGTTGGACGTGGCTGCAGGAGAAGAGACCTCACACATCCTCAGCGGGTTGACTGCCCAGCTGCCTGATCGTGATCCGGAAGAGACCGCGGAGTGGATTGAGTCACTTGATGCGTTGATCGCGGAGCAGGGCACGGAGCGTGCCCAGTACATTATGCGTTCGTTGTTGCAGCGTGCCGGTGCCCGGTCGGTGGGTGTGCCGATGGTGACGACCACTGATTATGTGAACACGATCCCGGTGGACCAGGAAGCAGAGTTTCCCGGGAACGAGGAGTTCGAGCGCCGGTACCGTGCGTACATGCGTTGGAACGCCGCGGTCATGGTCCATCGTGCGCAGCGGTCCGATATCGGGGTGGGCGGGCATATTTCCACCTATGCCGGCGCGGCGACGCTGTACGAGGTCGGGTTCAACCATTTCTTCCGCGGCAAGGACCACCCCTCGGGCGGGGACCAGGTGTTCTTCCAGGGCCACGCGTCCCCGGGCATGTACGCCAGGGCGTTCATGGAAGGCCGGCTCTCGGAGGAGGACCTGGACGGGTTCCGCCAGGAAAAGTCCCGGGAAGGCCACGCGCTGTCCTCGTACCCGCACCCGCGCCTGATGCCGGACTTCTGGGAATTCCCGACCGTGTCGATGGGTATCGGGCCGATGAACGCGATCTACCAGGCCCAGTCCAACCGGTACCTGCACAACCGCGGGATCAAGGACACCTCGGACCAGCAGGTCTGGGCGTTCCTGGGTGACGGGGAAATGGACGAGCCCGAGTCCCGCGGCCTGCTCCAGCTCGCGGCGAACGAGAACCTGGACAACCTGAACTTCGTGATCAACTGCAACCTCCAGCGCCTGGACGGGCCGGTGCGCGGCAACGGCAAGATCATGCAGGAACTGGAGGCCTTCTTCCGCGGCGCGGGCTGGAACGTGATCAAGGTCGTCTGGGGCCGGGAATGGGACTCCCTGCTGGAAGCGGACGCCGACGGGGCGTTGGTGAAAATCATGAACGAAACCCCCGATGGTGACTACCAGACCTACAAGGCCGAGTCCGGCGGGTTCGTCCGGGACCACTTCTTCGGCAAGTCCCCGCAGACCAAGGACATGGTCGCTGACCTGACCGATGACCAGATCTGGGGTCTCAAACGCGGCGGGCACGATTACCGCAAGGTCTACGCCGCGTACAAGGCAGCGACCGAGTTCAAGGGCAAACCCACCGTGATCCTGGCCAAAACCGTCAAGGGCTACGGACTGGGCCCGCACTTCGAGGGCCGCAACGCCACCCACCAGATGAAAAAGCTGACCATGGAAGACCTCAAGGCCTTCCGTGACCACCTGCGCATCCCCATCAGCGATGACCAGCTCGACGCGGACCTCTACCGGCCCCCGTACTACCACCCCGGCATGGACGCCCCGGAAATCAAATACCTCATGGAACGCCGGGCCGAACTCGGCGGGTTCGTCCCCGAACGCCGCCGCACCCACACCCCCGTCACCCTGCCCGAGGCCAAATCCTACGAAGTCGCCAAACGCGGATCCGGCAAACAACAAGCCGCGACCACCATGGCCTTCGTCAGGCTCCTCAAGGACCTCATGCGGGACAAAAACTTCGGCGCCCGGTTCGTGCCCGTCGTCCCGGACGAATCCCGCACCTTCGGCATGGACGCGTTCTTCCCGACCGCGAAAATCTACAACCCCAAGGGCCAGAACTACCTCTCCGTGGACCGGGACCTCGTCCTGGCCTACAAGGAATCCCCCGCCGGGCAACTGATCCACCCCGGCATCAACGAAGCCGGCGCCGTCGCAGCCTTCACCGCCGCCGGAACCGCGTACGCCACCCACGGCGAACCCCTGGTCCCGATCTACGTCTTCTACTCCATGTTCGGCTTCCAACGCACCGGAGATTCCTTCTGGGCAGCAGCGGACCAAATGACCCGCGGCTTCATCATCGGCGCCACCGCAGGACGGACCACCCTCACCGGCGAAGGACTCCAACACGCCGACGGGCACTCCCCCCTCCTGGCCTCCACCAACCCCGCCGTGAAAACCTACGACCCCGCCTACGGCTACGAAATCGGCCACATCATCCGCCACGGCCTCGAAGAAATGTACGGCGAAAACAGTACCGATAAAAACGTCATGTACTACCTCACCGTCTACAACGAACCCATCACCCAACCCGCGGAACCCGAGAACCTGGACACCACCGGGCTGATCAAGGGCATCTACCACCTCGCCCCCGCACCCGAAGGCGACACCAACCGGCCCACCGCGAACATCCTCGCCTCCGGCGTGTCCGTGCCCTGGGCCATCGAAGCGGCCCGCATCCTCAACGAGGACTGGGGCGTCGCAGCCGACGTATGGTCCGTGACCTCCTGGAACGAACTACGCCGCGACGGCCTCGCCGCCGAGGAACACGCCTTCCTCAACCCCGGCCAACCCGCCCGCACCCCGTTCATCACCGAACAACTCGCCGGCACCACCGGACCCGTCATCGCCGTGTCCGACTACATGAAAGCCGTCCCCGACCAAATCCGCCAATTCATCCCCAACGACTTCGCCTCCCTCGGAGCAGACGGCTTCGGCTTCTCCGACACCCGCCAAGCCGCCCGCCGCTACTTCAAAAACGACACCCACTCCATCGTCGCCAAAACCCTCCAACTCCTCGCCGCCAAGGGAGAAGTCGAAGAAGGTGCCCTGGAAAAGGCCATCGATAAGTACCGGCTCCTGGATGTGAACGCCGGCACCACCGGCGGAGCAGGCGGCGACGCCTAAGAACGGCGGCGCTTAGGAGCACGGAGAAGTCCTGGCAGGGCCCAAGACGACACCACTCAAGCAGTAACCGCGACGGCGGCATCCACCGGAAGGTGGGTGGCGCCGTCGGGCGTTTAACAAAGCCTTTTCACTGCTCAAGGTGACGTGACCAGCGACAACGTAAGTTGTAGCCTTCGCACAAATGGAGCTTGCCAGAGATGCACCGTATGCTCGTTGCATGGCAGAGCCCAGCAAAACAACTACAAAGCGCAAAGCAGCTACCCAGGCATTGTCGCCGGAAAAGGCGGAGACTCTGCGGCAGCTCCGTGCAAACGTCGGGCAGTTGTCCACCAGCACCATGCGGCAGCTTGAGAAATCTCTGCCTTGGTACAGTCGGCTGAGCTCTGATGAACGCTCCGCGTTGGGACTCGTGGCCCAAAACGGCATTGCCGCTTTCGTGACGTGGTATGAGCGACCCAGTTCGCCGTCCTGGATCCTGACCGATGTTTTTGGCAACGCGCCAACTGAACTGACCCGCTCCATCAGCCTGCAGAAAGCCTTGCAGTTGATCCGCATTGTTGTGGAGGTTGTCGAAGACCAGGTTCCGGTCATCGCCCCCGAATCGGACCAGCCTTCGCTGCGTGAAGCCGTGCTGCGCTATTCCCGTGAAGTGGCGTTCGCAGCTGCGGATGTCTATGCCCGCGCAGCTGAATCACGCGGATCCTGGGATACCCGGCTTGAAGCGTTGATCGTGGACGCGATCCTGCGGGGCGAAAACACGGACGCGTTGCGATCAAGGATTGCCGCCCTGGGCTGGAAAGCGCAGGAGCGCTTCACGGTCATGGTGGGCAACTCGCCATCGGAACCCAGTGCAAGTTACGTCAGTGACTTACGCCGGACGGCGGGCCGTTTTGCCGAAGACGCGCTGGTAGGAATCCAAGGCGACCGCCTCATCCTCATCCTCGGCGGAGTCCAGGACCGCGATACGGCATACGTAAAGCTCAGTGAGCTGTTTGCCCCGGGCGCCGTTGTGTATGGGCCTGAGGCGGGCTCGTTGCTGGAGGCCAGTAATTCCGCCCAAGCCGCCTTCGCCGGCCTTACCGCTGCCCGCGCCTGGCCCTCCGCTCCGCGACCCGTTGCAGCGGACGACCTCCTCCCGGAACGCGTTGTTTCCGGGGATGATGCGGCCCGGCGATCACTCATCAAGAACATTTACCGCCCGCTGCTGGCGGCCTCAAACGGCCTGGTGGAAACCCTGGGAACCTACCTTGAGCTGGGCCATTCATTGGAGGCCACGGCGCGTGAATTGTTCGTCCATGCCAACACTGTGCGCTACCGTTTGAAGCGTGTCTGCGATGTGACAGGCTGGGATCCGCTCCTCCCGAGGGAAGCTTTCGTACTTCAAACTGCCTTGGTGGTGGGCCGGCTTTCGGCCCAGCCCAAAGCCGCCCCCGAGCGTCACGCATCGCGTTCACAGAACTGAACCGTTGTAGACTTCCTACAAACTGACCCAGTGAGCTTGGTGTACGAAAACACCAGTGGATCACGTGGCAATTTGGAAAGCTGGATACGTGCTTGCAATCGTCTGCCCTGGACAGGGCTCCCAGACCCCTGGATTTTTGGCCCCTTGGCTGGAACTCCCCTCCGTCGAAGGCCAATTGGCCACCCTGAGCGAGATCGCAGGCATCGACCTCAAAGCCCACGGAACCACCTCTGATGAAGAAACCATCAAAGACACCGCAGTGGCCCAACCGCTGATCGTTGCCGCAGGCCTGGTGGCAGCCAAGTCTTTGTTCGATGTCGAACTCAGCACACTTCCTGTGGTCCTTGCAGGGCACTCCGTCGGTGAAATCACGGCTTCAGCCCTTGCGGGCGTCCTCACGGAGCAGGAAGCCATGACCTTCGTCCGCGAGCGTGCCAACAGCATGGCCGCCGCAGCGGCCGTAACCCCCACAGGCATGAGCGCCGTGGTGGGTGGCGATCCCGCAGAGGTCCTCGCGGCCATCGAGGCATCCGGCGCCACTCCTGCCAACGTCAACGGGGCTGGCCAGACAGTCGCCGCAGGAACGTTCGAGCAGCTCAAGGCCTTGGCGGACAACCCTCCGGCCAAGGCACGCGTCATCCCCTTGAAGGTTGCCGGCGCCTTCCACACGTCGCACATGGCTCCCGCCGTCAGCGCGCTGGAAGCACTGAAGCCTTCCTTGTCTCCGCAGGACCCCAAGGTCCCCCTGCTGTCCAACTATGACGGCAAGGAAGTTACGGCAGGTTCTGCCGCCGTCGACAGCCTGATTGCGCAGGTCTCCAGGCCCGTCCGGTGGGACCAGTGCATGGAGAACCTCTCGGCCCGCGGAGTTACCGGTGTAATCGAGCTGGCTCCCGCCGGTACGCTCGCCGGCCTGGCCAAGCGTGGAATGCCAGGGGTCAAGACAGTTGCCGTCAAAACCCCGGATGATTTGTCCGCGGCGCTGGCACTCTTCGCCGAATTGGAGGGACAAGCGTGAGCACCCCGGTACTCAACAAGGCCAAGGTCAACGAGAATGCCCGCATCCTGGGTATCGGCGCTTACCGTCCCGATGTCATCGTCACCAACGACGACGTCTGCCAGTGGATCGATTCCTCGGATGAATGGATCCGGCAACGCACGGGCATCATCACCCGCCACCGCGCACCCGCTGGTGTCAGCGTCATCGACATGGCCGAAGGTGCCGCCCGCGAAGCCATCCAGCGGGCGGGGATCGAACCTTCCCAGCTGGGTGCAGTCATCGTCTCCACCGTGACCCACCCTTACGCAACGCCGTCGGCCGCCGCTGCCCTTACCGAGCGTTTGGGCGCGACGCCGGCACCCGCCTTCGACATCTCCGCCGCCTGTGCGGGGTACTGCTACGGCGTGGCCCAGGCTGATGCGTTGGTGCGCTCCGGTTCTGCCGAATATGTCCTGGTGGTTGGCGCCGAGAAACTCTCGGATGTCATCGACAACCACGAACGCACCATCTCGTTCCTGCTCGGCGACGGTGCCGGCGCCGTAGTGGTGGGACCGTCCGACACTCCCGGCATCGGACCGTCTGTGTGGGGCTCGGATGGCAGCAAGTGGAACGCGATCGGCATGACGCATTCCCTCGACGAAGTCCGCACCCTTGGGGAGACTGCCCGCCATTCGGATGAGTCCGATGACCAGGCGATTATTTCCGCCGCGCAGGATGTTTGGCCGACGCTGCGCCAGGACGGCCAGACGGTGTTCCGCTGGGCCGTCTGGGAAATGGCCAAGGTCGCGCAGCAGGCACTCGACGCTGCCGGCATCGAAGCCAGCGACCTCGCGGCTTTCGTGCCGCACCAGGCCAACATGCGGATCATCGACGAGATGGTGAAGAAGCTGAAGCTTCCGGAGACCGTTGTGGTTGGCCGCGACATCGCCCAAGCCGGCAATACGTCAGCTGCTTCCATCCCCCTGGCCACGCACCGCCTGCTCCAGGAGAACCCTGAACTCAGCGGTGGGCTGGCCCTGCAGATCGGCTTCGGCGCCGGATTGGTGTTTGGCGCCCAAGTAGTCGTTCTGCCATAAGACCTGGACCGGCCCGGTGGCCTCCAGCCAACTGAATATGACTTACAAACCCAAACCGTAACCGCGGTTTGCCCCCTTTCCGGCATAGCCGGCACAACAAGAAAAGGAGCCAACAATGGCTAGCAACGAAGAAATCCTGGCCGGCCTGGCTGAAATCGTCAACGAAGAAACAGGCCTGGCTACCGAAGCTGTCGAGCTGGACAAGTCCTTCACCGAGGACCTGGACATCGACTCCATCTCCATGATGACCATCGTCGTGAACGCCGAAGAGAAGTTCGGCGTGCGCATCCCTGACGAAGAGGTCAAGAACCTCAAGACCGTCGGCGACGCCGTCAGCTTCATCGCAAACGCCCAGGCCTAAGCCTGGTACCAGCTGTGCCGGGCCAGGATGCTTAATCCTGGCCCGGCACAGCCGCAGTAACGCCCAAAGTTTTTCCTGCCGCCCCCCGCAAATCCGCAGAGGGGACGGCTGATCCGACAGAGAGTGATCGCATGGCACGCAAAGTAGTCATAACCGGTCTGGGGGCCACCACTCCCATCGGCGGCGACGTCCCCACAATGTGGCAGAACGCGCTGAAAGGGGTCTCAGGTGCCCGCACGCTCGAAGACGAGTGGGTGGCTAAGTACGACCTCCCCGTCCACTTTGCGGCCAGGTGCTCGACGCCCGCCCTGGAAGTCCTGAGCCGGGTAGAAGCCAAGCGCATGGATCCGTCCACGCAGTTTGGCGTCATCGCTGCCCGGGAAGCATGGGCTGACTCAGGCATCGAGGACATCGACCACGACCGCCTGGCGGTGGCTTTTGCCACGGGCATCGGCGGCGTATGGACGCTCCTTGATGCATGGGACACGCTCAGGGAGAAGGGTCCGCGCCGCGTCCTGCCCATGACCGTTCCAATGCTCATGCCTAATGGCGTGGCCGCTGCCGTCAGCCTTGACTTGGGCGCCCGCGCCGGAGCGCATACCCCTGTTTCCGCTTGCGCATCCGGTACCGAGGCCCTGCACCTTGGCTTGGACCTGATCCGTTCCGGCAAGGCCGACGTCGTCATGTGCGGTGGAGCCGAAGCCGCTATCCACCCGATGCCCTTGGCAGCCTTCTCGTCCATGCAGGCGCTCTCACGCCGCAATGACGAGCCCGAGCGTGCTTCCCGGCCCTACGACGTAGACCGCGATGGCTTTGTCATGGGTGAGGGTGCCGGCGCGCTGGTACTCGAAGCAGAAGAGCATGCGATCGCCCGCGGCGCGCGCATCTACGCTGAGCTTGCCGGAACCTCGGTAACGGCTGACGCCTACCACATCACGGCCCCCGATCCCGAAGGCCTTGGTGCCACGCGCGCACTGAAGGCCGCGATGTTCGACGGCCGGATCCAGGCCGAAGACGTAGTCCACGTCAATGCCCACGCCACCTCCACCCCGGTTGGCGACAAGCCCGAGTACACGGCCCTGCGTGCCGCCCTGGGGACCCACGTGGACAACGTTGCGGTCTCTGCCACCAAATCCCAGATGGGCCACCTCCTGGGTGCCTCCGGGGCTGTAGAAGCCGTCCTCACCGTCTTGGCTGTCTATGAGCGCAAGGCACCGGTCACAATCAACCTTGAGAACCAGGATCCCGAGATCCCGCTCGACGTCGTGACCTCCGCTCGTGACTTGCCCGCAGGTGACATCGTCGCGCTGAGCAACTCGTTCGGATTTGGCGGACACAACGCCGTCATCGCGGTGCGCAACGTCTAAGACGGGCTTTGCCTCATTGAGACGTGAAGAGGGCCCCACCACCAGGTGGGGCCCTCTTCATTGCTATGGGGTGTGGTTCTACGTACAGCTAACCAACTTGGTGCAGCCACCGGACCGGAGCGCCTTCAGCTGCGTGGCGGAAGGGCTCCAGCTCCTCGTCCCAGGCCTCACCCAGGGCCAACGACAGTTCGTGGTAAACGGCCGAAGGGTCTCCCGCTCCTGACTCATAGGCATAGCGGATGCGGTCCTCACTCACCATGATGTTTCCATGCACGTCTGTGACCGCATGGAAAATGCCGAGCTCAGGGGTATGCGACCAGCGGGCCCCGTCCACGCCTTGGCTCGGTTCTTCAGTGACCTCATACCGCAAATGCGCCCAGCCCCGAAGAGCGGACGCCAACAGGGCCCCGGTGCCGGGCGTGCCGGTCCAGGACAATTCAGCCCGAAACATTCCGGGCGCAGCTGGCTGAGGGGTCCACTCAAGATCGGTCCGCTTGTCCACGACCGATCCGATAGCCCACTCAACGTGCGGGCACAGTGCCGTAGGGGCCGAGTGCACGAACAGGACACCGCGGGTTGTTGCAACAGACATTCCATCCTCCATAGCTGTAGGTACGTCTTCCCCAACGACCTCTGCCACGGATGTTTGCTGTTGCTGCCCGGCCCTGTCATTCTTATGGACCCTACAGGCTATTCAATTAGCTAAGACTCTTTGATTCTGGCACGAAACGAACCCTCAACCCTAAATTGAAGGTTCGGCGGTGGTGCTTTCATTTTGCCGTACCCTTCCCTTTTCCGCCAGTGCAACTCCCTGGCCGTCATCTTCAGGCGCGAGGATGGGCTTGCTGGTAACTCTTCCGAAGCCTGTCCACGGAAACATGGGTGTATATCTGGGTAGTGGCGAGGCTGCTGTGGCCAAGAATTTCCTGCACCGCCCGAAGGTCGGCCCCACCATCGAGCAAGTGGGTGGCGGCACTATGCCTCAATGCGTGGGGCCCGGTTGCAGCGGTGTCGCCAAGGGCTTGCAGCAAGGCGGCCACAACTGCACGGACTTGGCGTGGGTCAACGCGGTTTCCCCTCACGCCCACGAACAGGGCTGGCCCGCTCGTTGCATTTACCAGCGTCGGCCGTCCCCGGCGTAACCAGTCTTTGACGGCAGCGGCAGCCGGAACTCCGAACGGAACGGTCCGCTCCTTGTTTCCCTTGCCAATGACACGGAGGGTCCTTCGATCCGGATCCACATCATCGATGTCCAGCCCGGCAAGCTCCCCGACGCGCACACCCGACGCGTACAGCAGTTCCACCATGGCACGGTCCCGGAGGGCCAGTGGACCTCCATCCGCCGCGGCGGTATCCAGGCTATCTACCAGCCTGGCAATTTGCTGCTGCTGGAGGACTCCCGGCAACGACTTCTCCCGTTTGGGCGCTTGCAGGCGAATGGCAGGATCCGTGGCGATCAGTTCCTCCCTCAGGGCCCACCGCGTAAACGACCTGGCGGTAGCGGCACGGCGGGCGAGAGTGGACCGGGCCATCCCTGCTTCACTTTGCGCCCCTAGCCAGCGACGGAGGGAACCCAGCTCCAATTGATCGAGATTGCGCATGCCCTCCTGGACGGCGAATCCGAGAAGGCTATGCACATCTGCCATATACGCGCGGACTGTATGTGCCGATCTCGCGCGCTCACCGCGGAGATAGCGTTCGAAGCCCTCCACGGCGCTCTCCAGCGATGCCGGCAATGATTCTGCGTCCACCCTTCCACTTTGCCAGCAACATGCACCGTCCGGGTGCATCAACATGCTTCGCTACCTGCCCGCCTCAGGCATTCTTGGTTCGCTTCCAGGCCCCCCGTTCAGAGGATGCCAGTCCTAGAAGTCCCAAGCGCCCCAGGCCGGCACGCACAGAGTCCGGGCTGAGGCCGGCAACTACCGTGAGTTTTTCCACGGAGCTCACTGATCGAAGCGGCAAGGCGTCCAGGAGAATCAGGTCTTCCAAGGACAAACCATCATGGGGTGCTGCCGCCGAATCTTTGTCAGTGACCATCATCTCGCCGTTCTGACCGGCCAGTTCAGCTATTTCTCCGACGTCCGTCACGCAGATCGCCCCACCATCCCGAAGCAGCCGGTGGCAACCAGCCGAGTTCGCACTGTGAATGGATCCGGGAACAGCTGCCACTACCCTTCCTATGCCCTCAGCATGATGGGCTGTGTTGAGTGCGCCTGAGCGCCACCGGGCTTCGACCACCACCGTGACAGATGCCAGCGCAGCGATGAGGCGGTTTCGCTGCAGGAATCGATACCGTGTCGGGGCAGAGCCGGGTGGTACCTCGGAAATCACGGCACCTTGGTTGGCCACGGCACGAAGAAGGTCCTCGTTTCCGGATGGATAGAAGCGGTCCACGCCCCCTGCCATGACCGCAATGGTTGGTACGGTTGCGACCCCGCCACGGAGGGCCCCACGATGGGCGTGGGCGTCAATGCCGTAGGCGCCCCCGGAAACTACGCAGTAGCCGCGTTGGGCCAAACCGTAGGCAAGATCCCCCGTAACCGACGCTCCATAGCTTGTGCTGTCCCTGGACCCCACCAATGCGATGGTCTGCCGGGCTGGCGGAAGGGGTTGCTCGTGTCCCCGCCACCACAGGCACAGCGGCTCCTGCAGGCCGAGGTCCGACAACTGCCCAGGCCATAGCTCGTCACCCGGAACAATCAGGCGGCCACCGAGTCTCTTCATCGTCTCCAGGTCGCGGTCCGGCGCGAGGTCCGGGACACGCGGAGCCCAGCGCCGCTTGCTGTCCGCGAGCCCCGCCCAGGATGCCGACCCTCCGCTTTCCGCCAGCAAGGCGGAGATCTCCTGTTCAAGGCCTGGGCCGGCAGCGAGTTCGCCCGTCGCGATACCCAGCGCGTCAACTGCTCCAACTGCATGAACCAATGCGAGTCCCACGGAATCCTGCGGTTCCATCAGACGGGCCAACGCTGCCCGCGCAATCTTTTCCTTTTCCTGCGTTCCCAGCACCCTTGCGCCTGTGCCTTCCTTCATCACGTTGTCCTTCATGCCGTTGCCGTCGCTTGCCGGAGGCCGAGCGCTTGTCCGATGTGGTCTGCGGAGGGAATGTTGCTATGGTCCAGGTCTGCCAGCGTCCAGGCCAATCGGAGAACGCGGTCATAGCCGCGGGCCGTGAGAATGCCTCGTTCCAGGGCCGTGTCCAGGATGCGGGTGGTGCCAGGTGCCAGCCTCAGTTCCCCGCGCAGGGTGCGTCCCGGCACTTGCGAGTTGGTCTCGATGCCGAACGCCCCCAGACGTTCGGCTTGCCTCTGCCTCGCAGCAAGTACGCGCCCTGCGACAGCGTCCGTGCCCTCTTCCGTGCCGGACTGTCCAAAGTCAGCAAGGGAGACGCGCTCCACCTGGAGTTGTATGTCGACGCGATCCAAGAGGGGACCCGATATGCGCCCGAAGTACCGCCTGCGCATGAGTGCCGTGCATGTGCAGTCCATCCCCTTGCCCGAGGCTTTGCCGCAGGGGCAAGGATTGGCTGCCAGCACCAATTGGAACCTCGCAGGGTAAGCCGCTGTTCCTGCCGAACGGTGAATCACCAGTTCGCCGCTCTCCAGGGGCTGGCGCAGGGCATCCAGGACGCGCCGTTCATATTCTGGAGCCTCGTCAAGGAAGAGGACCCCTCGGTGTGCCCGGGAGGCAGCACCGGGGCGGGGAAGTCCCGAGCCGCCTCCGATGATGGCAGCTGCAGTGGCGCTGTGGTGGGGATTCTCGAACGGCGGCCTCCGAAGCAACGTGCCTGTAGATGAGCGGACCGCTGCCAGGGAGTGAATGGCAGTAACCTCCATTGCTGCCTTGTCCTCCAGATCAGGTAAGAGTCCCGGCAGACGCTCTGCAAGCATCGTCTTACCCGCACCCGGTGGACCGGTCAGGAGCATATGGTGGCTACCGGCGGCAGCGACCTCCAGCGCACGCCGGGCATCAGATTGCCCGGAAACGTCGGAAAGATCAGGCACGATGCCCATGGCGTCATCGTTCCCATCCTCCGGATCACTGCCGGTCGGGTCGTAGTCCAGGGCCAGGTCTTTCGGGTCCGCACCAAAATCGTACGCAAGCCGGGCGAGGGTCCGGTATCCCCTGACTTGTGCCCCCGGTACCAGCGTTGCCTCAGCGACGTTTGCTTCGGCGACCACAATCTCCGGATATCCTGCCTGCACAGCGGCCATGACTGCAGGAAGGATGCCCCTCACTGGCCGCAACCGGCCATCCAAACCGAGCTCAGCTATGAATACCGTTCCATCGATGGATCGAATGTCCTCCGCAGCACGGAGAACAGCCAT
Organism: Arthrobacter sp. TmtSoilC51; assembly: GCF_055388015.1. Taxonomy (NCBI): domain Bacteria; kingdom Bacillati; phylum Actinomycetota; class Actinomycetes; order Micrococcales; family Micrococcaceae; genus Arthrobacter; species Arthrobacter sp. TmtSoilC51. The sequence goes on from NZ_AP035877.1 coordinate 3,245,450, forward strand.
GGTGATGGCCAGGTCAAAACCCGAACCCCGCTTGGGCAAGGATGCCGGAATGAGGTTGGCCGTGATCTTCCGCCGGCTCAAGGGAATTCCCGAGTTTTGTGCCGCGGAGCGTATCCGTTCTTTGGCTTCGTTTAGTGCGGCATCAGGTAGTCCCAGAATCACGAATGCGGGAAGGGTCTGTCCGATATCGGCTTCTACCTCCACGATGTAACCGTTAAGTCCCACCAAGGCAATGCAGTAGCTGCGCCCCACCCCCATCAGCCAACACCCCTCAGGTGTTCCATTTGGGGATCCCCAATGCCGTTATGGATGACTGACACCACATCTACACGTCTTCGCGGAGCATTCAGTTCATGCTCACGGCACCACGACGCCGCGAGCCGGTGCAACCGTGCCAGCTTGGCTGGACCTACTGCTTCAAAGGGATGTCCGTAATCCAGGCTGCTGCGGGTCTTAACCTCCGCGACCACCAGGGTGTCACCCTCCAGCGCCACGATGTCGATTTCACCGTCGGCGCACCGCCAATTTCGATCGACGATCCGCATGCCCTGGCCTTCCAGGAATCCTGCCGCCAAAGCCTCGCCGTTACGGCCAAGAATGTCTTTTGCCCTCATGAGCACCACCTCCGCTACCCAGCTTTATCGCTGGCAGCGGCCGGTGACAGACAGTCCTGGCGCTATGTGGGTAAACCCGTCACATCACCGTCTTGTGGAGGAAGAGTTAAGCGCGGATGCGGGGCTAGTTTCCGAGATCGCCCAGGTCTCCGAGGCCACCGTCCTTGGGCAACGCAAGATCCTCGTTGCGCGGCAGTTCCTCGACGTTGACGTCCTTGAAGGTAATGACCCGGACATTTTTCACGAAGCGGGCTGAACGGTAGACGTCCCAAACCCAGGCATCCTGCAAGGTCAAATCAAAATAGACTTCGCCGTCTGCACTGCGGGCTTGTAAATCAACATGGTTGGCCAAGTAGAAACGCCGCTCAGTTTCGACAACGTAGCTGAACAAACCGACAACGTCCCGGTATTCGCGGTAGAGCTGCAGCTCCATGTCGGTTTCATAGTTCTCAAGGTCCTCGGCGCTCATAGTTCCATCTTGCACCATCTGCCGCGCACCGGACGCCATCCGTAGGACAGACGCTGCGTAGCAAGCCTTTAGGACACATCTGGTCCAGTCAGGTTCCAGCTTGTCCGGTGGTAGGGACTGGGACCCTGCAGCCTGATCACTTCGCGGTGCGCTGCGGTGGCGTAACCCTTGTTTTCGTTCCAGCCGTAGGCAGGTACTTCAGAGTGCAGATCCACCATGATGCGGTCGCGGGCTACTTTGGCCAGGACACTGGCAGCGGCCACGCTCAGGCAGCTCATATCCGCTTTCACCCTCGTATGGACGGGAGCTTCACACCAAGGTCCCGTGGACGCGGTGTCGAACAGTGACGCTTGAACTTCCGGAGAGAGCCAATTGTGGCTGCCATCCAACAACACCACATCAGGCGTGACGCCACCGGCGAGGATCTCAAACCATGCCCGCGTTCCCGCCAGGCGCAGGGCCGCTATGATACCGACGTCATCGATTTCCCGGGCGGACGCATGGCCAACTGCAGATGCTACGGCCCAGTCCCGGACCAGAGGCTCCAACCGGTCGCGGTCCTCGGGCTTAAGCAACTTGCTGTCCCGGACATCGGCCAGTAGGGCGTGGTCCTCGAGGTTGACCACGGCGATTCCCACACTCACAGGGCCAGCCAGTGCACCCCTGCCAACCTCGTCCACGCCGGCCAGCAACCGCACGCGGGGAGACAGGAAGGAACGCTCGACGTCAAGGGTCGGAATTTCGGTCGGTGCCTTGGTCTTCAGCCGGGTGCTTGCCATGGCTGTTACTTTCCTGAAGTGCCCGCGGGAACGTTCTTGAAGACATCAGGGTAATTGTCCAGCACAGTCCACCGTTTGACGGGCCAGGCTATGACCGTGGCTTTGCCTTCGACGTCCTCGATATTAATGAAACCACCATTGACTTCCTGGTGCGCCCGGGAATCGGCCGAGTGGTTGCGGTTGTCTCCCATGACCCAGACTTTGCCCTCTGGAACGATGATGTCGAACGGGTTGGGCTGCGGTACTTCCGAGGGGTTGATGTACGTTTCGTCCACGGGAACACCATTGATACTGAGGCGACCTTGCGCGTCACAGCAGGAAACGTGGTCACCCGGGAGCCCGATAACCCGCTTGACCAGATGCTGTTCATTGTCGTCGGCCGCCAAGCCAACGAATTCCAAGGTGTCGCCTACCCAGTCAAGAGGGCCGGCCGGTTTTTTCAGAACTGCCGGAAGCCATCCCTGCGAATCCTTGAAGACCACTACGTCGCCGCGTTCCAAGGCGAAGGGCTCCGGCACCAGCAGGTTGATGAAGATGCGGTCATTCACGTCCAAGGTGCTTTCCATCGATTCAGATGGAATGTAGAACGCCCGGAAAAGGAATGTCTTGATAAGGAAGGAGAGCACCACGGCAATCGCCACGACCGTGACGATTTCCTTCAACCAGCCAAGGACAGGGTTCCTGCGGGGCTTATCGCCCTCGTCCGCTTTGTTGCCGGTAGCGTCAGCAGTGTCATCGACCGGGCGGGGCTCAGCCACACCGGCGACGCCAGCCGTCCCGTCCGAGAGCCGCACGTCGTCGTCGTGCGGCTCGGGATTCTCGGGAACTCTGTCCGGCATTTATTGTCCGTTCTTTGATGGTTCGGCCTGCGTGGTGCGAGGCACTTCTGCAAATCTATCAAGGGGCCAGATGATCTGGACCGGTCTGCCGATCACCCGGTCCAGCGGGACCATTCCTCCACCGGGCGCTCCCAGCAATCCTCGGGAATCAGCAGAGCGGGATCGGTGGTCGCCCATCAGCCAGAGCCGTCCCGCGGGGACCACGACGTCGAACTTCTGTGTGCTGGGTTCATCGCCGGGGTAAATATAGGGTTCCTCAAGTACCTGACTGTTCACTGTGAGGCGCCCATCGGCGGAGCAGCACTGAACGTGGTCACCCGGAACACCAATGACCCGCTTCACGTACGTGGTGTCGCTACCCGTAAGCCCGAGCCACTGGCTCATAGCTGCAGCCGCGTCAACAAATGGACCCTTACCGCTGCTGAGCGGGGCAAACGATCCACGCCCATCAAAGACAACGACGTCCCCGCGCTTGATGGGATCCGTGGTGAATGCTGTGCGTGAAACCAGGATCCTATCCCCGGTGCCGAGCAACGGCTCCATGGACTCGGAAGGAATGTAGTAGACGTCGATCCACAGGGAGCGGATCAACCCGCTGATTGCGACGGCAAGGACCAATGCCAGCAAAGCAAAACGCCAGCCCTGTTTCCGGGGCTGGCGTTCGGCTGTGTCCATGACTCGTATCCCTGTTGCGTTGCGGATTGCTCCGGAACGAACCGGGCACGAATCCTGGACCCGTTGCGTAAGTCGGTGGACTTACTTGGCGAAGTCGCGCTTTTCCTTGATCTTCGCAGCCTTACCGCGCAGTGCGCGCATGTAGTAAAGCTTGGCACGACGGACGTCACCCTTGGTGACGACCTCGATCTTGTCGATGATCGGGGAGTGCACCGGGAAGGTACGCTCTACGCCGACACCGAAGGAAACCTTGCGCACGGTGAAGGTTTCGCGAACGCCGTCACCCTGGCGGCCCAGGACGAAGCCCTGGAATACCTGGATACGGGAGTTCTTGCCTTCGATGATGTTGACGTGAACCTTGAGGGTGTCACCCGCGCGGAACTCAGGAACATCGTTACGCAGCGAGGCTGCATCTACGCTATCGAGGATATGCATTGATCCACTCCTGGTGAACGCCACAGGTCATTCACTTTGGGTTACGGCAGACAAGCCCGCGGCACCAAAGCCAGCCGGAAATCTCCGCCGAAGTTTCTTAGTGTCCGGTTCCCGCCACTGTTTGGCGGCACCGGGTTGTCCGGCTGTTGGCTACGCTCCCCCTGTGGCAGGTGCTAGCCCAGCAGACACAAGGGTTAATTCTGCCACACGCCGCAGCATCCGGCCAATTGTGCAGATTCGCGCACAGTTATTGTGCTTCGTGCCCGGGACGGCTGCGCAGGCGCCCCTCCACGACGTCGTAGCCCAGGTCCGCAAGGGCGTTGCGGTCCGCGCGACTCAACTGACCGGCGTCGAAGTGTTCAAGGAGATCCGGACGGCGCTCGGCAGTGCGGCGGAACTGTTCATGGCGCCGCCACTGCGCGATCTTCCCATGGTTGCCGCTGAGCAGGACCGGCGGCACTTCGTGGTCCCGCCACGAGGATGGTTTGGTATATACGGGATATTCCAGGAGCCCGTCTGAGTGGGACTCTTCAATAAGGGATTCGGGGTTGCCTACAACGCCTGGGAGCAAGCGGCCGATTGCTTCAACCATGGCCAGGACAGCAACCTCGCCGCCGTTGAGGACGTAGTCGCCAAGGCTGACAGGCCGCACCGTGAAGTGCTCGTGGGCCCAGTCGATGACACGCTCATCAATCCCCTCGTAGCGTCCGCAGGCAAAGACGAGCTGTTCCTCTTCTGCGAGCTCGTAGGCAAGCGCCTGGGTAAACCTCTCCCCCGCCGGCGAAGGAACAATCAGGACAGGTTTAGCGCCCTCACGAACGCCGGCAACCGATTCGAGCGCCTGTGCCCACGGCTCGGGTTTCATGACCATACCGGCGCCGCCACCATAAGGGGTGTCGTCCACGGTCCGGTGCTTGTCAGTGGTGAAGGTACGGAGGTCGTGGACGTTAAGTTCCAGCAGCCCATCCTGGCGGGCCTTGCCTATCAACGAAAGTTCAAGCGGAGCAAGGTACTCAGGGAAAATGCTGACAACATCGATCCTCATTCAGGCATCATCTCCGGCGCCGTCCCCGGACTCCCCTGCTGTGTCATCGTTGATTTCGAAGAGCCCGGCAGGCGGAGTGATGAGGATGAACCCCTCCTCAATGTTGACCTCGGGAACGATTTCGTCGACGAAGGGAACGAGGATTTCCTTTCCTTCCTCCGTCTTGACCGTCAACAGGTCCTGAACCGGCAGTGTGGTCAGCGCGGCAACTTTGCCCACAACCTGTGTGCCAACGCGCGCTTCCAGGCCAACGAGTTCGTGCTCGTACCAGCCTTCGTCGTCTTCGTCGTCGAGTTCTTCGGTTTCGATGAAAAGCTTCGCACCACGAATGGCTTCGGCGGCGTTGCGGTCAGCAATCTCTTCGAAGCCGAGCAGGAGGATGTCCTTGTTCCACCGGGCACTTCGGATGGTCAGCGGGCCAGCAGCGGCCGGCTCCACAACGAACTCGGTTCCGGCGACGAAACGCTCTGAGGGGGCGTCGGTAAGCACTTGGACCGTCACCTCGCCGCGGATGCCATGGGGTTTGCCGATCCGGGCCACCTGGAGCTGCATGGGTTCCTCTGAATTCTCGTTGTGCCCGCGCTGCCGGGCAGCTACGGAATGAAATGATCGATAAAGCAATCCGGCCCCTCCACCATATTCGGTGAAGGGGCCGGATCTAAGGCAAGTATTGCTGAGCGCGTTACCGGCGGCGATCGGTGTCGACGACGTCGACCCTGACCTGCTCGCCACCTGCCAAGGCCGCAACCACAGTGCGCAATGCGCGTGCGGTGCGTCCCTGACGGCCGATCACCCGTCCGAGGTCCTCCTGGTGAACACGCACCTCGAGGGATTCCCCGCGGCGGTTGTTCTTGGCACTGACCTTGACATCCTCAGGGCTGTCAACGATCCCACGGACCAGGTGTTCGAGCGCTTCTGCCAGCAACTTACTCAGCCTCGGTGGTCTCTGCTTCAGCCTCGGCCGGAGCTTCGGCTTCGTCCTTCTTGGCCTTCTTGGTGATGGCTTCCGGGATGATGACGGAACCCTTCTCCGGGGCTACGAAGGCTTCCTTCGGAGCTTTGGTCTTCAGGGTGCCTTCCTGGCCCGGCAGGCCCTTGAACTTCTGCCAGTCACCGGTGATCTTGAGGATCGCGGCAACCTGCTCGGTCGGCTGGGCGCCAACGGAAAGCCAGTACTGGGCGCGCTCGGAGGCGACCTCGATGTACGACGGCTCTTCGGTGGGGTGGTACTTACCGATTTCTTCAATGGCGCGGCCATCGCGCTTGGCGCGGGCATCCATGACGACAATGCGGTAGTACGGTGCGCGCATCTTACCGAAGCGCTTAAGGCGAATCTTTACGGCCACTTTTGTGGTCACTCCTGTTTCTGAAACGGGGTTGAACCCGACGTTCTGCACCCGTGGGGCGGGCCATACTTGGGGGTTCCAAAAGGACAAGATTTGGGCACGGAGAGAGGGGCCGCGCCAATCAAGTACCTGACCATTGTGCCAGATGCCGGAAGTAATTACGACTTACGCCACTCCGGGCACTGTTTCTTGATTGTCAGCGCGGTCCGGAACGTACCAAGGGTCAGACGGACCAGACGTAGAGCCCTGAACGTTCCGCCTTTTCAACGTCAGTTGCCAAAGCGGCCAACTGCTGGACGTACTGACGCGATTCATCCGCACCAAAAGGCATGTCCTCCTGCGCAGCCCAGGCCGCGGCGACGTCGTCGAGAACGTTTCCGTCGCCTTCGCTTTCATAGGTAAGAAGTTCGGCAAGCGCCCGCACCATGGCCTCGGGAACGCCGAGGAGGGCATCGCTGGTGACATCAACCAGAGCCAGCTCATAATCGGCACCGGCAGCGTGGACGGCCTGGCCAGCAAGGTCTCCCAGCTGCTCGACCTCAAAGTCGGTGATGCCATCAATCCTGACGGCAGGTCCCGTAACATCGGCGCCCCGGTCCAAGGCAGCGGCCCTCTTGAGTGCTTCATCGTGGGTGGCTACAAAAATTTCGGCAAAGCCCATGGAGAGTACTCTCATTCCTTCGTGCTGACGGGGCGGCGGCAACGGCCCAAAAAGAACGAATACCACCAAAGCCCAGCCTAGTGCAGTCCGGGCCACCGCACTCGAAAGCAGCGCGAGGCAACTTAGCGCACGGCGACGCGCAGCCTGTTGCGCCAGGGGTCTTCAAATTGCAACTCCAGGCCCGTGTGATGGTTGGCCACGGACGCAACTTTCAGCCGGTCAGCCAGTGCGGCGACGTCGTCGCTGGTCGGCACCTCGATCAGGACTTCGCCCAAGCCAAGGGTGTCCCTGCGGGGCCCGGCCCCGCGGCTGTTCCACACGTTCATCGCCATGTGGTGGTGGTATCCGCCGGCGGAAACGAACAACGCCTGCCCATGCCAGCCCGCGGTCCTTTCGAAACCCAGGGTGTCCACGTAAAAATCCTGGGCAGTCTGCACGTCACCTACTTGAAGGTGCACGTGCCCGACGCCGGCAGCGGCTTCCCGCTGGCCAGTCACGGCGGCCTCACTCAAGTGCTGTTGAAGGAAGCGCTGGGGCGGCAGGGCAACATTGTCCATCACCACATTTTTCCCGTCCCACTGCCAGACTTCGCGCGGCTTGTCGTAATAGAGCTCAATCCCATTACCTTCGGGATCAGTGAAATAGAACGCTTCACTCACCAGATGGTCGGCGCTGCCCACAAACGCGCGGGGTTCATATTCGGCGGCCGTGGCGATAGTGGCCGCCAGGGACGGCTGGTCCTGGAAAAGGATGGCCGTATGGAAAAGTCCCGCTTCGCCGCGACCCGGAATCTGCAGTCCGGCGGCGGGTGCGAGGTGAACCACCGGCTTCCCCAGCCGCCCCAGGTAAAGTCCGCCATCCTGCTCGGCAACTACCTCAAGGCCCAGGGCCCTTTGGTAGTAGTCGCTCATGAGCTTCATGTCGCCAACCTTGAGCATGACGGTGCCCATGGTGAGTTCGGCAGGAAGGAGGTCCTGGCTTGATGCTGTGGTCATGTGAAGCTCCCGGTTTATAGGTGGCCGCCCTTCGGCACGTTCTACCTATCTAAATTACTTGAAGCTTCAATTTATTCCTAGCGGACGACGTTTCCTCGCAGGACAACATGATTCAGGCTCCCGACAGTGCCGATCCTCTGGCGAGGATCCTCACGGCAGACCACGACGTCGGCACTGGCACCTTCGCTGATACCCTCAGCTCCCAGCCACTTTCGTGCGCCCCAGCACGCAGCGTCGAGGACAGCGGTTGGCGGCAGGCCGGCGTCGTGCAGTTCCTGCATCTCATCCGCTATACGGCCGTGCTCGATCACGCTGCCGGCATCCGTTCCCGCAAAAATCGTCACGCCGGCTTCAAAAGCCTCCAACACCCGTTCACGGCGTCGTTCCCACAGACGCGTCATGTGGTCGGCGTACCCAGGAAACTTTGGGGCAGCTTGGGCGGCGATCTCCGGAAAAGTCGCAATGTTGACCAACGTAGGAACAATCGGCACGGACTGCTCCACGAGACGGGGAATGTGCCGGGGCAAGAGGCCGGTGGCGTGTTCAATGCAATCAATATCGGCGTCGAGCATGTCGTCAATGGTGTCTTCAGCGAAACAGTGGGCCGTCACCCGGGCACCTTCGTCATGGGCGGCGGCGATGGCATCCCGGACCAGGTCCGCGGGAAAGGAAACTGCAAGGTCACCGGCGTCGCGGTCGATCCAGTCGCCGACGATCTTCACCCACCCGTCTCCGTCACGGGCTTCCTTGCGGACCGTCTCCACAAGCTCGTCCGGCTCGACTTCATGGCCCAAGCCGCGCAAGTACCGGCGGCTGCGTGCGATGTGGCGGCCTGCCCTGATGAGTCGGGGCAGGTCCTGGCGCTGCTGGACCCATCGCGTGTCGCTGGGCGACCCAGCATCGCGGATCAGCAACGTGCCGGCCTTAAGGTCCGCCTGCGCCTGGGCAAGCGTAGTCTGCTCATCTACCGTCCCACCAACGCCAAGTCCAATATGGCAATGGGCGTCAACAAAACCGGGAAGGACCCATCCATCCAGCACGGAATCGGGCGGTGCGGCGGGACGTTGGAAGGTCAGCCTGCCATCGACGGACCACAACCCGTGCCGTTGGTCGTCTCCTGCCACAAGCACAGGTCCGCTGAATTCGATGATGTTCTGCATGGCAAAAAGCCTAGTGGGCCCCGTAGCTTCGGGCTCGACGTTTTCGGATATGACTGGGGTGCAGGCCGCGGGCTGTGGTAGCTTCGTCTACGACCACACGGGGGCCCTTGCAGGGGCTGAGATCGGACTGACGCAGTCTGCGACCGTTGAACCTGTCCGGGTAATGCCGGCGAAGGAAGTGAGTAATCCTTGAGCACCACCGAAACACAGCACAGCCCTGCCCAAAGCCAGGCCAGTACCAGCGAAAATGCGGCGGGAAGCGTCACACAGTCGCTGAAATCCCATTCGCTGGCTTGGCTGGAAGACCCCGCGAATGGCATTCGCGTCCCCGTCACGGAGATCGCGCTTGAACCGTCCCCCAACGGCGAAGCAAACGCTCCGCTGCAGGTGTACCGAACCGCGGGGCCGGGCAGTGATCCCGTAGTGGGCCTGGAGCCCTTCCGGGCCGCATGGATCGAGGGCCGCGGCGACACGGAAGCCTACTCGGGCCGCGAACGGAACCTGCTCGACGACGGCAAGTCGGCTGTCCGCCGCGGCGCAGCGTCGGCAGAGTGGAAGGGCGCTCAGCCGGTGCCCCGCCGCGCCGTCGAGGGCAAGACCGTCACGCAGATGCACTACGCCAAGCAAGGCATCATTACGCCTGAAATGCAGTTCGTGGCGTTGCGTGAGAACTGCGATGTTGAACTCGTCAGGAGTGAAGTCGCCGCAGGCCGGGCCATCATCCCCAACAACATCAACCACCCTGAATCCGAGCCGATGATCATCGGCAAGGCATTCCTGGTCAAGATCAATGCCAACATCGGCAACTCCGCGGTCACGAGCTCCATTGCCGAAGAAGTAGACAAGCTGCAGTGGGCCACGCAATGGGGCGCCGACACCGTCATGGACCTCTCCACCGGAGATGACATCCACACCACCCGTGAGTGGATCATCCGCAACTCCCCGGTGCCCATCGGCACTGTCCCGATCTACCAAGCCCTTGAAAAGGTCAACGGCGAAGCCAACAAGCTCACGTGGGAGATCTTCCGCGACACCGTGATCGAGCAGTGCGAGCAGGGTGTTGACTACATGACCATCCATGCAGGCGTGCTGCTTCGGTATGTGCCGCTGACAGCCAACCGCGTCACCGGCATCGTGTCCCGCGGCGGCTCGATCATGGCGGGTTGGTGCCTGGCGCACCACCAGGAAAACTTCCTCTACACGCACTTCGATGAGCTGTGCGAAATCTTCGCCAAGTACGATGTCGCGTTCTCCCTCGGTGACGGGCTGCGCCCGGGCGCCACGGCGGATGCCAACGATGCTGCCCAGTTCGCCGAGCTGGACACCCTCGCCGAACTGACGCAGCGGGCATGGGAGTTCGACGTCCAGGTGATGGTCGAAGGACCGGGCCACGTACCGTTCCATCTGGTCCGGGAGAACGTGGAGCGCCAACAGGAACTCTGCAAGGGTGCACCGTTCTACACCCTGGGTCCCCTGGTCACCGATGTCGCCCCCGGCTACGACCACATCACTTCAGCCATCGGCGCCACGGAAATCGCCCGCTACGGTACCGCCATGCTCTGCTACGTGACGCCGAAAGAGCACCTCGGACTGCCGAACAAGGACGACGTCAAGACCGGCGTCATCACGTACAAGATCGCGGCGCACGCCGCTGACCTCGCCAAGGGCCACCCTGGAGCGAACGAACGCGACGACGCCCTCTCCAAGGCCCGCTTCGAATTCCGTTGGCGCGACCAGTTCGCACTTTCCCTGGACCCTGTCACTGCAGAGGCATTCCACGACGAAACACTGCCTGCGGAACCGGCGAAGACAGCCCACTTCTGCTCGATGTGCGGACCCAAATTCTGTTCCATGCGCATCAGCCAGGACATCCGCGACGAATACGGATCAGCGGAGTCGCAGGCAGCCATTGCGGAAATGTACAGCGGGATGCGGGAGAAGAGCGAAGAGTTCCTGGCGTCAGGCGGCAAGGTCTACCTGCCGGAGCTGCAGGTTCCCTCCACCCAAGCGGCGGGAGCGTCAGGAAACCTTAACTGACCTCGTCCGGACGACGTCGGCTACAAAGGAGCGGATAATCCGGTCTCCATCAACCGAGTCCTGAGGCCGGTGCCCTCCCGCTGCTACGCGTCGGAGGGCGCCGGTTTCCTGCAGGTACCCGGCAATTTCTTCATACAATGGCTCCCAGCCGCCTGTAAGGACGAGAGTAGGTACGCCAGGGACGATGTGCAGGGGCGCCTCCCACGGGGGCGCCTGAAGCCGGAGGCGACGCGCGGAACGGCGCGCTTCCAGCGTGTCCAGGCCGCTCGCTTCGGCTGAGAATGCGCGCCTGAAGTACTCGCGTTGATAGTCGGCGTCGTTGAGCTGGTCCCGCACCGCAAACAGTGGCTCCATGAGCGAACGATGGTATGCGGTGGCAGGCAGCTCAGCTGTCAAGGACAGACAGGCTGGCTCAACGAGTGTCAGCGAATACACCAGCTCCGGCCGGTCAACCGCTGCGAGCATGGCGGAAATTGCGCCCTGCTCATGCGCCACGATGTGGCCGCCACCTGCATCCTCAAGCGACGCCACCACGATGCCGATGTCAGCAGCGACGTCCGATTTCAAGGGTTCGTCCGTGGGATCAAAGCCGTGCCGGCGGAGGAAAAGCGCGTCATATGACAGAGCCATACCGTGCTGCCTGGGCCATGCCGAGGCGCCAAAACTCCCCAGTCCGTGGACGAAGACTACGCGCTGCTTGTGCATGGATTCACCCTAGTCCAGAGGCCTGACATCCCAGCCAAATGACAGCTGACGCCGTGATGAGCTCCCACAACGCCCGTCAACTGTCAATTGGCTGGGATGGAAATTCGGGTTACTTACCCAGGAATTTCTCGAAGCCCTTGGGGAGGTTCAGCGTGGACGGATCGAAGTCCGCAGCGCCCTGGCCGAACGCCGCTCCGGTAGGAGCCGCCGAGGCCGCGTTGGCCCGCTTGGCCTCGGCGTCGCGCAGTTCCTGGGCCGCCTTCGCGGGGTTACCGGAGCGCGCTTTTTTCTTGGGAGCGTTCTTGCCACCCTTGCGGCCGCCGCCGGGACCACCCATTCCGGGCATGCCCGGCATACCAGGCATGCCACCCTGGGCCATCTTCTTCATCATTTTCTGGGCCTGGGCGAAGCGCTCCAGGAGGCCGTTGACCTCCGAGACGTGCACACCTGAACCCTTTGCGATGCGGGCACGGCGGGAGCCGTTGATGATTTTGGGAGCAACGCGCTCGTGCGGAGTCATGGACCTGACGATCGCCTCGACACGGTCGATTTCGCGTTCGTCGAAGTTCTCCAGTTGCTGGCGGATGTTTTGCGCACCCGGCATCATCATGAGCATCTTCTTCATGGAACCCATGTTGCGGATCTGCTGCATCTGGGCGAGGAAGTCATCCAAGGTGAAGTCTTCCTGGTCGGCGAACTTCTTCGCCATCCGGGCAGCTTCGTCCTTGTCCCAGGCCTTTTCAGCCTGTTCGATCAAGGTGAGGACGTCGCCCATGTCCAGGATGCGCGAAGCCATACGGTCCGGGTGGAAGAGTTCGAAGTCGTCCAGTCCCTCACCGGTCGACGCGAACATGACCGGCTTACCCGTCACGGACGCAACCGAAAGTGCGGCACCACCGCGGGCATCGCCGTCGAGCTTGGACAGCACGATGCCGGTGAAGTTAACGCCGTGGTCGAACGCCATGGCCGTGTTGACGGCATCCTGGCCGATCATGGAGTCGATCACGAAGAGGACTTCGTTGGGGATAATCGCCTGGCGGATCCGGCGTGCCTGGTCCATCATCTCGGCGTCCACACCGAGGCGTCCGGCGGTATCCACGATCACGACGTCGTGCAGCTTCTGGCGCGCTTCTGCCACCCCGGCGCTGGCGACCGCTACCGGGTCACCGGCCGGGTGCTCCAACTCCGAGGTTGCTCCCGGGTGCGGCGCGAAAACAGGGACGCCAGCACGCTGGCCCACAACCTGGAGCTGCGTCACGGCGTTGGGCCGCTGGAGGTCGCAAGCTACGAGGATGGGGCTGTGGCCTTGGGCCTTCAGCCACTTGGCGAGCTTGCCGGCGAGGGTGGTCTTGCCGGCGCCCTGGAGGCCGGCAAGCATGATGATGGTGGGGCCGGTCTTGGCCATGCGGATGCGCCGGGTTTCACCGCCGAGGATCTCCACGAGTTCCTCGTTGACAATCTTGACGATCTGCTGGCTCGGGTTCAGCGCACCCGACACCTCAGCGCCCAGAGCCCGCTCGCGAATGCGCGAGGTGAATTCGCGGACCACCGAAACGGCAACATCCGCGTCCAACAGGGCACGGCGGATCTCCCGGACGGTGGCATCGACATCAGCCTCGGAGAGGCGGCCCTTGCCACGGAGGTTCTTGAAGGTTGCTGTCAACCGGTCAGAGAGTGAATTGAACACGCGCCGTGCACTTCTTTCGATGGTCTGCGATTGGCGGCCAATGCGGCACGCCAGAGTCTTGACTTATTCTTGCCCCAACAAATTTGCCTCAACTACGGGACTCGACTATCTAGGGTACCAAGTCGCACCTGCAAGATGGCATGCTGGCACAGTGACCAGCAAAACAACTGTGAAAACGTTGCTCATCCTCGGCGCATCCGGGGACCTTACGGGCAGGCTGCTCCTCCCTGGACTTGCGGGGCTACTGGCCACCGGCAGGGTGCCAGGATTGCGGCTGGTGGGAGCGGGGTCCGATCCCTGGACGCCGGAGCAATGGCAGGAGAGGGTTAATGGCGCATTTGCGGCTGCCTCAAAGGCAGCCGATGCAAGCGGTCGCAAGGCATTGGCAGCTTCTGCAGAATCCACGGAGTACCACCAAGTGGATGTAACCGCCGATGGTCCCCTGGCAGACCTCCTGGCGCGCTTGGAGGGGCCCATTGCCATCTATTTCGCCTTGCCGCCGCACGTCAGCCAGAAGGCCTGCGAGGTTCTCCGCCGGGAGCAGCTGCCGCCCGGCACCCGGCTGGTGCTGGAAAAACCCTTCGGCTCCGGCGCGGAATCAGCACGCGAACTCAACGAAACACTTGCCACGCTGGTGCCCGAGGACCACATCCACCGCGTGGACCACTTCCTCGGCAAGGCGACAGTCCTGAACATCCTTGGCCTCCGCTTTGCCAACCGGTTCCTCGAACCGGTGTGGAACCGTGAGCACGTAGAAAAGGTGGAAATTGTCTTCGATGAGGACCTCGCCCTCGAAGGACGAGCCCGCTACTACGATGGCGCCGGGGCCCTGCGCGACATGATCCAGAGCCATCTCCTGCACATCATGGCTTTCATTGCCATCGATGCACCGGCAACCATCGAGGAACGCGATCTCCGCGACGCCGTGGCGACGGTCTTGCGCGCGAGCAGCGTCAAGGCGCCTTACAAGGACTCGACGCGGCGGGCCCGCTATACGGCGGGGAGCCTCGGAGATCGGAAGGTGCCCGACTACACCGAAGAGGAAGGCGTCGACCCTTCCCGCAACACCGAGACCCTCGCCGAAGTCCGGGTGAACATCGATAACTGGCGGTGGAAGGGTGTCCCGTTCATCCTCCGTTCCGGAAAAGCCATGGGACAACGCCGGAAGGAGGCCGTCATCACTTTCCGGCCTGTTCCCCACTTGCCCGTGGGCTTCACCGGCGTGGACTCCCCCAATCAACTCCGGATCGGCTTCGGGCCGGACACCCTCGAGCTCCACGTCGATGTGAATGGCCCCGGTAACATTTTCGCTCTGGACCGTGCCACCTTGCTGGCCGAACTCAACGAGCCCGGCATGCTGCCGTACGGTGAAGTGCTCGAGGGCGTGCTCACCGGCGATCCCCTGCTTTCAGTCCGGGGCGACACCGCCGAGGACTGCTGGCGGATCATTGAGCCCGTCCTCCGGGCCTGGGGCCAGGACAGCGTCCCCCTGGATGAGTACGACGCCGGTAGCGCCGGACCGGCGGACTGGCACACCGCCGTCGTGAATTAAGACAGGGGTGAATCGACACACCGGCAACGCAGAAAGCGGGCCGGGTACCTTTGCTGGTACCCGGCCCGCTTTCGTGTCTGGTTTCAGAACCTAGATGGCGGCTGAGCCGCGTTCACCGGTCCGAACTCGAACTGCTTCATAAACATCCACGGTCCAGACCTTGCCGTCCCCGGCGCGTCCTGTGTTGGAGCTGGCGATCAGAACATCAAGAATGTCATCTGCCTGCTCGTCCGTGGCAAGAACCTCGATGCGGATCTTGGGCAGCAGGTCTACGTTGTACTCGGCGCCGCGGTACACCTCGGTGTAGCCGCGCTGCCGGCCGTAGCCACTTGCCGCGCTGACCGTCAAACCCTGGACCCCGTACGCTTCCAGGCCTTCCCGGACTGCTTCAAGCTTTTCCGGGCGGACGATCGCTGTAATGAGCTTCATGCCTGGACACTCTCCTTGCCTTCTGCGGAAGCTTTCTCTTCAGACTTGCCCGTAACGAGGTCGTGCAGCGGCTGGAAGCTTCCGCCGTGGCCACCGACGCCGAACTCGTAGGCAGTCTCGGCGTGCAGGCTGAGGTCGACACCCACGCTCTCCTGCTCGGTGGAGACCCGGAAGCCCATGGTCTTGTGGATGGCGAAGGCAATAATGGCCGTCATGATTGCCGAGAAGGCAATTGCAACGCCGGCTGCTGCGAGCTGTGCCCAGAGCTGGGTAAGACCGCCACCGTAGAAGAGGCCACCGCCAACGCCGTCTGCCGGAAGGGCGATGAAACCAAGCGCCACAGTGCCGATGATGCCGGAGACGAGGTGGACGCCGACGACGTCCAGGGAGTCATCGAAGCCCCAGCGGAATTTCAGGCCGACTGCCAGGGCGGAGGCGACGCCGGCTACAACACCGAGTCCAAGGGCGCCCACCGGGCTGACGTTGGCACAGGCGGGAGTGATGGCGACCAAGCCGGCGACCACGCCGGACGCTGCACCCAGTGAGGTCGGGTGGCCATCGCGGATGCGTTCTGTGACGAGCCAGGCGATCATGGCCGCGGCGGGGGCTGCCAAGGTGTTGATCCAGATCAGGCCAGCCTGTTCAGCAGTGGCTGCTGCACCACCGTTGAAGCCGAACCAACCGAACCAGAGGATGGCTGCACCGAGCATGACGAACGGGATGTTGTGCGGACGGTGGTTCGGGTCCTTGCCGAAGCCGCGGCGGTTACCGATGATGAGGACCAGGACGAGTGCCGCCACACCTGCATTGATGTGCACCACGGTGCCGCCGGCGAAGTCAATGGCCGGACCGAGGGCCTTGCCGATTGCACCTTCAGGGCCGAACAGGCCGCCGCCCCACACCATGTAGGCAAGCGGGCAGTAGACCAGGGTGACCCAAACGGGAACGAAGAGGCTCCAGGCGCCGAACTTGGCGCGGTCTGCGATAGCACCGCTGATGAGGGCTACCGTGATGATAGCGAAGGTGGCGGCATAGCCGACCTTGATCAAGCCATCAGGCGTGGTGATGCCTTCCAGGCCGAAGGTAGCGAACGGATTGCCCACGACCTCCATGAAGCCTTCGCCCGAACTCATCGATGCGCCCCACAGCACCCAGACCACACCCACGATGCCGATGGAGATGAAGCTCATCATCATCATGTTCAGTGCTGCCTTGGCGCGGGTCATGCCGCCGTAGAAGAATGCCAAACCGGGAGTCATGAACAGCACGAGTGCCGCCGCCACCATGACCCATACGTGACCTGCGGTAAGTTCCATGGTGCACGTTCCTCTCTTGCTAGATCTGCGGTTCAACCGCCGTCCTGACGCCGTTTTGCGTCCTGCTTAAGATTTTTGTGCCACCGTGTTTCGCCTGCGCAGGTTTTACATTGCAGGCTCGTTACAACAACCTCCCCAACGTAAATGGTGCATATCCCCGCTGTTACGGATATGTTTCATGCGTCACACTTCCCCGCAAATACACAGAATTGAAGGACCCCCACCGCATGGCTGAGTCGCCCAGATCCGTTGAAGATCCAAGGATCCGGCAGGAGAAGAATCCGCTGCCCCGCGACATTAAGGTGATGTTGGCCGCAGCCTTCCTTATTGCCCTGGGCTTCGGGCTTGTAGCACCCGTCCTCCCGCAATTCGCCACCACCTTCGACGTTGGTGCCACAGCTGCCGCCGTCATTGTCAGCATCTTCGCCTTCATGCGCCTTGTTTTCGCCCCGGCTGGCGGTTCGCTCATCGGACGTTTCGGAGAGCGGAACGTCTACGTCTCCGGCCTACTGATCGTTGCCGTTTCCACAGCTGCATGTGCTTTCGCCCAGAACTATTGGCAGCTGCTGATTTTCCGGGGCCTGGGCGGAGCGGGGTCCGTGATGTTTACAGTCGCTGCCATGGGGCTGCTCATTCGTTTGGCACCACCGGAACGAAGGGGCCGCGTGTCGGGGGCGTACGCGTCAGCTTTTCTGATTGGCAGCGTCCTGGGCCCGGTTGTTGGTGGCCTGCTGGCAGGCTTCGGCCTTCGCGTACCATTCCTTGCCTATGCGGCAGCCTTGCTCCTTGCGGCGCTGGTAGTCCGCACCATGCTTAGCGGCGAGGGTACGGCTGGACAGGATGCCGCCCCCGCTCCACCCATGACCCTGAAGGAAGCGCTGGCGGATTCAGCGTACCGGGCGGCTGTATTTTCCAGCTTCGGTAATGGCTGGGTGACGTTTGGTGTCCGAATGGCCACGATTCCCCTCTTTGCCGTCGCTGCACTTGCGTCCCGGCCGGAGACCGCGGCGTGGGCGCTGGCGGTCTTTGCCGTAGGCAACGCCATTGCCTTGACGTTCTCCGGGCGCCTCGCCGATGCCTGGGGAAGGAAGCCCCTGCTCATTCCAGGCCTTGTCATCACTGGCCTCGCCACCGGTGTCATCGGGTTGACCACTGACCTTCCGGCATTCTTCGCCGCTTCGGCTGTGGCGGGCTTCGGTTCCGGCTTGCTGGGTCCTGCGCAACAGGCCGCCGTCGCTGATGTCATTGGGCGGGGACGCTCCGGCGGCAAGGTGCTGGCGGTCTTCCAGATGGCGGCAGACACCGGGGCCATCATCGGCCCCGTCGTAGCCGGGATCCTCGCCGACCGCTTCGGCTACGGGCTCGCCTTCGCTGTCACCGGCGGAGTTCTGCTGCTCACCGCCGCTGCATGGCTGGTGGCGCGCGAACCCCTTAAAGCCAAAAACTGACTGGCAAGCAGCGATTGCCCTCACCGAGGACCACCGCTGCCAGCCAGCCAGCGTGGAGACTGTTGGATGGACGGGGACTAATTAAGCAGCGCGTCCACAAAGCCCTCGGCTTCAAAGGGTGCGAGGTCGTCAGGGCCTTCCCCGAGACCGATGAGCTTGACGGGCACGCCAAGGGACTTCTGGATGGCGACGACAATGCCGCCCTTGGCTGTGCCGTCCAGCTTGGTCAGCACGATGCCTGTGATGTTGACCACCTCGGCAAAGACCCGTGCCTGGTTGAGGCCGTTCTGACCCGTTGTGGCATCAAGGACCAGCAGGACCTCGTCCACCTCAGCCAACTTCTCGATCACTCGTTTGACCTTGCCGAGCTCGTCCATCAGGCCGGTCTTGTTCTGGAGGCGCCCGGCGGTATCGACCATGACGACGTCGACTTCCTGGTCGATGCCTGCTTTGACGGCTTCGTAGGCAACGGAGGCTGGGTCGGCACCATCGATGTCCGACTTGACCGTGGGAACGCCAACACGCTGACCCCATGTAGCCAGCTGTTCAGCTGCGGCCGCGCGGAAAGTATCGGCCGCACCCAGCAGCACGTCCTTGTCTTCGGCCACCAGCACGCGCGCCAGCTTACCTACCGTCGTCGTCTTGCCCACGCCGTTGACGCCAACAACAAGCACGACGGCGGGTCGGTCGCCCTTGCGCTCCACGTTGAGGGAACGGTCCATGGTGGGATCGACGAGTTTGATGAGTTCTTCACGGAGCATGGCTTTGACATCCTCGGGGCTGCGGGTGCCCAACACCTTGACGCGTTCCCGGAGGGCATCGACCAACTCCATGGTGGGCTCGGTGCCGAGGTCGGCAAGAAGCAGTGTCTCCTCAACCTCGTCCCACACGTTCTCGTCGATTTTGTCCCCGGACAGCAGAGCCAGCAGACCCTTGCCCAGAATGTTGTTCGATTTCACCAAACGGGCGCGGAGGCGGGTCAGGCGGCCTTCCACAGGCGCCGGCGTCTCAACGGCGATGGTCTCCAACCCAGCGGCATCATCCGGAACATCAGCACCTTCAACTCTTCCGTCGAAGGTTGGGGCAGGAGGTGCTGTCACGGCATCCGGCCGATCCTCCACAAGGGTTCCGCTGCCTGCGGCCGATGACTGAACCGGGTCATTGGCGTCCCGGGTTCCGGGGTACTTGGCCCCTGACTTCCGGGCCTTCATCAGTACCGGCACCAGCCCGCCGAGCACGACGAGCGCAGCGAGAATGGACAGAATTATGGGTAGGAAATCGTTCACTCCCCTACCTTCTCATAAAGCTATGCCCCGGCACCGAGCCGCTGGCTGATGACGGTGGACACCCCGTCGCCACGCATTGTGACGCCGTAGAGGGCGTCGGCCACTTCCATAGTGCGCTTCTGGTGTGTGATGACGATCAACTGGCTGGACTCCCGAAGCTCTTCGAAGATCGTGATGAGCCGGCCCAGGTTGGTGTCGTCCAAGGCCGCTTCCACTTCGTCCATGACGTAAAACGGCGACGGCCTGGCTTTGAAGATCGCCACCAGCAGTGCCACTGCGGTGAGTGACCGCTCGCCGCCGGAGAGCAGGGACAACCTCTTGATCTTCTTACCTGCCGGCCTGGCTTCCACCTCGATGCCAGTGGTCAACATGTCGTCCGGATCCGTCAGGACCAGCCTGCCCTCGCCTCCGGGGAAGAGCCGTGCGAAGACGTGGTCAAACTGCGCTGAGGTATCGGCGAAGGCTTCGGTGAAGACCTGCTGGACGCGGTTATCCACCTCTTTGATGATGTCCAGCAAGTCCTTCCGGCTGGACTTGAGATCCTCCAGTTGGGAACTGAGGAACTGGTGACGCTCCTCAAGGGCGGCAAACTCTTCCAGCGCCAGGGGGTTGACTTTGCCCAGTGCCGCCAATTCGCGCTCGGCCTTTTTGAGCCTTTTCTCCTGCTCCGCCCGGTCGAAGGGAATTCCTTCCACGAGCGGTGCACCCGTTTCGTCCACCGGCGCCCGGAGTTCCGCCCACTTGTCCGTGGTTGCGCCAGCTGGCTGTGGGACCGGTTGATCAGGGCCGTAATCTGCAACGAGCTGTTCGGCCGATAGCCCGAGTTCTTCGATGGAACGAGCCTCCAACGCCTCGATTCGAAGACGCTGCTGGGTCCTGGCCATCTCGTCCTTATGCACAGAGTCAGTAAGTTCGGCGAGTTCCTTTGCCAGGGAATCGTTCCCCGAGCGCACCCGGGTCAACTCCTTCTCCAGCTGTTCCCGAACGTGCTCGGCAAGGTCGCGTTCCTGCCCTGCCAGATCCACTGAAATATCGATGAAGTGGAGCGCCTGCTCCACGGCTGACGCAACAGCCGCAGCACGCCGGGCCTGTGCGCGGCGCCGTTGGGCCCGCCGTGCAGCTTCTTCGCGGGCCCGCCGTTCCGTGGCTGCGGCGCGTTCCAGGGCGGCCGCGCGATTACTGATGGCTCCTAGTTGCTCTTCCGCGGTCCGCAGGGCAAGCCGCGCCTCCATTTCCAAGGCGCGGGCCGACCTGGCCTGTAATGCAAGCTCATCCCGCTGATCGGTGGACGGTTCGTCGTCGGGCGCTTCCTGGGCAGCCGCCAGCCGCTCTGCCGCGACTTCCAGGTCCAGCCGGGCTTCTGCGATGTTCGCTTCCGCCCGTGCCAGCGAAGCCTCAAGCCGTTCGCTTTCGCCAACGGCGCTGCGGAGGAGGGAATTCAGATGTCCCAGGCGTTCGGCTACGGCCGCAAGCCTGGCGTCTGATTCGTGCAGTCTTTCCAAGGCGGCATCAGTGCGGTCCTGGGCTTCGGCGCGACGCGCTTCGGCCCCAGCCAGGGCGAACCGTCCCCGTTCCAAGCGTGCCGTAACCTCCTGAAGGCTGGCTACGGCGTCGTCCACTGCTGCCTGGATCTCCAACAGCGAGGGCGCCGTGGCCGAACCGCCCTGGGCGGTCAGCGCAGTAAAAACGTCGCCTGCACGGGTGACCACCTTGAGTCCGGGGTGCTCGCCGATCAGCGTTGCGGCTCCTGCCGGATCATCGACGACGGCGACTCCGGCCAGGAGCGCCAAGGCACCCTGGGCAGCTGGTTCAGTGACCTTGAGGACGTCCACGGCCCATCTGCAGCCAGCCGGGAGTCGCGAGGAGGATGGTGCTTCAGTAGCCCCGGCCACGGCGTCAGCCATGAGCAGCGCGGCCCTGCCGGCGTCGTCCTCTTTCAACAGTTGGATCGCGGCCACGGCGTCAGCAGAGTCCCCCACCACGAGCGCGTCCGATGCAGAGCCCAGTGCCGCCGATATCGCGGCCTCATAACCGGACTCAATGGCCAGCATCCCGGCAAGCGGCCCCAGAATGCCTTGGACATCGCCGGAGAGCAGGCGCTCCGAGCCGTCCTTGCGGTTGAGTCCCAAAAGGAGTGCGTCGCGGCGGGCGGTCAGGGCGTCCCGTTGACGAAGTGCTTCCCGCTCTGCGGATTTCAACTCTTCGATCTCCGTCAGCACGGAGTCCAGGGCCTCATTGGCGTTCTCGTACTCGGCGTCAAGACTCTCTTCGCCGTCTTCAACCCCCGCAACTTGGGATTCGAGTGCGGTGAATTCGCTCTGGGCGTGGCGGCGGCGCTCGTTACCCGCAGCGAGTGATTCCCGGAGCCGACCGCGCTCGGCCTCCGCCGCCTCGGCACGGGAGCGTGCGGCCGCGACCTGGCCCGCGAGCCTGGCCAAACCTTCCCTGCGGTCAGCAGCTGCCCTCAACATGGCCGTCAGCCGTTTGTCCTCGGCGGCGGCGAGCGCCTCCGCAGAATCCTTGGCGACTGTTGTTTCCAGGAGGGCTGCCTGCTTTGCCAGGATGTCGTGTTCCAGGGCGGCCTGTTCCTCACGAACCCTCGCCGCCTGCCGCTCCAGCTGTTCGGGATCTCGGCCGGAGTCCGGCACAGCCTCCGAGGAGCCCAGTAGCCGGCGACGCTCAGCGGCCAGGGACCCCAGCGACCGTAGCCGCTCCCGGCCTGCCGACAGTTGGTACCAATGGTCCCGTGCAGCATTGAGCCGCGGGGTTGCCTCAGCCGCCTGCTGTTCCAAAGCGGCCTGGCGTCGCCGCCCATGGCCCAGTTCTGCCTCAACCACTTGGCGGCGTTCCTTTAGGGCGGCCTCGTCTGCGACGTCTTGCTCGAGGCTAGTCATGAGTTGGACGAGGTCGTCGGCGAGGAGCCGCGCACGGGCGTCCCTGACATCGAACTGGACTGTTTGTGCGCGGCGGGCGATTTCCGCCTGCTTGCCCAAAGGCGTTAATTGACGCCGGATCTCCGCAGTGAGATCGCCAAGCCGGGAAAGATTGGCCTGCATGGCTTCGAGCTTGCGGACGGTTTTTTCCTTGCGGCGGCGGTGCTTCAGGATACCGGCGGCTTCCTCGATGAAGCCGCGGCGGTCTTCGGGCGTCGCGTGCAGTACGCGGTCCAGCTGGCCTTGGCCCACGATCACGTGCATCTCGCGTCCCAGTCCGGAATCGGACAAGAGCTCCTGGATGTCCAGGAGCCGGCAAGGGGCCCCGTTGATGGCGTACTCCGAACCACCCGTCCGGAACAGTGTCCGTGAGATGGTGACTTCGCTGTACTCAATGGGAAGCGCGTTGTCGGCGTTGTCGATGGTCAGTGAAACGTGGGCTCGTCCCAGAGGGGGCCTACCGGACGTGCCGGCAAAGATGACGTCTTCCATCTTTCCCCCGCGGAGGGTCTTTGCGCCCTGCTCCCCCATGACCCACGCCAAGGCATCCACAACGTTGGACTTACCCGAGCCATTCGGACCGACGACTGCGGTGACGCCGGGCTCGAAGTCGAACGTGGTGGCCGACGCAAACGACTTGAATCCGCGGACAGTCAGACTTTTCAAATGCAAGGCGGTTCGGTTCTCCTGGGTGGCCTGTTGACAGCCCTTGCGGGCGGCTGTCTCCCCCTAAATCTACTGCCGTTTGGCCGAAATCCATGGATCTGTAACGGGAAAGCCTTGCGGCAGGGATGCCGCGCCCCTACACTCCTGCCAAGGGTTACTTGGCGGATTCGCTCCGGTGGTCCGGCTTCGACCTGAAGGTCCCTCGGGTAGAGGCTGGATGCGGTCCAGATGTTCGGAACGATCATCCAAGTGCAGAGACCCATATTCCATAACTGAAGATCTTGGTTTGACCCTGGCTGGGGAGCGGCAAGCAGGGACCGTGCGCTAGACGCGGACCCACATTCGCAATTGGCGTACCACTCCAGGAGTTCTGATGACCGGTCCTTCAGCTACCCGACCACAGCGAGTCCTCAAAGGCTTTCTCTTGCCTTTGGTGATTGCCATGGTTGCAGCTCTGCTGCCCCTCACCGCCCCTGTGGCCGTTGCAGCGGGACCGTGCGATCCCGTGGTGAATCCGATCGTTTGTGAAAACTCCAAACCCGGAAGTCCACCTTCAGAGTGGGACATTGCCGGAGCAGGGGATGCCGGGATACAGGGATTTTCCACGGAGATCAGTGTCAACGCCGGGCAGCCAATCAAGTTCAAGATCGATACGAACGCCTCCAACTACACCATTGCCATCTATCGCACAGGTTGGTACGGGGGTAATGGAGCCCGGAAGATCGCCAACGTGACGCCTTCGGTACTGCGGCAGAACCAGCCCCAATGCATCAGCGATCTGACCACCGAACTCTATGACTGCGGCAACTGGGCCGTTTCAGCTACCTGGCAGGTTCCCTCGACAGCGGTCTCGGGAATTTACATAGCTCTCCTAACGCGACCTGACAACGGAGACCAAAGCCACATCACGTTCATTGTGCGAAACGATGGCAACCATTCCGACGTCGTCTTCCAGACCTCCGATACCACATGGCAGGCGTACAACGGTTACGGCGGATCCAACTTCTACCAGGGCGCGGCCAACGGCCGGGCCTACAAACTCAGTTACAACCGTCCCATGGATACGCGTGGCGGGATCGGCGGACGGGACTTCTACTTCGCCAACGAGTATCCGATGGTGCGCTTCCTGGAGCAGAACGGATACGACGTCAGCTACATAAGTGGTCTGGATACCGACCGCAGCGGCGCCCAGTTGCTTAATCACAAGGTCTTCCTGTCAGTGGGCCACGATGAATACTGGTCCGGTCCGCAACGCGCCGCCGTCACGGCGGCCAGGGACGCGGGGGTAAACCTGCAGTTCCTTTCCGGCAATGAGATGTACTGGCGCACGCGTTTCGAGGCCTCGACGGTTGATGGGGGCGCTGGCCGCACTTTGACTTGCTACAAGGAGACGTGGGCCAACAGCAAGAGCGACCCAAGTACCCAATGGACCGGCACGTGGCGTGATCCCCGGTTTGCTTCGCAGAGCAATGGCGCCGGCTTGCCGGAGAACGGGCTAACTGGGACTCTCTATATGTCCAACTACACCGATCTCCCCGTGACCGTCTCCGCTGAGGAAGGGAAGACGAGGCTGTGGCGTAATACTTCCCTGACTTCGCTGCCGGCAGGTTCCTCGGCGGCCTTGGCCCCCCACACCATTGGATATGAGTCCAACGAGGATCTGGACAATGGCTTCCGGCCAGCGGGCCTGATCCAACTGTCCACCACGGTTGGGAACGTTGACCAGTACCTGCAAGACTTCGGCAACACCGTCAAGCCGGGCCGGACGACACATCATCTAACTCTGTATCGTGCCCCGAGCGGCGCCTTGGTGTTCTCTGCCGGCAGCGTCCAATGGACATGGGGCCTTGACCAGGAACACGACGGCGGAGGCGAAGCGGCCGATCCCCGGATGCGCCAGGCCCAAGTCAACCTGCTTGCGGACATGGGTGCCCAACCCGCTACACGGGCAGCGGGCATCGTCGCCGCCACGGCCAGCACGGATCGAACCGGGCCAACTGTCTCCATTACCGCACCGGCCAACGCTGCCACCATTGCCCATGGTGCAAGTGTCACCGTGTCCGGTACAGCCTCAGACAGCGGCGGCGTTGTGGCCGGCGTAGAGGTGTCAACGGACGGTGGCACTACGTGGCACCCGGCCCAAGGCAAGCAAAACTGGACCTACACCTACATCCAGAAAGGCCTCTCAGCGGCCACTGTCCAGGTCCGGGCCATCGATGACAGCGCCAACATTGGTGCCGCTTCGGTCCGAAACCTCACAGTCACGGGCCCTTACAGCGTATTCGGCCAAACTGTCCCCGCCATACAGGATTCCGGCGACGCCGGCTCCTACGAACTGGGACTGCGGTTCTCTCCCACTGTGGATGGTTTCATCACTGGCGTGAGGTTCTACAAGAGCCAGGCCAATACAGGAACGCACATCGGCTCACTCTGGAGCGGTTCGGGCGAGCGCCTCGCCACGGCCACTTTCGCCAACGAAACACCATCCGGTTGGCAGCAGGTCCTCTTCAGCCAGGCCGTACCCGTGGCCGCGGGCCAGACTTACACGGTTTCATACTGGACTCCGAACGGTCACTATGCCAGCAAGGAATTCCAGTGGGCCTATGGCGGTTCCACCGATGCGCCGCTAACAGTTGCCGGCGGCTTCGGCGCCCAGCCGGCAGGCGTCTACAGCGGATCAGGATTCCCGATCGCAAGCCACAACGGCGGCAACTACTTCGTCGACGCCCTTTTCAGCACGGTTGACACCACGCCGATGACGGTTTCCGGACAAACGCCATACCCGTCATCGTCGAGCGTTTCCGTCAATACCAAAGTCAGTGCCGTGTTCTCCAAACCCGTCACTGCATCCAGCGTCCAGCTAACTTTGACGTCGTCCTCCGGCCCGGTGGCCGGCACCACGACATACGATTCCGCAACGCGTCGGGCGACGTTTACGCCGTCGTCTGCTTTGGCTTTCAGCACGCAATACACGGCCACTCTCTCAGGCACGGATTCGATCGGCGGATCTGTAACGGCCGGCGGGACCTGGTCCTTTACGACAGCGGCAACCTTGCCGGTTGCCGGGGATTGCCCGTGCAGCCTCTTCGATGACAGCGTTACGCCGGGAATCGCCGAGATCCGGGACGGAGTTCCGCTAACTCTTGGGGTGCGTTTCTCAAGCATCAGGGCCGGTGAAGTTACCGGCGTCCGGTTCTACAAGTCGGCCGGCAACACCGGCACGCACAACGGTGCCCTGTACACCGCATCCGGTCAGCAGCTGACGACAGTAACCTTCGCCAATGAGAGTGCTTCGGGTTGGCAAACGGCAATGTTCAGCCAGCCTGTCCAGATCGCCGCCAACACGGAATACATTGTGTCCTACACGTCCCTGACCGGCACGTACTCCGCAACCACCAACGGCTTCGGTTCAGGCATGAGTATTGGACCTTTGCGGGCATCCTCGGATGCTGGTGCCTACACCTACAGCGGAGGCTTCCCTGCTTCCCGGTCAACTGCGAGCTACCTGGTTGACGTCATCGCTATGATTCCACCGCCTGCCTTCACGGCAAGCGCACAGTCGCCTTTGCCCGGTGCATCCAGTGTTCCGTTGGACAGCAAGGTCAGTGCCGTACTGTCCGAAGCGGCGACGCCGTCCAGCGTCACGCTTGGAGTGAAGGTAACAGGTGGCGCCGCCGTGGCAGGAACAACGAGCTATGACCAAACAACGCGCCAAGTGACGTTCACCCCCGCCTCGCCCCTCGCCGCTGGTACGTCATTCACGGCCACACTGGCTGCGACATCGTCTACCTCCGGGCAGTCGTTGACTGGAGGAACCTGGACCTTCACCACAGTTCCAGCCCCGCGCACACCGGGGGCCTGCCCTTGCACGCTGTACCAGGACTCCGTCACGCCGACCACTGCAGAGGTTGATGATGGTGCCCCGCTGACGTTGGGCGTCCGCTTCTCCAGCGACACCGCAGGCCAGGTTACAGGCGTCCGCTTCTACAAGTCTGCTGGAAACACCGGCACCCACACGGGTTGGCTTTACTCCGGCAGCGGGCAGCTCCTGGCATCGGTCACATTCACCAACGAGTCGAGTATGGGCTGGCAAACAGCGAGTTTCAGCCAGCCAGTGAATATTGCTGCTGATACTGAATACGTTGTTGCCTACAAGACTCCGACTGGCAAATACTCTTACACTGCGGGCGGTTTCGGTGAGGGTCTGACCAGCGGACCCCTGCGAACCACATCAGATGCAGGTGCCTACTCCTACAGCAGCGATTTCCCGAACGTACCGTCCACGGCGAGTTACCTTGTTGACTTGGTGCTCACGGTGCCGGAGCCTCCTCTGACGGTTACGGCGCAAGTACCGTCACCGGGCGCCACCGGCATTCCCACCGACGTAAAACCCTCCATAACGCTGTCCTCGGCTATCCGGGCGGGAGCATCGATGACGGTGACTGCCAATGGCGCATCTGTGGCCGGCAGCACCGCGTTGTCAACCGATGGCCGGACCGTGACGTTCACGCCGGCAACGGCCCTGCCGAACAGCACGGCGGTGTCCGTCAGTGTGACGAACGTGGTCTCGCAACAGGGGCAAACCCTGCCGACTACCAGTTGGCAGTTCACTACAGCCAGCCCCACCGTGCAACAGTCCACGATCTTTGGGGCGCTTCAACCGCAAGTGGCCTCGGCTTCGGAGACGAAGGCCGTGGAACTGGGGACCGCGTTCAGCGTTTCCCAGGCAGGCAATGTGACAGGCATCCGTTTCTACAAAGGGACCGGGAACACCGGGACCCATGTTGGGTCGCTGTGGAACGCGGCCGGCACACGCCTTGCACAAGTGACATTCGTCAACGAGACAGCGACCGGATGGCAAACAGCCTCACTGTCCACACCAGTGGCACTGGTGACGGGCCAGACCTACGTTGTCTCCTACCGGGCGCCCAATGGCCGATATTCCTACACCACCGGCTTCTTCAACCAGACATGGACCAGTGGCGTCTTCACCGCTTCGGGACCCAACAACGGTCTGTACCGGTATGGTGCCTCTGGAACAATGCCCGCCAATTCCTGGAACGCTACAAATTACTTTGTGGACGTGGTGTACGCCACCACTGCCCCTCCAGCCTAAGCCCAGGCGAGTGGCCTGCTGAGGTTCTGCTGATGCGCTAACCTCACCTCCGTACTGCTGGCGTCCGGCCCCCTGAACTCCAGGGCCGGATGTCAGCATTTAAGCATCAACCCCAGCGCCCTTACCGTTCACCAGCTTCATTCAGCGGACTACGCTTGGCGACCACGCATGGGGAATAAACAGGCTGGGTTGGGACGCCGGATCCGTTCCCAGCTTCCAGACGTTGCTGTCGCCGGGGATGTTTTCATCGGCCAATCCGTAAAGCACGTTGTGGTTGTCCAGCCACTCGATTTGGTCATCCACGCTTCGCTTTTCCGAAAGGACAGTTTCCCGTCCCGTAGCCAAGTCAAGCAGTGCGACTTTCCAGTGCGCAGTCAACGGCCCGGCGTCGTTCTTCTTATAGGCAATCCGTGTGCCATCCGGCGAGATGGACGGGCACTCGACATTGTCGTGGACCGCAGTCAGTGTCTTGGCCGACAAACTGCCGCGAACAAGCCATATACGCCCGGCGGAAGCCGCAGTGGCGTAGAAGACGTCGCTTTGCCCGGGCGCAAAGGTGACGCCCCAAATGTTTCTGTCTGTGGCCTGCAAGCGCTCCCCATTGACTATCAGGGCGAAGTCCTCCAGGTTTCCCGAACCAGACGAACCAGGCGCAGTGAAGTTGATTTCGGTAGCGGTGGAGAACCCTGCAGTCGCATATGAATGGCCCGTGACGAACACGGTGGTTGCAATCATGGACCCGTCCGCACTGATCCGGGTCCGGCTCGGTATCCCCGGCACCGGCCATGCACGCTGCTGCTGCCAGTCACGGTCCAGGACGGCGGCTTCGAAAGCGGTCACGAGGCCACGGTTCGTCTTGAGGCAAATTACCGTGGATCCTGTGCCGTAGACCCTGTCACAGGCCTGCTCGCTCACGGCACGCGTGCCATCAGGAGAGGACAACGCGACAGTCGCGGCGTTGCCATACCCCTGTCCGCCTGCCGTGTTCCGAAAAAGCACGAAGGGAACGGCCGGCAACGGTTGGCCTGCAGTGACCCCTACGGAAGGCGCGGCCGTACGGCTCTGCTCAAACCGCTGATACGCCCCAACTGCATAAATCCCCGCCGCAGCAAGCACCACCGCCGTTACCGCAAGGAGGATGCCCCAGCGCAGCCTCCCACCGGTGAAGGTAGTGCTCATTCGCTGCCCAGCTTTGGCCTGGCCCCGGGAAGGATGAAGATGACGGCAACCACAGCACTGGCCAACATCGCGCCCGCAACAACCATGGCTGTGGAAGCACCAACGGCGTACCACAGCACGCCGAATCCAGCGGAAGCGGTCATCCTGCTCAACGCAACCACAGTCTGCGCGGAGGCGATTCCCGTGGCAAGCTTCCCCGGAGGTGTCAGTTGGCTGGCCAACGCCGCCAGCACTCCGTCAGTGGCTGCATAGAACCCACCCAGAAGGACCAGGCAGCCCACAGTGCTCAAAAGGCCACCGAAAGGCGCCGCAGCCAGGAAGTAACAAGCCAGCAGCGCGATGTGACCGCCCACGAAGACCGGCACCTTGCCCACCCGGTCAGCCAGCCGTCCCAACGGAACCGCAAAGGCCAGGAACACCACATTGGTGCCGACGAAAAGCAACGGAAACCACTGCACCGCGAAGGAATCCCGGTTCTGCAGCACGAGGTAAACGAAACCATCGCCGATGGTCAGCAATCCAAGGAGCCCCGCAGAAACCAGCAACTTGCCCAGGCCCGGCTCCCGCAGATGGCTCCACGAGAACGCAAAGAGCCTGTGGCGTTGCGTCCGGGAGCCGGCGGTTTGTTCGGTGTCGCTCTTGGCTTCGATCCCTTGGAGCCCATCCGCCCGGAGGTCCGGCACCACCAATCCGAGCACTGCAACGCCGATGACGGCAAAGGCCAGCGACACCACAAACACGGTGCTGAAGCCATTGGGAATCATGAGCAGCACAAGGAAAGCAATCATCGGCCCCGCCGCCGCACCGATGTTGTCCAACATCCTGTGCACGCCAAAGGAACGGGCCAGATGTTCCGGTTGCGCTGAAACAGTGATGAGCGCATCACGTGGAGCCGTCCGAATGCCTTTGCCAATCCTGTCACCGGTCACAATGGCAGCTACCGCCCAGAACCCTCCTGCGAACAGGAACCCTATCCGGGCGAGCATGGACAGCCCATAGCCAGCCAACGCGATCCGTTTCGGGTGGCCGCTGCGGTCCGCGGCCCAGCCAGCGGCAATCCTCACAATGGCGCTTGCGCCTTGGTTAATGCCGTCGATGAATCCGAAGGCGATGGTCGAAAGGCCCAGGAATCCTGTCACATACAGCGGAAGGATCGCCGTCACGGATTCGGATGACACATCCGTCACCATACTGACAACGCCCAGCCACAGGATGACGGGAGACAAACGAAACGGCACCTCGCTGGATAGTGCCGTCGTGGCTCCCCGGGGCTTTTCCCGTTTGCCACCGCTACGATCCGAAAGTGAGATGTACATACGTGCCCCTAGTCCCCCGCCGCGTGCAGGCTGCCCAAAAGCTGGAAGCGTGAAATGCCGGTTCCGGTCAGCGACACTGACACCGTCACGGTGTCCGTGCCACGCACGAACCTCGCTGCTACGGCTCCGTCCGGCGCGGGCGCATCCTCGGACCAGAAGCCTTGGGGGACCAAGGACTGGCGGAAGGCAGCCAGAACGTCCTCTTGCGAGGTGCCCACGATTCCGTCCGCCGTCAACTGCAGGACGTTGCCGGAGGTCGAGATGCTGGTGGATCCCACGGTGGTCC
Source organism: Arthrobacter sp. TmtSoilC51 (assembly GCF_055388015.1). NCBI lineage: Bacteria > Bacillati > Actinomycetota > Actinomycetes > Micrococcales > Micrococcaceae > Arthrobacter > Arthrobacter sp. TmtSoilC51. The sequence continues at coordinate 3,276,424 of NZ_AP035877.1, forward strand.
CGGCTGGCATGGCCACAACGCTGCTCGGCCAGCCCTCCACCAGCGAGCCCTTCGCTGTGCCGGATTTCGGTAACGGAGCAGTGATGAGTGGGGCCGGTGCAGACGGCTCCGGGAGCCCTGTGGGTGTGGACGTGACCGGGGGCAGGACCTCGAGTGGCTTGGCTGTTGTTCCGCCGTCGCCTGCACCGTTGCCTCCACCGTCCGCTGGGCCAGTTGCGGAACTGCCCGACGTCGGACTGCCGGAGGGAGATGGGCTGGCGCTGCCGGAAGCAGTGCCGTTCGAGGGGTTCGCGCCAGGGCTCGAGGATGCCGGACTCTGGGCCGTAACAGGTCCGGGTTTGGAGGCCATCTGGTCCAGCACAAGAGCAACGGCCGCAATCAGCACGGCGAGGCAGATGCCCGCGATCACCAGGCGCCGGGCCATCATGGCTTGCCCGGACTTGCCGCGCCGCCGAGGAGCTCATTGGCCTTCGCCTCAAGCCCGTCGTCGACGAAATCGTAAATGAATGATGCCAACCAGATCACCACGGTCGCCGCGATCCAGCCGAAGATGCCGTTGATGGTGAACCCATTGGAAAAGATGCTCGTCACCACAAGGATGGCGAATGTGGCCAGCAGCCCTGCAAGCACCGTCAGGGCTTTGGTGACCACCCACGTACGCCGGTCTGCCCGCTGCGCGTGACGGCGATGGAAAAAGGCCAGGATCAAGGGCTTGACCAAAAGCGTGGCCGCCGTGAACACCACGACGGCCCAAAGAAACCCGGCTCCCAAACGGACCCCGGGAAGAACTGACGCCACCCACAACGTGATGGCGTTGAAAACCAATGCGATGGCGATCCGAACCGCCAAGCTTTTCATGGGGACAGTCTGCCATTGCGATCCGGATTCCGGAACAGTTTTAGCCCTACCAACGCCCGTTTCGCGGCCGTGGCTGGCAAACCGGACACGTGTAGGAAGAGCGGTTCATGAATTGCTCACGCTTGATGATGCTGTGCAAGCCTGCTGCTTCGCAACGGCTGCGCATTCGGAGAGTGTTAAAGTTTGACGAACAAGGAGGAGGCCCGCCGCTTCACGACTTCGCTCCCGGGGCTGTCTACTCGCCATCTTGCGAGTTCACTGGCGCATTTTGTCCCGGAACCGCGGACTTCCGGCGCTTCGCAGAAACCGCCGCTCCGCAGCCTGGAACCGTTCGGCAAGCATTGCCTTCCCCGCTGCCGGGGGTCTGTGAATCGTTGGTTTGATGTGCTCGGTATGCGAGTGGAAATCGCCTGCAAATCAGCACAAGCGACTCATCCCATTGCGATCACCACATGGTGAATGGCATCGGCGCACGATGGCCGCGTGTCTCCTATGACCATCAGTCATAGGAGACACGCGGCAGCGAACCAAGGACATGCCTCCAGTGCGGAACCTCTGCGGATGCACCACACGATCTTTCCCTTCCTCGGCATCGAGTTTGCCTGGCGTGTGCGCTCGAGGATCGACATCTAGTGAACATACTGCGCTGGTTATGGCCGGGTTTCACAAAGACCGCTCCCGACTACAGCTGCCGGACTGTTAGACGAAACTCTTATGGCCACACGATAAGGAATGGCCTGGCAAGGCTCGACGGACAGCCGCTGTGCTTGGAGTGGACTCACGGGTCCCGATCGCGACCGCGGGGCGACTACCAGCTATCGGTTTCCTGTGCGGTGAGCGATCTCAGTCTTCGTCACCGCGTGAGTCGACTTCTTCGCGTGATGCCCACTGGGTGCTGATCTGGTTGAGGTGGCCGGCGAGGGCCACTTTGACCGCTGCGTCCGACGCGGCGATAGGGCATGGTGTCGTAGCGGGTGTCCGTGGCTGAATAGTTCATAGGATTTTCTTTCTACTTCCCACTGGAGAAAGCCTGGTAGGCAAACGGCGAAGAGAATCGAACAGCAGCCGAATGAGTCACGTCAGGAATTCGTCGGTCACGTCTCCAGAGTCACCACGAGGCCCTCGCGAGGTCCACTCGTCTCGTTCATCCGTCACGCCATACGGGATACCCTCATCGAGAGCGACGGTGTACGAGGCAGGTCCCAGCCGAGTGACGAGAATGCCTTGTTGGACTTCTTGGGCCCGTTGGCGCACGAGCACGACCGCAGTGCTCAGTTCATTCTCGATGTGGCTTGTGCTGTTTCCGGTGACGTGCAGGACTTGTCCGGATTCGATCGGGGTGATCATCGTGGTGCTCCTTGCTGCTCAAGGACTCTTCAGCGCGCCCAAACTCGGAGGTGTCGGTGTGCCGATGTCGACCGGTGATAGGTTCAGCTGGCCTTGGTGACGCGGTATAGAACCACCTGATCGGGGTGGATCCTCGGGGATGCAACTCCGACTTTCGCGAGGACATCACCAGGGAAGACCCCCCCGGGGAAGACCACGCCATGCCGACTGGTTGCGCGCAGAGTAGAAGGTTCGACCACGACGCCATCGGCTGTCGGCTGGCCCCACCACTCCGGCGGCACCAGTCCGGAAGAAGTCGCCCCTAGGAAGATCGGTTCTACCTGGTAATTTGCCTCCGGGGCAATGCCACGCAGCTTCAAGCGCGCAGCAGGGTCCGGGTAGAGGCTGTCGAGTGCCGCGGCCGCGAAGATCGCTTTGGAACGGTCTTTGCTGACGACGCCGTGCACCAGGACATTCGAATCGGGGCCGTCCATCCGGACGACGTCGCCTGCAAGCAGGAGGCCCCGTTCCAGCTTGTAAAAACCAATCCATTCACGCAGGCTCGCAAGTTCTTCCTGGCTGGCAGCGGCCAAGTCCCACTCGACACCGAGATGTCCGAAGACGGCGGTGCCGGCACGGAAGTCGAGGTCGTGGTAGCGGCCCGTCGTGTGGGAACGGCCCGAAGCAATGTGGGAGCCCAGATATTCGGGCGGCAGCAGTTGGGTGGTCCAACGCAACATCGACTGCCGGTCATGCGGGTCGATGTTGTCCGATACCCAGACCCGGTCCGTGTGTTCCAGGACGCCCAGGTCAATTCGGGCACCGCCCGAGGAGCAGGATTCGATCTCCAGCCCCGGGTGCATCGACCGGATTTCCTCAAGCAGGGCGTAGAAAGCGAGAGTCTGTGCGTGGACGCTGGCCCGTCCGCCGTCGAGTTGGTTTCCGGCCTCGATGAGGTCACGATTGTGATCCCATTTGATGTAGTCGATCCGGTACTCCGCAAGGATCGCAAGTATCTGCTTCTTCACGTGTTCGTAGGCCTCGGGAATGCAGAGATTGAGCACTTGTTGGTGGCGTGACTTCACCGGCCATTCGGGGCGCGCCGCCATGATCCACTCCGGATGCGCACGGGCAACATCGCTGTCAGGGTTAACCATCTCGGGCTCAAACCACAGGCCGAACTCCATGCCGAGCTCGTGAACACGGTCCACTAAAGGGTGCAGCCCAGCCGGCCACGCTTCCGGGGACACTACCCAATCGCCCAGACCGGAGGTGTCGTCGCGGCGCGAACCGAACCACCCGTCGTCGAGCACGTAGCGTTCGATGCCGAGGGCGGCGGCCCGCTCTGCCAGGTCGAGGAGCTTTCCTGCGTTGTGGTTGAAATAGACGGCTTCCCAGACGTTGAGGGTCACGGGCCGGTCAGCGGAGACCCTCCGCGGGCGGCTGCGCACATGGGAGTGGAAACGGCGCGCGAGCTCGTCGAGTCCTGCCCCATAGGAGGCATAGATCCAGGGGCTCTCGTAGCTTTCATCACGGCCAAGCCGAACCTCACCTGGCAAGAGCAGTTCACCGCCGCCGAGCAGCTGCTCGCCACTGAAAATCCTCTCGGCGTAGTGCTGGTGGTTGCCGCTCCAGGCCGTGTGGACGGCCCAGACGTCTCCGTTGCCAAATCCGAATCCGGGGGTTCCCGCGTGCAGGATGTAGGCGCTGTCGAATCCGGTACGGCCCTTGCGGTTCTCGCGCATATGCGTTCCTGTCCGCAGAGTGCCTCTCTGGGGTACGCGTTCGTTCGAGTGGTTGCCCGCGAAGTCCAGCAATTCCGTGGCTTCCGCAGGAATAGGGAACGCCAGAGCGAGGTCTTCGAGTGCGAATTTTCCGTCGGACAGGTTGGTCAAACGTGCCCGGCTTCGCAGCAGACCGCCCGGGAGCAGCTCAAGTGTCAGGTCAAGGCGCAACCGCTCGGCGTCGTCGATAGCGCTGGCTTCGAGAACACTTGCTCCGGAGAACGTGAACTCTGTCACGGTCGTGCCGTTCAGGGTCAGCGAAGAGGTACGGAACTTGGGCGACCAGCCGACGCCGTCGAAGGAACCGCGCAAGCCTGGGCGGCCCGTCCACCCGTTGTATTGTCCGGGCAGAAGGCCCGGACGAGGCGGTAGATCCGCAGAGCTGGAACCGGTCACCGGAACGCTGGCAGCGAGCAGGGCCTGTGCCTGTTCCACGGTCAACTCCGGCAGCGAAGGGCCCCAGTGGACGATGGCGGGCAGCTGGCCATTCGTGGCGTCTACGACAACGGATACTCCACCGGCGGTCAGCTGGACAGTCGCGTCCGGGCAATCGTTTGGCATGGAGTTCCTCATACGTTGTTACGTGGTTCGCTAAGGGTCAGGCAGTCGCGCTCGGGGTCCCAGTGGACTGGCATCGGGTCCGAGACAACGCCGTCGAAGGTGCCGTCGCTATTGGCGTCATGGCAGGCCATCATCAGCCATTGGCCGTTCCGGCCCTGCATGAGTCGTCCACTGTAGAGAGGTGCCGTGGTGACAACAGTGGCGGAGGCCACGTCGTAGGGTCCTGCCACATTGTCCGTTTCAAGGCTCCAGATCCCGCCTCCCCCGAATCCTTCGGTCTTCCTCGCTGCGAGTGTGTCTACCCCGCAGGAGAACAACAGGACACTGCGTTCGCCGACAACTCCGGTCTGTGGGACTTCGAGGTGTCCGAACCCGGCCCCGGGCTGACTCAGGGGCGGCATAACCTCCCAGGTCTCAAGGTCGGGCGAGATGGCGTGCCCGATGACCCCGCGATCGTCGACATCGCCGGTGTTGGCCCTTGCTGTGATGAGCATGTGCCACCCGTCGCCCGCCGAGTCGGGGAACACCCAGGGGTCTCTCCACGCTTCCTCCGGCCAGCTTGAGTCACCGTATTTTTCGTACCATCGCTTGTCGGCTTCAATCACCACGGTGGTCTGTTTCGTCCAGGTGTGAAGGTCGGCAGAGGTGGCAACACCGATGGCCTCGATATTGTGCTTTTCGTAGAACCGGGCACCGGTATAGAACATCCGCCAAAGTCCATCCGGGCCTTGGACAACGCTTCCGGTCCAGGTGGAGGTAGCGTCGAAGGCATCCGGATCATCCGGTTGCAGAACTACACCGTGGGACACCCAGGTGCTCAGGTCTTGCGAGGTGGCGTGCCCGATCCGGGCGTTGCGGTGCCGTAGTGCCGGATCGCCCAAGCTCTTGGGAGCGTGGAGGTAGTACATGTGGAACGTGGAGCCGTCGTCGGCTAGCCAGAAGTCCCACACCCATGAGTCTTTGAGACTGAAAACCAATTCATTGCCTTGCTGTTGGTGGCCGCCCTTTGGGCCGCCGTGGTGGAAGTGTTAGCCCTTGACTGCGGAGCTGCTGATGCTGGCGACGAACCAGCGCTGGAAGATCAGGAAGACCGCCAGGACCGGGACGATGAACATCGTGCCGAAGGCCAGTACTTGGCCCCACTCCGGGGGCTGTTGGTTTTGGAAAATGCTGATCGCCAGCGGGAGGGGCCGGACGGTTGGGTCCGAGACCATGAGGACCGGCCACAGGTACGATCCCCACTGCGCCAGGAACGTAAGGATGGCGACGGTGGCAAACGCCGGCTTGGTGATGGGGACAACGATCTGGAAGAACGTCCTGAAGGGCCCGGCACCGTCAATGCGGGCTGCCTCTTCGATCTCGCCGGGAACGTCGAGGAAGAACGTGTAGAACAGGAAGATCGAGAACGCGCTGGCCATGAACGGGATCGCCTGGATATAGATGGTGTCCCGCTGGCCCGAGAACATAAAGTACAGGGGCAGGGCAACGGCTTCGAACGGGATGATCGTCAGGACAATGACCAGCAGGAAGAGGACCTTCTTGCCACGCCATTGCATCCGGGCGAAGGAGTAGGCGGCCATGGAGTTCACGACCAGGCTGCCGGCGACAACGGCGGTGGTGACGATGATGGAGACGGCGGCGAACTGCCAGAAGTAGCCGGTGGCCTCTGAACTGAGGTGATCGAACACGCCGGTGTAGTTGTCAAAGGACAGGTTGGTCGGGACAAAGCCACTGATTCCGCTGAGGACCTCGGCAGAGGGGCGGAAGCTTCCGACGATGAGGTAGTAGACGGGCAGGAAGAAGAACAGCGCGACTACGGTCAGGAGCAGGTAGTGCAGCGTGGTTTGCCAGCGGCGCGTGCGTTTCATGCTGCCGCGTCGCTGGCTTTGCTGCACGGTTTTGGACATCGGCATCAGACGCCTCCTCGCTGGCGCGCCGCGGCGCGTTGAATGATTGCGATCACGGTGATGATCAGCATAAAGATCACGGTCATGGCGGCGGCCTGGCCCACGTTGTTGTTGTCGAAGCCGGTGTTGATGATTTGGGTCATCACGGTCTCGGTCGAACCGCGGTCAACACTTCCGGAACGGCTCAGCAGGTACACCTGGTCGAAGAGCCGGAAGGAGAAGATCGTTGTGATGAGGGCGACGAAGATCAGGGTGTTCCGGATGCCAGGCACCGTAACGTTGAGAAATTGGGCCCATTTGTTGGCACGGTCCAGCGATGCCGCCTCGTAGAGTTCCGTCGGAACGCTCTGCAGGGCCGCGAGAACGATGATCATCTGGAAGCTCACGCTCTGCCAGATCGACATGACGATGATGGATCCCAATGCCGTGGACGGGGCGCCGAGCCAGTCGTGGCCGGTGAAGGTTCCCCCGCTGAAAACCCCGAGAATGGCGTTGAGGAGTCCCTGGTCACCGCGGGAGTAGATGAGCCGCCAGATCACGGCTGTCAGGGCCAGCGGGAAGACCAGGGGCATGAAGATAAAGGTCCTGAAGATCACCATGCCGCGGAGCTTGCGGTTCACGAGGACCGCCAGGGCAAGAGCCAAGACGGTCTGCACCGGTACGACGATCACGGCGAAGGTGAAGTTGTTCAGGAGTGCGTTGCCGAAGGCCGCCGACAAGTCGGGGTCGGTGAACAGGCGCGTGTATTGTTCGAAACCGACGAAGCGGGCCGGGCGCGGGCTGTTGAGCTGCACGCGGTAGAAGGACAGCACGAGTGCGAGCACGAATGGTGCGACCAGGAAGATGGCGAGGCCGAGCAGGGCTGGGCTGGCGAAGAGCGGGCCGGCGAACCGGTGCCCGGTCAGACTGGCGGACGACCCTCGCCGTGCCTGCGCGGTGGGGGCCTGGATCTGTTGCGTTTGAGTGGTCATGATGGAGGCTTTCGCTGGGAGCGAGTCCGGGAGGTCCGGCCGACCGCTGTGTCAGCGGCGGCCGGACGACTGCCGAAGGTCTATTTCTTGTATCCGTCGTTGTCGGCGAAGTTCTGATCGATGGCACGGGCGGCGGCACTCAGGGCTTCCTTGGCGTCCTTGCCTGCGTAGATGGCGGCCTCAGCCTTGCCCACCTGATCAGTGACGATGGGGTAGCCAGCGGTCACCGGCCGGGTGACGCTGACGCACGCGGCGTTGATCTGGTCCTCGGGGCCGCACGCCTTGCTCAGCTGATCGCCCAGGAGCTGCAGCAGCTTGCCGGGGCCATAGAGCTCGGAGGCAGCCAGCGCCGTCTTAGTGGCGGGAGGCGCACCGTTGGCTGAGGTGTAGGTGCGGACGCTTTCGTCAGACATCAGGAAGTCCAGGAACTTTCCGGCCGCGGTGCCATTCTTGGTCGTGGCTCCCATGCCCCAGGCAAAGGTCCCGGATGCGGTCTTGGTGCCCTTGCCGAAGTTGGGCAGCGGGATGGAAACCAGATCGGCTCCCAGTGACTTGTACGTCGGGTAGGTCCAGTGACCGACCCAGCTCAGCGCGACGCGTCCGCTCGTGAATGCCAGTCCGTCAGCGTTCGGATCGGTGTACTTTTTCCAGCTCGCGAACTTTGTCAGGGATTTCACGTTGGCCTCGGAGTCCAGTGCCCCGGATGCCTTGTTGTCTTTGAGCATGGTGCCGCCGCCTGACCAGATGACCGGTCCCGCGGAACAGCAGGTACCCCATTCGCCGGCAAAACCGTACTGTTCGGAAAGATCCAGGGGTTTTCCTCCCGGGACCACGGTGGCGAGCTTGTCCAGGACTCCCGTGAACTCGTCAGCCGTCCATGCCTTCTCCGGGGTCGTCGGGTAGGCAACACCTGCGGCGTCCAGGAGCTTCTTGTTTCCCCACAGTGCAAGGCCGGCATTCATCATGCCAACGCCATAGACGGCATCATCGACAGTGTTCTGCGCCTTGATGGAATCCGTCTGGTTCGTCAGCGTCGCGTCGGAGACCGAGCCCTTCAGCGGGGCCATCTTGCCGTTGTAGACGAAGCTGGCCAACGTCGGCCCATCAAAGTCAAGAACATCAGGCAAGTCGCCCGGTGCGGCAGAGTTCACGGCCTTGGTGTACTGGTCGGAAGGAAAAAGCTTGAGGTTTACTTTGATCTTGCTCTGTGAGCTTTCGAAGCTCGAGATGATCTTCTTCAGCGCGTCGTTCTCGGCAGCCTGACCATCGACGGCCCAAACATTGATGGTGCCCTCGCCGGAGCCTGCCTCAACGGAGGGGCCGGCAATACCGGTTCCCGGACTGCCGCAGGCGGTGAGCGCCATGGCTGCGATGGATACCGCGGCGGCGGCGGCGAGGATCCGCGCCCCGCTCGTGGATTTCGGAATGGTCATCATTGATCCCTTCGGAGAATGTGAAATTTTTAGGGAAAGCGTTCAAAACGCCTTCGACATCGTCAGGCGAAGCGTGAGAAGGATCACTACTCATGGGCTTGGGAACGAGTCTACGCGGGTAGACTCATCAGTGCAAGCGTCTTTTTAGCCTTGGTAAGCGTTGGGCGAGTCGTCGACAAGCTGCTAGTCAACGCGGGTAGACTATGAGGAACAACGGAGTATAGAGGTGGTCTTCATGGCAAGTCTGCAGGCGCAGGCCGGAACCGGAAAAGTAACGCGGACCGACGTCGCCCGCTTTGCGGGAGTCAGTACGGCGGTCGTCAGCTATGTCATCAACGGGGGCCCCAAACCGGTCGCGGCGGCAACTGCGGCACGGGTGCGCGAGGCCATCAAGGTGCTGCAGTACCAGCCGAACGCGACCGCTCGGGCCCTGTCCATGGGCTCCACGCGACTGCTCGGGATGATTGTCCCCGACAGCACCAACCCATACTTCGCCGAACTCACGGACGCCATTGCGCAGGCGGCCGCCGTCCGCGGCTACGCACTCCTCGCTGCCAACTCCCGCACGGATGCCGACACCGAGCGGCAAAACACCCTCAATCTCGTATCGCGCCAGGTCGACGCGATCATCCTCGCCACCGTGCTCACTCCAAGCGAAGTCGCCGCCATGCCGGTCCAGGGAATTCCCCGGGTGCTCATCGACCAGTCCAGCGCCGTGCACGGCATCCCCACCATCAGCACCGACTTCGAACAGGGAGCCGCAATGGGAGTGCGGCACCTCATCGGTCACGGCCACGTGGACATTGGCATTCTGGTCGGCAAGGACATCGACCCCTCCCGCGTGGACCCACGGCAAAACGGCTGGAGGAATGCACTTCGCGAGGCAGGCCTGCCCGACGGACCCGCGGAATTCACGGAGTTCACCAGACAAGGCGGCTACGAAGCCACTCTCCGCCTTCTTGAGCTACCGAAACCACCCACGGCCATCTTCGCCAGCTCTGACCTGTTGGCCGTGGGAGCCTTGCGCGCCATCCACGAAGCCAATCTGTCCGTCCCCGAAGACATTGCCGTTGTCTCCTTTGACGGAACCTCCGAATCCGAATTCAGCTGGCCCCAGCTCACCACGGCGAGACAGCCGATCACCCAAATAGCCGACGCAGTCCTTAAAGCAGCTCTCTCCAATGACGAGCCAGACGGCGAGATTCAGCTGTTTCCCACCGAACTTGTCATCCGGCGATCTTGCGGTTGCTAACACAGGTACAGCGCAGCCCGACAAATGCGATGAGCCGGCGAATGAAGTAGAAGTGGGACCTACATTGGCGGCGGTAACTGTCGAACGACAGATGCCGGGCGGACAGTCACCGATCACCGAGAAGCCCACTTGCCCCAGAAGCCGCTACGAGCTGCTGGGCATCGACCCGCTGCTCCGGCGGTCCGGAGTTCGTCGGCGGGCCGGATGACCCGGCAGTCCGGCCGTCCGGGAGTTCGTCGGCGCCCACATCGGCCTGATCGAAGGCCGGGACCTGACCATCCGCGACGTGGTGCGCCACTACGCCCACGTCAAGGGCGGCGTCCACGTCGGCAAGCCTAAAGCTGAGCAGGCAACATTGAGCAGCATGGCCCCGCTGCTGCTGGGGCATACAACGGGCCAGATCGAAACCCTCGCGCACATTGGCCAGGTCGTCGTGAATGCTCTGACGCCCCTGTGCGGTTCGATCCTGACCTCGCCCACGATCGACCGGAGACTGCATTATCTCAACGAAGCGGCTTCTATAACGGCCTCTGGACAGCTGGTTACTTCGGAGCATCGAGCTGAAGAACAGAAGGATCTCGGTGAGCTTCGGGGTGGAGACGCCTGCATACACCGAGCCCGGCGCAGAGCGTGGCGGACCCCTTCAGCAACCTGAGCTGATTCCCCTCGAAAAAAGACTATCGCCCCGGGAGTCCGAGCCGTCAGGCCCGAAGAGTTGCCGGGGCGTTACAACGAAAGTCTATACGTGCGGAACCCCTGCTTCCTCGCTGCGGCACACATGAACCCAACAACGAGAACGAAGTCCGCGCCGCGGCCGAAACTCACGAAGGGCCCGCGGCCGCTCCCCCACGCAGGTGGTCGAGCGGTTTCGGACGGTCTCCCGGGCGTGGCACTGGCGGCGATCGTCCGGGTTGGACACTTCAAGTTTTCTGCGAAGAGTTTTCCTCGGCACGCCGTTGCGACATTGATGCTCCAGCGGTGTCTAAGAGTGTTCAATCGGCTAACCGGCGATCACTCAGGTCCGACCATGGACACCCCGCTCAAAATCAGCGCGAACGCTGGCATTTCGGGCAAAAGTGGGAAGACCTGTTCATGAAGGCCATGCGCTTAATCGGGGTTCCGCAGCGACAACAGGGCTCGCCCTCACGCCCATAAACTTTAAGGTCTCTGGCAAAGTAACCCGAATCGCCGTTGACATTCACGTACAAGGAATCAAAGCTCGTGCCTCCAGCCGCCAATGCCGCGTTCATGACGTCTTCTACCGCCTGTATAAGCCGGGCGGCATCGACGCGGCGCAACGTATCAGTAGGCCGGGCGTAATGGAGGCGGGCGCGCCAGAGGGCCTCGTCCGCATAGATGTTGCCAATCCCGGAAATGACCGACTGGTCCAGCAAGGCCCGCTTCAGGCCTGTCTTCCGGCTCCTGACTTTGCGGTAGAACGCCTCGAAGGAAAAGTAAGGGTCCAGCGGGTCACGGGCAATGTGGGAGGCTTCCTCAGCGATCTCAGGCAAGGGCGTTTCCCCCAGGCCTCCAGGGCCGTCGTCGGAAGTCGGCACCAGGGACGTTACGAAAAGGCCACCGAAAATGCGCTGGTCCACAAATCGCAATTGCTCCGGCATGCCGTCCACCGGGCTGAGGGAGATTCTAACTTTGAGGTGCTTCTCGTCCGGGACATGGGGGTCCTGCATGAGCAATTGTCCGCTCATCCCCAGATGGGCCATGAGGGCTACCTTGGGCAATGGACCGTCAACGGCCTGCGCGTCGTCCATGGCGAGCGGCATCCAGAGAAATTTGCCGCGTCGGACAACGTCCAGAACCGTGGCGTGTTCGAGGTTGCCGACGAAGTCTTCGGTGCCAAGGTTATGGCGGCGGATTGACCGTTGGTCAAGGACCTCGACGCCCGTGATCGTTCGTCCGCGAACCCAGCGGGCCAGGCCACGACGAACCACTTCTACTTCTGGAAGTTCAGGCATTGGATTTGTGGATTGGACTTCAGGCGGAACCGGGTCCGGCAGGCGTTTGGTCCAGTGCCGTCAGGGCACGCCAAGCGTCAGCGGCAGCTTCCTGCTCGGCTTCCTTCTTCGAGTGGCCAGAGCCGCGGCCATAAGGAGTTCCACCAATGTTCAGGACGGCCTCGAACGTACGTGCATGGTCCGGTCCCGAGCCTTCAACGGCGTAGTGGATTGCTCCGAGCTGGCGGCTGGCAGTCAGTTCCTGGATACTCGTCTTCCAGTCCGTACCGGCTCCGAGGGCGCCCGCGTCCTTGAGGAGTGGACCCACCAATCGCATCACCAATTGCCGCGCAGTCTCGATGTCATTGGAGAGGTATGTGGCGCCGATCAGTGCTTCCATCGTGTCCGCGAGGATCGAGGCCTTGTTCTTGCCGTCGGTGAGCTTTTCGCCTTGCCCGAGATAGATGAACTCACCCACGCCAAGCTCGCGGCCAATACCGGCCAAGGCACGCGTACTCACGACGGCGGATCGCCGCTTTGCCAGTTCACCTTCAGGCAGCGCGGGGTTCTCACGGTAGAGCGAATCGGTCACGGAGAACCCCAGAATGGAGTCGCCGAGGAATTCAAGACGCTCATTGGTGGGAATCCCACCGTTCTCATACGCGTATGAGCGATGTGTCAGAGCAAGACGAAGCGTCTCGGTGTCAATGGAGACACCGAGACGCTTCAGAAGCTCTTCAGTTGAAGACATCCTTTGTCAGCCTATGTGGCAGATTAGGCGTCTGCTACCTTGCGGCCCTTGTATTCAAGGAACAGCGCGGTGCCGGCGGAGTCGGTGACGACCTTTGCCTGGTGCGGCAGGCTATAAGTAACCTGACCGTTTTCGATGGTCTTGACCAAGTTGGGGGCAGTTGCCTTCCACTGGGCACGGCGGGCGCGTGTATTTGCGCGAGACATTTTCCGCTTGGGAACAGCCACGGCTATCTCATTTCTCTCTTAGTCCAACACTTACTAATCAGTTTGCCGGTCAGTCTTAGCCAGATCAGCTAGGGCAGCCCAGCGAGGGTCAATGACCTCGTGGTGGTGCCCCGGCTCGTCTTCCAGGCGTGCTCCACATTCGGAGCAAAGGCCCTGGCAGTCTTCCCGGCACACCGGCTGGAACGGCAGCATAGTGACAACTGCGTCCCGCAACACCGGCTCAAGATCGATTAGATCGTGCTCGACTCGACGTTGCTCTTCATCGTCTTCTTCGTCAGAAAGCTGCACGCCTTCATAGAAGAAAAGTTCTTGCACATTGACTTCAAGGTCATACGCAAGGGGATCCAGGCATCGACCGCATTCGCCGGTTACTTCGACGACTACGGATCCTGATACCAGAATTCCTTCGTGTACGGCCTCAAGGCGAAGATCCAACTCGACATCCGAGCCTTCCTTCACACCAATGAGCGCCACACCAAGGTCACTTGGCGCAGGTACATGTTCGTTGAGTGTCCGCATGGTCCCTGGACTGCGTCCAAGATCCTTGACTACCAGCGCCAAGGGCGAACTTGCATCTCGCTTAATGAGAACTCCTGTAGAACATATGACCGACGTACCATCTTAGCCTGATCAAGCCTGAGGACTCAAACCGGCGCCGGGCGCGCGCAGAGCGCGACGGTTTCAGCTGGGATCCTCCGCAAGAAGCTGCGAGGTACCTGTCAAGACTACCCCCTTGCGGGAGGGTTACGTTCCAGACTCGCCAGCGAGGAGCCGCTTCAACACGGATTTCGGTACGAAGTCGGAGATGTCGCCACCCAATACATTGACCTCTTTGATCAAGGTGGAGGACAGGTGGACGTAGTGCGCTTCTGCCGGCAGGAAGACAGTCTCGACGCCGGTAAGCTGACGGTTCATGGTGGCCATCGGTAGTTCGTAGTCAAAGTCCGAGGACGAGCGCAGGCCTTTGACAATTGCCGAAACGCCCCGATGCCGGCAGTACTCGGCCAACAGTCCTTCGCCCATGGGCTCGACAATGATGCCACGCAGGGACGCCAGAGTCTCGCGGGCCATCTCCATCCGGTCTTCAAGGCTGAAGCGGTACTTCTTGGCGTAATTGGTGGACACGGCCACGATGACTTCGTCAAACAGGCCTGCCGCCCGCGCGATGACTTCGAGATGTCCGTTGTGGATAGGGTCAAAGGATCCAGGGCATACCGCACGTCTCATGACACGAACCTACCCCATAGCTTCACCGGGATACCATGGCTGACATGTCACCTGCAGGCAGCACTTTACCGCTCAACACAACGGCCAATGCCTCCGCGCCATGGCAGCGGGCCGCAACCGGCGCCAACCTGCTTTCGCCTGACGGAAACCTCGGAGTAACCATCTTCGAAGAGATGACCACCTTGGCCATCTCTTCCGGCGCGATCAACCTCGGACAGGGCTTCCCCGACGAGGACGGCCCCGCGGAAATCAAGGCCGCAGCACAGGCAGCCATCGCCGCAGGAGCCAACCAATACGCACCCGGCAAGGGCATCACGGAACTGCGGGAAGCCGTCGCGGAACACCAACGCCGGTTCTACGGGCTTACCCCGGACCCGCAGACGGAAATCATTATCACTACGGGCGCCACGGAAGCCATTGCTGCGTCACTCCTTGCCTTCATCCAGCCCGGCGACGAGGTCCTGACCTTCGAACCGTTCTATGACTCCTATGGGGCTGTCATCGGATTGGCAGGGGCACAACATGTAACTGCTCCCCTGCCCGCTCCGGATTTCCTTCCGGACTTGTCCATGCTGGAAGCCGCCTTCAGCAGCCGCACCAAGGTGGTGCTCCTGAACAACCCGCACAATCCCACCGGCGCCGTCTTCCCGCAAGAGGTTCTGGCAGAGGTGGTGGAGCTGGCCACCAAGTACGACGCCATCATTGTCAGCGACGAAGTTTACGAACACCTCACCTTCGGCGTATCCCATATTCCGGTCGCTTCCCTGCCGGGCGCCGCCGAACGGACCCTTACCATCTCCTCTGCCGGGAAGACGTTCTCCTTCACAGGGTGGAAGATCGGCTGGCTCACGGGACCCGAGGACCTGGTTGCCGCTGTCCGCACCGTCAAACAGTTCCTGACGTACAGCTCTGGAACGCCATTCCAGGGCGCCATCGCCGTGGGGCTTGCCCTCCCTGACGAATTCTATGCAGGCATAGCTGAAACACTGCGGCATAAACGGGACGTCCTCTCCGAGGGCCTTCGCGCCGCAGGATTCGACGTCTACACGCCCAGCGGCACGTACTTCGTCAACGTCGACACAGAACCGCTGGGCATCAAGGACTCCGTGGACCTGGCACGCCGGTTGCCGGGCCTGGTTGGCGTCGCCGCGATCCCGGTTCCCGTTTTTTGCCATCCTGAAGGGGCAGAACGGACCCGCAGCCTGCTGCGTTTCGCCTTCTGCAAGAAAACCAGTGTCCTGGAAGAAGCTGCCGAACGACTGGCCGGGCTCAAGGACCTGCTCTGAACCGCAACGACTCAGGCCGCCATCAAGCCGCGCGTTTCCTTCGGACCACAGGACAGCACGCCACTATTGACTCCGATACGCTCATTGAAGGCAGCTATATCCTCAGCATCGGTGGCGCTGAACAATCCCACGTGAATCTGGCCAACCCTGCGGAGATCTTCTACGAGTATCTTCGGAGAATCGGTCATGTGGTGGATCTGGTTGCAGAGCCAGGCGAGCCACTGTCCGTGCTCCATCTCGGCGCCGGCGCCCTGACGTTGGCCCGTTACATCCAGGCCACCCGTCCCGGTTCGGACCAGTATGCGGTGGAACTCGAACGCGAACTACTGGACTTCGTCCTCCAAAAACTGCCCATGCCGGAAGGCACGCGGCTGCACACGCACATAGGCGACGCCCGCGAGGCCCTGGCCGAACTTCCTGCGGAAGTGGGGTTCGACGTCGTGATCCTTGATATCTTCTCCGGGCCCGAGGCACCAGCCCATATTGCGTGCCGGGAGTTCTATGAAGAGGCCGCTGCCCGGCTGCGGCCCAACGGCATACTGATCGTGAACGTGGGCGATGAACCGGCACTGACTCTGGTGCGAAGCCAGGTAGCTGCCCTTCGGCAGGCCCTGGCGGACGTCGCCGCTTTCGCCGAGACGGGAATGTTCGCCGGGCGCTACCCCGGCAATATCATCCTGGTAGGCACCCGTGCGCCATGGCCGCCAGCGTGGACCGGCGCATTACTTGAGCGGGGCCCACACCCCGCAACAGTCCTCCACGGCGTGGATCTGGACAGAATCTCGGACTAGGCAGGTTCAGCGAACCATAGCTTGGTCTCGCCGTACTTTTTGTCAGCGAAACATTCCAGTTCTTCGGGCCAGGACGGTTCGGCACTTCTGGACGACCTTTCCACCACTACCACTGCCCCTTCATCCAAGTGGGGCGACAACTTGGCGAGCACCGCACTCAACGCTGGTTCGTCCAAGGGGTAAGGCGGGTCCAGGAACACCAGGTCCCACGTATCGCGTCCTGTGGCACGCTCCAGGAAAGACTCAACCTTGGACCGATGGACTGAAACCTTTTTGGCGCCCAGGATTTGATTCACCATGTCCGCGTTGCGCTGGCACGCATCGCTGGCCTTGGCATCGAACTCCACCAAATCCACGCTGCGTGCACCCCGGCTGGCGCTCTCGACACCCAGGGCTCCAGAGCCGGCATAGAGATCCAGCACCCGCGAATCATCGATGACGGCCAAGGATTCGAGACGGGAAAACAGCGCTTCCTTGACGCGGTCCGTAGTGGGCCGCGTTGCCGTGCCGGGCACGCTGGTGAGTGGATTCCCACCAGCCACGCCGGCAATAATCCGGCTCACAGTGCCTCTCCATAGCGCATGTCCGACCGTTTGCAGATGCCCAAACCTGGGAAATCTCTAACCGCGTTCAAGGAACGCCTCCTTTTCGGGGTTCAAGTAGTCATCAATGGTCGCGGCAAGGACCGGCTGGTGCCGCAGTGCCGGGTCCTCGGCCACCAGGGCCTGCGCGTCTGCGCGGGCACGGGCAATGAGGTCCTCATGCTCCAGGACACGGAGCAGCTTGAGCGTGGACCGGCCACCTGATTGGGAAGCGCCAAGGATATCGCCTTCACGGCGGAGTTTCAGGTCTTCCTGGGAGAGCTCGAACCCGTCGGTGGTGGACGCCACAGCCTCCAATCGTCGACGACTCGGGTGCCCGGGCTCCAATGTAGTAACCAGCAGGCAAGTTCCTGGCAGGCCGCCACGGCCCACCCGTCCGCGAAGCTGGTGGAGTTGTGAAATACCAAAGCGCTCGGCGTCCAGGATCACCATCAGGGTGGCATTGTGGACATCGACACCCACCTCAATGACAGTGGTGGACACCAACACCTTGGTTTGGTTTGCCGCGAACGATGCCATGGTTTCGGTCTTAAGCAGCGGATCCTGCCGGCCATGGAGGGGCGCGATAGTCACTCCGGCCAACGAAGGCTCCTCCACAAGGCTTTCGACGACGGCAGTCACCGAGGCAAGCTCGCGGCCCGGACCTTCGTCCGAGAGTTCCGCGTCTGTTGGTTCGGCCTCTCCGGGGCTGAAGTCGCCGTCGTCATCCGCGCCGATTTTGGGGCATACAACGTAAACCTGATGGCCGGCGTCGACTTCTTCCCGTGAGCGTTTCCAGATTCGATCCGCCCAGCCGGGGTTCTCCGCGAGCCCCACAACATGAGTGGAAATGGGGGCACGCCCTGCAGGGAGTTCATCCAGGATGGAGGTCTCAAGGTCGCCGAACACGGTCATCGCCACTGTGCGGGGAATCGGCGTGGCAGTCATAACCAGCAGATGCGGGGGTCGCTGGGCCTTGGCACGCAACGCGTCCCGTTGTTCCACGCCGAAGCGGTGCTGCTCATCCACAACGATCAAGCCGAGATCCTGAAAACTGGTTTTGTCGCTCAATAGCGCATGGGTGCCGATGACGATGCCGGCGTTCCCCGATGCGGCGTCGAGCATTGCCTGCTTCCTGGCAGCGGTGGGCATGGAGCCGGTCAGCAGCGTCACTTGGACGCCAGCCTGCCCGGCATCCGTACCGAGGATGCCTGCACCGAGCATGCCGGCGCCGCCGAACATGTGATCGCGGGCCAATGAACCCAAGGTGCGCCGGATGGAGTCGAAATGCTGTGCGGCCAAAACCTCGGTGGGGGCGAGGAGCGCAGCCTGTCCACCAGCATCAACCACCTGCAACATCGCCCGCAGGGCCACGATGGTCTTGCCGGAACCCACCTCACCTTGCAGGAGGCGATTCATTGGTGTGTCCTGGCCAAGTTCTTCGGAAAGTGTCTTGCCCACCGCAGTCTGGCCTGCAGTGAGCGTGAAGGGCAGGTTCCGGTCAAACGCGGCCAGAAGGCCGTCTGTGACCGGACGCCGGGCAGTGGCTTCCTCGGCGGCAAGCTGGGCACGGCGTCGCGCCAGTGCCGCCTGCAGCACCAACGCCTCTTGGTAGCGGAATCGTTCCTGTGCCCGCTGCCAATCCTTGGCCGTCTCAGGGGAGTGGATGAGGCGATAAGCTTCGGCCACACTGAGCAGCCCATCCCTGCTGACGATGGACTCCGGCAGCGGATCCGGCAGGGCGTCGAGGTCCACGGTTTGCAGCAGCGCGGTAATCACTTTGTGAATGGACCAACTTGTTAGCTTTGCCGTAGCGGGATAGACGGGGATGGGCATGGCTGCCAGCTTTTCCGGGTCAATGGAGCCGTCTGCGTCCGGATCCTCATCCAACAACAGGAAGTCCGGATTAGTCAGCCCCAAGGCGCCCCCGTAGCGGGTCACCTTGCCGGAAAACATCGCCCGGCGTCCCGGAAGGAGCTCCGCCTTGGCCCGGAACCCATTGAAGAAACTGACTTTCAGGGTGCCCGGGACGTGGTTTCCACCGGCTTCGTCGGTCACCACGACGTCCGTGATGGAACCCCGCCTGGCACGCATCTGACGGGTGCTGTTGGACAGGACCCGGGCAATCAGCGTGACTTCCTCGTCAAGGGGAAGGTTGCTGATGGGAGTAAGCTCGCCCCGGCTCAAATACCTGCGCGGAAAGTAGTTCAGCAGGGCGCCGGTTGTCTTGAGGCCAAGGTGCTTGTCAATGACCGAAGCCGAGCGCTTGCCGATCCTGCGTTCGAGGGGCAGTTCCAGCTCAGTATTCATGCCGTGACTGGCCCGGGGTGCTGCTGGGTTCTGCAGTTGGGGTTGCGTCCTGGTCCTGGTGTCCGCCTGCGGCATCGCGGGGCAGGGCAAGTTGGCTGACGGCAATGTCTGTGGGCTCCCCCAGCGACCGAATCAGCGCAACAGCTGGCGCGGGATCAGGTACGTGGACATGCACGCGCCAACGATAACTGGCTTCAATACCGGATTCGTCGTCGTCGTCAGGATTGCCTGCAGTATTGCCGACCTGGCTCATGATGACGGAATCGCCCATCTCATCCAGGCGTTGGCGCAGCACGGCTGCGTCCAAGGGCGAAAGGTTGATGGTACACATGACTTCCACGCCGTCGTCGGCCGGCATCTGCTGGTGGATGTGCGGATCCTGGAGCTGGTAGCCATGGAGGCTATCGAGGAGCTCCTCCTGCAACTCTTCACCGAGGACCGCAGAACGGAGGCAGTCCAGCACCAGCAACATACCTACACCGCCGGCATCCACCACGTGCGCCTCATGGAGCGGTGCGAGTTCGTCCTCGGTGCGAACGACGGCTTGGAAAGCGGCCTCCACCACTGCATCCAAAGCAAGGCCCAGGGCGTGGTTGCTGTCATCACCGTTCTGGGAAGAGTCCGCCGCCTGGGCCGCGTGGGCGGCTGCCTCAAGGACGGAAAGCATGGTTCCGGATACTGGCTCACTCAACGCCGACCAGGCCCGGATCTGGGCCCGGTTGAGGGCCGTGGCCAGAAGCGGCGCACTCAGGCGCGCTTTTCCGGCAAGTGGCTCGGCCGCCGCGCACAGGAAGACCGCAAAGAGGGTGCCCGAGTTGCCCCTGGCCTGTTCCATGGCAGCCTGACCGGCGCGCGAGAGCACGGCACCGACGTCGTTACCGGTTTCGATGGCGTCAGGAGCGGTTCCCCCCAAAGCTGACACAGCTGCCCGCGCGGTGAGATAAAGGTTGGTTCCAGTATCGCCATCGGCGACCGGGAAGATGTTGATCGCGTTGAGGCGGTCGCTATGGTTGCCAAGGACCACCTCTGTCTTGCCGAGCCAACGTTTCATGGCGTGCGCATTCGCGGCGATCTTAGTCTGCAAAATGATCCCATCCCACGGTGTCAGCAGCTTGCCCGGCAATCCGGACGCCGCTGCCCTGTGACTGGGCAACGGCCTGAACTGAGCCTATCGCAGTGAAGCCCTGAGGCAGCTGAATTCCCGCTGGGAACGTAGCCAGCAGCCCATGGTCTTCTCCCCCACCGAGAACCCAGGGCATTGAATCAACGCCCAGCAACGCGGCAGCTGGCTCCAGCGGAAGTGTGTGGGTTTTCAAGGCAACGGCGTCGAAGTCCAGGATAACGTTGCTTGCCGCAGCAAGCCTGCCGCCGTCCCGCAACAAGCCATCTGAAATATCCATCATTGCTGTGACCCCCGAACGCGCCGCCAGCGGCCCCGCAGCCAATGGTGGCACAGGGCGGCATTGGCTATCCATAAGTGCCCGTTGCCCGGATGTGAGCTCCTTCAAGGAGACATCGCTTTCCAAGAGAGCCAGTCCGGCTGCAGCACGCCCCAACGTGCCTGCCACCGCCACCACATCTCCGGCCTTCGCCCCGGAACGGAGCACGGGCGCCCGTCCAGCCAACGTACCTACGACGGCGACGGTCACCGCTATTTCTCGTCCACGGCCCAGGTCTCCCCCGGCTACGGAGCAATCAGGAGCGCCGAGCCCGATGATTCCAGCGGTGAGGCCATCTGCGAAGTCCTCAACCCACTCCACCGGTGTGGCTGGCGGCATGGTCAGGCTCACCACCAACGACGTGGCCGTGCCACCCATGGCATTGATGTCGCTGAGGTTCTGTGCGGCGGACTTCCAGCCGACGTCGTACCCTGTGGTTCGATAACCGTTGTTCCACTCCAGCCTGAAGTCCTGGTCCTGGGTCTGGGTATCGATGGAGATGAGCGTGCGGCCGTCCGTGGAGGCCACCAAGGCGGCGTCGTCACCGGGACCCAGGAGGATGCTGGGGCTGCTGTTCAGGCGAGGGAAGATCCGGGCCAGGAGCTCGGACTCGGAGAGGTCTGCGACTGTTGGATATTCTGTGGATGGCTGTTTTGGTGGCACGGCTCTACGCTATCGCGACACACCGACAAAATATCGCCGCAGCCTGTGAGGCCCGATCCGGCGGCAATGTGACTCCCGCAACTGTGCTTCAGCCACAAGCCGCATCAACCGCAATCCACCGGGACGCGTGGTCGGGATAGGCTGGACCAATGCACCGAAAGACCCTCCCGCGGACAGCCGTGGCCTTCACCTTGGCCACAATGTCCGTCCTCGCAGTGTCAGCCTGCGCACCCACTGTCGACGTCACGGCGGCCACTGACGCAGCCAATCCCGCCTGCGCACCCATGATGGTGGCGCTCCCGGACAAGATCGGCGACGCCGCGCTTCGCAAGACCAACAGCCAGGCCACGGCAGCATGGGGCGATCCCTCACAGATCATCCTGCGTTGCGGCGTCAACGTCCCCGGGCCAACTACTGACCGCTGCGTCAGTGTCAATGACATCGACTGGGTCATCAAAGAGGGCGATGGCGTCTACACCCTGACCACCTTCGGCCGCGAACCCGCAACGGAAATCCTGGTCGATCCTGTCAAACTGGAAGCCGCCAACATCAGCTCCGCCACAGTCCTCACCGAACTTGCGGCCGCTGCGGGCAAGATTAAAGCCACACGCCACTGCGTCGGCCAGGAAGACCTGCAGAACCTGCCAACCACAAAGTAGTGTTCCCCGGGTTAGCGCAGGCCCGTTTTTCGGGTCAGGGCCAAGTGGATGAGTTCATCGATCAGTTCGGGGTACGCCAGGCCTGAAGCCGCCCACATCTGGGGGTACATGCTCTTTGGAGTGAAGCCCGGCATGGTGTTGATTTCGTTGATGATCAATTCGCCAGCCGGAGTATAGAAGAAGTCCACGCGGCTCAGACCTTCCGCGCCCACGGCGTCGAAGGCGACAGCAGCCAATTCCCGTACGCGGGCAATGGCCTCATCCGGCATATCAGCCGGGCAACTCAGTGCAGCGGCACCGTCTTCGACGTATTTGGCAGCAAAGTCATAGAACTGGTGTTCGCCGATAGCCACCGCGATTTCGCCGGGCATGGAGGTGCGCGGCGCGTCGGTGCCCCTGCCTTGCAGGACGGCGCACTCGATTTCGCGCCCGACGATGCCGGCTTCGATGACCAGCTTCAGGTCGTGGCGGCGGGCTTCCTCGATGGCAGCATCCAGGCCCTCCAACGAGTCCACTTTGGAGATTCCCATGGAAGAGCCTGCACGGGCCGGCTTGACGAAGACCGGGAAACCGATCTTGTCCACGCGCTTGCGGACAGCCTCGGCATCCGTGAGCCATTCGCGATCGGTGACGGCAATGTAAGGGCCCACAGTCAGTCCAGCGGCTTCAAAAACTACCTTCATGAAGTGCTTGTCCATGCCCACTGCAGAGGCCAGCACTCCGGCACCAACATAGCGGGTGTCGGATAGTTCCAGGAGACCTTGAATGGTTCCGTCCTCGCCCCAAGGACCATGGAGCAAAGGAAAGACAACGTCCACGGAACCGAGTTCCTCAGGGATGGCATTCGGCGCAGTCACTATGAGCTGGTGCTCGCCGCCCACCTCGGCCAAGGTGACAGTCCGGTCCGACGGCGATACCTCAGGAAGTGCCGACGAACTCAAAGACCACTGGCTGGTATCCCCAGACGCAAGGACCCACTGTCCTGACTTGGCAATGCCAATAGGCACCACATCGTATTTGCTCTTGTCAATGGCACCCATGACGCCTGCCGCCGTCACGCAACTAACAGCGTGTTCGCTGGAACGTCCGCCGAAAAGGACCGCCACACGGGGTCTACGGCCGGTCACGGGGGTGGATTCTTCAGTCACAATCAGTAGTCGCCTTCGGACTTCAGTGCCCGGGCCAGCAATCGCGGCCCCAGGTCATCAACGGACATTTTGCCCTCAAGCACCGCCACAACGGCGGCCGTAATGGGCATTTCGACATTCAGTTTGCCCGCCAACTCGTGCACGGCAGGGCCGGACTTAATGCCTTCAGCGGTTTGCGTCATCTGTTCGGCCACCTGCTCGAGGCTGAGTCCCTCGCCCAACAGCCTTCCAGCTGTGTGATTCCGGGACAGCGCGGAGGAGCACGTCGCAACAAGGTCGCCGAGCCCTGCGAGACCGGCCATGGTGTGGGCTTCTCCACCCAACGCCAGGGCAAGCCGGGACGTCTCGGCAAGTCCGCGCGTGATGACGGAGGCTTTGGTGTTGTCCCCCATCTGGCGGCCCTCGCAAATACCCACAGCCAACGCGATGACATTCTTGACGATCCCACCGATCTCCACGCCTACAACGTCGGTGCTGGTGTAGGGACGGAAGTACGGTGCGGTGCAGCAGAGTGCGATTGCGGCGGCGGTATCGGCGTCGCTGCACGCAACCACGGACGCAGTGGGTTGTTCCCTGGCAATTTCCATGGCGAGGTTGGGTCCGGAAACCACCACCACGCGGGATTCCGGGATCCCAAGCTCCTGGGCGATGACCTCGCTCATGCGCGCGTCAGTCCCTAGTTCGAGGCCTTTCATAAGGGAAACGACAATTGCGTCCGGTGCCAGCAGGCGCTTCCATTCACCCAGCTGGGGCCGAAGCGATTGGGCCGGCACTGCCAGGACCACGAGTCCGGCATCCCGCAGGACCTCAGCAACATCCGTGGATGCCGTAACAGCAGGCGGAAGCTCGATATCCTTCAAGTACTGCTCATTGCGGTGCTCAGCATTGATCTGGTCAACCACCCCTGCGCGGCGTCCCCAAATCCGAATCTTCCGCTCCACCCCGCTACTGGCAGCGGCATCGGCCAGGATCTTGGCGAACGTGGTTCCCCAGGATCCCGCGCCCAGGACGGCGACGGTGTCCGGAGCAGGGACAGGGCTTTCACTTACCGTCATTTGCCGCCCTCCGATTCCGGATCCCCAGGAGAAGCTTCGTTGCCAGCGGGTTCAGCAGCCTTTTCAGGCGCTCCACCCGGTGCGGGAGTTGAACCCCGGGCGGGAGTTGAACCCCGGGCGGGAGTTGAACCCCGTTCCACGAACCGGCCATGCTTGGCCTGCTTATGGACGGCCGGATCCCACCGTTCGGCGGGTGCCTCCTCACCGCGGAGGGTTGCCAGGAGTCCGGTGACCGCGTCCATGATGACATCAGTAGCTTCAGACAGGGTTGCCCGGTCCATGGGCCGGCCCGCGAAGGAGCTCAGGTCCACGGGATCACCCACCAGAATCCTGACGGTCTTTCGAGGGAAGACGTGGAAGCGTTTGGCGTATCTGGGAAAAACCTCATGCGCACCCCAGTGGGCCATCGGAACAACCGGCGCACCCGTCTGCAACGCGAGCCGGGCAGCACCCGTGTGCCCCTTCATGGGCCACAGGTCCGGATCCCGCGTCAGGGTTCCTTCAGGGTAGATAATGATGGCGCCTCCGGCGTCCACCACATCTTTGGCCACTTGCAGCGAGCGGTTCGCTCCCGCCGTCGAGCGTTCAACCGGAATCTGTTGGGTCGCCCGCAGCAAAGCTCCCAGCACAGGGGCTTTGAAGAGTCCTGCCTTCGCCAGGAAGTGCGGTGGACGCTTCTGGTTGTACAGCATGTGCCCGATCACAATCGGATCAATCTCGGTGCAGTGGTTCGGTACGGCGATGAAGCCGCCCGCCGGGAGCTTCCCAGTGCCCTCCCACCTCTTGCCCATCAGGACGTTCATCAACGGACGCGCAATGCCCGCCAGGAGCATGAACGTGGCCCGGCTCTTGGCCGATTCCTTCAAAGGGTCCCCCGCTACTTGGTGGTGATGATGTCGAAATCGGCGCCCAGGCCAGCGAGCTTTTCCGTAAAGCGCTCATATCCGCGGTTGATGATATCGATGCCAGTGACCGTGGATGTACCTGTGGCTGCCAGCGCTGCGATGAGGTGGCTGAACCCCCCACGAAGATCCGGGATGTCGATATCGGTGCCCCGCAGGGGGGTCGGACCGGAGATCACTGCAGAATGAAGGAAGTTCCGCTGTCCGAAGCGGCACGGGACGCTGCCGAGGCACTCACGGTGGACCTGGATGTTGGCCCCCATGCGGGCCAGGGCATCCGTGAAGCCAAAACGGTTCTCGTAGACCGTCTCATGCACAATGGACACACCCTCGGCCTGGGTCAGGGCCACCACCAAGGGCTGCTGCCAATCAGTCATGAAGCCGGGGTGCACGTCCGTCTCCAGGACCAACGGGGAAAGCTTGCCTCCAGGGTGGTAGAAACGGATGCCGTCGTCGCCAATGTCCATGCCGCCCCCCACCTTGCGATAGGTGTTCAGGAAAGTCATCATGTCCCGCTGCGAAGCGCCTTCAACAAAAATGTCGCCACGGGTGACCAGCGCGGCCGAGGCCCAGGACGCTGTTTCGTTCCGGTCCGGAAGGGCCCGGTGGTTATAGCCGCCCAGATCCCTGACACCCTCTATACGGATGGTGCGATCGGTCTGGACGCTGATGATGGCGCCCATCTTCTGCAGCACGGCGATGAGATCGATGATTTCGGGCTCAGTTGCTGCCCCGCTGAGCTCCGTGATTCCTTCCGCCCTCGTAGCGCTCAGCAATACTTGCTCGGTTGCGCCAACAGACGGATACGGAAGGGAAATCTTGGCCCCATGCAGGCCGTTGGGCGCGGAGATGTGGATGCCACCAGGGCGCTTTTCCACAACGGCACCAAACTGGCGCAGGACGTTCAGGTGGTAGTCGATAGGACGATCGCCAATTTTGCAGCCACCAAGGTCCGGAATGAAGGCCTCTCCGATTGCGTGGATCAGTGGACCGCACAGCAGGATCGGAATGCGCGAATCGCCGGCATGCGCGTCAATAGCGGTGCTGGACGCCGTCTTGGCATCCTTGGGATTCAAGGTCAGGTCGCCCGTAGCGGGGTCCTTGACCACAGTCACACCGTGGAGCTTCAGGAGGCTGGTGACAACCTCCACGTCCTTGATTTCCGGCACGTTCCGAAGCACTGATGGTTCGCTGCCCAGCAACGCGGCCACCATGGCCTTGGGCACAAGGTTCTTGGCACCGCGAACGGTCACTCGCCCTGTCAACGGGACGCCACCGCGGATTGTCAGAACACTACTCATCTATACCGGTTTCCTCACGACTACTCGCCCCCCATACTTACAAAGGCTCCAGCTAAGCATAGAAGCTCGGGTTACCTAACCGAAATGGAGCCACCGCGTGGCGGGCACATCCGGCGTCCATCAATCCCCCGAAAAAAAGGACCGGCGAGCCTACCCTAAGGGGCCCGCCGGTCCTGTTCCGCAGCATTCCAGCCGCGGAGGGAAACATCGTGTGGTCTCAGCTTTTCGCCGGGAGCGTCTTCGGCTTGAAGGTAGGCCGTGTGGCCTCGTAGGCCGTGATGTCTTCCTCGTGCTGCAAAGTCAGCCCGATGTCATCAAGGCCCTCCAGGAGGCGCCAGCGCGTGTAATCGTCGATCTCGAACGGAGCCACGACATTGCCGCATTCCACCGTCTTGGAGACCAGGTCCACCTTGACCTCAGTGCCGGGGCTGTTCTCCAGGACCTTCCAGATGAGCTCGATGTCATCCTGTGCCACCTGGGCGGCCAGCAGGCCTTGCTTGCCTGAGTTGCCGCGGAAAATATCGGCAAACCGGGAAGACAGGACAGCCTTGAAGCCGTAGTCCTTCAAAGCCCAGACGGCATGCTCGCGCGATGATCCCGTCCCGAAGTCCGGGCCGGCCACCAGCACGGAGCCGGACGTGAAAGGAGCCTGGTTCAGGATGAATGACTCGTCCTTGCGCCATGCGGCGAACAGGGCGTCTTCGAAGCCTGTGCGCGTGATGCGCTTGAGGTAGACCGCCGGAATGATCTGGTCGGTATCCACATTGCTCTGGCGCAGCGGAACACCGATGCCGGTGTGGGTAGTGAATGCTTCCATGGGATCCTCCTAGACTGCGATTCCGGTCAATGTGCCTGCCGAAGCCGGTTCAAGGTCCGACGGCGAGCTCAACGTTCCGCGAACGGCTGTCGCAGCAGCCACCACGGGAGAGACAAGGTGCGTACGGCCACCCTTGCCCTGGCGACCCTCAAAGTTGCGGTTGGACGTTGATGCGCAGCGCTCCCCCGGTTCCAGCTGGTCCGGGTTCATGCCAAGGCACATGGAGCAACCGGCGAAGCGCCACTCGGCACCGAAATCCTTGAAGATTTTGTCCAGGCCCTCAGCTTCGGCTTCGAGGCGGACACGGGCGGAACCCGGAACTACGAGCATGCGGATATTCGGGTCCTTCTCGCGGCCGCGGATGATGTCAGCGGCAGCACGCAGGTCCTCGATCCGGGAGTTGGTGCAAGAGCCCAGGAAGACCGTATCCACACGGATGTCCTTCATGGGGGTGCCTGCCTCGAGGCCCATGTACTGCAGCGCGCGCTCCGCGGCGGCTTTGGCGTTCTCGTCGCCAAAGTCCTCAGGGGCCGGAACCTTGGCCGAGAGGGAAACGCCCTGGCCGGGGTTGGTGCCCCAGGTGACAAACGGCTCCAGGGTGTTGGCATCGAGGTCCACTTCGACGTCGAACGCAGCGTCGGCGTCGGTGTGCAGGGTGTTCCAGTACTCGATCGCGGCGTCCCAGTCATCGCCTTCGGGCGCATGCGGACGGCCCTGCATGTAGTCGTAGGTGATCTGGTCCGGAGCAACCATGCCGGCACGCGCGCCAGCCTCGATGGACATGTTGCAGATGGTCATGCGCGCATCCATGGACAGGGCCCGAATGGCGGATCCGCGGTATTCCAGGACATAGCCCTGGCCTCCACCGGTACCGATCTTGGCGATGACCGCCAGGATGATGTCCTTCGCGGTGACGCCCGGGCGCAGCGTGCCCTCCACGTTGATCGCCATCGTCTTGAACGGCTTCAAGGACAGCGTCTGGGTTGCCATGACGTGCTCGACCTCAGAGGTTCCGATGCCCATGGCCAGCGCGCCGAAGGCACCGTGCGTGGAGGTGTGGGAGTCGCCGCACACCACAGTCATGCCCGGCTGGGTCAGACCCAGCTGCGGACCCACGACGTGCACGATGCCCTGTTCCTTATCCCCCAGCGAGTGCAGGCGGACGCCGAACTCCTTGCAGTTGGCGCGCAGCGTCTCAATCTGCGTGCGGCTGGTCAGGTCCGCAATGGGCTTGTCAATGTCCAGGGTGGGAGTGTTGTGGTCTTCCGTCGCAATGGTGAGGTCTGTGCGCCGGAGCTTGCGGCCAGCCAAGCGCAGCCCCTCGAAGGCCTGCGGTGACGTCACCTCGTGGACCAAGTGCAAGTCAATGAAAAGAAGGTCGGGCTGGGCGTTGGCTCCTTCGCCTTCACCCTTGCGCACCACGTGCGCGTCCCAGACTTTCTCGGCCAGTGTCTTTCCCACGGCCTTGCTCCCTTCACTGAAGTTGGATGGTCTTCATCCACTGAACTGTTCTTCCAAGCACTGAACTCTTGCAACCACTGAACCAGCACGGTCGCAAAATAGGCCAGTGAAACAACTTGCATCTCAGATATTGAGACGGCAATATCATTACATGGACAATTCTAGTGGAGTCGGTGTCATTGATAAAGCGGCCCAAGTACTCGATGCCCTCGAGGCCGGGCCCACGACACTCGCACAGCTTGTAGCGGCTACGGGCCTCGCCCGGCCCACCGTTCACCGGCTCGCGCTGGCCTTGGTCCACCACCGCCTGGTCAGTCGCGACATCCAGGGGCGGTTCGTCCTCGGCAGCCGCCTGGTGGAACTCGCATCGGCGGCTGGTGAAGACCGGCTCATCGCTTCCGCGGGGCCAGTACTTATCCAACTGCGGGACGCTACCGGCGAGAGTGCCCAGATTTTCCGCAGGCAGGGCGATTGGCGCGTGTGCGTTGCCTCTGCGGAGCGGCCGATCGGCCTGCGCGATACCATTCCGGTGGGCACCCAACTGTCCATGAAAGCCGGCTCCGCGGCGCAGGTCCTCCTCGCTTGGGAAGACCACGACCGCCTGCTGGAAGGACTCCAGAACGCCCGCTTTACGCCCACCGTCCTCGCAGGAGTACGACGCCGGGGCTGGGGTCAGAGCCTTGGCGAACGCGAGCCTGGGGTCGCCTCGGTTTCCGCTCCCGTCCGCGGACCCTCCGGAAGGGTCATAGCTGCGGTTTCCATCTCAGGTCCGATTGAGCGCCTAACGCGCCAACCCGGACGGCTGCACGCCGAGGTTGTCTGCAATGCCGCCCGGGTACTTACCGAAGCCTTGCGCAAGAACAACGACTAGACCCGCTGTCTTTGAAGGGGGACGTCCATGAACACCTATGCCGTATTCCTCCGGGGCATCAACGTCGGCGGGATCAACATCAAGATGGCCGAGCTGAAATCAGCACTTAAGGCCTACCCGTTCTCTGACGTCAAGACACTGCTGGCCAGTGGAAACGTTGTCCTGAAGAGTGACTTGAGTCTCAAGGACGTCAAGGCCCAGTTCGAAAAGTGCCTGCGTGATTCCTTCGGCTACGACGCCTGGGTTGTTGTCCTCACTTCTTCGCGTGTGGCCGAACTCGTGGATGCCTGCCCGTACCCCGCCGACGACAAGACCACGCACAGCTACATAACGCTCGCCTCTGACAGGAACATGCTGGACGAACTCTTTGAGGCCGGCGAAGCCCTTGGTGGCGTGGAACAGGTGCGGCTTGGACCGGAAGCTTCCGCATGGCTTTCACCCGCCGGGGGAACGTTGGAAAGTCCCTTCAGCAAACTTTCCGCCAAACCGCGCTACAAGGCCAGCACCACAACGCGCAACCTTCGGACCCTTGTCAAAGTCAGGGACGCAGCCTCGGACCTTTAACTGCACACCTACCGTGCGCGCGCGGTTCTTAGTGCAGTATTGAAGGCGCTCAACCTGGCAATTTCCACCTCTACAGGTTCCACAATGCGCTGCTCGGCCACACCTGCGATAGCCGCTTTCAGTCTTTTGGCCACCCCTTTGGCGCGCAGGCGCGCGGCCCAGCCGCCGATGATTCTGCCGAAGACCGCAAGAACAATCCCCAGAATCACTCCGCTGGCCACCATCAACGTAGGCCAGGGCCATCCCTCGGTCCGCGGCACCTCGGGCACGGGCATTTGGAAATAGCCGAGCACGGCCAGGACCCCAAGCCAACCAAGGCCACCGATGGCCAGGAGAAGTGCGATCCATTGAAGTGAGTTGAACAACAACCACCAGAACGGGCGTTTTGATGTTTTGAGATCCGTCCCAGCGATGGCTTGGTCCAGGGCATCCGGCAGTTGCTCGCGGCCTTCCCTGGCCACACCACGGATGGACGCCCTCCACGGGCCAGGAGCGCCTTCCGAAGCCTCATCCACAAAATCACGCACCGCGGCATCCGTCCTCGCACGTTCGGGTGCGCCCGCCACCGGCAAGGAAGTCCGGTTGAGTTCGGGCCTGGCGTCCTGCCTGCCCAGGTTCAGCCTCCGCAGGGGATCAGGCCGGAAGCGCAGCAACCAGCGCGTCACGGGCCATCCCGTCCTGCGCGCCGATTCCCTCTTGAAGGATCGCGCTACCGCATCAACCACCACAGGTACGTTGGCCGCCGTCGACAATTCATTGGCGAGTTTAGCCTTGGTGTTTGCCTTGACGCCGCGAGCCTCGCCTGCACCTGAAACCTGGGACAGTTCGACGGCAGCCTTGGAGACGTCGGCAGCAAGGCGTTTTGTGGTGGCCTCCCTCTGGAGCACGACGTCCCGGATGGCACCACGGACGGCATCGATGCCTTCGCCAGTCAGTGCCGAGGCGCCCAAGACCCGAACGTCATCCAGACCGTCGCGCTCCAGGATTCCTTTCAGGGAATTAAGCACATCAGCGGTGTCAGCATCGTTAAGCTTGTCTATTTGGTTCAAGACAACAAACGTGACTGCTCCATGGGAAGCCATCGGGCGCAGGAAGTCGTTGTGCACGGCGGCATCTGCATACTTCTGCGGGTCCAGCACCCAGACCAGGACGTCCACCATCCCTACCAGTCGCTGGACAATCTGCCGGTTCTCCACTTTCGTTGAGTCAAAGTCAGGAAGATCAAGCAGGATCAGGCCGCTCTCAGCGTTGGCCAGGCCTGGGCCCTCGGGCAGGCTGTGCCGCTCCTGTACTCCGAGCCAGTCCAGCAGGGGTCCGCTGCCTTCCTCGCCCCAGATGCCTGCCAATGGCTCGGACGTTGTGGGCCTGCGGGCCGCGGCGGTAGCAAGATTGCTGCCGGAGACGGCATTGAACAAAGACGACTTGCCACTTCCTGTGGCTCCGAAGAAGCCGACAACCGTGTGCCCTGCCGACAACGAGCGTCTGGACGTGGCCCGCTCAAGGACCTCATATACGGATTGCAGTTCCTGCTCTGGCAGAACCCCTTCGGCAAGTTCCCGTGCGGTGTTGAGTGCTTCGAGCCGCCGCTGGAGCTGGGACGATTCCCGGATCTGGCTGTGCCGGCTCATGCTGCCCCCGCCAGTCGGCGGAGGGCCTGGGCGTGGCGGGCGAGGTCCATCCCGCCGCGCACGTCGCCGGGGTAGGGACCCGCGGCATCGAGGCGGCCGAGGAACCTGTCCCGCTCTTCCTCGAGAAGGCGTTGGCAGGAGGTCTGGAGATCGGCTCTGGCCTGTTGGGCCAGCCGCCGGACGGCATCCTCACCGAAGACAGCTTCAAGCAACTTCTGCCCCACAACAGCCGTTCCACCGGCAATACCTATCTCCAATCCGGTCAAACCGGCAGTCATGGAGAAAACCACCACCATCAGCGCTGCGCCAAGCCCGTTAACGCCGAAGGAGAGCCAACGGGCCTGCGTGCGTTTTTCCTGACCTTGGGTGCGGATCAGTTCCATGAGTCCTTCCTGCCAGGAGCGGATGGCGCCAGCGGCCTTCGCATCAAAGCCGGGACTGGTCCCTGAAAGATCTGCGGCACCCAGGAGCTGGCGGCCAGCCGTATCCGAGCGCCAGCGCCTGTCGACGTTTTCTGCGGCATTGGCGGCCTCATCAAGAATCACGGCTTGCAAACCTGTCTCGATCGCGGTCTCCACTTTCACAGCCGGGGCGGGTTCACCTCTGAAGAATGCTCCCATCCGGTCCCGCATACGCCCTATGTTCTGCTCCAGTGCACGGAAGAATTCACCCGTGCCCACAAAATCCTGCCATCGCGCCAGCACTTCCCCGCGGAGCAGGGCGCCGTCCTTGGTCGCTTCCAGAATGCGCAGTAGGGCGTCGTCGTATTCGTGAACGCAGGCCGAGCGCAGCTCACGGGCGGCAGCATCCTGGGCCGCAGCCGCAGCTGCAATAGCTTCAAGCCGGGCGCTCACTGCTTTGATGGCACCATTGAGCGTACGCCTTGCAACGTGTGCTCGTCCGGCCGCATCAGCGGCAAGGCTGGCCAGCCAAAGTCTCAATCCGCTGACAGCTTCGGGCGGCAGCATTCCCAAATCGTCCAAACCACTTTCCTGCACCACGAAGAGTTCCGCAGCAGCCAGGCCCTGACGATCCAACATCGCCTTTAGGTCCGTCCTGACTTCTTCCTCCGCTGCCGGTGGCACGCGGTCCAGCACCACGGCGACCGTGATGTCCCGCGAAGCCGCATCCAGGAGCAGACGCCACGGGACGGCGTCGGCGTATCTGTTTGCCGTGGTGACGAACACCCAAAGGTCCGCTGCGGCGAGCAGCTGGCCTGCGAGCCTCCGGTTGTTGTCGGAAATCGAATCGACGTCGGGCGCATCCAGAATCGCCAGGCCCTGGGGCACGTGGTCGTGCCCCACGAGCACGAGGGACGTGATTGCCTGGGCATCCGGTGCGATCCCGGCTTGATTTGCAGGCAACGGGTCCGTGGAAACCCTGCCCCTGATCCGCTCCAGGTTGGGAAGTATGCGCTGGCCCTCAAACCACTCCGCGTCCTGCGGGTGGTGCAGGAGAATGGGCTGGCGGGTCGTGGGCCTGATGGCCCCGGCACGTGTCACCGGGGAGCCCACCAGCGCGTTAACCAGCGTCGACTTACCGGCACCGGTAGAACCGCCGACGACGGCCAGCAGAGGAGCGTCCAGGCTGCGGTACCTGGGAATCACGTAGTCGTCGAGCTGGGCAAGGGTCTCCCTGATCCAGCGGCGCCCCTCTTCGGCTTCGGGCAGGGCCAAAGGCAGGGCGAGGCCGGCTAGTTCCGTACGCGCTGCTTCAAGGGTGTTGACA
This sequence comes from Arthrobacter sp. TmtSoilC51, assembly GCF_055388015.1. NCBI lineage: Bacteria > Bacillati > Actinomycetota > Actinomycetes > Micrococcales > Micrococcaceae > Arthrobacter > Arthrobacter sp. TmtSoilC51. Next base: position 3,309,877 of record NZ_AP035877.1, read on the forward strand.
GCATCAGCCTGCGCTTTGGTCGGGACAGGACTGAGCCCTGCTCTTGTCGGCTCTTCATGTGCGGTCACAGCATCATCATGCCAGCCCAATGGCCGCCTGCGGCTCAGCGGGAGTGTCGGCTTGGCGGGAATGTCCATTTGGCCAGACTGTCCGATTGCGTGTGCGGCCTGCCTGGGCGTTCCATTGATAATCCCCTGGCCTATCCCCGCACCTGGCCGGAAATGCGTTTAAACCAAGAAATCCCCCGGAACCGAAGTTCCGGGGGATTTGTTTGTGACCCCAGCGGGATTCGAACCCGCGTTACCGCCGTGAGAGGGCGGCGTACTAGGCCGCTATACGATGGGGCCTTGCACTTTTTTGTCGCCGTTTCCGGCGATCAAGCTGAATGAGTATTTCATACTTTCAGCTCTCTTCCAAATCGACTAAAGCGAAGTGGAATTCCGATTTTCCGCTGCAATAGCGCGGAATTTCAGAGCTGGGATACCAGGACTCGAACCTAGAATGACGGTACCAGAAACCGTAGTGTTGCCAATTACACCATATCCCAAAGTGACTTTTGGACCGGAGTTCCTTGCCTCGGTTTCCCTTGGCTTTTCCCTCCGTGCCCCTCAGCACGAGTAATGACTCTACCGGAGTCTTGCCACCTGCACAAATCGCAAGGCCGTAACCTGCATCACATGGATATCAGGCCGCAGACGGTGCCTTGACGAGCAGTCTCGACAGGGAATCGACCTGGCGCCCGGCGAACTCTTCCACCAATTCCCCGGTCCTGTTCAGCCACACGCCAATCAGGCCTGCTGCCGTTGCGCCGTCCGCGTCAAGAAGCCGGTTGTCCCCGACATAGAGAGTCTCCGCCGGCTCCGTGCCCAGCAACCGGACGCCCTCAAGGTAGATAGCAGGGTCCGGCTTCGGCACGCCCACAGTATCCGTCCCCACGAGGATTTTGATCCTGGACAGGCCTGCTCCGTCCAACTTGGCCCGTTGGTAGTCATGAACGTTGTTGCTGACAGCGCCGTACGGAACGTCCGCGGCGTCGAGCGCGTCAAGCACGCCAGCTACGTCGTCGAAAGCGCGCACGTAGGCCGTCTGCCGCTGATGGTACTCGGCAACCCACGACTGCGACTCCTCACCGTCTCCGAGCTCCACGCCAAAATGGCCCAGCGCTGCCCGGCCCCTCAAAAGGCGCTGCTCATTGAAGGTCAGCTCACCGGCAAGGTAACGGTCATAGAAGTGCGTTGTTTCGTGCGTGAAGATGCGGCCGAACTTCACCCACCCGGCCTGGTCAAGGCCGGGCAGGAGATGCTCGCTGACATCACGCAGGGCTGTTGTCATGGCGTACTCAAGGTCCACCAAGGTGTCGTCGATGTCGAAAAGAACACCGCGGACAGTTCCGAAGGAACTTGCAATAGCCATGACCGCTGCCGCCTAGCCCCGGAACGCGCGAACGCGCGCGAGTGAGGAGTCCTTGCCCAGGATCACCATCGACTCGAACAGCGGAGGAGAAATACGCCGGCCTGAAATAGCGGTGCGTACCGGTCCAAAAGCAGCGCGGGGCTTGATACCAAGGTCCTCGACCAATGCCTGCTTGAGCGCCGTCTGAATGTTCTCAGCTGTCCAGTCCTCTATGGGCTCCAGCGCAGCGAGTGCCGCATCAAGCACTTCCTGCAGATTCTCCGGCAGCCCCTTGCGGGCGTCGTCTGCAATATCAATCGCGTCATCAGCCTTGAAGAGGAAGGCCAGCATCTCTGGAGCCTCACCCAGCAAGGTGATGCGCTCCTGAACCAACGGAGCTGCCTCGGCGAGGATCTCCTCCTGCCGGGAGGTCAGGATCTCTCCCACGAAGCCTTCAGCGCGAAGATAAGGGACGAGCCTCTGCTTGAAATCCTCCGGCTCGAGCAGGCGCACGTGGGTCCCATTGATGGCTTCAGCTTTCTTGAGGTCGAAGCGCGCCGGGTTACCCAGGACATCGTGGATGTCGAAGTTGGCCACAAGCTGCTCAACGCTGAAGATGTCCTCGTCCGCGCTCAGGGACCAGCCCAGCAGCGAAAGGTAGTTGAGGAGTCCCTCGGGGATGAAGCCACGCTCGCGGTGCAGGAACAGGCTGGATTCGGGGTCCCGCTTGGACAGCTTCTTGTTTCCCTGGCCCATCACATAAGGCAGGTGACCGAACTCCGGCATGTACTCCGCCACGCCGATGGCGTAGAGCGCGCGGTACAGCGCGATCTGTCGGGGCGTGGAACTCAGGAGGTCCTCGCCTCGGAGGATGTGGGTAATGCCCATGAGGGCGTCGTCCACCGGGTTGACCAGAGTGTAGAGAGGGGCACCGTTGGCACGGACCACGGCGAAGTCCGGAACTGAGCCGGCTTTGAACGTGATCTCGCCTCGAACGAGGTCGTTGAATGTCAGGTCCTCATCCGGCATGCGCAGGCGCAGCACGGCATCGCGGCCTTCGGCCTTGAACTGTGCAAGCTGTTCCTCGGTCATGTGGCGGTCGAAGCCGTCATAGCCCAGCTTCGGATCGCGGCCAGCTGCCCGATGGCGGGCTTCGATCTCGTCCGGCGTGGAGTAGGACTCGTAAACGTGTCCCCCGGCCTTGAGCTTGGCGATGACGTCCTGGTAGATATCTCCGCGCTGTGACTGGCGGTACGGCTCATGCGGTCCGCCTACCTCGACGCCCTCATCCCAGTCGATGCCGAGCCATTTGAGGGCATCGAGCAGCTGGTGGTAGCTCTCCTCGCTGTCGCGGGCAGAATCAGTGTCCTCGATCCGGAAGATCAGCTTGCCACCGGTGTGGCGCGCATAAGCCCAGTTGAACAGGGCAGTGCGGATCAGGCCAACGTGCGGCGTTCCCGTAGGTGACGGGCAGAAGCGGACGCGGACTGGAGTCTCGGCGTTGACGGCAGGGATGGCGCTGGGGGCAGCGTTGGACGCAGAAGCAGTAGTCATAGTGCTTCAACTTTACCGCTTGATATTGGGCCTGTAGCCCGCCGGAAAGGCTCGACGACGGGCCCCTTACCTTTCGTGCGAAAGGTCCGCGCCGTCGTCGAGCATTTTGCCCTGGTCCGGCCGCTAGCGGCGAACCACCGGGTTGGACAGGCGGCCGATGCCTTCAATCTCCACTTCGAAGCGGTCGCCCTCAGTGACCAGGCCCACGCCGGCAGGCGTCCCGGTCATGATGACATCGCCCGGAAGGAGCGTAAAGGCCTGGGAGACGATCGAGACGAGCTCACGCACGCCGCGGATCATCTGGTTGGTGCTGCCGTCCTGCCGAAGTTCACCATTGAGCCGGCCCTGAATGGAAAGGTCTTCAGGATCAAGTTCAGTTTCGATCCACGGGCCGAGCGGAGCGGAGGTGTCAAAGCCCTTGGCACGGGCCCACTGTAGGTCGGTCTTCTGGACGTCCCGGGCCGTGAGGTCGTTTCCGCAGGTGTAACCAAAAATGACGTCGTCGGCGCGTTCCTCGGGGACGTCCTTGCAAATACGGCCGATGATGACGCACAGCTCAGCCTCGAAGGAGACCTCATCGGAGAATTCCGGGAGGACGATCGGATCGTTTGGCCCGATGACGGAGGTGTTCGGCTTGAGGAAGAGCAACGGATGTTGGGGAACCTCGTTGCCGAGCTCAGCAGCATGCTCGGCAAAATTGCGCCCAACGCCGATCACTTTGCTACGCGGAATGATCGGGGCAAGGAGCCGCACATCCTCAAGCTTGTGCTTGACGTGGGTACGTTCGACGCCGTTGAAGAAGGGATCGCCGTGGATGACAGTGATTTCCTCACTGCCGGGCTCGCCTTCAACAACGCCATAAAGGGGATCAGAATCAACTACAAACCGGGCGATACGCATGGGCTCAAGCCTACCGTCCGGCGGATAGGCGTTCGCCCGCTAGCTACGAAGGTAATCCAGCTGGGCCGCAACCGAAGTCTCGGCTGCCCACCTGACGGAAGGATCGACGTCGGGATAAACCGTATCAGTCACCGCAGCAATGGGCGCGTCCTGGCCGAGCTGTTCAAGTGCAGCCCTGATCTGGTCGAGGCGCTGCTGACGATGTTCGCGGTATTCGCGGCATTTCACGTCCAGGGCTTCAAGCACCGGGCCGTGGGCAGGAAGAAGCGTTGCCGGGCCCAGGGATTCAAGCCGGTCCAGGCTGGCGAGGTAATCGCCCAATCGGCCATCGGGGTAGTCCAGCACCGTGGTGCCGCGGCCGAGGATCGTGTCACCAGTGAGGACTGACCCATTTGGGCCGTCTGCGGGGAGATGGAAGCAAAGGGAATCCGACGTGTGGCCGGGCGTTGCCACAACACGGATCTCCACGCCGCCAGCGTGCAGGGCTTCGCCGTCCACCAGAGGCTCGCCGCCGTGGCAGTACTCAACAGCAGCGGCCCGGACGGGAGCACCTGTCAGTTCATGGAACCTTGCAGACGCGGCTGTGTGATCAGCATGACGGTGCGTAATAAGCACGACGTCGACGACGCCCGCCGCTGCCAGCTCAGCCAAATGCCTCTCGTCTTCCGGGCCGGGATCCACTACGGCAACATGGCCGGAATCCGCGGCGCCGATGACGTAGGAGTTGGTGCCATCCAAGCTCATCGGGCCCGGGTTTGGTGCCAGCCGGAAGCGGGTGAGGCTGCTGCTTCGTTGCAGTGCAGGGGTGTAGCCACCGGCAGGTGAGTCGTTGGAAGTCCCCATGGATTCTGAAGTCACTGTCCCATCTTGCACCACCACCGACGCTCTCTCACATCCTGTCCACTTCCCACTGACGCCCTCTCACATCCTGTCCACTTTCCACCGACGCCCTGTCCCTGGGCATGGCAACGGCGGCCTTTCCGCTTGTCTGCCAAGTGGAAGGGCCGCCGTCGTTCGCTTATTGCTATGTCCTGGACTGGTTGTGCTCGGACTAGACCAGGCGGGTAAGCCAGCCGTGGGTGTCCTCGATGGTACCGGTCTGTATACCCAGGAGCTGCTGGCGGATGGCCATAGTGGTTTCACCGGCCTTGGCGTCCTCGGATCCGATGAATTCCGTGGCGTCCTTCAGGACACCGATCGGGGTGATGACAGCCGCCGTACCGCAAGCGAAGACTTCGGCGATCTCGCCCGAAGCAACTCCGTCGCGCCACTCGTCGAGTGTGATCTTGCGCTCGGCAACCTCCCGACCCATGTCCTTCGCAACCTGAATGACGGAAGAGCGCGTTACGCCCTCCAGGATGGTGCCGGTCAGGGCAGGAGTAACCAGGGAGCCGTCCTTCATGACGAAGAAGACGTTCATGCCACCGAGTTCTTCCACGGCGTCGTCGTTGAAGTGGTCCAGGAAAAGCACCTGCTTACAGCCGTTGGCCTCGGCTTCCTGCTGGGCAATCAAGGAAGCAGCGTAATTGCCGCCGCACTTGGCTGCACCTGTTCCGCCGCGGCCCGCGCGAGCATATTCACGGGATATCCAGATGGAAACGGGCTTCAGCTCGCCGCCGAAGTAGTTACCCGCGGGAGACGCAATGACGCGGAAGGACACTTCCCGGGCAGCCCGCACACCGAGGAATGCCTCGGTGGCGATCATGAACGGGCGCAGGTACAGCGCTTCGCCATCGCCGGAAGGAACCCATTCCTTGTCCGCCTGGACGAGTTCACGGATGGCGCCCAGGAAATATTCCTCGGGCAGTTCCGGGAGAGCCAGGCGACGGGCGGATTTGTTCAGGCGGGCGGCGTTCGCTTCCGGACGGAAGGTCCACACGGAACCGTCTGCGTGGCGGTATGCCTTAAGGCCCTCGAAGATCTCCTGGCCGTAGTGCAGCACTGCAGCCGAGGGATCCAGGGAAATAGGTCCGTAGGGCTCGATCCGGGCGTTCTGCCAACCACCATTGCCATCGGCGTCGACTTTGTAGTCAACGACGGCGGTGTGGTCGGTGAAGTAATCGCCAAAGCCTGGGTTCGCCAGGACGGCTGCACGCTCCTCAGCAGACTTCGGGGTTTCCGAAAGCTGCTGGCTGAATTCGACGCCGTGGGCAGTCTGAGTCATGTTTCCTCCACAGTCAGCTATCTGGTGGCGCGAAACGGGTCCCGGAGGATGCGGTTCAGCGGTGGACCAGGGAAGCAGGTAAATAATTCAAGACAAGCTTACGCCTGAGAAATGGGCCTAAAGTGCCGCCGCAATGGCGTCGCCAATGGCAGCTGTGCTGCGTGGCTCGCCGGTGCGGCTTTCGACGTCGGCGACCACTGCCGCCTCAATCTTGCGGGCCGCCGTGGTGTAGCCAAGGTGGTCCAGCAGGAGCACCGCGGAGAGGATGGCCGCAGTGGGATCGGCTTTCTGCTGCCCGGCGATGTCCGGTGCTGATCCGTGGACGGGTTCGAACATGGACGGTGCTGTGCGGTCCATGTTGATGTTGCCCGATGCCGCCAAGCCAATGCCGCCGGTGATGGCAGCAGCGAGGTCAGTAAGGATGTCGCCGAACAGGTTATCGGTGACGATGACATCGAAGCGGGAGGGATCGGTAACCATGAAGATGGTTGCAGCATCGATGTGCAGGTAGTCGTGCGTGACCTCTGGGAATTCCTGGGCCACGGCCTCGACTGTTCGCTTCCACAAGTGTCCGGCGAAGACCAGGACGTTGTGCTTGTGGACTAGTGTGACGTGCTTGCGCGGACGCTCGCTGGCCCGGCGGAAGGCGTCGCGGACAACCCGCTCAACACCGTGTGCAGTGTTAAGGGAGACTTCAGTGGCGACCTCGTGCGGAGTGCCGCCGCGCAAAGTGCCACCGTTGCCCACATAGGGACCCTCAGTGCCCTCACGGACCACAATGAAGTCGATGGCGCCGGGGTTGGCCAAGGGGCTGCCGATGGTTCCGTACAACCGGGACGGGCGCAGGTTGACGAAGTGGTCCAGGCTGAAGCGCAGCTTGAGGAGCATCTCGCGTTCGATGATGCCCGACGGGATCCGGGTGTCACCCGGGGCCGCACCAACGGCGCCGAAAAGGATAGCATCGCGCGTGCGGAGGTCTGCAAGGACCTCGTCAGGCAGGGTCTCGCCGGTCTCAAGCCAGTGCTGCGCACCGAGCTTGTAGTGGGTCTGCTCCAGGGTGACGCCTTCGGCGGCGACAGCCTTTTCCAGGACCTTGACGGCTTCGGCGATGACCTCGGGGCCAATGCCGTCGCCGGGGATGACAGCGAGATTGATGGACGATGCGCTCATAGGTCTATCTAGCCAACGAATCCACATGCTGGTCAAAATCGTCTCACTCTTCGAACATGGTCAGCTGGAAATCAGACCAGAGCATGACGCCCGTGACCAAACCCAGCACATAGAGTCGTACCGTGGATAGAAGGCACGCTGTATACGAATGGTTCCGAACCAACCGCTTCAAGGTAGACATGGCGGCGACATGCCTTCTCGTACTCTTGTTCGGCCCTGTCTATCTGCTGGCCGACCGCCCGCTGCTCTTCTTCATCTCGTGCGGCCTCCTGTTGCCCCTGGCGTGGCGACGGACGCGTCCTGTGGTCGCGGCCGCCGTCGTGGTTTTGGTGTGCCTGGTCCAATGGGCGATCGGCGCCGAACCCGTGGCCGGCCAGATCGCTGTTCCGCTGGTTATCTATGCCACCGCCGCCTATGGGCCGGCATGGGCGAGCCGGACGGTCCTGTTGCTTGGTTTGCTGGGCGGCGTCATGCTCACCACCCGTGAATACTCAAGCCCTGCGGAGTCCGGCATCATGGGCCTCACCATCGGCGCCCTCTACACGGTCCTTATCTGGATGCTGGTGCTGGTGAGTTGGACGCTGGGCGACCTGACGCGTGTACGTCGCCTCCAACTCCAAGCCCTTGAGGACCGGACACGGCGCCTTGAAATCGAACAACAGCAGGAGCGCCAACTGGCCGCCGCTGATGAACGCTCCCACATCGCCCGGGAAATGCACGACATCGTGGCGCACTCGTTGTCCGTCATCATCACGCAGGCCGATGGCGCCCGGTATGCCGCTGCGGCGAAGCCGGAACTGGCCACCGAAGCGCTGGCCACGATCGCCGCAACGGGCCGGGATTCCCTGGGCGAAATGCGAAGGCTGCTCGGGGTACTGCGCTCGGACGAGGACGCGCCAACAAGGCCCCAACCGAGGCTTTCCGATCTTGATGAGCTCCTGCTGGGCTTCCGCGCTGCCAGGCTGCAGGTCACTTTCGAACAAGTCGGCGCGGCGCGCCGGGCACTTCCGGCAGGGGCCGAACTCACTGTGTACCGGATCATCCAGGAAGCGCTCACCAACGTCGTGAAGCATGCCGGACCCCAGGCGGTGGCGAGTGTGGCGCTCACGTGGCAGGGCCGCGGTCTACAGCTGGACGTCGTCGACGACGGTCGGGGCGCCGCCGCTGATCCGCCCACCGCTGGCGGTGGCAACGGCCTCCGGGGCATGGGCGAACGCATCTCGCTCTACGATGGTTCATTGACCGCAGGCCCCGAACAGGGCGGCGGTTTCCGTGTGTCCGCTTTCATCCCCTATTCGGAGGCCTGAGCCATGCCTGAACTGCCCGCACCCATCCGGGTAGCACTCGTCGATGACCAGCAGCTGGTCCGCTCGGGCTTTGGCATGCTCATCAATTCGCAGGCCGACTTGCAGGTGGTGGCCGAAGCCGGCAACGGCATCGAAGCCGTCCAGGCGCTCAATGCCACCGCGGCCGATGTTGTCCTGATGGACGTTCGCATGCCCGGGATGGACGGAATTGAGGCCACCCGGAGAATCCTGGAGCAGGCAGCAGCACAGCCCGCCGGTTCCCAACGCGCCGACGTGAAGATTGTGGTCCTGACCACCTTCGACCTCGACGAATATGCCTTGGCAGCGATCCAGGCGGGCGCCAGCGGGTTCCTCTTGAAGGACGCCCCACCGGAAGAGCTCCTTGAAGCCATCCGTACCGTATACCGGGGCGACGCCGTGATCGCTCCATCCACCACGCGCAGGCTGCTGGACCATGTGGCTCCGCTGCTCAGAAACCAGACGCCTGAACAGAGTGAACACACAGCAGCGGTCGAACGCCTTACGGCCCGCGAGCGCGAGGTCTTCCAGCTAATCGCCCAGGGACAATCGAATCCGGAGATCGCCGCAGGGCTTTTCCTTTCCGAGGCGACCGTGAAGACCCACGTGGGCCACATTCTGGCCAAGCTAGGAGCGCGGGACCGCGTACAGGTAGTGGTCATCGCCTATGAGACAGGCGTCGTGGCCCCGGGGAGCTAGTTTCGCCCTACCCTGGTGGTCGCCGGGCTCAGACCACGGTATGAGCCGGGCTGGCACACAATGGGCCCTTGGCCGGATCCAAGAGCGGATCCGGGGAACATAGCGTGAAAACATGACAACTTTCACGCCTCTCCCCCACGCTTCCGGTAATGGCCGTCCCGGCGAAGCCGACCGAGGCAGACCTCATCCAGCGGTCGAAGCCTTCGCGCTGACAAAAAGTTACGGACGCGCCGATACGCGTGTCCTGGCCCTGAGGGACGTTTCGGTGGGCTTCGACGCCGGAAAATTCACCGCCATCATGGGACCTTCCGGATCGGGCAAGTCCACGCTCATGCATTGCCTTGCTGGCCTGGATACGGTGGACTCCGGACGGATCATCCTGGGCGGCACCGAGATCACCGGGCTCAAGGACCGGCAGCTCACTGCGCTTCGACGAGAGCGGATCGGCTTCGTCTTCCAAGCCTTCAACCTGGTGCCCACCCTGACAGCGGAGCAGAACATCACGCTGCCACTCGCTTTGGCGGGAACATCCGCCGACGCCGGATGGCTGGATACCGTTGTCAGCACCCTCGGGCTGAAGGACCGGCTGAAGCACCGGCCACACGAGTTGTCCGGCGGCCAGCAACAACGCGTCGCCGTGGCCCGCGCGCTGTTGACGCGCCCCGACGTCGTGTTTGGCGACGAGCCGACCGGCAACCTGGACTCCAAAGCCGGTGGCGAAGTGTTGGCGCTGCTACGCCGGAGCAGCCAGGAGATGGGCCAGACAATCATCATGGTGACGCACGACCCGGTGGCCGCAAGCTATGCCGACCGCGTGGTGCTGATGAGTGACGGTGGGCTGGTAGGCGAGATCCACGATCCCACGGCCGAATCCGTGTTGACCGCTCTCGGCAAGCTGGGGGCATAGGGCATGCTGCGTGTTGCCCTATCTCAATTGACGACGCATTTCCGACGATTTGTTGCAATCGGGCTCGCCGTGGTGCTCTCCGTCATGTTCCTCTCCGCCACCCTCATGGTGGGCGCGAGTACCAATGCATCGCTGGGTGCCAGTATCGGTGAGGGTTACCGCAACGCGGATCTTGTTGCCACACCCAGAAACGGCGAAGCGTTCACTCAAGCCGCGGTGGACGCCGCCGCGTCCTCCCCCGCCGTGGAGGACAGTTACGCCGAGCGTTCGTCCTATATGACGTTCGAGGCTGGCGGCGGTGAGCAGTACGGGCGCCTGCGAAATGCAGCACCTCCATCCTTGGAAGGCGCCGTCCTTTCCTCCGGTTCCATGCCGTCGCAACCCTTCGAAGCCGTCATCGACGTCAAGTCCGCAGAGCATCTTGGCCTCACGGTTGGCAGCACCTTGGACCTGCACGGTGGCGGCCCGGTCAAGAACGCCAAGGTGAGAGTTTCTGGCCTGATACAGACCACGAATGATCCCTTCTCCTCCTCGGCGGCCCAGCTTGTCGCTTCAGAGTCAGTCTTGAATGCAGTCCAGGACGCTGGCGTCGGATACACAGGCATGCAGTTCACCCTCAAGCCCGGCGAAGAGACTGGCGCAGCCAAGGATTACATCTCACACCGGATGGAATCTGCGGGCGCCAACGCACCTGTGCTGGAAACGACCCAGGAGAAGGTCACGTCCACGGTCGCCATGCTCAGTGCAGGTCAAGACCAACTGACCATTGTCCTGCTCGCCTTCGCTGGCGTCGCTATTCTCGTCTCCACTTTGGTGGTGGCCAACACCTTTTCCGTGCTCGTGGCACAGCGGACCCGCGAATTGGCGCTGCTGCGTTGCTTGGGAGCAGGCCGTTCGCAAATCCGCGGCTCCGTCATAATGGAGGCCCTGCTGGTTGGCTTCGCCTCATCGATTCTGGGTGTCCTGGCTGCTACGGGCCTGATGACCGGGCTGATCGCATGGGCCAAGTCCCAGCCCGGCCAGGCGTTCGCAACCTTGGCGGTACCGCCGTCGGCAATTATCGCCGGGCTCGTTGCCGGCACGCTGCTGACCGTCGTCGCAGCCCTCGTCCCCGCCAAGGCGGCTACGGCGGTCGCACCGCTGGCTGCGCTGAGGCCCGCCGACGACGCCTCAGTGGGCAACCGGCGAGGCAAAGTCCGGCTGGCCTCGGGCCTGGTTGCCCTGGTGGGCGGCGTATCACTGTTGATTTTCGGTAGCACCACCGTCTCGCTGCTGGTTGCTTTGCTCGGTGGCGCGGTTTCCTTCGTCGGGATTCTGCTCTGCTCCACCCTGTTCATTCCCACAGTGGTTGCCCTCGCCGGCCGTCTGGCCGCACCCGCAGGCGTGCCCGGCAAGCTCGCCGCCGTCAACGCGACGCGCAACCCGGCACGTACCTCGGCGACCGCTGCTGCCTTGTTGATCGGCGTAACGCTGGTTTCGCTCATGATGACCGGAGCCGCCACTTCCCGGCAAGCGTTCAATGCGACGTTGGCCGAGAACTACCCTGTGGATCTCGCTGCGATGACCGCGGTAGACGGTCCAGCAAATCCAGCAGAAGCCATCTCGCGTATCAAGACACTCGACGGGGTCAGCAATGCGGTCCTGCTACCGGCAGTTGGCACGCTCGCCGGGTCCACTCCCGACGGCGGGACCACCGTCTACTCGCTCTCGTCCGCCGATGCTGCTTCCATCCTGCGCGACAACAACCTGAAGCCGAGCCCGGGTACGGTCTACCTGCCCGAAGACTCCGCCGGTGGTCGCGCAACCATCAGGACGGCGACTGGTACTGCACTCCTCGACGCGAAGGTCCTGCGGACCCGCCACGTTCCGGCCTTCGTGGAAAGCTCAAGCATCCCAGCAGGAGCGCTGCAGGACGCACCCGCCATGGTGTGGGTCAAACTGGACGATTCCGTTTCCGGTGACCGCGTCCAAGCAATCCAGAAGGAGATGGCAGCCGCTTTGGGCGTGCATGAACGCACCGTCAGCGGCGCAGCGATCGAGCGCGTGACGTTCAACAGCATCATCGACGTGCTCCTGCTGGTGGTCACAGGCTTGCTGGGAGTTGCCGTGGTGATTGCCCTGATCGGTGTGGCGAACACTCTGTCCCTCTCCGTACTTGAGAGAACGCGGGAAAACTCCTTGCTGAGGGCACTGGGCCTGACGAAGGGCCAGCTCCGCGGCATGCTCGCCATCGAAGCGGTGCTCGTGGCCGGCGTGGCCGCAGTCCTTGGTGCGGGCATGGGCATCGTCTATGGCTGGCTCGGTGCGCAGGCCACCCTGGGCGGAGTGGCTGATGTTGTTCCTGCAGTTCCGTGGCTGCAGATCGCGGCTGTTTTCGGTGTTGCCGTGGTGGCGGGCCTGCTTGCCTCTGTGATTCCGGCCCGTCGTGCGGCGCGCCTTTCTCCGGTTGAGGGCCTGGCCACCGCCTAGACGTTCTCTCACATCATCACGCCATACGGGAAATGCTCTCTCACTTCCCTCTCCCGAGTGGGAGGAAGTGAGAGAGCATTTCTGATTAATGGCTGTTATGTGAGAGAACGTTATGCTTCGGCAGGTTCCTCGTAGCGCGGGAAGATCGGCGCCGGGGCCGGAAGTTCAGTTCCCGGGACGATCGGAGTGGCGATGGCCGAGAACTGCCTGGCCTCACCTTCCGGCTGCCCGAGCACCTCAAGGAGCTTGGCGGACGAGGAAGGCATGACCGGCTGGGCGAGGATCGACACAATACGGACAACTTCCAGGGTGACGTACAGCACCGTATTCATACGCTCGACGTCGGTCTTCCGCAGTACCCACGGCGCCTGGTCAGCGAAGTAGGCATTGGTGTCGCCCAGCACTGTCCAGATAGCTTCCAGGGCACGGCTGAACTCCTGCTTGTCAAAAGCCCCCCGGGCCGTAGCCAGCAGTTCTCCGGCCTTGGCGAGCAGCGCGTTGTCCTCCGCCGTGAAGTCTCCGGGGACGGGCACCTTACCGTCACAGTTCTTCGCGACCATGGACAGCGAACGCTGCGCCAGGTTGCCGAAGTTGTTAGCCAGGTCCGAATTCATGCGACCCACAATGGCCTCATGGTTGTAGCTGCCATCGGCGCCAAACGGGACTTCCCGGAGGAAGAAGAACCGGCACTGGTCCAGTCCGTACTGCGCTACGAAGTCCTGTGGGGCGACAACATTGCCCAGGGACTTGGACATCTTCACGCCATTGTTGGTCAGGAAGCCGTGGATCATGACGCGCTTGGGCAACTCGAGGCCGGCGCTCATGAGGAAGGCGGGCCAGTAGATCGCGTGGAAGCGCGAAATGTCCTTGCCGATGATGTGGACATCGGCCGGCCAGAATTTTTTGAAGGACTCGGACTCGACATCCGGGTATCCGGCACCGGTGAGGTAATTCGTCAAGGCATCCACCCAGACGTACATGACGTGCTTCTCATCGCCCGGGACAGGGACGCCCCAGTCGAACGTGGTGCGGCTGATGGACAGATCCTCCAGGCCGCGCTTCACGAAGCTGATGACCTCGTTAAACCGGGACTGAGGCGCACCAAACTCAGGCCGGGCCTCATAGAGCGCCAGGAGCTTCTCCTGATATGCGGACAAGCGGAAGAAGTAGCTTTCCTCTGCCGTCCAGGTCACCAGGGTGTCCGTCTCCTTGGAATAGCGGAGGCCGTCTTCCTTGACGACGGTGTCGTCTTCGACGTAGTACGCTTCGTCGCGGACCGAGTACCAGCCCTCGTACTTGGACAGGTAGATGTCACCATTGGCTTCCATCTTCTTCCAGATGGCCTGCGACGCCGCGTAGTGGTCCGGGTCCGTGGTGCGGATGAAGCGGTCATGGGAGATTCCCAGGTCCTGGCTCATCTGCTTGAATGCCGCCGAGTTGCGGTCGGCGAGCTGCTTGGCGGTAATGCCTTCCTTCTCGGCCGACTGCTGCATCTTGAGCCCGTGCTCGTCCGTTCCGGTCATGAAGAACACCTCATGGCCGTCGAGGCGCTTGAAACGCGCCATGGCATCAGTGGCGATGACCTCATAGGCGTGCCCGATGTGGGGCACGCCGTTGGGGTAGCTGATGGCGGTGGTGATGTAGAACGGGGATTTCTCTGCAGACGTCACTCTAAGAAGTTACCTTTTTTTCGGATGGAATGACTGAACCGGCCGCAAATGACGGCCGGTCCGGTCTGTGCCGGACATTCCGGCGAAGGAGCAGTCTTGTGGACTAGTTCAGTTCGGTGAGCGTATCGCTGAGCCGCACCAGTTCATGGTCGTGCGAAGCTACGAGTACAGCAATGCCATCGCTCGTCGTGTCCTTCAGGATGCCGATGATGCGGTTGGCCGCAGCACGGTCGAGGCTGGCAGTGGGTTCGTCCACCACCAGCACGCGGGTCCCCAGGATCAGGGCCCGTGCGATTGCTACGCGCTGGCGCTCACCGCCGGAAAGCTGTGCGGGACGGTGCCGCATGCGGCGTCCGAGACCCACCAGGTCAAGGAGGTCCTTGGCCATCTCCGTGCGCTGCTCCACTTCTCCATCCGGAACGGCGGGGAGCAGCACGTTCTCGAGGGCGCTCATGCCGTCGATCAAGGCGCCGCCCTGATCCACGTAGCCAATCAAGGCACGGCGCCGGTCAGCGATCTCGTCGTCGCCCATTGACGCCAGGGATTGGCCTTCCCAGAACACGGTGCCCGACGTCGGGAGGGTAAGTCCTGCGCTGACGGTCAGGATGCTGGTCTTGCCTGAGCCGCTTCGGCCGGCGATGCAGTGCATCTCGCCTGCGTGCAGTGTGAGGTTGAAGTCATCCACGACGTCGACTTCCTCCGCGCCGCCCTTGTCTCCGCCGTAGTGGATAGTGACACGGCTGAGTTCCAGCGGGGTGGCGTGGTCGGATGACTTCACGATGGTGTTGGCGCGCGTCTGCAGCGACTCGTCCGTGGATTCCGGGGTCGCCGTCAGCTCGGGTTTGAGGTTGTCAGTCATTTGACTACTTTCGTTGCAATCGGAATCCAGCAAATTACGGCCAGCAGCCCGGCCAATCCGGCCCAGAGTGCTGCGTACGGAGCAAGGAGGAGCCCCAGTCCAAGGGCACCAAGGACGCCCAAGGGAAGCGCCACAGTGCCGACAAGTGCATTTTCAAAGAAGCGGACCTGGCCAAGCATGTCCGGGTTCCAGCCCATGGCACGCAAAGTGCCCAGATACTCGCGCTTCGCGTGGAGTTCGAACCGCCCTGTGACAAGAGTGAGCAGTAGGCCCACAACCACGCCGAAGACCGCCAGGGTGACGCTTGGCAACGCAATGCTCGCAGCTGCCAGACCGCTCAAGGCACTGGCTCCGGCCGCCCGGGGAATGTCGATCAGCAGTGCGATCAAGGCCCCCACAGCGGCACCGAACACACCCACCGCGACGGCCAGGGAGACGGAGTTGAACCGGTTGGTGGTGAGCTGCCTGTTGGCGAACGTCAAAGGCGAGTCAACAGTTACAAGGCGTTCATCGTGCTGCGGTTCCTGGTCCACCACCACACGGTGACGTAGTTGCTGGGCAGCCAGCAAAGCTGCGCCCACGTAGATGATGAGCATGGTCACCGAGACGATCACGGTAGCGAGGTTCCAACTCAGCAGGCTCAAAATGACTCCTGCCGCGGCCAAAGCAGCAGCGCCGACGGCAAACTCTTCGAGCACCCAGGACCTGATGCGTTTCTGTGTCCAGCCCATGGCCCTCAGGATGCCGGCTTCGCTCCTGCGCTGGCGGATGTAGCTGACAGTCGAAGCACCCGTCAGGAGAGTAGCGCCAAGAAGTGTCAGGAAGAGCAACGTGATGTTGGTGCCCGTCAGGGAACCCGATACGGCGTCGGCGGCGTCCTGCCGCACCCAGGACTGCTGGACGGTGCCCAGCGGAGATTCCTTGCCGGCGTCGTCCTTGCTGTAGCCCGGGACGAAGATATTGGCGTCTTCACGGGCGGAACCTGCAACGACGGTCGCTTCAAGTCCGAGTTCACGGATCTGGGCGGCCAGTTTTTCAACGTCCGGCTGGGCCTGCTTCCACGTTCCAGTGGCGTTTGCGCGGACGCGGATGGCATCGATGACGTCGGCGTTGGTGTCGTAGCCGCGGGCTGCGGCCAGGCCGTAGTAATCGGTGATGGCACCGGCCGATTGGCTGACCAGGCCTGTTGCGCTGAGTGAAGGCTTCAGCACAGTGCCATCGACGTCCTTGCCCTCTGCGTCCTTGCTCAGGGTCAAGGGAGCGGGGTCATAGCCACCGAGTGGGAGCTTGTTGACGTCGCCGGCCGCAGCCTGAACGTCCGCCGGATCAAAGGTTCCGTAGACCATGGGCATGGGAGCAGCGGGCTTTTTTCCGGTTTCCAGGTCTTCCCGGTAGGAGCGCTCATCCACAGGCTTGCGCTGGGTCTGGTCCACAGCTGCACCGAAGGACGACTTTTCGGGAAGGCGGTTGACCGTCACCCAGTCCCCCGGCGTTGCCGTCTTGTCCGAAGCACCGTTGGAGGCCTCGCCGCCCTCCTTGTACTTGGGCGCGGCAGCAAAAGCGGTACTCCAGGTGGCCGGGTTGTAAAGCCCTTGGCCGAAGGAGGCAGTACTGCCAAGGAGCTGGCTGTGATCAGTGGAACCCGGCCATTCAAGGGCAAAGGGGGCCTTGGAAACAAAAGGCAGGTAGTCCTTGTCCAGGGAGCGCGTTACTGTGCCCACCTCATTGACCACTTTGCCGCTGTTGTCGATTTCCTCGATCTTGACGGAGTATTTCAAATCAAGGGACGTCCCCGAGCGAACAATCAGCGGAATGGCCTGGGAATCATTGGTCAGCAATCCGTCACGCTTTGCCTGCTGGTACTGCGTCATCAAAGGAGCCCAGTACTTCAGCTTCACGCCGAGGAAATCTGGGCCTTCTTCAAGCTGGTCCATGCTGAGGCCGCTGGTGAAAAGGCTTTCGAAATGCCGGCCAATAGCGCCCGCATTGCGGGCGTCCGCTGGCGGAGCCTTCTGCAAGGGTGCAAGGAAGTCACCTGCAGAGCCCAGGAGGGCACGCTCGGAGGCAGGATCGACGGCGACGACGGACTCTGTCACCTCGGGCGCCAGTGGCAGCGCAACGGAAAGATTGAAGAGGTTGTGCTCCGAGCCAAGGGCGGGAGCGGGGAACTTAATCCCGGTCTCGCCGTCCGGGCCTGCGATCCGGACATTCGTGCCCCCGGCAGCCTGTTCCTGGATCAAGCGGCCCTTGCCGAGGGTACCTTCGGCGCTGGTCTTGAACAGCGTTTGCTGGTTGACCCCGTCTGAGCTTGTGGCGGAGGCCGTCAGCCGGTACTTCTTGGGCTTGTCGGACAAGACCGATTCAGCGGCAGGCCACTTGCTGGAGTCCATGGCGGAGGGGTCCCCGGCAGTTACTCCACCGGCCAGGCCGGCGTTGTAGCCCAGATAGTCCATGGCATTGAGGCGCGGAGCCTCGAGGTTCTGCGATACCCGCGAAACCAGGCTGATGGGAGCAGCTACGGCTGTCTGTCCCATCGTCCGGATTTTCTCCAACTGCTCAAAGCTGATCCCGCCTTGGCCATTGGCGATCTCCGGCTGGATGAGGGCACCGCCGTCTCCGTCCTGTGAGGGGTCCGGCTTTGCCTGGACCAGGATGTCGTAGAGTCCCCGCGAGTTCTCATCCACAGTCCTGTTCAGAGCGGCCTGTGACTGGCTCTGGACTAGGACGGACAAGCACATAGCGACGATCAAAATGGCCGCGGTCAGCAGCAGCACACGGCTTCTGATGAACCTTTGGACGGCGTTCATTGGGCTCCCTGAGACCTTGATTGCGGGCGCGCACACATGGTCCGTGAATCCTCGAAAAACACAAAGGAATCCCGGGCTTTATGTGCAAAAAGTAGTGGCCGGCCTGCTGCCGGGTCCGAATCCCGGACCCAGCCATTGTAAGCAGACCGGCCACCCTTGCGTGTCAGTGGTGTGTCGCGAGCACGCGAACTTGGCTGATGGTTGTCAGTCCTAGTCCTCCAGGTCAACCTCGCGGACCATATCGGCGCCAATTCCTGCCTTGATGGCTTCCAGTACCTGCTGCGGAACGGAGCTGTCGATGGTCAGGAGTGCCAGGACCTGGCCACCCTCGGTCTGGCGCGCAACCTGCATGCCACCGATGTTGATGTTGTTCATGCCCAGGATGTGGCCGATGGTGCCAATGACACCGGGACGGTCTGCGTACGCCACGACGACCAAGTGCTCGCTGATGGGGATTTCCACGTCATAACCGTTGACGCCCACAAGCTTCTCCACTTGCTTGGGACCTGTCAGGGTACCCGCAACGGAAATCTGGGAACCGTCACTGAGCGCACCACGGATCGTGAGGACGTTGCGGTAGTCCTCGGCGTCCGGGGTGGTGATCAGGCGCGTATTGATGCCACGCTGCTCGGCGATGACCGGGGCGTTGACGTAGGAGACCTGCTCCGTGACGACATCAGCGAAGACGCCCTTCAAAGCAGCGAGCTCAAGCACCTTGACGTCCAGTGCGGCAATCTCGCCGGCAACCTCGACGTCGATCTGGGTGAGCGACGCATGGGTCAGCGCCGTGAAGATCCGGCCGAGCTTTTCGATCAGCGGAATACCCGGGCGGATGTCCGGGGCGATCACGCCACCTGCAACGTTCACGGCATCCGGGACGAGCTCGCCAGCCAGGGCAAGCCGAACGGACTTGGCCACCGAGACGCCGGCCTTTTCCTGGGCCTCGTCAGTGGATGCTCCGAGGTGCGGCGTCACGACGACGTTGTCGAGTTCGAAGAAAGGCAGGTCCGTGCTTGGTTCCTTGACGAAGACGTCCACGCCGGCACCGGCAATCTGGCCTTCCTTCAGGGCGATGTAGAGTGCTTCCTCGTCCACCAGGCCACCGCGGGCCACGTTGACGACGTAGGCCGTTTCCTTCATCTTGCGGAAGGCGTCGGCGCCAAGCATGCCCACGGTCTCGGGGGTCTTTGGCATGTGGATAGTGATGAAGTCAGCGTTTTCCAGGAGTTCATCAAGGGTGACGAGCTTGACCCCGAGCTGCGCGGCACGAGCGGCCGTAATGTAGGGGTCGTAGGCCAGGATCTCGGTGTCGAAGCCCTGCAGGCGGGCTGCCACAAGGGCACCGATACGGCCCAGGCCGATGATGCCGATCTTCTTTTCGAAAAGTTCGATGCCCGTGTACTTGGAACGCTTCCACTCACCGTTCTTCAGCGCGGAGCTGGCCTGGGGAATGTGGCGGGCGAGGCTCAGGATGTGGCCCACCGTAAGCTCGGCCGCTGAAACGATGTTGGACGTTGGGGCGTTGACCACCATGACGCCGGCCTGCGTTGCGGACTTGATGTCCACGTTGTCCAGTCCCACGCCGGCACGGGCGATGACCTTGAGGTTCTTCGCAGCGGCAATGGCTTCGGCATCAACCTGGGTAGCCGAACGAACCAGGATTGCGTCGACGTCGGCGATGGCGGACAGCAGCTGGGAACGGTCGGCGCCGTCGGTTTGGCGGATTTCAAAGTCCGGGCCCAATGCCTCGACGGTGGCGGGTGAAAGTTCCTCAGCGAGGAGGACGACGGGTTTGGTGGCTGACACGGGGTGGCACCTTACTTTGGACAACTTGGGACAGGACTGGACAAGGAGCGGATGCGGGGCCCGGACACGACGCCGGGACCAGCCCAGAATATCGAACCTGGACAGGGATTCCGGTGCCGGTGAACGATGTTACGGCCGGGTTGGGGAAGTTGTGAAGAAATTCACAGGACGCCGCGTGGGGACGGGCGGCTGCAAACAGCGGCGCCCGCCCGGCTTTGTTCGCCGGACGGGCGTCGGTTTCAGTGCTTGGGGCACTGGCAAAAGGGTCAGCGGGCTGCGGAACCTTCGACGTAGTCCTGGTCCTGCTGCTGCCAGGAGAACAGGGAACGCAGCTCGCGGCCAACTTCTTCGATCGGGTGCTGCTCTGCCTTGGCGCGCAGTTCCTTGAACTCGACGGCGCCGTTGTCCTGGTCCTCGATGAAGCGCTTCGCGAAGGCTCCGCTCTGGATGTCCGCGAGGACAGCCTTCATGTTTTCCTTGACGTCGGGGGTGATGACGCGCGGGCCGGAAACGTAGTCGCCGTACTCTGCGGTATCGGAGACGCTCCAGCGCTGCTTGGCGATGCCGCCCTCCCACATGAGGTCAACGATGAGCTTGAGCTCGTGAAGGACCTCGAAGTAGGCGATCTGCGGCTGGTAGCCGGCTTCAGTGAGGGTTTCGAAGCCGTACTGCACCAACTGGGAAACACCGCCACAGAGGACGGACTGCTCGCCGAAGAGATCCGTTTCGGTTTCTTCGGTGAAAGTGGTCTTGATGACACCGGCACGCGTGCCACCGATGGCCTTGGCGTAGGACTTCGCCAGCTCCCAAGCAGAACCGGATGCGTCCTGCTCAACGGCGATGATGTCCGGGATGCCTCGGCCGGCCTCGAACTCGCGGCGCACGGTGTGGCCCGGAGCCTTCGGAGCGATCAGGATGACGTCGACGCCGGCAGGGGGCTCGATGTAACCGAAACGGATGTTGAAGCCGTGGGCGAAAGCCAGGGCCTTACCTTCGGTCAGCTTGTCCTTGATGGAGTCGTTGTAGATGGAGCGCTGGTGCTGGTCCGGCGCCAGGATCATGATGACGTCGGCCCATTCGGCGGCGTCGGCAACGTTCTTGACCGTGAAGCCGGCGTCCTCTGCCTTGGCGGTCGACTTCGACCCTTCCTTCAGCGCGATAACAACCTCGACGCCGGAATCGCGCAGGTTCAGTGCGTGGGCGTGGCCCTGGGAACCGTAGCCGACAATGGCAACCTTGCGACCCTGGATGATCGACAGGTCTGCGTCGTCGTCGTAGAACATTTCAGTCACTTGCGTAACTCCTCTTGAGTGGTTTCTGGATATTGATGTGGTGCTGCGGTACTGGACGCAACGCTCGGCATGGCATGCTAACGCAGGCCTATGCCTGTTTCCTACGCGGAGCGGAGCGCCCTGTCACTCATGGAGCGGGATCCCCGTCCAACGGCCAGGGTGCCGGACTGCACGATTTCACGGATGCCGAACGGCTCGAGCACTGAGAGCAGTGCAGCAAGCTTCTCGGGGGTACCGGTTGCCTCGATCACCAACGAGTCTGTAGAGACGTCGACGACGGCGGCACGGAACAGGTCTGCAGCTTGGGTTACCTGCAGGCGTGTCGCGGCATCCGCACGTACCTTGACCAGGATGTGGTCGCGTTGTACGGAAGATTCGGAAGTCAGCTCAACAATCTTGATCACGTTGATCAACTTGTTGAGCTGCTTGGTGACCTGCTCGATGAGGTCGCCGTCGGCATCGACGACAACCGTCATGCGGGACATGCCGGGAACCTCGGTGGGCCCCACAGCCAGGGAGTTGATGTTGAATGCGCGCCGGGCGAAGAGGCTGGCAACGCGGGTCAGCACGCCGGGCTTGTCTTCGACCAGAACGGACAGTGTGTGGCGGCTCATGCCTAGTCCTCCTCTTCCCATTCCGGGGTCATGTTGCGGGCAACCTGGATCTGGTCATTGCTGACACCTGCGGGGACCATCGGCCACACCATTGAGTTGGGGCTGACAACGAAATCGATCACCACGGGGCGGTCGTTGATTTCAAGCGCCTTCTGGATGGTGGCATCGATGTCTTCGTCCCGCTCGCAACGCAATGCGGCACAACCGTAGGCATCCGCCAGCTTCACGAAGTCCGGAATGCGGACGGTGTCGTGGCCAGTGTTCAGATCAGTGTTCGAGTAGCGGCCTTCGTAGAACAGTGTCTGCCATTGGCGGACCATGCCCAGCGAGGAGTTGTTGATGATGGCAACCTTGATGGGGATGTTGTTGATGGCGCACGTTGCCAGTTCCTGATTGGTCATCTGGAAGCAGCCGTCGCCGTCAATGGCCCAGACCACGCGGTCCGGTTCGCCAACCTTGGCACCCATCGCTGCAGGAACCGAGTATCCCATGGTTCCGGCTCCCCCGGAGTTCAGCCAGGCGTGGGGGCGCTCGTACTTGATGAACTGCGCAGCCCACATCTGGTGCTGGCCCACTCCGGCCACGTAGATACCTTCCGGACCCGTGAGCTCGCCAATGCGCTTGATGACGCGCTGCGGGGCCGACAATCCGTCCTCGGGCTCAGTCCAGCCCAAGGGGTAGGTGTCCCGCAGGTTGCCCAGGAACGCCCACCAGGCGTCAAGGTCGGGTGCGCCGCTTTGCTCGAACTGCGTCTTAACGGCCTCGGTCAGTTCAGGAATGATCTCCTTCACTGAACCGACAATGGGGACATCGGCAGTCCGGTTCTTGGAGATTTCCGCGGGATCGATGTCTGCGTGGATCACCTTGGCGAAAGGAGCGAACGTCTTCAACACACCCGTGACGCGGTCATCGAACCGGGCACCGAGGGTGATGAGGAGGTCTGCCTGCTGCAGGGCGGTGACTGCGGATACTGAACCGTGCATGCCCGGCATTCCAACATGGAGTGGATGCGAGTCAGGGAAGGCCCCGCGGGCCATCAGGGTTGTGACTACCGGCGCTCCGGTTGCCAGCGCCAGTTCCATGAGTTCTGCAGAGGCGTGTCCCTTGACCACACCGCCACCCACGTAGAGAACGGGCTTGCTGGAGGCAGCGATCAACTTTGCGGCTTCGCGGACTTGCTTGCTATGGCCACGGACCACGGGACGGTAGCCCGGCAAGTCAACCTTCGGAGGCCAAGAGAAGGTCATCTGGCCAACCTGGGCATCCTTGGCAATGTCCACGAGGACGGGTCCTGGACGGCCGGTGGAAGCAAGATGGAAAGCTTCTGCCATGACATGCGGGATGTCATTGGGGTCGGTCACCAGGAAGGAGTGCTTGGTGATGGGCATCGTGATGCCCACGATGTCCGCTTCCTGGAATGCGTCCGTACCAATGACGCCACTGGCGACCTGGCCGGTAATGGCCACCATCGGCACGGAGTCCATGTGGGCATCCATGATGGCGGTAACGAGGTTGGTGGCACCGGGTCCCGAGGTGGCGATGCAAACGCCAACCCGTCCGGTAACCATGGCGTAGCCTTGCGCGGCGTGGCCGGCTCCCTGTTCGTGACGGACCAGGATGTGATTCATGCTGGAGGCCATCAAGGGGTCGTAGGTGGGCAGGATCGCGCCACCGGGCAAACCGAAAATATCGTCCACGCCGAGTTCTTCGAGCGAACGGACAATTGCTTGCGAGCCGGTCATCACCGTTGGGGGTACAACGTTGTTCGGCCCAAGTACAGGAGAGAGAGGTGCAGCAGTGTCGACGACGACGGCTTCAGCCGTACGGTCGACCTTTTCCGGAGCCTTTGGGGCTCCAGCGGACTTTGCAGCCATCAGCGAGGGGCTGATCGGCGATCCTTTGCTCATCGGACTCTTCCTTAGTGGATCTTCAATTGATGGGTCTTGCTTCTTGGTACTGCTTCACTGCTTTGCGCATTGCACGCGGTCACACCGAGCGACCGCGGGTAATAAAAAAACCCCTCAGCCTTCCGGCTTTTCGAGGGGTTGCGCGTGACAGTTCGTTACCAGTCGGGCTAAGCCACGCGCTTGGTAAGTACGACGACGCCGACGGTAACGAATGAGATCATGCGTTCAGTGTTCCCTCTAAATGAGATACGTGTCAATTGACCACTATCGTATCTCACCATATGGACAGCGGTGTCCGCCCATCGGACTCCCCTGCCCAAAGGCAGGCGGAGTCCGAGGCAGGCATCACCCGCAGTAAGCGCCGGTCGAGGCGCTGTGGACCAACTTTGCGTACTTGGCCAGGACCCCCTTGGTGAACTTTGCCGGCAGCGGCTCCCAGCCAACCTTGCGGGCTTCAAGCTCAGATTCGTCCACCAGGAGGTCGAACGAACGTGCCGCGATGTCCACACGAATGCGGTCGCCGTCCTGGACGAAGGCGATGGGACCGCCGTCGACCGCTTCAGGCGCAACGTGGCCGATGCACAAACCGGTGGTACCGCCGGAGAAGCGCCCATCAGTCAGAAGCAGCACATCCTTGCCCAGGCCTGCGCCCTTGATGGCACCGGTAATCGCGAGCATTTCGCGCATGCCCGGACCGCCCTTTGGTCCTTCATAGCGGATGACCACGACATCGCCCTTGTGGATCTCGCCATTGTCGAGTGCATTCAGGGCCCCTTGCTCGCGCTCGAAGACGCGGGCTGTGCCCTCAAAGACATCCGCGTCGAAGCCGGCGCTCTTCACCACGGCCCCTTCCGGAGCCATGGTGCCGTGCAGGATGGTGATGCCACCAGTCTTGTGGATGGGGTTGTCCAGTGCCCGGAGAATCTTGCCGTCGAGGTCCGGCGGGTTGATTGAGGCGAGGTTCTCCGCAAGCGTCTTGCCGGTGACGGTGAGGCAGTCACCGTGCAGCAGACCGGCGTCGAGCAGTGCCTTCATGATGACCGGAACGCCACCGATCCTGTCCACGTCAGTCATGACGTAGCGGCCGAACGGCTTGAGGTCGCCAAGGTGCGGGATCTTGTCACCGATACGGTTGAAATCGTCCAGCGTCAGTTCCACCTCGGCCTCGCGCGCAATAGCCAACAGGTGCAGCACCGCGTTGGTGGAACCACCGAAGGCCATGGTGACGGCGATGGCATTCTCGAAAGCCTTCTTGGTCATGATGTCGCGGGCGGTGATGCCCAGGCGGAGCAGGTTCACCACCGCTTCGCCGGACTTGCGTGCAAACTCATCACGACGGCGGTCGGCCGAGGGTGGGGCGGCTGAACCCGGAAGGGACATGCCCAGCGCCTCGCCAATGCAGGCCATGGTGTTCGCAGTGTACATACCGCCGCAAGCGCCTTCGCCCGGGCAAATTGCCTTTTCGATACGGTCAAGGTCTTCGCGGCTCATCTTGCCTGCGGCGCAGGCACCAACAGCCTCGAAGGCATCGATCAGGGTGACTTCCTTCTCGGAGCCGTCCTCAAGCTTGACCCAGCCGGGCATGATCGAGCCCGCGTAGAGGAAGACGCTGGCGAGGTCCAGCCGGGCGGCAGCCATCAGCATTCCGGGGAGGGATTTGTCGCAACCAGCCAGGAGGACAGAACCATCGATGCGCTCGGCCTGCATGACGGTCTCCACGGAGTCAGCAATGACTTCACGTGAGACCAAGGAGAAGTGCATGCCCTCGTGGCCCATGGAAATACCATCCGAGACGGAGATGGTGCCGAACTGCATGGGGAATCCACCGCCTGCGTGGACGCCTTCCTTGGCACCCTGGGCAAGACGGTTGAGGGAGAGGTTGCAAGGCGTAATTTCGTTCCAGGAACTGGCTACACCAATTTGCGGTTTGGCGAAATCGTCATCCCCCATCCCAACGGCACGGAACATACCACGCGCGGGCGCGGCGTGAATTCCGTCGGTTACGACCCTGCTGCGGGGCTTGATGTCCGGTTTGGTATCTGTCGCAATTTGGGTGGCGTCGCTCATGTTCCAAAGTCTATGTGTCCACGGCAGCGGCCTACGACGTAATCGGCCCGGGTTAAGCACCAAGAGAAGAATATTTCCTCTTCCCCGACGGAAAACCGGCCATTTCCACGAGAACACCAACTGCATCACAACCGGCGGTGGACCGCGCCTAAACGCTGGACACCCCATTAGCAGCCACGTAACGTCGGAAATACCACTAACTGCACCCTGTGAGCAGAAGGGCCTCACCATGGACTGGTTGATTTGGGTCATTGTTATTGTGCTGATCGTCGCGATTGTTTGGTGGCTCCTGAGCCGCAACAACGCCAAAAATTCACCAACTGCACCGTTAGGCGATACCCATAGCACGGGGACCCCGGGCCGGCCGGGCACCACCGCTCCCGCCGCCATGGAACCCAGCGACGCGATGCCCATGCCTGATACAGCTACGGCCGTGGCAGGCGTAGCAGGCTTGGCTGGCGTCACGAATATGGGGAAGGCAGCGGCCGAGGGCAGCGGCCCCACCGAATCCAGTATGGAATCACGCGTAGAAGCAGAAGCACACGCCGGACCACCCGTGGACGAACCTGTCATTGAAACGCCTGAGGTGGAGGAGCCCGTAGTCGACGAACCGGTGGTGGATTCGGACGCACAGGTCACAGCCGGGGACGTCGATGACTGGGAGGCTGCCGGGACGCCGCCGTCCGCACCCATGGTGGCGGAGCCCACTGTTTCCGAGCCCGCCATTTCCGATCCCGCTGTTGCCGAACCCGCTGTTGCCGAACCCGCGGACGGGGTCACAGCGGATGACGTAACGCGTGCCGATAACACGTCAAAAATGGATGAGGCACGAGACAGTGCCGCAGACAAGGCAGAGTGGGAATCCTCGTGGACCGATGCAGGCGGAACCCCGATCCACCATCACGAATATACAGACCCGCACTCGGCCACGCTGGCTGGTGCCGAGACCGCGGCCTCTGAAATGGCCGACGACGATTCAACCGCCCCAACAGGCCATCTGGCCGCGGAGCATCCATACGGGGTTGGCTCCGCAGGAGCCGCAGCGGACGGCAGTGGCCCCGATGGCTATCCAGTCAAGGCCGATGCCGCGACCATGACCTATCACGATGAAGATACCGCCGGCTACGACGAAGCCAGCGCCGATGTCTGGTTTGAATCGGCCGCACACGCGGAAGCGGCCGGATTCCGCCCCCCGCCGCGCAACAGGCACTAAACCGGACAGGCACTAAACCGGACAATTACTGATTCAGTTTCGGGGATCGTTCGCGGGAGAGCGCGATATGGACAGGCTTCCAGGAGAGGCAGGCGGCCGGCTTGCTGCCGGTTTCTGCCGGGTACCTGCCAGTGGTGCAGTAATGCCGGTTCGTGCCGTAGCGCTTCTACTGCCGGTATTTCTTCTGGCAGCTTGCACGGGTAGTCCGTCATCACCCGGGCCGGCAGCCACGCCTGATGGCCCCATCAGTTCCAGCGTCTCCGTATCGCCGGGGACTGGGACCGGATCGGCGTCGGCGCCAGCTGTTCCAGGAAAACTGGACGTACAGCAAAAGCTCGACGTCGGTCTACAGCTGCCGTGGTCCGTCGTCTTCCTGCCGGACGGCACAGCGGTGATATCCGAACGTGATTCGGCCCAGGTCAAGAGCATTCGTGATGGCCGGGCTACAACCATGGGCGAGGTTGCCGGCGTCGAACCTGGTGGTGAAGGCGGGCTGCTGGGCCTTGCACTGTCTCCTGGGTTCACCACCGACCGTTGGCTCTACGCCTATTTCACGTCAGCCACCGACAACCGGATCGCCAGAATGCGCTTGTCGGAAGAGCCAGGAGGCAAGTTGATCCTGGGCGGCCCTGAAGTGGTCTTTTCCGGAATATCGAAGGCTTCAACCCACAACGGCGGGCGGATCCGCTTCGGCCCTGACGGGTTCCTTTACGTAGGCACCGGCGATTCGCAGCGACGGGAACAACCCCAGGATACGAACGCCTTGGGCGGGAAGATCCTCCGCCTAACTCCCGAAGGACGCCCCGCTCCGGGCAACCCGTTCGGCGACAACCCCGTCTATAGCTATGGACACCGGAACGTTCAGGGTTTGGCATGGGACAGTGAAGGGAGGTTGTGGGCCAGCGAGTTTGGTCCGGACGTGGACGACGAATTGAACCTGATCACCCCTGGCGGTAACTACGGTTGGCCCACCGTGACAGGCGCCCCGGGCCGGAACGGCCTCATTGACGCCAAAGTTGTGTGGCCTTCAACCGCTGACGCGTCGCCCAGCGGATTGGAAATTGCCGACGGCGTGGCCTACACCGGAGCCCTTCGTGGCCAACGGCTTTGGGCCGTGCCGCTCAACGGCGACAAAGCCGGTACACCTGTGGCTTACTTCACAGGCGAGTACGGCCGGCTGAGGGACGTCGCCAGGGCTCCTGATGGGACGTTGTGGGTCCTCAGCAACAACAGAAACCCTGATTTTGCGCTGATTTTGCGGCCCCACCCGTGAAGCAACAAGCCTCGGCGCCGCCGATTTCCCTCATCCGCTGAAGTCGTGTAGAGTTACTTGTCGTTGCGGAGATCGCCGAGGGAAACAAAGCCATCGGGTTGGTCGAAATCAACAGCTGCACCTCTAGCTCAACTGGCAGAGCAATTGACTCTTAATCAATGGGTTCCGGGTTCGAGTCCCGGGGGGTGCACCAAGGAAAGGCCTTGGAGTGATATTCACTCCAAGGCCTTTTTTCGTTGCCTTTGTCCTGCTCGAACACCACTCTTCGTGCAATACATCATGCTGGAATAATTCTGGTTAGTCACCGGCAAAAAGTGGTGTAGAGTTATCTGTCGTTGCGGACGTCAATGGGGAATATGATTCCCTGGATTGACCGAATCAATAGCTGCACCTCTAGCTCAACTGGCAGAGCAATTGACTCTTAATCAATGGGTTCCGGGTTCGAGTCCCGGGGGGTGCACAGAAAGGAAAGGCTCCGGATCGTTGCGACGATCCGGAGCCTTTCTGCTTCCTCGGGCGGGTCGGCCCTCAGGCCGGAGGGTTGGAGTCCCCTGCCGGGCGGTCAAGCGCGGGTATCCCGGCAAGTCCCCGTACCACGGTCCTAAGTTCCTCCCGCAGCCGGGCGGTATCTACCTCAACCGGTGCGAGCACGTCCTGCTCAAGTCGCACCGCTTCGGCCAAAGCTGCGGAGCCTGCGTCTGTAAGCGTCACAACGTGGCTGCGACGATCCGAATCGCTTCGCTGACGGCTCACGTGTCCATGCAGTTCAAGCCTTGCAAGTGTGGTGCCCATGGTCTGCGCCTTGACCCTTGCAACTTCAGCCAACGCCGCCTGCGTGATGGGCCCCTTCGCAGCAAGGACTTCCATGGCGATAACGCCGGCATGCGTCAGTCCGATGTTCTTCAATTTTTCATTCCACGAGATTTCCACGAGTCGCGCTGCCGTTGATAGCAATCGCGTGGTGGGCCATCTCTCCATATCTGGCATGCCGCCAGTATATGCGCGCGGCACGTGTTGCCGTTGCTTCTGGCCACTAAGCTGGGGAGTCGCGAACGTTAGCAAGGAGCAAATTATGGCAGAACGTCTTATTCCGGGTGATGTAGCTCCGGACTTCACACTTCGGGACCAAGATGGCAACGACGTCAATCTTTCGGACTTCCGTGGACGAAAGACCATTGTCTACTTTTATCCAGCAGCATCTACGCCAGGCTGCACCAAGGAAGCGTGTGATTTCCGGGACAGCCTCGCGTCCCTCCAGGCTGCAGGCTACGAAGTAGTGGGAGTTTCTCCCGATTCCATCAAGGCACTGGCCAAGTTCGCGGGCGAAGAACAACTGACATTCCCCGTGCTCTCGGACGAAGACCACTCGGTAGCCGACGCCTACGGCGCCTGGGGCGAGAAAAAGAATTACGGCCGCACCTACATGGGCCTGATCCGTTCCACGATCGTGGTGGATCCGGACGGAAAGGTCCACTTAGCCCAATACAACGTCCGGGCAACAGGCCACGTCGCCAAGCTCCGCCGCGACCTCAAACTGGACAAGTAGCGGGTACACTGGAGGCCGGAAGAAGGCTCCGGTCAGCCCATGGGCAGTCCAGTGGCCAGCCAGCGCGAGTGGTGAAATTGGCAGACACGCAGGATTTAGGTTCCTGTGCCTTCGGGCGTGGGGGTTCAAGTCCCCCCTTGCGCACAGTGGTTCGAGCAACACAGCAGTAACGCAGTGGTTAAGAGCCACGGATTCTGAAACACCCCCGGTTCGCTGAGCGGTTCATGCGGACCCGGGGTGTTTTTCCTCAAGCAGACGGGGACCACGCCCCGCACAACACGCCCGAACGGGCACTGAGGGCGTTCAACTAGACTGGAATGCGGTCTGGCCGAAGCCGGCCACAGCACTTCCGACCGGCTTGAGGGGACAAGAGTGGCAAGCAGCAAGATACGGCGGCTGGGAAAAATGTTCACGGCAGTCGCCGTGACCCTGGGCCTGGCATCGTGTACCGGAACGCCGGGCCCTGCAGCGTCCTCATCAGCAAGCAGCACGGCGGTTGCGGAGCCGACGGCCACCTTCAACTTCGGCACGGCGTCCATGCCGTTGGGGCTCGACCCTGCGATGACAGCGGATTCTGAGTCATACCGCATCACTCGTCAGGTCCTTGAGGGGCTGGTGGGCGTGGACGGCACAACCGGTCAAACCACTCCACTGCTCGCCACGGAATGGAAAGACAGCAACAACGGGCTGAGTTACGACTTCAAGCTCCGTGAAAAAGTGACCTTCCATGATGGAACGCCGTTCGATGCTGCCGCCGTCTGCGCCAACTTCAACCGCTGGTTTACCTTTCCCGCGGACCTGAGGAAACAAGCGCCGGGGATCTCTTTCCAAAGCGTCTTCAAGGCGTATTCGGACGAGCCGGTGTTTTCGATTTTCAAGGACTGCAAGGTGCTTTCCGCCAGCAACGTCCAGATCAACCTCACCCGACCCTTCACGGGCTTCCTGCAGGCGCTGACGCTCCCCGCCTTTGCGATGTCCTCCCCCACGGCTTTGGAAGGACAGAAGGCCAACGTCCTGGACAAGGTGCAGAATGGCCAGGCGGTCTCGGCCTACGCCAGCCATCCAGTGGGGACAGGTCCTTACGTTTTCAGCACCTGGGACGAACACAAGATAACGTTGGCCACCTATAAGGGCTACTGGGGCAATAGGGGCCAAATCGGCACCATCAACTTCGTCCCTTACGACCACGCTGAAACGCGGCAGCAAGCGCTCCTGGACGGCAAGATCGACGCCTACGATCTTGTGACTTCCGGCACCTTTGACCAACTCGTAAAAAAGGGCGTCCAGATCATCCAGCGTGACCCGTTCTCCGTGATGTACCTGGGCATGAACCAAGCGGTGGCACCCTTGGACAAGTTGGAGGTCCGCCAAGCTATCGAGATGGCAATCGACAAGGAATCACTGATCCGCAGGTTCTTCATCGACAACACGGCGCAAGCTTCACAATTTGTTCCCCCGAAGCTCAGTGGTTTCAACAACAATGCTCCTTCCTTGGGTTACAACCCGGAGAAGGCGAAGGAGCTTCTGGAGAAGGCCGGCTACAAGGGCGAGGAACTGAAGTTCTACTATCCGCGGAACGCCACCCGGGCGTATATGCCCACGCCGGAGAAGATCTACGCCGAGATCAGTCGCGAGCTCGTTGCTGTAGGCATCAACATCAAGCCGGTCCCCGTGGATTGGGAGGACGGCTATCTGCAAAAGGTACAGTCCCCTGGCGACCACGCGCTTCACCTGCTCGGCTGGAATGGCTCCTACGCGGATGCTGACAACTTCCTGGGGCCCCTTTTCGGAGAGGCCAGGGGTGAGTTCGGCTATACGGATTCGGAAGTCTTCCATAAGATCGAGCGGGCCCGCGCCCTGCCCAATGGTGATGAACGGAATACCCAGTACCAGTCCATCAATGCCGAGATCGCGGCGTCGGTGCCCGCCGTGCCGATAGCCTTCCCTATCTCTGCCTTGGCCCTGTCCGACAAGGTGGAAAGCTACCCCGCTTCACCAGTCCTCAACGAAGTTTTCACAAACGTCCGCCTAAAGCCTTGACGATTCCCCGCAATTTCAGTATTGCGTCTGCCCGGGGATATTCTGTGACAGCCAGTGCCGCCGCTAACGGAGATTGATCGTGACCTTCATTTCCAAGACTCAACATGCCGACGTCGTCCTTATTGGCGGCGGAATCATGAGTGCCACCCTTGGTGCGTTCATCAAGCAACTCGAACCCACCTGGACCATCTCCCTCTTTGAACGACTCGACGAAGCGGGACTCGAAAGCTCCGGACCATGGAACAACGCCGGCACCGGACATGCTGCGCTGTGTGAGCTTAACTACTCCCCCGCAGCCAAGGACGGATCCGTGGATCCTTCCAAGGCCATCCACATCAACGAACAGTTCCAACTGTCCCGCCAGTTCTGGTCCCATTTGGTGGACAGCAATGTTATTGGCTCTCCCAAGGGCTTCATCAACACTGTTCCGCACATGAGCTTTGTCATTGGCGATGATCACGCGAACTTCCTGAAGACACGGTACGAGGCCCTCAAGCCCAACACGCTGTTCCGCAGCATGGAATACACCGAGGACCAGGACAAGATCGCCAAGTGGGCTCCGCTCATCGTCAAGGGCCGGGACCGCAAGCAGCGCGTTGCAGCCACCCGCGCGGCGGAAGGCACCGACGTCGATTTCGGCGCACTAACCCGTGAGCTGACCGGCTACCTGCAGGCCACCGGCGCCGAGGTCAACTTTGGCCACGACGTCACCAACATCCACCGTGCGGCAGGCGGCGGATGGGACCTTTCCCTTAAGCACCCCAAATCTGGTGAGCATGGCCGCATCCACGCCAAGTTCGTCTTTGTGGGTGCCGGTGGTGGCGCACTCCACCTGCTTCAAGCCTCGGGAATCCCGGAAAGCAAAGGCTATGGCGGCTTCCCCGTCTCCGGCCAGTTCTTCCGCTGCACAGACCAGTCCATCACCTCCCAGCACAGCGCCAAGGTCTACGGCCAGGCATCTGTTGGCGCCCCGCCCATGTCCGTACCCCACCTGGACACGCGGTTCGTTGAGGGCAAACGCTCCCTCCTCTTTGGACCGTATGCCGGTTTCTCCACGAACTTCCTGAAGACCTCCAGCTACCTGGACCTCCCGCTGTCCATCCGCCCGGGGAACATCATTCCCATGCTGGCAGTGGCCAAGGACAATATGGACCTCACGGCGTACCTCATCAAGGAGGTGGCCAAGCGCCACGAAGCGAAGGTGGAATCCCTGCGCGAGTACTACCCCGAGGCTGTGGGCGGTGACTGGGAGCTGATCACTGCAGGCCAACGTGTCCAGATCATCAAGAAGCACCCGCAAAAGGGTGGCATCCTGCAGTTCGGCACCGAGGTCATTGCGTCCCGCGATGGTTCCATCGGCGCGCTGCTGGGAGCGTCCCCGGGAGCTTCCACCGCGGTCCCGATCATGATTGAACTGCTGCAGAAGACGTTCCCCAAGAACTTCAAGGGCTGGCAGTCCAAGCTCAAGGACATGATGCCGGGCTATGGCGTGAAGCTTAACGAGAACCCTGAACTTGCCGCGGAGCTTGAGGCAAGCACTGCACGGTCGCTGCAGCTGGAAGTGGCCAACGCCCTCCAGAGCTAGGCCCGCCGGGGCTGCGGCCGGTTCCCGTCAGCCGAATTATTCCGTAGATCTCAGGAGACTATGCAATGTTCCGCCTGGCCACGCTGTCCCTGGGAAACCGTGCCCTGATCGCGCTGATCACCGTCTTTGCGGCGGTGTTCGGCGTGATCACCATGGGCTCGCTCAAACAGGAACTCATTCCGTCGATCGAGTTTCCGCAGATCACAGTTATCACGTCCATGCCGGGCGCTTCTCCCGAAGTAGTGGACAAACAGCTCAGCAGGCCACTTGAGACGGCCCTGAACAGCGTTGAGGGACTCGAGTCCACCACCTCAACGTCCCGCAATGGTGTTTCGCAGATCACCATGGTGTTCACGTACGGCTCCAACCTTGACCGTGCACGCAACCAGATCGACCGCGCGATTTCCAACGCCAAACGCGTGCTTCCGGCGGACGTGGAGCCTCAGTCCATTGCGGGCAACATTAGCGACTTTCCCATCGTGTTCCTCGCCGTTTCCTCGGATAAACCGCTGAGCGAACTTAATGCCGACCTCCAGCGCTTGAGCATCCCCCGGCTGCAGAAGATTGACGGTGTCCGCGGCGCCGACCTGACTGGCGGCGCCAAGCAACACATCCTGATCCAGCCCCGCCCCGCCGATCTTGCGGCCAAAGGCGCATCCGTCCAGTCCATCAGCAGCACGCTGAAGAACAACGGGACGCTGGTTCCCGTGGGAACCATTGAGGACCAGGGCAAATCCCTGTCGCTTCAGCTCGGCAGCCCGGTTGATTCCCTCGACGTCATCAAAGGCTTACCGCTATCGGGCGCAAAG
Source organism: Arthrobacter sp. TmtSoilC51 (assembly GCF_055388015.1). Lineage (NCBI taxonomy): Bacteria > Bacillati > Actinomycetota > Actinomycetes > Micrococcales > Micrococcaceae > Arthrobacter > Arthrobacter sp. TmtSoilC51. Next base: position 3,343,945 of record NZ_AP035877.1, read on the forward strand.
GATTCGGCAACCATCGGAACTGTGGCCGATGTCAGCATCGAGGACGATGCCGCCACCTCCATCACGCGCACGAATGGCAAGCCATCGCTGGCAATATCCGTCACCAAGAAGCCCGAAGGCGACACCGTGGCGATCTCGCATGCGGTCCGCGCTGCCATAGCACCGATGGAAGCCGAGCTGGGCAACAACACTGTCTTCACTCCTGCCTTCGATCAAGCTCCTTTCATTGAAAAGTCCATCACGGACCTCACCACCGAAGGCCTCCTCGGACTGGGATTCGCAGTCGCCGTCATCTTGGTCTTCCTCATGTCCGTCCGCTCCACGCTGGTTACCGCCGTATCCATCCCGCTATCCCTGCTGATCACCTTCATCGGCATTTCGGCCACGGGCTACTCCTTGAACATCCTCACGCTGGGCGCACTCACCATTGCAATCGGCCGTGTTGTTGACGACTCGATTGTGGTTATCGAGAACATCAAGCGCCACTTGAGCTACGGCGAGCACAAGCTGACCGCCATCATCACGTCAATCCGCGAGGTGGCCGGCGCCATTACGGCGTCCACCCTCACCACGGTGGCGGTCTTCCTGCCCATAGCGTTCGTGGGCGACCTGGCCGGCGAGTTGTTCCGACCCTTCGCCCTGACGGTAACCATCGCCCTGTTGTCTTCCCTCCTGGTTTCCCTCACGATCGTTCCCGTCCTTGCCTACTGGTTCCTGTCTTCCCCCCGCAACGGTGCGGAGGCAACAAACAAGGACACTGCCGAGAAGGCACGCGAAGCGGAAAAGCGGAGCCTGCTCCAGCGCGGCTATTTGCCAATTCTCGCGAAGACGCAGAAGCACCCCGTGATGACCCTGTCTGCAGCAGCCTTGGTGCTTGCAGCAACAGCCGCTGTCTCGCCCCTGCTTGCCACGGACCTTCTGGGACGCTCGGGCGAGAACAGCATGACCGTGCGCCAGGTCCTACCGGCCGGAACAAGTCTGCAGGCCGCCAGCGATGAGGCTAAGAAGATCGAGGAAATCCTCCGCGGCGTGAATGGCATCAAGGACTTCCAAGTAACCTCCGGCAATGCCCAGACTGGTTTCGCCGCGCTGACTTCCACGGGTTCCTCCAACTCGACCTTCACGATTGTCACGGACGAAAAAGTAGACCAGAAGAAGCTCCAGGACGACGTCCGGTCCAAACTTACGGGAGCTGCAGGAAAAATAACCGTGGGCTCCCAGCAGGGCGGTTTTGGCACCTCCTCCACTGTGGACGTCACCATCAAGGCCGCAAATTCCGCTGATCTCCAGTCCGCCAGTGATGCCATGGTCAATGCCATGCAGGGCGTACCGGGCAGTACCGAGGTGTCCACCAACCTCGCCGCAAACCAGCCTGTCGTCCAAGTGCGCGTGGATCGTTCAAAGGCAGTGGCGGCTGGACTGACCGAGGAACAAGTGGGCGGCTTCCTGGCGTCCACCGTGAGCCCGGTCCCGGCAGGTACGGTACGAATCGAGACCAACGACTACCCGGTCCAGATTGGAAAGGGAACGCGCTTTACCAGCATCGCGGCGGTACGTGCACTGCCACTTCCGACGGCGCGTGGTCCAGTAACGCTTGAAAGTATCGCCACCGTCGAACAAGTGGACACGCCCGTGTCCATCACGAGCAGCAACGGCCAGCGGACCGCAAAGGTGACCGTCACGCCGTCGGGGTCCAACCTGGGCAGCGTCAGCACCGAGGTGCAGAAGCGGTTGGCGTCCGTCGAATTGCCTGCCGGCGTCACTGCCACGATCGGTGGAGCCACCACGCAGCAGGCAGAATCGTTCCGACAACTTGGCCTGGCTCTCCTGGCCGCGATCGCGATCGTCTACGTGATTATGGTTGCTGCCTTCAAATCGCTGGTGCAGCCCCTGATCCTGCTGGTTTCTGTTCCGTTCGCCGCCACTGGAGCCGTGGGCTTGCTGCTGGCCACCGGTGTCCCTCTAGGGTTGCCGTCGCTCATTGGCATGCTGATGCTGGTTGGCATTGTGGTCACCAATGCAATTGTGCTCATCGACCTCATCAATCAATACCGTAAGCCGCACAACGGCGCGGCGGGCATGAGCGTGGCCGATGCCATCACCCACGGCGCCCGCCAGCGCCTGCGCCCCATCCTGATGACGGCGTTGGCCACGGTGTTCGCGCTGACTCCGATGGCCCTGGGGCTCACTGGTGGTGGTGGTTTCATTTCGCAGCCGCTGGCAATCGTGGTGATCGGTGGCCTTGTCTCCTCGACGGCGCTAACACTCATCCTTGTCCCCGTCCTTTACAAGCTGGTGGAGGGACGCCGGGAGAAGAATCAACTCCTGAAGCAGTTGCGGCAGCGCCCCGACGTAACGCAAGGTAAAGGAAATGACGCGACCGGGCCAGATGACTTTGTCGATTGGACCACTGGAATGGTGCCCCGCGTGACGGGACGCCGGGCGGCGAACAACCCCGCGGAGTAGAGCCGCATCACAGCCAACAGGGCCGGGAACAATTCCCGGCCCTGTCCTGTTACAGGCAGTGATACATGCAAATGCATCTAGTTTGGGATACACTGTTTACAGAGCCCGGGACCACGGGCAGGGAGAAAGGCACATCATGCAGATCGGCGTATTCAGCGTCAGCGACATCACCACTGACCCCACCACAGGCCGTACCCCCACGGAAAACGAACGCATCAAGGCTTCCGTGGCCATCGCCAAGAAAGTCGAAGAGATCGGCATGGATGTCTATGCCTTGGGCGAGCACCACAACCGCCCCTTCTTCTCTTCCTCCCCCACCACCACCCTCGCCTACATCGCGGCCCAAACCGAACGCATCACACTTTCGACGGCCACCACGCTGATCACCACGAACGATCCCGTCAAGATCGCCGAGGACTTCGCGATGCTCCAGCACCTCTCCGATGGCAGGGTTGACTTGGTGCTTGGTCGCGGCAACACGGCTCCCGTGTACCCCTGGTTCGGAAAGAACATCCAGGACGGCATCGAGCTCGCGATCGAAAACTACAGCCTGCTCCGTAAGCTGTGGGATGAGGATACGGTCAATTGGTCCGGCAAGTTCCGCACACCCCTGCAGAACTTCACGTCTACACCGCGCCCTCTGGACGGCGTTGCCCCCTTCGTCTGGCACGGATCCATCCGTACGCCGCAGATCGCTGAAGTAGCTGCCTACTACGGCGACGGTTTCTTCGCCAACAACATCTTCTGGCCCAAGGAGCACTACCAGCAGCTGATCGGCCTTTACCGCGAGCGCTACGAGCACTACGGGCACGGCACGGCAGACCAGGCAATCGTGGGCTTGGGTGGCCAGTTCTTCATGAGGAAGAATTCTCAGGACGCCGTCAAGGAGTTCCGCCCCTACTTCGACAACGCACCGGTGTACGGCCACGGACCTTCGCTGGAGGACTTCACCTCACAAACGCCCCTGACCGTGGGCAGCCCGCAGGAAGTCATCGAGAAGACGCTCACCTTCCGTGAGTTCTTCGGCGACTACCAGCGGCAGTTGTTCCTGATCGATCACGCAGGCCTGCCCCTGAAGACCGTCCTGGAGCAGCTGGACCTCTTCGGTGAGGAAGTCCTCCCCGTGCTGCGCAAGGAATACGCTGCCCTGAAGCCGGCCCACGTGCCGGACGCGCCGACCCACGCTTCCCGCGTTGCCGCGGCCATGGAAGCCAGCGTCAACGAGTCCGCTCCAGCTGGGGCCCCGGGTCAGGAGGCCTGATGTCCAGCCCCTCGGCGTCCTCCGCCGTTCGCCTCGCCGCCGAAACCTGGGAGTCCTTGTTCCGTTCCCAGGTGGCGGTGATGCGGAAGCTTCAGTCAGGTCCTGCGTTCAAGTCCCTGCCTGTCAAAGAGTATGACGTCCTTTTCACGCTCTCCCGTTGCCCTTCGGGCCAGCTGCGCTTGAACGAGATTAATGACAAAGTGCTGCTGAGCCAATCCAGCCTGAGCCGTTTGGTGGACCGCCTGGAGAAGCGCGGTTTGGTGGAGCGGACAACAGCCCCCGACGACGGTCGTGGAGTACTGCTGTCCCTGACCGAATCAGGCAGTGAGCTGCAGAAAACAATCGGTCGGGAACACGTGCGGGACATTGCCCAGCTCGTCGGACCCGCACTTACGGTCGAGGAGCAGCGGGAGCTGTTGCGGCTGACGGAGAAACTGCGGGCCTCGGTGGCAGGACACCAAGCCGCGCACGGGTAGGCTTGCCGGGTTTGAAGACGGGCGGGTACGGGAAGACGGCGGGCTGATCGCGGCCCGCCGTCTTCCGTCATCTCAGCGTAGGCTGACGAGCCGCCCGGGATCCTCCACCGGGAGGTCACCGTTGACCGACGCACTGACCTTGAGCGTCTTAAGTGACAGGCTGCCACCCACAGTGGACAGGAAGGCTGTGTCCGAAGAATCGCGACCAGCGGTAATGCGTAGCATGGACTCGCGGGGGGCCAGCCCGGTGGGATCGATGATGTGCCAGTCATCATCGATATAGGCCTCCGCCACGGCGTGGAAGTCCATGGGACTCAGACCGGGTGCGTACACCGCAGCGAGACGCGCGGGGACATCCTTGGACCTTAAGAGGGCAATGGCCAAATGGGCGAAGTCCCTGCAAACACCACGGCGGTGCAGGAGCGTCTCCACGGCACCGTCAGTGCCCCGCGAGGATCCACTGACGTAACGCAGCTCTCCATTGACCCAGTTGCGGACGGCGTGCAGCAGTCCCGCCCCACTGAGGCTGCCGAACTCGGCATAAGAGGTGGGGAGCAACCTGTCGGATTCGGCATACCGGCTTGGCCGCACATACCGGATGAGTTCCATCGGAGTGGGCGTCTCGCGGTGGGCGAAGCCATGGACGGTCGCTTGGTAGTCAACCGTTACCTCGCTCGGCTCCGTGAACTCCATGTACTGGAAACGCCCCCCGTGATGGTCGCTGAGCTCAGCGAAGGGAACCTCATTACCATCAATGGTGATGGAGAGTGTTTCAGCCACTGACGCATACCCCGGATTGTTGGCCACGGCGATGGCCATGGCCACCTTCGTGTTGGCTACAGTCTTGAAAACGAGCTTGGCAGCAACGTTGCGTTCCATTAATCTCCGGGGTGGGTTGCGGCGGGACAGCCCCGATGCCGCCATGGTGTGGATCAGCGAACCGCAGGACTACAGATTGACCTTCAGAGACAGTAGCATCCGCTGGACGTTGGCGAATTCAGAATCATGGGCGGCGTACTTCGCGGCCAGGTCCAAGGTGTCGAAGGTCTTTGCCGGAGCCACTTTTTCATCTGCGGCGAAGGCATGGATTGCCGTGACATCGCCGAAGGAGTAGTCGCCCTTGCCGGAAGGTCCCTGCACACGGTTCCTGAGTTCGCAGGCCTGGCCGTCCGCGCCGCCCACCATGTTGGTGATGCCATAGGATCCAAAGAATTTGTAGCCTTGGATCACGCGGAAAACGACGCGGGGATCGATGGTGTCCGGACCGTCGGAGTGCGGGACATCCAGTGGCACGCTGCTGATCACAACGTAAGGATGGCTTTGGCCAGCGGGGCAAGCGATAGGACCTGCAGGGGGTAGGCCAGTCTGGAGGGTCGCGATGTATCGGCCCCCGCCATCTTTGACTTCGACCCTCAGGGCACCTGGCAGTGAACCGGCTTCAGCCGTGACGGACTGTGCAATCCAATCCCCGGGGAGTTCGAAGCTGACCTTTTTGGCGGGATCCGTGTAGGTCTTCCAGGTCAGCGCCGTGGCTGCCGGGCTCGGGCCAGAGCTTGAGCCGGGTGCCACGGACGGCGGGCTGGAGACGGCGTCCCCGGCCGGCGTCGTACTCTTCAACCCAGAGCCCTCGGACGGGAGGCCTGACTCTGAACTATTGGTATGGGAGCCGGCAGTCGGGGAAACCTGCGGCCCCTTGTTCTCAGTGGAACAGGCCGCGGTTGCCGTGAGCAGGATGACACCCAATGCCAGTGCGCCGAGGCGCAGCTTCGCCGTCAGGCCGTTCAGGTGGATAGCGCCCTTCATGCGCACAGCTTATCGGCGGCGAAGGCCGAACACGGGATTTGACTGCGTACTAGGCTGAAGACATGGCTCCCGATCAGCACGACGCATTCGAGGACAACATGCCCACCATGTCCGCTGTTGATATTGCGGATTGGCGGTTGCGGACCTTCGCCCTCTATGACCAGGTGCGGCAGCTCGCGGCTACGGATCCGTTCGATGCACACAACTATTGGCGCCAGGAGCGGGACCGGATGTTTGCTACCCATCCGGCGTCGGCACTGACAGCAGAAATGAAAGCATCATTCTCCGGGTTACGCACGGCCGACTATGACCCCGCGTTCCGGATGTACGTTCCGTTGTCGCCCGAGGGCACGGGACAGGAAATGAATGTCCAAACAGGGACCGACGGCGTAGTTCCGTTCGTGAGGATCGGAACCTTTGAGTTGCCGGGACTGGGATCACTGGCCGTCTGGCGGCTGCGAAGCTACGGCGGCGGCATCTTCGTGCCGTTGCGCGACGCTACCGCCGGCAAAGAGGGTGGAAGCTACGGTGCCGGAAGGTACCTCCTGGACACCGTGAAGGGCGCCTACCATGGTGTTCGCCGCATAGATGAACGGCAGGAGTTCATCCTCGACCTCAACTTTGCGTATAACCCCTCTTGTGCCTACAACGAAGCCTGGGCGTGCCCGCTTGCCGGTCCGGCCAACAGGCTCTCAGCCGAGGTACCGGTCGGCGAGCTGTATTTGGGAGCCGGCTAGCTGTACTGCCCAGACAGGTTGGTTAAGCGGCTGATGGGCGGGTGGCCTCCGATTGCGGTGTGGGGCCTGTGGTGATTGTAGTGGTGCAGCCATGCCGGGAGGGCGTTTCTGCGGGCTGATTCGGTGGCGTAGAAGCGTTTGAAGGCCCATCCGTCGGCGAGGGTTCGGTGGAAGCGTTCGATCTTTCCGTTGGTCTGCGGGCGGTAGGGCCGGGTCTTCTTTGCCTTGATGTTCAGCTCCCGGCAGGTATCTCGCCAGAGGTGGGACTTGTAGGCCGAGCCGTTGTCTGACAGGACCCGCTCGACGGTGACGCCGCGGGCAGCGAACCAGGACACGGCACGCCTGAGCACTCCAACTGCGGTGGCCGCTGTTTCGTCGCCATGGATTTCGGCGTAGGCGATCCGGGAATGGTCGTCGATGACCGTGTGCACATAGGCAGTGCCTATGACCGGGTGGCTGCGGCTGCCGGACCTGACCGGTGTCGCTGCACGGTTCCGGTCGCCCTGATTTCGGCCTACGTAGCGCCATCCGCCGCCGTCGGGGATATTGCCGAGCTTCTTCACATCGACGTGGATCATCGCCCCGGGCCTGTCGTGCTCGTAGCGGCGGATGATCTCGCCGGTGCGTTTATCCACGTGATGGAGGCGGTTCAGCCGGCACCGGACCAGAACCGCGTGCACGGTCGAGGCCGGCATGGCCAGCTTCGCGCCGATCGCGACCGGCCCCAGCCGTTGCTTCCAGCGCAGATGCACGACTTTGCGCACCAGCTGCTGCGGCGTCCGGTTCGCCACCCTGTGCGGGCGGGAGGATCTGTCGGCCATGCCTGCCTCGCCCATCGCGGCATAGCGCTCAGCCCAGCGCTTCGCCGTCGGCCAGGAGCAATTGAACTGTTCGGCGGCCCGCGACACCGGCCAACCGTGTTCTACGACCAGACGCGCGACGCGTAAACGTTGGCGTGGCGTCAAAGCGGCATTAGCGTGGGACATGAGGACCTCCTGGTCGCCTCAGCGGTTGTCTAAGCAACTCCACTGTGCAACCGGAGGTCCTCACCTTTGGGTCAACGACTCCAGCGAGTCATCACATTCACCCAACCAACGTCCCTGGGCAGTACAGCTAGCGCGTCCTGAAGAGCCGGCACTGCGCAATTAGTGGAACTGCGCAATTAGTGGAACTGCGCAATTGGTGGAACTGCGCAATTGATGGAGCTCGCTGGGGTGGCGCAACGTCACGGAACGGTAAGCTCTGGAACACCCTCGGACCAGCTATGAAGCCTAGCCTTGAAGCATGAACGGAATCGGGCGCATGATCCGTGCTCACAGAGTCCTTGCCAGCATGGCGGGCGTGGCGGTCTTGATCGTGGTCATCGTTGGGGCCGCGCTGTTCCAGCCCTGGCGGCTTTTCACGAGCAGCCGCGTGAACGAGGCCCTGCCGGTGGCTGAGGCTCCTCCCGCTTCAACGCTGGCAGTCAGGACTGACCCGCTAGTGCTGGGCTCCGGCAATTTCCAGTCCCAGGAGCACCAGACCACTGGTGCTGCACAGCTTCTGGAACTGCCCGACGGCACGCGTGTGCTGAGGCTGGACAACCTGGCCAGCAGCGATGGTCCGGACGTCAAGGTCTGGCTCAGCAGCCTTGAAGCAGGAGGCGATTGGTACAAATACCGCTCGGGCCGATATGTGGACCTGGGCCCCATCAAAGCCACCCATGGGAACCAGAACTACGTCATCCCATCTGGAGTGGACCTCTCCGGGCTGTCATCGGTGGTGCTCTGGTGTGACCGTTTCAGCGTTGCGTTCGGATCGGCGCAGCTGGTCTGATGCCTTGCGGGGGCACTTGTGCGGGCTTAGATGGAGTCTTGGGGCGTAAAGCAGGCCCCACAACACATTGCAGGACGTAGGATGTCATCATGACTTCCCACCTTCCCCGACGCATCGCCCGCGTCCGCCCCCTTGATTCGCAGGATCTGCACGAGCAATTCTTCGTGGCCAATGACGCCACGGACTTCGATTCCGAGGCTGGGAAGCATTGGATGGTTATCGATTCCCCTTTCCAGGCATCAAGGACAAATGCCAGTAGCCCCGCGCGCGATGGCTGGGAGCCAGGTGTTCAAGTGAGCGAAAATGCTTTCAGATTCCTTGCCCCATCCGTGCCCGCCAACGTCCTTGGCATGGCCCACAACACCGGGCAGTCGGGCAGGGACCTTCCCCCGCAGGCTTTTCACAAGGCTGCGTCGAGCGTCATCGGCCCCGGCGAAGCCATCCAGCTGAGTTCAAAGGTGGGCTACGTGGACCCGGAAGCTGAGCTGACGGTCGTCGTCGGCCGTACCGCCCGGGGCTTGACGCTGGAAACGGCGGGGTCGGCAATCCTCGGCTACACCATCGGGAACGATGTCTCTGCACGCGACCTCCAGAAGACCGACGAACTCTGGATCAGCGCCAAGAGCCAGGACACCTTTACGCCTGCGGGTCCGTGGATTGTCACCGATCTGGACACCGCAGATCTTTCCATCGGGATCGTCCACAACGGCGCCGGGCTCAAAACCGCCAGCTCCGCCGACCTCGGCTGGAAAGTGGACGAAATCATGGTCTACCTGACCTCGTTCATGACCCTCCACCCCGGCGACCTGGTATTGACTGGCTTCCCCGCCGAGTGCGCGCGTATTCAGCCCGGTGACACCGTGGTGTGCCGAGTGGAAGGAATAGGCGAGCTCCACAACCCCGTCACCACTGCTTCCTGGGAGGACGTGCCCGCATAGTGTGTCAGGCTTAACCTCATGGAGACAGCCGCAGACGCCACCGAACTGCGCCCGCCTCCCCCCGCCAAGCCTGCCCGCAAGAGGCATGCGGGCCTCCTCAAGTATCCCGTGGTGCGGCAACTGATCCGCTTCACCGGCGTCGGTATTCTCTGCACGGCGAGTTCGCTTGCCCTCTACGCGCTGCTGCGCCCCTGGATTGATCCCCAGCTCGCCAACGCGGTGGCCTTGATCGTCACCTCGCTCATGAACACAGCGCTGAACCGCAGGCTGACCTTCAAGATCAGGGGCCGCAGGAAACGCGGCCAGGACCACGTGCATGGCTTGATCGTCATTGTTATTGCCCTGGTCATCACCGGCGGGAGCCTGGGCATCCTGCACCTTGTGAGCCCCGAGGCCACTGTCAGCGAAGAACTCTGGACCACCACACTCTCGGGCTTCGTCGCTACAGGCGTCCGGTTCACCCTGCTGAGGCACTGGATATTCCGCCGCGCCCGGCACGTCTAGAAACCCCAAGTGACTGGCAGTAGTGGTTGCCCTGGGCTCTCAAAACAACCACTAATGCGAGCTAGTTGGGGTTGGGGGACGCCAGGTTCCGGACACGCCCGACGGCGGTTTCCACGGATGCGGCGGCTTGCTCAAGTTCGGCCTCGGTGACCGTTGAGGCGAAGCTGAAGCGGACGGCTGTCTGGGCTATCTCCGGGGCAATGCCCAACGCCAGCAGCACCGGCGATGGTGCGTCCGATCCCGCCGCGCAGGCGGAGCCACTGGAGCAGACCACGCCAAGGCGCTCCAGCTCAAGCAGGACCGATTCACCGCTGGTTCCAGGGAAGCAGAACGACGCGATCGACGGCAGCCGCTGCCTCCGATGCCCTGTCAGCAAGGCGCCCGGAACGGTTTGAAGAATGTGCGAGACGAACCGCTCTCGCAGCTCCGAAACCCGGGCCGCCAACTCCGGCTCCTCGCGCAGGCTCAGCGTCAGTGCCGTGGACAATGCCACGGCCCCGGCTACATTCTCTGTTCCGGATCTCTTTCCCCGCTCCTGGCCTCCCCCATGAACCAAGGGCTCCAGGCGCATGCGGCCCTTCGTGAACAGGACACCGGATCCCTTGGGCGCGCCCAGCTTGTGGCCGGAAAGGCTCAGCGCATCCACGCCCAAGGCTTTGACGTCCACGCTCAACCAGCCTGCCGCTTGAACGGCATCAGTGTGGAAGGGGATGCCAAACGCATGGGCTGCGGCAGCAAGATCGGCCACGGGCTGAACCGTCCCGATCTCATTGTTCGCATACATGATGCTCACCAAGGCTGTCTCCGGCCCAAGAACGGCCCGGAGCGCATCCACTGTGACCAGCCCGTTCGGGTCCACTGGCACGACGTCCACAGTGAAGCCATGCACGCGTTCGAGGTAGCGGGCGGATTCTTCCACCGCAGGATGCTCGATGGCACTTATCACCACCCGTTTAAGCGTGGGATCGGCTGCCTGCCGGGCGAGTGCGATTCCCTTGACGGCAAGGTTGTCAGCCTCCGTTCCACCCGAGGTGAAGGTCACCTCGCCCGCGCGGCAATTGAGGACCATCGCGACGGCGGACCTCGCCTCGGCGAGCGCAGTGGCTGCCGCTTCGCCCAGGCTGTGATGGCTGGATGGGTTGCCAAACTCGCCGCTGAGGTACGGCCACATGGCTTCGAGTACTTCACGCCGGACTGGCGTGGTGGCTGCTGCGTCCAGGAAGATCATGGAGAGTCAGACTGTCTTGAGTTCGACGTCCAGGCCGAGGTCCAGCGCGGCGACACTGTGCGTCAGCCCGCCAATCGAGATGACGTCCACGCCCGTTGCGGCGATCTCTGCCACGGTGTTGAGGTTGACGTTGCCGCTGGCTTCCACGTTGGCTCGTCCATCTACCTGCTTGACGCCTGCCCTGAGTTCATCGATGGAAAAGTTGTCCAGCATGATGGTGTCCACCCCCGCGGCGAGCACTGGTTCGATCTGCTCTGCACGGTCCACCTCGACTTCAAAGTGCGTGGTGTGTCCGAGCTGGGCCTTGGCGGCTACGAGCAGTTCGGTCAGTTTGGCAGAGTCTCCGCCTGTCATGACGGCCAGGTGGTTGTCCTTGGCCAGCACGGCGTCCGAGAGGCTGTACCGGTGGTTCGCTCCCCCGCCGCAGCGGACGGCATAACGTTCCAGGACACGCAGCCCGGGCGTGGTTTTGCGGGTATCCGTGATCCTGGCACGGGTCCCTTCAACCAGCCTGACGAATTCTGCGGTCTTGGTGGCAATGGCACTCATCCGCTGCACGAGGTTGAGCCCGACGCGTTCGGCCAACAACACCGAGCGTGCGCTGCCGGTGACGCGGGCGAGGTGTGTGCCGGCGTCGAACGTTTCACCGTCGGCCAGCAGCAGCTGGACGTCCGTGTCCGGGTCAACGAGTTTCATGGCGTCGCGGAATACCGTTCCACCGCTGAAAACACCCGGGACGCGGGCATTCAGGACTGCCGTGGCACGCGCGTCGACGGGGATCAGCAGCTGCGAGGTGATATCACCGCTGGGCGCATCCTCCGCGAAGGCCCGCTCCAGGATGTCCCGTACAGGCGCTGCGGGGAGGGTCAGGTTGGTTATGGAGGTCAGGTCAGTCATTGACGAGGCTCGCTTTCCGGCTCATGGTGTAACGCTTGTCAAAATCGTCGACGACGTCTGGCTCCTTCACGCCGTCACTGCGGTAGTGCGCCCCAAGCGACTCACGCCGCTCCCGTGCAGCATGAACGAGCAACTGCGCAGCCAACAGCAAGTTGGAATCCTCATGCTCCCGAGGATCCAAAGAGTCAGGAACCTCCAAGGGAACAACTTCACTCTCCCAAGAACCAAGAGCTTCTGCGGCCTCGGACAACAACTGACCGGTACGCAACACGCCAGCCTTAGCGGTCATGAGCCGACGAAGAGCCCAGCGCGAGAAGGCAACAGCTGGCGTCGCGTCGTTAAGCGAACCATCGAGCTCATCGAGCGGCGCCGGAGGTCCCGACAGCGCCGTTGTCGCGTGAGCGCCCGAGCCGGCCGCCGAGCCTGCGAGGCGATCGCCGGCGCGAGGCGCGAGCGCAGGCGCCAAGGGACCTGCGGCGCCGCGGTCCCCGGTACCTCCCAGGAACGCACGTACAGCCCGCCGCCCAAACACCAGCCCCTCGAGCAACGAGTTACTGGCCAGCCGATTAGCGCCTTGGACTCCGGTGCAAGCAACCTCGCCCGCGGCGAGCAAGCCCGGCACAGATGTGCGGCCGTAAAGGTCGGTCACCACGCCGCCCATCCAGTAGTGCGCCGCTGGAGCGACCGGAACGGGCTCACGGCTCCAGTCGAAGCCGGCTTGGCGGGTGCGTTTGCTGATAGTGGGGAAGCGCTTCTCGAGGAAGCCTTTCCCGCGCTCTTCCTCGATGACGGTTGCGTCGAGGAAGACGTGGCCGTTGGGGTCTCCGAGCGCTGCAAGGTGCAGGGCTATGCTGCGCGAGACGACGTCTCTGGGGGCGAGCTCGGCGTCCGGGTGGTAGTCAGGCATGAAGCGTTGACCGTTGGCGTCTACCAGAACGGCGCCTTCGCCGCGGACGGCTTCGGAGATGAGCAGGGGGTCAGTGTTGCCTTCTGCTTCCAGGGCATCCCCAGTGCGGACCATGCACGTAGGGTGGAACTGGAAAAATTCGAGGTCTGTGACTTCGGCTCCAGCCCGCCAGGCGAGGGCGAGTCCGTCTGCGGTGGCAACGGACGGATTTGTGGTTTGGGCAAACAACTGTCCAGCCCCTCCGGTGGCAAGGAGGACCGCGTCAGCGCGGATATCCTGCCAACGCCCGTGCTGCAGGAAGGTGACGCCCACTACGCGGCCGCTGTCCAGCGACAGTGATGTGACTTGGCCATGCCCGATCACCTGGATTCTTCCAGCGGCGTGGAAGTCCAGCACAGTCTTGATCAGTGCAGCTGCTACCCGGGCACCTGTGGCGTCGCCCCCAGCGTGGAGGATGCGGGGCGCAGAGTGGGCGGCTTCCAGCCCCAAGGAGGGATCGCCGTCGTCGTCATGGTCGAAACGGACGCCGAAGCGCCCAAGCCCGGCAATGTCCATCCGGGCCTCGGTGCACAGCACCCGCACTGCTTCCTCATCGCAGTGGCCGGCGCCGGCATTGAGGGTGTCAGCGATATGGGCAGCAACGGTGTCACCCGGAGCGGGTTCGTCCAGGACGGCTGAGATGCCGCCTTGGGCGAAGTATGTGTTGCTGTCTGCGAGCGCGCCCTTGGTGAGCAGCACCACCTCGGCTCCGGCTTCGGCTGCCAGCAGGGCTGAGTACAGTCCTGCGATGCCGCTTCCGACGACGATCAGCCGCTTGGGCTTGGGTGCTTCAGCAAGGCTTCCTGAAGTCATGTGAGGCTCGTTTCGGATAGTCCGGAAGACCGGTGTGGGTAGCGGGTTAGGCGGGCTTGGCCGCCAGCATGCGCTCCAGCGCAATCTTGGCGTTTTCCTGCACAGCGTCGTCCACGGTGATGCGGTTGACGATGCGCCCTTCGACCAGTTCCTCCAGCACCCAGGCGAGGTAGCCGGGGTGGATGCGGTACATGGTGGAGCAGGGGCAGATGACCGGGTCCAGGCAGAAGATGGTGTGCTGCGGGTTTTCAGCGGCGAGACGGTTCACCATGTTGATCTCGGTGCCGATGGCGAACGTGGTGGGTTCGGTTGCGGCCGCGATGGCCTTCTTGATGAAGTCGGTGGAACCGGCGGAATCCGCGGCATCCACAACTTCCATGGGGCACTCGGGGTGCACGATCACGTTGACGCCCGGGAAATCGAGGCGGGCCTTCTCGATCTGGCCTACGTTGAAGCGCTTGTGGACCGAGCAGAAGCCGTGCCAGAGGATTACCCGGGAGTCCAGCAGCGTCTGTTCATCGTTGCCGCCCAGTTCCTTGCGCGGGTTCCACATGGGCATCTGCTCCAGGGGGACGCCAAGGGCCTTGGCGGTGTTGCGGCCCAGGTGCTGGTCGGGGAAGAACAGGACCCGTTGCCCGCGCTCGAAGGCCCATTCCAGGACAACTTTGGCGTTGGAGGAGGTGCAGACAATTCCGCCGTTGCGGCCGCAGAAGGCCTTCAGTGCGGCGGAGGAGTTCATGTAGGTGACGGGGATGACGGGATTGCGCCCCTCGGCGTCGGTGTCGGTGCCGAAGATTTCCTCGAGCTGCTCCCAGCATTCCTCCACGGAGTCTTCGTCAGCCATGTCCGCCATGGAGCAGCCTGCCGCGAGGTTGGGCAGGATGACAGCCTGCTCAGGCGTGGACAGGATGTCGGCGGTCTCTGCCATGAAGTGGACACCGCAGAAAATGATGGCTTCGGCATCCGGCTTGGTCAGTGCAGCGTTGGCCAGCTGGAAGGAGTCGCCCACGAAGTCGGCGTATTGGATCACTTCGTCCCGCTGGTAGAAGTGGCCCAGGATGACGGCGCGCTCCCCGAGCGTTGCCTTGGCAGCGCGGATCCGGGCATCCAGTTCGTCATCCGTTGCCCGCTTGTACTCGTCCGGGAGCTGTCCCTGGCGCGGTGTTTCCTTGGGAGCGACGTCGCTGCTGGAGGCTCCTGGCCCGTACGCGGGCGCACCGGCAAGTGCCTCGGCGAGGTCATACTCCCAGGGGCCTTTGGCCAGGGCCGGGCTGCAGGTGGATCCTGCTGCGGAAAGCCCCTTTTCGGCTTCCTCCCGCGTGATCAGCTGGACGGCAGTGTTGACGCTGCTCATGGTGTACTCCTGTTATCTGGCCCGAGGCCGGGCGTGCCGGTGAAGCGGTAGAGGCGTGGCGGACGGTGTTTTCCGCCCTGCAGGTATTCACCGGTTTCTTCAATTTCCGGTGTGGCTTTGATGTGCCGGCGAAAGTTCGCCGGGTCCAGTTGACGGTCCAGGACGGCCTCGTAGACTTCGCGAACCTGCGCGAGAGTGAAGAACTCTCCCAGCAGGTGGTAGGCGATGGAACCGTAGGCCATCTTGTTCCGGAGCCGCCAGAGTGCGTAGTCCACGATCGCGTTGTGGTCGAAGGCGAGTTCGCCAAGCCGGTCCGCCCGGAACCAACGCACATTTTCCGATTCGTCCGCGAGGGCGGCTTCGGTCGGCTGGACGAGGGCCCAGTAGACGATCGATACGACCCTCTGGCTGGGCGAGCGGTGCAGCCCGCCGAATGCGTAGAGCTGCTCAAGATATTGCGGCGCCAGGCCCGTTGTCTCCCGGAGGTTGCGCGATGCCGCGTCCTGGAGAGACTCGTCGTGTGCCAGGGGTCCACCGGGAAGGGCCCACATGTCCTTGTAGGGCTCGCGGATCCTGCGGACCAGCGGAAGCCACAGTGTGGGACGACCGGATTTTTCGCTGGGACGGAGGGCGAAGATCACCGTTGAAATAGCCAACGACGGCGGCGCCAAGCGGCGTTCAGCAACGTTCGCTGAGATCGGATTCACGGCGTTCACCTCGCTTCGTCGCCGCCTGGAGATCTTCCTCCACACACTGGAATCTGAGTTAAAGTCACTCTGACTAGAACTAATGGTACGACTCTGCGGCCTCCAGGCAAAATGCTTTGCGTCACACTGACTTGGCCGCGGCTTCCATCAGCGGCAGGGTCCGGCCCTGGATGTGGCTGTTGAGCACAATGACGGAGGAACAACGGACCACGGACTTCGTGGCGATCATGGCGTCCAACACGCGCTGCATGTCCGGGTTGGAACGGGCCGCGATACGCACCATGAGGTCCGAATTGCCGGTGACCGTATGGACTTCGATGATCTCCGGAATCGCACTCAGGCTTTGGATGATGGCGTCATGGCCAATTTCCTGAGTGATGGTAACGGAGCAGAACGCCACCACGGGAAAACCGAAGTTGGCGGGATCCGGCTGCGGAACCCAGGAGCCGATCACTCCGTTTTCAATCATTCGGTCAATCCGGGACTGCACCGTAGCCCTGGCAACCCTCAGCACACGGGAGGCCTCCAACACCGATGACCTCGGTGAATCCGTGAAGAAACGTACAATTTTTGCATCAAGCGCATCGACCAGCATCAAAGTTCCTGTCCCCGGGGATTCTTACCCATCACATCGCCACGGCAAAAAGTGATGTATCTTACAAACTGCGAGAATTATTCCACGGCTCTTGCTGCGTCGTCGACGCCCAGCTTGCCCAGCCCAAGAGGCAGCCAGCTAAACCGAGTATGAAATCCATAGAAGGTAGACACGTATGACAACGAAGTCCATCGCGGCTCCCGTCCCGACAACCGGCCTTGGCCATTCGCTCAAGCCACGCCAGCTCACCATGATGGGGCTGGGAAGCGCCATCGGAGCAGGACTCTTCCTGGGCTCCGGCGCAGGAATCCAGGCCGCCGGCCCGGCAGTCCTGATCTCCTACCTCGTAGCGGGAACCCTGATCATCCTGGTCATGTGGGCCCTGGGAGAGATGGCCGCCGCAAATCCCAACAGCGGAGCATTCTCGGTCTACGCCGAAAAAGCCATGGGCAAGACCGCTGGCGGCACCATTGGCTGGCTCTGGTGGCTTCAGCTGGTGGTGGTCATCGCCGCCGAAGCACTTGGCGCGGCGGGCCTGCTGTTCACCGTGTGGCCGGTGATTCCGGTTTGGGTTCTCGCCCTGGTGTTCATGGTGGCGTTCACAGGCATCAACCTCGTGGGCGTCCGCAATTTTGGCGAGTTCGAATTCTGGTTCGCCATCCTCAAGGTTGCCGCTATCGTCATCTTCCTCCTCATCGGCGCGGCACTGCTGTTCGGCTGGCTGCCCAACGTAGCCTCGCCGGGTTTGTCCACCTTCGGGGATTTTGCACCCAATGGCATCGGGGGAATCGCGTCCGCGCTGTTCGTCGTGATCTTCGCCTTCGGCGGGACGGAGATCGTCAGCGTCGCTGCTGCTGAAACCGAAAACCCCGCGCACAGCGTTGGCAAGGCGATCCGCACGGTGGTATGGCGCATCCTGGTCTTCTACATCGGCTCTGTTTTTGTCATCGCGGCGGCTCTTCCCGTTGGCTCCGAAGGACTGAAGTCCCCGTTCGCAGGCGTCCTGGACCTGGCCGGAATCCCGGGAGCCGGCGCCGCCATTACCTTGGTGGCCGTAGTTGCCTTGCTTTCGGCCCTGAATGCCAACCTTTACGGCGCCTCGAGAATGATCTTCTCCTTGTCAGAGCGCGGCGAGGCTCCCGGCTTCCTGTCCAAGCTGAACGGCTCCAAGGTGCCAGTGGCCGCCGTCGGAATTTCCGTTGCTTTCGGTTTCATCGCCACCGTGCTGGAACTGCTCTTCCCAGAGCACGTACTGCCAGCCCTCCTGAACCTGGTGGGTTCCACGTGCTTGATGGTGTGGGGCACCGCTTTGGTCTCCCAGTTCATCCTGCGCCGCCGGGCCGACCGCGAAGGCACCGAACTGCCACTGCGCATGAAGGGCTTCCCTGCCCTCACCATCCTGGGAATTGTCCTGCTGTGCATCATCCTCGCGGTTGGCCTTGCCAACCCCGAGAGTGCCGGCCAGTTGATCGGCACGTTCATCCTGATCCTGGTTATCGCCGCTGGCTGCTTCCTCAATGCCAAGGCGAAGGCCGGAAAGCAGTCGATGCACGCCAAGTAGCCGCCTGCTCATTGAAACTAAGAGGTCCTGTGCAATTTGTTTTGCACAGGACCTCTTTGCTTGTCCAAATTGTACAAAGTGTTTCGTTGAAACATAGCTGATTGCGCACACCCCTGACTGGTGACTAGGGTCACAGCCATGACTACGAAACCCGTGTTTGCCGCCGTCGATGACGCGGCTCCGCTCACGCACGAACAACTGCGCGAGCTTTACTCCTTGATGGCCTCAGTCCGCCATTTGGACTCCGCGGCCGTCGCCTGGCAACGTCAGGGCATCATTCCCGGGTATGCGCCCGAGCTCGGCCAGGAAGCCGCACAGGTGGGCAGCGGCTACGCCGTGGACCGGAGCCGCGACTTCGTTTTCCCGACCTATCGCGAGATGGGCGTGGCCCGGGCTATGGGCCTGGACATGGTGGGCTACATGTCCACGCACAAGGCGACCTGGCATGGAGGCATGTACAACCCCCTGGAGTCCCGGTTTGCTCCCATCCAAGCGGTGGTTGCGGGCTCCGTGCTCCACGCCGTCGGCTGGGCCCACGGCCAGACACTCTCCCGCTTGCCGGAGGGTGAAACCGGCGTCGCCATGACGTACTTCGGCGACGGAGCATCATCCCAGGGCGACGTCCACGAGGCCATGAACTTCGCCGCGGTCATGAAGGCGCCGGTGGTCTTCTTCATCCAGAACAACGGCTGGGCCATTTCCGTCCCCACGGAACGCCAGGTTGCCGGCGGCTCGGTCGCGGCGCGCGCGGCCGGATACGGCATCCCTTCCGTGCAGGTGGACGGCAACGACGTCGTCGCAGTTTACGAGGCCACACGAGCGGCTTTCGCCCATTGCCGTGCAGGTCACGGACCGGTTGTCATTGAAGCGATGACGTACCGCCGCGGCCCGCACTCCACCGCCGACGACCCCGGCCGATACCGCAGCCTGGATGAGGAACGGCTCAGCGCTGGCGAGGATCCCGTTGAGCGGTTTCGGCAGCGGCTCCTCGCCGACGGCGTAGCGGATGAAGCGTTTTTCGCCGAGGCACAACGGAGAGCCGAGAAGGAAGAGGAAGTCGTTCGTTCCGGCATCGAGGCCCTTGGCCCACGGCCGGGGGCCGAAATGTTCAGCCTGGTCTTCCAGGAACCAACGCCCGCCCTTCAATCCCAAGCCGCTGCGTGGCGCAAGGAGTCCGAACATGCCTGAGACGATCACAAAAACGCCGGGGACAGCGACTGACACGGCCGCCCCCGTTCTGCACATGTCCATGCAGCAGGCCCTCAACCGCGCACTGGACGAAATCCTGGCCGATGACCCCAAGACGGTCATCTTCGGCGAAGACTGCGGCCGCCTCGGCGGCGTCTTCCGCATCACCGATGGCCTCCAGGCAAAGCACGGCGAGGACCGCGTCTTCGACACTCCACTAGCCGAGTCCGGCATCCTGGGCATGTCGGTGGGCCTGGCCATGGCCGGCTTCCACCCCATTCCGGAAGTCCAGTTCGACGGCTTCGCCTACCCCGCGATCAACCAGATCATCTGCCAGATCGCGCGTATGAACTATCGCAGCCGCGGTACGCTTCCGATGCCCATCACGCTGCGCGTCCCCAGCTTCGGCGGCATCCGTGCCCCTGAACATCATGGCGAAAGCCTGGAAGCGCTGTTTGCGCACGTCCCGGGACTGAAGGTGGTCTCTCCGTCAAACCCGCACGACGCCTACCACCTGCTCAAGTACGCGGCGACACGTCCGGACCCGGTGATCTTCATGGAACCCAAGTCCCGCTACTGGCAGAAAGGGCCGGTGGACGTCACCACCGCGACTCCCGGTCCAGCAACGCCCGACGGCGGCATGGACGACGGAGGCAGCCTCACCGGCGCCCGCGTGGCTCGGGAAGGCCGCCACCTGACCCTCGTCGCATGGGGTGCCATGGTGGCCCGCTGCCTCCAGGTAGCAGAACTTGCAGCGGAAGATGGCATCGACGTCGAGGTCTTGGACCTGCGCTGGCTGAAACCGATCGACGCCGAAGCCCTGGCGAGGTCCGTCGGGAAGACGCGACGCGCCGTCGTCGTACATGAAGCGCCCCTGACCTCGGGCCTTGGCGCCGAAGTCGCGCAACTGATCACGCAGCGCTGCTTTGACACGCTGAAGGCTCCGGTAGAGCGCGTGACAGGCTTCGACGTGCCGTACCCCTCCGGCGACTTGGAGGACGAATACATTCCGAACATCGACCGCATCCTCTTTGGGATCCAACGCGTATTGGAGTACCGCCGTGGCTGAAATTTCCTTCCCGCTCCCCGATCTGGGTGAAGGCCTCATCGAGGCAATCGTGCTTGACTGGCTCGTCTCACCGGGACAACAGGTGGAACGCAACCAACCCCTCGTCGAGCTCGAAACGAGCAAGTCGGCGCTGGAATTGCCAAGCCCCCAGGCGGGTAAAGTGGTGCGTATTCACGGGGCGCCCGGTGACACCATCAACGTCGGCGAACCGCTGATCGTGTTCGAGGTACCGGATGACACCGCCGGGATCGTGGGCACTGTTCCCAAGGACGAAGCACCCAAGCGCCGGGTCCGCCTGAGCGCCGTACTCGATGAGGACTGACATGATGACCGGCAGGCACACCGTGGAACAGCACAGGCACACAGTTGAGGGCACCGACCCCGAATTGTTCGTTGAAGTGCATGAACCCACCACCGATGCCGGACTACGACCCGTCCTGTTGATCCACGGTTTCTCCTCATCCAGCAAGCTCAACTGGGCGGACAGCGGATGGATCACCACGCTCCAGGAAGCCGGCCGCCGGGTCATCACGGTGGACCTTCCCGGTCACGGCCAAAGCCACTCCCCCGAGGACCTGGATTCCTACACGCCTAGCCGGATTCGCGCCGACCTCCTGCAGATTGTGACCGACGCCGGCGCACGGCCCCTGCGCGACGGCGACCCTTCCACGGGACTGGACATCGTGGGTTACTCCTTGGGATCCCGGCTGGCTTGGGAGTTCGCCGCGACACAGCCGGACCTGGTTCACCGGATCGTCCTGGGCGGACCGAGTTCAGCGGATCCCTTGGCAGCCTTCGACCTCGCCGCCGCTCAGCGGCACCTGGCCGATGGCACACCCATTGCGGACCAGTCCACAGCGGGGCTGCTGAAGATGGCGCAGTTGCTGCCGAGCAATGACCTGTTCGCCATGCTTTCACTTATCGAGGCCATCAAGGGTGAGCCCTTCGATCCTGCCGAAGCTGCACCGCACGTGCCCGTCCTTTTGGTTGCGGGCGAAAAAGACGATCGCGCGGCCACCATGCCGGAGCTTGCGTCCATTGCCGGCAAGCGGGGTGCCATGGTGGAGACCTTGGTGGTCCCGGGACGCACGCATACCAACGTGATCACCAGCCGGGCTTTCAAGGACGCCGCCATCGAGTTCCTGGGCGTGTAGCCGCTGTGCCGGCTGACACTACTGCGCTTGCTGACACTCTTGTGCTCAGCTGGCGCTAACGGCTCAGTCTCTCCGCATTAAGGCTCATTCGTTCAAGGACGCTCAACGCCATAGCGTATTCATCGATTCCGATGCCCATGGAAAGGTCTTTGCGGGCGGCTTCCACATAGCGGAGGGCCTCGTGGTACTTCTCCCGGCCAAGCTCGCTAAGCGCCAGACGGTCATCAATCATAATGATCATTCCCCGGCCAACCAAGGAGGCAAGCTCCCGCTCCCTCAAACGGATGTCATCGCCCCAGAACGGGCGCATGATCTCATCCAGCTCATCAGGGCGGACCGTTCCCTCCGCCAAGGTGCCCAGGGTCTGCCACTGCCGCCGGCTCAGCCTGACCCTGGCCAGCGTGGCATCGAGCTGGAGTTCCAGCGCGGCGTCGAGCCTTTTGATCCAGTATCCAATGGGCTTGTTCACAAGGCCATGCTTCCAGCGGATGCCTCACCCGGCAAGCTTTGAAAGGTACGCTGGAAGAAGCCAAATTACGTGGAAGTGGGGCAGATGGGCATGCGTTTCAAGGACCGGGCGGAAGCCGGCCGGCGCCTGGCCGAAGGACTCCCCCAGTTCAGGGAACGGCAAGACACCATCGTCCTTGGCCTTGCCCGTGGAGGCGTGCCCCTGGCCGTGGCTGCGGCCAACGCGCTGTATCTGCCCTTCGGTACCATTTTGGTCCGCAAACTGGGGATACCTGGACGCGAGGAGACTGCCTATGGCGCACTTGCGTGGTGCCAGGGCGACGTCGTCCGCATCGTTAACAAGCCGCTCAAGGAACACGTCCTCGCCCATGGCATCAGCCAAGCCGCATTGGATGCCGTTGAGGCACATGAGCGCGCCGAACTACTTCGCCGGGCAAGGCAATATCCGGGAATCGAGCACGATCTTCGAGGTATGACCGTCATTTTGGTGGACGATGGCCTAGCTACCGGGGCCACCATGCGTGCGGCCGTGGAGGCCGTGCGGGCGGCAGGTGCCGGCACAATCGTCGCAGCCGTTCCCGTGGCCTCGCTGGAAGCCTCAACATCGTTGGCGCGGGTCTGCGACTTCGTGATGGCGCTGCACACTCCGGGTAAATTCCACGCTGTTGGAGCCTTTTATGAGCGCTTCGAGCAGTTGACGGACGCCGACGTCGTGGAGCAGCTCGAAGGCGCGAAGACTCCCGGGGCGAAATAGCATTTTAACGCCCCGGGCGGGCCCGGCCTCACGACCGCGCCCGCCCGGACTGGAACTGATCCCGGCCTAGTGGTGAACGCTGAAACCGAGGGGACGGCCCTTGGTTTCCTTGGCAAGAATCACGCCCACGGCAGAAATGATGCACAGGCCCAT
Organism: Arthrobacter sp. TmtSoilC51; assembly: GCF_055388015.1. Taxonomy (NCBI): domain Bacteria; kingdom Bacillati; phylum Actinomycetota; class Actinomycetes; order Micrococcales; family Micrococcaceae; genus Arthrobacter; species Arthrobacter sp. TmtSoilC51. Next base: position 3,366,832 of record NZ_AP035877.1, read on the forward strand.
GATGTATAGGCCCACTGAGCCGGACCATTTGGTGGTGTCCAACAACGCCTGGGCTATCAAAGGTGCAAAGGCACCCCCGAGGATAGCGCCCAAGGCGTAGCCGATGGAGATTCCCGAATAGCGGACGTGCGCAGGGAACATCTCCGCGTACATGGCGGACATCGGACCATAGGACAAACCAAGCCCAATAGTGAGGACGAACAGGGCCGTTCCATAGAGCAGGATGTCCTTGGAATCGATCAAGGCAAACATGGGGATCATCCACGCGAAGACCAAGCCGTAACCGAGCAGGAACGTCTTTACGCGACCAATCTTGTCCGAGAGCCAGCCTCCCACCATGGTGAAAATGAGCCATCCAAAGGAAGCAACCGTGGTTGCGAGGAGGACCGGCGGCGCAGGCATTTTCAGCGCCTTGGTGGCATAGGAGATAAAGAAGGCGATCAGCAGGTAGCCGGCGGCGTTGTTGGCGATGAAGATCAGGGCTGCGAGGACGACTTCCTTCTTGTTCTTCCGGAAGAGCTCGCTCAGGGGCGCCTTGCTTTCCGCTTTGCGCTGGGCGATTTCCTTAAAGACCGGGCTTTCCCCAACAGCGCGGCGGATGAGGTAACCCACCACGATCAGAACCACCGAGAGCAGGAACGGCACGCGCCAACCCCAGGCGGCAAAGTCATCCTTCGACATGCCCGACTGCAGGAAAAACAGAAGGCCGGTTGCCAGGATCATGCCGATTGGCACACCAATCTGCGGGTAAGCACCGAAGAGTCCGCGCTTGGTAATCGGAGCGTGTTCCACAGCCATCAGGGCAGCGCCACCCCACTCGCCACCTGCCGAGAAGCCCTGGACCACTCGCAGGGTGATCAGCAGGATGGGAGCCCACAGCCCGATTGTCCCGTAGGTAGGCAGCACACCGATCAGCGCCGTGGCAGCGCCCATCATTACCAGTGTCATGACCAAAACGGCCTTGCGCCCCAGCCTGTCGCCAAGGTGCCCGGCAACAAAGGCCCCCAGCGGCCGGAACAGGAAACTGATGCCGATGGTGGCGAAGGACAGGATTTGCGCCACTCCGGGATTCGATTTTTCGAGCGGAGTCAGGAACAACGGCGACAACAGTGTTGCCGTGAGCTGGGCAAAGATAAAGAAGTCGTACCACTCGATGGTGGTGCCAACCAGGGTCCCCGCCAGGACCCGGCGCTCTTCGCGCCTACTGCTTGGGCCCGACGGAGAGTCGACAGTGGAAGTTGCGGTCATTGGAACTCCAGGGGTGAGAGTGACTGGTCGGCGCGTGGCTTGCATTAACCGACAGAACGGTCAGTTAGGAAAGAGTACTACATACCGTGACCCAGGGCACAGCATTTTCACAGCCGTAAAGGTGACCGTGAGGCTCGAGAACAACTCTGTTCTATAGTTGAATCACCAATTCGTATATGGAACGATAACTTGGTGAGGCGAGCAACACAAGAGTTGGCCGCCGCATGCTCTCTCCCGCCAACATAGGATGGTTCGCATGAGTCCCCGCAGCGACGTCAAAAGTCCGCAGGAAGCAGCAACCCAGGCGCCGCCGTCGCAGACCCTCTCACGGGGAATCCGTGCGCTGGAGATCCTTGCCGAGGCCGAACGCCCCCTCAGCATTGCCGAACTAGCCGAAGCCCTTGGAGTGCACCGCTCTGTTGCCTACCGCATCCTGCGGACGCTGGAGGACCATTCGCTCCTGATCCGGGACGATTCAGGACGGGTGCAACCGGGCCCTGGACTGGCGGTCCTGGCCCGGGGTGTCTCGCGGAACCTGCAAACAGCTGCCCTGCCTGAGCTCACCCAACTGGCAAATACCCTGCACATGACCGCCTTCCTGGCCGTGTGGGACCACCAGGAATGCGTCACCTTGGTCACCGTGGAACCCCGGCATTCCGGCGCGGCTCTCGCCCAACATCCGGGAAGCCGCCACCCTATAGGTATTGGCGCGCCGGGAATCGCTATCCAGTCGACCATGACCGAGGACCGTTGGCGCCAAGTAGGGGCCGGCATCCCTTACCGCGCTGAAGCACACGAGGCCCGACGCACCGGCTACGCCACCAGCCACGACGAAGTCATCGCGGGGTTGTCCTCAATCGCCGCACCAATCCACGTCCCTGGCGGACGGCCAGCCGCAATAGCGGTGGTCTATATCCGTTTGGACCAGGACGCCGATGCCGTAGGCAAGGAGTTGGCCGCCAGCGCCATGCGGATCGAGAGCCAGTTGGCCTGAAGCATTCCTCCTGGGTCAAATGCCCTGCCTCACAGCACAAGACCCACAGCTATGGGAGCCCAATACTCGAAGAAGGACAGGAATTTTCCTGCCCTTCTTATCGTCGAGCACTGAGAAGGAACCCATGAGCCTCAATCTTCTTGACACCTCCAACTGGCTGCCGCTGGACGGCCTGGCACCTGGCTTCGATGCCAACAAAGCCCCCACCGTCCAGGACCTGGCGGGGCAGGAATTTACCGTCCGCAGCGATGGCGGACCCATGACTTTCAGCTTCGATGACGAAGAAGTCCAGTGGGCTGCGGCCGGGCACAGCGGGACGGCGCCCTATGAGGCTTTCATTGTCACCGGAGAGCTCTACTACGCCCAGTGGCATAGTCCCGTTGAGCGGGACCTCGCCGTTTCCTTGATCCTGGATCTGGCCAACGGCAGGGCGCTCTATATCGGCGCACTGCTGGGGCGCGCATCCCAAGGCTCAACCGCAGTCCACCACGATTTCCGCACTGGGACCCTTGAAGGCTTCACCGCCGATGGAGCAGCAATCGCGGAAAGCCCGGCCCTGATCGGCCGACGCGTCGAATGGGTGTACAGCGATGCGCACGCCTACGAACACATCTACCTCAGCCCCACCTGGTACACCTGGCAGTGCCTCGCGGGTCCCGAGCGGGGGCTCGCAGACACCGATTCCAACACCGTCTTCGAAATCCGGCCCGGTATTTTTGTCTTTACCTGGCGCGAAAAGGTCATACCCTGTGGCTCTGTCACCATCGCCGATCACCGGGACGCCAAAGCAATCCGCTCGCACGGCAGCCTTTTCGGATGGGATGAGGCCGGCACCGAACCCGTGCATTTCACCTTCGGCGCCCATGGCAGGTTGATCAGCATCACCCACCACGCACCGGAGCTTGACCCGTCGGTGTAGCTTGCCCGGATTGAATGTGCAGCCGCAATAGGAACGAAAAGAAGCCCCGGCACCCGCCGGGGCTTCTTTTCCTGTGGCGCTGCTGCTTTCCGCGCCCGAAGCAGTCTCAGTCCTCGGAGCCGTGGCCGATCCTGGCGTAAAGGCCGGGCTGCGAGTGCCGCAGGCGCAGCCCCCATGCGATTCCCACCAGACCCGGCAACAGCACTACCAAGGGCAGGACGAACGTAGCGGCCGTCGATTCCGTCTGTCCAAGCAGGACATTGAAGTTGGCAAGGATGAGCACAAACACAATCGCCAGGAGGACAAAGCCAAGGCCAGGCGCCACAACCCGTACCCAAAGCCCGGCCCCATGCTGGTTTCGGCGGAAGAATCCGATCACTGCGATCGACACTACTGTCATGAGCAGGACCAGCCCCAAAGCCCCGCTGTTGGTCAGCCAGGTAAACATGGTCAGCACCGGGTACAGTTCACCAAGTTCAGACCCGGATCCCGCGATGGCGAAGGCAACAGTCACGACGACGGCAATCAGCGTCTGCGCCAGGGAGCCAGCGAAGGGTGCGCGGCTCCCTGTACGGACAGCTGCGAAGAACGGCGGGATGACGCGTTCCCGCCCGAGCGAGAAGAAATAGCGCGCCACGGCGTTGTGGAAGCTGACCAGTGCAGCAAAGAGGCTGGTCACGAACAGAATTTGCGCTATATCGCTCAGGAGTACGCCTCCGTTGGTGCCAAGGAAGGCGAAGATCATGTCCGGACCGCTGTTGGTGGCGGTTTCGATCACTGCGGACGGGCCTGCGCCCACAGTCATTGCCCACGCCGAGGCCGCATAGAAAAGGGCGATGATTGCAACCGCTGCGAAGGTGGCCCGGGCAACGGTGCGCTTGGGATCTTTGGACTCTTCGCCGTAGATGGCGGCGGATTCGAAGCCCATGAAGGCAGCGATTCCGAAGGAAAGGACCGCACCAATGCCAGGGACGAACAGGCTTTCCGGGCTGAACGAGGTTGCCGTGACTCCTTCCGGCGCTACGGCCAGGCTGATGAGGTCATAGGCAATGACCACCAGGAATTCCAGGGCCACCAGGACACCCAGCACCTTTGCCGAGAGGTCCACCCGGTTAACGCCCAGCCAGCCCACAATTGCGATGCAGACCAGCACTGGGATCCACCAGGGCACGCTGATGCCCAACCGGGCCGAGAGCAGTGAGGAAACTGTGAAGCCGAAGAGCCCATAGATGCCCACCTGCATGAGGTTGTATGCCATTAACGCGACCAACGAGGCACCCACACCGGCTGGCCTGGAAATACCCTGCGCGATGTAGGCGTAGAACGCCCCGGCGTTAGTGACGTAACGGCTCATGGCCGCGTACCCTACCGCGAAGAGGGCCAGGATGCCGCCAAGAATCAAGAACGAAAGCGGAACACCTGTTACGCCGGTGACCGCGAAAGTGGTGGTCACTCCGCCTGCAAGGACGGTCAGCGGCGCGGAGGCCGCAATAATCATGAAGGTCACGGCTGGGACGCCAAGACGCCTCTTGGTATCTGCTGGCCCAGCGATCTTGCCCTTGACGGGGATATCCACGCTCATATTGTGCTCCTGCCTCGGTGCCGGACGGAGATTGCGCGGCACGGTGTCGGTCATTCCGCAATCTTCCACCCCAAAGGCACCGAGTGACTTGTCTCACACGGCAAGGTGTTTGTCGGTGCACGCAAGCCCATCCCGGGCAAAGTCCCCCGGTGTAGAATCGTGGGCAAGCTCACGTCCGCGCTGGTGGCATTCTGTACCGGTGCCACCAGGTACGGCGGGCATTGAAAGGGAGTTTGATGACCGTCGCGGCTGATACCGGCCCCGCAACCGTGCACACAGTGGTGGCGGATTCGTTCCAGGAATGGAGCCGGGCCATCTCCGCGTCCTTTGTGCCGTTACTGGCCAAAGGTCCTAAGGATTCTGCCTTCCACGGGACCATGCGAGCCCGGGTCCTGGGTCAAATCTCCGTGGTCGAAGTGACGGCTGGCCCACATACGGTCCTGCGAACGCCTGAGTTGATCGCAAAGTCCCCGGGACGCTTCTTCAAGCTCAGCATCCAGCTCTCCGGTTCCGGCCGTTTGGTTCAGGACGAACGCGAAGCGGTGCTTCGTCCCGGGGACCTCTCCATCTACGACACCTCCCGTCCTTACCAGCTAACGTTCGACGACGACTTCCGCACCTTGGTGCTCATGTTTCCGCACGTCCTGCTCGACTTGCCGGCCGAAGCCATGGGCCACGTAACCGCCCTCCGGATTCCTGGCGATGAAGGCCTCGGCGAGCTCATCAGCCCCTTCCTTGTCAAGCTTGCCGATAACCTCGAAGCCCTCTCGGGGGCCAATGGCCTCCGCCTGGTCCACAACGCACTGGACCTCGTCACTACCTTGTTCAACGGCGAGCTCGACCAGCTGATCGAGACCGGCCGCGATCCACACCTCCTCCTCCTGGGCCGGATCCATGACTACATCGAGGCCAATCTGGGTGACCCCGCGCTTTCCCCGGGAAGCATAGCCGCGGCCCACTACATCTCCACCCGCCACCTGCACGATCTTTTCCAGGAGATTGGCACCACCGTGGCCGCGTCCATCCGGCAGCGCCGGCTCGAACGCTGCAGGCGCGACCTCCTGGACCCTGTTCTGGCTGACCGGCCGGTTACGGCCATTGCAGCGCGATGGGGGTTTACTGACGCAGCGCATTTCAGCCGGATCTTCCGGGCTGCCTTCGGGAACTCCCCCACCGGCTACCGCAACAGCCGCTGACGGAAACCTTCGCCGGGACCCAAGCGACCGACGTCGGGCAGTCCGGTCTTTGGGCAGTTGGGATTCCGTGAAGGTGGCTAGGCTGCCGCCGTCGGGGCTGTCCCTTCGTCTGCCACGGCAGCCATCTCATCCAGCATCGCCCGCAGCAGTCGGAGTTCCAACCCAGCGAAGGCCGGATCACCCGCCCGGTTGAGCAGCTCCCCGGGGTCGGTGCGGTGATCGTAAAGTTCGGCCACGCCGGTACCGAAGTACTTTGTCAGCCGGCCCTCTGCCGTGATGATCGTCCGCATCCTCACCGGCCCTGGAAGCCCGTCGAGCCCAAACGGCTGCTCCTCCTCTACAAGCAAAGCTTCACGGTGGCCCTCCGCAGCCCCGTGCAGCAGCGGAACCAGCGAGCGGCCCTGGATACCCCGGTACGCCGTGGCACCGGTGAGCTCAAGCAAGGTTGGCGCCAGGTCGGCACTGGAAACCAGTGCCCCGGTGCGGCACGGTGAGGTGCCGGGAACGTGCAGCAGCAAGGGAACATTTGTGACTGCGCGGTAGTGGACAAAGTGCTTGAGCATGAGGCCGTGGTCCCCAAACAAGTCTCCGTGGTCACTGGTGAAAACGATGATGGTGTCCTCGGCCAGGCCCTGGCGTTCCAGCTCGTCCAGGATTCGGCCAATGTGCTCGTCCATCATGGTGATCAGGCCGTACTGTGCCGCCGCCGCGTGCCTGTACTGTTCCTCCGTTGCTGCCCAGGTCATGGTGGGGTCGGGGTTCGGCTGGCCCCGGTGCTCCATCATTGCCTGGATGTGCGGCGGCGACGCTGAATGGTCCTGGTCGAAACCCAGTGGCAGGGGCAGGGCACCGGGATCGTAGAGGTCCGAATAGCCTTCCGGGGGTGAAAAAGGATGGTGGGGGTCAGGGAAGGAGACGAACATGAAGAAGGGCTGGTCCTGGCCTGCCGCGTCCTTCAGATGCTCGATTGCCTTCTCGCTCACGTAGCTGGTGGGATGTACCTCGGCGGGAATGGCTGTCTGGTACACCTGGTCCCATCCGCCGTACCGGCTGGCGGAGTTGCCCGCCCCGCCCAACGTCTCCGGGTCGATGCCACGTTCCCTCGCCCAATGAACATAGTGGCCTCCTGGCCGGTCCCCATGACCAATGACGAGGTCCACATGTTGATAGCCGTAATAGTCAGCCGGGAGCCCGATAAAGCGCTCATCATGCGCATCGCGGTTCTCCCAGCGATCCCAGCCCGGCGCGTAGCCTTGCCGGCGTGCGTCGCCCACGGCCGGATCAAGGAGCATGGGATCGGTGGTCCGGATCTCCTTTGCCTGGTGCGGCTCAAACTCCCATCCCATGTTTTGGTGGTGGAGTTTTCCTACCCCCACAGTGCGGTAACCGCTCGCGGCCAAGGATCCGGGAACGGTCTGCGTCAGCGGATCCAGAGTTATTCCGTTGCAGCGCGTCCCGTGCGCCGAGGGCCACCTGCCAGTCATCAAGCTGGCCCGGTTAGGCATGCAGGTAGGGTTCGCCACGGTCGCATTGTCGAAAACCACGCTCCGGGCTGCGAGCGCATCAAGGTTCGGTGTCCGGACGTTGGGATTGCCGCCGAAGCCCACGTGGTCGGCCCTTAATTGGTCTGCGATGAAGAACAGGACGTTGGGCCGGCCCTTGGCCGCAGCGCGGTGCTCCCCCGTCATGCCGGCCTCTTGATGAGGGACAACACTTCGGTGCGCTGGAGCGCGAACTCCGGGAGTGAGCGCGTGGTGATCTGGTCGCGGGGAGCCGGCAGGTCGACGTCGACGATCTTCAGGACGCGGGCGGGTTTGGAACCCAGGATCACCACGCGGTCTGCCAGGTAGACTGCCTCGTCGATGTCATGGGTTACCACCAGAATGGTCATGTTGAAGTCGCGCCTGATCTTCAGGCACAGGTCTTCGAGGTCGAAGCGGGTCTGTGCGTCCACCGAAGCGAAGGGCTCGTCCATGATGAGGATCTCCGGCCGGTACGCGAGGGCGCGGGCGATCGCCACGCGCTGCTGCATGCCGCCGGACAGTTGCCAGGGGTATTGGTTATCCGCGTGGGAAAGCCCGACGGCTGCCAATGCGCTGTCGCAGCGTTCCTTCAGTTCCGCAGCGGGCAACTTGAGGTGCCGCAAAGGAAGAATGAGGTTCTTCCGGACGGTGAGCCATGGCATGAGGGAACGGTTGTAGTCCTGGAACACCAGCGCCATTTCGGGGGGCGGGCCGCTGATGGTCCGGCCATCAATGGCTGCCCGTCCGCTGCTGGCAGGATGGAGCCCGGCCAGGCATTTCAGGAGAGTCGTCTTTCCAACGCCGGAGGGACCGACGATGCAGACAACCTCGCCGGCATCCACGGTAAAAGTGAGGTCTTCGATGACTGCATGTGTTTTTTCCCCACTGCCGTAGCTCTTCGCGAGGTGTGCCACGTCCAACCGTGGGGTGGTTGCGTTGATGCGGGTTTCTGGTTGCTGTGCCATGGCGGACTTTCTGTTTCGGGTGGAAAGGCTCGTAGCCTGTCGGATGCTCATGCTGCACGCGCCATGCGTCGGGAGCCGATGTACCAGGACAGGACCTTGCGCTTGAGCACGCTGAAGAGGACATTGACCAGGAATCCGATGACGCCCAGGAGCAGGATCCCAGCCCACATGTCCGCGGTCATGAAGCTCTGCTGTGCCAGCAGCGTCATGGCTCCAATGCCTTGGGAACTGCCCAGCATCTCGCTGGCGATCATCACGATGAAGGCAACCTGCAGGCTGACCTGCAAGCCGGAGAAGATCTGCGGCGCGGCCGCGGGAAGGAGGACATTCAGAACCCGTTCCTTCCGGGTCAGCCTATAGACCCTGGCCACATCCATGAGATCGTTCCCCACCCCACGGATACCGTCAACCGTCGCGATCATCGTGGGGAAGAGCGCCGCCAACGCGATGCTGGTCACGCGCATCTGCGTGCCGAATCCAATGAGGGAAATGAAAATCGGTACCAGGGCAACCGGCGGGATTCCCCGAAGGAAGTGGATCAAAGGATCCACCATCCAGCGAACCGGGGGAACAAGAGCCGTCACAAACCCGATGGCAATCCCCGCAACGGCGGCAATGGCAAATCCCAGGAACAGGTTTCCCAGGCTTAGCAATACGTCCGACTGGAAGTGCTCAAAGAGCCATAGCTCCTGGAACCGGACAAGGATGGTCCGCAATGGCGGGAAGAAGGGGTCTGTGGAGTTCTCGGACAGGAGCCACCATGCCGCCAACAGCAGCACGGGCGCACCCGCGCCGATCAACCAGTTTCTCATTGTGGGGTTTCTCATCACGGCACCACTTCACGGTAGGACTCATGCCAGCGCAGGACCCGGCGCTCGGCCAGACGGGTGGCGCCTTGGAAGAACAGGCCCAGGACACCCAGCACGATCACCAAACCATAGAGGCTGGCGTAGTCACCGGCTGCCTGGGCTTGGTAGATGCTTTGGCCAAGGCCAGGACCACCGCCGAGCAGGCCCGCCACTACAGTGACCACCAGCGCGGCCGGTGCTGCCACCCGCATGGCTGTTCCGATATAGGGCATGGCGCTGGGAAGCACCACTCGGGCAAGGATCTCGGACTCGCCCATCCCATAGGACCGTGCGGTGTCCCTCGCCACGGGATCGGTGCTCTGGACTCCGTCCACAGTCTGCATGATGATCGGCAGGAGGCAGCCGAACACCACCAGGAACATGGACATCTCTCCTGTTGGGCCGAGCACCAGCACGGCCAGGGGAAGAATAACGATGGGCGGAACGGGCTTCAGGAATTCCAGCACCGCCAAGGTAGCGAACCTGACGGTCTCAAAACTCCCGACAAGCAGCCCCAGGACGACGCCTGCCACCGCAGACAAAGCCAGCGCGAGCACGGCAATCCCGATCGTGGCTCCCAACGATGACCAGAACGTAGCCGTCCCCAGGATGGTTGCCAGGGTGCTGAATACAGTGGTGGCTGGCGGCAGGGCATTTCCTGCCACCTTTGCCTCGGCAAGCACCTGCCAGATGATCAGCGCTGCCGCAATGCCCAGCGCGCTGAAGGTCAACGGGCGAATGGACCCTTTCATGATGAATCTCCCATGCTCGGTTCGCGCCTACTTTCCGAAGACAAGATCGCCCGGCAGCTTCACAGGTGCACTAAGGAAACCGAGGTCCGCAAGGTTCTTGTTGACCCTTTCGATGTCCTCTGTGCGGACGTCCTCAGGCCAGTAGTTCACTGCTCCTGATTTCACGACGTCCAGAGGGGTCTTGGTGATCTCAGCGCTGAGTTGCTGCGCCTCTTCGATGTGGCCATTGGCGTAGGCGTTGGCCTTATAAATGGCTGCCTTGAAACCCTGCAAGGCCTTCTCCTTGGATTTCACGGTGTTGGCACCCGATACCCAGAGACCGATTGCGCCCTGTTCAAAGAATTCGACGCCAGGGGATGCCAGCAGCCTGTTGCCCTCGGACATCGCCTTCGAGGTGAAAGGTGCAACGAGTGACGCTGCGTCGACGCGTCCGGAGTTCAGGGATTGAAGGGCCGACGAAGGATCCAGGACCATCCAGTTCACCTTGGCGGGGTCGCCGCCGTCGTCCTTGACGAGCTTGCTGACTGTGACCTCCAACTGTGCCTTGCGGGCCGGGACGCTGACGCTCTTGCCTTCGAGGTCTTTGGGCCGGGAGATCGACGATGCCTTCTGGACCAGGAGCCCTGTGTCATCGACCCGGTTGAGATCGCTGGATTTCCCTGCGCCGTCTTTATAGCCATCGGCAGCAGCGATGATCTTGAGTGGCACGTTCTGGCTCAGGGCATTCAGCAGCGGGATGGAGGGTGTATAGGTGAGGTCGATCTGTCCGCTCTGGGCAGCTGCAATACCGGCGGGCGGGTTGGCAATAACGGAAGTCTCGACGTTGAGACCCTGTTCCTTGAAATAGCCCTTATTGATGGCAAGCTGGATCGCGGCATCGGATCCGATACCGATGGTACCCACCTTCAATGTGGTGGTCCCGTCAGCGGCCGGGGTGGAAGCCGGGCTTGACCCGCCGCCGCAGGCTGCAAGTGCCATGGACAGTACTGCGGCCAGTGCCAAAGGAATACTGCGTCGCATGTGGTGCTCCTTGAATCGCGAAATGGTTGGAACGGATGGGGATTGTTCTAGGTGTTGGACTGATGGACTATGCGGCCACCGCTCAGCGTGAGCCTGACCTCGGCATCGAGGAGCTTCTCGATCTCCCCGTCATCCGGCCAGGGGTTTGACAGCAGGCAAAGATCCGCGGCCATTCCCGGTATCAGGGCTCCTTTGAAATGTTCGGCGTGATCTTGCCAGGCCGCGTCAATGGTCATCGCAGCGAGTGCTTGGCGCCCGGTTATCCGTTCAGGATCACCGGAGTTTCCCGGCGTGGACCGGGTGGCCCGTCGAACAGCAGCCGCTACAGTGCGGCGCCAATCCGGGCTGGTCACGGGCGCGTCTGAGGCCAGGTTGAAGTGCACGCCGGCATCCAGTGCTGAACGCAGTGGCTGGTGGCGGGAAAACCGATCCTCGCCCAGTACCTGGCGCATCATGTCCCCGGCTTCCTCGCGGATCAGCGGGTTGGTGCTGTAGCCGATGTCGTGGGAAGACATCGTGGCGAGGGTTTCGGTATCGCTGAAGGCGCCGTGGATGATGTAATGGCGGTTTCCTGCTTTGGAACCACCTTGCCCGGGACTATCGGATACTGCCACGATCGCTTCCACGGCCGCGGTCGTGGCTGCGTCTCCCGTGGCGTGGACTCCAGCCTGCATTCCCGCGTCATTGATGAGCCCCAGGATATTGTTCAGTTCCGCGACCCTTTGAGCGTCATCGGCACCTTGGATCACCAGCCGGCCGTGCGTGCAGGCCTTTCCGTAAGGTTCGCTCATCCACGCGGTACCGCTGCGGGGAATGCCGTCGGCGAAGACCTTGACGCCGGCAATCCGCAACTGCGCCGGATCAATGCCCCTGTTCAGGTACGTTTCCGCCAGGCCGCTCTTCAAGCCCTCGTCGATCGCGTTCGCGTTGGCTCCCCCGGTTCCCGCGAACAGCATCAGGACATTGATCCTTAGCGTCAGTTCATCAGCCACGGCGAGGTCCCCGAGTAACTCAAGCGCCGCCGTCGAGCCTGCGCCGTCCATGAGTCCGGCACTTGCAGGACCCAGGCCGGGATCCGTGAGCGAGGTAATGCCCAGCGAGTGCAGCTGTTCCTGGAGTTGCAGCAGCGCGGGGCGAAGCGTGGCCTCCGGCACCGGTGGCATCATCCTTGAGACGAGTTGCATGGCACCGTCCTGAAGAAGGCCTGTTGGGCTGCCATCGGCCGCCCGTACCAGTTTGCCGCCGTCGATGTCTGCAGTAGAAGCAGAGATGCCGGCACGACGCAGCGCCTCCCGGTTGGCCAGAAGTTGATGGCCCGTGCTGTCGAACGCCACAACCGGCGTACCCGGGCGGCAATCCAGCAATTGTCCGGTTGCTGGTCCGAGCAGTGCCTCGTCCCAACCATGTGCGCGAACCCAGCCGTCCTCGCCGGCGGGCGCATTGTTGACGACATCCACCACTGCCGCCCAGTCAGCCGCCACTGATGAATCCAGCCGTACGTAACCAAAGGCGGCCATCGCTGCCGAGACGAAATGCAGGTGGGCATCGTTGATGCCAGGAATGACAGCGCCTCCGGCGGCGTCGACAACTAAAGTGACGGGCCCGATCGCCCGCTCGGTTTCTTCCGTTCCCAGCGCCATGACGCGGCCATCCTTGACGGCTATGGCGTGAGCCATCCGGTCAGGTTCTGCCGGGTCCATTGTGTGGACCGAGGCATTGACGATCACCAGATCGGCAAATTCTTGCATCGGTTCTCCCTAGATCACTGCATCCACTGTGATGCAGGCAACGTTCTAGAAAGAGTATGTCGCTTGACTGGGTCACTTGACTAGGTTTTCCGGTAAAATTCTTTTCAGGATCTTTTCCAAGGTCCGCGCGGTATTGCCAAAGCACGCTTGGGCTCAGAACGCCTAGGATCGATGAGACCGATGATTGGGCTGCCTGATCACGGAAAGACTGAGGACAGGAAGGGGCGCGGATGGCCAGGGTTCCCGCCGAAGCTAGGCGGCTGCAGTTTGTTGAGGCTGCGGCGCGGGTCATCGCCCAGGATGGACTCGCCTCGGCAACTACGCGCCGGATCGCCAGCGAAGCCGACGCGCCCCTTGCGGCGCTCCACTACTGTTTCCGAAGCAAGGACGAACTCCTGGAAGAGGTCTACAACTTCCTGAGCAGGGACTACGCGAAAGCACTGGAGCCAGTGGCTGATCCGGGCTTGGGCCTGCGCCATATGATCGGCGCCCATGCACGGCGCATTTGGACGCGAATGCTGGAGAACCCACACGAGCAGGTGACCACCTTCGAACTGCTGCTCCGGCGGTTCCGCGTCGAAGCAGATGACCAGCCCCAGGCCCTGCTGATGAACCGCTCCATGTACGACGGCTGGGTCAGTTCAACGCTGGAGCTCTTCCGTGGCGCGGTCGATGCTGCCGGCGAGCCAGTCCCCCACAACCTGGAGGACATCACCCGGCTCTTCATTTCGGGCATCGACGGCATCAGCATGCAGCACTTGGCCGACCCCGATGAAGAGCGGTCCATGCGCCTGGTGGAGTTGATGGCCCGCTCCCTCGCCGGAGCCCTGGACTATTCCTGAGGCCGGCGCTTCATGACCAGATACGTCAGAATTCCCAGTACCAACAAGCCTGCTGCGGCAGCCATGGATACCAGGAAGGCCGCCCCCGGGCCCTGCGTCTGCGCCAACTGCCCGGCAAGGTAGGAACCCAGCGCCGTGCCAGCCACTATCCCACTGGCCAGGGCTGTCATCACCGTAGCCATGCGGCCAGCAGGGGCAACCACACCACCGATGCTAAACACCGTGACCATGACTGGACCCACCGGGATTCCCAGCAAGAGCAGCACGAACACCATGGGCCAAATGCCAGCCGGAACCAGCAGCAACAGTGCGAACAAAGACATCGCCAAGGCAGCAGCTACCCATCGGGCAGCAAGGCTGAAGCGCTGTGGCCAGAACGCAACGGACAGCGCCGCCACGGCCGAACTCAAACCCATCACGGAGTAGAGGAGACCAGCAATTTCCGCGGTAGCGTACTGGGCAGCAAAAGCGCTCAGGGCATTCTGCGTAGCACCAAAAAAGGTACCCATGCACACCATCGCCACGACCGGCACAGCCACGACGGCGCCTGCCCAGCGGTTGCGTCGTCCCGCGGCGTGGTCACCGGCGCTGCCGACGACGGCGCCAGCAGCCTTGCGCGGTGCCGGCACCACGGCCTGCTGGCTGGGGTGGACGGCGAAGGCAGGGACCAGCGTGATGGTCATGACCGCTGCCACGGCGAGCGGCAGCCACGGAGCAATGAGGCTGGCCAGAATTCCAACCAAGGCCGGTCCGAGCACGAAGGTGACCTCGTCGGCCGTGCCCTCATAGGAAAGTGCTGTGTCAAGATCGGCACGGCTGCCGGCGACGCTCCGGCTACCTCCCGCGGGAACTACCGGTTCAGTTCCGGCACTGTCTCTCCTGGAAGCACTGTCTCTCCTGGAAGCACTGGTACTTCGGGCTGAGGACAGGTTCCGGGTGGTCAGTGCCATCCAGCGAACACGGGCCATGGGGCCAACCTGTGGGCAGCTCGCGCCAGCGAGGAAACCTGCTACGAGCACGCCTGTCGCGTCCACCACGGAGCTATAGCTTGGGGTCACGTAGGCGGCGGCAAGAAGGCCGACGACGGCCAAGGTGTTGACCACCGCCGCCACAAGCAGGACGATACGTTGGCCGGCACGATCAGCCAGCGAACCAAGGACAGGAGCGCCCACCGCTGAACCGATGCCCACGGCCCCGGCGGCCATGCCACCGATTGCGTATGAATGGCTCACCGCTGTAACCAGGGTCAAGGTCCCCACGGTAAGCATTGCCAAAGGGAGCCTTGCGAAGAGTCCAAGGGGCAGGAACCCCGGTCCGGCCAGTTCGGGCAGCCGCGCGAACCTCCCGGGCAGGCGCGATCGGTTGGTGGACGGCGTCGGGGTCTGATGTGAAGGCAGTGGCTTGGAAGCCAAAGAAGATTTTTCCATTGTTCCGGGTTCGCTAAAGTCTGCGCATCGTCCCTCCTCCCGATGCGCGCGACCCGGTGTAACGGATCAAGTCTATCGGATCCGGGCTCAGGCAGGCATTGCTTCGGCAACAACCACCGAGGAACCATGCCTGCCCTTGACCACATGAAGCTGGCTGCTGATGCGTTGCTTCATTTCTGCGACGTGGCTGACCAGCCCCACAACCCTGCCGCCGTCGCGCAAACCTTCCAAGGCATCCATGACCTGTTCAAGGGCTTGCTCGTCCAGGCTCCCGAATCCTTCATCCACAAACAGCGTTTCGATGTCCACACCACCGGCCTCCTGCTGCACAACGTCCGCTAAGCCAAGGGCCAGCGACAAAGAGGCCATGAAGGACTCTCCGCCTGAGAGGGTGGACGTATCACGCCGCTGGCCGGTCCACTCATCCACCACTTCCAGTCCAAGACCGGATTTCTGGTTGCGCGCAGCCCGGGCGTCCGTGTGCTGCAACGTGTAGCGTCCATCGCTCATCGCAACGAGTCTCTCCGACGCCGCGATCGCCACCTGTTCCAGGCGGGCAGCCAGCACGTAGCTGTTCAGGCTCATGCGGTAGTTGTTTTCGCCTGCCCCACGAAGGGTGTCCGCCAGCCCAGCCAACAAGGTGGCATGCTGGCGAGGTTCCCGTCCTGCCTCGGCAAGGTTCCGATACTCCACGCGGATCCGCTGCACAGACCGGGCCGCCTTGCTTGCGAGCCCAGCGGACAGCGCCAGTTCTTTTGCGGCTTCCATGGCGCGGGCAGCCTCAGTCTTCGCGACGCTGAGCTCGTCCTCCGGCAGGGGAAGCTCGCCGATGCTGACTTCCTTGGCTGCCATGACGAGGTCCTCACCAGCGAACAGTTCATCCAGTCGGGCGCCCTCGGCCTCAAAATCCGCAAACGCCTTCTCCAGAGCCACAACATCCGACGCTGACAGGAGCTCGCGACGCACATCCTCGGCCGAGGAAAACCCTGACCCGGGCAGGGCCCTTTCCAGCGCTGCGAGCGCTTCCATGCGTGCGGTCCCGGCACGCTGGAGTTCGTTGACGGCATCCACTTCTGCCTGAAGCAGCAGCCGCTGGGACGTGAGGGCCCCTGACCGCTCGCGAAGGCTGGGGAAGCCCTGCCTCAGGCCTTCGAGCTCGTCCTCAAGCGCACGGTGCTGTTCCTGGAGCAGTTCTACAGCTGAGGCTGCTTGCATAGCGGCATTCATGGAGCCGGAGTGTTCCTCCTGGAGCAATGTGATGCGCTTGGCGAGTGCGTCTTGCTTGCTACGGAGCTTATCCAACGCGCCACGTGCTTTCCGGGCTTCCAAGGCCGCAGCTTCCGATGCCACCAGGCGCGCGGCCGATTCGTCCGGGTCCGCTGAGCCACCCTGGGCGGCCAAGCCCGCCAGCAACTGGGCGGCGCTTGATACCTCCTCCGTGATGCGTTCCAGAGCCTTCTCGCTGGCTTCAAAAAGTTGGTTGGCCTGGTCTTCTTCCTGGGCGATGGAGAGCGCCGAACGAGCCGCCGCTGCCGGGCTTGGGTGATCGTTGCTGCCACAAACAGGACAAGCATGCCCCGGTGCAAGGGCTGCCGCGAGCTCACCGGCTGCGTTGGCAAGGCGGGCCTCCCTCACGTCCAGCCAAGCTTGCCTGAGGTCCTGTGTTTTGCTGCGTGCCTGGGCGTGACGCTCACTGACCTCCTTCAACTCGGCGGCGGCTGCTGCATGACGGGACACAACCGAGACTAGTCCGGCCGCAGCGGCCGCCTCCCGTTCCAGGTCATCGGCTTGGGCAGCCAAGGGCTCCAGTGGTTCCATCCCAGCCCTCAGTGCGGATTCATCGGCGCGAAGGCGCTCCAACGATTCTCCTGCTGCTTGGGCGGCTGCCAGATGGTTGGAATGTTCTTCCCGTTTGGCTGCCAGGCGGCTGGCCACATCCTCCATACGCCGCTCGTCCGGAAGCCTGGCATCGAGTACGGCGAGGGTGGACTTTACTTTCTCCAAGGCCGCGACCGGATGTGCCGCATCCAAGCCGGCGGATAGGAGCTGCTCGCGGGTCTTGTCCCTATCTCCGAGCGCAGACCGGTATTTCCCCTCCGTGGCATCCACGGCCTCCAGTTGTCCCCCAAGGACAGCCGCACGCCGATGCCCTCCAAGCTTTTCCTTGTTCTCCAGTGCCCGCGCCGCAGCTAATTCATGCAGTACGCGCCGTTGCATCCCGGCAGCCAGCCGGGCATGCCGCTGGGCTTTGTCCTGCTCCTCTTGAAGCTGCTCCGCAAGCCGCACGGCCCGGGCATCAGCTGCGCTGGCTTCGTCATTTCGCCGCTCGCTTTCTGCGAGCAACTCCGTCTCCAGCGCCGCGAGCCATACCTCGGGCGCTCTGGCAGCTGTTTCCACATCCGTTACGGCATCCGAAAGCCCCAACTGCTCCCGTTCCGAGGCGGCCCTGCCAAGCAGAATCGTCAGTTCTGCCGCGTTGTCCTCCACCGCACGGGCTGCCTCCGCCGCCTGACGTGCTATCTGCCGCTCCACGGCCTCGAATCGCTGCGTCCCAAAGAGTTTTTGGAGGAGTTCGAGCCGGTCAGCCGCTTTCGAACGCAGGAATGCGGCAAAGTCGCCCTGGGGCAGCATCACGACGCGTGTGAACTGGTCCCGGTCCATACCCAAAAGGTCCGAGAGCTCGGCGCCTACTTCGTCATTCCGCGAAGATTTTTCCTCCCAGCCCCCGGAAACCCACTCCCGCAGCAGGGTCTTGGCTTGTTGGGTAGTGAACCCGTTCCGGCCACGAGCGCTCGGCCGTTCCCAGGCCGGCGAACGGCTGACTTCGAAACGCCTGCCGCGGGCCGAGAATTCGCACACCACACGCGGTTCCGCGCCGGGGGCTGCATGATCGCTGCGGAGGCGCTTGCCTTCCTGGCGGGCACCGGGAACGGACCCATATAGAGCGAAGCAGATGGCGTCCAGGATGCTGGTCTTGCCAGCCCCGGTGGCACCGTTAAGGAGAAACAAGCCCTGCGCACTGAGTTGATCGAAATCGATGTGCTGCGCGGTGGCAAACGGCCCGAAGGCCTCAATGTCGAGTCGATGAATTCTCACAGTTCAGCTTCCTCCAAGCGGATGGCCTCGAGAGCGTCATGCAGGGCAGCCTCTTCCGCAGATCCGGGGCTGCGGTCCCGAACATGTTCCAGGAACCCGCAGCAGACCTCGAGGTCGTCCTGGGCCGCTGCCAACCTGCTGCTATAACTGACTTTTTCCTGGGTCCCGGCACCCTCGGGGTCGAAAGAGAGGACCAGGGTGTCGGGAAAGCGGGTGCGGAGCTGTTCCATGGCCTGGGCGGGCCGCTGGGCGTCCGTGAGTGTTATTTGGCAATAGGCCGCCTCTGCCCAGGAGTGCTCGTCTGACTCGAGGAGATCGTTCAGCTTGCCTCGCAACACCGCCAAACCCTTGGCAGCTTCCCACGGAACTTCCTGGACATCGATGCTCCCGTCGGCATCGACATCAACCAACCAAGCGCCCTTGCGATGTTTGGCTTCGGAGAACGAATAGGCCAGTGGGGAGCCGGAGTAGCGGACGTGCGGGGCAAGCTCCTGCCGACCGTGCAGGTGACCCAGGGCCGTGTACGAAAAGTCCTCAAAGAGATCCAGGGGCACGGCGCCCAAGCCGCCTATGCTCAGGTCCCGTTCACTGTCCGAAGTGATCCCTCCGCTGGCAAAGGTGTGTGCCAGGACCACCGGATGCACCGTTCCGGACTTCCGGCGGGCTTGGACGTCGCGCCGAATCCGCTCGCATGCTTCACGCGTTACTTCGAAATGACTCGCGGCCTCCACCGCCAGCCGCTCCGCGACAAGCCGTGGTTCCAAATAGGGGATCCCGTAGATCGCAAGTGCGGCGCTGCTGTCGCCATCTTTTTCGAAGGGAATAAGCACCGGAACGTCCAGGTCCTCCACCCTCGTCCTGAGGTGAACTCCTCCACGTTCGAGCAAGCGGGATGCGAATCCGAGCCGAATGGCGGAATCGTGGTTGCCGCTGGTGAGCACTACAGTGGCCCCGGCCTGGGTAATGCGCACCAAGGCGTCGTCGAGAAGTTTGACGACATCCAGTCCAGGCAGGGCGCGATCGTAAACATCGCCCGCAATGAGGACGACGTCCACTGACTTTGCTTCGACAAAGGACACCAACTGGTCCACAAAACCGCGCTGGGCTTCAAGCATGCCAACGCCGTGGAACGACCGGCCGAGGTGCCAATCCGAGGTATGGAGTAACCGCATATTTTCAAGCTAACGTTGGGCACCGACAAAAAAGCGCAGACAGGCCGCCCGCCGTCGATCCTGTCAGTCTCCTAGCCCTTCTTGCCGTCGAAGAAGTTACGCGCGTCATCAGCTGCGGCAGGTTCATTCCGGACAACCCCGGTCTCCGCGGCCTCTCCATCTGCCTGGAAATCGTCAGTGTCGTCGGCGTCCAAGTGCTCGTCCTCGAAGGTTCCGGCCGCCGCTGACGTGGCGTCATCTCCAAGGCTGGTGGCAGCGGAGGCGTAGCCAAAGCCACGGAAGGCGAGTCCCGCAAGTGCGGCGCCCATCAGCGGGGCCACCCAGAAGAGCCACAATCCTTCGATCGCCCACGAAGGGCTGAAGAAAGCCAAGGCAGTTGCGCGTGCCGGATTAAAGGGAAGGTTGCCAAGGACTTGGCCAAACTGCAGCAACACGGCAACGCAAAGGCCTACGGCAAAGGGAGCCACGGCCGGAAACGCACGGCGTCCGGCAGTCGCTCCGAGGAACACCGCAACCAGCAAGGCAGAGCCAACAACCTCAACGATCAAGACCCCCGCCATCTGGGTTTGGGCAGCGGCATGCTCGCCATAGCCTGCCGCCACAGAACCGAAGGCTGCCCGCGCATCCGTCAAGACCGGAACTGTCAGAACTACCACATAGGCCAAGGCTGCGCCGATCACGCTGCCGATGATCTGGGCCGCAAGGTAGGCAACGGCCGCCACCGCACGAATACGGCCGGCAATCAGGTTGCCCAGCGTGATTATTGGATTGAAGTGACCACCGGATACATGACCGAAGGCCAGCATGGCCACAGTAACGGTCAGGCCCGTAGCGAGTGCAGCGGGTAGGGGCGCTGAGGACGGGTTCGAGAAAATCGACACACCCACCGCTACGAGCACAACAAACAGCGAACCGACGGCTTCAGCCGACAGCCGCGCGAGGAGGCCCGGTTCGGGGTCGGACGTGGCTTGCACAGGTGAGGTCATGTCGAATGGTTCCTTACGATTGGTGGTGTGGACCCGCTGATCGGCTTCGATGCTGGCCGAGGGATACTTGAGCATCCTGCCAGTCGAATCTGAACAGATGCTGGGTCCACGCTGGGTCCCGTTCCGAGCTTAGCCGCCCAAGGCGATGGCCGCGATCGCTGTTCCGCCCAGCCCTATCACGGCAAGGGTACTGACAAAGATGAGTCGCGCCGAGGCTGCCTCGTTTCCACCGTGAAGCTGCCG
This sequence comes from Arthrobacter sp. TmtSoilC51, assembly GCF_055388015.1. NCBI lineage: Bacteria > Bacillati > Actinomycetota > Actinomycetes > Micrococcales > Micrococcaceae > Arthrobacter > Arthrobacter sp. TmtSoilC51. Next base: position 3,387,393 of record NZ_AP035877.1, read on the forward strand.
TGAACGGACCCACACCGCACAAGCCAGGACGATGGTGGCGGCAGCGGCCATAAGGGCGCAAATGCCTTGGTAGTCCAGGCCGGGAAGGCCAGGAACCAGATGGCCCGTAGAGGGCTCCGAGGTCAGCCAACTGCGCCAGATGAACAGATCAACCACCATTAGCGATATGAGCGTTCGCCGCCAGGCCAGCGTGGTGCGTTCCGGCTGAAGGCCGGGATCACGGACGTCCATGGCCACCAGGCCTCCATGCTCTCCAGGCCTGCATCATCAACGCGGTTCCCCGGTCAACGGGCCACCAATATCAAGACGGCGAAGGTGAAGGCCGCGACGGCCACCACGATAGTCATCAACAGCATGAGCCAGGAGAACGGCAAGGCTTCTTCGTTGCGCATCGCAGCTTCCATTTGCCCCCATCTCCGGTAGGAAAGCGCAGCCAGACCAGCGCCGATCAGGGACAAGAGCACACAGAGGACGATCCTGACCGGCTGTGGGGCAATGTTCGGAGCCAGTTGATCGATGGCAATGGCTCCCGCCAGCAACGCCAATGACGTCCGGATCCACGCAAGGAAGGTGCGTTCGTTCGCCAAGGAAAACCTGTAGTCAGGTGTCTTGCCTGTCCGTCGCCAAGCCGGTTCACGCACGTTCTCTCTCCAAGTTTCCTAGTGCTGGGCAGCCTCCTCACCATATCAGCGGCTTACCACATCACCGGCCTACCACGGCACGGTAAGTTGATTGCATGAGTGTTGAAGCCTCCTCCCCCACCAGCCCGTCGTTTGAATCCCGCGTCCACGGGACGTTGTTGGGAGGCGCCTTGGGCGATTCACTTGGCTATGCAGTGGAGTTCGATCGCCTCGAGGCCATCCGTGCCCGTTACGGTTCCGCCGGCCTCACCTCCTTTGACCAGCTCGACGCCGTCGGCCAGTTTTCGGACGATACCCAGATGACGCTGTACACAGTGGACGGCCTGGTAGACGCCCTCGAATGGGCCAACGATGGGGTCGCCGCGGATGAAATCGCTTGCCTCTGGCTGGCTTACCTTCGCTGGCTGGCAACCCAGGACGTTGCCGTGTCCCCTTCTGCTCCCGTTCCACAACCGCGATGGATTGACGGCCAGGAAGTCCTGCGGCGTCGCCGGGCTCCGGGAAACACGTGCCTCAGCGGATTGGCTTCAGGAGAAATGGGCACTGTGGCCAGGCCAGTCAACCCCGACTCCAAGGGCTGTGGCACAGTCATGCGTTCGGCACCTTTCGGACTCGTTCCCCATATTTCCCGTGAGGCCGTCTACAAACTCAGTTCAGATGCTGCGTCATTGACGCATGGACACCCGTCAGCGCGGCTAAGCGCTGCTGCATTCAGTTTGTTGATCCACAATATTGTGGCCGGTGGCGACATCCGAACCGCAGCTACCGGCGCCTTGGACTACGTCAACGGCGTGCCCACCAAAGCCCCCGAACTGCCCGAGCGTTTGGAAGCGGCGTTGAGGTTGTCCTCGGAGCCCACTCCCCTTAGTCCTGAAAAGCTGGTCACGGCGCTGGGTGAGGGCTGGGTTGCCGAGGAGGCACTCGCCGTCGGGCTTTATGCCGTCCTGTCCACGCAAGTCAGCGAGCCCATGGAGCACTTCCGCCAGGCCATCGCGGTGGCCATCAACCACAGTGGCGACAGCGATTCCATCGGTTCCATCGCCGGGAACATTTTGGGCGCCTACTACGGCGAAGCATGCCTTCCTGCCGAATGGCTCGGGGCCCTGGAAGGCACGGAGGTCATTCGTGGCATGGCGGACCGGCTGCTCGCTGTCACCACAGGCTGACCAGCCCTCGCCTCACGCTCGTCGCAGCGCCATGTTTCCTGTGAAAACAGAACGACGGCGCTAGTTACCGCCAACCATTTGCAGGAACTCGCCCTCCGAGACCACTTCGATCTGCTGGCCTTTCGCGTGGAGTTCCAAGACCCGCTTGGCCTTGCCCGTCAGCCGCCCGGCACGCAGGTCCCCGGCCACGAATCCATCTCCCACCACAAGGACCGTGGTGCGCGCGGTCACCCTGCTTTCGGGGCGTGCACCCATCTCTGCAGCCCGGGACTTGGCCTCGGGGCGGGTCATGATGAGGTCGCCAGTGAACACCACCGTCTGGCCGAATAGCGGATGCCCGGGTTCGGCCGTGGGATTCGGCAACGGATTAGGGCCTTCCTCGGGCCACGCTGACCATGCACGTCCGGGACCGCTCAGGGCGGCTTCCAAGGTTTGCTCCGCCGGGCTATTTGCGTTCTTGCCTGCGGTCGCCCTGCCTGCGGTCGCCCTGCCGGCGGTCGTCCTGCCTGCGAGAGCGGCGAGGGTGGGCTTGGAGAGGCCGTTCATGGGATCGAACGCTGGTTGCCTGGGTAACGTCAGGCCCAGCGAAAGATAGAGTTCCGCGATGCTGTTGGCGTTGTTACGGCGGGCGATGTCCACCAGGATTCCTGCACAGGCGCGTGCGTCCTCGGCGGCATCGTGGTGGTTGACCAGCGGCACTCCGGCTTCCTCCGCAGCGTAAGGCAGCGAGTTGGACACCAACGAGTAGCAGCGGCGGGACAGCATGACCGTGCAGACGTATTCGTAAGCCGGGCCTGCAAGCCCGGAGACCTCCAAGCCGGACCGGATCACACCCAGGTCAAAGGCTGCGTTGTGGGCTGCAAGGACGTCGTCACCGATGAAGGCACCGATTTCCGGGAAGAGTTCTCCGAACCTGGGACGTCCGGCAACATCTTCGGCACGGATGCCATGGATGCGTGTGTTGTGAAACTCGAAATGGTCGTGGTTCTCCGGTGGCCGCATGAGCCAGGAGGCTTCCTCCACCACAACGCCGCCGCGGACTTTGCTGAGGCCGACCGAACACGGCGACCCCCTGAAGCCGTTGGCTGTTTCAAAGTCGATCGCCGTAAAGTCCAATGCCACTGGACAAGGTTACAGGCTCCAAAGGGTGCGCTCTTGCCCGTTTCCGCGGCGGGGCTGTCTTTCCGGCCGCTTTGTGGTGAGGGTTACGACGACGGCCGTCCAGTAGGCTTGATGGGTGATCTTTTCTGCGATGAGCGACTTTGCCGTATCCACTTTCGGGGGCGCGGGACCAGTGCGTCCGCCCATGGCCTCGTTCCTGCCGGACTGGCTGAACCCCCAGGTCTTCCTGGCTGATCCAGCCTTGGCGCCGTGGGTTGTGCTGCTGGTTTGCGGCATCGTCTTTGCTGAAACCGGCCTGCTGGTGGGCTTCTTCCTGCCCGGCGATTCCATGCTTTTTACCGCTGGTCTCCTGGTGGCCACAGACACCATCAAGTTCAATGTCTGGGCCCTTGCGGGCCTCATCATCGTCTCGGCGATCATCGGCAACCAGACCGGCTACCTTATTGGTTCAAAGGCCGGCCCTGCCATCTTCAACCGCCCGGACTCCCGGCTGTTCAAGAAGGAGAACGTCGAAAGCGCCCATGCGTTCTTTGAGAAGCATGGCGGCAAAGCCCTGATCCTTGCCCGCTTCGTCCCCATCATCCGCACGTTCGTTCCGGTGATCGTCGGCGTGGCACAAATGGACAAGCGCAAGTTTTTCCTCTTCAACGTGATCGGCGCCACGCTCTGGGGCGGTGGTGTCACCTTGCTTGGATACCTTTTGGGGGACCGCGTTCCGTGGGTCAGCAGCAACCTGGACATCATCTTCATCGTCATTGTCCTGATCTCGGTCATTCCCATCATCATCGAGGTAGCCCGTGGCGTCGTTGCCAAGCGTAAGGCTGCCGCGGAAGGGAGCAACCCCGTGGAGGAATTCATCGAGGAGCACGAAGGCGGAAAACACCGCGACAAGTAGGTTTTAGCGAAGTTGACGGCAGACAGGAGAAGGCACCCGGCGTTGGCCGGGTGCCTTCTTCGTTGATCCCCCGCTAACTGGAGTGGACACCCGAAAGTGCGGCGACGATTGCGGGGAGCAAAGCCCGGAACGCCTGGCCCCGGTGGCTGATGGCGTTCTTTTCCTCGGATGTCAGTTCCGCACAGCTGCGATCCATTCCCACCGGCTGGAGCACGGGGTCATAACCGAACCCGCCCTCCCCCCGGGGCTCGCGCAGCAGCGTACCTTCGAGCTGCCCGTACTCAACTGTTTCGTGGCTGATTCCATCTGCCCCGGGCACTGCCAAGGCTGCTGCGCAGACAAAGGCGGCCCCGCGGAAGGAGTCGGGTACGTCGGAGAGTTGGGCGAGCAGCAATTGCAGGTTCGCTGCGTCGTCCCCATGCTTTCCCGACCATCGGGCGGAAAAGATGCCCGGTGCACCGCCCAAGACGTCAACGGCAAGCCCCGAGTCGTCAGCGATGGCTACCAAACCCGTTACCTCAGCCACGGCACGCGCCTTAAGCAGTGAGTTTTCTGCAAAAGTGACTCCGGTTTCGGCGACGTCCGGCGCACCGGCAGCAGTTGCGTCCACCACCTGGGTATCGACGTCGAGCCCTGGGACCTGGCCGCGCAGCAACTCGCGAAGTTCCTTCAGCTTTCCCTGGTTATGTGTTGCCAGGACCAGCCGCGGAGCACTGGAGGCACCGTCGCCGCTCACGGAGCCTCCGCCAGTGTCTCGCGCTGGATGGCCGCAAGCTGGCCCGTGCCGATCAGGGCGAGGTCCAGCAAGGCGTTGAGTTCATCGCGGTCGAACGGGGCGCCCTCTGCGGTGCCCTGGACCTCAACGAACTTCCCGGATCCCGTGACCACCACATTCATATCGGTTTCGGCACGGACGTCTTCGACGTACGGGAGGTCCAGCATCGGCACGCCATCGATGATGCCCACCGAAACGGCAGCAATCGTGTCTACCAGCGGCTCGGCATTGCGGGCGATGAGCTTGTTTTCGCGCGCAAAGCGGATCGCTTCGGCAAGTGCCACGTAAGCACCGGTGATCGCAGCGGTGCGGGTACCGCCGTCGGCCTGCAGGACATCGCAGTCAAGGACGATCGTGTTCTCGCCGAGCGCTTTGGTATCGATGATGGAGCGCAGCGAACGGCCAATGAGGCGGGAGATCTCGTGTGTGCGTCCGCCGATCTTCCCCTTCACGGACTCGCGGTCGGAGCGGGTGTTCGTTGCCCGGGGAAGCATCGCGTATTCGGCGGTCACCCAGCCACGGCCCTCGCCCTTGAGCCAGCGGGGAACACCCTCCGTCAGGGAAGCTGTGCACAGTACCCGCGTGTTGCCGAACTCGATGAGCGCCGAGCCCTCGGCCTGCTTGGACCAGCCGCGGGTGATGCTGATGGGACGCAATTGGTCGGGCGTCCGGCCATCGGCGCGGATAACGGGTGTGGCTGTAGCTTCAGAAGTCATGCTTCAAGCTTAGCGACGATGTGACAACGCCCGACGCCGGACGGCACGTCGGGCGCGCACGGCACCACCTTGATCGGCCTAGATGGTGTAGTGGACCCCGGCGACGGCAACAGCGACGTCCCCGGCAAACACCGGCTTTGCCTCGGACATTACTTTGGTCTGCGAAGTCCACACCGGAATGTGGGTCAGGAGCAGGCGCTTGGCTCCGGCGTTCCTGGCGGCCTCCCCGGCACGCTTGCCCGTGAGGTGGACGTCCTTGATGCCGTCATCGCGGCCTTCCTCGAACGCGGCCTCGCACAGGAACAAGTCGGCGCCGCTGGCGGCATCTTCCAGGCCCTGGCAGGAATCGGTGTCCCCCGAATATGTCAGCACCCGGGTCACCGGCGTACCGTCCTTGGCTGGCTCCGTTGCAGTGACGCGAAGTGCGTATGCCTCCTCCACTGGATGGTTGACGCTGTAAGGGGTCACCGTGAACGGGCCAACCGTAACAGGCTTCTGTTCAGCCCAATGAGTGAAGTCGAACTCCTCGTGCATGCCCGGATCCAGATCCAGCCCGTAGGCTGTCGCCATCCTGTCCGCGGTGGCTGCAGGCCCCCACACGGGGATCCGGTCCCGACCCCAACCGCCGGGCTTCCACCGGACGGCTACGTGAAGGCCGCACAGGTCCATGCAATGGTCCGGGTGCAGGTGCGTGAGGAAAATGGCGTCAATGTCCTCAAGATCCGTGTACCGCTGGATGGCTCCCAACGCTCCGCTCCCGAGGTCCATCACGATCTTCCATTCCCGCTCACCGTCGTGTGCGGTCACCAGATAGCACGACGCCGGCGAGCCGGGACCGGGAAAGGACCCCGTACAGCCCACGATGGTCAGTTTCACAGGCCACGTCCCAAGGGTGCGCTGGAACCTGGGCTGGGTCCCCTTTCCGGTTGCACGAAGTAGGAACGTCGCGACAATCCGGCCCCGGTCCGTGCCGCTTCCAGCATTTCCGGGGTTATGCGCGCAAGGCTGCCGGTGGGGTATTGCGCAGCTACGTGGTCAACGTGTTTGACGGACAAGACCTCCGGGCCAAGGAAGCGGCGCGCCAGTGTCTCAAATTGGACGGCATCGCCTGTTGCTATGAACTCATGGCTCGGGGCACTGGTATCGGTTCGCTGGATACCGTGATTGGCCAGGGCACGGTAGACGTCCTTGGCGGTTTCCTCCGCACTGGACACCAACGTCACGTCCTCGCCCATGACAAAGGAGATCACCCCGGTCAACAAGGGGTAGTGCGTGCAGCCCAGCACCACAGTGTCCACGCCGGCGTGCTTGAGTGGCTCCAAGTACTCATTGGCCGCTGCAAGGAGATCCGGGCCGGTGGTGATGCCGGCTTCAACAAAGCTCACGAAGGCCGGGCAAGCCACAGAGGTGATGGCAAGATCCGGGGCTGCCGCGAAAGTGTCCTCGTAGGCGCGCGAGCCTACAGTAGCGGACGTTCCAATGACACCGATCCTGCCGGAACGGGTGGCCGCCACCGCTCGCCGCACTGCTGGTTGGATGACCTCGATAACAGGGATGCCGTAACGCGCCGTGTAGCGTTCACGAGCATCCCGGAGGACGGCGGCAGAGGCAGAGTTGCAGGCAATGGTCAGCAGCTTCACGCCCGAATCCACCAGCTCGTCCATCACGCCCAGGGCGTTGGCCCGGACTTCGGCGATGGGCAGCGGCCCATAGGGACCATTGGCCGTATCCCCCACGTACAGGATTGATTCGTTGGGGAGTTGATCGATGATGGACCGGGCTACCGTCAATCCACCCACACCGGAATCGAAGACGCCAATCGGGCGGGATCCCATGAGCTCGTTGGAGACCGGCAGCCCACCCGGGGAGGCAGCAACCGGGGCCCCTGCCGCGGCGCTTGGTGATCCGGCGCCTCTAGAACTGCCGCCTGGTGAACTGCCGCCCGTTGAACTGCCAGATGCTGAAGTCATGATTATTCGAGAATAAGGCTTCCCCTGTGTTGCGGCCATTACCTGTGGCCTCCGCCTCGTGTCTGATGTGTCACAAACAGCGGCCCAGCGGTGGCCTTTCTGATCAGGATTTTGCCTGCCTTGCCGCCATCATCGATTGCACCAGCGACTCCTGGAGCCAGGTGGTGAAGTTGTAGACCAACGCCAGGTAACTCTCCACATCTTCTGCCTGGCTCCAGTCCTGCATGCTGTGGATGTGCTCGGCGTCCGCTTCGTCGCGGATGTCCAGCCGTTCGGCCAATACCAGGCGAACGTCGTTCAACGCCATCGACCAGCGTGTCGCGTCCTCCGGCGTCAGTACAAGATCGTCCTTGTCCAGACCCATGGCTGTAGCCTTCAACGCGCCAATCTTGTTTTCCCGAACGGAGCGTTCGGTGAGTTGCCGGAACTCAAGCGAGCCGCCGTCGTCGTCCTTCATGACGTTTGGCAAAAGCCGCAACAGGGCGCGATCGCTCGGTTGCTTCACGTCCATGTCCAAGCCGATCAACGCGGTCAGCGGGTCCTCGTTCTCCTTGACATCGGACTCCAGCATGGAGATGACATCGTCCAGCAGCCCCCGTAAAAGATCCCGTTCGGCCGGCTCGAGGTAACCGGTGATTCCCTTGAGTCCGTATTTGAATGCCTTAGCCACGCTGGCGGCCGCCCTTCCCCGGTGCTTCGTTTCCGCTTGCCGCTTTCTCCACGGTGGCCCAGAGGCCGAAGCCGTGCATGGCTACTGCGTGCTGCTCAACCTGTTCCTTGCTCCCATGCGCCACGATGGAACGGCCCTTCCTGTGGACCTCCATCATGAGCTTGTGTGCTTTGGACTCGGAGTAACCGAAGTACGTCTGGAACACATAGCTGACATAACTCATGAGGTTGACGGGATCATTCCAGATCACCAGGTTCCAAGGGATATCCGGGGCGGTCAGGACATCGGTGGACGTCTGCTCTGCAGCTTCCGTCCGCTCATCAATGTCCGTGCCAAATGCAACGCTAGGGGTCATCTGTCCATTCTATGGCGGCTCGCACTAGAGTGAATTCGTGAGTAGAGCCACGTCTTGGGACCACCCCGCCACTTCCTTGTACACCGACCACTACGAGTTGACGATGCTTCAGGCCGCCTTGCACTCCGGGGCCGCCCACCGCCGCTCGGTGTTTGAAGCCTTCGCCCGGCGACTGCCTGACGGCCGCCGCTACGGCGTGGTTGGCGGAACCGGCCGCCTTCTGGAAGGGATCGCCGACTTCAGCTTCGGTGAGGCCGAGCTCGCGTTCCTTGAGCGGAACAAGGTGGTCAACCAGGCGACACTGGACTACCTCGCCAACTACAAATTCAACGGAGACATCTGGGGTTACGCGGAAGGCGACGCCTACTTCCCAAACTCCCCCATCCTGATCGTCGAATCCACGTTTGCCGAAGCCTGCATCCTGGAGACCTACATCCTCTCCGTCCTGAACCACGACAGTGCCATCGCTTCCGCCGCATCACGGATGACGTCAGCGGCCGGCAACCGCCCGTGCATCGAGATGGGCTCCCGGCGCACGCAGGAGGAATCCGCGACGGCGGCAGCACGCGCCGCCGTGATCGCAGGCTTCGCCAGCACCTCCAACCTCGAGGCCGGACGCCGATACGGCATCAAGACGGTGGGCACTGCCGCCCACTCGTTCACGCTCCTCCACGACACAGAACGCGAGGCCTTCGAAGCACAGATCGCTGCATTCGGGCCGGGAACCACGCTGCTTGTTGACACCTACGACGTCGAGACGGCCGTGCGCACCGCCGTCGAGCTCGCAGGTGACAAACTGGGCGCCGTCCGCTTGGACTCGGGCGACCTTGTTGCCCAGGCCCAGTGGGTCCGGCAACTACTGGATGACCTTGGAAACCTGGATACCCGGATTGTGGTCACCTCCGACCTCGACGAATTCGCCATAGCGGCCCTGCAGTCCGCTCCGGTGGACTCCTACGGGGTTGGCACGTCCCTGGTTACGGGCTCCGGCGCTCCGACCGCGAGCATGGTGTACAAGCTGGTCAGCAGGACCAACGACGCCGGCGAGTTCATCTCGGTTGCGAAGGCGGCCAAGAACAAAGCCAGCGTAGGCGGACGCAAATACGCCCTCCGCAAACTCAACGAACACGGGCGGGCCACCCAGGAGATCGTTGGAATAGGCCACCGGCCGGAGGACGACGGAAATGACCGTTCGTTGTTGCAGCAATTCATCAAGAATGGCGAACTCCTGCCCGGCTGGACAGGCCCCGAAGGAGTGGTCCGCGCCAAAGAACGCCACGCCGCCAGCATGGCCGAACTGCCTGCCGTAGTGAACCGCTTGCAGCGCGGCGAGGCCGCCATCCCCACCATCTACGAGGAGAACTGATGTCCAGGGCCCTGATCATCGTCGATGTCCAGAACGACTTCTGCGAGGGCGGCACCCTCGCCGTCGAAGGAGGCGCTGCAGTAGCCGGTGCCATCACCGAGTACGTGGACGCAAACCAGCAGCACTTCGACCACATCGTGGCAACCCAGGATTGGCACATCGAACCGGGAAGCCATTTCTCCGATGATCCGGACATGGTGGATTCCTGGCCGCCACATTGCCGCGCCCGGACCAAAGGGGCCGAACTCCACGAGGACCTGGACCCGGAATACATCCAGGCCTACTTCCGCAAAGGACAGTACACCGCGGCCTACTCCGGGTTCGAGGGCGTCCTCGCACCGGAGGACGACGTCCCTTCCGGCGACCTCAAGGCCGGCGCCGCCGTGTCCGAGGCCCTGGATGAAGATGCCATCGGGCTCGATGACTGGCTCCAAAGCCACGACGTCGAAGAAGTCGTTGTCGTGGGCATCGCGACGGACTATTGCGTCAAGGCAACTGCCCTTGATGCCGTCCAAGCGGGCTACAACACCACGGTCATTGCAGAACTCACAGCAGGAATCGCCGAGGACCTCAGCGAGACCTTCGACGAACTGGAGGCAGCCGGCGTCGAGGTCGAACGCAGCTAGGTTGAAGGCAGCCAGGACCAGCTACTTCCGGCCGATGAACCAGTCCTGCAACTTACGCAGGCGTGCCTGCAGTTGTTCCTCGTTCGCCTGGGCTACGGCAGGTCCGCCGCATAGCTCGCGCAGTTTAGTGTGCACCACCCCATGGGGTGTGCCTGTCCGGGCGGACCATGCGGCGACGTTCTTGGCCAGTTCGTTGCGCAAGTCCATGAGCATGCGGTGATCGGGCACGGCCGGAGAAGCCGCGGCTGCCAACGGGGATTGGCGCTTCTTGCGCGACTGCTGCTCGTGCTGGCGCTGCCGCAACAGCGTCCCCACCTGCTCGGCGTCGAGAAGACCGGGGATCCCGAGGAAGTCCAACTCTTCATCAGAGCCAATGTCCGCTCCGGTACCAAACTCACCGCCGTCGAAGAGGACGCGGTCAAAGGAAGCCTGCGAGTCCAGGGCTTCAAACTTGCCCTTGGTGAGCTCATCCGAAGCCTTGTCCTCGCGGTTGGCCTCGGCCATGAGGTTCTCTTCAGGGTTGAAGAGTCCGTCCTCGTCCTTTTCCGGCCGGTCAAGCGCGTGGTCCCGCTCGGCCTCCATGGTGTTGGCCAGCACCATGAGCGGCGGCACTGACGGCAGGAAGACCGACGCCGTCTCTCCCCTTTTGCGGGCACGCACAAAGCGGCCCACTGCCTGGGCGAAGAACAGCGGCGTAGACGTTGATGTGGCGTAGACACCGACCGAGAGACGCGGAACGTCCACACCTTCGGACACCATACGGACGGCGACCATCCAACGCTTGTCTCCCTCGGAGAAGTCCTCGATCTTGCTGGAAGCCTTGGAGTCGTCAGAAAGAATCACGGTGGGCGATTGACCGGTGATCTTCTTAAGCTGCCCTGCGTAGGCGCGGGCGTCCTCGTGGTCCGTGGCAATGACCAGTCCACCGGCGTCCGGAACAGTCCGGCGAACCTCGCTGAGGCGTTTGTCCGCGGCAGCGAGGACTGCCGGGATCCATTCGCCGGCCGGGTTCAACGCAGTGCGCCACGCTTGTGAGGTGATGTCCTTAGTGACCGCCGCTTCCCCCAAGGAGGCTGCCATTTCATCACCGGCACTGGTCCTCCACCGCATCTGGCCGGAGTAGGCCATGAAAAGCACGGGACGCACCACGTGGTCCCGGAGGGCATTGCCGTAGCCATACGTGTAATCGGCTTTGGAGCGCCGAATACCATCGCGGTCCTCTGCGTACTCCACGAACGGGATGGGCGAAGTATCGGAACGGAAGGGGGTACCGGTCAGGGAGAGGCGCCTTGCCGCTGGATCAAAGGCCTCGCGCAAGCCATCTCCCCAGGACAGCGCCTCTCCACCGTGGTGGATTTCGTCCAGGATGACCAACGTCCGGGCGGCTTCTGTCTTGGCGCGGTGAAGCATTGGCTTGCTCGCCACTTGGGCATACGTCACAGCGACACCCACGAATCCACGGCCATGCTGACCATCGGAATTCTTGAAGTTGGGGTCAATGGCAATACCTACCCTGGCAGCGGCGTCAGCCCACTGCCGCTTCAAGTGGTCGGTGGGTGCGACGATCGTAATTCTGTTAACAACACCACTGTCCAGAAGCGTGGTTGCAATACGCAGCGCGAAGGTCGTCTTACCGGCACCCGGCGTAGCCACGGCGAGGAAGTCCTTCGGATGACGGGCCATGTAGAGGTCCAAAGCCTCCTGCTGCCATGCACGCAGCTTGGGAGCTGTGCCCCATGCGGCGCGTTCAGGATAGGCGGGTGGCAGGGATGGGCCACCAAATAATGTTTCTGTCATGCGGACTCCCCCGGCCTGATGGCAGCGAAAATTAGCCCCGGCTCTCCGGGCACGCGGCAACGGACCGCACTGCGGTCGCGATCAGATGGGGCCTGTGTTCTCTTCCCACCCACTACTTGGAGTTGCCCGGGCCGCTGTCTCCACCGTCTTTGCCGGGACGGAGGCCTTCATAGATCTCCTTGCACTCCGGGCATACGGGGAACTTCTGGGGATCGCGCCCCGGCGTCCAGACTTTGCCACAGAGGGCAATGACGGGTTCGCCGGTCATAGCCGACTCCATGATCTTTTCCTTGCGGACATAATGCGCGAATCGCTCGCGGTCGCCGGGCTCCACTTCCTGGCGCGTTTCCTCGCGCTCAATGGTGGATGTGGACGTACCGGCTCCGGAAAGCTCGCGCATGGGGTCGTTTTCGAATGGATCCGGAGGAAGCGTAGTCATGGCATCCATCTTACCGTCACAGGCCCTGCCACTCCGGCTTGTTGTCATAGGTGTGGCGGTAGTAGTCGGCCAACTTCAGCGACGACGCAGCCGCTTCGTCCACCAGAATCGTGGCGTGCGGGTGCATCTGAAGGATCGATGCAGCGCATATGGCAGCTACCGGGCCCTCGACGAAGTCACGCACCGCCTGGGCCTTTTGTGCACCCGTAGCCACCAGGATGACGTGGCGGGCATCCATGATCGTGCCCAAGCCCTGGGTGACCACATGGTGCGGAACGTCGTCGATGCTGTCGAAAAAGCGGGCGTTATCCTTGCGTGTCTGCTCAATCAAGGTTTTGATACGGGTGCGGGACGCAAGGGATGAACCGGGCTCATTGAACCCAATGTGGCCGTCCGTGCCCACTCCCAGAATCTGCAGGTCTACGCCGCCCGCAGCCTTGATGGCATCCTCATAGGCCTGGCAGGCTGCTTCCAGGTCCTCGGCGGCACCGTCCGGGCCATGCACATTCTCAGGCTTGATATTCACCCGGTTAGTGAACTCCCGCCGGATAACCTCGCGGTAGGATTCCGGATGCCCGGCCTCCAGTCCGACGTATTCGTCCAACGCAAACCCGTGCGCCTCGCTGAAGTCCACGCTGCCGGCTTCGTAGCGACGGGCCAATTCGTCGTAGATCGGCAAGGGAGAGGAACCCGTGGCCAAGCCCAGGACCGCATTGGGCTTGCGGCGCACAAGGGCTTCGATGGCATCTGCCGCCAGGGCGCCGATCTGCTTGGTGCCGGGGAGAATGACAACTTCCATCGTCACAGCCTTTCCAGTAGAAATTGCGAGGTATCTGACAACGAGGTTATCCCATGTCCCATGAGCTTGCCATGGTTATTACGGGACTAACGGTTCACACTGAGCTCGGCGAACATCTCCGGCCCCCGGGCGTCCAACCATTTGCCTCCCAGGCGCAGGCCAACAACGAAAAGGGCTGCGCCCAGAAGTGGGCCCACCAAAAGGTTAATCCAGCCCGGCACAACGCTGCCGCTTAACAGTTGGGCTCCCATGAGCGCAAGTTGCGGGAGGAGCAAAAGAACAAGGACACCCATGCCTATCATCTGCACGGCGAGTGTCTGGGCAACGTTGCCGGGCGGCTTCTTAAACGGGCTGTCGCCAGGCAAGGGCACCGCAATGTTGTATCGCGCCGAGATCACTGAGGACAGGCCCAACCCCGTGAACAACGTACCCAAGGAGAGACCGATCAGGTTCGGAGCCCACTCCCAGGAACCCGTAAAGAAGAACGGCCCTATGGCAAACAGAAGCACAAGAGGCAGGGAAATTGCCAAGCATGCCGTGGCACGCCCCAAGCGATCATCCACACCCCTGACACCCGATGCCAGATGGAGCGCAAAAGCGGTGTTGTCATAGGAAACGTCAGCGCAGATGGACCAGGCCATGACAAAAGCAGTCAGCGGCCCAAGAAGCATGAGCATGCTGTAATCGCCGCTCTGGCTACCGCTGAAGAAGAAGATCACGGGAAATAGTGGCACCACCACCAGCGAGCCCGCGTAGCGAGGATCCTTCAGCCAATAAATCAAAGCCCGGGCAGCAATCGCCCCGGCCGGAGTGCCGGGCAGGACATCGAACAGGCCACGCTTACCGCCCTTCCTGGCCGAACCTCCAGCGTACGGCGGCGTCACCAAGGCACGCTGAAGCAGCACGTGCCAGCACAGCAGCAGTCCGGAAACGGTTGCGGCAGCGATGAGGAGTTTCAGCCCGGCCGAAGCAACATCTCCGGCCTCAAGGTCCCCACCCAGGGACCAGGCCGCGCCAAGAGGAGTCCATGAGACTGTACGGGCAAGCGCAGGGAGATAGTCCGCAGAACCACGGACTCCGTCGACGATACCCACGATGATGGGACCCATCAACATGAGCGGGATGAAGAAGACAATGCTGCTGACGTCCTTGAACCGGCGGGACGACGCCAGGCTGGTGGTCGCCGTCGTCACCACTTTGGACAACAGTATGCAAGTAAGCGCCCCCAATATGGCGCCCAGCAACGCACCCGCCACAGCTGGAAAACTGCGCCACCAAGTGCCAACAGTGGCAAGCGCGGTCAAAGCCGTGGAGAGACCGGGGATTCCTATGAAACCTGCCAAGGCAAGGCCAGTGAGCAGCTGCCGGGCTGGAATCGCGGACGTGGTGAAGCGTGCCGGATCCAGCGTCATGTCCGCCGCGGAAGCAAGAAGGGGAACCACCGCCCAGCCAAGCAGTGTTGCAGCACCGCCCAACACCACCACGGTATGGGCGATTTCAGCATCCGCCCACCGCAGGGCAATCAATGCTCCGATCAACAGGACCATGATTCCCAGTGCGTACAGGATCCCGATGCCCATGCCAATAAGCTGTGCCGGGCTGCGCTTGAAGCCATTGAGGAGCAACCGCCACTTAAGGCTTAAAAGGTGCGCAACCATTCCAGCCCCTCCGTCCGGTGCCCGCCGCCCACCAACTGAACGAACCGTTCCTCCAGTGTGGAACCGTTGCGCACTTCATCCACGGACCCCGCAGCCAGCACGCGCCCTGCTGCCAAGACCGCCACATGGCTGCACATGCGCTGTACAAGGTCCATGACATGGCTGGAGACAATGACAGTTCCACCGGAAGATACATAGCTCTCCAGGATGCCCCTGATATTGGCCGCAGATACGGGGTCCACCGATTCAAAAGGCTCGTCCAATACCAGCAGGCGGGGAGCATGGATCAACGCCGAAGCCAGGGCGATCTTCTTGGTCATGCCGGCCGAATAGTCCACCACCAAGGATCCGGCATCGGCTTCCAGGTCCAAGGCGGCCAGCAGTTCGGCTACACGAGGGCGAACCACGTCCCGGTCCATGCCGCGGAGCAGGCCCGCGTACATGACCAATTGCTCCCCGGTCAGCCTGTCAAACAAGCGGACGCCGTCCGGCAGCACACCCATGAGCTTCTTGGCAGCCAAGGGCTGGGCCCAGACATCCACGCCGTGGACCAACGCCGTTCCGAAGTCCGGCCGCAGCAGTCCAGTGGCCATCGACAACGTGGTGGTCTTGCCGGCACCGTTCGGACCCACCATTCCATAGAACGAACCAACAGGAACCTCCAGGCTCACGCCATCGACAGCAATCTTCCCGCCGAACCGCTTGGCCAAGCCACGGATGGACAGGGCTGACATTGGGGCCGGCATTGGCAAGTCCGCCTGGGGATGCGATGGCTGGGACACTTGTTCATGGCTTGGTTCATGGCGTGATTCCGTCATGGGTCCAGCCTAGCCCCGGCTTCCAGTGGCGTCGGGAGGCGCTAGAAGCCGTGGCGGGGGATGGCCCTCTGGTACTGCGGAACCCAGGAAATATCGTGTCCGAGCTCGTAAGCGGCCCTGAGCCACCAATGCGGATCCCGTAGCGCGGCCCGGGCCATGAAGACGGCATCGGCGCGCCCGTTCGCCACGATATCCTCGGCCTGGGTGGCACTTGTCAGCAAGCCCACCGCACCGGTGAGTACACCGGCGTCGCGCTTTACCTGTTCGGCAAATCCAGCCTGGTACCCGGGAGCGGGCCTGATGTCCTGATGTGCAACCGCCCCGCCGCTGGAGACATCCACGAGGTCCACCCCGTGTTCCGACGCTGCCTTCGCGAGGCGGACGGAAGCCTCAACGTCCACTCCCCCTTCAGCCCAATCAGACGCGGAGATCCGCAACAACAAGGGCATGGAATCAGGAATGACCTCCCGCACTGCGTCCACCACGGCAAGCATCAGCCGGTTCCGCCCATCCTCATCGCCACCCCAACTATCCGTCCGGGTGTTGATCAGAGGGCTTTGGAACTGATGCAGAAGATACCCATGGGCGCCATGGATCTCCACGGTATCGAAACCTACGGCAACAGCGCGCGCAGCCGCAGCTGCAAAGTCGGCAATTACTCCCTGGATGTCGTCTTCGCCCATTGCCTGGGGAGCAGCATAGCCGTCATAGGCCTGGGTGGTAGGACCAAACGTAGCCCAGCCGCCGTCGGACGCGGCAACGGAACCGGACCGGCCCGAAAACGGCCAGTACGTGGACGCTTTGCGCCCGGCGTGCGCGAGCTGCGCGCCGATCTTGCAGTCAACGGCGCCGTGCTGGTGGACGAAGTGCACAATCCTTTCCCAGCCCGCCGCTTGCTCATCGGAGTACAGGCCCGCATCCAACGGGCTGATCCGGCCGGCGGTATTCACCGCAGCGGCTTCACTCAGGATCAAGGCCGCACCACCAGCGGCAAACGATCCGAGGTGCATCAAATGCCAATCGTTGGGTACGCCTTCCCCGGTTTCCGGATGGCAGCTGTACTGGCACATGGGTGAGACCCATCCACGATGCGCAATGCCGAGCGAACGCAGCTGCAGGGGCGTGAACAGCGCGGAGGGCACTAGAACAGAACCCTCGCAAGTCCTTGACGGGCTTTGGCCACCCGCTCATCCGACGTACCGACCACCTCGAAGAGTTCAAGGAGGCGTAGCCGGGCGGTCTCCCGCTCCGGACCGAAATTCCGGCCGATAAACGCGATGATGCGGTTGAATCCATCCTCGATGTGGCCGCCGGAGATGTCGAGGTCGGCCACGCCCAACTGGGCCTGAACATTATCAGGCTCCTGCGCGGCCAGTTTCCGGAGGTTTTCTGCTTCGGGGGCTGAGATCTTCTCGAGCCTGGCCATCAGTTCCACCTGCGCCAGACCTGCTTTGGCATCGGCGTCGGCGGGCATTTCCAGCAGTGCCTGCTTATAGGCCTGGGCTGCTCCGGCGTAGTCTCCGGCCTCGATCGCATCGATGGCGGCTTGGTGGAGGGGAGGCAGTGGTGCTGGTTCCGATTCACCCTCCTGCCCAGCGTCACCGATGCTCCCGGTCACGCCATTGGCAGCTGCCACCTTGAGCAGTTCATCAACCAGGCTGCGGATCTGCTCGTCATCCGCAGGACCTTGGAACAACGGCACGGGCTGGCCTTTGACCACCGCGACAGCCGTGGGAACTGCCTGGACCTGAAAGGCCTGTGCAAGTTGAGGGAACGTATCAACGTCAGCAGCAGCAAGAACCAAACGTCCGCCATAGCTTTCGACGACGCGCTCGGCTGCATCCAGGACAGCCGGAGATTCGGCGGCATAGCGTGACCAGAGAAGGAAGAGGACAGGTATCTGGGCGGACAACTGCACCAGATCCTGGAAATTGGTTTCGGTGGCGTCCACGCGAAGGGGCGCACGTCCCGATTCGGCTCCGCTGGGTCCACCCGATTCCGGAGTACCGGAATCGGCAGCCCCGTTGGCGGGCGGCGATTGGGGTGGCGCGGCAGGGCGGCGCAACGACGAGAGGTCGACGGCGCCGCGCAGGTTGAGCTGGCTGGCAGCGGCTGGAGTGGGTCGGTATCCGGGCGAACTCATACCGTCCACTCTAGCCGCTGCCTTGCCAAGGGCATGCCCTACTTGAAGCTGGCTCCCACAAGTCCCCGGGTAGCTGCTACAAGCTTCATGGGATCAGCAGAACCCGCCGGCGGAATGTATACCGCCACCGACTCGGCGAAGTTCAGAACCATCCCGGTGGTGGTTTCCTTGCCGCCGGCGAAAACAGCGGAGTCGTCCTCAAGAATGAGCTTGTCCCCAGCCGCCTTCGGTGTTCCTTCGAAGGCGAAGTCCAAGCGGCCCACTACCAGGGCGCCACCATCGGCCGTGCGCAGCACAACGGTCTGGTTGTTCACCGGTGTATGGGAGAACTTGAAGTTGGCACTTGTTCCGTTCTTCACGGTATCCGCCTGGTAAGCAAGGGCACCGGCGATGTAGGGCGAGGACTGACCATCGGCCAGCTTGCTCCTGTTCGGCGAGTCGGGGGTTGTCAGCATCTCCCCGAGGATTCCCAAGGCTTCGTTGCCGCTGTAAGCCAGGCCGGTCTTGTCGTCGGCCGCAGCAGGAGCGGTTCCGTCACGTGGGACGGGGAACGACGGGAAGTTGGTGCCCGGTTGCAGCGGAGCGCTGCCCCACAGCTTGTAGTTTTCCCGCGGTGAAAGCTGAACCAGGGTCAGGACCTGGGGCACGACGTTGCCCTCGCCCTGGGTCAGGGCAAAGACAGTACGGGGCCAGTCGCGCTTGGTACTGATAACGCTGCTCTGGAGCTTGGTGGCTCGAACCGGCATGCGGGGCTCGTAAGCGGAAACCGTGGAGCGGATCTTGTAGTTCTGGGTGCGGACCTGGAGCTCCATCTTGTCCACGCGCGGCGCGAGCTTCGCAGCATCCTTTGCGGCGTCTGCGGCGTCCACAGTGCTGGCAACCTGCTCAAGGATGCGCTGCAGCTGCGACTCAAGCATCACAGGTGCTGCGTCGCCTTCCGTCGCACCCGAAGAAGAGGGGCTGGAAGGGTTCGTCGCGCCGGGGCTGGAAGTGGCCTGCGCGGCGATCGCCGTGCCTCCCACGAGGGCGGCAGCAAGTGCTGCGGCAACGGCAGTAATTCGCAGGCTGGAGCCTTCCGTTCCGGCGCCCCGGCGACCTTCAGCGTTGCCAGGCGGGGCCTGGACCGGCAGGGTGGTGGTTTCCCCGCCGCTGTGTGGCCCGTCGAAGTCGCCCCCCTTGCGGTGCTCGTCGCCCTTGCGGCGATTGCTGATGGCCTTGGTTACGAACGGCAGGGCCGCTCCGGCAAGGATGATGATGATGCCAAGCACGATCAGGGGCACTGCCCACGGCGTAGTTGCGTTATTGGGGAAAGTCATTGAAATTGACGACGGCGCCGGCTTGGTTCCGTCGCTGGCTACCAGGAGGGACCACTCGCCTCCGGCAGGCGGATTCCAGGTGTAGTCCAGCTCTCCACTGGCGTCTTCTGTGTTAACCCAGAGGTCCGAACCCACGGGAGTAGGGGCTGTTGCCTCGCCATCCGTAGAGGCCACTTCAAGGGACTTCTGGTCCTGGGAGACACCCGTCAGGGTGTTGTGGGCAGTTTTACCCACCCAGGCTTCGACGTCGTCCGGGCGGCCCGTAGCAACGATGAAGTTGCCTTCGCCCTGGATTTTGATCTTCACCGGCCCGTCATGGAGGGCGATCAACTTTTGGTCGATCACGGTCAGCGGGGCAGCTTTTGTGTCACTGGGAGCCGAGGCCGTCACGGTCTCCGCGGGGGCCCAGAAGGTCAGCTGGCCAATGCCGGCCAGCATCGTCAGCAGGCCCAGCAGCACCAGCAAGGCTGCAGTCTTCAAACGCACAGGATCACCTATCATCAGCGGTCGTTGAACTTCAAGGGTAACCGTTTTGTTATCAAAGAGTCAGATCGGCCCGTCCCGATGGAGACGCTTGGTTCCCTGCACTGGCGCCGCCACGGCGTGATTCCGGGCTCCTGATAGTGTGGCGATGATCATGATATCCGGGCCACCACCGCCTGCTTCCGCAGCGCCATCACCGTATTTACCGTGCAATAACGTAGACAATCAGTGCAACAACGTAGAAAAGGCAGTAGAACCGCGTGAAAGACCACTTGGAGCCCCGTCCCATCGATGAGTCAGGGTCAAGTGTCGTGGACGCCCCCGCAGATGGGACTTCCGCCAGCGTTCCGGTCCGCACCGGACGCCTGGCCGCGATAACCCGCAAGCTGAGGCAGCCCATACCCGGCGCCCGCACCCGTGTCCGGTTCGAGATGCCCCCCGAGGACGAGGCCGTTGCCGCAGCGGAAGGCATCAAGGCCGACGAGGACAATGGTTTCGGCGCTCCAGGGCCCCGCATGTCATCCCAACACCCGCTGTACGTGGGCTTCATGGGCACCGCGGGTGTCGGCGTGGCGCTGCTGGTCTTCTACATCGCCAGCAATACCACCCAGCTGATCCTGTGGATCGTGGCGGCCCTCTTCATCGCCCTCGGACTGGACCCGGTAGTCCGTTGGCTTGAGACCCGAAAGGTTCCGCGCCCTGGCGGCATCCTCATATCTGTCTCTGTCCTGGTCCTCGCGGTTGCCGGGTTCTTTGCAACGTTGATTCCGACCATCGTTGAACAGGTGTCGGAGATCGTCCGGCAGGCCCCGGAATGGATCCGAGGCTTCCTCGACTCTGATTTCTTCCGGACGGTGGACAGCCAGTTCGGCGTTCGCGACCGCATCACCACCGAACTGGATAAGTTCGTCAAAGACCCCGAAGCCATGGGCGGCATCTTCGGCGGTGTGGTGGGCTTCGGTTCCACGGTGGCCAACGGGTTGTTTGGCACGCTGATTGTCCTTGTGCTCAGCCTGTACTTCCTGGCAGCTCTCCCGTCCATGAAGAGGTGGGCCTACCGCCTGGCGCCTAGGTCGCGCCGGCCCCGCGTCGAGGCCCTTTCGGAAGCGATCACCGATTCGGTTGGCAACTATGTGATTGGCCAGGCGTGCGTTGCACTGCTGAACGCCCTCTTTGCCTTCATCGTCATGAGCATCCTCGGCATTCCCTTTAGCGTCCTGCTTGCTTTCGTGGTGGCGCTGCTGGCCTTCATTCCGCTGGTTGGCGGCATGATCGCCGCCGTAGTGGT
Organism: Arthrobacter sp. TmtSoilC51; assembly: GCF_055388015.1. NCBI lineage: Bacteria > Bacillati > Actinomycetota > Actinomycetes > Micrococcales > Micrococcaceae > Arthrobacter > Arthrobacter sp. TmtSoilC51. Next base: position 3,408,436 of record NZ_AP035877.1, read on the forward strand.
CATCCTCGTGGCACTCACAGCCGGCTGGCAAACGGCCGTGATCTACGCCATCGCCTACTTTGCCTACCTGCAGTTCGAGGCCTATTTCATCTCTCCGCGCATCATGCAGCGGGCAGTTGCCGTTCCCGGCGCCGTGGCCGTGATCTCAGTCATCGCCGGCGGCAGCCTGCTGGGCGTCCTCGGTGCTTTGATTGCCATTCCGACGGCGGCGGCCATCATGCTGCTGATCAAGGAAGTCTTCATTATGCGGCAAGACAGGCACTGACTTTCCTGGACGTTCAAGCCGCGGTGGCTACCGGCCCCGCCCACTCCCGTGGCAGGCCGTCCACACCGGCACCTGCCGGAGTGACGTCGTCGACGATTTCGTCCAGGACCCGCGCCGCGTACTTCTCCCCCACCCACAGGTGCTTGGCACCGTCGACGCCGACGAGCCGGGCCTGCGGTACCAGGCTGAAGCGCTGGGCTGCTTCCGCTGGCTGAAGATAATCATCGTGTTCCGGAACCAGCACGGTCAGCGGCTTGCCGGATGCAGCCCACTCCTTAAGGTGGACATCCGTGGCCCTGTGCAGCGGCGGCGACAGCAGGACCGCCCCCTCAATCCGGGACGCCACCGGCTCCACCGCGCCATACATCAGCGCAAGTTCCGTCCCGAACGACCAACCAACCAACCACCGGTTCGGCAGGCCACGCTCAACGGCGAAACGGACGGCCGCCTCGACGTCGTAACGCTCGCCGATGCCCTCTTCAAACTGGCCCTGGCTGGTACCGCGCGGTGAGTGCGTGCCCCGGGTATTGAACCTCAAGACCGCCACGCCTGCCAGCGCCGGCAGCCTGTAGGACGCCTTGCGGTAGACATGCGAGTCCATGAAACCGCCATGGGTCGGCAGCGGGTGGAGGGTAATCAACGTCGCCGTGATGTCTCCCGACTCCGGCAGGGCGAGCTCCCCCAGCAGGACCTTTCCGTCTTCGGTGGTGAATTCCACATTCTCGCGGCGGGCGGGAAGGACGGTGCTGGCCCGGATCGCCGACGGAGCATCCTGCGCAGTGAAAACGAACGAGGCGGGGTCGAAAGTCATGCCTCCAAGCCTAAGCGAATCAGCGGGGCCGATCAGCGGGAGGTGATCAGCGGCACATGACCATTCGTACCGGGTTAGCAGTACCGGGTCAGCGGTACCGGTAGGTCCGTGAAGTCCAGCAGTTGGTGTGCCAGTGCCTTCGTTCGGCGAGTCCGGCGGCTTCGCCGAAGAGGTGGTTGTCTGACCACACCACCAGGTGTGCAATCCCCGGCAGGATGGCTGTCGAACATCCTGGGCAGATATACTGCTTCTCCGCTTTCCTGGCCGTCATTGTGCGGACCATCCAGTCACCGTCCGGCGCGCTTTCCCTGCGGGCAATACCCGCCCGGGCGCGTTCCAAGTCCAGCTCGGGGGCCTCGTCCGCCCATTTGCCGGCAGGTTTGTTGGAACGTGTGCTTGGGCCGTTGCGGCGAGGGCGGTTGGAGCGGGGCATAATTCCATTCTGCCCCAGTGACTGGCCGCCACCCGGTAAGGTAAGGCGGGTGCGACTCGTCATAGCCCGTTGTTCTGTTGATTATGTTGGCCGTCTCAAGGCCCACCTCCCACTCGCCACCCGGCTCCTGCTGGTCAAGGCCGATGGCTCGGTGTTGGTGCACTCCGACGGCGGCTCGTACAAGCCGCTGAACTGGATGAGCCCTCCCGCCACACTCCGCGTAACCTCCCCTGAAGAGGCTGAGGTGGAAGAGGGCGTGGTTGAGCAGTGGACCGTGCAGTCGGCCAAGACAGATGACCGGCTCATCATCAACATTTATGAGCAACTCCATGACACCTCGCATGAGCTGGGTATTGATCCCGGACTGATCAAGGACGGCGTGGAAGCTGACCTGCAGCGACTCCTGGCAGAGCAGATCGAGACCCTCGGAACCGGATATTCACTCATCCGCAGGGAATACTTCACCGCCATTGGCCCTGTGGACATCCTTGCCCGTGACGCCAACGGCGCCACAGTGGCGATTGAGCTGAAGCGGCGCGGCGACATCGACGGCGTCGAGCAGCTCACGCGGTATCTGGAATTGCTGAACCGGGATCCCCTGCTGGCACCGGTCCGTGGGATTTTTGCGGCGCAGCAGATCAAGCCGCAGGCCAAAGTCCTGGCCAACGACCGCGGAATTGACTGCATTACGCTGGATTATGACGCCATGCGCGGTGTGGATGACAGCGAGTCCCGGCTCTTCTAGCGAGTGTGCCGCAGGCCACTAGAATCAGAGTCATGACTGCCGCACACCATTTCGCCCCTTCTTCCGCGCCCAGCCACCAAATCCTCACGGGAACACTCGTAAGCGACGGCGTGGTGGTGGAAGACGGCCTCTTGGCCATCGAGGGTGACCGCATCGCGTATGCAGGTCCGGCGGACGGCTTTGACGCGGATGAGTTTGAAGGATTCGGGCACGCGATACGCATCGGCGCGCCCAGCGGCCACTTTATCTTCCCTGGTTTGGTGGACGTCCACTGCCACGGCGGAAATGGCGGCGACTTCCCAGGCGGGGAGGAGGCCTCGGCCCGTAAGGCTGTGGAGTTCCTGCATCGCTCCGGTACCACCACCCTCCTCGCCAGCATGGTCACGGCACCCCGGGAGGACCTCCTTCGGGGAATTGAGCTCTACGTGAAGCTCGCAGACGAGGGTCTCGTAGCAGGCATCCACCTTGAGGGACCTTTCCTCTCCCACGCACGATGCGGCGCGCAGAATCCCGACTACCTGCTGGAGCCGGACCTGGACCTCATGAACGAACTCGTCGGTGCTGCCGCCGGCAAGCTTGCCACCATGACGTATGCCCCGGAATTGCCCGGTGCCGCCGCCTTGGTGGACTTGATGACCTTCCACGGCGTGACGCCGTCATTGGGACATACGGATTGCGACGACGCCACTGCCGCGGCGTCGCTGGCTGCAGCCCGTGAGGGACTTGAATCTGCAGGGTTCGACGGCGTCAGCTCGCTGCCGACGGTAACGCATCTTTTCAATGGGATGCCGCCGATGCATCACCGTGCGCCGGGCCCGGTTGCTGCTTGCCTGCGGACCGCCCAGGCGGGGAAAGCCGTGGTGGAGCTCATCGCGGACGACACCCACCTGGACCCCAGCATTGTGGCTACCGTTTTTCAATTGGTGGGCGCAAGCAACATTCTCCTGGTCACGGATTCGATGGCCGCAGCCGGACTTTCAGACGGAAACTATATGCTCGGGCCGTCGCCGGTGACCGTCAGCAATGGCGTTGCAACCCTCGATGCTACTGGCTCCATCGCGGGCGGCACAGCCACGCTCCTGGAAGTGGTCCGCAAGACCGTGGCGGCGGGCGTCGCCCTTCCGGACGCCATCTGTTCGGCCACTGCGGTGCCCGCAGCCATCCTTGGCCTCTCTGACGAAATCGGTGGATTGCGTCGAGGCCTGCGCGCGGATGTTATTACTACCGATCAGGAACTCGGCCTTACTGCAGTCATGCGCAACGGACAGTGGCTGGCTTAGTGGACTCAGCCCACGTGAATTGTGGGCGTCCGCGTTACCTTCTTTTTACCGAAAATTTTCCCGAATTGCCTAAAAGACCGTTGACCTCCGGCACGGCACATGAAAGTGTTGTAGCAGTCTTTGTGTAGGTGGTTTTCATGCTCGCAAGACGAGTTGCGAGCGTGAAGCTCCTGCGAAACCGGAAGGGCCAGGCCTGGACGGAATCCGGATCTTCTCGCGGAGTAACAAGGCCGGTACGAGGTGTATCGGACTGATGTTCCATAATGAGGAGAAATACATGGCACTGGGAACCGTCAAGTGGTTCAACGCTGAAAAGGGCTTCGGCTTCATCACCCCGGATGACTCGGATGGGGACGTCTTCGTTCACTACTCCGAGATCCAGACCGGCGGCTTCAAGACCCTCGATGAGAACCAGCGCGTTCAGTTCGAGATCGGTCAGGGCGCCAAGGGCCCCCAGGCAACCGGCGTTACGGTCGTCTAGTTTTATCTGTTGATTTATGCTTGTTGCAGTTTCAACAAAACGTTTGGTCCCGGCTTCCAGCCGGGACCAAACGTGTTTAACAGTCGGATAGGCCGTTGAAATGTCTGATATTTCGACAACTGCTGTTACAAACAGTGAAGAAATGCTAAACCCTTTTGCAGAATAGGCGGTGACAATTCAACCGACCAGAGTTCGCAGTAGCCTGGCAGATTGTCGCACTGACAATCCGGGAAGGTATGCGCGGCTCAGTGCCCTGCCTATTGCCGGGAGGTGTAACGGATCCTGGTAATACATGTACAGCGTGCGGTAGTCCGGTTGGAACCTGGACTTAAAGGAAGCCAGCGACCGGAAACCATAAACGGGTTCCAGGGCTTGGCCAATCAAGTCCAGCATCCCTGCGAGCCCCTCGGCGCGCTGATCAATCTCACCCTTCTCCCGGGCCAAGGGCGAACCGGAAAGCGAGATGACCTCCACGGAGTCCCGGAGATGGAGGATGGCCGAGGCAATCAGGAATTCCATCACGCCCGGAAACGCATCACCACGGCGACGCATGAAGTCCAAAGTCCAGCTCACAACGCTGCCATTCCGATAGACAGGAAGCCAGCTTGTCACTCCGTAGACAAACCCCTCTGCATCTGTGGCCACGCAACACAACACATCGGGGTCTTCAAGCTCATCCAGACCCCCCAACGTGAATCCCATCTCCGGCACGCGTTTTTGTGCAGCCCATTCCTCGGACACCTCGCCCACTTGCGCACGCAGGGCATGGGGCAACCCGGCATACCGGCCCCATGTGGCGGTGATCCCCATCTTTGCTGCCCGGTTGAGGGATGTCCTGACGTTCTGCCACTCCTTGCCGCGGAACTCCAGGTCCCTGATCCTCAATCGGGTTTCCTGCGCGACAGCAACCCTACGAAAACCCCGGGCCTGAAGCATGGGCCACAACTCATCCGTGCACGAGTAAAGGCAAGGTATCAACGCATGTTGGGAGCAGTACTCAAGGAAGCCCCGTGCGGTTTCCGCGTGGTGCTCCGCTGGGCCCACGGGACCCGCCAATGTCAGGGCGACGTGGCCGTGTTGCTGGTAGGCCATTCCCCCTGTGCCGCCCGGAGTGAACCAGTATTTGTTCGGTTCCCAGAGCGCCATCCAGGACAACGAATCACCGCCGGCTTTCACCAACTCACGTGCGCGATCGCGCCCCAAGTGGTCCAACCCAGCGGAATGATGGCCTCGGATGAGAAGGAGCCAGACCCCAATCAACGCCACAAGCCAGAAGAAGGTACCGGAGTAGGAAAACAGGAAGACTTCAAAAGCGTCGCGCTCAGCAAACACTTTGCGGTACACGCTGGGCAACGGAACCGGCAAGTACTGCCTTGCGAGTTCTGCACCCAAACCCAACAAGCCGCCGTCGCGCGTCATGCCGCCGGAGGCCAGCCACACCGCAGTGTAGGCAAGGGCCAACGTCCCACCGGTGAGTCCAACCAGCCAGAAGACACGCCGCCGCAAACGGGCGGAGGACTCCACACGGAAGTGTCCGCGGTAGGCGAATAAAACGCAAGCAAGAGTCAGCGGAACCAGAACCAAGGGGATGAGATGGGCAACCGCCGGATTCATCAGGGCCACTTGACGCCCAGAAGGCAATGGCATGCTCGCGAAAAGTCCCAAGTAAACGGTCGAAAGTCCCACCACTACCAACTGGACACCAATGGCTATCCCGAGGGCCAACCGCCGGCCACGGCGCATGCCGTCGGCACATATCAGGAGCAGCACCACAGGCACAACAGCCAGGGCAAGGCCGAAAGGGCCCGTGTAGCCTTGGCGGCTTAGCTCAAGGCAAGCCACGTCAATGGTTCCGCCGCAATTGCTTTCCAATTGACTCAGCGTGGGGAGCGGGTTAAGAATGACTTCCCTCAGTAAGGCCAGCGGACCAGAAGGGCTCTTGGCGGCAGCCGTAAGGATGGGGCCGGCAGCAAAAATCGCCATGGTAAGCGCCAGCAGGTTCCGGACCTCGCGGCCTGTGGAGCGGTGTAGGTGCAGGTGCCCTTGGCTGCTCTGGGTCCACCACGCGGCCCCCAGGCCAATCAGCGCTCCCACAAGGCCCATCACCGTCTCAGCGTGTCCGATATACAGCACCAACAGCAGGGACAGCGAGAGGACTACGGTGCGCAGGCGTCGTTGCCAGAGCGTTGGGAGCAGGGCACTGGCTGCAAGTGCTGTGGCGATCAAGGCACCATACGGTCCTATCAGCGGGGTATCCACCATCCTGGAGATCCAACCGTCATCGATGTACCGAGCTACCTGGGTGACCGTGAGGAAGGCCGCAACGCAGGCAAACTGGCTTCCCAGGAAAACTCCAGCCGTCCGCAAGAAACCGAAACGCCGCTCCGCAAGCCCCAAGAGGAACAGGATCATGAGAGCCGCAGTGACGAATGCCAGCAGGTTGGTGGTGAAGAACAGGGATGTCCATATCGACCACCACTCCCCCGACCGCAAACCGGCCAGGGTCACGCCCGCCACAGGCAGCATCGATTCTTCGGGGCCCGCCAGGATGCTCCCGGAAAGAATGGATACTGCCACAAACAGGGCAAGCACAAGTGAGGTAAACGGTGTGGCGCGGAGATGTTTGTAGGCCTGTCTCAGGACCGGCTGCACGACGCCTTTCAAGGCGAGGCTCATTGGGGAAGACCCCAACGGGAAGACAAGAAGTCCAAAGCATCAGGCATCCCACGGACCACTGCGTCCCAGGAGTGGCCAGCATGTTGGACGGACTGGGTTTGCGTGGTGAAACCTGCTTCCTTGGCAGCGTCGGCAAGAACGTGCATGTAGTCGGTGAACTCAGGGTCCGTTGCCCCTGCTGCCAAGTAGAGGCCGCTGCCTGCAAAGCTTCGTTGCTGCATCAAAAACAACGGGGTTCTGGACTCGAACGCAGCTACGTCGCCGTCGAACGAGTCCGCAATGGTCTTGTTACGATCCTTCGCCAGCGACGGTTCCCGCTCAGCGGAAAAACCCACCACCGACGGGAACAGCTCGGGATGGCTTGTGCCCATCTGCACCGCACACGTACCGCCGAACGAGAAACCACCCACTGCCCATAGCCGATGATCGTTCGATACGTCCAGAGTGGAAGCGATCCAGGCAGGTACGTCCTGGGATAAGTAAGTGTCTGCCTGCGCAATTCGGCTATCCATGCACATAGTATTGGCGTTGCCCGATCCATTAGGGTCGACAACGACTGTGACCGGGGCAATACCGCCATGGTCTTCAGCGAATCTGTCCAGTTGGGCGCGTAGCTGGCCACCAGTCAACCAGTCGGCCGGGCCACCAGGTTGGCCCGAAAAGAGCACCAGCACCGGCAAACTTGGTCGTGCGGCGGTCTGGTAGGCCGGAGGGAGGTAGATGTACGCTTCACGTGCGGTGAAGCCGGACGTGGTTCCCGGGATTTCCGCCTTCCTAAGGATGCCGCCGCGCGGCATTGATTCGGGAGCTTTCCACAGCGACGGCGCTGGGCCGGGCTTGGCGTCCGGGGCACGTTGAAGGCTGGCCTCCAGCGGTTGAATCCTGGCAACTGCCGTACCAAGAAGGTCCGCGACAGTGTTGTTGAGCCCAAAGTAGACGTTCACTTGGACGACGCTCAGCAGGACCACACCAAGCATCGCTGCCAGGCTACCAGCCCGGCTTTTCCAAGTGGTGCGGGGAAAGCGCGCCGCACACAGCAGGGCGGCTGAGACCGCCGGAACGGACCAGGCCAACGTCTCAAATGGAAGGTTTTCCGAGAAAACGGCCATCAGATCAACCAGAATCCAATGGAGCAGCGCCACCACGCCTATGGCACCAGCCAAGCAGGCTGCCACGACCAGGGGCCAGGAACGCCGGGGCCGCCACAGAAGGTAAGCCGCTCCCGCCACACCCCCGGCGATGCTCAACCAAAGGAATGGTCCATCAACAAGGCTGACGTCCAGGAGGAAATCCATGACGCCTAGCGCCAGGTTCCAACGCCGATAACAGGTCCGGCTTCCAACCAGGACGACAGGCCTGCGTAGGCATCGAAGTTCATGGCAAGCATGAACTTCCTTCCTTCGTATTGAAGTTCAACCACGACCACGCCAGGTTGCACCCTGACGAGTTCTTCCTCAGTAGGTTGACGCCGGCCAAGCAGCTCCAGCGAACTGCGTTTATATCGATGCTTCGGGATCACGCTGAGGGACATCAAGCGGAACCACTCAAGTTCATTGTCCTGATAACGACAAACCCCCATCTGCCAGCTGTTTCCAGCCGTGCAAATGGAGGCGTCGACCGTGCCCAGGGCACGCCGCAGATTGAAGCGGCGCACCCCGAAAAGGCACAGTGTGAAGATCAGCAACGCAAACGCCGTTGCCAGGGCGATGAACGGAATAAGGGAATCGTCCATCAAGGTCGTGCTATCGGATCCCCGCTGTAGCCGCTTCGCCCAGTTGGGCGTTGTCAGCAACAATGACCACGCGATCGTTGTCGACGGAGAAGAATCCGCCGTCGACAACTACCGCAATACGGTCACCGGAAACCGGCTGGATTGCCAGCTCACCCTCGGCCAGGATGGCCAGGAGGGGTGAGTGGCCCGGCAGGATTCCGATTTCACCATCGCTGGTGCGGGCCTTCACCATCTTGGCCGCGCCGGACCACACAAAGTGGTCCGCTGCGACAATCTCAACCTCGAGCTCAGCCATACTACTTGGTCTGTTCCTGGATCTTGGCCCAGTTGCGCTCGACGTCATCCAGGCCACCGACGTTGAAGAACGCCTGTTCTGCGATGTGGTCCAGCTCGCCGTCGCAGATAGCGGTGAAGCCTTCAACGGTGTCCTTGATGGACACGGTGGAGCCTTCGACACCGGTGAACTGCTTGGCCGTGTAGGTGTTCTGGGACAGGAACTGCTGGATACGGCGTGCACGCGACACGACGATCTTGTCTTCTTCAGACAGTTCGTCAACGCCAAGGATGGCGATGATGTCCTGGAGTTCCTTGTTCTTCTGCAGGATCTGCTTAACACGGACAGCCGTGTTGTAGTGGTCCTTGCCGATGTACTGGGGGTCCAGAATACGGGAGGTCGACGTCAGCGGGTCAACGGCCGGGTACAGACCACGGGAGGCGATTTCACGGGAAAGTTCCGTGGTCGCGTCGAGGTGTGCGAAGGTCGTTGCCGGAGCCGGGTCGGTGTAGTCATCAGCAGGCACGTAAATGGCCTGCATCGACGTGATGGAGTGGCCCTTGGTGGAGGTGATGCGCTCCTGCAGGAGACCCATCTCGTCAGCAAGGTTCGGCTGGTAACCCACTGCGGACGGCATGCGGCCGAGCAGCGTGGAAACTTCCGAGCCAGCCTGCGTGAAGCGGAAGATGTTGTCGATGAAGAGCAACACGTCCTGGTTCTGAACATCGCGGAAGTATTCCGCCATTGTGAGAGCCGACAGTGCGACCCTCAGACGCGTTCCCGGCGGCTCGTCCATCTGGCCGAACACAAGGGCGGTGTCCTTGAGAACCCCAGCCTCTTCCATTTCGACCCAGAGGTCGTTACCTTCACGGGTACGTTCGCCAACACCGGCGAACACAGACGTGCCACCGAAGTTGCGGGCAACACGCGTGATCATTTCCTGAATCAGAACCGTCTTGCCAACACCGGCGCCACCGAACAGGCCGATCTTTCCACCCTTGATGTACGGGGTGAGGAGGTCGATAACCTTGATGCCGGTCTCGAGCATCTCCGTGGAGCCCTCGAGGGAAGCGAAGGCCGGAGCCTTGCGGTGGATCGGCCAGTAGGCGTCAGCCTTGATCTCGGATTCTTCGACGTCCAGCGGCTTGCCGAGGACGTTGAAGATGTGGCCCTTGACGCCGTCGCCGACGGGCACGGAGATCGGAGCGCCGGAGTCCCGCACGGTGGTACCGCGGACGAGTCCGTCGGTAGCCTGCAGGGAGATGGCGCGGACGAGGTTGTCACCCAGGTGCTGGGAGGTCTCGAACGTGATGGTCTTGGTCTGGCCATTGAGTGTGATCTCAGTGGTCAGAGCGTTGTAAATCGAGGGGATTGCGTCAGCCGGGAATTCGACGTCGACAACCGGACCAATAACACGGGCAATGCGGCCGGTGGCACCGGCCGTTGCTACGTGTTCGGTAGCAGTGGCAGTCATCTCTCTCACTTCACTCAGTAGATGGCGTGGGGTTAAGTTTATCTGTTTGGTGCAGGTGCGGCTTCGAGCCGAATCCGTTACCGGCTAGGACGCGAGGGCGTCGGCGCCGGCCACGATCTCGGAAAGCTCCTGCGTAATCTCGGCCTGGCGGGCCGTGTTGCGAAGGCGCGTGTACTTCTTGATCAGTTCCGTGGCGTTGTCACCGGCCGACTTCATGGCGCGCTGGCGGGCAGCGAGCTCGGAAGCTGCAGCCTGCAGCATGGCTGCAAAGATGCGGGACTCGATGTAACGCGGGAGCAGGGCATCAAGGACCTGCTCCGTTTCCGGTTCAAACTCGTACAACGGCAGCAGATCGGACTCCGAAGCAGCTTCTTCTTCGACGACCTCCAGCGGGAGCAAACGGATAACCGTCGGCTCCTGCGTCACCATGGACTTGAAGCGGGTGTAAACGACGTGGATTTCGTCCACGCCACCTTCTTCGTAGTCAGTGGCGAAGTCTTCGAGGAGTGCAGCTCCGACTTCCTGTGCGGTTTCGAATTCCGGTGCATCCGTGCCGCCAGTCCAATTGCGGGCGTATTCACGGTTGCGGAAATCGAAGTACGCCTGCGCCTTGCGGCCCATCAGGTACGCCTTGACTTCCTTGCCTTCTGCGTGAAGAAGCTCGGTGAGACCTTCAGCCTGCTTCATTACACTCGCGGAGTAGGATCCTGCAAGGCCACGGTCCGAAGTAATAATCAGGACTGCGGCACGGCGGATCTGCTCCGGCTCAGTGGTCAGCGGGTGGTCGATTTCGCTCTGAGTTGCGACAGCAGAAACGGCGCGGGTAATCGCGTTCGCGTAAGGCAGTGAAGCTGCTACGCGGGCGCGGGCCTTACCGATGCGCGAGGTAGCGATCAGTTCCATCGCCTTGAAGATCTTGCGCATCGACGTCGTCGAGCTGATCTTCTGACGGTAGACCCGAATCTGGGCTCCCATACTTATCCTTTCCTAAGTTCTCGATGTACTGCCCTGCCGGGGCCCTTGCGGACCCCGGCAGAACAGGTCATCGAAACTAGCGCTTCTGCTTGACGATCTTTTCCTGGTCGACGTCGCCGCCGGAAATCGCTTCGTGCTCTTCGTGGCCGGCGCCAACCAGTCGGTTGTCGCCTTCACCGAAGAAGCCCTTCTTGAAGGACAAGATTGCTTCCTTCAGTGCTGCGGCGGTGTCGTCATCCAGGACGTTGGTCTGAGCCAGCGTGGTCAGGATGGAAGACTTGTGCTTCAGGTGCTCCAGGAACTCGGACTCGAAGCGGCTGATGTCCTCAACCGGGACGTCGTCCAGGTAGCCGTTGGTACCAGCCCAGATGGAAACAACCTGGTCCTCAACCGGGAACGGTGAGTACTGGCCCTGCTTGAGCAGTTCCATCAGGCGTGCGCCACGGGTCAGCTGCTGGCGGGAAGCCGCATCCAGGTCCGAGGCGAACATGGCGAATGCCTGCATGTCTCGGTACTGGGCAAGGTCCAGCTTCAAGGTACCGGAGACCTTCTTCATCGACTTGACCTGGGCAGCGCCACCAACGCGGGAGACGGACACACCAACGTCAACAGCAGGGCGCTGGTTGGCGTTGAAGAGGTCCGACTGGAGGAAGATCTGGCCATCGGTGATGGAGATCACGTTGGTGGGGATGTAGGCGGAAACGTCGTTTGCCTTGGTTTCGACGATCGGAAGGCCGGTCATCGAGCCTGCGCCGAGCTCGTCGGAGAGCTTTGCGCAACGCTCCAGCAAGCGGGAGTGCAAGTAGAAGACGTCACCGGGGTAAGCTTCACGTCCCGGCGGACGACGCAGCAGCAGCGACACGGCGCGGTAGGCTTCAGCCTGCTTGGACAGGTCATCGAAGATCACCAGAACGTGCTTGCCGCCATACATCCAGTGCTGGCCGATGGCCGATCCTGCATACGGTGCCAGGTACTTGAAGCCAGCGGGGTCCGAGGCCGGGGAGGCCACGATGGTGGTGTATTCCAGCGCGCCGTGGTCCTCAAGGGTCTGGCGTACTGCGGCAATGGTGGAAGCCTTCTGGCCAACACCAACGTAAACGCAACGTACCTGCTTGGTAACATCGCCGGAAGCCCAGTTGGCCTTCTGGTTGATGATGGTGTCCACAGCGATTGCGGTCTTGCCCGTCTGGCGGTCACCAATGATCAGCTGACGCTGGCCACGGCCGATCGGAATCATGGCGTCAATAGCCTTGAGGCCGGTCTGCATCGGTTCGTGAACCGACTTGCGCTCGGTGACGCCCGGAGCCTGGAGTTCCAGTGCACGGGTGGTCTCGGCCTTGATCTCGCCGAGGTCGTCGATCGGCTGGCCCAGCGGGTCGACAACGCGACCGAGGAAGGCATCGCCAACCGGAACGGACAGGATCTCACCGGTGCGGTGAACTTCCTGGCCTTCTTCGATACCGGTGAAGTCACCGAGGATAATGACACCGATCTCGCGGACGTCAAGGTTCTGGGCGAGGCCCAGCGTGCCATCTTCGAAGCGAAGCAGCTCGTTCGCCATGACCGAGGGAAGACCCTCAACACGGGCGATGCCGTCACTTGCGGTGGTCACACGACCAACCTCTACGCGCTCTGCGTTTCCGGGTTCGTAGGACGCCGCGAACTCGTTCAACGCATTACGGACGTCGTCGGCGTTGATGGTCAATTCGGCCATCTGCAGTCCCTGCTCTCCTGTTTTCGTGATCATCGTTGCTCACGATGACCGGGTTTTATATCAGTTAAGTTGTGCTTTGTCTGGCTAGCCAGCGAGCTGACGGCGGAGGTCGGTCAGGCGGCCGATAACTGAAGCGTCAAGCACTTCATCGCCTACCTGGACGCGGATTCCACCAATCAGGCGCGGGTCAACATTGACGTTGACCTTGAGCTCGCGGCCGTACAGGGCATCCAGCCCGGCCTGCAGACGGCTGGCCTGCGTTTCCGTCAACGGACGGGTAACGCTGACAGTTGCAATCCAGCGCTGCTGACGCTTTGCTGCAAGCTTGGCGAAGGACTCGACGAGCTTGCTCGGCTTGACACCGCGCGGCTGTGTTACGGCCTGGCCAATGAGAACCTTTGCTTCCTCGCTGATGCCAGGAACAAGTTTCTCGGCCAGTACCACCTTGGCCGCGGCGGATGCCTGCGGCTCAGACAGAGCACGTTGTACTTCGTGGCTGGAAGCGACGGTCTGGTTGAAAGCAAACAGATCGTTTTCCAGCTCTTCCAGCCCCGTAATACCAGAGGCAGAAACGGCCGACTTGTTTTCAGCTACGGCAATGACAACCGTGGCGGCAAGAGTCTCGAGTGCATCGCCGATATCGCGTGCAGATGCCCAGCGTAAGCTAGCCAATCCGCCTGCGATTTCAGCAGCATCAGCGGAGACTTTTCCGCTAAACAGCTGCTTGACCAGCGCCGACTTCTCGTCTCCGCTACGGGACGGGTCAGTCAGGGCGCGGCGCAAGCCAGCCGAGCTGTCCACCGTTCCCAGGATTCCGAAGAGGTCCTTTGCCAACTGCAGCGAGGCAAAAGGAAGCTTGGCTTCCAACTGCGCCAGCGCCGTGGTCAGCGATTCGCTCGATATACCTGCCATTACTTAGCTGCACCTGCGTTCTGGGTCTCCAGATCTGCCAGGAAGCGGTCCACAACGCGTGCGGCGCGCTCATCATCAGTGAGTGCTTCACCAACAATGCGGCCAGCCAACGTGGTAGCCAAAGTACCCACCTCTGAGCGAAGCGAGACAACAGCTGCCTGGCGCTCGGACTCAATGGCGGCGTGTGCCTGCTCGGTGATGCGGGCAGACTCGGCAGCTGCCTTGGCCTTCAGGTCAGCGAGGATCTGGGCGCCTTCAGCGCGTGCTTCTTCGCGGATCCGGTTGGCTTCGGCGCGGGCATCGGTGAGCTGCTGCTTGTACTCTTCGAGAGCTGCAGAAGCTTCGGCCTGAGCCTTTTCTGCCTTTGCGATGCCACCTTCAATCGCTTCGGCGCGCTCTGCGAACGTCTTCTCGAACATCGGGACAATGAACTTGACCACGATGTACAGGAGGACAGCAAAGCCGACGAGGACGACGCCCATTTCCCAAACATTGGGAACGAGAGGGTTAGTGGCCTCTTCGCCTTCAGTGGCGGCTGAGATGATCAGCTGATTCATATTTCACCCGTCCTATCTACTCGGTTGCGGAATTCGCTTTGTTCGGAAGCCGAAGACTAGAGAACGAAAGCGAAGACGAGGCCGAGGATGGCAAGAGCTTCGGTCAGTGCCAGACCAAGGAATGCGATCGGCTGCAGCACGCGCTGAGCTTCCGGCTGACGAGCAACACCGTTGATGTAAGCCGCGAATACGAGACCCACACCGATACCACCGCCGATTGCGGACAGACCGTAACCTACGAGGTTGAGATTGCCTTCCATTTTTTTCCTTTCAAGATGCCACCCATGTGGCAGGTTGTTTGGTTTACTTCAATCCCCTCAAGGGGAAGTTTTTGAGCCTAGTGGCTGTCGGCGTGCAGTGCGCCTTCGATGTAGATCGCGGTCAGCAGCGTGAACACGTAAGCCTGCAGGGCCATGATCAGGGCCTCCAGCATGTACATGGCGATAGCGCCGACGAGGACGAGAACGGAAGTGCCCTTCAAGAGGACGTTCTCCTGCATGATCAGGAACTCAATACCGGAACCGGCGAGCATGACGATCAAGTGGCCTGCCAGCATGGTCGCGAACAGACGAAGGCTGTGCGTAACGGGACGGACCAGGAAGTTGGAGATGATTTCGATCGGAACAACGATCGGCAGGATGTACCACGGCACGCCGGACGGAACGGTTGCGAGCTTGAAATACTTCAGGCCGTTCTTCTTGATGCCGATAATGATCCAGGTGAAGTACACGATGCCGGCCAGCACATAGGCGCCGCCTACGTGCGAGAAGCTCGGGAGCTGGATCACGGGGATGGCGCCGTAGATGTTGTTCACCAGAATGAAGAAGAACAAGCTGAACAACAGCGGGACATACTTGATGAAGTCCTTGCCGCCGATGATGTCCTTGGCGATGCTGTTGCGGACGAAGCCATAGGCCATTTCGCCTGCGAACTGCAGCTTGCCGGGAACCAGCTGCTGCTTACGTGCAGCGAGGATGAAGAATGTAGCGATAATGACGACCGAAAGGATCACCAGCAGCATCTGCTTGGAGAAGCCATCGTGCGCACCCCAAGGCAGGATTGCCGGCAGGTGCATTTCGTCGATTCCGGGTGGGGTGAATGACCCCGAATCCTGGGCGGGGAGCGCAAGCGCGATCAACGCGTTTCCTCTCTGCTGTGTCCATCATTGGGCATTGGTTGGAAGCCGGACGCGCTCGACGCATCCATATTCCGTGTGAAATTATTTGGCATTACTGTCCCCGTCCGTGGACGGACCGCTGTCTGCGTTGCTCTCGCCAGAAGAAGAGCTTTGCCTGGTGAGGCCGTGCATATGGGAAAGATAGAACCCTCCTGCGGCTCCCAGCAGAGCGCCAAGGAGCACAATCCAGCGGGTCCCCCACAGATTATCCAGACCCCAGCCTATCAAACTCCAGACAATGATCCCGCCAACGATGTAGCTGAAGACGGCGATGCCGGCGTTGTATCCGCCATCGTTTCCGGCCTCGGAAGATTCGTTGGCCACACCTTGCGATTGAGCGGGGCTGGCCTGCCGGGAATTGCGCTTACGCAGATACATCAGGGCCGCCTTTCCCATCCGCAGGATCGTTGTAGATCTGCAGGCGGGCTTTGCTGAAACCATAGATCTCTGCAGCCTGCCAAAGGACCACCGCCACAACTGCCCCGATGATGAACCATCGGCCGTGCAGCCAGTCGGGAGTGCCGATCACAAATAGGACCACGGCAAATCCAACGACCTTTACGAAGTACGTCGCAACGAACAGGCCGACAGCGCCGGAAGGGTTATTGCGGCCAACAAAATGACCGATCAAGAGGCTGATCGCAAAGAAAAGCATGACCAGCGCGGCCCCGAAAGCCGCTGAAAGCGCGCCTTGGCCGCCATTCATGAATGCTGCCACGATACTTGTCACGGCCAGGCCGGCTAGAGCAGCAGCGGAACTCAAGAGCAGCAAGCGGAGCCACAGATTGGACGTCTCCCCGGAAACTCCAACAACACGTTTACCGGACGGGCGTCCGGAATCGGCGTTGGATGTCATGGGGATACCAATCCTCGTGGCACAGGTGCCATATTCTCAAAGTGGGGTTACGGGCGAGTGACTGTCCGCAGAAAGAATTCTACATGAGATAGAACTGTGACCATAACCGGACGTCATGAGCGTTCCCCCGGCCTCGCCGCATTCCGGGTGAAGTATGGCCATGCCGTTACGGCGGCCATGACAAGGGCCGCAACAACCACCACAATCAAAACAATCTGCCAAGGGAAAACCGCAAAGGCCACGCCGCCGAAGGCCAGGATGCAGGTCCAAACATAAAGCATGACGACGGCCGTGCGGTGCGAGTACCCGAGGTCCACCAGCTTGTGGTGGAGGTGCCCACGGTCTGCGGACCAGGGAGACTGCCCACGCGCAGTCCTGCGAACCACGGCCATTCCGAAATCCAGGAGTGGAAGGGATAGTACGGCGAACGGCAAGACGATCGGGATGATCGTAGGAATACCGTTGGCGCGGTCATAGAGCCCGGATCCAATTTGGCCCGTGGCCACTACACCGGCTGAAGCCATCAGGAGACCGATGAGCATGGCGCCGGAGTCGCCCATGAAGATCTTGGCCGGAAACCAGTTATGCGGAAGGAATCCGATGCAGCCACCCACCAGGATGGCCATTAGGAGTGTCGCCAGATCTGAATTGTCAGTTGAAGGGTTGTTCCGGTGGACCCAGTACGCCGTGAGGAAGAATGCCCCGCCGCCTATCGTGGCTACCCCGGCAGCCAGTCCATCCAGGCCATCAATGAAATTGACGGCATTCATGGTGGTAACAATCAGCCCGGCTGTCAGGACAATCTGGATGAGTTCGGAATCAATCAGTATCGGTTCCGGGATGAAAGGAACCACGGACATCCTCACACCCCAAATCGCGACGATGAAAGCGGCTGCTGCCTGCCCGAGGAGTTTGATCCACCAGCGGATGTCGAGGATGTCGTCTGCCACCCCCACCGCCACGATCACTACGGCTCCGGCGAGAATGCCCCAGGGAGCATCGTTGTGCCTGAAGATGTCCTTGACGAAGAAGGAGTTGCTTGACACCACAAGGGCAACAAAAAAGCCCGCAAAGATGCCAAGCCCGCCCAGTTTCGAGATGAGCGCGGAGTGCATGTCCCTGCTGCGGATGGGACGGTAAAGCCGCAATTTGTTCCCCAGCACGCGGGCTCCCCACGTTCCCGCATAAGACACCACTGCAGCCGTGAGTGCCATCAGCAGATACATGATCATGACGCGGCTCCGGAAGGCTGCCCGCTGCCCGTATCAGGAACGCAGACCAACGTACGCAGCCGGTGCGCCGCTGGAAAGCCATGCAGTTCTGGGCAGGTCAAGGTGTGGATTTCTGTCTGTCGATAAATGGAACTACTCCGTCGCCATGCCTGCACCGGCTGTGCCGAATGATGCTGGGATTTCTGTGGACTCTAGTCACGATACTAATGCCAACGGCCGTGACTACCGGCGTGACGCAGCCGCAAAGCCACAGCAGATGTGCTGTGCCAAAGCGGCAGGCTTCTATTTGGCTGGCTCCTGGACGTTGCGCAGGGCGTAGATGCCTTCAAGCACTTCGGCATTGGACCTGGGTGCCTTCAAACTGTGCCGCAAGCCCTTGAACAAGCCTTCAAGCAGTACTTTGCGGTTCGACGAAGAAGCAATGGTCTTTGCCCAGTTGCGCAGGGACGCTCCGGTAAAGAGGACCTTTTCCCATGGGGCCAAAGCGTTGGATCGCGTGTAGACCCAGAGCTTGTTACGGACTTCGTAGTAAAAACGGGGACCAGGGTCCGCGCCTGCATCTCCGAACACTTTGGTGTGGTGGTTGGCTACCGATGCGTTGGTGGCCAAGGCAGTTCCGTGGCGCGAAACCCTCGCCGTAAATTCGAGGTCGTCGTTCCAGATGAAGTAGTCGGCAATGGGGAGTCCGTGACGCCGGATCTCGTCCGCACGAATCAGGACGGAAACGAACGAAGCGCTGCGAATCTGTACCGCGCCCAAGCGGGTAGCCATGCTGCGCGCCGCCTCGCTGGCCCCAATGCGTGGACGCATGCGATTCATAGGGTGGTCACGCCCGTCTGTCCACACCACCCGGCTGGCGATGAAGGCGGGAGCTTCGCCCGTTTCCTGCTCGTAGGCCTCGGACACCTCCAGGGCCTCGCGAAGTGCGCCCGGCTGCGGCTCGGTGTCGTCGTCCATGATCCAGACGTGGTCGGCCCGGTGGTCCAGGACCGCACGCTCCATGCCCACGACAAAACCTCCCGCACCGCCCACATTGGCATTGAGCGTAACGACGTCCGTGGGGACGGGGCCACTGTAGGTTCTGAGGAATTCTGCCGTTCCGTCCGTGGAGGCATTGTCCACGACAACGACGGCGTCCGGCACCTCGGTGCCGGCGGTGATGCCCGCCAAAGTGGTCTCAAGGAGTTCACGCCGGTTAAAGGTCACCACGACGGCGACCACAACAGGTTTGGACGACATTTACTGGCCTTTGGTCTGGGATGGTTGGAAGTGGCGCCGGATCAGCAGGCCCGCAAGCTTCCACGGTTCAACAAAAACTCTGTAGGCAACGCGGCCGGGGTGGAGAACCAGGCGCCACGCCCATTCGAGGCCCAGGCGGCCGAGCCAACGTGGCGCGAGCTTCTGGACGCCGGCAACCTGTTCGATGGCGCCGCCAACGGCACAATACACAGCGGGCGGAAACTCCGTGAGTCGTCGACGCAGGACGGTCTCCTGGAGCGGCATGCCAAGGCCCAGCAGCACCAGTTGCGGACGGAAGCTCTTTAGCCACTCAACGACAGCGATTTCCAGGGCGTCGTCCCATCCTTCGCCGGGCATGCCGTCTACTGTTGCCTCAGGAATAATCGACCGTAGCCGGGCCACCGCTTGCGTATTGGCTGCGCGTCCGGCACCGATCACGGCCACGCGTTCCAGGCCATGCACTCCCCCAAGGGCAGGAATCCAGTCCATCGAACCCAGCCGGTATGCCATAGGGCCCTGTCCCAGCGGCTTCAGTTGCCGTTTATGGGCCAAGCCCCAAAGCATGGCTACCGGGGCGCCGTCGAGGAGGACGATCGAGCTTTGATCGTAAAGTAAACGGAAATCTGCACACGAATGGAAGAGCGTAATGCTGTGAAGATTGTGACCCAGCACAGTACCGGTGGTTCCGGCAGAGATGAGTCCGCCCAGGGCATCGATCAGTTCATTGACGCGCAGCGGAGTCGCGTCGACGTCAAGGACGGGGACGCGCTGGCGGTCTGGAATCATTCGGGCTTGACTTCACGTGGGGCGTCGGGCTCGGATGCTGAGACAGCAGGGGCCGGATCCTCGACGGCGGGGGCTTCCGTTACTTCGATCGGTGCCTCTTGCGTTGTGGCCGCCTCGGAGACGGGCTCGTCAACGCCCACAACGGAAGGAACAACCTCACGGAGGCGTTCCAGGGATATGGCTCCCTGACGCACTACCCGGAACGGCGAGGACGTCGCATCCACGATCGTGGACGGCACTGCAGCAGTACCTTGCACAGGCCGGAAGCCGCCCTCAAGGTACACCTCTACGGAATCTGCCAGCTGCAGCCGTGCTTCGGAAGCGGTCTGGGCTGCTTCCTGACCCGTGCGGTTGGCTGATGAGACAGCCAGTGGCCCGGTGAGGCCCAGGAGCTCAAGGGCGAGTTCGTCGTCGGGCATCCTCAGGGCAACCGTGCCCTTTGTATCACCCAGATCCCAGTCCAAGGACGGCTGGGCATGCAGGATGAGCGTCAGGCCACCTGGCCAGAACGCCTGTGCCAAAGCCCTGGCGTCGGCAGTCACATCGCTCGCCAGTCCATCCAGGGCATTGATGCGTGGAATCAGGACCGGCGGGGGCATTTGCCGGCTGCGTCCCTTGGAAGCCAACAACATTGTCACGGCCAAGGGGGAAAAGGCGTCTGCTGCGATGCCATATACGGTGTCCGTGGGCAGCACGATGCACTTCTTTTCGCTGATGGCACGCTGCGCGTGTTGAAGTCCTTCAGCCCGCTGGTCATCGGAAGTGCAATTGTAGGTTGTGGTCACAGCGCTATTCTTTCACTCATCAGGAGCCTTGTTTGCCAGCACCGCGCTCGTGGCACGTTCCTTGCCGTTAAGGTCAAAGTGCGTGGTGATGTCCTGCCAACGTCCCGCGCGACGCAACATGCCGGTGATCCAGTCGGCCTGGACTTCCGCGTGTTCCATGACGAAGTAGCCGCCAGGCTTCAGGAGGCGGCGTGCAGAGGCTGCTGCCGCCGTCGGGAGTTCCATGCCGTCAGCTCCCCCACCGTACAGTGCCTCAGGAGGATCGTGCAGCGCCACTTCGGGTTCGTTTGGTATGGCTTCGGCTGGGATGTACGGCGGATTCGAAACGACGACGTCGAAGCTGCCGTTGAGTTCGGGCAGCGCATTCCTGAGATCGCCTTGGATCAACGTGACTCCCAGCGGTTCCAGGTTCCTGCTGGCCCAGGCATGGGCAAATATGCTGAATTCCACTGCATGGACTTCGGCTCCTGGAACCTCGTGGGCTATTGAACCGGCAATGGCTCCGGAACCGGTGCCGAGATCCACGATCTTAGGGTGGGACATGCCGGCGACGTGGTCGATGACAAGCTGGACAACGGATTCCGTTTCGGGCCGGGGAATAAACACACCCGGCCCCACCTGCAGCTCAAGGTGGCGGAAATACGCGACGCCGGTGATGTGCTGAAGCGGTACGCGTCCGGCACGCTCAGCCACCAGTTCGGCGTAGCCTTCAGGGGCGGGGGAATCACCCAGGAGCATTGCCCGCAACCGGCCCAGCCCCACTCCCAACAGGTGCTCCGCAAGAAGTTCGGCATCGACGCGCGGGGTGGGGACACCGGCGTCGGACAAAACGGCAGTAGCCTCGCGAACCGCGTCCGCGAGGCTCTGTCCTGGGTAAAACGTCATATCTATACCCGTGGTGCTCGGCTATTCGCCGAGGGCGTCCAAGCGGGACTGCTCATCCGCTTCAATCGCCGACTGGATAACGGGTTCCAGATCACCATTCATCACGGCGTCGAGGTTGTACGCCTTGTAGCCCGTGCGGTGGTCCGCAATGCGGTTTTCCGGGAAGTTGTAGGTGCGGATGCGCTCCGAGCGGTCCATTGTACGGATCTGCGACTTGCGCTGTTCGGAGTTGGCGGCGTCGATCTGTTCCTGCTGGTGGGCCAGGAGCCGGGCGCGGAGCACGCGCATACCCGCTTCGCGGTTTTGTAGCTGCGACTTCTCGTTCTGCATGGCCACCACGATGCCCGTAGGCAAGTGGGTGATGCGGACTGCTGAGTCGGTGGTGTTCACGGACTGGCCACCGGGACCGGAGGACCGGTAGACGTCGATCTTGAGGTCGTTCTGGTTGATTTCAAGTTCTTCGGGTTCGTCCACTTCGGGAAGCACCAGGACACCCGCCGCGGAAGTGTGGATGCGGCCCTGCGATTCCGTCACCGGAACGCGCTGCACGCGGTGGACGCCACCTTCAAACTTCAACCGCGCAAAGACGCCCTCTGCGGGGTCGTTGGAGTTGCCCTTGATGGCCACGGCGACGTCTTTGTATCCACCAAGATCGGATTCGGTGGCGGAGATCATTTCAGTCTTCCAGCCCCGCGACTCGGCGTAACGCATGTACATCCGCAGAAGGTCGCCAGCGAACAAGGCAGCTTCGTCGCCACCTTCGCCGCCCTTGACTTCAAGAATCACGTTGCGGGCATCGTCCGGATCACGAGGGATCAACAAACGGCGCAGCCGCTCCTGTGCCGCAGGAATCTGCTCCTCCAACTGCACAACTTCTGCAGCGAATTCGGGATCTTCGTCTGCCATCTCTTTGGCAGCTTCCAAATCATCATTGAGCCCGCGCCATTTGTTGTACGCCTCCACAATGCCCTGGAGCTGGGCAGAACGCCGCCCCAACTTCCGGGCCGCAGACTGATCGGCATAAACAGCAGGATCGCTCAACTGCGCCTGGATAGCAGCATGCTCATCAAGCAATCCCTGTACGGACTCAAACATTTTCAAACCTCTTTCGACTCGTATCCAAGTCTAATTTGCGCCAACGATTCCGTAGGCCGCACGAATTCCCGCGCCGGGGAGGTGACGGCTGGACGCAAAGGTGACGAGTCCGCCGTCGTGTAATTTTGCCGGCCCGGGAGTGGCATCGGGCCTGTCGTAGCAACGCGAAGGGGCGGGGCCGGCAAAAATACTTGACGGCCCCACCCCACGTAACGCTATTTGTCGTTGTCCGACTTCGCTCCGAGCGTCGTCTTCTGTACCTGCATGAGGAACTCGACGTTGCTCTGCGTCTCCCGGATCTTGTTGGTCAGCAGCTCAAGGCTCTGCTGCTGCTCCAGGCCGGAAAGCACGCGGCGCAGCTTCCACATGATCTTGACTTCTTCAGGCGAGAGCAGGTTCTCTTCGCGGCGCGTACCGGATGCGTTGACGTCCACGGCCGGGAAGATGCGCTTGTCTGCCAGCTGGCGGGACAGGCGGAGCTCCATGTTGCCAGTGCCCTTGAACTCTTCGAAGATGACTTCGTCCATCTTGGAGCCGGTCTCGACGAGAGCGGTTGCCAGGATGGTGAGCGAGCCACCGTTCTCGATGTTTCGGGCTGCACCGAAGAAGCGCTTGGGCGGGTACAGGGCTGCGGAGTCCACACCACCGGACAGGATGCGGCCGGAGGCCGGTGCTGCCAGGTTGTACGCACGGCCAAGGCGGGTCATGGAGTCCAGCAGGACCACCACGTCCATGCCCATTTCCACGAGGCGCTTGGCACGTTCAATGGAGAGCTCAGCAACCGTGGTGTGGTCATCTGCGGGACGATCGAAGGTGGAGGCAATGACCTCGCCCTTGACGGTGCGCTGCATGTCCGTTACTTCTTCGGGACGTTCGTCAACCAACACCATCATGAGGTGGACCTCAGGGTTGTTGGTTGTGATCGCGTTGGCGATGGACTGCAGGATGAGCGTCTTGCCTGCCTTCGGCGGGGAGACGATCAAGCCACGCTGGCCCTTGCCGATCGGAGCCACGAGGTCGATGACACGCGGACCAATCTTCTTGGGGTCCGTTTCCAGGCGCAGGCGCTCAGACGGGTACAGCGGCACCAGTTTGGCGAACTCGACGCGGTCCTTCAGTTCTTCCGGCGTCTTACCGTTGACTGAAGTGACGCGAACGAGGGCATTGAACTTCTGGCGTGAGGACTGCTGGTTGCGGTCTTCACCTTCGCGTGGTGCACGGATGGCACCAACTACGGCGTCACCCTTGCGAAGGTTGTACTTCTTGACCTGCGCCAGGGAAACGTAAACGTCGTTTGCTCCCGGGAGGTAGCCGGACGTACGGATGAACGCGTAGTTCTCCAGGACATCCAGGATGCCTGCTACGGGCAGCAGGACGTCGTCTTCGGTGACTTCGATGTCGTCAACATCCGGTCCCTGTGCACGGCCACGGCGGCGTTCGTTGCGATCGCGGAAGCGGTCGCTGCGGGTGTTGCCGTCCCGGCTGTCCTGACCGCGGCGGTCGCTACGGTCGTTCTGATCATTGCGATCACGACGGTTGCGGCGGTTGCGGCGGTTGCCAGTCTCTTCGGTATCGACGCTGTCCTCGCGCCGTCCGCGGGAGTCACGACGTTCACGCTGCGACTGATCGCCGGAGTCAGCCTGTTCGCGCTGTTCGGTCCGCTCAGCACGCTGTTCGGTCCGCTCAGCACGCTGCTCGCGCTGTTCGGTCCGCTCAGCACGCTGTTCGCGCTGTTCGGTCCGCTCAGCACGCTGTTCGGTCCGCTCAGCACGCTGCTCACGCTGTTCCGTCCGCTCGGCACGCTGCTCAGCGGCCGGGGCTTCTTCGGTTTCGACCGGAGCTGCAGCCGCCTCGCCGCGACGGCGATTGCGGGTGCGGGGCTGGCGGCGCTCGGTGCCGGCTTCGCTGGCCTCCGGTGCTGCTTCAGCCTCCGAAACCGGCGCTGTCTGCGTTTCAGCCGGCGCAGCAGAGTCTGCCGCTGCCACAACGCCATCGCTGGTGGCGCGGCGGCTTCGGCCACGTCCACGTCCGCGAGGAGCTTCCTGCGTCGGCGCTTCGGCGCTTATTTCAGCGGCAGGAGCGCTGCTTTCTGCAACCTTGACCTCGGCAGCCGGCGCTTCCTTGGGCGCGGTGGCAGCCCTCGACGACGCCTTGGCCGGGGCCTTGGCGGTAGAGGTCCCGGCACGATGGGCGGAAATGGCGGTTACCAGGTCCCCTTTGCGCATACGGGACCCGCCCGAGATCCCCAGCTGGCTGGCAAGAGCCTGAAGCTGGGCGAGCTTAAGGCCTGCAAGGCCACTGCTCTTGGTGGTTGCTGCTGTTGACGACTCAGCAGCAGAAGTTGTTGTGTCCACAGCTGAAGCCAGCTCAGTGGTTTCTGTCACGAAGGATCCTTCCCCCTCGACGGCGTCCAGAGCGAGAGCTGGACGCGATGATTTGTTCTGGGCTGCAGTTCAGATCTGCAGCCGGTGATTTCGGCCGTGCCTGATGGATTGTGGCCAACAGGGCCGGATACTGATCGTCTTCATTGAATCCAGTTGCCCGGACAGCCGACTGAATATTCAGGGAACAGAGAGAGTTCTGCGGCACCTGAGACAGGCCGGAAGGAGACGGCACCGCCAGACGTTGGCACAGTTGACGAAAGGAACAGCGAAACCGCCAAGATCCAAAATCAGGGAACTGCCCGCGGCTTTACCGCCGGTGCACTTCCACTCTAGCACCTTCAACGTCCACAGCCAGCGTCATCACGCGCCAACTGACGTTGGGTGTGTTGGCCGCTGTGAAGGCCTCGATGAATTCGGCAACCGTTGCGGCCTCGCCGGGCCCGTTGGCGAGAACCATGACCGTAGGACCAGCACCGGAAACCACTGCGGCGTGGCCGGCAGTCCGCAGCGCTGCAATGAGGTCTGCGCTGGGCCGCATCGCTTCGGCGCGGTAGCTCTGGTGTAGGTAGTCTTCGGTGCCGGGCAGCAGGAATTCCGGCTGGGTGGTCAGCGCGTGGATCAGCAACGCTGCGCGCCCGGAGTTCATTGCAGCAGCGTGGTGGCCCACAGACGCAGGCAAAAGCCCCCGGGCAGTTTCGGTGGAGAGTTCGTAATCCGGAACAGCCACCACGGGAACCACGGACCGGGCTACTTCAGCACGCGTACTGCTGTACTGCTCGCTGTCCTGCCATGACAGCGCCAGTCCGCCGAAAATCGCGGGGGCGACGTTGTCCGGGTGGCCTTCCATTTCGCTGGTCAGTTGAAGGATCCAGTCGAGATCCCGCTGTGCCTCTTTCGGAACCAAAGCATTGGCAGCCGTAACGGCCGCCACGACTGCAGAGGCCGAGGAACCCAATCCGCGTCCATGTGGATTGACGTTGTCCGCCGTGATCCTCAGGCCCGAGTGCTTGAAACCCAATCGGTCCAAGGCGAGGTCGATCGCACGGACCACCAAATGGCTGGAGTCGCGGGGAAGGGTATCGGCGCCCTCACCGGAGAGCTCGAATTCGAGCTCTCCGGTGGTGAGCGTTTCCACCGTCAAGGTGTCGTAAATGGACAGGGCCAAGCCGAGGCTGTCGTAGCCGGGACCCAGGTTGGCGCTCGTACCAGGGACCTTGACGGTCAGCCGCTGGCCTGCCGCGACGAATTCACGATCGGTCGCGGTGGGCTGCGTTTGTTCCACTCTTACTTTTCTTCCAGTCCCAGTTCCGCGGCAACGGTAACGACGTCGTTGGAAACCTTGACCGGCTGGACGTCGCTACCGTCCTCCGTACGGAGAGCCCATTGGGGGTCCTTGAGTCCGTGGCCGGTAACAGTGATGACGATGGTCTTGCCGGAAGGAACTTCACCAGCAGCGTGCTTCTTGATAAGGCCTGCCACACCCGCAGCAGAGCCCGGCTCAACGAAGACGCCTTCCTTGGAAGAGAGCCAGCGGTGGGCGTCCAGGATTTCCTCGTCCGTGACAGCTTCGATCAGGCCGCCGGATTCGTCGCGGGCAGCGACAGCGGTGTCCCATGAAGCCGGGTTGCCGATGCGGATGGCAGTGGCAATGGTGTCAGGCTCCGTGATGGGGTGCCCGGCAACGAACGGCGCGGCACCTGCGGCCTGGAAACCCCACATGACCGGCGTCTTGGTGGAAACGGCGGGCAGTGTGCCGTTGGCCGTCTCGAAGGGAGCAGAGTACTCCTTGTAGCCCTTCCAGTAGGCAGTGATGTTGCCGGCGTTGCCGACAGGCAGCACATGGATGTCCGGGGCATCGCCCAGGGAGTCCACAACCTCGAAGGCACCGGTCTTCTGGCCCTGGATACGTGCAGGGTTGACCGAGTTCACCAGGAACACCGGGTAGGACTCGCCAAGCTTGCGGGCGATGTCCAGGCAGTCGTCGAAGTTGCCGTCAACCTGCAGCAGCGTGGCGCCGTGCGCGATCGCCTGGCTGAGCTTGCCCATGGAGATCTTGCCCTCGGGGACCAGCACGGCGCACTTGAGGCCGGCAGCCGTTGCGTAAGCCGCGGCCGAGGCCGAGGTGTTACCGGTGGAAGCGCACACCACAGCCTTGGCGCCCGCTTCCACGGCCGCAGTCATGGCCATGGTCATGCCGCGGTCCTTGAAGGAACCTGTGGGGTTCATGCCCTCGACCTTCAGGTACACCTGCGAGCCGGTCAGCTCGGAAAGCTTCTGGGCGTGGACGAGGGGCGTGCCGCCCTCGCCGAGTGTAATGACCTTGGTGGCTTCCGTTACGGGCAAACGATCAGCGTATTCGCGGATTACTCCGCGCCATTGGTGAGCCACTTAGACCCCTTCTACCCGCAGTACGGATGTCACAGAATTGATGACGTCCAAGCCCTTCACGGCCTCGACGGTTGCTGCGAGTGCAGCTTCGGATGCACGGTGCGTCACGATTTTCAGCTCAGCCGACTCAACATTCGAGGCAGAATCGCGGTGGATCGTTTGACGCATGATTTCGATGGATACGCCGTTCTCCGCAAAAATGTGGGCGATGCGAGCCAACACTCCAGCTTGGTCCGCTACGTCCAGACCGATGTAATAGCTGGTGTTGGAAGCGTCAATGGACAGTGCCGGAACGTGCCCGGTAGTTGTTTCCGTTCGGCCTGGACCACCCAGGACCAAGCGCCGGGCAGCGGAGACGAGGTCACCGAGCACGGCAGACGCCGTCGGGGTACCGCCGGCACCCTGGCCGTAGAACATCAGCTCACCGGCGTTTTCGGCCTCGATGAAGACGGCGTTGAAGGCACCGCGGACGGCGGCCAGCGGGTGTTCGCGGGGCAGGAGCGTCGGGTGCACGCGTACCGAAATGCCGCTTTCTGAATTGTCGATCTTCTCGGCGATCGCGAGCAGCTTGATGACGAAGCCGGCTTCCTTGGCCGAGGCGATGTCGGCGGCGCTGACCTTGGTGATCCCTTCGCAGTAGACATCGTCCAAGGAGAAGCGGGTGTGGAAGGACAGTGATGCCAGGATTGCGGCCTTGGCAGCTGCGTCATGGCCTTCGACGTCTGCCGTAGGGTCAGCCTCTGCATAGCCCAGGCGCTGCGCTTCAGCGAGGGCGTCCGCGAATTGGGCACCGGTGCTGTCCATCTGGTCAAGGATGAAGTTGGTGGTTCCGTTGACGATGCCGAGCACGCGGGTGATGCGGTCCCCGGAGAGGCTGTCGCGAATCGGACGCAGGATGGGAATGGCACCGGCCACCGCGGCTTCATAGGACAGCTGGACTCCAGCTTTGTCAGCCTCTTCATAAAGAGTGGGGCCGTCCTGGGCGAGCAATGCCTTGTTGCCGGTGACAACGCATGCACCATTCTGGATGGCGGTGACAATAAGCGTACGCGCGGGTTCGATCCCGCCCATGAGCTCGATGACGAGGTCTGCGTCCTTAACCAGGGTCTCGGCGTCCGTGGTAAAGAGTTCACGCGGCAGTTCGACGTCGCGGGGGGAATCGATATTGCGAACAGCAATACCGGAAAGCTCCAGACGGGCACCGCTGCGTGCAGCCAATGCCTCGGCGTCGTCAATAAGAATCCGCGCGACCTGGGCCCCAACGTTGCCACAGCCCAGCAGGGCCACCTTCAGGGTTCGCACTTCAGACATTCGCCACTCCCATGTCGCGGTTCAAGAGATCTTCTTCGGTTTCCCCGCGGACAATAAGCCTGGCGGCTCCGTCGCGCACAGCGACAACGCCAGGCCGGGCCAGGTAGTTGTAGTTGCTTGAGAGGGCCCAGCAATAGGCGCCGGTACCCGGTACTGCGAGCAAATCACCGGCTGCCACATCCGCGGGCAGATATACATCTCTAACAACTATGTCGCCGCTCTCGCAATGTTTGCCCACTACGCGGGACAGCTGCGGAGCTGCGTCGGAGTCACGGGACGCCAAAATCGCCGAATAATCCGCGTCGTAAAGCACCGGACGGGCGTTGTCGCTCATTCCGCCATCTACCGACACATAGCGACGCGGATACGTAACGTTCTCTTGCCCTTCGGCTTCACCGGGTGCGTCTACGCGGACCGTTTTCAGCGTACCGACCTCGTACAAGGTGAACGTGCTGCTGCCAACAATGGCGCGGCCAGGTTCGATGGAAATACGCGGTGATGTGATGCCCAACTCGGCGCACTTGGACCGTACGACGGCGGCCATCGCCTGCGCGATCTCGGCTGGCGGGCGCGGCGTGTCCACCGGGGTGTAGGCGATGCCGTATCCACCTCCGAGGTCCAATTCCGGCAGGACGATGGAGTACTTGGCCTGCATGACGGCGAGGAAGCCCAGGAGCTTCTCTGCTGCCAGCTCGAAGCCGTCCGGCTCAAAAATCTGTGAGCCGATGTGGCAGTGCAGGCCCAGAAGCTCCACGCTCGGGTAGGACGTCGCTGCAGCTACGGCTTCTTCGGCGGCGGACAATCCGGCTTCTTCGGTGGAGTCCTCAGCCATGGAGAGCCCGAACTTCTGGTCCTCATGTGCTGTGGCGATGAACTCGTGCGTATGGGCGTGGACACCGGGGGTCAGGCGCAGCATCACCTTGGCCGTTTCGCCGCGGCTCGATGCGATTTTCGCCACACGTTCCAACTCGTCGAGGCTATCCACCACGATCCTGCCCAGCTTCATGTCCAGCGCGCGGGTGATCTCGGCATCGGACTTGTTGTTGCCGTGCAGACCGAGGTTGGCGCCGTCGATTCCTGCGCGGGCTGCAACGGCAAGTTCGCCGCCTGAGCACGTGTCCAGGCGCAGGCCTTCCTCGGCCACCCAACTGGCCACGGCCGTGCATAAGAAGGACTTGCCTGCGTAGTAGACGTCCACTCCCCCGCAGATGTCTGCGAAAGCGTCGTCGAAGGCGTCCTTGAAGGCACGTGCACGGGACCGGAAGTCAGTTTCACTCATCACGAAGAGGGGCGTGCCGAATTGTTCCTTCAGGTCACTGACGGAAATACCATCAATGGTGACCTCACCGGCATCGTTCTTCTCCACTCCGGCAGCCCACATGGGCGACTGCAGTGCGTTGAGGTCTTCAGGGACAGCCAACCACCCAGGGGCCAGCGGCGAAGCGTTCGTGTTCATGGCTCTACATCCGTTCCGGGGCTGAAACGCCCAGCAGTCCGAGTCCATTGGCAAGCACCTGGCTGGTGGCGTCGTTGAGCCACAGTCGCGTGCGGTTGACGTCCTGGACAGGCTCTTCGCCCTGCGGCGAGACACGGCAGGCGTCGTACCAGCGGTGGTAGGCGCCGGCGATGACTTCAAGGTGGCGTGCCACGCGGTGCGGTTCGCGGAGCTCGGCGGCTTTGGCCACGATGGAGGGGTAACTGCCTAGGTAGGAGAGAAGCTCGTTCTCCGTCGCGTGATCCAGAAGTGATGCGTCGAACACGGAACGGTCCACGCCAGCCTCGGCGGCATTGCGCGCGGTTCCCCTGGAGCGGGCATGGGCGTATTGGACGTAGAACACGGGGTTCTCGTTGCTGTTCTTCTTGAGCAGCTCCGGATCCAGCGTTAGAGGCGAATCAGCCGGGAACCGCGCCAGGGAGTAGCGCACTGCATCCTTGCCCAGCCAGGAAATGAGGTCCTTGAGTTCGATGATGTTGCCCGCACGCTTGGACAACTTGGCGCCGTTGACGGACACTAATTGTCCGATGAGGACCTCGATGTTCACTTCGGGATCGTCGCCCGCGCACGCCGCAATGGCCTTCAGGCGGTTGATGTAACCGTGGTGGTCGGCACCGAGTAGGTAAATCTTCTCGGTGAAACCGCGGTCCTTCTTGGAGAGGTAGTACGCGGCATCGGCAGCGAAGTATGTCGGTTCGCCGTTGGCGCGGATCATGACGCGGTCTTTGTCATCGCCGAAGTCGGTGGTGCGCAACCAAACCGCACCGCCGTCGTCGAACACGTGGCCTTGTTCGCGTAGGCGGGCAACGGCAGATTCGATGGCACCGGCGTCGTGCAGTTCCTTCTCTGAGAAGAAGACGTCGAACTCCACACCGAAATCTGCCAGCGTTGCCTTGATATCCGCCATTTGTGCCTCGTAGGCAGCAGCACGGATGACTGGCAGCGCAGCCTCGTCCGTCAGTTCGTGGATGTCCGGGTGGGCCCTGAGCACTTCATCGCCGAGTTCGCGAATGTACTCACCGGGGTAGCCGCCCTCGGGGACGCCCCGGCCATGGAGCCGGGAGAGTACGGAGTTGGCAAACACGTTCATCTGCGAACCGGCGTCGTTGATGTAGTACTCGGCAGTGACATCGGCACCGGAAGCCCGGAGTACACGCGCAATCGCGTCGCCGAGCGCGGCCCACCGGGTATGGCCGATATGAAGGGGACCGGTGGGATTGGCAGAAACGAATTCCATGTTTACTACATGGCCCGCGAGCGCCCGGTTGGTCCCGTACGCCGAGCCCGCCTCAACGATCGCTTTGGCGAGCGCGCCTGCCGTGGCAGCATCAACGGTGATGTTCAGGAAGCCGGGGCCTGCGATTTCCACCCCGGTCACGCCGGGGATTTCCTGCAGGCGATTGCTAAGGATCCCCGCGAACTCGCGCGGATTCGTGCCGGCCTGCTTAGCCAATTGGAGGGCGATATTGGTGGCCCAGTCTCCGTGGTCCCTGTTCTTGGGGCGCTCCACCCGGACTTCGCCGGGGACAGCGGATTCCGCCAAGGCGATTTCGCCGGCAGAGACGGCGTCCTTAAGGCAGGTGGATATGGCAGCAGAGAGTTCTTCGGGAGTCACGTATCCAGCCTACCGGGGGCCTGCGAACTCGAGGAATTAAGGCTCGTATATGTGGATATGTTGGACACAGCGGATACACATAAACGGCTGGCGGCGCCCACAGGCTGAACCATTACGCTGATTTCAACGTTGTGAAGACGTAAGAGGTGGCTTTAGCGGTCATCCAGGGACCGCAACCATCCGTTGACCACATCTTGTCCAGTTGAAACGAGCAGAACGTGACTACGCCACTCCGCAAGAGCCTCTACGTCGGCTTCGCCAGCGTCTCCATCATCGGGACGGCAGCTGCCTGCGCCCCGGCAACGCAAGCCCCTTCAACCCAGTCGCCCGCTACCCAGAATGGCGGTCAGGCCTCGACGGGCAGTCCCTCTTCATCCGCTTCGGCTGGAAACGGTAGCTCAACGTATAAGGACGGCACATACAGCGCAGACGGAACGTACACATCGCCGAACGGCCAGGAGACAGTTGGAGTTGAGCTCACGCTGGCCGGGGACAAGGTATCGGCCGTGAACATCACCGTTCACCCGTCCAACCCAAACACGAAAAAGTTCCAAGGCGAGTTCGCCAGCGGTATCGCGGCGCAGATCGTCGGCAAAGACATCGACGAACTCAACGTTTCCAAGGTGGCCGGCTCATCCCTGACCTCTGGCGGCTTCAACGAAGCCGTGGAACAGATCAAGTCCCAGGCAAAGTAGCAGCCATGCCGCACCCGGGCTGGAGCATCTTCAGCTTCGAAGGGATCGGTACGCACTGGGAGATTTCCACGTCGGCGATTCTGGCGCCGGATGTTCAGCGCCAAGTGCTTGCAACCGTGGCTGATTACGACCAAACCTATTCGCGGTTCAGGTCCGATTCCCTGGTGTCCAAACTGCAGCGCGGGCCAGGGCGGATTTCCCTGCCCGGGCACGCTGTGGCCCTCCACGACGTCTACGAAACGCTGTACCGGCTCAGTAATGGGTCCATGACACCCCTGATCGGCAGTAGCTTGAACCGCCTTGGTTATGACTCCAGCTACACCTTGATTCCTTCAGGCAGCCCGGAGGGTGCGGCCAAGTGGGAAGACGTCCTTGAATGGTCGGGGGCCACGGTATCGGCCAAGGTTCCTTTGGTACTGGACGTTGGCGCCGCAGGAAAAGGACAGCTGGTGGACCTGATCGGTGAAGTCCTCCGTTCCGCCGGCCATCTGGACTTCCTTGTGGATGGCAGCGGTGACTTGCTGCATGCGGGAAGCCTGCCCGTGACTGTGGCCTTGGAACATCCGTACAACCCGAAGCAGGCAATCGGCACTGTGGAGTTGGATAATTCCGCCCTCTGCGCTTCTGCTTCCAACCGCCGGACCTGGGGCGACGGACTGCACCACGTACTGGATGGAATCACCGGGCAACCCATTCAAACCACAGTCGCCACCTGGACCATGGCTGCGAGCGCGATGGTGGCCGATGCGCTGGCCACGGCTCTCTTCATGGTGGAGCCCGCCCTCCTTGAGGCTGAGTTCGACTTTTCGTGGCTGCGGGTGTTTTCGGATGGTACAGCCACATTTTCGGCTGGCTTTGAGGGGAGACTGTTCACATGAATGCCATGAAGTCGGGATTGGACACCTGGTTGGGCCGGTTCACGATGTACCGCTTGATTTTGTGGGTGCTCGGTGTGCTGGCGGGCTACAGCCTGCTTTTGAACGTCCTGGGGTGGCTGACGTTTGGCCTGCCACAGATGCTGGTTCACCTTTGCCTGTGCCTGGGCGTGACCTATGCGTCAAACCGTCTGCTTGCCGTCGTTTTCAGGACCACACCGCATTCGGAGTCTTCACTCATTACCGGTTTGCTCCTGTATTTCCTGTTCTGGCCCACGTTCGTCCCCACCGACATGGTGGGTGTTGCGCTGGCTTGCGTCCTGGCCAGCGCTTCCAAGTACGCATTGGCTTTCCGTGGGCGCCACGTTTTCAACCCGGCTGCCGCGGGCGCTTTCATCACGGGCCTGACTGGACTGAACATAGCCACGTGGTGGGCAGCAACGCCCGCCATGTTGTGGCTCCTTGTTCCAGGGGTGCTTGCGGTCCTTTACCGCACCCGAAAAATACTCATGGCCACAGTTTTCCTCCTGATGGCCACAAGTATCGTCTGTGTGGAATTGTTGGGCCGCGGCATGACGTTCGGCCAGGCCCTGTGGCAGCCGTTGGCCCAGCGCCCCCTGCTCTTCTTCGTGGGTTTCATGCTTACCGAGCCGCTCACACTCCCTCCCCGCCGCTGGCAGCAACTGGCGCTTGCCGGCGTCGTAGGCGTTGTCTTTGCGGTTCCGTACAACCTCGGCTTCGTGGCCAATTCCCCTGAGCTCGCGCTCTTGGTGGGCAACCTCATCGCTTTCTTCCTCGGCCAGCGAGGCCGCGTGGAGCTGGCGTTCAAAGGATCCCGTGCCCTCACGCCGGGTACCAGGGAGTTCCGGTTCGAGCCAAAGCGCCCTGTCCGCTTCACAGCCGGTCAATTCATGGAGCTGAACCTGCCGCATTCAGGATCCGACGGGAAGGGCCGCCGCCGCGTCTTTAGCATCACCAGCGCCCCCGGCGCTCCGGAAGTAACTTTCGGCGTTGGAACTGCCGAGCCATTGTCCACTGCCAAGAAGACCCTGTTGGCGTTGAAGCCTGGTGACACGATTTCCGCCACTGCGGTGGGCGGAGACTTCGTGCTCCCGCGCGACGCCGCCAAGCCGGTCCTGCTGATAGCTGCTGGTATCGGAATCACGCCGTTTCTTTCCCACCTTGCGTCCGACGCCGCCACCCGGGACACCGTGGTCCTGTACCTTGCCGCAGGGCGCAGCGAACTCGCCGCCTGTGAGCAATTGGAGGAATCCGGGGTGAAGGTCATCGCCCGGCTCGCGGACGGCTCCACTCCCCCGGATTTCATGCACGACGCCGGAACCTCCAGGATCGACGCGCAGCGCCTCAAGGAACTGGTACCGGACATCGCAGACCGCGAGGTATACGTCTCTGGTTCCCCGGCGAGCGTGGACTCCCTGCGTGCCGCAGCACGCGGCGCAGGCGCGCGGCGGGTACATGTTGACTCGTTCGCAGGGTACTGACCCGCAGGGTACCGGCCTGGCGCTACCCGCCCCGCCTTGTGGTGCACGGCGCTCAAGAGTGCATTGTGCTTGGACCCGCGCCGCGTTTTCTTTTAGGGCTCAGTGGCTGCTAAGCTCTAGGACGTCCCACCGGCAACGGAGGGAACCCCGGATGCCCTCGTAGCTCAGGGGATAGAGCGTCTGCCTCCGGAGCAGAAGGCCGTAGGTTCGAATCCTATCGAGGGCACATACGGATACCCCGCCAGTCCAACTGGCGGGGTATTTTTTGCATTCCATCCATACACGTTGTCCCATGACCCCCTCCCGCAACTGCATAACCCGGGGCTGGCCATCTTCCGCAACCCGGGTTGCCACTATCAGTTCGGGGCTTGCCGGGCGCACACCCCAAAATTGTCATCCCCCACTCCTAGGCTGATCACAACTGCCAGTCGCCAAGAGCCAAGAGGGGTTACCGTGAAGTGTTCGATCATTCCGCCTTACATGCTGCGAAGGATTGCTGCCCAGAGCGAACCACGGTTATGGGCTGTTGCCCGTGCCGCGAAGGAGTCGCTCCTGCATATTAAGGATCTTCAGGCGGTCCGCGCGTCCCCGGCCCCCGCGGTGTCACCAAGCGCCCTGGCGGCCAAGCCGGGCCCACCCAAGCGCACCATCTACGACGCCGATACCTCCGAAAACCTGCCCGGCAGGGTGGTCCGTAAGGAAGGCACTGCCCCTACTGGGGACGCCGCTGCCGACGAGGCCTATGACGGCCTGGGCAGCACGCACCGACTCTATGCAGAGATCTTCGGCCGGGATTCCATCGATGGTGCCGGCCTGGCACTGGACGCGACCGTTCACTACGGCAATCTGTACGACAATGCCTTTTGGGATGGGAACCAGATGGTCTTTGGGGATGGCGATGGTGAGATTTTCCAGCGCTTCACCAAGTCCGTCAGCGTAATCGGCCACGAGCTGGCCCACGGCGTCACTCAATTTACTGCTGGGCTCAATTACCGTAACCAGGCCGGAGCCCTGAACGAGTCCATGTCGGACGTCTTCGGGGTGCTCGTGGAGCAGTACCTGAAGCAGGAAAGCACCGAGCAAGCAAGCTGGCTGATCGGCGAGGGCCTTTTTACCGACAAGGTCCAAGGTGTGGCCTTGCGCTCGATGAAGGCCCCGGGTACCGCCTACGATGACGACCTTCTGGGTAAGGACCCGCAACCTGACTCCATGGACACGTACGTTCGGACCAGTGCGGACAATGGCGGAGTGCACATCAATTCGGGCATCCCCAACAGGGCGTTCTACCTTGTTGCCTCCGAGTTGGGCGGCAACGCTTGGGGTGTGCCGGGGCAGATCTGGTACGGGACGCTCACTGGAGGGTCACTTCCGCCAGCTTGCACCTTTGGCAAGTTCGCCAAGACCACTGCGGCTACAGCTGAAGAACTTTTTGGAGTTGGTTCCGTAGAGCATGACGCCGTCCTTAAGGCGTGGGAGACTGTGAAGGTCAAGGTTTAGACCAGCCGGCGGGACCGTCCGGCCACGGGCCGTCCCGCCGTCGTTGGCTAGGCCAACACGTCGAACGAGAAGCAGCCGGTCATGAAAATCACGGTCCAACGCAGTGGGGGCATAGCCGCAATGACACGCGTCTGGAGCGTGGAGGCAGTTTCTGACGATGAAAAAGAGCGCTGGCTGCCGATCGTTGAGGCATGCCCCTGGGACGAGGCAAAGAACCACGCCAGGACGGCGAACGAACCGGATCGCTTCATGTACTCCATCAGGGCAGGCCAACGGCGGGCGACGTTGCCCGAGCGCGCCGTCACAGGACCCTGGCAGGAGCTGGTGGAATGCGCCAAGGCTGAAGGCTCCGAATCCCGCGGCCGCCTGGGGGTCCGCCGCTAGATCGCCTCGGCCAATTGCCCACGGAAGGCCCTCCGGTAACTCTGCGGACTCGTATCCAGCACCTTGGTGAAGTGGTGGCGCAGCAGAACGGAATGCCCGAACCCTGCTTCGCGGGCAATCTCATCGATATTGAGCTCCGTGGACTCCAACAGTTCCTGCGCCCGGAGCACACGCTGGGAGTTCAACCAAGCCGCAGGTGTAGTCCCTGTTTCCGCCCTGAAGCGGCGTGCGAATGTTCTGGGCGACATGTGCAACCGGCCAGCTAACTCGTTGACACTGTGTTCTTCGTCGAGGTGTTCAACCATCCACCGCAGGAGTTCCTCCATGGGCGCTGACCCACAGCGCGGCATTGGCCGGTCTATGAACTGGGCTTGGCCGCCGTCGCGATGTGGCGGGACTACCATGTCGCGCGCGATCGCGGCAGCTACGTTGGCTCCCAGCTCTACACGGACAAGATGGAGGCAGGCATCAATTCCGGCGGCAGTTCCTGCGCTGGTAATGATGGTTCCATCCTGTACATAGAGGACATTCTCATCCACTACCACTGCCGGGTAGCGGCTCGCCAGATCCTGCGAGTAGTGCCAATGGGTGGTGCATCGCCGGCCATCAAGCAGGCCGGCCCGGGCCAACGCGTAAGCGCCGGAGCAGATGGACATCACCCACGCGCCGCGGGCGTGAGCCGCCCGGAGTGCATCCATGACAGATTCGGGGACCTCCTGGTCCCTCCCGAAGGGCGCCATGATGACGAGGTCAGCATCAGCAGCAGCCTCCAGTCCAAGGTCGACGTGCAACGAGAGCCCGGACTTCATTCGAATGTCCCCCGGTTCCGGCGCGCACACCCTGAAGTCGAAAGCAGGTACGCCTGCGCCACGGTCAGATCTATCGATTCCGAAGACCTCAAAGGCCGTACCGAACTCGAAGATCGAGAAGTTGGGGACAACTATCACGGCTACTGACTTCAACATATCTCCAGTGTGGCAGAAAATTGTCTAAATGGGGCATTTCTGCCACTGTTTCCTGGATGTCCCCCGGAGAAGGATGGAGGCATGGAAATCTTCGGAATCATCCTCTTCATCGTCCTAGTCACTGCTGTCGCCGCCACCTTGGGCGCCCTCTTGAAGGACGGCCGCGGCCACAACCCGCCCGTCAACTCCAAGGAGCCTTGGAGCGCCTTTGATGCTCCCAGCACGCCGTATTGGAATCCACGTATCTACTAGCCGCCACCGGCAGCGCACTGGAAGCACTCAGCAACGGCCCATCCCACCGACGCCCGTCCTTCACGGAATTCATCAGGATTTCCTGAACGACGGGCGTCCCTATGCGCCCCGCTTCCAGCGCTGCTGTTGAAGGACTGCCGGGCCTGCCTGACATGTGACGGGGACAGCGGACGTTGGCGAGAAGCCACAGTAGACTGGCAGCAGCCATGACACTTCATATTTCCTACCCCGCTGAGCTGCCGGTATCCGAGCGCCGCGAGGATCTGATGGCGGCGATCGCCGCAAACCAGGTGACCATCATTGCCGGCGAAACCGGCTCGGGCAAAACCACCCAGATCCCCAAGATGTGCTTGGAACTCGGCTTGGGCGATAAAGGCCTGGTCGGCCACACGCAGCCACGCCGACTGGCGGCCCGGACCGTTGCAGAGCGCATAGCGTCGGAGCTGGACGTCGAGATTGGCCAGGAAGTCGGCTTCCAGGTCCGTTTCACTGGGGAGGTCAGCGCATCAACCAAAATCAAGCTCATGACCGATGGCATCCTCCTTGCCGAGATCCAACGGGACAAGCTCCTGCGAAGGTACAGCGCCATCATCATTGACGAGGCCCACGAGCGCAGCCTCAACATCGACTTCATCCTGGGATATCTCAAGCGGATCCTGCCCCAGCGGCCCGACCTGAAAATTATCATCACCTCGGCCACCATCGATCCTGAACGCTTCGCAAAGCACTTCGGCACGGAGGAATCCCCCGCGCCCATCATCGAGGTTTCCGGCCGCACCTACCCGGTAGAGATTCGGTATCGGCCCTTGTCACAGCCTGCCGGCGCGGACGAGGACAGCTCCGACGACGAACTGGAAGAGGACCGGGACCCACTGGATGCAGTCTGTGACGCCGTGGATGAGCTGGCCAAGGAAGCACCTGGCGACATCCTCGTTTTCTTCTCCGGCGAGCGCGAAATCCGCGACGCCGCCGAGGCCATCAATGGCCGCATACAGACCAACCGACGCCTCGCCGGCACTGAAGTCCTGCCTCTCTTTGCCAGGTTGAGCCTGCAGGAGCAGCATCGGGTCTTCAATCCCGGTGGAAAGCGGCGCATCATCCTCGCCACGAACGTCGCGGAAACCTCGCTGACTGTCCCCGGCATCAAATACGTGATCGATACCGGCACGGCCCGCATCTCGCGGTACTCGCACCGGACCAAGGTCCAACGGCTACCGATCGAACGCGTGTCCCAAGCCTCGGCGAACCAGCGGTCCGGGCGTTGTGGCCGCGTGTCCGAGGGTATTGCCATCCGCCTCTACTCCGAAGAGGACTTTGAGTCCCGCCCGCAGTTCACGGACCCGGAGATCCTGCGGACCAACCTTGCCGCCGTTATTCTCCAGATGACGGCCATGGGTGTTGCCCGCGGTCCCAAAGACGTTGAGAACTTCCCGTTCGTGGAACCGCCTGATTCCCGCGCCATTAACGACGGCGTCACCCTACTGCGCGAACTGGGCGCCCTCAGCCCGGCGACAACGGGCACGCCTGCGTCCAAAGATCCCCGCGGTAACCGTCCGGGCGGCAGTGGCCTGACCGCCGTCGGGCAGAAGCTTGCCCAACTGCCGGTGGACCCCCGGCTCGGCCGCATGATTGTCGAAGCCGGAAAGCGCGGGTGTGTCCGCGAAGTCATGATCCTGGCGGCAGCCCTTACCATCCAGGATCCACGCGAAAGGCCGACCGACAAGCAGCAGCTCGCCTCGGAGAAACACGCGCGGTTCCGGGACGAGAACTCGGACTTCACCGGCTTCCTCAACCTGTGGAACTACGTCCAGGAGAAGCAACGCGAGTTGTCCTCCACACAGTTCCGGCGACTGTGCCGTAACGAGTTCATCAACTATCTTCGCGTCCGTGAGTGGCAGGACCTTTTCACCCAGCTTCGCCAACTCGCCAAGCCCCTGGGCATCACGCTGGACAATAAGCGTGAAGCTGACCCCGTAGGCAACCACGAGGGGATCCACATCAGCCTGCTGTCAGGCCTGCTGAGCCACATCGGCCTCCTTGATGAGCGCAAGCGGGAATACGCGGGCGCCCGCGGCAGCCGCTTCGCGATCTTCCCCGGCTCTGCCCTGTTCAAGAAATCTCCTGCATTCGTCATGGCCGCCGAGCTGGTGGAAACGAGCCGCTTGTGGGCACGGGTAGCTGCCAGGTTCGATCCTTTGTGGGTGGAGCAGGTAGCCCCGGACCTCGTGAAGCGCTCCTACAGCGAGCCCCATTGGTCCGCACGGCAGGGCTCTGTGATGGCCCACGAGAAAGTCACGCTGTACGGCGTGCCAATCATCCCAAACCGGCGGGTCAACTACGGCCGCATCGATCCGGAATTGTCCCGTGAACTCTTCATCCGCCACGCGCTGGTGGAGGGCGAGTGGAAGACCCACCACAAGTTCTTCCACCGCAATCGCGCGCTCCTGCAGGAGATTGAGGAGCTTGAGACCAGAATGCGCCGGCGGGACATTCTGGTGGATGACCAGACGCTCTTCGAGTTCTATGACGCCCGGGTGGGCAAGGACGTCGTGTCTGAAAGGCATTTCGACAAATGGTGGAAGGAGGCCCGCCAAGCGGATCCTGCGCTGCTGGACTTCGACCAATCGCTGTTGATGAGCGAGGACGCCGAGGCCCTGGATGATTCCGCCTACCCCAAGACGTGGCTGCACAAGGGCTTCGAACTCCCCCTGAGCTATGAGTTCCATCCGGTAGCTCCCGGGTCTGCTCCGAATCCCTCCGACGGCGTCACCGCAGAGGTTCCGGTGTTATTCCTGAACCAATTGGACGATGCACCATTCCGGTGGCAGATTCCGGGACAACGCGTGGAGCTGGTCACGGCGCTCATCAAATCCCTCCCGAAGCAGGTCCGGAAGAACTTTGTGCCTGCACCTGACGTTGCCCGCCAGGCTACCGCAGCCTTGGAAAAGGACTTCGACCCCGCCACGGACGAGCTCGAGCCATCCTTGGAGCTGGTTCTTCGCCGACTTCGCGGGCACGTCATCCCACCGGGATCATGGAATTGGGAGGCAGTGCCTCCCCACCTTCGGGTGAGCTTCAAGGTGGTGGACAGCAAGGGCAAGGTCCTCGATGAAGGCAAGGACCTGCCACAACTGCAGGAAAAGCTGGCCCCGGCGACTCGTCGGGCAATCGCAGAGTCGCTCGGCGCGACACCAGCGACGACGGCCCCGGGCAAGGGTGGCAAAGGAACCGGAAGGCCGGGCGCGTCAAACGGAAAAGCGGCCGGGGCCAGTTCAGAAGGCGGGTCAAGTTCGGCGGCCGGCGCCAGGTTGAGCCCTGATGCACATCATGGCGTGCACCCCGACGCCTCCCCTGCTCCTGGAGTTGTTGCCGAACGCACTGGGATCACCGAGTGGGATTTCGGGACCGTGGAGCGCCAAGTCACCCGAACGGTCAAGGGACACGCCGTCACCGGCTTCCCGGCGATCGTGGATGAGGGTACATCTG
Source organism: Arthrobacter sp. TmtSoilC51 (assembly GCF_055388015.1). Lineage (NCBI taxonomy): Bacteria > Bacillati > Actinomycetota > Actinomycetes > Micrococcales > Micrococcaceae > Arthrobacter > Arthrobacter sp. TmtSoilC51. The sequence continues at coordinate 3,449,669 of NZ_AP035877.1, forward strand.
TAGCCCTCCGCGTCTTCCAAACCCGGCAAGAGCAGGAAGCTGCCATGCGTGGTGGGGTGATCCGGCTCCTGGCACTGCGAATCCCCGCCCCGGACCGATACGTGCTGGAGCATCTGAGCAATACGGAGAAGCTGACGTTCAGCCAAAACCCACACGGCTCCGTCAGTGCCCTGATCGCAGACTGCGCCCTCGCCGCCATCGACAAACTGACGCCAGAGGCACTTCCTTGGGATAAAGAAGCCTTTGATGCGTTGTATGAAGTAGTCCGCGCTGAGCTGATAGATACGGTATTTACGGTGACAGCCGTCGTCGAACGCATCCTGGCGAGCACGCGCAGGATCCAGAAGCAGCTGAAGTCCAGTGCCAGCCTGCCCCTCATCAGCGCCCTGAATGACATGAAGAGCCAACTGGAACAGTTGGTCTTTCCGGGCTTTGTGGCACAGACGGGCTACGCGCAGCTGAGCCAGCTCCCGCGGTACCTGCAAGCGATCGAGAAGCGGCTGGAGAAGCTCCCGGGCAACGTGCAACGCGATGGACTGAATATGGCAATCGTTCAGGCGCTGGAGGATGACTACGACGACGCTGTGTCAGCGTTGCACGCTGGACGCCGGGCAGGGGCGGAGTTAACCCGGGTGCGCTGGATGATCGAGGAACTGCGTGTCAGCCTCTTCGCCGTCGAATTGGGTACGGCCTACTCGGTCTCCGAGAAGCGAATCCGAACGGTCCTCAACCAGGCCTTGGCGCCTGCCTAGGTCCGGCCGCCTGCTTAGGTCCGACTTAAAAGCAACCCGGCGGTGCTGATTCAGCACCGCCGGGTTAACTTGTCTGGAACGCTCAGTCCTCGGGCACGAAGCTTTCGTGGCCGGCAGCCCGCAAGGCAGCGCGGAGCTTCACGGCCGTGGCATCCATGACCGCAGGATCCGGGTTATGGTCCACGTTGTGCACCTCAAAGTCCGCCATTGAATAGGCGGGCCAGATGTGCACGTGCAAGTGCTCAACCTCGAAGCCTTCCATCAGGACGCCCACGCGCTTGGCACTGAAGAGCTCTTCCTGGACCTTGCCGATGCTCTGGGCAACGTCCATAACCTTGGCCAACAGCTCCGGGCTGGCGTGCGTCCAGGAATCCACTTCCTCACGAGGCACCACCAGCGTGTGGCCCGGCGTGATCGGGGCGATGGTCAGGAAAGCCACAACGTCCTCGTCCTTCCAGACGAAGCGGCCTGGGATTTCCCCATTGATGATCTTGGTGAACAGCGTGCTCATGCATCTGCCCTTTCTGACGGTTCCTGAAGTGTTGCGGTGTCCAGCACGAAACGGTACTTTACGTCCCCGGCCACCATGCGGTCGTACGCTTCATTGAGCTGTTCGGCGCCTACGATCTCAATGTCGCTGGCAACTCCATGCGCGGCGCAGAAGTCGAGCATCTCCTGGGTTTCCCCGATCCCGCCAATCAGCGAACCTGTATAGGCCAATCGACGGCGTATCAGGAGCCCCGGGCTGACGGGCGGCATGTCTTCACCCGGCAGTCCAAGCTGGAAAAGTGCTCCATCAAGCCGCAGCGTGCGGAAGTAGGGGTTGAGGTCGTGTGGCGCGGCGACGGTGTCAATCATGACATCGATGCTGCGGTTGGCACCCGCCATGGCCTCGGGGTCCTTCGAGAACACCACGTGGTCCGCTCCCAATTCCCGTGCGGCGCCGAACTTCGCTTCAGAAGTGGTAAACACAGTTACCTCCGCGCCCATGGCCTTGGCGATCTTGACGGCCATGTGGCCCAAGCCGCCAAGCCCCACCACTCCCACCGAATCTCCCGCTTCGACGTCGAAATACCTCAACGGCGAATAAGTGGTGATTCCGGCGCACAACAGCGGAGCGGCGGCCGCGGCGTCCAGGGCTTCAGGGATGCGCAGCACGAAGCGCCGGTCAACCACCACCGACGTCGAATATCCGCCCTGCGTGATTGCGCCGCCATTGCGCGGGTCCGGAACTCCGTACGTGCCAACATTGCCCCGCTCGCAGTACTGCTCCAGTCCTTCCAGGCAGCTCTCGCATTCGCGGCAGGAATCCACCAGGCAGCCAACGCCGACACGGTCACCAGGAACGAAACCCTGCACTGCGGCGCCGACTCGGGTAACCCGGCCAACGATCTCGTGGCCCGGGACCAGCGGATAGGGTGGCAAACGCCATTCACCACGTGTCGCATGAACATCCGAGTGGCAAAGACCGCAAAACTCGATCGCGATCTCCACATCGTCTTCCTTCGGCGCCCTTCGCGCCACGGTCAGCGGTACCAGTCCGCTGTCCGGGGAGGTGGCACCAAACGCTGCCGCGAGCGTGGATCCTGCCAGTTCCGATGATTGCACGGGGATTGGCTTCGCTAGGGGCGGGGGCACGGGGCGTCCAGGCGTCATGATCCGACGCTACTCCCGGCACCGGCGCTTGTGCCACTTGGGCGGCGGGCGATTGGGGTATCCCCATCCTTCGCCTCGCGTTCAGCCTCGAACGGTTCACTGCCAACGGCTACGGGATTGTCCGCATTGTTTGACCATTGCGAAAACGAACCCGGGAAGAGCGCCGCTGAATATCCGGCAAGTTCCAGGGCGGCGACCTGATGCGAGGCCGTTACGCCGGAACCGCAATACACAGCGACGTTGGCGGAGGCGTCAACTCCCAATTCAGCGAAGCGCCTGCGCAATTCCTCCGCTGGCAGGAACGTGCCTTCCGCGGTGACGTTTCCGGTGGTCGGTGCGCTCACAGCGCCCGGAATATGTCCGGCACGGGGATCGATCGGTTCGATTTCGCCCCGGTACCGTTCCTCGGCCCGTGCATCCAGCAGTACGCCTTGTTCATGCCAGTGCGCAGCTTCCTCCTCGGTGATCGTCGGCATGTTGCCGCCGCCCAGGGTGACATTCCCGACGTCGGGAGTCACCTCGCCTGCCTCCGTCGGGTGACCTTCCGCGCGCCAAGCGGCCAGGCCGCCGTCGAGCAGGTAGACGTTTTCCACGCCTGCGTTCCTCAGCATCCACCAGGCTCGGGCCGCGGCCATGCTGCCACTGTCGTCGTACGCGACTACGGTGTCGCCGTCGTTGATCCCCCATCGTCGCGCGGCAACCTGGAAGCTGTCCACGGACGGAAGGGGATGGCGGCCCAAGGCGGGCTGCGCGTGGTCCGCGAGTTCGCTGGGCAGGTCCACAAAAACCGCACCTGGCAGATGGCCTTCCAAGTACCGGCTACGTCCATCCGTTCTCCCCAGGACCCATCGAACGTCCAGGAGTATGGTCCGCACGCCCGCCGCGAGCCGCCGGTGTACTTCGGACGCGTCCATCAGAATGGTCATCTGCTCTCCTTCAGGTCTGAGTGCGTGGGCGCTCTCCCACCCTTGCCAGTCTTCCAGCCTAGTCTTGTGTTCCCTACCGCGCCGGTACGCTTGTCCGGTGAGCAATTCGTGCATCCAGGACAGGGTTTGGGCCAACGAGGCCATTCGCAAGATCGAAGCTGAGAACAACCGTTCGGCAGATACGCACCTCTACGCAGTCCCCCTGCCCGAGAATTGGGGCGTCCATCTCTACCTGAAGGATGAGTCGACGCACCGATCCGGCAGCCTCAAACACCGCTTGGCCCGTTCGCTGTTCCTCTACGGCCTGGTTAATGGCTGGATCACGGAGGGCACCACGATCGTGGAAGCCTCCAGCGGCAGCACTGCAGTCTCGGAAGCGTACTTCGCCCGTCTCATTGGCCTGCCGTTCATCGCTGTGATGACCAAGACCACCAGCCCGGAAAAGATCGCCCTCATCGAGGAATTTGGTGGCGCGTGCCTCCTTGTGGACCACGCCTCGGAGGTATACGCGGTGGCGGAGGAGACGGCGAAAACGTCCGGCGGCTATTACATGGACCAATTCACCTTCGCCGAGCGCGCCACGGACTGGAGGGGCAACAACAACATCGCTGAATCAATCTTCCAGCAGCTCTCCCGCGAAGAGCATCCGGTACCCGAGTGGATCGTAGTGGGCGCAGGAACGGGCGGCACGAGCGCGACCATCGGCCGCTACCTGCGGTACAACAGGCATAGCACCTGCCTTGCAGTGGTGGACCCGGAGAACTCTGCCTTCTACCCGGCATGGCGGGACGGTGACGCTGCCGCGGCCACCGGTTTGCCATCCCGCATTGAAGGTATCGGCCGTCCGCGCGCCGAGCCGAGCTTCGTCCCGGCCGTAATCGACCACATGATCCAGGTCCCGGATGCAGCTTCCGTGGCAGCAATGCGGCACCTGCGCAAGTTCACGGGCTTGCACGCAGGGCCCTCCACGGGCACCAACCTTTGGGGCGTCTGGCAACTCGTGGCCCGGATGGTTTCCCAGGGGCGGAAGGGAAGCATTGTCTCGCTCATGTGCGACGGCGGCGAGCGCTATACCGGCAGCTATAACGACGCCGCGTGGCTGGCCAGCAAAGGACTGAACCCTTCACCGTACGAAGCTGCGCTGGACCGCTTCCACGAAACCGGTATTTGGACGGATTAGACCTCTATGGATTCGCGGGGCGCGAGTCGCGTGTAAGTGGTTCCGTAACGGGCGCCGATCCGGGTGACGTGGCCCTCCACAATTCCCCTGCCCAGCTCGTTAAGCAGACCGTCATGGACGGGGAACGCCCGGGGTGCGCGCACGGAGATGACAAAGTCCACCACTTCCCCCACTTTGGACCATGGCGCATGAATGGGCACCAGGAGAGTCTGGACATTGATTCCGTCCGGGACCACGAATGAATCACCCGGGTGGAAGACATTCCCATCCACCAGGTAACCGATGTTGGACACCACGGGAATCTGCGCATGGATAACGGCATGCTGGCCACCGAAGGTCCGCACCTGGAACCCCGCTGCCTCGAAACCGGATCCCGGTTCAACCACGTGGATGCGCCTGACCAAAGCGTCGGATCCAGTTGCGTCGGTCTGTGCTGCCTCGGTGAGGGATTTCGCAACGCCCGCGGGCGCATAAACCTCAAGCGAAGAGTTGCTGCGTAGGGCGGCCAGCACGGCCGGGCGATCAATATGGTCGTTGTGCTCGTGGGTTACAAGTACTGCATGTGCGCCTGCCAAGGCTTCCTCGGACTCGGAGAAGGTGCCGGGATCGATGACCAGGACCCGCCGGTCCTTCTCCAGGCGGACACAGGCATGCGTGAACTTGGTGAGCTTCATGGTCACAGCCTAGGGGCGGCCGCCGACAGTTTCCAAGCCTCCCCTGCTGGTAAAATTGGGGTTTGCCAGCGTTCCCAGGGAAGTGAGTCTTTCAATGCCACAGGGCACCAATTCCGCCACGACAGGCCCAGCTTCGCCTGCGGCCACCGGCGTCAGGGAGCAGCGCGTTACCAAGCAGCGCCTGGCCGTCAGTGCCGCCCTGGATGAATTGGACGACTTCGTCAGCACCCAGGAACTGTACCGACTGCTGCAGAACAAGGGCATCTCTGTATCCCTTGCTACGGCCTACCGCATCCTGCAGTCCCTTGCAGACGATGGACTCATTGATGTCCTCCGCAACGGTGAGGGCGAAGCCGTCTACCGCCGCTGCACAGTGACGGGACACCACCACCACTTGCTGTGCCGGAACTGCGGCAAAGCTGTGGAAGTGGAGGCCCCCGCCGTCGAAACCTGGGCGGCGCGCACAGCCGCTGAGCATGGTTTCACTGAGGTCGCGCACACTGTCGAGATCTTTGGACTGTGCCCCGAATGCACAGCCAAGAAGGCCGCCGGCAGGCTTTAGAGAGCGCCCGCAGGCTGGTCCCTTGAGACGCGGCCATTGAGGCCACGGTCTGCCCGCACCCGCCCGATCACGCGGCACGCCACGTAGATAAGGAATGACAACGTGGTGACGTAGGGGCTAATGGGTATCCGGCTGCCAAGGGCAAGCAGAATGCCACCCACCGTGGCGACGGTCGCGAACACCACACTCAACAGCACCACAAGGCGTGGTGAGGTAGTAACCCGCAGTGCGGCCGCGGCTGGCGTAATGAGCAGTGCCAAGACCAACAGTGCGCCGACAATCTGGATGGATAAGGCCACGCTGACTCCAAGCAGCACCATAAAGCCGATCGCCAGGCCACGAACAGGCACACCGCGGGCTTCAGCCATTTCAGGATCCACGCTTGCGAAACTGAGCGGGCGCCAGATTGCGGCAAGGGCAATCATCACCAGAACGGCCGTGCCGGCGAGGGCCTGAAGCTGGACAGTGTCCACGGAAACGATCTGGCCTGTGAGCAAGCCGAATTTATTTGCGGCACGGCCCTCATACAGGGCAAGGAACAAGATGCCCAAGCCAAGCCCGAACGGCATGATCACGCCGATGATCGAGTTCTTGTCACGGGCCCTCACACCCATGAATCCCAGCAGCACCGCCGCAGCCACTGAGCCAATCAGCGAGCCGAAAATGATGTCGGCCCCGATCAGCAGGGCAAAAGCCGCACCCGCGAAGGACAGTTCAGAGATGCCATGGACGGCGAAGGCCAGGTCCCGCTTCATCACGAACGTGCCAACAAGCCCGCCAAGAAGTCCCAGGACAGCCCCGGCCCAGATGGAGTTCTGGACAAGTACCAGCAATTCGCCATAGTTCTCAAAGTTGAAGATGGTCTGCAGGATTCCATCCAGGTCCATTTAGAACTCCTGCCCAGCGGTGGCGTGCGCGTCGTCGTGGAAGTGCGTGGTCGCGTCAGGAAGCCCGACGACGACGATTCTCCCGTTGGCGTGGATGACCTCCACATGGCTGTTGTAAAGCTCCGACAAAACTTCAGTGGTCATGACTTCCTGTGGCGTCCCGACGCGGAAATGGCCGCCAGCCAAGTACAGGACGCGATCAACGTAGTCGATTACGGGATTGATTTCGTGGGTTACGAAGACAACGGCACTGTTGCGCGCATGGCATTGCTCGTTAATGAGCGAACTGACGCCCTGCTGATGATGCAGATCCAAGGACAGCAGCGGTTCATCACAAAGGAGCACCTGTGGTTCCGTGGCCAATGCCTGCGCCACCCGAAGCCGCTGCTGCTCTCCGCCGGACAACTGCCCGACAGGCACCTTCGCATAGTCCGAGGCTCCCACCAGCTCCAGCAGTTCATCGATGCGCTGGTTTACCTTGCCCGAGGACAGCCGCATACCCCAACGGTGCCCGTCGATGCCCAGCCCAACCAGGTCACGTGCGCGCAAAGGCGTATCGGGCGCGAAGGACTTTTGCTGGGGGATGTAACCGATCCGTTTGCTTCCCCGTTCAACCGGGTGCCCGCCCAAGGAAACCGTTCCCGACTTCAGTTCCTGAAGGCCCAGCAGAACTTTCAGGAAGCTGGTCTTACCACTGCCGTTGGGCCCGAGGACGGCAAAGAACTCCCCCGGATTGATGTCGAGGTCAAGATCACGCCAGAGTGTCCTCTTGCCGAACTGAAGGCTCGCTCCGCGGAGGCTCACTACGGGTGTCAAAAGTCGTCCTCGATTCATGAATTGCTGGCGAACGCAACTGTTGTTGGCGCCTCTAGGTTGGCGCCTGTGCTGGTGCAGGATCCTGTGCTGGTGAGAGACGGGGGCCCCGCAGCCATCCTGAATATCTTAGGACGCGCACGGGGCCGGCACCGCAATGGAAGGCCAGGAAATCTACTTCTTGAGTGCAGCCGCGATGGAATCCACGTTGCCTGTCATCCACTGCACGTAGTCCTTTCCGTCCGGCAATGTTTCCGTAAAGTTCACCACCGGCACGCCCGCAGCCTCCGCGGCCCGCTTGACGGACTCAGTCTGCGGCCCTTCCGTCTGTTCGTTGTAAGCCAGCAGCCGGACACCTCCGGCGCTGACCATGTCAGTTGTTTCCTTCAGGACAGATGCCGGAACGTCGATCCCCTCTTCAATGGCAGCGCTGTAGGCCTCCGGAGTCTTGTTCTCCAGTCCAGCTGCTGCCAGCAGGTACAAGGGAACGGGCTCGGTGATCGCCACAGGAGCGTGGTCGTTGGCTTCCTTGAGGGCACCGAGCTTCCCGTTGATCTCTGTCAGCTTCGCCTTGAACGTGGCGGCATTGGCTGAAAAAGTCGAGGCCGACGCAGCATCCAGGCTACCGAGCTTGCTGGCAACCGCATCGGCGAATTTGGCCATCGTGTCCAGGCTGTACCAGACGTGCTCGTTGAACCCGCCGTGGTCATGGTTGTGCCCTTCTTCGGAGGACGCAGCGTCGCTATGGCTTTCCTCTTCGGGAGCCAGCCCCGAGACCTCAACGGCGCTGATCATGTTTTCGTGGCCGACCTTGGTCTCGTCGGCAATCTTGTGGAGGAACTCGTCATAGCCTCCGCCGTTTTCCACCACGAGCTTGGCCTTGGAAATAACCAGCTTGTCCTGTGCACTGGCTTCGTAGGAATGCGGGTCCTGGCTGGTCTTGGTGATAATCGCATTCACTTTGACTTTGTCCCCGCCAACAGCTTTGACGACATCCGCGTACACGTTCGTGGAGGTCACCACTTCAATGGCTCCCGACGATGAGGACGGCGCTCCTGCCCCGGCGCTTCCGGAACAGGAAGAAAGCAACAGGGCGGCAAGGCCGGCAGAAGCGGCCAATGACATGCGGGCGACGGAACGGCGCACGGGAACCTCACATCTACTCAAATGAGAATCAAAAACATCTACTGGTTGAGTTCAGCTTAGCCCTAAATGGGAATGATTCCTATTTAGCATGTCTGGCGTCGACCACCCAAAGGCCGACGCCAGCCATGATTGTCGCTATTGCTGCGTCTGCGGACCGCCCAGGCGGCGGATTCCCGTCGCCTGGGTGGCGTCGCGGATCTCGCCCACCAGTTGCTCGATCACGTCCTCAAGGAACAACACGCCCTGCGTCGCCCCTCCGGGATCAACCACGCGGGCCAAGTGGGACCCGGTCCGCTGCATCACAGACATCGCCTGTTCGATCTCGTCCTCCGGGGAGAGGTTCGCCAGGGAACGGATCCGCCCCTCAGCAATAGGATGGCGGCGCCCCTCCTCCGGTATGGAGAGGATGTCCTTGACGTGCAGGTATCCGGCGAGTTCGCCGTCGTCGTCCACCATGGGGAAACGCGAGAAGCCGGTACGGCTGACAGCCTTTTCCAACTCGATCGGAGTCGTCGCCGTCCTGAGGACCACCAACTTGTCCAACGGAACCATGATGTGCGACGCCGTGTGTTCAGAGAATTCCAAAGCACCGCTGAGCAAACCTGCGTCGTCGTCCACCAGGCCATGCCGCGTGGACTCCTGGACAATCGACTGGACTTCCTCGAGGGTGAACGAGGACGACACTTCGTCCTTGGGCTCGATCTTCATCAATCGGAGGATGTGGTTTGCCAGCCGGTTAAGTGTCCAGATCACCGGTTTGACCAGACGGCCAATAAACATCAGCGGCGGCGCCAACAGGAGGGCCGCCTTGTCTGCCACGGAGACCGAGATGTTCTTGGGTACCATCTCTCCGAAGGTCACGTGCAGGAACGTGACGAACAGGAGTGCAATCGCGAAGGCGATGACATCCGCCAGTTCCATCGGCACGCCAACCATCTCAAGCGGCTCCGCCAAAAGGTGATGGATGGCCGGCTCTGCAACCTGAAGAATCAGGAGCGAGCAGACTGTAATGCCCAGTTGTGCGCAGGCCAGCATCAGGGACACGTTCTCCATGGCCCGCAAGGTGGTTTGGGCCCGTTTTGAGCCAGCCTCCGCCAAAGGCTCGATCTGGCTACGGCGCGCGGACATGACGGCGAATTCAGCAGCAACGAAGAAGGCATTGCCGATCAAGAGGACCACGAGCCAGGCAATTCCTGCCCAGTCACTCATACGGCACCTGCTTCGTGGCGGTCATTCTGCGTGTCCTTAAGCGTGGCCTCGTCATCGGCAATGTGGTGGAAGCAGATCCGGTCAATTCTCCGCCCGTCCATCCGTGTCACCGTCAGCGTGCCCCCGCCGGCGTCCACCACGTCACCCACCTTTGCAATGCGGCCAAGCTTGCTCATCACGTAACCGCCAACAGTTTCGTAGGCAGACTCATCAGGAACGGTCAGGTTGGGGATTTGTTCGGACACTTCATCCGGCCTCAGCAGGCCAGGAAAGTACCAGTCGCCGGAGGCGCTCTGCAGAAGGCCCGGACGGACTTTGTCGTGCTCGTCCGAGACCTCGCCAACGATCTCTTCCACAAGATCTTCCAGGGTAGCGATACCGGCAGTGCCACCATATTCATCGAGTACAACAGCCAGTTGCAGGTTTCCTTCGCGCAGTTCGGACAGAAGCGCATCCAGATGGATGGTCTCTGGAACGCGAAGTACGTCCGTCATGATGGCACCTGCCTGCAGCTTTGCCCGACGGTCCGCGGGCACGGCCACTGCCTTCTTGACGTGGACCACGCCGCGGATGTCGTCAGCCGAGTCACCGATGACCGGGAAGCGGGAGTATCCGGTCCTCCGGGCGGCGTCGAGGATGTCAGCCACGGGCTGGTCCGCGTCGATCGTTTCCATCCGGATCCGTGGCGTCATGACGTCCGCTGCTGTGCGCCCCGAAAAGTTCAAGGTTCTCGCTACGAAGTTTGCGGTGCCGGCGTCCAGCGTGCCCAGCTCGGCAGAGCGCCGGACGAGGGAAGCCAACTCGGCCGGAGTCCGCGCTCCCGAGATTTCCTCTTTCGCTTCCAGTCCAAAAAGGTTCAGCACCCTGTTGGAGAACCCGTTGAGCACCACGATCGCGGGCTTGAAGACGGCGGTAAAAATGAGCTGCGCACGGGCCAGCCTCTTGCCCAGCGGGAATGCCAGGGCGATGGCCATGTTCTTGGGCACCAGCTCGCCCAGGAGCATCGACAGCAGGGTGGCGAAGGCCATCGCGACAACCAGGGCTATGGAGTGTGCGACTTCCGGAGTGAGGCCAAGCAGGCCCAGCGGACCCACAAGCAGCTGCCCCACAGATGGCTCCATGACGAAACCTGTCAGGAGCGTGGTCATCGTAATGCCAAGTTGGCAGCTGGAAAGCTGGGTGGACAGGGACTTCAAGCATTTCAGGAGCGGAGCCGCGGCGTGGTCGCCGTTCTCGACTGCCCGCTGAACGCTGGCCTGGTCCAAGGCGACCAAGGAAAACTCAACTGCTACAAAGAAGCCGGTGCCAAGAATCAGGGCAAAGCCGGCAAGGAGAAGAACCCATTCCACTTAGCGCATCCCTCCAAGGGCAGGCGCTTGCAGTTTGGAAGTTCCGCTGACGGGGGAGATTCGCCCCGGCGGAGGCTGATCGGGTGCCTCAGACGCATGGTCTGTGGCACCACCGGCTTGGAACGCCGGCGCGTGATGGGCATGTGAACGGGTGTTGCCGGCTCGAGGGGTGCGCTGTGCGGAGTTGCCTGATTGGCTCCCCCGACAGTTCCCAGGCCGGCACCTAGATTTACTGTCCATAAGGGTTTCAGTCTACAGGGCAGGTGCCGCGGGCCCGCGCAGTGGTCTCCTGCTTGAAGAAAATGGAGTGCCCGAGCATTACGTCGGCCTCAACATGATTTAGGTCACCAGTATTGGCAGTTAACCAACGATCCTAACTAGACTGACAAAGGTCTGAGTTCGCGGGACCCGGACCCTGGTGCATCGTTGCGGAAAAGCAACCTTGGCCAGCGGGAAATCAAAACTCATGGAAGAGGCGTATTTCAAGTGCCAGAGCAGCCCAGCCACCGTCTACCAGAGGAATTTGGCGGAAACGAGTGGCTCGTTGACGAACTGTACGAGCGGTACCAGCAGGACAAGAATTCGGTCGACGCCAAGTGGTGGCCGCTCTTCGAATCCTTCGACACCGGTGACGGCACTTCTTCCAACGGAACCTCCGCAGCCCCAGCCGCTGCCAATCCCCCCACCCAAGTACTTCCCGTGGTAGCTCCGGCTGCAGCGGCACCGGCACCGGCGCCGGCCGCTCCCGAAGCTGCCCCTGCGACCACCCCTGCCGCTGCTGCCGGTGAAGCTGCTGTTGCGGCCCCGGCGAAGAAAGCCCCGGCCACGGTAGCCAAGGACGGAGCAAAGAAGCCCGTCGGCGGCAACGCCGCACAACCGATTCCCGCCCAGCTGCCCAAGAGCACCAAAGCGCCAACTGCTCCGGAAGAAGACGTCGTTTCCGTCCTCCGCGGACCGGCCAAGGCCATCGCTACCAACATGGTGACCAGCCTTGAAGTGCCAACCGCCACGAGCGTCCGGGCAGTTCCCGCCAAGCTGCTGATCGACAACCGCGTCGTCATCAACTCCAACCTTGCACGTGCCCGCGGCGGCAAGGTGTCCTTCACGCACCTCATCGGCTACGCAGTAGTTCGCGCGCTGTCCCAGTTCCCGTCGATGAACGTCTACTATGACGAAATTGATGGCAAGCCGAGCGCCGTCCAGCCTGCCCACGTCAACTTCGGCATCGCTATTGACATGCCCAAGCCCGATGGCACCCGCCTCCTGATGGTTCCCAACATCAAGAAGGCGGAGACCATGGACTTCGCCGAGTTCTGGCACACCTATGAGGACCTCATCAAGCGTGCCCGCAGCGGCAAGCTCACTGCGGATGACCACGCCGGCACCACGGTCTCCCTGACCAACCCCGGCGGCATTGGCACGGTTCACTCCGTACCGCGTCTGTCCAAGGGCCAGGCAGCCATCATCGGCGTCGGTGCCCTTGATTACCCGGCGGAGTTCCAGGGTGCCAGCGAGAAGATCATCGCCCAGAACGCCATCAGCAAGATCCTCACGCTGACCTCTACCTACGACCACCGGGTTATCCAGGGCGCAGGCAGTGGCGAGTTCCTTAAGCTCGTCCACCAGCTCCTGCTTGGCGCACAGAACTTCTACGATGAAATCTTTGAAGCCCTCCGCATTCCCTACGAGCCCGTCCGTTGGAGCCCTGATCTCCAGGTTGACCCTGCAGACGAGATCAACAAGGTTGCCCGCATCCAGCAGTTGATCCACTCCTACCGTGTGCGTGGCCACCTCATGGCGGACACGGATCCCCTGGAATACGTTCAGCGCAAGCACCCTGACCTGGACGTCCTGACCTACGGCCTCACGCTCTGGGACCTGGACCGCGAATGGCCTACCGGTGGCTTCGGCGGCAAGCCGCAGCTGAAGTTCCGCGACATCCTGGGTGTTCTCCGGGATGCTTACTGCCGCACTACGGGCATCGAATACATGCACATCCAGGAGCCGGCGGAGCGTAAGTGGTTCCAGGACCAGTTGGAGCACCCGTATTCCAAGCCGAGCCGCGAAGAGCAGCTGCGCATCGTTTCCAAGCTGAACGCAGCCGAGGCTTTCGAAACCTTCCTCCAGACCAAGTTCGTCGGGCAGAAGCGCTTCTCCCTTGAAGGCGGCGAGTCGCTTATTCCGCTGCTTGACGCCGTCATTTCGGACGCCGCCGACGACGGCCTGGACGAAGTCGCCATCGGTATGGCCCACCGTGGCCGCCTCAACGTGCTCACCAACATCGCAGGCAAGACCTACGCACAGGTGTTCCGTGAATTCGAAGGCACCCAGGACCCGCGCTCGGTCCAGGGATCCGGAGATGTCAAGTACCACCTCGGCACTGAAGGCACGTTCACCTCGGATAACGGCAAGCAGACCAAGGTCTACCTCGCCGCCAACCCCTCCCACCTTGAAGCAGTCGATTCCGTACTCGAAGGCATCGTCCGTGCCAAGCAGGACCGCCTGGACCAGGGCGAATCCTTCCCGGTCCTGCCCATCATGGTTCACGGTGACGCAGCATTCGCTGGCCAGGGCGTTGTTGCCGAGACACTTAACCTTTCCCAGTTGCGTGGTTACCGCACCGGCGGCACCATCCACGTGATCGTGAACAACCAGGTTGGCTTCACCACGGCACCGTCCTCTTCGCGTTCATCGACGTACTCCACTGATGTTGCCAAGATGATCCAGGCCCCCGTGTTCCACGTGAATGGCGACGACCCTGAGGCCGTGGTGCGCGTTGCGCAGCTCGCGTACGAGTTCCGCCAGCGCTTCCACAAGGACGTCGTCATCGACATGGTGTGCTACCGCCGCCGTGGTCACAACGAAGGTGACGACCCCTCGATGACGCAGCCCCTGATGTACAACCTGATCGAAGCCAAGCGCTCGGTGCGCAAGCTGTACACAGAATCGCTGATCGGTCGTGGCGATATCACCGAGGAAGAAGCAGAGCAATTGCTCCGTGACTACCAGGAACGCCTGGAGCGGGTCTTCGCTGAGACGCATGCTGCGCAGACCTCCCCCATCCCGATCATCACGGCTGATTCTGCTGCGGTCTCGGACATCGAGCGCCCGATTGCCCAGCAGGCGGACTTTGGAACCAACTCGCCGGCTTCCACAGCCATCTCCCCTGAGACCCTGGCACGGATCGGCAAGGCCCACCTTGAGATCCCGGAGGGCTTCACGGTTCACTCCAAGCTCAAGCAGCTTCTGGAAAAGCGCGAGCAAATGTCCCGTGAAGGCGGCATTGACTGGGGCTTCGGCGAGATCGCGGCCTTCGGCTCGCTGATCATGGAAGGCGTTCCCGTCCGCCTGGCCGGCCAGGACTCGCGCCGCGGTACCTTCGTGCAGCGTCACGCAGTGTTCCACGATCGCGCCAATGGCAACGAGTGGCTGCCTCTGGGCAACCTCTCGGACAACCAGGCCAAGCTGTGGATCTACGACTCCCTGCTCTCCGAATACGCCGCCATGGGCTTTGAATACGGATACTCGGTGGAGCGCCCCGACGCCCTCGTGCTGTGGGAAGCCCAGTTCGGTGACTTCGTCAACGGTGCACAGACCATCATCGACGAATTCATTTCCTCCGCAGAACAGAAGTGGGGCCAGCGTTCCTCACTCGTCCTGATGCTGCCGCACGGCTACGAAGGCCAGGGTCCTGACCACTCATCGGCACGCATCGAGCGGTTCCTGCAGCTCTGTGCCGAGGACAACATGATCGTCGCCAACCCCACCACGGCAGCGTCGCACTTCCACCTGTTGCGTCGCCAGGCTTACAGCCGTCCGCGCAAGCCGTTGATCATCTTCACACCGAAGCAGTTGCTCCGCCTCAAGGGTGCCGCGTCCGCCGTCGAGGACTTCACCACCGGCGGGTTCAGGCCAGTCATCAGTGATCCCGAAGTGCAGGCTGCCAACGTGGACCGCGTCATCCTGGTTTCCGGCCGGTTGTACTATGACCTCCTGTCCAACCGACAGAAGTCCGGGGACACCTCGACGGCGATCATCCGCGTGGAGCAGCTGTACCCGCTGCCGAAGGCCGAGATTGATGCAGAGCTCGCCAAGTACCCGAACGCGGACATCGTCTGGGCCCAGGACGAGCCCGCCAACCAGGGTCCGTGGCCGTTCATGGGCCTGAACCTGGCACCGGAGCTGGATCGCAAGCTCCGCCTCGTGTCGCGTCCGGCATCTGCATCTACTGCCGCAGGCTCCATGAAGCGCCACGCTGCTGAGCAGGATGCCTTGATCAAGCAGGCGTTCGAACGCAAGTAGCCAAAAAACTGCCCGGTCGGAGGTGCTGTCAATGCACCTCCGACCGGGCAGTTCTGTTTAATGGGACAGGTACCCGGTTCATCAAGCCGGCCGCAGATCCAAAAGCCGTGCAAGGACCGTAACGAGTGTGAAGAGGTAACCGTGGAAGACAGGAAGCTGCGTATCGCGGCTGTAGGAGATGAATTGCTCGCTGGCCTGGGTGACCCCCGCGCCTTGGGTTGGCTCGGAAGAGTGCTGGCCCGTACACCCCAGGACAGCGTCGTGGTGGAAAGCTTCTCACTCCCCTGCCCCATGGAAGGCACTGAGGGCTTGGCTTCCCGATGGCAGGACGAAGCTGGCCGGCGTTTCAGCGACTCGCACGAAAACCGGCTCGTGATAGGACTCTCCGGCCGCGACCTGGAGTTCGGCCTTTCCACGGCGCGCAGCCGCTTGAACCTCGCCAACATCCTTGATGGTGCATCGCACAGTGGGGTCGAAGTCTTCGTCGTTGGTCCCCCGCCCACCCTGGACCCCGCTCGCAACAAGCGCCTGGCCGATCTCAACACGGCTTTTGCCGATGTCACCACCCGGCGCAACCACCACTACGTTGACACATTCTCCCCGTTGCTCAACCATGAGCAGTGGAGGACGGACCTCGCAGCCAATGGGGGAACACCGGGACAGGCCGGCTACGGATTGATTGCGTGGCTCGTCCTGCACCGTGGCTGGTTCCAATGGCTTAATATCGCTCAACCGGAGTAGCCATGACGCCGAACCTGCAGGGTTGTGTCAGAGCAGTTTCCACAGCGGCAGTTGTTGCCATCCTGGCGGCCACAGTTTCCTGCAGTTCCGGCCCTCCATCGCAATCGGCATGATCGTCGTCGCCGGCCACGCAGGCACCCTCGACGCCTGGTGCCAGGCGCCATGGTGCTGTTGCGCACTCCGGAAGGAAAACTCAGCGCTTCCTAGGGCACGGGCGTTCGGGGTAGCGAACGCCCTGTGTCGGCGGACGATCATATCCGAGTCGGATCTGTCACCAAGACCTGGACAACCACCGTCACCCTGCAACTCGTGCAGGAGAACAAGCTTTCCCTGGACGATCCCGTTTCCAAGCATCGACCCGACGTTCCCGGCGGTGACAGGATCACCGTGGAACAACTCCTGACCATGCGCAGTGGGCTGTTCAACTACACCGAGACCCTGGAGCTCAACTCTGCCATGGACCAGGAACCGCAGAGAGTATGGGAGCCGGAACAGCTCCTTGCCCTGGCGTTCGCCCATCCCCCATATTTTGGGCCAGGCGAGGGGTTCCACTACTCCAACACCAACACGGTCCTCTTGGGTCTCATTGCCGAGAAAATCGAGGGAAAGCCTCCTGGATCCATCGCCCGCGCGTTGATCGGCAAGATCTACCGCCCTGCCGCTTGATTCTCCGCAGGCCATTGCCTCTTCTTCATTCGCGATATATCGTGTTTTCATCAACGCGATATATCGCAATTTGGAGGGATCATGCCTGACGAGCTCTGGACCGTAACCGGCCCACAAACCATCGACGTGGATGATGTCCACTCGCTCAAACTTGGAATAGTAAAGGGCAGGTTCGACGTCGTCACCCACGACGAACCCTTCGTCCGGATAGAGGTCAGCGAGATCAGCGGCGACCCCCTGACCATCACACTCGTGAACGGCCGCCTCGAGGTACGCCATCAGCTCCAAGGACCACAAGGATGGTTCCGAAACCTGATGGGGACTGTCAACAACACCAGCACCAACTCGGTAGTGGTCGGGATCGCGCTGCCGCCTGGAGTGGACGTCGAAGCGGGAACCGTGAACGGCGATGGCATGGTCTCCGGCATCAACGGCCGGGTCCGGCTCAACACAGTTTCGGGCTCGGTTATGGCGGATGGGACCAGCGGTGAATTGCACGTCAACACCGTCAGTGGCGAAGTCATCGCAAGAAACCACGACGGCGTCCTGACCGCCAAGAGCGTCTCGGGTGAAGTCACCGCTTCGGGCAACTTCAAGAATGTCAGGGCCAGCACTGTGAGCGGGGACCTGAGCTTCGATCTCCACGACTACACCAACGACCTCGGAGCCAATTCCGTGTCAGGTGACCTGACCATCCGGCTGCCGCACGACGTCGGCCTGGACATCATTGCAAAGTCCGCCAGCGGCACCGTCATCATTGATGACCAGATGTATGCCCAGCCCGGAAGCAAGGTGGAGACAATCGTCGGTCCGGATGAACGGCTCATGGTGGTGCGGACCAATACAGTCTCGGGCAAGACATACATCATCCACGGCACAGAGCCGGCCTCGGAAAATGACCACCCGGTGCCCGGGGAGGCAGGTCTCTGATGCCTCCTGTTTTTGCGCACGGCGCCCTGCGCTTGTACCTACTGGCACTCCTTGAGCCAGGGCCCAAGCATGGATACGAGCTGATCAAGGACTTGGGTGACCGCTTCGGCGGTACCTACTCCCCCAGCGCCGGGACGATTTATCCGCGTCTTGGGAAGCTGGAGGAGGAAGGCCTTGTGGTCACAAGGACAGAAGGCCGGCGCACCAAGTACTTCATCACGGAGGCAGGGCTGGCGGAACTGAACCGTCGGCGCCAGGAGCTGGCGGACGTCGAGGATAATATCTCGGCCTCTGTTCGCCGGCTGGCAGACAACCTGCGGGAAGACATCAGAAGCAACATGCGTGGGCTGAAGGCAGATCTCGCCGCCACGGCTGAGGCCGCACGCATCAATGCGACGGCCGCCACCTACCAGAGCCGGACAGCAGGCTTCTCCCCTGAGGGCCAGCGAATGCTCAAAGAGGCCGAGCTGTTGGTCCAATCATTCCGGGATGACATCCGCGTGGAGCTGCGCCAGCACAGCGCCTCGCACCCGTTGAATCCCGTCACCCTTGAGACAGTGCGTGCCGTGTTGGACCAGGCCCGCATCTCGATCAGGAATTCGCTGCGAAGCTGACAACCGCCCAACCCGGTTCGCGACCGAACGCCCGGATGTGCGAAACTGGAGGGCAGCTCTATTGAGTATCAATCATTGAAGGAGGCCAGCTATGAGCAAGCGTGCACGTAAGCGTCGTGACCGTAAGCGCGGCGGCGCGAACCACGGCAAGCGTCCCAACACCTAAGCCAGCGGCTTAGCGTCAAGGCTTAGAAGCGAGGGCCCCGGAAACCTTACGGTTTCCGGGGCCCTTGGCGTTGTTGGGCCTTTACCGAAGCCCTGGCTGGATCAGCGGCCAGCGCTGGATCAGGCCTCCACCGGCTTGATGGAGTGGATCCGGTCAAGTATTGAGTTCTTGAGGTTCTCCGGCGCGGACTCGGTACACGAACGCTTGACCATGGTGCGGATCAGGCATTCAAGGTCATACTGCTCGGCACACTCCTCGCAAGTATCCAGGTGCTGTTTGATTTCCGTGAGGTCCTCGCGTGTCAGCGCGCCATCGAGGTACTCATAGATCCGCTGCATCCGAGTGTCGTCGCAATCGCCCAATCCCTGGCAGTCGCTCATTGCTCTTTCTCCTGATTGTTGCTCCCGGCCGTGGCCTGGTCTTCGGTGTGGGCCTTGAAGCCCCGTTCTGCGGCGTAGTCCGCCAGCATGTCCCGCAGCATCTTCCTGCCGCGGTGCAGTCGCGACATGACAGTGCCGATGGGGGTGTTCATGATCTCTGAAATTTGCTTGTACGCGTATCCCTCGACGTCCGCGAAGTAGACAGCCAACCGGAATTCCTCCGGGATGGCCTGCAATGCGCTCTTGACGTCGGAATCCGGCAGGTGGTCCAAGGCTTCAGCCTCGGCGGAGCGCAAGCCCGACGACGTGTGCGACTCAGCCTTGGCCAACTGCCAATCCTCGATCGTGTCCGAGTTGGACTGCAGCGGTTCCCGCTGCCGTTTCCGGTAGAGGTTGATGTAGGTGTTCGTCAGGATCCGGTAAAGCCAGGCCTTGAGGTTGGTCCCCGGCTTGTACTGGTGGAAAGCCGAGAACGCCTTGGTATAAGCCTCTTGGACGAGGTCCTCGGCGTCGGACGGATTACGAGCCATCCTCATAGCCGCTGAATACAGCTGGTCCACATACTGCATGGCGTCGCGCTCGAAGCGTTCCCGCCGCTGTTCGGGAGTTTCCGTAGCGACATCGACGTCGGCCGGTGCCGGGGCATCGGCGGCGCTATCCTCCGGGGACGAGTCGGCTGCTTCGTACATGGCCGCTGCGGCCGGTTCAATGGTGCTCATCGTTGCCAAGTCTACTGTCAGCTTCCGGGAATCCGGCTGCGCAGGATACCCAGGCTCCAGGAGACCCACTCGGTCCTTAACCAAGGTCAAAAAACCAACTCCGTTCAGCGAAGCGGCAACACCATGCCGCGGCCCGGTCTTCACCGTGCTTGTTGTTCACAACGGCAGGCGCTGGGTAAATATTCCGCAAAGGTGCAAGACTAGAGCAGACTGCACCCCTTGAACACAGCACTTACTGAATAACGTCATGAAATTATGACAAGCCATCCAGGAGGCAAGACATGTCTGTTATCCGTTTTCTCGCGCGGCCGATGCTCGCGTCCAGCTTCGTCATCGCAGGTCTGGACAAGCTCAAGAACGCGGACGACACTGCGAAGCAATTGTCGCCTGTGCTTCGCCGCGCCTCTGAGTCCCTGCCTTTCCCGACTGACGAGAAAGTCCTGGCCCGGGTTATCGGCGGGGCGCAACTAGGTGCCGGCGCGTTGCTGGGGCTTGGCAAATTTTCCCGCTTCGCTGCGACGGTTCTGGCGCTGACTTCCGCGCTGAACTCCTATGTGGAGTGGCGGTCAGCGGACATCAGCTCCAAGGAAGGCCGGAATGCACGCCGGGCCCAACTCCTGAAGAACATTTCCCTTACCGGCGGCGTTTTGCTGGCGTCTGTCGACACAGAAGGCCGCCCGAGCCTGGCATGGCGGGCCGAACACCTGGCGGCCGACGCCAGGAAGGTCACCGGAAAGCAGTTCAAGAGGGCAGACAAAGCAGTACGCAAGGCCGTAGACAACGCAGTTGGAGCATAAGGAAGCATGACAGGTACCACCGCAGCAAACACGGGCTCAACGAACTCCATCCATACCCTGCCTCTGTGGGCGGCTCCCTATGCCACAAGGCCAGTGGATGCCACAGTGACGGTGCCGGGCTCAAAATCGCTCACCAACCGGTTCCTGGTCCTTGCAGCGTTGGCCGACGGACCTTCCCGGCTCCGGGCCCCCCTTCATTCCCGTGACTCCGTCCTGATGATCCAGGCGCTGAGGCAACTGGGCGCCACCGTCACCGAGGTACCCGGCGACGGTGGTTACGGACCGGACCTTGAGATCACCCCCATGGATCCTTCAGCTGCGGGTGCGGACACTGCCATCGATTGCGGCCTTGCCGGGACAGTCATGCGGTTCGTTCCACCTTTGGCTGCGCTGCGCAATGGTTCGACCATGTTCGACGGCGATCCCCACGCCCGCAAGCGGCCCATGGGGACCATCATCGAAGCACTGCTCGCTCTCGGAGTTCCCGTCGCCACCGAAGGCGGCAGGACGCCGTCGGCCCTTCCCTTCTCGGTGGACGGCACGGGCGAGGTCCGGGGTGGCCACCTGGTGATCGACGCAAGCGCATCGTCCCAATTCGTCTCGGCTTTGCTGCTCGTCGGGGCGCGGTTCACTGAGGGCCTGCACCTGGAGCACGTCGGCAAGCCAGTGCCCAGCCTTGACCACATCAACATGACCGTGGCCGTCCTGCGCAGCGTCGGCGTCAAGGTCGATGACTCGGTGCCCAACCACTGGCGGGTCTCCCCCGGAGCCATCCAGGCATTCGACCAGCGGATCGAACAGGACCTTTCCAACGCCGGCCCGTTCCTCGCTGCTGCACTGGCAACCCGCGGAACCGTCCGGATCCCCAATTGGCCCATGCAAACCACCCAGGTTGGCGACCTCTGGCGCAGCATACTCACTGCCATGGGGGCCACCGTAACCCTCGAGAACGGTACCCTCACCGTGAAGGGCGGTCCGGAAATCAAGGGCGCGGACTTCGACGAAACCAGCGAACTTGCGCCCACGGTCGCAGCGCTGTGCGCCCTGGCTACGGGCCCGTCAAGGCTGACCGGTATCGCCCACCTTCGTGGCCATGAAACCGATCGGCTCGCCGCGTTGGCCGCTGAAATCAACCGGCTGGGCGGCGACGCAGAGGAAACAGCCGACGGCCTTATCATCCGCCCGGCTGCTTTGCACGCAGGCGTCGTCCACAGCTATGCCGACCACCGCATGGCTACGGCGGGCGCCATTCTGGGGCTCGCCGTTGAAGGTGTGCAGGTGGAAGATATCGCCACGACGTCCAAGACGATGCCCGAATTTCCACAGATGTGGGAGGCCATGCTGCAGCAGCGCACAGGCGACGATGAGACCGTCACCAGTGAGGCCAGCAACTGACCATGGGCCGCGACGCACGCTCCTGGGACGAATCGGACGTCCGGATCCGTCCGAACAAAAAAGGATCAAGGCCCCGGACCAAGGACCGCCCCAGCCATGATGACGCAGTCATCGGCCGGATCATCACGGTAGACCGCGGGCGCTACACGGCCATCGTTGGGGAAGACTCCGCGGACGAGCGTATTATCATCGCCGCACGCGCGCGTGAACTACGGCGAAATCCCGTGGTCCCCGGCGATTTCGTCGCGCTGGTGGGCGACGTATCGGGGGCGCCGGACACCCTGGCAAGGCTGGTGCGTGTCGAAGAACGCAAGACGGTCCTTCGCCGCAGCGCCGATGATACCGACCCCATCGAAAGAGTGGTGGTGGCCAACGCGGACCAACTTGTGGTGGTGGTCGCCGCGGCCAACCCGGAACCGCGCACTGGCTTTATCGACCGCGCCTTGGTTGCAGCCTACGACGCCGGGATCGAGCCACTGCTGCTCGTCACCAAGGCTGACGTCAAGGATCCTGCCGAGCTGTTGTCCAACTATCTCAGCCTGGACTTCCCTGTCATCATCAGCCGTACGGCCGACGCCGAAGCTTCCGGTATTGACGCCCGATCGGACGACGGACTGTCCGCGCGTCTGGACAGCAGCGCCGTTGCCCAATTGCGGGCCCACCTTGATGGCAAAGTGACAGTCATGCTTGGCCATTCGGGAGTCGGCAAGTCCACCATGGTCAACGCCCTGACCGGCGCTGAGCGCGCTACGGGTGGCGTTAATGCTGTCACCGGAAGGGGCCGGCATACGTCGTCGTCGGCGTTGGCCTTGAAGCTGGCGGACGCGCCGTCCGGTAGCTGGATCATCGATACCCCCGGTATTCGTTCCTTCGGACTCGCGCACGTGGACCCCGATCGCATCCTGCATTCCTTCCCCGATTTGGAACCGGGCACCGAAGCTTGCGACCGCGGCTGCAAACACGATGCCAGTGCCATCAATTGTGGACTTGACGCGTGGGTGAACGAGGGAAACGCCGGTCCTTCCGGAGTGGCACGGTTGTCTTCGCTCCGGCGGCTGCTGGGCGCAGACCCGCGTTTGGAAGCGAAGGAAACCAAGGAACTGGGTACCGTCAACTAAACATTGGTGGAACACGGATCCAACTGCAGGGAAAGTTTCACGATAGTTTGGTGGCATGACCCAACCCGTATCCAGCTACAACGATGATCTGCGACTGGCCCACGTGCTGGCGGATTCCGTGGACGCCCAAACCATGGACCGCTTCAAGGCACTGGATCTGCGGGTCGAGACCAAGCCTGACCTCACTCCCGTTACTGATGCCGACAAGGCTGCGGAAGAAGCAATCCGGGGCCAGCTGTCGCGCTCGCGCCCCCGGGACGCTGTCCTCGGCGAGGAGTTCGGCAGCAGCGGCCACGGCTCCCGGCGCTGGATCATCGACCCCATCGACGGCACCAAGAACTTCGTGCGTGGCGTTCCAGTGTGGGCCACCCTGATCGCACTCGTGGACGAAGGCGAGCCGGTGGTTGGAGTTGTCAGTGCTCCCGCACTCGGCAAACGTTGGTGGGCGGCAAAGGACATGGGCGCCTATATGGGGCGCTCCCTGGCCTCGGCCACCCGGCTCAAGGTGTCCAACGTTTCGCGCCTGGCCGATGCTTCGATGTCATATTCCAGCCTTTCCGGTTGGAAGGAACGCGGCAATCTCGACGAATTCCTAGGTCTGACGGAAGACATCTGGCGCACGCGTGCCTACGGCGACTTCTGGTCCTATTGCTTGGTGGCCGAGGGGGCCGTGGATATCGCCTGCGAGCCGGAATTGAACCTTTACGACATGGCCGCGCTTGTACCCATCGTCACGGAAGCCGGCGGCCGTTTCACCTCGTTGGAAGGCGAGGATGGCCCCTTCGGGGGCAACGCCTTGGCCACCAACTCCATCCTGCATTCAGAGGTCCTCAAACGGCTAAACCCCGCCTTGGATGACCTCCTCTGATCCAGCGATACGAGCAAGACATCTGGCTGTGGATAGAATTTTCGACGGCGGATGCCTCCTTTACGGGGCATCCGCCGTTTTTTCTTCGCCCAAAGGGCTGTTTCGGCACGCTTCGTAACAATCCGCTTAACAAAGCGAAGCGACTTTGGAACAGGCCGGAGGCTTGCCCTAACCTCTTTACAGGTCACGAGTGCCAGCGCTAAACCCCGGTTTGCTGGCCGGCAACCCTCCATTCGCGGTGGGGTGCCCCGGGTGACGACCTGGCCGGTCCGGAAGGGATACGGCAAGCGCGGATCCCCTGTGGGGGTCCTTCTTGAGTGAGGTCCCATGAGCACTGCTACGTTCAACTCCACCGTCCTGCCGTCCTTTGCGGTCGGAGCAGCGCAGGAAGCCGCTGCAGGCAGGCCCCTGGCCGCTGTCACGGGCGCGGAGCTGCAAGCTCCCCTGATCCAGGGTGGCCACGTCCGCTACGCCAACCTCGATTACGGAGCGTCGGCTCCGGCCCTGACCATCGTTTCTGCGTATCTCAATGAGATCCTCCCCTACTACGCGAGTGTCCACCGCGGTGCGGGCTACGCTTCCCAGATCAGCACGTCCGTCTACGAGAACTCCCGCGACATCGTGCGTGAGTTCGTTGGCGGCCGCCCCGACGATTCCGTCATCTTCACCCGGAACACCACGGATTCACTCAACCTGTTGGCAGGCTGCCTTCCGCAACTCGACGGAAAGCCGACCGGCGAGGTCCTCTACCTGGACATCGAGCACCATGCCAACCTCCTGCCTTGGCAGGGCGTTCCGCACCGCAGCGTCGTAGCTGGTTCTACACTGACCGCTACCGTGGCAAAGCTCCGCGAGGAACTCAGTCAAGGCGGCGTGTCCTTGCTGGCAGTTACCGGGGCTTCGAACGTGACGGGCGAAATCCTGCCGATCGCCGAACTCGCCGCCCTGGCGCACGAATACGGTGCACGGATTGTGGTGGACGCAGCCCAGCTTGCCCCGCACCGCCGCATCAACATCACCGAATCAGACGTCGACTACATCGTATTCTCCGGGCATAAGCTCTACGCTCCGTTCGGCGCCGGCGTTGTTGTAGGGCGCCCTGACTGGCTTGACGCCGGCACTCCCCACCTTGCCGGCGGCGGCGCTGTTCGTGAAGCCCGCCTCGACTCGGTCAGTTGGGCTTCCGGTCCCGCACGTCACGAGGGCGGCTCCCCCAACGTCCTGGGCGCGGCAACATTGGCCCGCGCTACGCAGGTGCTCGCCGCGCTGGACCAAGAGGCCTGGCATGCTCATGAAGCGGCCATCCGCTCGTACCTGGTACAGGGACTTGAGGCAATCGACGGCGTTACCGTCCACCGGATCTTCAGCGACTCAGAGGACACCATCGGCGTGGTCAACTTCTCGGTGGAAGGATTCGACGCCGGATTGGTCGCGGCTTACCTCGCCGCAGAACACGGTGTAGGGCTTCGTGACGGCCGCTTCTGCGCGCACCCCCTGCTCAAGCGGCTCGGGCTCCCTTCGGGCTCGCTGCGGGCCAGCTTCGGCGTGGGCTCCCGCTTGGAGGATGCCACACGGCTGCTGGCGGGTATCGAGGAACTCAAGCGCACCGGGCTCGGCTGGGACTACGTGGTGGACGAGGGCCGCTGGGTACCGGCCAATGACCACCGCAGCTACCCGGAATGGGCACCGAATACGCCAGGCACCGCAGGTGCCGCGCCCTGCACTATTGACTAAGCGGCCTGAGCCGGGAGCGTCAGCATGGTCCTTACGGTAAATTCGTACGGTATCCCAGGCGTTTGCGGTAAAGGAGTTGTTGCGTGGCCATGCATTCCCGAGGTCTTTCCGGAGGCACGGGTAGCCCCGGTGGACCCAAGCTGCATGCCACCCGCCGCCGCCAGCTGGGCCTGAGCTTTCAGGACGGCGGGGAACACTACGATCGCGTTCGGCCCGGCTATCCCGCAGATTCAGTGGACTGGCTTCTTCCTCTGGGAGCGAAGTCCGCCGCGGATCTCGGAGCGGGAACGGGAAAATTCACTGCCCTCTTGGTGGAACGCGGACTTGAGGTGGCCGCCGTCGATCCTTCCTTGGACATGCTGGAGCAACTGCAAAAGTCCTATCCTGACGTCAAGGCGTTGGAGGGAACGGCCGAGGCAACAGGGTTGACGGACTCAGCATTCGACGTCGTCAGCGTTGCCCAGGCCTGGCACTGGTGTGACCCGCTCAAGGCCAGCACGGAAATCGCCCGAATCCTTCGCCCCCACGGAGTTCTTGGCCTCGTATGGAACCAACTGGACACTTCTGTGCCCTGGGTCCACCGGCTATCGCGCATCATGCACGCCGGAGATGTCCACAAGCCCGGCTTCCGGCCAGTTATCGGACCGGAATTCACGGATGTGGAGAGCCATCTCACCAGTTGGCTGGACGCTGTGTCGCCGGAGGACATCATGGAGCTCACCAAATCGCGCAGCTACTACCTCCGCGCCAACGAGGCCACCCGGGCGAAGGTCATGGGCAACCTGGAATGGTACCTCTACGATCATCTGGGCCACGCCCCCGGCCAGCTCCTGGAACTGCCGTACGTGACGCAGACTTGGCGGGCCCGCAAGATCCAGGGCGCCCTGCCACGGTAGGCTTGGTGTGTGAAGACCAGTACGCCCTCCTCCTCGATCGAGGACTACGTCAAGGTCATCTACTCGTACACGGAGTGGCAGGACAAACCAATTACGTCCTCCCAGCTTGCCCAGCGGCTTGGCGTTGCCAATTCCTCGGTGTCTGAAATGGTCCGCAAACTCAAGGACCAGGGCTTGGTGGATCACCAGCCTTACAGTGCTATCAGGCTGACTCCGGAGGGCATGCGCCTGGCACTGTCCATGGTCCGGCGCCACCGCCTCATTGAGACTTACCTCGTGGACGAACTCGGTTACAGCTGGGATGAAGTCCACGACGAAGCTGAGATGTTGGAACACGCTGTGTCCGATACCTTCATCGAGCGCATGGCCGCCAAGCTTGGCCATCCCCTCCGGGATCCCCATGGCGACCCCATTCCCTCGGCAGACGGATCGGTGGAGTTGCCGCACGCCTACCGCATGATCGAGTTGGACGAGGGCCACTCAGGCCGCATCACCCGGATCAGCGATGAAAACCCCGATCTCCTCCGCTACCTCGCGTCGGAAGAGATCACCTTGGACGCTCCGGTGGAAGTTGTGGGCCGCAAACCTTTCGGCGGAGCCCTCGTTGTTCGGATTGGCAGCGGTCCACAGCGCCGCGAGTTTGATCTTGCCGACGAAGTTACCTCGGCACTTTGGGTCCAGAGCGCCGAAGTCCACGAAGGTTGCGTACTTCCCGCACGATGACCCGATGCGCTGCCCAGGCTACGTACGCTGGCTGGCCGACCCGCCGTCGTCGGACGCTGCATCCGGTTCGCTCCCAGCGGCAACTGCGGCTTCCGGAGCGGGGTTACGGATCCCGACGGCGGACGCCACCGCCCCGACAACGAACAGTACCGCCGTGACTATCAAGGCGTTGTACAAACCTTGCCGTGAGAACACCGGACCGACGATCAGGCCGGCAAAAGCAATACAGATGAGGCCGGCGATACGGGCCACAGCGTTATTGACGGCCGAACCGATTCCGGCCTCTTCCTGCGGTACCGCGCCCAGAATCGCAGCAGTGAGTGGCGCGACGAGGGTGGTGAGTCCCACACCAAAGACTATCTGGCCCGGCAACACCTGGGTCCAGTAGTTCAGTGGCTCCTGGACGGATAGGGACATGAGAAAACCAACACCGCACAACAGCGGCCCCACAGTCATGAACCATCGCGGACCATACTTTCCGGCCAACCCACCGAAGTAGGACGCCGTCAGCATCAGGATGACGGTCGCTGGAAGCAGTGCAATTCCCGCGATGGTAGCCCCCATGCCTCCCACCTGCTGGAGGTAGATTCCCAGGACGAAGAATCCAAGCGATATCCCACCGTAAATCGCGAGCGTCGCCAGGTTGCCCCAGCCAAAGTTGCGAATGGCAAACAGCCTTAACGGCAACATCGGTTGCTTGGTCCTCGCTTCGTGGACAACGAACAACGCCATGGCCACGACACCGACCACGAGTGGCATCCAGACCTGCACACTCGACCAACCCATCCGGCCCTGTTCAATGAAGGCGTAGACAGGACCACCCAGACCGATCATGGCAAGGACCGCACCGAGGTAGTCGATTCCCTTGCTCTTGTCCCTGGCCGCGTCGGAGGCCCGAAGGCCCGCGAGCAGAGGCCAAATTGCAATGGCCGGAATAACGTTGATGAAGAAGATAACGCGCCAGGACAACATGTCCACCGAGACCCCGCCAATCAGCGGCCCAACGATGGCGGCAGCACTCGTCCAGCCGGACCACTGGCCAATCGCTTTGGACTGGGATGGCCCGGAGAAGGACGTAATGATCATGGCCAACGAACTGGGCACAAGGAGGGCCCCCGCAATACCCTGAAGTGCGCGGGACACCACAAGGACCTCCCCGTTCCAAGCCAGGCCGCACATCACTGACGTCAGGGCAAAGCCCGCCAGCCCCCATTCGAGGATCCGTGCCCGGCCAAAGTGGTCGGACAATGAACCGGCTACCAGAATCAGGGCCCCGAGGGTCAATAGATACGCATCCACCACCCATTGCTGGATGACCAAGCCACCGCCGAGCTCGCGCCCGATGGCCGGGAGTGCCAGGTTCACCACGAAACCATCCAGGATGGCAATAAAAGAAGCCACAATTGCAACCACGAGCACCCGTTTTTGAAGCGGTGTCCGGGGCGGCAGGGCGGAAGCATCCGTCATGTGCACAGCCTACGCTTCAGGTGGGCTTGGTCCGGAGAGACTATGGAGCAAGTCCGCCCCTCCGGCCATTCGTCATAGGCAGCCCTGGCATTCCTCCGCCGCGATGTCCCGTATCGTTGAATGGTGATTAGCAGACGTGACGCAGCATTGGCCCTTGATATCTCCATGGAAATGGCCCAGCGCCACGGCATTCCGTCACGGCTGTCAGAAGCCGAGCTTCGCGATCTCCAGGACAATCCACCGGCCTGGTTGGTCCAGTCACGTGCCAACCGAACGGGCAAACGGCCTGTCTGGGTCCACCTTACATGCGCCGTGTGCGGGTATTCAGAGGCGGTACGGCCCAAGAAGTGGTGGCCCGACTTCTCCTTCGTCTTTTGCGGACACCACAAGAACAGTGAATTGCCGGAACTGTTCTTGGGCGACGTACGCAGCGAATATGAAGGTGTTGGCAGCCGCTTCATCGGCGTGGTCGACGTGCGCGAGGAGCGAGCCTAGGCTGGTCCGGCTGCTGCCCGCCTCACTGTTGCCTTTCTCTTTATTGCTGGCTCATCACTGCTGGCTCATCTCCGAAGGAACCGCTATCAGCTGCAACGTTTTGCCATCACGAAGCACGGTCAGCGGGAAAGGTTCGCCTATGGCCTCGGCAAACAGCAGCTTCTGCAGGCTCTCTGCACTGGACACAGCCCTGCCCTGGGCGCGAAGCACCAGGTCCCCTGGCTGGAGCCCGGATGATTCCGCGGGCGAGCCGGCAATGACTTCCACCACACGCAGCCCCTCTTTTTGGCCAGTCCGCACCACCGCACTGGCATCCAGCGGAATAGGCGTACTCACCAAACCCAGGTAGGCGCGGCGCACCCTCCCATCCCTGAGCAGGGAGGCGATGATCCGCTGGGTGGTCCTATTAATAGGTACGGCGAGTCCAAGGCCCAATCCAGCCACGGCCGTGTTGATGCCCACGATGCGGCCCCGGGTGTCGGCCAGGGCGCCACCGGAGTTGCCCGGGTTGAGGGCAGCGTCGGTCTGGATGACGTCCTCAATAACACGCCTGTGCTCACCTGCCCGGACGGGAATGGATCGTCCCAAGCCGCTGACCACCCCTGCAGTCACTGATCCGGCCAGGCCCAAGGGATTGCCCACCGCGATCACCAGCTGGCCAACCCGCAACGAATCGGCGTTACCCAGGATGGCGGGTGGCGGAGTGGGCTTGAGACCACGAACGACGGCAAGGTCAGACAATGGGTCAGCACCCACGAGTTCCACGTCCGTCTGCTTGCCGTTCGCGAACACTGCCCTTCCGGACTGGATGCCTGCCACGACGTGGGCATTGGTCAGCATGTACCCGTCACCAGTGAAAACCACAGCCGATCCGCTGCCCACACGCAGTTGACCGTTCCGGCGCGCACTTGTCATCTCGATCGCGGCGACGTGGGGCGTGACGGAGTCCGCGACGCGAATGACGATCTGGGAGTACGCATCCAAGGCGTCGCCATCCTCGCGCGCATCCGATTCTTGCTCCGGGCCGACGTCCGGAATGTCAAACTCTGGCTCGGTACTCATCCCATGCCTCCTGCTGCCGTGGCGCCGTTTGCCGGCGGCCATGCACGTCCTGTCCGGCTCCAATCCATGATTAGCGACTGGATCCAGTACGTTCAGTGCCTACCCTGTACAACGGCCGGGACATGCCCGCTAGTCCTCGTTCCCCTACGCCGTGGGTGAACGGCCCCGAGCATCCTGTTCGGGCAAAGAAGAAGCCCCCGGATCACAAGGATCCGAGGGCTTTCCGGTGGAGATGGGGGTGTGTGATTTCAGGACATCATTTACACATGTGGCGGGACATCCTTGACAGTGCCTGTGGCGGGACATCGTCGACACTGCCGGCATGTCGCGGGACATAGACGACACATGCCCTGATGGGCTGGGCCATGTCGAAGAACAAGGTCATCGTCCTGGCCGTCCTTGAGGGCGGCATCACGCAGAAGAACGGCCACCCAGGCCATCCCCAAACCCAAGGCAAAATCGAGCGATTCCACCAGACCCTGAAAAAATGGCTTGCCGGGCAGCCTCGCGCCCACACCCTCGAGGACCTGAACCACCAGCTCGCGAAGTTCAAGCAGATCTACAACCACGAACGCCCGCACCGTGCCCTGAACCGGCGCACACCGGCTACCACCTACAACGCCGCCCCCAAAGCCGCCCCGAAGCTCGCCATCCAAGGCGACCACTGGCGGACCCGCACCGACCGGGTCGATGCCGACGGGAAAGTCTCACTCCGCTACGCCGGACGCCTCCGCCACCTGGGCATCGGTCGACTCCACAAGCACAAACGAGTGATCCTGCTCGGCCACGAAGAACACGTCCTGACCATCGAACACGGAACCGGCGAAGTCCTCGCGGAGTTCACAATCAACCCAGACCGCGGCTACCAGAAAAAACAAAACACCCCCGGTCCGAAGACCGGGGGTGTCAATGATGTCCCGACACATCCGTAAAGGATGTCCCGCTACATCACACGGTGGAGATGGGGGGAATTGAACCCCCGTCCGATGTCGTTTTGTCAGGGCTTCTCCGGGCGCAGTTTGCGTCGGATTTTCTCGGCCCCAGCCATCCTGCAAACAGGTGGCTGATCCGGGCCCAGTCATCTAAGAGTCCCGTTTACCTCAATGACGAAGGCAAACAGCAGTGGCTATCTAAATGACGCCAGGAACCGGGGCGATAGCAACCCCGGGCTGACGGACTGTCTTACTGCTTAGGCAGCGAGAGCGAAGTCAGTGCGCTTAGATTCGGCACTTATTGGTTTGCAGACAGCGTTTACGAGATAATTCTGCATCCTCGGCCCGCTTCACCTGTCGCGACTAACATCGTCGAAACCGATCATCCCCGTATTTTGTTACCAAACCGGCAAGGCATTCATCAAGTGATCAAATCCCTACCGGACTATCCATCATAACGCATGCGCCCCGAAGATCATTCCCACGACACAAGCTTTGGCGGGGCGCGTTGGCGTCCAACGCCTACCGGCGGTTGCGTTCCCGCAGTTCGCGCAACGATTCGCGTTTGTCCTGCTGCTCACGCAGCGTTTGGCGCTTGTCGTAGTCCTTTTTACCGCGTGCTATGGCAATTTCAACCTTTGCCCTACCGTCCAGGAAGTAAAGCTGCAACGGCACCACCGTGAAGCCGGATTCGCGGATCTTTTGCGAGATCTTGTCCAGTTCTTCGCGGTGGAGCAAAAGCTTCCGACGGCGGCGCGCGGCATGGTTGGTCCAGCTCCCCTGATGGTACTCAGGGATATGGATACCCTCCATCCACAGTTCGTCATTGTAGAAGGTACAGAAGCCGTCCACCATGGAGGCGTGGCCTTCACGGAGGGATTTCACTTCGGTACCCATTAGCGCAATGCCGGCCTCGTAGGTATCCAGGACATGGTAGTTGTGCCGGGCCTTCCGATTGGTGGCCACTACCTTACGGCCACTTTCCTTGGGCACGGTAGAACTCCTTGTTAGATGCGGATTTCAACTAGTGTACGCCAGAGCCCGCCGGCCCTGGTTTCTGAGCTTCTGAAGCCCGTCCCCTGACGCCTGTTCCCTGACGCCTGTTCCCTGACGCCTGTTCCCTGAAGAAGGCACCGGACCGGCCCCTAGAGGAGGGTCATGGGATCCACTGCCGCACCGTTCAGCCAGGTCTCGAAGTGTGCATGGCACCCCGTCGAGTTACCTGTGCTACCCGAGTACGCAATAAGTTGCCCCTGCGAAACTTGCTGGCCATTGGCCACCACAATGCTGCTGTTGTGGTAGTAGATCGTTGTCAGGGAGTTGCCCTGCACCACGCCGTGGGACAGCTTCACGCGCCATCCACCGCCGTCGGCCGAGTTCCAACCAGAGTTGAAGACGGTACCAGCCGCTGCAGCATAGACCGGCGTACCACAGGCCGCGCCGAAGTCGATGCCAGTGTGCATGTAACCGCCCGTACCGTAGAAATCGATGGTGCCGGGCGGGGTTGCCCGCCAGCCGAATCCTGACGTGATGGGTACATAGCTGGCGAACGGGTGCCGCAAACCAAAGGCGGAGGGCGAACCCACCGGGGGAACATACGGCTGCTCAGGAGGTGCCGGTCTTCCTTGCGCTGCCGCAGCGGCAGCCGCAGCGGCAGCAGCTTCCGCCGCGAGCCGACGCTGTTCGGCTTCCCACGCCTCCCTCAGCTTGCGGTCCCTCTCGACGATTTCGGCCGCGACAGAGTCCTGTTCCGCTTTCACGCGGGCCAGATCGGCTTCGATGCCCGGCTTTGCCGCCTGCAGTTGTCCATTCAGGCGGGTAGTGTCCTCGATGAGCTTGTCGACTTCGGCTTTCTTACTCGCAGCCTCGTCGCGTGCTGCCTTCTCCCGCTCAAGCGCGGCGTCAGCCTTGGCCTTCAGGTCCTGGATCTCAGCCTCGACTGCGGCCAATCGTGCCTGGGAGTTCACGTTGGTAGCGTTCTGCTGGGTCAGCTTGGTCATTGCAGCGTTCTGGCTGCGCATGGCCTGATCAGCAAGGTCCATGGATTCTGTCAGGCTGCCGGACTCGTTGGATCCGAAGAGCAGGGCGATGTTGGTGGGAACGCCCCCCGACTTATAGGCCTGTGAGGCGATCTGTCCGATCAGCTTCTTCGTATCGGTGATCTTCTGCTTGTCGCTCTCAAGCTGCTCAGTAATTTTGGCTTTGTTCTGCTGGGCAAGCTCCACCCTGGCAGCCAAAGCCTCGACCTCCTTGACGGCACTGGCCACTCGGCCCTGTGCTTCCAGAAGTGCCTGCTGGGCGCCGGGGAGGCGTCCTTGGTAGATGACGAGATCGCCCGCCGCCTTGGCGATCTTCGAGTCCACAAACTCCAAGGACGCCTGGACGCGGGCCGACTCAGCCTCGAGCGCAGCTTGCTGGTCGTCCAGGCTGTCCGCGTGGGCAGCGGGGGCACCCGACAGGAGGCTCACAGCGAGGCCCAGAGCGAGCACGCCACCAAGAATCCTGGCTTGGCCGGACGCAAGGCGCCAGCGCAGGGAGTTCCGGTCCAACGTGGTCATCATGAGTCCTTTTCGCTTGTCAGCACAGTCGTTCGTCGCCATACGTCCGTCATCACTAAACCTTCAAGTAGCGCCGGAGGGTCAACAAGGAGGATATCCCGGCCAAGCCACCGCCGAGCGCAATCAGCACCGGCGCGATCACCAGGACCTGCGTCGATGAGATGAAGGGAGTGTTAAGGAACTGCCTGGAGAGGTCACCGTTGAGCCAGAAGTGTGCCATGAGCCACAGCGTCACGGATGCCAACACGGCCCCGACGACGGCGGCGATCACGCCCTCCAGGATAAACGGCAACTGGATGACTGTCTTCGAGGCGCCCACCAGGCGCATGATGCCCGTTTCCCGGCGCCGGCTGAAGGCGGAGAGCCGGATCGTGGTGGTGATTAGAAGCACCGCACAGAAGATCATCACCGCGGCCACACCCATCGCGGCCACAGAAGCGCCATTCATCCAAGAGAAGATGCGCTCCAAGACCTGGCGTTGGTCACTCACCGTCTCAACGCCCGGCTGCGAGGAAAATGTTTCGCTGATGATCTGGTACTTCTCAGGGTTCTTCATGTTGATGCGGAACGAGGCCGGCAACTGGTCCTCGGACACAGAATCAACAATGGGTGAATTGGAGAACTGCTCTTTGAAGTGTTTGTAGGCCTCGGCCTGGGATTCAAACTGGAAGTCGTTGATGTATTGCTTGACGGCGGGAGACTCCAACATGGCCTGCAGGTTGTCCTGCTGTTCCTTGGTGGCTGGCCCCGAGGCGCAACCAACCGCCGTCGAGCCGTCGTTGCAAAGGAATACGGCAACCTGGACTTTGTCGTACCAGTAGCCCTTCATCTGGTTGATTTGCATCTGCAGCATACCCGCTGCGCCAACGAACGTCAGGGAAACAAAGGTCACCAATACGACCGAGATCACCATGGACAGGTTGCGGCGCAAACCGCTGCCGATTTCCCCGAGGATGAAAAGGAGCCTCACAGCTGTGCCCCCTGCGCGCGGTTGATTTCTTCGCCACTGGCATCCCGGAGCCGGCGGGATTCACCCACAACCGGGATCATGGACGTGTACAGGGCCTTAGCTTCGTCTCGGATGACCTTGCCATTCTTGAGTTCCACCACACGGCGGCGCATTTCGTTAACGATGTCGTCGTCGTGGGTAGCCATGACTACAGTGGTGCCGTTCTGGTTGATCTTGTCCAGGACCCCCATGATTCCCATCGAGGTAATGGGGTCAAGGTTTCCGGTGGGCTCGTCCGCGAGGAGGATACCTGGGCGGTTTACCACCGCACGGGCAATGGCCACGCGCTGCTGCTCGCCACCTGAGAGTTCGTGGGGCATCCGCCGTTCCTTGCCCTCAAGACCCACGGTCTTCAATACTTCAGGAACTGTCTCCCGAATGATGGAGCGGCTCTTGCCGATGACCTGCATGGCAAATGCCACGTTCGCGAAGACATTCTTCTGCGGGAGCAGGCGGAAATCCTGGAAGACGACGCCGATACCCCTTCGCAGCTTGGGCACTCGCCAGCTCGAAATGTTGGCCACGTTCTGGCCGGCTACGTAAACCGAACCTGAGGATGCTTTGTCTTCCTTCAGGATCAATCTCAGGAACGTGGACTTTCCTGAGCCCGAGGCGCCCACAAGGAAGGTGAATTCACCGCGGTTGATCTCAAGGCTGACAGAATCGAGCGCCGGTCGGGCATTCTGCTCGTAGACCTTGGTGACATTCTCAAATCTGATCATGGCCCTTTAGAACCCCGCCGGACATGACGTACTCGCCCAGTCCAACAGCCGGAGCGCGGGCTTTCGATGGGGGAAGTGAGAGCACCGGCCACTCGACTATACGCACGCAGCAGCCGGGATTCCGGGGGTTTCCGGGGCGTGTCGCCGAATCGGACACTACCGGAACGGCGAATCGAGAACCTAGCTGGCTGCGTTCCGGTTGCCCGTGCGCCAACGGATACCGGCATCGATGAAGTCATCGATGTCGCCGTCCAGCACCGCCGACGTATTGCCTACTTCGTGTTCCGTGCGCAGGTCCTTGACCATCTGGTACGGATTGAGCACGTAGGAGCGCATCTGATCTCCCCATGATGCCTTGACGTCGCCAGCCAAGGCCTTCTTTTCAGCGTCCTGCTGTTCCTTCTTAACAAGCAGCAACCGCGACTGCAGCACACGCAAGGCCGCGGCCCGGTTTTGAAGCTGCGACTTTTCGTTCTGCATTGACACGACGATCCCCGTGGGAATGTGTGTCAGGCGCACGGCGGAGTCGGTCGTGTTGACTGACTGTCCTCCAGGCCCGGAGGACCTGAAGACGTCAACGCGGATTTCGTTGTCCGGAATCTCGATGGAGTCGGTCTGTTCAATCAGCGGGATCACCTCGACGGCGGCGAACGAGGTCTGCCGGCGGCCCTGGTTGTCGAAGGGGCTGATACGGACAAGGCGGTGTGTGCCAGCCTCGACGCTCAGCGTGCCAAAAGCGTACGGCGCCTTGACCTCGAACGTGGCGGACTTCAGACCTGCTTCTTCGGCATAGGACGTGTCCATCACGGTGGTGGGGTAACCGTGGCGCTCCGCCCACCGCAGGTACATACGCATCAGCATCTCGGCGAAGTCAGCGGCGTCAACGCCACCTGCTCCTGCCCGGATGGTCACCACAGCTTCCCGTTCGTCGTATTCGCCTGACAACAGGGTGACAACTTCGAGCTCGGCGAGGGCCTTGCGAATAGAGGCAAGCTCCTTGGCTGCCTCGTCCATGGACGCTTCGTCGCCCTCGTCCTGGCCGAGCTCCACGAGAACTTCGAGGTCGTCGATCCGGGAAGCCAGCTTGGACAAGCGCTCCACTTCGGCTTGCCGGTGGGACAAACGCGAAGTGACAACCTGCGCGGATGCGGGGTCATCCCAAAGGTCCGGCGCCCCAGCTTGCTCACTCAATTCGGCGATCTCGGCCTTCAAGGCATCAACATCGGTGACGTTCTCGATGGAACTGTAAGTGGCGCGAAGCGCGCGGATTTCTGCGGGAAAATCAATCTCAGCCATGGTCTTTCCAGCGTACGCTATCAGCCGGGCTCCCCCGACTGGGCTACGTCATTGCGTCCGTATCATTGCGCTATTGCGTGAGCCGGGACCTGGCCGTGGATCTGGCTTCAACGGGAATTCCCCCGGGCAGCAGGAAATTGACCAACGGCGGATGGGCGATGGCACTCAAGACCACCACCGCGGTACCACCGTTTGAACTGCCCGTTCCAGGAGCAATTGCCAAGTGATCGTGCTTGGAGAAGGCATCGCTGCTGCCCAGATACAGATCAACTGCGCCCAGTACCCGCTCATCCACCAGCGATGCTGAGGGCGCACTGATTCCTTCGATGTCGCCCACTACGTACGAATCAGCCGCGGCAAGGGCCGCACCGTCAGCCAAGGACAGGAGTTTCTTGTGTTCCAGGTAGATCGCCGAAGTAGCAATGACCACCGAGGCCAGCAGGAGCGCCAGAAGCACGAAGCCAACAATCAGCACACTCATTTGCCCCTCTTCGGCACTGCCTCTTATCCGCCCTTTCGCCATCACCTGTGCCTCCTCCTCACTTTTGGCTCATTTGAAGCGCCCAACGACTTGAGTAGCAGAGGCATTGAGCACGGCAGCGTCCAAATGAAGTGCGTCACCAAACGGAACCATCAGTAGGGGGACAGTCAGTCGAACCGATACCGTCACTGTTGCCCCTGCCGAAAGGCAGTCTGACCGGTCGCATGAGATTTGAATTTTGGCCGCTTGCGCCGGATAGCCGTAATCCTTCAGCGCCACGAGGACACTCTGCTCCGCGGCAGTCCTCGCGAGGGCGGGTTTAGTCTGCGAAACAAAAACTTTTGCTGCCTGATCTGCCGCACCGACTACCGCGAAGGATCCGCCTTGGATTTGGCCTACGGTTACCAGGAAATAGACCACCGGAACCATGAGCAACACAGCCAGGAACGTGAACTCCACCATTGCGCTGCCCCGTTGACTTTCCACGCCTGCCCAATTCGCAGCCGTGTCTCGTGAGGGGTCGGGCTCCGGCTGCCGGATCCCACCCAGCCGATGCCTCATGGCGTGCATTGTGGAAGTGGGTAACGGCGTCGGACTCTGCACGCTACTCCGGCAGCGCAGCATGTCCGCTCACCTCCATGAATCCTCCAGGGCCGATGAGCCCCACGACTGGAATGGGGGCCCTCACGGTCACTTCCAAGGTACGAATTCCATCCAGTCTTGTTTCAGCGGTAGCCACGTCTGTTGCGAAGTCGCCATTGAGCGTCATTTCGATCAGTTCGGATGTCCTTGCCTTCGCGTCTGCGGCCGTTCGATCGGCAAGGGCCCCATACCCAGCTCCCGACGCTGCAGCATCAATAAGCGTGTTCCGCACGTGAAGGACAAGCGTGAGCTGGACGATTGCCATGAAAAACAACGTCAGCAGTGCGCCAACCAGCACAAAATCCACAACTGCAGAACCCCGTTCCCCAGATTCCTTTGCGCTGGGCACGTGGAGATGGCGATTCTGTACGCGGCAGCGTACCTGCCCCATGTCCTAGCCGCCCACTTTGGCCATGGCCTGCGCGAAGAGGTCCGCCAATGCCGGCGATGCAATGGCGAGAAGACCCGCGACCAATATGGCGGACATTAAGGTGATCATCACCCATCCAGGGACGTCACCGCGCTCACCATCTTCCAGTGGCGATACTGCATTTCCCGCCATCACCGCGAACGCCCATGGGAAAAGGGGCAAGGTCATCGTGTTTGTGGCAGAAAACGGGCGTCCGTGCTTGTTCATTACTTCCCCAATGTGTGTTTGATTTGTGTTTCTGGATGTGTAGGTGCTGTGGAGGGATAAGGCTAGGTGGTCAATGTGCCGGCTGGGTCCTGTCAAAGGCTCAACTGCAGCGCAGCGAGTGCTGGAAACGCTGCGAAAATGACCGTTAGTGGAAGGACTCCAAATACAAGAGGCACCATCATGCCGATTTCCTTTCGACCGGCTGATTCCATAAGTTCCCGCTTCGCAGCGTCCCGGACATCGGCAGCTTGTGCCCGGAGTACATCGGCCAATGGAGTCCCCCGCTCCACGGCCACCACCAACCCGTCGACGAAACGGACGAGGGGCGGCAGCTCTGTTCGGGTCGAGAACGCCTGGAGTGCCTGGACCAGTGACTTTCCTGAACGCGTGTCGGCCAGAACAGCGGTGAATTCCTTGGCAAGCTCGCCGGTGGAGCTGCGGGATATCCTGTCCATCGCACCCACGGCGCTCTCACCGGCCGCGACGGCAAGTGCCATGAGTTCGGCAAGGCTTGGAAACTCCGCGAGAATCACCGATTCGCGACGCTTGATCTTTTGGCCAAGCATGAAATCGCGAAGCAAGTATCCACACAAAGCACCTCCGATCACCGCCATCAGCGATGGAAGCGGGCTGAATCGTCCGGAGGCAGCACCCAGCCCTACGCCGAGCAGGGCGAGAAAGAATCCACCTGCGGCACACACAAGTTGTTCCGCACGGAAATCCAGCACCGTCTTCGCCGACCCGGCTCGAGCCAGTCTTTTTCGCAGCGCTGCTCCACCACCATTGAAGCGGGACAAGTGGCCGATTCCGTCCTGGATAACGGGGCGGAGTATGCGTTCCAGAGGTCCGAAGGGTGTGAGATTATGCGTTGGCGCCCTGAGGAGGCGCGACTCGAGATTGTGCGACTTAAGCTGCGGGTCAATTCGATCCGCGAAGGTCCTGCCACGCATAAATGGAAGTCGTACCAGAATCAACCATGCCCCTCCGCCGAGGAGTAGTCCGAGGAGCGTTGCAATGGCGGTCGACGTGCTCATCGCAGGACCCGCTCATCCTCGGGCAACGCCCCAATGCGCAGCATGACTGCATAACAAATGACCGAGACAAGCAGTCCGCCCAGCAGGACTATGGCCCCCACCCCGGTGTTATAGGCAAGCATGGCTTCCGGCCTGCCAGCCATAACCACCAAGACTATCCACGGCGCAGCGACAGCAAGCCGGGCACCGTTGACTGTCCAGGATTGCCTGGCCTCGAGTTCGCTGCGCGTCCGGGCGCTTTCCCGCAGAAAGCCGGCCAACGTTCCCAACATGCGTCCAAGGTCCGAGCCACCCACTTCCCGCGTCATCCGGAGTGCCTCAATAATCCGGTCAGCCACCGGATCTGCCAGGCGGTCCTTGAGCCTGTTTGCCGCCGAGTCGAAGTGACCGCCCGATCGATAGTCGGCACCAAAATCAAGGAACAGGCTGCGTAGTTCGTCTGGCCCTTTATGCCCGAGTTGGATCAGGGCCTCTGGCAATGCCAGGCCAGCGCGAATGGCTGACCTGAGATGGTCCACAACATCCGGCCAGAGTTGGCGCAACATCGCGCGGCGTTTCCGCGCCCGACGACGTACGAGGCCAAAAGGGATCCAAGCGCCGAAGATCCCGAAGCAAAGGCAGACGGGCAGTGAAGAGGTGAGAACGAAGAATAGGAGCATCGCAACGAGTCCGCAGCCAGCGCAGCTGAGAAGCAGGCCCGCACCGGTGACCTTTTCTATGCCTGCCGAGAGCAAGAGCAGTTCCAACCGCCGGGGATGGGGTTCCCTGGCCGTGGCTGCTGGTGGATGCTCCCAGGTCGACCACCAAATGAGGAAAGCTCCACTGCCGCAAAGGATCCCCAGTAACGGGGCCATCAGTTCAGCTCCAGCAGGGCTGCGACATCAAAACCAGCCAAGGCAAACTTGTCGACGGCTGGCATGGAGTTGGCTTTGGGCTGCAACTGCCCCTCAAGCATGCGGAACACCACGGAGGATTCGATGACGCCGTTTTCCACACGGCGTCCCAGCGACAGGATTTCGGTTACCTGCCGGCGCCCATTGGACTGCCGGGCACAGTGGACTACCAAGTCAATACATGAGGCGACTGTTGGCACGACGAATGCACTGGAAATGTTCGCCCCTGCCAGTAGGGGCAAGGTGCAAATCTTGGTGACCGCGTCATGGGCCGAGTTTGCGTGGACCGTGCACATGCCCGGAAGCCCGGAATTCAACGCGATCAGCATGTCGAGGCTTTCGGCTTCTCGGACTTCACCGACCACCAGACGGTCAGGCCTCATGCGAAGGGCTTCCTTAACGAGTCTTCGCAACGGAATTTCACCGTGGCCTTCGAGGTTCGGTTGCCGGCACTGGAGCCCCACGACGTCACGCAGTGGGAGTTGTAATTCAAAGATCTCTTCAACCGTCACTACGCGCTCACGTGAGCCAATGCTTGCCGCAAGGCAATTCAGCATTGTGGTCTTCCCTGCCTGGGTGGCACCTGAGACCAGAATATTAAGCCCGCTTGCAACCGCTGCACCGAGGAACCTCGCAGCCTGGGGCGTGAGGCTGCCCAATTCGACGAGATGCTCAAGCCGGCTCGCCCTGGCGATGAACTTTCTGATGTTGACGGCCCAGTGCTTCCGGGTGATGTCAGGAATGGCAACATGCAACCGGGATCCGTCCGGCAGGGCCGCATCCACGAACGGGGACGACAAGTCCAACCGCCGGCCCGAGCTCTTGAGCATCCGTTCCACGAGATCCCGGACTTGCTGCTCGGCCAGGGTGATTCCCGTGAGTTCGGACTCCCCATTGCGCGCGACATAGATTTCGTGAGGCGCGTTGATCCAAATTTCCTCTATGCCGGGATCATCCAAGAACGGCTGCAGCGGACCGAATCCGGCTACGGCATCAAAGACATGCCGGCGGGCAGTTTCCAGATGTCCCAGCGGCGGAAGGGGTCCCAGGAGAGCCCTTTCGTCATAGTCGTTGACGGCATCTTCCACCAAGCGCCGAACGTCCGCTGCCTGTTCGAGGGGGTCTAACCCGCGGCGCCTAATAAGCTCGCGGACCTCACCCTCCACAATCCGAACAGCCTCCATATATCCCCCAAAAACCTTCGTGTCCGTATCCGAGAGGCGTATCTCGAGTCACCTACGCTAGGACAGCCGTGGTCCGGGTCCAAGTCCTGCTTGGCCGCTTGTGGATAACTATTGAAACAAGAGTCCCTCCAGTATCCCCAGCCCCACTAGTCACTCCAGTTTCGGAATGTTAGGGTAAAGCCCGTTAGGAGCTGGCCTTTGGTCCCATGCGCAGGCGCCCGCCCCGGAGCTTGTCAGCAAGCCACACCATGCGCCGCTGAGCCGCGGCACAGGGCCGGAATTGGATATGACAAGAACCTCAGTAGAGTCGGTCCGTCGCATGCCACTTGCCAGGACTGGAATCGCCCTTTGCCTGGCCCTGCTGGCAGGCACCTTTCCCGGCGTTCCTGCATGGGCCGTGAATTCCGGCCCTCGGCCGGTTCCAGCTCCCACCGCCGAAGAGACCCCGGCAGCGCCAGGCTCACTCCTTCCGTCGACAGAACCCCGGGCTGTCCCGGCGGAAAGCGCCCCGGTGGTGACGAGTCAGAAGCCGTCGCCCACCGCCGTCGAGCCTCCTCCTGCTGTTCCACCCCTGCCGGCTGTCGGCCCCGCGGCGGACGATCCAGCTACGCTTCCAACGACCCTGGCAATGCCCGGCAACGCTCCGGACGCCGAAACCATGAAGGCGGCAATGCGTGCCGCAATTCCGGCGGGCGGAGCAGAAATGGGTCAGCGCTCGCCCAGGGTCGTGGCGGCAAAGCAAGATAACGGAAATTCAGGGCCTGCCGGCGCACGGGCAGTCGGCCAAGTGGTGCCCATGGCGGCCGACCCAGGGCACTGGAGGCCTACTATTGGTGTCCACGGACAGGATGTCAGTGCGCACCAAGGCAACGTCAACTGGCAGAGCCAATGGAACCAAGGTTCACGTTGGGCTTACGTAAAAGCCTCCGAGGGCAACTACTACGTCAACGAAAACTACACGCAGCAATACGACGGTTCACGCAACGTCGGAATGGTACGCGGCGCTTACCACTTCGCCATCCCCAACTGGTCCTCAGGTGCGGACCAGGCAAGGTACTTCGTCGCCAACGGAGGCGGATGGACAGCGGATGGCTACACGCTTCCACCCGTCCTGGACATCGAATACAACCCCTACGCCGGGCGAACCATCAACGGGTTCTACTTCGGCAACACGTGCTACAACATGTCCAAAGCACAGCTTGGCCAGTGGGCTGCGGACTTCGGCAACACGGTCAAAGCCCTGACGGGCCGCTTCCCGGTTATCTACAGCACCACGGACTGGTGGAATACGTGCGTAGGCAACTCCACGTTCGGCAGCTACCCGCTTTGGATTGCTTCCTACTGGAACAACCCCACGAATTCTCCCGGCTACCTGCCCGCAAGCTGGGGCGATTACAGCATGTGGCAGTACAGCAGCACAGGGCCGTTCGAAGGTGATTCCAACATCTTCAACGGTAGCTACGACCAGCTGCGAACGTTCGCACGCGGCGTCTCAACCCCTTCCAACCCATCCATCAAGTCCGGTGCGGACATTCTCACGACAAGCTCTACGGGCCGCCTGGATGTGTTCCCGGCAAGCGGAAGCGGGCGGATCAGTGGCCCCGTGGCAATCGGCTCGGGGTGGGCAGGAGCAAAATCGCTGTACGTAGTGGACTGGAACCAGGACGGTGTCCAGGACATTCTTTCGCAATGGCCCGATGGGACGTTGAAGTTCTTCCGGGGGGCTCCCGGGGGTAGCTTCTACGCCCCCGTCCAGGTCGGTTCCGGCTGGCAGGAAATGTCCCTGACTGTGGGGTGGTGGAACTCCAAGGATGCCTATCCGGGCGTCATAGGACAGGACTACCTGGGCAATTTGTACCGGTACCCGAACACGGGCGGTGGAACGCTCAGCAACGGGACATTGATAGGGACCGGTTTCAGTGGCCACCAACTGAACCAGATCGACTTCGATGGCGACGGCAGCCAGGACATAGTTACGCGAACGTCCGACGGCACCCTTCGCTTGTATCGCTCGAATGGTTTGGGCAGCTTCCTCAACGAAGCCCCCCAAGTGATTGGTTCCGGATGGAACGGCATGACGTCGGTCAGTTCAGCCATCGGCTTCAGTGACGCCGGGTCGCAGGGGCTTCACGCCCGTACCGCCAACGGTGACCTCTACTATTACCCTGCAGTCTC
The DNA here is from genome assembly GCF_055388015.1 of Arthrobacter sp. TmtSoilC51. Classification (NCBI taxonomy): domain Bacteria; kingdom Bacillati; phylum Actinomycetota; class Actinomycetes; order Micrococcales; family Micrococcaceae; genus Arthrobacter; species Arthrobacter sp. TmtSoilC51. Next base: position 3,493,459 of record NZ_AP035877.1, read on the forward strand.
AGGGTCGTGGGGCAACCGCAGTCTCATCGGATTGGGTTGGGATGACGCAATCCGGATCAGCGACGCTCCCTTGGATGTAGAGACAACCCTCGGCATCGACCAAGAGGATGTGGTGGCGGTCCGCCCAGACGCCAACCTCTACCGCTATCCCGGAACGGGCACCACCGCGCTTCTCCCGGAGGACCTCATCGGAACGGGATGGGCCGGCTTGAAGGCCGGGTTCGTCACGGATTGGAACGGAGACGGCACCCTGGACATTGTGGCGCAGTGGTCCGACGGCCGGCTAAACGTCTACCCGGGCCGGACAGGCAGCGGTTTTGGGTCTCCGATCGCCCTCGGCAGCAACTGGAAGGATTGGACGCTGACCGCTGGCACGTGGAAGAAAGCCGATGCCCATCCCGGCCTCGTAGGATACGACTCCACTGGTCGCCTCTATTACTTCAGCAACCCCACGGGAAAAACGGTGTCCACTGGTGTCTCCATTGGAGTCGGTTGGACCGGCCTGGACATAGTGCAGATGGACTTTGACAAAGATTCCAATGCGGACCTCCTGGCCAAGAACTCAGAAGGTGATCTGAAGCTGTACCGTTCGAACGGCACTGGCAACTTTATGCAGGAAGCTGCCGGCGTGGTCGGAACAGGTTGGAATATTATCTCCAGCTTCGGTGCGGTACGGGGATTTGCCGGAGCCGGCTCCAGCGGCATCATCGCCCGTACCACCGTCGGCGAGCTCCGATACTACCCTGTGGGTTCGAACCGGTCGTGGGGAACACTGTCTCGGATCGGCACGGGCTGGAACAGCCTCACGATCCTGGCGCCAGCCACCAAATAGCATGCAACCCGCCCCTTTCGAGGGCCCTTTCGTGGAAAACTTCCGTGAAAGGGCCCTCGGTTGATTTCCAGCCTGTGCGGCGTACGGCCATGCGATAAATATCGCCGTGGAGCGGCCTAAATTCGGGGATCACATGGTCTAATGAAGGTGGTCTCACGTATTGGCTGTTCAGCGCATTTTGGGATACGGACTTTGTTTGGGGGCAAGCGAAGATCACCCATTGCGCACAATCAAGGAGTGATCTTTTATGGCGTTTAGAGTTGGAACTGCAAGCGCTGATATTACGCCGTCGCTGAGCACGAATCCGTATATGGCCGGATATGGAACCACGGACGGCGGACGCGAGGCCACCAGTAGCTCGCCGTTCGAGCCCCTCTACGCACGGGCAATCCTCATCTGGGAAGACGCCCACCCCCACATCATCATCTCGTTGGATGTCCTGGCGCTGCCTCGGGCCATGCATCAACGGATCCGCGACAGGATCATCCAACTCGCCGATTGGTCCAGCAGCGACATTCTGATCCAAGCGACACATACGCACAACGGTCCCGCGCTGATCGACACCTTGCACCCCTTCATGGCCTACGGACTGGCGGACCTGGGATTGGTCCGTTCGTACAGCGACGACCTGGAGGACACGGTCGTGAACCTAGCGCAGGAAGCCTTGAACGCGAATGAAGAGTCAGTCACCTTCGACTACAAAGTTTCAACTCAGAACTTTTCCGCGAACAGGGTAGGCCTGCCATACACAGAAACCGCCGTCCCCATTCTGGTAGCCAGGCGGGGCAACGGCACACCCGCAGCCGTGATCTTCAGCTACGGCTGCCACCCGATCAGTGCAGGTTTGCGCACACTCTTTGACGGAGATTTCGCGGCGGGCGCCTGCAATTACATCGAGAACCGGAACCCGAATTGTTTCGCGATGTTCGTGCAGGGACCAGCCGGGGACCAGGACCCCGGAGGAGTCCGCAGCTGGGAACTCAGGGACCAGCATGGGGACGCCCTCGGCGCGACTGTCAATTCAAACATGCAGTCCGCGGGCCGGGCACTCAGCGGCCCGATGGTGACGCGCTATCAGGAGGTCCAGCTTCCACTGGATATCACACCGACGGCGGACAACCTGGCCGCCGTTCGCGCCGCATATGTGGCTCGTTTGGCGAACCCCAACGGCCAGCCGCTGTGGTATCAGCGTCACGCCCAGGTCATGATCGGACGCATCGACAGCAATAGCTACAAAACAGCGGTGCCTTCCCCCTTCCAGGTGTGGAAGTTCAACGGCAGTCCGCAACTAAAGATCGCCATGATCGGGGGCGAACTCGTCAGCGGTTATGCGGCCTATTTCCGCAATCGCAACGGCGGAACCAACGGAATCCTCGTTGGTGGATACGCGAACGAATCCTGCTGCTACATACCCAGCAACGAATTCTTTCCACCGTTCATGCCGCTTGGCAGTTATGAGGGCGGCTGGGAACCGGATTTCCCGGGAATAGCCGGTGGATCAATGACCGTTTACGGGCATCTGGCCCACTTCAAGGCGGGCACCAATGGCGTGGAAACCACGCTGATCAACGCGATGAATAGCTTGCTTGCCTGACCGCAGGGCCGCTGTAAAGGGCGCGGGCCTAAAGAGGTCCGCGCCCTGCGTGTTTGTCTAATTTGTGGGAGCCGCCCGCCTATCCGGACACTGCCGTCTTGAGCCACTTGGTGAGCACGGCCGCCTGTGGCGCCAACGGCGCAAGTGTCAAGGCGCCCTTCACCACAGGAACTCCATAAGCGGCAAGTGAGGCTGCGAGCGTCCTGGGATCCGTCCGGGTGCAGGCCTTAATGATGCGCAGGCAAAGGGCCGAGGCGTCTCCGGGAACGGCACCCGCTGCCAGGGCGGCATTGACGGCGGCCGTCTCCTCTGGAGTCAGAATATGCGGTCCATTTCCGACATAGTCCACTTGGCACTCAGTGACGTGCATGTAGCGCGTGGAGGCCCAGACTTCGTCAAGGCTCGAGAATTTGCCTATCAGGCTGCCATCTGCCGCTGTGCACGTGAACTGATACCGGATCAAAGGTTCCGGACGTTCCACGGGGATTTTGTTGTCGTTTGCGACCACAGGCGCCATATCGAGTGCTGGTGGCTGGGAAGTTTCTACATTGGTTCCTGAGCAACCGGCGAGGGCAAGAGCTGCCACGCCGAGCTGAAGAACACTGCGCCTGCGCATGTCCACCGAGGGATCCCCACTTCATTCGGATGCTCCCCAGCTCCGCATGCATTGGTTATTCGCCCCACGCCGTTTCCGGCTGCGTCTTAGTACATCTTCCCCCAAATTCCGCATTTGTCACTAGTAAAGTTTTGGCCGGTAGCGAGATCGACGCTCTGGCCCACCGCCGGGAGCCCTCCACCGGCAGCAAGGGCGCCCCCCGCAGCGGCAACGGACCACTTACATTCAGCTGCGACCGGGCCTTGCTTGACCAATTGATACTTGCCCGGTTGGACTGACTCGCCCACTTGGTACATGCCATCGCCTACCCGTGTGCCATCGGCCCACGCCGCGATGATTTTGCCCTGCGGAGCATCTGGGCAAAGCGAGGCTGCGGCGAGCAACGCCCCGTGACCTGCGCCCTGGAAACCGCCGGGACCGCTTTCATCGCTGACCCGCGTACACAGGCGGAGGACGTCCAGCATCACAGCAAGGCCGTCATCATCGCCCGCTCCGCCCGGCGCCGCCGTCGAAATTGCCTCTGCTTCCCGAGGCGTCGGCTGGAACGGTTCCGGGCCGGTGTAGGTGACATCGCACGAGCCCATCCGTGTGTAATTTGTGGCGGCCCAGACCTCCGCCAGACTCGACAACTGGACTTCCGGCGAGGCGTCAAGACTTGTGCAGCGATAGGCGTAACGGTCGGGTTCATCGCCTTCCCCCAACGGTTCGCCGTCCCCTGAGGTGCTGCTGCTGGGAACCGTCGACGGCGAGTGGCTGGGTTCCGCTGTTCCGCTGGTGGTTGCTGTTGCCGACGCCGTAGTCGTTCCCGGGGTGGGTTGGGGCGACGGACCCGTGCAGGCGGCCAACAGCACCACCAACGGCACCACGATCGGAAACAGTCTGCGCATTGTGACCTCCACCTCAATCGTGCGGGGCTGCGTAGGCGCGGTCAAGACATTGGAACCGGCGAACGCGAGGCCAAGAAAAATGCCCTGCATCAAAAGTCACTAGTGACAAATGTGAAAATTGGGGGAAGATGTACGTAGACGCAGCCGGGAACGGCGTGGGGCGAATAACCAATGCATGCGGAGCTGGGGAGCATCCGAATGAAGTGGGGATCCCTCGGTGGACACGCGCAATCGCAGTGTTCTTCAGCTTGGTTTGGCATGTCTTGCCCTCGCCGGTCGCTCAAGAACCTCTCAGGTAGACTCCCATAGCCCGTCCCGGGGCCGAGTGGATCGAAGACGGCATAGCCGTACATTGACCGCCCTTCTTGCCACTGCCAGCCTCGCTGCTGCGGCGCTGACAGGAGTGCTTACTGGAGGGCCTGCCGCAGCTGACCAAGCCCGCCAGACGCTGGCTGTTGGTCTGACCAAGGCCGCAGGCGCTGTTGTGGATCCCGGTGGAAGGATCTGGGTTTCGGATGCGCGTGCAGGATTCTGCCGCGTGACCGAGGCATCAGGAGCTACACCGGGCGGCCTCGAGACAGGCACCTGCCTTGGAGGCACCTTGGCTGGACACAAAAGGGGTCCCGCGCTGGCTGGGACTCCTGCAATGATCGATCCGTCTCCCGCCAACAACGGCAATGGTGACGAAATCGCGTTCATTCCGGATGCCGCCGTCGGAAGTTCCGAGGTAGTTCGTGCGGTCTGGAACCCCACCGCCGGGTTATTCGACTACGACAGCCAGTTGACCATCTTCGACGGCGACCTCCGCCCGAATGCCGTCAGTGACGGCCCCGATGGCAACATCTATTTGTCGTTCGCAAATGCCCGGTCGATTGTGAAGATCGTGGATCCAACGGCTCTCCATCCCAGCATCGAATCAATAGCTTCGGTGAGCACAAGCTCCTTGAGCCTTGCTGCCACCCACCGCAACAGTGCCGGCAACGTCGTTGTTTATGTCGCTGAAACCTCGGGACTGACCGTGTTCACGGCACCTGAGGACGGCGTACTCACCAACTTCGTACCCGCGCCGCTCTATAACGTCGGCAAGCCGACAGCCATCTACTACGACTGGCAGTCGCCCCTGGTCCTTTACACGGGAACAGGTGTGGGAACCACCACGGCCGACGCCGGCAAGGACACGGTCTCGCGCATTGACCTGAGCACTGACACCGTGAACAACCAATGGGCCCTCGGTTTCAGCAAGATTGGCGGCCTGTCAATGCGCGGCGGCAAGCTCCTGGTCATGGAAGATCCAGGTCAGCTGGATCCTGCCAAACCCGCCCAGCAGGGAAGATTGCTCACCCTCGGTGGCGTCGTACCTTCAATCGTGAGCGGTCCGACGGCGGCAGACGGAACCCAGGCAGCCAACCCGGCCTTCACCAATGACTCCACGCCTACCTTTACGGTAGCCTCGACGCCTCCCGGCGGCGCACTTGAATGCAGCCTCCAATTGAGCACCGCAACACCTGTCTGGCAGGTGTGCACGGGAGGCACGTATACGCCAGCCACAGCCTTGGCCAACGGCGCGTACACATTCTCGGTACGTGCGGCACCGACAGGGCTTCCGGTATCCCGGTCATTCACGGTTGATCTGACTGCCCCCGCCGCTCCGGTCATCACCTCACCTACCGCTGGAGCAACAGTCAACGGTGCGCCTGTCCTGGGCGTAACCTCCGAGGCGGATACCATCCTGTCCTGCTCGGTAGATTCGACGACAACTTTCACGGCCTGCAGTAACGGGTTCGTCTTCAGCCTCACTACCGCGGGCCAGCACGTCCTTCGGGTGCGGGCGACAGACATGGCAGGCAACATCAGCACCGTGGCATCGGTGACGGTGACCGCCGACTTGACTGCACCGCAGGTGTCCATCAGTTCTCCTGCAGAGGGTGCAACAGTGGGCATCTCGCCGTCGTTCACCTTTGCCTCAACGTCCACGGACGTTGCCGGGTTCAGGTGCAAGTTGGGCGCCAACGCCTTCACAGCATGCACGTCGCCAAAGTCGTACACCAACGTGCCCAATGGTCCTGTCACGTTCACGGTGGAAGTCCGGGACAACGCAGGAAACACCTCCACTGCTACCAGGAATGTCACTGTCTTCGCTCCCGACACAACACCACCGGTGGTCTCCGTCGATCCTGCCGGAGGAACTTACGGGCCCGGCAAAACCATCAGCCTCTCGGTCAACGAAGCGGCCACGATCTACGTCACAACCGATGGCACGACGCCTACAACATCCAGTCCTGTCTATTCAGGGCCGATAGCGTTGACGTCGATGACATTGAAGTATTTCGCACGGGACACCGCGGGGAACGATTCAACCGTTGCGACTCAAACGTACGTACTTGACAGCGCAGCGCCAGTTTTGACTGTTGCTCCGGCTGCCGGAGCCTACGCTTCAGGGCAGCTTGTCACGATGACTTCCAGCGAATCGGGCAGTATCTTCTACACAACGGATGGGAGCACGCCCGCTACTGCAGTCACGGGAAGCACGAAAGCATACTCGAGTCCGTTCGCACTCACGGCCAACACCACAGTGAAGGGCCTTGCTGTGGACGCCTACGGAAACGCCTCAGCGATTACAACCGTTGCCTACACAATTCTGGACACCACCCCACCGGTGGTCACTGCGACACCCCCTGCGGGCAGCTACCCAGTAAACCAGCAGATCACCCTCACGGTTAATGAAGCCGGATCCAGCATCTACTTCACAACCAACGGCACTACACCGACAGCCACAGCCGCCAATAAATACTCCACAGCCATCACGCTGACCGCCGCGATGACGTTGAAGTACTTCGCAGTGGATGCCTCCAACAATAGTTCGGCGATCGTCAGCCAGGCCTACACCGTGACAGCGCCACCAGCCAACACCTGGAAAGACTACAACGGCGACTCAAAGAACGACGTCGTTGCGCGGGACAGCGGCGGCACGCTATGGCTCTATCCAGGCAACGGCACTGGCGGTTGGCTGACGCAACGTTCCTTGGGCACAGGTTGGAACACGCTGAACGCCATCGTCCCCACCAAGGACTTCAACGGTGATGGACGAAGCGACGTCCTGGCGCGCGATACCAACGGCGTCCTCTGGCTCTACCCTGGAAATGGGGCCGGCGGGCTCCAGCCCAGGGTGCAGGCCGGCACATTGTGGACGGGCATGACGCTCATCCTCGCGCCAGGCGACTTCAGCGGCGATGGCAAGGCCGATGTATTGGCGCGGGATTCGGCCGGCACTCTGTGGCTCTACCGTGGAAACGGCACCGGCGGCTTTGCATCCAGTGCCCAGGTTGGCACTGGATGGAACGCCATGACAGCGATCCTGAGTACTGGCGACTTCAACGGCGACAGCAAGACCGATGTCTTGGCCAGGGACACCTCAGGTATTCTCTGGCTGTATCCAGGGAACGGAGCCGGCGGATGGCTCAGCAGGGTCCAGGTTGGAAGCGGCTGGAGCGGGATGACCGCCATCCTGGGCCCCGGCGACTTCAACGGCGACGGCAAGAACGATGTCCTGGCACGTGATTCCGGTGGCAACCTCTTCCTGTACCCCGGCAACGGAACATCGGGATGGCTCTCCAGGAGCCAGGTCGGATGGGGCTGGGGAGGTTTCACCTCACTCCCCTAGGATGAAAGACAAGGGGAGGGCCAGGACGACAAAACGTCCTGGCCCTCCCCTTTTTTACCGTAGAACCAGCTACGAACGTTCCTTCATGGGATGCATCGTGGGGCGGTTCGGACTCGCTTGGATATCCAACTGCAGGGATACGAGCAGCATCTGAACACCCAGCACAAAGGGCACCACAGCCAACATCACCGATCCCGCAGTCGGAGATCCCACGCTTGCAGCGAGGACCCAGATCCCGGCAACGAGACCCATGACGATGAGGGCGATACCTGCGATCAGCAGGAGGGCAACCGCTGAGAAGGACCAAACCATGTACTTCCACCAAACCCGGCGCCAGAAGCCGCCAAAGAGCATGGCCAGAAGCTCGGGGATCACCTTCCGAAGCTTGATGCTGGAAACCTCATTGCCGTAAACAGCAGGGATCGGCACATCCACAATCGGTACGTCGAGGATGTTCAGGTGAATCAGGAGATCGTTCTCAAAGCTGTAGCGTGCGGCCACCTTGTTCATAGGAAGGCGGCGAAGAACTTCGGTTCGGATTGCGGTGTAGCCGTTCTGGGGGTCAAAGATGTGCCAGTAACCCGAAGCGAGCTTGGTCATGAATGACAGAACGATGTTGCCGAAGATACGGTAACCGGGCATACCGGCAAAAGACTCACCGGAGAAGAAGCGGTTTGCCTTCGCAAAGCCGTAGCCATCCACCACCGGATCGAGCAACTGGGGGAGGTATTCCGGATCCATCTGGGCATCGCCGGCCATGACGACGTTGATGTCGGAGCCCAGCTCCATTGCTGCTTTGTGGGCAGTCAGGACTGCCCCACCTACGCCTTGGTTGACCTCATGCCGGATCAAGGTGACCCGACCGTCGTCGGCACGAAGGGCAGCCCCTGAGGTGTCGTCAGGGCTGCAGTCATCAACAATGACAATGTCATCGACGAAATCAGGCATCGTTTCGATGACCTGCGCGATGTGGTTCTCTTCTTTGTAGGCCGGTACTACCGCGGCAATTCGAACGCCTCGATACATCGATTATCCTTCGCTGCTGTTAGGTGTGAGTTTCTGTGCTGGCGCGTCGGTGCCCGACCCGCCATCTGTCTGTTCGCTGGCGCTCTTCGGTTGCTTCTTTTGCGGGAAGATCCAGTGCTTGTAAATGAAGTAGTTCCATCCCATGGTCACAATCGTCGCAACCACTTTACCGGCAACATATCCAGCACCGAGGAACTGGAAAAGCTCCACGATTCCCATGACAGCCACAGTGTTGAAAGCCAGGAGCCCGGAATACCTCAGCACTCCACCCAGGGCGGTTCCGCCACCGCCGAAGGCAAAGTGGCGCTGTAGGAAGTAATTGAAGAAGAAACTCCCCCAGAAGCCTGCACCCGTGGCCAACCAAAGCGGCCACCCAAACACCTGGAAACAGAGCGCCAACAGACCGAGATCCACAATGAAGCTCAGTCCGCCCACCACGAGGAAGCGGAACAAGCTGGACGAGAGGAACTTTTTGATGAATGCCTTCATGGCTAGCAGATCCTTCCAAGCGGGGCGATGCCGTCGGGGTTCCGGTTCTCGAGGATTCCCGGAACTCCACCAAGCTGGACGCGGTCCTTGGCAGCGGCCTCAAAGGCTTCCTTGCCTCCAGGCAACTGGGACCAATCGATCCGGTACAGGGCCGCGTTTCCATCACGCACAACGAGCTTCAGGTAAGGGATGGAATCCGGATGGGTCAACCCCGCCTTGGGCTCGTCCCAGGCCCTGATCCGACCGTCAGCAATGTATACCCATTCGATACCAAGCTCCGAGGCGGCCGCCCGTACGTCGGGATCAGTCGCAAGCTCGGGAAGCTTTTGAAGGACCAGTAGCTGCCGATTCGTGGGAAGTATCTCGAAGTGTCGGATCATTGGCATCCGGTTTCCCAGTGCGTACATCCATACGGAACCATCGCAGGAATCATTCAGCACCGTGGCGTCCTGGGGGACGTACTGGTCGATTTTGCTGAGCAGATCCACTTCAGACGAGCTCAGGGTGGGTCCATCCACCTTTGTATTGATGTTGATGCGCTCGGCGTTTTGCTTGAAATACGGGACCGCTCCGACGCCGCATGCCAACAGGACTGCCACTGCGGCCGAAGCCATGATGACGTGGTTCGGCCTGCGTCCGTCTTTGCCTTCGGATTCATGGGATTTTGCCCGACGATTGCGGAGCCGGCGGACCGCCCACTCGATTGCCTCGGCGCACTGGGCAACACCCAATCCGGCAAGCGGCACGAGGAGCATTACCAAGATACCGAAAATGCGCCATTGGTCGTCGTAGAAGGGAGCCGTCAGGTTCAGGAATCTAGGGCTGTCACTACCCATGGTGTAAACCGAAAGAAACGCAAAGGCCAGGACCGGGCCGAAGTACCACCACATGCGGACCCTGAAAGCAACTGCGAGGCACCCAAGGGCAACAAGAGCTGTCAGGATCGGCATTGCCATGGAGCCATGGTTCAGGAAGACAATGTTCTGGATGGCACCACTGCGATCAGTGTCCGGGGCCCACGTCATTTTGGAGACCCGCTCAGATTCCTTGAGCATCTGAGTGATAATCGGCAAGCCGATTATCATCGCCAGAACCCCTGACACTGCCAGGTAAACAGTGATACCAAGGATCCTGCCCTTACGCCGTATGAGTGCGGAGAGCAGCCAGAAGACAAGCACGGGCAGTACTACGAATGCCAGCGAGGGGTGGACGGCAATGAGCCCCACGGCGCCGAAGGCAATGCCAAGGACCCAGAACTTTTGCCGTTCCAAGGCACCCTTGACAGCCAGAAAGACGAAGGGTCCAACCAACACCATGCCCGCGAAGAACGGAATCAGCGGGCCACGCCATAGAAGGTCATAGGGGTAAACAGTGAACCAACCCGAGACTGCAGCCGCAGCGGCCACCGCAATCGGGCGGCGCGTGAGAATCATCGTCAAGGCCATGGCGCTCAGCGGCAGCTGGACAGCCATCATCACCAAGACGAAAACATTCAGGAACACCGGAATACTGACGCCACTCATCGGCCAGAACAGCGAGAGCACTGCATGGAATGCAATCGGGTAGCTACGGATGGGCGCATCAGAAATGGTGGTGTCGTAGTAGGCGAAATTGCCCGCAATGGCCGGGTCCCATTCATGATTCACCGAGATAAGCCGGATCATATTGGCGTGCCAAGGGATGTCCCAGTCCTGGTTAATGCCCAGGAGGCCTTCAGTGCCAACAAACCATGACACCCCTGCAACGGCACCGCCGGCAAGAAGTCCGGCCAACAGGATCCACCAGGATCCGGCAAAACGATGCTTTCCGAAAATGCTGGGCTGCGTTCGGAGGGGTGCCTCGAACCTGTCAGGGAACCGGCGCTTCAGCAGAACCCTTAAGGAGAACAGGACCGCAGCCAACACCAGCAGAACGGCGGCCACTGGAAGCAGTTGCCAGCTAAGCCCGAGGGAATTGCCCATCACGCCGATGACCGTCAGGGCACCCATGCCCAAAAGTGGTGCCACGACGGGCAGGAGGGTTCGGCGCACTCCCAGCGCTTCTCCGAGAAGCCAGCCTGGACCCCACCACAACACAACGATCAGGAGTACACACAAAAGCAGTGGGCCGATACCCATTCCTACGATCGCCTTTCTTAGATGCTTCCACTAGCCATCCGTTGACAGACGACTCTTGCTATTGGATGCCGGACTTAGTTGCGTTCCCGCAACCAGGCGACAGCCTGATCGGCCGGACCTTCAAACTGGACAGTGCCGGAAGACAACACGACTCCCCTATCGCAGATCCGCGAAATCATGTCCAGGTCATGGCTAACAACCACCAGGGTCCTGCCTTCATCGGACAGCTGCTTGATCTTGGCCAAGCACTTCCGCTGGAACGGTTCATCGCCAACGGCCAGGATCTCATCCACAAGGAAGATGTCCGGCTGCGTATGGACCGCAACAGCAAACGCCAGGCGCAGGAACATTCCGGAAGAATAGAACTTCACTTCCGTGTCAATGAACTGCTCAATCTCGGAGAAAGCAACGATCTCGTCGAATTTCTCGTTAATCTCCTGCTCTGTCATTCCAAGGATTGCAGCATTGAGGAAGACATTCTCGCGGCCAGACAAATCCGGGTGGAAACCGGCGCCAACCTCGATCAGTCCGGCCACGCGACCCTTGGTCCGCACCGTGCCCTGATCTGGAAGGATGACCCCGGAAATGAGCTTCAGCAAGGTGGATTTACCGGAGCCGTTGAAGCCCAAGAGGGCTACAGTCTCCCCATCTTGAATCTCAAAGCTGACATCGTGCAGGGCATCGAACTTCTTCGTGAGTTCTCCCTTGCGTCCCTTGACGAGCCAAACCAGCGTCTCTTTAAGGGAGTGCGAGTGACGCAGGTTGAAGGTCTTTTTCAAGCCCTTGACTATGACGGCGGTGCCCACTCAGACCTCCTGCGCAAAATGGCCTTCGAGCCGGCGGAAGACCAGCTGGCCGATAATAAGGAAAACTGCGGCCATGCCCAGTCCAGCCAGCCCCGTCAACATGAGATGCGGGGGTAGCTCGACGGGCTTGGTGACCGTGGGATACCAGAACGCCCAATGGAACAATTCAACAGCCACCGTCACCGGGTTGAGCTGATAGATCGTCAGGACCCAGTCGGGAGCAAGCCGACGGATCATGGTCCAGTCATAGAGTACGGGCGAGGTCCAGGTAACGATCATCATCAGCATGTCCACGATGTTCTCCGCGTCACGGAAAAACACGTTGACGGCCCCTGCCAGGAGGCCAAGGCCCGTGGCGGTGACGGCCACAATGACAAAGCCCAGCGCTGCACCCAGAAGCTGCATGACATCGGGTCGCCACCCGTTGAAAAGGGCGGCAACCAACAGGACGACCAGTTGGGGAAGGAAATGTACAGCAGCGACCCACACTGACGCCACGGGAAAGAGCTCCCGGGGCAGGTAGATCTTTTTCACCAGGGCAGCATTCCAAACGATCGAACGCGTTGCATTTGAAAAAGCCTCAGTGAAGAAGTTGACCACGATGACGCCGGAGAACATGTAAAGCGCGTAGTTGGGAATCTGGTCCCCCACGCGAAGTACGATGCCCAGTGCAAAGAACAAAACCAGGTATTGGACCAACGGTTTCACGTAGGACCACGCCAGACCCAGCACGGAGCCCCGGTAGCGGACCCTGAGTTCCTTGCGGACGATCAGTTTGAGGAGGTACCGGCGCCGGAATACATCCAGCAGACCGGCACCCACCCCGGGAACAGCATAGATATCAGTGGAGTTGGCCATCGCTACTTTTTGGGCTCCGAAGCATCGAACGTTTCCCGCCAGGATTCCATCGATGTGATCTGCGGCAGCGCGGCACGGTACTGCGCCCGGAGCGTCTCCCAATTGGAGAAGAGCTGTGCGTGCAACTGCGTTGTTTCAACCAAAAGCCGGCGTGCCAACTTGGGATCGCGCTGGTACCAGGAGGCTCCTGTGCCATCTGCAGTGGAGACAACGGCACTGTCCAGGTGGGCCAGGCTCCACCATTTGCCGTCCTGATGCGCAACATGGGCTTCAGGGTTGGTCTTCGCAGAGTCGCGGACCGGAGCAAGGGTCTGCTTGAGGACGGTCTTGACAGCCCAAGGCAGCAGGCCAAGGGCGCCGGGCTGCTTGTAGGTCTGCGGCTTCTTGGGCGGACGCTTGCGGAAGGACTCAGGGAACGCACCGGGATCGGTCTTGACCTGTGAGTCTACAAATTCGTCACGCATGGCGCGGAGCTTGGGCATCGTGGTGGGAAGCTGCTCATGGAGCTTGTCCGGGCCTTCCAAGACGTCCCGAAGAGCCATGACGCGGGCTTGCTCGGGGTAGTACTGCATCGACACCAGATGCTTGATGTCCGTGTTCAGGCTCTCGCGGAAAATGCGGCCGCCCTTGGGGAACGGCGAATGCAGAAGGGTCGCGATGAGCCTGTTGCGCTCGTGGTAGTAAGCCTGCCAGTCCACGGAGTCATCTTTATCAGCCCAGGAGACATGCCAGACTGCCGCGCCCGGCAGCGTTACGGTGGGGAAGCCTGCCGCGCGGGCCCGAAGGGAGTATTCAGCGTCATCCCATTTGATGAACACCGGAAGGGACAGTCCGATGGTTTCCACTACGGTCTTGGGAATGAGGCACATCCACCAACCGTTGTAGTCCGCGTCCCAGCGGCGGTGCAGCAGCGGGGTTGAACGGAGACCCTCTGCCGAGAAGTCGTGGTTTCCCAGACCCTCGACGGGTCCCCATAGGAAGCGGTAGAAATTCACCACTTCGGCGTAAGCGTGCAGAACGGACTTGTTATACATGTCGAACATGTGTCCGCCGACGATGGTGGGCTTACGGCATAGATCGGCAAACGCGACAGCCCTGAGCACACCTTCGGTCTCAAGTTCAATGTCGTCGTCGAGCAGCATGACATAGTCGCTCTTGTCCGAGACAAGCATCTCGTACATGTTGCGGGCGAACCCACCCGAGCCACCGAGGTTTCCCTGGTTAATGATGCGCAACTGGTCGCCCATGGACGCGGCGACTTCGTCGAACCCGTTTTCGTCGGCGACCTTCTTGTTGCCTTGGTCCACAATGATCAGTTCCGCCAGGATTTCACGGAGACCGGAGTCGGCGTCGATCGACTTGATGGTTTCAAGGCAGTAGTCGGCACGGTTGAAGGTAGTAACACCCAGGGTGACCTTCCCTTGGGGCCTGCCTTCGTCAGGAACAGCCCAGTGGGCGCCCTTAAGGGTCATTCCGTCGCCGCCGGCAATGAGATCGAACCAGTACCAACCGCCGTCCCCAAAGGGAGCGAGTGTAAGTTCGAACTCGTTCGATGCATTTCCTTCAACGAGGATCGAGTCGACTCGCTGCGAAGCGCCGCGTGCGTTGGACCGGTAGACGATCACCGTCCCTTCGCCCTCGGTCTCGATGTGGAGAACCGTCTTTGTGGCGATGGTCCATTTCCGCCAGTAACTGGCGGGGAAGGCATTGAAGTAGGAACCAAAGGAAAGACGTTCGCCACGGCGCACCTGCACCGATCCGCGGTCCAGGATGTCCTCCGGGTGGAGTTTGCGGGCCATGCCTACAGCCTGAATGACTGCTGCGCCGTTGTCGTCTTGCTTGCGGACCTTATTGGTGTCCGGGTCGACATAGAGCGGGAGGGTATCGAGGTCGCGGTTGGCCGGAAAAACCACACGCTGGACTATTCGAAGATTCTGCTCGGTCGAGGCCGGGCTGTCTGCAGCTGTTGTGGCCGTCATGGCAGTTTCCTGGCTTTCATTCGTTGTGGCGGTCATGCGTCCACTCCACCGCTTTCCAGCTTGGCGCCGCCCGTGAAGTGCGGCTTGATCTTGTTGTCGAACATGGACAGGGCCGAGCCGATAGCCATGTGCATGTCCAAGTACTTGTACGTCCCGAGACGGCCGCCAAACAGCACGGATTTCTCGCCACGTGCAAGATCGCGGTAAGCGAGCAGTTTGTTGCGGTCCTCTGATGTGTTGACAGGGTAGTAAGGCTCGTCGCCCTTCTCCGCGAAACGCGAAAATTCGCGCATGATGACTGTTGCGTCCTTCGTGTAGTCACGCTCGGGGTGGAAGTGGCGGAACTCGTGGATGCGCGTAAATGCGGTCTCAGCGTCCGGGTAGTTCATCACAGCACACCCTTGGAAGTCCTCGATCGGCAGAACTTCTTCTTCGAGATCGATGGTGCGCCAGGAGAGATCACCCTCGGCGTAGTCGAAGTAGCGGTCCACTGGGCCTGTGTAGACGACCGGAACCTGCCCGAGGACGGAGGATCGGCCAAATTCGCCGTCGTCAAAGAAGTCCGTGTTGAGGATAACTTCGATATTGGGGTTGTCCGCCATGCGCTCGATCCACGCTGTATAGCCGTCGACCGGGAGCCCTTCGTAGGAGTCATTGAAGTAGCGGTTGTCATAGTTGTAGCGCACCGGGAGCCTGGAGATGATCTCCGCAGGAAGGTCCTTCGGATCCGTTTGCCACTGCTTGCCCGTGTAGTGCTTGATGAACGCCTCATACAGGGGCCGCCCGATCAGCTGTATTCCCTTGTCATTCAGGTTCTGGGGATCAGTGCCGGCGAGCTCGCCAGCCTGCTCTGCAATGAGCTGGCGTGCTTCCGTGGGACTCATTGCTGCACGGAAGAACTGGTTGATCGTACCCAGGTTGATCGGCATGGGGTACACCTCGCCCTTGTGGCTGGTGTAAACCTTGTGCTGGTAGTTGGTGAACTTGGTGAACCTGTTCACATACTCCCAGACACGTTCATTCGACGTGTGGAAGAGGTGCGCTCCGTAGCGGTGCACCTCGATTCCCGTCTTCTCTTCATTCTCGCTGTAGGCGTTTCCTCCAATATGGTGGCGGCGATCAAGAACCGCGACCTTAAGCCCCAACTCGGTAGCGGCGCGTTCTGCAATGGTCAGGCCAAAGAAACCCGAGCCGACGACGACGAGATCAGCGTTCACAAACTCTCCTGTGTATTGGCGTGCGGGCACAGAAGTGCCCACGTCTACTGGTCAAGGCTACCCGACATGGCGCGGGTTCCCCGTATCCGGGCCCATCGCCAAGCAGGGGCAGCCGGGGTCCACAAACGGCAAGGGGAGGCTGGCACGTGGCCAGCCTCCCCCAAAGGCGTTGCTTAATTTGGCGGATCAGAGGGTGATGACGGAGCCTGATTTGGCGGAGTCCAGCACGGCCTCGGCAACCCGCAACGTCTCAAGGCCTTCAGCCATCGTGACGATATTCATCGACTTTCCGAGAACTGCATCACGGAATGCCTCATGTTCCATTTTCAAGGGCTCGCGCTTGGCCAAGGCGAAACGGGTCGAGGATCCCTCCGATACACCCCGGAAGGCCGCGACGGAATCCCAGTCCGTCTGGAAGGTTCCGTTCTCCACGAAGGTCAGGTCGGCAGAAATAGTGTCGGCGATGAAAGCGCCACGTTCGCCCAGAACAACTGTTGTGCGTTCCTTCATCGGTGACAGCCAATTGACGATGTGGTTGGTTACGACGCCGCTCTTGAGGTGGCCGATGGCTGTAACCATGTCTTCATGCTCCCGGCCACTACGCGACGTGGTATGCGCTACGACATTCACGAAGTTGCTCTGCGCGAGCCAAGCGGTGAGATCGATATCGTGCGTGGCGAGGTCCTTGACCACCCCGACGTCAGCGATACGTGCGGGGAAAGGTCCCTGCCTCCTCGTGCTGATCTGGTAAACGTCACCAAGATCACCATTCCCGAGCCGCTCGCGAAGGCTCTGCAGTGAAGGGTTAAAGCGCTCGATGTGGCCGACGGCGCCGATGAGTCCTTTGGCTTCAAAGGCCCGGGCAATGCGTCCGCCCGACTCGGAATCGTTGGCGATCGGTTTCTCGACGAGGCAGTGGATACCGGCCTCAGCGAGCCGCAGCGCCACTTCCTCGTGGAGGATGGTCGGCACGGCAGCCACTGCCATGTCGATTCCCTGCTCGATCAATTCTTCGACCGTGTTGTAGACAGTCAGCCCATCGGCAACATTGTGTGGATCACCGAACGAATCCGCAACAGCAACGAGGTCAACGCCATCAAGCTCGCGGATAACGCGGGCATGATGGCGGCCCATCATACCCAGACCGATGAGGCCTGCGCGGAGGTTTGCCACTAGCTTCCTGCCTTTGCGATGGCGTTGACTGCCGTCACGATGCGGTCCAGGTCGTCCTGGCTCAACGATGGGTGCACCGGGAGGGACAGGACGCTGGCTGCAGATTCTTCAGTTACGGGCAATTCATCTGATGTCTGGAAAGGGGCAAGGCGGTGGTTCGGGATGGGGTAGTACACTCCGCAGCCGACGTTGTATTCCTCACGCAATGCCTTTGCGAAACCGTCACGGTCCTCGGTAATGCGGATGGTGTACTGGTGGTACACGTGCTCATACCCCTCGGCTACCTTCGGGGTGATGACGCCTTCGATGTTGGCATCAAAGAATGCCGCGTTTTCCTGCCGCGTCTTCGTCCAGCCTTCGACCTTCGTCAGTTGGACGCGCCCGATGGCTGCATGGATGTTGGTCATGCGGGCGTTGAAGCCAACCAACTCATTCTCGTACTGGCGCTCCATGCCCTGGTTGCGCAAGAGGCGGAGGCGGCGTTCGACGTCGGCCAGGCCTGTGCTGACCATGCCACCTTCGCCGGAGGTCATGTTCTTCGTTGGGTAAAGGCTGAACATAGCGAAGTCGCCGAAGGTTCCGACCTTCCGGCCGTTGACAGCAGCACCATGAGCCTGGGCTGCATCCTCGAACACCTTAACCCCATGCTTTGCGGCGAGCGCTCCGATGGCATCGACGTCAAAGGGATGGCCGTACAGGTGGACCGGCATGATCGCGGCCGTACGGTCAGTAATCTTCGACTCAACGGACGCAGGATCAAGCGTGTAGTAGTCCGGGTCAACATCGGCAAAAACAGGTGTGGCTCCGGTCAGCGCGACCGAGTTGGCCGTTGCTGCGAAGGTGAAGGAAGGAACAATGACTTCGTCGCCGGCGCCAATGCCGGCGGCCAGCAAGCCAAGGTGCAGGCCCGAAGTGCCTGAGTTGACGGCGACAGCTGCGCGGCCGTCCAGGAGTACTTGGGAAAATTCCTGCTCGAAGGACGCAACCTCCGAGCCTTGGGCGAGCTGGCCGGAGGCCAAAACTGCCTCGACGGCCTTGCGCTCGTCGTCGCCGATGATGGGTTTGGCGGGGGGAATGAATTCGGGGCTCATGCCTCTACCTCTCGAAGGGTCTCGTTCTGTTCAACATATGTGGCGCCGGTTTCCGGGCATACCCAGTTCTCGCCATTGCGCTGCAGCGGGAAACCCGCCTTACCAACCCACCCGTGCCGTCTGGCCGGAACCCCGACCATCAGCGCGAAATCCGGAACATCTTTGGCGACAACTGCTCCTGCGGCGACGGTGGCCCAGCGTCCAATGGTCACGGGAGCGACGCATACTGCGCGGGCACCAATGGACGCTCCCTCACGAATGGTGACGCCCACAGGCTCCCAATCATGTGCACTCTTCAGGCTGCCGTCCGGACCGACCGCACGCGGATAGGTATCATTCGTCAGCACTACTGCCGGGCCGATGAAGACACCGGCTTCAAGCTCTGCGGGCTCGTAGACAAGTGCATAGTTCTGCACTTTGCAGTTGTCCCCCATCTTGACGCCGGTGCCGATGTAGGCACCGCGTCCTACGATGCAATTGACGCCCAGCTCGGCTTTCTCGCGGACCTGGGCCAGATGCCAGATCTTGGATCCATCACCAATTACCGCCTCGTCTGAAACATCGGCGCTCTCTGCAACCACTATCACCGGTGAAGGTCCCTTCTCATTGAGCACACGCGACAACGAGTCTCATCTTAGCCGAGACGCCATGCCCTCGCGTCAAGGCGATGCCCGCGCTGGTATAGCCAAAAGTTGTCCACATAGCCCAGGCAAGGGAGAGCCTTCACCGCAGAAATTCCATAGCCTCAGTTCTGGACGGCAACCTCAAGGCAGAAAGGAATGGCGATGACCTTGGAGTGCACGCTGGTTCGCGGCCCGGATGCCGCGTCTCCCGCGCCCCCGGAAGAGCTGACAATCACCGTTGCTCGCGGCATGCCCGGCTCAGAGCTTCAGTCACAATTGCAGGAGGCCCGAGGGGTCGGTCGCTTGTCGGTTGCCGGGGAAGACTTGTCTGCCCTGATCGTGGGAAACCCACCACTGGTTTCTGGTGCGGTCCTGGTGGAGGGCGGGTCCCCGCCGGGAAAGACAATGCTTCCGGCACCGCCGCTCTTGCTCCTGGCACATACCGGGCCAGGAGCCGGTTCAGTCTTTGCGCTCCAGCGCGGTCACCACCGCATTGGGCGCGGCCCTGCCGACATCTGCGTCCCAGATCCCGGGATGTCCCGGGAACACGCCGTGTTGGAGGTGTCCAGCACCGCCTTGAAAGTCGCGGACACAGGGAGCCGGAATTCAGTGTTTGTTGATGGGGAGCCTGCCCGGCAAAGGAAGGTGACATCATCGTCGAGGATTCTCTGCGGCAACACCACCTTCACTATCGTTACGCCAAATGGCTCGACGCCCGGAATTCAAGCCGACGCCGGCCGTTCTGTTGAGGAGCCGCTCGAAGTCCAGCGTCGTAGGGGTTCCCTGAACCGGTGGTCGATTGCCGCCTCGGCAGGGCTGCCGCTCGTGGCGGGCGTTGGTCTTGCCCTCGCAACCGGAATGTGGATGTTCCTCGGGTTCACGGCCGTTTCTGCCGTCAGCCTGATTGTTCCCATGATCGCCGGCAAGAAAGAACGCGCGGAGTTCAAGCTTGCCGTTGCGACGGCGGCCCGGGAGGACGCCGAACGCCGCCGCCGATGTTCTCCGTCTGCGGCAGACATCATCGTTGCCGCCTTGGTTCCGGCAGGGGGCGGGGATTTGACGCCTTCGGTACACGTTCCATCGCCCAGCCCGGAACTAGGTCTGCCTGCTTCATCACCCCAAGCGCCGGCCTCCGGGTCCGGAACGTGGGTCCGCCTTGGAACCGCCCCTACGGATGCCAATGTTCGACTGGTCCCTGCAGATCCCCTTTTCCGTCCGCCATCAATCGGCGCCATGCCGGTAACGCTGGGCCCGCACTCCTCGACGGTTGCGTTGCACGGCCAGACGGAGCATGTCGATGCAATGATCCGTTTCATCCTCATGCAACTTGCAAGCTTCCCCGCGTCGAGGGACACGCCGATCATCCTTCTCGGGCCCATCATCCGGCTGCCCCTCAGCGCCCGCTTCCTGCCAAATCTGACGATTGCAACAAATGACGCGACTGCTACGGCAGCTTTCCGAGGGTTCAAAGGAATCCCCAAAGGCACGCTCATTGTTCTCGAGGACTCACGGGGCGGGGCGGGCCGCGATGCCGCACTCCTGGATGCCGCTCTGGA
Organism: Arthrobacter sp. TmtSoilC51; assembly: GCF_055388015.1. Taxonomy (NCBI): domain Bacteria; kingdom Bacillati; phylum Actinomycetota; class Actinomycetes; order Micrococcales; family Micrococcaceae; genus Arthrobacter; species Arthrobacter sp. TmtSoilC51. The sequence continues at coordinate 3,513,984 of NZ_AP035877.1, forward strand.
GGCCTCGTGGCAGGTGTTGCGATACTGCGGTCCCCTCGGCGGAGCAACTGGCGTGGCGATTGAGATAGGGCAGTCGGGTACATCAGCAGTTCTGCAGGCCTACGGTGAGCGCCGACAATTCATCCCTGACATGGTCCCGCTGAAGGCTTTCGATCAGTTTTGCCGCAGGGCGACGTCCCAGGAGCATTCGGAAGATCCTGCCAATGCCAGCATTCCTCCATCGTGCTCTTTGGATGACGTGCTTCCAGTCGGCCCTCGAGGCATACTCCGGCGATGGGCTGATGAGAACACAAGACACGAGCTCACCGCGGTTCTGGGGCACGGCAGGAACGGCTCTTTGTCCTTCGACTTCCATCTGGATGGACCGCATCTCTTGGTAGCGGGAACAACCGGTGCCGGGAAGTCTGAGCTGCTGCGGACCATCGTGTCGTCTGTGGCCCTGAATCACCCGCCGAGCAAGGTGACGTTTTTGTTCGTCGACTTCAAGGGCGGCTCCGGGCTACGCCCATTGATTGGGCTTCCGCACTGCGTAGGCTTTTTAACTGATTTGGGAAGCGGCCATCTTGACCGGGTTCTTACTTCCCTGCGTGGCGAGATTCGTCATCGCGAGGAGTTGTTTGCAGCGGCTGGGACTTCTGACTTGTCAGCGTACCGAAGGTCTGCGCAGCCCACGAAGCTGGCTCTCCCCCATCTGATGCTGATTATCGATGAGTTTCGGATGCTGGTGGATGAAGCCCCAGAAGCTCTTCGTGAGCTCATGCGCATTGCCGCCATTGGGCGGTCGTTGGGTATTCATCTGGTCATGGCTACGCAAAGGCCACAAGGTGCCTTGACCGCCGACATCCGCGCCAACGTCACTTCAAGCATCGCCCTACGTGTCCAGTCTGATGCGGAGTCAGTGGACATCATCAATTCCAAAGCCGCAGCTTCCATCGGCGTAGATGTCCCCGGGCGCGCGTATCTTGTCAGGGCCGCCGGCTCCCCTGAAGAATTCCAGACGGCATCGCTTGCTGTTCCCGCCACGGTGCGCCGCTCGTCCGCAAGGGCAGCAATCGTGCAGTCGGTAGCACAAGCCTTGCATTCCCCGCAGGACATGGATCCATCTGGCGGGAAGTCGTTGGCCCTCGCGGAGGAAAGGGTGGAGGTCGTGGTCTCGGCTATCCGAACCGTCTGGCAATCCTTGGGGCGAGCCCAACCCAGGCAACCCGTTGCGCCACCACTGCCAGCTTCCATTGGGTGGACCGAGGATTTGTCGGCCTTTGGGCTGGCAGGCGAGGAGTTTGAAACCCTGCCGGATGCCTCCAAGGCTGCGGTAGGTCCCTTGGGGATTCTGGACAGACCGGAACGACAGTCGGTTGAGGCCCTGCGATGGTCACCTTCCGATCATGGCCATCTCGCCATGATCGGCAGCAGTTCCAGTGGAATGCACGAATGTTTCAGGGCGGCGTCGGCGATGCTGGCAGCGCATGGGCCCCAACCGCATCTCTACGTCCTGGATGCGACAGGAATGCTGGGAAAGCCCAGGCAAGCGGGCAGTTATGGCGCCACCCTTGGCCTGCATCAGTTGCCGTTGGCGGTGCGGGTTCTTGAGCGGCTCTCTCAAGAAATGGCACGTCGGCGTTTAGCAGGCGAGGACGGGTCGAAGAGTTCCCGATTGGTCCTGATCGTTGCCGGCTGGTGTTCATGGGCCGCAGCGCTTCGATCAGGGCGCTTCGCCTGGGCAGAGGACCTTTTGAGGGACATCATCCGGGACGGAACGCCTCTTGGAGTCACAGTCCTGATATCCGGCGAACGCGAACTCGTCACCTCACGCTTCTTCGCCGCCATCCCCAACCGGGCATTCTTCCCAACAGGCTCCACGGAAGAGGCGCGCTATCACTGGCCTCGGCTTCCGGAGGTTGAGTCCCTCCCGGGCCGCTCTGTTGCCATGGGTGAATTCGTTCAGGGCGGAGCGGCGGTGGCCCATTTCCGTTCGGCGCCAAGCAAGACGGCGTGGCCGTTCGCTGACCTTCAACCTTCAGCACACCCACCCTTCCGGGTGCGGCCACTCCCCGAATCCCTCAGTCGGTCTGATTTCGATGTTGCGATGGCATCTATTCCAGGAACACCACTGCCATCCCCGGGTTCGGCCAAACCCGTTAGCTACAATGCTGAGGCTGAAGACACGGGCCTACGGACATCCCTGGAAACCAGCGTCCTATGGATTGGCATTGGGGGTGACGAATCCGTTCCCGTGTCATTTCCCCTTGAGCCGCGTGGCGTCAGCATTGTCATTGGGGGTCACCGCACCGGGAAGACTTCAGTGTTGGCAGCCCTCACATCTATGAATGCCCATGTTCCATGGGTCTTTCCGGAAGCTGGACGTGCTGCCGGTGCTTTCTGGGCAACCGTGGCGCGCTCTGCAGCTGCGGGATCACTGGATCCTGCAAGCATCCTCCTCGTCGATGACGCCGACGTCCTGGGTACGGAGGGGCGTGCAGCTCTCGCGGCCCTTGCCGGCCAAACACGAGGCGTGATCATGACGGCCACGTCGGGTCCCGCATTGACTCAGCGTTTGCCGCTGGCCGGGGACGTCCAAGCTACTGGCATGGGCCTGATTCTGGCTCCGAGGACTCCACTGGACGGCGACATCCTGGGCGTGAGGCTTGACGTGGAGGATTCGCCGCGTGCCGGCCGGGGCGTGATTGTCCGGGAAAACCGTATGGCGCAGGTGCAGGTGGCGTTCACCACAGGCTCCACGACGAATATCAGCGTTACCGGCAGCGATGGCGGATACAGCTAGAGCGCGCCCTGTGTCCCTCCCACTCGCGACGCATAGGCGATGACGTTCTTTTGGAAGAGAAACACGATCGCCGCAAGCGCGGGCAAAATCATGGCCAACCCGGGCAGAACCAAGCCGCCGGTCATAGTGGGGAAGCCGATGGTAAGGACGAACAACTGAGCCACCAGGGCGGCCGCCCTGGTCCATCTGTACCCGCGGAAGAGGAAATGGCCAACGGCGAACAGCCAGGCCGAGAAAGCCAACAAAAGGCCCAAAGTAAAGACCGCTCCCCAAAAAGTCAGGACAGGAGCTCCGGTGAGTAGTTCGAATGCGTACCACGCGGCAGCACCCAGGAGGGCCAGGGCCTCCAGCACAACAACGATTGAAATGATCAGGATTCCAGGGGGTTTCTTGCCACCGGATTCCATACGCTCGGCCATGGAACGTTCGGACGCAGGCTTCACCGGACCATTGTTTCCATCTGATCCAGAGTTTGGTTGGGCTGGGTTAACTGGAGGTCTTGACACACTGGCACACTACCGGACATAGTCATCTAGCAGTGAGGGCACTGGCGGCTGATGTGATGCATCGCTCACGGATTCAGGGCATTTCAACGACTAATACCCCTTGTTTACAAGGCGTTAACATGAAACGCTTGACTCAGACGACCAAGGGGGCCCATGCGGGCCCCTTTCCTTTGGAGCCTCTCGTGAATGTTTTCACAAAAGGCTCAACTAGTTCTCACGAATGGAGTGACTGATCAGCATGGATTGGCGTAATCGCGCAGCCTGCCTCGACAAGGACCCGGAGCTCTTTTTCCCAGTCGGCAACACGGGACCAGCACTTCTGCAAATTGAGGAAGCCAAGAGCGTTTGCCGCCGCTGCCCCGTCGTGGACACTTGCCTTCAGTGGGCCCTTGAGTCCGGTCAGGATGCAGGCGTCTGGGGTGGCATGAGCGAAGACGAACGCCGCGCACTCAAGCGGCGCGCGGCACGCGCCCGACGCGCTTCCTAGCAGGCTGCTGTACAAGCATTTGAACCATTAAACGCTGAAGGCCGCGGACCACATGGTCCGCGGCCTTCAGCGTTTAACACACAGCCGTGTGAGGTGGCCACGCTGCCGAAAGGCGCTATGCCCGCGCGAGATTAAGGACAATTTCGACTGCGGTACCGCCACCCTCGCGGGGGCTCCATTGAATGGATCCGCCGAGCTCACTTGTGACGAGGGTGCGCACGATCTGCAGGCCCAGGCCTTCCGTGTATTGCCCGTCCGGCAAGCCAACGCCGTCGTCGGCAATTGTCACTGTGAGGAACTCGTCATTTCCCTCGCCTGCCGCACGGTCAGCCAGCAACCATACGGTTCCTGTCCTCCCCTCCAGCCCGTGCTCAACGGCGTTGGTGACCAGTTCGTTGATGACCAGTGCCAAGGGGGTGGCGAAATCGCTCGGCAGTTCCCCGAACATCCCCGACCTTTCGGTGCGGACATGCTGGGAGGGCGAGGCGACTTCGGCCGAAAGCCTGAACTGGCGTCCTATGAGTTCATCGAAATCGACACTCTGCGTCAGGCCTTGGGAAAGGGTTTCGTGAACAAGCGCGATGGTAGCCACCCGCCGCATCGCCTGTTCGAGTCCCTGTTTTGCTTCGTCGCTGACCATGCGGCGCGACTGCATGCGCAGCAGCGCTGCCACCGTCTGGAGGTTGTTCTTCACCCTGTGGTGGATTTCGCGAATGGTCGCGTCTTTGGTTACAAGCTCCATTTCACGGCGCCTCAACTCAGAGACGTCACGGCACAAGACAAGGGCACCAAAGCGGTGCTGCTCGTCACGCAACGGAATGGCACGGAGTGAAAGGCTGACGCCTCTGGATTCGATTTCGCTACGCCACGGCATGCGACCAGTTACCACCAGCGGCAGTGTCTCGTCCACCATGCGTCTGTCCTTCAGCAGTCCGGCTGTCACCTCAGCCAGGGAACGCCCTTCCAGGGACTCCACCTCGCCCAGTCGCCGGAAAGCCGAGACGCCATTGGGACTTGCGTACTGCACGATACCTTCAGCGTCGAGCCGGATGAGCCCATCGCCTACGCGAGGGGCACCCCGGCGGGACCCGGTTGGTGAGGCGAAGTCGGGCCACAACCCGAGTGTCCCCATCCGAAGGAGGTCATAGGCGCATTGGCGATACGTGAGTTCCAGCCTTGACGGCATGCGGGAACTGGACAGGTCCATGTGGGAAGTTACAACGGCGAGGGTCCTACCGTTACGCACCATCGGGACGGCCTCGACCCGCAGCGCCATCTCGCTGCTCCAGCTTGTCTCGCTGGAGCGCTCTATGGAGCGGCTGTTCCACGCCTTTTCCACGAGTGGACGAAGATCCGAGCGGATGCCCTCGCCCACGAAGTCCGCGTGAAACACCGTGTGCGATGTTGACGGACGGACGTGGGCGAGGGCAATGTATCCAAGCTCCGGATGCGGAAACCACAAGGCGAGGTCGGCAAATGCGAGGTCGGCGACCATTTGCCAGTCGCCGACCAGGAGGTGCAGCCATTCGGCATCTCCAGGCCCGAAATCAGCATGTTCCCTGATGGGGTCTGTAAAGATTGCCACTGCACCTCCATTTGCGACGCCGGGACCAGCCCCTAGCGTCGAACGATTGACCTCAAGAGCCTTAATGCTACCGACAGTGAAGCCATGTCGTCGGCCTCGAGCGAATTGACCTCGTCAAACATGGTCTTGGCGCGCCCGAGTTGTTCGGCATTGAGGCCTTCCCACGTCTTCAGGCGGTCCTCTGCAGGGGTGCCTGCCGCGCTCGACTCAAGTACCGACGTCGTCATATCTGCGACGGTTGAGTAGAGGTCGTCCCGGAGCGCCGCACGGGCTAGGGCCTGCCAGCGGTCGTCGCGCGGCAGGGCGCTGATCCGTTCCAGGAGCGAGTCCACGTGGAAGCGGTTGAATACCGTGTAGTAGACATGCGCCACGTCCTCGACGCTGTTGGTTCCGGTCTGGGCAATCCTGGCGATGTCCAGCAGGGCATAGCTCTCGAACAGCTCAGCCCACCTGTGGGCCAGGTGGTCCGGCAACTCCCAGCCACGGGCCTTTTCCAACCAGCCGCTGATACGGACTTTGTCATCGCCTCGCAAGTAGTCCAGCAGTTTGGCCCGAAGCGGCACCATCATGGGCTTGAACGACTTCACGACGTCGGCAATCGGCCGGGATGCAATGCCCTGGCCGAGCACCCATCGGACCGCACGGTCAAGGAGACGGCGGATATCAAGGTGGACTTCGCTCCAGTGCTCGGTGGGGAACGATGCCGGCAGGGCATTCAGTTCCTCAACCATCGGATCGAGATCGTAGATTTCACGCAACGCCACAAATGCCTTGGCTACGGCTACCTCGTTGGCAGACGTTTCCTCGATGGCCCGGAATGCGAAGGTGATTCCACCGAGGTTGATGATGTCGTTGGCCACCACCGTAGCGATGATTTCGCGCCGCAGCGGGTGGGTATCCAGTTCGGCGTCGAACCTCTCCCGCAACTGCTCGGGGAAGTAGGCCCGGATGGTGTCCTTGAACCAGGGGTCGTCGGCCAGGTTGCTGTCCCGGAGGGCACCCGCCAACTCGATCTTGGCGTAGGCGGCCAGGACAGACAGCTCAGGAGATGTCAGTCCCTGGCCCTGCTCCAGGCGCTGCCGCAATGTCTCGGTGGAGGGCAATGCTTCGAGGTCACGCTTGAGGTCGGCTGATTTTTCCAACCAGTCCATGAGGCGCTCGTAGCTGGGGCTCCAGTCCGCAACACGCGTCCGGTCGTTGAGGAGCAGGATGTTCTGGTCGATGTTGTCCTGCAGGACCAAGCGACCAACTTCCTCGGTCATGTCAGCCAGGAATGCCGCGCGTTCGGTGGCCTCGAGCTTTCCGGCTGCCACCATGCGGTCAACGAAGATCTTGATATTGACCTCGTGATCGGAGCAGTCGACGCCCGCCGAGTTATCAATCGCATCAGTATTAAGGATGACTCCCTGCAGGGCAGCTTCAATACGTCCACGCTGGGTCAAACCCAGGTTGCCGCCTTCGCCCACCACCTTGACGCGGAGGTCCTTGCCGTCCACACGGATGGCGTCATTGGCCTTGTCCCCTACAGCAGCGTGGGTTTCCGTGCTGGCCTTGACGTACGTACCGATGCCACCGTTGTAAAGAAGGTCAGCCGGGGCAAGCAGGATTGCCCGAAGCAATTCGGGCGGGCTCAGCTGTGTGGTTCCGTCCGGCAACCCCAGCGCCCTTCGCACTTGGTCTGACACGGGGATTGTCTTGGCCTGGCGTGGGTAGACCCCACCACCTTCGCTGATCAGCGTCCGATCATAGTCATCCCACGATGATCGCGGGAGCTCGAAGAGCCTCTGCCGTTCTGCGTACGAAGCGGCAGTGTCCGGGTTGGGGTCAAGGAAGATATGGCGGTGGTCGAATGCCGCCACGAGCCGGATGTGGCGCGAAAGCAGCATGCCGTTGCCGAAAACGTCACCAGACATGTCGCCTACGCCAACGACACTGAACTCTTCGGTCTGCGTGTCAAGGTCGAGTTCGCTGAAGTGCCTCTTCACGGATTCCCAAGCTCCACGGGCGGTGATACCCATGGCCTTGTGGTCATAGCCCACTGATCCGCCGGATGCGAATGCATCGCCAAGCCAGAATCCATATTCAGCCGCCAATCCATTGGCTGTGTCCGAGAACGTTGCAGTTCCCTTATCGGCCGCCACTACAAGGTAGGAATCATCGCCGTCGTGGCGAACAACGTCCGACGGCGGCACTAGCCTTTCGCCGTCCGTAGTCGTCACGAGGTTGTCGGTGATGTCCAGCAAGCCGCGAATGAAGGTCTTGTAGCTCTCCACGCCCTCGGCCATCCATGCGGCGCGGTCAACTGCCGGGTTCGGCAGCTTCTTCGCGAAGAAGCCACCTTTGGCGCCGGTCGGAACGATGACGGCGTTTTTCACGGTCTGAGCCTTCACCAGGCCCAGGATTTCAGTACGGAAGTCCTCCCGGCGATCGGACCAGCGAAGACCGCCACGTGCGACCTTGCCAAAGCGAAGGTGGACGCCCTCCACGCGCGGGGAGTAGACCCAGATTTCGAACATGGGGCGCGGGAACGGCAAGCCGTCTACCGTGGTGGGATCCAGCTTGAAGCTCAGGTAACCCTTGTTTTGGAAGAAGTTGGTGCGCAACGTCGACTCAATGAGGTTGACGAATGTCCGAAGCACGCGGTCCGCATCCAGCGTGGCCACTTGTTCGATGGCTTCCGCCAGGGCTGCCCTTGCGGCTCCTTGCTGCTGCGGGCGCTTGCTTTCCTCGACGTTGGGATCGAAACGTGCAGCAAACAGGACGATCAGGCCCCGGGCAACATCCGGATTGGCCAGGAGCGTATCGGCGATGAACCCAAAGGAGTTGGTATTACCCATCTGGCGCATGTACTTGGCGTAGGCGCGGAGGACCACTACCTGGCGCCAGTGCATTCCTTCGCGGAGCACGAGCCGGTCAAAGTTGTCAGACTCGACGGCACCCGTGACAGCAGCACCAAAAGAGTCGGCCAAGAGGTCTCCAGTGGCGAGCGGGTCGATGCCGGCCGGGTACTTGAGTCCAAGGTCGTAAAGGAAAAAGTCGCGGTGATCCGCAGTTTCGATTTCGAAGGGCCGCTCGTCCAGAACTTCGAGGCCAAGGTTGTGGAAGTAAGGGAGGATCTGGCTCAGGCTCTTGGGTTCCATCAAGTAGAGCTTGACCCGCGCGTCCTCCTCCAGTGCGTCACCGGCACCTTCGGGAAGGTACACGTGGACTCCGGGTCGGAGTTCCTTGCTCGCTTCCCCTGCCCGTTCGGCCTGCGCTCCGTACTTCTCAAAGCGTTCGATATCCTCCAGGGCGTCTTCAACCTCGTAGTCGACGCGGTAGCCGGGAGGGAAAGCCTCGGCCCAGAGGGCGGACAGCACTTCAGCGCTGTCAGCGGGACGGTTCTCACGAAGAACCTCGGCGATGCCTTCGCTCCAGGACCTCGAAGCACGCATCAGCCGGTGTTCGAGTTCCTCTACGTTGACTTCGGCAAGTTCCGCGGTCCGAGGAAGCCTGATCCTGAAGAAGACACGTGCAAGGGCCGACTCGGTGATCCTCGCCTCGTAATCAATACTCTCCGCCTGGAAGGTCTCGCGCAGCTCCTGCTCGATGCGGAGCCGAACACTCGTGGTGTACCGGTCACGCGGCAGGTAGACGACTGCGGACATGAAGCGTCCGTAAATGTCAGGACGCAGGAACAGCTTGGTCCGGCGCCGTTCCTGGAGTCGCTGGATACCTGTGGCCGTGGCAGCAAGGTCCGGGATTTCAATCTGGAACAGTTCGTCGCGGGGGTACGTTTCCAGGATGCCCAGGAGGTCCTTGCCCGAGTGTGAGTCCATGGGAAAGCCTGCGTTGCGCAACACAGCATCCACTTTGTCGCGGACGATAGGTATGTTGCGGACCGATCCTGTGTAGGCACTGGTGGCGAAAAGACCAATGAAGCGGCGCTCGCCATTGACGTTTCCTGCCGCGTCGAAGCTCTTGACTCCGATGTAGTCCAGGTACGCCGGGCGATGGACCGTTGAGCGGGAGTTTGCCTTTGTGATCACCAATGCCCGCTTTTCACGGGCGCGCTTGCGGCCAGCATCCGTGAGGTGCTGAATCTGCCGCGTGTGGTCGCCCGCACGGAGCAAGCCGAGTCCGCTTTCCTCACGCAGTTCCAGGACGTCCTCGCCGTCTTCGTTCACGAGGTCGTATTCGCGGTACCCGAGGAAGGTGAAGTTGCCATTATCCAGCCAGCGCAGGAGGTCCTGCGCCTGCCTGAGTTCTGCAATCTGTTCCGGGTGTGAGACGCTTCCGAGCGCCTCTGCGAGTTCCAGTGCCTTACTGCGCATTTTCGGCCAGTCCTCAACCGCAGCGCGAACATCGCCAAGGATTCGTTGGAGACCGGAAATCAGTTCTTCGCGGGCTTCCTCACTTACGCGGTCAATTTCGACGGCGATCCAGGACTCCATGTGCGAGGCGTTGTCGCCGTCTCCGAGCAAGTGGGCAACGCTGGGCAACGCTGCGGTGTCGCCGCTGGAAATGCCGATGTTTGATGGGACGCGGGAGACGCTGCTGAGCTCGCCCGAAACGCGATCTCGGGTGACCACAAAAAGTGGGTGCATAACCAACCGAATGGCGCAGTTTTGGCGAACGAGTTCGGCGTTCACGGAGTCAACCAGGAACGGCATGTCATCAGTAACGATGTAAACAACGTTGCGGTCAGCTTCGACGCCGATTTCCACGATGGCATTTCCGGGTCGCCGGGACTGCGCAACTTTCCTGTGTTTGTTGGCCCGGGAAATCAGTAGCTCAGGCGAATATGCCCGGGAGTCCTCCTCTGCGAGATGCTCATAGTAGTCACCAAAGAACCCCTCACGGACAACTGCTGCATCGGACCGATCCTCCACGCTGGATCCTGACGACATTTACAAACGCCTCCATCACATGTTGATTGCTGCGACTCTGCAGCCCACATGGCGAGCCTAGCGCTTAAGCAGGCCCAAGGCTCTGGTTGATCGGCCAAGGGATTTCCGCTTTTGCTGGATGGGTGCACAGACGAGCCCTGCGATGGCCAAACGCAATGGAGAATCGGGCGCGGATTCCAGCAGAACGGATCCTGACAGCAAGGCCGCGTCGCATGCGTCCACATCCGCCGGCAAGTACGCATCCACGCCATGCCCAGGGCCGAAGCGCTCCCAGGCCTCGGATAACTGCCGTCTGGGCGAACGACCAGCTGACGCCCTCTTGACCTTGTTGAGGACGACACGTGGCGTTGCCTGTGGAACTGCAGCTTCGAGGTCCGCCAAGCCGCGGACCAACCGCGGGACGCCTATCGCGTCCGCAGCCCCAACGGCAATAACTTCGTCAGCCAGCTCCAAGCTACGCAGCGTAGCGCCATTCCGACGTGGAGCCATGGTGTCAAAGCTCAGTTCTTCGTCTGCTTCCAGGCAGAAGCCGGTGTCCACAACCACTACGTCGGCCGCCTGCTTGGCTCTTTCAAGGACGAGCGAGAGCGCAGTGGCCCTCAGTTCCGTCCAACGGTCCGCCCGCGTGGTGCCGGTGAGTACTCGAAATAGGCCACCCTTGGTGAAGACAGTCGTAGCGGCCCGGCCCAGTGCATCCGCATCCAGCAATCCTTGGTCAGCGAGCCGGCAGGCCTGAGCCAGGCCGGCGGACTCCTCCAGCAGCCCCAGCATCGCGGATACGCTCGCACCATAGCTGTCGGCATCCACAAGGATCACGGACTTGCCTTCAGCGGCCAATTCGGCAGCCATGTTTACCGCAACCAGGGTTCTTCCCGGCGCACCTGTGGGTCCCCACACCGCAATCACCCGCCCGGAGACGACGGCAGCCGCTTCCGGTTCCGGCCCTTCCGACGCCACCTGAAATCCGGAAGAGAAGTCCGCGAAGCCGGCATCCGGAAACTTGCGGGATCCAACGATCCCCCCATAGCGCCCGACCGTCTCGGAGATCCTTGAGGCAAGAGCTGCGGGTTCAATATCAGCGGACGCTGTTGCTACGCCAATGGCGGTGAGCCGCGCGGCCTCAGCGGGGTCCCCCGTCAGAGCGACAATTGACACACCTACGGCACCCAGCCGATCCACCAATGTTGCTGTCAGTTCCTCACAGCCTTCGGCCACGACCGCCGCAAGGGCAAGCCCGCTTTGGCAGGCAGCCATCAACTCCGCAAGCTCGGAACACCGACGAACTACGGTGACGGGACCGTGGAGGCGCTCCAGACCGCCAACGACGGCTTCCTGTGCCGGGCCAACAGTGATGACCGGGATGCTCATTGACCGGTGCCCGTAGGGTTCCAAACAACGGATACCTTGGCCGCGTTGGCCTTGGCACCCAGCAGCTTGGGCATTTGCTTATCCGTAACCAGCACCAGCACGACTGGTGTCTTTGAGGCGCCCAAGGCACCGGAACCGGCTAGTACCTCTGCGATCTCGGCACCAGGCAGCAATAACTGCGGTTCGTCAAAGGCAGTTTGCGCGCCAGGCATGGCAACCCAGACGTCCACCTTTGTCCCGGGAACCGCCTGCGCCGGAAGTGACTCGTCCATCGGTATGGCAACGGGCTTACGGTTCAAAGCGTCAGCCTGCCCCAGGCTCTTCTGTGGAACCAGCTGGTCCTTCTCAATTCTCTGTAGTGCGACCTTGCCCTCGGCGATCCCGCCCTCCACGGTTACATAGCCAGACTCGACGTCGTCCAAGCGAACCTGAACTACGGTCAGATCCCCGGGCTTCACGGTTTGGCCAACGGAGATGCCTTCCCGTGCGGCATAAACCTGCGTGGTCCGGTCGGCTGTACTGACAACGGAGATGACTCCGGCGATGGACACGAGCACAAGCAGCACTCCCACCAGCAGCCGTGGATCCTTCCACGACGGCTTCTTAAACCTGGCGCCGCCGACGCCTGTACTCGGATCCATTTTTCCTGCTCCCCCATTGAAGTTGGCGGCGTGGTAACCCTGGGCCGCATGTTCATTGTTACCGGGAGGAGGCCCGGGCCAAAGTCAAGAAGTGCAAATCATGCGAAATTGTGGATAACTACGCCAAACAGCACCAACAGATGCCAAAATAGTGGCATGCCCCGATTCCTGACTCTGGCGGACGTCGCCGAACAACTGCAGATCAATTCCCCACAGGCTTATGCCCTGGTTCGCAGCGGTGAGTTGAAAGCCATCCAGGTCGGAGGACGTGGTCAATGGCGTATCGAGGAAAAGATGCTGGAGCAATACATCGAGGAGCGGTATGCCGAGGCCAGCCGCATGATTGAAGAGGCCAAGTCCAAGTCGGATTAACTCGGGGGCTGCCACGCGTAGGGATGAAGAGCTAGAATCCCCGGCTACTTGTTGAGCAAACGGCTGCAAGCGATGTAAAGGGTATGGTCTTCACGGCAGCCACGGCACTTCCTCGCCGCACTTCACCCCGGGTGTCGGCAAAGTCGAAATGGTCCCGCCCCACCCTGTCGATCACACCGTGGAGCCTGAGGTCCGTTCGCGGACCAGCGCTCAAGACCACTGTCACCTGGGCCCTGTCACGCGAGAGTCCCCGGAGGGCGCTGGCAAGACCCAGCGAACTTTGCACCTGGGACGTAGGCTTCTGAGCCAATCTTCCGAGTCCGTCGTAGTGAGTTACCGATGCACATGGAATGAGCCATTGCCGTCCACCGTCGACTAAGACAAACCATCCTCCGCCAACATGGCCCAGTGTTCCCTGTAGAGACACGCCGGTAGTGAGAACCAGTGCTATCTCAGCTCCGGCCACTCCCCGAAGCCTGTCGGCAAGGTCCAGGCCCGCAACTTCGACCCGAACACGTTCGGATATTTCCGATTCTCGGGCCAGGGCGCGCTCGGCAGAAAATTGCGCTTCCAGATCTTCAAAGAGAGAGTCCCATCTCATATGGTCACAATAGGACTCCTAGCGCGTCGCGCCAACCGCCGCCGCATTTTTCCCGTCATGATTGGACAAAGTCCTTTGTCTGTGCTCAGAATGAGCAAACATCATCAAATGACATCAAACAGCATTAAAGAGCCGGAAGGTAAAGAATGACCAGCGATCCATCCAGGATCCGGCACGACACCGCCTTGGCCGCCACGCTTCTCGGACTGGGACTGTTGCTGTTGATCATCGGGCAGAGCTTGTTGGGGCAGTGGCAGGTGAATGCGGCCCACGGGCAAAGAAGCACCTTCGAACACCTCCTCGCCCTTATGTCCAGCGCCTTCGGAATCGCCATTGTCTCCTGGTGGATACTCTCACTTGGCCTCGCGGCTTGGGCTGCGGTCCTGCACGGTGCGGGCAAAAGTGACGGCGCCAACGCATTGGCCAAGTTCAGTCCAGGCTTCATGCTAAGACTGGCGTTCGCCCTCCTAAGCCTGAACTTTCTTGGAGTAAATGCCGCACAGGCTGCCACGACCCCGGAACCCGCGTGGCACCCCACCGGTGCGACAGTGCCCGGGCTTGCGGCCTTGCACCCCTCTGCTGGGACCCAGGCGGCCCACCGGATCCCTGTCGGAGGGGCTCCATCGCAAGCCAGCGACGAAGGCCACGACGCGAATAAGCTTGGGCCAGGCTGGCAGCCACGTCCTCCCGTCGTCAGTCCCGGCCTCCTGGCGCGTCCAGGCGCTCGCGGCTTGGCCCCGGCCCATCCAGTCGAGGACAGCGTTGTCGTCAAGGCTGGTGATTCGCTGTGGTCCATTGCCGCTGACAGCCTTGGACCATTCGCAACGGACGTGGACATCGCTCTCCATTGGCCGAACTGGTATGCAGCAAACCGGGCAGTCATAGGCGACAACCCTGCAGCGCTGCTCCCGGGGCAAATATTGCAGCCCCCAACACCGGGTTAGGCTTTCCACGCCCGTAGTAGAACCCGACTTCGATGGACGCCACCCACTCAGGGGCACGCGTTCAAGCCCTAAAACCACTCCCAGTGTCATCCCAGACGTAGCAACCTGAGCCAAGCGATGCCCGCGCAACGGCTCACAGAGTGAACTCATGAGGATTGACCATGACCGTTGTAACTGCCCACCGCCACGCCAGCCGCCAGCGGACCAAACGTCCTGAAATGAATGCCGGAGGCAACGCTTCTACCCTCGACGTAAGGCTGGTGGCGCGAAGCATCGCCCAAGCAGCGGTTGAGGTCCTGGCCGGGACACGTTCGATTCTCCAACTGTCCAGATCACTGGATCCGGATTGCTTTCTGTCGCTCCAGCATCGGGCCGCCCTCACACGCGAACACGCAGCACGTACCCGTGGTTCACTACTGGTGCACAGAAGCCCAATGGTCCGCTCCGTTCGTGCTTGTGCCATTTCGGAGACCGTTTATGAGGCCAGCATCGTCGTGTCTGAGGAGCAGCGTTCCCGCGCCATCGCCATGAGGTTGGAACACTGCGACGGAACATGGCAGGTCACCGCATTGGAGATCGGCTAGAAAAAGGGTCCCGGACTTGTGTGTCCGGGACCCTTCGTCCTAGGTGTGCGATCAGCGACGCTTCTTCTTGGCAGTTTTGCGCTGCTCCTGCGTGGCTGCCTTGGCAGGATTGCCCGAACGTCCTGAGGAGCGGCCTTCTATGCGGGTCTGGCTCGCTCCGTCCTCACCCGGGGCGGTGTACTGCAATTGGGCGGGCTTTTCCGGTGTCTCCAAGCCGGCAGCGCGGATCTGGGGATCGTGATGCTCAGTGTGTGCACCCGCGGCAGTATCGTCGGCAACAACGACGTCTTCGGCTGGCGTAACCTCAACTTCAAGGTTGTAGAGGAAGCCGATACTTTCCTCACGAATCGCTTCCATCATGCTCTGGAACATCACGAAGCCTTCGCGCTGGTACTCAACCAGCGGATCGCGCTGGGCCATGGCCCGCAGCCCAATGCCCTCTTTGAGGTAGTCCATCTCGTACAAGTGCTCTTGCCATTTACGCCCGAGAACCGAGAGAACCACGCGGCGTTCCAACTCGCGCATGCTTTCAGAGCCAATGGCTTCTTCACGGGCCTGGTACACCAGCCGCGCGTCAGAGAGGATTTCTTCCTTGAGGAATTCAGCAGTGACCCTGGACTTACCGCCAGCTTCATCAATGATTTCCTGTGCAGTCACGGTGGCCGGGTACAACGTCTTCAGGTTGGACCACAACTGGTTGAAGTCCCAGTCATCGCCGTTGCCTTCCGCTGTGGCGGACTCGATAAGTGCGTTGATGGTGTCTTCCAGGAAGAATTGCACTTTTTCGTGGAGGTCGTCGCCTTCGAGGATCCGACGACGGTCCCCGTAGATCGCTTCACGCTGACGGTTCAGGACGTCGTCGTACTTGAGGACGTTCTTACGCTGCTCCGCGTTTCGGGCTTCCACCTGGCCCTGGGCCGAGGCAATAGCCCGGGAAACAAGCTTTGATTCCAGCGCGACGTCGTCGGGCACCGAACTGTTCATGAGCCGCTCGGCAGCACCTGAATTGAACAGCCTCATGAGGTCATCCGTCAGTGAAAGGTAGAAACGGGATTCGCCGGGATCGCCCTGACGTCCGGAGCGGCCCCGCAACTGGTTATCGATTCGACGGGACTCGTGACGCTCCGTGCCCAGCACGTAGAGGCCGCCAAGGTCCAGTACTTCCTCGTGCTCGTCCTTGACCGCTTGCTTGGCCGCCGCGAGTGCCTCGGGCCATGCTGCCTCGTACTCTTCCGAGTTCTCCTCCGGGTCAAGGCCCTTCTTGGCGAGGTCTGCGATGGCAGTGAATTCGGCGTTGCCACCAAGCATGATGTCGGTACCACGGCCAGCCATGTTGGTCGCAACCGTGACGGCACCTTTACGTCCGGCCTGCGCGACGATGGACGCTTCCCGGGCGTGATTCTTGGCGTTCAGGACTTCGTGGCGGATTCCCTCTTTGGCCAGCAGCTTGGAGAGATATTCGCTCTTCTCAACGCTGGTGGTGCCAACCAGTACGGGCTGGCCCTTCTCATGGCGTTCTGCGATGTCTTTGACAACGGCGTCAAACTTGACGATCTCGTTCTTGTAGACGAGGTCCGATTGGTCAATGCGCTGCATGTCCCGGTTGGTGGGGATCGGCACCACGCCGAGTTTGTACGTGCTCATGAACTCGGCCGCCTCGGTCTCGGCGGTACCGGTCATTCCGGACAGCTTCGAATACATGCGGAAGTAGTTCTGCAGCGTCACCGTGGCCAGGGTCTGGTTTTCGGCCTTGATTTCGACGTTTTCCTTGGCCTCGATGGCCTGGTGCATGCCCTCGTTGTATCGACGTCCGGCGAGGATACGGCCTGTGTGCTCGTCCACGATCAGGACCTCGCCATCCAGGATGACGTAATCTTTATCGCGCTTGAACAGTTCCTTCGCCTTGATGGCATTGTTCAGGAAACCAATGAGTGGTGTGTTGGCCGATTCGTACAGGTTCTGGATACCGAGGTAGTCCTCAACCTTTTCGATTCCGGCTTCCAGAACACCGACAGTCCGCTTCTTCTCGTCGACTTCGTAGTCGACCTCCGGTTGAAGCCGGAGCACGACCTTCGCGAATTCGCTGTACCAGCGATTGGTGTCGCCCTGGGCCGGGCCCGAGATGATGAGTGGGGTACGGGCTTCATCGATCAGGATGGAGTCAACTTCATCCACGATCGCGAAGTTGTGGCCCCGCTGAACGAGTTCACTGGCATCCCAAGCCATGTTGTCGCGCAAATAGTCGAAGCCGAATTCGTTGTTTGTCCCGTACGTGATGTCCGCCGCGTACTGTTGCCGGCGAACGGACGGATCCTGGTTGGAGAGGATGCAGCCGCTTGTGAGACCAAGGAAGCGGTAGACACGGCCCATGAGCTCTGACTGGTATTCGGCAAGGTAATCGTTCACCGTGACCACGTGCACGCCCTTGCCGGTCAGAGCATTCAGGTAGGCCGGCGCGGTTGCCACGAGGGTCTTGCCTTCACCGGTTTTCATTTCGGCGATGTTGCCCAGGTGCAGGGCTGCGCCACCCATGAGCTGGACATCGAAGTGACGCATGCCCAACGTCCGTGATGAGGCCTCGCGCACGGCGGCAAATGCCTCCGGCAGGAGATCGTCCAAGGTCTCGCCATCTTGGTGGCGGGAGCGGAGACGGTCCGTTTCCTCCCGAAGTTCGGCGTCAGAGAAGGTCTTGAATGAGTCTTCCAGGGCATTGATGGAATCGGCATAGTTCCGCAGTTGCTTGAGTGTTTTTTTGTCACCCGTGCGGAGAAGTTTTTCGATTAGTGATGCCACGTGAAATTGCTCCCAGTCTCATGCTGCCGAATTCTGGCTGTTTCAGTCTACGGGAGAGACCAACGCCACGCTGTCCGGTTCCCCTGTGAGCGGACTGCTTTGGCGTTCTGGTTCCCAGAGCCCGATGGGACCCCGGGCCACTGCCTCAGACAGCGGAGCCGCGAGATCCCCCACCGGCCAAACAACAACTTCCTGAAGGCCCAGCCATTCGGCCATAAGCCACAATTCGGCGGAAAGCTCGACGGCGGTATCCGCTGGTGCTCCTGGCTCACCATAAGCGGAACGAACCAGAAGTTGGCTTGTGGCTCTTTCAGCCTTCAAATCGACCCGTGCCACGATGCCTTCCCTGAGCAGGAAGGGCAGAACGTAGTATCCGAAACGGCGTTTGGCAGCGGGCGTGTAGATTTCAATGCGGTAGTGGAACCCGAACAACTCTTCCAATCGGCGCCGCTCGAACACCAGCGAGTCAAAAGGACTCAATAAGGCTCGGCCTTCGGCTCTGCGTGGCAGCCTGGCCTCGACGTGCCGGTAGGTTTCCCGGTCCCAACCGCGCACGGAAACGCGCTCCAGCCGGCCTGCCCGGAGAAGTCGCTGCACCGAGTCGGTCCCCGCCTTCAGCGGGGTTCGAAAGTAGTCGGCAAAACATCGGACCGTTCCAATGCCATGGGCCAACGCGGCTGCTTCCATGAGCCGGTCAAGGGCTGCGTCCGCATCCATGCCGGCCCGTACGGAACCTGGCAGGACCCTGGAGGTAAGTGTATATAGACGTTCAAATTGGGGCGTCCGTGAAGCCGCCGAAACGCGACCTTCCTCAAATAAGTGCTCCAGAACGCGCTTTACCGTGTTCCAGTTCCAGCCCCAATTCTCCAGTTCAGCGTCCTCGGTGTGCCCAAGCTGTGCGGTCAAGGCCGACGCCGTCATGGGCGGTCCGGCCTCAAGGGCTGCGAGGATTCGTTCTTCCATGGCAATGCGCACCGTGGGTT
Organism: Arthrobacter sp. TmtSoilC51; assembly: GCF_055388015.1. Classification (NCBI taxonomy): domain Bacteria; kingdom Bacillati; phylum Actinomycetota; class Actinomycetes; order Micrococcales; family Micrococcaceae; genus Arthrobacter; species Arthrobacter sp. TmtSoilC51. The sequence continues at coordinate 3,532,519 of NZ_AP035877.1, forward strand.
CCAAGTGATGCGCACCCACCCACGCGCGCTTTTGCCAATGCAGCAGGTCGTGAAAATGCTCTGGCCGGATGTAGCTGGCCTCGTGAGCCCAGTACTCCATCATTTTGCGCGGCTTCCTGCCCGCCATGGAATGAAGGATTGCCGGGTCATAGTTTCCTAGCCGCGAAAAGAATGGCAGATAGTGGCTCCGCGCCAGCACGTTCACGGAGTCGATCTGGACAAGCTGGATCTGGGCAAAGGTCCGGCCCACCGCCCGTGGGGTCACGGGGCCGGCGGGCCGGACTTTCGCCAATCCTTGGGCTGCCAATGCGATCCGCCGCGCCTGTGACAGGCTCAGCGAAGCTGTCATTGAAGTCCTTTCACGTGCAACCAGGCCTTACTTGGCAGTGGCCGCCTGATCGTCGGAGCGGTAAGCGTGGATCTTCTCCTCCACGGCTTCCTCGCCGGGCTCGCAGGTGGAGTCGAGGGTAATCACACCATAAGTCCAGCCACTGCGCCGGTAAACAACCGAGGGCGCATTGGTTTCTTTGTCCAGGAACAGGTAGAAGTTGTGCCCCACGAGTTCCATGTTGTCCACTGCATCATCGAGTGTGAGGGATGCTGCCGGGAAAACCTTACGACGGATCAAAACGGGTGAATCTCCCGCTGGGATGTCGTTCTCGATTTCGTAGGGCGACCGCTCATCGACCTGGGGTGCAGGTTCTTCCTGGCTGGTGGCCCCTACGTAGATTGGCTCGCTGGCACTCGCGGGCTCAAGGGAGGCCGTTGCTTCCCGAACGGCCTTGGGCGTGTGGCGCCCATGGTGCACCTTCTTCCGATCCTTTGCGCGACGCAGCCGCTCAAGCAGCTTGTTGTACGCAAGATCGAAGGCAGCAAATTTGTCAGCGGCTGTGGCCTCGGCACGGATAACAGGGCCTCGGCCCAGGACTGTCACTTCAACGGTGAGCTGTCCCGGCGTTTGCCGGGGATTGGTCTCCTTGGAAACCTTGGCGTCGACTCGCTGGACTTTGTCCCCCAGCGATTCAATCTTTGAGATCTTCTCGCCGGCATATTCGCGAAAGCGGTCAGAAACTGTCAGATTTCGTCCGCTGATCATGAACTCCATGGTGCCCTCCAAATAACTCAGGTGACACGACAACGACGCTGTTGGGGGCTGGTCTGACGGACAGTCGAGCCCCTTTCCGAGCCGCTATCGACAGGTACATCTGTTCTTGGTACCCACAACCGACGTTAGTTCATCGGCACGAGTTATTCACCCTTTGGCTACTTATTTTTTGTTTGCGTCTTAACCACACGATGCGGCTCGTCCCCAACGGTATTCGAGGCGTAGGCTGGTGGCCTCGTGGCCGCAAGAACAACGGCGCCGCAGACTATCCCTCCGGCCGCGGACACCGCCCGGGCGGCCTCTGCGAGGGTAGCTCCGGTGGTGAGGACATCGTCCACAACCACGCATCTTTGCCCACGGATTTTTTCCGCATAGCGGGCTCGAACTCTCATGGAACCCCGCACACGCCTGGCACGCTCACCCCGGCCGAGTCCTTTTTGGCCGCTGGAACGGCTGCCCGCGTCCGCGCCAAGGATGGCGCTGATGCCATTTCGAATCAGGTCTTTGCAGGTCACGGCCAGCGCAGGGTCCTCGAGGAGGCGCCGTGTCTTCTCAAGAGCATCCAGGCCCGCGCATTCGGCCAACATCCCGCGTCTGCCCATACAGCCGAGCAGAAGGTGTACAGGGCTGAAACCCCGTCTCCGGAATGCCTTGCCGCTGCTGGGAACAGGAATAAGGCAAACCCCCGGCTGATCGCCAATGGCCGCGCGAACAGCGTTCCCGAGGCACGGCGCCAACACTTCTGCCAGCCGCCACTGGCCGAAGCTTTTGAACGACAACAGGGACTGGGAAAGTTCATCCCTGTAGGGTCCTGCGGCGACCACGCCCAGCTTTGCAGTGCCATCGACATCCACAAGCGCGGGCGATTCCTGTTCGGCCCTGAAAGGCTTCCTGCAAAGCTGACGCACCCGCTTGGCACAACGGCCGCACAGAACGGTATCTTCCACGCCGCAGCAGACGCAATCAACGGGAACCAGAAGTGCAAGCAACTCCATCAATGCCCTTTGCAGGCTGGCCATCAGGCGCCCCAATGGACGCCGATCCCTTCCGCGTCGCGGAGGTGCAGAGGGGTCCCGGGCCACGACATCCGGGTCGAGCCTGCGCCGGATGCGCTTCGCGGATTGGGGGCCATCAGCGGCAGAAGGAACGTGGTTCAAGGCATCGATCATGCTGATAGCCTCAGGCACTTCTTGTTCCGGCAACAGGCCCACAAACCGCTATGTGAACAACGAACCACCTTTTTGTCCAGCGGGTTCGGGTTACGTCCCTCAGCCAGGGAAGGCAGGCTCGGTGGGGCCCTTAAGCTGAAGCTCCCACCCGTTGCCGACCCGCTGAAAGATTCCAGCATTGGATTGGCCGTAAATCTGTTCGGACCCATTCCCTGCGCTCAGGCTCACGAGGCCGTCCCAAGGCGCCAATTGCTGGGGCTCCCCCGATGTAAGCGAGAGCAACTCCGGTACCACGGTGGCCGTAGCCGAACTGGCCATGACGGCAACGGTGGAACCGTTAACCCACACTCCTTGGTCAGGCGAGGTGGAACTAAAAAGGGTGATGGGAGCCGTGAGATCCTTGGGCACGCCGTCTGCATTGCGGACAATGCCCGTCACCTGGACCACCGCTTTTCCGTTCGACTCGGATATCACCAGCGCCCGGGTACCTTCGCGCGAGATCCGGAAATCCTTGACTGTCCGCCCGGACAGCCACGTGGGAGACATGGTCACCGCGGGTACAGCCATTCCCGGGGCAACGCCAGTGGGCTTGAACGCCACAACTTCAGTGTTTCCCCTGGCACCAGGCCCTGCCGTCCAAACCCAATCATGCGGACTGAACGAAGGCCCGGTCAACGTGCTTCGGGTGGTCAGTTGGCGGGCCACTTGACCCGGTTCGATTGAATACAAGGTGGTTTTGTCGCCGTTGAGGAAGGCAACGGTTTGGGATACCGGCGACTCCGCGGGTGAGTGGGGGCCCAACCCTGCAACGGATTGAATGTCCGGCAATGGCGAAACACGGTTGTTCTCATAGCGCACCAGGTCGCCGTTGTTGACGGCAACCTGGCGGGCAGGGACGTTCTTGTCTACAACCGGCGGAAGAACAGTTCCGTTATCCTCTACGCGGACCAGGTCCTGGTCGGCGCGAAGCTGGACGTTAATGACGTCCGGTTGCCCTCTGAACGTTAATGCCAGCTGATTCTGCATCCGTTGGCGGTCTTCTGCTGATGCGTCGAAGAGTTCTTTGGCAGACAAATCCACCTGGGCTGCTCCGGAAACCACCGGGACAGATTCCCGGGCCAACTTCATCCCGGAGGGAAAGGCGCTCACAACGGCACCGCGCAAATAAGGCGCAGGGCCGGCGAGCAGGGCGCTGGTCATGGACTTAACGGTCTTCTTTTTGATGAACCAGCGGTAGTCCGGCACCGCATAGGTAAACGTCGGGTCATAGAAGTAGATGGGAAAGGCGCCGTAAATGACTTTGAACGTCTCTTCCGGAATCGCGGTACCATCCGGCACCTTGGAGATCCGCCACTCCCCCTCCACTTTTTCAAGGGAGACGGGGATGGTCTCCTTGGTTCCAGGTGGGAACTGCGTGGCAATTCCGTCGGCATCGACTGAGTAGGCAAGGTCTACCTCATAGAGGTATTCATTCTCCACGGCCGTCTTAACCACTTCCGCCCCGCGGAAAACTATGGCCCGCTTATCCGGCTTCCACGTCACGGCTTGGGCTTGCGTCAAATATTGCCGTGCTACAGGGTAGTCGTCCTCATAACCGCTGCCAGCCATGTAGAAATCCTCAATGACGGCTTCTGGCGTAGAGCCAGCGCGCGGTGCTGCAGGAAAGAACACAGGCGCGTTAGGGTTTCCAGCGCCCTCGTCGTGGCTTTTCCCCACTGGACCGGACCGGGGAATCTGGGCACATGAGGCCAACAAAACCATGATTGCCGCCAGCACGGCCACGAACGCCCGCCTGCGGGCTGTGTCGAGGGCCCTCATAATGCGTCGCCCTTTCCGTCGTCACCCGAAAGGGGAGTTCCGGCGTCGAATTTGCCTTTACCAGCACCAAAACCCGTGCCCAGGACAAGCATCTGGCGTTCGCTGGCAGCCCCTGGCATCTCGATGTCCGCCGGTTCCAACTGAAGGGGCGACTTGAGGATGGTTCCCCCGCGTCTTAGTGGCAAGGTCAACCTGAAGTTTGAGCCCGCGCCTTTGCGGCCCCACGCCTGGAGCCAGCCGTGATGCAGCTTGGTGTCTTCGGCCGCGATGGACAAGCCCAATCCACTTCCACCGGTTGTACGCGCACGCGCCGGGTCAGCCCGCCAAAAGCGGTCGAAGACCCTGGCTGCTTCCGCTTGGCTCATTCCGATGCCGTGGTCCCGCACGGCCACGGCCACGGCATCATGATTGGCAGCGACAGATATGTGGATTGGCTTGCCCTCGCCGTGCTCCAGGGCGTTGAGGAGCAGGTTCCTCAGGATTCGATCAATCCTGCGGGAGTCCATTTCCACGATGATGCTCTTCTGGCGGGCGTTCAGGCGGACCTCCGAGCCGTATTCGGCGGCTACGGGTGCTGCACCCTCCATGACGTGCGAAATCACTTGAAAGATGTCCTGCGGTTCGGCGTCCAAGACCGCAGCACCGGCGTCGAAACGCGAAATCTCCAGCAGATCCGACAACAAGGATTGGAAGCGCTCCACTTGGTGATACAGGAGCTCGGCTGAGCGCTTGTTCATGGGGTCAAAGTCCTCACGGGCGTCGTAAAGGACCTCCGCTGCCATGCGGACGGTTGTCAGGGGAGTCCGCAGTTCGTGCGAGACATCGGAGACGAACCTCTGCTGCATTTGGGACAACGTGGCCAACTGGGTGATCTGCTCCTGCAGGCTGGCCGCCATATGGTTGAAGGAGGCACCGAGCCTGGCTACCTCATCCTCACCTTTGACCACCATGCGCTCTTGCAGTTGGCCGGCCGCCAGCTTTTCCGACACCACGGCAGCGTGGCTCACTGGGCTGACGACGTTGCGCGTGACATACCACGCGATGGCACCGATCATGAGCACGAGCGCTGCGCCACCAGCCCACAGGACGTTCTGGATTTCGTCCAGGGTTTTCTGGGCGGTGTTGAGGTCGTAGATCAGATACAGCTCATACGCAGTGCCGTTGAACGTTACCTTGTTTCCGACAGCAATACCTGGACGGTCCTCGTTGCCCACCGGGAACTGCATGGAGGCCCAAAACTGTTGCTTGCCGCCGTCCTGGACGGCTTTTCGCAGTTCGGGCGGAATGACGCGGACGGTCAGCTGGTCCGAGGCCCGCGACTCAACCCAGCGGTTACGGGGTTTGGTCTGTTCCGGCACAGCTTCAAAGACGTAGCGCCGTTGGATCACCGAGCCCCGGCCTTCCACGGCGGTCAACGTGTCATAAACCAACGTGATGACGCTTGACTGATCGGTAACCTGTGCGCCGTCGAACGTGTCCTGAACCTGTTTTACGTTGTATCGGGACTCCGACTCCGCTTGGGCCAGCCTCTCCTGGAACAGGTTATTGGCGATCTGGTTGGAAAGGTAGGCTCCGACGATCGCAAAGGAGGTAACAGCCAGCAGGAGTGTGGTCAGCACTGTCCTGAACTCCAATGACCGCCGCCACCGCCTTAGCAACGAACGCCAGAGAAAGCGAAGTCCCGGCCGTATCTGCCGGACACCAATCGCGACGAGGCGGGAAACCCTGAGGACCAGGATCAGGCCACGTCGGGTCCAAATCCGGGCGCGCCACATCAACCAGGGAAGGTTCCTTCTTACTGGATCGGTGGGGGCGGAGGGTGAATTTCCGGACGCCGAAGACCCCGCGGGCTGCGGCTGGGCTGCGGGCTGCGGTTGGGCTGCGGGCTGCTGCTGGGCTTCGGGCTGCTCCGGACCGCCGGAGCTCTGACCCTTGTCCGTGGTGCCGGTGTTGCCGGCGGAAGACTCAGGAACCTGCTTTATACCCGACACCACGCACCGTCAATACAACCTCGGGCGCTTCCGGATCGCGTTCAATCTTGGAGCGCAAACGCTGAACATGGACATTGACCAATCGGGTGTCCGCGGCATGGCGGTATCCCCATACCTGTTCGAGCAAAAGTTCACGCGTAAAGACCTGCCACGGCTTGCGGGCCAGGGCCACCAGAAGGTCGAACTCCAGCGGGGTCAGCGAGATACGCTCTCCACCGCGGGTGACCAGGTGCCCGGCGACGTCGATGGTTACATCAGCAATCCGCAGGGTTTCCGGTGCCTTTTGTTCACCTGGCCGAAGGCGCGCACGGACACGGGCCACGAGTTCGGCGGGTTTGAAGGGCTTGGGCACGTAGTCGTCGGCACCGGATTCAAGCCCGCGGACAACATCCGAGGTGTCCGATTTTGCGGTGAGCATGACGATGGGAACGTCCGATTCTCCACGGATCTGGCGGCATACTTCAATGCCATCCGAACCGGGAAGCATCAGATCCAAGAGCACCAAATCGGGTTTGGACGAACGGAACACCTCCAGTGCCTGGCCGCCGTCTGCGCAGAATACCGGCTCGAAGCCATCATTGCGCAGGACAATACCAATCATCTCTGCGAGCGCTTCGTCGTCGTCAACTACCAGAATGCGTGCCTTCATAGTTATATATTCCCTTATCGCCAAGCCTTTGTCCCGTTGGGCAGGCGCACGGCATGGCGTCCCCCCGGGGCACTTCCACCGTACTGCACGGCTCCACTCCGCTCGACGCAGATCTTCTGTGCGGGCAGTACGGTCCCAGGCTATGAGGGAGGACACCGGGACTATAGGCTTGGGGCGAAGGTCCATATGGGGGACGTCGGAGACGGCGGGCCGGGTCTCTTGGGGAGGAAATCGTGTCACAGCCAGAGCACGGCCAGCAGCCATATCCGGGCGGTCAACCTGCGTGGGGCAACCAGCCACAATGGGGCGGGCCACCCTCGTGGTCAAACCCACAGGGGTCAAACCCACAGGGTGGCGGCAACTGGCCGGGGCACCCTCCGGGAGGATGGCCCAGTGGATCGCCCGGCGGCCCACCCTACGGCCAGCCGATGTACGTTGCCCCACCTAAGCCAGGTGTCATTCCCTTGCGACCCCTGCAATTCGGTGAGCTACTTGATGGCTCCTTCCAGACCATCCGTCGGAATGCCGCCTCCATGTTTGGCTCAGCCCTGATCGTTCAGGCGATCGCCGCTGCCCTTCTGGGGGTTGTGACCGTCGCCATGTACGAGCTTATGGATTCACTGGAAGCGGTGGACTTCAGCGGGGACCCGAATGGATTCTTTGGCCCGTTCCTGGCCGTCATGGCTGGTTCAGTGGGAGTCTCCGTGCTGATCGGCTTTCTCGGTGCCGTTCTCCAGGGGGTCATGGTCATTCCCGTTTCCCGCTCTGTCCTCAACCGGCGTACGGGGTTCGGGCAAATGTGGAAGCTGGCTGCCGGGCGGATCCTCCCCGTCCTGGGCGTTGCCGCCCTTCTTACTTTCGGCGCACTGCTTGCCGCAGCTGCTGTCGTCGGGATAGCCGTGCTGTTGTTCACGGCCTTGGGACCGGCCGCTGTGGTGATCGTCGTTCCGTTGGGCTTCGGTGCCATTGTCGTCTTTATCTGGATCGGCCTGAAGCTCATGTTTGCCCCCGCCGCAATCGTCGTGGAGCGGATCGGAGTCTACGACGGATTGCTGCGGTCCTGGCAATTGACCAAGAGCAATTGGTGGCGCATCTTCGGCATAACGCTGCTCGTGAGCATCATGGTGGGAATCATCGCCCAGATAGTTCAGATTCCAGCCTCCCTCGCCGCGACCGCCATCAGTTCGGTAGTCTCCCCCCACCCGGACGCCGGGACCGTGGCCTCCACACTGATCCTCACCACCGTGATCTCGATGATCATTGGGGCCCTGGTCGGGTCGGTGACGTTCGCTTTCCAGACATCCGTGTCTGCGCTCATCTATATGGATCTTAGAATGCGCCGGGATGGGCTGGACGTGGAGTTGATGCGGCTGATGGAAAGCGGTGCCGACCCGGAGGGAATCCCCGGTGGTCCTGCTACACATGTCCAGGGCAACACGTGGCCCCCGGGCGGCGGACAATGGCCAGGCACTCCTCCCGGGCGTCGGCCCCAGGCATGAGGGAGGCATTAAGCCACCTCATTCCCGCTTTGGCCAGCGCTGAACCGCCGGTGACCCCGGACCGTGATGAGGCACGTCGTTGGGCCGAGGAGGAACTGTCCAAAGCACAGTATGCCCAGGCTCAGCCCAGTTGGCTGGACCAGCTTTGGCGCGATTTCCTGGACTGGCTCAGCTCCCTCGATGGTGACGGGACCACTCAGGGAAGTGACATTGCTGTTCCCGTGATCATTGCCTTGGCCGTGCTGCTCATTGTCATCGCAATCTTCCTTGTCCGTCCCAGGCTGAATGCAAAGCGAAAGGCCCCTGTTGCGGGCATTTACGGCAAGGACAGCGCTGTGGATGCCGCGACGTACAGGAAGCGTGCGTTGGCCGCGGCCGACGACGGCGACTGGCCTTCCGCCGTCGTCGATCAGTTCCGGGCCTTGGTGCGTTCCGCGGAGGAACGGGACGTCATTGAATCGCGTGCCGGCCGAACGGCGGATGAGGCCGCAGGCCACCTGGGTCAAGCTTTCGCTGCCACTCAACTCCGCCTTGTAGATGCCGCCCGCCTGTTTGATGGAGTCCGCTACGGAAAACAGGCCGCAACACGCTCGGATTATGACGAAGTGCGCAAGCTGGATGCGGATCTCCTGGCGTTAACCCCTGACTTCAGCGGCCATGGCCAGCACGGATTCGCGGTGCCGCGATGACCCTTCTCGAACAAATACGCGAACCCGTACACGGTGATGCTCCTCGAGGGCGGACTTCGGCACTTCGGAGTTGGTTCCGAAAGCACGTGGTTTGGATTGCCCTGGGAGCCGTGTTTGCCGCGCTGGTGACGTACTTGGTGGTGGAACGATTCTCGGCGCCCAATGACTCCCGATCCTTGTCTGCGCAAAATCCTGCTCCGGACGGAGCCATGGCCTTGGCCGAAATACTGGGGCGCCACGGTGTGGCCATAACCCCCACCGATAAGCTTGACGACACCTTGGCGGCACTTTCGAACGCCGAGGATGCCACCGTGCTGCTGTATGACCCCCGGGGTTTCCTGGACAGATCGCAGTTGGACGATATGAAGGCAGCAGCCGGACGCGTGGTGGTGGTCGCACCCCGGCTGCGTACGTTGGATGGCCTCGATCCGGACATCCGTCCCGGCGGAGTGGTCCCCGAAGCAACAAGAATCCTTGAACCCGGCTGCGGCCACGAAGACGCGGAGAAGGCGGGACCTGTCTCCGCGCAAGGACCGGTGTACCTGGGGCCCGGCGTTTGCTACGCCACCCGCGGCGATGGACCTGGACTGTATGTGGCCTCCGCCGATGGGCGGGTCATTGTGCTGGGGAGTCCGGAGTTATTGGAAAACCAACACCTGGCTGCTGAAGGCAACGCCGCTTTGGCGATCCGGACCTTGGGCAAGGGCCGTGACTTGGTCTGGTACACACCAGGGCTCACGGACGTCTCGGCCGATAGGTCCGCCCCGACGCTCAACGAACTTGCACCTCCATGGCTGGCGTTTGCGGGTCCGTGGCTCGCTATCGTAGCTATCCTTGCCATCCTCTGGCGTGGGCGACGTTTGGGACCGCTGGTCTTTGAACCACTTCCCGTGGTTGTCCAGGCTGCTGAAACAGCGGAAGGCCGTGCACGTCTCTATCAGGATTCACGTGCCGTGGAACGGGCAGCCGACAATTTGCGGGCAGGAACCTTTGCCCGGCTGGCCAAGCATTTTAATCTGGGGGCCGACGCTACAAGGGAGAGCATCGTCGACGCCGTGGCCAGGCGCCTCGGACGCCAAGCGCCGGCGATCAGGTGGGCGTTGATTGATTCCAAGCCGCAGACAGAGGGACAACTGGTGCAGTGGGCACAACAGATCGAACGAATCGAACAGGAGGCGATGGCCCAATGAGCAACCAGCCGAACAACTATACGGCCAGCAACAACCAATACTCCGGTGGCGCGGCGCAACAGGTAAATGATGCACACGTAGGCCAACCACAGGTGAGTCACTCACCGCACGGCGGCCAGCACAGCGGGACGGAGGATCCTGCCCGGCAGTCTCTGCTGAACGTCCGGAACGAGGTTGGAAAGGCCGTGGTGGGGCAGGACCCCACGGTGACAGGCATGCTCATCGCTCTTCTTTGCGGCGGCCATGTCCTCCTGGAAGGCGTGCCCGGCGTTGCCAAGACCCTGTTGGTCAGGGCGCTGTCCACGGCCCTCAGCCTGGATACCAAGCGGGTACAGTTCACTCCCGATCTCATGCCTGGTGACGTGACGGGCTCCTTGGTGTACGACTCGCATTCATCGGAATTCACTTTCCGGGAGGGCCCGGTTTTCACCAACATCCTGCTGGCCGACGAAATCAATCGAACGCCGCCCAAAACCCAGGCCTCGCTCCTGGAAGCAATGGAAGAACGCCAGGTTTCGGTGGATGGAGTATCCCGGCCCCTGCCTGCCCCGTTCATAGTGGCCGCCACCCAGAATCCGGTGGAATACGAAGGAACCTATCCACTGCCAGAGGCCCAACTGGACAGGTTCCTCCTCAAACTGACCATGCCCCTTCCGGGCAGGGCCGAAGAAATCGAGGTGATCCGCCGGCACGCGGGCGGGTTCGATCCCCGGAACCTCGCCGCAGCCGGCGTGCGGCCGGTGGCTGGCGCCGTCGAGCTTTCCAACGCCCGCGCGGCCGTGGCGCAGGTGTCTGTGGCCCCGGAAATCCTGGCCTACATTGTGGATGTGGTCCGGGCTACCAGGTCAGCCCCGTCCTTCCAGCTTGGCGTCTCGCCTCGAGGAGCCACTGCCCTCCTGAACACGTCAAAGGCTTGGGCCTGGTTGTCCGGGCGGCCCTTCGTGACGCCGGACGACGTCAAGGCTTTGTCGCTGCCGTGCCTCAGGCACCGCGTAGGCCTGCGTCCTGAGGCCCAGATGGATGGCATCCAGGTTGACGACGTCCTCGGCAGCATCCTGGCCTCCGTTCCGGTACCGCGTTGATTCTGCCGGTGGTGCGCATGACGCCGAAGGCAAAGGTGCCCTGATGTCCATCACGGGTCGTTTTGTATTGCTGGCAGTTGCCGGGCTGGTTCCATTGCTGTTGTTTCCGGCTTGGAGCACGGTGTTGGTCGTCACGATCGGGCTGCTGCTCCTCCTGGCGGTTGACCTTATCCTGGCGGCATCCCCGGCCAAACTGGGTTTGGAACGCCAGCAACCGGGCAACGTCACGTTGGAAAGCCAGGCTCATTCCGTCCTCGCTGTGACCAACATGGGCCGCCGGAAGCTCAGGGCGGTGGTCCGGGATGGTTGGCAGCCTTCCGCCGGAGCCCTCAACCCGGCCCAGTCGCTCGATGTCCCACCTGGCGAGCGCCGCCGTATGACGGTCTCCTTGGTGCCACGGCGCCGCGGCGACCTTGAGAGTCCACACGTGACAATCCGCTCATATGGCCCCTTGCGGCTGGCCGCACGGCAGCGAACCCGGGCACTTATGGGCCGGCTTCGAGTGCTGCCACCCTTCCATTCCAAACGGCATCTGCCATCGAAGCTGCGGAAACTGCGTGAACTGGATGGCAAGGCGGCCGTGCAGATCCGCGGCGCGGGAACCGAGTTCGATTCCTTGCGGGACTACGTTCGCGGTGATGACGTCCGCTCCATTGATTGGCGTGCCACCGCCCGGCGCACGTCGGTAGTAGTGCGTACCTGGCGTCCGGAACGCGACCGTCGCGTTGTGATCGTCCTGGATACGTCCCGAACCGCCGCGGCCAGGATTGACGACGAGCCGAGGCTTGATACCTGGATTGAGGCCGCATTGCTGCTAGCCGTCCTTGCGGAACGCGGCGGGGATCGTGTTGACTTCCTCGCCTATGACCGCATGCTCCGCGCGAGGGTCGAGTCTGCCTCGAAGGGCAATCTACTGGGCCAACTCGTACAAGCCATGTCGACGCTGGAGGCTGAACTCATTGAGCTCGACTGGCAGCAGATCCCAGGGCAGGTGCGTGCCGTCTCGGCGCACCGCTCGCTGGTGGTGCTTTTGACTGCACTCGACGGCGGCGCCCCCGAGGAAGGACTTCTCCCCATGGTGGCCCAGCTTGCCCGTCAGCATGTAGTGGTGGTGGCCTCTGTCCGGGACCCGTTGTTGGCGGCAATGAAGACCGAGCGTTCCACAGCCAGCCAGGTATTCCGTGCGGCCGCCGCGGAACGCGCCCTGCTGGAACGCGCCGCGGTCACAGAACAACTGCGGCAACTCGGCGCTGAAGTGGTGGACGCCGAACCATCTGAAGTCCCGCCACTGCTTGCCGATACGTATATCCGGCTCAAAGCGGCCGGGAGGCTCTAGGAAGGAAGGCCATGAACGCACCTATCTACCGGCTCGCGCTGGGCAATGACTTCACCAAGTTGGCCCCCGAACTCCAGGAGTACTTCTCCCTGGCGGCGGGCTCCGGGTCATACGGAATCGGTGAAGGGGTCTTTGATGTGGTGGGGTGCCGGCAAAAGTGGTTGCGCCCCTTGCTGGCCCTGACGGGAAGCGAAGAGGCCTTCTTCCCCGAATACGGTGAGGGCATTCCGTTCCGCATTGAGAACCATGCGCATGTGGATCCTTTTGGACGGCAGGCCCTCACCGCGCGACGCGAAATCTACTTCCCGTCCGGGACTCGGCTGTTCCACGACACCACGAGCGCCATCACCGCCGCGGATGCCAACTCCGGCACGCCCTCGCCAGCCCGCTTGGTGGACCACGTTGGCCGTTACCGCCGGCTCGTCACCGACCTCGACATCAGCGTCACACCCAACGGCAGGCTACGGGGTGTGTCGAAAGCGAGCCGGCTCTTCCTGGGTCCGCTCCGCATTCAATTGCCGCGGGCGCTCGACGCAAAGGCTTTTGCCGAGCAATGGTGGGACGATAACGAGGGCAAACACCGGATCCAGGTCAAGGTCATCCAGCCCCAGATCGGCGTCGTACTTGTCTACGCTGGCAGCTTCGACTACCGGTTGGCGCCCTACTTGCCCGGGGCAGCCCCTGGCACATCGCTCCCCCGGTACGCGGAACCCGATCGCTGGGAAAAGAGGATCTAACGCGCCAATCAGCCTTGCGCCAGTTGGTCCAAGCCGTCGGCCACTTGGGTGAGCCGGGTGAGCATTTCCTTGGCTGTGGACGGCTTCACGTGTGCCAGTCCCGTTGCGGGAGTCACGCGAAGTGCTGATAACGCCGACGCCGGTAGACCCAGTTGGCTCCACGGCCGCCAAATGCTTTCCACGACGTCTTTGGTCCGCGTGAGCATGGCATCAGCGTCCGCTGTGGGCATTGCACCGGCCCACACGCGTTTACCATTTTCCACTGCCCCGGCAAGGTGCTCCCACTGGCGGGTAGTCAACGCCTTCAGTGGCAAGGCAACGCCATCTGCGCCCGCTTCGAGTACGCGGTCGATGGGGGCCTCGATCTCCGGTACGGCCACGACGATTTCGACGGCGCCCGCTGCCCTAAGTGCGTCGATCACCAGCCGCCAGGCTCCAGTCACTTCCTCGCCGGGGATGGACCGGAGCGTCCGGTAACCACTCGCCGTCGGGATTGTGCCGCCCATCACGGCGGCAATATCCGGTTCGTCCAGCTGGACCACAATCCCTGCGCCCGGGACCGCCCCCGAGATTCGCTGAAGGTGTTCCACGACTCCGGCAGCCAATGAATCTGCGATATCACGGCGCGCGCCAAAATCGAGGAGTGCTCTCTCGCCATTGTGGAGGTACAGACCGGCCGCGAGGCTCAGGGGACCCATCAGCTGGATCTTGATCCCGGTGGCCTGAACTTCTTCTGTTCCAGCGATGTCGGCCAGGATGTTGATGTCAGTGGCAAGGGCGGATCGTGCCCGCTGCGCGTCCTTTCCTGGCCGGTCCACAAATCTCCAGCCGTGGGGTTGAACGTCCACGGCCAAGTCCACGAGCAACGAAGCTGTCCGGCCAACGGCGTCGGATCCGACACCACGGTCCGGCAGTTCGGGCAGGAAAGGAAGGTGGGGGTCGCCCAATTCGCCCCGGATGATTCGAATGGACTCGGCTGGCTCAATGCCCGGCCATGGGCCAAGCGCAGTAGCGCTGACCCGCGGTACTTCTACAGACATATTTTCAGGCCTGCTGGCTGGAAATCTGGTGATCCTCCGCGATGGCCTCATGGTGGCGGATCACTTCGCTGATGATGAAATTCAGGAACTTCTCGGCAAACGCAGGGTCAAGATGTGCGTCCTCGGCAAGTCGGCGCAGCCGGGCGATCTGGGCCGCTTCCCGTCCGGGGTCGCCAGCGGGAAGCTTGTGCGTGGCTTTGAGGATCCCAACCTTCTGGGTGGCCTTGAAGCGTTCCGCGAGCAGGAAAACGAGTGTGGCATCGATGTTGTCAATGCTGGACCGGATGGAGAGCAACTCATCCATGACGCCGCGATCCACCTGGCCAGCGAGGGAACTCGCTGCCGGGTTAAAGGAATCGTCGTCTTCGGGAAGGGCAATGTTCTGCTCGGTCATGCTCCCCAGTCTATGGTGTGGGGCGCTGGCGCCGCGGGTGTTACCTCCAGGCGTCGGGAGAGCGGTGTTCCCGTCGTCCGAATCGGAGCAGAATAGGCAACATCACTGCACGTCAACCAAGGGAGATTCCATGAAAATCGCTGTTCTGGGAACAGGAGTGGTGGGGCACGCCCTCGCCGGCAAGCTGGTGTCCTTGGGACACGAGGTCATCATGGGTTCCCGCGAATCCGGCAATCCCAAGGGCGAGGAGTGGGCCCGGCAGGCTGGCCCAGGTGCCCATGCGGGCTCCTTCGCGGAAGCTTGTGCACAGTCTGAGCTGATCGTGAACGCCACGCCCGGTACTGTGACCCTGGCCGTCCTCGCTGAAGCCGGCGACGCCAACCTGAACGGCAAAATCCTCTTGGACGTGGCAAATGCCCTTGACGGGTCCAGCGGCTTCCCGCCAACGCTCACAGTCTGCAACACAGACAGCATCGCCGAGACCATCCAACGGACCTACCCGCAGGTGCGGGTGGTGAAATCGCTGAACACGGTCAGCGCTCCCGTAATGGTGGATCCAGGCCGCCTTCCCGGCCCGCATGACATGTTCATGGCGGGAAACGATGCGGAGGCAAAGTCCACGGTCTCGGGCTTGCTGCAGGAATTTGGCTGGGCCCCCGGGCGCATCAGGGACCTCGGTGGACTCGACGCTGCCCGCGGAATGGAAATGTGGTTGCCTTTGTGGCTGCGGATCTTCATGCAACAGCCACGGGGAAAGATGTTCAACATCGCAATCGTGTCCGAGTAGCGCATTGGGCCAAGACCGAATGAAGGCCGCCCCAGTGGGGCGGACCTTCATGGCGTTCAGCCTGGGTACGGGTTAGCCGCCCAGCAGCGCGCGGTGCGCTTCCCGGCGTCGTGCTTGTTCATCAGGATCCGGAACCGGCAAGGAGGCGATCAGCCGCTTGGTATAGTCGTGCTGCGGTGAGCCCATCACGTGGTTGCCGATGCCCTGCTCCACCAGCTGCCCCTTGTACAGCACGCCAACCCAGTGCGCCAACATGTCCACCACTGCGAGGTCGTGGCTGATGAAGAGCGCCGCGAAGCCGAACTGTTCCTGGATGTCCTTGAACAAATCCAGCACCTTGGCCTGCACCGAGACGTCCAGTGCCGAGGTGGGTTCGTCGGCAATCAGCAGGCGCGGATTGAGCGCCAACGACCTCGCAAGCGAGGCGCGCTGCCGCTGTCCACCGGAAAGTTCGTGCGGGTACCGTTGCGCGTACGACGCCGGCAACTGGACTGATTCGAGCAGCTCGCCTACCTTTTTCCGTGCCTCAGCCGCGCTCGGCTTGGTGTGGATAATCAACGGCTCGGCGACGCACTCACCGATGGTGAGGTGCGGGTTGAACGAGGCCGCCGGGTCCTGGAAAACGAAGCCGATTTCCTTCCGCAGCGGACGGAAAGTCCGCTCCTTGAAGTCCAGCATTTCGTAGCCGAGGACCTTCAGGCTGCCGCCGGTTGTCCTTGTCAGCCCGGCGATCGCCCGCCCGATGGTGGATTTACCTGAGCCGGACTCCCCCACCAAGCCGAAGACCTCATTCTCCGAGACAGTAAAGCTGACGTTGTCCACAGCTTTGAAGCCATGGCGCCCAAAGCGCCCTGGGTACTCGATGGTGAGGTTCTTCGCCTCAACGAGGACCTTGCCGTCCTGGTGCAGCCTTCCCCGTGCTCCTTCCGAGGCTGAGTTGCGGCCAAGGTGCGGGACGGCGGCGAGCAGTTTCTTCGTGTAGTCCTGCTTTGGTTCCGCGAACAGCACCCTCGAGGCTGCCTCCTCCACCACATCGCCTTGGTACATGACCACCACGCGGTCGGCGAGATCGGCCACGACGCCCATGTTGTGGGTAATCAGCACGATCGAGGTTCCGTAGTTGTTCCGCAGGTCCCGGAGTAATTGCAGGATTTCGGCCTGGACAGTGACGTCCAAGGCTGTGGTGGGCTCATCGGCCACTATCAGGCCCGGGTTCAGGGCCAGCGCCGCCGCGATCACCACACGCTGCTTTTGCCCACCCGAAAACTGGTGTGGGTAGTAGTTGACGCGGGTTTCGGGGTCCGGAATGCCCACTTTTCGGAGAGCCTCAGTGGCCCGTTCCTTCGCTTCCTTGGACGAAACGCGGTGGCCATCCTTGGCGTGGGCGCGGATCCCCTCGGCAATCTGCCAGCCAACAGTGAACACGGGATTCAAGGCTGTGGAGGGCTCCTGGAAAACCATGGCGACGTCGCGTCCGCGGATCTTTCGAAGCGCGGATTTGCTGACACCGATCACGTTGTTGCCGTTGATCACCACCGCACCGGAGCTGATGGCTGTTTCGGGCAGCAAGCCCAGGATGGTCTTGGCAGTAACTGTCTTGCCGGAACCGGACTCCCCCACAATCGCCACGACTTCACCGGGCTTAACGTCCAGGCTGACGTCCTTCACTGCATGGACGTCCCCGCTATCGGTGGCAAAAGTTACCTTGAGCCGGTCTATGGTGAGCACAGGTTCACGGGAGGCCGTGGGATCGGAAATGTTTCCCAGGTTGGTGGTCATGGCTTGCCTGCCTCTGAAGGGGTGGACGGACCAGCGGGAGTTGCCGGGGACTTTCCCGTGCCTGCGCGTTTTCTCCCACGGATCCGGGGATCGTTGAGGTCGTTGATGCTTTCGCCCACCAAGGTCAGTCCAAGGACCGTAAGGACGATCGCGATGCCCGGGAAGACGCCGGTCCACCAAATGCCGGACGACGTATCCGCCAGCGCCTTATTGAGGTCGAAGCCCCACTCGGCAGCCGACGTCGGCTCGATGCCGAAGCCCAGGAAGCCCAGGCCTGCCAGTGTAAGGATGGACTCGGAAGCGTTCAGCGTAAACATGAGTGGCAACGTGCGCGTGGCGTTCTTGAAGATGTGCCGTCCGATGATGCGCAAGCTGGAGGCTCCGAGGACCTTGGCCGACTCCACGAAGGGTTCAGCTTTGAGTCGGATGGTCTCAGCCCGGATGACCCGGAAATACTGCGGTACAAATACCACAGTGATGGAGAACGCACAGGAGAAGATACCGCCCCAGAAACTGGACTGGCCACGGCTGATAACGATGGAAATGACGATTGCCAGAAGCAGTGTGGGGAAGGCGTAGATTGCGTCGGCCACAACCACCAGGATGCGGTCCAGCCAGCCTCCGAAGTAGCCGCTGAGCAGGCCCAGTGCAACGCCAAGGAAGAGTGACATCGCCACGGACACCACGATGACGGTCACGGCGGTTTGGGAACCCCATAGGACACGGGACAAAACGTCATAACCGCCGACAGTCGTGCCAAGCAGGTGCTTGGCACCCGGTGGCTGCTGGGTAGGGAAGGACCCGGACGCATCGCTGAGTTGGGAGTAGCCATACGGGGCCAGCAGTGGCGCCAAAATACTCGTTAGCAGGAACAACCCGCTGAGAACAACGCCCACCACCAGCATGCCCCTTTGGAGGCCAACGCTTTTCTTGAGGTGCGAGACCACGGGGAGACGGGAGAAGAGGGGCTGCTTGGGAGGAGTCAGTGCAGGAGTGCTCATGGTCAGTACCTCACTCGCGGGTCGATGAGCGCGGCAATGATGTCCACGATGAAGTTGGTCACGGCAACGATGATGGCCAGCAGCACGACGATGCCCTGGACAGCTACAAAGTCGCGGGCATTCAGGTATTGCACCAGCTGGTAGCCGAGTCCTTTCCATTCAAACGTTGTTTCGGTGAGGACGGCTCCACCAAGCATTAACGCGATTTGCAGGCCCATGACGGTGATGATGGGAATCAGCGCCGGCTTGTACGCATGCTTGGTCACGAGCCGGAATTCGCTGACGCCGCGGGACCGGCCAGCCTCGACGTAATCCTTACCCAAAGTCCCGATCACGTTTGTACGGACCAACCGGAGGAAGATGCCGGCGGTGAGGAGGCCCAGGGTCGCCGCGGGCAGGACTGCGTGCGAGACGACGTCGCCGAAGGCGGTGAAGTTGCCGCTGCGCAGGGCATCAACCCAATAAATGCCCGACGGCGCAGCCAGGCTTCCCATTGCAAGTTCCGTTCGCGTCGACGCGCGTCCGGCGACCGGGAACCAGCCCAGCCAGGTGGAGAACGTCAGCTTCAAGAGAAGTCCCGAGAAGAAGGGCGGGGTGGCATAGCAAAGGATTGCGAAGAAACGCAATGATGCGTCCGCTGCTTTGTCGCGGCGGTAGGCCGCGATGAGGCCGAGGGGAATGCCGACCATCAGGGCGACAACAATGGCGTTGATGCTGAGTTCCAGTGTCGCGGCACCGAACGTAGTGATCATCTCGGCCACTGGCCTTCGGTCAGTGATCGTCGTGCCGAAGTTGCCTGTGATGAGCTGGCCCAGGTACTCGAAGTACTGAATGAAGATGGGCCTGTCGTAGCCGGCATCATGGATTCGCTGGGCCAGGACATCCGGTGGGAGGCGTCCGCCCTGGGCAGCCGTGATGGGATCTCCAATGACCCGCATCAGGAAGAAGACCAACGTCACAAGAATGAAGACGGTGGGGATGATCAGGAAGAACCGGATCACGATGTACTTTCCGAGGCCTCCCCCAGCCTTGGACTTGCTCTTTGGAGTGACGATTCCGGGCTCTGCCTCGGGTACGTCTATAAGTGTTGTCATTGTTACCTGTATTTCCTGCCCGCGGATTGCGCGGGATTGGCTCGTGCATGCCGGCCACGAAGGTGGTCAGCAAAGGAGGCGGGACACCGGATCAGCGTCCCGCCTCCTTCCCACCACAGAGGCGTGGTTACTTGGAAATCGTTCCGAGGCGGAACTTGAACGATGCGTCCAACGTCTTCTCGACGCCGTTCACGCCGCTTCCGGCCACCGCTACCTGGGCACCCTGAAGCAGGGGAAGGGTTGAGATGTCCTTGGCCAGTGCGTTCTGGACATCCTTGATGTCTGCCTCACGCTTGGTCTTGTCAGCTTCGGTCAGCTGCTTGGCGATCAGATCGTTCACAGTCGGGTTGTTGTAGTGGTTCTTCAGGAAGCCGCCGTCCGGGAAGAACGGGGTCAGGTAGTTATCGGCGTCACTGAAGTCGGGGAACCACCCAAACTGGAATACAGGGTACTCGTCAGCGCGGCTCGCCTTGCTGTACGTAACCCATTCCGTGGACTGCAGGTTGACCTTGAAGAGGCCGGACTTCTCCAGCTGTTCCTTGATCATGGCGTATTCGTCGCCTGAAGAACCGCCGTAGTGGTCCGGGTTGTACTGCAGGTTCAGCGCAACGGGCTCTGTAATGCCGGCATCGGCCAGGACCTTCTTTGCCTTGTCGGTGCTGGGCTTTCCGTTGTCTCCATAGGCATCCTTGAATGACTCGTTGGCCCCAAGGAATCCGCTGGGCACGTTGGAGTACAGGGGGAGGTAAGTGCCCTTGTAAACCTGGTCAGCTATGGCCTGGCGGTCCACGAGGTTGGCCACAGCCTGCCGGACAGCGAGTGCCTTGGCGGGATCAGCCCCGGCGGCCTTGGTGCCGAACGGCATGGTATCGAAGTTGAACGTGATGTAGCGGATCTCGCCGCCCGGTCCCGTCAGCACCTTGACTTTGGAGTCTTTCCTCAGGTCATCGACGTCCGTGGCGCTGAGGCTGCGGAAGGCGACGTCGATGTTGCCCTGCTGGATGTCCAACTTGAGGTTGGTGGGGCTGGCGTAGTACTTGATGGTCGCTTCATCGTTCGCCGGCTTGCCAAGGACACCCTTATAGTCCGCAAAGGCCTTGAAGCTGACAAGTTCGTTCTTTTTGTAGCTGTCAATCGTGTATTGGCCGTAGAAGGCTTTGGCCTTGATGATCTCGTCGTCCGGAAGGATTTTGTCGGCCGGGAAAACTTCGTCGTCCACAATGGGCGCGGCAGGACTGCTGAGGATCTGGCTGAATGTTTGGTCGTTTGCCTTCTTCAGCTTGAAGACCACCGTGGTGGCATCGGGAGTGCTCACATTCTCGATGTTGGTCAGCAGCGACGCCGGGCCAGCAGGGTCGTTGATAGCAACCTGGCGATCGAATGAGAACTTGACGTCCTTGGAGTCCAACGTATGTCCATTGGCCCATTTCAGGCCGGACTTGAGCTTTACTGTGTACTCGGAAGGGGCCGTGAACGAGGACGACTCCGCAAGGTCCGGGACTGGCTCAGCACCGCCGGGTTTGGAATTCAACAGGAACGAGTAGATCTGGTTCATCACCATGAACGAACCATTGTCATAGGACCCGGAGGGGTCCAGCGACGTGACTTTGTCTGTGGTGCCGTAGGCGATCGGGCCGGCGGCAGCCGGGGCGGATGAGGACCCGCCGCCGGAGGGCCCGGTGCATGCAGTCAAAGCGAGGGCGGAAACGCCCGCGAGCGCGATAACGCCATGCAGGGCCTTCTTCTTCAGTGCCATCTGTGAACCTTCTGTTCGATGGATTAGGCGCACCGCCGTGGGATATTTGTGACGGAGCGCACTCTTGATTCCACGATTCAATCAGACTTCAGTCGCCCGGATACCTTGATTTAGTGATTCGAGACACAATATTTACCTACGAGTAGGTTTTCCGGGCCGCATCGAGGCATTGCCCCGGAGGGAGCGCCGGAATATCTTTATTCCGAGTTGAAATGCGCTGGATCACGGTCAGGCAGAACCACGCCGTGGGCAGCATCCAGGCGGCGGTTTAGGGGGCCGCCGAGGTAATGGGTGCAGGACCAGTCCGAAGGACAGGCACATGAGCAAGGCAGCCCTTTGTGTAGGGATCAACAAGTTCAAGTATTTACCCGAATCAAGCTGGCTTAACGGCTGCGTGAACGACGCCGGGGACCTGGCCGCCCTCCTTGAGGCGCAGTACGGTTTCGCCGCTTCCAGTATCAAGGTCCTGCGTGACGCCAAGGCCACCAAGAATTCCGTGATGACCGAACTCAACAAGTTGGTGGATGGCGCCGTAGACGGAAAGTCCAACCACATCGTCTTCACCTTCTCAAGCCATGGCACGCAGATACCCGATGCCAGCGGCGATGAAGCGGATCGGCTGGACGAGGCCTTCGCCTGCTATGACATCAACAACTCTGGCGACTCCTGGGACCCGGACACAGTGATCACGGATGATGAGCTGGCGACGCTCTTCGGGCGGCTGCCGGACGGTGTCCTCATGGACGTCGTGCTGGACACTTGCCACAGCGGTACCGGACTGAAGTCCCTGGACCTGCTGCCAGGCCGACGCCCCCGTTTCCTGCCCGCTCCGACGCCCCGGGCTGTGATCGCAAACGAGTTCAGCGACACCCGCACCCTGCGCGACCTGGTGAAATCAGCAAAGCTCTCCAAGCCTGTCCTGATGGCAGCCTGCCGCTCTGACCAGACGGCAGCAGATGCCCTCATTGACGGACGCTACAACGGCGCCTTCACCTACCACTTCGTGAAGTCCCTCCAGGGCAACGGCACTGCCGGGCGGGCGGAGGTGCTGAAGCTGGTGAGTAAGGGGCTCAAAGGCGGCGGTTTTGATCAAGTCGCCCAGCTGGAAGGGACGACGGCGGCACGCAAGGCTGCGTGGGGCAGCTAATCCTTGAACTGGGCAGCTAGTCCTTGGCTGGCGCCCCAGGGGACATCAGCTATTCGCCCGTACCGTGAAACTTGTTCCTAACGCCGGAGGAAGCTGCCTCCTCGACGTCGTGCTGTTGATCGGATCCATACAGCATTCCCTGCCGTTCCCGGTCCATCACGGGTTTCAGGGCGGCGTACACCAGGCGCCCACCTGCGTCGAACCTGAGGAGTCCTCCGCCACGGATATCCACGAAATCCCGACGGGTCTTCAAGCCAAGGCGGACGTAGGCCTCCTTGCGGCTCATGCGCACCGTCTGTATGAACGACGCCCCGATCTCGGAGATGATGAAACCGTCTGGTGACACGCGTTCGGACGTCCGCACCCGTGTGGAGCTCAAGGGAGTGCGCCGCTCCAGCCGTGCTGCGTCCAGGAGCCGCGGATTTTCCCACACGAAACGCTGGACTTCCTGGGGATCTGATCCCAGGGCCGAAAGCCGGATCGGATAACGCAACCCCTGGTAGTTATCCACGCCGCTGATGTTGTTTAGCGACACCCGGCGGATCCCTATGGCCGAGAATTCAGCTTGGAGGGCCTCCCGATACCCGTGGTTGTCTTCGGGGACCATGTCCAGGTCCGCGGCAATGATGCCACGTAGGAGATCACGCCAGGTAACGTCCACCGGTGGCATGTAGGAGAGGCCGCGGATTACCATACGCAGGACCCTCATGGCCACGATCGAACCCGATTCGGCCTTCTGCTGCAGGCTTTGGTTATCCCCAAAACGGGCATTCCTCTCGGACCACAACCGCTGGACCGCCCGGAGTACTGCCCCGACCACAACGGCTCCCCGCGCGTGCGGCTCCAGCAGGGTTTGCCAACCCTCCGGAATGGCGCCAACAAATGGCTCCCTCAAGGGACCGCGGGCGAACAAGTCGCGCGCAAAGTCGAAGAGGGACCTGCTCAGGATCGCATCGTCCACAACCTGCCCGGCCTCAAAGCCGTCCCCGGCAGCTTCAAGTTGCCGGAAGACCACCTCACGCGATGAGAACACAGACAGGATGGCCACCAGATCCGCCAGTGCCTCGTGCATGGCAAGTTGCTCGATGGTGGCAAGCTGGTCTGCCCACGCAGGCCTGAAGCCATCAAGGATCGCATGTGTAACTTCGTGGGCCACAATGTCCCTGTACAGCGCAGTGGGTACTTTGTATCCCATGCGGTCCACCGAACCAAAGCGGATGGTGTTGGTACCCCGCTCATATCCGGTGTCGATGGCCGTGACAAGGTCCCTTGCCTTGAGGACCACCCGGCCCTCCGGGTTCCAGGGCATCCGACGGCCGAGCGTGGATTCGAAGATATCCAAGGTGCTCATGGCCACTCCGTAGACGTGCTGGGCCAGGAAACGGGTATCGTCCAGGAGCTCGCGAAGGTCCGTTGGGGGAGGTTCCGACACCAATTGCCACGGGTTGCCCTGGAGGGTCAGGGTAACCGGTGACACGGTGGTCCCGCGCCATTTTCGGATGTGTATCGCGTAGCGGTGGCCAGTGGGGCCGCGCCGCAGCCGCTCTACAGGTATGCGCACCTGGGCTGTAAGCGGCGGCTCCCCGCCGCTGCCTATCGGCCCCTCTGCAAGGACCGTCACGGAGACCATCTGCCCGGCTTTGATGTCTCCGGGGCTCTTCTTTGGAAATGCCACAGTCATCGCCATCCCGAATGCGGACCCCAACACACCGCAGCGGTTGCGCTGCTTAGGCCAGTATGGGGGCCCTCAAACCCGGAGGCAATGATCCACGTGCCTCCTAGAGGACTGCCCTCTGCAGGGAACGCGCGGCGTCGATGGTTGCCTGTCCCAGTACCCGGCTGCCTTGGTACAGCACAACCGTCTGGCCAGGTGCCACCCCGCGCAGCGGTTCGGTCAGGGTGACCACGAGTTCGGCCCGCTCAACGCCCTCGTCATCGGCAACTAGTTCAACGCGCGCGCGGGCTGGAACGGGATCGCCGTGCGCCCGCACCTGGGCGTGGCAGTCGAACTCCGTACCGGTATCAACCTCGGAGATGGGCAAACCAGCCCAGGACACCTTGATTCCGCGGATTTCGTCGATTGCAAGGAGCGCTTCCGGCCCCACGACAACCTTGTTTTCCTTGGGCCGGATTTCCAGGACGAACCGGGGCTTGCCATCGGATGCAGGGGTGCCCAGCTTCAGGCCGCGGCGCTGTCCCACGGTGAAGGCGTTGGCACCCGGGTGCTCCCCCACCTTGGCACCAGTTTCATCAACGATGTCGCCAGTGGTCATTTCGATCTTCTCGGCCAGCCAACCACGAGTGTCCCCATCGGAGATAAAGCAAATATCGTGGCTGTCCGGCTTGTTTGCCACAGATAAACCCCGCCTTTCGGCCTCGGCCCTGACCTCGGCCTTGGAGGGAGTGTCCGCCAGCGGGAACATGGAGTGCTTAAGCTGCTCATGTGTCAGGACGCCCAATACGTAGCTTTGGTCCTTGGCCCAGTCCGCCGCGCGATGCAGCTCGCGGTTGCCGTCGGCGTCTTCGATCACTTTGGCGTAGTGGCCGGTACACACAGCGTCAAAGCCCAGGGCAATGGCCTTTTCCAGCAAGGCAGCGAACTTGATGCGCTCGTTGCAACGCATGCATGGATTGGGCGTACGTCCTGCAGCATATTCGTCGATGAAGTCCTGGACGACATCTTCCTTGAAGCGTTCCGAGAAGTCCCACACGTAGTAGGGAATCCCAAGGACATCACAGGCGCGCCAGGCATCGCGGGAGTCTTCAATGGTGCAGCAGCCCCGGCTTCCGGTGCGAAGGGTGCCGGGCATGCGCGACAAGGCAAGGTGGACTCCGACGACGTCGTGTCCGGCCTCGACGGCGCGGGCGGCGGCCACGGCGGAATCGACTCCGCCGCTCATTGCTGCAAGTACTCGCATGCTGGCTTTCCGTGGGTTTTCAAAAGGATGTGGTCATTGATTCCGGCTGAGGCCAGCCGGCACGCCCGTCTATTCTAGCTCCCGCACTAGTGTTCGCGGTAAATCCCTTGACTGGGAACAGGACCGGCTTCTAAAGTCAAAGTAAGTTGTTTTAGAAATCGCCACGATGGAGGTGGGCTGAAATGGCACATGAACGAATGGTCATCGCCGGCGGCGGCTTGGCCGGTGCGACCACAGCAAAAACCCTGCGCGCCGATGGCTTCGGAGGACCCATCACCGTCCTGGCAGCCGAGGAACGGATCCCCTATCTTCGGCCACCGCTGTCCAAGGAGTTCCTCCTGGGCAAGGCGGAAGAGGATACCGTCCCGGTGGTGCCCGCTGGCTGGTACGAAGAAAACGACGTCGAGCTCCTCCTGGGCAGCCCTGCGGCCGGCATCGATGCACGGAGCCGCGCTGTCACGCTAAAGGACGGCCGGAGCCTGGACTACGCCAAACTGCTGATAGCCACCGGGGCGCAACCCCGGCAGATCCCGCTTCCCGGCACGCATCTGGAGGGAGTCATGACGTTCAGGACGTTTGGGGACAGCCTGCGCCTGCGGTCCCTGCTCCGGGACGGTGGCAGGCGTGTGGTCATGGTCGGTTCCGGATGGATCGGCATGGAACTGGCCGCAGCTGCCCGCAGTTACGGCAATGATGTGGTCCTGCTTGGCTTGGAGGAGATCCCCCTCAGTTCCGCCATCGGCCCCGAATTGGGCAACTATTTCCGGGCACTCCACGAAGGGAACGGCGTCAGCTTCAGGCTGCCCGCCAGTGCTGCCGGCATCGAAGGGAAGGATGGCCGCGCGACCGCAGTGCGAACCAACACCGGCGAGGTGCTGCCCGCAGATATCGTCATCATTGCCGTGGGGGTAGTGCCTGACACATCTTTGGCGGAAACAGCGGGGCTAACCCTGGACAACGGAATCCTGGTGGATTCCGCGCTTCGCACCAGCGCCCCGGACATCCTGGCAGCTGGCGACGTCGCCAACGCCCTGCATCCCTTCACCGGCGAGCATCATCGAAGTGAGCATTGGGCCAATGCACTTAATGGGGGCAAAGTGGCGGCCAAGTCGATGCTGGACCACGATGTCGAGCTGGATGTTGTTCCGTATTTCTACACGGACCAGTTCACGCTCAGCATGGAGTACTCGGGCTTTCCTTCGCTGACCTCGGGCGTAGCGCCGGTGATCCGCGGCTCGCTCGACGACGCCAATTTCATCGCGTTTTGGATCCGCAACGGCGAGAAGGAGCAGGGCGAAGTAGTTGCTGGCATGAGCGTCAACATGCGCCGCGTACAAAAACCGATCAAGGCACTGATTTCAGGCCGGGTGCAGGTGAACGTAGCAAATCTCACGAATCCCGACGTTCCCCTTGAGGACCTTTTGCCCGACTGACTTTCGCGACTGATTTTTTTTCGACCCACTTTTGCCGCAGGCCTCATTGACCGGCTAGGACCTTTTGCCGCAGGCCTCATTGACCGGCTAGGACGCCGCGGCTCCCCGCCGCGCTACCGTTGCCGCTGTCTGGATGTTTGATTCATGACCGGCCATGCCTGCTTGACGGGCCGGGGCGCAAGCCTCGGGAAGCGCCTTAAGCAGGGCATCGACGTCGGCATCTGTAGAGCTGTGCCCCAGCGTAAAGCGCTGGGCGCCACGGGCAGTATCTTCATCCAGCCCCATGGCCAGAAGAACGTGCGACGGACGGGGCACCCCTGCGGTGCAGGCCGAACCGGTGGATGACTCAACCCCTGCCAGGTCAAGAAGGAACAGCAGTGAATCTCCTTCGCAACCAGGAAAAGTAAAGTGGGCATTGCCTGGCAGTCGGCCTTCCCCGGGCGCTCCGCGGAGCACCGCGTCCGGAACGGCTTCCCCAACCCCGGCGATGAGACGATCCCGCAGCCTGCTGATTCGCCCGCTCTCCGCGGGAAGGTTGGCGGTGACGGCCTCCGCGGCTGCCGCGAAGGCGGCAATGGCCGGTGTGTCCAGTGTTCCCGAGCGCACATCGCGCTCCTGGCCACCGCCGTGTTGAACCGGAGTCAGCTTGATCGCCCGCCCGAGGAACAACGCGCCGACGCCCACGGGTCCGCCAAGTTTATGCGCGGACACTGACATTGCCGCCAGCCCAGAAGCCCGGAAATCGACCGGAACGGAACCGAAGGCCTGGACAGCATCCGAGTGCACGGGAATCCCGTATCGGCTGGCCAGTTCCACGATCCCGGCAACGGGCTGGATGGTGCCCACCTCGTTATTGGCCCACATCACCGTGACCAGCGCAACGGAGTCGGGATCCTGCTCCAGTTCGCGCTGCACGGCATCAAGCTGCACCGTACCTTCTGCATCGACAGGAAGCCACACAACCTGGGCCCCCTCATGACGTTCAAGCCACTCCACCGTGTCCATGACCGCATGATGCTCGACGGCGGAACACAGGATGCGCTTCCGGCGCGGGTTTTCGTCGTGGCGCGCCCAATAAAGGCCCTTGACGGCCAGGTTGTCCGCCTCAGTCCCACCCGAGGTGAAAATCACCTCGGAAGGGTGGGCACCAGCGGCCGCCGCCAAGGTTTCGCGCGCATCTTCAACCGCGCGCCTTGCCCGACGTCCGGCTCCGTGAAGGGACGAGGGATTACCGGTTCGCGCAAGCTCGCGCGTCATGACAGCAAGGGCTTGGGCCGACATTGGCGTGGTGGCGGCGTGATCAAGGTATACGGGCACCTTGTAATTCTACCGACTTGTAATTCTACTGACGGCGTCAGTGTCAGTTCTTGGGGCCCGGTTCCAGGCCGCCAATCCGGGCACAGCAATATCCGGTCCCAGGCTCCGGAAGGACGTTGTCTGCACTAAGGCCGGATGCCGTGGCCGCACCCTTGAGGAAGGCACCATTCATGGCGCAGACCACCTCCTCGTGATGCTGCGAGAGCCGGTGGAATGGACAGTTGAGCAGCCGGTATCCCCCTGCATCGTCGACCATTGGCTCATAGCCAAGTTCTGCCAATGCGCCAAGGAAGTCACCGGGCCTGCCTGCTTCCTGGCCTTTGCGGTCTGCAACGTCCATCAAAGCGTCCCTCACGGGCACGTCCCCTTTCAGGGAACGCGCGATGGCCGAAGCCATCAAGTCCCCTGCGAGATCGTACTGGCGCTCAGGGACGGAGGCAGCAACCTCATCCACGGCTGGACGGTAGAGCTTGGCGGGCCGACCGGAACCGGGCCCTGCTTTCTCGGACGATTTCCTGAATTCCACCTCCAGAACGCCGTCCTTCACCAACCGATCCAAGTGGAAGGACGCCGTGCTGCGGGGAATACCCAGGGCACGGGCAGCCTCATCGCGTCCAACGGCATCTGAGGCGCCGCGCACGTAGGCGAACAGTGCCCGGCGATTGTGGTCGTCCAAGGAGGCGATCGCCGAAATTCTTTGGAGCCATGAGCGGCGTGCATCGGTCATACAGCCAGAATATCTCTAAAAACAAGATTCGTTGCTTAATTCATGAAGGAGATCTAAAATCAAAGTATCCATTTTTAGAAAGGAATGCGCCATGGAAGCCGCAACCACCCACGTGAGCCCGAAGTCCAGCCTTGGCGACCTCCGGGATCCTTCCCGGCAGGCCTTTGTCCTCCTGCGGACGGTCTTCACGATTGCCCCGATCATTTTCGGGCTCGACAAATTCAGCAACCTCTTGGTGGACTGGACCGTGTACTTGGCACCCGCAGCCACCACAGTGGTGCCTGTTTCAGCCCAGACCTTCATGTATGGCGTGGGAGTCATCGAAATTATCGCCGGCATTGTCGTTGCGCTGCGACCACGCTGGGGATCCCTCGTGGTCGCCGCCTGGCTGCTCGGCATCATCGTCAACCTGCTGGTGCTTGGCTCGTTCTTCGACGTCGCCCTGAGGGACTTCGGCCTGCTGGTGGGAGCACTCGCGTTGAACCGATTGGCCATCGCGTTCAAGAAGTAACACTCAGGCTGGTGGGACCAAGGCCACTTGTGACTCGACGTCGGCACGGGCATTGGCCAAGGTCCCGCTATCCGGGCAAGCCAGCGATACATAAACAGAGGAAGCCGGGTTGCTGAAGAGCCTGGCAAGCACCAAGGCAGCGGTGCCGCCGGACGGCTTGGCCGATTCCAAGGCCAGCACTTCCACTCTGTGCGCTGGCTTGGCGGAGTCCTGACCCCAGCGCAATGAGGTTGGCTTGAGCTTGTCCACCGCGATGCCCGGATCCAAGTAGCGAAACAGTTCCCTGGTGGAGCCGGCGTCATCGCCCGGTACCACCAACGGTCCCTGGTTGACGCTGACCCGGACAACCACCGCGCAACCATCAGTCTTCAAGTAGCGGGTTTCACCCTGCATGCCTGAGTGCACGACAGACCATCCAGGCACCTCCTCCAAGCGGCTGGACACCGTCACTGGATCCCCGGGGGCCAACGTTCCGCCGGCGCCCAACGGCAGATCCTTGGCCGCGACAGCCTCCGCATCGTGT
This sequence comes from Arthrobacter sp. TmtSoilC51, assembly GCF_055388015.1. Classification (NCBI taxonomy): domain Bacteria; kingdom Bacillati; phylum Actinomycetota; class Actinomycetes; order Micrococcales; family Micrococcaceae; genus Arthrobacter; species Arthrobacter sp. TmtSoilC51. The sequence goes on from NZ_AP035877.1 coordinate 3,562,211, forward strand.
CCGGGGGTGATGGTTGGGGTGGACAGCGTCGACTCGGAAGGCGAGGGCTTCGGTGCCGCTGGATCGGGCACGTTCACGCTGCATGCGGCAAGGACCACACTCAAAGCAGCAGCGGCAGACACAGCACCTACCGTCCCAACCATGGCCGGGGCCGCCTTAAATGGTCCAACACTCCGTGCCATCGGCGATCCTCTCTTTTGCTGGCGAGCCGGCGTCTGCCGCCATCGAGTCTAACCGGCAGGGCCGCTACGCAAGGACGCGGAGGCAACCAGGGATGACCTCGACCTCCAGAGGCAAGCTGCCCACGCGCTCGCCGTCGGCGTAGGCCACTACACCTTCAGCCGCCAACCGCACTCTCCGTACCCTGCGGATCTCCACGGCCGGATGGCCAATGTGTTTGCCGGCGAAGACCTTGGGAAACACTGCAAGGAAACGCAGGCGCGACAATGGCTTGACAACAAATAGATCCAGCCACCCATCATCGGGCAAGGCGTCGGGCGTGATCCTCATGCCGCCTCCGATCGATTGGCCGTTTGCCACAGAAATCAGCAGTGCCGGCTGGCGCCACTGCTCGCCATCGGCGGTCACCGTGTATTCGATGCGTCGGAAGGATCCGAGCTCACGGAGCATCGCCAGGTTGTAGCGGCTCCTTCCCCGCGGCCAACGCCACGAGTTGGCCCGTTCGTTGACGGCAGCATCAAATCCAGCAGACAGCGCCCCTGCGAAGTAGGTGCTTCGCCCGCCAATGGTGACGCGTCCGGCGTCGATCCTGCGCCCGCCGGACTCCATCGCGGCAAGCAAGTGATCACAGGCCGCCTGCGTGTCCATGAGCGGCAGGCCAAGGAGCCTGGCCACATCGTTGCCCGTGCCGGCCGGAACGATTCCCAAAGGAACGTCCGAACCGGCGAGCGCATTGACCCCCAAATGGACCATGCCGTCGCCGCCCACCACAACCAGCGCCCCGATGCCGGAAGCTATGGCCTCATCCACCAAGGTGCGGAGGTCGTCGTAGCTGCCCGCTTCCAGTACGACGACGTCGCGACCCGCGGCGCGAAGGCATGCTGCGGCGTCGTTCCCGGCGTTGCCGTGACGGCCGAACGATGCTGTTGGATTAATGGCAAGGGCGATCCTCCCCGACGAGTGGGCCGGATTCTTGGGCGAGGGAGGATTCACCAGTCGAATTATTCCAGCCGGGAACCACCGCACGCGCTGCCGACGTTCACATAGTGGCTGGATAAACTGACCAGACCGCCCCGCCAAAGGAGCGGACCAACATCCTAGAGAAGGGCCTGTGCTTGGCCGAGGGCAGCAGTTCGCACTATCAGGTCCTTCGCGTGTCCGTCACTGCGACGGACAAAGAGATCAAGGTGGCATATCGCAAGGCAGCCCGGAAGGCCCACCCCGATCACGGCGGCGAGGCTGAAATGTTCCGCCGGGTAACGCTCGCATATGAGACCTTGATCGATCCGCAGCGTCGGGCCGAGTATGACCGAAGGTATGCCAGCGGCGTCGCCGGGCGCACCCAACCGCGTCCGGGCGACTACACCGGTGCGCCCGCACCCGGCCCGGCGACCACTGCCGGGGTCAGGCGTCCACAGCCCCAGCGCAACACGGCCGGCGATCCGCCCATTTACGTTCCAGCCTTTGATGACCCCCTTGAGGTTCCGCTCATTTCGAAGGCAGAAGCTGCCCAACAGGTCCACGGGTTGCCGAGAAAGCGCGGGATTTTCGGTGCCGAAGCGCGCATCCAACGCGAGATGCGGACAGTTCAGCTCATCAGCAGGCAGGTCCTCCCGGCCATCCCCGCGGCACGGCTCATCAACGGGCTCCGCTCACCCTCTGACAACAACCACATAGACCATGCGGTCCTCTCCGGTTACCGTCTGGCTTTGGTCGGTTCCATGCTGTTGCCCAAGGGCGCCTACGCCTGGGATGGGAGTTCGTTGCGCCACGGTGGGCGGTCGGTGGCGCCTCCGCAGCTGGCCCACATTGTCCGCCATATGCAGGACATCTTCCCTGAGTTGAACGTCACCGGATGGGTTGTACTGCACAGCCCTGACGGCAACCTGCACGAACCAGTCATCGACCAGTACGGCAAAGGGCAGTCCGGCCATAATGCGGTGGAAGTGGTCAACGGCGCCGGGTTGGCCCGCGGTTTGAAGCACTTCCTCAGTTCAGGACCAGCGCCCAACACCGTGGTGGTTCCAGTCCTCGCCCGCCTGCTCCGCGGCATGCACTGACCTCATGCGTTCGCAGGCCGCATGAAACTGCCCGCATGCCCCCCCGGGATGGAACTGGCTAGCATGGGAATGGCTAGGATGGGATGGTGTTCCGCATCCTCTTCCACACTCCAGAAATCCCGGGCAATACGGGCAACGCCATTCGTTTGGCCGCCATCACCGGCGCCGAACTCCATCTGGTGGAGCCACTTGGTTTTGACTTCTCCGATGCCAAGCTGCGCCGGGCGGGCCTGGACTACCACGACCTCGCCGTGGTCACGGTCCACAAGGACATCAACGCCGCTTGGGACGTGCTGCAACCTGAGCGCGTTTTTGCGTTCACATCCGACGGCGAAACCTCCTATACAGACGTCAGTTACCGTGAAGGTGACGTGCTGATGTTCGGCCCTGAATCCGTGGGCCTCCCGGAATGGCTTAAGAAGGATCCACACGTCACTGCGCGGGTGCGGCTCCCCATGCGGCCCTCCCTGCGTTCACTGAACCTGGCCAACGCAGCGTCGATCGCCGTTTTTGAGGCCTGGCGGCAGAACGGATTTGCCGGCGCAAAGGTGTAGCCCATCCACGGAGCCTCCGGCCCCGAATAACCTTTGCAGGATCGATTCCCTGCCACGGACATTCGATGAGGGAGCCTGCATGAGTGCGGTGGAGACCAGAGCGGCGGCGGCAGTCTGCCGGTCCGCTGCATCCACAACGCCTTCCCCTCGTGCTGCCGGTTTCAAACCGCACGACTTATGCTGGACAGTGATGGACATCCCCAACAATCCCGCTCCCCCGGTCGTCGAGACTTCGGGCACGGCGACAGACCTGAACTCGCAGCTTACGGGCCTGCTTGAAATGATTGCTGCAGGCGACCAGGAGGCCTTCGCCGAGTTCTATCGGCTGACCTCAAGGCGCGTCTTTGGCATGGCCAGGCGAGTCCTGATCGACTCTGAGCTGAGCGAAGACGCCACCCAGGAAGTCTTTATCCAGGTCTGGCAAGGTGCCGCCAAGTTCGATCGCGCGGCGGGAAGCCCCCTGGCCTGGTTGATGACCATCGCCCATCGCCGTGCCATAGACCGCGTTCGCGCCGTCCAGGCAGCCACGGACCGCGAAGCGCGGTATGGTGCTGCGAGCCAGGACCTCGATCGCGACGTCGTGTCCGAAGAAGCCGACACAAACTTTGAGGCCGAGGCCGTCAGCCGGTGCCTCGGCACCCTGACGGAAACCCAGCGCGAATCTGTTCGCCTCGCCTATTACGGCGGACTCACCTACAGGGAGGTCGCGGAACACCTGGGCGCCGCCGTCCCAACCATTAAGTCCCGCATCCGCGACGGACTCCTGCGCTTGAAAACCTGCTTGGGGGTGGGCTGATATGAGCGAAAACAACGGTGGAGGATTTGTCCGCAGAATGTTCGCCAATGACATCGCAACCGACTTGGCCGAGGGCCGTGTCCTCGAGCTGGCAGAGATCTATGCCTTGGATGCGGTGACTGAATCCGAGCGGGCCATGATTGAGGACTACATCAAGGATGCACCGGAAGGTCCGGCTTTCAAGGAGCGGGTCCGGCAGGCCCGTGAGACTCTGACCCTTGGTTTCGCTCATGAGGAAGAGCCTCCCGCGGCCCTCTTCGGCAACATCATGGACCGGATCACCAAAGACGCTGCTACACGGCCGCCTGCTGAAGGAGCCCTTCCCGCCACATCCGGGACCGTCGTCGATGAACTCTCCGCCGCCCGGACCAAGCGCGCAGAGCGCCGGGGCTTGAGTGGTGGGCGCGCATGGCTGGTGGGTGTGGCGGCTGCTGCTGTCATAGCCTTGGGAGGCGTGGGTGTGGGGGCATACGTTGCCGCCCAGAACGACCCCGTGAACCAGGTCCTCCAGGCCCAGGATGTCCGGAAGAAGACTGCAGAGGTTCCTGGAGGTGGCACGGCAACGATTTCCGCTTCCTCCGCCAAGGACTCCTTTGTGGTGCTGATGGACGGCGTTGCCCCTGCCCCCAACGGCAAGGTCTACCAGCTGTGGACACTGCCAAAGGACGGATCGGCCCCGGTTCCACAGGGCACAATGGATGCCGAGACATTGTCCAAGCCGGCAGTCGTGAAGGGCTTGTCCTCAGCCTCCTCGGTCGCCATCACGGTGGAGCCCGTGGGAGGGTCAAGCTCGCCCACCCAGCCACCTGTGCTGGTTGTCCCGCTGAGCGCCTGACGACACCGGAGATTAACGCCCGACGGCGGCCAACCCACCTCGGTGGGGCGGCCGCCGTCGTACTGTTCCTGCAGCCAATAGACGGCTACAAAACAGTCCAGCTACAAAACCAGCGACAAGAGCATCACAAAGCCGAAGCCAACCACGGAGATCAGCGTCTCCATGACGGACCACGTCTTGAACGTCTGACCGACCGTCAGCCCAAAGAGCTCCTTGACCAGCCAGAATCCGGCGTCATTCACGTGTGAGAGGAACAATGAGCCTGCACCGATGGCCAAGGCGAGCAGCGCCGCATGGCTCGGGGTCAAGCTGCTGGCCAGGGGCGCGACAATGCCCGCAGCAGTCACGGTTGCAACGGTCGCCGAGCCCGTGGCGAGGCGGAGTGCTACCGCCACGATGAAGCCCAGCACGAGGACGGACATGTTGGCACCTTCCGCCCACTTCTTGACTGCGTCGCCCACGCCGGCACCAATCAGTGTCTGCTTGAAGCCACCGCCGGCTCCGACGATCAAAAGGATTGCGGCGATGGGGCCCAAGCTGTCGCCCAGCTTGGCGGTGATCTTGCCGCCCGTGAATCCCACCGCGTATCCGAACGTCACGATGGCGGCCAGTACGGCCAATGTCATGGCAACCAAGGGCTGGCCCACGAAATCGAAGAAGATCCGGATCATCGGAGCGGTTGCTGCATCCGGCCAGATGATGTCGCCCAACGCCTTTAGCAGCATGAGGACCACCGGGAAGATGATGGTCAGTAGCGTCACCAGGAACGAGGGCTGACGCTTGACATCACTAAGGTCTGCGCGGTGCTTGGTGTCGATCCCGCCCGCCACGGCGGGAGCCTCTACCGGAACCCAACGCGCGGCCAGCCGCGAGAAGAGCGGCCCGCAAATGATGACCGTGGGAATGGCCACGAGGATACCCAGGCCCAGTGTTGTCCCCAATTCAGCCTTCACCGCGCTGATGGCGATCAGGGGCCCGGGGTGCGGGGGCACCAGTCCGTGGAGCACGGAAAGCCCCGCCAAAGCCGGGATGGCTATCCGCATGAGCTTCATCCCGGATCTCTGCGTCACAAGGACAATCACGGGCAGCAGGAGAACCAACCCGATTTCGAAGAACATCGGCAGCCCAATGATCACGGCCACAAGCGTGATCATCCACACGATCTTGTTTCCGGTGGCCTTCGCCAACAAGGTGTCCACTACCCGGTTGGCCCCGCCCGAGTCGGCAAGCAGTTTGCCAAGCATTGCGCCCAACGCAATGAGGAGGCCGACTTCCTTGAGGACTCCCCCAACCCCGTCTTCGAAGTTGGTAATGACTTTGCCCAGCTCCACGCCGGAAGCAAGCCCAACGAATGCCGAGCCCAGCACCAGGGCCAGGAATGGGTGGAGTTTCAGCTTCGCGATGAGGACCACGATCAAGGCAATACCCAACGCTGCCACCACAAGAAGCTGGGTGTCGTGCGCTGTCCATTCCTGTACCTGCGTGGCAGTTTCCAGGGCGATCACGAGGCTGTCGCTTCGGAACCGTCACCGACGGGGCGCAAGCCAAGCCGTTCGATGACTTCGTCCGCTTCCTCGGCAGGTGACGCCGAAACACACAACGAGACGTAGTTCTCGTCTTCCGTGGGTTCCTCAAGTGCTTCAAACTGGGACTCCAGGAGCGACGGCGGCATGAAGTGCCCGTGCCGTGACGCAAGGCGGTCGGAGATCTTGTCTTTGCTCCCTTGAAGGAAAACAAAGACAACGCCTTCGCCGCGGAGCACGTCGCGGTACTTCTTCTTCAGCGCCGAGCACGTAATGATGGCCGGCGTACCGGCATCTGTGTGTTCCCGGATCCAGGCAGCAATAATGCCAAGCCAAGGCCAGCGGTCCTCATCGCTGAGGGCCTGACCTGAGTGCATCTTGGCCACATTCGCTTCAGGATGCAGATCGTCGCCTTCGGCGAGATCCCATCCAAGCTTTCCGGCAAGAACGCCGGCTACAGTCGATTTGCCCGAGCCGGAGACTCCCATAATCACCAGCACGGGTTGCTGTGCAGTCTTCGCCATCAAAGTCTGCCTTCCTCGAATAAATATGATTTAACCGAGGTCCAGCATATGACACGGGTTACATAACGGCAATATCAGAAGCCGGCGATAGTGCTGGATCCGTTGACCGACACCACGTGGAAACTCTCAGCGCTTGCCCCCGTCGGAAGCCCTGCACGGGCACCATTGGCCAGCAACATGCCGCGGACCACGCGCTCCATCCCCTCGACATCGGGGTGCTGGCTAGCGTGGATGCGGATGGCATCGATCTTCGCATCAACATGCTTGGTGACGTCCACGAAATGGTTCTCACGGTCCTCCGGACTGGAGATAAACCACAGCCATGGCAGCTTGTAGGCTGTCAATCCCGCCTCGGCCAGCTCAGGGTAGGCAAAGGGATTCTCCACGGCAGGATAAACCGCCCGGGTCACGGCTTCCCCTGCTGCGAGGTGATCGGGGTGGCTCTTCTGAAGGCGGTCCCAATTCCTCTCGGGATGCATGGTCAGCACGATGTCCGGCCGGATTTCCCGAATGAGCTTTACAACCTGCTTGATGACGTTGTGTGTCGGCTCAAGGTAGCCGTCATGCTCGTGTAAGTAGTGGATATCGTGAACTCCCACCAACGCCGCCGCGCGTTGCTGTTCCGTGGCACGGAGTTCAATGATGCGTTCCCGGTCCACGGGATCGAACCCACCGGCGTCGCCGTCGGTCATGATGCAGTAGCTGACCTGGACTCCAGCAGCAGTCCAGGCAGCTATGGTGCCTGCCGCCCCGAAGTCGATGTCGTCAGGATGGGCAGTAAAACAAAGCACCCGCTCAACACGCTCCGTGGAGGCGTTGAACGGGCTCTTTGCTGACGAAACGCCAGAAGTCAAAGGGATCAGCCTTTCCGCTTCTTGATCTCAGCAGTTGCCTGCGGCAGAACCTTGAAAAGATCGCCGATGATGCCGAAGTCCGCGATCTCAAAAACAGGAGACTCCGCGTCCTTGTTAATGGCCACAATAACCTTGGACGTCTGCATTCCAGCCTTTTGCTGGATTGCCCCTGAGATACCTGCCGAAATGTACAGCTGCGGAGAGACGGTCACGCCCGTTTGGCCCACCTGGGCGTCGTGGCCGATCCAGCCCGCATCAGTTGCCGCACGGGAAGCGCCGACGGCGGCACCAAGGGCATCGGCGAGTTCTTCCACCGGGGCAAAGTCGCCATCAACGCCGCGGCCGCCTGCCACGACAATCCGTGCCTCGCTGAGGTCGGGACGGCCACTGGCGGGTTTCTCCGTACGGGAGGAGATCCGGGCTGCATTAGCGACAGCATCCGCCGGAACCTCTACCTTTGCAGTGGCGGGTTCGGCAACCGTACCTGCCGGCTCCGGTTCGACGATGTTGGCCTTGACCGAAAGGACTGCCACCGGAGTGGTCGCCTTGGCGGTGGTGTTGTAGGAACCGGCCAGGACCGACTTGTGTGCCGTGCGGTCCGCGTCCAAGCCAACAACATCGGTGATGACTCCCGCGTTTAGCTTGATGCCTAGCCGTCCGGCAATTTCTTTGCCTTCAGGCGAGTTTTCCAGCAGGACAGCCGTCGCACCGGAAGTCGCCACCGCGGCCGCCAGGTAGGCGGCCTTCGGTGCAACCAGGTAGTCAGCCAGGTCATCCACCGAGGGCTGGTAGATCGTCGTTGCGCCGTAGGCACCCAAGGTGGCGGCGACGTCGTCGGTCAATTCACCAGTGAACGCGACGGCGGTCTCCCCCAGCTTTCGCGCCAGGGTCAGGAGCTCCAAGTTGCTCTTCTTGAGCGCGGCCCCGGGGTTGTCAATGAAAACAAGTGCATTTGCCATGGTTGGAGTCCTCTTAGAGCAGCTTCTGGGCGGCCAGGAAGTCGACGAGCTTGATGCCGGCGTCGCCTTCGTCGGTGATGATCGTGCCTGCGGTCCGTGGCGGGCGGGCGGCTGCCGACTCCACAACCGTCCACGAGCCTGCCTGGCCTACCTGGGAGGGATCGACTCCAATATCGGCAAGCGACAGCGAGGCGATCTTCTTCTTCTTGGCTGCCAGGATTCCCTTGAAGTTGGGGTACCTCGGCTCGTTGATCTGATCTGTCACCGAGACGAGTGCAGGGAGCTGCGCTTCCACGGTCTCCGAGTGGGCGCCGGCATCGCGACGTGCCACCACGGTGCGTCCGTTGACCTCAAGGCTGGAGGCAAACGTCAGCTGCGGGAGCGATAGCCGCTCGGCCAGCTGGGCCGGAATCAACGACGTCTCGCCGTCCGTGGATGCCATACCGGTCAGGACCAGGTCCACCGGGCGGCCGTCCGCGGAGAGGTGTCTGATGGTGGCCGCAAGCGCCAGGGATGTAGCCGCAGCGTCCGAACCGGCCAGCGCGTCATCGCTGAGGTGGACTCCAGAGTAGGCGCCAATCTGGAGCGACTTCTTGAGGGCGTTCACCGCACCGGAGGGTCCCATGCTGAGGGCAATGACCTCGTTGCCGGCTTTGGTTCCACCACGCTCTTCAGCCAGCTGCAGTGCTGCCTCAAGGGCGTACTCGTCCAGTTCCGACAAAATGCTCTCGTCACGGTCAGTTGTGTTGCCGGGTCCGGTGATGTGCCGGTCGAACTGCGCGTCCGGGACGTGCTTGACCAGAACGACAATCTTCAATGTCTCTTCCACTGTCTTCGAAGCAGCCTTCCATGCTTGTGGACGGCCAACCGCAGCAGCGTGGCCGTGAATTGCCCAGCGCGTGGGCTCCCCCTAGCTAAGCATATTGCCCGCAGAAATCCACTGCGTGCGTTAACCCCTGTTTCATCGGCCGTGCCAACAGGAGCGGCAACAGGAGCACAGAACGACGGCGGGCCGCACCGCTGAGGTGCCGCCCGCCGTCGTTCGCTGCCAGCAGGTTCCCTATTGTTGCGCTGGTTCCCTAATGGTGCGCTGGTTCCATACCGTTGTTGTTCTTACTGTTGAGCGGCGTCCAAGGTAACTTCGACTTCCTGCGACTGCCCGTTGCGCTGGATGGTTACCTTGACCTTGGCACCGGCAGGCTGCTCGCGCACTGCCGCTGTCAACTGGTTGGGGTCAGTCACCGCGTAGTCACCGAACTTGGTAACGACGTCGCCAACCTTGATGCCGGCCTTCGCAGCGGCCGAACCCGTAGTTACCGAAGCCACTTCTGCGCCAACCGAGAATCCGGAGTCGCTACCGGTGGACGACTTCGAACGTACGGAGACACCGAACTGGCCATGGCTTGCTTTGCCGGTATCAATGATTTCCTGAGCAACGCGCTTGGCATGGTTGATCGGGACGCTGAAGCCCACGCCGATGTTGCCGGTGGAGGAATCCGATGTGCCACTACCCGCAGATGCGATGGCGACATTGACGCCGATGATCTCGCCCTTGCTGTTCACCAGCGCGCCACCGGAGTTGCCCGGGTTGATCGCGGCATCAGTCTGGATCACGTTGATCGAGATCGAGCCCTCGTTCGCGGTGGACGGGCTCTGGCCACCACCAGGAGGTGCGAACTGGAAGCCCTGGTCACCGCCCTGCGAATTGTCGGTGCCTTCCTTCGGGGCAGCTGAGGACGCGACGCTGATGGTGCGGTTGAGCGTGGAGACGATACCGTCCGTCACCGTGCCAGTCAGGCCAAGAGGCGAACCGATCGCGACGGCGGTGTCCCCCACGTTGATCTTCGAAGAGTCACCGAGCGTGGCAGGTACCAAGCCCGACGTGTCGTCGACTTTGATGACCGCGAGGTCCGATAGCGGATCGGTTCCAACCACCTTGGCTTTCAGGACCTTTCCATCACTCGTGCGGACCTCGATGGCAGCATTCGACGTTGCACCGTCCAGGGTAACGACGTGTGTATTGGTAAGGATGTGGCCCTGGTCATCGATGATGATGCCGGAGCCGGTTCCGCCTTCATTACCGGCCGTCGCTTTGATGGTGACGACGCTTGGCGACGCTTTCGCTGCCGCTGCGGTGATGACGTTGACGTCATCCTTGTTGTTGACGATCACCGTGCTCGACTGTCCGCCAGTTGAAGCCGCCGGTGCCGGGTTGTCCAAAAGCATGCTGCTGCCCGCCACCACGCCGCCGCCTACCAAGCCTGCAGCGAGGATACTGGCAAGGAGCGTGCCAATACCGAACGCAGGCTTGCGCTTGGTGCTTACCGAGGACTGCTGGCCAGGTGCGCTGTGGAAGCCCTGGCCGGGAGTGGGGTTTCCGGGATTGGTCCCCCCGCCATAAAACGGCTGGTGCTGCGGGTAGTTGGGGCGGTGCCCGGGTTCGTGGGGCTGCGGGCCACCGTAGTACTGTGGCTGGCCTGTGTTTGGCTGGCCTGTGTTTCCTTCGGAGCGCGGGTTGACCTGGGGCTGGCTGTTGGCGTGTGCCCCTGGGTTGGCATTGACTGGATTGGCATTGGCGTGCGGCGCCGGTTGGGCAGGCGGCTGAAAGGCCGGCAGCGGAGTTGTTGCATGCGTACCGGCGCCCTGCCCGGAGTTCCAGGCAGACTGCTGGGTCGGCTGCTGGTGGGTTTGGGCGGCGTCAGAGCTTGCAGCGGGATCCCGGGGCTCGGACGGATCACGGTTCTCTGGTGCGGTGCCCTGCGCTGGGTTCTCCGTCATGGGACTTCCTTTCATCCTTGTCTTCCATAACTATGGCCCTTTTTACTGGAACAAATTCGGACGTTCGCTGGGAGCTTCCTGAAAGCCGGTGTCGGTGCTGCAAAGGAGCCCGCACGAACGGCAGCGAGGGCTGACACACAGGGCCTCAACGTGCAGGCATTGAGCGTTTCTCCTGTGTTTCGCTGGTGGCATATTCAACGCTGTGGACGGGGTATGGGGTGCACCATAGAATCAAGTGGAATTGCCACAGCGACCTGCGGCTTTACAAACCATGCGTGGGGGCGCTGAGCATTCTGTGACGATTGGTTCGCCTTGTTCCAGTCGCAGACGTGCTGAAGGGTTGCACATGCGGTCAATAGTGAAACGTGTACTCGCCGTGATTGGCGTGGCTGGAATGTTGGCCCTCCCGGCCGGCGCCGCCTGGGCTGCAGATCCGGTGACCATACCGTCCGGCCAAAACATCGTGGATGATGCCAACGTCCTGGGCAGCCGCAAGGGCGAAGTTCAGGAAGCCATCCAGAAGACACTCAAGGACCACAAATACAACTTGTACGTGGTCACGGTGAACTCCTTTGAGAACCCTTCTTCTCCTGCGGAATGGGTTAGGGCCGTAGCCACCAAGAAGGGCATGGGCAAGGCCGACGCCATTCTGGCAATCTCTACTGCAGGCCAGTACAACTTCGCCTTGAACTCCGGAAGTTCCATTTACTCCAGGCAGTCCAACATCGCGCAGAACGCCGTTGCCGCCAACCTGGGCGGCGGCAAGAAAGACTATGCCCAGGCAGCGATTGACACAGCCGCAGCAATTGGCGACGCCGCCGGTGGCGGCAGTGGTACCGTGCCTAGCGGCAATGGCAGTGTCGGAGTCCTCGTCGGTGTGGGCGTAGTGGCAGCAGGCGGCGCAGCCACCTATCTCTACCTGCGAAATCGCCGCAAGAAGGCTGGCCAAGCATCCAGTGCCAGCTACGGCCCCCAAGGAGAAGAGCTTGACCCCCTGGCAGGCCTGAGCATTCCGGAGCTGCGCCAGAAGAGCGGCTCGTTGCTGATCGAAGCCGATGACGCCATCAAGTCCAGCGAACAGGAACTCGGATTCGCCCAGGCCCAGTACGGTGATTCGGCGATCGGCAACTTCACCAAGGCTCTTCAGGAAGCCAAAGCCCACATGACCGAATCATTCAAGCTGCAGCAACAGCTGGACGACCATATCCCGGACACCGAGGAACAACAGCGGACGTGGCTCGGAGAGATTATTCGCCGTTCCGAGGCGGCCCTCGCATCACTGCGTGACCAGAAGGCGGACTTCGACTCCCTCCGCGAGCTTGAGAAGAAGGCCCCACAGGCCCTGGCAACAGTCACGGCAGGTGCCCGGGAGGCCGATTCCAGGATCGCCACTGCAGAGCAGTCCCTTGAAGCCCTGCGCAGCAAGTACGCCGAGTCTGCGTTGACGCAGGTCTCCGACAATATCCTGCAGGCTAAGGAACGCCTGGCGTTCGTTCAGAATGCTGCCACTACCGCTCAGGAAAAGCTGGCTGCGGGAGAAAACAGCCTGGCTGCCGTAGCGGTTCGCGCTGCCGAAGAGAGCCTGCACCAGACGAACGTCCTGATCGACGCGATATCCAAGACGGCGGGCAACCTTGACGAGGCCCGCGCCTCCCTGGAAAGCGCTGTCGCCGAGACCAGCCAGGACCTCGCGCAGGCCAGGGCCATGATCCAGTCGGGTGAACATCCTGAACTCGCAGGGCCGGTAGCTGGCGTGGAAGCGGCCCTTGCCCAGGTCAAGACTGAGATCCAAGGTGGAAAGATCGACCCCATTGCTACGCTGACCCGCGTTGAAACAGCACACCAAGCGCTTGATCAGTCGCTGTCCGGCATCCGGGACCAGCAGGAGCAGGCCCGCCGCGCTCAAGCGTCCTTGCAGCAGACAATCATGGCGGCGCAGGCCCAGATCAGCGCGACCTCGGATTACATCACGGCACGTCGGGGCGGCGTTGGAACTGAGGCCCGCACCAGGCTCGCAGAGGCCCAACGCAATCTCGACTACGCTTTGTCGATCTCGCGCAATGACCCTGTAACGGCGTTGACCTACGCCCAGCAGGCCCACTCACTCGCTGCACAGGCAGCACAACTGGCGCAGGCCGACGTCGACCACTTCGGTTATGCCGATCAAGGCTACGGCCGCGGTGGAATGTTCGGGGGCGGCGGCGGAGGTGGCGGCCTTGGAGGCGCAATTCTCGGCGGCATCCTCATCAACTCCATCTTCAACAGCGGTGGTGGCGGTTGGGGCGGCGGCCACAGCGACGGCGGTGGCGGCGGATTCTTCGGTGGCGACGGCGGCGGCGGCGACTGGGGCGGCGGCGGAGGTGACTTCGGCGGCGGCGACTCCGGCAGTTTCTAGCCACACAGTTTAGCTGGGGTCCATGCCCCATCTAGGAGCGGTACAACAACTGATCACTGATTTCAGTGGGTTCCACTGAGCAGGACGAAAGGCAACACCATGGTTAAGCAGTCCATTTTCGGCCGGATCTCGCAGCTTGCCAAAGCAAACATCAACGCTTTGCTGGACCAGGCTGAAGACCCGCAGAAGATGCTGGACCAGATGGTCCGCGACTACACGAACAACATTGCTGAGGCCGAGTCTGCAGTGGCTCAGACCATCGGCAACCTCCGCATGCTGCAGGCCGACTACAACGAAGACGTCAAGAACGCACAGGACTGGGGCAGCAAAGCCCTTGCCGCGTCGCGCAAGGCGGACGAGTACCGGGCTGCCGGTGACACCGAGGATGCCACGAAGTTCGATAACCTTGCCAAGGTTGCCATCCAGCGTCAGATGACGGCAGAGTCCGAAGCCAGGGCCGCGGAGCCCAGCATTGCGTCCCAGACCGAAGTTGTGGACAAGCTCAAGAATGGGCTTGACCAGATGAAGAACAAGCTCAACCAGCTCACGGCGAAGCGCAACGAACTCGTGGCCCGTTCCAAGACCGCCGCTGCGCAGTCACAGGTGCACGATGCCTTGAAGAGCATTGACATCATGGACCCAACCAGTGAAGTTGGCCGCTTCGAAGAGAAGATTCGCCGGGAGGAAGCCAAGGTGCTGGGCCAGCAGGAACTTGCTGCATCCAGCTTGGATGCCCAGTTCAACCAGCTGGAGGACCTTGGCGAGCAGACCGAGATTGAGGCCCGCCTGGCGGCCCTGAAGGAGTCTGGCGGCAGCAAGCCTGCCATCGGGGCCGGCGCCCCCGCCTCCAGCGGTGCAAACATTGACGAAACCGACTTCGACAAACTCTAGCAACGCAGGGCCTTACTGCTCTCTGATGTGCACCTGAACCATGCAAATGGCCGGATCCCTCCCAGGGTCCGGCCATTCTGTTTGTGTCGCCAACCTTGCCTAGAGCGGAGAGGCCTCCAGAGGATCCTGGCTAGGACCAACGTCTGTGGCCACTTCAGCACGGATTTCGAAACCTTTGGGGTGGAAATAAGTCACGGTGCATTCGAGGACTTCACCGTGCGGCCCCAAAGTGGTCCGCTCCAAGCGCGGGACCATGGGAAATTCACGGACATTCAGGGCATCGGCAAGGTGCTCCGGTGGGGCGTGCATCGTAACCGTGATCTCGGCCCGCTGGAGTGGCTTGGACGTCCTGTCCTGGATCACCTGGTAGATGGAATTGCGCTCAGCATCCGCGAGGCTGATGTGACGGCCAATGTGGGAAGGGATGAAGATTTCCGCAATGGCATAAGGCCACCCGCCACTTGAATAGGAGCGACGGATCACCAGGACGAGATTGTCATCGGATACCAGCTTGGCTGGCACGGACCTGTCCTTCTCCATCCACTTGTATTCGATCAGGCCTTTGACAGTCTTCATCCCAGCCGCTGTAAACGTCTCCATGAAGGGCGCCAAGCGGTTCAGCATCCGGACCGGACGCTGGGCCATGACGAACGTTCCCTTACCCTGCCGGCGAACAAGCAGTCCCTTCACAACGAGGGTTTCGATTGCCTTGCGGACCGTAGTGCGACTGATCCCGTACTCGTCCATCAGCGACTCTTCGGTCGGGATCCGTGAGCCCGGTTCCAACCGGCTGACCTGATCCGTCAGGACGTCTGCAACCTGCTGGTACACGGCTACTGGGCTGTCCCTTTGAAGGGCCTGCCGATCCAGGCCCTGGCTAAAGTCTTCCTTGACCATCCGGCCTTCCCATCCGTTCCCGGCATGCCGCCATTCCGGATTCGATGCTAACACCGGCGCTGCAAGGGCGGCCCCTACTGCAGGAAGAGCAAAAGCTAGTGAAGAACAAAACAAAAGGTCCGGATCAGTGAATACTGATCCGGACCTTTTCTCCAGTTGCGGGGACAGGATTTGAACCTGTGACCTCTGGGTTATGAGCCCAGCGAGCTACCGAACTGCTCCACCCCGCGTCGCAAGAACAACTCTACCGCACCCACAGAGTGCTTCTGACCATGCGCACCCGAAGGTGCCGTAGATCACTCTCTTGAGGGCTGGACCGCAGACCACATCCGGTGCCCTGCACTTGTCAGCTCCGACTCGAGACACGTTGCTTCGTTGGGGACGCGGAACCGGATCATCGACAAGGTACGGGCTAAACAAAAACGTTCGAGCAAAACAAAAGGTCCGGATCAGTAATAACTGATCCGGACCTTTTCTCCAGTTGCGGGGACAGGATTTGAACCTGTGACCTCTGGGTTATGAGCCCAGCGAGCTACCGAACTGCTCCACCCCGCGTCGCAAGAACAACATTACCGTCCGGTGAATGGCAGACCAAATCCTGGCACCGTGATGTGCATCTCCCCCGACAATATCGCCCAACCTGCCTCCCAAGGACCGTTTCCTCCACGGATGCTTTCTGCATACAGGAAGGGCCGTTGCGCGCTCCAGGAGGAGCGGGCAACGGCCCTTCCAAATCACGATCCGTCACTCATTCACGGGGCGTTAGCTGCTCGGCGAAGGCGAAGGCGACGGCGTGGCGCTTGGCGTAGCACTCGGCGTCGCTGTCGGTTCCGGCGCAATGCCCAGGCGGGTTTCGGCGTCGATCGCCCTCTTGAGAGCCTCGGACAGCTTGGTCTGCTGCTGGCCATAGCCGGCGAAGTCTCCCTTGGCCAGGGCGGCCTGGCCATCCTGGATTGCCTTGTTGGCCTCGTCCAGGGCCGCCTTGAGATCAGCTTTGGCATCCGTAGGTCCGGCAGGTGGCGTCGTGGTGCCAGGGGGTGTGGCGGGCGTTTGTCCGTTGTTCTCGGAGTCTCCTGCCTTGGCACCGGAGTTACCGCCGAACAACTGGTCCAGGGCTTCATCCAAGGTAGCTGCAAAGCCGATTTTGTCGCCGAAGGCTACAAGTACGCGCTGCAAGGTGGGGTAAGAGGTCTCGCCCGTCGACTTCAGGTAGACGGGCTGGACGTAAAGCAGACCGCCACCCACGGGCAGGGTCAGCAGGTTGCCGTTCAAAACGTCGGATGCGCCCTGACGTAGCAAGTTCAGCGCCTGCGACACCGTGGGATCCGAGTTGAACTTGTTCTGCGCCTGGCCTGGGCCAGGAACCTGGGTATCCGTAGGAAGCTGCAACAGCCTTAGCTTGCCGTAGCTGTCAGCTTTAACTCCCTTGACGTTTCCGGCATCTGAATCGGCGGCCAGGAATCCGTAGAGGATATTCCTTGCGTTGCCGTTGACCGTTTGCGGAATGAAGGATGACGTCAGCTGGAAAGCAGGCTTGTCCTGGTCAGGCATCTGCAGAGACATGTAGAACGGCGGCTGCTTGACGGCTTCCGAGACTGTGGGGTCATTCGGAACACTCCACGCATCGTTGTTTTGGTAGAAGCTGTCAGGGTTGGTGACGTGATAGCGCCCCAGGAGTTCACGCTGAACCTTGAAAAGATCTTCCGGGTAGCGGACGTGGCTCATGAGGTCGCCGGACATCTCTGTGTAGGGCTTGATGGTGGTAGGGAACACCTTCTGCCAAGCCTTCAGGAGAGGATCATGGTCGTCCCAGGCATAGAGCGTGACGGAACCGTCATATGCGTCAACCGTGGCCTTGACCGAGTTGCGGATGTAATTGACCGAACTGTTGGGCAGTGTCACCGTCCGGCCCGCACTGGTCTGCGAATCAACTGTCGCGTTCTGCAACTGCTGAGGTTGTGAGTATGGGAAGTACTGGCTGGTGGTGTAACCGTCAACGATCCACTTCACGCGACCATCGACGACAGCCGGATAGGCGTTGCCATCCACAGTCAGGTACGGGGCGAGCTTCTCAACCCGTTCGCGGGGATTCCGGTCGTAGAGAATCTGGGATTTCTCATTTACGCCGTCTGATAGCAGCAAGTCCGAAGACTGGAATTTAATGGAGTACAGAATACGGTTGAGCCAGTTGCCCACGATGGGCCCGCCGTTGCCGGTGAAGGTGTATTGGGTTTCTCCCCCGCCTTCGCGACCTGCTGGGCGGTCCTGTTCGCGATGCTGGGCACCCTCCGGAGCGCCAACGATCGAATATTCGGGAGAGTTCTCGCCGAAGTAGATACGCGGTTCGTACGAAGTGTCGTTGCCGAGAACGCCGTTGGACGGAATGCCTGATTGCAGGAATTCCGGCTTGCCATCAACCGTGAACTTATTGCCCTTCGCTGCGACAACACCGTAGCCGTGCGTGTAAACGATGTGTCGGTTGACCCAGGTCTGCTGGTTTGCACTCAGGCCGTCCGGGTTCAGTTCGCGAACAGCGATGACGGTGTCCTGCACTTTGCCGTCCACGGTGTAGCGGTCCACGTTCAGTGTCTGGGGGAACTGGTAGTACGGACGGTACTGCTCAAGCTGGGCGAACGCCGAGGAGATGAGGTTCGGATCCAGCAGGCGGATGTTGGCCGCGGTCTGGGCGTCTTTTGCCAATGCTCCGCTTGTGGCCGTTGTGGTGGCGTTATAGGCAGAGACATCAATCTTGTCCAAGCCGTAGGCTGCCCGGGTCATCTTAATGTTGCGGTCGATGTATTCCCTTTCCAGGGTGTTCTCCGACGGACGCACCTGGAATTGCTGAATAACCCACGGGTAGACGCCACCGGCCAGGATGGCCGTGATGATCAGCATCGCGGTGCCGATCACGGGCAGGCGCCAGCGGCCAATGACCGCAGCAATGATAAAGAGAATCGCGACCAGGCCGGCGGCAACCGCCAGGATGGCCTTGGTGGGTACGACGGCACTGACGTCCGTGTACAACGCGCCGGCCCACCGGCCCGATGAGCTCTGCACGGTGGAGTACCTGTCCAGCCAGAAATTAACGCCGAGCAGCAACAGGAAGAATGCGCCCGTTACAGCGATGTGGATCTGGGCAGCACGACTGGTGAAAACACCCCGCTCCATGAGCCGGATGCTTCCGTACAGGTAGTGGGTAAGGATGCCCGCTATGCCAGCAACTACGGCGATGCTGATGAGGAATCCGGTAACAAAACCAAGGAACGGAAGCGACATCAGGTAGAAGCTGATGTCCAGATTGAATAACGGATCCGATTGACCGAAGGGCTCCTGGTTAAAGAACAGGAGGACTTTCTGCCACTGGCTTGCCGCCGCGCTGCCGGCAAAGAGCCCGAACAGGATGGGGAGGCCGATCATGACCACACGGCGGACAGGCTCAAGCTGGGCCTGGTAACGGTTCAGGTTGTCGCGGGACTCAGCATCCGGGGCGTAAACGGGCCGGGCGTGGTAGGCGATCCTGATTGCGAAGTAAACGGCGGCGAACATCATGGCGAACCCGACCAGGAAGGTGACGATCCGGGCGAGGTTCTCGCGGACATAGACTTCGAAGAAGCCAAGCTGTTGGTACCAGAGGACGTCTGTCCACACATTGGCGAAGAAAATGAATCCAACGACGGCCACTGCCACGACGATGAGCGTCGGAGTCAGGGCACCTCGTCTCAGCGGCGATCTTCCGGGCGGGTTGGAGCTGGCGGGACGGGACAAACTCTGTACCTCATTGGTGGTCGTCAGTTAAAAGTCGGTGTGCGCGTGTTCGACGATCTCTGCCCCTGGGCGATGGCGGAGTCCGTCATATATGCCACGAGTGGCAGTGGAGCTAAGTTCCACCGCCAGTCTAGTTGTTTGCGCAGGTGGGAAGGCCAGCCGTGTCTTGTCCTGAACCGAGTCGTTCCACCGCCGCGGTAGCGTCGGCCAACGTTTCCACCTTCACTACCTGCAGGCCATCAGGAACGTGCCCCACCACGTCCGCACAATTCGCGGCGGGAGCCAGGAACATGGTGGCCCCGTGCTGACGGGCGCCGATCATTTTCTGCGCAATGCCGCCAATGGCTCCCACTGCTCCATCAGGGGTGATGGTTCCGGTCCCGGCCACATGCTTTCCTCCGGTAAGGTCCCCTGGCGTGAGATTGTCCACGATTCCCAGGGCAAACATCATTCCAGCGCTCGGACCGCCCACGTTGTCCAAAGAAATTTTCACATCAAACGGGAAAGTGAAATCGCTGGCCAGCAGGATACCCAGGACGTAGCGGCCGGCGGGATTCTTGGTGGGCGTTATCGTCTCGGTGACGGAAGAACCGTTCCTCTCCACGACGACCACAGCCGGGGCGCCGTTTCCGGCCGCCAGTTCAGCCTGGACCACGCCGAGGGAGGAGATGGGCTTTCCATTAATTGATGTCAAACGGTCACCCTCCCGGAGCTTCCCCACGGAAGGGGACGGATCCGAGAGTCCCGCCACGTTGAGCCGCTGCTCAAACGGAATGTCCAGTTGCCGCAACGCTGCGGCAACAGCATTCTCCTGTGAGGTCTCCATCGCAATCTCGCCCTGCTGAACCGTCTCTTCGGCGGTAGTGCCTTTGGGATAGATCAGTTCCTCGGGATAGATGGCTTTTGATTTGTCCAACCAGGCCCGGAAGACTTCGTAAATAGTGGCAGGGCTCTTGGGCCCGCCAGCCATCACGACGGTGGTCAGGTCCAGGTTTCCCTTGGCCGGAAAGGACTCGTGACCCGAAATGCTGATGACCGGTTTGTCCCCGTCCTGCCCCAACGTATTAAAGGTAGGTCCCGCAGACTCAACAACGTAGGGAACAGGCAGCGCCGCGGCCCCGATCCCCAGTCCCAGGGCCAGCAGGCCCGAAACGACCATGATCATGTACCGGCCGCTGCCGGGAGGTTCCGGGGACGCCGGGGAGGGATCGGCGTCGGGCGTTTGACGCGGATCGAGCGAGCCCTCCGGGCTGGGCGAAGTAAGCATTGAGGCCTCTCTTTACCGGTACATCTTTACCGGCGCTTCGTGTCCGGTATTCTGGCTCCTGCCGCTGGCCGCGGCGACGGGCACATACCAAACATCCACATTACGCGGTCGGACGTTGTGGCGGATGCTTTGCCTACAGCGAACGACGCCGCACACAGGCAGACAGCCTTCCCACCGCGCGGTACGGTGAAAGTGATCACCAGCCAGTTCGACGATCGGCGGCACCATGACTTCCAATCCCAACAACCCGTCAGATGACGATGAGACGCCCAAGGATCCGCTGGCGGAAATGCTGCAAAACCTGATGGGCGGCCAGGGCATGGGCAACATCGATCCCGCCGAACTCGCCAAAGCTGCGGGGCTCCCCAACGACCCCCAGCTGTTACAGCAAATGTTCGCGCAGGTTCAGGCCATGATGAGTTCAACGTCCGAGGGCCCAGTGAACTGGCAACTGGCCCATGAGAACGCGCGGCGCGTGGCGGCCGCCGGGAGCGACCCCTCCGTCAACGCCCATCAAGCCCGGGAGGTCGATGAAGCACTCCGGCTCGCCGAGCTGTGGCTGGATCCTGTGACAGATCTTTCCGCCACCGGACTCATCGGCCGCGCGTGGTCCCGCGCAGAATGGGTCGAGGCAACGCTTGGAACCTGGAAGCGGCTGACAGAACCAGTCGCCAACAGCATCGCCAACGCCTTGTCCAACGCACTCACCCAGCAGATGCCCGAGGAAATGAAGTCCATGATGGGCGGCGCCTCATCCATGCTGCAAAACATGGGCGGTGCCATTTTTGGGATGCAGCTGGGACAGGCGATCGGTGCACTCTCGGCCGAGGTAGTCAGTTCTACGGACATTGGTGTCCCCTTGGCTGACCTGGAGATGGCTCTGCTCCCCGCCAACGTTGCCAAGTTCGGGGAAGGCCTCAGCCTCCCCGAAAATGATGTACGGCTGTTCCTTGCCGTCCGCGAAGCAGCCCATGCCCGGCTGTTCGTGCAGGTGCCATGGCTTCGCGGGCACCTGCTTGGCGCTATCGAAGCCTATGCACGAGGCATTCATATTGACATGTCCCGTATCGAGGACCTTGCCCGGGATCTGGACCCCAGTAATCCCGAAGGAATCCAGGAAGCCTTGTCCCAAGGTGTCTTCACGCCGGAGCGCACGCCGGTTCAGACCGCCGCTCTTGAGAAGCTCGAAACGGCGTTGGCCCTTGTGGAAGGGTGGGTAGACGAACTCACTGCTGAAGCCACGGACAAGGTACTGCCGTCGGCTACGGCCCTGCGCGAAACTGTCCGCCGCCGCCGTGCCACAGGCGGTCCTGCCGAACATGCGTTCTCTTCGCTTGTAGGTTTGGAGTTGCGCCCACGCAGGCTTCGGGAGGCCGCTACTTTGTGGGCTACCCTGAAAGCTGAACGGGGCATCGCGGGCCGTGACGCCATTTGGCACCACCCCGATCTCCTGCCCACCGGTGCAGACCTGGACGACCCCAAGGGCTTCTCCGAACGCCGCAGGCTCGCCGAGGCCAGCGACACCGAGGTTGATGATGCTTTGCAGAAGCTCCTGAGCGGTGGGTATGACGTACCGGGGGACGCAGCATCCGAGGATGAGGGATCCCAAGACGAGGGCTCCCCGGACGACGCCGGGCCCGACTCAGGCAATGCAGGCCCGCAGTCGCCATCGAACTAGCGTCTGGGATGGTCGCCATGAACTTCATGGCGACCATCGTCATTCCCAGCCCGTGGTGTCCGCGTCCGGGCCGGTTTCGGCAGATTGATGAGGGTCCCCGGTGAGACCCCGTGACGTCGCGAAGGCGACCCCCTCCAAGAACGCTTTGGCGCGCTGAGTCTCGGGGTAGGCCTCAAGCAGGCGCCAAAAATGCGCATTGTGTCCAGCTACCAGCAAGTGCGACAGTTCGTGCAGGAGCACGTAATCGATGACCCACTGGGGCATCGATTGAAGCTTGTTTGAAAGCCGGATGGTGCCATCCGCAGGAGTCGCCGAGCCCCAACGTGAGTTCTGGTTGGTCACCCACCGGACCGACGACGGGACCGCCCGCCCTCCGAGGTAGGTCCTCGAAAGGTGCGCCGCATGCTGGGCAAGGGCCTCATCGGTGGCAGGTCGGCGCCGAGCTGATTTGCCAGCCTGGCGTTCCCCTTGCCTCTGAAGCTTCGCAAGCATGCGCCGCACCCATTCGCGTTCCTGCGACTTGGTAAAACTGGCCGGAATCGCGACTACGGCGTTACCGTCTTCCCAAAACGCCGCCACGGTCCGTCGCCGCCGGGCTGAGCGCCTAACGACGACCGGAGCGCCGTCGTCGGTGAGATTCGGAACGTCGGGGCCGCTGGCTGTTGAGTGCGGCATCAGAAGCTAGTGCTCTCTGCCAGGACTGCGAGGACGGCTTCGCCATAGCGCTCCAGTTTGGATGGCCCAACCCCAGCCAAGCCCGCCAGTTCCTCCAGCGATGCAGGCCGGGCTTCAGCAATGGCGGTTAATGTGGCATCAGTGAAGACCACATAGGCGGGGACGTCGGCCGCTTGCGCTTCATCCAGTCGCCACTGCCTCAAGGCGTCGAAAGTCTGTTCCTCATAGGTGGGTGGGCACTGGTTGCAGCGACCCACCTTCCGCTCGGCTCCGGAGGCAAGCATGCTTCCACACACCCTGCACGACGCCGGTGCGGCGGCTTTGCGTCGCGTGGAGCCTGCCCGGCTGCGGGCATTGGCAGACGCCACGGAATCCGGCCGGAGTCCATCGAGGAAGCGCGAGGGCTTGCGGTTGGCGCGGCCTCCCGGCGTTCGCGCAGAGGACCATGAGAGGTTCAGCTGCTCACGGGCACGGGTAATCCCGACGTAGAGCAATCGCCGCTCTTCATCGACGTCCTCTGGCGTGTCCGCGAAGGATATAGGCATAAGTCCTTCGCTCAGGCCCACCAAGAACACGGCATCCCATTCAAGGCCCTTTGCTGAGTGAAGGGAAGCAAGGGTCACGCCCTGAACCGTGGGAGCATGCTGGGCTACTGAACGTTCCTGGAGCTCGTTGACGAACTCGGCCAACGTGAAGGACTCTCCGCGGCTGACCGACAACTCATCAGCCAAAGCCACCAAGGCAGCCAGCGATTCCCAACGCTCCCTAAGAGCTCCCCCACTGTGCGGTGCGGCTTCGCTGTAGCCAAGCGAAGCAACAATGTCACGGACAATCTGACCCAAGGGCTCCGGGGGGCCTTCTGCCACAGCCCTGGTTGCGGCGCGCAACTGCAGGATGGCATCCCGGACCTCCTTGCGGGCGAAGAACCTCTCTCCACCGCGAAGCTGGTAGCCGATCCCGGCCGACGCCAACGCTTGCTCGTAAGCTTCCGATTGCCCGTTGGTGCGGAACAAGATGGCGATCTCGCTTGCTTTGACCCCCGTATTGAGCAGCTCCTGGATTCTGCCGGCAACGACCGCGGCCTCTGCTTCGTCGTCCGGACATTCCATAAACCGCGGCTCTGGGCCGGGTGGCCGCTGAGCCACAAGCTTGAGCGGCGGCGCCCATGCGGCATCTGCGATTGGTCCGCCACTTCGCCTGGACGCGAGGAGGTCATTGGCCAGCTTGACGACCTGTGGAGTGGACCTGTAATCACGGATGAGCTTGACCACAGTGGCGTCCGGATAGCGCGCCTTGAAATTCAGCAGATGTTTGGGCGAAGCCCCGGTAAAAGAGTAGATGGTCTGGCTGGCATCGCCTACGACGCACAATTCGTCACGGCCACCCAGCCAGAGATCCAGGAGCCGCTGCTGAAGCGGTGAAACGTCCTGGTACTCGTCGACGACGAAGTGGCGGTATTGCTCCCTGACTGTTGCTGCCACTCTTGGATCCTCCTGGAGGATCCCAACCGTAATCAGCAGGACGTCTTCGAAGTCAATGACGTTGCGGTCGGTCTTAATATCCTCATACGCTTGGAACACCCTGGACACCGCAGTAAGGTCGAAGCCTCCCGGAGTTCCGCGGCCTTGTGCGTTCTCCAAATAGTTTGCCGGTGTCAGCATGGACACTTTGGCCCACTCAATCTCTGCAGCCAAGTCCCTGATGGACGCGCGATCCGTGCTGAGGCGAAGTCTGCGTGAGGCTTCAGCGATCATGTTGGCCTTGTGGTCCAGCAGGCTAGGCAGGGTCCCGCCGATCGCCTGGGGCCAGAAGAACTGCAACTGCCTCAGGGCGGCAGCGTGGAAGGTCCGCGCTTGCACATTGGCCACGCCAAGATCCCGAAGCCTGCTGCGCATTTCCGCCGCTGCCCTCGCAGTGAAGGTCACAGCAAGCAACCTTTGTGGGGAATACACCCCTGAGTGCACCCCGTAGGCGATACGGTGCGTGATGGCGCGGGTCTTGCCTGTGCCTGCACCTGCGAGTACGCACAGGGGGCCGGTGAGAGTACTGGCTACTTCACGTTGCTCGTCATCCAAACCACTGAGAATTCGCTCCTCGAGTGAGCCGCCAGCGTCGAAAATTCCACCTGTCACGGCTGGAGGTCTTCGATAACGCCGCCGTACCAATGCTCAATCAGCGAGCGCGCAATCGACAGGCGCGTGGAAATGGTGATCTCGCCACTTAGCACGGCCTCCTGCAACTCTTCCCGGCTGAACCACCGCGCGCGGGTGACCTCGACGCCGTCAGGGCGGGCAACGGCGTCGTCGGTCTTTGCCGTAAAGCCCAGCATGAGCGAGGCAGGGAAGGGCCACGACTGCGAACCGAGATACTGGCACGCAGTAACGCGGACACCAACTTCCTCGCCGATTTCGCGGACAACGGCCTGCTCAAGCGATTCCCCGGGTTCAACGAATCCAGCAAGTGTGGAGTAGTTCCTGGCATCGGCGGGTCCGCCGCCGCCGAGCAGGAGCCGGCCATCAGGGCCCACCACGGTAACGATGATCGCGGGGTCTGTGCGCGGATAGTGTTCAGAGTTGTCCCTGGGACAACGCCGGACCCAGCCCCCGGTTTCAATATCAGTCGGCGTGCCGCACTGCGGGCAGTGCGTATGCGTCGCATGCCAGTTGGAGATGGCACTGGCTTCGATAAACAAAGCGGTGTCAGTAGCATCGAGACGTCCGGCAGCTTCCCGGAACCCGGCCCATTCCGCATCGGAAGGGATCAGGGCTGTCCCCGGTGCGGGTGGCTCCATGACGGTAAACAGCAAAACAGGAGTACCTTCGGCTACGGACGAGGCCCGCAAGGTGATACCCAAATAGATAGCAGTCACGGCGCCAGCCTCTGCCTCGCCGAGGGCGGCCCAGAGTGGACCGGCGTCGCCGAACCAGAGTCCGTCGGCGTTCACCAACGCTTTGCGTTGGGATATAACCATCGCTTTGGCCTTGCCGGAGACGATGAGGTCCTCAACCATGCCCGGCTTCATGCGCGCACTGGAGCCTCGGTCCACCAACGCCGGGCGCACTGGAAGAACAGTTTCCATCAAGTGGTTGGCCAGCGCCGGCGACTCCGTATAACTCATGTATCTACCGTACTGATTCGCACCGACAAAGAACATTTGGAACGGCCGCATGTGCATATCACCGCGCTGCCGCGCCCTGAACGATCTGATGGTCAACTTCTGCCTTGTTTTCGTGCGGATCTGAAGACTCGCCGCACTGCATCATGGCCATAGGCGCCACTCAATCTACCGTGGAAGACGTGAGAAGAACACCGCTCGAACTGGCCGCTGTAGCAACCGCGGCGGTGCCCGGACTGGCACCGACGGCTACAGCCTATTCCCCCGACGACGACGCCGACTTCGATTCGGCGTTGTTGCTCGACGCGGAAGGCAAGCGCTGGCGCGTCCGTTCGCCGCGGCATCCCGAGGCCAGTACCCGCCTCGAAACGGAGTTCATGGTCCTGAGGGCTTTTGCGCCTGCCATCCGTGCCGAGCTCCCTTTCCATGTGCCAACCGTCGCCGGAACGGTCCGGCAGGGCGCCCTCACAACGTTCGTGTATGCCCATTTGCAGGGTTCGACGCTCTCAATTGACGAACTCTCCGCTGGCAGCCCTGCTCTGGCCCATGAAATTGGCAATGCACTGGCCGCCATCCACGACCTTCCCCTGGCACTGGTCAACAATGCCGATTTGCCCAGTTACTCCGCCAACGAGTTTCGGCAGCGCAAGCTCAACGAATTGGACCAGGCAGCCACCACCGGCAAGATTCCTGCCACTTTGCTGCGTCGCTGGGAACATGCCCTTGAGGACGTGGCGCTTTGGCGCTTCAACACTTCGGTGGTTCATGGGGACCTCCACGAAGACAACCTGATGGTCCAGGACGATACTGTGACGGCGTTGACGGGATGGACCGATCTTCGCATCGGAGACCCCGCCGATGATTTCGCTTGGCTGGTGGCGTCCAACGAAGCCTCGTTCGTTGAGGCCGTGCTTAGCCGGTATACCGAGGCACGCCGGGACACGCCCGACGCCCATCTGCTCCGACGCGCCGCCTTGCTGGCTGAATTCGCCTTGGCCCAGTACCTGGTAAAGGCAATGGCTGTTGGGCATGAGGACATGACGTCAGAGGCAGTATCAATGCTGCAGTCCCTTGCGGCCGACATCGAAGAGCAAGCCAGGCATGACGAGGCCGTTCTGGCAGCTGAGCAGGCGGCAGCAGCCGAGGCTGAAAGCGCAGCCGTACAGGATGCATCTAATCCGCAGGCCAGCACCCAGCAGCCAGCCGTTACGGTCGTGGCGATTCCCGACGCGGGTGCTGCAGTCTCAGTGGCGCCCTTACCTCCCACGTCTCCGAAGGAGCTCCCGCACGCCGAAGCGGCTGGCAACGATGCGCTCCCAGGCGCGGTTACCGTAACCGCACCGGACAAGTCGACAGAGGGCCCCAATTCCCGGCCTCAGGGAGCTTCTGCCGCAAGTCCTTCCCCCAGGCAAGAGACGGACGCGGGAAATCAGGCCTCGCCGGCAGGTGATGACGCCTCAACTGCAGCGTTGAATGTTGTCAACGTGACTCCGCTGCATGCGGGCGAACGATCCTGACCTGCGTTCCCGACCGGAGTTCCCGGACTCCGGCTACTTGGAGTCCGCAGCCGAGGGATCGTTCTTAAGTGCCTTCCCGATGATCTGCTCAAGTTCCTCGGCGGTGCCCAAGTCGTGCGGGCGGACGACTGCATCTTCCGCCACGTAGTAAAACGCCGCGCTGACCTCCTCCAAGGGAACACCTTTCAACCGCGACCATGCGAGACGGTACACGGCCAACTGCACGGCCCTCGCTTCCAGCTGTTTGCCTGCAGGCCGGCGACCTGTCTTCCAGTCAATAAGTTGCCAGCGACCGTCGGCGTCGCGGAAAACGGCGTCGATGCGTCCTCGGACCACAACGTCACCGATCCTCGTTTCCACGGGTACTTCCACAAAAGCTGGAGCCCGGTGCGCCCACTCCGATTGCTTGAACGCTTCAACCATGTGATCCAAGCCGTACGCTTCGTCGATATGGGCATCCGAGCCAGGTGCTTCGTCGATGTCCAACATGCCGGTCGTTCCGAAGTACTCCTCCACCCAGGCATGGAAGGCTGTGCCCTTTCGCGCCGAAATGCCTGGTTCCCGGGGCACTGGTCGGCGGAGCTGGGCCAGCACGGCTGCAGGATCCATGCCAAGGTCAACGAAGAGGGACGCCGAGATGTGGCTGGGCAAGTGCACGTCCTGATGGAGCTTTCCCTGCCGACGGCGATCCAATAGCAACTGCGCTTCGTGTGACCATCGCCCCGAGATGCCCGTGAGTTCTTGCGATGATGTTTGAGAAGCGGATTCCTCCATGAATTCGAGCACTCTGGCAGCAGCCCGGTCCATGGCGATTCGACGGCCGGGAACGAGCCTAAGCCGGGCCCCTGTCCGGGGATCGGCCGGTCCTTCGAGCGGATCATACGGAAATTGGGCCACTTCCAGCGTAGTAGTGAGCGGGCTGTTTTCCGGCAGCGCTTCTTCGGCTACCGACTCGGGATGCACCAGGGCGCCCGCCTCGGCACTGACCGCGGCTTCGCCGGAGGAAGAAACTCCCGCGAGTGGCGCCAGCTCGGACAGGAACGACGACATCCCCGCCATGCCAGACCTCGACCCGTTCCACGCGGAACTGGAAACACACAAAACATACTTCGCCCGCGTGTAGGCGACGTACGCAAGCCTGCGCTCTTCAGCTTCGCCGTGATGTTGAACGTCGGATTTGAAATCCTTCTCTGCGTCCAGCCAACCCTTTTGATCGTGGTGGTCCAGATCCCATTGCGGCAGATCGGCGCGGTCACCCCGCAACGGCCAAGGCAACGCAGCCGCGCCACTGCTCCAACGTGAGTCCCTGTTGCTCGGGAAGGAGCCCTCGTTGAGCCCGGGGACAAAGACGACGTCCCATTCAAGCCCTTTGGAAGCGTGCACTGTCAAGAGTTGGACAGCTTCCCGGTTGGTTTCCAAGGGGGCAATGTCCAGGCCGCCCTCTTCGGAGGCCGCGGCTTCCAGCCAGGAGAGGAATGCAAGGAGATCGATCCGCTGGGAGGTCTGCAGGAACCCGGCGGCCGCGTCCTGGAAGGCATCCAGGTTTCGGCGTGCCTGATGGATGCTGACGCCAGGCTTTGCTGCTACCTCGATATCGAGCAACATGGCACGTTCCACCTCACCGAGCAAGGTTGTCAGATCATCCCCGATGTAGGTTCGGAGAGAGCGCAGTTCCTCCGACAACCTCGTTAATCGTTCCAAGGCAGAAAGGCTCAACGTCCTACCATGTCCGGAGGTCCAACCTGGGCGGGGAAGGAAGTCCAGGGCTTCCACGAGGCTTGCGGCATCAGTGATGTCGCTTTCCACCACCACTGCAGCCGGTTCTTCGTCGGCGAGCTCAAGAGCGCTGCCAGCGCCTGACCTCCTTCTGGCCAGGAAACGGGACCAATCGTTGAAGGCCATGAGGTCTGCAGGCCCAATCCGCCATCGGGCTCCTGCCAGAAGCCGCATCAACGCATCGGAACGGCCTGGATCAGCCAGAACCCGCAGCGTTGCCACCAGGTCCACAATCTCAGGTGTGTCCAACAAACCGCCGAGGCCAACGATCTCATAGGGAATTCCTTGAAGTTCGAATTCCCGCCGGAGGCATTCCATCTGCGCACGCCGCCGGCACAGTACCGCCATGGTTGGCTTGACCGGGGTACCGTCGTTCTCTTCCTCGAAGACAGTCCTCTGGTAACGCCGGATGTCCCGGGCGATAACGCCGGCCTCGTCTTCGTCAGTGCTGAATCGAGCGATGACAACGCTGCCTTCCGCGGCCACCGGACTCGGCACCAAGGGTGGAACACTCACGTTGCTTGCAGTGCCTCGCTCCCCTGCCGGCCCCTCGGAAGCGGCCGCCTTGTTCAAGGGTGCGGCAATCGTGTTTGCGGCTTGGAGAATGTTCCTGCCGTTGCGCCAAGCCGTGGTCAAGTACGACGTTGGCGCCACAGAATAGTCATCACCGCCTGATGCTGGATCGCTGTGCCTTACGGGGAACTCCTGCACAAAGTGGAAGAGCTGGCCAGCCGAGGCGCCGCGGAATCCGTAAATGGATTGGTTGGGGTCCCCCACAGCGGTGACGGCATGGCCGCGGCCGAAAAGGCGCGAAAACAAGACAAGCTGAGCGTGCGAGGTGTCCTGGAACTCGTCCAGCAGCACCACCTTGTAGCGTGCCCGCTCAGTGGCCGCGGCCAACGGAATTTCACTGGCAATACGCGCCGCGAGTGCAACAAGGTCCCCGAAATCCAGCACTCCCTTTTGCCGCTTGGCCTGTTGGTAACGGACCACCATGTCTGCGACGCTGGCCCGGGTCCGCAGCATCGCCGCGAGCTCCCCCGCTGCCTGAGTGGGGTTCTTCTTTGCACCGGCCACGTAAGGGAGCTGCTCGAAGGTCTGAACGCGTTCCAGCACCCAGTCCCGGACGGCGCCCGGGTCCTGCAAGTGTTCGGCGCACTCGCCAGCGAGCTGGATGACAGCATTGACAAGCGTCGACTTTGCTGCGGTGAAATGCTCATATTCGCCGTCGTAAGCCTCCACCACCTCGCTTGCCAACTGCCACGACTGTGCACCACCCAGCAGGACGACGTCCCGCTCGATACCCAGTCTCAATCCGTAGTCCGAAACAATTCCGCTGGCGTAGGAATGATAAGTAGACACCTTGGGCTCGAGGTCGTCGGCGCCCAGAAGCCCGTCAGGAAAGCCGATGCTGCCATCGTCCTCTCCGGCGATCCGCTGGAGAGTGGCCAGTTTGGCCCGGATCCTGCCAGCAAGCTCGCCAGCGGCTTTACGGGTGAAAGTCACGCCTAGGACTTCCTCGGGCCGGACCCAACCATTGGCAACAAGCCAAACCACGCGGTCGGCCATCGTGGCCGTCTTCCCCGACCCTGCGCCGGCAATCACAAGGCGTGGCGTGAGCGAGGAAGCGATGATGCTTGCCTGTTCTGCTGTGGGATGGTTCTTTTCGCCAAGGATGTCTGCCAACTCCGATGGGGAGAACCTGGGAGCAGGTAACGCGGACTCCGCGTCCAGGATTCCGGCTTCGCCCTGTTCAGTTCCTTCAACGTGTGCGGATCCTTCAAGAAGATCGGTACTCATTCAGTGACCTGCTTTCCTCTGGCGCACAGTGGGCAAATATCGGGCAGACGGCAGCCATGTCCGCCGTGTCCCCCCTTGCTCGGATCGTGCCGGGCTTCGAACGTTGCACCAGCCATCAGTTCCGCGGCTTCGTTGACCAAAGCCTCTGCCCAGTTGTCATCAGGCTCCAGTGGATCCTGCTGTTGAACTCCTGGGCTCTTGGTCTTGGTTCCCAGCTGTGCGAGGACGGCTCCACCCGGAACCCGGCGCACGGCATCCCCAAAGGCGCCGGCATCCTCAAACGCACCTTTGAGCACCGCTGCCTGGTACGCCCCCAGCTGGGGGTGCCTGGCTACCTCGGACTTGCCTGGCTGGCGTTTCCCGGTCTTGAGATCGACGATTACCAGGCGACCTTCGGCGTCGAGTTCCAGCCGGTCAACCTGTCCGCGAAGCACGGCGTGTCGAGTGACATCTGAATCGTCCACAACCGAATCCAGAGGTGTGGAACGTAGCTGGACGTCGGGGAGTTGCACTTCGAAGTCGTGCTCCACCGCGAGCAGGCTCCTGCCTTCGCTGCGCATGATGAGTACGTACTGAGCCAACTTACGGACCATCAGTTCAGCGCGCTGGTAATCGAGCTTCCCTTCCCAGTTGTCCTTCATGCCAAGGGTGGGCCACCGGCGAACGAGTTCCGCAACGTACTGCGCACCTGAGGCGTCCGGCAATTCCTGCGCAATGGTGTGGACCAGCGTGCCCAGGCTCCGTGCGAAGTCAGTGGCGGCCTCGCCCCCGGCCGCCTGAACAAACCAGTCGAGCGGGGACTTGTGGACAGCCTCCACCTTGGATGGCGATACCGACACGGTGCCTCCCGGCGGGACAACGGCTTCCCGGGAGCTCAAGGGTGCCAAACCCCACCACGTATCCGGATGGGCCCCGGGCACAGGTGGATCAACAGAGGCGAGCCGGGCCAGCACACGTGCTGCTTCCTGCGCGGTCCGCGATGGCTCGTTGGCGTCCGGGTCCTCAGCCTGGGCATGCTGTCTCAACTCGGCAACCAAGGCGCGCAGAGTCATGGGACGATCCACCGGCGTGTAGTCCCGCCTGTACTCGCCGGGAGCCAAAGGTGCCACGTAGTCCAGGAAGGCCGAAGGTTGTTCGTCCTCTGAGGAGACAGCAGTACAGATAAGGACCTCCCGGGCCCGTGAGACCGCAGTGGAGAAACTCCTCAGTTCGTCGTACCGGATGTCCCTTAGCCTGCTCAGGGGGCCACGTCCCAGCGCATGCTCAACTCCGTGCTCCACGGCGTCAGCGAACAGTGTGCTGCCCAGGAGTTCCCCACGCAGGCGCGTGTTCGGCCAGACGCCTTCCTGGAGGCCGGCGACGATCACTACAGGCCATTCGCGGCCCGCAGCACTTGCCGGAGTCATGATTTCCACGCACTCCTCAAGCTGGGCCCTCGCCGCGAGGGTGTCCATAGGGAGTTCCTGGTTCAACAAGTAATCGAGGAACTGCTCCGGACCGGAGCCTGGCAGTTGATCCACGAAGCGTTCTGCCGTGTGGAACAGCGCCATCATGGCGTCAAGGTCGCGGTCCGCGCGGGCTCCGGCGCTTCCTCCTTCCAGCGCGGCGTCCGACCAGCGGGAAGCCAACCCCGTGGCGTGCCATAGCGCCCAAAGGACCGATTCCGCGTTGGCCCCAGGCGCAGCCGACGCGGCAGTGCCGGCAGCAATCATCCGGGCAAGCCGGCGGGCAGAGTTTCCTTCAATTCCCAGCGAAGCAAGCGCTCCCGGTTCAAGCAGCGCCTCCACCAGCAGAGCGTCGCTGGATCGTCCGCCGCCACCGAGCAGCTCCTCGCGACGGAGAGATTGACGGAGTCGGCGGAGCTCAATGGCGGATGCGCCGCCAATCCGCGAGGTCAGGAGGGAAACGGCAGTTTCAGGAGTGAGCTTTGCGGGATCAAGGACGACAGCGAAGGCCTCCAGGAGGGGCCGGACGGCCACCTCATCCCGGACCGCAGAATCCGCCACAGGAACCCGTACAGGGATTCCCTGCCCGCTGAGGTAGCGCTGGAGCTGCGAGATCAAGCCGCCGTTGCGGACGATGACAGCAATGTCACTGAAGTCGCGCCCCTCACGCAACTGAGTTTCCAAAATCCGCTGGGCCACATAGCGAAGCTCATGGACAGGAGAAGGCAGCACATGTCCTTCAACCCGCCCCTCCGGGCTGGTTGCCTGAACGGCGTCGAGGGACTCCTGCTGTTCCAGGCGCCTGGCCCTTTGGCCCCCGGATCGTTGTGAGATGCGTGCGGCAACCCTCGTCCAGGCCTGCGCTACCTCGGAGCGATGCCGGTGCGTAATCCACAGTGGCCGTTCAAGAACCCCGTGGCTTCCCGCCAGGAGCGAGGGAAGCTCAGCGACAAGGTCCGGCCGCGCCCCGCGAAAGCCCTGCACCACAGTGTCAGGCGAATATGTGACTACAGTGTCCTTGCCCTCTGCAATATCGGCCAGGAGCTCAAACACAGCCGGATTGGATTCCTGTGCATCATCCACGAGGATCAGCTGCAGGCGTTCACGCTCGGCAGCCAGGAAAGCAGGCGAGTCCTGAAAAATCTGCCGTGCGGTAGTGATGATGCCTGCGGGATCGAAGGCCTCGGGCATTCGGAGGTCCAAAACGTCCCGGTACTCGCTGTACAGCTCGGCCGCCGCCATCCAATCGGGCCGCCCACATTCGTAGGCGAGGCCAACCAAGTCCTCTGCAGTGCGGCCAGACTCGATGATGCGATCAAACAATTGGCGGATCTCGTGGCGGAATCCCCGGGTGGGCAGTGCTGCGGAAAGGTCCTCTGGCCAGGGCAACTGGTGCCCGGGGCGGGAGTGGCCTTCCAGCAACTCTTTGATGATCAGATCCTGTTCCGGGCCGGACAGGAGCTTGGGTGGTCGTGGCAGCGGCAAGACGCCTTCCGCTTTAGCGCGCCGGATGACGTCGAAAGCGTAAGACGCCCAGGTGCGGGCCGGCGTCGTACTGAGGCTTCTGTCCAGGCGACCGGTGAAGGTGTCCCGCAAGGCGGCCGCGGCGTGGCGCCCTGGAGCGAGAATAAGTATCCGTTCAGGATCCACCGCGTCTTCATTTACCCGCCGGACTGCTGATTCGACCAGCACTGTGGACTTTCCGGTGCCCGGGCCTCCGGGGACCAGGACCGGCCCGCCTCCTTGCCTGACTGAAACAACCGCACGTTGGTCCGGAGACAGGTCAGGTGCCGCGTAGTGGATCTCGCGCGGCGGAAGCAAGCGAAGGGCTGCCGGGGCTTGGCGGGTTCTGGTAGCTGTTGCGGTCACACAGTCATTTCATCATCGGGCACCGACAAAATATGGAGCTGACGCTCCAACTGGTCCGAGATCACATCAATAAGATCGAAATCAGCATCAGTTGGCGCCCATCGCGCGGTGCCGAGGTCCACGCGCCAACGGCCCTCACCTGTCCGCAGGAATGGCTCAAAGGCACCGTGCAGTGGGGTGGATTCCTGCACGTAGTGGCGCAACGCCTCTGCCTCGTGGCCCGGCGGGGCATCGCCGCTTGCCCGCAGGACCCGCCACCACGCTACGGAACTGCCGTAGTGGCTCATCACGGCGCCCACCTGCCTGGGTCCGCCAGCTCCAAGGAGTTCTGCGACGTCACCATATGACACGGCCGTGCCGGGCGGAACAAGGTCCACAACGGCCAGCACCGCCGTCACATACTCCATCCGCATGTGATCAGCGTAGCCGCAGGAGTGTCGTCCCCAGTACTGTCGGGGCCAGCCGGTAGCGTGAAACCATGAGCTCCTGGAACACCCTCCCCCGCGCTGCCTTCGACCTCGAAACCACCGGGAAGAATTCCCGTTCTGCCCGCATCGTCACTGCTTCAATCACTGTGGTGGATGCGCACGGACAGCTCATCAAAGAGCATGAATGGCTGGCGGATCCCGGCGTCGAGATTCCTTTGGAGGCCAGCGAGGTGCACGGGGTGACCACGGAAAAAGCCCGGGCCGAAGGCCGCCCGGCGGCCGAGGTCACCCGCGAGGTAGCGGCCGTTCTACAGGAATTGTTCGACGACCACACTCCAGTCATTGCTTTCAACGCCAGCTACGACTTCACGGTGCTCGCTGCCGAGTCAGCACGGCACGGTGTCCCGCAACTCACCCGTTTCCCGGTATTGGACCCCTACGTGATGAACAAGCAGGTGGACCGGTACCGCAAGGGCAAGCGGACGTTGACCGCTTTATGCGAGGAATATGGCGTGAGCCTGGACAACGCCCACACCTCCGCTGCCGACGCCTTGGCGACTCTGCGCGTCCTGGATGCCATGGCTGGCAAATTCCCCAAGTTGCAGATGCCTGCGTCCAAGCTGCACCATTTGCAGGTGGACTGGGCCGCATCCCAAGCGGCCGACTTCCAGCAGTATCTGCGGCGAAGCAAGCCTACGGCTGTGATCGAGGGCGAGTGGCCCGTCCTGCCACCCGAGGATGCCAGCCGCGGCGGCTTCTGAGGCAGCTCCAGCTCCAAAAGAGCCGCGGTTGGGATGCAAGTCACAAGAATTTTGGGAACCTGCCAGCACATACGTCTTGCGCGCGGATTCCGCCCCTGCACCCTAGCCCGGAATAGTTCCGCGAGCCCAGCATTGATGCCGGAACTTTGTTCGGAAAAAATGAGCCAGAGCAATCACTTCTTCGATTCACCGTGCTTCGGCGGGCTGGTGACATAATTAAGTTTGGCGGGTTGAAGTCTGCTAGGGCAGCCATCCCCATTCTTGTTGCCACGTTCCCCGCCCACCGCGAAACGTCTCTGTGACCCGATGAAAGTGATTTCTTCATGAAATTCAAAGCCCTCAAGTGGCTGTCTGCTGCTCCCGTAGCCGCGGCCCTGGTGATCTCCCTGGCAGCATGCGGAGGAGGAACCTCCCAGCCCAGCGGTTCGCCCACCGATGCCCTGGCCGGCAGCGACCAACAGACGCTGGACAAGTACACCACCGCGGACGTCACGGCGCTGGACAAGATCGACAAGTCCAAGCTGGGCCTCGTCACTGATGGCACCCTGCGTGTAGGCACCCTGTCCGATGCACCGCCGAACATCTTCATCGATCCTTCCGGCAAATTCACCGGTTATGACAACGAGCTCCTGCGCGCCATCGGCGACAAGCTTGGCCTGAAGGTGGAGTTCGCATCGACCGACTTCTCCGCCCTGCTCTCGCAGGTAGCAAACAAGCAGTTCGACGTCGGATCCTCCTCGATCTCCACCACGGACGCCCGTCGCAAGACAGTCGGCTTCACCAACGGCTACGACTTTGGCTACATGGCTGTTGTGACCAAGAACGACGCCAAGGTCACGGGCTTCGCCGACCTCAAGGAAGGCGTCCGGATCGGCGTCGTCCAGGGCACCGTTCAGGATGACTATGTCACCAACACACTCAAGCTCGAGCCCGTGCGTTTCCCTGACTACAACACCGTTTATGGCAACGTGAAGAACGGTCAGATCGACGCCTGGGTGGCCCCCTCCCAGCAGGCTTCCGGCCAGGTCAAGGACGGCGACGGCACCAAGATCGCCGAAAAGGTTGTCAACACGCAGAACTTCACGGCTTACGCCGTGAACAAGGACAATCAGCCCCTCCTCGATGCCCTGAATGCCGGGCTGGACGCGGTCATTGCTGACGGTACGTGGACCAAGCTCACCTCCGAGTGGTACACCGATCGTCCCACAGCGGCCGAGCAGACTCCGCAGGGCTGGAAGCCGGGCAGCAAGGCCGTCCAGATCCCGGCCAAGTAACCCGGGCGTTCCATGGATATCCTCAAGCAACTAGCTGACACCTTCCTTGACTGGAAGGCGATGGGCGAAGTCATTCCCAAGATGTTCGCTGTCGGCCTGCCGAACACCCTGGTGCTCGCTGTCATTTCGGGCATCATCGGGACCCTGCTGGGCATGGCCCTGGCCCTGATGGGGATCTCCCGGAACGCCGCAGCCCGATGGATTGCACGCATCTACACGGACGTCCTCCGCGGACTTCCGCCCGTGCTGACCATTCTGGTCATCGGATTCGGTTTCGGCCCCATCATCCGTGAACTGACGGGCTCCACAAGCCCGTACCCGATGGCCATCGCCGCACTGTCTTTGATGTCGGGTGCCTACATCGGTGAGATCTTCCGCTCAGGTATCCAGAGCGTGGATAAGGGACAGCTCGAAGCATCCCGCGCCTTGGGGTTCGGCTACGGCGCTTCCATGCGGCTGGTAGTGGTTCCCCAAGGCATCCGTCGGGTGCTTCCTGCCCTGGTCAACCAATTCATTGCCCTGATCAAGGAGTCCTCACTCGTCTTCCTCCTGGGCCTGCTGGCCACGGAGCGGGAGATCTTCCAGATCGGCAAGGACGCGGCTGCAACCAGCGGCAACCTCTCACCGTACGTTGCTGCGGCCATCTTCTACCTGGTACTCACAATCCCGCTTACGCACTTTGTGAATTGGATTGATGCCCGCTTCCGTTCAGGCCGGCCGGAAAAGAAGGAACCGGACGACGCCGCGGCGGTCGTCGGGAAGGGAGCCCACGCATGAGTGAATTTTCATCTGGCACGTTGACGGCAAAGAACATCCATTTGTCGTTCGGCACCAACCATGTCCTGCGGGGCATCGACCTGCACGTTGAGAAGGGCACCACGGCTTCCGTGATCGGCCCCTCGGGTTCAGGCAAGTCAACGCTCCTTCGCGTGATGAACCGACTCATCGAGCCGGATCAGGGCGACATCCTGCTGGATGGCCGTTCCGTCCTCAAGGACAACCCCGACGAACTTCGGCGTCGGATCGGCATGGTGTTCCAGCAGTTCAATCTCTTCCCCCACAAGACCGTGGCCGAGAACATTTCCCTGGCACTGCGAAAGATCCGCGGAATGTCCAAGGAACAGGCGCGTGACGAGGCGTTGGCCCAATTGGACCTGGTCGGCCTCAAGCACAGGGCCGATGCCCGCCCTGCCAACCTTTCCGGCGGCCAGCAGCAGCGCGTAGCCATTGCCCGTGCGCTGGCGATGAAGCCCGAGGTCATGTTCTTCGACGAGGCCACTTCTGCTCTGGATCCGGAACTCGTCAAGGGCGTCCTGGCCCTGATGACCGATCTCGCACAGGGTGGCATGACCATGGTGGTGGTAACCCATGAGATGGGCTTCTCCCGCAATGTCTCAGACGTCGTGACGTTCATGGACGCTGGCGTAGTCGTGGAATCCGGTCCCCCGGAGCAGCTCTTCAACAGCCCCCGGACGGAACGGCTCCAGGGCTTCCTCTCGGACGTCCTCTAGGCCACAGCTCCTCCAGGGAACCACAGCGCAGACATACAGCAGACCCCGCCTCCAGACAACGCCCCTGAGGGGTGGACAGTCCGGTAGGCGGGGTCTTCTGCATTCAGCTCACCAGCTCTAAGGCACCAGCCAGTCTCCGCGACTCAGGCTTATTTACCGGACTTGACCGACAGCACTGTCAAAGCCGCGGCATCCACCTTGTTGCGGAAAGCTGGGTCGGACTGCGCTTTCTGCAGGACGGCTTCATACATGGACGGGATGCTTCCGGGGTCGGCGCACACGAGCATCGTGCCGCCAGCTCCGAAGAAGTTGATGGCACGGTCAGGGGCCGGCCAAGGCTCCAATTGTGCTGCACTACAGACGTCGTCCGAAAGGATAATGCCCTTGAAGCCGGCGTCCTCGCGAAGCATCTGCCCCATAACCACGGGCGAGAACGGCGCAATGTTGGCTGGGTCGATTTGGTCATAGTACGCATTGGACACCATGACCCATTGCACGCCGTTCGTGATGGCTGTGCGGAATGGCTCCAGGGCGGGATCGTTCCGCGTGGTCTTGGTGTCCCTGACGTTACGGCTGACATCGGTGTTGGGCGCTACCCTGCCGAGGCCCGGGAAGTGTTTCACAACGGGCGCGACCCCCGCGTCCCTCATGCCTTGGGCAAAAGCGTTCCCCAGCTCAGAAACTTGGCCCGGACTATATCCGTACTGCCGTTGGAACTGCCCGATGGGCGCGTTGGATGGCGCGAATTCAGGGCTCGTCACAGTATCAAGGACGGGGGCCAGATTGACATTGACGCCGGCGCTACGGAGTTCCTTCCCCCACACGGTGGCGTCTGCCCGCAGCTTCGCGGGGCCAGCTCCCGTTTGCACTAAAGCTGCGGGAATCGTGGAGAAACCTGGACCAGCCAGAACCTGGACGTATCCACCTTCCTGGTCCGTGGCTACGAAGAGAGGCAGCCCACCGGTAGTTTCGGCGGAAACCTTCCCGGTCAGGGAGGCCACTACGGCAGCTGTGGCCTCTGTCCCTGCCTTGCTGCGACCACTCAGGTAAACGTTGCCCGCGTGGTATTTGGAGAGGGCTTCCATCGTGCCCGGTTCCGCACCGGTGGCCTTGGCAGCAACCATGAACAGCTGCCCTACGCGTTGCTCGAGGCTTAGCTTGGCAAGCTGTTGTTGCGGCGTGGACAAGGCTTGAGGGGTAGGCG
Organism: Arthrobacter sp. TmtSoilC51; assembly: GCF_055388015.1. Classification (NCBI taxonomy): domain Bacteria; kingdom Bacillati; phylum Actinomycetota; class Actinomycetes; order Micrococcales; family Micrococcaceae; genus Arthrobacter; species Arthrobacter sp. TmtSoilC51. The sequence continues at coordinate 3,601,542 of NZ_AP035877.1, forward strand.
CTGTCGAGGGGGTCCGGGATTCCCGGGGTTCGTTTGACGCCTGAGTGGTGGACGTGCTTGGAACAGGGGTGCTCGTCGGCGAGGGGGTACTTGCCGTCGGCGAAACCGGCGAAGATGTTGGGTCCGCGGTTCCACTGCCACCTGAGCAGCCAGACACCATGGTGACCACGATTCCGGCCGCTGCGGCGCACAAGCCAAGGGATGCAATTGTCTGGATGGAGCGCATGGTAAACCGTGAATTCGTTGGGGTTGGGTTTCCATTACGAGCCTACCCCGGGGAGGCGCAGTGCCCCAGCCAGCTTGTAGCAGCAGGCCAAGGCACTGCGTTGTCCTTGCCTTATGCGGTCGCGGACTTATGCGGTCGCCGCGGCTGCGGCCTTCGCAGCAGCAGGGAGTGCGTCAACGATCCTGTTCATAGCAGCGTCATCATGTGCCGCGGAAAGGAACCACGCCTCGAAGACCGACGGCGGCAGATAGACGCCGGAGTCCAGCATCGAGTGGAAGAACGGTGCGTAACGGTAGGCTTGCTGGCCTTGGGCGTCGTCGTAGTTGTGCACACCCCGGGCAGAAGTGCCGAAGGCAACGGAGAACAGGTTCCCTGCACGCTGGATGGAGTGGTCCACGCCTTCGGCATCCAGCGCCGAGGACAAAGCGGCGGAGAGCTCCAGCGAGCGGGCGTCGACATAGGCGTAGACGTCGGGTGTCGCATGGGTCAGTGTTGCCACGCCAGCAGCCATGGCCACGGGGTTTCCTGACAAAGTGCCGGCCTGGTACACCGGGCCCACGGGCGCGAGGTAATCCATCACATCCGCGCGTCCGCCAAGAGCCGCCGTCGGCATTCCGCCGCCGATGACCTTGCCGAAGGTGAGCAGGTCCGGGGCCCATCCTTCCTGGCGGCCCGTGAGTCCCCAGTAGCCGGCGTAGCCGGTACGGAAGCCTGTGAGGACTTCATCGAGGATGAGGAGGGCACCGTGTTCCTTGGTGATGCGCGACAGTCCGGCGTTAAATCCCTCGCCCGGGGTGACGACGCCCATGTTTGCCGGGGCAGCTTCGGTGATCACGGCCGCGATGTTGTTGCCGTGCGTGGCGAACGCAGCTTCGACGGCAGCGAGGTCGTTGTAAGGCAAAACGAGGGTCTCAGCGGCAGTGGCCGCCGTGACGCCGGCCGAACCAGGGAGAGCCAGCGTAGCAACGCCGGAACCTGCGGCTGCCAGCAGCCCGTCCAGGTGGCCGTGGTAGCACCCCGCAAACTTGATGATCAGGTTGCGCCCGGTAAAGCCGCGGGCGAGGCGAACCGCCGTCATTGTGGCCTCTGTACCCGTGGACACCATGCGCAGGCGTTCGACGGCGGACACCCGCTCCTTAACGATCTCGGCAAGGTTGGCCTCATCCGGGGTGGAAGCACCGAAAGACAAGCCGCGATCCACCGCTGCGTGCACGGCGTCGAGCACGGCCGGGTGGGCATGACCGAGCAGTGCCGGGCCCCAGGAGCAGACGAGGTCCACGTATTCCCTGCCATCGGCGTCTGTGAGGTAGGCGCCCTTGGCCGAAACCATGAACTTCGGGGTTCCGCCCACGGATCCAAAGGCGCGTACCGGGGAGTTCACTCCGCCGGGCATCAGGGACCGGGCACGGTCGAAAAGCTGGTCGGACACAGGGGTGTTTGAAGTCATGGTTCCTATTCTTTCAGTCATTCAGAAGCGTCTTTGGTGATTCAGAAGCGCCGCTATGAGGCGTCCGCCAGCAGCTGCGCTACCCGTGGAGCAACTTCCGTGCCGAAAAGTTCGATGCAGCGCATCATGGATCGGTGCGGCAGCGTGCCGTTGCTGTATTTGAGATCGAAGCGGTCCACGCCGAGGTTGCGCTTGAGCAGGACGATCTTTTGGGCCACAGTCTCGGGAGAACCCACATACAGGGCGCCCTCCGGTCCGCACATGGCGTCGAATTCCGCCCGGTTTCCCGGCCCCCAGCCGCGCTCGGCCCCGATTCTGTTGCGTTGCTCCAGCCAATGCGGGAAGAGTTCCTCCCGGGCAGCCTGGTCTGTGTCTGCAATGAAACCCGGCGAGTGGGTGGCGATCTGTCGCATGGGGTGCCCGTATTTTGCCATCGCCTCGCGGTAGAGATTCACGAGCGGAGCAAACCGCCGAGGCTCTCCCCCAATGATCGCGAAGATGATGGGATAGCCGTACTCCGCGCACCGCAAAACGGACTCAGGCGTCCCACCCACACCGATCCATGCCGGCAGCAAATGATGCTGTAAGCGTGGATAGACCTGGAGTCCGCTGATGCTGGGCCGCGTCCGCCCTTCCCAGTGAACCGGCTTCTGGGCCCGTACTTGGTCGAACAGCTCAAGTTTTTCCTCGAACAGGACGTCGTAGTCCGCAAGGTCCAGGCCGAACAAGGGGAAGGACTCAATGAACGAGCCCCTGCCCAACATCACTTCTGCCCTGCCATTGGAGATTGCGTCAACGGTCGCGAAACGTTGGAAGACGCGGATCGGATCATCCGAGCTGAGGACCGTCACAGCCGAGCCAAGCCTGATCCGGGAGGTCGCTGCGGCAGCTGCCGCGAGGAAGACCTCAGGAGCAGACACAGCGAAATCGCGGCGGTGATGCTCTCCCACGCCAAAAGCGTGAATGCCAAGGGCGTCAGCCAGCTTTGCTTCCTCCAGCAGCTCGCGCAGCACCTGGGCGTGCTCCTTCGGATTTCCGTCGGCGTCGAGCCCTGCATCCCCGAAGGTGTTCAGGCCGAGCAGGATTTGGTTGGCCGCTACGGGCGCTGTGGGGTCCACGGGAATTCCGGCTGCGGGCGGAAAGCTGGATTCGGAAGGCACGGCAGTCATCAGGACTCCTTCAGCCAGCCTGCCAGTTCGGAGGCCCAATAGGTCAGGACGGTATCCGCGCCGGCCCTCTTGATGCCCAGCACGGACTCGGTGATGGCACCCCGCCGATCGATCCAGCCGTTGGCAGCAGCCGCTTCGATCATGGCGTACTCCCCCGAGATTTGGTAGGCCGAAACCGGCACCGGGCTCATGGCCGCAACGTCCGCGAGGATGTCCAGATAGCTCATGGCGGGCTTGACCATCACCATGTCGGCGCCTTCTTCGAGGTCCAATTCCACTTCGAGAATGGCTTCCCGACGGTTGGCTGCATCCATTTGGTACGTTCGGCGATCGCCCTTGAGCTGGGAGTCCACCGCTTCACGGAACGGACCATAGAAAGCTGAGGCATACTTGGCCGCATACGCCAGGATGGCGGTATTTTTATGGCCCGAGTCCTCCAAGGCCTGGCGGATGACGGCGATTTGTCCGTCCATCATGCCCGAAGGTCCCAGCACATGGGCGCCCGCCTCTGCCTGGGCTACGGCCATCTGGCCATAGATTTCCAAGGTTGCGTCGTTGTCCACATATCCGTCGGCATCCAAAACGCCGCAGTGTCCGTGGTCGGTGAATTCGTCCAGGCAAACATCGCCCATGATGACCAGGTCATCGCCCACTTCAGCCTTGACGTCGCGGATGGCCTTGTTCAGGACACCTTCAGGGTCCAAGGAGGCCGTGCCCCGGGCGTCGCGAACCTCCGGCACGCCGAACAGCATGATGCCGCCCACGCCAAGTTCCACAGCTTCCGCAGCGGCACGCTTAAGCGTCTCAGTGGTGTGCTGGACGACGCCGGGCATCGAACTGATCGGACTGGGCTCGCTGAGGCCCTCCCGGATGAAGGCCGGAAGGATGAGGTCTGCCGGGGCGAGACGGATTTCTGCCGTAAGCCTGCGCATCGCCGGGGTGGTGCGCAAGCGGCGGGGACGGTGGTTCGGAAAGCTCATCTGGGGTTCCCTTCGTTGGCGAATACTGAATCCAGGGCGGCCGCGATGCCGTCCGGGGTAGGTTTTTTGGCGGTGGCTGCAACGGTGATGCCGAGCTGGGCGGCCTCTGCCGCCGTCGGACCCCCAATGGCTATGAACCGGCAACCGCCCAAGGGCACGAGGGTCTCCGCAATCCGGCGGGCGGCGCTCGGGGAAGCGGCCACGACGGCGTCCAGCGTCCCGGCGCCGATGGCGGCCCGCGCTTCTGCCGGGGTCATTTCCTGCAGCTGTGCGCCGCCGGAGGTCGCCTTGTGATCGGCACTGCCGGAACCCATACTGCCGGAAACCCCGACGACGGCGGGCAGTTCCGCTTCCAGGCGTCGTCCTGTGCGGGCCGGGTAGTCCACTGTGTGATAGGCAATCACGGACGTTACGTCAGCGCCCTTGCCGACCAATCCGTCCCGCAGGCCGGGAGTAGCGATATCGGCTTGCGGGAGGAGAACGCGCGCAGGAGCCGTCGGCCAGAGGGCGACGAGGCCTTCGGCGGATTGGAGGTCAGTGGGTGCCAGCGAGACTGTCAGTCCCACAGCTTCAAGTATCCCCCGTGACGATGGGCCAATCGTCGCCACCCGCGTCCCGGTGGGTACGAGTTTCGCGGGGATCGTGCCGCGCTGGGCGGCCTTTTCCAGCAGGACACGCACGGTGGTGATGCTGCTGATCACCACCCACTCAAAATAGCCAGCGGCGAGCTTGTCCAGGGCGGCGTCGAGGGAAGCCTGGTCCTCCGCCCGCTCGAAATCGATGAGGGGAAGCACCAGCGGCTGCGCTCCGAGGGAGTGCAGGAGCGAAACAAGCGGCCGGGCCCGGTCGGCGCTCCTGGTAATGAGGACGCGCCGACCTGCCAGGCCAGATGCGTGAGTCACATCAGGACGCTGCAAGATCCGCGATCTCCGCGGCACCGGCGGCGAGCAGAAGCTCCGCAACTTCAATGCCGAGCAACGTGGCACCAACTTCAGTCAGGCCATCGGTAGCCTTCTTCTCGCGTACGGTCTTGGTGCCGTCTACGGCGCAGACAACAGCTTCAAGGTGCAGCATGCTGCCCTTCCGGAAGGCGTGGGCGCCAACCGGTGCGGCGCAGCCAGCCTCGAGCCGGGCCAGTACGGCGCGTTCGGCTGTTACGGCAAGCCGGGTGTCGTCGTCGTTCAATGCGGCGAGAGCCTGGGCGAGAACGCCTTGGGAGCCTTCCGACTGCGGGGCGTCCTCCGCACGGCATTCGATCGCCAATGCGCCCTGGCCCGGGGCAGGCAACATGACATCCGTCTCGAAGAACTCACTCACGGTGTCCAGCCGGTCCATCCGTTCCAGGCCTGCAGCAGCCAGCACCACGGCGTCCAGGTCGCAGGACTTGCCGGGAACAACTTGGTCGGTGCCATTGCCGGGAAGTCCGGGGACGCGTCCCAGGCGCGTGTCCACGTTTCCGCGGATATCCAGCACCTCAATGTCCGGGCGTGCTGCACGGAGCTGCGCCGCACGGCGGGGCGAGCCCGTGCCGATCCTGGCGCCACCGGGCAACTCTGCAAGGGTGAGGCCATCACGGGCACACAGGACATCCCTGACATCCACGCGCTTGGGGGTAGCGGCGATGCTCAGTCCGACCGCAGCCCCGGTGGGCAGGTCCTTCAAAGAATGAACAGCGACATCGCAGGTTTCAGCAAGCAAGGCATCCCGCAGGGCCGCCACGAAGACACCCGTGCCACCCATCTGCGACAGCGAGCCGGTCTTGACGTCGCCCTCGGTCTTGATGTGCACCAGCTCCACCGGGAAGCCACCAACAGCCGCAAGCTGATCGGCAGTCTGCTGGGTCTGGGTCAGCGCGAGCTTGCTGGCCCGGGTGCCGATGCGAATGGTCACTTGCTGGCCTCCGTAGAGGTGTAAGCGTCATGCCCAACACCGACAGTGGAGCCGACCTCGGCAATGACGGGCTTGGCACCGCGGAAGTTTTCGCAACAATTCGGGCGGCAGACATCGTACCAAGGACCCAGGTCAGTAGCGTGGGGGCGATCGGCGATGTTGTTCTCCACCGTGCGTTCACAGATCAGGTCAACCAGCCCGGAAACAAAGGCAGCATGCGTTCCCGGGGTGGGGACGCGCGTGGCTTCCATCTCCAGGTTCCTGCAGGTCTCGAGGGCTTCGGTGTCCAGGTCCCAGGCAACCTCCATATGGTCGCTGACGAAACCGAGGGGAACGATCACGACGCCTCGCACTCCTTGGGGGGCGATTTCTTCGAGGTGATCGTTAATGTCCGGTTCCAGCCATGGAATGTGCGGTGCGCCGGAGCGGGATTGGTACACGAGGTCCCAGGCCACGTTCGGGGCTACGACATCCATGATGGCCTTAGCGTTTGCCAGATGCTGGGCCGCGTACGCCGATCCTTCTGCGAACTCGCGTGGCTCGTCCTCGGACTTGCCGGCGGCCTCGGCATCGCGCGTAGGGATGGAGTGGGTGGCAAACAGGACACGGATCTTTGAGTCCGGATCTGCTTCGCCGGCGGCGGCCAGCTTGCCGCGGATCTCTTCAAGGCCCGCGGCGGTGCCCTCAAGGAACGGCTGAACAACGCCGGGGTGGTCGAAGTACTGGCGGATCTTGTCCACCTCGAGCTTGCCGTCCAGTCCTGTTTCGGTCAGGGCGATGCCAATGTCTTCACGGTACTGGCGGCAGCTGGAGTAGCAGGAGTAGATGCTGGTGGTGAGCATCAGGATCCGGCGGTGGCCGGCGTCGTAGGCGTCCTGCAGAACCGGCGCGATGTACGGGTCCCAGTTCCTGTTGCCCCACAGGACGGGAAGCTCGATGCCGCGCTTGGCCAGCTCAGCCTCGATCGCGGCCTTCAGTTCACGGTTCTGCTGGTTGATGGGGCTGATGCCTCCAAATGCACGGTAGTGGTGTGAGACCTCTTCAAGGCGCTCATCTGGGATGCCACGGCCCCGGGTGACGTTGCGAAGGAAGGGAATGACATCTTCCTGGCCTTCAGGACCTCCAAAGGATGCAAGCAGCACGGCATCGTACTGCTTTGCTTCCTGGCGACCGCGCTCGGTGACCTCATTGCCGGCCGTGGAAACGGCAATGCCACTCATGCGAGGACCTCTGCAATCTCGGCAGCGGTTACGCGGCGGCCCGTGTAGAAGGGGATTTCCTCACGGACGTGGTTGCGGGCGTCGGTGGCACGCAGGTGGCGCATGAGGTCCACAAGGTCAACAAGTTCAGGCGCCTCGAGGCCAAGGATCCACTCCCAGTCACCCAGCGCGAACGAGGAAACGGTGTTGGAAATGACTTGCGGGAACTCCCGGCCCAGCAGTCCATGGTCGCGCAGCATCTTTCCGCGTTCTTCGGCGGGAAGCAGGTACCACTCGTACGAGCGGACGAACGGGTAGACGCACAGCCAGGTGCTGGGCTCGACGCCGCGGGCATAGGCCGGGACGTGGCTCTTGGCAAACTCGGCTTCCCTGTGCACGCCCATCGCGGACCAGACGATCTCAGTGCCGGCAAAGAGCTTGCTGCGGCGAATGGAACGGACGGCTGACTGAAGGTCTTCCGGCTTGGGTCCGTGGAGCCACACCATGATGTCGGCGTCCGAGCGCATGGCGGAAACATCGTAGCTGCCCCGCAGGATCACGCCTTCTTTGGCGAGCTTCCCTTCAAGGGCTTCAAATTCCTGGGCAGCATCGCCGCTGCGCAGGACGTCGGCCGAGCGCTTGAAGACGGTCCAGAGCGTAAAGAACTGCTCTTCGGTTCCAGCAGTTTTAGTGACAGATTCGGCAGAAGTGTGGCTCATGGTTCAAGTTTGCCCCGTGCCAGCCGCTAAGTCGAAATGGATCACTTCTACAGGGCGTAGAAGTGACACAAATCACGAAATTGGGCGATCGCCAATGATTCCCTGAGCGAGCTGCGAACGCGTGTCCGCCACCACGGCGGCGAGGCCATTACCGGCCAGCCAGCCACCAACGACGGTGAGGCCATCAGCTGCGGCGCACAACTTCCGCACTTGAGCTACGCGCTGTTTATGACCGACGGCGGCGAACGGCAGGGCGCCTGCCCAGCGCACAACATCCCAATCGACAATGTCCGCCCGCGAAACCGGTACCGTCAGCAACGCCGAGGCGTCATCAAGCGCGGCTGCCAGCAATTCTTCATCTCTCATCACACGATCCGGCGCTCCCCCTTCGGCATCCTCACGGCGGCCATAGGAAAGGCGCAGGACGTGCGTGCCCGGACCGGCTTCTTCTGCCAACCAATCCCATTTGGCGGTGGCATGCGTCAGGGCCTTTGCCTGGATCCCTGGCGTCTGGGGAGCTACGAGGATCCCGGTCCCACGGGGCCGGCCGTCCAATTCAGGAAGGTCAACAACCATCGTCACCAAGCTCACCAAAGGTCCTGCGGCAGGGCGTAGGCCGGCCAGCTCCGGTATAGCCGTTTCCAGCAGCCCCACGGCAGCGGGGCCATCCAGGGCAACTACCAGCCGACCGGCGTCGTACGTGGTTTCACCGGCGGTGACCCGCCAACCGTTGCCCGTTTTCGATACGAAATCAACACGCTTTCCACTCAGCATTTCCACGCCGCGGTCCCGGAGATCCTTGACCAGCGCGGATACCAGTGTGTTCATGCCGCCCTTCAAACCCCCGACGGCGGAACCTGCCTTCGCGGGAGCGGAACCAGGGCCGGGGGCTGCTTTGCGCTGGGCAGCAACAGCCGCAGCCAGGGACCCGTGCTTCCGAAGCCCCGCGCGGAGGCCGGGGGCCACCATATCGACGTCCAACAGACCGGGATCGGCAGAGTGAACGCCACCCACCACCGGAGCAACCAGCCGCTCCAGGACTTTCTTCCCCATTCTGGCGCGGACCAGGGCAGACACGCTGGTGACCTCGGAGGATGTGCCAAGCGAGGCGGGCAGCCAACGGTCCAGGGAGGCGCGCACGGCGCCGGAAAGGCCAAGGGAACGCCTGACCTCGGCGTCCCAGGGGTTGGCGGGGATGCCAAGAACGCCAGTCTTGGGCAGCTCTTGGGGTCCGTCCGGAAGCTGCACCCACGCGCCGCCCGGGTGCGGGGAAACGATCCGGCTTTCCAGTCCGAGCTCGCGCGCGAGGTCCGCCACGGCGGTGGACCGCGTAGCAAACGACTCCGCGCCACTGTCCAAAGTCAATCCCGCTACCACGTGGCTTCCGACGCAACCACCCCAGGCATCATTTGCCTCAAGGATCGTCACCGACGTTCCAGCCATGGCCAGTTCCCTCGCTGCCAGTAGGCCGGACATACCGCCACCGACCACAACAGCGGCGGGTCCAGGCGCCGGGTGCGGCGTGACTGCTTCCTTCGCCTTGGCGTGTACGTTTCCCCCGCGCATGCGTCCTACTCTGCCGGGATGGAGTGGATGAGCTCCACAACACGCGTCAGGACGGCGGGGTCCGTCTCCGGGGGCACGCCATGGCCCAGGTTCAGGACATGGCCGGGAGCGTGCGAGCCAGCCGCGATAACCTCGCGGACATGCGCCTCGAGGACCTCCCAGGGGGCCGGAAGGAGGGCGGGGTCGATGTTGCCCTGGAGGGGAACCGTGCCGCCCAAGCGGCGGTTGGCCTCATCCAGGGGCAGCCTGTAATCGACCCCCACAACGTCCACACCGACGTCCCGCATGGCGACAAGAAGCTCGGACGTGCCAGTACCGAAGTGCACCAGCGGAGCACCCAGCCCGCGCACGTGGTCAAGTGCCCGGGCGGATGCCGGAGCCACGTACTTGGTGTAATCAGCCAGGCCCAACGATCCCGCCCAAGAGTCAAAGAGCTGTCCAGCGGACGCCCCGGCCTCAAGCTGCGCCTGAAGGAACAACCCGGAAGCATCCGCGGCCCAATTGGCGAGGGCTGTCCAGGTCTCGGGGTCCGCGTGCATCATGGTCCGCGGGCCGAGGTGGTCCCGCGAAGGCTTACCTTCCACCATGTAGGCCGCGAGCGTAAACGGCGCGCCGGCGAACCCGATCAGTGGAGTCTTGCCCAGTTCAGCCACCGTCAAGCGGACCGCTTCGCGAATGGGTTCCAGTGCCTCCCACGTTAGCTCGGGAAGGGCTGCAACATCAGCGGCAGTCCGGACCGGCTTATCCAGGACAGGACCGACGCCGGGGACGATATCCACGCCGACGCCCGCGAGCTTCAGCGGTATGACGATGTCAGAGAAGAAGATGGCCGCATCCACATCATGGCGGCGAACCGGCTGCAGGGTGATCTCGGCGGCAAGTTCGGGACGCAGGCAGGAGTCGAGCATGGCGACGCCCTCGCGTACCTTAAGGTATTCCGGCAGGGACCTACCGGCTTGGCGCATGAACCATACAGGCCTGCGAGAGGGCTTGCCGCCCCGGTAGGCAGTGATGAGCGGGGAGTCCGAAGTACGGCCGTCCATCAACGGGTGATTCGCGTCAAGTTTGCCGGCAGGGTGGCCTGCGGGGGCATTGGTGGCCGTACTATTGGATGCTGCCGCGCTAGAAGTCATGCCTTTGATTGTGCCGAAAATCCGGGCCAAAAGATAACGACAGGCTGTCACGTAGCGCCCCTTCAAGGGGTTGCGTGGCGGGGATCACGGAACCGCGTGTGAATTCCCACTGCGGCACATTGTTCTACCGGGCTGCGAAAAAGCTATGATTGGGGTGCTGTGGTTCTTTTCTCATTGGTGGCTACACACGCCGACATCGACCTCGAAACCGTTGCTCAGCTGAGCAACGGTTCCTCTGAGCTTGCCTCTTCGGCCCTCTCCGGATCTCCCTTGGTCTCCGGCGCCGTCGTCCTGGCAACCTGCAACCGCTATGAGATCTACGGCGAAACGGCCAACGGAGCAGGCCTCGAGGCCGCCCGTTCTGCCCTTGTTTCGCGGATCAGCGAATTGAGCGGCCTCAACGAGCAACTCGTTTCCCGCTCCTTCAGCACCCACACGGGACCTGACGTCACACGGCACCTCTTCGCTGTTAGCGCCGGCTTGGATTCCGCAGTGGTTGGGGAACGCGAAATCGCCGGGCAGGTCCGCCGGGCCTTGATTACGGCCCAGCAGGAAGGCACTGCGAGTTCCGGACTCGTCCGGCTCTTCCAGGCTGCATCCAAGACCGCAAAAGATGTTGGCGCCCAGACGGCCCTTGGATCACGCGGCCTTTCCATCGTCTCCGTAGCCCTGGATCTGGCAACGGACCTCTCTGACAGCGATGACTGGTCGGCCAAGAAGGTCGTTGTCTTCGGAACTGGCGCCTATGCCGGTGCCACGATGTCACTGCTCCGTGAACGCGGTTGCACCGATATTTCCGTCTACTCCTCCTCCGGCCGCGCCGAGGGTTTCGTGGCCACCCGTGGCGGCAGGGCGCTCGACGCCGATAGTCTCCCGTCAGCGGTGTCCGCAGCCGACGTCATGATCGGTTGCAGCGGTTCGGATACCCGCGTTGAAGCTGAGGATCTCGCCCGGGTCAGGGCGAATTCCGGTAAGCCGCTCATCGCGATCGATCTTGCGCTCACCCACGACTTCGACCCCGCTGTGGGCGAGCTCGACGGCGTCGAACTCCTCACCCTTGAGTCTGTGCGTCTGGCTGCACCCCAGGAACAGGCAGAATCGTTGTCCCATGCCAGCGAGATAGTCAACGGCGCGGCAACGGCGTTTGAATCGGAACGCGAATCCCGGTCCGTCGACTCCGCTATCGTTGCCCTCCGGCGCCACACCATGAACGTACTGGACGCGGAAATGGAGAAGGTCCGCGCCCGCCACGGTTGCACCGCTGCCGCCGAAGAGGTGGAATTTGCGCTGCGCCGGATGGTCAAGCAACTCCTCCATATTCCTACCGTGCGCGCCCGCGAACTCGCGGCCAACGGGCAACAGGACGATTACGTAGCCGCTTTGGAAGCCCTGTACGGCATCCAGGTGGAGCAGCCCCAGGCTCCGGCTGCTGCGGAATGCCCCGTGGACCACGAGCAACTCCGCTCCGAAAGCGCCTAGCCACCCCAAGTCAGCTGAAGGCGTTGACTCCTGTGAGTTCGGCAGATACCTGCCAGAGCCTCGTGGCATCGCCCGGATCAATCGCGTGGCCGTCCACGCCCTGGTACCGGGCGAGTGGCGAATTCTTGTCCGTGGGCTTGGCGATGTCGCAATCCTCGCAGTAAACGCCGCCCTTGCCATTCAAGGCCGGCGATGTGGCTGCCCACACCGATGTAGCTGCACCTTGCGCAGGGGTTTTGAAGCCCTCCCTCAAGTTTCCTTCAGCGTCCATCCAGCCCGCCGCGACCATTTCCTCGTGCGGCAAATGCCGCTGCAGTTCGGTCATGATCCCGCCGGGGTGGACAGCGAACGCCCGTACCCCGGAAGCCCGGCCCAGCCGGTCCAGTTCCACGGCAAAGAGCGCATTGGCTGTCTTGGCCTGGCCATAGGCCTGCCATTTGTCGTAGCCGGAATCGAAGTTGATGTCATCAAAACGGATGCGGGACAGCTTGTGACCGGTGGACGAGAGGGACACAACGCGCGCATTCCCAGCGGCTGCCAATGCCGGCCACAGCAGATTGGCCAAGGTGTAATGCCCCAGGTGGTTGGTGGCAAACTGCGCCTCCCACCCCGGCCCAACACGTTGCTCGGGGCTTGCCATGATCGCTGCATTGTTGATCAGGATGTCCAGGGTCGCGTGAGTGCGGAGGTATTGGGCGGCGAATTCCTTGACGCTTGCTTGATCCGCCAAATCCAGGAGCTCAACGTCTACGGAACCCGCCACCCCTGTGGCAGCGAGCCCGGCTTCGGCCACGATTTCCTGGGCGTGCTGCAACCTGCGCGCCGGGACAATGACACGGGCGCCTGCAGAGGAAAGGGCCTTCACGGTCTCCAGCCCCAGCCCGGAATATCCGCCTGTGACAATGGCGGTCTTCCCGGTCAGGTCAATGCCGGAGATGACGTCCGAGGCAGTTGAGTAGTGCCCGAACCCCGAGCCGATGGGTTGCTGGGGAGTCACGCTTGAATCTTCGCTCATGGTTGAGCTTCGCAGATTTGCCGCGTTCGCGGCAACGAACCCACGCACGGGCTGGGTCAGTAGACCGGTTTCTCCGGCTCGACGTCGCGAACCCAGGCGAGAATACCGCCGTCGAGATGGCTGACGCGTGTGTAGCCCGCCTTCTGTGCGGCCTCCAGGACCGCAGCAGAGCGCGTACCAGCCTTGCAGTGGAAGACTATGTCCTTGTCCTGCGGCAACTCGACCCAGGCCTCGCCTGAGAGAATCCTCCCCTGCGGGATGAGGACCGAACCATCGATATTCACGATGCTGTGCTCGCCGGACTCGCGGACATCCACCAATTCAAAGTCGCGTTCACCCGACTCCCGCTCGGCCAACATCCGTGCAAGGTCCTTGGCAGTGACCGTGTGCTCCTGGTCAGTGGCCGCAGCCGGAGTCACACCGCAGAATGCCTCGTAATCCACGAGTTCCGTGATGGGCTCCGCTTCCGGATCCTTGGAGACCTTGATCTCGCGCCAGCTGCCGCCCAGGGCGTCGAACAGCGCTACGCGGCCAAGCAAGGAACGGCCGACGCCGGTAATCAACTTGACTGCCTCCGTCACCATGAGGGATCCAACGGCGGCGCACAACATGCCAAAGACTCCGCCCTCACCGCATGAGGGCACTGAGCCGGCTGGCGGGGCTTCCGGGTAGAGATCACGGTATGTGGGGCCGTGCTCGGCCCAGAAGACGCTGACCTGCCCGTCGAAGCGGAAGATTGAGCCCCAAACGTACGGCTTGCCGAGAATCGCGGCGGCGTCGTTGACCAGGTAGCGGGTAGCAAAGTTGTCCGCGCCGTCCAGGATGAGATCGTAATCGGCAAACAGTTCCAAGGCATTCGAGGAGTCAAGGCGGACGTTGTGCAGGACCACGTTCACCAACGGGTTGAGCTCCGCAATGGCGTTCCGCGCAGATTCGATTTTCGGGGTGCCAACGTCCTTGACGCCATGGATGACCTGCCGCTGCAGGTTGCTGAGATCAACGTCGTCGTCATCGACTATGCCGAGAGTTCCTACGCCGGCCGCGGCGAGGTACAACAAAGCTGGGGATCCCAGGCCGCCAGCGCCTATGACAAGAACTTTCGCATTCTTAAGCCTGCGTTGGCCCAGAGCGCCGATTTCCGGAATGATGAGATGCCGGGAGTACCGTTCCACCTCGGCCGGCGTTAGTGCGGCGGCCGGTTCAACGAGGGGTGGCAGGACAGCGGGCGCGGGGTGGGCAGCAAGAATTGAGGCCATACCCCAATGTATGCCTGCCGATGCCGCCCGGTCATATTACCCACCGGTACAGTGGTCATAACTGCAAAGGAAAGGCGGCAGACTGTGGCTGACGGCACACGGGCAAACGATGGGGCACCAGCGAAGCAAGAACGGACTGGTTCAACGCGTTCAGCAAGGTTGCCGCGAGACGAGCGCCGCGCACAGTTGCTAAACGCCGCTTTGGAGGTTTTCGTATCCAACGGCTTCCATGGTGCCGCCATGGACGAAATCGCCGAGACCGCGCATGTGAGCAAGCCGGTCCTGTATCAGCATTTCCCTTCCAAACGCGAGCTCTACATGGCGTTGCTGGACAGCCATCTGGCGACGCTGACCGATTTGATGCTCAATGCCCTGAATTCCACCACGGACAATAAAGAGCGCGTGAAGGCAGTCATGCGGGCCTACTACAGGTTCATAGCCGACGACGACCAAGCCCACCGCCTGGTTTTCGAGTCTGACCTCATTAACGACCCCGATGTCAGCTCGCGCTTGGAGACTTTCAACAAAACGTTCGCCGACGCAGTGGCCCACGTCATCGCCGAGGACACCAAGCTTCCCCCTTTGGAAGCACAGCTCCTAGGCCGCGGACTGGCAGGAATGGCGCAGGTCAGCGCCCGCTACTGGCTCGAAACCGATGGAAATCTCGACCTCGATGTAGCCAGTGATCTGATCTATCGTTTAGCTTGGCGCGGAATCAGTCGATTCCCCAAAGAGTCCTAGGCTACAAATAGAGGACTGACTTAAAACTTGATTGGCTTGGAGGCCTTGCTGTGGAAGTAAAGATCGGCATTCAGAATGTTGGCCGTGAAATCGTGTTCGAATCCGCACTCGATGCTGATGCTGTAGCCAAGATCGTCGGAGAGGCCATCTCCAAGGGTTCGGATCTGCGGTTCACGGATGAGAAGGGCCGCCAGATCATCGTTCCCGGAAATGCGCTGGGCTACGTTGAAATTGGTGCCGAGGAAGTCCGCCGCGTCGGTTTCGGCGCCCTCTAGCGTTCCCACTGGCAGCGGCCGCTAAGGAGTCTCCATGCTTTCACTCGTTGTGGTGGTGCTTGCCACCATCGCTACAGGATTCATCGTGTGGGCAAATGACAAGCGACACGGTAAGTACGGCATTGCATTGCCAGCGGGCGTCTCGGCGACCGTCGGCGTGCTGGGCTGGATAGCTTTCATCATGGCTGGGTTCGGTTACCAGCCCGGGCTCACCTGGATCCCGTGGATCCTCCCTATCGTTTTGGGGACGGCCATCGCGATTGCCGTTGTGGTCTATCTGGGCCGTAAGCGCACCCAGCATGACACCGCCGCCCTCACCAAAGCTCTGAGGCTCTAGACGCTCCCCGCTCTTATACGGCACTGGTCGTCACCCATAGGTGACGACCAGCGCCGTTTAACTTTCCAGCTCGTTCAAGCTTCCGGGTAGCGATCCGGCTGCGCCAGGGCACCGGACGCGGCTGCTGCCTCGCTCACGGCAGCGGCAGCGGCGACGTCGCGTTCCGTCACGCTGTCGCCGGCATCGTGGGAGACGTAGCGGAGAAAGACGCGGTTGTAGCGCCATTCCAAGTCCGGATGGTGGTTCTGTTCTTCGGCGATCCGGCCCACCGCGGCGATAAGCGCCAAGGCGTCGGCTGCCGTCGAGGTTTTGAAGACGGTCACCAGACCGTCCTGGTACTTCCAGCCGGGGAGGTCCTTGAGGGCGGCTTCCACCTCGGCTTGAGGCAATTGCCCTTCCTTGCCGGCCATAACTGCTCCCTTGCCTAGAGGAACTCTGCCCGGCCTTCCATCGCCGAGGACGCGAGCGCATGCTCCCGCCGCGGAATCCGGCCGGACTGTTTGGCAAGCCTACCGGCGATCACTGCGTGTTTGAAGGCCTCGCCCATCTGGACCGGGTTCTGCGCACGGGTCACTGCCGTCGCCAGCAGGACAGCGTCGCAGCCCAACTCCATGGCAAGCGCGGCATCCGAGGCAGTTCCAATGCCGGCGTCGAGCACTACCGGAACAGAAGCCCGGGACACGATCAGTTCGATGTTATGCGGGTTCAGGATGCCAAGCCCCGTTCCAATAGGCGAGCCGAGGGGCATGACTGCTGTGGCACCCAGGTTTTCCAAGCGCAGCGCCAGGACGGGGTCGTCATTGGTGTAGGCGAAAACCTTGAAGCCGCGGTTCACCAGCTGTTCGGTTGCCTCCACGAGTTCCACCGCGTCCGGAAGAAGCGTGTGTTCATCGGCAATGACTTCCAACTTCACCCAGTCTGTCTCCAGCGCCTCCCGGGCGAGCTCCGCGGTCATCACAGCGTCTTTGGCAGTAAAACAGCCAGCC
This sequence comes from Arthrobacter sp. TmtSoilC51, assembly GCF_055388015.1. Taxonomy (NCBI): domain Bacteria; kingdom Bacillati; phylum Actinomycetota; class Actinomycetes; order Micrococcales; family Micrococcaceae; genus Arthrobacter; species Arthrobacter sp. TmtSoilC51. The sequence goes on from NZ_AP035877.1 coordinate 3,617,960, forward strand.
GTGTTGGGCAGGACCCGGATGTTGTGGTCCACCAGGAGCTGGAACAACGACCCTGTCTCGGCTGGCGAGTACCGGCGCATTGCCACAGTTGTCAGTTCCGTTCCTGAGGCCAGAAGAGCTGCTCCCAAGCCGTCCAGGCTCGGCGCACCACCTGTACCCATGATCAGGCGGGAGCCGATTTCGACGCCGTCGATCACCAAGCCGTCTGTGCGAATGTCAGTTTTTGCTGCTGTCATGTCTTCAGCCTCCCTGGACTGCTGTTACGAGTTCGAGTTCGTCTCCATCGGCGAGCGCCGTCGCGGCCCATTGGCTGCGCGGCACAACCTCCGAATTACGTGCGACGGCGACACCCAGCTTGCCGCCGTCGGCTGCCTGTCCGCGGTGGTCCAGGGTGCGGCCTGTAATGGCGCTGACGAGCGTGCTGACGGATGCATCGTCCGCCACGGCATGATCGGAGCCGTTGAGTTTGATATTCATACTGTTTCCTTGGTGGGAGATTGTGCAGCTGCGGGGGTTGGAGTCCGTTGGCCTGCGTTCGCCGCAAAGCGGTCGGGCCGGAAGATTGACCAGCGTGGATCGGAGGAACCGGTTATCAGCCCGCCCACGATCTTTGCGGCGATGGGCGTCAATAGAACGCCATGGCGGAAGAAGCCGGTTGCGATCACCAAACCCTCGATGTTGCCGCTGGGTCCAGCGACGCGTCCAAGGAGCGGTGCGTTGTCCGGAGTGCCGGGCCGTGCGCGGGCTGTGGCTTCCAACAGTTCCAGCTCCGCCACGGCAGGAACCAACACTTGGGCATCACGCAGGAGTTGATAGACGCCTCCGGCGGACACTGCGTTGGTGGACGCGGATAGTCCGTCCTCGCGCTGGGTAGCTCCAATCACCACCGTTCCGTCGGCCCGGGGGACGATGTACACCGGCACTCCGCGCACCATGCCCCGGATGGTGGATGTGAGGAGCGGCTGGAGGTGTTCGGGAACGCGCAGCCTGAGGATGTCGCCATAGACCGGCCGCACGGGCAGGCTGAGACCCTCGGGGAGATTGCCTAGCCTTGCCGCATCCAGCCCGCAGGCGACCACGGTCTCTGACGCCAAAACGACGCGCCCGTCGCCGGATCCGGCGCCCGGATCGAGCTCGACTCCGCAGACGCGGTCCCCGTCCCACAGCAAACGGGACGCTGGGAACGGCAGCGCGAAACCGTCCTCCGCTCCGGAAACCCACGTTGCGTCACTTCGACTGTGGCCTGCCAGCCCTTCCATGAGGCATCGTGCAAGCATCCGTGGGTCCACTTGATGGTCCGCCGGGATGTCGAAGGCGCTGGAAATCTGTGGGCTGAGCAGGGGCTCACGCTCGCGCGCTTGCCGCAAGGACAAAGGCTCTACCTGAAGCCCTGCGGCCTGCTGGACTGTGCGGAGGTCTGCCAGCGCGCGGCGGTCGGCAGCATCGGCGCCAACGGCGATTGTCGACGTCGTGCGGTATCCGGTGGCTGATTCGTCGCCGGGCAGGCTCCGGACAAAAGCCGGCCACAAATGAGAGGACTCCAGCATGAGTTCCAGGAGGTCTTCCTCCTGGTAGTGAAGTTCACTCACAGGAGCGAGCATCCCGGCAGCGGCGAACGTCGCGCCCGCTGCCGGTGCGGGATCAATAAGGACCACCGAGCGGCCGTGTCGGCGGGCTTCGTGGGCGATGCCAAGGCCAATGATGCCGCCACCGATGACCGCAACATCCGCCTGCAGAGGGTTTTGGCCGGATTCTGCCATGCGTTTCCTTCCCTACGCCGGTATTAGCCGGATCAGGTCAAGCGGTCGGCGCTGAAGCCCTCTCAGCCGGACGGTCATATGACGCTGTCACGGCTCCCGCAGTACGTGCCCAGTTTAGAGGAACTACTCTGGTTTCCATGACCCAGCATGATGTCCACACCACTGCCCGTCTCTATTTGTGCACCGATGCCCGCAAGCGGCAGGGCGATTTTGAAGACTTCGTCGACGCCGCGTTTGAGGGCGGCGTCGACATCATCCAGCTTCGCGACAAGACGCTCGAGGCCGCCGAGGAGCTGGAGGTCCTGGAGGTCCTGCACAACGTTGCCCGCCGGCACGGAAGGCTGTGGGCCGTCAACGACCGTGCCGATGTTGCCAGTATTTCCGGGGCTCCTGTGTTCCATATCGGCCAAAAAGACATCCCATTACGCGCAGCACGGCACCTCCTCCACGACCAGACCGTCATCGGCCTGTCCACCCACACACCGGACCAGGTTGACGCGGCCATAGAGGCCTCCCCGGGCCGCAGTGGGCTGGATTATTTCTGCGTTGGTCCAGTATGGGCGACACCCACGAAGCCAGGCCGCGAAGCAGTCGGGCTGGATCTGGTCACATATGCCGCGGAAGCCGTAAAGCGCGCAGACGAGGAGACTGTGGGTGGCGTGCTCCTCCCCTGGTTCGCTATCGGCGGCATCGACCTCACCAACGTTGAACAGGTGGTTGCCGCGGGAGCGAGCCGGATCGTCGTCGTGCGGGCCATCACCGAGGCGCAGGACCCGACGGCGGCGGCCAAGACGCTGCTGGAAGCGCTCGACGCCGCTTAGGTATCGGCACCCGGTTGGCCGCGGCGCGAAAGCGAAATATGCCTAAGCCGTGAGCCCGAGCCCGGACATCCGCCGTCCGTGCCGTTCGGCAAGCTCGGCGGTGAGCGCCTTGACTGCCGCCCGCGAATCCCCTTCGCCCTTGAGCATTGGGCCCAAGTGAGGATGTTCCAGGCCGACACGTTGGGCTTGGGTCAGCGCTTCTCCGACGAGGCGCCGGCCCCACAAAGCGAGTCGCGACGCGAGGCGCGGGTCATCAGCCAGCGCCCGGCGCAGGAGGACGCGGAGTACTTCCGTGGCTTGGTCGGCGGAGGCAACCTTCTGGACAAAGAGTTGCGTCCCGGCGTCAAGGAACGAAGCCACCATCCGGTAGAAGTCCGACGACACTGTGTCGATCACATAGGCCTTCATGACTGATTCAAACCAGTCCGCTGGCTTTGTTCGCTCGTGGAAGTGGTCAAAGGAGCGCTGGAACGGAAGCATGGCATCCTCGGCATCGAGTCCCATCTCCGATAACCGCGTGCTGATCAAGGCAAAGTTTCCGTATGCGCCAACTGCGATCTTTGCCAGCACTGCCCTGTCATGCAGGGTGGGAGCGTACCGGGAGTCGAAAGACAGCCGGCCAAACGCCGAGAGCTCGCCATAGGCCATGGCTCCCAGCAGCTCGGAGGCGAGGCGCTGGACGCGAGCATTGTCGTCCGGGGAAGTGCTCATGGTCCAAGACTATCCAGCGATTTCGGGCTAACCTGATTTTCGTGTCACATCATCGGATTTCGCCCAACGTCGACGACTCGTCGGACCAGCTCGCCGAGGCATTTGCTGCCCTCCGGACCGAGCTGGAGCTCCCTGGTGAATACCCGGCCGAGGCCGTAGCGGAAGCCCGGAAGGCGGTAGAAAACCATACACTGCCGGAACGTGACCTCCGGGACATTCCGTTCGTGACCATTGATCCAGCCACGTCCACTGACCTGGACCAGGCGGTGTTCATTGAACGTGCCGGTGACGGTTACAGAGTCCTCTATGCAATCGCCGACGTGCCATCCTTTGTTGCTCCAGGCGGGGCGTTGGATGCAGAAACCCGGCACCGGGGGCAAACGTTCTACGCTCCTGACGGGAGGATCCCGCTGCATCCGGAAGTTATCAGCGAGAACGCCGGCAGCCTGTTGGCTGATCAGGACTGCAGCGCCTTCGTGTGGGACTTCGAGCTGGACCACAATGCCGAAGTATCCGCCATGTCCGTGTCCCGCGGAACTGTCCGTAGCCGCGCCAAGCTGAGTTACAGAGGTGCCCAGGAGCAGATCGATGCCGGCACAGCCCCACCGGTCCTTGGGCTCCTCAAGGAGGTTGGCCTGAAGCGGGTGGAACTGGAACGCCTGCGCGGTGGCGCAAACCTGAACATGCCCGAGCAGGAGATTGTGCAGGCAACCGGTGGCGGAGGCTACAGGATTGTCGCCGCACCCTCCTTACCTGTGGAGGATTGGAACGCGCAGATATCCCTCATGACCGGTATGGCAGCGGCCCAATTGATGCTCGACGGAAAAGTGGGCATTCTGCGCACCATGCCCGCGCCCGATGAACGCTCGCTGCTCCACTTCAAACGCCAGACAAAGGCTCTTGGGAAACCATGGGACGGCGAGATTACCTACGGCGAGTACCTCCGGACCCTGGACGCTTCGGATCCCAAACAGCTAGCCATCCTCCACTCCGCAGGCACGCTCTTCCGCGGTGCTGGATACACGCCTTTCGATGGCGAACTTCCCCCCAATGTCATCCAGTCAGCCATCGGCGCACCTTATGCGCACACCACTGCCCCTTTGCGTCGCCTCATCGACCGCTTTGTCCTGGTGATCTGCGAGGCTCTCAGCAACGGCCACCCAATACCGGCGTGGGCGCGGGAAGCACTGCCATCCCTGCCTGAGATCATGGCGTCCTCCGACCAACTGGCAGGGCGGCTTGAGCGCCTGGCTATGGACACCGTGGAAGCAGCACTCGTGGCGAACCACATCGGCGAGGAGTTCGACGCGGTGGTCATCTCCGGTTCCAAGCCGTCCAACGGAGCGGCAAATGGCAACGGAAAGGGAAATGGAAACGGAAACGGGCCGTTTGGCATCATCCAGATCGCGGAACCCGCGGTGACCGCCCGATGTGACGGCGAATTGGAATCAGGCACCAAGGTCCGGGTGCAGCTCCTGAAGGCAGATATTGCCAGCCGCGAGATCCGCTTTACCCTGCTCCCCTGAGGCCCGGGGGACGCAAACGGGCACCGATCCGGGCTTTAGGGCTCCCAGAGGATAGACTGACCCTGTAGTAATGGATGCCCGGTCGTTGATTCAGTTAATTTTTGAAATCAACAAGCCCGCCCCTACGCGATCTTGAGATGTGCCCGCTGGTCACCAGTGCCAGTACTTAGATAGCCCGCGATCGGCTTCCACTGGATTAGCTTGCGCGCCCGTTCGTGCTCCGGTACGGCTCCGCCACCCCGTTGAGCATGCAGCGCCAATGCCCAAATGAATAAGGAAACTCCCTGTGAGTGAATTGCACACCCATGAAGTCCTGACGGACGCCACCGGAACCGAATCCATCGAACCCGAGGAAACGATCATCTCCGATGAGACGCCCCACGAGATCGAAGAAAAATCGTTCGCTGACTACAACGTCCGCCCCGACATCGTCGAGTCCCTCGCTGACGCCGGAATTACGCACCCCTTCCCCATCCAGGCCATGACGCTGCCGGTAGCCCTCAGCGGCCACGACATCATCGGCCAGGCCAAGACCGGTACCGGTAAGACCCTCGGTTTCGGCATCCCGGCATTGCAGCGCGTGGAAGGCCGGGATGACCCTGGCTACGCAAAGCTGGCCGTTCCCGGTGCGCCGCAGGCCCTGGTCATCGTGCCCACCCGCGAGCTTGCGGTACAGGTGGCCAACGATCTTCAGACGGCATCCCGCAAGCGCAACGCCCGCATCGCCACCATCTACGGTGGCCGCGCCTATGAGCCGCAGATTGACGCCCTCCAGAAGGGCGTCGAGGTAGTGGTCGGCACCCCCGGGCGTTTGATCGACCTTTACAAGCAGAAGCACCTCAGCCTGAAGAACGTCAAAATGGTGATCCTGGACGAGGCCGACGAAATGCTGGACCTGGGCTTCCTGCCGGACGTCGAAACACTCATTGCAGGTACGCCGGCCGTTCGTCAGACTTTGCTCTTCTCCGCCACAATGCCCGGACCGGTCATCGCGATGGCCCGCCGCTACATGACGCAGCCTACCCACATCCGGGCAGCCGATCCGAACGATGAAGGCCTCACCAAGCGCGACATCCGCCAGCTCATCTACCGTGCCCACAGCATGGACAAGACCGAGGTTGTGGCCCGCATCCTGCAGGCCCGCGGACGTGGCCGCACCATTATCTTCACCAAGACCAAGCGCACCGCGGCCAAGGTAGCTGAGGAGCTCGTTGACCGCGGATTCGCTGCGGCAGCCATTCACGGCGACCTCGGCCAGGGTGCACGCGAGCAGGCCCTTCGCGCCTTCCGCAACAACAAGGTGGACGTCCTGGTTGCCACGGACGTTGCCGCCCGTGGCATCGACGTGGATGACGTCACGCATGTCATCAACTACCAGTGCGTGGAGGACGAAAAGATCTATCTGCACCGCGTGGGCCGTACGGGCCGCGCCGGCAACAAGGGAACAGCGGTGACCTTCGTTGACTGGGACGACATGCCTCGCTGGGGCTTGATCAACAAGGCATTGGGGCTCAGCGTTCCGGAGCCGGTTGAAACCTATTCCTCTTCGCCCCACCTCTACAGTGACCTCGACATTCCCGAGGGCACCAAGGGCCGCCTCCCGCGCAACAAGCGCACGCTTGCCGGAGTCGACGCCGAGGTCCTTGAGGACCTGGGCGAAACGGGCAAGAAGAACTCCCGTTCCGCCGGTTCAGCCCGTGACGGTGGACGCGATGGCGGCCGTGGCAGGGACGGCCGCGGCCGTGTCAACGCTGGCAAGTCCAACGAAGCCAACTCTGAATCCAACGGCGATGGCGGCCGCAACCGTACGCGCCGCCGTCGTACATCCGAAGCCGACGCGGCCCCCGGTGCCGGTTCCTCCGAAACCCGCACCGCCACGGGCGAGAACGCCGAGAAGCCGGCCCGCACGCGGCGTACCCGCACGCGCCGCCGTAACGGCGAAGTGGTTTCCGGTGGGACCGCTGGCGCCCAGTCCGGCAACTCCGAGGCCTAAAATCCTCAATGACTGAAACTGTTTGGGCGCCGGACGGCGGCAATCTGGTGGTACACGCGGACAACGCGGAATTCCTCCCGACGCTGCCGGACGGTGCCTTCACACTCATTTACGTGGATCCGCCGTTCAACACAGGACGGGTCCAACGCCGCCAGGAAACGCGCATGGTCCGCAACGAGGACGGCGACGGCGACCGCGTCGGGTTCAAGGGACGCTCCTACGACACCATCAAGGGCGCCCTGCACAGCTATGATGACGCCTTCAGCGACTACTGGTCCTTCCTGGAACCCAAGCTCGTAGAGGCCTGGCGGCTCCTTGCCGACGACGGCACGCTGTACCTGCACCTGGATTACCGCGAGGTGCACTACGCCAAGGTGATGCTGGACGCCATCTTTGGCCGCGAGTGCTTCCTCAACGAGATCATTTGGGCCTACGACTACGGCGCCCGCGCCAAGAACCGGTGGCCCACCAAGCACGACAACATCCTGGTGTACGTAAAGAACCCCGCGAAGTATCACTTCGACAACGCTGAAGTGGACCGCGAACCCTACATGGCCCCAGGCCTGGTCACCCCTGCCAAACGCGAGCGCGGCAAACTCCCCACGGACGTTTGGTGGCACACCATTGTCTCGCCCACAGGCAGGGAAAAGACGGGCTACCCAACCCAAAAACCCGAAGGCCTGGTGCGCAGGATCGTCTCCGCTTCAAGCCGCGAGGGCGATTGGTGCCTGGACTTCTTTGCTGGATCAGGAACCCTCGGCGCTGTTGCCGCCAAACTGGGCCGCAACTTCGTCTGCGTGGACCAGAACGAGCAAGCCATCGAGGTCATGCGAAAGCGCCTTGGCACCAAGGCTGTCTTCCACCGCAGCGGGTCTTTGCCCGAAGGCACCCTCGAGCAGGCAGCGCCCGTCACCAACGCCTGAACGGCATCGGCGATCAATCAGCGAACAACCGTGCTGCCGGTTGCGAGTTCCTCGATTTTTGCCAGGACATCGGGGGATGTCAGGTTCTCTCCCAACAGATTCGGCTTGCCTGCTCCGTGGTAGTCGGATGATCCGGTGATGAGCAGCCCGTGTTCGGATGCCATGTTCCGCAGGAACCCACGCCCTTCTTCAGGGTTGTCGCGGTGTTCAATTTCCAGGCCCAGCAGGCCGGCATCGATCATCTCCCGGTACGTCCGCTCCCCCACGATCCGTCCCCTCGCCGAAGCCACGGGATGTGCGAAGACCGGAACTCCGCCAGCCGCACGGACAAGCCCGACGGCGAAAGCGGGTTCGGGCGCGTAGTGCTGCACGAAGTATCGCGAATGAGAGGTGAGGATGGACGTGAAGGCTTCGGAGCGGTCCGCGACCACGCCCGCAGCAACCAACGCATCGGCAATATGCGGACGCCCTACTGTCGCTCCAGGGGCCACATGGTGGATGACGTCGTCCCACGTCAGGGGGTAATCCTCGGACAACAGCGTGACCATGCGCTCAGCGCGCGTCAGCCTGGCGTCCTTTGACTTGGTGATCTCTTCAAGGAGCCCTGGGTGGGAGGGATCATGTAAATAGCTCAACAGGTGAACGCTGATGCCCTGTTCCGTCCGGCAGGAGATCTCCATGCCAGGAACAAAAGCGACACCGTGCTCCTTGGCCGCGGCAGCAGCCAGTTCCCATCCATCAGTGGAGTCGTGATCCGTTAACGCAACAACGTCCAGGCCTGCAGCGGCGGCCGAAATGATCACCCCGGCGGGTGTCTCGGTTCCGTCGGAAACATTCGAGTGCGTATGCAGGTCTATCCTCACTTTCCCAGCCTATGGGATAGGGAGCGGCTTGGAGTGTTGCGCCGTTGGCCTCCTCACGAAACTGGTGGGACGATGTAACGGTGAATGATGCCGAAAACACCCCGTACGCGGAATCCACAGATTCCCAGCCCCTGCAAGAACGCGTCAACAACCGTTCGCAGCGGCCAACATCCGATGCCTTTAAGGCATTCATGGCCAGCAACTGGGCGCCCGCCCCGCAGGTAACCCCCGCTCGTGATGCCGTTGCAGACCACGCTGCCCGCCGCCGTCGTGCCATTTCCGAACTGTTCAAGGGCGAACGGCTCGTTATCCCGGCCGGTCCGCTGAAGGTCCGCTCAAACGACTGCGACTACCGCTTCCGCCCCCACTCCGGATTCGCCCACCTCACAGGTTTGGGCCTGGACCACGAGCCGGATGCCGTTTTGATCCTGGAGCCGGCGGGTGAAGGAAAGGGCGACGACGGCGGTCACCACACTGCGACGCTGTACTTCCGCCCCTTGGCCGGCCGCGACACCGAACAGTTCTACGCCGACTCCCGGGCCGGTGAATTCTGGATTGGGGCGCGACCCACACTGGCAGAATTCAAAGCCCGCCTGGGCTTGCCCACTGCACACATTTCCGAACTTGAACTGGCCATCACCAAGAACGTTGGCGCCCCGGAAATCGGTGGTATCTCCATCCGCCTGGTCCGCAAGGTAGATGACAACATCGATGCTTTGGTGGACACTGCCCGTTACAACACGGCCAAGGATCCCGAGAACCTTGACCTGGGCGAACTCGACGCCCTGGACGAAAAGCTCAGCGAAGCACTCTCCGAACTCCGCCTGATCAAGGACGAGTGGGAGATCGAGCAGATGAAGATCGCCGTTGCCGCCACCGTTGAAGGCTTCGCCGACGTCGTGCGGGCCCTCCCGCGCGCTTTGACGCACAAGCGCGGCGAACGCGTTGTTGAAGGCGCATTCTTTGCCCGTGCCCGCGAGGAAGGCAACGAGCTCGGCTACGACACCATCGCGGCCTCCGGCAACAACGCCACAGTGCTGCACTGGACCCGCAACTCGGGAGCCGTCAACGCTGGTGAACTCCTGCTGCTGGATGCAGGAGTGGAGGCTGATTCGCTATACACGGCGGATGTCACGCGGACCCTGCCCGCAAACGGCACGTTCACCGATGTGCAGCGCAAGGTCTACGAAGCTGTCCTGGACGCCGCTGACGCGGGATTTGCCGCCGCACGGCCGGGCGTGAAATTCCGGGACATCCACACGGCAGCCACCACGGTCCTTGCTGAGCGCCTCGCCGAGTGGGGTTTACTGCCGGTTTCTGTTGAGGAAGCCATCAGCCCCGAAGGCCAGCAGCACCGTCGCTGGATGCCGCATGGCACCAGCCACCACCTCGGCCTGGACGTCCACGACTGTGCCCAAGCCAAGCGTGAGCTCTACCTGGACGGAATCCTCACGGAGGGTATGGTATTCACGATCGAACCCGGCCTGTACTTCAAGAACGAAGACCTGGCCATTCCTGCCGAATACCGTGGCATCGGCGTCCGCATCGAGGACGACATCCTCATGACGGCAGAGGGCCCCGTGAACCTGAGCGCTGCCTTGCCACGCAAGGCCGACGACGTCGAATCCTGGATGGCTGGCATCTACCAGGAAGTTGCGGGCTAGACCCCAGGGCAAAAGCAGCACAAAGGAAAGGCCACCGGATGGATATTCCGGTGGCCTTTCCTTTGTCCTGCTTTATTGATTTGGGCTGCTTGCGGGAACTACTGCTTGTGCGGGTCGTCGTTCCCAGGCTGTTGTTCCTCGTGCCGGGGTGCATTCTGGCCCTCGGTGACACGGACACCGTACTGGGGGCGGCCATCCGGCAGATCCGGGTAGCGCACAGGTGATGGCGTCGGGTTTGGTGCAGGCTGTGCAGCGGGAGCCTGGGCGCCGGAAGCACCGGATTCGGTAGGCTCCGGTCCGCGCTGGCCATAAGGATCGTTCCAGGTGGCAGGACGGTCGGGCGCCTGGCCCGGCTGCTGGAATGGCGCGTTCTGCGCATTGTAATTCCGCGCCTGCCCAGACGCGGCCTGGGAGGCGTTCATGGGCAGTTGCTGGAGCAACCGGCGGGCTTCGTGGGCTGCCTCGATGGCAACAATGACGTCGTAGTTGGTGGCAACCACCTGGCTGGTGGACGTGAAGTCGCGCTTGCCCCGCTGCGTGGCGTACGTGGCGATCCCGAACAGCATGAAGAAAGCCGCGCCCATGAGCACAGAGGTGATGATGGAGAACGTGCCACCTGCCGGCGTGAAGAAGGAGAGCATGACGCCGACGAAGAGGCCGAACCACATGCCGCTCAAAGCACCCGAAAGTGCCACGCGCGGATAGCTTAGGCGGCCGGTTACCCGTTCCACCATTTTGAGGTCGTTGCCCACGATCGATACCAACTGGACGGGGAACTGCTGGTCCGCGAGGTAGTCCACCGCCTTTTGGGCATCCAAATATGAGGTGTACGAGCCAACAGTGTCACCTTGGGGTACGCTGCGGGATTCCTCAACGGCTTTTGGAGCACCAAAAATGTTAGACATAGCCCCATTGTGTCGCATGTAGATGTGAAGCGGCTGGAATTCAGCTAAAAGAGAGCAGACTCGGTAGCCTGTAAACATGAGCACACATCCCTCACGCGTCTTTGTCGCGCGCCTGCTCGGCTTGGACGTCTTCGACCCCCTGGGCGATCGTTTGGGCCGGCTCCGCGACGTCGTCGTGCTCTCCCGGGGGTCCCGCGGAGCCCCGCATGTGGTGGGCATCGTGGTGGAAGTACCTGGCAAAAAGCGGGTCTTCGTACCCATGACCCGGATCACCTCCATCGACCAGACGCAGATCATCTGCACTGGCCTGGTAAACCTGCGTCGTTTCGAACAACGGGGTGCTGAAACGCTGGTTGTAGCAGAGATGTTTGATCGCAGGGTCACCCTGGCCGACGGCAGCGGAGACGCCACAATTGAGGACATCGCCATGGACCAGCACCGGTCCAAGGACTGGTTCGTCAGCAAACTCTTCGTCCGTCGCGGACATTCGTTGTCGCCACTGAGCAGGCTGCGTCGCAATGAGACCCTGATCATCGACTGGGCCGACGCCCAAACCGGCGGCCACAACGAGCCGCAGGCGGCCACACAGTTCGTTGCCACGCACGAGGACCTCAAACCTGCCGACTTCGCCGAGGCCCTGCAGGAGATGAGCGACAAGCGCCGCTTTGAAGTAGCAAGCGAACTTCAGGACGAGCGCTTGGCGGACGTCCTCCAGGAGCTTCCCGAAGACGACCAGGTGGAGATCCTCTCCGCGCTGGACGTGGAACGGGCCGCCGACGTCCTGGAGGAAATGGATCCCGACGACGCCGCCGACCTTCTCGCCGAACTCCCCTCCGCGCAAGCTGAAGAACTGCTGCAGCTTATGGAGCCCCAGGAGGCCGAAGACGTACGGCGTCTTCTGGAGTACGACGAAGACACTGCAGGTGGCCTGATGACACCGGTGCCCGTCATCCTTCCACCTGAAGCCACAGTGGCCGAAGCCCTGGCCCACGTGCGCCGTGAGGAACTCTCCCCCGCCCTGGCGTCATCCATCTTCATCGCGCGTCCTCCCTTGGAAACGCCCACCGGCCGCTTCCTGGGCGTCGTACATATACAACAACTCTTGCGCTTCCCTCCTCCCGAACCGCTGGGCAACCTCGTTGACAAGAACCTTGAACCGCTCTCGGACCAGGCGCATATCAGCGAAGTAGCCCGAACGCTGGCCACGTACAACCTCAACTCGCTTCCCGTCGTCGACGACGACGGCCGCCTTGTGGGGGCGGTGACTGTTGATGACGTGTTGGATCACCTGTTGCCCGATGACTGGCGCGCTCACGAGGACGACGCCCCTGTAAGGAAACTCGGAGGCCGCATTGGCTGATAACCACGCCACCCGATCCCCCAGGTCCACTGGACGCGCAAACAATCCGGGGAGCCTCGACACGCCCCTCAGCGGGCGTCAACGCATACTGCCTAAGTTCTCCCCCAACCCGGACGCGTTCGGCAATGCCACGGAGGGCTTCGCCCGGTTCATGGGTACGCCGCAGTTCCTCGTCTACATGACGATTTTCTGTCTCTTCTGGCTTGCCTGGAATACGTTTGCGCCCACGGAGTGGCAGTTCGACCGTGTGGAGCTTGGCTTCACGCTCTTGACACTCATGTTGTCGCTCCAGGCTTCCTACGCCGCGCCGCTCCTGCTGCTGGCCCAAAACCGTCAGGACGACCGGGACCGCGTTTCGCTTCAGCAGGATCGCCAGCGCGCTGAGCGGAACCTGTCAGACACGGAATACTTGACCCGCGAATTGGCTTCCCTGCGCATCGCACTGCGTGAGGTCGCCACACGCGACTACGTCCGCGCCGAACTCCGCAGCCTGCTGGAAGACATCATCGATGCCCAGGAGGAACTGCGGGAGAGCGAAGCAGCGGCAGAGGGAAGCGAGTCCCCAGCCGATAAAGTCAAGGAGAAACTGAAGGAGAAGCGGGACAAGTCGCGTGGCCCACGCACGCAGCAAATTCCGAAGGTCCGGCCTCCGCGGGCCACAGGGCCTCAGCACTCCAGCGCGAAACCGGCCCCACCCGAAAACCCCGAAAGCCGAGCGTAACCGATGACCACTCCATCCGCCGAGGCACTTCACGCTGCCCTGGCAACCGTCATTGACCCCGAGTTGCGGCGTCCCATCACCGAACTCGGCATGGTGGAGTCCGTGGCAGCCAACGACGACGGCACCGTCCACTTGGCGGTGCTGCTGACGATCGCGGGCTGCCCCTTGCGCGAAACGATTACGGAGGATGCGACAACCGCCCTCTCCGGCGTGGCAGGTGTCACGGGCGTTGACGTGGAGCTGAAGGTCATGACCCCCGCCCAGCGCGAGGCATTGAAGGAACAACTCCGCGGTCCCGGCGGTCAACGGGGCATCCCCTTCGCCAAGCCCGGTTCCCTGACGAAGGTCTACGCCGTGGCGAGTGGCAAGGGCGGCGTGGGCAAGTCTTCCGTCACTGTCAATCTTGCCTGCGCGCTGGCCGCACAGGGCCTCCGAGTCGGCATCGTGGATGCCGACGTGCACGGTTTCTCAGTGCCCGGGCTTATGGGCATCACGCAGAAACCCACCCAGGTGGACGACATGATCCTGCCTCCGGTGGCCTACGGGGTGAAAGTCATATCCATTGGCATGTTCGTTGCGGGAAACCAGCCGGTGGCATGGCGTGGTCCCATGCTGCACCGCGCCTTGGAACAGTTCCTCACGGACGTGTACTTTGGTGACCTGGATGCCCTTTTCCTGGACCTGCCTCCCGGAACAGGCGATATCGCCATCTCCGTGGCCCAGCTCCTCCCGAACGCCGAAATCCTCGTGGTGACCACCCCGCAGGCAGCCGCTGCGGATGTTGCCGAACGCGCCGGAACCATCGCCACCCAAACGGGCCAGAAGGTGGCCGGCGTCATCGAGAACATGTCCTTCCTGGAAATGCCCGACGGCGGCCGCATGGAATTGTTCGGAACTGGCGGCGGTGCCGTCCTGGCTGAGCGGTTGAGTGCTGCCGTGGGCAGCGATGTGCCCCTTCTCGGCCAGATTCCGTTGGACATCCGGCTGCGTGAGGGCGGGGATGCGGGGAAGCCCGTGGTCCTTGGCGCAAGCGAAACTGCCGCCGCGAAGGCGCTGGAAGGGATTGCCGGGATGTTGGCGACGCGGCCGCGGGGATTATCCGGCATGCCGCTGGGAATCCAGCCGCGCTGAACGCGCTGGGATTCGAAACGGCCTTGGAAGGCTAAGTAGCTTCCGTGTCGAAGGGCGCAGCCTCGCCCTCGGCCAGCCGCTCAATAATCCGGGCTGGAGCCTTGGGCTTGGTGTCTACTGCTGCGGACGCAACTGTTGCGGCAGCGGCTGGTGCGCCGGCGTTGACGGGCTTGGAATCGTCATCAAGCAAGGCATCCTTGATGATGCGCCGCGGATCGTACTGGCGGGGATCGTACTTCTTCCAGTCGACCTCATCGATGTCGATGCCGACTTCTTCCTTGATCTGCTCGCGTGCGCCAGAGGCCATCCGGCGGACTTCCTTCACCAGGTTGGCGAGCTTTTGAGTGTATTCGGGCAAACGGCTGGGACCGATGACGAGTACGCCGATAATCAGAAGGAGTATGAACTCCGGGCCGTTGATTCCAAACACGCTACGAAGATTACCTTGTCTATGGTGCCGGTCATAAACCAGCGGGACGGAGCAATGTCCGGAGGCCGCGAATCATCCGTTCGGACCACGTCTCGGAGGCTTGCGAAGTTTTCATGCCAACCATGGAATCGCCTGCACGAACCAACTCGGGAACGGCGTCGTCGGCCAGGTCTGCTGGCAGGTCCGATGCATAACTGAGGACTGCCGCCGAGGTCCGGTATACGGCCTCCCACGGCGTCCCCTGGGTGACGGAGAGCTGCGCCGATGCAGATTGGCCGGCGCCGGCCAGGTCTGGGGCCTGCAGGTGCTCTTCCACGATAGTGGCGTAATGGCCGTTGCTTTCCAGCCGGAGTTCTACGGCCGGGTGACCGCTGTGCATGGTGGCCTGGGCTGAGACCACGTGGAAGCCCATACCGCCAAGTTCAGGGCATGCCCAACCTTGGTCCCGCAAGGCATCCAACTGTTCCGCACTCAATGTGACGGGTGAAGTGGGACGAAAGTCCGGCGTCGAAGCGGGTTCTGGCGTCACCATCAGTGCCGCAGGCCCACCGGTGAGCGCGCTGGAAACGGATGCGGCGTCGTTGCCTCCACCGATACGAGCCTGCGGCGTGGCATCTCCTGCCACCGCGTACGCCGCAACGGCCAGGGCGCCCGCACTCACCGTGAGAGTGCCAGCGGCCAGGCCGGCTATCCGAAGGCCCCGCCACGCTGCAGCCTGGGCCCTCGCATTACGGACGGGCGCTGCCGGCTCATTGGCGAGCCGTTGTGTGTGCTGAATCAAACGCGCCGTCAGGTCCTGGCTCGCTTCGGGCACGGCTGCTCCGCGAAGCCGTTCAAGATACTGCCGCTCCCTGTTCAGGGCAGCACGGCACTCCGGGCAATGCCGCAGGTGCTCTGGATTCCGGGTGTGGCGCAGGGCAGCCAGTTTGCGATGTGCAGTCAGTTTGCGACGTGGCAGTGCACCCGGACGAAGATCGCGTCGAGGCATCGACTACCTAAAGAATGCTTGCGATGCGAGGCATCTTCAGGCGGGGCTTACGGGCGTCAGCCGGGCGTGGGTCACGGTGGGCAAGCTTCTCCCGGAGCATGGTGCGGCCACGGTGGATACGGGACCTGACTGTCCCCAGCTTCACGCCCAGCGCTTCCGCCACTTCGTCGTAGGACAATCCTTCAAGATCGCACAAAACAACGGCGGCCCTGAAATCCGGTGGCAATTCTTCCAACGCGCGCTGAACGTCAAGGTCCAGGTTGTTGTGCTCAAAACTCTGCTCGGGACCTGGCTCACGGCCCGGCAGGCGTGACTCGGCGTCCTCGGCAAGGGCGTCAAAGCGGATTCGGCTCTTACGACGCGCCTGGTCCAGGAACAGGTTGGTGGTGATGCGGTGCAGCCAACCGTCCAAAGTCCCCGGCTTGAAGTTTTCAAGGGAACGGAAGACCCTGACGAACACCTCCTGGGTGAGGTCCTCGGCGTCGAACTTATTTCCGGTCAGGCGATAGGCGAGGCGGTATACCTTGGCGGAGTGGTTGGCGACCACGTCCTCCCAGCTGGGCATGACCCAGTCCGTAGCGGCCTCAAGGCTCTCTGTTGTCTGGACTGGCGCAGCATGCGATGCCGGCATCGTCCACTCCCCTCAAACTGTGGTTCACCGAACTCCTCCGGTGCCGCCCACCGCGTGGATGACCGGATCAATATCATCCCAAGTTTGTCTGGGAATTTCCTGACTAACGCACAAATTCCACGCAAGGCGAAATCCGGCCACAGACACAGTCCCGGACGACTGGAGAACACCGGGTTTGCGGCGCCGGACACAGTACGCTGGTACAGACACCCCTACGCGCGGAAAGCGAACCCTTCATGAGTGCCGACAAGTCAACCAGCTGGTCCTATGCAGAAGATCTGCCTGCTGAGGACGACGTCTTGTTGCGGGCCCGTGAGAGGTCCTTCGAGCTGGGGGTCAAGCCCATCAGCCCCGGTGTTGGTGCGGTGCTGACCGTCCTTGCCGCGGCTTCCAAGGCACAGACAGTAGTCGAGGTTGGTTCCGGCGCGGGAGTCTCGGGTGTTTGTCTTTTGCGGGGCCTGGGCCCCCAGGCCGTTCTGACAACTATCGACGTCGACGTCGAACATCTCAAGGCCGCCCGGGAAGCCTTCCTTGAGTCCGGCAGCCCTGCCAACCGGACCCGGACTATCTCCGGCAGGGCCGCCGATGTCCTTCCACGCCTCACGGACTCCGCGTATGACCTGGTCTTCATCGACGCCGACAAGCCGAACTTCCCCCGCTACGTTGAACAGGCTATCCGGTTACTCAAGTCCGGTGGCACCTTGGTGATCAACGATGCCCTGGACAAAGACCGCGTCTCAAACCCAGCTGCCCGCGACTCCACCACTGTGGTTCTTAGGCAAGTCGGCAAATCCATTCGCGACGACGACCGCCTGGCCTCTGCAATGCTTCCCACCGGCGACGGGCTTCTGGTGGCTGTCAAAAAATAGTCAATTGCCCTTTAGCGGACATTTCTTAAAAGAACCGCCCCCTAAGAAAGACGCTACTGCTTAAACAAAAGCAGGGCTCCGGCTCTCGCCGGGCCCTGGTCTTTTGAATCCAGCCTGCCTATGAATCTATTCGGTAACGCCCACAAGGCATTCCTTGAGGTTCTCCGCCTCCGCGGCATTGAGCTCGACAACAAGACGCCCTCCGCCTTCGAGCGGCACACGCATGATCAGGCTGCGTCCCTCTTTGGTTACTTCCATAGGGCCGTCGCCAGTACGTGGTTTCATAGCCGCCATTAGGAAAATCCCCTCCATTTGTCCCAAGTCACGCCCAACCCGGCCGGGCTGGATCCGCTTCGCAATTGCAGCCGGCGGCACCGCTTGGGAGGCCGCCTTGGCCGGGCACTTTTAGGTGCTTTTGTCCTTGCTCGTATTCCATTATCCCGTACTTACCCGTCCGTAGCGAATCAATGGACTAATTGCCGCGACACGCAACAAAGACACTTCCCGACGGCGGCCTGTGGGGTTATGGGGGATAGTCACCGCCCCCGGGCAATGGGGCCCAGGCCCAAAGCCACACGACCCAGACGATCTGGAGGAGGACAAACATGACCACGACCGTCCCCCGGTACGCCTTGGATTTGGAGAGCAGCGCCGCGGCCAGCGCAAGCGGGAAGAGCGGGAGGAGCATACGGAAAGTACTGGTCTGGGGATGCAGGAACACAAGCAAGTAGCCCATGTAGGAGGCACACCAAAGGCGCATTTCCGTTCCCAGCGCCCGGACAGGCTTTGAGACCATCAGCAGCACGAACAGGCCGACGAAAATAAAGGGCGCCAGCACGCCAAGAACCGGACCGAACAGCATCCTTCCGGTATCGAACCACGGTTTGAAGGGCACCAGGTCATGTCCGCGCCATGCGGTTTCCGTCCGCGTGTAGGCGCTGGGATCCCCGGTCACTGCCCAAGCGATTGCGGGCCACGCAAGTGCTCCAAGTCCGGTGGCCAGCACCAATGCACCCAAGGACAGCAGTTCTGGCGTGGCCGAAGCAGTGGCCCCGGGCTGGGTAGCCGGGCCTGGCCTGAACCGCTGCCAGAGCCGCCACGCCAAAAGGATGCCCAGCATGGCCGCGAACGGAACACCGGTGGGCCTGGAAAGACACATCAACAGCACTACCGGTACAGCTGCCAGGTAATGTCGCCTGACCACCAGGAGCAGCGAGCCGGACAGCAACAACAGGTTTAAGGACTCTGCATAGGGCACCTGGAGAATCGGCGATACCGGGAAAGTGGACACGAAGATAACGCCCCACATGGCAGCGCGCCGGCTGGCCGCTTCCCTGAACAGCTTGAAGATCACCAAAGCAGCACCAAGGCCCGCAACCATGGCTATTGCGGTGAGGGACTGCAGGGTCCCGAGGCCCGTGATGGCAGTGAGTCCCCGCCCCAGGAACGGGAACAGCGCATAAAAGGCCCAGGCGTTCTCCTTGACTACCCCGTTGGCATCGACCGGGAGCACGGAGGGGTAGCCGTTGTCCGCCGCCTGCGAATACCAGCGTCCATCCCAGATGGTGATGAAGTTCCAGTAGTCCGGCCCGGGCGGGAACCATGGATTCACTCCCTGGTGAACGGCGGCAGCCATGAAGATGCAGGCGCTGACCACCCGGGCCACCACAAAAACCAGGGAAACCTGCAGCCACCACGGCCAGCGCGACATGCGTGCCCCCGCGGCGGAAATACCCCGCGAAAGGCGCGCAGTGGGCCCCTCCCCGCCAACACGGGTAGGGGCAGGTGTGCTCACGGTGTGGTCCGCTTGGCGTCGCCGTCCTCAAGCTTTGGTTGGACCAAGGCGCTGAGTCTCTCGATCTCACGGTCCTTGGCCACCAACTGGTCCCGTAGCTCGTCAAGGACCTGATCTACCTGGTCCATGCGATAGCCGCGCAGCCCTACGGCAAAGCGCAGGGCGTCTATGTCGGCCGCCCCGGCCTTCTCCTGGAGCAGCACCGGAGGCAGGTTGGGCAGGGCGTCGTCCAGGCCCGCCCCCATGGAAGCGCCCCGGATGATGCCTGCCCCAAAATACAATGCGGCACCAATGAGTACAATCGCGACAAACACCAGGAAAAAGCTCACAGCCACCATCGTGCCAGAAACAGCCGCCGCCTACTCCGGGCGCTGGTTTCCATTGGTGGTGGCTGGAAGCGGGGCACCGTGCAATACGCGGTGGACAGCATCGGCAGGGTCATCCACCAGTTGGATCAGGTCCAGGTCCTTTTCGGAAACCATTCCTTCGGCGACCAGAGTGTCCCGGATCCACTCAATCATTGGGCCCCAGAAGCGAACGCCCAACAGAACAATGGGGAACGAGGTCACTTTGCGTGTTTGTACCAGGACCATGGCCTCGAACAACTCATCCAAGGTGCCAAGCCCGCCGGGCAACACGACGAAGCCCTGGGCATATTTCACGAACATGGTCTTCCGGGCGAAGAAGTACCGGAAGTTGATGCCCAGGTCCACCCATTGGTTCAGCCCCTGTTCGAACGGCAACTCAATACCCAGCCCGACGGACACGCCGTTGCCCTCCACAGCGCCCTTGTTGGCCGCTTCCATGGAGCCCGGACCGCCCCCGGTAATCACGGCAACGCCGGCTTCAGCCAGCTTGCGTCCTACATCGACTGCCATCTCGTAGTACTCGGTTCCCGGCTTGGTCCGGGCTGAACCGAAAACACTGACGGCAGGACCAATGTCAGCCAACGCACCAAAACCTTCAACGAATTCGCTCTGAATCCTCAGGACGCGCCAGGGGTCGGTGTGGATGAACTGCCCGGCACCACTCGTGTCCAGCAAGTGCTGATCGGACATTCCCGTGTCCGCCTGTTTGCGCCGCAGCTCCAAGGGGCCCTTGTGCTTGGCCGGTGCAATCTCCGAGGGCAGGGGCACGGGGACGCCCGCGACGCGACCATTCGCGTCCGGGCTGGGAATCGGGTGCTGGCTAATGCTCATTGCCCAAGGCTAGCGCGGATAAATGCCAGCGCAGACGCTACGACGCGGTTCTTGCATTGCAGTCTGGTATATCGCTGGAGGGCAGGTTTCTGTTCAGTCACGATCTGGAGGAACTTGCCGTGACCGTGGTCATAATTGTGTCTTTGTTCGCTAGATTCGTCCTATGACTACTCAAGTGTCCGGCGATGCGCTCGTCTCCCTGAACAGCGTCAACAAACACTACGGTCAATTGCACGTCCTCAAAGACATCAACCTCCAGGTTCGGAAGGGTGAAGTCGTCGTGGTCATCGGGCCGTCCGGCTCCGGAAAGTCCACGTTGTGCCGTGCCATCAACCGTTTGGAAACGATCGATGACGGCGACATCGCGATCGACGGGAAGAAGCTCCCGGAAGAAGGCAAGGAACTCGCCCACCTGCGTGCAGACGTCGGTATGGTCTTCCAGTCCTTCAACCTGTTCGCCCACAAGACGATCCTTGAGAACGTCACGCTGGGACCGATCAAGGTGAAGGGCGTCGCCAAAGGCACGGCGGAACGGGAGGCCATGGCCCTCCTGGAACGCGTCGGCGTCGGCCACCAGGCTCCCAAGCTTCCCGCCCAGCTTTCCGGTGGCCAGCAACAGCGTGTGGCCATTGCCCGCGCGCTTGCCATGAAGCCGAAGGTGATGTTGTTCGACGAGCCCACGTCGGCTCTGGACCCCGAAATGATCAACGAGGTCCTGGACGTCATGATCCAGCTGGCAAAGGAAGGCATGACCATGATCGTGGTCACCCACGAGATGGGCTTTGCCCGCAAGGCCGCCGACCGGGTGGTATTCATGGCCGATGGCCAGATCGTGGAGGATTCAACACCCGAGGAATTCTTCACCAACCCGAAGAGCACCCGCGCCAAGGACTTCCTGTCCAAGCTTTTGACCCACTAGCTCCCTGCTGACCCGCATCCAGGCCCGCACGGACCGCACCCAGGCCCTACGCCGGCCAACCAATGAAAGGAATGTCATGAAGAAGGCTTTTATTACCCGGAGGAAATCTCTCCTGGTGGCCGCTTCGGCTGCACTGGCCCTCTCGCTGAGCGCCTGCGGTGGAGGCAGTGGCACCACCACTCCCCCCGTCGCCTCGGCGAGCTTCGAGGCCGGCACCACGATGGCGAAGCTGAACCAGGCCAAGAAGATCACCATTGGTACCAAATTTGACCAGCCGCTGTTCGGCCAGAAGGGCCTGGACGGCAAGCCTGTTGGCTTCGACGTCGAAATCGGCAAGGCAATCGCCGCCAAGCTCGGCATTGAACCCGACAAGATCGAGTGGGTGGAAACAGTTTCCGCCAACCGTGAACCGTTCATCGAACAGGGCCGCGTTGACATCGTCATCGCCACTTACACCATCAATGCCGCCCGCAAGGAAAAGGTCTCATTCGCAGGCCCGTATTACGAAGCCGGCCAGGCCCTGCTGGTGAACAAGGACGACAACTCCATCACCAAGCCCGAGGACGTGAAGGGCAAGAAGGTCTGCTCTGTCACAGGTTCGACACCGGCAAAGACCATCGTCGAAAAGTACGGTGCCGAGCTCGTTCCGGCAGCAAACTACACCGCTTGCCTTGAGCCGTTGCGTAACAAGCAGGTTGTGGCCGTCACCACGGACAACGTGATCCTTGCCGGTTACGTTGACAAGGAACCGGACGCCTTCAAGCTCGCTTCTGACCAAACGTTCACGAAGGAGCCGTATGGCATTGGCCTGAAGAAGGATGACACGGTGTTCCGCAACTGGATCAATGACCAGCTTGAGGCATTCGCCAAGGACGGCACGTACAAGAAGGCTTGGGAAGCAACAGCAGGAAAGGTCATCAAGACCGCTCCCGAGCTGCCCGCCATCGACCGTTACTAGCCGGAAACCGGTGGCTGCCGCCGTCCCCTTGCGGGAAGGGTGGCAGCCACCGACCTTGAGGACTCTCTACCTTTCCGCAGCAGCCGAAGGAAGCCAATGGACGCCATCTTCGAAAGCCTCCCCCAATACTGGGACGGATTTCTCCGAACCCTGTTTCTAGCCGTCGTTTCCGGCGTGATTGCACTGGCAGCAGGTACCCTCCTCGCCGCGATGCGTGTCTCGCCCGTGGCAGCCTTACGGGGCTTCAGCACGTTCTATGTTGAAGTCGCCAGAAACACCCCACTCACAATTATTTTCTTTTTCTCAGCAATCGTGCTTCCCCGGCTCGGCGTCAAGTTCGAACAGTTTGAAGTCGCCGCCATCATCGCACTGAGCAGCTACACGGCAGCGTTTGTTGCCGAGGCCGTGCGATCCGGCGTCAACAGCGTCCCGGTGGGACAAGCCGAAGCAGCCCGCAGCATCGGCATGACGTTCACGCAGGTTTTGGGCCTTGTGGTCCTTCCACAGGCTGTTCGCACCGTAGTACCCCCGCTGATCAACATCATGATTGCCTTGGTCAAGAACTCATCGGTCGCAGGTGCATTCTTCGTCCTGGAGCTCTTCGGCTATGGCCTGCAGTTGTCCAATAGCCATGGCGACGCAGTCATGTGGATCTTGATCGGTGTGGCATTCTTCTACCTGCTGATCACCGTGCCCCTGGGCTTGTTGGCCCACTTCGTCGAGAAAAAGGTGGCGATTGCCCGATGACTTCGGTTCTCTATGACGTACCAGGCCCCAAGGCCCGCCGCGTTTCCCTCATTGGTTCGGTTGTCGGGTCCATCATCATCGCCGGTGGCGTGGTGGGAGCCATCGTCATCCTGTCTTCGCAGGGCATCTTCAATGCCTCCCGCTGGGAAGTCTTTGTTAACGAATCTGCCAAGGATGTTTGGACGCAGCTCGGTTACGGCGTTCTTGCCACCCTGCAGGCCGCCGGCGTTGCAGCCGTCATTGCCTTCCCCCTCGGAGTCGCACTGTGTTTGCTCCGCATTTCCCTGATCTCGTGGGTTCGGGTTCCCACACAGGTGGTGCTTGAGTTCCTGCGCGGTATGCCCGTTGTCCTGATGATCCTGTTCGTACTGCTGGTGTTCGCCACCACCCCGTTCGTGGCAGTTGTAAGCGGCCTGGTGTTGTACAACGCAGCGATCTTTGCCGAGATCCTTCGCGCAGGCATCCAGTCCCTCCCGAAGGGACAGCGCGAAGCCGGATTGGCGATCGGTCTTCAGAGCTTCCAGTCCCGGATGAGCATCGAATTCCCACAGGCCATCCGCCGCATGCTCCCATCGCTCATTGCGCAGTTGGTAGTCCTGCTCAAGGACACCTCGCTGGGCTACATCGTGGCCTACGAGGAGCTGCTGCGAAAGGTCAAGCTGATTTCCGACCTCGAGCCCAGCCTTTTGTTCTCTGCATTCTTCGTTGGTGCCGCGATCTACATCCTGATCAACTTGTCGGTGTCCCGCCTCGCGATCTGGATCGAACGCCGCGGTTCCAAGAAGGCTGCCGGCGGGGTGGCTTCGGCCATCAAGACAGTCGACCTCCAGGTGGACGCCGGCGGCCCTAAATAAGGGATCTCCCGTCCAGCTTCAGCTACATCGAAGAAGGTCCGCAGCCATCTCTGGCTGCGGACCTTCTTTTTCACGTGCTTTTCGACTTTAGCGAACCAGCCACGTCCTCAGTGCACGAAGGCATTCACGGACGGCATCGGCGTCGACGTGTTCGTTGTCCTTGTGCGCCAGCAATGGATCACCGGGTCCGAAGTTCACGGCCGGGATACCCAGCTCGCTGAAACGCGCGACGTCGGTCCAACCGTATTTGGGCTTTGGTTCCGCGCCGACTGCGGCAACGAAAGACGCGGCTGCAGGGTGGTTCAGTCCGGGCCGCGCGCCAGCAGCAGCGTCTGTCCGGACGACGTCGAATCCTTCCAGGAGTTCGCGCACGTGGGCCTCGGCCTGGTCGGGTGTCTTATCGGGAGCGAAGCGGTAATTAATCTCCACCACGCAGCGGTCAGGGATGACGTTGCCGGCTGTGCCGCCATTGATCCTCACCGCGTTGAGGCTTTCCCGGTAGTCGAGGCCGTCCACGTTGATAGTGCGGGGCTCGTAGGCTGCGAGGCGGGCGAGGATGGGTGCCGCCGCATGTATGGCATTGCTGCCCATCCATGCGCGGGCCGAATGGGCCGCTTCACCGATGGTTGTCGCCTCGAACCGGCTGGTTCCATTGCAGCCGCCTTCAACTGTGCCGTGTGTGGGCTCCAGCAGAATGGCGAAGTCGCCCAGGAGCAGGTCACCATGGTTGCGGACCAACCTGCCCAAGCCACTCTTGACGGCCTCCACTTCCTCATGGTCGTAGAAGACAAAGGTGACGTCCTTGTCCGGCTCCCTGCCGTCGTCGAACAGCGTGGCAGCAAGGGCGAGCTGCACGGCAACGCCACCCTTCATGTCGGTAGTCCCCCGGCCATAAAGCACACCCTCCCCCGGGATGCCCGACTCCCATGTGGCCGGAACGGTGCCAAGCGAGCCTTCCACCGTAGGCAATGGCACCGTGTCCAGATGCCCGGCCAGGATGACGCGCTCGGCGCGGCCAAGCTCCGTCCGGGCGATGATCGCGTCGCCGTCGCGCACCACCGTGTATTCGGGGATGGCGCGCAGGGCAGCCTCGACGACGTCGGCGAGTGGGGTCTCGTTGCCCGAGACACTGTTGATATCGATGAGCGCGGCTGTCAGCAAGGCAACGTCCTGGCGCAAGTCCAGTAGGGCGGGGGCAGGGTTAAGGGTCACCACTCCACCTTAACGCCCCGGTCCGCTGTGTTTCAGGCAACAAATGCGACCTACCCGACGTGAGACGGGTTTCAGCCGTGCCACGGGCGCTCGATACACTGGGGCCATGACTGAAACTGCTTCCTCTGCTGTGCCCGCAAACCACCGATCAGCCTACGGATTCGGCCTCGCCACCATCGCCACCTCGCCTTCCGGGGAAGCAACCGTGCTGGATGTCTGGTACCCCGCACCGGCCCTGGGCGTAGCCGCTGAAACCCTTCGTGACGTTGAGAACGCCGATCCTGCACTCACTGCGCTGGCTGACGACGGCAAAGACGCCGATCGCGGCACGGAGCAGAGAGTAGTCTTCGCACAGATCGACCTCGACGCCGCTCCGGCGGATACGGCCGACGCCTACCTCCGTCTTCACCTCCTTTCCCACCGTCTGGTCAAGCCCAACAGCATCAACCTGGATGGCGTCTTCGGCAAGCTCCCCAACGTTGTATGGACCAATTTCGGTCCTGCCGCCGTCGAGGGTTTTGAAATGACCCGTGCGCGCCTTCGTAGGCGCGGCAACGTAGTGGTTTACGGCGTGGACAAATTCCCGCGCATGGTTGACTATGTGGTTCCCAGTGGCGTGCGGATCGCCGACGCCGACCGCGTCCGCTTGGGTGCGCACCTTGCCGAGGGCACCACCGTGATGCATGAAGGCTTTGTGAACTTCAATGCCGGAACCCTTGGCACGTCCATGGTGGAGGGCCGCATCTCCGCTGGAGTCGTGGCCGGTGACGGCACGGACGTCGGCGGCGGCGCCTCGATCATGGGCACGCTCTCCGGAGGTGGCAAGGAAAAGATTGCGTTGGGCGAGCGAGTACTGCTTGGCGCCAACTCCGGCGTGGGCATCAGCATCGGCGACGATTCCGTGGTGGAAGCCGGCCTCTACGTCACGGCGGGTACCCGAGTTCGCGTACCTGGTCCCAAGGACGAAAACGGCGAAGACACCAGCAAGATCATCAAGGCCGTGGAGCTTTCCGGTGTTCCCAACCTGCTGTTCCGCCGCAACTCCACCACCGGTGGCGTGGAAGTCCTGCCCCGCAAGGGCCAGACCGTGGAATTGAACGAGGCACTCCACGCCAACTAGCAGGAGACAAGCAATGCGCCGGTTCCGCCGCGCCATCGTTGCGGTGCTGGCCCTGGCCCTCGTGGCTGGAGCTATCTATGGGATAGTTGCCATACTGCAGCGCTCCGAGACCCTGGTCTCGGAGCGCTGCGTCGCAGTCATGGGGTCCGAAAGCTACGAGTTGGCTACCGACCAAGCAGCGAACGCCTCTCTCATCACTGCCATTTCGGTCCAGCGCGGACTTCCGCCGAGGGCGGCAAGCATCGCCCTGGCCACTGCCATGCAGGAATCAAGACTGCGGAACATCAACTACGGCGACGAAGCAGGACCTGATTCCCGCGGGTTGTTCCAACAAAGGCCATCCCAAGGCTGGGGAAGCGAGGCACAGGTCATGGACCCCGTTTATGCGACGAACGCCTTCTATAACGGCCTCATCAAAATTCCAGGCTACGAGACCATGGAAATCACCCAGGCAGCGCAGCAGGTCCAGCGCTCGGCCTTCCCCCGGGCGTACGCCCAGCACGAGAACATGGGCCGCGCCTTCGCTTCGGCCCTCACCGGTCATTCCGAATCGGCGCTGACCTGCGAACTCCGGATGCCTGAAGCAGCCGGTGACCCTGCCGCCGTCGTGGAGGAACTGACGACGGCGTTTGGCACCCAGCCAGCCACTGTTCAGGGCCGCTCGGTGCACCTGGATATGACTGGCACGCAAGCCTGGGCAATTGCCCATTGGGCAGTGGCAAACGCCAAGTCCCTCTCCATCACGCAAGTGGATGTCGGCGGACAGACGTGGAACAGGGAAAAACGCAACGGCTGGATCGCTTCCGCGGCGCCGTCGGAGTCGTTGACCATCACGGTCTCGGCACCCGCGACCTGACGTCGGCGACCGTTTCTGCCGTTTGGCCTCTTCAGGCGAGCATCTCCACTACAGGCTGGACGTAACTGCGGAAGACATCAGGCTCGGAAAGCAGTCTGTGGCTCATGATCATGGTGCTGGGCTCCAAGTACCATGCGCGCGGTTCGTTGAGCGGCAACTCGATGATGGTGAGATCAAAGTCCCTGGAGCTGCGGCCGACTTCAAGGAGCCTGTCCTCCACCATCTCGTTCAGGACTTCCGTGATCCCATTGGCTTCGCGCTCTGCCTCGATCTTCGCGTATTCGTCGATCCTGTCCGTTGCCCACCCCAAGGCGGAGCCAAAGTGTGCCTGCAGGACGCGTTGGAGGGCAGGGGAATTGCCGAACGCCTTGAAACTGGGTGGCGCGAGCTCAAGCGCAGGGTTGGGATAAGTCTTCACGAGCTTCTCCCACCAGGCCTCCCACTCGGTTTTGAGGGCCTGAATCCCACCGACATCCGAAGTGAGGTGGCTATGGTCGGCTTGGCGGACCTTGGGAGCAGCGTGCGAAAGTAACGGTTTTCCGGCACCGTCGAGTCCAGCTACGTCGCGCAAGTACAGGGCGATGAGCATCGGCCCGGACGTGTCCATGGTAATGCGCCATCCCGGGCCGCCTGACTCATGCATCCGATTTCCTCCCTTGGCAGGTTCCCGACATGTCCCAGTCTATTCCCGTTGGCTTCCTACGGTAACGGTGCGGGAGGCACTGCTTGCCGGGCCGACGATGGCGGGCAGGGACCCCCTATCGCGCGGCCTGCATCGGTTCGAAGGCGGCGAGGTGCGCTGTGAGGACGTCGCTGCACATCTCGGCAGTCATCCACTCAGGCTGGAGCAGGGCGTGCATGCAAAGCCCGTCCATGGTGGCCAGGAGCCTTTCAGCCTCCGTGACGAGGCTTTGCCGCACTTCGGCTTCGCCGGGGCTCAACAGGACGATGAGGCGTCCCACAATGGCAGCCACTGCGCGGTGGCTGCGCTCGGCCTCGGCAGCCAAGACGGGATTAATCCGGGCAGCGTGGCGGAAGGCCATCCAAACGCAGGCATCCACAGCGAGTTCCTCATCCAAAGGAAGGAACTGGCCCAGGAGGTTCAAGACTGCAGAGTGCTGTTCCGGGCTGCCGGGGGCTTCGTCCTCCACTGCGAGCAAGGCTGATTCGAGCCGGCCACTGATACGGTCGATCACGGCAGCAAAGGAGAAGGTCAAGAGCTCGTCGCTGCTGGCAAAGTAGTGCCGTACCGAACCCACTGCCAGCCCTGCTTCATCAGCTACTTCGCGAAGAGATGCCCGCTCCAAACCGTCGCTTGCGATGATCCTGAAGACGGCTTGAACAACTTCCTGGCGCCGGGCTTCGGCATCAACAATTTTGGGCACCAGTATTTTTTAGCACGAACGTGCTTCAACACCACTCAACACTGAGCGGCGTGGCTCCGATTTCCGATAGCGTAGACATCATGAAAATTCTTGTCACGGGTGGCACCGGCTATATCGGTTCGCACACCGTTCTGTCCCTTCAGGAAGCCGGCCATGACGTCGTCGTGCTCGATAACCTCGTGAACTCCAGCGAAGAATCCCTGCGGAGGGTTTCCGAGCTCACTGGCAAGACAGCAGCCTTCCACAAGGTGGACCTGGTGGACGAACCCGCCGTCGAGGCGGTGTTCGACCAGCACCAGATCGACGCCGTGATCCACTTCGCGGGACTCAAGGCCGTGGGCGAATCCGTCCAGGAGCCCTTGGCGTACTACTACAACAACATCGTGGGCACCCTGAACCTGCTCCGCGCCATGGACAAGCACAACGTCCGTTCCATCGTCTTTAGCTCCTCCGCCACGGTTTATGGCGAGCACAATCCGATTCCGTACATCGAGAAGATGGAAATCGGTGCCAACAACCCTTACGGCCGCACCAAGGAACAGATCGAGGACATCCTCTCGGATCTTGGCAACGCTGACGATCGCTGGCATATCGCACTGCTGCGCTACTTCAACCCGGTTGGGGCCCACCCGTCCGGCCGCATCGGTGAGGACCCACAGGGCATCCCCAACAACCTCGTTCCGTTCATCGCCCAGGTTGCCGTGGGGCGCCGCGAGAAGCTGATGGTTTTCGGTGGCGACTATGACACTCCCGATGGAACGGCGCAGCGCGACTACATCCACGTGGTGGATCTCGCAGAAGGCCACGTGGCCGCGCTGAACTTCATTGCAGAGCGCGCGGGGGTCCGCCGTTGGAATCTTGGCTCCGGCAAGGGCTCCTCCGTCCTGGAGGTACTGCGGTCCTTCGAAAAGGCCGTGGGACATGAACTGCCCTACGAGATCACGGGCCGCCGTGCCGGCGATCTTCCCGCTTTCTGGGCCGACGCCTCGTCTGCCCTCGCGGACCTGGGGTGGTCCACCACGAAGACTGTGGACCAGATGTGCGAGGACCACTGGCGCTGGCAGAAGAATAACCCTTACGGGTACAACGCCGCGGAACCCGCAACGGCTGGCAACGCCTAGTCGGCAAAGAAGCCACGCGACCAACGACGGCGGCCGCCACCTCGCGCGAGGTGGGCGGCCGCCGTCGATATTTGGCCGGTTGTTAGTTGGCCGGGTAGTTGCGCTCCGGCTCCCCTGTGTAGAGCTGCCGCGGGCGGCCGATCTTGGTCTGGGGATCGTTGATCATTTCGCGCCACTGGGCAATCCAGCCCGGGAGGCGGCCGATGGCGAAGAGGACGGTGAACATCTTCTCCGGGAAGCCCATGGCCTTGTAGATGAGGCCGGTGTAGAAGTCGACGTTCGGGTACAGCTTGCGCTGGATGAAGTAGTCGTCGGCGAGGGCCTTCTCTTCAAGGCGCATGGCGATGTCCAGCAGTTCGTCGTTGCCGCCGAGCTTGCCGAGGACCTCGTGGGCCGTTGCCTTGATGATCTTGGCCCGGGGATCGTAGTTTTTGTAGACGCGGTGCCCGAAGCCCATGAGGCGGACGCCGTCTTCCTTGTTCTTGACCTTCTCCATGTAGTCCTCGGGCTTGATGCCGTCGGCCTGGATCTGGCGGAGCATCTTCAGGACGGCCTCGTTGGCGCCACCGTGGGCGGGACCGAAGAGGGCGTTGATGCCAGCAGACACCGAGGCAAAGAGGTTCGCGTTGGAGGAACCTACCAAGCGGACGGTGGAGGTGGAACAGTTCTGCTCGTGGTCAGCGTGCAGGATCAGCAGCAGGTCCAATGCCTTGACCACAACGGGGTCCAGCTCGTACTGCTCGGCCGGGAGGCCGAAGCTCAGGCGCAGGAAGTTTTCCACGAGGTTCATGGAGTTGTCCGGGTAGAGCATCGGCTGGCCGATGGACTTCTTGTGGGCGTAAGCGGCAATAACCGGCAGCTTGGCCATGAGGCGGATGGTGGAAACTTCCACGTGCTCCGCGTTGAAGGGATCCAACGAGTCCTGGTAGAACGTGGACAACGCCGAAACCGCCGAGGAAAGCACCGGCATAGGGTGGGCGTCGCGCGGGAATCCGCCGAAGAAGCCCTTCAGTTCCTCGTGCAGGAGCGTGTGGCGCCGGATGCGCTGATCGAACTCTTCCAGCTCCGTGGGAGTAGGGAGGTTGCCGTAGATCAGCAGGTAGGAAACTTCAAGGAAGCTCGAGTGCTGGGCGAGCTGCTCGATCGGGTACCCGCGGTAGCGCAGGATGCCTGCGTCGCCGTCGATGTACGTGATGGCCGAGGTAGTGGCCGCTGTGTTCATGAAGCCGGGGTCATAGGCAACGGCGCCCGTCTGCTTCAGCAGCTTGGAAACGTCATAACCTTCGTTTCCTTCTACAACCTGGATGCGCGGCAGTTCGAGTTCGCCGCCGGCATGGCGCAGTGTCGCGCTGGTGGTCTCAGTCATGGAGTCCCCTTCATGAGGCCTCTGGGCCTCTATAGAACGCTTGTCCAACCAACTTCTGGTGACGCCGTCTTCGGCCCCACTGTTGCAGGGCTCCAACGACCGCAGTGCTTTCTTATTGAAGGCCACCATTGATAGTCAGTTAAAAAGCTACCGCCAGTAACCCTCCGGAACTAATCCGTTCCGTCCGGTTACTGGCGGAATGACGCGACTTGTGGCACAAGTCACAGCATTGTTATGAGCTTGCGCTTAACCTCTCCACGGCTGCGTCAATGCGTTCATCGCTGCCGGTAAGTGCCACCCGGACGAAGCCGTTGCCGGCATCGCCGTAGAAGACGCCAGGACCCACGACGATCCCAAGCTCAGCAAAACGGGCCACCGTGTCCCACGTAGCTTCACCGGCCGTGGACCATAGATAAAGGCCGGCCTTGGACTCATGGATCTGCAATCCGAACTTCTCAAGGGCCGGAACGATCCTCTCGCGGCGCCCGCGATAGAGATCCTTCTGGGCAACTACGTGGCCCGAATCGCCCAAGGCGACGCGCATCGCCTCCTGCACAGGATAGGGCACGATCATCCCTGCGTGCTTCCGGCTGTTCACGAGGTTGGCCATAATTGCGGAGTCACCAGCAACAAACGCGGCGCGATAGCCAGCGAGGTTTGACTGCTTACTCAGGGAGTAGACACAGAGCAGGCCATCGGTAGAACCACCGGAGACCCGCGGGTCCAGGATGCTCGGAACAGCTTCTCCCCCGCGCTGGACATCCCACTCGCCCCAGCCCAGCTCCGCATAACATTCGTCGGAGGCCACAACGGCGCCGACTTCGCGTGCCTGGCTGACGATGTCCCGCAGCGATTCGACGCTCCGGACGCTGCCCGTGGGATTGCCTGGCGAGTTGATCCACACCAGGCGAACCCTGGCCCGCGTGGCGGCATCCAATTCGTCCAAGCTATCCGCCGCTACGGCTGTGGCTCCTGCCAGCATCGCGCCGATGTCATAGGTGGGGTAGGCAACGGTCGGCCGTACCACCACATCACCGGAGCCCAGTCCGAGAAGGAAGGGCAACCAGGCCACCAATTCCTTGGAACCAACTGTGGGCATGACGTCCCGAGGATTCAAGCCCATGACGCCGCGGCGGGCGGCAAACCAATCCACGACAGCCTGCCGCAAGGCTTCGGTGCCATGCACAGTTGGGTAGCCGTGGGCATCCGACGCCGAAGCCAGCGCGTCCCGGATCAGTCCGGGAGTGGGGTCGACCGGCGTCCCAATGGACAGGTTAACCACTCCCCCGGGGTGCTTGGCGGCTGTGGCGACATACGGCGCCATTGCCTCCCACGGGTAGTCGGGCAGGTTAAGGCCAAAGGCCGGTGCCGCGGAAATCAAGGAAGCAACCGCCCTTAGTGGTCTTGGTTCTGCGGGGGCAGCGCGGCAATGAACGGGTGGTCCTTGCCGGTGTTGCCGATCTTCGCAGCGCCACCCGGCGAACCGAGGTCGTCAAAGAATTCGACGTTGGCCTTGTAGTAGTCGGCCCACTCTTCCGGGGTGTCATCCTCGTAGTAGATGGCTTCCACAGGGCATACGGGTTCGCAGGCACCACAGTCGACGCATTCATCGGGGTGGATGTAGAGGGAACGCTCACCTTCGTAAATGCAGTCAACAGGGCATTCTTCGATACATGCCTTGTCCTTGACATCTACACACGGCTGCGCGATTACGTACGTCACGTCCCAGACCTCTCCACGGTTTGTCCCGGTCTTGGCCGGGGTAATACGACCGGCAGCATGCCGGACACTCAACTTCTCAGCCTATTATCCAACAGTGCTATGACGCCAACCTAGCTCGCGTCTTAGTATGAAACGGTGACTCCCCCGTATTTGCCACCTCGAGAATTCCTGCTCAAAGCCCAACCGGGCATTCGGGTGGTGGTCCGCTACAGGATTCAGGACGGTCTGACAGACGCGCTGGGGTATCTCGTGACCACCACGGAAAGCAGCTGCACCGTACGCACCCGGGCATCCGACGTCGAAATTCCGCTTGAGTTGGTCATCGCGGCGAAGGAAGTTCCTCCTCCGCCGCCCCGGCGCGGGCAGCGTTAGCAGCTGCGACTTGAAAAGCGCTCCGCCAGCGCATCCGTAGCCGACTGGCTACCACAAGCATGATCAACGTGACCACTGCAATGCCAAATACCCAGATGTTGCCCACGGCGTCGCCCAGCAACAACTGTTTGCTGGGTCCCCCGGACGACAACGCACCGACGCCGGCGTATGCCACTACGCCAGCTACCGCCGTCGGAATAACTGAAGCCGACCACGCCGCCAGCCACAACTGGACCGACGCAAGCATCAAGAGCGCTGCCCCGACGCCCCAGGGGACGTCGACGCCGGACAGCACCACCGCTTGCCGGTGCAATGCCGTGCCTGCCGCAGCAACAAAAAGAGCCGCCGGCACGGCCGTGGCGATGCCACGGGCCGTACTGACGACTCCCTTGTTCATGCCGCTGGTCCAGCCGGATTCGACCGGGCGGGACTATGCCTTGGCGCGGGCGCGGTTGGCCTTGGCACGCTCGTTGGAATCGAGGATGACCTTGCGGATACGGATGTCCTCCGGCGTCACCTCAACACACTCGTCTTCACGGGCGAATTCGAGGGACTCCTCAAGCGTCAGATCGCGCGGCGGCGTCAGGTTCTCGAAGGTGTCCGAGGAAGCAGCACGCATGTTGGTGAGCTTCTTTTCCTTGGTGATGTTGACGTCCATGTCGTCGGCGCGTGAGTTCTCGCCCACGATCATGCCTTCGTAAACCTCGGAGGTGGGCTTCACGAAGAAGGAACCGCGCTCCTGCAGGTTGATCATGGCGAACGGCGTGACGACGCCCGCGCGGTCGGCAACCATCGAACCGTTGGTGCGGTATTCGATGGGACCGGCCCACGGCTCGTAGCCCTCGGAGATGGAGGCCGCGATACCGGCACCGCGGGTGTCGGTGAGGAACTTGGTGCGGAAACCGATCAGGCCACGGGCCGGAACGATGAATTCCATGCGGCACCAGCCTGTGCCGTGGTTGGCCATGTTGGTCATGCGGCCCTTGCGGGCGGCCATTAGCTGCGTCACGGCACCGAGGTACTCTTCGGGGACGTCGATGGTCATGTGTTCCATCGGCTCGTG
Source organism: Arthrobacter sp. TmtSoilC51 (assembly GCF_055388015.1). Lineage (NCBI taxonomy): Bacteria > Bacillati > Actinomycetota > Actinomycetes > Micrococcales > Micrococcaceae > Arthrobacter > Arthrobacter sp. TmtSoilC51. The sequence continues at coordinate 3,651,945 of NZ_AP035877.1, forward strand.
GATCTTGCCGTCGATGGTCTTGGTGACTACCTGCGGCTTGCCAACGGTCAGTTCGAAGCCTTCGCGGCGCATCTGCTCAACGAGGATCGCCAGGGCGAGCTCGCCACGGCCCTGTACTTCCCAAGCGTCGGGACGCTCGGTGGGCAGAACCTTGATGGAGACGTTACCGATCAGTTCCTTGTCCAGGCGATCCTTCACCTGGCGGGCAGTAACCTTGGCGCCCTTGACCTTACCAGCCAGGGGCGAGGTGTTGATACCGATGGTCATGGAGATCGCAGGATCATCCACAGTGATCAGCGGCAGCGGCTGCGGGTTCTCGGCGTCCGTAAGGGTTTCACCGATGGTGATTTCCTCGATACCTGCTACGGCAACAATCTCACCCGGACCGGCCGACTCGGTAGGAACGCGGGTCAGTGCCTTGGTGGCCAGGAGTTCGGTGATCTTGACGTTCTTGAGTTCACCGTTGGCGCGGGCCCAGGCTACGGTCTGGCCCTTGCGGAGCGTGCCGTTGTAGATCCGGAGCAGGGCGAGGCGGCCAAGGAACGGCGAGGCGTCCAGGTTGGTCACGTGTGCCTGAAGCACGCCATCCGGGTTGTATGTGGGAGCCGGGATGTGCTCGATGATGGTCTTGAAAAGCGGCTCAAGGTCCTCGTTCTCCGGGGCGGAGCCGTTGTCCGGCTGGTCCAGGGAGGCGCGGCCAACCTTGGCAGCAGCGTAGACAACCGGAACCTCAAGGACCTTGTCCAGGTCCAGGTCCGGAACTTCGTCTGCGAGGTCCGAAGCCAGGCCCAGGAGCAGGTCCATGGACTCGTGGACAACTTCGTCGATGCGGGCGTCGGGACGGTCCGTCTTGTTGACCAGGAGGATCACCGGAAGGTGCGCAGCAAGGGCCTTGCGCAACACGAAACGGGTCTGGGGAAGCGGGCCTTCGGAGGAGTCGACCAGCAGGACAACGCCGTCGACCATGGAAAGACCGCGCTCAACCTCGCCACCGAAGTCGGCGTGGCCGGGGGTGTCGATGACGTTGATGGTGATGGTTTCGCCGTTGGACGACGGGCCGTTGTAGGCAACCGTGGTGTTTTTGGCGAGGATCGTAATGCCCTTTTCGCGCTCCAGGTCACCGGAGTCCATGACGCGGTCCTCAACCTCACCGTGGGAAGCGAAGGAGTTGGTCTGCTTGAGCATGGCGTCGACCAGGGTGGTCTTACCGTGGTCAACGTGTGCGACGATCGCGACGTTGCGCAGATCGCTCCGCGACGCAGTGTTGGTGATGGTTTCAGACATGCGTTTATGACTCGTTTCAGTGGTGAAGTCAGTTGTTTTTATCCGCGCGCATACCTGATCACGTGATCGGAACACACAACGAAAAGACCCCGGGACACAGGGCACCTACAGCAAGTCTAAACGCAGTTGCATTTATCAGCCTAAAAAGCAAGCCATTTAACCCTCGGTTGTGGCGTCGATCACAGCACATCACGCTTTAGTAACCGGCAGTCCAGATGCTGGATTTTCTGCTCCCTGTGCCCCATGATTGCTGCAGAACCAGTGCCATACGGAGACCAACGATGCGCAAAGCCTCGGCCGCGTTCCGCCTGCTCGCACCCTTGATCGCCGTTGGCGTTCTGGTGGTCGGCTGCGGACCAAACCAAGCAACCCCACAATCCGCCCCCTCGCGCTCAGCCGCGCCCGTGCCTGCGGAGACGTCAGCGGCAGACAAACCCCTACGGGTGGCACCCGCTCCGAGCGCCCTGGACCTGCCAGTGGGCTCGCTTTACAGGAATCCCGCGAACGGCCGCGACGAAGTGGTCCTTGCCGATGTGCGCCACACGGCCGTGTTGATTGGCGACTCCCAGGCCATGCCAAAAGACTCATGGCCGCAAAGGGGAATCTCGGCGCTTGGGTACAAATTGCACGTGGTCGGCATGGGTGGCACGGGCTTTGTGGCCTCCAACGGCAAGACAGGGAATTATATCGACGCCCTGCAGCGGGGGGACTGGCTGCTCCCCTACGGTGATCCGCCGCTGATCGTGGTCCAGGGTGGCGGCAATGACGCCACCCAAAAGGCCACAGACGCCCAAATCACCAGTAACGCCGACCGCCTCCTCGCCGCGCTCAAGAAACGCTATCCCGGCGCCGGGCTCGCAATGATCGGAACGTTGGCCCGCGGAGCCGACAACGGTGGTGGCCGCCGTTCAGAGGTGGACGCACTTTTGGGCCGCATCGCCGCCAAGCACGCCATTCCATTTGTCAGCACGGGCGATTGGTTGACCCGTTACGATGCCGTTGCCGACCTACAGGACGGCGTCCATATGAAGCCCTCCGGACACGCGAAGCTGGGCAGCGTTCTGGCGCGGGAGTTGACCGCACTTGGCCTCACAGCCCGCCCGGACAAGGATTCGTCTGTTTCACCCCAATAACGACCGTTGCGGGGCCTGCTTTGCGCCCTTTATGGGTGATTTGGCACGCAGAGCAGCCCTAACAACGAGTGCTTAACGGCAAGAGCCGGTGGTTCCCACATGTGGGAACCACCGGCTCTTACGGTGTCTCGTCAGCAGAGAGACGACGCCGATCAGGCCACCGCGGGCGGCAGCAGCAGCGAACCGCCAGGAATGGCATCCAACAGGGCCTGCGTGTAGGCCTCGCGCGGGTTGTCGAAGACATCGTCCGTGCTGCCCGTTTCCACGAGCTGGCCCTTTTCCATGACGCAGACGTGGTCAGCGATCTGGCGCACGACGGCGAGGTCGTGGGTGATGAACAAATACGTCAAGCCGAGGTTGTCCTGGAGATCCGCCAGAAGGTTCAGCACCTGGGCCTGGACCAGGACGTCCAAGGCCGAAACGGCCTCATCACAGATGATCACTTCGGGGTCCAGGGCCAACGCACGGGCAATGGCAATACGCTGGCGCTGCCCACCAGAGAGCTCATTCGGATACCTCTGCATCATGGACTGCGGCAAAGCCACTTGGTCCAACAGCTCGCGAACCTTCTTCTCGCGGCTAGCCGCATTTCCGATCTTGTGTACCCGCAGAGGCTCTTCGATGGTTCGGAAGATGTTGTACATCGGGTCCAGGGAGCCGTAGGGATCCTGGAAAATCGGCTGGACGCGGCGCCGGAACTTGAAGAGGTCCTTACCTTTGAGTCCAGCCGTGTCGACGCCGTCGAACACAATCTGGCCCTCGGTGGGCTTCTCAAGTTGAAGGACCATCTTGGCCACGGTGGATTTACCTGAACCCGACTCCCCCACGATCGCCGTGGTGGTTCCGCGTTTGACGCTGAAGCTGATGTCGTCCACAGCAGCGAAGTCCGAGGTCTTGCCCAGGCCCTGCCGGAGCTTGTAGATCTTGCGCAGGTTCCGGATCTGGAGGACCTCGTCCGTTGCATGCTTCTTAATTGCCGCGACAGGCGCCAAGAGGTCGCTGGCCTCCACGCCCAGCTCCTTCGCTACCTGAATGCGGCGGGAGGCGAGCGAGGGCGCCGATTCCACGAGGCGCTTCGTGTAGGGGTGCTGCGGGTTTTGCAGCAGTTCCAGTGAAGGACCCGCCTCCACAACGTTGCCCTGGTACATCACGACTACTTTGTCCGCGCGCTCGGCAGCAAGGCCGAGGTCGTGCGTGATGAGCAGCACCGATGTACCGAGCTCTGTAGTCATTTTGTCCAAGTGATCCAGGATTTTGCGCTGGACGGTGACGTCCAATGCCGAGGTAGGCTCATCCGCAATCAAGAGCTTGGGCTGGCAACTCAGACCGATAGCGATAAGAGCCCGCTGCCGCATACCGCCGGAGAACTCGTGCGGATACTGCTTGGCTCGCCGCGCAGCATCCGGAAGACCCGCCTCCGCCAAAACGCGGGCGACGTCTTCGGGTCCGTCCGGACGACCGTTGGCCTTGAGGGTCTCGCGAACCTGGTAACCGATCTTCCATACGGGATTGAGGTTGGACATTGGGTCCTGGGGAACCATACCGATGTGGCTACCGCGGAGCTCAATCATGCGCCTTTCAGGTGCATGGGAGATATCCTCGCCATCCAGCAGAATCTGCCCACCCGAGACGCGTCCATTGTTCGGCAACAAGCCGATGGCAGCCAGGGCCGTCGTCGACTTTCCTGAACCGGACTCCCCGACAATCGCGACGGTTTCGCCGGGCATGATGGTTAAGTGGGCGTTTTTGACGGCCTTCACTTCACCCGAGCCAGTCTTGAAGGTGATGGCCAGATCCTTGATTTCCAGGATTGGCCGTACCTGTGCCGTGACTTCATTGATTCTTACGTTGGCAGAAGCCATGTTCGCCTCCTTAGCGCTGACGGCTCTTGGGATCAAGAGCATCGCGAACGGCGTCGCCAAGCATGATGAAGCTCAGGACGGTGATGGACAGGGCGGCTGCCGGATAGAGCAGGATTCCGGGGTTGGTTCGAATAGAGGCATTGGCCGCTGAAATGTCGTTACCCCACGACATCACGCTGGTAGGCAGCCCGACGCCAAGGAAGGACAATGTCGCTTCCAGGACGATGAATACGCCAAGTTCCAGCGTGGCCAGAACAATTACCGGAGCCAGGGCATTTGGCAAGGCGTGCTTGACCAGCGCCCCGAATTTGGAAACACCGAGAGACCGGGCCGCCGTAACGAAGTCCGCGTTGCGTACCTCGATGACGGCCCCTCTGGTGATTCGTGCCATCTGGGGCCACGCCAGCATGGATATGGTGATGACGACGGTCCAGACGCCCCTGTTTTCCCGGAAGAACGGCAGCTGCGTGATGACGAGGGCGCCCAAGATGATGGGGAGGGCGAAAAAGATGTCACCCAAACGGGCCAGTACAGCATCGAGCCAGCCGCCGTAGTATCCGGCCAGTGCACCCAGGGTCACACCGATGACGATCACGCAGAGCACAGACAGGACACCCACGGACAGTGAAGCTTGCGTGCCATGGATGACACGCGAATAGACGTCACAGCCTTGCAGCGTGAAACCGAGCGGGTGTCCGGAAGTGGGTCCTGCCTCCGAGTTGGCCAACTGACAGTCGTTGTCGGGCGCAACGCTCGTAAACAGGCCCGGGAAAAGTGCGACGGTCGTCAACAGAAGGATCAGCAGCGCAGAGATAATGAACAGCGGGCGCCGGCGCAGCTTGCGCCAGGCATCGGCCCAAAGGCTGAGGGGCGCCTGTTCAAGCTTGACGGTGTCCGTGGCCTGCAGCGGAGTCTCATCGATTGGGGCGACGAAGTGTTCGGTGTTACTGGTCATAGCGGATCCTCGGGTCAAGCCAGGCGTACAGGAGGTCAACCAGGAGATTGGTGACAACAAAGACAAGAACAAGGACACTGACGATCACAACGATGGTGGGGCCTTCGCTGCGCTGAATGGCTTGGAAAAGCTTGTTGCCAACTCCCGGGACGTTGAAGATACCTTCGGTGACAATTGCACCGCCCATGAGGCCACCGAGGTTCGCACCGAGATAGGTCACCACTGGAATCAGCGAGTTCCTCAGAATGTGCGCCATCACGACGCGCGGGCGGGAAAGTCCCTTGGCCGTTGCAGTCCGCACATAGTCGGCGTTCATGTTTTCGCTGACTGATGCACGGGTCAGGCGCAGCACGTACGCGAACGAGACCAGGCCCAGGACCACTGCGGGCAGGATCAGGTTGCCCCAGTCGGCGTTGGCCCCAACGGTCGGTTTTGCCCAGCCAAGCTGGACACCGAACACGAGCTGGAAGACAAAGCCGAGGACGAACGTGGGAACAGCAATGACCACCAGTGAGGCGACCAGGACGGTGGAGTCAAAGAGCTTACCCTTGCGCAGACCGGCGAAAACGCCGAACGCGATGCCGAAGACGGCCTGGATAATAAGTGCTTCAACAGCGAGCATCGCGGTCACCGGGAATGCCCTTGCAAGCGAAGCTGCAATGGGTTGTTGCGTAAAGTCAACGCCGAGGTTGAAGGTGAACAGGTTCTTCAGGAAGATCCCGTACTGCACCCAGAACGGCTGGTCAAGGTTGTACTGGTTCCTCAGTGCGTCGATGACGCTCTGAGGAGGTTGGCGATCGCCGAAGAGCGCTGCGATGGGGTCACCGGGAAGGGCGAACACCATGTAGTAGACAAGGAGTGTGGTTCCCAGGAAGACGGGAATCACCTGGAGGAGCCTACGCAGAATGTAGCGGACCACGGTTCACCCCGCTCTCTATGGACGGTTGTAGGTGTGTCATGTTTGCCTTCCTGCCGAAGCAAGCAATTGGGGGCCCGGCACGATGGCCGGGCCCCCATGCCTCACGGCAAGTTCAGATCCTGAGGACTACTTGGCCTCGATGTTGTAGTAGAGGATTCCGCCGTTCCAGCCGGTCTCGGCCTTCACAACGTTGTTGCTCCACACAATCGGACGGTTCAGGTACCACAGGGGCAGGCCGGGGAGATCCTGGAACAGGATTTCCTGTGCCTTGTTGAACTTGGTATTGGCGTCTTGAGGCGTCTTGGCCGCAAGGCCTTCCTTGAGCAGTTTGTCGAACTCCGGGTTCGAGTACTTCTCGTAGTTCGACGATGCGTTGGTTGCCCACACCGGTCCAAGGAAGTTATAGAGCGACGGGTAGTCACCCTGCCAGCCAGAGCGGGTCAGGCCCGGGAGTGACTGGGACTTGCGCAGGTCCAGGACTTCAGCGAACTTCGCGAACGGCTGGATTTCGGCTTGGATTCCGAGGTTGTTCTTGAAGCCGTTGGCCACGGCGTCGATCCATTCCTTGTTGCCACCATCGGTGTTGGAAGCAATCTGGAGCGGCTTGGAAGCATCGTATGGCTGGATCTTTTCAGCCTGCGCCCAAAGGTCTTTAGCCTTCTGGACATCGAACTTCAGAACATCGTTGCCCGGGATCTTGTCGCTGTAGCCATCCAGCACGGGTGCCGTGAATTCAGTGGCAGGGGTGCGGGTGCCGTTGAAGATGACCTTGGTGATCTCCTCACGGTTGATGGCGTGGGACAGCGCCTGGCGGCGCAGCTTGCCTGCTTCGCCCTGGAAGTTCGGGTTGTAACCCGGAATGTTCAGGGTGGAGTTGTTGGCAACCGGCTTGGTGGAGTTACGATCCTGAAAGTCCGTGGTGTACGTCTTCAGTGCGTTCGATGGCAGGACGTCGGTGACGTCAAGGTTGTCCGCCTGGAGATCCGTGTAAGCGGGACCCGGGTCCGTGTAGAACTTGAAGGTCACGCCACCGTTCTTGGCAGCTCGCGGACCGTTGTAGTCAGGGTTCTTGACCAGCGAGATTGACTGGTCGTGTACCCAGGAACCATCCTTGGCGAACTTGTAGGGGCCGTTGCCAACCGGGTTTTCACCGAAAGTCTTCGGGTCTTTGAGAGCAGCGGAGGGCAGCGGGTAGAAGGCGGAGTAGCCCAGACGCAGTGACCAGTCAGCCTCAGGCTGGGACAGCTTCACCGTAATAGTCTGGTCGTCTTTGGCTGCCAGACCGGACATCGTCTGAGCCTTCGGTGCTGGAGTGGAGGTCTTCTTGCCGTCGGCCCCGGTGGTTTCATTCACGGCGCTGACATCGGCATAGCCTTCGATGGACTCGAAGAAGAAGCCGTTGTTCTGGAGGTTGGTGCTCAGCGCTGCAAAGTTCCAGGAGTCAACGAACGTCTTGGCTGTGATTTCCTCGCCATTCGTGAACTTGGCACCGGACTTAACTTTGATGGTCCAGTTCTGCGAGTCCGTGGTGTCAATGGATTCGGCCAGCGCGTTGACCGGCTTGCCGCTGGCATCGTAGGCGCGGAGGCCTTCGAACAGCAGCTCGACAACGCGGCCGCCGTACACCTCGTTGGTGTTTGCGGGAAGCAGCGGGTGCTGCGGTTCGTTGCTGTATGCGGTGATGACCTTGTTGGGGTCGGCTGCGGCAGAGCTGTTCGTGTTGCTGCCGGAGCCACCGCCGCAACCGGTCACTGCGAGGGCGATTATTGCCGCTACGCCTAGAGCTTTGGAAGTGCGCGAGAAACGCATTCCGCCTCCTATGAGTCGTGGAGTTGATCAGGGGTAATTTGTGATGACCCCCAGGCGCGGACACAGCTTTCCTACTGTGACGTTGCCTACATGTGTGTGTAAGCCTACCCACATTGTGTCCAGATGTTGGGACTCGCTGGCCAAACTGTAACCGTTCCGCAACCTCCAGATGCCTAAACTGGCGGGAATTTCAAGTCAAAAGCTACTCGGTGGTAATATTCGCTGTCTGACAGCAGGACAAGCCGTTTTAGGCGCAAAAAAAGAGCCCCGGTTCATGTTCTGAACCGGGGCCCTTGAGAATCTCGCTAGCCGGGCAGCGTCCTGGTTTTAGACGTTAAACCGGAACTCCACCACATCGCCGTCGGCCATGACGTACTCTTTGCCTTCGATGCGGACCTTGCCTCGGGACTTTGCCTCAGCCATGGAACCGGCGTCGATCAGGTCATCGAAGGAGACAACCTCGGCCTTGATGAAGCCACGCTGGAAGTCAGAGTGGATCACGCCAGCGGCTTGGGGCGCGGTGTCGCCCTGGCGAATGGTCCAGGCCCGGGTTTCCTTGGGACCGGCGGTGAGGTAGGTCTGCAGGCCAAGGGTGTGGAATCCAACGCGGGCCAGCTGGTCCAGGCCGGACTCGCTCTGGCCGTTCATTTCCAGCATCTCGCGGGCTTCTTCCTCGTCCAGTTCCACGAGGTCGGATTCGAGCTTTGCGTCCAGGAATACTGCGTCAGCAGGAGCAACCAGGGCGCGCAATTCTTCCTGCTTTGCCGGATCGCCAAGAATGCCTTCATCGGCGTTGAAGACGTAGATAAAGGGCTTCGCGGTGAGAAGTCCGAGCTCCTTGAGGTGCTCCATCTCCAGTTTGTCGCTCTTGATCGAGCTGAAAATCGTGTCGCCGCGTTCCAGAACTGCCTGGGCCGCCTTGATGGCAACGAGCTCGGCTGCTTCGCGCTTCTTGATCTTGACTTCTTTTTCGATGCGAGGGATCGCGTTTTCGATGGTCTGAAGGTCTGCCAGGATCAGCTCGGTGTTGATGGTCTCCATGTCGGAGCGCGGATCAACCTTGCCGTCGACGTGGATAACGTCGGGGTCATCAAATACGCGGACGACCTGAGCGATGGCCTGTGCCTCGCGGATGTTGGCCAGGAACTTGTTGCCCAGGCCTTCGCCCTCGGAGGCGCCCTTCACGATGCCGGCGATGTCCACAAAGGACACAGGAGCGGGAAGCAGCTTCTGGGAACCAAAGATCTCCGCCAGCTTGGCCAGCCGGGGATCCGGCAGGTTAACGACACCGACGTTCGGTTCGATCGTTGCGAACGGATAGTTCGCAGCAAGCACCTGATTGCGGGTCAGTGCGTTGAAAAGAGTTGATTTGCCGACGTTGGGCAGTCCGACGATGCCAATAGTAAGAGCCACGAGCATTTATTCTACCCGTTGCAACCATGCCCACGCTTGTTCGCACCGCAAGAGTACGCCGTCAACGGCCCTGTCGGCTAAAACTGTCGTACCCCTGTGACAGGGTTGCCACATGGATGGATTTGGATTGGTTTTGGCTTTGCTCATGCTGCTGATCGGAGCGGCAGTGGGACTCAGTACGGCATATGTAGTCTTCCGACGCCGGGCGGCCGGCTTGGAACAGGACTTCGACGCCGTTTCGTCGCGCCTTTCGGAGGTGACCGCCCAGCTCGCAGCCGCCGACGCCGAACGCCGGCTTCTGTTCGCACAGAACCGTGAGCTGAGTGAATCAAGGACCTCAGACGGCAGCGTGCTGCGCGCCTTGGGTCCCGTGGCCGAAAAGCTCACTGCCGTACAGCAGCAGGTCTCGCTCCTTGAACGCGACCGGGTCGAGCAATATGGTCAACTTGCCCAGCAACTTCAGGACGCCAAGCTGTCCGACGAACAGCTTCTGCGGTCCACGCATGCCCTTGCTTCGGCACTACGGTCCAACAGCGCCCGCGGCCAATGGGGCGAGGTTCAGTTGCGCAGGGTTGTCGAAGCCTCCGGAATGCTCCGCCACGTGGATTTCCATGAGCAAGTGCACTCAGGCCGGAACGAGAACACGCTGCGTCCGGACCTTGTGGTGCAATTACCGGGCGGCAAGCAACTCGTAGTGGATGCCAAGGTCCCCCTGGCTTCATATTTGGCGGCGCAGGAACAGCTGCACGGTGAAGGCTCGATGGGTGAAACGGTCATGTCAACGGCCAACCATGATTCCAAGACCCTCCTGGCACAGCATGCCAAGGCACTCAAAGCCCACATCGATGCCCTGGCGGCCAAGAAGTACTGGGACATTCCCGGCAACTCCCCGGAGCTCGTTATCTGTTTCCTTCCCGCGGAGTCGATTTTGGCCTCAGCCCTTGAAGCCGATCCGGCGTTGCTGGAGCATGCCCTTTCCCGCAACGTCGTCCTGGCCTCGCCGGGAACACTGCTGGCCGTACTCAAGTCGGTGGCCTTCACATGGCGGCAGGATGTCTTGACGGACAGCGCACACGAACTCTTCGAACTGGCCAAACAGCTTTACGAACGCATGGGCACGCTGGGCGAGAATGTCGGGAAGCTCGGAAGCTCCTTGAAGACATCAGTGGATCGCTATAACGCGATGGTCGGCACGCTGGAGGCACGGGTACTCCCCACCGCCCGCAAACTTAACACCATGGACGACGCCGGACTGGCCACGCCCATGTCCGTCGAAGCAGTCCCCCGGGCTCTGGCCGCGCCCGAGCTGCTCGCAGTGGACTCCGAGGAGTCTGCAGCTTAAGAGATGCGGCTTAGGAGACGACCACGGCCTAAGACATCCCTACGGCCGTAGGGATCTGCGCCTTAACAGGACAGGCCCGCTGTGAGAGCTTCCCAAACGGGTGGCTGCCACAGCGGGCCTGCTAAACACATCTAGGACAAGTACGTCTAGGACGCAGGCCGGTTCCCACGGCCACCGAGGGCCCGGGTCACGTCGCCAGCCTTCTTCAGGGTTGCCCGTAGTTCCTTCGGCAAAGAGAAGAGAAGGTCTTCCTCGGCCGTGACAACTTCCTGGACTTCGCCATAGCCGTAGTCCGCCAAAAGCCGGAGAACGTCCTGGACGAGTACTTCGGGGACGGAAGCTCCGGAGGTGACACCAACTGTTGCCACGCCCTCGAACCAACTTTCATCCACCTCATTCGCGAAGTCCACGCGGTACGAGGTGCGTGCCCCATACTCGAGAGCCACTTCAACCAGGCGCACCGAGTTGGACGAGTTGGCCGAACCCACCACAATGACCAGGTCAGCCTGCGGAGCGATTTTCTTAATGGCCACCTGCCGGTTGGTGGTGGCATAGCAGATATCGTCGCTGGGCGGATCCTGCAACGTGGGGAACCGGTCCTTGAGCAGGCGGACGGTCTCCATGGTCTCGTCCACGCTCAGCGTGGTCTGGGAGAGCCAGATGGTCTTCTCCGGGTTCCGCACGGTGACTTTGTCTACCTCGTGCGGGCCGTTGATGATCTGAATGTGTTCCGGGGCCTCGCCGGCTGTTCCTTCGACTTCCTCATGGCCCTCGTGGCCAATGAGCAGGATGTCGTAGTCCTCCTTGGCGAAGCGCACCGCTTCACGGTGGACCTTGGTGACAAGCGGGCAGGTAGCGTCAATGGTGCGAAGACCGCGGTCTTCGGCGGACTGGACTACGGCAGGGGAAACGCCGTGGGCCGAGAAGATCACCAAGGCGCCTTCAGGAACCTCATCAGTTTCTTCTACGAAAATGGCGCCTTGCTCTTCGAGGGAGCTTACGACATGGACGTTGTGGACGATCTGCTTGCGGACGTAGACGGGCGGTCCGTAATGTTCCAAGGCTTTCTCGACAGCAATGACGGCCCTGTCCACGCCGGCACAATAGCCACGCGGAGCCGCCAGCAGAACCTTCTTGGGTCCAGTAACCGGGGCCGCCGCCTGAACCTCTTCCGGTGATCGCCGTCTGCGGGGCACCGTGGGCATCGGAATGGAAACTGCTGTGCTGGTCATCCCTCCATGCTACCGGCCCGGCACCTGGTCGCTGGCAGAAGGTGACCGCCGTCTCGCGGACAGGATCCAAGCGATGACACCCAATGCCAGGTACCCACCGGACACCACAGCAGCGATACCAATCCAATCACCAAAGCCTGTCCGGGCTGCCGAAAAGAACTCCTGCTTGAACAGCTCTGCAACACCATTGGCGCTGGAGAGGCTTCCCATCAGTCCGCCAGCCCAGTCAACCATCGCCGACCACAGCGCAGCCAGCACCAAACCGCCGAGTCCGAGGAAGACAAATACTATCGAGCGGCGACGCGCTGCAGCGACGGCCAACAGCACCGACACCATTGCACCCAGGGCGGCGAGCCACCAAAGCGGCGCGAAGGCCGCCACCCGTTCCACGAGCAGCTTCTGCGAGGGCTCGCCCATGGTCACGAGGCTTTCCGCCGGGACCTCAATCTGTAGCCCGCTGGCTGAGGACAAATGGTCGCGGATGAGCCTGACAAGGGGGCCGATGTCCAGGAGCAGGGCTGTATGCGATACCGTCTCCTCCGACTGCTTACCGCCTCCGAAGTTCAACCTATGACTGTTCCGGGCCGTTTCCTCCCATGCTTTGGGGTATTCGGGCCATGACTGCATTCCGGAAGCAGCTCCTCTGAGGACATCCGCAGCCACCGACTTGAGCGGCTCCGGAAGATCTACGGAGGACTCAAAGTTCCCCACTGCGGCTGTAGCAAGGCGGCTTTGGAACTCTGGATCTTTGCCCAACGCGCCAGCCATCTGGACGAAACCGTCCTCTTTGACCACGTTGACGTCCGCCCAAGCAGCCGGAACTGCGGCGGCCGTGAGCAACAAGGCAAGGACCACTGCCACCGCGGAAATGAAACTGCGCAAAAGTCATCCTCGGGGTAAGGGGCCAGTGCCACCATCCTAGGTCTGTCCACAGGATAGGAAAAATGTCCGGGTCCAGTGCTAAAGCTATGGATAGAGTTGGAAGGCCGGCCCAAAGATCGAGTGGCACGGATCGAGTGGCACGGACCGAGTGGCACGGACCGAGTGGCCTCGACCCCCGGCCGCACAGCTAGCGAGGATATACACATGCAGGTAAAAGCACGGACCACCCATGGCAGCTGACGCGACCCCGGAATCGACGCTGCCAGGAACCGCTGCGGAGACCAGCCCGGATAATCCCTGGCCGTTGCAGTTGCTGTCCCGGAAGCTGAAGGCCCACATTGAGCGCGCGCCCGCGGCGTGGATCGAAGGCCAGGTCATTGAGTTCAACCGCCGAGGCGGAAATGCTTTCCTGACGCTACGGGACGTCGATGCTGAGATTTCATTGCCGGCATCCGTATGGTCCACAGTCCTCGATCGCCAGAAGGTACCCATTGAGCGTGGTTCCCGGGTGGTCGCCCTGGTCAAGGCCGACTTCTGGGTCAAAACCGGACGCCTCAATATGTCCGTCAAGGACATCCGGCCCGTGGGCCTGGGTGATCTCCTCGCCAGGATCGAGCGGCTGCGTCAGGCCCTGGCCGCAGAAGGCCTGTTCGCTGATTCCCGGAAACGGAAGCTGCCACTGCTCCCACACCGGATTGGACTCATCACCGGGCGTGACTCGGATGCCAAGAAGGACGTCCTCCGTAACGCGGCATTACGCTGGCCGGCTGTTGAGTTCGACGTTCGCGAGGTAGCCGTCCAGGGCAACACGGCAGTTGCCCAGATCATTGCCGCGCTCAGGTCTTTGGATGCCGACCCGCACGTGGACGTCATCGTCCTTGCCAGGGGTGGTGGCGCGTTGGAAGATCTTCTGCCGTTCAGCAATGAGGACCTGATCAGGGCTGTGGCCTCAGCAACAACACCAGTGGTTAGCGCCATTGGCCACGAAGCAGATCGTCCAATCCTGGACGACGTGGCTGACCTGAGGGCTTCGACACCCACCGACGCCGCGAAACGCATAGTCCCCGATGTCAGCGAGGAACTTGCCATGGTCCGCCAGGCCCGGGACCATCTTCGCCGAAGCATCGGCCGGATGGTGGACAGGGAGACGGACCGGCTCCATGCCTTGAGGTCGCGGCCCGTCCTTGCCACACCCGACACCATGGTCGCAGCCCGGTCCGAGGACATCACCCGCCTTCAGCGGAGGTCTCATGCCGCCGTCAGTACTGCAGTGGTCCGGGCGCTTGACCAAGTCCACCACCTGCGCGCCCAAGTGCGGGCATTGTCTCCGCAGAAGACCTTGGACCGCGGCTACGCGGTGGTCCAGATCGTCGGGGAAGACCAAGCTGGACACACGGTAGTCAGCAGTCCGGAACAGACTCCGGAGGGCACGACGCTGGCCATCCGAGTGGCAGAAGGCCGGTTCAGGGCTGTCTCCACCGGCCAGGCACAACTCGCCGAGCACTGATTTCGCAGCAGCATCTACACGGCACATATACTCACCATCGAATGCGAAGGACCACCATGACCGAGAACACTCCCGCAGCATCTTCACCGGAATCCTTGGATTCCCTCAGTTACGAGGAAGCCCGGGAACAACTGGTGGCGGTGGTGGGCCGATTGGAAGCAGGCGGCGCCAGCCTTGAGGAATCGCTGGCGCTATGGGAGCGCGGCGAGGCATTGGCAAAGCGTTGCGAAGACTGGCTTGAGGGCGCCCGCAAACGCCTGGCAACAGCCCGGGGCGCCAACGACGCCGGAGCTGCCGCCGGCACAGACTAGCCTCGTTGACGGACCCCACAACGATCAACGGCGGCTACGCCGCCCAGCATGCCCTTACCGCCAGGGATTCCTCAACGGCCCAGGACTCCCCTACCGCTCGTTGCGCTAAAGCTCAGGATTCCTCAACCTCAGGATTCCTCAACAAGGGCACGTTCCGCAGCGACGTCGAACTCCGCCTTTGGCCAGTCCAGGAACAAGCCCTCCAAGGCGTCCAACAGCAACTGCTGGACGGCGATCCGGGCGTACCACTTCTTGTTCGCCGGAACAACGTGCCACGGGGCGACGTCCGTGGATGTCTTCTCAAAGGCCGTGTTGTAGGCATCCATGTAGTCATCCCAGAACGCCCGCTCCGCGAGATCGCCCCGGCTGTATTTCCAGTGTTTGCTGGGATCATCAAGCCGCGCAAGGAGACGCTTCTTCTGCTCATCCTGGCTGATGTTGAGCATGACCTTAACGATGGTGGTTCCCTGCTGGGCCAGCCTGGACTCGAAGTCGTTGATAGCGGTGTAGCGCCGTTCCAATTCCGCGGCGTCCGCCCATGCGTGGACGCGGTGGATCAGGACGTCCTCATAGTGTGAGCGGTCGAAGACTCCCACCATCCCAGCGGCAGGTGACTCTTTCTCGATCCGCCACAGAAAGTCGTGCGACTTTTCCTCCTCAGTGGGTGCCTTGAATGCCTTCAGCTGCACGCCCTGCGGATCCATTGCCCCCACAACGTGGCTGACGATGCCACCCTTGCCGGCAGTGTCCATGGCCTGAAGAATCAGCAGCAGCCGCTTGTTGCTCCCGAACTTCCCCTCTGCAAAGAGCTTTTCCTGCAGTTCGGCGAGCCTGGCGTCCTGTTCAGCCAGCAATGACTTGCCGTCGGCCTTGGCTCCGGCGTAGCCAGGCGTGGCTTGGGGATCAACGCTGGCCAACGAAAAACCTGGCCCAACCTTCAGCACCTTGGCTGGACTCTCGGCGAACTCAACTGCAACGGGCATGGCTTGCCTTTCTGCCTGACGCGACCTCGTGACGCGGCCATGGACCACAGGCTAGTTCCCGGGGTACCTCGACAGGAAGTCCGCCATGCGGCCAATTGCCTCTTCAATATCCTTGACGTTGGGCAGCGTCACCATCCGGAAGTGGTCCGGCCGCACCCAGTTGAAGGCACGTCCGTGGGAGACCAGGATCTTCTGCTCCTTCAGCAGGTCCAGGACGAACTTCTCATCGTCCCGGATGTGGTAAACCTCTGGATCCAGTTTGGGGAACAGGTAGAGGGCACCCCTGGCCTGCTGCGTGCTGACACCCGGAATAGCGTTCAGGAGATCGTATGCCTTGTTGCGCTGCTCAAGGAGCCTGCCACCGGGGAGGATGAGATCGTTGATGCTCTGGTAGCCCCCCAGCGCCGTCTGGATGGCATGCTGCGCCGGGACGTTTGCGCACAACCGCATATTGGCCAGCAGGTTGATGCCCTCAAGGTAGTCGGCAGCATCCTTCTTGGGACCCGAAATGGCCATCCAGCCAGCGCGGTAGCCGCAAACACGGTAGGCCTTGGACAGTCCACTGAACGTCAGGCATAGAACGTCGTCCCCGGTCAGTCCGGCAAGGTTGACGTGGACGGCGTCTTCGTAAAGGATCTTCTCGTAAATTTCATCGGCAAACAGGACCAGGCCGTGCTTTTCAGCCAAAGCAACAATCTGTTTGAGCGTGTCTTCGGGGTACACGGCTCCCGTGGGGTTGTTCGGATTGATCACGACGATGCCCTTGGTCCGCGGCGTGATCCTGGACTCCAGGTCCGCAAGATCAGGTTGCCAACCCCACTCCTCATCACAGAGGTAGTGCACGGGCCGGCCACCGGCCAAGGCAACGGAAGCCGTCCACAGCGGATAGTCCGGCGTGGGGATCAGGACTTCATCGCCATCTTCAAGCAGGGCCATGAGGGACATGGTGATGAGCTCGCTGACCCCATTGCCGAGGTAGATGTCATCAACGTGGATGTTCTGGATTCCGCGGGTCTGGTAGTACTGCGAGACGGCCGTTCGGGCCGAGAAAATACCGCGGGAGTCGCTGTAGCCCTGGGCATTGGGCAGGTGGCGGATCATGTCCACCAAAATGGCGTCAGGCGCTTCAAAGCCAAAAGGAGCCGGGTTTCCGATGTTCAGTTTGAGGATCCGGTGACCCTCTGCCTCCATCTGCTGGGCGGCCTGAAGAATCGGTCCACGGATGTCGTAAAGGACATTATGAAGCTTGGTGGACTGCTTGAAATTCGCCATTCATCAAATATGCCACACCGGTGATGGACTTCAGCTGAGACTTAACTCACACATACGGCGACGGCGGTGACAGACCCACACGGGTCCGTCACCGCCGTCGTACGCGGTTTGCGTCAAGCGCTACTTAACGATGCCCTTGTCTTTCAGCCATGCGGCTGCGGCGTCCTTGGGGCTTTGCTTCTGGTCGCCGCTGACTGCCCGGTTGAGGTCCACCAAATCATCCGTGGTCAGTATCTTGGAGACGTTGTTGAGTGCGTCCTTGGCTTTGTCCGTCATTTTGGCCTTGTTGTAGAGCGGCAATACCTGCTGGGCCTTGAAGTTGTTTTTGGGGTCTTCCAGGACCACGAGGTCATTGTCAGCGATCGACGGGGTGGTGGTATAGATGTCAGCCACCTGGACCTTGTCCTCCAACAGCGCCTGGAGCGTGAGGTTCCCGCCGCCGTCGTTGAACGGCTGCAGGCCCTTGAGCTCGCAGTTGTAGTTCTTCTTCAGCCCCGGGAAGCCATAAGCACGTGTCTCGAATGTTGCGGGGGCTGCCATCGTGAAGTCCTTGCAGACCTTGGCGAGGTCCTCAATGGACTTGAGCTGGTACTTCTCGGCAGTGGCCTTGGTGACCACCATGGCATCCTTGGACTCCGCCTTTGCCGGATCAAGCACGGCCAGTCCGTCCGGAAGCTTGCCAGGGAGCGCCTTGTACACATCCTCAGCCGAGACCTCGGTGGCCTCCGTATCGACGTAGGAGAGCAGGTTTCCGGAGTAGTCCGGGACGAGGTCCACGGATCCGTCCTGGACAGCCTTGAAGTAGATTTCGCGCGAGCCGATGTTCGGCTTGGTAGTGGCAGTAACGCCAGCAGCATTCAGGGCGCCTGCGTAAACCTCGGCGATCACCTGGCTCTCCGGAAAGTCTGCTGACCCAACTACAAGCGAGCCACCGGACCCGCTGGATCCGCCGGGGGCAGAAGTGGATGGGGTGGCCAAAGGGCTGCCCCCGCACGCGCTCAGTGCCAGGGCCACACCGACGCCGGCCGCCAGGCCGCCGAGTCCACGGCGCGTAAGGGTCATGGGAACGGGGTTTTTCATGGTGTACCTCCTTGAACGGCAGCCCCGGCGGGAGCTGTGGCTGTGGGATTGTCGATCGCCTTGTGGCGTCCGCTTGAGTCGAGGGTGAGGCCGGGCGAGAGGACCAGCCTCTGCAAAGCGGTCAGAACAAGGTCCACGGCGATGGCGAGGGCAGCGATCAGGAGTGATCCACCAAGCATCCGCGGAAAGTCCTGCAGGACCAGGCCATCGAACAAATACCGGCCCAGGCCGCCCAGGGGCAAATAGGCAACTACCGAAACGGTGGCAATCACCTGAAGAACGGCAGTCCGGATGCCACCGAACATCACCTGGAGACCATTGGGGAGCTCAACCCGGAACAGAATCTGAAGCTCGGTCATGCCCATGGCCCGGGCTCCGTCCACCACGGAGGAATCCACGCTGGAGATGCCCGCATAGGTCCCGGCAAGCAGCGGTGGAACCGTGAGGATCACCAGTGCCCACACCGGCGGCATCAGCCCGCTGCCCGCCAACAAGGCGAAGAGGACCAGGAGTCCCAAGGTAGGAAGGGCCCGCAGGGCGCCCGCCAGGGCCACCGCAACCACCCTGCCGCGTCCGGTATGGCCAATGTAAAGACCCACAGGAACAGCGATGGCTGCGGCAATGAGGAGCACCAGCCCGCTGTACTGCAGGTGCTCGGCCAACCGCATGGGGATGCCTCCGCTTCCCGTCCAATGAATGGGATCCGTCAACCAGGCGATGGTGTCCGTAAAAACGTTGCTCATGCCGATGCACCCGGATCCGGCTGAACTGGGGTGTGGGGCAAGCGCGGTACGGTTTTCGGTTCAGTGAGCAAAGCGGTGCCGTTCTTGTGTTCGCCCCTGTCGCCACCTGCCGCACGTGTCCACGGAGTCAGGACACGCTCCAGTACCACAAGGACTGCATCCATCAGCAAGGCCAGGACAAGGATGGCGATGATGCCAACCACCACTTCGGTAACGAAGGTCCTCTGCAAGCCATCGGTGAAAAGGATTCCGAGGTTGCCAACTCCCAGCAGGGCAGCAACGCTGACCAGCGAGATGTTGCTGACTGACACAACGCGGAGCCCGGCGAAGAGAACCGGAAGGGAGAGAGGAAGATCCACCTGGAAGAACCGGGCCGAGGGCTTGAAGCCCATGGCCACGGCAGCATTGCGGAGGTCGTCGTCAACGGAGTCAAAGGCATCCATTGCCGCACGCACCAGCAAGGCCACCGCATAGATCGTCAGCGCGACCACGACGTTGAGGGGATCCAGGATCCGCGTGCCCAGGATGGTGGGCAGGATGATGAAGAGCGCCAGGGACGGAATGGTGTAGAGCAACGACGTACCCGTCGCCACCACGGACCTCAGCGTACTGTTGCGCCGGGCAAGCTCCGCCAAGGGAATTGAGATCAGCAGCCCAAGGAGCATCGGGATGATGGCGAGCACAAGGTGCTGGCCAGCCAAGCCGAGGACCAGGCCAATGTTCGCCAGGAACCACTCCATCAGGTGGCGTCCTCCCTGTGGCGGCGGACTTCTTCGATCAGGGCAAGGACTTCCGGCGCCCTCAAGACCCCGGCAACCCTGCCGTCGTCGTCCACCGCAACGCCCAGGCCCGACGGCGAAGACAACGCCGCATCCAGCGCGCGGCGCAGGGTGTCCCCCTTATGGAAGAGTGAGCCGCCCGGGATCAGCCCGGCACCGTCCCGGGGTGAGGACCACCCGAGAGGACGTGATTCTTCGTCGATGACCAAGGCCCACTCCCCCGTCCGGCGCCCGGCGTTTTGACCCTCAGTCTGGCCCACCATGGTGACGGGGTGGAGCCTCAAGGAATCGGCGACGTCGAAGGCGAGGTGGCGAAAGCCACGGTCCCGGCCCACGAAGGAGGCCACAAAATCATTGACCGGTGCCCGCAGGATTTCTTCCGGGGCCGCGTACTGGGCAAGTTTGCCGCCAACGGCAAAAACTGCCACTTTGTCACCCAACACTGTTGCCTCGTCAATATCATGCGTGACAAACACGATGGTTTTGGCGAGCTCGCGCTGCAGGCGCAGGAGTTCCTGCTGGAGTTCATCGCGCACCACGGGATCCACGGCACTGAACGGCTCGTCCATCAGAAGGACCGGCGGATCGGCGGCGAGCGCGCGCGCCACGCCGACGCGTTGCTGCTGACCGCCGGACAGTTGCGAGGGATACCGTTTGCCAAGAACGGAAGCCAGCCCAACGACGTCGAGGAGTTCCGCCGCGCGTTTCCGCGCGTCTGCTTTCGATACGCCGTTGAGCCGCGGGACCGTGGCGATGTTATCCAGCACGGACCGGTGCGGGAGGAGCCCGGAAGACTGCATGACGTAGCCCATGGAGCGACGAAGCTGCGCTGCCGGCACCTGCGAGACATCCTTGCCCGCCACAGTGATGGTTCCTGAGCTCGGCTCCACCATCCGGTTGATCATGCGCAGGGATGTCGTCTTGCCACAGCCCGAGGGACCCACCAGGACAGTGATGGCTCCTTTGTCGATGGACATGGTCAGGTTGTCGACGGCCGGCTGGCCGCCTTGATATCGCTTAGTCACGCTCTGGAACTCAATCATGGCTTCAGCCATACCCGGGCCTATCTTTGGCGGACAATCTTCACCCAGCGTAGCCAGCGCCACCGACGATGTCAGCGACGCCACGTATTCCGTAATGAATCGGCAATGTTCAGCGTTTACGTCGTTTTGCGCCCTTTGCTGCGCGTTCCTCGGCTTGATCGTGCCGGTGCCGCTCCACGGCGCGCTGTCCCCTGTCCGCCGACATCACCTTTTGATGCCATTCGCGCTGATAGGCACGGCGGGCTGCGGCATCGTGTTTCCGGTTGAGGGCCGCCAGTTCGCGTTGCAGTTTGAGGTAGCTTCCCCACCGTCGAGCGTCCAGGGTTCCGTCGGCGAGCGCCGCCTGCACGGCACACCCCGGCTCGGCCTGGTGGCAGCAATCGGCGAAGCGGCAGCGGGCTGACAACTCCTCAAGGTCACCGAACATCTCCTCCATTCCCTCCTCGGCATCGAACAGCCCGAACCCGCGGACACCTGGAGTGTCCATGAGTACTGTGCCGCCTCCCAGCGGCACCAGTTCCCGGGATGTAGTGGTGTGCCGTCCCTTCCCATCGCCGGTTCGCACCTCACCTGTTTGTTGGAGATTGCCTCCGGCCAGGGCGTTGATGAGTGTCGACTTGCCAGCACCCGAGGGGCCTAGCAGAACCAGGGTTGCCCCTTTCGGAATGTGCTGCATGAGCTCCTCAAGGCCGTCACCCTGCTCGGCGGATGTAGTAACCACCTCTACTCCAGCTGCTTGGAGAATGACTTCTCCTATGACGTCGTCCGCAAGGTCAGCGAGATCGGCTTTGGTAATGACTACAAGTGGGGTCGCGCCGGAATCCCAAGCGGCGACGAGCGTACGCTCCAGGCGGTTATGGGTGAGGGGCCTGTCCACAGGCACCACGACCGCCACGATGTCGATGTTGCTGCCCAGGATTTGTTCTTCGGAGGATGCCTCGAAAGCGCGTTTGCGGCTGAGTGCCGAATGCCGCGGAAGAACCTCGACGACGGACGGCTCACCGGCGCGGTTATGCCCCAGCCACACCCAGTCCCCGGTGGCGGGAACCGGGCCATGCCCGGGATAGGCCAAATGCAGCAGGCCGCTCTCCGACGCTACGAGGACGCGGTTCCTGTCCAGCCGGACTACCCGACCAGGAGTGTTGTCGCTGTTGTCCCCACCGGTAACTGGGTTGGCGCGGAAGAGTTCCGCCGTATTTTCGGTAAAGCCGTAATCTGCTGGGCCTTCCATGCGGTTGCCGTCGCCAGCGCTGCTGAAACTGATTTTTGGGTCGCTTGAAGAAGCGTAAGTGTTCAAGGGTTAGCCTCTGCTGAGGCCCGGCCGCCTAGTGTTGGCAGGCTGATGCCGGGACGTGGATGGTGGTGTGATGACGGAGCGCCGCAAACGAGTGCAGGGCGCGCGAAACTATGGCAATCATCAAAATCCACCTCCTCGGCATCCGGGCCGGCGGCTGGTGGGCCGGCAACGTTCTACAGCGTAGCCAAGGCACTTGGCTTTGGCTAGGCCTCTTTGACTGAGTACCTAGTTGAGCTTCCCATCGGCAGGCCGCTCACTGTGTAGCCGCAGCGCCACGTCCACCAAGGAGACCCGGTTCAGCTTGCCCACATCGTCCAGGGGAATCCACGCCGCGTGCGTGGTACTGCCATCCACCTCGTGCGTCAACTCACCCCCGACGATCGTAGCTTCGTAGACCAGCCGGAGCGCCTGGAAGTCCCGCAGCGTACCGTCCTGTCCGGCCTCCGCGGGCCAGTGTCCGACGTCGATGCCCAGCATGCCATCGATGCGGGCCTCGTAACCGGTTTCTTCATAGACCTCGCGGCGGCATCCGTCCACGGGATGCTCCGCGAGGTCCAGTCCCCCGCCCGGCAGCGTCCAGCCTTCCTTGCCGTCCTGCTTCCAGTAGGCCAAAAGGATCCGGGCCTCCTGAATGATGACGGCGTAAGCGGCAGGGCGGGTGTCGAAATCCAGGGTCATGGTGCCAGCTTAGTTGGCGGCTGCTTGTCAGTTGATTGGCAACGGCGTCGTTGGCAACAGCATGGTTGGCAACGGCATTACGGCAGCTCGGCTGCGGCTATCGGCCCCGCCTCTTCCGGGCCGAGATCCGGGCCTTCGCGGAGTTCGACGACGCTCCCCGCCTTGGCGAGCTCCAGGACCTTGATGCTGTTGAGGCCAGCCTTTAACAGTGGCGCCGGGGCGTACAAAGTAACCTGTGGCCCCTTGTCCCAGTATCGGCCCAAGAGGAAGCCGTTGAGCCAGACGAAGCCCTTTCCGGAATCAGGGAGTGCAATATATGTATCCGCCGGTTCCGCAACCTCGAACTCCGCTCCGGATAGTCCCTCAAGGTCCTCGGAAGCCCAATCAGCCAAAGCCAGAGGCGTCTGCGTCCAATGGAAGGTGTAGCGCTGGTTGATCAGGACGCCACCCAGGATTCCTTTGCCCTGGCCGGTCAGCGGGCCGTAGTTGATGCGGCCCAGGTTCTCCACCAGGATCTCCAGCTTGGCAGGGACACCGGTTCCGCTGACGGCCAACCCTTCGGCCCCGTCTGTATCGTCAAGGACCCCGGCGTATTGTCCATCGATCCAGATGTAGGCGCGGTCATTCAACCCTGCGATTTTGAGGCGGCTCTCCGCGGGAGCCTCGGGTCGTCCCGGGAGGACGGCTTCGGCCCCATAAAGGACCATGCCGGCGTCGAGACCCAACTCTTCAAAGGTGAGCGGTTTGACGCTGTTTACGGGCTTGCCTGATACACGGACGAGCTCCAACAGGTCCCGGCCTCCCGTCAGGGCCAGGGACTGCGCCGGAAGGACCGGAGCATCAGCCAGCAGCTCCGCGGGCAGTTCAGGAAGCTCCTCGATGCCCCGGGCGCGGTAGAACTCCTTCCGGAAGGCATGGAATTTAGGCGTCAAAGCCCCGTTCTCCGCAATGGGGGCATCGGAGTCGTAGCTGGTGACCGTTGGCTGGAGCATGGTGCCATCGTGGTTGCTGCCCGATCCCAGGCCGAAGTTGGTGCCGCCGTGTGCCATGTAGACGCACACGGATCCACCGGCATCGAGCATCTTCCGCGCTTCCGCAGCAGCGTCATCGGCGCCACGCCGATGGTGGTGTTCGCCCCAGTGGTCAAACCAACCACCCCAGAACTCGACATTGAAGAAGGGCTCGTCCGGCCGGCGCCTCTTCCATGTTGCGAT
Source organism: Arthrobacter sp. TmtSoilC51 (assembly GCF_055388015.1). NCBI lineage: Bacteria > Bacillati > Actinomycetota > Actinomycetes > Micrococcales > Micrococcaceae > Arthrobacter > Arthrobacter sp. TmtSoilC51. The sequence continues at coordinate 3,675,683 of NZ_AP035877.1, forward strand.
CGCTTCGTCACCGCGGCTTCCCAAGGTGGCAGTCGCCCATGTTCCCTCGACTGAGCCGCCGTCGAGGAAATAGTCCGTGCCGCCGTCGGCTGTGAAGAGCATCTCCGTGATCCCGCGCTCCTCCAAGGCACGGCGATTCCAGCGGATGTAGTCGTGATCGTCGCCGTAGCTGCCATATTCGTTCTCAATCTGCACGGCAACCACGGGACCGCCTAGCGATGCCTGCCGGGAGGCGACAATCGGAAGCAGGTGGTCGAACCAATCCTCAATCGCAGCGGTAAATTGTGGATCCATGCACCGCAGGCCAATGCCGGGAATTCCGGTGAGCCAGGCCGGAAAGCCGCCGTTATCCCACTCGGCGCAGATGTAGGGCCCCGGACGGACAATGACGTCCAGCCCTTCCCCCGCGGCGAGGTCGATGAAACGGCCAACGTCCCGCCAGCCGGTAAAGTCCGGCGCCTCCTCGCGCGTAGGCTGGTGGAAGTTCCAAGCAACGTAGGTGTCAACTGTGTTGGCACCCATGGCCTTGAGTCGACGCAGCCGGTCCTGCCACAAATCGGGGTGGACGCGGAAGTAGTGGATGGCTCCCGCAAGGATGCGATACGGTTCACCCGAACGGTAGAGGACGGCGTCGTGGTAGCTCAAAAGGGCGTTGTTCACACGGAACAGATTAGCTCAACTTCCAACATTTATGCACAGGTGATGAACACATGACCAATCTGGATACTTCGCCCGCGGAACAAGTCTGCCCCGCCGCCCATGAAGGACAGGGCCCGTGCGTCCAGCTATGGCCGGAGCGTGAAGTTCCCCTCGGCGGCGTCCGTGCCATGAACGTGTTCCGCACCTTGCCGCAGCGCGGATTGCCGACTGTTGGAGCTTGGTGCTTCCTGGACAGTTTTGGTCCAGACCGCGTGGCAATGAGCGTTCTCCCCCACCCCCACTGCGGCCTCCAAACCGTGACATGGCCACTGGAGGGTGCCGTGCGGCACCGCGACAGCGTGGGCAGCGACGTTGTGGTCAAACCAGGTGAACTCAACATTATGACCGCCGGCCACGGGATCTCCCACTCGGAATTCTCGGTCCTGCCTGCGGCTACGGTGGCCGGAACGGATGACGAGATTCCTATGTCACGGGGACTCCAACTGTGGGTTGCACTCCCCGACGAACACCGGCACCGCGAACCCTCCTTTGAGCAACACCGTGAGCTTCCCGTGGCTGTTGGCGAAGGCTACACAGCAACCGTAATGGTGGGTGAATTCGCCGGTCAGCGCTCACCAGCCACTATGTTCAGTCCCATCGTTGGTGCGGACATCACCGGCACAGGGATGCTCCAGCTTCCGCTCCGCCCGGAGTTTGAACATGCAGTTTTGGTGCTGGATGGGCATCTGGTTATCGATGGCGAAGAGATCCAGCCCGGCCCGCTTGCCTACCTGGGTGCCGGCAGGCAGGGCCTGATAGTGGAGGCCCAGCCGGAGACCCGTTTCATGCTTTTGGGTGGCGAACCGTTCGGGGAAGACGTCTTGATGTGGTGGAACTTTGTGGGACGTACGCATGAGGAAGTGGAAAAAGCGCGTCTGGAGTGGGAAGCCGAAGGCCTGCTCGACGACGACGCTGCCGCCGCCTCACGCTTCGGATTCGTCCAGGGCCATGGCCCTGACGCAGGGCCCGAAGCCGGGCGCATCCCAGCTCCGCCGCTTCCGGGTGTCAGGCTCCGCCCCCGTACGCGGGGCTGAGTCCAAGGCGCTAGGCCCGCTGCTCGGCCACCAGCCGGGGGACGCCGAACACGGGGTCCTGCTGGAGAATCCGGACGTCGATGATGCCCCGCTCGGCCAGCCGTGCCTTGAATGATTCCTGCAGGCGGCGGACGTTCATGCCCAGCCCGCTGCCCAGGATGACCGGCCCGTCCAAGCCGAGCTGGCGAACGGCCTGCTCGGCAAGGTCAGCGAGGTCCTTGCCGGCTTGGTCCACCAGCCGGGCGCTGGTTTCGTCGTCGGCGTCCGCAGCCTCTACGACGAGCCGTGCCCGTTGTGCCCAGTAACGGCGACCCGTTTCCGGGGAATGGAACAGGGCGATCAATTTGCCCGGCTCTTCCACTCCGCAGGAGTCCAGCAGGGCACGGCTCAGCGTGTCCGGTTCCAGGCCCTGGTTCATGCGCCGCAAGCTGTGGCGCACGGCTTCGCGGCCCAGCCAGTAGCCGCTTCCCTCATCGCCCAGAAGGTAGCCCCAGCCTCCGGCCCGGGCTTCCTCACCAGCGGCGTTCCTACCCCAGGCGGCAGAACCGGTGCCTGCAATCACGGCGACGCCTGTGCTCGCTCCTCCCGCGGCCAGGAGCAGCCTGGAATCGTGAACCACGGTGATGCGTGCCCCGGGGACGTGCGGAGAAATCAGGTCGGCGAGCGCCTGAGCGTCCTCGTCGGTATCAATTCCACCGGCGCCTGCGTAAACCTCGTCAACGTCGCCGCCGCCGATCTTCGCGAAAAGTTCGGCAAGGTTTGCCATGGCCTGCTCCCGGCTCACGTTCTGGACGTTGGCGCTTCCGGCGCTTTCGTCAAGGACTGGAACGCCGTCTTCGAACCGCACGCCCCGCGTTTTTGTACCGCCGATATCCAGCCCGATCACGGTACCGCGGAGGGCTTCGGGGGACGCGTGGGAATGCTTGGCAGAGTCACGATTGTTCACCGTGAAAGACTAGCTTGGAGCGCACCGAGGAGAAACCGCACATGACGCATTCCCTGTTTGATACACCGTTCATGGCAGCGCCAATGGCTGGCGGAACGTCCACTCCCGCACTTGTGCAGGCGGTGCAATCCGGCGGTGGTTTGGGTTTTCTCGCCGCGGGGTATAAAAGCCCGGCGGCCATGGCGGCCGAGATCGCGGCTGCGCGTGCAATGGGTATCCGGTTCGGAATGAACGTTTTTGTACCGGACCTGGCAGAGCTCTCGCCCTCTTCCGCGGCGCGCGCCAGGCTGGAGGAGTACCGGACGGAACTTGAAGCTGAGGCAGGCCGCTACGGCGTGGCAGTGCCAGCCCTCCGCTTTGACGACGACGACGCCTGGCAGGACAAGATCGACGCCTTGACTTCCGATCCTGTGGAATTCGTCAGCTTCGCCTTTGGGCTGCCGGGCCGGTCTGTGATCAAAGCCCTACAGAAGGCCGGAACCGCCGTCATTTCCAGCGTGACAAGTGTTGCCGAGGCCCTGGCAGCCGCGGAAGAAGGCCCGGACGCCCTCGCCGTGCAGCACAGTTCCGCAGGAGGACACACGGCAGCGTTCCTCGCTGGCGACGCCGGAGGACCCGGAAGCGGGACCCGGTCAACAAGTACGACGGCGGGACTCGTCGCCCAGGTGCGTACCGCCGTCGACCTTCCGCTGATTGCGGCAGGCGCGATCATGGACAGTTCCGCGCTTCGCGAAGTCCTGGCTGCTGGTGCGGCCGCCGCCCAGGTGGGTACAGCGTTGGTACGCACGGAGGAAAGCGGAGCCCGGCAACCACACAAGGATGCCCTCGGCGATCCGCGCTACACCGGGACGGCCATGACCCGGGCCTTTACCGGAAGATTCGCCCGCTCGCTGGTAAACGAGTTCGTCCGCGATCACCAGGACGCACCGGAGGGTTATCCGGCAATCCATCACCTGACGGCGCCGATTCGGGCGGCAGCGTCGGCGGCAGGTGATTCTGACCGCCTCAATCTGTGGGCAGGCACTGGTTGGCGGTCAGCGAAGGAAGGATCTGCGGAGGATGTTGTCAGGGATTTCCTGAGCGGGCTCTGACAAGCTCGGCCAGCAATGCTTCGCCTTCCCTGGCCACCAGCTCACGGAACAGCCTGACGGCGTCGGGTTCGAAGGTGCGCTCCCGCCAAGCAATGCCGATCTGCCGGAAGGCAAGGTCGGATTCGATGCGTACTTCCACAAGTCCCAACTCCGCCCCCGGCAGGAACTGGCCAGTGCCGGAGCCAGGCCCTGCGGGCGGAAGGATACTGAAACCCAAACCGGCCGAGACCAGGCCCCGGGCAGTGGTGGATTCCTGGACTTCAAAGGCAGTCCGGGGACGGAAACCTGCTTCGCGCAAAAGCGCCTCGCCCAGGGCCCGGAGTCCGACGCCGGGCGGCAGCGTCACATACGGGTCATGCCGCAACTCGGACAGGTGCACGCTCGGCCGGCCGGCGAGGGGGTGCCGATAATGCAGCACTACGCGCAGCGGCTCCCTGTAGAGCGGCAGCGCCTGGATGCCCCGGCCTTCCGCCGCGATCGGTGCTGTGAGGGCGAAATCTGTATCGCCCTTTGCCAGTTCCTCCAGGCAGTCGTCGCGTGGACCCTGGCGGAGCTCGAAGACGGGCTGCGGATGGCGGCTACGAAACGCGCTGATGAGCAGGGGCAGCGTCGCTTCGCCGAACGTGTGCTGGAACGAGATGCCGATGCGCCCCCTGACCACGTCGGACTCGTGCCTCACCCTGTCCAATCCTGCCTGGAAGTCTTCCAAGGCGGCTTCGATGTAGGGCAGCAAAGTCCTTGCCGCTGGAGTCAGGCGGATGCCACGCCCATCACGGACCAGAAGGTCCATCCCCACAATGGCGCTTGCCCTGGCGACTGCCCGGCTCACGGTCGACTGGGGAACGCCAAGGAGCTCAGCGGTCTCCGTCATATGCTCCGTCCGGCCCAACTCTGCCAGCACGGGAAGCAGCGGCAGGAGCTGCACAAGCTGTTGGTGATCCGGTTCCACGCGCCGCCGCTCCGATCCAGCCATCAGGAAGTTCCAGGCATTAGAAGGAAATCATGCATTCCTGGATGAATCATAAGCGAATCATGCATTGGAACGCACAGTTCGGGGAGCCTAATCTGGGCAAGTGACTAGAGCAGCCGTGGGCGTTACGCAATGGGATGGGCACGCCAAGGGATCCCCTGGCTACCGGCGCGTGCTTGCCGCATTGGCTTTGGCCGGGGTTGCGACTTTTGCCCAGTTGTACTCCACACAAGCGGTGCTGCCGCTCATGGCGGCCGACCTCCACATCTCCGCAGCAGAAGCAGCACTGAGTATCTCCCTGGCAACCGTGGGACTCGCCGTCAGCGTCCTGCCGTGGTCCTTCGTGGCAGACAGGATTGGCCGGGTTCGTGCCATGGCCATCGGCATTGGAGCAGCAACAGTGCTGGGGCTGCTGGTTCCGCTGGCACCAACCGTTCCACTGATCCTGGGACTCCGCACTCTCGAAGGCATGGCCCTCGGCGGAATCCCAGCCATAGCCATCGCATACCTCAACGAGGAAGTGACCAGGATCCACACGGCACTGGCGGCCGGAAGCTATGTTGCTGGAACCACGCTCGGCGGACTCGCGGGACGCCTGGTGGCGGGTCCAGTGGGTGAACTGTGGGGCTGGAGGGCAGCCGCGCTGGCAGTGTCCCTGCTGGCCACGGTGTCCGCGGTCCTGTTTGTGGTGCTGGTTCCCAAACAGCGACGCTTCATGCCCGCACCTCCCAGGGGATTCCGCGGCGCCTTGCGCACACTGGGCAGCCATTCCAGCAACCCCAAGCTGGTATCGCTCTACCTACAGGCCTTCCTGCTCATGGGCGGATTTGTGGCGGTCTATAACTACCTCGGGTTCCGTCTCCACGCTGAACCGTTCGGGCTTCCCACCACACTGGTAAGCCTCATTTTCCTGGCCTACCTGTCCGGTACCGTGAGTTCCCGTTGGGCGGCCGGACTTACAACCCGCTTTGGGCGGCGCAACGTGCTGCTCGTTGGAGTTGGCTTGATGTCCGCGGGACTCGCACTCACGTTGGCAGAGAACCTCGTGGCCACCTTGCTAGGCCTCATGGTGTTTACCGGCGGCTTCTTCGCTGCCCACAGCGTGGGTTCCGGTTGGACCGGCGCCATCGCCACAACAGGCCGTGCCCAAGCCGCCTCGCTCTACAACCTTTCGTACTATCTCGGGTCCAGCGTTATCGGGTGGGCCGGGGGCCTGGCCTTCCAGGAGTTCGGGTGGCCGGCTTTGGCGTGGAGCGTCATGGCGCTTGCCATCACGACGGCGGTAGTCACCGCCGTCGTTCATCGCTCACCCTTCCACTGTTCCTGATGGTGCTCAGCGAGCCATAAAGCTTGGACCCTGCGCAAGAATAATCCACGCTGTACCGGTACCCATGCGGGCAAATATTCGGGATTGTGGAGTAGGAACGAATGGATTGCCATGAATTCAGCGATTATGATGAATGAAAGGCAATTTCAGGAGGATCCGTGAGCAACCCCGCGAAGAATGTTCGGCCAAATTCAGGCAGCGCCGAGCCGCTGGACGCTATTGACGAACGAATCCTGGCGGCCCTGGTGGAGGACGCACGTATCTCCAACAAGCAGTTGGCAGAACTCGTGGGAATCGCGCCCTCCACCGCGCTGATGCGCACAAGGGCCCTGTCCGAACGGGGGATTATCGAGGGCTTCGAGGCTGTCCTTAGCCTGCCAGCCATCGGCCGCTCGGTGCAGGCGCTCATTGCCGTCCGTCTCCGTGCACATGATCGGGACCAGATCGACCGCTTCACGGCACGCGTCCCCAAGCTGCCTGCAGTGATCTCCACGTTCCACACCACAGGTTCCGTGGACTACCTCCTGCACATTGCCGTCGCCAACACCGACGACCTCCGCAACTGGCTGCTCGATAACCTCGCGACAGATCCGGTGGTAGGACACACGGAGACCACGATGGTCTTCCAGCACATACCGGGCAACCGCGGCCCGCTTCCGGAGTAACCCTGTTCAGCCCCGGCGGGCACCGTGGAGCGACACCGCGGCGAGGGCCAGGGCCGCAACCCCGCACAGCACGGTAAAACCAACGACGGCGGCCTCCAGGCCAAGTGCCGAGACAGCCAATCCCAGGCCAATCACCGGAACAGCGCTTCCCATATAGGTGATGACATAAACCGTGCTGATGACTTGCGCATGCCGGGCTGCCTCCACTTTCCCGGCAACATCGTTGAACACCTGACGGAACGCGATTCCCTGACCTGCCCCCGCAGTGATGCTGGTTGCCACCAGCAACAAGGGGCTCGACCAAGCCGCGGCAGCTCCAACCAGGACCACCGAGACGCCCAACACTGCCAGGGCAACCGGGACCATGTATCGTCCACGCACTCCCACAAGCTGGCTGAGCGCCGATGCACCCAAAGTGACCCCAGCCAGCAGCCCGATGACGGGTCTGGAATCTGCATGGACCACGGCTGCGAAATATCCGGGCGCCAGTGAAAGGCAGAACCCGAAGACCGCGAAGCTCAGGAACCCCACTGCAGACGCCATCCAAAAGGCGCCGCGTGCGTGACTCGAAACGGCAGGTCTACGCGGAGCGAGAACCTTGAACACCGGTTTTCCTGCAGCGGGCGCAATCGCAGGCCTTGCTTTGAGGAGCCACAGCGGAACGAGCGCAGCCAACAGCACCCCGGAGTGGACATAGTAGGGGGTTCGCGTCGGGTCCGGAAGCAGCGAGAGGAGGCCACCGATCGCAGGCCCGGCAGCCACACCACCAGCCGAAGACAGCAACGTGAAGCGGGAAGCCCACTCGGGCCTACGGGGCAACAGTTCACGTAGTGCCGCGGAGCTTGCACCGGTAGCCAGACCTACTGCCACTCCTTGGAAAGCCCTGCCCAGCGACAGCATGCCAAGGCTGTCGGCATTCGCGAAGATTGTGCCGCCCAGCAGGCCCATAAGGACGGCCAGCACCAGCGCCGCCCGTCTTCCAATGTGGTCCGACCAGTGCCCCGCCACCATCAGGACCACCACAAGGGCCAGGACGTAGCTGGCGAAAGCCACCGTAACGTCCAAGGAGGACATGCCCAATCTGGCCTGCAGCAAGGGATACAGCGGCGTGGCCAGGTTTGCGCCCACCAGCAGCGTGAAGATCACTATGCCGGCCAGGACCAGCCTTGCCGTCGTAGTGGCATCCCAACCCCAGCGGCCGGCGGTGGCCGGACGCATGCGGAGTTCGCTCAAGACAGTCATTTCCGTGCCTTAGGTTCGGGGCAGTGCGCGGGCTCCTTGTGGGATGGCAGCACGGCCATGTTTCGGTGGCAACAGGATGCCGCATTACTGCGCTCAATGGAGCAGAATGGTGGGAAAATTGAGCGAAATAATCAAAGTAGTGACGTCTACGTGAGCCGGAGTGACCATTTGAATACCTTGGACCCCATGGACTTGAAGATCCTGCTGGAACTCATCAAGGACCCTCGTATCCATATCGCTGAACTCAGCGACTCACTGGGCATTGCCCGCAACACTGCCCAAAGCCGTCTAAAACGGCTGCTCCGTTCCGGGGTCCTTCAGGCAGCGGGCCGAGAAGTGGACCTTGAAAAGGTGGGGTACGACGTCGTCGCTTTCATCACCATCGAAGTAACGCACCGCGAACTCGATGGTGTCATCGGAGCCTTGCGGCTCATTCCACAGGTGCTGGAGGTCCATGAAATCTCCGGACGCGGAGATCTCTGGTGCCGCGTGGTGGCAACGGACACCCATAACCTGCAATCCGCGCTGAGGTCCGTCCTGCGGACCAAAGGTGTCATCCGAACGGAAACCGTCCTGGCCCTTCATACGCATATCCCCTACCGAACCGAGCCTTTGATGGAAAGGTTGGCCGGAACTACCAACACGCGGTCAGCGTGAACGCTTGAACACCGGCTCCAGTGGTCCGCCCTACTAGGCTTTTGACCATGGATTGGCTCTCACACATTTCGCAGATCAACTGGCTCGCTGTCCTTCTGGCGTTCATCTCAAGCATGGTGATCGGGTTCGTTTGGTACATGCCGGCCGTCCTGGGTCGGCGGTGGATGCAAGCGATCGGCAAAACCGAGGAGGACCTCAAAAACATCGACGGCGGCGCCGGTATCTGGATTCCCATGATGCTTGCCTCGGCACTCACCAGCATTCTCCTGGCCATCCTGATCAGTGCCCTGGAGCTCAACACCTTCCTGGCCGGAGGCTTCTTCGCCCTGGTCCTGGCCCTGGTTTTCCGCGCCGGAGGACACATCATCCACAATGGTTTCGCCGGGCGCCCCTCTGAAGTAACCGTTATTGATGCGGGGCACGATATCCTCGCCATGACCATTGCGGGCGCCATCATCGGTGCCATGCAGTAGCGTTCACTCGTGACCATCATTGATAACGCCGTCTATGTAGAAGGCGTACGCACAGCCACCCCACATAACCTGGAGAAGACTTTCGAGACACTCTCGGAGCAAGGTGGCATGGCGTGGATCGGGCTTTACAGGCCCACCCGGGACGAGATGACCGCTGTCGCCCACGAGTTCGGCCTCCACGAACTCGCTGTGGAGGACGCCGTTTCAGCGCACCAGCGGCCAAAGCTGGAGCGCTACGACAACAACCTCTTCACGGTCCTGCGGCCCGCCCGGTACCTGGATGCCACCGAGACGGTGGAGTTCGGCGAGCTGCATATCTTCACCGGTCCCAACTTCGTGGTGACCATCCGCCATGCTGAAACCGGTGGAGTTGCGCGTGTCCGCCACCGTTTGGAGCAGCGCCCGGATCTCCTGCGGCATGGACCGGAAGCGGTGCTGTACGCCCTCCTGGACCAGGTGGTGGACGATTACGCGCCTGTGGTGGCAGGGCTCGAGAACGACATCGATGAAATTGAAGACCAGCTCTTCAGCGGCGACACCGCAGTTTCACGGCGGATTTATGAGCTTGCACGTGAAGTCATCCAATTCCAAAGGGCAATCCAGCCTCTACCGGACATCATGGTGCTGCTTGAGAAGGGCTTCGAGAAGTACGGGGTGGACATCGAACTCCAGCGCTCCCTCCGTGACGTGGAGGACCACGTTCAGCGCGTCATCTCCAGGGTGAACTCCTTCAGGGATCTCCTGCAGAACGCCCTGACCCTTGACGGCACACTGACGGCGAACCGCCAGAATGAGGCGAGCGCTGCCCAGAACGAACAAGTCAAGAAGATCTCCTCTTGGGCCGCCATCCTGTTCGCACCCTCGTTTGTGGCCGGGGTGTACGGCATGAACTTCGACCATATGCCGGAGCTGCACTGGGACTTCGGCTATCCGATGGCCATCGGGCTCATGTTTGGAGCAGCGGTCCTCATGTATCTCATTTTCAAGCGGAAAGGCTGGCTGTGACGCCGTCGCTCCTCCCACCACGAGGAAAGCAGGGAGGCCGGGGCGCTGCCCTTGCGCTCATGCAGGGCATCACGCACGACGCCGGACGGTCGGGTTTCCAGCTTGAGCCCAGCCAGCAGGAAGCAGCCCAGCGGCTGGCCGCCTTTGGTGCAGTCGTAACCGCCCGCCGTCGTGCACTCCCGCAGAGGACGCCGCGAAGCATCTATCTTCACGGACCTGTGGGCCGCGGCAAAACGTGGCTCATGGACAGTTTCCACGACAGGCTTCCGGCCCGGAAACGTCGCGTCCACTTTCATGATTTCTTCCGCAAGTTGCACGCGGGAACGCACCGTTCAGCTTCCGCCGATGGAACAGCCATCCAGCACTCAGTGGATGCGCTCCTGGCGGACATCGACGTCCTGTTCTTCGACGAATTTCACGTCCACGACGTCGGGGATGGAATGTTCATCGCCCGGTTGTTGCGTTCCGCGGCGCAACGCAGGATTCCCTTGGTGGTGACGTCCAACTACGCTCCGGACGATTTGCTGCCCAACCCCTTGTGGCACGATCATTTTGCGCCGACCATCGAGGCCATCAAGGAGATGATGGAGATTGTGGAGATCAACGGCCCCGCCGACTTCCGGCGGTTTCCTGCGGCACATAAAACTCCCGACGCCGGCACCCAGGCGTTCCGCTCGGGCAGGATCATTACGCCGGGCACGCCCAAGCAGCTGGGACGGCTGGGGCTGTTCAGGCCCACCGCTTCCCAAAGCCGTGTCCTGACGCCAACAACACAACCCATCGTGGTCAAGAACGCAGACCCGGACCTGCTCTGGGTGGGCTTCCCGGAATTGTGCGGAGGCCTGACCTCCACCGCTGATTTTCTCGCCTTGGCGGACAGTTTCAAGACCTGGGTCGTCGACGACGTTCCCTCCCCTGCCCTGATGGACCCGAATTCCGCGCCCGCGTGGCAGCGGTTCAGCAATGCCGTGGATGTGCTTCACGATCAGGACATCACCTTGTTCCTGATCGGTACGGGACCACTGGACTGGGATGCAGAACCTTCCGGCAGCGTCCTGCCCACGGATCTGGCCCGTATTGCCAGCCGACTGTCCCTGTTGGGCCGGTCCGACCGCGACGATGCCCTGGCAATCGAAGAGGCCGCCGGAAGCTGAGCTTCGGGCGGCCTCTGGTTTCACCTCGGGAGTTTGCCCCCTAGATAACACCGCCGGCAGCGGACGGAGCGCTGGTATCGCGCCCGCCATCGCCGACGCTCTCACGGGCAACGTAATTTTCGATGTCGAAGAGGTTCTCCGCCCGTTCCGTGATGTTCAAAAGCGTGGTCATGGAAGCCACTTCCTCAACCTGTTCCTTCAGGAACCACAGCATGAACTGCTCGCCCAAGGCGTCGCCCTCGGCACGAGCGGCGCGGAACATCTCCTCAATGTTGCGCGTGACTTCCTTTTCCTGCTCCAGGGCCAAGGCGATGGGTTCCTTGGCATTGGTGAAGTTGTTGCGAACCGGGGCGATGCCGGGGATCTCGACGTGCACGTTGCGGTCCAGCATGTACTGGACCATCATCATGGCGTGATTCCGCTCCTCAAGGGCCTGGCGGTAGAAGTGCCGGGCAAGCTGCGGCAAGTCTTGGCCGTCAAAATACACGGCTACTGCAATGTATTGCTGGGAGGCCGCAAACTCATTGGCGACCTGGGCGGACAACAGCTCATTGAATGTCTTCTTAGCCATGGCACCGATCCTACAGCCGGGCAAAGACCCTCAGGCAGTCATCTCTTAAGCCAGCAGCAGAGCGAACCAAACGCCTGCAGCGGCCGCACCGACGCTAACGGCCATGGACCCCAGCCCGTTAACGAGCGCCAGCCCCACCCGGCCACTCTGCACGAGCCTTATGGTCTCCAGGCTTGCCGTACTGAAAGTGGTGTAGCCGCCGAGGAAACCAGTGCCGAGGATGAGTTGAAGGGACTCGCTCGCCAGCCCCCGCAGCGCCAGGCCCGCTAGGAATCCGAGGAGCAAGGAACCGGAAACATTGATGATGATGGTGGCCCACGGCAGGGCAGTGCGAAGCCGTGCCCGAATGAGCCCGTCCATCACGAACCTGGCAGCCGCACCCAATCCCCCCGCCAGGGCCAGCAGGATGACGGTCACTTCGCACGTCCGTGATGCCACGCAGCGAGCCAGATTCCGGCCGTGGTTGCCACCGCCCCACCCAGCAGGCTCACGCCGAGATAACCCATCGCAGCAGGCGTGTCGCCGGCAGTGAACAGGTGCACCGCGTCCAGAGCGAGCGTGCTGTAGGTGGTGTACGCACCCAGGAACCCCGTTCCCAAGGCCAGGCGCCAGAGCCGGCGACTTCCGACGTCGGGCCCCCGCCTGGAGAGTCCCTCCAGCAAGGCGCCAAGCGCCAAAGCGCCGGAAAGGTTGATCACAAGGGTGGGCAACGGCCAGGATCCTGGCGCAGGAATCATAAGTCCGAGGCCGTAGCGGGCGAGTGCCCCGAACACGCCACCCGCGGCCACAATTCCGATGAACCCCCAGTGAAGATGGACGGGACGCCTGGCGTCAGTCGTCATCATCCACCGGCACCCGCGGCTCCACAGGTACCACAAGCACCGGGCGGTCCTGCCGGTGAAAGAGCTGCCTGGCAATGGAACCAGCAGTGAGCTCTTTGATGGCCGACCCAAGCTTGCGGTCCCTGGAACCCACCACAATCATGGACGCGCCGATATCTTCGGCCTCATGGGCCAACGCCCGCGCCGGCTCCCCTGCCAGGGAAACGATGGACCAGCTCAGGTCAGCTTCGGCCAGCTGGGCGGCAATCGCTGCCCGCAAGGAATCCGGGGCGTTCTCGGCGTCATCGTCCACGCCGTCGGGATCAATCGGAGCAGACGGCCCGCCCGTGGTTCCATCCACGGGATAAACGGTCACATCAACGAAGGCGCACACCAGTGGCAGCCCAGCGCTAAGCGCCACCTCGGCGGCGCGCTCCACAACGACCGGACGCTGCCCGGGCATGACGCCTACCAGGATGGGGCCGATGAGGCCTTTGGGTACTGAGGTTCCGGTCATCGTGAAGCCTCCCGTCAGACTTTCTTCACAACACTGGACTTGAGCTGCATAGGGCCGAAGCCATCCACTTTGCAGTCAATATCGTGGTCCCCCACGCCATCGACCAGCCGGATGTTCCGCACTTTGGTGCCGACCTTGATGGCCGTGGAACTGCCCTTGACCTTGAGGTCCTTGACGACCGTGACGGTGTCGCCGTCACTCAGGACATTGCCGACCGCGTCTTTGATGACATTCTCCTGCTCGTCGCTCCCGTTCGCCGGTGACCATTCGTGGGCGCACTCAGGGCAGACAAGCAGCACGCCCATCTCATAGGCGTATTCACTGGAGCATTCGGGGCACGGAGGCAGGGAGTCGTTCACAGGGTAATTCTAGAGGGGCAACCACCGCATTAAGGCTCCCCACCAACTACGGCCAGATAGCGTGCACTGCACTACGACATCACGAAGGCATGGCAGAACCTGTTGCCCCATGTCAGATCGACACATAGGCTCAATAATGTGAGTGGCGGGGACGGTGATCCGACAAGCGGTACCGACCAGCTACCCGTGAAGGAAAACAAGCATGGCTACAGGCACAGTGAAATGGTTCAACGCTGAAAAGGGCTTCGGATTTATCGCCCCGGACGACGGTGGACCGGATGTATTCGCCCACTATTCAGCAATCACGTCCAGCGGATACCGTTCCTTGGACGAGAACCAGAAGGTCCAGTTCGACATCACCCAGGGCCCCAAGGGACCTCAGGCGGAGAACATCCAGCCCCTCTAGACTCTCGACAAGAAACCGGCCAGGCAAATATTGTCTGGCCGGTTTCGTTGTACATGCCTAAATCTGTGGAGCTAAGGAGATTCGAACTCCTGACCTCTTCGATGCGAACGAAGCGCTCTACCAACTGAGCTATAGCCCCTTGGCGCGGCGATTGGAGCCGGACCAGTGTCCCTAGGCTACAAAGTTTCCCGGCGCTTTTCCAACCACGACACGAACGTTTCAGCGCCGTACCTTTGCTCCGGCACGAGGTTGAGCCCCGCACGCAGGTAGGCGCCCATCGCGCCGGGCAAAGGGACCTCTACAACCCTGCCTCGCGCACCCGTGATTGCTTTCCACGACTCAGCCATGTCCTTCATGGCCAGTACCTCGGGCCCGCCAATGGTCCTGACACGGTGCCGCTCTGGAGAAGGCGCTTCCAGCGCGGCTTCGAGCAACGCAGCTGCAGCGTCAGTGGGTGAAATCGATTGGAACCGCACGCCCTTGAATGCCGGAATTAGGCGCGCCTTCGCACCTGTACGAAAGACCATCTCCACAAGGCTGTGGAATTGCGTGGCCCGGACAACCACCGTTTCGATGTCCGCCCTCGCATAGATGCGTTCCTTGTCTGCCTTGGAGACATAGAAGGAATAGTTGCTCTGGTCGCAGTTGATAATCGACAACGCCACAGCCTTGCGCACACCTGCCTGACGGGCCGCGGAAAGAAGCCGGGCACCGCCGCCGGCAAATTGCTTTTGTGCTTTGCCGAGCCGTCCCTCAAGGCAATCAATGACGACGTCGGCACCCGCCACCGCGGCTGCCAGACCATCACCTGTGGTGACGTCGCCCGCAAAGTAGGTGGCGCCGTCGTGGTGCTTCTCCGAACCGGGAGTCGGCACGTGGCGGCTCAGCACAGATACCGTGTGCCCGGCCTCGAGCCCCTGACGAACAACCTCACGGCCTACCTGGCCGGTGCCGCCTGCAACACAGAGAGTGGTCATGCCGGCCTAGGCGCGGCGGCGCTGCAGGACATCGTCCAGGTTGCTCAGGGCGCTCTGCCCCTTGGCGGCAGTACGCACCTGCGCAGCCGCAGCGGCCTCTGCCTGCTCAACACTCTGCTTAAGCACCGGTTTGCCCACAGGCTTCGGGGCCTCCGGAAGGTCCAGCGGTTCCGGAGCGGGCCGGGGCGCCTTTGCGGCACCAACGTACGTGGGCTTGGGAACCTCAACCGGCTCCCAACCGGCATCCTCGGAACCAGACCCGGCTGCAGCTGATTTGTCACCAGCTGCCAACGCAACAGCCAAGGCAGCCTGGCGAAGCTCCACGGCAGAGAGGCGTGCGGCCTCGGACTTTCCGGCCTCGGCGTCAAAAACCGGTGTTTCCTTGGCTTCGGCGGGCGGTTCCTTTGGCAGGTACCGCGCGGGGGTCTGGATGGGCACCACCGGCGCAGCCCGGCGCGCCCGCCGTTCGCGGAGATCCCGCAGGGCGAGCCGCCGCAGCGTCACCACGGCGAGTACTGCGCCGATGAACGACACCAATGGCAGCCAGACGGTACCGGTGCCGAACAGCCGCAGCGCCCCCGAAACAATGGCAGTCAGCAGCAAAGCAAGGCCGGACAACGCCAAGGTGAGCCGGGCGTATCGGATCGTAAAGGGAGTTGTGGGCGCCTGCTTGGCGGACGACTCAGCCACGCGGGATTCCTGGGGCGACGCCGGTGCTTTGCTGTGCATGGTCTCCATCGGTTTCTCCTGCCGGGGTGCCAAAGTCAGTACCACCCCTGCCTGCGTTTCGTCTGGTTCGTCGTCAAATGCCTCTGCTGAAACAGTGGCCGCCTGGACCTGCTGCCGTCTGTTTCGAAGAACGTAGGGAGCGACCCATACCATCCAAAGCGCAACAGTGACCACGAGTATCACTGAGCTGCTGAGAGGGAAGTCCACATTCAAAACCGTAGAAGCAAATCATCAGGGGCGGCGGCATTGCGGTCGGTGTGTCGTCGGCGAGTCCGCAAATGAATGGAGATACGGCTCAAAAGGGGCTATGACCTGCCGCTTCTTCCTCTGAGCCATGCATCGAGGAGTCCCTGCGGAACTTCCTCCGATGTCAGCGCGAAGGAGCGATGGTCTGCCCACTCGCCATTGATATGCAAGTATCTCAGACGGTACCCCTCGTCCCGGAATCCAAGCTTCTCCACGACCCGGAGGCTCGGCGCGTTCTCAGGCCGGATATTGATCTCCATCCTGTGCAGGCCCAGGGTCCGGAAGCAGTGGTCGGTAGCCATGGCAACTGCGGTGGGTGCGATGCCTTGCCCGGCACGTTCCTTATCAACCCAATAGCCCAGGGTAGCCATCATCGCTGAACCCCACACGATGGACGAGACAGTCAGCTGGCCCACAATTTGCGGCTCGCGGAATCCCTCGGTCCGCTCCGTGATGAGAAATGGCAAAGCCGTGGCTTGCCGGGCTTGCGCGTTCAGCGATGCCACCATTTGTCGGTAACTGGGAAGGCGGCCACCCGGGGCAGGGTTGGACGCCTCCCAGGGTGCAAGCCATTCACTGTTCCGCGAACGGACTTCAGACCACTCCCGCTTATCGCGGTAACGGATTGGCCGGAGCACCAAGGCTCCGCTTTCCAGCGTTACCGGCCAGATCGCAGAGCCGTACACCGGTGTTACTTGGGAAGAGCGGCAGTGAAGGTCGGCAGCCACTCGCGGAGCTCGGGCCCGAGGTCGTCGCGTTCGCATGCCAACTCGATGCAGGCTTTCAGGTAGCTCAGCTTGTCTCCCGTGTCATAGCGGCGGCCACGGAACACAACGCCATAAACGCCGTAGCCCTCACCTTCCCCGGCAGCCAGAACCTCGAGGGCATCCGTCAGTTGGATTTCACCGCCGCGCCCGGGAGCAGTCTTCTCCAGGACATCAAACACCGCCGGGTGGAGAACGTAGCGCCCGATCACGGCAAGGTTGGATGGGGCTTCTTCGGGCGACGGTTTTTCCACCAGTTGCTTAATGCGGACGTAGCCGTCGTCATCGTTTTCCTCGATGTCCGCGCAACCATAGGCGCTGATCTTGGAAGGCTCAACTTCGATGAGGGCAACGACGGAGCCGCCGGTTTTCTGCTGGACGGCGATCATTTCGCTCAGCAGGTCTTCACGGGGATCGATCAGGTCATCGCCAAGCAATACGGCGAATGGCTCGTACCCGACGTGCTGCTTTGCACGCAGGACCGCGTGGCCAAGGCCGTTGGGGTCGCCCTGGCGGACGTAATGGATGTCGCCCAGGTTGGTGGCGGACTGGATGGCTTCAAGCTTGGCAGTATCACCCTTCTCTGCCAGCGTCGCTTCCAGCGCCGGCACACGGTCAAAGTGATCTTCCAGGGCGCGCTTGCTGCGCCCGGTGATCATCAGGATGTCGTGCAGGCCAACCTTCACCGCTTCTTCGACGACGTACTGGATGGCTGGCTTGTCAACCACGGGCAGCATTTCCTTCGGCATCGCCTTGGTGGCGGGGAGGAATCTGGTACCAAGACCCGCTGCGGGGATGACGGCCTTACGGACAGCATTGTTATCGAGAGTCACCGGACTAATGTAACGGAAGGAATACACCAACAGGTAAACCCCCGCCGTGGCAGGACGCAGAAACAGCCTTGAAACTGGAGCGGATTTGCTGCTTCCCGGGGCCCGCGAATCTCATGATCGGACAATAATGGCATCGAAGGAAGACATCCGCAGCAGCCGGCGCTTGTACAGGCGCGGCCTCACCACGGAGCAAGTCGCGCAAGCCGGCGAGTCGATTGTGCGGCACGGCCTGGACTGGGCCGCGCAAGTCTCGGGCGGCTCCAACGCCGCGTTCGCTATCTACGTGGGCGTCTCCCACGAACCCCCAACCATGCCCCTGATTGCGGGGCTCCACAACTCCGGCCATCAGGTTCTGCTTCCCGTTTGCGAACCCGGTCGCCGGTTGAGCTGGGTGTACTGGACACCGGAAACGGCCTTCGTGCGGTCCGAATACGCACCTATTGACGAACCGGAAGGCGAACGTTTGGACAGTGCGGTGGTGAGCGCCGTTGCTGGTATCTTCATGCCTGCTACCGCTGTGGACCTCGACGGCAACCGCATCGGGCAGGGCGGTGGCTACTACGATCGCCTTCTCCAATATCTGGATGCTTCCGGCGGGCGGCCGCCCACCATCGCGGTGGTGTACGACGACGACGTCTTGCCGTCCGGAGCTATCCCCGCGGAGCCCTTTGACCGCCCGGTGCCTGACGCGCTAACGCCCTCCGGAATCGTTAAGCTGGGGCGCGGGAACTGAGCGGCCCACCGCCTGGGTGAAGTCCCGCTCGTCCGTGGAGTTGGCAGATAGCAGGTGAGCGGGAAGCGGATGATAGAATTGGCACTCAGGCCCTGCGACTGCTAATGCGGAGATTCTCCGCCACGGCTCCACAGGACCTGAACTTTGTCCTGAAGGAGGAAATCAGTGCCCACATACGCGTACGCCTGCAAAGACTGTGACCATGCCTTTGACATCGTCCAGTCCTTCTCTGACAGCTCCCTGACGGAGTGCCCTGAATGCCGGGGTGCGCTCCGCAAGAAGTTCAACAGCGTCGGTGTTGTTTTCAAGGGCTCGGGCTTCTACCGCACGGATTCGCGCGACTCCAAGGGCAGCACCGTCTCAGCTGCACCCTCTGCCCCGGCGACTCCAGCCCCGGCCGCCACGCCAGCACCCGCGGCTGCAGCCAGCTAACCAGCTTTTATCCACATAGGGCATTCGGCCGCTGTTGGGCGGCCGGGCCCGGTGGCTAGCGTGGCGTCATGCCACAAAAGACACCTGCTTCCTTCCTCCCCCGCCGCGGACATTCCGCTCCGCCTGCCAGCCGTTATGGTCGCTCACGGATCAACCCCACTGCGTCGGCTGGCCCGCTGCTTCCCCGGAACCAAGGGCCACATCGACTGGTGAGGCTGGCCCCAAGGCAGAGCCTGAATCTCTGGATCTCCCGGAACCGTAGGCTGACCGTGGCGCTCCTGTTGTGTCTGGCCACCGGCATTACTGTTCAACAACTAACGCCTGCAACCGAGCAGCGCGTCAGCATTCTCGTCGCAGCCCATGACCTTGCAGCAGGCACCAGCCTTACCGACGCCGATTTCACCAGTGTTGGGGTGCCGCCGGACGTCGCAATTTCCGGAGCCTTGGAGGATCACGCTTCCTTGGTGGGCCGCCAGCTTGCTTCGCCTTTGACGAAAGGGCAGATTCCCACGGAATCAAATCTTCTGGGGCCGGGACTCCTCACTGGTGCACCCGTAGGGTCAGCTGCGGTCCCCCTTCGCATGGCTGACCCATCATCCATCCAGCTTCTGTCGCCAGGACAGTTAGTGAATGTAGTCCTCACGGCCGCAGGATCATACGATGAGTCCAGGCAAACCGAAGTCCTGGCTGCCTCCGTACCCGTACTCTGGACGTCCGCCCAAGGGGGTAAGCCCGGCCAGTGGCTCGGAACCAGCGACACCGACGGCTTGATGGTGGTAGCTGCAGATCCCCGGCAAGCAGAAAAGCTTGCCGGCGCATCCACGCAAGGCAAGCTTTTCTTCGTTTTGGTCAATCCCTAGGTTTTTGGTCAAACCCTGTGCAGGGCTTGTGTTCGTGGATCCATTCAGCCCCAATGCGGAGGCTTCTGCTCCTTCAACCACTGCTCATGGTCATAGCTGCCTTCGTCGCCCCAACGCCGGGGATCGTCTTCAGCGGCTTTGGTAGGCAGGATGCCACCGGAGCCTGGCTTGGCCGCTGGTGCCTTTGGCTCCGCTGGATGATCCGTGTTTTCGGCGCCCACAGTTCCGGTCTCTTCTTCGGAGCCGCTTCCGTTGCCGGTTCCCTGTTCAATCACTGGTACTTCAGTCCCATCCTCTGGATCGGTGGTGTCTGCATTACTGGCGTCTGCATTGCGTGGTTGGCCAGCCGATGCACTCTGCTTGTACACACTTGCCTGCTCAGCGCCGAAACCCTGCCGATGCGAAGCCCGGGCTTCGGAGGAGCTGCCATACGACGACCTTGCATTGTCCAGATTCAATTGTTCAACATCCATGTCCAGGAAGCCATGCTGCGAGGCCTGGACGGATTGCGGAACATGGTTCTCAAGCCCCAAATAGGAACCGATTCGATCTGCGCAGGACGAGGGATCCGTAAACACTTCAATCGTCCACAGGGACATGTAACGCCATCCCATGCGTTCCAGCAGTTGGGGACGCAGACGGCTCCGTTCACGGACACTCATGCGCCGGTACCGTTCCGTGCCATCGGATTCGATTGCCACTGGAGTGGGAATTTCGGCCCCTTCCCGTCCGATGGTGTGGACGGGGTCGGCAGCTGCAGCAATGTCCAGGACACCGTCGTAAAGGTGCCACACGCGGGCGCCCCTGGCTCGCAACCGCTCGCCCAGATCGGCAACCAAGGGATCCTCACCCAAGGCTTGTTCACTGGCAACTGCACGCGAGGCGGGAGTTCCAAGGTTGCTGTTCCCGGACAGTTCCCGGTCCAGCAGCTCGTAAAAGTCCACAGCGCCGTGCGCCAAGCGATCCAGGTCCAGATCTTCCGGACGGAAGCAGCTCAGGACATGCATGGAGCGGCGGGCGCGGGTCATCGCCAAAGCAAAGCGGTTCCGCCCGCCCTCGGTGGACAATGGCCCGAACGAATGCAAAGCACGGCCATGCGGAGTCCGGCCGTAGCCCAGGGAGAAAATGACATGGTCACGCACCAGCCCCTGTGCACGCTCGAGGTCCACCACGCGGAAGGACTCCGGGCCCGCGCCGAAGAAGGCGGACAACAAGGGGTGGTTGGGCAATTGAAGCCGGATAGCCTCACCGATCCGCGCAGCGTGGCGCAGGCTGGCAGTGACCACAGCCAACGACGTACGGGGCCGGAGTCTGGCATGTTCGAAGACAAGGTCCACCACACGGTTGACCTCTGCCGTAACGGACTCCACACCCTCGTGGTCGGCACCCGGGAGGCCGGTTCCATCGGGGATGTACTCCACCAGGATCGAACGGTCCAAGCCCGTCACAGAGCTGCCATCAGGCAGGCGCCGGAGGCCGCCGTCGTAGTAGTTCTTGCTCAGCTGCAGGATCAGGTCCTCGTCGACAGCCCGGTAGACCCAGTTCAGCTGCCACGTCGGCAGCACGCGTGCCAGTGCCTTGTAGGCACTGTCCACGGTCTCGTGGCTGGAGACTCCGGCCACGGGAGGTTCCACGGCCACGCTGAAGGTGCGGGCATTGGCGATCTTCGCATCACCGAAGGCAACGACTTGCCGGGCTCGGGCAATCGCCGGAAGGACGGCCTGGAGCGACGTCGATTCGGCGTCGATGATAACCACGGCGTCAAACTTCTGCTCCGCGGGAAGAACACCCGTCAGCAGGTAAGGGCTGACGGACCACACCGGAACCAGCATGGGCACGAGGTCAGGTGCCTGGGCGCTCAAGGCGGGGAGGGTCACCCGACCATCCTTGAGCAGGGCACGAAGCAACTCTGCCTGCCGGGGATGCTCCACTATCCCCTGGCCCCACTTCCGGGCCAACTGCCACCGCAGACGGGCAGCACCACTGGCAATGTGGGCCTGGTCCGCGAGGCGGTACTCAGCTTCGAGGCGGCGGAGGGAGTCGCCGTCGGACATGGCGAGGTAGTCGTCACCGCTGATCATTGCTTCCAGGGCAGACTGCCACCAGGCAAGATCCAGCTCGGCTGCCACCGACGCTGCGGGGACTTCACGCGCAGCAAGGTCAGCCAGGAGCTCCCCGAGTCCATGCTCGCGCATCTCTTCAATCAGGAGAGTGCGCTCGGGAAGTGTTTCAAGCGTGGCTGTGTCCGCTACGAGTCGTTCAAGCCGCTCCATGAGTTCCAGGTACGGAGTCTGGTGCAGCGAACCGCCGGCAGAAGTGTGCTTGAGAGCCTCACCCAGGCGGCGAAGCTCGGCGTCCAGTTCACGGTACAAGGCACCGAGGTCTGCGAGCCCGGACGGCACGGCCGGGTGGCGTTGCGTGGTGGCGTAGCCGGCCCACAGGGCACGCTGCTCTTGGACGAGGACCAGGGAGCTGTGGAGGTCCGCGATGTGGACACCGGGCCGCACGTACTCTTTGGCCACACGCCGCAGCCTGGAGCGCTGCATGGACGGCATCTCCAGATTGCGCTCCCGGCGCCACGCGGAGCTTGCCGTTGCCGAGATGAGGTCATGGACAGGGCGATCGAAGATGTCCGGAGTGAACTTGTCCAGGCTTTCGCGCACGGCAATCAGCAGTTCAAGCTGGGCGCCCCACTCCGTGAAGGTGTCCGCCAAACGGATCTCAGCGTGATCCGATACCTCCTTCATGCGCTCACGAAGGATGGGGAGCTTCTCCTCGGCAATGCGGGCCAGCTGTTGGGCCTCTTCGGTCTCCTTGCGGGTTACGAGCCGGGCTCCATACCAGGGGCTGGAGGTGGAAGCCCGGCTGAAACTGCCCAGCTCAGCAGCCCGACGCAAACGGCCGGCGAGCTCCTCACGGTCCTTGATGTTGTCCAGCACGCTGCGCTTCAGGCGCACTGTGGTGGACGGCGCCGGATGGATGGAGGTCAATTCCGCCAACGACTGCATTGCCTGGTAGGGCGAGCAGCCCCAGCGTTCGCGGACGTTGTGGAGTGACGCAACGTGGTCCATCAGCGCGTGCCGGTGTCCGGTCAGCGTCTGGTGGAGATTCCCGAGCTGCGGTTCCAGGGCCTTTTCATTGCGCATAATGGCCCGGACCAACTGGCCCTTGAGTTGCTGTGGTGTGGTGCCGTTGCCCGGACGGAACAACATTGAATCAAGGCCCAGCGATTCCAGGTGTGCAGAAAGCCCTGCAAGGCTGGACTGCCGGTCCCCCACTACCAGGACAGATTTTCCTTCGCTGACCAACGCGCCAATGGCGTTGATGGCCGTCTGCGTCTGGCCGCTACCCGGTGGAGTGCTGACAACAAGCGAATCTCCTGCGCGAACAGCATCCACTACATACTGCTGGTCAGTGTCGGCGTCGAGCAGGAGGAGTTCGTCCGCCGGATCACGTTCATCCAGGCTGGGGAACCTGCCCGCCTTGATGGGTTCGGGCTCAATGTCGCCACCGTTGGCAGCAGTAGCCAGGGCAGCCACGGTGGGGTTGTTCATGTTGATCCACGGGTCATCGAGGTTTCCCGAGAGATCAGCCAACGTGGTCACGAGCAAGTTGAATTCAACCTCGGCCCCATGGATGGGCTGAACGAGCGTAGCCAGGCGATCAAGGACCGGCTGGGGGTCGAGCCTGGCCGTGTTGTAGGCCATGCGGGCAACTGCATTGACGTCGAAGACGATGCCATGGACGGTCTTCAGGTGGCGCACCAAAGCCGGGTTCATGCGCGCTTGCTCGGTGAGCTGCAGCTCGAAGTCGTCCTCGCCCGGGCGCACGGTCAGGACAATCGAGGTCAGCATGACAGGAGCAGAGACCCGCTGGGGCTTGCCACCCACGGCTGACGTCCACACCACCGTGCCGGCAGAGAGGTACCCGGCCTCAATACCGCGATCATTACTGAGTTCGAAAATTTTGGACCGGATGTTGCGTGCCGCCCGGGCCGCCACCAGATATTGCTGCCGGTCGCGGATAAGGGTGGACAACCGCGTTCTGCGCCCTGCCAGCAACTGCGCCAGTCCCGAGGGATGCGCGTTGCTGAGGTCGATGGCGCCTTCGGGCGTCTTGACGAAACGCAGCATCGTGTCCGCCCCGGTAACGGGCTTAAGTCCGGACAGCCATTTCCGGAGCTCTTCGGAGCCCTCTTCCTGGCCTTGACCTAATGACACAACTGCTGCCTTCTTTTCTGTACTAGCTTTAGACGCCTTGGACCATACCGGCATACTTTCGAGGGTAGCGGGAATACGCCTTTAGCCCGCTCCGCAACACAGTGGCAATACGAAATTCGCCGTCATTTCACAGCTGGAAGAACAGTGGCCGGCCTCCCAAAGGAGGCCGGCCACTCAAAATGCTATTCCCACTCGATGGTTCCAGGCGGCTTGCTGGTGACGTCCAGCACTACGCGGTTGACTCCATCCACTTCGTTGGTAATGCGGTTGGAGATGCGGGCCAGGAGGTCATACGGCAAACGCGACCAATCAGCCGTCATGGCATCCTCGGACGATACCGGGCGGAGGACGATCGGGTGGCCGTAAGTGCGGCCATCGCCCTGGACCCCGACGCTACGGACATCAGCCAGCAGGACCACCGGCATCTGCCAAACATCATTGTCCAGGCCAGCAGCGGTCAGCTCTGCACGGGCAATGGCGTCGGCCTTGCGGAGCAGGTCAAGGCGTTCCTTGGTAACTTCGCCGACGATGCGGATACCCAAGCCCGGGCCGGGGAACGGCTGGCGGCCAACAATTTCCTGCGGCAGGCCAAGTTGGGCACCAACGGCGCGGACTTCGTCCTTGAACAGGGCGCGGAGCGGCTCGACCAGTTCGAACTGCAGGTCTTCAGGAAGTCCACCCACGTTGTGGTGGCTCTTGATGTTCGCAGCGCCTTCGCCACCGCCGGACTCGACGACGTCCGGGTAAAGCGTGCCCTGGACCAGGAACTTGATCTTCTCGCCCTCGGCAGCGGCCTGGGCGATGATCGCCCTCTCTGCTTCCTCGAAGGCACGGATGAATTCCCGGCCAATGATCTTGCGCTTCGTCTCGGGATCGCTGACTCCGGCCAAAGCAGACTGGAAGCGCTCTTGCTCGTTGGCAACATACAGGTTGACCCCGGTGGCAGCCACGAAGTCGCGTTCAACCTGCTCGGCTTCACCTTCGCGCAGGAGGCCGTGGTCCACGAAGACACACGTCAACTGGTCTCCAACGGCCCGCTGGACAAGAGCAGCAGCAACAGCCGAATCCACACCGCCGGAGAGACCGCAGATGACCTTGGAATCGCCGATCTGCTGGCGGATCCGGTCTACCTGCTCTTCGAGGATATTGCCGGTGGTCCAGTTGGGGCTCAGGCCCGCGCCCTTGAACAGGAAGTTCTCCAGGACGTGCTGGCCGTGCACGGAGTGCTTGACCTCCGGGTGCCACTGCACACCGTAGAGGCGCTTTTCCTCGTTGGCAAAGGCGGCTACCGGCGCTCCTGCCGTGGTGGCAAGCACCTCGAAACCCTCAGGAGCTTCATGGACGGAGTCGCCGTGGCTCATCCAGGTGTTCTGCGAGGAGGGCACACCGTCAAGAATCGAGCGGGCGTCGCCAACCACCAGTGCTTCGGTTGCGCCGTACTCCCGGAGGCCCGTCTGGGCCACCTTGCCGCCAAGCGCGTTGGCCATGGCCTGGAAGCCGTAGCAGATACCAAAAACGGGCACACCGGCTTCAAAAAGGTCCGCGCCGACCCGCGGAGCTCCCTCTGCGTAGACGCTGGAAGGTCCGCCGGAAAGGATGATGGCTGCCGGGTTCTTGGCCAGAAGCTGCTCGGTGGTGAAGGTATGCGGAACAATTTCCGAATACACATTCGCTTCACGGACGCGGCGTGCAATCAGCTGCGCGTACTGGGCACCGTAGTCAACAACCAGCACCGGCTTCTGGGAAGTCTGGGGTGCGGTGGGAGTAGTCACCCACCAAGACTACTTTGCCGGGCCGCCCCGGTGCACGTTGGCAAGGGCCCGAAGGGGTCAATTACGGGCAAGTCGTTAGGCATCTCACACCGCTGCACCTGCCTCGCCTGCCCCCGTCGCGACTAGTAGCGCTTTGAGGCCTGCGGGTTGGCTGCCAGTTCCGCTTCAACCTGTGCGTGGAACTTCTTCTCCACGATGAACGACATCAGCGGCACTACGCCGCCCAGGGCCAGCAGGACCAGCTTGGAGAACGGCCAGCGCATGAGCGACCACAAGCGGAAGTCGGAGACCAGGTAGACCACGTACATCCAACCGTGGACGATCAACACAGTGGTGGAGATATTGAAGCCACCGATCACGCCCTTGGGCTCAGACTCGGCGAATCCGAAGCCGAACGGCTGACCGGTAACGGCGTTCGTTCCACCGGCAAAGAGCGATACGCCAAAACCGTAGCGCGCAATCAGCTCAGCGCAGAGCAGCAGGAGCATGGCACCAGTCAGGTAGGCCATGACCTTGTAGAACTTCAGCGCGGAACGGATTTGGGCTTCCGTTCCGCCAAACCTGCGCTTCTTGGGCTTGGGTCCGGATTGCTCTGGCTGGATGGCCGGTTTGGGCTCAATCATTGCTGCACCTTTTGTTCTGGCCCAGGTTGCTGGGTTTCAGGGCTTGTCGGTTTGTTGGGCTCGTCTTTGTCTTCGTCGAGTCCGTCTTCGTGGTCGTATTCGTCGTGTGCGTCGTATTCGTCGCCTTCGAGGTCGCGACGGTAGTCGTCCGCCACCATCCGCCACCAGATGTACAGCGCGAATCCTGCAAAGACCACCCACTCCACGGAATAGAAGAGGTTCAGCCAGTTAACCTGTTGTGCGGGCGGCTGTGCTGGGATGTTGAGGGCCTTCACCCCCTCGTCGGCGGCTACGGGAACGCCGTCGGCAACCTCGGATGTCGCGGCAACGAAGCCCTGGTAGCTGGAGATCTCCCACGTGTTGATGAGTTCGGCAACGGCCACTGCAGACGCCCGGCCTGGACCGGCGTCGACATTTGGCACCGGCGCTTCGGACGGCAGCAGGCGGCCGGTCACCGTCAGGGTGCCCGACGGCGGAGGGCCGGCTTGCGCGGCATCGGCCACCCAACCCCGGGCTACTGGAATCCAAGTCTTGGGCGAGGCCGCAACACCGCTCAGTTTCGGAGCGTTGTCCACCGCGAAGGCCGAGACAATCCAGAATCCCTTCTGGCCGTTATATAGGCGGCCCTCGACGAGCACCTGCTTGGCGGGATCGTACGTCCCGGTGGCGCTGACCATCTGGTCCGAAACAGAGCCGGGGAAAAACTGCCCCGGCTGCAGAACGTCCACCAGCGGCTTGACCTCTTCAATGCTGGACGACACCGGGGCTTCGTGCTGGGTGGACCGGCTAAGCTGCCACTGGCTAAGCAGCACAAACACCGCGGACAGGAGAAGCGCAAAGACGAGTCCTGCGATCCAGCGGGGTTTCAGCGCGGTTTTCAACACCCCTTAACCGTACTTCGTCACGCTGTAGAACAACGAAACGAACGGTAAGAAGCTGGGCTTTGGGACCGGCCCGACGCCCGGACTCAATGGTCGAAGAACACCAGGCTTGAGTTGATGAGTTCGGAAATGACTTCGGTATCGTGCGCGCGGCGCAGGGACTCGCGGAATGACTCCTTGGAGAGCGAACGCGCCAAAGTAGCGAGGACTTCCAAATGGTCCGAGAAGGAACTGGCCGGTGTGGCAATGAGCAGGATCAATGTGGCCGGGCCATCTGTGGCACCGAAATCCAAGGCGTGACCGAACTTGGTGACGCCCACGGCAATGGAAATCCTGTCCACGAATTCACTGCGTGCGTGCGGCAGCCCAATACCTCCGGGAAGACCGGTGGCCAGTTGGTGTTCCCTGGAATGGACCTGTTCAAGGAAGCCTTCGAGGTTGGAGATCCGGCCGGCCGCGTGAAGGCGTTCCGCCAACTGTGCCGCAGCATCGATTTTGTCCTCGGCAACGAGTTCCAGGATGACGGTTTCCGGCGTAGTCAGTTCGGCGTCATACCGGTCAAGTGGTTCAGCCAAGTCGTGTTCCCTCCAGTGTGGCCTTCCGGCCGCAGGTCCTGTGTTGCTCAGCGAAGGGGAACGATGTCATCGACTCCCATGCGCGCGGCGTCAGCTGATTCGTCATCGGGTTGTTGCTGGCTGAGCCGCTCAGCTTCCACCCGCGCCAAATAGTGCTTAATCTCGCTTTCCCGCTGCGTCTCGCTCCAGCCAAGGATTTCTCCCATCAGCTTAGCCACTACAGGCACTGCTGACACACCCCGGTCCCACGCTTCGATCGAGATCCGGGTACGGCGCGTCAAAACGTCGTGAACATGACGGGCGCCCTCATGGGTGGTCGCATAGACCACCTCGGCGGCAAGGTAATCGTCCGCACCGGGAAGCGGTTCCCCGAGTTCGGGTTGCCCAGCGATGAGATCCAGCACTTCCGACGCCATGGAGCCGTAGCGGTTGAGCAGGTGTTCCACGCGGGCCACGTGCACGCCGGCCTCTTCTGCGGAGCGGGCCCGGCGGTTCCAGGCGGCTTTGAACCCCTCCGCACCGAGCAACGGGATCGTTTCAGTACAGCTGGAGGGAACCCGTTCATCCATCGCCCGGGTGGCCTCATCCACCGCATCCTTCGCCATGACACGGTAAGTGGTGAATTTACCGCCGGCCACCACCACCAGGCCTGGCACCGGGTGGGCCACGACGTGTTCGCGGGAAAGTTTGGCAGTGGAGTCGTTTTCGCCTGCAAGAAGGGGGCGGAGCCCTGCGTAAACGCCTTCGACGTCCTCCCGGGTGAGTGGCCGCTTAAGGACCTTGTTGACGTGCTCCAGGACGTAGTCGATGTCTTTGCTGGACGCTGCGGGGTGCGCCTTGTCCAGCTTCCAGTCTGTGTCCGTAGTACCGATGATCCAGTGGCGGCCCCAGGGGATCACGAAGAGCACAGACTTTTCCGTGCGCAGGATCAACCCAACAGTGGACTGGAACCTGTCCCGCGGCACCACAAGGTGGATGCCCTTGGATGCCCTGACTTTGAGCTGGCCCCGGTCGGTAACCATGGCTTGGGTTTCGTCCGTCCAAACGCCTGTGGCATTCACCACCTGCTTGGCGCGGACCTCAAAGACGCTGCCGTCTTCCTGGTTTTCCAGCTTGGCGCCCACCACGCGTTCACCTTCCCTGAGGAAGTCCACCACGCGCACCCTGTTCACGGCGTGGGCACCGTAGTGCGCGGCCGTCCGCACAACGTTCACCACCAAACGGGCGTCGTCCACTTGGGCATCGTAGTAGCGGATGGAGCCAACGAAAGCATCGTCCTTCAGGCTCGGAGCCGCCCTGAGGGTGCCACGCCTGAAGAGGTGCTTGTGCATGGGAACGCCCCGGCTGTGCCCCGAGGTGAGGCCCAATGTGTCATAAAGCATGATGCCCGCGCCCACGTAGGGGCGCTCCCAGAACCTACGGGTCAGCGGGTAGAGGAAAGGGACAGGGCGCACCAGATGGGGTGCGATCTGCTGGATCAGCAACCCGCGTTCCTGGAGCGCCTCCTGGACTAGTCCGAAATCGAGCATCTCAAGGTACCGGAGGCCACCATGGATGAGTTTGGACGAGCGCGATGACGTCCCTGAGGCCCAGTCCCTGGCTTCAACTATGCCGACTGTGAGGCCACGGGTCACTGCGTCCAGGGCTGCGCCAGCCCCCACCACGCCTCCGCCGACAATCAGGATGTCCAGCTGTTTGCCGGGTTCGGCAGTGGCTTTCAGGACTTCAATCGACGCGGCACGCGATTCCGGGCTCAATGCTCCCGGCGAATTCACCTGCGGACCGCCTACGACATTGCTCATCGGACCCCTCCTCAAACGCAACAGCTGGTAGTCCCCTACCCTACTTGTTGCTCGGCCCGATTGGCAGGAGTCCTAATTGCCTGCGTAAGGGGACACTACGACATC
Organism: Arthrobacter sp. TmtSoilC51; assembly: GCF_055388015.1. Taxonomy (NCBI): domain Bacteria; kingdom Bacillati; phylum Actinomycetota; class Actinomycetes; order Micrococcales; family Micrococcaceae; genus Arthrobacter; species Arthrobacter sp. TmtSoilC51. The sequence goes on from NZ_AP035877.1 coordinate 3,705,172, forward strand.
CACACGCTGGAACTCCTTGAGGTCCGAGTACCCGGTGGTTGCCATGGACCGGCGCAGGGCGCCAATAAGGTTGGACGTGCCGTCCGTGTGGTGCCCGGGCCCAAAGAGGACTTCCTCAAGGGGGCCAACTGTGCCGACGTTGACGCGGTCGCCGCGGGGCGATTCGAGGTGGTGCGCTTCCGGCCCCCAGTGCCAGCCGCGGCCCGGAGCTTCCTCGGCACGTGCCAGGGCGCTGCCCAGCATGACGGCGTCCGCTCCCATCGCTATGGCCTTGACGATGTCGCCCGACCTGCCCATGCCGCCGTCGGCAATCACATGGACATAACGCCCACCGGACTCATCCATGTAGTCGCGCCGGGCGGCAGTGACGTCCGAGATGGCCGACGCCATGGGCGAATGAATGCCGAGTGCACGGCGCGTGGTGGTGGTAGCACCTCCGCCGAAGCCAACGAGGACGCCTGCGGCACCCGTGCGCATGAGGTGCAGGGCCGGCGTGTAACCAGCTGCTCCACCGACGATCACAGGGACATCGAGTTCGTAGATGAACTGCTTAAGGTTCAGCGGTTCGTGGTTTTTGGATACGTGCTCAGCGGAGACCGTTGTTCCGCGGATGACGAAGATGTCGACGCCGGCGGCCACCACGGTCTTGTAGTGTTCCTGGGTGCGCTGCGGGGTCAGGGAGCCCGCCACAGTGACGCCTGCGGCACGGATCTCGGCCAAGCGGGAGCTGATGAGTTCCGGCTGTATGGGCGCCTGGTACAGGTCCTGCATCCGGCGGGTGACTGCCGGGCTGCTGGTTTCGTTGGCCAGGCCGGCGATCTCGTCGAGCACCTTCTGTGGGTTCTCGTACCGGGTCCAGAGGCCTTCAAGGTCCAAGACGCCGAGACCACCCAACCGGCCCAAAGTAATGGCGGTATCCGGCGACATCACGGAGTCCATGGGAGCGGCAATCACCGGCATATCGAACTTATAGGCGTCGATCTGCCAGGAGACAGAGACGTCCTTCGGGTCGCGCGTCCGACGATTCGGAACGATCGCGATGTCATCCAGGGAGTAGGCACGACGCCCACGCTTGCCACGGCCAATCTCAATCTCATAAGTCACTGCTCGAGTTTATCCCACCAAAACCAAGCAACCGTTTTGTTCCAACCGGCTCCCGGGTTTTGTTTCCAACCGCCTACCAGGTTTCTGTTTCCAACCGGCTATTAGGGGGTGTTCTGGCTGGTCTCTTCCACGGTGAGCTGGGACTCGAACATCCGGAAGTAGCGGCCCCTCAAAGCCACAAGCTCCTTGTGTGTCCCTTGTTCGGCGATCCGGCCATCTTCGAGCATGTACACAACATCTGCCTTCTCGATGGTGGCCAGCCGGTGGCTGATGGCAATGATGGTGCTGTTCCGGTCCGCGAAAAGCCGCGTGAAGATCCGGTGCTCCGCCAAAGCATCTATGGCCGAGGTCGGTTCGTCCATGACCATGAAGGAAGCATCCCGGTAGAAGTTACGCGCCATGGCCAGTCGCTGCCATTGCCCACCCGAGAGGCCGCTCCCCTTGCGTCCCCTGGGATCCTCCATCCAGTTGCTCACATGGTTTTCCAGGCCGTTGGGCAGCTTGTTGATGAACTCCATGGCCTCGGCATCTGATGCGGCACGCCGAATGCGGGAATCGTCCCGCGGTTGGCGGACATCGCCCAGGTAGATGTTCTCCGCGGCAGTGGCGAATTCATACTTCAGGAATTCCTGGCTCAGGACCGCCAAGTGCCGGTGCCAACTGGTCACGTCGATTCCGGCTAGATCGACGCCGTCAAGCAATACCTGGCCTGAATCCGGCCGGTACAGGCCTGCCAGGATCCGGATCAGCGTGGACTTTCCTGCACCATTCTCACCAACGATTACAATGTGCTGGCCTGCCCTGATGGTCAGGGAAATGCCCTTGATAACCTCAATGTCACTCCCGGTATAGCTGAAGCGGATGTCCCGCATTTCCACAACGGAAGGCGACTTCACCAAAGGAGGCTCATGGCCGCTGGGCACGGGAAGTGCCATGAACAGCTCGTAATCTTTGAGGTTGGCAAGGTCTTCGTCAATGGAACTCAGCGACGAAACCAGGTTGTTGGCGGTGGAAAGGGCCCGGCTGACGATCTGTTGGATATAGAGGAACTGCCCTACGGGTTGCGCCCTGGCAATGATTTGTCCCACCACCCAGATCAACGAAACAACCTCGGCCCCGTACTGCAGGGCGTCCGCTGCGAGCTGCTTGGGGATGTAGCGCTTTTGGAAGTCCAGGCGCCGGCGCTCGTCAGCGTCGCGAAGCCGCGAACGCAGGCCCATCAGATAGCCTACGATTCCATAGAGCCGCATCTCGGCAATGTGCTGGGGCCGCAGGAGGTTGGTCTCGATCATGCGCCGTTGCCGGCGCGAATCCACCTGGGTATTCCAGTGGGCTATTTGCTCGCGCGAGAGTTTGAACTGCAGGTAGACGCTCGGGACGATCGCAATGAGGACAATGACCGCGATCCACCAACTGACCAGCAGCAGCGCCCCCACTGCCAGGATGACTGAAACCAACTGAGTAAAAATCGCAGCGATCCGGTCCAGGACCCGCGCATAGGAATCGGAGAATCGCTTGGCGCGATCGTAGAGGTCCACCGTTTCCTTGTCGTCATAGCGCCAAAACTCCAGTGCCAGGAAGCGCTCATACATCATGTCGCCAACGATCGCGCCCACTTTGAAGCTCATCAACTGCTGGATGTACCGGTCGACGCTGCTGAAGGCGCCCCAGAACAGCCCCAGCGCTGCCGTAATGATGACGTACAGGACCGCCCGCGGACCGGCGTCGGGATCCCCCGCATAACCGGCGGCCAACGCAGTGGTGGTCAACGCGGCGAAGTAGGTGGTAACCAGCGGCAACGTGGCCGAAATCAGTGACCCGGCCACTTTCATGATGACCGCCACGGGTGATGCCTTGAAGCTCACCTTCAGAACCTGCCCGACGGCGCGGGCGTACGGCCGGAGCGCAAGCTTGCGGGGCGCTTTGCCGGGTTGGACTGAGTTCAGGCGGACCGACTCCGGGTGCCGCGGTTGTGCGGGCTTTTCGGACATGTCCCCAGCCTATTCCTCCCCGCAGACATTCCGTTGCCGCCCTTAAACAGTTGTTCCCCGCGGAAACGTCCGCGGGGAACAGGAGTGGTCAGCGGGAACCGTAGTTCGGCGCCTCTACGGTCATCTGGATATCGTGCGGGTGCGATTCCTTCAGGCCAGCCGGAGTGATACGGACGAACTTGCCGCGTGCCTTGAGCTCGGCAATGGTGGGAGCGCCGGTGTAGAACATGGTCTGACGAAGGCCGCCCACAAGCTGGTAGGCCACCGAAGCCAGCGGTCCGCGGAACGCCACGCGGCCTTCGATGCCTTCCGGGATGAGCTTGTCATCGCCGGAAACGTCGGCCTGGAAGTAGCGGTCCTTGGAGTAGGACGTGTTCTTTCCACGGGACTGCATGGCACCAAGGGAGCCCATGCCACGGTAGCTCTTGAACTGCTTGCCGTTGACGAAGATGAGTTCGCCCGGGGACTCCTCGCAACCAGCCAGGAGCGAGCCCAGCATCACGGTGTCAGCACCGGCGACCAAGGCCTTGCCGATATCGCCGGAGTACTGCAGCCCGCCGTCGGCAATCAGCGGCACGCCCGCCGGGATGGCAGCCTTGGCGGATTCGTAGATGGCGGTGATCTGCGGAACGCCTACACCGGCGACGACACGGGTGGTGCAGATAGAGCCCGGGCCCACACCTACCTTGATGCCGTCGGCACCGGCATCGATCAGTGCCTGGGCACCTTCGCGGGTTGCAGCCTGGCCACCGATGATGTCCACGTGGGCAGCAATCGGATCCGACTTCAGGCGACGGATCATGTCCAGCACACCTTGGGAGTGGCCGTTGGCGGTATCCACAAACAGGGCGTCCACGCCGGCGTCGATGAGTTTCATGGCGCGTTCCCAGCCATCACCGAAGAAGCCGATGGCAGCACCTACGCGCAGGCGGCCTTCGTCGTCCTTGGTGGCCAGCGGGTACTGCTCTGCCTTGGTGAAGTCCTTGGTGGTGATGAGGCCCTTGAGGCGGCCCTGCTCGTCAACGAGAGGGAGCTTCTCGATCTTGTTGGTGGCCAGCTTGTGCGAGGCTTCCTCGCGGCTGATGCCCACATGCCCGGTAATGAGCGGCATCTTTGTCATGGCATCGCTGACGCTGCGCAGCGGGAATTCCGATTCCGGAATGAACCGGGTGTCGCGGTTGGTCACGATGCCCAGCAGGCGTCCGTCCGTGTCCACCACGGGAAGGCCGGAGACACGGTAGCGGGAACACAGCTCGTCCAGCTCCTGCAACGTGGCCTGCGGGCCAATGGTCAGCGGGTTGGTGATCATGCCCGATTCGCTGCGCTTGACGCGGTCCACATGCTCAGCCTGGTCATCGATGGACAGGTTGCGGTGCACCACGCCCAGGCCACCCTGGCGGGCCATCGCGATGGCCATGCGGGACTCAGTCACGGTGTCCATGGCAGCAGACAGCAACGGCGTCTGCACCGTGATCCGCTTGGAAATGCGGGAGGACGTGTCCGCGTCAGAGGGGATGACGTCAGTGTGCCCGGGGAGGAGCAGGACGTCGTCGTAGGTCAGGCCTACGAAGCCAAAGGGATCGTGTTCGGGCTGGGTCATGAGTGCGGCCTCTTACCTGGGTTCCGGGGGCTATAACTGGTAGGGGTTGCAACTGATGACCAGCCCGTCATTACGGGACTGGCCTGTGCATAAAGTACTGGCCTGTGCATGAGGTACTGCAAGGCAAAGGTGCTTCGGGTATTGAATAAATAGTAGAACCTCCGCGGCGATCGCCATATTCCGCGACGCCTGAGTGTGAGCAACGGCACTGGCGGCAGGCCGACGTCGTGCGTTCCATGCTCCCGCGGGCAGCTGCTAGCGCTCTGACCAGCCCGTCGCGGCGAGGAGCCGCTCCTCGAACATCGGAATCATGCTCTGCACGTAGGTCTTGGTGAGGTGGTTGTCGTCCTTGTAGACGTACACATTCCCAACCACTGCCGGACACGTGCCCTTTTCACAGATGAAGTCGCTCATGTCCATCAGGTACAACCGATCCACCTTGCCCACGTAATCGTCCAAAGGCGAGGAAGCAGCCAGGGAATCCTCCAAGGGAGGGTTGCAGTCAGGCGATTCGGGGCCCTTCTTCTGCACGCACTCCGGCATGTTAATGCTGAACCGCGGGTTGTCCCGCACGCCGACGACGTCGATTCCTGCATCCGTAAAGGGTTTGATGCCTTCCAAATAGCCGGGCACCTCGGTCTCGAACGGGGCCGTGACGTGGGTCAATGACGCCACGGTGAACACAGCATCGGGTTTATGTTCCATGACGTAAGCGGCACTTGCCTTGTTGAAGTCGTTGCAGTCGCCAGCCCGCTCGGGAGATTCGGCACCGAACCGGCAATTCCCCTTCAGCAGTGTGACCACTTCCCAACCGTGCTCCTTGGCGATCGGACCGAGGGCGGCCATGTACTGCTGGGCATGCGAATCACCGAGCACCACGATCCTCTTGGTCACTACCTCGGGTTCATCGTTCTGGAGGCAACCCTGCAGCAACGGATCCGTTGGGACGTTGGCGCCTGTGCACAGCCCGTCGATGTCAGCCCATTCATCTTTCATGGCGGCCGGTGCGGGAATGATCATTGCCTCAGGCGTCGGTTGCCCCGCGTTCTCAGGCGAAAGTGCCGCAGCACCGGGCGTAAGTTCCCTGGGCTGGTCGGCTATCGCCACGCTTTCCGCGGCGATGGCACCCTGCCAGGCAGTTACCGGCAGCGCCAGCAACGCACCACAGGAAACAATCACGACGGCGGCCCGCCAGGACCGGGCGTCCGGCCACTCCCAGCGGCGCATCGGCATCTCGACATACCGTGTGGTGGCGATAGCCAGCACCATGGATACGGCCATGATGCCCAGGCCCTGCAGGAGGTTGGGGCTCGTGGTGTCCGTAAGGAGCAGGAAGAACACCAGGACAGGCCAATGCCACAAGTACAAGGCGTAGGAATTGTTTCCCACCAGGACCAAGGGCTTTGAGCTGAGCACGCGGTCCGCACCCAGGCGGCTGTTGCTCTGGCCGGCGGCGATAACCGCCGCTGCCGCGAGGGTCGGCCACAAGGCCACGAAGCCTGGGAAGGAGCGGTCGACAGTGAGGATCAGTCCACACGAAAGCATGGCGGCCAGACCGGCCCAACCCAGGACTACCCGAAGCCAGCGTCCCGGTTTGAGGTACGGGAGAGCCAATGCCAGCAGGGACCCCAGCGCGAATTCCCACAGCCTCGCACGGGTATCGAAGTAGGCATACGCCTGGTTGTGGGCCGTCTGGTCGATGGAATACACCAGCGAAGCCACGAAGACCACGCCGAACGCCACGAACAGCAGCTGCCGGTGGGCCAAGGCCTTGCGCCCCGGGAACATTTTTGCCAGTTGCGGCTGCAGCAGGGCCACGGCCGCGAAAATCAGCGGCCACAGGATAAACACCTGGCCTTGGACGGACAAGGACCAAAAGTGCTGCAGAGGACTGGCTCCGGAGTGGTCCTGGGCATAGTAATCAACGGCAGAGTCAGCTAGCTGCCAGTTCTGCCTGTAAAGCAACGAGGCCCAGGCCTCGGCAAGCACGTCCGGCCACCGGCTTTGCGGGACGAAGGCCCACGTGGCGGTCAGGACTGCCAACAAGACAACGACGACGGCGGGCAGCAGCCGCTTGAACACGTGGAGCCAATGCCGCAGGAGGCTCAGGGGCTTGTGGTTTTCGAGCTTCCGTGTAAACGACAGGGTAAGCAGGAAAGCCGAGATGAGCAGGAAGACGTCGACTCCACCGGATACCCGGCCGAGCCAAATGTGGTACGCAGCCACCATCAGTACAGCCAGGGCGCGCAGGCCCTGGACCTCAGGGCGGAAGCCGCGTTCCGCCGTCGTGCGTTCCATGTTGTTGCTCATCGCGTCCACCCCGTCGCGGCAAACCACCTTTCGTCGAACATTTCACCCATGCTGGTGACGTAGGTCTTCGACAGGTGATTATCGTCCAAGTAGACGAACACATTTCCTATGACGCTGGGACACTGGACACCGTCGCACAGGAGATCCGTCATATCCAGGAATGCGGCATTGCCGAACTTTCCCTGTACAGCTGCAAAGGGGCTCTCCGCGGCCAGGACGTCATGCTGGTCAGACTTGCACTCGCTGCTGTCCACGCCCCTGGACAGCGCACATTCGGTGACGTTGTGGTCAAACCGTGGGTTGTCACGGATGGCAACCACCTGGATGCCGAGGTCGTTGAAGTTGGTGACGGTCTGTTCAAAGCCGTACACCAACTCCTCATCCGGAGATGATGGGGCCGCCTTGGTGCCCACCATGAACACGGAATCCGGCGTGTGGGCTGCCACGTACTTGGAAGCGGCCGAGTTGAAATCGTTGCAGTGTTGGTCAGCGTCGGCGTTGTCCGGCATGAAGGGGCATCCGCCCAGCAGGAGAGCCGTGACTTTCCAATGCTCAGCCTCAGCGAGGGGGCCCAGTGCGGCCAGCCATTGCTGGGCATGGGAATCGCCCAAGACAATGATGCTCTTGGTGGCGTCGTCCCCCACGCCGTTCTGCTGGCAATTCTCCTGCAGCGACTTGTCCTCCGGCCGGGAATCACCCTCACACGTCCCACCCAGGTGTGCCCAATCCTCAGGTAGCTGCTCTGCCGTAGGCAGCGTCTTGGCATCCTTGCTGACCTGGTCCACGTACCCGGGAAGGAGTGCATGCGCTCCTGGGTTGTCATTGAACGCCTGCGTTTCGGCGGCCTTCTGGTCCAGATATTGCTTGTACTCGAAGCCAAGCAACGGCGTGCACGCCAAGGCCAGGCAAACAGCGATGGAAATGGCTGCGCGGCGGCGTTTCACTTCGGGCCACTTCCACTCCCGGAAGGGCTTCTCCACGTACTTGGTAGTCAGGAACGCCAGGACCAGTGCCAACGCCACGATGGCGGTGCCGGAAAGCCAGCCGGCATGGTCCTTGCCACTCCAGGCCAAGGCGATGACCAGAATGGGCCAGTGCCAGAGATAGAGGGCATAGGAGTTATCGCCAAGCCTGACCAGGAATTTGGAGCTCAGGATACGATCCACTCCGAAGCGGCTACCGGTCTGACCCGCAGCGATCACAGCAACCGCAGCCAGAGTGGGCCAGAGCGCTATAAAGCCAGGAAACGCCGTCTGGACCTGCAGCAGAATGCCGCAGCTGAGCATGGCAGCCACGCCGATCCACCCCATCACCACACGGACGGGTTTGGAAAAGTCCAGGGCAGGCAGGATCAAGGCAACAAGGGTTCCGAGCGCAAACTCCCAAAGCCGGGCAAAGGTGTCGAAGTAGGCCACCGCCTGGTTGTTGGCCGTAAAAATAGTGGAGTACGTCAGGGACACGACGAAGATCAGCGCAAATACGTAAGCGAGCGAGGCCCGGTATCGGAGATCGAATTTGCGGCAGATGACCGCTATCACGGCGAAGATCACTGGCCAGAGAATGAAGACCTGGCCCTGGATGGAAAGCGACCAGAAGTGCTGCACGGGACTGGCGAGGCTGTGGTCGGTGGCGTAGTAGTTGACCGCCAGGGTCTGCAGGAGCCAATTCTCGTAGTAGAACAGTGAAGCCCAGGCCTGGTGGACCACTTCCACCCAGCGGGTGGGAGGCAGGAAAGCAAAGGTGGCAGCCAGTGTTCCCAGGAGGACAACAACCACTGCGGGCAGCAGGCGCCTGAACAGGTGCAGCCAATGCCGCAACAAGTCCATCGGGCGCCGCTGTTTGAAGCGGCTCGTGAACTGGAGCGTCATGAGGAATGCCGAGATCAGCAGGAAGACATCCACCCCGCCTGATACCCGCCCAATCCAGATGTGGTAGCTCACCACCATGAGGACAGCGAGCGAGCGGAGGCCCTGGATTTCGGGTCGGAAAGTGGACTTTACAACGGGACCGGTAGCCCGCCTGTTGGGACGGGCGGGCGGTCGGATCGTTGATGTAGTCACGTTAGGCAGTTCCTCAAGGCTATTGCACAAAGCATCCATCATACGCCGTTCCGGGCGCCCGCCCCAGTCGGGCCAGCCTGTGGAACCGCCTTACGAGTGTCCATTAGCTCAAGTTGGACTATGCATTTGCAAAGATGAAACTGTGCGTGGCCTGTGCTCGGGCAGGTCTGTTTGAACCCCGGGGAACTAGGCCAAAGCCGGGCGAGGCTCTGCTGCCAGCGGCTGTTCCGCTGTGATCCGCTGTGCCAAATAGCGGGCATCGCGGCCCACTCCCGGAAGTGTTGCCGAGACTGCCGCGAACAGGAACTCCTGGCCGATGAAGTAGAGTCCGGGCACAGATTCCACCACTCCCCTCTTGTGGGCCGGAGCTCCATCCCCGTCCTGGTACGGGAGCTTCAGCCACGAGTAGTCCTCACGGTATCCGGTACACCAAATAACGTTCGCGACGTCCAATGGCCGGCCCTCTTCAAGCACCGGTTTGCCTTGCTTTACCCCGGCTATCCTTGGCAGCAGTTCCACCTTCGCGCCACGCAGTTCCTTGGTGCGCGTCCGGATCAAAGGTGCCGCCATGGTCTTGAATGCCGGCGCCACCTTCCGGCCAACCGGAGTGTTCAGCGTCAGGACGTGCAGTCCTGCGAAACGGACCACAGGCAGGACAAACCGGGCTGCAGCGCGTCCATGGCGAACAGGAAGTTCCCCACTGGCTTTGCCCGCCAGCAACGTGGTGTGTGTCCTGCTGGCCTCAAGGGCAATCTCCGCGCCGGAATTGCCGAGTCCTACGACGAGGACCGGCCCTGGTTGGAGTTGTCCGGGATTCTTGTAGTCCTGTGAGTGAAGCTGGACGGTGCCCGGATCCAGCTCATTGGCGAATGCCGGCTGCTTGGGAACGCGATATCCACCGGTAGCTACCACTACGTTGCTGGCAGTCCAGGACCGATCGCCAGAGCTCACAAGGAAACGGCCGCCATGCTCCCGCACCTCGTCAACACGGACTCCGTGAACCAGGGGAAGACTGAAGCGCCGTGCATATTTTTCAAGGTAGTCCGCCAACTCATCCTTGCTGGGAAACGCCAAGGGGTCTCCCGGAAAAGGTGCGCCCGGCAAACCGTCATACTTGGCCGGCGTAAAGAGCCGAAGCGAATCCCACCGTTGGCGCCACGCATCGCCAGTCCTCGCATTCTCGTCAAGGATGACAAAGTTGTGGTGCCGTTGGGCCAGCCAATAGCCGAGGGCCAAGCCGGCTTGGCCGCCGCCCACGATGACGGTATCGAACTGTGGGTCACTCTCTTTCTTCATGACTGTTCCTGTCTCGTTATTGATCCAACGCGAAGTCACTCGTGGGCGATGGCGGCAGCCGCCATGGGCCTTGGATGATCCCGCGTTGCCGGGGTTTCAGTTGCTGGGGTTTCAGCGGGAACCTTCCCGTACCGCAGGCACCACACCAACATCAAGGCCGACGTCACCACATAGAAGGAGTGAAGCAGCCACACGGGTCCGGCCGGAAGGTCGAAGACGTAGAAGGAATGCACGGCGTTGGCGATGTTGGTCAGGGTGATGTTGCTCAAACTGTAGGAGGCCAGATCCTTGGTTCGGACTGCCTTCACCAACATGGGCAGCATGCTGGATGCAAAGAGCACGGTGGATACGGTGCCGGCGAGCAGTGGAATGTTCATAAGCCCAAGCTATGAGTCCGGTGCCCTCCGCCGCGTCGGCCAAATGACGCATTCCGTTGGATGGGGCATGGGTATTAATGCGCATGCCCGGGAAGTGATAGAGCATCCAGGGAAAACCCCGCAGGATGTGAGAGAACATCGGGAGAAAAGCTGTGGGATGTAAGAGAACATCACTTGATCAAATGCTGTTCGAAGGCATATTTGGTCGCAGCGACCCTGGATGGCAGGGAGAGTTTGTTGAGGATGTTGCTGACATGCCGGGCAACGGTCTTTTCGCTGAGGTACAGTTCCCGCGCAATCGACTTGTTGGCTTTTCCGTCAGCTACGAGCCGCAGGACTTCAAGCTCACGGGCAGTGAGCATGGAACCATCGCCGCCGCCACTCACCGTGCCGGCTCCCGCACTGAGCCCGAGCACCTCGGTCATGGCCGGCACTGCTTCGAGTTCAGCGAACTCGGCTGTGGCGGCTTCGAATTCCATGTCCGCAGAGTCGGGATCGCCCAACCCGACGCAGGCACGACCAGCCAACACCCGGCACCGGGCGGCCTCGTATGGAGCCTCGAGGCTGTACCAAAGCCGCCAGGCCTTCCGGGCGGACATCAGTGCGGCCTCGGCACTCCCCTCGGCCAAGAGAACGCTGGCTTCGGCCTGCGCTGATAGCGCCCGTTCCAAGGGGCGGCTGGCTTCGTGGAGCGGCGCTGCGAGTTCATCCGCCGCCGCCCTGGCTGCGACGAGGTCCCCCGCGGCAAGCTCCACCTGGACCACGGCCGGAAGCAGCCTGCACCGGTTGGCCGGATCCGCTCCGGACATTGCACGGTGCAACATGGCCTGCGCTTGGGACGTTTTGTTCTGGGCCATGCGTAGAAGCGCAAGGCCGGGCAATGGCTCGTAACCGGTCTCCCCTGCCTTGGCGTAGGCTGCGTCGGCCTCGTCGAGCCTGCCCCTGAGGCGGAGGACTTCAGCTTGTTGGTACCAAGCTCCCCAGGCCGCTTCCGGATCGCCCCGACGTGAACGGTCCTGGGCAATGCGGGCCGCGGCCAAGGCATCGTTCCAGGCGCCATGCAGGATGAACAGCTCTGCGCGGTGCGATTGGCATTGCCCACTGAACATCACCATGTCCGGCCGGTCCCCGCACCATCGTTCCAAGGCTGCCGTCCATTCCTGGGCGCGGTGGACATCCAAGGCCAGCCTGCAGCTTCCAATCACCGCACAGTAGATGATCCCGGAAGGTATGGGCGAGACCTCGCCGGCGGTGACGGACAACATCACTTCATCGAGGAGCTGCAATCCCTCGTCCGGTGAGCCGAGGGTAATCGTAGCCGTGCCCAAGCCCAGCCGGCCCAACGCCATGAGATCCCGGTCGTGGAAACGCTGGCCCACTTCAAAGGCCCGGCCAAACAGCTCGTGGCTGGCCGCGGGGTTTCCTCCGTACAGTGAACCAAGGGCGGATGGGATGAGGAGGTAGCCCTCCGCTTCTGTGGGCTCTTCCATTTCGGCAATCAGATGCTGGGCGCGTGACATCCAACCGGAACTTCGCGCGGGTTCCCCGATGTCCATGAGGAACAGCACCAGCCACGCCGCACAGCGCGCCGCACCGGCCATGTCGCCCAGTGTCAGGAATTCCTCGTGGGCCCGCGTCAGGTATTTCACTCCGTCATCGTCATGGCCCAGCAGCATTGCCACGGATGCCACCAGTTCCATGTCCCGGGCAGGCAAGCCACCTTCGGAATCGGCCCGGGCAAGGCAGTCCAGCGCATCGCTCCAGCGATGCTCGGAGAACGCCGAGCGTCCCAGATCCAAGGCTGTGACCGACATAGTGAACACTCATTCCGCGACCGGGAGCTACCCGGTTGGCGCACCCAAGCCGCCGTATTAGCGTCAGGGTACCGCCGCCGTCGTAAGTCCCACAATAGGTCCCCGCGTCCGTGAGGAACCGTGCGGGTTCCTGACCTTCCTTAGTTCGCAGACCCCTGTTTTCACCCTCTTTGGGTTGCGTGGGGCGTGTTCAGGGCAGAAAAAAGCCCTGGCCACGCGAAGGTGACCAGGGCTTTTTCGAACGTGCGATTAGTGCTTGTGGCCTGCGTGTGCGTCTTCTTCCTCGGCCGGCTTCTCGGCAACCAGGGTCTCGGTGGTGAGAACCAGGGCAGCGATGGAAGCGGCGTTGCGGAGTGCGGAGCGGGTGACCTTGACGGGGTCGATCACGCCAGCAGCGATCAGGTCCTCGTACTCGCCGGACTTGGCGTTGAAGCCGTGGTTGGCTTCGAGTTCGGAGACCTTGGAAACGACGACGAAGCCGTCGAAGCCAGCGTTCTGGGCGATCCAGCGCAGCGGCTGGATCAAGGCACGGCGGACGATGCCAACAGCAGCTGCCGCGTCCCCTTCCAGGGCCTTGACGGCGGGCGACTCGTCCAGTGCCTTGAGGGCGTGGATGAGGGCGGAACCGCCACCGGAAACGATGCCCTCTTCAAGGGCCGCACGCGTGGAGGAAACGGCGTCCTCGATACGGTGCTTCTTTTCCTTCAGCTCAACCTCGGTGGCTGCGCCAACCTTGATGACACCGATGCCGCCAGCCAGCTTGGCAAGGCGCTCCTGCAGCTTCTCGCGGTCCCAGTCGGAGTCCGTGCGGGTGAGCTCGGCACGCAGCTGGGCCACGCGGTCGGCAACGTCCTGCTCGGTTCCGGCGCCATCGACGATGGTGGTGTTGTCCTTGGTGACCGTGATGCGGCGTGCCGTACCCAGTACCTCGAGGCCAACAGTGTCCAGCGAAAGTCCAAGGTCCGGGGAAACAACCTGGGCGCCCGTGAGCGTAGCGATGTCCTGGAGCATGGCCTTGCGGCGGTCGCCGAAGCCCGGAGCCTTGACGGCCACAACGTTCAGCGTGCCGCGGATGCGGTTGACGATCAGCGTGGACAGGGCTTCGCCTTCGATGTCTTCGGCGATGATGAACAGTGGCTTGGACGCCTGCAGCGCCTTCTCCAGCAACGGCAGGAATTCCTGCAGCGAGGAGATCTTGCCCTGGTTGATCAGGATCAGGGCGTCTTCGAGGACGGCTTCCTGGCGTTCTGCGTCGGTGACGAAGTACGGGGAGAGGTAGCCCTTGTCGAACTGCATGCCTTCAGTGAGGACGAGTTCGGTTTGGGTGGTGGAGGATTCTTCGATGGTGATAACGCCATCTTTGCCCACCTTGCCGAACGCCTCGGCGAGCAGCTCGCCAATTTCGTCGCTCTGGGCGGAGATAGCAGCAACGTTGGCAACCTGGGTGCCCTGCACTTCGCTTGCGTTCTCCAGGAGGCGGGCTGCGATGGCTTCAATGGAAACCTCGATGCCACGCTTAATCTCGCCAGGAGCGGCACCTGCGGCAACGTTGCGCAGGCCTTCCTTGACCAGTGCCTGAGCCAGGACCGTAGCGGTGGTGGTGCCGTCGCCGGCGACGTCGTTGGTCTTGGTGGCTACTTCCTTGGCCAGCTGCGCGCCAAGGTTCTCGTAGGGGTCGTCAAGCTCAACTTCGCGGGCGATCGTCACGCCATCGTTGGTGATCGTGGGAGCGCCCCACTTCTTGTCCAGCACGACGTTGCGGCCGCGCGGGCCAAGCGTCACCTTGACAGTGTTGGCGAGCTTGTCGATACCGGCCTCAAGAGACCGGCGGGCAGCATCGTTAAAAGCAAGCTGCTTTGCCATGGTTGTGTCCTTTCAAGACAGAAAACCCGCACCGCAGAAGGTCGGAATGATTCCAACGCGGCTGCGGTGCGGGGCTCCAGGAAGTTACTTTACGACGATCGCAAGGACGTCGCGGGCGGACAGAACGAGGTACTCGTTGCCGCCGGTCTTGACTTCGGTTCCACCGTACTTGGAGTAGATAACGACGTCGCCAACAGCTACGTCAACCGGCACGCGGTTGCCGTTGTCATCGAAGCGGCCGGGGCCGATTGCAACAACTTCGCCTTCCTGCGGCTTCTCCTGTGCGGAGTCCGGAATTACCAGGCCGGAAGCCGTGGTCTGCTCTGCTTCGAGCGGGCGAACAACAATACGATCCTCAAGAGGCTTAATCGAGACCGACACTCGGACTCTCCTTTTCATGAGCTGATTCATGGACTAAGAACTAGGGTGCCGTGGCGTGCAACCGTCGTCGCGGTGCCGGTGGACGCCTGGCGTGATTAGCACCCTCCGAGGGAGAGTGCTAACAAGACTCTATGTAAGCGTTAGCACTCGGTCAAGGTGAGTGCCAGAATTTCGTCGTTGGTGAACTCCCGTTACCGCCCGGTGAGGTCATCGAGATCGTAGTCTTCACCGTCGTCGTCTTCATCCACAGCCGCAGATCCGCGATTCACATACAGAACGACGGCGGCCGCGAGGGCAACGACGCCGGAGATCACCAAGGCGATGATCCCGCCAATGCGGGCCCCGCTGTACAGCTCCCGTATATCGCGGGCTTCGTCAGTAGCGTCATTCACGCTCTTGCCCGTCACGGAGTAGGCCGCCGCGTTGAATGAATCCAAGGCGAAGATGACGATCAGCAGGGCAACGCAGATGACAACGATCACGGCGCCCACGATCAAGGCAGGACGGGCGTATGCCACAAGGGAACGGCCGGAGGAATGCTCTGCGGCTCCTGGGGCAGGGGAATGGTTCCCACCCGGGTTGTTCGTGTCGGAGGGCTGCGGAGCTGCGTTGTCTTCCATGAAAACAACCCTATCGGGCTGGTTCCGAACTCACGGCGTCAAGGCGCGCGCCATTAGGCTTGATCCCATGTCTCACGCACCGCAGGAACAGATCGCACCCTTGCTCACCACTGAAGGATGGGAACTCCTTGCCTCGCTGGGACCCTACCGCGAAGCGGATGCGTTCAGTGTCAACGCCGACCTCCGCAAAGCAGGCCACTCCCCTGAGCTGGTGGCCGCGGTGTTGACGCAGTCCCGGCTTCGGACCCGCGCGGAGGCCAAGTTCGGTGAGTTTGCCCGGCAGATGCTGTTTACCCAGGCAGGACTTGAGCAGGCGACCCGCCTCAATGTCGCGGCCCGGCACGCCGAGCGTTTCGCCAAGGCCGGCATTTCCCACGTAGCAGACCTGGGCTGCGGCCTTGGAGCCGACTCCATGGCCTTGGCCTCGATGGACATTGCCGTGACCGCAGTGGAGATGGATGAAACCACCGCTGCCTGCGCCACCATCAACCTCATGCCCTTCCCGCACGCCACAGTGGTGCACTCGGATGCCATGTCAGTAGAACTGGACGGGATCGACGGCGTGTGGCTGGATCCCGCACGACGCACAACCTCAACGTCCGGGACAAAACGGATCTGGGATCCGGAAGCGTTCTCTCCCCCATTGTCATTCGTTGAAGGCCTGGCCGCAGCCGGCCGTGCGGTGGGAGTCAAGATGGGTCCCGGCATGCCGCACGACTCGGTTCCAGCGAACTGTGAAGCGCAGTGGGTCTCCGTAGGTGGTGACGTCACGGAGGTCACCCTGTGGTTCAACGCGGTGGCCCGCCCCGGGATCCGGCGCGCGGCACTTGTCATCGGTTCCCAGGGCGCTGCTGAGCTCACCAGCGGCGAGGATTTCGACGGCGGTCCGGTGGCCGCCGTCGGGCCTGTTGAAGGGTTCCTCTACGAACCGGACGGTGCTGTCATCCGCGCAGGCTTGGTGGCCGACGTCGCAGAACGCCTGGGCGGGCACCTGGTGGACGAACATATCGCCTACATCTGCGCTCCGGAACTTCATGACTCGCCGTTTGCCAAGGCTTACAGGGTGCTGGAGGTAATGCCTTACAACGTCAAAGCCCTCAAAGCCTGGGTCAAAACGAATGGCATCACGGTACTGGACATCAAGAAGCGCGGCACGGCAGTCACTCCCGAAGAACTGCGGAAACAACTGCTTCCATCCAAGCGCGACACCAAGCCCGCAAAAACGGCCACCCTGGTCCTCACCAGGATCGGCGAGGAGAGAGTGGCCGTAGTCGTGGAACCCGTGACGTTCTAGGCCACGTCAGCGGCGGGAGAATTCCGAGGCTTCGCGGACCTGGTCAGCGCTTGGGCGCACGCCGGTGTACAGGACGAACTGCTCTTCGGCCTGGATGGCGATGACTTCGGCTCCCGTGATCACCGGCTTACCTGCCTCGCGGGCAGCTGTGATGAGCGGCGTCTCGGAGGGAAGTGCCACGACGTCGAACACTATCTTCGCGGCGGCAATAGTTGCGTCGTCGAAGGACTGGGCTTGCTCATCGGCACCCGCCATGCCCAAGGGCGTGACGTTGATGATGAGATCGGCCGTGGAGCCGTTGACGTCGTCCTGCCAGCCGAAACCGTAAAGGTCCGCGAGCGCACGCCCAGTAGTTTCGTTCCGGGCCACGATGGTCACGGACGTAAATCCGGCGTCCCTGAGAGCTGCAGCCACCGCTTTCGCCATTCCGCCGGCTCCACGAAGAAGCACGGTGTGGCTGCTGGGAACTTTGTGGTCCTTCAGGAGGCGCGCGATGGCGATGTAATCGGTGTTGTACGCGGTCAGGACGCCATCGTTGTTAACAATCGTGTTGACCGAGTCGATGGCCTTTGCCGACGGATCCATCACGTCCACAAGCGGGATGACGGCTTCCTTATAGGGCATGGACACCGCGGCGCCCCTGATGGGGAGGCCGCGGATGCCAGCCACTGCAAGAGTGATGTCCGCCGGGGCGAATGCCTTGTAGACAAAGTTCAGTCCGAGCAGGTCATACAGATAATTGTGGAACCGGGTCCCGATGTTGCTGGGCCGGGCCGCGAGCGAAATGCACAGGGACATGTCTTTGTTCAGGATTGGCATTCACCCATTAAACAACGGCCTTTTACACTGCCGTCGGGTTAGCCCTGGCGGGCCTTCATGCGCGGGTTGTTTTTGTTGATGACGAAAGTGCGCCCACGCCGCCGGACGATCTGTGCACCCGGAATCTTCTTGAGGGCACGCAGTGAGTTCCTGACCTTCATGGTTATTCTCCTTCTTGTTGGTGGATTGGCTTTTCGGGTGGCTGGTTACAGTGCTTCGCTAAGTTCCAGAGGGTCCTCCCAGACGCCAAAGTCGAGTTCCATCTCGGCCTCGGTCAATTGGCAGCCCTCCAGGAGACTGCGGATTTCCTGGGGGTCGATGTCCCCGGAACGTCCGGTCATGGCCAGGACCGTACCGCGGTCGCCGTAGTGCGGGTGCCAGTCGAGGACGGCGTCGACGTCGGCCCCCACCTTGGGGTTGCCGCCCGCGGTAGGTGCGTCCGCCAGCCATGTCCCGGTGCTCTCAAGCCAGACGCGCGGCCCAATTCCCTGTACCGCAATCCGCGTCTTGGCGGCCGAGGCGATCCACAAACGTCCGCGGAGCCAGTGGGTTCCGGCCGCGAGTTGGGGAAGTGCTTCACGGAAACGACCTGGATGCAGGGGCCTCCCGGCCTTGTGGAGGACCGTGCGGAAGGAACCGGGCGAATCGTCCAAGGGTAGGCGGACCACGCCGGGCCGGGTACGTGCGGCCGCTTCGGCGTCGTCGAAGCAGCCCGATCTGAAGTCATCGGCTGCACCGATTGCTGCAGCGTGGGGTGCCAGCTGCCGCAGCAACTCCACGCCGGTCACCCACTCTTCGGATCCCACACGAGGATTTCCCGACAGTTCCGCCCCCAGCCCGGGGTGCAACATGACGGTGTCCACTTGCCCGAACTCGCCGATCAGGAATTCGCCACTGGTCCGGTCATCCTCCGGCATCGAGGTGAAGCCGGATTCAAAAAGGGTGTGACG
Organism: Arthrobacter sp. TmtSoilC51; assembly: GCF_055388015.1. Classification (NCBI taxonomy): domain Bacteria; kingdom Bacillati; phylum Actinomycetota; class Actinomycetes; order Micrococcales; family Micrococcaceae; genus Arthrobacter; species Arthrobacter sp. TmtSoilC51. The sequence goes on from NZ_AP035877.1 coordinate 3,723,651, forward strand.
GTCCCAGATGTGATCCTCAAGATCCACGGGGTCCAAAGCCAGGATGGCGTTGTCCATGAGGGCCGGCTGGGTGAGGCCGCGCCGGAGTTCCGCGACTGCCATCCCTGCTGCGACGCCAGGAGGTAGGCCCAGAACCACATGGTCGAACCCGCAAGCGGCGAGACGTTCCGCCGTCGGCACTACATCCAACCTGACCGTACAGCTCAGGCATCCGTGCTCCAGGATGGTTGTTTCGCGCTCGAACAGCTGGCCTCCCCTGTAGACGCGCCGCAGAACCAAGGAACCGTCCAGGAGGTCGTGGAGGACTACTACGGAGTTGGTGTGGGTTCGGCCAAGCCGGGTGGTGGCCGCTTCGCGGCATTGACTGTCCAGGGAACTGACAACGGTGAGGTGCATGGCAAGATTCTAGTTGCAAATAATTCTCATTAGCAACTCTTTTCAATAACCTTCAGTCCCGTGACCGCGCTTAACTTCCTCCGGTCCGCAATCACCGATGCTTCGGCTGCACTAGACTTGAGCCGACCGCTGACGGCCCCGCAGCGGGTTGCGTCCAGGTAAAAAACGACACAACGAGGGGACTACGTGCAGATTGAGTTTGCGCCATCCAGGCAATCGACACTGGGTGTGGAATGGGAGTTGGCGCTCGTCAATGCACGCACCGGGGAACTGGTCTCAGTCGCGAACGACGTCCTCAAGGGTGTCGCCGCGAACCACCCGGACCTCAACGAAGACGACGAACACCCCCACATCAAGCGCGAACTTCTCCTCAACACGGTGGAACTCGTTACCGGAATCTGCGAAACGGTCCGCGAAGCCAAGGAGGACCTCAGCCGTTCCCTTGCGGCGGTCCGCGAGGTCACCGATCCCATGGGAGTGGAGGTGTTCTGCGCAGGCAGCCACCCGTTCAGCCCTCCCCTGCTCCAGCCCGTCACCGACAAAGAGCGTTACGCCAAGCTGATCGAGCGAACCCAATGGTGGGGACGCCAAATGGTCATCTACGGCGTCCACGTCCACGTGGGCATTGACCGCCGGGACAAAGTACTCCCCATCCTGGACGGCTTGGTGAACTACTTCCCGCACTTCCAGGCCCTCTCCGCTTCCAGCCCCTTCTGGGCCGGCGAGGAAACCGGCTACGCATCCCAGCGCGCCCTCATGTTCCAGCAACTCCCCACCGCTGGCCTGCCGTTCCAGTTCGAAACGTGGGAAGCCTACGAGTCCTATGTCCAGGATATGTTCACGACCGGTGTCATCGATGCCATCTCTGAGATCCGCTGGGACATCCGGCCTGTTTCAAACCTGGGCACCATCGAAATGCGCATTTGCGATGGCCTGGCCACCCTTGAGGAAGTGGGCGCTATCGCAGCGCTGACACAATGCCTTGTGGACGAGTTCTCCTCTATCCTCGATGCCGGCGGCAGCATCCCCACCATGCCGCCCTGGCACGTCCAGGAGAACAAGTGGCGTGCAGCACGCTACGGCATGGAAGCCATCATCATCCTGGATGCCAAGGGCAACGAGCAATTGGTCACCGAGCACCTCGCAGAAACAGTGGCACGTTTGAAGCCTGTGGCAGCCAAGCTCGGCTGCTCTGATGAACTTGCCGATGTCATGAAGATCATCGAACGCGGCGCCAGCTACCAGCGCCAGCGCCGCGTTGCCGCCGAACACAACGGCGACCTGCAGGCAGTGGTCATGGACCTCGTACAGCAGATGCGCAAAGGCCCGGACGCGTAGGTCCTGACGCACAGGTCCCGATACATGGGTCCCGACGGGGGTCTTAGGCTACGCAGGCACCGATACCGTGGTCACGGGCATGGAGGAATCCGGTGCGAAGGCTACCCCGCTTGGGCCGATTCCGGCCATGATCAACTGGGCGCCCAGCGCGGCCACCATGGCACCATTGTCCGTGCAGAGCCCCAGCGGCGGCACGTGAAGCTTGATGCCCGCCGAGACGCACCGTTGTCCGGTCAGTTCCCGCAGCCGTGAGTTGGCAGCAACGCCACCTCCAAGCAGCACGTCAGTAATGCCGTACTCCTTGCAGGCCAGCACCGCCTTGGAACTAATGACGTCCACCACGGCTTCCTGGAATGCTGCGGCGATATCGGCCACAGGTACTTCCTCACCGCGGGCTTCAAATTGCTCCACGCACCGGGCCACCGCGGTTTTCAGTCCGCTGAAGGACCAGTCATAGCGGTGCGGACCCTTCTCCTCTGCGGTCCCCATGTACTTGGGCTGCGTAAGTCCACGGGGAAAGCGGATGGACTTCGGGTTGCCTTGGCGTGCCAGCTTGTCGATCGCTGGGCCACCTGGGTAGCCGAGGCCCAGGATCCGGGCTACTTTGTCGTAGGCCTCGCCAGCGGCGTCATCGATGGTAGAACCAAGGAGCTCCACGTCGTCTGTGATGCTGCGGATACGCAAAATCTCCGTGTGGCCCCCGGAAACCAGCAATGCACCGAGGTTCTCCGGCAGCTTGCCCGCACCCAAGCCGGCGGAAGCACCGGCGTCGGGCCCTGAATCCAGTAGCCCCACTCCAACGTGCGCCACGAGGTGGTTGATCGCGTAAAGCGGCTTGCCCGTAGCGACAGCCAGGGCCTTGGCCGCGCAGACGCCAACCATGAGTGCGCCAGCCAGACCGGGACCTGAGGTGACGGCAATGGCGTCGATGTCATCCAGTGTGACTCCTGCTTCATGCAGCGATTCCTGGAGCGTGGGGACAAAGGCATCAAGGTGCGCACGCGAGGCGATCTCCGGGATGACGCCGCCAAAGCGCACGTGCTCGTCCATGGAGGAGGACACCGTATTGGTCAGCAGCGTTGTGCCGCGGACAATCCCCACTCCGGTTTCGTCGCAGGACGATTCGATGCCCAGCACCAACGGCTGCTTCGGCTGGTCTGAATAAGGGCCGCTCACGTGGGCTCCTTCTGTGGAATGTGGCTCGTTCAGTGTCATGTGTTCAGGGGCAGGCGCATGATCAACGCGTCCGTACCGTCCCGGTAATACCGCGGCCGGACATGGATCTGTTCGAATCCAAAACGCAGATACAGCTGCTGTGCACGGGGGTTGTCCGCGCGCACCTCCAGGAGGACATCCGCCGCGCGGCGCCGCCGCGCCTCCTCGATCAGTTCGGTCAGGATGGCAGAACCGATGCCCTTGCCTTCGAATTCGGGAACGACGGCGATTGTCTGGACGTCCGCGATTGGCTCAATGCACATCAAGCCCGCGTACGCCACGATCTGGCCCCCGATCTCGGCCACCACGTAGCGGCGTGTCTCCGGCTGGGACAGCTCGTCGAAGAACATCTGCAAGGGCCAGGCGTCCACCGGGAACAATCGCCGTTCCAGGGCTTCAACTGCAGGGACATCAGCTTGGGTCATCTCGCGCAGGGAGACGCCTGCGAGCTCCAGCTTGGGTGACAGTTTCACGATTCAGCCTTCATGACAGGACGCAGTTTCATAGGGCACGCTTCCGGGGACCCGGCACTTGGGCGTCCGATTCACGCAAGTACAACGGCGTGGAGTCAAGGAGTTCCTGCCCTGCCGTCAACCTGGCAAGTGCGACCTGGCCAAGGGAGGCCGCGTCGGGTTGGGTGTCCGCAAAGTCTTCGTCCGCACGGAGAACATCCGGGTACAGGCCAGCGCCGGCCCCAAACACAGGCAGGTCCGGCAGTTCGGAGGCGAAGCCCACGTGTGGTCCGTCGATGAGCCGGGGAAGCTGGCCCTCCTCCAGGACGTACCGCGCCCAATAGACCTCTTTGCGGCGGGCGTCAGTAGCCACCAGGAATTCGGGAACGGCGGCAGTGGACTCCGCGACTTCAAGGGCGATCGCGTCAAGGCTCATCAACCCGTACAGCGGCTTGTTCCAGACGAAAGCCAAGGTGCGTGCGGTTGCAATACCCGAGCGCAGCCCGGTAAATGGTCCCGGGCCAACACCTGTGACGATCACGTCAATGTCGGCGCCGGTAACCCCGGCCCCGGCCAGGAGCTTCTCGATGCCGGGTGCCAGGACTTCGGCATGGCTGCGGGTGTCCTCGGTGGAGAAGGAATCCACCACGCCTTCCATGGCAACGTCCGAAATCAGCGCGGCGCTGGCCACTGCCGAGGTATCGATGGCCAGGATCAGCATCAGTTGCCTCCTTCGGAGATCGTAGTTTCAAGAAGCTTCGGCGCCTCGGCCCAGCGGGGACCGAAGCCACGGAAAACGATCGTGCGGGGTTCGTCATCGTCATCGGTGTCAAAGTCCAGCACCGTGCCGCTGTCTGCGTCATTGGTGGCGGGCACAACGCCTACGCCACCCACAGACCTATGAAGCTCAACTTCCAAGCGGCTGTCCGAGAGGTGCTCCACCCGGTCCCTTCCCCACTCCACCACCGTTACGGACGTGTCCATGGTGTTCTCGAGGTCGATGTCATCGATCTCAGCAGCTGACTCCAGCCTGTAGGCGTCAACGTGGACCAGGTCCGGCCCCCCGGGCCGCGGGCCATCCGGCAGGTTGGGATGGATCCGCACCAACACGAACGTAGGGGAGATGATGCCGGTACGGACTCCCAAGCCCTCCCCCAGCCCCTGCGTGAAGGTCGTCTTCCCCGCACCCAACTCTCCCGTCAGGACAAGGAGGTCCCCCGCCTCAAGCACCCCGCCGAGTGCTGCGCCAATCGCATGGGTCTCTTCCGCCGTCGTGACCTTCAGGCTGCGTTCCCACAGTGGTTCACTAACCTCGACCAGCGGCTCGCTCACAGAGTCGCCGTTTCCGATGCTGCGCGCGCCCCATCTTGTACCTCCGGTAGCGCCGGAGCTTCATTGACGTAGCTGCGGGGCACGCGCGGGCTAATGCGAGTAACGATCTCATAGTTGATGGTTCCTGCTGCGGCCGCCCAGTCATCCGCGGTGGGGCCGCCATCGGCACCGTCGCCGAACATGACGGCCTCGCTGCCCTTGAGCCCGGCTGCTTCTTCAGGGGTGAGCGGTCCAAGATCAATCACCATTTGGTCCATCGCGATCTGGCCAACCACCGGATAGTTGACGCCGTTGACGCGAACTGGACCGCCAGTAGCGATGCGGGGGACGCCATCGGCATAGCCCAAAGGAACCAGGCCAAGCGTGCTCTCCTGGCTGGTGTGGTATTTCAGGCCATAGGAAACGCCTTGCCCCTGAGGCACCTTTTTGCAGTTGGAGAGGAGTGTCCGGACGGTCATTGCGGCGTGCAGGCCAAGTTCCGAGGACGTGACCCCCTCGAAGGGCGACAACCCGTAGATACCGAGGCCGACGCGGATGAGGTCGAAGTGTGAGTCCGGCCGGGACAGCGCAGCGGGAGTGTTGGCGATGTGCCTGACCTCAGTATCGACGCCGGCATCCTCAGCCATGGCGAGCGCGTCACGGAAAACCGCCAATTGCTGGTCCGTTTCGGGCCGGTGCGGTTCGTCGGCCACAGCGAGGTGGGAGAAAATACCAACGACGCGGAGCAGGCCCTCGTCCTGGTATTCCATGGCCTGACCCACCAACTGGTCCCAGTCGGCGATAGGGCAGCCATTGCGGCCCAGCCCTGTATCCACCTTCAAATGGACCCGCGCCGGGCGCTCCTGTTCGCGGGCAGCCGCCACCACGGCGTCCAGCTCCCAACCGGAAATTCCGACGTCGATGCCGGCGGCGACTGCGGCCTGGAAGTTGCTTTCGTGGGTGTGCAGCCATGCCAGCAACGGTGCGTCAATGCCGGCAGCACGCAAGGCCAGCGCCTCTGAAATATGGGCGACACCAAGCCAGGACGCTCCGGCGTCGAGTGCAGCACGTGCCACCTGTACTGCGCCATGGCCATAGGCGTCGGCCTTCACCACAGCCATGACGGAAGCCGGGGACGCAATCGCGACAAACTGACGAACGTTGTGCCGCACGGCTTCAAGGTCGATCACGGCGGAACGCTCAAGCACCGCTGACTTTGCTATGGAGGCCTTCGACCCGATCCCGATATCTGCAGCTGCTTCGTAAGTCACCCTAGAGATTCTAGTGGTGTGGGTGAAGTGGGGTTAACTGCAGCCTCTGCTACTGGGCATCTGACAAGTGGGCGATCGTGGCGCGGGCGCGCCGCTGGGCTTCGGCGGGGATGTCCTTCACGATCGGCTCAAGGAAGGCGAACCGCCGCAGCCACTGGCTCGATTGGCGTTCCTTCCGTGCGTTGGCGCGCTGCCACCAGTCCGCGATGTCGCCCCAGCCGGGTGCGGCCAGGGACCCGCCCACTTGTTGTACGGCCAGTGAGGCGCAGAGGTTCGCGAACCGCAGACGGTCCCCCAATCTCCACCCTGCCAAGCACCCCACAATGAAGGCCGCCCCGAAACAATCACCGGCGCCGGTCGGATCGTACGCATTCACGGGCAACGACGGCACCCATTCCTCTTCGCCCGTCTCTGAATCCACGGCCATGGCGCCCTGTGCTCCGAGCGTCACCACAGCTACCGGAACGCGATCGGCCAAGGAATAGAGCGCTGCCCAGGGATCGCTCTTGCCCGTGAATGCCATAGCCTCCGGTGCGTTGGGCAGGAAAGCGTAAAAGTGTTCCAGTTGCTCCAGCCTGCGCTGTGACCACTCTCCGCTGGGGTCCCAGCCCACCACGCCGAAAAGTTTGGTTCCCGCTGATTTCGCCGCCAGCATCCACGGTTCCAACTCCTCGCCCAGGTCTGCGACAGCGGCGAGCGCCCTGGGTGGCTGCCCAATCAGGTCCGAGGCCTTGATCGGCGCCGGGTGCCCGTGGGTGACCATGGACCGATCCTGGTTAACGCACATGGACACCGTCACCGGAGAGTGCCAGCCCCGGACACGACGCGACAAGGACAAGTCCACATGCTCCTGGCTTTCCAGGATCTGCCAGTTGTAATCCCCATAGCCGTCGTCACCAAAAGCTGCCGCAAGGTTCGTCCTTAGTCCAAGCCGGGCTGCGGCGATCGCTTGGTTGGCAACCCCGCCCGGGCAGCTGCCCATGCCTTCGCTCCACACTTCAGTGCCGGGCTCGGGTGAGTGCGGGAGTCCGGTGAAGATGATGTCCTGGAAGACCGTTCCCGCCAGGAGAAGGTCGCATTGGCCCTCGCCCTCCGTGCGCACGGCGGCAAGGGGATCAAAACGTCGCTGGGGCATTGCGTCCATGCACGGCACACTACGCTGCGCCTCCCGGGCTGCATAGACTCGACCCATGCGGCTCATGATCGCCGGCGGCGGCGGATTCCGGGTACCCCTTGTGTACCGTGCCTTGTGCACCGGCCCCTTTGCGGGGCTGGTGAACGAGGTGGTGCTATACGACGTCGATCCCGCACGCCTCACAGCCATTGCGGCGGTCCTTCGCGATATGCCCGCCCCCGAAGGCTCCCGGCCCGTCGTCGTGATTTCCACTGATCTGAAGCAGGCTCTTAGGGGTACCGACATGGTCTTCGCCGCGATCCGCCCCGGCGGGACGGCAGGTCGGATCGCGGATGAACGCGTGGCCCTGGACCTCGGCTTGCTGGGCCAGGAAACCACGGGTGCGGGCGGTATCTCCTACGCCCTTCGCTCCATTCCGCGCATGCTGGAGCTCGCCGACGCGATGCAGCATTATTGCCCCGGCGCGTGGCTGGTCAACTTCACCAACCCTGCCGGGATGGTGACCGAGGCACTTGTGCCGGTGCTGGGGCGAAAGGTGATCGGCATCTGCGATTCCGCCAGCGGCCTGGTCCAGCGCGCGGCCCGGGCCGCCGGTTCACCCCTTCCAGAAGGAACGCTCGACGGCGTGGGCTACTTCGGGTTGAACCACCTCGGCTGGCTTTACCGCCTGGCACCCGGCGGCCGGGACCTGCTGCCCGGCCTGTTGTCGGATCGTTCGGCGCTCGAAAAGCTGGAAGAAGGGCGCTTGTTCGGCCAACACACTCTGGAGAAACTCGGTTGCCTGCCTAATGAATACCTTTACTACTACTACCAAACCGAACAGGCTACGGAAGCCATCCTGAAGCAACGCCAAACCCGTGGGGCGTCCATCCACCAGCACCAGAGCTCGCTTTATCCTTCCCTTGCGGAGTCCCCGAACGCCTACGCCATGTGGGATGCAGCCCGGCGTTCCCGGGAGGAAAGCTACCTGGCCGAGGCCCGCACGCACGGGGAGCAGCGGGACGAGGAAGACCTCGCCGGGGGCGGCTACGAGCGCGTGGCGTTGTCGGTGATGCGGGCCCTGTCAGGGGGTGGGACGGCCCAGCTGATTCTCAATGTCCCCAATTCACCCGTCGCCGGCTCTGTACCAAGTGAGGCAGAAGTAGCCGTGCCCGGGCTGCCGGGAGACGCCGTCGTCGAAGTTCCCTGCGAAGTAACACCCGACGGCGCCCTGCCGCTTGCGCAGGAACGGCCGGGAGGCCAGTTCCTCACATTAATGCAACACATCAAGGAAGTGGAGCGGCTGACGGTCCGGGCAGTGCGTGACGGTGACCGCGACGCCGCCCTCCAGGCTTTTGCCGCGCACCCGCTGGTAGGTTCGGCTTTGCTGGGCGCTGGGCTCCTTGAAGCCTACGAGGCGGCGTTCCCGGAACTCCGCGGACTCTGGAAATGACTTCCTTGGCTACTGGAGCTTCTGGTACATCACGTGAAGTCCGACGTAGCCGATTTCAGGGTGGTTGAAGGCCTCCGGAACGGTGGCCAGGATGCGGAAACCCATGGATTGCCACAACCACACCGCCCGGACGTTGCTCTCCACCACGGCATTGAATTGCATCGCGCGGAATCCTGCCGCCTTGGCTTCCTTTAGCGAGTAGGCACACAGTGCCCGTGCAATTCCCTGGCCCGCATGCCTGGAACCCACCATGTATCCGGCGTTCGCCACGTGACTGCCGCCACCGGCTTGGTTGGGATGGAACTCACCGGTGCCGAGGATTTCTCCTCCCGGGCGCTGGTCGCCCCCAATACGCACTGCCACGAAGGTTTGGCCGGGGGCTTCCTTCATCCACTTGGCACGGGCGGCTTCTTCGGTGGTGTCGCGGTCCCAGGTGTAGGTTTCCCCCTCACGGACGATTGGCTCCATGACGGACCAGATGCCGGGCCAGTCATCGGGCGTTGCCGGGCGAATGTCGAAGGTGGTTTCTTGGCTCACAGCGCACACGCTAGCAGCCTTATCCACATAGCCGGGATTGGCGCCCTGTAGCGCTGGGCTTCAGGAGTAGTGTTTTCTGCAGGGCAAAAGTGGTTTGGCTTCATATGCAGGAGGAGAGCGTGCCGTTGATCCGTCGGGTGGCATTCCTTTCGCTGCACACCTCACCCATGGAGCAGCCAGGGGCCGGTGATGCGGGTGGGATGAACGTCTATGTCCGGGCATTGGCCATGGCGCTGGCCGAGTCCGGTGTGGAGGTAGAGATCTTTACCCGTTCCACCAAAGCCGGCCAAGCCGCCGTCGAGCATCCCGGACCCGGCGTATGCGTCCACAACGTCATGGCGGGACCCCGCAGGAAAATCGCCAAGGAAGAATTACCTGCCCTCCTCCACCAGATGGTGGAGGAAATCGATCGGATCCGCCAGCAGCAGCCGCACGGCCGTTACGACGCCATCCACTCGCATTACTGGGTGTCCGGGGTTGCGGGTCTGGAATTGTCTGAACTCTGGGGTGTTCCGCTGGTGCACACCATGCACACCATGGCCAAGGTCAAGAACCTCGTCCTCCAGTCCGGCGAGCGCCCCGAGCCGCGGCGTCGGGAGGACGGCGAGCAGCGGATCGTTGATGGGGCCGCCCGCCTCATCGCCAACACACCCGCCGAGGCTGAAGAACTCGTCTCCCACTATGGCGCCGATATCGACAAAATCGACATCGCACCTCCGGGCGTGGACCTTAAGGTCTTCACACCATCGTTCCGTCGCAAGTCGCGCGCCGAACGGGACGTCAGGCCGGATAGCTTCCACATTCTGTTCGCGGGCCGGATACAACGGCTCAAAGGCCCCCAGGTCTTCGTCAAGGCCGCCGGTCTGCTGCGGAAACGCAGGCCGGACATCGATCTGGAAATGACCATCCTGGGCTCTCTCAGCGGAGCCAAGGACTTCAACCTGCAACACTTCATCGAGGAAGCCGGACTGGCCGACGTCGTTACCCATCGCCCGCCGGTTGTAGCGCTGGAGCTCGCCAGTTGGTTCCGCTCTGCCGACGTCGTGGTGATGCCCTCGTTCAGCGAATCCTTCGGTCTTGTGGCCTTGGAAGCACAAGCGTGCGGGACCCCTGTGGTGGCCACCAACGTGGGCGGACTCTCGCGCGCCATCTCCGATGGCCGGACGGGCATTCTCGTGGACGGCCACGATCCGTCCGACTGGGCTGATGCACTTGAGGATTTATACGACGACGCACAAACCCGCGAGGACATGGGCCGTTTAGCCGCGACCCATGCCGAATCCTTTGGCTGGCAGCGCACTGCCGCCATCACTTTGGAGAGCTACAGGGAGGCAGTTGGTGGCCTGCTCGTCCCGCGGCGGTGAACCTCACGCCGTTACCGCCTGCCGGCTGATAGATTGTCGCGCACAGCGTAGGCAGCGCTTAGCGTCAGCCCACACAGCGTAAGCACCAAGCCGAAGGACAACGATGTCTGAAAACAAGGGCCTGAGCGATCTCGAGATCGCCCATAACGCCACCATCCTGCCCATCGAGGAGATCGCGCAGCGGGCCGGCATCAGCGTGGACGCGCTGGAACACTATGGGCCCTACAAGGCCAAGATCAATCCGGCCAAGCTTGTACTCCCAGAAGGCAAGGCACCCGGCAAGGTGGTCCTTGTTTCAGCCATGTCCCCCACCCCGGCGGGCGAAGGCAAATCGACAACCACAGTTGGGCTGGCCGATTCCCTCGCAAGGGCAGGCCATAAAGTGATGATCGCACTTCGTGAACCGTCACTCGGACCCATCCTCGGCATGAAGGGAGGAGCAACCGGAGGCGGCTACTCCCAAGTGCTGCCCATGGATGACATCAATCTCCACTTCACTGGCGACTTCCATGCAGTCACGTCGGCCAACAACGCACTCATGGCACTCGTCGACAACCACATCTTCCAAGGCAACCAGTTGGGAATCGACCCCCGACGCATGACGTTCAAGCGCGTCATCGATATGAACGACCGTTCCTTGCGGGAAATAGTTATTGGACTCGGCGGCCCTGCCCAGGGCGTACCCCGGCAAGATGGCTTCGACATCACAGTGGCCTCCGAAATCATGGCCGTTTTCTGCCTGGCAGCGGACCTTGACGACCTCCGAGCGCGCTTGGGCCGGATCACTTTCGGCTACACCTTCGAACGCCAACCCGTCACCGTCGCGGACCTCGGTGTGGAAGGTGCCCTGACTCTGCTCCTGAAGGACGCAATCAAACCAAACCTTGTCCAGACCATCGCCGGGACACCGGCGCTGGTGCACGGTGGCCCCTTCGCCAACATTGCCCACGGGTGCAATTCGCTCATCGCAACACGGACCGCACAGCAGCTTGCCGACGTCGTGGTCACCGAGGCCGGATTCGGTGCGGACCTCGGGGCCGAAAAGTACATGGACATCAAGTCGCGCATCGCTGACGTAGCACCGTCCGCCGTCGTCGTCGTGGCAACGATCCGCGCGCTTAAGATGCAAGGCGGGGTTCCAAAGGACAAACTCAGCGAACCCAATGTGGATGCCGTGGCCGCCGGGGTGGAAAACCTTAAACGCCATGTCGGGAACGTTGCCAAATTCGGCATTTCGCCGGTCGTTGCCATTAATAAGTTCGCCACCGACACTCCCGAAGAACTTCAGTGGCTTTTGACGTGGTGCGCAGCGGAAGGTGTGGAGGCCGCCGTCGCCGATGTCTGGGGCCGTGGCGGCGGAGGTGACGGCGGAGATGAGCTCGCGGCCAAAGTCGCAGCGGCCATGGAAGGGCCGTCGAATTTCCACCACCTCTACGCGCTTGAAATGTCTGTGGAGGACAAGATCCGGACCATAGTGCAGGAGATCTATGGCGCTGACGGCGTGGAGTTTTCCGTGCCAGCACAGAAGAGGCTCCTCGATATCCAGAAGAATGGGTGGGCCGGGCTGCCAGTCTGCATGGCCAAGACACAGTACTCATTCACCGACGACGCGTCCAAGCTTGGGGCGCCAAAGGGATTCCAAGTACACGTCCGCGAGCTCATTCCCAAAACGGGTGCGGGCTTCATTGTCGCGTTGACCGGAGCCGTCATGACCATGCCCGGATTGCCTAAGGAACCGGCCGCCATGCGCATGGACGTCGATGCCGACGGCAAACCCACAGGCCTCTTCTGACCTTCTCTCACATCCCGTCGCATTTTCCCGATCGCTCTCTCACATCCGGGCACTTTCTGCCGATCGCTCTCTCACATCCGGGCACTTTCTGCCGATCGCTCTCTCACATCCCGACCGCAGGCCGGGAAGTGTCCGGCTAAGGTTCGCAGCCGTCGCCGACCAGCCCAATCCTGCCCCAACCACGATGTTGCAGGTAGCGGACCATAAGGGCACGCGCGACGTGAGAGAACAACCAGCGAAAAGCGTTAGGAAGTGAGAGAACAACCAGCGAAAAGCGTTAGGAAGTGAGAGAACATCGGGAGCACAAAAGACGCCCTCCCAAGCGTGCAGGAGGGCGTCTTTTGGTGAGCGCTTGATGTTGTTTAGCGCTCGATGTTGTTTAGCGCTCGATGTCGCCGCGGATGAAGGCTTCCACGTTGTCGCGGGCGAGGTCGTCGTTGAACTGCTCCGGCGGGGACTTCATGAAGTAGCTGGAAGCGGAGAGCAGCGGGCCGCCAATGCCGCGGTCCAATCCGATCTTGGCTGCGCGGATGGCGTCGATGATCACACCGGCGGAGTTCGGTGAGTCCCAGACTTCGAGCTTGTATTCAAGGGAAACGGGAGCGTCACCGAAGTTGCGGCCCTCAAGGCGGACGAAGGCCCACTTGCGGTCGTCGAGCCATGCAACGTAGTCGGACGGTCCAATGTGGACGTCGTCAGCGTGCAGCTCCGCCTCAACATTGGAGGTGACGGCCTGGGTCTTGGAGATCTTCTTGGACTCGAGGCGGTCACGCTCAAGCATGTTCTTGAAGTCCATGTTGCCGCCAACGTTCAGCTGGTACGTGCGGTCCAAGGTGACGCCGCGGTCTTCGAACAGCTTGGCCATCACACGGTGGGTGATGGTGGCACCGATCTGGCTCTTGATGTCGTCGCCCACGATCGGAACACCGGCTTCGGTAAACTTGTCAGCCCACTCCTTGGTTCCGGCGATGAAGACGGGGAGAGCATTGACGAACGCCACGCCAGCGTCGATGGCGCACTGGGCGTAGAACTTGGCAGCCTGTTCCGAACCAACGGGCAGGTAGCAGACCATGACGTCGGCCTTGGCTGCGCGGAGGGCGGCAACGATGTCGACGGCTTCTTCGGGTGCCTCGACGATGGTCTCGCGGTAGTACTTGCCCAAGCCGTCCAAGGTATGACCACGCTGCACGGTGACGCCCGTGGCAGGGACGTCGGCAATCTTGATGGTGTTGTTTTCACTGGCCCCGATGGCGTCGGCCAGGTCCAGTCCAACCTTCTTGCTATCAACATCGAAAGCAGCAACGAACTGAACGTCGTTGACGTGGTACTGGCCGAACTCGACGTGCATCAGACCCGGGATCGTGGCCTTGGGGTCAGCGTCGCGGTAGTACTGAACACCTTGGACCAGCGATGCGGCGCAGTTTCCTACGCCGACAATGGCAACACGAATCGGATGTGAAGACACGGAACTCCTTTTGAGAACTAAACCTCAGGTGCCAGGCGCAAACTCTGACTGAGCTCAGAGCACGACTGATTGGCACGGCGCCAGTTGGCGCACACTTGCATTGTAACCAACACAGCGAGGGCCGGCTTTGTTCCCTGCCGGCCCCCGCTCTTTTGTGTCAGACCCCGGAGTCTACTTCTGGGCCCACAGGTTGATGTCCGATTCGACTGCGAACTCGTCGATAGCAGTCAGCTCATCGGAAGTGAACTTCAGGTTGTTAATGGCACTGAGAGTATCTTCGAGCTGCGACACGCTGGACGCCCCAACAAGCGCGGATGTTACGGGCGAGCCCTTCGGCTGGTCGCGGAGGATCCATGCGATGGCCATCTGCGCGAGGGTCTGTCCTCGGTGTTCGGCGATTGCGTTGAGGCCCCGAACACGGTCCAGCTTGTCCTCCGTCAATGCGGATTCGGACAGGAACCGTTCCTTGGCGGCCCGGGAGTCAGCCGGAACACCCTTGAGGTAGCGGTTGGTGAGCATCCCTTGGGCAAGAGGCGAGAAGGCGATGGAGCCAGCGCCTACCTGGTCCAGGGCCTCGTAAAGGTTCGGCGAACCGTTCTCCGTCCATCGGTTCAGCATGGAATAGCTGGGCTGGTGGATGAGCAGCGGTGTGCCGAGTTCTTTCAGGATCCGGGCTGCCTCGAGTGTTTGCTCGGGGGTGTAGGAAGAGATACCCGCGTACAAGGCCTTGCCGGACCGGACCGCATAGTCCAGCGCCCCCATGGTTTCCTCCATCGGCGTCTCAGGGTCCGGCCGGTGGCTGTAGAAGATGTCCACGTAATCCAGGCCCATGCGCTGGAGGGACTGGTCAAGACTGGAGATCAGGTACTTACGGGAGCCCCATTCACCATAGGGGCCGGGCCACATGTAGTAGCCGGCCTTCGTGGAGATAATGAGCTCGTCACGGTAGGGCTTGAAGTCTTCCTTCAAGTGGCGCCCGAAGTTCGTTTCCGCCGATCCATCGGGCGGGCCATAGTTGTTGGCGAGGTCGAAGTGATTGACGCCCAAATCGAAGGCACGGCGCAGGATGGCGCGCTGTTCGTCGAATCGCTTGTCGTCGCCGAAGTTGTGCCAAAGGCCCAGCGAGATAGCAGGGAGCTTGAGTCCACTGCGTCCGACGCGGCGGTAGGGCATGGTTTCGTAGCGGTTTTCCGCAGCCGAATAAGTCATACGTACCATCCTGCCACTGCACAGATGACCGTGTTCGGGCTGTCCGCAATGTGGGCGCCGTCACCTCTCGTCACTGATTGCCTTACTGGACACGTACGACGGCGGCGCTCCCGCCCGGCAGGGTCAGCGAACCGTCGTCGAGGACTACTTCGGTCTCGGTTGACAGCAGCAGGGACCCGTTCATAGGCGAATCCAGCGGCTCGTCCCCAAAGTTGCACACCACGCGGATGGCGCCGCGGGTCATCTCCAGCCAGTGCTCGTCGTCGTCGAACTCCACTGTGGTCTCGCCAAAACTTCCATCCACCAACTCTGGGGTGTTACGGCGCAGCTGTGCTAAATCCCGATACAGCTGCAGCAGGCGGGCGTGGTCTCCGGTGCCGGGCTCGCTCCAGTCCAGCTTTGAGCGCTTGAAAGTTTCGGGGTCCTGGGGGTCGGGCACAACAGAAGGATCCCAGCCCATGCGTTCAAATTCCTTGATCCGGCCCTTGGCTGTGGCCTCCCCCAATTCCGGTTCGGGGTGGGAGGTGAAGAACTGCCACGGCGTGGAGGCCCCAAATTCCTCGCCCATGAAGAGCATGGGCGTGAAGGGGGATGTCATGGTCAGCACTGCGCCAATAGCCAACCGACCAAATGACAGTGATGCGGTAAGACGGTCGCCGGTGGCTCGGTTGCCGATTTGGTCGTGGTTTTGCAGGCAAACTACCAACGCGGATGGATGCGCGAGGTCGTGCCGGATGGGCCGGCCGTGGTGGCGTCCCCGGAAACTTGAGTAGCTGCCATCGTGGAGGAAGCCGTGCTCAAGGACCTTTGCGAGGACAGCGAGGGACTCGAAGTCGGCGTAGTACCCGGTGGTTTCACCGCTAAGGTTCACGTGCAGGGCGTGGTGGAAGTCGTCGCTCCATTGGCCCTCCAAGCCATAACCGTTGTCCTTACGGGGATAGATGAGCCGCGGGTTGTTCAAGTCCGATTCCGCAATCAGGGTTTTAGTAATCCCGGTCTCCGCTTCGATCTGGTCTCCCAGCGCACCAAAGTCCTCCAGGATGTGCATTGCCCGTTCATCCCGCAGGGCATGCACGGCGTCCAACCTGAGCCCATCCACGTGATAGTCACGGAGCCACATCGCCGCATTCTCCAGAATGTAACGGCGTACCTCGTCTGAGCCGGGTCCGTCCAGGTTTACCGAATCGCCCCAGGTGTTCCCCTCGCCCGATTTCAGGTAGGGGCCAAACTTCGGAAGATAATTGCCGCTGGGTCCAAGGTGGTTGTAGACCACGTCCTGGATAACGCCCAAACCTGCGGCGTGGGCAGCATCGACGAACCGCTGGTAGGCCTCCGGGCCACCGTAAGGCTCATGAACGGCGTACCAGAGGACGCCGTCGTAACCCCAGTTGTGAACCCCGTTGAACGCATTGACCGGAAGCAGCTCGATGAAGTCGACGCCCAGCTCAACCAAGTAGTCCAGTTTCCGGGCGGCCGCGTCCAGTGTGCCTTCCGGCGTGAAAGTGCCCAGATGGAGTTCATAAATAACGGATCCCTTGAGGCTGCGACCCTTCCATTCACCATCCCGCCACTGGTAGGCACCGGGATCGAACGTGGCGGACAATCCATGCACGCCCTCCGGCTGCCGCCTTGAGCGCGGATCAGGAAAAGGCCCTTCTCCGTCCACGATGTAGCCGTACGGAACGGTGTCGCCTTCCTGTGCCGGGACGTCGGCGGGCGCGCGCCACCAACCTGTGGCGCCGCCGTCGTGAATTTGCTCCATCGGGTACTCGCTATCTCCAGCGAGCAACCTCACTGATCCGGCGTTCGGCGCCCAGACGTCGTAGCGGTTTTTTCCAGCAGCGTGCTCCAGCATCGTGTCCCCTGTGCTTGTTGTCAGCTTGCGTTGCAGTGGCGGTGTCGGCGGTGTTCGTGTTTTCAGTGGATCAGTCAGCTGGCACCAGCAGGGCCACCGGATAGTGCTCCAGCAGCGTGGCAACTGCCACTGAACCGGCGTCATACGTGGTCCCGGTCAGTTCGTCATAGCAGTTCACCGCCAAGTCGATGGCCGTATCCCGCCAGCCGCCTTCCCGGGCGAGGCGCTTGGGCAGCCGCGTGCCAACGGTGACCACGCCGGGTGCGTCCGCTCCACGGCTGAACGCGACTACGTGATCAGCGGCGGCGCCACTCGCGTGGACAGGCTGGTAACCACCAAACAGTTCCGGCCGGTCCCGACGCAACCTGAGCGCCCTGGAAACCACCAGCAGTTTGGCAGCGTCCTGCGTGAAGGCAGGCCGCACACCGGTGTCGAGTTCCGCGAGCGCCGCGATCCGGGCTTGAAAGTCCACTGGCCGCCGATTATCTGGGTCAGTCAGTGAACCGTCCCGGAACTCCGTGCCCTGATAGACATCCGGAACCCCGGGCATGGTCAGTTGGATGAGCTTGGCTGAGAGTGAGTTGGAGGTTCCATGAGGTTCCAGTTCCGCCACGAAATTCTCCAAGGCGGCAGCAACCTCGGGGACGTCAAAAACGGCGTCGACGGCGGCAGCCAAGTGACGCTCGAAGTCCAGGTTGGGGTCCGTCCAATTGGTCGAATTTCCGGCTTCACGGGCGGCCTTGAGCGCATACGATTGGAGGCGCCCCCGGTCGGCGGGCCAGGCACCTGCAATTGCCTGCCAAACGAGCGCTGCCAGCGGACCGTCCGGGATGTGTGCCAGCTCCTGGACCGTGCCGAGGAACAGCTCCCATTCGGGAACGGATTCGGAAATGACCGAAATCCTGGCCCGCGCGTCCTCACTGCGCTTGGTGTCGTGGGTGCTGAGCGTGGTCATGGAGAGCGGGATCTCTGCCTGACGCCGTGCCATGCGCTCGTGGAACCCCTCGGGGGAAAGCGCAAATTCAGTGGGATCGGCTCCCACTTCGGTGAGCGTCCCCAAGCGGGTGTATCGGAAGAACGCTGTGTCCTCCACGCCCTTGGCCATAACCATGCCGGAGGTCTGCTGGAAACGGCGGGCGAGTTCCCCGGTGGTATCAATCAGGAGCGGGCTCAGCCCGTTAAGCACGGACCGAAGCTCGGGCCGGTGCTGTCCTGCGCGCTCTATGGCTTCCTCGAGGATCTCCTGCCCGTGTGGAAGGTAGGTCCTGTAGACGGGGAACCAGCAAATGATCTCGGCCAGGGCGTCGGCTACGTCGGCGCGCGGCAATGCCGCTGACTCGGGAACAAGCCGGGACAACCGTAGGATTTCAGACCTCAGGATGCCGTCAGCGATGCGCCGTTTGGTGCCGTGGATCATGTCTGAATAATCGGCTGGCTGGGCTGCGCCCCTGAGCCGGGCGTCAAGTGAGTCCAGGTATTCCTCGGCTGCGGGGTCGACGAACAAACGGTCTACGTCCGCCAGCGCGTCATACCCGGTGGTGCCTTCGCAATCAAAGGTATCCGGCAGTTTCTCTCCCGGTTCCAGGATCTTCTCCACCAGAAGGTACGCCCCGCCTGTCTCCTTGCGAAGCCTTGCCAGGTACCCTTCAGGATCCGCCAGCCCATCGGGGTGATCGATCCTAAGACCATCCACCAGCTCTTCGCGGAACCATCGCACGATTTCCTCATGCGCCTCATCGAAGACCCATGGAACCTCCACGCGGACGCCTGCCAGTGTGTTCACTGCGAAAAAGCGGCGGTAGTTCAGTTCAGCGTCCGCCCGGCGCCAGCCCACCAGTTCATAGTGCTGCCGCGCATGAACGTCCTGCGGGCTGTCTCCAGCACTGAAGCTGCCATCGGCCAAGGGGAAACGGTGATCGTAGTAGTGCAGTTCGCCGTCCACCACAGTCAACTGCCCAAGGTCGTCATCGCTGCCAAGCACGGGGATACGGATCTTTCCGCCGCCAAAGTCCCAGTCGACGTCGAACGCTTCCGCGTACCTGGACGAGCGCCCCTCCTTTAGCAGCTGCCACCACCAGGCATTCTGTCCTGGCGAGGCGACTCCCATGTGATTGGGAACGATGTCCGCCAGGATACCTAGCCCCTGGGACCGGGCAGCCTTGGACAGGGCGGCGAGGCCCTCCGCTCCGCCCCGGGCGGGATCCACGGAAGAAGGATCCGTGACGTCATAACCGTGGTCCGAGCCTTCCTCCGCCGTGAGGATCGGCGATACGTAGATCCAATCGACCCCGAGGTTGCGCAGGTAGCCGGTGAGTTCGGCGGCATCCTGAAGTGTGAAGCTTTGCCGGATTTGCAACCTGTACGTTGAAACGGGTGTCCTCATGAGTCCGCCTTCTTCGAAGCGCGGCGCTTCCGTGCGGGTTTTGATTCCCCAGCGGGCGGATCTCCCCCGTCCGAAGCGCTGACTGCCTCTGACGCATCCACAGAGCGGGTACCAGCCGACGAATCCGTCGGCTGCGAGTTAACCGCAGGAGCCGTGAGCGAGGCCGTTTCGGGCGTGCTGGTCTGGCTCAGGGCAGCAAGGGATGCGGCCACAGAGTGGTCCGGCTCGGTCTCGGGTGTGGTGTGGGCACGAAGCACCACCAGCGACTTGGCGGCGATCATGAGGACCTGGTCCGCCTTCACGATGTTCGAATCAGCCCCTTCACCGCCGGTGTCGATCATGACGTCCCACGCGGCGGCGTATTCGTCAGATGGCACGCGGAACCCGACCTCGTCCTCGTCAGCATTGAAGTACAGCAGGAAATTGACGTCCGTGATCCGTCGGCCTTGGGTGTCCCGCCCGTGGATACCGTCACCGTTCAAGAACACGCCGACAGAACGGCCCAGCGCTGTGTCCCAGTCGGAGGGCGTCATGGTGCTGGCGTCGGCATCCAACCAAACGATGTCGGGGAGCCGCTCGCCCTCGCCTCGCAGCACAGGCCGGCCGTCGAAGAAGCGGCTCCGGCGCAAACTGGGATGTTTGGCCCGGAGGGCGCTCACGGCAGCCGTGAACTCCACCAGGGGTTGGTCAACGTTGTCCCAGTTGATCCAGGTCAGCTCGGAGTCCTGGCAGTATCCGTTGTTGTTGCCCTGCTGGGTCCTTCCAAGTTCATCGCCATGCAGGAGCATGGGAACGCCTTGCGAGAGGAAGAGCGAGGCGATGAAGTTTCGCTGCTGGCGGGCCCTGAGGCCCAGAACCTTGGGGTCGTCGGTGGGGCCTTCAACGCCACAGTTCCAGGAGCGGTTGTGCGATTCGCCGTCGTTGTTGCCCTCGCCGTTGGCCTCGTTGTGTTTCTCGTTGTACGACACGAGGTCGGCCAGCGTGAAGCCGTCGTGGGCAGTGACGAAGTTGATGGATGCCACTGGCCGGCGGCCCGAATGTTCGTAGAGATCGGCAGAGCCGGTCAAGCGCGAGGCGAATTCACCAAGGGTGGAGGGCTCTCCGCGCCAGAAGTCACGGACAGTGTCCCGGTACTGGCCGTTCCATTCTGTCCATTGCGGCGGGAAGTTGCCCACCTGATATCCACCCGGACCAACATCCCATGGTTCGGCGATGAGCTTCACCTGGGACACCACAGGGTCCTGCTGGATGAGTTCGAAAAAGGTGGAGAGCTTGTCCACGTCATAGAATTCGCGGGCCAGGGTGGACGCGAGGTCAAAGCGGAACCCGTCGACATGCATCTCCGTCACCCAATAGCGGAGTGAGTCCATCAGCAGCTGCAGCGAATGCGGGCTGCGGACATTCAGGGAGTTGCCGGTGCCGGTGTAGTCCATGTAGTACTTCTGGTCGTTCTCCACCAAGCGGTAATACGCCGAATTGTCGATGCCCTTGAAAGACAGCGTGGGCCCCAGGTGGTTGCCCTCGGCCGTGTGGTTGTAAACGACATCCAGGATGACTTCGATCCCGGCGTTGTGCAGGGACCGCACCATGGCTTTGAAGTCCTGGACCTGCTGGCCCGTATCACCCTTGGAACTGTAACTGTTGTGGGGCGCAAAGAATCCGATGGTGTTGTAGCCCCAGTAGTTGTTCAATCCCTTGTCCTGCAGGATGCCGTCATTGACGAACTGGTGCACCGGCATGAGCTCGATTGCCGTGACGCCGAGCTTTTGAAGGTGGGAGATGACTGCAGGGTGGGCCACGCCTGCGTAGGTTCCGCGCTGTTCCTCGGGAACCTCCGGGTGCAGTTGGGTAAGTCCCTTGACGTGGGCCTCGTAGATGACCGACTTGTGGTAGGGAATCCTCAAGAGTTTGTCGCCGTCCCAGTCGAAGAACGGGTTGATGACCACGCCCAACATCATGTGCGGTGCGGAGTCAGCGTCATTCCGGGAATCCGGGTCCCCCATGTTGTAGGAGAACAGGGCCGGGTCCCAATCGATCTGACGATGGATGGCCTTGGCATACGGGTCCAGCAACAGCTTGTTGGGGTTGAACCGTTGGCCGGCATCGGGATCGTAGGGTCCGTGCACCCGATAGCCATATTTCTGTCCGGGTTGGACTTGCGGCAGGTAGCAGTGCCACACGTAGCCGTCTACCTCGGTGACATCAACACGGACTTCCCCGCCGTCGTCGTCGAAGAGGCACAGCTCCACTTTCTCGGCCTTCTCGCTGAACAGCGCGAAGTTGGTGCCGGTCCCGTCAAAGGTGGCTCCAAGCGGATAGGCCGATCCAGGCCAGACTTCCATGCGTTCTCCTCTGGTGATGCGGATAACTTGCTGCAAGCCTACTCATGACCCCTGACACGGAAAGTAACCTTACGGTCTTGTACGGTCGTATTCAGCAGTCAGCGAACCTATGACGCGCGGTACCGCTGCCATGATCGCCGAAGCAGTAAGGGGGCCACCATCAAAATCCTTCGACGCGATCGATCCAGCTCGGCCATGCACGCTCGCCGCAACCGCGGCCACAGCAGCCCAGCGGTCGTCCGGTTTCAAACCCAGGGCTGCGTACGCGCCGTCGTCGTCCCTGACGGCCTCCGCACATTGCGCCAGCAACGCGCCCAGGATGCCGGCAAGGACATCGCCGCTCCCGGCAGTCGCCATCCAGGCGGTGCCCTCGGACTGACTGAAAACAACGCCCGACGGCGAGGCCACCAGTGTTGTAGCGCCCTTCAGTAGGACTGTGGCGCCGGTTTGTTCGGCTGCTTGCCGTACGAAGTGCAACGGCCGGGACTCGACGTCCTCCCGAGTCACGGCGACCTCCCCGGTGGACGGAAGGGATGCCAGCAGCGTCGCCAGCTCCCCGGCGTGGGGAGTGAGGATCCAATGAGCGGGACAACGCTCCGGCAGGATACTCAGGGCTCCGGCGTCGACGACCACTGGCAACTCAGCGGCAAGCGCCGACTCCGCGGCATCCCCGGCACGTCCCAGCTGGTCTTCTCCGTCCACCCCAGGCCCCACCAACCAAGCTTGAACACGGCCCGGATCATCCGTTTCCCACAAGGCCTCCGGGGTATGGGCCAACACAAGGCGAGCCGCGGATTCCGGCCCCAAGTAACGCACCATTCCTGCGCCGGCCACCGCCGCCGCATGGACACTCAGCACGGCTGCCCCAGCAAAACGCGGCGAGCCCGCAACCACGCCGAGCACGCCGCGGGAGTATTTATGGGAGCGGCGTCCGGGCTTGGGAAGCAAGGAGTGCAGGTCTGTGGCAGCAAGCCGGCGCAACTCAGGGGTATCCAAGGAGTCTTCGATCCCAATCTGCACCAGCACCACGCGTCCCGCACAGCCTTCGCCGGGGTCTGTCATCAATCCGGCCTTGATGCCACCGAAAGTCACTGTGACGTCGGCATCCAGCACCGGCCAGTGGACTTCCCCGGTGGTGGCATCCAGTCCACTGGGGAGGTCGCACGCCACGACGCAACGGGGCTTCAGTTCCTGAAGGGAAGCAACCAGCTCCGCAGAAGCATCACGCAATCCCCCGCGCGCGCCGGTGCCCAGAAGTGCATCGATAATGACGTCGTCGCCAGCGCACAGGACGGCAAGTTCCTCGGCGTTTCCAGGATCCAGTCGCAGCACACGGCCGCCTGCCGCCAGGAAATCCGTTAGTGCCCCGGTGTGGACTTCTGCGGAGGCGAGTACCGCGGTGGTACGCATGCCGCGGCGGGCGAGCAGGGAAGCAGCGAAGAGGCCGTCACCGCCGTTATTGCCTTTTCCTGCCAGGACCGTGACGCTGGCACCGGTCAGCTTGCGCCTGCCCTTGACCACACGGGCCACTTCCTGCGCCAGGCCGTAAGCGGCCCGTTGCATAAGAACAGCGCCCTCACCGGAGTCCAGGAGCGGTTGTTCCGCGTCCCTGATCTGTTGTCCGGTGAAGGCGCTGATCATCGTTATATCAAGGTCCGTTTAGCCCTCGGCGAGGACATATGCCGTGGCGATGCCGCCGTCGTGGCTCATTGACAGGTGCCAGCGTTTAACGCCCTTGGCGTCAGAAACGGCCAGAACCGTTCCTTTGACCTGGACGGTAGGACCATTCTCGTCAAGACCTATCCAGCAGTCCTGCCAGTTCATGCCCGCCGGGGCACCCAGGACCTTGGCCACCGCTTCCTTGGCAGCGAAGCGCGCAGCGAGTGACCTGGTGTTGAGTTCCCGTTCCGCAGGTACAAACAGCCTGTCCTTGAGCCCGGGGGTACGCTCCAGCTGCCGGGCGAACCGTTCGATGTCTACGACGTCTACGCCGATGCCAACAATCATGCGGTTATTCTACGGTCACGCTCTTGGCGAGGTTACGCGGCTGATCGACGTCGTAACCCTTCGCCCCGGCCAGTTCAGCAGCAAAGATCTGCAGAGGCACGGTGGTGAGCAGCGGCATGAGCAACGTGGGCGTCTCCGGGACGTAGAACACGTGCTCTGCGTAATCCTTGACCGACTCGTCGCCTTCCTCCGCAATGACCAGGGTACGTGCACCACGTGCGCGGACTTCCTGGATGTTGCTGACAACCTTGGAGTGCAGGGAGTCGCGGCCACGCGGGGACGGGACAACCACGAAAACCGGCTGGCCGTCGTCGATCAGGGCGATCGGACCATGCTTGAGTTCCCCGGCGGCGAAGCCTTCAGCGTGGATGTAGGCAATTTCCTTGAGCTTCAAGGCGCCTTCCAGGGCCACAGGGAAGCCAACGTGGCGGCCCAGGAACAAGACGGACTTTTCGTCCTTCATGCTGCGGGCGAGTTCGCGCAAGGGACCTGCGTTGTCCAGGATCTTCTGAATCTTGGCCGGGATCTTGTTCAGGTCCGCGAGGACGTCCTTGATCTGGCCCGAGAAGATATTGCCACGCAGCTGGGCCAGGTAAAGGCCAAGCAGGTAGGCGGCGGTGATCTGCGCGAGGAACGCCTTGGTGGATGCAACAGCAATTTCCGGACCAGCGTGCGTGTAGAGCACGGCATCGGATTCGCGCGGGATGGTGGAACCGTTGGTGTTGCAGATGGAGATCGTCTTGGCGCCCTGTTCGCGGGCGTAGCGGACTGCCATGAGCGTATCCATGGTCTCGCCGGACTGGCTGATGGACACTACCAGGGTGTTGGCGTCGACGATCGGATCGCGGTAACGGAACTCGTGTGCGAGCTCTACTTCCGTGGGGATACGGCACCAGTTTTCGATCGCGTACTTGGCAACCAGGCCAGCGTAAGCCGCGGTGCCGCAAGCGAGAACGATGATCTTGTCTACCTGCTTGAGCAGCTCCGGATCGATGCGGACTTCGTCCAGCGTCAGCTTGCCGTTGAGGTCCGAACGACCCAGGAGAGTCTGGGCCACGGCGTCGGGCTGGTCGTGGATTTCCTTCTCCATGAAGGAGCTGAAGCCACCCTTTTCGGCAGAAGCCGGGTCCCAGTCGACGTGGTATTCCTTGCCTTCAGCGGGAGCGCCGAAGAAGTCCGTGATCTCCACAGAGTCCGCGGTGATGGTGACGATCTGGTCCTGGCCGAGCTCCACGGCGCGACGCGTGTAGTCGATAAAACCGGAGACGTCCGAGCCGAGGAAGTTCTCGCCGTCGCCAAGGCCAACCACCAGCGGGGAATTACGACGGGCTGCCACGACGACGTCGGGCTGGTCCGCGTGGACGGCGAGGAGGGTGAAGGCACCCTCGAGACGCTGGCAGGCCAGGCGCATGGCCTTGGTGAGGTCGCCGGCGTTGCCATTGAGATCGTTGCGGAAGATGTTGCCAACCAGCGCGGCAGCAACTTCGGTATCTGTTTCCGACTCGAACGTGACGCCCTTGCCCAGCAGCTCCTGCTTGAGCTCGGCGAAGTTTTCGATGATGCCGTTGTGAATCAACGCCAGACGCCCGCCGTCGGAAAGGTGGGGGTGTGCGTTACGGTCGGTGGGTCCACCATGCGTGGCCCAACGGGTGTGGCCAATGCCGGTCAGGGATTCGGGGACTGGGTTTGCTTCCAGTTCACTGATCAGGTTGCTCAACTTGCCGGACTTTTTACGGGACGAGATGGTCCCATCAGCCACCACTGCGACGCCAGCGGAGTCATAGCCGCGGTACTCAAGACGACGCAGCCCCTCCACGACGACGTCAAGGGCGCTGTGACCAGCTGCCTTGCGAGACGAATTGCCAACATAGCCTACGATTCCACACATGGGTATAAGCCTAACGGCAAGGGCAAACAACTGATGTGGGACATCCTTCCTCCCCCTCTTGCCACCCAAGCTTTAATCGCTCACAATTCACCCTCCAGTCGTCGCGCATTTCCTGTTCCGCCGGGCTAAGGGCAGAATCAGAACGTGACTTTGCAACGCACCGAAGCAAACGGCGACGGCGCTTCTCCCTTTGTTGAGCTGGACCGCCAAACCTGGTCCCGGCTTGCAGCGCAGATGGAGCAGCCCCTCAACGAAGAGGACATATTCCGTCTGCGAGGCCTCGGCGATCCCCTCGATATGAAGGAAGTCCGGGAGGTTTACCTCCCCCTTTCACGGCTTCTGCACCTCTACGTCGAGGCATCACATCAGCTCCACGCGGCCACAACAACGTTCTTGGGTGAGCAAACCCAGCGCACCCCGTTCGTCATCGGTGTGGCCGGTTCCGTTGCTGTTGGTAAATCCACCATCGCCCGCGTGCTCCGTGAAATGCTCCGGCGCTGGCCGGGCACACCCAACGTGGAACTCATCACTACGGACGGCTTCCTCTACCCGTTGGCCGAATTGAAGCGCCGCCATCTGCTGGAGCGCAAAGGTTTCCCGGAGTCCTACGATCGCCGGGCGCTATTGCGTTTTGTGTCGGAAATCAAGGGCGGCGCCGAGGAAGTCCGGGCACCCTGGTACTCCCACGTCACGTACGACATCGTCCCGGGGAAGGAAGTTGTAGTGCGCCGCCCGGACGTACTGATCGTGGAAGGCCTCAATGTTTTGGCCCCTGCCAGGCCCCGCATGGATGGCAAACAGGGACTTGCGCTGAGCGACTTCTTTGACTTCTCCATTTACGTTGACGCCAAGACCTCCTACATCGAGGAGTGGTACGTGGACCGGTTCCGAAAGCTCCGCACCACGGCCTTCGCGCAGCCAGAGTCCTACTTCCACCGCTACGCCACGCTGTCCGATGAAGATGCCGAGTCGACAGCCCGCGGCATCTGGAAGCGCATCAACGAACCAAACCTCGAGGAGAACGTCCTCCCCACCCGTGGCCGTGCGCAGCTGGTGCTTACCAAGGACGCAGACCACTCCATCCGACGCATGCTTTTGCGGAAGGTCTAGCGTGGACACCCAACCCCAGCCGATGCCCAGCCGCAGGGCATTCGCAGGTCTCCTCACTGCTGGCGCAGGAATGGCCGCACTGGCTGCCTGCACCCCGAACGGCCCGGCACCCTCCCCGAACGAGATTTCCGCGACACCTTCCGCCACTGGACCGGACGCCACGCCAACCCAAGTCACTGCCGTTACGCCCGCTGCGGTCAGCGAGCCTTCCAGCACTCCTCCCAGCGCAGCGCCTTCACAAGCCGCCACCAAGCAGTTCTCGCTGACCGACCCAGCCAGCCCTTGGGTGGTGGTCAACAAACACCGGCCGTTGAACCCGCAGAACTACGTCCCGGCGGATTTGGTCCAGCCGAACATCTGGCTCGCCGTCAGCGGCGAAGCCACACTTATGAACAGTACGACGGCGGCTGCCGCAGAGAAGATGTTCGCCGCAGCGGCGGCCGAGGGCGTCATCATGACATTGGCATCCGGGTACCGTTCCTATTCCACGCAGGTGGTCACGTACAACGGCTACGTCGCCAGCAGCGGCCAAGTGGCAGCCGATCGGGCTTCGGCACGCCCCGGTCATTCGGAACACCAAACGGGTTGGTCCTTTGATATTGCCGACGGCGGCGGTGCCTGCAGTTTCCAACCCTGCTTCGCCGAGCAGCCCGCGGCTATTTGGGCGAAAGCCAACGCGCACAAATTCGGTTTCATCGTCCGCTATCCATGGATGTTCCACGAAACCACCGGATACTTCTACGAGTCCTGGCACCTGCGCTACATCGGCGTCGAAGCGGCGACAGAAATGAACACCCGAGGCATCGCAACGCTTGAGGAGTACTTCGGCTTGGAAGCAGCACCGGACTACCTGTAGGGCCCGTCCTATTAAACGCCGGTCCCTTAAAACCAGTTCGGCCCGCTCTCCTGGAACCAGAAAACCGGTCATCCAGGAAGGCGGGCCGACGTTGCTTGGGAAGTGTTTCCTAGACAGCCAGTTCGCTGGGAGCGCCCAGGCGTTCTTTGACCACGGCAGCCAGGCTGTTGCAAATCCGCTCGGCCGTTTCCATGTCCGCAGCTTCCACCATGACGCGGACCAGGGCTTCAGTGCCGGACGGGCGGAGCAGCACGCGGCCGGTTTCGCCCAGTTCCAGTTCAGCAGCGGCTACCGCGGCGGCAACGCCTTCGTCAGTACCCGCCCGGGCCTTGTCCACGCCCTTGACGTTGATCATGAGCTGAGGGAGCTTGGTCATCGCCGTAGCGAGCTCCTTCAAGCTACGGCCCGTGAGGGCAACCTGCGCAGCAAGCTGCAGACCGGTGAGCACGCCATCGCCAGTGGTTGCGTAGTCGGAGAAGATCACGTGGCCGGACTGTTCGCCGCCCAGGTTGTATCCGCCGTCGCGCATTTCCTCCAGCACGTAACGGTCGCCAACAGCGGTTTCGCGGATGGTGATGCCGGCATTGCGGAGGGCAATCTTGAGTCCGAGGTTGCTCATGACCGTGGCAACCAGGATGCTGTCCTTGAGCTTGCCTGCTTCATTGAGTGCCAGCGCCAGGATCGCCATGATCTGGTCGCCATCTACTTCGTTGCCTTCGTGGTCTACAGCGAGGCAGCGGTCGGCGTCGCCGTCGTGGGCAATGCCGAGGTTCGCGCCATGCTTGACGACTGCTTCCTTCAACGGACCCAGGTGGGTGGAGCCCACGCCGTCGTTGATGTTCAGACCGTCCGGCTCAGCCCCAATGACGACGACATCCGCGCCGGCGTCCTTGAACACCTGCGGCGAACAACCACTCGCCGCGCCGTGAGCGCAGTCCAGGACAACCTTCAGGCCCTCAAGGCGCTTCGGGAGGGTGCCGAGCAGGTGGACAATGTAGCGGTCCTCAGCGTCGGAGAAGCGCTGGATGCGTCCGACGTCGCCGCCCACGGGGCGCTGGGGCTCTTTGCCCAGCTGTGCTTCAATGGCGTCCTCGACGTCGTCGGGCAGCTTCTGGCCGCCGCGAGCGAAGAACTTGATCCCGTTGTCCGGGGCCGGATTGTGGGAGGCCGAGAGCATAACGCCGAAATCGGCGTCGAGGTCTGCCACCAGGTAGGCCGCAGCCGGGGTGGGCAGCACCCCGGCGTCATAGACATCGACGCCGGAGCTGGAGAGCCCCGCTTCGACGGCGGCGGCAAGGAACTCGCCACTCGCTCTAGGGTCCCTGGCGACGACGGCGCGTGGCCGCTTGCCATCGGTTGTGCGGTCATGGCCGAGTACGACGGCGGCGGCCTGGGCCAGCTGCATAGCCAGCTCGGCGGTGAGCAATCCGTTCGCGAGACCGCGCACGCCATCTGTTCCAAATAATCTAGACATCGGCTCAAGTTTAGACGACGACGGGACGGCACCCGTCCAGCCCGCGTGTCGGGACGTCATGTGTGCGGTTCAAATCCGGCTCTCAGCATGCCCTGTGGGGTGCCTAAAACGACGAAAGCCCGCCCCGCCGGAAACGGCGGGACGGGCCTTCGAGTAAGCGCAGATTAACGCTTGGAGTACTGCTGAGCCTTGCGTGCCTTCTTGAGACCAGCCTTCTTACGCTCGATGACGCGGGCGTCACGGCGCAGGTAACCGGCCTTCTTGAGGGTGGCGCGGTTGTTGTCGACGTCGATCTCGTTCAGCGAGCGGGCAACACCGAGGCGCAGTGCACCGGCCTGGCCGGAGATGCCACCACCGTGGATGCGGGCGATGACGTCGTAGGCGCCTTCAAGATCAAGGATCTTGAAGGGCTCGTTGACATCCTGCTGGTGCAGCTTGTTCGGGAAGTAGTTCTCCAGCGTGCGGCCGTTGATGATCCACTTGCCGGAACCCGGGATGACGCGAACGCGTGCAACGGCTTCCTTGCGGCGGCCAACAGCTGCACCGGCAACGGTCAGTGCCGGGCGCTCCTTCTTGGGCGCATCTTCAACAGATGTGCTTTCAGAGGTGTAGCTGGTGAGGGTTTCCTCAGCCTCGACGGCTTCGGCGGTCAGTTCTTCGTTCTGAGCCACGGTTCTCCTTGTAATGAAAAGTTGTTTGGTGGCCAGGACTACTGGGCGACCTGGGTGATTTCGAAAGTCTTCGGCTGCTGTGCAGCGTGCGGGTGCTCGGGGCCTGCGTAGACCTTGAGCTTGCCCAGCTGCTGAGCGGCGAGGGAGTTCTTGGGGAGCATGCCCTTGATGGCCTTCTCAACAGCGCGAACCGGGTTGGATTCCAGCAGCTCGGCGTAGTTGACGGAGGTCAGGCCGCCCGGGTAGCCGGAGTGGCGGTATGCGCGCTTCTGCTCCAGCTTGGCGCCGGTGAGGGCAACCTTTTCAGCGTTGATGATGATGACGAAGTCGCCCATGTCCATGTGGGACGCAAAGGTCGGCTTGTGCTTTCCGCGCAGCAGTGTTGCGGTCTGGCTGGCAAGACGACCAAGGACAACGTCGGTGGCGTCAATGACGTGCCACTGGCGGTTGATATCGCCGGGCTTCGGGGTGTACGTACGCACGGTTTTGCCTCGTTCTTGTTCTGGCGTTCATGTTTTAGGCGACACGCAGTGAGGCGTGTACCTACTATGTATGCGTTACCGGAGCAGAGGTGAGGGCTCTATAGACCAGTCATCCCAGAATCTCGATATGCCTCTTGAGTTAACGACCCTGCAACTGGATCCCCGAGAAGGCATGTGTCATCGAGATAGGACACGCACAACGACTCTAAACAATACCTTCAACGGGCCGTCCGGGTCAAAATGGGGTATCCGCCCCTCGGGGTCGCATGCGCTTTGAGGGAGAGTACATGACCAACGGCCCCGTTTTCCTGCTCCTGCTCGCCGTCGCCGGCCTGCTGTTGAGCCCGGCCGTCGAGTTTGTGATCGCCCGCCGCTATCCGCGATTTGGCGGACTCCCCTCCACTACGGTCCGGATCACGACGGCGGCAGCCACCGCCTTGCTGTTTGCCTTGCTTGGGTGGCGGTTTGGATTTACCGCGGAGTTGCCTGCATTCCTTTTATTGGCACTTCTTGGAGTCCAGCTTTCGAGAATTGATTTCACTCTCCATTTACTGCCCAACCCCTTGGTTTTGCTCCTGCTTGGTGGCGGTTTTGTTCTTCTTGCCGCATCCGCTGCACTCGATCCAGCCTGGCCCGAGCTGCTCCGGGCCCTCGCCGGAGGTCTCATACTCTTCGTTGGCTACCTGATTCTGGGACTTATTTCGCCGAGGAGCCTGGGAATGGGCGATGTGAAGCTCGCAGCACCACTTGGACTGTACTTGGGGTACTTGGGTTGGAAGCAAGTACTCTACGGCGGACTACTG
This sequence comes from Arthrobacter sp. TmtSoilC51, assembly GCF_055388015.1. Lineage (NCBI taxonomy): Bacteria > Bacillati > Actinomycetota > Actinomycetes > Micrococcales > Micrococcaceae > Arthrobacter > Arthrobacter sp. TmtSoilC51. The sequence continues at coordinate 3,754,439 of NZ_AP035877.1, forward strand.
GGATTCGTGGTGGGCGGGGTGCTCACGGTGCTGATGTTACGGCTGAGAACCGCGGAAAAACCGGCTGAATCGGCTCACGGACCTGCGATGGTCTCTGCTGCTCTTGGCGTCGTTTTGCTCTTGCAGTAGTGCGCCCTCAACTGCTCATCCCAGGCCACGATTTTGCCCGCAAACAGATAAGGCTCCTGTCAATACCAAGTAGTTCCTCTTAACTTGCGCAGCCAAAACCGAGTACTCCCCTGCCCACGTCCGGGTGGCCAGGTAATCGCGCTTATGCAAATTCGAGTACGACTACGCATTGTCCAACTGCGCGCCCAGGGTGAATTCTTGATTCATCGAGGAACGAACCGCCAAAAGGCAATATGGGGGGTAGTTCGGGAATCGCATAAAGGCAAATTCCGATAATTTGCTGGACCTATATCCAAATTAATTCAAAATCATTATCTGGGAAGGATTTTTCCAATGTCTGCTCTTATTCTCTCCGTCACCTCGTTCATCGCCGGCTTCAAGACCCGCCTCACCAAAGAAGAGAAGGGCGCCACGATGGTGGAGTACGGCCTCATGGTCTCCTTGATCGCCGTGGTCGTCATTGCTGCTCTTCTGATTCTCGGCCCGGCCATCGCCAACCTCTTTACCGGCGTCGCGGCTAGCCTCTAGCAGGACACAAGTGGTTGGTTGTGGCGGCGACTTCCGTCCCGCCGCAGCCAACCTCCTTCTTTAAGGGCACTTAAGCTGCCACGATTCTGGGTCTGGGAGACGGTCGTGAAGACTAAAAAAAGGAACGAACGCGGGGCAGTAGCCGTGGAAATGGCGATTCTGTTGCCAGTCCTACTGCTGATCTTGATTGGGGTAATCGAGTTCGGGCGGGCCCTCAACGTCCAGGTCTCGCTGACACAAGCCGCCCGCGAGGGTGCGAGGTACGCCGCTGTCCACTACAAGGACGGCGCCCTTGACGTTACCAGCACTGCTTTGGCCTCCGCGCCTTCCTTGGCCGGCCTTGGGGTAACGGTAACCAATAACGCGTCCAGCTGTGCGCCAGGCTCCAACGTCACAGTCACCACGAGCGTTTCCCTCCCCTCGATGTCGGGTTTTCTGGACGGCGGTTTCTTTGGCACCCAGGGCATCTTCCCCCTCAACATGACCGGAGTAGGAGTGATGAGATGCGGTGGTTGAGTACTCTCCGGAAAGCGCGACAGTCCGGCCTGGACGTCGCCGAATCCAACGAAAAAGGTGCGGCCGCAGTCATTGTTGCCGGAATGATGGTCGTGCTACTGGGCTTCGCCGCCCTCGCAGTTGACGTCGGCGCGCTCTACGCCGAAAAAGCGCAGTTGCAAAATGGTGCCGACGCCGCAGCCTTGGCCATCGCCACGGATTGCGCCCACGGAAGTTGCGGGAGCAGCGCCTCCACCGGAAACCAATTCGCGAACAACAACGCAAACGACAACACCAGCGGAGCTGCTGTCAGCTTTCCCGCTGCCACGACTGTCCGCGTGGTCACCAACGCCAAGGACACGTCTGGCCAAAATAGCTTCTCATTGTTCTTTGCCCGTGTGTTTGGGTTCGATACCACACCAGTACACGCAACCGCAGAGGCTTCGTGGGGCGCCCCCTCAACGGCCACAACGTTGCCTTGGACCGTCAGTGAGTGTGTCTTTAAGAAGTACCTCTCGCCTACACAATTAGCCTCGCTTAATTCCACGGGCAACTTCACAGGTGATCCCGTACCTACGCACATTCTCTTGCGTTACGACACGAACGCCCCCACGGTTTCCGGTTGTGCAGCACAAAATGGGTACCAGCCGGGCGGATTTGGCTGGCTCGTCACCAATTCAGGGTGCTCTACCGACGTCTCCGTCAATGCAACGGTCAATGGCCAACCCGGTAACCACTTCCCGAATGCTGCTGCCTGCAATGCCGTGCTGGCACACATCATGGACGAACCGGCCCTTATCCCACTCTTCAACAAGGCGACGGGTAATGGCTCTAATGCCACATACACCCTGGTCGGCTTCGCGGCGTTCAAAGTGACTGGATACAAATTCAGCGGGTCAGGCGCAATGCTGGACCCCGCGGCGCCGAACTGCAGCGGGAATTGCAGGGGCCTGCAGGGCTACTTCAAGCGGTTCGTTTCGCTTGAAGAGGGAATGACGCTTGGCGGCGGCACCCCCAATTACGGAGCGTCCATCGTGACGCTTACCAAGTAGTCGCTCACAGAGCACTGGCAATATCAAATCCGAAGGGAGATAGAAAGTGAAAGCACGCCTACTGGGAGGCATTGCAGCACTGCTTTTGGCAGTCATCGGCACAGTCTTGCTGGTTACCTACATTCAGGGAGCCGACAAGCGTGCGCAGCAAGGGCTCGATCCCGTGACCGTTCTTGTCGTCAAGGAACGCATTCCGGCCGGCACCAAGACCGAGGATCTCGGCAACAAGGTGAAGACCGAGACGCTGCCGCAGTCGGCGGTAGCACCAGGCACCATCAGCGCACTCAACGACCAGCAGGGAAAGGTCACCTCAGTCGACCTCCAACCTGGCGAACAGTTGCTGGGCATGAAACTGGTGAACCCCAATGAGCTGGTTCCTGGAACAGTTCCGGTACCGGAGGGCCTGCAGGAGCAGACCTTCATCCTGGCCCCCGAAAGGATCATGGGTGGCCGCATCGAGGCCGGCGACACGGTGACTGTGTTTGCCTCCTTCAAAGCAGATGGCGATCTCCCCCCGGACGCGGACATCCCCGCCGAGGTGAAGGGCTGGAAGCAATACACCAAGCTCCTCTACCACGACGTCCTGGTGACTGCAGTCCAGCAGGCAGCACCGGACGCGGAGAAGAAGTCGGCAAACACGGACAGCGCTGTTCAGCTGCCCAACGGATCGGCTTATGTGACCGTTGCCCTCAGCGACGCGAACGCCGCCAAAATGGTCTTTGGCGCGGAGTTCGGCACCCTGTACTTGTCCAAGCAAACCGACAAGACGACCAAGAGCCAGCCACCGGTAACCACTCTGGGAGGCGAGCTGAAATGAGCCGCTTCGTAGCCATCACTGCGGTCCGCGATTTCGAAGGCCGCGTGCGTCAGGCAATTACGGGAGCACTTCACGGTGACCTGCAGACGCTTTCTCCCGATGTGCTTCACGGTGGTTCCGATGACGTCTTCAAGCAACTGACCGGCGCACCACCAGAGGTCATGATCCTGGGTCCTGGCGTGAATCCCGACGATGCCTTGAAATTGGCAACAGTCTTTGACCTCCAATACCCGGAAATCAGCCTGCTACTCGTCTCCCAGCCCGAACCCGACATCGTGCTGCGGGCCATGCACTCCGGGATTCGTGATGTTGTTTCTCCCGAGATCGACATCAATGAACTTCGGGTACTGCTGGAGAGAGCCTGTCTTGCCTCCGCCAGTCGTCGACGCGGAATGCAGCCAGCAGCCGAATCCGGCCAGGACCGCGGACGAGTCATAGCCGTCATGTCGCCGAAGGGCGGCGTGGGCAAAACGACAGTGGCAACCAACCTGGCCGTTGGACTCGGTGCCATGGCTCCCATGGGCGTTGTGATCGTGGACCTGGATCTCCAATTCGGCGACGTAGCCTCCGGCCTGTTGCTGGAACCCGAGCATTCCATCACGGAGGCGGTCCACGGTCCGGCAGCCCAGGATTCGATGGTGCTCAAGGCTTTCCTCACGGTTCATCCAGCCGGCATTTATGCCCTGTGCGCACCTCTGAAGCCATCGGAGTCGGATTACATCACGGCAGACCACGTGACCAGGCTGCTCAACCAGCTGGCCAGCGAGTTCAAATTCGTGGTGGTTGACACGGCTCCGGGACTGGGCGAACACTGCCTTGCCACGTTGGAGCTGGCCACCGACGGTGTCTGGGTGTGTGGCATGGACGTGCCAAGCATCCGCGGGCTGCGGAAATCCTTCAGCGTGCTGAAGGAGCTGCAACTCCTGCCCCAAGGACGGCACACCGTGCTGAATTTCGCGGACAGGAAAAGCGGTATTTCCGTACAGGACGTCGAGTCGACTATCGGGGTTCCCATCGACACGGTGATCCCCCGTTCACGGAATCTGCCGTTCTCCACCAACCGCGGAGTGCCGGTTCTCCAGGGGACCACGCGGGATTCTGCAACCAAGGGTTTGAAAAAACTCGTGGAGCGGTTCGATCCCCGCTTGGCCACTTCGCCCCAGAATAAATTGCACAGAAGGGTGGTGGTGTCATGAAACTGTCAGAACGGCTCTCAAAAAACAGCCCGCTCGCGGCCGCGGCGTCGCCTGTCAGCAACAGTGAACCAGTCGCAAGCATTGACGTGCCAGCAAGTCCGGCACCGTCCGCGGCTGGACCAATGCTGGGAGGAGCACCCTCAGCCCCTGCTGTTGACGCGCTGTCGGGTCTGAAGAAGCGGGCCGCCGAAGCCCTTTTCGAAAGCATGGGCACAAGGAGCAGCGACACCTCCACTTCGGAGGAAGAACTCCGGTCATTTGCCGTTGACGAGCTCTCTTCGTTTATCGACGACGAGCAAGTGCCTCTTTCCCCGGAGGAACGTCGGCGACTGATTCGGGAAATCTCGGATGAGGTCATGGGATACGGACCCCTCCAGCGCTTGCTGGAGGACCCCTCGGTCACGGAAGTCATGGTCAACCGATTCGACCAGATCTACGTTGAACGCCACGGGCACCTTGCGCTGACCGACCTGCAATTCAGCAGCGACGACCACCTGAGAAAGGTCATCGAGAGGATTGTGTCCAAGGTAGGACGCCGGATTGACGAGTCCTCACCGTTGGTGGATGCACGACTTGAAGACGGTTCCCGTGTCAATGCGATAATTCCACCTCTGGCGGTAAACGGACCTTCGCTCACCATCAGGAAGTTCAGCCAGATTCCGCTCACGGTCCGAAACCTCATCGAGTGGGGCTCTATGAGCCACGAGATGGCGGAGCTGCTGAGCGCGTGCGTCCTGGCCCGGTTGAACGTCATCGTCTCAGGCGGTACTGGCACCGGTAAGACAACGCTGCTCAATGTGCTCTCCACATTCATTCCCGAGTCTGACCGCATTGTCACCATCGAGGATGCCGTGGAACTCCAGCTGCAGCAACGGCACGTTGTTCGATTGGAAAGCCGGCCACCCAACATCGAAGGCAAGGGTGCGGTCACCATCCGCGACCTCGTCCGAAACTCGCTGCGTATGCGTCCCGACCGGATCATCGTTGGCGAAGTGCGTGGCGGTGAATCACTGGACATGCTTCAGGCGATGAATACAGGTCACGACGGTTCACTCTCCACCGTGCACGCAAACTCACCGCGTGACGCGATCGCGAGGTTGGAGACGCTCGTTCTCATGGCTGGCATGGACCTGCCTCTCCGGGCAATCCGGGAACAGGTGTCCTCCGCTGTCGACCTTATTGTCCAAGTCACCCGCTTGCGTGACGGCACCCGGCGCGTTACTCATGTGACGGAAGTCCAAGGCATGGAGGGAGATGTCGTCACGCTCCAGGATGCATTCCTGTTCGACTATTCAGCGGGTATCGATGCCCAGGGACGGTTTTTAGGCAGGGCCCTTCCGACAGGTATCCGGCCAAGGTTCCTGGACCGTTTTTCCGAACTGGGTATCTCGGTGTCGCCATCAGTCTTTGGCGTAGCACCCGTCCCCGTGGGAAGGCGGTAGCCATGGACTCGCCCGTTCTGTTTCCTGTAGCCATCGGACTGTGTTTTGCTGCCCTCATACTGGTCGTCGTCTTCGTCCTCAAGCCCCGGAACGGTAACATACCTCTCGAGCGGCGGCGTCTTGACGCCAAACCCGACGACTCTGCCGTCGGCCGCGTTTCGCAATCGGCCGTGCAATTCGTGGACACGGCCATTGGCCGCTCCGGCGGCCCGTTTAATCGGGAAGTGCTCTACCGGGCCGGGGTCAAGCAGGCACCCGCCGACTTCACGGTAATGGTGGCCGTCGGCACTGTCCTTCTTGGGGTCGCAGGTTCGTTCCTGGTCAATGTGATCATAGGGATCCTGTTGGCGGTTGCAACTCCGTTCGCTGCCAAACTCGTCTTGGTTTTCAAGACAGAAAAGCGCCGGGCCAAGTTTGATTCCCAGCTCATCGACACCATTCAGATGCTCATCGGTGGACTTCGTGTGGGACACAGCATCATGCGCTCACTCGAAGCAGCGGCTCAAGAGGCGCAAGCACCCACATCTGAAGAGCTATCTCGCATCGTCAACGAGGTAAGGATCGGCAAGGACCCGAGCCAGGCCCTCGAAGACTGCGCTGACCGAATGGAAAGCGATGACTTCAGGTGGATTGGGCAGGCCATTCAGATCAACCGGGAGGTTGGCGGCGACTTGGCAGAAGTCCTTGAGCAGGTTGCTGGAACCATCCGGGAACGTGGCGAGATCAAGGCCCATGTCAAAGCCCTGAGTGCAGAGGGGAAGATGTCTGCTTACATCCTGATGGCTCTTCCCATCGGCGTAGCTTTGCTCCTGACCATCATGAATCCGCGTTACATGTCCGTATTCGTCCAACACCCCTTGGGAATAGCGATGCTGGTTACCAGTGTGGTCCTGTTCATCGTGGGTGGCTTCTGGATGAGCCGCACTGTGAAGATCAAGTTCTAGGAGGGTTGTCATGACCGTCATTTCGTGGCTGATCATCGCAGCCATCATACTTCCGCTGGCCTATTTCGCATGGTCCATCGCAACGATCGACCGCAAGGGAATCGTTGCCATACAGACCAACCTAGGGTCCGGGTTCGCCCAGGGTGCAGGTGTCAACGTTCAACGCCCCCCGATCATGCTGGGCGTAGCGCGGAGACTGACTCCGGGGAGCTACGAAGCAAAGCTTGATCAATGGCTCGCGTTGGCCGGACGTCCGCAGTCGATGCCGCTGACAAAGCTCATTTCCATCAAGCCCGTCCTGGCCGCGTCCGGCGCAACTATAGGTCTGCTGCTGATAGCGGCAGGGCCAAGCCCTTTGAGTATCGGATTCGGCATCTTCCTCACTGCCCTTCTGTACTTCATACCGGACCTGCTGGTTTACAACACCGGATTGAAGCGTCAAGAAGCAATACAACTGGAGTTCCCCAACACCTTGGACCAGATGCTGATTTCCGTTGAAGCGGGACTCGGTTTTGAAGCAGCCATGGAGCGCGCATCAGCATATGGAACCGGGCCATTGGCACAGGAACTCATGCGGACGCTTCAAGATATCCAAGTAGGGCGGCCTCGGACGGAAGCCTATGGGGCTCTGGCCGAACGTTCCACCGTTGCGGATGTCCGAAGCTTTGTCCTGGCAGTAATTCAAGCCGACAAGTACGGCATCGGTATCGCCAACGTCCTCCGTGCGCAAGCAAAGCAGGCACGCGTGAAGCGGCGTCAAATCGCCGAAGAGAAGGCAATGAAGCTACCCGTCAAGGTGCTGTTCCCGTTGCTGTTCTCCATCTTCCCGGTGCTGTTCATAGTCCTTCTGGGTCCCGCAGTCATCAAGATCATCCAGGCATTCAGCTGATCGTGTGCGGTGGGAATTAGACCGGCCGTTCACGCATCCCAGACCGCGGACGGCCACAACGGCCCCCTTCCGGTACCCAGAGCCGGGAGGGGGTCCTCCAACGTCCGGACTTACTCGCGCCGGGCCCTGGTCAACTCAGCCCGCGCCAGCAGCTCGCTGTCCGACGGGTATGCAACTTCCTCCAACACCAACGGATGCGGTGCCGCCAGTACGGACTTCGCATCACGCTTCCGCTCCAGCAGACGTTCATGCAGCCAGCCTGGTTGCTCCAGGCCTTCCCCCACACGCAGTGCCGAGCCCACCAAGGACCTGACCATGTTGTGGCAGAACGCATCGGCTTGAACGGTGGCAACAATGACCCCGTCGCTTGCCCGTTCGAATTCAAACCTCTGCAGTTCGCGGATGGTGGTGGCGCCTTCCCGGGGCTTGCAGTAGGAGCGGAAGTCCTGGAGCCCCAGCAACTGGGAAGCGCCCTCGTTCAACAGGGAAATGTTCAACGGCGCTTTGTGCCACAGTGTGATCCCACGCAACACCGGATCCCAGCGCTCCGCGCCATCGGCAATGCGGTAACTGTAACGACGCCACAAGGCGGAGAACCGGGCGTCAAAGCCTTCCGGTGCCAGGCCGGCGTCGTGCACTTCAATGGCGCCGGTAAGATCGCCAAGTACGCGGCTAAGGGCGCCGCGAAGGCGACGCAAAAGCGCGACGGCGGGGTCGAGTTCGTGCCCACGCGGAAGTCCAAGCCACTCGGCTTCAGTAAGGTCCAAATGGACCACCTGGCCGCGTGCGTGGACACCGGCGTCGGTGCGGCCAGCAACCGTAACCCGGACCGGACGGCGTACGAGGAGCGCTAAAGCTTCCTCAAGTGAGCCCTGCACGGTGAGCAGACCAGGCTGAAGGGCCCAGCCGTTGAAAGGTCCACCGTCGTAGGAAAGATCCATCCGGACACGCAAAAACCCGCCGCCCTCCAAAGCGGGGGCAGCGGGTTTTCGTTCGTTCATAGACTTAAGTCTACTAAGAAGAATTCAGTGAATTACTTCTTGTCCTCAGCGGCCGGAGCCTCTTCGGTTTCAGCAGTTTCAGCGTCAGCAGCCTCAGCCTCAGCGGCCGGAGCCTCTTCGGTTTCAGCAGCTTCGGTCTCTACAGCCTCGGTCTCAACAACCTCTTCCTCAGCAGCCGGGGCAGCCTTGGCAGCAGCAGCGGTTGCTTCAGCAACTACGGCCTGCTTCGGGGAAACCGGCTCGAGGACGAGCTCGATGACAGCCATGGGAGCGTTGTCGCCCTTGCGGTTGCCGATCTTGGTGATACGGGTGTAGCCACCATCGCGGTTGGCAACGGCGCCGGCGATGTCGGTGAACAGCTCGTGGACAATGCCCTTGTCGCTGATCAGGCCGAGAACGCGGCGGCGGGAAGAGAGGTCGCCACGCTTGGCGAAGGTGACCAAACGCTCTGCGTACGGCTTCAGGCGCTTGGCCTTGGTGACCGTGGTGGTGATGCGCTTGTGCTCAAACAGAGCAGCTGCCAGGTTCGCGAGCATCAGGCGCTCGTGAGCCGGGCCGCCTCCGAGGCGCGGACCCTTAGTGGGGGTAGGCATAATTATTTCTCCTGTTGTGTAAGCCGGTAAGGTCCATCGCTGGACCATACGGCCAAGATCTGCTTTTTAGAGCTCGTCGTCGCTGAACGCGGCGTCGTCCTCTTCGATGGCTGCGGCGCGGGCTGCGAGATCGAAACCGGGAGGGGAGTCCTTGAGGGACAGACCCAGTTCGACGAGCTTTGCCTTGACCTCGTCAATGGACTTCGCACCGAAGTTACGGATGTCCATCAGGTCAGCCTCGGAGCGGGCAACGAGTTCACCCACGGTGTGGATGCCCTCACGCTTGAGGCAGTTGTAGGAACGGACGGTAAGGTCCAGATCCTCGATCGGCAGAGCCATGTCCGCTGCCAGGGCAGCGTCCGTCGGCGACGGGCCAATCTCGATACCTTCAGCTGCGGTGTTCAGCTCACGAGCCAGACCGAACAGTTCCACCAGGGTGGTGCCTGCAGAAGCAACGGCGTCGCGCGGAGCGATTGCCTGCTTGGTCTCGACGTCGACAATGAGCTTGTCGAAGTCGGTGCGCTGCTCAACACGGGTAGCTTCCACGCGGAAGGTTACCTTCATGACCGGCGAGTAGATCGAGTCAACCGGAATACGGCCGATCTCGGAGTCGCCGGACTTGTTCTGAGCTGCCGAAACGTAGCCACGGCCGCGCTCGATGGTCAGTTCGAGTTCGAACTTGCCCTTCGAGTTCAGAGTGGCAATGTGCAGATCCGGGTTGTGGAATTCGACGCCGGCCGGCGGAGCGATGTCCGCGGCGGTGACGATTCCGGGGCCCTGCTTGCGCAGGTAAGCAACAACCGGCTCGTCGTGCTCGGAGGAAACCGAAAGGTTCTTGATGTTCAGGATGATCTCGGTGACATCTTCCTTGACACCCGGAACCGTGGTGAACTCGTGCAGCACACCATCGATCCGGATGCTGGTTACAGCAGCACCGGGGATGGAGGAGAGCAGGGTACGGCGGAGGGAGTTTCCGAGGGTGTAGCCGAAGCCCGGCTCCAGCGGTTCAATGATGAAACGGGAGCGGTTCTCGGATACAACTTCTTCAGACAGGGTGGGGCGCTGTGCAATGAGCACTTAGGTTTCCTTTCGGCGAGCATCCGCTATATGACGCAACACAGGTGGTGGAAATCGGCTTCGGTTTCCAGCCTGACCAGCCGGGCCATGCTTGTAGATGGTCGAAACCATGTACAGCAGGCCCGGCCGGTCAGGCAGGGAATACCTAATTAGACGCGGCGGCGCTTCGGCGGGCGGCAACCGTTGTGGGCGCTGGGGGTGACGTCCTGGATGGAGCCAACCTCGAGGCCAGCAGCCTGAAGCGAACGGATTGCGGTTTCGCGTCCGGATCCCGGGCCCTTGACGAATACGTCAACCTTGCGCAGACCGTGCTCCTGAGCGCGCTTTGCAGCAGCTTCGGCAGCCATCTGGGCAGCGAACGGGGTGGACTTACGGGAGCCCTTGAAGCCAACCTCACCGGCGGAAGCCCAGGAGATTACAGCACCGTTCGGGTCCGTGATGGACACGATGGTGTTGTTAAAGGTGCTCTTGATGTGCGCCTGGCCAAGCGCAATATTCTTCTTATCCTTGCGACGCGGCTTACGAACCGCTCCACGAGTCTTCGGGGGCATTGTTTCTCCTACAGAAAGTTATCGGGGGAAAACCAGGTCAATCCCGAGGGATTAACGTCCGGCCTTCTTCTTGCCGGCGACGGTGCGCTTCGGGCCCTTGCGGGTACGAGCGTTGGTCTTCGTACGCTGTCCGCGTACGGGCAGGCCCTTGCGGTGGCGCAGGCCTTCGTAGCTGCCGATCTCAACCTTGCGGCGGATGTCAGCGGCTACCTCGCGGCGAAGGTCACCCTCAACCTTGTAGTTGCCTTCAATGTAGTCACGCAGCTGGACCAGCTCGGCGTCAGTCAGGTCCTTGACGCGAACGTCAGCGCTGATGCCGGTGGCAGCCAGGGTTTCGTGTGCACGGGTCTTGCCCACGCCGTAGATGTAAGTAAGCGCAATTTCCAACCGCTTTTCGCGGGGAATGTCTACGCCAGCGAGACGAGCCATAGTGGCGGTACTCCTTGAATAAACCGGAGGTCGTAGGCAGTACACCCACACGATCCGTGTGGCCCCAGCCTCCGACCGGGGGTACGCTGACCAGGCTCTGTAATGCAGTCCTGGCACAACTTGTGCTGCCTTTATTTACTTGCGTGGGCTAGCAACCCAGGTTTGCCCTTGCGGGCGCTGATTCCCGGAAGGGGAATTAGCCCTGGCGCTGCTTGTGGCGCGGGTTCTCGCAGATCACCATGACCCGGCCGTTACGGCGGATCACTTTGCACTTGTCGCAGATCTGCTTGACGCTCGGCTTGACCTTCATGGCGTTCCTTTGCGTGTTTTGCAGTTGATCTGCTGGAGCGGCTTGGCACTATTGCCTGCCGCCCAGCAATTTACTTGTAGCGGTAGACGATACGACCACGTGTGAGGTCGTATGGGCTCAGCTCCACCACTACCCGGTCCTCGGGGAGGATTCGAATGTAGTGCTGACGCATCTTCCCAGAGATGTGTGCGAGAACGACGTGCTTGTTGGTGAGCTCAACACGAAACATCGCATTGGGCAGCGCCTCAGTCACAACGCCCTCGATCTCAATGACCCCGTCCTTCTTGGCCATATCCTCCGCTAACTGTTGTTTGCCGCTGTCCTCCGGTTAGGCACCGAAAATCCAACGGACGTTTTTTGTTTGCTTGGCCCTCTTGGAACCACGACACTAAAAAGGGCGTGGCTGCACAGACAACCAACAAATAACTCTACGCCAATGGGGCCGGAAAGTTAAATCCGTCCATGGTAGCGCACGTACCGCTGCCCGTCACTCCCCTACGGTCCGGTAAGCCGGGAAGTCTCCTGCCGCCGTCGTGACACTTTCGGCCGCTGCAACACCGTCCAGGATCGCCAAACGCACGGCTTCGGCTGCGGCACTTTGGAGCGTTATCAGCGATACTTGCCGCGCCTGCTCGGTACTGCGATCAAGCTCGACGGCGCCAGTCGCCAACGCAAACACGGTGTCACCGTCCGCCAAAGTATGGGACGGATCCAAAGCCCGCGCCAGCCCCGCATGCCCGGACGATGCGGTCCGCTTGCACTCGGCCACATCAAGAACAGCATTCGTAGCGATCACGACGAGCGTCGTATTGAGACCTTGCGGAGGGGCCAGTGGTTCTGCGACCGGCCCCTCTGGTCCTGGAGCCCGGTGGCGCGCGTCGCCGGGCCCCAGCCCCACCGGAGCACCGAGCGCGTTCACCACCGCGATCGCGCCCACGATTACTTGGCTGCCGTCGTTGGAGATGCCATCCAGCGTGATCGAGGACGTCCCGACCCCGCCCTTGTACTGTCCGCGCGCAATCACCGCGCCAGTGCCTGCGCCCACGTTTCCGCGCTCGACGGCGGCATGGTCACCTGAGGCGAACGCAGCAGTAGCTGCCTGGTAGCCCATGTCGGCATCGGGTCGTGCTTTGACGTCGCCACCGCGCCCGAGGTCGAAGATGGCCGCTGCCGGGACGATCGGCACCACTGTCCCAGGAACCGCGAAGCCCCGGCCCTGCTCCTCACACCAGAGCTGGGCACCAGTAGCTGAGGCCAGGCCAAACGCACTGCCACCCGTCAGCACGATGGCGTCGACCGTGGAAACAAGCGTGGTCGGATCAAGAGCGTCAGTTTCGTGGGTACCAGGGCCTCCCCCACGTACGTCCACCGACCCCACGGTTTTCACAGGCGGAAGGACGACTGTCACGCCGCTGAGCCACCCGCCGTCGTTCTTCTGAACATGGCCAATACGGATGCCCGGTACATCGGTGATTTGGGACGCCATGAAGCCCATTGTGCTCCACGTGCGCCCGGAAGCCTAAGCACTGCAATTGGCTTCCGGGCGGTCACGTCAGCGCGCGATGGCACCCTCCGCGATGCCGAGGCGGCCAAGCGTGGCGCGCAGGGCCTGGGCGGAATCGTGGATGAAGCGTTCGGCGTCGTACGGGATGGCCCGCAACCGGCTCAGCGGGAGCGCCCCGCCCCCGTCCACCTTGGCCTGGTATTCGGCAGCCATTTCACGGATCCGGGCAACCTCCCGCTGGTCCAGATCCGGATGCACGGCCAGCCAGTCGGGATCGTCCAGGCCAATTGGCAGGTGCAGGGCCGGGCCGGCGTTCTCGATGGACAGCGGCAGGTCCGGATTTGCCTCGTGCAGAATGCCCAGAACGGCATCCCAATCAATGCTGCCCTGTCCGATCGGGGCAAACACGCGCCCGAATACCCCGTCCTGGTCCCCGAGAACGAAGTCCCTGAGGTGGGTCGCCCTTGTATAGGGCGCCACGCGCCGGGCCGCGGCCACCGGGTCCTCGCCGCGGACCACCACATTGGCAGTGTCGAAAGTGACGCCCAGGACGTCCGGGCCCACGGCCTCCACCAAGCGGACCACTTCGTAGCTGGTGATCTCTTCATGGGTTTCAATATTCAGATGAACCCCATGGTCCCGGGCCACCGGCGCGAGCAGGCGAAGGAATTTCTCGATCGCCACGAGCTGGTCCGGCCACGGGGCATCCGTACGGAAGCGATCGAACACGTAGTACCCGGGCATTCCCCGCTGATAATTGGCGCATGCCACCCACAGCTCGGTTACACCGGCGGCCTCGTGTGCAGCCTCGATCATCCGGACCATACCGCGTGTGTAGTCACCGTCGCCGAGCCTGCGGACCTGCGGCGCCTCAGCAGAGGCGTAGGGATTGACCTTGGCCAGGCCCATTTGCAGGTAGAGGCCCAATTCGTCGGCGCAGGCCCGCACTTCCTGGAGTACGGCCCGGTCAAGCGTGGGTGAAACGTCCATCACAGTACGGAAATAGACGCCTTCCATGCCCATCGCATGGGCACGCTCAAGGATCTGGACGGCAGAGTCTTCGGCCTCGTGGGGAATCTTGCTTCCATCAACACCAATTCGCATTTTTCTTGTCCTTAATAAGTTCTGGATGTCTTCTCTTCGTCCAGGTACCGGCATGGGCACCTGGAGGCGGGACGCCGCTAACGTCCCCAGTTGTAGAAAGCGAAGGTCGGCGAGTAGTCGAAGTGCTTGACCGAATCCGCGAGCACCGCCGTGAACTGTGCCCGGTAGAGGATGATGGTGGGCGAGTTGGCCCGCCAGGAATCCACCAGCGCATTGATATATGGCAGCTGCGATTCCAGGTCCGGTGCTGCGTTCAGCTTTTCCATGAGCTCCGGGGTTCCGGAAATGCAGATGTGCTGGTTGTTGAACGAGCTGCCGCAGGTCATTTTCTTGCGCAGTTCGTAAGCGGCCACGGCGCCACCGGTTTCGAACAAGAGCGCCGACTGGTATTTACCGGTGTTGAACCTTGTGGCGAAAGCCGTTGGAGTCTGCGAATCGATGTTCACCCGCACCCCGATTTCCTCCCATGAGGACTTGAGGATGGTCGCGAGCGTGGACACTCCGGGCGACGAAGGGTTGATCATGAGGTCTATCTGCGGATCCTTGAGCCCTGATTCCGCAACCAATGCCTTGGCCTTGTCTTTGTCCAAGGGGCGCGGAGCCGAGCGCTCAGCATCGAAGCCCGGAATGCCGGGAACGAAAGGCCCGTAGAAGCTGTCTGCGTAGCCGTAGGCAACGCTGGCCTTGATCTGCTCATACGGCACCGCGTAAGTGAGCGCCTCCCGCAGCTTCGGATTGGCTGTGGTGCCCGATGAGTTGTCCAGGGAGACAGTCACCGGGGCGAAGGCAGGGGCCGTGGTGACACGGCAGCACTCCTCCTGGCTCAACTGGTGCACCACGTAAGGCGGTAGGCCGAGCGTTACGTCGGCCTCGCCACGGCGGGCCTGCAGCATCAGGGTGGGGATTGAAGTGATGAAGTTGACCCGGATCTCGGCTTCCTTGGCCGGTTCGCCGTAGTAGTTCGGGTTCCGCGTGAGGACCGCGTAGTTGTTTGCCACGTATTCGTCGAGCACGTAGGGCCCGCTGCTGCTGGCTGTATGCGAGGCCAGCCACTGGTTGGGCACACCTTTCTTGTCCTCGCCATGTTCCTTGATGACCTTCGGGTCATAGATCGAACCGCGGCTCTGGGCCAGTGTCACCAGGATTGCTGCGTACGGCCGTGATAATTCCAGACGCACAGTCTGGGGATCAACCACTACGACGTCTTTGATCAGCGGCGGGTCCGTCAGGCCGATCTGCAAACCCAAAGCGCCGCAGCCGCCGATAGTGAGGTTCCGCATGATCGAGTACCGCACGGCTTCGGCGTCCAGCGGGTTGCCGTTGGCAAACCTGGCCCCGGGGTGCAGGGAGAAGGTATACGACTTCCCGTCGGGTGAGACCGTCCACGAGGTAGCGAGATCGCCGCTGACCCGCTCGGGATCGTTGATGGCCACCCGGGTGCCGTCGGGCTGGGCTTCCTGATCGAGCTTGACCAGACGTGCGTAGAAATTGGTGGCAAAGCTGTTCTCATTGCCCGCGCACACAAACGCAGGGTCGATGTTGGTCAAGGACGCGGCCCAGTTCACAGTGAACGGCCTGTCTGCCGCATTGGAAGGCGCGCCGGGCTGCGCGCAGCCGGCGAGCGCGAGCAGGCCCACGGTGGCGAGTGCCGCCGTCGTGCGCCTTGCGGCGATCGTCCATTTCAGGAGCTTTTTCATATCATCTTCCTTCCATGGCGCTAGCTGTTCCCGCCGATGCGAGCGCCTTCGCCCGCCGGCGGGCACCCGGCACTGCATCCAGCAGCGCACGGGTGTAAGGATGGGTGGTCTTGTCGAAGACATCTGCGGCGGTACCGGCTTCCACGATCTCGCCGGCGTTCATGACGGCGATGTTGTGGCTCATGAGCCGGGCCACAGCGAGGTCGTGGACG
This sequence comes from Arthrobacter sp. TmtSoilC51, assembly GCF_055388015.1. Classification (NCBI taxonomy): domain Bacteria; kingdom Bacillati; phylum Actinomycetota; class Actinomycetes; order Micrococcales; family Micrococcaceae; genus Arthrobacter; species Arthrobacter sp. TmtSoilC51. The sequence goes on from NZ_AP035877.1 coordinate 3,770,409, forward strand.
ATGAAGAGGTAGGTAAGTCCGAGCTCGTCCTGCAGGTCGCTCAGGAGGTTCAGGACCTGGGCTTGTATGGAGACATCCAAGGCACTCACGGGCTCGTCCAGCACCACAAGGTCCGGGTTGAGGACAAGGGCCCGGGCGATTGCGATGCGCTGGCGTTGGCCTCCGGAGAACGCGAAAGGAAAGCGCTGCGTCTGCTTGACGCTGATTCCCACCAGGTCCAGGACTTTGGCCACCCTGCGCGAACGTTCCGCCGGATCGGAGATACCGTGCACAATGAGGGGCTCTTCCACCAGGTCCCCCACCGTGAATCGCGGGTCGAGGGAGCCGTTGGGGTCTTGGAAGACCATCTGGATCCTGCGGCGCATCTTTCGCATCCCGGGTTTGGAAAGCGTGGTGAGGTCCACGCCGTCGAATTCGATCAGGCCGCTGTCAGCGCTGGTGAGGCCCATGACGCAGGCCGCCGTAGTCGATTTGCCGCTGCCCGACTCCCCCACAAGGCCGAGCGTCTGGCCGCGGAGCAGTTCAAAGGAGACATCGTGCAGGATTTGTGTCTTATGCCGCTTTCCAATGCCTTTGGTGTAGGACTTGTTGAGCTTCTCCACCCGAAGGAGCGGGGCGGCGTTTGCGATGCTCATGCTGGAACTCCCTGGGGATCGTTTGCGAAGTGGCAGCGGACGACTGCGCCAGTGGACAGGCTGCGGGGCTCCGGCCTTTCGATGGCGCAGCGCTTTTGTTCCCTGCCGATCGGGCACCGTGGCGCGAAGGGACAGCCCGGCTCGTCCACTGAAAGGTCCGGCGGCGATCCGGGGATGGCAGGCAAGGCACCGCGCCGTGCGGTGGCGGGATCGATGACGCAGTCCAGGAGGGCTTTGGAATACGGGTGTCCCGGGGAGGCGAACAATGCTTCGGTAGTGGTGGATTCGACGAATCGGCCGGCGTACATGACGTTGACGGTGTCGCAAAGTTCCTCGACGATTCCCAGATTGTGGGTGATCATGACCAAGGCGTTTCCGCGTTCGTCGCAGATCTTGGCCAACAGGTCCAGCACCTGCGCCTGCGTGGTGACGTCCAGGGCGGTCGTGGGTTCGTCCGCGACCACCACGGAGGGGTCGTTGGCGATGGCCATGGCGATCAGGACGCGTTGCCGCATGCCGCCTGAATATTGGTGCGGGTAGTCGGAGATTCGGCGGGCGGGATCGTTGACGCCCACTTCGCCTAGCAGTTCGCAGGCCATCTTCCGGGCGGTTTTGGCAGAGACATCCTGGTGAACGCGGATTGTCTCGACGAATTGGCTTCCGATGGTCTTCAACGGATCCAATGCCGCCATGGGGTCCTGGAATATCAAGCTGATGTCCTTGCCGCGGACCCTGGAGATCGCGGCGTCATCGAGGCCCACAATTTCCTTGCCATTGAGCTTTACGCTGCCGCCGACAACCCTGCCGGGTGGGGGCACAAGCCCCATCAGTGACATGGCCATGGCGGACTTTCCGGATCCCGATTCCCCCACGATCGCGAGTCGTTGGCCTCGGCGTAGATCGAAGGAAACATCGCGGACGGCGTGTACGGTCCCCAAGGCCGTCACGAAATCCGTGCGAAGTCCACGGACGCTGAGCACGGGGTCCGGGCGACCATTGGACGACAGTTCAGGTGCGGGAAGGGAGAGTGCATTGCTTTGCATCAGCGTGCTCCTACTCGGGTGCGGGGATCAGCTGCGGTCATCAGGACATCGGCCAGGAGGCTCACAACTACGTAGAGGACGGCGGCAAGCAGTAGTACGGCCTGCACCACTCCGAAGTCCTTTTGAATGATGGCGTCGGCGGTCATGGAACCGATGCCGGGCCAGCCGAATACTTTCTCCACCAGCAGGCTTCCTGCGAGGAGGTCTGCGAAGAGGAGCGACGCCGCTGGCAGGAGGGACAGGAGGCCGTGGGGTGCAACGTGCCGGTTGTAGACCGGGAAGCGGCGGAGTCCGTGGCTCTGGGATACGGCCACGAAGGTTTCCCGGAGGGTGCCCCGCAACTGGTTTCGGTAGAGCCTGCTAAGGAAGGCGAAAGGACCGAGTGCCACGATCGTTGCAGGCAGGATCAGATGCCAGGCTGCGTTGGCGAAGGTTCCCCACTGTCCAGCCAGCAGGGCGTCCACCGTGAACATTCCTGTGACATTTGGAGGTTTGAGCATTCCCGGTGACAGCCGTCCTTCAGGTCCGGGGAAGATGCCCAGCTGGATCGAGAAGATCATGAGGGCCAGCAGCGCAATCCAGAAGGGCGGCGAACCCATGGCCAGCGAGGATGCGAACCGGACGAGCTGGTCTGGCCACCGGCGCCGTGAATACACCGCAAAGCTTGCCGCGAGCACCGCGGCGACTATCGCAATAATCACTGATAGCAGGCCAAGCTCCAGGGTCGCGGGGAGTCGCTGGCCCAAGAGTGTGCCCACGCTGTTGCCGGTGCTGTATGAGAAGCCGAAGTCGCCGCGAAGCAGCGAGCCCATGTAGTTTCCGTATTGGACCACAAGGTTGTCATCCAGGCCCATGGACTTGCGCAAGGCGGCAACCGTCTCTTCGGTTGCGGTATCACCGGCGATGGCACGTGCTGGGTCGCCCGGGACCTTCCGGAGCAGTATGAAGGTGAAGATCGAAGCGCCGAAGACGGTGGCCAGTGCCACGCCGAGGCGTTTGAGGAGCGCGTTGGTCATGGCAGCCTCACTTCGCCTGGATGAATTCGCCGCGCGGATCCAGGACTTCGCGGGCCCTGTCTGCAATGACGGTGGTGAGGGTTACTGCTATGAGAAGGCCCAAGCCCGGAAAACCTGCGATCCACCACTGCCCGGTCAGGAAGAACTGCTGGCCTTCGGTGATCATTTCGCCCCATTCCGCGGTGGGCGGCTGGGCCCCAAGCCCGAGGTAGCCCAGAGCTGCCAGGGACAGCACGGCGGCACCGAACACCGCGGCCATTTGCAGGATCATGATGGGTATCAGGTGCGGCAGGACATGCCGGAACAACACCCTGGCCGGGTGGGCGCCGATCGCCATGGTGGAGCGGATGAAGTCTTGCCCGTACAGGCGCATCACTTCGCCCCGGAGGGTTCGCATGTACCAGGGAAAAGAATGCAGGGAGAGCCCGATGACGGCCGCTGTCACACCCGGTTTGAGGGCCATCGCAATAGCCATGGCCAGCAGCAGCGCCGGGAAGCAAAGGATGGAATTGGTCAGCCAGGTAAAGAGCGTGTCCACCCAACCGCGCATGGAACCGGCAAGAAGCGCAGTCACGCAACCCACAATTGCCCCGATCACGGCAATTGCCAGACCGGCGAGGATGGAGGTCTGCCCGCCGGCAAGGAAACGGGCCAACACGTCGCGACCAGTGTCATCGGTACCCATGGGGTGGGCGAAACTTGGAGCTTGGAGGACTGCACCCAGGCTGATGGCTTCGGCCTGGAGCCGCCAGAACAGCGGGCCAAGCAGCGTTAGCAAAACCAGGGCAGCCAGCAGGGACAGGGTGAGGGTTAGCTTTCGGTCACGCTTAAGGAAGCTTCTGAAAGGCCTGCGCCTGGACGGCGTAAGAACCTGTGGGGCGGCTAAAGCTGTCATGAGAGTCCTTCCTCTCCGGAAAGGATCGTGGCCGGAGCGGCAATACCGGCGCCGATCGATGTGAGGATTCGCCGCAACGTTGCGGCGCTGTAGAGCAATTGACGACGGCGCTCGGCCGGGGTTGGGTCGTCGTCCCAATCGGCAAGCGCAGGACTGTGCCCGCCTGACACAGCGTCGTGCGTAAGGACGCCGAGCCGGGCCAACTGGCCAACGCCTGCGGCGTCAAGGTGGGGTTCATAGCGGAACCACGACCGGTCGAAAACGGGTGTGTCGAACTTTCCGCGATGCTGCTCCACCGTGAAATCGCGTACTCCCGAGCCAAGCAGGCTTCCGAGCAGCACGTTCCAGTCCAGGACGCCTTCACCCACCGCGCACAGCCGGCGGCGGTACCCGTGCTGCACTGGGAAAAGGACAACGTCCTCCAGATGGGTCATCCGGATGGAGGGTCCCAGTGTTCCGGCGACCTCGTGGGGGTCTTCTGCGCGCACCACCAGGTTCGCCACATCAAGTCCGATGCTGAAGACGGCGGGGTCCAAGGTCTCCACCAAGGACCGGACCTCCGTTGAGGCGAGGTCCTCGTGGGTCTTCACGTTGATCCGCGCGTTATTGTTCCGGGCCTGTTCGGCCAGGGCCTGGAGGTTTGCCTGGATAACCCGGAGCTGTGCGGGGTGGTCAAGGAAGCGTCCCTGCTCCACCATTCCCTCCCGCACCGACCGTGTGTACACGAAGAACTCCTTGATGCCGAGTTCCAGGCCACGTGCCAGAGACTTTCGCAGTTCGCGCCGGACCGCCGCAGGTTCGCCCACGGGGCCGGCGCAGCCCAGTCCCAGTTGAAGTTCGACGCCGGCCCGTCCAGCTTCCGCTGCCACCTCGTCCAAGCCGTCGGGCAACTCCCCCGAAAGTTCCGCAGCGATGTTGTTGAGGACGACAAGGGTGAATCCGTCCTCGACCGCCTGTCGCAAGGAGGCAAGCAGCGGGAGGTCCTCCATTCCCGGGTAGCGGGTGAACTGGACCCCGAGGCGGACGCCGGGGAAATTGCCGTCTTGTGGAGACCTCGAGCCAGGAATTTGTTTTGTGATCTGGGTCATGTTCAACAAGGTACACTCGTAAGACGTCTTACGAAAGAGTGGATTTTGAAGCTGTCCTGTGAGACGCTTCGAGGACGCAGGAAAACGAGGGGGCACCATGGTGGTGAACGGCAAACGCAGTGTGGTCGACGAGGCGATCGATGACATCCGCCAACGGATTCGAGAGGGCGAGTGGGGTCTGGGCGACCGGATTCCCCCAGAACCTGAACTCGGCAGGGCTTTGGGACTGAGCCGCGCTCCCTTGCGCGAGGCTCTCCGTGCGTTGGTGCACGCGGGACTCCTGGTGACCCGGCAAGGGGACGGGACATTCGTCGCCGCCGTGGATGAGCAGGAGATCGCGCTCCGGCGAGGCTTCCAGGACGCGGACCCTTTCGAGGCGGTCGAGGTCCGACGCAGCCTGGACGTACCCGCAGCCGCTTTGGCCGCGCAACGCCGGGACCAAACAGACCTGGACAAGCTCCAGAACGCCCTGGACCGCCGTCGTGCTGCGGCCGAAAAACGGGACGACGATGGCTTCCGGGAGGCCGACATCGACTTCCACCGCGCTGTGGTTGACGCCGCACACAACCAACTCCTGGCGGGCATCTACGGTTCCCTGGCCGCCAGCATTGACGGTTCCTGGACCTCCCGCGCCGGACTCGACCGTGCGGCAAACACAGGACATGACCATCACGACGACCTCTTCGAGGCCATCCGCGATGGCTCCGTTCAAGACGCGATGCTTGTGGCCGGAACCATCCTGGACAACCAGGCGTCCGACTTGGAGAACAAGTGATTACACGCCTCAAGGCGGCCTTCGTGATCGGCTACGCGGACAACGACCACTGCATCCTGCGTGACGCCGAACTTGTGCACGATGACGCAGACATCCTGTTCGTGGGCCGGGAGTACTCCGGCCACGTGGACGTTGAGATCAATGCCGGGCAAGCGATTGTGTCCCCTGGTTTCATCGACCTCAACGCTCTGGCGGACATCGACCATGCCATTTTCGATTCCTGGCCGGATGCCTCCCGCCGCCTGGGCCTGGTGTGGTCCGAAGCGTATCTCAAGGACCATGGAGCCGTCTTTACCCGGGAACAGGCCCGCTTCCGACGCGAATTCGCTTTGTCCCAGCTGGTCCGCAACGGCATCACCACCCTCATGCCCATCGCCTCAGAGAGCTATCACGAGTGGTGTGAGGACTACCAGGACATGGCCGACACCGCAGATGCCGTGGAGGCGATCGGCCTCCGCGCCTATCTCGGTCCCAGCTACCGCACAGCCGTCCCATACACGGACGGCACCAACGTACTGCTCCACGAAGACGAACGGCGCGGCCTGGCTGGACTTGAGGACGCCATACGATTCGCCCAGGATTTCGAAGGACGTGCCAGCGGGCTGATCCGCACCGCCCTGCTGCCTTCGCGCATCGAGACCCAGACCGAGCAGACGCTGCGCCTGACACGCAAGGCCGCGGACGAACTAGGTATTCCGGTCCGCCTGCACGCCGCACAGGGACTCTTCGAAATAGAAACCATGATCGCCCGCACCGGCAAGCGTTCCCTGCCGTACCTCGCGGATCTGGGCTTCCTCGCGGATCGGACATTCATTCCCCACGCCTGGACGGTGCCGGGGCATCCACTCATGCCAGAGGCCTTCGGCGCCGGGGATGACCTTGGACTGCTCGCGGAATCCGGTGCGAATGTCCTGCTCTGTCCTATCCCCATGGCCCACTACGGCGGCATGCTGGACAACTATGATTCCTACCGCGAGCGCGGCATCCGGATCGTGCTGGGGACAGACTCCGCCCCGCCGAACATGATCCGCGCCATGGACTTGGCCATGGGTATGACCAAGTCAGTCACAGGCGACCGTTCCAGCGCCCAGGCTGCCGATCTCTTCCGCTCAGCCACGCTGGACCCTGCAGAAGCGCTGGGGCGCCCAGACCTCGGACGCCTGGCACCGGGAGCCCAAGCAGACTACTTCGTTCTTGACCTGGCCAACCAGCACATTGGACCCTATGGCGACCCGATCCGCACCATGGTGATGAACGCCGACGGCCGTGACATCTCGCGCGTTGTGGTGGCTGGCCGAACCATTGTTGACCAGGGCGGGATCGTCACCGTCGACACGAGCGACTACCGTGAACGTGCCCAGGACTTCCTGGACCACTACATCGCATCCTTCAGCGTCTCGGACCATGCCAAGCGGCCAACGCAGGAACTGCTGCCGCCGAGTTTTCCTCTGCGCTGAACCGGTGCACCCCGCCGCCGGGCCGAGGCGTGGCGTTACGGGATCGGGACAGGCACGACGCCGAGCGGCGCCAACCGCTCTGCGCCTCCGTCCGGGGCGGACAGGACCCAGATGCCCTTTTCGTGCACGGCAACCGAGTGCTCCCACTGGCAGGAGCGCTTCCCGTCAGTGGTGACGACGGTCCAGTCGTCATCCAAGGTGGCGGTCTCGATGCTGCCGCGTACCAACATGGGTTCGATGGCGAGGCAAAGACCCTGCCGGATCTTCGGACCCCGGTGGCTGGTGCGGTAATTCAGGACGTCCGGTGCCATGTGCATTTCCGAACCGATGCCATGGCCCACGTAGTCCTCAAGGATGCCAAGGGGCTTACCGGGGACGGAAGAAACGTAGTCATCAATAGCGTTGCCAATATCTCCCACAAACTTGCCCTTGGCCAGGGCAGCTATCCCCCGCCACATGGCAGCCTCGGTGACATCCGAGAGCCGCTGGTCCTCAGGGTCCGCCGTGCCAACGATGACGGTGCGGGCAGAGTCAGAGTGCCAGCCGTCAACGATGCACCCGCCGTCGATGGAAATGATGTCGCCGTCGTTGAGGACGCGCTTCCCGGGGATACCGTGGACCACTTCCTCGTTGACTGACGTGCAGATGGTCGCAGGGAAGCCATGGTAACCAAGGAAGTTGGACTTGGCGCCGGCGTCATTCAGGACTGCCGCGAAAACGTCATCGAGATCCTTGGTGGTGACGCCCGCCTTGGCCGCCGCAACGGCAGCATCAAGAGCACGGCTGAGGACCAAACCGGCCCCGTGCATCTTGCGCATTTGCTCGTTGGTTTTGTACTCGATGCGGGGCTGACCGAACGCCATGTTCTCCTCTGGATGGTTTGCTGTAGGAGCCGATCAGGCCCCATGCTCCAACCATTTTCCCGCATCGGAGAGCATGGTCGAAATTGGCTCAATTCCCAGCTCGTCGCGCAATCGGTCCAAACGGTAGGTTCTGTTCCGTCCGAGCTGGGTGACAGCGTAGCGTGTAAGGCGTGGTGCCCGCCCGGAAGCGAGGGCAAAGCCCTCGGAAATGCCGGCAAGGGCCATGGCAGCAGGCACAGGAATGTAACTGATACCCACGCCGGCATGACCGGTTGCATCCAACACTTGCCTAAGCACTGCACCCAGTTCCACCGGCGCGGCATCGGCCACGTTGACGGCTCCGTTGACGCCGGTCTGGCAAGCTGCCAGCACGGCTTGCGCAAGGTTCTGCACGTGTGTGAGCTGGTGACGTATACCGCGGTGCCCCACAGTGAGAAGCCGCCCGTGGCGGATATTGCTGACCAGGCGCGGCAGGAGCGTCCTATCCCCCGGCCCGTAAACGCCATGCGGCCGAAGAGCCACGGCGTTGCCATGGCGTCGGGCCTCGACGTCTGCGAGCGCCTTGCTTCTTGCATATGCGTTCACGTGGCGCTCAGCCACGTCCTCCTCGCCGCGATTGGTACACGACTCCCACCAGGGGTAGACGCTGGAACTGGAAATGTGCACCAGGCGTGTAGTCGGGTAAGCCTCAGCTACGGCACGCGTACCCAGGACGTTGGTGCGGTAGAACGTGCGGGCGTTCCCCCAGTCCGCCACGTGGGCCGCCGCATGGATCACCGCGTCCACCGCCGGCACCCGGGCTGGCGGCACGCCGGTCAGGTCCCAATATGTCAGCCCGGGGCCTTGGCGCCGTGTGAAGCGCACAACTTCCCAGCCTCGGGCTTCTGCGGCAGCGGCCACTGCTCCCCCAATGAACCCCGTGGCCCCGGTGACCGCGATCCTCACCGAACGCCAGCATTGTCAGTGGACCTGAGGGCAAATTCCCGCCGAAGTGCTTCGCGGTCCGGCTTCTTGTGGCGTCCGCCGACAGGGATGGCATCCAGGATTTCGATGTGGTCGGGCAGCGCTGATTCATCGATCATCTTCGGAAGCTCCTTGACGAGCCTTGCCCTCAGATGCGCTCCGGTCTCCCCCTTGGTGCCTGCTTCCTCCTCCGCAGCCACGACGGCCAGCCACACAGCTTCATCACCGATCCCATCCGGAACCCCGACCATGACGGCCTGCTGAACTCCGGGTACTGAGGCGATCAGCGGTTCATACAGTGCAGGGTAGATATTGGTCTTGCCTCTGATGATCATGTCCTTCTTACGCCCAATCATCACCAAGCGCGCGGCCCCCGTTCCGGATCCTCCAGCACCGTGGTCCAGCCGTACCAGGTCTCCCGTGGCGTGCTCCATCATTGCTTCCCTGCCCAGATATCCCTGGCACATGTTCGGCCCCCGGGCGAACAGTTCGTGGTCCTCTCCCACGCGGATCCGGACAGCGGGCAGTGGCTCGCCGAGGAAATCGCCTTCGCCGCTGCCGTCAGGCGATCTGAACTGGGCCTCGGCGCCGGACGCGAACGCCAGCTTCTCCCGACCATCAGCGATGGCGATGGGCAGCAACTCCGTCATGCCATATATGAGCTTGAACTCGACGCCGGGAAGCAGCGCCATGGCCCGCTTCAAGAACGGAGCCAACACCGGTGCGGCACCCAGCATCACGGTCCCCAGAGTCTCTGGCAGCGTGACAGTGCCGTTCTCGATGGCATCCAGGATGGGCGCCAACTGGGAGGGCACGAGGAAAAGGTGCGTGGCGCCGTCGTACGAGTCTTCTTTGCCAGCCACCGGACCAAGCTCCCGTGCCAAACGAAGGGGATCGATGTGTGCGGAGAAGCCATAGCCCGGCATGGTCCAGTGGGCGCCAGCGATGAGGGCCGGCAGTCCCATCATCAGCTGCTCGGAGTGGATGCGATCACCCTCGCCAAAAGTACAGCGCAGGCTGAGTTGCTCAAACCCCGCCGCAAGGGAACCCCGGGTGTGCACCACCCCTTTGGGAGCACCGGTGGTCCCGGATGTAAAGATGATCACGGCTTCCTGCGCAGAGGACGTCCCTGCAGAAGGTGGAACCCTATCCGCAGGCGGCGCCGGTTTCGCCAGGCTCTTCACGGGCGTCGCGCCCCGGGGAACTCCCGGGAGCCACGGTCCGGAGTAGTAGTGCCTGACGTCCATGGCCCCGTAGTCCGGAAGCAGCAAACCCCGGCGCCGGGCCAGTGGCCGCAGCGGGCTCCGGGTGCTCACCGCGTACAGGAGCGACTCAGCGGCAGCCCACCGTGGGGCCGCGAGTTCGGCCCGGTCACGGAAGAGCGTGGGTCCTATTCCGGGATCAATGAACACCACCGAACCACCGGCCCGGACGGCTCCGAGTGCCAGGATGAACGCTGTTGGGCTGGGGCGGACCGAGAACAACATCCGTTCACCAGCACCAAAGCCATCCTCGCGAAGGCGCAAGGCCGTTGCTTCTACACCGTTCACCAACTGGCCGTACGTGATGGTCCGGCCGGGCCGTAGGCGGCCCGGAACCTGGCTCCAGCGGGAAAATCTGCCGGGCGCCGTGATCGCTGGGCTATCCGGCACGCGCTCCGCCGCCGCATAAACCGCCGTGATGAGATCCGCGCCGGACACTGTGTCTTCCAACAATGCGTCGTCAAGCATTGACCAGCTCCAACTTCCTGTATCCCGGAATGAGAACACCCTTGCTCACTTGACGGGACGAAATTGCCCAGGGATGTTGGGCGTACCTGTCCAGAAGCAAATTCAGCGTCGCGTTGATCTCGGCCATAGCCAACGGCATGCCGATGCAAAAGTGCGGACCTGCCCCGAACCAAAGTTGACGCGCATGCGCCGGGATAGGGATCTCGGGGTCGAATCTGCCCAGGCTCTTGGAGGCGTGAACGGTCGATAGCAGGAGGCGGTCTCCTGCCCGGACCGCGACTCCGCCCAGGCTGGAAGGAGCAACAACATCCCTCAGCATCATGGGAGATGGCACTGTGAACCGCAGTGCCTCGTTCACGGTCGAGGGAACCGAGGGCCGGTCATCAACAAGGCCCTCGATGCGTCCGCTGTCCGCGAGCAGCGCAGTCAGCCGCGGCACAAAGGACACCAAAGTCTCCGTTCCAACCATGACGAACGCACTGATGATGCCCATGGCCTCTTCCTCGGTCATGCCAAGTCCGCGCAGCCGCCCGGGAAACGTTTGGGGGTCGCTCTTCCGGTACGCTTCCCGCGCCGGTCCAGCCAGGACCCCGACGGCGGATCTTCCCTTGGCGACCTGCCTCACCGTCAGCGTGGGGCGCCCCAAGCGGACGAGCGAAGAGATGGAGGACCCTAAGTTGAAGAGTTCCCTGTTGGGCAGCCGTCCAGGTGCATCGTCCGGCACCCCAAGCAGCCTGGAGATCACTCCGCCAGCGAGCTCCTTGACGCCGTCCACCAGATCCACGGGGCCACCTGCGTCCAGCCCGCGGTGCAGGCGGGAATGAAGGGAAGCTCCTGCCGGCTCAACAATCGCCGCCACTGAACGTGGGGTGAAGAGGTCAGCGAGCTTGCGCCGCAGCTCCCTGTGCGCCACACCGTCCATGTTTACCAACGCCTTGGGGCCCACCACAGGAGTCCAGAGCGCACCCGAACCCGACGGTCCGTTCTTGATGAATCGTTCGCTATCCATGAGAACGTCACGAACCAAGGTGGCTTCGCTGACAAGGACCCCAAGGCCAGGTAAACGGATGACTGGCCGGATGCTGCCCAATCCCCGGATCGCCGGGTACAACAATGGATGTGCCCCCAGCTGTACACGCTGTTCCCAGCGCTCGGCCTTGGTCACCACTCCGTTGGGCATCCTTCTGTTGGGCATCATGTCACCGGATGTCCACGTGCTCCGGGCGGTATCGGTGGTCTGCATACCAAGCCAGAGTGTTCTTCAAGCCCCAGGCTTTCACCCGCCGCGAAGAGCCGTACACAACCACATCCCGGCGTAACGCGTAATTGCGGCTGAGCTTTCGTACGCGGTTGGACAGCGCGCGGTCTTCGTGGAGGTCTTCTATGCTGGTCCGCGGGAATCCGCCGGAACGGTGGTACATATCTGCAGTGATCGCCATGTTGCACCCGGGAAGCATCTGATACGGGCCCAGGTACCCGTCGCCTTTGTTGCCGGGACGGATACGGCCGAAGAACGATGCGATCTCCACGGCCAGCAGCATCATCCTCCGATCCCTTGCACTGATCCCTTCATCCTCACGTGGCACAAGTTGGCCGGCGATGAGTTCCAGGCCGTCGTTGAAGGCCTGAACAATCCTCGCGGTCCAATCCGGTGCGGCCAGGCAATCTGCATCCGTGCGGGCCAGCCACGTGGCGCCGTGATCCACGCCAAAGCGCATGCCGGTATCTGCGGCCGCGCCCGTCCCCTTCTCGGCTTCATGCACAAGCCTGATGTCCATAGTGGGATGGACTGCGGCGAACTCTGCCACGATCAAGCAGCTGGAGTCCGTTGATCCATTGTCGACCACCACTATGGTGAAGTCCTGGTACTCCTGGCCCGCAAGGGAGTCCAGCGTCTGCCGGACAAGCTTTTCTTCGTTCAGCATGGGCACAGCGATGGACAGGGGCCTGGTAGGCGCTGTGCTTCCGAGGCCATTATTCGGCATCACAGCCGCACCACCGCCAAACCCAGGCTCACGCCGCCGGCAAGTCCCACCAGCGCCACGAGATCTCCCGGACCGCAACGGCCATTGTCCAGGGCGAGCTTCAATTGCAGCGGCAGGCTAACAGAGGCCAAATTTCCGAACTCCTCTACCGATGGCACCAGGAGCCGTGTTGGAACACCGGCCCGCTCCGCGAAGATCTCCCGGTACGGTGCGCTCACCTGGTGCACGCAAACCACGGCGAAGTCCGTCCACTCCAGTTCAAGCCGATCCAGTGTGTCATCGAGGATGCCACAGCCCAGATCCAGGAACGCATCCTTGAGCTTCTCCCCATCCATGGTGAAATAGGTGGCTTCCGGATCGCGCGGGTAAGCGGAACCGCCCGCGGCAAGAGTGCCCACGGCCCAATGGCTACTGCGGGCACTGAAGCCCATGGCAAGGATGCCTGCGGGACCGGCATCCAGTGGGGTCTCCGCCATTGCCGCTGAAATCGCTGGTTCCAGCAGCACTGCCGCTCCGCCGTCGCTCATCGTGTACCCGGGAAAGCTGGACGCAAAAGTCTCGAAGTCCGGAACTGTCCAACGGACCGCCCTCGACGGCGACTCCCCTGTGACCACGAGGACCCGGGCATACCGTCCCGTAGCGATCAGGGCATCGGCCACTTCAAGGCCGTTCAGGAAACTGTTGCACGCATTCTTCACGTCCATCACAGGGCAGCCGAGACCGAGTTTGGCAGCTGCCATATGGCCCGTGGCCGGTTCCACCATGTCCTGGCTGGCGGAGGCGAAGATGAGGAGGTCTATGTCCGGGGCCTGCAGCCCGCATTCAGCAAGGAGCTTCGCCGCCGCATTGGCCGCAAGGTCAGACGCTTGCTCGGAGTCCGCCATGACACTCCGGGAGCGGATGCCGGTAACCCGGGAGATCAAGCCCTTCGGTACGCGGAATCCAAGGCTCGACTCGCCAATGCGACGTTCGACGGCGGCTGTGTCCAGGCGCGCAGGTGGGAGATAGACCTCCAGACCTGCAATCCTGCTGTGTCCGGAAAGAGCTGTTTGCATGCGGTTCCCCCAAAAAACTGCCGCGAGACGAAAAAGGTGTGTCCCGCACCAATGGTACGGGACACACCCTTTTGCTCCAGCGCCGACAATCCGGCTATGTGGAAAAGCCTGCTAGACGGCCTTGGCCGACTCGATGGCAGTGAGGACGCGGTTGGTGACCTCGTCGATTCCGCCGATGCCGTCAACCTGAGTCAGGATCCCACGCTCGGCATACTTGGCAACAACGGCCTCAGTCTGCTCGTGGTAGAGGTCCAGGCGGTGACGGATGACGGCTTCATTGTCGTCAGAGCGTCCGGTTTCCTTCGCACGGCCCAGGAGGCGGGACACCAGTTCTTCGTCGTCGGCAGTCAACTGGAGCACGACGTCGAGCTCCTGCTCACCTTCAGCGAGGATCTGGTCCAGGTAGTCAACCTGCGCAGTGGTGCGCGGGTAGCCATCCAGGAGGAAGCCGTTCTCGACGTCGCTCTGGCTCAGGCGGTCGCGAACCATGTTGTTCGTGACGCTGTCCGGAACGAAGTCGCCTGCGTCCATGTACTTCTTGGCTTCGATGCCCAAAGGGGTTTCGCCCTTTACGTTGGCACGGAAGATGTCGCCTGTGGAGATGGCGACTACGCCGAGCCGCTCGGAAATCCGCTCGGCCTGCGTACCCTTACCCGAACCGGGAGGTCCAATGATCAGCATTCTCGTCATCGCAAAAGCCCTTCGTAGTGACGTTGTTGTAGCTGCGCATCAATCTGCTTGACGGTTTCCAGACCGACACCCACCATGATCAGGATTGACGTGCCACCAAACGGGAAGTTCTGGTTGGCGTTGATCAAGACGAGTGCAACCAGCGGAATCAACGCCACGAAGCCCAGGTAGAAGGCTCCAGGCAGGGTGATCCTGGAAAGCACGTACTGCAGGTAGTCCGCGGTCGGTTTACCCGCCCGGATGCCCGGAATGAACCCTCCGTACTTCTTCATGTTGTCCGACACTTCTTCAGGGTTGAAGGTGATGGCCACGTAGAAGTAGGTGAAGAACACGATCATGGCGAAGTAGAGCGCCATGTAGATGGGGTGGTCGCCACGGGTGAGGTTGTTGTTGATCCACTCAACCCAGGGCGCCAACTGCTCCCCTGCTTTCGGCTGGTTGAACTGCGCAATCAGGCCTGGCAGGTACAGCATTGAGGAAGCGAAGATGACGGGCACGACGCCGGCCATGTTCACCTTGATGGGGATGTAGGTACTGGTGCCACCCACGGTGCGGCGTCCGATCATGCGCTTGGCGTACTGAACGGGAACCCGCCGCTGGGACTGCTCCACGAAGACCACCAGGGCCACCGTGAGCAAGCCGATTGCCAGGACGATGAAGAACGTGCCCGGTCCCTTCGTCTCCCAAATGGAACCAAGTGAACGCGGGAAGCCTGCGGCGATGGAGGTGAAGATGAGCAGCGACATTCCGTTGCCCACACCCTTCTCCGTAACGAGCTCGCCCATCCACATGATGAGGCCCGTACCGGCCGTCAGCGTGATGATGATGAGCAGCGTCGTAATGATGCTGTCATCAGGAATGATCGGGAGGTTACAACCAGGAAGAAGCTGGCCGGACCGCGCCAAGGACACCAGGGTGGTGGCGTTCAAGAGCCCGAGCGCGATGGTGAGGTAACGGGTGTACTGGGTCAACTTCGACTGGCCCGAGGAGCCCTCTTCATAGAGCTGCTGGAACCGGGGAATGACCACCCGGAGCAGCTGAACGATGATGCTCGACGTGATGTAGGGCATGATGCCCAGTGCAAAGATCGAGACCTGCAGCAACGCGCCGCCGCTGAACAGGTTAACCAGCTGGTAAATGCCCTGCGAGGTGTCACCGTTGTTCAAGCATTGCTGGACATTCTGGTAGTTCACACCAGGCGAGGGGATGAAAGCTCCCAAGCGGAAGATTGTGATGATTCCCAGCGTGAACAACAACTTGCGTCGCAAATCAGGCGTCCGAAACGCCCGGCCGAATGCGCTTAGCAAGCGTCCTCCTGAGTAGAAAGTACAAGGATGTGGATGGGCTCAATGAAACCCAACAACCGAGTCTAGCTGCTTGTGACGCCGTCGTAATAATCGAGAGTTCACTTTCACGCAAAAAATCCCGGTATACGGGGCCGAGGCCCCGCATACCGGGATCATTTTTACAACGGGCATCAGCCCCACTGGCTCTTAGAGAGCAGTGGTGCTTCCACCTGCTGCAGCAATCTTTTCAGCAGCGCTGGAAGAGAAAGCGTGGGCGGTGACGTCAACCTTGACGGTGATGTCGCCGGTGCCCAGGACCTTGACGGGCTGGTTCTTGCGAACGGCACCCTTCTCAACCAGGGACTCAACGGTGACAGCGCCACCTTCCGGGAACAGCTCGTTGAGCTTGTCCAGGTTCACAACCTGGAACTCAACCCGGAACGGGTTCTTGAAGCCGCGCAGCTTCGGCAGGCGCATGTGCAGCGGCAGCTGGCCGCCGGCAAAGCCAGCCTTTACCTGGTAGCGGGCCTTCGTACCCTTGGTACCGCGACCAGCGGTCTTACCCTTGGAGCCTTCACCACGACCAACACGGGTCTTGGCGGTCTTGGCACCCGGGGCGGGACGCAGGTGGTGGACCTTCAGAGCGTTCTGCTTCTCAGCAGCCTCTGCGGCGGTCTTGTTCTCTGCCATTACTTCGCCTCCTCTACATTCACGAGGTGCGGAACCGTGTTGAGCATTCCAACGGTCACGGCGTCGGCGTCGCGGACAACAGTGTGTCCGATGCGCTTCAGGCCGAGGGACCGAAGGGTAGCCTTCTGGTTCTGCTTGGCGCCGATGACGCCCTTGATCTGGGTGATCTCCAACTTGGCGTCGGAGGGAGTCAGGTTCTTAGCCATGACTAAACACCTGCCTTCTGGTTCTGGAGCGCGCGCACCAGAGCAGCAGGAGCAACCTCATCCAGCGGCAGGCCACGGCGGGCAGCCACGGAAGCGGGCTCTTCGAGCTGCTTCAGAGCGTCAACGGTCGCGTGAACGATGTTGATCGCGTTGGAGGAACCGAGCGACTTGGAGAGGATGTCGTGGATACCCACGCACTCCAGTACCGCGCGGACCGGACCACCGGCGATAACACCGGTACCGGCGGAAGCCGGACGCAGCAGGACGACGCCTGCAGCAGCCTCACCCTGCACACGGTGCGGGATGGTGTTGCCAACGCGGGGAACGCGGAAGAAGGACTTCTTGGCCTCTTCAACGCCCTTTGCGATAGCAGCAGGAACTTCCTTGGCCTTGCCGTAGCCGACGCCAACCATACCGTTGCCGTCACCGACGACGACGAGGGCGGTGAAGCTGAAGCGACGACCACCCTTGACGACCTTGGCAACGCGGTTGATGGTTACAACGCGCTCTACGAACTGGCTCTTCTCGGCTTCGCGACCGCCGTCGCGGCCACCACGGCCACCACGGTCGCCGCGGCCCTGGCCACGCTCGCCGCGCTCACCACGACGTCCGCCGCGGCGGTCGTCGGTAGCGGGTGCGGTCTCAGTTGCTTCAGCAGCTACAGCTTCAGTCACCTGAATGTCCTTTTCGTTATTTTCAACGGTCACAGTGCCAGCCCACCTTCGCGAGCACCGTCAGCGACGGCGGCGATGCGGCCGTGGTACTTGTTACCGCCACGGTCGAAGACAACAGCTTCGACGCCTGCAGCCTTGGCACGCTCGGCAACGAGCTCGCCGACGCGCTTGGCCTTGGCAGTCTTGTCTCCGTCGAGTGCGCGAAGGTCAGCTTCCAGAGTGGAAGCGTAAGCCACGGTTACACCCTTGCTGTCATCGACAACCTGGACGAAGATGTGGCGTGCCGAACGGTTGACGACCAGACGAGGACGTACAGCCGTACCGGTGATGCGCTTGCGGATACGAAGCTGGCGGCGGCTGCGTGCAGCAGACTTGCTCTTGTTCGTACGCTTCTTGTTAATTGCGATGGCCATGGTTTACTTACCAGCCTTTCCGACCTTGCGGCGGATGACTTCGCCGGCGTAACGGACACCCTTGCCCTTGTAGGGGTCAGGCTTGCGCAGCTTGCGAATGTTGGCAGCAACCTCGCCGACCTGCTGCTTGTTGATACCCGCAACAGAGAGCTTGGTCGGACCCTCTACTACGAAGGTGATGCCTTCGGGTGCCGAGACGTTAACCGGGTGGCTGAAGCCAAGAGCGAACTCCAGGTCAGAACCCTTGGCCTGAACGCGGTAACCGGTACCGACGATTTCAAGCTTCTTCTCGTAGCCCTCGGTAACGCCCTGGATCATGTTGGCGATCAGGGTGCGGGTCAGGCCGTGCAGCGAACGCGAGTTGCGCTCGTCGTTCGGGCGGGTGACCGTGAGAGTGTTCTCTTCCAGGGAAACCTCGATCGGGCTGGCTACAGTGTGGCTCAGCTCTCCCTTGGAACCCTTGACGCTGATGACGGAGCCATCAAGCTTGACCTCAACTCCGGCAGGAACGGTGATGGGGAGACGTCCAATACGTGACATTATTCTCTTCCTTTCCCGTTACCAGACGTACGCGAGGACTTCGCCGCCCACGCCCTTCTTGCCGGCCTGCTTGTCAGTCAGGAGGCCGGAAGAGGTGGACAGGATAGCGATACCCAGGCCACCCAGCACGTGAGGCAGGTTGGTGGACTTCGCGTAAACGCGGAGGCCGGGCTTGGAGATGCGGCGGACGCCAGCGATGGAACGCTCGCGGTTCGGACCGAACTTCAGGTCGATGGTCAGCTTCTTGCCAACCTCGGCGTCTTCTTCCTTCCAGCCGGCAATGTAGCCTTCTGCCTTCAGGATGTCAGCAACGCGTGCCTTCAGCTTGCTGTACGGCATGGTCACGGTGTCGTGGTATGCCGAGTTTGCATTGCGCAGACGCGTGAGCATGTCTGCGACAGGATCTGTCATAGTCATTTGGGCTATAGCCCTTCCTCATAACGGTTTCCGCTGCGCCTGCTCTTACGAGCCTGCGCTGCCGGACCTGTTACGTAGTTAGTTTTCGGTCTTGAACGGGAAACCAAGCGCCTTGAGCAGCGCGCGGCCTTCGTCGTCGGTCTTGGCGGTGGTGACGACCGTGATGTCCATACCGCGAACGCGGTCGATGGAGTCCTGGTCGATTTCGTGGAACATAACCTGCTCGGTCAGACCGAAGGTGTAGTTGCCGTTGCCATCGAACTGCTTGCCGTTGAGGCCGCGGAAGTCACGGATACGCGGCAGAGCCAGCGAAACCAGACGGTCCACGAATTCCCACATGCGGTCTCCACGCAGGGTTGCGTGTGCACCGATCGGCATGCCTTCGCGCAGCTTGAACTGTGCAATCGACTTGCGGGCCTTGGTTACCTGCGGCTTCTGGCCGGTGATCAGGGTGAGGTCGCGGACAGCGCCGTCGATCAGCTTGGAGTCCTTGGCGGCATCTCCAACACCCATGTTCACAACAACCTTCACCAGGCGGGGAACCTGGTTCACGTTCGCATAGCTGAATTCGTCCTGCAGGGACTTCTTGATGGTCTCTGCATACTTGGTCTTCAGACGCGGAACGATCTTCGTTTCGACGGTGGTCTCAGACAGTGTCTCACTCATCAGATGTCCTTCCCGGTGGCCTTGGACACGCGGATACGGACGGTCTTGGTAGCGCCATCCTTCTCAACGGTGTCGAGACGGAAACCAACACGGGTCGGCTTCTTGGTCGACGGGTCAACCAGAGCAACGTTGGAAACGTGGATCGGGGCCTCAACGACCTCAATGCCACCGGTCTTGGTGCCGCGCTGCGACTGACCGACCTTGGTGTGCTTGGTGACGCGGTTGATTCCCTCTACCAGCACGCGGTTGGTGTCCGGGAATACGCGCAGGACCTTGCCCTGCTTGCCGCGGTCGCCGCCGCGTTCCTGCTTGGCGCCGGTGATGACCTGAACGAGGTCACCCTTCTTGATCTTAGCCATGGACTAAAGCACCTCCGGGGCCAGCGAAACGATCTTCATGAACTTCTTGTCGCGAAGTTCACGACCAACCGGGCCGAAGATACGGGTACCGCGGGGGTCACCGTCGTTCTTCAGAATCACAGCTGCGTTTTCGTCAAACTTGATGTAGGAACCATCCGCACGGCGGCGTTCCTTCTTGGTACGGACGATGACCGCCTTGACGACGTCGCCCTTCTTTACGTTTCCGCCGGGAATAGCGTCCTTGACGGTAGCGACGATGACGTCGCCAATGCCTGCGTAGCGACGACCGGATCCACCGAGAACGCGAATGGTAAGGATTTCCTTAGCACCCGTGTTGTCGGCGACCTTGAGTCGCGACTCCTGCTGAATCAATTTTTACTCCTTGCGTCGCGCCGGTTCTCAGACCGAAATCATGCATACGGAATGAGCCTTGCGGAACGGTTGATCGGGGTGTCTCTTGACCTGGCTGGATTTTGCCAGAACAGGCCTAAACGCCCGTGCCACGAGCATCAGCTTCCCTTGCAGAAAACTCTGCGCGGGGCAGTATGCAGCGGCACGATTGTTTACGAGGTAGTGGATGACACACAAATGGCGCCATACAAACTCAATATCCTAGCATGTTTCGCGGCCCTTTCCGAAACGGGCCAGGAACGCGGAAGGGCCCGCGTTCCATGCAGAACGCGGACCCTTCCAATGAATCCAAACCGGGCAGGCCCGGCGTCGGATTTACTTTGCCTTTTCGAGGATCTCCACCAGGCGCCACCGCTTGGTAGCGGACAGCGGGCGGGTCTCAGAGATGAGAACGAGGTCGCCGATACCGGCGGTGTTCTCTTCGTCGTGAGCCTTGATCTTCGAGGTGCGGCGAATAACCTTGCCGTACAGAGCGTGCTTCACGCGGTCTTCAACCTGAACAACGATGGTCTTTTCCATCTTGTCAGAGACAACGTAGCCGCGACGCGTCTTACGGTAACCGCGCTGTTCAGCGCTGGCTGCTGCTTCCGTCACAGTTTCCTTCTCGCTCACTTGGCGTCCTCTCCAGCTTCAGCTTCGGCCGTTTCAGCCTTGGCAGCCTTCTTGGACTTCTTTTCTTCCTTGGCTTCCACAACCGGTGCGGCAACCTCGGCACGAATGCCCAGCTCGCGCTCACGGAGAACGGTGTAGATGCGTGCGATGTCCTTCTTTACCGCACGCAGGCGACCGTGGTTCTCCAGCTGTCCGGTGGCGGACTGGAAACGCAGGTTGAACAGCTCTTCCTTGGACTTGCGGAGTTCTTCAACGAGACGCTCGTTGTCGAAACCGTCCAGCTGTGCGGGTGCGAGATCCTTCGACCCTACTGCCATTTCTATTCACCACCTTCGCGACGCACAATGCGTGCCTTCAACGGGAGCTTGTGGATTGCCAGGCGCAGGGCCTCGCGAGCTACCTCTTCATTGACACCGGAGAGTTCGAAGAGAACCCGGCCCGGCTTGACGTTTGCGACCCACCATTCCGGAGAACCCTTACCGGAACCCATACGGGTTTCAGCAGGCTTCTTCGTCAGCGGACGGTCCGGGTAGATGTTGATCCAGACCTTACCGCCACGCTTGATGTGGCGGGTCATCGCGATACGGGCGGACTCGATCTGACGGTTCGTCACGTATGCCGGGCTCAGGGCCTGGATACCGTACTCACCGAAACTGACCTTGGTGCCACCCGTTGCAGCGCCGGAACGACCCGGGTGGTGCTGCTTACGGTGCTTGACTCGACGTGGGATAAGCATTTAAGCCTCTCCTCCTTCTGCTGCCGGAGCAGCAGCTTCAGCGGCCGGAGCCTCTGCAGCAACCGGTGCTGCGTCAGCGGCCGGGCGGTCGTTACGACGACGGCGGTCGCCACCCGGGCGGCCCGGACGGTCTCCTGCGCGGCCACGGGACGGAGCAGCAGCTGCCTGCTGAGCCAGTTCCTTGGCGGTTACGTCACCCTTGTAGATCCAAACCTTCACACCGATGCGGCCGAAGGTGGTCTTGGCTTCGTAGAAGCCGTAGTCGATGTTCGCACGGAGGGTGTGCAGGGGCACACGGCCTTCGCGGTAGAACTCCGAGCGGGACATTTCCGCGCCACCCAGACGACCCGAGCAAGCAACACGGATACCCTTGGCACCCGCACGCTGTGCGGACTGCATGGCCTTCTTCATCGCACGGCGGAAAGCCACGCGGGAAGTCAGCTGCTCAGCGATGCCCTGGGCAACAAGCTGTGCTTCCATCTCGGGGTTCTTGACCTCGAGGATGTTCAGCTGAACCTGCTTGCCAGTGAGCTTTTCGAGCTCGCCGCGGATGCGGTCTGCCTCGGCGCCACGGCGACCGATGACGATACCCGGGCGTGCCGTGTGGATATCCACGCGGACACGGTCACGGGTGCGCTCGATCTCAACCTTGGCGATACCGGCGCGCTCCATGCCAGTGGACATGAGCTGACGGATCTTGATGTCCTCGCGGACGAAGTCCTTGTAGCGCTGTCCGGCCTTGTTGCTGTCAGCAAACCAGTGCGAAACGTGGTCGGTGGTGATGCCGAGTCGGAACCCGTGCGGGTTTACTTTCTGTCCCACTTAGCGAGCCTCCTCTTTCTCCGGGGTTGCGACGACCACGGTGATGTGGCTGGTCCGCTTCCTAATGCGGTAGGCGCGGCCTTGGGCACGCGGCTGGAACCGCTTCATGGTCGGGCCTTCATCAACGAATGCTTCGCTGATGAACAGGTCGCTGTCGTCGAATGCAACGCCATCACGGTCCGCGAGGACACGTGCGTTGGCCATTGCCGACTGAAGTACCTTGAATACCGGCTCCGAAGCTGCCTGGGGGGCAAACTTCAGAATTGCCAGAGCCTCATTCGCTTGCTTACCACGAACAAGGTTGACGACGCGCCGGGCCTTCATAGGCGTTACGCGGATGTGACGCGCAATAGCCTTGGCTTCCATTGCTTTCCTTCTCTCGTCTAAGACGTAAAGCCAGGCGCCTAGCGGCGCTTGCCCTTACGGTCGTCCTTAACATGGCCGCGGAATGTCCGCGTGGGAGCGAATTCGCCGAGCTTGTGCCCGACCATCGACTCAGTGACAAACACCGGAATGTGCTTGCGTCCGTCGTGTACGGCGATCGTGTGCCCGAGCATGTCGGGGATGATCATCGAACGGCGGGACCAGGTCTTGATGACGTTCTTGGTGCCCTTATCGTTTTCCCGTGCGACCTTCACAAAGAGGTGCTGGTCAACGAAAGGACCTTTTTTCAGGCTGCGTGGCATGTGTCCAGGCTCCTATCGCTTGTTCTTGCCAGTACGGCGGCGACGAACAATAAGCTTGTCGCTCTCTTTGTTCGGACGGCGGGTACGGCCCTCGGGCTTGCCGTTCGGGTTAACCGGGTGACGTCCACCGGAAGTCTTACCTTCACCACCACCGTGCGGGTGGTCAACCGGGTTCATGGCTACACCACGGACGGTCGGGCGAACGCCCTTCCAGCGCATACGGCCGGCCTTGCCCCAGTTGATGTTCGACTGCTCGGCGTTGCCGACCTCGCCGACGGTTGCGCGGCAGCGCACGTCAACGTTGCGGATTTCGCCGGAGGGCAGACGCAGCTGGGCGAAGCGGCCTTCCTTTGCAACGAGCTGTACCGAAGCACCTGCGGAACGTGCCATCTTGGCGCCGCCACCCGGACGCAGTTCAACTGCGTGGATAACGGTACCAACCGGGATGTTGCGCAGCGGCAGGTTGTTGCCCGGCTTGATGTCAGCGTCGGGGCCAGCCTCGACGAAGTCACCCTGAGCCAGCTTGTTAGGAGCGATGATGTAACGCTTGGTGCCATCAACGTAGTGCAGGAGTGCGATGCGAGCCGTGCGGTTCGGGTCGTACTCGATTTCGGCAACGCGGGCGTTGATGCCGTCCTTGTCGTGACGACGGAAGTCGATCAGACGGTACTGGCGCTTGTGCCCACCACCCTTGTGACGGGTGGTGATCTTACCGGAGTTGTTACGGCCGCCAGTCTTGTGCAGCGGACGCAGCAACGACTTTTCCGGAGTCGATCGCGTGATTTCAGCAAAGTCGGCTACGCTCGAGCCACGACGGCCCGGGGTAGTCGGCTTGTATTTACGGATTCCCATAATTTATTTCCTCGTTAAAGTGGTCTCCGCTACGCGAGCGGACCGCCGAAGATGTCGATTGTGCCTTCTTTGAGGGTGACAATTGCACGCTTGGTGCTCTTGCGCTGTCCCCAGCCGAATTTGGTGCGCTTGCGCTTACCGGCACGGTTGATGGTGTTGATCGAGTCAACTTTGACCGAGAAGATCTTCTCTACGGCCAACTTGATCTCGGTCTTGTTCGAGCGAGGGTCCACCAGGAAGGTGTACTTGCCTTCGTCGATCAGACCGTAGCTCTTTTCCGATACGACGGGTGCAAGCACGACGTCGCGCGGGTCCTTGATGGTGGTTACGCTCACTTGGAGGCCTCCTCGTTCTTGGCCTTGTCAGCGACGAACGCCTCGAAAGCAGCCTTGGTGAAGACCACGTCGTCGGAGATGAGAACGTCGTAGGTGTTCAGCTGGTCTGCGTACAGAACGTGAACATCTGCGAGGTTGCGCACGGAGAGTGCAGCGACGTCGTTGGCGCGCTCGATAACAACGAGCAGGTTCTTGCGCTCGGAGACTGCACGCAGCGAAGCCAGTGCTTCCTTGGCGGACGGCTTGGTGCCGGCTACCAGTTCAGCGATGACGTGGATGCGACCGTTGCGGGCGCGGTCAGACAGGGCGCCGCGGAGAGCAGCAGCCTTCATCTTCTTGGGGGTGCGCTGGCTGTAGTCACGAGGGGTCGGACCGTGGACAACGCCACCGCCGGTCATGTGAGGAGCACGGATGGAACCCTGACGGGCGCGGCCGGTGCCCTTCTGCTTGAACGGCTTGCGACCTGCACCGGAAACCTCGGCGCGGGTCTTCGTCTTGTGGGTACCCTGGCGGGCAGCAGCGAGCTGTGCGACGACGACCTGGTGCAACAGGGGCACGTTGGTCTGGACGTCGAAGATCTCTGCAGGCAGGTCTACCTTGACAGTGCTAGTCATCTAACTAGGCTCCCTTCACGGCGGTGCGTACGAGTACGACCTGGCCGCGGGCACCGGGGACGGCGCCCTTGATAAGGAGCAGCGACTTCTCAACGTCAACAGCGTGAACCGTGAGGTTCAGCGTCGTGTGACGCTCGGCGCCCATGCGGCCGGCCATTTTCAGGCCCTTGAAGACGCGGCTCGGGGTGGATGCGCCACCGATGGAGCCAGGCTTACGGTGGTTCTTGTGGGCACCGTGGGAAGCGCCAACGCCGTGGAAGCCGTGACGCTTCATAACACCGGCGAAGCCCTTACCCTTTGAGGTGCCGACGACGTCGATCTTCTGGCCGGCTTCGAAGATCTCAACAGAGAGCTCCTGGCCCAGCTCGTAGGATGCGGCGTCTGCGGTACGCAGTTCGACGACGTGGCGGCGAGGGGTAACGCCAGCCTTTTCAAAGTGACCAGCCAGCGGCTTGGTTACCTTGCGGGGGTCGATCTGGCCGTAGCCGATCTGGACGGCGACGTAGCCATCTACCTCTGCGTTGCGCAGCTGCGTGATGACGTTGGAGTCAGCCTGGACGACAGTTACCGGGATGAGCTTGTTGTTCTCGTCCCAGACCTGGGTCATGCCGAGCTTCGTGCCCAGCAGGCCCTTTACGTTACGGGTTGCGGTCATAGTCTCTCAGCACCTCCCTAGAGCTTGATTTCGATGTTCACGTCTGCAGGCAGGTCGAGACGCATAAGCGAGTCAACGGCCTTCGGCGTGGGGTCGATGATGTCGATCAGACGCTTGTGAGTACGCATTTCAAAGTGCTCACGGCTGTCCTTGTACTTGTGAGGAGAGCGAATAACGCAGTAAACGTTCTTCTCCGTGGGCAGCGGCACCGGGCCGACTACCGTTGCGCCTGCGCGCGTGACCGTCTCAACGATCTTCCGCGCTGAAACATCAATGACCTCGTGGTCATATGACTTCAGCCGGATGCGGATTTTTTGTCCCGCCATGTCGCCTGACTCTCTTTCAGCTAGTGCTGCTCTAGTTAGGGCTGCTCTGTTTACTTACCTGTTGATGTGGCCGCCGAAGCGTTTGAGGTTCTACCACCACACGCCGCACAAGCTGAATCCGGATATTCCGGGTTCCTCAACCTGCCGGCGCACCGACCCCCGCGGTCGGGCGTGTCGCGATTTCCACGCAGACTCGACCGCATTCCATGGGGTTCAGGGTTATGTTTGGGCTTCAGCCTGGACCCTGACACCCGGCATTATCCGGATCGGGACACGAAGAAGCGCTTGAACAACTCATCCAGTATGCCGGAAATAAAACCCAAAGGCCAATCGGAGGACGGGCGGCCATTGCCACAGCTGCCGTCTGCTGGGGATGATAGTGGAATGACCGCCCAGGATACGGGTTCCGTGGAAGATTTGGCTGCCCGCCTACGTCCAGGATTCACACTGGGGGTCGCTGCAGCAGCCTTCCAGATTGAAGGTTCCGTGACCGCTGATGGGCGTGGACCGTCGGGCTGGGATGCCTTCGCGCAGAAGCCGGGAGTAATTGTCGACGGCGACTCCCCCACCATTGCGTGCGATCACTACAACCGCGCTGATGAAGATATCACCCTGATGCAGGAACTCGGCATCGACTCGTATCGGTTCTCCCTTTCCTGGCCCAGGATCCAGCCCGGCGGCAAGGGCGGAATCAACCAGCGTGGCCTGGACTTCTACGATCGCCTGATCGATAAACTCCTCGCTGCCGGTATCTCACCCATGGCAACCCTGTTCCATTGGGATACTCCTCTGGAACTTGAGCACGCCGGCGGCTGGATGAATCGGGATACAGCGGAACGCTTTGCCATCTATTGCAGTGCTGCCGCGGAGCGCTTTGGGGACCGGGTGGAGCATTGGGTCACCATGAACGAACCTGTTTCCGTGACGCTCCAAGGCTATGCCCTGGGCGTCCATGCTCCCGGCCGCCAGTTGTTGTTCGATGCCCTGCCGGCGGCCCATCACCAACTGCTGGGCCATGGGATGGCCGTACGCGCCCTGCGTGAAGCCGGCGTGAAAGGGCAGATCGGCATCTCCAATATGCACTCCCCCGTCCGGCCGGCCAGCAACAGCCTCTCGGACCGGTTGATGGCCCAGTCCTTCGACGTGCTCCTCAACCGCATATATGCTGACGCCATCCTGCTGGGCCAGTACCCCAAGCCACCGCTGCCCATGAAACCCTGGTTCCGGTCGTTGGGAACCATCAAGGATGGTGACCTTGAACTGATCAGCCAGCCATTGGACTTCTACGGGCTCAACTATTACTACCCGGTCAAGGTTGCTGCAGGCCGTGGGCCCGCCGAGATCCCCACCGGCACGGCGGTCGAAATGACGAAGGTGCCGTTCCACCTGGCCGCCTACCAAGAGTACGAAACAACGGGATTCGGCTGGCCGGTGGCGCCGGAGCACCTGGCTTTACTGCTGCGCGAGATGAAGGACCGGTATGGCGATGCCCTTCCTCCGGTCTACATCACCGAAGGCGGGGCCAGCTTCCCGGAGCCTTCGCACGTGGATGGGCCCATACAGGACCACAACCGGATCAGCTACTTGGCGGAGCATCTTGGCCACGCGCTGACGGCTACAGGGCCGGGCGGCCTCGCCGAGGATGTCCAACTCCGCGGTTACTACGTGTGGACGCTCCTGGACAATTTCGAGTGGGCGGCAGGGTACTCGCAACGATTTGGCTTGGTTCACGTGGACTTCGACACGTTGGAGCGCACGCCCAAAGATTCGTTTTACTGGTACCGGGCCTTGGGGCGGGCCCGCCATCAGGATCCCTAGCCCACGCGGGTTAACTCCCGCCCCGGTTACTTGTTCTTGTTGGCGCGGTTGATGCGCTTTGCCCGGTCGATCTCGTTGCGGAAGTACTTACGGCCCCATAGCACCGCACCGCCGATCCCCGCGATGATGACAAGGAAAATCAGGAATTCCATGCTGCTCCTCTCATTGAGTTCAACGTTAGCGGATTCCATCCTGGCTGGATGCCGCTGAGCGTTCGCCTGCTGGGTAGTGGTCGTCGGTTGCCGGGGGTTTCCGGTTCAACCGCCATACGGCGATCACGATGAGGGCCAATGCGACGAGCGCCAGCATCGCGAATGCGTAACTGCGCAGCGCCCACATGACGCTGGCTGCCACGCCAATGGCGCCCCACCACACGAACATGCGCCCAGCCAGCAGGAGCCCGGTCACCAGGAGCACCACATAAGCCACGAGGACGTATATCTGTTGGGACGAGGTCCCCATGAACGTTGTCCCCACGGCCGTCAAGGAGAGGAGTCCTGCAGTGACTGCAAGCCGCAGCTGTCCCTCGGAACGTTGCCGGTCCATGTAGCGCAGCCCTGCCATAACCGCGCCGGCAACGACGTACCATTGCGCCGCCCAGAACCAGTCCGGCGCGCCGCCATCCACAAACAGCAGCGCCCGCTGGAACCCTGCGAGTGTAGCCAGGGCAGTGATTTCTCCGGCCAGCCTCTTGCCTCCCGTGACCTCGATGACCACCAGCACTCCGGAAACGAGGATGAGGGCTGCACCCATCAACGAGGTCTGGTCCCGCCCCAGGCCGACGGCCGCTGCTATGCCAAACCCGATGATCGACGTTATCGCCAGGGCGTTCCGCCGCCAAGGTTGCGACGTGATGGACCGGCCGCCCATCCGTCCGGTTGCGTACATGGCCGCGCCCGTTCCGACGCCGCCAACCAGCCACGGCACGAATGCGCTCCACGCGCCCAGGCCCGGACCATCAAATAAACCGTCGACGGCGGTCACAGCACCAACCAGCGCGGCGGGCGCCCCGGCGGAATAGAGGGACGGCATCCCCTCAAAGTGCGAGGCAGCGAACAGCACCGATGCCAGCACCAGAACTGCAAGACCCAGGACAGCAAGACCAGGACCCGCCAGTGACGTGTCCGCAGCGAACAACCCGCCGGTCGCAGTGAAGGTAAGTGCCGAAACAAACCACAGCCACCTTTCCGCCACATTCGAGACTGAACCCTTGCCAGTCATGGCAGCCCCTGCAGTCGCGGGCCGCCAAAGTGCCCTGGCAACGATGGCAGCCACTGCCAGTGCCAGAAACACGCATGGCACTTGGTACCTGTCCAGCAGCGGCTGTTGCAGCCACGTCTGTGCCGGGAAGGACATAGAGGGGCCAGCCGCAATCACTCCTGCCGTGACACCGGCGATTCCGAAGTACTGCGCTCTCCGGGCACCAAAAATGCGCCATGCAATGGCGGCGGCTACCGGGACGAGGGCCAACTCGGCGAGAACCACCCAACGGCCACCGCCGTCGTAATCTGCTGCGAGCAAGTAGATCAGTGGCAGAAGAAGCTGGGCACCTGGAATCGCCCATACTATTGCCTTTTGGAAGGGGTCGTCGCTGCCTCGTCGCTGAAGGGAGGACTGCACAAGGAACTGCAGTAGCAACTGCAGGATGAGGACCAGTGCCACGGTAAGAGACGCAGCCGCAGCCGACTCCGTGAAGTCGGCCACCACCAGGGTGACGAACGCCCCCGACAGAATCCGCACCGCAATCAGGTATCCACCCCGGGCAAGGCGTTGGCTGGTCACAGCAACCATGAAGCCGCCGTAAGCCGCAAAGATGCCCAGCAGGAGCTCCACATCCCTGGCATTTCCACTCCGCAGGGCGAGCAACAGCACCAGTGCCCCCGGAGCGAACAACCATGCCAGCCGGTGGCCGCGAAGCCGCGCGCTGACGGCCACGGCCGCCGCCGCCGTTATGGTGGCCACGGCGCCTGGTTGCCAGCCCTCGCGAACGCCGGGCGCCACGTCCATTGTGAAGAACGTACTGCACAGGGCCATGCCAGCAAGCACCACTCCAGCATCGATAATGCCAGCCCGCAGGTGCTTCCCAACGTAGCCCGCACGTAGAGGCAGGATCAGCTGCAGGGCAAGAACGATGACGACAAGCAGGCCAACGCTAAGCTCCTCGCCAGCCAGATAGAGACCCGGTTCGTCCCTGGTTGCCTCGGCGTACGCAGAGGCAGCCAACACCGTTCCTACGGCCCGCGACAACCACCAGTAGCACTGCCTATGCCGGGAAGCAGGCAACCGGAGGGCTGTGGCGCAGAAGTAGGTGACGGCGGCCAGGAGAACCAGGTTCCCCAGTGTCCACGACACAGCAACCACAGCCACCGTGCCCGAGGCCGCCGCGGCCGCAGGAACCAGGAACTCCCCCATTGTCGGCCGCCACGTCAACGCGGCACCATCGCCCGTGGAACGGGCATCACTACCGTCCCCACGCTGTGGAAACGCCAACCAACCGGAGAGCAATCCGGCGGCAAGCACCACGCCCACAGCAACTGCCACTGTGGGGCGGCCGGGCGCGGCGTCGAAAATGGGTAAAGCAAAGAGGCCTGCTATTGCCGCCCCGCCGAACCCGGCCAGGGATGCCTGCCCCGCCACGGTGCGAACGCCAGTACGCTCAAGCACGGCACTCAACGTCTGCTGCACGGTGCACGCCGCCACAAAGACGAACATCGTGTAGGAAGACCTGTCCGGATGATCGGTGAGGACGCCCGCGGCCAACGCCGTGACGGTTAGCGTAAGAGCCACCCGCCCAGCCAGAACGTAGAAGTATCGAAGTTCCCCCAGCTGGGTTGTAGCCCGAAGGAACCAATACATTGCCGCAACACCGAGCAGGGCGGTCACGGGCCAAGCGCCCAACAACCCAACGAACGGTGCTGCCACAACCAGTACTGCGGCCGGTGCAAACTCCGCCCCCTGGCCCAGCTTCCAGCCCAGCACCATGGCAGTCGGCATCGCGATGAAGAGTGGCACAAACTCAGGGAGGTGGAAGGTTCCCACACCAAGCACAACCGTGAGCACAACTGTGGCCACACGTTGCAGACCGAGGCAGTACACGGCGTCGTACCACCACGTGCCTGGAAGCAGCCGTTCCCCGCCGAACGCGACTCCAAGTGATTGAACACCAAGGCAAATGATTCCAGCCAGCACAACAAGGCTTAAATCCGTGGTTGTATCCCACACGAGCCCCAGCACCGCCAGGGTGAAGGCGACGCGGGCGCCGTAGAAATTGAGCAATCGGTGTTGGCGTGACTGCAGGTGATGGCGTGACTGCAGGTGCTGGCGTGACTGCACCAGCACCATCACGGCAAAGTAGAGCCCGCACATCAGCATGACCACGGGGTACTCCCCCTTGGCCAGGAAGTTCGGCGTCAGGCTCACCGCGAGCCCCACCAAAGGCACTACAAACGGATGAAGCATCACCAGTGGGCGGACATAAAGCGGCGGCAGCCAACGCGGGCGGACCAGCGCCCCGAGTGTCAAGAGAATGGCAACGCCAATCAACGCCGTAAAGTACCAGACCAAGGCCCCGCCAAGCACCGCTACGCCGGACCATGCCGTGGAAACCACGAAGGTGAGGGAGAGCAGCGCCAGCACCTTGTTGTCCAGGCGCAGTGCTGCGTAGATGTAGGCAACGGTTCCCAGCAAGGATGTGACCAGCCATGCCGTGGGGCCGTGATGAAGGGCAAAGTTATACATGGCCAGACCTGTAACCGGGACAAGTGCCAGCCCCGTTCCGGTGAAAGCTATGGCTGCCGGGCGAAGCCGGGGCACCCTTGGCTGGATGATCAGTCCGGAGGCATAGAACAATAAGGTGATGGCCCAGATAGCCACAAAGCGAAGGAGCTCCGGAAGGCTGGTCCCAACGAACAGGGCGCCTGCGGCAACAAGCAACAGACTCGCGACGTAGAGGGTGACGTTGATGTTTTGCCGGTCACGCTTCTCCTTTCGGGCGGCTGCGGCTTCCGGGCTCTCAGGCTGGCGAAGCGTCGGCTGGAATTGCCGCCCATGCGGCGTGGGAGCCAGACCCCGCTGCGGAGCAGGCGCGCCACCATACGACGGCGGCACACCAGGTGGTGCGATTCTCATGGTCTGCCGAAAGTCCGGAGGCATGGCCGCGAACTGGACCGGCATCGGCTGCTCTACTGCAGGTGAACGCTGCGGCGCTGGGCGCTTCGGCGCTAGGGGTGGCCTGCTCTGCCCTAGTGCGTCCCCCCAGCCAGCCAGATGGCCGGCGAGGTAACCGGAACGGTAAGTGGCGGCGTCGTCCATTCCGGCGGCCGGCCTCGAACGGGCACCTTCCCTGCGGCCCCGCACCAGGCCCATGGCGTAGCCTGTGAAACCGATAATGCCGACAAGCAAGAGCACGAGTCCGGTCGTCAAGAATCCCAGCATGGAAGCTCCTAGGGTGAAGCCGGGCGCAGCACCTGCACGGCATTAATCCAATCGATAGATTAATGATAGCAAAGAAGAACCCCACCGCAGAAGCGATGGGGTTCTTCCTGGCTCGCTGCCGGCGATGCCGGAAGTTCGCCGATCTACAAGTAGGAACTACTTGATGATCTTGGTAACACGTCCCGAACCAACGGTGCGGCCGCCTTCGCGGATAGCGAAGCCGAGGCCCTCTTCCATAGCGATCGGCTGGATGAGCTCAACGGTCATCTCAGTGTTGTCGCCAGGCATAACCATTTCCGTGCCTTCCGGCAGGGTGATAACGCCGGTTACGTCCGTGGTACGGAAGTAGAACTGCGGGCGGTAGTTCGAGTAGAACGGGTTGTGACGTCCGCCTTCGTCCTTGGAAAGGATGTAGACGTTGGCCTCGAAGTCGGTGTGCGGGGTGATGGAACCCGGCTTGACGACAACCTGGCCACGCTCGACGTCGTCGCGCTTGAGACCGCGGAGCAGGAGGCCACAGTTCTCGCCGGCCCATGCTTCGTCGAGCTGCTTGTGGAACATCTCGATACCGGTAACCGTGGTCTTCTGGATCGGGCGGATGCCGACGATCTCGACCTCGGAGTTGATGGCGAGGGTTCCACGCTCGGCGCGGCCCGTAACAACGGTGCCACGACCGGTGATGGTGAAGACGTCTTCGATCGGCATCAGGAACGGCTTGTCGCGGTCACGTACGGGGTCCGGAACGGACTCGTCGACAGCTGCCATCAGGTCCTGGACGGACTTGACCCAAACCGGGTCGCCTTCCAGTGCCTTCAGACCGGAAACGCGAACAACCGGAGCTTCATCGCCATCGAAGCCCTGCGAGCTCAGGAGCTCACGAACTTCCATTTCGACGAGGTCGAGGAGTTCTTCGTCATCAACCATGTCCGACTTGTTCAGTGCGACCAGCAGGTAGGGAACACCAACCTGGCGGGCGAGCAGAACGTGCTCACGGGTCTGGGCCATCGGACCATCGGTTGCAGCAACCACGAGGATTGCGCCGTCCATCTGGGCAGCACCGGTGATCATGTTCTTGATGTAGTCAGCGTGACCGGGGGCGTCAACGTGTGCGTAGTGACGCTTCTCGGTCTGGTACTCCACGTGGGAGATGTTGATGGTAATACCGCGCTGGCGCTCTTCCGGAGCAGAGTCGATGGACGCGAAGTCGCGCTGCTCGTTGATGTCCGGGTACTGGTCGTACAGCACCTTGGAAATGGCGGCAGTCAGCGTCGTCTTACCGTGGTCAACGTGACCAATGGTGCCGATGTTGACGTGCGGCTTAGTCCGCTCGAACTTTGCCTTTGCCACAGGTTCCTCCTAGAACGATTTCAAGTGAAGTGCTCCTCGGCCGCGCTTTTCGCGGCAGAAACTTTAGCAAGTCTACTTGGGGGCTTGGTTTTGGTGAAATTGCAGATTCAGGAACCAATATTAGTTCCTAGAGCCTGTTCGCGCAGGGGGCCGGGCCGCGGCTTTCGCCGCAGCCCCGCCTCACACGCTGAGATGCCTTCCCGGAATCGGAATTGCATCCGTTACCGGGAGATTACTCGCCGCGGGTTTTCTGGATGATCTCGTCGGCTACAGCCTTGGGGACCTCCGCGTAGCTGTTGAACGTCATGGAGTACACGGCACGACCCTGCGTCTTGGAACGGAGGTCGCCAATGTAACCGAACATGCCGGACAGCGGAACGTGTGCACGGATAACCTTCACACCTGCTGCGTCCTCCATGGACTGCATCTGGCCACGGCGGGCGTTCAGGTCACCAATAACATCACCCATGTATTCCTCAGGTGTGCGGACCTCAACATCCATCAGCGGTTCGAGCAGAACAGGGTTCGCCTTGCGTGCAGCTTCCTTGAAAGCCATACGGCCGGCGATCTTGAACGCCATTTCCGAGGAGTCAACATCGTGGGACGCGCCATCGATCAGCGTGGCCTTGATGCCAACAACCGGGTAGCCGGCCAGGACGCCGTCGTTCAGCGCATCCTGGATACCAGCATCAACAGACGGGATGTATTCGCGCGGAACGCGGCCACCAGTGACCTTGTTCTCGAACTCGTACAGCTCGCCGGAAGAGGTGTCCATCGGCTCGATCGCGATCTGGATCTTTGCGAACTGACCGGAACCACCGGTCTGCTTCTTGTGCGTGTAGTCATGACGCTCTACAGCGCGCTTGATGGTTTCGCGGTAAGCAACCTGCGGCTTGCCAACGTTTGCCTCAACCTTGAATTCGCGGCGCATGCGGTCCACCAGGATGTCCAGGTGGAGCTCGCCCATGCCGGCGATGATGGTCTGGCCCGTGTCTTCGTTGAGGGAGACCTGGAAGGTCGGGTCCTCAGCCGAGAGCTTCTGGATGGCCGTGGAGAGCTTCTCCTGGTCACCCTTGGTGTTGGGCTCGATGGCAACCGAGATCACGGGCTCCGGGAAGCTCATGGACTCGAGGACGATCTGGTTGTTGGCATCACACAGGGTGTCACCCGTGGTGGTGTCCTTCAGACCGATGGCTGCGTAGATGTGGCCGGCGGTAGCGCCCTCGACGGGCATTTCCTTGTTGGCGTGCATCTGGAACAGCTTGCCGATGCGTTCCTTCTTACCCTTGGTGGAATTGACCACCTGGGCGCCGGCCTCAACGTGACCGGAGTACACGCGGATGAAGGTCAGCTGACCGAAGAACGGGTGCGCAGCAATCTTGAAGGCGAGGGCCGAGAACGGCTCGTCTGCAGACGGCTTGCGGGTGAGTTCCTTCTCTTCGTCGCGGGGATCGTGACCGATCATCGCCGGGACGTCGAGCGGGTTCGGCAGGTAGTCAACAACAGCGTCAAGCATCGGCTGTACGCCGCGGTTCTTGAAGGCAGAGCCACAGAACACGGGGTAGAGCTCGGAGTTGATGGTCATCTTGCGGATGCCGGCCTTCAGTTCCTCCAGGGTGAGTTCTTCACCTTCGAGGTACTTCTCCATGAGCTCTTCGGATGCTTCCGCAACGGTCTCTACGAGCTGTGCGCGGTACTCTTCAGCCTTGGCCTGGAGGTCCGCCGGAATTGCCTGCACTTCGTAGGAAGCGCCCATGGTGACGTCACCCTTTGCGTCGCCAGGCCAAACCAGGGCACGCATTTCGAGGAGGTCAACCACGCCGATGAAGTCGTTCTCAGCGCCGATCGGCAGCTGCATGACCAGCGGCTTGGCACCAAGGCGGGAAATGATGGTGTCAACGGTGAAGTAGAAGTCCGCACCCAGCTTGTCCATCTTGTTGACGAAGCAGATACGCGGAACGTTGTACTTGTCAGCCTGGCGCCAAACAGTCTCGGACTGCGGCTCCACGCCTTCCTTGCCGTCGAACACAGCGACAGCACCGTCGAGGACGCGCAGGGAACGCTCAACCTCAACCGTGAAGTCCACGTGGCCCGGGGTGTCGATGATGTTGATCTGGTTCTGGTTCCAGAAGCAAGTCACGGCGGCAGACGTGATGGTGATGCCGCGTTCCTTTTCCTGTTCCATCCAGTCGGTCGTCGAGGCGCCGTCGTGCGTCTCGCCGATCTTGTGGTTCACACCCGTGTAGAACAGGATGCGCTCGGTAGTGGTGGTCTTGCCGGCATCGATGTGGGCCATGATGCCGATATTGCGGACCTTGTTAAGGTCGGTAAGCACGTCCTGTGCCACGGGGTCTCCCTTTCGGATGGACTACACGTTCGCCGCCGGCTCGGTTGAGCCGACGGCGCCCGGGAGGTTTTACCAGCGGTAGTGTGCGAAGGCCTTGTTGGACTCGGCCATCTTGTGGGTGTCTTCGCGACGCTTGACAGCGGCACCCAGACCGTTGGAGGCATCCAGGATTTCGTTCTGGAGGCGCTCGGTCATGGTCTTCTCGCGGCGGGCCTTGGAGTAGCCCACCAGCCAACGCAGGGCGAGGGCGGTGGAACGACCCGGCTTGACCTCAACCGGAACCTGGTAGGTGGCGCCACCAACACGGCGGGAACGCACCTCGAGGGAAGGCTTGACGTTGTCCATGGCCTTCTTGAGGGCGGCAACGGGGTCGCCGCCGGACTTGGCGCGTGCACCTTCGAGGGCACCGTAAACGATGCGCTCTGCGGTGGACTTCTTGCCGTCAACCAGGACCTTGTTGATCAGCTGCGTGACCAACGGGGAGCCGTAAACGGGATCGGAAACTAGCGGCCGCTTCGGGGCCGGACCCTTGCGAGGCATATTACTTCTTCTCCATCTTTGCGCCGTAACGGCTGCGGGCCTGCTTGCGGTTCTTGACACCCTGGGTGTCGAGTGCGCCGCGGACGATCTTGTAGCGGACACCCGGAAGGTCCTTCACACGACCACCACGGACGAGCACGATGGAGTGCTCCTGGAGGTTGTGGCCAACGCCGGGGATGTAAGCGGTAACTTCAACGCCACCGTTGAGGCGCACACGTGCCACCTTACGCAGAGCCGAGTTCGGCTTCTTGGGGGTGGTGGTGTAAACGCGGGTGCAAACACCGCGGCGCATCGGGCTACCCTTCAGCGCGGGAGCCTTGGTCTTGGAGACCTTAGGCGTGCGGCCCTTGCGGACCAGCTGGTTAATCGTAGGCACTTTCGTGTTCTCCGTTGTTTGATCTCTGCCCCCACACACAGGCGCCAGCCAGTGTAAACGTGGAAACTTTGGCGTTGCTCATGCGGCCGGCCGAAACATCCGGTAGGCGTGCAAAAGTGCGGCATTCGTTGCGCATGTTGCCCGCAACCCGGAAACAGGCTCCACCCAGCACCATGAGAACAAAACCAAAATGATGCTGCGGCGGCCTTCATCCACTGCCACACAGAACAATTACCAAAATTCTAGCACGGCTTGATCTAAGGCCTTAATCGGGTGTATGGCGGTGCGGTTAACGGGACTGGCCCCGCACTCAAGAGTGCGGGGCCAGTCCGTCAACTATTGACTACTGCTGGTTTCAGCGGAAGTCGTTGCCGAGATCGTAGTCGTCCAGCGGGATGGCGTGGAACTCGGGAGCACCGTCGCCGCCCAGGGCGTCATAGGAGAAATCGGTGAAAGCGCTGGGGCCCGTGAACAGGCTTGCCTTTGCTTCCTCAGTCGGCTCAACCGTGACCTCCGTGTAACGGGGCAGACCCGTACCGGCCGGGATGAGCTTACCGATGATGACGTTCTCCTTGAGGCCGAGCAGGGGATCGCTCTTGCCTTCCATGGCCGCCTGCGTGAGGACGCGGGTGGTTTCCTGGAAGGAAGCGGCCGACAGCCAGGACTCGGTTGCCAGGGACGCCTTGGTGATACCCATGAGTTCCGGGCGGCCCGAGGCCGGGGCCTTGCCCTCAGACACCACGCGGCGGTTCTCGTCTTCGAAGCGGGAGCGCTCTGCAAGCTCACCAGGGAGCAGGTCGGAGTCGCCGGATTCGATGACGGTCACGCGGCGCAGCATCTGGCGGACGATAACCTCGACGTGCTTGTCGTGGATACCAATACCCTGGCTGCGGTAAACGCCCTGGACCTCGTCCACAAGGAACTTCTGTGCGGCACGGGGACCCATGATGCGCAGAACCTGCTTCGGGTCCACCGGACCGTTGATCAGTTTCTGGCCGACGCTGACGTGCTCGCCATCCTCGATGAGGAGACGTGAACGGCGCAGCACCGGGTAGGCAATCTCTTCGGAACCATCGTCCGGAGTGATGACCAGGCGCATCTGGCGCTCGGACTCTTCGATGGTGATGCGGCCGGCTGCTTCAGCAATCGGTGCAACACCCTTCGGAGTACGGGCTTCGAAGAGCTCCTGGATACGGGGCAGACCCTGGGTGATGTCGTCGCCACCACCGGCAGAAACAGCACCACCGGTGTGGAACGTACGCATGGTCAGCTGGGTACCGGGCTCACCGATGGACTGTGCGGCGATGATGCCCACGGCCTCGCCGATGTCAACGGTCTTGCCGGTGGCCAGCGAACGGCCATAGCAGAGCGCACAAGTGCCGACCTTGGACTCACAGGTGAGTACGGAACGGACCTTGACCTCAGTGATACCAGCAGCCAGCAACTGGTCGATGACGACGTCGCCGCAGTCGGTTCCGCCGGCAGCCAGGACGTTGCCCTGGGCGTCGACGACGTCGACAGCCAGCGTACGTGCGTAGGCGCTGTTCTCGACGTTCTCGTCCAGGACGAGCTCACCGTTGGAATCCGGCACGGCGATCGGGGTGACCAGGCCGCGCTCGGTACCACAGTCCTCTTCGCGGACGATGACGTCCTGCGAAACGTCCACCAGACGACGGGTCAGGTAACCCGAGTTGGCGGTACGAAGAGCGGTATCGGCCAGACCCTTACGGGCACCGTGCGTGGCGATGAAGTATTCCAACACCGACAGGCCCTCGCGGTA
This sequence comes from Arthrobacter sp. TmtSoilC51, assembly GCF_055388015.1. NCBI lineage: Bacteria > Bacillati > Actinomycetota > Actinomycetes > Micrococcales > Micrococcaceae > Arthrobacter > Arthrobacter sp. TmtSoilC51. The sequence continues at coordinate 3,808,546 of NZ_AP035877.1, forward strand.
GGAGGACTTGATCGGGCGAGGGATGATCTCACCCTTCGGGTTGGCCACAAGACCACGGATACCCGCGATCTGGCGGACCTGCATCCAGTTACCACGTGCACCGGAGGACACCATGCGGTTGATGGTGTTCATCGGGGACAGGCTGTCGCGCATCGCCTGGGCGATCTCGTTGGTGGCCTTGTTCCAGATCTCGATCAGTTCCTGGCGACGCTCGTCGTCGTCGATCAGGCCCTTGTCGTACTGGCCCTGGATCTTGGCAGCCATATTCTCGTAACCAGCCAGGATGGCGGGCTTGGACGTAGGCACCTCGATGTCGGAGATAGCCACCGTGACACCCGAGCGGGTTGCCCAGTAGAAACCGGCATCCTTCAGGTTGTCCAGCGTGGCAGCCGTGACAACCTTCGGGTAGCGCTCGGCGAGGTCGTTGACGATCCGGGACAGCTCGCCCTTGTCGGCAACAGCCTCAACCCACGGGTAATCCTCGGGCAGCGTCTGGTTGAAGATGACCTGGCCCAGGGAGGTCTGGACGAGGGCCGGCTGGCCCGGCTCCCAACCTTCCGGAGCTTCCCAACCGGCATAAGGCACGAAGTTGTCCAGACGGATCTTGACCTGGGAATTCAGGTGCAGATCACGGGCGTCGTACGCCATGATGGCTTCCGAAACCGAGGAGAAGATACGGCCTTCGCCGGCAGAGCCGACGCGCTTGGTGGTCAGGTGGTACAGGCCGATGATCATATCCTGCGAAGGCAGGGTGACCGGGCGGCCATCGGACGGCTTCAGGATGTTGTTCGAGGACAGCATCAGGATGCGGGCTTCGGCCTGGGCTTCCGGGCTCAGCGGCAGGTGCACTGCCATCTGGTCGCCGTCGAAGTCAGCGTTGAAGGCGCCACAAACCAGCGGGTGAAGCTGGATTGCCTTGCCTTCCACAAGCTGCGGTTCGAAGGCCTGGATGCCGAGGCGGTGAAGGGTAGGTGCACGGTTGAGCAGCACCGGGTGTTCGGTGATGATCTCTTCCAGCACGTCCCAAACCTGCGGACGGTAGCGCTCGACCATGCGCTTTGCCGACTTGATGTTCTGGGCGTGGTTGAGGTCAACCAGGCGCTTCATCACGAACGGCTTGAAGAGCTCCAGGGCCATCTGCTTGGGCAGACCACACTGGTGCAGCTTCAGCTGCGGGCCAACGACGATGACCGAACGGCCGGAGTAGTCGACGCGCTTGCCGAGCAGGTTCTGGCGGAAACGACCCTGCTTGCCCTTGAGCATGTCGCTCAGGGACTTCAGCGGACGGTTGCCCGGACCCGTGACGGGGCGGCCACGACGGCCGTTGTCGAAGAGGCTGTCAACAGCTTCCTGAAGCATGCGCTTCTCATTGTTGACGATGATCTCCGGTGCACCGAGGTCAAGCAGTCGCTTGAGTCGGTTGTTGCGGTTGATCACACGGCGGTAGAGGTCGTTGAGGTCGGAGGTCGCGAAGCGGCCACCATCCAGCTGGACCATCGGGCGCAGTTCCGGCGGGATCACCGGGACGGCGTCCAGAACCATGCCGAGCGGGCTGTTGTTGGTGGTCAGGAATGCGTTGACAACCTTCAGGCGCTTCAGGGCACGCGTCTTGCGCTGGCCCTTGCCGTTCTGGATGGTGTCGCGCAGTGATTCGGCCTCAGCCTGCATGTCAAAGGTCTCAAGACGCTTCTTGATGGCCTCGGCACCCATGGAACCTTCGAAGTACATGCCGTAACGGTCACGCAGTTCGCGGTAAAGGCCCTCATCACCCTCGAGGTCAGCGACCTTGAGGTTCTTGAAGCGGTCCCAGACCTGCTCAAGGCGCTCGATATCGGCGTCGGCACGCTTGCGGACGTTCGCCATCTGGCGGTCTGCGGAGTCGCGGGCCTTCTTCTTGTCGGCAGCCTTGGCACCTTCACCTTCAAGGCGGGCAAGCTCGTCTTCAAGGTCGCGGGCGATCGTGGCGATGTCGCTGTCGCGGTTGTCCACGAGCTGCTTCTTCTCGAGGTCGTGCTCGACCTGGAGGTTCGGCAGTTCAGCGTGGCGGTTTTCCGTGTCAACGCTGGTGATCATGTAGGCAGCGAAGTAGATGACCTTCTCAAGGTCCTTCGGAGCCAGGTCCAACAGGTAGCCCAAGCGCGAGGGAACGCCCTTGAAGTACCAGATGTGGGTTACAGGCGCAGCCAGTTCGATGTGGCCCATGCGCTCACGGCGCACCTTGGCGCGGGTGACTTCAACGCCACAACGCTCACAGATGATGCCCTTGAAGCGGACGCGCTTGTACTTGCCGCAGTAGCATTCCCAGTCGCGGGAAGGACCGAAGATCTTCTCGCAGAAAAGACCGTCCTTCTCAGGCTTGAGGGTGCGGTAGTTGATGGTTTCCGGCTTCTTGACCTCACCGTAAGACCAGCCACGGATGTCTTCCGCGGTGGCGAGGCCGATCTGCATGAGGCCGAAGGAGGATTCGCTGGACATATGGTCCCTGTTCTCTCTTGTTCTCTAAATTCTGAAGTCTTGGTTACGGGAAGAGGGAGCTGTCCCGGTGGGCAGTTAGGTACTGCTGCCCACCGGAACGGCTACTAGACCTCTTCTACGGAACTGGGCTCTGCACGAGACAGATCGATGCCCAGTTCTTCCGCAGCCGTGAAGACTGCGTCATCAGAGTCACGCATTTCGATCGTGGTTCCATCGGTGGAAAGAACTTCCACGTTCAGGCACAACGACTGCATTTCCTTGATCAAGACCTTGAAGGACTCGGGAACGCCAGGCTCAGGGATGTTCTCGCCCTTGACGATGGCTTCGTAGACCTTCACGCGACCATGGATGTCATCCGACTTGATCGTGAGGAGTTCCTGAAGCGTGTAAGCGGCACCGTAAGCTTCGAGCGCCCACACTTCCATTTCACCGAAGCGCTGGCCACCGAACTGTGCCTTACCACCCAGCGGCTGCTGCGTGATCATGGAGTACGGGCCGGTGGAACGCGCGTGGATCTTGTCGTCCACCAGGTGGTGGAGCTTCAGGATGTACATGTAACCGACGGAGATCGGGTCCGGGAACGGCTCGCCGGAGCGGCCATCGAACAGACGGGTCTTGCCGGAGGAGTCGATCAGGCGGTCGCCGTCGCGGGTCACGTTGGTGGAGTCAAGCAGGCCCGTGATTTCTTCTTCGCGGGCGCCATCGAACACCGGTGTGGCAACGGTGGTCTGGCCGGTTTCACGGGGCAGGTTCGGCAGGTTCTTGACCCACTCCGGCTCGCCTTCGATCTTCCAACCGGTCTTGGCAACCCAACCGAGGTGGGTCTCCAGGACCTGGCCAACGTTCATTCGACCCGGAACACCAAGCGGGTTCAGGACGATATCAACCGGGGTACCGTCTGCAAGGAAGGGCATGTCCTCGATCGGGAGGATCTTGGAGATAACACCCTTGTTGCCGTGACGGCCGGCGAGCTTGTCGCCGTCGGTGATCTTGCGCTTGGCAGCCACGTAGACGCGGACCAGCTGGTTCACGCCCGGGGGCAGTTCGTCGTCGTTGTCGCGGTCGAAGACGCGGACGCCGATGACCGTACCGGACTCGCCGTGGGGCACCTTCAGGGAGGTGTCGCGGACTTCGCGGGACTTCTCACCGAAGATCGCGCGGAGAAGGCGCTCTTCCGGGGTCAGTTCGGTTTCACCCTTAGGGGTGACCTTTCCGACCAGGATGTCGCCGGCTTCAACCTCGGCACCGATGTGGATGATGCCGCGCTCGTCCAGGCCTGCCAGGACTTCCTCGGACACGTTGGGGATGTCACGGGTGATTTCCTCGGCACCAAGCTTGGTGTCGCGGGCATCGATCTCGTGCTCCTCGATGTGGATGGAGGAAAGAACGTCCTCAGCAACAATGCGCTGGGACAGGATGATGGCGTCCTCAAAGTTGTGGCCTTCCCAGGACATGAATGCCACGAGGAGGTTCTTACCGAGGGCCAGTTCACCCTGGTCCGTTGCGGGACCGTCGGCAATGATGCCACCGACTTCCAGGCGCTGGCCTTCGTTGACCAGAACGCGGTGGTTGTAGCAGTTGCCCTGGTTGGAACGGGCGAACTTGTTGATGCGGTAGTTGGTCTCGGTGCCGTCGTCGTTGATCATGACAACCAGTTCGGCTGAAACCTCGGTGACCACACCTGCCTTCTTCGCGATGACAACGTCACCGGCGTCGACAGCTGCTGCGCGCTCCATGCCGGTGCCCACGAAAGGAGCCTCGGAACGGACCAGCGGCACGGCCTGGCGCTGCATGTTGGCACCCATGAGTGCACGGTTGGCATCGTCATGCTCAAGGAACGGGATCAGGGCAGTTGCCACGGACACCATCTGGCGCGGGGAAACGTCCATGAACTGAACTTCGGCAGCGGGAACCAGGACCGGCTCGCCTCCACCACCACGGGCACGGACAAGGACGGTTTGTTCCGAGAACTTCTTGTCAGCGTCCAGCGGAGCGTTGGCCTGGGCGATCAGGACCTCAGCTTCGTCGTCGGCAGTGAGGTACTGGACCTCGTCCGAGACCACACCGTTGGAAACGAGGCGGTAAGGCGTCTCGATGAAACCGAACGGGTTGATGCGGCCGTAGGAAGCCAGCGAACCGATCAGACCAATGTTCGGGCCTTCAGGCGTTTCGATGGGGCACATACGTCCGTAGTGGGACGGGTGGACGTCTCGAACTTCCATGCCTGCGCGGTCGCGGGAAAGACCACCCGGGCCAAGGGCCGACAGGCGGCGCTTGTGGGTAAGGCCCGAAAGCGGGTTGTTCTGGTCCATGAACTGCGAGAGCTGGGACGTTCCGAAGAACTCCTTGATCGCAGCCACAACGGGACGGATGTTGATCAGTGTCTGCGGCGTGATGGCCTCGACGTCCTGCGTGGTCATGCGTTCGCGAACAACACGCTCCATGCGGGAAAGGCCGGTGCGGACCTGGTTCTCGATCAGTTCACCAACGGCGCGGATGCGACGGTTGCCGAAGTGGTCGATGTCGTCGATCTCGACGCGGAGCTCGTGGTCTTCGCCATCGCGCTTGCCCATGAGTGTCTTCTCGCCGGCGTGCAGCGCAACGAGGAACTTGATCATGGCCACGATGTCTTCAACGTGCAGGACCGAAGCTTCCTTGTCACCAAGGGAGCGGTCGATGCCGAGCTTGCGGTTGATCTTGTAACGGCCAACCTTGGCGAGGTCATAGCGCTTGGCGTTGAAGTACAGGTTGTCCAGCAGGGACTGGGCAGCCTCGACTGTGGGCGGCTCGCCCGGACGCAGCTTGCGGTAGATGTCCAGAAGCGCGTCTTCGCGGGTTTCGGTGGCGTCCTTCTCCAGCGTTGCACGCATGGAGTCGTACTGGCCGAACTCTTCCAGGATCTGGCCTTCGGTCCAACCGAGGGCCTTCAGCAGAACGGTGACCGACTGCTTGCGCTTGCGGTCGAGGCGAACGCCGACCTGGTCGCGCTTGTCGATTTCGAGTTCGAACCATGCACCGCGGGACGGGATGATCTTCGCAGTGAAGATGTCCTTGTCACTGGTCTTGTCTGCGGTGCGCTCGAAGTAGGCGCCCGGAGAGCGGACCAGCTGGGAGACAACGACACGCTCGGTGCCGTTGACGACGAACGTTCCCTTTTCAGTCATCAGCGGGAAGTCGCCCATGAACACGGTCTGCTGCTTGATTTCGCCCGTGTTGTTGTTCATGAACTCGGCCTTGACATACAGCGGTGCCGAGTAGGTGGCGTCACGGTCTTTGCATTCGGCCATGGTGTACTTCGGATCAGCGAACTCCGGCTCGGAGAAGCTCAGGGACATAGTGCCCTGGAAGTCCTCGATGGGGGAGATCTCTTCGAAGATGTCGGCAAGTCCGGAGGTGGTGGCGACGCTGAGGTCGCCCTCCTCGACAGCCTTCGCTACCCGCGCCTGCCAGCGTTCGTTTCCGACCAGCCAGTCAAAGCTGTCTGTCTGCAGGGCGAGAAGATTCGGAACATCAAGGGGTTCGTGAATCTTTGCGAATGAGAGGCGGCGAGTGGCACCATCGGTGCTTGCCGTGTTAGCGGTTTCGTTATTAGAGGTGCTCGAGGCGACCAAGAGGGATCCTTCCACAGACCTTCAGGCGTTTTCAGATCTCCCCCGTTTGCATGATGCAGAGTGCTCCGCAGCATACTTATTCCGGTTCCGCTATATGACCCGGACCCAGTCTGCAAAAGGCAGTGCACGTTGTGAACGGCACGTCAATGTTGCAGCTGAGAGGTAAAGCCCACCGCTATATGAAGGCTGAAGGTTAACAGGGAAGACGCAAATATCTACGATACGGCAAAGTAGCCTTCCTGTCTACCCCAGATCGTCCGTGAATGCAAGCACTGTTGCTGTAGGCACCTATGCAGAGCCAATGGACCGGCGAGGGGACCAGATCCGATGTGGAATCCCCGCCGTGGAATCCAGCGATGCGTACGAGCGTTGGAAAGAATAGGCTGGCGCACGCCGCGCGGTAGCCTTGGGTACACCACCACGGATCGGAAGAGAGACCATGAACAACTCCGCTGACGACAATGACGTTGTCATCCTTGCTGCTTCCCGTACCCCACAGGGTCGGCTCAATGGGCAGCTTGCCGGGTTCACCGCCGTCGACCTTGGCGCCCATGCCATTGCAGCAGCCCTGGCTGCCAGCGGCGTGAAAGCCGAACAGGTGGACGCCGTCATCATGGGACAGGTGCTGCAAGCAGGCGCTGGCCAGAACCCTGCCCGGCAAAGTGCCATCGCGGCAGGTGTTGGATGGAACATCCCTGCCGTCACCATCAACAAGGTTTGCCTCTCCGGCCTGACTGCCGTAATCGACGCCGCCCGGATGATCCGCAGCGGCGACGCCACCGTGGTTGTGGCCGGCGGCCAGGAATCCATGACCCGTGCCCCACACCTCCTCCCCGGCTCGCGCCAGGGTTGGACGTACGGCGCAATCCAGGCGTTGGACGTTGCTGCGCATGATGGACTCACGGATGCGTTCGATGGCCAATCCATGGGCTTGTCCACGGAAACCAAGAACGTGACCCTTGGCATTGACCGCCGTGCGCAGGACGAGGTTGCTGCCGCTTCCCATCAGCGCGCCGCTGCCGCTATTGCCGAGGGAATTTTCGACGTCGAAATCGCTCCGGTGAGCGTGAAGCAGCGCAAGGGCGATCCGGTCATCCTCACCTCTGACGAGGGCGTCCGGCCGAACACGACCTTGGAAACCCTCGCCCCCTTGAAGGCCGCCTTCGCCACCGACGGCACCATTACCGCAGGCAACTCCTCTCCCCTGTCCGACGGCGCCTCCGCACTTGTACTGACCAGTCGCCGCTTTGCCAGAGACAACGGCTTGGAATACCTGGCCGTGGTGGGCAAGGCCGGCCAAGTCGCAGGCCCGGACAACTCGCTCCACTCCCAGCCGTCAAACGCCATTTCGCAAGCATTGAAGCGGGCCGGATGGACTGCCGAAGACCTGGACTTCATCGAGATCAACGAGGCCTTCGGCTCCGTTGCCGTGCAATCACTCAAGGACCTGAGGTACCCGCTGGAGAAGTGCAACATCCACGGCGGCGCGATCGCGCTCGGCCACCCCATCGGCGCCTCCGGAGCCCGGTTGGCCCTGCATGCGGCCCACGAACTCAGGCGCAGGGGAACCGGCAAGGCCGCAGTGTCCCTTTGCGGCGGCGGCGGCCAGGGTGAAGCCCTCCTGCTGTACCGCGACTGACGGGTGTGACCTGGCATGGATGATCCGGAGATGAACGGGGCCGAACGGTTCCTGTCCGACGCCGCCGCGCGCGGACTGGCCGTGGACGTCGTCGAGCGTCCTGCTGCCCGCAGCCTCGAAGAAGCAGCAGGCATCCTGGGCATCAGCCCGGCGGACATCGTGAAGTCGCTGGTGGTCAAACACCGCGACGGAAGCTTCCTGTTCGCGCTCATTCCCGGGGACCGCCAGATCTCCTGGCCGAAGTTGCGTGCTTTGGTGGGCGTCAACAAGCTCTCGCTCCCCCACGCCGACGTTGCTTTGGCCGCGACGGGCTACGAGCGCGGAACCATCACTCCTCTGGGAAGCACCACGCCTTGGCCGGTGTACGCGGACTCCACGATCACGGGCCGCCGTATTTCCATGGGCGCCGGGGCACATGGCCGGAGTGCATTCGTGGACGCCGATCAGCTCACGGCAGCGCTCGGGGCCGTAGTGGCGGACATCAGCGAACCCAACTGAATCGCAGCTGAGCGCGTTTTGAAGGCTCAAAACGCGCTCAGCTGCTACCTACCTGGGTTAACGCAGGAAGCCCCGCCCGGCGAACCGGACGGGGCTTCCACAAGCAAGACGAGTTACTTGAGGGTAACCGTTGCGCCAGCTTCTTCGAGCTGAGCCTTTGCCTTCTCTGCAGCTTCCTTGGTGGCGCCTTCGAGAACAGCCTTCGGTGCGCTGTCAACCAGGTCCTTGGCTTCCTTGAGGCCGAGGGAGGTGATGGCGCGAACTTCCTTGATCACTGCGATCTTCTTGTCGCCAGCAGCTTCGAGGATGACGTCGAAGTCAGTCTTCTCTTCAGCAGCTTCAGCAGCACCGCCAGCGGCGGGGCCAGCAACTGCAACAGCAGCAGCCGTAACTTCGAAGGTCTCTTCGAAGAGCTTGACGAACTCGGAGAGCTCGATGATGGTCAGTTCCTTGAAAGCTTCAATGAGCTCTTCGTTGCTGAGCTTCGCCATGGTGGCGTCCTTCCATTAGTTGGTGCAGATCCGGGCAAAGCCGATCCATGCACCTGAGTTTGATTGGGGGGAGAACTTAGTTCTCTTCGGTTGCAGCTTCAGCGGCTTCGGCCGGAGCCGCAACCTCTTCAGCAGCAGCCTCTTCGGCCGGAGCTTCTTCAGCGGCCGGTGCAGGTGCGCCGCCCTCTTCTTCAAGCTTGAGGCGCAGAGCGTCAATGATGCGTGCAGCAGCGGAAGCAGGAGCCTTAAGGACACCAGCAACACGTGCAAGCTGCAGTTCGCGGGACTCGAGGGCCGCCAGTGCGGCAACACCCTGTGCATCCAATGCCTTGCCTTCGAAGTAACCGGTCTTGATAACCAGCTGCTTGTTGGCCTTGGCAAAGTCCGTCAGGCTCTTGGCAGCAGCAACAGCGTCACCCTTGATAAAGGCGATTGCAGTGGGGCCTGCAAGCTGGTCGTTGAATGCTTCAACTCCGGCTTCCTTGGCCGCAATGGCACTCAGGGTGTTCTTGACGACCGAGAACTTGGTGTCCTGGCCGAGTGCAACACGCAGTTCCTTGAGCTGTGCAACAGTGAGCCCGCGGTATTCGGTCAGGACAGCCGCGTTCGATTCCTTGAAATCGTTGGTGATCTCTGCAACTGCGGAGACCTTGCTAGGCGTTGTCATAACCCTCCTTCCGGGGAATAAAGCCGGTCTTCCGGGTCCCCGCTCACGAGAGCTAAAACTAAAAACGCCCCGCGCAGATGCACGGGGCTTGGCTCAACACAGTTTGCACTGTGGAGACTTGCTTCGTTCACCTGCGCCGGCCGCCCTATGTTCAGGGTCCTTCGTCAAGGAATGCACTTTGTTCTCAGGGGCGTCGCTACGGAATTGAGCTGCGCTCGAAAGAGTGGATTCCCATCAACCGACGGTCTTTGGTACTTCAAGGTTACGGGAGAGTGATCTGCAAACCAAATCGACGCCGCTGCACACCGGGTGGGCCGCCAGGCTGGCTACTCCGAGGACGTGGCCTTCGACCCCCGGTCCGGAAGCTCCTTTTGCCAGAGTCCGGTGACTCCCGCCGTCGTAAATCCCAATTGCCTGTTCACCGTCAGAAGGTATCGGTTCTCCGGTGCGTTCCACGTGTAAATTACGCGGGCATCCGGAAATTGCTCGCTGAGCCTTTCCATATTGGCCACTTTGATCAGCAAGCCCAGCTTGTTGCCCCGGTGTTCCTGAAGGACCAAAGTATCGTCCTGGAAAACGACGTCCTGACGGTGGGCGAGGACGCTGATGGTGGTCAAGCCAGCCAGCCGGCCACTCTCAATATGCTCGACGGCGGTAACCACCGTCCGCCGTCCCTGCGCCAACGCGGCGTCTTCAGTTTCGCGCAACACCGCGGCATCGAAGACCATACCGGTCACCTCGACGGCGGAGTCTTCTTCCTCGCCATCCTCACCATGGACAACTTCACCGGCAGCGTTCTCCAGCTCCGCTACAGCCTCCAACCACGCCTCGGGGCATCGATCAGTCCAGTGGTGCAGCCTATAGCGGCCAGCGTTCGCTTCCTCGGCCTCGGCCTGAAGGTCCGCAACCAGTTTGGAGTCCAGCGGCAATACGCAGGAACTGAATTGCTCGATGTGCTGGAGGGTGTAGCCAGCCCGCTGGGCGAAATCCACTTCCCTGCTGCTGACAGGAACGAAGCCGGGACCACTTCCGGGAATCAACTGGTCTTCGGGTATCTCGGTCAGCGACGTAGCCGGGTGGTTCGTGTCCACCAAAACCATGGTCCGGCCCTCTGCCCGTGCCAGCTGCTCCGCGGCTTCCAGGAGCTGGCGGCCGACGCCTTGTCGCTGGTATTCCGGCAGGATATCCAGGGTGAACTCCGCGAGATCCATGTTGTCGGCGAGGGGCAGGGCAATATCCACCGTTCCTACGATGACCCCGTCAACCTTGGCAACCAGGATGATCTGGCGTTCATAGGGGTCCGAGAACTCAAGCATCTTCTCCAGGGGGGTGTACGCCAGGTCATCACTCCCCCACGTCTGCATCCGGACCCGCCGCGCTACTTCCACAGCGTCCAGGAAATCCCTTGCTTTGGGGCTGTCCAAATTGTCCGGCACCCAAAGCTGCTCGACTTGAACGGTCTTCGCCTCGTCTACAGTCATCCCAGCCGTTTCTGCCATTCGCCTTCAAAACCGGAAGGCTTGAATCCAAGGGCGATATTAATGGCCAGCATATGCCGGTTTTCATTGGCGTTCCACGTCATGACGCACGTGGCGTCCGGCCAGAGCGTTGCTGCCCGCCGTAGATTGGCGATTTTGACCAGCATGCCAAGGCCGTGTCCCCGGTGACCGGGAGCCACAAGCGTGTCCTCCTGGCTGACCACAGCCGGCAGTGCCTCCCTGTGGGTCAAGACCGTATAGGCAGCCAACTCCCGGCTCGAGTGATGCTGCGCAGCAGCCACCACGGAATCAACGCCGCTTGCCCGCCACGTCGATTCCTCCCGCCGAACCCGGGCCGCATCCCACTCTTCGCCCTCCCACCCCAGTCCGGCAAGGGGGACTTCCGTGCTCATGAGGCTCTTGAGCCTGGCAAAACCGTCCACCAGTTCCTCCGGGCATTCGTCATTCCACCCGATGACGTCGTACTCCGTTGCCCGACGCATTGCCTCGACTTCGAGTTCAACCAGATGGCCATGGTCTACCGGCAGGCCCAATGTACTGCTGGTTTCGACCTGTTCCAAGGAATAGCCATGGCGCAACGCAAAGCGGGTCGACGCCGCATTCAGCGGCACCCCACCTGTGCCCGACTTTGCCGCCAGCAGCGCTTCGCCCGCAAGGACCGGGCCGATTGGCTCGCCGCAGTATCCGTCAAGGGAAGTGCGGTTCCGCTCCACTGCCGCTTTCTCGAGAACTTCGAGGATCCTCGTCCCGATGCCGCGCCGCCGGAAAGCTGCGTCCACGACGACGTCCACACCCGCCGTCGTCGTGTTCTCGCTCAACGGCAGGGTCAGCGAACCGGTGCCCACCACAACGCCATCCAAATGGGCCAGGAAGACCTGCCGCTCCTCGTATTCGTTGCCCTGCCAGAACATGAGCGATTCGGCCAGCGTGGCCGAATGGTCCAGGTTCCCCCACAAGACAAGCTCGTGGGCTATGCGTAACGCATGAAAGGCCTTGAAGTCCGGCGACGCCGTGGCCTCCGCACCCTGCGGAACCGGACACCGCTCGATGGTAAGCCCGCCGTTGGCGGAAAAGTTCGACGACGACGCCACGCCCCACAGCCTACGGCTGCCGCAGGTGGCAGACAAGTCGCTACCAGCCGGGACGCATGCACGAAAAGGGACCGCCCGGCGATGCCGGACGGTCCCTTTCAGAGGTAATACTCCCGGAGCTTACGCCTCGGTGAGAACCTTGGTGACGTTCGGGTCAACAGTGATGCCCGGACCGAACGTGGTGGCAACAGTTGCCTTCTGGATGTAGCGGCCCTTGGAAGCGGACGGCTTCAAGCGAAGCACCTCTTCCAGTGCAGCTGCGTAGTTCTCGGCCAGCTTCTGGGCGTCGAAGGACACCTTGCCGATGATGAAGTGCAGGTTCGAGTGCTTGTCGACGCGGAAGTCGATCTTGCCGCCCTTGATGTCGTTGACAGCCTTGGTGACATCCGGGGTAACCGTACCGGTCTTCGGGTTCGGCATGAGGTTACGCGGGCCCAGGACCTTACCGAGGCGGCCAACCTTGCCCATGAGGTCAGGGGTTGCCACGGCGGCATCGAAGTCGGTCCAGCCGGCTGCGATCTTTTCGATCAGGTCATCGGAACCAACGAAGTCGGCGCCGGCAGCGATTGCTGCTTCAGCCTTGTCGCCCGTTGCGAAAACCAGGACGCGGGCGGTCTTACCGGTGCCGTGAGGCAGGTTGACGGTGCCACGGACCATCTGGTCAGCCTTACGCGGGTCAACGCCCAGACGGAAAGCGACCTCAACGGTTGCGTCGAACTTGGAAGGGTTGGTGTCCTTCGCGAGGGTGATGGCCTCGAACGGGGCGTAGACCTTGTCTGCCTCGATCTTGGCTACGGCTGCCTCATATGCTTTGCTGCGCTTTGCCATGCTGCTTATTTCTCCTTGTGCAGTTGTGGTCTGCGGACCGCGCTGGGCCCTGCCACAAGTCGCGGATCCGGCAAGGATCCTGCGACATTTTAATGTTTCAGATGCCGGTTGCCCGGCGGGTGGAAGGCTGTATTTAGCCTTCGACCGTGATGCCCATGGAACGGGCGGTGCCTGCGATGATCTTGGCAGCTGCCGCGATGTCGTTGGCGTTGAGGTCTTCCATCTTGGTGGAAGCGATCTCTTCGACCTGGGCCTGGGTCAGCTTGGCAACCTTGACGGTGTGCGGGGTAGCCGAACCCTTGGCAACGCCTGCAGCCTTCTTGATGAGCTCTGCAGCCGGCGGGGTCTTGGTGATGAAGGTGAAGGAACGGTCTTCGTAGACCGTGATTTCAACCGGGATAACGTTTCCGCGCTGGGATTCCGTTGCAGCGTTGTACGCCTTGCAGAATTCCATGATGTTGACACCGTGCTGGCCAAGCGCAGGACCGATCGGCGGAGCCGGGTTAGCGGCACCTGCCTGGATCTGCAGCTTGATGAGGCCGGTGACCTTCTTCTTGGGAGCCAATGTAGGGTCCTTCTCTCAATAGCTTCCTGGGACACAGGAGCGCGTCCCAGGTTGGTGGCCGCCATGGCAAGGCGACCGGCCGCTTCCCACACCGCAAAGCAGGCGGAACGGGAGCGAAATCTTGGAATCAGCTAGATCTTGGTGACCTGGTTGAATGCGAGCGTAACCGGGGTTTCGCGCTCGAAGATCGAGACCAGGACCACGAGGGTCTGGGACTCGGGCTTGATCTCGGAGATCGTTGCCGGAAGGGTCTCGAACGGACCTTCCTTGACGATGACGGACTCGCCGACCTCGAAGTCGACGGCCACGGGAGCCTGGTTCTGCTTGTTGACCGGCTTGCCCTTCTCAGCCTGCTCTTCTTCGAAGACGGGGGCGAGCATGGAGAAGACTTCGTCAAGGCGCAGTGGGACCGGGTTGTGGGCGTTGCCCACGAAGCCAGTGACGCCGGGGGTGTGGCGAACGGCGCCCCAGGAGGCGTCGGTCAGGTCCATGCGGACCAGGACGTAGCCGGGGATGCGGACGCGGTTGATCACCTTGCGCTGCGCGTTCTTGATCTCGACGACTTCTTCCATCGGGACCTGGATTTCGAAGATGTAATCTTCCATGTCCAGCGTCTGGATGCGGGTCTCAAGGTTGGCCTTCACGCGGTTTTCGTAACCGGCGTAGGAGTGAATGACGTACCAGTCACCCTCCTGGCGGCGCAACTTGGCCTTGAATTCCTCAGCCGGATCGGCGGGCGCTGCAGCAGCAGCCGCTTCCAGCGAGACGTCCGCAGCGTCGTCGGACTCAGCGTCTACGTCGGACTCGAAATCCTCTTCGGAATCGTCGACGTCGGCAGATTCGGGCGCAGCAGAGTCAGCCTCCGACTCTTCCGCAGCCTCAGCCGCGGCGTCGTCCGTGCTTTCAGCGGGCCCATCCAGCTCAGCCTCGTTTACCTCAAGCTCCTGCTCAGACACTTGGTCTCCTGCTTCCTCATTGCCTAACATGCCTATTTAAATGGCTCAATTCCGCAAACCCCACAAAATTCCTGAAGTACCAAGGAATTTCACGCAGTTTGCGGACAGATCCGCTTAGCGGTCCGTAGCGCCTGACCCACCGAAGACCCAGCTGACTCCCGTACCGAAGGCAATGTCCAGCAGGGTGACGATGAGCATCATGATGGCTACGAACACCAGCACCACGAGCGTGTAATTGATCAGTTCCTTGCGGGTCGGCGCGACGACCTTCTTCAGTTCGCCGATAACCTGGCGGACGAAGAGTGCAATTCGGGCAAAGAAGCCAGCATCGGCTTTCTTGGCAGGACGGCCCTTTGAGCTGCTAGCAGCCGTTTCGGTCACCTGGTCCTCACTCACCTTGCAAAGTCGTTTGACCCGACTCTGATCAGAGCCATGGTTGCTGCGCTTGCCCCGGCGTTTCCGCCGGAACAGCTTGCGCAGGGCAGACAGGACTCGAACCTGCAACCTGCGGTTTTGGAGACCGCTGCGCTACCAATTGCGCCACTACCCTATGGATCGAATCCATGTTTCAGGCCGCACTTCAGCCTGTGGTGCTTTTCAACACCGGTGAACCAGTCTACGCAAGAACTTCGCGATAGTCGAACCGGACTAATTCCGGGGCTTCAGGCCGCTGATGAATCAATGTGAGCAGCATTATCAGTCACATTGTCCAGCAGGCGCCCGGGAGCTCCGCAGAACAGCATAAGGTAGTTTACGTCGAATCCCATCATCCAGCCCACGAGCTGCCTGCGAAGAACGGTACATAGATGTCTGCCGGAACACCTGCCGCCCGCATTTCACAACGAATCTCCGCTATTGCCGAGTCCGCCACCCTTGCCGTTGACGCCAAGGCCAAGGCACTGAAGGCCGCGGGGCGCCCCGTGATTGGTTTCGGTGCCGGAGAACCTGATTTCCCGACCCCCGATTACATCGTCAAAGCTGCCATCGAAGCCGCTGGGCAGCCGAAATACCACCGCTACTCCCCTGCTGCCGGCCTTCCCGAGCTGAAGAAGGCCATCGCCGAGAAGACCTTCCGGGACTCCGGCTACAAGGTAGACCCGTCCCAGGTCCTGGTAACCAATGGCGGCAAGCAGGCCGTCTATAACACCTTCGCTACGCTGGTGGATCCGGGCGACGAAGTCATCATCCCCACTCCGTTCTGGACTACTTATCCGGAAGCCATCCGCTTGGCCGGTGGCGTTCCCGTGGAGGTCTTCGCCGGACCTGAACAGGGCTACCTGGTGACCATCGAGCAACTTGAAGCCGCTGTTACGGACAAGACCAAGATCCTGCTTTTCGTCTCCCCGTCCAACCCCACCGGCGCCGTATACAGCCCGGAGCAGGTTGCGGAGATCGGCAAGTGGGCCGCTTCCAAGGGCCTGTGGGTGGTCACGGATGAAATCTACGAGCACCTGACCTATGACGGCGTTGAGTTCACATCCATCGCCACGGCCGCCCCGGAGCTGGGCGACAAAGTTGTCATCCTCAACGGTGTGGCCAAGACCTATGCCATGACCGGATGGCGCGTCGGCTGGATGATCGGCCCGGCCGACGTCATCAAGGCCGCCACCAACCTGCAGTCGCACGCGACCTCCAACGTCTCCAACATCATGCAGGTCGCCGCTGCGGCTGCCCTCACAGGCCCGCTGACCGCCGTCGACGAGATGAAGGTTGCCTTCGACCGCCGCCGGAAGGCGATCGTTGCCGGCCTGAACGCGATCGAAGGCGTGGAATGCCCGACGCCGACAGGCGCCTTCTACGTCTACGCGGACGTCCGTGGACTGCTGGGTAAGGAATTCGAGACCTCCAACGGTCCGGTCCGCCCCACGACATCCGCAGAACTCGCCACGTTGATCCTGGACGAGGTTGAGGTAGCTGTCGTTCCCGGCGAGGCATTCGGCCCGTCCGGCTACGTTCGCCTGTCCTACGCACTCGGTGACGAAGACCTGGCTGAAGGCGTCCGCCGGATCCAGGAATTCCTGGGCAAGGCAAAATAAACGGCAATGCAAAACGCTCCCTCACCTCGTTAGGTGAGGGAGCGTTTCCCTTTAAGCCGCGATATGTGAGAGAGCGTTGAGGAAAACGGCCCTGGAAGTGATAGCGGATCAGAGGAGGCGGCGCTCGGCGGCCCACTTGGTGAGTTCGTGGCGGCTGGACAGCTGCAGTTTCCGGAGGACGGCAGACACATGGGTTTCCACTGTCTTGATGGAAATGAACAACTCCTTGGCCACTTCCTTGTAGCTGTACCCGCGCGCGATGAGTCGCATCACTTCCAGTTCACGGGCCGAGAGGCGGTCCAGTTCGTCGTCCGCGATGTCAGCCGGTGCCGTCCCGAAGGCGTCCAGCACGAAGCCGGCGAGGCGCGGCGAGAAGACGGCGTCACCATCGGCCACGCGGATCACGGCATCGGAAATCTCGGCACCGGAAATCGTCTTGGTGACATAGCCACGCGCACCCGCCCGGATCACTGCCACCACGTCCTCAGCTGCGTCTGAAACGCTCAGGGCCAGGAAGCTGGTGGTGCCCAACAGCGTGGAAGACCCAGCGATGACCTCGCGGCCCCCACCGCCAAGGCCACCGGGAAGGTGGACATCCAGGAGGACAACCTCGGGGCGGGTCTCGGCGATGACGGAGATAGCCTGCTCCACGGTGCCTGCCTCGCCCACGACGTCCATGCGGTGGTCGAGATCAGCTTTTAGTCCGGAACGGAAGATCGTATGGTCATCGACGATCACCACTCGCACCCTGCGTGGCTCGCTGCTATGGGTGGTGTTGTTCATGGCCCGGGTTCTCCATTCCGTACGTCGCCGCTGCGGACGTCACTAGCGCGCACGTCGCCGCCATCAGCACTTATCGCGGGCAGGGCCAGGCGGACTTCGGTCCCGTCACTGCTGCTGCTGATGGTTGCCGTGCCTCCATGCCGTTTCATGCGGCCGATGATTGATTCCTTGACGCCCAGCCTGTCATGGGGGACGGTATCGGGGTCGAAACCGGGACCGCGATCCTTGATGAAGACCTCGGTGCCGCCTCCGGCGCTCTCCATGTAGACGGAGACGGTTCCGCCGCCGTGGCGGGCAGCGTTGAGCATCGCTTCCCTGGCCGCCTGGACCAGGGCCTCGTGCCTGTCCGTCATGTCGGCGTCGCCTACGGTAACCACCTCTACGGCATGGCCCAGGGCATCCTCGACTTCGGCGGCTACGGCCTTGATTCGCTCAGCCAGCAATCCGGCATCCTTGGCAGGGTCAGTGAAGAGCCAGGATCGCAATTCACGTTCCTGGGCCCTCGCCAGCCGAACAACGTCCTGCTCCGAGCCTGCCCTGCGCTGGATCAGTGCAAGGGTCTGCAACACCGAATCGTGCAGGTGGGCTGCGATCTCTGCGCGCTCCGTTTCCCTGACACGCCCTGCACGTTCGGTTTCGAGGTCCTTCCAGAATTTCAGCCCCCAGGGCAGAAGGACCAACGCAACGCCGCCCAGGACAGCAACGGATGCCAGGAGCGCCAGCCACGTCTGTTCCCAGGATCCCGATCCTGACACCATCACCAGGACACCGGCCACCACCAACGCAAGGCCAGCGGCCAGCCGCACCCATCCACCGGCCTGGTCAGCCTTGGTTTTGTCCACCAACCCCGCCCTGCGGGTCTCGTCTAGTTGCATCCACGCGATCGCAGCCCCGCCCAGGATGGCCGCAGCCGGAATCAACGTTCCCAAGGGGACATCGACCCCGAACTGGCGCGCGATCAAAATCACAGCGACCAGGAGCAGGCCGGCACCGAGCAGGATCTCCTTGCCGTACTGGATACGCCGGAAGCTGAAGCGGGAAGTCGGTAGCGCGGCGCTACCTGCTGCGGGCCATTCGCCTGCAGCAGCAGCTGGGCTACCGGCCCCCGTGTTACCCGCCGGTGGGATACCGGCCCCTGGAGTGCTGGCCGCTGTCATGCCAGCCCCTATGCTGCCGGCCCCTGTGCTATCGGCTGACAGCGGGTTTCCACCCACCGCAGGAGCGCCGCCCCCCAAAGCCATGGGTCCGGCGTCGGGCGCTTTAAGAACAGCGTTCGGGGGCGGCACAAGGCTGACCGCGGGAGCAATGGGCGACGCCGGGCGGCGTGCATTGCGCCGCGCGCTCTCATCAGCGGTGGGAACCATGGTCCACAGCCAGGCATAGAAGGCCAGTCCTGCTCCCCCGGCGAAGCAGGCAAGGACCATGCCCAGCCGCACATACTTCACTGGCCAGCCCAAATGGTCGGCCAGTCCACTGCACACGCCGGCGATCATGCGGTCGCTGCTGCGGACCAGCGGCGGGCGTTGTACAGCGGTTGTCATGTACCAATCCAAACACGGATCAGGGTTGCCCGGACCTGAAACCAGCCTTCTTGGGGGGTCCCTCAGGGATCATTCAGGGTATCCCCCAGTAGAGGGCAAGGGATCCCGGACGGCAGGATCGAAGTATGAACGCGAACAGCATGAACCCAGAGGGATCGGGAACGCCTGGCAACGCCGGCACGCCTGATTCCAGCGCCAACGCTGGTGCCTCCGCCGGCGCCCCCGGGGAACCTTCCCCTCGCTCTTATCCTTCTTCCGATGCCGGTCCCGATGTACTCCCTACTGCACCCCAGCAGAACTTCTTCGACTGGATCCGCAGCCAGGGCATCCGCCGCGGGCCGGACCGCTGGATTGGTGGCGTCTCCAGCGGAGTGGCCCACCGGTTCGGCATCGACCCCCTCATTGTTCGGGGCATCTTCATCGTCCTGGCACTCTTCGCAGGCATTGGCGTCCTCCTCTACGGCCTGGCGTGGGCCTTGCTGCCTGAACCTGACGGCCGCATCCACGTTCAGGAAGCAGCGGCAGGGCGTTGGTCGGGTGGCATGACCGGTGCGTTGATCACCACGATTATCGGCTTGCCCGGCCTGGGCCGCGGATTCTGGGGTTGGGGCTGGAACGGCCTTCCCGGCCTGTTGTGGACGCTCTTCTGGATGGGCGCCGTCGCCTACCTCATCTACTTCCTGGTGCAACGAAACAAAGGCCCCAAGATCGCCCAACCCATGAACCAGCAGAACTTTGCTTCCACCTCCTACGGAACGGCCACGGCTTACGGAGCCCCCACAGCTGGCGGAACCCCCGCCGCTACCGCGACCAACACTGCTCCCGGGACCAATAGCGGCGTTCCGGTGTACGGCCCAGGCCAGCCAGGCACCAAGCCTGTGGCTGGTTCCTATGGGCCATCAGGCACGCGGCCGCCCTACGGCCCCACTCCGCCCCAGGGCGGCCAGCCATTTGGCGGCCAGCCTCACAACGGTGGACCCAAGCCTCCCCGCGCCAGACGCAAGGGTCCCGGGCCAGCGATAGTAGCGGTCACTGCGGGTGTGGCACTGCTGGCCGGGGGCACACTGAAAGCGTTGGACACCGGCAACATCATCGATCTCGGCAACGCAGCCAATGCCGTGGTGTGGGCTACGGGCGCAGCCGTACTGGGCTTGGGCATCCTCATCGCAGGATTGCGGGGACGGACCGCCGGTTTCCTCGGTTTCCTGGCAGTAGTGGCTTTGATCATCGGTGGAATCTTCAACGTTGTCCCAAGGAATGGCGATCGCTTCGCGTTCCATGACGTGAACTGGGCACCCGTAAGCATCGACCAGGCGCGGCAAGGCGTCGACGTCACCGGCGGCCAGGGCACAGTGAATCTGGGCGACCTGGACCTGACGCCTCCGCTGATCACCGAGATCGTGGTCCCCGTGGACGCCACCTTCAGCAACGTCACGGTCATCATCCCTGACGACGTCCCTGTCGAGGTCAGGGCGGATATGACATTCGGCAACCTCAACGAACACGGCACGGACCGCGGCGGTCGGCTCCAGGACGAGCGGACGGTCTATAACGCCGACAAGCCCGGGGCCAACCTCGTGGTGAAGATCGATGGCACTTTCAGCAACGTGACCGTCCGGGAAGGAAACTGACATGAGCACGAACGAGCCAAGCAACGCACGCGAAGCAGCGGCAACCGGCAGTGACGCCAAGAATCCACTGGACACCGGTCCGCTCACCAAGGAAAACAACAACAAGCCAACCGAAGCCCTGCCACGGGAAGCTAGGCCGCAGGAGCCTGCTCCTACACCGAGGCTGCAGCCAATACCCCTCACGCCGCCGCTGGAACCCAGCTACCAAGGCGAACGGAACATCGGCGACGACGAACCACAGAACGCGCGGATCGGCACCGTTGTTTGGGGCTTGATTGTGATTGCCCTGTCCGCCTTGTTGATCATCTCCACCCTTGGTTGGGTGGTCCTGGACGGAACGTATGTGCTGATCGGCCTCATGATCGGTGCGGGCGCGGCCCTGGTCATCGGAGGGCTGCTCGCCGCCCGCAAGGGTGCCGCCACGTGACAAAGCAACCACAACAAGGAAGTCTGTAGCCATGGACAAGTTCTTCAGCATCGTCAGGGGCTTCGGCCTGAAGCGTGGACCACAGCGCTGGTTGGGTGGCGTCTGCGGTGGTATCGCAGCGAAGCTCAACGTGGACGTGGCATATGTCCGGGTAGCTTTCCTGCTTTTCTGCCTGTTGCCCGGGCCAGCCTTGGTGTTCTATATCCTCGCCTGGCTCATCCTGCCGGATCAGAACAACAAGATAGCGCTGGAATCGTTCATCAACCAGCGTTCCCGGTAGTCCCATACCGATTGGCGACTTCGACGCCAGCGACACAAAGCGCCCCGCCGCAGCGGGGCGCTTTCGTTGTTTTCGGAGATATTTCCAATACCGCACGCCAGGTTCGAAGGTAACCATTTGTGTCCCACCCCACATCCACGTCTACAATCGTTGGGAGCTCAGCGTGGCGCTCCACACGTATTCCTCCAAGCCATGAGTGAGCAAACATGAAAATTGGCATTCTTACCAGCGGTGGCGACTGCCCCGGACTCAACGCAGTAATCCGGGGAGCCGTCCTCAAGGGGATCGCAATCCACGGCCAGGAGTTCGTGGGTTTCAAGGACGGCTGGCGCGGCGTTGTGGAAGGTGATGTCATCGACATCCCCCGCACCTTGGTCCGCGGTATCGCCAAGCAGGGCGGCACCATCCTGGGCACCTCACGCACCAACCCGTTTGAAAACGGTGGCGGCCCGGATGTCATCAAGGCCCACATGGAACGCCTGGGCATTGACGCCATCATCGCAATTGGTGGCGAAGGCACGCTGGCGGCGGCAAAACGGCTCACCGATGCCGGTCTGAAAATTGTCGGGGTTCCCAAGACCGTGGACAACGACCTCGACGCAACGGACTACACCTTCGGCTTCGATACGGCAGTAGAAATCGCCACCGAGGCAATCGACCGCCTCCGCACCACGGGTGAGTCCCACCACCGCTGCATGATCGCCGAGGTCATGGGCCGCCACGTCGGATGGATCGCCCTGCATGCCGGAATGGCCGCTGGCGCACACGCCATCCTTATCCCCGAACAGACCGTCAGCATCGAGCAGATCACTGAATGGGTCCAGGAAGCCCACGACCGTGGCCGCGCGCCGCTGGTAGTGGTAGCTGAGGGCTTCGTTCCGGACCACATGGAATCTCCCCACTCCGAACGCGGGCTGGACACGTTTGGGCGGCCTCGCCTGGGTGGAATCGCAGACCAGCTCGCACCGGAAATCGAAGCACGCACAGGCATCGAGACCCGCGCCACTATTCTTGGCCACATCCAGCGCGGTGGCGTACCGACTGCCTATGACCGCGTCCTGGCCACCCGTCTGGGCATGGCGGCCATCGATTCAGTGGTGGAGGGCCGTTGGGGCACCATGGTGGCCCTCAAGGGGACAGATATCTCCCACGTTGGCTTTGAAGAAGCGCTTGGCAAGCTCAAGACCGTTCCACAGCACCGCTACGACGAAGCGTCGGTGCTGTTCGGCTAGGCTGAATCCATGACTCTTGAGCCCACGTCCGCTGCCATTGTCCAGCTGGCGTGGGCTCGCCATTTGGGGTTCGAAGACCATGCTTTCTCCACCGCTGCCGCCCGGGTCACCACTTCATCGGCGGACCCCAGCGACCCCTCAAACCGCATCACCCGCGCCGATGAGTCGGCGCGGGCGGTTGTTTTCCTGCGCCTTTTTGGTGCCTCAGCGCTGGTTGGGCCCCAATGGGTCCTCGATGCAGCCGCTGAAATTCCTGACACCGAACTTGCCCAGCACGTCACGCTGCTGACCCTCACGCGGTCGCATGGTGGACATGGCCTTGGGTCCTCAGCCCTGTTTTTCGCCGACGATCTCCCGCTCAATCAACCCTCCGAAGACCTCACTGTCTCGCGAGGAAACCCGGAGGCGATCGCGTTGGAAGGGCTGTGCCCTCCGGATGACGTCAATGAAGTGGGCCTGCAAGCCCTTGAGCACCGCTTCACCATCATGCATCCCGAAGAAGAGAAACCCACTCCCGTGGCGTGCGGCGCCTACTCCGAGTGGGAGGGAATCCTGGCCAATATGGGCGTCCTGGTAGCACCCCCATGGCGTCGGAGGGGCCTGGGAACACTGGCTGCATCGATCGCTGCCCACGAAGCCCTGGCCGCGGGACTGACGCTCCAGTGGAAGGCCGATGTCAGCAACAGCGGCGCGCTGGCAATGGCGCGTAGCTTGGGATTCGCCACTGGCGGACTCCATGCGAGCGTGCTGCTCGGCTGACAAGAACCGAACCGGCCCAGCTTTGGTCTTGGCTAGCACTAGTCCTGCCCATATGTCCGGGTCAGGACCAGCCAAAAGTGGGCTGGTCCCCGCCGTTTGCCACGCTACTTCCGGACAGTTTCCTGAGGAGCCCCCTTTGCAGCAGCGTCGCCCCAGCCTTCAACGGACTTAGGCTTGGCGAAGAACAAGGCCGCCACAGCTCCGAGGAGGATCGCACAGGCGGGCAGCACGATCGACTGGCTCATCGCCGTCGAGAATCCTGCGTGCAGGGCCTCTGGCAGGACACCGTTCATGGACGCTTCATTGGCCGGAGTTCCGGCTGGCGCAGCGGGCAATCCGGCCGCAAGCCTGGCCTGAATCAGGGCGGCAATGGCCGCCGATCCAAGGACTGCGCCGATCTGGCGGGTGGTGTTGAAAACGCCAGAACCGGCCCCGGCCTGGCGTGGTTCGAGGTTTCGCGTGGTTGCGTTGGATACCGGCCCCCAAATGAAGCCGTTGGCAACACCCTGCAGGGCACTGGGAAGCAGGAACATCCAAATGGGAGTATCCGGGCGAAGAAGTGAAGCCGTCCAGAAGAGAGCTCCTGAAAGGCAAACCAGGCCGAAGGATGCGAACCAGCGCGGGTTGGCACGGTCGATCAGCTTGCCTACCAGGGGTGCCAAGCCGCCGGAGATCACTGCCATGGGAATCATGAGCAGCGCTGATTGGGTGGGGGTCAGGCCGCGCACCACTTGGTAGTAGAAGATGGTGGGCAGAGGGAACGCTGTCACTGTGAAGCCGACAACCATGATGGTGGTGTTGCCCAGGGAGAAATTACGGTCCTTGAACAAACCGAGCGGCAGCAGCGGTTCCCCGCCGCGACGGCCAAGGAGCCACTGCCAGAGGACAAAGAGAACCAGGACGAAAAGACCCGCGGTGATCAAGCCCCACACGGTAACGGCACCCGTGACCGTTCCCCACTTGTACGTTTGGCCTTCCTGGATGCCAAAGACCAAAAGAAACATCCCGACGGCGGACAGCACCACGCCCATCACATCGAACGTATGGCTGTGTGTAGTCAGCTTCGGAACGAAACGCGTAACCATGACGAAGGCGACAATGCCAATAGGGATGTTGACGAAGAAGATCCATTCCCACCCCAGGCCGTCCACCAGGACACCGCCGAGAATAGGACCCACCAGGACCGCCATGCCGGCTGTGGCTCCCCAGAGTCCCATGGCGGCGCCACGGCGGTCCGGAGGGAAGATACGCGTGATGACTGCCATGGTCTGGGGCGTCATCATGGCCGCGCCGAATCCTTGAACCGCACGCGCGGCGATCAGCAAAGTGACCTCGCCGGAGAGGCCGCACCACAGCGAAGCCAAAGTGAAGACCACCAGGCCGATCAGGTACAGGTTCTTCGGCCCGAAACGGTCACCCAGCCTGCCAGTGATGAGGAGAGGCACTGCGTAGGCCAGAAGGTAGGCGCTGGTAACCCAGATGACGGAGTTGATATCCGTGTTAAGGCCCTCCATGATCCGCGGATTCGCGACCGACACAATGGTGGTGTCGATGAGGATCATGAAAAAGCCTATGACCAGTGACCACAGCGCCGGCCAGGGCTTGGCTACGTTTTCCAAGGGATTCCTTCTGGTGTGTGCTTCAACCAGCCCGTTTTCCTCCAAACGGCCCACGGCATGGCTCTTAGTCCAGGAGGGCCAGTATTTCGGCCCGGGCAAACATCTTGGCCGCCTCGCGAGCGGTGGGGGTTCCGGCGTCGGGGTCTGCTCCTGCGTCCAGCAGCGCCCGGGCGACGCCGGTGTATCCCTTGAATACCGCGCCGGCAAGAGGCGTCTGTCCCCGGTCGTTGGGGGTATTCACGTCGGCGCCGTGATGCAGAATCAGCTGCACCGTTTCCTCGTGCCCGTGGTAGGCAGCGAGCATCAGGAGGGAATCCCCGGAAGCGTTGGTGAGCGTGGCAGGGGCACCGGCGTTCAGGTAGCTTCGAAGCATGTCGGTGTTGCCTTCGCGGGCGGCGTCGAAGAGCGCATGGGCCAAGGCAACTGTTTCGTCGTCGGCGCCCAATTCGCCGTTGGCAGAGTCGGCTTCGGATCCAGTGCTGTGACTCGGTTGGCTCATCGGTGGGGTCCCTTCAGGAATCCGGTTTGGCGCCCGACGACCTGGCCGGCGTCGGGGGCGACGATCACTTCCTGGGCTGCGATGTAAGGCTCCTCGCCGTCCATGACCGTCAAGGTTTCATCCGCCGGAACGGAGCGCTTGATGACAGCCAAAGCCACTGGGCCCATCTCGAAGTGCTGCGCCACAGATGTCAGAGTACCCACCTTGCGCTCCCCCGCAAATACAACACTGCCAACAGCCGGAAGCGTATGCTGCGAGCCGTCCAGCTGCAGGAAAACAAGGCGCCGCGGCGGGTGGCCCAGATTGTGCACGCGTGCGATGGTCTCCTGGCCTTTGTAGCAGCCCTTGTTCAAGTGAACGGAGGTGCGAATAAGGTCCAGCTCATGGGGAATGGTCTTATCATCCGTCTCGGCGCCGAGGCGCGGCCGCCACGCGGCGATCCGCAGGGCATCGGCAGAACTGGCGCCAGCCAGCGGCAAGCCTTCGACGGCTGTTTCCAGCTCTTGAGCCGGGACGAGGTATTCGAACCACGGGCGTTCGAGCCCGGGATGCGATTCCTCCGGCACGGTGCTGTAGGAATAACCGCCAGGTCCTACGTGCGGCCACGGATCTTCCCACACCAAGTAACCGGCCAGCTTCTCCACGGGCTTCGTGGAGCCAAGGACTGCCCATTCCCCGGAGACATCGGTGATCTCCACGCGCAGCATAAACTTCATCTTGTTCAACCACTCTGCCAACGGTGCCGCTTCTTCGGCCTCGACGATCAACCACGTGGTTTCACCGTCGTCAATGACCCGTGCATCGAACTCGATGCGGCCCTGGACACTAAGCAGCAGCAGTTCGCTGGCAACGCGCGGCTGGAGGTTGGTTACCTGCTGTGATGAAAGCGTGTTGAGCCAGCTGAGCCGATCCGGCCCGGACACTGTCACCACGCCGCGATGCGAAAGATCGACGACGGCGGTACCGGTTGCCAGGGCGCGTTGCTCCCGCAGGGGCTCGCCGTAGTGGGCCGCGACGCCGGCATCCAGGCCAGTATCCTCGACAGCGCCAGGGCGCGACAACAGAGGGCTCTTGTAAGTCATATGTAGTAGAAGTCCTTGAGGCTCGGGGGTATTCCGAAATCAGCGGTATTCCGGGTTTTCGAAGTCGAATCGGGTGCCGGCCTTCCATTCCTCCGGCAGGTTGCCGTAGGCGGGAATGCCCCCGGCCTCCTTGAGAAGGCGGGCCATGTGCATAAGGTTCCAGGACATGAAAGTGGTGTTCCTGTTAGTAAAATCACTCTCCGGACCGCCGGACCCTTCATCCAGGTAGCTGGGTCCCGGGCCCACGGGACCGATCCATCCGGCATCTGCCTGGGGAGGGATAGTGAAGCCGATATGTTGGAGGCTGTAAAGCACGTTCATGGAACAGTGCTTGATGCCGTCTTCATTGCCCGTGATGAGGCATCCGCCCACCTTCGGGTAGAACGCCCACTGGCCCTTGTCAGTCAGTTCACCGGAGTGGGCGTACAGACGCTCAATGAGCTTCTTGGTCTGCGAAGAGTTGTCGCCCAGCCAGATGGGACCGGCAACCACGACGATGTCGGCCTCAGCAACCAAGGGATAGATCTCCGGCCATTCATCGGCCTTCCAGCCGTGCTCCCGCATATCCGGATAGACGCCGCTGGCGATATCGTGGTCGACGGTCCGGATGAGGCGGGTAGTGACGCCCTGCTTTTCCATGATGCCGCGACTGATCCGGATCAACCCATCGGTGTTGCTGACCTGCGGGGAAGGTTTCAAGGTGCCGTTGAAGAACACGGCTTTGAGTCCCTCGTAGCCTCCCGGTTTGAGGTGGTTATTCACTAGCTGCTCCTTTGCTGGTTTGCGTGTGGAACGTTCAGTGAGACCCCGTGCCGGGCGTCAGGAAACCTTGTGAAGGAACGCCGAAGCGTGAGCTTCCAAAGCCTTGCCGTTGGCCGCAACATCCCAGCGCCACAGGAGGTTGCCGTCCACCAGGCCGAAGATCCGGGTTGCGGCGGTGTACTCCTTGGAGTGGCTGCCCCGCATCACCATATCCGTGCTGAGCTGGATTTGCGGACCCTTGATCTGGCCGTAGTAGAGCTCCGTGATTCCGCCAGGATGGGCAATTGACACCGAGATATCGAAGCCGCCTTCTTTGTTGCGGCGTTCCTCAACCTCATCGGCGGTCTTGAGCACAGGAACGATGTCCGCCGGGATAAGCCCGGGACCACCGTCGCCTTCCTGCAGCTTCCGCTCCAAGGCCCAGAACCCGGTTTCAACGGTCAGCGGGCGCAACTTTGCGCCGGCGTCGTCGCTGATCCAGGTCTCGGCCCTGTATTGCAGGTACGGCAGACCGTTATGGGTGAAGGAAACGTGCTGGACGAAATGCTCCGAATCCTCATCACCGGTGCCAAGCCGGCCGCGGCCTTCCCACTCACCAATGAGCCAGGAAAGCGGGACGAGTTCAGGCGTCAGGTCTGTTGGGATCTCAATAGGCACAACGACTACCTCTTTTGGACTGCAGGATCAGAAGGCTTTACTTCTGGCCCTTGAAAAGGCGGTAAACAACGAAACCCGCAAACCACGCCATGGCAATGCTTGCCAGGCCAAGGAGAACGAGGAAGAAGATTTCAAATGCGAGTACAGACATGATGCAATCCTAACCGTTAGTAGATGAGTAGTTTGTCTATGAAGTAGGCCAAGGCTCCTACAGCCCACACCGGCGCGACGCCCATTCCCACAGCGGCGGCAATGTTAAGCCGCCCGCGCCTGAGAGTTGTCATACGCCGGAAACACACAAGGACTGAGCCAACCACGACGCCCACCAGCGCAGCGGGCAGCACTGCGATGTCGGAAAAAACAAGTCCGGCCAAGGGGCCCATGAGACCGGCCATGACGATGCCGAGGGGACCCACAATCCGGTCAGGCCATCGGATGATGCCCACCAGGAGAGCCACTGCAGCGCTCAACCCGGCAACCAGGACCATTTCCTTGACCCCGTTGAACCGGGCTCCGGCCACCCATCCCGCACCGAGGCAATTCAACAGGACACCCGCACAACAGCCGAGTGTCGATTCCAGGCGCTGGGCCTGCCCCGTGCCCCTAACCAGTTGGATGATGAACACCGCCATCACGCCCAAGGCAATAAAGGCGGGGGTACCATCCAGGAATCCAGGGGCCGGTATATAGGCGGCCGTAACGGCGGACCCGGCACCGGCCAAGGCGATAACGGAGGCCAGCGTTTTCTTGGCGGGGACTGCAAGGAAATGGGGCCACCCAAGCCCCACAGCCGCCGACGCGGCAATGCCTACGCCCACCATGGCTTCCCGGGAAACGAAGGTGCTGGCCACGATGGCTGCGAGCGCCACGAGTCCGAATACCCCGATGCTCCAAGACTTCACTGTGTGCCCGACCTCAATTCGATGCGCCTTACGACCTCCCGACAATCCTGCCTTATGGCGGACGAATATGTCGTAATTCCGGTGGTGGCCCGTCACGAATCCCTGACTGGCGGGGTCTGGGTGGGTATACTCGGACTTCAACGGCGCACAGTATTTGCCTTGATCCCGTTACAACGGGCAGAGGCTTGCCAGCTGCCGTGACCGGCCGGTGAAACTCCGGTTTCGACGCCCGATGATGCGCGTACAGCCCATTGGAGGAACTATGTCGCACATCCTGCTCCTGACGAACAGCACCGGCTCTTCGGTGGACATTCTGCCTGCCCTTGAGCTGCTCAACCACCGCGTTCACATCCTCCCGGCAGAACCAACCGCGCTGCTTGAAACCGATCCCACGGACATCGTCTTCCTGGATGCCCGCAAGGACCTGGTGGGGGCACGCTCGCTGACGCAGCTCCTGAAGGCCACCGGACTCAGCGCCCCGCTCATGCTGATTCTTACCGAGGGCGGCATGGCTGCCGTGTCCTCTGCGTGGTCAGTGGATGACATCGTGCTGGATTCAGCAGGCCCTGCCGAGGTCGAAGCCAGAATCCGTCTGGCCATGGCCCGCGCTGTTCCAGGCGAAGAGGAAACGCAAACGGAGATCCGCGCTGCCGGCGTCGTCATCGACGAAGCGAGCTATACGGCCCGCGTCAGCGGCCAACCCTTGAACCTGACGTTCAAGGAATTCGAGCTCCTGAAATACCTTGCCCAGCACCCCGGCCGCGTGTTTACCCGCCAGCAACTGCTCACCGAAGTCTGGGGCTACGACTACTACGGCGGCACCCGCACAGTAGACGTGCATATTCGGCGGCTTCGCGCCAAGCTCGGCGTTGACCACGAGAATCTCATCAGCACGGTCCGCAACGTCGGTTACCGCCTGACACTGGTCAGGCTCCCGGATGACGAACTCTCGGAGGCATAAACTCCGTACCCACTGAACACTCGGGTGTACAGACGAAAGAAGAGGCCAGGATTCACACGAATCCTGGCCTCTTCCGATTTCTGGTGGAGGACATACGGGTCGAACGTATCGAGGCCACCCCACTGGTGGATCCCCCCTGCGTTGACTCTTGCAGTGTTGACTAACGCGCTACGTTACCCAAGCGGCAAACCGCAAAGCCGAACGAGATAACGAGCCTACAGCCGTTTCGGGGGGACTTCAAATTACACGGCTTGCCCCGGACGTATAGCCTTACATCATGAGTCACGCGCACCCCGAGACCTGGCCAGTACTGCTCGTCACCGGCGCCCTCGATCCCGAACTCCTCAAGGACTTCAGGACCCTCGCTGCGGCTGCCGAGGAATCCGATGGAAACCCTCCCCTGTCCGAACAGACAATGGTGATGTTGCGTGGCGCCGATGCTGGCGACCATTCCGTCCTGTCGCTCGCCCTTTACGCCCCGGACGAGGATTCAGATCCAGCAACTGCGGAAGATCTGGCGGGGATCGCCGTCGTCGTTGAAGCGCCTGGCCCATCAGGAACAACGGGCGTCCTGGAGCTCGCCGTCCACCCCACCTATCGCAACCAAGGCGTGGCGGTCCGCCTGCTGGAGGCATTGGAAGGCAAACGCGGTTTTGACGGCTTGAGTGCATGGTCCCATGGCAACCACGAGGCCGCTGCGGAGCTGGCAACGCGTTTTGGCTACGGTCCCGCGCGCGAACTCTGGAAGATGCGGTTGATGTCCTCCACCTCCGCGCTGCCCGACGCCGGCCTTCCGGACGGAGTCTCACTGCGCGCCTTCGTGCCTGGACAGGACGAGGAGGCCTGGCTGGCGGCCAACCGCGCGGCTTTCTCGCATCACCCTGAGCAGGGTTCAATGACGCGTGCCGATCTTGAGGCCCGCAAGGCCGAAGATTGGTTTGATCCGGCCGGTTTCCTTCTGGCCGTCAACGATGAAGGCGAACTGCTGGGATTCCATTGGACCAAAGTCCACCCCCGGCAAGGAACCCATCCCGCGATCGGCGAGGTTTACGTTGTGGGTGTGACGCCCAAAGCGCAGGGCCTTGGCTTGGGTAAAGCGCTCACTGTGGCCGGAATCAAGTATCTGCAGGACAAGGACCTGCACGCCGTCATGCTCTATGTCGACGCAGACAATCAGGCCGCTGTGTCCCTATATCAGAAGCTTGGCTTCGTCCGCTGGGACACCGATGTGATGTATGCACCTTTAACCAAGAATTAACGTCAGCATCCCGCCGCAAGGAAAGCCGGGGACTTCTTGGATTCGGGCACTGAAATTGCTTGTAATGTGGGAGGAAACCCCAGTCCTGAGCTTAGGAGAACCCCAATGCAGCCGGACCCCGTCGGCACCGCCGGATCCACCTCGAAGGGCGCCACGCTGCCCCCACGCTTCGGATCATCGGAAGTGCCGGCTTCACGAGCCACCCAGGACCGCATTGACATCCCGGAATTTGCGCCGAGCCTGGAGCCTGAAGGCGACATCTCGCCCGACCGTTTCCTGGACCGTGAGCTCAGCTGGCTGGCATTCAACTCCCGCGTTTTGGAGCTCGCAGAGGATCCTGACCTCTTCCTCCTGGAACGCGTGAATTTCCTGTCGATCTTTGCCTCCAACCTCGACGAATTCTTCATGGTCCGCGTGGCTGGCCTTAAGCGGCGAATCGCCACCGGACTCGCTGTTCCCTCCCCTGCCGGTTTGAGCCCCATCGAGGTGCTTGAGCAGATCGGCGAGGAGGCGCACAGGCTCCAGGAACGCCACGCACGGGTCTTCGCCGAACAGATCCGTCCCGCCCTGGCCTACGAGCACATCCACATCATGCACTGGAATGAATTGGACGAAGATGCCCGCCACCGGATCAGCATCATGTTCCAGGAGAAGGTCTTCCCAATCCTGACGCCGCTTGCCGTGGATCCCGCGCACCCCTTCCCGTACATTTCCGGCCTCTCGCTGAACCTTGCGGTGATCGTCAGCAACCCCATCAGCGACAAGGAACTCTTTGCCCGTGTGAAGGTTCCGGACCAGCTGCCCCGCCTGATCTCCGTGGACGGCCCGCGCGCAGGTGCCATCCCTGGCCGTGTTGCCCGCTTCATCGCTTTGGAAGAAGTCATCGCCGTCCACTTGGACAAGCTCTTCCCCGGCATGGAAGTCCTTGAGCACCACACCTTCCGCGTCACCCGCAACGAGGACCTCGAGGTAGAAGAAGACGACGCCGAAAACCTCCTGCAGGCCCTGGAGAAGGAACTCCTGCGTCGGCGCTTCGGTCCTCCCGTGCGCCTGGAAGTCACTACGGACATCAACCCGAACATCAAAGCACTGCTTATCCGGGAGCTTGGCGTTGAAGAATCGGAGGTTTACTCCGTACCGGCGCCCCTGGACCTCCGTGGACTCTCTGCGATCAGCGCCATTGACCGCCCGGACCTCCACTACCCCAAGCATGTTCCGCACACGTCCCGGTACCTCAACGAATCCGAAACGTCCAAGGCAGCCAACGTGTTCGCCGCCATGCGGCGCCGGGACATCCTGCTCCACCACCCGTACGACTCGTTCTCCACGTCGGTTCAGGCGTTCCTGGAACAGGCTGCCGCGGACCCCAAGGTCCAGGCCATCAAACAAACCTTGTACAGGACGTCGGGCGACTCCCCTATCGTTGACGCTTTGATCGATGCTGCCGAGGCCGGCAAGCAGGTCCTGGCACTCGTCGAGATCAAGGCACGATTCGATGAGCAGGCCAACATCTCGTGGGCCCGGAAGCTGGAACAAGCAGGCGTGCACGTCGTGTACGGCATTGTGGGCCTGAAGACCCACTGCAAGCTGTCACTGGTGGTTCGGCAGGAAGTGGACGGCCTGCGCCGCTATTGCCACATCGGCACGGGCAACTATCACCCGCGCACGGCCCGCTACTACGAGGACCTCGGCTTGCTCACCGCGAACGAGCAAGTGGGCGAAGACCTGTCCAAGCTGTTCAACCAGCTCTCCGGATACGCGCCGAAGTCCACGTTCAAGCGGCTGCTCGTGGCGCCGCGTTCCGTCCGTGCCGGCCTGATCGAAAGGATCGAAGCGGAGATCCGCAACGCCCGCGCTGGCGTTCCTGCCCGGGTCCAGATAAAAGTCAATTCCATGGTGGACGAAGCCATCATCGACGCCCTTTACCGTGCCTCACAGGCAGGAGTGAAGGTGGACGTGGTGGTCCGTGGCATCTGCTCCCTCCGCCCCGGTGTACCGGGACTGAGCGAAAACATTACGGTCCGCTCCATCCTCGGCCGGTTCCTGGAACACTCGCGCGTCTTTGCTTTTGCCAACGGTGGAGATCCCGTGGTGTACATCGGCTCCGCAGACATGATGCACCGCAACCTGGACCGCCGTGTTGAAGCGCTCGTCCAGTTGGCCAGCAAGGAAGACACCGCTACGGTCGTGGACCTCATGAACCGTTATGTGGACGACGGCACCGCTAGTTGGCACTTGGACAACCAGGGCCATTGGACCAGGCACCACCTTGACGAGGACGGCACACCCCTGCTGGACATGCAGTCCTGGCTACTGGCTTCCCGGTCCCGCCAGCGTGCAGCGGCCCGGCGGTAGGGAACGAGTTGAAAAGCGATACCCCCGTGGCGGATCAGACGGACCATCCCGGTGAACGGGTGGCCGTCGTTGCGGCCGGCGCCATTCCTTGGCGACTTCAGAAGGGCGCCCTTGAGGTGCTCCTGATCCACCGGCCACGCTACGACGATTGGTCCTGGCCCAAAGGAAAGCTCGACGCCGGCGAGACAGTTCCGCAGTGCGCCGTACGGGAGGTGCGCGAAGAGATCGGACTTCACAGTTCCCTCGGCGTTCCGTTGCCACCCATTCATTACCACGTCAGCGCCGGCTTGAAAGTTGTGCACTATTGGGCGGTCCGGGTCAACGGCGAACAGCTTCGGCCCGATGGCAAGGAAGTGGACAGCGTCATGTGGTGCAGCCCGGACAGGGCTGCGTCTTTCCTGAGCAACCCCACGGATGTAGAGCCCCTTGAGTACCTGGAGAAGGCCCACATCCGGGGGGAACTCGATACGTGGCCGCTCGTGTTGATCCGCCATGCAAAGGCAAAGCCCCGCTCCTCGTGGACCAAGGCTGAAGGCGACCGTCCTCTGGCTGCTACTGGGCAACGCCAAGCCGCGGCCGTCCAGCGCCTGTTGGAAGTGTGGAAGCCACAACGGATTGTTACCAGCCCGTGGACCCGCTGCGTGGCAACCATTGCACCGTACGCAAAGGCAAGCGGAGCCAAGGTAAAGCTTGTTGAAGCCCTTACCGAGCACAACCACAACCGCTCACCCAAGAAGACTGCTGCCGCGGTGGAGGCCTTGTTCGATAAACAGGTGCCAATCGCTGTTTGCACGCACCGGCCCGCGCTGCCCACAGTGCTGAAGCAATTAGGCCAGCACATGTCCGCGGCTTTGCGGGGCCTGCTGCCCACGTCCGATCCCTTCCTTTCGCCGGGCGAGGTCATCGTCTGCCAGGTCGCCAGGGGATCAGAACGGAAGATTGTGTCGGTGGAACAGGTCAGGCCTTTCGACGACTAGCCACAGGCGCCTGGCCTGCCACGGTAACAATGACAGCGACGCGGGAGGCTGGGTTGGGTGATGAGACACTCATCGATCTGCTACGGGGTGGCTTGGCTGAACGAAGTAAGCTGGACTCGTGAGCATCCCCACCCCGTATGAAGACCTCCTGCGCGACGTCATGGCCAACGGCACGCACAAGTCCGACCGCACCGGAACCGGAACCCGAAGTGTTTTTGGTCGCCAGCTGAGGTTCGATCTTGCCAAGAGCTTCCCGCTCATCACCACCAAGCGGGTCCACTTCAAGTCCGTGGCGGTGGAGCTCCTGTGGTTCCTGCGTGGCGATTCGAACGTGAAGTGGATGCAGGACCAAGGCGTTTCCATCTGGGACGAATGGGCGGATGCGGATGGCGAACTCGGCCCCGTGTACGGTGTGCAGTGGCGCAGCTGGCCCACGCCCGACGGTGGGCACATCGACCAAATCTCCGAGCTCATGGCCAACCTGTCTGCCAACCCGGATTCCCGGCGACACATCGTGTCCGCGTGGAACGTGGCCGAGCTCAAGGACATGGCGCTTCCGCCCTGCCACGCGCTCTTCCAGTTCTATGTGGCGGACGGCAAGTTGTCCTGCCAGCTGTACCAGCGCTCCGCGGACACGTTCCTGGGCGTTCCCTTCAACATCGCCTCCTACGCCTTGCTGACGTGCATGGTCGCCCAGCAGTTGGGCCTGGAGCCTGGCGAGTTCGTCTGGACAGGCGGCGACGTCCATATTTACGACAATCACGTGGAGCAAGTCAGCGAGCAGCTCAGCCGCGAACCGTACGAGTATCCACAACTGAAAATCCTCCGCAAGCCGGACTCGATTTTCGACTACACCTTGGACGACTTCGAGGTTGTGGGCTACCGCCACCACCCCACTATCAAGGCGCCGATCGCGGTATGAGCATCCAAGACAACCCCGGCCAGGAAACGCCCGCCCCGCTCCCCGGAGTGATCTTCACCCAGGAAACGGCAGCCAAAATGACCGGTATCGGCTTGATCTGGGCCCAAACGCAGTCCGGCGTCATCGGCAAGGACGGCTCCATGCCGTGGCACCTGCCCGAGGACCTGAAGCACTTCAGCCAACTAACCACAGGCCACCCAGTGATCATGGGCCGCAAGACCTGGGAGTCGTTCCCGGACAAGTACCGGCCACTGCCAGGGCGCACCAACATTGTGGTGACCCGCAACTCAAAGTGGGCTTCAACCCCGGAGGCCGAGGGCGCCGTCGTGGTTTCCTCGCTGGACGCAGCCCTGCTGGAATCCCAGTTCGCGCCGGGCGGCCAGAAGGTCTGGATCGTCGGCGGCGGCGAGATCTTCGAACAGTCCATGGGAATTGCCAACGTCGCGGTCGTCACCATCATCGATGCCGACTTCGACGGCGATACGTTCGCGCCTGAACTGGGCGACGACTGGACCTTTGACACTGTTGCGCCGGCCGAGGGCTGGCTGACCGCCAAAAACGGCACACAATACCGGTTCACCACATGGCGCCGGACGGAAAGCTAGGAACGCCTGCATGCTGAAGAAACCTGAAACATTGTTCGTGCTGGGTTATATGTTGCTGCCGCTTTTCGCGCTGATCTCCGCCATCGTGGGGCTGACCATGATCCTTGGCGGAAACCGCATTGTCGGCATCATCGTCTTGATAGTGGTCACGCAGGTCTTCACGTTCGGTGCGTTCTTTGCCTTGCGCAAGCGCAAGGCCGTCCTGCTGCAGGAGCCCGACGCCGGAACCTAGGCCCCATGGCCCGCTGGCGCACCGCTGTGGCGAGTACCGGCGTCGTGCTTTGCGTGCGTGACGTAACCAACAGCGGCACTGTGCTCCGAAAGTTTAGACTGGGTGAATGACTACAGCAGCTAATCCGTCCGTTGGACTGGTCGGTTGGCGTGGCATGGTCGGCTCCGTCCTGATGCAGCGCATGCAGGAAGAGAACGACTTCGCCAACATCAACCCGGTATTTTTCTCCACCTCGAACGCAGGGGGTGCCGCCCCTTCCTTTGCTGACGGGGCCGGCAAGCTCGAGGACGCGTTCGATATTGAGACGCTTGCCAAGCTGCCGATTATTGTCACCGCCCAGGGCGGCGACTACACCAAGCAGGTCCATGGCGAACTCCGTAGCCGCGGCTGGGATGGCCTCTGGATCGACGCCGCCTCCACGCTGCGCATGAATGATGACTCGATCATCGTGCTGGACCCCATCAACCGCGACGTCATCGACGCCGGCCTGTCCGGCGGCGTGAAGGACTACATCGGCGGCAACTGTACGGTTTCCTGCATGCTCATGGGTCTCGGCGGACTGTTCAAGAACAACCTGGTCGAGTGGGGCACTTCCATGACGTACCAGGCAGCTTCAGGTGGCGGCGCCCGCCACATGCGCGAGCTCCTGAACCAGTTCGGCACCCTCAATAACGAGGTCAGCAGCGAACTGCAGGATCCGGCCTCGGCCATCCTGGAGATCGACCACAAGGTCCTCGCTGCCCAGCGCACTGGCGTTGACGCTACCCAGTTTGGCGTTCCGCTGGCCGGTTCGCTGATTCCCTGGATCGATGCCGACCTCGGCAACGGCCAGTCCAAGGAAGAGTGGAAGGCCGGGGTGGAGACCAACAAGATCCTCGGCACGGGCAAAGGCACCGCGGGCAAGGACCACATTGCCATGGACGGCCTGTGCATCCGCATCGGCGCCATGCGCTCCCACTCCCAGGCCCTCACGCTCAAGCTGCGCGAGGACCTCTCCGTCACGGAGATCGAGAACCTCCTGGCCAAGGACAATGAGTGGGCCAAGGTTGTTCCGAACACCAAGGAAGCCTCCATGGCGGACCTGACCCCGGTTGCCGCATCCGGCACCCTGGACATTCCCGTTGGCCGTATCCGCAAGCTTGAAATGGGCCCCGAGTACATCAGCGCCTTCACTGTGGGCGACCAACTCCTTTGGGGTGCAGCTGAGCCGCTGCGCCGGATGCTCAACATCGCGACGGGCAAGCTCTAGGCCCCGTCGCCGCTATTTCGTCGCTGACCCGCTGTTCCGTTGCTGCCCGGCAACGGAACAGCGGGTTTTCTACGTTCTACCCGTGATCCATCCAGCGCCTCCCTGAGCTTGCGGTCGACGTCCCAAGGCCTGCTGAGATCGTCCCATTCGATCCGAACCACTTTCCACCCCTGGGCTTGGAGTGCGGACCTTGCGTCCATAAACTCCAGGACCCGGCGCAGGCGGCGGCCGCCACGGGTGGTCCTGCCGTTGTCCAGATAGTCCTGCATCTTCCGGGGATCGGCGCCGAGTCGAAGGGCATGGTCGGCAATGACAACCGCTCGATCAAAGTCCAGCGTCCGGGCACAGTCCACCACCGTGCGCTCGAGACTCGTGGTCCGCACGGGCCGCTGCCATGGCGTCTGCACCTCAACAATCTCATCAGGGACCAGGCCCCCGGCATGGGCTGCGACGTCGCTTCCTGAACTGGCCTGGGCCGGTGAGAAGGGCGTGGTCACGTGCACCAACGGCCCACCTTCCCACTCGTGGCAACCGTGCAGGCGGGCGGCGCTAATGTGGCTGTAGATACTCCCGCCCGTAGTGCTGCAATGGTGGGCCTGGATCCGCAGAAGGTCCTGCTCCCAAGGTTTGCTCCGGCGCCATTGATCCATGCGCACATACGCACCCCGCCGCAGCCTGAGGAGCTTTCGATTGCGGACACCAGCCGTGAGAACGCGATCGCCAAGCCCGCAGCCAACAAGCTCGGGAGTCGAGGCCACGGGGGTTCCCGGCCAGTGTGCGGTGATCAGGGCATCGAGCTTTCGCAGTTGCATGGGACCATCGTGGCCAACACGTACGCGTACCGGCAGGGCTGGGGCACCGGATGTGGACAACTTCGTTGCCAAGCCGCTTATCCGTTGTTGGCCAACCACTTAAAAGCGGCCAAGCAACGGGTTTGGGACAAGGGCAGGGCTCAGCCCGCCATGAACTTCAGGTAGGCCCGCCCCTGCGCCCGGAACGAACGCTCCGCGGCCGGGCCCAGCTCTCCGGAGAAAGGCTCAGGAACAACGCCAGGGGCCTTGCCGTTGCCGGTCCTGGCCCAAGTTCCCACAACTTCTCCCCCGGCCACGATGATGCGTTTGAACACTCCGTTCTTGCCGGGTACCACTAATTCGGCATGCTCGGGCGCAAGGACAAGGCTCCGGTCCTGGTAACCGAGCAGGAATTCATCAAAGCCCGGAAGAGCGAGCAGCGTGCGCGAGCCGGGGACGCCGTCGTCGAGCAGTGCAGCTGTCTCCGGCGAAAGCCAATAGCTGGTACCGCCGAACGGCAGCTCCACCAGTCGATCTTGAACCGAGGCGAGGCCCCTGCGCGCTTCCGCGAGCGGCACCTGGCTCCACCAGGCAAAGTCCTTCACGGTCGCGGGCCCGTGGCTGCGAACGTAGCGGAACAAGAGCTCGGCAATTCCTTCCTGACGATCAAGATCCCGCGAATCCTTGATCCACTCGTCGAACGCCACGAACAACTGCTGGACCCCCATCTTTCGGTTCGTTCCGGCCATGGGTCCTTGGACGAGCCACGCACGCTGGCACAGGCTCCCGATCAGGTGGATGCCACGTTGGGCCTTGGTCACCTGGCCTGCTTCTTCGAACGCGGCGAAGAGTTGCTCGCGGGTGGCGCCGCGTCCGCCCTCCGCTGTCCTGATGGTCTCTATGGTTTTGAGTGCGATGTCACGGCAGTGGCTGATGTCGTCAGCCGTGATGCCGAGCTCGCGGTGACGGCCTGCCACCATGTTCATGAGCCGCTCGCTGGTGATACCCAATATCCACCGGAGGTCTTCGGGGGCCAGAAGGTGCAGTGTTCCCCGCATTGGCCATGAGCGGACCACGGTCCCTGCATCAATGGCTCCGCGGACATCGGACGCGGCCGATCCCGGGACGCGCTGCCCTACGGCCCATAAGGCAGACCCCAGATCCTGTGCCTGCATGGCGGTCATCCAACGAACCGCGTCCGGCACAGAGGTAAAACCCCCATTGAGCAGGCCTTGGCTGGCAAGTCGCAGGCGGCCCATGACTCGTGGGGTAACAGCAACTGAACGCGGGTGGGTTTCAGGCATGCTTCATCCTAAGAGGGGCCGCCGGTACAGGAAACCTTGCAACGCCTCCCAGCAGCCTTCCAGCAGCGTTTCCTAGGATGGATCCATGCTCTTTGGTGATCTTGCTCCGCTTGTGCGGCCGCTCAGCCGGTGGTTGGCTGCCGCTGGCTGGTGTTGCACGGTCGTCGGGCTTGGAACCGGGTTGATCGTGGCAGTTGGTACCGGAGTTAGCCTCTCCCCCGCCATGCAGGGTATCCAGACGGCAGGGCTGGTTGCCACGGCCGCAGCCGCGCTGCTCATCGGTACCGCTGCGGCCAGCCAACCAGTTGCTGATCGCGGTGACGACGCCCCCGAGCCCTGGTTCTATCCGGCGGCAGCAGCCCAGGTCCGCAGCTTCCTGCTGGGCGCCATTGTGATGCTCCTCGGCTTGGTCGGCTTCGCCACGGCGGGCCTTTTCATGCCGAGCGGCCCTTCGCCCCAAAGTATTGCGTTCAGCCAGATCTTCCTGCTTGGATCGGTCAGTTGCGGGCTGACCTTCCTGCTTCTCAACAAAGTGCTGCCCATCGCGGAGCGACGCACGCGCTGAGCGTTGCTAGAGCTTAACGCCAATAAGCAGCGGTTCCGGGTGCAGCTCGATGCCAAAGCGATTCACGACGCCGGCACGCACCTCGCGCGCGATCGCCACCATATCCGCTGCCGAGGCTGAGCCGCGGTTGGTGATGGCCAGCGTGTGCTTGGTGGACAGGGATGCCCGGCCGCCCGAAACGCTGGATTCTTCGAGGCCGAACCCCTTGCCGAATCCTGCGTGGTCGATGAGCCAGGCAGCGGAGAGCTTGACCAATCCGTCAGCACCGGCAGGATACTTCGGCGCGCTGTCCGGCAGTTCGGCGGCGCGTTCGGCGGGGACGATCGGATTGGTGAAGAAGGAGCCCGTGGAATACGTGTCGCGGTCATCAGAGTCCAGAACCATCCCCTTGGAGGCACGGAGCCGCAGGACTTCGCGGCGGACATCGTTGGAGTAGGCGCGCTTTCCGGGTTCCACGCCAAGCACCCGTGCGAGTTCTGCGTAGCGGATGGGCGCACTCATGCGGCCCAGGGGCAATTGGAACTCAACAGTCAGCACAACGTAGCGCGGCGAGCCCTCAACCGTGGTCTGCTTCAGGATCGAGTCGCGGTAGCCAAATTTAAGTTCTGAGTTGGTGAACGTCTGAACCGCATTGCGTTCGCGGTCCCAGGTACGGACCGCAGCGATGGTCTGCGAGACATCCGACCCGTATGCGCCCACGTTCTGGACCGGGGTGGCTCCTGTGGCGCCGGGGATGCCTGACAACGCTTCGATGCCCGACCACGCGTGCAGCACCGCATGTTCCACCAGGGCATCCCAGTTGTGGCCGGCCTGGACCACCACGGACACGCCCCCGCAGCTGTCCTCGGAGTTCACGGTGAAGCCCTGGGACGCGATCTTCAGGACCGTGCCGGCGTAGCCCTCGTCCGAGATCAGCAGGTTGGAGCCACCGCCAATGATGAGGAGCTTCTCCCCTGCAGCGTCAGCGGACCGCACGGCGTCGATGATTTCAGCCTCGGTGCGGGCCTCCACGAGGTTTCCCGCGGGTCCGCCGACGGCGGCTGTGGTCAGTTCGGAAAGCAGCGTCTGGGTCACCAATCAAGCCTAACGGGGATTGGCGGCCTGTACTGACGCAGCGGGCCGCTTGCGTGACACCGGAGCCAGGAAGAAGCTGATGACCAACAGTACGAGGGGTGCCAAAAGGGAGTGCAGGATGCCAAAGTGTTCGGCCAGCAATCCAAGGAGCGGTGGTCCGCAAAGGAATGCGCCGTAACCGATGGTCGAAACCACCGACACCCTTGCGGCGGCATGTACGGGATCATCCGCGGCAGCGGACATCCCTACAGGGAAGCCAAGGGAGGCACCGAGCCCCCACACCGCCAGAGCGACGAACGCCATCCACGGAACCGGGGAAAAGACGAAGAGCGCGAGGCCCACGACGGCGATGGCCGAGCACCAGCGCATCACCGCCACCCTGCCAAAACGGTCCAGGATGACGGTTCCGGCAAACCGACCGATGGTCATGAAGGTCACGAACAGGCCGTAGCCGACGGCACCCGCGGCGTCGGTCTGCCCGTAGCCATCGGCCAAAGCCAGGGCCACCCAGTCCCCTGCGGCGCCCTCAGCGAGGGCCAACCCGAGGACCAGTACGCCAATCAACAGCGTGCGGCGATCGCGCCAGGCCAGGGCAACCAGGCGTTTGTTGTCCAGCGGTACGGGTTCCGGCGTGATCACGGGCAACGGGCCTGTAGACGGGTCGTCGAAAGTGTCCCGCCCGTCCGGACGATAGTTCCGCGGAGCCGGACCCTCCTTCTCGGCGCGGAACCAGAATCCGGCGGTCACAACGGATGCAGCAACTACCGCTCCTGATATCAGGAAATGCCAGAACACAGGCATGTGCACGGCTGCTGCCCAGGCACCGAAACCGGCAGCCGCCACGGTTCCCAAACTGAAGGCACCGTGCAGCCGAGGCATGATGTGCCGGTCCAGTGCACGCTCAAGCGCGGCCCCCTCCACGTTGGAAGCGGTGTTCCAACTGGCCGTGCCCAGGCCGACCACCACCAGCCCGGCGGCCACTACCAGCGGATTCCCCACGATCGAACTGCCAAAGCCAACGGCGGCGAGGCCTGCCCCCACCATGCTGCTCCCAATCCGGGTAGTCAGCTTGGGACCCAGCCGCAGCACGATCAGGCCGGATGCCGAGATCGAAATGAAAGAGGCTACGGTCATGCACATCAGCAACAGCCCGATGCCGCCCGGGGTGAGGTCCAGTCCGTCGCGGATGGCAGGGAGGCGGGAAACCCAGGTGGCGAAAGCCAGGCCGCTTGCCGCATAGGAGGCCAAAACAGCGGCGCGCCACTGCGACATCTGAGTCGCGGTGGCACGCCGACGGGAGGTGTTCAGTTGGTTCAAGAGACCTTCACGACTGCCTGGGATTTCATCAGGACCTTTTGCCCGGCTGCGACTACGGTGAGATCGATGCGCGCGGTGCCGGCCTCGGCGTCGAGCGCTCCCACAACACCGGTGACGTCGATGACGGCACCGGCTTCATCGGTTCCGGTGGTGTCGGTGACCAGAACGGGCTTGGTGAAGCGCGTCTGGTAATCGACGACGGCGGCGGGGTCGCCTGCCCAGTCGCTGACCAGTTGCACTGCGGAGCCCATAGTGAACATCCCGTGGGCGAT
The DNA here is from genome assembly GCF_055388015.1 of Arthrobacter sp. TmtSoilC51. Classification (NCBI taxonomy): domain Bacteria; kingdom Bacillati; phylum Actinomycetota; class Actinomycetes; order Micrococcales; family Micrococcaceae; genus Arthrobacter; species Arthrobacter sp. TmtSoilC51. Next base: position 3,850,958 of record NZ_AP035877.1, read on the forward strand.
CACGCCGGGCAATTCAACGGACGTTGCGAAGGCTTCATTCCAGTGGATCGGGTTGAAATCGCCGGAAGCGCCTGCATACTTCACCAGGTCCTGGCGGGTGACCTCAATGCTGCGGGTGCCGATTTCCTGGCCGACCGTCAGTTCTTCGAATTTGGGGCTCATAGTTACTGTCCCTCTCCGCGGACCAGGATGGACGAGGTGGTGGTGGCTACTTTTTCACGGTCATCGCCGTTGAGGGCGAAGATCTCCGAACGCGTCGTGATCATGGCACCGCCGCCCATGGCGCGGACTCCGTCCACGTGCAACTCAGCCACGAGCCGGTCCCCGGCAACAATCGGCCGGTGATGGGTGAAGCGCTGGTCCGCGTGCACCACGCGGGAGAAGTCGATGCCGGACTCGGGGTCCTCCACAAGCTGGGCGTCGGCTCGTTGGGCCACGATGATGGCGAACGTTGGCGGAGCAACGAGATCGCTGTGGCCCATGGCCCGTGCCGTCTCAACATCGAAATGCGCGGGGTTGCTGGCTTTGACGGCCTTCGCGAACTCGCGGATCTTTTCACGGCCGACGTCGTAAACCTCTGCGGCAGGGTAGCTTCGGCCCTGCAGGTCCGGATTGATACTCATGGTCCAACCCTATCGGGCCCGCGGACTGTGAGTGGTGCGGTGACTACTTCTTGTAGCTCTTACGGATCTTCTGGCCGCGGACCACGAGCCCGGTCACGTGGAGCACCAACCCGAGGCCGATCACGGGCAGCGAGGCTATGGCCAGGCCTTGGTTGCCGGACGTGTTACCCGCGATGGAGAGTACAAGTCCGACGGCGATCAGCCCCATGGCGCTGAAAACCAGCGTCTTGTAGGCGGTGGACGAGGTGGCCCAGAATTCGTTCAGCACCGTCCAAGTCTACCGGTGCGCGTTGCAGGCCCGCTCTGCGCCCCAAAACCCACAAATAGCACGCACAACAGGCCCCACACGGAGCTAGAACAACGAGTCCTGCAGCGCAGGGATTTCCGTGACGTGGGGGCCGAACTCGATCTTTCGGCCTTTCAAGGCGCCCAGGTCTGCCACGAAACTTCCCTGAACCTCGTTCCCGGAAACATCAGGCAGCCCGGCCAGGGCGATGGCACCGGAAAGCGAGCGGACCCGCAGGCCATGCCCGCCGCCGTCGAACGTTGCCGGATATGGGTGGCGAAGGCCACCCTCCGCACGCGCGGTGCAGAGCTGGTCTGCCAAAACCGGCCGCTTCCACTCTTCCTCCACAAGGGCGAAACCGGTCATGGCGAGTCCGCCCAGCAACTCACGCACCTGTGCGGCATGCCGGCGGTTGGTGGCCACGAGTTCGACGCCGGGGCGCGGCTCAACAAGCGATGCCGCCTTGGCTGCGGAACGGACCTGCTGGACGAGCCCAAGCTCGCGTGTCACAAGATCCTCGAGCACTCGAACGACACGACCGTCCTCGGCATGGGCAACATAGGAAGCGTGAACGGCACCCTGCTCGGCCAGCCGGTTCCACTTACGCGGAGCTGAGGCGGTACCAACCTTGGTGGCACCATTTGCGAACGTTGCAACGTACAGCCAATGGGGTTGCATGAGGTAAGAACGCAGGCCAGTGGGCACGGACCCGCCGCGGTGGAAGTCGTGCATGAGCCGGGAATCGTCCCGGGCAAAGCAGGCCCCGCATTGCTTCCCGCGCTCGGCCGGTGAGCCGCTACGGCAAGGAACATGAGTGCGCTCCCCCGGCCCATGGACCTTGGTATGGCCAAGGCACCACACCCCGGGAAGCACGCGCAAGCCCAACGTTAAACCTTGGGCCAACGCAACCCCGGTGAACTCCCCGTCAGGCGAGAACAACCTCAGTGCCGGTGAAGAGGAGTCCCAAGCTACGCCGTGGACCAGCATGGCTACAGGGAAGGCTGGACCCCGAAGGCAACTGCGAGCTTCATGATCTTCTCGGCGCGGCCAAGGCGCGGGAGGTCCGAACCATCGCGGATAACCCGGCCGTTGGCTTCGAAGTCGTTCATGAAGTCGGTGGCCCATGCGACGTCGGACGGCGTGGGGCTGATGACCTCGTTGATCACGGTGGTCTGGTCGATGGCCAGGCAGAGCTTGCCGGTCATGCCCATGGTCACGGTGATGCCGGTCTGCTCGCGCAGGATGGGGTGGTTGGTGCCGACTGTGGGGCCGTCGATGGGGCCCGGCAGGTTGCCCACGCGGCTGGCTACCACGAGCTTGGCACGCGGGTAGGCCATGGCCTCGGGGGTGGCGGCCATGCCGGTGTCGCGGCGGAAGTCGCCGGAACCGAAAGCCAGGCGGAACGCACCCTGGGCGCGGGCAATGTGGTTGGCTTCCTCGATGCCGAGGGCAGACTCGACCAGCGGAATTACGGGAGTCTTGCCGTCCATGCGGTGGTAGGACTCGGTGACCTGGTCCGCGGACTCGGTCTTGGCGAGCATCACGCCGAGCAGGCCCGGGGTGCCGCGCAGGCCGGCGAGGTCGTCGGCCCAGAACTTACTGGTGGCATCGTTGATGCGGACCCAGGCCTGACCGCCGGACCTTAGCCAGTTCACAACATTCTCGCGGGCTGCGTCCTTCTGGGAAGGGTCCACGGCGTCTTCGATGTCAAGGATGATGGCATCTGCCCGTGAGGCCGCGGATTCGTCAAAAAGTTCCGTTTTCATGGCGTTCACAAGGAGCCAGGAACGGGCGATATCGGCGGGAATATTGCGGGTAGGCCGAATGGATTCGGCGGCGATGCTAGACGTCATGTATCTACCGTATCCGCCAAGCGCCCCGCAGTGCGAAGAAATCCGCCCGGTTGTGAGGATCAATACGAACTAAAGCCCTTATGACTGTCCCCTCACGCAGTATGACCGTCCGACGGCGGCAAGCACCAGTCAATTCCGGCGCACCCGTCGCTGTTCGTCACAGGGCTCAACACGTTCTTCATGCTGCTCAACACGGCGCCTTGGATTGTCCGTCCGTTGCTTTTCGTGGCCCCGCGTTGCGCCCCGTTGCCCGCTGTTTCACCGCGTTTCCCGCCGTTTCCCACCATGACCGCTCCACTTTCAACCGGCCGCCTGAATGGGCTTACATCGTTCCCAAGCCAGTGAACGTATGGCTCCCCCAACACACCAAACCACTCGAAAGTAGCTCCCATGAAACTGCATCTGCCCCTGCTGAGCGTCGCGGCCGCCGTCGTACTAGCGCTGACGGTGTCCGGCTGCGGCGGTGCAGCCGAAGCCGGACAAAGTCAGGCCAACCAAGCCGGCAACGAGGTCAAGGAACTCCGGTACCAAGGCTCCGCCAACAACGTGACTTTCCCCGAACTTGCTGCAGACCTCGGATACCTGGGCGACCTGAAGTTGAACTGGGTGGGCAACACCACCAGCGGCCCCCAGGACATCCAATCCGCAGCCACCAACCAGACCGACTTCGGCGGTGCGTTCTCCGGAGCCGTGGTGAAGCTGATCGAAGCAGGCGCGCCCGTGAAGGCTGTGGTCAACTACTACGGCTCGGACGAGAAGACCTTCAGCGGCTACTACGTGAAGGCGGACAGCTCCATCAAGGGACCCCGCGACCTGATCGGCAAGAAGATCGCGGTGAACACACTCGGCGCACACCACGAAGCGGTCATCAACAGCTATCTGACCAAGAACGGGCTCAGCCCGGATGAGATCAAGCAGGTCCAGCTCGTCCCTTTGGCACCGAACGACACTGAGGAAGCCATCCGCCGCGGCCAAGTGGACGCGGGAACCCTCGGCGGCGTGCTGCAGGACCATGCCATCGAGGCTGGCGGACTACGTTCGCTGTTCAGCGATGTGCAGCTGTTCGGCAACTTTGCAGGCGGCCAGATCGTGCTCCGGAGCGACTTCATCGAAAAGAACCCGAACACGACGCGTACATTCACCAGCGGCGTTGCCAAAGCCATCAAATGGGCAGCAGAAACACCACGGGACGAAGTCATTGCCCGCTTCACCAAGATCATCGAAAACCGCGGACGCAATGAGAACACGGCCAACCTGAAGTTCTGGAAGAGCCCTGGCGTTCCCGACTCCGGCGTGATCCGGGACAAGGACTTCACCCGCTGGGAGGGGTGGCTGAACTCTTCCGGAATCGTGAAGGACAAGCTCACGCCGTCCAAGTACTACACCAACGACTTCAACGAGCTCGCGAAGAAGGGATAGCCATGACAGCGAAAATCAGCCTCCGCAATGTCACCAAGCAATTCACGGTCCGGGCTACGAAGTCCGCTGCTGCCACCACCCTCACGGCCATCGATTCCCTGAGCCTGGACGTCCAAGACGGCGAGTTCCTCACCCTGGTGGGGCCCAGCGGGTCCGGCAAGACCACGCTGCTGGACCTGCTCGCCGGACTCTCAACGCCGACGTCGGGCGAGGTTCTGGTAGACGGCAAACCCGTCACCGGACCCGGCAAGGACCGCGCTGTGGTGTTCCAGCAGTACGCATTGTTCCCGTGGCGGACGGCTTCGGCCAACGTTTCGATTGGCTTGGAAGGAACAGGGCCCGGCGGCAGGAAATTGAACCGGCGCGAACGGGCAGCCAAGGCCAGGGAGTACTTGGCACTGGTGGGACTGGCCGGTTTCGAAGATCGGTATCCCCATGAACTCTCCGGGGGCATGAAGCAACGTGTTGCGATTGCCCGCAGCCTGGCTTACGAGCCCGACGTCCTGCTGATGGACGAGCCCTTCGCGGCTTTGGACGCTCAGACCCGCGAGCAGTTGCAGGACGAACTGCTGCGCATCTGGAAGGCCACCGGAAAGACCATCGTGTTCATCACGCACGGCATTGACGAGGCCGTTTACCTCGGCGAGCGCGTGGCCGTGCTAAGCGCCCGCCCTGGCCGGCTGAAGCAAATCGTGGACATCCATATCCCCGACCGCGACGGCGATGACGACATCCGCTCCAACCCGGCCTTCGTGGAGCATCGGCACGAGGTGTGGACGCTGCTGCACGACGAGGTCCGCAGGGCGCAGGACGCCGGACACCGGAAGATCCTCCCGGACGGCAGCGCCCCGGACGAGCCCGCCACCACCATCACTGAAAGGAGCGCTGCCTGATGACCACCACGCTCGCGCCAACAGAAGCGGCGCCTCAGGCGAGCACCGCGCCACACCCAAGCCCCGCCGTCGAACCTTCCGCATCGAGGGGCTCACGGGCACGCACGACGCCGCTGCTCGCTACCGTGCGCAGGGTTACCGCAGCAGCCGGTTCAGGCGTGTGGAAGTCCACCGCAATCCTGGCCTTCCTGGCACTGTGGGAACTCGGCCCGACGTATCTGGCCAGTCCGTCCACCAGGGTGTTCCTCCCACCGTTGCATGACGTGCTGCTGGCGTGGGGCAAGCTTTTCGAAGCGGGAACCATCCAAGGCCACATCGCGGCCAGCCTGACCAGGTCCGTAGCCGGTTTCGGCGCAGCGCTCGTTGCAGGTGTGTCGCTGGGGCTCCTGATCGCTTGGTACGGCCGGCTCAACGCAGTCCTCAACCCCCTGCTGGAACTGTTCCGCAACACGGCCGCGCTGGCCCTCCTGCCGGTGTTCACCCTGCTGCTGGGCATCGGCGAGGAATCCAAGATCAGCATCGTTGCCTACGCGGCTTTCTTCCCGGTGCTGCTCAACACGATTGCGGGCGTGAAAACCGTGGATCCGCTGCTCATCCGGGCCGCGCGCTCGTTGGGCCTGAACAGTTTCCGCCTCTTCCAGAAGGTCATCCTGCCATCCGCCGTGCCAACGATTTTCACTGGCATCCGCATGGCCGGCACGGCATCCATCCTGGTACTGATTGCTGCCGAGATGGTGGGTGCCAAAGCGGGCCTTGGATACCTGATTGTGAACGCGCAGAGCAGCTTCCTGATCCCGGACATGTACGCGGGCATCCTGACCGTCTCGCTGCTGGGTCTCGGCGTGAACTTCCTGCTGGTGGCCCTTGAACGGCACTTCTCGCGCTGGCGGACCGCCGTTGGCGCCGCAGCTTCCTAAAACCACCCACTGCGGCACCTGCCGCAACCAACACAACAAGTAAGGAAACGAAACCATGACCGTCATTACCGAAACCAAACTCGAGTTCGCCAAGCTGGGTTCCCGCATCGGAGCCGAAATCCGCGGATTCGACATCAGCGGAGACCTCAGCCAGCCCACCGTCTCCCAAATCCGTGCGGCCCTCAATGAGCACAAGGCCCTGGTGTTCCGGGAGGCCAACATCCTGAGCGACGAAGCACAGGTGAAGTTCGCCAGCCATTTCGGCCCGCTCACCAAGGCGCATCCCACAGTTGCTTCCGTGGAAGGTGAAGAAAACGTCCTGCCCGTAGACAGCGAGAACGGCTCCGCCAACAACTGGCACACCGACGTCACGTTTGTGGTCAACCCACCGCAGGCCTCCACGTTGCGGAGCATCGATCTGCCTGCTTATGGCGGGGAGACCCTCATCGCTTCCTCTGCCGGCGCCTACCAGGACCTGCCGGAGGAACTGCGCAACTTCGCGGACACCCTGTGGGCCATCCACACCAACGATTACGACTACTCAGTGCCCAAGAACCTTGAGCACCAGAATGCCGAGGAGCGCCGTAAGGAGTTCACCCGCCTGAAGTTCGAAACCGCCCACCCTGTGGTGCGCGTCCACCCGTTGACCGGCGAGCGCGGATTGTTCATTGGGGGCTTCGCGCAGCGGCTTCGGATCGTGGGCTTGTCCAACACGGAATCGAAGGACATCATCCGCCTCCTGCAGGCATACGTGACGCGTCCTGAGAATGTGGTCCGAGTGAACTGGGAACCGAACCAAGTGGTCTTGTTCGACAACCGCATCACCCAGCACTACGCCCCGGACAACTACGACGGCCAGCCGCGCAAGCTCAACCGCGTGACCATTGCCGGCGACATTCCGGTGGGCATCGATGGCAAGCCCAGCCAGTCCATCCAAGGTGATTCGAGCACCTACTCGGTGGTGGCCCCGGTGACCGTCTCCTAGGAGGGGATATGTGTTGCTGTTGTCACCCAACTGAGTCGCAGTTAAGCGCGTTTTGAGGCTTCATAACGCGCACAACTGCGACTCAGTTGGGTTTAGGGGATGTTGCTTCCCCGCGCCGCCACCCACAGGCCGTACCACTCGGCCCTGGACATATCGGCAGCCGCGGACACGGCATCAGTGCAGGCTGCGATCCGTGCAGGATTGGTGGTCCCCACAACAGGCGAAATCCCTGCCGGGTGCTTCATGAGCCACCCCAGCAGCACCGATTCAGGCGTGGTGCCTTTCTCTCCCGCGAGCCGCTGAAGCATTTCAGCGGTTGCCGACTCGGCCAGCGACTTTTCCTCGGACGGCGCTCCCGTGTAGCGCCCTTGAGCCATGGAACCGTAGGCCTGGAGCTCAATCCCCTTTGCCATGCATAGCTCCACCGTCCCGTGCGGGAAGCTGTAGCCCACTCCCTCTGCATGGTTCACCAGCACCGTACTTTCCAGCCAGTCCCGGCGCAGCAGGCTCATCTCCAGCTGGTTGGCAATGATCGGAATCTCAAGGCCGTCCTGCAGGAACGCAATCTGCGCGCCGGACATGTTGGACACCCCCAGCTGCCGCACTTTGCCTTCCGACATCAACTGCCCGACGGCGTCCGCCACCTCGCGTGGGTCCATGAGGGGATCCGGACGGTGCAGGAGCAGGATGTCCACGTAGTCCGTTTGGAGCCGCTTCAAACTTCCATTGACCCGTTCCAGGATGGCTTCCCTGCTGAGGTCGTAGTGGGTATCAAGCCCACGCTCCCCCAGCCTGATTCCGCACTTGGTTTGGAGCTGGATCTTTTCGCGCAGGCCCTGTGAACGGGCGAGGACTTCCCCAAAAACGGCTTCGGACTTACCGCTCCGGTAGATGTCCGCGTGATCGAACAACTCAATGCCGATCCCTTGTGCTGCCTCGATAACTGCGGCAGCCTGTTCGATCTCCGCAGCACCGTACGAGGTACCGTCCCAAGGACCGCCCAGGCCCATGCAACCGTAAATGAGGCGCCCGCGCCCGTTCGCGTTAGTCATGTCTTCAGATTCTTCCGCAACGCTTAAGCGTCGCGGACCACCCACGCAGAGGTGTCGGCAGGAAGCAGGCCGTCTTCCAGCGGTCCGCTGCTCACGACGACGGTCCCCGCCGGAAGCTCGAACGGCTCGGTTCCGAAGTTGGTTACCGTGTCCCAACCACCCGGACGGCTGAAGTGCAGCACGTCCTGGTTGCCAGTCTCAACCCATTCGAGTTCCTCGTCGGCCTGCAGTTCGCTCCGCAGGCGAAGCGCTCTGCGGTAGAACTCCAGCGTTGAGCCTTCCACGCCTTCCTGTTCTGAAACTGCGTAGCGTGCGAACCACTCCGGCTGGGGCAAGTGTGCCCTATCTTCGCCGAAGCCAAAGGAAGGTCCGTCTGCAGTCCAAGGGAGCGGGACGCGGCAACCATCGCGGCCGATCTCGACTCCCGGGTTGCGGAAGAAGGACGGGTCCTGCCGCTCGGAGTCAGGAATTTCGGTCACTTCACGCAGGCCAAGCTCTTCTCCTTGGTACAGGTAGGCAGAACCAGGAAGTGCGAGCATCAGCAGCGTGGCAGCACGGGCACGACGCAAGCCGAGTTCGACGTCGAGCTCTTCCGCCGGAGCTCCGGCCAGAAGCCAGCCCTTGCCGTCCTGGCCCTTGGGCTTGGTGGACGAGATGTCCTGGGCCGTATTGGTTCCCTGGGCCACTGAACCGCCCCTGGGCAAGCCGTAGCGTGTGGCGTGGCGGACGACGTCATGGTTGGAGAACACCCAGGTGGAGGAAGCCCCGGTTTCCTTGGCCGCGATCAGGTTTTCCGTGATGATCTTCCGGAAGGAAGGTGCATCGAAATCGGCCTGCAGAAGGTCGAAGTTGAAAGCCTGGCCCAGTCCCTCAGGGCTCGCATAGCGGGCACGGCGGGACTCGTGGACCCAAGCCTCGGCCACGGCAGTCCGTGGCGGGTTGTACTCGTTGAAAAGCTTCCGCCACTCGGCGTAAACCTCATGCACTTCGTCGCGGTCCCAAAACGGGTGTGATCCGTCCACGAAGCCATCTGTGCCATGGGCCCGGGCTGCGAGATCGGCCTTCATCGGCATGGGCTCGGAGAGATCCTTGGCCATGCCGTGGGCGACGTCGATGCGGAAGCCATCCACGCCACGGTCGGACCAGAAGCGCAGGGTCTTCAGGAAGTCCTCACGGACCTCCGGGTTGTCCCAGTTGAAGTCGGGCTGCTCCTTGGCAAAGATGTGCATGTACCACTGGCCGGGAGTACCGTCCGGCTCTGTAATGCGCTCCCAGACCGGTCCGCCGAACACTGAGTCCCAGTCCGAGGGCGGGAGCTCGCCGTTTTCACCTTTGCCGTCCCGGAAGATGTAGCGTTCGCGCGCAGCGGAGCCCTTGGGTGATGCCAAAGCTTCCTTGAACCATTCGTGGCGGTCCGAGGAGTGGTTGGGCACGATGTCGGCCACCAGCTTGATGCCCGCGGCGTGGAGGGCAGCAGCCATCTCATCGAAGTCTTCAAGCGTCCCCAGCTTGGGATCCACGTTGCGGTAGTCATCCACGTCGTAGCCACCGTCAGCGAGTGCGGAGGGATAGAACGGACTTAGCCAGACGGCGTCGATCCCAAGTTCCTTCAAGTACGGGACCTTTGCCGTGATGCCCTTGATGTCGCCGATGCCGTCGCCGTTGGAATCAGCGAAGCTGCGGGGGTAGATCTGGTAAACGGCCGCCTGGCGCCACCAGTTCGGATCAGCCATGCGCTCTGCGTCGGTACGGGGTGCCTGAGTGGCGGAAGTGCTCACGAAACTCCTTTGATTTAGAATCTAAATTTATGTCCCGAACCAGTATGAAACGCCGGGTGCGGAAGGTCAACAAGTGTCAGCCCTTAACGGCCCCTTGGGTAACGCCTGCCATGACCCACCTCTGGGTGAAGAGGTACGCGACGATTGCGGGCGCCATCGCCATCAGGTAGGACGCGAAGGACACGTGGTAGTTGTTGCTGAATTGGGTCTGAAACAGGTTTTGCCGTACTGGAAGGGTCTGCAGTGCCGGATCGGAGATAATCAGCGACGGCATCATGAAGTCATTCCAGGCGTAAAGGAATGCAAAGATACCGACGGTCGCGCTCATCGGCGCCAGCAGTGGGAAGATCAGCTTCCAAAACGTCTGCCACGTTGTAGCGCCGTCGATCCTGGCGCTCTCTTCGAGTTCCATGGGAATCGAACGGAGGAATGCGGTGAATAGCAGCACGCTGAAGCTCAGTTGGAACATTGTGGCCAGAAGAATGACGCCCAGCGGGTTGTCCAGCCCGAGGCGGCCCGTGAGCTGGATCTGCGGCAGGGCAACCACCGGGAACGGAATGAACATCGCCCCAAGAAGGTAGAAGAACGAGTACCTGAACAGCCGGCGTTCCCAGTTGCGCACAATCGCGTACGAGGCGAAGGCGGCCAGGACGATGGTGGCAAGAACGGTCCCCGCGGTCACCAGCAATGACATCGCGGCGCCGACGGGAAAGTTTGTCAGAGTCCAGGCCTGGACGAACCCGTCGAGGCTGAATGGAGCGGGAAATGAGAAGGCATTGCCATCCACAGCCTGCCCCTGGGTCTTGAAAGCCATGGAGACCGTGACATAGAGAGGTAGGAGCACGGTAACCGTGCACAAGACCAGGATGGTGGTTCCGGACCAGTTGACCCGTTCCACCGCTGGAGAGGAACGACGTCGGCTGGTTGGGGCGGTGGCGGTTTCAACCTGGGAGGAGTCTTCGATTGCGAGGGTGGCTTGCTTGGTCATCAGAGTGCGTTCCGTCCGCGAGTCAGCGATAGCTGTAGGAGAGAGATAAGGATGGCGACCACGAAGAAGATGGTCGCGTTGGCCATCTGGTAGGCGTAGTCGCCGCCGTTGAAGCCGGCGATAACAGTCATCGCGATGCTCCTGGTCGAGGTTCCCGGGCCACCGTTCGTCAGCCCGACGATGATGTCGTAAGCATTGAGGAAGCCCTTGAAACCGAGAATGATGTTGATGACCACATAGCCGGCAACCAGCGGAAGGGTGATCTTCAGCAGCTGCTGGAATTTGCTCGCGCCGTCAATTTCCGCGGCCTCATAGACATCCCCGGGCACGGCAACAAGGCCGGCAATGTAGATGAGCAGCGCCCCGGGCACAGCCTGCCAGGCCGTGACAAGCACAGTCGCAATCCAGGCGAGGTCTGGGTTGGCCAGGAGGCTGCTCTCCAGCCATGGGATCCCTGCCGCGGCACCAGCCGCCGGGAGGGAGTTCGAAAACAGGAAGTTGAAAACGTAGGCGATGATGATGCCGGAAACCACCATCGGGATGACGAAGATGGTCCGGAGTGCGGACTTCATCCGGATGCGCGAGGTCAGGCCGACTGCAAGGAGGAAGGCGATTACATTCACCGCGATCACTGTGACGATGGAGAAACCGAAGGTGAACAGGTAACTCTGCAGGATAGCGGGGTCAGTAAAGATCGCGATGTAGTTGGTCAGGCCGGTGAACTCCCAGTCACCGATTCCGATGGAGTCCGTGAAGCTGAAGAAGATGCCAATGATGCCCGGTATCGTGATGGCCAGGGTGAACAGGATGAGGCTGGGCAGGAGGAAAAAGTAGAAGATCGGTTCCACCCGCCGCCTGCTGCCCTTCATTTCGCGGGTACGGCTTCGGCTGGTAGGGCCGGATGTGGTTGAGGTGCTAATGCTGGACATGTTTCTGACTTCCTGTGTTCGGCACTACTGGCGGAACGCCAGGCGCGCCCAATCTGCGTCGAGTGTGCGGAGGGTGGATGCAGGGGACGCGCCGAACACGATTGCCTGCGTGTAGTTCATGATCGGGATGGTGCGCGGAACCAGCACCGATGGGCCCTGATAAACCTGCGAATTCTCGTAGTACTCCACCATTCCCTCTATCCGGGGGTCCGGGACATTTGCAGAGTCCTTGGTGGGTGTGAAGCCCAACTGTGATTTGTTGTAGGCATCGATCACCTCCGGCCGGTACAGGTACTCCAGGAAGTTACGCGCAGCGTCCTTGTGCTTGGACGCCTCCGGAATCCAGGCCGCCAGGTCCACATTCACGCGGACGCGCAAGTCCTTGGGGTCCTCGGTCATAGGGAGCGGAAAGGTCCCGAGTTTGAGGTCCGGCGCGGTCTTGGCGATCTCGCTGAAGGCCCAGGGTCCCTGCATGTACATTGCGGCCTTGCCTTGTGAGAACGCGAGGTTACCGTCACCGTAGGCCCGGCTTGCAGCATCCTTGTTGACGTAGCTCTTTGCGAGCGTCAGCATCTTCTCGACCGGCTGGTTGAAGTCCTTCTGGAATGACACGGAGGACTGCGGCCCAACTTCCGTGCCTTCGGCAGCAAGCTTCTTGAAGAAGTCAATGGTGTCCACCTGACCACCTACCGAGTAGTCAAACCACCCTTGGGCGATGGTCCAGTCATCCTTCCATGTGGCATAGAAGGGCGTCACGCCAGCGGCTTTCAGCGCCTCGCACGCCGCGATCATCTCACTCCACGTCTTCGGCACAGCTATGTTGTGCGCAGCGAAGATTTCCTTGTTGTAGATCACGGAGGATGCCATGACCGAGTACGGCAGGGCACTGGTCCGACCCGGATATGAACCGTACTGGTCCATGAGCGGTTGAAGGTCCTCCCGGATGTGGGATGCGGCCTCGGTACCGGACAGGTCGCTCAACGCTCCGCGCTGGACAAAGCGGGAAGTCTCCATGTTGTAGTTTGCAAGCGCGATGTCCGGTGGATTGCCGCGGACGAAACTTGCCGACACGACGTCGACGCCCGATGTGTCCAGTACTACCTCGGCTTCGTTCTGGGAAGCGTTGTAGTCGGCAACGAGTTTGGTCATGAAGCCGATGGCCTCCCGCTTGCTGAAGGTGAAGCGGATGGTCTCTTTGCCAGGGTCCCCGGTGCAGCCCGAGAGGAGGCCGGCCAGCAGGGCCAGCCCCAGGCCCATCGCTGCCATGCGTTTCTTGCGCGTAGCTTTCACAGACTCCATAGTCCTTTCGTCGTGCGGATTCCGAGTGGCCGCTATGCCGCGGGGAAGTGGTCGCGTCAAGCTCAACCCGAAGTTTAGATAGGGGGTAAATTTATGACCTATCGCTAGTATTTAGTGAGCAGCGCCACATGGTCAAGCTTTTGGTGGAAATGCGTCGTCATCTAAATTTATGCACTAAATTTAGAGAGACCGCTCTATCACCGGAAGGGCGGCTGGAAGGAGCATCAATGGTGATCGGGACTGCGCCGTCAACACAGCTGGTACGCAGGGTCAACGCCGGCGCGATGCTGAAGGCAATGCGTGGTGCGGGAGTAGTCACAGGCACGGAACTGATGGCTTCCACCGGACTCTCACGCGCCACCGTCATTTCGATCTGCGACGAACTTGTCCGGCTCGGATGGCTGCAGGAACTGGAAAACCAGCGAGGTGCCGGAGACTACGTCAAAGGCAGGCCGGCACGCCGCTTTATCTTCGACGACAGCGCGGCCAGCGTGCTCGGAATCGACATCGGCGCCAACAAGATCACCACGATTGTGGCTGACATGGCCGGAAAACCTTTGTCCCAGGTGACGATGCCCTTCCGCGCTTACAACGTACCTGCCGATGAGCGCGCCGATGTGCTGGACCGGATCGCGGCGGATGCCCTGGAAAAAGCCGGCGTAACCGCTGACTCTGTTCTTGCTGTTTCTGTTGGTGTTGCCGCTCCCGTCAGCCGCGACGGAGAGGTGCTCACGGCCCAGGAATTCTGGAAGTCATTTGATGTCCGCCGGATTGTGTCCGAGCGGCATGGTTGGCAGGTACTCCTCGAAAACGACGCCAACCTTGCAGCCCTCGCAGAAAGGTGGCAGGGCACGGCGCAAGGAGTCGACAACCTGGTGGTCATGCTCGCCGGAGACCGCCTGGGTTCCGGCATCCTCGAGTCGGGCCGATTGCTCCATGGGCAAGTTGGTGGCTTTGGCGAACTGGGATACCTCGACAACGTGGACGGCGTAGGCGACACCTACGGCATCGCCCACTACGCTGCGCTGTGGGGGCGGGAAGCCCTTGCCGATGACTCCGGCACGACCCTGCGGTTGCTCTGTGGCGGCGATCCTGCGGCCCTGACGGCAGAGATGGTTTTCAAGGCAGCCGCGGACGGTGACCGCGCCGCCCGTATCGCCCTTGATCGTGTGGCGCACCGCATGGCCCGCGTCATCGGCTCCATCAGCACATTGGTCAACCCTGAGCTTGTGGTTATTGCCGGCGGCGTCGCAGCGTCAGTCCACGCCTTGCTCCCGGACATCGGGAAGCAGTTGCCGGACTTCACCTTCACTCCCCCGCGCCTGGCAACATCCATTCTGGGCGACGGCATTGTGTCCCTCGGCGCGATCCGCCATGCCTTGGACTATGTCGAAGAGCATGCACTGGACCTTTACCCCGCATCACTGCCGAAACACGCGGACGCTTCCTGACCCTTCCAGGTTCTTTGCTGCCACCCGGCTGCCACCCGACTGCCACCTGGCTGCCGGAATCGCTACTCCGGCATGGACATGGTGCGCAGGTCCAGCTGCCTGAGAACGCGGTCCGCCACCTCAGGATCGGTACCCGGCTCATTGCGTGCGTACACCACTTCCTGGCGGGCGGCATCCAGCGCGATCGTCTGCACGGCGATGGCTAGTTCACGCCCTCGTTTGCGTTTCTCCGCGGCCGACTCGTTCCGCAACGTCCCATCCAGCAGCTCGGCATGGAGGCGGCGCATCTTTTCCTTGACCAGTGCCACCTTGTCCGCAGGGAGCTCCTTCATGAGCTCGTGGTCCTTCAGCGCCGCTACCGCTGCCGACTGGGCACGTTTGGCCAGCACGCGGGCAGCGTCCTTTTCATGTGAACCGTCCTCCATGGCGTTGAGGACCCGCATCAGCCACGGAAGCGTCAGGCCAGGCAGTACCAAGGTGGCCAGAAGCACGGCGCAGGCGGTGACCAGGATTTCGTGGCGCGCCGGGAAGTCGCTGCCATCAGGCAGTGTCAGCGGGAGCGCCAAGGCGAGGGCCAGTGTTGCCAGGCCACGCATTCCACACCACGTCAGGATGAGTACTTCTTTGGGTGAGGTTGGCTGCAGGAGATTCCGCCGCCGATGGGCGGTCAGCGCAAGCAGTCCGAGCCATAGGTAGCGAACGGCGAACACCAGGATGCAGATCACCACAGCCGCGCCGATCATCCCGAAAATGGCCGTCCCCTCGTCACGGATAACGTGCCTGATTTCCAAGCCCACCAGGCCGAAGGCCAGGCCGGTTGCCAGCAGCTCCACCACATCCCAGAAGGCTGTCCGCGTAATGCGCTCGGCAGCGTCCTGCGGCCGTGCGTGGCGTTGCAGTTCCAGGGCAGTCACGACGACGGCCACCACACCTGACGCGTGCAGCTCTTCCGCCAGAATGTATGCCGCGAAGGGAACAACTAGCGTGACTGCGCTGCGGGCAACCATGGATGTCACAAGCTTGGAGATGAACTTGGTCAGCCAGCCCATGGCGATGCCGATGACCACCGCCAAAGCAGCACCCATCACAAATTGCAGGATGACATTGGGCCCCACTTCGCTACCAGACACCGTGGCGGCGACCGCTGCCTGGAAAATCACGATGGCGGCGGCATCATTGAAAAGGCCCTCGCTCTGCAGAACGGTGATGAGCCGTCGGGGCATATGCACGCGGCCAGCTACTGACTCCACTGCGACCGGATCCGGCGGCGCCACCATGGCTCCCAATGCAATCGCCGCCGGGATGCCAATGCCAGGAATCATGAGCCATGCTGCACCAGCCACCACTACGGTGGAAACCACCACCAAAGCGACAGCCATCAGCAGCAACGTCCGCCAACGCACCCGGAAAACGGCCCAGGAACTCTTCTGCGCGGTGGCAAAAAGCAGCGGCGGGAGGAAGATCGGCAGGATCAACTCCGGCGTAATCTCCAACTCAGGGAAGCCTGGAATGAACGTCAGCGCAACAGCCAGAAGCAGCATCAGGACCGGGTACGGAAGCCGAAGCCTGTCCCCCAAGCCCACAGCCAGCACCGTCGCAAGCAGCAATCCGACAATGAGTGCCAGCTGATCCATATTCCTGCTTCCCCAGAAGTTGTACGTGCCCACCGCAGACGTGGCCCGCAGAAGCTACCTACCAACATATCCCGGGGTCCATGGATCCCCTGCCAGCTTCATTCCGCCGTCAGTGCATCCACCACGTCGACTGATCCGTCCTTGAAAGTGATGGTCCGGTGGATGGTGCCAGGAAGTTCCAGAACTGCAGCCGCCACCAGGGCAACGTTCGCACGGGAAGTCTGCGTACCATTGCCCGGGTGTGCTGGATTGACATCGATCATCCCGGAGGCGGGCTCCTCCGTCAGGGTTCCCGGTCCCAGCACGGTCCAGTCCAGTCCGGTGCTCCGCAGGTAATCATCAGCCACGGCCTTGGACTCCGCGTAGGGGAAGAAGGGGTGGTCCTCGGAAACGCCGTGATCCTTTGAACTGCCGATGTAGGACGCCATCACATAGCGCTTAATGCCGGCCTCTTGGGCTGCGTCCATGGATCGGATAGCGGCGTCCCGGTCCACTGCATACGTCCTGGCCGGGTTGCCGCCACCGGCTCCTGCTGACCAGACCACGGCGTCGTGGCCTTTCAGCGCCTGGGCGAGCTCCGCCGTCGTCGAGTTTTCCACGTCCAGGACCTGCGCAGCAGCGCCCGTCTCCGTGACGTCTGCCACGTGGTTGGGATTTCGAATGAAAGACGTGACGTCGTGACCTTCGCCACTAAGAATGCGGGACAAATGCAGGGCCACTTTGCCGTGGCCGCCAATGATTGCGATTCGGCTCATGCACCCATTCTGTCCCACATGGGAAGTTGGCGCGGGCGGGGAAATGAAGAGGCCCCGCAGGTGATACCTGCGGGGCCTTGCTCTGTAGCGGTGGGGAGGCTCGATCTCCCGACCTCACGATTATGAGTCGTGCGCTCTAACCAACTGAGCTACACCGCCACGAATGAGAAAAACCTGTGTCAAGCCGGTCAAAACCGCCTTGACACAGGCCCTCATTCAGAGCCCCCCACCGGAATCGATCCGGTGACCTCGTTCTTACCAAGAACGCGCTCTACCACTGAGCTAGGGGGGCAACGAGTAAATACTCTACCGGACGTTTTCAGAAGCTACAAATCGGCGAAAATCCGGGGAAAAACGGCGCCGACACAATTTGCGCAGAGGCCGTTTTCCTGATCCAGATACCGGCCAAAATCAGGGCAGGCGAAGCACCTGCCCGGGGTAGATGAGATCCGGGTTGGGCACAGTGTCGGCGTTGGTCGCGATCAGGGCACCGAGGTCCACACCGAACTGTGCAGCGATACCCCTCATGGTGTCGCCGGGCTCCACCACAACTTCCGTGACACGTGGGGCGACTGGACCGCGCTGTCCTGCCTCGGCAGCGGCCTCAGCAGCCGCCTGCTGGGCCAATGGCTGGACCTCCGGGGCTTCTGGTTCCAAGCCAGCCTCTCCGGCGATCTGAGCGCCCGCAGCATTGGCGGCCTCCTGCTGCTCGGCCGCCTGGGCTGCAGCAGCTTCTCCGGCGGCCTTGCTCGAAGTCCCGACGGCGGCAGCGTCCTCTGCGGCCTGGTCGGCAGCAGATTGGTCCGCAGCAGCTTCCGGGGCGGTGGGCGCAACCTGACCCCTGTGATCCTTCTCACCAAGGCCAAGATTCTTCTTCAAGTTGTCGAGCAATCCCATGGGAACCCTCCTACATTCAGCTTGCGACCGTCAGGCTCTTCGCAGCTACGCGGCTCGTAGCACTTTGATCGTACGGCGGAGTGCCTTCCACCGCACCGTTTACCAGCGTTAAACACATCAGGGGCCGGCCCAAAAGCCGACCCCTGACGGGACTACTTAGTGATTACCACTTGGCAGTATTTACCACTTGGCGGTGTTTACCATTTGCCCTTGCGGTTGAAGTCGCGGTGTCCGCCTTCGCCACCGCTGCGGGGCTTGCGGGCGCCGTCCCCATGGCCACCGAAGCGCGAGCCGCTGGACTGGCCGCGGTCACGGTCGCCGAAGCTGCCTGCAGTGCGCTCGGAGCGGTCGCTGTAGGTGCGGCCACCACGGTCGGCAGAGGAACGCTCGCCGCCCTCGGACTTACGGAAGTCCTTCTTGAACCCACCGCTGCCCTTGAAGTTGCCGCCGCCACGGTTTTCGCGGTCGCCGTAGCCACCACGTCCACCTGCGCCACCGCCGGAGTAACCGCCACGGTCGCCGCTGGGCTTGCGTCCGTTATCCAGCTCGAGGTGGATCAGTTCGCCACCAATACGGGTGCGGGATAGTGCGCGCAGCTGCTCGGGGCTAAGGTCAGCCGGAAGCTCCACCAGGGAGTGGTCCGAGCGGATATCGATGCCACCGATCTGTGCAGAGGAGATGCCGCCTTCGTTGGCAATGGCGCCCACGATCGAGCCCGGCATGACGCGCTGGCGGCGTCCGACGGCGATCCGGTAGGTTGCGTTGCCCTCGGTGAGTGCACGGGTCGGGCCACGGGAGCCGAAGCCGTCCTTGGAGCGCTCGCGCTTCTGGAACTCAGGAGCTGCAGGCAGTTCCTTCACCAGCAGGGGCTGACCGCCCTGGGCCATGACCGCAAGTGCAGCGGCGATCTCCGAGGCCGGTACGTTGTGCTCTTCCTCGTAGGAGGAAATGAGGTCGCGGAACGCTGCAACATCCTCGGACTCGAGGGTCTCGGTGATTCGCTCGGCGAACTTGCCCAGGCGCAGCGTGTTCACGGTCTCGGCGGTGGGCAGGTGCATCTGCTCCACCGGCTGGCGCGTGGCCTTCTCGATGGAACGCAGCAGGTACTTCTCGCGCGGCGTCATGAACAGGATGGCGTCACCGGAACGGCCTGCACGGCCGGTGCGGCCGATGCGGTGGACGTAGGACTCGGTGTCGTGGGGGATGTCGTAGTTGATGACGTGGCTGATGCGCTCAACGTCAAGACCACGGGCTGCGACGTCGGTAGCAACCAGGATGTCGATGCGGCCTTCCTTCAGCGCGTCAACAGTGCGTTCACGCTGCTGCTGCGGGATGTCGCCATTGATGGCGGCAGCCTGGAAACCGCGGGCCTTCAGCTTGTCAGCCAGGTCCTCGGTGGCCATCTTGGTACGCACGAAGGCGATGACGCCGTCGAACTCTTCAACCTCGAGGATGCGGGTCAGGGCGTCCAGCTTGTGCGGGCCCATGACCTGGAGGTAACGCTGCTTGGTGTTGGCGCCGGTGGTGGTCTTGGACTTCACCGAGATTTCAGCAGGGTTGTTCAGGTACTGCTTGGACATGCGGCGGATCTGGCCCGGCATGGTGGCAGAGAACAGCGCAACCTGGCGGGTTTCCGGAGTCTGCTGGAAGATCTGCTCAACGTCATCGGCGAAGCCCATGCGCAGCATCTCGTCAGCCTCGTCCAGCACAAGGTACTGGAGTTCGGAAAGGTCCAGTGAGCCCTTGGCAATGTGGTCGATTACACGGCCGGGGGTACCGACAACAACCTGCGCACCGCGGCGGAGGCCGGCCAGCTGGGGGCCATAAGCGGACCCACCGTAAACCGGGAGGACAGTGAAATCGTCAATGTGCTTGGCGTAGGAAGTGAAGGCTTCAGCAACCTGGAGGGCGAGTTCACGCGTCGGCGCCAGGACCAATGCCTGGGTCTTGCGGGACGGGCCGTTGAGGTCGTGCAGCTCGGCCAGGCGGGACAGTGCGGGGACAGCGAAGGCTGCAGTCTTGCCGGTACCGGTCTGGGCCAGGCCGACGACGTCGCGGCCTTCAAGCAGCAGCGGGATGGTGGCTGCCTGGATGGGGGACGGCTTTTCGTACCCGACATCCTGCAACGCGGCCAAAACGCGGCCATCGATGCCAAGATCGACGAAGCGGACGCCTTCTTCTTCCTCGTCCTCTGCCTTCGGGGCAGGAGCTTCGGTGAAGGCAGGGGCTGCAGACTCGGGTGCAGCGGTCTCGACGGGGGCAGCGGCGGCAGCCGGTGCTTCTACTACGGTGCCTTCAGCGGCGGTCCCTGCTACGTCAGCAGACTCAGCGTTCGGGGCATCGAAGTTTTCGTTGAGATTTTCGGTCATAGGGGGAAATTCCTCATCCATAGGGCAGTCGGCGCGGCCCGGTTGGGCTTGGCCGCATTACTCGTCGCGAAGAGCCGGGCAAAGGTGCCCTGCTTTCGCAAGAAGTCCGGCGCTATCGCAATCCCATGGCAGGACTTCCCGCTGCATCTCTTGGCTGCTATCCCAGCAGTCTGTACAGCGTTTTCTTTAGCCGGCTCTCCCTATGAAAATGCCCGCACACATTTGCGGGCCCCAACACTTACCAGTCCTGCCTCAAGAATTGGGCAGGATAAAGGGATTTCCGGAGTGGGGGATATTTCAAGTGTAGGGCACAGAGGGTCGTTACCGCGAGTTGAGGGCTGATGAAGCCAGGGTGAGCTTGAACACACCCGAACTCTAAGGGGCCTCCATGAAGCACTACAGCCAGTTCAACAAGCCTTACAGCCCGTTCCGACGCAGGACTTTCTCGAACTTGTGATGGTATTCATCCTGAAGCCGGACCTCACCGTCCGCTTCGGCGTCGAGCAGGGCCTGGACCATGTCCGGCGTGGGCTCGCTGAACCACTGGCCAACGGTAATGCCATGCTTCGGTACGAACAGCCGGTGAATGTGGTCTCCCGCAGAGACCGTCCCGGTCTTGATCACGCGCAGGTATGTTCCCACCCGTCCGGCCTGCGTGAAGCGCTTCACCCATTGCGGCTCATCCAGCGAGCGCTGGAACGTGGCGCACGGGACCCGAGGGGACGTCACTTCCACTTCCACATCCAGACCGATCTTCCAGCGTTCACCAATCACGGCTCCCGTGGTTTCGATTCCGGCCACGCGCAGGTTCTCCCCGAACACCCCGGCTGGAAGCTCACGATGCAGTTCCGTGGACCAGTAGTCGGCGTCTGCCTGGGAATAGGCGTAAAGCGCCTGGTCTTCGCCCCCGTGATCGAACCGGTTTGCCTGGACGTCGCCATGGACCCCGAGCTTGTGGATCTTGACGGGGCCTTCCACGGGACGCTTATCGATCGCGGTGACGCCAACGCTTCCTTCCGGGTCCGGCAACAGCTGGTGGACCCGGCAGACAGCGAGGAGGGATGCGGTGTTCATGGACAACAGTTTACGGACGAAGGGCCGGATTTAAGGATCGAACCGGTAACCCATTCCCGCTTCGGTGTGCAAGTGACGCGGCGCGGCCGGGTCCCGCTCCAGCTTTCGCCGCAACTGGGCAATATAGACCCGCAGATATTGGGTCTCCTTGGCATAGGCCTGACCCCAGACCTGCGTCAGGATCTGCTGCTGGCTCACGAGCTTCCCCTTGTTCCGGACCAGCAACTCCAGGATGTTCCACTCGGTGGGCGTCAGCCTCACCTCTGAACCATCCTTCACGATTTTCTTGCCGGCCAGGTCCACCATGAAGTCCGACGTCGCCAAGGTAGGTTCTTCACGATCGGTGAGGACCCGGCGCGAGGCAACCCGAAGCCGCGCAAGCAGTTCATCCAGTCCGAAAGGCTTGGTCACGTAGTCGTCCGCGCCGGCGTCGAGCGCTTCAACTTTGTCCTCCGAGGCATGCCGGGCGGACAAGACGATGATGGGCATGCTGCTCCACCCGCGGATGCGGCGGATGATCTCCACTCCGTCCATGTCCGGCAAGCCAAGGTCCAGCACAACAATATTCACGCTTTGTTTCGCCACCGCGTTCAAGGCGTCGGCGCCGTTTCCCACGGTCACTGCCTGATAGCCATGGGCCTGCAAGGTGACCTGCATTGCCCGCGCAATCTGGGCTTCGTCCTCAACTATCAGCACCCGGGTCATGCCCTGCCCCCGCCGTGACCGGTCCACAACGGCAGCGTAACCACCATGGTCAGGCCGCCACCTGGCGTCGGCTCCGCCATAAGCGTGCCTCCCATGGCTTCCGTAAAACCTTTGGCCACCGCAAGTCCCAGGCCGATTCCACCGCCGGCGCTTGCGGGGGCAGGCGAATCGCCAAGCCGCTGGAATGGCTGGAACATCTCAAGCACCTCGTTGTGTCCCACTCCGCTGCCGTGGTCCACGATCCTCAGTTCGCTGGCAGGCCTGTCCCCCACGGTGATCCCTGCGCCTGCACGCGCAGTGAGGACAACGTCCGAACCCGGCGCGTATTTCACTGCGTTTTCAACGATGTTGGCCACCACGCTCTCCAGCATTCCGGCATCAGCCGTTACCGGCGGAAGGTTGGGTTGCAGCTCGTTGCGTATCCGGTCCTTCGGGATCCCGCGTAGTGCTTCAGGCAGAATTTCAGCCCACGTGGTGCCCGCGAGCAACGGGTTCACGGCGTCGGCGGTAATCCGGGACATATCCAGCAGGTTGTCCACCAAATGGTCCAGGCGATCGGCGTAATTCTCGATTGTCTCCAGCAACTCCTTCTCCACGTCCGGCGGGAACTGGACCTCTTCCTGCCGCAGGCTGCTGACAGCCAGTTTGATGCCGGCCAGCGGCGTCCGCAAGTCATGCGAAACGGCACGAAGGATGGACGTGCGCATCTTGTTTCCCTCGGCCAGGCGAAGGTTGTCCCGCCGGCTCTTGACCAGTTGCTGCCGCTCACGCACGGCAACCACGAACGCTCCGAAGGCGGCCAGCAGCCGCTGGTGTTGCGAAGACAGCGCACCGCCGCGCAACAACAGCGTGTAGTGGGGATCGACGACGGCGGCATGGTCGGCCGCGGCGTGGGTCACCGGCGGATTGGGGCCGGCACTCGCAAGGACCCGCCACTGTGGCGGCGCCCCTGGCACTGTGACGCTGTCCGGGGTGGGGGAACCCAACAATGTCACAGCTTCCATGCCGAGGTTGCCGCGGACCTTTTCAAGGAAGGACTCAAGGCTGCCGTCCGAGCTAAGGATGCGCAGGGCCAACTCGCTCAGGGCCGTGGCCTCTGCCTCGGACCTCGCAGCTTCCTGGGCCCTGCGGCTTGCCAGTCCCACCGCGAGCGCCACGCCGCAGGCCACAGCCAGGAAAACCACAAGGGTGAAGAGGGTGGTGGGATCAGCGATGGACAGCGAACCAACGGGTTCGGCGGAGAAGTAGTTCAAGAGGAAACTGCCCAGCACCGCTGCGACCACGGCCGGCCACAGGCCTCCGATTGCGGCAACGGCCACGGCTGCTGCCAGCTGAAGGAGCATGATCATGGCGAAGTTGCGGAAGCCCAGCAAAGTGACCAGTACTTCGACGCCGGGCGGCAACAGCAGGGCCAGGAAAAGGCCTGTGGCAACACGTCCACGGCCGATGCCCCGAACCGCGGGAAGACGCAGGAGAACGGCGTCGGCTTCGGTGCTTTGTGCTTCAGGACCTGGCATGGCTACATCCTTCCACGATTGGCAGGGTGGGCAGTTCTGCCCACCCTGCTCTGAGACCAGTGCCCGCGCTCCGCTCAAGGACTAGGCTTGCTTTCAGCATCTGGTCCGGCATGGCGTCGGACACTCCAACGGTCTATCCAGGGGGATATACATGGACCCGAAAGAAGGCGCCGCAGGCAACGGCGGTTCAGGCAATGGCTCGGACGCGGCCAGGAATCCGCCCAAGCCACCACCATGGCAAGTGCCCAAGCCCGAGCTTCACCCCGAGTTGATCCCGCCTGCCGTTGACGACCAGAACGAAACGCCAAACGGACACAAGCCTGGCTCCCCCAGGCCCGATGCATCCCACCCGGAGCCAGGCGGACCCCTTCCGATCATTGATCCGTTCGCCAAGGAACGTGAACGCGAATCAGCCCAGGCAGAGGCACGGAAGAAGCGCTCCCGGCGCCGCACCGTCGTCGTGGGTTTGGGCGTTACCGCCCTTCTGGCCGGAACCATCACCGCCGTTGTTGCCAGCAGTGAGCAAGAGGCCGACTACGCGCAGGTCTGTTTCAACGATGAAACCGGCGAGCGCGTAGACGATACCCAATGCAACAACAGCAGCTCGGATGGCCGCGGTTCTGCCATTTACGCCTGGTACTTCTACTCCCGCGGAGCCAGCGTGCCCGCTGTGGGACAGAACCGCAGCGCCTACCCGAGTTACACCAAGACAGTTCCGCAGGGCGCCAAGACCTCCACGGGCTACAGCACCAAGGGCGGAACCGTCAGCCGTGGCGGCTTTGGCAGCAGTTCCAAAAGCGGCGGAAGCTCGGGAGGCTAGGCGTGCAGCGTTTGCCCTCCGAGCCCAGGCCGGACTGGAAAAAGAAGATCGAAGAACAAGGCCTGGTTTTTTCCACCACCACCATGCCCGACGGCCGCAAAATCGAATACTGGAACGAGTCGGCGTACTACGAATTCACCATGGACGAGGTGGAGACGCTCGAGAAGACAGCGGAGGACATGCACCTCATGTGCCTGGAGGCGGCAAAGTACCTTGCCACCGGGGCGATGGGCGAAATTGGGATCGGGCAACAGGCGCTGGAGCTCGCCGGCGAATCCTTGCAGGCCGGGGACATGGACATCTACGGCCGCTTCGACTTCATCTATGACGGCAAGGGTGGGCCGGCCAAGATGCTGGAGTACAACGCCGACACGCCCACAGGCCTGATTGAAGCGTCCGTTGCACAGTGGTTCTGGCTACAGGATGTGTTCCCGGAAAAGGACCAGTGGAACGGAATCCACGAGGCCCTGATCCGGCAGTGGAAGAAGCTGCAGTTCCGGACCGGCATGAGCACCCTCCATGTAGCCCACTCTGAAGCGGAGGAATCCGGTGAAGACTGGATGACTGCGGCCTATATGCGGGATGTAGCGAGCCAGGGCGGGTGGACCACCATCGGCATCAATATGTCCGACATCGGCTGGGACCCCAACCTGAACCGCTTCGTGGACCTGGACAACTTCATGATCAGCACCATGTTCAAGCTGTACCCGTGGGAACTGATGATGAAGGAACCGTTCGGACACCGGCTGCTGACGCGGGCGCACAACCCTCGATGGGTGGAGCCCGCGTGGAAGATGCTGCTGTCCAACAAGGCGCTCCTGGCTGCGCTCTGGCATCTTTACCCCGGCCACGAGAACCTGCTGCCGGCGTATCTCGGCGATCCCGGCCCGCTCAAGGAATGGGTGGCCAAACCCCTGCACGGACGCGAGGGCGACAACATCCGGATCCACGCCCCCGGCATCGAACTCCAGCAACCCGGCGGCTATGGCCGTGAAGGGTGGTGCTTCCAGCAGTACCACGCACTCCCTGACTTCGAGGGGAACCACCCGGTGCTGGGCCTATGGGTGGTGGATGGCGAGTCCGTCGGTTGCGGTATCCGCGAATCGGATGGCCCCATCACGGACTATTTCTGCCGCTTCGTTCCCAACACCATTGACGCCCCGGCGCCTGCCGCGCCCACTACTACTTCCTACGGAGCTGCGCTTTGAGCACTGAAATTTCGACGCCGGACGGCGGTTCAGCGGGTGGCGACCGTACCGCCGTCGTACCTTCCAAAGGCCTCCATGCAGGCATCCTGGACCTTGGCGACTCCGTCATGCTGGGGCTGGCGTCAACGGCGCCTGTGTATTCGCTGGCCGCTACGCTGGGGCTCATTGTCGCCGTCAACGGCAACTACACTCCCCTGATCCTGGTTCTTGGCTTCATCCCCGTGCTGTTCATCGCCTACGCCTTCCGCGAGCTGAACAGTGCACTCCCTGATTGCGGCACCACGTTCTTCTGGGCCCGCAAAGCCTTTGGGCCGTGGGCCGCCTGGCTGGGCGGCTGGGGCGTGGCGTTGGCCGGGATCGTAGTCCTCGCCAACTTGGCCCAAATTGCGGGGAAGTACCTGTGGTTGCTGATCGGCGACGGTTCCCTGGCCGACAACACGTGGTTGGTCACCGCCACCGGGGTCTTGTTCATCGGGTTCATGACCTACGTGAACCACCGCGGCATCCGCCTTGGTGAGCACGTCCAACGGACTTTGACCTACATCCAGTACATCTCCCTGGGCATCTTTGCGGTGGCCATCATTGTCCGGATCGCCGGTGGCGCACCTGGCGGAGCCAACGGCAGCGACACCACCATCCAGGCATTCGACCTTGAGTGGTTCAACCCCGCGGGGGCGTTCGCCGACCCCAGCGCCGTAGTTCACGGGGTCCTGCTTGCCCTGTTCATCTACTGGGGCTGGGACACGTGCCTGGCCCTGAACGAAGAGACTGAAAACCCTGCGAAGACTCCCGGCCGGGGAGCCGTTATCTCGGCGTTTGTCCTGGTGGCAATCTACGTTTCCGTCGCCCTGCTGGTGATGATGTATGCGAGTGTCGGTACAGATGGCATTGGCCTGGGCAATGAAGCGAACCAGGATGACGTGTTCCTGGCCATGAAGGACGTCGTGCTGGGCCCCTGGGGTTGGCTGATCGTGGTGGCTGTGCTCGCATCGGTGCTGTCCTCAACGCAGACAACCATCCTCCCAACAGCCAGGGGAACGCTGTCCATGGGCGTTCATGGTGCCCTGCCAGCGCGTTTTGGCAAGGTCCACCAAAGGTTCCAGACACCGGGTTTCTCTACCCAGGTCATGGGCGTTGCTGCGGTGGCGTACTACGTGGCCATGAGCTTCCTCAGCGAGGACCTGCTGGCCGACTCGATCAGCGCCATCAGCCTTTTCATCGCGTTCTACTACGCCCTGACCGGCTTCTCATGCGTATGGTTCTTCCGCTCTACGCTCCGCGATTCTGCCCGCAACCTGTGGTTCCGCGGCATCCTGCCCTTCCTGGGCGCGGTTTCGCTGACGGTGGCGTTCTTCATCTCGGCGGTGCAGATGTGGGATCCGGAATACGGGGACACCCAGATCTTTGGGATCGGCGGAGCCTTTGTGAGTGGTGTCCTACTCCTGGTCCTGGGCGTCGTGCTTGCCATCGTGTGCCGCTTCGCACCTGCGACGCGTGCCTTCTTCACCGGTGAGCACACCGAGGTCGGGCTGGTCCGCGGCGAGTAACGCTGCGTTCCCTTTGGAACTAACGGGCGGCCATGGCCCAGCGGCGGAGCCGGTCGGGCACGCCGTCCGGCAAGACAGTGTCCCGCCGCAGTGCCACGAGCCAGCAGACCAGGATCGCAACGGCGCAGAAAACTCCGGCGCTCGACGCCATGATCCACAGGCCCGGTGTCTGGACGTTGAGGTCCTCGGCGCCCAGGGCCGTTCCAATGGTTTTTGGCGAAGAGAAGAACACGAACGCGGAAACGGCCAGAACGGCACCCATCACGATTCGCTGCGCCATGTACCTGGACGGGGTTTCCTTGATGGTCCAGGCAAAGGCCGGAAGGACCACTGCCATCCACACCCAGTGGTGCGACCACGAGACCGGGCTGATGAGCAGCATGGTTAGGGCCGTTGCTGACATCGCTATGACGCGGGCACCCTGTGCGGATGCCGAACGGATGAGAAGCCGCCACAACGACCGTGGCCAGGCTGAGGGCGAGCCACGGAAGCGTCACCGAGTCCTGTGGAACACCGAAGTGCAGCAAGGCACCTTTGATCGAAAGGTTGTCGACGTAACCGGCTCCACCGATTCGGGACGTGTCAGGGAGGATTTCAAGCCAGAACTGGATCGATTCGGCAGGCCTGAGGAGCCATCCCAGAAGGACTGTGCCACTGAAACCCATGGCCATGTTGGCCAGCCCACGCCAGTCCTTGCGCATCAGGAAATACAGGCCGAAGACCAGCGGCGTCAGCTTAATACCTGCTGCGATGCCCACAAGGAAGCCGCTGCTTTGGAGTCCCCGGCCCCGGGAGCCCACTCCCAGCAAGTCGACGGCCATCAGGCCCATCAGCAGGATGTTGATCTGGCCGAACGCCAACGTCTCGCGCCACGGTCCGAGAAACAAGACGGCCAGGAACAGTGCAGCCACGAACCAGCGGCTGCGGCCTGGTGCCAACGCTGCACGCCAGTCGGATTTCGATGCCCAGTACTTGACGATGGTGGCGGCAACCCAGGCTGCGACCGCAACCCCGGCCACGTTGAACAGCATGAGCGCAGCTGGCTGGGGCCACAGTGCCAGCAGGCCGAAGACGAGGGCCGCGAAGGGCGGGTAGGTAAAGGGAAGTTGCGGTCCCCCTGCCCATGCAACAGTGGGGGCGTAAAGATCCGACGGCGAGGCCCCGGCTTCGTTGAGGATGCTTCCGCCAAACCAATAGACGCTGAAGTCCAGGCCCTGCTTGGCCCAGCCGGCAAGCATCAGCCACACCGGCAACACAACGAACGCCACCGGCAGCCAGCGGATTGCCCTTGAAGCGGTGAATGCGGGCGGGCGCGGAACTTCGGCATCCGCCTTGGCCTGTAAGTCGACGACGGGCAGTGCCATTTCTTGTCCCCCAATATTTTCCATGTGCGCAGTGGGGAACATGGGCTCCCGAATACATACTACTTATGAGCCCCCAACGGGCCGATCGTTCGGACTCCAGAGGCAACCTTCCCGCGGGCAACCTACCGGGAGCAACCTTTACCGGGCGTGGAGCCGCTTAGGATGCTGGAATGAGCGATTCAACGACGAACACCTCGGATGTGCTGGCCCTTGATTCCCTGTTGACCAGCGACGAGCTGGCCCTCCGTGAGAAAGTGCGGGATTACACAACCCAGCGGATCAGGCCGAATATCGCGCGCTGGTATGAGGACGCAGTGTTCCCACGGGAGATCGCCCCCGAGTTGGGCGAGCTCGGCGTCCTTGGAATGCATCTGGAGGGTTATGGCTGCCCCGGCCGCACCGCCGTCGAGTATGGCCTGGCAGCCATGGAACTGGAGGCCGGCGATTCCGGCATCCGCACGTTCGTCTCGGTGCAAGGCTCGCTCGCCATGACGGCTATTCACAAGTGGGGCTCAGAGGAACAGAAAGAACAGTGGCTGCCGCGGATGGCCGCCGGTGAGCTGATCGGCTGCTTTGCGTTGACCGAGCCGACGGCGGGTTCGGACCCGTCGTCGATGACCACGTTCGCCCGTGAAACGGCAGACGGCTGGATGCTCAACGGCGTCAAGCGCTGGATCGGACTGGCCTCTATTGCCGACGTCATGGTGGTGTGGGCCCAAACAGAGGACGGCATCCGGGGATTCCTCGTACCGGCCGGCACGCGGGGCGTCACGGCCACACCGATCGAGCCGAAGCTCTCCATGCGTGCATCTATCCAATGCGACGTAAAGTTCGACGGCGTGAGGCTGGGTCCAGAGTCAATCCTCCCGGGTGCCATAGGACTTCGGGGCCCGTTCTCCTGTCTCAACGAGGCCAGGTACGGCATCGCCTGGGGAGCGATGGGTGCGGCCCGGGACTCCTACGAGGCCGCCCTCGAGTACGCCGGGACGCGACTGCAGTTCGGGCGCCCGCTGGCGGGTTATCAGCTCACCCAGGAGAAGCTGGTAAACATGCTCCTCGAGATCCAGAAGGGCACCATGCTCGCACTCCACCTGGGCCGCCTGAAAGACGACGGACACCTCCAGCCGCAGCAGATCTCGCTGGGCAAGCTCAACAATGTCCGCGAGGCCATCAAGATCGCCCGCGAGGCCCGCACCATCCTGGGCGGCAATGGCGTCACCTTGGAGTATGCGCCGCTGCGGCACGCCAACAACCTGGAATCAGTTCGCACCTATGAGGGCACTGACGAGGTCCACACCCTGATTCTGGGGCAGCACATCACGGGGATCGGCGCCTTCCGCGGCTAACCCCACCCAAGTAGGTAGCAGCTGAGCGCGTTTTCATGCCTGACTACGCGCTCAGCTGCTACACAGTTGGGGAGCCGGCGACCGCCACGGGTTGCTTCCGCGCGGCGTCCTTGCGGATGGTTGCGCTGATCACCGCAGCCACCGTGCACATTGCGGCCGCGCCCAGCCAGGCGTAGTTGTAGTGGCCCGTGGCGTCACGGATGAAGCCAGCTGCGAGGGCTGCGGCCGCCGCTCCGAGTTGATGGGCCGCGAACACCCAGCCGAACACCACGGAGCCATCGGCGCCGAACACCGAGCGACAGATGGCTGCAGTCGGAGGAACAGTCGCCACCCAGTCCAAGCCATAGACCACGACGAAGATGATCATGCTCGGTTCCACGGATGAGCCCAGCAGCAGCGGCAGCACCAGAAGACCGATCCCCCGGAATTGGTAATACACCGCCAGCAGGACTTTGGGGTTGAAACGGTCGGTCAGCCAACCGGATGCGATGGTCCCCACGATGTCGAAGATCCCGACGACGGCCAGCAAGCCCGCCGCTGTGGTTTCGGGCATTCCGTGATCGTGCGCTGAGGGAATGAAGTGCGTGCCGATGAGACCGTTGGTGGTGGCACCACAAATGGCGAAGCCCGCAGCCAACGCCCAGAACGTGCGCACTTTGCTGGCGCGCTTGAGGACCTGCAATGCCCGGACGGCCGCGTTCGCCGAATCCGGCTTGGCTGTAACGGGACCGGGCTGTGGCGACGCCCCCGCACCGGCCGGCGTCGTGGTCTTTGTTCCGGCGGTACTGGCGTCAGGTGCTTCCGCACCGTAAGGCAACACCCCGACGTCGGCCGGTGAGTTCCGCAACCAGCGCAGGACCAGTGGTACCACCGCCAGCGCGCCAGCGGCGATGAGGAGCGACGCGCCCCTCCAGCCCGGGTCCTGTGCCAGTGCGGCGATGAAGGGCAGGAACACGAGTTGGCCAGCGGCGCTGCCGGCGGTCAGTATGCCGATCACCAGGCCACGGCTCTTGGCGAACCACGTGTTGGCGATGGTCGCCGCGAAGACGAGGGCCATGGATCCCGTTCCCAGGCCAATCAACAGGCCCCACGTGAGCAGGATCTGCCAGGACTGGTTCACCAACACAGTAAGCGCAGATCCCAGGCCAATCAGGCAGAGGGCCAGCGACGTGACTTTGCGTATACCGAAGCGTTCCATCAAGGCCGCGGCGAACGGGGCAGTCAGCCCGAACAGGACGAGGTTGATGCTCACCGCAAGGGACAAGACCGTGGTGGACCAGCCGAATTCCTCTTGAAGCGGGACCATCAGCACACCGGGCGCGGCCCTGAATCCGGCCGCCCCTACCAAGGCGAGGAAAGCAACGGCGGCTACGATCCAGGCCGGGTGCAGCCTCCGCCCGGAGCGTTTCCCAGGTTCAGGGCGCTTGGCAGCTTCAGGGCGCTTACCGGTGGGGACCTCTGCCGCGTTTGTCGGAGTTGTCGGAGTTCCTGTGACATCGGGAGCGGTCATGCGGAGATCTCCGTTTCGAGGGAAGGTGTTAGGGGCGGCGCGACGGCCAATGGCATCGGCTGGTCGCTGCGTTTGAAGCTATGCCAGCTGGTATTGGCGGCAGTCAGTTGGACGCCACAGTGGGTGCAGGTGTCCGCGGACGCCGTGGCTTGTCCGCAGTCCGTGTGGATGACCCGCATATGGGATACCGCGTTGGGGGCGTCCAAGTGTTTCTCTGCCCAGATGATGATGGCATTCAGGACCGGAAGAGCGTCCTCGCCCTTGGGTGTGAGCACGTATTCCTGCCGGATCCGGGCCCCATCCTGGTAAGGACGCTGGGCCAGCAAGCCACTCTCCAGCAGCCAGCTGAGCCGCTTGCTGAGGATGTTGTCCGCGACCTCGAGCCGCTGTTTGATGGCCTCGAAGCGGCCGTTTCCGAAGAAGATCTCGCGGAGTACCAGGCTCCCCCATGGATCGCCCAGGACATCGAGACCGCGGGCCAGGCTGCACGTGCGCGCGGACCAGTCGGATCGTAGAGGCATGCGGACAAAGTACATGACTTTTCTAAAGAAAGCCAAGACCACGGCAGTGTCCTGACCTATCTTGAACCTGGAACCACATGTGACCTCCGCGACACACCCCCGCTGGTTTGCCGTAGTTTCATCATTGGTTTACCCGGACTGCCTAGGCTGGCTGCGTCAACTCTGACCACGAAAGGCACCCTGAATGTCCTCGAATACCCCTGACTTGGTTAATCGTTCCACCGGAGGGTCCGCGCTTTCCCGCCGCGGCTTCCTGGGCACCGCGGCAGCAGCGACGGCGCTTGCCGCCACCGGCTCGCTGCTGCCTCCATCCGTTCAGGCAGCGATGGCCAAGCCAGTCCCGCCAGGAAACCTCCAATCCATCAAGCACGTGATTGTGCTGATGCAGGAAAACCGTTCCTTCGACCACTACTTTGGCTCCCTGCGTGGCGTCCGCGGATATGGCGACAAGTCCGTGACGCGGCTGCCCAATGGCAAGTCCATGTTCGAGCAGCCACGGGCAACGGGCGAGACCGTTCTGCCGTTCTCCCTCCGCAAAGCAGCGGAGCTCGCTGGCCGCCCAGGCTCCGACATCCAGTACCTGGGCGATCTTGACCACTCCTTCGCTGGTACTACGACGGCGTGGAACAACGGCTGGTGCGATAAATGGGTTCCTGCCAAGAGCGCATCCACCATGACCTTCTATGAGCGTGCAGACATTCCTTTGCAGTACGAACTCGCCGACACGTTCACCATCTGCGACGCTTACCACTGCTCCGTCAACGGCTCCACCAATCCCAACCGCAACTACCTCTGGAGCGGCACCACGGGCAACGAGCCAGGAAGCACCAAGCGGGCCGTGACCAACGCGGCCTACAGCTACACCCACGGCGGATACGACTGGACCACCTACCCCAAACGCTTGGAAAAGGCCGGTATTTCCTGGAGGATCTATCAGGACTGGGACAACTTCACGGACAATGCCGTGGAGTACTTCCAAACCTTCAAGGCAATCGGCAGGAAGATGCTGGCCTCGGTAGAGGGCAACCTCAACACCACCGAGGAGTTCTACGACAAGCTGGCCGGCAAGACCCCTGCCGAGCAGGACCGCCTCCTTGCCCAGCTTGAGCAAGGCCGCGCTTCGCTCAGCGAGTCCGAGAAAGCGCTCTTCGACAAAGCCATGTGGCGCGGCCGGCCTGACACGCTCCTTCAACGGCTCAGCACCGACATCAAGGATGGCGCTTTGCCGCAAGTCAGCTGGCTGGTTCCCTCGGCGGCAGACTCCGAGCACCCGGGAGCATCCACGCCAGTGGGCAGTGCAAACTTCGTCTACAGGCTTTTGGACACCGTAGCCAGCAACCCGGACACGTGGGACACCACGGCAATCTTCCTCAACTTCGACGAGAACGACGGCTACTTCGACCATGTCCCACCACCCGTCCAACCACGCCCGGAGTCCGGGGAATCCACTGACTGGACCACGGCACGGCCCATAGGCCTGGGCCCGCGCGTTCCCATGACCATCGTTTCCCCATGGACCGTAGGCGGCTATGTGAGCTCCGAGGTCTTCGACCACACCTCCGTGCTCCGCTTCCTGGAGCGCTGGACCGGCGTCGAAGAGCCCAACATCTCGCTTTGGCGCCGTGAAGTCTGCGGCGACCTCACAGGCGTCTTTAACTTCGATTCCCCGGGGACTCCCCCGGTTCTGGACCACCCCGGCCCTGTGCCTGCCAAGATCAGCAGGTGGCGGCCGAACCCACCGGCGGTCCAGGTGGCCCCCATCCAGGAACCCGGAAGCCGGCCGGCCCGTCCGCTGCCCTACAGGCCCGGAGTATCGGCCGCGGTTCAGCCCGGCAAAATTACCCTGGCACTGGCAAACAGCGGCACACGGTCCAGCCACTTCACCATCTATGGCTACGCGGGCGAAGTCACCGAACCCCGGCATGCGGACGTTTTGGGCAACCAGAAGGTGGAGCTCACCGTCCCGTCCAGCGATTTCGACGTCGTCGTCACCGGTCCCAACCGCTACCAGTACGAGCTGAAAGGCTCGACGGCGGGCCTTGCGGCCGGCGTCGACGTCACCATGAACGGTCGCCGCGGTAACAAGGCGGTGGAACTGGAGGTACGCAATAACGGAGGAGCGTCCGTGACTCTAAAGCTCGAGTCCCTGCAGTACCTGGACGGCAGCGACACCGTAAAACTCAAGCCGGGCCAAACAAAGAAGATCGGTTGGGAGACGCTGCAGGGTTGGTACGACATCCAGGTCACCTCACCCGAGGATGCTTCCTTCCGGAGGCGCCTAACCGGTCGTGAGGAAGACGGCATGGAAGGTATCTCGGGCTAGCCGGAACGCAACACTTTGAAGAATCCCGCGCTTGTTCACCCCACAGCGGGAAAGGTTGGAAAGGTGAACAAGCGCGGGATTTGTGAGCTGGAGTTTTAGGTGCGCGGCTGGTTTCCCGGGAGGCCCGATGAGTCGCCCGCTCCAGGGCGCATCCCGGCAGGAACGAGGCTTGCGCGCGAGGGCCGGTAAGCCAGGGCCCAGTAGACCAGCAGCGCGATTCCGCAGACTACACCGAGGCTGGAAACCATGAGCTGCCATTGCGTCTGGGGGTCCTTGCCCCACTCGGCCGCCCCCGCCCAGACGGCCAGGTTCTTGGGCGTCATGTAAAAGGCAACGGTGGAGAAGGCCACGATGACCCACCCGGCTGTGCGCATACGCCCGCTGCGGGACGGTACCCGATGCATCGCGAAGGCCATGCTTGGGAGGGCTACTGCTACCCAAACCCAGTGGTGGGACCAGGAGACGGGGCTGACCAGGAGCATCAGGATGGCCGTGGCCGAGACCGCAATGAAGTTCTCGTCGACGTCCACGGCCCACTTAATGACCAACGCCGCAAGGACCGCGAGTCCCAGGGAAAGAACCAGCCACACCAAGCTGGTGAGAGTGGAATCCGGCATGCCGAAGTGCAGGAGCAGCCCCTTGACGGACAGGTTGTCCACGTAGCCCGGACCACCGATGCGGCCGGTGTCGGGGAGGATTTGGGTCCAGAATGCCAGGGACGCCTGCGGCAGGATGGCCCAGGCCACGGCGATGGATCCGAAGAACCCTGTGGCCATCCAAGCGAGTGCCTTGAAGTCGCGGCGGACCAGGAAATACAGGCCGAACGCCAGCGGCGTGAGCTTCACACCGGCAGCCAGGCCGATCAATAGTCCTGCGGGCCACCGGATGAGGCCGGCGCGCGCTTTACCGTAGAGTGCGAAGTCCGCCAGGATCACGCCCATGAGGATGATATTGATCTGGCCGAAAACGAATGTGTCCCGCCACGGACCCAGGAGCAGGATGGCCCCCGTTCCCACTAAAGCCGTGGTCCTGAAGCGATAGTCGGCGAATGCGGAACGCCATGTCTTCAGTCCAAAGTAGTGACGTGCCAACCAGGCAGCCACCACTGCGGCGCCTGCCAAGGCAGCGATGATGAAGACCATGCTGCTGGCGAAGAAACCCATTGCCGCCAGGCCGGCAAAGAGCAACGCCGCGAAGGGCGGGTAAGTAAATGGCAGGCCATCGCGCACTGCATACAGGTCCCCGCCTTGGAGGACCTTGCCGCCGCCGTAGAAATAGACCTCGAAGTCGTTCAGGAACGGCGCGTAGTCCGTATAGAGGAACCAAACGGCGACGGCGAGGGTCAGCGCGCCTGCGACGGTCAGGATCCAGCCGCGCTGGGCAGCCGAAACAACCGTGGGTGAAGAAGAAGCCACAGTGTCAGCCGTTGCTGATCTTGGCGAAGGCCTGCTCAAGGTCCGCAATCAGGTCCTCGGACTCCTCGATGCCGCAGGACAGGCGCAGGAGGTTCACGGGAACGGCCAGCTCTGTCCCCTTGACGGAAGCGTGCGTCATTTCCGAGGGGTAGTTCATGAGGGATTCGATCCCGCCCAGTGATTCCGCCAGCGTGAAAATCGACGTGGACTCGGCAACGGTACGGGCAGCTGCCTCACCGCCCTTGAACAGCACGGAGACCATGCCGCCGAACTTCTTCATCTGCTTCGCAGCGAGTTCGTGGCCGGGGTGATCCGGGAGGCCTGGGTAGAGCACAGCTTCAACTTCGGGGCGCTGCAGCAGCCATTCGGCCACAGCCTGGCCGTTCTCGCTGTGCCGATCCATGCGCACGCCCAGGGTCTTGAGGCCACGCGTGGTGAGGAAAGCATCCATCGGCCCGGAAACGGCACCAACGGCGAACTGGATGAACCCGATCTTCTCGGCGAGCTCGGCGTCGTTGACGACGATCGCTCCGCCCACCACGTCAGAGTGGCCACCGATGTACTTGGTGGTGGAGTGGATCACGACGTCGGCACCCAGGTCCAACGGGGTCTGCAAGTAGGGAGACGCGAAGGTGTTGTCCACCACCAGGAGGGCGCCGGCGTCGTGCGCCACGGCGGCGAGCGCCGCGATGTCGGTGATCTTCATCAGGGGGTTGGATGGCGTTTCCACCCACACGATGCGCGTCTTGTTCGCGGCAACGGCACGTGCCACAGCATCGAGGTCGGACATGTCTACGGGAGTGTTGCCAATGCCCCAGTCACCGAGCACGCGGTCAATGAGGCGGTAAGTGCCACCGTAGGCGTCATTGCCCAGGACGATGTGGTCCCCCGGACGTGCCACAGCGCGGATCAGCGAGTCTTCGGCAGCAAGGCCCGAGCCGAACGAGAACGCGGCCGAACCACCTTCAAGGGCTGCCAACTGCTCCTGCAGGGAGTCACGCGTGGGATTGCCCCCGCGGCCGTATTCGTAGCCGGAACGCAGGCCGCCAATTCCATCCTGGGCGTAGGTTGAGCTGAAATGCAGAGGCGGCACCACAGCGCCTGTCCGGGGTTCGAAGGCCTGGCCCGCGTGGACAGCCCTCGTGTTGAACCCGGCATTGTTGTTGACAGACATGGAAGCTCCTCTTTCAGTGTTCAACGGTTGGATGTGGGCGCCGAGCGCTCAGTTGCTCAGGTAGGCGAGAAGGTCGTGGCGGGTCAGTATGCCCACGGGCGCCCCAACGAACGTCACCATCACAGTATCGACGTCGGACAACAGCTCGCGTGCCGCGGAAATGGTCTCAAGCGATCCGATAACGGGCAGGCGCTCCCCCATGTGTTCGGCGATCTTGTCTGTGAGTTTGGCTTCGCCGCGGAAGAGCTTGGTGGTGAGGCTGCGCTCATCAACTGCGCCGAGGACCTCGCCCATAACCACGGGCGGCTCCTGCGAGAGGACCGGGATGTGGGAGACGCCGAACTCGTTCATGATGTTGATGACGTCACGCACGGTCTCGTTCGGGTGGATGTGGACCAGGTCCGGCATCTCGCCCGTCTTGGACTTCAGCACCTCGCCCACGGACGACTCTTCGCCGCCGGAAAGGAAGCCGTACGAGCGCATCCATTGATCGCTGAAGATCTTGGCAAGATAGCCGCGGCCGGAATCGGGGAGGATCACCACAACCACCGCGGACTCGTCCAGGTCCTTGGCGGCTTGCAGAGCAGCCACCACGGCCATGCCGGAAGAGCCGCCCACCAGGAGGCCCTCTTCGCGTGCCAGCCGGCGGGTCATGGCGAATGAATCGCCATCAGAGACGGCAATGACCTGGTCCGGCACGGTCTTGTCGTAATTGGCGGGCCACATGTCTTCGCCAACGCCCTCCACGAAGTACGGGCGTCCGGTACCGCCTGAGTACACAGAACCTTCGGGGTCCGCGCCGATGACCTTGACCCGGCCGCCGTCGGACTCGGGCCGGTCCGCCGAGACTTCCTTAAGGAAGCGGCCCGTTCCGGTGATGGTGCCGCCCGTACCGGCGCCGATGACGACGTGCGTGACCCTGCCGTCAGTGTCGCGCCAGATCTCCGGGCCTGTGGACTCATAGTGGCTGCCCGGGGCTGCGGGGTTGGAGAACTGGTCCGGCTTGAAAGCCCCCGGGATCTCCTTGACCAAGCGGTCCGAGACGCCATAGTAACTTTGCGGGCTGTCGGGGGCCACGGCTGTGGGCGTCACCACGACTTCGGCGCCATACGCGGCCAAGACCGCCCGTTTGTCTTCGCCCACCTTGTCCGGCACCACGAAGACGCACTTGTAGCCCTTTTGCTGGGCCACGAGCGCCAGTCCCACCCCGGTGTTCCCCGACGTCGGCTCAACAATGGTTCCGCCCGGCTGCAGCCGCCCGTCCTTTTCTGCTTCTTCGATCATCTTCACGGCGATCCGGTCCTTGATGGATCCGCCGGGGTTGACGTATTCAAGCTTGACCAGGACGGTGGCTTTGATCCCGTCCGTTACGTGGTTGAGCTTGATGAGCGGCGTATTGCCGATGAGGTCCAACACGGACTGGGCGTACTTCATAGGTACAAAGTTACCGCCTGCCCGCAGCCCGCCCTGCCTTGCATCACTTGCCGTGCATCACTTCCCTGCGGATGAATCGGTCTGCCAAAGTCCCAGGATGTTGCCTTCGGTGTCTTTGAAGTAGGCGTACCAGCCCATGCCTGGGACGGCGTCCCTGCCCTGCACTATGGAACCGCCGGCGGATTCCACCTGGCCGAGGGCGGCGTCTACATCGTCCACATCGATGGTGAGGATGGGACTTTTCAGGTTGTCTGTCCGGGGGAACAGGGCGCCGTTGATGGCTCCGGGTTCGCTGGGCCTGCCGGTTTCTTCATCGGACGGAGTGGTGATGGCGATCGTGTAGTCCATCCCCTGCATGGGACTAAGGTTCCAGCCGAAAGCACTCTGGTAAAAAGTGTTGGCCCTCCCGTTGTCATCTGTGGGAATCTCGAAATGCACTATTCCGGCCATGGTTGGCGCTCCTGGATTGGGATTCGGGCGCGGCCCACCCGCGCCACATCAGGGAGTCTAGACCCGGAAGGCATTCGCCGTAAGAGGCTTCCGGAGCGGATTGTCGGCCAGGCGTGGGACCATGAAAACATGACCATCGCAGACGCCCCGCCCCTTGTTGCGGCCGCGGCAGACGCTTCCGTGCGATGGCGCCCGGGTGCCTCCTACAGGCTCGACCAAACCATATTTCCCCTCATGCGGGGCAACGCCGATCCCTCGTTCGCGGCCCATGCCAGTGGTTTCTGGTTGGCCTTCACTGGTCCTTCCGGGCCTGTCGCCTTGCGGCTCTCGGCAGGCGGCCTGGGATCTGAATCGTTTGTTGATGCGCAGGCATGGGGGCCCGGCGCGGAGCACGCCATTGCCGGCGTACCCCGGCTGCTCGGCGCGGACGATGATTGGTCCGCTTTTGACGAACCCGGATTCCATGCAACGCTCCCCCGCCTTGTCACTGAAGCACGACGCCGGAACCTGGCTCTGCGGCTCCCCTCCACCGGGCGGGTGGTTGACGCCCTTGTGCCCACCATCCTGGAGCAAAAGGTCACCACCTTGGAGGCCAGGCGTGGCTACCGTTACTTGATGTACCGGTTCGGAACAAAAGCCCCGGGCAGCGTTGCTCCCCCGGGCCTCCTCGTTCCTCCAACGGCGCGGCAGTGGTTGGCCATTCCGTCCTGGGAATGGCACAAGGCGGGAGTCGGGCCACAGCGCTCGGCGACAGTGATGCGGGCGCTGCAATCCGCCGTCGCGCTTGA
Source organism: Arthrobacter sp. TmtSoilC51 (assembly GCF_055388015.1). Taxonomy (NCBI): domain Bacteria; kingdom Bacillati; phylum Actinomycetota; class Actinomycetes; order Micrococcales; family Micrococcaceae; genus Arthrobacter; species Arthrobacter sp. TmtSoilC51. The sequence continues at coordinate 3,890,282 of NZ_AP035877.1, forward strand.
ACGCCTGGCTGGCGTGGACTCAGCGCGGGCCGGAGCCAAACTTCAGACCATTCCCGGCATCGGCGTCTGGACTGCTGCGGAGGTGGTCCAGCGGACCCACGGCTGCCCGGATTCGATTTCCGTGGGCGACTACCATCTTGCGTCGTTCGTGGGCTATGCGTTGACGGGGCGGAAGATTGACGACGCCGGCATGGTGGAGTTGCTGGAACCCTGGCGCGGGCAGAGGCAGCGGCTGGTTCGCATGCTCTACCTCAGCGGCTTCCGCAAACCAACTTTCGGCCCACGCATGACTATCCAGGACCACCGCGGCCACTAAAGGTGCAGGCGGGCCACCGCTTCCTGGCGCATGTCCACCTTCCGGACCTTTCCCGAAACGGTCATGGGGAAGCTCTCGCGGACGTCCACGTACCGGGGAATCTTGTAGTGCGCCAGTTTGCCACGGCAGTACTCGGCAATGTCCTCTTCCGTGAGCGTGGAGACTCCGGGTTTGAGGATGATGCAGGCCATGAGCTCCTCCCCGTACTTTTTGTCGGGAACGCCAATGACCTGCACGTCTTGGATGGAAGGATGCTGGTAGAGGAATTCTTCGATCTCGCGCGGGTAGATATTCTCCCCACCGCGGATCACCATGTCCTTGATCCGGCCTTCGATCACCAGATACCCGTCCTCATCCATGCGGGCGAGATCGCCGGTGTGCATCCAGCCCTCGGCGTCGATGGCCTCGGCTGTCTTGTCCGGCTGGCCCCAGTAGCCCTGCATCACCGCGTAACCACGGGTGCAGAGTTCCCCGATCACACCGCGCTCCACCACTTCGCCGGAACCCGGGTCCACGATCCGGCTCTCCAGGTGCGGCATGGTTCTGCCCACAGTGCTGGTGCGGTGTTCCAAGGTGTCCCCCGCCCGGGTCATGGTGGAAACCGGCGATGTCTCGGTCATGCCGTAGCAAATAGCCACATCAACCATGTGCATCTCGTCGATGACCCTGCGCATGACTTCGATGGGGCATAACGATCCCGCCATGACGCCGGTCCTGAGCGTGGAGAGATCGAAGGTGGCGAAGTCAGGCAGTGCGAGTTCGGCGATGAACATGGTGGGCACACCGTAAAGCGATGTTCCGCCGAAGTCCTGAACCGCTTCCAGCGCGGCCGAGGGATTGAATCCGCGGCTGGGGATGATGGTTGCCGCCCCGAAGCTCAGGGCATTCAGGTTCCCGATCACCATGCCAAAACAGTGGTAGAACGGCACCGGAATCACCACCCGGTCATGTTCGGTGTAGCCCAGGAGGCGGCCGATCGAGTGGCCGTTGTTGAGGATGTTGTGGTGCGTCAAAGTTGCACCCTTCGGGAAGCCCGTAGTGCCCGACGTGTACTGGAGGTTGATGGGCTCGTGCGGATCAAGTTCTGCCATGCGGTCCCGCACCGCAGAAGGCCCGACGCCGTCCGCCCGGGTCAGGAGTTGGGCGTAGGTCAGTTCGTGGCTGGCTTCAGGGACACCCGCTGTGAGCCCGGTGAGAGGGTCGCCCGGGAGGAACACGATCTCCCTGAGCTCGGGGCATGTGCCGGCGGCCTCCCTGGCCATGCCCACGTAATTGCTGTTCTTGTCCGAGGGCGCAGCCACCAGCATCCGCATGCCGTTCTGCTTAACCACGAACTCCAGCTCGTGGCTTCGGTACGCCGGGTTGACGTTGACCAACACAGCGCCGATCTTTGCTGTGGCGTACTGCAGGATGGTCCACTCGGCACAGTTCGGGCTCCAGATGCCGATGCGCTCACCCTTCCCAATGCCCAGGGCGAGGAGAGCGCGGGCGAGGTGATCGACGTCGTCGTTAAGCTTTTCGTAGCTCCAGCGCCGGGCGTCCCCGCCTGGCGTGGCAGCCGCTTCGATCAGGGCGTCCCTGAGCGGGAATTGCGCTGCGATGCGTTCAAAATTGGCACCGATGGTCTCTTCGAGCAGCGGGACGTCAGTGTCTCCGGCAGTGTAGGACAACATGACCGAACGCTACCAAGTCAGTCCGCGCAACAGAACCGTAAAGAGGACAATCCGCTGCGTGTCCTCCCGGTAGGGTTGGATCCATGAGTGCACCCATCGACCTGCAGGCCACGTTCATCCCCAACGAAGGCGAATTCTTCCGCGTGAAGCTCGCCCTGGAAATCGCGATCGACGAGGTCGTGAACGAGCCCGGCTGCATCCGTTATGAACTGACCGAAGCCACCGAGGAGAAGCTGGTGCTCACCGAGCGCTGGGAATCCGAGGAACTCCTTGAGAAGCACTCCAAGGGCATTGCTGTGCAGGACCTGAACGAGTCCCTCAGTGCGCTGCTTGCCGAGCCGGTCCAGCTCGAGCGGCTCTAGGCTCTCCACGTAGCGAAACCGCTGGAACAACGCGGTAACGCCGAAACGCATCGAGGTCGCCGGAATTCTCCGGCGACCTCGATGCTTTTCCGGCGATTTCGCCGGGTGGGTCTAGCTTTCCTGGGCCTCGGCGCGCGCCTTGGCCACGTGTGCGTGGACTTCTTTCATGTCCAGGCCCTTCACAGCCTCGATGACCTGCTCCAGCTGCGGGCCGTTAAGCGCACCAGGCTGGGAGAAGACAAGCACTTTCTCGCGGAAGGCCATGAGTGTTGGGATGGACGTAATCCCGGCTTCGGCGGCGAGCTGCTGCTCGGCCTCCGTGTCCACTTTCGCGAAGAACACATCAGGATGTCTCTCCGAGGCTGCCCCATAGGTGGGCGCAAACTGACGGCACGGGGCGCACCATGCAGCCCAAAAATCCACCAGGACAATGTCATTGCCTTCGATGGTCGAAGCGAACTGTTCTCCAGTGATGTCAACTGTAGCCATGTTTCCACGGTACGCGACCCCGCTCCCCAAGTCCCGCGGGGAGGGGCGATGTTCGCTTCCCGCGTCACCGGGAATAAAACTGCTACTTGCCTAGGACGTACTTGAGCGCGGACGCGTAGAGCGGGGCCACCTTGTTGTGTCCGGTTTGGTTCAGGTGCACACCGTCCAGATAGTCCCAGGTAGCTCCTGCGATGGTTGCGGTGCCGGCCATCGAGATGCGCGGCCATCCACGGACAGCGGCTTCGCGGGTCAAGAGCCCGTCCACCCACCGACGTTGGAAATGGCTGGCATCGTAGCGGGAGAGAACCCCATTGATAAGTATGGTGCTGCGGGGATACTTGCGGCGCAGTTCGTCCCATAGCCGGTTGGCCTGGGACAAGATCGCAGCATCGGTGGCAAGAATCCGGGCGTCGTTTCCGCCAAGCGTCACCACCACCAGTCCGGGGTTCCCTTGGGGCAAGAGGATCCGGTCCAGGAGCACGGCATCGGTCGCTGAGTTGCCGCCGACCGCGGGGCTCCCCGAAACATATCCGATGCCACCGATGCTTCGGACCACCTGTCGGGTGTAGCCATCGGCACGGGCGCCCTGTTCGCCCCACGAATCAAGGTCGAGCTGCGAGTCTCCAAGGAAGACCACCGTGGAGGCGTCAACCGCTTCGGCTGAATACAGCTCCTCCGTGGAGTCGTTCCAGATTGTCTCCAACTTTTGGAAGGCGACGTGCGAGCCCCTTGCATCCGTCCAGGTGTCACGCAGCGGCCAACCGAACTCGCCCGGATTGATGGACCACACTTTGTATGTGGAGTGCCCCACAATCCGCGCTCCAGTGGCAGGACCCCAGACGAGCCAGCCGTTGACGAACTGTTGCACCAGGCCCCCCGCCCGCGGAAGTTTGTCCGTAAGTGGAAGGCCCAATTGACCGGCAGCTCCACCCAGGGCCACATAGCGGTTGTGGACATCGCCGTGGGTGGTGGAATGCGCACCCGTTGCCGCCGACCAGTAGACCGTGCCGCCCTGGAAGAGTTGGTAGACGAAGTTGTTCTGCCGGTACTCCTCGCTGACCGGATACCCCAGGGCACCGTTCTGGCCCCCAGTCGCGGACCAGTAGCTCCGGATGGCTCCCGTCAGCGCCCTCGCACCGGTGGCAGGCGACCAGATGATGGTTCCGTGCTGGTACTGCTGTGAAGAGCCACCATTGCGCAGTCCCGTCGCTTCATCCGTGGTGGGATAGCCAAACTCACCGCTTTCCAGCCCGGATTGGCGCCAGCGTTCACGGATGGCACCCATGGAGGGATGTGCGCCGGTCGCCGGCGACCACACAACAAAGCCGCGCTCAAAGACCTGGTAGGCACCGCCGTCGGGCAGTTCTGTGCGTTCACTGCCTGCCGGGTAGCCAAGGAAACCCCCCTCAAAACCCGTCCGCCCCCATGCCAAGTGGATGGATCCCGTTGTGCGCTGGGCGCCAGTTGCCGGCGAGAAGCTAATCGCCCCACGTTCGAAGATTTGCTTGGAACCTCCATTGCGCAGGCCGCTGGCGGTATCCGTCGTGGGATATCCGTGATAGCCCGCGGGCCCATTTGCTTCCCACCACGCTGTGCGCACAGGTCCATTGACCACCACGCGCGCTCCCGTGCGGGGCGACCAAGCGATATCGCCGCCGACGAACGGTTGTACACAGCCCGTGCTGGAGCATTCCTCAGTAGCCGTTGGCCGGATCAGTACACTTCGGGCCCAGGCGCTCGTGGTGTAAAGCTGCCCGATGGCGCCGGTGACTGGAGGTGTTGCGGCCTCAATCCGGACGCTGCCCGATGTTGCGGCTTGCGCCGATGCCGCGGTTGCGAGCAGGCCGGGGGTCAACAGCAGCGCCGCCAAAGACCTGGCAATTTTGCTTTTCCTCGACGATGAAGCCGACCTTGAACAACCCACTTCTCTACCCCTGCATCTTCGGGTCCCAGCCCCTGTCACTGCTCCCCCATGAAGACAGTGAAGCCAGTATGTTCGACGGCGGCAGTTGAGGCAGCGACGACGCAGCGTTTGGTGTCACATCGTTATGTTCCGAGCCGGCAGGCCCCTTTTCGCCAAGTCAGCGCGACGTCTGTCATGAGTGGATAGTTCGTCCTAGACTGGCCTCCCCATAGAGACTTGGGGACCGGTTGCGTTGCCTGCCAAGAGCATTCCGGTCCGGGGAGCAGTTCCGGTCCCGGCGGCCACGCATTCAATGAAGGGATGAACGTGGAGCCTGAGGAGAACAAAGCGCTGGTTAGGCGCTTCTACGCAGCGATCGATGCCGGCGACATCGAAGCGATGGACGATCTGGTGGCTGAAGACTACCTGGACCATCACCCTCCATTCCCCGGGCTCTCGGCTGGGCGGGACGGCCTAAAGGAGGCCTTCCGCATTTTCCTGCACGCTACGCCGGGACATCACGTTATTGAGGACCAGATCTGCGAAGGCGACAAGGTAGTTACAAGATTGACCGCCCATGGTCGACACGAAGGCGACCTGCCCGGGCCACTGCCCGCTACGGGTGCTCAACTGGACGAAACCGCCGTGGCAATCCACAGAATTCAGGACGGAAGGATTGCCGAGCATTGGTCCGACCGCGACGACCTTGGACTAATGCAACAACTCGGCATCATCCAGATGCCGGGAGCCTGAACCTAAACAAGCCTGGAACGCTACCTCGCTGACTTCAGCCGGCTGTTCACCCCGTGCAAGCAAGTGGGCTTGCTGATGGACTATTGATTGCGATTGAACAAGTGTTTAGTCTATGAAACATGCGTTTAAGCGCAGATGATTTGACCACACGGGCACGCATTCGGGACGCCGCCATCGGACTGTTCGGCCGCGCTGGTTTCGCCCCTGCCACTGTCCGGGCGGTGGCCTCCGCGGCTGGGGTCAGCCCTGGTCTGGTGATCCACCATTTCGGCAGCAAGGCAGGTTTGCGCGAAGCTTGCGACCAGCATGTGCTCGCGCAAACAGCCAGCCAGGGCAGGGAGAAAACCAACCCCGCTTCCGTACGTCAATTGATCCAGGACTACCTCAACCGCCCGGACCAGTATGCCGATGAGATCGCCTACATTCGCCGCTCGCTGGGCGACGAGTCGGAGGCAGGCGATGCGTTCTTCGACGCGGTAGTGGGCCAGACCCAGGACATCATCGAGGCCGGAATCGCAGCCGGCACCATCCGGGATTTCGAGGACGTCCGGGCCACCGCCGTCGTCATTGCATCCAACAGCCTCTCCATGCTCATGCTGGGCAGGCACCTCTCACGGGCGCTCGGTGCCGAGGTACCCGAACCCCACGGCATCGGGCCCGAACTGTTGCGGCAGCTGACACTGCCTGCACTGGACATTTACACCAACGGCTTCTATGCAGATTCGCGGTTCCTCGACTCGGCCCGCGAAGCCCTGCAGCAGGAGGCCACCAACCAAAGAAGGGAGCATGCCCCGTGACCCAGGCAATCGTCGTCGAAGGGTTGCGCAAAAAGTTCGGCCAGCGCGAGGTCCTCCACGGACTCGATTTCGCCGTTGAACCGGGAACGGTCTTCGGCGTCATTGGACCGAACGGAGCGGGCAAGACAACCACCATGCGCTGCCTGCTGGACATCATCCGGCCAAGTGCGGGAACCATTTCCGTGCTGGGCCAGGACCCACGGCGCGCCGGAACCGCCCTCCGCCGCAGGATTGGCTACCTGCCCGGTGAACTCCACTTGGAGAACCGGACCACGGGCCGCCGGATGCTTGAACACTTCGCGGCCATCAGCGGCCCAGTAGAGCCAAAGTATGTCAGCGAGTTGGCAGAGCGGTTGGACCTGGATCTGGACCGGCAGACCCGCAAGCTCTCCAAAGGCAACAAGCAGAAGCTCGGACTCCTGCAGGCGTTCATGCACCGCCCCGAACTCCTGGTGCTCGATGAACCGACCAGCGGCCTGGATCCCCTGGTCCAGCAGGAATTCCATGCCATGGTGCGGGAAGTGGTGGAGGACGGCGCTACGGTCTTCCTCAGCTCCCACGTGCTGAGCGAGGTCCAGCAGGCCGCCGACGCCGTTGCCATCCTCCGCGACGGTGGAATCGTGACGATCTCGACTGTTGAGGCCCTCCGGAACGCGGCTGTACGCCAGTTGCGGTTCAACGCGGCCGGGGCAGCAGCGCACGACGTCGGCGCGCTGCTGGCCCGGGTGCCCGGCGTCGGCAATGTTGTACTGCGGGAGCTTCCTGGTGACGGCACAGCGGATGCCGCCGTCGAGGCAACGGCTACGCTTTCGGGTCAGGTCCAGGCGCTGGTGCAGGAACTGGCGCACCTGAACCTCACAGACCTCGTCCTGGAAGAGCCGGACCTGGAGGAAGCCGTGCTGACTCTCTACACGGGGCATTACGTCGGCAACGGAAACGATCCCCGAAGAAATGGGAACGATGCGGTGAAACCCGCGGAAGGAGCGCGTCATGCCTAGGTTCCTCCCCCTCTTCACCAAGGCCCTCACTGACTCGTGGCGGTCCACGCTCGCATGGGCCCTGGGACTATCGGCTGCAATCATGCTGTACCTGCCGCTTTATCCATCCATCGGGGGCAGCGCACAAATGCAGCAAATGATCGACGCCCTGCCACAGGAAATGACCAAGGCCTTGAACTACGATCAAATCGCGACCGGCCCGGGTTACACACAGGCCACCTTGTTTGGGCTGATCGGCTTCCTGCTGATGTCCATGGCGTCCGTGGGGTGGGGCGCGGCGGCGGTCGGCGGGGACGAGGAGTCGGGGCTGCTTGAGCTGACCTTGGCGCACAGCGTGACCCGCATCCAGGTGGTCCTTGAGCGCGCCCTGGCACTGGTGGTGCGCGTCGCGATCCTCTCCGCTTTGGTATTCCTGCTGGTGTTGGTGCTTAACGGGCCCTCGAAACTGGATATCGACGTCGGGCATCTCATCGGGGCGGTGGTGCTGTTCGCCGCCTTGGCATTGCTCAGCGGAACGGCCGCGCTGTGCGCCGGTGCGCTGACCGGACGGAAGGTTTACGCGATTGCGGCAGGTGCCGCCGTCGCCGTCCTCGGCTATGTCTTCAACGCTGTTGGCAGGCAAAGTCCCGACGTCGACTGGCTCCTTAACCTCTCGCCATACCACTGGGCGCATGGCAACTCACCGGTAACGAACGGCGCCGATTGGGGAGCCGCTGCAGGCTTGCTCGGTATCTCCGCTGCGCTTATCGCGCTGGGCGCCGTTGCACTCCAGAGACGGGACGTAGGGGTTTGACTTCCCCTAAGCCCACACGTGCGGAGCTGGCCGGCGGGCTCCTGGCAGCGCATTGTTTTCGCGCCACTCGTGAATCCACTCCGGCAGTTGCAGATCAGCCGGCGGCGCACCGAACTCAGCAATGATCTCTTCCTGCGTCACCGGCTTCCCCTTATTTACCAGGCGGGTTGCGATGTGGGCGCGAGCGTAGATCTCGCCGTCCACCACCATTCGCTGCTCGAAGTAGATGGCTTTGCTGTCCAGGCCAATGATGCGCGTCTCGATGGTGTAGCGCTGCCAAAGCTGCAACGACCTGCGGAAAGCGATGGTCTCTCCGGCGGCCACGGGACTCCAGCCACGTCGGCGCATCTTTCTCCAGATACCGCTTCGGACCATGAGATCGAAACGGCCGAGGTCCATCAAGGAGAAATACATGCCGTTGTTGACGTGCATGGCGATGTCAATGTCCGTGGGCAGAACCCGCATGGGCAGCGAGGACGTTTCCCAGGCACCCAAGTGAGAACGCTTGGATGAGGTGAACAGCAACATGAGGGTGCGGAGAAGCAAATGCATGCGGGCTATGTTACCCGCGAGTAACTTCAGCGGGAATAGGCAGACCGAATAGTGGACTCAGCGTTAGTACATTCAGGGCTTTATGTCCAACGATTGCATAAACGTTTACCGCCAGTTCATCCATCCCGTGCACAATATCTGAAACCCGGAAACACCGACTCACACCCAGGGAGATCCCTTTGAGCACTCTGCAAAGCACCAAGCCGCACGCCGACGTCTGGCCCGACCTCGCCCGGCACCAGGACGTTGTGCTCCGGGACGCCCGCGGCAACTGCATCGAAGGAACCATCGATGGCATGACCGAAGACCACAGCACACTGTGGGTACAACTCAAAGGCGGTTTGGGCCGGCAGCTCGTGCACCACTTGGACGGCTACTGGCTGGAGACTCCCGCGGCCTGATCCGATCTTCCGCGGCCGGGGTTGCAGCCGTGGCTAGTATTCCCGTATGACTCAAGCGCGATACCGGGACCTCGTCGAATGGCCCCTCATGGCGACTGCACTGATATTCCTCACTGCATATGCCTGGCAGGTTATCGGACGCGTGGACGGCGCCGCTGCCCTCCCTTTCGAAATAATCCTCTGGATTACCTGGGGGATCTTCGCTGTGGACTACGTCGCCAACCTGTGGCTGGCCGAGGATCGGCGGCGCTGGTTTATCTGGAATCTCCACGAACTCCTCATCGTGGTGCTCCCCTTCTTCCGGCCACTCCGGCTCCTTCGGCTCGTCACGCTCCTGTCCGTACTACAACGCACCGTGGGAGAGACCCTTCGCGGACGCGTTGCCACCTACGTGGCCGGCTCAGCCGCCATGCTTGTGCTCATCGGCGCCCTGGCAGTCCTTGACGTGGAGCAGAATGCGCCGGATGCGAAGATCCTGACGTTTGGAGACGCCGCTTGGTGGGCCATCACCACGATCACCACCGTTGGCTATGGCGACCTCTACCCCGTTACCCCCATCGGCAGGATCGTGGCGGCGGCACTCATGATGAGCGGGATTGCGGTCCTGGGTATTGTGACGGCTTCTATTGCCTCGTGGCTGGTGCAACGAATCGAGGAAAACGCGGAGGAAGTTGCTGCGGCGGTGGAAGACAAAGCAGCAGCCGCCGAAGAACCGGTCCGTGCTGAGCTGGCTGACCTGGTCGCTGAAATTGCAGCCCTGCGGCTCGAGGTTGCGGAACTGCGGAAGAGCGCGGACCTCCGCATGAACACAGAGCCAGAGCGCGAAAAATCCCCGGAACCTGATGGTTCCGGGGATTTCCCATTGGGTGGCAGATGAGGGATTCGAACCCCCGTAGGCGTTGCCAGCTGATTTACAGTCAGCCCCCTTTGGCCGCTCGGGTAATCTGCCGAACTTCAAAAGAAGATCACTTCCGGAGACCGTTTCTTTCGATCCGGTAACCGAAGGCAGAGACAACCTTACAGAACTTCTCGCCAAGAATCTAATCGAGGGCGGACGCGCCGGAATGGCCCGCATTTCAGGCCTCGCCGAGGATCCGACCGGCCAGTTTCGCCTCGAACTTCTCGGCCTGCTCAGCCGTGATTTGGTTGAGCTCCACCGCGCGCTGCAAATCCGCGTGCACACCGTCCATGCGCGAGGCCGCATCCGGCACCGGGCTCAGGACGATCGACGCAGCCACGGTCACCGCAGCCACGGCACTTGCCGCGGCGGCCGCTGCCGTACCGATTGACCCAGCTGCCGCGGATGCGGATTTGGTGACGTACTGGACGGCCTTGTGGCTCATGCTTACCTCCGGGGTGTGCTCTTCCAACTGGTACAACTCTTAAACATCCACCTCGGTTCCAACCAAGCATGTGCTGTGAGCGAACTGTGAAACGCATCCACGGCCCCATCACGGCCCTTCCGTACTAGGCTGGATGGCAGACAAACCGCCCTTACCGGGCCCCCAACCTAAGGAGAGTCATGGCAGGCGAATCAACATTCGACGTCGTCAGCAAGGTAGACAAGCAAGAGGTCGCCAATGCGCTCAACCAGTCGCAGAAGGAAATCGCACAGCGGTACGACTTCAAGGGCGTCGGCGCAGAGATCGACTTCAGCGGCGAAAAGATCCTCATGAAGGCCAACTCGGAGGATCGCGTCCTCGCCGTCCTGGACGTCTTCCAGTCCAAGCTCATCAAGCGGGGCATCTCATTGAAGTCCCTGGACCAGGGCGAGCCCTACCCCTCCGGCAAGGAATTCCGGCTGGAGTGCAGCATCAAGGAGGGCATCGCGCAGGACATCGCCAAGAAGATCAACAAGATCATCCGCGACGAAGCACCCAAGTCCGTCAAGTCCCAGATCCAGGGCGACGAACTCCGCGTCACGTCCAAGTCCCGTGACGACCTGCAGGAAACCATGAACATCCTCAAGAAGTTCGAAGAGGCAGACCTGCAGTTCGTGAACTTCCGCAGTTAGGCTGCCTTGGCTGCAATGCCAGCGTCATGAAAGCCGGGGTGCGGCGCCTGCCAAAGGCGCGGCACCCCGGCTTTTTACTGCCCTCACTACATCGAGTGTCGTAATGGGCTCGCCTATTAGGGCACAAACTTTTTGCGTAATCGTCCAGTGGCAGTATTCTTCTTCCTTAGGCAAGCCTAAGTATGGCTCCCCTGAGTGAAAGAAACCCACATGACCGCCAACTTCCTGATCGGCCTTCGCGAAGGCCTTGAGGCATCGCTCGTCGTGGTCCTCCTGATGGCCTACCTCATCAAGACCGGCAGGAAGTCCCTGCTCCCCCGGCTCTGGGCCGGCGTCGGGCTGGCCATTGCCATCTCCCTCGCCTTCGGTGCCCTGCTTACGTTCGGGCCACGAGGCCTCACCTTCGAGGCCCAGGAAGCGATCGGCGGAGGGCTGTCCATTGTTGCCGTGGGCCTCGTGACCTGGATGGTCTTCTGGATGGCGCGCACTGCACGCAACCTCGGAAGCGACCTCAGGTCCCACGTGGACAAAGCAGCCGACGGCGCCGCCTGGGGCCTTGCGCTGGTTGCAGCACTGGCCGTGGGCCGCGAAGGACTGGAGACCGCACTCTTCATCTGGGCGGCAGCCCAAGCCACCGGAGAAACCACGTTCCCCCTTCTTGGTGCCCTGCTCGGCCTCCTGACGGCTGCCGGGCTTGGATACCTGCTGCACCGCGGCGTCCTCAAAGTGAACCTGGGGCGATTCTTCACCTGGACGGGCGTAGGGCTCATCATCATCGCCGCCGGCGTCCTGGCCTATGGCATCCACGATCTCCAGGAGGCCGGCATCATGCCCGGCCTGCATAGCTTGGCCTTCGACGTCTCAGCCGCCGTCCCGCCGTCGTCCTGGTACGGGACCTTGCTGAAGGGCACGCTGAACTTCTCCCCGGCCACCACTTGGCTGGAAGCAGCAGCCTGGCTGCTGTATGTCATTCCGGTCCTGTTCCTGTACATCCGGGCCAACCGTTCCAATCCTCCGGCGGCAAAAGCGAAGACTTCAGTCCCGAACCCGGCAGTCGCCGTTCAACCGTAAGAACCCGTTCAACCGTAAGAACCCGTTCAACCGTAAGAACCTGCGGCCTCAAACACGCCGCCCCAACTCGCGCGCAGCCCTCGCACAACGCGCCTTCCCCCAACGCAAAGGACCCCCATGCCTGGCAAGTTCCTGTCCAACCCCACGTCCCCCAAGCTCCGCAGGACCCTCGCCGTCATCGGTGCGGCCGCAGCGGTCCCCATGGTTCTGGTGGGCTGCACCGACAATACGAAAACCACCGTTGCAACAGATGGGCCCATCCAGGTCAGCAGCACGGCCAACGAATGCAAGGTCTCCACAAGCACTGTGCCCAGCGGCAACCTGACGTTTGCCGTGAAGAACGACGGTACTGAGGTCACCGAGTTCTACCTGCTGGCCGAGGACGGTTTGCGGATCATCGGTGAAGTGGAGAATATCGGACCCGGAATTACCCGGAACCTGGTGGTCACAGCTCCTGCCGGCAAGTACAACACCGCTTGCAAGCCGGGCATGCAGGGCGATGGCATCCGGGCCTCATTTGAGGTCACTGAATCCGGAAACAAGCCAAGCGCAGACGCTGACTTCCAAAAGCTCCTTGCGACGGGCTCCCAGCAATACTCCGCGTACGTCAAGGACCAAACGGAGCAACTCGTCACGGGCACCAAGGCCTTTGCAGACGCCTTCGCAGCCGGCGACGCCGCCAAGGCACGCGAACTGTATGCCGCAACCCGAATGCACTGGGAACGGATCGAGCCCGTAGCCGAGTCGTTTGGCGATCTCGATCCCAAGCTGGACGCACGCGAGGCCGATCTCGAGCCAGGCCAGGAATGGACTGGCTGGCACCGCGCAGAGAAGGACTTGTTCCCGCCTGCGGACTACACGGCCATGACCGCAGCCGAACGTGGCGCGCTTTCCACTCAGCTGGTTGCAGACACCGCGGACCTCGCAACGCGTACCCGCACGGTGGAATTGACTGCGGACAAGCTGGGCAACGGTGCCAAGGAACTCCTCGACGAGGTTGCTACCGGCAAGGTGACGGGTGAGGAAGAGATCTGGTCCCACACCGACCTCTGGGATTTCCAGGCCAACGTGGATGGCGCCCGCATCGCCTTCGAGAGCTTGAAGCCGGCGTTGGAGCAAAAGGACGCCGAGCTCGCCAAGTCCTTGGACGCGAAGTTCGCAGCCCTCCAGGCCGAGCTCAAGAAGCACGCCAAGGGCGATGGCTTCTCCTACTACAACGAGCTGAGCCAGGATCAGATCCAGCAACTCGCCGCGCTGGTCGATTCCTTGGGCGAACCACTGTCCAAGCTCACCTCGGCCGTCGTGCTGTGAGCGGCTGCCCCTACGGGCACACCGGCGAAGCCCCCGAAGCTCCAGCTGCCGGACAGCCAGTGAATGTGAACGATGCCGCCCGCCCAGGCGAGGCGACCGGCGTCGTACGTTCCACGGCGACGCCCGACGGCGGCCCGGCAACTGCCGCTGATACCTCCCGGCTGTCCCGCCGGGGTCTTCTTTCCCTTGCCGGAGTGGGCGGCGCCGGCGCAGTCGCCGGCCTCGCCGCAGGTTTCCTGGGCCATGACCTGGTAACGGCTGGCGCTGCAGCGGCTGCGGAATCCGACGCGGGGGGTGCTGTTGTTCCCTTTTTCGGCGAGCACCAGGCCGGCATCACCACCCCGGCCCAGGACCGCCTTCACATGGCTGCCTTCGATGTCACCACGGAGGACCGGAAAGAGCTGATCAAGCTCCTGAAGGACTGGACTGCTGCGGCTGAGGCCATGACGGCGGGCCGCACGACGGGGGCGACTGGCGCCGTCGACGGTCCCTACGATGCCCCGCCGGAAGACACCGGTGAGGCGCTGGACCTGGCCGCCGCACAGTTGACGTTGACCTTCGGTTTCGGCGCAGGGCTGTTTGAGAAGAATGGCAAGGTGCGCTTTGGTTTGGAAGGTCGCAGGCCCGAAGCCTTGATCGACCTCCCGCATTTCCCGGGCGATGACCTTCAACCTGGCCGCACCGGAGGCGACATCGTGGTCCAGGCATGCGCCGACGACCCCCAAGTGGCCGTACACGCCATCCGTAACCTTGCGCGTATCGGATTCGGAAAGGTGCGGGTTCGCTGGTCCCAATTGGGCTTTGGCCGCACGTCCTCCACTTCCCGTGCACAGGTGACGCCCCGCAACCTCTTTGGCTTCAAGGACGGCACCAACAACCTCAAGGTTGAGGACAGGGCACTCCTCGACGAGCATGTCTGGGTAGGTTCCGGAGGTTCATCAAATGAGCAGTGGATGAGCGGCGGCAGTTATCTTGTGGCGCGCAGGATCCAGATGCACATCGAGATCTGGGACCGGACGTCCCTGCGCGAGCAGGAAGGCCTGATCGGCCGAACGAAGGGCGTGGGAGCTCCGTTGTCCGGTGGCGAAGAATTCACGGCGCCCGATTTCAAGCTCGCGGGTCGCAACGGTGATCCACTCATTCCCTTGGACTCGCACGTCCGGCTGACCCATCCCGACCAGAATGGGGGTGTCCGGATGCTTCGCCGCGGCTACAACTTCACGGACGGCTCAGACGGACTCGGGCATCTGGACGCGGGGCTGTTCTTCATCGCTTTCGTCAAGGATCCGCGGACCCATTACGTTCCCATGCAGATGGCGCTGGCCAAGGGCGATACGTTGTCCGTGGAATACCTCAAACACACAGGTTCGGGACTGTTTGCCGTGCCTCCGGGCGTCCAGCAGGGTGGCTTTATTGGCGAGGGATTGTTCGCTTAGGCTGATTCCCTATTGCGCTGATTCCTTGTTGCGTCGGAAACCCGCTATTCCGTTGTTGGCCAACCACGGAATAGCGGGTTCACGACGTTTTTGGGAATTAGGAAAGCGGGCGGCCAGCCATCCGCTCAAGCCTGGTGATCCGTTCCTTCATGGGCGGGTGGGTAGAGAACAGGCGCCGCATCCCGCCACCGCGGAACGGATTCGCGATCATGAGGTGAGAGGTATTCACCAACCTTTGATCCTGTGGAAGAGGAAGCTGGGATACACCCGACTCGATCTTGCGCAGAGCTGAAGCGAGCGCCAACGGATCGCCGGTCAGCTCCGCGCCGTCCTCATCGGCGTCGTACTCACGGGTGCGGGAGATCGCCATCTGGATCAGCGAGGCCGCGAACGGTGCCAGCAATGCCATGGCGATCATTGCGATCGGGTTGGCGTTGCGCCGGTCCCCGCCGCCGAAGAACAACAGCATCTGCCCCACGGACGTGATCACGCCGGCAACGGCGGCCGCCACGGACGATGTCAGGATGTCACGGTTGTACACGTGCATGAGCTCATGGCCCAGGACACCCCGCAGTTCGCGGGCATCAAGGACGTGCAGGATTCCCTCCGTACAGCAGACCGCGGCGTTCTTGGGACTGCGGCCTGTAGCGAAAGCGTTGGGCGTCATGGTGGGCGAGAGGTAGATCCGCGGCATGGGCTTGTTGGCGCGAACGGAAAGCTCCCGGACAATCTGGTACAACTGCGGGGCCTGCGCTTCGGTGACCGGATATGCGGCCATGGAGCGGATGGCGATCTTGTCGCTGTTCCAGTATCCGTAGGCGGTGGTGGCTACCCCGATCAGGGCAAAGATCCAGATGGGCGTGTTGCTCCGCGTTCCGGCCCCGATAATGGCGCCCAAACCCAACAGCACCGCCCACAGCACACCGAAGAGTGCCGCGGTCTTGAGTCCATTGTTGTGTTTGTGCACGGTTGTTCTTTCAGTTTCATTGGCTCTATCAGAGGTCTTGTACGGATTAACGCCGACGGCGGTCGCCGTGTTCCGTAGCTGCCGCACCTTGAGCTGGAATCGGCACTGCCCGCTGCCTGCCCGTGGGTTACGGCACCGGATGCTTCGCATCGTACGCGACGAAGCCCGGCTGCAGGCAGGAGGCCAGCCAGGCCAACACGATGCATGCGATCCCGCCAATGAGCAGCACTCCGCCTTCGCTGAGGAATTGTGTGACACCGCCGGCCAGCATGTCCCCCACTCGAGGACCTCCTGCCACCACCACAATGAACACGCCTTGCAGCCTTCCGCGCAGGTGATCCGGCGTGGCGGACTGCAGGATTGTGGTGCGGAAGACCGCGCTGACAGAGTCGGAGATCCCAGCCAGCGCACAGCACAGGGCAGCAGGAAGGAGCCATGGCGTGACGCCCTCGCGGCCCGAATCTCCAGCCAGCAACACCACCAGGCCAAAGCCTGCGATCGAGGCACCCCACCCGACTACGGACCACACCACTGCGCTGCCCTGCCGCCTCACCCTGCCGAGGGGACCCGAAAACAGTCCGGCCAGGAAGGCGCCCACGGCGGTGGATGCCAGCAGCAGACCCACCGTCGTCTCTCCGCCTCCAATCATGACCGCCCCAATTGCAGGCATCAGGGCGCGGGGTTGGGCGCAGATCATGGCAATGAGGTCAATGATGAAAGTCATGCGGACATTGGGTCGCGTGCCAAGGAACCGGAAGCCCTCCACAACGGAGCGGAGCCCGGGCCGGACGGCATCCTTGGACGGTGGCAACGGCGGGAGTTTGGCAAGGCCCCACAGGGCAAAAGTGAAGCTGACGACATCGATCGTGTAGGTCCAACCGAAACCGATCGTGGCCACCAGGACACCGGCCAGCAGTGGCCCGGCAGTCATGGACAGGCCGAACGTCAGCATGCTCAAAGCGTTCGCCGCGGGGAGCAGGTCCTTGCGGACCAGGAGCGGAATGATGGCGCTGCGGGCCGGACCGTTGATGCCCTGTGCGCCACTTTGGATGGCGACCAACACGTACAGTATCCAGACGTTGCCGATTTCCAGCCAGGCCTGCAGGGCCAGGCCTGCGGTGGTGGCCCACAGCACCAGCGATGCGATCAGGGCTACTTTGCGGCGGTCATAGGCGTCCGAAACCGAGCCACCGTACAGTCCTGCGATCACCAGGGGCACCAGCGCAAAGATGCCCAGGAGGCCTACGTAGAAGCTCTCCTGTGTCAGGCGGTAGACCTCCAGGCTGACGGCCACCAACGTGAGCTGGGTGCCAATGGCAGCCACCGAGGCTCCGAGCCAGAGCCGCCGGAAGGCCGGACTCTCCTTGAGCGGAGTGATGTCTGCCAGTAGTTTCGCCACCCAGCCACCCTAACCACCCCGGGGACGTCGTTGCCCGCATGGCTTCGATGGTGCGTCTCCCGCCGTAACGCGCTGGTTGGTAGGCTCACCCGGGGGAAGGAGTCCACATGGTCTTGTCGCGACGATTGCTGTTCCGCTCGGTCATCTGGGAAATTGCCAGGCCGCGTCACCCGCTGACTGCCGGGCACATTCTGATCCGCCTCTCGGACCCGTCCACGGAATTTACGGAATCCTCGGCGGTTGATTGGTTGTTCTGCCACAACCTCGCGCGGGTTGCGTTGGACAACGTCCTGGGCGCGAAGAGGTGCGCCGTGATGTTCGCCCACCGATGGCACCCTTTGGGTTCGGCTATCGGCGAGCCGGTGGCTGAGTCTTCGACGCCAACGTTCCACCTTTTCGGGCGTTGGGAGGCGGAAACCACGACGCCGGGACGCCAGCTGAGGTTGCCGGCCCACCATCGCGTTGCGGTGCCTGAGGACAGCCTGGACATCGTCGATGCACGGATCCGGGAATCACTGCGGGTTGCTTCGGCCGGTATCCCGAAAGCACCCACTGGGCAGGTGGGATCCGCACCTGAGGCGGCGTCCGGCGTCGTACCCGCGCAGGTGCCGCTTCCGCTGGTTGCGACAATTGACGCAGCCCGCCACCACCGCGTGATCGAGCCTGCCAGTGGGGCGGCTTCGATTTCCCAGGTCCTTCCCGGAGAACTCGTCGCTGTAGGTGCCGCATTGGGTGCGCTGCCGCTGGCCAGTGGACTCAGTGGTTTTAGCTGCGTGGCCGTGGAAGGCGGGAACCTGGACCCACGCCTCCGCATCCACGCGGTAGGTCGATCTGCTGCGGAAGAAGCCAATCCGATGGTGGAGGTACTTAATTTGCCTGAAGTTAGCCTCACCTTATTGTGAACTGATCAAAATAAGTGTTTCAATAAGAGCATGACCGATCACACAGCCGACCAGCAAGCATGGGCCTCTGCGCTGCATGCCCACGGCAGGCGCGTGACAAAACAGCGGCTGGCAGTGCTTGCCGCGGTCCAGCACCATCCGCACTCCCCGGCAGAAGGCATCCTTGCCGCTGCCCGCAAAGAGCTTCCTGAACTGACAGCGCAGTCCGTTTATGTAGTGCTAAGCGACCTCACGGATTTGCAGATGCTGCGCCGCTTTGAACCCCCGCACTCCCCGGCGCTCTATGAAACCCGGGTAGGCGATAACCACCACCACGCCGTCTGCATCAGTTGCGGTCGAGTGGAAGACGTGGACTGCGCCGTGGGTCACGCACCGTGCCTCACCCCGCACTGGGATGAAAATTCCAAGCCAATGACTATCCAGATCGCAGACGTCCTGTATCAAGGCATCTGCCAGGACTGCCAGGCAAAACAACAGCTCCCCGAACCAACGTCCGTAACTCAAAAATAAGAACAAGGAGAACAATGACTGCTATTTCGACAACCCAGTCAGGTGCCCCCGTTACTTCCGACGCGCACTCCAAGTCCGTCGGCGCCGACGGTGCCATCATCCTGACCGACCACTACCTGGTGGAAAAGCTTGCCCAGTTCAACCGCGAGCGGGTCCCGGAGCGTGTAGTGCACGCCAAGGGTGGCGGCGCTTTCGGTACGTTCAAGACCACCTCGGACGTCTCGGCCTACACCAAGGCCGCGTTCCTGCAGCCGGGCGTCGAGACGGACATGCTGATCCGTTTCTCCTCCGTTGCCGGCGAGAATGGTTCTCCTGACACGTGGCGCGACCCCCGCGGTTTCGCCGTGAAGTTCTACACCTCCGAGGGCAACTACGACCTCGTGGGCAACAACACCCCGGTGTTCTTCATCCGCGACGGCATCAAGTTCCCGGACTTCATCCACTCCCAGAAGCGCCTCCCGGGTACCCACCTGCGTGACGCTGACATGCAGTGGGACTTCTGGACCCTCTCCCCCGAGTCCGCACACCAGGTCACCTGGCTCATGGGCGATCGTGGCCTCCCGGCTTCCTGGCGCGAAATGCAGGGCTACGGCTCGCACACCTACCAGTGGATCAACGCCGCCGGTGAGCGCTTCTGGGTCAAGTACCACTTCAAGTCCAACCAGGGCGTCAAGACCATCACGGGCGACCAGGCTGAGCAGCTGGCAGGCTCGGATGCAGACTTCTACATCCGCGACCTCTCCGAGAACATCGAAGCCGGCAACTTCCCCTCCTGGGAACTGCACGTCCAGGTCATGCCGTACGAAGACGCCAAGACCTACCGCTTCAACCCGTTCGACCTCACCAAGGTTTGGCCGCACGCGGACTACCCGCTGATCCACGTGGGCACCATGGAGCTGAACAAGAACCCGGAGAACTACTTCGCGCAGATCGAGCAGGCCACCTTCGCGCCGTCGAACTTCGTACCGGGTATCGCCGCCTCGCCGGACAAGATGCTGCAGGCCCGCATCTTCTCCTACGCCGATGCACACCGCTACCGCGTGGGTACCAACCACGCCCAGATCCCGGTGAACCAGCCCAAGAACCAGGTCAACAACTACAGCCAGGACGGCGCCGGACGTTACCTGTTCAACGCCCCCACCACCCCGGTCTACGCACCGAACTCCGTTGGTGGCCCGGCTGCTGTTGAGCCGGCTTCCCCGGCCGGCGGCTGGGAGAACGACGGCGAGCTCACGCTTTCCGCACACACCCTCCACTCCGAGGACAGCGACTTCGGCCAGGCCGGTACCTTGTACCGCGAGGTCTACGACGACGCCGCCAAGGCACGCCTGCTGGACACCATCACCGGTGCCGTTGGCGGCGTGAAGAGCGCCGACATCAAGGAACGCGCCATCCAGTACTGGACCAACGTTGACGCCGAACTCGGCGCCAAGCTGCGCGCCAACCTCGGTGCCGGCCAGACCTCCTCCGACGCCGAAGCAGCCAACAAGCTCTAAGGTTCTGAGTAGCAAAGAATTGCCGGGAACACCCCGCTGCGGATCTCCGCGGCGGGGTGTTCTTTCTTGTTTTCCACATAGGCGGGCCGGGCTCTGGCTGCGCTGGTGCCGTGGTCCATAGGATCCTTCCATGAGCACATTCGAAGGAATTCCGTCCGCAGCTTTCCGTTTCTATGAGGAACTGGAAGAGCACAACAACCGCGAGTGGTGGTTGGAGCACAAAGACATCTACGACGCCGCCGTCAAGGAGCCGCTGGTGGCCCTCCTTTCGGAGCTGGAGCCTGAGTTCGGGCCTGCGAAAATCTTCCGGCCGAACAGGGACATCAGGTTCTCCCAGGACAAGTCGCCCTACAAAACGGCCCAGGGGGCCTTCGCAGCGTCACAGGAAGGCCTCGGCTTCTACCTCCAAGTCAGTGCCGATGGTCTCTTGATCGGTGGCGGCTGCCATTCATATACTCCCCCGCAATTGGCACGCTTCCGCGCTGCTGTGGACGCTCCTGACAGCGGAGGGGAATTGCAGCAGATTGTGGACTCAGTTGCCGCAGCGGGTTTCGCCATCCAAGGCGAGAAGCTCAAGACCGTTCCGCGGGGCTTCGACAAAGATCACCCACGCGCCGAGCTCCTGAAGCACAAGTCCTTGTCTGCAGGGGTTGAGGTTGGTGAGCCTGAATGGCTCTCCACACCATCAGCAAAGCAGGAGATCGCTGATCGCTGGGAAGTGCTGAGGCCCTTGGTGGACTGGGTTGGGAAGCATGCAGCGCCATAAGCGATGATCGCTTTCACCGGGTAGCGCCCCCTGCCTTAAACCGACGCCCCCGGAATGCCAAAAGCGCCCGGGAAGCAATGTTCCCGAGCGCTTTCAGTGGTGATTCAAGCCAGCTGTCTGACAAGCAGCTGGGATTGGTTTAGACCTTGGTGAAGGAGTCCTCGTCCTCGTCGCCCTTGATCGCCGCGGTTGCGGGGCCGCCGTTGACAGCTGCCTTGGCTGAGGCGAACTTCTCGTTGAGCCGCGAGTGGCGCTGCCCGTAGGAGAAGTAGATGACCATGCCGATGACCAGCCAGATCGCGAAGAAGATCCAGGTCTCGACTGCCAGGTTGGTCATGAGGTAGATGCACAGGATCGCGGACACCCAGGGCAGGACTTTGCCGAACGGCACCCGGAAGGCGGGCTTGAGGTCCGGACGCTTCTTGCGCAGGACCAAAATGCCCAGGCTGACCATCACGAAGGCGGACAACGTGCCGATGTTGATCATTTCCTCGAGGAGATCCACGTTGGTCAACCCGGCCACCAGGGCCACTGCTGCACCACAAATGATCTGCAGGCGTGCAGGAGTGGAGCGCTTCGCGCTGGTCTTTGACAGAGACCGCGGCAGCAACCCGTCGCGGCTCATGGCCAACACCACGCGGGAAAGGCCCATGAGCAGCACCATGATCACCGTGGTCAGGCCCACCAGGGACCCGAACGCAATGACCTTGGCGGCATCGTTGTTGCCTACGGCCTCGAAAGCCGTGGTCAACGTGGGGTTCTTTTCCTCAGCCAGCTGGGTGTAGGAGACCATGCCGGTCAACGCAAGGGAGACCAGGATGTAGAGCAGCGTCACCACTGCCAGGCCACCGAAGATACCGCGCGGCAGTGTCTTCTGCGGGTTCTTGACCTCCTCCGCGGAGGTTGCAACCACGTCAAAGCCAATGAACGCGAAGAAGACGAGGGCAGCACCAGCGAAGATACCCAAGGTGCCGTACTGGGCAGGAACAGCACCGGTCAGGAAGCCGAAGAAGGACTGCTTCATGACATCAGCGGCACCCGTTCCGGTAGTGGGCTCGGACGCGGGGATGAACGGTGTGTAGTTGGAGAACTTCACATAGCTGAAGCCCACGACGATCACGAACAGCACTACTGCGATCTTGATCAAGGTGAAGATGTTGCCAACGCGGGCGGACAACTTCGTCCCCAGCACCAGCAACACGGTGAAGATAGCGACAATGAGGAAGGCGCCCCAATAGAGGTCAACGCCGCCCAGGCTGAGCGCTGGCGGGATGTCCAGGCCCATCAGGGCGAAGACTTTGCTGAGGTAGATGCCCCAGTACTTCGCGATTACCGCAGCAGCAGTGAAGAGTTCGAGGATGAGGTTCCATCCAATGATCCACGCGAGTACCTCGCCCATGGTGGCGTATGTAAAAACGTAGGCCGAGCCTGCCACGGGAATTGCCGTGGCGAATTCGGCGTAGCACATGATGGCCAAGGCACACGTGACAGCTGCGATGGCAAAGGAGATGGTGACGGCAGGGCCGGCAAAGTTTGCAGCAGCCTTGGCGCCAACGGAGAAGATACCGGCACCGACAGCGACGGCGACACCCATGATCATCAGGTCCCAGGTACTGAGGCTTCGCTTCAGCTTGCGCCCGGGCTCGTCGGCGTCGGCGATCGACTGCTCGATCGACTTGGTCCTGAAAATGTTCATAAAAATGCCACATTCTGGAGGGGGGTGGTATAGGACTCATCAAGAATAGTGTCCGGTCAGTGGACGACCATATTTATCCCAGATAGTGAGACGGTCCCCGAGTCCACGTTACTGATGTGACTGGTGTGACGGAGGCGAGTAGCCCCCGTCACACCACTAAACCTCCGGAACGTCCCAGTCCATGATGGTGGAGCGGATCAGGAAACGCTTCCCCTCGGGGGACTCTACAGAGAAGCCGCTTCCCCGGCCGGGAACCACGTCGACGGTGAGATAGGTGTGCGACCAGTAAGCGAACTGTTCCCTGGACATCCAGAACTCGAGAGGCTTTGGATCCTGGCCGGGTCCGGTTCCGAAGCCTGCGCTGATATCGAACCTGCCGAGGAGGACATCCGAATCACCGGTGAGAAACTCCCCCGCCGGGTAGCACATGGGGGCGGAGCCGTCGCAGCACCCACCGGATTGGTGAAACATGAGCGGCCCATGCTGCTCCCAGAGTTTGCGCAGCAATTCCACGGATGCTCCGGTGAGCGCCACCCGGGAGAAGTCCTCCCCGGGCAGCGTCACCGAAGCCTCCAGGATGTCCTGGGACATGTTCTGGGACATCAGAACTTCAGAACCACTCGGCCGTCGATCTTGGCGTGCTTCATCTCGTCAAAGACTGCATTGACTTCGGAGAGCTCTCTCGTGGAAACCGTTGGCTTGATTTTGCCCTGCGCATAGAACTCCAGAGCCTCTTCAAGGTCCTGGCGCGTGCCCACAATCGATCCCCGCACGGTGAGTCCCTTCAGGACGATCTCGAAGATCGGGGCCGGGAAGTCACCAGGAGGAAGGCCGTTGAAGACGATTGTTCCGCCGCGCCGGGCCATGCCGATGGCCTGCCCGAAAGCAGAGGGGTGCACCGCCGTGACCAGGACGCCATGGCAGCCGCCGGTTTCGCGCTGGATGACCTCTGCTGGATCCTCATGCAGTGCGTTGACCGTCAGCTCAGCGCCGTGCTCCTTGGCCAACGCCAGCTTGTCGTCGGCAATATCCACGGCCGCCACACGCAGCCCCATGGCCACCGCGTACTGGACGGCAATGTGTCCCAGTCCGCCGATTCCGGAGATGGTGACCCACTGACCCGGCCTGGCTTCGGTCATCTTCAAGCCCTTGTAGACGGTGACTCCGGCGCACAGTACCGGAGCAACCTCCACAGGATCGGAGCCCTCCGGGATGCGCGCTGCAAAACGCGTATCCACCAACATGTACTCGCCGAATGAGCCATCCACGCTGTAGCCACCGTTCTGCTGGGACTCGCACAGGGTCTCCCATCCAGTGCGGCAGTACTGGCAATCTCCGCAGGCAGACCACAGCCAGGCGTTGCCAACAAGGTCCCCGATGGCAACGTCAGTTACACCCTCGCCAAGGGCCACTACTTCACCCACTCCCTCGTGTCCAGGTACGAACGGAGGTGTAGGTTTGACCGGCCAATCACCCTCGGCCGCGTGCAGGTCGGTATGGCATACCCCCGACGTGATCAGGCGGACCAGCGCTTGGCCGGGACCCGGCGTCGGCCTTTCCACGTCCATGACTTTAAGGTCGGTTCCGAACTCCGTAACTACTGCAGCTTGCATGGTTGTAGACATTGACGATCTCCTTTGATCGATGAACAGGACGGAATTGATCGATGAACAGGGCGGATTTAGAAGAAGCCGAGCTTGTTCTCGTTGTAGCTGACCAGGAGGTTCTTGGTCTGCTGGTAGTGGTCCAGCATCATGGCGTGGTTTTCACGGCCAATTCCTGAGGACTTGTAGCCACCAAAGGCGGCACCGGCCGGGTAGGCGTGGTAATTGTTGACCCACACGCGGCCGGCCTGGATTTCCCTGCCCGCGCGGTAGGCGACATTTCCGTTGCGCGACCATACGCCGGCACCCAGGCCGTACAAGGTGTCATTGGCGATGCCGATGGCGTCGTTGTAGTCGCTGAACCTGGTCACAGAGACCACAGGCCCGAAGATCTCCTCCTGGAAAATCCGCATCCGGTTGTGGCCTTCGAAAATGGTGGGCTGCACGTAGTAGCCGCCGGCCAAGTCACCGGACAGTTCAGCCCGCGCGCCCCCGGTGAGGACTTTGGCGCCCTCCTGCTTCCCAATGTCGATGTAGGAGAGGATCTTCTCCAGTTGGTCGTTGGAAGCCTGGGCACCGATCTGGGTTTCCGTGTCCAGCGGGTTGCCCTGGATGATCTTGTTGGTTCGGGCTACAACGTCTGCCATGAAGGACTCGTAGATGCCCTCCTGGACCAAGGCACGTGACGGACAGGTGCAGACCTCACCCTGGTTGAAGGCAAACAGCGTGAAGCCCTCCTGTGCTTTGTCGTAGAAAGCGTCATCCTGGGCCGCGACGTCGTCGAAGAAGATGTTGGGGCTTTTGCCGCCAAGTTCCAACGTGACCGGAATGAGGTTGTTGGACGCATATTGGCTGATAAGCCGGCCCGTGGTGGTCTCACCAGTGAAGGCGATCTTGCGGATGCGGGGACTGGATGCCAACGGCTTTCCGGCTTCGACGCCGAAACCGTTGACGACGTTCACTACGCCCGCCGGCAGCAGGTCCCCGATCAATTCCATGAGCACCAGTATCGACGTCGGTGTCTGTTCGGCGGGCTTGAGCACCACCGCGTTACCGGCGGCGAGCGCGGGGGCCAGCTTCCACACGGCCATGAGGATGGGGAAGTTCCAAGGGATGATCTGGCCAACCACGCCCAGCGGTTCCTTGAAGTGGTAGGCGGTGGTGTCGTCATCAAGCTGCGAAAGGTGGCCTTCCTGGGCACGGACAGCCGAAGCGAAGTAGCGGAAGTGATCGGCCGCCAACGGAATGTCCGCGTTGAGGGTCTCCCGGACGGGCTTGCCGTTGTCCCACGTCTCGGCAACGGCGAGCAGTTCCACGTTCTCGTCTATGCGGTCTGCGATCTTGTTCAGAATCGCGGCTCGTTCTGCCGCTGACGTCTTACCCCAGGATGGCGCGACCTTGTGCGCGGCGTCGAGGGCCAGTTCGATGTCCCCGGACGTGCCGCGGGCAACCTCGCAGAAAGCTTTGCCTGTGACGGGCGTGATGTTTTCGAAGTAGGCGCCCTTGACGGGAGCAACCCATTCCCCGCCAATCCAGTTCTCGTACCGGTCCTTGAATGTAACCTTCGAACCCTCGGCGCCCGGCTGTGCATAAACGGTCATTGCTAGCTCCTTTGCTGCGAATCACGGTGGCTGTCGCCATTGATTCGAGCCTAGGAGCGGGCAGGTTGCAGCTACGTTGCAACCATGTGATTCAGCTCACGCGCGTAGGTTCAGGCTGTCAGTTCGCTCTCGAGCCGTTCAAGATCGGCCACGACGGCGGCGCGCTTGGGTGAGCGCGGCGGCAGCAGCTTCAGGACAGCAAGGCGGAGTTCGACGTCGTACTTCGCTTCGGGCAGCTCAGCGTACTTCAGGAGCGAATCAACGCTGCCGTCGCTGAGCAGCGCTTCCCGCAACAGATGCGAAACCCGCTCACGCAACTCCACGACGCCTGGCGCCTCCGAGCGCGGCAGGACTGCTCCTTTGTAGATCTCCAAGGCAATCCGATGGGCACCCCGCTGCAGGCAGTTGAGCACTTGACCGGAATCGGGAAGCAACTCGACGGGCAACCGGTATGGCCGCGATTCGGGAACGGCCCCCGGGCTGAGCTCATGTAGCACCTTGCGCAGGCGCACCATTTCCGCGCGCAGGGTCACGGCCGAGCCATCTCCGGGGTATAGCTGGGCGCAGAGATCATCTGCGCTGAGGCCGGCCGGTTGGCTGCAAAGGATAGCCAGGATTTCGCTGTGCCGGGCCGACAAGGAAACCGTCCGGCCATCGATACTAAGGAGCGCTTGATCGCGCCCCAGCAACTGCAGGCTGTTCCGATACAGAGTGCGGCCCGAAGCGGAAGCTGAACTCCGGCGTCGTGGTTTCTCCCGGACAGCGGCGGCAAGCTGGAGGCGTTCAATGCGCAACTGCGCCTGCGCAGCCGCAACGGTTGCTTCCACCAGGGATACCGTATGCGGGGCCACCGCAGTCTCCGTTCCAGTGATGTCCACGACGCCCAGCACGGCACCGGAATCCGGATCATGGAAAGGAACAGCGGTACAACTCCACGGGTGAACCGATCTCTTGAAGTGCTCAGCGCCTGAGATCTGGATGCTGCGGTCCAGGGCCAGCGCCGTCCCAGGCGCGCTGGTCCCCACAGAGGCTTCGGACCAATCGGCGCCCGCAACAAACATCATGCCTTCGGCCCTGCGCTGCATGACGGGATCGCCATCTACCCACAAAAGCCGCCCGACGTCGTCCCCCACCGCCACCAACAGCCCACTGTCATGGCTTGGCTGGACCAGCAATTTCCTGATGACCGGCATGATTGCAGCCAGCGGGTGTTGCCTGCGGTAGTCCTCCAGCTCGTCGCGGTCCATCGCGAGCGGCGCTTCCGGAACATCGGGATTGGCCTGGAGGCTGGCCGAACGCTGCCAGGACTCGCGGACCAAACGCCGCAGGCCCGGGATTTCCCCCGGAGATCCGGCCCGCAGGGTATCCAGTTGTTCATGGCTGATCAGGGCGCGCTTCTGCACAAGTCCCCGGGCCTCGCTGCCTGGAACTGACGGATGGATTGGATTCCTCATCGAACTCCCCTGATGCACCGAGCGTCCGGCACATTACCGATGCGGCACAGTACCGAGAAGTCTAGTTCCGGTGGAGGCGATTGTCAGCCGCGCGAGATCTGGATCATTTCCTCACGAGGAACTACCTTGATGCGCTCGCGGATGACGCCGTTGCCGTTGCCCGATTCGGACCACGCGGCACCCAGGGCGGCCTCGTGGGCATCCAGACGGTTCCACCCCTCCCATGTGGTGTATTCGATACCGCGTTCCTCAAGGAGGTCAATGATTGCCTGCGGATCCGGGTTCTCGGCCGGAGGCAGCGTGAGCCGGTCTTCGAGGAGGCAGCCGATGGTTTCCAGGGCATCGCCCTTGGTATGACCGATCAGGCCGACAGGTCCACGCTTGATCCAGCCGGTGGCATAGATTCCCGGCACGGGCTTGCCGTCGGCGTCCAGGACGCGACCGCCGTCGTTCGGTATCACACCGCGGCGGGCATCGTATGGCAGTTCTTCGAGAGGCGAGCCGTGGTAGCCGATGGCCCGGTAGACGGACTGCACGGGGTACTCCACAAATTCACCGGTGCCCTTGACGTTGCCGGTTCCATCGAGCTGCATGCGCTCGAACTTGATGCCGGAAACCTTGCCGGGAGTTTCCGGCGAGTCCAGGATTTCCACCGGGCTATGCAGGAAATGCAGGTGCAGACGGCGGGAGGACGGCTGCTCGGATTCCGCGTGTTCTTCCACCAGCCAGTTGGTCATGGTGTTGACCATGGTCTTGATTTGGTTATTGCTGCGGATTGCTTCGTCTGAGGCTTCATCGAACTCAAAGTCCTCCGGGTAAAGCACGATGTCTACGTCGTTGCAGTGGGACAGCTCCCGCAGTTCCAACGGGGTGAACTTCACCTGCGCAGGACCGCGGCGACCAAACACGTGGACATCGGTAACGGGTGATTTCTTCAACCCTTCGTACACATTTTCCGGGATCTCGGTAACCAGCAGTTCCTCGGGGTGCTTGACCAGCATGCGGGCCACATCGAGGGCAACGTTGCCATTTCCGATGACCGCGATCTCCTTGGCATCCAACGGCCAGTCGCGCGGGACATCCGGGTGTCCGTCATACCAGGAAACGAAATCAGCGCCGCCGAACGAACCTTCCAACCCGATACCCGGGATGTTGAGGTCCGCGTCCTTGATGGCACCCGTGGAGAAGATCACGGCGTCATAGAAAGCACGGAAATCGTGAAGAGTCAGGTCCCGGCCGTAAGTCACGTTACCGAGGAACCGGATGTCGCCCCGGTCCAGCACTTTGTGCAGGGCGTTGACGATGCCCTTGATGCGGGGATGGTCTGGCGCCACGCCGTAGCGGATCAGCCCGTACGGGGCCGGGTACGCCTCAAAGAGATCGATACTGACCTCCACGTCCCCGTCCTTGACCTCGTTGGATTTCGTCAGGATGTCGGCGGCGTACACGCCGGCGGGACCGGCGCCCACGATGGCGACGCGAAGCGGACGTTTGGGGGTGGTTGCGGCTGAGTTGGACACCGTGAGCCCTTCCGAATCAGTAAGCCACGCCCGTTGTTGGGGCGCGCAGATTCCAATTCTAGATGTCCACCCTGCACCCAGCCTCCTATATGGCGGGAGTCACACAAAAACACACTGTTGCTTCCAACATTGCGGAATATTGCGCCGCCGTTTGGTGTTGGCGACATTGTGTCGACACCCGAGCAGATCACCGCAACCTCGTCCTCTTCCAACCAGCCCAGGGTCCAGAGTGCGTCCAGCAGTGAAATAGAAAGCGACGGACGCACCACAGGCGGCAGGGCTCCCGGACGGAAGCCGGTCTGGAGCGAGTCGACGGCGGGAATCCTGTTTGGCATTGGCGCTTACAGCTTGTGGGGGCTGCTTCCGCTGTACTTCCTGGCCCTTCAACCGGCCGGGGCCATGGAAATCGTTGCCAACCGCGTCGTTTGGTCGTTGATCTTCTGTGCCTTGCTGATCACGGTCACGAGGGCTTGGAGGGTTTTTGGCGCAGCCGTGAAGGACCGCTCAGTCTTTGGCTCGCTGGCCTTGGCGGCTGGATTGATTGCCATCAACTGGCTCACCTATACCTTCGGCGTCACCACAGGACACGCAGTTGAAACGTCCCTTGGATACTTCATCAACCCCTTGGTGTCGGTCCTGCTCGGCGTATTCGTCCTCAAGGAGAAGTTGCGGCCACTCCAATGGACAGCAGTTGGAATCGGCTTCGTGGCAGTGGGCGTCCTGACCTTTTCCTACGGGCAACTTCCCTGGATCGCGTTGACCCTGGCCTTCAGCTTCGGTTTGTACGGATTCGTCAAGAAGCGCGTCGGCCCCAAGGTTGATGCGCTCACCAGTCTCTCCGTTGAGACAGTGGTCCTGGCCCCCTTTGCAGCCGCAACCATGGTTGTCCTGGGCGTGAGCGGCGTCGCGACACTCACCGCCTTTGGACCCGGTCATTTCTGGTTGCTTCTGGCATCTGGTGTCATCACGGCTGTGCCGCTGCTCTTCTTTGGCGCCTCGGCACGTCGTTTGCCCATGACCACCATCGGCCTGCTCCAATATTTCGCGCCGATTCTGCAGTTCATCGTGGCGCTGGCGGTCTTTAACGAGACCATGACCACGGCCCGCTGGATCGGATTCTGCGTGGTGTGGCTCGCCCTGCTGGTGCTCACTGTGGACATGCTGAACACGGCAAAGAAGAACTCGTCCCTGAAGAAGAAGGCCAGGATCGCGGCCGCTGCGGGAGCTTAGCCAGACTGCTGAAAACGCCGGAGGAGTGCATCGACGCTGGAATGCGTCGTGAACGCCGGAGCTTTCCGGCGTAGTTGCATCTCTCCGACGAACTCATAGCCTGAGCACTTTTGTTCATTTCTGTTGAGGTGTCCGTCAACCGGACATAAAGTTGCGGAAACTTTCACCGCCACGTCCACCCCAACCTGCCAACGAGTACAGGCACATCCACATAGCTGGCATTTGCGGCTGTTCCCACATCGGGGAACAAAGACGAATGACAGTCAGATGGACCTGCCCTTTGCTGGCAACAGTTTTGAACGGAGCCGTTTTGAACATCAATGGACCCACACTGAACCGCAGGACCCTTTTCCGCACGGCAGGCGCGGCCGCCCTGGCCGGAGCCCTGCTATCCCACTCCGCCCCGGCGTTTGCGGAACAGGCACCCGGACTGCTGCAGCTCATCGATCGAAGGCGCTTGGTCCTTGCCGGCGGGCAAAGCGCTGCGGACGTCCCTGAGCTCGCAGCGCAGCTTGAGGGTATGGGCCAAACCACGGAAAAGTGGTGGACTTCCATGGACAAGGCTCCCGTACGGACCTCGTTGTGGAATGACATTCCGCTGATTGGCATTGGACAGTCCACGGCGGCCACCGGCAATATGGGCCTGCATTTCAACCGCCTCTATGACATGGCCCTTGGCTATGCGGTTCCGGGAACTCCCTATGCCGGAAACCCGCAACTGGCGGCCGATATTGTGGCTGGCCTGCAGCTCCTCCATGACACCGCGTACAAGCCCGGCATGCGGGCCGCTGGCAATTGGTGGTTCTGGGAAATAGGTGTCCCCCGCAAATCGGTGGACATCCTCACCCTTCTCTACGCCGAGGTGCCCGAAACGCTGCGGGCTTCGCTGCTGGCAGCAGTGCGCTGGTTCGCTCCCAACCCGAATTGGCGCGGGCGCGCAACGTCCCTCGCGGAGACCGGCGCCAACCGCGTGGACAAATCGCTGGCCTGCTGCATGCGGGGCATCCTGGACAACAACGCGGATGAGATAGCCCTGGGCAGGGACGCTTTGAGCGACACGGTACGCGGCGGCACCAACAGTGTGTTCACGTACGTGAGCAGCGGCGACGGCTTCTACACGGACGGCTCCTTTGTGCAGCACGGCTATCTGCCATATGCCGGAACCTACGGCGTTGTGGCTCTGGCCGGCATCGCAGAGATCATCGCCATGCTCGGTGGAAGCTCCTGGGCAGTCAACGACCCCAAGCGTTCCGTGCTCCTGGAGGCAGTGGAGAACACCTACGCACCGTTCGTGTGGGACGGCCGGATCATGGACACCATCCGTGGCCGTGCCGTATCCCGGCAGCGCGAGCCCGACTATGTCAGCGGCTTTGGGCTGATCTCCGCCGTCTTACTGCTGGCACCAGGCTGCGAGGAGCCGTACCGTTCGAGGTTCCTCGCCTTGGCCAAGGGCTGGCTTGAACGCTGCGCGGACCAGAAACTCGTTGGCCATCCAACGCAGAGCCTGGCAAAGTCCCTGTTATCGATGGGCGTCCTGTCCGATTCCTCCGTGGTTTCAGCACCCGCGCCTGTGTATAGCCGGATGTTCGCCGACCAGGATCGGCTGGTGCACCACAGACCACAGTGGGGCTGCACGGTGAACCTGTCCTCCAAGCGCATTGGCCGCTACGAGTGGGGCAACAGCGAGAACAACCTCGGCTGGTATCAGGGCGACGGAATGACTTTTTTGTACACCCGGCAAGATCCCTCCCAGTTCAGCGCTGACTTCTGGCCCACGGTGGATCCCTACGCACTCCCGGGCACCACAGTCAACGACCAAGCACGCGCGAGCGGAGCAGGCGGTGCAGGAACTGGAATCCCCCGCGCTTTCCAGGCCTTTGCCGGCGGACTCACCGTGGACGGACGTTGGGGCGTCATCGGTATGGACCACCTCAACCACAACAAGTCCCTGTCCGGAAGGAAATCGTGGTTCTTCCTGGATGACGCCGTCATCTGCCTGGGCGCGGGCATCACCGGTACAGGTGGAGCTTCGGTTCGGACCACCATCGAGAACAGGTCCTTCGCCGTGGGGTCCGTTCCGGACTTGCGAACTGATTCCCGGACGCGTCGCCTGGCTGATGGCGATTCCCCCGTAGCCATTAAACGATCAGTTCACATTGAAGGGCATGGCGGCTATGTCCTCTTGGACGCGCCCGGCATCTCAGGAGCAACCGAGGTCGCCGTGATCCGCCGAACGGGCAGCTGGTATGACGTCAACTCCGGAGCGGATACCGGCGGCACCACGGATCCCGTCACACGGGAATACGTGACCATCACACACCGCCACGGCGTGGATCCCGCGGATTCCGGCTACGCATACATAGTGCTCCCCGCAGCAACCCACGACACCACGTTCTCGCAGTCCGCGAATCCCGATGTAAGGGTCCTGGCAAACTCCTCAGTGTCGCAGATGATCGAAGTCGCGACGGAAAAGCTGGTCCTGGCCAACTTCTTCGCCGCAGGCAGCAGCGAGGGC
The DNA here is from genome assembly GCF_055388015.1 of Arthrobacter sp. TmtSoilC51. Classification (NCBI taxonomy): domain Bacteria; kingdom Bacillati; phylum Actinomycetota; class Actinomycetes; order Micrococcales; family Micrococcaceae; genus Arthrobacter; species Arthrobacter sp. TmtSoilC51. The sequence goes on from NZ_AP035877.1 coordinate 3,922,811, forward strand.
TATACGGTCTCCGGGCCCGGCACGCTGGCAGTCCGCCAGGTTGGGGACCAGCTCGCTGTCTCCGTTGCAGATCCGTCCCGGACACAGTCCAGCGTTCGGGTCACGCTGCCAGGAACCCAGTGGCGCACGCTGGCACAGGCCGACGACGGCGTGGCCCTTGTCAGCGTCGATCCCCTCGTCATCGAAGTCCAACTCGACGGACATGGCCACCAGAAGAACCTGACGCTGGGCACCTAGGTGGGCTCCGGCGTCGTGCGTTCTCTGGAACGTGCAGCCCCGCGACGCCGACACCGTGGGAGCCGTGCGAGTTCGCACGGAAACCTCCCGCGAACTCGGCGGGTTCCCGCGAACTCGGCCGTTTAACGCAGAAGGAGGGCCGGGAAATCCCGGCCCTCCTCCGCGAAACAGACCTTACGCGTTGGCCTTGATGGCGGCGGCGAGAACCTCGAGGCCGTCGAGGAGCAGCTCGTCGCTGATCACGAGCGGCGGAAGCAGGCGGATCACGTTGCCGTAAGTGCCACAGGTCAGGATGATGACACCTTCCTGGAGGCATGCGGCGGCGACGGCCTTGGTGAGCTCAGCGTTCGGTTCCTTGGAGCCGGGCTGTACGAGCTCAATGGCCAGCATGGCGCCACGGCCACGGACGTCGCCAACCACGGAAACTTCTCCAGCCAGATCGCGGAGCTTGCCCAGGGCGAGCTCTTCGATGTGGCGGGCGCGGCCGTTGAGGTCGTGCTGCTCCATGGTGTTGATGGCTGCGAGAGCTGCTGCGCAAGCAACCGGGTTGCCACCGTAGGTGCCGCCGAGGCCGCCCGGGTGGACGGCGTCGAGCAGATCGGCGCGGCCGGTGATCGCGGACAGCGGCAGGCCGCCGGCGATGCCCTTGGCCATGGTGATGATGTCCGGGACAACACCTTCGTGGTCAACGGCGAACCATTCGCCCGTGCGGCAGAAACCGGACTGGACCTCGTCAGCAATGAAGACGATGCCCTTTTCCTTGGCCCAAGCCGACAGTGCCGGGAGGAAGCCTTCGGCCGGAACGATGAAGCCACCCTCACCCTGGATGGGTTCGATGATGATCGCGGCAACCTGGTCGCCACCGATCTGCTTCTCGATCATGGTGATGGCGCGCTTGGCAGCCTCGGCACCGGTGATCTCCGGGTTCTCTTCACGGAACGGGTAGCTCATGGGCATGCGGTAGACCTCGGGCGCGAACGGGCCGAAGTTGGTCTTGTACGGCATGGCCTTGGCAGTGAGCGCCATGGTCAGGTTGGTGCGGCCGTGGTAAGCGTGGTCGAAAGCAACAACAGCGTCGCGGCCGGTAGCCAGGCGTGCAACCTTGACGGCGTTCTCCACGGCTTCAGCGCCGGAATTGAACAGCACGGTGCGCTTGGCGTGGTCGCCCGGGGTGAGGCGGTTGAGCTGCTCGGCCACTGCGACGTAGCCCTCGTACGGGGTGACCATGAAGCAGGTGTGCGTGAAGTGCGCGGCGGCTTCCTGGACGGCGGCGACGACGGCGGGGTCGGACGCGCCGACGCTGGTCACGGCGATGCCGGAGCCGAGGTCGATGAAGGAGTTGCCGTCGACGTCGCGGATGATGCCGCCGTCGGCGTCTTCGACGTAGACGGGTACGCCGGAAGCGACGCCGGCAGCAACGACGGCGGAGCGACGCTCGGCCAGTGCCTGCGACTTGGGGCCGGGGAAGGCGCCGTTGATGTTGCGCTTCTGCTCGATGCGGTACGAGAGTTCGTTCGCGGTAGTGGTCATGGGGTGATTGCCTTTCTGGGAAGCCAGGTGTGGAGGGTTACGCGACTGCGTTATGCAACTGAGTTATGCATCCAATGCACTCATGACGTGCTTGATGCGCGTGTAGTCCTCCACGCCGTACATGGAGAGGTCCTTGCCGTAGCCGGACTGCTTGAAGCCACCGTGCGGCATCTCTGCCGTGAGGAGGATATGGGTGTTGATCCAGACTGCGCCGAAGTCCAGGTCACGGCTCATGCGCATGGCAGTGCCGTGGTCGGTGGTCCAGACGCTGGATGCCAGGGCGTATTCGACGTCGTTGGCCAGCTCGAGCGCTTCGGCTTCGGTGCTGAACTTCTGGACCGTAATGACGGGACCGAAGGTTTCCTTCTGGACGATGTCGTCGGTCTGCTTGGCGCCGGTGATGATGGTGGGCTCGAAGAAGAAGCCCTTCTCGCCCGCGCGGTGGCCGCCGGTTTCGATCTTGCAGTTCTCCGGGAGGTGTTCCACCACGGAGGTGACGGCGTTGAAGTGGTTCACGTTGTTGAGCGGGCCGAAGTAGTTGTCTTCGTCGTTCTCGGAACCGGTGTGCAGCGTCTTGGTGTGCTCAACCATGGCCGCCACCATGTCATCGTGGATCTCGTCCTCGATCAGTACACGGGTGATGGCCGTGCAGTCCTGGCCGGCGTTGAAGAAGGCGAATTCTGCGATGGCCGCAGCGCTCTTCTTGATGTCGGCGTCCTTGAAGACGATGGCCGGAGCCTTGCCGCCAAGTTCCAGGTGTGCACGCTTGAGGCCCTTGGCCGCACCGCTGGCAACGGCGATGCCGGCGCGGACGGAACCGGTGATGGACACCAGGCCGGGGACCTTGTGATCCACCATCATGGCGCCGGTTTCACCGGTTCCCAGGACAACGTTGAGGACGCCGGCGGGGAAGATTTCCCCCGCGAGGCGTGCCAGCACCAGGGTGGATTCCGGGGTGGTGTCCGACGGCTTGAGGACAACAGTGTTTCCAGCGGCCAGGGCGGGGCCGATCTTCCAGATGGCCATGAGGAACGGGTAGTTCCACGGCGCGACCTGGGCCACGACACCGATCGGTTCGCGGCGGACGTAGGAGGTGTGGCCCTCGAAGTACTCGCCTGCGGACTTGCCTTCCATGATGCGTGCAGCACCTGCGAAGAAGCGGAGCTGGTCTGCGCCGGCGGCAACTTCCTCGGAAGCGATCAGGGAGCGAACCTGGCCGGTGTTGCGGTGCTGGGCTTCAACGAGTTCCTCGCTGTTGGCCTCCACGGCGTCGGCGAGCTTGAGCAACATGAGCTGGCGCTGGCCCGGTGTGACGTGCTTCCACGTCTTGAAAGCGTCGCTGGCAGCGGTCATGGCGGCGTCAACATCGGCCTGCACCGAAATCGGCGACTTGGCAACGATCTCCCCGTTGGTGGGGTTCACGATGTCCAGGAGACCCGTACCTGCCGGCGTAACGAATTCGCCGTTGATGAAGTTCTGCAAGGTTTGAACCACGGTGTGCAACCCTCTTTCGGTGTGTGGGCATGGGTTTTAGCTGATCAGAGCCTATGCCAGCAGAGGGGTCCAAGGAATAGTCAGCTGCACACACACGCACACTCTCCTTAGTGCGCTTGACCAGCGCCGGGTTACGCTTGTAACCATGGCAATGTCCCTCTCTTCGCTCGTCGCTGTCCCCTCCCTGAAGCTCCGCAAAACAGGTAGCGCAGAAACAACCTGGAACCAGGACATCAGCTGGGTGGCCGTGACGGAGCTGGAAGATCCACAGCGCTTCCTCAGCGGCGGGGAATTGGTCCTCACCACGGGCCTGCGCCTGAAGAGCGCCGCCGACCAGCGCCGATTCGTCCGGCAGGTCCAGCGCGCGGGTGCGGTGGGCATCGGCTTCGGCATCGGCCTTACGCACGAGTCCGTTCCCGAGGCCCTCATCGCCGAAGCCAACCGTTGGGGCCTGCCCCTGGTGGAAGTGCAGTACGAGATTCCCTTCATCGCCATCGGAAAACTCGTTGCCGAGTCGCATTCGGCTGACCACTACGCAAACTTGGAACGACTCCTGGCAGGACACCAGATCCTCGCCCGATCGCTCCTTACCGGCGGCGGCCTGGGCGAACTCCTCAAGCAATTGGGCAGCATGCTGCGCACTGACGTCGTGCTTACCCAGTTCAGCGCGCAACTTTACAACAGCGTTCCCGGGAAACCGGCCCCGACGGCGGATGGCTGGGCTTCGTATCCGATTCCCACCGGCCGTAGGGACGCCTGCACACTGTGGTTGCGGCAGCCGTTCGTGGACTCCGGGATTGTCAGTTACGCACAGAACCTCATCAGCGTGGAGCTCAACAACATGGTCAAGCAGCGCCAGGCCCAGAGAGCCATGGCCGGGCAGGTGCTGGACGACGTCATCCACGGCACGCTGGAAACCATAGAGGCTGCCCGCCGTTTGGCAGGCGTTGGAATCAACAGCACCAGGAAGAACGTGGTGCTCGTGGCGGAGTCCACGGCACACCACAAGCAACTGGTGAATATCTCGCTGCCCCAGGCGCTGGAAGCTGGCGTCAGCGCGGTGGTCGGGAAGGACCTGGTCACCGTCATCAGCGACGACGGCAGCTCTGCCACAGCCTTGGCCAAGAGCCTGAGCGACCATCTGCAGGAAGCCGGGATCCACGCCGTGATCGGAATCGGCGGCGCCTATACGAAGCCGAACGGCCTGCGCTGGAGCTACTTTGAAGCGCGCGACGCCGTGGCGCACGGCTTGCCCGTGAACGAACCCGAGCGGCTGAGCCTGACCTCCCTGCTGCTGGCGAGCGAGGACGTTCCGTTGGCCGACATGGCCAGCGAGTCGCTCACCCCCCTGCGGAAGTTCGACGCCGCGCACGGTGCCGAACTGGTGACCACGCTGGAGAGCTACCTCAACCACAACGGCTCTGTGGCGGCCGTCGCCGAAGCCCTGACGCTGCACCGCAACACGGTGCGGTACAGGCTGGCGCAGATTACCGAGTTGACGGGCTACGACCCCTCGCAGACGCAGGACCGGGTGCAGCTTTGGCTTGCGCTGGCCGTGCAGCGGCTGGGCTCGCGGAACCCCCGGTAAGCGCCCAGCCGCCGCGCCGCCGGAGAGATTCGCCACAAAGTTCTAGACATGAAACGTCAAACGTCTAACCTTTAGATATGGCTGCGACGACCCCTTACACCCCGACCACAGGAAACCTCCCACAGATTGCCCCCGCCAACGTGGCAACAGCCCACGCGGTGAAGGCAGTCCCCAAGACGCGCGTCGTCGCCGTCGTCGGCATCGTTGCAGTGGTCCTCATCGGACTGAACCTGCGCGCCGGAATCACCAGCGCAGCGGCGCTCTTCCACGAGTTGCAGCAGGCGCTGGGCTACGGCGCCTTGGTGGCTTCGATCCTGCCCTCGATTCCGCTGCTGTGCTTTGCGGTTGCAGGGATGGGGACCTCGTGGCTGACCCGCCGCGTGGGTGTTGAGAAGGCCATCGCGATCGCCTTGGCCTTGCTGGCAGGGGGCTTGCTGGTGCGCGGTGTTCCAATGACGGGCGCCCTGCTCGGTGGAACCGTCCTGGCGATGTCCGGACTTGCCGTGTGCAACGTGGCCATGCCGTCGTTCATCCGCGAACACTATGCGGACCGCACCTCCATGATGACCGGGCTCTACACCTTCACGATGTCCGGCGGCGCTACGTTCGCAGCGGCCGTGAGCGTTCCCTTGGCCCAGCAGCTCGGTTCGCCGTCGATGGGCCTTGCCGCCTGGGGCATCCTGGGCGTCGCAGCGCTACTCGGCTTCCTCCCGGTGGTCCTGCACTCGCACAGGAATTCCACCAAGACGGACCGTCCACGCGTATCCATGTGGCCCCTGCTCCGCACCCGCCTGGGGATCCTCATCACCGCTATCTTCACGTTCCAGGCTTTCCTCGCCTACGCCGTGATGAGCTGGTTCGCGTACATCCTCACCTCCCAGGGCCTCAGTGCTTCCGAAAGCGGACTGCAGTTTGGCGTCATGCAGCTGGTCTCCGTAGCCGCCGGCATGATCCTGCTCGCCTTCGGTTCCCGGCCGGGCATGCTGCGGCCTGCTCTCTACCTCGCGAGCAGCTCCACGCTGGTTGCCATTGCCGCCATGATCTGGTTGCCCACCTCCTTGGCGGTCATCTCCGCAGTGCTCTTCGGCTTTGGCTTGGGCATCTTCCCGCTGGTCCTGGTGATCATCAGCCGCAGCGGGCGCTCGACGGCGGAAACCACCGCGCTCTCCACGATCGCCCAATCGCTGGGATACTTGATTGCGGCAATCGGCCCCTTTGGCATGGGGCTGCTCCACAGCGCTACGGGCGGGTGGGCGCTGCCCCTGAGCTTGCTGTCCATCGTGGCAGTGGCGCTCATGGTTACCTGCCACATGCTCACGAGCAAGCGCACTGCTACCAAGACCGGACCGAGGAAAGCATGACCCTTACTCCTTCGCATCGCCCGGCACTTGCCGAGGAGATCACCGCCAAGCTGCGGGACATGATCAAATCAGGCGAGTGGCCGCTCCAGGAGCGCATCCCGGCTGAGCCTGAACTCATGGCGAGCCTTGGCGTTTCGCGGGGAACCCTCCGCGAGGCCATCAAGGCTTTGGCACACTCGGGCATGCTCGAAGTCCGCCGGGGAGACGGCACGTATGTACGGGCCAACAGTGAAATGTCCGGTGCGGCCCAGCGCATGTACTTGGAGCACACCCAGGAACACATCGTGGAAGTGCGGCTCGGCCTGGATACCCAGGCGGCCCGCCTTGCCACCAAGCACGCAACGGTGGAAGACCTGTCCGAGATGCGGCGCCTGCTGGCCCTGCGCCATGACGCCTGGCAGTCCGAGGACTACCCCACCTGGGCCCGCGCTGACTGGGAATTCCACGAACGGGTTGCCCTGGCATCCGGAAATCCGCTGCTGCATCAGCTCTACGTCTCGTTTGGGGGGGTCTTCCACAATGACCTCCTCCGGCAGCAACGCAAGGAGGGCTTCAACGGCATCCCCCGCGAGGGGCACGATGAACTGGTGGATGCTTTGGAAGCCCACGATCCCGACGCCGCCGTCCGGAGCGTCTACCGGAACCTGGATTTCTGCGCGGACAAAACCCCACATTAACCCTTCGCTAGTCCGTTGCCAGCCCGCTTTTCCGTTGTTGCCCAACCACGTAACAGCGGCCCGGCAACGTCTTTACGGAGTCGTTTCGATTCCCACCCCGGCCGCGTCCTTGTACCTGGCGTTGATCAGCACCACGTCGCGTCCCGCCCGGTCCAGGAGGCTGGCTGCAACACTCGCCCGGTAACCCGTTGCGCAGTGCACCCAGATTCTTGACTCCGGCAGCTCCGTGATCCTTCCGAGCAGCTCATATACCGGCATGTTGAGCGCGCCCCTGACATGCGAGGCCGCGAATTCATCCGGCCGCCGAACATCAAGGACCACGTCCTCCGGTGTTCTGTCCTTGACGAGCCCGGCCCAGTCCGAGTGCGGATACGACGCCTGCGTGTGGTCCGGCGCCAAGGCACCAATGTCCAAGACTTTAGCGTTAGGCCCGACGGCGGCATCCGGACTATCGATGCCGATTCTCGCCAGGTCACGGATCGCCTTCTCTACTTCGTCCAACGGGCCCAGTAGGGTGAGTGGCTGGTTCCACGGGATCACCCAGCCGAGGTAGCTGGTGAAGTTGGAGCCGCTTCCGTATTCGAAGCTCACGCTGCCGTGAAGATGGCTGTCCGCAAAGGCCACCCGGTGCCGCAGATCCACCACCCACTCGCCCGCGTCCAAACGACGACCCAGCTCTGCGGCGTCCACTGAATCAGGTACTCCCAGATTTGCCGGGCCAGGGCCACCTGCATTGAGCGGGCTCATGTGCGCGTAGTAGGCCGGGTAAGCCGTGATGTTCTCCAAGAGCTCAGCCACGAAATGGTCCTCACTGGGGTCCGTTAACGCGTGATTGGCGACGGCTTGCTCGCCAATGGTCGAGGCGTTCTGCCTGCTCGCTGGTCCGATGGAACAGAAGGATCCGAAGCCGTGCGTTGGATAAAGGGCAGCATCGGATTGCGCCTCAGCGACCAGACGCCGGACCGAAGAATACTGGTCGTGTGCCAGGCCGGCCGTGTCATGTGGCGAGACCAGGTCCGTCCGCCCAACGGAACCGTAGAGCAAGCTGCCGCCGGAAAACACAGCCTCGGGGCCGCCGTCGTGCGCTTCCTCCCGGACGACGTACGAAAGGTGCGTGTGCGTGTGCCCAGGCGTTGCGAGCACCTTCACAATCAAGCGCCCCACACGGATGACTTGCCCGTCGGTGACGGGGACGCGATCAAACGCAACATGGTCATCACCGTTGACCAAGTACTCGGCACCATGTTTTTCAGCCAAAACCAGCCCGCCGGTGACGTAGTCGTTGTGCAGATGGGTTTCGGCGACGTGGGTGATCCGGACGCCAGCTTGCCTCGCTGCCGCTTCTATCCGATCAGTGTCCCGCTGCGGGTCTATAACCAGCGCAACTTTGCCGTCATGCACCAGGTAGCTGCGGTCCCCCAATGCCATGGTTTCGATGACTACGACGTCCATGATTCAGCGTACCGCTGAAGGTTAAGCAAAAGCGGGGCCACTCAATGAGTGACCCCGCCAACGCAGAAAAACTAGACCTGTGCGGCTACTCCGTCGCGGGAGATGTCCACCATGTCCTCACGCGGCACAACCTTGATGCGCTCACGCGTGACCTCAACGCCGTGGGACGTGCCGGCCTCGGTGGCTGCAGCGCCGAGCGCGAGCTCGTGGGCGTCCAGTGCCAGCCAGCCTTCCCAGCTGGTGAACTTCACCCCGCGGGCGTCGAGCAGTTCCACCACCGCATCAGCTTCGGGAACCTCAGCGAAGGGCAGGTTCTGGCGGTCCTCAAGGAGGTACGTGACGGTCTCCAGGGCATCGCCCTTGGTGTGGCCGATGAGGCCCACCGGACCACGCTTGATCCAGCCCGTTGCGTAGAGGCCCGGTACGTGCTGGCCGTCGGCGTCCAGGACGCGGCCGCCGTCGTTCGTGACAACGCCCTTCTTGTGGTCGAACTCAACGTCCGGCAGGGCGGAGCCGAAGTAGCCGATGGCACGGTAAACGGCCTGGACCGGGTAGTCGATGAACTCGCCGGTTCCGCGGGCGTTGCCCGTGCCGTCCAGCTCGGTGCGCTCGAACTTGATGCCGGCAACCTTGCCCGGAGTCTCCGCGGAGTCAACGATCTCAACCGGGCTGTGCAGGAAGTGCAGGTGCAGGCGGCGGGAAGCCTTGAGCTCGGAGAGGTCCTCGGGCTGCTCAGCGATCCAGTTGGTGAGCGTGCCCACCATGGTCTTGGTCTGGTTGTTGGTCTGGACCTGGCGGTCGGACTCTTCGTCGAATTCGAAGTCCTCGGCGTAGAGGATGATGTCTACGTCCTTGGAGTGCGAGAGTTCGCGCAGTTCCAGCGGGGTGAACTTCACCTGGGCGGGGCCGCGGCGGCCGAAGACGTGGACGTCCGTGACCGGAGAGTTCTTCAGGCCGGCGTAAACGTTGTCCGGGATTTCGGTGACCAGCAGGTCATCGGCGTGCTTGGAGAGGACACGCGCCACGTCAAGGGCAACGTTGCCGTTGCCGAGGACAGCGATTTCCTTGGCGTCCAGCGGCCATTCGCGGGAAACGTCCGGGTGGCCGTCGTACCAGGAGACGAAGTCGGCGCCGCCGAAGGATCCCTCAAGCTCGATGCCCGGGATGTTCAGGTCCGCGTCCTTGATGGCGCCGGTGGCGAAGATGACGGCGTCGTAGTGCTTGCGCAGGTCCTCGATGGAGATGTCCGTGCCGTAGTCAACGTTGCCGAAGAAGCGGATATCGCCGCGGTCCAGGACCTTGTGCAGGGCGTTGACGATGCCCTTGATGCGGGGGTGGTCCGGAGCAACGCCGTAGCGGATGAGGCCGTACGGTGCCGGGTAGCGGTCAAAGAGGTCGATGCTGACGTTGAGTTCGCCGCTCTTGACGGCTTCGCTCTTGGTCAGGATGTCTGCTGCGTACACGCCGGCCGGGCCGGAGCCGATGACGGCGACGCGAAGCGGACGGTCCGCAGAACCTACGGGGGTGCTAGTTGACACGGCTGTGTTCCTTCTTCTTCTCAGTTGGTGCGGACGCGGGGACGGTTGGGGGTAATGGTGCTGTAGTCAGCGGTCTTGAAATGCTGGGGGGCGAAGGGGCTGACACGGACCACATCGCCGATCACGATGACTGCTGGATTGGCCACGCCGACGGCTTCAGCCTGGTCCGCAATGGTTCCCAACGTGCCGATGGTGACGCGCTGGTCCGGCAAATACCCGTTCTCAACGATACCTACTGGAGTGTCCAAAGGCAGACCCGAGCCAGCCAGGGCAGCCGCGGAATCGCGCAATTGGGCCACGCCCATGAGCAAAACCACAGTGTGATCCGGCCGGGCAGGGACTTCGGACAGCTCTTCGTGGCCAGTCACCACGCTGAAGCCCTTGGCCAGGCCCCGGTGAGTCACCGGGATACCAGCGGCGGCGGGAACCGAAATTGCCGACGTCACGCCAGACACAACTTCAACCTCGACGCCGTTCTGCCGGCAGAACTCTGCTTCCTCGCCACCGCGTCCCAGAACGTAGGGGTCGCCGCCTTTGAGGCGGACCACGCGGTTGCCCTTGAGGGCTTCGTCCACCAGGATGCGGTTGATCTCCAGCTGCGGCACAGGGTGGTGACCGGGCGTCTTGCCTACCTCGATCACGCGGACATCCGGGGCAAGTTCCTTGAGCAGCTCACGAGGGCCCAGACGGTCGGCAACCACGACGTCGGCCTGACCAAGCAGGCGGCGACCACGGACTGTGATGAGTCCCGAGTCGCCCGGGCCTCCACCTACCAAAGCGACTGAGCCGACGGAACCAGTGGAGGTCTTTCCGGACGCATCGGGCTTGCGGTGGCGGCGAAGCGGGAGGTCACCGGTTTCCAGGGCGGTGGCAACGGCATCGCGGAGGGCCATCGCACGGCGAGGGTCTCCCCCGGCGTTGATGGCGATCTTTACGTCATCCACCACTGCCACTGCCGGAGTCCATGCGGCCGAAGATTCGTGGTCCGAGGCATTGACGCACCAGATGCGCTGCGCTTCGGCGTCGGCTGCAACCTGGGTGTCCACTGCGGGAGCGCCAGTGGCCGTCTGAACGAACCAGACGCCGTCGAGGTCTGACGTGCGATACTCGCGCGGCTCCCAGGTGAGGAGTCCAGCGTGGGCGAGTCCGCGGAGGTTTTCGGAGGCAACGGGGGCGACAACGGTGACCTTTGCACCGGCGTCAAGCAGTCCCTTGGCGCGGCGCTCCGCGACGGGCCCGCCGCCCACAACCAGCACCGGGCGGCCAAGCAGCCGTAATGCTGTGGGGTAAATGTCCTGTATTGCCATGAAAAAACTGTAGGGCTGGCTCGTAACATGCTTCAAAGGCTCGGAAACACCCGGTAACGCTGGGTAATCCAGCGTCACATTGGGTTCATCCCCCTAAAACTTCATCCCCTAAAAAACAGACCAGCCCGTACGCGTCGTGAATTCGTCCAACGCAGCGACTCCCGCCACCGAGTTGCCGGACCGGCCAAGGCCCGGGCTCCACACACTGATGGCGCATTTGTTGGGAACTACTGCGACGATTCCGCCTCCAACGCCGCTCTTTCCCGGAAGGCCCACGCGATAGGCGAATTCCCCGGCGGCGTCGTAGGTCCCGCAGGTGAGCATGACGGCGTTGATCCGCTTGGTCTGCGCCGGCGACAGCAATCGCGTGCCGTCCGCTCCTACGCCGTTGGCCGCCAGGAATCGGGTTGCGAGCGCCAGGTCTTCGCACGTCATGGCCAGGGCGCACTGTTCCACATAGGACTCCAGGACAGCTTCCACGGGGTTTTCCAGGTTCCCGCAGCTGGCAAGGAAGTGGGCCAGTGAGGCGTTGCGGTGGCTGTTCCGTAGTTCCGACGCAGCGACGTAGTGGTCCGCGGCCACGGTGGAGTTGCCGGTTTCCCTGCGCATCAAATCGCGGACAGACAGGGCAGCACTTCCCGTGACGCTGAGGAGCCGATCGCTGACCACGATCGCGCCTGCGTTGATGAAGGGGTTCCGGGGAATCCCTTCCTCGCTCTCCAATTGGATCAACGAGTTGAACGGGTTGCCCGATGGTTCGCGGAAGACGCGCTTCCAGATTCCATCGCCATCGAAGGCCAACACCAAGGCGAGCGCGAACACTTTGGAAATACTTTGTATTGAGAAAGGCACATGCGCGTCCCCTGAAGAGTAGACGTCACCGTCCCGGGTGGCGAGGGAGATGCCGAACTGGTGTGGGTCGACGGATCCCAGCTGCGGGATGTAATCGGCCACGTTGCCTTGGCCGACGTGCGGCTGTACTGCCCCGACGATGTCGTCGAGGAGATTCTGGATGTCCAAGGTTCTAGCTCCTGGCCTCTGCGTAGGTCCACAGTCGTAACTGGAGATGGGCAAGCAAGCGTTCGTCCGCGGACTGCAGGTCCAGCCCTGCTTCCTCGCACGCACGTCGCAGACGGTAGTGGACGGTGTTGCGGTGGATGGCCAGTTCCTCGGCGCAGCGGTTCACATCGCCGAAGAATTCGAGGTACGTGAGAAGGGTCAAAGCGAACTCCGGATAGCGGTCGCAGAGCTTCGCTATGCCCTGGTGCCGCAGCCTCTTGCGGGTTTCCAACAGATCAAGCAATTCGTTGGTAAGGACTGTGGTTTCCACATCCCTGTAGGAGGCAACCCGGATGGACGGGGTGCTTTGCAGCACCTTAAGGACACTGCGGACGTGGTCAAGCGTTGCGTGCAGGGCGTCCAGCCGGGGAACAATCGGGCCAACGGCGGCCTGGACCTGGAAATGCAGGTGTGTGGTGGCGTCACGCACAATCGTATTGACCAGCCGGTTGATGGCGGGCAGGGACTTTACCGGGTCCAGATCGGGCAGGATAATTGCTGTTTCCATGCCCAGCGCTCCCACGACTGCTCCCGGACGGTATGCCGCGGCGTGGATGGATGCGAGGTTGGAGAGCTCACCCCTGCGGAGCTGGAGGCCGGGGGCGCTCTGGTCCAACCCGCCCGCGGAAATCAACACCAAGGCCGCAGGTTTGGAGGGGTCGATTCCTGCCGACTGGGCCTGCGAATGAACCTGTGCCGTGCCGCTCAGCAGGCTGGACACCCGGTCCTCGCGCATGGATTGGGATTGCTGGTTCCGGTGGCGCACCAGTTCGATCGCCGCATGGCGCGCAGCGCCGATCATCAGCCTGTCAGTGTTCTGTGCCAGCGGTTCGGCCCCTTCCTGCAGCCAGATGTAGCCCATCACGCGGCTCCCCGCATGGATGCCAATGGCCACGCGTTCCCGAAGCCCGGCCGCGGGGTTGGCATCCACGTGAACGGGCTCTTCGGTGGCCTGAAGGTGCTTGTAGACGCCTGATTCCTTGAGGAGCTTCTGGTACCGCTCCGGTCCGCGCCTTGCAAGAATGGACAGGCGCCGGAGCTCATCGACGTCGTTGGAAGCCGGCGAGTACGCGAGGACCCGGTTTCCCGGATCCTCAATGACGACGTGGCCGTTGGTCAGGGTTGCCGTTGTTTGGGCGATGGCAAACAAGTCCCTGTGCACCGTGGTGGGATTCTCCCCGGACACACCGCGTTCCCGGATACGGTCCAAGGCGACGCTTTCGAACTTGTCCCAGCGAAGGCCCGGGGCTACGGCAACCAATCCGATTCCGGTGGATTGCAACAGCTCCGCCACGGCTTCGAGTTCACGTTCGTTGCCCTTGACCGCGACGGCCGTTGGCCTGTCGCTAATGATCCGCCGGATTGCCGGCAGCGCCACACGTCCACGGGCGCCGATGAGCATCACCAAGGACCCGGGGCGGGTGGCATTCTCGTCTTCAGCATCCACAATGACCGTTTCACGAACTGTCAGGTTGTCCGTGTCGGGGGCAAGCAACAACCGTGCGTTGTCCACCCCCAGGTCTTCAAGTACATCGCTCAGCAAGGTGACGACGCCGTCGTCGTCAATTTCCAGGGCCTTCAACGAAGCTATCGCTTCCTCTCGTATTCAGTTCGGGTCAACTGGATTCCATCGCCATTGAAGAAATCCTGCCCATGCTCCTGCGCAATCGCGCACAGCGAGAAACATTACCGGGCCTTCAGGACACCAGTGTTGTCCAGCCAGCACAAGAGCCGGGCCCTGAATTTGGTTCGCCAGCCAATTTGCGCGATTCGCCTGAGATCTAGAGTTATTGACTGTCCCCAACGCCACAAACACTGACTGTCGCGCCAGTGCCAGAGAACACGTCTGTGCCCGTTGGGACTGTTGAGCTGCCGACGGCGGCGCCGGAGTCAAAGGAGACCCCTCAGTGATACCCACGTCAGTTTCAGCGCATACTGCTGCGCCCAACCGGTCCGACGGGGCCGGCACCCTGCTTGATGGCCAGGAGCCAGGCCAGGATTTCTCAACGGAAGAATCGGGCTACCGGAAGACACTCAAGCCTCGCCAGATCCAGATGATCGCCATCGGTGGCGCGATCGGCACGGGGCTTTTCATGGGCGCAGGAGGCCGCCTCAATGGTTCAGGCCCCGCCTTGGTCCTGGTTTATGCGGTGTGCGGATTTTTTGCCTTTCTCATCCTGCGGGCTCTGGGCGAGTTGGTTCTCTACCGCCCAGCCTCGGGCTCGTTTGTTTCCTATGCCCGTGAGTTTTACGGCGAGAAGATGGCGTACACGGCTGGCTGGTTGTACTTCCTGAATTGGGCCATGACCTCCATTGTGGACGTCACCGCAGTGGCCCTGTACGTGAAGTTTTGGGGCCAGTTCTGGCAGCCCATCAATGACGTCCCCCAGTGGCTCATCGCCCTCATCGCCCTGGTGGTAGTGCTGGCGTTGAACCTCGTGTCGGTGAAGATTTTCGGCGAGATGGAGTTCTGGTTCGCCCTCATCAAGGTGGGTGCGCTCGTGGCCTTCCTCGTCGTCGGAATCTGCTTCATTGTCCTTGGTGGCAAAACGGATGTGGGCGTTCCCGGCCTGAACGTCATTGCGGACAACGGGGGTCTCTTCCCCACCGGCGCGGTGGCGCCGCTCCTGGCGATCAGCGGCGTCGTGTTCGCCTACGCGGCCGTTGAACTGGTGGGCACCGCCGCCGGCGAAACCGCCAACCCTCACAAGGTCATGCCCAAAGCCGTGAACACAGTGGTGCTTCGTATCGGTATTTTCTATGTCGGCTCCGTCCTTTTGCTCTCCCTGCTGCTGCCCTTCACGTCCTACAAGTCCGGCGAATCGCCGTTCGTGACCTTTTTCTCCCACCTTGGCGATCCCCAGGCTGGCGCGATTTCGGCCTCCGTGATGAATTTCGTGGTTCTGACCGCCGCCCTCTCGAGCCTCAACGCCGGCTTGTACTCCACCGGCCGGATCCTGCGCTCCATGGCTGTCAAAGGCTCAGCTCCACGCTTCACCGCCCGCATCAGCGCTTCCGGTGTTCCTTACGGCGGCATCTTGCTGACTGCGGTCATCACGTTGATGGGTGTGGGCCTCAATGCGATCGTTCCGTCGCAGGTCTTTGAAATCGTGCTTGAGGTCTCTGCTCTGGGCATCATCGGGGGCTGGGCCACCATCATGCTCTGCCACATCAAACTCCAGGCGTGGGTGCGGAGCGGCAAAGTGGCAAGGCCTGCGTTCCAGCTTTTCGGCGCCCCCTTTACTTCTTATCTGACTCTCGGATTCCTGGCCTTTGTCCTCATCACCATGGGCTTCTCGGAAACAGGCCGATGGGTGCTCGCTTCCCTGCTGGTGCTGGCACCGCTGCTCGTCGGCGGCTGGTATGCCCACCGGGGCCGAATCCACAACGAGCAGCCCGCTTTGAACCCGCCCTCAGTTTGAAAGAGAAAACACGTCACATGAGCACCCTCTCCCCCCTTCCAAAAATTGGCACACCCAGCCGCGCCTGGAGGTCGCGCGCCGATGCTTGGGAGTTCCTGGGATACGCCATCAAGCAACTTGCCTTGGACCACAACTCCGCGTCCCCCGATTCGGGCTTGCGCTCCCAGATCAGCCGCACTTTTGCCCTCCTGGACGCCGTGGAACCCTACTGGGCAGAGCCGGGAGTTGACGCTGTGGCGCAGTTGCGCCAATTGGTCGACGACGGCGACCCCCACGCCGCGCTCGAGCTTCTGGGCGGTTTGGCGCACCTTCCGCTGGCTTCTGGAACGGAGCCCGGTTCAGTGTCCGGAGTTATCCAGGAGTCGCTGGAGGACGAGGTTTCGCAAACCGAGCAGGCTGAGCGTCCCCGCTTCGAAGTCTTGGTAGTGGACAACGTCACGGTCCAGGAAGCTGAGTCGCTCAAGAGCAATATGGCAGCCCAGCGCCGTCCTTCCGATGCTTTTACTTACGACATCAATGTGGTTCCCAGCTACGAAGACGCGTTGGTTGCCGTCCTGCTTAACCCGGATATCCAAGCCGTGATCCTGCGTCCGGGTTTTTCCGTTCGCAGCTCCCAGCTACTCGGCAGCGATCTCCGCCGGTTCCTGGCTGGGCACACCCCCGAAGACCTGCAGGCTTTGCGACCTGTCAAACGGATCCTGGGCTTGGCCGAGGAATTATCCGGGCTCCGGCCTGAGTTGGACGTCTACCTGGTTGCAGGCGTTTCCATCGAATCCTTGGCCGGGTCACTGACCAGGAAGTTCCGAAGGATTTTCCGCAGGCAGGATCACCTGGACCTGCATTTGTCCCTGTTGTCCGGGGTTGCAGAACGATACGAAGCTCCGTTCTTCACGGCCCTGCAGGATTACAGCCGTAGGCCCGCAAGCGTCTTCCACGCCCTGCCCATTTCACGGGGCGGATCCGTAGGGAACTCCCCCTGGATCCGGGACATGGCCGATTTTTACGGGACAAACCTTCTTTTGGCGGAGACATCCGCGACCTCCGGCGGCCTTGATTCCCTGCTTGACCCGCACGGATCCATCAAACAGGCGCAGGACCTCGCCGCCCGGGCCTTCGGAGCGCAGAGAACCTACTTTGTTACCAATGGCACCTCCACCGCCAACAAGATCGTTCACCAATCCCTGTTGGCCCCCGGTGACGTTGTGTTGGTTGACCGAAACTGCCACAAGTCCCATCACTACGCGTTCGTGCTCGCCGGTGCCCGGGTTTCATATCTGGATGCCTACCCCTTGGACAAGTACGCCTTCTACGGCGCCGTGCCCTTGGCCAGCCTGAAGCGCAGGCTGCTGGAGTACCGTCGTGCCGGGCGGCTCCACGAAGTCAAAATGGTCACGCTCACCAACTGCACCTTTGACGGGATCGTTTACGACGTGGAACGTGTCATGGAGGAATGCCTGGCCATCAAACCTGATCTGGTGTTCCTCTGGGACGAGGCATGGTTTGCCTTCGCCCGCTCGCATCCCATCTACCGGCGCCGAACGGCGATGGCATCGGCAGCTGCGTTGGAGGCGTCCTTCAGCAACCCGGCCTACGCTGCCCGGTTTGCCGATCAGGCAGCGGCCCTCCATGACCCTGCCACGGGTGAGCCAGTGGATGATGAGGCCTGGCTGAACACCCGGCTGATTCCCGACCCCGCGAAGGCGCGCATCAGGGTCTACGCCACCCAGTCCACGCATAAGACCCTGACATCCCTACGCCAGGGCTCCATGATCCATGTGTACGACCAAGACTTCATGTCGTCCAACCAGGAGTCCTTCCGTGAGGCGTACATGACCCACACCTCCACCTCACCCAATTACCAAATCCTGGCGTCCCTGGACATTGGCCGGCGGCAGGTGGAGCTTGAAGGTTTTGGCTTGGTCCAGAGGCAATCCGACCTCGCCGTCTCAGTGGCACAAGCCGTGGCACGGCATCCCCTGCTGAAGAAGTACTTCCGTGTGTTGACCTCGCGGGACCTCATTGAGCCCCAATACCGTGAGACCAGCGCCGCCATGCCGTTGCGGGAGGGATTGGCGGAACTTGAGGACGCCTGGCAGCGCGATGAGTTCGTCATCGATCCCAGCCGCCTCACGCTGGATATCAGCAAGACGGGCATCGACGGCGACACGTTCCGCCACAGCTACCTCATGGACGATCACGGAATCCAGGTGAACAAGACGTCCCGGAACACGGTGCTGTTCATGACCAACATCGGCACATCGCGGAGTTCCGTGGCGTACTTGATCGAGGTGCTGGTCAAACTCGCAGAAGGTTTCGATAACCCGCATCCCTCATCGCGGCCTCGGTCAGTGCCTGTGCTTTCGCAGGCCGGAGGGTCAGCGGGGCTTGGGCAGACGCCGCCACTTCCGGACTTCAGCACGTTCGCCGCGCGGTTCCGTGTGAACGACGCCTGCGAAGACGGCGATATCCGCGCCGCCTACTTCGAAAGCTACAAGCCGGAATCCACCGCGTACTTGTCCGCCGAGGAGCTGGCCATTGCGGTACGAGAAGGCCAGGAAGTTATTTCCGCCGGCTTCGTTACGCCGTACCCGCCGGGCTTCCCCATCCTCGTCCCGGGCCAGGTCATTACCCGGCAGACGTTGGAGTTCATGGCCGCTTTGGACACCCGCGAGATCCACGGTTTCGATCACGAACGTGGATACCGGGTTTTCGTGGATGGGTCAGTGGTTGAGTCTGGTGTTTCGGAATCTGGCGTTTCGGCAAGTGCTGTCGCAGCGGCCGGCATCGGGCGGCTGCCCGCCGCGTCGTAGGGCGTAACCGGATCCGTCAGGCTCTTTGGCGGGCCCAACCAAAAGCAGGTGCGATGTACTTCGCGACGTTCCCCAGGAGCTTCGCGTTGTACTCGACGCCGAGTTGGTTGGGCACCGTCAGAAGGACCGTATCTGCAGCTTGGACGGCTGCATCGGATGCGAGTTCTTCGGCCAAGGTGTCCGGCCCCCCGATGTAGCTCTTCCCGAAACGGGACAACGCGCCGTCGAGGATTCCTACCTGGTCCTGCCGGTCCGCTTGGGCGCGGAGACCAAAGTAGCGATTGTCCACCTCATCGACGATCGGCAAGATGCTGCGGCTGACTGAAACACGGGGCTCGAAGTCGTGCCCGGCAGCAGCCCAGGCCTCGCGGAACATGTGGATCTGCTCGGCTTGCAGTTGGTCGAACGGGACGCCCGTGTCCTCGGTCAGGAGCGTCGAACTCATGAGGTTCATCCCTTGCTCGGCAGCCCAGACGGCCGTCTTGCGGGTGCCGGCACCCCACCAGATCCGCTGTGGGAGCCCGGGAGAGAGCGGCTGGATAGGCAGAAGCCCGGTGGCTCCGCCTGCATAGTGGGGATCAGCTTGGGCTACGCCGTGCCCGGCAATGGCTTTGCGGAAGAGTGCGGTGTGGCGCCGCGCCATGTCGGCTGCGTCCTCGCCTTCGTTCGGGACATAGCCAAAGTTGGCGGCTCCGTTCAAAGCAGGCTCGGGTGAACCACGGCTTACTCCAAGCTGAAGCCGGCCGTCGCTGATCAGGTCCGTGGCAGCAGCTTCCTCCGCCATGTACAGCGGGTTCTCATAGCGCATGTCGATCACGCCGGTGCCCATCTCGATCGTGCTGGTCCGCGCCGCGATTGCGGCGAGCAGCGGGAACGGGGAGGCTTGCTGCCGGGCGAAGTGGTGGACGCGGAAGAACGCGCCGTCGATCCCAAGTTCCTCTGCCGCTACCGCCAGATCGATGCCCTGCTTAAGTGCTTCACCGGCCGACGGTACCAGCGAACCAGGGACGCGTGCCCAATGGCCGAAGGAAAGGAAGCCGATCCGTTTGTTGTGCATGTCCGGGACAACAGCAGTGGGCGCCCGCTAATTCCTCACTCGGCGCGTCGGTAGTGCACGGCGACCGCGCCGTTGCTGAGCGGCTCGGCCGAGATCAGTGCCAGGCGCCTGCTCCTGGGCAGTCCGCCCTGGTGCAGAGTGGGACCGTGGCCGGCGATCACGGGGTGGACCAGGAACTTGTACTCGTCGATGAGGTCCAGGCGGTCCAGCTCGGCGGCAAGTTTGCCGCTGCCGACAAGCACGCCGTTAGGAGTCCCGTCCTTGAGATGCTGCACAGCACTGCGCAACTCGCCGTCGAGGTGATGGCTGTTGGTCCAGGGGAAGTCGCTACGGGTCGACGAGACCACGTATTTGGGCTTGGTCTCCAGTTTGAGGGCCCAATCGCGCATGGCTGGCGGCGCGTCGACGTCGCCACGGGCCACCAGCGGCCAGTAGGCCTCCATCATTTCGTACGTGGTTCGGCCCCAGAGCATCGCGCCGCTCTCCTCCAGGAGCCGGGTGAAGTGGGCATGCGTCTCGTCGTCGGCGATGCCCTCCCGGTGGTCGATGCAACCATCCAGTGTGACATTGATGCTGAACGTTAGAAGGCCCATTAGGTGATTCTATGCAGCTAAAGGGGGCCTAGCGGCTGCTGCCCGCCAGCAAACCGCGACGCTGGAGCAGTCGCTTCTCGATCGGTCCGAAAACGAGGAGTTCGATCAGGATGCCCACAGCCAGGATCAACAGGATCGCGGACATGACCACTGCCATGTCGGCCAACGTACGTCCCTGGTCAAGAAGCGAGCCCAGGCCGAAGCCGATAGAGCCACCCACAGCGATGATTTCCGCGGCCATCAAAGAGCGCCAGGAGAACGCCCAGCCCTGCTTCAATCCGCCGATGTACCCGGGAAGTGCAGCAGGAAGGACGATCTGCAGGGCCATCTGAAGCCGGTTCGCGCCGAGCACGGTGCCAACGCTGCGGTACTGGGGCGGGATCTGGTCTACGCCGGAGATGAGCCCGTTGATGATGGACGGGATAGCACCCATGAACACCACAAAGTAGACGGTGGCGTCGGTCAGGCCAAACCAGATGATCGCCGCAGGCACCCAGGCCACCGACGGCAGGACCTGAAGACCCGAGATCAGCGGCCCAAAGGCCCGCCGTAACGGAGCAACCTGTGCCAGCAACAGACCCACGGGCGTCGCAATCACAACCGAAATCAGGAAGCCGACCAAGCCACGCTGCAACGAGGTCCACACCGATTCCTGGACCTTGCCTTCGCCCCAGAGCGTCACCAACTGGGTGAGCACGTCAAGGGGCCCGGGCACCTGGTCGCGGCGCTTGAGGCCGAGGGAAACGTAGAACTGCCAGAGGAGCACCAGGACTACGAGGGCTGCGATCGGCAGCAGTATGCGCTTCCATTCGATACCGGTTTTACGTCCGGTATCGGACTGGAGGTTATCCAGGCCCGCTTCGAGGTCGCGCAGCTCTGAGGGGTTGCCCTTCAAGGACGGCGACGTAATGTGCTCGCTGGATTCGCTCACGGGCAGGGTCCGCTCTTGGGTAGTGGTGGGGTTACTTGGCATGGCGGCGGATCTCCTCGCGTAGCCGGCGGGTGATGACTCCGGTCAGCTCCCCAGCACGACCAGCATCAGTTCGGTGTTCTTCGGTCACATCCCATTCCGCCACAACACGGCCAGGACGCGAGGACAAAAGCAGGACGCGCTGGCCCAGCCGCACGGCCTCACGAACGTTGTGGGTCACGAACACGATGGTGCGGCCAGTCTCCTTCCAGATCCGCTCAAGCTCGTCGTGGAGGAGATCGCGCGTGATGGCATCAAGGGCCGCGAAGGGCTCGTCCATCAACAACAGTTGCCGGTCCTGCGCCAGGGAACGGGCAAGGGCAACGCGTTGGCGCATGCCGCCGGACAGCTCGTGTGGACGCTTGTCGCCAGCGCCACCCAGGTGGACGAGTTCCAGCAGTTCAGTTGCCCGTGCGCGGCGGCTGGCCTTGGTGCTGGATTTGTCGGCCAGCTGCAGTGCGAGCTCGATGTTGCCTCGCGCCGTCAACCACGGGAACAGTGCCGAGTCCTGGAACATGAAGGCCGCGCCGTCGCTGGGCACCTCAAGGGCGCCCGACGTCGGATGCTCAAGTCCCGCCATGATGTTCAGCAGCGTGGACTTGCCGCAGCCGGACGCACCGAGGAGGGCAACGAACTCGCCCTGCGCGATGGTGGCGTTGACGTCGTCCAGCACCGGGGCGCCGTCGCCGAAGCGCTTGCCCAGGTTCTCGAGTACGACTGGCATGGTCCCGTCCTTCGTGTTGATTGGTGTAGCTGATATGGCTGAAGGCTGGCCCGCTCCCCCACGTGTTTTCCGAGGGGAAGCGGACCAGCCGGTTGGTGCTTAGTCCTGGCCGAGCCCGGCAGCGGACGTCTTCTTGCCCTCTACTTCGTTCAAGGCCCGGAGGTCGAAGATGCCGTTGATGTCGGCTGCTTTGGTAGTGCCGGCGTCCACGCCGTCCTGCAGGAGCTTCTTGTAGGTTCCAGCGAGCGGATCCGTGGTGAAGGTGATGTTCTTCAGCGCGCGGTCGATCACGTTGGCGGGAAGCGGCTTGCCGGCAGTGTCCTTGAGGACCGCGTTGATGGTGCTTGCCTTCTCCTCAGCCGACGCGGAATTCAGCCAGTTCACGGATTCGACGTGACCCTTGAGCAGTGCCTTCACGGTCTCCGGGTGCTCCGCGGCGAACTTCTTGTTCACGATCAGGATGGTGGTGGTGAACTCACCCTTGTCCCACAGGTCCTTCTCGTCCACGAGTACTTTCGCGCCTGCTTCCAGGACCAAACGGGAGGCCCACGGCTCGGGCAACCACGCGCCGTCGAGCTTTCCGTCCTGGAAGAGCTTCAGCGTCTGGGCGTTTTCGGTCGGGTTGATGGTGACGTCGCCGCTGCCGTCCGGGTTGGTCTTGTAGCCCTGGTGGCCCAACCAGGCGCGGAGGGCTACGTCCTGCGTACCGCCAAGCTGCGGCGAGGCGAGCACCTTGCCCTTGAGGTCGGCGGCCGAGTTGATTTCGGGCTTGACCACAAGCTGGGCTCCGCCTGCTGCTGCGCCGGCGATGATGCTGATGGACTCGCCGTTGCTCTTGACGAACGAGTTGATGGCCGGGTTCGGGCCAATGTAGGTGGCGTCGATGGCACCGGCGTTCAATGCCTCGATCGCGGCAGGGCCGGCGTTGAAGATCTGCGTGCTGAGCTTGGTGTCGCCGAGGTCCTTGGCGATGATGCCCTTGCTGATGCCCACCAGCGCCGGGCCGTGGGTTACGTTGCTGAAGTAGCCGAGCTTGAGTTCGGCGGCTGGCGACGTTGTGGGCGCCGGTGCTGCCTCGTTGCTGCGGGAGACGGCGGACGCAACCGCGGCGCCTGCACCGATGAGCAGCACCAGGCCGAGGGCCAGGGCGATCTCTACAGTGCGGCGGCGTTTGGGCTTGGGTGCGGTCTCACCGGCGACGATGCGGGTGGTGCCGGAATCGGGTTTCTGTGACTCGGGGGTGTTTGCCATGGGGAGGTCCTAAGGAGATGTGGGATGCGAAGGGGGGCGAAGATCAGGCCCCGTAACATCGCCCGTCGAGGGCAAGGAAGGACCATTCCGGAAAGGTCATGACTTCACAGTAGGGACTGTCATATTTCCGCTTCAATCCCGCAGAAACCAAGGTTCACGCAGGGTCACGCGACGTCATATTCACTGCCAGGCCTTCAAAGTTGCGCCGGGTTGTGCGGCACTTGCGTTCACGAAGGGTCACCCGGCGTCATGTTTGCTGCAAGGTCTTCAATGTCCCGTGGCGTCGTGCGGCAGCAGCCACCGATCAGCCTGGCTCCCCGATCGCGCCAATCAGCGGCGTTCCCGGCGAGGGTAGTGGTGCCGTGACCGCCTGCGGAAGGTCCCCAGGTCTTCGTGACGGCGTCGTAGGTCTCCCCGGAGTTCGGGTACGCGACCAAGGGTTTGTCCGAGACCTCGTTGAGCGTCCCAAGCGCCGAGGTCACCAGGTCCAGCGGCACGCAGTTAACCCCGACGGCGGCCACTCTCGGTTCCGCGCTGAGCAGCGCGACCACATCCGCCAGTGGGGTTCCGTCGCTGATGTGTTCCGCGTCCCGCAGCGTGAACGTAAACCAGGATTCGACGTCGAACTCCGCCACGAGCGCCAACAGTGCCTCCGCTTCGGCGAACGATGGCAGCGTCTCGCACGCCAGGAAATCCGCTCCGGCCTCCACGAGCGCAGCGATCCGGGGACGGTGGAACTCCATGAAGTCGGCGCGGCTCAGTGTGTAATCGCCCCGGTACTCCGAGCCATCAGCAAGATAGGCACCATACGGGCCCACGGACCCGGCCACCAGAAGCGGGCGCTTGGAAGGTTTCGTCTCGGCATGCTCGCGCCGTGCCTGGTCTGCAAGCTGCACACTCAAAGCCACCAGCTCCAAGGCCTCGCGCTCCCCTAGGCCACGCCGCGCGAACCCCTGGGGAGTGGCCTGGTAGCTGGCCGTGATGGCCACGGAGGCACCGGCGTCGAAATAGTCGCGGTGGACCTGCTTGATCAGGTGTGGCTGCTCCAGCAGAACCTTAGCGGACCACAATGCGTCCTCCAGATCACAGCCATGGGCTTCCAGTTCCGTGGCCAGCGCGCCGTCCAGGACGAGGTCCTGACCTGAATCCAACAAGGTGCTAAGTGCTATGTTCCGCGGCATATAGTGATCTTCCTGCTAATCGCTCAATGAAAAAACCGCAGCTTGTTCGAAATCCCCGCCGTACAAGGCCGGGAATTTCGAACAAGCTGCGGTCTATCTGACTCTTCGACCTTAGATGACGTAACGCTCGTCTTCGTGATCGCCCGGGTGGTCCTTGACCAAGCCCGCGGCAAGGGTGTTGCCGTCGATGGGGTCGATCACCAGGAAAGCGCCCGTACGGCGGTGGTGCAGGTAGTTCTCCAGCGGCAACGCGGCAGCCAGGCGCAGCTGGGCGTGGCCGATGTCGTTGAGCTCCAGGCTTGAAGCCGGCTCCACGTTGAACGTAGCGAGATCAAGCTTGCCGGTGACATTCCGGACCAAGGCCTGGACCGTGCGCGTACCGTGCTTCACCAGGACTTTCTGGCCTTCACGCAGCGGCTTGGGCGAGAGCCAGCACAGCGACGCGTACAGATCGGCAGTGCTTTCGCGGACCGTGCCGGCAGCAGCGATCGTGTCGCCACGGGCGATGTCGATCTCGTCGGCCAGACGGACGGCAACGGACTGCGGAGCGGCCGCTTCCTGAAGTTCCTTACCGGCGAAGTCGATGCCAATGACCCGAGTGATTCGCGGTTCGTGGCCAGGGCTCAGGACAGTCACTTCGTCGCCGACCTTGACGGAACCTTCGGTGATCTGGCCAGCGTAGGCGCGGTAATCGCGGTATGCCTCCACGTCCAAGCCACCAGCCACAGCATCAGGCGCCAAGGCACCCTGCGGACGGATGACCAGCTGCACGGGGAAGCGGAAGCTCTCCAGTTCGGCCTCAAGCTCGTCGGCTGCCGGGAGCGTTTCGAGGACCTCCAGCAGAGCGGGACCGCTGTACCAGGGGGTGCGGTCCGAGCGGTCCACGACGTTGTCGCCGTCGAGCGCTGAAACCGGCACCACCAGCAGATCAGCCACGCCATCGGACCCAAGTCCCAGCTCGCGGGCAACCTTCTGCACGTCCGCCTCGATGTCGCGGAACACCTGCTCGCTGAAGTCAACGAGGTCGATCTTGTTCACGGCAACAATCACGTGGGCCACGCGAAGCAGCTGCAGCACGGACAGGTGCCGGCGGGTCTGCTCAAGGACACCCTTGCGGGCGTCAATGAGTACGACGACGGCATCCGCAGTGGACGCGCCGGTCACCGTGTTCTTGGTGTACTGAACGTGGCCGGGGCAGTCCGCCAGGATGAAGCTGCGGCGGTCCGTGGCGAAGTAGCGGTAAGCGACGTCGATGGTGATGCCCTGCTCCCGCTCGGCACGCAGGCCGTCGGTCAGGAGGGCGAGGTCGATCCCACCCTTGTCCCCGCCGAAGCCGCGGTCCGCAGAGGTGCGGGCAACGGCGTCGAGCGTGTCAGCAAGAATTGCCTTCGAGTCGTGAAGGAGGCGGCCCACCAAAGTGGACTTGCCGTCATCAACCGATCCGGCAGTAGCGAAGCGGAAGAGAGTAGACGGGAGCTGCGCGGACTCAAGGCCGCCGTCAAGGAATACGGTATCGGTGCTCATTTAGAAGTAGCCGTCCTTCTTGCGGTCTTCCATGGCTGCCTCGGAGATGCGGTCATCTGCTCGGGTGGCGCCACGTTCGGTCAGGGTGGAGGCAGCGACTTCAACTACGACGTCGGCCACGGTGCGTGCGTCGGATTCGACGGCACCGGTGCAGGACATGTCGCCAACTGTGCGGTAGCGAACCAGCTTGGTGATGACTTCCTCGTGCGGCAACGGTTCGGAAACCTCGCCCACTGCACGCCACATGCCGTCGCGTGCGAAGACCTCGCGCTCGTGGGCGTAGTACAGGCTGGGGAGCTCGATGTTCTCGCGCTCGATGTAGCGCCAGATGTCCAGCTCGGTCCAGTTGCTGATGGGGAATGCACGGACGTGCTGGCCCACCGTGTGGCGGCCGTTGTACAGGTTCCACAGCTCGGGGCGCTGGTTGCGCGGGTCCCACTGGCCGAACTCGTCACGGAGGCTCAGGATGCGCTCCTTGGCGCGGGCCTTGTCCTCGTCGCGACGGCCGCCGCCGAACACGGCGTCGAACTTGTTGCGCTGGATGGCATCCAACAGCGGGACTGTCTGCAGCGGGTTGCGGGTGCCATCGGCACGCTCGGCCAATTCGCCGCGGTCAATGAACTCCTGGACCGAACCAACAACCAGCTTCAGGCCAAGTCGCTCAACCGTGCGGTCACGGAAATCGATGACCTCCGGGAAGTTGTGGCCGGTGTCCACGTGCAGGACCGGGAAAGGAACCTTGCCGGGCCAGAAAGCCTTGGTGGCCAGGTGCAGCATGACCACGGAGTCCTTGCCGCCGGAGAACAGCAGCGCAGGCTTCTCGAACTCAGCAACAACCTCGCGGATGATGTGGATTGCTTCGGACTCGAGGGTGTCCAGTGAGCTCAACCGCTCAGCTGAAGGGCCGCCGTGCCCGCTTCGCGATGCCCGCCACGCCGCGGCGGCCCCTTCAGCTTCGCTCTGCAACTGGTTCAACTCGAGGTCCTCGCTGGTTGTTTGGGTGCTCATGTGTGTAGTCCGCATTCTGTCTTGTCGGATCCAGCCCAGCGGCCGGCACGGGGATCTTCACCCGGGGCCACTTTGCGGGTGCAGGGCTGGCAGCCGATGGACGGGTAGCCCTGGCTCAGGAGGGGGTTGACGGGAAGGATGTTGTCCTCGGAATACTCGACCAGCTGGTCGAAAGTCCAGTCGACCATCGGGTTCACCTTGACCAGGCCGAAGCCCTCGTCCCAGGTGATCACCGGCGTATTGGTGCGGGTGGGGCCTTCGTCACGTCGGACTCCGGTGAACCACACTTCATAGCCAGCCAGCGAGCGGCGCAGCGGCTCCACCTTGCGCAGCGCGCAGCACTGGGCGGGGTCGCGGGCGAACAGGTCCTTGCCCAGCAAGCGGTCCTGCTGTTCCACCGTGTTCTCCGGAAGGACGTCCACCACGTTGACGCGCAGGTTCGCCGCGACTTCGTCGCGGGTCTCGTACGTTTCCTTGAAGTGGTAGCCGGTCTCCAGGAACAAAACGTCGACGCCGGGAAGCTGGTCCGCGACCAAAGCCGGCAGTACGGCGTCGGCCATGGAGCAGGCGACCGTCACTGCAGGCAGTTCGAAGTTCCGGGCCACCCAGGCGATGACATCGCGGGCGGGGGCATTCCAACCGAGCTCGGCAGCTCCGGCCTCGGCCAGAGCCTTGAGTTCTTCGTGGGAGCGCTTAGTAACAACGGTCACTGGAGGTCTCCTTCATCGGCGGAGTGTGCCCACTCTGCGAAAGTCTGGCCCTCGGCGCCAACAGCGACGAACTTACGGACCACACGCTCCACGTAATCGGGCAATTCTTCGACCGTGACCTTGAGGCCGCGGACGGTGCGTCCCAAACCGGCTTCCTCACGCTCGTTGTTAGCCAGCCCGCCGCCAAGGTGGACCTGGAAACCCGGGGTGGGGTCGCCGTCGGGCGTTGGCAGCATCATGCCCTTAAGGCCGATGTCCGCGGTCTGGATGCGGGCGCAGGAATTGGGGCAGCCGTTGATGTGGAGGGACAGTGCCTGCGGCAGCTGCTTGGTCTCCACGAGGTCAGCCAGGCGGCGTTCCAGCTCGGCGATCGCCGTGGCCGCGGTGACCTTGGTTTCCACGATGGCGAGCTTGCAGAACTCGATGCCCGTGCAGGCGATGGTGCCGCGGCGGAACACGGACGGGCGGGCGGAAAGGCCCAGGGTGTCCAGTTCAGCGATGAGCGGCTCCACCTGCTCCTTGGCAACGTCCAAGATGACGAGCTTCTGGTGAGGAGTAGTGCGCAGGCGGTAGGTGCCGTGCTGTTCCAGCGTGTCGGCGAGCTTGACCAGCGCCTCTCCGGACGTGCGGCCCACAGTGGGGGTCACGCCGATGAAGAACTTGCCGTCCTTCTGCTCGTGGACACCGATGTGGTCTCCGGGAGCCGTGGGCTTGGGAGCGGCGGGGCCGTCCGGCAGCTTGAAGCCGAGGTATTCGTCTTCCAGGATCTGGCGGAACTTGGCCGGACCCCAGTCGTTCATGAGGAACTTCAGGCGGGCCTTGGTGCGCATGCGACGGTAGCCGTAGTCGCGGAAGATGCTGGTGACGCCCAGCCATACTTCAGCGGCGACGTCGGCCGAGACGAACACACCGAGGCGCTCGGCAAGGCGCGGGTTGGTGGACAAACCGCCGCCAACCCAGAGGTCGTAACCGGCACCGAGCTCGGGGTGGACAACACCCACCAGGGCGAAGTCGTTGATCTCGTGCACCACGTCCTGGGACGGGTGGCCCGTGATGGCGGTCTTGTACTTACGAGGCAGGTTGGCCAGCTCCGGGTCGCCGATGAAACGCTCGGCGAGCTCGTGGATGAGCGGCGTGGGGTCGATGATCTCGTCCTTGGCGATGCCGGCGACCGGGGAGCCGAGGATGACGCGGGGAACGTCGCCGCAGGCCTCGGTGGTGGACAGGCCGATGGATTCGAGGCGGCGCCAGATTTCCGGCACGTCCTCCACGCGGATCCAGTGCAGCTGGATGTTCTGGCGGTCCGTGAGGTCGGCCGAGCCGCGGGCGAAGTCCACGGAGATCTGGCCGATGACGCGCAGCTGCTCGGTGGTCAGCGCACCGCCATCGATGCGCACGCGCAGCATGAAGTACTTGTCTTCGAGCTCGTGCGGCTCAAGCGTGGCGGTCTTGCCGCCGTCGATCCCGGGCTTGCGCTGGGTGTAGAGGCCCCACCAGCGGAAACGGCCATGGAGGTCCGTACCGTCGATCGAGTCGAAGCCCTCTTTGGAGTAGACAGACTCGATCCGCTCACGGACGTTCAGTCCGTTGTCTTCCTGCTTCCAGGTTTCGTTGGCGTTGAGTGGCGCAGTGCCATCAACCTTCCACTGACCGTGGGGCTTGGCGGCAGGGCGGGTGCGTGCTGGGCGCGAGGGGACTGCGGCGTCCGAGGGCGCACCGGCTACAGCTGTATCTGTCATACGTCGACTTTAGGTCTGGCCAGTTTTCGTCAGCAAAGGTCCGGAAACGCTAAGTCACCTAGGGAAACATTTCGTCACGAACACGCCAGCGGCCTTGTCCCGAGGGCCTGCATATGCAGGTCCTTTTTGGGGCTCCCGCCGCGCAAACAAAGGTTAGGACGCCCTTGCCAGCACTGCGTCGTAACGCTCCAGCGCTATCTCTGCGAGAACCGGCGACGGCAACAGTGGAGCCGTAACAATATCCGCTCCGGCCTTGGCCAGTTGGTCATGGAAGTAGCCGGTTGCCAGCAGGTACGAGGACACGAAGACCCTGCCGGTTCCACCGTCTTCGGCAAGTTCGGCACGCAAGGAGGCGACGCCGTCGGGCACTGTTGGCTTCGCGCTGGCACCGTAGGCGACCCGAACCTTGTTCGGCAGCAGCTCAGCGAGTTGCCGCGCCTGCTCCTCCGAGTCCACCGACCCGTCCGGAAGCGACGATCCGGCGGCAGCCAGCAGCACGCCGTCGTGCTCGGTCAGGCCAGCGGCGCGCAGCTGCGCGGCGAGCAGCTCAGCCAGTCGCGGATCCGGGCCCAGCGGCCTCGCGGCCACTACCTCCGGCCGGCTCTTGATGGCCTTGGGCACGTCCACCTTGATGTGGAAGCCTGTGCTGAGCAAAAGCGGTACGACGACGGCGGCAGTCCCCTCAGGCAGGCCCTCCACCACCCCGGACAACTCGGGTTCCTGCACGTCCACGTACGCCTCAAGGACCCGCAGACCCGGGCGGAGGGCCTCAATTTCGGCCATGACGTGGCGGATGGCGGCCTGGCCTTCGGCGTTGCGGGTTCCGTGGGCGCAGGCGATCAAAACGGGGCTGTTCATGGGAGCTAGCGTAACGTTGAGCCAGCACCTACTGAGAGTCGCAGGCAGAAAGAACCCGTCCACTTGATTTCCATCGACATTGTCCTTCTGTGGCTTGACCTGGTCGGCGTGTTCTTCTTCGCGGTCTCGGGTTCGCTGCTGGCAGCCCGCAAGCAATTCGACATCGTGGGTTCAGTTCTCCTCGCCTCCATTGTGTCGCTGGGCGGCGGCGCGATCCGCGACGTCGTCATCAACGCCGGACCTCCCGTGGCCTTCACAAACCCGGTCTACCTGGTTCCGCCACTGCTGGCTGCGCTGCTGGTCTACTTCCTCTTCTCCTCCGTGCAGCGCTTCACATCCCTGTTAACGCTGTTCGACGCCGGCGGGCTGGCACTCTTCTGCATCACCGGGACTTTGAAGGCGCTCACCGCGGGGATGAACCCCGTTGCTGCGATCCTGTTGGGCGTCACCACGGCAGTAGGCGGTGGACTGTTGCGCGACATCACCGCCAACGAGATTCCTACTCTTTTTGATGCCCGCGACATTTACGCCTTACCGGCTTTTGTGGGGGCCGGATTGACCACATTGCTCTGGCACCTTGGCCTGTTCAGCGGACTCACCGCATGCTTGGTAGCCGGCATTGTTTTTGCTTTCCGCGTCACAGCCTGGAGGCGGAGTTGGTACGTGCCGTTGGCCGTGCGTGGTTGGCAGCGCGGAGGCACCGGGGCGGGCGCAATTTCGGGTGCCCGCGATTAGCTAGGATAAGAGCATGACTGACATGTTCCTCGAGAAGTTCCGCGCGCTGGTCCCAAAGTATCTCGAGGATGAATGGCAGGAAGAAGACGGCCTCACGCCCGACGAACTGGACGACGCCCTCGCTGACCACTCCTTCACCATCCCGCTTGCCCTGCGCGAGTTCTACCTCGCCCTCGGTGGCTGCGAGGACCTCATGGAGGCGTACCACTACTTCTGGGATCCCGAGGAACTCGAGGTAGATGACGAAGGCTTCCTCATGTTCCTGGAGGACGAAGAGGAACAATTCACCTGGGGATTCCGCATTGCCGATGTCAGCATCCCGGACCCCATTGTGTGGCGCCGGAACAACGCCCGCGGCCAGTGGAAGAGCGAAGAAGGCACGTTCTCCGAGTTCGTCTTCGACATGTTCGAGTGGGCGTTCAACGACGAAGACTAGGTTTTGACTGGCGGCCCCTGCGCTCCCTTTTGGGTGGCGTGGGGGCTGTTTTGTTGCGGCTCCGCGCGGTCAGGACCCACTTTGAACTGGAAACCAGCCCGGACGCGCCGCACCAGCGACGTGTCGCCCACTTTTGGTCCTCAAAGTAGGTCGTGACGGTACACGCGCGCTGATTCACGACGGCGGTACCCACCCGGGTGCGTAGCGCGCCGGTGCATACCGGCCGACTTCCCTGTTCAGAAGGACAGTCAACACCTCCTCAACCATTCGCTGGGGGTGATGCACCACATCCACGTAGTAGTAGTGCAGCGTCAGCAGGCCTCCCCGGACACCGGCATTGTTCCGATACTGGTCTTTCTTTACCTGCTTGCCTTCCAAGTGGGTTCTGCCGTCGAGTTCAACAATCAGGCATTCATTGATCAAGCAATCCACCTCCCCTACGCCAGGCAATTCCACGTGCATCCGCACCCTGAGCCCGGCGCGGACAAAATGGGTATGGGCGAGTACCTCCAGGAGCGAATCTGCCCTGGGGAGCACCAAGTCAAGGATTGCCCGGAGTTTCCCGTTCCTGTTCCCCGGTAATTTGGATCGAAGGAAGTCGGTTGTCAGCAAAGCTTGACTAACCGCACTCTGCACCAGCACCAGCGCTTCAAGTTCGGGCCGGCACCTCAGTGCATGCAGCAAGACATCAGCCACCCCCGCCACAGGCAGATATGGGTGGACGGGATGCAAACAGTCACCGTGATGCACCACTCGGTGCCTGGGTCGCCCAGTTCCGCAGCTCAGATGAAGTTGCTCGGGGGCGCTCAGAGTCCAAAGACGGTAAAACCGGGCTGCCGAAATACACGTCAGCCGACCGTTGGCCCGGAAGGCCGCCACGATCTCGAGGTCCGCATCCTTTGATACGTAAACGCCTCGGTGCAGCCGAAGTATTGTGCCATCGAGAACAGCGCGTTCCACGGCCCTTCTGGGAAAGCCTGCCCTCTCGAGTGCACCGGTGGTTGCGGCCCCATACCGACGACGAAGAAATTCATTGATGTCCATCAGTCAACGCTGCAGCCGAGAGAAATGCCTTGGGGGCAGCATTCGGCTGTATGTGGATAACTCCGACCTACGACCACGCCCCACTTTGGCGCCAAATGGCTACCGTCACACCTGGATCCCGGCGTGTCGGCCGGCACCACATTTCAGACTAGGTCGTGGAGGTACCGGCGAGTCTGTAAATAGCCGTGGCCCACACTAAATTTTCGTTGACTCAGAAAGTTGCATATGTGACAGGTTTGTCATAAGCTATTCACGGATCCACTAAATGCCTCCGGTGGGTCTGATGCGAACGGAGATTGTGGTCCCGGTTCGGTGCAACGTATGACTCGTAATGTTGCAGCGAGCCGGGGCCATTCCTTTTAAGCCAGCGCAAGATCCGCGGTAATCAAGTACGGGGCGAGCGACGTGTGCGGCCAGCAACCACTTTGAACGCACGACGCCGGCGACTCGCCGCAGTGCCTGGCGCGCCGCGGACCTTGCGCGCCCAAAGTGGGTCGTGACGGACCCCGTGAACACCCACAGCCACAAGGGGAAAGTTAGCTGCTCCGGTCCACCACAGCGTGCGCGAAGTTAGTCAGCGACGTCTTCACTACGCCCTCGGGCAGCGGCGCAAGGGCTGCAATTGCCTCCGAAGACCACTGGCGGGCGATCTTCCAGGATTCAGTGGTCACCGGGTGCTCCCGCAGGCCAGCCACAGCCTCGGCGAGAGCGGCATCCGAAGACAAGTCACCGTCCACCAACTCCAGCAGGGCGGCCGCGGAGGAATCCCCCGCTGCAGCGTCCCGGCGCAGGAGGAGCACGGGCAAAGTGGGCACGCCTTCGCGCAGATCGGTGCCCGGGGACTTGCCGGACTTGACCTTTACACCGGTGACATCGATGACGTCGTCGGCAAGCTGGAAGGCCACGCCCACCTTCTCGCCGTACTCAACCAAGACGTCCTCGAACGCTTCGTCGGCACCGGCAAAGATCGCGCCAAGTTGGCCGGAGGCTGCAACCAGGGAGCCAGTCTTGTCGGCGATGACGGACAGGTAGTGCTCAACCGCGTCTTCGTCCTCACGCGGGCCCACGGTTTCGTGGAGCTGGCCAAGGCACAGGCGTTCGAAGGTGCGGGCCTGGATGCCGAGGGCGCGGGAACCGAGTTCGGAGACGAGAATGGAGGCGCGGGCAAAGATGAGGTCGCCTGTGAGGATTGCCACGGAGTTGCCCCAGACCTCGTGAGCTGTCGGGGCGCCGCGGCGGAAGGGCGCGGAGTCCATGACGTCGTCGTGGTACAGGGTGGCGAGGTGCGTCAGTTCAACCACGACAGCCGCCTGGACCACCTCGGGACGGGATGCATCTCCAAGGTGTGCGCACAGCAAAGTCAGCAGCGGACGGATGCGCTTGCCGCCGGCTTCCACCAGGTGGCGCGACGTCGCGTCAGCCAGGGGATCCGAGTTGGAGATGGCTTCGCGAAGCTTTTTCTCCACGCGGGCGAGGTTTGTGGTGATGGCTGGGCCGAGTTCGGCGTCGCCGGCGATGGCGGCAAATCCGGCGGGCAGCTGGAGTCCCGTTGCGATCGCGGTGGTGTTGGGAGCAGGCTCAACAGTGTCCGGCAGGCCGTGCCCGGCATGCGTCCAGCTGTGTTCGGCAGAGTTCGTCACGGCTTAACCCTAACTAGTTGTTGCGGAAACCGCGGTGTCGGAGTCTGCCGGCTTAAAAGGACGGACAGAGGAAACGTTGGACGTGGCCGGGACGAGCATCTCAAGGACGCGGATCACGCGGTCTTCGAAGCCCTTCGCGGACGGATCCGTGAGGTTGGCAAGCATACGCACCACGAAGCGCATGAGCACCGGAATGGGCATGCCCGTGCGCAATGCGAGCTTCATGACGGCGGGCTTCCCGATCAAGGAAGCAAACATGCGACCCAAGGTGAAGTGCGATCCCCATTGGTCCCGCACATGGTCCGCGTACCGCGAAAGGTGGGCGTCGGCGTCGTCGGCGGTCCATCCGGCAGAAGCGGACCGGGCGGCACAATCGACAATAAACTCGGCCGCGAACCGGGCCGACTCCATGGCGTAGGAGATGCCCTCGCCGTTGAACGGGGAAACCATGCCGCCGGCGTCGCCCAGCAGGAGCAGCCCGGGCGAGTAGTGCGGCGTGCGGTTGAAGCCCATGGGCAGTGCGGCGCCGCGGATCTCCCCCACTTGGTTTTCGGGGGTGAAGCCCCAGTCAGGGGGCATGCCGGCGGTCCATTCGCGAAGGACCTGCTTGTAGTCCAGCTTGCCGAATTCCTTTGAAGAGTTCAGGATCCCGAGGCCAACGTTGGACGTTCCGTCGCCCACGCCGAACACCCAGCCGTAACCGGGCAACGGCTTGCCGGACTTGCCGGGGAGCTCCAGCCAGCCTTCCATCCAGTCGTCTTCGTGCCGGGGAGAGGTGAAGTACGTGCGTACGGCGACGCCCAGCGGACGGTCGTCACGTTTGTGCATGCCCAGCGACACGGCGGTTCGCGTGGAGTTGCCGTCCGCGGCGAGTACGACGTCGGCATGGAAGTCGCGCGTTTCGCCGGTCTTGCGTCCGGACTCGTCAAGGATGGACGCCCGTGCGCCGATGACGCGCCCGTCGTCAGCTGTCAGGGCGGAAGTGACGCTGTGGCGTTCAAGCACGACGGCGCCCGCGGCCTGTGCGTGACGGGCCAACTCTTCGTCGAAGCCCAGACGCGTCCGAATCAGTCCGTACGTGGGAAAGTCTGAAACCTCAGGCCACGGCAGCTCGATGGTACGGCCACCGGCGATCAGGCGGAGACCTTTATTACGGCGCCAGCCCTCTGATTCGGCGTGCGGCAACCCAAGCTTCTGGATTTCCCGAACCGCCCGAGGGGTCAGGCCATCGCCGCAAACTTTTTCACGCGGGAAGCTCGTCTTTTCCAGCACCGTGACGTCAATGCCGGCCTGGGCGAGGTAATACGCAGCGGTGGACCCGGCGGGCCCCGCGCCAACTATCAGTACTTTCACATCGTCCTAAATAAGTGGCACGTCAGCTGGGCTGGCTGCCGGACCGTCGCGGTTTGATCTGGCGGCGCAGCTTGGCGACGGGAACGCTTTCGCGGTGTTCGGCGGGCTTCTGTGCGCGGTGCACCGCTACGATACCGCCGCTGAGGTTGCGGTAGGTGATGTCCGTCCAGCCAGCCTCGCTAAGCCACTGGGCCAGGTGGTCCTGATCCGGCCAGGCACGGATCGACTCTGCCAGGTAGACGTAGGCGTCCGGGTTGGAGGAGACCTTGGTGGCGATGGCCGGGAGGGCACGCATCAGGTACTCGGTGTAAAGGTTGCGCCACAGGGGAACTACGGGCTGCGAGAACTCGGCGATGACTAGCCGGCCGCCGGGCTTGGTGACGCGGAGCATTTCCTCGAGCGCCTTGCGCGGTTCCACGACGTTCCGCAGGCCGAAGGAAATGGTGGACGCGTCAAAGCTGTTGTCCGCGAAGGGCAGGTTGGTGGCGTCGCCTGCAATGAAGTCGATGTCCGGGCGGCGGCGCTTGCCCACCTTGAGCATGCCCAGGGAGAAGTCG
Source organism: Arthrobacter sp. TmtSoilC51 (assembly GCF_055388015.1). Lineage (NCBI taxonomy): Bacteria > Bacillati > Actinomycetota > Actinomycetes > Micrococcales > Micrococcaceae > Arthrobacter > Arthrobacter sp. TmtSoilC51. Next base: position 3,958,666 of record NZ_AP035877.1, read on the forward strand.
CAAGCCACAACGTCCACGCCGGCGTCGGCATAGGGTTCGCTGGAAGTGCCCGTTCCAGCGGCGAGGTCCAGGACCCGCTGGCCCACCCTGACATCCATGGCATCAACCACGATCCGGCGCCACCGCCGCGTCTGCCCCATGGAGAGGACGTCATTCACGACGTCGTATTTGGGGGCGACATCGTCAAACATCGTCGCAACTTCGTCCGGACGCTTTTCCAAGGATGCTCGGTTCACCCTGTAATTGTCTCAGACATTCAGCCGACTTTGCTGCGCTGTAGAACTCGGCTCAGGTTCTGGTGGCACGCGGGAGTACTGTTGTTCCATCATGACGAGCACGCTCCGTACCTTGACAGTCCCCCTCGATGTCGAATCATCCTCCGGGGGGCTGCCGTCGTTTCTGGTCCGGGACGACGTCCTCTGCTGGTCACGCCGCGAAGCCGGTCTGGTGGGGTACGGCGAGCTGACCCGGTTCAACGCCTCGGGCCCTGAACGCTTCCTTGAAGCCGATATCTGGTGGCGGCACCTCATCCTTGAAGCCGAAATCACTGACCACGTGGAGATTCCGGGCACTGGCCCGGTGGCGTTCGGCTCGTTCGCTTTTTCCAAGATGTCCCCGCACGTTTCCCGGCTGATTGTCCCTGAAATGGTGGTTGGCATCCGCGATGGCCGCGCCTGGGCCACCCAACTAACGTTCGACGACGCCGAGCTCACCGAGGCGGGTGTCCTCGCCGCCCTGGACCGCTGGCTCAGTGGTGGCGAGCCGAACGGTGAGGATTCGGCGGCAGGCGGATCCGACGTCGGGCTGTCACCTGATGCTTTGTCGCCCGACGGTGCGTACCTCAGCCGCGGCTCCTTGAGCGAAACGGATTGGATGCAGGCCGTCTCCAACGGCGTGGCGGAAATCCGCGCCGGCAAGCTGGAGAAGCTTGTGTTGGCGCGCGACGTCGTAGCCAACCTTCCTGCGGGCGTGAACGCCGCGGAGGTGCTTCGCCAACTCGCTGCAAGGTACCGGGAATGCTGGACCTACGGTGTTGACGGCCTGGTGGGCGCGACGCCGGAAATGCTGATTCAGGTAGAGGGCCGCACAGCTCAGGCCCGCGTGCTGGCAGGAACGTTGGATCGCCGCGACGCCGAAGGCGTTGACGGATCCCCCATGGCATACGCAGAGCGGGTTCTGGCCGGATCCGAAAAGCAGCGCCACGAGCACGAGATCGCTATTGATTCGCTGACACGCCAGCTGGCGCCGTTTTCCGAGGCGATGAACTCCCATAGTGAGCCCTTCATTCTTGAACTGCCCAACGTGTGGCATTTGGCCTCGGACGTCAAGGCTGAGCTTGCTGATATCGAAGGTCACGTGCCCACCTGTTTGGCCTTGATCAACGCGTTGCATCCCACTGCGGCCGTCTGCGGAACACCCACCTTGGTGGCAGGAGCGCTCATCCGGAAACTGGAGCATCTGGACCGCGGACCGTACGCCGGGCCGGTGGGTTGGTTGGACGCCGCAGGCAATGGCGAGTGGGGCATTGCCCTGCGCGGTGCGGTCATAGAGGACGCCAATACAGTGCGACTTTACGCGGGCTGCGGGATCGTGGAAGGTTCCCAGCCGGAGGCTGAACTCGCTGAGACATGGGCGAAATTCCGGCCAATGCTTGAGGCTCTGGGCATCCAGCGCTGAATCTGGGATCTCAGACTGGGACTGCCGGCCGACACTTGCATATTCGCTAAACTAGTTATCTGATAGTGAAACTAAGTTTCCTGTGATGCACATCTCACGTTCGGCGCTACACTAAAACCGACTCAGTTCAGCATCCACTGCAACAAAAGGTAAAAAACATGCAGATCTCCCGTTCGGTTCTGTCCGGCACCAAGATGGCCGCCGTGCTCGCAGCAGGCGTCCTGGCCCTGACCGCTTGCGGTGGTTCCTCCACCCCGGCAGCCTCGAGTGAATCGGGCCCCAAGCTCATCAACGCCGGCAAACTCACGGTGTGCTCCGATGTCCCTTACGAGCCCTTCGAATTCCAGAAGGACGGCAAGATCGTCGGCTTCGACATGGACATCGCCAATGAAGTGGCCAAGGACCTCAAGGCCGAACTCAACGTAGTGGACAGCTCCTTCGAAGCAATCGAGACCGGTACGGCACTGACTGGTTGCGACGTCTCCATCTCCTCAATCTCCATCACCGACGTCCGCAAGAACGTCATGGACTTCTCCAACCCCTACATGGACGACGACCTGACCCTCGTCGCTACCTCATCGTCGGGCATCAACAACCTCGACGGCGCCAAGGGCAAGAAGGTGGGCGTCCAGCAGGCCACCACCGGCGCCCAGTACGCAAAGGACAAGGGAATCGACGCCCAGCAGTTCGAAGACTCCGGTCTCCTGGTCCAAGCCCTCAAGGCAGGCACCATCGACGCCGCAGTGGGCAACCAGTCGGTTCTGGGCTACGCCATCATGGGCGATTCCAAGCTCAAGCGCGTTGAAGACTACGCAACAGGCGAGAAGCTGGGCATCTCCATCAAGAAGGGCAACACGGCCATGGCTGATGCTGTCAACGCCACTCTGAAGCGCATCACCGATGACGGCACCCTGAAGAAGTTCCAGACGACCTGGTTCGGCGAAGCCACCAAGAAGTAGTCCGAGCCCCGGCTCCCAAGAATCACGCAGGCGGGCCCCGCAACGATCTGTCCAGGCAGTCCGTTCGGGGCCCCACCTGCGCAACACGAATGTGAGAACACCATGGCAATGACTGCACGTCAACGAGCCAAAGTCAGTCTGTACGTCCAGGCCGGGATCTTCGTTGTGGCCGTGGCCGCAGTGATCCTCGCCGTGGATTGGAAGACCGTTGGCAACAGCGTCTTCAACTTCGCCAAAATCGGCCCGATGTTCCCGGATATCTTCCTGATCGGCCTCAAGAACACCCTCATCTACACGGCACTTGCCTTCGTTGTGGGCCTCTCCGGCGGCCTGCTGCTCGCCCTGATGAAGCTCTCCTCTTTCCCGCTGTACCGCTGGCTCGCTACCGGATACATCGAGTTCTTCCGCGGCGTTCCTGCCCTGCTGGTGTTCATCGCCTTTGGCTACGGCGTGCCCCTCGCATTTGGCGTTCAGTGGGACGTCAACATTGTGGTCATGGTCTCCCTCGGTATGGTGGCCTCCGCATACATCGCCGAAACCCTGCGCGCCGGACTCCAGGCCGTTCCCAAGGGACAGATGGAAGCCGCGCGCTCACTCGGCATGCCGCACTGGCGCGCGATGGTCTCCATCGTCATTCCCCAGGCGTTCAAAATCGTCCTGCCGCCGTTGACCAACGAGATCATCCTGCTCACCAAGGACTCCTCGCTGATCTACGTCCTTGGCCTCACCGCGTCCCAGTATGAGCTGACCAAGTTCGGCCGTGACGGTATCTCCAGCCTTGGAGCCGGGTTGACCCCGTTGCTCGTGGCCGGTGCCTTCTACCTGGTCATCACCATCCCCTTGAGCCTCCTGGCACGGAAGTTCGAAAGCCGCTCCGCGCGGACGAAGCGATAGGCAGGACAGTCATGAACGACGTCGTAAACAACCCAGCGACCGTCCAGGCCGCGGGCGTGAACATCAAGGATCTGCGCAAGTCCTACGGAAGCAACGAGGTCCTCAAGGGGATCTCGCTGACCGTGGAACCAGGCCAGGTTGTCTGCCTGATCGGCCCGTCCGGTTCCGGAAAGTCCACCCTCCTGCGTTGCGTGAACCTGCTGGAGCACCCGAATGCGGGCACCATCAACGTGGGCAAGTTCGAGGCAACCGACCCCGACGTAGACCTCAACCGCATGCGTCAAAGCGTTGGCATGGTGTTCCAGCACTTCAACCTGTTCCCACACCTGAGCGTGCTGGACAACTGCACCATCTCCCAGATGAAGGTCCTCAAGCGATCCAAGTCCCAGGCCGCCGAGGTGGCCCGCCGCAACCTGGAGCGTGTTGGCCTTGGACACCTTGCTGACCGTTTCCCTGACCAGCTCTCCGGCGGCCAGCAGCAACGCGTTGCCATTGCGCGCGCGCTGTCCATGGATCCGCAGCTGATGCTGTTCGATGAGCCGACGTCCGCCCTTGACCCGGAGACGGTGGGCGATGTCCTTGCCGTTATGCGCAAACTGGCCCAGGAAGGCATGACCATGCTGGTGGTCACCCATGAGATGGGCTTCGCCCGCGAGGTGGCTGACCGCGTGGTCTTCATGGATGCCGGCGTAGTAGTGGAGGAAGGCCCGGCGGAACACGTCATCAGTGCCCCGTCCCAGCCGCGAACCAAGGAATTCCTGCGCCGCGTCCTGGACCCGACGCACATCGACGTCGTGGAGGACTAGGTCCACCGCTACGTTGGCTCTTGCGGCTTGCAGGACAGCTTGCGCCACGCAAATTCGTAAGCGCGACGCATGCGGGAGGGCGACACCTATATATAGGTGTCGCCCTCCCGTATTTGTATCAGCTATGAATTTGCGCGTCCCGCAGAAGCACGACGGCGGCGGGGAACCCCCGCTGCCTCGAGCTCGGCTTCCAGCCGACCCGGCGATAGGAGGTCACTCCACACCAACCGGAGAACGCCGCGGCCCGTCGCCCGGATGGCATTTTCGCGGTCCTTTTCAGCAACAACAACCTGCGAAGGAGTGCGTCCCTTCAGAAATTCCGGTTTCATATACTTTTCACGGCCGTCGAATTCCCCCACTATTCGAACATCCCTCCAGTAGTAGTCGCTGTAGACAATCCCCTGCTTGGTCAGGATCGGGCATTGGAGCTCCGGCGTGGCGAACCCGGACACATGCATCAGGCCACGGGCATAGGACTCCCCCGGCGAACCTGAATTTGGGACGGCAAACTCAACAGCTGCAATGATCCTGCGGGCTGCCGCCTTCGAGTATCTGCCGTCGATGGCAGCCAGCAACTCAACCTGGGTTACGGGGCTGCCGTTGCTCTCCACACCTAACAAGAAATCCAAAGGGACAATAGCCTCCGCGAAGGGCACCGATGCAGCTATGTCCAGCGCCGTTCGAATCCTGTCGGTAACAAGGAATCCCCTCACCTCTTCAGCCTGTCGAAATTCGCTGCTTACGTAATGGCGACGAACGCCTGCCCTGGATCGTCCGCCACGAGCGTACGCCGTGAGCGCCTGGACAGGGTGGCGACCGAGGATGGCTGGAATTCCGTGTACGGACGCAGCAGAGTGGTGCGAGAAGATGGTCGGTGACGTAAAAGTCTCAGCAGCAGCCTCAACACTCAGGGCATAACGCTCCCCCTTCTCCAGCGCTGCCCAGCTTTTCGCATCGACATAGACCCCGTGGCGGACTCTCACGAGATTCCCACTCCTCGCTGCCATCGACAGTTTGCGGGAATCCCCGCCAATGAGGGATAAGTCCTTGGCAAGAATGAGTTTGGGTAGCGTCCGCATGGCACAAGTCTTGAAAATTGCCAGGGCAAAGAGGAGGGCTTCTTCGCCCTATGTGGAAATCTGAGCGCAGCCTTCCCGATGTGTGCGGCCACGCTCGCGGGATCCGCCCCGGTGGGGACCCTGGCACGACACTCAAATTGCCTGCTGACACCTAATCCTGCTGGTGACACCCATATCCAGATGTCGCCTGTCCGTTTGAGCAGCGTGGAGGCATGAGCGTGGCGTGGGCGAATTGGGGCGGCGTGGGAAACCCCGCTAGCCCGCCGTCAAGACCTTGCCCACGGCGCCGGAGACTGCTTCCTTGATGCGGGCATGAAGTCCGCGCAGGCCCGCTCGATCCACGCGCACCTCCACAATGGTGCGGCCCTTCAGCGGCGACTTAAGTGCCTCGGCGAGTTCCGCCGTCGTACTTACCGCTTGGTGTCCGACGCCGTAAGCCGCCGCGAGTGCCGCGATGTCCACTGAGTGCGGGGTGCTGAAGAGGCGTTCGACGGCGGTGCCGTAGGCCCCGGAGTCCTCCACCTCACCGTGTTCGAGGAGGCTAAAGATGGCGCCACCGGAGTCGTTAAGGACTACGATCCGGAGATCGGGGACGGGCTCGCCCTGGCCCAGGAGCAATCCGCCGGCGTCGTGGAGGAAGGTGACGTCGCCCAGGAGAAGCGTGGTTTCGCGTCCGCTGCCCAGGGCAATTCCTGTGGCCGTGGCGATGGTGCCATCAATGCCCGCGAGGCCGCGGTTGGCGTAAACCGTGGCGATGGGGTCGGGGTGTGGTTGGCCGGCGAGGTCGACGTCGCGGATGCCGTTGGAGGATCCGAGTACCAGTTTGCCGCGCGAGTGCTCCCAGACGGTGGCTCCGACCGAAGGACCGTTGGCCGTGGACTCCCCTGCCAGTATTCCGTCCAAGGCATGTTGGGCGGCGGCCCCTGCCAAGAGCCAGGAATCCAGCCACTCGGCAGAGCCACGGCCGGCAAACTCTGCCAGCTCAGGGAGGGTCTCGATAGGTGTCTCGCGGCGTCGCCCGGCCTCGTACCAAGCCACGGGAACCGGCTGGTAGATGGCGGATTCGATGGTGGGGCGGGCCAACAACGCAGCAACGGGTCGCGAAAGGGTGGCCCGGCCGAACAGGACTACGCGCTCGATCGGGGTGGCCGAATCCGGGCCGAAGTGCTCCAGCAGCACGCGGTATGGACCCACGGCGTTGGGCCCGAACCGCGCATTGGATGAAGGTTCCGCGAGCAACGGAAGGCCATGGGCGCGTGCGAAGGCCTCGGCCACGGGACCGGCGTCGTGACCTGCGAGGACCACCGTGCGTCGCTCGGCGAGGTCGGTGGATGCCGGCGGGAGATCCAGTGCTTGGGGACCGGCGTCGTAATGGAAAATGCTGTGACCAGCGGCGGCGGGGAGTGCATCGCCGGCATCGGGAACAAGCGGGGCGCGGAACGCGAGGTTTACTTGAACGGGTCCCGGCGGGGTGTCCTCAAGGGCGCCGGTCGCCGCGTACAGCGCAGTGGCAACTGCCCGCTGTGGGCTGTCCCCCGCGGCGACGTCGACGGCGAAGCGAACGTGTTCGCCGAAAAGGTCCAGCTGGGTTGTGGTCTGGTTCGCCCCGGTACCGTGAAGTTCCTCCGGCCGGTCCGCGGAGACGACCACGAGCGGTACGGCTGAGTGGTTGGCCTCCATCACAGCTGGCAGCAGGTTCCCGACGGCGGTACCCGAGGTGGTCAGGACGGCGGCGGGCGCTTCGGTTGCGAGGGCAAGGCCAAGGGCCGTGAATCCTGCATCTCGTTCATCGATCCTGACATGAAGGAGAACTTTGCCCGCAGCTTCCGCCTCGGCCAGGGCGTACGCCATGGGCGCAGAACGTGAACCTGGCGCCACCACCACGTGCCGCACGCCGCCGTCGAGCAACGCCGTGACGGCAATTCTGGCGGAGGCGATGGATGTCAGAGAGTCCTGGGAAGTCACTGTTCCAGTCTATTGGCGTAGACCGGACCCCAAATGCTCTCTCACATCCCACCGCCACCCACGGGTTCCTCTCTCACATCCCACCGCCACCCACGGGTTCCTCTCTCACATCCCACCGCCACCCACGGGTTCCTCTCTCACATCCAACCGGCTCCCACCGGATGCTCTCTCACATCCAACCGGCTTCCCAGGACCGGCCGGAGCGCTGAGGGAACTGGAAGAACATCCGTCGAAAACCCTCAGGAAGTGGAAGAACATCCGTTGAAAACCCTCAGGAAGTGGAAGAACAACCGTCGAAAACCCTCAGGAAGTGGAAGAACATCCGTTGAAAACCCTCAGGAAGTGAGAGAACAACCGTCGAAAACCCGCGGGAAGTGAGAGAACGTCCGTCGGAGCTACTTGCGGAACACCTGGACGATCGAGGGGCGCGGAGCCCGGACCGCACCGGCGGCGGGCGTGGCTCCAGCGTCCACGTAATCCGGGAAGAAAGAGTTCTGCGCAGCGAACGTACCTTCCTCGCCCGGGTGCTGGACGGCTACGAAAACAGTGCGCTCCTCATCGTGGATGATCGGACCACAGGTCTCGGCGTCGCGCGGGACGGCGAGGAACTGCTCCACCTTTCCGCGTTCTGCGCCTTCGAGGGTGACCTTGAACAGCCCATCTGCGTAGCCGATGGTGGACGGTGCACCATCGGTGGAGATCCAGAGGTTGCCCACGGAGTCGAACGCCACGTTGTCTGGGCAGGAGATCGGGGATACCTTGTCCGCCGGGAATCCGGAGAAGTATGTGGAAGTGTTCTTGGCGGGGTCACCGGCCACCAGCAGCAAGGTCCAGTTGAACTTGGTGCCCGTCTGCTCCGGCCCTTCGGTGATTTCCACGATGTGGCCGTCGCGGTTCAGCGTACGGGGGTTGACCTCGGTGGCCCCTTCCTTGCCGGCTTTGCCGCGGTCCGAGTTGTTGGTGCAGGCCACGTAAACCTTGCCGGTGAGGAGGTTGGGCTGGACGTCTTCGCAGCGGTCCATCTTGGTGGGACCAACCTTGTCAGCGGCAAGACGGGTGTAGACGAGAACCTCTGCGACGGACATACCAGGGACGGCGGAGGTGCCGTTGACCACGAGCGGCAACCACTCGCCAGTGCCGTCAAAGGCACCGTCTGCGGGGACTTTGCCCGTGCCGTCGACTTCCGCTGCCGGGGAGTCCCCCGTGAAGCGGGCAACGTAGAGATCTCCTTCGGACAGCAGGCCCATGTTGTTCTTGCGGGCCTCCGCTGAGTCACCGGGCTGGTATTTGCCCTTGGAGACGAACTTGTAGAGGTAATCGAAGCGTTCGTCGTCACCCATGTACGCCACCACCTGGCCTGACGGTGCGACAATCACGTTGGCGCCCTCATGCTTGAAGCGGCCCATGGCGGAGTGCTTCTTCGGGGTGGAGGTGGGGTCGAACGGGTCCACTTCCACGATCCAGCCGAAGCGGTTGGTCTCATTGGCGTACCCAGCGTTGCGGGTATCGAAGCGTGGCTCGTCGAGTTCCCACTGACGCGTGGTCGGCCTCGCAGATATGCCGTAGCGCTTGTCGCTGTCGCTGGTACCTGGTGCGGCAAAGTAGCCGTTGAAGTTCTCTTCGCCGGAGAGGATGGTTCCCCAGGGAGTGGTACCGCCGGAGCAGTTGCCCAGCGTGCCCTTGATCCAGCGGCCGGCGGGGTCGTCGATGGTCTTGACCAGGTTGCTGCCCGCGGCGGGACCAGTGAGCTCGTAGACCGTGTCCGTGAGGTAGCGGCGATTCAGGGGTGCGCCCTGAACGTAGTTCCACGGCTTGTTCTTGTTCTTTCGCTCCAATTCCACCACCGTCAGGCCATGACCTGCCCGGCCGATCGCACGGGCCTCGGCGGCGTCAAAACCTGCGGGCAACATAATGTTCTCGTTGGTGTATTCGTGATTCGTGAACAGTACGGCACGGCGGTCTTTGGACCCGGGAATCGGGATGATGTCCGTGTAGTCGTTGTTGTAGCCGAACTGCCGTGCCTGGGCCGCAGCGGTCTGGGCGTTGAGGTCGAAGGCCGGCGAATCGGCGAACAGGGGGTCACCCCAGCGGATGACCGGCTTCCAGTCGAAGCCGTCCGGAACTGTGAAAGCGTCAACAGCGGCGTCAACAGGCTTGATTGCCGTGAACTGGAGCTTTGACTTCCCGAAGCCCTGCTTGGCCGCGTCCGACAATCCGTTGCCGGCATCGGCGACCGCAGGTTCGGCACCCGTCACTGCACTACCAAGCACGACGGCGAGCGCACCGGCGGCGCCAAGCCCCAGGGCGGCGCGGCGGGTCATTGCCGTTGAAGCGATGTCGCGGAAGTAGCCGTTGGAGCTGGTGTTGCAAACGTCGCCTGCACAGGCGTTGTCGCACTTGAGCGCACACGTAACGGCACTGCGCTTGCCTTTGGTGTGGCCGAACATGGGCAGCAGTGGGAACGAGCGTCCGGTGGTATCAGACATGGGGGACCTTCCAGAGTATGTACGAGGTTCCCGCTGAGCCTTTCAGCGCAATCCGAATCCGAGAGGACACTCTGGTTAAGTTTCGGTGAACATGCTTTCCCACGAGGACGCAAGCGTGGAATGTACGCGTCGCAACCTCTCCAGCCACCAGTCGCGACGGTCCACCGGAGCCGCGTATTGCTCCAGCAGCCCGGGATCGGCGACGGCTTCGCGAAGGCGGATGGCGCCGTCGTCGGCTACCAAGGGATCCAGGGTGATATCCGAGGCGAAGAGCGAAACCGTGCCAAGCCCGCAGGCGTATGGCAGCGAAGGCAGCGCGGCCGCGAGCGCCAGACCGGCGCGGATCCCGATGGAGGTATCCAGGGCGGAACTGACGACGGCGGGCAGGCCGGCCTGGGCGACGATGTCCAAGGCGCGTACCACTCCCCCAAGTGGCGCTACCTTGACGACGATCAGGTCCGCAGCACCCGCCCTCGCAACGCGAAGGGGGTCGGTTTCTTTCCGGACGCTTTCATCTGCGGCTATCAGGACGGGCGTTCCCTCGGTGGCAAGGCGACGGCGCACCTCAGCCAGACCCTCAATGTCCGCTACGGGTTGCTCAGCATATTCGAGTCCAACAACAGACAATCTGCCTAGTGCCTCTACAGCCTGGCCGACATCCCAGCCTCCGTTCGCATCGACGCGGATGGCGGCGTCGGGGAGGGCATCGCGCACGGCGGTGACCCGTGCGACGTCGTCGGCGAGAGATTGCCCACGCTCAGCAACTTTGATCTTGACGGCATCCACGCGGCCAAACCGATCCAGTACTTCCGGCACGCGTTCCGCGGGGACTGCGGGAACGGTGGCGTTCACGGGAATGCTGTCCCGAAGTGTTGGAGGGAAACCAATCCAGCCCGCTTCCAGGGCTGCAGAGAGCCAACGGGAGGATTCGTCGTCGTCGTATTCCGGAAAGGGGCAGAATTCCCCCCAACCCAGCGGCCCTCTCAGGAGGAGTGTTTCCCGCTCCATGATGCCGCGGAACTTCACGCGCATGGGCAGTGAAACGACGTGGGCGTTGTCCAGGAGTTCTTCGAGCGACGGCAAATCAGGGAGGCGAGCAGGCATATTGCCACTGTACCGGCGGCTCCCGACGAGAACGGCAGGCCAATATGGCTATGTGGACAACTATTCCGTCCAGTATTTCCGGATCTTGCCCAGTGCATCGCTCAGCTGCTCACCGGACAAGGTAAGGGAGCTTTCCGGCATGCCCAACGCGTCCCACCGAGCCACTAGCTGGGTGTCACCTTCTACCGGCAAAGGCCACAGCCAGTAGTGGGCCGTGGATTGAACGATTTCATCATTGCTGCTCCCCCCGCCGCCGCCCAGAGTAGTCAGCACGGGACCTGTGACGTCGTCCGCCCCTTCGTACATCGACGGCCCGTGAATCGCTGCAACCGCCTTGCGCCCATCGGGGAAAGCGACCCCTATCTGCAATCCTGTCCCGGTATCGAGGCTTGAACGCGGATGGTTGAAGGATTGGTCCATGACGTCACGCCATTCGCGGTCCGACTCGTCGCCGCGGCGAACCGACCACACCAGGTCCAAAGTACATCCCGTGGAATACACCTCAACCAGCTTCAGCGCCATCACTACCTGCCGGCTGTTGTAAACGAACTCGCCGATGTGAACCACGCCAGGCAGCTCGTCCGACGGCGGACCGGACCAGCCTGGGCGGAGGGGCTGGGGTTGGCGCGGACGTTGGGGTGGCTCTGGAAGATCGTCGAAGAACGTCATGTTTCCATCCTTACACCGCCACGAAAGCTAAGGGAGGGTTGCAATCCGAACGGAAGGATGGAACCGCGCTATCCTCTGATTCACGACTCTATTCGGGGGAAATATGACGCACGCACCCAATGGTTCCATGACGCCGGCCGGCTGGTACCCGGATCCTTCTTTTCCACAGCAGATGCGCTGGTGGGACGGCGTGCAATGGACGCCGCATTTGGCACCTGCCAGCCAGCAGTTCATGCCGCCCCAGCGTGTGCTGATCAGCAATCAGACGCCTGTGTACAACCCCTTCATTTGGACGGTGGTGCTGCTGCCGCTGGTGAGCATCCTTCTGATGCTTACCTGGCAGCCGGAGTTCAGAATGATCACCACCAGGCAGGGTGCCACCACCATCGACCCAATGTCGCTCTACACACCGGGCTACTTCCTGCTCCAAGCGTCAGGGGTCATCGTTTATGGCGTATCTGTCCTGATGGCCTACTTGGACCACCGGCGGCTGGCCCGTTCCGGCGTCGTCCGCCCCTTCCATTGGGCATGGTGCTTCCTGAGTCCCGCCGTGTATGTCATTGGCCGCACGGTGATTGTCCGGAAGGTTGCCCCTGGCCGTGGGATGTGGCCGGTGTGGGCACTCATTGGCACATTTGTGTTGTCCATGATCGTGGCCGGCATCTGGATGTCCGCAATGATGCAATCGCTGTACTCCCAGATCGGTTATTCAATAAACGCCTAAGGTCTTGGCGCCAATCAAGGACACGATTCATGCAGTAAGTGCGTAGGCCGCACGAACCCAGGTCAGGAACTCACCGTCGATTTCAGTGACGTCCTTCACTATGACCTCGTTGTGCCACCGGTTACTCGACACGCGCTCAGCCCGGTGAACACGATCTGACTCAATCTCGCTCTCGAGGACTATGTTGACCAGAATGCCACCACGACGAGGATGAATCCCGAGAAACGCGCGCCCGTGCGTGACGTGGAAGGATGAGGCGTTCTCCTGTACTTCCCAGCCTTCCAACTCGGAGAGTGAATCCGTGATTGCCTTGTAAATACTGGATGAAGCAGGGTCACTTTCAATGCGCTCTCTAGCGGTGCGTGCCATGGTGCCAGCATAAGCGTCACTTCCCTGAACCGGTGCCGCCTACTGCCTATATCTCCCTACGACTCATCCGAATTGCATCTTGGACGCCTGTCCTCACACGCGTTAGGTAGACTGCTGAAAAATGAAGGATGGAAGGACTCTCCCGATGAACCGCAAGGCCACAGCCCTGGACGTCGCCAAAAGGGCGGGGGTGTCCAGGAGTGCGGTCTCGCTGGTGCTCAATGGCCGCGGCGACGGCAATGTGGCCAAAGAGAGCCAGGACCGGATCCGCCTTGCCGCACAGGAACTCAACTACTCCCCCAACGCGATCGCGCTCAGCCTGCGGAACCAACGCTCCCGCGTGATCGGCATCGTTTCCGACGACGTTGTGGTCAGCCCCTTCGACGGCAATATCATCGGCGGCGCGGACGATGTCGCCCGCAGCCGGGGCTTCGTCACCGTGGTCATGGATACCGAGCGCGACGCCGCCCGGGATGAGAGTGCAATTGAAACCCTCCTGGACCGGCAGGTGGACGGGCTCATGTACGTGACCGTGGGTTTGAAGCCGCTCGATGTGCCCCACGGCATGCTGCGCGTCCCATCAGTCCTGGCCAATTGCTACGACAACAGCCCCGAGCCTCAGCTCCATCACGTCATCCCGGACGAAGTCACCGGCGGCAGGGAAGCTACCGAGTACCTGCTGCAGTTAGGCCATCGGGACATCGCTTTGCTTGCTGGCGCTGAGGAGTCCCCGGCCGCTCCCCTGCGAGTCGAGGGCTACCGGGACGCGTATGCTGCTGCTGGCCTGTCGGTTCGCGCGGACAGGATCACCATGGCGGGTTGGGACATCGACGCCGGTTTCCACGGCGCCATGAAACTGCTCGACGGCGTGTCCCCGGCCGAGCGGCCCACGGCCATCATGTGCGCGAATGACCGTCTGGCAATCGGCGTTGCCCTGGCCGCAGCCCGTCTAGGGCTCAGCATCCCGGCGGATCTTTCGGTGATGGGTTACGACGACGAAGAACGGATCGCCGACACCATGGTCCCCGCCCTCACCACCATGGCCCTGCCGCTGCGTGAGATCGGCCGCGCGGCCATGACGACGCTCCTGGACGCGATCGAGGGCGCTACCGCCGAAGACACGGCGGAAACCACCATGGAAACGATGGTCCCCTGCCAGCTGGTTATCCGGGAATCAACCGGCCCTGCGCCCACGCGCTGAGTAGTTCGTCGTTGACCCGCTATTCCGTTGTCGGGCAACAACGGAATAGCGGGTTTGCCACGTCAAATAGGGCCCACACCACCCGGGTTCCCTGGCTGAGCTTGCGAAGTTAGGGAGGGGGTGGGGACGCAGAGCAAGCCCCACAACGCACGACGTCGGCCTGCCGCCTACCCCGGGAGCGTCAACTCCCACACGTCGGCGGTTGCGCCGGCGGGCAGGGTGAGCTGCCACTCTTCCCCAGCCGCCGGGTAGGCGCGAAGCGTCGTCGCGACCGAACCCGTGCGGTACACCTCCACAAGGGAAGCATCGATGAAGATCCGAAGCTCCTCCCCCGCGGCCAACGAACCCGAGTAGACGACTTGCCTGTTGTCCCCGGAGCCTGTCTCTGGATGCGAAACGAGCGCCAACTCCACAACGCCGGACGGCACATCACCACCCGTCACCAGCACTTCGGCAAACGCGGGAACCACCACCGAGCCCGCAGCACCCGTAGCTACAGCAGCACCCCTGTACGCCAACACCTCCGGCACCGGGGAAACCGCAAGCGCCCCGTCCACCACGGACAGGAGGCGAGGATGTGTCAGCACGCCCGCCCACCCGGCGTCGTCGATTTGTTCCTGGGTGCGGCCACGGCGGCCGTCGCGTCCGGGGCCTTCGTTGGCCCACCCCCACAACAACGCCGTAGGCGAAGAATCCGGCGAAGAATCCGAGGAGCCATAAGAGAGCTGGACAACCTGCGGTGCATAGAAGTCGCGCCCCAGATCGGACTTCCCACCGGAGGACGGCACAAACACAGGCAGCCCCGTCGCGGGGTCCGAGGCAAGGGAACCGATCAGGTGCCCAACCCCGTTGGCGTGCTCGTGGTCATCGCCAGCCAGCCAGAGCGAGAACATCATCACCCACGCGGAGCCGCCCGACGCGTCAGGCACCTGCACCAACTGCGGGCACTCCCAAATCTCGGCAGGCGTGTGAACGGCAGCCACGGGATCAGCGGAGGTTAGCCAAATCCCCTCGTAGTGCCAGTCATTCATGTCCTCCACTGTGTACAGGAGCAGAGCGGCGCGCCCATCAGACAGGCCCGCTCCTTGGATGGCGTATCGAGCCCCGTTGAAGCGGAAGATGAAGGGATCGCGCACGGCCGTGACCAGAGGATCGGAGGGCATTGACGCAGCAACGTGCCCGGTCTGCTCCCACGTCACCAGGTCCGAGGAACCGCGGGCAATGACTACCTGCGAGTGCCCTCCGTGATCGCGGACGCCCGAGTAGACCGCGGTCGGGACGCCACCATCGGAGGTCACCACGCCCGTCCAGCAGCCTGCGGAATCCGGACCTCCGGGCTGCGGCTTCAACGCTACGGGGTGTTCTTCCCACTGGATCAGGTCGGGGGAACTCACGTGGCCCCACTGGATCTGCGAGTGTCGGGCAGATTCCGGGTTGTACTGGAAGAAGACGTGGTACCGGCCGTTGATGTAGCTGACGCCGTTGGGATCGTTGATCCAGCCTTGGGCGGGACGCGGGTGGAAGCGCGGGAACGCCGGATCCGGATGGCTGGCAGCCGAAACAAGGGAACTAAAAAGTGCAAGGTCCGTCACTGGAACCCTTTCAATAATGAGTGGAGCTACTTGCCCGTTCCGGCGGTGAGTCCGTCCTGCAGTGCGCGCTGGCCGAACATGAACACCACCAGCGCGGGAATCATGGAGAGTACGACGCCGGCGAGCACCACGGAGATGCTTCCTGTGCCGAGGTTGCCTTGGAGGGAGACCAGTCCCAATGGCAGTGTGAAGTTCTGCTCGGAGATGGTCATGATGAGTGGCCTGAAGAACTCGTTCCAGTGGAAGTTGAACGCCAGGATGCCCACGATCGCCAGGCCCGGCATGGCCAGCGGCGCGTAGACGGAGCGGAAGGTCCGCCACGGTGAGGCGCCATCAATAGCGGCGGCCTCAGCGAGCTCACCCGGCAATCCCATGAAGTATTGGCGCATCAGGAAGGTGCCGAACGCCGTCGGGATGGCTGGAATGATCAACGCGAGCAGCGTGTCCGAGAGCCCGACGCCTCGGATCAGCATAAACACCGGCACGATCGTCACCTGGGCGGGCACCATCATGGTGGCCAGCACGATGGAGAACAGGGCGCCCCGTCCCCTAAAACGAAGGTGCGCGAACGCGTAACCAGCCAGTGCTGCTGTCACCATCTGTCCGACGGCGATCAGTCCGGTCACAAGGGCACTGTTCAGTACCAGTCCCACGATGTTGAGCTGCTTGAACACCTGCTGGTAGGACGCGAGATCGGGGTTCAGCGGCAGGAAGGCAGGCGGCAGTTTGAAGGATTCCGACGGCGGCCGCAGCGAGGTGGATAACGTCCAGAGGACGGGGCCCAGGACAAAGACGGATGCGATCAGCAAGATGGCGACGCGCCCGGCAACTGACCAGTCGCGCTTTTTACGCGTAACTACAGGCGCCGTGGTTTCAACACGATCTGAAATGAGGGTCATGGCGGGCCTTACTGGTAGAAGACGAATCGTTTGCTGAGCCGGAACTGCGCGGCGGTGATGGCCATGATGATGAGCGTCAGGATCACGCCGATCGCCGAGGCCTGGCCGAATTCGAGGCGTTGGAACGCGGATTCGAAGATCACCATGACGGCGGTGCGCGTTGAGTCGCCGGGCCCGCCGCGTGTGAGCACATAGGGCTGATCGAACACTTGCAGGGCGTTGATGATGGCCATCACCGAGGCCACCAGGGTGGTGGGGCTCAGCAGCGGCAGAGTGACGTAGAAGTGTTTGCGCCAGCCCGTGGCACCGTCGATCGACGCGGCCTCGTAGGTTTCAACGGGGATCGAGGCAAGCCCACCAACAAACAGCAGGAACGAGAAGCCAAAGTTCTGCCACACGTACACGAGAATTACGACGGCGGCCGATCCCCCTGGCGTCGTCAGCCACGGTACCGCGGGGACGCCGACCATGGACAATAGCCAGTTCACCACGCCAAACTGCTCGTTGAAGAGGTACCGCATGAAGATGGAGACCGATGCGGCGGAAAGAATCAGCGGGAAGAAGAAGGCCGAACGGAAGAACACCCGCAGCCAGGCCGGGAGCTTCTCCTGCACCATGATGGCCAAGCCCAGGGCGAGTCCCAACTGGAGGGCGACGGCCACGATGACGAACACGATGGTGTTGAGGAACGAGACGCGCACCGTCGGGTCCTGGACTACCTCGGCGAAATTATCGAAGCCCACGAACGTCGGCGCGGAGATGATGTCCCAGCGGAAGAAGGCGAGCGCCACCGAAGCGACGATCGGCAGGAGGGTGAAGATCCCCATGCCCACGATGGTCGGGGCAAGGAAGGCCCATGGCAGCCAGCGTTGTTGGACGCGGCCACGCTTGGAGGGCTGGCTGTGCTTGTGGGTGGCCTGACGGCTGCCCGGCTGCTTCCCTGTCCCGGTGGGGGTACTGGTTGCGGTGCTCATGGCTGCCTCCTCAGGGCCAGTTCAAGATCGCGCTGCATTGATTCGAGGGCCTGTTTGAGCTGGCGCTCGTCCCCGCTGACAGCCAGGGATACGTTCTTCATGAGCGCCGTCTCGACGGCGGCCTGCTGGGGTGGTGCGGGGATGGGACCTGTGGTGGGGAACCGGTCAAGCGTGTCGTAGAAGACCTTCCAGTTCCGCGGGCCGGTGCCTGCGTAGAGCTGTTCGTTGACCATGGAACGGCGGGCGGGAGTGGTGTTCGGTGTGGGGAACACGATCCTCATGGCCTCCAGGCTGGAGCTGAACTTTACCCATTCCCAGGCTGCGTCCTTGTCCTTGGCGGTCTTCATGATGGCGTAGCCTGCCGTGCCGAACTGGTGCCGCTGACCTCGCCATTTCGGGAAGAACTGGACGTCGAATCCATCTTCCGTCATTCCCGCTTCGTGGAGGCCTTGCACCCAATAGCCGCCCGCCGGCGTCGTACCTATCCTGTTGGAGGCGAAGAGACCAATCAGTGCACTGCCGCCGCCTTCCTCGGGCCGGACACCCAGCCCGTCTTTCACCAGGCCGCGGAGGTAGTCGAACGATTCGAAGACGCGGGGATCGTCCGCGTTGGGTTCCAGCCATTGGTAACCGCCGGAGCGGAGGCTGCGCGAGGGATCGTTGGCATAGAAGCCATCCCACAGCCATTCGCCGCCGGTGGACTTGGTTTCTTTGAGGAAGCTCGTCTCGTTGGCATACAGCCATGGCACTACTCCACCGAAGAGTCGGTTGGTCCAGTAATAGGGCGTGAAGTCCTGTGGCTTGGCCTTTTTCATCGCAGCGAGCGTGCTGCGGAAGTCCATGTGCGTCCAGTCGTCGGCAGGGCGTTCAAGGCCGGCCTGCTGGAATGCTGCGGTGTTGTAGTACATGTTGGCGGCGTTCCAGTCGATAGGGAGCTGGAACAGGCTGCCCTTGTACATGAAGGCTTCCACCAGGCTGGGGTGGACGTCCTCGAAGTACTCCTTCATGTGCTCGGCGTCGCGGCGCAGGTACTCGTCCAGCGGATGGGCCAGCTTCTCGGCGAAGAGCTGGGCGCCTTCCGTTGCCACGTAAACAACGTCCGGTGGCGTACCTGCAGCCACCATGGTGAGGATCTTGGTGAAGAAGTCCTTCCAGTCCACAGCTTGGATGGCTTGGACCTTGACCTTGATCTCGGGGTGGACCTTCGCGAAGGCGTCGATGACCTTTTGACGCGCTGCGGCGTCTGCGGCGGTGCCCATGATGGCGATGCTGAGGCTATTGTCTCCCCGGCCTGGAATATCCGTCCCGGTCAATCGCGGCCACGACGCCGCTGTTGCTCCGACTATCCCAGCACCGAGGGCTGTGAGGGCGGTTCTGCGTGTGAATTGTCGCAAAGCCCCATTGGTTCCCGGCATGTAGATTTCCTTCCCTAACACGTGTGAGGAAGCCTATTCCGGTCACCTAACACGTGTCAACCGTCACAGGAGTGTTGCGGCAGCCTCACGTCGGTAGCCTGCCGGGGGCGCCGCCAATCGCGTCATGATTCTTAGCCAAGGCATTATCCAGTTGAGTTAGGTTAGGTTTACCTTGTTACATTGGCCCGTGACTACCCAACCGGATGTGGCCCGAATCTCGTTCGCCACCAACCTGGCGTCTTTCGGCGACCGCACCGCCATCAGCACCGGGGATTGCACCATCAGCTACCGCGACCTTGCCGCGCGAGTGGAGGACATGGCACGCAAACTCGGCCCTGCGCGGCGCCTGATCGCCCTTGAAGCCGACAACACCCTGCCGTCCCTGACCGTGTATCTCGCCGCCCTGGCGTCAGGCCATCCGTTGCTTATCCTGCCCGCGGGCGGCGGAAAAGCAGCCGAAACACTCATCGCGGCCTACGATCCGGACATCATTGCCCGGGCCTCCAACGGTGAACCCACCCTGGAAGTGCGCCGATACGAGACAACACACCAGTTGCACCCGGATCTGGCGCTTCTGGTGAGCACGTCAGGCTCCACGGGATCACCGAAACTCGTTCGCCTTTCCGGGGCTTCCATCCAGGCGAACGCGGCAGCCATCGCACAGTACTTGCACCTTCGCCCCAGCGATACTGCCGCCACAACACTCCCCCTCTCCTACTGCTATGGGATGAGCGTGGTGAACAGCCATCTTCTGGTAGGCGCATCTCTGGCGCTGACGGACCTCTCCGTAGTGGACCCCTGTTTTTGGGACTTGGTCCGTTCCCAGAGGGTGACCTCCTTCGCTGCCGTGCCTTACACCTTCGAGCTTCTGGACCGTGCGGGATTCGAGCACATGGACGTTCCGAGCCTGCGCTACATCACGCAGGCCGGAGGTCGCCTTGCTCCGGAGCGCGTCCGGTCCTATGCAGAGTTGGGCCGCGAGCGCGGTTGGGACCTCTTTGTCATGTACGGGCAGACCGAAGCCACAGCCCGCATGGCTTACTTGCCGCCGGACCTGGCGGCGGAGCATCCACAGGCCATTGGAGTCGCGATTCCCGGCGGAGAATTCCGGCTCGAACCGGTCCCGGGGTTGGACGACCACGAGCTGGTCTACACAGGCCCGAATGTCATGCTGGGCTACGCAGAAAAGCCCGAAGACCTGGCCCTTGGGCGGGAAATCACAGAGCTCCACACGGGGGACCTTGCCCGGCTTGGACCTGATGAACTCTATGAGATCGTCGGCAGGCGCAGCCGATTCGTGAAAATCGTTGGTCTGCGCGTTGACCTGGGACGGGTGGAACGGCTCCTTGCCGATCTTGGACTAACAGCCGCTGCCGCCGGCTCCGACGACGCTGTGGTCGCCGCGGTGGAAGGTCACCACGATCTCGCCTTGGTAGCCAAGAGCCTGGCGCAGGATCTGGGCCTACCGCGCGCAGCCGTCCAGCTGCATTCGGTGCCAGACATTCCACGGCTCGGCAATGGGAAGCCTGATTATCCGGCCATCCTCGCATTGCCTGCGCAGTCCGAGCGGGGCCACGGGGCACAGTCCTCGGAACCCGCGCCTGAGACAGAGACTGTTCGTGAGATCTTCGCAGACGTCCTGGAACGCCAGGACATCGCAGAGACGGACAGCTTCGTTTCCCTTGGCGGAGATTCGCTCTCCTATGTAGCTGCGTCAGTCCGGCTTGAGCGCGCGCTGGGCCGCACCCCTCAAGGGTGGCACCTGATGCCCATTTGCGAGCTCGTCCCGGCATCTAAGCCCACAACTCATCGAACCCCGGAAGATGCGGGTGCCATGGGCAAGGGATTTCTCCGTACATGGCGGGGGAAGTTGTCGGCACGCATGGAAACGGGGATCGTGCTGCGTGCGGTGGCCATCATTTTCATCGTGGCCACGCACATCAAATTCTTCTCCTGGGAAGGCACCGCGCACGTGCTTATGGCGGTGGCTGGCTACAACTTTGCCCGTTTCCAGCTGACGGGATCCCGGCGGGAACGGCTCCGTCGGCAGTTGCGTGCCGTGGCGCGGATTGTCATACCCAGCGTCGTGGTCATCGGCGCCGCGTTCGCCGTCACTGACGACTACGGCTGGCACAACGTGCTCTTGTTGAACTCGCTCGTGGGCCCGCAGGGGTGGACTGACATGTCCCGCTTCTGGTTTGTCGAAGTATTGGTTCACATCCTGGTCGGATTGGCTGTCCTGCTGGCCATACCCGCGGTAGACCGTGCACTGCGCAGATGGCCGTGGGCGTTTCCTCTCGCGTTGGCCGGTGTCGACCTCCTGCAGCGCTTCGACGTCATCGAGTTGCCGTACCCTGGCCAAGGGCCTGTCCTGTGGCTGTTCGCCTTCGGATGGGCTGCTGCTGTATCCAGAAAGCGGTGGCAACGCGCTGCCATGACCGCCTTCGCCCTCCTGACGATTCCAGGGTCCTTCAGCAACGAATACCGCAGCGCCACTATCCTGGCCGGCTTCCTCATCCTGCTCTGGATCCCTACCCTGCCCGTGCCGCGTGGCCTGCACCGCATCACGGCACTTTTGGCCAGCTCATCCTTGTATATCTACGTCACGCACTGGCTCGTGTATCCGCTCTTTGAACAGGCCAACCAGGGACTGGCCCTTGCGGCATCATTGCTCGTGGGCGTGGCCTACTGGGCCACTGCGACGCGGGCCATGGGCAGCGTGGAGCGGTGGCTTCGTGACCGACAAAAGCGGCGCCACGTTAATTCCTCCGGCTCACAGCCGGACGGGGGTTCAGTGCTGGGTGGGGGTTCAGTGCTGGATGGGGGTTCAGTGCCGGACGGGGTTTCAGTGCTGGATACGAGGATGCCGCATCGATCGCGTTCGCGCGGATGAGTGCGAGAAGACCGGTCGCGCGCCCGAAAACGCCCTCTTGTGACCCTCGCGGCGGCCCCTCCGGTTCGCGGAGGTCCCATCTTCCCGAGAATGCGACGGAGCCAGCAGCATCAGCGGCACAATGGTTATCCCCAGCCAGACAATCACAGCCAGCAACGCCAGCATTAGGCCTGTAGTAGGTTCCATACGTTAAGAGTAGGCCGATTTACCCTTGACCATAAGGCGCCTTATTGATATATACGCCACGCCAGAGGCATCTTCACATGAGCCTTCCAGCGAACTGTGGCAGTCTAGATTCAATGAGTTCCCAGCAGTCCCGCTCCCTGGCAATGTCCCCTGACCGGTCAGCACAAGGTCGCAAGCCCGGCCTCGGTACAGGACTGCTTTTCTGCCTCGGTACCATCGCCAGCATGCTGGGCTTGATTGCCACGTACTACTTCTTCGTGCGGACCACCATGGGTCAGTTCATCGACGAGTCAGCATTGGTCGAGGCCACCGAACTGAGCGGATCTGCGGGCAGGGCCTCCACGAAATTCCTGGATATGCTGCCCATCCTGTCATTGGCAATCGCCACCTTGGTGGTGCTCTTCGTGACGGTGGCGCGTCGCCGTTGGACCGCCGCAGGAATTGCCATCACCGCGTGCATCGCCGCCAATCTGGCTACCCAGGTACTCAAGTTCTTTATCCCCGACAGGCCAGACCGCGGTGTGCAGACACTTGAACTCAACTCACTGCCGTCCGGCCACACAACGTTGGCAGCTTCTGCTGCTGCGGCGGTCTTCCTCATGGTCTCGCCCCGCTGGCGGCCCCTGGCAGGCTTCCTTGGCAGCACGTTCGCCGTGGCCACTGGAGTTTCCACGCTCATCAATCAATGGCACCGGCCTTCCGACGTCGTAGCAGCCTTCCTTGTGGTGGGCGCTGTCATGCTGCCCGCTGGCTGGCTGATCCTCCGCACCGGAAGCAGCTGGAATGTTTGGAAGGGCTACGGCGAGCACTGGGCTGCATCACGGCTCTGGGTATGGCTGACCGCCATTGCCTTGCTCCTGGCAGCTATCGTGGCAGGCTACTCACTGCTCCAAGTAATGCCGGGACTCAGCGCCGACAGCACCGTGGACTACTTCTGGTCCGGGACCGCGTTCATAGTCCTCGCCGGATACCTGTCCGCGCTTGGTGGGACGTGGCTGTTCGGCTTGGCGGCCAGGAAGCGCTAGGGAACCAGCGGTTTAGCGCTCGACGCCGACAGCTTACCTTTGGAGCGACGCTCCAGTCGCGCGGCCGGCATGGAACCCGCCGCTTGTTTGGGTGCCTCAGTCCTCCGGGCGTACGGAATCGAAGAACCTGGGATCCCCCGCGTGCTCATCCTTGCTGGCCCGTGCTTGGTCATGGATGAATTCCCGGTCATCTTCGGTCAACAATGTGCCTCCGTGCCCGTCAACAGGACCATCCTCACCACTTTCATGGTTGAGCTTGGCCGTTACCGTACGCGGGATGATCATGCTCCCGGGATTGTCGATAAGCCATTGCCGCGTATCCGGAGATAGCTGGTTCCAAATTTCCCTGATGTGCATTCTTATCAGCACTGCCCTTCAATGATGGGTTAGTTGGATCGGACTCGCTGCGATTTAGCGCAAGTGAAATTGAATGTGAAGGCCGCACAGAATGTGTACGTGCTTTGAGCGAACCTGGCCGCCAGGCGGGTGGCGCCAAGATGCGCCGCGGAACGGCCCGGCGTCAGGAGCGAATATCCTCAAAACTCAGGCTACGCCCTTTCGGCCCATTCCTGACCACAAGTCCCGCAGACTTTTCTTCCTGACACTAGGCTGACCGGATGACGACGATTGAGGCCTTGGGGCCGACCTTGCTGGGGGTCGTCCTCCTCGTGACCCTGACCGCGGCAGCGCTGACCGCCTATAAAGTGCCTTACAGGTGGGCGCCAGCGTTGGCGATCCTGCGGGGGACGGTTCAGTTAGCAGCTATCAGTGTCATCCTCAGCGGTGTCATCTCAAGTCCCGGCTTCGTGGCGCTGGCACTGCTGATCATGTTTGCTGTGGCTGCAACGACTGCTGCCCGGCGCATCGGGTGGAGTTGGAAAACCCTTGGCCTCGTTGGCGGATCCATGGGGCTGGGCGTCGCCGTGACGCTCGGCGTCATCTTCGCCAGCGGCGCGGTTGCGCTGACTCCACGTTATGCATTGGCGATTGGTGGCATCATCATCGGCAACGCCATGACCACGGCGACCCTGGCCGGTCGCCGTTTCTCGGAGGCCGTCCGTGATCACTGGGAGGAAGTGGAAGGGTGGTTGGCCCTGGGCGCGACACCTCGCCGGTCAACGTTGGAATTGGCCCGTCGCGCCGTCTATTCAGCATTGATTCCATCCATTGACCAAACGAAGACTACGGGGCTAGTTACTCTTCCGGGTGCTTTTGTCGGGGCGATCTTCGGCGGTGTTTCACCCCTTGAAGCCGGGAGGTTCCAGATTGTGGTCCTGGCCGGGATCATGGCCGCCGGTGCTTTCACCGCCGTTTCAGTCATCGCTTCCCGTGCCGCTGTTCAGGTGCGTCCAGCGCCGTTGGACCCGTGATTCGTCTACCGGCGTCGTGAAGGCCAACGGCGGAGGGAGCTTTGGGCCGCACCTTCCCGTGGGAGGCCTGGATTTGTCGTTGCTACGGGCAGTGTAATCCTCATGGAGGTACCATGCGGGCCCGCGTAGGCCACGTCCGCGGAGCCGCCCGCAGAGACGGCGATCTCGCGAACAAGGGACAACCCAATGCCGAAGCTGCGTTGCTGTTGGCCCCCGCCCTGATGGGTTGTTCGGGCAAATCGGTCAAAAATCCGAGCCCGGTCAATGCCGGTGATGCCGGGACCCGTATCGGTCACGGTGATCATGGCCTGGCCTCCGGCCACGGTGGTGGCGACCATTATTTGGCCTCCCGCCGGCGTATGGACGAGTGCGTTCTCGACCAGACCCAGGATTGCACGGTGCAGTCTTTGAGGAGCAATAAGGGTCCGCGCTTGCCCCATGCTGGAAAAATCCACGGTGATGCCTCGGTCAACGGCCAATTGGCGAATACTGTCCACCACGTCCTGGGCAACACCGGCGACGTTGGTCAGGGCTATGTCCGGTTGCTGTCCTGTTCCGATGGCGGATTCCAGGAGTTCGTTGACTATCGCCGTCAGCGCGGCCGTGTCGCTCCGGATCTGCGCCAACGCCTGCCCGGCCGGTGAATCCGCTTCTGTGCCGCGCTGCGCCAATTGAACTCTGGCGTCCAGGATGGCCAATGGCGTGCGCATCTCGTGGCTCGCGTCTTGGACGAAACGCCGCTGCATGGCCAGCGCTTCACCCAGCGGACGGATCGCGCTGCGTGCACTGAGCCATCCAACGCCCCCGGCCAGAAGGATGCCGGCCGCTCCTGCGATGATCATGGCTTTGATCAGATCGTTGGTATCTAGATAGGCGTACACGGCGCCGGGTTCAGCCGGTTCCGGGCTGCCGGACTGGTTAAGCAGGTAAAGCGTGGACGCCGCCAGAAGGCAGAGGACCAGAACGGCGCAGGCGGCACTGATGCCGAGGGCGATTCTCATGGATGTCCTACGCAGGAATGCCTGGTCCTGGCCCAAAGGAGCAGGATGTTCAGTCATTCGCGTCGCCGATCTGGTACCCCACCCCGTGCACGGTACGGACGATCGATCTGGAGATCTTCCGACGCAGGTGGTGGACGTAGGTGTCGATCACTCCGGGCAGTTCACCTTGGCTGAAGGTGGCATTGATCAGCTCTTCCCGTGTGAACACGTGGTCCGGTTGCGCGGCCATCGTAGTCAGCAATTCACTCTCCTTGGCCGTCAATGAGGTTCGGAATCCGTGAATGGAACGGACGGACCTGGAAGAAGGGTCCAGTTCCCAGTCTCCAATACTGAAGGTCTTGACCTCTTGCTGGTAGCTGCGGGTCAACGCCCTTAGCCGGGCTCCCAGTTCCAAGAGGTCGAAGGGCTTGGTCATGTAGTCATTCGCGCCGGCGTCGAGTCCCCTGACCTTCTCCTCCGTTGCGCCGAGGGCGGTGAGTATGAGGATAGGGGTGGCGATACCCCTGGACCTGAGCGCGGCAATCAGCGCGACGCCGTCCATGCCGGGCAGGCCCCGGTCCACCACCATCACATCCCAGATCCGGGAGAGTCCCCGATGCAGGCCTTCATGGCCGTCGACGGCAACGTGAACCTGGTAGTCCGGCTCAAGGAGCTCGGCGATGAGCGGCCCGAGGACGACGTCGTCTTCGACCAGGAGCAGGGATGGCTTGGTTGCAGTGGTCACGAATCCATTGTTGCGCGCCGGTCTCTCGCGGACTGGAACCGGGCCACGATCGATGGTGCTTGACGGTTCCAGAGACCAGCCATCAACACGACGACGCCAATGGTCGCCGGAAACGACGCCATGACATCCAGTGGATAGTGCGCGCCGATGTAGACACGGGACCAGCCGACGATCACTGCGAGGATCATTCCTGTCCAGAGAACGGGCTTCTCCACTCGGGTACCCCGGGCCACGAAATACGCTGCCAAGGCCAGGGCGACGGCCAGACAGGTGTGCCCGCTGGGAAAGCTGTTGGATACCGGCTCCGGCGCCAGCGGGTCCAACAAGAGTGCCGGGTCGGGCCGGATCCTGCCGATGACCACCTTGAACAGTTGGCAGCTTAACCATCCCGAACCAACTGTGAGGGCAAACAGCACAGCTTTCTGGGGGGAACGTCGAATCAGCAGGAGATACAGACTTGTAGCGAGCACCACCATCGCTCCCACCACAGGCTCGAACAGCAGGTTAAAAGCCAGGGCTAAACCGGTCAGGACAGGGTTATGGTTGCGGCTGAAGTTCTGATCCACAGTCAGCTCAGCCGACGTAAATCCTGGCACGACCTGGACCGCCAGCCCGACTGCGATGACGACTGCCACCAACATAAGCCCAACGGCCAGCCAGTGTTTGGGCGCTGGCAGCCGCTGTAGGGGTACTGGGGGAAGTGTAGGTTGCGGCAACATGGGACCCTTCGGCAGGACGTATCGTTCTTCCAATTCTCGCGAGGGCATTTAAGAACTCATTAAGAAGTCCCAGGCCGGGCTGTGAGTTTGGGTCTGGATGCCCATTTTTCGGCATCTTCGTGTGTCTTGGCCGTATTGGGCCGAAGATGGAGGAATGCAACGGGTCATCGGTTGGCTGGCCGCAGCCGTCATCGTCACTCTCATCTTCGGAAGTGCCTACGTCACGCTGCAGCAGTTGGGCCGCCGCGCAGCGAATGATGCGCCGACGGCTGCTGCTGCAGCACGGGTTGAAGCCATTGGTTCTCCGGCGCCAACTGCGCCGCCGCTGGAATTGAATCCTGACAGCGGTGTCTTCGTCATCGTCTACGGGGCGGATAACAAACCGATGTCCGGCACAGCCGCCCTTCATGGGTCCTTTCCCGTCCTTCCTGACGGAGTCCTCGAGGCGGCAAGACGGACTGGATCCGATGCCGTGACCTGGCAGCCGGAGCCGGGCCTACGGATGGCGGTGGTAGCGCGCCCGGCTGGGGAACAGGTAGTCGTCGCGGGGCAGTCGCTTAAACCTGTCGAGGACAGGAACTGGATGGTCCTGATCTTCCTGTCGACGGCGTGGCTGGGCAGCATGATTGTCCTTGGCCTGGGATACGGCGCGGCAGAGATTCTTCGGGGACGTTCGCTCCGGCGCTCCCGCCAGCCAATCTCCTAGGCGGATTTTGCCCTGTAAACCAACATCGGTAAACGGCCATCCTGCTGTAGGTGCGGGAGCCTTACTCCTCTACGCTGAAACCGGGGACGCGGGAAAGGACCTGTCATGACTGCTGAAGGAACCAAAGAAGACCCATGGGTGCTGGTCACGGCACCGGGCTCGTCGGAGTACTCCATGTACCGCGACCCGGAGTCAGACCCGCCAGCCCTTGTTTGCCAAGTAGGATCGACCACCCTGAGGTATCACCTGCGAGCCATCGAGGATCTGTCCACCTGGCTCCGTGAGCAGCAAGACTGGGTGCCTCTGGGCGCGGCCGATGAGAATAAACCAGCACCAGAGGGAAGCGTTGAAGCATGGGGACGGGACCCCATGAACCCTGTATCCGGGTGGTACGGGCTCCGCAAAGGATACCGCGGCCGCTTTGGTATGTACGTCCCGCCGCTGCTCGAAAAACTCGGGCTGGTCGAACTGACCCACGAGAAACGCAACAACATGGTTCGAGCCATCCCCAACTAACCAACTATTCCCGTGGACCACTCAGGAACGCGGGGCTTCCTGACCTGCTTTGAGCCTTGCTCGGCGGGGAAACACCCTGAATGGGTTGATTTGCCAGCTGGGCAGCCGAAAACAGGGTCCGGAAGCAACGCCGCCCGGGAACCCAGCCAAGATTTGGAGTTAGTAGTTCCGTCGATGCTTCAGCCTGGGTATTGCGACGGCGAACACGGCTACCGCTGCGAAGCCCAGGACGCCAGTAGCCCAGACGCCAGCGGCGAGCGAAATGGCAGCAGTCAGGGCGGATAAGAGTACCGGTCCACCTGTAGCACCCGAATCAGCAATGAACCGCCAGATGCCAAGGAAGTGGCTCCTTCCGTTATCCGGTGAGAAGTCAGCGCCCAACGTCATGATTAACCCGGAGCTGATGCCATTGCCAAAGCCAATCAGCAGGGCAGCCAACAACAGCGGCACGAACCCACCCGTAAACGGGATGAGGACCAACGCCGTTCCCATGATCACCGTGGACGGAACCGCCACCCACTGCCGTCCCTTGCGATCCATGAGCTTCCCTGCCGGATAGAACACCAACATGTCGATGGCTCCCGAGAGGCCGTAGATCAGGGAGGCTTGTGTCGCGTCCATGCCCAAGTGATCAGCCCACAGCGGGATGACAACTTGGCGCGAAGCACGCAGCGCGCTGAGCAGTAGAATTCCGAAGCCCACAGACAGGAAGACACCCGCATGTGAAGCGGCCACCTTTCGCAGCGTTGACGCCGGAATCACTGGTCCGCCGTCGGACGTAGCGGGAGCCTCCAAGTCCGGGATGGTGAGCGACAAGGCAGCGGCGGCCATCATCCCGACAAAACCAACCCAGTACGCCCCGCTGATTCCGGAGAACTGCATCACGCCGGCACCGATGAACGGACCGATGAAGATGCCGATCCTCGTGACACCGCCCAGAGTGGAGAGCGCACGAGCGCGGAACATTACGGGGACAGCCTCGGTGAGGTACTTCTGGCGGGCAAGGTTGAAGACGCTCGCAGACATGCCCACCAAGGTCATAGCCGCGGCCAGCAGCCAGATCCCGTGCTCCATCTGCGGAGCGAAAGCTGCTGCGCCGAGGGCAAGGGCTCCTACGGCACCTGCCCCGACAATTGCCCAACGTTCGCCGAACCTCATGGTGATCAGCGATGCCGGGATATTGAAGAGCCAGGATCCCAAACCGATTAGCGTGACGATCAACGCCGAGACTGCTACCGATGCTCCAAGGTCACGCGCCGAGAGCGCGATCACCGGAAGAACCGCCCCTTCGCCGATACAGAACAACAGCGCTGGCCCGAAGGCCGGTAGCGCAATGCTGCGGAGGCTGAAGTTTTGTTCTTCTTGGGTAGTTGTCATCCCCTTCATCCTAGGACTCCAACCCAGCCTCCTCGCAGTTGTCGCAGTTCCGGAGATCCGGAACCGCAACAACTGCTCGCGAGACTAGGCCTCGTCCAGGCGATTAGATGCGCTTAGCAGTTGCCTTCCGATGACCGCCTGCCGCGAGCGCCAAGCCCATGAGGAGAAGGCCAACTGCCCAGAGGGTGAAGCTGCCGTCCAATCCCGTAGTGGCCAGGGAGTTGGAACCCCCGACGCCGGTCGCAGCGCCTGCTGTCAGCACACCTTGCGTGCCGCCTGCGGTTAGAACGCTGCCACCCAGCTGAGTGCCACCGATTCCGGTCGTCCCGATGCCAGCGTTGCCGGATCCGGCACGACCGATCTCGACACCCGGATTGTTGGTGCCAGGGTTAGCACCGCCAACGCCAAGTCCAGCACCGCCCGGCTCGTTAACCGCTGGCGGGTTGACGACGGGAGGGTTGACCACGGGAGGGTTCACAACGGGAGGGTTGACCACGGGTGGGTTCACAGCGGGAGGGTTGACCACGGGCGGATTCACAACCGGAGGATTCACCACGGGAGGCGTGATGAATCCTACCGAAGCGCCACCGATGCCAAGCGAAGTGGAATCGATGGCGACAGGAGCCGTGATCGGAACAACCAACTGCGTGCCGGAGATAATCCCGTCACTCCCACTCGTGGTGCCACTTGGTGCGGTTCCCGCCGGTGCAGTCCCACCGGAAGTACCAGTTGTGCCGGCAGAGGAATCACCCAGCACACCCGCGGAGGTCGAACCAACAGTCACGGGAGCAGTAACCGGAGCCACCACCTGTGTACCGGAGCCAAGGCCCTTAGATCCGGAGGTCGTAGCACCCGACGTTCCCGCCGGGGCAGTCCCACCGGAAGTACCGGCAGTGCTGGCCGAAGAGTCACCCAGCACACCAGCCGACGTCGAACCAACGGTCGCCGGAGCGGTAACCGGAGCAACCACCTGGGTTCCGGAAGCAACGCCATTTGACCCGTTGGTGCCGGACCCCGAAGCGGTTCCCGTTCCGGAAGTACCGGACGAGGAACCAGCGCCAGTGGCCGAAGAGTCACCCAGCACACCAGCCGACGTCGAACCAACAGTCACCGGAGCGGTAACCGGAGCAACCACCTGGGTGCCGGAAGCAACACCATCAGAACCGCTGGTCGTTGCACCCGGAGTAGCGGCAGCAGGTGCGCTGCCCGTATTCGAGGGTGCGCCGGACGTGGCAGATGAATCTCCACCCACACCCGCGGCAGTGGCTCCGATGTTAACAGGGACCAATATCGGAGCCACTACCTGAGCGCCGGATGCGATGCTATCTCCCCCCGACGTTGTTGCCTGCGCTGGCGCTTGGGCCGGCGCAGAACCTGATGTTGCTGCTGGTGATGTCGTTGCCGATGAGTCCCCCAGGACACCCGTCGACGTCGATCCCACAGTTACGGGGATCGTCACCGGTGCAACTACTTGGGTACCGGAGGCAGTACCTCCGGAACCGTTGGTGCCAGCCGCCGGCGTCGAACTGCTTGATGCAGTTGGAGCGGCAGGTTTGGCTGGGCCCGTCGCAGTGGAGCCCCCCAGCAGACCCACTGATGACGAGCCCAGGTTTATGGGCGCTGTTACGGGCGCGACTACCTGTGTCCCGGAGCCAACGCCGTTGGAACCGGTGGTGCTGGCAGCTGGCGCTGTCTGTGCAGCCGGAGCGGCTGCTGGCGCCTTTGTGGTTGAGGAAGAATCTCCCACAAGGGCTAATGACGTTGCGCCTGTGTTGACTGGCGCTGTCACCGGTGCCACCACCTGGGTACCGGAAAGGATGCCGTCCTTTCCGCTGGTCGTATCTGCCGCGTTGGCCGCGGTCCCGCCGAGGGCGATCAAGCCTCCGGCAAAGCATGTGCCGATCAGGCACCTGCGAATTGTCGAGTTCATTGTGATCTTCTCCTGAAGGTCGTGTTCCCAAAGACGTCCCATTACGGATCGTCCGGCTAACCATCGGCCGCATGTAGAAGCGCGGCTGGGCTGGGGAACTAGTCAGGAGATGAGCCGGGATCGAAGGACACCGGCTTTGGATGATCTTCATTGCTGGCCGCTGCTGGACCAGAAAGTGAGTCTGCAGGAACGATCAACGCACCGTGCAGGAAGGCTGCTGCAGGGCTTGGTGGCCCATTTTGTGAGGTACCCGAGCCCGCGCCAATGACACCGAGGGGTGCCGCGTCGGGGTCAGCAGGCAGCTCGGTTGGAGCCTCAGGTTCGACGATGGCAGAGGCGCCGGTTACGTCACCAGACGAAGCAGGAGCAAAACCTCGCGCCAGAACAAAGGTCAGTGAAACGCCGGCATTAAAGGTGGGCGGGGTTGTCCCGAGGGGCAGGCCAGCGGATTCCGTGGCCGAGTCGTCGGCGACTGAAGTCGCTGCCGGCGAAGTACCGACGGCGGGAGGCTGGATATCCCCAGCACCTGGCGTTTCGGGGAGTATAGCCCCGCCGCCCAATAGCGGTGGAAGCAGGTTTCCGGGTCCAGCGGCCGGAGGCAGGACGTTGCCGAGAGGCGGCAGGATGCTGTCGATGACCTTAACGATGGGCGCCGCAACCGGGTTGGTCACGTCCGTCACCGGGTCCAGCCCAGCGGGCGCCAGGACATCATTCACTGGAGGAAGAACGTTTTCAACGGTGTCGTCAATGCTGCCCGTGGCAGGCTTGACCAGCCTGTCAGCAACGCTCCCAACCGTGTTCCCGGGAACTACTTGCTTGACCACGGGAACCGTGGCGATCACTTTGTCCGTGGAGTCAGCCACCTGCCCAACCACCGGAGTTACAGCAGGAACATGCACGGTTATCGGTTGCGTCGGGATAACGGCTTTGGCGGGAGCGGGAAGCGGTACGTTCGGTACCGGGATACTGACCGCGGGTCCCGAAGCCTTTGGTGTGGCGGCAGTTGCAACTGACCCAACAGCCTTCTTAACCGCACCCGTTGTGGCACCGAGCGCCTTGTTGGCTTGCGTACTGACACCGTCGGCTGATGAAACAGTTGAAGACACCGAAGACGTCACTCCACCAAGCAACGAGTGATTATCGGTGATCCCGGAATCGGCGTTGGCAGCCGTCGCGGACAAGGCCATCCAAATTGCGGTACCAGCGCCAGCGATCATGACGGAGCGGAGAATCTGAGTAGCGCGCGGAATTGCGCGAATGGCCTTCATCTCGACACCCCCCAGGTAGCCGCAAACCGATGGTCGACTTCATCCTAGGACTGGTGTTACCCAATAGTCCATGGGGAGGCAGTAATCAAGATGACAAATTTATAAGCAACCTTCATTTATGACGAAGGGTAAAAGCCAGTCTTCTCGGGTCCAAAGTCAGGCGTCGCCAGGGATCCGCCCGCAGCCCGTCCGTGCTGGGCATTGGTCTCCTGGAGCCGTTTGATGAACCAGCGCGACTGCTCAGGTCCATAAGGCAGCACCGGGATGGCCTTGGTGGCATCGTTGGGCATGTCGCGGATGGACTGGGTTGCCTGCCGCACTGCGGTGCTCATGGTGTCGGCCATGGTCTTGACGAATTCGTCGCTCGCAGGCTTGCCGTGGCCAGGAACCAGGAATTCGTAGCGGTGACGCAAAGCGGAGATGTGCCGGAGGACGTCTGCCCATTCCTCGGGATAAGAGTCCTCAAACGAAGGATGGGCTCCCTGCTCGACGAGGTCGCCTACGAAGAGCGTCGAGTTGGTCCCCACCAGGAGGTCACCGTCGGTGTGGGCGCGACCCAGATAGAACAGTGTCGCCGTAATTCCGCCAAGGTCCACCAGAACCGGCTGGTCGCCAACGATCGCGTTCGGAACAACGATGTCGACGGCGTCGCCCTCCCCAGCGGCCATCTCCGGTTCGTTCGTGGTGACGAAGCGACGCTGGTTGTCGGCGTCCCGCTCAATGGTTGCCGCACAGTTGGCGTGCGCCCAAAACTCTGTCACGCCGTCGTCCGCAAAAACAGCGTTGCCGAAGAAGTGGTCGTAGTGCGCGTGGGTGTTGACTACCACCAGCGGAAGCTGGGTCTTTTCCCGGACAGCAGCAAGTATCTCGCGGCCCTGGCGCGGGCCACATCCGGTGTCAATGACCATGGCGAGCTCACTGCCAACTACGAGCCCGGTGTTGAGTAAGGATCCCTCGGTTTCCAAGACGTAGTTGTCCGAGCCAAGTTCGTGCCAAGCTGACAATGAGTTCTCCGTATCCAGTGCAATCCGGCGATGTTCAGGCCTCGATTCTACCCATGCGCAGCTGGGAGAAGCCGGAATGACCCGGTAGTAGATGCACTGGGGCCGGGCTAGAGGATGGCCGTCATGGCGTTCCAGCCGGAACCAATCTGGCGGGCAGCAAACCAGCCACCTGTACCGTCACCGGGATAGAGCCACAAGTCACCTGACCCGTTGCGGGCAACGACGTCAATCTTTCCGTCTCCGTTGAAGTCACCCGGGCCTTCCATGGCGGTCATGACATTCCAGCCGGAACCAATCTGGCGGGCAGCAAGCCATCCACCGGAACCATCGCCGGGGTAGAGCCACAAAGCACCGGACGCGTTGCGCGCAAGAACATCAGCTTTGCCGTCCCCGTTGAAGTCGCCCGGGCCGTCGATTGCGGTCATGACATTCCACCCTGAACCAACCTGCCGCGCAGCAAACCAACCGCCGGAACCGTTACCTGGATACAGCCACAAGACACCATTGGCGTCCCGGGCAATCACATCCGCTTTGCCGTCCCCATTGAAATCACCAGGTGCCTCGATCGCGGCCATCGCGTTCCAACCGGAACCGATCTGGCGGGCAGCAAACCAACCACCGGAACCATTGCCCGGGTACAACCACAAAACACCGTTCGCATCCCGCGCGATGACATCCATCTTGCCGTCACCGTTGAAGTCACCCGGTGACTCAATGGACGTCATGGCATTCCAGCCTGCACCAATCTTGCGGGCGGCAAGCCAGCCACCAGAACCGTTGCCTGGGTACAGCCACAAAACACCGCCGCTATCCCTAGCAAGGACGTCGCTCTTGCCGTCCCCGTCGAAATCAGTGATTTTTTGAATGGAGGTCTTGAAGGTGAACTTCCACTCGGCCACAGCTGCAGGGGCCAACGAATAATCCGCAAGAGCCCTTGCGGTAACAGTCACTGCCCCGCTGCCCGGATAGGTGCCAGCGGCAACAACCTTTCCGCCAACCAAATACTCAGCGCCGGCCGTGGCGGGAATCGTGTACGTATCGTTCGAGGTGCCGTCCCGGTCTGTGAATACTATTGGCGCAGGCGTCACCGGCAGGTGCCCGCCAAACGTGGTGAGCGCCGCGGTTGCATCGACTAGACCGGCACCGCATCCGGCCGGGCAGCCAGCAGGAAGGGGCCGCGATGTCTCCTTCAGTTGCTGTTCCAGGTGCTCCGGAGTCAAGGAGCTGCCCTCCGCTGAGAAAAGGAGAGCCGCAAGACCCGCCACGTGAGGGGCAGCCATGGACGTTCCCTGCATGAACGCATAGCCAGGCGTTGCCTGCGTGGTTGTCCCTGAATTGGAGGTGGACAAGATGCCGTTCACAGCCGAGGAACTCATGTCGCCGCCGGGAGCAGCTACATCAACGACGCTCCCGTAGTTGGAGTACTTCGCCTTCGCTCCCGTCCCGTCGCTAGCCGCAACGGTGATGACATTCTGGCAGTTGGCCGGGCTGGAGTCGGCCGCTGGACGGTTGGAATTTCCAGCAGCAACGATGACCGCTGCCCCAGCGTTGTAGGCGAAATTGATGGCGTTTTGATAGGTGGCAGAACAGGGCCTGATACCACCGAGGCTGAGGTTGATAACTCGCGCCGGAGTGGGATTGATTGGAGCCCCGCTAACAACGCCGCCTGCAGCCCAAATGATTGAATCTGCGATGTCGGATGAATACCCGCCACAGGCACCCAACGCCCGCACCGGAAGGATCTTTGCCTTCGGGGCCACGCCGGTCACACCGTAAGTGTTGTTCCCGATGGCAGCGATTGTGCCCGCAACGTGGGTTCCGTGCCAGGAGGAATTTATCTGCAGGCTGCCCACCTCGCATTCACTTGCTGTCGACCAATCCCCGGGATCCGTAGGGTCCGCATCCCTGCCAGTCCCATCGCGTGCATCAGCGGCATCGGACATCATGTCGTAGCCCGGCAATACATTGGCGTCGAGCTCCACATGGCTGGTGATCCCGCTGTCCACTACGGCAACTACTACGCCTTCACCATGGTTGTACTGCCATGCCCCGGCCGGCCGAATACCAGCCAAGTCCTCCGCCAGATCCCACTGAACGGAATAGTAAGCATCGTTCGGATCAGCAGCCGCATACATGATGGCGTCGGCTTCGGCGTAGGCAACGTTGGGATCCGCACGAAGGGTCTTCAGGAATTCCTCGGCTTTTGTCCCTGAAAGGGCCTTGGCAAGTTTGATGACCTGGCCGCCGGCTGCATTCGGGTGCGAGCTCTCGGCAACGACTCCGAGCTTCATAGCCGCATGACCGGCAACCTGCTCCACGGCAGCCGCAGCCGCTTCGGCGTTGTCCCGTAACCCGACAATAAATTGGTCCGTTGCCACCTCAGGTGCCGGACGGAGTGATTGCGGGGTGCTCGGGATGATGTCACTATCTCCCGCTACTGCCGGCTGTACAGCCAGTCCCCCAGTGATGAGGAGCGTGGTCAGCGCGAAGCCGACAGTCCTCAACGATCGCATTGGGGAGTTTTTTAACATCGTTGGGCATCCTAGAACGGCGACTGAGCACGGTACGGCTGGCCGCGGGCAACTGGAGACCACCAGCTGACCCCCACAGAAAATTGTACGCAGAGTTGGCTGCCTTATTAGCCAAGTCTTTTGTGAGGATTTGTCGAGGATTTGCCCAACAAAGAGCAGGCCTATGCGTCTGTCTCGCGCCTACTAATCCTGGGTCGTTAGCTGCGCACGCTCGAACCCCAGTCGAGGCTTTCAAGAAACGTTCAATATCTAACGCTGTTCAATCTCGTTGAACGAGCTAGAATATTGAACATGGACCCCGACGTTCTCTTCGAAAACTTTCTCCGCCAATGCCGGGATCAAGGCTGGTTCGTTAGACGCATCGGCACCATCCGTAACAAACCACTCCCCAACTACAAGCTGCGCTTGGTGATTGGGGACGTAGAGGCCACACTGAACGCAGTCGAAATCGGTGAGTATCCACTACCGCCAAACTTGGCTCTATCCGTCGCGCGAGCGAGCAACGCGAATTTCGTGCTTGCCCCAAAAATTGGTCCCATGCTGAGCTCGCAGCTCCGCGACATGCAGATCAACCACGCTGACCTTGCTGGGCGGCTTAGCATACGATCGCCCGGCCTGGTCGTGGAGATGGATCCCCGCTCGAACCTAAAGTCCGACGATCTGTTGAAAACATGGATCAACGAACACGACAGAACGACCACAGTAGATCTCACTTCACCAAAGACGGCACAGCTCGTTTTTTGCCTGCTTGCGTGGCCTCGACTAATGAAAGCACCGACACGACTTCTAGCCGAAGTGGCAGGAGTTTCCCTCGGTCTTGTCCCTCGGGCCATCCGCTATTTGGAAGAGACCGGCATGGTCCATGAACGCCAATGGGTTGACTCCGGTCGCGCCTTGACCGCGCAAACGTGGTTAGCCGCGTATCGAAGCAAACTTCGCCCGACCCTCAGCCTCGACCAAATGGAGTCCCCTTTTGGGTTGGACCTAAACCTCGCTGATGCAACTGTAAGTGGTGGGTCCGCGGTCCCGGAATTGATCCACCCCAGAACGGCCACGATCTACATCCCAAGCCTCACATCGGATTTCATACGAGTGAACAGGCTACGACGAAGCTCGACACCGAACATTGAGTTGCGCAAAAAGTTCTGGAGTCTGCCTCCGGACAGTTTCCTAGGCGAGCCTCGCAGCGTTGACGAGTCGCATTTGCTGACTAACGAAACAACCGCACCACCATTGCTCGTCTATGCCGATCTCATCTCATCCATCGATTCCAGGGAACAGGAGATTGCCAGTGTTTTCGTTCGAGAGGAACCTCGACTTCAGTGGCTCAGACCAATCACGCTTTGAACCACTTGCAACTGTAATCAGCACCCTGGCGGCCAAAACGGAACTCACAACGAACGATATGGTCGTCGGCGCGGAAGCAAGAAATCTGCTTCACTTGAGTTTTGGCCTGGAATCTCAGGAACTGAGCACTACACGCGATATCGACGTGGCACTCGCCATGCCTTCGTGGAACGGACTCGACCGCCTGAGGTCAGCCTTCGAGCTCATTGATAGCAGCAAGTCGGCGATACGGTTTCGGGTCGAAACAACACCAGTCGACGTCATACCGTTCGGAGACTTAGAAGACCCAAAGGGCATTGTGCATCCTCCCACAGGTTCGCAACCCATCAACGTTCTCGGTTACGTCTCTGCCTTCGATGCCGCCGAAACCTTTCAGATCCCCGGCACGGATCCCATTAAGGTGGTGTCTCCATCGTTCTACGTCATTCTTAAGCTCGAGGCGTTGGCCGACCGTTCCAAATGGCACAAGACCAAGGATGCGGAAGACATCGGGACAGCACTTACGTGGCTTGCGGATTGCCCATCCGATGAGGACCACATTTACAACAATGAGTTTGATCTACTCGTCTCTAATGACTTTGATCTGACACTAACGATGAGTGAACTCTTTGGCAGGCATCTTGCGAGCCTGCTCGAGGCACCGGAACGTGCACGACTCCTGGAAAAAGTTGATGAACTTGAGCCGGAGAAATTCATTGGCGATCTCCAGCGGGGCCTGTACCGCGGAAGCCCGCCTTACAAACGCAACGAAGCGGCCCAGCAATTCGCAGCATTGACAAAGGGGCTTGGCTCATAGAGGCGAGGTCCAGGGGCGGCGTCAACCCACGCCGCCCCCTTCTGCCTACATATCTGCGAGCGCTCCACCAGGGTTCTCGATGGCGTCGGCGACGTACCGGAGGAAACCGGCCGCAGTCTCGCCGTCGCACACGCGGTGATCGAAGGCGAGGGTCAACTCGGTAACCTTGCGCACGGCAAGCTCGCCATTCACCACCCAGGGCCGGTCGATGATGCGGCCAACACCAAGCATCGCCACTTCGGGGTAGTTGATGATTGCGGCCGAGCCGTCGACGCCGAACACGCCATAGTTGTTGAGCGTGAAGGTCCCTGAACCGAGCTCAGTGGGCGTGGCCTTGCCGTCTCGCGCCACGGTGGTCAAGCGCCGGATCTCGGCATCCAATTCGCGAGCGCTCAGCTGGTGAGCGTTCCGGACAGACGGGACCACCAGCCCCCGATCCGTCTGTGCTGCGAAACCGAGGTTGATTCCGTCAAAACCGACGATCTCCTGGGAGCCGTCTTCTCCGCTTTCAAAGCGCGTATTCAGGGCCGGGTACTTTTTTAACCCAGCAGTGACAAAACGGGCGATGAAAGCCAGTAGACCGGGTGTGTCGTGCGGAGCGCGTTTCTTCAGTTCAGCCCGCATATCAAGCAATGCCGTGGCATCCACATCCACCCAGACCGTCGCCTCAGGGATCTCCGTGCGGCTCTTGGTCATGTTCGCGGCAACTGCCTTGCGAACACCACGGACGGGAGTCCGGGCCGAGATAGGTAGCCCGGTGCGGGAGTCGAGGTCCCCCTCAGCAACCAGCGCTGAAACGGGAGCACCAGGAGCCTCAGGAGCTTCGGGAGCTTCGGGCGTAGAGATCGCAGCTTCCACGTCCCGGCGCATGATCAGCCCACTGGCACCTGAGCCCTGGATGGTCTCAAGGGAGACACCGTGGTCCCGGGCCATCTTCCTGACAAGTGGCGAGATAACCGCACTGAGCTTGCCGGGAATGCGCGTTCCGGCGACAGGTGGCTCGGCAGCAACCGGGGCTTCGGCCCGGGTTTCCGTTTCGCGGTCGACGACGGCGAGGCTCGCCTTCCGCGGGCGCGTCCGGCCACCAGTCACGCCACCAGGAGTGCCGTATCCGATGAGTACGTTTCCAGACCCGGCTTTCTCCTCGGTGCGATACGTCTCGGCGGCAGCATCAACCTCTGGGGAAGCCACCACCCCGGTCGAGACCGCATCTTCGGCAGTGGAGGGAGTTTCCTGCGCAACGGGAGCAGCGCCTGAACGGGCGATCGAGATCAGCGGCTTGCCGACGTCGAGCGTTTGGCCAGCCTCACCGTGAAGCTCGGCCACTGTACCTGCATAAGGCGAGGGCACTTCCACCATGGACTTGGCTGTTTCCACTTCGGCGATCGGCTGATCGACCTTGATTTCGTCACCCACAGCGACGAGCCAGTTCACGAGTTCGGCCTCGGTGAGGCCCTCCCCCAGGTCCGGCAGGCGGAATACCTGCATATCTGAGCTCATGGTCAGTCCTCCCATTGAAGGTCGTCGACGGCGTCGAGAATGCGGTCGACGCTCGGCAGGTAGTAGTGCTCCAGCTTGGGAGACGGGAACGGGACATCGAAGCCGGTCACGCGGCGGATCGGCGCGGCGAGGTAGTGGAACGCACGCTCCTGGACGCGGGCCACGATCTCGGAGGACACAGAGGCGAAGCCATGGGCTTCGGCGATCACGACGGCGCGTCCCGTCTTGCGTACGGACGCGCAGACGGTTTCGTCGTCGAAGGGGACGAGGGTGCGGACGTCAATGACCTCTAGCGAGCGGCCCTCTTCGGCCGCAGCAGCCGCCGCTGCGAGCGCTGTGGGAACAGAGGGACCGTAGGCGATCAGCGTCGCGTCAGTGCCTGGACGCGCAATAGCCGCCCGGCCCTCGGTGGAGGTGCCGGCGTCGTGCTCTGCGCGCAAGGCGTCCAAGTCCACCTGGTCCTTGGACCAATAGAGCTTTTTGGGCTCCATGAACATCACGGGGTCATCGGAGTCGATGGCTTCACGTAGCATCCGGTATCCGTCGGCCACAGTGGCTGGCGTGTAAACCTTCAGGCCGGCGGTGTGGGCGTAGTAGGACTCGGAAGAGTCGCAGTGGTGCTCCACTCCCCCGATCCCGCCGGCGTAGGGGATGCGGATGACCAGGGGCATCTTGACCTTGCCCTTGGTCCGGTTATGCATTTTGGCAACGTGGCTGACGATCTGCTCAAAAGCCGGATAGGCGAAGGCGTCGAACTGCATTTCAATGACAGGCCGCATCCCGTTGATGGCCATGCCAACTGCCATGCCAACAATTCCGGATTCTGCCAGAGGGGTATCGAAGCAGCGCTGTTCGCCGAACTCGGCCATGAGGCCATCGGTGATGCGGAAGACGCCTCCCAGCATTCCGACGTCCTCACCGAATACCAGCACCGAGGAATCGGCACGCATGGCATCGGCCATTGCCGTGTTGAGCGCCTTGGCCATGGTGATGGACTGAGGGCCGCTCGCCTCAGCGGTAGCTGCAGCGGACGCGGCGGCGCTGGCGGTGGCGGCGCTAACGTTGCCGTTGACGGAAGTGGTGACGGTCATTTTGAGCCCTCCTCGCGGGCGAGTTCGCTTGCCAGCAGGTCAGACTGCTCTTTTAGCTGCGGGGTGGGTTTGGAGAAGACGTACTTAAAGAGGTCCAGAGGCTGAACCGGAACATCCTCGCCCAGGCCTTCGCGGAGTTGGGTTGCTACGGCTTCGGCATGCTCGGCAATGCGTTCATTGGCGGCGTCGTCCAGGAGCCCCTTGCCGGTGAGATAGGACTTCATGCGGGTCAGCGGATCCTTCGCTTGCCATTCAGCCACCTCACTGTCGGGGCGGTAGCGCGTAGCATCGTCGGCGTTGGTGTGCGCCTGCATGCGGTACGTGTGGGCCTCGATCAGGAGAGGTCCCGAGCCTTCGCGGGCCAGCTTCACGGCACGGTCCATCACGGCGAGGAGCGCGACGAGGTCGTTGCCGTCCACTCGCTCACCGGCCATACCGTAGCCAACAGCCTTGTGGGCCAGCGATGGCGCCACCGACTGGTGGCTAAGCGGAACGGAAATGGCGTATTTGTTGTTCTGCACGAAGAAGATGACCGGCAGGTGGAAGACGGCCGCAAAGTTCAGGGCCTCGTGGAAGTCACCCTCACTCGTGGCACCATCGCCGCACATGGCCATCACCACGGTGTCCTCACCACGAAGTTTGGCGGCATGCGCGACCCCGACGGCGTGCAGCAGCTGCGTGGTCAGCGGGGTGCACTGGATACCCACGTGGTGCTTCTTGGGGTCGTAGCCGCCATG
The DNA here is from genome assembly GCF_055388015.1 of Arthrobacter sp. TmtSoilC51. Lineage (NCBI taxonomy): Bacteria > Bacillati > Actinomycetota > Actinomycetes > Micrococcales > Micrococcaceae > Arthrobacter > Arthrobacter sp. TmtSoilC51. The sequence goes on from NZ_AP035877.1 coordinate 4,000,200, forward strand.
CCAGTCGCCACGGAAGATCGTCATCGCTTCAACAGGATCCACACCACGGGTCATCACTGCGACGGCGTCGCGATACGTCGGGAAGAGCCAGTCACCTTCGCTCAGGCACATGGCGGCCGCCACCTGGCAGGCCTCTTGTCCGTGGCTCGACGGATAGACAGCCATGCGGCCTTGCCGGACGAGCGCGGAGTTCTGATCGTTGACGCGACGCCCGACGACGAGCTGCTCGTAAGCGGCCATGAGTTCAGCATCGCTCGGCGTGGGGTACTCATGGCCGGGTTCGGTGCCCTGCTCTTCTTGGGAGCGGAGGGTGCCATCCGGATTCACCATCTGAATCTGGTGCCGGGCGGGCAGCATGTAGTCCTCTACGCTGATGCCAAATTTTCTTTGGACGTCAGCAGCTTGGTCCTCTACTGCCGTTTCCGGCGCAGTGTGGTCTGCGTGGATCGTCATTGGTCCGTCCTTCTCTAGCCACTATGTGCTTCCAGTATGTTCCGGACAGCTGTTTCGTATCCAGCTTTCGTTCAAATCATGGAAGAGCATGCAGGAAGTGGCTATTCTGAAAGACGAATTGTAAATGTGAGCTGGGTAACGAGCCAGTCCTGTAGACGAATTGGAGACCACGTGAGCGAGACCGAGGCGGAGCAGACTGCCGTACCCCTGGACGATGTTGACCGGGACATCATCCGCGAGCTCACAACTGACGGCCGGATGTCCATTACACAAGTGGCCGAGAACGTGCACATCAGCCGGGCGCACGCTTACTCACGCATTGCCCGCCTCACTGGAGAGGGGGTTTTGACCAAGTTCACGGCCTTGGTGGACCCGATCAAAGCCGGCCTACGATCTTCCGCCTACGTCACCCTCAAGGTCCAGCAGCATTCATGGCGCGAACTGAAGGAGCACTTGCGCGCGATTCCCGAGGTTCACCACATCGCCCTGGTGGGTGGCGACTTTGACGTCATCCTGCTGGTCCGCGCCACGGACAACATCCACCTGCGCCGTGTGATCTTCGACCAACTGCAGTCCATGGAGGGAGTGCTGGATACCCAGACTTTCCTGGTGTTTGAGGATGTTGATACTCGGTAGTTGATATACGGACTCCAAGGGGTGTGAGGAACACACATTCCGGGACCATAGACTGTCCCCGTGCCCCTCAAAATTGCCTCCGTCACGCGCGGCGTTGTGCGCGCCATGGTAGCGGTTTTGGTGATCGCCATCCTGTGGCTGATCGCGGCTTTTCAGTTCTTTTACAGCCCTCCACAGGGCACCCCGCATCGGACCGACGCAATCGTGGTTTTGGGCGGGCTGAGCAAGGAACGACTTCCCGTAGCCCAAGAACTCCAGGAAAGCTTGGACATCCCCATTTTGGTCGTCTCGACTACGGGCCTGTCCGGCAATGTCGAGGGTGACGCTTTGTGCCACGAAGACGATGACCCTAATTTGATTTGCTTCCGTCCCTCCCCGCTGAATACCCGGGGCGAAGCCAGAGGCCTTGCGGAGCTAATCGCCCAGAACGGGTGGAAGTCCGTCACCGTGGTTACCTCCGATTATCACCTCGTCCGGGCGGGTACTTTGATGCGGCAGTGCACGTCTGCTGAGATCCAGATGGTGGGCTCCCAACCCGAGCTTTCGGCCGCAGCCTGGCTGGACCGATTCGTCGTCGAAACGGGTGGGCTCATGGACGTGTGGATGCAGCCGGAGTGTTCTTCTCACTAAGGTAGATGGAAGAGCTGTCAGAAAAAGCGTCGCTAAGCGGCCGTCAACGGAAGGTGCACAAGGTGAGCGATACACCCCCACGCCCGCTTCCGGCCGGCCGGCATTTCAAGCGTCAGCGGTTCAATCTCCAACTGCCCCAAGGTCCTGCCCGCACCAAACCGTCGGCCCGCACAGACCATCCACGGCCCTCTTCCGCACCGATCCCCATCGTTCCGACACCAGCCGCCAACCATCAACAGCAAAAGCGGCGCATAGCCCTTATTCTCGTTGTCCTAGTGGTCCTGGCAGTTCCTGTCCTGCTTGCCACTCTACTCTTGGCCGGTTAGTCCAAAAACCCTCACCCTTCGCGTGCGTCGATTCTTCTTCACCGGCACCCTCCGGTAGGATACTGAAGTCTTTGTCTATCGCAAGATCGCTCTCTTGGGGGAAAAACGTGCCCAGCATTATGCCCATTTTCGGTACCCGTCCGGAAGCCATCAAAATGGCGCCCATCGTCCATGCTTTGCATGAATCCGAAGAGTTCGACTGCATCGTCACCGTCACCGGCCAGCACCGCGAAATGCTGGACCAGGTCAACGAGCTATTCGGCATCACGCCGGACCACGACCTCGATATCCTCCAGCCCGGCCAGTCGCTCACTGACATCATGACCCGGACCATGACTGGCCTGGACAAGCTGTTCGCTGCCAACAAGCCGGATGCCGTGATCGTCCAGGGCGATACGACGACCTCTACGGCCGGAGCGATCGCCGCCTTCTACCACGGTATTCCCGTGGTCCACGTCGAGGCTGGCCTCCGTAGCGGCAACTTGCTTTCGCCATTCCCGGAAGAAGCCAACCGCAAGATCACCAGCCAGATCAGCACGCTGCATCTTGCTCCCACCTCCACCAGCCGCGCCAACCTCCTCGCTGAGGGCGTGCCTGCCAAGGACATCGTTGTTACTGGCAACTCAGTCATCGATGCTCTCTTCACCACCGTGGACAAGCAGATCCCCTTCACCGACCCCCAGCTTGAGGAACTCGCAGCCAGCGGCCGCAAGATTCTTCTTGTCACCACGCACCGTCGGGAAAACCAGGGCGATGCCATGCGCGGCGTCGGCCGCGCCCTGGCCCGCATCGCTGACGCTGAACCGGACCTTGTCATCGTCCTTCCGGCCCACAAGAACCCGGTGGTTCGCGAAGCCGTGCTGCCTGCCCTCGAGGGCAAGCCGAATGTTGTTGTGACTGAGCCGCTGGCGTATGGGGAATTCACCCGCATGCTGTCGCTGGCACACATCGTCCTCACCGACTCCGGCGGAGTCCAGGAGGAAGCTCCCAGCCTTGGCAAGCCCGTTCTCGTCATGCGGGAAAACACGGAGCGTCCCGAAGCCGTTGTGGCCGGCACAGTGACTCTCATTGGTACTGACGAAGAACGCATCGTTGCTGAGGTGGACCGCCTCTTGAACGACGCCGATCACTTCGACACCATGGCCAACGCAGTCAACCCGTACGGCGACGGCCGAGCCTCCGAGCGCACCGTCGCAGCAATAGCAGAACTGTTGGGCGTAGGGCAGCGCATCGACGAATTCGGCATGACAGTCTCTGTCTAGCCTTGACGGCCCCGGTAACGGGGCCGTCACAAGTTCCGCCGCACTTTACTCGCCCCACGGAAGCTTGAAGATTCTAGTCAAGCCCTTGAGTTTGACGTAGCAGCGCGCCATTCTTTTGCCATAGGTCCAAGGTCTCACCCTACGAGTCCAAGGATCCGCTGTGGCCAACTTCAGCTCTGAAACGTCACCCCCTCCTACTATCCGCGCCCGACATCTAGCGTCCAGCATCTTAGCGGTATTTGTGTTGATAGTAGGCTTCCTTTACGGTTCCCCGGCCCAAGCTGCTACGCCGCCGCCGGTCTTCCCGATTAGCGGCTATTTCATCTTCGGCAGTTCCAGCGATGCGATCAACATTCAGAAACTGACCGACATAAAGTCCGTAGGTGGAGACACGGTGATCACCTTCGGCTCCAGGCTCAAGCCCGCCACACTCGACATGATTCCTGAAGACTGCAATATCAACGGAGTCAACTGTGCCACGGCCGCGGCCACTGGCCTGAAGGTCAATCGATATTTCACATACTCCGATGCAAGTCTCTGGGGCGCGCCGTCCCGCTATTGCCCAAAGGACGTTTCCCTTACGGGCAATGGAAAGCCGTTCACCGTATTCGTGCTTCCTAATCAAGGCAGTAACTGCACGTCCTCCAATGGGGTGTATGACGTCGTGGTAGTAAGCGGCGCCCCGTATGCCGGCACCTTGGGAATCAACGTCTCGCTCGCAAAGGCTGCGACTTCCCTGGGTATGAAGTACTACGCGGGTATGCCAATTCCTGCAAGCCGAACGGACTTGGCTTGGCTGCCAGATGTGTCGTACCTGCCCGCACTTACGCAATTCACGGACCGATTCCTGCGCTACCAGAAGGCAGTAATCAACCAAGCTGGCTTGGCCGGTTTCTATCATTCCTTCGAAATGCCGGTGACTGACGGTACGTCATTCCAGCCCATCTTGAACCTTTACCAGATGCAAAATGACGCTATTTCACGGATTCTGCCGGACCGCAGCGCAATGGTCAGCCCGTACCTGGATTCACGTCGCACTGGCTCAAAAATCACCACTACACAGGTTATGTATGGCGCCGAAAAGATTGCCAAGACTGCCGGGAAGGTCCGCCTGTCCATCGCCATCCAAGACAGCATGGGGACCGGTAAAGGCGGCGCATATTTTGGAAATGAAGCCACCGCCGCAGTGGATCCGTTCGCCGCATCAATAGTTGGAAGTGGGACCTGGGGTGACAAATATCTTGCCCCTAACCGCGACTACTTCGCAGCGGCAGCAAACGGAATTGACGGTACGGGAGCCCAGCTGTGGGGCAACTTGGAAGGAATGGCCCCTGCAACGAGCCAAAATCCTTGCGACACCAACTTGCGGGGTCAAACCACTAAGGCTCGGATCGATAAGCAGTTGCAGCAGATGGGCAACGCACCGGTAAAGGTGATTTCCTTCATGTGGGACACCTACTACACATGCATAGGCTCAGGCGCCTGGGGTCCGCTGGTTGATCGAATGAAGACGGGGAGCATGACCCCGATAATTACCGATTCGATCTTTTACGGTAACGGAGACGTTCTCGTGACGGGGCAAAATCTCAGTGGCGGAACCGTCTATATCAAATGGACGGACACCAGTGGTCGGACCTATGAAAAGACGGTACCGGCCACCAACTACAACCCCAGTTACGGAATCCAGCAAGGTCTCAATCCTCGCTTGGAGTCCGTGACCGCCCAATTGGGTAGTACCTCGCTTGGTTCAGGAAAGTACTACATGATCGATGTGGTGAATGGATCGGGCGCCAAAAATGACGCCTTCTACTCAGATCGAGGCTAAAGGATAGCTGCCACTCGACATACGGGCCCCGCACTCTCTCATGAGGGCAGGGCCCGCATCCGTTAAGTTTGTTCGACGACCTCGGCGGTTTCCCGCAGCCGGGCACTCACATCCTGGGGCCTCGTTTCATGCTGAAAACCGCCATCCAACAGGGCTGCTGCCCAGTCGCCGCGGCAAATCGCCAGTACTTCAAGGAGCTGCCGGAGCAGGTCCTTGGGCGGAGGGGTATGTCCGTCCCCAGTCGCTGGACCCCATCGATCCATGAGCATGTAAACATTCTCGGATTCGCCTACTGCCTCGAGGAACGGCAACTGGTGGTTTTGGATGTGAAACCAGTCACGAGCGTTCTGTACAAAGGCGACGGTGTGAGCGAAACCAGACCGGTATGACTTTACGAGGTCGTGCGCCACAGTTCCGGGCAGCTCTGTTAGTTCGCGGCCCTCCATACCCCAACCGTGCGTCAAGAACCGGTCCGAGGCCGATTTGTAATACCGTCCGAGTGAGGTTTGAGGATTGACGGCCAACGCGAGCGACGTCGGGAAAAACCTTGACACAGCAAGTGTTGCAAATCCGCCGCCGGAGCTGCCGAAAAAGACGACGTTATACCCACCGCTCGCCCGCACGATGCGACGAACGATGTCTGCCAAGGCTTCCTGAAGGTCAGGGTGAGCATCCGATCCCGCATACCACGAGAGCCTCAGCTCCTCGGCTTTCCTCAAGCTCGGATCCGAGATGAAAATCCGGTTCACAGGCAGTCCCGAGGATATGCCCTTCCCGGCAAACCACGGCAATCGCACGTCCTTCTCCGCCGCACCATGGAAAAACACAAACGTGGTGTCTGAACCAACAGGAAGGTTAAGCACCTCGATTGGCAACCCTCGATGCACGATCTCCAATTGACCATCGGGAATGCGATCCGCAGAGAGGAACGTCCCGAGGTCGGCGAACCCGGATGCTACAGGAAGGTCATCCATGGCGTTCTCTCTCCCGGCCAACGTCACCAGGAACCCGATTCACAGAAACGCCGAAGGGTTTCCGAAAGCAGTTCCTTTGGCGGTGGCGTGTGCCCATCCCTCCAGGCATCCACAAGAACCTCGACGTCGTTGACGCCCGAGGCCGCTGCAAGGAATGGCTCCATGTGCCGTTTGACGTGGTACTGATCGTTGCTGTTTTGCATGTAGTAGACCTTGTTCGACAAGGGCTCCGAGTACAGCGGGCACAGATTAGTCACTGGGCGGTTGCGGATTGACGACAGCGGGTCGTATTCGTCTTCCGGAATGCCGTAGGCAATCTGCGCGAAGGAACGGACAGCTCTGGAATGGTACTTGGTTATGTCTGTCTGAGGATTATAAACCACCGCTGCCGAGCCGGGAGTCTGCGACGAGTAGTACAAGCTCGCGAAGCCTCCACCCGAACCGCCAAAATAGATTACCCTCTTGGCACCGTGCGAGCTCACCACATGCGAGATGACCCGCATCAGCAGGGATTGAAGATCCTGTTTGTGGTTTCCGGCGTACCACGCGAGCGCCAATTCCGAGGAGAGGTACAGGCTGGGATCGGAAACAAATATTCGGTTGGCGTTCAGGCCGTTGGAAATGCCCTGCCCCGTCAAAACGGGGACGCGATAGTGCGGTTCGATAGCCCCGTGGAAGAAGACCACGGTGGTATCCGCACCGATGTCGCTGTTAAGCAAGTCAATCGGAACGCCGGCCTCATTAATCGAGATGATGCCCCTAGGCGCAATTCCACGCTCCACGAATTCGTCGATAGTGCGGAATCGGGTCACTACATTGGATGCAGTATCGATGTATTGTTCGCGCAAATTTCTCTTCCATTCTCCAAAATAGTGATCCAAAGACCGTTACTTCGCGTAACCCGCCCGTCGGTCCGTGTAAACTACCCAGTCGCCGTTTCCATGGCAAGCTGGACAGCTGACACGTAGGCCGCGTCGACGGCCGACTGAGCCGCGTCGCCACGGATTGATTGCCTGCCGCGTGACATTTTCTCGTGCCAGGACTTAGGGTCTCGGACCAATTGAGTCACGCGGTGGGCGACGTCGAGGTTGTCCGTCGGAACCTCCGGCTTTTGCCCGCCGAAGTTGCCCCAAAAGCCGCGCTGTAAGTTCTCGCCTTCCTGGAGTCCAACCACACCCTGGGAGCCAGCAGCGACTACAGGGGTTCCCAAGGCCAGAGCCTGGGCGGCACCGCGGCCTGAGGCGAACGCCAGGACGGCACCGCTTAGAATCCTGCTGGCCTCTTGGGAATTGACCCAGCCCATCCAGTCAATTGAAATGTTGGGCATAACTGCCAGCATTTGGCCAAGATGTTCCCGGAAGTCCCCCACGGCACCGCCGGAACCGGCAATTCTTAGTCGCCACTGCAGTTCGCGAAATTCTTGGGCGAGCATCTTTGCCGTCGGCACCACGCTCTCCACCAAGGCCTGTTTATCGCGGTCCATGCGAGCAAGCACCACGATGTCGCCACGGCCATCCCGGACCCGCTCAAGGACTGGTCTGATCGGGCTCTCGAAGAGTTCGTCTTCCACCCCGTTGCGGATCACAGTGATCTTGTGCCCCGGGACGCCACCATGCGCCACAAGGTTTTCCGAAACAGCCGGCGATACAGCAGCGATCACAGCAGCACGTTCATGCCATGTGGAAACAGCATCCAAGTACGAGCCGTGGAAGGTGGCCATGAACGGAATCTTCCAGGCAGCTGCCAATTGAAGGCCGATTTCACGTGAGCGGAACGGGTGCGCATGGATCAGATCGTATTGACGGCCCCTCAACAACGGTTCCAGTTCCTCAGACGTCGCCGAAGGAAGCAGGTCGATGACGCCGGCCCCAAGTGCAAGCAGGTGATCCGTAAGCCGCGATGGCGGGCAGGCCACATCTACGCTATGACCTGCCCGAATCAAGGCACGGACGGCGTATGCAACATTTTCATGTAGCCCGCCCCAGGCTGCCTGGTAGGTTACAAGAATCAGGACCCTAGCCAATTGGCACCTGCTGGTGTCTAAAGGACATAGGCCACGGACGTGGCAATTCCACGAGGCCCGTAAACTTTACGGCTTCTGAGCGCAGAGGATAGTGGCCTCGCCATTCAGACGTTTCCACGGCATCTTCCAGAACAGCTGCTATACATTCTTCGAAGCCATTTCTATACTCGCCGGGGGCAAGTTGCCGGAGGTTCCAAAGATCCGGATACCCCTGCTGTCCGAATGGCGCAAGCGTGTCCACAATGGATGCGTCGCCGGCCTCTTCCTGCGCGGGCTGGGTTGTCAGTTTGTGGCAAAGCTCGTGAAGCTCCATTTGCTCAAAATCCGGAATTCCGAGCCGTGACTCCCACATAATGTTCGAGTCCCAGCCCACTTTCGCATTTCCCTGCGCTACGGCACGGATGTTCGCAAAAGCCGAGCTTTCCCGGAACAGGGTCTCTGCCCGCTCGCTCAACTTACCGTCGCGGTCCATTGATGCTGCAACATAAGCCAAAACACCGGTGGGACGCGTTGCCCATTTTTCCGATTTAGCAATGGCAGATTCGTAGTCCACGATCCACGCCGGTGCCAGCCGGTTAAGGGCACGCACGGCTCCAAAGCCGGAAAGTGACCTGCCGAGGTTGGCGAATTGCACGGGATAGCCGGCTGCCGTGGCAAGGAAGTCCGAGAGCGCTTGGAAGTTCTCCGTGCGTTGTCCACTATTTCCGATTGAACTTGAGTCAACGGTGTGCTGCCAGAAACGATTCCCTCCCAGGAAAGTGGCAAACCGCGTGAAACCACCGCCGATCAAGCCGGGGACTGCGGCGAGAACATAGGCGCTGAAAGCCCTGGGAGCAGCGCCGAGTGCGATTCGCCGGAGTGTCACACCAAAGTCAGAGCTGATGCTGAGGCTGGATGAAAGTCGGGACTGCCCGGGCGCGACGGACTCTGCACTGGCAGCGAAGAGTACTTCCAGGGAGCGGAATGAAAGTTCCTTGACGTCCGTGAACTGCGTCAAAACTTCACGAACTACACCATGAGGCACGCCATCTGGGACCACGCAAAGCGTGCCCTTTTGGCGATACGCGTATCCTGGCGTACCGTCTGTCGCTTCCGGCGGACGGCTGACGAGCCCCTCAAATCGAACGCGCTGCAGTGACGTCCCCTTGTTCTTCATCAGCCGTCGGATAAAGAGCCACACGTCCTCGGAGACAGGGAAATCCGCCGAGATAGTGATCTTCAGCGCGCGCGACTTCAGGAATACTGGGAGCTGCCAGGCCAGGAATACCAAAGTAAACATGTCATTGGAGACATGGGATACATCAATGCCCTGATAGTCGATGTACCAACTGTTGCGAGACTGCAGCTCGAGGTTGCGTGATGCACTAAAGGAGAAAGTGACCTTTGATCCTTTGGCCTGAGGCTTCTGGATCTTTATGTGAAGCGGATCCGTCGCCATGGACATCAGCTGGCCCTCTGCCAGAGCTCTAGGCCTGCCCGATCAATGGTGCTCTCTTCGATCGCCTGGGATCGGCTGAACCCAGCGCTCGCCAGCACGCCGACAGTTGAACCCCCATCGCCCGTCGGAGCCGCAGTCAGGTAGACGCTCTCAACAAGGTGCAAATCGTTCAATACTGCTGCGAGCCTGGCCAACGCAATATCATCCAAGCGGCGGCTGAGCAGCAAGCCAGCTGGCTCGGTGATCAACGTCCCTAGCTCGTAGCCGAGCTCCTTGGCTGCCAACGTGCCAGTGGAGATAGTTTTGAGGTTCCCACCCAGTGCTTGGGCCGCAATGTCGGCCAAACGATCATCAGTTTCCACCGCGACAGTTGTCATACCGAGACGGGCACGCTCCTCAGCCAAATGGAACGTCAGGCTGTCAATACCCCAGTTGACGAGAACAGACTCGGTAACGGCCAGGAAGGCACCGGCCTTCATGTCTTTCGGCGACGCAAGGAATCCCCGGGGTGCAACCGAGCCTGAGCGCGAATAGAGGTCACGAATCCAGATGTGGTTCTGGACGGACGGCCAAAGTGACTCGACCAAGCTGTCCACGGACGGCGCCGGCGGGGTGGATTCTGCTGACGCATCGTCAGGGGCGTTGTCTTCTGCGACAGTAGAAAGTTGCGATTCAACGCTCTCGTCCACCAGCCGGCGCAAGCGCAATTCAAAAGCCTGCTGACGATCAACGTGATCTTGGTAGAGATCGATGATCTCAGCAAAACGGAATCGCTGCTGATCGGAGAGAGCCTGTCCCTGCGATGCGAGGTTCGCCAATTCCTGGCGCACCGCCTTGAGTTGCTGCCCGTCTGTAACCTTGGCCAGATCTTGAACGACTGTTTTAAGTTGCCGGTCGATCGAATCCGCACGGGCGTGGGTCTTGGACTCGATTTGCTGAGTCATGACTTTCAGTGCGGCATGGCGCTTTTGGGAGTTGTTTTTCAGTGTCTGAGTCGTATCCACTGAAAACTGCAACTGGGTTCCAAGCAGAAGAACAGCGCTTGCCACTGAAGCGAAGGGCAGGGCAAGCCATCGTTCATCCGAGCTGAGGACCCAAACAACGATCCCCAACAGCGCCAAGGCCAGCAACACTGCGTGAAGCTGCGTCATGCGTCGGCCAAGGAGTCTCTTAAACGTTCCGAGATTCATTGTGCGCTCCCCTAAACCGAAACGTGGGCAATGGGATCGCCGAAGACCTCGGCGTCGCCCGTAGCGAATAGTTCGTCATCGGCAACCTGCCATGTGTGGCTGCTGACGTCTGCTGAGCGACGGACGAAGTAGTTGAATCGGTCCGCCGCGTAGATCCGGCCACCGGCACCCTTGACGTTCTTGAGGAAGGTTGAGTCCTCAGAACGGCCAAGTGCTTCAAACCGGTGCTCACGAAATACCTCGGCTGGCGCGGTGAGAGTAGCACCGCGAACGAAGTCCGTATACCTGTGCTCGTGGGCTCCATAAGACAGGATCGTCGCGTCCTTGCTCTCGAAGTAGAAGTAGGTCGCCGCTTTGCCTACCAAGTCTGCCTGCGAGAAGTTCAGCGCATGCACAAGGTCAGGCAGGTAGTTTTCGCCGTAATAGTCGTCGTCATCCATCTTGGTGAGGATGTCGCCTTCGGCAGCATCTACCAGCAGGTTCAGGCACTCCCCCAAGGTGACTGCCCGCGCGGCGGAAATGATGCTGACATTGCCCAGACCCAAGTCCAAGGCCTTCGCCTTCACCTCAGTGGCATTGACCTCGAAGCCGTGAGTCAGGATTACCAGTTCCTTCTCCAGGTCTACCTGCCTAGCCGCATTCTCGAGAATGGAGTCAATCGCATGAGGCCGGTACGTGGGCGCCATGATGGACACAGAGCGGTCCCGCGCAGGTACAGGCAGTTCCACGCTAGCCAGAATCTGGTCCACTCGTGAGGCGTAAGTATGGTTCTTCCAGATCTCGCGCTGCGCACGGTGGACGAGTCGTTGTCGATACGACTCGCTACGCATCAACGCCCTCAAGTGTGCGTGGGTTTCTTTCTCGTCAGCCGCGGTCAAAATCGACTGATCGGGGAAGAACCGCTCAATGGCCGGGCTTGGAGGGCTGACCACGGACGCACCGCAGGCGGTAATTTCGAAAATCCGCCTGGCGCACATGCTCGGCGAGTCAACCACCGAGTTCACGTTGAGGAACACCTTGTAGGCGTGATAGGCCGTGACCATTTGCTCGTATGGGAGGGAGCCCACCACGTTCTTATCGAATGGCTCGGGGAACTGATAGTTTTCGTCGTTACCCAGCTGACGCGAGAAGATGTCCAAGCCAAACTTCTGTGCAGCAGGCAGCAAGTAATCCATTTGCTGGCGGCGCTCGGGGTACTTGTGGCGGAAGTACATTCCGCCAAAGGCGATGGCGCGGTCGCGCGTGATCCTGTTCGGCCGCGCCGGGTTATGCATACGGGGCTGGGCAGCGAACGGCAGAACATGGATGCGCTCGTGGCCGAGAGCCTCCACGTATTTTGGTACGCAGTTGATGTCCGAGGTGAAAACAACATCAAAGAGCTTGGCGCTCTTCAGGAAGTCGTCAAAATGGGGCGGATCTTCCTTGTTCCAGAAGACCGTTGGTATTCCCTGCTCCTTGCACCAAGCAACGAGCTCGCTGATCTCTGCACGCGGAGCCAGGCTGCCCGTCAGTTGGTACAGCCAGGAACTGTTGTTTCCCTGCCAGGCCGATTCAACGAACAGAAGGTCCGGCTTCGTCTCCTGTAGTTGGGCCTTCCACGTCTTCGGCTCCACCGCAATATTGTTCCACTCATAGGAAAAGGCGGTCTGAGAGAAGGGATCCAGAATCGAGGCCACGGTGATGTCGGCAACTTGGCCATTTCCTGCAACGGCCTCCATTGCTGGGAACGAGGCTCGGTCAAGGACTTTCGCTTTGGCAGCGGCTGGAGCCTGTTTCTGGGTGGGAGCTGATTTCGTTTTCGGGCGCTGCACCGAAGAGTCGTTAGTCAAACGGCCTTGCCAACGGGTAGCGTCTTGAAGCAGCCATTCAACTTCTTGTACCGCAGCTTCAATGCTTGCTGCGGCGTCGCCCGAGATCTGCCCTTCGGCAAGGCGACGGCGAAGGCGGGCGACTGCTGCCGGAGTCTGGTCTCCGTGCCAGGATGCTGTCCGCTCAGAGGGCATTCACGGTCTCCTGCTCAAGCGTCAACGCACCACGCGTATCAATGACGATCTTGCCCTGCAGCAGCTCCGGCGCAACGGTCTTGACGTCATCGTGGTCCACCAAGACAACAACAACCTCTGAGCGCTCAATGGAATCTTCGATCGAAACGAGCTCAACGTTGCTGCGATTAGCCAGCTGCTTGGGGAGTTCTTCGACGTGCGGCTCGGCAACGTTGATACGGCGGTCCTGCAGAGCATCGGCCAGGTGCGCCGCAATCTCGATAGCCGGTGATTCGCGGAGGTCGTCGATGTTGGCCTTGAAAGCCAGTCCAAGGACAGACACCTCTGCCGTGGAGGGGAGCTCCTCCAAAGCGGCGACAACCTTTTCGAAGACCCACTCAGGCTTCGAGTCATTGACTTCGCGGGCGGTACGGATCAGGCGGGATTCCTCCGGAGCCGCTGCAACAATGAACCACGGGTCCACGGCGATGCAGTGTCCACCGACGCCAGGACCCGGCTGCAGAATGTTGACGCGCGGGTGGTGGTTGGCCAGGCGGATCAGTTCCCAAACGTCGATACCCAGCTTGTCGCTGATGACAGAAAGCTCGTTGGCGAAAGCAATGTTGACGTCGCGGTAGGAGTTCTCCACCAGCTTGGCCATTTCAGCGGTGACGGCATCCGTGGTGAGGATTTCGCCCTGGCAGAAGACGGCGTAGAGATGCTTGGCCTTCTCTGCTGCCTCAGCGGTCATGCCGCCCACAATCCTGTCGTTGGTGACGAGTTCAATCATGACCCGTCCCGGAAGGACTCGCTCAGGGCAATGTGCCACGAGGATGGCAGGCTTCGAGTCGGAACCATCAAGGCTGAGGTCCGGCCGGAGGTCCAGAATGTAGTTGGCCATGTGCTCTGTGGCGCCGGGAGGGGAGGTGGATTCCAGGATCAGGAGCTCACCACCTTGGAGCTGAGGCGCGATGCCACGGGCTGCGGCCTCAATGTAGCTCAGGTCAGCGGAGCGGTCTTCCTTGAACGGCGTGGGCACTGCAACGATGTAGGCGTCCGCCTGGGGCGTTGACGTGCTGGCGCTCAGGTGGCCCTGGCTCACGGCGCCGGAGACGTGGACTCCGAGGTCAGGCTCCACGAACGGGACCTGTCCAGCGTTGACGGCGTCAACCGTACGCTGGTTAACATCAACGCCAATTACCTCGATCCCGTTGGTTGCAAGGATGGCGGCCGTCGGAAGGCCAATGTATCCGAGGCCGATGACGGCCACTCGATTGATGGTGTTCAAAGCAAAGTTCCCCTTTTTTGTTTACAGCATTGTGAGTCTGGCTAGAGCGTGACGTGTTCTGCAGGGTTTCCCCAGAACTTGACCTCTCCGGAGGCGAGAAGTTCGTCGTCGGAAGCAGTCCAAGTGTGTCCTGAGCCGTTCCGGAGTTGGTAGTAGTTGTATCGGTCGGAGGAGTAGATCCGTCCCCCTGATTCGGTCACCGCGTTGAGGAATGCTGTGTCCTCGCCGCGACTTCTCTCCTCAAATGGATTCTTTTCGAAGACAGAGCGGTTCGCCATGATCGTTGGACCCATCACCATGTGGCTGAACCTGTGTTCCATGTGTCCGAAGCGGTACACAGCAGCGTTACGGCTTGAGATGAACATGAAGTGGGCGAACTTGCCCACCACGTCAGCGCCGGAATACATGAGCGCGTTCAACTGGTCCTTCAGATAGTCCGGACCGTAGTAGTCGTCGTCGTCCATCTTGGTGAGAACCGAGCCCTTGGAAGCCGCAACACAAAGGTTCAGGCAAGCTCCCAAGCTGAGCGATTCCGGCGCTTCGAGAAGAGTCAACTTGGGCACGTTGTACTTCTCGCGAAGCCCCTCAATCGTGGAGGTCTCAGGCGTAAACCCATGAGTCAGGAGGACCAGTTCAACGTCCACTCCGCGCTGCGAAGCAATGGTGCTGAAGACGTGCTCCAACTGTTGGGGACGGATGGTGGAAACCAGCGCGCTGACCGCCTGGGGTTCAACAGGCTGGGACCTGGCAGGCAAAGCAGCCGCCACGACTTCCTCTGCGCGGTGGGCATAGGTGTGCTCCGCCCAGATCCGTCGCTGGGCAAGGTGCACCGAGCGATCGTTGAGTTCGGTACTTCGCATGAGAGCCTTGATGACATCCGAGGCCTGTTCAGTGGTGTCCACGCTGTGAATTTCACTGTCAGGGAAGAACCGGGGAAGGGCCGGGCTCGACGTGGTGACTACTGGCGTTCCAGCAGCTGTGATCTCGAAGATGCGGCGGGCACACATGCTGGGTGAATCAACAACGGAATTTACGTTGAGGAACACTTTGTACGACTTGTATGCCGTCAGCATCTGGTCGTACGTCAGTGACCCGACGACGTGCGAATCGTAGGGAGGCGGGAACTGGTAGTCCGGGTCACCGCCCAACTGCCGCGAGAAGATCTCCAAACCGTTCTTGAACTTCGAAGAGGCAGAGATCGCCCCATCCAGCAGGAGCTGCAACTGCTCACGGCGTTCCGGGTACTTGTGGGCGAAGTACATGCCGGCGAAGGCGACGTCCCGGGAATGCCGGCCGTTGGAGGGCCGGACAGGGTTGTGGATGGCAGGCTGGGCCGCGAAAGGCAGGACCGCAATCCGGTCATGCCCCAAGGCCTCCCGGTAATCGGGGAGTTTGTTCTCGTCCGAGGTGAAGACAAAAGAAAACTCACGTGCCGCCGGAAGGAAGTCCTCGAAGTGGGGCGGATCCTCCTTGTTCCAAAAGACGGTGGGAATGCCCTGCTCGCGGCACCATCGGATCAGCTCAAGAAATTCGGGCTTGGGTCCGTTAGGCCCCGAGAGCTGGTACTGCCACGAACCGGCATTGCCATTCCAGGCCGACTCGACGAACACGAAGTCAACAGCCTGTTCTTCGAGCTGCTGCAGCCAAGTGTCCTTCTGCAGGAAAACCACGTTCCACTCATAGGCAAAAGCCTTGCCGGAGAAGTCATCCAGAATGACGCCCACTGTGAGGTCATCTCGGCGGGGAGGTACGGAGGGGTATTCGAAGGGCGCAAAGGAAAGCCCGCTGCGGAGCATGGTCCCCTGCGCGTTCCGCACGCCGCTCGGGGACTGTGCGCGCTGGCGGCGGTACCACGATCTCAACTGTGACAGGCCGCCATGCCGGAGATGCCATGCCGCTGTACGAACATTCGAAATCAAACCCGTCATGCCCGGCTCCTGCGCATCTTGCTCCTTGCCAGGACTTCAGTCATTTGCAGATTGGCACGAGCTTCGTCGCGGACACGTGCAGCGGAGAGGTTGTTTCCCTTGGCCAAATTACCGGTAAAGTCCTGATAAGCGCGAACGGTCTCTTCCGGTTCGCCATCCATGATCAGGTGTCCCTTGTCCAGCCAGAGGACCCGGCTGCACATCTTGGTGATGGTGTCCAGGGAGTGGCTGACCAGGAAGACACAGCCAGCCTGTTCGCGCAGTTGGTCCATCCGACGCTTGCTTCGATCGCCGAACTGGGCGTCACCAGTGTTCAGGGCTTCGTCCACCAGAAGAATCTCTGGGTCGATGCTCGCGGCGATGGCGAAGCGGAGTCGCGAGGCCATGCCCGATGAATATGACTTCATGGGCAGGTAAATGGAATCTTCCAGCCCACAGAGTTCAACGATGCTCGCGAACTTGGCCTCGACTTCCTGCCGGCTCATGCCCATGGCTAGGCAGCCGAGGACCACATTTTGGTGCCCGGACAAGTCGGGCATCAGCGCAGCATTCACACCGAGCATGATCGGTGTACTTGAAGCGAAGATCGCTCCGGAGGTTGGACGCATCTGACCGCTTATGAGTTTCATCAGAGTGCTCTTGCCAGAGCCGTTGCGGCCGATGATTCCCACGGACTCGCCGCGTTCAACCACCAAGGACAGTTCGTAAAGCGCGCGTACCGTCACGGTGTTTGGCCTGCGGCCCAGCCGGCTCAGGAAACTGGTGTCCCGGCGTTCTTGCGCAACTGCTTCCGAGTCCGTTGTGACCACACGGTATTCCATCGCAGCACGGTCAACCACCACGCACGGGTGGCCTTCAACCTCCAGGACTTGCTCATCCGCGACCATAGGACTCCTCCCCTTGCCAGAAGAAGACCATACCCACAAGAAGTGCACCCAATGCCCAGACGGCCAGGGTCGCCCAGGACTGCCAGGTGGGTGATTCGGCGTAAAGGATGCAATCCCGAAGGATGTCGATGACGTTGAACAACGGGTTCATCTTTAGAACGGCAAGAAGGTCGGGGTGTGTCACGAACTTCTCGTAGGAGTAGAAGATTGCGGAGCCATACATCCACGCGCGCATGAAGAACGGCAGTAGATGGGTAGCATCGTGGACGCGCGAAATGATGCGGGCCAGAATCAGTCCCACGCCAAGATTGAAGACTGACTGAAGCAAAAGTGCCGGGATGATCAGTAGCCACAGCCACGTGATTTTCTCGACCGGCGGGATCAGGGTAATGATCAAAAGCATCGCGAGGATCAGCGGCACGTTGGACATCATTTCCCGGATGTTCATGCCGATCGGCAAAGTGGCCCTGGGAAAATTGAAAGCCTGGACCACGGACTTATTGCTGTGGATGGAACGGGCACCGCTTGTTATGGCTCCCGATGTGCCCTGGAATATGAAGATTCCAATCACCAGGTAGCCGACGTAATTCTCAATGCCGCCGCTGGTCTGGAGCAGGATGCCGAAAATAACGTAGTACGTCAGGCCGTTGAAGATCGGGTTGAGCAGCAACCATGCGCTACCCAAACGGTCTCGTCGGGTGCCACTCTGCACCCTGGCGCGGGCGTCATAGAAAATGAACTCACGGAAGTCCCAGAGCTGAACCAGATAGTCCAGAAAGCCCGGACGCGCACCAACGCGCGTCAGGCGGCGCATGTCCACAGCCAGTGGTTGTACCAGTGCTGGCTCGGGCAGTAGTGCTTTCTTCGCCGACATCAGCTGACCCTCCTTACGTAGTTAGACGCCCAAATTTTCATAAGCCCGAATGTATGCCCGGGCATTCGCCTGCCACGTCCTCGTAGCCAATACTTCCTGCCTGCCCGCGGCGCCCAGCCGCTGGCGCAAAGCTTCATCGTCCAGCAATTCGAACAACACCTCAGCCAGCCCCTCCGGATCCTCAGCGTTCGCCACCCTGCCGTTTACGCCGTCGTGCACTATCTCCCGCAAGGCGTCCAGATTACTGGCCACCACTGGCCGGCCAGAGGCCAGTGCCTCCACAGGTTTGAGCGGCGTCACGGCCCGGGTCACAGCCAGGTCCTTGCGTGGAACCACAAAAATATCCAGCGCCAAGTGGTGCAGACGAGCCCGCTCCGGAGGGACGCGGCCTGTAAATATGGTTCGTTCCGAAATTCCCAGGCGCCGGACTTGGTCCTGAAGAGCGGGCGCGGCAGTGCCGTCCCCAACCAAGACCAGCTTCAACTGTGGCAGCCGTGGCGCAAGCAGCGCAAATGCGGTGACCAGATCGTCGAGGCCCTCGTAGTCGACAAGGCTGCTTACTGTCCCGATGTAAAGCCCGTTCGGGTCCAATCCCAAAGCCCGCCGCGCATCGCCGTGATTAAGCGGTTCTTCCAGGTACGCGCCGCCCACGGCGTTGGGGCATATCAGGATTTTGCTGTCCGGGACGCCCATGGCCACGATGTTGTGTTTCATGGATTCGCCGAGCGTCACCACGAGGTCCGCGCTCTGCATGACGTCGGCTTCGCGTTCGGTAAAGAGCTTGTACCGTTCACTCCGGCGAGCTTCCTCGCCGCGCGTCGAGGCCCACGTGTCAGCCAATTGCCCACGGACCTCGTAGGCCCAGGGGACGTCCAGGGCTTTTGCAACTTCCCGGGCCACCAGGCCGTTGACGAAGTGGGTGGTGGTGTGGAGAACCGACGGCCTGAAGTCTCGGGCAAGGGACAAGATGCCTTCGGCCTGCTGCTGTAAGCGACCATGCATGGATGGCTGCATCCGGGCAGGCAAGATACGTTCGTAGCGCACGCCATCGACGACGTCATACTGGCGGGCTGTCAAGGCGCCGATCTGCACGGGGTAACCCAGGCGGGTTACGGCCATGGCTTCCCAACCGGCGTCCTGTTGAGCGGTGAGGATCGAGTGGCTGCGCCGGGCATAGCCACTTCCGGTGTGCGGCACGGAATTCGTCAGCAGGTGCAGGACCCTGCGCGGTTGCGGTTTCACTGCAGACGCAGTCAGCTGTGGACGCCACCCTTGGAAGACGCGGACTTCGGACTCAAGCCGCTGCCGCTGTTTTCCAGTCCCGCCCGGCTCGCCAGCGAGGACGACGACGGCGCCACTCATGTCGCCGTCGTACCACTTGCGCCTGGCGAGGGTCGCCGGAGTCCGCGTCGCCCCTGCGGCGAGGGGCAGGAAGACATCCGCCCACGCTGGCTGGCCGGCAGCGATGGCTACTTCTGCAGCCCTTCGGGCGCGTTCGCCATCAAGGCCGGCGCGGACAGCATGCTCAAACCGACGGGTAAGCCCCGCGGTGTCCCCCGCCGCGTGGCTAGCCAGCAGGAAGAGTGGACGGGCGGAACTGGGAGCAAGCGTGGCCAGGAAACGAGCCAGCGGCCTGACGATCCTGGACGGCAGCCGGCGAAGGACCTGGAGGAACAAAACAAAGGGCGACTCAGTGAGGTGCTCTGACACGGTTCCTGCAGTCAGCGCGATGTTCTTGAGGAGTTGGATCACTTAGTCCCCCGAGCATCGGCTGGCTCCGGACTGATCAACGAGGTTATTGAGTCCATGTATCGCAGGGCCAGCTGCGAGTAGTCGGCGTTGTCCCTGACCCAGTCGCGTCCGCTTGTGCCTGAGGCCAGCCTGCTTCGGTCCTCGGAAAGCTCCCGCCATAGCTGCGCCACTGCTTCTGCGTTCGCCGCGACGACGTCACCTCCGCCGGCTTCAATGATGATGCGTTCAGCTTCACCCCGAACCACGGCGGTGACGTGCCTGCCGATGGCCAGAACCTCGTAGGTCTTGGACGGGACAGTGGTCTCGAACGACTTCCAGTCATCTCGCAGGGAGACGATGCACGTATCGGCTTCACGGTATTTGTCCATGACTGCCTGCCCCTGCAATGAAGGGAAGAAGGTCACGGGCGCGTTGAGTTCGCGGGCCAATTTCACCAATTGCGGACGGCTCGTGCCGTGACCTACCAATGTCAGGTGGAATCCCTCGCCCAGAAGTGCACTTGCCCTGATGAGGATGTCCAGGCGCTGGCTTTTGCCATGATTCCCGAGGTACACGGCATGAAAGACGTCCCGTTCCAAGGCCGGGGGCTCAAGGAAAGGCATGGAGTTTAGATCGAGGCCATTGCTCACGGTGACGACGTTCTTGATGCCGCGGTCCCGCAGGGTCTCTGCAAAGCCGTCGGTAACCGTGACAACCAGGTCCGCCCGCTGCTGGACGAACTCAACCACACGCTCCACCAGGCTTTTGACGCTGCCTTGCACGATTCGCGCGTCGCGGGCCAGGTCCGGCCAGGCATCCCGCATCTCGACGATGAAGGGCACCCTGCGAAGTCGGGAAAGTACGTATCCAGTAGCCAGCGTCGGGAGGCTCGGTGCGGTGGCGAGAATCGCGTCCGGTTTCTTGCCGCCCAAACCTATGGGAACGGACATAACAGCGGAGAAGAGTTGGTCAGCGAAGCGTGCGAGTGGCGATGTGCCAAGGTGCCGCAGGTACGGCACGCGCCTGATGGTTTCGCCGTGCGGGCCTTCCTGGTGTGCAAAAGCGAATCCGGCCTTTCGCCGGGGCAGATCCCGCTTGCCGTTGGGATAGTGCGCGACGGGAGCGACGACGTCGACGTCCCAGCCTGCCTTCCGGAATTCCCGGGTCAGGGACAGCCAACGGCGCTGCGGCGGGCTGTGCTCCGGCCAATACGAGTGGGTGAGCAGCATTAGACGCAACGGGAATGCAGGATTTACGGCAGCCGCGTCCCTGGGGAGGGAGGTATCCATGGACTACTTGCCGTTGAGGCGGGGTCCGCGGATCCCCTTTGAGCGCAGGGCACGGAAGTATGCAAGGCCCAGCAGCAGCAACACCAAGACCGTCAGGCCTTGGACTAGGGGGTTGTTCTCCGCGACGGGGGCCAGGGCTACCTTCAACGGGCCGGTGATGTCTGCGCTGACAACTGGCGGGGCGGCGGTTTTGGTAGGAGTCGGTGTAGGGGTAGGGGTTGCCTCGGCGGTGGCCGTGTCGGTCTCCACGGGAACCTCGGGCTCTACAACGAAGTTCTCGATAGCAACATCCGTGGGAAGAGCAGGAACGGGCGAGGTAGCAGGAGGAGTCACGGGAGGTACTTCCGCGGGCGGAGCGACGGGCTCGACGACGGGCGGTACCACGGGCGCGGGAGCTGGCTCTTCGGAAGGCTGGGCAGGTGCCGGAGAAACAGGTTCCAAAGTGGGGGGAGGCGAAGAAGGCTCAATAACGGGCGGGATGACAACCGGGAATGTAGGCTCGGGCGTCGGCGATGGTTCGGCCGGTTGTTCCGTGTCCGTGCCAGGGCTGGTTACCGTGGTGGCCATGGCTGGCTGGGTGGCAAAAAAGCCAAGAAGAGCCATCAATATGACCACAAGTGCGGCTTGAACACTTTTAATTCCGGTGCCCAACTTTCCCCCCGTTGATATGTCGTACAGAACGCTAGTAGCGTCCGTTCCAGCGCGTCCACCCTGAATGAGGGTCGGCGCGGCCACCAACAGCAGGAGGGCAGCCCGATTTAGTCTAGCGTATGGATAACAGTCATTTGATTCCGTAGGATCGTCTGCTGATGCCGACCCCAAGGAATTCATGACGCTCATTCGCGGAAGCCGTCCACGCATCAAAGTCCTCCTCGCAGCACTTGTGCTCACAGCCGGAGTTGGAGGAACCGCTTTGGTTGCCCCCAGCCCTGGCACCGAGGCGACGCCACCAGCCCAGGATAAACAGCCCCCAGCGGCCCCGAAGCCAACTCCGGCTGCCCGGGCGCCGAAACCGGCAAGCTACCCAATTGGCGGCTATTTCGTTTTCGCGTCCCCCAACACTTCGAGAAACACCCAGAAGCTCACTGAAATCAAAACAGCAGGCGCTGACACTGTCATCACTTTTGGAACGCCCCTCGCGCCAGCTACCTTGGCAACGCTGCCCAAGGAGTGTGTCATCGATGGAGTGAATTGCGCCAAGGCTGCTGCAGGAACTCTGGAGGTCAACCGTTATTTCACGTACTCCGACGGAAGCGTATGGAGCAGCCAAGCCGTGAAGTGTCCTCAGGACCGCAGGATCACCAGCCAAGGCAAGGCATTCGTTGTGCTGGTCCTCCCTGCCCAAGGCAGCGGCTGCACGTCTACGAACGGGAAGTATGACGTGGTTGTTGCAGGGGGTGGCGCGGCCGGTGGCATGGATCCAGCGGCTTCCCTCGCCTTAGCGGCCACGAAACTGGGCATGAAGTTCTATGCCGGCCTGCCCCTGCCCGTAAAGAGAACGGATACGGCGTACCTCCCTGACGTTTCCTATCAGGGGACACTTGCGCTCTTCACCGAGCGCTTCCTTCAATATCAGGCAGCCACAAATAACGTGAAGGGCCTGGCTGGCTTCTATCACAGCACAGAAATGCCCGTCACCGATGGCCACACCTTCGACCCCATCCTGGATCTGTACCGGATGCAGAACCAGGCCATCCATCGAATCTTCCCCACGCGCGGCGCAATCATTAGTCCCTACCTTGACGCGCGGGTCAGCGCTTTCAGTATCAGCCTGACGGAGGCTCGAAACGGGATCCGCAGAATTGCCCAAACGGCCAGCGGACTCATTCTGAACATCGCCATCCAAGACGGCATGGGAACCGGCAAGGGAGGAGCGTTTCAGTCGAACGAAGCGAACTCGGCGGTGGACCGCTATGCGGAGAGCATCGTAGGTAAGGGCTCGTGGAGCAGTAAGTACGTGGCACCTATTCGGGATTATTTCCTGGCAGCTGCTGCGGGCATTTCCGGAACGGGCGCAGTTCTGTGGGCAAACTTGGAGGGCATGGCTCCGGCCACAGCCTCCAACCCTTGCGGTGACAGTCTCCGCGGGCAAAGCTCCAAAGCCAGGATCGATCGGCAGCTTCAACAGCTTTCCAACGCGCAGAAGATCATTTCTTTCATGTGGGATTCGTATTACACCTGCGTTGGTGCGGGCGTTCCCCTCAAAGCCCAGGTGGAGGCTGGAATTGCAACGCCAATTATTACCGACGCGACTTTTGACGCATCCACCGGCCAAGTGCGGATAACAGGCTTCAATCTTTCAGGTGGCAACGCCCAAGTGAAGTGGACCACCAAAGGCGGGCAACGCGTCGTGAAAACCGTGAAGCCCACAAGCACAAATACCGCGTACGGAGTCCAGAGCGGCATGAACCCGGAACTGGAAATGATCCTCGTGAATGTTGGCAAAACAACCCTGGCTGCCGGCCGTTACTACACCGTCAATGTCACCAACCAATGGGGTGCGGAAAACGACGCTTTCTATTCGCAACGCATCTACACAGAGCAG
Source organism: Arthrobacter sp. TmtSoilC51 (assembly GCF_055388015.1). Taxonomy (NCBI): domain Bacteria; kingdom Bacillati; phylum Actinomycetota; class Actinomycetes; order Micrococcales; family Micrococcaceae; genus Arthrobacter; species Arthrobacter sp. TmtSoilC51. The sequence goes on from NZ_AP035877.1 coordinate 4,023,481, forward strand.
TCTTCCCGGGGCACCAAAGGCTAGCTCCGGATCTGGCATGTTTGTCCATTTGTTAGAATCGACTCTGCTGCTGCCAACTCTAGGAATACATGACGCATCCCCTTGATACCGAAGCCGTTGCGACAGACTCCCGTCCGCGACGTCAAAAGAGCTCCAAAAAGACGGCTCGAAACGTACTCCTCGGCTTCGCGGCAGCCGTGGTGGTCATAGGCCTAGTCTGCGGCGCCTATATCTACAATCTCGCGCAGACGTTCAACAACGGGACCACCAAGATCGAGAATGCTTTCCCGGACGAGGCGACGCGACCCACCAAGAACGTCACGGGTGCCATGAACATCCTTGTCATGGGCAAGGACAAGAACGCGGACAAGTCTGTGGACACGGATGACTCCGCCCCGACAGACCAGCGGACCGACACTCTGATCTGGGTCCACATCCCGGCGGACCGCAAGAACGTCTTCGCGGTTTCCATCATGCGTGACACTTGGGTGAACATTCCGGGTCACGGCGAAGCGAAGATCAATGCCGCCATGGCTCAGGGCGGCGTTGCCCTGACCGTTCAGACCGTGGAGTCGCTCTTCCAGCAGCGCATCGACCACGTTGCGATGGTGGACTTCGAGGGCTTCAAGGGACTGACCGATGCGCTGGGCGGCGTGGAAGTCAACATCAAGCAGGGATTCACCCCCAGCGTGCTGAAGGGCAAGGTCACCTTCCAGGCGGGCAAGAACATGCTCGACGGCGAGAAGGCGCTGGCTTTTGTGCGTGAGCGGAAGTCGTTCCCTGATTCCGATTACACGCGCGTCAAGAACCAGCAGCTCTTCCTCAAGGCCGTCATCAGCAAGACGATCTCCCGGGACACCCTCACCAACCCGGTGAAGGTCAACAACATGGTGGACGCGATCTCCCCTTACATCAGCGTTGATAAGGACTTCGACGCCGCCACCATCGGTGGACTCGCTCTACAGTTCAAAGATCTCCGCGAGAAGGACACCATCATGTTCACCCTGCCCAACCTGGGCGTGGGCACGTCAATGGATGGTCAGTCGATCGTGCTGGCGGACAATGCCGCCATTTCGGAAATCGCCACAGCCATTGGCCAGGACAAGCTTGCAGCCTACGTGACAGCCAAGGGCTTGGGGAGCTAGGCCTTCCATCCCGGAAGCAATCGCGGGGTAAGCGTGCAGATCAGATGAAGAACCTGTTCTTCGAGGTCATTTGATCCAGGTTGTGACACCACGCTGCTCGTTCAAGCCCTGAGGACGCAGCATCCAGCATGTGCTCGAGTTGATCCATGTTCACAACATGCTTATCGCGCGTATAAATGAAGTCGCCTGCTGGGTCTACCGCGCTCTCCTCCGTCTGCGCAGACGTATATGCGTGGACGGAAGGCCTGGTCCAGAAAACGCCACTGGCTACTACGCGGGCTGGCACGCCGGCTCCCGTTGAGTTGGACGGGACGTTCTTGGTTACGACGGCTCGTGCCGCCAAGATACTGCCCGAACCTACCTTTGCTCCTTTGAGCAGCAAGTTGTCTTCGCCTAGCCACACGTGGTCCCCCACCCAAATGGAGGCACTGGCATTGATTCGACGGTGGGTCAGCGCTGAATAGACCAGATGTGGATCGGCTGTGCGGAAGACGACGCGGGATGCAAACATGGCATCGCTGCCAATGATGACGTGTTTGCGTTCCGTTGGAAGGAAATGAGCCTCCGCCGTGAATGATGCGCCCGGGCCGAGATAGAGCACTGACTCTTCAAAAACAGTTGCAATAATCCGCAAGTACCGTGCTGAGCGGCGTAAGTGAATGACCGCGCCGTTTCCCAGGAACCGTAGCCTCGAATTTCGAAGCTGGACGCCGTCCTCCACGAACAGCACGTTTCCCTTCCCGGCAAACTCCACCGAGGAGTGGAGAAACTCCGATTCTGGCGTCTGATTCAAGTGAACTACGTTGTCCGTGATGGTGGAGACATCCGCGTAGGAGCGAATAATTTGGGTTTGACCCAGTCTTCCTGAGCCAGCCCCGGAGGCGCTATCTGACATTTACGGGCACCTCATGCGAAGCCGGCGCCTCATCCACTACGGCAACAACCGTGGAGGCCTTCCAGTCCACGGCTCCAAAGGTATCCACGGCCTCGTCGGCCGAGCCGGCACCATGAACCACGATCAACAGATGTTCGGCTTTAGCGGTGATGACGAATCTCAAGGCAAGCAGATCTGCCATGGCCCAGCCGTCCAGAGGTTCCACGACCGCAACATGCGAAACCTTGTGTGAGCCTCGCTCAAGGGTCACCCCAGACACCTCGATTTCGGCATCGCTAACGAAGTGGACCTCCATCGTGTCGCCCTCATTGTCTGCGCCATAGCTGCGATATCGAAAGCGGGCGAAACGGTCACCGTCAAGGACCACATACGTCTGTGGATCCTTCGCATGGAGGCTCAGAGCAGTTGCACTCATTGAGTGCTGCACGTCCTGCTTCGAATCCGGCATCAAGGAAGCGGGCAGAGAGCCAGTCCACTGAGTTCCGTTGGCTTCGATCGCTACAACCGCTGAGAGATGCTGGACCGGATCGTAGGCCGGATAGAGCCGTTGCTTCTCCGAAGTGAACTTCAGGAAGTCATAGGAATGTTCGGACATCGACTGCAAGAATCTTGTCCGGCCCAACCAGCCTTCAATGAACCAGTTCGCGCGGGCAATCTTCGAGGCGGCAGAATCAACCCGAACCTGCAATTGAATGGCGTTCTCTTGGGGGAAGGAACGTACTTCGTCGGCGCCGATCTCCCTATGCTGTGGACCGCCCAAGAACCCACGGATAAGGCCTAACATAGCTGGCAACGCGGCCCGTGCCACGTCTGAGTGGACACCATCAATGCGGTATTTCGTGAGGTTCGGAACGTCTCCAACAAGTTCAATGAGTGAGTGGTTGCTGAGTTCATCGGAGTTCGTGTAGAAATAGTCGATTCTTCTTCCCTCAGCGAAGTATTCGCGGAGGCTGTTCTCTGGCTGCTGCACATCATGGAGCGCGCGGTTTCGGAACAGGTTGTCTCGAAAGAACGGCTTGTTGAAGTAGTACGGCAAATTCATTTGCGGCACAGCTAGCAGGAGCTGCGCGGCCGGGAAGTCCTTTGCATAGTGGATGGCTATGCTGCCGCCTTTGGAAGCTCCGAAGAACAGCATCTGTGCTGGGTCGATACCGAAGCGGGTCCGTAGATCCTCGATGGCCTGCCACACCCGCCCGTACAGAGGCCGGCCAGCGTTGTCCACCATCATGTAAGAGCCTGCGGCAAGGTAGCGGTCCTGGAAACACACCATAAGGGTGTCCTTCAGGTCGGCATCAGTAATGGCCTTGAGGTAACTGACGGCGTAGGAGATCCGTGAAGTCGATGGCCCGAATCCCGGGAAAGTTATGAAGAGCTTTTTGGGATTGGTGGTATTTCCCCGCATCGAATAGTAGGTGTCCCCGTGCTGCTCCACGCCGTACTGGTGATCGTATTTAAGCTGCTGGGGAGTAGTGAATGCACCGCGGCCGATCTTCAGCTCATATGGTGCGTCGATGTCCAAGGTAAACCGCTTGGGGTTCTTGGAGGTGACAATGATGTTGCGATATTCAAGCGGGAAGCCGCGAGCCGGGGGTTCGATCGCGTTCCCATAGACCACTTGGCCGTCCTGGAGCAGCCTGAATCCCCTACCCTTATGCGCGTGCCATTTTGAAATAGTCAGCTTTGCAAAGTAGGTTCCTTGCGGCAGGTTTTCGGACGCCAACCTGCGAATGCTTCCTTCCAAGCCTTTTGCCTTGATGAATCGCCGTGCTGGTGCATTGGCCGGGGATGCCATCAGTTTGCGGGCGAACACCGTACCGGCCTGCGAGTAGGCAGCATCTACCGCGATGCCCGTGACGGTGCGTTTTATGCCTCGGATCTTTCTCATCAGAGACTCAGCATCCTCTCTACGATTTTCGCATTGATTCTCTGGGGGTCCACTCCCTGGAAGAAGCGTTCGCGGCGGGCACTGAATAGTTCGTGAGGCCGGAGGTAGTGCTCTTGGACGATGTGGTTGATCAGGTCTGCGTGCTCCTCAAAGACTGGGCCCAAGCCATCATCGCGGTAGTCCACTCGGCCTTCATAAGGTTGCTCATGGAAGAAGTCCGCTGCGTCCCAGTGGTAATAGGCGATTGGCGTCCCGATAAAGGCTGCATCAAGCACGGCTGAGCTGTAGTCGGTGAAGACCATCTCAGCTGAGGCAATGGCTTCGCGATAGCTCAAATCAGTCTTCACAACGTTCTTGGAGAACCGGAATTGGCTGACTCTCTTTTCCACGTTTGGATGAAGTTTCACATGGAGAGTACGGCCAGTTTCTTCGAGGAACGCTAGTAGCTGTGGATCCGAGAGGACGGCGTCGATTGCACGGAAGTAGTCCGACTGGGCGAACTGTTCGGTGGACACTTGGTGCAGGTTGAAACGCCACGTTGGCATGAAGAGCAAGTGCTGTGGCTCGTGTGCCGTTCGGGTCAGGGCTTCGAACCGGGGCAGCCCTGAGTTCAGGGTTTCGACGGGGGCAAGCTTGCCCAGATAGTCGGCTTCGAGTTGGCCGGTGGCCACGAACACGTCGAAGTATTTGGAGAGGATCCAGTCAGTCATGTCGTTCAGCTGAATGCCGTGTTGCAGATACACAAAGCGGGAGTTCGCGAAGGACTTGCCCCGGTACCGGATGTTGTAAATCTGGGACGAAACCACCAGATCCGAGATGAGGAACTTCTCGTAGAACTCGGTGGTGAAGATCGGAATCAGTTTGAAGCCCTTCGCTTGCAGCCGTTTCCAGTCCGGCGATTTTGGGTTCAACGCAAAGTACGCCTCTGTGTACTCCCCATGGTTCGCCCTGAAATATTCATACAGGTGCTCAGCATTGTCGTCTGCCTGTAGGGGCCTGTCAAAGAAGATCATGGTTGAGGAAGGCCTGATGGGCCGGCTGTAGAAGTCGTAGCTGGCAGCCCGTGAATAGCCGGGCCGTAATTCTCGCGGCCGATACGACTTCTCGATGACTACAGTGTCCCCACCGAAATGCAATTCGTAGAGGGGCTGCTGCGTGGGCTGGCCTTCCCTGAAAGACAAGTATGAGTCGCGGTCGCTCAGCTGCTTGTAGAGGTGGGTATCGGATTCCGGGTCAGACAACCACCGAATCCAGGACGCCTCCACCGGCTGCAAGGGTTCAACGAAGCGGAGCAGCTCGACCAGACGATAGGACCGGACCACGTCCCGGAGACTAGCCAAAGCCACCTGCGTCACCTTCCCGGCCCGCATGCCGCGAAGGAACAGCGCAACATACCGCACCAGGTGGAGACGGACCTCCTTCGAAGCCGTTGGAATCAGTGGGACCAGCCGCGTGACATCCTCAGCTATTTGCAGGCCAATGGCGGATTTGGTGTCAGATGCAACTGAGAAGCCTGTAGCGAGAGGCTTTACCGTTCCGATGGACCAGTACAGACGGTAGCTCAGATACAGAGCCGAGCGGTCGACGTCGCCAATTGCTTCCAACGCATCCCTTAACCGACGAGTGTTGAAAACAACACCGAATACGTCAGTATCCCGGGCGTAGCGATAAGCGTCGTCGATCTTGGTGGATGCCACGTTGCTGGCGATGGCGCCATTGTAGAAGACCGGTTCCCCGAGATAGACAGTCCGTGGACGTAGGTAATCCAACATCGTGGTCATGTAGGTAGGGGAAAGCTGATGCGAGGTCCTCATGAAAACGACGTACTTGGTTTCGACGATTTCGCTAAGCCGTGTGATTTTCTGCGTCGTGAGCGGCTCATCAACCTGGATTATGGAGAACTGTGCTTCATAGCGAAGCCTTGCGGCGATAAGTCTTCGGTACATCACGGACTCTCGGTCAACACCTCCGGGAGCCTCGAGGACGATGGTGACCAGGGGAATTGAGTCGGGCATGTGAGTCCTAGCGAATCGACGGCACGGGAGATCCCTTGGGCGCAGATCCCTCATGCCTACTTGTGGTTCATATACACAGTGGGCACGTGGGCCGTATCGTGACGCCGATTACTGGATTTCTGATCTTGCATGGGACCACCAAGATCGAGTCCGCATTCCCGGATGAGTCCACCCGGCCGCCGAAGACTGCGACCGGGGCGATGAATATCCTGGTAATGGGCTAGGACAAAAATCCGGACCGGTACCTGGACACAGAGGACACCGCAGCAACTGACCAGCGCACGGACACGCTGATGCTGGTCCATATTCCTGCCGACCGGAAGAACGTCTTCGCGATTTCCATCATGCGCGATACCTGGGTGAGTATCCCGGGTAAGGGTGAGGCCAAGATCAACGCAGCGATGGCCTACGGCGGAGTTGCCCTGACAGTGCAAACTGTTGAGTCGCTTTTCCAGCAGCGCATCGATCACGTGGCAATGGTGGACTTCGAAGGTTTCAAGGGATTGACCGACGCCCTTGGCGGCGTTGAGGTCAACGTGAAGACCCCGTTCTCCCCCAGCACGCTCCCGGGACACACATTCAATGCCGGCAAGCAAACCTTGAATGGAACCGAAGCGCTGGCCTTCGTTCGTGAGCGCAAGTCTTTCCCGGACAACGACTACACCCGCGTCAAGAATCAGCAGCTCTTCCTCAAAGCGGTCATCAGCAAGACGATCTCCAAGGAAACCCTGCTGAATCCGGTGACGATCAACAACATGGTGGGAGCCATTTCACCGTTCGTGAGCGTGGACAAAGGCTTAGACGCCGCCACTATCGGAAGCCTCGCGTTCCAGTTCAAGGACCTCCGGGAAAGCGACACCATCATGTTCACCCTGCCCAACCTCGGTGTGGGTACATCGCCGGACGGGCAATCGATCGTGGTTGCAGACACGGCAGCGATTTCGGAGATCGGGGCGGCGATCGGGAAGGACGAGTTGGCTACCTACGTCGCGACCAATAATCTCAGCGGCGGAAGCTATCACTGACAGGCAGAACGGCCATTGTTGCAATAACCTGGGATCCCACTTTTCAACAGGTCACGTCCGACTGTGCACCTGCCGAGGACCTCGGGTTGATCGAGGCTGGATTCCCGTCAGTATTCGTCTCCTATTTCGTGCCTTATTCTCCTTGGGAACAAGGCACGCAACGCCTCGTCAACTGCGATTGCGGGGAGCACAATGAGCGCGGCAGCCGCTGACAATAACGTCCAGCCAGCGTCCTGCAGCAACTCTCCCGCATGCCGCGCAGGTCTTTCGGGCCATTCAGGGCCCACATCCAGCAGAATGATCATTCTTTGAGGTTAGGGACGCGAGGATCCAAGCACCCGAGTAATCGGTACCTGTCTTTTGGAGCGTGACTACTTGGTTCCACAGGGAAAAGCCTGAGTATCTGCAACAAAAACGATGCAGCCAGCACTAGAGATTACGGTCCGGGCTATGCGTGTCAGCTGCCCGAGGCCGAAGATATTGGCGCTGACTGCAACCGCAGTCCAGTACGCGTTCTGTCGTTAATGGGCGAGCTCTGGCCGGTGATCGTGCTGGCTAGCTTCTAGCAGTCCGAGGAGATACAGACCGTAGCCGCTCTTTACCAGAGGCTCTGCCCGTGTGCGGAGTTCCTCGTCTGACAGGAACCCGGCGCGCCATGCAATTTCTTCCGGCGATCCCACTTTCAGGCCTTGGCGGTTTTCCACCGTCCGTATGAAGTTCGAGGCATCGCTGAGGTCCTCGAAGGTCCCCGTATCCAGCCACGCTGTTCCGCGAGGCAATACTTCAACATGTAGTTTGCCGCGTTCCAGATATGTTTTGTTGACGTCCGTGATTTCCAACTCGCCTCTGTCGGACGGCTTGAGGTTACGGGCGATCTCGACCACTTCATTGTCGTAAAAGTAGAGACCCGGAACGGCGTAGTGACTCTTTGGGTTCTCAGGCTTTTCTTCGAGGGAAATCGCCCGGCCGTCCTGGCCGAATTCCACTACTCCGTATGCCTTCGGGTTCTTTACCCAGTAACCAAAGACAGCTCCGCCATCGACGCTCGCATATCGTCGCAGCTGTGTACCCATGCCTTGTCCATAGAAGATGTTGTCGCCCAGCACAAGCGCGACCGAATCATCGCCGATGTGCTCCGCTCCGAGTGTAAAGGCCTGGGCCAGTCCGTCTGGAGAGGGCTGCTGAACGTAACTGAGGCTCACTCCAAATCGGGAACCGTCACCGAGAAGTCGCTGGAATTGCTCGGCATCATGAGGTGTCGTGATGATCAAAATGTCGCGGATTCCCGCCAGAATCAGAGTCGACAAGGGGTAATAAATCATCGGTTTGTCATAGACCGGGACAAGTTGCTTGCTAATGCCGTGGGTAATCGGATGCAGTCGCGAACCAGTTCCCCCAGCCAAGATGATTCCTCGCATGCTCAGATCATTCCGGTTCGTAGGATGATGCGCAAACCCGTATGGTTATGCGTCATGGGGCAGATTCTCGTAACCGGCGGTGCCGGCTTCATTGGTTCAAACTTTGTTCACTACGTGGTTGAGCACACTACTCACCACGTCACGGTACTGGACAAGCTCACTTATGCCGGAAACTTGACATCTCTGAATGGTTTGCTCGGCGAGCGTGTCCGTGTTGTGCAGGGCGATATCGCCGATGCCCAGGTTGTTGACGAGCTAGTGGAAGGCCACGAGGTTGTAGTTCATTACGCCGCCGAGTCCCACAATGACAACTCTCTGCACGATCCGCGCCCTTTCCTGGATACAAACATCATAGGAACCTACACGCTGATTGAGGCGGCCAGAAAGTACAACAAGCGCTTCCACCACATCTCCACCGACGAGGTTTACGGCGACTTGGAGTTGGACGATCCGGGTCGCTTCACGGAAAGCACTCCTTACAATCCTTCCAGTCCGTATTCCTCCACAAAGGCGGGGTCTGATCTGCTGGTTCGTGCTTGGGTACGTTCTTTCGGTCTGCAGGCCACAATCAGCAATTGCTCCAACAATTACGGTCCCTACCAACATGTCGAGAAGTTCATACCGCGGCAGATCACCAACGTCATCGATGGCGTCAGGCCCAAGCTTTACGGCAAGGGCGAAAACGTCCGGGATTGGATTCATGCCAACGATCATTCTTCGGCCGTACTCGCGATCATAGAGAAGGGTCGTATCGGAGAGACCTATCTCATCGGTGCCGACGGCGAAAAGAACAACAAGGACGTCGTCGAACTGATTCTTGAACACATGGGCCACAGCCGTGATGCCTACGACCACGTCGTTGACCGCCCTGGTCACGACCTTCGTTACGCAATCGATTCCTCAAAGCTCCGAACCGAGTTGGGATGGACACCGGAATATTCGAACTTCGATTCCGGCATCAAAGACACCATCGAATGGTACCGAAGCAACGAACAATGGTGGCGCCCTCAGAAGGCCAAAACTGAAGCCAAGTACAAGAAGCAGGGTCAGTAGCATGCCGATCGAGTTTTCAAAGAAGCTGAGCTCCACGAACACGCCGATACCTGGTGTCGTGATCTACGATCTGCCAGTCCACGGCGACAACCGTGGCTGGTTCAAAGAGAACTGGCAGCGGGAGAAGATGCTGGATCTTGGCCTGCCGGACTTCAAGCCCGTCCAGAACAACATTTCCTTTAATGAAAAGAAAGGAACTACCCGCGGCATCCATGCCGAGCCGTGGGACAAGTTTATATCCGTAGCCAGCGGCAAGATTTTTGGCGCTTGGGTTGACCTACGACAAGGTCCGACGTTTGGAGCTGTATTCACGGCGACTCTTGATCCAAGCCAGGCCATCTACATTCCTCGTGGCATCGGCAACGCTTTCCAGACTCTTGAAGACAATACGGCCTACACCTATCTGGTGAACGACCATTGGAGCGCGCAGGCACAAGAACAGTACACGTTCCTGAATCTTGCCGACGAGACCGCTGCAATCGACTGGCCCATATCTCTTTCACAGGCTGAGCTCTCCGAGAAGGACAAGGCTCACCCGCGCCTCTCCGAGGTGTCTCCCATGGCTCCCAAAATGACACTGGTTCTCGGCGCGAACGGTCAGCTTGGGAAAGCGCTCCGGGCAGAGTTTGCATCTGACCCCGCTGTAGAGTTCGCTGGCCGCAGTGAATTTGACCTGAACAGCGAGGAATCATTCGAATCACGGGACTGGAAGTCCTATGCCACGATCATCAATGCTGCCGCCTACACGGCGGTAGATGCGGCAGAAACGCCTGAGGGCAGAAGGACTGCCTGGCAGACCAACGTATCAGCCGTAGCAAGACTCGCACGACTGGCGATAGACCATGATTTGACGCTGGTGAATATCTCCTCTGACTACGTCTTTGACGGCGTACAGGAATCCCACTCGGAAGAAGAAGCCTTCTCACCGCTCAGCGTCTATGGTCAGAGCAAAGCCGCAGGAGACGCCGTAGTCAGTGTGGTGCCCAAGCACTACACGTTGCGCACAAGTTGGGTAATTGGCGAGGGAAACAACTTCGTCCGTACCATGGCAAGTCTTGCTGAGCGCGGAGTAGAGCCGGCCGTAGTCAATGATCAGGTCGGACGTCTCACGTTTGCCGAAGACATCGCCGCTGCCATCCGCCATCTTCTGGAATCGCGGGCCAACTACGGGACGTACAACGTGAGCAATGACGGCACCCCGCTGTCGTGGGCCGATATCGCCGCTTGCGTGTACGAGACAGTGGGAGCCTCGCCGGAGAGTATCTCAGGGGTCAGCACGGAAGCCTACTTCCGTGACAAATTGGCTGCACCGCGACCGAAAAACAGTACCCTGAGCCTGGACAAACTACAGCAGGCTGATTTTGAGACGGTCCCCTTCCAGAGACGCCTCGAAAAGTATCTGAAGAACGGGTAGACGTCCTGCATCCTGGCTGGAAATCCATTCGGGTCCTACACTCCAACGAAAGTCGGTCACATGTGACATGCAGGAGAATCCGGGTTGCAGTCGAGTCTATTCAACGGCAAAGCGCGATACGTAGTCCTTGAAACAAAAAGCAGTAAATCTTCAATGCAAAGACACAACAGCTCTTCTGAATTCGTCTTGTCTCAGAATTGCGTATGCCGTTCTGGAAGGCGAAGTCGTTGACTTGTTACGCCGCACAGGGCGAGGGACCTGAGCCGAGTACACTTGCTATAACCATAGATATTGCCAGTCCTCGGGACATGCCATCAGGCAACTTTGGACCATGACACAGGGGGAACACCAGTTTGGACCTACGTGACTACTTGCGCGTCATGCGGCGCAATTGGATCCTAATTGTCGCGTCAACCTTAGTTGGGCTTCTAGTCGGCGGAGCTGCTTCCGTGCTGGCCAAGCCGACATATACGGCAGACACACAGCTGTTCGTAGCCATACAAAGTTCGGGTTCGGTCCTTGAACTGCAGCAGGGAAACACGTTCAGTCAGGCCAGGGTTCAGTCTTACGTTAAAACAGTCGGATCACCGGCTGTACTCCAACCTGCGATTGACGATCTCGGCCTGGACGTGACCGCTGAGGAGCTCGCTACACGTGTGAAGGCGAGCTCGGAGGTCAACACTGTTTTGATCGACATCACTGTGGTGGACCAATCACCTGTGCAAGCGGCGGCGATAGCCCAGGCAGTCGCAAATAGCCTGATTCGAGCCGTTGATTCATTGGAGCGGCCCAAAACCGGAGGGACCTCGCCCGTAGGACTTTCGATTATCAAACCGGCGAAGGCTCCAGCCTCCCCGTCCGCTCCGAACACACGAATCAACCTTCTGGCCGGTCTGGCGGTGGGACTTGCATTGGGAATCGCCGGTGCACTCGTGCGGACCACATTGGACAATAGGATCCGTGGTGAAGCGGACCTCCGGCGAGTAACAGATTCGCCACTACTCGGCGGAATATCGTTCGATCAGGAGGCCTCCAAGAAACCACTTCTGACCCAGTCTGCTCCACAAAGTCCTCGGTCGGAGTCCTTCCGTCAGCTAAGGACGAACCTGCAGTTTGCCAATGTTTCGGGACATGCAAGATCTGTTCTAATTACGTCCTCGCTGCCGGGCGAAGGCAAGAGCACGACCGCAACGAATCTTTCGATTGCCTTGGCACAGGCCGGACTCTCAGTTTGTCTGGTCGACGCAGACCTCCGGCGCCCCATGGTCAACGAGTACTTGGGACTTGACCGAAACGCAGGTCTTACTACTGCACTGCTGGGGACATCTGACGTCAACGACTTGTTGCAGCCATGGGGTGAAGATAACCTGTTTGTCCTCACTTCTGGGCAAATCCCCCCAAACCCCAGCGAATTACTCGGATCCGATGAAATGAAACACTTAATTTCTCGGCTTGAGCAATCCTTCGATACGGTAATCATTGACGCACCGCCCCTGTTGCCAGTGACAGATTCTGCAGTACTTTCGCAGCATGTTGGAGGAGTGGTCGTCGTGGCCGGTTCCCAGAAGCTTCGCTATCAAGACCTTGAAAAGTCGCTCGCGGCTCTGGCCATGGTTGGTTCGAACGTACTGGGCATTGTTCTCAACCGGCTTCCAACAAAGGGACCCGACTCATACTCGTACACGTACTACAGCCACGAAGACCTGCACAAGAACTCTTCAGTCACCGAGCGGACTGGATCACAGCAGTCGCGCCGGCGCTCGGCCGACGGATCAAAAACCAAGTCAGGCGACCGTTCAGCGCAAGTCTTTCCAGGAGAACGAGTCGGCGGGCGCTCCTGAGTGCGTTTTTGCAGCCAGCCTTGCGAAAGAATCCGGGTCAGGGGCGTTCCAAAACTGAAGCGGACTTTCAATTAGTTCGTTGTGGATCCCCCTAATCAGACGGGCCCCACTCAAATTCTGGGCCTCACGTCTAGGTCTAAAGGCTTCGGGGTGTTAGAAAGGCAACCGGCTTATGGACAGGACTTCAAAAGCGTTCCCGCATCACTAGGGAATCCAACATGGTCCGTCGTCCTAGTCCGCTGAAATCTTTGTCATTGCCAACCAAGGCATCGGTCACTTCAGGAGTGGAGCGCGGCTCCACGCCTGACCATGTGCATCCGCGGGTGCCAGACCAGACCGCGTCCTCTACGACTGTCGTCTTCACGGAGGACTCAGATCGCCGAACGAGCGCAACACGAACTTTGAAAACGGGTGGTGGAGATTCGTCAACGACCCGGTCCCGGAACCGGCCGGTGGACCGGACAGCGCGGGACCTGGGCGGCGGACTCGTAGAACCAGAGCCGCGGGCAGGCTGCTTCCTCGCGGTGCCAGCGGTACTTGGATCAGAACACTTCCACGCGCCAGCGACAGGGATGTCCCGGATCCGTGCTGGAAGCGCTTCCTTCCGCCGGGGCGCGACAACGCCGCAATTGGGGGGAGCCCGGTGGCTGGTCGGTTTCGACAATGACCTGGCAGCGCCCGTCAGCCAGCTTGCCGTTGCAGAGGAGGCGGTAGTCGGGCAGGTTTGAACATGCTGATGGCAGCGTCGGCCGCTACAACGATAGCCTCAGTCAAGGCTCGTGGCCCCGTTCCTGGTTGAACGCTACACACTCCTCCCTGCAGGACCACGGGCCCCTCTTTTTAGCTACGACACAGAATCATTTCCCACGAAGCACCGAGAGTCGCATTGCGACGACTTACATCTTGAAGCACTTTCCATGCGTACGCAACAAGAGCCAGGGGGCTCCATCGCTAGCCGGCCAAAACATCCCGGAGTATTTCCTCCGGCAGACGGGCCCAAAACGCATGGTGGCGGGTCTGCTCCCGTTCCTCTTCGCTTAGGCGCTCTCCTATAATCCGGGCGGGATTGCCCACAACAATACTGAAAGCAGGGACGTTCTTGGTTACTACTGCGCCCGCCCCAATCACGGCGCCAGTTCCCACTTTTGTACAGCCCGGAAGAATGATCGCACCCGCACCGATCCAAACATCATCGCCTATTTGGCACTCGGTGCGTTCGACATCCCGTTCCGGTCCGACCAAACCCAACTGAGGGTTATAAAAATACGGATGCAGGGAAATACTGTCCAGAGGATGGGCGGCCCCGAACCTACGGACGTTCGGCCCAATTGATACGTAGGACCCAATAACAAGTCCTCGATCGGCCATGCCTGGCACAAGAAGGGATCCATAGCTGTAGTTTCCGGCTGCGACTCCATGATATTTCAACAAATAGTCCCGAAGGGAAAGCGATAACATTTGCCCGCCTTCGAGTCGAACGGCGACCCCCAAAACCAAGCGGCCAATTCGACCGGATCCAAATCGGCGAACAAATGGGCGAATAAACGTTGCTTTCATCATACGGGCTCCTAGCTTATAACTTCCCAAAGAATATTTTCAGAGTTCGGTTTACATCGCAAATCCTAGGAATCATTTGACTGAAACCGATACCCAAACCGGAAGCGGTAATTATCACTAGCACAAGATTGGCAAGAATCACAATAGCGATCGCGGCCGACATTCCCCACAATGGCAAGAACAGTGGAAACCCGCAAACAACGACCGCCAAGGCACTCGTGTTTCCGACGAACATAACTCGACCGCGTCCCATTGCGTTTAGAATTCCAGTCTGGACGGATGCAACAACACCGAGAGCAACAACCGGCACTAACCACAAAACCAGTGCCACTGCTTCGGAAAATGCAGGGCCAAAGACGAGATTAACAAACAAAGGTGCCAATGCAGCCACAGCCAAACTCGACATGGCTCCAAGTATCCATCCGGATCTGACAGCCTCCGCGATTAGTGTTCGCTGCCCGCGTCGTACTGCTGTGGCGATAGAACCGAAATAACTAGCAGCCAGTGCTTGGCTCAGGGACAGCGGTGCTATCACAACCGATGCGGCTACTGAATACATTCCGACGGAGACTGCCCCCAAAAGTGGGAGCATTAGCACTTGGTCCAATCGCCGAAGGCCCGCCTCCGCGATGCTACTTCCCGCATAAGCCCTGCTTTCCCTCAGCAAGGCTTTCATCGACAGCCGGGGGCCTCGCAAACCAACTCGGAGTCGAAGCCAGGAAAATATTGTCGTTAGGATTGTTGAGCATCCATAAACGATCAGTACGTTCGTCGTCGAGATAACTCCCAGTCCCCACAGCGCAATAATTCCAGCTACCATAACGAATGGCTGAATTAGGAATACAAGGGTCACTGCAAAAAAGTCCGACCTCACAACAAATACCGAGACGTCGATCATCCAGGAGACTACTAGAGGCGAAAGCAGCAGAATAACGTCGGCGACCAACGCCACGTCGGTGGAAAAGCTGGAAAACAACGTGCCGTGGAGAATCAGCGTTAGCACTATTGTCGGCACAAAAAGAACCAGGCAAAGACCCCTAGCAGATCGTACGACAGTCTCTTCGCAGCCAAGAGCGACCATTCGTCGAACGCCCAAATGAAGACCAAACGACAGAAGCACGGGTGCCAGTCCAAAAACGGCAATTGCGGTGGCCGTCTCACCTCTGCCTTCCGGTCCAAGAAATCTTGCGATGAGGGGAACTGTGATAAACGACAGAACGGTCGCAATTAATCGCCCCATCGCCATGAGACTCGGGGTATTCCAACGAGAAAACTGGGAGGTCATCTGCCGCGGAGCGTTCGCAAAAACGTGCCGATCGTTGCTCGCACATTCAGTCGGATGGACGATAACGCCAGGCGAGTCAACCTGAATCCGCGGTATCGAGGGACTCGCCGCCCCGCCAGGAGTCGCCCAGCAAGCCGACCGGCCATGGATATTCGACGGATCCGTTGTAGTGGCTGAATATTCATAAGTGAATCAAGTTTCGCTGGAGCTAGGTTCAAAACGCCAGCCGCCGCACTTTCCTGCACGATTCTAAGACCCCGCGCCGTGCGGGCGATTACTATCGAGTTGCCTTCGGAATCACTAAACGTTGGATAACCTTTCGCATCCGTCTCCCAGTAGTCACCCACTGAAATATCAGCAAACTCACCTGTCCCGTCGACGCAGAGCTTGCACCGCCACTGGAGGTTGCGGCCCAGATGCTTACCCCAAGAATCGTCGTACGAGACTTGGCCCACTTCGCCGAACTCATCCTCAAATGTGAAGTATCCCGGCCAGCCATTACCGCGGTATCGAAGCGATTTTATGTTTTTAGGTTCCGCCCCCATGTTCCTGATCAGGGCTTCTGTAGCGAGCTGGCTAGGGGTCCCGGCACAGAAGAACGACAGCCGCACTGGTCCAGAGTCTGAGGATGCATCGTCCATTTGAGAGGCGGCATAGGCCTCACATGGTTTGCCGATAAAGACCCCGGCACCATCCGCCTGGTCATATTGAGAAGCATTGGCCACCGGCGCATACCGCGAACCCGACGCCGCGATCGCTTCCGCCTTTGACATGATGCTGACGGGAACGCTTCGAGAAGGTGCACCCACCTTAGCGCCAACACCAATGACTCGACTTGCCTGATTTGATTCAAGCAACCAAACACTTAGGGCAGTCAGCACGCCCCCGCTGCTGCCGCTAAATCGAATGGCATCGTCCGATGCATACCCTGTCCAAACGCCATAATATCGCCCGAAAACAGGATGTGACATCGGCGCCGAAAGCTGGCGTCCATCTACTCCGACACCTGGACAGATTCGACGGAACTCTCTGGCAAGTTGCCCGTCATCGCTCTGCGATGACGGCGAGTCGACCGTCGGCCTTAGAAAGCCTTCATCATTGAGCGAGAGCGATATGGATGAATCGATCAAAGCACACGCGCCGCACCCGCTGCACATGCCACTATCGATAACCTGACCGACCGCCTTTTCCAACTTCGACGGAGTCACTTAGTTCCACCCCGCCCTGAGACGCTCTACAACTGCTTCCAACTTTGACTCAGCCCGTTCATTTAAGGCCCCAATCCGTTGACGGGAATCTCCCTCAACGGACATATGGTCCATCGTCGCGGCCACTGGATCCTTTGAAGTCGCCAAGTCGACGACCTGTTCCCAACCAAGGTCGTCGAGGAGTGGAGCGAACTTCCGAGAGTAAGCCCATGCGACAGCTGGTGTACCCACAGACAAGCCGTTCAGGCAAGCATGCATCCGCGAACCGACGACCACTTCGGCCGACGCAAGCATCTGTCGGACATATTCAAGGTCACGAGGAATGACGTAGGAGGTGCTGCCACCGTAGAGCTCGTTCAGAGCCGGAAATATTCGACAATCGTTATCTGCTGAGGGACTGTCAAGCACGTGTGCGAGGAAGGTAACTGATCGCCCATCTGCCAAGAGTTGATCAACCAGCCGCTTAATCGATGTTTGGTAGGCAGCGGAATCGCCGTGGCGACTTGAATCCCACAGTAATCCTGACACGTTTACTACCACACCATTTCTGGACCTATGGCGAGGCTTATCCAACGCAAAAACAACATCCGTTGCAGTCAGGCTCACTGGTGCGCCAATAGTCCTGGAGTACTCCGCGCTCTTCGAGTCCCTTGCGACAGACATCACGCTAGAAGTTAGCATGGATCGCCCAATCCACTTCGCCGCCGGCGACGAGAAAGGGCCGATGGTCTGAGGCCCGATGATCAACGGGACTCCCGCCCTGCGGCAAAGGATATGAACCTGCTGCATCAGTGCAAGTCGCTTCAACCCGTAGATATCGCTAAAGCTATCGCCGCCGCCTATGTCCACAACGACGTCGTAGCCCTTGATGAATCGTGCAAGCGGTCCACGGGCGCCCACTAACTCCCTGGCTAGGTGGCGCCCAGAAAGACCGATTCCTGCGGCATTTGTTGCATCCGCCAAGCTGTCTACAACAATGCCCGGATAAGCCCGCTTCAGTAGCACCTCCATACCTTTGGCCAATACCCTCACGCCTAGATTAGGCGACTCTTCATCAGCCCAAAGAACAAGTGCCTTCACTTTTGAAGTCCTCCATATACCATTTTTGAATTGAGTTGCTTGTCAGCTCCGGCCTGGTTGTCGTCCCCGGCTATTTTGCCACTTACCATGGCAATCGATAACCACGCATATTGGAACCACAAGAAGTTCGTAAATGCAGCACAAATGCCAATTGCAACAAAAACGGCTAGACCCTCGCTCCGTCGTTCGGTTTCTCTCCACAACACGAAGAACAATCCCAAGAATAATGCAAGTCCAATAAATCCAGAGTCATAGAGCAATGTAACCCACAGAGATCCCAAGTATGCTGGACCACGTCCGGTGGAGTCCATAGTGTGATATTGGGAGAACGAATTGGCACCGAGGCCCACCCACCAGGAATCCCATGTACTGAGATCGCTAAAAGCAACTTCAAAATTGTCGATTCGATATGCTCCTGTACCGGAGTCCGACTCGAGCAGGTTCAGGAGGCGATGCGTGATCTCCTTTCCAAGAAAGCCAGCTGTCGTGAGGGTAGACAACAGAAAAGGCGCGCAAACACCCGTCACACCGAGTACACCACCAATGGCAACCGATCGGGGTGATCCCCGTTTGGCAACATTCAGTAAGCCGAGAGCGGCAACGGCCAGGAGCGCAAGCCAAGCAGATCTTGTGCCGGCGAATAGTACACCAACAACAATTACGAATGCGGCAATCCTCTCCACACGCCCAAGAGAACGGCGCCAGAAATACAATACCGCCAGCCAGACAACAGCCTGACTAGCATAGATGTTGGGTTCAAAAGAAAATCCCTGCAGCCGGCCACTTATTGGGCTGACTCCAGGTATCCCAGATATTCCAATTGCATAAGCAGAATACGCAATCAGACCCAGCAACGTGACTCCGGCAAAGACAATTGATCCTGCACGTACGAGCGGCCACTTGGACCTAGGGGAAACTATAAAGGGCAGCAACCATGCGACACCAAGGGCATACTGTAAGACTATCCATAGGCTGGCTGGCGGTTTGGGGCTACTCAAAGACACAAGGCCATTCCATAATATGAAGGCGGAAGCGAAGCTGATCAACGCCGCACTCGGACGACCAAGCCTAAATGGCAACCCACGGCGCAGTTGGTAGACCATAATGAAGAACACTGGAATGGTCAGATGCTCAGGTCGGACACTAATAGCCCCTAGATCCAAAGACATTCCGTTAAAGGTCGCCCCCATAAAGACTATTGTCCAACTCGCAGTCATCCCTGAGCAGGCAACAAGTAGGATCCCGGCGACAAGGATGATCAAGCACAGCTCTGATAGGCCTGCGGGGAGAGTTGCATACAGTACTGCTGCAACAAAGGTGCCAAGCAGGCCGAGGAGCAGGGCAGTGGATGAGGGCTTAACAGTTATCATTTCGCCTTGAGGACCGCAGTACAGAAGGCCCTGAACCTTCGAGATTCATGGCGCCACGCTTGATGTTCTGTCGAACGAGCAGCTTTAAGTGAGTAGTAGCCAGCTCGTGACGCCAAGCCCACTGCAACGACCAACTTCCAGACAGTGCTGGAGGCTCGGTTCGGACTCAAGTCATCCCTGTAGAACTGCCAGAGATTGACGATCCAGTCCGGCTTCATGGACTTTGGCTCAGATGTGCCGGTCCCCGTGTTGTGACTAACCTGAATTCCCGGGACGAGTCTTATCCTGTAGCCGGCGACCGCAACACGAAAGCAAAACTCTATATCCTCCGCATACATGAACCATCGTTCAGTCATTCCGTCCACGGCTTCCCAAATTGTCCTGGGAATCGCCAAGCAGGCACCTGTCGCCCATTCAACGTCCCGATCCGACCCAGCTTGATGCGGGAGCAGATAGTGACCTTCGAGGAAGTTTGGGCCCGCCAAGCGGGAAAGACCTGAATAATGCAGAAACATCCGTCTCAAGTGCGGCATACGCCCCGCCGAAACAACCTTGAGGCGTTGTTCCGGGTGAACGATCATCGGAGCCAAAACAGCTTCAGGGTTCTCAGAACTGAATTTGATAAGTTGCTCGAAGGCTAATGCGGTTCCAACGGCGTCAGGGTTTAGCAGGATCACTGTCGAACCTTTGGAAGCACGCACGCCAATGTTGACAGCTTTGGCGAATCCCTCGTTATTAGCATTTTGAATAACTCTGACACCGGGCACTACGGCTCTGCAGATATTTAAGGTGGCATCAACCGAATTGTTGTCGACAATGATCACCTCGTGTCCTCCGTCGACCAAAGCGGCCAGTGGCTCCAAGCAGCGCCCAACAACCTCGGCACTGTTGTAGGTCACTATAATGAATGACGCAACTCGATTGTCAGCCGTCACTTATCGGCTCC
The DNA here is from genome assembly GCF_055388015.1 of Arthrobacter sp. TmtSoilC51. Taxonomy (NCBI): domain Bacteria; kingdom Bacillati; phylum Actinomycetota; class Actinomycetes; order Micrococcales; family Micrococcaceae; genus Arthrobacter; species Arthrobacter sp. TmtSoilC51. The sequence continues at coordinate 4,043,618 of NZ_AP035877.1, forward strand.
CTATCACTTTGGCTGGCACTCCAGCGACAATACTTCGGTCGGGCACGTTCTTAGTCACGACAGCTCCAGCTGCGACTACAGCACCATCCCCGATAGAGACTCCGGCCAGCACGACCGCGTGTGCTCCAATCCAGACGTCGTTCCCAATCTGGACAGACTGCCGAACGTGACCTTGCGAGCGTATCGGGATGTCAGGATCCTGAAATTGATGATTTTCTGAATAGATTGCTACAAATGGTCCCAGAAGTGAATCCTTACCAATCGTGACCCCGCCGCCGCCATGAATTACATTGAACGCCCCAACCGATGCGCCGCTACCTATAGATATTCCCTCGCCAACACTTCGAATAACCGCACTTCCCAGAAGTGAGGCGTTGCGGTCAATCGTAACGCGATTACCCAAGTTGACCCCATTTCGGGAAATCGCATTAATCGTGACACCGTCGCCAATACTGCAACCTTTTCCGATCTTCAGCGATTGACGGCCAAGAATTCTTGTCCCCGAACCCAGGAATGTCTTGGCACGCAGACGTATGATTCCACGCATTCCCTGCACGCCTTTACCGGCCGCAAAATATGCAAGATCGCTAGTAGACACGCTGGGATCCAAGCCGTCGCTGTCTCGGAGGCGCCGATATATTCGATTTAGGATGCGCCGCATGTCAAAAGTCCTTCCGCATTCAAGGTGTGCCTCATGTTTCTGACCACTTCAGTCCAGTTGTACTTTGCTTGCGCCCGGCTGAAGCGTTCTGCCTGCCCTGCCGGGACCCCATCAGCCGTCAACTCGACGAGATGGCAAAGCGCCTCGGAAATGCTGCGCGGGATTCGAGGGTTAAAATATATGTGGGCCAGGTCTATTTCGCGAAAAACTTCTATATCACTCGCAGCCGTCGGAATTCCAAAGTTCGCGGCTTCAAGCAGCGGAAGGCCGAAGCCTTCATCGAGGCTCGGAAACACGAAACCGGCTGCACCACTATAAAGGTCGCGAAGTTCCGAGTCACCTATACCACTCATGAACCGGATGGAAGTCGATTTATGCGCAATGTCTCCAGCTTTACCGTTTGGTTCACCGACCACGACTAGGTCGAAGTTACGTTCAACTGAAGGGGTGCTTTCGAATGCCTGGATGAGCGCTCGAAGGTTTTTTCTAACATTTAGGCGACCTACGGTTAGCAGGTAAGGCTTGATTTCCGGTTTTGGACGCCGCTCACCCACATCTCCACTCGCGATCCACGAAGGCATTCCGAGTCCAACTGCGTGGGTCTTATGTTTTGTGCCTGCGAAGTACCTTTGGATTCTTTTGGACTCCGTCGTAGTTGATGTGAGAACCAGATTAGCTGCTCGGATAGACAACGTGGCTAAGTTCAGATAAAGTCGCTCTTTTGTCGTGAACCACTCCGGATACTGTCTAAAAATACCATCATGAAGGAAGGTTGCTTTGATCGCTCGATGTGGGATGATCGGCGTGAAATTCTGACTGATCACGGCGTCAACGTCGTCCGGTATGCGCATCCCTGCGACAGCTAATGCGTGTATCGGTGCCCGCGTCGCGCGAAGAGTCATTCCGCGGTCCCTGACAAAGTCCATGTCTTCGACCATGACCCGATCGGCTTCCGGAACCAACAAACTGATATGGTCTTCAGGAAACTCTTGGCTCCAGGCCTGGACGATCTCTCGTACAACTGTTTTTCCAGAGGGGGGGCCTTTGACGAGCCAGTATGCGTCAAATAGCAACTTCATAGTTTCACCACACTGTTTTGTAGGTTTATAGCAAAGCTGAAGTTCGATGGATCCATCGTGCTCATGTCATTGAGTGCCACGTTGGGGGTGACCTCGGTAATCTTCCATCGTGCTATCGAGATCTGGGCGCAGACTGCCTCGAACTCTGCGGCGCCCTTACACTAAATCAAAAGTGTTCCTGATGCTGAATCTCACTTACCGGTTGGCTCTTACGCGCGAGCTGAGTCGTTCTCGCAGGCTGACGACGTAGTCTGGCAGTTGTGCTAGTAAGGCCCGTTCGTATGCGTCGCAGACTCCGGGCCAGGAATAATGAGTTTCGGCACGCTCAACAATTGGCGTGATGTCAGCGGTTTCGGCCTGCCGCATCGAAGCGTCCAGTGCTTTCGCAATCTCACCCGAGTCTGGCTCGACGAATATCCCCGTGTCAGCGAGAACTTCCCTGTTGTACACGGTGTCCCTCGCCACGATGGGCGCCCCACAAGCCATTGCCTGGACCAATGCTGGGTTCGTCCCGCCAACGCTGTGACCATGGAAGTACACGCCCGCATGCTGCCAAAGCGAATGAAGCCTGCGATCATCGCTGAGGTGCCCCAACCAAGAAACATTGGCATGTTGCTCGGCGAGTTCCCTGGCCTTGGCATCAAGCTCCCCGCCGTAGCCGGACGAGCCCACAATGACGACAGGATACTTTTCAGCCAGTGTCGCGGCCGCATCAAAGAACTCCTCAATCGTGTTCTCGGGAACGAAGCGTGCAACCGCCAGTATGTAGCCCCTGTGGGTAAGGCCCTCGTCGACGGGGAGCTTGCCGGGGATGTCTCCACCATACGGAACAAACCTAGACTGCCTGCCGAAATCGAGTTCCCAGCGCTCAGCAATTGCAGTTGCATCAGCAATAAGTTCAGTCGCTGTCAAAGCCGTAAACCTAGCCCCGAGGCGGAACACGAATTTGGCAAGACGGCCCCATTTGGCGCGCTCCCACTCTATGCCGTCTACGTTAACAACGGTCGGAATGCCCCGAAGTCGCAACAAGGGTAACCAGAATCCATTAGCAACGTTCATGACCAGGGCCACATCCGGTTTGACGCGTAGGGCATGCAGTACCGCAGTGAGACCGAACGACAAAGTGCTCAGAGACGAGGTCTCGACACCGCGCGTTTCCACTGTCTTCACGCGTTCGTCGTTTGTTGGATCCGCTGGCTTAGTCGCTCCAGGCCGGCCATAGACGGTCACATCCCATCCGTTGCCGGCCAGATGAGGTGCAAGTCTGCGAACTGCAGTTTCGAATCCTCCATAGTAACTCGGGTACCCGCGCGTACCAATGATTGCGACCGAACGTCGGACAGGTGATCCAGTTTCTAGTTCCATTTTCCCCACTTTCAAATGGCCTCTCACATGCGAACTGAACCAGGTATGTCAGACCGTATGACGCCCATAGCTGACAATCATGACTAATCATACGTTTTGCTGGCGCTCATTCCGCCATGTGACGCTTCTGCCATGCAGGACGCTAGGCCAACCCCGTGATTTGGCCTAGCGTCGTCCGCCTCGAGGCGCTAAATTAAGCTGATGTGAAGGTTCTATCCCAGATCGTAGGCTGAAGGAAACAAGCGATCAGAATTGCCTTGGTTTGTCGAAGCAGTTGTATCCTGACGGCGGGGGCCTCCCAAGCGAAGCGAATTCACGTTAATGGGGATGATAATTGGGGACCGGATCTGGTTGGAGGCCGCGCACATCGCGGCTCCTGAAGTTTGTTGATGCGTTTGTTATCTTGTGGGCCGTATCAGGAGCATACGTACTACGTTTCGGCGTTGAGACAGACTTCTTACTTACAAGTCAAGAACCGAACTACTTTTGGCTTTCAGTGGCATTGGCAGCCGTCTGGTGGCTCATGCTGGGGGCCTGGAATAGCAGGCAGAGTCGCATCCTCGGATCGGGACCCGACGAATACAAGAGAGTTGCAGCTGCATCATTGTGGCTCTTCGGACTCATTGCCATTTTCTCCTACGTTTTCAGGTTCGAAACGGCACGGGGCTATGTGGGCATCGCCCTTCCTGTTGGGCTCGTTGGCCTCCTTCTTGCGCGCTGGCTTCTGCGACAGCATTTGAGTCTTGCCCGACAGAACGGCGGGAGCATGTCCAGGCTCCTTTTGTTGGGTGGTCCAAGCGCGGTCGCCCATCTCGCTGCTTCCCTCTATGGCGCGAAACACGCTGGGTATTTGCCCGTCGCCGCATATATGCCAGGTGCTCGAGACCAGCCCGCCATCGAGCCGAATTCGGGCTTGCCTATACTAGGGTCCGGGACGGACACGGTCGCCGTCCTCGAAGCAATCGACGTTTGCCGAGCCGATGCTGTAGCAGTCTCAGCTGGCGTCCAACTGCACCCACAGACGATTCGGCACCTGGGATGGGAACTCGCAGCCCGCAATGTCGGACTAATCATGGCCCCTGCGCTGACGGACATTGCAGGCCCGAGAATCCACACCCAGCAGGTTGCGGGCCTCCCGCTGATTCATGTGACAACTCCGACGCTGGAGGGTGGGCAACGAGTCGCAAAACGCCTTTTCGACATAGTTGTTTCACTTGTGCTAATTGTCTTGGTTTCTCCCCTGATGGGAGCTATCGCGCTCTTGGTAAGGCTCGATAGTAAGGGGCCTGTCTTGTTTAAGCAGAACCGCGTTGGTATGGAAGGCAGTCATTTCCAAATGCTGAAGTTCCGCTCCATGGTCGTGGATGCCGAGGCCCGCCTCACGGAACTGCAAGACCGCAACGAAGGCAAAGGCGTTCTATTCAAGATCAAGGATGACCCTCGAATTACTAGAGTTGGAAATATCTTGCGCAAATACAGCTTGGACGAGCTTCCCCAACTGTTCAATATCCTAGGTGGTTCCATGAGTCTGGTTGGACCGCGTCCGCCCCTTCCACGCGAAGTAGAAGCATATGAACATGACGTTCGTCGCCGACTCTTGGTCAAGCCAGGGCTGACAGGTCTTTGGCAAGTGAGTGGGCGTTCGAATCTCTCATGGCAGGACTCCGTGCGGCTCGACCTCTACTATGTAGAAAACTGGTCCCTGGCTGGCGATCTGGTGATTATCCTGCGGACCGTTAGGGCAGTGTTTCACAGTACGGGTGCCTACTGACCGACAAACCTGAGTCGAATACTGAAAAAGAGGTTATGGCGGCTATGTCCCCGAAAACTAAGAGCAAATCCGCTCGTTCCACACGAAAGCTTCAACAACGCCTCAAGTTGGCAGGTATCTGGATCGCGGCGACTGTCATTGTGCTCCTCGGCGCTACGGCTTGGATTGGATCGAAAGCAACAATCATTAGGTCGGAACTGCAAGCCGGCACAGCGCTGCTCCCAGCGCTCAAAACGCAGATTGCTGCCAATGACGCCATCGCAGCCGCGGGAACAGTTGAGTCACTCGTTCAGCACACGCAGTCGGCCCGCGAAGCCGCCAGCGATCCCGTATGGAAGGCAGCGTCAATCCTGCCTTGGCTGGGATCCAACCTGCAAGCTGCCAGTGAAGTAGCAGCATCTGCCGACGATGTTGCTCGGCTCGGAGCCGTTCCACTGGTAAGGGCATTTGAGTCGCTTGACTGGAAAACCCTTACTCCCAGCTCAACAGGCATGGATCTAAAGCCACTGCAGTCTGCAGCACCAAAAGTACAGGCGGCGGCATACACGGTTAGAGAATCGGTACAGCGTCTAAACGACATAGAAGTTGACAGTCTCCTTCCACAAATTTCGGGTCCACTTGTTGACGCAAGGGAGAAGTTGTCCTCCCTTCAGAAGGATCTGGATTCTGCAGCAGCAGTATCCAAACTTGCCCCGGGCATGTTGGGTGCCGATAGTCCACGACGCTACCTACTTCTGATGCAGAACAACGCGGAGGCCCGGGCGACTGGTGGGATCCCAGGCGCCCTGGCAGTCCTCACTATTGACAAAGGAAATTTGAGCTTAGACTCTCAAACGAGCGCCACGGCGCTCGGAGTATTTTCACCGCCAGTGCCAATCGATTCCGAACAGCAGAACATATACTCCGGCCGGGTCGGCAAATTCATGCAAGACGTCAACCTCACACCGGACTTCGCAACGACAGCCAGCACCGCTCGCACCATGTGGGAGAAAAGTACCGGAGAGCGACTTGATGGTGTCCTATCGCTTGATCCGGTTGCGCTGAGCTTCATATTGGATGCAACTGGCCCTGTACAGGTGTCCGATCCTGCACTTCAGCAGATTGGAAGCAAGCTTCCCGCGCAGCTGACTGGAAAAAATGTGGTGCAGACTTTGCTATCTGATGCTTACGCGAAGATCGAAGACCCCCGACAACAGGACTTGTACTTCGCTGGAACAGCAAAAGAAATTTTTGCCGCTCTCTCGACCGGGAAGTCCGATCCCAAGAAACTAATGGAAGCCGTCTCAAAAGGCGTTGAAGAGCGCCGTATCATTCTGTGGTCAGCGTCCGATGATGAACAAGCCACCATAGGCCAATACACACTAGGCGGCCTGGTATCTGGTGGCGCCGTATCTCCGGCTCAGTTTGGTGTCTATTTTAACGACGGCACCGGGGGTAAGATGGACTATTGGATTCGGCGGACCGTCCAGGTTGTGAGGGACTGCACTCGCGATGGATATCGGGAGATTACTGTCCGTGTTACGAACACAAATACCGCACCAACTGATGCTGCTAGATCTCTGCCTGCGTATGTGACCGGCGACGGTGCATACGGCGTTCCTGCCGGAACAGTACAAACCAACGTCGTCGCCTATGGCCCGGCGCAGTCTAATATTGACACAGTTGTCAAGGACGGCAGAAAAATCCCGTTTGCGGCGCAGCGTCACGACCAGAGGGCTGTCGGAACAGCCACTGTCCAAGTCACACCAGGCCAGAGCACCACCGTTGAGTTTAATTTCGGCCATATCGTCCAGCATGCCGAACCCGACTTAGTTGTCACGCCCACAACTCAACCGGTCAAGGATGTGGTCCTTACCGCACAAATGACCCCTTGTGAATAGGACAAGACGAGCTCGTTAACCTTTTGTAACGGGTTTGGATTTTCTTTGCTGAGACTACCACTGAAATGGTAAGTTCTAGTTGGGCAACACATGAGATTTCGTTACGGTCGCTCAGGGCTGCGGAAATCTCCAACACACACGTGGTAACCAAAACGGGTCTCAGGGGGACACACATGAAGAAATCTCTTGCAGCGCTTACGCTCGCAGGCTCCATAGCACTTGTCGGCGCAGTTCCGGCCGTGGCAACCAACTACCCAGCACCGAACTCCAGCGTTGCAGTTTCCGACGCATCGGTAGCACCGGGCGAAGCATTTACTTTCAGTGGCACAGGTTTTACTCCGGGTGAAGGCATTACCATTACTGTCACGCCGACTGGCACACCGGCAGCTAGTGGTGGCAGCGTTTCTGCCGGCAGCCTCTCCGTCTCAGGCCGCATTCCGCTTGCACCCTCGACGCTCGGTGCAGTCGCCGATGGAAACGGCGCTTTTGCAACGCCGATTGTCATCGACACTCCGGGTGCATATGCCCTGACTGCTAGGGGCAACTCGTCAGGCCACACTGTTGGTCCTGTCACGGTGGTAGTTGGAGGCACCGCCCTTTCCAACACCGGCGGAAACTCCGGCACGGGAACGGGTCTTGCGAACACTGGCGGCGTTCCGCTGGCAAACACTGGCGCTGACTCCAGCCTGATCCTGTGGTCCCTCGTGGGCGCAGGTGCGTTGGCAGCCGGTACCGCATCCGTGGTAGTCGCCCGCCGCCGCGCCAAGAACACTGAGGCTGCTGCCTAAGGCACCACGCTTCAAAACCAGGGTGGCTTGTCGACGGAGATTGTTTCGTCGACAAGCCACCCTTTTCTATTTTCGCGTTCCTGATCCAAGACCTTCTGTGGTATTCATATGATCATGGGGCGACATTGGCGTAGGCGACGGTGGCATTTCGAGCTACGTTTGCCGGCGTACCGGGTACCGACTCTGCCCCAGGAATTTCCCCAATACGTTCTCTTGGCACTGCTGGCAGTTGCCGCCGCCAGCGTCAGCGCTTGGGCACTTATCCGTACTTCCTGAGGTGCAATTGAAAAACACACTCCCCTGGCGGATAGCTTTGGTTGCATATTTGGGGGGCTTGGCTGTTGTGGGTTTTTGGCCTTCTCCAGTGGACCAACCTATCCAAGGTACCCTCGCGACGTTGTTGAATTTTCTGCATCGGCACGGCGTACCGTCTTGGTTCGACTACCACGTGGTGGAATCCTCGGCGAACGTAGTTATGTTCATTCCCCTCGGAATCTTTGCCGCTATGGCCTTCCCAACACGAGCCTGGTGGGTCATCGTTGGGCTTGGAATCATAGTTTCCACATGCATGGAGCTTGGGCAATTACTGTTCATTACAGCCCGCTTTTCAAGCGTGGTTGACGTTGTCATGAACACACTTGGGACTGTCATTGGCGTCGCAGCAGTGCTGTTGGTTGCCCGGAGGAGCCGCACAAAATTCGCCTAGTCCCAGCGCAATTCCTAACCGATGAAGCCCTTCATCCAAGTCTTTAGATCCTCACCGAATTCAGGGCGCTCAGAGGCCAGAGTGATTACGGCCTTCAGGTAGCTGAGCTTGTCTCCGGTATCGTAGCGCCGACCGCGGAAGACTACGCCATAGACACCTGAGCCTTCGCCCTCCCCTGCGGCGAGAGTTTGTAGGGCGTCAGTCAGCTGAATCTCTCCGCCACGGCCGGGCCCAGTGTTCTCCAAGACGTCGAAGACAGCCGGGTGCAGGACATAGCGTCCAATAATCGCAAGGTTGGACGGCGCATCTTCCACTTTGGGCTTCTCAACCAAGCTGTTGACGCGGACATAGCCTTCACCGTCAATGGAAGAGATGTCGGCACAGCCATAGGCGCTAATCTGTGCTGGCTCCACCTCAATCAGGGCAACCACCGAGCCGCCAGTCTTCTGTTGAACTTCCATCATTGTGGTCAGGAGTTCGTCGCGTTCATCGATAAGGTCATCTCCGAGCAGAACCGCAAATGGTTCATCGCCCACGTGCTGGCGAGCACAAAGCACAGCATGGCCCAAGCCCTTTGGTTCACCCTGGCGAACGTAGTGGATGGGCCCAAGCGCTGATGCGTGTTGGACGGCATCCAAGCGCGCTTGGTCGCCCTTAAGCTCCAAGGACCGTTCAAGTGCCGGGGTCCTGTCGAAATGGTCTTCCAGCGCCCGCTTGCTTTGGCCTGTGATCATGAGGATGTCGGTGAGTCCGGCATTTACAGCTTCCTCGACCACATACTGGATGGCTGGTGCGTCCACAACCGGCAGCATCTCCTTCGGCATTGCCTTGGTAGCGGGCAAGAAACGCGTTCCCAATCCAGCAGCCGGGATTACAGCTTTGCGCACAATATTCCCCCATGTCGTCATGAGCAAACCCTATAAAGCCCTTACGGGAATTACGAAATTTGATATACGTATATTAGTTAATAGCTCTGAGAGTGTCTACCGTTTTTTGATTCAGGAGAGGCGCATCAACATCGTAGGTCAAAGCCAGGGGCAGGTGCTTTCCGGTTTCCCGGAAAACACCTGCCCGTGTGAAGATGCGTTACGTGTCTGGAATTAGGCCTTGGCATCCTTACCGCGGCGGCGAATTACCGCTGCGGACGCTGCGCTGGCGGCCAGGGCGCCTGCACCAACAAGCGACCACATGACCAGACTGGAATCGCCAGCGCTGTTGGCCTGACCGGTTGCGCCAACGGCAGTAACGCTGGAAGCGCCAGTGAATCCGGAGCTGCCCTTGCCTCCTCCGTTGCCTGAATTGACAGTGATGGCTGCCCAGCGCGTGTTGCCGGACGTGGCGCCGACGGCGCTGATCGTGTACCGACCACCATCCGTGAAGGTGATGGAGGTGGAGAAAGCGCCGGTGCCGTCAGCAATAACGCTGAAGCTCGACGGAGCGGGCCGCTCGCCGGACGCATCCTTCTTGCCGCCGGTCCGCTCGAACGAAACATTGATTGTTTCGCCGGGGATGTAGCCAGTACCGGCGAAAGTGATGGATTCGCCGGCAGCGATGGTGCCGTCGGAAACGGTGCCCTGCTCGTTGCCCGGCGCCGGGTAGGTGGTGGCCACGGCCGGAGCGGTTCCAGCCAGTGCGATTATGCCTGCGAGTGCAAGCGCTGCAATAGATTTCTTCAATTGTCCCCCCTGAGACGAATTACGATATTCATGTGATGTTGCGGATGCAGATCCCCCATGGAATAGCGTTCCGAAATCCCAGCTGTCTCTCCAGGGACGACGATATCATTCAGGGCCTGCTCACAGCAGGGGTACTTAACAGTAGTTACAAAGGGTTAACCTGCGGTCTATCTGATCGACTCGCAGCCTGAAGTCACAGACTTGCCGGTTTATCGACTGGTTTTTGACAGAAGACTTGCTGCAAATGACAAGCTCGCATGCGCATCTGTCAGTAAGGCTGTCCAACGCCGTCGTACGCTTACGGACTGAGTATCTCAGCGCGTTCCAAGGCAGCCTGAGCGGCCCCATCGTCCCCCAGCCGCTGATAGATCGCCGAGAGAATGCGCCAAGGTTCCTCCATCGTCGGATCGAGACTGGCTGCCTTTTGAAGGTCATCAATGCTCTCGGCCGTACGTCCAAGTCCGAAATTCGCGACGCCACGCTGCACGAAGAGACTCGTCGAAGAAGGCGCCTCGGCCAGCAACTCGTCCAGCAGTTCCTTTGCATTATCCAGTTCGCCGCTGTAGATGTAGCCGATTGCAAGGGCAAGACCGGCCTCTTGGGATTGCGGTGTAACCTCCCGCGCCAAGCGCGCCCATTCAACTGCATACTGGGCTGAGAGCTGGTCCCCCGTTGTTGCAGGCCCGTCAAAGGCCTGGGCGGCGAGCAATGCCGTATCGCTGTCCCACGGCCTAAGACTGTGGCTCAGTTGAAAGGCCTGTTGCGCCCGTGCAGGGTCGCCGGACCGGGCAGCTTGGGCGCCGGAGCTCATTGACCACTCCGCAAGGGTGGCAGGAATCGCCACGGCCAGGCACACGCACGCGAGGACGATCCCTCCGACGCGCGGAAGCAGGGGGCCGAACCTCGTTATCGACGTAGCGGCTGGTCTGACTGGGGTGGACGCAACTGGGACTCTGTCGCGCCCCACCAGTCCACCGCACAGCAACGCCACCAGCGCGATGGTTCCAATGGACGTGAAATGAGTCAGGAGAGCAATCCAGTACGCCAGAATGGCAACGCCCGTCACCAGCAGATAGCGCTTGAGCTCGGGATTTTGGGTCTCCATGAGGCGCGCCCGGAACAACCACATGGCGGTCCCCGCGCAGGCCAGTGCAAGAAGAAGCAACGGGACACCGCCCGCGGCCAAAGCTTGCAGGATCCAGTTGTGTGGAGAGTCGGTCGGGAAGGTGTCGCCAACGCTTCGGGCCCAGTCGTCATTCAGGAATGCCGGCAACCCATCCACAAAGCCGCTTGGGCCAACACCGGATAGCGGATGGCCGCTTATCAAGGCAAGGCTTCTTTCCCATAGGAGCAAGCGCCCGTCAACGGTTCCGGCAGAGAGCAACCGCTCCCGCGTGGTCGGGACCATGAGCACGGCAACCGCAAGGCCGGCAATGGCTGCGGCGGCACCCAAGCCCGCCTTGAGTCCTGTCCACAATCGGCTCCTCATCCACAGGATCGCGGCATGCAACGCAACTATTGCGAGCCCCACAAGAGCCGCTCGCGACCCAGAGAGGAGGACGACGGCGGCGCTGGCCGCCAGCCCTGCGCGCCGCAGCCACAATTGCCAGCCCTGCTCCGAGGAAGACGGTGCGGACAGGACTCCCGCGATGATGAATCCGATGAGCCCCTGATCCGTTGCGTTGCCTAAAGTGGCACCGGGACGGTCATCCAAGCCGCCACCCAAAGGGCGCAGGCCAAGGGACTCCACGGCGGAAATGGCAAATAGGGGAAGAGAAACGGCGGCCAAGGAAAGGCGCAGGGTCTTCCATTGAGGAAGGGATCCGCTTCCGCCCAGCACCTTGGCGCCCACCAGGAATACGGCCAAGTACAAGGCGAGAGTAAGAAGGCCCTCGTACCGCGGCCACCGTCCGACAAGACTGGACCAAGGACTCCCCGACAGGGACATCGCGATCAGGATCCACAGCGCAAGGGAAAAGACGAGGATCTTTAGCAAGCGTGGAACTTGGGCGCCGACTGGCGAAAGAACACCGAAGAGAACGGCCAATATCATTACCGCGATTTTGATCCAGACGAATCTGAAGAGTCCGCCGGGCTGAAACGCCAGAATGGAAAGGGCCGTCATCACGAGACACAGCCCAGGAAGCCGCGAGGCTGCAACGGAAGTGCGAAGCTGACTCTTATTTTTGCCCACAGTCTTCCCCAATGTTTCCTTCTCTATTAAGCAAACTGCGCAGCGCCCCAAGAATGTGCCTTCTCATTCGACACCTGTGCACGGCGAAAGGTGCTTAGCTGCACATCCAAACTTCAGAATGGAGGAGCGGCAGTTCCCCGCCAAAGAATACCCGAGCCCCTTTGTCATTATTTGACTTCTTAGTGCAAACGTGGCTCCGATCGCTACACTAAGCCTAAATTACGAGCTTCGGCCCCAGAGACTTCGTTCACCTCTGGGAGCCGCTTGTACATATTGGGGGGCCTGTGCTGCGCTTTGCTACAAATCTGCGTGTCTGGATATCCGTTCTTCTTGCTGCTGCAGCTGGGATGTTTTTCTTAGGAGGCCTCCAGGCGTCCGCAGCCGAAACTTTACCTGCCAGCATTAGCGGTAAGGTCACCGCGCCCACGGGCGTCATTCTCAGCAATGTGAGAGTGGAGGTGTATGAAACCAATTCGCCTGACTTCTACGTCGATTCTGTTTGGGTCACTTCCGATGGCAGCTACAACGTGCCGGGACTTCAACCAGACAGCTACAAACTGAAATTCTCGGCCAGCGGCACAGGTGCCCTGGACACGTGGTACAGCAACGCTTCCACATTCGACGACGCCACCGCCGTCACACTCACCAGCGGTCAGAATCTCCCTGGGGTCAACGCCACGCTCGTCAAGGGAGCCACCATCAGCGGCAAAGTCACCGCACCAGCGGGCGTCAACCTCAATAGCGCCAAGGTTGAGGCCTACCCAACCAGCGGAGGCGACTCGTACGCCGAGTCCGCGTACGTTGGTTCCGACGGCAACTACAAGATCGTCGGCCTTCCAGCTGGCAGCTACAAACTAAAGTTCACTGGCTACGACACTGGCGCCCTGGATCAGTGGCACAACAACGCAGCGACCTTCGAAACAGCCACCGCCGTGTCCCTCACCGCCGGACAGGACCTCACCGGCATCAACGCCACCCTTATCAAGGGCGCCACCATCAGCGGAAAAGTCTCCGCACCTGCCGGCATCGACGTCAGCGGCGCAAGCATTGAGCTCTACAAGGCAAGCTCGGAGAATTCCTTCGTAGGCTCCGCATATGTCAATTCGGACGGCACCTATAAGTTCATTGGACTGCAAGCTGGGAGCTACAAGCTGAAGTTTGCCGGCGGTGACACAGGGGCGCTGGATCAGTGGCACAGTAACGCCGCGTCGTTCAGTGCCGCGACCGCCATTGTCATAACCGGCGGCCAGGACCTCACGGGAATCAACGCCACGCTTATCAAGGGCGCCACCATCGGTGGCACGATTACGGCACCAGCCGGCGTCAGCCTCCAAAGCACGCGAATCTACGTCTACAAGGCCAGCGACGAATCGTCCTATCTCGCGTCTGCCTACCCTGGCTTCGATGGGACCTTCAAGATCATCGGTCTTCCGGCTGGCAGCTACAAGGTGAAGTTCGCAGGAAACGGCAACGGGGCCCTGGAGCAGTGGTATAACAACACCGCGACCTTCGAGACCGCCACTGCTATCAACCTGACCGCTGGCCAGGACGCTTCTGGCGTCAACGCCACACTCGTCAAGGGCGCCACCATCAGCGGCAAAGTCACCGCACCCGCCGGCGTCACCCTCCCTAATACTTACGTTTATCTCTATAAGGCCGACGACGCCGGCTCGTACTATAGCTACACGTGGGTCGGTTCCGACGGAAGCTACAGTTTCATCGGTCTCCCTGCCGGGTCTTACAAACTTAACTTCACGGGTTACAACAGCGGGGCCCTGGACCAGTGGCACAGCAACGCGACATCCTTCGATTCCGCCACGGCAATTACTCTCACCACGGGCCAGGACCTCACCGGCATCAACGCAACCCTCATCAAGGGCGCCACTATCAGCGGCAAAATTACAGTGCCCACTGGAGTGACTCTGGGCTACAACACGTATGCGTACGCCTATAGCGCCAGCTTCTCCAGCTCCCCCGTTAAGTCGGTTTCTGTAAGTTCTGATGGCAGCTACAAAATCATTGGGCTCCCTGCCGGAAGCTACAAGCTGAAGTTCAGTGGATACAACACTGGCGCCCTGGACCAGTGGCACAGCAACGCGGCATCCTTCGAGACCGCCACCACAATCACTCTCACCACAGGCCAGGACCTCACGGGGGTCAACGCCACTCTCGTCAAGGGCGCCTCCATCAGCGGCAAGATCGCAGCGCCAGCGGGAGTTGACCTGACCAACACGCGGGCAGAGCTCTACAAGACAAGCGATTCTTATTCTCCCGTAGCCTCTGCCTACGCCAACCCGGACGGCACCTACAAGTTCAGGGGTCTGGCGGCTGGCAGTTACAAACTGAAATTCTCAGGCTATGGCACAGGAACACTCGATCAGTGGCACCTAAGAGCCACGTCGTTCGACACCGCTACTGTCATCGCTCTCGTCACGGGTCAGGACCTCACCGGCATCAATCCCACCCTCGTCAAGGGCGCAACCGTCAGCGGCAAAATCACAGCACCCGCTGGCATAGACGTCCGCGACACCTGGGTGGCGATTTACAAATCCGACTCCTCCTACCCCACCATCGGCTCCGCATACCCTGCTTCCGATGGCAGCTACAAGATCACCGGGCTTCCAGCCGGCAGCTACAAAGTGGAGTTCGACGGCGGCGGCACAGGCGCGCTCGCCCAGTGGCACAGCGGCGCGGCCTCCTTTGAAACCGCGACGGCGGTCACCGTCACCACCGGCCAAGACCTCACAGGCATCAACGCCACGTTGGCGAAGGGCGCGACGATTAGTGGCAAGGTCACGCCACCGGCCGGAGTCAGCCTCGGATATTTGCAGGTTTCCATCTACAGTTCCGATAACGAGTACACGTATGTGGATTCCACCTATATTGGTTCCGACGGCAGCTACAAGTTCACTGGGCTTCCGGCTGGCAGCTACAAGGTGAGATTCGGCGGTAACGACTCAAGGACCTTGGCCCAGTGGTACAGCAACGCGGCGTCGTTCGAAACCGCCACGGTGGTCTCCGTCACTACCGGCCAGGACCTGACCGGTATAAACGCCACACTCGTGAAGAGCGCGACTGTCAGCGGAAAAGTCACCGCACCAACCGGCGTCGACCTTGCGAACGCGAGGGTCTATGTCTACAAGTCCGATGACCCGGGATCCTACGCGTCGTACTCGTACGTCGGTTCCGACGGAACTTACATGGTGACTGGGCTCCCTGCAGGCAGCTACAAAGTGAACTTCGAGGGAAACAACACCGGTGCCCTGGAGCAATGGCACAGTAACGCCGCCTCCTTCGACACAGCCACCATCGTCACCCTGACTACGGGCCAGGACCTGGCAGGCGTCAACGCCACATTGGTCAAAGGCGCGACCATCAGCGGTAAAGTCACCGCACCCGCCGGCGTCAATCTAACCAACACCCGCGCGGAGCTCTTCAAGACAGACAACAAGGACTACAACGTGGGCTCCGCCGATCTCGGTTCCGACGGCAGCTACAGGCTCAGCGGCCTCACGGCTGGCAGCTACAAGGTGAAGTTCACCGGAAACGAGACAGGGGCGTTGGATCAGTGGCACAGCAACGCCGCTTCCTTTGAAACTGCCACCACTCTCACAGTGACCACCGGGCAGGACCTCACCGGCATCAACGCCACGCTGGTCAAGGGCGCGACGATCAGCGGCAAAGTCACCGCCCCGGCCGGCGTGAGCCTTTCCACTATCAGGGCCTACGCCTACAAGTCCGATACCGAGTCCTACCCGATCGCGAACTCCGTCCTCAGTTCCAATGGCAGCTTCAAGATCATTGGGCTCCCGGCCGGCAACTACAAACTGAAGTTCTCCGGTTCCGGTTCCGGAGCGCAGGACCTGTGGCACAGCAACGCGTCATCCTTCGCCACCGCCACGTCCATCACCCTGACTACCAGTCAGGACTTGATCGGTCTCAATGCCACGCTTGTTAAGGGCGCGACGATCAGCGGCAAAATTACGGCACCGGCCGGAGTCAGCCTGGGCGGTGTCAGCGTCGCCGTCTACAAATCCGACAACGCCTATTCGTCCGTCGCGAGCACTTCGGTCGGGTCCGACGGCAGCTACAAGCTCATCGGGCTTCCCCCTGGAAGTTACAAAGTGAATTTCGGTGGAAACAACACCGGGGCCTTGGACCAGTGGCACGCAAACGCTACGTCCTTCGCCACCGGCACCACAGTCACTCTGACCACGGGCCAAGACCTCAGCGGCATCAACGCCACCCTCGTCAAGGGTGCGACGATCAGCGGCAAAATCACCGCACCGGCCGGTGTCAGTCTGGCCAGCGCCTACGTTTATGCGTACAAGGCCGACGACCCCAGCTGGTACGTGCAATACGCATCCATCGGATCAGATGGCAGCTACAAGCTCATTGGCCTCCCGGCCGGCAGCTACAAACTGAACTTCGGTGGATACGACACCGGTGCCCTTGATCTCTGGTACAAGAACGGAACTACCTTCGCCACGGGCACGGCAGTGAGCGTCACCACAGGGCAGGACCTCACCGCTGTCAACGCCGCCTACATCAAGGGCGCCACCATCAGCGGCAAGATCACCGCGCCGGCCGGCATAGCAGTTCAAAACACGAGAGTGGAGCTTTACAAGAGTGATTCGGCCAATGCCGTTGTGGAATCCGCAAGGGTCGGTTCGGACGGCAGCTACAAGCTCATCGGGCTTCCTGCAGGCAGCTACAAACTGAAGTTCGCGAGCAACGGGACTGGTGCCCTGGACCAGTGGCACGCCAACGCTGCCTCCTTCGCCACGGCCAACGCCGTCACCCTCACCAATAGCCAAGATCTCGCCGGCGTCAACGCCACCCTGGTTAAGGGTGCGAGCATCAGCGGCAAGCTCTCGGCTGCTGCCGGAATCACTCCGGCCAACGCCTACGTCCACGTCTACTCGGCAACCAACGCCGGCTCGCCGGTGGAGTCGACCAGGGTCAGTGCGGATGGCAGCTATAAGATCATCGGTCTGCCCACGGGCTCCTACAAGGCAAAACTTGAGGGTTCCAGCAGCGGAGCAACCGACCAGTGGTATGGCGGAGCCTCGTTTGAAACGGCATCATCCTTGGCGCTGACCGCAGGGCTGGAGAAGGCATCTGTCAATTTCACGGCCCAACTCGGCGCTTCAATTGCCGGCAAGATCTCCGGGTCCAGGCAAGGCTATTCACCAGTCACGGTCCTTGACGGGACTGGCAAAGCTGTCAAGCAAGGCTATTCCGATCAGGCCGGCAACTTCAGCGTCGTTGGGCTTGCCGCCGGGTCCTACAAGGTGGCGTTCAACCGTTCCAGTGGTTACTCCACCGAGGAAGCCCAGTTCTACCAGAACAAACCCGAGTCGGCGGGCGTAGGACAGGCCTCCACGCTGGCAGTCCAAGCCGGACAACCAGTCCTGAACGTCAACGCGACCCTGACCGCCGGCAGCACACTCAGTGGAACTGTTCTCGACAAAGCTGGAAAGCCAGTGGCCCGTGTTCCCGTGTACGCCTATACAACCAACGGCTCGCTCGTCACACGTAGTTCCTGGACGGACTCCACTGGCAAATACTCAATTCCGGGACTGAGCACGGGCCAGTATGTGGTCAAGGTCAGCACCGGGAACCCGGAACTGGGAGACCTGTATTCAGGGAACGTGACAAGTGAAGCTGCTGCAAAGCCTGTGGCCATGGTCAGCGGCAGCACCACGACCCTCAACCTGGCCTTCCCAGCCCAAGCGCTGAGTCCGGCTCCGGTTCCGACCATCACCGGAACCGCGAAAGTCGGATCGACACTCACCGCGGTACCAGGTATTTGGGGACCATCCCCGGTCACCCTGAGCTATCAATGGAAAGCCAACGGTCTCGTGATCACTGGCGCTACGGCCGCGACGTACGTCCCGGTTACCGGGGATGTCGGCAAAACCATCACCGTCACCGTGACCGGCAGCAAGGCCGGCTACGCCACCGCAAGCCAGACCTCCGCAGCAACCGCCGCGGTCCTGGCCCTGCCGGCGTTGGCCCCGGCTCCAGTACCCACCATCACGGGAACCGCGAAAGTCGGATCGACCCTCACCGCGGTACCAGGTATTTGGGGACCATCCCCGGTCACCCTGAGCTATCAATGGAAAGCCAACGGTCTCGTGATCACTGGCGCTACGGCCGCGACCTACGTGCCAGTCACCGGCGATGTCGGCAAAACCATCACCGTCACCGTGACCGGCAGCAAGGCCGGCTACGCCACCGCCAGTAAGACCTCCGCAGCAACCGCCGCGGTCCTTGCATTGCCGGCGTTGGCCCCGGCTCCGGTGCCGACCATCACCGGCACAGCCAAGGTCGGATCGACCCTCACCGCGGTACCGGGCGTGTGGGGACCATCCCCGGTCACCCTGAGCTATCTATGGAAAGCCAACGGCCTGGTCATCACCGGCGCTACGGCCGCGACCTACGTGCCAGTCACCGGGGATGTCGGCAAAACCATCACCGTCACCGTGACCGGCAGCAAGGCCGGCTACGCCACCGCCAGTAAGACCTCCGCAGCTACAGCCGCGGTCCTTGCATTGCCGGCCTTGGCGCCGGCTCCCGTGCCGACCATCACCGGCACAGCCAAGGTCGGATCAACCCTCACCGCTGTACCCGGCGTGTGGGGACCATCCCCAGTCACCCTGACCTACCAATGGAAAGCCAACGGCCTGGTCATCACCGGCGCCACCGCCGCGACCTACGTCCCGGTTACCGGAGACGCGGGCAAGACCATCACCGTCACCGTGACCGGCAGCAAGATCGGCTACACCACCGCCAGTAAGACCTCCGCAGCTACAGCCGCGGTCCTTGCCCTGCCAGCGTTGGCGCCGGCACCCGTGCCCACCATCACCGGCACAGCCAAGGTCGGATCAACCCTCACCGCCGTACCCGGCGTGTGGGGACCATCCCCAGTCACCCTGACCTACCAATGGAAAGCCAACGGCCTGGTCATCACCGGCGCCACCGCCGCGACCTACATCCCGGTCACCGGAGACGCGGGCAAGACCATCACCGTCACCGTCACCGGCAGCAAGGCCGGCTACGCCACCGCAAGCAAGACCTCCGCAGCAACCGCCGCGGTCGTTTGAGAGTCGCTCCTCGTAACCTCGATATGTCCCAGCGAATGGTCAGCCGCCCCTACCCCGCAACCCCAGCCAGAAAAGTACGCACATCCTCGGCCACGCGCTCCGGGCACTCCCACAACACCAAGTGACCTGTCTTCTCATAGATCTTCAGCTGAGCTCCCGAGATACGGCTGGCAAGGGTTGCTTGATGGTGCCGCGGGACAATGTGATCATGTGCGCCCCACAGGATGAGCGTCGGGGCTGAGATGGTGCCGGCTTCCGATGGCGGAACAGCTTGGTAGTAGCCCCGCAAGGAAGCCTTCCAAACGGCCGCCGGCATGACCAAACCGTCCTGCACTCTGTCCTCGATGTACGCGGCGGGCACAGTGTGCAGCAAGCGATACCACGACAATGATTCCCGAATCCAGTCCTCTGAAATCGGATCAGTAAGCGCCTCAACCTCGTTCGCGAAGTGAGGTTTCCCGTGCAGGCTCAATGGAGATCCCACCAGAATCAGGGATTGCACGAGCTCCGGATTCATCACAGCGAGTTGTTGCGCCACGTAGCCGCCACTGGATGAACCCAATATGTGCGCTCTTGCTACGCCCAAGGAATCCAACGCTGCGACAACATCTTCCACAACCGCCGTAAGCGAGTACCCGTCTTCGGGCTTGTCAGCCTCGCCATGGCCACGAAGGTCCGGCGCCACCAGAGTAACGGATGGAAGCAAGGCAATCAGCCGATCAAAACTCCGCCAGGATTCACCCCACGCATGCAACAAAACCAAGGGTGCGCCGCCGTCGTCGTACGCTTCCACAAGGTGACCCTGCACAAAACAGGGCACGTTGATCCCGGTGCGCAAAGCGATGGTCCTAACCTCGGACTCCATGCGGCCAGCGTACGCCCGCCGTCACCCTTCCGCACGGGCAGCGGCAGCAACGCCGTCGTAGGCTTTTCCCACGCCAGAGGCGGAACCACCTGTTCAGTGGTCCCGCCTTTGGTGCGTTGAGATGATCCAGTCCTGCGCCCGTCTGTCGGGTTACCTGTTGCGTTGGTATGCAGGGCGGGTCCCTCCGCGTGCCGACCTGGACTTGCCGGCAGTCATGTGAAAAGTTGCGGTTTAGAGGATGCCGGTCGGAACCAGCAGCGCCCAAGCCATGGCGGGCGCCACCAGGACCACTCCACCGGCGTAGATCATCAGCTGCTTGTAGACGCGCTGACGGTCTGATTCCTGGGCGTTGGCCACGATCAGTGCGCCGTCGGTGGAGAAGGGCGAAACATCCACCACAGTTGCTGCGATTGCAAGGGCCGCGACCATTCCTGATGCACTCAACGTGCTGGAGGCCAGCAGCGGCCCGGCGAGCGGGATGAACGCGGTCAGCAGCGCGGTGGACGAGGCAAATGCTGAACCGACGCCGATGACGTAGCAGAGAACCAAAGCGATCAGCAGGGGTGCGCCGAGAGCCAAAGCCATCTCTGCAAGGGTGTCGATAACGCCCACATGCTGCAGCAGGGAGACGTAGGTGATCATGCCGGCCACCAGGAGGACGGTGGACCAGGAAACGCCGCCGATGAAGGTCCGGTGTTCCTTGATGTTGATCAGCGCCAGCAGCAGGCCGGCGGAAAGGGCAACAAAGCCAATCGGCATCCGGAAGCCCAAGGTGCAGACGAGCATTACGGCGATCAGCAGAAGCGTGATGATCTGCTGGCCGTGAGGCCGCGTGGTGCGGGGAGTATCGAGGTCGACGTTCTTGACCCCCGTGCCGTCCTTCAGCTTTCCGAAGACCGCGAACAAAGCCAGGGAGAGTGCCGAGAGAAGCAGGTTGATGGCGAAGCTCGCCGCGAAGAGTCCGCCCTGGGAAATGGGGAAGCCGTTATCGTGGGCGATGTTGTGGACCAGGACGCCAGCAACCGAGAGTGGCGAGAACCCACCGGCGTGTGCGCCGTTGATGACGAAGGCACCCATGAGGACGGGGTGAATACGGGATTCGTAGGCAAAACCCATGGCGGCAGGTGCCAGAAGTGCGACGGCGGCAGGCGAGAACGTGCCCAGCGAGGTCAGCGCCGCAGCAATAAGGAAGAAGACCCACGGCAGCAGCATCGTCTTGCCCCGGACGAGGCGCACACAGTTCTGCACGATGATGTCGATGGTTCCATTGCGGTTTGCCATGCTGAAGAAGTACGTCACGCCGATGATCGTCAGGACGATGCTGGCCGGGAAGTCCTCCAGGATCTCCTTATCGGTCATTCCCAGCATGAAATACCCGACGCCGAACGAGGCTACCAGCCCCATCACACCGATGTTCAGGGGCCACTTGGTAGCGACAACGAACATGACCACGAGGATGACCAAGGGAATGATCTGCGTAGCGGTCAAGGTCGGCTCCGTTCCCGAGGTGGCCGCCGGGTTGAAAATGGCGCCTCCGAACATCACAGCGGCCAGACCCAGGACAGCAATCACGGCTGCTGTTATCAGCAGGATACGGCGGCTGCGGTTGGGACGTTTGGAACCAGCCTCCTGAACATCATCCACTGATGTGGAGGCGGCTTGGTAATCGGTCTTAGTCATGATCTTTACTCCTCGTTGAGTGGGCTGATGTCACTGAGCAGCGGATGTTATTGGGCGGCTGATGCGAAGGAAGGCTCGACGGCGCTGCCGAGGAGTTCCGGGAGATGCAGGGTGGTGGTGGCGATGGTGCGTGCCGTCCGGTCCACCCCGACCAACAAGGACCCGTCGCGTTCTTCGCTCCAGGTCTCGATCACGCCCGCAGGAGTACGAAGCCGCAGGATGGATCGCGGTTCACTGCCCGTGATGCTGTTGAGGACAGTTCCTGGGGTGCTTGCTGCAAGTGTCAGGGCGATGCTTCCGGTAATTGCCAGGGCCGGGTGGGGCTTGCCCATGGAGAGCATCATGACGTTGACGTCGCCGGTGTCCCCCGCGCCGGGGGCTCCAACTATTGCGAGCTTGGGGATAGCGCGGGCAGCATCCTTGACTGTTGGGGCCAGGCCCATACGGACGGCGGCCTGCCGCCGGATCTGGTCCAGGGTGTCCAACTGCAGCTTCACGCCCGCCTGCCAACTTTCGAAGCGGGCGGTGTCCAGGCCCAGCTCCTCAGCCTTGACAATCACAACCGGAGCTCCGGCGTCGACCATTGAAACTGTCCAGCGCGTCCCGCCGGCGCTTATCGTGTCCGTCGGTTCGCCCGTGGGCAGCAGCTTCCCGGTCGTCTTTCCGGCGGGATCCTTGAAGCCCAGGCCCACCCGGTATCCGGGAAATACGACGCCGGGCATCTCCGCATCCGGAACGATCGGCAGGGCGCCCTCTGGGGTGGCAACGCGCTGGATGATGATCTGGCCCGTGTTGGTGTTTCGCGTGACGATCCGGGTGTTGTCGCCGCTGGGCGTGACCCAGCCCTTCTCGATCGCGTACAGTCCAACAACCGCAGAGCAATTTCCGCAGTTACTCCCCCAGTCCACGGCCGCTTCCTCGATGCCGACCTGAGCGAAAGTGAACTCGACGTCGACATCCGGGTCGGCAGGTCGGCGCAGAATCATGGCCTTGCTGGTGGTGGACGTTGATCCTCCGACGCCGTCAATCTGGCGGTGGTCCGGGCTTCCGAAAAGCCGGGGCAGCAAAGAGTCCAGGTCTTTGTGGGTTTCGTCCAGGTGTTCACCTTCGAAGACCCAGCACTTGCTGGTGCCTCCACGCATCCATTCCGCTTCAATCTTCATGGCAATCCGTCCATCTCCTCATGCCGCTCTGGGTTTCAGGGGCCTATTAGAAGAATGATCCGGATCACAAATGAAGACAATGTTGGATATTTGATGGGGCATGTAGAGATGCTTCATTCACTATGCTTTGAGCCGTTGAAGGCTGCCTGCGTTCTGACTACTGGCTGCTTTCTGGGCAATAGCTAGGGGAAATCGCGCAGGATTGCATAGAATGAACCAAAATCAGAGGAGAGTTAACTGATGCTTAATGATCATGGTCAGGAATTATTCGACATTCGGCGGTTGGCTCTGCTGGTTGAGGTGGTGGAGCAGGGATCCATCACTGCTGCGGCCGATCTGATGCTCTACACGCCATCGGCGGTCTCCCAACAACTGCGCAAGCTTGAGCAGGAAGTAGGGCAGCCGCTTCTGACCCGTCGCTCTCGCGGTGTGGTGCCAACAGAGGCCGGCCAGGTCCTCGCCGGGCACGCCCGCAAGATGGTGGGGCAGATGCGCGCCGCCCGGAACGACCTCGACCAGATCGCTGGACTCCGCCGCGGCTCCCTGACGGTGGGCACGTTTCCCACCCTCGCCGGATCGTTCTTGCCGCTCGTGATCCGCGCCTTCAAGAAGCGATACCCGGCGATCAGCCTGTCCGTCCGCAGCGCCCGTTTTGAGGAACTGGTCTCGGACCTCGAATCCGGGGAGACCGGCCTTTGCCTGCTCTGGGACTACCCCTGGAATCGCTTCCATGACGACGCTATCCGGACGACCGAAGTTTTCCAGGAAAGCACAGTCATTCTCGTGGCCAAAGGACACCACCTGGCCGACCTCGATGAAGTAAAGATGGAGGATCTGAAAAAGGAATCCTGGATCGTGCGTGCGGACGCGCATCCCGTGGTGGAAGTGCTCCGACGCTCGGCCAACGAAGCAGGCTTCGAGCCGACCATCGGATTCCTGGCCAACGACTACCAGGAAGCGCAGGCCATGGTCAGCGTTGGAATGGGCGTCGCAATGGTGCCCAAAACCGCCGTCGCACTCCAGCACCCCGACGTCCGGGTGCTGAGCCTCGGCGCTGCTGCCCCACTGCGCCGGGTTCTCCTGGCCCAACGCCAGGACAAGGTCTACGCGCCGGCCGAAGTCGCGTTCCACACAACACTGTTGGAAATCGCCCGGGACCACGTTGGGGATTACCTCTAAGGCTGTCGCTGGATCCGAGAGAGACCACCGCCTGCGCCGATGGAGCAGCTATCCTGTGATATGCCCATCCCGGACAGCCCGCCGTCGAACGCCCCCGGAGACCCTGGAGATACATCCGGGGTCCTTCACGACAAGCTCACAATCCCGGAACGATACGTTGCACCCAGGAGTCAAAAGATCCTCTATGTCATCGCGGTTATCCTCGCGGTGGTCGGCGCCGGATCCTTCTTCCTCATCCTCGCCGAAGTAAAGCAAAAAATAGATCTGGCCACAGTAGATGAAACAGTCAGCTCCTGGTTCGTGAGCCAACGCTCGCCGGCGGCGACAACGGTCATGGGTGTCCTTGCCACCATTTTTGGCCCCATAGTGATGCCCATCATCGTGGCGGCCGTGACCGGGATCTGGATAATCAGGGCGCGAAAACTCTGGCGACCTCTCTTGCTGGCTGGCGCTATGCTGACCGGCGTGATCCTCGCCCAAGTCATTACGCGTTTGGTCGAACGGCCAAGACCGCCCATGGATCTCATGGTGCTCGGCGCTGACAGCACCTACTCTTTTCCCTCGGGCCACGTACTCGGCGCGTCCGACTTCCTTCTTGTGGGAGCATTCCTCGTCTTTTCGCGCCGCCGCAGGATAGGTGCTGTCATTGCCGGCTTCAGCGCCGCCGTCGCGGGGGTCGCCACCCAGGCCATCAGCAGGCTCTACCTCGGCTACCACTGGCTAACGGATGTCCTCGCTTCAGTTTCTTTGTCACTCATAGTGCTGGCCGCAGTGATTGCCTTGGACACGTGGCGCACCACGAAGGCGCTGCCCGGGCCGGAAGAGATGGCTGCGAAAAAGCGCGGCTGACGTCACGACTTCATCTCCTCGGCTGATGTTTTTTCAGCGGCGGCAGGCCAATCCGTCCGGATCAGCCGGACAGCCAGACCCTCGGCTCCTCGAGCGCTGCCCCTTCCTGCTGCTGGTGCACTGCCGTAAAGTCAGGCCATGAATGCTTCGGCTTCCGACCCGGATCCAGTCCTCGATCCCACCGCCGGGTTCCGCCGCCGCAGCGCCGCGATCGCCCTGCCGGTCGCCTTCGTCTGTCAGCTAGTGTGCAATGCGATATATGCCGGCGTATCAACCTCGACCGGCCTCAGCGACACCGGCAGCTCCGCGGGTGGCCTCGAGCTGGCCGCTGCGGCCCCCGGCGCTTTGCTGGCAGCTGTCATGTTCGCTCTTGTCGGATCACTGGTGGCAGTTCTTGGGCTTCCCGCTGCGCTGCGACTGCTGCGTCCGGCCCGTCCGCGACTGGCCTTGTGGGCGGTGGCGCTTATGGTCGCCGGCTACATCAGCTACTTCGGCATTAGCTTCGCCAACCTCGACAGGATCGCCCTGGCCACGAGCGGCGTGGATGCGGCCGCCGCCCTGGATGCATCGCCCGCGGGGACGTGGGGCCAGCCGTTCTACCTGCTGTTCGCGATCGGCAATCTTATCGGCACGCTGCTGCTCGGCCTCGCGGTGATCCTGGCCGGCCGCGCCGTCGGGGTGCCGTGGTGGGCAGGCGCGCTCATCATCTGCTGGACAATCGGCCACGTCATCAACATCATCGTCGGCAACGAGTGGTTCGCCGTGGCCGGTGGCGCGCTCGAGATCGTCGGGCTCACGTTCGTGGCCGCGGCCGTGTGGCGTTCAACGAATGCGGACTGGGCGGCGCGGGGTTGACTCATGCGCTCGACGACCACTTTGCCGCCTACGGCCGCTTGCAGATTCCCGTGCCGCATTATCCGGGCGCTTCGAGCTGCTCTTTGAGCCGTCTTTGCCTCGCTGGGGCACCCCGCGCCGCGAGCTGACGTACGGCGGGCACGAGCGCCTTGCCGAAGCCGTGGCCTTCGAAATCGAGC
Organism: Arthrobacter sp. TmtSoilC51; assembly: GCF_055388015.1. Classification (NCBI taxonomy): domain Bacteria; kingdom Bacillati; phylum Actinomycetota; class Actinomycetes; order Micrococcales; family Micrococcaceae; genus Arthrobacter; species Arthrobacter sp. TmtSoilC51. The sequence continues at coordinate 4,069,617 of NZ_AP035877.1, forward strand.
TCGAAAGTCACCCGGGACCTTGCGCCGTCGTCGAGCGGTTCCACGTCAATACGCTGCAGAGACACGGGCTGGGTGGAGCCTACAGCTTCGCCCAGCCTCCGCAGCCTTCTGTTATCAGCCTCTGGCCCCTGACCAACTTCACCACGGGGAACCCGCTCGTCACAGCTCCTTCGGAGCTGTCACTACCGCTGCCCGGGCGCGTGATCTGCCAGTAGCAGGCGCCTGTAACTTCATTCATGGTTCGGTACGTTCCCGGGGCGATATCCTTCCCAACAATCCACGTCCCATCTTGGATAGTCCCGTCTTGGATAGTCCCGTCTTGGATGGTGCTCGCAGGTCCCGGAGCAGCGGTAGCCGCCGAATCACGGGCCGCTTCAGTTCCGGCAGCAATAACGCCCAGGAAAAGCGAGACCGCCCCGGCGACGGCAACCACTATCGCCGCCTGTTTACTTGGTAGCGCAGCCCAGGAGGGTCTCTTGAAAATGAGCGAATAGAGACCAGTGAGCAACGCTGCCAGGCCGATAAAGATCAGGATCGATTCGCCGTTGCCAGTCAGTGCATTGGCGAGGGCAAGTATGGCAAGCAATGCGCCCACGATCCAAAAGGACGGACCCAAGCGCTTGTTGGAACCGCTGGACCAATTTTCCCGCGCAGGATTCTGTGGGAAGGGCGGGGGCCCGAAGCCCGGAGGTTGGAAGGGCTGCTGGTAGTAGGGCTGGTACTGAAAAGGTGGCTGCTGGTACTGGTGTGGCGCTGGCGGAGCAGCGGGTGCCGCAAAGGGCTGCGACGACCAGTACGGAGGTGAGCCTGGCGGCGCGAAGGGCTGCGACTGTTGCAGCGGCCCCGCTGGCACGTCCGGCTGGCCGTAAGCCGGACCATCCGTGTCATTCGTCATCAATTCCCCCAATGAAAGTAACCGGCATTGCGCGTTCCTCGGCAGCTGGCACGACTACGCATCAGACTACGACATCGGGTCCGAACATCGTGGGCATTCCGGGACATCTTCCGGGCATGCCCGAACGCAATTGTCCTACCGACCGAAAAGGCGCGACGCCTAAACTGAGGAGGCACGAAGCAATCACGGTATGCGGGTTGTACGTGCTTAGGAACGGAGAGCGCCATGCTCAAGATGCTCATGTGCAAACTGAACTTGAGTCACGCCTGGCATGTGGAGTCGGCAGAAGATGGCAGCGGTCGTTATAGACGCTGCACCCGTTGCGGTAAGTACGATCGGGACTGGGACGGTAGCGGCTTTATGCACTGAACGGCCTATGCCTTCATGTTCTCCTGGGATGGGGTGGCCGGAAGCGAAACCGTAAAGGTGCTGCCTCTTCCCGGTTTACTGGTGCACGTGATGCTGCCGCCGTGTCGTTCCACAATGGACTTTGTGATGGACAGTCCAAGGCCAACCCCTGGAATCGCGGCCTGGCGGGCAGCGCCGGTCCGGAAGAAGCGTGTGAAAATCTTGGAGGTCTCCTCAGTGGTCATGCCCATGCCGGTATCTTGAACTTCCAGCTGGATCCATCCGTCGTTCCGGGCCGCCCGCACGGTAACCCGTCCGCCACCTGGCGAGTATTTGATGGCATTGGACACGAGGTTATCCAGGGCCTGTCCCAGCCTCAACGGATCTGCATCGGCCCACAGTGGTGAAGGTACATCGGCCACGAGGCCCACATTCGCAAAATCAGCCTGCGCATGGGCTGAGACCAAGCTGTTCTCAACCAGGCCCGCCACGTCAGTACGCCGTAGGTGGATGCTCTCCACTGCGGCGGCGGACATGAGCAGATCATCCACCAAAACGCGGAGCCGCTCGGCGTTGCGCTCGGCGACTTCCAATCGGGTGGTTGCCCTATCGGAAAGCTCTTCATCCCCACGGAGCACCAGGTCCAGGTTGCCCAGGATCGAGGTCAGCGGGGATCCGAATTCGTGCGAGACATTGGCAACCAGTTCGTCCTTGGCCGCGAGGGCCTGGACGACGTCGGTCACGTCACGGAACACGATGACGGCACCGCCGAACCCTTCGTCCACGCCATATTTCATGCTGCGAGCGGCGGTCGAAATGGCCCGCTGTTCGGCTCCTGTACCGAACCACACGAGGTAATCGGAATATGTTTCCCCCTGGACTGCCCTTTGAACAGGGCTCTTTTCCGGTGGAAGTGGCGTCAGCCGGTCTTGGCCAAAGATCAGGACTTCGTCCTTTGCCGGAGCCGCGCCGGGCCGGGCCGGAGTTGCCACGCGATCGAATTCTTTTTGTTGGGTGTTGGTCAAAAGCGTCTCGCCTTTGGAATCGACGGCGACAATTCCGACGTCGATCGTGTCCAGGATTGTCGCAAGCAGCATTTCGCGGTCCCTGCTGGCCGTGAGCAATTGCCGCAGAGCCTGGTCGCGCTGCCTGACACGTTGTTGCTGAATCCGGGCATTCGAGCCGGAGAGCCGGATGGTGATTGCCACCGCCAACATCACGAGAGGCAGGACGGTAACCGAGAACATGTCGGAGGACGGCGGTTTGGGCAGGTGCGAAATGAATGGCGGAAGTGCAATAACCAGAGGTCCCAGAAAACTGATGATGAGGCTTGACCTGGTTCGCAGGCCTGAGGCGGATAACCAGATCACAGGGAAAAGGGCAAGCACGCCAAGACCTGGTAATGAGCCGTAGGCACCACTTCGCGTGAATGCGAGGGCAACCAGATCCAGGACGGGGATGGCCAGGCTTGCGCTCGGCGCAAGTCGCTCCCACGGTACCAGGAAGCAAGTCACGAAAAGGATCCCGTGCATGAGGATTCCGGTGACAAACAACCCGTTCTGCATGAGATTTGGCCAAAGGGCAGGAGCAGAGACGAACAATCCTCCGACAACAAGAGTCAAAGGCAATTCGCAGACGGCTACCCGCGCCCTCGGCGTCAGTTGTCTAAAGATGCGGGCGGCTGTGCGAAGCAAAGGCTGCTCAGTCAAGGCAGAATCCTTCGTTTGGGGGACACGGACCAAATATCGTTTCGCGCCGATTCCGGGAAGAGCAGGGGGCGGAGCGTAAAACCGGAACGTTGGGACGGCGCATATTGCACATATTAGGTGCTATAAAACTTGAATGCTTGTATCGTACGTATTGGGTGACGCTTCCCGCATTGCGCTGGGCTTGCGGGGATGTGCGCCGACTCGAGGGAATCAATGAACGAGCCTGGGGTTGCTGTAGTCATTGAGGATGACGAAGACGTCCGGAACTTGGTGGGCGCCATCCTGAAAGAGGCGGGATTTGTGGTCCATTCCGCCGCCACTGGACGCGAAGGCGTCGAAGTTGTCCGACATCATCAGGCCGTTGCTGTGACACTGGACGTCGGGCTTCCAGACATGGATGGTCACGAGGTTTTACGGCGAATCCGACAATTCAGTGATGCCTATGTTGTCATGCTCACTGCACGCAAAGACGAACCGGACACCCTGACCGCTTTCCTGACGGGTGCGGACGACTACGTGAAAAAGCCGTTCCTGCCCCGCGAGCTAAGGGCCAGGGTCACTGCGATGATGCGACGCCCCCGCGTGGGCATTGGGTTGTCGTTGCCTGAGGATGCCGGCGACACTGGCTTGGTCCGTTCGAATGGACGCAATGATGCGGTCATTGAACACAATGGTTTGTCGTTGAATTACAAATCCCGGGCAGTTGCCCTTGATGGTTCTCCCCTGACCTTGACCAGAAGCGAATTCGATCTGCTGCTGGATTTGCTTCGCAACCCGGAGGAAGTGCGGACACGGGCTGACTTGGTTCGAGCTGCCCGTGGCGACTATTACGACGACGACGCTTATATCAGCGAGGCCGACGAACGGGCTGTTGAAACCCACATTGGAAATCTTCGCCGAAAGCTGCACGAAGACTCACAGTCTCCCCGGTTTCTGCAGACGATCCGGGGAGTCGGCTATCGCCTCGCCCCGAAAAGACCCGATTAGGAGATGGGATCCGGTTCCGCGCTTTCATTCCTCAGAACGTAGCTTTCCCTGAGCTCCGTGACAGTGCGCTGACCACACTCGGCAATCTCATCCAGGAGAGGCTGGGCATCGCGTAATTCGCCGTTCAGAATATGTTCCTCAAGTTGGGCTGCGAGAACCGAAAGGCGAACGCCGCCCACCATGGCGGAAGAGGTCCTGAGACTCAGGATCGTGTCCAGGGCTGCCGCTTCGTCACCACGCTCGACGGCGGCAGCGAGGGCTTCGTACCGTACTCGCCAGAGCCTGGCAAAGTCGCTTGCAAAATTGCGCGCTGTGCGCGGATCGCCCACCTGATCTTCAAGGAGTTGGAATTCCGCGAGGTCCAGTATCGGCCGTCCGGGGGCGATGGGCATCCATGTGGAGCCCTTCGCCTCGCCGGTACGGTCGGAGTCCCCACGCTCGTCGACCTCGCTGAAATCTGAACTGAACATAACTCGATGCTACTTCCTGAACTCAGATCTAGACCGATCTTGTGCTGATCTTGAGCAAATCCTCAGCGCCTCCTGATTTCTTGAGTTTCTTTCCAATACACAAATTGAGCATGCTGCTTCATCCACCACTGAGCGTTGTTATGGTGTTGATGACTGCCGGTCCCAAGATGGCAATAAACAGGACCGGAAAGATGAAGAACAGCAAGGGAAAGAGAATTGTTACCGGAAGCTTCATTGCCTTCTCTTCCGCCCGCTGCCGGCGCTTAACCCTCATGACCTTCGCTTGAACCTTCAGGACGCGGCTGATGGCAATCCCGTAGGTGTCTGCCTGGATAACCGCCTGCACAAAGCTTCGGAGTTCAGGAATATTGGTCCGTTGTGCCAAGGCAAGATAGGACTCGCGCCGGCTCCGACCAACCTGCATGTCCTGGAGTGTCCGTACAAGCTCCTCCGCCAGCGGTCCCTTGCCGTTTTCTCCCGCGCGAGCCATGGCTCCTTCGAAGCCCAAGCCGGCCTCGACGGAAATGAGCATTTGATCCATGGTGTTTGCGAGTTCCAGCTGTATCTTCTTCTGCCGTTCCTGACCTTTGCTGTAAAGCATCAGGTCCGGAATGAAATATCCCAGCAGCACAACAAAGATTCCCACAAGCTTGATGAGTCCACTCTGGCTGCTGGTAGTGATGAATAAACCGAAAATTGCGCCGAGAAGGCCAAGCGCCGGCTTGGCTGCGAGGACTCGGCCAAGCGGGAGCGAGGCGGGGCGCCCGGCCAACGACAGTAGTCTGTCCAGTTTCTGGACGTAACTTCCAGGGGTAAGCCTGTAGCCCAGTCGCTCCAAAGCCCCGCTCTTGCTTTGCTGCTCCACCTCAATGGCAATTTGACCCCGCGAGAGCAGCTCGCGGACTGCACGCGGCGTTCTACGATCAGCTGAAAGAAGGGACCACGCGAAATACGCACTCGGCAGGGGAACGAGCAATAAGGACAAAAGCAGGAAAGGGTGCAAGGTTCACCTCAAAACTTCAAGTCGATGATTTTGCGCATCCACAGACCACCAATGGTCATAAAGATGAGGGAAGCGGCTATCATGCCCCAACCGAGCGGATTCGTGAACATCACATTCATATAGCCGGGGTTGACGATCATGAGCATGATGACGATTCCCACCGGAAGAGCCATCAGAATGTAGGCGGAAAACTTTCCCTCTGCAGCGAGGGACTTGATGTGTCCTTTGATCTCGCTGCGTTCTCGAATGGTGTCGTTCACCTGGTCCAGCACGTCAGCAAGGTTCCCGCCCACCTCGCGGTTGATCTGGATCGCCTGGGCTATCCACACGAAATCCTCGTTCCGCATTCTCTCCGCAGTATCGTTCAGGGAGGCTTGCAAGTCCCTTCCCAGACTTGTCTCCGTGATGACCCTGCGCATTTCTTCCGATGTGGGGCTTACCGATTCCGTAGCAGCGGCATCGATGGCGCGCAGGATGCTGTGGCCAGCCCGTAGGCCACCGGAAAGCAACTGAAGTGTGTCGCCAAGCTGATCATCGAACTTGTCACGCCGTTTGCCCGCCCGGAACTTCAGGACCAGCCGGGCCACGAACGGCGCCAAAACACTGAGGAGAATGGCACCGATGATGCCGCCGACAACCAGCCCAATCAACGCGCCTACCACCGCGCCTGCAATCACCAGGACGATGAAGTCCGCTTGGCTCATTCGCACGCCGGCGTTGTCCAGCTCCTCGCGGTTGAAAAGCCGCACGTTTCGCTGTGTCAGCACACGATGAAGCGCGTCCGTTGTGGACCCGGTAAATCGAGTCAAGTGCGAACCGGGACCCAACTGAAAGGGCCTCCTCCGGTCCAAGGGGACCTCCGGAGCCTTCGGCAGAATAACGGCTACCCCGAAGAGCACGATAGCTGAGAGCATAAGGGCCAGTCCGGTGAAAAGCATCATGGTGCACTCACGTCCTTGGCGTCGACGTCAGCGGAGCGGCAAAAAGCTCGGGAGATACATGAATGCCCAGATCAGTGAAGCGATCGATGAACCGTGGACGGATACCCGTAGATACCGGCCTGCCAAGGAACATCCCGTGGGCATCGACCCCGGCCGAATAGTCGAAAACAAAGGCGTCCTGGAGGGTGACGATATCGCCCTCCATGCCTTGAACCTCAGTCACATGGGTGATGCGTCGCGTTCCGTCGCGGAGACGCGAAATTTGGATGATGAGATTCACGGCGGACGCGATCTGTTCACGGATTGCGCGCAATGGCAGGTCCATACCAGCCATAAGAACCAGTGTTTCAAGCCTGGCCACGGCGTCCCGGGGAGAATTCGAGTGCACAGTTGAAAGGGACCCGTCGTGCCCGGTGTTCATGGCTTGCAGCATGTCCAGCGACTCTCCCCCGCGGACCTCGCCCACTACGATCCTGTCCGGCCGCATACGGAGGGAGTTCCGGAGCAGTTCCCGGATAGTAACCTCGCCCTTGCCCTCTGTGTTCGGTGGCCGGCTCTCGAGCCTGACCACGTGCTGCTGTTGGATCTGCAGTTCCACTGCATCCTCAATGGTGACAATCCGGTTGTCCTCAGGAATAAAGGAAGACAGGACATTCAACAGCGTGGTTTTACCGGTTCCCGTACCGCCGGAAACAATAATGTTCAGTTTCGCTTTGACACAGGCGTTCAGGAGTTCGGCAATTTCAGGGGTAAGCGTGCCAAAATCGATCAGATTCCTGATGGTCAAGGGCACTTTGCTGAATTTCCGGATTGTCAGGGATGAACCGCCAACGGCAAGCGGCGGAATCACGGCGTTGACGCGTGAGCCGTCCTCCAACCGCGCATCGACCAGTGGGGATGACTCGTCGATCCGGCGCCCCACTTTGGAGACGATTCGTTCGATAACTCTTCTCAGATGATCTTCCGAGCTAAAGCCGGAATCAGTGAGCGTCAGCTTGCCTCGCCGTTCCACGTAAATCTGGTCCATCCTGTTGACCATGATCTCCGTGACCTCCGGATCATCCAACAGGCGTTGCAGTGGCCCGTAGCCCAGGACGTCGTCGGCCACATCGGCCACAAGCCGACTGCGCTCCTCAGGAGAGAGCGGCACCTTCTCAGAGTCGATGATCCTGGTCAGCTCTTCCCGGGCAGCCGTCCGCAGCTCCTGCTCACTCAACGTTGAGTCGTTGAACCGCGCACCCAGGCGCTCGAACAATGCGGTTGCTGCCCTTCGCTTCAGGGCAGCGAAGGCGTCTACGGGCTGCTGGGCCTTTGGCCTCGGAGCGTCCGGATGATCTGTCAGTTTCACCGAAGAGTGAGGTTTTACCGCGACCGTGGCCTTCGCCTGGAGGTTTGGCTTAGCCTGCTGTGCGGCCTGCGCGAAGGTGGGTTTCGTCGTCGTGAGTGGCTTTGGTCCTTGTCCAAGGGCAGCCGCTGAACCCGCGGATTTTTCCTCGGCGTCGTGCAAGCGTTCAGACAGCTTCACTGGACTACCACCCTTCTGTGCAGTTTTCGCTGGGACGAGGTCCGCCACGCGGGGTTGAAGCGTTCAACGAGATGGTTCAACCCTTTGACGGCTGGGTCCTTCGCCGCCTCTTGAAGCACAGGAATCCCCCGGTTTGTGGAGAGCGCCACTGCCTTCGAGCGGGGAATGCTGACATCAACAGGGGCGCCGACCGTTGATTCGACGTCCTGGACGGACAGCCCGGACTTGGAATCGGCCATGTTGAGCACTACATGGCGGGTTTCCGGGAGGAGGTTCAGCTTGCGAAGGATGTCCAACCCGGAACGTAGGCCCCGGACACTTGGCACATCCATGGCTGACACCCACACGGCGTCGGTGCACTGCTCCAGCGCCGCGAGGCCGATTTCAGGCAACCCTGGGGCTGTATCAACCACCACGTACTGGAACTCTTCAGCAAGTTGCCCAAGCAACCGGGCAACCTGTTCTGGAGTGATCTCATCCGCCTCAACAGGGTTTTTTGGCGCGCACAGCGCATAGATGCTCGCCGGATGCACGGTGAGGAAGGCCTTGAGCACCAGGGAATCCTGGCTGGCCGAGGGCGTGACCGCGTCAGTAACCGTGTGTTCCGGATTGAGGTAGAGCCCCGAGGCGACGTCCCCGAACTGCAAATCCAGATCCACGATCACAACGCTCATTGGAGCGATCTTGCCTAGCCCAACAGCGATGTTCGTGGCGATGGTGGTCTTACCCACACCCCCCTTGGGAGAAAAGACGCCGATTACCAGGCCCTTGGGTGCACCGGATGGCTTAGGTTCCGAGGTCCGCTGGCGGGTGGCGAACGACTGGCACGCGCGCTCCAATGTCACCCTGATCTCGGCCATGTCCGCGGCTGGGCTCATGATGTCCCGGATGCCGGATCGCATCGCTTGGAGAATAAAGTCTGGCTGCGGCTCGGAGACAAGAAGCACGCTGAGCTCCGGCACTTGAACATTAAGGACCGTGGCCAAGCGCATCGCATCCTCCGCGGGCACCTCCGGGCCCAGAATCAGCACCTCAAGTGGTTCCTGGTTGAGCGCGCCGAAGAGCTCGGCCGGGTCTACCGGCAGGACGTTGGTGAAGAACGTCTGCACAGATCCCGGGAGGCCGCCGGCAACGGCTTGACGCAACCGCTGATCAAATTCCGCGCTGGGGGTAATCAGGACAAACCGGCTCACTTGTACACCTCGCTCCGTTGGATGATTCTGGGTCCGCTCTCCTGTGCGTCCACGGGCTCCTTACTCAGCCAGATTTTGGCGAACTCGGAGGCGAAAACGATCTTGGCTGCGTCCGAATCGCCCACCGCCACAGTCAGGAGCAGGGAACCGGTGGGAAGTGCACTGTCCTTTGGATCAGCTGCCACGGCACCGGGACTTGGGCTGGGGCTGGGCTGCGCCGTGGCTGCTGGCTCGGGGGCCCGCTGCACTGCGGTCACAAGCACCTTGTGAATGGACAATTGGGTTGTTTCCTTATCCGGCTTGGATTCAATTCCACCGCTTTCCATGGAAATGAAGATCCCGATGTGGTCGCCGGGAACCACCCGACCCCCCACCACGCGCACGGGGTCCAGCTGAAACGAGACCTCCTGCATTCCGGCTGGCACAGCAACCTTCCCCGGAGTCTTCAGTGCCTCAGGGGCAACCAAGCGCTCGGCCACCAATGGTTCGCCCGGAACGAGGTCCACAGCGGCCACCTTGCCCGCCGAATCGCCCAGCGTCTTCAGTGCCGAGGCGGGGACAGAAGACTCCGGAAGCTGTTGGGCGGCCAGGGAAGCTTTCATGGCCTCTACCGGTGTGCCGGCGGGAATCGGAGCCTTGACCATCAAGACTTCAACAGGCGCAAGATTCTGGACAGCGCGTTGATCCGCGCCCTGCGCGTAGACGAACACGAGGATCACCCCTATGACCGCCAGCAGCGCTGCTGCCGATCCTGCCAATAAGCGTGATTTCACTTAACACTCCTGTGCTGAAAAAAATGGAAAGGCTAGTTGGTCAGGCGCACTACGGTGACTCCATTGGCATCCACAGGTCCCAATGAATAGCCATCCGCAAGCGATACATATTTGACGAATCTCCCCACAATCCCCCGGCAATTTCCCGTACAGGACAGCGAGGAGGAAACATAGGGACTCTCGTTATGGAAGGTGTCCGGTAGGCTGCTGCCGCCGCTGAACTTCCATCCCGTCACCTTGAAGGCTGCAAACGAGACCAAGTGGTAAATGGCTCCGCTGCCTGTGCCGGTAACGGAATTGAAGACCGGAAGCAGCACAATGATGTCTTTTCCGGCATTGATGCTGGCGGCCCACTTGTTGAGTGTGTTTGCACAGTTTGGCGGGACACTGTTCCCGGGAGCGCTGCCGCCTTCGCTCAGCGCCAGGTCAATGGTGCCACCGCACACCCCAGGATCCTGGACAGTCCATCCGAATCCGCCCTCTACTGCCGCGCCTGAAGGCCCGTAGTTGCAGCTGGGGTTGGCGCCGGTACCGTGAGCCTGCAAAAGCTGCTGGACACCGCCAACGTACCCTTGCACCTGGCAGATCGAAAACGCGAGGGGAAATGGAGTTGTTCCAGCACGAGGACTGCCCCACTGAACGGTCGAGGAAGCCACAACGTCCGCGGAATTCATGCCTAGGACACGGCCAAACACAAGCGAAACGGCATTTGGAGCGCCACCGGCTTGCTGGGAGCCGGCGGACACGGTTACCTTCCGGTTAGTCAGATCAAGGTTAACCGAGTTGATGTTTCCAAGGCCGTCCACAGCATTCTTGTTGGCCATGTCCTTGGCGATCTGGGACGTAGTCGAGCAATTCGGGTCACTGGTACTGGCGGCGCACTTCTCCGCCACGGCCAGGGCCGCGGCATCGGATCCATTCTGCGCTTGCGCCTTTTCCGAGTAGAGCATTCCAGCATCCACAGCGAGAGCGGCAAAGCCAAGCAGCGCCACCAGAATCAGAGCTATGAGGACCGCAACGGCCCCGCGTTCGCCGTCGTCATTGCCCTTTATCCGCCACATACCATCACCCCTACGCCTTGCATCGGGAACGGTCCTGCGATTCCCGTGAGGGTGCTGAGTGTGTACTTGACGGTGACGGACATCTGCGCGCCGGACGTGCAACTGGTGGCACTGAAGGTGAAGTTCGCATCTGCGAGCTTTGGATTCAGCGTTACAGCGGCGTTTTTCGCCGCGGTCCTGGCTGCCGATTGATCATTCGCGATCGACATCACGCGCACGCCCTCGCGGGCAGCGTTCGTGAGCGAGACCTGCGCGTTGTAGGCCCGTCCGAATTCCATGATCCCCAGAACCAAAAGGATCAGGACCGGTGCCAGCAACGCGAACTCGACCGCTACGGCACCCCGTTCTGAAGCCCTGTGCATGTGGATCTGCCTTCTTATCGAAAGTGGAAAGAGGAACGGGTGGGTGGGGCCACCGACCCACCCACCCGGGTACGCGCCGTGAGCAGGACTACTTTGAGCAGCTGCCAGCGACGCCCTGCACATTGCCCACGGTGGCTGTCGTAGCGGTCCAGGTGCCGCCCTTGACGGCACAGGCTGAGCTGTTGAAGGTCTCGACGAGGTTTCCGCCGAGCAGGGTTACGGCCACGATGATGACCACAGCGATGAGCGCAACCATGATGCCGTATTCGACGGCGGTAGCGCCGTTCTCTTCACGACGGGCACGGGATGCGATGGTGCGGAAGGTAGCAAACATTTTGAAAACTCCTGAGCGAGTTGGGGAGATGTGGGCTGGCCCGATACCAGCTCCCTCACAACGTAGCAACGGAGTGAACCCCATTTCGGAGTCCTTGGGACTTCTTGTGGAAAGCCTCTGGAACCTGCGGATTTCCTGCGCTAAACCTAGGAATTCCCTCGCTTTACCCACACAAAAATAAGGCCGTGCCCATCAGGGGCAAGGCCTTATTTTTCAGGTTACTCAGCCCATTGCGGGCGCAACTACGGGTGGTGGCGAGAGCTGCTTACGCGCCCACCGGGCCAACTTCTTGCCCTTGCCCTTCCACCAGTTGTCTTCATCCTTGTCGTAGTGCCAGCGGAAGATGATCATCACCAGCACGGCCATGCTCATGGCCACGTGAATCCACGACCAGTTGACCGCTTCAGCGAGCGCGCTGATCCCCATCACGAGGATGGACGGCACTGCCAAGGTCCTGAAAATCGTATTCGCCACGTACCGGGGGCGTGAACTGGGCACGGATAGCGCACGCACCATATCGAAGCACAGGCACACAACTACCATTATTTGTCCCACGGACATTAGGAGAAGCCCGGGCAGCGAGCCCGCGAACATTGCTGCCGATTCCATTCCTGTATTCAACGTAACCCCTCCAACAAACGTCATTTCAGATCCACTGTGCTCCATTGAATCGTCTGCAGGAGGGGCCGTCACGAGTAGTCGGTACTCGTTTCCGGCGGGCCCGACTACTTGCTTGCTTGCCTTGTACTTGGTCCTGGCATGGCGTAACTGACCACAAGATTGTGTGTTTCCCGGCCACCGCGCCTTCCCTTTGCTGCTCCGTCAATCACTATGCTTGGCAGCAGAGGACTGGTTTCCAATGTGGGCGGACGGAAAGGTGCTTGGCTATGGGGGATAGCGTTTTCTTGCCGTTGGAGGATTACTTCAGCAGAATCGGAACCCGCAAGGCGATTGTGTTGTGTCAGCTGCCCTTGATGGTCACCGTAACGCTGATAGTTTTCCTGGCGGTTCTCTTTAACCCCACCACCCTCTTGCACCCGGCCTTCTTCCTTGTCCTTTTCCTGCACGTCGTGATCCTGGCTGCATGCCTCGTTCTTCCATGGAACCGTCTTCCCCGTTGGAGTTTCGTCTTCATCCCCGTATCGGATTGCCTCGTTCTGGGACTCCTGCGTGAGGTGGGCGGACCGGTTCTCAGCGTTGTGGGACTAGTCATGGCTTTCCCGGTGATCTGGCTGTCGGTCAGCACCAGCAAAGTCCGCGTGGCCCTGGCTCTTCTGGCGCCCCTCTGCGCCACGGTTGCTTCGCCGTTCGTGTTGGGGCACGAGGTTGAACGGTCGGAGCTGATCCGCATGATTGTCTTTCCTGCCATCATGGCTGGTTTGGCCATCACCGGACATGTTGTTGCCCACGGGCTGATCAGGTACAGCGACAGGTTGGAGCGCAAGGACCGGGAATTAGTGCGGCTCCATGGTGCAACCAAAGAGCACGCCCAACTATTGGATACAGTCCTTGAAACGGTCAACGTTGGCGTCTGGGCAATGGACACAAACGGGGCCGACATTCTCACCAACCGTCGTCTTCGGGCCGACCGTACGTGGGTTCAGGAGTCGACGGAGGCGATCAACCCGTTCACTGTTGGGCCTCGTCAATCCGATGGAGAACCCGGAAATCCCGCGGATCTTGCGGTCCGGGGCGCAAGCTTCACCAACAGACTGGTCCGGGTAGGCGATGGGGAGAAACAACGGACCTTTTCGGCGGCCGCACGTCCGATCCTGGACGAAGCGGGCAAGCTGAAGGGTTCCATCATTGCTTTCACCGACGTCACAGCCCTGGTGAAGGCACAAACAGCCCGTGACAAGTTCGTCGCCACCATCTCCCACGAACTTCGGACTCCGCTAACGTCCATCCTCGGTTACTTGGAAATACTGGACGGCCAGCCAAATCCCGCGTTCATGGGCATCATCGAACGGAACGCGGAACGCCTGCTGACCCTTGTCAATGATTTGCTCCTTGTCGCATCCGAAGACCTGGAACTGCGTCGCCGGCCGACCAACGTCTCCGAGCTGCTTCAGGAGTCGGTTAGGAGCGCCCGGCCTTCGGCCGCCGCAAGAGGCATCGCGATTGCGGTGCAGATCCACGGCGACGTCGCTGCAGACGTGGACCCCGGTCAATTCTCCAAAGCCATTGACCAGTTGCTATCCAATGCGATCAAGTTCTCCCCCGAGGGCACCCGTGTGGTCATCGGTCTCCGGGGAAACAACGGCGAAGTAGAGCTCTCCGTCCGTGATCACGGAATCGGCATGACCGAACAAGAACAAGACGAAGCTTTCACCAAGTTCTTCAGAGCCGATCGGGCCCTGGAATCTGCAATACCCGGGGCAGGCCTGGGGCTGCCACTTAGCAAGGCCATCATCGAAGCCCACGGGGGAACGATCGGTTTGAACAGCCAGCCGGGTTCTGGCACCACTGTGACGGTCACTCTCCCCCGTTAGGTGCAGATCGAGTCTCCATTAGCTGCAGATCGAGCCTGTCCGCCAGGCAGCAGCCACCCTCCTCCATCAGTTTTGTGACGATCGTCATAATTTCACTATCTAGCCACGATAGACGAGTCGTGAGGCGAGCGCAAGATCCTCGTTGGTATGCCAAGACTCCCAACAGTTGGGACTGATTGCGGTAATCAGTGGATTTTTCTTGAACCTATTGACGCTCCGTTCGAGTTTGGTATACCGTCAGCGCTATTCGGCATCCACTTGACTGGATGCCTCGACGATGAGGGAAGACGAATGGCAGAAGTAGAAGTCGTTTCGAACCAGGCCGGAGCTGGCTGTGCCAACTGCGGAAGCGATGCGGGGCTCGAGGGAGAGAGCCGCACAGTCAGGAACCAGGCGGCTCAAACAGAGCTGTTGGAGGGCAAAGTCCAGCGCGAGTCTGCGCTGGCGACGATGAGAGGATTCGGAGCTGATGGCTTCCGCGACCAAAGCCGCCCACTGATCCTCGCCCCGAGTTGGCTTTTGGCGCACATCAATGACGAGATGGTCCTCCTGGCCGACCACGAGGTAGTGGTCAAAAACGGTCGCATCGAGGCAGTCAGGCCCCGCACGGGCAGCACTGACGAGCGCGTGGATATGCCGGGACAGCTACTCCTTCCCGGGCTGATCTCCATGCACAGCCATGTGGCTGGAGGAGCAGCCACTCGAGGCTATGTTGAAGGCAACCTGACCCCTATGAGCAAGGGAGCGCCGCTGCGGCAGGGGCGCCAATTCCTCAAAGCCATGGTGCTCCTTGAAGACCTTCCGGACGAAGATCTGGACACTATGACCGCATTGAACCTGGCTGAAATTCTTCGCGGCGGCTGCACCACGCAAGTGGAAATGTCCAAGGGCCTCCGCTCAATGCAGTCATACGTCCGGGTTGCACGCGAGTTTGGGATCCGCGGCTACCCCTCGGGCGCCGTCCCGGGAATGAAGCGAATCCTGCCCATATGGAAACGCGGGACGGACGATCAAGCGTTGTTCGATTCCGTACCCGAAACCCTGGCGGAAATCCAAGAGAACCTGGACTACGCCCGCACCATCAACGGAGTTGACGATGGTCGAATCCTTCCGATGATGGCGCCGGCAACCAACGCAGTGCACACACCGGAAACCTTTGCCGCAATGAAGTCGGCAGCACAAGAGCTGCACGGACTGCACATTCACCTTCAAGCCGGATATGGCCGGGCGCCTCAGCCCGACAAGGTAGCAATGAACAGGCTGTGGGGACAGGATGAAATACCGTGGCTGCATAGCATGGGCATCTTCGATGGTTCCGTGCGCGTCTTCGGCGCCCATCTGCTGGGTATCGACTTTGAGCGTGACCTCCCCCTTCTGGCGAACTCCAGCTTCACGTTTGCCAACTGCCCTTCCGGCACGGGAGCGGGAGTAACGCCGGCGCAGTGGCCGTGGCCGGAAGTACTGGGAGCGGGCGTCAATTCCGGTATCGGTTTGGACACCCACTCCAACGACTACATCGAGAACCTGAAGATGGCCGTCATCTACGGTCGCATCCGCGCCGATTTCCTCGGCGATTCCACGCCTGTGCCCATGGTCCGCCCATCCATTTGGACCGCCGTCGAGGCAGCCACGCTTGGCGGAGCGAGGGGACTTGGCCGTGAAGATCTCGGCCGCATCGCCGTGGGAGCGAAAGCAGACCTGACGAGCATCGACGTCAGTGGCATGTTCGTCGGCGTCGGGACCGTGCCGCGCGAACCGCTGAACCACCTCATGTACGCCAACGGGCTCTCTGTCAGGAATGTCATGACAGATGGCCAGTGGCAGGTCCGCGACGGCGCCCTGACTATCGTTGACGAGGCCGCCCTGGTCCATAAAGCCGGCAAGGTCGTCCAAAGAATCTGGGACCACATGGCAGCTGACGGCGTGTTTGTCGACGAGCCCCGCAGCGACCTGATCCCGGCCGCTTCCATCCGCTAAACGCTCCCCACACCACCCGCGGCCCACGTCCCGGGTTATTCCGTGCTGCCCATTTTTGACCATGTAGTTCCCTTCAAATTATTAGGAGATAGATCAATGAAGAACTTTGCTCCCCAGGTATCTGAATGCTGGAAAAAGGTCGCTGTAACGACAGTTCTCGTCGGCATACTTGCAAGCACCGCCGCCTGTGGTGGCGCCGCACAGCCGGCTACGAAGGTGGAACCGGCAGCAAGCGGTAATGCCTCCCTAAGTGACCTGCTTCCCGCAGACGTCAAAGCAAAGGGCTCGATCACCGTCGGCACCCAGCCGGACTTTGAGCCCGCCAACTACACACCCATCGGCGAAGACGGCGTCAAAGGCTTCAATATTGACCTGATGGATGCCATGGCTGCCAAGCTGGGCCTAAAGGTCACGTACCAGAAAGTCCCCTTCGACCAGCTTCTGGTGGGCGTGCAGAACGGCAAGTTTGACGCCTCCATTGCTGGAATGACGGACCGTCCCGGGCGCCAGGAAAAAGTTGATTTCGTGGATTACCAGGTGGCAGGAACCGTCTTCATGGTGGCCAAAGGCAACCCCAAGAAGATCACCAGCGAGGTAAACGGCGGCTGCGGAATCAAGATTGGCGGGGTCAAGGGCAACGACGATGAACGCTTGGTCAAACTGATGGCTGAGGCGTGCACCGCCGAAGGTAAGCCCGCCCCGGAACTGGTGACCTTCCCCACTGGAAGCGATAAAAACCTGGCTCTTACCTCCGGACGTGTGGATGCGATGTTCTGGCCCGACATGGCCGTGTCTGTGGTGCAGAGGGAGACCGGCGGAAAGCTGGAGTCCGTGCCAGTGAACTTCGAGGCAAAAGTCTTCCTCGGCATGATCTTCAACAAGCAGGCCCCGCAGCTGCGCGATGCCTTCCTGAAGGCAACAGAAGCCATCCACGCCGACGGCACCTATGACGCGATCCTGAAGAAATGGGACGTTGCCGTCATTGACCTGCCGAAGCCCGGAATCAACCTGGCCAAATGACCACTGAGAATGGAGCGCTGACGAAAATGGGTTCGGCAGCCAAAACCCCCATAACAATTCCCCGGCACAATCCCGATCAACCCGTGGTGGCCTTCAAAGAAAAGGCGAAAAGGCGAAAGCCGTATGGTCAATGGGCCACTGCAGCCCTGATCCTCGCAACCATTGGCGCGTTCTGCTGGACGCAGGCCGGCAATGAAAAGCTCGACTGGGCCAGCGTGGGCCAGTTCATGTTCCATCCAGCCATCCTCAAAGGCATAGCGGTCACGTTGGAACTCGCCGTTTTCAGCATGCTGATCTCGGTGGTTCTCGCCTTCGGCGTAGCCCTCATGTGCCAGAGCAGAAATCGTGTGGCGTCTGCAGTGGGCAAGCTTTATGTCTGGTTCTTCAGAGGCGTCCCCCTGCTTGTGCAGATCCTCATCTGGTTCAACCTGGCCGTGCTCTATCCCACCATCCTGGGCACGGACACGAACCAATTGATATCAGGCTTCACCGCAGGCCTTTGTGCGCTCTCACTGGCCGAATCCGGCTACATGGCCGAGATCATCCGAGGCGGCATTATCTCCGTCAACAAAGGCCAAACCGAGGCCGGACTGAGCATTGGCCTCACCCGGGGACAGGCACTTCGACGCATCGTGTTGCCCCAGACCATCCGGGTGATCATTCCGCCCACCGGCAACCAATTCATCGGACTGCTCAAGGCAAGCTCGTTGGTTTCGGCTATCGGCGGCAGCGATCTGCTCACGCAAACCCAGCTGATCTACGGACAAAACTTCAAGATCGTTCCCCTGCTCATCGTCGCCACAGCTTGGTATCTCATCCTGGTCAGCATCGCCAGCGTGGGCCAATACTTCCTGGAGCGGAAGTTCAACCCGGACGGAGCGTCGGGGATGTCTTTTCGGCAACTCTTCACAGGCCGCGCAGCGGTGGCCCAACAGCAAACCCCACTCATCCAAAAGGCAGGAACGTCGTGACGGTACTTCAAACCCAGTCACCGTTGTTGGTGGCTCAGGAAATCAACAAGTGGCTTGGACGTAACCACATTCTTCGCGGAGTGGACATGACGGTGGAGCCCGGTGAAATTGTCTGTGTCCTCGGCCCCTCAGGCTCCGGCAAGAGCACGCTGCTGAGGTGCATCAACGGGCTCGAAGCAATCGAGTCCGGCACCATCAACGTAGGTGGCGACCGCGTGGGCTTCAAGACGCACAAGGGACAGCTGTACGAACATACCGAACAAGAGGCCGCGAAAATGCGCCAGAGGATTGGAATGGTTTTCCAGCATTTCAATCTTTTCAACCACATGACGGCCCTGCAAAACGTCACCTATGGTCCGCGACGCGTCCTGGGACTGCCCAGGGCAGAGGCAACCAAGCAGGGACTCGACGCCCTGGACAAGGTTGGCTTGGCCTTGAAACGGGACTCCTACCCTGCCCAACTATCAGGGGGACAGCAGCAACGCGTGGCAATCGCCCGCGCCCTCGCCATGAAGCCGCAACTGATGTTGTTCGACGAACCCACCAGCGCCTTGGACCCTGAATTGGTGGGGGACGTCCTGGCGGTCATGAAGCGGGTTGCCGAGGAAGGGATGACGATGATCATCGTCACCCACGAAATCGGATTCGCCCGGGAGGTCGCGGACAGAGTGGTGTTCATGGATGAAGGCCGGATTGTGGAATCAGGACCGGCGGCGCAGGTACTCGACAATCCGTCCAATGAGCGGACAGCCAATTTCCTTCGCCACGTCAAGTGAAAGCGTGGGGTCCGGCAGCGCCCGGACCCCACGCCACCAGAACAGGAACACCACCCTATGACAGACCGTGAAGCCGTGGACGAGGTTCCAGTTTCAGCGTCACGTACAACTCTGGCCTATTTACACATCAGGGACCGGATCATCAGCGGGGACCTGACGCCCGGGACATGGCTCCGGGAGCGGGAGCTATCTTCCGAGCTCAACGTTTCCCGTGTGCCGGTGCGGGAAGCCCTGCTTCAGCTCGAAGCCGACGGTTTCACGACCACAGGGCCACGTCACGGTGCCGTTGTTCGACAAATGACCATTCAGGACGTCAATGAAGTATTCGATATCAGGCTCAGTATCGAAGTCTCAGCAGCCAGCATTGCTGCCAGGCAGGTAGCCGATGGCGCCGACCCTGATCAGTTGCTGAAGGTCATGGCCCTTGCAGAGTCGCTCACCGACAGCAAGGACGCCGAACTGCGGGCGCGGACAAATATTGCCATTCACGACGAAATCTTCCGGCTGACGGGCAATGAGCTGCTCACCTCCGTCATAAGGCCAGTCGCCAACCGCATGCGCTGGCTTTTCGGCAATGTGGTCCAACAGGACGCCGGGGTGCTCTGTCAGGAACACCGGGCACTGTGCCAGGCGATATGCATGGGGCAAGCAGAACTGGCCTCTGCCTTGGCCGTTGCCCACATCGAGCACAGCAGGGCTCCTGCCATTGCCCAGTTGGAAGGAAGACTTCCATCCCGCCGTCCCCAAACGGCCCCAACCCCATAGCTCCTTCCATTCCGACACAGAGGCACTCATGACACTTGTCCTGACAGCATCCACACTCGAATCCCTCGCCAGCATGACCGACACCATTACCGCCGTCGAACGCGGTTTTGGTGACATCGCCCGCGGCACTGCCCTTCAGCCCGGTCCGCTATCCCTGCACCTGCCGTCGTCGGAGGCGCGCTACCTCCTCATGGCTGGACTGGCAGAAAGCCAAGGGCTGGCGGCAGTGAAGCTGCTTTCCGATATCCCCGCGAACCGCGAGGACGGGCTGCCCACGCAGCGCTCCAGTATCCTGTTGGCTGATCGGCGGACAGGCGAAACACTCGCACTTTTGGACGGGCGGGTGCCCACCCGAATTCGAACTGCGGCCGCGAGCGCCGTGGCCAGCAGGTTCCTTGCCCGCCCTGACAGTTCAACTCTGGGGCTGGTGGGCGCAGGAGCCCTGGCCATTGCCCACGTTGAAGCGTTGATGGCTGTTCTTCCCATCCGGAAGGTAGTGGTGTGGTCCCGAAGCGCGTCTACAGTGGCGGCATTCGAGGCCAGGACCGCGCACCACCCGATCGAATTGGTAATGGCCTCCAGTGTCCAGCAAGTTGTGGCGGAAGCCGACGTGCTCTGTACCCTGACGCCGTCCGTGGAGCCTTTGGTTCGTGGCGAGTGGTTCCGTCCCGGACTCCACATCAATGCTGTCGGTGCCCGGCCACGTCCCACCCACCGGGAAATCGATTCGGAGGGGATGCGACGGTCACGTGTGTTCGTGGACAGCATGCCTACGGCCATCGAGAAGTCGGGCGACCTCATGATGGCCGTGGCCGAAGGCGTCATAACGATAGACGACGTCGAGGGTGAGCTCAGCGCAGTCATCGCGGGCGGCTTGATGGGACGCGAAAGCGAGGACGATATTACGCTCTTCAATTCGGTGGGAATTGGGATGCTGGACCTGGCCATCGGCCGCCTGCTGTACGACGCTGCGGTCCTTCACGGATTGGGAACCAGCATCGATATGTCCCGGTGATTGAAGAGCACAAACCACGTTCGAGGGCGACGCGCTTGACCTGGCCAACCGTGTCCCGCGCGCCAAACTCTCACCGCTGATGGATGCTCACCTATGTTCGTCATGTTGGATAATCGGGTATGGGCGCAGAACTGCTGACAATTCCGGACTGTCCCCATGCTGCGGCCGCTAAGGACCTCTTCGAGCGGGCACTGAGGTTGGCCGGAAGTTCCGGAGGCTTAGTGCTGATAGTGGTGGACTCCGAGGAGGAAGCGGCCTCGCTGGGGTTCCGAGGCTCCCCAACGTTCCGGCTCGACGGACGGGACCTCTTTCCCGTCCTCGGAGGCCCCGCCCTGAGCTGCCGGATCTATCGAACGACCGATGGCGCCGGAAGCCTCCCGGATCTGAAATCGCTCCGAACGGCGGTTGAGGAGCGACTAAATGGCAATGCGCTCAGGGGCGGGTGAGGAACGATTCGACTTTCCCCGGGTCCCGCTCGATGACCGGCTCCAGGACCTGATCAATTCTGCTGAGGAGTTCAGCATCAAGTTTCATGCCCGACGCCGTGGCGTTGTCCACCAGTTGACCGGGCTTGGACGCCCCAACGATTGCCGCCGCTACGTTGTTGTTCTGCAGGACCCAGGCCACTGCCAAGGCGGCCATGGATAGTCCTGCTTCATTGGCAATCGGCTGCAATGCCTGGACCTTCTCCAGTACCTCCGGGCGCATGAACTTGTGGTCGTCTTTCAAGGCGCCGTCCTCGGAGGTGAAGCGCGAATCGGCGGGCGCAGCGTTGCCGGGAATGTACTTTCCTGTAAGGACGCCCTGGGCCAACGGGGACCAGCAAATCTGCCCCAAGCCCAGCTCCTCACTGGTGGGAACGACTTCCTCCTCGATGACCCGCCACAGCATTGAGTACTGGGGTTGGTTCGAAATCAGGCCGATGCCAAGGTCTTTGGCGAGTTTGGCGCCAGCCCGGATCTCGTCCGGCGTCCATTCGGAAACACCGATGTAGAGTGCCTTGCCTGCCCGGACAATGTCCGCAAATGCCTGCATCGTCTCCTCAAGCGGCGTCTCATAGTCGTAGCGGTGAGCTTGGTAGAGGTCAACGTAATCCGTACCGAGCCTGCGCAACGAGCCGTTGATTGACTCCATCACGTGCTTTCGAGAGAGCCCGCGATCGTTCTTTCCCTCTCCTGTAGGAAAGTAGACCTTGGTGAAAATCTCCAAGCCTTCACGTCGGACTCCCTTGAGGGCCTCGCCCAAGGCCGATTCTGCCCGGGTTCCCGCGTAAGCGTCGGCAGTATCGAAGGTGGTGATCCCAAGATCCAGTGCTTGCCTTACGCACGATGTCGCCGCGTCCTGGTCGATCTGTTCTCCGTGGGTGACCCAGTTGCCGTAGGCCAGTTCGCTGACGTACATGCCGGAGGCGCCAAGCTTGCGATATTCCATGGTTTGAATCCTCTTCGCTAGGTGTGGTTCTTAAGTGCGTGGCGTGACAGTTCGCCTGCCACGCAAGGGAAATGGCGGCGCTGTAGTACCGCGAACAACCAGTTGCGCCGACAACACCAAATCCGGCTCCGCACCGGCGTCGGGCGTGATCAAAGCCAGCAGCCGGCGCGCAGTTTCAGATCCCTGCATGGCGACCGCATGGTCCATGGTGGTCAGGTCAAGAATCTCGGAGAGCTCGTGATTATCGAACCCAATAACCGACATGTCACCCGGAACGTCGATTCCCCCGGCTTTTAGGGTGCGCAGCACGCCGAAAGCCATCTCGTCGGACGCCACGAAGACAGCAGTAGGAGCCACTTCCGTGCACAACAGCCGGGCCATGGCCCTTGATCCGCCGGCCGTTGTATTTTCCTCGTGGACTTCAAGGTCTTGAGTGGGCTCCAGCCCTGCCTCAGCCAGGGCTTCACGGTAGCCCTTCAAACGCTCGGCTGGCGGGATGCCTCCAAGCATGCTGTCCGCCGCCTCGCGGATTCCGACGAAGGCGATCCGATCGTGCCCCAGGTTGAGCAGATGCCGCACAGCTGCGCGTCCAGCTGCTCGGTCGTCCACTCGAACACCGGAGCGGCCCGGAACCCCGGAGCCCAAGAACGCAACTGGCAGGTTCTGGGCTTCAAGAGTGGCAAGCTCCTCCGGAGTCGGTTGCAAGGCAAAGATCAGCACGCCGTCTGCCCTTCCGGCGAGGCTCGATCCAGCGAAGAAGCGCTGCCGCGCCGGGGCGTCTGCGAGTTCGTACAACAAGACGTCAAAGCCGGCCTCGCGAAGAATCCGCCCCGCCGACGCAAGCACCTGGCCGAAGAACCATTTGGAAAGGTTAGGGGTAACAATCGCGATGGCTCCCGTCCTGCCAGTTGCCAGGCGGGAGCCGGCAAGCGATGGAACATAGCCGAGTTCTTTAGCGATTCTTTGCACGCGCTTGCGCGTGTCAGGTGAAACACCAGGGACATCCCGTAAGGCACGCGAAACGGTGGATACAGACACATTAGCGAGTTCGGCGACCGCTTCCACTGTTGAGGGCATGAGAACGACGGTAGTGCCATGACGAAGTTAACGCAAGCGCTTGCAAGCACGATTCGCGCGCTTGGATCCCTCCAGGCCCGGGGGGAATGTTCGCCCTATTGCCATGCCTCCTGGGCGAGAGCTTAATGGTGCTCGGGGCGCCGCCCGACGCTCCTGTCTTCGGAGGAGAGAACCATGAAGCTGACGACAAAATCACTCGCAGTTATCGGCATCGCATTCGCGGGAACTCTAGGACTCGCACCGGCTGCGTCAGCAACAATCCACCCCATCGTCGAATCGTTCGACTGTGCCAGCCAAACCGCTTTTGACAACCATCCGTTGGGAGACGTTGCCGAGGTTCCGGGCGTGACCCCAGGATATGGCAACCACTCCACCAACAGTGATCTCGCGTCCCTGTCAGCCACGACGAAGGGATTCACCGATTTCACAAGTCCAGCGTGGTCTGACTTCAAGCTCAACGGCACGTGCGGGCAGGTAGGACAATAGATGAGGAGGAGCGCGACCCCTACTGGGAGGGGTCTCGCCACAATCGCTTTATCCGGTCTTTACGTGCCGCAGAAGGTCCGGTAGGGGCCGAAGCTCTCCGGCGCAGGCGCGGCGTACTTTTCCAAGCCCGGGCGCTCGCTGTACGGGGAAGCTACTGCTTCGATCAACCGTTCCGTCGGGCCCATGTCCCCCTCTGTTGCCGCAGTGAGCGCTTCTTCCACCAAGTGGTTGCGTGGGATATAGATCGGGTTGACCCGGTCCATGGCGTCAGCATCCGGCGTCACAGCCTGCCAACGTTCCAGCCATGCATCGAACGCTGCCAGGTCAAGGATCATGCGGCGGGCGGGTTCAACCTCCCCGCGGGCTGCCTTACTGAGGCTTTGGAAGAACGATGTGTAGTCCGCCCGTGACTCCTGAACCAGCTCAAGCAGGTCATCCACCAAAGGTGAGGCAACGCCGTCGTCAATTACCTCAGGTAGCCCAAGCTTGGCCCTCATGCCGTTGAACCATGTGGCGCTGTACTGCTCGCGGAACCCGTTGAGTGCCTCGACGGCAAGGGTCACCGCCTGCTCCTCATCCTCGTGGATGAGAGGCGCGATTGATTCGGCGAAACGGGCAAGGTTCCACTCCGCAACCAGCGGTTGGTTGCGGTAGGCATAACGTCCTGTTTCATCGATGGAGCTGTATACCACTCCGGGGTCGAAGCCTTCCATGAAGGCGCATGGACCGTAGTCGATGGTTTCGCCAGAGATTGTCATGTTGTCGGTATTCATGACACCGTGCACGAATCCGATGAGCATCCACTGGGCCACCAGTTTCGCTTGGACCGATATGACGTCCTGGAGGAGGCCAAGGTACCGGTTGGCTTCCGCTTCCGACGACGGGTGGTGGCGTTCGATCGCATGGTCGGCAAGGCGGCGCAACAGATCCATGTCATTGGTGGCCCTGGCGTATTGGAAACTGCCTACCCGCAGATGGCTGCTGGCAACCCGCGTCAGGACGGCGCCCGGCAGGAGAGTCTCGCGCTGAACCGGGCGGCCCGTCGCGACGACGGCAAGGGACCTCGTAGTGGGAATGCCCAAAGCATGCATCGACTCACTCACGATGTACTCGCGCAGCATGGGACCAACCACCGCCTGGCCGTCACCGTTCCGGGCAAAGGGCGTCCGGCCCGAGCCCTTGAGGTGGACGTCGCGGAGCCTCCCGTCAGCGCCGGCGATCTCACCCAGCAGGAGGGCACGCCCGTCCCCCAATCGGGGTGAGTACCAACCGAACTGGTGTCCCGAGTACGCCTGAGCCACGGGACTCGAGTCCTCGGGATGGCATTACCGATCAGCAGCCGTATACCCTCCGGTCCCTGGAGAAGAACCGGATCAAGACCAAGCTCGACGGCGAGGGCCTCGTTGAGCATGAGAAGCTGCGGGTCCGGAGCCTCCTCCGCCCGCCAAGGAATAGCCATCTCGGGCAAGTCCCGGGCGAAATAGCCCTCAAACGTGATAGTGGCATGCGCAATTTCGCTCATACCCAAGGATATCGATGTGGGAAGGGGTGCCGCAGGGAAGGAGGAACTTAGATCATTCCACCGCGCGCGCCGACGATCAGTTCCAAGGACCGGAGCACAGCGAACGGGACAACGCCGCTGGTGCGCGGGTTTTGCGGCGATACTTTGTTGCGGATTTCAAAGCGGTAATTCCCGCTGTTTCCTGAAGCCTCGATCAAGTGCGTAGTAAGCTCGGCCGCCGGGTCGGCTCGTACAGACACAGCCACAGAGTCCCAGTCGTCTACCGCCAGGGCGACGGCGGCTGCCACGTTGAGCGACTTTGGAAACAATTGTGTGGCTCGGGCGGCGGACCCAGCAAAGATCTCGATGGGGCCGGCCGTCTTCCGAATGCGATCAGCCTCAACCTCGTCCATCCACGGCTGAATCAGGGAACCCGGGAGCTTGGTTGTGGTTATCCTGACGGCGTCATAGCCCGTTGCGCGGGCGCCCGACGCCAACAGATCCAGGCCACCTATGGAACCCGAGGTCAAGAAAAGCCTGCCAGGGCCTGCGGAGAGCAATCGCTGTGAGAGGTGTGGGTCCGCAAGCGCCCCGAGCGATGTAGCGAGCAGATCTACGCCCGCAGAAAGCACAGCCTCGCCATGCTCGATCAGGGCCTCCTGGCCCGCACATTCAACCAGCAGGTCGCAGCGCTCCAACGCCTCTGCTATCTCCACCTGCGCCGCCGGCGCGTTTTGTATGGCCGTGCGGCTGATGATTGCCTCAAGGGTGGCCCCCTTGACTTTTCCAGCGGCAATGTCAGCAGCGACACGAGCCCCAATGGCTCCATGTCCGATTATTCCGATCCTGCGGGTTACCGGCTTCATTCGATTCCTTTATTGACGGAGTGGATGGACGATCGGTGCAATGATCGTCCAGACGTGCAGCCCAGGTTCGCCAGCAGGGGAAGCCTTTGGGTCATAGGCGATGATCGAGGCCTCAGCATTTGTCACCAGCACCGCCAGCCGATCTCCTCGTGGTCAGACCGGCGAGCATATTGCGCTGATGCCACCAGGGCAGATTACTTCAGTAGTCATTATCTTATTGCTGAGATGATTTCCGGGCAAGACTTCATTTTGGTGAGAGTGATGCGTCTGGAAGATCGGCCAGCGGTGAATGTGGCCTATCCGATTCGGCGCGCTAACTACTTAGGCGTGTACTCATGACAAGCCCTCAGGTGGTTGCGGGTGCAATGAGACCCCAGGCGATGTTTTCGAGAATTTCCTGGATGCCTCGGATGTCCCGCAGGAATGGAGTGCGGACAACGCTGCTGATCACGTGCAGGGCCGCTTTCACCCGGGTCCTGACCACCTCTTGATCGGCACCCGGGTAAACGTCCTCAACCAGCGAGGCCAGATCGGTGACGTAGTCGCCCTGCGCCTCCATTAAGCTCTGCAAGTCCCGCTCGGGAAGGTGCGGACGTTCAGACACGGCCAATTGCAGGAATTCCGGGCTGCCCAACGAGAAAGCAATGTACGACGAAAGAATGCGCTGGAGTGCCTCAGATGCATCAGCGGCTTCAGAGAGAGCCCGCCACATGTCCATCCACCGCACCTCTGTGGCGCGATGCAGTGCTGCGGCAAGCATTTCCGCCTTGCTGTCGAAATGGCGGTAAATGCTGGGACCCGCGACTCCAACTTCGGCGCCGATATCGTCAAGACTCACGGCTTCAAACCCAAACGCGGCGAACTGTCGGATTGAGGCAGCCAGCAGTGCCTCACGGCGGCTACGCGGCATGGCAATCGACGCGCGCCGGTGATTCACCGACGCTTCAATCGGGGGCAATGGCATGACGAGTACTGTGCGGGCGAGCATGGCCAGTTGGAGTTCTTCATCCACCCGCGAGAGCCGGTTAGGGTTCCACGACACACTGATCATCACAGCAAACATGGCCCAAGCCCGCAGGTCAGCCTCGGAAGCGGGCAGCGCATAGCTGCCGGACTGCAGTTTGCTGCTGATGGCGAACTTGACGCCGCTGGCAATATCGAAGCGGGTGGCAGGCGGGAGGTGGCGGGATTCACGCTCCCACAGCACGCCGTTTTCCCGGTGCTGAAGAACTGCCCGGCCGAGCGCCGTGATCAACTGTTCGAGGTCGCCGTCCGGGGTCTGGGTAACGCTATCCAAAACGGGCTGGAGGCTTGCCACAACTGCCTCGCGAAGCAGCTCGCCCTTGCTCGGGAAATGTCGGTAAAGGGCGGATGGCTGAACCGCCATGGCTTTGGCCACATCGGTCATACTCACTTGCGCGTATCCCTTCTGCGCGAAGAGGTCACCCGCCGCAGCAAGTATCAGCGCGCGCCGGTTCCGCGGCCTGGTGCCACGCTCCGGGGCGATGGAGGACTTGTTCATGCTCATAATATTAGTCAGATTCACTTATTGCGCAATAGCCCGCCACGTGCCAAAGTTTAAGAACAACCCGCGAAACACTGCAATTCACTTACGGATAAGCCAGTTGTCGCCAGATAGCAGTGCCTCACCGTAGCGGGAGACCCGAAGGTTCCCCGCAATGCGAGCACCGGCCGGAGCATCCCGGCGGCCGATGCGTATTCACTTACGGGACGCCAGGTCGGCGCGCTAGACCCAGAGAAACACCTGCCGCAACCCAAAGCACCGTCCCAACCCAAAGCACCGTCCCAAACCAAATGCACCGTCCCAACCCAAAGCACCGTCCCAACCCAAAGCACCGTCCCGTGACAAAGGAGTCCCACATGAAACGACGTGCAATAGTCGCTGTTGCTGCACTTTGCGGCTTCGCCAGCCTGACAGGCTGCAGCACCGGGAGTGACACCCCCAATGCCTATGCCGTCAAGACGGACATTCCGACCGCAGCGGCAATGGATCCGGGAATCCTCGACGCCGCCTCCAAGGAAGGCTCGCTGCTGGTTTACGGCGAGGCGAATGAGGCGTCCATGAAACCGGTCCTGACTGCTTTCCAGAACCAATATCCGGATATCAAGACCAGCTACATCAGCCTGGGTGGAACCGAGAGCTTCCAGCGGTACCTCAACGAGAAGGCCACGGGCGGAAAGACCGCGGACGTCATTGTCAGCCTCCAAGGCGCGAACTTCCTTGATCTGGTCAAACGTGGTGACATCCAGGACTTCACACCACCTGCTGCCGCGCCGCTGCCCGACTTCGCGAAACTCGCCCCCGGGGTCTTCGCAATGGAACTGAACCCTGTCATGGCACTGATCAACACCACCCTCCTGCCCGAATCCGAACAACCCGATTCCCTTGAAGCACTCGCCAAGATGTCCAGCGACCCCAAACTCACAGGCAAGATCGTCACCTATGACGGCACTACGGAGTTTGGCTACACGGTTAATCACGCATACATAGCCAAGGCGGGAGAGGCTGGTTGGAAGGTTTTGGAGCAACTCGGACAAAACACCAAGGTCGAAGCCAGTGCAGGGCCGATGTACAACAAACTCCTGCAGGGCGAGTACACCATGTCCTACTTCCAGTCCGGCGCAACCCGGCCACTCATCACCGGCGCTGCCGCGAAGGTGCTGAACTACAAGTTCTTCGCAGATGGAACACCCTTCATGCCCCGTGGAGCCGGAGCGACCACCGGGGGAAAGTCACCCAATGCGGCCAAAGTGTTTGTGAACTTCCTGATTGACAAGGCCGGCCAAACGGCCGGTTGCGCCGGCGGGTTCGCACCCTACCTGGACGGGGTGGACTGCCCAGTGAACTTGGCCAAGGTAACTGCGCAGCTGGGTGCGGAGAACATCAACATCGCCAAGTGGGACCAGGCCCTGGTTACGGATGCACCGGCCTTCAAGAACCGCTGGAAAGAAGCATTCGGGCGATGAGCAGCTCAACACTCACAGGCCCCAAGGCACCGTCACCGCCGCCCGGTATAGGGAATATCAAGCGGGCATGGCTGCCGGAGAGAGCCATCCACTACGGCGTCTGGGTCCTCGCTCTCCTATTGATCCTCGGTCCGATCGTGCCGATCGTCTGGTCTTCGCTCTGGTCCACCCCGCTCTATGAGTCCGGCGGCAACGGTACGCTGGACAACTTCCGCAAACTGGCCACTGACCCCCTCTGGTGGTCAGCCGTCGTCAACAGCCTGCAGTTCGCGGTCTTCGCCACCATCGGCTCAGTTGTGGTTGGAACCACCGTGGCCTTGTTGGTAGCCCGCACCGACGTCCCGTTGCGGAGGATCTATTCAGCCCTGATTGTCCTGCCTTTGGTCCTGCCTGGACTGGTGCTCATCGTCGGGTGGCAGTCGATGTGGTCGAAGAACGGATACGCCACCCATCTGCTTGAGGAGTACACACCCTTCACTGTTCCCTTTGACCTCTACAGTGTTGCAGGAATGGTGGTCATGGGTACGGTCCTTGGCTCGCCGGTGGTCTATCTCTTTGCCCGGGGGACACTGTCCTCAGGCGATTCGACACTCGAGGAAGCCGCCCGCTGCGCTGGCGCTAGTCCCCTCCGCGCCTTGCTCTCGGTGACTCTGCCGTTGCTGCGCCCGGCGTTGCTGAACTCCGGACTGCTGGTCTTCGCGTTGGCGCTGGAAACGCTGGGTATTCCGCTCATCCTTGGTACTTCAAAGAACATCAACATGATGTCCACTTACCTGTACCGGCAGTGGACCGGAAGCGCCGACGCCGGTGGCGGAGTTCTGCCTGCAGGAGCCGTCATGTTGTTGCTCGCCGTCACTCTGTTGCTGTTGCTGCGCAACCGCTTGGCCGGTGACCTCGCCCGCTTTACCACGACCGGTGGAAAGTCATCCAGACCGGCGAACGTTGTTAGGTTGGGCCCCTTCGGCTGGCTGCTGTCCGCAGTCATCGGAGTTGTTCTGGGCTGTGCAACCCTGGTGCCGCTCAGCGGGGTCATTCTCGCCTCTGTCACCGCCCTTCTGACCCCGGCAATCAACCCGTTCAGCGTGCTGACACTGGAGAACTTCTCAGCGATTTTGACCAACCCGCTCTACACCGGAGCG
This sequence comes from Arthrobacter sp. TmtSoilC51, assembly GCF_055388015.1. NCBI lineage: Bacteria > Bacillati > Actinomycetota > Actinomycetes > Micrococcales > Micrococcaceae > Arthrobacter > Arthrobacter sp. TmtSoilC51. The sequence continues at coordinate 4,099,722 of NZ_AP035877.1, forward strand.
ATCGGCAACAGCTTGTTAATTGCCACAGTTGGCGCCGCCATTGCCACCGCTTGCATTTCCGTCATCGCACTGGTTGCCCACCGTTCCAACTTTCGGTTCCGCGGATCCTTGGAGCACATCGTGCTGTATCCCCGGGCCGTCCCAGGCTTGATCACCGGCATGGCCTTCTTCTGGACGTTTGCCATCCTGGACCACTCCGGGACCTTCAGAGCCACGCTTTGGGCGGTCGGAATCGCCTTCGGGGTCCGCGCGCTCGCCATGGGCTATGCCGCGTTCTATCCATCGCTTGCCGCGCTGGGTGCGGACCTGGACCGCGCCGCACGCTCGGCCGGGGCGGATTGGTGGACGGCGATGCGCACCATCATTCTCAGCCTGCTAAGGCCGGCCATGGGCATCTCATTTGTCCTGCTGTTTGTAGCAATGCTCAACGAAGCCGACGCCGCAGTTTTCCTGGTGACCCCCGAAACCCAGGTTCTGGGACTGGCCATGCTTCAAATCGCAGCAAATGGCCTCGGCGGCACCGTCGCCGCCCTCGGAGTCATCCAACTCGTCATCACCGCAGCTGTCCTGGGCGCAGGACGCATTCTGTTTGGAGTTCGCCCTAATGTCTGATCTGGTTATCACCAATCTCACCAAGAAGTTTGGCCGTCTGACGGTCCTGGACAACGTGTCGGTGACCGCTTCCGACGGGCAGATCCTGACGTTGCTGGGCCCAAGCGGCTGCGGCAAGTCCACAACACTCTGGTCCATCGCAGGACTGCTCAAGCCGGACGGCGGCAGTATTGTTGTGGGCGACCAGACCTTGTTCAACCATGACTCCTCCGCATTCCTGCCGCCGGAACGCCGCGATTGCGGCGTTGTTTTCCAGTCTTATGCCGTGTGGCCGCACATGAAGGTCCGCGACAACGTCGGCTATCCGCTGCGGCTCCGACGCTACAAGTCCGAGGCACTCCGCCGACGCGTCGAGGAAGTGCTTGAGCTGGTTGACCTCGCCGATCATGCAGACCGCTATCCGCATCAGCTCTCCGGCGGCCAGCAACAGCGTGTGGCGCTGGCACGCGCGTTGGCATTCCCTCCGCGCTTGCTGCTCCTTGACGAGCCGTTTTCCAATCTTGATGCCAAGCTGCGTGAACGCACCCGCGATTGGTTGCTTCAGTTACAACGCAAGATTGGCGTCACCACGGTTTTTGTGACGCACGATCAAGACGAAGCCCTGGCAATGAGCGACAAGATTGCGGTCATGTCAGCCGGAACCGTGCGCCAAGTTGGTACGCCGGAGCAGATCTATAACGATCCAGCCGATCTCTTCGTTGCCGATTTCGTTGGCACCAGCAACCTGCTGGAGGGAACAGTGATCGCCCGCTCAAAGGGGATCGTGACGATCAAGATCGACGGGCTGGACCAAGCGATCAACGTACCATCCTCGATTGGTTCCGACGGCGTCGTGGTTGCCGTTCGGCCGGAAGCGCTGGCGTTGTTGCCTGACGATGCATCGTCTGACGGCTACGAAATGACTGTCAATGGACCCGTCCTCGAGAGGTCATATCACGGCCATCACTTCCGGTACAGGGTAGGCGTCGGCGAGCAGGCCCTGGTGGTCGAAACCCGCGAGCGCACGGACTCCTCCCACGTGCGTGTAGGCATTCCACGGGACGGCTACAAGTTGTTCCAGCCCCGCACTGCCAAGCTACCCAAGGCCGCACATTGATTCCCGTCGGGTCAAGCTACCCCATCAGGATCGATCTGTTCAGCGACACTATTACCCGGCCAACAGAGGCCATGCGGCGGGCCATGGCAAACGCCGAGGTTGGGGATGAACAAAAGGGTGAAGACCCCTCCACCAACGAGCTGGTTGCCCTGGCACGGGAGCTTCTGGGCAAGGACGAGGCAGTCTTCCTGCCATCAGGGACGATGTGCAACCAGATCGCCTATGCACTGCACTGCCGGCCTGGCGATGCGATTCTTGTTGACGAGAGCGCGCACTCACTGTGCCATGAGGAAACCGGGGCCCCCGCCTTGGCCGGAGCTATGTACAGGCCAATCAGGGCAGATCGTGGCGTGTTCTCGGTTGCCCAGCTTGAAGCGGCACTCCGCCCTGAGGGCAGGTCATCGGCCCGTAATGCGGTGCTCTCCATTGAGCAGCCGTCCAATCTCGGAGGCGGCACCTGCTGGTCGCTGGAGGGCATCACGTCTGTGACGAATGTGGCACGGGCCCACCGGATCCAAACCCACATGGATGGCGCCCGCCTGCTCAATGCGGTGGTGTCCACCGGCGTATCGGCCCACGACTTTTGTGCCCCGTTTGATTCAGTCTGGCTGGACCTCAGCAAGGGCCTGGGCGCTCCAATGGGAGCAGTGCTGGCCGGCGACGCTGATTTCATCAATGAGGCGTGGCGGCTCAAGCAACGGTGGGGTGGCTCCATGCGTCAATCAGGCATTGTGGCGGCAGCGGGTACTTTTGCCCTCCGCAACAACGTGGACAGGCTGGCAGATGATCACGCGAATGCCCGCCTGCTGGCGGAGCTGCTTGCCGTCAACCCTCACATCTCGATCGACCCGCTAACGGTTCAGACAAATATTGTCCTCTTTGACCTGGTCGATTTCCCCGTCACCGCAGCAGCGCTGGTGGACCGCCTGCTTCAGAAGAGCGGGGTCCGCATGGGCGCTTTTGGCCCGTCCACGATTCGTGCCGTCACCCATCTCGATGTTGACGCGGGAGACGTACGCCTCGCCGCTGACGCGCTCAGGGAATTGCTGGACGAAACCTACTCGATGCACGTAAGCAAAAGGAGCAACTGACATGACCATCACCTTTGACGTGAGGGACCGACCCCTACCGTATAGCGTCAGCCGGGCTGCCCGGACAGGTGACGACGTCACCGTACTGCTCAATGCGCGTGTTGTTGATCCCGAGTCGGGTACGTCAGGTTCCCTGAGCGACGTGTGGCTCCAGGCAGGACAGATCTCCCGTATCACTCATGCCGGCAGTGAGCCGGGCATGGGCAGCGTCCTGGATCTCAAGGGCAGTTTTGTGGTTCCCGGACTGATGGATGCCCATGTTCACCTGGCCTTCGATGGCGGTGACGATCCGAAGGGAACTTATCAGAGCAGCAGCGATGATGAGATCATTGCGCAGGTTGTGGCAAATGCGCGGATTGCGCTTCGTGCCGGGACAACCACTGTGCGGGACTGCGGGACACCCAGGCATCTGCTGGCCCCCATGAGGGCAGCTCTCGGTATGGTTTCGGACGTCGCCACAGTGGTTCATTGTGGTGCGCCCATCTGCCGCGTGGGCGGGCACGGTCACGACATGGGCGGCGAGGTACGCACCCGTCACGACATCGAGACAATCATCGCCGAACAGCACGCGGCCGGCGCCACCTGGATCAAGCTCATGGCCAGCGGCGGCGGCTTGACTCCCGGAACCAGTCCCAGCGTCTTTGAATTCGACCCCACGCTGCTCCGTGAAGCAGTGGTCATCGCCGGCTCCTATGGGATGAGGACTGCGGCCCATGCCCATGCCAGTTCCTCGATGGCGGCGTGCATCGAGGCAGGCGTGCACTCGTTGGAACACGCCTCCATGCTGGGGCCGGATGAACAGTGCGTGCCCGATCGCGAGCTGTTGCGCCGGGCGGCAGATGCCGGGATCCCCGTTGTGCCGACCGTCATTTCTGCAGACATCGTTTCCCGGCAATTGCGGGCGGGCCACCAAGTGCTGTCCAACCCGAAGGATCGCAATGTGGTGGCGCGATTGGAATCGCGGTTTGCCAACGTGACCGAGTTCCTCCATTCCGGTGTGTCGATCGTGGCAGGCACGGACGCAGGCCCTGCGCACGTCACCTTTGATCTCATTGCCCGCGAGCTGGAACGCTATGTCGACGCCGGACTGGCAGCACAGCATGCACTGAAGTCTGCAACCTGTGAAGCCGCCGACATGCTCGGCGTGGAGAAGGAAGCGGGTCGGATTCGACCCGGCCTGTGGGCCGATCTCATTGTCACGGAGGCGGACCCCCTTCAGGACATCACCACTCTCGCCATGCCTGTTGGGGTCCTCAAACGTGGCCGGCTGATCGCACAGTAGCCACTCTCACTGCGGCCTACGGCCACTTCGCACCCACCTGACCACCACACCCATTAAGGCAACCAATGAACCTGAGCCCAGTCAGCGATGACCTGGCGGCGAAGACCGCCTCGACCTTCGACGACCCCCAACTGGACGCACTTGCTGCGATAGAACGCCGAGTCCTGTGGCTTGCGACATCCATCATCCACCACGCAAACAAGGTGCGGCCGAACGCATCCGGCATCAAGGTGGGCGGCCATCAGGCCTCGAGTGCCTCCATTGCCACGATCATGACCTCGCTCTGGTTCGGGCAGCTTCGCGCCGAAGACCGTGTCTCTGTGAAGCCTCACGCCTCGCCGGTGCTCCACAGCATCAACTATCTGCTGGGTAGCCTGGATGAAAAGTACCTCACAACGCTGCGCGAGTTCGGCGGGCTGCAGAGCTACCCCAGCCGTGCCAAGGACCCGGATCCCGTTGACTACTCCACAGGCTCAGTGGGGATTGGGGCCACCGCGCCCATCTGGGGTGCCATTTCGCGGCGATACATCGAAACCGTGAGCGGCACACCGAATCGTGGGCGCCAGTACTCGCTCGTCGGCGACGCGGAATTGGACGAGGGGGCCGTCTGGGAGGCCGTGCTGGACTCGAACGTTGCGGATCTTGGTGAGATCGTCTGGATCGTAGACCTGAACAGGCAGTCCCTTGACCGGGTGGTGCCAAACATTGCCGCAGGCAAGATCGAGCGTCTCTTCGCGGCGGCTGGCTGGCAGGTCATCACCGTGCGCTTCGGGCATCTCTTGGAAAATCTCATGGCCAGGACGGGAGGCGAAGCGCTCCGTCAGCGCATTGTTGACATGTCCAACCCCGAATACCAGCGGCTCCTGCGCTGCTCCGCTGAGGAACTGCGCCGCCGGCTCCCCGGTGAGGGCGCAGGTGGCGCGGCCATCGCGGAACTTATTGCCGGCGTCGAGGACCAGACCCTGACACAGGCCATCAGGAACCTGGGCGGGCACGACCTTGCCGCGTTGCGCGAGGCATACTCCCAGATCGATGACACCCGTCCCACCGTCATCATCGCCTACACCGTCAAGGGCAACGAACTGCCCACCGAGGGCCATCCGCAGAACCACTCCTCGCTGCTGACCATCGATCAGTACCGCCAGCTAGCAGACAGAATGGGCGAAAACCCGGACTCACCGTGGACGCGGTTCGATCCCGTGAGCCCCGAGGGGCAGCTGGTACGAACCATAGCGGAAACCCTCCGGCGCACCCCTGAACCTGCTGTTGCCCCGCCCGCAGTACCGTCGGATTTCGGCAGGACGCCCTCAGGCACGGCGACCACGCAGGCAGCCCTGGGCCGCACCCTGCTGGACGTCACCCGTGCAGCGCCCGCCGTCGCCCGCCGACTGGTCACTGTCAGTCCGGACGTAAGTTCCAGCACCAACCTCGCCGGCTGGCTGAACAAGGTGGGCGTATGGTCTGTGGAAGAGCGCCCCAACTGGTTCAGCGACGACACCGAAACCGTCATGCACTGGCGTGAAAAGCCCACTGGACAGCACATCGAACTCGGCATAGCCGAGGTGAACCTTGTCAGCCTTCTGGGGGAACTCGGCGCAACATGGAGCCGCTGGGGCCAGCCACTGTTCCCAATCGGAGTACTCTATGACCCGTTCGTCGAGCGTGCCCTGGAACCATGGGCCTACGGCATCTACGCCGGCGGCCAGTCGATCCTGGTGGGCACACCGTCGGGTGTTACGCTCGCACCCGAAGGCGGTGCGCACCAGTCCATCAAGACGCCGTCCATCGGCCTTGAACAACCCGGCTGCACCAGCTACGAACCGGCCTTCGCCATCGACGTCGAGTGGACGCTGCTCGCCTCCATGTCCCAACTCGGACGACCGGACGGAAAATCCGCCTACCTGAGGCTGTCCACAAAACCCGTCGATCAGCAACTGGCCGCCGTCCCGGAAGATCCCGCCGCCCGTGAGCGTCGCCGTCGCCAAGTGGTCGCTGGTGGCTACATGCTGCGCACGGCCGCGACACCGTTCGCGACGATCGTCGCCATGGGCGCCATGGTCCCGGAAGCGGTTGCAGCCTCCGAGCGACTCGCCGCCCAAGGCATCCCCGTGGACGTCATATGCGTGACGAGCCCCGGTCTGCTCTACGACGCACTGCAGGGCCGCAATGGACAGAACCCGGACGCACCGTCCTGGATCCTGGATCAAATCCTGCCCTCCGGGCGCGCCGTCCCTATGGTCACCGTACTCGACGGCCACCCCCACACGCTCGCGTTCCTCGCCAGCGTGCATCACGTCGAAAGCCGCAACCTCGGCGTAGACACCTTCGGCCAGGCGGGCGGCCTCGAGGACGTCTACCGCTACCACGGGATCGACACCGACAGCATCCTCCGCGCCGTCCTGGATTTGGTCCAATGACAGGGACTCGGGATCACCCCTTGAAAACCGGCGCCCGCTTTTCCTGGAAAGCGCGGAAGCCCTCGGCGTAATCGTCGGTCTTGCAGAGCCGTGCCTGCTCGGTGTTTTCCTCGGCCATGGATGCCCACAGGCCAAGGCGCTGATCGCGGATGTGGGCAACGAGTTCCTTCGAGGCAACGAACGCGCCGGTGGCACCTGTTGCCACCCGTTCCACGATCGCCCGGGTCATGGCCAGCAACGCGTCGTCCGGCATCGCGCGGCTGAACATACCCTGCGCCACGGCCTCCGAACCGGAAATCAGGTCGGCCGTATAGATCAGGTCCAATGTCCGGTGCATGCCCAGACGCTCGGTGAAGTACCAGTGCCCGCCTGAATCCAGGGTGGCACCCAGCTTGGCAAAGGGCGAACCGAACTTGGCATTCTCCGCCACGTACACAACGTCCGTAGCCAGCAACAACCCCAGCCCGACACCCAGGCAAGCACCATGCGCGGCGGCAAAGGTGGGTGCCGGGAACGCAGCCATCTTCTTCAACAGCGGCTCCACCAGGCCGCCAAGGTAAGCCTGTGCGTCGTCGGTCTCGGGCGTAACACCTGCGATGTCGCGGCCGGCACAGAAGGCGCGTCCCTCCCCGCGAAGCAGCAGGGCCCGCACCTCGCCGCGCGAGGCGGCGGCAGCGGCGTCGTCGTACGCTTTATCGAGTTCGGCGAGCGCGTCCTCGTTAAGCGAGTTCAGCTTTTCGGGGGCATTGAGGACAATTTCGGCGATGCCGTTGGCAATGGAGAGCTCGATCATGGGGACTCCTTAGACGTCGAAGTCGACAGTAACTTCTTCGCTGGTGGGGTGGGACTGGCAGGTGAGGACGTAGCCCTTGTCCAGCTCGTCCTGCTCCAGGGCGTAGTTCTCATCCATGGACACCGTACCTGTGACGAGCTTGGCGCGGCAGGTTCCACAGACGCCGCCGGCACAGGCGAACGGAACATCGGGACGGACACGCAGCGCAGCGTTGAGGATGGATTCGCGCGCATGCGTGGGGCTGGCGACCTCGCCGGTCAAACCGTCCAGTTTGAACGTGATCTTGTAGGTTTCCTTCGACTCGTCCTCCACAACGGGACGGCCGGCATTACCCTCAGGGCGGTCCGGCCGGCCAGTGGTGAAAAGCTCGAAACGCACGTGCTCGGGCTTCACGCCGCGGGCAGCGAGGGTGTCGCGGCACAGCTGGACAAGCTCGAAAGGCCCGCAGAGGAACCACTCGTCCACATCCTCGGCGTGGATGGCGCTGCTCAGCAGGGCCTGCAGCTTCTCTGAATCGATGCGGCCGGTCATGAGCGGGGCGATGCGCTGCTCGCGGGACAGCACGTGGTGCAGCGCCAGCCGCGATGGGTACTTGTCCTTCAGGTCCGCCAGCTCCTCCAGGAACATGACGTCCATGGCCGCTTTGTTGGCGTAAATCAGGTCAAACGTGGTCTCCGGGTTGGCGGCCAGCAGGGTCCGGGCAATCGCGATCACGGGCGTGATGCCGGAACCTGCAGCGATCGCAACGAAGTTCCCGGGCTCCCCCGCCAACTCTTCCGGGTGGTTCATGGAGTTCATGACGTTGTGCTGGACAGCGGATCCGTCTTTGCCGTGCCGCGAGATGAACGCACCCTGCGGGCTCATGACGTCCAGGACGTCGCCGGCTTTCAGCTCAGCGTTGGCCCAGGTGGAGAAGGTTCCGCCAAGGTCCTTCTTGATGGCCACCCGGATCTCGCTGCTGCCGTCCGCGAAGCTGCGCGGCTCTGCGCAGATCGAGTAGCTGCGGCGGACCTCGTGCGGCTCACCGTTCTCGTCGGGCAGACTGGTCCGCAATGCCACGTACTGGCCCGGCAGGTAGTCGTACTGACCGGCCAGCTCGGCGGGAACCTCGAACGTGACCTCTATGGCATCATCCGTAAGGCGCCGGACTTCCGAGACGGTCAGGGTATGGAAAGACGCACGACGGCGGCTGGCCGTCTGGGTTTCGGTGGTCATGGAATTCCTTAGAGGACTTTGAAGTAGTCGAACGGTTCCTTGCAGTCCTGGCAGACATACAACGCCTTGCAGGACGTGGAACCAAAGCGGGTGAGTTCCTTGGTGTTCAACGACGAACACTGCGGACATTTAACGGCCAGGCTCAAACGAACAGGACCGGAGTGCCCACCGGCGGCAGCCCTGCCCGTCGGCGGCGCTATACCGTATTCCTGCAGCTTGGCCTTGCCGGACTCGGTCATCCAGTCCGTGGTCCAGGCCGGAGAGAGCACCAGGTTGACGTGCACACTCGCGTAGCCTGCGTTCTCGAAAGCCGTCCGCACGTCGTCACCAATGGCGTCCATCGCCGGGCAACCCGAGTACGTGGGCGTGATGGTGACCTCGACGGCGGTACTTGCCGGGCCGCCGTCGTGCGTATCTGCTGCTTCTGTGACCCGCACGCCGCGCAGGATCCCCAGGTCCTCAATGGTGAGGACCGGGATCTCCGGATCGCAGACGGTGGACGCGATGTCCCAGGCCTGCTGCTCGGCTTTGGTGAGAGTCCGTGTTGCCATGCTGTTCACCAGCTCGCGCCGGGATGTTCGCGGGCCAGGACCTGCATCTCGGCAAGGATGTAACCCAGAAATTCGGAATGCTTGCCACGGCGGCCGCCGCCCAAGGCTTGCGGGACGCTCGGGATCTCCAACTCAGCTTCGGCCATGATCTGGCCAGTGAGGCGATCGAACCCGGCGCGGAGGCTTGAAGGCTGCACCGTCACGCCAGCCTCGGCCAGGCGGGTGGTGAGCTCATCGTCCTCGAAGAGTTCGTCGACGTACGGCCACACGAGCTTGAAGCCCTGGATGATGCGCGCGCGGGACTCATCCGTGCCGCCAGCCAGGCGCAGTACCCACTGGGCGCTGTGGTCGCGGTGGTAATCCACTTCCTTCACTGCCTTGGCAGAGATGGCCGCGAGGGTGGGGTCAGTGGACTCCATGAGCCGGGTGTAGAGCTCGTACTGGTAGTAGCTCACGATGAACTGGCGGGCGATGGTCACCGCGAAGTCCCCGTTGGGCTGCTCGAAGAGGTGCGCGGAACGGAACTCGTGCTCACGGCGGAAGTACGCGAGATCGTCCTCGGCCTTGTCCCAAGCGGCACCCGCGTACGTCAGGAAGGAGCGCGCGTGGCCCAGCTGGTCCAGGGCGATATTGCCCAAGGCGATGTCTTCCTCAAGCTCAGGAGCCCGGGAAATCCACTGGCCCAGGCGCTGTGCCAGGATGAGGCCGTCGTCGCCAATGCGCAGGGCAAACTCGGCTACGTCCTCGCTGGGCCTGACGTGTCCACGCCGTACTTCAAGGGCGATGTCCTCAGGGCGGAGGGCGTTGCCTGGCGTGATGCGGGTGGCGCTGGCCGAACCGTCACCGGAAGCTCCGGCTCCATGAACGCCCACGGAGATATCGCCGTGGCCTTCAATGGCGAAGTCAGTGTCTTTGTCAGTCATCACAGGTGCTTCACGCCTTCGCTCTTGGTGTAGTACGTTGCGTGGCGGTAGTCCTTGCCCTGCGGCGACTCGAAGAAGGCACCCTTGGAGTCGGGATCGCTGGAGGAAATCGCCTCGGCCGGGACAACCCAGATGGACACGCCTTCATTGCGGCGCGTGTAGAGATCGCGGGCATTCCTGAGGGCCATGGCGGCATCAGGAGCGTGCAGGGATCCGGCGTGCACGTGGGACAGGCCACGGCTGGAGCGCACGAAGACCTCCCAGAGGGACCATGGAGTCTCGTGGTGCTGCTGTTCGGCCGGCGTGGTGGCCGCAACGTTGGGCGCCTCGCGCTTGATCTCGCTGGCGGCGCTTGCCGGTTCTTCCGGGTTACCGTGAGGAGCCATTATGCTGCGTTCTCTTTCTGTGCTTGCTTGCGGGCGTAGGCAACGGCGGCTTCGCGCACCCAGGCACCGTTTTCGTGTGCCTCACGGCGGCGCTCGATGCGCTGCGAGTTGCAGGGGCCGCGGCCGGCCAGGACTTCCTTGAACTCATTCCAGTCCAAGGGTCCGTGCTCCCACTTCTTGGTTTCTTCGTTGAAACGGATGTCCTTATCGGGCAGGGTCAGTCCGAGGACCTTGACCTGCTCCACCATCATGCCGACGAACCGGCTGCGCAGTTCATCGTTGCTGAAGCGCTTGATGTTCCAGGCCATGGACTGCTTGGAGTTGGGTGAATCATCATCCGGCGGGCCGAACATCATCAGCGATGGCGCGTACCAGCGGTTCACGGCTTCCTGGGCCATCTGCTTCTGGGCTGGTGTGCCGTTGGAAAGTTCCAGCAGGATCTCGAAACCCTGGCGCTGGTGGAACGACTCTTCCTTGCAGATGCGCACCATTGCGCGGCCGTAAGGACCATACGAGGCACGGCACAGGGGAACCTGGTTGCAAATGGCGGCGCCATCCACAAGCCAACCGATGGCTCCCATGTCCGCCCAGGAAATTGCGGGGTAGTTGAAGATGGACGAGTACCGGGCCTTGCCGGCAATCAGGTCTTCCATCATCTTGTCCCGCGTCTGGCCCAGGGTCTCGGCGGCCGAGTACAGGTAGAGGCCGTGGCCTGCCTCATCCTGCACCTTGGCCATGAGGATGGACTTGCGCTTCAGGCTCGGGGCCCTGGTGATCCAGTTGGCTTCCGGCTGCATACCGATGATTTCCGAGTGCGCGTGCTGCGAGATCTGGCGCAGCAAAGTCTTGCGGTAAGCCTCCGGCATCCAGTCGCGCGGTTCGATGCGCGAGTCTTCCGAGATGATGCGATCAAAGTACGCCTTACCGGCCGCCTCCCGCTCTTGCTCTTCCGGGGACAGCTCAGCGGGCACTGATTGCAGATTCTGCGATGCCATGGTTGCTCCTAATAAATTACCGACCGTTCGTTCAGAATATGCGGAGCGGGCGTTTTCAGTCAAGCGTTCGATGAGATAGCAGGGACTCAATGCAAGGGCATTGGTCCGGCCGGGCGCTGTTGACAAGGTGGTTACTGTTGCCCGTGTTAACTTGGGATGGGACCTGAGCCGTTCAAAGCCCCGCAAGAAAAGAGCCGCACGTGGAATCGCCCCAGCCGTTTAGAATCCTCACCGTCTGCACAGGGAACATTTGCCGCTCCCCTGTGGCAGAACGGCTGCTGCAGGCAGGGCTCAACCACGCAAGCCCGGGTTCCTTCGAGGTTCGCAGCGCTGGTACACGCGCCATGGTCGGAGAGCCGATCCAGCCCCTATCGGCCAACATGATCAGCACCTTCCGCGGAAGCCCCGACAACTTCGCGGCCAGGCAGCTGAACCAAAAGATCCTTCGGGAAACCGACCTTGTACTTGCTATGACGTCCAGGCACCGGGGCGAAGTCCTCCAGCTGGATGCCTCTTTGTTGAAGCGAACGTTCACCATTCGTGAGTTTGCGAGGATGCTTGCCGTTCTGGAGACGCGTGGTGACGTTGTTCCTGCGGGCGACATCGTGGAATTCTGGCGGGCTCTTCCGGCCCGGGCGGCTTCCGTGCGTCACTTAGCGCTGCCGGCCGATCCTGCAGACAATGACGTGGTAGACCCCTACCGAAGAGCGGAAGAGGTCTACCACCAAATGGAGGATGAGCTGGCCCCGGCCATCTTAGGCATCCTCCGCTTTGCTCGCCTTACGGCGCCGGCGTAGTCAGCCCTCCTGCTAATTGAGTCCGATCACCAACATCTGGCTCGTACCTGGGATGCATGTCTGCAGGACAACCGCGGGAAAGCCGCCGAAGACAGCCGCGACATTGTTAGTAGTTCCGGGGTTCGGCACTTGTCCCCTTCCGGTCACGGTGTAAGTGCCGTAGCCCGGGATGTTAACCGTCTGTCCCACACCGATGCCGGAGAAACGTGCCCAACCTCCACAGAAGTCGTGCTCGGTGATGAACAGTGCGTAGCCATCCGTGGGAGTGAAATGGATGGGTCCAATGCACGCGTCCACCAGGCTTTGGCCTCCGGATCCAGCCACATAAATTGTCCAGCCTGCGGCTACGGGAGCAGCAGCCTGCGCAGGGGCGGCTTGGGCAGGGGCGGCCTGGGCGGGGGCAGCGGGAGCCGGTGCCGGATCGATGAGTGGAACAGCTGGTCCAGTGAGTTTCAGGACTTGGCCGGGCACAATGACGGAGTAGCCGCTCAAACCGTTGGCAGCCAACATCTCGTTCATGTTCACCCCGAACCGTGCAGCTATGGAGCCCACGGTGTCTCCGGCGACGACCGTATAGAGGTTGGAATCCACTGCCGGCGGTGCGGGTTCGGCCGGTGCAGGCTCTGCGGGCGGCGCCGCGGCCACGGCCGGTTCGACGGCGGGAACCTTGGTTTCGGTTGCGGGTGCCGCTGCTGCTTCACTCGCAGCGGACGTGGCTGGACTGGAGTCTGGGGCTTGCGGGGCAGTCAGTTGTTCACTGGACACATTCTGTCCCACATCAACTGCTGGGTTGTTTGCCTGTGAAAAAACCCCAAAAATCAATAGAATTAGCCCTATAACAACGATGATGGCAATTGCGATCATCAGGACTTTGTTTTTGCGCGACCCAAGCAGCAAGGTCCCGCCGGGCGCGCTCTTTGACAGTGTAGTTTGAAGCTCGTCATTGTAAATGTTCATTGGGTATCCCAGAATCCATGGCGTCGGTCTGAGCACGCAGAAGCCCTATGGGAGGGGCGTATGCGATAGCGCAGAAATGTTGTGGGGAGCGCCACTCGTCACGTGCGAGGGAGCGAACCACCGCTGAGCCGGCGGAACAGAAATTCAGAAACCCTAGGGAACTTAATGCTAGGAATTGGCCATGGGCACCGCACGAGTAGCAGATACTCGTCTTTTTCTTCGGAGCCCGGGATTAGCACTAGGTAGTACGCAAATTTTCCGGAACGCACCACTTGCTTTGGAATCAGGAATGCGAGTAGTCCATTTCCGCTAGTTCTGGGAGGGCCTGACCGTTTCTTGATCTTTTCCTGAGCAAGTGTTGATGGATTGCAGGATTGGTTCTTGATCCGGGCCCGGCAAAGTATTTCTTGTCAGCCACTCAGGGCCGGCAAACGAAACGGCCGGCCGGTAGCGGTGGCCTCCCGAAAGGATATTGATTCCCATGGCCATCAGCCTCAAGACCACCTCCGGCAAAGTCCTCGCTTCCGTCGCATTGCTCGGCACCGCAGCCGCCGTCGCCGGCATGGGAACCTACGGCGCGTTCACCTCCTCCACCTCAGCCAGCCAGCAAACCACCGCCGGAACCGTCACCATCGCATTGGGCACCGGAGCGAACAACACCCTCAACGTCCCGGTGGCAGGACTCCTGCCCGGAGACAAGGTCGAAAAGCTCGTCACCCTGGCCAACACCGGCAACTCGGACCTGAACAACGTCACCCTCACCACCTCCGCCGGCGCCACCGCCTCACTGCTCACCACCGACACAACCAACGGCCTGCAGCTGACCATCGAGAACTGCTCAGTTGCCTGGACCGGCGCCGCAGCCCCCTACACCTGCTCCGGCACCAAGACCACCGTCATGGCCGCCGCCCCGGTAATCACCGCGAACAAAGTCCTGAACAACCTGACCGCCCTGACCGCAGCCAAGACCGACTACCTCAAAGTCACCACCGCATTCCCCACCACGGCGAATGACATCTTCCAGGGCGCCACCAGCACCATCGCCTTCGCCTTCACCGGCACCCAACGCACCGAAACCACCAGGTAACACCAGCCCCACAAAAGCCTCACCACCCAGCTTCAACTCACCCAGCTTCAAAACAGAGCCCCGCCGGGCCTGGTCGGACGCCCCCCTGCCCGATCAGGCCCGCCGGTATGCCCGGCGCGCTGAGAAGTCGTTGAGTTTCCTGACTGGTCTGTGGCGACTGACCGGTTTCCTTCACCTGAGGCTCACTCTCCGTTCACGGCGGCCCGAAACAGTGGATCCATGACTGATCTCTCACGCCGCAACCTGGTCAAAACATCCCTCGCCAGCTTGGCCCTCGTGGGCGCTGGAACCGCGGGCGCTGGAACCGTTGGGATCCCGGCCGCATCTGCCGCCCCGGCCGCCATCCCCTTGGTCCGCAAGCGCCTAACTCTCCCCACTGGCATTGCCACCGGCGATGTCACCACCGATTCCGCTGTCCTCTGGTCACGCGCCTCGGGCCCGGGACGCCTCACGGCCCGCCTGCAAGCAGTGGACAGCGCGGGCGAGATCCTCCGGGGACGGTACGGGTTCAGCCGCACCATCCAAGGACCGCTCGCTACCGACGCCAGTGACTTCACCGCCAAGATCCACGCCAAAGGACTTCCGTCCGGGACCCGCTTCGCGCTTGAACTCAACTTCGAGGACGAGAACGGGCTCGGCGAGGCAGTCAACGGGACGTTCAGCACGGCCCCCGGCTTGTCCGGGAACGATCGCCAAGGCGCGCCCGGAGACGGCGCGCGGTCGTCAAACCAAAGTTTCGTGTGGACCGGAGACACCGCCGGGCAGGGCTGGGGCATCAATGAGGAGATCGGCGGCATGCGCGGCTACAACGCAATGCATGCCGCGCGCCCGGACTTCTTCATCCACTCCGGGGACACCATCTACGCCGACGGCCCCATCGCCGCCACCGTCACCGAAAAGGACGGCCAGGTGTGGCGGAACATCGTCACCGAGGAAGTGTCCAAGGTTGCTGAGACACTCGGCGAATACCGGGGCCGGCACCGTTACAACTCCCTGGACGCCAATATGCGCGCCATGTTCGCCGAGGTCCCCGTGATCGCGCAGTGGGACGACCACGAAACGCACAACAACTGGTACCCCGGCCAGATCCTGGACGACGCCCGCTACACCGAACGCAACGTGAACGTCCTCGCCGCCCGCGGCCGTCAGGCCTGGCAGGAGAACATGCCAATCGCGGACTCCGCGGCGCTTTGGCGCCCAGGAACGTTCGACGCCGGCCAGTACCAACCTGCGCGCATCTACCGGAAAATTTCGCGCGGCCCGCAGTTGGAGATCTTCTGCCTGGACATGAGGACGTTCAAGTCCCCCAACACGGACGGCAAAGAACCCTACTCCACGAACATCCTGGGCCAGGAGCAGGTGGACTGGCTGATCAAGGAAGTACGCCAATCCAAGGCGACGTGGAAGGTGATTGCCGCGGACCTCCCGCTGGGAATCATCGTGCCGGATGGGCCGGTGAACCAGGAGAGTCTCTCCAACCGGGACAACGGCGCTCCCTTGGGACGGGAACTGGAAATCGCTGGGGTACTGAGTGCTTTCAAGCGGGACGGCGTCAAGAACACTGTATGGCTCACCGCCGATGTGCACTACTGCGCAGCCCATCACTACTCCCCCGAACGTGCAGCGTTCACCGACTTCGATCCCTTCTGGGAGTTCGTGGCCGGCCCCATCAACGCTGGCTCGTTTGGTCCCAACGCCATGGATGGAACGTTTGGGCCCGAAGTGGTGTTCAGCAAGGCCGGGCGTTTCGCGGGCGAGTCACCGCGGGACGGCGAGAACCAATATTTCGGACATGTGGACATTGCCCCGGACGGCACGTTCACGGCAAGCCTCCGCAATACCAATGGTGCTGTGCTGTTCTCGAAAACCCTCACCCCGGAGCGCTGACCCAACTGCGTCGCAGTTAATGCCGTTTTGGACGCTCAAAACGCGCTTAACTGCTACTTAGATGGGGGGTTTCACAGGACGTCACCTTTGTGTGTTGCCGGTCACTTAAGCGCGCTTTCGGCGTATGCTCTCCTCAGCGCAAAGGCAAGATGCGTTGTTCGCTTTTGGTGGGGCCACTTTCGAAGGCAGGGGTTCAGTGGCAGGAGTGAAGCACGAGGTTTTTCCGGTGCGCGCGTGGTCGCGGCAGGGCATGCCGCTTTTCCTTTTCGCAGTGGGACTGTGCGCGGTACTTTTGGCCGCCGGGCTCGGCAGCGGCATCGGCTCACCCACAGCACAGCTCGCAGGTGATCTAGCGATCCTCGCCGCCGCAGTCACTGCACTGGTGACACACACCAGCGCAGCTTTGCGGGGCCACGGCAACACAAAGGCCCGATGGTTTGTGGTGGCCGGGTTGGCCCTTTGGACCTGTGGGCAGGCCCTCTGGACCTTCAACGGCGTGGTGCTGGATCACGCATACCCTTTCCCATCAGCTTCCGACATCGGATTCGTCGGGTACGCCCTGCCCGTGGCCGTCGGACTCATGCTGCTTTCGAGGGACGGCAGCGCCCGCATGTCAGTCGTCCGGACTGTCTTGGATGTCGGAACGGTAGCCAGCGCGGTTCTATTCATTGCGTGGGGCGCAGTCCTGGGGCCGGTGATCGCGGCAGGCCACACTGACACCCTTGCCTTCCTGACCACGCTGGCTTACCCGTTCGTGGACGTGGTGATGGTCTCCCTGCTGATCGTCCTGACCATGCGGGCTGCCCGTGGGCGGCGCCTGCCCTGGCTGTGCCTTGGCCTCGGTTTCCTGGTGCTCGCTTTGACGGACCTTACCTACGTGCGGCTCACTACCGAAGGCGTCACAGGTGTGACCGGGTCCCCCTTGGCTTTGGGCTGGGTAGCAGCTTTTCTACTGGTCGGACTAAGCCCTCTGGCTCCGGAGGCCAGCAGCAGCAAGAAGGATGGACGCACGTACGCGGCGGCATTGGAACTCCTGCCGTATGTTCCCGTTTTCGCCGCAGTCCTTTTCAACCGCAGTCGCGCCATCAACTTAGGAGACCCGATCCTGCTGGTCACGGGTCTCCTGGTCTTGGTGTTCGTCATCGTGCGGCAGGTGCTGATCGTCGTCGAGAATGTGTCGCTCACGAGGGACCTCGAGTCCAAAGTGGCGGCCCGCACGGCCGAGCTTGAGGGCCTGGGAGCGATCGTGAACTCCTCTGGTGACGCCATCATTGGCAAAACACCCGAGGGCGAGATACTCAGTTGGAACCCGGGGGCGGAGCGGATTTTCGGCTACACGGCGGCGGAGGCCATAGGCAGGAACAGTGACTTCTTTATCCCCGAGGAATTCCGGCAGGCTGAACACGAGGCCCTCCAAACAACCGCTGATAGCGGTGCCGTTCAGAACTTTGAGAGCCTCCGCCGACGCGGAGACGGCACCACCATTCCGGTCTCCGTAACTCTTTCACCCGTTCGCAATGAATCGGGTATCTGGGGCGTGGCTACGATTTCCCGCGACATCACGGAACGCAAAGCTGCAGAAGCCGAACTCCTGGCGGCCCGGGAGGCCGCGCTGGAATCGAGCAGGCTCAAGTCGGAGTTCCTGGCCACGATGAGCCACGAGATCAGGACCCCTCTGAACGCCGTGATCGGCCTGACGTCGCTCATGCTGGATACGCGCCTGAACGAGGTCCAACGGCAATACGCCCAAGGAGTCAAGGGGGCCGGCGAGGTTCTCCTGACGCTGATCAACGACATCCTGGATTTCTCCAAGCTGGAAGCCGGGAAGGTGGACCTGGACATCACAGCGTTCGATCCCCGGGTTCTCGTGGAAGAGGTTGCAGGGCTGGTTGCTGAACAAGCCCAAAGCAAGGACCTTGAGCTGATCTCCTACTGCCATCCGAATGTTCCAGAACGGCTCATGGGTGACTCCGGACGGATTCGGCAGATCCTGCTGAACCTGTCATCCAACGCGGTCAAGTTCACCCCATCCGGCGAGGTGGAGATCCAGGTTTCAGTGGTCAGCCAGGATTCGAATAAAGCCTCCCTGCGGTTTGAAGTCCGCGACACTGGAATCGGCATCAGCGCCGAAGACCACCACCGATTGTTCGAATCCTTTGCCCAGGCAGACGCTTCCACCACCCGCCGTTACGGCGGCACAGGCCTCGGCCTGGCCATCTCGCGGCGCCTGACCCAGGTCATGGGCGGCGAAATCGGTCTCGACAGCGAAATGGGCGTGGGCAGCAAATTCTGGTTTGTACTGGAACTTCCTGTCGGCCCTCCAGCCACGGACACGGGAATCCTGCCTGCCTCGCTCGCGGGCCGGAAAGTCCTGGTGGTGGACGACAACGCCACAAACCGTTTGGTGCTGGAGACGCAGCTTGCCAGCTGGGGAATGCTGCCGGTGGCGGTCGCAGATGCGCGGGCTGCCATGGACGAATACCGTTTGGCCGCTTCGAACCACCACCCCTATGACATCGCCGTGGTGGACATGTGTATGCCCGATATCGACGGCCTGGAATTGGCCCGCCAAATCAAGGAAGAGAGCAACGGCTCGGGCGGCCCGGGGATCATTCTCCTGACCTCCACCATGCAGGTGGACAAGGCCGATCTCACGTCCGCAGGAATCCGCGAGTACCTCACCAAGCCCGTGCGGAGCTCCGAGTTCTACAACCGGCTCCTGCGGCTCGTGGCAACGACAACGATGGGTAAGGTAGCGCCCCTTGGAACCCAGCCCGAGCTGCCGTCCCGGGACCCGGAACTCCGGCTGGGCAAGCTTCTGGTGGCTGAAGACAATGAAGTCAACCAGCTGGTGGCCCGCGGGATGGCGAACAGGCTCGGCTACGAAGTAGACATCGTCGACGACGGAGCCCAAGCCGTTGCGGCGACACTCACCGGAAACTATGCTGCCGTTCTTATGGACTGCCACATGCCTGTCATGGATGGCTTTGAGGCGACAAAAACCATTCGGTCCCGTGACTCCAAAACCGTGAGGATCCCGATCATTGCCATGACGGCCGGGGCCCTGAACGAGGACCGCGAGCGCTGTTTCGCGGCTGGCATGGACGATTACATCAGCAAGCCAGTGGA
This sequence comes from Arthrobacter sp. TmtSoilC51, assembly GCF_055388015.1. Taxonomy (NCBI): domain Bacteria; kingdom Bacillati; phylum Actinomycetota; class Actinomycetes; order Micrococcales; family Micrococcaceae; genus Arthrobacter; species Arthrobacter sp. TmtSoilC51. The sequence goes on from NZ_AP035877.1 coordinate 4,118,940, forward strand.
TTTGGACAAGCTCCGGGACATCCTGGCCAGGTGGGTGCCTCAGGAGCAGCTGACGGAAGTACCGCCGTCGAACGTTGTTGTGGACGCTGCACGGCCCGACGACGCCAACGCTGCGGAATCCGACGACGTTGGCGCCACCGTCCTCGATGAGGACCGGCTGCAGATCCTGCGCGAACTTGGACCGGCGGACGGTTTGGGCCTGCTGCCTGACGCAATCAAGGCGTTTAGGGAGGAAGCCCAGCGCGCTCAGGAGAAGCTGCGCTCGGCTTTGGAGAGCGGGCAGCCCAACGCGGTGGAGGCCGCCGCCCACAAACTTGCCGGCGCCGCAGCCAACATCGGCGCGACAGGTGCCGCAGCGCTGGCCAAGGACTTGGAACGGCTCGGACGTGAGGCTGGTCCTGGTGTTGCAGCGCACGGAACGCAAGTACTCGAACAACTAAATTCGGAACTCGCACGGGTGGATGGGGCACTTGAGCGCACATTATTGGGAGCCCCATGAAAGTACTCATCGCCGACGACGACCAGATCTCCCGCATGATCACCAAGGCCGCCGTCGAGCAATCCGGTCATGATTGCATCGTGGCGGTGGATGGCGACTCGGCCTGGGATCTCTACCAGGCACATGCTCCTGCGGCCGTGGTGACGGATCTGATGATGCCCGGGCTGAACGGCCTGGATCTTTGCCGGGCGATCCGAGCCCACGAGGAGGACACCTACACCTACGTGATCCTGGTGACGTCCCACGGTTCGCGAAAAGATGTCCTGGCAGGCATGGAGGCCGGCGCGGACGATTACGTTACCAAACCGCTGGACCCCTTCAACCTTCACATCCGCCTCCTGGCCGCGCAACGGATCACTTCGCTGCACGCAGACCTCGCCAAGTATCGTACGGCGCTGACAAAACAGGCCCGCACGGATCCCCTGACCAAGCTGCACAACAGACTCAAGCTGACGGAAGACCTGGGCCAACTGCACAGCAGAAGCGACCGCTACTCGCGGGATTACTGTCTGGCGATGGTGGATGTGGACAACTTCAAGCGCTACAACGATATTTACGGCCACCAGGCAGGAGACGCCGCCCTGGTGGCCATCGCCTCGACCCTCGCTGCCGAGGTCCGCCAGTCCGACGGCGTGTACCGGTTCGGCGGCGAGGAGTTCCTGCTGGTCCTTCGGGAGCAGACGGCGGCTGGCGCGGAAGTTGTGATGGAGCGGGTTCGGGCGGCTGTGCATGCGCTCCAGATCGAGCACTCCGGCGACCCCGATGGCATACTCACCATCAGCGCGGGCGTGTCAGCGTTCGCTGATGGGCACCGCGCGGGGACCGAGCAGTTGCTGCGGGAAGCCGACATGGCCCTGTACGCGGCAAAGGCCTCGGGAAGGAACCGGGTGACGCTGGCCAGCACGCTTTCGCAGGGCGTGGACTGAGCGTCTGGGCGCTCTGAGCGAAATCACTGGTTCCGTGTCAGAGGCCGTCTATAGAGTTGCCATATGAGCCACACCTCCTCCGCGTCTGTTGCTGCCCCTGCCAACGGTTCAGCGCCCCAGCCGCCTGTTGCCAAACGTGTCCCCAGCCGCCGCGAACACCACGGCGACGTCTTCGTGGACAACTACGAATGGCTCCGGGACAAAGAATCCGCGGAGGTAGTGGACCACCTCAAGGCAGAGAACGCCTACCAGGAGGCTGTGACCGCCCATCAGGAACCGCTCCGGGAAGCAATCTTCCAGGAGATCAAGGGCCGCACCCAGGAAACTGACCTGTCCGTGCCCAGCCGGAAGGATGGCTGGTGGTATTACAGCCGTTCGGTGGAGGGCAAGGAATACAGCATCCATTGCCGCGTCGTGGCCGGAAACACAGGTGACCCCGTAGGTGACTGGACTCCGCCATCTGTTGAGCCGGGTGTGGAGATCCCGGGCGAGCAGGTGCTCCTGGATGGAAACGTGGAAGCCGAGGGCCAGCCGTTCTTCAGCATCGGTGGCGCTGCCGTGACAATCGACGGCAACCTTTACGCATACGCCGTGGACAATTCCGGCGATGAACGCTTCACGCTGCGCATCAAGGACCTCCGGACGGGCGAACTCCTGCCGGACGTCATCGAGAACATCTTCTACGGCGTGGCCTTCTCCCCCGACGGCACGCGTCTTTTCTACACCGTGGTGGATGATTCCTGGCGCCCCTACCAGGTCAAGGCACACGTTTTAGGCTCGCCGGTCGCCGAGGACGAGGTTCTTTACCAGGAGGACGACGTCGCCATGTGGTTGGGCTTCGATCTCGCCTCCGACCGCCGGCACCTTGTGCTCAGCATCGGTTGCTCCGAGTTCAGCGAGACCAGGCTTCTCCGCTTTGACGATTACGACGCCGGGCTCACCACGGTCATTCCACGTGAAGAACACATTCTTTACGAGGCCGAGCCCTTCCTCCTGGATGGCAGGGAAACCCTTCTCCTGACACACAACAAGGACGCCATCAACTCGATGGTGAGCCTGGTTGATCCCTCCGAGCTCACAAAGCCGCTGGCCGAGCAGGACTGGCGGACCGTCGTCGAGCATTCTGACGACGTCCGCGTCAACGGCGCGGGTGTCACTTCCACGCACATGGTGCTGTCCATCCGGAAGGACACCATCGAGCGCGTTCAGGTGCTGCCGCTCGCAGGCCTGGGCACGCCAGGGCAGGAACCGCCGGTGGAGCCCGCCTTCGAAGAAGAGCTCTACACCGCGGGCGTTTCCGGCTCGGACTATGAGGCTCCCGTGATCCGTATGGGCTACACCTCCTACTTCACGCCCTCGCGCGTTTACGACTTCGTTCTGCCCACTGCCGGGCTACCAGCGGGCCAGCTGTTGCTGCGTAAGGAAAGCCCGGTCCTGGGCGGCTACTCCCCGCAGGATTATGTAGCCACCCGTGAGTGGGCAACCGCCGACGACGGCACGCGGATTCCGCTGTCTGTGCTGCACCACGCCTCGGTACAGCAGGACGGCACCGCCGCTGGCTTGGTCTACGGGTACGGCTCGTACGAGATGAGCATGGACCCGGGCTTCGGCGTTGCGCGACTATCGCTGCTGGACCGCGGGATCGTCATGGTTATTGCCCACATCCGAGGCGGCGGCGAGCTGGGGCGCCACTGGTACGAGGATGGGAAGAAACTCACCAAGAAGAACACCTTCACGGACTTCATCGCGGCCACCGATTGGCTGGCAGGCTCCGGCTGGGTGGACCCGTCCCGGATTGCGGCCATGGGTGGTTCCGCTGGCGGGCTGCTCATGGGTGCCATCGCCAACATGGCCCCGGAAAAGTACGCGGCCGTGGTGGCGCAGGTGCCCTTCGTGGATCCGCTGACCAGCATTTTGGACCCCGAGCTTCCCCTGTCCGCCCTGGAATGGGAGGAATGGGGCAACCCGATCACCGATCCCGAAGCCTACGCGTATATGAAGTCCTACACTCCCTATGAGAATGTGCGGGACGTGGCCTATCCCAAGATCGCCGCCGTAACGTCCTTCAACGACACCCGTGTGCTGTACGTGGAGCCGGCCAAGTGGGTGCAGGCACTGCGTTCCGTATCCACCGGCACGGAGCCGATCGTCATGAAGATCGAGATGGATGGCGGCCACGGCGGGGCGTCCGGCCGGTACGTGCAGTGGCGCGAGCGGGCCTGGGACTACGCCTTTGTTGCCGACTCACTGGGCGCCACGGAACTTCTTCCTGGAGCGGGGCTGAAGTAGTCGCATTAGGTGTACACAAGCTCCTAGTGTTTGGCAGGGCGCGCCCCGGGTTAGTGCCGGACGAGCATGCTGATCCACATCGCGGCAAGCCAGTCCGAGAACCTTTCGTCGCTCCAACCGCGCTGCTCGACGAACCGGGTCCAGAGTGCGCCGTCCATGGTCGCGAACAGCACATCGCGGCATTCATCTTCCGCAACGCCAAGCTGCCCGGTGGCAGCCGCAGCGTGTGCGTAACGCGTCGCGACATCCAAGCGGCGGTCGGCCCATTCAGTGAGCATGGCGACGGCGTCGGGCTCGCTCGCGGCTGCTCCCGTGAGCGCTTCAAGGAGAGGGGCAATCCGCCGATTGCTCGCGGTCACGAATTCGGCGTGGCGTCGGATCCTGGCGGGCAGGTCCGGTTCGGTCAGGATGGCCTGCATCTCCGCCCTGTCATAGAGGGCCACGTCGGCCTCGTCGCCGCGGAAATCGACGTACCAAACGTGCCGGAGCAGTGCGGCTTTCGTGCGGAACGTCGCATATACGGTTTCGACGGCGACGCCCGCCCGTTCAGCCACCTGTTTCACCGTGGCCTGCCCGTATCCCTGCGAGATAAAAAGCTCGTTCGCCGCTGTGATGATGCTTCGCCGTGTCTCCGCAGCCTGCTGTTGGCGGCGGGTGGAGTCGTACGGCCTCTTGATTTTCGCACTCATTGGATGCAGTATAACAGTATTCAAAACAGTCAGACTGTAATGGAGTTGGTCATGTCTACTGAGACCGATGCTTTCCTCGCCGACATAGTTCCCCGACAGCAGGCCGCGGACAGTGCAATCCACGACGGCGACGCCGGCCCCCGCCTCGCGCTGTGGTCGCAAAACGATCCACTGACGCTCTTCGGTGCGAGCCTCAGCGGCAGCGGCCGCGCAGAGCTTGAGCCCATGTTCCACAACGTCGCCTCGTGGTTTTCGCACGCAGATTCGTTCGATCTTGAGATCATCGCGGCCGGTGTAGGCGGGGATATCGCCTACACCGTCGGCTACGAGCACACCACCACCACCGTTGAGGGCACTCCCCGGAAATACAGCTTGCGCGTGACCCACGTCTACCGTCGCGAAGACGGCGCGTGGCGGATCGTGCATCGTCACGCGGATTTTCCGACGGGAGAGGCCAGCGTTCCGTTGCCCCCTGGCCGGACTGATCCCATGACGGGTGAGCGACCTGCCATGGGCAAGGAGACCGAGGCCTTCCTGGCCGAGATCCTGCCGAAGCAGCGGGACATGACGGTGGCCCTGCATAAGGGCGACGTGACAACACGCTTCGCTTTGTGGTCGCACACTGACCCCACAACGCTGTTCGGTGCGCACATCTCCGGAGTGGGATGGAACGATCTGGAGCCCAAGTTTCGCCAGGAGGCCCTCCGGTTCACGGGCGCCACCGGGTTCGAGTTCGAGGTTGTCGCGGCCGGTGCCAGCGGAAGCCTCGCCTACATCGTCGGGTTGGAGCACAGCCAGGCCGTCGTTGACGGTGTCCCGGCCGACTACACCATGCGAACAACGCACATCTACCGCCGGGAGGACGGCGCATGGCGGATCGTTCACCGGCACTCGGACCTTATTCCAGTTCAACAGCCCCGGTGACTTCCGTGCCACTCCTGGTGGTGGCGGGTGCAGTGTTAGCTAGCGCGCAGCAAGGCGTAGTATCCCGGAATGAGGTCCGGGTCCGACGGATTGCTCAACGGTCGTGTCTCTATGCTGGACGCGCCCTCCTCCAGAAGGACCCAGTCCGCCGTCGGGAATGCCTTGGCGCGTTGGGCGGAACCAAAGCGGCCTGGCATCGGCAAGCCGCGTATGGCCCACTCCAAAGGGGCGGGAATGGATTGGCGCGTGGCGCCAAGGTGGCTGACGTAATCCACCGGAGTACCGGGAAAGTTGGTTTCGGTCAGGAACACGCCGCCGCGGGATCCGACGATCGGCAGCAGGTTGTCGGCCAGGGCCGCCCTTCCCTTGGAATCCAGAACGTGCAACACGCCGCGGATGAACACGTTGGCATCGCCTGTCCAGCCAGCAGCTGCAAGGGCCGTCGCCACGGTCTGCGAAGCGTCAGGTGCCGTCATGTCGCACACGGCGAATGACGCCGTCGTGAGGTCCCCTGACTCTTGCCGTGCGCGGTCTACGGCGTGTGGGGAGTAATCGAGCCCAAGCGCGTGCGGGAAGTGCTGGGCCAGCAGGCGTGTGAAGCTGCCATTGCCACAGCCAACGTCCACCACAGGAAGGGACGGATCCAGGCGGGCAAGTTTGGGCAGGTAGCCCTCAAGTTCATGTGGGCTGCCGGAGTCCCACAACACGTCGCCGGTGGCCCCGGTGGACCGGACGTTGCCCCAGTACCGGTCCCATGCCGTGAGCGGGTCCTTAGGCGCGGCGGAGGAAAGCCTGATCAGGCGGGGAATCAGCAGGTATTTCCGGAACGCTGAGAGCATGCTCCAAATATAAGTGGCGCTAATGCTCTTTCAGCCAACGCAAGGCTTCTGTTTCAGAGGTAAAGAACTTGGTGGGGCACGGCGGTTGCATGATGCCAATGAAGAAATTGGCAATGACCCTGTCCACCGGAGACGAACCCCAAAGGGCGATCCGTGAGGCCTGGCAGGGTTTGGCGAACACGGAACGGGCACCCCGCGTGACGTCTGCAGTGGTTGCCATGTCTACGATCATCGGGTGGCGCGACTCGCCGCAGATCTCATTAACCCGGTCCATTGCCCTTTGCGCGTCCGCCGCCTGGATCCTGGATCCGCGAGGCCACGTTAACCGAAGGATTCCTGTGTCTTCGAGTACCAGCTCGAACGTCACCTCTTGGTGGTCTTGCGGTGTTGCTGGCTGGTTCACTGGTCTCCTTGGCGTTTCCTTGCGGATTCCAGGAGGAGGAAGCCTCCCCCGGGCTTTCACCCTCTAGGCTGACGAATCCGGCGCGCAATGTAAAGACCTGGCTGCCGACGCAATGCCTTGCACCAGCGACGCAAATAAGCACCAAATGCCCCTTCAGGGCCGCAGGCCACGGTGGCGCTGATAGTGTGTTGCCAAATCTGGAATTACCGTGGAACGAACGTTGTAACGGAAGGGGCTCAGTGGGTAAGAACGGGGCCGATGTGCAGCATGTTTCACGCTCCGCGATCGTGGCCGATTCAGACGCCGAACGTCTGGCCTTGACGACCGCTGCGCTCAGCACCGCAGGGTTCGAAGTTTTCGCCGCAGCAAATACAGAATCCATGGCCGCGCGGCTGGAAACCAATAGTCCGACCGTAGTGGTGTTGGAGAACTCTTTGGCACATGGTCTGCGCAGTCCCGGTGTTCCCGTGCTGCTCCTTCTCAACGCCGGCGAGTCCCTGGACCTTGAAGAAGCTGAAGCGTGGCGCGTGGTGGACTACCTGATCAACCCGGTGCGTCCCGATGAGCTTGTCCACCGCGTGGAAACCCTGATTGGCAGGTCCCTGGAACGTGCACGGTCCCGGGGCGAGGTCGAAGCCCTGCGCGAAAGCCTCCGGAACGTCTCCTCCGCCATCCGGGAAACAAACGATCCCCAACTCATTGCCGACCACGTGGTTCGTGGCTTTGGTGAAGCCCTTGGCATGGACCACGTCTGGTTTGCGACCTTCCGGGACGAACGTGTCCCCTCGATTCGCGCTCAATGGAACCGGCCGGGCACACCGATGCTTCCTGCCAGGTTGGGCGGCAGCGAGGGCCTGATCGTAGAGACCGCCAACAGACTATGGGCTGAAGCCGACGTCCTCGCCGTGACAGACCACCGGACCCAGCCCGAATCCAGCATCACCCAGGCGCTGAAGGACTGGTCTTGCGAGCTCAACCCTGTGTCATCCGTGCTGCTCCCGGTGGGCGAAGGCGGGTCAGCCTTGGGCATCATCCTTCTCAGCACCGTGGAGGAACTGCACGATTGGACCCGGCCTGAGATCGCCCTGATGCAGCACGTCGCCGGGAATGTGGCGCACGGGCTCATCCAAGGCCACCTCATCAGCGCCCAGCAACGCGTACTGCACCAGCTCAGGCAGTTGGACAAGGCCAAGACAGACTTCCTGGCGACGGTGAACCACGAACTCCGGACGCCCCTTACCTCGATCACGGCCTACCTGGACATGATCAGGGACGGTTCCGGCGGCCCGGTTCCTGAAGGGATCAGCAAAATGCTGGAAGTGATCGCCAGGAACTCAGACAGGCTGCGGCGGCTCATCGAAGACATGCTGACGGTGTCCATGCAGGACGGCAGCAACCTGGACCTCAAACCCGTGGACATCGCCAAGCTCCTCCAGGTGGTGGTGGCAACCCTACGGCCACTGGCAGAGTCACGGCACATAGCGGTGTCCTTCACCGAGGGAACAGAGGACCTGGAAGTGACTGCCGATGAAGCCAAGCTGGAACAGGTTTTCACCAACATCGTGGCCAACGCCATCAAGTTCACCCCTGAAGGCGGACGTGTGGGCATCACCAGCTCAGTGTCGGCATCCGCAGATGGTGGCCGTTCGGCCTTGGTGAAGGTTGCGGACACAGGCTTGGGCATCCCCGAACACGATCTTCCCCACATCTTCACGCGGTTCTACCGGGCCTCCAACGCCACGGCAGCGGCGGTTCCAGGAAGTGGCTTGGGGCTTGCGATCGCCCACGACATCGTCAGCCGGCATATGGGACGGATGGTCTTCGACTCAACACTGGGCTCGGGGACTACGGTGTCCGTCGAATTGCCGGTTGGTGGTCCCTAGATGCCGGTTGGCGGTGCCGCACTGCCCCTTGGCGGTCTCCCGTTGCGGCTTGACGGGTTTCTTGCTGCTGATTGACCGTGCTTTCTTGCCGATTGACCGTGCCTTGATGCTGATTGACCGCGCCTCGGCGGCGGGGACCCATCCGTGACAGGCCAGTCAACGACCGCTCGAAACCTGACCTTTGTGGTCACTAATCTGCGACACATTCAGCAACAAAACAGATGCCCCGGGCAAAAACCCGAGGCATCAGTTTGAGTCATGTGGCCTTGAGAGGCGCTCCCCCAATTTAGTTCGGCCACCAACCTATGGTGGTGGTTTCAGTCTTGGTGGTAGTGCTGTTCGGCCACCAGCCGATTGCCGTGCTGTTGCTGTCCTGCGAAGGCTCGGCATTAGCCGGAGCAGCGAGCCCCGTTACTGCCAGGACCGCTGCCATGAGCAGTGTTGCCGCAAATTTCTTCATCCGCTGTGCCCTTTCATACTGATGCGAATTACCGGTGTGACTTGAATTCAGTCACGAGGCAAACTATACGAGCTTTTCTTCTCCAATGACATGGATAATGGGCACATGCAGAGTCCACAATTAGCGTCCCATCTAGTAGCCGGACTCAACGCACGCGCCAAATGGAAGGAACGTGACTTTGACGAGGCCTTTCGCTTAGCGGGAGAAGCCGCACACCTCGCCACTGATGCCGGGGATGAGCTGGCTTGGTGGAACATGCGTTACTTGCAGGCCGAATGCCTCCGCGACCAAGGCCGGATCGATGAATACCTGTCATTGGCTCTCGAACTGAACGACCACGAGCTCACCGCGTCCTCGCCTGAGCTTGGTGCCAAAGCCGGCACCATGGTTGCTGTTGCCCTGCAGGGCCTGGGGCGTTTAGCCGAGGCCGCTGCCATGGCTTCGGACGCCGCCAAACTGGCTGCGCGTAATGCCGACCTCGTGTACGTGCAGATCCTGGCACAGCGTGCGCTCATTGCGTCCCTCGCGGAAAGCCGGATGCTGGACGATGCCTGGCGTGAGTGCCTGGAGCTGGAATCCCTGCTGACCGAGGACATCGATGAAGACACCGCAGGCAAGGGCTATTGGGTGATCGGCAACGTTGCCTTCCTCGCAGACCGGGTTGAAGATGGCAGCCGCTACCACGATCTTGCCTCCGAACGGCTCTCTCCGTCCAAGGACGTGGATTTGTGGGCACGGTTCAACCGCGCTTCCGCGGAGATGCGGCTTCAGGCCCGGCTAAGTGATGCGGCCACCCTCCGTTGCATCGAGAGGGCCGAGCTCGCCACAGACATTGTGGGAGGTTCCGAGCGGGATCACTTGGAGATGTCGCTGGTCCGCGCCCACTGGAATTATCTCAACGGCGACATGCAGGAAGCCCTCACCATCCTTGAGCCCTTGTGTGCCCGGTCATCCATCCTGGCCACGCAAACCTCCGCGGAGTCCCATTTCCTTCTGGCACGGACTTTGCTCGCCCTCGGCCGGCGGGAGGAAGCGGTGGCGACCTTCAGCGAAACTGCCAACCTTTTCGATCAGGCGGCGCTGCCTGATCGCAGCTCCGCCGTTCGGGAGTACCTCCGGGATATGGTTGATCAGCGAGGGGAACCTCACAGGGGGTGACCATGTCCGAGGAAAACTCGAATGCCGGAACTGATCCGCGCTTGGGATGGCTGCTTGACGGCATCGTCAGGCTTGCCGCTGGAGACCTGAGCACCAGGATCGAAATCTCCGACGCGCGCGACGAGATCGACGCCGTGATCATGGGCACCAACCTCCTTGCCGAGGACCTCCAGATCGTTTATGAAGAGCTGGAGCAGCGGGTCGCCGCCCGGACCCGGCAGCTGCACGAGGCCCACCGGGAAATGCAACACATGGCCATGACGGATCCCCTCACAGGCCTCCACAACCGCTCAGCGTTCTCCGCCGCGCTGGCTGAATCCCAGAACCGGGACCCCAACGTCAGCCAGCGGCCGGCAATTCTCCTGATGGACATGAACGGCTTTAAGGGCGTCAATGACTCCCTCGGCCACACCATCGGAGACAAAGTGCTGGAAACAGTGGCCAGCCGCATCAGCGCCGCCGTCCGCGAGCAGGACATGGTGGCCCGCATGGGGGGCGACGAATTCGCGATTTTGTTGCCGGACGTAACTCCGGCGGTGGCGGCTTCCATAGGAAACCGGATCCTCGCTGCACTGGACGGGACCATGGAGATCGACGGCCAACACGTGCGGTGCGGTGCCAGCATGGGCCTTCGCATGGCGGACTCCGGCAAGAGCGCCGAGGAATTGATGATGGAAGCGGACATCGCCATGTATGAATCCAAGGCGGATGGTCGTGGCAAATTAAAGGTTTTCGATCCCGAAATGCTTCTGGCGAGGCAACTGCGGAACCAACTTGTGGGCGAGCTCAAAGAAGCCATCGCTGGCTCTCAACTGGTGCTCTTCTACCAGCCCATCATCCGCTTGGACACCCGCGGGATCGAAGGCGTCGAGGCACTGGTCCGTTGGAACCACCCCACCCGCGGCATGATCATGCCTGACGAGTTCATCCCCATCGCCGAGGAAACGGGGATGATTTCCGATCTGGGCGGCTGGGTGCTGCGCACCGCCGTCGAGCAGTTGCAGCAGTGGCGCAGCGACCCCCTGACGGGGCGCCACGACTTCAACATGCGCATAAACGTGTCCGCCGCCGACCTCCAGCGGCTGGAGTTCGTGGAGGACGTGCGTGAAGCCCTGACCTCGGCCGGCTTGGACCCCTCGCTGTTGGTTCTGGAATTGACCGAAAGCGCGGTCATTCATGGCAACGACCTTGACCGATACACGCTGAACAGCCTCAGGCGGCTGGGCGTCGAGATGGAGATCGACGATTTCGGCACCGGATACTCCTCCATTGACTACCTTCGCCGCTTGCCCGTGCACGCCGTCAAGGTGGACCGAACGCTCCTTACCGCACTCGGCAGCGACCCCGCGCAGCCCGCCCTCCTCGCAGCCGTCCTGCAACTCATCCGCGCATGCGGCCTCGGTGCGGTGTGGGAGGGGATCGAAACCGCGGAGCAGGCGGACTACCTACTCAGCATTGGGTGTACCAGCGGGCAAGGCTACTACTTCAGCCGTCCGCTGCCGGCGGCCCAGCTCACCGAACAGCTGAAGCACCATAAGACCTGGCCGATTCAGGACTGAACGCCGTTTCAGGACGGAACGTACGACGGCGGTGGGCTGGCGTTCGTCCGAAGCCACCCGCTGCGCCTCGCTGCGGCGTCAAGCCTCCACGTGGCGCGCCCGCCATTCGGAATCGAGGATCGCGTAGATATTTTCAGTGGCCCACTGGCCTTTGTAGTGCCAGTTGTCCACGAGGGTGGCCTCCAGCCGCATGCCTAGGCGCTTGCAAATGCCGGCCGAGCCAGTGTTTAGCGCATCCAGTTTCGCGTCGATGCGGTGGAAGTTCAGTTGGTCGAACGCCAGCTTCATGACGGCCTCGGCTGCCTCCGTGGCGATCCCCTGTCCCCTGCCCTCGGGGTGGAGTATCCAGCCGAGTTCAGCCTGGCCAGTCCCCTCCAGCCATTTCAGGACGATCTCCCCCATGAGCCCCGGGCGATCCTGGCGCTCGATGGCCAGGCAGGCCCAGTCGCCTTCCTGTTTGAACTGTGCATTCGCGTAACGGCCCAGGACCTCCATTGACTGTGTCTTGGTCAGCTCATTGCGCAGCAGGTACCGGGCAGTTTCCGGCAGCGACTGATAGGCGTGGAACCTCTCAAGGTCCTCAGCCTCGAAGCGCCGCAGTATGAGTCGTTCGGTCATGATCGGAAGCGCGATTTCGGGCATGTCTTCGAGGCTACTAGGCGCGTCCAAATCCTCGCGTCAAGCTTGTCCAGTCTTGACAGTTGGCGCGATCTGGGATTACCTAATGAACATTCGGTAAATAAAGCTGGAGGCAATGACGCATGGTTGAAACAACCCTCTCCGGTGCAACGCACCACATCCTGACGAACGACTACGCGTCTGAATGGATGGGCATCGAGGTCCTCAAGATCGACGACGGCCACGCCACCATCCGCATGCACCTCCGCCAGGAAATGCTCAATGGATTCGGTATGGCCCATGGCGGAATGATCTTCGCCTTCGCGGACACAGCCTTCGCGCTGGCCTGCAACCCGGCCAACCCCACGCCAAAGCAGGCCGCCAACATCACGGTGGCGTCCGGCGTCGATATCAACTTCATCAAGCCGGCGTTCGAAGGCCAGGTGATCACCGCCGTCGCAAACCGTCGGGCGAGTACCGGCCGCAGCGGTCTCTACGACATCCAGATTTACGCGGCCTCACCAACAGCCGATACAACCTCCGACCCCGGTCCCGGGGAACTCATTGCCGAGTTCCGAGGCCGCAGCCGCACCATCTCCAAGAAGTAGGAACTCCAGATGACCCAGAACACCGTCGCCGCGCCCGCATCGCACACCTCCAAGGCGGCCGCCCCCGTCCTGGACCGCGAAGAAACCATGTCCCGCGACGAGCTGGAAGCACTGCAGCTCAGCCGCCTGCAGCACACAGTGGCCTATGCCTACGATCGCGTGCCGCTTTACAAGCGCAAATTCGACGAAGCCGGCGTGCACCCATCGGACCTGCGCGAGCTAACTGACTTGGGCAAGTTCCCTTACACCACCAAGGAAGACCTCCGACTGGAGTACCCATTCGGCATGTTCGCCGTCCCGCAGCACGAGGTAGCCCGCATCCACGCGAGCTCGGGCACCACCGGGCGCCCCACGGTGGTTGGTTACACCAAGAATGACCTCGCCAACTGGGCCACCCTGGTGGCACGGTCCCTCCGCGCCTCCGGCGTCCGTCCCGGTATGAAGGTCCACAACGCCTACGGCTACGGCCTCTTCACCGGCGGCCTCGGTGCGCACGCTGGCGCAGAAGCCCTGGGGTGCACGGTCATTCCGATGTCCGGCGGCCAGACCGAACGCCAGATCCAGCTCATCCAGGACTTCAAGCCGGACGCCATCCTGGCCACCCCCACCTACCTGCTGACCATCGCCGACGCCATGGTCCACCAGGGCATAGACCCCACGTCCACGTCGCTGAAATACGCCGTACTAGGCGCCGAGCCGTGGACCGAAGAGATGCGCCACGAGCTCGAAACCACCATGAACATCAAGGCCTCGGACATCTACGGGCTTTCCGAAGTCATGGGCCCGGGCGTCGCAGGTGAAGCTGTCGAAACGCAGGACGGCTGCCACATCTGGGAGGACCACTTCCGCCCCGAAATCATCGATCCGTTCGATCCCTCCCGGGGGGAAAGCGCAGTCCTGGGCGACGGCGAACCCGGCGAGCTCGTCTTCACATCGCTCACCAAGGAAGCACTTCCGATCATCCGCTACCGCACCAAGGACCTCACCCGGCTGCTCCCAGGCACCGCGCGCCCGGCCCACCGCCGCATGGGCCGCATCACGGGCCGCAGCGACGACATGATCATCCTCCGCGGCGTGAACCTCTTCCCGTCCCAGATTGAGGAAATCGCCCTGCGGATCCCCGAGCTCAGCCCACACTTCCAGCTCGAAATCACCCGCCCCGAGGGCAAGCGCATGGATGAGTTGACCGTGCGGATCGAACGGCGCGAAAACGTCCCCGCCGAGTCAGGCACGACGGCGGCACGCACCTTGCGCGAGCAGATCAAGATCCACGTCGGGTCCTCTTGTGTAGTTGATGTCGTGGAGCCGGGTTCCCTTGAGCGTTCCAACGGCAAGCTCCGCCGGATTTACGACCTGCGGCCGAAGGGCTGACATGCGGCGTCGCTGACCGGCAGCCCCTCTAGAGATCGTGAGAAAATGCCACCATGCCTACTGAGACAACCACCAAGCGCGGACGGCCCGGTTACGACCAGCAGTCGGTGCTCCGCATCGCCGTCGACGTCTTCAACCGCCACGGATACGACGCAACGTCCATGGGCATCCTGGCTGAGAACCTCGGGATCTCCAAGTCAGCCATCTACCACCACGTGCCGTCCAAGGGCGACCTCCTGAAGCTCGCCCTGGACCACGCCCTGGGCGGTTTGGAGGCCATCCTTGATGAGCCTTCCGCCACGTCCGGGCCGGCCGATGCCAGGCTTGAGTTCGTGCTCCGGCAGACCATCGCGGTGCTGGTGGACAGACTGCCGTTCGTCACCCTGCTGCTACGCCTGCGGGGAAACACCGAGATTGAACGCGATGCTCTTGAACGCCGGCGTGCCTTCGACCACAAGGTGGCTGCCCTGATCGCCGCTGCCCGGGAAGACGGCTCCCTGCGCCAGGACATCGATCCCCGCACGGTCACCCGGCTCTTGTTCGGCACCATCAACTCGATCGTGGAGTGGTACAAGCCGGGAGGCTCCCTGTCCCCCGAAAAACTTGCCGACGACGTCATCACCATGGCCTTCGACGGCCTCCACACCGCGGCCTGACCTTCTCTCACATCCTGCGCCACCCAAGGAGGCCGGGGGCGCAGGGGCACGTTCCGCCGTCGAGCCTTGTACCTTCCTGACCCACTTTGAAACCGCAGCGACCCCGACACGCCTACCGGACCGGCGCGTCGGCACTGCTCGCCAGCCAAAGAAGGTCAGGAAGCGACACCCCGACCCGCCCGAACACGACGAAGCGCTTCCCCACAGCTGGGGAAGCGCTTCGTGGTCGTGCGGCAAGGGCCCGCCGTCAGAGCTGGTATTCAGCCTGCTGGCCAAGAGTTTCGTGGATGCAGAGGACGTTGTTCTCCGTGTCCATGAACCAGGCGCACTTTTCGGCGTCTGTTGTGCAGATGTGGTTCTCAGTTTTGAGGTCAGGCTCGTCGTAGTCCTGGAAGGTGATGCCTTTGGCTTCCATCTCCGGGACTAGCCGTTCGATGTCCTGGACTTCAAAACTCAGGGCGGTGTGACCGGAGTGCTTACCGTCCTTGATGGGCAACAACTGCAGCATGGGACCGCCTTCGTTGCCGAACAAATCATTTCCATCCCACGTCATGCCGCGGTGCGGAAGGCCGAGTTTTTCCGCATAGAACATGCGGGCGCGGCTCATGTCATCGACGGGCAGGACAGTAGTGGCGTGGTTGAGGGCTAGGTTCATTTGGCCACCTCCTACGGTGAAGATTTTACGCTCGGCAATCGACCCTTGACAGGGATGTAGTGCGGGCCTAACGTTATGGGATCGATCTCATCACCAACAAGACATTCATTGGGGACGCGAATGGGATCGATCCCATAGATATGGTTAATCGACGAGGACTAACATGAACTCCCCACATTCAACGCAAAAGCCCGTGGCTCCCGGGAAGACTTCCCCGTGGACGGCCGCCACTGCCAGCACCATCGGCTCCGTCCTGGAGTACTACGACTTCTTTGTCTACGGACCCATGGCGGCGCTCGTCTTCGGCGCCATCTTCTTCCCCAGCGGTGATCCCGGCCTGGCAGCGGTGCTCTCCCTGAGCACCTTCGCCGTCGGGTTCATAGCGCGGCCACTGGGCGGCGTGGTGGTGGGGCACCTGGGTGACAGGGTTGGCCGCAAGAAGATGCTGCTCTTTACCTTCTTCCTCACAGGAACCGTGACGGTCGGGATCGGGCTCTTGCCGACGTATTCGCAGGTGGGCCTCTGGGCGCCGGTCATGCTCGTTTCCCTTCGCTTCCTCCAAGGAATCGGGCTGGGCGGCGAATGGGGCGGAGCTGCACTGCTCGCCGTCGAACATGCTCCGGAAGCCAAGCGTGGCTTCTTCGGCAGCCTGGTCCAAGCAGGGGCGCCGATCGGCGTCATCCTTTCCAGCGGGGTCGTAGCCATTCTCACGGGCACACTGTCCCGGGCAGACCTGCTCGCTTGGGGATGGCGTATCCCGTTCCTACTGAGCACAATCCTGGTGGTCTTTGGATTGATCCTGCGTCTGAAAATCACGGAAACGCCTGACTTCGAGAAGACCGTGGCGACCCCGGCCGCCAAGGAAAAGCTGCCCCTCGTCGTTGCGCTTCGTCGCTACCCGAAGCAGATCCTCGCGATGATTGGCGTGCACGTCAGCGACACCACCCTGGGCTTCATGCAGGGCGTCTTCATCATCGGTTTTGCTACAACCACGTTGGGCATCAGCCCCACAGTGGCCTTGATGGCCAACATTGCCTCGTCCATCACCAACCTCATCATCACGCCCGTTTCCGGCATCATCTCTGACCGATTCGGCCCACGACGGGTACTGGTTACCGCCACCGTGGCGTTGGCGCTTTGGGCTTTCCCTATGTTCTGGCTCATGGAGACCAAGAGCGTCCTGGCATTGTTCGTAGTGATGTCCGCAAATGGGCTGATCGTGGGAATGCTGTTTAGCCAGCAGGCAACGCTCTTCGCAGCAGTCTTGGACCCGAAGGTCCGTTACACCGGAATGTCCATTGGCTTCCAGGTTGCCACGGTGATCGGCGGCGGATTCGGCCCGCTGATCGCCCAAGCCCTGCAGAACAACGCTGGGGGCGCGACGTGGAGCATTTCCGGATACCTGATGCTGGTGGCGTTGGTTGCCCTTGGCTGTGCGCTGTACCTGACGTCCCGCAAGACCCAGTTTGTCCATGCCTCTTCGGCGTCGCCTGAGTCCGTGGCTGCTTCCCAGCTCTAAAGCCAGCACCTCCCGAAACAGAACGGAAACCGCAGCAATGCAGCAGGAATTTCGCGGCCGCATCGGCACCACCGTTGCCGAATCCGAGGCTTGGTGGCCCGAGCAACTCGGAGCGGACAGCTCCGCACCCAACATTCTCATGGTCATTCTGGATGACACCGGATGGTCGGATTTCGGATGCTTCGGCTCGGAAATCAACACTCCGGCCATCGACGGCCTCGCCGCCGATGGGCTCAGGTACACCAACTTCCATGTCACGCCACTCTGCTCCCCCACAAGGGCGAGCCTACTAACGGGACGCAATCACCACTCTGTGGGCATGCGATTCCTGGCCGATGCGGACACTGGCTTCCCCAACTCCCGCGGCTTCGTCCGTCCGGACGTGCCCATGCTCCCGGAGGTGCTGCGCAGGAACGGCTATGGAACATACCTCGCAGGCAAGTGGCACCTTGCGCCGCTGAGTGAACTCACGCCAGCGGGGCCCTTCCACAATTGGCCGCTAAGCCGTGGCTTCGACAGGTTCTACGGCTTCCTGGATGGGTGCACGGACCAGTACTCCCCCGAATTGGTCGCCGACAACCACAGCATCGTGCCGCCAGCCCACGATGGCTACCACCTGAGCGAGGACCTGGCGGAGCAGTCAATCCGCTTCCTCAAGGACCACGCCACCTACAGGCCGCAAGCCCCTTTCTACCTGCAGCTCGCGCTGGGAGCCACACATGCTCCGTTCCAGGCACCACGGGAGTACATCGAAAAGTACGTCGATGTGTTCACGAAGGGGTGGGACCAGACGCGCATCGAACGATTGAAGCGGCAGGTGGAGTTGGGCGTTGTACCGGATGGTACTGCCCTCACGGAACGCCTGGAGGAAGTGCGTGCCTGGTCCGAACTGAATAGCACCGAACAAGAGGTCTTCACACACCTTCAGGCCGCCTTCGCGGGTTTCCTGGAGCACGCCGATGCCCAGATAGGCCGTGTCATGGAGTCGCTGAAGGCCATGGACATGCACCGGAATACCATCGTCCTGGTGATGTCGGACAACGGTGCGTCGCGCGAAGGCGGACCATCCGGCGACGTCGATTGCAACGCACCGTACTCGGGCGTCCGCAGACCAGCGGCCGAGCAAACCAGCATCCTTTCAGGGCTCGGTGGGCCTCTAGGTGGCGCCCACTACCCTGAGGGCTGGGCAATGGCTGGAAACACCCCGTTCCGCCGATACAAGCAGTTCGTTGACCTTGGCGGAGTGCGCTCACCGCTGGTTGTCTCATGGCCGGAAAAGATCCGGGACGTAGGCAAAGTGCGGGATCACTTCCTGCACGCGATCGACGTCATGCCCACGCTGCTCGACGCCGCCGGGATCGAGGCAGAAGAGACGTTCGACGGCGCGTCAGCAGTAGGCACGTTCGATTCCGCTGATGCGAACGAGCCAAGGGACACCCAGTTCTGGGAAATGCTCGGCCACCGGGCCATACGGCAGGGCGACTGGAAGGCCGTTACGGCGCACCTCCACGGGCAGGACTACAGCCAGGACGACTGGCGGCTGTACAACACCAAGGAAGACTTCGCGGAAGCCAACAACCTGGCGGGAAGCGAACCCGACAAGCTGCGGGCCTTACAGGAGCTCTGGTGGCAACAAGCGGAGCAGGTAGGTGCGTTCCCGCTCGATGACCGCACATTGGTGGAACTTCTGACCGCCCGCGGTCCGGTCGGCTTGGTGAACCGCAGGGAGATCGTTTTCAGGGCCGGGCAAAGCCATGTTCCGTTGGCCAGCGCGATCACCGGCAGTGACCGCGCCCTGCAATTCACTGTCCATCTGCAGGAATTCGAGCCGGGCATGGAAGGTGTTCTGGTTTCCAGTGGCAACGTGGCAGGCGGCTATGTGCTCTATGTCCGCAACGATGTCCTGATCTTCGAACACAATGCCCTGGGAGTCCGTGTCGTGCTCAAGTCGGACGTTGTGTTGCCGACCGGAACACACACTGTGGGCGTACGTCTCACGCCGTTGGAGGACAATGCCGGGCTGGTGGAACTGCTTCATGGGGACGATGTAGTTGCTTCTACCGGGGTTCCACGAACCTCAAGTCACCTCTCCTTCTGGGGCATGGACATCGGCGCGGACCCTGTCAGCACCGTTTCCACCGAGTACGAGGCGCCATTTGCCTTCCCTGCTGCGGCAATCGACCGCGTAGTGCTGCGGTTCAGGGACGCACCGGACTTGGACGACCTCGCCGAACTCATTGCATCCACAGAGTAGGAACCGACCATGCAACAAGTGATTCTGGACGTGGATACAGGGGTGGACGACGCCCTGGCGCTGCTATTGGCTGCCCGGCACCCCGACGTCAATCTCCGGGCCGTCACCTGCGTGGCGGGCAACACCAGCCTGGATGGAGTGGTCCGCAATACGCTGACGGTCCTGGACATAGCGGGCGCCACCAGCGTGCCCGTTGCCGCCGGTGCTGTCAGGCCCCTGCTCGAAGAGCCCCGCGACGCCGGCCACGTCCATGGCGGGGACGGGCTGGCCGATCTTGGCTGGGAACCGTCAGCCAGAAAGCCCGAGGCGGTTCACGCCGTCGAGCTTTTACGCCGCGAGATCCTCGCGAGTCCCGAGCCGGTCACCTTGGTGCCCCTGGCCCCGATGACGAACATCGCCCTCTTGCTGCGGACCTACCCGGAAGTTGCCAAGAACATCGGACAGATCGTGTTCATGGGCGGATCCGCATCGGCGGGCAACGCGTCCCCTGTGGCCGAGTTCAACGTGTGGCACGATCCCGAGGCAGCCCAGATAGTGATCAGCAGCGGCCTGCCGATCACCATGTACGGCTTGGACGTGTTCTACAGCGCCGCCGTCGAGGCACCTGACATTGAACTGCTGCGGGAATCCGACGACGCCGGATGCCGGCTCAGCGGCCATCTTCTGACTCATCTGGCGAAGGTGAATGCGGATGATTTCCGGCTGACGTCGCCCGGTTCAGCGGGTATTGGTGACGCCGGGGCTGTATGTGCCGTGATCGATCCCGAAGGCCTTGTGACCCATCGCCATCGGGTTGAAGTCAGCCTCGCAAACCCTTTGACCCGGGGGCAGACCGTCGTCGACCGCCGGACAAAGGCCTCCGAGACCACGCTGCCGCACGGATATCTAAGCCGCGACAGCATCGACGTCGCCCTCGGTGTCGACGGACGTCGCTACGCGTCGCTGTTTCTCGATACCATCAGATCCCATGACGGTAGGTAGCGCGGCACCAGCAACCATGCTCGATGTGGCACGGGCGGCCGGCGTCTCCCGTGCCACAGTTTCGCGTGTTTTCACCGCCCCATCGACGGTTGCGGATGAGACGCGCACCAAGGTGATGGACGCCGTCGCCCAACTGAACTATGTGCTCAACAGCGCGGCCCGCAGCCTGCGCAGCGGACGTTCCAACACCATCGCGCTCCTGGTGGGCGATATCGCCCAGCCCTTCCACAGCCAGCTTGCCAAGGCTGTGGCCCACGCCGCCGAAGGCCGCGGTTACAGCGTCCTTCTCTGCGACCTTGACCACAGCATCACGCGCCTGGAGCGATTGTTGGAATCCCTGCCTTTGCAGGGTGTTGACGGGGTCATCCTCGCAACGGGTGACGACATCGATACCGCCGCTGTGCGTGCCGCCATTGAGGAAGCCGAGGACCGTGGCACCAAGGTTCTGCTTGGCACGCCGCAGCTTGCAGGGACAGGTGCGCTGGTTCTGACCACGGACTACGAATCCGTTGCCTACCAAGCGACCAAGCATTTGCTGGACCAAGGCCGCTGGCCCGTGGCGCTGCTCGGCGGCAGCGAATCGTCCGTGCTTTCGCCGTTCCTGACCCTGGGCTTCCTCCGTGCCTGCACCGAGGCTGGGCATGAAGACGCAGAGGACTTCATTGTCCGCACCGAATACAGCACCGACGCGGCCCGCGGCGCCACGCAGGGGCTACTCGCGGCATCTGTGCAGCCCGAAGGCATCGTGGCGTCAAGCGTTTCCGTGGCCTTGGGAGCAATGTCCGCACTGGCGGACGCTGGATTGGGGGCGCCCGGGCGAATCGGTCTTGTTGCCTGCGAGGAAGTCCAGTTGGCCGAGCAATTGCGGCCAAGGCTCACCACGGTCGGCACCAAACTCAACCTCCAGGGCGCTGCCATGGCTGACGCCTTGATCGATGCAATTCAGGGCCAGCCCCCGAAGGAACACGACTTCGCGCCCGGGCTCAGTCTTCGGGAATCAAGCACTAAGTGAGAGAGCGTCCGGCCGAACGCCCAGTTATGTGAGAGAGGATCCGGCCGAACGCCCAGTTATGTGAGAGAAGGTCCGGCCGAACGCCCAGTTATGTGAGAGAGCGTCCGGCCGAACGCCCAGTTATGTGAGAGAAGGTTACTTCTCCACGAGGGTCAGGACGTCGTAGGTGGCTACGATCTCGTCGTTCTGGTTGGTCAGGAGGGCGTCCCAGGCAACCTCGCCGTATTCGTCGGTCTCGCGCGGTGTGATCTTCTTGGCGGTCAACGTGACGCGGATGGAGTCGCCGGCTGCAACGGGGGTGATGAAGCGCAGGCTCTCCAAGCCGTAGTTGGCCAGGACGGGACCCGGTGCGGGCTCCACGAACAGACCGGCAGCCCAGCTCAGGAGCAAGTAGCCGTGGGCCACGATGCCGGGGAAGAACGGGTTGGCTTCGGCGGCTTCCTGGTTGGTGTGCGCGTAGAAGGTATCGCCTGTGGAGTTGGCGAAGGCCGTGATGTCCTCAAGGGTCACCTGACGCAAATCGGAGCGAACGGCGTCGCCGATCCTCAGCGTCGAAAGGTGCTTGCGGAACGGGTGCTCGCCTTCGGTTTCGACCGTGAAGTTGCGGTCCGCGCCGGTGTGCCACTGGCCTGTTACAGCGGTGAGCATGTTGGGCGAGCCCTGGATGGCGGTGCGCTGCATGTGGTGCAGGACGGAGCGGATGCCGCCCAGTTCCTCGCCACCACCAGCGCGGCCGGGGCCTCCATGGACCAGGTGCGGAACGGGTGAGCCGTGGCCGGTGGAGGACCGTGCGTCCTCGCGGTTGAGCATGTGGACGCGGCCGTGGTGGGCTGCGATTCCTGTGACGAGTTCGCGGGCAACGTGGGGATCGTTGGTGCATACCGATGCCACCAGCGAGCCGGAACCGCGGGCGGCGAGACGAATAGCATCGGCCAGGTCCGTGTAGCCGATCACTGAGGATACGGGACCGAACGCTTCGAGCGAGTGGACTTCTTCGGCTTCGGCATCGGCCCAGCTGAGGAGCACGGGAGACATGAACGCGCCGTCTTCCACGACGCCCACCTTGCCGCCGACGGAGGTGACCGACGGCGAATCGAGCGTTCCGTACGCAAGCTCACCACCGGCGTCGAGCATTGATTGAACAGCCGCGCGGACGTCGGCGAGCTGTTCCAGCGAAGCCAAAGCGCCCATCGTGACGCCCTCAGCGCGGGGGTCGCCAACGACGACGCGCTCGTTGATGCGGGCGCCGACGGCGGCTGCGACCTCGGAGGTGAGTTCCTGGGGCACGATGATGCGCCGGATGGCGGTGCACTTCTGGCCGGCTTTGACGGTCATTTCGGTGACGACGGCCTTGACGAATGCGTCGAACTCCGGCGTGCCTGGGACGGCGTCGGGGCCGAGGATGGCGGCGTTGAGCGAGTCGGTCTCGGAGGTGAACCGGACGCCGCCCTGGACCACGTTGCGGTGCGACTTGAGGGAGTTGGCCGTGGACGCCGAGCCTGTGAAGGAGACGAGGTCGCGGTAGTCGAGTTCGTCCAGGATGGTCCGGGCGGAGCCGGAAATGAGCTGAAGCGAGCCCGCGGGCAGGATGCCGGATTCAACGATGGCCCTGACGGCGGCTGCGGCTACGTATCCCGTGGGCGTTGCTGGCTTGACGATGGTGGGGACGCCGGCCAGGAACGCAGGGGCGAACTTCTCGAGCATTCCCCACACCGGGAAGTTGAAGGCGTTGATCTGCACGGCGACGCCGGGAATGCGTGTGTAGATGTGCTCACCGACGAACGAGCCATCCTTGGAGAGGACCTCCATGGGGCCCTCCACAACAACCTGCGAATTCGGCAATTCGCGGCGGCCCTTGGAGCCAAACGTGAAGAGCACGCCGATGCCGCCGTCGATGTCGATCATGTTGTCGATCTTGGTGGCGCCGGTCTGGGATGAGGACGCGTAGAGCTCTTCTCGCCGGCCGTTGAGGTACTGCGCCAGCTCTTTGAGCTTGAGGGCGCGCTGGTGGAAGGTCAGCTTCCCGAGTTCCGTCTGGCCTGTGGTGCGGCCGTGATTTACGACGGCGGCAAGGTCCAGTCCGTCGGTGCTCACGTTGGCCAGGACCTCTCCGGTGCTGGCATCGCGAACAGGGACCCTTTTGGCATCAGGGGCCGGCGTCCACCAGGCATCCTGGACGTAGCTGGGAACGGTTGCAACGGCTGTGGTTTCCGGGGCGACTGCGGTAGTGGTCATCGTCGACGGGTCCTTCCAAGGCACGTGAAATCGGCACGGTCATTGGGTCTGCGGGAGCGCAAACATTACTGACCGGCCGTTCGGTAATATATACAGGGTACATGAATGCCCCGAGGAGTACAGCAGGAATTTCTGCGATGCTCTCTCAGATGCAGCCGCTTTTTGGCGGATGCTCTCTCACATCCAACCGCTTTTTGGCGGATGCTCTCTCACATCACTGCAACTTCGCCCGGATCGCCGCCACCTCACCTTCCGTCACCCCGTTCCGCGCCAGGAATGATTCAACGTCCAGCGAACCCAGAAACGTCCTCACACCAGCCCGTTTCTGCTCCAACCAAGCCTCAAAGTCCTCGCCTGAAAGGTTGGGGTCATGGGCGTGCGGCGCCCCATGGGTGCGGTGCCGCTCGTTGATCCCCCGCGCCGCCAGTTCGTAGCCGCGCAGGATTTCGTCATCGCCAACACCGGCCAAACGCTGCAACATAAGTGCGATCACACCGCTGCGATCCCGGCCTGCCGAGCAGTGGATCACAACTTTTCCGGGCGACGCCGCGATTGCCTTGAAGACGGCCGCGATCTTCTCCGCAAACAGCCCCACATACTCGCCGTACTGCGCGGGGTCCTTCAGGTACGGGCCGAACAGCTGGCCGAACCCGCTATGGTCCGGGTCCTCCGTGGGGCAATGTACGACGTCGATGCGAGCTTTCACATCGTCCGGCACCTCGGGATCGGTGTCGCGTTGCCGCCGCTCGCCCGAGGCGCGCAAGTCGATGATGGTGCGGACGCCGTCGTCGTACATCTGGTGCCAACCAGCCTCGGTAAGCCACTCGTGGCGACCCATCCTGTACACGTCCCCCGCGATCCGCCAAGCATTCACGGCGCCATCCCAGTGGACACCCAAGTGCGGTGCTGTCCCGTCCATAGGAGCCAGCTAAGCACATTCGTCCGCTTCGATGTGAGAGAGGAACCGCCAAAAAGCGGTTGGATGTGAGAGAGGAACCGCCCAAAAGCGGTTGGATGTGAGAGAGGAACGGATTGGTATTGCGGGGGGCAAGTGACTCATGTCATACTCTTACTCGATACGCATCGACGATGCGTATCGATGACTACAGGAACCGTTCAGCAGAGAGCGCAAGGAGGCCAGGGCATGCCCACCAGCAAGGACGTTGCCCAGGCCGCCGGCGTTGCACAGAGCACAGTTTCATATGTTCTAAGCGGCAAGCGGCCCATCTCCGAGAAAACGCGGAAAAAGGTAGAGGACGCTATCCAGCAGCTGACCTACCAGCCAAATGCCGGGGCCCGCGCACTGGCCAGCCGGCGGACCCGCGTGATCGGCCTGGTCATCCCCTTCATCCCCGAGTTGCACATGGCATCGATCATGGAATTCGTCTCCGTGATTGCCAACACCGCCCGCCAATATGACCACGACATTCTGCTGGTCACTGAGGATGAGGGCGCACCCGGACTGCAGCGCGTGGTTGGCCAGCAGATTTGCGATGGCCTGATCCTCATGCAGGTGGAAGGCGACGACGAACGGCTCCCGGTAGTCCGGAGCCTCCACGTTCCAGTGGTGCTCATCGGCATCCCCCACGATCCTTCGGGGCTGGTCTGCATTGATGCCGACTTTGAAATGGCCGGCGAACAGTGCGTACAGGACCTCGCTGCGGCAGGCCATGAAGTCATCTCCGTCCTCGACTGGCAGCCGGAAGTGGTGGACCGCCACGTGAACTATGTTGAGCGGTTCATGTCCGGCACCGACAAAGCCGCCCAAAGCCTGGGCGTCAAAGTGCTGCACCTGCCCGGCGGAACTGACCGTGATGCGATCGCGGATTCCGTGGACAAAGCCTTGGCGGAGACCACTGGCGTGCCTGCGTTTATCGCTCCGGACGGCACCGTTCAAGATGTTCTGCGACGCGTTCTTACCAACCGCGGACTGACTCCGGGCAAGGACGTTTCCGTGATCGGCAGCGCCTCCCCCACGCTTGCCGAGCTTCAGCCCATCCCACTTTCCACCATTGACCTCCGCCCGGCCGAAGTCTCACGCCGCGCGGTGAAGATTATCTGCGATCTCCTCGAAGCCGAAAACCAGGGACCAACCGAATCCCTGGAATTGGTACCCACGGTCATTACGCACCGTGCCAGCACGCTCCGTCCACCCCACGGCAGCTAATCCTTCTCCAAAGCACCCTGCACCACCTCCATTTGCGAATCTATCGATACGCATCGTCGATACGCATCGACAAATCAGAACCCAGAAAAAGGAACAGACAATGAAGTCAGCACAAAGGACAACCCGTCCTCTCGCCCTCGCCGTCGCTGCATTGGTAGGCCTGCCTCTGGCCCTCACAGCCTGTGGGACGTCCACTGCAGCATCGTCGTCGGAAGCCGTCACTGAGATCTCCGTGATGGACTACTACAACAACGAGCCGGACAAGTCCTTCATTGGCGATGCCCTGACCAAGTGCGGGACCCAGGCAGGTGTCACCATCAAGCGGGAGACCGTCCCGGGCAAGTCCCTCATCTCCAAGGTGCTCCAGCAGTCCTCATCCAAGACGCTGCCGGATGTGCTCATGCTGGACAACCCGGACCTGCAGCAGATTGCCGCCACTGGCGCCTTGGCTCCCCTGGCAGACTTCAAGATCAGCACGGACAACTTCGCAGAGGGAGTCCTCAGCGCAGGCACGTACAAAGACAAGGTGTACGGCCTGGCCCCCACTGTGAACACCATCGCTTTGTTCTACAACAAGGACATCCTGGATAAGGCCGGAGTAACCCCGCCCACCACCTGGGATGAGCTGAAGGCAGCAGCCGCCAAGCTCACGTCCGGCGACCAGTACGGGCTCGCATTCAATGCCAACCCCACCTATGAAGGCACCTGGCAGTTCCTGCCGGTCATGTGGTCCAACGGAGGCGATGAGAAGAAGATTGACACCAAGGAGACCGAACAGGCACTCCAGCTCTGGACTGACCTGGTCAAGAGTGGCTCCGTCTCATCCTCGGCCCTGAACTGGACCCAGGCCGACGTCAAGGACCAGTTCATGGCCGGCAAAGCAGCCATGATGGTCAACGGCCCCTGGCAGATCCCGGCCCTGGATAAGCAGCCAACCCTTCAGTACGGTGTGGTGAAGATCCCCGTACGCGAAGCCGGCCAGACGTCCGTCGCACCGCTCGGTGGCGAAGTATGGACGGTCCCCCAGACGGGCAATAAGGCACGCCAGGCCAAGGCCGCAGAAGTGGTCGCCTGCCTGAACAGCGACGAGAACCAGATGGCCATGGCCAAGGTCCGCAACACCATCCCCTCCAAGACCACGCTGGCGGACAAGTTCGCCACGGAAAACCCCAAGCTCGCAACATTCACTGAGCTGATCAAGACCGCGCGCGCACGCACCGGCCAGCTCGGCGAGGGATGGCCGGCCCAGGCAACCAAGATCTACACCGCAATCCAGACGGCCCTGACCGGTAATGCCTCACCGGCCGATGCCCTCAAGCAGGCGCAAGGCCAGTAAGCAGCCAGCCATGTCATTGACAACAGATTTATCGCAAACAGCGCCACGTTCCGCGGGAAAGGCCAATGCAAAGGCCAACCGGAAGCACGGCCGCGTGGCCAACCCCCAAACGGAAGCGCGGACCCCCAGGCGGCGCACCCGCCAACGCCGCGAGCGCATCTTCCAGTGGCTCTTCCTGGTCCCTGCTGTGGTCTACATGGCGCTGTTCTTTGGCTACCCCGTGGTCAAGAACGTCGTCATGAGTTTCCAGGACTACACAACGGCCACGTTCTTCACCGGAGAGGCCCCCTGGGTGGGTTTCGCCAACTACGTGACTGTCTTGTCATCGTCGTTGTTCTCAACCTCACTGCTGAACACTGCTCTGTTCACCATCGGTTCCATTATCGGCCAATTCGCGATCGGGCTGGCGCTGGCCATCTTCTTCCAGCGGAAGTTCCCGCTCAACGGAATACTGCGGTCCCTGCTCCTTCTCCCTTGGCTCCTTCCCTTGATCGTCTCGAGTGCCGTGTGGCGCTGGATCCTGGACAAGGACAGCGGAGCATTGAACCGCTTCCTTGGCGACCTCGGCATCATCGATACCGGCATCCCGTGGCTGACCAGCACCTCGCTTGCCCTGATCGCGGTGGTAGGCGTGAACATCTGGATCGGCATTCCCTTCAACCTGACCATCCTCTACGGCGGCTTGCAGGAGATCCCGGACGAGCTTTACGAGGCCGGATCCCTGGATGGGGCCACGGGTTGGAGGGCGTTCCGGCACATCACGTGGCCGATGCTCCGACCGGTGGTGAGCGTGGTGCTGGTGCTCGGCGTCGTCTACACCCTCAAGGTGTTGGACATCATCCTGGGCCTGACCAATGGTGGCCCGGCGAACTCGACCCAGACCATCGCCACCCAGTCCTACGATCTCTCGTTCCACGAGTTCAAGTTCGGCGAGGGCGCGGCGCTGGGAAACGTACTGGTGATCATTTCCTTGGTCTTCGCGGTCCTGTACCTGCGGGCCAGCCGACGCGCAGTGGATGAGTGAGGAAACCATGACAACCGTTCTGAAAGCATCCGTCCGCCCACCGGTACGTGTAAAAGCACCGGCAAACAACCGCAAGAACTGGGGCTACACGGCACTGGCCATCTTCTTCCTGGCCATCATGCTCTTCCCCGTGTACTGGATGGTGAACGCCTCCCTGCAGCCCAACGGCACTACGTTGGAAACCTCGTGGCTGCCCTTGAAGCCGGACTTCACCGGCTATGCCACAGCCATCAGCGAACAAGCCGGCAATCTCGGCACCAGCCTGATCATCTCCCTCGGCAGTGTGGCATTGAGCCTGGCAATCGCAGCTCCGGCGGCCTACGC
Organism: Arthrobacter sp. TmtSoilC51; assembly: GCF_055388015.1. Classification (NCBI taxonomy): domain Bacteria; kingdom Bacillati; phylum Actinomycetota; class Actinomycetes; order Micrococcales; family Micrococcaceae; genus Arthrobacter; species Arthrobacter sp. TmtSoilC51. The sequence goes on from NZ_AP035877.1 coordinate 4,147,329, forward strand.
CCTGGCCTACTTCAAGGTCCGCGGCGCGGGAGTTGTCCTGTTTGCCATCCTCATCAGCCAAATGATCCCAGGCATCGTGGTAGCCAACGCCCTGTACACGGCATACAACGACCTCGGGCTGCTCAACTCCATTCCGGGGCTGATCCTTGCAGACTCGGCACATGGAATCCCGTTCGCCATCCTCATCATCCGGGCATTCATGAACGGCATGCCGGCGTCCGTGATCGAGGCGGCTCGGGTGGACGGTGCGGGACACGTCCGGGCGTTCTGGTCGATCGTGATTCCGTTGAGCCGGAACTCGCTGATCACCGCGGGCCTCTTTACATTCCTGTTCGCCTGGAGCGACTTCCTGTTCGCCCTGACCCTGACCACCACAGAAGCGGTCCGGCCTGTCACCCTTGGCATCTTCCAGTACATCGGCGCCTACGTGAACGACTGGAGTTCAGTGATGGCGACGGCGGTCCTCGCCTCCATCCCGGCCATCGTCCTGCTGGTCGCGGCCCAAAAATACATCGCTGCAGGCACCACCGGCGGCGCGGTCAAGTAGACCGTCACTCATCAGAAGGAATGAATCATGCCAGAAACAAGCAAGCCCATCCGCGTCACCGTCTGGAGCGAAAACCGGCACGAGAAGCGGGATGAACTGGTCGCGCGCCTCTATCCCGAGGGAATGCACGGCGCTGTCAAGGCCGGCATCGAGGAGAACCTGGGTTCCGCCGTCGTGGTCCGTACCGCAACCCTGGACGAACCGGAACACGGCCTCACCGAGGAAGTCCTCGCCAACACCGACGTTCTGACCTGGTGGGGGCACATGTCCCACGCAGACGTTGACGACGAGATCGTGGAACGCGTCCACCGCCAGGTCCTCGCGGGAATGGGCCTGATCGTGTTGCATTCCGGGCACTGGTCCAAGATCTTCACCAAGCTCATGGGCACCACCTGCACCCTGCGCTGGCGCTCCGAGCAGGACCGCGAACTCGTCTGGACCGTGGACCCCACCCACCCCATCGCGAAGGGCGTTCCGCACCCGATCGTGATCCCCGAGCAGGAAATGTACGGCGAATTCTTCGATATCCCCACGCCCGAGGAACTCGTGTTCATCAGCTCGTTCAGCGGCGGCGAAGTCTTCCGTTCCGGCTGCACGTTCCGGCGCGGCCACGGCAAGATCTTCTTCTTCAGCCCCGGCGACCAGGACTACCCGGTCTATCACCACAAAGACGTCCGCCGGGTCATCGCCAACGCCGTGGAATGGGCCGTCACCAACCGCCCCGAACGCGCCGTCCCTGAGCTGCTTCGCTACGAAACCAACGACTTCTTCAACGGCAAGAGCTACCAAGGAGCAAACGCGTGAGCACGCCTTTCGCCACAATCCCCGACGACGGCACTCCCCTTCGCGTCGTAGTGGTCGGCGCCGGGGGCATGGGCCGCGCCTGGCTGCGGACCGTTGAGGAGTCACCGCTGGTGGAGCTCGCGGGCATCGTCGACCTGGACCTCGCGACGGCTAACGAGGCGGCGGCGTCACTGGGCCGTCCCGAGCTCCCCGTAGGTGCCGGGACCGCCCACTTGGCGTCCGACGTCGGAGCTCAAGCGGTCATCAATGTCACCGTCCCTGCCGCCCACCATCCGGTGACCACCGAAGCGCTTGCCGCTGGCCTGCCAGTACTCGGAGAAAAGCCCGTGGCATCCACGGTGGCCCAAGGCCTGTCCTTGGCCGCAGCCGCAGAACTCCACGGCCAGCTCTTCATGGTCAGCCAATCCCGCCGCTACAACCGGCAACTGTTTGAAGCCAAGCGCCAGGCAGCTTCCTTGGGTTCGGTTGGCATTGTTTCAGCGGAATTCTTCAAGGCGCCGCACTTCGGCGGTTTCCGGGATGCCATGGACCACCCGCTGTTGCTGGACATGGCCATCCATCAGTTCGACATGGCCCGGTTCCTGCTGGACGCCGATCCTGTTTCTGTCTTCTGCGAGGAGTACAACCCCTCCTGGAGCTGGTACCGCGGCGACGCCGGGGCTACTGCCATCTTTGAGATGACCGGCGGCGAGCGCTTTGTATTCACGGGCAGCTGGTGCAGTCCGGGCCAGGAGACCTCTTGGAATGCTTCGTGGCGGATCAGCGGCGAGCACGGCACGGTCTTGTGGGACGGGGACAATGAGCCAGTGTCCTCTGCGCCTGTTCCTCCGGGATCCAGCGCTGGCGACCCGGGCCAGGAAATTGCTGGCTCCCTGCGAGACTTCGTATCTTCAGTCCGCACCGGAAGTATCCCGATGGGCCAGGTGCACCAGAACATCATGAGCCTGGCCATGGTGGAGGCCGCCATCCTCAGTGCCTCGACCGGTGCCCGGGTATCGGTGGACGCCTTCCTAGAGGACTCGTACCAACAGGCCCTCCTGACCGAGCGGGACCCGGCCGTGCTGGAGGTCCTGAAGTCGTGGACGTCGGTCCGGAGTACGCTTGCGGGCGAAAGCGTCCCGCGGTGATGGGCTCCCGTCCGCTCCGTGTCGGCATGGTGGGCTATTCCTTCATGGGAGCCGCCCACTCGCACGCATGGAGGACCGCCCCCGCGCTTCTTCGATCTTCCGCTTGCGCCGGAATTGACCGCGTTGGCGAGCAGGAACCCCGTTGCTGACCCGCTGTTTCGTTGTTGGCCGACAACGAAACAGCGGGTTGGCAACGTGTTAGTGGTTTATCGTTTGGCGAGTTTCGTCAGCTGCACGGAGGAGAGCAGAGCGGACGCATACGCCTGGTGTCCGGCGCTGTTCGGATGGAAGTTCGCATCCAGGAGCGGCTGGGTGAGATCCAGGACGATCCATGGATTGGCTGAGTTGACCGCATGCCCGAGGAACCGCTTGGTCACATCGATGAACACTGCGTTGGTCCCGCTGCCTTCGACAGCCGCCGCGATGGTTGCATTAAGGGCATCAATGGCTTGATTCACGAGTATTTGGTTCTGGACTGGAACTATTGTTACCCCATTGATAACAATGTCGCCCTGGGACGGATCAAACAGGCGCGGATAGCCCAAAACAGCTATTGCAGCATCCGGTGCCGCCAGTTGAATGCCCTGATATGTGGCCTCCAGCCCGGTTTGAAGGGTACCAAGCTGCAGGTTTTGAATGATGCCCGTAACGGTGGCTGCGCAAAGCTGGGTATTGGGCGTGGAGCAGGCCTGTAAAGCGAGCAAACTGCCGGCATCCACGGCACCAGCTGTGATGCTGACCAGGTCGGCGCCAGCCAAGGCCTGCTGCCCGGCGAAGATCTGTTGGTCGATTGTTGGCGTCACAAAGTCGTAGAACGGGCTTGTCTGGCTCAGGACAGAACCGTGACACGCCAAATTAGCCACCAGGGTGACTTTTGGTGAGGCGTCCACAAGGTCGACGTAACCACCAGGGCTTTGCCAGCAAGCAACCGGTGGACGGTACAAATCCCCGGCACCAGTCCCCGCCGTGTACGAATCGCCGAGTGCGACATACGTGACCGGTGGCGGCGGCGCGGCGGTCGCGGGGCTAGCCGTGAAGCCTAAGGTGAGTGCCAGGGCGGCCAGCCCGCCCGCAAAAGCCAAGTGCCGGCGTCGTGCTCGATGAGTTGCCATAATGTTTCCCCTTCATGCTGCTCTGTGGGGCTCCGATGATCCGCCAAAAGGGATCACTTCGCGGCTCGCCCACCCGTCGGCCGCGTTCGGGGCAATGTGTTGGCAAGACTACGCCGGACAGGCAAGCGGGAGAAGACCTTGACGGCAACGCCGGGGCTACAGCCCGTACTTGGCCAGCCTGAACTCCAAACCGTTCCGCACAGCCGGCCATTCGTGCTCGAGGATGGAGAACACCACGGTGTCCCGAAGCACTCCATCCTTGGTGCGCGAGTGGTTCCGTAAAACGCCGTCCTGCTTGGCCCCGAGCCGGGCAATCGCGTCGCGGGACTGGTGGTTGAGCCAGTGCGTGCGGAACTCGACGGCGGGGCAGCCGAGTGTTTCAAAGGCGTGCCGAAGGAGCAACAGCTTGGAATCGGGGTTGGTGCCTGTGCCCTGCACGGACGCAGCATTCCACGTGGAGCCAATTTCGACACGCGGCGTGGCGGCGTCGATGTTCATGTATGTCGTCATTCCGATGAGCTTGCCCGTGCTGTTGAGCCTGGTAGCGAAGGGCACCATGGAACCTTGCGTTTGCAGGCCCAGGCGCCGCTCGATCTCCGCCGCCATGCCCTCCGGCGTGGGTACGGATGTGTACCAGAGCTTCCAGAGTTCGCCGTCCTTGGCCGCCTCCACCAAACCGTCATGGTGATCTGGTTTCAAGGGTTCGAGGGTCACGAATTTGCCGGTCAAGATGATGGGTTCAATCGAGGTCACCCGGTTAGCCTAACCGGTGCGGGATGGTCAGTCGTTCCAGTCGAAGAAGCCCTTGCCCGTTTTGCGGCCCAGTTCCCCGCGGGCAACTTTGTCCCGCAGGATCTGCGGCGGCGCGAAGCGGTCACCCAGCGTGGAATGCAGGTATTCGGCGATACCCAGACGAACATCCAAACCCACGATGTCGGTGGTCTTGAGCGGCCCGGTGGGGTGCTTGTAGCCAAGGACCATGGCGGCGTCGATGTCCTCCGCTGATGCCACGCCCTCCTCAACCATGCGCATGGCCTCCAGGGCAATAGCGACGCCCAGCCGGGAAGAGGCAAAGCCGGGCGCATCATTGACGACGACGGCGGTCTTGCCAAGTGCCTCGGTCCAGTTCTTTGCCGCTTGGGCGAGTTCGGGGGAGGTTTCCTTGGCCAGCACCACTTCGATGAGGGTGGAGGCGGGCACCGGGTTAAAGAAGTGCAGGCCGACGAAGTTGGCTGGCCTGCGGAGTTCATTCGCCAAGCCCGTAACGGACAACGATGACGTGTTCGAGGCCAGGAAGGCATCCGCGGAAAGGTGGTCCTCCACCGCCTTCAACGCGGAGACCTTGAGGTCGTAATCCTCGGGCACGGCTTCTACCACCAGGCCGCAGTGGATGAAGGATTCGTAGTCCGTGGACGTACTGAAGCGGGCCATAACTTCTTCAGGGGTTTCACTCAGGGTGCCGCGGGCAGCCGACTTGGCAACGGCGTCTGCCACACGGCCTTGGGCTCCGGCCGCTGCGTCATGATCCCGCTCCACCACGATGACCGTGGCGCCCTTGGTCAGGAACGCGTGTGCGATGCCTGCACCCATCCGGCCACCGCCGAGGACTCCGACAACGTGTGGAATTGCGGGAACGGCTGTCATTTCTGGGTCCTGTCTTCGATGGCAGTTGGAGCGGCGGGCTCTTTGGCGGCGGATTTCTTGTCCAAGAACGCCTGCATCCTGTCGAACTTGGCCTGGGATTCGAAAAGGATCCCCTGCGCAAGAGTGTCGATCAACGGGTGTGCTTCCGCAGGAGCGTGGAAAACCGCTTTGGTAATCCGGACCGCCAGGGGGTCCTGGCGACCGATCCGGTCAGCCAGGTTATGCGCGGCCTCCATGAGCTCAGGGGCTTCGTGAATCTCAGTGATCAAGCTGATTCGCAGCGCTTCCTCGGCCCGCAACACGGCGCCGGCCAGGAGGATTTCCTTGGCTTTCGGCTCGCCCACGAGCTCCTTGAGCCGCCAGCTGGCGCCGGCAGCGGCGAGGATTCCCAAGCCTGTTTCGGGATTGCCAATCCGGACACTTGGGGTTCCAATACGGAAGTCTGCCGCGTAGGCGAGCTCCGCGCCGCCGCCCAGGCAATAGCCGTCCAACGCAGCGATAACGGGCATGGGCAGCTTGGCGATGCGCACGAAGATGGTTGAGTTGATCCCCTGCAGTGCGTCGTCGCGGCGCCGTTCCCGGAGCTGTCCGATGTCGGCACCGGATGCGAAGACGCCGTCCGTGCCCGCAATGATCAACATTTTTGGGCTGCGCTCGAGTTCAGCACAGACAAGGTGCAGCTCGTCCACCATCTTCTGGTCGATCGCGTTGCGCACTTCGGGGCGGTTGAGAAGAACGGTGAGCCGGTCTTCGCGTTCCTCAAGGAGGAGGGTGCTGAAGTCTTCCTGGTTCAGTGCCATTTACACGCCTTCCAGCAGCATTGCGGTACCTTGCCCGACGCCGATGCACATCGTTGCAAGGCCGAGCCTGGGTCCATTGTTGCTGGCGAGTTCCCGTTCCATGCGACCCAGAAGGGTAATGGCGATACGCGAGCCGCTGGAACCCAGCGGGTGCCCCAGACTGATGGCACCGCCGTCGTTATTGACGATTTCCGGGTCCAATCCCAGGCGACGCATGCTCGCGAGCGACTGGGTTGCGAAAGCCTCGTTGAGCTCCACTGCACCGAGTTGGTCCACAGTGAGGCCGGTGCGGGCCAGGACCTTCTGCGTTGCAGGGACGGGTCCGATGCCCATGATCTCCGGCTCACAGCCCGCCGAAGCGCCATCGATGATGCGGGCGCGAGGCGTCAGGCCGAACCTCTTGATGGCCGCCTCGGAGGCGACGATGATGGCTGAGGCGCCGTCATTGAGGCTGGAGGAGTTGCCCGCAGTGACGACGGAGCCGCCGGGGACAACCGGCCGAAGCCCAGCCAGGACATCCATGGTGGTGCCTTCGCGGGGACCTTCATCCGTGTCCACCACGGTCTCGGATTTGCGCGTTTTGACCGTGACCGGAACGATCTCGTCCTTGAACCGGCCGCCTGCAATGGCCGCCAAAGCGAGTTCGTGCGAGCGGACAGCGAAAGCGTCTGCGTCCTCGCGGGAGATGTTGTCCACACGGCCCACTTCCTCGGCCGTTTCAGGCATGGAGTAGGTCATCTTGCCGTCCCGGGAGAGCTCGCCCTTGGTGAAGAGCGGGTTGGCGAAGCGCCAGCCGATGGACGTATCGAAGATCTGGCCCGGCTTGGCGAACGCAGTGGTGGGCTTCTCCTGCACCCAGGGGGCACGACTCATGGATTCGACTCCGCCGGCCACCACGATGTCCGCAGCGCCGGACTTGATCATCTGGCTGGCCATGATGATGGCGCTCAGACCCGAGGCACAAAGCCTGTTGACGGTGATGCCCGGGATGTGGAGGGGAAGTCCGGCAAGGAGCGTGGCCATGCGGGCGACGTTGCGGTTTTCCTCGCCAGCGCCGTTGGCGTTGCCGAGGATGACCTCATCAATGGAGTCAGGATCGACGCCGGCACGCGCCACAGCTTCGCGGACCACCAGTGCGGCGAGGTCGTCAGGACGGACGGAGGACAGTGCCCCGCCGTAACGACCAACCGGCGTCCGTGCGCCGCCAACAAGAAAAGCCTCGACCATGAGAACATCCTTCGCGAAGTGAAAGGGATCGGTCCGGAATAATATACCGACCGTTCGTTCTATAAAGATTACACGGCCTGCCGTACGGGTCAACAGATGAAGCCACGTCCCCGCCCGGCCACGGCACCGCGTCAGACCACCCGGATTCCCAAATGACCGGCCAACAAGGGGGCCATGAGACTCAATTGGTAGTCGTCAATAACAACTCCGGCAAGCCCGGCCAACCCGTTGATACCCCGGAACTCCGAGCTCCGCAGGTCCACGTCCTTGAGCTTGGCGCCGGTGACATCCAGGGTGCCGATAGTGCAGTTCTTCAACGACACCCGGGTTCCCGTGCAGCCTCCAAGATCGAGCTCGTTGATGATGCAATCGGAAATCTGGACGTCCATCAGCTTGGAGCCGCGCAGGTTTACGTAATCCAGCTTGCCGCCGTCAATCCGGACGGAACGCCAGGTTCCCTCATAGAGCTCGGCTGATCCCCACCTCGGGTTGCTGATCTCGACGTCCTGCCAGGAGCTCCGGGCGGCTGTGAAGACGGGCGCATACGGCTCCGTAAGGACGCACTCCCGGAACGTGGCGCCACGCAACTGGGCCTCGTTGAACGAGACGCCGGCGAACTCACACTCAATGAAGTCGGCACCGCTCAGTTCCTCCCCATCGGCAGACACGCGGGTAAACCTGATGCCGTCGTACCGTTCGCCGCGCTGGAAGTCCGGGGCGTCGTCGTCGCGCAGTTCTTCCAAGCGCACCGGTGAGATCTTGGGGGCTGCTACCTTCGCAGCCGCCATCAGAGGGATTCCGCCTTTGCAGCGATCTCGGCAAGGTCCCTGCTGAGGGCTTTTCGAGTGATGCTCATGCCGATCTTCCCGAACAAGGCCATGGCGGCCTTACTAAGGAGCGTAGGTTTAACGACCTCGGCGCCGAACGTCAGCGTGAGGTCCGTGCCGCCGTCGCGCTCTGCCAGATTGAAGCGCGTTGTGTAGTCCGCGCCGCCTTGGAGTGCTTTGACCGTGGTACTGCGGGGCGGGTCCGCCTCCGACACCCACATCTCCACGGTTTCCTGCCTGCCCATCATGGTGCGGGTTTCCTTCCAGCGGGTGCCCTCGCCGTAGGGGCCCTCACTGAGCATCTGGATTGCGTTGATGCCCGAAAGGGTGCCAGCCGAGCCCGGAATGTCCGAGAGCACCGCCCAAACCTTCTCCGGGCTGGCGTTGATGTGCTGCGTCAGGGTGGTGGTGTGATCCATACATCGAGCCTAGACCCGGGCACTGACACTCCCAACCGACTGGCACTGCGGGGCCTGCTTTGCGCCCCATATGCGCCAGATAGCACGACCATCGGGCCCTGCAACGCGAACGGCGGGCGCCCCCGAAAAGGAGGCACCCGCCGTCGCGCGTTTGTGAAAAGGGTTAGCTGAACAGCTCGCTCTTGGGCTCGTTGTTCTTGACCTTCTGCCAGCCAAGCCACAGGATCAGGGCGAAGAACGGGATGGTCGCCAAGGTCCAGAGACCCAGCAGGAAGACCTCGCCGGTTGCCTTATCGGTCATGGTGTCGAAGCCGATCAGCACCGTGATGGCCAGCAGTGCAATGAGGCCCAACCAGCTTGTCCACGGCGAACCGGGCATCGGCAGGCTGGATAGGTTGCCGCGCTTCTTCCGCAGGGCAATCTGGCTCGCGAAAATGGAACCCCAGGTAAAGATCACGCCGATGGAGGCCGTGTTCAGGGCGAGGTCGAACGCGTGCGAGCCACCCAGCCAGATGTTCAGCAGGATACCGACCAGGTAAACACCGCCGATTGCCAGGATGGCCGCGTACGGCACGTGGCGGGAGGACATCTTGGTGAGCCACTGCGGTGCGTGGCCGTTGTTGGCCATGGTGCGGAAGATGCGGCCGATCGAGTACAGGCCCGAGTTGCAGGAGGACAATGCGGCGGTGATGACGATCATGTTCATGACGTCGCCCATCCAGCCGAGGCCCATTTGGCCGAACACGGTGACGAACGGCGAGGTGCCTGCCTTGTACTGGTCGGACGGCAAGAGCATCGCGAGGAGCATCACGGAACCGACGTAGAAGACAACGATACGAACCACGACGGCGCGGATCGCCTTGGGAACTTCACGTTCCGGGTTTTCCATCTCACCAGCGGTAATGCCGACGAGTTCGATCGCGTTGTAGGCGAAGATCACTGCGTTGAGGACCAGGATCATGACCAGGCCACCCTTGGGGAACATGCCGCCATCATCGTGGAACAGGTTGCCCACCGAAGCATGCCCGCTGCCCACCTGGGCGTTGGTGACAACCATGAAAGTGCCAACGGCCAGGAAGATCAGGATGGCAGCGACCTTGAGGCAGGAGGCCCAGAATTCGAACTCGCCGAACGCCTTGACGCTGAACAAGTTCACCGCCACCAGCAGCACCAGCGCTGCGATAGCGGAGAGTTCAACGGGGACGTTGGGGAAGAAGAACTGGAAGTACAGGCCGATCGCGATGAGCTCGGCAATGCCTGTCATGGCCCAGTTGATGAAGTACATCCAACCTGAAAGGAAGGCGCCCTTCTTGCCGAACATCTCACCGGCGTAGCTCACGAAGGAGCCGGACGTCTGGCGGTACATGATGAGTTCGCCAAGGGCACGCATCAGCAGGTAAGCGATGACGCCGGCAATGGCGTAAGAGAAAATCAGGGCCGGCCCGGTGGAAGCCAGGCGGCCACCGGCGCCCATGAACAGGCCGACGCCGATTGCGCCGCCCATGGCGATCATGGTGACGTGGCGGCGGCTCAGGGTCTTCTGGTATCCCTCAGCGCTGAGGGTGGAGCCGACGGCGGTGGATGGGGCCGTGGGGTTCTGGAGATCTGTGGGGGTACTTTGCGGCACAGCTGTTCCTTGTGGGTTGGGGTATTGCTGTAGGTGTTTTCGCCTATGCCGGAACATGGGCTTCTTTGCCACACAAAATTCGAGCTTTCCCCGTTGGAGGACCCCGAAGTGTGACAAAGAACGCAGAACGCCGAAGGTTCGCGCAACCCGTCTATCTTACGGGATTAACCCGAATGCCCGTGACGAAGGCAACAGCACCGGCCCTGAACACTCCAACGCGGGGTCACTTATGGCCCATGTTGGCCGCCCAAAGGGGCCATAAGTGACCCCGCGTTGCGTCAAGGAATAACGACGATGTTTTGCCCCTCATCTGCGAAGACTTGGTACGTCCGCAGTGGCCCCGCGCCCGTGGTGGAACACCCGGTTTCCAGCTCAAACGCATGCTGGTGAAGTGGGCACACCACCACGCTCTGATCAATGGTTCCATCTGCAAGAGGGCCGCCTTTGTGGGGGCAAACCGCGGACAGAGCCCGCAAGGTGCCGTCACGCAACCGGAACACGGCGACCTGCTCGCCATCGATTCCGAATGCCCGGCCCTCGCCGAACGGAATTTGCTCCACTGGGCCCACTACATGTGGAATCTTCATCGGACCGGCACCTGCGGGAGCACCGTCAAGGGCAGCGAAGTCCGGAACTGGCCGGGCGTGAGCGGATCATCGCGTTCACTCCAAGGATCCACGTAGCTGTCCACGGACGCCTGCATCGCCGCATCCAAGCGGGCCGCGATTCCTTCGGAGTCGTCCAGGATCACGCTGCGGATCTTGTCGATGCCAACCCGTGGCACGAACGCATACGTCCGTTCCAGCCAGTTGGCGTTCTCCCGGTAGTACTGCATGAAACGACCCGCCAGGAGCGTGACTTCCTCGGGCGTATCAACCGTGACCAGCAGATCGCCCTTGCGGATGTGGGCGCCGGCCGCTCCCCCAATATAGATTTCCCAGCGGCCTCCTTCCACCGCAACGACGCCTACGTCCTTGACCAAGGACTCCGCACAGTTCCGCGGGCAACCGGAGACCGCGAGTTTCAGCTTTGCCGGCGACTCAATGCCCTGGAATCGGGTTTCCAGCGAGATGCCCAACCCAGTGGAATCACCCGTGCCAAAGCGGCAGTAGTCCTTCCCTACACAGGTCTTCACAGTGCGGAAACTCTTGCCATAGGCGTAGCCGGAGGGCATGTCCAGATCGGCCCAAACCTGTGGAAGGTCCTCCTTGGGAACGCCCAGGAGGTCGATCCGTTGGCCACCGGTCAGCTTGATCATAGGGATGTTGTGCTTCTCCGCGACGTCGGCAATCGTGCGGAGCTGCTGCACCGACGTCACGCCACCCTTCATCTGCGGAACCACGGAGAACGTGCCATCGCGCTGGATGTTGGCGTGCACGCGGTCGTTGATGAACCGGGCGTCGCGCTCGTCGATGTACTGCCCTGCCAGCATCATCTTTAGGAGCGAAGCCAAGCCCATCTTGGATTTGGCGTCCTCCGCGCTCCCAGGAGCCAAGGCCGCGAAAACCTGTGAAACAGAGCGCAGCCCGAGTTCCCGGATCCTGGACATCAGGGCGGCCTTGTCCAGGGGAATACCCGGGACGTAGTAACTCGCGGCCGGGTCCACCTCCACAGCTCCACCGGCAGCCCATTCCACTACCTGCGAAACCAGCAGTTTGCACGAACCACAGCCTTTGCCGGCCCGGGTCGCATCCATGGCTGCCGGCACTGAACGGCAACCACCCTGCACCGCGGCAACTAGCGTTCCTTTGGAAACCCCATTGCAGTTGCAGACCTGTGCCGAATCCGCCAGCTCCGCCACACCTTCCTCTTCACCCGGCGAGCCGAGATCGAACATCAGCGAGAGCCGCTCTTCCGGGAGCGGAAGGCCCTGGTCAAAAGCCTGGGTCAAGTAGGCAACCTTGCGGCTGTCACCAAGGAGGGTAGCCCCCACCATCTTGTTGTCCCGGATCACGATCGACTTGAACACACCGCGGCTCGGTTCCGAGAAAACAATGTGTTCATCCGTGTCCCGTTCCGGGCCCGGCAGTCCCATCGAAGCGACGTCGACGCCGGCCACCTTCAGCTTGGTGGCTGTCCGGGAACCCAAGTACACCGATGAATGATCGACGCCGGTGACCTGGTCCGCCAGAACGGCGGCCTGCTCCCACAACGGTGCCACGAGCCCGTACACCTCGCCCCTGTGCTGCACGCATTCCCCCACGGCATAAATGTCCTCTTCGTCCATAACGCGCAGGTGGTCGTCCACCACGATGGCCCGTTCGACTGGCAATCCACTCACCACGGCGACATCCACGTTGGGCCTGATGCCGGCAGTCACAACCACCATGTCGCAGTTCAGCTCAGTATCATCACGTAGCCGCACGCCGGTGATCCGGTCCTGGCCCAGCACGGCCGTGGTCCGGCCTCCCGTGTGGACCTCGATGCCCAACGCCTCGACGCTCCGCCGCAGTATTGCGCCGCCGTCGGGCCCTATTTGCGCATTCATGAGATGTCCACCCGAGTGGACCACCGCCACGCCAAGGCCGTACGCCTGCAACCCCCGGGCAGCCTCCAGTCCCAGCAATCCGCCGCCAATGACCACAGCCCGGCGGTGATGCTCGTGCTGGGCGAACTGGACCATCTTGCGGGTGTCATCCATGGTCCGGAACGTGAAGACCCCGTGGCGCACCGATCCGCTGGGCGTGTACAAGCCATCCATCGGGGGAAGGAACGAGTGGCTCCCGGTGGCGATGATCAGCACATCGTAGGGAACCACCCTGCCATCGGCCGCAAAGACGTGTTTGCTGTACCTGTCTACGCGCTCCACCCGAACCCCGGCGTGCAGGGTGATGTTGTTTTCCCGGTACCAAGGCAGGGCGTTGAGGAAGATGTCCGCATCGTTTTCCTCCCCTGAAAGCACGTGGCTGAGCATGATGCGGTTGTAGTTTCCGTAGGGTTCGTCGCCGAAGATGGTGATGTCGAAAGCGTCCCCGCCGCCGCGGGCCAGGATCTCTTCCACCGCGCGGGCACCAGCCATGCCGTTGCCGATGACCACGAGCTGCCTTTTCATCAGTGCTCCACCATGCCCAGGTCCACCACCACGGAGCCCCGGACACCGGCGGGAGCCGCGATAAACAGTTCGATCATCGAGCCACCGTCGATATCTTCCACGACCCTCAGCGGAACGTGCACATCGCCTTTGGCCCCGATGGGGAAATACCGCATGGGGACGCCGTCGCGCATCAGGACAACCGTGATGAGTTCGGAGCTGGAGTTACCGCCCCGGAAGTAGAGCGTCTGGTTCACGACGCCGTCCGGGACAAAGTGCGCCAGCTCGCTATGGAGGGGAACCGGCTTTTCCACACCGATGCCTTCAAACGGAAAAATGCCCTGGAGGAAGAGGTTCTTGGAAATCACGGAAAGATCCTTTCGGCCGGCTTCCTTCCATGGTGCTCCGCCGTTGTTTCAGGACGCTTGATGCCGTGTTTCCATACGCAGGACAGGGCGTAACGATCCCTTTGCGAACAACTCACCCCGGGAGCAACGAGCTACAGCAACTCCCCGTCCCGCATCCCGTACCGGACCCAGCTGCCCACCGAACCGGCGGCGGCACAGCGATCGAACCACTCCCCCAGCGCGCGGTCGTGGCTTACGATGACCAGCGTCCCTGAGAAGTCGGCGAGGGCAGCTTCCAACTGCTCCACGAGCACTGGCGCCAAGTGGTTGGTGGGTTCGTCCACGATCATGGTCTCGTAGCTGCCCAGAAGCAGCCGGGCAAGGGCCAGCCTGCGTTGCTGCCCGGCGGAGAGGCTGCCCACGGGAACGTGGAACTCCGCAGGCCGGAACAAGCCCAGACGAAGCAGGGCCTCGGCGTGTTCATCGATGTTTCCGCCCAGTCCTGCGGCAAACGCCGGAAGCAGCCGGAGCCCTGGACGCGGCGGCACGTCGAGTTCCTGCTGTAAGTAGCCCACCGCGCCCTGAACGGCCAAGGTCCCGCTGGCTGGCTCAAGCGTCCCGGCGAGCACAGAGACAAGGGTTGATTTTCCGGCGCCGTTTGGCCCGGTGATGAGGACCTTTTCCCCGGTTTCGACGCGCAGGTCGGTCGGTCTGAGGCGTCCGGGAACACTAATGCCGCGCGCTTCGATGGCTGGCCCAGCGGCTTCCACCAGCTGAACGTCAAGCTGCGCGGCGAGCTTCAGCGGCACGGGTGGCCGGTCAACGGGGTTCTCTTCGAGCCGCCGCAGGCGTTCCTGGGCGTTCCGAACTTTGCTGGTGGCTGCGCGCTGCCATGTGCCTTTCTTGAAGCCGGTGGCAAATTTGTCGTTATCGCGAACCCGGCCGTAGCCCATGCCGCCCGAAACCGTGGCTGCCTGGAACCGCTCAGCGGCCATGGCGCCAAGCCATTCCTCGTACTGCTGCACCCACCGGGCACGCTGGGCGGATTTCTCCCGAAGGTAGCCTTCGTAGCCGTTGCCATACCTGTTGACGGAACGGCGCTCGGCATCCACTTCGATGACTGTGCTGGCTACCTTCCGTAAAAGGACACGGTCGTGCGAAACCACCACCACGGTGCCTCGATGCGCAGCCAACCTCGACTCAAGCCAGGCTGTGCCGTTGGCGTCCAGGTGGTTGGTGGGCTCGTCCAGGAGCAGGGCTTCGGCAGGATCCGCCAGCAGGCAGGCGAGGGCAACGCGCTCCTGCTCGCCGCCGGACAAAGATCCAAGCGTTCGACGCCGGTCCAGGCCTCCCAGCCCCAGCCGGTCCAGCGCTGCCTCCACCCGGGACTCCGCGGCGTACCCCTCACGGAGTTGGTACTGGGTCTGCAGGTTTCCGTAGAGCTCCAGAGTTTCTGGGTCCGCGTCAGCCAGGTCCTGCTCCAGTTCGGCGATGCTGGCCTCAAGCGAACGGAGTGCCGTAAGGGACTCGTCGATCGCGTCGCCGACAGTAAGGGAGGCAGGAAGTCCGTGCGTCTGGGCGAGGTAACCCACGCGGTAGCCGGCGTTCCCTGCCAACCCTGCCGTGCCGTCGTCGGGCATTTCCACGCCGGCCAGCAGGCGGAGAAGGGTGGATTTTCCTGCCCCGTTTTCGCCAACAATGGCTACGTGCTCGCCGTGATCGATGGTGAGGTCGACGCCGTGGAAAAGTTCGCGGTCCCCGTAGCCGTGGGAAACGCCGGAAAGGTGAAGGTAGTCAGTCAAGAGGAGTCCTCGCAAAGTCCGCAGTGAATGGCAGGGAACCGCTGGGGCACTGCCGTAGTGGGTACTGGGATGCAGCCGGATGGAAGGGCTGCGCTCAAGACTTCATCGGTCCAGACTGCCCGGCGAACGCGGGCACGTCAAGTTTCAGGCTGCAGCTACCGCCCGCTTCCGCCGTGCCTTTGCCAAGCGCGTACCAATCAGTCCCTGCCGCGGACTGAACAGATAGACGACGGCGAACACAGCACCCTGGGTGACCACCACCATGGCCCCGGATGCAGTATCCAGGTAGTAGCTCAGGTAGATGCCGGAGACGGAGCACACCACGGAAACAACTGGTGCAATAACCAGCATCCTGGAGAACCGGTCCGTCAACAGGTAAGCGGTGGCTCCCGGAATGATCAGCATGGCCACCACCAACACCACACCTACGGTCTGCAATGCCACCACTGACGTCAGGGCCAGCAAGCCGAGCAGCAGGGCTCCCAAGCGGCGCGGCGACAGGCCGATTGCGTGGGCGTGCGTGGGATCGAACGCGTAGAGCGTGAGGTCCCGGCGCTTGAGGATCAGGATCGCGAACGCAACCACGCCGAGGACCACCACCTGGATGAGGTCAGGGACGCTGACGCCCAGCAGGTTGCCGAAGATGATGTGGTTCAGGTCGGTCTGGCTGGGCGTGACGGAGATCAGCACCAGGCCCAGCGCGAAGAGCGAGGTGAACACGATGCCGATCGCGGCGTCTTCCTTCACCCGGCTTGTGTTCCGCACAACACCGATCAACGTCACCGCGATCAACGCGAACACCAACGCACCGAGCGCAAACGGCGCACCCACGATGTAGGCGAGAACGACGCCGGGAAGCACGGCGTGCGAAACGGCGTCGCCCATGAGGGACCAGCCGATCAGGACCAGCCAGCAGCTGAGGACAGCGCAAACCACGGCGGCAATCGCCGTGGTGGCGAGGGCGCGGACCATGAAGTCGTAGCTCAATGGTTCAAGCAGGAATTCCACGGCTTAGCCCCTGTTCATCACGTCGAGGCCGAATGCCATAGCCAGATTTTCAGGTTGCAGGACCACGTCCGGGCTGCCATGCATCAGCACTTTACGCATCAGGAGCACGGCCTCATCGCAGAGCTGCGGGAGGGCGTGGAGATCGTGGGTGGAGATGAGGATCGTGGCGCCGTCAGCGGCAAGTTCACGCAAGAGCCTTGTAATGGTGGCTTCCGATCGCTTGTCCACTCCGGCGAAGGGTTCATCCAGCAGCATCATGGTGGCGCCTTGGGCGATGCCCCGGGCCACGAAGGCGCGCTTCTTCTGCCCGCCGGACAGCTGGCCGATTTGGCGGTCGGCGAATTCGCCAAGCTCCACCCGTTCCAGGGCTTGTTCGACGGCGTCCCGGTCCACCTTCCGTGGGCGGCGGGTGAAGCCCAGGTGCCCATAGCGGCCCATCATCACCACATCCCGGACGGACAAGGGAAATGCCCAGTCCACGTCCTCACTCTGCGGGACATAGCCGATGCCGGCTTCCTTGCGGGTCTTCATGGGCGGGTGACCGTTGATGAGAACCCGCCCGGAGTCTGGTTTCACAATGCCCATGATGGTCTTGAACAGCGTGGACTTGCCGGAGCCGTTCATGCCAACCAATCCACAGATACGGGAGTGGTCCAAGGTAAGGGACGCGGAGTCCAGGGCCAGCACCTCGCCATAGTGGACCGTGACATTCTCGACGACGATCGCGGGGCTGCTCATGACGTTCCTCCTGCCAGTGCTGTGGTGATGGTCTTCGCATCGTGGCGGATAAGTTCCAAATATGTGGGAACGGGACCGTCTGCCTCCGATAGCGAGTCAACGTAAAGGACGCCGCCGAATGTGGCCCCGGTGGCGCCAACGACCTGACGCATGGGCGCGTCGGAGACGGTGGATTCGCAGAACACTGCCGGGACCTGGTTGTCTTTGACGAATTCGATGGCCCGCGCGATCTGCTGGGGCGTGGCTTGCTGCTCAGCGTTCACAGCCCAGATGTAGACCTCCTTGAGTCCAGCATCCCGGGCGAGGTAGGAGAATGCGCCCTCGCAGGTCACAAGCGCCCGGTGTGCTTCCGGCAGCACGGAGAGCTTGGAGACCATCTCATCCTGGACGGTCTGCAGTTGAGCGTTGTAGGCCTTGGCATTGGCTTCAAACTCGCTGGCGTGGGCCGGGTCCAGTTTGGCGAAAGCCTTGGCCATGTTGTTGGCGTAGATCTGGACGTTGCTGGGGGACATCCATGCGTGCGGGTTCGGTTTTCCCTGGTAGGAGTCTTCTGCGATGGGCATGACCTTCACGCCGTCACTGACCACTGCGTGGGGAACGTCGAGCCCTTCCACGAATTGGGAAAACCATGCTTCGAGGTTAAGCCCGTTATCCAGGATGAGGTCGGCTTGGGCAGCCTTGCGAATGTCCCCGGGAGTGGGTTCGTAGCCATGGATTTCAGCTCCGGCCTTGGTGATGGATTCCACGCGGAGCTTGTCACCCGCAACGTTTTTGGCGACGTCGGCCAACACGGTAAACGTGGTCAGGACAACGGGCTTGTCATCACCCCCGGCAGAGGAATTCCCTCCACAGGCGGACACCCCGAGCACGAGAGCGGATGCGGTCAGTAGGGCAGCGAAACGGCGGACAACTTTGGCGCGCCGAAACGGAAAGTTAGGCATACCGAAAATTGTAGCCAAGCCCGGGCCACGCAGCAAAGATAGGCTGGTCATATGGGCACCATTTCGACGCGGGCGAGGCTTTACCGGTTTAACGCCCCGGACGCCGTGGCCATAGCTGCCTACCTGGGGTTCACGGTCTACTTCACCTTCGCGGGCGAATCAGTAGAGCGAATGATGCTCCAGCTTTTCCCTGACCCTGCCACAGCGTCCTATGCCGTTAACGCGGTCTTTTATGCCGCCGTCGGGATTTTCGCCTTGGCCTCCGCTTGGCGCGTCGCTGGCCGCGACCTCAAGATCCTTGGCACACGCCCCTGGTTCACTCTAGGCATGGTCCCGCTTGCGGTGGTGGTCATGCTGATCGTGACCGCCCTACTGGTTGCGGCCCTCGGCACCGCGCAGGCTTCCGAAAACCAGTTGGGCATCCAAGACCTCCTCCAGCGCGTACCGGCCTGGATGATGGTTCCGCTGTTGGTGGTCCTGGGGCCGTTCGTGGAGGAGTACTTGTTCCGGCACCTGCTGATCGGCAAGCTGTCCCAGTTCGTGAATATTTGGATCTGCAGTGCCATCTCGGTGGGAGCTTTCGCATCGATCCATGTGGTGGGCCGGGAGGGGCTGGCGTTGCCGGCCTTGGCGCCCTATCTCGGCATGGCCCTGGTGCTGGTGGCGGTATACGTGTGGACGGGAAAGAACCTGATGTTCTCCTACCTTGTCCATGCGGCCAAGAACCTCCTGGCAGTGGTCCTCATTTATGGGATCCCGCCGGACTTCCTCCCCAATTAAGCAACAGCCCGGGATTAAGCAAGAGCGCCAAGACCCACAATGGCCCGCCCAAGGCCGCGAGTTCGGCATCAGCCAAGGCCATTACTAGACTCGGACTGTGAACAACCATCTCCCTGCCAAGGTTTCCGACATCTTTGACCCCTCACGCTGGCGCACCGTTTCCGGCTTTGACGACTTCAAGGACATGACGTACCACCGGCAGGTTGAGCGTTCTGCGGATGGCACGGTCAAGGACCTGCCCACTGTACGCATCGCCTTCAACCGCCCCGAAGTCCGCAACGCGTTCCGTCCGGGAACTGTGGACGAGCTCTACCGCGCCATGGACCACGCCCGCATGACGCCGGACGTCGCCACGGTCCTGCTCACGGGCAACGGACCCTCGGAGAAGGACGGCGGGCACTCGTTCTGTTCGGGCGGCGACCAGCGCATCCGGGGCCGCGACGGCTACCGCTACCAAGTAGAAGGCGCTGCAGGTGATTCCGCTGAATTCATCGACCCCGCCCGTGCCGGCCGCCTCCACATCCTGGAAGTCCAGCGGCTCATGCGCACCATGCCCAAGGTGGTCATCGCCGTCGTCAACGGTTGGGCGGCCGGCGGCGGCCACTCGCTGCACGTCGTCAGCGACCTCACCATCGCCTCGCGCGAGCACGGCAAGTTCAAGCAGACGGACGCCACGGTAGGAAGTTTCGACGCCGGATACGGCTCTGCGCTGCTGGCCCGCCAGATCGGGCAGAAAGCCGCGCGGGAGATCTTCTTCCTGGCCCGTGAATATTCCGCCGAGGACATGGTCCGCATGGGCGCGGTCAACGAGGCCGTGGACCACGCGCGCCTTGAGGAGGTTGCACTGGAGTACGCGGCGGATATCGCCCGACAGTCCCCGCAGGCCATCCGCATGCTGAAGTTCGCGTTCAACCTGGCCGACGACGGCCTGGCCGGCCAGCAAGTCTTCGCCGGGGAGGCAACGCGGCTGGCCTACATGACGGACGAGGCCGTGGAGGGCAAGGAAGCCTTCCTCCAAAAGCGCGACCCCGACTGGTCCAACTTCCCCTACTACTTCTAGGACTCCCCCGTGGACATCGATCCCGTACTCAAAGCACTGGCCGCTGCCCTGCATGGCGAGGGTCCCGCCGTCGAAATTGTGGTTCACGAGGACGGCCAGCCTGAAGCCGTTCCCGTAGAGACCGGAGTGGAAGAGGCCGCAGTTGTGGTCCGAACCTCCGGCTCCACTGGCACGCCAAAGGCTACCGTCCTCACTGTGGATGCCTTGGCGGCCTCCTCCGTGGCCACGGCCATGGCATTGCGCGGCGAAGGACAGTGGCTGCTCGCCCTCCCCCTGCAGTATGTGGCCGGTGTCCAGGTCCTCGTTCGCTCGCTCTACGCAGGGACACGGCCTTGGGTGATGGACCAGTCGAACGGCTTCACGCCCGAGGCATTCACCGCTGCCGCCGGGGAACTGACGGACAAGATCCGCTTCACGTCGCTGGTGCCTACCCAGCTCCAGCGGCTCCTGGACTCACCCGCCCCGGAGACCCTGGCCGTCCTGCGCCGCTTCAACGCCATACTGCTGGGTGGCGCGCCGGCGTCGGCTGAGCTGCTGGCAAATGCCCGCGCCGAGGGCCTGAACGTCGTCACCACGTACGGCTCCGCCGAGACGTACGGCGGGTGCGTCTATGACGGCGAGCCGCTGGACGGCGTCGAGGTCCGCATCGGGGACGGCGAGTTGGAAGGCCGCATCCTGCTGGGCGGCGAGACGGTGGCGGTGGGCTACCTTGACTCCCCGCGCGCCACAAAATCCGCCTTCTTCGAGGAGGATGGCGTGCGTTGGTACGTAACCGGGGACCTCGGCGAAGTTGCCGACGACGGCAAGCTCACCGTCCTGGGCCGTGCCGACGACGTCATCATCACCGGCGGCGTCAAGGCCTCGGCCGCATACATCCAAAGCAAGCTGGAAGAGCTCGACGGCGTCACCGCGGCTTTCGTGGCTGGTGTCCCATCCCGCGAGTGGGGCCAGGCCGTGGCGGCTTACGTGGCCATGACCGATCCGTCGCCGGAAGGCCTGAAGGGGTTTACGGCCCGCCGGGAAGCAGCTTTGGGGGTTTTGGCTCCCAAGACCGTGGTTGCCGACAAGGAATTGCCGATGCTGCCCAACGGAAAACCGGACAGGCTGGCCATGATCGAACAGCTTTCCACCGCGCATCAGGGACAATAGACACGTTCTGCCCTGATGACTGTGACTAAAGATCAACGCGAAATACACGAGGTACTACACGTGGCGACAGCTGCACAATGGATTCAAGGAGCCCGGCTCCGCACACTGCCCGCGGCGATCGCCCCCGTACTGATCGGTTCGGCAGCGGCGTTCGAGCTCCATGCTTTCCGGCTGCCGAACGCGATCCTGGCGGCGCTCGTGGCGCTCCTGCTCCAAGTGGGCGTCAATTACGCCAATGACTACTCGGACGGCATCCGTGGCACGGACGAAGACCGTGTGGGGCCGCTGCGCCTGGTTGGCTCCAGACTCGCCAAACCCGAGCAAGTGAAATGGGCGGCCTTCGGACTTTTCGGCGCGGCCATGGTGTGCGGGCTGATCCTGGTCATCATCACCCAGACCTGGTGGCTGATCCTGGTGGGCATCGGTTGCGTCCTGGCGGCCTGGGGCTACACGGGTGGCAAAAACCCCTACGGCTACCTTGGCTTGGGCGACGTCTTCGTTTTCGTGTTCTTCGGACTCGTGGCAACGCTCGGCACCACTTACACCCAAGCGGGACAGGTCAGCCTCGCAGCAGTCATTGGCGCGATCGGCACAGGACTCATCGCCTGCGCCCTGCTGATGGCCAACAACGTCCGGGATATTCCTACGGATGCCGCGGCCGGAAAACGCACTTTGGCTGTGCGCCTGGGAGACAGGCACGCCCGCGAGAGTTATGTGCTGATGTTGGCAGTCGCCATCCTGCTGGTGATCGTTCTGGCGCCCACCAAGCCTTGGATGTTGATCGTCCTCTTGCTCATTCCCGCGTGCCTGATGCCTGCTTGGCTGATGGTCAACGGCAAGAAGCGCAAGAGCCTCATCCCCGTGCTCAAGCAGACCGGCCTGATCAACCTTGGTTACAGCCTGCTGTTCTCGCTCGGCCTGATCCTGAGCCGCGGCTTCTGAGTTTCTGTACGGAAACCTACTTGGAACCCGGGCGTTTGTCGTTATTGACGACGATGTCCGGGTTCTGCTCCACCAGGCCATCCTCCGCCTCGGCGTCTTCAACCTCGCCAGCAGTGCGGATGGGCTTGGCGCGGCCGGAAAAACGCTCCCGCATGGCCGCCGTGGCAGCGTCGCGCTGCTTCTGGAAGAAGAGGTAGCTGATGGCGAACGCGATCAACCCCGCGAAGATCACCGCCAGGATCCAGCCCACCTGCAAAAAGGCGAACAGGACGAACAGCGGCACAAACAGCGCCAAACGGATGAGGGAATACTTCAGGAAAGCCACTATCCCAGTTTAGCCGCCCGGATGGTTGCACTCTGATCACAGCCGGAAGCAGGCGTCCAGTGAACGCCTTCCGGAGACTAGACTTGGTGCATGCTCCGGGTTGTTGGCGTCGTCGTCGTCCTTGTTATCTTCGTCTACGCCCTCGTGGATGTTATCCGCACCGATGGCAGGTTGACGCGCGGCATCTCCAAGCCGGCATGGATCGTCGTCATGATCGTCCTGCCGCTCCTGGGTGCGGTCCTCTGGTTTATCTTCGGCCGGCCCTATGGCAAGCCATCGGCACAGCCCATCCGCCGCCACCCCACCGCACCGGACGATGACCCCGAGTTCCTCCGCAACCTTGAAACCCGCCGACGGAACACGGCCGAAGAAGAGCGTCTCAAGAAGCTCAAAGCAGAGCTCGAAGCCAAGGAGCGGAAGCTCAACGGTACTGATGGTGCGGAGGGCAGCCACGGCAACAAAGCCCCCGGATACAACTCCGGCGATGCCAAGCGCGGCGAGCCGGATCCCCATGACACCGACGAACTGAAGTAGGGAACGTGGCCCAGCAGGCTGATGGATCGCGGCAGTCATTCACTACCGTGTCATCCATTGGCGGGCCACCAACGTCCACGCCGCCGCCCCGCCCCGGCGTTTCCATGTCTACTCCGCCTCACATTGACGGCGTCGTGCGCCCACCGGGCCCAGCACTGCTGTCCAGGTGGTTGTGGGTAGCGAGCTTCGCCGCCGGGATCGCCGTTGTCCTCACCAGTTTCCTTTCCCGCGACTCGCACATTGACAACCTGGAAGGCGTCATCGCAGGCATGGTCCCTGATGGCGACACCCAGGCAATCGAGGGCGCAACCGCCGTCGTGTTCCTGGGAAGCCTGGCCATGCTGGCGCTGGTGGTCGCGATGGAGGCGGTCCTGCTGGCCGTCGCATTCAAGCGGCAGAGCTGGGCGCGCTGGCTGCTGGCGCCCGTGATCCTCCTGCACGCCGTGGTCACGGTGGTCACCTCCGACTTCGTGGTAGCTCCGGGGAGCGACGGCATCCTGTCTACCGTGTTGCTCGCTGCGCAGTACGTGTTGGCAGCCGTGGCGCTGGTGCTGTTGTTCTTGCCCTCCACTACCGCCTGGCTGCTCAGCGGACGCCGGCGCGCGACAGAAATCTAACGCGTCCTCTCGGCTCAGAGCCCGGAGTACGAGTGCAGGCCGTTAAAGACCGTGTTCACGAGTGTGAAGTTGATGATCACGCATGCGTAACCGACGATCGACAACCACGCTGCGCGGGTTCCTGTCCAACCACGTGTAGCCCGGGCGTGGAGGTAGCCGGCGTAGACCACCCAAATAACGAACGTCCACACTTCCTTGGGGTCCCAGCCCCAGAACCTGCCCCATGCCTTTTCGGCCCAGATAGCACCGAACATGAGCGTAAACGTCCAGCCAATGAACGCAATCGCATTGATGCGGTAGGAAAGGTTCTCCAAGCTCAAGGCATTTGGAACCACCCGCATGAAGCCAAGATTGTCCGCACGGCCGGCGGCCAGGTTCTTCTGCCGGTACGACTGAACCAGCTGCAGCGCAGACATGGCGAACGTCAGGGTGAACAGGGCGGAGGACAGCACTGCGATGGACACGTGAATGACCAGCCAGTAGCTCTGCAAAGCCGGCACCAGGTGGCCCACCGGAGTCCAGAAGGATATGGAGGCGGCAACGAGCATGATGATGGCCAGGCCGATGACGAACGTACCAAGGAACCGCAGGTCCCGGCGGATGAGCACGATGAGGAAGACGGCCACGGCCACGAAAGCGCCGGTGGTGAGGAACTCATACATGTTGCCCCACGGCACGCGGCCTGCGCCCAATGCACGGGTCACAACGCCCGCGCCGTGAATGAGCACGCCCAGCACCGTCAACGCCACTGCCACACGGGCGGGCACGCGGCGTTCGGCTGCGTACTTCATGTCGCCTGCCGCCGTGCCTCCTTCAACGGTGAGGCCCGACGTCGGACGCTCAGCCCGGCCAGCCGGCCCACCGGCGTCGGCCCCTCCCAAGTCTCCGCTGGCGCGACCAGCCGCTACGGCCACCTTCTCCGAAGGAGAGCTGGCAGCAGCCTTCAAGTCGATTGCACGCAGTGCCTTGCTGCTCTTGGCCAGGTCCCAGGCAAATGCGATAAACGCCACGGTGTACGTGCCGGCGGCCAGCAGCATGAACAGCTCGCTGTACTGGCCCAGGGTTTCGTTGATGACGGGCATTACTGGTCCTTCGAGGTTGGGGAAGAGACTGTGGGGGTTGTTGCTGGGTCACCGGAGCCAGAGGGGAGCTGCCATTCCCGGGCAAAGAGTTCGCGGAGGGCTGCTGCTTCGCCGGCCAGCCGGTGGTCTTCGCCTCGGGCGAGCAGGCCGTATTCCACCATGGTGCGGCCGTCCTCATGGGTTCCAGTGCGGACCCAGACGCGGCGGCGGTTGACGTAAAGGGACGTGACCAAACCTGCGACAGCCAGCAACCCGAAGATCAACGCATACAGCTGGCCCGGGTTGTGGTGGACGTCCACGCCAATGTACTTCTTGACTCCGTCGAAGCTGATGCTGCCCTTGCCGTCCGGCAGTGTTTTCGTCATGCCTGGGGCAAGCGTGATTCCGCCGGCTTCGAGTTTCCGGCCGTTGAGCTGGGTGAGGTTCCTGACGTCCAGCTCGAAGACGTTCTGGGGCACGCCCTTGTCCAAGCCGAGATCGCCGTAATAGGAATCAAGGCTCAACTGTGGGTTGATGAGTTCTGGATCGCCGCTGAACGAAATGCCGTTCTCGGATTTGAAGGCCGTGGGCAGGAAGAAGCCTTGGAAAGCAAGCTGGTCCGGCTTGCCGTCCGGGACCTTGATGACCACGGATGAGTAGTAGTTATCGCCCTGGACCTTGGCCGTGACCGGACCTTGGAAAGCAATGTTGCCTTCACCATCGCGGACCGTCACCACGGGTGCGTAGCCGTTTCCGGTGAGGTAGAGGCTGGTGCCACCCAACGAGATGGGATCGTTGACCTTGAGAACTTCCTTCTTGGCCGGCGAATCCGGAGTTTCCTTGGTGGTGACCTCGGCGGTGTAGTCGATGGGCTGGCCAAACTTCTTCGGCGATTCGCGATCGAACGTGGCCTCGAATTTGTCCAATTGGATGGAGTAAGGCTGCAGCGAACTGCTCTGGAAGTTGGTCCCCGGCGTGAATTGGTCGTAGCCCACCAGCGTATTGACGAACGTGTCACCTTCCACCAGGATCCGTTGGCCGCTGTACCCGAACAGGCCGCCAATCGCCACGGAAACCAGCACGCCGATCAACGAAGTATGGAAGACCAGGTTGCCGACTTCCTTCAGGAAACCGCGTTCGGCACCCAAGGACGGGAGGTCGCCGTCGACGTCCCTGACCTCCACGCGGTAGCCGCGCTTCTTGAGCAGTGCAGCAGCGTCGTTGATGGCCTTCGACGCCGGGATCCCGGCGTCGGCGGGCAGCGCCAAGGTGCCGTACTCCGGCAGGCGCGAAAGGCGCTTGGGAGTGCGCGGCGGCTGTGACTTCATCGCTTTGTAATGCGCGATGGCGCGGGGGGTGACGCAGCCGATCAAGGAGATAAACAGCAGAATGTAGATGGCGGAGAACCACGCCGAGGAGTAGACGTCGTAGAGCTGCAATGCGTCGAGCACCTGGCCATAGGACGGGTTGTCCTTGATGTACTGGGTGACAACTGCCGGATTGGCCGCGCGCTGCGGGAACAGGGACCCGGGTACGGCACCAACAGCCAACAGGAGCAGCAGGAACAACGCCGTGCGCATGCTCGTCAGCTGGGTCCAAGCCCACCGAAGCATGCCCAGGATGCCCAAGGAGGGCAGCGCGGCCTCGGCCTTGGCCTGCTGGAGCTTTCCTTGCGCTGCGTTGGTGTTCGTGCTTTCAGCGGCTGGTGACTTCTTCTTGGCTTTCACGGACTCGCTCATCAGATTGGCAACTTCACATCGGTTTGGAACCAGTACTGCAACTCAGTCACCCAGGTTCCCCACACGCCGGTGGCCATCAGGATGCCGAGCAAAATCAGGATGCCTCCGCCTATCCGCTGGATCGCCAGGCGGTGCGTGCGGAAGAAGGACATGACGCCCATTCCCCGCCGGACGGCAAGGGCAATCAGGAGGAACGGAATACCCAGGCCAAGGCTGTAGACGAAGGCCAAAAGCGCACCCTTGGCCGCCGAGGATCCGCCGGACAGGCTCAGCAACTGTACCGCGGAGTATGTGGGGCCGATGCACGGGGCCCAGCCCAGCCCGAACGTCAGTCCAAGAAGCGGCGCACCCCACAGCCCGGCGGGCGGCTTGGCATGGATCTTGGCGTCCCGCTGTAACCAACCAAAGCCACCCATAAAGACGATGCCCATGAGGATTACCAGAATGCCCAGCAGTTGGGTGATCCAAGCATTCTGCGGACCTGTCAGGAGGGTCCCGAGTTGGCCGAACGCACCACCCAGGAGGACGAAGATCACCGAGAAGCCCAGGACGAACAGCCCAATACCGGCCAGCATGCGGCCCCGCCGCTGCTTCTGGAGGTCGACGCCGGTCAGGCCGGTCACGTACCCAAGGTAACCGGGGACGAGCGGCAGCACGCACGGCGAAAGGAACGAGACGAGTCCGGCCAGCAGCGCAACCGGCACGGCAAGCAGCAATGATCCATTCAGGATCGTCTCGGCGAAAGGACTGTTCATCGGTACTACTCAGCTACTGCGGAGGTAATGAGGGCCTTCAAAGTGCTCTTCTCAATTTCGCCGAGGACACGGGAGGCAACCTTGCCGTCCTTGTCCAGGACCAATGTGGTGGGCACTGCACCCGGAGGCACAATTCCGGACACGGACAGCAGAACGGCCCCGTCTTTGTCGTTGAAGCTCGGGTAGGTGAGGTTGAAGGTCTTGTCGAAGGCATCCGCGGTGGCTTTCTCATCACGGAGGTTAACTCCGAAGAATTGAACGCCTTGATCCTTGAAGTCCTGGTGCAGGGCTTCAAGCTGGGGAGCTTCGACGCGGCAGGGGGCACAGGCCGCGAACCAAAAGTTCAAGACGGTGACCTTGCCCTTGAGGTCTTCGGGGTTGACGGTGGTCCCATTAAAGAGTGTGCCCTTGAGCGCCACGGGGGCAGCACGGTCCGCTTTGGCGAACTCGGTGACGGACCCGTCCCCGGCCACATAGTTCTTGTTGTCGCCTTTGCGGGCTTGCTCGGCGAGGGAATCCTTCTGGGCGCAGGCCGACAGGCCCATGGTAAGTCCCGCCAACAGGACGCCACCGGCGGTGAGCACGCCACGGCGTGAAAGGTTGTTATCCATCTGCCTAAGCCCCCGGAGTGCTGGCAGCACCGGGAAGGAGCACGGCAGCCGGCTCGCTGTACTCCACCCGCACAATTTTGCCGTCGTCGTCGAGGACCAGGGATGTCAAGGAGGTCAAGGTGCACTCGCGCTTGCGCGGATCGTGCGCCAGCCGGCGTCCCTCGGCGGACAGGCGGGTGGCCCAGATGGGCAGTTGGTGGCTGACGAGGATGGCCTCAGCGCCGTCACCACCCAGTTCGATCGCCTTGATCCGGGCGTCTTCGACGGCAGCCAGGACCCGCGCGGCTTGCTCTGTGTAAGCTTCGCCCCACGACGGACGCATGGGGTTCCGGAAATAGAACCAGTGCTTGGGCTTCAAAAATTCGCTACGCGTGGGGTGGAGTCCTTCGAAGTGGTTCTCCGCTTCGATGATCCTCGGGTCCGTATGGATGTCGAGATGGAGTGCCGCGGCAGTTGGCATCGCCGTTTCCTGGGCGCGCGTGAGCGGCGAGGCGACCAAGTGGACAATCTTGGCACCCTCGCTGGCGCGGACGGCGAAGTGCTCGGCCAGCATGCGGGCCATCTCCCGGCCCCGCTCGGAGAGATGGAATTCAGGCAGCCGGCCGTACAGGACGCCATCGGGATTATGGACCTCGCCATGGCGAAGCAGATGGACAGTTGCTTGGGGCATGTTTACCAGTTTCTCAAAGAAGCGGGGCGATCCGAAATCTTCTACCGCTAGTAGAACTCAAAGTTTTCTCGAAATGTTCCGCAGAGTTGGAATAAAAGATGCATATGCATGTTTATACTAGACACGAAGCTCGGTTGACGCTTCAAGTAAACGCATCAACCAATCGACCGGGCAAGCCAGCGGTACCTTCCACTACATACAGGAGCAATATCATGATGACCCTTCCCGCCAACGTCACCACCGGCATCTGGACCCTCGACGCCTCCCACAGCGAGATCGGCTTCACCGTCCGCCACGCAGGTATCAGCAAGGTCCGCGGCGTCTTCAAGGATGCCGAAGCCACCCTCGAAGTCGGCGAGACGCTCACGGACTCCAAAGTCAACGCAACCATCCGGACCGCGAGCTTTGACTCCGGCGACGTCAACCGCGATGGCCACGTCAAGGGCGAGGACTTCTTCGACGTGGAGAAGTACCCGGAGATCACGTTCGTCTCCCGCCATGTCAAGGCCAACGGCGACGGCTTCGATCTTGTGGGCGATCTCACCATCAAGGGAGTGACCAAGGAAGTTTCCATCGAAACCGAGTTCAACGGCGTCGCAGTGGATCCCTTCGGCAACACCCGTGCAGGCGTCTCCGGCGAAACCACCATCAGCCGCAAGGACTTCGGCCTCACCTGGAACGCAGTTCTGGAAGCCGGTGGCGTCCTGGTCAGCGACAAGGTTGTCATCAACCTCGAACTCGCTTTCATCGCACCGGTAGCTGCCTAACTCCAAGGCAGTTAATACCGCGGTCCCGAGCAAACGGCGCCCCACCACAGTTCCGCTGTGGGGGCGCCGTTTCGCATACTCAGAAGTCACCCTGCGATTATTCGGCAAACACCCTGTAGTTCGCTGCGAAGTAGCTCCGAATTTCCTATGCATCCTTCAACCTGCGGTCTAAAGTGATGCCATGAGTAACCCAGATGAAGCACCAGAGCCTCAGCAGCCCGGCGCTCAGCCTCAGCAGCCCGGCAACGTTCCTCCTGCGGGTTACCAACCGCCGCAGGGCTACCAACCACCCCAGGGCTACCAGCCGCCGTCGCAACCCGGCCAATATTCGCAACCCGGCCAGTATTCGCAACCTGGACCGGGTCAGCAAGGCCAGCCGACGCAACCCGGAG
Organism: Arthrobacter sp. TmtSoilC51; assembly: GCF_055388015.1. Lineage (NCBI taxonomy): Bacteria > Bacillati > Actinomycetota > Actinomycetes > Micrococcales > Micrococcaceae > Arthrobacter > Arthrobacter sp. TmtSoilC51. The sequence goes on from NZ_AP035877.1 coordinate 4,176,732, forward strand.
AACCGGGTGGTTTCCGATTCGAAATGCCCACCGACGGGCCCCGCAACTTCAATGACGTCCTACCGCAAGGTGGTTTCTCGGGTCTCTTCAAGACCATGGGCCTGCCCACCGAACTCAAAGTGTCCTACTTTATTTGGGTCATCTCGGGGCTCCTTGGGCTCCTCTTTGGCCTCATTGGGCTCTTCGCCATCATCGCGGCGTTCGCTTTCATGCCGGGCGTCGCCGCACTCCTCCTGGTTCTCTTGATCATCAGCCTGGCTGTCGCGGCCGCCCAGATAGTACTCGCCATGAAAATGAAGGAAGGCAAGGAATGGGCACGGCTGGCCCTCACCATCCTTGCCGCCGTTTCGCTCTTGCTCGCTATCTTTGGCTCCATCAACGCCGGTGGACCCGGTACAGGCCTGGGTAGCAACTGGTTTGGCTTCTTCGTCAGCGCAGTGGCCGTTGTCATGATGTGGTTGCCGAACTCGCAGCTGTGGTTCAAGGCAGTAAAAGGCGCCGCCTAACCGGGCATAAGCACCGCCGTCGGCCTCGCATCGAGCACGACCCGGCAGGCGCGCAAGGCCGTGGTGGTCCGATGGACCACCACGGCCTTCATCATGAAGGCGTACGCCATCGTGATGATTTCATCGGAAGCAGGAAATTCCTGCGTGTGATCATCCGCAGCACCAGACCGCGGAGGTACGGTGGAAGCAGAACCAGGCTGGGGGCAGGGTCTTTTTGCTGATCCCGGCAGCCGTACCAGCAGTCGAACAAGCAAAGGAATGCCATGAGCAACCCTCCATACCCGCCCTCCAACCCGGCGGACGCCAACAAGGGCGACGCCAACTCGGGTGATGCCAACAAGGCCAACACCGGTGACGCCAACAAGCCTGAACAGCCCGGCCAGCCTTCAGCTCCCCAGTACGGCCAGCAGGCACCCCAATATGGTCAGCAGAGTCCCCAGTACGGCCAGCAGACGCCGCAGTATGGCCAGCAGCCGAGCGCTCCGCAGTACGGCCAGCAATCCCCGGCGGCACCCCAATATGGTCAGCCCTCGGCACCCCAATACGGTCAGCAGAGTCCCCAGTACGGCCAGCAGGCACCGCAATATGGGCAGCCTTCTCCCTACGGTCAGCAGGCTCCGCAGTACGGCCAGGACACCAACTGGCCCAGCCAGCAGCCCGGACCCGCGACGGTGCCGCAGTTGGTCAACATCTCCTTCTGGATGATCATCGCAGCGGGAATCCTGTCCGCCATCAGCTCGCTGATCCTGGCCACCACGGGCTCAGATGCCTTCATCAACTCGATGATCCAGCAGGCTGCGCAGCAGGGCACTGAATTCCCCGAGGGCTCCCTGGAGGGCATGCGCGGCGGCATTGTTGTTGCCGCAGTCATCGGCGCCATCGTGTCCTTGGGCCTCTACGCACTGGTTGCGTTCCCGGTCCGCAAGGGCAAGAACTGGGCCAGGATCCTCGGCACCGTCTTCGCCGCTATCTCGGTTCTGGGCCTCGCCGGATTGTTCCAGTTCGGCGCCACGTACGGCATCCTGCAGCTCTTGGTGATCCTGCTGGGAGTTGCCGCGATCGTCCTGCTGTACCTGCCGGCGTCGGCTCCGTACTTCCGCAAGCCGCAGCCGTTCGGTAACCCTTACCAGAACCCTTACGGCCGCTAAACCGCGGAAGTTCGTTCCACAGCGGGCGCGGACCCGGAAAGGCTAGACAGCCTGACCCGGTGTCTGCGCCCGTTGTGCGTGGTAGGCAAGGATCTGCAGTTCGGTAGCCATGTCCACCTTCCGAAGGTTGACGTGCGGGGGAACCTGCAGGAGAACCGGAGCAAAGCTCAGGATGCTCCGGATTCCCGCCGCGATGACGCGATCGCAGACTTCCTGGGCCACGGTGGCCGGCAAAGCCAGCACCACCATGTTGGTGTGGGTGCGTTCCAGGACGCGTTCCAGTTCGGCCGAATCACTGACCCGCAACCAACCGACCTCGTTTCCGATCACCATGGGGTCCGCATCGAAGATAGCTACGACGTCGAATCCCCGGGACTCGAAGCCGCCATACCGTGCCAAGGCTTTGCCGAGGTTACCGGCACCGACGATCGCGACCTTCCAGTCGTGCGTCAGGCCAAGTGCGGCTGCGATGTGCCTGCTCAAGTACTGGACTTCATAGCCCACACCGCGGGTCCCGTACGAGCCCACGTAGGAGAGGTCCTTGCGGAGCGTGGAGGAGCTAACGCCTGAAGCCTCGGCCAACGCGTCTGATGAGACACGTTCCACGCCTTCAGCCAGGAGGGAGTTGAGCGCGCGCAAATAGAGAGTCATCCGGGCCACGGCCGCGGGCGGGATCTGCTTGGCGGCAGGTTCGTTTTCCCCGCTTGTTGCCCCCGGGGACGGTTCCAGCGCAGTCACGGTTTTCTCCATTGCGTCGCTTGTTGTTCCACTCTATGGCCCTTGGCCGGACTCAACAAAAGCCGGTACTTACGGGTTGCAGCGTCCGTAGTCTTCAGCCTTCGATGACTCTTTTCAAAGTACGGGTCAAGCGCTGCTCGTCGATCTTCCAAAAGTCGCGCTGGACTCCATCGACCAACACCACGGGAATTTCCTCCGCGTACCGCTCCTGCAGTTCCGCGTCATCATCGATCCCCCGCTCTGTCCATTGGATGCCCAGTGCCGAGGTAACGCGTTCGACGGCGGCACGCGCCTCCGTGCAGAGGTGGCAGTCAGCTTTGGTGAGGAGAACGACGTCGGGAATAGCCATGACACAACGGTAACCGCCCCGATCCTCTCTCACATCCCACCCCCAAACCCCCGATCCTCTCTCACATCCCACCCCCAAACCCCCGATCCTCTCTCACATCCCACCCCCAAACCCCCGATCCTCTCTCACGTCCACACGGCAGCCCTCGTCGTGCGCCCTCAACGCGGGGGCCTGGCGATTGACTAGACTCAAGGCATGCCCGACGAGAAGAACGCCGCTGTGGTCGCCGACGCCAAGGTGCCACAGCACACCGGCGAAGCCGCCTTCTTCGACGTCGATAACACCCTGATGAAGGGCGCCAGCCTCTTCCATGTGGCTCGCAAGATGTACGAACGCAGGGCCTTTACGCTGTCCCAGGCGGCTGGCTTCGCGTGGAAGCAGTTCAAGTTTGTGATGCGGGGCGAGAACATGGACGACGTCCATGCCGTGCGCGATTCGGCCCTGACCTTGGCTGCCGGGATAACCGTGGAGGACATCAAAGCCCTCGGCGAAGAAGTTTATGACGAAATGATCGAGTCACGGATCTGGCCCGGAACCAAGGCGCTCGCGGAGCAACACCTTCGTGTCGGCCGGCGTGTATGGCTAGTGACAGCCACACCCATTGAGGTTGCCACAGTCATCTCCACAAGGCTCGGCCTGACGGGCGCGCTGGGGACCGTGGGCGAGGTCCATGACGGAATGTATACCGGCAAGCTGGTGGGTGACATCCTCCACGGGCCGGCCAAGGCCATCGCGGTCCAACTCATTGCTGACCAAGAAGGTTTGGACCTGGAACACTGCTGGGCTTACAGCGATTCCGCCAATGACATCCCGCTGCTCACTATGGTGGGCCACCCCGTGGTGATCAACCCCGACTCCAAGCTGCGCCGGCATGCTCGCGACAACAACTGGCCGGTCTACGATTTCCGGTCCGGTCGCCGTGCAGCGACCCTTGGGCTCAAGGCTGCAACCGTCGGCGGCGCCGTCTACGGACTCTGGCGTGGATTCTCAAAGTTCCGCGGGCCCCGCTAACCGTTCCTCTCTCACATCCCAACGCGTTTCCACCGTTCCTCTCTCACATCCCAACGCGTTTCCACCGTTCCTCTCTCACATGCTCCAATAGCACTGGCCTGCCTGTGGATAACTTCTGCACGCTTTGCGGCTTCCAAGAAACAATGCGGGTATGCAGAATTCGCTACTCAACCCATCCAGCCCGATCTTGGGGCCTTTCAGCTTGAACGAAGCCAAAGCAGCGGGCATCGACCCCGCAGTCATTTGGCGCAGCAGCAACATTGTTCCGGTTAGCCGGGGATTGTATCGGCCGGCTGATTGGGATTTTGACCTCTTGTCAGCTGCCCGTTCCCTCTCGTCCGCCAGCCCCGGCGCCTGGATCTCCCATACGACGGCCGCCCGGCTCCATGGATTTGTGTTGCCGGCATGGCTATCGGATTCAAATGAATTGCATTTGAGCAAACCCCGACACCTGCCATCGGTTCGCCGCAAGGGCATCATCGGGCACACTGAAAAGCACTTCGAGGGAGAAATTGAGCAGGAACAGGGCGTCTGGATGAGCACGCGAGCCAGAACATGGTTGGATTTGGCGCGCCGCCTCCCGCTTCATGACCTCGTATGTGTGGCAGATCAGTTGATACGCGTGCCACGGCCGCATCTTGAGGGGCGCGATGCACCCTTCGCGACCGCCAAGGAGCTCCGGACCATGGTCGAGCGGCACAAGAATCGTCAGGGCGTAGTCCGTGCACGTGAGGCCCTTGACCTCATGCGCGTCGGGGCCGACTCCGCACCAGAGACTTTGCTTCGTTTAGCCATGCTTGATGCCAACCTGCCGGAACCTCAGCTCCAGGTCATGCTCCGCGAGAACGACCCCTTCTCACCCTCAGCGGACCTCGGTTTCAAGAGCCGCAGGCTCGCCATACAGTACGACGGCGGTCATCACCTTGAGGAGGAGCAAAGGCATAGCGATCGGCGCAGGGACAAGGCGTTTAGATCAGCCGGTTGGACCGTCCTTGTATTCGGAAAAGACGACCTGGCGGACAACTTCGCCAACGCCATTCGGCAGATCAAAAGGGCACTACGAACTGCTTGGATGGACCCATCCGTGGAATCCGGCTTTGTCCAAGGTGGGACGTGAGAGAACAACCGGCCAAACACCTCAGGACGTGAGAGAACATCAGGCCAAACACCTCAGGACGTGAGAGAACATCCGGCCAAACACCTCAGGACGTGAGAGAACAACCGGCCAAACACCTCAGGACGTGAGAGAACATCCGGCCAAACACCTCAGGACGTGAGAGAGCAAAAATGCCCGCCACCTTGGAAGGCAACGGGCATTCACGCTTGGTGAAGTATCTCTACTTCTTATTGCGGCGCTGGTGGCGAGTCTTGCGAAGCAGCTTGCGGTGCTTCTTCTTGGCCATACGCTTGCGGCGCTTCTTAATAACTGAACCCACGAAAGTTCCTTACAAACTAGATGAAGGTCCTGTCTGTTGGAACGGATCCGCGGACTAGCAGCAGACAGTACAACTGACAGATTCTTACATTGACGTAAAACGTTCCTTAACAGAGTACCGCTTCAAAGGGGCACCCTATGACCACGGTCCGAGGGACGGACCCCGGCGCCCTCAGGCGGACTCCGATTGCCCGTCCACCACAGCACCCTTGAGGTACTGGGCAACGGCCTCTTCCGGCACCCGGAAGGAACGGCCGAACCTGACGGCAGGCATTTCCCCTGAGTGGACCAGGCGATACACAGTCATTTTGGAAACACGCAAGACGTCGGCTACTTCAGCCACAGTCATGAAACGCGCATTCGAGAAGTTAGTCTCTGCGGACATTTCCCATATTCCTTTGCTCTCAGCTGGACAGGACACCCCCCAGTAGAACGGTGTGCCGATGCTGAGCCATCAAACAACCATGTGCTAGATACTCTAGAGGCTGAAGTGACCAATGTGAAAGCATTTCGGCGAAGTGGGACTTTACTCCCCAGCTACTCCCCCGTAGCCAGCCGACGTTTCCGCGCAGAGGATGCGAGCTGTTCCAGAACCGACGCAGTGACGTCCCACTCCATGCAGGCATCCGTCACGCTCTGGCCGTAGACGAGTTCCTGCTCGCCGGCCAGCTGCTTGGCCACATCCAGATTCTGCGCACCACCCACAAGGAAGCTCTCCAGCATGACACCTGCGATCGGCGAGGACTCCCCTGCCTCGAGCTGGGCACCGATCTCCAGGGCAACCTCTGCCTGGCGGTGGTGGCTCTTGCCGCTGTTGGCGTGGCTGGCGTCCACGATCAGGCGGGGGTTCAGACCCTTCGCGGCCAGCTTCGACGAGGCCGCGGCAACGTCTTCCTGCGAGTAGTTCGGTCCCTTGCGGCCTCCGCGCAGGATGACGTGCGTATCCGGGTTGCCGGAGGTCGCCACGAGAGCCGCGCGGCCGTCGTCGTCGATTCCCAGGAAGGCTTGCTCAGCGGCCGAGGCGCCACAGGCGTCAATCGCCACCTGGAGGTCGCCATCGGTGCCGTTTTTGAAGCCGATGGGCATGGACAGCCCGGATGCGAGCTGGCGGTGGATCTGGCTTTCGGTGGTGCGGGCGCCGATCGCGCCCCAAGACACGAGGTCCGCCATGTATTGCGGACTGATGGGCTCGAGGAATTCAGTGGCGGTGGGCAGGCCCAGCGCAGTGACCTGCTTGAGGAAGCCGCGGGCGGCGCGGAGGCCGGCAGCGATGTCGTGGCTGCCGTCCAGGTGGGGATCGTTGATGAGACCCTTCCAGCCAACGGTGGTGCGCGGCTTCTCGAAGTAGGTCCGCATGACGATCAGCAGGTCTTCCTTGTGCTTCTCGGCCTGGCTTACCAGCCGGCGGGCGTATTCGAGGCCGGCCTTGGGGTCGTGGATTGAGCAGGGACCGACGATGACCAGCAGGCGGTCATCGACGCCGTCCATGATGGCGCGGACTTCGTCACGGCCGCGTTCGACGACGGCAGCTGAGCGGGCGTCCAGCGGCAGCCCAGCGATGAGGTCCTGGGGTGCCGGAAGCGGCTCGAAGCGGCTGACGCGCAGGTTGGACGTTGCGGGCTGGGCTGCGTCTGCAACGGCACTAGGTGCTTCGGCGTCGAGCGTTTCGGGGGATTCTGCGGCGATGCTGGTCATTTCTGGGTCCTGTTCCGGATGCGGAGCGGGCCCCTTTTCAGAACCCGCCGGATATGGCGAAGGGCAGAGAATAATCTCTGCCCTGTTGGCTCTGAAGGAAAGTTGGATGCGTGTCAGTTAGACGCGGGCCCCTCCAGAGCCAACGAAAAATACGCATACCAACGCTTAGTCATAGCCACACCATAACCGCGGTTCGGCGAACCGGGCAAATCGGGTCCATCAAGATGACAGTAGTTTGCGAAGGAACTGCAACTGTTTGATCCAATGGTGCTCTTGCCCGCCCTCGTGGTTGTTGAAGCGGTAAACCTCAATATCCTTCTCCGGCGATCCTCCTGACACGCCGTAGTTGTTGAAGCTGGCAAACACTGTGGAGGGCGGGCAGATATCGTCCATCTGCGCCGCCGAGAACAGCGCCGGCACAGTCGCCGCCCGGCCGAGGTGGACTCCGTCGAAATAGTTGAGGACGGCAAGCATGGACTCGTAGCGGTCGCGATGTCGGCCCAGGAACCCCGCGATCTCGGGGTACGGGCCGCGCGGCGCGATATCGATCGCCCGAGGGAAGTCCTGCAGGAAGGGGACGTCGGGCAGGGCGGCGATGACGCCGTCGAGCCTTCCGGCAGTAAGTCCGGCAGCCGCCACTGTGATGCCGCCGCCTTGGCTGACGCCGGCAAGAACCACTTTGGAAGGGTCGACGGCGGGATGGTGCTGTGCCGCTTCTACCGCACGGAAGGCGTCCACGTAGACGCGTCGGAAGTAGTAATCGTCCTGGTGTCCGGCACCGCGGGTCATCAGCCCGGCGTAGGCCACGCCACCTGCCGAAGGGTGCGGATCCGGCGTGTCTCCGGAAACACCGCCGTAGCCCTGGCCCCGGGTGTCCATGATGAAGTGCGCGTAGCCGGCCTGCGCCCAACGGGTGTTCTGGTTGACGAGTCCACGGCCGCCGGAATAGCCGATGTATTCAACTACCACGGGAAGCTGCTGACCTGGCTGGAGATGCGACGGTACATGCAGCCAGCCCTTGATGCGGTGCCCGCCGAAGCCCGAAAACGTGACGTCGAAGGTATCGATGATGCCCAGATAGTTCTCCACCGGCTCGAACACGGCATCCAGCGGCAGGGCCCGCGCCTCTGCAACAGTACGGTCCCAAAAGGCCTCGAAGTCTCCGGGCGGGACGGCGCTGGAAGTGTAGGCGCGGAGCTGGTCGAGGGGAAGGTCAAAGAGGGGCATGGTCCATTCCGGTTCAGGTGGGGCTTGGAGGGGCTGATTCACGACGACGTAACCTGGACGGGCTTGACGCGCCTAGAGGACATCCTACGTCATACTGAGTGTCCCCCGTCACAATTGCTTCGAGGCTACAGCGGTTCCACGGTGAGCTCCCGGTAGGCGGCCTTCAGCGGAGCCATCTGTCGGATTCCGAAGTAGCCACCGCCCAGGATGTGCTGGCTGGGATCCGTCCAATCGAACAAAGGCAATCCATTGACCGAGAAAGCCACGCGTGGGCCGTCTTTGATGATTTCCATCCGATAGAAACCATTCGCATCCTCTGTAGGTGGGAGCGGATCGGCGCCCTGTGCCACCAGTTCGAACCCGGCACTCTTGCGCAGGTTGCACGTCCGGAAAGCCCGTTCGGATGCGTACTTGTGCCGGAAGTAGGAGACGTGGAGCGCGTCGATGTCTCCCGAGTGGTACTCCGGATAGAAGCCCGTTCGCGGAGCCAGTGCTGCGGAGAAAAGATCCTCCCCGCCATGCCCGCGCGCGGAGAAAAACACCATGGCCAGGCCAGGCTCCTCCAAGGGCAGGAACTCCCACGAGATCCGGACGTGATCAGGGAGTTCCTCCGGACACCACAGGGTCCAGTGAGCGTGGTCGCCGTATTCCTCGGGGTCCAGTGACCCCGCCAGGACCAGCGCGCCGTGGCCGTCCGCAACCGCCCCCCGCCCGTCGCCGTCGTACGTTCCCAGCTGGACCGGGCCCTCGGCGACCCAGGAAGCGACGTCCTCCGGTCCGCGAAGCGCATTGCGGTAGATGGTGGCCAGGCTCAAACCCGTGCACCCACTTTGAGGGTGGCCGCCAGCCCATAGCCCAACGACTCGAGCTGTTCAGCGACATACACGGCGATCCGCTTGGCGCCCTTCTCGTGGAAGTGCGTGTTGTCTTCCAAGCCGCCGGCCCAGTGGGCGTGCTCACCCGGGGCGAAGTGGAAGAAAAGCTCCTTGGATCCCTCGGCCCCCAATTCCTCGTACAGTGCGCGTGTCCAGTGGTTGAGGTCTATGAAATCCAGCCCGAGTTCGTCCGCGAGCTCGCGCACCACGGCGGGGTATTCGCCAAGGGTGACGTCCAATTGCCCCTCGCTGAAATGTCGGCGTTCCACCGAGGTACAGAGGACAGGAATGCCGCCCTTGGCCCGGACGTCTGCCACCATCCGACGAAGATTCGCGTCATAGCCTGCGCTTGCCGCGAGGTGGTCACGCTTCTGGTCGTTATGACCGAACTGGATCAGCACGAGGTCGCCCTGCACAGCCTGATGCAGCAACTGGTACCAGAGGCCTTCCTCGCGGAACGACTCCGTAGTGGCGCCACCCTTCGCGTAGTTGTGGACCGCGGCCCACCAGTAGGTTTCAGGAGCCAGATGGGCTCCCCAACCGCTCATCGGATATTCGTAGCTGGGGCAGGCGGCCACGGTGGAGTCGCCCGCGAGGAGGATTTTCATGGGATTCCTTTCTTTAGTGCCTTAACCCTGGGACCGCGCCCTTGGACCTAGCCCTTGACCGAACCGATCAGCATGCCCTTGGCAAAGTGCTTTTGCAGGAACGGGTAGAAGAGCAGGATGGGCAGTGTTGCCACCACGATCACGGCAAACTTCACGCTTTGTTCCGGGGGAACGTAGCTGGGGTCAACGTTTCCGGTGCCCAAGAGGTCGGCAGCCGCGGTGACTTGGCGCAGGTACATCTGCAGGGTCCACATGCTGTTGTCGCTCAGGTAGAGCAGCGGGGACATGAAGTCGTTCCAAATCCCGACGGCATAGAACAGCGCGAACGTGGCCAGCACCGGTTTGGACAGGGGCAGCAGGATCCGCCAAAGGATCCCTACCTCGGTTGCGCCATCCATTTTGGCTGATTCTTCGAGCTCGGCAGGGAGCTCCTGGAAGAAGTTCTTGATGATGATCAGGCTGAACGGGTTGATCGCCGCGGGCAGGATCAGCGCCCAATACGTGTTCAGCAGGCCCAGGTCCTTGACGAGAAGGAACGTGGGGATCATGCCGCCGGAGAAGACCATGGCGAAGACCACGAGGTTAAGGATCAGCCGCCGTCCGCGCAGGCCGCGTTTGGCGAGCGGGTACGCCATGGTCACCGTGAGGGCCAACTGGATGAGCGTTCCCACGACGGTGACAAGCACGGTGGTGAGGAGTGCCTTTGGGAACGCCGGAGTGGAGAAGATGTACTCGTACGCCCCCAGCGTGAACTGCTCGGGCCAGACGAAGAACGGCCGGCGCGTGATTTCCGCTTCCGTGGCAAAAGAGCCAGCTAAAACGTACACGAACGGCAGCAGGGTCAGGATGCCGATCCCTGCCAGGAAGACGTAGTTGGCGGCGTCGAAGACCCGCCCGCCTGTGGTGTTGTGGATTTTCATGGCTAGAACAGTCCGCTCTGGTTGAACCTCTTGGACAACCAGTTAGTGCCGAAGATGAGGATGATGCCCACCACGGATTTGAACAGGCCTACAGCAGTGCTGTAGCTGTAGGCCCCCTGGGTGATGCCGACGAAGTACACGTAGGTATCGAACACGTCGGCCACGCTGCGGTTGAGCGCGTTGGTCATGAGGTAGATCTGCTCGAACCCGGTGTTCAGCACCTGGCCCACAGCGAGGATCAGCATGACGATGATGGTGGATCGGATGGCGGGCAAGGTGATGTGCCAGACCCTGCGAAACCTTCCGGCGCCGTCGATAATGGCTGCCTCATATTGGTCCTGGTCCACCGTGGCAAGAGCCGCCAGGAAGATGATGGTCCCCCAGCCGGTGTTCTTCCAGATGTCCTGAAGCAGGATCAAGGGCCGGAACCAGGCAGGGTCCGTCAGGAAATCGATATTGGTGCCCAACACCCCGTTCAGGAAGGTGAACAGCGGACCGATGTCCAACGCGAACAGCAGGAAACTCAGCGAAGCAACGATTGTCCAGGACAGGAAGTGCGGGATGTACACCAGGGTCTGGACTGTGCGCTTGAGGATGTTCAGCCTGACTTCGTTGAGCAGCAACGCCAGAATGACCGTCAAGGGGAAGCCAATGCCGAGGTTCAGGAAGGCAAGGATCAGGGTGTTGCCCAGGAGCCGCGGGAAGTCCGGGTTCGCGAAGAAGTCTTCGAAGTGCCGGAACCCGACCCAAGGGCTGTCATTGATTCCGAGGAACGGTACGAAGTCCTTGAAGGCAATACTTACGCCGTACATGGGCCCGTACCGGAAAATCAGGAAGTACGCCAAGCCCGGAAGCAGGAGCAGGTACAGCCACTTGTAGTGCGCGAAGTGGACCGCGAACCCGGCACGCCGCCGGGGCGCGGGAGGCGACGCCTTGGCTGCCTCCCGCTCCCGGCTCTCAAGCTGGGTGACGCTCACTTACCGCTTTCCTGCCAGAGCTTGTTGATCTCTTCCTTGACCTTGTCACCGCCGCTGGTGTTCCACAGCTTGATGGCGTCCTTCAGGCCCTGCTCGTCGATCTGCCCGGCAAGGTACTTGATCCGTGCGTCAGCAACGATGTTGTCCAACTGCGCACCCTTGGCCACATAGGTTGGCGAGACAAACGAAGCCGCCGGGTTGTACACAGCGCTCTTCAGGTCTGCAGCCATGACTTCAAGGCGCTCGTCGTAGACCTTCTGTTCATAATCGGTGGCCTGCTTGGGCGTGTAGAACTGGTTCCCTGCAACGTTCATCCCCAGCTGGGCCAGGCCGCTCTTCACATCCGCGCTGACGGCCTTGCCCTCGGAGGTTTCCGGCGTAATTGTCACGGCCTTGCCATCCTGCACGGTGAAGTTGACGCCCTCGATGCCGTTGTTGAGGACGATCGCGGCGTCCTTGGAATTCAACTTGTCCAGGAATGCCAGCACCTGGTCAAGCTCTGCTTCTGTGCGGACCTTTGCCTTTGGCACTGCGATGAATCCGGCGTACCCATCGGTCGGGTGCGCGTGCAACGTGCCATCGGGTCCCTTCAGGTTTCCAACGAAACCAACCTTGGTGGCGTAGTCGGCCGGAGTGGCCTGTTTGAACAGCGTCACCAGCTGGCTGACGCGGGAATCGACATCAACGATGATGCCTCCCTTGCCGTTGAGGAACGGCTCGTTCCATTTTGTGCCATCAAATGTGGCGAAGTCTGCGTTGATAAGCTTCTCGTCCACCATCTTCTTGATGAAGCGGTCGGCTTCGAGGAATTCGTCGGTCTCGAAGCTGGGCACGAGCTTTCCGTCGCGTTCAGTCCAGCGGTTTCCGGCACCGAACCATTCTTCGATGATGTCGTACGGGCTGTTGGTGCCCAGGGCGCCCCACTTGGGGATGGTGATGCCCCACGTGTCGTTTTGGCCGTTGCCGTCCGGATCTTGTTCGGTGAACGCTTTGGCCACGTTGTAGAGGTCTTCAGTTGTTTTCGGCGGCTGCAGGCCCAGCTTGTCCAGCCAGTCCTGGCGGAACATGACTGCTGCGCGCATCGGTGAACGGCCACGGAAGACCCCATATACCTTGCCGTTGATGGAGGCATTGTTTTGGATCTCGGGCGTGGTGGTGGTCAGGTTGGGGTACTTGGAAAGTTTGTCCGTCAGGTCCCAAAACGCGCCGGCCTCAGCGTTCTTCACGAATCCCGGCGACTTGCTCTGGATGACCATGGCGTGGGGGATCTCCGAGGAAGCCAAGGTGATATTGGTCTTTTCCTCATAGGAGGCATTGGGGACCCACGTGACACTCAGGTCTTTGCCGGTGATTTCGTCGACCTTCTTCATCGCGGCACCATCGGCCGCAGGTGGCTGCGCTTCGAAGTAAGGCGCCATGATGCTGATTGACGATAGGTCAGCGGCTGCGGGCTGTCCCCCGCCACAGGCGGTCAGCGCCAGGGCAGCAGAAACGACGACGGCGGCCGCCAGCGTTGATTTTCTACGGGTCATGGTTTTTCCTTTTCCACTTCATCGGGGTTGTTGGTTAATGCAGCGGGCGGCTCGGCTGGATACCTTTTCAGGCTCCACAAGGGCCGCCCCATCTGGTCTTGATACGTTTCACTGGAACTGATGCCAATTTCGTTGCGGGTATGCGCAACGTGGCCAAGGACATCAAGGGACCGGTGGAGGACCTGCCTGCCATCAATGGGCGGGACCTTTCGGCTGGCGTCAGACAAAGCTGCCCTCCTTGACGGGAGTTGTCGGCGTGGTTGCCACTGCAGTTTCGGAAGCAGCTACCGCACTGGCCATGGCTTCGTCATTAGCCGTGAAGAAGCGGTCGCAAAGCCAACCCGTGACATAGAGCCAGGCACCGACACCGAAGAAGGGCACCAGGCCCGGCAGGGAGCGGCACGCGAAAACAGCAGCAGCTGTCACGAACAGCAGGATCGCGGTGCCCGCCAAGTGGCGCATGGCGAACCGGGATGACATCACAAAGTACTGCGCGAGCGGAAGCTGGTAGCGGGCGAACATGGGGAACAAATAGCAAACGGCACCTGCGGCAAACAGGACCGCGACCAGGATTGCCGCCGACGCCACCTGCGATCCGAGGTCCCAGCCCGCCGAGAAGTAACCCCAATTGAGCGTGAGCGCTACAGCCACCACCAGCACTGGCAGGCCAAGCGCGTTTCCCTTGGCAAAGTTCTTGAAGTACTCACAGGCAAAGCGCCGTATCAGTGGGACGGCATTCCCGCGGACTTTGTCGCGGACCAGCACGTGCGCCGCCACTGTGCTTGGACCAACCCCCAGGACAACCCCACCCAACACCGTGAAGACGATCCACAGCGCATTAAGGCAGGCGATCCATAGGAGTGTGTCGAAGAGCGTGTATGCCCGAAAGCCGAAAGTGCCAGAGGCCATGACTTCCCCTCTCCATCGTTGCAGAACGGCCCCAAGTAACTGGCAGTAGCGGTTGTTGTGAGGCCTCAGAACAACCACAAATGCCAGTCAGTTGGGTCAGCCCGGGTGGGCCACATCACATGAGTAAACGATTTCACGAAATCTAGACCGAACCTTATCGACGAGTCAAGGCAAGTCTTGAATCGTTACATTACTGAGCAACCCGCGCTACACTGGCAAGAGCCGGAATTGGGAAAGCGCTTGCTGGGTATAGCCTGAACCCGCCGGGAACCTTCATGAATACTTTGACGACGGCGTCATCGCCCTCGTTGCCGCGCCAGCAGAGGAGAGCCCATGGACACCCCCTCCACCGAGTCCACGAACAGCCCCGCCCACCCCAGGACAACGCAGGCAGGAACGGCGCAGGCAGGAACGGTGCCGGCAAGAATAGCCCTGGCTGGAGTGCACGGCTTCGGCACGCACCATTTGCGCAACCTCGAACGGCTCACTGGACAAGGCCTGGTGGACATCGTCGCTGTGGCGGACCCGAACCCACCGGCTCCCGGAGCGTTGCCGCCAGCCGCCGCCATCTACACCGACCTTGATAGCCTCCTCGCGGGCCACCACCGGCCGGACGTCATCATCGTGGCAACGCCCATCCAGACGCACGCCCCCTTGGCCCTGGCAGTGTTGGCGTCCTCAGCAGACCTCTACCTTGAGAAGCCCCCCGTGGCATCAATGAAGGACTTCCTCCGCCTCCAGGAGGCAGCAACAGCAGCTGGCCGCAGCGTGCAGATCGGCTTCCAAAGCCTGGGCTCGCACGCCATCCCAGCACTGGAAACACTCATCAGTGAAGAGCCATCTGGAGACCTCCCAAGCATCGGCACCCTCAAGGGAATTACGGCAACGGGCCGCTGGGTCCGGGACCGCGCCTATTACAAGCGGTCACGCTGGGCCGGAAAGCGCAGCCTCGACGGCGTCGATGTGGTGGACGGCGTGGCGACGAACCCGTTGGCCCACGCAATCGCCACGGCCCTCCGCCTTGCCGGTGCCCGCACTGCAAACGACCTCGCCTCCGTGGACACCGACCTGTACCGCGCCAACGACATCGAAGCTGACGATACGTCCGTGATCCGGATGCGGACTGTGAGCGGGCTGCCCATCACTTGCGCCCTCACTCTGTGCGCCGCTGAGTCCGTGGAACCGTACGTCACCCTCCACGGAACGGAAGGAACGGCGGACTTCCACTACACCGAGGATCGCGTAACCGTCCGGAACGGTGCGGGCGAGACGAGCCACACCTTCGGCCGGGATGACCTCACCGAGAACCTCCTCGACCATTTGTCTGCCGGCACGCCTCTTCTGAGCCCTCTCGACCACAGCGGCGCGTTCATGCGCGTACTGGAAGCCATTCGGACCGCCGAAGCACCGGCGCTGATCCCCTCTTCGAGCGTGAAGTGGGTGGGCGAGGGCGAGCAGGCACACCCAGTGATCCCCGGAATCGAGGAGATCCTGGAGCGGGCCACCCGTGCCCACGCTACCTTCAGTGAACTGGGACTCCCCTGGGCGCGGCCCATCACTACGGGCGCGGATGCACTCTTCTCCCCCGGAGCCATCACAACCAGCGGAGCCATCACATCCAGCAGAGCCAACGCATCCAGCGGAGCCATCCTGCGCAGCGGAATGGGGCTGGAACCAGAGCTCTCTCCGCGGCCGTACCTGCACCCGGTTGCGACTCCCAGCGGCACCGTGGTCACGGATCACTTGCCTGCGGACCACGTCTGGCACCTTGGAGCTGGTTTCGCCCTCCAGGACGTCAACGGCAGCAACTTCTGGGGAGGCCGGAGCTACCGGCGCACGGCCGGAAAGTACGTGGACTTGAAGGACCACGGCCGCATCGAGGCGACTGACGTCACCCGCGGACAAGACCAGACAACACTTGACCTCAACTGGCTCGCTTTCGACGGCGGCCTGGTCCTGGAAGAGCGGCGATCGTACCGGCGCACGGTCCTTGACCCGCGCACATGGCGGCTGGATATCCGAACGGAACTGACCGCCGTCGTGGATGTCTCGTTGGGGAGCCCTGGTTCGCATGGGGCCGCTGGCAGTGGCTACGGCGGTTTCTTCTGGCGGCTGCCTGTGGGCGCCTCGCCGCGCGTCTTCTCCCCAACAGCGGAAGGCGAGCCAGCCGTACACGGTTCTGTTGCGCCGTGGCTTGCCTGGATAGCAGAGTTCGACGGCGGCCCTGCCACTTTGGTGTTCGCCGCACCGCCCGAGTCGCCGGATCCGTGGTTCGTGCGGTGCGCCGAATATCCTGCAGTCGGTTCGGCGCTTGCTTGGGACGCCGCCGTCGAACTCGCTGCGGGCTCGTCGCTCACCCGTACCAACAGGGTCTGGATCAGCGACGGAACGCTGGGCATGGAGGAAATCGAGGGTCTGGTGGCCGGGCTGTGACCCGCAGTCCAGGTTCCTGCTTTCAACGCCTTGCCAGGAACGTGGCGGTTCGTGCCCCTCAGGCCTGGAGTATGAGTCGCGGCAGGTCTATGTCCCGCATGCATCGCTGAGTATATTGGCACCAATGGATGCGCCATCGGTTCCCCTGCAGCTTGGGGCCTCCAAACCGGCGTTCTGCATGTAGGCGTTTGGGAAGTGAGGATCAGGTGTCCCACGTCATTCCGCCGGGGGTTAGCCGGCGTCTGTACAACGAGGACCTCGCGCCGGCGGAGCACCGCACATGGGGTTTCTATTCGCTGTTTGCAATGTGGATGTCCGACATTCATTCGCTGGGCGGTTACACCTTTGCCGCCGGCCTCTTCGCATTGGGGCTGGGCGCTTGGCAGGTGTTCCTTGCCTTGGTCGCGGGGATTGTGATCGTTTTCGTCCTGATGAACTTCTCCGGATACGCCGGCCAGAAGACTGGTGTTCCGTATCCTGTGCTCGCCCGAATCTCGTTTGGGACGTTCGGCGCCAACCTGCCTGCCCTGATTCGTGCCTTGGTTGCGATTGCCTGGTACGGCATCCAGACCTGGCTGGCTTCCCGGGCCGTCATCGTCATCGCCCTGGAGATCTGGCCCGACCTCCGAGGCCTCACTGAGAACAACTTCCTGGGCGAATCAACCCTCGGCTGGCTGGCCTTCCTTCTGATGTGGACGCTCCAGCTTCTTCTGCTCCGAAACGGCATGGAGACCATCCGGAGGTTCCAGGACTGGGCGGGACCTGCCGTCTGGGCTGTGATGGGCGTACTGGTGGTCTACATCCTGATCAACGCAGGATGGAATATTTCCCTGGACCTGCCCGGGGGTAATGCACAATGGGGAGTTATCCACTCGTTCTTCGCCGCCACGGCGCTGACGGTGACGTACTTCTCCACCCTGATGCTCAATTTCTGCGATTTCTCCCGGTTCGCTCCCTCTCGAAAAGCTGTGCGCACAGCCAACCTGTGGGGGCTGCCGGTAAATTTCATCGCCTTTTCCGTGGTTTCGGTGGTTGTCACCGCCGGAACCTTCAAGGTGTACGGGGAATACATCTACGATCCCGTTGAGATCGTTGGGCGGATCGACAACATCTGGGCCCTTTTGCTCGGCGCCGTTACGTTCGCAATCGCAACGCTGGGTATCAACGTCGTAGCCAACTTCGTCTCACCGGCCTACGACCTGGCCAACGCCTGGCCCTCGCGGATAGATTTCAGGCGCGGCGGCCTGATCTCCGCAATGATCGCACTCGTCATTACGCCCTGGAACCTATTCAACAGTCCCGTGGTGATCAACCTGTTCCTTGGCGGGCTCGGGGCGCTGCTCGGGCCACTGTTCGGCATCATCATGGTTGACTACTACGTGCTCCGCAAGCAGCACGTGCTGGTAAGTGACCTCTTCAGGGAGGAGGGGTACTACACCTACACTCATGGCTGGAACCAAAAAGCGCTCCTGTCGTTTTTCGTCTCGGCGGTCCCGGCTGTGATCCTGGCGCTCCTTCCGGTGTTTGCTGCCGTCTCTGCTTTCTCCTGGTTTATCGGGGCAGGCGTGGCGGGCACAGTGCACTATTTCATCTCGCGCAACGACACCAGCCTGGCCGAATCGATCGCAGCCGCGACAAAAGAAGAAGCCGTCACTGGCTGACGCAGACAAAAAAGTGCACCCCTCTTGGCCTCGTCCAATGCCTTCTTCGCGACGTCTGCCGGCGTCAATTTGGCCGTGATGGCAGGCCGCACCTAAGAGTTGCCGGGATGCCACGGTCCTCCAAGGCGATCTCTCCTGCCTCCACGGTGTTGGCGAGGAAGTCGATGAACTTCTGGACCTCTGCGGGATGCTTTGTCCGGGAACTGGCCGACCAGAACTGGGACGACTTGTGGTACTGCCCGGCTCCCGCGGCGCTGCCGTCCGTGCTTGGCGGCCGGTGGATCTCAAAAAGAGGGCAACAACTCTCAGATTGCTGGGAGCTCACCGCGGTTTCGCCGTCGTGAGTACTTCCACAGCAAGAACCCGATCACGGCAGCGGACATCATCCCCAGTGCCCCTGTGACCACCAAACCGGTCCGGACGCCGAAGCCTTCCGTGAGCCAGCCCGCCAGAAGGCCGCCCAGGGCGTGCCCTCCCAAAAGCAACGGAAAGTACAAAGCCAACACCCGGCCGCGCACATTGACGCCTGCTTCGAGCTGGACTGTGGTTGCGGCACTGGTCAGGAACATGAGCGTCATATAGCCCACCAGGACCAGCATCACCACGAAGGATTCCTGTGTGGGCATCAGCGCAGCAAGCAGCTGGGTCAGTCCAAACAGCCCGGCGCTTGCCACGATTCCCTTGCGTCCAAACCGCTTGATCCTGGTAGCCAACAAGGCACCAGCCAAGGCACCCAAGGCACTGACTGTGTTGAAGAGGCCAAAGCCGGCAGGACCGCTGTGCCACACGCGGTCAGCGAAGGCCGCGAGCACCACCGGACCGTTCATGCCGAAAGCACCGAGCAAGCCTGCCAGCAACATGGTGACCAGGAGCGGCGGACGGGCGCGAACAAAATGCAACCCGGCCAAGACCTGTCCCCTGCGGGCTGTTGGTGGCCCGGGCAGCTCGGACGAGTGGTGGAGCTCGCCAGGCCGGATGGCAACGATCATCACCAGCACCGCAAGGCCAATGACAGCATTGGCAGCGAAGGCAGCGGCCGGGCCAGCTTGGGCGATGACAACGCCGGCCAGGGCGGGGCCAGCCATGGCACCCAACTGGCCCATGGCACTGTTCAGTCCGATGGCCGCGGGTAGTCCGGCGTCGCCCACTACCTCATTGACGAAAACCTGACGCGCAGGTCCGTCGATGGCGCTCGTGACGCCCAGGGCGATGCAGCTCGCATAGACAATCCAGACGTCACGGCCGCCCGTCGCGTTCCAGACTGCAAGCCCTGCAGCCAGTATGGCCGCGACCGACTGGCAAACCAGCAGGATACGGCGCTTCGGGAAGAGGTCCACCAGCACGCCGCTGATAGGTCCGACCACCAGCATGGGCAGGAACTGGAGCGCGACGGCCAGACCGACCGCCGCCGGGCTGCCCGTCAGCTGCAGGACAAGCCAGTCCTGGGCCAAGCGCTGCATCCACACGCCCCCGCTGCCAGCGAGCGTGAGCGCTACGAAGATGCGGTAATTGTGGTGGCGGAGTGGGTAGTACCACGTCTCGATAGAGCGAGGACTTGGTTTGGCGGCTTCTTTGCTGGCGGAGTTCGAGGTCTGGTCAGAGGGGCGGCGCGGTGGCAACGGACGCGGTGACACGGGGTGGTCTGCTCAATTCAGCGGGTTGTAGGTTGCTCTCAGTTTTGGGCACGGCTGGCGGCCCTGATCTTGATGGCAGCGGCGGCAAGGACGAGCGTGCCCGGCACGATCACGAAGAGCGCCTGCAACATCCAGACGAAGACCACCGCCATGAACAAGGCAGCGAGCAGGAGCAGGGATCCGCTCCAATCCCGCAAGGCATCAACCTTGGCGCTGGCATAGGCCAAGGACCATCGTTCCGCACCGGGCCGATCTCCGGGTTCCTCGCTGCTGTCCCCGCTCCAGTTCACGCCGCTCCAGTTTGCACCGGTACCCCAGTTCGAAACGGTCCGCAGCAGCAGGACAGCGCCGGCGGCGGCCAAAATCAACGTAGCGGGCAGTATGACTGCCCGCCCGGGCAGTCGACCCACAAGAGCGAGCAGCAGGTTCAGGACAATCACGACGGCGGCTACCGCCGTCGTGATTCCAATCTTCCAACTGCCGGGAAGCGCACGGCGGAAATTGCCCCAAAGGCTTCGGATGGAATCGTCCCTGCCGCTGAGGTGGCGTTCCAGATGGGCGACGCCGGCCGCGTAGGCAGCCGGCGCCGTCACCAAAGGAACGGACAAGAGGAGCACGATGACTCCCGCCAGGATGGTCTCGGCGAAGAGGGCAAAGCGGTTGACCGGAATGCCGGGCTTCGCCGCGGAGGACTTGCCTGTGGTGTCCATGACGCTCATTTCCTGTGTTCCCATTTGCGGGTTTGGATGTTAGCCCTTGAGGCCTTGTGTTGAGACGCCTTCGACGATGTAGCGCTGGAAGATGAGGAAGAAGGCCAGTACTGGGAGGAGGGCGAGGACGGACATGGCGATCATGGCGCCGTAGTCCGAGGATTGGGTTTGGTCCACGAAGAGGCGCAGCGCCAGCGGCAGCGGGTATTTTTCGGGGGTGTTCAGGTAGAGCAGGGGGCCCAGGAAGTCGTTCCAGCTCCAGATGAAGGAGAAGATGGAGGTGGAGATCAGGGCCGGCTTCATCAGCGGGAGCATGATGGAGCCGAAGATCCGGACGTGTCCTGCGCCGTCGATGCGGGCGGCCTCGTCCAGTTCGGCCGGCAGGCCACGCATGAACTGGACCATGAGGAAGACGAAGAACGCGTCCGCGGCGAGGAATTTGCCGATCAGCAGGGGCACGTAGGTGTCCACCAGGCCCAGCTGCTGGAACACGATGTACTGCGGGATGATCACCACGTGGAAGGGCAGCAGGAGGGTGGCGATCATCATGCCGAAGAACAGGCCGCGGCCGGGGAAGTTGATCCGGGCGAAGGCGTAGGCGGAGATGGATGCCGACAGAACGGTCCCGACGACGGCGCCGATGGCCAGGATCAGGGAGTTGGTGAAGAACGTCAGGGTGGAGACCCCGCCGATTCCTTCCATGGCGGTGGCGAAGTTGTCGAAGCTGAAGTTGTTTGACCAGAGCGAGTTGTTGGCCCCGCCGATTTCGGAGTTGGGTTTGAAGGACGCGGAGATCATCCACACGGCCGGGTAGAGGACCATCGCCACCAGCGCCAGGGCAACGAGGTGGAAGATGGTGCTCTTGATGCGCTTGGCGGTGGTGGACTCGGACTTCGGGTTGTAGGCCGGGGCCGGGGTGGCGGGCTTTGTAGGTTGGGGCTGGGTGGGGGTTGCCATGGTTGTCACTTTGCATCACCGCTGTAGTGGACCCAGGACTTGGAGGTCTTGAAGAAGGTCAGCGTGATGACGCCGACCACGATCACCAGCAGCCAGGCCATGGCCGAGGCGTAGCCCATCCGGAAATCGGAGAAACCGCGCAAGTACAGGTAGAGGGTGTAGAAGAGGGTGGAGCCTGCGGGGCCGCCTTCACCGTTGGAGATGATGTAGGCCGAGGCGAAGATCTGGAACGCGTGGATGGTTTCCATCAGCAGGTTGAAGAAGATCACCGGGGAGAGCATGGGCCAGGTGATGTTGATGAACTTCCGTACCGGTCCGGCCCCGTCCATGGAGGCCGCCTCGTAGAGGTCGGCCGGGATCTGCTTGAGCCCGGCGAGGAAGATCACCATTGGGGCGCCGAACTGCCAGACGGTCAGCAGGATCATCATGCCCATGGTCATGTTCGGGTTGCCCACCCAGCCGCCGAGGTTGATCCCCAAGAAGGACAGGCCCTGGTCCACGGGGCCGGAATCGCCGAACATCGCTTTCCACACGATCGCAATGGACACCGACGCCCCGATCAGGGACGGGGCGTAGAACGCGGACCGGTAGAAGCCCTGGCCGCGGCGTTTGCTGTTCAGCAGCATCGCGACCAGCAACGCCGCGGCGAGCTTCAGCGGGGTACCGAAGACCACGTAGCTGAGGGTCACGCCCACGGACTGCAGGAACCGTTCGTCCTGGAAGAGGGTGGCGTAGTTATCGAACCCGATCCATTTGGGGGCATCGAAGAGGTTGTAATTGGTGAAGGACAGGTACAGCGAGGAAATCATCGGGCCCACGGTCAGGGCGATGAATCCCAGAAGCCAGGGCAACAGGAAGGTGTAGCCGGCGCGGGTATCCGCTCCCCGCCGCCGCGGCTTGCGCGACTGCGGGACAGCGGACGTTTGGGAACGCCTGCTCAGGGTTGGGGTTTGAGTCACGAGATCAATCCGCTCAGGCGTTCTGCTTGATAAGGTCTTCGGCTTCCTTGAACCACGCATCCACTGCGCCGTCCACGGTCAGCTTGCCGTAGTTCAGGTCCTGGGTAACACGCTTGAACGTTGACTCAAGCGTGCCGAACCCGACGATGGGCGGCTCGGGAGCGTCCTTGAGGTACTTCTCGATCGACTTCTCGTAGTCCACCACGAGCTTGTCCGTCCCTTCAAAGGTGGTTCCGTCGCGCTGGGTCTTGGACGCCGGGACACCACGGGAGGTCTTGAAGATCTGGCCGACCTCGGGATCGTTGACCATGAAGTCGATGAAGCGGGCAGCAGCGTCCTTGTACTTGGTCTTGGCGCTGGCCACCATGAGCATGGACGGCTTGAGGAACAGGCCCAAGTTGTCAGGGTCATCCGAGGGAACGGGAACGAGCTTGAGTTCCTTCGCGCCGCTGTCCGCAAGGTAACCGGCCATGAAGTTATCCCAGGTGACTTCCGTGGCGGTGACGTTGGAACCGAACGGGGACTTGGGCAGCAACTGCGTGGCCTTGTCCTCGCCCACGATCGCGCCGGTACCGCGCAGGTCCGCGGTGAGGTTCCACCACTTCTTCAGATCGTCCTTGGAGAATCCAAGCTTGCCCTCATCGGTGAAGGCCTTGATGTTGTTCTGTCGCAGCCAGATGTTGAAGTTCCACCAGATGCCGGTGTAGTCGGTGCCGCCGAACAGCGTGCCGTTGCCCTTCTGACCAACGTCGGCCAGGAAGGCGTTGAACTCCTTGTAGTTCCAGGAGCCATCCGGCTCGGCGATGCCCAGGCTCTTGAGCTTGGCGGGATCGTAGTAAACCGCGAAGGCGTTGGTGCTGGTGGGAATGCCATAGGTCTTGCCCCGGATCTGGCCTGAGGGAAGGAGGGATTTGTCGAAAGCGTCCGTGTTGATCTTCACCGTGCCCAGGTCAAGGAGCTGGTTGCGCTGGCCATAATCACGCAGATAGGAAAGGTCCCACTGCATGACGTCCGGCAAGCCGCCGCCTGCTGCTTCCGTGGCGCGTTTCTGCCAGTAACCGGCGAAGTCCGTGAAGTTTCCATTGACCTTGATGTCGGGGTTCTTGGACTCGAAGAGGGCAATTGCCTTGCGGGTACGCTCGGCGCGGTCATCGTTGCCCCACCAGGTGTAGTTGATGGTTACCGGGTTTTGTGCGGAGCCTGTTTGCGCCGGGGAAGACTGGCCACAGGCGGACAGGAACGCAGCAGATGCGGTACCGAGAGCCACCGTCGTGAGGAAATTTCTTCTGTTGATCATGAGAGCCTCCTTGCTCAGTTGGTGCAAGCGCCTCAGATCCCCTTAAGGGAAAGTGACTTCGCTTACACTCGTTCTGAATCGATACAATATCCCCAATCGGGAATCTGGGCAAGCGTTTTCCAAGATCCTCGCCTAACCTGATAGCAACGAAGCTCCACGAGCTGTCCCCGCACAGCCGAACCCGACTAGGAGTCCCTTTGTCCTCCCCTGAACTCTCCGCAGGCCCATCCAAGGGGCCGTCCGTTTGGAACAGCCTCCACGGCATCGCCTACGGCGGCGACTACAACCCCGAGCAATGGCTCGAGGATGTCCGCCGTGAAGATATCGAGCTCATGAAGGAGGCCGGGGTCAATTTCCTGAGCGTCGCCATCTTCTCCTGGGGCCTGCTCGAACCCGTGGAAGGCCAGTACGATTTCGGTTGGCTGGACGAGGTCATGGACAACCTCCACCAAGCCGGGATCAAGGTGGCGTTGGCTACGGCTACCGCATCGCCGCCAGCCTGGTTGGCGAGAAAATACCCCGAAATCCTGCCCATAACGGCGGAAGGAACCAGGCTGGAACGTGGCTCGCGGCGCCACTACACGCCGTCGTCCTCGGTGTACCGCAGGTACGCCACCACCATGACGCGCGTCCTGGCCGAACGGTACAAGGACCACCCGGCCCTGGCACTGTGGCATGTTGACAACGAGCTCGGTTGCCATGTGGGCGAGTTCTACGGGGAAGAAGACGCGGCCGCTTTCCGAGCCTGGCTTGAACGCCGCTACGGCACCATCGATGTGCTCAACGAAGCATGGGGAACCGCGTTCTGGTCCCAGCACTACGCCTCGTTCGAGGAAATCGTTCCACCCGGCGCCGCCCCCACCACGCTCAACCCCGGACAGCAACTGGACTTTGCGCGCTTCAACTCGTGGGCGTTCATCGATTACTACCGCGCCCTGCTGGCAGTGATCCGCGAAGTCACACCGAATATCCCCGCCACCACCAACTTCATGGTTTCCAGCGCCACCAAGACCTTGGACTACTTCGATTGGTCCAAGGACATGGATGTGATCGCGAACGATCATTACCTGGTGGCGGCAGATCCGGAACGGGAGATCGAACTTGCCTTCAGCGCCGACCTCACACGCGGCGTGGCGGGCGGCGAACCGTGGATCCTGATGGAGCACTCCACGTCGGCCGTGAACTGGCAGCCGCACAACCAACCAAAGATGCCCGGGGAAATGCTCCGCAACTCCCTGGCGCACGTTGCCCGGGGCGCCAACGCCGTCATGTTCTTCCAGTGGCGCCAGAGCAAGGCCGGGTCCGAGAAGTTCCACTCGGCCATGGTTCCGCACGGAGGACGCGACACGCAGGTCTGGCGGAATGTGGTGGAACTCGGCGATGCCCTATCCAAGCTGGAATCCGTGAAAGGTTCCCGCGTGGAATCGCAGGTGGCGATCGTCTTTGACTACGAAGCGTGGTGGGCCTCGGAACTGGATTCGCATCCTTCGCAGTCCCTGAAATACCTGGAAACCATGCGTGCTTTCCACCGGTCCCTGTACCTTCGCGGGGTCACGTCAGACTTTGTCCACCCCTCCGCCGACCTCTCCGGCTACGATCTCATCCTGGTGTGCACCCTCTACGCCGTGACGGACTCTGACGCCGCCTCCATCGCTGCCGCCGCAAAGGGTGGCGCAACCGTCCTCATCAGCTATTTCAGCGGCATTGTGGACGAGCGCGACCACGTTCGGTTGGGGGGCTATCCAGGTGCCTTCCGCGAGTTGCTGGGCATCAGGACCGAGGAATTCCACCCACTTTTCCCCGGCAGCATACTCACCCTCAGCGATGGAACGGTTGGTTCCTTGTGGAGCGAGCACGTTCACGTGGCTGAGTCGGAGGGCGGGCCTGCCGAGGTTCTGGCAACCTTTACGGACTACCCGTTGGACGGCGTCGCTGCCCTCACGCGCCGATCCGCCGGGGCGGGGGCTGCCTGGTACCTTGCCACACTCCCCGACGCCGATGGCATCGACTCACTCACTGCCCGGCTGCTGGAGGAAGCTGGGGTGAGAGCGGTTACCGAGGCTTCTGCCGGCGTCGAGCTCTCCCGGCGGCGATCTGCGGACGGCCGCAGCTTCCTCTTCGCCATTAACCACAGCCGGGAGGACTTGATGGTGAAGGCCGACGGCGACGAGCTCCTGGGCGGAGTGCGCTTCAGTGGCGTGGTGCCCGCCGGAGCCGTGGCAGTTATCGCTGAGGACCAACCCAAGTAAGTAGCAGCAGAGCGCGTTTTGACGGCTCAGAACGCGCTCTACTGCGACCCAGTTGGGTCCGCGACACGCAAAACCGCGCCCCGGTCGGATCACGAATGATTCGACCGGAGCGCGGTTCTCTTTGTAGTTGGCTGCCGGAAGCTAGGCTCCGATCGCGGACTTCATCTCATCCACGGCCTTCTTGCCCGCTTCTTCCGTGGAGAGCCTGTTGAACAGGACTTCCGAAGAATAGCGCTTGATGATTTCCTGGATGGCACCTGCACCCTTAGGCGGTGCGGCCGGGGCTTCACCGAGCTCGGGCTGGATCTCGCTGATGAAGTTGACCACCTTGGTGTCCGCCGCCGCCAGCTTGGGAGCGATTGCTTCGCGGACGTCCGAGTTGGGGTAAACGCCGCGGTCAGCCAGCAGGATTTCGCCCGCCTTGACATTGTTCGTTAGGAAGTCGATGAACTTGGCGGTCTCTTCAGGGTGCTTGGTCCTGGACGAAGCAGACCAGAACTGGGAAGCCTTGTACCAGAGCTGCGTGTCAGCAGCCTTGCCCGTCTTGGACGGGAAACGGAGGATCTGCAGTTCACCGCCCGCGGCTTTCTCGAGCGCCGGCAGCTGGTTGGACCACCAGAAGGCCATGCCGTTCTTGCCGGTTGCCAAGCCACTCTGATCCAGTGGCGCAGCTTCGGCCTCGACGATCTCGGACGCTGTCGGAACGGCTTTCTGCTCGCTCATTTCCTTCAGGAAGTCCCAGTAGCCTGCGATGTCTGAAGGTTCGAAGCCAAGCTTGCCGTCCTGGGTGTAGAGAGACTTGCCGTTCTGGCGCAGCCACACGCCAAGGGAGGCCTCATCCGTGCCGTATGCGGCAGCCCCATAAGTTCCCTTGGGCGACTTGCTGGTGACTTCAGCCGCGATGCGCTCGAAGTCTTCCCATGTCCAGGTCTTGTCGTCGGGGAGTGGGACGCCCGCGGCTTTGAAGACCGCCGGGTTGGCCAGGATGGTGGCAGCGTTGATGCCTGCCGCTATACCAGTGAGCCCCTTGGACCCCTTGCCGGCATTCAGCGCGGCTTCGTCCAGTTTGGACGTATCGATCTTGTACTTGGACAGGTCCAGGAGGGCTCCACGGGTGGAGTACTCTGTGATGTACTTTTCGTCCATCTGGATGATGTCTGGAGCGTCGTTGGCAGCAACTTGAGTGGCCAGCTTGTCCCAGTAGCCGCTCCAATCGCCGTACTCGGCCTTGATCTTAATGTTGGGGTTCTCGGCTTCAAAAGCTGCAATGGCTGCCTGCGTCAATTGCGCACGCTTGTCGCCACCCCACCAGGAAAAGCGGAGCTCCACTTTGCCGTCGGCACTCTTTTGTTCTGCGCCACCGCCGCAAGCGCTAAGCGCCAGAACGGCAGCAGCTGTGGCAGCGATAATGGCCGAGGCGCGCAGCCGCCGCTTGGACCGCTTGGCCTTGGGTTCCGATGCCCGGGCTTTGGAAGCATCTTCGGGGGCGACTGCTTCACCCTTTGGAAATACCGGCACTGTTGTCTCCGATCCTCTTTGATCTTGATGCGAAGTGAGAAAGCGTTTTCTCGCATGGATTTTATGCTACAAGTCACAACCTTGTATGACAAGATCTCTGCTTGTATTACTTGTCGGGCGAAAGCCCTGGACTTCTCTTGAGGACGCCGAGGTCCTACTTGATGCCGGTAGTTGCGATGCCCTTAATGAGGAACCGCTGGCCGAACAGGAAGACAAGGAACACAGGGAACAAGGACACAATGGACATCGCGAAGAGTGATCCCCAACTCGTGGCGGACTGCGAGTCAACGAAAGCGCGGAGCGCTACGGGGACAGTGAACATGTCCGGGTCCGTCAAGTAGATGAGGGCGCCGAAGAAGTCATTCCACGTCCAGATGAAAGTGAAGATGGTAGTGGTGGCGAGAGCGGGAACCATGAGGGGCAGGATGACCCGCAGAAAGATCCTGGGGTGCCCGGCGCCGTCAATGCGGGCGGCTTCATCGAGTTCCTTGGGAATACCGCGGATGAACTGGACCATGAGGAACACAAAGAACGCGTCCGTGGCCAGGAGCTTCGGGACGATGAGCGGCCAGAAGGTGTTCACCCAACCGATCTGTGAAAACAGGATGTACTGCGGCACGATCACAACGTGGAACGGCAACATGATGGTCAGCAGCATGATGCCGAAGAACAGCTTCTTGCCACTGAATTGGAGCCGGGCGAAGGCATAGGCAGCCATGGAGCACGAGATCAGGTTTCCGACGATCGAGCCGAGTACGACGATTGCAGAGTTGATCATGTAATGCCCGAAGGGGTGGGTCAGCGCAGACCAACCATCGGTGTAGTTGCTTATTTCCAGGTTGTTCAGCCAAAGGCCGGGTTCACGGAAGATGAGGTCGTTGGGCCGCAGGGAGGAAACAACCATCCACAGCAGTGGGTAGATCATGATGCCGCCCACGAGGATCAGGATGGCATGCTTGATAAGTCCCTTGATGCGGGCATTGCGGCTGAAGGCCAGGTTGCCCGGTGATTCGCGGCGCCGCGGGCTTTTGCTGTTCTTGCTGCTTTCGGCCTCCGTGGCGGCCGGGAGGGTCTGGATTTTAGTCATCGTAGAACACCCAATACTTTGAAGCGATGAAGTTGATGGCAGTGAAGACACCGATGATGACCAGCAGGAACCAGGCCATCGCCGAGGCGTAGCCCATATCGAACTGACCGAAGCCCTTCTGGTACAGGTACAACGTGAAGAACATGGTGGAGTCGGACGGACCACCGTTGCCGCCGGAGACGATGAACGCCTGCGTGAACGACTGGAACGAGCCAATGATTTGCAGCACCAGGTTGAAGAAGATGATGGGGCTAAGCATCGGCAGGGTGATCCGCCAGAACTTCTGCAAAGTGGTGGCGCCATCAACCTCGGCGGCCTCGTAGTACATGTTCGGGATCTGGCGCAGGCCCGCCAGGAAGATGATCATGGGGCTGCCAAACGTCCAGACATGCAGAAGGATGATGGAGCCAAGGGCAGTGTTTGGATCCGAGATCCAGCCGGGACCTTGAATGCCGATCATGGCCAACACCTGGTTCACAAGGCCGGTGGTGCCGAAGATCTGCTTCCAAAGAATGGCAACAGCGACAGATCCGCCCAGCAGCGACGGCAAGTAGAAGATGGAGCGATAGAACGGAAGGCCACGGAGCCCTTTGTCCAGGACGAGCGCGATCACTAGCGCTACAGCCAACTGGAGCGGCACGCCCACCAGCACATATGTGAAAGTAACGCGCAAGGAATTGTGGAGACGGGCATCGCCGAACATGCGGACGAAGTTGTCGATTCCCACCCATTGCGGAGGTTGCAGGAGGTTGTAGTCCGTGAAGGACAAGTACAACGACATCAGCATCGGACCCACGGTGATGACAACGAGGCCGATCAGCCATGGCAGGAGGAATACGTACGCGGCCTTGTTGTCACGGCCGTTCGCTTTCTTCTCCTCCTTGGTCATGGGCCCCTTGCGGCGGGTCATTGTGGAGAGTTCGCCAATGGCGCTCATTGCTTCCTCCCTGCCTGACCGCGAACGCCTTCCGGCGTCCCCGTGTGTTCATATGCGGCCATGTGGTCTCCTTTGGTCATCGTGGCCATCCACGGAGTACGAGTGTGCTTGATGCTTGCCGTCCAGGAGTCCGCCGTTCGCCCGGCGGCACCCTCCGACCCGCCGGGATATGCATCCTGGTGATCAGCGGCTCCGTACCAAAGTAAACGTTTTCTTGACCCATGTACAGCCTTTTGCTAATTTTTGAGAAAGCGTTTTCTTGCGAAGCCGCCGATACCCGTTTCCCCACGCTGAAGAAGCCCGGCGTGCGCATTCGCACACCTTCCGCACCGATAAGGCAGGACACCATTGTTCCCCAAGCACTGCGACTGCCATGACCACTGCTGACATGGCAGGGACGCCCGCCCGCCCCAGCGCTCTTGGCCGCTATGAAGACTGGCCGGGCTTTGCCGTCCGGCATCGCTTCGCGGCAGCCTCTCCGGGCGCCCAGCAGCTTCCAAAAGACGAAGAGAACGACGGCGGTGCCACCATGGCGGCCGGCTTTGGTCCCGTACCGGCTGGGTTGCGGGAAAGGCTCTACGGCGGGCGGCTTGTGGCTACGTGGTTTGCCCAGCAGGGTTTCGCCGTTCTGGCACACGATGCCTTCATGTGGGGAAGCCGCCGCTTCGGTCTCGAAACCCCGCCTTGGCGGACCGCCGACGCCGTCAACGGTAGGCAGGCACTGTGGCGGGAGGCCGGCGTCGAGCCTTCCCAGGCTGATCTGTACAACACAGCTGCGGCCAGCCATGAAGAAACCGTGGCCAAAGCCGCAACGCTCCTGGGCACCAGCATCGCCGGGACGGTCGCGCATGATGACCTCTCCGCTCTTGGTATTTTGGCGTCCCTCCCGGGAGTGGATGCGGAACGCCTCGGATGCACGGGATTTTCAGGCGGAGGCGGCCGGGCCGTTGTGCTCGCTGCCCTGAGTCCCCTGGTCCGGAGTTACGTGGTCACGTGCATGATGACCACCTTCGCCTCCTTGCTTCCCGCCTACCTCGATGCACATTCCTGGCTGCTCCACTCCCCCGGCCTGTCGAAGCTCGGGGATTGGCCGGATCTTGTGGTGCGTTCCACTGCCGGGGCGGTCCTGGTCCAGTACGCCCTTGCCGACGCACTGTTTCGTGAGGCAGGAATGCGCGACGCCGATGCCCACCTCTCGCAGCGGGTGCGGGCAGGGCGGTACACAGGCAGCTCTTGGTCCGAACCCCATGTTTTCTCCCCCGCCATGCAGGAGCAGGCGGCAGCTTTCCTCGCCTCCAACCTCCAGGCCAACAAACGCCATCGTTCCCCCGCAACTGATCCCGCTAGGACAGCACAATGACTCTGCCCTCAACCACCGCCCGCACCAGGGTGGCCAGCCACAACCAATTGCCCAGGGTAGCGCTCGTGGGCGTGCACGGCTTCGGCGAACGACACCTTGAAAACCTTGATCGCCTTGGGTCCGCAGGAATGCTCAAGCTGGTAGCTGTTGCAGATCCACGGCCACCCGCCCAGGGCCAGTTGCCGCCCGAGGTTGGCGTCCACACTTCCCTGGATGCGCTTCTGGCTGCGGGAATCGCCCCCGACGTCGTCATCATCTCTACTCCTATCCAGACACACGCCCCGCTCGCCCTCACCGCCTTGGGCGCTGGCGCCAACGTTTACCTCGAAAAGCCTCCCGTGGCTTCCCAGGCGCAATACGAAAGCGTGCTGGCAGCGGCAGAGAGCGCCGGGCGGCTGGTGCAAGTCGGTTTCCAGAGCCTTGGTTCGCACGCCCTTCCAGTCGTGGAAAAAATTGTGGCATCGGGCGAAATCGGCGAGGTCCGCGGCATCAGCGCCTCCGGCCAATGGCTCCGGACCAAGGGCTACTTCAAGCGGTCCCGCTGGGCTGGCAAGCGAAGCCTGAATGGCACGGATGTGGTGGACGGCGTAGCGACCAATGCATTGGCACATGCCGTGGCTACTGGGCTGCGACTCGCTGGTGCCAGGACCCTTGCGGACGTCGAATTGGTGGAAACCGACCTTTACCGGGCCAATGACACTGAAAGCGATGACACCTCCGTGATCAGGATCCGCACCGCGGCGGGCACAGTGCTGACGTGTGCCCTGACGTTGTGCGCACCCTTGCAATCGGCGCCCAAAGTCACCATCTACGGCACACTGGGGCACGTCACGCTCTCATACACAGAAGACAGATTGGAGATCACCACTCCTGGCGGAACCCGGAACGAGGCGTTTGGGCGGACGGACCTGTTGGAGAACCTCCTTGCAGCACGAACGGAACAGGATCTGCTCAGCCCACTCAGTGGATCCGGCGCCTACGTGTCCGTGCTGGAAGCGGTCCGAACCGCGGACGCACCCCGTCTCATTCATCCGGACCATGTGACATGGCTGGGTGAAGGCGACGACGCCCACGCCGTGGTGCATGGCATCGAATCGTGGATCCGCCGGGCAACCTTGGGCCAAGCCACGTTCTCGGAACTCGGGACTCCGTGGGCTGAAAGGTCGGGGGATGCTGCCGGAGCAGCCAAGCCAGAGCTGAAAGTCAATGGCACAGCCGTTGCCACCATGCAGGATGGCTCGGGCATCCGGTCAACATCTTCGCCCCGCCCCTACCTCCATCCCGTCCGCACTCTTGCCGGCACCGTAGTGACCGATCACATCCCGGAAGACCACGTGTGGCACCTTGGCGCGGGAGTCGCTATCCAGGACGTCGACGGTATCAACTTCTGGGGTGGCCGAACCTACACCCGCGACGCCGGAGCCTACGTCTGGCGCAAGGACCACGGCCGCATCGTCCTCGAATCCGCCGAGGACGTTGAAGGGGCAAGGGACGAACGGCTGAACTGGATAGGCCCCGACGGCAAGCCCCTCCTCCGCGAACAGCGCGGGTGGCGTTGGGCCGCCGTCGGGAATTCCGTCTGGCAGTTAACGCTGGACTTCGCGCTTGAATCCGCTACCGGACGTCCCGTGCTGCTGGGCAGCCCCGGCTCCAACGGAAGGCCGCAAGGCGGTTACGGTGGTTTCTTCTGGCGGCTGCCGAAGGTCAGCGATGCGACCATCTGGACCCCTGATTTGCGTGGTGAAGATGCCGTCCATGGCAGCGTCGCGCCTTGGTTGGCTTGGTCAGGAACTTTCGACGCCGGAACGGGCGGCAGTCTTGCTGCGGGCGGTCCGGG
Organism: Arthrobacter sp. TmtSoilC51; assembly: GCF_055388015.1. Classification (NCBI taxonomy): domain Bacteria; kingdom Bacillati; phylum Actinomycetota; class Actinomycetes; order Micrococcales; family Micrococcaceae; genus Arthrobacter; species Arthrobacter sp. TmtSoilC51. The sequence continues at coordinate 4,209,301 of NZ_AP035877.1, forward strand.
CCTGGGCCACCCGGCCACACTCGTATTCCTTGCGTCCCCCCAAGCACCGGACCCCTGGTTCGTTCGCCACTCGGGCTATCCGGGTGTGGGGCTGTCCTTGGCATGGGAATCGCCAGTGGCGGTAGAACCCGGACGCCCTGTACATCGCACGGTCAAGGTGCTCATCGCTGACGGCTTCCGTGCCACTGAAGACATTGAACAGCTCATTTCAACCCAGGGGGACCCAGCATGACCGCTCCGACTCAATCCGCACCAACATCCGGCACCACGTCGCTGGCACCCGGCAACGCCGCCGACCGTGCCGTGAAGCGCCGCCGGCTTATGGACATTCTGGACCGTTCGGGCCGCGACTCGCTTCTGCTCACCAGCAACACGGCGCTCACCTGGTACTTGGATGGCAGTCGAGTCCACATCAGCCTGGCAGGCGACCCCATCGCCGCCCTTCTGGTGGATCGAAAGGGTGATCACCTGGTGACGTTCAATAATGAAGCCGGGCGGATCGCGGCAGAGGAACTGCCGGAGGGCGTGAACCTGCACAGTATTCCGTGGCATGGCCAATTGCATGCCTCTGCGGCTGGCCTGGCCGCAGATGGAAGCCCGCTGATGGAAGCCGCCGTCGCAGGGGAACTACGGGCAGCGCGGCAACAACTCCTACCTGCGGAAACAGCCCGCTACGCCCAATTGTCCCGCGACGCAGCAACCGCGATCACGGACGCCCTCATGGCAGCTACGCCCGGGACAACGGAATTTGAGCTGGTCTCAAACCTGGCTGCGAGGATCGTCGCGGTCGGCGCCGAGCCGCTGGTCCTGCTATGCAACGGTGCTGCCCGGAGCGGCTTCCGCCACCCGCTGGCAACGCACGCCCCCATCGGCCGCAGGGCCATGGCGGTGGTTTGCGCGCGCCGTCATGGCTTGGTGGCAAACGTGACCCGATGGGTAGCATTCGACGCGGGAACGGCACAGGAGCTCGACGCCGAGGCCCGCATCGCGGCAGTTGAAGCGGACATCTTTCGAGCCACCGTGCCGGGTGCCAAGCTCAATGAGGTCTTCGCCGAGATCCAGGCTGCGTATGTGCGCCACGGATTTGGGTCCGCGCAATGGACGCTTCACCACCAAGGCGGGCCCGCGGGCTATGCGGGACGTGATCCCCGGGTGACTGCGGACGTGACGGACAGAATCGTCCTCAACCAGCCGTTCACGTGGAACCCCTCGGGTCCTGGTGTGAAGATCGAAGACACGGTGCTGCTCACAGACTCCGGGCTCCGCGTGCTGACCGTGGACGACCGCTGGCCGACAACGGAAGTGGACGGCCGTCCTCGTCCAATCACGCTGCGGCCGTAAGCCCCCAAAGCGGGCCTCACAACGCAATAACAAACGCGAAGGGCGGCTCACCATCACGGTGAACCGCCCTTTCCTGTGTGCCTACCCCGCTAGCTGAGCGTCAGCACGCCGTCCACGCGACGCGGGATGCCCAACGGGTTCGCCTCGCGCAGGGCCGGGTGCAGGATGCTTTCCGGGGCGTCCTGGTAGGCGACCGGACGCTGGAAGCGGCGGACCGCGGTGGCGCCCACTGAGGTGAACAGCGATGTTGTGGCAGGGTACGGTCCACCGTGCTGCTGGGACCAGTTCACTGCGACGCCGGTAGGCCAACCATCGAACAGGACGCGGCCAGCAAGCTCACTCAGCTGCTGCACGAGTGCCGAAACGTCCTCGCCCGGCTGCGCGTGTACGGTGCCGGTGAGGCTGCCCGGAACCTTGGTGAGGGCCTGCGACAGTTCGTCGTCGTTGGCGTACTCAATGAGGAGAGTGGTGGGGCCGAAGCACTCTTCCAGCAGCTCATCCGGACGCTCCAGCACGTTGGCGGCGCTCGTAGAGAACACCACCGGGGCGGCACCATCGGCCAGGCTATCCTGATCCACTGTGCCACTCACCACCGCGACACCCGGCTGCTCTGCAACGCTGCGCAGGCCGTACGGGTAGGCCTCAGCAATGCGCTCGGTGAGCATGGCTGCCGTCGGTTTGTCCTTGCTCGCCTCAGCCACCTGGGCAGCGAAGTCGGTTCCAGCGGGGATGAAGACGAGCCCCGGCTTGGTGCAGAACTGTCCTGCTCCTTGGGTGAAGGAACCAGCAAGGCCAGCAGCAAGTTCCTCGCCGCGGTCAGCCAGGGCGGCATCGGTGATGACCACCGGGTTCAGGCTGCCGAGTTCGCCGTAGAAGGGGATCGGGTCCGGGCGGGACGTCGCGAGGTCGAACAGCGCGCGTCCACCAGGGATGGAGCCGGTGAAGCCCACGGCCTTGATGGCGGGATCCTGCACCAATGCGGTCCCGGCCTCACGTCCGCTCACCAGCGCGAAGATTCCGTCCGGAGCGCCGGCCTTGGCCAGGGCCTCGGTCACGATCCCGGCAGTGCGCTCGGACAAGCGGAGGTGGCCGGAATGGGCTTTGACAATCACTGGGCAACCGACAGCCAGCGCCGACGCCGTGTCGCCACCGGCCACCGAGAACGCGAATGGAAAGTTCGACGCCGAGAACACGGCCACCGGGCCAATCGGACGCAGGATGCGGCGCAAGTCAGGCTTGGGCGGGGTGGCAGCAGGATCCGCGTGATCGATGACGGCCTCAAGGTATGAGCCCTCGGTGATGACTTTCGCGAACAACCGCAATTGGCCGCTGGTCCTTGCCACCTCGCCGGTGAGCCGAACCGTGCCAAGGCTGGTCTCGGAGTCGGCTATGGTCACCAGTTCCGTCACGTTGGCGTCCAAGGCGTCGGCGACGGCGGTCAGCCAGGCTGCGCGCTCGGCGTCGGACGCTGCTGCCGTTACCTTGAACGCTGCGGCGGCAGCGGCTGTAACCGCGGTTAGGTCAAGAGTTGCTGTACTCAATGTGGTTTCCTTTACTCTCAGGGGCGGAGCTCTCACTTGCGGTCAGCTTCGCGGCAAAGTTGAAGCCAAGGCCGGCACGGCCCGCGGAGCTGAGCCTGCTGTTGCGGATCTGTATGGGAGAGGGCTCTGCGAGGATGCCGAGCTGCTCGAAGGAAGCATCTTCAACGTCTTCCACGCTCACGGCTTCAGCCAGGGTGAGCGCCAACTGCCCCGAGAGCTCCGGAAGCAGGTGGGGCGCCACCCTGATGCTGTGCGCACGGGCCAACTCGACGATCCTGCGGAACGGCGTAATGCCGCCCACCCGGACAATGTTGGGTTGGATGATGTCCACGGCTTCGGCTTCGATGAAGTCACGGAAACGGTAGATGGTGTGGACGTTCTCGCCCAGCGCGATGGGCACCGGGGACTGTTTACGGAGGCGCCGGTAAGCCCAGAGGTCGTCAGCACGGATTGGTTCTTCGAGCCATTCCAGTCCGTACTCCCCCAAAACATCCAAGGCGAGGAAAGTGTGCGCCAGGTCCCAGCGTTGGTTGGCATCAATCATGAGCAGCCGGTCCGGCCCGATGACTTGCCGGACGGCTGCAACACGTTCGGCATCCTCCCGTAGCTCAGGCTTTCCCACCTTGATCTTCACAGCCCTATGACCAGCGGCCACCCAGCGCTGTGCCTGCTCCACGAGTTGCTCCAAGGAGTAGTGCAGGTTCACGCCCGAGCCATAGACCTCCACTGATTCCTGGCGTTGACCCAGGAGCCCGGTGACGGATGTACTCGCCTGCCGCGCTTTGAGATCCCACAGGGCGAGGTCGACGCCGGCCATGGCGATGGTGGTCAGGCCTCCCCCGCCGGCTTCGTGCAGCCGTTTCCACAGCTGGTCCCAGACCAGCTCCGGATTGGCATCCAGACCGAGGATGAATGGTGCGATGTCGTGATCCAGGAGGGCCTTCACAGCCTGGGGACCAATTGTGGGTGTCCACGAGAAACCGTGGCCCACGCCGCCGTCGTCAGTGGTCAGTTCGGTGACGATCACGTGGTTCTCGGGGGCTTCAGCACCCCAGCCGCGCAGCAGCGGAACCGTGATCAGGCGGGTTGTGAGGCCCGTGATGCGGGCAGCCATCAACTGCCGGCCAGCTCGTGGCCCTTGGCCAGGATCGCCTTCAGCTCCAGCAGCTGTTCCTCAGTGGGGTCCACCAGCGGCGGTCGCACGGAGCCAACCGGGAGCCCTGCCAGGCGAAGGCCTGCCTTGATCAGCGAGACGCCAAAGCCGGGCGTCTGGTCGCGAAGACGCACGAGTGGGCCGTAGAAGCCCTCAAGCAGGGCGTTGCGCCGTTCCTCGTCACCTGAGACGTAGGCGTCGTAATAGGCTTTGGCGATCTCGGGAGCCATGGCAAATGCCGCCGAGGAGTAGAGCGGGATGCCGAGGCCGCGGTAGGCGCCCTGTGTCAGCTCCGCCGTGAGGAGCCCGTTGAAGAGTGCGAAGTCAGTGCGGCCGCTGGCGTTGATGGCCGATACGATTTCCTGCGCCAGGCCGACGTCCCCGATACCGTCTTTGAAGCCGATTACCTTGGGATTGGCCGTAAGGCGGGTCATGGCCGCGGCGGTGAACTTAGCCGTGCCACGGTGATAGACGATCACGGGCAGGCTACTGGCTGCGGCAATGGCTTCGACGTACGCAACCACGCCGTCTGTGGGCCCAGTGACGAGGTACGGCGGGAGAACCAGCAAGGCGTCGGCTCCGGCCTCCTCGGCAACCTTGGCGGCAGCAAGTGCGTGCCCCAGCGGGCCACCAGCGCCTGCCACTACCGGAACAGCTCCGGCAACAGCTTCGACGGCGGCAGTCACCACGGTGCGGACCTCATCGATGGACAGCGCATGGAATTCACCAGTGCCGCACGCCGGGAACACTCCGCCGGGGCCGTAAGAAAGGCGCGAGGTGATGTGCTCCTTCAGAAGGGCTACATCCACCGAGCCGTCTTCGGCAAAGGGGGTGACGGGGAAAAACAGTACGCCGTCGAAGTTCATGGTGTCTCCTTGGTTGCTCCCGCCGGAACCAAGCCGGCGTGATTCTCGTCGTTGAGTAGTGCTTGGTCTGATGCTGCTGAATCTTCGCCTTCGAAGGGCGGCGAAAGTTCGGTACGCCAGCTGCGCTTGGGCTCCCAGCCAAGAAGCTCACGCGCTTTCCCGATGGAGAACGCGGGGCTGGTACCGGTCAGGTGCCGGGTGAGCGGGGCGCTGCCGGGCAGGAAACGCGGGAACAGTTCAGCGAGCGGGGAAGTGGCCAGGGCATCCTTCGCTCCCACAAAGAAGACCTGGCCATTGGGGATGGCGTCCATCTTGTCCAGCAGCACGTCCAGGAAGTCGGCCACGTCCCTGGCATCGACGTAGTTGAACAGAGCCGGCGCCGACAGGGAGGGGTCCTCCAACCGCTGGCGAACGGTGTGCCCCTGCTGCGTGGGCGCGCCCTGCCACTCCTCGGGGGATATGACGTAGCACGGCCGGAACGCTGCGTAGCGGATCTTATCCCCCTGCGCCGCAGCGAACATTTGCACGGTTTGCTCGGCGATCAGCTTGGACAACGCGTAGGCGTTCCACGGCTTGGGCGGCGTCTGCTCGTCCAAGGGGAACGACGGCGGCAACCAACCGGCCGGTGAGCCATAGCCCAGGGCGGTGGGGCTGCTTGCCGTAATAATCTTCGGGATACCGGCGTCAGTCGCAGCACTGATGACCGCGTAGGCGAGCCGGGTATTGGTACTGAAAATGACGTCCTCTGGCGCGCTGAAAGGTACGGCGATGGCGGCGAGGTGGATGACGGCGTCGGGGTTTGTTTCCCGGAGAAGCCGCTCCGCTTCTCCCGGGGCCAAAAGGTCCGCCGCGTACTGCACGGCGCCGGACGGCAACTGCTCCGCCGGGATGGCGTCGCGGTCAACCGAGACCACCTCGTGGCCGGCCTGCGTGAGGCCTGCCACCACGCTGCGGCCGAGCCGGCCGGAACCGCCGGTGACGAAAATCCTGCTCATGGTGTTGTCCTTGTGTGGTGGTGGGCCGTCAAGCCTGGCCGCGGCTAAGGTCGACGCCAAGGCCAAGTTCGCTGATGCGGGTTGGGAGCCCGGTGTCCAGGGACTGGTTGCCGGCGATGCCGACTGAGACGGAACGGAGGCCATCGATGTACCCCGACGGGCGGCCCAGGGGGTCTACGCCCGGTCCGTTGAAGAGGTCCGAGAGCAGCAGGTTGTCGCCGCCTCCGTGTCCTCCCTCGCCATTGACGATCGGGACTTCATAGGCCGCTTCCCAATGGCGCTGGACAATGAGGCGCTCACCGTTGCGTCGAACGGCGTCGTCTTCCTCGATCGGCGTCGCGCTGGGGTCCACCACGGTCTTCTTGTCGGTGCTGAAGTGGACCGCCGCGCGCTCAACCACTTCGAGTTCGGCCCGGCCCTCCGTACCATTGACGCTGACCCGGTAGCCCTCCCACGGGCTGTGGGCATTCAGCGAGTAGCTCAGCGTGGGGCCGCCCTGGTAGTCCACCACGAGGGCCAGGTTGTCCTCGATGGTGATGCCTTCCGTGAAGACGTCCTGGTCGCGGAGGTAGCCGTCGAATTTTTCGTTGTCGTAGTACAAGGCCTTCAGGCGTTCGTCTTCCCGCATGTCCAGGCGGAATGGATCCGGCGTCAGGCCATCAACGGTGCCGCGCTCCGGGCGGGCACCCAGTCCGCGCTCGGCAGCGTTCTTGTCGCCATAGAAGCGAAGCCCCCCGGAGGCGAATACGCGCTCGGGGACATCGTTGATCCACCAGTTGACGAGGTCGAAGTGGTGGGAGGCTTTGTGGATGAGCAGGCCGCCGGAGTTCTTCTTCTCACGGTGCCAGCGGCGGAAGTAGTCCGCGCCGTGCACAGTGTCCAGCACCCAGCTGAAATCGATGGACGTGACCTTGCCGATCACGCCGTTCTGGATGATCTCCTTGAGCGCGGTGTTACGGGGCGAGTAACGGTAGTTGAACGTGACAACGACGTTCCGACCGGTTTCTGCCACGGCGGCGGTGATGCGGCGGCAGCCCTCAACATCGATCGTCAACGGCTTTTCAACCACGACGTCGGCACCCGCCTCGAGCGCTTCGACGATGTAGTCCGCGTGGGTGTAGTCGGGCGTTGTGACAATGACGCGCTCGATGCCGTTGGCTTGGATAAACTCCGTTAGCTTTGCCGGCTCGAAGGATGCTACTGGCCCGGCGCCGCCCAATTCCTTGATGAGTTCCTGGTAAAACTCCACGCGGCCTTGGTTCACGTCTGAGAGCGCCACGAGGTCAGCCACGTCTGCGTGCTGCCCATAGATCGCGCGAATGTACATTTCGGAGCGGCCACCGGTGCCGATAAGGGCAATACGGGTCCGATGACGGACAGTGCCTGCGTCGGGCGAGGCGGAAGTCTCGGCCGCGGATGAATGGGTCTCGGCGGTGTCGACGTTGACCATGGGAATGCCCCTTTCAAAAGGCAGAAGTGAACCGCTTGACGGCCCGGCGTGATCTGGGAAGAATCATGAGAAAGCGTTTTCTCAGAGCGTTATAAGCTTTGTATCAAGACTCTGGCGGTTCCGTCAACCATTGCCCCAACGCAGGGGCAGCACGCGGACAGCCAACCGGAAGGGGCAGCATGGCACGGAGGAACACCAATCGGCGCGTTGGCATCGCCGACGTCGCGGAGAAAGCCGGCGTCTCGCACGCCACAGTGTCCCGCGTCATGAACGGTAACGCCGCCGTGGATCCCGGCATCGCCGCCCGCGTCCGGGCCGCAGCAACCGAACTCAAATACCAGCCCAACCCCGTCGGACGAAGCCTGGCCTTGGGCAAGACCGACACCATCGGCATTGTTGTCCCGGATCTGGCCAACCCCACCTTCCAGGCCATCCTGCGCGGGCTCAGCATTGCAGCAGCCCAGGACGGCTACCGCGTTCTGATCGCGGACTCCTCCGAGGTAACCAGCGAGGAAGCAATCCTTGCCGGAGAAGCCCGTCGCCGCTGTGATGGAGTAGTGCTCTGTGCACCCCGCATGAGCGATGCCGAACTTGAAGAACTGGCACCTACCCTGCACCCCTTGGTACTGATCAACCGCACCACGGTGGCCACCAACACTCCAAGCCTCAGCGTCGACTACGGCCAAGGCATCCAGGAACTGGCACAGCACCTCGTGACCTTGGGTCACCGACGCCTTGCCTTCCTCTCCGGCCCGGAGCACAGCGCATCCAACCGCCAGCGGCTGGTTGGCCTGGAGCAATTCCGGAAGGAACACCCGGAGATCGAGCTCCAGATGCTCCACGGCGGATCCAACTTCGATTCCGGCCATGAATCAACAGAGGCCATCATCGCCAGTGGGGCCACGGGCATCCTGGCCTTTAACGACCTCGTCGCCATGGGCTTGCTGAGCGGCCTGCACGAGCGTGGAGTGCGGGTACCGCAGGACATCTCGGTGACGGGCTTCGACGATATCCCGTTCGCCAAGTACACAACTCCCCCACTGACCACCGCCGCCGTGCCCATCAACGAGCTCGGGAGCCTGGCGTGGCGCAGGATGCGGGAGCAGATCCAGCAAGCAGGCGAGTCGACCACGCAGGCCCAGGATGAATTTTCCCCGCGGATGGAAATCCGCAAGAGCACTGCAGCCCCGGCACTCAACCCCGCGAGGTGACACTTAATGCCAATGTTCCCGAGGAACATTGGCATTAAGTGTCATCTCGGCGCGTGTTCCGACCCCAGTCCGGCCTCTTTGTAGAAGCCTTCGATGTGGGCGGCCACAAGCTCCGCCGCCCGGCCGCCGTCGTTCGCGTTCACAGCCGCAAGAATCGCGTGGTGTTCCGCTCGTAGCCTGCCTGAAGTGGCATTCCAGTCGGGCAGGTTTCCAGTGAGCTTCCCGGCGTAGTTTTCGATTGCCCCACGCAGTGACGCCATCATGGCGCTGACCACGGTATTCCCGGCAGCCTGTGCCAGGGCGACGTGGAAGCGGGCGTCGAGCGCCAGGAAAGTTTCGATGTCCGGACTATGGTCCATTTGCTCGAGCAGGGCAGCAGCCTCATCGAGGGCCGGGGCGCCAACCTTGGCCCGCGCCGCTGCCCATGATTCGAGCAGCACGCGGGTCTCCACGATGTCGGCCACTGGAAGGTGGCGCGTTGCCACGTGGAGGCGGAGCGTGGAGCCCAACGCTGAGCCGGGCTCAGCAATCACTACGGTCCCTGCGTCCTTTCCCGAACCAACGCCCGCACGGACAACACCCATTGCCTCGAGAATCCTCACGGCCTCACGCACGGAGGTCCGCGAAACCTGCAGTTGCTCCGCCAGGGCCCGCTCGCCCGGGAGTCGTCCTCCGAGGGCGAGGTGGCCATCGGATAGCTGCTCTTCTATCCACTGCAGGACTAGTTCGTGGGTACGCATAACGGAATACTAGTTGATGTGGTCCAACCACATGGCTTACAGTGTGGTTAGACCACAGTGGTAGGACCACAGAATTCAAGGGAGAACCGCATGACCGACACCCTCGATCCGAAGCTCACAGCCGCCCCGGCCAATGCCGGCAGCGACCAAAACGTAAGCCGCCCACCCCAGCCGACGCCCGCCGTCGTGCGTCCTCCTGCACTGAAGCGGCGCATCCCCAAAGTGTCGGACCTGGCGCCGCTCATGCAGTTCAAGAAGCCCGAATTCAGCAAGGCCGCCCGACTGAAGCGCGCCAGCACCATCTGGGAGCTGCGCGACATCGCCAAGCGCCGCACTCCGCAGGCCCCCTTCGACTACACCGACGGCGCCGCTGAAGCCGAGATCACGCTGCGCAGGGCCCGTCAGGCGTTCCAGGACATTGAGTTCCGACCCGGGATCCTTCGCAACGTTTCCAGGATCGACCTCCGCACCGACATCCTGGGTAAGGAATCGCGCCTCCCCTTCGGGATCGCACCCACCGGATTCACGCGCATGATGCAGTCCGAAGGCGAATACGCAGGCTCGCAGGCTGCGGAAGCAGCGGGCATCCCCTACACGCTGTCCACGATGGGCACGGCCTCGATCGAAGATGTCGCGGCTGCCGCTCCGAATGGCCGGAACTGGTTCCAGCTGTATTTGTGGACGGACCGTGACCGCTCGCTGGAGCTGATTGAGCGCGCCGCCAAAGCAGGCAACGATACCCTCATGGTCACCGTGGACACCGCGGTTGCCGGCGCCCGCCTGCGCGATGTCCGCAACGGCATGACCATCCCGCCGGCATTGACCCTGAAGACAGTCCTTGACGCGTCGTACCGCCCGGCATGGTGGTTCAACTTCCTGACGCATGAGCCGCTGACCTTCGCCTCGCTCTCGCGGTATACGGGAACAGTGGCGGACCTGATCAACTCGATGTTCGACCCCACGCTGACCTACGAGGACCTCGACTGGCTGCGCGAAACCTGGAAGGGCAAGCTCGTGGTCAAGGGCATCCAGACCGTGGAGGACGCCCGCAAGGTGGTGGACCACGGCGCCGATGGCATCGTCCTGTCCAACCACGGCGGCCGTCAGCTGGACCGGGCGCCTATCCCGTTCCATTTGCTGCCTGAAGTTTCGGCTGCCCTGAAGGCGGACAACAGCAAGGCCGCGATCATGTTGGATACGGGCATCATGAGCGGCGCGGATATCGTGGCAGCCCTGGCCTTGGGCGCCGACTTCGCCTTGATCGGCCGCGCATACCTCTACGGACTCATGGCCGGCGGACGCGAAGGCGTGGACCGTACCATCCAGATCCTGGAGAAGGACATGACCCGGACAATGGCACTGCTGGGCGTCACAAAGATCTCGGAACTGAACCCGGACCACGTGCGGCTTCTGCAGCGCTAAAGGCGCCCATGCAGGTCGCAGCTAAGCGCGTTTTGCGGGCTCAAAACGCGCTTAGCTGCGTATTAGTTGGGTATGGGGGTTAGATCAGGCCCTGGGCCAGCATCGCGTCGGCAACCTTGACGAAGCCGCCGATGTTGGCGCCAACCACGTAGTTTCCAGGCGAGCCGTATTCATCGGCTGTAGCTGCGCAGCGATCGTGGATGCCCACCATGATTTCAGTGAGGCGCTGTTCCGTGTGCTCGAACGACCACGAATCCCGGCTGGCGTTCTGCTGCATTTCCAGCGCGGACGTCGCAACGCCACCAGCGTTGGCTGCTTTGCCCGGCCCGAAGAGTATGCCGGCCTCCTGGAACACCGAAACGGCTGAGCGCGTGGAGGGCATGTTGGCGCCTTCAGCCACAGCAATCAGGCCGTTGCTGACCAACTTGGCGGCAGCATCGCCGTCGAGCTCGTTCTGCGTGGCGCATGGCAGCGCCACGGTACCGTTGACATCCCACACGGAACCGCCCGCAACGTGGCTGGTTCCGGAACGGCGCGCGGCGTACTCCGTGAGGCGCCCGCGCTCCACTTCCTTGATCTGGCTGAGAAGCGCGACGTCGATTCCCGCCTCATCCACGACGTAACCGGCGGAATCGGAACAGGCCACCACTGTTGCACCGAGGGATTGTGCCTTGGCAATCGCATTGATGGCCACGTTTCCCGAACCGGACACCACAACGCGCTGGCCATCAAAGGAAGAACCACGGGTCTTGAGCATCTCCTGGGCGAAGATCACGGTGCCGTAGCCGGTAGCCTCCGGCCGGACCAACGAGCCGCCCCAGGAAATCCCCTTGCCGGTGAGGACCCCGGATTCGTAGCGGTTGGTGATGCGCTTGTACTGGCCAAAGAGGTAGCCGATTTCGCGGCCTCCAACGCCAATATCGCCTGCTGGGACGTCCGTGTACTCGCCGATGTGGCGATACAACTCAGTCATGAACGACTGGCAGAACCGCATGATCTCGGCATCCGAACGTCCACGGGGATCGAAGTCGGAGCCGCCTTTGCCGCCCCCGATCGGCATGCCGGTGAGGGCGTTCTTGAAGATCTGCTCAAAACCGAGGAACTTCACGATGCCCAGGTAGACCGACGGATGGAACCGCAGTCCGCCTTTGTACGGGCCCAAGGCGGAGTTGAATTCCACGCGGAATCCACGGTTGACGTGCACGCGGCCCGAGTCGTCCGTCCACGGCACGCGGAAGATGATCTGACGCTCCGGCTCGCATAGGCGCTCCAGCACGGCTCCCTCAAGGAATTCGGGATGCCGATCGTGAACAGGCCCCAGGCTTTCGAAGACCTCGGTGACAGCCTGGTGGAACTCCTTCTCACCGGGATTCCGCGCCAGTACGGTGTTCCGGACAGCTTCGAGCCTCGAATCCATGCGTCTTCCAATCCATCCATGCGCCGACCCGCGGCGAGACGATCCAGTCCCGCTCATGGTTGCATCATTGGACGTAGGATCTCCATCCGGTGAAAATGTGACCCTTGGACGGAGTTAACACAACCGTAGAAAAACCCCGGAAACGCAGGGAAATTTGACCTTAACAACACCTCACAAGGTGTCGAAGATCACGTTAGTCGACCCTACTGGGTGGGGCGGTTCCTAGCGCTTTCGACCGAACTTGGGGAGATTGGGAAGGTTCGGGAGGTTGGCCAGCAGATCTGCGGCTTTGGTGGCAGCGCGGCCCACAGTCCGGCCAATCTGCTGCGGGACGGTGTCATCCGATGCCGGATCGACGGAGAGTGGCGTCCCACTCGAGTGGACTTTCACGGCCTGGCCAATGGCGTCGGCCCGCGTTGGGATGACATCCGGCATTGTGTCGGCAGGTTTCACAACCGACGCAGCGGCCACTGCTTCAGGGGCGGCCATCGGTTCCTGGGCTGCGTCCACGGAAGGTCCGACGGCGGCGGAAGCCGAGGGTCCGACGTCGAAAGTTTCCAGCCAACTGGCGACGCCGGCAAGCGGCTTGGGGTTCAGCGCGTAGTAGCGCTTCTGTCCCTGGGCGCGCATGCTGACGAGGTCAGCCTCGCGGAGCACCTTCAGATGCTTGGAGATCGTGGGCTGGCTTGCAGCCAGTTCTTCCACCAGTTCGCCTACAGCTTTATCCCCAGAGCGGAGTGAAACCAGGATATCTCGCCTGGTTGCCTCAGCTATGACGGCAAATACGTCGTCAGTCACCATGCCTCCCACCCTAGCGACATATACGCCAAATGGCATCCCTGTTTCGTGCCGCGACGGGGACGGATCGTTGACCCAACATGGGGCCGGTGCTACAACGGAGTCACGGTCCGTCCGGGCTGCCAGGCCCCGGCCGCCAATCGCTCGGGGTGCAAGGCCATGACTGACTATTTCCGACGTCAAATGTTTAACATCATCGCCGCGGTATTCCTGGCACTTTTCGTGTTCGTTTGGGCTGCCGTCCTGTTGCGCGTCGGAACCTGGGTGCCCACCGGCGGTGCGGTTGCCCCTGAACTCAATGGTGCCCTTGTGACAGCTGCAGGCGTCCTCGCCACGTCCTTGAGTTCCCTGACGGCATCCGCACTGGGCTTTACGATTTCCGAGGTTAAAAGGGACCAAGCCGAGGCTGGCCAGCCCAGCCCTCTTGTCAGCCCCACCGAGGTGGCCAACCGACTCTCTGGCCGGGTGATCTTCGCGATCATGGTCTACATGACCATGGGCATGCTGGTGTTGGTGCTGTGGCTGTTCAAAGGGCAAGCCTCCACGGACCTCATCGGCGCGTTTGCCTTGTCTTTGCTGGGATGGCTGGTGGGGGCAGCGGGCGTGGTGTTCCAGACGGAGAAGACCGGGCCGTAGCAGCGTTGGGACGGACGAATGGACCCCGAACAGCCTGGTCCACGAACAGCTAGTCGAACCAGGGATCCAGCCCGTACAAGGGGAATATCTCCTTGCGCGTAGCAATGACGGTCCGGTCCACCTCGTCTGCGGGGTCGTATCCAACTTCCCAGGAACGCCACCAGACGTCCACGTCATCGCTCATCGACTCCGGCGCCCAAACGCCGTAAGCCTCCCTGACATAGGTCCGCCAGGCCTCGGGAACGGGCGTGCTCAACGGGACCGGCCGCTGCGTCACCATCCCGATCAGATGGCTCCACGCGCGCGGCACAACACCCGTGATGTCATAGCCGCCTCCGCCGGTGGCTATCCACCGGTTTTCGCAGTACCTGGCGGCAAGGCTGGCGACGGCGCTGGCCGCCTCCCGCTGGCCGTCGACGCTGAGGTTGAGGTGCGTCAGCGGATCCAGGCGGTGCGAGTCACAGCCGTGCTGGCTGACAATCACCTCCGGTTTGAACGCGCCCACCAACTGCGGCACCACCGCATGGAAAGCGCGCAGCCACGCGGCATCCCCGGTGAACGCCGGCAGCGCCACGTTCACAGCCGTCCCGGGCGCATCCGGGCCCCCCGTTTCATTGGCGAAACCCGTGCCCGGAAAGAGGGTGAGCCCCGATTCATGCAATGAAATGGTCATAACGCGGGGGTCATTCCAAAAAATGCTTTGCGTCCCATCGCCGTGGTGGGCGTCGACGTCGATACTCACGACGCGCCGCACACCGCCGTCCAGAAGCCGCTGGATGGCGATCGCGACGTCGTTATAGACGCAGAAGCCGCTGGCCCGCTCCCGCGCGGCATGATGCAATCCACCGCTGAAATTCACGGCGCGGACGGCTTGGCCAGAGAGGAGGGATTCAGCAGCCAACAGGGAACCGCCAGCGAGTCGGGCGCTGGCCTCGTGCATGCCGGCAAATGCGGGATCATCCTCGGTTCCGAGGCCCCGGTCTTCCTCGGGCATGGACGGATCCTGGCTGACGCGGCGCACCGCCTCGACGTACTCCGCGCTGTGCACCGAGCAAAGTTCGACGTCGGTGGCCAACTCAGGCGCCTCCACCGCCACATGGCTGTGGTCGAAAAGGCCTAGGGACTCCGCGAGCCTGGCCGTCAGTTCCAACCGCTGCGGGGCCATAGGATGGCTGGGACCAAAGTTGTAAGCAGTCATGGCTGGGTCCCACACCACCGTCGTTGGCAGTGCGGATCGCGTAATGCTGGAAGCAGTTGTTCCAAGCCCGGAGTTCATCCAGAACAGGCTACCTGAGGCCGCACTGGACCACCGCCCGGTTACGCCGCAGGAATAGTGGTTTACTACTCAGGAAAGCATGTTCAACCGAGGAAGAACCCCATGTCTCAAAGCCAGACGCGCTCCACGAGCCCGGCCAACTGGCATCCCGGCCAGCAGGAACGTGAAGGTCTGTGGATTTTCACACGTGCGCGCGACTTCATCGACAACATCGCCAACACATCCCCGGCCCGTTTGGCCCTGGTCGCTTTCGCCGTGGTGATCCTGCTCTTCACAGGGTTGTTGTCCCTGCCGTTTTCCTCGGCTTCCGGCGAACCTACCCCTCTGCACCAGTCCATGTTCACGGCCGTTTCGAGTGTCTGCGTGACCGGCCTGACCGTGGTTTCCACCGCAACCCACTGGTCCTTCCTCGGCCAGCTCATTATTTTGGTGGGCATCTTTGTGGGCGGCCTCGGCACCTTGACCTTGGCGTCCCTGCTGGCGCTCATGGTCAGCAAGCGGCTTGGTGTCCGGGGCAAGCTCATCGCCCAGGAGGCCATGAACAATGCTGGCAGGCTGGGTGAAGTGGGTACCCTGCTACGCATCGTCATCGTGACCTCCGTGGTGATCGAGGGTGCCTTGGCGCTGGCCCTCGTCCCACGCTTCATGCTCCTTGGGGAGCCCTTCTGGCAATCGGTTTGGCACGGAGTCTTCTACTCGATTTCGTCCTTCAACAATGCCGGCTTTACGCCGCACTCGGACGGAATTGTCCCCTACGAGACCGATCTCTGGATCCTGGTACCGCTCATGCTCGGCGTGTTCCTTGGCAGCCTCGGTTTCCCGGTAGTGATGGTGCTCCAGCAGAACGGCCTGAACTGGAAGAAGTGGAACCTCCACACCAAGCTCACCATCCAGGTGTCTTTCATCCTGCTGCTCGCCGGCACGGTCCTATGGGCCCTCATGGAATGGGACAACGTGCGGACCATCGCGCACATGGAATTCGGCGACAAGCTTATTCATTCCCTCTTTGCTTCCGTGATGACGCGTTCAGGCGGGTTCAATCTGGTGGACCAGAACCACATGGAATCCACCACGATGCTCCTCACGGATGCCCTCATGTTTGCCGGTGGCGGCTCGGCGTCCACGGCGGGCGGCATCAAGGTCACCACGATTGCGGTCATGTTCCTCGCCATCGTTGCCGAGGCCCGTGGCGATGCCGACGTGAAGGTATACGGCCGCACTATTCCCCAAGGCACCATGCGGGTGGCTATTTCGGTGATTGTTGCCGGCGCCACCCTTGTCTCGGTCGCGGCGTTCCTGCTGCTGTCCATCAGCGGCGCATCACTGGACCGGGTGCTCTTTGAAACCATCTCCGCCTTTGCCACCGTGGGATTGAGCACGAACCTCAGCGCCGAGCTGCCGCCGTCGGGCGTTTACGTCCTGACCGCCTTGATGTTCGCAGGCCGCGTCGGCACCGTAACCCTCGCTGCCGGCCTGGCCCTGCGCCAACGCAGCCAGCTTTACCACTACCCGGAAGAGAGGCCAATCATTGGCTAGTACCACAGGGGCGGCGAACCGCCCCGCCCACAACGCACCAGTGCTGGTCATTGGCCTTGGCCGGTTTGGATCG
Organism: Arthrobacter sp. TmtSoilC51; assembly: GCF_055388015.1. Lineage (NCBI taxonomy): Bacteria > Bacillati > Actinomycetota > Actinomycetes > Micrococcales > Micrococcaceae > Arthrobacter > Arthrobacter sp. TmtSoilC51. Next base: position 4,225,756 of record NZ_AP035877.1, read on the forward strand.
GCCACTGCCGAGCAACTGGTCAAGCAAGGCCGGGAAGTCCTGGCAATCGAGCGCGACCGCACTCTCGTCCAGAAATGGGCGCCCGTACTCACCCACGTGGTGGAGGCAGACGCCACCAACATCGATGCCCTGCGCCAACTGGGGGCGCAGGAGTTCAGCTCGGCCGTGGTGGGTGTGGGCACATCGATCGAATCCTCGGTGCTCATCACGGTGAACCTGGTGGACCTGGGGATCCAGCATCTGTGGGTCAAGGCGATCACGCCTTCGCACGGAAAGATCCTCAGCAGGATCGGCGCCAACCACGTGATCTACCCGGAGGCCGATGCCGGCGTCCGGGCAGCACACTTGGTATCCGGGCGAATGCTGGACTTCATCGAGTTCGATGACGATTACGCAATCGTCAAGATGTATCCGCCCAAGGAGACCGTGGGCTTCACGCTGGAAGAGTCCAAGGTCCGCTCCAAATACGGCGTGACGATCGTAGGCGTGAAGACCCCCGGGGAGGACTTCACCTACGCGCGGCCCGAGACCAAGGTGTCCGGGCACGACATGTTGATCGTGTCCGGGCACGTCGATCTCCTGGAGCGCTTCGCGGCACGGCCCTAGGGTGCGGTTGCTTTGGGCCCACGACCGCAGGGTTCCCTGGCCGAGCTTGCGAGGCTAGGGTGCGGTTGCTTTGGGCCCACGACCGCAGGGTTCCCTGGCCGAGCTTGCGAGGCTAGGGTGCGGTTGCTTTGGGCCCACGACCGCAGGGTTCCCTGGCCGAGCTTGCGAGGCTAGGGTGCGGTTGCTTTGGGCCCACGACCGCAGGGTTCCCTGGCCGAGCTTGCGAGGCTAGGGTGCGGTTGGGGATTAGCCCAGCTGTTTAGTGATCTCTGCTGCGCGGTTGGCAGCCGCACGGGCGCCATCGGCGATGATCCTGGGGATCCCGCCGTCGTCGAAAGCTGCGATAGCCCGCTCGGTGGTGCCGTTCGGGCTGGTCACGGCGACGCGCAGCGCAGTGGGGTCCGCACCAGGCTCCGCCAGCATGAACCCGGCGCCTGCCACCGTTTCGCGGGCCAGCATGAGGGACAATTCGGCGTCCAGTCCCAGCTCGACGCCCGCAGCTGCCATGGCCTCAGCCAAATAGAACGCGTATGCGGGGCCGGAACCGCTGATGGCGGACAAAGCGTCCACCTGCTCTTCGGGCACCTCCACAACCGTGCCGGCACCTGCCAGCGCAGCCTTCACCCGTTCAAGCTGTTCGGGCGTGCAGTGAGTTCCGGGCGAGACGGAAACGACGCCGCGGCCCAGCCTGGCGGGGGTGTTCGGCATGGCTCGGATCACCGGCTGCCCTTCCGGGAGGGCGGCTTCAAGCTGTGCGATGGAAACCGCAGCGGCCACGCTCACAACAACAGTGTCCTTGGCGAGTGCCGGGCTGATTTCCCGTGCAAGGTCTGCAATGCCAACTGGCTTGACGCCAAGGATGACCATGCCTGAACCCTTGGTGGCAAGCTTATTGTTTTCCGGCTCTTCCTCGCCGGCGATCGCCATAACGCCATGGCGCTGCGCAAGTTCTTCTGCGCGCTCGGTTCGTCGGACGGTGGCGACGACGTCGGATGGGTCAGTCCCGGCGGCAAGGAGACCTGCCAGGATTGCTTCGTTCATGGATCCACAGCCAAGGAATGCGATTCGGTTGCTCATTGCACCATCATGGCAGTTTGCCCATGGAGGGGTCGAACGGCATCCACATTCACAGCTGGTTCCCAAGATTATTGCAGGCAGCACCCATCCTTGGTCCGTAACTTAGTAGTTACCTCATTGAGGGTGCGAGTGATGAGGCGGGCATGGGGATGTCCGCCAGCAGCACCGGTGGCCGGGCGGGTTTTCCCCCATTTCCCGATTCGGCCGCCGGTGCTTTCGCTTTTAATGATTGTGGGAGCGTACTAGCTAGTTGTCGTGCGAACGCACCAGCGGGATGCTGAGGTGCTGCCGTGCGAAACGAAGCGTCTCCGCCAACATTTCCTCGCGTTCACCAGCCACTTTGGCCTTGCGGGTAGAGATCTCCGCCACCACAACACCGTTGAAGCCATTGGATGCAAGGTGTTGGAGGGCATCTGCACATTGCTGCGTGCCAGTGCCCGGAACCAAGTGTTCGTCCTTGCCGGAACCTGAACCATCCGTGAGGTGAACGTGGCGGAGTTTGTTCCCCAACGCCTGGATTGCTTCCAAACTGTTGGCCCCCGCAGTGGCCGCGTGCGAGAAATCCCAAGTGACGTCGTCGTAATCCTGTCCCAAGGGATCCCAGTGCGGCAGGTAGGCAACAGCCTCCCGTCCACGGACGCGCCAGGGGTACATGTTCTCTACTGCGATGTGCACCTGGTACATCGCAGCGATCTCCCGAACACCGGCAGCGAAGTTCTCGGCGTAGTTCGATTGCCAGCGGAACGGTGGGTGGACCACCACGGTGTCGCAGCCCACCTCCCTTGCCATCTGGCAGGATTTCTCGATCTTGTTCCATGCCGCTCCCCACACTTGCTGGGTCAGCAGCAGCGTGGGCGCGTGAATGGAAACGATCTGTTGGTGGTACCGATGGCTCAACTGGATGAGGGCGTCAGGATTCTGGCTCACGGCGTTGTTGGTGACCATGACTTCCACGCCTTCATAACCGAGGTCCTGGGCCACAGCGAAAGCGTCATGGACGCTCAACGGATACACGGACGCGCTGGACAGCGCCACCGGGATATGGCGGTTATTTTCAACAGGCTCGACGTCGGTGCTCATCTCAGGAAGCCAGCCCGCCTGCCATAGGGGCCGGGATTGGTGCGGGTGCAGGGTTATTTACCGGCACAGGGAATTCCTCAAAGGTGGTCTGGGGCTCGTCGCTGTCCGTCTTCTTGTCGCCTTCCTTGCCTGCTTTTTTCTTGGACTTGTCCTTCTTGCGCTTCCCGACGTGCGGCGCGGGATCCACGGCTTCTTCGAAGACCAACTGGTCCAGTCGGCGAAGGATCAGCCCTTCGCGCAGAGCCCACGGGCAGATTTCCATTTTAGGGAATTCGAAGAGTTCCAGCGCGGCTTCTGCCACCAAGGCACCAGCCAGCAATTGGCGGGCCCGCGCGTCCGAAACGCCGGGGAGATACAAGCGGTCCTCAACTTTCATGGCGGATATGCGCTGGGCCCACAGACCAAGATCGGCGGCGTGGAGTTCCCGTTTCACGTAAGGACCAGCTCCGCTGGGGGCTGCACCAGCGATCCGTGCAAGCGAGCGGAACGTCTTGGAGGTCCCGGCCACCAGGTTGGCGCGGCCGAGCTCGTGAAAATTACGGACAACCGGTTTGAGCGTGGAACGGATGTAACGCCTCAACTCCTTGACACTCTTGGCACTGGGTGGATCGTCATGGAGCCAATCCCGTGTGAGCCGGCTTGCCCCCAGGGGAACAGACGTAGCAAACTCCGGGAGTTCGTCCGTACCGTAGGCCATTTCGAACGAGCCTCCGCCGATGTCCAGGTCCAGAATGGGACCGGCACCCCACCCATACCAACGGCGAACGGCAAAGAAGGTCATGGAGGCTTCTTCGCTGCCCGTGAGCTCCTGGAGAGTCACCGTGGTCTCATGCTTGACCCGTGCCAGGACCTCGGCGCCGTTGGTTGCCTCACGGATTGCCGACGTACAAAAGGCCAGCAGATCCTCGGCCTTGTGGCGTGCTGCGAATTCCCACGCCTCCAGGACGAACTCAATCAGCTCGTTCTGGCCGTCATCATTGATGTTGCCATCACCATCCAGGTATTGCACCAGGGAAAGGGGGCGCTTGTGGGAGGCGAAAGCCACGGGGCGTGCGCCGGGATGGGCATCCACAAGCAGCAGGTGGACGGTGTTTGAACCGATGTCGAGAACGCCAAGACGCATTCTGCCATTATTCACCGATTCGAAGCCGGGAAAGCAACTTGGCGTCCACGTTTCGCGGACACGTGCGCGCCTCGCGTCCTGGATGCCAGCTATTCTGTTGGCTCCCCGGCTTCGTCTGCCCGTTTGAAGTCGCGCCGGATGTTGGCGATCCCTTCAGGATCGATTTCGAAGCCAAATTCGCTGCCGGGGTTGATGACCATACCCAGTTCGTCGCCGATGTTACCGAGGATCGCCGAGCCCATGGTGCCCAGAACATGCGGGGCAGCTTCCAGGAAACGTGCGTCCACGCGGCTCGGGTGGCTGAAAACCGCTAGGACTGGCTGGCCATCGGCGTTTGAGAGGACCAATGGCTCTACGGCAGAATCCGGTCCGTCCACCGCTTCTGAACTGACCAGGTAGACCTCGTTGTTCAGGAAAGCAAGGATGACGTCTACCGGGTTGGCGTCCGGATGTTCGGCCAAGGCAAGCTTGGCTTCGAGGTCGTTCAAGGGTTCGTTGTCCGGTGAAACCGTCTGTTCAGTCATGCTTCTACTCGACCACGATGCCGTCCGGGACGCAATTCGCTAGCTTCCCGGGCGGCACCCTGCCTTGTTGCTGCCCTACTTCTTGGCGGTGGCCTTCTTGGCTGGCGCCTTGCGGGTGGTGGTCCGCTTGACGGGACCCTTGGCCCGCTTCTCGGCAAGAAGTTCGACGGCGCGTTCCCGTGTTAGCTCCTCAAGGGAGGTTGAGCGCGGGACCGTGATGTTAGTGACGCCATCAGTGATGTACGGACCGAAACGGCCCTCCTTCACGACGATGTTTTTCTCCGAGACGGGGTCCGGGCCGAACTCGGCGAGCGGCGGCACGGCGGCACGGGCACCACGCTGCTTGGGCTGTGAATAGATCTCCAAGGCCTGTTCCAGGGTGATGGTGAAGATCTCTTCTTCGGATCCGATGGAGCGGGAGTCCGTGCCCTTCTTCAGGTAAGGTCCGAACCGGCCGTTCTGGACCGTGATGACGTTTCCTTCGGCATCCTCACCAAGGACCCGGGGCAAGCTCATGAGTTGCAGGGCCTCATCCAAAGTGACGCTGTCCACGGTCATGGACTTGAACAGCGAGCCTGTGCGTGGCTTGGCTTTCACCGGCTTCTTGGGCGGCTTGGGCTTGCCGTTCTTGTAGTACTCAACTGGCTGGTTTGCCAGCTGTTCCTCTGTCATCTCGGGGATGATCTCGGTGACGTAAGCGCCGTAGCGGCCGTTCTTGGCCACCACCGTGTGTCCTGTGTGGGGGTCCGTTCCGAGGACCCGTTCCTCGGGAGCAGCCGTTTCCATGAGTTCAATGGCCTTGGCGGCCGTCAGTTCATCAGGAGCCAGTTCCTCGGGGACATTGGCCCGTGCGGATTCCACCACCTCGCCGGTCTTCTCATCAATGGTGGGGATGCTGCTTTCCAGGTACGGACCGAACTTGCCCACACGCAGGGTGATGCCTTCCGCGATCGGCACGGAGTTGATCTCGCGTGCATCGATTTCGCCGAGGTTGTTCACGATGCTCAGCAGGCCTGGGTCTGCGTCTTCACCGTAGTAGAAGTGCTTAAGCCAAGCAGCGCCAACAGCCTGTCCATTGGCGATCTTGTCAAGGTCGCCTTCCATGTCTGCCGTGAACTCGTAGTCCACGTAGTCCGTGAAGTGCTGCTCCAGCAAGCGGATCACCGAGAAAGCGATCCAGCTGGGAACCAGCGCGGAACCTTGCTTCCGAACATAACCGCGATCCTGGATGGTGGAAATCGTGGAGGCGTATGTGGACGGACGGCCGATGCCCTTCTTTTCCAGCTCAGCTGTCAACGAGGCTTCAGTGTAGCGCGGGGGCGGCGACGTCTCATGGCCCACAGCCACGATGTCCGAGGCCTTCAGGGAGTCATCCTTGGCCACGTTGGGCAGACGGCGGGCTTCATCGGAGTCGTCGTCTCCGCGGCTCTCGTCCTTGCCCTCCTCATAAGCGGCGAGGAAGCCGGGGAAGGTGATGACGGTACCCGACGCCGAGAATTCGGCGTCGCGTCCGTCAGTTGCCACGGCACCCAGGCGGATGGTGGCCGTCGAGCCCTTGGCGTCGGCCATCTGCGATGCGACCGTGCGCTTCCAGATGAGCTCGTACAGGCGGAATTCGTCTCCGCTGAGCTGCTTGGCCACTTGGGCAGGAGTGCGGAACGAGTCACCTGCCGGACGGATGGCTTCGTGGGCCTCTTGCGCGTTTGCAGCTTTGTTGGCGTACACGCGGGGGCTTTGGGGCACGTACTCGGGGCCGTAGAGCTCCGCGGCCTGCCGGCGGGCTGCTGTCACAGCTTCATCGCTCAAGGCAGAGGAGTCCGTACGCATATAGGTGATATAGCCGTTTTCGTACAGGCGCTGGGCTACCTGCATGGTGCTCTTCGAGGAGAACCTGAGCTTTCGGCCAGCTTCCTGCTGCAGCGTGGAGGTGGTGAACGGTGCGGCAGGACGGCGGGTGTATGGCTTGGTGTCTACAGAGCGAACGCGGAAATCGGCGTCCTGCAGCCCAGCAGCCAAAGACGTGGCGAGTTCCTCGTTGAGGTGCACCACGTTGGAGGATGTCAGCTGACCATTGTCGTTAAAGTCACGACCGCTGGCCACCTTGGAACCGTCCACCGCGGCGAGCTTCGCTTTGAACGATCCCGAGTCGGCGCCGAACTGGCCGGTCAGGTCCCAATAGGACGCCGCCCGGAAAGCCATACGTTCGCGTTCGCGATCGACCACCATGCGGGTGACCACGGACTGCACACGGCCAGCGGAGAGTCCTCTGGCAACCTTCCGCCACAGAACCGGCGAGATTTCGTAACCGTAGAGCCGGTCCAGGATACGCCGGGTCTCCTGGGCATCAACCAGGGCGGTGTCGACGTCGCGCAGGTTGTCCATGGCACGGTGAATCGCTTCCTTGGTGATTTCGCCGAAGGTCATGCGATACACGGGAACCTTGGGTTTGAGCACCTCAAGGAGGTGCCATGCGATGGCCTCGCCCTCGCGGTCCCCATCGGTTGCGAGATAGAGCGCGTCAGCGTCTTTCAGCTGGGCCTTGAGCTCGGCGACCTTCTTCTTCTTGTCCGGCGATACGACGTAGTACGGCTTGAAGTCGTTCTCGATATCGACGGCGAACTTGCCCAGCGAGGTCTTCTTGAGTTCTGCAGGGAGGTCTGATGGCTGCGGGAGGTCCCGGATATGGCCGATGGAAGCCTCGACGATGAAGCCCTCGCCAAGGTACTTGGCGATGGTCTTGCTCTTGGCCGGAGACTCCACGATCACGAGTTTCTTGCCGGTTTTTGCCTTGCTGGGCACGGTGCTCCTACAGAAAAAATGTGTAATTGGGCTGGTGCCCATATTGGCCTAGTTCACCATAGATTGCAGAATCCTGCGTTTTGGCGTGGAAATCCGAGGGCCTGGCCAGGCCCCTAATGCCCAGGTGCCAGGCGGTCATCCGGGATCATCGACCAAAGAGTAGCAACTCGCTCGGCACCTTGCGGGATCTGGGTTGGGTCATCGAGTTCATACTCCCGCAGGACCTCCCGGATCCGCTCTGAAAGCTCCTTGCGCTGCTGGTTGGTCAAGTACAGCAGATTGCTCGCCAGCACCACCGACACCGGCTCTTCCGCCGCTTCGCCACGTTGCCGGCGCTCTCCCCGTGCCCTGGCGAAAGCGGAGGCCCTGCGCCGGAAGGCATCCAGCTCAAGATCGACCACCGCGATCTCCGGACTGGCCACGCTGCCGCCTGAAATCGTGAAGTCGGTTCCGGCGGCTTTCCAGCGGCGTTCCCTTGCGTCGCCGGCATTTTCCGCAGGGGCAACGATGCCCCATTTCTGGAGCGCACGGAGGTGGTAGCTCATGGCGCTCGGGGTTAGCCCCGTGCGGGCCGCGAGCTCAGTGGCCGTGTGGCTTACCTGCGTGGCGTAGAGCTCGGAAATGACCTCGAGACGGGCAGCGTGCGCCAACGCGCGGATAGCCTTGGGATCGGTAATCTCAACCGTCTTCTCAGCCCTCTTGCGCCGCGGGGCATCGCCTGACGCCTGGGGTGCCTCGTTGTTCGCAATCACTTCACCAGTGTAATCAGGGTCACTAACTGCGGGCTTGGTGCGGGGTGCGCGCGGGGGCCGTGCACTGTTCATGCGGACGCCTCCTTGGCATCGGGAAGGAGGAAGCCATCCAGGACGAGATTCCGCACTTCGGCAAGAAGCCCTTCGCGGAAGGCCACTGAGTCGAAGTCGTCTGCACCTCCCAGCAGTGCCTCCAAGGCTCCGATTATCTGCCGAACGGACAATTGGCCATCACAAGCAGAAACAAAGCCCGCCAGCTCGGTGCTGAGCAAGTTTGTTCGGCGAAGGCCAGCCCCCTGCCGCAGGAGGATCACGCCTGGATGCACAGCTCCAGGACGCTGGTGGCGCTCTTCTGTGACGTCATCGGCCACCACAAGGTGCGCATCAGGCAAGCTGCTGCCGGCAAGCCAATCAGCGCGCTCCACGGCCGCGTTTAAATGCGGTCCGATGGGCTGCTCAATGGGGTAGGTAATTTCCTCAAAGCGGCTGAGGCGTGTTCCGTTCGAAGTTTGTGGGCGACGCAGCCAGATCATGCCAAAGCCGATGCCCTCGACGTCCCTTGAGGCGAAGTCGTCGATGTATGCAGCGTACGACTCTTGATAGTGACTGCGGTCCCGGTTCTCCGAGGAGTCCTGCAACCAGGTCTCTGCGTACTGCTCCGGGCCCACCTGCTCGCGTTGAATGAACCAAACATCCATACCCGAACCATGAAGCCACGACGAGGGCCGGTCATGCCACTCTGTCCCTTTAACGATCTCCCAATTTCCCAACATCTGGGCTGTGCCGCCAGGTTCCAGGATGTCAGCCAGGTTCCGCACCAAGGAAGCGACGATCTCATCGCCCGGGAGACCGCCGTCCCGGTAGGTGAATTGATCAGCGGAGGATTCGCCAGTGCTGCGGGGGGTAATGACAAAGGGCGGGTTGGAGACAACGAGGCCGAAGCGTTCCCCGGCCACCGGTTCCAGCAGCGAGCCCAGGCGCAGGCTGACGCGCTCTTCCAGGTTGTCCGGATCCAGGTCCAGTTCCGGAGCATTGAGCATCAGATTGAAACGGGTGAAGGCCAGCGCCCTGTCAGAAATGTCTGTTGCCGTCACGTGTTCGCAGTGGTGCAGCAAGTGGAACGTCTGGATGCCGCACCCTGTCCCGAGATCCAGCGCACGCTGTGTGTGCTGCCTGATGGTGGTTTGGACAAGGGTTGTTGAAGCCCGCCCTATCCCCAGCACGTGATCGTGCCTCAAAACCCCGTCTTGTTGGTGGGCAGCGAGATCGCTGGCCACCCAGAGCTCAGCTCCCGCGCTGCCGTCTTCATTGGCCTCCCAGCCGTAAGGACGCAAGTCCACCTTGGCCCGGGCAACACCGGCTTCCAAGGTGATGAGTCCCAGCCGGGCGAGGCCTTGGGCGCCCACGGTGGGCAACGCAAAGTCAACATCGGACGGGGATTGCGGGACAGCAAGCAACCACAGCCGAACTATGACGGACAGCGCACGGGCGGATTCCCCGCCGTCCTTGGATAACCGTTCGCTGACCAGCAACGCTGGAATGATCTGGTCCCTGCTCAGTGCCGCGGAGGCGGATTCCCCCAAAAGTTCCGCCACGCCGTCGACCGTGTATGAGATGGCGCGAAGGTCAGAGGCGAGCGACACCAGGAGCTCCGGATGGTCGCTCCGCGGGGCGTTGTCTGTAGTGCCGGCGGTGAATGTTTGAGGGGTTTGAGTCACATTGCAAGTCTATGGGGGGCCACTTGGTGGCAGACATCCGCCGTTGGGACTATGTGGACAAAACCTTGGTGTGGGACCCGGTAGCGTTGAAGCATGCTCAACCTCTCCTCCACAGGGCGTCGCGCAGGCCTTGTTGTCATTGCTGCGGGGACGCTGCTGGCCGCCTCAGCTTGCCAGGGTCCTGTCAGCATCGAACATGCGGATGTACCGGCATGGAAAGACAAAGTCCTTCCCGCCGCCAGCACAGTGACATTGGAGGATTCCGGCAAGATCCTGAACCGGGACCCGCTGGTCAAGGAGTCACCCAGCGTTCCCGCCGGTAACTACACGCTCACCATGGCTTGTGACGGCGGAGGAAAGGTTTTCTTCGCCGTCTCTTCCGGTGGAAAGCAAATCGCCGACGCGGGAGCCGCATGCAACGGCAGCCTTGAAGTGGTGAAGATCAAAGTCCCCGCCACGGCTGGCCTCAGCATCTCCACAAGTAGCGTGGACGCCCCGTTGATTTTCGCCTATCAGCTGGTGCCGTCCGCAAATTAGACCTGTCCCGCACCCCTTTGGCGGGCCTCCAGGCCAGCGTAAAGTCAACGTATGGGCAGCAAGGTGGCTGGCTCGGTTATGTCCAGACGGCTGGCAAGTGCCGCCGTCGGACTGCTGCTCGTGCTGTGTGGCTCACTGACGGCGTGCGAGTACACCTACGACGAAGGCGGGCGGGCAGATTCCAGCCCCACGGAGGGCACCGGCAACAACGTGGTGCTTCCTCCCGACCCAGCCTTGGAGCAAACCGTCACAGGCCAGGCCCTCGAAGAGTGGGCCAAAGCCGCCTTGCCGGAATCGCAAGGGCAATCGTTCTATTCGAGCAGCGGCTTCCTGAAGTCCGGCGAATCCAGAACTGAACAAACCGTGCAGTTGCCCGGCGGAACGTACGCGGTGACACTGGCATGCCGCGGCACCAGGCGGGTTTCCTTCGCCGTCAGCGTGGGTGAGACCGATTTGGTTGACCTGACTTTGGGATGCGCGAATGCCCGGGTGAGCGTGGTGCAGTTGGAAAAGGACGCCATCCTGGCCATTACAGTGGGCGCCAGATCCGACGCGAACTTCGCCTATCGGGTCAGCCGGCTTTGATTGCGCTGCACCTCAGGCGGCTTCGCAGCCTCCGGGGCAACGAAGGGTTTCAGGACTCGAGGCACACTCTGCACAGTAAAGAGTCAGTGTGCGGCAGCTCAGGTTGGAGCAGTTCTCGAACTTGTTGGTGGGCGCGGCGCAGCGAACGCACTCGCCAATGGTCTTTGCATCTTCGCTGAACTCCACGTGCATGCGTTTGTCGAAAACGTAGAGCGAGCCCTCCCAGAGGCCCTTGTCCTTGAACGTTTCGCCGTAGCGGACTATCCCGCCGTCGAGCTGGTACACCTCTTTGAAACCCCGGGTGACCATCAGGCTTGAGAGCACCTCGCAACGGATGCCGCCCGTGCAGTAAGTAACCACCGGCTTGTCCTTGAGAGCGTCATACTTGCCGGATTCGAGTTCCTTGATGAAGTCGTGGGTCGTAGCGACATCCGGGACGATGGCATCCTTGAATTTGCCGATCTGCGCTTCAAAAGCGTTGCGGCCATCGAAGAACACCACCTCTTCGCCCTCCGCTTTCTTCGCGTCCACCAGTGAGTGAAGTTCCTCGGGCTGCAGATGTTGGCCTCCGCCCACCACACCGTTTTCGTCGACCTTCAGCTCGCCGGGAGCCCCGAAGGAAACTATTTCGTCGCGGACCTTAACGCTGAGGCGGGGGAAATCGGCAGCCCCGCCCTCGGACCACTTGAAATCGATGTCGTGGAAGCCCTTGTACTCGCGGGTGGTTTTCACGTACTGCTTCATGTTGTTCAGTTCGCCGCCAACCGTGGCGTTAATGCCGTCCTTCGAGATCAGGATCCGGCCCCTGAGGCCCAATTTCTCGCAGAGGGCACGCTGCCACAGACGCACGGCGTCGGGATCGGCGATCGGGGTAAAGCCATAAAAGAGAACAATTCGGTTCAAAGCCACTGTTAAAGGGTACTTGCTGTACTAAAATCGCCGCCCGCCCGCGACTAGTTCAACGCCCATGGGTGCGTTCCAGTCGTCGAAGTCACAATTTCATAAGCAAGGATTCTTCCGCTGACCGGGCTCTGTTGCTAGAACGAGCGCTGGCATAGTCTCTCTACATGAGTCCAGACGCCTTGGTTGAAGACATCGCGCACCTCTTGGAAGTCTGGGTAGCCGGTTGGACCGGCTGCCGGGGCTATGAGTCGCGACAAGAGGGACGCTTCCCTGCCGCGCTGCGCGCCGATAAAACCGGTGACTGGGAGTACTTCGCCCATGATCCGTCCGATGAAGAGTTCGCCGCCCTTGCTGCGAAGACCGCCGAAGCCGATACACGGATTCTGACGATACTTACCAATGACGTCCAGCGTTATAAGTACCTGGCCGAACAGCATGGGCTGAACGTCAACTCGGCCTCCCAGACCATGATGATCGTGGACATGGAGACCCAGGATGCAGAGGATCCTTGGCTCCCGGATGACGATCTGGAAGTTACCACTTCAGAATCCAACGGAGTCCACCACGCCGTGGTCCACTCGGGAGAGCAAGTTGCTGCCAGCGGCCGGGTGTTCGTGGTGGACGGCACGGCAGTCTTCGACAAGATCGTTACTGAGCCTGCATTTCAGCGGCGTGGTCTGGGAAGCTTCATCATGAAAGCCCTCGCCGCCCAGGCCTTCGAGCACGACGTCGAAAATGGCCTCCTCCTCGCTTCCTTGGACGGCCAGAAACTCTATTCCCACCTGGGATGGGACGTTGTGTGCCACGTTCTGATGATGTCAGTCAGCGCCGGTGAGGGTTCGGACCTTTCCGTAGCCTGACACCCGTTGTTGGGCGGTCGTTTACGACGGCGGCCAACACGTGCCGCCGTCGGCCTGCCCGGCACAGTGACAGAATGATTTGGTGGCTGCACCCAATTCGCTGATCTCACTGCTGGGCCGGACTCCGGACCCGGAGCAGTTGCGCCACGTCCACACCATTCCTGCACGCAAGGCCGTCAACGAACCGTGGCCCGATTGGGTTCACCCCGATATCGTCCAGGCTTACGGCACTTTGGGTATCCATGAACCGTACCGTCACCAGATCCAGGCGGCAGGACTTGCCCACTCAGGCCAGCACGTGGTGATCGCCACCGGCACTGCCTCCGGAAAATCGCTCGCCTATCAATTGCCGGCGCTGGACGCCATCCACCGCTCCGAGCTCCGTGTCTTGTCCGAGCCCGGGAAGATCCACGACGACGGCGCGGTGACACTGTATTTGTCCCCCACCAAGGCACTGGCCGCAGACCAATTGGCAGCAATTCGTTCCCTGAAGCTTCCTACAGTCCGCGCAGAAACGTACGACGGCGACACCGACGTCGCGTCGCGCCGTTGGATCCGCGATCACGCCAATTTCATCCTTGCCAACCCGGACATGCTGCACTTTGGGATCCTGCCAAACCACACGTGGTGGGCACGCTTCTTCCGAAGGCTGCGCTATGTGATCGTGGACGAGGCGCACAGTTACCGCGGCGTGTTTGGCTCGCACGTAGCCAACCTCATGAGGCGTCTTCGACGGATCTGCGCCTACTACGGCGCCGGAACCTCCTTTCCTGAACCCGTATTTATCGCCGCTTCTGCCACTGCCTCCGAGCCGGGCGTCTCCTTCGGACGGCTCATCGGTGCCCCGGTCAGGGAAGTTTCGGAAGACTGTTCTCCGCATGGCTCTACGACCGTGGCGTTCTGGGAGCCCGCCTTGACAGACGTCAAGGGTGAAAACGGGGCCAAGCAACGGCGGACCGCGGTGGCCGAGACTGCTGACATCCTGGCAAACCTTGTTTCCTCCCGTGTACGGACCATTGCCTTTATCAAGTCCCGGCGTGGCGCTGAGTCGATTTCGTCCATCACCAAACGGCTGCTGGACGAGGTGGATCCCAGCCTGCCCAGCCGTGTGGCCGCCTACCGTTCCGGCTACCTTCCCGAAGAGCGGCGTGCCCTGGAACAGGCCTTGCGGTCCGGACAGCTGTTGGGGGTTTCCAGTACCTCTGCCTTGGAACTCGGCATCGATATCTCCGGGCTTGACGCGGTTTTGGTTGCCGGCTGGCCCGGGACCAGGGCCTCGCTCTTTCAGCAGATTGGACGAGCTGGAAGAGCAGGCCAGGACGCCATCGCGGCGTTTGTGGCAAGCGATGACCCCTTGGACACATACCTTGTGAACCATCCGGAAGCCATCTTCGATGTGTCCGTCGAAGCCACTGTGTTTGATCCGGGAAACCCTTACGTTCTGGGGCCACACCTGTGCGCCGCAGCAGCCGAGTTGCCAGTGGGTCCCGCTGAACTCGAACTCTTCGGGCCCACGGCCGAAAGCCTCCTTGACCGGCTGGTTCTTCAGGGCTATCTCCGCAAACGGCCTGCGGGCTGGTTCTGGACCCACCCGGAGAGCGCAGCCGGGATGGTGAACCTGCGCGCCGATGGAGGGGGCCCTGTGAGCATCGTCGACGCCGAGACAGGTTCCCTTCTGGGGACGATGGACTCGCCGCAGACCCACTACCAGGCCCACACCGGGGCGATCTATGTCCACCAGGGCGATAGCTACCTGGTGGAGGAACTCAACGAGGCCGACCACTGCGTCATGGTGAGGCGCGTGAATCCGGACTTTTACACCACGGCGAGGGATGTAACCCAGATCGAGGTCCTGGAGACCTCGCGCTCGGTCCAGTGGGGCGACATCACTGCGCATTTCGGGGACGTAAAGGTCACAACCCAAGTGGTTTCCTTTCAGCGCAAGGCATTGATTTCCAACGAGATCCTGGGCGAGGAACCGCTCGATCTCGGGGCCAGGGATCTGTTCACCAAGGCCGTCTGGTTCGTGGTGAACAACCGGTCACTGCACGGTGCAGGGCTGGTGGAAGCGCAGTTTCCCGGTGCCCTGCATGCCGCGGAACACGCGGCAATCGGCCTCCTTCCGTTGGTGGCGTCCAGTGACCGTTGGGACATTGGAGGTGTCTCCACTGCCCTGCATGCCGACACCGGGGTACCGACTATCTTCGTCTACGACGGGCACCCCGGCGGCGCCGGATTTGCCGAGCGCGGCTTTGAAAAGGCCAAGGTCTGGCTTACGGCGACCCGGGAGGCCATCAAGTCCTGCGAATGCGAAGCCGGCTGCCCGTCCTGTGTGCAGTCGCCCAAATGCGGCAACAAGAACAACCCACTGGACAAGGCAGCCGCCATCACACTCCTTGATGTCCTCTTGAAAGACGCCATCTAGGTTTGGGCTATCCCTGCCAACTCCGCGGCCCACGCATGCTTGGCTAAGGCGGCGGACCAGCACGTGCCCTGCCGGTAGCCACGCCGAGTAGGAACGGCCGCTCCAACTCGGTGGCGACTTCCGCGACCTCACCCCCGACGACCTCGCAGGCAGTCAACGTGGCACCGTGCTGTTCCACCACGCTGGCCGCCACAGCACAGGGTTCACCCGAAGATATTCCGCGCGCTGCATCCGCTGCTGCGAGTGCTGCAAGGTCTGCTGCAGAGGCAACCCGCGACGCAAGGACCCCCGCCTGGGCCAGGAGGAGCACCCCGGCAAGCAAGGCCATAACTGCGAACGACAGTACCAGCGCCAGCACCGTGCCGGATCCTTTCTCAGGTTGTGGCTCTTGAGGAGGACCCTCCATGGTGGATATCCGCAAGCTGCGGCCCGTCACGACGGAACCCATCGGCTCCCCACAGCTCCCACAGCTCCCACAGCGGCATCCTCCGTCGGAACACCGCGCGCCGCTGCTCCCGGCGTTCCACGTACTACTGAGGCCTCGGGCGTTTCACCGCGAGCCGATGCCGAAGCCGTCAGTGTCCAGGGGATCAATGACCCCAGCGAGCCTCCTACGGCTGCGGAGGCTGTCACCGTCACCCAACGCCCGTCGCTTGTGACACCTGTGGTGGCACCTTCACCGGCCAAGCGCCTGACGATTCCCTGAACTTGGACGGTGGTCTCGCCCCGCGCCATGCCTCGAGCACCGGCCCTGGCCGCTTCCTCCAACCTGAGCTGGGTTATCCCTGCTGCACCGGCCGCCAACAAGAAGGCCAGCAACAAAATCACCGCTGGCAGGGCAACGGCGAACTCAGCTGTTACGGCACCTCCTTCCCTCTCCCCTGTGGCCGCTTCTGTCGTGACCGGCACCAACAAGGTCATGGCAAGGACAACGCCGTGCGAACAAGGTTGAGCAGGAACCCCCGGACTTCCTCGCTGCGGAGGATAACCACCAGCAAACCAGCAAGGCCCACCGCCGCGAGCGTCGCTATGGCGTACTCCGCTGTTGCCATTCCGCCTTCGGAGCCTATGAGACGCGTCTGTCTGAGATTGGTCTGCCGCCGTACACCGTTGCGGACGCGCCTGCGCACGTTTTTGGTCCGGGTTATCCCACGCCACAGGTTGTCCAACTGCACGCACATACCGGTCTCGTGTTGTGCGCCCCCAGGCTTGCCACTCCCGTGCCCCGGGGATACCACTCCGGGAGGAGTTGCTGCGAGCGCAAGCGAACCGTTCTGTCCGGTATTGCGGCGGCCGGGAAGCGTGTTGGATCGAGTTTCCATAGTGTGTTCCTTTCGCGGGAAGCCCGGCAGATCCGCCGGATGAAAACGACTCTTCCGTGAGTGGGACCAACTCTGAAGGGACGGGTTCCGCCAAGTGGATAAACCCTTGCTTTGACGGTTTGTGGAGGAAAAGAGGGCTGGCTATCCTGCAGGCGCTGGCTATCCTGCAGACGCTGGCCCTGGCGGCTCATCCAGCCGGCAGCATGGCGATGAGTACGGGCACGATTCCAAGGCAAATAAAGGCTGGCAAGGAACACAGTCCAAGGGGAACCACAAGCTTTACTCCCAAGGCGGCGGCCCGCTTCTCCGCGGCACGGAATTGCTCGCGGCGTTCTCTGGCCGCTTGTGCATAGAGAATGGAAGCAGAGGGCGCACCGGTCAAGGCGGCGAAAGCAAGCGCATCCTTCAAACGCGCTACTTCCGGCTCATGCTGCGTAGGGGTTCGCCACGCGGTGTCCCAATCAGCCCCCATGGCGAGCGCGGCGACGACGGGTCGGAGATCCTGACTGATTTTCGGTGTGGAGCTATAGGAAATCAATTCCAGCGCCCGCCCTATCCCGGCACCTGCATCCAGCATGGAAGCTACGAGCTCGAGCATCATAGCCGTGTCCCTAAGCCCGTCCCCAGCGGTGAGGGTATCCGGTTGCTCATGGGGATCACCCCTGGAGTCGCGGTCCCCAGTCAGTCTCGCCTGCAGTTGGCCGCGAAGCGTCGCTGGCCTGGTGAATCCGGCAAGGGCTGCCAGAGCCAGTACACCTACCAGCGCAAGCAACTGAAATCCCATCATCATGTGGCCCCTACAGCGGAGGCGACGAGCCGGGAGGACCATACCCGCCCTGCCACGGTCAGCAAGAGGCCCATGATTAAGGTGGCCACTCCGAGGAAGTTACCCAGCAGGATTCCCAAAGGGTCAACGCCCAAAGCCATCCCGAGGGCCAGGCCAAGGACCGGGAGCCAGGACAACAGCCTGACAGTCGCTTTGGGTCCAGCGAGGGCGGTTTGACGTGCTGCTTCTGAATCCTCCTCGGCTTCGAGTTGTGCTGCGAAGCGCGTGAGGAGATCTGCAAGTGGACAGCCGCTGGTTTCGGCTACATCCAGGCATGCAGCAAGTTCCATCCAGATTCGGCGTTCTGTGCTGCCTCGGCCTGGATAGACCTTTGCGGACGTCGTGCGAATAGCTTCAGCGGGGGAATTTCCCATGGCTGAGCCTGCCCGCGCCGCGGCCAGCACCTTGATAGCTTCTGCAGAAACTACTGGAGCCGCGTGGTGGGGTGGGACCCTTGACGTAGCATCCAGGCCGGGCCAGGAGCTATGGACGAGCCACAACTCTTCCCAGAGCCGTGACTGTCCGCGTCCTCCCCGCAGGAGGGCAGCGAGCTGTTGTACCAACACCACAAGGGGTAGGGTTTCCACCCGTTTCGACCACCAAAGCCCGGCCCACGGCCCTTTGCTGGCTCCTTGGGCACCATGGCCTCTCCGGACCCCGGTGCCGCCCATGGTTGAAGGCTTGGCGAGCCTTGCCCGCTTTCTCCGGGCGTCGGCCAGCGGCAGCTTGAGCTCGATCCATGCCGCCACCGCCAGCGCGAGAACAAGGGAGGGGATCATTCGTAGCCGATCATTGTGGGTGCATCAAAGCCAACGGGCAAACACCATGCAGTCGTATCCTCCTCCCGGGGTGAACTGGCAGGGAGCCTCGCATTCAGGTCCGGCCAGGCTGGTCCACGCACCAGACCTTCGGGCCCCCATCTCAATGCCGTAACAACCCTTTGGCCATCCAAGGACTCCGTCAGTACCCCGATTGAGCCGACTTTTCGCCCCAAAGGCGTGCGTTCCACGTGAATCACAACGTCCAGTGCACTTGAGACCTGCAACTTCACGGCCTCAGCGTTCAATCCTGCGAGCGCGCCGAGGGCTGTCAGCCGCGCCGGCACAGCTTCAGCGGTGTTGGCGTGGATTGTTCCTCCACCGCCTGTGTGTCCCGTATTGAGCGCCGTGAGCAGTTCGCGGACCTCGGCGCCCCTGCACTCCCCCACAATCAGCCGGTCCGGTCGCATACGCAAGGCCTGACGGACCAGTTCGCCAAGGTCCAGGGCCCCACCTCCCTCAAGGTTTCCGTGGCGGGATTCAAGCGCTACCACATGCGGATGGACCGGGTTGAGCTCAGCGGCGTCCTCAATCAATACCAAGCGCTCGGATGGGTGACTCAATCCGAGCATGGTGGACAGGAGCGTTGTTTTCCCGGATCCAGTGGCGCCGCTGATCAGGAAGCTCAGCCGTCGCTCCACGATGGCATGGAGAAGGGCCTCGATGTGCTCGTTGAACATGCCACCTTCGCGCAGCTCAGCCATAGTGAAGGTTTCTTCGCGTCGAATTCGAATGGACAGCAGAGTCCCTGAGGTCGAGATCGGCGCCAGCACTGCATGTACGCGATAGCCACCTTTGAGCCTGACATCCACGCATGGAGAACCATCGTCCAAGCGGCGGCCACCCGCCGAGACCAGTCTGGCGGCAAGCGCCCTGATCTGTCCTTCAGAATCGAACTGCACGGAAGACCGTTCCAGGCCTTGCCCGCGGTCCATCCATACAGAGTCTGGACCGTTGACGAAGATGTCTGTGACAGAGGGGTCATGGGCAAGCTGCTGGAGCGGCCCGAGGCCATTCAATTCCGCATTGATGGACTCCGCGGCCGCCAATGCTCCGGCAGTACCCAGCAGCTTGCCACTTGCCTGGACGGCGGCAGCAACGGCAGATGGTGTGACCGGCCCATTCCCGGCAAGGACAGACTCCCGCACGGTTTCGAGAAGCATGGAGTCCAACCGGCGGCTTTGGCTGCGGCGCCCTCCTCTCAGCGGCGTGCCCGTCCGCGGCCATCCCTGAGCGCCCTTCTCCGGACTGCTCATTCAAAAGCGCCGTTCAATTCGAGGACGCCCTGGGCAAAACGGTTCACGGACTTGCGACGGCCCATTTCAAGCAGCCGCCCGAGTTCCGTCCCTGCTGCCACTCCGCGAATCTCCGGCACGATCCCCAATAGTGGCAGCGCAAGTGACTCGGCAATGAGTTGTGCGTCAACGGCCGAGGGGCCGCTGGCCCGGAGCACCAATCCCGCCTCTACGGGTGGCAGTTCGTTGAGGATGCGTGCCGCGGCGACGGCTGGCTTGAGGTGCGCTCGGGTCACCAACAGGATCTTCTCGCAGTCCCAGGCAAATGCCCGCAGGCCCTCCCCGCTTCGTCCGATGTCCACCACGATGAGTTCGAAGCTGCGTCGCGCGGAATCCATGACAGCGGCCACAGAACCAGCATCCGGTGCAGTGAACGCTTCCCGTGTACCCGGCCACGAAAGGAATGCGAAGCCTCCCGCCACGGGCAGGGAATCGCGGAATTGGACGGGATCAATACTTCCCCGTGTTTCGGCGAAATCCGGCCAGCGCAAGCCAGCCGGCTCTTGGACAGTGATTGCCAATTCCAGGCCCCCGCCCCACGGGTCGCCGTCTACCAGCATGGTGCTGATGCCATGGCCCGCCGCTGCCTGGGCAAGCCAAATGGCTGCCGTCGAAGCCCCGGCCCCGCCGCAGCCTCCCACGATCCCCATAACGATTCCGCCAGGTTCCGGCGATCCGGACACACTCAGGTACTCGGCCAACCAGTTCGCCGCCTCTGGAAGGACAGCTACGCGCTCTGCGCCCAACGCAGCGGCCAGTCGCCAAAGGTCATCGCCTTCAATGGACCTGCCCAATAAGACCGTGGGCGCCTGTCTTCGTGGCGGCAGCTCGCGAATGTCGCTGCCTACCAGGACGACGTCGGCGCCATCCCAAACGTGCAGTGCCTCTCCGACGTCGGTGGCCACCTGGAGGCTGCCACCTGCTGCCGCGACGATCCGTCGCGCCTCCTCCTGAAGGTAGGCGTCGCCGGTGACGAGGAGGATGCCGGCAGCTTCACGCGGCGTCCATGAGTCCTCCGTGGCCTGCCGCATAGGTTGGTTGCTGGACCGTCTGTGCCGAAGATGTCGCTTGGTCATGAAGCCACTTTCCCGGCGTAGATGGCCATGACATAAGCTCCCAATCAACCCATGTGGACAATCCAGCCCAAGCAGGGGGTGTGGAGGAACAGTTGATGCACTCGCACAGGGCAGAATGGACACCATGTATTTGCTGCTCGCCGCCCATCCGGACGGCGCAGCCATACAAAGAGTCTCTCCCACAGGGAAGGCCACGACGGATGCGCGCGTGGTCACCAGGGATGAGCTGCCCGGCGTCGTCCGTGAACTGGAAAGCCAGCGGCCCCGCTGGGTGTGGCATCGTGCGCAGGACTGCTACCCGGAGCTCCTGATGCACGGCCTGAAGCTGGAGCGTTGCCACGATCTCGCTCTCTGCGGAGCTATCCTGGCGCACTCCTCTTTCACGGCACACACAGACTACGCAAGGAACGCTGAAAAGCTCACGCAGGACGATGACACGACGCCGCCCCGCGCGCTGCAGCCCCCGCCCCCACCCTCCGATCAAGGGGCGCTCTTCGACGACTTCAGGCCGACATCCACAAGTCCAGGGCTCGCCGAACTGCGGGATGAGTTTGCAGCGCAACAGCACGCGATTGCCCAGGTCACCGCAGACGACCAACGGAAGCAACGCCTGCAATTGCTGCTTGCGGCCGAGTCCGCCTGTGCCATCGTTGCGGTGGAAATGCAACACGCCGGTGTCCCGTGGCGGGAGGAGGTGCACGAGCAGATTCTTGCCGACGTACTCGGGCCCCGTCCGCCACTTGGCCATAGGCCCCGGGCACTTGAGGTGCTGTGCAACGAACTGCGGAATATCCTCAATTCACCGGGCCTGAACCCGGACTCCCCCCAGGACCTGATGCGGGCGCTGCATCGGAACGGAATCGAGGTCAAAAGCACACGGCAATGGGAGCTTCAAGAGTCCAAACACCCCGCGATCCAGCCCCTGCTCGCATATAAGAAGCTGTCCCGGCTGCACACCGCAAATGGTTGGGCCTGGCTGGATGCCTGGGTCCACGATGGCCGGTTCCACCCCGAATATGTGGTGGGGGGCGTAGTGTCCGGCAGGTGGGCTTCCCGTGGTGGCGGTGCGCTGCAGATTCCCAGGAATATCCGTGCCGCAGTCCATGCGGACCCTGGCCACAAGCTCATCGTCGCCGATGCCTCGCAACTGGAACCGCGCGTCCTTGTAGCGCTTGCCCAGGACGCAAAAATGGCCGAGGCCGCCCGCGACAAGGACCTTTACGCCGGTATCGCGGCCCAAGGCTTCGGTGGGGATCGGTCCAAGGCGAAGGTTGCGCTGCTCGGCGCCATTTACGGCGCAACCACCGGTGAATCGGGCAGGCTCATGCCGCAGCTGGCACGTACTTATCCGCGTGCCGTGGGCTTTGTGGAGCAGGCAGCCAGGGAAGGCGAAGCCGGGCGGACCGTCACCACCCGTTTGGGACGAAGCAGCCCACCACCGTCCACCGGCTGGTTGCGAAGCCAGCAGTCCACCACTGCCGAGGAACAGCGGCGAGCCGACAACCTGGCGCGCTCCCGTGGCCGGTTCACGCGGAACTTCGTAGTTCAGGGCTCCGCCGCGGAATGGGCCTCGTGCTGGTTGGCGGAATTACGACGACGGCTGCGGGCCTTGCGCGCCGAAGGCTCACCCTCAGGGGAACTCGTCTTCTTCCTCCACGACGAAGTGATGGTCCATGCCCCGAACGAAGCCGTGGATGCCTGCATCCAAGCGATCGAGGAGTCCGCAAACGCAGCGAAAGAGCTCATGTTCGGCCGGATTCCGGTCGAATTCCCGGTGAGTGTCGCCGTCGTCGATTCTTACGACAAAGCGAAGTAGGCACCTGCTTGTCCACCCCGGCTGTCAGGGGGAAACTGGCCACGTGGGCTCCGAGGTGCGTGATTCCCTGGAATCGTACATAGCCTTCCAACTTGCAGAGCTGGAGGGCTGCTTGCCGCTGGTTGCCGCCGCTGACCAGGAAGCCGTCCACGGCGCCCGGCTGGCACTTCGGCGGCTCCGTTCTGTCCTTTCATGCTACAAATCCGTTCTACCCGACCTCAAGGAGGCCACCGGTCGGGATATCCGATGGCTGGCGCGATCCCTCGGCGAAGCCCGTGATGCATACGTTCTGTCCCAGCGTTTGATGTTGTGGCTGGCTGCCTCAGAGCACTGGCTGTCGCCGGACGCCATCCAAGAAGCCGTTGACCAGCTCCTGGCCAGCAGTAATGGGATGGCAACGCGTGTAGGGACGGGAAGGCGATGGCAGGGCATCGTCCGTGCGACCCGTCAGACCTTCCTTCCCAATACCGAGCCCTCGGCGGTAGCCGAAAATGAGAACCGTCCCAGTCTTCTCGAAGTGGTCAACCTCCTCCAGCCGCTCTGGGAGACGGTACAGAAAAGCTTGGAGGCTGCGCAGGGAAGTTTGAAGGCTGCGCAGGGAAGCTTGGACACGGCGGGCGCGCATGCCGTTCAAGCGGAGGACAACGAACTGCTCCATGGCGCGCGAAAGGACATCAAGGTATTGCGGTACTCTGTGGAGGCGGTGGCCAATGTCCTGGGGGCAGGTGCCACGGCCATCATCCAACCGTCCATGGTCCTGCAGCGCCTTCTCGGTGAACAGCACGACAGCGTGACTGGCCAGGAATGGATAAGGAACCTTGCAGAAATGCCCGGTGTCGAGCTTTTGGATATTGAGGCCCTTCAAAGCATGGAACAGCGTCGGCTCGCAGAGGCCGAAGTGGGTCTCCGGGCAGCCTTACTTAGCTCCCCCATCCCTGAGCCCCGCCAAGTGCTGCTGGGTTGATCATCCGGCGCGATTGGTCATGAACCCGCAAGCGCCGCAGATTAGCTGCCACCCTCCGCTCAAGCCAGTCATATCTCGCAGTGTGATGGTGGATGACCCTTGCATGACAGGTACCACCGAGTAACTTTATTTCCCGCTGGCTTCTGGATACGTTCTCTACGTGGGCCCTGCACACCGGCCCCGCACTGTTGCAAGGAAGCACCAAGGGGGACAGCAAAAAAAATGGCTGGCAGGTTCGAAATTCTCAAAGACAGCGACGGCTCGTACCGGTTCCGCCTTACCGCGGCGGACGGAACGGTTGTAGCGGAGTCACCAACGTTCAAACATCTCAAGGGCGTGGTGGATGGCATCAATGCAGTGCGTGAAAACGCCGCAACGGGGCTGATCGTGGACCGCTCGACGGCGAACCGCAGGGCCGCCTGAGGGGCACCTGCGGCGGAGCTGCTAAAGCTGGATCTCGTGTAGCTTGTCCTGGTCCCAGGGGACCGTCCAGCCGAGTTCATCGAACAACCCGCTGAGGACCATCCCGGTGAAGCCCCAGACCACGAGTCCGTTGACGGTGAAGCCTGGACTTGAGAACGTGCGGCCGAATCGGGAAATAGTGGCGGTTACCCTGTTGACGGGGTCCAGGAGATCCCTGACCGGTACCCGGAACACCTGGGCTGACTCTGCGTAATCGACTACGCGAACTGGCGATGGCGAGTCCCACCATGCAAGTACGGGTGTCACCCGAAAATTGCTGCGGATGAGTCCAAGCTCGGGGATGACGCCCAGCACCTTTACACCGCTGACATCCAGCCCGGTCTCTTCCACTGCCTCACGCAAGGCGGCAGACACCACGGAGTCGTCCTCCGGATCCACGCTGCCGCCGGGAAAAGCTACTTGGCCGGGGTGGTCGTCCAGGGTGTGAGCCCGTTCAAGCAGGAGAACATCGAGGTCAGCCGGGGCAAAAGGGCGTCCGGATTCGGCGGGGACGTTGTCCAGCACACCAAAGAGCATGAGCACGGCTGCGGCGCGGTTGGTTTCGGGCGTGACGGGCAACTGCGCCCAGTGTGAAGAATGCTGCTGCTCGCCGGCCTCAAAACGGGCTACTAATTTGGCGAGGTCCTCGAACGCGGTCACCCGGGCCTCCTCTGCGATTCCATCCGGATCTCCGCAGCCCTGTGCGTCTCGGCGAGCAACTTCTCCAACAGTGCCTCATTGCCCGGCGCGAGCTCGTATTTCAACAACTTTGCGGCCTTAACAGGGTCTGTCTCGCCCTCGCCATAGCTGGGACACAAACTCGCGACAGGACACGCGCCACATGCGGGTTTCTTAGCATGGCATATCCTGCGGCCATGAAAGACCACGCGGTGCGAAAGCATGGTCCAGTCCCGTGGTTCGAAGAGCTCTGCGACGTCGAACTCGATCTTGACGGGATCGTCGGATACCGTCCACCCAAAACGGCGAGCCAGCCTGCCGAAGTGGGTGTCCACGGTAATTCCGGGGACACCAAAAGCGTTCCCGAGGACCACGTTGGCTGTTTTACGGCCGACACCGGGCAGTGTCACAAGGTCCTCGAGGCGGCCTGGAACCTCGCCGTCGTACTCGTCAACCAATCGTGTGCTGAGAGCCAGGATGTTCCTGGCCTTTGCCCTGAAGAATCCCGTGGGTTGCAGGATTGATTCCAACTCCGCAGGGTCCGCTTCCGCCAAGGCACGGGCGTCAGGGTAGCGGGCAAACAGGATCTTGGTGACCTGGTTGACCAATACATCCGTGGTCTGGGCTGAGAGCACCGTGGCCACCACAAGCTCAAACGGGTTCCGGAAATCCAGCTCGGCGTGAGCATAAGGGTATTTGTCAGCCAGGACCCTGTTGATCCTGCGTGCCCGGCGTTTTACGGCGAGCGGGGAACCAGCTTCAGCGATGGTCACAGCGTCGTTCTCAGCCGCGTTCGATGTTGCTGAGCTCCCGCAGGACCCCAACCTTGCCGTCGGTATCCTGAACCAGGAATTCGTGGCCACGGTCCTCCAGTGCGAGGACCCAACCTCCTGGCTCAATGGTGAAGGCCGGAGCACCCGTCCGTTCGTCATATGCGGTTCGGGGCTGGGCTACGGCAAACCAAAAGGCTTCGTAGGCGGGCGAGGAGTCGGAATCATCCGAACGGCTGGACGGATCAACGGTGGCGCCAATGGAGTCGCTGACCGTGCGCGTATCCGCAGACACGATGGGCGTGGCCATAGTGGCAGCCCATGCACGCTCATTAGCGGGCTGCGCGGCACTTGGCTGCTGGGCTGCGGGCTGCTGGGCAGGCTGCGCGGCACTTGGCTGCTGCGGGTGCTGGCTCGTGGCGGGTGCCTGTGCCGGTGACCGCCTTTCTCCAGGTTCACTCACGAGAACGTCGGGCTCGGCAGGCGAAGGCTCGGCGTGCGCAGCCGGGGCTGAGGCTGGGGCAGCAGGTGCGGGGGCGGCAGCCTGGGGTTCCGCAGCAGGCTTGCCGTCAGCCGGGTGCACGACGGCGGGGTGCACGACGGCGGGGCCACCAGTGGGCGCCGGAGCAACGGGCTCGGACGTGGCTGGCGGAGCATATGGGCTGGCGCTGGAAGGACCTGCACCCGGTGCCTGATAACCCGGCGCCTCGTACCCCTGCGCACCCGGAGCCTGGTATCCCCGCGCCTGTGAGCCGGGCGCCTGGGGGCCTTGCGCCTGGTACGCCGGCGTCGAGGGTCCGGTGGACGGCTTGGTCGCCTTAGGTTCTTTGGGAGGCTTGGGAGCAGCGGGCTTGCGGGTGGGAATCGCGGCTTGGCGGGCTACAACGTGGGCCGGAGTTTCCGGGCGACCCTTGAAATCGGCCGACAACCACGGCAGGTGCGGGGCCAAAACGGTGCCCGCCAGCAAGGCCACGGAACCTACCAACCCCAGCAGGACACTGCCGTTGAAGGAATCGACGATTGTCAGGAAGAACAGCGCCACCGCGAAGGCAGCGGTCACTGAAGCGAACTGGTCAATCGAGAGCGAGCCAACGCGGACGATTGTCCCCGGCTGCAACCGACGGGCGATGAACAACGCCACCACCACCAACGGCAGGATGATCCCCAGGAGCAGGAAGAAAAGGCTGCCCACGTTCCAAAGATTGAAACGACCACCGAACATTGGCAGGAGCGATGCGATGAACATCAGGAGTGCGGAACCGAAAACCGTGAGGTCCCGGATGGTGAAAGGGCCGGCGACGGCGTCGTATTTGGTGGGCGCGCCTGACGCGGGATTCGATGCAGTGGTGGCACCGGCGTCGTGCGCCTTTCCAGCCGCAGTGTCCGGTCCCGTCGGATGTGAGTCGTGCGGGCCTGGGCTCAGCTGGTTCATCTATTTCTCCTTCGTACGGCGGCGCCTTGGACAATCCGGACCGGTATTCTCCGCGTGCTTCCACGGAAAACCGGACACACCTGAAGATGCGTCCCAAGACTTATTCAGCCTATGCCACCCCACTGACAGTCTTCTAGCTGAAAACGGCCAAGCTGCTCCGTCCACAGCAAACTCCAAGGTGCCTTACAGTTCCGGGCCGCCTTACAGCCAAGCAACGGCAGCTGCCGTAATGTAAACGGTTCCTGACGGTCCAACCCGCCATTCGTCGCCGAATCCGTACCGCTCGCTGACCGTTTTGTGACCACGCACACGTAGGACCTCCCGAAGCGATAGGGTTGAAGGCGGACAGCACTCTGCGGATCCTCCGCGCGGGACGCACAAGGCCGGTTAACGGCTGGGGTGCGCATCCTGCAGGCGGCGTCCGCGGCGGCAAAGATCGATGAATAATGAGGTTCACCATGTCCCAGGACACCCCCGGATCCACGGCCACCGCTGCAGCTTCAACTGCTCACAACGGTGACGCCCCACACGTCGAGGCCCTCGAGAATCTTCTTCACGAGAACCGCAAGTTCGCGCCGTCGGCAGAGTTCGCCGCCAATGCCGTGGCCACCGCAGATGTTTACAAAGAGGCCGAAGCGGACCGTCCCGCGTTCTGGGCCAAGCGGGCCCGTGAACTGCTGACCTGGGACAAAGACTTCACCGAGGCCCTTGATTGGTCCAACCCGCCGTTCGCCAAGTGGTTCGTGGGCGGTGAGGTCAACGCTGCGTACAACGCGCTGGACCGGCACGTGGAAAACGGCTTGGGCGATCGCGTCGCCATTTACTTCGAAGGTGAACCCGGCGACACCCGCACTTACACCTACGCGGAGCTGACCGAAGAGGTCAAGAAGGCCGCCAATGCGTTCGAGTCGCTCGGTGTTGCCAAGGGTGACCGCGTGGCCGTGTACCTGCCCATGATTCCCGAAGCCGTCATCACGCTGCTGGCCTGCGCCAGGATCGGGGCCGTGCACTCGGTCGTGTTCGGTGGATTCTCCGCTGACGCGTTGCGTTCCCGGATCGAGGACGCCGAAGCCAAGCTCGTTGTCACCGCCGATGGCACCTACCGCCGCGGCAAGCCCAGCGCGCTGAAGCCCGCCGTAGACGAAGCCCTGTCCAAAGCGGGTCACACTGTGAACAACGTCGTGGTGGTCAAGCGCAACGGCGAGGACGTCAACTGGGTAGAAGGCCGCGACCTCTGGTGGAGCGACACGGTGGATAAAGCCTCCACCGAGCACACCGCCGTCGGGCATGACTCCGAGCACCCGCTGTTCATCCTCTACACCTCCGGTACCACCGGCAAGCCCAAGGGCATCCTGCACACCACCGGCGGCTACCTCACCCAGACCGCGTACACGCACAAGGCCGTGTTCGACCTCCACCCGGAAACGGACGTGTACTGGTGCACCGCCGACGTCGGATGGGTCACCGGCCACTCCTACGTCGCCTACGCACCGCTGATCAACGGCGCCACCCAGGTCATGTACGAAGGCACTCCGGACTCCCCGCACCAGGGCCGCTGGTGGGAAATCGTGGAGAAGTACAAAGTCTCCATCCTGTACACCGCCCCCACGGCCATCCGCACGTTCATGAAGTGGGGACGGGAGATCCCGGGCAAGTACGATCTTTCCTCCATCCGTGTGCTGGGCTCCGTGGGCGAGCCCATCAACCCCGAAGCGTGGATGTGGTACCGCGAAGTCATCGGCGGCAACGCCGGCAAGAATGGCGAACGCAAGGAGCACCCCGCCCCGATCGTGGACACCTGGTGGCAGACCGAAACCGGCGCGCAAATGATCGCCCCGCTGCCCGGCGTCACCGCCACCAAGCCCGGCTCCGCACAGGTTCCGCTGCCCGGCATCGCCGTGGACGTGGTGGACGAAACCGGGGAGTCCGTGGCCAACGGCGAAGGCGGCTACCTCGTGGTCCGTGAACCGTGGCCATCCATGCTCCGCGGCATCTGGGGGGATCCGGAGCGCTTCAAGGACACCTACTGGTCCCGGTTCGAAGCCATGTACTTCGCCGGCGACGGCGCCAAGAAGGACGAAGACGGCGACGTCTGGCTCCTGGGCCGCGTGGACGACGTCATGAACGTCTCCGGCCACCGCCTCTCCACCACAGAGATCGAGTCCGCCCTCGTCTCGCACCCCTCCGTCGCCGAAGCGGCCGTGGTCGGTGCCGCTGACGAGACTACTGGCCAGGCCATCGTCGCGTTCGTCATCCTTCGCGGTGACGCCGTGAACAACGGTGAGGAGACCATCCTGGAACTCCGCAACCACGTGGGCAAGGAAATCGGCCCGATCGCCAAGCCCAAGCAACTACTCATCGTCCCGGAACTGCCCAAGACCCGCTCCGGCAAAATCGTCCGGCGCCTCCTGAAAGACATCGCAGAAGGCCGGGACACCGGCGACGCCACCACCCTGGCCGACCCCGGCATCATGACCCAGATCGCGGAGTCCCTCCGCAAGTAATTAGTTCACGACGGCGCCGCTCCCTTCCGAGGCGAGCGGCGCCGTCGTGCATTCAAGCGTGTTGCATGACGACGCCGCGACCGCATTTGCCACCCGGCAGCAGCAACGCGTCCTAGACTGGAGCCAGAATCAGCCTCATGTTTGATGAGGCTCTCCAGAAAGGCCCTGATGCTTCAGGCAGCACGCCACTCCGCCATCATCGATGCCGTCCAGCGCGAGCGCGTTGTCCGGGTATCGGACCTCGCCCAGTTGTTGGGAGTCTCTCCCATGACGGTGAGGCGCGATATCGAAGCCCTCGAGGAAACCGGCCGGGTGGAACGCATCCACGGCGGGGCCAAACTTCCCGGCGATGCCAGCACTCATGAGCCTGGCTTCGAGCTCAAGTCCACCCAGCTGACGGCGGAAAAACACGCCATTGCGGTCGAGGCTGCCTCGCTTGTCCAGGAAGGCATGGCGATTGGCCTGAGCGCCGGAACCACCACGTGGGCGCTGGCGCAGGAGCTCGTCCATGGTCCCCGAATCACCGTGGTCACCAACTCCGTACGGATCGCCGATCTCTTCCACCACGGATCTTCATCAGGGCCGGCCCGGTTCGGCTCCACCGTGATCCTGATTGGTGGCGAGCGCACGCCATCGGACGCACTAGTGGGGCCGATCGCCACGTCCTCACTAAAGCAGCTTCATCTGGATGTCCTGTTCCTGGGTGTCCACGGTATGGACGCACAGGCCGGTTTCACAACTCCCAACCTGCTCGAGGCCGAAACGGACCGGGCATTCATGGCATCGGCCCGCAGCACTGTGGTCCTGGCCGACTACAGCAAGTGGGGCGTTGTTGGCATAGCCTCCATTGCCCAGTTGGAAGAAGCCGACGAGCTCATCACTGATTCGAACCTGGGTGAAGATGCCCGCCGCGTGCTCGCCGAGAACGTTGCGAAGCTGAGGATCGCGGAGGCGTAGGCTCTCATACCTTGGGTGGAGTCGGGCCCCCGGAGTTCAACCAGTGGACTGACGCCGGGGGATGGGGCCTTTGGGGATGCTGGATTTATGAACGCCATCCTCCACGCTCAGCAACTCACCAAGCACTACCCCGGCAGCATCGCCCTGGACCACGTCGACTTCACAGCGAACGCGGGCGAGTCCATTGCCATCATCGGGCCATCGGGTTCCGGTAAGACCACCCTTCTTCACTGCCTCGCCGGGATCTTGAGGCCCGACGCCGGTGCCGTCACCTTGGGCTCGGCCGCCGGGCCCCTCCGCTTGGATTCCCTCGGAGATGGGGCGCTTTCCCGCCTCCGCCGGGAGGAATTCGGTTTCGTCTTCCAGCAGGGCATGCTGCTGCCGGAACTGACTGCCGTGGAGAACGTCGCCCTGGCGCTCATGCTGAACGGCACCGACCGCACTACGGCCGAAACCCGCGCCGCAGAGTGGCTCGGTGCCCTTGGACTGGCAGGAATGGAACAGCGCCGGCTGGGCGAGCTCTCCGGCGGGCAAGTCCAACGCGTCGCCATCGCCCGTGCCCAAGTCACTGGTGCCCGGGTTGTGTTTGCGGATGAACCCACGGGCGCCCTGGATTCGGCAACGTCCAACGAAGTCCTGGACGTGCTGCTTGGCTCGGTTGCAGCCAATGGGCGGACCCTGCTGGTTGTGACGCACGATCCCAACGTGGCCGCACGCTGCCAACGCGTAGTGGAGTTGCGCGACGGAAGGATCGTGGCGGACAGCGGCACCGCGGTTGCCGCTCCTGTCGAGGCGGCTCCCGCGACCACCAGTTTCAAGGGAGCCTTCAATGTCTAGCCTCAGCATGGCCCTGCGGCTCACGCCCTATCTCGCCCGGAGCAACAGCATCCGCGAAGCCGGCCTGCACCAACCCAGACTGCGCGACGCAGGGTTGCCGATCCTCGCGTTTGGGACGGTCACCGCGCTGCTGCTCACCGTGGCGGGCGGTTCACAGGTTTTCTGGTCCTGGTCCGACGATATCGCCGGCACCTACCAAGCCTTGGCCGTCGTCGCCGTGGTCCTGCTCGTCATTCCGTTGCTGACGCTCGGCGCGTCAGCGGCGCGACTTGCCGCCCGGCGTCGTGATGACCGTTTAGCGTCCCTCCGCCTGCTGGGCGCCAATAGCGCAACGGTCGTCTGGATGACCGTTATTGAATCGACCGTCCTGGCTGCTGTCGGCGCTGTGGCGGGCGCGGGGCTGTACGCCTGCGCGGCACCGTTCCTCGGGCTGCTCCAGTTCCGTGGCCAAGCGATCGGCAGTCACGCGTGGTTGTCAGTGCCGTCCATCCTGGCCTGCATCCTGGCGGTCTGCCTGCTTGCCGCAACGAGCGCGGCGCTTGGCTTGCGCAAGGTGGTGGTAACGCCGCTTGGCGTCCGGACCAGGCAAACGGCCGACGGCGCGCACTGGGTCCGTGGGCTCATCGCGGCTGTGGTGGTGGTTTTCGGAGTAGTGGCCATGGGCATGCTCAGCAGCTTTGGCGCATTCATTGTGATCATCGCCGTCATGGGTGGCTGCTTTGGCCTGGCACTGCTGGCGCTGAACCTCATGGGTCCTTGGATCCTGCGGTTGCGGGCGTCCGCGCAGCTCAAGCGGGCCAAGCGGCCCGAACAACTGCTGGCAGCACGGACCGTGCTGGAGAGTCCCAAGGAATCGTGGCGACAGGTTGGGGGCGTCGCGATGACCAGTTTCGTGGGAGTGCTCGTGGGCGTCGGCATGGCCGTGGCTGACACGATGGGCGGGAGCCCGGCGGATGAAACCACGCTGCTCGTCCGCGATATCAACACTGGGGTAATGATCACCCTGTTGGGCTCGTTCTTGATGGTGGCGTGTTCCGCCGGCGTGAACCAGGCCGCGGCCGTGCTCGATCGTGCCGCGAGCATTGTGGCACTGGACCGTGTGGGGATGCCGCCGAAAGTCATGGTGGCTGCGCGCGTCAAGGCTGTGATGTCACCGCTGTTCCTGGTGGCCGGAATCTCCTCAGCCGCTGCAGGTGTACTGGTTCTGCCGTTGGCGGGCCCTGCCTTCTTGACCAAGCCCGTGGTTTTCCTGACCGTCGGGGGAGTTTTTGCGGCCGGATTTCTGCTGGTCCGGCTGGCCATCGCCGCTGGCACCGCCCAGATCAGCCAGGTACTTGCCCGTCCCGAACGCTACGCCAACATGGACTCATAGCCCCCGGTCGCTCTCTCACATCCGGACGCATTTCAGGCGATGCTCTCTCACATCCGGACGCCTTTCAGAGCGATGCTCTCTCACATCCGGACGCCTTTCAGGCGATGCACTCTCACATCCGGACGCCTTTCAGGCGATGCACTCTCACATCCGGACGCCTTTCAGGCGATGCGCTCTCACATCCAAGCCCAACCCGGCAGGATGTGAGAGAACATCCGCGCCAACCCGGCAGGATGTGAGAGAGCATCCGCGCCAACCCGGCAGGATGTGAGAGAGAACTTTGGAAGCCTACGTGCAGCCGCAGGACTGGCGCACGATCAACTCGGTGGGCAGGATGCTGTGCTGCAGTGCCTCGCCCCGGCCCTCCCCCACCAGCGCCCGAACGGCGGCTTCAGCCATGGCCTCCACGGGTTGCGCCACGGTGGTCAACGCCGGCCAACTGTATTCGGAATCAAGGGAACCGTCGAAGGACACCAAGGCCATGTCATCAGGCACCCGAACGCCCGCCTCGTGGAGGGCGCGGAGGATTCCGATGGCCTGCATGTCGTTGCTGGCAAAGATCGCAGTGGGCCGATTGGCCATGGCGAGGAAACGCTTGCCTACCTCGTAGCCGCCCGGCCGGGTGAATTCGCCGTGGAGCATGGGGCCATCCGGCAGTCCTGCGCCACGCAAAGTTCTAAGCCAGCCCACTTCACGTCCGTCGAGTTGGTTGCCTGTATTTGTTCCGATGGCCAGTCCGATGTTTGTGTGGCCATGGCCTATGAGGTGCTCGACAGCTGCGCGCGCGCCTGCTTCAAGGTCCACGCCAACGCTGGTAAATCCCGGGGGCGAACCGGCATTGTTCAGCAACACGGACGGGATTTCCGAGGCTTCAAGGTCTGTCAGATCGGGATCGAACACGCAGCTTGCCAGGAACACTCCGTCCACTTGCCGTGCGGCCAGGTTGCGGATGTTCTGCCGCTCCTTGGCCAGGCTGCCGCCTGAGTTGGTGAGAACCATGCCGTACCCAAGTTCTGCCGCAGCATCTTCAACAGCGTGGGCGAGCTGCGAGAAGAAGGGATTGGTGTTGTCCGGAACAATCACGCCGACGGTTTCGCTTGAGCCGAGCTTCAGCGCCCGGGCCGCAGCGTTGGGACGGTAGCCCAGGATACGGATGGCGTCGCGCACTTTGGCTTCCGTCGTCGGGGCCACGTTCTTGGGCCCCCCGTTCACTACGTAACTCACGACGGCGGTACTCACCCCGGCGTACCGGGCCACGTCCTTGCGTGTTACCGGTCCGCGCGGGGTTTGTACTGCCGAAGTTGTCATGAGGTAAATGCTAGCTATTCCGAGGGGGCGTCGCCGAAGTCGCGGATAGGAAGGCGTTCGCCACCGCGGAGGGCGGATTCATGGGCGACGATTCCGGGCAAGGTGAACCGGGCCGCAACCCAAGCGTTCACGGGCGGCAAGGTCCGGTTGTTGACCGCAGTGACAAAGTCGTCCACCAGGAATTGGTGGCTGCCTTCATGGCCATTGGGTGCCCCGAGGAATTCTTCCGGAAGCCGTGACTGGTCGTGCACGGGTGCCAGGCCCGAGATGAAGGCGTCCCGCAGTTCGGGTGCGACGTCCGCGAGGGACGGGTCATCTGCGGACATGGTTGGCTTGGTCTCCACTTGCTCAGACACGTCCTGCACAGAAGATTTGTCCTGCCACACCGTGGTGGTTGCCAGTTGCTCGAAACTGGCTTCGGTGCCAAAGAAGCGGAAGCGGGATTCACGCAGGTGCGAGGGGTAGCCGACCCGGCGCATCTCATTGGTGCGCATCGCACCGCCGTCGTTCATTTCGAACAAGGCAGTAGCATTCGAGAAATCGTTGGCGAACATACTGACGTCTTTATCGAAGACGCCATCTCCGCGATCGTCCTTAACCCCAATGCAACTGACGCTGACCGCGTGGGCTGGCACTGCGCCGAGTACACCACCGATAGCGTGCGTCGGATACAGCATGGGCGGATAGCTCGCCGTTTCCTTCCATCGTTCGCCACCGCTGTACTGGTAGGCCTCGTAGAAACCCAAGTCCATGTCGTGGACGTAGTCGCCTTCGGTGTAGAAGATCCGGCCAAACTTCCCGGCAGCATGCTGTTGCCTGGCGAAGACCGTTGCGGGGTTGTAGTAGCTGGTCTCACCCATGGCATAAACAAGCTTGGTTTCCCGCACGGCCTGTATGATCCGTTCGATTTCTTCTTCGGAGATCGCCATCGGGACGGCTGAATACACGTGCTTGCCCGCTCGAAGGGCCCGCTCGACGAGGGGTCCGTGAGTCCACCGTTGCGTGAAGATGGCGACAGCATCGACGTCGGACTCCAGGAGTTCCTCAAAACTTCCCAACACACCATCAAGGCCCCAGCGTTCCTGAGCCGCTGCGGCACGCTCGGGTAGTTCATCCACCGCGTAAACGGCACTGACCCCGGGGTGGAGCTTGAAGAGGTGCGCGAACTGGCTGCCGAACTGCCCGACACCTAGAACACCGATCGAAAACGTCATCGTTTGCCTTCCTTGAAGCTGACTCGGCAGCAGTTGTAGTGGCCCCTCAGTGGGCTCGCTTGAGTCTTTCACTACGATCTACACGAGTCAACAAATTGGATATAAACGAACAAATATTCCCAAAAAGCTTGATTCCTTCGGATCTACTCGTGTAGATTCTAGTCCAGTTGTTACCCCCATCACAGTCAGGAAAGGGTCGACGATGACCACGCTAACCAAGCAACCGGGCAACGCCGCACGGCGCTCAGCCAGGAACCTCCTAGGCCGGCAACCCCGCAAGCTGAAACCTGCCAAGCGCAGCATGACAAGCCGCCTCGGTGACCTGAAGATCGCACTCTTCTTCATCTTCCCCGCCGTGATCGGCTTCGTGGCGTTCTTTCTGATCCCCACAATTCGCGGCATCTACCTCAGCTTCACTGAGTACAGCATCCTGGGCGAACCCACCTGGATCGGGTTGGAGAACTACACCGCGATCTTCGCCGACGAACTGTTCTGGAACGCCATGGGGGTGACAATCCAGTACGTTGTCCTGAACATCGGCTTCCAGACGGTGATCGCGCTGGGCCTCGCACTTCTAATGCACCGGGTGGCCAAATCCACGTTCATCCGAGGCGCACTCCTGCTGCCCTTCCTGGTGGCCAACGTCATCGTCGCCCTGCTGTGGTTCTGGATGCTGGACTACCAGCTGGGCATCGTCAACGAGATCATGAGCTGGGTGGGCCTCCCCCGCGTCGCCTTCTTCGGCAGTGAGCAATGGGCGATTCCCACCATCGCTTTCGTGAACGTATGGCGCCACATGGGGTACACGGCCCTCCTGATCTTCGCCGGCCTCCAAGCCATCCCGAACCACCTGTATGAGGTAGCAAACCTCGACGGCGCGTCCCCGGCCCGGACGTTCTGGAGCGTCACCATGCCGCTGCTGCGCCCCGTGTTGGTACTGGTGCTCGTGGTCACCGTGATCGGTTCCTTCCAAGTCTTTGACACTGTTGCCGTGACAACCAACGGTGGACCCGTCAACGCCTCCCGCGTGATCCAGATGTACATCTACCAAAAAGCCTTCGGCGAATCCGATTTCGGCTACGCCTCCGCATTGTCCGTGATCCTGTTCGTCATTCTCGCCCTGGTGGCCTTCGTGCAAATGAAGTTCCTCAAGGGCAACGAATCGGACCTGGACTAAGCCGGATTTGGAATAAGGAGAGCCGCCATGACCACCTCAACCGCACCCCGCAAGAATGCCTCCCGCCAGAATTCCCGGAGCTCCGGTTTGTCCCCCAAGAAGCCCATCAATTGGCGCCGGGTTGGCGCCTGGGTGCTGGTCGCCGTCGCCGTCGCCGTGACCATTGCCCCGTTCCTTTGGATGCTGCGGACTGCCCTGTCCAGCAACAGTGCGCTCGCATCAAACGCCGGAAACCTCCTCCCGGCCGACTTCAGCTGGGGCGCGTTCAAGCGCGTACTGGGGTTGCAGACCACCGAGGAAGCCATCGCCGACGGCGGCTCCGGCGCCGCCATCAATTTCTGGCTCTACCTCCGCAACTCCATCATCTTCGCCACGGTTACCACCGCAGGCCAGGTGTTCTTCAGTGCGATGGCCGCCTACGCATTCTCCCGGCTGCGCTGGCCGGGACGAAACAAGGTGTTCGCCGTCTTCCTGACCACCATGATGGTCCCGCCGATCTTCACCGCGCTGCCCAACTTCCTCATGATCAAGAACCTTGGCCTGCTCAACACCATGGCGGGAATGTCCCTGCCATTCCTGTTCATGACCCCGTTCGCCATCTTCTTCCTGCGCCAGTTCTTCCTGAGCATGTCCCGTGAGGTAGAGGAAGCGGCAATGCTGGATGGCGCCAAGCACCTCAGGATCTTCTTCCAGATCGTGCTCCCCAACGCCGCCGCACCCATCGCCACCCTGGCCCTGCTGACCTTCATCGGGCAGTGGAACGAATATTTCTGGCCACTGCTGGTGGGCCAGGACGAGAACGTCCGCGTCCTCACCGTGGGGCTCAGCGTCTTCAAGTCCCAGTCCCCACAGGGCGCCCTCGACTGGTCCGGGCTCATGGCCGGAACGCTCGTTGCAGCGCTGCCCATCTTCCTTCTGTTCATTGCCTTCGGCAAGAAGGTAGTCAACTCCATCGGATTCTCCGGAATCAAGTAGTCCCCCCCTTGAAAAGTCCTGAAGTCACCCTGAAAGGTTCGTCATGAAGAAAACCCTCGGCGTCGCCGCTGCTGCCGCCGCCATCGCCCTAACAATGTCCGCCTGTGGCGGCTCCGCCCCTGCTTCCTCCGAGGCCAAGGGAGAAATCAACTACTGGCTCTGGGACGCCAACCAGCTCCCCGCCTACCAACAGTGCGCGGACGATTTCACCAAGGCCAACCCGGACATCAAGGTCAAGATCACCCAGCGCGGCTGGGACGATTACTGGACCACCCTGACCAACGGCTTCGTTGCTGGAACAGCGCCGGACGTCTTCACGGACCACCTCTCCAAATATCCTGAATACGCCGCGAAGAAGCAGCTTCTGTCATTGGACGAGGCCGTGGAGAAGGACGGGATCAAGCTCGACGCGTACACCAAGGGCCTTCCGGAGCTCTGGGTGGGCCAGGACGGCAAGCGCTACGGCCTGCCGAAGGACTGGGACACCGTTGGCCTGTTCTACAACAAGGCGATGACTGACGCCGCAGGTATCAGCGCGGAGCAGATGGCCAACCTTGACTGGAACCCTAAGGACGGCGGCACCTACGAAAAGACGATCGCGCACTTGACCGTGGACAAGAACGGCAAGCGCGGGGATGAGGCAGGTTTCGACAAGAACAACGTAGCCACGTACGGATTGGGCTTGACCGGTAGCGGCTCCGGTCAAGGCCAGACGGAGTGGAGCTTCCTCACGGCGACCACCGGCTGGAGCTCGACCGACAAGAACCCCTGGGGCAGCAAATTCAACTACGACGATCCCCGCTTCCAGGAAACCATCGCATGGTGGGCCGGCTTGGTGGACAAGGGTTACATGCCCAAGCTTGAGACCACTGTTGGAGCCAGCATGCCGGACAGCTTCGGCGCAGGAAAGGCCGCGATCAACACCAACGGTGACTGGTTGATCGGCCAGTACAAAACGTACAAGGGCATCGAGACCGCCTTTGCGCCAACACCCAAGGGCCCCAACGGTAAGCGTGCCAGCATGTTCAATGGCCTGGCTGACTCCATCTGGGCCGGCACCAAGAACCCTGCCGCCAGCGTGAAGTGGGTGGAGTACCTCGGCTCCACTGCCTGCCAGGACGTTGTAGCCAGCAAGGCCGTAGTCTTCCCTGCCATCAGCAGCTCTTCGGAAATCGCCGCCAAGGCCTTCGCCGACAAGGGCACCGACGTTTCCGCCTTCACCACACACGTGAAGGAGGGCACCACGTTCCTCTTCCCGATCGCGGACAAGGCTGCAAAGGTCGATGGCATCATGAAGCCCGCCATGGATGCAGTGCTCTCCGGCAAGAAGCCTGCGTCTTCATTGACGGAAGCCAACAACCAGGTGAACGCCCTCTTCAAGTAAAACGTCCCGTTGTGAGGCCTGCCCTGCGCGAATAAATACCCATTCGGGCCGCAAAGCAGGCCTCACAAGTCCACCCAGCGCCCCACCCGCCATCTTTGAAAGCGACTCAACCCATGCACCCGCTCCATCTCCGTTCCGCCGGTACCAGCCTGGTGATCAGCACTCACCGAGGAGAGGCCGAAATATCCCACTGGGGAGCAGACCTGGGCGACGCCCTTCCCGACCTTTCCATCCTTAATGAGCCCATCCCTCCCTCTGCAATCGATGCCAACGTACCCGCAGGACTCCTCCCCCAGGCCTCCTCCTCGTGGCAAGGCCGGACGGGGTTGCGCGGACACCGTTTCACGGACGGCGTCCCCGGCTACGACTTCTCTGTACGGCTGCGCGTGGTGAGTGCGACGGCGGACGGCAGCGCCGCCGTCGGGTCGGCCGAAGACGGGTCGTCAGCGGTGATCGTTCAGTCAGATCCCGACGCCGGTATCACCGTCACGAGCAACCTCACCTTGCACCCGGGCGGGCTGTTGGAACTGCGGCACACAGTGACCAACGACGCCACGTCGCCCTTCCAAGTGGATGAATTGGCAACGATGCTCCCGGTGGCGCCGGACGCCGTCGAGCTTTTGGACCTCACTGGCCGCTGGTGCCGCGAACGGCACCCACAACGCAGGGCCATCCAGCAAGGAACCTGGGTCCGCACTGGCCGGCATGGCCGCACCGGACACGATTCCTCGCTGCTGCTCGCGGCCGGAACCGCAGGCTTTGGCAACCGGCAGGGCAAGGTCTGGGCCACACACTTGGCGTGGAGCGGAAACCACGAGCAATTCGCTGACAACGTGGCCGATGGCCGAACAATGATCGGCGGGTCCGAACTCCTTGGTCCCGCAGAAGTAGTGCTGCAGCCCGGTGAAAGCTACACGACGCCTGCGTTGTTTGCCGCCTACTCGGACCGCGGTCTGGACGGCATCAGTGAAGCCTTCTACAGCTGGTTCCGCTCCCGCCCGCATCACGTGGACGTCGCTGGAAAGCCGCGGCCAGTTGTCCTCAACACCTGGGAAGCGGTGTACTTCGACCACAACCTGGAGACCCTGATCGAGCTGGCTGAGTCCGCCGCGGACCTTGGCGTTGAGCGGTTCGTGCTCGACGACGGGTGGTTCCGGGGACGCCGCGACGACCACGCAGGGCTGGGCGATTGGTACGTGGATGAGGCAGTCTGGCCTTCAGGCCTGACACCCCTGATTGATGCGGTGACCTCCCGCGGGATCGAGTTCGGGCTGTGGGTTGAACCGGAAATGGTGAACCTCGATTCCGACATCGCCCGCGCACATCCCGAGTGGATCGTTGGGCCATCTGCCCTGTCATTCAAGGACGGAGGCCGGCTGCCGCTTGAATGGCGACACCAGCACATCATCGACCTCGTGAACCCCGAGGCCTGGCAGTACATTTTTGATCGTATGGACACCCTGCTGCGGGAAAACAACATCAGCTATCTCAAATGGGACCAAAACCGGGACCTCGTGGAGCACGGCCATGCGGGCCGTTCGTCGGTGCATGAACAAACCCTTGCCGCCTACCGGCTCCTCGATGCCCTCCGCGCAGCGCACCCGGGTGTCGAGATCGAGAGTTGCTCCTCCGGCGGCGCACGAGTGGACCTCGGGATCCTGGAACGCACCGACCGGATCTGGGCCTCGGACTGCAACGACGCCCTGGAGCGGCAAACCATCCAGCGCTGGACCGGCATTGTGGTACCCCCGGAGTTGGTGGGCGGGCACATTGGACCCACCACCTCGCACACCACGGCCCGCACGCATGATTTGTCGTTCCGCGCGATCACGGCACTGTTCGGGCACTTCGGCATGGAATGGGACATCCGCGAAGTCCAGGGAGCTGAGCGCGAAGAACTCAAGCGCTTTATCGCCCTCTACAAGGAGCACCGGGGGTTGATCCACAGCGGAAAAATGGTGCGGGCAGATGTGCCGGACGAGTCGATGATGCTGCACGGTGTTGTGGCCGACGCCGGAGTGCACGACGACGGTACTGCAGTGGGCGCCACGGCAGCCCTCTTCGCCGTGGTCAAGACCAGGACTGGTTTTGCGGAGCAGCCCGGACGTGTAGCCATTCCGGGGCTGGAAGCCTCCCGTTCCTATCGCGTGGAAGCGATCTTCCCGACCCCGGTGGATGCCGACTACGGGCACACGGTCATCGAGGCTCAGCCGGTTGCCTGGCTGGCCAACGGTGCTGTGGCAACGGGACGTTTCCTGGGTGAGGTGGGACTGCCCATGCCCGTGTTGAACCCCGAGCACGCGCTTTTGCTGCGGTTCACAGCCCTCTAACCTTCTCTCACATCCCAAGGGCTTCCCGGGAATCCTCAATCACATCCCAACGGGTTCCCGGGAATCCTCAATCACATCCGCCGAACTACGCCGTTTCAGCCAGGTAGTCGATGGCCAGCTTGTACCCAAGCACGCCCGCGCCCACGATGATCGCGTTGCACACGCCGGACAAGTACGAGTGGTGCCGGAACTCTTCGCGCTGATGAACGTTGGTGATGTGTACTTCGACGGCGGGCAGCTGAACTGCGGCGAGGGCGTCACGAAGTGCCACTGACGTGTGTGTGAAGGCACCGGCATTGATGACGATTCCCGCCGCGGTTCCGCGCGCTGCATGGATGGCGTCGAGGAGGTCCCCTTCGTGGTTGGACTGAACGCAGTCCACCGTGAAGCCGTGGGCGGCCGCAGCTGACATGGCAAGCTGCTCGACGTCGGCGAGCGTGGAAGTCCCGTACTTCTCGGGCTCCCTGGTTCCCAAAAGGTTAAGGTTCGGTCCGTTGATCACAAGGATGGTGCCGCGACCAGATTCGGTGGCGGGGGTGGCTTCAGTCATGGCTCCCAATCTATAGGCGTTGGGAGATTGTCCGGGAATTGCCGTCAAAGTTACTTGCGCGTGCACTGCCCGGGCGAAACCGGAGCGCTAAGTCCCGGAGCTTGGGCAGCCACCGGCTGGATGTCCTCCATGGTGAGTGCAAAGCCAAGTGCAGCATCGGTGGTGGTCTTGGCAAAGATCAAACCGGCTACCTGCCCTTGCATGGTGAGCAGTGGTCCACCGGAATTGCCCGGTTGGACGTCGCCTGCGAGCTTGTAGACCAATTCCGGGGAAGGATTGCTGCCATAAATATCAGGAACAAGGATGGTCGAAATCCCTTGGACAGTTGCCGGTTTGGACTGGAACGGACCACCGTGCGGGTAGCCCGCAAAGGCTGCAGGGCTGCCAGCGGCCAGGTCGGTGCTCAAGGGAAGCGGAGCGGATGAAAGTCCGTCCACGGCCAAAACCGCGATATCCCGCTGGGAGTCGAAGTAGACCACCCGACCCGGCAACGCGCCGCCGTCGGGAATTTCCACCACCGGTTGCGACACGCCCGCAACAACGTGCGCATTGGTCACGACGCGCCCGGGCGAGACCACAAATCCGGAACCCGTCTGGTTCTGGCCGCATTCAAAGGCCGTGCCCGCGATCTTCAGTACGGACTCGGCAGCCTGGTTCAGGGCTGGAGTATCAGTGGACTCGTTGGGAACCGGAACCGGCGTCGCTGGGCCGAAGCCTTCAATCAACTTGGGAATACCGTCGCCGATCACCGTAGATCGCAACTGGGCCATAGTGGTTTTGACCGGCGTAGGAGTCAAGGAATCGATGTATCGAATGACCCGTGATTCAGCCAGCTGCTGCGAGACGAACGGCACGCCCAGCGAACTGATACTGAACGCCAGCATGGACATCACCAGCGCCGAAACCACCACGCTGACAACGCCACCAATCAACCGGTCAGCGGCGTGCAACGGCTTGATCCGCACAGCATGGCGGACTTTTCGCCCGATCATGGTTCCCAGCCCGTGGCCTAAAGCAATGAGTACGACGGCGGCACCCACCGTGGCGGTCAGCCTCCAGCCGCTATCGCTCACCCAGCCGCTCACGAGCGGAACTGCTACAAAAGCAGCAATCGCACCAACCACAAAACCGGCAATTCCGCCGAGTGTCACCAGGAAGCCATTGCGGAGGCCATAGATCAGGTAGGACAGCAGCATCAAGATCAATGCCAAATCCAAAATGGTCAAGCCAAACACCAATGCTCCTTGTAGCCGGGTAGCGCCAATTGTAGTTGGGCACCCTGACAGGAAACCGTTAGTCCCGTCACCATATGGGTCCGCCCTCCGGGTCTAATCGCCCCTCAAACCGGGGCCAATGAGGACAAAAACCGCGCCGTTTCAGCGTTTCGCCTGCCAAGTACGTCACAGAAGCTTAAAAATTCTGAAACAATGGCTGGAGCGCCACGACCGAAACTTATATTCAGGAGATTTCATGGACATCGAGGTATTGCGCCGCGCACCCCTCTTCGCCACCCTTGACGACGACGCATTCCGCTTGCTGACGGACGAACTCACCGAGGTGGACCTCTCACGTGGGGCATCGGTGTTCCGCGAAGGCGACCAGGGTGACCAGCTTTACTTCATCGTTTCCGGCAAGGTAAAGCTCGGCCGCACCTCCCCCGATGGCCGAGAGTCCCTGTTGGCCATCCTCGGCCCGGGAGAACTCTTCGGCGAAATGGCGTTGTTCGACCCCAGCCCCCGCACCGCCACGGCCACCGCCGTCTCGGAAACGCGCCTGGCCGGACTGAAGAACGAAAGCCTCAACGCGCTGCTCCGCACACGTCCCGAGGTTTCCGCGCAGCTGCTGCAGGCCCTCGCCCGCCGGCTCCGCCGCACTAACGATTCGCTGTCCGACCTCGTCTTCTCGGACGTCCCGGGCCGCGTTGCCAAGGCACTCCTGGATCTGGCTGACCGCTTTGGCCGTCCGGCCACCGACGGAGTCCTGGTTGCCCATGAACTTACCCAGGAAGAGCTGGCCCAGCTGGTTGGCGCTTCCCGCGAAACCGTCAACAAGGCACTGGCCGAGTTCGTCCAGCGCGGTTGGCTGCGCCTGGAAGCTCGCGCCGTCGTCATTCTCGACATGCAGCGCCTCCGTCAGCGTTCGCGCTGATTTATCGAAGCGAAAAGCCGCCCCAGTGATGAACTGGGGCGGCTTTTTTCTTCGTGCGTGAGAGAACATCGCCCAATACCGGTCAGGACGTGAGAGAACATCGTCCAAAACCGGTCAGGACGTGAGAGAACATCGTCCAAAACCCGTCAGGATCTGAGAGAACATCGTCCAAAACCCGTCAGGATCTGAGAGAACATCCGAAAGGGTGGTGACGGACTGACTAGCTCAGCGGACTGGCCTAGCGCTCCCGCTGCGGTTCTCCGGCTACGGTTCTGGCGGCTTCGACCTCGAGCATCAGCACTCCGCCTTCGTCTACCAGGTTGGGTTGGTACACGTGGGCCTTGCGCTTGTAGCTCAGGTAGGCGATGCAGCCGTTGGCATGGGCCATTTTTTCGAGCATGATTTCGGACCCGGGGACCAGAAGTTGGCCGAGGGTGAGTCCGACGGTGTTTTCCTGGGCTATTTCGTCGCCGAGGGCCGTGGTATCGCGGAGGGCGATGGCTTCCGCGGCGCACACCCAGCGACCCCAGACCCCCTTGCTGCCCAGGATGCTGGGCTGCTGGTTCACCGGGACGGTAGCGGCGAAATAGCGGGTGTTGAAACGGGTGTGCGCGAAGTCGGGGCTAAGCCAGTTGACCAGGGGCTTCAGGAGGTCCGTGCGCAGTGAAAGGCCACGCTTGGCGAGCACTTCGCTGAAGGACTTCTCCTGGCTGGACACAGCTTCCCGGGCTTTCATCCACTCCACCGTGGAGTTGGCCTCCACCGTAGAGGAAGCGTCGGGGCCGGCAAGGAGGACGCCGGTTTCCTCGAAGAGTTCGCGGATGGCGCCCACCACGTGACGGCGGGCGAGTCCGACGTCGTCCGTTCCCAAGTGCTCGGCCCAATACTGCGGTGAGGGACCCAACCAACCGACGGGGTCGTCGTCGGACGGGTCCAGGGACCCACCGGGGAACGCAACGACACCCAGCGGCGAGGAGCCTGGCCTGTAACCAAGCCAGGTCTCCAGGCCGGTGGGTGAGTCCCGCAAGAGGACAACCGATGATGCGTAGCGGGCGGCCCTGGGGGTCCGCTCGCCGAGCTCAAGCCAGTTTCGTGCCGCCCCTTCGAGTGCCGGAGGGAGTGCGAACAGGCGGCGGGCAAGCTGCGGCAATTGTGTGAACCGGTTCCTTAGCTGAATTCAGCGATGAGCTCGACTTCGACGGGAGAGTCGAGTGGCAAGACG
Source organism: Arthrobacter sp. TmtSoilC51 (assembly GCF_055388015.1). NCBI lineage: Bacteria > Bacillati > Actinomycetota > Actinomycetes > Micrococcales > Micrococcaceae > Arthrobacter > Arthrobacter sp. TmtSoilC51. The sequence goes on from NZ_AP035877.1 coordinate 4,270,182, forward strand.
GAAACGCCGACGGCGGAGCGTGCATGCTTGCCGGCGTCGCCCAATACCTGGCCCAGGAGTTCGGAGGCACCATTGATGACTCCGGGCTGGCCGGTAAAAGTGGGCTCGGATGCAACAAAGCCCACTACCTTGACGATGCGGGTGATGCGGTCGAGGTCGCCGATGACGCTCTTGACGGCGGCGAGGGCGTTGATCGCACAAATAGCGGCGTAACGCTTGGCGTCCTCGGGATCGACGGTGGGCTCGTCGGAGGCACCCAGCTCGCCGAGGGAGACCTTGCCCGTAGCTTCGAGTTTGCCCTTAATAAAGGGCAGCTGGCCGGACGTGTAAACGTAGTTGCCGGAGACGATGGCCGGCACGTAGTCGGCAACAGGTACGGCGACCTCTGGAAGGGTCAAGCCGAGCTCGGCGAGACGCTGCTCAACAGCCGACGTCGGAGCGCCGGATTCCGCGGCAGACGTGGTTTCTGCGGGGGTTGTCATAGTTACTGCTTCTCCCTCTTCAGGTATGCAACAAGGCCTTTGCCATCGGGTCCACCGACGACCTGGACAAGCTCCCAACCGTCCTCGCCCCACTGGTCCAGGATCTGCTTCGTGGCGTGGATAATGAGCGGAATCGTGGCGTACTCCCATTTGGTCATGACAGAAAGCCTAGCCCTTGCCGGTAAAGTGGAAAACATGGTGACTCGCAAGAACCCCATATTCGACACTGCCACCACCCTCGGAAAGATTTTAGGTTTCCTTGGCGTGAGCGCGATTTGTGGCGTCCTGGTGGCGGGCCTTTTGGTCCCCGCAGCCGCCGTTTCGGGCAGTGCCGCAAGTGGTTCAATCCAGTTCTTTGACACTCTGCCGGCAGAGCTGCAGGTGGACCCGCCGAGCCAGAACACAACGATTCTGGCGAAGGACGGTACACCGATTGCATCGATCTACGCTGAGAACCGGACCAAGGTTCCGCTGGATCAAATGAGCCCGTTCATCAAGGACGCTGTCATCGCTATCGAGGACAGCCGTTTTTATGAACACGGCGGCATCGACACCACCGGCATCATGCGAGCCATCGTGAGCACCGCCCGCGGCAACAAGCAGGGCGCTTCCACCATTACGCAGCAATACGTTAACAACGTCATCAACGAATCGCTGGTCGCGTCCGGCAAGGACGAAGACGTCAAGCTGAACGGCCTGAACAAGGGTGTCGGCGATAAGCTCCGCGAGATGAAGTTGGCTATCGCCCTGGAGAAGAAGTTCTCCAAGGAGCAGATCCTTGAGGGCTACCTCAACATCGTCTTCTTCAACCGTGACGCCTACGGCATTGAAGCTGCCTCCAAGTTCTTCTTCAGCACTTCTGCCAAGGATCTGACACTTCCGCAGGCAGCCTTGCTGGCCGGTTTGGTGAACAGCCCGTCCGCCTTCGATCCGATCACCAACCCGGATAACTCGAAGAAGCGCCGCGACCTTGTGCTGGCCGCCATGGTCAACCAGCACAAGATCACCCAGGCCGAGTACGACGAAGCGGTGGCCACGCCTGTCACCACCAAGGTCACCCCCGCACGCCAGGGTTGCGCGTACGCCACCATGGCTCCGTATTTCTGCGACTACGTGCTGCACCTGCTCTTGAACAACCCTGCGTACGGCGAGACTTCGGACGAGCGCGAGAAGCGGGTCATGCGTGGCGGCCTTACCATCCGGACAACCCTCGATCCCACCGCGCAGACCGTTGCCCAGCAGCAGGTTGACGGGACAGCGGGCGCCAATCCGGACAAGTGGGGTGCCTCGATCGTCTCGGTCCAGCCGGGCACCGGCCAGATCGTAAGCATGGCCCAGAACACTGTTTGGCTCCCTCAAGAGGGCAAGTTCGATCAGACCCAGAACTTCAATGTGGACGTGCTCGATGCCGAGGGCAACGACCTCAACGGCATTGGTGGCTTCCAGCCCGGCTCTACGATGAAGCCGTTTACGTTCGCTGAATGGCTGAACGAGGGCAAGTCAATGAATACGACCATCAACGCTTCGGTCCGTAGGTACCCCCAGAACTTCCGGTGGAGAAACACCTGTCCTGCCCCCACTGTTGGCTGGTATGACGCCACCAACGGCACTTTCGACCTGCAGAACTCCGACGAGGGTTACTACAGAAACATGACGGTCCTCTACGGCCTCATGAACTCCATCAACACAGCCACCTTTGCGTCGGCTTCCCAGCTGGACCTGTGTGGCATCCAGGGCATTGTTGATGCCACGGGCATCCATGGCGGCCTGCCCGCCCGGGATGATGCCGGCAAGATCACGGATCCCAATCCGAAGGTGCCCATGACCACTCTGGGTAACCTCATTGGTTCCACCCAGACTGCGCCCCTCACCATGGCCAGCGCCTTCGCCACGTTCGCTGCCGATGGCAAGTACTGCCAGCCAATCGCCATCACCTCGGTAAAGGACCAGTCGGGTGCCGATCTCCCGGCGCAATCGTCCAACTGCAAGGATGCCGTCAAACCTGAAGTTGCCCGGGGCGTGGCGTATGCCATGCAGGAAGTCTTGAACGCCGGTTCGGGTTCACTGATCCGGCCGGCTCTTTCCACCCGAAACAACTTCCCGGTAGCCGCCAAGACCGGTACCAACGACACCAACGGTTCCACCTGGGTCGTCGGCTACACCACCGGGTTGGCAACGGCTTCCTGGTTCGGTGACCCCCTGGGCGACCAGAAGCGTCCCGGTCGTAACCTGACCGTCAACGGCAAGTTCTACCAGTCCATCGACGGTTACATGATTGCTGGTCCGCAGTTCACCAACTACATGCTGTCCGTAGCCCCTGCATATGGAACCAACCCGTTCCAGCAGCCGCCGTCCAACCTCCTCGGAGCCCCTGCTCCACAGCGCAGTACGGCGCCAGCACCCACGCAGAACAATCCCGCCCCCTCGCCTGCCCCTACCGGCAACGGTGGCAATACCGGGAATGGCAACGGCAACGGCCCTGGCAAGGATTAGCCGTGACCTTCGGTGATTCCCTGGCAAACCGCGTCCGCACTATCGGGCGCGGTTTCGCCGTCACTACGGCCCTCGGTGCCACTGCCGGCGCGGCAGCTGCTGCATACGGTTGGTGGGAAAAGGACCAGTTCGAAGTCCGCCATGAGACTCTCCCCATCCTCCCCGAAGGTTCGGAGCCGTTCCGCGTACTGCACCTGAGCGATATCCATTTCGTTCCGGGACAGGACAAGAAAACCCAGTGGCTGCAGTCTTTAGTCGATTTGAAGCCCGATCTTGTGGTCAACACAGGCGACAACCTCAGCCACGCACAGGCCGTCGATCCGCTGATTACCGCGCTCCGGCCCCTCATGGAATTTCCCGGCGTCTTCGTCCCGGGCTCCAACGACTACTACGCGCCCAGAATCAAGAACCCTGCCGGCTACTTCCGCGGACCGTCGAAGCTCAGGACCGACCCGATCAAGCTCGACTGGCCCAGGTTGCGGTCTGCGTTCGGCATGGGAGGCTGGATCGACCTCACAAACCGCGCCCAGTCGGTGGTGCTGAATGGCCTGCGTTTCGATTTCTCGGGCGTCGATGATCCCCACTTGAAGCGCGAACGTTATGCCGGTTGGCCCCGTGGCACCGTGAACCAGGATGCCCGTCCGCACCTCAGGGTCGCCGTTATCCATGCGCCGTACCAACGCGTGCTGGACCACTTCACCGAAGCCGAGGCCGATCTGATCCTCGCCGGTCATACCCACGGCGGCCAGATCTGCATCCCTGGTTACGGCGCTCTCGTCTCCAATTGCGATCTCCCGACCTGGCGGGCCAAGGGCCTCCACGATTGGGAAAGCGACGGATTCACGACGCCGGTGAACGTCTCAGGCGGCATTGGCACCTCGCGCTACGCCCCCGTTCGGATCGCTTGCCGCCCGGAAGCGGTACTGCTCACCCTCACGGCCCGCAGCTAAAACCTCACGGACCATTACGAACCTCAATAACTGGGGAACTTTCCACATAGCAAAGTGTGGTCCTGTGAAACGAATCACGGCATGGCATAGGGTAGTTGCTACGGGAAACTACCTCCGCACCATCTGAAGATCCAGCTGTTGAGAAGCGGGCATGTCCAAACAAACGTCATTCTTCACATCCGTCGGCCGCCTGTACCCTCATGTGCGGCCCATCCTCCCCCGGCTTTTCATGGGCCTCCTCTGCGCCCTGCTCGCCAGCATCGTCGCGCTGACCATCCCGCAAGTGTTGCGTGTTTTGGTCAACAACTCGCTGCAACCCGGCGGTGACCCAGGCGCCGTCTGGATTGCCGCCGTCGTGATTCTTGCGCTTGGTGTGGCTGAGGCCGGACTTGTGGCCTTGCGGCGGCAGTTCGTGATCAACCCGGCCACCACGGTTGAGACCAGGATGCGCGTATCGCTGTATGGTCACCTCCAGAAACTCACAGTGTCTTTCCATGACCGCTGGGGTTCCGGGCAGTTGCTGTCCCGGGCCATGACGGACCTGAGCTTTTTGCGCCGCTGGATGGCGTTCGGGGCAATCATGCTGGTGGTCACCACGTTGACGGTGATCATTGGCGTCGGAGTTATGTTCTCCATGAGTTGGCAGTTGGCGCTGATCTTCCTTGGCGCGGCGGTGCCGATCATGGTCAACTCCTTCCGCTTCCGCCGCCGCTTCAGCCTGGTCACGCGCCTCAGTCAGGACCAGGCGGGCGACCTCGCTACCACCGTGGAAGAGTCCGTTCACGGCATCCGCGTCTTGAAGGCTTTCGGCCGCAGCCGCGAAGCGCTGGAGAATTTCAACGGCCAGGCAGAAGAGCTGCGCCAGACCGAAATCGCCAAGGCCAAGCAGCAAGCCGGTTTCACGCTGGTGGTCACGTTGCTGCCTGAGTTGGCGCTGGGCGTCGGCCTGGTGGTGGGCATCATGCTCGCGGCCAGCGGCCAGCTGAGTATCGGTTCGCTTGTTGCGTTCTTCGCGACTGCTGCCGTCGTGGCTACTCCCGTGGAATTTTCGGGCATGCTCCTGGCCATGGCGCTCACTGCCAAGACTGCGCTGGACCGACACTTCGAAGTCATGGATACCGAGAACACCATCACCTCGCCGGCCCAGCCCGTAGTGCCGTTGACCGTGAAGGGCGCCCTCCGCTTTGAGCATGCGGGCTTCGGATTCGACGACGGCGGGACGCTCCTGCACGACGTCACCCTGGACATTCGGCCGGGCGAAACAATGGCGCTGGTGGGCATTACCGGCAGTGGCAAGAGCGCCTTACTCCAACTGGTGCCGCGTCTATACGACGTCACGGAGGGCGTCGTGAGCATCGATGGCGTCGACGTCCGCGATTACGACATTGAGGAACTCCGCCGGATCGTGGCGGTCGCTTTCGAGGACACCACACTGTTCTCCAGCTCAGTACGGGACAACGTCCTGCTCGGCGCCCCTGAGCCCAGCGACGCAGCCCTGGATGAAGCCTTGGACGTAGCCCAGGCCCACTTCGCGTACTCTTTGCCGGAAGGTGTAGACACGCTGATTGGCGAGGAAGGCTTGAGCCTGTCCGGTGGCCAGCGGCAGCGCATCGCCCTCGCCCGGGCCATCGCCGCGAAGCCGAAAGTCCTGGTCCTGGACGATCCCCTCTCCGCGCTGGACGTGAACACCGAAGAGCGCGTGGAAGCCCGTCTGCGTGAGGTCCTGCACAAGACGACCACGCTGATCGTCGCGCACCGTCCTTCCACGGTGGCATTGGCGGACCGGGTCGCCTTGCTCGAAAACGGAACCATCACCGCCGTCGGGACCCACACGGAACTGTTGGCTGAAAACCCACATTACCGTTACGTCATCGCAAGCCTGGATACGGGTCCGAGGGACCTGGACAGTGAACTGGACGAGCTCGAAGACGCCCAGGAGGCCCGCCGGTGAGCGCCACAACTTTTGGAACTGCCAACGAGGACAACACGCTCCTGACCAAAGCGGACAGCAAAGCAGTACGACGCCGGTCGCTGACCTTGCTTGCCTCGCTGATCCGCCCGGTGCGGCTGCGTTTCTGGATGACGATCGTGATGGTGGTGGTTTCGCAGCTCACCCGGGTGGCCGGGCCAGCCCTGATCGCCTTTGGCATCGACGCCGCGTTGCCCGCTTTGCAAGCCGGTGACAACGGCCCGCTTGTACTCGCCGGTGCGTTGTACTTGGCCGCAGCGGTCGCCACGGCCGCAATGACAGCCCTGTATGTAACGTCCACGGCCCAACTGAGCCAGGCCATGCTGTTGGACCTCCGGGTCCGCGTGTTCAGGCACACCCAGCGGTTGAGCCTGGAATTCCATGAGAAGTACACGTCCGGCCGCATCATCGCCCGTCAAACCTCGGATCTTGAGGCGCTCCGGGAATTGTTGGACTCCGGTGTGAGCTCCCTGGCGTCGGGCATGCTGTTTATGCTCTTCACTGCCTTCACGGTGTTTGCCTTGGACTGGCGCAGTGGATTGATCATGCTTGCGGCGGGTGTGCCCATGTTCTTGCTCGCGCGCTGGTACCAAAAGCATTCACAGATCGCGTTCCGGGAATCCCGGGTTGTTTCAGCGCGGTTGATCGTACACTTCGTGGAGACCATGACCGGCATCCGTGCAGTGAAGGCCTTCCGCAAGGAGCGCGAGAACGCTGACCGCTATGGTGCGTTGGCTGAGGACTACCGCAAGAACACCGTCCGCTCCATCAACCTCAACGGCATCTTCCAGCCTGGACTGGTGCTGATCGGCAACGTGTGTGTGGCGGCGGTCCTGTTGTTCGGCGGGTTCAGGGTGCTCAGCGGTGACCTCGCCGTAGGCGTCCTTCTGGCCCTTATCCTGTCCACCAAGCGCTTCTTCCAGCCGGTGGACCAGATGGCCATGTTCTACAACTCCTTCCAGAGCGCACAGGCGGCACTGGAAAAAGTATCCGGGCTCCTGGAGGAAGTGCCCACCGTCCGGCCGCCAAAGAATCCTGTCCCGCTGAAGAGTTCGCGCGGCGAGATCGACTTCAGGGGCGTGCAGTTCGGGTACAGCGATGGCAAGGTGGTTGTGCCCAAACTGGACCTGCACATTCCGGCTGGCCAAACTGTTGCCTTGGTTGGACAGACGGGCGCCGGTAAATCCACCTTGGCCAAACTCGTTGCGCGCTTCTACGACGTCACGTCCGGCGCCATCACTTTGGACGGCGTTGACCTCCGCGACCTTGCTACTACCGACCTTCGCCGGGCAGTGGTCATGGTGACGCAGGAAGCCTTCCTTTTCAGCGGCTCCGTGGCTGAGAACATTGCGCTGGGCCGGCCCGAAGCTTCGCGTGAAGAAGTGGAGGCTGCGGCTAAAGCAGTGGGCGCGCATGAATTCATCATGAGTTTGCCCGAGGGATATGACACGGATGTCAATAAGCGCGGAGGGCGCGTCTCATCGGGCCAGCGCCAACTGATCGGATTCGCCCGGGCTTTCCTCGCCGCGCCTGCTGTCCTGATCCTGGATGAAGCAACATCCTCCCTGGATATTCCTTCCGAACGGATGGTTCAGGCAGGGCTCGCCCACCTTCTGGAGGGTGTCGCTGGCCAGAACGCTGCCCGCACCGCCATCATCATTGCCCACCGTCTCTCCACTGTGGAGACGGCAGACAGGGTACTGGTGGTCCACGATGGACGGATTGTTGAGGACGGAACACCGGCGGAACTGATCACTGGTGGCGGCCAGTTTGCCCGGCTCCACGGAGCATGGCGGGACTCGCTCGTGTGAGGAGTGACACCCCCTCCTCGATTTCGCATCCCGCAGTGATTCAGCTATCCTTGAACAGTTGCTTTCGCAGCGGATCGGGATGTAGCGCAGCTTGGTAGCGCGCTTCGTTCGGGACGAAGAGGTCGCAGGTTCAAATCCTGTCATCCCGACCAAACACGAAAATGGCGCCGAGGAATCGGCGCCATTTTTCGTTTGTCCGGATCTATTCGAGCTTCTACCAATGACGCGCAACTTCACAACCGCCACACATCCCTGCATGCGACACCGACATACGGGTGTCGCCAACCCGTTTCTGGTGCTTGGGCGAATATGGGTGTCGCCGCCACCGGCCTGTTAACCTGCCCCCTTGTAAAGGGGCAAAAGAAAACCCCGGAGCATCGCTCGTCACGCTCCGGGGTTTCCAGCAGTACTACTGATTTACATAGGATCCGGCCAATTGCCGATGGAAGACGTGGTAGGTACCGTTGTGGTGCCGGACCGCATAGGATCGGGCCAGTTACCAATAGCACTTACCGTGCTGGAGTCTGCCGCCGCAGCAGCCGAGACGACTGCGGGAGCCGCAACCGTAAAAGCGAGAGCGCCTGCCAAGGCCACAGAAGCGGCCATTTTCTTGAACATATTGTTCCCCAATGCGAGTCGGATTCGTTACGGAAATTGCACGGTCCCTGTTGACATACATTGTAAAATGTTTTCCACAGAGACTGTCAAGGTTTTGGTGAAAAGACACCTGTAGGAGGACCCCGTGGGAAACGGATTCGGCGAGAAGCTACGTGCCGAACGGCTCGAACGCGGGTTGACGCAGGCAGAACTGGGCAAAAACCTGTATTCCCCGAGCTACATTTCGCTGCTTGAAACAGGTAGGCGCGAGCCTACTGCCGAGGTCATCGAAGAGCTGGCGCGCAGGCTGGAGCTGGCTCCAAAGGCTCTGGAAGCCTGGAGCCAACCCGTTTCCGTTAGCGATGCCGAGTACGTGCTGGCCGGCTTGTACGCACGGCAAGCCTGGGACCTACGCGATTACCAGCTCGCAGCAAGCCATGCAGCCACCGCCGCACAGATCGCCCTCGAGGCAAAGAACAACAGCGCCTGGTGGAATATGACCTACATGCAGGCCGAGTGTGTGATGAAGCAAGGCCAGCTCAAGGAATGCCAGCAGATTGTTGAGCACTTGCTGGAACATCCCATGGCCACGGAATCCGCGGGCCTTGGCGTGCGGGCCTGGCAGATGCTCGCCGCAGTCTGTCACGGACAAGGTCAGCTGGCCACCGCCGTCGAGCATGCAAAGAAAGCCGTGCAGCTGAGCGAGCAGCTGCCCAAGGGATCCACGCTGATCATCGGTGCGCACCGCGCGCTGATCGGCGCCCTCGCGGAGAGCGGCAAGCTGGACGAAGCATGGCAGTACTGCCTTACGATGATCGAGCACATGGACGAGCACTCCATGTCACAGCTGGCCGGCGAAGTCGCGTGGGTGGTGGGCAACGTTGCTTTCATGCGCCACGACTACGTGGAGGGCATCAAACACCACGAGCGCGCGGCCAAGCTGCTCTCCCCCGCCAACGACATCGAACTGTGGGCCCGTTTCAACAAGGCATCGGCTGCTGTCAGGTTGTCCTCCGGCATTGTTGAGCCCGAAACCCTGTCCGCGATTGAACGTGCCGAGCTCGCGCTATCCATCGTCGGCGGAAACAAGACGGACCAGTTGGAAGTGGCCTTCATCCGCGCCCGTTGGCTATACCTGACGGGCGATATTCCGGCCGCGGTGGACAAGCTTCGCGAGATCTACAAGGACCGCAAGGTGTTGGCCCGCCACACGGCTGGTGAAGTTTCGCTGCTGCTGGGCAAGTCCTTGAAGGCCGCCGGTGAAACCACGGAAGCGCTGCACTATCTGGAAGAGGCCCAGAACGACTTCAGTGCAGCCGGCGCATCGGACCGGGTGCAGCAAGCCATGGATGCGGTCCTGGAGATCCGCCTCGCGGAACGCCGCGCCGCAGCCACGTACCCTGAGCACACGGAGCACTCCGAAGCCAGTTAGCGTCCAACGCAGGCAGCCCCGGACCTTCGCGGTCCGGGGCTGCCTGCGTTATGAACGTTGTGAAGCTTAGGCGAACGTGCGCCCCGTCAGTTTCTCGTAGGCTTCCACGTAGCGGGCACGGGTCCGCTCCACGACTTCCGCAGGCAAGGCTGGCGGTGGCGTGTCCGAGGATTTGTCCCAACCGGACTCGGCGGAGGTCAGCCAGTCACGGACGTACTGCTTGTCATACGACGGCTGCGACTTGCCCGGCGCATAGGTGGAGGCGTCCCAGAAACGGGAGGAGTCCGGGGTGAGGACTTCATCGCCCAAGGTGATGATGCCCGTGTATGTATCGAGGCCGAACTCCACCTTGGTATCGGCCAGGATAATGCCCCGTTCACGGGCGATCTCCTCGGCGCGGGTGTAGATCTTCAGCGTGAGTTCGCTGAGACGGGCCGCGATGTCGTCGCCGACCATGGCCACGACGTCGTCATAGGTGATGTTGACGTCGTGCTCGCCCACGTCGGCCTTTGCAGATGGCGTAAACAGGGCCTTCTCCAAGCGGGAACCGTCAACAAGCCCTTCGGGAAGCGGAATGTTGCAGACCGTGCGGGACTCCTTGTACTCCGCCAGGCCGGAACCCGTGAGGTAGCCGCGGGCGATGCACTCCACCGGGAACATCTCCAGTTTCTTGCAGATCATGGCGCGGCCCTCGACGGCCGCGGGAACGCCACCCTCAACGGTTGACGCCAGCACGTGGTGCTCAACATCCAACTGATCGAACCACCACAGGCTCAGCTGTGTAAGGATGCGGCCTTTGTCCGGGATTTCGCTGCTCAGGACATGGTCATAAGCACTGATGCGATCGCTGGCAACCACCAGTACGCATTCCTGGCCGACCTTTTCCGTGATGGATTCATCGGTTGGGACGTAGAGGTCGCGAACCTTGCCGGAATACACGTGAGTCCAGCCGGGAAGCTGCAGGGTCTCGGTTTTGAAACCGCCTGTGGGCAGGGAATCAGTCATGCTCAGGCCTGTACTTTCGGGATGGTTCCGGTGGCTGCATAGGGCACGCGGATTTCGCCGCGGGCGGCCTTGCCTCCGATGTCCGTGCGGAACTGTGCGCCTTCAAGCTGAACCAGCTCCACGCCGTCGTACGCTTTTTCGCGGGCCTCCACCAGATCTGAACCGAGCGCGACCACCGCGAGGACGCGGCCGCCGGCCGAAACCACTTTGCCTTCCTCGTCCAGCTTGGTGCCTGCATGGACAACGTGGACGCCATCGAGCTCGTCCACCTTCTTCAGTCCGCGGATGCGATCGCCAGTGCGGGGAGCGTCAGGGTAGTTTTCGGCGGCCACGACGACGGCGACTGCCGTGTCCTTGGACCAGCGCAGCTCTTCAGCGGTGTCCAGTTCGCCCTTGGCAGCTGCCAGAAGCAGGGCACCTAGCGGGGTCTTGAGGCGTGCAAGGACTGCCTGCGTCTCGGGATCGCCAAAGCGTACGTTGAACTCGATGACGCGCGTTCCGCGCGAGGTAAGGGCGAGGCCGCAGTAGAGCACACCGATAAAGGGGGTGCCGCGGCGGGCCATCTCATCCACGGTGGGCTGGGCCACGCGGTCGATGACTTCCTGGACCAGGCCTGCCGGTGCCCACTCGAGCGGGGTGTAGGCACCCATGCCGCCGGTGTTGGGGCCTTCGTCGTTGTCGAAGATGCGCTTGAAGTCCTGTGCAGGAGACAACGGAACCGTAGTGCGGCCGTCGCAGAGGACGAACAGGGAGACCTCGGGGCCGTCGAGGAACTCCTCGATGACCACGCTTCCACCGGCGTCGAAGCAAGCCTGCGCGTGAGCGAGTGCTTCCTCGCGGTCGTTGGTGACTACAACGCCCTTGCCCGCGGCGAGGCCGTCGTCCTTAACAACGTACGGGGCGCCGAACGTAGCCAGGGCATCGGCGGCTTCCTCGGCATTGGTGGCAACACGGGCCATGGCCGTGGGAACACCGGCTTCAGCCATGATCTGCTTGGCGAAGGCCTTGGACGCTTCGAGCTGGGCTGCTTCTTTGCTGGGTCCAAAGACCGGGATGCCGGCTGCACGGACGGCGTCCGACACACCGGCGGCCAAGGGAGCCTCCGGACCGACGACAACCAGGTCCACGGCCAGCTTGGTGGCGAGTGCGGACACGGCTTCCGGGTTGTTCCCGTCAATTGCGTGCGTGGGAACGAGTTTGCTGATGCCCGCGTTGCCCGGAGCCGCATGGACCTCGGAAACGTTGGGATCTTCAAGCAGAGAGCGGACAATGGCGTGTTCGCGGCCGCCTGGGCCAATGACGAGTACCTTCACAGTCTTCAAGGGTACTTTGTGTAGGGCGCGGGGCCTAAGCTGTGTCGTCCCCCGGCAACGGATGACCGGATCCGGGACCGCGCCCGGACCTCGCATGTGACCGGGTAACACAGTCGTCGCGCCCTAGACTTGGCTCATGCCCATGAGTTCGCATGAAACGTTCAAGGTTGAGTCCGCCGTCGAACTGGCAGTCATCGAACGCAGTGGCTTTATCGAGTCCCGGCACATCGGTGCTGCCGTCGTCCTTGCCGGTGACGGAAGCGTGGTCACCCGGCTGGGTGATATCGACGCTCCCATCCTGGCCCGGTCCACCCTGAAACCATTCCAAACCCTCGCCGCCATGCAGTCCGGTGTCCCGCTCCGGGGCGCGCAGGTGGCTGTCGCGTGCGGAAGCCACACCGGTTCACTGGACCACATGGACGTCGTGGAGGGAATGCTTAAAGCGGCAGGCGTGCGCGAGGATCAGCTTCAGTGCCCCACAGCCTGGCCGCAGGACGAAACCGCCCGCAATTGGCTGGTCCGCTCTGAGCGCGGCCAGACCAAGCTCGCTTTCAATTGCTCCGGGAAGCACGCGGCTTTCCTCTGGGCATGCACGGAAAACGGCTGGGACCTTCGCAGCTACCTTGAGCCGAATCACCCACTCCAGCAGCGCGTCCGGTCCGTGATCGAGGAATACAGCGGCGAAACGATCTCCCACCTGGGCATCGATGGCTGCGGGGCACCAGTTGCGGCGATCTCGCTGACCGGACTGGCCCGGGCGTATTCCCGGTTGGCGAAGTCACCCGGCGATTCCTCCTCGAACGCACGCGCCGCCACGATCGCCACCTCCATGCTGGACTACCCGTGGGCGGTTCAGGGCAAGGGCGAGTCAAACACGATCGTCATGGAAGAGCTGGACGTCCTGGCAAAGATCGGCGCCGAAGGGGTCCTGGTCCTTGCCACTTCCACCGGCGCTACAGTGGCGGTCAAGATGCTGGACGGCAACCTACGCGCTACGTCCCTGGTTGGCTTGACCCTTCTTGCCGTCAGTGGCGCGGTGGACATTCCCGCGGTTTCCAACGTCCTGGAACGCGTGGTTGAACCCGTGCTGGGCGGCGGCCGGCCAGTGGGCAAGATCCGTCTGGGCCACGCCGTGTCCGCGATGCTCGACTAAGCCGGCCAGTTACTGACCCACCTAGTTATATAAGGAAAGAAACCATGGCAGTTGCACGACGCCGCATCGACGTCGACGAGGGCCGCGCAGCGCTGGCAGCCTGGCAATCCGCCGTCGGCCCCGCGGTTGAAGACGCGACCCCGCCGTCGCGCTCTTTGATTGCGACGGCGGTCCGCTACTCACTCGAGGAAGTCACCGCCCGTGCGCCCGGCAACTCGGTGGAGGTCCGCGTCCCGCCCTACGGCGTCACCCAGTGCGTGGAGGGGCCCCGCCACACGCGTGGCACGCCCCCGAACGTCATAGAGTGCGACGCCGCAACCTGGCTTGAGCTGGTAACCGGCCAGCTTTCGTGGGCGGACGCCGTCGACGCCGGGCGGGTTGCCGCGTCCGGGCTGCGCGCCGACCTCTCTGAACTGCTCCCCCTTTAACGGGTTTGTGTACGGCTGATGCCCTCAAGACCGCGTCTTAAGGGCATCAGCCATACACAAAACTATGTAATTAGTCCGGGCAGACCGGGTTGGTTGGCTGCCCGGGCTTGCTCATCTCGAATTGCGGAATTTCGTCCGCGGTTGGACCGCCACGGAATTTCGGTGAGGGGTGATGGCCTTCGCTGAGGCGTTCGAGTTCCTGTTCCTCGAAGACTTCCTCCTGACCGAGCATGATGGCCGAATCCTCGTTGGTAATCTCGCCATTGAAGGCACGGACCATGACGCTGCGATCGAACTGGCCTTCCCACTTGGCTACCACGAAGGTGGCTACGCAGTTACCCAGCAGGTTGACCACCACGCGCATGGAGTCCATGAGGCGATCGGCTCCGAGGAGGAGCGCGACGCCGGCCACGGGGAAGATGCCGAGGGCCGCAGCCGTGGCCGAGAGGGCCAGGAACGATGAGCCCGGAACGCCTGCCATGCCCTTGGAGGTCAGCAGCAGCACACCCAGCGCAGCCAGTTGCTGGCCGAGGTCGAGGTGGTGGCCGAACGCCTGCGCCAGGAACAGCAGCGATATGGAAAGGTAGATCGCTGCACCGTCTAGGTTGAAGGAGTAGCCCGTGGGGACCACCAGGCCGGTGGTTGCCCGGGAGCAGCCGGCATTGGTCAGCTTGGTCATGATACGCGGCATGACCGCTTCAGTGGAGGCGGTGCCAAGCGCAAGCAGGAATTCCTCGCGGGTGTACTTCAGGAAGTGCCACAGCGGAACGCGGGCGAAGCCCCAGGCCACCAGGAACAGCAGGCCGATAAAGACGACGGCGGCTCCGTAGCAGGATGCGATGAGAAGCGCATACGTGCCAAGCGTGCCAAGCCCGTACTGGCCGATGATGAAGGCCATGGCGCCGAAGGCACCGATGGGAGCGACCTTCATGATCCAGGACATGATCTTGAAGATCAGCTCCAGAACGGTCTCCATGAGGCTGATCACCGGCAGGCAACGCTGGCGGCCAATGACCACGATCGCGGCACCAAAGAAGACGGAGAAGAACAGCACCTGGAGCAGGCTGTTGCTGGCAAAGGCACCGATCACACTGCTTGGGATGACGTCCAGCAGGAAGGCAGCAGCGTCCTTGGGAACCGCGTGGCCTGTCTTTGCATCAACGGCTTCCTGGGAGAGCGTGGAGGGATCGATGTTCAGGCCAGCACCGGGCTGAACGATGTTGCCCACAATGAGTCCGAAGACCAGGGCGAAGAGAGTGGCGCAGGTGAAGTAGAGGAGTGCTTTGACTCCGACCCTTCCGACCGCCTTGACGTCGCCGACTGCCGAGATGCCCGTGACGATCACGAGGAAAATCAGCGGGGCGATGATCATCTTGATGAGTTGAATGAATCCATCACCCAGCGGCCGGAGGGTGGACCCGATGTTCGGCCAAAAATGACCGATAAGCACACCTGCGACGACGGCGATCAGGATTTGAAAAAAGAGCGACTTGTACAGTGGCTTCTTCTTCAGCGGGGCCGAACTCGCCTTCAGCGCCGCAGAGTCTGGGATCTTCATTGATCTGAACCAATCAGTTGGGAACAGCCCCACATTTGGGGGTTGTTTTCAATGTAATCCCGCTCACATCATTCCGCAAGGGGAAATTGAATTTCCATATTGCGGAAAGTCACATTTTGCTGCGAAGCCGGATGAAAGTGGCTTCCTGACCTCTTTTGACATGGAAAAACCCACGGCACGCCCAAAATATGGGCGTGCCGTGGGCGAACTTGAAGCAAAGAAGGTCAGGACGGCACACGCAGGCGCCACTCAACCTAGCCGCGGCCTACGAACGGCATGCCGGCGGCTGTCACCACCAGGGAACCAACGTTGGCCGATGCAGGCATGTTGGCCATCATGAGCACCGCACGCGCAGCGTCCTCCACGGGGAACATCGGCTCCACACGGCGGCTGCCGTCCGCCTGGAGCGCGCCTGAGCCGACTCCGATGGTGTCCATGATCTCGGTCCGGGTGTTTCCGATATCGATCTGCCCACACGTGATGCCAAACCCGCGACCATCCAGCTCAATACTCTTGGTCAAACCGGTCATCGCGTGCTTCGTCACCGTGTACGCCACGGATCTGGGCCTGGGCGAATGCGCAGAAATGGAGCCGTTGTTGATGATGCGGCCACCCTGCGGCTCCTGTGCCTTCATGGTCCTCACAGCCTCCGCGGCGCAGAGCATGGAGCCCGTGACATTGACGCGCAGCGTGGCTTCCCACTCGTCGACGTTGATCTCGCCCACGTCGCCGGCAGGCCCGAAGATGCCCGCATTGTTGAACAGCACATCAACCCGGCCCCAGCGCTCGCGGACCGCGGCGAAAAGGCGGGCGACGTCGTCGGGCACCGTCACATCGCATGGCACCGCCAGCGCGTCCGTGTGGCCACCAGCCGTCTCAAGCAGTTGCGCCTCGCGGCGGCCTGCCAACGCCACGCGGTATCCCTCGGCGAGCATGAGCCGCGCAACGGCCCTCCCAATGCCGGAACCGGCACCGGTTACGACGGCGACCTTCTGGTCTGCGGGCGGGCGTGGGTCAGTCATGTGGTCGCCTTTCGGGGAATCGCGTTCAACACAGCCTCTGCAAGCAGAATCAGTGCGCTGCTTCTGCGGACTGCTGTGCAGGCGGCTGGGCTGCAGGGGGCTGGGCTGCAGGGGGCTGGGCTGCAGGGGGCTGGGCTCCAGTTATTGGCCAGCCTATGACAGTCTTCGGACGCGGCGTTGCATAGGTGCGGACCTTGGACGTCGTGAGGCCAAGCCTGACCAAGGACTCAGCGATGGTAACGGCCGCCGCCACCCCATCGACCACCGGGACGCCAGTGCGCTGCCGGACCTTCTCATCGAGGCCAGCCATGCCACCGCAGCCAAGGACAATCACCTCGGCCTTGTCTTGAAGAACAGCCTGCTCGGCCTGGCCCACGATTGCCTCGACGGCACGGTCCGGATGTTCCTCGAGTTCCAGCACGGCCATGCCGCTGGCGCGGACTGAAGCGCAGCGCGCCTCCAGCCCAGCAAGCTTGAGGCGGTCCTCAATCAAGGGGACGGCTCGGTCCAATGTAGTAACCACGGAGTACTTGTGGCCAAGGAACATCGCAGTGCTTGCAGCAGCCTCGGTGATATCCACGACCGGGACATCGAGGAGCTCCTGCAACCCTTCGCGGCCGTGCTCGCCGTAGCCGGCCTGGATGACGGCGTCGAAGGGTTCGGGATAGTTGACCACCGCGTCCATCACGGCGATAGCGGCAAGGTAGCTCTCGAAGTTGCCCTCGCAGGAATCGGCGCCAAAACGCGGAGTGATGCCGACGATCTCAGTGCCGGGAGCTGCAGCAGCCCGGGCCTGGGCGGCAATGGAATCAGTCATGGACTGGGTGGTGTTCACGTTTGCCACAAGAATGCGCATGGTTTCCTCTCAACGGCAGCGCCCGCCCTTGCCCCTTGGACCGGGGAGGACGGGTGGTGCCTGATCATAGGGTGGGCTAGTGAGTGCTGGCGACGGCGATCGGCTCGCCGGAGACGTCCTCGTGGATGTGCTTCTTGTCAGCAACAGCGAAGAACGTGAGCGCGGCGACGCCGGCTCCGATGAACCAGGCGAATGGTGCCGCGGCAGCCAGTCCCGGGATGAAGGCAATGGCAATGGCCAGGGCGGCCGCAGGAAGCATGGCGATGATGGCCTTGGGGTTCACGCCACGCTTGTAGAAGTACGCGCCCTTGGGATCATCGGTGTAGAGCTCTGGGACATTGACCTTGCCTCGACGGACCAGCCAGTAATCGGCCATGACCACACCGAACAGCGGACCGAGAAGAGCGCCCAGGCCACCGAGGAAATACACGATGACGATCGGGTTGTTGTAGAGGTTCCACGGCAGGATGATGAGGCCGATGGTGCCGCTGACCCAGGCTGCCTTGCGGAAGTTCAGATGCCGCGGGAAAAGGTTGGTCAGCGCGTAGACGGGTGCCACGAAGTTGGCCATCAGGTTCACGGCGATGGTTAGGATCAGCAGGGCAAGGCAAGCCAGGACCAGCAACAGAGTATTAGGAATGCTCTGGACGATGTCCGACGGGCTCTCGATGACTGTTCCATTGATCTTGTACTGCCCGCCTGCCATGACCACCACGATTGCGCCGAATACCAGCATGTTGATGGGGATGCCCCAGAAGTTGCCCTTGACGATGGACTTCCTGGAGACAGAGGACCTGGTGAAATCGCAGAAGTTCAGGACGAACGTTCCGTAGATGGAAACCCACAATGCGCCACCGGCGAAGATTGTGAGCCACATGTCCGCACCCTCGAGTCCCTTGATGCCGCTCCATTGGATTGCTCCGCCAGCCTCGATGAAGACCCACACTGCAATCGCAGCCATGGTCACCAGGATGATGGGACCCGCGAAGGCCTCGTATTTCCGGATCATTTCCATGCCGAAGCTGACGATGACGAGCTGGACAATCCAGAGCGCCACGAAGGAGAGCCAGCCCAGCGTTGAAAGGCCAAGGATGGAGTTGCTGTCCAGGTCCTTGAGGCCAGGGGCCATGGCGACGAGCATGACACGAAGCACCACAGATGCCAGGTACGTCTGGATGCCGAACCAGGCGACAGCCACCGCGCCGCGGACCAGGCTGGCGATTTGGGCGCCCCGGATGCCGAAGCTGATGCGGCTCATGACAGGGAAGGGAACGCCGGTCTTCTGGCCCATGAATCCCGAGAAGTTCAAGAGGGCGAAGAGAAGGATTGCCCCGATTCCCAGTGCCACGAGGATCTGCCAGCCACCCAGTCCGAGGGAGAACAAACCAATGGCAAAGGCATAGTTACCCAGGCTGTGGACGTCATTGGCCCAGAGGGTAAAGATGCTGTAGCTCGTCCACTTACGGCCGGCTGCCTTAGTGGGTGCGAGGTCGATGTTGTAAAGACTCGGGCTGATGGTACGGCCTGCCGCTTCGGAAGCAATAGCGCAAAGGTCCGTGTTGCCCACGGCCGGGTGGTGGGGGCCACCTGCTGCTATGTCTCCCGGAGCCTCAGTGACGCCGACTGATGAAGTCGTCTGCATCATGGATCTCCACTTCGTACTGTTTCCACATTGCGGAAACAAGTTATTGAATAGTGAAAACACTTTATGACCTAGGTCACGTCACGTCAAGGCGTCACAACTGTATGGAGGGTCACATTCGGTTGATTGGCCGGGTGTTTCCCAGTTGACTGTTGCGGTTACGTAATCCGTGTTGACGCTGCCCATCGGCAGACGTAATCTCGAATTGCAGAATTTTATTCTCACAATACGAAATTCCTTGAGCGCCCCCACAGAGCAAGCGCCCAGACATTCAATGAAGAGAGGTTGGACGTGGCTGCAGGAGAAGAGACCTCACACATCCTCAGCGGGTTGACTGCCCAGCTGCCTGATCGTGATCCGGAAGAGACCGCGGAGTGGATTGAGTCACTTGATGCGTTGATCGCGGAGCAGGGCACGGAGCGTGCCCAGTACATTATGCGTTCGTTGTTGCAGCGTGCCGGTGCCCGGTCGGTGGGTGTGCCGATGGTGACGACCACTGATTATGTGAACACGATCCCGGTGGACCAGGAAGCAGAGTTTCCCGGGAACGAGGAGTTCGAGCGCCGGTACCGTGCGTACATGCGTTGGAACGCCGCGGTCATGGTCCATCGTGCGCAGCGGTCCGATATCGGGGTGGGCGGGCATATTTCCACCTATGCCGGCGCGGCGACGCTGTACGAGGTCGGGTTCAACCATTTCTTCCGCGGCAAGGACCACCCCTCGGGCGGGGACCAGGTGTTCTTCCAGGGCCACGCGTCCCCGGGCATGTACGCCAGGGCGTTCATGGAAGGCCGGCTGACCGAGGAGGACCTGGACGGGTTCCGCCAGGAAAAGTCCCGGGAAGGCCACGCGCTGTCCTCGTACCCGCACCCGCGCCTGATGCCGGACTTCTGGGAATTCCCGACCGTGTCGATGGGTATCGGGCCGATGAACGCGATCTACCAGGCCCAGTCCAACCGGTACCTGCACAACCGCGGGATCAAGGACACCTCGGACCAGCAGGTCTGGGCGTTCCTGGGTGACGGGGAAATGGACGAGCCCGAGTCCCGCGGCCTGCTCCAGCTCGCGGCGAACGAGAACCTGGACAACCTGAACTTCGTGATCAACTGCAACCTCCAGCGCCTGGACGGGCCGGTGCGCGGCAACGGCAAGATCATGCAGGAACTGGAGGCCTTCTTCCGCGGCGCGGGCTGGAACGTGATCAAGGTCGTCTGGGGCCGGGAATGGGACTCCCTGCTGGAAGCGGACGCCGACGGGGCGTTGGTGAAAATCATGAACGAAACCCCCGATGGTGACTACCAGACCTACAAGGCCGAGTCCGGCGGGTTCGTCCGGGACCACTTCTTCGGCAAGTCCCCGCAGACCAAGGACATGGTCGCTGACCTGACCGATGACCAGATCTGGGGCCTCAAACGCGGCGGGCACGATTACCGCAAGGTCTACGCCGCGTACAAGGCAGCGACCGAGTTCAAGGGCAAACCCACCGTGATCCTGGCCAAAACCGTCAAGGGCTACGGACTGGGCCCGCACTTCGAGGGCCGCAACGCCACCCACCAGATGAAAAAGCTGACCATGGAAGACCTCAAGGCCTTCCGTGACCACCTGCGCATCCCCATCAGCGATGACCAGCTCGACGCGGACCTCTACCGGCCCCCGTACTACCACCCCGGCATGGACGCCCCGGAAATCAAATACCTCATGGAACGCCGGGCCGAACTGGGCGGGTTCGTCCCCGAACGCCGCCGCACCCACACCCCCGTCACCCTGCCCGAGGCCAAATCCTACGAAGTCGCCAAACGCGGATCCGGCAAACAACAAGCCGCGACCACCATGGCCTTCGTCCGGCTCCTGAAGGACCTCATGCGGGACAAAAACTTCGGCGCCCGGTTCGTGCCCGTCGTCCCGGACGAATCCCGCACCTTCGGCATGGACGCGTTCTTCCCGACGGCGAAAATCTACAACCCCAAGGGCCAGAACTACCTCTCCGTGGACCGGGACCTCGTCCTGGCCTACAAGGAATCCCCCGCCGGGCAACTGATCCACCCCGGCATCAACGAAGCCGGCGCCGTCGCAGCCTTCACCGCCGCCGGAACCGCGTACGCCACCCACGGCGAACCCCTGGTCCCGATCTACGTCTTCTACTCCATGTTCGGCTTCCAACGCACCGGAGATTCCTTCTGGGCAGCAGCGGACCAAATGACCCGCGGCTTCATCATCGGCGCCACCGCAGGACGGACCACCCTCACCGGCGAAGGACTCCAACACGCCGACGGGCACTCCCCCCTCCTGGCCTCCACCAACCCCGCCGTGAAAACCTACGACCCCGCCTACGGCTACGAAATCGGCCACATCATCCGCCACGGCCTCGAAGAAATGTACGGCGAAAACAGTACCGACGGCACCGGCACCGCGTCCGATAAAAACGTGATGTACTACCTCACCGTCTACAACGAACCCATCACCCAACCCGCGGAACCCGAGAACCTGGACACCACCGGGCTGATCAAGGGCATCTACCACCTCGCCCCCGCACCCGAAGGCGACACCAACCGGCCCACCGCGAACATCCTCGCCTCCGGCGTGTCCGTGCCCTGGGCCATCGAAGCGGCCCGCATCCTCAACGAGGACTGGGGCGTCGCAGCCGACGTATGGTCCGTGACCTCCTGGAACGAACTACGCCGCGACGGCCTCGCCGCCGAGGAACACGCCTTCCTCAACCCCGGCCAACCCGCCCGCACCCCGTTCATCACCGAACAACTCGCCGGCACCACCGGACCCGTCATCGCCGTGTCCGACTACATGAAAGCCGTCCCCGACCAAATCCGCCAATTCATCCCCAACGACTTCGCCTCCCTCGGAGCAGACGGCTTCGGCTTCTCCGACACCCGCCAAGCCGCCCGCCGCTACTTCAAAAACGACACCCACTCCATCGTCGCCAAAACCCTGCAGTTGCTGGCGGCGAGGGGCGAGGTCGAGGAGGGTGCGCCGTCGTACGCCATTGACCGCTACAAACTGCTCGACGTGAACGCCGGCACCACCGGCGGAGCAGGCGGCGACGCCTAAGAACGGCGACGCCCAGGAACCCGGGCAAGCCAAGGTAGGGAAATACAGTTGGCGGCAGTGTTCATGAAGAACACTGCCGCCAACTGTATTTTTGCTGTACTACCGGGGTGGCTTAGGTGCCCAGATTCCTCCGGTCTACTACGAATCCGGTTGCCGCGTTTTCGCGGACTGCGTTGATACCGGCCACTACGGCCTTCAAATTGGGAAACTGTGGCGACACTGCCACAACTGTGCCGTCATCGGCTGTGAGTCGGAACCTGAACGTGTTCGTCCCGGCCTTGAGTATTTCGAAACTGCCCGCCATCTTCCCCTTTTCCTCCACGCATCATTGCATTAGAGCGATTTGAACAATTCCCTACAGACACTAATGGCCGTCGGAACCTACCAACAGACCTACTGAGGAGTAGTTTGCAACCGATTTTGGTAGATGTCATGGAAAGCCCTGAAGGAGCTACAGACCTCACGGATGCCCGCGCGTATCGTGAGGATATGACTGAATCCGGCGTGGCGCCCACCACGGGTGTCTTGCTTGCTGCGGGGGCCGGTACGCGCTTGGGCCGCGGACCCAAGGCGCTGCTCCCCTACCGCGGCCGAACGCTGGTTGAGGTGCTCGCCGATACGCTGTTCGACGGCGGCTGCCGGGAGGTTGTGGTGGTGGTCGGGGCGGAGGCGGATCTCATTCGAAGCACCACCGATCTGGGTACCTACATCGTCGTCGAGAACGAAAACTGGGCCAAGGGCATGGCTGGCTCTTTCCGCGCAGGAATCGAGGCGGCCTCGCCGGGTCACAGCATCATGGTGGCGCTGGTGGACCAGCCTGGATTAACCCCGACGGCGGTCAGCAGGTTGCTGGGCAGCCACCGTCCTGGTCGGGTCACGGCAGCCGCCTACCCTGACGAGTCAGGCCACCTTAAGCGTCGGCACCCAGTGATTTTCGACGTCGAGCTCCGATCCCAGGCGGCGGAGGCCGCCAACGGTGACACGGGCGCACGATCCTTCCTGAAGGCGCACCCGGGCCTTGTGGATCTGGTGGATTGCAGCGACCTCTGCTCGGGCGAGGACCTGGATACCAAGGACCAGTTGCATTTGCTGGAGGGCTGACCAATCAAGTGCCGGTAAATTTGGATCCATGATCCAGATTGCACCTGACGATCCCACGCGTCCTGATGTCCACCAGCTCCTCAGCGAGCATCTGGCCGATATGTTCGCCACGTCGCCGGCAGAAAGCGTCCATGCGTTGGACCATTCGGCGTTGTCGCATGAAGCGATCACGTTCTGGACAGCCCGCGAGGACGGCGTGCTGCTGGGTTGCGGCGCACTGAAGGAGCTTACCGACGGGCATGCCGAGATCAAGTCGATGCGCACCACCACCAATGCCCGTGGGCGCGGAGTGGCCACCCTGGTGCTCAAGCACATCGTTGCCCAGGCGTCCGAGCGGGGCTACGAACGCATCAGCCTGGAAACGGGAACCGAAGAGTACTTTGCGCCGGCGCGTCGCTTGTATGCACGGCACGGATTCACCGAGTGCCCGCCCTTCGCGGATTACACCCTGGACCCGAACAGCGTGTTCATGGAGCTCACCCTTTCACCCAAGTAGGTAGCAGCTGAGCGCGTTTTGACGGCTCAAAACGCGCTCAGCTGCGACTCAGTTGGGGATGAGGGTGCGGTCCCGGAGGGCAAGGTAGATCTTGTCGCGGGCAATGGGCAGCTCTCCGAAACGAACCCCGGTGGCGTTGCGGATTGCGTTGGCCAAGGCAGCTGCCACTGGGTTGAACGGGCTCTCACTCATGGACTTTGCCCCGAGGGGCCCTGTGCTGTCGTTCGTTGTCGCGAAATAGACCTCACTCCGGGGCACGTCCGCGAAGGACGGAATGTGGTACTGCCGCAGGATGTCCGTGGTAACGCGTCCGGCGTCGTCCACTTTCACTTCCTCGTACAGCACGGCGCCAAGCGCCTGCGCGATGCCGCCTTCGATCTGCCCACGGCACTGACGCGGGTTCACCACAACTCCAGCATCTGCGGCCTGCACGCTCTGCAGGATCCGCAGCTCTCCCGTTCCAGTGTTCACGGCAACCCGGAATCCGTGCACGTTGAAGGCAACTGACCGCGGGGTTCCGCCCCAGTTGCCATCAGTGGCGAGCCGAACGCCTTGCAGGCGGGCGGCGTCGACAACGTCCGTCAGCGGCACCGTACGGTCGCCGCACTGAACAGCCCCGCCCACCAAACGGCACTCCGCCAACGGTGCCCCCGTCAGCGAAGCGGCGACGGTCTGGATCCTCGTGGCGAGTTCAAGGGCTGCGCCGAGCGTCGCCTTGCCGGCAACCACGGTTCCGGCCGAACCGAACGCCCCGGTATCGTGCTCCACGAGGTCGGTATCGGACTGGCGGACGGTAATTTTCGACGCCTCCGTCGCCAGCGCGGTAGCAGCCAGTTGCGCATGAACGGTTGTGGTGCCGTTCCCGAACTCTGCAGTGCCGACGTCGACGGCGAACCTTCCGTCCGCTTCCAGGCTCACCCGGGCGTGGGCGAAGTGGCCGCGCGGCGGAACGGTGTCGATCATGGACAATGCCGCGCCTTCACCGGTGACCCAGTCCGGGCCGAGGTCCTCGAGCCCGGCGGCCCGGTAACGCTCCTTGCCACGGTCCAGGGCGTCCCGCACCAAGGCCACGCACTGGTCCAAACCGTAGCTACCGTAGTGGACGTCTTCCTCAGGTTCGGGTGTAGTAGACAACATGTGATCCCCGGGCCGGACCATGTTCTTAAGCCGGAATTCCAAAGGATCCATGCCAATTCCGATGGCAAGCTCATCAATGGCCGACTCGATCGCGAAAATCATCTGGCTCAGCCCATAACCTCGGAAAGCCCCGGCGGGAACGGTGTTGGTGTAGACGGCCTGCGCATCCACTTTCTTGTTGACGCATTTATAGACGGCCAGCGATTCGCCGCAACCGTGGAACATCACGCCTGGCGCATGGTTGCCGTAGGCGCCGGTGTTGGTCATGACGTCCAATTGCAGGGCGGTCAGGTATCCGTCCCGGTCGGCTCCCGCCTTGAGCTTGATAGTGAAGGGGTGGCGCGTTGTGGTCGATGTGAACTGTTCGGTCCTGGTGAACTCCAATTGCACAGGCCGGCGCAGGGTCAGGGCTGCCAAGGCCACAAGATCCTCGGTCAGGACCTCCTGCTTGCCGCCGAAACCACCGCCGACGCGGCCGGCCACCACGCGAACGGTCTCCTCCGGCAGGTTAAACAAACGCATCAAGGTGCGCTTCACCAGGAAGGGAACCTGCGTGGAGGAACGGACCACAAGCCGGCCATCCTCATCCATCCAGGCAATGGACGCGTGCGTTTCCATGGCGACGTGCTGAACCCGTTGCGTCTTGTACGTGTGCTCGTGAATGAAGTCGGCGGCCGCGAAGCCCTCAGCGACGCTGCCCAACTCGGCGTGGACCTCGGCCACCACGTTTTCAAGGGGCCGGGAAATCCTGGAATAGTCCGCGTCCTTGTCGCCATGGATGGCCGGGGCGCCGGGCAAGATGGCCTCCTCTGGCGTGAACACCGGCTCCAAAAGCTCGTACTCCACGGCAAGCGCCCGGGTTCCGGCCTCTGCGGCGCCAACGGACTCAGCCACGACTGCGGCGACGCGCTGCCCAATGAACCGCACCACGTTGTCCAGGACTCGAGTGTCGTCGGGATCGTCAGTGAAGTGCTCATGCTGTGCAGTTGAGAACAACTGTGCTGGTGCGTCTTCGTGCGTGAAAACAGCGACGACGCCAGGAACTGCGAGTGCCGCGCTCTTGTCGATGGATACGATCCGGGCGTGGGGATGCGGGGAACGCAACAGCTTGAGGTGCAGCAGGCCCGGCAGCTGGTCGGCCGGGACATCCAGGGTGTACCGGGCAGTTCCGGTAACCACGGCCTGGCCGGCGGGTGCGGGCACATTGTCCCCGAGCTGGCCCGGAGTGGCTTCCAAAGCGACAGGATGTCCGGCGGCAGGCGACTGTGCCCCGGAAACGTCAGCTGCGGCGTCGTGCTTTTGCTCGCCACTCTTGTGTTCGCCGCCGTGACCGCAAATCGCGTCGGCGATGGAGCGGTAACCGGTACAGCGGCACAGATTGCCCTTCAGGTTGCGAGGGAGGTTGGCGCGCTGCTCGTCATCGAAAGTGGCTGCGGTCATCATCATGCCAGCCGTACAGAAACCGCATTGGAACCCCTGGGCCTCAAGGAACTGCTCCTGCACAGGGTGCAGGCCTTCGCCGGTGGAGAGGCCCTCGATGGTGGTGACCGCTTTGCCCTCGGCACGGACGGCCGGGTAGATGCAGCTGTGCACGGGGGTGCCGTCGACGTGAACGGTGCAGGCCCCGCAGTCGCCGCCGTCGCAGCCTTTCTTAACGCCGAAGTTGCCCTGTTCCCGCAGGAAAGTGCGCAGGCATTGGCCGGGGCGGGGTGCGGCCTGCGAGGCAGAGCCGTTGATCTCAATTGCCATGGGAGGCCTCCTTCTGGGCGCCTGGAGTTTCGGGTTGCGTGGACGGTTGCGGCGAGGTGTCATGCGGCGGCCAGAAGTCGCCCGACACACCCATCGACTCGCCCAGCAGCTCGGCCCGGATTTCCTCGGCCAGTTTGAACGTCATGTCCCGGCGCCACGCGGGGAGCCCATGGATGTCATCGTGGTACAGCGGCCAGGGAATGGAATCCCCGACGGCGTCGGCCAGCATCCCTGCGTCCGGAACCTGCCCGGCGGGGAACCGCAGTTGTACAGGCCTTTTGGTGGAGGCTGTCACCGTGATGACCAAACCGCCGTCGGGGTCGAGGCGTCCGATTAACAGCACGCCGGAGCGGCCAAGGTTACTCAGCGACAAACGCCGGAAGGCAACGCGCGCCGAGAGCGCCACAGCCGGCAGGTGGATGCTGCGGAGGAGCTCCCCTGGGGCCAGCACGTTCTCCATGTCTCCGGTGACGAAATCGGCCACAGATACGCTGCGGCTGTTGCCGTCAGGGCTCTGGATGGTGGCCACGGCATCGAGCCCTGCGCACAGCGAAATCATGGGGCCCGCCGGCAAAGACGTGCAGAGGTTGCCGCCTACCGTGGACATGTTCCAGATCTTGAACGATGCCACGAAAGAGTCGCAGCACGGACGGATCAAGGCCAGCCCCGGCCATTCGCGGTGGTTCATCGTTGGGTCCTGAGGCAACGCGTAGAGCTCGGCAACAGTACAGGTTGCGGCGAGTTCAATTCCTTGGTCGGTTACTGTAATGGCCGGCCAACCCGTCTGGCCCAAATCGAGGAGCCGCTTGAGCTCGGTACTGCCGTAGGAGAAAAGGACGGTTCCTCCGGCGAGCCAGGCATCGCCGTCGCGCCATTGCGAAGGATCCGTGGTGGGGACCACGGCCTCGATGGTGTTCATGTCCATGGGTCCTCCTGGGTGAGGTGTTGAGGTGCAGGGTGGATCGGCCCGGTGCTGTCCTTCAGCGAGGGGAAGCCGGTTACGTTGTGATGGGCCTTTTTTCGGCCGGGGGCCGTGCCGGCAATGCCTCCCCGCTCGGCGATGATTTCCGCAGTGATGGAGACCGCGACTTCTGCTGGTGTCACTGCACCAAGGTTTAGTCCGATCGGGGAATGAAGCCGTTCAAGGGCTTCGGGGGGCGTGCCGGCTTCCATCAAGGCGTCAATCCGTTGCCGGTGGCTACGACGCGATCCCATTGCGCCAACGTAAGCCAGGTTCAAGCGGAGGGCTGTTTCAAGCAGGGGAATGTCGAACTTTGGATCGTGGGTCAGGATGCACACCACGGTCCGGGCATCGATGCGTCCCGCCGCTGCCTCGGCATCGAGGTACCGGTGGGGCCAGTCGGTGACCACTTGGTCAGCACCCGCGAAACGGCTTTGCGTGGCGAACGCGGGCCGGGCGTCGCATAGCGTGACGTTGTAGCCGAGCAATTGTCCGGCGGGGAGCAACGCGGCTCCGAAGTCGTTGGCGCCGAAGATCAACATGCGCGCGGCAGGCAAACGGCTTTCGACGAACAACGTGATGGGTTCCGGTTGGGGTTCCTCCTGCTTGGGCAACGCCAACCTTTCGGTGGTAACCCAGCCATCAATGCAGCCCTCGGGAGGTGCCAGGCGGACCAACCCTGCGCGCCCGCCTTGGAGCAACGGCTCAACCTGTGCCGCGGCGGCGAAAAGAGTAGCGGGATGATCCCCCACCAGGTGCGCCAGCTGCGTTGATTCCATGGCGCGGAACCGCACAGGATCATCAACCACCACTACTCCCCCGCCGCCGCCGAGCCTGCGGATAAGGGCCGCAGGTGGCTGGGTTTCTGCAAACACAGCGAGTTCCGGTGATCCCTCCCCGAGTGGCTGGATATGGACTTCCAGTTCTCCTCCACAGGTGAGTCCGACGGCGAATGCGTCCTCGGCACTGTAGCCAAAAGACTCTAGGCGTGGTCCGCCGTCGCGCATTGCTTCCAAGGCCGCCTCAACGACGGCGCCTTCCACGCAGCCCCCGGACAGGCTGCCCAGGATTTCGCCGTCTTCGGAGACCATCATGGAAGTCCCCGTGGGGCGCGGCACTGAGCCGCCAGTCCCTACGATCGTGGCCACAGCGCACAGTTGGCCAGAGACCGCAGGCCGCCAGCTGCCCAGTGAAGGCATTAGATCCAGCATGGCAACACGTCCTTTTTCCAGGTGTCCCGGCCAGGTGGCCCGGCCGGAGCAGTGCGCGATCTTGCCCTCATATTCTCATTTTCCGGAGGATGCGGAGGGAGTCGCGGCTTATTGGTTTCAACAGATTTGTAGGGAGTGGGGCAGGGCTTCATCTCCCTGCCCCACTCCCGTTGGGCGGTCTGCTCGCTTTGGAGCAGTCCGCTCCGTAGCGGAGCAACAGCACCGTCCCGCCGCCCGCCGTCGTGCCCGTTCCCAAGGGACCACGACGGCAGGCGCCTATTCGTGCGGTGGGTGCGGATGGACCGCCGTTCGAAGTGCCGGAATGGGACCCACCGGCTCGGGGTGGGCTCCGGCTAGACGCCCATCAGGGCGTTGATCGGGCCACGGGCGAAGTAGATGATGAAGCCAGCCGTGACCACCCACATCAGCGGATGGACTTTCTTGGCCTTGCCTGACGCCGCACTGATTACCGCGAAGGAGATGAACCCGACGCCGATGCCGTTGGCAATGGAGTATGTCAGGGGCATGGTCACGATGGTAAGGAACGCCGGCAACGCGATGGCGAACTTGGTGAACTTGATCTCGCGGATCTGTGCCATCATCATCGCGCCCACCACCACCAGCGCCGCTGCTGCTACTTCCAGCGGGACAACCGAGGTGAGCGGAGTGAAGAACATCGAACCCAGGAACAGCAGGCCAGTGACAACCGAGGCCAAGCCTGTGCGGGCGCCTTCGCCGATTCCTGCTGCGGAGTCGATGTAGACGGTGTTGGAGGAACCGGACGTTGCGCCCCCCACCACTGCGCCCATGCCTTCAACGATGAAGGCAGACTTCAGCTTGGGGAACGTACCGTCCTTGTGTGCCACACCTGCGCTCTTGGCCAGGCCTGTCATGGTGCCCATGGCATCGAAGAAGTTGGTGAACACCAAGGTGAAGACCAGCATGGTCGCAGCCAATCCGCCGATCCTGGCGAACGAACCAAAGAGATCGAACTGGCCTACCAGGCTGAGGTCCGGGACGGACACCAATTGGCTGGACAGGATAGGCACGTTGAGGTGCCAGCCGCCGGGGTTGTCGGCGGAGCCCGGGCCAATGTGGAACACGGCCTCGGCTACGGCGGCGAGGACTGTGGTGGCGACGATGCCAATCAGCAGGCCGCCCTGGATCTTGCGCGCCACGAGGATACCCATGACGAGCAATCCGATGATGAAGACGAGGGTGGGGATGGAGGTGATGGAACCGTCCGTGCCGAGCTGGACCGGAGGGCCGCCCTTGGTGGGGCGGACAAACCCGGAGTCGACGAAGCCGATGAAGGCGATGAACAGGCCGATGCCAACGGTGATGGCGGCCTTGAGTTCCTTGGGGACTGCTTTGAAGATCGCTGTCCGGGCACCTGTGGCGCCGAAAAGTACGATCAGGATGCCGTTGATGACCACCAGGCCCATGGCTTCTGGCCATGTGACTTCCTGGATGACCGCGACGGCGAGGAAGGAATTGATGCCCAGACCTGCTGCCAGGCCGAAGGGCAGGTTGGCGACGAGTCCGAAGACGATGGTCATGACCCCTGCGGTCAGGCCGGTAACTGCGCCCACCTGTGCTGCCGAGAGCCAGCCGCCGGCCACATCCACCGGGGCATTGTCTGCCGAGAATCCGCCCAGGATGAGCGGGTTGAGGATGACGATGTACGCCATAGTGAAGAACGTGACCAAGCCGCCGCGGAATTCGCGGGCCAGGGTGGAGCCACGCTTGGTGATCTGGAAGAACTTATCCAGGAAGGAGTTCGACACCGGGGGCTTGCTGTTGCTATTGCCGCCTGCCAGGCCGGTTGCCGTGTGCTTTGCGCTGTTTCCCCCGTTAGGGAGGAGCGCAGCCTGCTTTTCAGCTGCTGTCTGCATTTCTGCGGGATCCAGGATTGTCATGTCAGCCACCGGGCCCTAGTAGTCGATCCTGGAATCAAGCGTGTTCCATGTGTTGAACGGCTGGAGGGCCGCTGGTGCCTGGGGGTCGCCCAGTTCCAGCTTGGCTACCGGCATCAGCGCGTCCCGGTTGTCGTTCTCGAAGTACTCGTAGAAGACGGCGTCGTCGAAGCCGACGGATGCGGCGTCGTGACGGTCTGCGGCAAAGAACACGCGGTCAATGCGTGCCCAGAGTGCGGAGGCCAGGCACATGGGGCATGGCTCGCAGCTGGTGTAGAGGGTTGCTCCGCTCAGATCGAAGGTTCCCAGTTCGCGGCAGGCGTTACGGATGGCCGTGACTTCTGCGTGTGCGGTGGGATCGTTCGTGGCGGTAACGCGGTTGACGCCTTCGAAGGCTTGTCCGTCCGCGGTGACAATGACGGCGCCGAAGGGGCCACCACTGTTGAGGACATTGGCTGTTGCCAGCTCAATGGATGTGGCCAGGAATTGCTCGGCCGTGACGGTTGTACTCATGTTGCGACTTCCTTAGTGCTGAGGAAGCCAGGTGACCTGTTGGGGGGCGCTATGGAGAGGAGCTCCAGTTAGCTTGGTTACCAGGCTTCAGCATGTGCGATGAAGGTTAAGTTGCGCCTGGTAGATAGCTTCCCGAGGTCCGGGTGCCCGCCTTTGGCAGTTAGAGCGTAGCACCAGGTTTGTGAGCCGCGCCATAGTTTTTTGAAAATTTAATTTCGTCATACGAAATTCATTCTTGGCAGCGGGATGTGACCGTGGGACGCTCCGTGACGTTGACGGCCGCCGTCGAGCATTTTACGCTTTTTGCACCAGGCGCTCCCGTTGGCGCCTGGCTCCTGGATCAGCAGACAGGGCCTAACTGAGCTGGAACGCATACATGCCGACCAGACAAGGAACCTGTCATGACCCCTCTTTGGATCAAGAATCCGCTGGGCATCTTCACCGCAAACGACCTCGACGCCGGCGGCGGCTTGGTGATCTCTGACGGGAAAATTGTGGAGCTCGTGCCCTCGGGCGGGCAACCCTCTACTCCTGCTTCCGTTTTTGACGCTTCGGGGCACGTGGTCCTACCCGGCCTCATCAACACGCATCACCACTTCTATCAAACGCTCACCCGGGCATGGGGTCCGGTGGCCAACGCACCCCTGTTCCCGTGGCTGCAGAATCTGTACCCGGTGTGGGCACGTTTGACGCCACGGAGCCTTGAGCTTGCAGTGCAGGTTGCACTGGCGGAGCTGCTGCTTTCCGGCTGCACCACCGCCGCCGACCACCACTATCTGTTCCCCGAGGGCATGGAAGACGCCATTGACATCGAAGTGGCTGCGGTGAGGTCCATGGGGATGCGGGCCACGCTGACCCGCGGATCCATGACTTTGGGAGAGGACGACGGCGGGCTGCCGCCCCGGACCACCGTCCAGTCACCCGAGACGATCCTTGCGGACAGCGAACGGCTGATTCGTGAGTACCACGAGACAGGCGATGGGGCTGCCGTGCAGATTGCCCTTGCCCCCTGCTCGCCGTTCTCCGTGACCAAGGAGATCATGGCCGAGAGCGCCGCCATGGCCGAGCGTTACGACGTCCGGCTACACACCCACCTGGCCGAAACGATTGACGAAGAAGACTTCTGCCGCTCCATGTTTGGGCTGCGGACCGTTGACTACCTGGAAAGTGTGGGCTGGCTGGGATCCCGAACTTGGCTCGGACACGGCATCCACTTCAACGACGACGAGATCGCTCGCCTGGGAGCCGCGGGCACCGCCGTCGCGCATTGCCCAACCTCCAACATGCGGCTGGCATCCGGGACCGCGCGGGTCCTGGAACTTGAGGCAGCGGGTGTGCCCGTGGGGCTGGGCGTGGATGGATCGGCGTCGAACGATGCTTCCAACATGATCCTCGAAGCCCGCCAGGCACTGTATCTGCAACGACTCCGCTACGGGGCTTCCGTTCCTGTGGAGCGGGCCCTTGGCTGGGCAACACGTGGGTCCGCTGCCGTCCTGGGCCGCTCCGACATTGGGCAGTTGGCTCCTGGCCTTCAAGCCGACCTTGCCCTGTTCAAGCCCGACTCCCTGCGGTTTTCGGGCAGCCACGACCCCGTCGCCGCCTTGCTGCTCTGCGGGGCGGACCGGGCAGACCGGGTGATGGTGGGCGGCGCGTGGCGCGTGATTGATGGCGCGATTCCCGGGTTGGACGTTGCCGGGCTCATCGCTGAGCACTCGGCGGCGGCCCGGAAGTTGGTGGCGGGATAGGCCTGTTTCGCTGGGTGGCGCCCGCTTCGACGCTTCGCTGCGTATCATGCCGTTCGCACGGCACTTTCCGCAGCGAACCCTCGAAGCGGGCTTCTCCACATAGGCCAACTCACCCCTGTGCTCGCGCTCCTGCTCATTCAAGTCTTGACTCATGACAAAGATCAACAGCAACGAGCTTCCCACGGGGATGGATTTATGGCGGACCAACGAGCTCCAGGAGTTGGGGGTTAATCACCGGAGAATTGCAGCATTGGTTCGAACCGGTGTCTTGGTACGACTACGCCGCGGTTGCTATATCCGAGGCAGCACATGGAGAGCCCAAAAGCCATGGGTTCGCAGTCTGCAGCTGATCGCCGCGCACGCACACGGCACGCTTCCGACGTCGGCCGGCGGCTTGGTCTACAGCCACACCTCAGCCGCGCGCCTCCACGGCTTGTTCCTGTGGGACGTGGGAGACAAGGTGCACGTCACCGCGGAGACAACGGCGTCAACCACTTCACACGGCAGGGACGTGGTGCCGCACACTCGTCCGCTGGAGCCAACGGAACTTACCTTCATCGAGGGAATGCCTTGCACCACAATTGAACAGACAGTGGTGGACTGCTGCCTCATGCTGAACTACAAACAAGCCTTGGTACTGATGGACCACGCACTCCGAAAAGGTGCGGACAGCTCGAAACTGCAACAGATGTGCGCATCCTTGGCCGGCCGCAACGGAGTTCTCACGCTTCGCCGGGCTCTTGACAACGCAGATGCCAGGTCCGAGTCACCCGGCGAAACCCTGACACGCGAGCTACTCCAACGACTTCGGATCCAAATGCCCGACCTACAGGTGGAGGTGACGTCCGCGGAAGGTCGCCATCGGCTGGACTTTGCGTGGAGGGAGAAGAAGGTGGCCCTTGAGTTCGATGGAAGGGTGAAGTACTTCGATTACGCACCCACTGCCGAGGTGATTTACCAGGAACGGCAGCGCGAAAAGGCTTTGACCGAGCTCGGCTGGAAGATTATCCGAGTGAAGTGGCAGCACCTCTTCAAAGAACAGGAGTTCAAAACGAGCGTGCTTCGGGTTCTGCGCGGGACAGGCTAGAGCCCGTTTCGGGGGTGCGCTGCGCATTCGCTGGCACGCCCGGCACTCTACGCCGGGAACCCACGAAACGGAGGCCGGCAGGGCAACGGAAAGGCGAGCGATACCTCCCCAGGTATCGCCCGCCTCTTTAGCTCTGTTGCGCAGAGTCCGCGCCCGTTGGATGCAGGAAAGATCCTAGGGGCGCTGCCGGCCGAACACCGGGAGCGCGCGGAGCCAGCGGGAGAATCCTCCGGCTTTGCGGTCACAGTCGGCTGGAATGTAGAAGTCCGGATCTGTTGCACCGAAGGGCAGGTACAGCTCCTGACCCGGTGCCGGGAATTCCACGACCTTGTTCGTATCCTTCGAGTCCATCTGTTCCTCCTCTTTCCAGTGCAGTCAGTTTCCGTATTTCGGAAATTGTTTATTGCTATGTGAAAAGTGTAAGGAGCGGGGAAGCGAGCGTCAAGACCCGTCCAAGAGGCAACCAGAGTTGCTCCGGTCACATTCGGCTGGTTCATAACGATCTCCGGAAAGCCATGTACACAAGCTGAAATCATGCGCTACTCTCGAATGAGTTCGTGGCGTACGTCACGTAACCTGAGAGCAGCAGGCAGGGTCGTAATGAGCTGGCATCAATGGATGCCGGCTCTTTTTTGTTGGGTCGGCTCCACCAGAAACGCGGTGGAAACACGCGCTTAATTTCATTGATGGAACGTAGGTTCCACCTCACAGAAGTTGGGATATGACCATGAGCAACAACATCGTCCTCGGCGAAAACCAGTACGGCAAAGCGGAAGTCCGCGTCGTCAAAGTCACTCGGGATACTGACCGCCACCACATTGAAGACTTGAACGTCACCTCGCAGCTTCGTGGCGATTTCCAGGCGGCACACCTCGAAGGCGACAACGGCCACGTCGTTGCCACCGATACCCAGAAGAACACTGTGTACGCTTTTGCCCGTGACGGCATCGGCTCGCCGGAGTCCTTCCTCCTGCGCCTCGCGGACCACTTCACCAGCGAGTTCGAGTGGGTAACGGGCGGCCGTTGGGAAGCCGAGGCCTACAGCTGGGACCGTATCCAGGCCCACGGAGAGGGACACGACCACAGCTTCGTCCGCAACGGACAAGAGGTACGTACCGCCGTCGTAGTCCGTGATGGCGCCACCACCCACGTGATTTCCGGCCTCAAGGACCTGACCGTCCTGAAGACCACGCAGTCCGGTTTTGTCGGCTACCCGCGCGATAAGTACACCACCCTGCCGGAAACCACGGACCGCATCCTTGCCACGGACGTCTCTGCACGCTGGCGCTACAACACCAACGTCGACTTGGCTGGCACGGACTTCAACAAGAGCTACGAGGACATCAAGGCCCTTCTGCTGGAAGGCTTCACGGAGAACTACTCCCACGCCCTGCAGCAGACGCTGTTCGACATGGGCAAAAAGGTCCTGGAAGCACACAGCGAAGTGGACGAGATCAAGTTCTCCATGCCCAACAAGCACCACTTCCTGGTTGACCTGAGCCCGTTCGGCCTGGACAACCCCAACGAGGTCTTCTTCGCCGCGGACCGCCCGTACGGCCTCATCGAAGCAACCGTCCAGCGCGAAAACACCACGGCTGCACCCGTTGCCTGGAGCGGCATCGCCGGCTTCTGCTAAGCACCACCCGTAACCAATAGCTGTGTGCAGGCCAGCCCTCAACAACCCGAAGAGGATCCTGGCCTGCACACACCCAACCCCAAAAACCCCAAGATTTTGTTAGCCAGACACAGTTAGCCAGACGAAGACGTCTGCCATGAACCCAGAAAGTCTGCCATGAACACGAAGAAGAAATCCCGCACTGCGGATACCACCCCTTCGCAGAAGCATCAGCCAGAACGCCCCGAGGACAAGCGCCTCTCCATCGGAAGCACGTTCGCTTACGGCTTCCAGCACGTCCTCACCATGTACGGCGGAATCATTGCCCCGCCGCTGATTATCGGCGCTGCCGCGGGCATGTCCTCGCAGGACATCGGCCTCCTCATCGCAGCCTGCTTGTTCGTTGGCGGCCTCGCCACCATCCTCCAGACGGTTGGCATCCCGTTCTTCGGATCGCAATTGCCGCTGGTCCAAGGCGTGTCTTTCGCGGGTGTCTCAACAATGGTCGCGATCGTCCAGGGTGGCGGGGGCATCCAGGCGGTCTTCGGTTCGGTCATTGTGGCCTCCCTGATCGGCCTGGCCATTACTCCCCTCTTCTCCAAAATCATCAAGTTCTTCCCGCCCGTGGTCACCGGAACGGTCATCACCACCATTGGCCTGACACTGATGCCTGTGGCCGCCAACTGGGCCATGGGCGGAAACGCCAAGGCCGGGAACTACGGCAGCGTGGCAAACATCGGCCTGGCCGCGGCCACCATGGGCGTAGTCCTGCTCCTGAGCAAAGTTGGCAACGCCGCCATCTCACGCCTCTCCATCCTGCTGGCCATGGTCATCGGCACCATCATCGCGTTCGTTGCCGGAATGGCAGACTTCTCCAAGGTTGGCCAGGGCGACATCGTCGCGTTCCCCACACCCTTCGCCTTCGGTGCTCCTACGTTTGAAATCGCAGCGATCATCTCCATGCTGATCGTCATCCTGGTGACCCTCACCGAGACGTCTGCGGACATCATCGCCGTCGGCGAGATCGTGGACACCAAAGTCGACTCCCGCCGCATCGGCGATGGCCTCCGCGCAGATATGCTCTCCAGCGCCATCTCGCCGCTCTTCAACTCGTTCACGCAAAGCGCCTTTGCCCAGAACGTCGGACTCGTGGCGATCACGGGCATCAAGAGCCGCTTCGTTGTCAGCGCCGGCGGCCTCATCCTCGTGATCCTCGGCCTCCTGCCGGTGCTGGGCCGAGTGGTCGCAGCGGTTCCGACGCCCGTCCTGGGCGGTGCCGGCGTCGTGCTTTTCGGAACGGTGGCGGCCAGCGGCATCCGTACCCTGGCCAAGGTTGAGTACAAGAACAACATGAACCTGATCATCGTTGCCGCATCGATCGGCTTCGGCATGATCCCCATCGCTGCCCCGAAGTTCTACGACCAGTTCCCATCCTGGTTCTCCACGATCTTCCACTCAGGCATCAGCTCCGCGGCAGTCATGGCGATCCTGCTGAACATCCTGTTCAACCACTTCAAGGCAGGCAACACGGACAACCAGTCAGTGTTCGTCGCCGGCACGGACCGCATCGTCAGCGAGGAGGACATCAAGTGCCTGGCCGATGGCGACCGCTTCGAGAACGGCAAGCTGATCGACGCTGAAGGCAAGGAAGTCCCGCTCAAGACGTCCAGCGCCTCAGAGCACTAGCACCCTTCCGCAACGATAACGGGCGGCAGTGTTTCCTTGGGGGACACTGCCGCTCTTTGCGCCCCTGTGCAGAACCTACGACGGCGGCACTGCGCCGAGATGACAAAAGATGGCAATGTTTCTGGGAAACATTGCCTGTGGAGTCTCATGACTTAATGGACACTTCTGTCTCAGGACATCGTGGACAGTGTGTCTCGGGACATCGTGGGCACTTGTGCGGGTTTTGCTCGTTCCATGAGCGAACTCAAACCCGATATGAAGGTCCGGTATCTTGTCGCCTCGTGGCCTGAGGAGAGTCCTCGAGGTGCCGTGGCAGCCTTCTGCCGCGAGCACAACGTCTCACGGTCTTGGTTCTATAAGGTCAGGGCCGCTGCGGTGTCGGGTGGGCCGGCACAAGCGATGGCTATGCGTTCGACCAAGCCACGTACCAGCCCTAACGCTACTCCCGCAGGGGTCACCGCGTTGGCTTTGCATGTGAGGGAAGCGTTGGAGGCCCAAGGCCATGACCATGGGCCTTTGAGCGTTCAGGCAAGGATGCGCCGGGACGGTGTGGAACCGCCGTCCCGGGCAACGCTTGCCCGGCTCTTTACCAAGGCCGGCATGGTGGTTCCGGAGCCGCGGAAGAAGCCTCGAAGCGCTTACCGCCGGTTCGTATATCCCGCACCGAACTGTTGCTGGCAGATCGACGCCACGGAATGGCAGCTGGAAAACGGGCGGAAGGTTGTGATTTTCCAGCTCATTGATGATCATTCACGCTTGGCCTTGGCGTCACTGGTTGCGGCCGGAGAAACGAGCGAAGCGGCCCTGCGGGTGGTCAAACATGCCATCAGTAAACACGGGGTTCCCCGGAAGTTTCTCTCCGACAACGGCATGGCCCTGAACCCCACACGCAGGGGACGAAGCGGGGCATTGGTGGACTACCTGAGATCTCTCGGAGTCGAACCGATCACGGGCAAGCCCTACAAGCCCACCACCCAGGGCAAGAACGAACGATTCCACCGCACACTGCACCGGTTTCTGCACAAGCAAAAACCGGCTTCAACGATCAAGGATCTTCAAGCCCAGGTCGACACCTTCGACCACTACTACAACACCGAGCGTGAACATCAGGCACTGCCGGCCCGAATGACTCCCCAACAGGCTTGGGAAGCCACCGAGAAAGTGCCCGCCCCCTCGGTCCCCGTGATCTCTGAGATCAAAACCCAGATCCGGCGAACCGTACGAAGAACCGTCAGCCGCCTGGGCGTCGTCACGGTCGTGGGCACGCACTTCCAAGTAGGCAGAGACCGCGCCGGAGAAACAATCCACATCCTCTACGACGCACAACGCATCATGTTCTTCGACGGGCACGGAACCGAAATCATTTCCCATCCGCGCCCGCCAAGAGGAACCAAATACATAGGCAACAACAAACCCCGCGGCTTCATGGCGAACCAAGTGTCCACGACGTCATGAGACATACAGTGTCCACGAAGTCCTGAGACTCGAAGTGTCCTCAATGTCCTGAGACATGACACTGGGAAACATTGCCATCAAATGCCAACTCGGCGGGGAGGGTAGGACCTAGTTCTGGTTCAGCTCCGCAGAGATCGCCAGTGCAGCTTCGCGAAGCATGGGCACGGCCCGGTCCGCGAAGCTTTGGTCCACGCGGGTAATCGGTCCGGAGACAGAGATAGCTGTAGGAGTGGGAGCGTTGGGCACCGCCATGGCGAAGCAACGTACGCCGAGCTCCTGCTCTTCCTCGTCAATGGAGTAGCCGCGCTCCCGGATCAGCTTGAGGTCCGCCAGCAGGGAGTCGATGTCGCCGATGCTCTTGGCCGTGGGCGTGGGCATGCCGGTGCGGGCTACGATGCCGCGGACGACGTCGTCGTCGAGCTGGGCGAGGATGGCCTTGCCCACGCCGGTATCGTGCGTGTGGGCGCGGCGGCCGACCTCGGTGAACATGCGCATGGAGTGCATTGATGGGACCTGGGCAACGTAGATGACCATGTCCGAATCGAGGACGGCCATGTTGGAGGTCTCGCCCAGTCGCTCCACGAGGGTCTTCAGCTGAGGACGCGCCACAGCACCGAGCTGCTTGCTGGCACCTTCGCCGAGCCGGATGAGCCGCGGCCCCAGGGCGTAGCGGCGGTTTGGCAGCTGGCGGATGTAGCCGAGGGATACCAAGGTGCGCAGCAGGCGGTGGATGGTGGGCAAGGGCAGGTCAGTGGATGACGATAGCTCGCTGAGAGTGACGTCGCCGCCCGCATCCGTGATCAGTTCCAACAGTTCAAAGACGCGCTCAACGGACTGCACGCCTCCGGAGGCTTTTTCAGCCATTCCCTTGTCTCCAATGACTCAGATTCCGACAACTCTTATCCGCATCGTGAAAAGAATTGCTTAGAACACCCAAGATACAGCACGTTAGCCCCACGCGCGACGACACCGAAGATGACCGAGCAAGGGGTTGTGTTTCCACTTTGTAGATAATAATATCCATAATACGAAAACATTCAGTTTGGAACGGCGGCCCGGGAACGGGCCTAACAGGAGGAATTTCAATGGCGAATCCGAGCCCCGGAAACTCGATTACCCTGCGCGTCGCCGCACCGTCCAGCTTTACCGCAACCAGCGAACTTGCTGCCGCAGTAGGCGCGGCCGGCGCTGCTATCACTGCGCTGGACGTCACCGAATCCCACCACGACACCTTGGTTGTGGACGTCACCTGCAACACCACGGACGATGCCCACGCAGCCCGCGTGAAGGACGCCCTGAACGCCCTCGAAGGCGTCACCGTCCAGCACGTCTCGGACCGGACCTTCCTCATGCACCTGGGCGGCAAGCTCGAGGTCGTCCCCAAAGTAGCCCTGCGCAACCGTGACGACCTGTCCCGCGCCTACACGCCCGGCGTCGCGCGCGTCTGCTTGGCGATCGCCGAAGACCCCGCCGCTGCCCGCAACCTGACGGTCAAGCGCAATACGATCGCTGTCCTCACCGACGGCTCGGCTGTCCTGGGCCTGGGCAACATCGGTCCGGCCGCGGCCCTCCCGGTCATGGAAGGCAAGGCCGCACTGTTCAAGCAATTCGCCAACGTTGACGCCTGGCCGGTCTGCCTGGACACGCAGGACACCGAAGAAATCATTATGATCGCCAAGGCCATGGCCCCCGTCTACGGCGGCATCAACCTGGAAGATATCGCCGCCCCACGCTGCTTCGAGATCGAGAACCGCCTCCGGGAAGAACTCGACATTCCGGTGTTCCACGATGACCAGCACGGCACCGCAATCGTCACCCTCGCCGCATTGGTCAACGCCCTGCGCGTAGTGGACAAGAAGCTCTCCGAGGTCAAGATCGTTGTCTCGGGCGTCGGCGCTGCCGGCTCCGCCATCATCCAGCTCCTCAAGGCCCAGGGCGCGCAGCACATCATCGCCGCCGGTCGCTCGGGCGCCATCCACTCGGGCGAGAAGTACGACGACGAGCACCGCTCCTGGATTGCCGCGAACACCAACGAAGAAGGCTTCTCCGGCACCCTGCACGACGCCCTCAAGGGAGCGGACGTGTTCATCGGCGTCAGCGCCCCGCACGTGATCGGCGAAGAGCAGGTTGCTTCGATGGCCGAGAACGCGATCGTGTTCGCCATGGCCAACCCGACGCCGGAAATCGATCCCGTCATCGCATCCAAGCACGCAGCCGTGGTTGCCACCGGACGCAGTGATTTCCCCAACCAGATCAACAACGTCCTGGCCTTCCCGGGCTTCTTCCGGGGACTCCTGGACGCCGGAG
Organism: Arthrobacter sp. TmtSoilC51; assembly: GCF_055388015.1. Lineage (NCBI taxonomy): Bacteria > Bacillati > Actinomycetota > Actinomycetes > Micrococcales > Micrococcaceae > Arthrobacter > Arthrobacter sp. TmtSoilC51. Next base: position 4,310,935 of record NZ_AP035877.1, read on the forward strand.
CATCGGACATCACGCCGGACATGCTGGTGGCCGCCGCCGAGGCAATTGCCAACCGGGTGGCTGACGATGAGCTGAACGCGAGTTACATTATCCCCAGCGTCTTCGATCCCCATGTTGCCGCCGATGTGGCTAGTGCCGTAGCAGCAGCCGCGCACGCCAACGCCGCCAGCGCACTCTAGAAAAGGACACCGCCAAATGGCTATCACTGTCACTGATCCCCGGCCGATCGATCGCGCCGAGGAAATCCTCACCCCCAAGGCACTGGGCTTCATCGAAGAACTGCACAAGCGGTTCGCCGGCACCCGCGCCGAGCTGCTGGAGGCCCGCAAGGCCAAGCGCGACGGCGTTGCCCGCACCAGCCGTTTGGACTTCCTCCCGGAGACCCAGGAAATCCGCGACGGCGACTGGAAGGTCGCCGAGGCACCCGCGGCCCTGCAGGACCGCCGCGTGGAGATGACCGGTCCGGCAACCCCCGCCAAGATGGCCATCAACGCGCTGAACTCCGGTGCCAAGGTATGGCTCGCTGACCTCGAAGACGCCAGCACGCCCACGTGGCCCAACGTCATCGATGCGATCCTCAACCTTCGCGACGCAGCCCAGGGAACTTTGAGCTACACCTCGCCCGAAGGCAAGGAGTACCGCCTGCGGACCGACGCTCCTCTGGCCGTTGTTGTGGCCCGCCCGCGCGGCTGGCACATGGAAGAACGTCACCTGCTGATCGACGGCGAACCCGCCGTAGGTGCGCTGGTGGACTTTGGCCTGCACTTCTTCCACATCGCCAAGCAGCTGCTCCTCAACGGCCACGGCCCGTACTACTACCTGCCCAAGATGGAAAGCCACCTTGAGGCCCGCCTCTGGAACGACGTCTTTGTGTTCGCCCAGGATTTCCTTGGCATCCCGCAGGGCAGCATCCGCGCCACCGTGCTGATCGAGACCATCCCGGCTGCGTTCGAGATGGACGAGATCCTGTACGAACTGCGCGATCACGCCTCGGGCCTGAACGCCGGCCGCTGGGACTACCTCTTCAGCATCATCAAGTACTTCCGTGATGCAGGCGAAGAGTTCGTCCTCCCGGACCGCGCATCCGTTGCCATGACGGCGCCGTTCATGCGCGCCTACACCGAGCTGCTGGTCAAGACCTGCCACAAGCGCGGTGCATTCGCCATGGGTGGCATGGCCGCCGTCATCCCCAACCGCAAGCAGCCCGACGTTACGGCCGCCGCCTTCGACAAGGTCCGCGCCGACAAGACGCGCGAGGCCAACGACGGCTTCGACGGTTCCTGGGTTGCGCACCCGGACCTCGTTTCCACGTGCCGCGAGGTGTTCGATTCCGTCCTCGGTGACCCTGCCAACGGCGGAAAGCCCAACCAGATCGACAAGCAGCGCCCCGAGGTGAACGTCACCGCGGAGCAGTTGATCGACGTCGCCTCCGCCGACGGCCAAGTCACCGAAGCCGGCCTGCGACTGAACCTTTACGTCGCCGTCGCGTACACCGGCGTCTGGATCTCCGGCAGCGGTGCCGTGGCCATCCACAACCTGATGGAGGACGCTGCGACGGCGGAAATCTCCCGTTCGCAGGTCTGGCAGCAGATCCGCAACAAGTCGGTCCTGGCCGACACCGGCAACACCGTGACCCGCGAACTCGTCAGCCGCATCCTGGGCGAAGAGACTGAGCGCCTGCGCATCGAGTTCGGCGACGAGCAGTTCAAGTCCTACTATGAGCCGGCGTCCAAGCTGATCGAGGACATTTGCCTCTCCGACGACTACACGGACTTCCTTACCACTCCCGCGTATGAGCTGGTGGGCTGAGATGGGTTCCTTTACCCCGGAGGACCTCGCCAGCATTGATTCACAGCTCGCCGCCACCGACCAGTTGCTGGACCGCAACTACCCCGGTGACGACGGCTCGCGCCAGCCCATCCACACGGTGTACGTGCCCGCCGACCGCTTCACACCTACCTTGGCTGCCGAGTGGGGCGCCCAGGCACTCGCGACGGCGGAGGCGCACGGCGGCCTGGAAAAGCTCGGCCAGCTATTGGGCCAGGAGCCGGACCTGGCGGCCGCTGTTGCAGCCCGCGTCGCCGCGAAGCTGGCTTCGGAGCCGATCGAGGACCTGCGGTTGGACTTCGAGGACGGCTATGGCGATCGCGGCGATGAGGCAGAAGACGCCGACGCCGTTGCTGCCGCCGAGACTGTTGCCGCCGCGGTTGCGGCTGGGACTGCTCCGCCATTCATCGGCATCCGCTTCAAGTGCTTCGAAGCAGCCACCCGTGCCCGCGGCCTGCGGACCCTGGATCTGTTCGTCTCCACGCTTGCCGCTGCTGGTGAGCTCCCGGCCGGACTGATCCTCACGCTGCCCAAGGTCACAACGGTTGCGCAGGTGCAGGCCATGGACTTCGCAGTGTCCCGTCTTGAGGAAGTCCACGGTCTTCCCGCCGGCAGGCTCCGCTTCGAGGTCCAGGTGGAGACGCCGCAGCTCATTCTGGGCGCCGACGGATCGTCTCCCGTGGCACAACTCCCCCACGCCGTTCCTGGTCGCATCAGCGCATTGCACTACGGCACCTACGACTACAGTGCATCTCTGGGAATCTCTGCGGAGTACCAGTCCATGGAGCACCCTGTGGCCGACTTTGCCAAGGAAGTCATGCAGCTCGCGGTGGCCGGCACCGGCATCCGCCTTTCCGACGGTTCCACCAACATCATCCCCGTGGGCGATGGCGTTGAGGACGCTTGGAAGCTCCATGGGCGCTTGGTGCGTCGTTCCCTCGAGAACGGCTACTACCAGGGTTGGGACCTGCACGCCGCCCAACTGCCCAGCCGCTTCTCGGCGTCGTACGCCTTCTATCGCGAGGGCCTGCCCGCCGCGGCACTCCGCCTCCGCAACTACGTGGAACGCACCGAAGGCGGCGTCATGGACGAACCCGCCACTGCGCGTGCACTCGCTGGCTTCGTCCTTCGCGGCGTCCAGTGCGGCGCAGTTGGGACCGACGAGGTCAAGGCGCTTGCCGGCGTCGAACTTTCCCAGCTGACCGCACTGGCGCACCCGCGGCTGGCACAACCTACTTCCCACTGATGAGGAGCATTCGATGAGCAAGTACTACTACCCTCAGGGCGGCCTGCCGCCGCAGACCCACCTCACCACGGAACGGGCCATCGTCACCGAGGCTTACACGGTGATCCCCAAGGGTGTCATGACGGATATCGTCACCAGCAACCTGCCGGGTTTCTCCAACACGCGTTCGTGGATCATCGCGCGGCCGATCTCCGGCTTTGCCACGACGTTCTCGCAACTGATCGTCGAGATCGGCCCCGGCGGCGGGGCTCCCAAGGCCGAGTTCGAGGCAGGCGTTGAAGGCGTCATCTTCGTGACCAAGGGCCAGGTGAACCTCACCCTCGACGGCGAACTGCACCATCTCGAGGAGGGCGGCTACGCCTACCTGGCCGCCGGCTCCGAGTGGGGCGTGGAGAACGTCTCCGACGACATCGTCTCCTTCCATTGGATCCGGAAGGCGTACGAGCGGCTTGAGGGTTACGAAGCCAAGTCCTTCGTGACCAACGAGAAGGACATTGAGCCCACCGCTATGCCCGACACGGACGGCGCTTGGAAGACCACCCGCTTCACGGACTCCAGCGACCTCGCCCACGACATGCAGGTCAACATCGTCACGTTCCAGCCCGGCGGTGTGATTCCGTTCCCGGAAACCCACGTCATGGAGCACGGCCTGTACGTCCTCGAGGGCAAGGCAATGTACCTGCTCAACAACGACTGGGTGGAAGTGGAAGCCGGCGACTTCATGTGGCTGCGCGCGTTCTGCCCACAGGCCTGCTACGCGGGTGGTCCGGGCGAGTTCCGTTACCTGCTGTACAAGGACATGAACCGCCAGGTGAAGCTCACCTAGTCTTTGCTGCCCACGCCGAGATCGCCGGAAAGCTCCTGATTCGCTGGAGCTAACCGGCGATTTCGCGTTTCTGCGGCGAACTCAGCGGCGGCGGCCGACGGTGTGCCCCGCCCAAAACGCGAGGATGAGAAGGCCCAGAACCGCCACGGCCAGCCCGAACTGCGTCCCTTGGCTGATAAATGCCGTGCCATTTGCCACGAATGTTTGATTGCTCAGTGGCGCATAGGAAAACCAGCCGATGGGTTCGTCTTTGCCGTTCCACGCCACGACCAGCCCAACGATCACGGCGATCAGCCCCAGCATGGGCACGACGACGGCCGCCAGTTTCCGTGAAGGCCTCGGTGGGCGTTGTCCCCCAAGTGTATTGTTGTCCCCCATGCGGGCGAGTCTAGCCTGCGCGCCCACCCAACTAAGGGACAGCAACTTCTGTGGCCATGGTTCACTGTGGCATTGGCGGTATGGCCGCGACAAGCGAGTTCGCTGGAAAGCTGCGAAATCGCCGGAGCCTTCCCTGCGCTTTGGCACGTTTCCCACGAGCTCGGCGCAGGGGCCCCTGGCCGCCAGACGCCTTGCCGAAACAACCGCCGTCGAAATCATCCAACCGATCCCCAGTGCCTGCCGACTGCTGCTCGCGGAGCTGCCACAGGAAAGTTAGGCCCCACCAACAAGGCCCGACGGCGGGACGCAAGTTCCGCCGTCGGGCACCCCCGCACGAGGTAGCCCACCTCCGCAAGCCCGCCCCGCAAACTTGATGGGAAATTGAGCCAAACAAACACAGTCCTTGATTTTGCCGCGCCACGCTGGAAGCAGACGAAGCACCAATATAAAGGGGCTTCGGCAACGAATAACCAGCATGAATCACAATGATGTGGGGGAACCAATGGAACAGGCATCAGCGCCAACGGAGGTGATCGCCGTCAAGGGCATCATCCAGGACCAGCACCCCGTGGACTTCCACGCACTGGGGGTCGCAGGATGCATCGACAGGCTTGCCGCGCCGCTTCGACGCTCCGGCGTGACCGTCTACTGGCACACACCCCACCACGGCATCGAGATCTCGTCCGCATCCGCCGCGCTGCTCTACCACGTGGCCCAGGAGACGTTCAGCAATACCCTCAACTACGCGGAAGCCAGCGAACTCACCATCCGCCTCAACGCCGTCTACCACGGCATCCAACTCACCATCATGGACAACGGCAAGGGTTTCGAGATCCACGCCGCCCCCAGTGGCCGCCGGCACGGCTTCGGCCTGCTGCTGATGTCCATAGCAGTACACGACGCCGGCGGGACCGTCGAGATCGACTCCGAAGTTGGGCGGGGCACCAGTGTGAGGGTCACGCTGCCGCTGGATTGAGTCCAATTTGGGACCTTTTTGGGGCCCCAACCCATGGATCGGTGGCGTCCTCAGACGTATTCTGTAGCTACTTTTCAGCCTGACATCTCGACGGAATGGCACGAAATGGCGCGGAACAAGGGTCCACGGTTAGGTCTGGGCAAGGTCCTCCTGAGGATCTTCGCGTTTTTCTTCGTGAGCATCCTCAGCGGGGTGCTGATCTGCGGTTTCATGGTGCCAGTGGTTCAGTTCACCAGCACTACCATGGGGGGTTCCATCGGTTTTTACGAGAGCCTGCCCAGCCAACTAGACGTTGATTCGCCGTCCCTTTCCAGCACTGTGGTCACTGCAGACGGCCAGCACATCGCCACGTTTTATGCAGAGAACCGCGTGAAGGTACCACTGGACCAAATGTCGCCCTTCATTCGTCAGGCGATCGTGGCCATCGAAGACAGTCGCTTTTACGAGCATCCGGGAGTGGATGCGCAAGGAATCATCCGGGCGCTGACGTCCAACATGACCAAGGGGACCCGGCAGGGCGCGTCGACCCTGACCCAGCAATATGTCACCAACGTGCTGAACGAGTCCCGCCTCTCGCAAGGGCGGCCCGAGGACGTGGTGCTCAGCGGGGACAAGACCATGGGTGACAAGCTGCGCGAGATCAAACTGGCCCTGGAGCTCGAGAAGCGCTTCAGCAAAGACCAAATTCTTGAGGGATACCTGAACATCGTGTTCTTTAACCGGAACGCATATGGCATCGAAGCCGCTTCACGCTATTTCTTCAGCACCTCAGCGAAGGACCTCACCTTGCCACAGGCCGCGCTTTTGGCAGGCCTGGTGAACGGGCCCAGCGTCTATGACCCCACAACCTCGCCGGAATCAGCGTTCGCCCGGCGCAACATCGTGCTGGACCGGATGCTGGAACAGGGCAAGATCACCCAGGCAGATCATGACGCGGCAGTCGCCACACCGGTCGAGCTGAAAATTACTCCGTCCCTCCAAGGCTGTGCAGGGGCCTCCATCGCCACGTACTTCTGCGACTACGTGTCCCACCTGATCCTCAACAATGAAGCCTACGGCGCAACCGTGGAGGACCGCGAACGGCTCCTGTACCGGGGCGGGCTCACTATCACCACCACGTTGGACAGCCGGTTGCAGGCAGCGGCCCAAGTACAAGTGGATGCCTCAGCCGGCGCAAACCCGGACAAGTGGGGCGCTGCCATGACCACGGTGCAGCCGGGCACGGGCAAGATCCTGTCCATGGCCCAAAACACGGTGTTCGTTCCGCAGGACGGGAAGTTCGATACCCAACTGAACTTCAGCGTGGATGCGAAGGACGAAAACGGCAATGACCTCAATGGTGCAGGCGGGTTCCAACCCGGTTCCACCATGAAGCCGTTCATCTTCGCGGAGTGGCTCAACGAGGGCAAGTCGCCCACTGCCGTGGTGGATGCTTCCCGCCGGGTCTACCCGGTTGGCTTCCCGTGGCGTTCGAGCTGTGGGAAGGTGCTGGGTGGATACAGCACCGCGCAGAAGGCGCAGAACCTTGGCGCGGACGATGACCTGCAGAACAACGATGAGGGCTACTACCGCCCCATGCCCATTAACTACGGCCTCTATAACTCGATCAACACCGCCACATTCGCCACTGCAGCCCAGTTGGATTTCTGCGGCATCCAGAAAATGGTGGACGCGGTTGGTTTGCACAGCGGCCTGGACAACGCCCCGATCAACATGCACCAGATCGGCAACCTCCTTGGGTCCATCGGCGTCGCACCCGTGGTCCTGGCGAGCGCCTACGCAACGTTCGCCAACGATGGCACCTACTGCAAGCCCATCGCCATCACCGATATCAGCGACTCACAAGGCAGGAAATATCCGGCCCAAACTCCCGAATGCAAGGAGACTGTGAAACCAGCCGTGGCCCGAGGGGTTACCGCAGTGCTTCAGGACGTGCTCAAGCTGGGATCCGGCGTCTACATCGAACCCAAGGTACAGAACCAGGTCCCCGTAGCGGCCAAGACAGGTACCTCCAACAACAACGGAGCAACATGGGTGGCTGGCTTCACCACCCGGCTCGCCACGGCCTCATTCTTTGGGGATACGACGGCGGGACAACAGCGGGCGGGACAGAACGTCACCATCAACGGCAAGTTCTACAAGTCATTGGACGGCTACATGATCGCCGGCCCGCAGTGGGCGAACTACATGATGCAGGCGACCGCCCTCTACCCGAGCGGTGCCTTCAACCCACCCGCGCCCCCGCCGGCGCCGGGTCCGAGCACGTCACCCGCAGCGCCGCGCTAAGTTCTGCACTGCGGGGCCCGGTCTGCGCGCTATTCCGCCTAGCCCAGCTGACGGAAAGACTTGGAAAGCCAGCCATTCCTCCCGCAGACTGGGCCTGTGAAGCCCTTCCTTCTGTTGGCGACCCGCGCTGAAGACGCAGCAGCGGATGACGAGTACCAGGCCTACCTCCGGTACTGCGGGCTCCGGACTGAGGAACTGGTCCGCGTCAGGATGGAGGCGGCACCATTGCCAGCCGTTGAGTTAGCCGATTACTCCGGTGTGATTGTGGGCGGCAGTCCTTACACCTCCAGTGACCCTGCGGAGGAGAAGAGCCAGGCCCAGCTTCGCGTCGAAGCTGAACTCTCAGCGCTCCTGGATCGCATCGTGGCCGAGGACTTCCCCTTCCTGGGTGCCTGCTACGGCGTTGGAACCTTGGGTGTTCATCAGGGAGCCATCATCGACCGTCGCTACGGGGAACCGGTCGGTGCAACGGAGATTAAACTGACCGCAGACGGGGAGCGCGATCCCCTGCTCAAAGGCCTGCCTCATACCTTCGAAGCATTCGTTGGACATAAGGAAGCCTGCAGCCAACTGCCGGAGAACGCTGTGTTGCTCGCGAGTTCCGCAGCCTGCCCTGTGCACATGTTCCGAATCAAGAAGAATCTCTACGCCACACAGTTCCACCCGGAACTGGATGTCGATGGTCTTATCACCAGGATTAATATCTACAAGAACGCAGGGTATTTTCCCCCGCATGCTGCCGATGAGCTCATCGAAACCGCCAGGCATGCCTCTGTGACGGAACCCATGCGGGTGCTGAGGAATTTCACGGAACTCTACGCTCGCTAGGGGTCTTGCGGGGCCTGCTCTGCGCCCCACGAGGGGGTTTCTATCAGAGCCTCCCTCGCGCTGCCATCGCTGGGTAGCGTTGTGGTTACTCACGCACATGCCCCGCACGTGATTCATCCATGAGGAGCAATCTTTTGAAGCAGGACCCTTTGGCGGTCGAAGCCCAGGTACACGCGTCACCACATGAAGCAAAGACCAAGCCAACCCCGGCGAAAACCCGGGCGGCGAGCAAGATTCCGTGGGGCGGCCTTTTGGTGCTTGCCGCCGCGGGCTTTACGGCTGTCACCACAGAACTGCTTCCCTCTGGACTGCTCCCACAGATCAGCCGGGATCTGGGTGTGGATGAATCGGCTGTAGGTTCCCTGACCGCAGCATATGCAGCCATCATCGTTTTCACAGCCCTTCCCCTATCCCGTCTCCTTGGTGGGCGGGTCCCGCGGAAGACCCTGTTGATGGGGACGGTGCTTGCCTTCGCGCTCAGCAACGTCTTGCTGGCTTTGAGCACGAATCTTGAAGTGGCCATCGCCGCAAGGCTTTTGGGCGGTATTGCCCATGGCATGTTGTGGTCGAGCATGGCGCCGTATGTAGCGCGCATCGTCCCGGCGCACTCAGTAGGCAAGTCCATGGCGGTGGTCTTCAGCGGGACCAGCATCGCGTTGGCTGTCGGGGCCCCGATCGGCACACTGATGGGAACCCTCATGACATGGCGGGTTTCCTTTGTGGTCCTGGCCGGGGTTGGTGTCCTACTGGCATTTTTGGCGCTCTGGCTGCTGCCGGCTGCGCACGATCCCGGCACGCACAAGACGCCGTCGATCCGGGCAGCCCTCAAGCTACCCGGTGTGATCGCCGTGGCCACCGCTTGGCCGCTCTTGTTGCTCGCACACTTCACACTCTTTACATATGTTGCCCCTTTCCTGCTCGCCTCCGGATTGCCCGAAGCCCTCACTGGCATTTCCCTGTCTGTGGTCGGGATCTCTGGCTTGGTCGGAATTTGGATCGCTGGCCTGACCGCCGATTCCCATCCACGGCGTTCGGTGATTATCGCCGTCGGGCTTCTTTTGCTTGCCTTCGCGCTGCTGCCGGTTCTGGGCGGCACGTGGGTGGGGGTCTTCGCGCTGATGGTTGCCTGGGGCGTTTCGTTCGGAGCGATCGGCATCTACAACCAGGCGGCAATCCTTCGCGCTGGCGGGGAGCACAAAGATGCAGCCAACGGACTCACCGTAGTGACCATTCAACTGGGGATCGCCGTCGGCGCCGGGTACGGTGCGTTGGCGCTGACCACTGTTGGCGCTCAGTTGGTGCCGCTGGCCGCAGCGCTGCCAACAGCAATAGCCTTGGCGATCATCATTTCCAGCAAGCGCGGCGGATACCCGGCAGGGCCACGCGAAAAATGACCACACGAGAAGCGCCGGTAACATCCCCGAAACATGCCAGTCACGTGATCTTCACGAACGTGGGGTTTCTGTAACTTACCCGCAACTTAGCTCTTCTGAGTCGGAAACATAGCTCACCGAATATTGATCGGGGGGAAGTGAGGGCCACGCAACACCGGGCCCGTTTCGGACAGGCTTGATCAGAAGGGAACGCAGTGGAGATCTCTGCGCAACACGTCTGGCTGATGTTGTCATCGGCAATGGTGCTTTTCATGACCCCGGGGCTCGGCCTTTTCTACGGCGGTATGACCCGTGCCAAGGCAGCCCTCAACATGATCATGATGAGCTTCATCTCGGCAGGCATCGTGGGCGTCGTATGGGTCCTGTGGGGTTACTCGATGACCACCGGCGACGGTTTCCTGCGCCTGTTCGGCAATCCCTTCGCCCACTTCGGCCTCCAGGACCTCATGGGTTCGCCCGATCTCCTCAAGGCAGGCTTCGCCGCGACCTTCGCTATCATCACGGTGGCCCTCATCAGCGGTGCCATCGCCGACCGCGCCAAGTTTGGCGCTTGGGCCCTCTTCGTTCCCATCTGGGTCACCGTGGTCTACTGCCCGCTGGCTTACATGGTCTGGGGCGGGGGCTTGATGAGCGCAGGTGGAGCCGTCACGCAGATCTTCGGCCAGGTGATCGACTTCGCAGGCGGTGCCGTAGTTGAAGTCAGTTCAGGTACCGCCGCCTTCGTCCTCGCATTGATCGTGGGAAAGCGTCACGGATTCGCCAAGGACCCCAACCACCGCCCTCACAACGTCCCCTTCATCATGATCGGCGCAGCACTCCTCTGGTTCGGCTGGTTTGGCTTCAACGGCGGTGCTGCAACCACAGTTGAGCAGGCAGGCCTGATCTGGATCAACACGCTGGTGGCTCCGGCCGCGGCGATGCTGAGCTGGCTCGTGACCGAGAAGGTCCGCCACGGACACCCGACATCGCTGGGTGCCGCCTCCGGCGTGGTCGCCGGCTTGGTCGCCATCACCCCTTCCTGCGCCAACATCACTCCTCTTGCGGCACTTGGCCTGGGACTCGTTGCTGGTGCGGCGTGTGCAGTGTTTGTGGACCTGAAGTACAAGTTCGGGTTCGACGATTCGCTGGACGTCGTGGGCGTGCACTTCGGCGCCGGTGTGATCGGCACGCTCTCCCTTGGCTTTGTTGCCTTCCCCACGGAAGGCGTGGCCGGCGGCCTCCTTTATGGCGGCGGCGTGCAGCAGCTGGTGGCTCAGACCGTTGCGGTGCTGCTCACCATCGCCCTATCAGGCCTGGGCACCCTGCTCATTGGCCGCGCTATCCACAAGACCATCGGCTTCCGCGTTGCCCACGAACACGAAGTCACCGGGGTGGACCTCACCCAGCATGCGGAGTCCGCCTACGAGTTCGGCCTCACTGCCCACGGCCACTTCCGCCAGCAGCAGGCGCACTTGTCGTCGCTGATCAAGGGTGGACGCAAGGAGTCGGAGCAGGCAAAGGAAGACAGCCTGGTCTAGCGGCACCACACAGCTAAACAGCAGACGACGGCGGCACCCACGTGCCGCCGTCGTCTGCTGTTCGTCGGGGCCCCGCCCAAGTAGGTAGCAGATGAGGGCCGTTTTGAGGGCTCAGAACGGCCCGACCTGCTACTTAGTTGGGTGAACCCGAGCCGTTCCAGAGGCGCTGCCACCAGCTCCGTTTCGCCTGCGGCTCGAGTTCTGGGTGTGACGGAGCGTACGCGGCCCTTCGTTCACGCCATAGATCAAGCTCAACGTCCACGTCGCGGAGCTTCGTGACCACCGGTGGGCCGCCCTGGAGCTGTCTCCGGGCCTCGATGACCCGCTGGTTGAAGTCCTCCAGGATGTCGCGAACCTGTTTCTCCGTGTACTGCTGGTCCAGCTTCGCGTCGAGTTCCGCGTCCTCGATGCGGAGCAGGATCGCCGGAGGACCAATCCCGCTCAGGCGCTCCCTCTGGATAAGGCCCTTCACCCACCAATCGGGGTCGTAGCTTTCCCCCAACCCCGGGATCGGTTTGCCGGCATACTTCAGGTTGTCGAACTTGCCTTGGGCCATAGCATCACGGATGAGGTATTCAACCCGGGCGGCGTCATCGACCTTCCGGCGCTTCTCGCGTTCTTCGGCTTCGGCAGCTTCAAGCTCCGCCTCTTCCCGGGCATTGCCGCCCGAGGCCCGTACCGCGCGCAATTCGGCGCCGCGCTCCAGCCGTCGCCGGAATGAACTGTTCTCGGTGTTCACGCCTCCCCCCCTTGCACGGCAGCCCTCGCCTGCCGGAAATCGTGGTTCTGCGTCCAGTATTCCGCAAACTCCCGGTGGCTGCGGAGCCAAAAACGTACTAAATCAGTTCCACGAAAATGTCCCACCCCGTGCCGATGGCGCCGCCGGCGAAGTAGCGGAGCAACTCGCCGTCGGGGTTGATGGCCAGGAGGTCGTTCCGGGGCTGTCGCACGCCGCCATTAACTGGCAGTTCAACATTGTGCGTATAGCTTCCAGCGCCGCTGATCCCGGACATCGCGCCCCAACCCGGGCCCAGTCGGGTCGGCGGGTACCAGCCAAGATGGCCGTTAGTGGGGTACTGGTGCAGGTAGCCAGCGCGATCCCGCCCGTAGAGATCCACCCAACCGTCACCGGTGACGTCCCCGGGAGCGATGATCGTGTCGAAGATCTGCCATCCATTGCCGGCTACGACACTTGGCAGCCAGCCGCCCTCGCCGTCGCCCGGGTAGAGCAGGAGCCTGCCGGCGGCGTCACGACCGAGGACGTCGTTGTTGCCGTCGGCGTTGAAGTCGCCGGGCCCGAGGACTGTATTAAAGATGTTCCAGCCCGTTCCGACCACTGACCGGGGAAGCCAGCCGCCGTCGCCGTCGCCCGGATACAGGTAGAGGACGCCACCCGCATCGCGTGCCAGGATGTCGTTATTGCCGTCCCCGTCAAAATCGCCGGGCGAGAACACAATGTTGAACACACCCCAACCCGTCCCGACCACACTGGGCTCGTCCCATTCAGACGTGTATCCCGGGCACGTTCCGGAACTGAAGCACCATCCGGGCTGGTACGTGTAGGTCCTCGGGTATAGGACCAATTCACCGGAAGCGGTGCGCCCTAGAAGCTCGAAATTGCCCCGGCCCGTCCAGCCCATGGCGCGGTTGGACGCTGCAATGGGTGCGGTTTCCTTGCTTCTCAGCTCTGCCTGGTCCGGGCACCCCTGCTTCTCGGGGGTCGTGGGGCGGACCCTGAAGGAAATGAAGGTCCCGCGGTCCTCGGGCACGAGCTTCAGCGTCTCCTCCTGCCGCTCTTCGGGCAGCGGAAGTCCGCTGCTGAGCCATTCGATGGTGTAGCCGTTGGGGGCGGATTCGGTCTTGTCGCACCCACCGAATTCGCCCGGCGCACCCATTATCAGCTCCGACCCGACAAAAGGCATCCCCAGCATAGGGACCACGCCCTCTGCCGAAATGAATCCTGCGGGCCCAACGGCGGACGCCGTCGCCGGGGCCGCCCCGTTGCCCGCCGACGACATCAACAGCAAGACTGCTGCTGCAGTTCTCCAAAGTTTTGGATTGCAATTTACCGCCATGGTTCCCCCTCCGCCCCGCGCTGCAGGACACCCTTCTTCAAGCTTTTCCAAGCCACGAATTCGCCCAAGCTACCACCAGTTTCCTGTTCCGTCTGCCGCCGAGTCGGTGTGCCAAGAAAGACGTACGACGACGGCGGGCGGCACCCGCCGTCGTCGTACGTCTTGGCTTTGATCAGCGCGGTTCAGGCAGCCGTGCGCCCGAACACCACCTTGTAGAGCAGCGCCGCGGCGGCGGCTCTGAATCTGTGCCTTCACGACCCCCTTTGAACGCCGAACAGCCCCGACACGCCGCAGGTAAACGGCGTGTCGGGGCCAGTGTCATCTCAAAGCAGGTCGTGAAGCAACACAGGCTACTGAACGGCCATGCTCGGGTCCAGTTGCTCGATGCCCTCAGGAGTCACAAGAACCACACGGGCCGTGCAAATGTCGTAGAACAAACCCGTTGCCTGCACTTGCCCGGCTGCCACGGCCGGCCCGGTGACTGGGTGCTCTTCGAGTTTCTGGAGCTGGACAGCGACATTCACCATGCTTAGCTGGTCGAGGCGGCTGTAGCCTTCAGCTTCGGCAGCAAGGGCTACCGGATGACCGTCCAACAGCGAGCGGTAGCTCGGCCGGGCGTGCCCCAACCAGGCATCGAATCCCCCACCCAAAGCTGCCGGCGCACCCTCAGCGTCGGCTATAACGGCCTTCATCGCGCCACAATTGGAGTGACCGCAGATCACGATCGAGTCCACGGACAAGCCCTTGACCGCGAATGCCAGTGTCGAGTCGATCGAGGCATCCCGGCCATCAGGGCACACTACGTTGCCAATATTCCGCAGTGTCAGAAGGTCGCCGGGTCCACTGCTGGTGATGAGGTTTGGGTTGACCCGCGAGTCGACGCACGCAACAAACAGTGTGTCCGGATTCTGCCCCTCGGTCAGATCCTGCACCAGCGGGCGAACCTTATCTGCGTAGCGTCGATGGTATTTGTCGATGCCAAGGAGGATCGACCGCAGCGGAAGCTGCCCGCCGTCGTCGTGCGCTTCCTGCTGGGCACCATCCAGAGGCGACGGCTGCCAGGAAGTCCTGGGCGGCAGGGGGAACTCGCGTGGATCCTGGCGCTGGGGCGTGTTGTCCGCGGCGTCTGTGAAAGCGGTGGTTCCATGTTCCTCCAGCACCACCGAGGCGCCGCTGGCGCGGTGTTGCGTCTGCCAGGCGACCAGCGCCTCGCGGAAAGCGTGATCGAGGTAATCGGCGTTGAGTTCAACCACCACGTCCTGGCCTTCGGGCACGGAGTGCAGGACGCGGTTCAGTCGGGGCAGGGCGAAGAAGCTGCAGGACCCTGCGATCGTAACGCGCCACGGGAGCTGCTCCCCGGCGGGAGGATGGGCGTGGATCTGGGCACGGAGTACCCGCCACAACACGCAGAGGGCCGCGAGTGCGAGGCCGATAATGACGCCTTCGAGCAGGTTGAGTACAACAACGCATGCCAGCGTGACCACGTAGACCAAGAGGTCGCCGGTGCGGAGACTGGTTTTGATGTCGGCGACCTTGATGAGCTTGGCGCCGATGACGAGCAACAGGCCCGCGAGCACGGACAAAGGAATCAGCTGGATGAGGCCAGCGAACAGTGCCGAGAACACCAGGACCCACACGCCGTGGAGGATGGCGGACGCCCGGCTCGCGGCGCCGGCCTCAACGTTGGTGGCGCTGCGGACGATCACGCCCGTCACCGGGAGGCCACCGAGCATTCCCGAAACCATGTTGGCCGAGCCTTGTCCGACGAGTTCCCGGTTGAGGTTGGTGCGCGTGCCTGCGTGCATTTTGTCCACCGCGACCGCGGACAGCAGCGATTCGATGCTTGCGATCAGGGCTACCGTGATGACTGCCATGGCGGCGGCACGCCAGTTGCCGTCGGGCAAGCTGGGCAGGGCAATGGCGTCGAACAGCGAACCGCTGAAGCTGATGCGCTCAACGCTGGGCGCAACTGCTGCAGACAAAGCGGTGATGGCGACGACCGCCGCCAGCGGGCCGGGAATCTTCCGCACTACAGTGGGCAGGTATTTCCAGGCAAGGAGGATGGCCACAACTGCCAAGCCCAGCAGGGCGGAATGCAGTTCGACGTTGGTGATGGCCGCTGGCAATGCGGTCAGGTTTTCGACGGCGGACCCAGCCGCCTGGCCACCGAGCAGCACATGCAACTGCTGCAGGATGATCGTGATGCCGATGCCAGCCAGCATCGCTTTGACCACCACCGGCGAAACTGCCAGCGCCGCCCGGCCTACCCGGCTAATACCCAGCAACAACTGCACGACGCCGGCGGCTGCGGTAATAGCGCAGGTCACCTGCCAGCCGAACTCGTCAACCAGACCGGCCACGACGACGGTCAGTCCGGCGGCAGGGCCGCTCACCTGCAGTGGGGAGCCGCCCAGGCTGCCCGCGACGATTCCTCCGATGGCTGCTGCGATGAGCCCGGCCATGACGGGTGCTCCGGAGGCAGCGGCGATACCGAGCGAGAGCGGAAGGGCAACGAGGAAGACGACGAGGGATGCGGGGAGGTCGGCGCTCAGGTTGCTGAGGAAGTTGGGCTTGGTTGCTTTGCCCGGGCTTCCGGGCGGGTTCTTGCCCGGCGGGCTGTGGGAGTCGGTGGAGATGGACGCGGAGTCGTTCGACTGTGGCACTTGGTTTTCCTTTGGCTCGGAAATGCTGACCCCTCCAGCCTAGGAATGCTGTCACGTGCAATGACAAGATGATGTGATTCTTGTGACAAAACTTGTGAATAGGCGGCGTCATGTGGGGACCAATGGGAACTTCTGCAGGGGTGCCGGGCGTTAGGGAGTTCCGCCCCTACCTCCCCAAAGATGTGGGATCCGGTATGCAGGCCTTGGCCGGCATACATTGAGGCAACGCAGTTCGCGCTTCTGATGCTCGCAGGGTGCCTAGCCCGCCAACGCCTTCTCCACCGCAGCGATCGCAGCAGCCGTAATCGATTCCCGCTCGCCGGAACCGTCCACCGTCAGCAGGATTCCACGCTGCGAGTAGGCGGTGACCACGGGCCGGGTTTCGTCCCGATACAGCTCGAGCCTGCGCTGGATGACCGTCTCTGTGTCGTCGCTGCGGCCCTGTTCCTTGGCACGCCTGAGCATCCGGTCAACGAGTTCCTCGTCAGCAACGGTCAGCTCGATGACAGCGTCAAGCTGCTCCCGTCTGGCAGCCAGCATTTCATCGAGCGCGCCGATCTGGATGACTGTACGCGGGTATCCATCCAACAGGCACCCAGCATTCGCGTCCGGTTCAGCCAGCCGCTCCCGGAGCATCGAAATGGTGATCGAATCCGGGACGAACTCACCGTTGTCCATGTATTTGCCGGCCTCGATTCCTAGCTCCGTTTGCTTGCCGACGTGGGCCCGGAAGAGGTCTCCGGTGGAGATGGCGGGAATGTTGAAGTGCCGTGCGATGTGCTCCGCTTGGGTGCCCTTGCCAGAGCCAGGAGGTCCCATGATGATCAGCCGCGCCATGTCACTGTCCGTTCGCGAAGGGCCCGCGCGCTCCAGCGCGCGTGGGACTGAGCATAGCAACGGGCGCGGCGCAGCGGCAGTGTCAGCAGGAACCTAACAGCAAGCCGACGACGGCGGGAGCCTCCCGCCGTCGTCGGCTTTGGTTTGTACTCGGTACGGGAGTCAGGCGTTGGCCGGCTCCGCAAGGAGTGCGTCGACCTGGCCGATCGCTTGCCGCAGGCCTTCCTCCATGCCCATGTCCAACATCTTCTGAAGCTGTTCTTCAGAGTCAAAGCGCGTGGACATGGTCATGCGGGTGCGGCTGCCAACGGGCTCGAGTTTGACGGTGGCGTGAGCGGCTCCATGCTCGTGCAAGGGGGTGCCCTGTTCGTCGGCAAATCCGTAGTCGAATTCGAGGTGGTCCGGGGCGTTGATGGTAGTGAACTGCCACCAGCCGTGGGCCTTTGTGCCGTCGGGCACCGTCATGTAATAAGCAGCCTCGCCTCCGGGGGTGAAATCGTGGGTTTCGAACGTGGCCGGCACGGTAGGCGGCCCCCACCACCGTTCGAGCTGGCGCGGATCCTCCCAGATTTTCCAAACGCGCTGGACGTCGGCGTCGAACTCGGCAACGACGGTAAGGCTCAGCGCCTCGGCATTCTTGTCCACGCTGACCACGGTCATGGCAGATCCCTTCCTAATCTTCAGAGAGAATTTCGGCGATCCGGTGGGCACGTTCCCGCCAGATCATTTCGTATTGATCCAGCAGACGCCGGGCTTTTTGCAGTCCATCATGATTCCCCCGCACGATCTGCTCCCTCCCTCGCCTCTCCTTTGCCACAAGGGAGGCCCGTTCCAGGACCGCGACATGCTTCTGTACGGCCGCGAAACTCATGGCGTAGAGCGCGGACAAGCCGGAGACCGAATACTCCCCGGCCGTCACTCGGGTCAAAATGTCCCGGCGCGTGGCATCTGCCAAGGCTTGGAACAGGCGGTCAAGCTGGACGTCTTTTTCGGGCACCGAACTGAGCTGATCTACAACCATTTGGTTGTACGATATCGCCGGAGAAGGGGACTGTCAACGATTTCCGGCTACGGGACCCCCAGATCGCGACCAATACGCGGCCACCCCTTGCGGCCCGCATCGCAGGCGAGTAGCTTTTTGAAACGTCACAAAGAAAGCGTTTTCCCAACCCTTAGGTGGAATCGATCATGACTCAGCACGCCCCGATCACGTGGATCGATGGCGAACCGCCAACCGGACTCAGTGGTGGCACGACGTGGGGGATGCCATTCCAACGCGGCACCGTCCAAGACGCCAAAGAGCTGTCCGTCCTCGACAGCACAGGCCGCAAAGTCAGCGCCCAAACCTGGCCGCTCGCCACCTGGCCGGACGGCTCACTCAAGTGGGCGGGCATCGCACTTGGCGCAACGAGCAACCCGACGAGCGCATACTCCGTCACCTCAAGCGGTACGCAAGCGCACGACGGCGACCCGGCAGGCGCCGTCGAACGCTCCCCTGAAGTGAGGGTCACCGAAACAGGTGACTCGGTCACCGTCTCCACTGGGCCCCTGGAAATGGTCCTGCCGCGGTCTGGCGCGAGCCTGTTCAGCAAGTTGTCCCGCGACGGTTCCGTGGTGGCGAAGGACGCACGGCTCGTGAGCCTGCTGCAGAACGGCGTTGCGGAAGGCGCGGGCAGCATTACGCGCGAAGGCTTCACTGGAGAAGTCACGGCCTTGACGGTCGAGCAGCGCGGTCCCGTTCGCGCCGTCGTGCGTTTGGAAGGCAAGCACAAGGCCCACGCCGGCACCAGGGAGTGGCTCCCTTTTACCGTCCGGTTCTACTTCTACGCCGGCGCCCGGAGTGTGCGGGTGATGCACTCATTCATTTGGGACGGCGATGCCGAGCAGGACCTTCTGGCAGGACTCGGCGTCCAGTTCACTGTCCCGCTCGAGAGCGAATTGCACGATCGCCACGTCCGGATTGCCGGTGCGGACGGCGGATTCCTTGTGGAGGCGGTCCGTGGAATCACAGGCCTGAGAAGGGATCCGGGCGAGGATGTGCGCGCCGCACAGGTCGCCGGGCGGCCAACGCCGCCGCTGAACGAATGGAGCACACTGGTTTCCGAACGGCTCCACCTCATCCCCGCATGGAACGACTACACCCTCACACAGCTGAGCGCGGACGGCTTTGAGCTGCGCAAACGCACGGCACCGGGCAACGGTTGGGTGGGCATCTCAGGTGGCACGCGATCGGCGGGCTTTTGCTCCCTGAGTGACCTGCGGGGCGGATTCGGGGTGGGCGTGCGGGATTTCTGGCAGTCGCACCCGGGGCAGTTGGACATCCGCGGAGCCGCAACAGACAACGCAACAGTAACTGCCTGGCTCTACTCCCCCGAAGCCCAGCCGATGGACCTGCGTTTCTATCACGACGGCCTCGGCCAGGACACCTTCGAGGAACAACTCGAGGGGCTCGAGATCACGTACGAGGATTACGAGCCGGGCTTCGGCAATCCCACGGGAATTGCACGAACCCACGAGCTCACGCTGTTCGCGTACGACGCCACGCCCAGCACCGAATCTCTCGCCGCGGACGCCCGGGGCGCGTCCACTCCCCCGCTATTGCAGCCATCACCTGAGTACCTGCACTCCGCGGGTGTCTTTGGCGACTGGACGCCGGTGGACCGCAGCACCCCGGCGCGGGCGGCACTCGAAGACAAGCTCGATTTCCTGTTCGACTTCTACCAAGGCCAAAGGGAGCAGCGCCGCTGGTACGGATTCTGGAACTACGGGGACGTCATGCACACCTACGATTCGGACAGGCACGTCTGGCGGTACGACGTCGGCGGCTACGCGTGGGACAACTCGGAACTCTCGCCCGACCTCTGGCTTTGGTACATGTACCTGCGCTCGGGCCGGGCCGACGTCTTCCGCTTCGCCGAGGCAATGACGCGCCACACTGGCGAGGTGGACGTCTACCATGTGGGCCCGTGGCGTGGCCTGGGCTCCCGGCACAACGTGCAGCACTGGGGGTGCAGCGCCAAGCAATTACGCATCAGCACCCCGGCATACCGGCGCTTCTACTACTACCTCACGGCGGACGAGCGCACCGGCGATCTCCTCACCGAGCTTGTGGACAGCGACCAGAACTTCCTCGGGTTGGACCCCGTCCGCAAAGTGCGTCCCGACGCCGATACCTACCGCCCGGACCGCGGCGCGTTGGGCGTCGGGCTCGGTACCGACTGGGGCTCGCTCGCCGCCACGTGGCTCACCGACTGGGAACGCACCGGCAACCCGCGCTCGCGCGACCGGCTCTTAGGCACCATGGCTGACATCGGCGCGCTCAAGTACGGCTTCCTCACCGGCGAGGCGCTCTACGACCTGGACAAAGGAAGGTTCGACGCCGGACGCGAAGTCATCAGCGTCTCGCACCTAAGTGCCGTGTTTGGTTTGGTGGAAATCTGCAGCGAACTGATCAGCTTGGTACCGGATGCATCTTTTGAGAACGCGTGGCTGCAGTACTGCCGGTTATTCCTGGCCAGCCCGGAGGAGCAAAAGGCCGAGGTTGGACAGCCACTTGCAGGCATCTACCTGACTCAGGCGCACAGCCGACTCACGGCCTACGCCGCAGCTCGACTCGGGTCCCCGGATTTGGCGGAGCTGGCGTGGGAGAGCTTTGCCGAGGGCGGCGAGAACCTCAACCATGCCGAGGCCTTCACGCTGAAGGAGATCCTGCCACCGCTCGTCCTTCAGCCGGTGGACGAGGCTCCAACCGTTTCCACCAATGACACCGCCCAGTTCGGCCTGGCCGTCATCCAAAACCTGGCCCTCATCGGAGGCGACTTGCCCGCTTTGGAGGTCCCGGCGTCGTAAGTCCTGCGGAAGCCACGGCGCTAGGAACTCGACCGCGGATGCATGATCCGCATCTGGTCCCATGTGCGCTCGGAGGCAGCGATGTTCTGGTTGGAGCGTTCGCGGTCCAGGGAGGCAAGTTCGACGGCGATCGCCTGGACCGCGGCCACCGCACCTGTCAGGGACGGGAAGAAGCCGGCACCTTCGGTGGGGACGACGATCCGGTGCAGGGCGTGCACTGCCACAGGCGATCCCGCGCTATCCGTGATGGAAACCACCGGCGCCCCGATGTTGTGGGCAATGTCCACGGCGCGAATGGTGCTGTCGTAAACCCTCCAGAGGCTAATGGCGATGACGAGGTCCTCGGCGCCCAGCCGCGCAATGGCATTGGTCAGGGCGGCGACGTCGGCATCGAGGAGCCGGACGTTGTAGCCGGCGATGATTGCGTTGTGCTCCAAGGCCTTGCCGGGGATGGCGTAGCTTCCTGCCGCCACAATGAAGGTTTGCCGGGCACCGGCAATGGCCTGGGCAATCTGGTGGATTGTGTCGGCATCCAGAGTTCGTTCAAAATGGGCCAAATTGGCGCGATCGGTTGAGACGGCAGCCTGTGCAGGACTACTGATATGGCCATTGTGCTCCGCAGCAACTTCCACTGCGCTCAGCGACGCCAGGAACCGTGACCTGAGCTCAAATTGGAAGTCAGCCCAGCCCTTGAATCCCAGTGTTTGCGCGGTCCTGGTCACTGTGGAGGCATTCGAATTGGCCGCGGCAGCAATGTCACTGACGGACCCGTAGGAAGCAAGGCGGGGCTGCGAGCGCAGGATTCCAACTACCTGCATCTGACGAGCTGCAAGCTTGCGGCCCTGAACACGGCTATCCAGCCACTCGGTCAACGTTGACGAGTCGAAATCTTCTTCCACCTATTGACCTACCTCACACTTTCGCCGTACCTTCGATACATCGCATCTGCACAGACTTGTGCATATTCCTAAAAATGTACAACTTGGCCCACTTTGGCAGGAATCACCATGTCTCTCACCGCACGCTTGGATCGTCTGGCTCTCAGTCGACCACACTACAAGCTTCTCCTCATCGGAGGCCTCGGCTACTCATTCGACGGCATGGACGGCGCAGTGGTCGCGTTCCTGCTCCCTCGAATCCAGGAATTGTGGGGCCTCAGCACTGCCAGCCTCGGCCTGGTAGGTTCAGCCGCCCCGTTGGGCTTCTTCTTTGGCGCCATCCTCTCCGGATGGATGGGCGACCGATTTGGCCGGAAGAAGGTCATGCTGTGGGCGCTCGCCTTCTACTGCCTCATGTCAGTGGTGGCAGCCATGGCTCCCAACTTCGAGGTCTTCCTGATTGCACGGATCTTTGCAGGATTGGGTGCAGGCGCAGAAAGCGTCATCATCGCCCCGTTCCTGTCAGAGTTCATTCCCCCGAAGCGTCGCGGCTGGTTCATTGGAACCCTTGCCGGCTTCTTCTCCTTCGGCTTTGTGGGCGCTGCATTAATTGGCCGGTTCATTGTGCCGATGGGCGAGGACGGTTGGCGCTGGGCCCAAGTGGTCACGGCCATACCGATCCTTCTCCTGCTCTGGTGGCGGCGCAGCCTGCCGGAATCACCGCGCTTCCTCATCAGCCGTGGCCGCGTAGCCGAAGCAACAGAGGTGGTGGAGCGCTTTGAGCAGAGCGTGGTCAAGGCCACGGGCAAAAACCTCGCTTCCCTGCCTCCAGCCCCGGAGGAAATCGCCACGCATGAGCAGAAGATCAGCATCTGGAATGCACTGAAGTTCATGTGGTCCAAGGCCATGCGCCGACGGACGGCCGTCATCTGGCTGATCTGGTTCGTGATCACCTTCTCCTACTACGGCTTCTTCTCCTGGATTCCCACACTGCTGGTGGGCCGGGGTATCACCGTAACCAAGAGCTTTGAATACTCGATCATCATTTACCTGGCGCAGATTCCGGGCTACTTCTCGGCAGCATGGCTGTGCGACCGGATCGACCGCAAGAACACGATCGCCCTGTACCTTGCGGGATCGGCTCTCAGCGCGTTCTGGCTGAGCCAATCCAACGATTCCGGCATGATCCTGGTGGCCGCCGCAACATTGTCCTTCTTCCTGAACGGCACGTATGCCGGCGTCTACGCCTACACTCCTGAGCTCTTCCCCACCTGGATGCGCGCCACCGGTGTTGGCCTGGCCAGCGCAGTTGGCCGTATCGGCAGCATCCTCGCACCGTCCATCATCGGTATCTTCGCCGCTTCCCTTGGCTTCGGCGGGGTGTTCACCATGACCACAGTGGTGCTAACCATTGGCGTTCTTGGCGTGGTGATCTTCGGCGCATCCACGGCGGGCAAGTCCTT
Source organism: Arthrobacter sp. TmtSoilC51 (assembly GCF_055388015.1). NCBI lineage: Bacteria > Bacillati > Actinomycetota > Actinomycetes > Micrococcales > Micrococcaceae > Arthrobacter > Arthrobacter sp. TmtSoilC51. The sequence goes on from NZ_AP035877.1 coordinate 4,333,978, forward strand.
GGAGGACATCAACGCCCGCGCCGATCATGATCCGGCAGCAGCAGGGACAGTGAGCAAATGAGCGGAAACTTCATGAAAACCGACACCACGTTCCAACACGCTTTCGACGCCCTGCAGCAGGACCCCGGCGTCATCCTCTTCACCGCCCTCCAGTGGATCCCCCAGCGCTCCAGCCTCAAGCGGCTGTTCACCAGCCACCCGGCCGAGTATCCGGTGGGCGGTGAGAAGACGGTCGAAATCTCACCTGGCTGGCTTGGGACGGTCATCGAGGACAAGAAGCCGTTCCTGGCCGCCGATCTGACAGCACTGAGGGAGGTCTTTGCAGACTCCGCGCTCATTCAGCAACTCGGCTGCGGCGCCGTCATCAACGTCCCTGTCCTCGACCAGCAACGCAACGTTGTAGGAGTCCTGGCGCTACTGGACGCAGAAGGCAAGTACACGCAGCACAGCGTGGCAACCGCCGTCGAACTGGTCAATGCGAATCTGGCCGAAATCGTCCAAGCCTTTGAATCCCATCCCACCGAAGTCCCCGCAGCCACCGAAGTCCCCGGGAAGGACAATGTCTAGCATGAGCACCACCCCCAAAGCCGCCCCGCTCGTCATCCGCAACGCAAGCGTCCTGGACGTCGAGGCAGGCACGTACTCCACTGCCGACGTCGTAAGTGTTGATGGAAAGATCGTCAGCGTCGGGCCGAACGCAGCAGTCCCTGCCGGTGCGCGGGTCATCGATGGCACCGGTAAGTTCGTCATCCCGGGGCTCATTGATGCGCACGTCCATGTGGTCGCTTCCAGTGCTGACTTCCGCTCGCTGACCTGGACCCCGGCGTCGTATGTGTACGCACAGACTGCCCGGATCATGGGAGAGATGCTGCGCCGCGGTTTCACCACTGTCCGCGACTTGTCCGGCGCTGACTTCGGACTGGCGATGGCCCAGCAGGAAGGGTTGCTTGAGGGTCCGAAGATCCACTTCTGCGGCCACGCCCTGAGCCAGACCGGCGGACACGGCGACATGCGGCTTCCGGGTGAAGACCACGATCCCAATGGGCGCGGATGCTGCGGAATCGGTCGCGTGGCCGACGGCGTTGACGCGGTCCGCGCTGCCGCACGCGACGAAATCCGAAAAGGTGCGCACCACATCAAGATCATGGCCTCCGGTGGAGTTTCCTCCCCCACGGACCGCATCGACTCCACGCAGTACTCGATGGAAGAAATGCGGGCCGCGGTGGAAGAAGCCGAAGCCGCCAATCGCTACGTCGCAGCCCACGCCTACACAGCCCGTGCCATCAATCGCGCACTCGAAGCCGGCGTCCGCTCGATCGAACACGGCAACCTCCTGGATGACGAAAGCCTCCGGCTCTTCATCGAGAAGGACGCTTTCCTGGTTCCCACGCTCGTCACCTACTGGGCGCTAAAGGAAGAGGGCAAGGAATTCGGGCTCACCGAGGAGATGTGGGCCAAGGTGGACTCCGTACTAACCAGCGGGCTGGAGGCCATCTCCCGAGCCCACCAAGCCGGCGTGAAAATGGCGTTCGGCTCCGACCTCCTGGGCGGCATGCACCGCCATCAGAACGAACAGTTCAGGCTGCTTGGCAAGGTCCAGCCAGCAATCGATGCCATCCGCTCAGCAACCACGACGGCGGCCCAGCTGCTTGAGCGCGAAGGTGAACTTGGCGTGATCGCACCTGGCGCGGACGCGGACATTCTGGTGCTTGGCGCGGACCCAGTGGCGGACATTTCCGTGCTGGCAGACATATCGGAGCATTTGGAGTTCCTGATCCAGGACGGCCGGGTGATCTCCCGGTCTGGGCCCGGGGATCAACGGTAAGTAAGCTTATTAATGGATGGCGCATGACGTCGTCTCGGGAAAACCGAACCGAGTCAGAGGAGGACATTGTGACCACGAAGGTAGACAAGACAATCCTGGTCAACGTTCCGGTGAGTACGGCCTACAGTCAGTGGACGCATTTCGAGGAGTTCCCCCGTTTCATGGGCGGAGTGGAACGCGTGACGCGCCTGGGCGAGGACCGTCTGGAATGGGTAGCCGAAATCGCTGGCGTCCATCGCCGCTGGGAAGCAAAGATCGTCCAGCAGGACATGGACCGGGCCGTGGCATGGGCCGCTGTGGAAGGTGCCAAGAATGCCGGCTGGGTGGACTTCAAGGAAGCCGGACCGAGCCAGACGTCCTTGCATCTGTCACTGGAATACGAACCCCACGGCGTCCTTGAATTCCTGGGCGACAAATTGCATGTGGTTGAAAGGCAGGCGGAATCGGACTTGAAGAAGTTCAAGGAATACGTCGAGCACAAGGCACCCGTACGGGATGCCGACACGAGCACCATGGCTACACCCGCCGACGTCCCGATCGTAGATCCCATCACGCACACCTTCGATCAGACCAATGGCCTCGCAGATCTGGAAGGCGAATCCGACGAGACTGCGGACAGCGATACGCGCAGTGCCGCGGAACGGAAGGACGACGAGGGCTTCGGCCCGGGTTACATCCCACCGATGGGTGGGCTGCCGGGGCAGCGGTAGCAGCCACCCGCACGAAACAAACAACCAGTGCCGCCCGAATCAATACGATCCGGGCGGCACTGCGGTTAATAAGTGACCGCTACTTCTGGCCTGCATAGGCGACGGCGGGCATCGCCGGCGTCTGCATGCCCTCGCCGATGTAGAAGCTCGGGTGCGGCGGCTGGTTGTAGGCCACGTTCTCCCGGGCGACGGACGTGCGGTACGCGGTGTCGTGCATCAGCGTCCGCAGGCGAACCTCGGTGGGAGCCGTGGTGGTGTAGATGCGCAGCTCGGTGCTGTCAGTGGATGGCCAGGCGATCTCTTCGCGCCAGTCTCCCAGGATGTCTGCCTGGATGGACGGGTTTCCCTTGGTGGTGTTGTTACTGCGGGCGCCGTCGGCCGTCAGGAGACGGTCGCTCTGCTCGGTTTCCCAATTCCACTTGGAGATGGTGGGAACGCCACGGGACACCGTTGCGTCGTAATCGTGGTCCACAATCTCGCGGAGGAGATCGCCATCCCACCAGGCCAGGAAGTTCGCGGCAGGAATCTTCTCCGCGATCAGCTCTCCCTTGGCGGACATCAGCTGGCCTACAGGCGAATCCCAGGAGGCGGAACCGCCTACCGCCCAACCTTCAGCCCCGGCATATCGGGGATCGATGTCCCCTGCGGCTCCGCGGCCAGTGTCCTTGATGGCCGGGATGCTCCAGAGAACCTCACCCGTGGCAGCGTCACGGAAGGTAGCTCCCCTGTTGCCGCTCTGGCTCATACTTTCGTGGACGGCGAAGGTTTCAAGGCCTGGCCTGGATGGATCAAGGTCGCTGGTGTGGATCGCGTCTCCATGGCCCAACTTGGTGTTGTAAAGCGGCTGGCCGTTGTCATCGATGGTCATGGAGCCAAAGACGAACTCATCCTTGCCGTCACCGTCCACGTCAACTACGGAGAGGTTGTGGTTGCCCTGCCCCTTGTACTCGTCCCCGGCAACGTTCGAGTCGAACGTCCACCGCTTCACGAGCTTCCCGTCCACGAGGTCGTATGTCACCAGGACTGTGCGCGTGTAGTAGCCACGGCTGAACATCATTGAGGGGTGCTCGCCGTCGAGGTACGCCACGCCAGCCAGGAACCGGTCCACGCGGTTGCCGTAGTTGTCGCCCCAGCTGGAAACGGTGCCGCGCTCGGGCGCGTAAGCCACGGTATCCATGATGGTTCCGGTCTCGCCCTTGAAGACCGTCAGGAATTCCGGGCCGGACAGGACGTAACCGGCGCTGTTGCGGAAGTCGGCGTCGGCGTTTCCGATCACCGTTCCCGCCGCGTCACGGGTGCCGTCCGCCGTCTTGAAGGAAACCTCGGCCTTGCCGTCGCCGTCGAAGTCGTAGGCCAGAACCTGGGTGTAGTGTGCGCCGGCGCGGATGTTGCGTCCCAGATCGATGCGCCACAGCTTGGTGCCGTCCAGCTTGTAGGCATCGACGTAAACGTTGCCCGTGTAGCCGGACTGCGAGTTGTCCTTGGCGTTGGACGGCGCCCACGTCTGGATGACCTCATACTTGCCGTCGCCGTCGAGGTCGGCCACCGTCGCATCGTTGGCCCCGTAGGTGTAGGCCTTGCCGTCGGGAGTCACGCCGTCGGCGGGCTTATCGAGCTTGATGGCCAGGTAGTTCTGCGTCAGCGGCTTGACCGCTTCGGTCAACTTGTCCTGCCCTTGGCCATTTCCAACCGTCTTAATGACGTAGCTGGACGCCGCCGTTCCGTCCGGGTCCACGAACATGGTGGCGTTGCGGATGGGCTCCTCGGTGATGTTGACGCCGTCGCGCAGCACCTGGAAACCAATGCTGTCCTCGTCCAGGCCGAGCATGCGCCAGCTCACGGTAACGCCTTGGTCGGTCAGGACGGCGACGGGAGCCCGATCCAAGTATTCCACCTGGCGTTTGAGCGTCGGGGCTGCCTTTTCGGCAGGCACGACGCCGGGAAGACCGGTTTGCGTTGTCGGGCTGACAGTGGCTGGAGCTGCTTGGGCGAGTGGGACTCCTGTCAGGGCTATGGCTGCTGCGGCCAGGGAAGCCGCCGCTGCCAACGGTAGGCCCCTGAACGCACGGCCGTTGGTACTGCGAGAGGAACACTTCATGGGGTTAGCCAAAGAACATCTCCTTTGATGCTGGGCGGCAGTAGGTCTGCCGCACAGAGGTTGGAACGTTTCAATAAATCGCAAAGCGAAACACCTTTTGAGGGTCCAAGGGGGTGAGAAAACGCTTTCCGCCTCAATGTTTACCAGTGACAAAACATGGCAGTCAAGAGTTTGACAGAAGTTGAATAGGCCTGAACTCGCTGCTTCCCTACATTCTTTGCTGTCGATTGCCGCCAAATGCAACTGATTGGAGTTGTTTTGACGCCGCCCAAGATTCAAAGAAGGTCAGGAGCCCACGCCGACCCCTCGCAGGGGTACCGTTCCAAGGGAGTCGTCCACCCATGAAAGGAACATCATGACCACCTGGCTCATCACTGGATGCTCCACCGGACTCGGCCGCGCACTGGCCCAAGCTGTCCTCGCGCGTGGCGACAACGCCGTCGTCACGGCCCGCGATACTTCCAAGCTGCAGGACCTGGCCGCAGAATTTCCGACGACAGCCCTCGCCGTCGCTCTCGATGTCACCGAGCAGTCGCAGATAGAGGCCGCCATGAGGGAGGCCGAGGAACGCTTTGGTGCGGTTGACGTCCTGGTCAACAATGCCGGTTACGGTTACCGCGCAGCCATTGAAGAGGGCGACGACGGCGATGTCCGGGCGCTGTTCGACACGAACGTTTTTGGTCCGGTGGCCATGATCAAGGCCGTCCTGCCTGGGATGCGCTCCCGCCGATCCGGTGCGATCGTGAATATTTCCTCCATTGGCGCCCGCATCTGCCCGCCCGGTTCCGGCTATTACTCAGCAACGAAGGCTGCGCTGGAGGGCCTGTCCGGTTCGCTGCAGAAGGAACTGAAGCCTCTGGGTATCTCTGTGACAGTGGTGGAGCCCGGTGCGTTCAGGACCGATTTTGCGGGGCGTTCGCTGACGCAGTCGGCCCAGGCGATTGATGACTATGCCGAGACGGCCGGCAAGCGTCGCAAGGAAAATGACACCGTCCACGGCACCCAGCCCGGCGACCCGGACAAAGCAGCAGAGGTGATTATCGCCGCCGTCGAGGCAGCTGAGACACCGGCCTTCCTGCTCCTGGGCGCCGACGCCGTCTACGCCTACGGCGCGGTGGAAGAGGCCCAGCGTGCCGAGGTGGATCGGTGGCGCGAGCAGAGCCTGAGTACGGGTTACACGGAGTAACCTCCAACGTGTAATCCGTCACACTTGGCCGGATGAGCTTGTCAATCGCGGTGGGCAGCATGAACCATGAATGAGGGAATTCGTTTCCCGTACAAGCTGAATCAGCAATCCTCACCGACGAGGATGCGGCCCCTGCGAAGAAGCTTGGGGCTGTTAACGGCCTGAGTGAAAGTACTGACAATGACGACACATACTGACTCCATCACGCTGAAAATCTGGGACAAGTCGGCGATCGACCACACTATCGACGCCGCCATCCGGGATCTTTCCCCTCGCGCCGCTGCAGAAAACTGCGGCATTGCCGTAACGCTCAGCGGACCGAAGACCTTCACCGTTAGCCTGAGCCGCTAAAGCAGCTCAAACACACCACAAGAGGACGACGCCGGCACCCCCGGCGTCGTCCTCTTGCGTTTCCTGAATACCTGGCTGGAACTCCTGATCAAACCTTGAGACTTCCTTGATGCTTTGCGGGCAGCTTTCTTGCGTTTGCGTTGGAACCCTAAGTGAAACACCACTACGAGGTTCCGAACGGAGGATCCCAAGTGCACCAGGTCGTCAATTCAGAGACAATTGCTGCACCCCGGGGATCCCACCGTGCGCCAGGTGGAGTGGTTACGGTTCTGGTCCCCGCACACAACGAATCCGGCGGCATTACCGAAACACTTTTCTCGCTGAATAACCAGACGCGCCGCCCGGATCGCGTGATCGTGGTGGCCGATAACTGCACTGACAATACTGAAGAACTGGCGTTGGCCCAGGGCGCCGAAGTCCTCCGCACTGTTGGCAACAAGGATAAGAAGGCCGGTGCGCTGAACTTCGCCCTTGGGCAGTTCCTCCCAGGAGCCGATCCCGAAGACCTTGTTCTGGTGCAGGACGCCGATTCGCAGCTGGCGCCGGACTTCATTGAAAATGCCACGAACAACCTCCTCAAGGATGAACTTCTGGGCGCCGTTGGCGGAGTGTTCAGCGGTGGCCCCGGAGGCGGGTTCGTCGGACACCTGCAGCGAAATGAATACGCCCGCTACGCCAGGGACGTGGAGCGCCTCCACGGCAAATGCCTGGTAGTCACCGGGACTGCCGCGCTTTTCCGCATCAAGACCCTGCGGGACGTCGTCGCATCACGGTTGAACGGTGCACTTCCTCCCGGCAACGGCGAGGGCGGCGTCTATGACACCTCTGTGCTGACCGAAGACAACGAACTGTCCTTCGCGCTCCTCACGCTCGGATACCGCATAGCGTCACCGTCAAACTGCACGCTGGTCACCGAAGTCATGCCGACGTGGCGTGAGTTATGGGCTCAGCGGCTCCGCTGGAAGCGCGGAGCCGTGGAGAACTGCGTGCAGTACGGGTGGACCAAAGTCACGCGCCCATACTGGGGACGCCAGTTTCTCTCCATGATCGGTGTCCTGGTGACGCTGGCTTACCTCGGGTCCATCGTCTTTGCCCTGACCACCGGAATGGGACTGAATCTCCACCCGTTCTGGATCACGGTCACCTGCATCTTCGTCCTGGAACGCATCATTACCCTGCGTCTCCGGGGCTGGAGGTACATGCTGCTTGCCGCAACCATGTACGAAGCCGTCATCGACGTTTTCCTCCAGGCAGTCCACGCCAAGGCCTACCTGGATGCCGTCCTCAACAGAAAGAAAGTTTGGTAAACGACTCATGTACAACAACCCAGCAGGATCCGCAGGCGCAGCAATTGCAGGAGGCGCCGGTTCCGGCACCCTTGCCATGACCGGCGCCGGGAACCTCTTCTGGTTCGCACTGGCCGCCTTCGCCATGCTGGCCGTTGGCCTGGCCATCAAGAGGATGGTCCCGGTCCGCGCTCAGAAAATCTAGCAGGCCCAGCAAACCCGCAGTTGTGTCGGATCATGCCCCCAGCGCGACACAACCGCGGGTTTGTTGTTTTATGCCTGCCCTACGTTACGGGCCCCGTATTGGCGGAGTACTTGGAAACTGTGGTGTACCCGGCCTTGCTTCCCGTAACCCGCACGCTCATGGTGTCTGCTTGGTCGGCACTGACAAGTACGTAGCTCTTGGCAGTTGCTCCCGTGATGGCAACACCTGACCGGTACCACTGATACGTCAGGGTGGTTCCGGAAGTCCACGTCCCCGGGTTGGCTGTGAGCGTGGAGCCAACCGTGAGCGTCCCCGTGATGGTGGGAGTGGGTGCGACCAGCGTGCCTGCCACTACCGTAGCCGTGGGCGCCGATTCCTTGGTGGTCGTTGCGTAGCCGGCCTTTGTCCCTGTAACGCGGACGGCCAACCTGGCGCCCTGATCCGCGGCCGCCAGCACACGGGTGGCTGCTGTTGCACCGGCGATGGCCGTGCCGTTCTTGTACCACTGATAGGTCAGTGCCGTACCGGTGGTCCACGTGCCGGGGTTGCCAGTCAGCGTGGATCCCACAGACGCCGTTCCGGAGATAGTGGGGGTCGGGGCCGTCAACGGGATCCCCGGAACAAACGAGAAATCACGAATCGTCACGGATTCAGGGGCCACATGGGCAGCATCACCGCCACCACCTCCGGTAACCCACAGATTGAAGTGGATCTGTTCGTTGGCCGGAAGCGGAACCGTGGAGCCTTGCAGGACCGTCCTCTTCAGCAGCGTTCCGCCGTAGCCTTCGCCGGCAAACGTCTCAAAGGTGAGCTTGCCCGGTTCCCAAACCATCCTGTGGGTAAGGATCGGGGCGTTCGTGACATCGAACGTGACAGTGTTGTTCCCCTGCCCAGGCGGCAGGGTGGCGTCAAACCAATAGCCATGCCCTTGAGTGACGGGCCAGTTCTGGCCATAGGCAGCTCCACCTCCCCAGGCGGACGCCTCGCAGAGGTCGATTTCCGTATAGCCGGGTTGGGCCGCGGGGTCGTAGGTGAACAGGCAACCCCACACGACTTCCTTCTGGAGCGCGCTCACGTCCTTTTCCACGGTGGTGCTGTACGTTCCGTAGCCAAAGCCCTCACGCGTGGATTGGAACTCCGCGCCCTTGGGAGCCGAGCCGGTTGGGTTGGTGATGGAGAGTTTGACGTACCCGTTGGTGTCCGGGTTGCTCACGTTGTTCGCGTCCCAACTCGCGTTGTACATCGGAGCCCCTCCCCAGAAACGCTTCTGCCAGTTGAAACCCTTCCAGGCGAAGCTCCCCACAGGGCCGGGGTCCTCAGCCATGGGGGTTGTATCGGCCGCCTGTGATGGGCCTGTTCCAGCGAGCATTGATAAACCGACCGCCAGCACGACGGCCAAACCTGTTGTTTTGATTCGCCCATGCGGAATGAGCCCTACTGACCATGCCATAGCCGTGTCCTCCATTGATGCGCCCAGACTCGTCGCCGGCAAAAGCCAGAGACCGCAACAACGTTCCACCCCCACGAGGAACGTGCAGTTCCTCGATTATCAAGTAGACGTCGGTCCTGAGGAAGCTAATTGAAGAATAAAAGTGGAAGATATGCCATCAATTGGATAACGCCACCCCGGCGCGGAGTAACCTTGGCATTGTCTGTTCATTTCGCGTACACGGCCTGGCTTCGGGAGGTCATATCACCATTCGCAGCGCCGGAATCCTGCTCTACCGGGCAGGTTCCACTGGAGAGTTGGAGCTTTGGATTGCCCACATGGGAGGACCTTTTTGGGCGCACAAGGATGAGCATGCCTGGTCAATTCCCAAGGGTGAATACCTTGAGGATGAAGACCCGCTGATTGCTGCCCGACGCGAATTCGCCGAGGAAATTGGTACTCCACCGCCACCTGGCGGCTACCAGTTATTGGGGGTTTTCAAACAACCCTCAGGCAAACTCATCACAATTTTCGCAGCAGAGGCAGGCTCCTTCCAGCCCGATGAAATCGTCAGCAATACCTTTCCCATGGAATGGCCCAAGGGGTCCGGCTCCATCAAGGAATTCCCTGAGATAGACGACGCCCGTTGGTTTCGGGAAACCACGGCCCGGACAAAGCTCGTCAAAGGGCAGCTGCCTATTGTGGACGCTTTGGTCCGGCACCTTCGTGAAGAACCCAACGACGGCGCCACCAACGCCTGACCCGACTGCACCCAGGCCGCGATGGCCGGGTGCTGAGGTGGTGCCGGGCGGCCGGCGTCCGGAGCCCGCACCCCACCCGGGCATCCGGGACCTAAGACTCTGACGCCCCACAGCTCCGGGAAGGATAGTGAACGGTAGGAATACTGGACGGTTTGGGTGCAGGAGGTCGGGCGGATGATGTACTGGGGCGGAGACATGGGCGGCTGGGGCTACGTGCTGATGGTCCTGAGCTTCGTCTTGTTCTGGGGCGCTATCATCACCGCGATCGTCTTTTTCGCCCGCTCCACGGGAGCTGGCGGCCGGCGGCACGAGGGCGTAGCGCAAGGTCACGGCATCGCCGAGGACCTGCTCGCAGAACGGTTTGCCCGCGGGGAAATCGATGAAAACGAATACACGGCACGGCTGGCGGCACTGCGCCGCGGACGCGCCGCGCCCCAGTGAACGGCAACTCGCCCCCACGCAGTGAACGTCCGGCACCGGGTGAAAACCCCGGCTGCCCGCTCGGACAACTCTGCGAAAGGACCAGCCATGACAGCTGACCCGAAGACCACCGCCCACGGAGCATTGAGCGCTACGTTGAAGAGCACTGTTGTGGAGGTACGCGGCCAGCACTGGGCAACCTCCAAAGCAGTCATCGAGCACGTGCTGCTGCGGCGGCCAGGAGTCGCGGCAGTCGACGCGAATCCCGTCGCCCAGACCGCGACCGTGAAGTTTGACCCGTCCCTGACATCCGAGGAGCAGATCTCCGGATGGGTCCGGGACTGCGGATACCACTGCCGAGGCGTTTCGGTTCCGGAGCACGTGTGCTACCCGATGGACGGAACCCCGCAGGAGATGATGGGTCACGGCGGACACCACGCCGGGATGTCGATGGATGACATGGTCAAGGACATGCGCAACCGTTTCCTGGTTGCCGCCTTGTTGTCCATCGGCGTGACGCTCTGGTCCCCGATGGGCCGGGACATGCTGGGCTTCACGGCCCCAACACCGTTCGGGCTCCGCGATGACGTCATGGGCCTGATCCTGTCCCTGCCGGTCATCTTCTACTCGGCCTGGATCTTCTTCGACGGCGCCTGGCGGGCACTGAAAGCCGGCACGCTGGACATGATGGTGCTGGTGGCGATCGCCGTCGGCACGGGCTGGCTGTACAGCGCCTGGGTCACCCTCACCGGCGGCGGAGAAGTGTTCTATGAAGCCGCGACAGTCCTGGCCGCCTTCGTGCTGCTGGGCCACTGGTTCGAGATGCGCGCACGCGGCGGGGCGAACGAGGCCATCCGCACCCTGCTCGAGCTCGCACCTCCAGTTGCGGTCGTTATCCGCGACGGCGAGATGATCGAGATCCCCACCTCCGACGTCCAGGTGGGGGACCTGCTGCTGATCCGGCCAGGATCCAAAATCCCCGTCGACGGCCAAGTCGAAGAAGGCCATTCAGAGGTCGATGAGTCCATGGTCACTGGGGAAAGCCTGCCGGTAACCAAGACCATCGGATCGGAAGTGATCGGCGCGTCCATCAACACCACCGGCACCATGCGGGTCCGGGCCACCAAGGTCGGAGCGGACACCGCCCTGGCCCGGATCGTCGCCCTCGTCCAGGAAGCCCAGAACTCCAAAGCCCCAGGCCAGCGGCTGGCCGACCGGGCTGCGTTCTGGCTGGTCCTGGTGGCCCTGATCGGCGGCACGGTGACTTTCGCGGTCTGGCTCGCCGTCGGCGCTGGGCTCCAAGCGGCCATGCTGTTCGCCATCACCGTCGTCGTCATCACCTGCCCCGACGCGCTCGGCCTGGCCACACCAACGGCCATCATGGTTGGCACCGGGCTCGGCGCGAAACGCGGCGTCCTGTTCAAGAACGCCACCGCCTTGGAGGTCTCCGCACGGATCGACACCGTTGTGATGGATAAAACCGGGACCCTGACCAAGGGCGAACCGGAAGTCACCGACGTCGTCGTCGACGGCATCGACCAAGGAGACCTACTGGCCTTGGTCGCCGCCGTGGAAAAGGAATCCGAACACCCCCTCGCCGCAGCAGTGGTCCGGCACGCCCGGGAACACGGAGCCGCCGCCCTGGACTCCAGCGACTTCCTGAGCGTTCCCGGCCACGGCGCCGGTGCAACCGTAGACGGACGCCGGGTCCTGGTTGGCAACCGCAAACTCATGGCCGACGGGAACATAGACCTCGGCCGCCTCGCCGCGGTACGCAGTGATCTGGCGGGAACCGGTCGGACCGCCGTGCTCGTCGCCGTCGATGGCCGCGCTGCGGCAGTGATTGCCCTGGCGGACGCCCCAAGGGAAACCGCGCCAGCGGCGATTGCTGCCTTGCACGACGCCGGGATCGAGGTGGTCATGCTTACGGGCGACAACGAAGCCACCGCGCAACGGATCGCCGGCCGGCTCGGCATCGACAACGTAATCGCCGAAGTGCTGCCAGGGGACAAGTCAGCCAAGATCGCCCAACTGCAACAGGCAGGGAAGAAGGTCTCCATGGTTGGGGACGGCGTCAACGACGCTCCCGCCCTGGCCCAGGCTGACCTCGGCATCGCTATCGGCGCCGGCACGGACGTGGCGATTGAAACGGCCGACGTCGTACTGATGCGCTCGGACCCGCTGGATGTCCCCATCGCGCTGCGGATCGGCAAAGGAACTTTGCGGAAGATGCGCCAGAATCTGGGCTGGGCAGTGGGGTACAACGCAATAGCGCTGCCGATCGCCGCAGGGGTGTTCGCGTTCGCCGGGATCGTCCTCAGCCCGGAGATCGCGGCACTGTCGATGTCGGGTTCCAGCTTCCTGGTCGCCGTCAACGCCCTGCTGCTCAAAAGGCTCAGGCTGCCCCGCCCCGAAACGCCCGAGGCCATCCCTGTCCGCCCGAACCGTCCGTTGGCCCCAGCCGGCAACCGTTAGTCCCCAGGCCATGGACCTCCGCCTCGTCTCCAGGGTGCTGTTCCTGCGGGCCTCGTGGCGCAAGCGGGACCGGTGGGACGCCGCCCGGATCATCCAACACCAGGACCACGCCCTGCAGGAGCTGCGCCAGGCCGCCTACGCTGGGTCGGAGTTCTATCGGCGCCATCACGCCGGCCTGCGTGACGCGCCCCTGAACCAGCTGCCGACTGTAACCAAGGCAGATCTGATGGAACACTTCGACGAGGCCATCACCACACCGGCACTCAGGCTGGCGGACATTGAAACCCACCTGAAGTCATTAACCGAACAGGGCGGAGACCCCGGAGTGCCCTGGCGGGGCCAGTGGTGGGCGGCGGCCACGGCAGGGACCACCGGCCGGCGCGGAACCTTCGTCTGGAACCGCTCCGAATGGGGCACCGTCCTGGCCTCCTACGCGCGGGCAAACGACTGGGCCGAGATCTCCGCCGGACCGCCCTTGCCAGTGAAAGTGGCGCTGGTCAGCTCCCGGGTCCCCACGCACCAATCTGCCGTCGTCGGGGCCTCGCTGCATTCCAGGCTCGTCCCCACGCTCCGGCTGGACGTCACCGACCCCATCAAAGACACCGTCGCCGCTCTGAACCGGTTCCAGCCCAGGATCCTGGTCGGCTACGCCTCAGCACTCAAACCCCTCGCCGCGGAACAGCACGCCGGACGGCTGCACATCTTCCCCCATGGCGTGATGTCTACCTCCGAAGTACTCACCCCGCAGACCGCAGTCGAACTGGAGGCGGCTTGGGGAACCGCGCCCTTCAACGTCTACGCTGCGACGGAAACGGCAGGTATCGCCTCCCCCTGCAAGTTCAGGAACCGCCACGTCCATGAAGATCTGCTGATCATCGAACCGGTGGACCAGGACGGAAGCCCCGTGCCGCCGGGAACCACCGGCGCAAAGCTCCTCGTGACCGTCCTGTTCTCACGCACCCTCCCGCTGATCCGCTACGAAATGTCCGACACCGTCCGCCTTGGCAGCCGCGGCTGCCCCTGCGGCCGCTCCTTCACGCTCATGGACGACATCGAAGGCAGGCTCGAAGACATCCTGCACCTGCCTGGCACGAAAGGAGCTGCCACCGTCCATCCCATCGTGTTCCACGACGTGCTGGACCAGGCAGTTCTCGCAGGATGGCAAGTCATCCAGGAACCTGGCAAGCTGCGCGTCCTCTTGGCCGGTCTTGCCCCTGGAAACTCACAAGAGGCAATTCGCGCCCGCCTGAACACCGCCCTAACCGAAGCCGGCGTGGTACAGACAGACGTGGACGTAAGAATCGTGGACAGGCTCGAAAGAACAGCGCTCGGCAAGGCCCCTTTCGTACACGCAATGAAAACCGCACCATAAGAGCCCGCAGCGTTGCGATTCACGCCCCGGACCAACATCAAGCAAGATGCTTCTCGCCAGCTAGGCGCTCTTCCGTGAGATGAACTGCCTGATCCACTGGACCGTCTCAGGACGGTCGAGATGCAACCCATGCCCCGCGCCGGGAACGCGAACCAGCACCGAACGGCTGATGTGTTCACGCAGCAGCAGCGCGTTGGGCAGCGGAGTCAGGACGTCGTCGGCGCCGTGAACGATGAGCGTCGGGGCTGTGATGGCGCCGAGCTCATTCCAGGCATCGTGCTCGCGGCTGGCGTTGAAATGGCGTGCCTTCGCCCACGCGGATGCTTTTGAATTGAAGAAGGTGTGGGTTGCCTCCGGATTGTTCCGCACCCAGTCAGCGTCGAAGAACAGCGGCTCGAGCCGGGACATATCGCCGCTGACCAGGGCTTCCAGGGCAGCCCTCTCCGGCTGGGTGCCCTCACCTGGCCACTTCCCTCCGCTGGTGGCGGCGAGGATCAATGTCCGTACTTTCCGTGGGTAGTCGATGGCCAACCATTGCGCTACGCGGCCACCCATGGAGTGGCCGTACACGTGTGCTAAATCAACGCCTGCAGCTTCAAGGACCGCGGCTGCATCTGCCGCCATCAGCCTCGTCGTGTACCGCTCGGCGTCCCCCTTGCCGCTGCTGCCTATGCCTCGGTGATCAAAGCGGATGACGCGGTAACAGCGGGACAAAAGCTCCGCCGTCGGGCCCCAACCGTCCATGGCGGTCGCTTGGCCGGCTATCAATAGCATTGGTTCGCCGTGGCCTTCGGACGTCCAGGCGAGTTCAGCACCATCAGGGGCCAGGGCAAAGTTCACTGTGCCACTTTATCTTCGCGGTGAACTTTGCGCTGTGGCCTGGGGCATAGGGCGCTGCCGCACGAAGCCTCGAGGCGCTAGCGTTGAAAGATGACCGCTGAGTACAGGTACGACGTTGAGGTTCTGCATCTTTTGGTGTCGTCGGCGCACGCCTATTTTGGCCGTGCCCGCGAAGGCGCTGCGGACGTTCCGACGACGGACGCTGAGCAGGCCCAGCTTGTTGCCGGCAAGGGCATCGTCGGGGACAGGTTCTTCGGCAAGGCAGCCCACATGGACGCCGCCGTGACCGTATTCGCTGTGGAAGCACTTGAGACCATCGCCTCTGAACTGGATGCAGGGCCTTTCGATCCTTTGGTAACCCGGCGAAACGTAGTGCTGCGCGGAGCCGAGTTGGCCCCCTTGTTGGGGCATGAGTTCACTCTGGAGTCTGGCGGGGACTCCGTCCGGCTAAAGGCAGGCAGGCCAGCACATCCCTGCGCCTGGATGGACCAGATGCTGGCGCCGGGGGCGCACAAAGCCATGCGGGGCAGGGGTGGCGTCAGATGCCAGGTGATTTCCAGCGGTCTCCTGCACCGCGGACCTGCCGTCTTGGTAAGTCCAGTGCCATTGGACCCATCCCGCGCGGGCGAGGCCTCGGTCCTGAGGCCGTCACGGCTCCCTTGATTCCCGTGGCGCCGAAAACCAAGGGCTCACACCTCTTCAGCCGCCGATGCCGCGAACTGCGCCTCGTACAGCCTCGAATACGCCCCACCAGCGGCGAGCAGCTCAGAGTGAGTCCCCTGTTCCACGATCTGCCCGGATTCCATCACCAGGATGAGATCGGCGTCGCGGATGGTGGAAAGCCGGTGTGCGATGACGAAACTGGTCCGGTCCGAGCGCAGCGCATTCATGGCTTTCTGCACCAGGACCTCGGTGCGGGTATCCACCGAGCTGGTCGCCTCATCCAGGATCAGCACGGACGGGCGGGACAAGAAGGCCCGGGCGATGGTAAGCAACTGCTTCTCGCCGGCTGAGACGTTGCCGCCTTCGTCATCGAGCAATGTGTCATAGCCCTCGGGAAGCGAACGAACGAACCGGTCCACATAGGTGGCCTGGGCAGCCTCAAGGATCTCGGATTCGGAAGCAGTAGGCCGCCCATACGCGATGTTGTCGCGAATAGTCCCACCGAAAAGCCAGGTATCCTGCAGGACCATGCCCATCCGTGAGCGCAGCTCCTGCCGTGACATGGAGGCGATATCCACGTCGTCGAGGGTGATTCGCCCGGCGTCGAGCTCGTAGAAGCGCATCATGAGGTTCACCAGGGTGGTCTTGCCCGCACCCGTCGGCCCCACGATGGCAATGCTCTGGCCGGGCTCAGCCACAAGGCTGAGGTCCGTGATCAGCGGCTTGTCGGGCAGGTACCGGAAGGACACATTCTCGAACACGAGCCGACCACGCGCCGCGCCCCTGGACGTACCGGAAACAGGTTCCGCGGATTCCTCTTCCTCATCCAGCAGATCAAACACCCGCTCCGCCGAGGCAACACCGGACTGCAGCAGGTTGGCCATGGAACCGAGCTGCGCCAACGGCATGGTGAATTGCCGTGAGTACTGGATGAAGGCCTGCACGTCACCCAACTGCATCGCGCCTGAGGCCACCTGCAGGCCGCCCACCACGGCGATGCCCACATACACAAGGTTTCCGATGAAGGTCATGGCCGGCATGATCAGGCCACTCACGAACTGTGCCCCGAAGCTCGCCTCGAACAGCTCGGTGTTCTTGGCCCTGAACTTCTCCTGGACTTCGTTTTGGCGGCCAAAAACCTTCACCAGCGCGTGTCCGGTGTAGGTTTCCTCGATCTGCCCGTTGAGCTCGCCGGTGTTTTTCCATTGCGCGACGAACAGTTTCTGTGAGCGTTTGGCAATCACCATCGTGGTCCCCAGGGTGAGCGGGATGGTCACCAACGCAATCAGGGCCAGCAGGGGCGAGAGCAGGAACATCATCACCAGTACGCCCAGCACAGTCAGCAGCGAAGAGACCACCTGGCTGATGGATTGCTGCAGGCTTTGGGAGATGTTGTCGACGTCGTTGGTCACCCGGCTGAGCAGCTCACCGCGCTGGATGGAATCGAAATAGCGCAGGGGAAGCCGATGGATTTTCGCCTCGATCCGCTCGCGGAGGCGGTATACGGTGCGCTGCACGACGCCGTTGAGCACGTACGCCTGCATCCAACCGAACGCTGAGGCCAGGACATACAGCGCCAGCACCCAGAGCAGCACGGAGGACAGTGCACCGAAGTCGATTCCGATACCGGGTGTCAGGTCCATGGCGCTCAGCATGTCGGCCTTGTTGTTCTCGCCGGAGGCTCGCAGGCCGGCGATCACTTGGGCTTTGGAGACCCCTGCCGGCAGTTGTTTGGACACGACGCCGGCGAAGATGAGGTTGGTTCCTTCGCCGAGCAGCCTGGGTCCGATCACCGACAAAGTAACGCTGACCACTGCGAAGACCACCACGAGTGTCAGCCAGAACCGTTCAGGCCGCAGGGTCCCCAAGAGCCTGCGGGCGGAGGCACCAAAGTTGGAGGCCTTCTCGGCCGGAATGCTCATGCCCGCGAACGGACCACCGCGTCCGGGCCCCATCGGCGGGCGCTGTGGTCCGCGTTGACCCGCTGCCATGGCGCTCATGCCGCTTCCTCCGCCGCAAGCTGGGAGGACACGATTTCCCTGTAAGTTTCGGAAGTCTCCAACAGCTCATCGTGCGTTCCCTGCCCGACGATCCTGCCGTCGTCGAGCACTAGTATCTGGTCCGCGTCCGCGATACTGGAGACGCGCTGGGCGATGATTACCAGCGTTGCGCCGTTGGTGTGGTGCTTGAGGGCCTGCCGGAGGCGGGCGTCGGTGGCAGTGTCCAGGGAGGAAAACGAATCGTCGAAAATGTAGAGCTCCGGCTGTTTCACCAGTGCCCGGGCGATGGCCAGGCGTTGTCGCTGCCCGCCGGAAACATTGGTGCCGCCCTGCGAGATGGGTGCATCCAGTCCACCTTCCATCTCTTCAACAAAGTCCCGTGCCTGGGCCACTGAAAGGGCCTGCCACAGTTCGTCATCGCTGGCATCGGGTTTGCCGTACTGGAGGTTGCTGCGAACGGTGCCTGAGAAGAGATAGGGCCGTTGGGGCACCAGGCCAATGTGCCCCCACAGCAAGTCCGGATGCAGCTCGCGGATGTCCACGCCATCCATGCGAACCGCTCCTGCGGTGGCGTCGAACAGCCGCGGCATGAGGTTCACCAAGGTGGTCTTACCTGCGCCGGTGCTGCCAATGATCGCCGTGGTCTGGCCGGCCTGGGCTGTGAAGGTGACGCCGCTGAGCACCGGCTGCTCGGCACCCGGGTAGGCGAATCCGACGTCGCGCATCTCCAGTTCGCCTCGGCGGATACCGCCGGTAACAGGATTCGACGGCGGCTGGACGCTGGAGGCGGTCTCCAGCACCTCCCCGATCCTGTCAGCAGAAACGGACGCGCGCGGGATCATCACGGCCATGAAAGTGGCCATCATGACGGACATCAGGATTTGCATGAGGTAGCTGAGGAAAGCGATCAGCGTGCCTACCTGCATGGAACCGTCCTCGATCCGGAAGGAGCCGAACCAGATCACCGCCACACTGGAGATGTTCATGACCAACATGACCACGGGGAACATGAGCGCCATCAAACGGCCTGCACGCAGCGCGACGTCAGTGACGTCGTCGTTCGCCCGGCCAAACCGGGAGGTCTCCATATCCTCCCGGACGAACGCCCGGACCACCCGGATGCCTGTGAGTTGCTCGCGCAGGACACGGTTGACGGCGTCGATCCGGACCTGCATTTTGCGGAACAACGGCACCATCCGGGTCACGATCAGCCCGACGGCCACGAGCAAAACGGGCACGCACACGGCGATCAGCCAGGACAGTTGGGCGTCCTGGCGCACGGCCATGATCACGCCGCCGATGCTGAGCATGGGGGCCGCAACCATCAGCGTGCAGGACATGAGGACCAGTTGCTGCACTTGTTGGACATCGTTGGTGGATCGGGTAATCAGGGACGGCGCCCCGAACTTTGTGACCTCCTGCTCGGAGAACTCCCCCACCCTGCCAAAGATGGCGTCCCTCAGGTCGCGGCCCATTCCCATGGCTGCCTTCGCGCCAAAGTACACGGCCACCACTGCACACGCGATCTGCAGCAGGGTGATCAGCAGCATGAGGCCGCCCATGCGCAGGATGTAGTCGGTATCGCCGGTGGCGACGCCGTTATCGATGATGTCGGCGTTGAGCGTAGGCAGGTAAAGCGAGGCGATGGATTGCGCCAATTGAAAAACGACGACGGCGATCAGCAACCGCTGGTGCGGTTTCAGGAACCGGATTAGAACCTTCCAAAGCATGCGCACTCCGAACCAAGGTAGTGAACCGAAGGCCAGTTTACGTCTGGTTGCTGTGGGCAACTAGAGGGAATCTCAGACCACTGCTTTCCTGTTCAAACCTTGCAGGGCAGCCTGCGTTCCGGTTCCGCTTTTAGGCAGGTACGTGAAAAGGCGGAGGGCACGGAACTGCGGGACACCCAGCACCATGGGAGCAAAGCTGAGGCGGCCTACCGCCGGGTGGTCATACACAACATCCACATGGTACGAATCGCCAACCACTTGCCGTTGCCATAATTCCCGGAAGGCTTCCGAGACCTGGCATAGGCCGCGTGCCATGGCATCGAAACGGTGATCATCCGGGAAGTTGGCCGATTGCGCCCGGAACTGGGCCACCATGGAGCGGGCCATCATCTCCTTGTGCACGTGTGGGCGGGCAAGCTCCGGATCGGTAAAGAAGCGTTGGAGGCAGCTCTCGCCCACACGGGTATCGAAGGTTTCCGCGGCGGCGGAATTCATGGCCACGACTGTCCAGAAAGGGTCAGCGATGTAGCTGGGATTCGCTATGGCATCCACCAGCTGCTGCAGCAGGGCGAGCTGGGCGTCGTCGACGTCGAAGTTGTGACCGGCGGCATGGCCCAACGTCGGACCGCCAGCCGTGCTGACCGCGTTGCCGGCAGGGCCCGAACGGCGCCCGTACGCAAGGCGTCGTACGTAGGTCCGGTCCTCATGGCTAAGCAGCAGTGCGTTCGAAATGGCATCGAGGATTTCCTCCGAGGCGCCGATGGCCCGCCCCTGCTCCAGCCACGTGTACCAGGAGACACCAACATTGGCCAGGACGGCCACCTCTTCGCGCCTGAGTCCGGGCGTCCGGCGTCGTGGGCTGACTGGTAACCCGACATCTTCCGGACGGGTCTGCTCCCGGCGCGTGCGGAAGAACTCGCCGAGGCGGGCGTGGTTGGAGCGGGCTTGATTGAAAAGGGGCTGGTCGGTTGGCAATGTGGTCTCCAGTGAAAAGACGAGCGTCCGGCCAACCGCTGTGCAGCTACGGCGCAGCGGTTGGCCGGACGAACCGGTGAGCAGGATCCAGGCGGATGTTTCCTGTTACTGCAGGACCCGCTCACGTTCGGAGCGGACGTCCAGCTGCGCGTATTCCTCTGCTGCCAGGCGTGTGGCGTCCTGGGGACTCATCCGCGGCTCAAGGTTGAACAGGGAAGCAATCTGGACCAGACGCTCCTGCACGGAACCGGACACAACATGGAAGGGGATCCCCAACTCGTCCATGGTTTGCTGCAGGATCTCATCCGACATGTTCCGGAATTGATCGTTGACCGGGCGGTGTCCATCAGCAGAAAGCGGAAGCTCGTTCTTCAGGTGCACGAACACATCGAATGAGTTCTTTACGTGCGTCTTGAAACTGTTGCCCAGACTGGTCATCACCTCTTCGAAGAATGCCAGTTCCGGAGTCTTCTCCACGCTCTCCCCCGCCGCCAGGTGTGCTGATGCACTGGGGTTCAGCCCGAGGGAAACCCGCACGGACCCGTAGATCCATTCCTGCAGCGATGAACCGTCGGAGATGAAACCGGCCGAGAGCTTGTCCTCGTACACTGCACGCTCCACGTGACGGGTCACGATCATCTGGATGAGCTCCGCGGCGGTGCATTCCTCGAGGGTTTTGCCAGGTGCGGCTTCGGGCAGGATTTCCCGCATGGTCCTGGCCTTGGTGCGGGGCAACCCCGTGTAGTGGGACAAGGCCATGGACGTGAACGTCTTGCCCGACGAATAGGTACCCGAAATGCCGATGCGCACAAGGAGCTCCTAGTCGTTGACGAGCTGGAGGGTACCCGCGGCGCTGAGCTTGCCTGCGAACTCGATTGCAGCATCGCTCAGGTCCGCTTCTGCAACCTGGCGCGTGCCATCGACGTCGCCATTGAGGACCGTGGGAGCGAAGCGGACCTGCGTTGCGTCCTCGATGCCCACAAAGTTCAGCCAGTCAGCGAAGAAGGTGCTGCTGAAGTCGGATCCGAAAGCGGCCGGAACACCCGGAGCGTAAACCCCGCTGGTGTGGATCGCAAGGGCCTGCTTGCCTTCCATGAGTCCGCGGTAGCCCTGCTCCGGGTCAAAGCCGAAGCTCCAGCCGGGCTGGGTGATGATGTCGATCCACTGCTTCAGCACGTAGGGGACGCCCGAGTTCCACATGGGGATGTTGAAGACGTATGCATCGGCTGCAGCGAACTGATCGAAGACAGCGCGGGCGGACTCCCAAGCGGCAACCTGCTCCGGCGTCTGGTCCTGTCCGGTGAAGACAGCCATCTTGGCGGCGGCCGCGATCCGACCGAAAACAGGCAACGCACCGTCGTCGAACAAGTTCAGGGTCTCCAGCTCAAAGCTCTCCGGACCGGCAGCCTGCACGGAGTCGATGAAGTGCCGGGCCAACCGCAGGGAGTCGCTGTTGGCGTAGCGGGGAGAGGCATTGATGTGGAGGATAGTAGGCATTGGCTTCCTTTCGAGGCTTTGCTGCGGGGACGCTTTGTGCCCCGCATTCGATCCTCATGGACATCGGACCAGCGCGTAAGAGCGCACTTTTTTGTGCCTAGGGCACCTGAAAGTGCCCTCCCTTGGAAGGCTTCAAATTGCCGCAGCGGTCCATAGGATTCTTCCTGTGGAAGAATCCGGAAACCCCTTGCAGGGCATCAGCGGCGGCTCACGCCGTGGCCCGTCCCAGGCCGCCTACACCGACATCGACGGTACCGTCACTGGCTACAACACCATCTTCGAGTTCCTCCGCTTCGATGCCGGCCACTTCCGCGAAGCCGAGGCGGAGGACTTCCTTGAGGGCCTGCGGGCTGCAGCCAGGAACGGCGTACCAAGATCCGTGACGAACGCCCGCTACTTCAGCTGGTGGCAGGGCCGCAGCGTGAGGGAGGTCCAGGAACTCGGCGAGCGCTGGGCAGCTTTCCAGGCCGCGTCACCGGACAGCTGGGCCTTCCTGGAACCCGTGGCTTCCCTCCTGGACAAGCACACCGCGGCGGGGCGGCGCATCGTGGCCGTCAGTGCGTCGTTCGAGCCAGCTTTGGTACGGGTTCGACGGCGGTGGCCGCACCTTGAGCTGCTGTGCACGTTCCCTACTGCTGCGAATGGCATCTATACCGGCGACATCGAGGAGGCCTTGGTAGGTGACGCCAAGGCGAGGGCCGTGGCAGCGCACGCTGCCCGGTTCTCGGTGGACCTGTCACGCAGCTTCGCCTATGGGGACCACAGTTCAGATCTTCCCTTCATGGCGTTGGCCGGGGAATCCCTGCTGGTCACCCCGGCGGCTCAGAACGCTCCGGACCCCGTACCGGCGTCGGACCTGGTACCCGCTTCCGCAGTGAAGGTTTGAGTCACCGGTTCCCCACCTGCAACGACCCCCAAGTATGCTGTGGCAAGCAGTCCATTTGATGAGGAAAGTATTGGGGATATGACTCTCACGGCTGAACAGAAACGCATGAAGGCCCGGAAGCACTACAACGCGTCCCTGGATCTTTGCCCGGCACGCCAACTGCTTGAGGCCATCAGCAGCAAGTGGGTCACGTTGGTGATGCTCGCCTTGGAGGACGGGCAGCAGCGCCACAGCGACCTCCGCAAACGGATACCCGGCGCAAGCCAGAAAATGTTGACCTCCACGCTCCGCTCGCTTGAACGGGATGGACTGGTCTTACGGCATGTGACAGTCTCCGTCCCCGTGCGAACCGACTACGAGCTCACTCCGCGCGGACATTCGCTGCTGCGGATCATCTTCGAGATGAAGGAGTGGGCCGAGGAACACATGGACGACGTCGCCGCGTCCCGCATGGAACACGACCGCCACCGGCTCGCTTTCAACTAGCGCGTGGATGCCGGCATCCACCTGTTTTGCCTGCACCACGCCGGCGGAACCACAGCCAGTTTTGCTGGCTGGCGGTTTGACGGCGTGCATGTCACCAAGCTGGGATACCGCGGCAGGGATTTCCGTTCCGTTGGCGCCGCGGCGGCCCTCATGGCGAAACAAATCGCAGGCTCGCAGGCGGGCCAACTGGCGCTCTATGGCCACAGCATGGGGGGGGTGCTCGCCTTCGAGTCCGCCCTTCGGCTTCAGGACAGTGGGCGGGTGCTGCACGTCTTCCTCGCAGCCGCGCGGCCGCCGTCGGGAATGTACGACGCCGGTGCTGCCGCGGCAGCCGCTTCCGGCGCCCGGTCCGGGACTCCGCAGTCCGTAACCGCCCTGTCCGAGCACGTGCTCAGCACGACCGCCCTGTCCGAGCGGGCCCGGGAAGTGCTGCTTGAGGATCTGGCATTGTTGGAGAGCTATCCCGGCAGGCTGCCCGCCCGCCAGTTGAAGGTGCCGGCCACAGTTCTCTACAGCTCTGATGATCCTGTGGTTACGGCTTCGGAGTCGCGGCGCTGGGCGGACTGGTGCGCGCAGAAGCCACGATTGATCGATGTCGCGGCAGGGGGCCATCTGTTCCATATCGGCAACCCGAAGGTCAGGGCAATCGTGGCAGCCACTCTGTCCGCCGACGCCAGCTATGACATGCATGCCCCCTTGTGACACCTGAACCGGGGTTGTGACACGCAAACACTTCGGCGCCATGGAAAACGCCTGGCGACGCCCGGATATGGGCGTCGCCAGGCTTTTTCAGTGGCCCTGAAACGAGATGGCCTAGGCTCCCGCGCTGACCAGTTCGCGGTCAAGGGCGGTCTTGCCGGCGGCGAATATAGCGGTCATTTCCGCAACCCGCCGCCCCAGATGCTCGGCGGTAGCGATGTCTGCGGGGTGCACGCCGTCCACACCGACGTCCGAGAATGTCTGGGCGGCGGCACCATTGAAGTAGCCAAAGCGGTTGAGATCGTTTTCGGTGCCCTTGGTGCTCTTCCATCCCGGGAGCAGGCCCAGGTTGATCCAGTTCATGCCGTGCTGGGCTGCGAAAGTGGAGAAGTAGTCCAGGGTGGAATTCTTGTCACCAGCCTTGCAGGCGGCATTGGTAAAGCCGGCACCCAGCTTGTTGTGCCATTTCTGCACCGCCCAGCGGCCTGCGGTCTTCTCGGCGAACGCATGGAATGCTGATGGCGCGGTTCCCATGTACGTGGGGGCTCCGAAAATGATGGCGTCTGCCTGGTCGATGAAATCCCAGGATTCCTGGGTCAGCTCATCCACGCGCAGGAGAGCCGTTGTGGTTCCGGTGGCGGCGGCAGCGGAAACCACTGCGTCTGCCAGGATCCTGGTGTGGCCCGAGCCTGAATAATAAACAACTGCAATCGCCGGAGTGGCCATGGGTGTCCTTACTGTTTGTACTGTGTGGTCTGTGCGTCTTCTTGTGATGGTGTGACTAGATAGCGGGCTGCAGGGCCAGCTTTTCGGTGACCATGCTGGCTGCGGCGCGGGCGCTGCCCGCCTCGGTGAGCTCGAATTCATCCACGCGAACACCGAATTTGTTGCTAAGGATCACGGCGGCTTCAACAAGTGACAGTGAATCGATGTCAAGGTCAGAGAACGAGTCGTCCGGTCCCATGTGGCCGAGCTCGTCCATGGTGGACCCAATCGCCTCTACGACGTCCATAGCTGTAATTTCCATTGCTTCCCCCTTTTACAAGTAGCCCGGGTTAGCCGGTGCCACAGTGGTCCTGCACGGCACCCCGGCCTGCAGGAATCAGTGTCCGGCCCTAGTGCGGGTCGACAACCGAGATCGATGGCCATGTCATGGCAATGGCTCCCCAGGTGGTTCCTCCGCCAAAGGCAGTCAGGACCACCTTGTCTCCGGGGCTCCTGTGGCCTTTGGTTCCGGCGTCGGTCATGGCCAACGGAATGGACGCGGCTGACGTATTGCCTACCCTGTCCAGGTGGACCTCGGCCCGGGATGCTGGGATGCCGGTCACGGAAGCAACGGTGTTCAGGATCCGAAGGTTCGCTTGGTGTGCAATCAAGGAATCCACGTCATCGGCAGCCCAGCCAGCGCTGGCGAGCACGGTGTGCACGGAACCGGACATCGCTGCGACCGCCTGCGTGAAAACCTCCTTGCCCTGCATCTCAAAGAATGAACCCGGACCTTCCGGCACTTGGATGAGCGTTTCGCCCTTGCCATCGGAGTGGAGCGTTGACGCCTTGATGGCCCCGGGTTCGTCTGCTGTTCCGGCCGACAGATAAGCCGCTCCCGCTCCGTCTCCGAATATCACCGAGGTGGTCCGGTCCGTCGGATCGAGCAGTCGGGTGAAGGTGTCCGCGCCGATTACGAGTGCCGAGTCCACGGATCCCGAACGGATTGCCCACGTGGCGGTAGTCAACGCATAGACAAACCCTGAGCAAACTGCGGACACGTCGAATGCGGCGACGCCGTTCAACCCCAGGTTCGCCGCCACCTTGGGTGCGGTGGCTGGGCAGACCTTGTCCGGCGTCGAGGTCGCAACAATCAAGAGTCCAGCCGAATCGACGCCGGCACTGGCCAAGGCGCGCCGCCCGGCCGCGGTGGCCAGGACGCTGGTGCTTTCCGTTTCGTCCGAGTGGCGGCGTTCCTCGATACCCGTCCTGCGCCTGATCCATTCGTCGGAGGTGTCCATGACAGCAGAAAGGTGTTCGTTGGTGACCACCTTCCTGGGCAGTGCGCCACCCAGTCCCCGGACAACGGCAGATGCGGCACTCATTTCTTTTCCCCCACGGAAGCGCTCACTGCCGCAACCCGGGATGGCAGTTGGTGAGCAACGCTGCAAACTACTTCGCCGCCGTCGAACGTTCCTACGACGTCAGCGCAGCGCCACCATCCGCCGTCCTTTTCGATCAACCGGCTCTTCTGCAGCCCCACTTCAAGGCCGGTCTCCTGCCCGCCCCCATTCTTCGGGCAGGAGCCGCTGAGTGTGATGCGGGTTTTGCGCATCCACAATGTGTTGCTGTCCGCGCGGTTCATGGAATCGAGCCGGTACAGGAGAACCTGTCCCAGCTGCAGCGAGGCAACAAAGTACTCGACGGCGGACAGCGCCTGCGGGTAGGCGGCCTCCAGCCCGCGGCGGTCATCCAGGCGTCGGCCCAGAGAGGGCTGCTGGCGGAATGAGAGCTGCGCGTGGGCGGTTCCTTCACCGGGATCCAGGACGACGTCCAGCAGCGAGACCTGCCGTTCTGCCCACAGCCCACCGTAGAGACGTGTGCCGGCGTCACCCACCAAAGCTTCCTCGGACGGCGACTGGACTGACGCGAGCCCGAGCTCGGCGTGCTCGTGGGCTACTTCCAGTACCGCGGTCATGGACGCAACAGAGCACCGAAGAACCGAAGCGTGTCCCAGATCCTGCAGCGTCGCCCGGCATTCGAGATCGCCCAGCGAACCTTCCACAGGCTCGCTGCCACCCGAGATGGTCACCGACGCCACGTAGGCCGCAGGCAACAGTTCGGGAGAATACCGGCTGGCCAACAAAGCCTCCGCCATCCTGGCAGCCAAAACAAGGACATCCGTGGTGCCAAGGTGTGGGGTTTGCTCCGAGTTCCCCTTGATGGACCACGTGCCTTCAACGCCAAGAGCGCCGCGGGCCGTGAGCGTGGATTCCGAGACCGTATGGTTCACGCGGAGTTCCCGCAGCTTTGGGTTGGTGGTCTTGTAGCCGTGGCTGAAGAACCGACGGCGACCATCGCCCAGGAGTTCGTCGATGGAGGCGTAACTCCTGGTGCTGGAGCGTAGGGCAGGTGGCATGGGTATTCCTAGGATCGTCATCGGCGGTGATCCTAGAATCCATGGCGCAGCCGCCGGCAACCAGTGTCCGTGGATGGTGGTGGTGGGAACACCACCCTCTGCGCTGGAGGGCAGCGTCTCTGGGTGCCTGGACAGTAGGCTGGACGTGTTCTACCCAGAACCGCTACGAAGGGACTTGAGTTTTGGCTTACATCACTGTCGGAAACGAAAACAGCACCGAGATTGAGCTCTATTACGAGGACCACGGGACGGGCCAGCCAGTGGTCCTTATCCACGGGTATCCGCTGGACGGTTCATCGTGGGAGAAGCAAACTGCTGCCCTCCTGGACGCCGGCTACCGCGTCATTACCTACGACCGCCGTGGCTTCGGCAAATCCAGCAAGCCCACGGTGGGCTATGACTACGACACCTTCGCCGCAGATCTCAAGACCCTCCTGGAAACCCTGGACCTGAACGATGCCGTGTTGGTTGGCTTCTCCATGGGAACCGGAGAGGTTGCACGCTACATCAGCACCTACGGTTCGTCCCGCGTGGCGAAGGCCGTCTTCCTCGGTTCGTTGGAGCCGTTCATGCTGAAGACGGACGACAACCCGGACGGCGTTCCGCAGGATGTCTTCGACGGGCTGTATGAGGCTGCCAAGGCCGACCGCTACGCCTTCTTTACCGACTTCTTCAAGAACTTCTACAACAGCGACACGTTCCTGGGGACAGCGCGCCTCAGCCAGGAATCCGTGGACGCCAGCTGGAACCTTGCCAGCCAGTCGGGCGCCTTTGCTTCGGTGGCCGCCCAGCCCACATGGCTGACGGACTTCCGCGCGGACATCCCCAAGATCGATGTTCCCGCTTTGATTGTTCACGGCACCGCGGACAACATCCTCCCCATCGACGTCACGGGCCGGCGCTTCAAGAATGCACTGCCCAGCGCCGAGTACCAGGAGATCGAGGGCGCACCCCATGGTCTGTTGTGGACGCACGGTGCCGAGGTCAACGAAGCGTTGCTGACCTTCCTCAAGAAGTAGTACCTCCTACTTTTTGAGGCGGAGCTTCCGGGCTTTCTTGCCGCTACGCAGATACTCCTGCTGAGCGGCGTCGGCCTTTGCGCGTTCTGCGGCATGAAGCAGGCCGTACGTGAAGGCGCTGTTACCAGCACCGGAGGCAGACCCCAACTTCAAAAGCTCGGCACTGGCCATGGCGCTGTCCTGATGTTCGCCCAAAATGGTCTGGACATCATGGGCAGCGTCCGCGAGCTTTGCGGCGCGCTTCCCGTGGACACTTTCAGCAGTGGCTGCGGCGAAGCGAAGCTTCTTGGCAGTCTTGCGGACGTTGTGAAACGCCGAGTCACGTGAAGGCCCGACGGCGGCACCCACCGCTGCGTCGTGGCGTTTGGCGAGGCGTTTGGCCGCTTTGTTGGCGAGTTTCGCTGTGGTCTTGCGTGCGGGCCCGGTTCCTTTCGGCGCAATTGCGGGAGAGTCCAGGAAAGCTTCGAGCCCATCCAGAAGCCGGAAATAGCGGGGGCTGTTGAGCCGGGTCCTGATGGCCGCCATGGCAGTGTCCGCCCGAACCTTCATCCGCTCATCCAGCTCAGCGTGAAGAGGACCCAAAACCAGCTTCATTGGCAGCTCCTCCACATCCTTTCGGAGCCGCTCATGAAGTACCTCCACGTCCCGGTAGCGTCCAAGCGTCTTGGCCAACGATTTCAGTTCGAGTTCAAGTTCCTGAACCGGGGAGCCCTTGAAAAGCTTGCGGTAACTGTGGAGCACGGAGCGGATACGCCGGGTCAATGACCGCATCTTGTGGACGGAATCGTCCCGGTTCATTCGTACATGCGAGTCCTGCAGGAGCAACTTGGCCACTTGGGCGTCAAGGTAGTTCAGTACGGGAACGACGGCGGGGCCCTTGCGGCTGGGAACCTCTCGGCCGGTCCCCTTTGCACGCGGCCAAGAATCTCCCAGAGCTGTTGCCAGTTTGGAAGTGCGCTCGCTGGGGCTCGCACCGGCTTCGATCAGCTGGGCTGCGACGGCGTCCAGGATGTCGTCGCCCTTTTTCATGTGCCCGCTACCGTTGAGCTCCACTTCCCATTCGCGCCACTGTTGTTCACTGCCCTCGCCTAGGGAAACACGTGCCCTTACGTGGTCATCCACGAACTCTGCCACCCGTCCGCCGTCGTCCTGGTAGAGGGGGTAGCCGGTGCGCTCGGTGTTGAGCGTGGCGACTGCCATTACTGCGTGTCCGCGCGTATAGGCAAGGATCCGGTCCATCAGCTCCACAGGCACGGTATCGGCTTGGCCCAGGGGCGCGTGGATTTCCGTGCGACGTCCTGGACTGTGGGGAAGCTTGAGGTGCCATCCGGCGTCGGGTCCCCCCGTGCGTCGCCGCAGCGTGATTCCGCGGGCGGCAAGCGCGAGGTCGCTGGTGTCGAAATAGACAGCTTCCAGGCTATAGGTGGATGGCTCTCCCACGCTGGCCACGCCGTCGATCTTTTCAAGCGTGGGAAGCGGCGTGGAGGGATCGACGTCGAACTTCCGCTCTGCCTCCACCATGCTGGACGTTGCCATCAGTTCTCCTCACTGGAGTATTTCTTCGTGGCACCCGCGGAGGCCGGCCCGTTCGCTGGCCGGCCTCCACCGGTAAGAGGCTCACACGAAAAACCTTTAAGCCAATACTCCTCCGCCTTCGTCCACATCGCCACCGGATACTGTGCCACGCCAGGCTCCGGTCTCATGTCCTTGGGCCTCGATGAACTTCTTGAACTTGTCCAGGTCCGCGCCCACGCGCAAACTGTCCACTCCGACTGCCGAGCCGGCCTTTTCTGCAAGTGTGTCCGGCTCCCATTCGATCTCTACATTGACGCGCGTGTGCCCGGCGTCCAACGGTTCAAAGGTCACCGTTCCCGCATTCCGCGGACCGTCCACACTCGCCCAGCTGACAAGGGAATCAGGCACCTGCTCGATGATTTGGGCGTTGTATTCGCGCTTCACGCCACCCACGTTCGTTGCGAAATGGAGCGCCGTGTCATCGATCTGCTGCACGGACTCCACCCCGTTCATGAACTCGGGAAAAGTCTCGAACTGCGTCCACTGGTTATAGGCAACGGATACAGGTACATCTACGTCGATTGATTTATTGACGGTAGCCATAGGGTGTCGCTCCTTCAATGTTTCTTCTTGTAGTGCGCTTTTTACCGCGGTTTATTATTGCCGCGTTTTGTGTACGGACTCTTTTGAGCCGGGTATTGCCGGCGGCGCGCCAGCCGGCTGGCTGCATAACCGGTGGCGCGCCTGTCTTATGGGGGCGCGCCGGAGTTATGGCCTAACCTGCGTCGAAATTCTCTTCGTCGTCATCCTTGGGTGACTCGTCCCGGGGCAGATCGTTGCCGCTGCCATCAGCCAGGGAGTCAGCAGGCTTGTCCAGATTCTGCTCGGCCTGGGACTGTTCGTCGATACCGCCAAAGCGGCCTGCCCCCGGTTCCCCTGCGCTGTCTGAGTCCTCAGGATCCAGGTGGCTGAGATTTGGCGCGCCGGTTACGTATGTTTCGCCATCAGGGCTGTCCTCGCTCAGGCCGGCTTCGCTGAGATCCTCTTCCACGCGGGGCTGCGCCTGCGATCCGCCCGCTTCCTGCTCTGCTGTTGGGGTGCCGTAGCCTCCCACTTCCTCTTCAGGCGTGGCGTTCTGCTTGTCCATGTGACCTGTCCTTTCCATGCGGTGGAACGTGTTAATGGAACACTTCGAACCTATAAGGACGGTTGGCGACGTGTCCATGCTTTGAAGAAATTAGTCAGCAAACTTAGCAATTTCGTGCTTGAGGCGCTATCGTGGCAGCCCCGACTCATAGGCCATGAAGTCCGGACGCAGCATCACCTCCCGTGGGCCCATCATCGCGATGTCCTCCCACAGCACCAGGAACGATCCTCGATGCCACCAGCGCAACAACTGCGCTACCGGCCATGGCTGCGTCATACCTTGCCGCTCATACCCAAGGAATGACGACGCCGTCCGCGGACTCACAATGATGCCCACCAAGCGGGCCTGGCTCAGGAGCTGGGTCGGTGCCGAGTCCAGGACGAAGCGGGCGTCTGAAACCTCCCCCAGCCGTTCACCCTTGCTATCCACAACGTCACTACCGAGCAGGTCAGTCAGGATCATGGCTACCTCCGGGAATCCGGCCGATGACGTGGTTCCGAAGCCAGCGTTCCACCCATGACGCATCAAGGGATTCCGCGCGCACACCCACAGTGATAACGGTGTCCACATCGGACACGACGTCCCAAGGAATACGGATCAACCTGTTCGACGGCGGCCTTCCACCGAAGATCCGCGTGCCGAGTACGGGGCCCGTCAGCAATGCCGTGATGGTCGGCGGTTCTGCACCTGCCGGGATGGGCTCATCAGGCATTGGACCGCTTAACTCGAGGTCGTCGACGGTGGTGACGGGTACGCCGTCGACGTCTAAAACCTGCCGGTCCAACAGGTGGAGCTGTGCGTCGAGGACCAACCCGGCCGGGCGCGGCGCAGGCTTGATCTCACGTGGCTCGATCCTTCTGCGCTTTTTGGCACTCATGCGCCTGCTCCTGTCGCGATCATGAGCGGAATTGCGGCCAGGGACGCGGCAAGAATGATCACCAAATACACCAGTCCAGCGATGTTCACGGCACGGTTGTTGACGTGCTTGCCCATATATTGCGGATCGTTGGCGACGATCAGGATCGGCAAATACGTGAGGGGCAAGGCGATCGCGGAGAACACCACCGAGTATTCCGTCACCAGGATGGGGTCTACGCCGGTGGCGAGGACTGCGACGCCCGCCAGCAGGACCACGATCATGGACAGATGGAACCTGGCGGCCTGCGCCGGGCGCCGGAACTTCCCCCAGGACCATCCAAAGAACTGTGCCAAGGTGTAGCCGCTGGAAAGCGTGGTCTCCAGCGCCGCGCCGAACGTGGCGGCCACAAGGCCCACAATCAGCACTGCCAAGGCAAGCTGGCCTCCGGCCTGGGCGACCGGTAAAACCACTTGCGAGAGCGTGGTGACGCTGATCTCCGCCGGCAGCAGAACGACGGCGGCGCAGGCGGCGATCGCCACGGAAAGGAACCCGCCGAGCGGGAAACCGAGAAGGACGTTCATACGGGTCTGCAGTAAGTCCTTGACGCTCCAGTGTTCCTCCACAGCGCCAGAAGAGAAGAAGGAGACCTCGTAGGGTGTCATGGCAGCTCCGAACAGCGCGATGGCGTAATACCAGTACACGCCGGAGCCCTCCTCCTGCGGTACCGAGGGCGTGAACGCCTGGCTGGCCAGGACACCCCAATCGGGCTTGAGCAGGAAAAGCGCCACCGCAAAGACCACCAGGGAGAGTCCCAGGAGCCCGGTGACGTTCTCCATGATCTTGAACTTCACGCGCCAAATCACAAGCCAGACAGCCAGCAACGCGACAGGGACCCAGAGCAAGTAACCCACGCCGCTGGCCAACTGAAGGGCCAACGCGATGCCGCCGATCTCAGCCGTAACCGTCATCAGGTTGATCAGGAAGGAAGCGCCAAGGTTGGCCAGCCCGGCGCGCGGGCCCATGCGTTCACGAATCACCTCGAAGGTAGCCCTGCCGGATACGGCCGCCACCCTGCCGGACATATTGGCAAAGAGGCAGATTCCGACGACGCCGACCACCACCACCCACGCCAGGGACAGCCCAAAGCGGGAACCCACCACGGCGTTGGTCACCAAATCCCCGATGTCAACAAAGCCCCCGATCGCCGTCAGGATGCCAAGTGCAACACCGAGGAGCCGTTTCACTGGATGCCGGCCTTGGTCATGAGGGCTTCGAGCTGATCCGTGGCGCTGCGCAGCTCACGCAGAACGTTGGGAAGGCCGTGCTCCCCTGATCCCGCTTGCCCTTGCTCGGTGCCATTGTCGGGAGCGGTCAACGCATCACGGGCATGCAGTATTGCGCGCGAGATTGCAGCGAAAGAGGCCAGCATGTCATCTCGGAGCAACTTTTCCTCCTGGGTGGGGGCCGTGAATCCTTCAACTTCATCCGTAGCCGACTCAACCTCGCCCAACATGTCATCTGCAGTAGTGGCCCCGGCTGCCGCCGTGGTGCTGTTTTTAATCCTGAGGTCTACAGCCAGCGTGGCAGCTTGGACGGCGGAGAATACCTCTTTTGCTGGTCCTTCAAGCGTGTCCGGGGAAGGATGAGGTGAGCATGCGGTCATAGCTCCGGCGAGGACCGCCAGAGTCAGGAGGATCGCCGCGAGGCGTCTGGCATGCGGACTCACGATGGCTGCGGAATCTGGCAACCGGCTTGTGGATCCATCCCTGTGTAATTAAGGGGCCCGGCGAGGATATTGAGGGCGATCGTCGCGAACTGCGAACACTGCGCGGGCGGGGCGTTGTAATAGCCGCGCTGGCCAGCCGCTATTGCTCCAATGACGAGCCATACAACTACGAACAGCCCAATAATTGAACCGATTCGCATTTCTTCCCCAATCGATAAACGGGAAATACGCCCAGCTATTAGTACCTGCTGGGTGGCCGAAGGGCGCGGTCGGGGCCGGGATCCTCTCCCTGGCCCCGACCGCAAAACCCCATGTCAATCCGTCGGATTAGTTTCAGTAGTTAAACCGCGGTCATCCCCGGTCCGCTCATCCTTCTCTTCTGCCGGCCCAGGTGGATTTGCCGATTCGCTTCCTCCGGCATCCGCGGCATCTTCCGAACCATCCCCGGATGCGTCGCCAACAGGTACCTGATCACTGGAGGCGGGAGCCCCAAGATCACGGGGGATCGGATAACCCGGTGTCGTGATCCCATCGTGCACCTGGCTGAAGCCGGCAACTTCGGTTGGATCAGTTGTCATACGCGTGACCGGCCCCGGCCAAGAACCCAGCCGATGAGCGCCAGGACCAGCAAGATAATTCCTACCCACAGGAGGAAACTCAGGGCCTGGTTAAACCCGCCAACAAGCAGCAGTATGATCGCAATGACGCCGGCAATCACCAATAGTGTGTTCATGTAAGCTACGCATCCCTTCAAACAAATTTGTCCAGTTAGGAAGGCGTCCGCTGGGACTCCAATTGGAGCTCCACCCCAAAGCAACGGGCACCGAACGGAGAAATGATCTCCTTATTCCGTACTTACCCCAAATGACAACAGTTCAAACAGAACCCTGCCTTCCGAAGCACGTGCACAGCATCATGATAGGCGCGCTTTCTGTCCCGGCGAAGTAGTTCCTCAGGAAACTTAGTACCTCTTCGCGGAAAACGCTCCGAGGGCCTGGCTGATCTCCCGCGCCGTACCCGATGCGGCCTCGCCATATTCCTGGTATTTGGCGGGCACAATCCTGCTTGACGGCCCGGAGATGGAGATTGATCCTGCTGCTACGCCGCCCGGGCCCAACAAGGGAACTCCAATTGAGGTAATTCCCGTGCTGAGGCCTTGTTCGTTGATGGAATAGCCGCGGGCACGGGTTTCTCCAATCATCGCCCGGAGTTGCGCGGGGTCAACCACGGTTTGCGGCGTAAGGGCTTCAAGAGGTGTGGCCAGATATTCATCCACGATTGCGTCATCAGCGGCGGACAAGTAGGCAATCCCGGTGGAGGACGCATGCATCGGCAGCCGGGATCCCAACGGAAGGAAGGCCCTCAGGACATGGGGCGTGTCCAGGCGCTCGATGATGAGCATGTACCCGCGGTCCGGAACCGCCAGGTGGACAGTCTCCGTGGTGTCCAGCTGCAGTGCGTTCAGGGGGCCCATGGCGGCGTCGCGAATAACCGAGCCGCTGCTTCCCCGGCTGGCCACGGCAAAAGCATGGTTGGTCAGGACCCACTTGCCCGCCTGGGCTTCAGACTGTGCCACCCAACCCAATTCCGCCAGGGTCCTCAGCATGCGAAGGACCGTAGCCTTGGGGACGTCCACTTCACGGCTCAGCTCCGATAGTCCTGCCGGCTGACCGTCGGACACGGCTTCAAGAACCCGTATCGCCGTGACCACACTCTGCGTACTCATTCACACTCCCCCTTGACCGCTCACTTTCTTATGACCTACGGTACAGGCGATTTCCCAGAATGAACCATTGGTTCATCCAGTGAACCGACGATGTTTGATTGGAGAACGGGTCTTGGAACAACAAATAGCTGCCCTCGCCATCTTTGTGGGCGTCTTTGTCCTGGCAACCCTGCGCAAAGTGCACATTGGCGTGCTCATGTTCGCAGCCGCGGCCGGCGTTGGCGTTTGGATGGCAGGGATGACCATCGACAAGGTGGTGGCGGGCTTCCCCATCGGGATCCTCGTCCTGCTGGTAGGGGTCACTTATTTCTTCTCGATCGCCCAGGCCAACGGAACGATCGACCGCATCATCGAGATGGCCATCACCAAAGTGGGTGACCGTGCCTTCTTTCTGCCCATCGCCTTTTTCGCGCTCACCATCGGCATCTCAGCCATGGGCTCCCCGTTGGCAGGCTTGGTTATGGCCCCCATCGGCATGCCACTTGCCAAACGCTATGGCATCGACCGCATGCTCATGGGGATCGCCATTGGATCCGGCCTCAGCGCAGGTGGCTTCGCGCCAACCAGCCTGTTCGGTATTGTCACGTACGGCACAGCCCGGGCGGCAGGGATTGACCTTGATCCCCTGGTCCTCTTCAGCGTCGCCCTGGGAACCAATCTCCTTCTGCTGGCCGCCGCTTACGTCATGTTCGGTGGGTTCAAGCTGCTCAACATGCGTACCGGTGACGGTTTCGGCACCCAGCTGCCATCCTTCAGCGCAAGCCGCCCGACGCCGTCGCACCCCTTCGAGCGCGAAGGCAACATCGCACGGGGCAAGCAAGCAGCCCTCCAGGTCCTTGACCCGGCAGCGGCGCAGGAAGTACCGGCGTCGGCCTCAAAGCTGAACCGCAACCAGGTCGTCACGGTGCTGTGCATGGCGGGGCTGGTTGTCACGGTCATCCTCATGTCCGTCCTGGGCTCAAACCCTGACATCGGCGTTCTCTGCTTCGCGTTCGCCTCAGTCCTCACCCTCTGCGATCCGCAATCCGGCAAATCGGCGGTAGCCAAGATCGACTGGTCCACGGTGCTGCTGGTGGGCGGAATCATCACGTTCGTCGGAGTCCTTCAGACCATGGGAGCTGTAGCGCTGCTGGGCGAAGC
Organism: Arthrobacter sp. TmtSoilC51; assembly: GCF_055388015.1. NCBI lineage: Bacteria > Bacillati > Actinomycetota > Actinomycetes > Micrococcales > Micrococcaceae > Arthrobacter > Arthrobacter sp. TmtSoilC51. The sequence goes on from NZ_AP035877.1 coordinate 4,370,128, forward strand.
AGCGGGCGCCGTCGGGACTCCCCTGCTGGCCGCGCTGGTGATCTGCGGGATCGGCGGACTCATCTCCGCGTTCGCCTCCACCACCGGAATGCTCGCGGCACTCGTGCCCCTGGCGCTGCCGCTCGTTGCCTCCGGAGACATTGCCGGGTGGGCCGTCATTGCAGCACTGGGCGTGTGTTCCTCAATCGTGGACGTCTCGCCGTTCTCTACCGTCGGCGCAACCTTTGTGGCCACGGTCGATGCAGATGAGCGGCCCCGCGTCACCAGGCTCCTCACACGTTGGGGCCTGTCCATGGTGGTGGTGGGACCCCTCTTGCTGGTCGGTGCGCTGGTGGTTCCGTCGAGCCTCTAGCTTCCTACGCAGCCACGCACTCAAGTTTTCCTACGCACGAAAGGTGCCCACCATGCTCAAACCACTCCACGGAATCACCGTGGTCGATCTCAGCCGCGCCCTCGCCGGCCCCTACTGCACCGCACTCCTGGCCGACATGGGCGCCCGGATCATCAAGGTGGAAAGCATCAATGGCGGCGATACCGCCCGACAATGGCCCCCCTTCCAGGATGGCCACAGCCTCTACTTCGATTCCGTGAACCGGAACAAGGCCTCCGTTTGCGTTGATTTCTACTCATCCGAGGGACGCGACATCCTCTCCACGCTGATAGCCGGAGCCGACGTCCTGGTGGAGAACTTCAAACCCGGCACCCTGGAGAAAATGGGATTCACTGCCTCACGGTTGGAAGAACTCAATTCCGGGCTTGTGGTGGGGTCCGTCACCGGGTTCGGCAACACGGGACCCCTCAAAGACGACGCCGGCCTGGATCAGGTCATCCAGGGGATGTCCGGGCTGATGTCCGTCACCGGGCCAGGCGCCCACTCCGGCGCCGGCGAAACCTACCGTGTGGGGATACCGATCGTAGATATCACCTCCGGAATGGTGTGCGCGTTTGGGATCGTCGCAGCGCTCCTCGGCGTCCGCAGTGGTGAGCGCGTTAGCAAGGTGTCCACCTCCCTTCTGGAGACGGCGCTGAACCTGTCCGCATTTCAGGGACAAAAGGCGCTCAGCCTTAATGAAGCGCCCACTCCACAAGGGAACAACCACCCAGTCATCGCCCCTTACGGGATGTTCGCCACCGCCACCGAATCCATCAATATCGCGGTGGGCAGCGACAAACAATGGACGGCATTCTGTGGCCTGCTGGGTATTCCCACGGCTGTGGAGGATCCCCGCTTTATCACCGGGGCGGACCGCTCGGCCAACAGGCAGCAGCTAACCGAACTCATTGAAGCTTCCTTGGTGGCCAAACCGGCTGACGAATGGGTGCCACTGATCAGCCAGGAAGGCATCCCCTGCGGCCCCATCTACAACTACACACAGGCCCTGGCCTCCGAACAGGTTGCCGCGCTGGGCCTTGTCCAGCACAGCCAGCGGCGGGACGGCTCTGAGCTTCCACTCCTACGCGGACCGCTGAGCCTGGACGGGGAACCCAGCGAAATCCTGTCACCCCCGCCTCTGCTGGGCGAACACACCACCGAAGTACTCATGGAGCTGGGAATGACCTACGACGACGTCACCCGGCTTGAGCGCAAGGGCCGCGTTCTGTGCGGGCCGGCGTCCACTTCGACAAAGATTGGAGCAGGGCGATGAGTACAGTTTCCCAGGCATCCCGTGTCTCCCATGAGGGCCTTGTGGGCCGGATAGCCGTGTCGGTCGCCGGGGGTATTGCAACCGTGGACATCTGCAATCCTGCGCAGCGCAATGCCCTGACCAAGGCCATGTGCCTGGAAATCCAGGAGCTGATGCCCCGGCTCGATGCCGATCCCGATATTGCCGTGGTAGCTCTGCGCGGTGCGGGCGACACCTTCTGCGCCGGGGCTTCCATCAGCGAACTCTCGTCCGTGCTCTTGGACCCCCAGCCGGACGGTTCGGTTCTTGACCAGCTCAGCCTGGCCGATCACGCCATTGCATCGCTCACCAAGCCCACCGTCGCCTTGGTGGATGGCGCCTGCATGGGTGGAGGGTGGCAGATCGCCTCGGCATGCGACTTCATCATTGCCAACGAGCGCGCCGTCTTCGGGCTGACCCCGGCCAAGATCGGCATCATCTACCCACGCCCAGGCATTGAACGGCTGGTCCGGCTGGTGGGGCACGCCAATGCGAAATACATCCTCCTTACCGGGCAAACATTCAGTGCAACGCAAGCCCAAGCGCTGGGTTTGGTGGCCGACGTCGTTCCTTCCGCGTCCTTTGAGCAACAGTGCGACGCGCTTCTTGGTTCCCTGCGGAGCCGTTCGCGTTTCTCGGTGCACTCCATGAAGCGGCTGGTGGACCTGGATGCTTCGGACGCCGGACAGCCTGACATGGATCAGGAGTGGGCTGCGGCCTGGTCCGCCATGCCGGACTGTCCTGACATGGAGATCGGCATCAGCGCGTTCCTGAACCGCGAGCAACCCCGGTTTAAGTGGCGGCCCCTTGGGTGAACAGGGCTTGCCCGAGACGTGATCTGAGCCTCAATCAGGGACAAGGCTGGCTTTTCCTCCGTTGGAAGAGAGACGACGGGAGGCCAAATGCTCATTGTTCTGACAGGAATAGACGGTTCAGGAAAGACGACGGCGGCCCGCGCCTTGGTGGATTCGGCTCGCGCTGAGGGGCGGAACGCGCTGCTCCTCAGCAACCATGCTGCACGCCGACGGATGTCGCTCCTTTCGGAGAGATTCGGGTGGAAGCTGCCGCCACGCGCTGCGGATTTTGTAGAGACCAGCATCCGCGTGGCGAACGTCCTTATTTCGCATGTGCGAGCCCGGCAGTTCAACGGTTTGGTGGTAATGGACAGGCATCTGTACTGCCAACTTGCCCTGCGCCGCGCGGCTGGATTAAGACGGGGCTGGTTGCTCCCATGGCTGCTGGAAAAGCTCCCCGATCCGGACCTCTTGATCCACTTCGACGTTGACCCGCCGCGTGCTTACGAAAGGGTCATGGCACGCGGCACCGACCAGGAAGAGCTGGCTGAGCTGGAAGCTTTCCGGGCCGCCTACCGCTCGCTTCCCGAGTTCCCCGACTTCATGGAGATTGACGCCAACGGAACACCCGACGACGTGTTCGCCCAGCTGAACCGGGTGATCGCGGCGAAGGAGTGCGTCCCGGTTTACGCTTTATTCTCCTGAGCTTGGCGTGGGCCACTTCCAACGGCCATCCGCCGTAATCTCGTAGGACACTTGGCCGAACAGAAGGTCACTGGTGCCCTCAGGGTTGCCGCCGTGAGCCCGGTATTTCGCCTTGCTCTCCACGCCACGTCGCTTCAGGAATCGCGAGAGCCACCACACTGACGCGGCCGCGCAGAGCAATGGAATGATGACCAGCGCCCATTGACGCACACCAGCCCAGTGCAGGATGAACAGCGGGACCGCACAACCAAGGGCGCCCAAGACCACCACCTGAAACCCGACCCAAAACCGAAGTTCACCGTTCGACGGCCGGTTGTCAATGTCGAAGAGGTAGTCATCCAGTGATTTCACACTTTCTTTCCTATCAGATCGCATCGGCTCAATTGCCGGATGATGCGCGGATTTGAATTATCCCTTCCCTTCAGGTGCAACTTGAAGGGAGGGACGCTTCTGTTCCCTCCCCTCAAGCACGGCGCTATTTTGCCTTGCAGCTAATTTGATGCTGCGGCCGCGTCCCTGCCTTTCAGGGCAAATACGGCGACCAGTCCGACAATCAGCGCGGCAAAGATGACGTAGTACGCCGGTGAGATTGGGCTGCCGGTGGATCCGATCAGCCAGGTTGAGATGAATGGTGCGGTTCCTCCGAAGCCGGCCACAGCGATGTTGTAGCTGACGCCAAGTCCTGTGTATCGGACGTCTATGGGGAAAAGCCGGGTGGTGGTGGTGACCGCGGTTCCTCCAATGAGCGAGACAATAGCGGCAAACAGGACCTGTCCAAGTATCACGGAGCCCAGCGTCCCGATCGCGATGAGCTGGAACAGGGGTACGACGCAGACGATCATGAGTACGGCGAAGGCGATGAGCAACTTCCTGCTGCCGACCTTGTCGGCAAGAATCGCGGCGAACGGAATCAAGATCATCAGGACCACCAGCTGCAAGGAGTTCCCGAGCAGGGCGTCCGTCAGGCGTACCTGCGTTGTGGTCTTGATATAGGTCGGCAGGTACGTAGAGAACATGTAGATGCTGACCGAGTAGCCGATGGTAATTCCGATGGCGATGAGCCCTTCGGAGCGGTAGTTTTTGATCACCGAAGCAAGTGGGGTTTTATGGGGCTTCGGTTCTGACTGGGCTTTCCTGAATTCGGGAGTGTCCTCGAGCTTTGCCCGGAGGATAAGCCCGAGCACGCCGATGATGCCACCGAGGATGAAAGGAATCCTCCAAACCCAGTCACGGAGGGCTGCATCCGATGACAACAGTCCGCAGAGTGCTGCAGTCAGCGAGCCCACCAGTGTTCCCGCGGACGCGCTGACTTGAACCCAGCTGCCGTAAAGGAAACGACGGTTGCGCGGCGCATATTCGACTGTGTAGACGGAGGAGCCGCTCCACTCCCCGCCGGCCGAGAAGGCCTGGACAAAACGGAACAGGACGAGCAAAGCGGGTGCTGCAAGGCCGATCGACGCGTAGTTTGGTGTTAGGCCAATGGCGACGGTGGCTGCGCCCATGAGTGCAACAGTGGCGAGGAGTACGTTTTTTCGTCCGTGCTTGTCTCCAAAATGGCCGAAGAAAACGGCACCGAGGGGGCGGATAAAGAAAGAGGCGGCGAAGACGGCGAAGGTTGACAGGAGGCCAGCCGTTGGGTCCTGGTTTGGGAAGAAGTTCGCCGCGATGATTACGGCGAACAGTCCGTAGACGGCGAAGTCATACCATTCCACCATGTTGCCAATGGCGCCGGCGAGCACCGCCCGTCGCCTAATGGAGGTGGTAATGGTTTCGCTCACCGCGGGAGTTGCTTTCGTTGTTTCATTCATTCTATTTTCCTACCTTTCTGGGCAGCCGGGTCAGGACAAGAGATCTTCGTCGTAGGGGAAGTTGGTAAGCATTTCGTAGCCGTTTTCCGTGACAAGTACGGTGTCTTCAATCTCGACGCCGCCTACTTCCGGCTGGTCGGGTGTGCAGGCGGCGGGCTCAATGTTGATGACCATTCCGGGCATCAACACGTCGTGCACTCCGGGTGCGATTACCGGTGCCCCGTGAAGGCCATAGCCGAGTTGGTGGCCTGAGGCCCAGGGCATGGTGTAGTCGCCGTATCCTTCCTGAATGAGGACATCGCGTGCGATCTTGTCGATGGACGCGCAGGTAACTCCCGGTCGGATGGCCTGGATCGCTTCTTGCTGGGCGAGCCAGGCGGCCCGGTAGAGCCGCTTCTGGGCCAGGGAGGCTTTACCGCGGACGGTTCCGCGAGCGAAATCTCCCGTGTATCCGCGGTAGACGCACCCGAGATCCACGATGACCATGTCGCCGTCGTTGATCCGTCGTTCGGTTGCGAGCCTTTCGAAGATGGCTGCGTTTGGTCCGGACGCCACGTTGGTAATGAATGGCGTCATTTCCGATCCCGCCACCCGCATTTCGTACTCCGCCGCGGCAGCAACATCAATTTCACGTGGCGCATCCGGCCGACGAATTGTGTCCAAGGCGACCCTCATTCCGTCCTGGGTGATGGCCAGCGCCTGCCTTAGGAGGTCGATTTCTTCGGGCTCCTTGATTTTGGTTGCGTCGGTCCACAGCGCCGATGCGTCCACGAACTCGGCCTTGGGGAGTCGCTCCTGGAGTCCGCGGTGCAGGTCATGAGTTAGGAAGTCAAAGCCAATCCTGCCCTTCGTCAGGCCGTGCAGGGTGAGAATGTCTTCGACGGTTCCCGCCCATGTGCTCCGGCTGCCAAGTTGCACAACCTCGTCAGCCCTTGAGCGTGACATTGCCCGGGCGCGTTCGCCGCTGAGTGCGGTTCCGAGAATTACCGGGCCGTTGTTGATGAGTAGAGCCAGGTACTCGATCTCGATAAAGGGGCGGTAGCCCTTGGCATAGAACCCGGTTATCCACCGCACGGCGTCGTGCTTAATGAACAGGATTGCATCAAGCCCCCTCTCGTCCATAAGGGTTCGCATGCGCCGGACTTTGGTTTCCTGCAGGCCGTCACCGCCGTAAAAGAGGGGTGACTCCATGGATGTCTCAACTGTTTTCATGTTCACGGCAAGGTCCTAAGGGTCTGCAGATCGGATCCGGTGGGTACGCTTCCTGCAACCGGCAGCACGGCGTACGTCCAGTCACCGATCCTTGTGGCGGGAACGGTTCGCATTTCACCGATAAGACCGCCATGCGGGGCGCGGATTTGGTGAAGTTGCTCGCCAAAGGGGTCCACAATCTCGCCCAGGATCTCTCCGGCATCTACGGTCTGCCCCAGAGCCACACGGTGCAGAAGGAACCCGCCGGTTGGTGCCTGCAGGAACTCCCCTGTCTTCGCTGCGCGGACGATGGTGTGATTCTCCGTGTAAGGGATCGTCCATTTTTCCGATTCCGGAACCATGCCAAGCCGCTGGGCAACACCGGCGAGTGTCATTCTGGCCTGTTCCGCCAGGTCCTCCCGCATGCGCCCTTCCGACCCGATTTCGACCAGAATGGACGGCACTCCGCTTTCGGCGGCGACCAATCGCAGGACGTTCTTGAAGGGCACGGCCGCATACAGAGTTTCAATACCGGTTGATTGAGCCAGCTTGAAGGACTTCTCACCGATTTCCCCCGGACTGTCATCGAAACCGACAAACGGGATGAGGCCAAGAGTCATTCCACCGCTATGCATGTCAAGCAGGTAGTCCGCTCCAGCCATGATGTGCGTGACCAGCGCATCGGCAACGCGTTCAGTCAGGAAGCCGTCAGGGTTACCGGGAAAACACCGGTTTAGATCGAGATGGTCGACTGGGCTGTGCCGGGAGAAGCTTTCAAATGCCGCGGGGTTGGCCTGGGTCGTGGCGACAATCGCACCCTGAAGCGTGGATGGATCAACGTCGGACAGAAACCGTCGAAGACCTTCGCAGCAGTCGTACTCGTCTCCGTGCACCCCAGCGATCAGGGCCAGTCTCGGGCCTGGCTTGGCACCGTTAATCACTACCAGTGGGATGCCCAAGGGCGTCCCATCCGGCCTGGTGCCCAGTTTGAGCCAGCCTTTCTTTTTCTCGCCTGCCTCCACTTCGAGCCCACCTACGGTCAAGTTCCGGTCTTCAGTCATCTGACGACGCCTCCCTGTGCAGTCACGACAATACGGTTATTTGTACGTTCAATTACGGTACCTGTATGGTCATTGGCTTGTCTAGAGGTCTAAAGGGTTCTCTTTTCTGCAAGCGAAGAACGTGAAGAAGGGTGGATTACACACCGCAGCGGCGGGGTGGCTGAAGTCAGCGGTATTAGCTATGGTTGTATTTGTACGTACAATCGAGCAAAGGCTGAAGCGTGACATCATCGATCGAAACCCTCGACGCCGAAACACTCCTTGCCGGCATCCGCGATGCCGGGCCGTTGCCAGGGGAAAAGCGACACGAATGGCTTGGCAGGGCATTGCGTGAGGCCATCAAGATGAACGTTCTGCCTGAGACCGCCATGCTGCCCACAGAAGCCCAGCTCGTGAAACAGTTCGGGCTAAGCCGCCAAACCGTACGTAAGGCCTTGGAAGAACTCGCCAGGGAACGACTAATCGTACGAATCGCCGGCAAAGGTACGTTCCTGGCACCGTCAGGGGAGACTGGACGGCAGTTCAGCTCGGCGAGGGACTTGCTCTCATCGGTTCACGATTCGCGCTACGAACTCGTCATTCCCCTTCATAAGCGCATCGAACTGGCCGCGGCAGGCAGGCTCCGTCTGCCAACCGACGACGTTGCCTGCGCATCCTTCCGGCGCCTTAACGATCAGGGCGCCTTTTGCTACACCTCGGTGTTCATGCCCCCTCACATCGGCGAACTACTCCAGGATGTAAGCGAACTAAAGGAACCCGGGATCGCTTCGTATAGGACTGTGGCCGAAATCCTGGATGAGCGCATCCCCGGAGGCATCGCAAGCGCAGAGCAGAGCATCACCGCATCGGGCTTGTCAGCAGAGGCAGCCATGAACCTTCAACGCGAAGAGGGAGAAACTTCGCTGCGCATCGACCTTGCCTACTACGACGATCAGCACACCATGGTCGAACTTCAGTCCAGCTATTTCCTCCCGGAGTCCTACTCGTACAGGTCCCATTGGCTGCGGCTTTCATAGGAATCTTTGCCTGCGGACATCCTCACGCATGGCCCGAAAGATTCATCTGACGCTAACGGCTGCGCTGTTGCACTGGTTGGCGGGCGCGCAACTTATCCTCACCACCGACGTGCACAACCCACTCTGCGGACCACAAGGAGCGCCGTCGGCGTTTGGTCCGCAGAAGGCCTGCTCCCCCGCCGCTCGCTGCTGCCGCAAAGGCGGTGGGCGAGATGTCAGTGTCCCCCGAGCATGCGCTGGCTGACTAAACATCGCTGGACTCCTCGAAAGGCCCTTTGCTTTCAGCGGAGTTGCTTCAACAGATCGGCAGGGAGATCGGGAAGAGCCTGCTGGGTGCCGACTGTCACTGCTGAACGAGCCAACACTTTCGGACAGCAGTGACAGTAACGGAGGGTGTTTTTCGGATTGCCTACGGCGTTTTCACTTCGCGGAGCAGCCCACCCGCTTTGACGATCCTGGTGCTAATTTCGTTCGCGACTGCTTGGGCGTCGATGGTGGTGACGCGGCGAACCCGGCCTTCGGAATCCGGAGTGAACGTGCTCAATCCCGCCGAGTCGCCGTCGCACGTGATCGAGACCGTACCGGGTGCGGACACTTCGAAGAGCTCGGGGCGAAGCAGCGTCAGGACCGTGATGGGGTCGTGCGGAACATTCCATTCCTCGTTCCAGAACGCCCACCACTGCCGGATATCGGCGTCGAGCGCTTCCCCTAGCGGGCCGGCCGCAGCGATCAGTTCGAGCTGGTCTCGGTGCATCTCCACTTGGCGCGTCACTTCAAGGCCGGTGACGGTGATATTAAGAGCGGAAGCGAAAACGGTCCGCGCTGCTTGGTCGTCACTGCGGAAGTTGTGCTCGGTTTCGCCCGTGCCGAACGCTCCGCCCATGATCCACAGATGCCGCACATTGCGCTCGAACCTTGGATCAGTTTCAAGGGCCGATGCGATGTTCGTCAAAGGTCCAATCGCAATGAGGTCGATCTGTCCAGGATTGTTGGCGACTTCCCGCACCAGATACGCCACGGCGTCCTCGGAGTCGATGGTTTCCTGCGGGAGTCCGTCATGCAAGGAACCTTCGTGGCCGGGCCACCACACTTCACGGCCTGACTTCGGGCTGGCAATTCCCTGGTGCACAGTGATGTCTCGTCCCGACAGTTTGCCGAACCGCTTTGCGAGCCGCGCCCGCAGCCGAGTGTCGCCGTATACCGTGGTGACGCCAAGGAGTTCAGCCTCGGGTGAGCCAAAGATCAGGGCCAAAGCCAGTGCGTCGTCGACGTCGGATCCAATGTCAGTGTCAAGAATGATGCGGTGCCGAGCACCCATGGTTGTTCCTTCTGTAGTTTGCTTCGGGCAGGCGTGTGCCGTGCCGACGTGGTTGATGGGGAGTTACTTGAGCCCGGTGGTGGTCACGGACTGGATGAAGTAGCGCTGGAACCCAATGATGATGGCGAGCGGAATCACCGTAAGGACTATCGATCCAGCGAACATCACGCCGTAGTCCACGTTGAATTGGCCTTGTAGATTGGACAGGGCGATGGGACCCAGAATGTGCTGCTCGTCCGTGCCATTGAGCAACGGCCAAACGTAGGACTGCCATTGGAACAGGAAGAGCGTCAGCCCAGCGCCAATGAGGGACGGAACGGACAGCGGCAGATAGATCCGCCGGAAGATGCCCCACCAGCCCAAACCGTCCAAGCGGCCCGCCTCCACGAGGTCCTTGGGGATGGCCAGGAAGAACGTGCGTAACAGGAATATCGCCATGCCGTTTCCCAAACCGGGAAGGATCAGCCCGGCATACGTATTCTGCAGGTTCCAGTCACGGAAGAGGTCCGCCAAGGGGATGGCGATCGCGTCGAACGGGATCAGGAAGCTCACCACCACTACCACGAAGACGGCGCCACTTCCACGAAACGGGATGGCGGCCAGGGCGAATGCTGCCATGGAACAAATCACGAGGCCGATCACCACGGTGGCCGCGCTGACGAATATCGAGTTCAGCATGGCCAACCCCAAGTTGCTGCGCAGCAGCTCGGCATAGTTGTCCAGGCTCGGAGTCATGGTGAAGAACGTTTCCCATTGCAACGGGTTCAGGTACCGGAAGGTATCGCCACCGGGTCGCAGCGAATTAACGAACGTCCACCACAGCGGGATAAGGAACAACAGTCCAACACAGGCGCCCAGGACACTCAGGCCGATGTAGCCAAGGGTCCGGTGCCCTGACGCTTTGGCCGCGGCGACCGCACTCATGCCGCATCAGAGCTCCGAAGAAGTCGGAATTGCATGGCGACGACGGCGAGGGTCAGTAACACGAGAATGATCACTTCCGCTTGGGCTTTACTTAGGTCCCCGAGAGTGTAAGCCCGCGTGTAGATGTCATACATGAGCAGGTTGCTGGAACCTGACGGACCGCCTTTGGTGAGTATTTGTACGGGCGCGAAGATCAGGAAGTTGGAAACGGTGTCGGCGACCAGGACGAAGGCAAGAGGTCGACGGACCAAGGGGAACGTGACGGACCAGAGCTTCCGCCAGGCCGAGGCTCCATCGATGGATGCGGCCTCATAGAGCTCGTTGGGAACATCGTTGATACCGGCGATCAGGAACAGCATCCAATAGCCGACGCCGATCCAGCTCAAGAGCACCATGATGGACGCGAGCGACTGCTGCGGCGAGGTCAGGAACGGCTGCGCCGGAAGTCCCAGAAGGTCAAGGAATGAATTACCCAGGCCGTCCGGCCGGTAGATGACGCTCCACACGACCGCCGAAACTGCAGGTGGGACGGCTATGGGAAGGACCACCAGGGAGCGCCAAACCTTTGCGCCGGCAGCCTTGCGGGTGTAAAGGACGGCAAGCAGGAACGACACAGCAATCTGGAGGGGGTTCACGATTGCCGAAAAGACGAGCGTCACCAAGAAGGCGTTGTTGAAGTCTGCGTTGCCAAAGAGGTCTGCATAGTTCTCAAAGCCCACAAACACCGTTCCGCCGCGCAAGAAGCTTTCGCGGAACAGGCTCTCCCACAGGGCCACAGCCGCGGGTGCAAGACGAAGCACTATCAGGCTGATCAAAGCGGGAGCCAGGAACGCGGCCGCCACTGCCACCAACGATGCACGCCTCCTGCGACGGACCGGAGGCGTGGCCACGGCTCGATGCTGCGTTGCAGGTGGACGATTGGTTGTTTGCGAGGGGGACATGGCTAGAGCTGCTTCCAAGCATCGTTGATCTGTTGGGATGCCTGCTTCAGCCGCTCGTTGACCGGAGTCCCGTTGCGGATATCAGCGAAGGCCTTGCCCATGATTTCTTCGAACTGGATATAGCCAACGCTGACCGGGCGCGGTTTTGCCGTCTGAGTATTTTCGTGGGAGATCAACTCGGCCAGCCCCTTACTATGGTCTCCGCCCAGCGCTTCGAGCTTGGGCAGATACTGGGCCGTTGCCGCGCTGTTGGCAGGGATGATGGTGGTCGCCTCAGTGGTGGCGAGATTTCCCGCTGTGTCCAAGGACGCAAACTCCAGGAACTTCTTTGCGGCTGCCTTGTTCTTGGATGCGGGATTGATGCCCCACGACCACGAGCCTGTTGGCGTTACCTGGCTTCCGCCGTCGAAGTACGGCATGGGTGCCACGCCCCAATCGATGTTCGTCTTGGCGAATCCGCCAACATCCCAAGGACCGCCAACGAAGTAGGCCACGTTACCTGAGGTGAAGACTGGGCTGGTCTGGAAGCCGCCAATGCCGCGGGGAGAGAGCCCCGACGCGAACGTATCCGCATACCACTGCATGGCCTTTTCCCAGCCCGCGTTGTTGATGTCGGTGGTCAACATCTTGTCGCCCGTGATGCCGGATCCACCACCTGCAGACTCAGCCAGTGGCTGCAGTTGGTAGTAAGCCTCGACTTGTTCCAGAAGCAGGCCGTACTGCGTTCCCGCCGCCTGGACTTTCTTGGCATCCGTGGCGATCTGTTCCCACGTCATGCGCTGGGAGGGGTCAACCGATGGGTGCTTCACGCCGGCCGCATCCAGGGCTGTCTTGTTGAAGAACAGCATTTGGGTGGAGTTCCAGATGGGCAGCGCCCAAAGCTTGTCATCGTAAAGGTTCACACTGAACTGCGCGTCCGGAACGGCGGCCTTGGCCGGCTCCTTCAGACTGCTCAGGTCCTCAAGGAATCCTTGGGCAGCCAACTGGGACAGCCGGGGCTGATCCACGGTGTAGACATCGATCGTGTCGTCCTTGGCCCCAAGGCGCTGCTGAAGCGTTGGGTTGAGTTGGTCGAAGGGCACTTGTGAGTACTTCACAGTGATGTCCGGATTTTTGGCCTGGAAGGCGGCAATGACAGGGGCGAACGTTGCCGGATCCTCCGGACCAAGGAGGTTGACGGTTCCGGTTCCCGGGCCGTCGTTTCCCAGTGCCGAACCTGAATTCTGTGAGCTCGTGGAGCAGCCAGCGAGGAATATCGCTCCGGCCGCCAACAGCGACGTCGCTGCAAGGAGTTTGCGCTTCACGGGAAGCCTTTCTGGAGATTTGGGTCGGATGCGAGACGAGCATCTAACCGGTTAGACTACTCGTGGGAAAAGGCTTTGACAAGAGATTTCCCAACAGTTGAATCACCGGGCCCAGCAGTTATGATCAACAGATCTACCCGGTTAGAGGTCCGCGACGCGAGGAGAAGCCAATGCCGACAGCCAGAGACGTGGCAAAACTGGCCGGAACGTCCAACGCTGTTGTCAGTTACGTGTTCAACAACGGCCCCCGCGCAGTCTCCGCAGCTGCCCGTGAACGCGTGCTCGCGGCTGCCAGGGAACTGGACTACAAGCCAAACGCTTTGGCGCGCGCACTGAGCGCAGGTAAGACGAGGTCCATTGGCCTGATAGTTCCGGACATCGCCAACCCCTTCTTTGCCGAACTCGCCAGGGCCGTCGAGATTGCGGCCGCCGAACGTGGCCATCTGCTGTTGATCGGCGACTCCGCAACGGTGGAGGAGCAGGAGCGGCGCCTGATGGAGTCCTTCATCGAAAGGAAAGTGGACTCCATCATCCTTGTCTCACTCCTGGACGAGCCCGATCTCAAACCGATCAATGTGGCCGGCCTTCCTGTCGTGGCCCTCCACCCGCTTTCCGCCGGACAGCACGCGTCATCCCTGACCATCGATTACGAGGAGGCCGCGTACGTGGCCACCCGTCATTTGTTGGAAGAGGGCTACCGGAGCATCGGTCTGCTGAACGGGCCCCTCGACTCCGTGGGCACCAGGCAGCATGCTGCAGGTTTCGAGCGAGCCGTTTCCGGAACATCCGTGACAGTCTCCAGACGGGCCTCGCCGATATCCAGGGCCGGAGCGGCCGCAGTTGCCTTGGAGTGGCTCCGCGCCGCCGACGCACCCAGGTCCATTTACGCAACAACGGACGAACAGGCGCACGGCGTCCTGTTCGCCGCATACACACTTGGCCTCCATGTTCCGGAAGAGCTTGCGGTGATCGGCGTCGATGGCACTGCCGCCTCCGAATTCTCCGTGCCTCCTCTGTCCTCCATTCGGCAGCCAACGCAGTCCATTGCGAACCGCGCCGTTGAGATCCTGGTCGACGGGAACGTCGACGCCGACGGGGGCAAGACAATCGTCAACGAACTCTTTGACTTCGAGCTGATCGTTCGCAAATCGTCCCGCGCCTGACGAACCGGACCGTTCAGAGGCTGAGCCGCATGGCAGCTTTTGGCGACGAAAACAACCGTTGAATCTCCCCAAAGCCCCGGAGTAGGGTGGCCGGACCGTCCAACCACATCATCGTCTGGGAAAATTCTGGGAGAACCATGACACATGTGAGACGCCAATTGGCTGCGGTCACCGCAGCCCTGGCCCTAAGCGTGACAAGCGGAGCGGTGGCTAGTCCTGCCTTCGCCGATCCTCGCGAAACCGATAAGAACCCTACCGCCACCGGATACGGCGGCGCCGTAAGCACGGTGGATCCGGAAGCTTCGGCGGCCGCCATCGAAGTCCTCCGCAAGGGCGGTAACGCTGCCGACGCAGCGGTCGCCGCCGCCGCGACCTTGGGCGTGACGGAACCGTATAGCGCCGGCATTGGAGGCGGCGGCTATTTCGTGTTTTACGACGCCAAGACCAAGAAGGTCAGCACCATTGATGGCCGCGAAACGGCGCCGGCAGCCATGCCGAACGATGCGTTCATCGATCCCGCCACTGGCAAGCCCTATCTCTTTACGACGAAGCGGCCCGAACTGCCAACCAGCGGCGTCTCCGTCGGCGTCCCCGGCACCCCGGCCACTTGGGAACGCGCACTTGAGCGTTGGGGGACTTTGGACTTGGGCGAGGCACTCAAGCCCGCGATCAAGGTAGCCAACCGAGGGTTCGTGGTGGACGAGACATTCCGAAACCAGACCCTGGACAACAAATTCCGCTTCAACACCTTCACCTCCACGCAGGACCTGTTCCTTCCCGGCGGTGACGCTCCCGCCGTCGGGAGTGTCTTCAAGAACCCCGAGCTTGCCGAGACGTACCGCCTGCTGGCGAAGCAAGGCACCAGTGCTTTCTACACGGGCCCCCTCGCAGAAGAGATCGTGTCCGCAGTAAAGGCGCCGCCGAAATCGGGCGAGACTGATCTTCCCGTGCCGATCGGGTTCATGACCACCGACGATCTGGCTGCATACAAGGCGATTGACCAGGCTCCGACGCACGTGAAATACCGCGGCTATGACGTTTATGGCATGGCGCCGTCCAGCAGCGGCGGCACCACGGTTGGCGAGTCGCTCAACATTCTTGAAAACTTCGATCTGAAGGACATGCAGCCGGTGGACGCGCTGCACCACTATTTCGAGGCCAGCTCGCTGGCGTTCGCTGACCGAGGCGCCTATGTGGGAGATCCGAAATTCGTTGACGTGCCCACTGCTGTCCTCACCAATCCGGTTTTCGGTAAAGAACGCGCTTGCGAGATTGATCCGACGGCGGCAGCGCCCAAACCGGTGGACCCCGGTAACATCACAACGTACGACGGCGCGTGCCCGGCCGGGGCCGCACCGCTCGCCGACGAGACGGACACCGAGAACCTTTCCACCACCAACCTGACGGTCGCCGACAAATGGGGAAACGTGGTGGAGTACACCCTGACCATTGAGCAGACAGGTGGATCCGGGATCGTCGTCCCAGGCCGCGGCTTCCTGTTGAACAATGAGTTGACTGACTTCAGCGCCGAATATAAGGCGACTGATCCCAACAGGATCCAGCCAGGCAAGCGTCCCCGTTCTTCGATGTCGCCAACCATCATCCTGGAAGACGGTAATCCGTTTCTGGCCCTCGGCTCCCCCGGCGGATCGACCATCATCACCACCGTGTTGCAGACCATCCTGAACCGTGTTGACCTGGGTATGGACATCTCCGAGGCCATCGCCGCTCCGCGTGCAGCTCCCCGAAACGGGCTCACCGTGAGTTCCGAGCAGGCGTTCATTGATGCTTACGGCCCCGGTTTGAAGTCGTTGGGGCACAATCTGGTCCCGGCCGGTGATGCCTTCACCTCATTAGCCGAAATCGGTGCGGCTACGGCCATTGAGTTCGGCGACGGCGGAAAGCTCACGGCAGCGGCTGAGCCGAAACGCCGTGGAGGTGGATCGGCCATGGTTTTGAAGCCAAGCAGCGGACCGTGATTGATGTATTAGCCCGGAAACAGGCCTCGGACTGTTGCCTGCAGCTTGTCCAACTCCGGGCTCTGTGGAGTGCTGGCAGCGAACTTCATGAGTCCGCGGCAGGCTAGCCCTGCGTCCGTCAGTTCACCGCTTAGCAGGTAGTCCATCAGTTCGTCGCTTGGCAGTAGCCGCACGAAACCCGCCTCGGAAGCATCCCACGCTGGGTCGCTGCCGAGGCGGGCTTCTGCCGCAATGATCAAATGCTTCCGCCGGGTTGAGTTGGCGGACCACCATTCCGATCCTGCATAGTAGACGGCTGACGATTCATAGCCTGTTTCCTCGGCCAACTCGCGTTGGGCGCCATATACCGGAGTCTCGTTCTCATTCAGGTAGCCTCCGGGCAGTTCCAGCAATGTCCTCCCTGGCCCGACGCGGAACTGCTCAAACAGCACCACATCGGTTCCGCCCTCCGTGAAGGCGAGAACCGCTGCGGAGTCCGGGCTCGCAATGACGTCCCAGGTGGAAACTGAGCCGTCAGCTTCCAAGTAGGTGTCCTGATTGATGGTGACAAAACCTTTGTACGCACGCGTAGTCCAGAGTTTTCGCCACAATTCGTCCGAGTTGTTCACTCTTGGCGGTTGGTCTTGAGTTCCCGGCAGAATCTCCACACCATCACCAACGAAGCTGCTGCGATGATGATTCCGGAAATAAGGGACCAAACAGATTCGCTGCCGCTTGAGAGGAAAATGTAGATGGCGTAGGAGGCCATGGTGAGGGCGAGAAGAAGCCATACCAACGGTTTACGATTCACAATGAGTTCCTTGATTTATTGGTAGTTATCAGGCCAAGTCACGCTTGGAGAAAACAACACAGGCTGCCCCCAAGATGATTAACAGCCATGCAACAGCCCCGAAGAAAGACTCCGACGCCGGTATGTGGACTGCCGCTTGGTTCGCCCAGTCGGCAGCTTGGAACGGGAAGAGGTACGTCTCGGCACTGCCTGGAGACAGGATTTGAGGAAGTACCAAACTGAGAGGAACCGCGAAGAGGCTCACAAGGTGGTTACGAACGAGGGAACCAATCGCGAATCCCCAAGCGGATCCCATCGCTGCGATTCCAGCGAAGGCCAGCACCACGTGTGGGCTGAGCTGCCAACCTTCGGCGACTATTCCCCCGGCAAGACCGAAGCAGATGCCAACCATTGCGCCGCCCAGGATTGCTGCAAGAGCTGTTGTCAGGGCTCGAGCAATAAATGCGGGGCTCCTTTGGAACAACAGGACCCGGTGTGTAAGGCACCCCGCCCGGAAGTCGGCCGTGAACGAACAGGAGCCCATGACGCCCGCGCCCGTGAGCATGAGCGATAGTCCTGCCCCTCGCAGAGCTCCTTCGAGACCCGGACCGCGAGTGGTGGATTCTAGATTGGCTGCCACCAGGAGCGTGCCCAGGAGTCCGATCACCAGCAGGAAAGCAATCCCTGAACCCTTCCACAGCCAAGGGCGGCGAAGATCCGCAAGAAGTGCGGACACCATTTAGAACTCCTTCCGTTTGAGCACGCCGACCACCCCGGCGCTCGCTGCGAGGAGCCACGCCAGCGAGACCAGGAACGCTGGGCCTGGTTGAAGAAGGCCCTCAAAGGGAAGAGAGGCAATGCCTGCCAACGCACCGCACGGCAGCCAACGCCCTATTTCGGGATCGTTTGCCAGGACCGGCAGTTCGATTGCCAGCGGAATAAGCATGGTGACGATCGTCGTCGCGTAGTAGTGCCGAATGATCCACCCGAGCGAGCAACCCCACAGGGAACCAACAGCGGACGAGAGCACGACTCCGGGCAAGGCCCGCCAGGATTCCGGAGTGAGGAGTTCCACGCGCAATTCGGGTGGCAGGGTGAAGGCGACGCTGGCTCCCCAAGCCAGGATCCCCGCCGCTAAAGTGGCGAGGCCGACCACAAGCGCCGCAGCGTACTTGACCGCCACAAGGTGTACTAGCCCGGACATCACTACGCTGCGCCGGAGCGTCCCGTAGTAGGACTCGCGGGTCACAAGGTAGCTCCCGGCAAACGTAGCCACGATCGCAATGCTGGTGGCCAAAGCCCAAAACGCTTTGATGTTTTCCGTCGCGGACAGCTGATCTGCACTATCCGGCCACCCCAGGAAGTTGGCCACGAACCACGGAACCAAAGCGCTGAAGGCGAGGATGCCCAGAACCGAATATCCGCTGAAGTACCTCAGCAGCTCTGCACCTAGTCCACAGGCCCAGTTGGAGTTCGGATGCCCCGTCACCGGGCACCCTCCAGGATCTTGAAATACGCCGATTCGAGGCTGCCGCCACCAAGAATCTTCGCCTCCTCAAGGGTCCCGTGGAACAGCGTCCGCTGCTTCAGAATGAGGACGTCGTGGGCCACTTGTTCGAGCTCCAATAGCTGGTGGCTTGAGACCAAGGCACTCCCGCCGGACTCGGCGAACCCGCGCAGAAAGCCTCGCAGCCACTGGATGCCTTCCGGGTCGAGACCGTTGGCAGGCTCGTCCAAGACAAGGAGGCGAGGGTTTCCGATGATGGCGGATGCAATCCCCAGCCGTTGTTTCATCCCCAGCGAGTAGTCCCGGACCTTCCTGTCCGCGTGGGCCGCAAGGTCCACTTGTTCCAGAACCCGCTCGACGTTTTCCCGATTCACCCCTGCCGCCAGCCGGCAGATCTGAAGATGACGGCGCCCCGTTAATCCGGGCTCCACTTCCATCCCGTCCAAGTTCACTCCAACGTGGGTGGCAGGCCTCTTCAGCGAGCGATAGTCCATGCCGAAAACCGTTGCCCGGCCTGACGTCGCCTCTACTAGACCCGTCAGCCCGGCGAGTGCCGTACTCTTTCCGGCACCGTTGGGCCCGATCAATCCCACAACCCGCCCGGCATGCACATCGAACGTCAGATCATCCACGGCAAGCCGTTGGCCCCGTCTCTTGCTGAATCCCTCGAAGCTTGCGTGGATTGTCATGAGTGCCCTCTCGTGGAGTCGTCGCGTTCGGGATGTCCGGGGCATAACGGCGATTGTGAAACGGCTTGCCAGAGCCACTCCCCCAAAGTTGTTTGGCTTCGGCTGGTTACCTCTGCGCGCCCGGAAGCGGGGAGGGAGGTGCTTTCCTCCACCTGGCCGACGTAGGCCAACACGGGCAGCGTGGTGCCAGCGAGCGTTATGGGAACGATGGTCTCCACAGGTGCGAGGGATGACGACGGCGGGTGGTCACCGATCGTGGCCCGACCCAGGTTTTCGTGGAAGATCATTCCCTGCGATTGCAAGGCGACGCTGTCGCCCGGTTCGAGCGCGTGATCCCCAGCTCCGTTGGGCGTCACGATGTGCAGCTGACCATTCATGTAGGTGTAACCCGCTACGGTCACCCGATTGACCGGTACCACGCCGAGAAGCGCCCCGACGGCAAGAGTTCCCAGGAGCATGATGAGGGCACGCCTCCAGACTGGGCTGCCGTTCTGCCCGGCCACACGGAAAAACTGAACTACGCTCCTGCAAGCCACCACGATGAGCAGGCAAAGAACGGCAAACACCACGATGTGCCCTGCGAATCCGAGCTGCAGGAAGATCGGCACAATGCGTTGAAAGCCAATGATCATGAAGCCGACTCCCGCGATGAAGCTCGCCAATCCGAACCACGGAAGCCAACCATTACCGCAAAAAGCGGCCCGCGCTCCAAGAAGCCGGAAGCCAACGACGTCGGCCAGCGCCTTAACGGATTTCTGGCGAAGGTGGGGAATGTCCACGGCCGACATCAAGGCAACGTAGCCGTCCAGCTTGATGAACGGAAAGAGATTCAAGATGGCGACAGCCCAACAAATGACGCCGTAGAGTAGAGCCGCATCTTTCACCGAGGATGCCGGAAGGAAAATCTGTACCGCCAGTGCGATGCTCCCCAGACCAAGATGGACAAGGGGCCCGGCGAGGGCGATCACCACCCGTTGTTTTCGTGAGCTCAACCGCCAGCCGTCGGTTACGTCGCAGAAGAATGCAGGAGACAAGTAGAACAGCATGATGCCAATGCGCCGGGGCGTACCGCCAAAGTAGCTGAGGGCCATTCCATGGCCGAGTTCGTGCAGCAGCGTGGAGGCAAACATCGCACCTGCAACGTAGAGATACACCGCGAGTGGCAGCGGCGTCGCCAAGACCCGCCAAATGCTTGGGCCAGCCGTCAAGGCGCCCAGCATGCCGCCCATGAGGATAAAGGCAAGGGGTATCGCAGCGATTGGCCGCGCAAAGGCAGCGACCACAGGACGGAATCGCAGTAGGAGCGGCGCCGGATTGAACAAGGTGAACTGCACCGTTAATGGTGCCCGGAACTGAACCCGACGGTCCCTCGGTGGGTGCGCACCGCCGTCGAAGATGCCTGTGTGCGTCAACTGGCGAACGATTCCCATCACGTCGGCAGCCGTCCACGGCAACCCCAAAAGGTGGGCAATCTGGGCAGGGTTTCTCTCGCCGTCAATTGTCCTGAGCACAGCAGCCACATCTGCTGAAACCCGGGCTTTTGGAACACTGTTTATGGCAACAATCCAGGGGCCGCCGTCCACCAACGGTTGATCAATGGACGCCGCTGGCGCCAACTGGACGGGCCACTGCACGGGTGTAGGAATCTTCGACGATCCGGATATGGAGGGCTTTCTCATATCAGTGGGTGCGGTGTTAGGGACGTACCGGAGGGATCACAGACCGAACCGGACGGCATCTGGGCCAGTCCCTTCGTTTCATCCATCGTCAGGGGAACCGCACCGGGACAAATCGCCTTGCCGGCTACCCACCCGAGCTCCTGAATTGCCGCTGGGAGGCGGTGGGTGAGGCTGACCCAATGTGATCGAATGTCTCGCCCCGCCAAATACTTCACCAGGACATCGACGTTCGGTATGGGTTTGACCGCCGGAATGTGCGCAGGCCTGAAGGTTCGAACCCACAGAAGCAATTCAGCCAGGGCTTGCCCGGTGGTCCAGAGCTCGGCGCGGGATTCGTCGTCGATCACTTCCGGTGATGGAACTGCCGACGGCATCCGTGAAAGGAAGAGTTCGCGAATCTGCAGGCCTTCCTGCAGGGCTCCTCTCAGAGCGGCCACGGGGTCCGCGGCCGCCTTGAGTCCAACAGCACCGAAGTGGCCGTGCCCGGTGTCTCCAGCGATGATGCAGACCGCAACATGCAAAGGACTTTTACCCTGTGGGATGAAGGCCAGTGTTGGGGCGATGTCAGCTTTGCGTGCAGCCTCCAGGAGCAGGAGGAAATTCCGTGTCGAGAGCGCGTCGAGCACATCTGCCGGCATCGACCCCGCCACGAACTCGTGCAGCGGAACCCTTTGGCGCCAGGCAGAAAGGAAGGCATCCCGTTCAATGACTTCACCAATGCCGGATACTTGCGCGAAGCGTTCTGACGGACCGGACGCCGCGCCGTTCGGCGACGGATCAAAGAACCGATTCCATGGATCCGGATGCGTGGAACCCCCGGCGGTGTAGTCCACCACAGGTGCCGGCACGTGTGATTCCTGGCCTGTCAGCAAGTCCGTTGCCCGGTACCACGGGAAGTCGAAAGCTAGGGCAGAGGCGCGTCCCAACCCTGCGGTGACAAAATCGATGCGCTTGTCCACCGCGTCCCTCGCCGCAAGAAGATGCTCAGCATCCGCTGCCACCGGCGCCAGCGCGAAACGCTCTACGGCCTCGCCTGCGCCCCGCGTCATGGAGGACCGCTTCTTCACATCAAAAGCACCGACGGCGGTTGCGAACCCTTTCGCATCGGGCCGCCCATTTGAGAGGGACGCTACGGTACGCCAAAGCCCAACGTCGTTGGGCAGATAGACCGTTGCCGAGGACACCAGACCCAGCGAAGGATCGAGGGTAAGTACTGGATCGATGCTCATCTGCCACACACCCACAACTCGATGTCGTTCAGGCCGGGCACCGGGGTGGCGATGCGGACCGGCCGCCGCTCGAGGATAGCGAGGCCCTCTGCCAGCACCTCCTCCTCGATGAGGCTGTTACTGACGAAGGCGATGTCGCTCGAATACGCGGACGATCGGTACGTTCCTCCTTCATTGAAGCCAACGTGGATCATGGTCACGTGCCGGGCCCCGTTGACCGGATCACGGCTTTCCACGGTGATAAGGAATGCGTCCTCGCCCAGCGCTGAAACTGTGGTCCCGCCGTCGTATCCTTCTGTTGCCTGGTGACTGTCGGCGTTCAGTACCGTCATCAGGAAGCGGCCGCCGGGCGTCAAGCAGTCACGGACGCGGCGGAACAACTCCCTCCTGTCTTGGGGGTCCAGGAGCGTGATGGAACTGGCGCCCAGAACGACGCAACCGAAGCCGCCGTCGATCTCAAATCGGGACATGTCCGCCTCGAGCAATTCCACCGGCACTTCGCGGGGATTAAAGGCTTTGGTCCCGATCCTTTCCGCCAGCATCGCAAGCATTTCCGGCGAGGAATCGACGGCGGTCAGACGACGTCCCAAGGCAAGGAGCGGCCGGGTGATCCGGCCCGATCCCGCAGCCAATTCAAGAATGGGGCCGGCGGTTTTACGTGCCGCAGCCAGGATCTCAGGAAGTTCGGTCAGGTCGTCAGCGGTGATCTGGTCGTAAAGGCGGGAGCCAGCAACGCTGTACAGATCCTCGGGCGGATCCACATGGCCAAGGACGCGCAGGATGGCATCAGCAGATTTGTCGGGCGGGGTATTCATCAGCTCGTGTTCTCCGGGAGTTGGTAGGTGTCCGGGTTACACGCGGGCGGCGGCGAAACGTCGCGCCACCCGCGTGCACCAGCTAGGTGGCTGCGATTCCGACGACGATGCCGGCGATGATGATGACGTCACCTACGCGGATGTACCACGGTGTATCGTCCGGGGTGTCGAGGTTCTCCAGTTCTTCGATGGTCAGCTGAAGGTTCGAGTTTGCGATCATTGCGTCTCCTTTCTTGGTGTTGGGTCTTTGTTGTTGGCCCGTTCCGTTTCCCGGACGGGTTAGGTGATGCTGACGGCGATAATGCCGATGGCAACTCCCTGGGATACTCCGATGAACCAGTTGTTGAAGTCCGGGGTGTCCAGCGACTCGATCTCCTGGATGGAGATGTTGAGCTGTTTCTGCATTTGCGTTCACCTCCCTTCGCGCGGGTTGAAGGACTGCGCGTGTTCGTCAGGTGATGCTGACGGCGATCCCGATTAATGCGAGGCCCACGGTGATGCCGTGGATGCGTTCGCTCCAGTCGTCAGGGACGTCGATGGTTTCCAGTTCCTGGACGGTGAGGTCCAAAGTCCTGGGTGCAAGAGTGCTGCCCAAGTGCTCACCCCCTTTCCCTTGCCGCTCGTAGCTCGCCCACTGGGCCTGGCAAGATTTGTTGTTCCAGCCCTGCCTTGGAGAGGACATGCTGGATCTGCACGGCATCAAGGGCCCGCAACATCGGCAGCCCGCCGCCCCAGTTCTGGAGAGCAGCCTCGGAAGTCTTCATCAACGCCTGCTCGCCGATGACCTCCAGACCCGCGATGCCCCACCGCCACATCAATTGGTTGATGCCTTTGGCTGGGTTGGGGTCCAATGAAGGATCCGCACCCAGAACCGCCGACCAGAGCTTCAGGAGTAGTCCACGATCACCCCAGGCTGCGGATCCGTTGGCGATCTCCTCCCAGATGGGACCGATCACCGAGGCCGTGGCGGTCATCTTTCGGGCCCCCGTGACATGGGCGAGTTCGTTGGCGACATACCAGTGCTTCGCTCCGTACGGATCACGACCTATCAGGGCCCAGCCAGTGTGTGTCTCCATGCTGAGGTGGGCCGCCGTCAGTCTCAGCTCGGGCGAATCCTCCCGTGCCACTCGATTCCCGAGCCGGACGATCCGCGCCAGAAGTGAGTGACCGTCGTCGTCGAACATGCTGGAGCTGCTGCCAACCATGGTCCCCGCCACCCGGAGGAACGCCTCAAGCAACCCTTCGAAAAGCAGCCGCGTGGGCAGGGTGGCGAGATTGTCGGCGTCGAGCACGGCCACGTCACCGGACAGGTGACGTGAGGCGATCAAACGGCGCCCGACGGCGGTATCCAGGCACGCTACGGCGCTAACTTCCGCGCCGGTCCCCACGGTTGACGGCATGAGGACGGTGCGGGGGCGCTCGTTTGGATAGGCGACCGGAGGCAGAACGATGAGTCCCGAGCGCTTTGCATGGCGTTCGAGGAAGATCGTGAGGCTCGGGTCCGCAGTGAACAACGCCGCCAGTTTTACGGCGTCCATCACCGAACCTCCGCCAAGACCCACAACCGACTGGAGTCCGTGTTTGCGAATGAAGCTGCCCACAAGCCGCAGGGTCTCAACGTTGACCGGGGTAGCGTTTAACTCCAAGGTTGGCGCTCCCTTTAAGTCACCGGCCAAGAGGGCATCCCTCTGTCCCGCGAGTGCGTTATCCACCACGAGTCCGGTCCGGCCTCGGGTAAGTTCTCCGATGTAGTTGGGTGCCATCCCCGGATCCAGGACGACGCAACGCGTGTTCCACGTGCGATCCGCGATCATGCGAAAACTCCATCGCGTTCTGCTCTGGCCAGCCCATCGACCATGGCCGTGTGGAGTTCCTCGAAGTTCTCCTGTGTATAGGTCAGTGCTGGCAGCAGTTGGATCCGGCCCGGCCCAGGCTGCACGATTGCCCCGGCTTGATGGATCCGCCGGACGACGGCCAGGACACCGTTCGGAGAAAGGGATGATCCACTCTTGGTCCGCAGCAGGATGCCCCTCATACAGCCCCGTCCTGAGGACTCGCCAACCCTCGGAACGCCCTGGAGCTTGGTAATGAGCTCGTCGAGGCCTTCGGACACCCGCTTAGTCAGAGTGTTGTGATCCAGCCTTTCCATCTCGGAAATCGTGGCGAGAATCGCAGCACAGGTAGCTGGAGTTCCGGCCTGGGTTTCACCGTGGACAAAGACGGCCTCGTTGTTATCGAAGAGCTGGGTTATGCGCTGGCCGATGAGGAGGGCGGCACATGCGCTGGTGCCGTTGGTAAGTCCCTTGGAAGTGACAACGACGTCCGGGGCTTCCCGCCACTCATCTGAAGCGAACCACCCTCCGATACGGCCGAACCCGGTGGCGACTTCGTCAGCAACAACAAGGAAGCCATGCTCATCCCGGTGTTTGAGGAGGGCAGTCACGAATGCGTCCGGTACAACTTCCGCCCCCGAACCAAGGACGGGCTCGACGACTACCATTGCGACGCGGTGCCCCTCCCTTCGCATCAGTTGGGCCAACTCCACGCCCCCGTCGTCGAACCGGATATGCCGGATGTTGCGCCTGTCGACGCCATAGACGGCCTGGCCGAGGTCGTCGCCGCTGAGTGCCTGGCTCCCGAACGTAAGCCCGTGGTAGCTGCCGCTTAACCCGATGACGAGTTTGCGTTCGGGTTGTTTGTCCAGGACAAAGTAATGGCGGGCGAGCTTCATAACGGCGTCGTTGGCGGCACCTCCGGACGTAGAGAAGAGAACGCGCTCGAATTGGTGCTTGGGCAATTCAAGGAGGGCTTTGGATGCCTCGATGGCTTTGCCGTGCGCAGTCCGGAAAAGTGGCAAGTAGGACGCTGTTTCGAGTTCTTTGGCTATTGACTCGGCAATCTGTGCACTCCCATAGCCAAGGTTCGTGTTCCACAGGCCGCTCTTCGCGCAGAGCCGTCGTCGTCCGTCTTCGAAGGTGACGTGGACGCCTTGGGCACTGACCGCTGTGTGGCTTGCTGCCTCGAAATCGTGCTGGCTCACCAACGGGACCCACAGCGGCAGCTGTGTCCGGGGTTTTAGGGGTGCGGTCATCGGTTTGTGCCGATGAGGTCAATGCCGAGCTGTTCGAATTGATTCAGGACTGCCGTCACGGATTCTGTGGCCACGGCCTCTGAGACGTTGAGGGCTGGCGCTATGACCGCGGCAGCAGCGCTGGCGTCCCGCAAGTTGGATATGGCTTCGATGATGGTGGCGGCGTCAACCCCAATCTTGAAGACGCGACCCGACTTGGTGTCCAGCAGCGTGTACTCCCCTGCCCTTTGGACGATGAAAGGAGCGGAAGCCGAAGGGGCTCCCGATGACGCGCCATAGAGGCTGGCTCCGAAGCCGACCAAGCTGGTGGCCTCGCGGGCTTCACGATTAATGAACTTCCATGCGTCCAAAGCGGCCAGGTAGCGCGGAGTCCAGGGGTTGGCTGTGAGGGCCTCAATGTCCGCCGCGCAGTTGACCGCAGCCATAGCTGATGCGGGGCCCACTGACTTTGCGCGCAGGTCACCAATCGCATCGCCGACCCGGCCAATCTCTGCTCCAAAGGGGCCGTTGAGAATTCTTCCATCCCAAGTGATGTGAAGCCTGGCCAAGGACATGCTCTTCTGTTCTATCCCCGTGAGCAAGGCACGCTCGGCCAGAACAGCATTCACTTCCGTCAGTTGCCGGACGAAGTGCCCCGAGCGTCGAGCTTCTTCGACATCGTCCAAGAAGGCTTGCCAGTCCTCTTTGGTGGTCATCCTGACCACCGTTACGCCCACCAGATTCACGAAAGGTATGGCCACGTAGTCCTGGATTTCGAGGCTGAGCGTGCCGTCCACCATGAGTTCTTCGCCGGCGGCGTCGAACGAGCCGGACACTGTTGTGATGGCTTCGTCGTTTTTGTCGCCGTTGAGAGCAAGGATGACCGAGCCCTCAGTTGCCAACGTCTTCGCGTAGTCGGTGTGCTCGGGATTCTCCACGAAGACGACGTGGCCTGCGATGCGCCCTGGTATGCCCGTAATCCACTGATCCACTGCTGCGGCAATGGTCTGCTGCTGACTTAACGCCAATTCCCCAACCCCCAATAGTTCCGTCGTTCTTGAGACGAAGCTATGGGCCGACGTGCGTGCCATGGTGGAGGAAATTGAAACTAGGTGGTGGAATGCCCCAAAGATAGGTGGTGCCTGGCCCTATCTAGGTGGTGGGGAAGGGTGGTCTAGGTGGTGGGAATCAATGCCCGATCATGTCGAGGCAACCGCCATCCAGAATGCTTCCACCTGGCGCGATGTCCTACGGATTCAAATTAGAGGAGTGGCGGGATACTTTTCGAGGTGGCCGGAACCGACACTCTTTGCAGATCCCGAAGGCTTCGCAAATGGCACAAACTGAGGTCTTGGCAGCGATCGAGCGCTTAGTCGACGATTTGCGTAACGCCGCAGCTCATGCGTGGTGCTCTATAAGGGCCAGCAACACCTAAGAGACGCCCAGCAACACCTATTTCGGGCCCAATTAAGTACCTAGAAGGCTGTCGTCAGCACTCATTTCTCGCGATTCAGCACTCACTTCTCCCGATTTCAGCACCTAGTGCTGGAATCGTGTTGCATTCTGGAGTCGACACCCTTCGGCGGATGAGGTCATATATAGGGTTTTTGTCCTAAACCGCAGCAGAACTACTAGCGGCGCCAGACGTCGCAGATGGTCGACGGCCACAGACCACCTTGGTCAACAACGAAATGGGGAATGAGCAATGAGGAGCTCCAAGCAAAGTATGCTCAGGAAGTGGACTTCCATTTGGGCAGTATTGATAACGGCTGGAGGCTGCTTGCTTTCGATTGGTCCGGCAGCTGCCGATGAATTAGAGCCGGGAATCTTGCTGGATCTAAAGCAAACTTCTCATTTCACAGATCTGAACAAGAAGAAGATCGATGTCGTCTCCGATGATGCCGATGAAGGTGAGCGAGTAATTCTGGGCACAACCAGACAGAAAACGCCCGTCAAGATTGTCATCCAAAAAGCTCCTCCAATGGATCCGGCAGATGCAGGGGTAGGTTCCATGGTTGGCATCAACGGGAAACCCAAACTAGGCGAGGACCGTCAGCTCAGTGATGCACCTGAGGTTGAAGTAGACACTCTGAGTGCATCGGAACTCAAATTTGACACCTCAACTATGAGGCCCGTCTCGGCTTGGGCTGTAACTCCGACTACCGCGAGCCTTGCATGGGAGACACCGAACGAGGCGACCAAGTCCGACGTCTATCTCAACGGCAAGTTCTTGCAGTACGTGAGCCGGGGAAAGTTTTCCACGAACAATTTGAGACCATTGACAGACTACACATTCACTGTCGTGACACCTGTTGACGACCGTAGTGGGGAGGAATCGCGTAAGACTTTTACACTTAGAACGCTATCGAAGGATGGTCAAGCAATTACGCCGATGACTTACCAGGCATATGGGACAGCATTTCAATACAAAACATTCATCCCGCCAGCGAGAGTCGATGCTTCTATGTGCAACTATGCAGATTCGCGTTACACATTCGGAGGTGACAACCGCGGGTTTCGGTCTCCCCCAATAAACGCACCATACGATTCTCCTGATTACCGGACGATGATGTGGGCAAATGTGAACTGGCAAAACCCTGACGGTGAGAAGCTCGTTCTTGCGAAGAATGTTGGAAAAAGCGTAACCTACAAGGACAATCAGGTTGTCGCCACATCATACGCCAGCACTTCAAACATGCTCTTCCAAAACGGCCAGTCCGCTGGTTCCTACGCGCAGGTAAGATTTAAGCACGACGCCTCCAACCCGCACTGCAAGCTCTGGGATGTCAACTACGGGGGCTCAATCTCCTACAGCGTAATCGTACGGTTCTATCGTTCCGGACTAGTCGAGGTAGTCGGCAACAGGCAGCAGGCGCCAGCACATGAAGGTTGGGCAAGGTTCAATACCACGGCAGGTACTGAGCAGTGGTTGAATGTGTTCAAACTCGGCAACACGGGCTTCCACTGCCTAGTCGGCCTTTGCGGCACTCAGACCATCAACTACGCTCGTTCGTACTAGTCGAGCCCAGTGACGGCGACGATTAAGGTGGATATGGGCAAAGAGCAGGTCAAGTTGCTGTCATTCTTGGGTGCCGTGATCATTGGGACTTTTCTCGGTGCCCTAGTAGTCGTCACCGGTTCTTCCGCTTCACGGGGGGCATCCACGAGTGGGCATGAAGTCCTCATGGAGGTTGCTGTCGCGGGATTCCAAGGTTCGATAGTTGCCCTCGTGGCTGCGGTTCTGATTTGGTTTCCGACCTACAGATTTATTTCTGGAAAGCTGCGGTTGGCGCTGCAACTCCCTGCGATGATGACTTCCGGCGCGGCAACGGCCGTTCCGGTCGCGATCGCCGATGCTGCCTTAAACCTAAATCCAGGGTTCACTGGCATATGGGCTGTTTACACCTTTTTTGCTGGAATCTGGAGCGCATCCGTGGCTTGGCTCCTAGTCACTGTCATGTCTCTGGGTAGCAGCAAACTTCACTACGTAAGATGGGTCGGGTTCGTCGTCCTTGCAGCCGGTGCATTAGCATTTGGCCTCCATGCCGTGGCGGAGAAGTCTTGGGTCTGAGAAGCCTGCGCGTTCGCACATGCAAACCCCATCTGTTGAGCACCAAAGAATTACTGAAGCCGAATCCACGAAGTTGGCCTTGGCAGAATGTGCAAAAGTCCCCGCCGTCAGCCAGTAAACTGAGCGGCGGGGGCCTTTGCACAAGGAAACCTACAAAACCGTCGTCCTCGACAACGAGAGGTTCTTCGTCTCCCGGAAGAACAGGACCACGACCACCGCGGACACGAGGGCCATGCCCATCAGGTAGAAGGCCGGAGCCAGCGGCGTCCCAAAGCCAGCCACCAATCCCGTAGCAACGAACGGCGCGGTTCCACCGAATAGAACGTAGGCCAGCGTGTAACCAATAGCGGACCCCGAAGCCCGAACCGAGGAAGGGAACATCTCCACCAAAGCCGGAACATTTGAGGTACCGATCACGGCGACCAGAGCACCCAGGATGCTCGTGCCCAGGATTGCGAAGCCGAGACCCAGCGGCATGATCGAGAAAGCCGGAATCGTCATGACGACGAATCCCACGCACGCCACCAGCAGCATCCGCTTGCGTCCGTAGCGGTCGCTGGCGCGGGCGGCCAGAGGGCAGACGCCCGTATACACGAGCATCGTTATCACACTAGTGATCATTGATTCCGTACTGGAGTAGTGGAGGCTTGAGGTCATGTACGCAATCATGTAGCTGCTCATCAGGTAGTAAGCGATGGCGTTTGTGATGCTGTATCCAAAGAGAGTGAAGATCTGCCGGGCGCAGAGGCGAATGGCATCGCCCAGGGGCTTCTTGGCCACGTTGCCTTTCTTCTCCAGACCGCGGAAAACGGGAGTGTCGTCCACCCTGGACCGGATGTAGAGGCCGATCAGACCCAGCGGCGCAGCGAGCAGGAATGGGATGCGCCAGCCCCAAGCCTGAAGGTCGGCGGGGCTCAATGTCGCGGTGATCGCGGCACCCAGCAGCGCACCTGCAACCGAAGCCAGGCCGACTGTGGCGGGGATGATGCTGGCGTAGGTCGCCCGCTTGCCTTCCGGAGCGTATTCGACGATGAACGCCGACGACCCCGTGTACTCACCACCAGTGGTGAAGCCCTGCACGGCGCGGAACAAGAACAGCAGGATCGGAGCCCACACGCCGATCACAGCGAAAGTCGGCAGTATACCGATGCAGAATGTCGCCGCGCTCATGATCAGCACGCACAGGCCGAGCATCTTGTTGCGGCCAATCCGGTCACCGTAGCGTCCAAAGAACGCCGCCCCGAGCGGCCTGGCGATGAAGCCGCCGGCGAAGATCGCCCACACGGCCAGAAGTGACGCCGTCGTGGAGTAATCGGGGAAGAAGAGCTTCGCGATGGTGACGGACATGACCGCATAGGCCGCGGAGTCGAACCATTCGACGAAATTTCCGACGGCGGCTGCCGCAGCGACGCGCTTCAGGCTGCGCCGGGGGGAAGATTCAGTTTCAGCAACTTTCTCGGTCATCGTATTCATGATTGTTGTCCTTCGAGGTGGGGAGAGGCTACAACGTGTGGGAGTTCGCGGAGCTGGGCCCGCTGGACTTTTCCGGTGGCCGACTTCGGCAGTTCGGATACGTACTCAATGAATCGCGGGTAAGCGAAGCGGGAGAAGTTCTCCTTCACATGCGCCACGATGGTTTCGCTCAGGTCCGCTCCCCCAGCGTGACCGGGCATCAGTTCGATCCAGGCCTTGATTGACTGGCCGCGCAGCTCGTCGGGCACGCCGGTCACCGACACGTCCCGCACGGGATCGAGTTCGCGAATGACCGCCTCCAGCTCATAGGGTCCTACTCGGTAGCCGGACGTTTTGATGACGTCGTCGGTCCTCCCCAGGAACCAGAAGTAGCCGTCCTCGTCCGCGTAGGCCTGATCCTTCGTGTGGTACCAACCGCCTCCGAACGCGGCAGCTGACGCCTCCGGCATCTTCCAGTATCCCAAGGGAAATTGCGGGTTGGAGCGTGCACGGAGGCAGATCTCGCCGGTCTCACCGATGGGGACTTCCTGCTCGTTTTTGTCCAGTAGGCGGACTTCCCATCCAGGAAGTGGACGCCCCATGGACCCGGGCTTCACTGGCACATCCGGGTAGTTGCCGAGCAGAGGGTACGACTCGGTAGAACCGTAGTAATCGAGCAACGTCACGCCGTACTGCGCCTGGAACCAAGCGATCAAGTCCGGCGTCAGCGGCTCATTGGACGAACAAATCGTCCGCACGTGCAGCGGGAAGCGAGTCCCGGCGTCGGGAACGTCTTCGCGCATCTTGCGCAGGAACGTCGGGTTGACCAGTGCGCTGGTGACGCGGTGGCGGCTCATGCTGTCCAGCAGGGCTGCGGGGTCGAAGCCGCCGTCGGGCCGGAAGACCAAGTGAGTTGCGCCTAGCCGGAGCGGTCCCATGAGCTTGGCCAGCGACCATGCCCAATCCCCCGCACCGTAGAAAACATCGCCGTCGCCGATCTGGTGGCAGTACTCGAACTCGTTGTGGCCAAGGAGGGTCCGGTGGGCGTGGACGATTCCCTTCGCGCGGCCGGTGGTGCCCGAGGTGTAGAAGATGAGCGCGGGGTCGTCGGCTTTGGTTTCGACATCCTGGAACTCCGTGGGCGCTTCTTTGATGGCCGAACCATCGATGTCGATGAAGGTGCCTTCGTAGTCCTTGAACAGATGCTTCGCGGACTCCTCGGCGATGATCACTGACGCGCCGCTGTCCTCCAGCCGGAATCGGATGGGTTCGGCCGCCCAGAGCAGGGACATGGTGACCAGGATGGCGCCGGTCCGCAGCACACCGAGGTACGCGGCCGGAGTGTCGGAGCGCTGCGGCAGCAGGACAGCGACGCGGTCGCCCTTCTTGATGCCCGCGGCTTGCAGGGTGGCGGCGATCTGCCGGGAGCGGTCCTGGATTTCGCCCCAGCTCACCTCGCGTTGACCTTCGACGGCGGACTCCAGGATGAGTGCCCGCTTTTCCCTCGGGTGCCGGTCGGCGACGTCGACGGCCATGTTGTAGAGCTCCGGCACCTCCCAGCGGTGGTTGTTTCGCAGTTCGGTGTACCGGTCTTGGGTTGCTGTGGTTGTCATGGGTTTGCCTCCTCGTGGTTCCTGGCTCAGCGGCGGCCAGCGAGGAAGCGGGCCATTTCGCGCTGTGGTTCGCCGGTGCCGTAGGCCTCGCGGTGGACGCGCTTGGCTTCTGCCATGGCGTCGGCGAGGTCGTCATCTTCCAGGCTGCGCAGGCGGTTCTTGGTCAACCGGACTGCGCCCGGGGGAAGGAGGCTCAAGCGCGAGGCGAGGTCCTTCGCGTAAGCCAGCACGCCGCCGTCGTCCGCCAAGTAGTTAAGGAGGCCGAGGCGCTGAGCCTCCGCAGCGTCCACCAGTTCGCCCGTGAGGACGAACTGAGAGGTTTTGGACTTACCGAGAATGCTCCACATAGCCCAAATTCCTGTGATGCTGGGGATCCCGGAGAGGACTTCGGGCTGGCCCATGCGGACTTTGGAGTCACCGACGCGGAGGTCCGCGAGGAGCGAGTACTGGAAACCGGAGCCGGCGGCGACGCCGTTGACTGCCGCGATGGTGATCTGGTCAAGGTTGCGGACAGCGCGGTAGAGGCGATCGAACCCATCGATCCAAGCTTCCGCGGATTCGTGATCCTCGGGGTTCATGGACTCGGTCTCGGCCAGGTCCTGCCCGGCGCAGAACGCGCGGCCGCTGCCGGTGAGGATGACGGTGCGGACTTCCTCGTTGCCCTTGAGGCCTTCAAGGTGGCCGATGAGTTCGCTGCGCATTGCCTCGGTCCACGCGTTGAGCTTGTCCGGGCGATTGAGGGTGATGATGGCGGTGGGGCCGGTCTGTTCGAAGAGGACATCCTGGGACATTGGGAAGTTTCCTTTGGTTCGTTGGGGCTTCTTGATTCCCATCTGACCATCGGCGAATGTGACCCGTCTAACATCAATATCTACTCGCCTTGATACCAAACTGATATGGTGCGGCGATGGACCTCCACCATCTCAAGTACTTCGTGGTGCTCTCCGAAGAGCTTCATTTCGGCCGTGCTGCGCAACGTCTGCACATGGCCCAGCCGCCGCTGTCGCAGCGGATCAAGGACCTGGAGAAGGAGCTTGGAGTGCTGCTGTTCCACCGCCGACGCACCGGTGTGGAGCTCTCCGAAGCAGGGGCTCTGCTGCTGGAGCACGCACGTGGGGTGCTGGATCACGTGGCCATGGCGCAGGAGTCGATGCGCCGGATCCGGCCAGGCGCTTCAGGGATCCTGCAGGTGGCCGTGCCGCCGGACACAAACCCCGTTGCCCTGTCCACGATGGTTTCTTCCTTTGGCGCTTCCGCGCACGACGTTCTGCTGAACCTGCACGAGCTCACCACCGTGGAGCAGGTTGAGCGACTGCGCGACGGCGAACTGGACGTTGCGGTAGTTCGTCACCCTTTGAGCAGCGTAGGTTTCGAGTCGGGGCCAGTGTATTCGCGGGCGCTAGGAGTGGTGATGAATGCTGCGCATCCGTTGGCTGCTGCTTCTTCTGTGCCCCTGGGCGATTTGGCCGGCAACCCGTTGATCATCTTCCCGCGGCATATGGCCCCTACTCTGTACGACTCATTCCTGCACACGTGCCGGGACGCGGGGTACCTGCCGGCGGCGATCGTGCACGCGAGGAACCAACACTTCACGCACGGACTGATCCTCGCCGGCCGCGGGGTGCACTTCAATGAGGAGCCGTGGACTCCGTTGCCTTCGGGAATTGTGTGGCGGCCGCTGGTTGGTGATCCCCTGGCCTGGCGGACGTCGGCGTTGTGGTTGAAGAGCCGGAGGTCAGCTGAGACGGATGCGTTCGTTGAGGCTGTGGGCGCGGGGTTGGAGGCCGGCGGGCATGGGTAAGTAAGGGACTGCTCTTTCTCTTCCTATATTCCAGCGATCACGCCTTCCATAACTCTAGGCCGGCCCACCCCTCGGGCATGCCCATGGATTCTTCGGTTAGATGTCCGGCGGTTGGGAAGGCCTTCACCAGTTCGACAACGCGACGCGTCCAATCAGCGTCTTCATCGATCGCCCTAAGTAGGTACGCCATGACCGCCAACGCGTTATAGAGGCCAAAGACTTGCTTCGAGGATGTCTCGTCAAGAAGGTGATCAAGAATCGGAACCGTGCCTTTGCCCGGACGTTTGGGGGCTGTTACGAGCTTTCGATTGAAGATGCGGGCATGATGAGCAGCCACATTCCTGACATAGTTCAGACTCGCAATCCAGCTATTCATAACGCGTTTGGAAGGTGCACCATACGCCAGTGCAATCTCGGTAGCTATTGAACTCACCAAGCCGCTGTATAGGCGGCTGAGGTGTCCCATCTCCATAATCTCGGTAGCTGCCCAAATCGGCATGCGACCGTCGTAGTTGTCACGAAAATGGGCAACGAACGCCTCGTCAGAAGCGTTCTGGCGTTCTCGCATACGAGCGATCCAAAGCTCATGTTTGCTTGGGCCAACCTGACCAGTGCAGTCGTCGATCGGGGGATTCGTCAAGGCGCTGACGAACGTGACCGGTTCCAGATGAGCAAAGGCAGAACGACAACCCAACGTATAGCCAATCTGCATGCGGAGAGAGACTTCTATCCTCTCAATTCCGTCGAGAATCAACATCCGCAGCTTACGGTCAAAGTCGATGATTGCAGCTGCGTCCTCAAGCGAGGTGCCATCTCGATAGTTGTTAAGAACGCGCAATCGCCTGCGACCGTACTGATCAAGGTAAAACTCTGAATTCCGGAAGGGGTAGAGATACCCGGTTAGCCGGTAATAGCCGATGGCGCGAAGAAGCTGCACACCGCTCCCGTCGTTTGGAATCGCCACACCCCGCGAAGCCAACTTTTGGATCTGCTCCTCGACTGAAAGCCACTGCTTCCTATAGTCAGCCACGACCCCCTAGTTAAAGAAAATCAGCCCGAGCCGTGAGGCGAGCGGGCTGATCGTGATGATCAAACTCTAGCACGGAACAATCGTGCCCAGGAGTCTTCCTGACGCGTTCTCGGCCGCCGAGGGTGACTCTGGAACCTCCGTCACCACACTCCTGTTCCGCGCCGACTCTTCGACGGCGGCCAGCACCCGCTGGATCTGGAGCCCGTCAGCGAACGACGGCGACGGTAGGCTTCCGTCGCGAATGGCAAGGAGGAAGTCGCGGACCTGATGCGTGAACGTGTGCTCCCAGCCGATGATGTGCCCCTGCGGCCACCACGCAGCGGCGTACGGGTGCTCGGGCTCATTCACGAGGATCCGCCGAAAGCCCTGCTCCCGCACCGGAAGCGTAGCGTCCATAAAGCCGAGCTCGTTCAGGTTCTCCAGGTCAAACGTCAGCGACCCGCGTGAGCCATAGATTTCGATCTTGAGCGAGTTCTTCTGCCCCGTGGCCACGCGCGATGCCTCCACCGAAGCGCTGATATTCCCTGTCATTCCAAGCGTTGCCCACGCGGCGTCGTCGACCGTTACTTTCTCCAAACCGTCAGGGCCAGGTCGTTCGGCAACAAAAGTCCTCAACGTTCCCGTCACTTCAGTGACGGTTTGACCCGTTAGATGCTGGACCTGGTCGATGGCGTGGGAGGCGATATCGCCTAGTGCGCCGGAACCGGCGGTTTCCTTCCGGAGCCGCCAACTCATGGGGGTTTCGACGTCGGAAAGCCAGTCCTGAAGGTAAGCGGCACGGACGTGCCGCACAGTTCCGAGACGGCCCTCCGCAATCAGTTCCCGAGCCAATGCCAGCGCAGGAACGCGTCGGTAATTGAAGCCGATCATCGACTGCACGCCCCGGGCACGAGCCGAAGCAGCCGCTTCCGCCATCAACTCGGCCTCTTCCAGAGTGTTGGCCAGCGGCTTCTCCACAAGCACATGCTTCCCGGCAGCCAGAGCTGCCAGAGCGATCTCCGCATGCATCCAGCCTGGAGCGCAGATATCCACGATGTCGATGTCGTCCCGCGAGATCACGGAGCGCCAATCAGTGGCGGATTCCGCCCAACCATACTTGGCGGCGGCTTCGGCCACCAGGGAGGCGTCCCGGCCAACGAGTACCTTCTGCTCGAAGGCCGGAACGTCGAAGAAACTGGCCACGTTCCGCCACGCGTTCGAATGGGCCTTGCCCATGAAGGCGTAGCCAATGGCGGCCACGCCCAGGGGACGGCCAGCGGGAGGAAGGGAAGTGGTCATGCTGATGCTCCTTGAAGTGAAATGGGAAGGCTTAGGCCTCGAACCAGCCCCGCGAAGGGTTGGAAACCTCGGGTGACTCCCGGAAGACACCGGGCTGCGCCACCCAGCCAACACCGTTGGCAATAACTCTCTGGATCTGCGGCTGGTGGTACACCGGGTATTCCTGATCGCCCGGGCTGAAGTAGAAGATCCTGCCCTTGCCTCGGGTGAATGTCACGCCGGAGCGGAACACCTCTCCACCTTCAAAGGAGCTGATGAAGATCAGGTCATCGGGCTCGGGGATGTCGAACAGTTCGCCGTACATTTCCTGCTTGGGGATGACGATGGGGCTCTCGATACCAGCCGCGATCGGGTGCGACGGCTTGACCGTCCACACGAGTTCCCGCTCCCCCTCGTTGCGCCACTTCAGGGAGCAGGTGGTCCCAAGCAAGCGGGTGAATATCTTGGCGAAGTGCCCCGAGTGCAGAACCACCAGACC
The DNA here is from genome assembly GCF_055388015.1 of Arthrobacter sp. TmtSoilC51. Classification (NCBI taxonomy): domain Bacteria; kingdom Bacillati; phylum Actinomycetota; class Actinomycetes; order Micrococcales; family Micrococcaceae; genus Arthrobacter; species Arthrobacter sp. TmtSoilC51. Next base: position 4,406,977 of record NZ_AP035877.1, read on the forward strand.
CATGCCGCCGAGCACGTGGCGCTGCACGCGTTCCACCACTTCGTCGCTGACTTCCTGGTGCGCGATATGTCCCCACCACAGCAGCACGTCGGTCTGCTCCAGCACTTCTTCGGAGAGCCCGTGCTCGGGATCGGCGAGTGTCGCCGTCGTGATTTCGGAGTCCGGGTAGAAACCGCGCAGACCGCCGGCAATGGCGCCGTGGATCCCTTCGGGGTACATCTCGCCGATAGTGGCGGGCTCGTTGCGGGCCTCGTGGACGGCCTCGTTCCAGACGACAATCTTGAGTTTTGAATCAGACATTTTCAGAGCACCACTTCACGTTGTTCGAGGGCGGATTTGTAGCAGGCATCGAGTACCAGAGCGCGACTTAGGGCAAGCGAACCGTCGTGGCTTCCCCACACGGTCTCGCCGCCGCGCACGGCGGCGATGAAGTCGTCGACGACGGCCTGGTGCGCTCGCCCGGGTTCGGCCACCACTTCGAAGTCAGCGTTTTCGCCGTCCTTCTCGGTGAAGACGTGCACGTCCGCTACCGGGTTCTCGGAGGCGCCAACCGAGCGCAAGTCCGCTCCGCCGTCGGTCCCGTAAACGGTGAAGTCCATCAGGTCCCGCTCGTCGCGGTAGGTGGCCCATCCGGCTTCCAGGATCAGGGTCCCGCCGCCTTCCAGCCGGATGAACGCCGAAGCGAAGTCTTCCACTTCAAACTTATGGCTGGAGTTCGACGCCGTGTAGCGGGCGTTGCCACCGAGTCCGCGTGGGCCGAGTTCGGAGTGGGTCGATGCCGAGACGGCCAGAACCTTGGGCTCGCCCAGGAGGTGCAGCGAGTAGTCCAGGACGTGCACGCCGATGTCGGCAAGCGGGCCGCCGCCAGCGAGTTCCGGGTTGGTGAACCAGCTGCCCAGCATCGGAATGCCTTGGCGCCGGAGCCACGATGCCTTGGCGTAGTACGGACGTCCCAGCGTGCCGGCGTCGATCACTTCCTTGAGCGCCTGAATGTCGCCGCGGCGACGGTGGTTAAACGCGACGTCCAGGACGCGGCCGGCCTTGCGGGCGGCGTCCACCATCTGTTGACCCTCGACGGCGTTACGCGCCAACGGCTTTTCGCTCAGCACGTGCAGTCCGCGCTCGAGCGAGGCAATGGCGATGGGTGCATGCAGGAACGTCGGCACGGCGACGCTGACGGCGTCGAGACCTTCAAGCTCGATCATGTCTTCCCAGCGGGCGAAGGCGTGGGGAATGCTGTATTCCTCCTTCAGCTGGGCAAGAAGATCAGCTTCCATGCCTGCGACGGCGACAATCTCGACGCCGTCGATATTGCTGTACGCCTTGAGGTGCTGCTGGCCGGCCCAACCGATGCCCACAACTCCCACTTTGAGGGTTGCGGACGGGGCCTGCTGCTGAATGCTCACGTTGTTCCTGTTCTTTCTGGGTTCGTATAAGGAATCAGTGGGTGCTTCTTGGATTTCGTGACGGTACTCGGGCCTAGCCTTTGACCGCACCGGCCGTCATGCCGGAAACGATGCGCTTCTGGCACAGGAGCACCAGGATCACGAGCGGGACGGTGATGATCACCGACGCTGCGCTGATGGTGCCGAGGGGTTGGTCGAACTCGCTGGTGCCGCTGAAGAACGCGATCGCCACCGGAACAGGCCGCGCCTCTGGCGAGGTGGTCAAGGTGACGGCCAGGAGGAATTCGTTCCAGACCGAGATGAACACCAGGATCGCCGTGGTCGCCAGGCCGGGGACCGCCAGCGGCAGGATGACCTTGCGGAAGGCGACAAACGGCGTGGCGCCGTCCATGTACGCAGATTCCTCAAGCTCACGCGGGATCTCCTTGAAGAAAGAAGTCAGCGTGTAGATCGCCAGCGGCAACGCGAACGTCAGCTTCGGGATGATGAGGCCGAGCAGAGTATCGTACAGCCCGATGTCGCGCCAGATGGAGAACATGGGGGCCGCGATGGCGATGGCCGGGAACGTCGTCACCGAGAGGATCAGCGTCAGGATCATCGCCTTGCGGCGCATCTTCAACCGGGCCAGCGCATAGGCGGCAAAGGACGCGAAAACCAGCGCCACTGTTGTAGTTACGACGGCGATAATCACCGAGTTGCGCAAGGCCAGGAGGAACTCGGGGTTCTGGAAGACCACCAGATAGTTCTCCAGGGTCGGCTGGCTCGGGAAGAGCTCGCCTTGGGCCAGGCTCGCACCCTTCTTAAGGGAAGTGTTGACCAGCCAGTAGAACGGGATGAGCGAGAAGCCCATCACGGCAATGACGAACACCCACACCATGGGGTGCAGCTTCGCTTCCCCACGCAACCGACGCTTCGGCGCCTTGGGGCGCGTGGCGAGTTCCGCCGTCGGGCGTTCTGCAGTCAGCGTGCTCATTGCTCCTCCTTCGCGACGTCGCGGATGTTGCCGCCGGCGAAGCGGACGTAGATGACCGAGACCACCATGACGGTGAGGAAGGTCAGGATGGACAGCGCCGAACCTTCGCCCACCAGCCGGTTTTCGCGCAGCTGCGTGTAGGCGAGCATGGACATGGACTCGGTGCCGTTGGCGCCGCGGGTGAGGACGAACGGCAGGTCGAAGACGCGGAGGGCATCCATGGTGCGGAAGATCGCGGCGAGGACGATCGCCGGACGTAGCAGCGGCAGGGTGATGTTCACGAAGGTCTGCCATTTGCTGGCGCCGTCGAGTTCCGCGGCCTCGTACGTTTCGGCGGAGATGACCTGCAGACCGGCAAGGATGATGAGCGCGGCGAAGGGCGTGGTCTTCCAGACGTCGGCCATAACGATCACGGCCATCGCGTAACCGTGCTCCCCGAGCCACACGACGTCGCCACCTGGCAGCCCCAGCGCGGAGAGGACGTTGGTGACGAGGCCCATGTTTGGCTGGAACATTGTTTGCCAGGTGATGGCGCTGACCACGGTGATGATCGCGTACGGCAGCAGAACCACGGTGCGCAGGACGGCGCGGCCCTTGAACGCGAGGTTGAGGAGCAGTGCCATGGCCGTACCGAGGATGAGTTCCAGGCTGACAGAGAGGCCTGCGAAGAGGAACGTCTGGCCGAACGCCGCCCACCACTCTTGGCTGGCGAGGGCGTTGATGTAGTTTTCCAGGCCGACAAAGCGGGACAGGCCTGCGGTGCGGACGCTGTACTGGTTCAGCGAGAGCCAGATCGCGTAGCCGATCGGGACCGCCGCAACCAGCGCCATGATGACCAGCGACGGCGCGGTCATGCGGAACGCGAGCTTGCGTTCGGCGCGGTCGCGGCCGCTTGTTTTTGCCGGTGGGCGGGCGGGTGCGCCGCGGTTCGGCGCGCCGCGGCCCGGTAGGAGTGTCTTGATGGCCATGGCTAGAAGCTCGCCTTGGCGGTGGTGATTTCCTCGGCCATCTTCTTCACGGCATCCTCGGTGGAGGCGGTGCCGGAGAGCACGGCGTAGACGTTCTTGTAGATCGCCTGCGAGATCTGCGGGTAAACCGGGGAGATGGGGCGCGGCTTGGCACCCTTCACGGATGCGAGGAGTTCCGTGGCGAACGGCATCTTCTGCAGTACCGCGGCGTCTGAGTAGGCAGCTTCATTCACGGGAGCCTGCGAGTAGTCCATGGCCACGTGCTTCTGCCACTCCGGGCTGGTGGCGAAGTCGATGAACGCGACAGCGCCAGCCTGGTTGGTGGAGTGGGCCGAGATTGCCAGGTTCCAGCCGCCGAGCACGCCGGAGGCCTTGCCGCCTTCCCATGCCGGCAGCGGCGCGACCGCGAAGCTGGACGCCAACGGTGTCGCGTTGAGCAGGCGGTAAACGTGCGGCCAGTTGCGCTGGTATCCGAAGTCGCCGGACTCGTAGGCGAGGCGGGCCGGGTCTTCGTTGTAGGTGAGGACGGCGCGGTCGGCTGAGCCGTTCTTGAGACCGTCGCTCATGAAGTTGAGGACGTCGCGGGTTTCCTTGGAGTCGATTGTGACGTCGCCCTGGTCGTTGAGGACTTCGCCGCCTGCGCTGTAGAGCATTTCGAGGAAGTTCACCGTGAGGCCCTCGTACTGCTTGCCCTGGTAGACGTATCCGTTGCCGGGAGCCTTGGCGGCTTCCGCGTAGAGCTGCTGCCAGGACTCGGGCTTGGCCACCTTGTCCTTCTGGTAGTAGATCAATCCGGCGTTGGTGAAGAACGGCGAGGCCCAGTACTTCTCCTGGTACTTGGTGGTTTCCACAGTGGAGGGAATGAGCCGGTCCTTGTTGGCCTCGACCAGCTTGGTCTGGTCCAGCAGCCAGCCCTGGGAGGCGAACTCGGAGGTCCAGATGACGTCCGTGAGGAAGAGGTCGCACTCGGTGGACTTGCCTTCGAGCCGCTGCACAATCCGCGTGCGGGCCTCATCCGTGGTGGCGCCGATCTCGGTGTACTTGGCCGTAACCTTGCCGTTCGCCTTGGTGAACGCCTCCGCCGTGCCCTTGTAGATACCGCTCGCATCCTTGACGCCGCAGATGTTCACGGCACCGCTGGCATTAGCGCCCGACGCCGGATCGGCAGCTGCCGCTTGTTCCGCACCTTGGGGTGCGGCTCCCCCGCCGCACGCGCTGAGCAGGAGGGCTGCTGCTATTGCGGTCGCGGCTAGTGCTTTTCGGTTCGTGGCTTTGTTCTGGAGCGGTTGAGCAGGTCGGTTCAAGTCCACAAGTGGCTCCTTTGGTGGCTGTGGGTGAGTGGCGTTCAGTGCGCGTTTTGGCTGTCCCGCGTGCTGAGGGTGGCTTCTTTGCCGGTGGTTCTTGTGATCCATGGAATCGATTCCAAATGTGTTCAAAAGAATCGGCCTTGCGGCCGTGGAATCGATTCCAAATTAGTGTGACAGGGACCACTGAGGGCTGTCAACCCTTCTTATTTGGTGGAGTCCCGGATGACGAGTTCGTGCGGGAGGAAGGTTCTTCCCTTGCGATGTGAGCCCTCGACGGTCATCCGCTCCAGGAGTTCAGCGAAGGCTACGCGGCCCATTTCGTAGGCGGGTTGGCGGACTGTGGTCAGCTCCGGGACGCACATTTCCGCTTGAGCAGAGTCGTCGAAGCCTGCCACGGCGATGTCATCAGGAACTCGTAGTCCGGCGTCGGTGAGCTCACGGACGCAGCCGGCGGCGACCACGTCGGTGCCGCAGAAGATCGCATCCGGAAGGTCTTTTGTATCCAGAAGTTTCTTGGTGAGATTGCGGCCTGCGTGGAATCCGAAGTTACCTTCACCGAGCAGGATCTGGTCCGCGTTCAGGCCTCCCTCAGTGAGTGCCTGGCGGAATCCTTCCTCACGCAGCCGGCCCGAGCGGGCACCCCTATGCGCGAGCATGGCCAGCTTCGTGGCGCCCGTGTTGATCAGGTGTTTAGTGATGTCGTAGGCGGCCTGGCGGTCATCGATGGACACCCCGAATGCCGACTCGGCGTCCACGATTTCACAGACCTGAATCACGCTGAGTTGCTCGGCGACTGCGTTGACGTCGTCGTCCGGCATTGTTGGTGAGAAGATCACCAGTCCGTCCACGGAGCCGTTCCTCAGCATGTCCACGAGCTGCTGCTCGCGATCCAAGTCCCCGTCGGTCGCTGCGATGAGGCTGACGTAGCCCGAGTCCGCGGCAGCATCGCCGACACCGCGGAAGACTTCGCTGATCACCAGCGAGTCCAGGTTCTTGGCCAGGGCAAGGACACGCATTGTGCGGTCCCTTCGGAGATCCCTCGCTGAGGCGAGCGGTCGATAGCTGAGCTCCCGGATGGCGGCGTTGACCTTTTCCTTGGCCGCCTCGCTGACGGCCGAACTCCCGTTCAGAACGCGCGAGACCGTCCCCACGGACACACCCGCCGTTTTGGCGACGTCCTGAACTGTCGGCCGAGCCATTGGTTTGTCCTTCCGCGGATGGATCACGCAGTCATCGCCGCCCTGCCAGTGCCGCACCGCGAATAATTCCCAGCTTAGCTGGAGGGCTGACACGGCGCTGTTTGGCCTTGCCGTGCCGATATCCTTTAGTTGTGAAAACTTCCGATCTCGCCCGGGTGCGGGCCACACTCTGGGCTGCCGCCGATGAACTACGAGCCAACTCGAAACTCACGCCTGGCCAGTACCGCGACCCGGTGCTCGGGTTAGTGTTCCTCGCCTACGCCGAGAACCGATTTGAGGCTGTTCGTGGCGAGGTCGAGGCGAAGGCCAGCGCTCGGAACCCTGCGACGATCGCGGACTACAAGGCGAAGTCGGTGCTTTATGTCCCCGATAACGCACGGCTGTCCAGTCTTGTTGACCTGCCCGAAGGCGAAGACGTCGGCAAAGCTACCGACGCAGCGATCAAAGCTATCGAGAAGGATAACCCTGAACTCAAGGACATCCTGCCCCGTGGTTACCAAAAGCTGGAGCGCTCGACCCTGATCGAGCTGCTGCGGCTCTTTGCGCCCCTGCCCACCCAACTCGAAGGTGACGCTTTCGGTTTCATCTACGAGGACTTCCTCTCCAACTTCGCAGCGCAAGAAGGCAAGGGGGGTGGAGAGTACTTCACGCCCTACTCGATCGTCCGCCTCATTGTCGAGATCCTGGAACCTTTCCAGGGTCGGGTTTTCGATCCGGCCTGCGGATCGGGCGGCATGTTCGTCCAGTGTGCGAAGTTCGTTGAGCGGCACAACGAGTCGGCCAGCCGCAAACTCTCGGTCTTCGGAGCCGAAAAGACCGAAGACACTGTTCCGTTGGCCAAGATGAACCTCGCGCTCCACGGGCTCTCGGGCGAAATCCGCCAGGCCAACAGCTATTACGAAGACCCCCACAACGCCGTCGGTGCCTTCGACTATGTGATGGCCAACCCGCCGTTCAACGTCGACAAAATCAAGAAGGAAAAGCTTGTCGGCAACAAGCGATTCCCATTCGGCTTACCGAAAGTCGACAACGGCAACTTCCTGTGGATCCAGCAGTTCTACGCGGCGCTCTCCCCGAAGGGCCGCGCCGGCTTCGTAATGGCCAACTCCGCCGGCGACGCGCGCCACTCCGAGAAGGAGATCCGCAGGCAGCTGATCGAGTCCGGTGCCGTCGACGTCATGGTCTCCATTGGCTCCAACTTCTTCTACACCGTCACACTGCCAGTGACGCTTTGGTTCCTCGACAAAGCCAAGGTCGGTACGCCGCGCGAAGACACCGTGCTATTCCTAGATGCCCGGCATATCTATAACCAGATCGACCGCACCCACCGCGACTTCAAGCCCGATCAAATAGAATTCCTCGCCAACATCGTCCGGCTCTACCGCGGCGAGGACGTCGAGACCGCTGACGGCAGCTACACCCTGCTCGCTGAGAACTTCCCCGACGGGAAGTACGTCGACGTCGGCGGTCTGTGCAAAGTCGCAACTCGCGCCGAGATCGAGGCCCGAGGCTGGAGCCTCAACCCCGGACGGTACAGTGGCACCGCAGCGGTTGACGAGAACGACGTCGACTTCATGGGCGATCTCGAAACTCTCTACGAGGAGTTCACGATGCTGAGTGACGAAGCTAAGGTGCTGCGCTCGAAGGTGGATGCCGCCGTTCAGGGGATTCTTGAGGCATGAGCGTATGGCGCGATAGATCCATAAAGGACCTGTGCACCGCGATCGTTGATTGCATCAACAAGACTGCACCTTCACAGGAGTCACCCCCCACGCCTTTCAAGATGCTTCGCACGACAAATGTCCGTGGCGGCCGGGTCGACACGATGAGCGTCAGATACGTCGATGCCTTCACCTACACGAAATGGACGCGTCGACTTGTGCCCCAGCGAGGCGACATCATCCTGACGCGAGAGGCGCCGTTTGGAGGTGTAGGCATGATTCGGAGCGACGACCAGGTCTTTCTTGGACAGCGACTCGTTATGTACCGAGCCGACGAAGCGAAATGTGATCCGCATTTCCTGATGTACAGCATGATGGGACCTGTTGTACAGGCCGAGCTGAAGAGTCTTGGCTCAGGCTCCACCGTGGAGCATCTTCGTGTGCCGGACTGCGAAAAGCTCACGATTCCTTGTCCACCCCTTCCTGAACAGCGACGGATTGGTGAGATCCTACGGTCGCTAGATGACCTGAGCGAGAACAACCGTCGGCGGTTGGAGGTTCTGGAAGAGATGGCGCGGGCCATCTACCGCGAGTGGTTCGTGAAGTTCCGTTACCCCGGCCACGGCGACGTGCCGTTGGTCGACTCTGCCCTTGGCCCGATTCCTGAGGGTTGGCAAATGGTTCCAGCCTCGACGGCGATAAGCGTGAACCCCCGCATCAAGCTGGATAAGTCGATCGAGCACCCATTCATTACGATGGGCGACCTCGATGAACGAAGCATGGGGTGTCGTCCGAGCCAGGTTCGCTCAGGGGGTTCCGGTGCCAAGTTCGAGCGAGGTGACACTCTGTTCGCTCGGATCACGCCGTGCTTGCAGAACGGGAAGACCGGTCTTGTGCAGTCTCTAGCTGACGGCGAAGTCGGCCTTGGATCGACCGAGTTCATCGTGCTCCGAGGTCAACTCGTTGGGTCAGCATTCACGTATTGCCTGGCGCGAGAGGACGCCTTCCGTGGGCATGCCATCGCGAGTATGAGTGGAGCCAGTGGTCGCCAGCGTGTGCGCAACGAGTGCTTTGATACGTACCTGATCGTGCTGCCCCCGCAATGGCTTGCGGATACGTTCGAAGCCTCGACGGAACCGCTCTTCTCCCAGGCTGCAATCTTGCTGGATGAGGCGGTGCGCCTAGAGGCATTACGCGACCACCTGCTGCCAAAATTGGTGACAGGGCAAATTGATGTCTCGACGCTGGACCTCGATGCATTGCTTGCGGAACAGGTGGCGTGATGACTCCCACGGGTCCCGAGTACTTCTATGTTGAGAAGCCGAGCCTCGAGTTGCTGGAGCGGCTTGACTGGACACCTGTGGATGCCTTTTATGAGGTCCTCGGAGCCCAGGGAACCCTTGGGCGTGATTCCCAGCACGATGTCATACTCACCCACCGGCTGCGGTTCGCAATGCGGAAGATCAACTCCGAAAACGTGCCCGATACGTCGATCAACGAGGCCATCGAGGTGCTGACCAAGGACCGGTCGGCCATGGACCGGGTGCGTGCCAACCGTGAGGTCCACAAGTTGCTGCGTGACGGCTACAAAGCAGAGTGGACCGACGACCGCGGCGACAAGCAGAACGAGACTCTTCGCTACCTCGATCTGCAGGACCCATTGAACAACGACCGTTTGGCTGTCCGGCAGCTGTGGGTCAGGGGCAACCTCCATAGCCGGCGCCTTGACCTCGCGTTGTTCGTCAACGGCGTCCCGTTGGTGCTGATGGAGTTCAAGGAACCCAACGAGCCGGTTAAGTCCGCGTACGACGACAACTTGACCGACTATCGTGACACCATCCCGCAACTCTTCATACCGAACTGTTTCGTTCTGTTGTCCAATGGCAGCGTCGCCAAGGTTGGATCTACTTATTCGCCGTGGGAGTTTTTCAGCGATTGGATGGTCATAGACGCACTCGGCACCCGCGGCGCGATCGCCTTAGAAACAGCCCTGCGCGGCACCTGCGATCCCGCAGTGCTGCTCGACCTGGTCGAGAACTTCGTCGCTTACATGGAACGCCCCGGTGGACTGATCAAGGTCTTGGCGCGTTCGCACCAGTACCTCGGAGTTAATGCAGCCATCGAGAACCTTCACCAGGCGCGCACGGAGCAGGACAAACGCCTGGGTGTCTTCTGGCACACCCAGGGCTCGGGGAAGTCCCTGTCGATGTTGTGGTTCACGCAAAAAGTGCTGCGCCAGATGCCCGGCAAGTGGACGTTCGTTATGGTCACGGATCGCACCGAACTCGACACCCAACTGCATGGAGAGTTTGCCGACGCCGGAGCGATCTCGCCCGAGGCGCGGGTGCATGCAAAGTCCGTCGCGCACCTCCGCGAACTGCTGGCCGCAGATCACCGGTACGTGTTCACCTTGATTCAGAAGTTCCAGCCGTCCAAGAGCCTGGGGGAGCGGCAGATGCCGGTCCTCTCAGGCCGTTCCGATGTCATCGTCATTACCGATGAGGCGCACCGAAGCCAGTACGACACACTAGCCCTCAACATGCGCGCCGCGTTACCTAACGCCTCAATGATGGGGTTCACCGGCACCCCGCTGATCGCTGGCGAGGAGCAGGCGACTCGCCAGCAGTTCGGCGACTACGTCAGCATCTACAACTTCCGCGATGCAATGGAGGACGGTGCGACTGTCCCGCTCTACTACGAGAACCGCATCCCGGAACTCCAGCTTGTCAACGAGAACTTCTCAGAGGAACTCGACGCACTCCTTGAAGAAGCGGAGCTTGACGAGGACGCCGAGGGTCAGTTGGCTCGCACCTTTGGTACGCAGTACACGCTCCTGACACGGCCCGAGCGTCTGAAGACCATCGCCAGGGATCTCGTGACTCACTTCGTCGGACGCGGCTTCACCGGCAAGGCGATGTACGTCGGGCTCGACAAGGCCGCGGCAGTGCGGATGTACAACTTCGTCAAGGCAGCTTGGGCTGAATGTCTAGACGAGTTGCGGGCTGAGCACGATGCGCTCCCTGAGCTGGAGCGACCTTGGCTCGCATCGCGACTGGAACTGATGGAAACCACCGACATGGCGGTGGTGGTCTCGCAAAGCCAGAACGAACTCAAGATGCTCGACGACGTCGGACTCGACATCCGGCCGCACCGCGAGCGAATGAATCGTGAGGATCTTGCCGAAAAGTTCAAGGACTCGACGGACCCGCTGCGCCTGGTGTTCGTCTGCGCGATGTGGATGACCGGATTCGACGCGCCCAGCGTCTCAACCGTCTACCTCGACCGGCCCATGAAGAACCACACGCTGATGCAGACCATCGCCCGCGCCAACCGCGTCTTCCCCGAGAAGGACAACGGCCTGATCGTCGACTACGTCGGCGTCTTCCGGAGTCTCGAGAAGGCCCTTGCTATCTACGGAGCCGCAGACGCCGGCAACTCGCCCATCGAGATCATCGACGCGCTCTCGGGCCAGCTGGATGCCGCAGTGACCGAGTTGTTCCAGTTCTGCTCCGGCGTTGGGGTGGACCTTACCGCGATGCGTGACGCGGAAGGGTTCGATCACATCGCCAAGCGCGACGCCGCAGTCGAGGCGCTGCTGGTGGACGAAGACACCCGGTCTGACTTCCAGCAGAAGGCCCGCCAAGTACGCAAGCTCTTCAAGGCCCTCCTGCCGGATCCCAAGGCAGCCGCCCAACAGCGCAACGTCGCCGCGGTCCGGGTCCTCGCCAAACGCATCGCAGATGTCACGCGGCCGCCTGTGGCCGACCTCGGAGTAGTCGCCGATGCTGTAGACGCTTTGCTCGACCGTTCGGTCGGTGCCGAGGAGTACGTGATCCGGGCAGCTGCGGAGGGGGCCAAGCCCGACCCCTTGATCGACCTTTCCTTGATCGACTTTGAGGGATTGGCAGCCAAGTTCGCAGGTCGCAAGCGAGCCGAGACGGACCGGCTGGCCCAATTGCTCCGCCAGCAGTCCATCGGAGCCGCGACCCGCAACCCGACCCGGTACGAACTCGTCGAGCGCATCGAAGAGCTAATCTCGGAGTACAACGCCGGAAGCGTGAACATCGACGAGTACCTCCGACGCCTGATCGAACTGTCACAGACCCTGACCGAGGAGGAAGAACGGTCGGCACGAGAAGGCATGACCGAGGAGGAGCTCGCAATCTTCGATCTGCTGACCCAGCCAGATCCCGTGCTGACCGACGACGAGCGGGACACCGTGAAGGCCAGTGCCAGGAAGCTCTTGGAACATCTCCACGACAAACTTGTCCAAGACTGGCGTCGCAAGGTCGACGTGATGAACGACGTCGACAGCACAATTCGCCGGGTCTTGGACCAAGGGCTGCCCGAATCGCCCTACACACCGAGCATTTTCACCGCTAAGGTGCAACTTGTATTCGACCACGTTCTGACCGCTTATGGGGACGACGGAAAAAACGCCTATTCCTCCAGCAACGACTTCCACCATCCGCCGCACAGAGTTGAGTACACGGGGCCGCTGGACGTCAACAAGATCGCCTATGACGTCGTCGCCCGGATCCATAACGACCCCGTCTTTGCAGCTCGCGTGGCGGAGCAACTGGGAGTTCCCAAGGTTTCGTGATTCGCCGGACATCCTCACTCTCGACGCGTGCCGCTATAGCGCAACCGCATCCGCATCCGGCGGGAACATTCTTTCGTGTACTGCATCTTTGGCTCGTGTTCTAATGAACCTTGATGCGGTCACGAATGCTTGTGGAATTCATGGTAATTCTGCGTTCACAGGGTCAATCACTCTTTATGTGAGAAGCGCAACCGACTCCGACTGACTGCCAAAAGGCCGCTGTCAATAATGCAAGGGACACGCCTGGGCTGTACCACTAAATATTTTTTCCAAGAAATAATTCTCTTGCTTCTAGCGATGGGTGCCGAGGATGGCTGCACAATCCAGGTTCAGCCTGGTCGTGGATTTCCCTGACGCGACGGACTTGGATCGCGCCAAATGGGTAACTCCGCGGACTTGCGTCATAATCGTTAGGTGACGCAGCCCAAAGAGTTCCGCCCTAGGGCGGTCATCAAAGAAGCATTGGAAAAGGCACTCCATCACCAGCATCCGATGGCGGTTGCCAACATAGAGCGTCTCCGGCGAGTTCACCCGGGAAAATCTCCGGCAGAGCTCCTATGTTACGTAAACAAGTGGTACCTGGGTGCGGTCACTGTCTCTGGTGCCGGCGCCGGCGCAGCAGCTATTGTTCCAAATGGATGGGTTCAGCTTTCCATAGCTTTTGGCGAGCTTTCCACTTTTTTGGAGGCTTCCGTGCTGTATGCGCTATCAGTCGCTGAGATTCATGGTTTGGACGTAGAGGACATAGAGAGACGAACATTCTTGGTCACGACTGTCCTCCTTGGCAACTCCGTTGCAACAGCTGCACTGGATCCGCTGATCGATCGCACAGCGCCATATTGGGGAAAGAAGGTTGTGGAATCGATCCCCATATCAGCGGTGAACAAGGCCAACAAGATTCTGGGCCCGCGCTTCGTTACTAAGTGGGGTACGAAGCAGGGTGTTTTGGTCTTGGGAAAGCAAATTCCTTGGCTCCTTGGTGTCGGCATCGGAGCTGGTGGAAACCACTTACTTGGGCGGTCCGTGGTCACTGCAAGCGAAAAGCTGCTGGGCCCGCCTCCTCAGAGTTGGACGGTAGAGGCATGAAGCGGCTCGCCGACATCATCCTATGAATCTCCTCGTGGTCCCAACGCCGGCTGTTACCGCGGCAAAGCCGAGCTACAGATTGAAGCATGAGCTGGCCAACGGTTTCCAGGATTGTTACGACAATATCGGTCGAGGAGGATGTCGCGTTAAGAGAGCAGGGCAGTCCTTGGCCTCCGGTCGAGGCATTGCTAGGCATCTTCATAGGTGTAAGCGCGCACCAGATCGCGTAGCACCACGGTAAATCTGCGGAAACGTGCAGCCTAGGCGATTTATACTCACTGCGGTGACGCACACCCAAGTAGACACTAAATCTACTTGAAGCTGGTTCTGTCTATCGATCGCGTATTAACTTCCCTACTCCATACCATATCTGCATTTCGAACCACCGTAACAAGCTGTCTAAGAATCCATACTGTCCTGATCGCACCATGAGCCATCAGGAGGAAAGAGAGCTCGAATAGCCACGGCGAAACCCAATCCGGGCCGTTCACGACAGTGACCGCTGCAGTTAAACTCAAACCGGCAGCCGCAAATCCAGCCAGGGAAGTCGACGTCCAGTTTCCCCGCAAGCTTTTCCCGGCTTCCAAGCGGAATACCCGGAAACGGTCCGCCTCCGCAGTGAGTCCAAACACGACGACGACGCCCGCGAATCCAGCGAGAATCGCTGCCGCGGCAGCTGTACCGAGGTACAACGTCACTGTGACAGAATCCTCTTGCGATCTGGTGCCCGCCCACATATCGGGTAGGATCCCCAGCCAAGTGATCAAGGCATGGGCAACAGCTATAAAGAAAAGGAGTAGAGACACAAAAAATGGCCTGTCCTGAGCCTTGCCCTTAATCCACTGCACTACCTGCCTCCTTATCGCGTTCCTACGTCAGCGAGGCACGGAACTTTCGAATCGCCTCCGACATCGCGGCGAGCACTACGCTTGGCGTAGGCGGCTCATCCTCTGTGGTCCCAACGTACTCGCTACCTGTGACACGATCCTTGAGGAAGTCAATTTTCTCCCGCTTAGAACGCCCATCGTCATCTGTACTGAGGATCGTGGCCTGAGCAGACCTCAGTGGCACCTTCCCAACGATGGCCCGCACCTGCTCCGCTATTTGCTCTGCGTAGACATGATCCGGCTTTGCGTTTCCAAAGCTCACCGTCATGTCGACTGACACCCCGCCGGCCCCCAGAGACTGTACACGCCGCATGGCATTTCCAATCTCACCGACGGAACGATCGTCCTGGAAAGCGCCGGGATCAACTTTCAAGTGCACCCGTGTCGCACCCTCTGCTGCGTTGAGACGCTCAAGCTGGTCGGTTCTTACATAAGGACGAAGTTCGAAGCGTTCGGACTGGAGGTCGAGACCCGCAGCCGAAGTTAGCCAGTTTTCCAGAGCTGAAAAGGATGGCCCGCCCGACGTTCGCAACACTGCCACATAAGTTGTGCCAGGAACAGGAAGTAGGTAAGCGGGTTCGATGAGCGCATCCGCCCCCGTTCCAAGGTTTAAGGTCGTGACCACGCCCTCTGAGTTACTTATGTCGGGCCAGTCCGCACCACGCCGTGCTTTTCCGATGTACAGATAGTCGACGGCTGGAGCTTTCTCCTCACGATGTTCACCGATGTACTTCCGACCGTATATCTCCAGCCGTCGCCGATCTGCGTTCAGTCCGGCCACGTGCGCAAAAAATTCAGGCCAGAAATTATCTGCCACTTCTTGCAGTTCGCCGTTTTGCTTTTCAAAAACTGGCTCCAGGAAGTAGATCCTCCGCTTTGGCCCTTTTGACGTCGCCATGTATCCCCATTCTTAGTACGAACTGCATCATGATATTCGCCCCCGGTGTTTGTGACACAGTGGCCACTGAAGACGACGATGTTCCCGATCTGGCGACGCATGCCTCCACACTCGCCGTCCTTCTGGTATCCCAAACCCCCACCTCCCCACCCACCCCCTTGACTCCCACCCCCACCTTCCCTAAACTTTTCATAAAGCAGAATCTAAATTCCACAAAGCGGAAACTGGAGCCAAGTACCAAGGCAGCAGCCAAGCAACGGAAGATAGATCAAAGCCCCTCCTCGGAAGGACCTACGATGACGTACACAGTGAACTGCTCCATCCTCCTGACGGAGCTGCCCTTGCTCGAGCGCCCCGCCGCCGCGAAGGCAGCCGGTTTTGACGCCGTCGAGTTCTGGTGGCCCTTCGAGAGCTCCGTCCCAAGCGACGCCCAAGTAACCGAGTTTGAAACCGCCATCAAGGACGCCGGCGTTCAGCTCACGGGCCTGAACTTCAACGCTGGCAACATGCCCGGCGGCGACCGCGGCCTTGTTTCCTGGAAGGGACGTTGCTCCGAGTTCAAGGACAACATCGACGTCGTAGCCGGCATCGGTGAGCGCCTCGGTTGTAAGGCCTTCAACGCCCTCTACGGCAACCGCCAGGACGAGTTCACCCCTGAAGAGCAGGACGAACTCGCAGCCAAGAACCTCGCCGCAGCAGCAGAAGGCGTCGCCCGCATCGGCGGCACCGTCCTCCTCGAACCGGTCAGCGGCGCACCCAAGTACCCGCTCCTCACGGCCGAAGATGCACTCAAGGTCATCGCCCGCGTCAAGGCCGAGTCCGGCGTCGACAACGTCAAGCTCCTCGCCGACTTCTACCACCTTGCAGTCAACGGGGACGACGTCGAATCCGTCATCGAGAACCACGCCAAGGACTTCGGCCACATCCAGATCGCCGACAACCCCGGCCGCGGCGCTCCCGGAACCGGGACGCTCCCCCTCGGCGAATGGATTGCCCGCAGCCGCGAACTCGGCTACGCCGGCTACATCGGTTTGGAATACAAGGAACCGCAGGAAACGGCCTTCAGCTGGGCCATCCGCCAGCGCGCCAACGCCAACTAAGCACAGGGCGCCCAACTAAGTAGCAGCAGAGCGCGTTTAGGACCCTCAAAACGCGCACTAATGCGACCTAGTTGGGTAAGCACACCTGAGTTAGCGCACTCGAGTTAAAAGACACACACAGACTTCCCCAGAAAGAGAACCACAATGAGCAACGTTGCAGTCATCGGACTCGGAATCATGGGCCTCCCCATGGCCATCAACCTCGTCAAGGCAGGCCACACGGTCACCGGTTTCAACCGCAGCCAGGACAAGATCGACAAGCTCGTCTCCGAAGGCGGCAAGGGTGCCACCAGCATCGCGGACGCAGTCAAGGACGCCGACGTCATCATCACCATGGTCCCGGACTCCCCCGATGTTGAGGGTGTTGTCAGCGGCAAGGACGGCGTCTTCGCCAACGCGAAGAAGGGCGCACTCTGGATCGACGCTTCCAGCATCCGCCCGGATGTCGCCGCCCGCCTCGCAACAGACGCCAAAGAAGCAGGCATCCGCCCCCTCGACGCTCCCGTATCCGGTGGCGAACAGGGCGCAATCGACGCCGTCCTGTCCATCATGGTCGGCGGCGAAGCAGCTGACTTCGAGGCAGCACAGGATGTCCTCAACGCAGTGGGCAAGACCATCGTCCACGTCGGCCCGTCCGGCTCCGGCCAGACCGTCAAGGCAGCAAACCAGCTGATCGTAGCCGTCAACATCCAGGTCCTCGGCGAGGCCATCGCCTTCCTCGAGGCTTACGGCGTAGACACCGACGCAGCACTGAAGGTCCTCGGCGGCGGCTTGGCCGGCTCCAAGGTCCTCGACCAGAAGGGTCAGAAGATGCTCGACCGCAACTTCGACCCCGGCTTCCGCCTGGCCCTCCACCACAAGGACCTCGGCATCGTCACCTCCGCAGCCCGCGAAGCCAACGTCGCTGTCCCGCTCGGCGCAGTCGTCGCCCAGCTCGTCGCCGCAACCGTCAACCAGGGCGACGGCGGCCTCGACCACTCGGGCCTCTTCAAGCAGGTCCTCCAGCTCAGCGGCCGCAGGTAGCAGCCCAGCGCTAAAGCGCCAAAGAAACAAACAGCAGGGAACCCGCCGTCGTACTTAAACGACGGCGGCTCCCTCACCACACCCAAAAACACCACAGACTTCGCCCGAAAGGGCAAAAAACAAGGAGTACACCATGGCAAAGATGCGCACCGTTGATGCGGCCGTAGCCATCCTGGAAAAGGAAGGCGCAACCGAAGCTTTCGGTCTGCCCGGCGCAGCGATCAACCCCTTCTACTCAGCAATGCGTGCCCACGGCGGCATCCGCCACACGCTGGCCCGCCACGTTGAAGGCGCCAGCCACATGGCCGACGGCTACAGCCGCGCAGCTGATGGCAACATCGGCATCTGCATCGGCACGTCGGGCCCCGCTGGCACGGACATGATCACCGGACTGTACGCAGCCCAGGCTGATTCCATCCCCATCCTCTGCATCACCGGCCAGGCTCCCGTCGCCAAGCTGCACAAGGAAGACTTCCAGGCCGTGGACATCGAGTCCATCGCCAAGCCGTTGACCAAGTTCGCCATGACCATCCTGGAGCCGGGCCAGGTTCCCGGAGCGTTCCAGAAGGCGTTTCAGCTGATGCGCTCGGGTCGTCCGGGCCCGGTCCTGCTGGATCTGCCCATCGACGTTCAGATGGCCGAGATCGAGTTCGACATCGACGCCTACGAGCCCCTGCCCATCGAGAAGCCCAAGGCTTCCCGCAAGCAGCTGGAAAAGGCCCTGGACATGCTGACCTCGGCCCAGCACCCGCTGATCGTTGCCGGTGGCGGCATCATCAACGCCGGCGCTTCCGCGCAGTTGGTTGAGCTGGCCGAGATCCTGAACGTTCCGGTTATCCCCACCCTGATGGGCTGGGGCGCCATCCCGGACGACCACCAACTGATGGCCGGCATGGTTGGCCTGCAGACCTCGCACCGCTACGGCAACGAGACGTTCCTGCAGAGCGACTTCGTGATCGGCATCGGCAACCGTTGGGCCAACCGCCACACCGGCGGCCTGGACACCTACACGGCTGGCCGTAAGTTCGTGCACATCGACATCGAGCCGACGCAGATCGGTCGCGTTTTCTCCCCGGACTTGGGCATTGCGTCCGACGCCGGTGCGGCGCTGGCTGGCTTGATCGAACTGGCACGTGAGCGCCAGGCAGCTAAGACCCTGCCGGACTACTCGGGTTGGGTTGCCGAGTGCCAGGAGCGCAAGGGCTCCCTGCACCGCAAGACCAACTTCAGCAATGTTCCCATCAAGCCCCAGCGCGTGTACCAGGAGATGAACAAGGCCTTCGGCCGCGACACCACCTACGTGTCCACCATTGGCCTCTCGCAGATCGCCGGCGCACAGATGCTGCACGTGTTCGGTGCCCGCAAGTGGATCAACGCAGGCCAGGCCGGCCCGCTGGGTTGGACCGCTCCCGCTGCTCTCGGCGTTGTTCGTGGAACCCCGGATGCCACCGTTGTTGCCCTGTCCGGTGACTACGACTTCCAGTTCATGATCGAGGAACTGGCCGTGGGCGCACAGTTCAACCTGCCGTACATCCACGTAGTGGTGAACAACAGCTACCTGGGCCTGATCCGTCAGTCGCAGCGCGGCTTCAACATGGAACAGAACGTTTCCCTGGCCTTCGAGAACATCAACTCTCCGGAAACAAACGGCTACGGCGTGGACCACATCAAGGTTGCCGAGGGCCTGGGCTGCAAGGCCATCCGCGTTGAGAACCCGGACGACATGCCTGCCGCTTTCGATAAGGCCAAGGCACTGATGGGCGAGTTCAAGGTTCCCGTGGTTGTTGAAGTGATCCTGGAAAAGATCACCAACATCTCCATGGGTGTCGAGATCAATGCGGTGAACGAGTTCGAAGAGCTGGCAGAAACCGCGGCGGACGCCCCCACCGCGATCCTGACCAAAGCCTAAAGAGAAACAGAAAGGAGGCACCGGAATGCGTGTGGTCATCGCCCCGGACAAATTCAAGGGCTCTCTGTCCGCGCCCGACGTCGCCAGGCATCTCGCAACAGGATTGCTGGCAGGCTTCGGCCAAACAGGCCTTGAGGCAACACGCATTCCGGTGGCCGACGGCGGCGAAGGAACCATCGATGCCGCTATCGGCTCCGGCTTCGCCCGCCGGACCACCACCGTCACCGGCCCGCTCGGCGAGCCAGTGAAAGCCGACTTCGCGGTGCGGGACCAGGAAGCTGTCATCGAAATGGCGGCAGCTTCCGGTCTCGCCCTCCTCCCGGACGGCCCCACGTCCCAGACGGCTAAAACCGCAACCAGCATCGGAACCGGCGAACTCATCCGCGCCGCGCTGGATCTCGGCTGCCGCAAGATCATCCTGGGCGTGGGCGGCAGCGCCAACACCGACGCCGGCGCTGGAGTCCTGCAGGGCCTCGGCGCCGTCTTCCTGGACGAGAACGGCAACGAGCTTCCCGGCGGCGGTGCCGCCTTGGCACAGCTGAACAGCATCGACTTCTCCAACTTCGACGTCCGCGTCGAAGCCACGGAATTCGTGCTGGCGTCCGACGTCGACAATCCCCTTTTGGGGGCCAGTGGAGCCCCAGCCATCTTCGGTCCGCAGAAGGGCGCGACGCCGGACGACGTCACCTCGCTCGACGCGGCGCTGAGCCACTTCGTCGACGTGCTCGCAGCAACCACCGGGCAACATGCCAAATACGCAGCCAAAGCAGAAGGCGCCGGTGCAGCAGGCGGCGTTGGCTACATTGCCATAGCGGCACTGAAGGCAGAGCGGCGGCCGGGCATCGACGTCGTACTTGAATTCACTGACCTCGAACAGAGACTAAAGGGCGCCGATCTGGTGATCACCGGAGAAGGCAGCCTGGACGAACAAAGCCTGCTCGGCAAGACCCCCATGGGAGTTTCGCGGGCGGCGCAGAAGGCCGGGGTTCCCGTGATCGCAGTCTGCGGCCGGAGTACCCTGAGCCGGGAACAACTCACGGATGCCGGTTTCCACACGGTCCACGCTTTGACCGACATGGAATCCGATGTCCAGAAATGTATCGCTGAAGCAGGTCCGTTGCTTGAACAATTAGGTAAGCACATAGGCGTGTATCTGGCGGAACGGACCGAAAACAAGGAGTACCTCAATGTCTGAAGCACACGGCGCCTATGACCTCGTTATCCGGGGCCAGCGCATCCTGACCACTGCCGGCCTTGCAGCACGCGAAGTTGGTATCCGCGACGGCATCATCGTCGCTATCGAACCCTTGGGCAACGGCCTCACAGGCAACGAGGTCATCGAACTCGCAGACGACGAAACCCTCATCCCCGGCCTGGTGGACACGCACGTCCACGTCAACGAGCCCGGCCGCACCGAGTGGGAAGGCTTCGCCTCCGCCACACGTGCCGCTGCTGCCGGTGGCGTAACCACCATCATCGACATGCCGCTCAACAGCATCCCGCCCACCACCAGCGTGGACGGCCTGGAGCAGAAGCGCGTCGTGGCCAAGGACCAGGCGTTCGTGGACGTCGGCTTCTGGGGAGGTGCCATCCCGGGCAACAAGAAAGACCTCCGCCCGCTGCACGACGAAGGCGTCTTCGGCTTCAAGTGCTTCCTCCTGCACTCCGGCGTGGACGAGTTCCCGCACCTGGACGCGGACGAGATGGAAGAGGACATGGCTGAGCTCAAGTCCTTCGACTCCCTCATGATCGTCCACGCCGAGGACTCCCACGCGATCGACCGCGCCCCGCACCCCGGCGGCGACCACTACGAAACCTTCCTGGCCTCCCGCCCCCGCGGCGCCGAGAATAAGGCCATCGCCGAGGTCATCGAACGTGCCCGCTGGACCGGCGCCCGCGCCCACATCCTGCACCTCTCCTCCTCCGACGCGCTGCCCATGATCGCGTCGGCAAAGCGCGACGGCGTCAACCTCACCGTTGAGACGTGCCCGCACTACCTGACGCTCATGGCCGAAGAAATCCCCGATGGAGCGACCGCCTACAAGTGCTGCCCGCCCATCCGTGAAGCCTCCAACCGCGAGCTCCTTTGGAAGGGCCTGCAGGACGGCACCATCGACTGCATCGTCTCGGACCACTCCCCCTCCACCCTTGACCTCAAGGACCTGGAAAACGGCGACTTCGCAGTGGCATGGGGCGGCGTTTCCTCGCTCCAGCTGGGCCTGTCCCTGATCTGGACCGAAGCCCGCCACCGCGGCATCCCGCTGGAACAGGTGGTTTCCTGGATGGCCGAGAAGCCCGCCGCCTTGGCCCGCCTGCACAACAAGGGCCAGCTCGCCCTGGGTTATGACGCCGACTTCTCCATCTTCGCGCCGGACGAAGCCTTCGTTGTGGACGTCACCAAGCTCAAGCACAAGAACCCGATCACGCCGTACGACGGCCGTCCCCTGGCCGGCGTCGTCCGCAAGACCTACCTGCGCGGCACCGCGATCGACGGCCAGAACCCCGGCGGCAAACTGCTCCGCCGCGGCAACGTTTAGGGTCCACCGCCATGGCAGTCAATGCCTACGGGCCACCGCCCGCACGTCCGGCCAGGGGCGTTCCAGCCCGGGGCGTCCCGGGCCGGCGACCGGGAGTAAGCGCGCGGGGCCTCGCCCTCTGGGTCAACCCGGCCGAGGGCGACGAGATTGATCCAGCAGTCTGGGAACGGGCAGCACGCATGGTGCTGGCCCGGGCCATGAAACTTGCCCCGGAGGCGGAAGTCCGCATCTGGCCCGCCATCGGGGCAGAACACTCCGGCGTCGGCGATACTTCCTGGGGCGGCACTCCGCAGGAAGCCGCCGACGCCGGTACCCACTCTTCCCTCTCCCTCGCCGACGCTCTGGCTGACGGAAATTCCCCCTCAAACGGACGAATCACCTCCGCACGCGAGGGTGATGTGTCCGTTAGCCGGGGTCGGAGCGGAGGCGGCAGCACCGCCGTCGAGCCCGTCATGTTGGCCGGGCGCCGTAGTCGACTTGCAATCGACCTCGCGGCTGAAGTAGTGCTGCTCGACGGCGCCCCGGTTGCCTTTACTGGCATGGAATACAAGCTGTTGCGCTACCTTGTGGTGAACTGCTCCAGGGCCATTAGTCGTGAAGAATTGCAACGCTTCCTGGAGTCATTTGACCTCCCCGGCGCGGCATTTCGCTCGATTGACGTTTATGTTGGAAGGGTGCGGCGGAAGCTCGGAAGCGCCCGCCACACTGTCGCCACCGTCCGTGGTGGTGGCTACCAGTTCGTGCCAGGCCCTTATGCCACAGTGCGCGGACCTGCGGAATACAGCATCTGACTTCGCTGTTCTGTCCTTAGACAATCCGTTTTTAGAATGACCAATGCCGGCTGCAAGCCGGTGAAACGCAAAGGATCGCCATGACCCAGAAACTCCTCGTCGGAACGCAAGCACCTGACTTCGCGCTGCTCGACGCCGACGGCACCAAGGTCTCGCTGTCCGACTACCGCGGACGCAACGTCATTGTTTACTTCTACCCCAAGGCAGCCACTCCGGGCTGCACCACCGAGGCCTGCGATTTCCGCGACAACCTCGCAAGCCTGCAGGGCAACGGCTACGACGTCATCGGGATCTCCCCGGACGCCCCTGAGGCCCTCGCCAAGTTCACTGGTGAATTTGCGCTGACCTTCCCGCTGCTTTCCGACGAGGACCACTCCGTTGCCCTCGCCTACGGCGCCTGGGGCGAGAAGCTGGTTGACGGCGAAATCGTCGAAGGCCTGGTCCGGTCCACTGTCGTCCTCGACGGCGAAGGCACCGTCAAGCTCACCCAGTACCAAGTCAGCGCCCAGGGCCATGTCCAGGCGCTCAAGGAAGAACTTCTGGGCGTCTAACGCTCTCTCACATCCTGCGGCTTTGAGGCAATCCTTCTCTCACATCCTGCCGCTTTAAGGGAATCCCTCTCGCACATAACTGCACAATTTTTGTAACGCCCGCCCACTATTGTGAGCGGGCGTTACACGTCTCTTTACTAAACGTGACAAAAGCCCCGCGGCAGTAGTTAATGGAGCCATGGTCTCAACCGCGTCCCCTCGCCATGCCGTAGTCGTCGAAGATGACGCCGACATCCGTGGCCTCCTCGTTCTGGTTCTTGAGCAGCTCGATTTTGTGGTGACAGAAGCGCCCGACGGTCTTTCCGGCGTCGAGGCTGTCCGTAACACCAACGCCGAACTGGTGACGCTGGACATAAACCTCCCGGACATCGATGGCATGGAAGTTTGCCGGCGCCTCCGGGAATTCTCCGATGCCTACATCATGATGCTCACGGCCCGCGCCGACGAGATTGACCGGCTTACCGGTTTGGACACGGGCGCGGACGATTACATCAACAAGCCGTTCAGCCCCAAGGAACTGCAGGCCCGCATCCGGGCACTGTTCCGCAGGGCACGGACGCCCGCGGCACCCGCCGAGGACACGCGCCAGACGGACGAACTCGCCCGCGCCACGGTTGTGCAGAAAAGCCTCCTTCCACAGGAAACAGTCCGGCTGAACGATTACGACGTCGCTGGCGCCTTCCGCCCATCGCGCAGCGTAGGTGGGGACTTCTACGACTGGTACCAGACCAGCGACGGCATGCATCTGACGTTCGCCGACGCCATGGGCAAGGGCATGGGCGCCGCCTTGATAGCGGCCACCGTCCGCGCCGTGATGCGGTCAGTGGCGGATACCCCGGCAATTGCTGACGCTTTCGAGTCCGCAGCCGCCACCCTCACCACCGATCTGGACCAGTCCGGGTCCTTCGTGACGATGTTCCATGCTCGCCTGGACAGTGCTTCGGGCAAGCTCAGCTATATCGACGCCGGTCATGGACTTGGCCTCCATGTCCCGGCCGAGGGGGCGGCACGGAGATTGGTATCCGCCGGGCCACCTGTCGGGATCCTGGACGAACAGCAATGGCCGGCCGCGGAACTGCAGCTGGAGCCGGGCGATTCGTTGGTGATCGTCAGCGACGGCGTGCTCGACGCACACGGTTCCCTGGAAGAGTTCGTGAGGAACGTTGAGAAGGCAGCACGGAGCGGGGGCACCTCGGACCACGTCTGCGCTGCCCTGCTTGAGCTGGCACCGGCGGACACAGCGGAAGATGACGTGACCGCCGTCGTGGTTCACCGACGGCGTGAGGTTGGCCGGGATGTTGGGCTGGAAGTTGCTCAGACAAACCGGAACTAGCCACAAAAGGGGGGAACGTGACGCGATTCTGGACTCGGCTTTGTGTTGTCCTAACGGTCATTCTGGGCGTGAATTACGTGGGCTGGCGCTGGCTGGCTTCGCTGAACTGGGACGCGTGGTGGATCGCTGTTCCACTGGTGATTGCCGAGACCTACAGCCTCATTGACGTCATGCTTTTCGGCCTGACCGTGTGGAACCTGAAGATTCGCAAGCCACCGCCCGCGGCGCCGGATACCGCCACGGTGGACGTTTTCATCACCACGTACAACGAGCCGTTGGATTTGGTGATGACCACCGCCCTCGCCGCCAAGGACATCCGTTGGCCGCACAGTACCTGGATTCTGGACGACGGCGACCGCCCTGAGATGCGCGAGCTCGCCGAGTCGAACGGGATCGGCTACGTGACGCGCGGCGCCGACTGGACACCGGACATGCCGCGGCATGCCAAGGCAGGCAACCTGAACAACGCGCTGATGGTGACGTCGGGCGAATACCTGTTGATTCTCGACGCCGACCAGATCCCCGAGCCGGACATCCTGGACAAGACGCTGGGCTACTTCAATGATGACCGCGTGGCGTTGGTCCAGACGCCCCAGTACTTCATCAATGTTCCCGCCGACGATCCGCTGGGCAGCCAGGCTCCCCTCTTCTATGGCCCCATCCAGCAGGGCAAGGACGGATGGAACGCGGCGTTCTTCTGCGGCTCCAACGCCATCCTGCGCAGGGAAGCCCTCATGCAGCTTGGATTGGTGGGCTACGTCAAGGCCACGGAAAAGAGTGTGCGCCGTGCCTTGGCTGCATCCCGTTCCGCAATCAAGAAGTCCCGGCGTTCGGCGGAGGCGGAGAACCCGTTGGTGGAGCAAATGCTCAACGAGGTGGAAGCGGCCACGGAAAGCGCGCAGCAGGAGCTCGAAGCCGGGGCCTCGCTGAGCGAGATCACGTACCGCGTACGCCGCAAAGTGGACGACGCCGTGCGCACGCTCGTGGCCGCCGACTTCTCAGCCCTGCAAGCCGACCTCGAAGAAATCGCCGCCATGGAACTGGCCCACGTCGGCGAGTCTGGCGTCACAACAGTGGCGAGTGACGCCGTCGACCGGATGTCCGGACGCGACTGGTCGCCGCTGGGCGCGCTCGAATCCGTTCACGCCGTCCTGGACGCCATTTCCGTGGAACGCACCGACGAAGCCCAGCCGATCATGCCTTTGGCCACCATCTCCGTCACCGAAGACATGGCTACCGCGATGCGCCTGCACGCCCTTGGCTGGAAGAGCGTGTACCACCACGAAATCCTCGCCAACGGTCTGGCTCCCGAGGACCTCAAGACCATGCTGACCCAACGCCTTCGCTGGGCCCAAGGCACCATGCAGGTCCTTCTGCGCGAGAACCCGCTGGTCCAACGCCGCCTCACGTGGGGCCAGCGGCTCATGTACTTCTCCACCATGTGGAGCTACCTGAGCGGCTTCGCGGCCGTGGTGTACTTTGCGGCGCCCATCATCTACCTAACGCTCGGCGTCCTCCCTGTCAGCAGCCTGAGCTTCGACTTCTTCGCCCGTTTCATCCCGTTCATGGTGGTAAACCAGCTGCTATTTGTCATCGCCGGGCACGGGATCCCCACCTGGCGCGGGCAGCAGTACAGCCTCGCGCTGTTCCCCACCTGGATCAAAGCCTGCACGACGGCGGCACGTAACGTCTGGTTCGGACGTCCCCTTGGGTTCGCCGTCACCCCGAAGGCCAGGCAGAGTGGCGGCCCCAGTTGGAGCCTGATTCGCCCACAAATCATCGTTGCCGTGTTGCTGGCCGTTGCCATGGTTGTCGGGTTGGCGCGGCTTCTTTCTGGCCTGTCGGAGCCCCTCGGAACCCTGGTGAATGTAGCGTGGGTAACCTTCGACCTTGTGGTCCTGAGCGTCCTGGTCAAAGCAGTTTTGTATAAGGGTTTTGTCCCTGAGGAATTGGCGGGTCCGGAAGGTCCTGGACGCCCCGAAGAGAGGAATGCTGATGCAGTTTAGCTACGAGGTCAAAGACTCCTACGCGGAGGTGAAGAGCGTCGGCCGGTTGAACATGGTGGCCGCTCCGAAGCTGCGCGAACTAGTGGCCGAGGTTGTGGCAGGTGGATCCAGCCGCGTTGTGGTGAACCTTGCAGAAACCGACTTCATGGATTCCTCCGGCCTCGGCGCCCTCATCGGTTGCCTCAAAGCAGCCCGTCAAGCTGGCGGCGATTTGCGGATCTCGGGCGTGCAGCCCCAGGTCAAAATGGTCCTGGAACTTACCAACATGGACCGCGTTCTGACTGCGTACTCTTCAGCCGAGGAGGCGTTCGGAAATGACTGAGGTCATCGCACGCAGGGGTTACCACGGGCCGTCCAACGAGGAAGCAATCGAAGCCATCCATGGCGAGCTTGATGCCTTGTGGGACGATGCCTCCTTTGTCCCGGACATGGACCGCATGACCTTCACCACCGCTGTCATCGAGGCTGCCGCCAATATCGTGCAGCACGCCCTCCCCGTGGCCGAGAAGCCCGTGGAGATCGGTGTGGACATCAGCGTCCGTCCCGCCCGACTGGTTGCGAGGGTCAGTGCGTTCAACGCCCGCGAGCCCTTCGCCGAGGACATGCAGCCCGCCATGCCGGACGAGGACGCCGAATCCGGACGAGGTCTGGCGCTCATCGAGGCCTTGGTGACAACCGTGACCTTCGAGCGCCAAGACGGCACCAACACGTGGATCCTGACCCGCGAAACCTAACCCTCGCTCACTTCCAACGCCCTCTAGGGCGATCCTCTCTCACATCCAACGCCCTCTAGGGCGATCCTCTCCCACATCCAACGCCCTCTAGGCCGATCCTCTCCCACATGGACGTGAGAGAACATCGGCTGAAACCGGTCAGGATGTGAGAGAACATCGGCTGAAACCGGTCAGGATGTGAGAGAACATCCAACTACCACCGATGTTCTCTCACATCCAACGGGTTTCCCGGCGATGTTCTCTCACTTACGCCTTGTCGATGGCTTCTTTCAGCGCACCCAATACCAAAGTCACCGAGGCTCTGTTCGCGTTTGGGCCCATCATTCCGATGCGCCACACCGTATCCGCGTACTCTCCCACGCCGGAACCGATCTCCATACTGAAGTTCTCCAGGAGGTAAGCGCGGACCGCGGCCGAGTTGACGCCGTCGGGCACTTTCACGGTGGTGAGGCTCGGCAGGCGGGCTCCTTCGGCGGCGAACAGCTCAAGCCCCATCTCCTGCAGGCCACTCTGCAGCGCAGCTCCGGCAGCGCGGTGGCGGGCTTGGACGACGTCGAGCCCCTCGGCGAGGATGCGGTCGAGCGCCGCTTCGAGACCGGCGATCATGGTGACCGGCGCGGTGTGGTGGTAAGTGCGGGCGCCACTGGCAGCGCCTACGTAGCCGCCGAGCAGGCCGATATCCAGGTACCAGGAGCGGGGATCCTTGATGCGCCGCTCAAAGGCCCGGTCCGAGACAGTGAACGGCGAAAGCCCCGGCGGAACGCCCAGGCACTTTTGCGTTCCGGCATATCCGACGTCGATCCCCCAGTCGTCTGCCCGGAGTTCCAGTCCGCCGATGGACGTCACGGCGTCGGTGATCAGCAGGGCGTCGCCCTTGCCTGCGCCCAGCGCAGCGATGTCAGAGAGAACGCCAACGGAAGTCTCGGCATGGACCGCCGCGATCACTTTCGGGTTGGGATGCGCAGCCAGCACACGCTCTGCGTCAACGGGCTTGCCCCATTCGTGATCCACCCGAACCACAGTGGCCCCGCAACGCCGCGCCACCTCGCACATGCGCGCCCCAAATAGTCCGTTGACAGCGATCACTGCCACGTCGCCGTCGGACACGGTGTTCACGAAAGCGGCCTCCATGCCGCCCGAACCTGTGGCACTCAGGGGGAGCGTGCGCGCGTTCGCAGTACCCCAGACCGTCCGTAGCCCCTGGCACGTCCGGTCCAGGCGTTGAATGAAGACCGGATCCAAATGGCCGAGCACTGGATATGCCATCGCGGCCATGGCTTCGGGGTAGCAATTGCTCGGGCCGGGGCCGAACAGGAACCTGGACGTCAGTATGTCTGGCATGTGCGAAACTCCTTCAGCTGGTCCTCGTCATTCTGCCCCAGCGCGGTGGCCGGGGCGAGTCCACTCACCTGCGCATAAACCCAAACTGCTAAGGTTACTCACCAATACGGAGGCCGCCACGGCGAGGGGACAGCCGCCACGGTAAGGGGACAAGGGTGACGACTGAAGGAAAAGAGCAGCCGGAGCAGGGCGTCCACGGCGAGGTAACCCAGGACCGGTTCGTCGCAGGGCAGGACCTTACCCGGTGGAAATCCCCGGTAGGCCGTGTCTTGGCAGGGGCTGCACAGCGGATCACCAGGCTTCTGGGCCCTTATGCAGCATTGATCATCACCTTGGCGGTGGGGCTTGTGGTAGCCGTCTCCCTCGCCGTCGCTTTTGGCGAGGTGTACGAGTCGGTCACCGAAGCCGACGGGGTTGCGGGGTTGGACCACCCCGTCCTTGATGCCGCCAAGGCCGTTCGATCACCGGCACTGGACCTCGCCGTTACTGCCTACACCGATATTGGCGGCACGGTTGGCATGCCCATCATCGCGGTGGGGATCATGATCGCACTGGCCACAAAGCGCCGCTCGTGGACTCCTGTCATCCTGATGCTGACAGCAGGACTTGGTTCGCTCCTGATGACCGTTGCAGGCAAGCCCCTCTTCGGCCGCACTCGTCCGGACCTCGCGGACGCCGTTCCGCCCTACGAGCACTCGCCGTCATTCCCCAGTGGCCACTCCCTGAATTCGATCGTGATCGCCGGAATCGTGGCCTACTTGATCATTCTTCGCCTCAAAACGGCCAGAGCCAGGATCATCACGGTATTGGCGGCCTCAGCGTTCGCTGCAACCATGGGCTTGAGCCGGGTCTACCTTGGACACCACTGGCTCACCGACGTCCTGGCCGCGTGGGCTCTCGGCATTGCGTGGCTTGCCTTGGTTATTACGGCGCACCGCCTCTACCTCACTGTGAGAACGCGGCGCTCGGGCGCGGTACTCTCTTGACACCAGCCCACGGGCTCGGCTTAACTATTTACGTATGCTGAAATAACAGTTCCATGATGCGGAAGCATTAGAAGCAAGCTTCCTCCAGCTGGAAAGCAGGAGTTCCGCATAGCCCACACCATGGATGCCAGCATTTGCACGAGGATGACACAAGCATGGAGCTTGCAGTATTCAACAATGTTGACCGGGACGAGGCCATCAGGACCCTGACTCCCTGCCTGGATATCAGCCGCTGGGTTGAGGAGATCGCCGATGCGCGCCCCTTCACCAGCGTCGACGAACTGCTGGGGCAGGCCCGCCAGGCCGCCCATCCGTTCACGCCCGAAGAGGTGGAGTCCGCGCTCGCCCACCACCCCCGGATCGGCGAACGGCCCAAGGCCCAAACCACCGAGGCGGCCATGTCGCGTTCGGAACAGTCCGGCGTGGATCCCAGCGACGACGGCACGGCCGCCGCCCTCGCGGAGGGAAACCGCGCCTACGAGGAGAAATTCGGCAGGGTCTTCCTCATTCGCGCCGCAGGACGCAGCGCCCAGGAGATCCTCGGTTCCCTCCAGGAGCGCCTCACGCACACCCCCGAAGAAGAAGACGAAATTGTGGCTGGCCAGCTGCGGGAGATCGCCTTGCTGCGTCTCTCAGGCGTGATCAGCGAAGGAGAAAATGCATGAGTGTTTCACAGGTAACGACGCACATCCTGGATACCGGCTCCGGGCGCCCGGCGGCGGGGGTCGCCGTCGTACTTTACGTCCGCGAAGGTGACAGCTGGACCCTGATCGCAGAGGGCGAGACTGATGCCGACGGCCGCATCAAGGACCTCGGTCCGGAACGGATTCCCGGCGGCGCCTACCGCCTGAACTTCGCCACCGGCGCCTACTACGAGGGCCTCGGCACGGAAACGTTCTTCCCGGAAGTGGACCTGAACTTCACAGTTTCGGACGCCGGCGAGCACTATCACGTGCCGCTGCTGTTGAGCCCGTTCGCGTTTTCGACCTACCGCGGCAGCTGACCCGCCCGCCGAGTTGCCAGATAATGCCAATGTTCCTGCCGAACATTGGCATTATCTGTCACTTGGGCGAGGAACGGTAGGCTGGAAGGCATGGCTTCTGAGGACACCAACGCCCACCCTGGAAATGGCACTGCCCGCCGCGAGATTACGGTTCGCCGGGCACCTAAGTTCGTTCCGTTCATGATTCTCGGCGCCATTGTGGGTGCAATCGTCGCCGCCTTCATCGCCTACGGTCGTCCAGCCGACCCCGCCTTCGATGCCAGCACAGTCTTCGGCTTCTTCCTGGTGGCCTGCGTTTCAGGAGGCGTGATCCTGTTCTCGATCCTGGCCCTGGTACTGGACCGCATCAGCGTCAAGCGGACCAAGCGGGCAGTTGTGGAGGCCGTTCCGGATTCAGTTCCGGATGAAGGTCCAGAGAACGACGGCGGCCGCTAAGTAGGCACCCCAACTCGCCTCTTTCGGGGGTGCCGCTGTGAGACACGCCGCATTTTGGCGGAATCGAGCCTGTTCACGGGGTCACAAAGCCGGAGCGGGAACTTACCACGGCCACAACATGAGACAATCGACCAGTGGCACGTGGCGACGGAAAACTTTCTCATGATCTTCTCCCCGGCGAAAAAGGCCCTCAGGACGCTTGTGGCGTCTTTGGGGTCTGGGCTCCCGGTGAAGAAGTAGCAAAACTCACCTATTACGGGCTGTATGCGCTGCAGCACCGCGGACAAGAATCGGCTGGTATTGCTACCAGTGACGGCAAGCGCATCAATGTCTACAAGGACATGGGCCTCGTGTCCCAGGTCTTCGATGAGACAACCCTGAATACCCTTACCGGGCACCTGGCCGTTGGCCACTGCCGGTACTCCACCACCGGTGCCAGCCACTGGGCCAATGCTCAGCCCACCTTGGGCGCGACCGCAACAGGCACGGTTGCCTTGGCCCACAATGGCAACCTGACCAACACTGCTGAGCTCCGGGAGATGATCCTTGAGCGCAACGATGGCCAGCTGACCGGTGAAATGAAGCAGGGCAACACCTCTGACACAGCCCTCGTGACCGCCCTCCTGGAGGGTGAAGAGGGCAAGACGCTGGAGCAGACCGCATTGGAGCTGCTGCCCAAGATCAAGGGTGGCTTCTGCTTCGTCTTCATGGATGAAGGGACCCTCTACGCTGCCCGCGACACCTACGGCATCCGCCCGCTGTGTCTGGGCAGGCTGGACCGCGGTTGGGTTGTCGCTTCCGAGCAGGCCGGCCTTGCCACCGTTGGTGCAAGCTTCATCCGCGAAATCGAGCCCGGCGAGTTCATTGCCATCGATGAGGACGGGGTCCGCTCACAGCGCTTCGCCGAGGCTACACCCGCCGGCTGTGTCTTCGAGTACGTCTACCTCGCCCGTCCGGACGCCGCCATTGCAGGCCGCTCCGTATACGAAGCCCGTGTTGAGATGGGCCGCCAATTGGCCCGCGAAAACACGCATGAGGCCGACATCGTGATTCCGGTTCCCGAATCCGGTACCCCGGCGGCAGTCGGTTACGCCGAGCAGTCCGGCATCCCTTTCGCGCACGGCTTCGTCAAGAACGCCTACGTTGGCCGCACGTTCATCCAGCCGTCGCAAACCCTGCGCCAGCTCGGCATCCGCCTCAAGCTCAACGCCCTTGAATCCGTGATCCGGGGCAAGCGCGTTGTTGTGGTGGATGACTCGATCGTCCGCGGCAACACGCAGCGCGCCATCGTGCGGATGCTCCGCGAAGCCGGTGCCGCCGCGGTGCACGTCAAGATCTCCTCTCCCCCGGTCCAGTGGCCCTGCTTCTACGGCATCGACTTCGCATCCCGTGCGGAACTGATCGCCAACGGCGCCACCATCGAAGAGATTTCCCAGGCCATTGGCGCTGACTCGCTGGCCTACATCTCCGAGGACGGCATGATCGGCGCCACCCAGCAGCCGCGCGAACGCCTCTGCACGGCTTGCTTCACCGGCAAGTACCCGATTGAACTCCCGGGCGCTGACAAGCTGGGCAAGAACCTGCTGGAGCGCACGGACCTTGGCGGTTTGCCCCCTGCTGCTGAGTCCCCCGATGACACCGAGGATCCAGCCGACAAGCCGGGCGCCACGGGCTGCGATCCCGGGCCCGACGCCGAATTCGAGAACCTGCTGACCGACGCTGATCGTTTGACCGACGCCGACAAGAAAGAGTCCGTATGACCTCCGCATCCCCAGCCGCTGAGAATAACGCCGGTATCACCTACGCCTCCGCGGGTGTCGACGTCGAAGCGGGAGACCGCGCAGTCGAGCTCATGAAGGACGCCGTGAAGGCAACCCACAACACCTCGGTGATTGGCGGCGTCGGCGGTTTCGCTGGCCTGTACGACGTCTCGAAGCTGCTCACCTACAAGAAGCCGTTGCTGGCTACTTCCACCGACGGCGTGGGGACCAAGGTTGCCATTGCGCAGGCCATGGACATCCACGACACCATCGGTTTCGACCTCGTCGGCATGGTTGTGGACGACATCGTGGTTGTTGGCGCTGAGCCCCTCTACATGACGGACTACATCGCTTGCGGCAAGGTTGTCCCGGAGCGTATTGCGGACATC
This sequence comes from Arthrobacter sp. TmtSoilC51, assembly GCF_055388015.1. Classification (NCBI taxonomy): domain Bacteria; kingdom Bacillati; phylum Actinomycetota; class Actinomycetes; order Micrococcales; family Micrococcaceae; genus Arthrobacter; species Arthrobacter sp. TmtSoilC51. The sequence goes on from NZ_AP035877.1 coordinate 4,439,863, forward strand.
GTCCGCGGTATCGCAGCTGCTTGCTCGGTTGCCGGTACCGCCCTGGTTGGCGGCGAAACCGCTGAGCACCCGGGCCTGCTGGGTGAGCACGAGTACGACGTCGCGGGTGCCGCTACCGGTGTTGTCGAAGCCGACGCCCTGCTCGGCCCGGACCGCGTCCGCGCCGGAGACGTCGTGATCGGCATGGCTTCCTCAGGCCTGCACTCCAACGGCTACTCCTTGGTCCGCCGCGTCATCAACCACGCCGGCTGGGCTCTGGACCGCCAGGTTTCCGAACTGGGCCGCACACTTGGCGAAGAGCTGCTGGAACCGACGCGCGTCTACGCAGCCGACTGCCTGGACCTTGCCCGTACGTTCCCGGTCTCAGCCGGCGCAGCCGTCCATGGCTTCAGCCACGTCACCGGTGGCGGCCTGGCAGCCAACCTCGCGCGTGTCCTTCCGCAGGGCCTGGTTGCCACGGTTGACCGCAACACGTGGGAACTTCCCGCTATCTTCAAGCTGGTTTCCGAGCTTGGCAACGTGCCCCTGGCCGATCTCGAGCGCACGCTGAACCTCGGCGTCGGCATGGTGGCAATCGTGTCCCCGGAGGCCGCTGACGCCGCCGTGGCACGCCTCAACGAGCGCGGATTGCCGTCCTGGATCATGGGCACCGTTACTGCGGATTCTGACTCGATCGACAAGACCGGCCCGGACTACGTCCAGGGTGCCAAGGGCGTCGACGGCGGTGCCGTACGTTTGGTGAACGCCTACGCCTAGGCGGTTGTTGCCTGAGTAGAACGCGGGCGGGCAGTTGACCTCAACTGCCCGCCCGCTTTTGCGTTTTTGCTGCTTGTATGGCCCCGACCCTTTTTGATCCTCCGAGCCTGCCGACACGCCGCAATCCCCGGCGAGTCCTGGCATGTTCCGGCTCAAAGAGGGTCAGGACGCCACGCCCGTACGGTCAGATCTGGATCAAACTGAGAACCCCGCCCTGCGGATCCTGGATGGTCGCCAAAGATCCTGCTTCGGGCTTTTCTTCCGGTTCCACAAGTACGGCTCCGCCGGCGGCAACCGCAGCTTCAGCCGCTTTTCGAACGTCGGCCACACCGAAGTAGACCTGCCAAGCCGCCTCTTCGCCTTCTTCGGCAGGGACAATCCCGGCCACCTCGTCGCCGTTGACCATCAGCGTGCTGTAGCTGCCGCCGTCGTCCTGGGGATATTCAGTGACTTCATGCCCGAAGAGCTGCTGGAAAAACGCGATGGCCGCCTGCGGTTCAGGAGTCAGCAGCTCAGCCCATGCCAAGGCGCCAGCCTGATTGAACAGATGGCTTCCAATGTGGGTACCCGCTTGCCAGATCCCCGTGGTCCCGCCGCCCGGCGCCTCGATGAAAGCCAGGACGCCGGTATCGGCAACCTGCTCGGGGCCAAACGTGAGCTTCCCGCCGGCTTGGACGGCGTCGTCTGCTATCTCCTCAGCATCCGTGGCCGCGAGGTAAATGTTCCATTGGCCGTGCTTGCCCGCCGCCTCCTGCATGGGGTTCTGCGGAGCGATGACCGCAACCAGGTCCTTGCCAACAAACGCCTGCGTGTAGCTGCGGCCGTCAGGTGTGGGCAGGTCCGTGAACGTCCAGTCGAACAGCTTTCCGTAGAAGTCCTTGGCTGCCGAAACGTCCTGCGTCTGCAGGTCAGCCCAGCAGGGTTCACCACTTGAATAATGAGTCCGGGAAGTCATGCGGCGAGTCCTGTCATGATGCTGAATGCGGCGCCTGCGGGGTCCATGAGTACGGCCATTCGCCCGACGCCGGGAACATCGAAAGCCGGTGCGATCACATGGCTTCCCAACTGGACGGCATGCTCAACCCCCGCATCCACGTCTTCGACGCTGAAGTACGTCATCCAGAACGGCGAAAGTCCTTCAATGGGCAGCTTAAGGGCACCGGCAATCCTCTTCCCGTCCACCAGCAGGCTGGTGTACTCCTGAAGATCACCTGCGGGTGTGGTTTCACTGGTGCAGCCCGTCACGGCCTCATAGAACTTCATAGCTTTAGGGACGTCGTCGGTCTGCAATTCATTCCAAATCATGGTCCCTGGCTCATTGACCAAGCCGGATCCGGGATGGGTGCCGGCTTCCCAGAAGCCGATTTGTGCCCCTGTGGGGTCTATTGCGAAGAACATCCGCCCGCTGCCGTTCGGCACGTCGTCAGGGGCGAAGAGGATGGATCCGCCGGCGGCCACAGCCCGTTCTGCAGCCTCGTCGGCGGAGTCCACGGCAATGTAGTTGGCCCAATAGGAAGGCATTCCCTCCGGCGCATCCGGCAGTTGCTGCATCATGCCGGCTACTTTCCGTCCGTGAAGCATAGCCATGTAGTAGGTCATGCCATTACCGGCGTCCATGGGATCCAACTCCCAGCCAAAAAGCTCGCTGTAAAACTTCTTGGAGACTTCGATGGCGGTGGAGGACAGGTCCACCCAACATGGTGTCCCCTGCTTGTAACTCTCGACCACCGGCATGACGTTCCCTTTCCTAGCAACGCGGGGTCAAGTATGGCCCATGATGGGGCCTTAAGTGACCCCGCGTTGGAGTCTTGGGGACAACGCTATGGCGCTTCCACTGCCAGCGCTAGCCGTGCGCCTGATTACCCCGGCAGCCGAGCAGGTTCGACGGCGTCTTCCGTGGTCTGGCGCGAAAGGCGCCGGGACAGCGCCACCATAACCACCACGGCCAGCAGAACTGGGACGCAGACCGCAAGGACGATGTTCTGCGGTGATTGCCCTGACGACAGTAGGACACCGCCCAACGCGGGTCCGGCGATCGAGCCCAAACGGCCCAGCGCAGCCGCCCATGCGACCCCGGAGGTGCGCGACGTGGCCGGATAGACGGACACCGCCACCGCAGCCTGTCCCACCATGCTGCTGGCCAGCCCCATGCCCACGCCCGCGAACAGCAGTAAGAGTTGCCATTGTTCGGGGTGCCCCAAGGCAATCGTGAGCAAGAAGCAAATGGCTACACAAGCAGCGACGACCAGCATCCAACTGGTCTTGAATCGCACCGAAAAGATCATCAGTAAGAGGGCCCCCAGGATTCCGCCAATACCAAGTGCTGCTGCCCCGAGGGGAGCCATGGTCAGATCCAGGCCGAAGTTAGTGAGCAGGGTTGGAAGCCACGACGAGAACGCGTAGAACGTGGCAAAGATCAAGAACGCAAAGAGCCAGAGAAGCACAGTGGGCAACGCCAAACCACGCCGGAAGAGGCTTTGGACAGTCTCTTGGCCCGCCTTCCGCGACGGCCTGGGCGCATCCGCCTCGCTGATTCCGAACCACATGACAGGCAGCAGGATGATAGGAAGAACCGCCCCGAGCCAGAAGATGGACTGCCAGCCCAGGTCGCTGATCAACTTTCCTCCGCTCAAACCAGCCGCCAAAGATCCCGCAGACAGGCCCATGGTCACGAAAACGGCAATCCGTTCGCGCTGACCGCCGTCCCTGCCTGCCGTTGCGAGGGAAATAGCCGACGGCAGGACCGCCCCCAATCCGATTCCGGTCAAGAAGCGGGCAATCGTCATAAAGGGGATCCCTGAAGACATTGCAGTCAGGGCGGAGCCCAGGGCAAAGGCCACCACACCCGCCAGCAGCATCCGACGGAGCCCAAACCGAACGGATAGGCGCCCAGAGACCATATAGCCCGCCACCACTCCTGCGTTTGTGGCAATCAGTGGGGCAGCGAAGGCTGCGGGCGACAGGGACCAGTTCTTGGCCAAGCTAGGCACCGCCAGGCCCAAGGACGCTGTGTCGAAACCGTCGAGCAGCACGGCCAGGAAAGCGAGGATAATGACTAGCCAGCGTGACAGACCTATGGCTGTGGCCACTGGCGGAACGGGCTTTCCAGCGGGGGTACTGGATTCAAGCATGATGATTCCTTTCGAGGGCGCGGAAGATCGGCCGCCTTACGGATGTCTGGCAGCGGGGGGACGAGTTGGTTGTGGACTAGTAAGCCAGTGAACCGTGGGTGATAACGCCGGCCGCCATGGTCAGCTCCACCTCAATGTCTGGGATTTCCTCGGGTTTCACAGCGCGCGGGTCTTCCGAGAGCACAACGAGGTCCGCGAGCATTCCCGCACGGATCGTTCCCGTTCGATGCTCATCGGCTGCGCACCAAGCACTGCCATTGGTGTACATGGCCAAGGCCTCTGCTGCGCTGACGGCCCATTCGAGGCCCAGCACCCCTGCTGAGCGGCTACGCCGGGTGACGGAACTCGACATGCCGCGAAGAGGCTGGAAAGGTGCCACCGGGCTATCCGAACCTCCACCCACGGGCACCTCCACGCGGGAAAGATACTGCGACAAGGGCGCGATATTTGCCGCTCTTTCCCGACCCAAATACTCGACGAATCCACCCCCCAAGGCAAAGTGGAGCGGTTCCTGCGCTGCCACCCCTACACCCATGGCATTCAACCTGTCCCAGTGTTCTTCGTTGGGGTACAGCATGTGAATGAGGGTCCATCGAGCATCGGAGATGGGGTTCCACGCATGAGCTGCCTCAAAGGCGTCAAGGGCAATATCAATGCCAGCATCGCCAACGCAGTGCGCGCCTACGGGAAGGTTCGCACGGTTCGCTGCCACACAAATGGCTTCCAGCTCAGCCGCCGATTGGAACGATTTGCCACACGGGAAGTCGGGATCGTCCTGCCGTTCATAAGGTTCCCGGTAGAAGCCGGTCTCCACACCGCCATCTACGCAAACTTTCACGCCCAGGGTACGAAGCCAGACGTCGTCGAGCTGTGCTGCTACCGCACCGGAATCGAGAAGTTCCACTGCCTCCTCCGCTGTACCGGCTGGCGTCGGCAACTTCCACATCATGGATACCCGGACCTTCTGTGGTCCGCCCCCGTAGATAACTCTGTAGGCAGCCATTTCATCCAAGGTCAGTCCGGGGTCGATGACTGAAGTGATGCCCGCCGCGGCATACCGTTTCTGGACCTCCTCCAGCGCCGCACGGTAGTGGTCAATGCTGGGTTTGGGTAGCTGGCTCAGCAAGCCTGCAACGTATCCACTCCCTACGATCTGGCCGGTAAGTTTTCCGTTGTTACGAAGGTAGCTCGCGCCCTCAGGAGCATGACTGTCGTCCCCTATGCCGAACAGCGACATGGCAAGGGAATTCAGCACAATGTTGTGTCCTCCCCTGCGGAGGACCACGGGATTGTCGGGGGCCACGGCATCAAGCTCGGTCCGCGTTGGCATCCTGCCCTCAGCCAAGCCGCTTTCGTGCCAGTCACTTGCGGTTACTACCCACGCTCCGTTTTCAGCGGCTTCTGCTTGCCCTTGAACAACGTCCATGAGCTCCGCGACAGTACTGGCGCGGGCCAGGGAAGGCAGCAGCATTCCCATACCTGTGGACAACATGTGGTTGTGGGAGTCGTGGAAACCCGGACAGACGAACCGGCCGCGTAGGTCCACTTTCTTCGTTTCAGGTCCGGCGAGGCCCAGTGCCTCTGCGTCATTGCCTGCATACAGTATCCATTGGCCAGCTATCGCAATAGCCGACACCAGCCCGTTGGGGCTCGATGGGTCTGCCAGTACGTTTCCATTATGAAAGATGACATCGGGCAGCCTGCCCTCCATTTGTGGCGTCCGTTCCACTTATGCCTCCTACCGGCCGCAGCCTGGTTGTTTCGAATTCTTTATGACCGTCACAAAGAGTCGATACCTTGGTTGAGACTGTAGACCCGGGACGGGACTTGCGCAATGGTTTTGACGATTTTGGTATACCAGATTTCCAGACGCAAAAAAGGCCCGCAGGGTACGCCAATGAATGGCGTGCCCTACGGGCCTTTTTCAGAGATATTCGACATCCGAAGATGCGCGACGACCTTAATGTACGACGGCGGTACGCAACTCAGTGCCGGAAGCACCGATAGTTTGCGACAGCTATCCGATACGGCGGGTGTCTACCTCGTCGTCATCGTCTTCCGCGTACTTGTCCTCATAAGCCGAGTAGTCCGGCTCCGGAGGATCTTCGGGGAAGTGGCTCTTTACACGACTGGATGGGCCCGTGAGCTCACGCTCAAGTGCCGAATAGTCAGTGTTCGGGGAGTAGTACTTGATGTCCCGAGCCTGCTTGGTAGCTTTTGCCTTTTGACGGCCGCGCCCCATGGCGTGACCCCCTTTTGTACTTGGACCGGAGGTGGTCACCTTGGCTATCGGTGAGGCCCCGGAATGTTTGGTCAATTTGTCGTATGTCTAGATTACATGCTTTCGGGGGTGCCTGCGTGCCAACACAGACCTACGTCAGGGACACCCACAGCCGAAAGCGGTCCCAAGCACCTCCAATACACCTAAAAATTGGGTAGAGTCTGCCTCAATGCGGCTCCAGAGCAGGAAGGCAGACACCGGGATATGAGCGAGGACAACACCCCACCACGCGAAGGTTCACCCCGCGATCAAGGCGAGGCCGGGGTGCCACCCGCGCCCAAAGTACCGCCCGCGCCGCCGCAGGCCCCGGGAGAGCCGCCGCAGGCCGCAGGAGAGCAGCCGAAGCAACCTGCCGGAACACTGCCCGAGCCTTCTGGCCTTCAGCCGGACCCTGCGCCGGACCTTGACCCGGACTTCGTACCCAACGCCAGCGACCAGCCTGATCCCGCCCAGCCTGCCTACTCCGGCCAGCCAGGGGATCCACCCCAGGAGCCTCATCCGGCTCCGCACGGGGACCCGGTGAGACGCCAGCGGCTTGTCATCGGCGGAATCGTGGTGGGTGTCCTCGTGCTAATCGGCGTCGTCATCTGGGTGTTGTTGAACCTGCTGGGTACCCGGCCCCAAGCTGTGGTCACTACGCCGAGTCCCACAGCAAGCCTTGGCCCACTCCCCCGGGACACCGAAGCCAAGGATTTCCAGGTAGGTGATTGCTTTGCCGACTTCGATCCCAATGCCCCCAAGGCCAGGGCCGTAGCGTGTGACACGGAGCATTCAGCCCAACTCGGGGCCGTCCACGTGTACCCGGCGGAGGATTCTTTCCCCGGCACCAACGCCTTGAAGGACAAAGGCCGTGAGGTCTGCGGCCAGGTAAAGCTGAATAACGCGGCGGCCGATAAGTACGTGCTGCTTCAGCAGAACGTCTACCCGAGCACCACCAGTTGGGACCGGGGCGACCGCCGCGTTGATTGCTTCATCGTTGTGGATTCGGGCAACACCATCAAGGAAGACCTCCTCAATAAGTAGCCCCCAAACCTACTTCTTTCGAACCAGGAGCCCAGTTCCGGCCGACGGTCTGCCGTCGGGACCTGTCGGCACCTCGAATCCCTGAATGGTGAGTTCGTCGAGGTCGGCTGCAGTATCAACCAGGACGGTATCGCCGTCGCTGATCTCGCCGGCAAGGATCTCTTTGGCCAGGCGGTCCCCGATTTCGCGCTGGACGAGGCGTCGCAGAGGACGCGCGCCGTACGCGGAGTCGTAACCGGACATCGCGAGCCAGGCGCGGGCTCCATCAGTTACCTCAAGGGTCAACCGGCGATCGCGCAGACGCTTGGTGAGTTCGGCAACGTGGAGCTCCACGATCCTGGCAAGCTCCTCGACGGACAGGGGATCGAACAGCACGATCTCGTCCAAACGGTTCAGGAACTCCGGCTTGAACGAGGCCTGGACCACCGCCATGACGGCATCACGCTTTGCCTTGGCATCCAGCGACGGGTCAACCAGGAACTGGCTTCCGGAGTTGGACGTCAATACCAGGATCGTATTGCGGAAGTCGACTGTCCGTCCTTGGCCGTCTGTGAGGCGGCCATCGTCGAGAACCTGCAGGAGGATGTCGAAGACCTCTGGATGAGCCTTTTCCACTTCGTCGAGCAGCACAACGGAGTACGGGCGACGACGAACGGCTTCCGTCAGCTGGCCGCCTTCTTCGTAGCCGACGTATCCCGGAGGGGCACCGACCAGACGCGCAACAGAGTGCTTCTCTCCGTACTCGGACATATCGATCCGAATCATGGCGCGTTCGTCGTCAAAGAGGAAGTCGGCCAAAGCCTTTGCCAGCTCGGTCTTGCCGACGCCGGTGGGGCCAAGGAACAGGAACGAGCCCGTGGGGCGGTTGGGGTCGCTGATGCCCGCCCGTGCACGGCGGACGGCGTCCGAAACTGCCTGTACGGCCTTGGTTTGGCCGATCAGGCGCTTACCGAGTTCCTCTTCCATGTGCAGCAGCTTTTGGGATTCACCCTGCAGCATGCGCCCAGCCGGGATGCCGGTCCACGCCGAGATGACCTCCGCGATGTCGTCTGCTGTCACATCCTCTGCGACCATGAGCTCGGGCTTTGCGTCGCCCCGGGCCGACTCCTCCTCGGCAGCCGCGTTGAGCTCACGTTCGAGGGCAGGCAGCTCGCCATAAAGTATCCGCGATGCCGACTCGAGGTCGCCTTCGCGCTGGTACTTTTCGGCGGCAGATCGCAGCTCGTCGATCTTCGCCTTAAGGTCACCCACCCGGTTGAGTCCGGCCTTCTCGGCTTCCCAACGGGCGTTGAGGGCCCGGAGTGCTTCCTTCTTGTCAGCCATGTCGGCGCGGAGGGCAGCCAGCCGCTCAACGGACGCAGGATCAGTCTCGCCTTGAAGCGCCAGTTCTTCCATGGTCAGTCGATCGACGGAACGGCGGAGCTGATCGATCTCCTCCGGCGCTGAGTCAATCTCCATCCGAAGCCGTGACGCGGCCTCATCTACGAGGTCGATCGCTTTGTCCGGGAGCTGACGGCCCGAGATGTAGCGGTTGGACAGCGTTGCTGCTGCCACCAAGGCGGAGTCGGCGATAGCCACCTTGTGGTGGGCTTCGTACCGCTCCTTGAGGCCGCGCAGAATGCCGATGGTGTCCTCGACGCTGGGCTCGCCCACGTAGACCTGCTGGAAGCGACGTTCCAAGGCAGGGTCCTTCTCGATGTTTTCGCGGTACTCATCCAAGGTGGTGGCACCAATGAGGCGCAGCTCGCCGCGGGCCAGCATCGGCTTGAGCATATTGCCCGCATCCATGGCACTGTCACCCGTGGCGCCAGCGCCAACAACGGTGTGGATTTCATCGATGAACGTGACGATCTGCCCGTTGGAGTTCTTGATCTCCTCCAGAACCGCCTTGAGCCGCTCCTCGAATTCGCCGCGGTATTTGGCACCGGCCACCATGGAGGCCATATCCAAGGCAATGAGGGTCTTGCCGCGGAGGCTCTCCGGGACGTCGCCGGCAACCATGCGTTGGGCGAGGCCCTCGACGACGGCCGTTTTTCCAACGCCAGGCTCACCAATCAGCACAGGGTTGTTCTTGGTTCGCCGGCTCAGGACCTGAACCACGCGACGGATCTCGCTGTCACGCCCGATCACCGGGTCCAGCTTCCCTGAGCGGGCAATGGCGGTGAGGTCCGTGCCGAACTTCTCCAGGGCCTGGAACGTATTTTCGGGATCCGGCGAGTTGACCTTTCGATCGCCCCGGACGCCCGGCAGGGCAGCAAGCAGCGCTTCGTGGGAGGCGCCGGCGTCGCGCAATAACTTTCCGACAGCGTCGCTGCCAGCCGAAAGTCCCAACAGCAGGTGCTCGGTGGAGACAAAGGAGTCGCCGAGTTTGTCGGCCTCGTTCTGGGCGGCCTGGATTGCCTGCATGGACTGCCGGGAGAGCTGGGCCTGCTGGACTGAGCTGCCCGATGAGGATGGCAGCGACTTAATAGCCGAACTGGCTTGGACACTCACGGCGTCCGGATCAGCCCCTGTGGCGCGCAGGAGAGCAACAGCAACGCCCTCGCGCTGGTCCATGAGGGCCTTCAGAAGGTGCGGCGGTTCCAATTGCGGGTTGCCGGCAGTAGAGGCATTCATGGCGGCCGCAGAAAGGGCCTCCTGGCTCTTGGTAGTGAATTTGACGTCCAAAGAGAGCTCCCTTTCTGGAGTAAGACCAATACTTTCAAAGTTGAGTCTACTACGCTCAACTTTCCGTTGTGGCCCATGTGTTCCATGTTTGCCGACGGCGAAACAACTGTCCAGACATAAACGGGGATATGTGAATAACAGGGCATCCACCTTGAGGAAACCCTACGCAGGATAGATCGAGACCAGGGCCGACTTCACAACGAACCGCACGTCCATCCCCGGAGCCAGGCCGAGATCGGCCGATGCCGCAGGAGTGATGTCGGCGGATAACGTGCTGCGCTCCCCCAAGCCCGGCCCGGTCGCCCTCACCCGGATCTGGTCGCCATGCGGCTCCAAATCACTGATGGTGACGGGAAACGAGTTTCGTGGGCTTCCGTGCACGTCGCCGAGGAAAACGGAAACGGCCGACGGCGGAAAGGCCGCCACGCCTGCCTGTCCGGGAGCAGGTGACCACTCGGGATCGTGCTGGCCTGCGAAAAGCCGGCCATCCGGCGTCGTGATTCCCTGCCCCGTGATGCTTCCGCTGACGAGGTTGAGTCCTGCCAGTCCGGCCGCGAAGTGGCTCCGGGGGCGTTCCAGGACTTGTCGGGTATGGCCCTGCTCGGAAATGCGCCCGTTCTCCATGACGATGACCCGATCGGCGAGCATGTAGGCGTCGAGGACGTCGTGGGTGATGATGATGGCCTTGCGTCCGGCCAGGACCCGCTTGAGTACCCGGCGCAGCAGGGGTGCGGCATGGATATCGAGGGCTGACATCGGCTCGTCGAGGAGCAGCAACTCAGGATCGGCGGCGAGCGCCCGGGCAACGGCCACCCGCTGCGCCTGGCCACCGGATAACTCTGCTGGTTTGCGGGATTCGAGGTGAAGGGCGTCCACTTCGGTCAGCCAAAGCCGGGCTGTTTCACGGGCGGCGGGTTTGGATGCGCCCTTGCTGCGCGGCCCGAAGGCGACGTTGTCCAGTACGGTCAGGTGCGGAAACAGCAGTGCCTCCTGAGCGAGCAGCGCCGTGCCGCGCACGTGCGGGGCGCTCCACCGGTGCGTGCCGCCGTCGAGGTTAAAAAGCTGCCGGTCCCCGATGCGGGCCCACCCCGAATCCGGCCTCAACAAGCCCGCGATCATCGCAAGCAGCGTGGATTTGCCCGCGCCGTTGGGACCCAGAATGGCTACCGTTTCACCGTCGGAGAGCCTGAGCGACATTTCGAAGTTGCGGGATGGAAGACTCGCGGTCAGTTCCAACGTCATAGCTGGACGTCCACACTGGCGCCTGCTTTAGTGCTGCTGGGGCGTCGACCATAACTGAGGCCCACTACTGCCGCGGCCACGGCCACCAATACCAGCGACAAGGCGACGGCGGCGTCGGCGTCAGTTTCGCGCTGAAGGTAAATCTCCAGCGGCAGGGTGCGCGTCACTCCTTGCAGGCTGCCGGCGAAGGTCAAGGTAGCGCCAAACTCGCCGAGACTGCGCGCAAAGGACAAAACAGCGCCAGACGCCAGCCCAGGCAGGACCAAAGGAACTGTGACACGGCGCAGGACGGTGGTTGGCCGCGCGCCGAGGGTCGCCGCCACGGCCTCGTACTTGCTTCCTGCAGTCCTTAGGGCGCCTTCGAGGCTCACAACGAGGAAAGGCAAGGCAACGAATGTTTGTGCAAGCACCACGGCAGTGGTGGAGAACGCGATCTGAATTCCGGCCGCTTCGAGCGACTTCCCCAGCAGGCCTTGCCGCCCGAAGGTATACAGCAAGGCGATGCCTCCGACTACCGGCGGCAGCACGAGCGGCAACAGCACAAAGGAGCGCAACAGCCTCTGCCCAGGGAACTCCCCGCGGGCCAGTACAAGGGCCAACGGCACACCAAGCACTACGCACAGCAAGGTGCTCGCTGCCGACGTCCTCAGGCTCAGGCCCAACGCATCGAGCGACGATTCCGACGTGATGAGCGGAAAGAACTGGGCCCAATTAACCCGCACCAGCATCGCGAGCAGGGGGAGTATCACCAACAGTCCGCCCACAACGGCGATCGCATGGATCCATCGCGGGATGCCCTGATAGCCGGAGGTATGTTTTCGCATGGCCGGTCCTACGAAGGACCGAAGCCGGCGTCGCCGAGGACCTTCTGACCTTGACTGCCGGCGACCATGGCAATAAAGGCGTGGGCGAGTTCCTTGTTCTTGCTGGTGCCAACCGTGGCGATCGGATACGTATTGACGGCGTTGCCGGACTCCGGGAAGGGAATGCCCTTGACCTTGCCTCCGGCCCCCTTGACGTCCGTGACATATACCAGTCCGGCGTCCGCTTCCTGCGAGGTGACCTTACCCAGCACATCGCTGACGGATGATTCCTCGCTGACGGGGCTCAGGGTGGTTCCTGCGGCCTTCTCTATCGTGTCCGTGGCAGCACCGCAAGGAACCTGGCTGGCGCAGACCACCACTTTGATGCCGGGCTTTGACAGGTCGCCGAAAGAAGAGATCGACGCCGGGTTGCCGGGCGGGACTGCGATCTCCAGAACGTTCGTGGCGAAGTTTTGTGGGGCGCCGTCAATGAGCTTCGCGTCCGCCAGTTTGGCCATGTTCCTGGCGTCAGCGGAAGCAAACACATCCGCTGGCGCACCTTGGGTAATTTGCGTTGCCAAGTCCGAGGACCCGGCGAAGCTGAGGTTTATAGTGGTCCCCGGGTTTTTGGCTTGGAAGTCCTCGGCCAGCTGGGTGAAGGTTGCTTTGAGGGACGCTGCGGCGAAAACCGTGATGGTTCCGCTCAGCTGGTTGCTCCCGCTTGCCGTCCCGTTTGGGCCTGCGGCGTTGGAAGCACAGCCGGCCAGGCTTGCCGTCAAAGCGACCGCAACAAAGAGCGCGGTGACGTTCTTGCGTGTGTTCCTCATGCGATGCCCTTTCCCTGCGGCGTCTCGATGATGACAGTCGTCGCCTTGACCACGGCTGTTGCCACTGATCCCAGCTCCAGGCCCAGCTCGCGCACAGCTTCGCTGCTCATGAGCGACACCACACGGAACGGCCCACATTGAAGCTCGACCTGCGCCATGACCTTGTCCGCGGTAATGCCCGTGACCAGTCCGACGAACCGGTTCCGGGCTGAACTGCCGGCACGGGCGGGATCGTCCGGCAGGTGGGATTGATCGCGGGCAACCTTGGCGAGTTCCAGCCCGTCCACGGCGAGCCGGCCCGCAGCGTCCTTCCGGGCAGTGAGGGTTCCATTCTCGGTCCAGCGCCTCACCGTGTCGTCGCTGACGCCAAGGAAGCGGGCTGCTTCGGAAATCCGTATTTGCGGCATGGATTGATTCTAGATCCGCAGATGCGGATCATGCAGCTTGATTCGTTCGCAAACGGAAAATGACAATTTTCAATGTGGCAGGCCGCGGCGCCGGGTAGCGTGGCTGGTGCGCCTCTTTCCGCCCGAGGCAACCGCAAGCGCCGGCGCCCCGACCACGAAGAGGTGCGGGCCGCCGTCGTCCGCGCCGCGAAGCAGCCGAAAGAGATCCGTAAGCAATACCCATGGCTCCTTGGGAGGCGCAGCCGTACCCTGATCTAGGGAGAGAGTCTCGACGCGGAGGAGCGTCCCATGGAATGGATTCGTCCGGACAACCCGGACTATGAGCAAGCCCGAAAAGTGTTCAACGCGATGATCGACCGTCGCCCAGCCGTGATCGCTAAATGTTCAAATCCCGACGAAGTGGCTGAGGCTCTTAAGTACGCCCAGATCCACAACCTGGACGTTGGGGTACGTTCGGGTGGGCACTCGGTGGCGGGCATGTCCACGAATGACGACGGACTGGTGGTTGACGTCCGTCCTATGAAATCCATCAGCGTGGACCGCGAAACGAAGACTGTCAAAGCCGGGGCAGGACTCACCTGGGGCGAATTCGACCGCGCCACCCAGCAACATGGTTTGGCTGTCACAGGCGGCCGCGCCTCCACCACGGGCGTCTCCGGTTTCACCTTGGGCGGTGGCTCGGGCTGGCTGGAACGGGCCTACGGCTTCGCTTGCGACAACCTGCTCTCCGTGGACCTGGTCACTGCGTCCGGCGAACAGGTGACGGCAAGCCCTGGCGAAAACCCTGAATTGTTCTGGGCCCTGCACGGGGGCGGTGGCAACTTCGGTGTGGCCACCTCGTTCACTTTTCAACTCCACGACCTTGGACCTACGGTCATGGCCGGACTCATGTTGTTCCCCGGCGAAGCGGCCACGGACTTGTCGCGGGCTTTCCGCGGGCTTGCGCTTGAGGCTCCGGACACAGTGGGGACAGCGCTGGTGTACCTGACTGCTCCGCCGGAGGAGTTCGTCCCGGAGGACATGGTTGGCAAACTCGCCGTCGGGATGGCCTACCTATATGCAGGCGACGTGGAAGCCGGCGAGGAGCATGCCAAACCGTTCAAGGAACTCGGCCCCACTGTGGACCTGGTTGCGCCCATGGAATACGCCGACTTCCAGTGCATGATCGATGACCCTCCGGACCACTACAACTACTGGAGCGCCGACTATCACAACGAACTCAACGACGACGCATTGGACCTCCTGGTTGATTCGGCGCATAGGCTTCCCGGGGCACATTCGCAGCAATTGATAGCCCGTTGGGGCGGAGCCGTGGGAGGGCCCGCCGCTGCGAACACACCATTGCAGCACCGGAGCGCGGCCTGGGTCAGCCATCCCTTCGGCTTATCCGAGACACCGGAAGGCGGTCAGGAGGCCAAGGCCTGGGTGAAGCAGTTCCGCAAGGACATCGCCCCGCACACCACAGGCGGAGTCTGGCTGAACTTCATTGGTGACGAAGGCCAAGACCGCATCATGGCCGCCTACGGAGAGCAGAACTACCGGCGGCTGTCCTTGGTCAAGCGCGAGTTCGACCCCGACAACGTATTCAGGGGCAACCAGAACATCTTGCCCGCCGAGCACTGAGATTCCTTTCGCTCCTTCCCAGTTGCTGTGCCCCTACAGGCAGTGAAGCCTGTGTTTCCGGGGCGGACGCTCGGCGGTAGCCGCTCCGATGGCCGGTAACTGGGAAGGATCGTTTGGCTTACACTTTGGCCATGGCCGTATATGTCGATCCGCCCCTCTGGCCCGCCCACGGCACCGTGTTTTCGCATCTCATATCGGACAAGTCCTTGGACGAGCTTCACGCTTTCGCCGCGGCCGCGGGAGTCCCTGAAAGGGCGTTCGACGGCGACCACTACGACGTCCCGGAACGCCGTTACGACGACCTCGTCGCTGCTGGCGCAATTCCCGTGGAAGCAAGGGTTCTGGTGCGGAAACTCATCGCGAGCGGCCTTCGCATTCCAGCCCGCGGACGCAGCAAGGCACTCACCGTTCCCCTGATGGAACGCTGGAACAGCACCTATCCGGGCCACGAGGAGCTCGGCTTGGAACTACTGGAACGGTGGGGCGAGGACAGCCGGAAGTATCATAGCCGCACCCACTTGTTCGCCGTCCTGGAAGCCCTGGACATTTTGACGGACCCCGCACTCCCTGCCCGCACGGTTGCCCTGGCGGCCTGGTTCCACGATGCCGTCTATGAAGGTGTGGCGGGGCGGGACGAGGAAGAATCCGCGCTCCTTGCCACGGACCGGCTGACCGCGGCACGGCTGGCCCCCGACGACGTCGCCGAGGTCGCCCGACTGGTCCGGCTCACCGCCGAACACAACCCCAAACCGGGCGATCATGCCGGCGCCCTTCTCTGCGACGCCGATCTCTCCGTGCTCGGAGGCGACGAACAGTCCTACGCGCGCTACCTGGCCGCCGTCCGGGAAGACTACGCCCACGTCAGCGACGACGACTTCGCCAAGGGGCGTGCCGCCGTCGTGCGTCATCTGCTCTCGCTGGACCCCCTCTTCCATAGTGAACGGGCCAAGGCGCTCTGGCTCGACGCTGCCCGCCGCAACCTCACTGCCGAACTCGCATGAGCGAAGCCGGAGCGCCGCAGCGGCAGTTGCCGTTCTCGGTCCGTTTTGAGTGGGGTCTCGACGGCGCCCGGGCCATAGTGCCTCGGGCCGACCTTGCAGTGGTGATTGATGTCCTGTCGTTCACCACGTGCGTGAGCGTCGCCGTGGACCGGGGAGCGGCCGTTTTTCCATACCCAATGAGCGATGCCGCGGCGAGTGAGTTTGCCGCTCATCATCGCGCTGCACTGGCCGGGCCTCGTGGCGGGGAGGGTTTGAGCTTGTCGCCATCGAGCTTGCTTCATGCACAGCACCTGGAACGCGTGGTTCTGCCATCGCCCAACGGCTCGGCGCTGAGTCATGAGCTGGCCAGCTCAGCCCGGCAAGTAGTGGCTGTCTGCTTACGCAATGCCGCGGCGACAGCCGATTGGGTCCATGCGGACCTGCCGGAGGACGCCGTAATAGCCGTGATCGCCGCAGGTGAAAGGTGGACCAATGGCTCGTTGCGGCCAGCTTTGGAGGACGAGCTCGGAGCAGGCGCTTTCATCGCCGGCCTGGCGGGATCCGGGCGCCGAAATTTTTCGCCTGAAGCCGAGTCCGCAGCGGCAGCCTTCGACGCCGCCGAACCCAAGCTGGCCGCAATGCTGCGCGGCTGCTCCAGTGGGCGGGAACTCATCGATGCTGGCTTCGCTGACGACGTGGCAATCGCCGCCGAGTTGGATGGCAGCTCTGCGGTTGCCCTACTGACGGATGGAGCTTTTCAGGGCGTCAGTTCCACCGATTAGGCCGCCATCAACCTAGCGATAGGTGCTGACGAACGGCTGGTTGGTCGGCACAATCTGCTTACCAAGAGGCATGAGCGAGACCGGGATCAGCTTCAGGTTGGCGATTGCAAGCGGAATGCCGATGATGGTGATGGCCATGGCAAAAGCAGTCACCACGTGGCCGATCGCAATCCAGATACCCGCCACCAGCAGCCAAATCACGTTGCCCAGAAGTGCGAAGACACCCGTTCCGCCGGGCTTCTCCACCACCATCCGGCCAAACGGCCACAAGCAATAAGCACCGATCCGGAACGAAGCGATGCCCCAGGGAATGGTCACAATGAGCACGCAGCAAATGATGCCTGCTGCGAAATAGCCCAATGCCAACCAGAAACCACCGAAGACCAGCCAAATGATGTTGAGCAGCGTTTTCATAGTCTCAATTCTCCCTTGCCGGACTGACATTAAGCCTAGGGGTCTGCCCTGAATCGGCCCTGACTTTTATCGAGGGGTTGGAAGCAGCTCAATCCAGCAACGCATCGAGCTTGTCGAACGAGGTGCCCCAGCCGTCCCGTGTCATTTCCACCCATTCTTCCGACGCGAACGGCCCTTGGGTGAGATGCATCCGGGTACGCCCGTTGAGGTCTTCGAATTCGAGGTGCATTTCCTCGTACTCATGATCGGCATCGGGAGCAGCCTTCGCTCTTGCCACCAAAAGGGCTGGCGCGTCCAGCTCTGTGATGACAGCTTCGATGGGTGCTTCCTGATCCCCCTCCTCGTCCGTCCATGCCATAACCACCTGCCAGATGCCGCCTACGCGCGGTTCCACGATGATCTTGTCCCGGGGAGCATCCACCTCCACAGGACCGAACCACTTGGTGAGCTGGTCGGGGTCCATCCAGGCGTCGAAAATCCGCTCACGCGGGGCGTCAAACTCGCGGGTCATGGTCAGGGTGTACTGTTCCGTGCTCATTGCGTGACTCCTGGTTCAGTGTGGCCGTGTTTTTAGGTGAGTGGTGTCTTTAGGTGAGTGGTGTCTTTCAGTGAATCTTGTCGTCATGAGCGAGTCTAGGTGCGCACGTGGCACGCCCCGATGTTCTCTCAGATAATCACCCGATTTGCCCGATGTTCTCTCAGATCGTGGACGGCCGACGAGTACCTGCCCGCAGGACATGAGAGAGGAACGCCCGAAAAGCCGCAGGACGTGAGAGAGGAACGCCCGAAAAGCCGCAGGACGTGAGAGAACAACACCCCAAACACCGCAGGACGTGAGAGAAGGTTTACGCCTTGGCTGCTTCCACGAACGCGCGGATCTTGGCCAGGTCCTTCACTCCCCGGGATGACTCCACCCCCGAAGAAACGTCTACCCCCCAAGCACCCGCCGCAGCAGCAGCGAAGGCGACGTTGCCGGGTTCGAGCCCACCCGCGAGCAACCACTCACGGCCGTCGAGTCCCTTGGCCCGCACGGACGCGTAGTCCCAGGACTCCCCCGACCCCGGCACGGCCGCATCAATCAAGAGCAGTTCCTCGCCCAGATCACTGAACTCGTCCGGGTTGGCACCCATGGTGACGGCCCGGATAAGCCGCATCCCGGCGTCGTGCACTGTCTTGACGTCGTCGGCAGTGCGGGTGCCGTGCAGTTGAACCCAGGTGAGTCCTGCGGCGCGCGCAACAGAAATGGCATCCTCGGCAGGCTCATGCCGGAACACAGCCACGGCGTGAACACCTGCCGGTACCAGTGGCAACAGAATTCGTACCTGATCAGGGCTGACTTCACGCGGGCTGGACGTCAGTACGAAGCCGACGGCGTCCGCGCCGGCATCCACGGCGGAGCGCACGGATTCAGGCGTGCTCAATCCACACACTTTGACGAACATCCCGCGCCTCCAGCCCTAACCAACAACCAAACCTCCATATGACGTTAGCAAGCCATGCCGGCAACGGAGAACCGGTGTCCACCACTAGGCTGGTCGGATGGAGATCATCCGCTTTGCCGACATCCACCCCGAACCGTGGCGCAACGGAGGCGGGGTGACGCGCGAACTCGCCAGCCACCCGAAGGTCGCTTCAGCCCAGGACGGGGCATGGGACTGGCGCGTCAGCATTGCCGATGTCTCCAAGGCTGGCGACTTCTCCACCTTCCCCGGCATGGAACGCGTGATCACCATCATCGACGGCGAATTGCTGCTGCTGACCGTCGACGGCGAAGAGCACCCGCTGGAGAAGTATCGTCCGTTCCGTTTCTCCGGCGAGGCAGCGTCGTCCGCCACACTGCCCACTGGGGACATCCGCGACCTCAACGTCATCGCCCGAGCCAGCGCGTTCAAGGGGTACACCTCCATTGTCGAGATCTCCAAGAAGCGCGCACACCCCGTTTTCGAGGGCCAGTTGGCCATCCTCCTGGAAGGCAAGGCGACGGTTGCGCGTGGCGCCGATCCGGAGGAAGGCACCCCTGTAGGGGACGGGCCCGACGGCGGCCAACCAGCTCCCAGCGCGGCCGAACCGGTTGAGCTGCACCGCTACGACGCCGTGGTGGGCTCGGAAAAGCGGAGCCCCGAGATTTCGGGCCGGGGTTTCATTGCAGTGATCTCCATCGACAAAGTGGAGCCGGCAAGCGCCTAATCAGGTGACTTTGGCCACCAGAAGTGGCCACCCTACGCGGGAGTTGCTAGCCTGAAATGAAGGTTCCGCTCTGGAACCTCCGGACGACGGTTCAGTACCCGGCACGCGACAAGACTGGCCAAAGGATCTGTCATGTCGTGGTTAATTCTCATTCTTTCCGGCGCGCTTGAGGCCGTCTGGGCTGCCGCCCTGCACCGCTCCAAGGGCTTCCGCAAACCCATACCCACAGTGGTTTTCCTGGTGTCCGTCATCGCCAGCACCGGCGGCCTTGCGATCGCCATGCAATCCATTCCTACCGGCACGGCGTACGCGGTGTGGGTGGGTGTCGGCGTGGTACTAACGTCGGCTTACGCCATGGTCACCAAGGTGGAACGCGCGACGACGGCCCGGCTGCTGTTGCTCGCAGGTATCGGCGCGTGCGTGGTTGGCCTGAAGGTGGTGGCCTAGCCATGGCTGCAACAACAACCACTACCAGGAACACAGCAAAGAATGGCGTTTTCTGGCTGGTTCTCCTCGCCTCGGCCATCCTGGAGGCTGTATGGGCCACGGCGCTGGGACTTTCCGACGGATTCACGCAACTCATTCCCACGTTGGTCTTCGCGGTCACGGCAACCCTGAGCATGCTCGGGCTGGGTATAGCGGTGAAGCGCATTCCCCTGGGCACAGCCTATGCAGTATGGGTGGGAATCGGTGCGGCGCTGACCGTCGGCTGGGCCATGGTCACCGGCGTCGAGCCTGCGAGTCCGCTGAAGCTGCTGTTCATCGCGGGAATCGTGGGCTGTGCTGCCGGTTTGAAGGCCCTGCCTGCTGAGAAACCTGTAGCCAAGGCAGAGTAGCTACCACTCCGTGGCTCTCCATTTCGACGGACCGCTGCACAACAGCCTGACACACACGGTCCTACCATCGAATACGCAGCGAGCCGTCGAACTGGGCATCCCACCAGCCAGGCTCACTCCATCTCCATCGCTCCTGCAGGAATACCCACTGCGTCCATGGAGTTCACGCCAACAAAGGGCACTTTGGAACACCAACACGCATGGGAGAAGTTCATGACTGCAGTTCAACTCGGCGATGGCCTCAATGTCAGCCCCCTCGGCTTTGGGGGCATGGCCCTGACACCGGTGTACGGGGGAATCGACCCCGAGGAAGGCCTGCAAACACTGAGGCATGCCGTGGATGCGGGCATCACGTTCATCGATACCGCAGATGTGTACGGAGCGGGCAGTAACGAGGAACTCGTGGGCAGGCTCCTGAAGGAGCGGCGCGACGAGATCCAGTTGGCAACAAAATTCGGAATAGAGGGCAACGCCGCGAACGGATACACGGGAGTTCGCGGCGATGCGCCCTACGTCAGGCAGGCGGCAGAAGCTAGCCTCCGCCGCCTGGACACTGACGTGATTGACCTCTACTACCTGCACCGCCGTGACCTCCGCGTTCCGATAGTGGAAACCGTGGAGGCCATGGCGGAGCTGGTCCGTGAGGGCAAGGTTCGGCACCTCGGACTGTCTGAGGTGACAGCCGAGGAGCTCAGGCAGGCCAACGCCGTCCATCCCATTGCCGCGGTCCAGAGTGAATGGTCAATCTGGAGCAGGGATGTTGAGCAATACGTTGTTCCCGCAGCGAAGGAACTCGGTGTTGGCTTTGTGCCTTATTCGCCGCTCGGCCGTGGGTTCCTCACAGGAACCGTTAGCGCGAGCGACTTGGGCGAGAACGACTTCCGCCACAAGATTCCCCGCTTTGGTGGCGAGGCCCTTGATGCAAACCAGGCCGTCGTGGACGCGGTTCGCAAGGTGGCCGATGCCCTGGGAGCAACTCCTGCCCAGGTAGCTCTCGCTTGGCTGATGGCCCAGGGCAAGCGCCTTGGGCTTTCGGTGGTCCCCATCCCCGGTACGCGGAAAACGCACCGGATCGACGAGAACCTTGGGGCGCTGTCCCTGCAACTGGGAACAGCGCAACTTGAGGTGCTCGATCTGGCCGCGGACGCCGTCGTGGGTTCACGTTCCGCCGACCCCAACTGGGTGTCGCAGGGCCGCGAAGCCAACCCGGCAACTGCATAGACTGAGCCGATGGATTCCCTTAGTCACTCATCGCGCGACGTCACCATCCGGAGCATCGCGGTCAGCGAGATGAACAACAATGTGTACCTGTTGACCTCGAAGTCCACAGGTGTGCAACTGTTGATCGACGCCGCCGATGACCTTCCAGCCATTGAGCAACTTCTCAAGGACAGCGCTCCGGATACTTCCGCAGCGCCGAAGCTCGTCAGGATCGCCACCACCCACCAGCATTGGGACCACATCCGTGCCTTGGGCGAGCTGGTGTCACTTACCGGTGCAACCACTTCGGCAGGAGCGGACGACGCCGATGCGTTGCCCGTTCCGGTGGATGTCCGGCTTGGTCACGGCGACGTCGAGCGGTTCGGCGACTTCGAGATCACGGCGATCCACCTGCGTGGACACACCCCCGGCTCGATCGCTTTCGTTTACCAGGATCCCGACGGGCCTGCCCACATTTTCAGCGGGGACTCGTTGTTTCCGGGCGGCGTCGGCAACACACAGAACGATCCTTCACGTTTCACTTCACTGTTGAACGACGTGAAAGAGCGGCTGTTCGACACCTATCCGGATGACACCGTGGTCCACCCGGGCCATGGATTGCCCACGACCCTCGGCGCCGAGCGGCCCCACCTTGAGGAGTGGCGCGCCCGGGGCTGGTGACTTACGCGGATGCAGAGCGGGCCTCACAACTTGAGGCTAGCGACCGCGACGCTCGTTCGACGCGGGAGCCGATGCGCGGCGCGGGCCACTGCGTGCCGGACGGCCAGCGCCCGAGCCGCCGCGACCGGAGTTACCGGAAGCTCCTGAACCATAGGATCCACCGGAGGTAGCGCCCGTTGCGGAAGACCATACGGCCTTGTTTCCACCAGTGCGGGTGCTTGTGGTGGAAGCCGTACGCGGAGCCGAAGCTGAGCGCTGGCCACCGGTAGCAGCACGCTGGCCCGAAGCGGGACGACCACTACGGCCGCCCTGGCCCTGCGAGCCGGGAACGTCGTTGCGGTGAGTGGCACCAGCCTTGCCCCGACCGCGTGAGCTGCGGGCGACGTCGTCGTTCATTGCTGCGCGACGATCGGCGCGGTTGATGTCGGTGCGAACCGGCTCAGCTGCGACCTTGCCGCGTCCGCCGCGACCGCCACGGCCCCCCGCGGTGGGGGCCGCCTGGCCGCCGGTACGGCGTGCGCGCTTTCGCTGGGCATTGGCGCCCGTGGAGGTGCCGCCACCCTGCGGGGCTTTCGCCGCGAGGAGGGCCGCACGGGTGCGGGGATCAACCTTGTCCGCGATGTCGCCCACGAGCTCGGCGACCAGCGGGGAGTTGGCCGTGACGCGCTCGAACGATACGTCCACGCCGGCGGCCTTCATGAGCTTCTTGACGTCGCTCTGCTGCTCAGGGAGCGTCAGGGTGACAACGGTTCCATCGGAACCTGCGCGGGCCGTACGGCCTGAGCGGTGCAGGTATGCCTTGTGCTCCGTGGGCGGGTCCACGTGGATGACGAGTTCGACGTCGTCAACGTGCACGCCACGGGCTGCGACGTCGGTAGCCACCAGGACGCGAACGTCACCGTTGGAGAACTCGGCAAGGTTGCGGTCGCGGGCGTTCTGCGACAGGTTGCCGTGAAGGTCGACGGCCGGGATGCCGGCGTCGGTGAGGGTCTTGGCAAGCTTGCGGGCGTGGTGCTTGGTCCGCATGAAGAGGACGCGGCGGCCGGCGCCGGAGGCCAGTTCGACGATGAGCTGCTTCTTGACCGTCTGGTCGTTGACTACCAGGACGTGGTGTTCCATGGTGGTGACGGCGGCCTGGGGATCGTCCACGGAGTGCGTCAGCGGGTTGGAGAGGTAACGGTTGACCAGCTTGTCAACACCGTTGTCCAACGTCGCTGAGAAGAGCAGGCGCTGACCCTGGGTGGGGGTCATGTCCATGAGCTTCTTGACGACCGGGAGGAAGCCGAGGTCAGCCATATGGTCGGCCTCGTCCAGCACGGTAACCTCAACGGCTTCGAGGGTCAGGATGCGCTGGCGGATCAGGTCTTCGAGGCGGCCCGGGCAGGCGATGACGATGTCGACGCCGGCGCGCAGCGCCTTTTCCTGGCGTGCCTGGGAGATGCCGCCGTAGATGACCGTGGTGTTCAGGCCCATGGCCTTGGCCAACGGCTCGATGGTGGCGTTGATCTGGGTTGCCAGTTCACGCGTCGGCGCAAGGACGAGGCCCATGGGGCGGCCCGGCTTGCGGAAGTGCTTGGCTTCACGCTCGGCCAAGCGGGCCACAAGCGGGATAGCGAAAGCAATGGTCTTGCCGGAGCCGGTGCGGCCACGGCCCAGGACGTCACGGCCTGCGAGGGTATCCGGGAGGGTCTTCACCTGAATGGGGAATGCCTCTTCGATGCCGTCTGCGGCGAGGGAATCAGCAATGGCCTTGGGCGTGCCAAGGGCAGCAAAAGTAGTCATGTACTTATGTCTTTCGGGCGGTGTCCAGTTGCGGACATCGGCCCCCGACGCCGGTTGGGCCAGGGGTTCGCCGAGGAAAAGTCAGGTGGTCTACCGGTTCGCAGCTATTGCGTTGGCCGGGACCAAATGGAAGCGTTCATCGACGCAGGATGTGCCTCTCACATGAAAAATGCCCCGCTGCGTAGCCTGTTGGGCCACCTGCTTCAGGGCGTCACCGCACATCAAGTGTTCCCAGTCTAGCAGTGTTGGACGCGGAGCCTTGCATCAGGGCTGGTCACGTTCGCGTCCGCCCGCCCAACTAGGTCGCAATTAAGCGCGTTATGAGCCCTCAAAACGCGCTTAAATGCGACCTAGACGATATGTATGGGCTGGCTGCGGTTTGGCTGGTTGGTTTCCTTCTGAGGGGGCGATTGTCGCCGGGCAAGGTTTCGGAGCGCCAGCTTTGGGCGGGCCTTCGGGGGGTTTGTTTGTTGATGGCGCTCCGGAGCCTTGCCCGGCCGGGTCTGGCCCGTATCAGAAGGACGTGTGGGGTGGGGGTTCCGGCGGGCCAGGGCTATGGGTGTGGGGCTGGAACCTTCTCTTCAAAGCATCCCGTGGGTTGCCCCAGACTCGTTTTAGGGGGGTAGAGCCACATTTGAAGTTTGGAGGTTCCAGCTATGTTTGAGCGTACTCATGTGGGCTTGGATGTCCACGCTTTGACTGTCGTCGCGTGCGCGATTGATGGTCAGACCGGCGAGATTTCCCGGGCACGGCTGACGCCGGACCATCAGGAGATTCTGGGATGGATCAAGACACTGCCGGGCCCGTGCCAGGTGGTGTATGAGGCCGGTCCTACCGGTTTTCCGCTGGCAAGGGCTTTGCTGGCTGCTGGGATCGAGTGTCTGGTCGCGGCTCCCTCGAAACTCCAACGCCCGCCCGGGGACAGGGTCAAAACAGACCGCAACGATGCCTTGCATCTGGCCCGGTTGTTGAAACTGGACCAGATCACCGAGGTCACGGTCCCGAGCCCCTCTCAGGAAGCTGCCCGGGACTTGGTCCGTGCCCGCGAGGATATCCGTGGTGATCTGATGCGCGCCCGGCACCGGGTTTCCAAACTCCTGCTGCGCCAAGGCATCCACTACACCGGCGGCAGAACCTGGACCCATGAGCACTTGTCCTGGCTCTACTCCCAGAACTTTGACTCACCGGCACTGCAACTGGCCTACGACCTCGCCGTGGAGTCCGTCATTGAAACACTTGTCCGCCGTGACAGGGCCGATCAAGCCATCCGGACCATGGCCTATGACAGCGAATACACTCCCGTGGTGCGCTCTTTGGAGTGCTTGCGGGGTGTCTCCACGCTGACAGCGTTCGGTCTGGCCGTCGAAATCGGCGACTGGACCCGCTTTACCGGCTCGACGATAGGCGCGTATCTCGGACTCGTTCCCAGCGAGAGTTCATCTGGCGGGCACCGCTCCCAGGGATCCATCACGAAAACAGGCAACACCCACGCCCGCAGGCTCCTGGTCGAAGCGGCCTGGCACCACCGCCGCGCCTACACCCACCCCTCCAAAGAGCTGCTGTCCCGTTGGGAAGCGGCAACCCCCTGGGCAAGAGCCCGTGGCAAAGCCGGCAACAAACGCCTCCACGAACGCTGGCTCGTTTACCAGGAACACCGGAAACGTCCCGTGATCGCCGATGTCGCGATCGCCCGCGAACTTGCCGGGTGGTGCTGGTCACTGGCCAGTGAAGCCCAACGGACAACGCAACACCAAAACCTCTAAACGTCCGGGGGAGCACCCGCACAAAAGGAGGGGACCACCGGTTACACCGGCAGCGCTTGGAGCAACCCGCGACCCAACTATGGGCAACCATCAAGGCCACGCCCGATCCCTAGAGAAGCGATAATCTCCAGGCCGGACACCTCGTCCTGCGGTAATCAACCCGCGCATATTAGTCTGACCACGCCGTCGCCAACGACACGCTGGACCCCCCGAACACAAGCACACCCCCGGACCAAAAAGGAAGCGACCCCGGAACCAACCCGGGATCGCTTCCCCACGCCCATTGACAAACGAAACTACATATTAGTTGGGGTGTGTGAGTGAGAGTTCCGGTGCGGCGTCCCGGGATGCGGATGCGGTGGCATGAGCGGCGACGCGTGGCGCTACAAGAACCCCGACGACGGCGATCACCGCCGTCAGCGCGAAGACCCCCGCAAACGGGTTCGTCGTCGTAAATGCCGCGAAGACGAGTCCCGTGGCGGCGAGGGCCAAGGCGCCGCCCAGGGAATCGGAGATGGACATCGCTGCGCTGTTGAAGCCTTGGTTATCGGGGGTGGAGAGAGCCAATGTCATGACGCTCAGCCGCGGGTACATGAGCCCCATGCCGCCGCCTGCCAGGATCCAGCCGCCAATGGCGATGGCCGCCGGCAGCGCCAACGCCGCTGTCACCAGGGCCAGAACTATGGCCACCAGTACCAGTGCGGCCCCAATCTTCACGGCGAGGGCATCAGCCAGCTTGGAACCCAACCGGCCCTGAAGAGCGGACGCCCCTGCCCAGGCGAGCGCAGCACCGGTCAGCGTGAGCCCGGCAAATGTCGGCGTGAAAGCATACTGTTCGGTCAGCAGGTACGGCAGGTAAACCTCCGCGCCGAAAAACGCCGCCGACGCCAACCCGCGGGTGAGGATCACGCTGGGAAGACCTCGCCGGGCAAGCAGTGTTCCGCGCGGGACCAACGGCCGTACCGCCACCACAGCAAGGACAAGCGCGACGACGGCAATCACCCCGCCCACGCCCGGAACCTCCGCTGAAAGGTTCAGTGCGAGGACGGTCAGGGCAGCCAGCGCCGCCCACCCCATGCGTCCGAAAGCCCACGGGACAGGCTGTTTATCTGTTTCGGCGTCGGGAGCCATCCCCCGCACGGCTGGCACCACCATCAGCAGCGCCGGAACAACCAGCCCCACCACGCCAAGGAATACCCAGTGCCAACTGCTGAGCTGTGCCACGATGCCTGCAGCGAACGGACCCACCAGGGAAGGGATGACCCAGGAAGCAGCAAACGCAGCAAAGATCTTGGGATGCAGCACCGGCGGGTAGACGCGGGCTACCAGCACGTACAAGGCCACGGTCATGGCACCGCCCCCAAGTCCCTGCACGAGCCGCCCAAGCACCAGGACCTCCATGCTCCCGGCCGTTCCGGCGATCAGCAGGCCGGCAACG
Organism: Arthrobacter sp. TmtSoilC51; assembly: GCF_055388015.1. Lineage (NCBI taxonomy): Bacteria > Bacillati > Actinomycetota > Actinomycetes > Micrococcales > Micrococcaceae > Arthrobacter > Arthrobacter sp. TmtSoilC51. The sequence goes on from NZ_AP035877.1 coordinate 4,466,686, forward strand.
AAGAGCGCCACCGACCCGTATAGCGGTGCCGCCGGCCCCCGACGATCGGACCAGTTGCCTGCCGCCACCATGCCCATCACGCCCGTTGCCAGCGGGCCGGCGAAGGCCAGCGCATAAAGACTGGCTCCGTCCAGGTCCCGGCTGACGAGCGGCATGATGGTGGTAACCGCCAAGGACTCGAAGGCGCTGAGGAAGACGAGCGCGCAAGCACCGACGGTAGCCAGTAGGTAGGGGCGGCGGAGTATTCCGGCCGTTGAGGAGTCAGAGGTCATGGACGTTACCCTAGAACCTCAACTAATGTTGAGGTCAATCCACCACGCCCACCACTGGAGGACCAGCCATGCCGCAAGTTCCAGGCAGCGCCCATCGCCCCCTCAGCATTGGTGAGCTTTCCGAGCGGAGCGGAGTATCGCCGTCGGCCCTGCACTTCTACGAACGCAACGGGCTCATCGCAGCTGAGCGCACGGCCGGCAACCAGCGGCGGTACCGGCGCGAAACGCTGCGGCGGGTGGCTTTCATCAAGACTTCTCAAAGAGTCGGCCTTCCCCTGAAGGACATCCGCGAGGCGCTGGATTCCCTGCCGAACGGGCGGACGCCCACCAAACGGGACTGGACACGGTTATCGTCGCGGTGGCGCAAGGAACTCGACCAACGGATTGCCGCGCTGCAACACCTGCGGAATGATCTGGACGGATGCATCGGCTGTGGTTGCCTGAGCCTGAAGTCGTGCACGCTTCAGAACCCTGCCGACGAACTCGGGGCCGCCGGAGCGGGAGCGCAACGTTGGAACCAGTCCGGATAATCCCATTAGATGATCGCCGTCATGACATTCCAGCCCACTCCCACCTGTACCCGCGGCGAATATCCCCCGAAGCCCTGCCCCGGGTAGAGCCACAGAGTGCCGCTGGCGTCGCGGGCAAGGATGTCCGGCATGTCGTCGCTGTCGAAGTCGCCTGGGGTGACGATTGCCGACATAACATTCCACTCGATGCCAACCAGCAAGGGTGGGTACCAACCACCCAAGCCGTCGGGTTCGTAGAGAAACAGCGTGCCCCAGGTATCGCGGGCAAGGATGTCGCGCCCCGGGTAGCGGAGGTTCCCCGGGCCCATAATGGCCGTCATCACGTTCCAGTTCGTACCCACCTTCGATCTCGGCAGCCACCCACCCGAGCCGTTCCCCGGATACAGCCAGAGGTCACCGGCACTATCCCTGGCAAGGACATCGGCTTTGCCATCATCATCAAAATCGCCAGGGGCCACGACGGCGGTCATCGCGTTCCAGCCGATGCCGACTTTGGAGCGGGGCAGCCAATCAGAATTGCCGTCGCCCGGATACAGCCACAAATCGCCAGCCTCGTCGCGGGCCAGGACGTCCGGTTTGGTGTCTCCGTCAAAGTCGCCTGATGCCATCAACAGGTTCATGATGTTCCAACCCGAACCAACCTGTGAGCGGGGCAGCCAGCCTTTGTTGCCGTTTCCGGGATACAGCCACAGGGCGCCGGATGAGTCCCGTGCCAGAACGTCCGTGGCACCGTCGGAGTTGTAGTCCTTCCACACGTTCTCCGGCTGTGGAGTGGAAACCGCCACAAGGTAGTCTCCTTGGTTTCCCGGAATGACGTACCCTTTGGAGCTGTCCGGAGCCATGACCAACTGGCGGGGAAGCAACCCGTCCTCCAAGTTGATGACTCCTGCCGGTTTGAGCGTCGGCAGGCTGAGCACGTTGATGTCGTGGCCCAGCACATAGAGCCGCCCACCGTCCGGACTGACCTGGACAGAGAGGGATCCCATGTTCATGACCGGGCCGTCACCGAGGCCGACCCGCGTCAGTGAATTGCCCTGCAGATCGACTTCAGCCACGTAATTGTCATTGGAAATCTGGTCCACGACGAACGCCCGCGACCCATCTGGAGTGAAGCTTGGCGCCGTGGCCACGGCTTGAGTTTGCACTTCCCCGATCACGGTATTCGTGGTGACGCTTACGATGGCGATGCCGCCTTCGAGCTTGGGGTAATACAGCTTTGATCCGTCCGGGGACATGGACCCTCCGGTTGACGTTCCCCCGAGCGGAATGGTGCTGGTCACGGTGTTTGTAGACGTCTCAATGGCGGAGACCGACTGGTCCAAGAGGTTCAGGGCGAAGGCCGTGGCCCCGTTCGGCGTCACAAGAATCTGCGTTGGCTCACGGCCAACGGGAATGGAGGAAACCACGGACGCCGCCGCCACATCGATGACCGCAACGGTTCCCGGCGTCGAACCTGTGTCCGCCGGAGTGCCGTACACAGCCGCGTAAACACTGGATGAGTCAGGAGTAAATGCCAGGCTGAAGACCGGGCCGTCCACGGGTATGTCCGCCACCACCAGGGAGGCGGTGTCCACCACGGTCAGGAAATGCTCCTGGAGCTCGCTGGTTGCGAGGAACACCTTGGCGCCGTCGGGGCTGACCTCCATGGCCGTAACATCCCGGACATCCATGCCCGCTGTCACGGTGTCGGTGGCAACATCAATCGATGTGAACGCGCCGGATGCGGACACTGTGAACAGCTTGCTGCCATCGGGGCTCACCTCGACGAAGTGCGGGCTGGGGACCTCGATCTTCGACGGCGTCCCGAAAGTTGCCATCGGCGCGGTGACGGTTGGTGCAGCGATGGACGGTGCAGCGACTGTGGCAACGGCGTCGGGGTTTAGCGGATTGGCCTGGGCGGGCAGCCCTGAAGCCATGAGTGCAAAGGCCGCTACGAACGCCACAAAAACGGCACGCGCACGGAAAGCAGGCGTCCGTAACATCATGAATCCCCCCGGTTTCATGCGCCACTGACTTGAGTCCGGCGCTTGGATCAAAGGCTAGTCACCATCAAATGGAAAAACCAGATCTTAGTGTTCGTATGTGTGGTTTTGCCGAAACAGCAACAGGCGTTGCCTAAGCAGGCAGCTCACGGCACGCTTGGGTTATGGCTGAACACACTCACGACGGCGGCACTCACCGCGCCTCGGGCGGCGCGCACCAGGACACCCACCAGCGCGGCGACCAGCAAGGACGCTTGAACTTGCACGAAGATGCCGACAACGCCGTGGATATGTGGGACGGGATGTACCGCGAGCGCCCGAAGATCTGGAGCGGGAACCCTAATCCACAATTGGTCGCCGAAGCCGCCGGTCTCCGCGCTGGAACCGCCCTGGACCTTGGCTGCGGCGAGGGTGCAGACGCTATCTGGCTCGCCGGGCAGGGCTGGACGGTCACCGGAATGGATGTGTCCGCCGTCGCGCTTGAACGTGCGGCTGCCCATGCAGCGGAATCCGGCCACGCCCACCGGATCACCTGGCAGCAGCAGGACCTTGCCGAATGGAAGCCGGAGCCCGTCTTCGACCTCGTTTCCGCACAGTTCCTCCACTCCCCTCTCCTGCCGTGGCGTGACTCCGCGGCATCAGCAGCAGCGGCGGTGGCCCCGGGCGGCACGTTGCTGGTGGTCGGCCATCACCCCCATGGACTCGCTCCATGGAGCCACCACCACGAGACGGGCATGTTCTTCACGCCGGAACAGTTGGCTGGCGCGCTCCGCCTGGACCGCGAGCCGTGGTTCGTCAACGTTCTGACTTCGCGGGAACGCACCATCACGGGTCCGGACGGCGAGACGGCCACGATCTTGGACACTGTACTCAGGGCGACGAAGCATCTCTGACGCGGCTTCTCTGACACGGCTTCGCTCTAACTCGGCTTCTCTAGCGCGGCCGTTACGGCGGGCAACGGCACCCAGGCGGCGTCGCCGTCGTCGTTAACCTCCGCAACCAACCAAGCCCCAGGCAACCAGTCAGGCTGTTTCCGGCAGCAGTTCCCCATAGGGCGCCACCACTGTCCCGGTGGCCGTCGAGTCCGGGTTCAGCATCCAGCCAACCCGTTTGGCCGTATTTAACATGACCACGCTCTCAACGAGTTCGATGCCCGGGATGCGCTGCTGGATGGCAAGTTCCATTTCCATGACCTCCGCCAGCGAGCGCAGCCACATGATCATGGTGAAGTTGGTGCGGCCGGTGGTGGACGCGGAGAACCTGACATTCCTGACAGAACGCAGTTCCGTTGCTGCCGCTTCGTGCTGGCCGGCGGGAACGTTCGCGAACCATTGGACGGTAATGGGATAACCGGAAAATTTCTGGGCGATCTCGCAGCGGAAGGAGAGCATCCTGCTGCTTAGCACCCGCCCCAACTGGCGTTGCACGGTAGCAGGATGCCGCCCCAAGGCCCGGGCGATCTCAGCAGCAGAAGCGCGGCCATCGCGTGCGAGGAACGGGATGAGCGCCAGATGACTCTCGGGCAGCGGCACGACGATGGCGTCCGGAGCGGATGGGTTGGCCGATTCGGGCCCCGCCATCGCCCGGAGCGCCTGCTGTTCCCCTTTGGTGAGCACATTCAGCCGCCACGCATAGCCGCTGGTGTGGATGCGGGTACACAGCGACGTGTGGTACTTCGTAAGCCCCCGGACTTCCTTGAGTCTTGGCAGCAGGCTGGTGCTGAACTGATCGAGGTCCTGGGTGATGACAGTGAGCGTGAGGTCGCGGTTACTGGCCGCTTCTTCCACAGTGATGACTTCGGCGAGTTCTGCCAGGGCTGCCGTGACCTGCGGCCGGAGATCCATTTCGCAGTCGATGTCCACCATGGCAAGGCACATGTTCTTCGGATCGCCCATGAGATGCGCCGTAGTCCAGGCCGCACCGGCAGCCTTCAGGCGGTCCCACCGCGCGGCCAAGGTTGTGGCGTGGACGCCCAGGACTTCGCCGGCGTCGGACCAGCTGATGCGGGGCGAAATCTGCAGGGCATTGATGAGGCGCAAATCCTCTTCACTGAGTTCCATGAGTTCATTCTCGCAAACGATGCATGAATCCTGCGTTCTTGAGAGATTCATGCATTTTTATAGATGTTTTCGAGATTGTGAGTCAAGTCACCACAGAATTGCAATAAGGACCTGTAGCCGAGCACACCAGGAGAACACATGACCATCGCGGCCGACGCCAAGGAACTGCAGAACGACATTGTCCGCCTCCGCCACGACCTCCACCGCGAACCGGAGATCGGCCTGCAGCTCCCCCGCACTCAGGAAAAGGTGCTGAAGGCGCTGGATGGACTCCCGTACGAGATCACCCTGGGCAAGGACACGACGTCTGTCACCGCAGTCCTCCGCGGTGGCGCGGCTTACGCGTCGGCCGAGAAGCCCGTGGTGTTGTTGCGCGCAGACATGGACGGCCTTCCAGTCCAGGAGACCACCGGAGTTGACTACACCTCCAGGATCGATGGCGCCATGCACGCCTGCGGTCACGACCTCCACACGTCCATGCTCGCCGGAGCCGCCACCCTGCTGGCTGAGCGTCGCGATCAGCTGGCCGGCGACGTCGTCCTCATGTTCCAGCCCGGCGAAGAAGGCTACGACGGCGCGAGCTACATGATCAACGAAGGCGTCCTGGACGCTGCCGGCCGCCGCGCTGACACGGCCTACGCAATGCATGTGTTTTCCTCGCTGGAACCGCACGGCCAGTTCGTCACCAAGAACGGTGTGATGCTTAGTTCCTCGGACGGGCTCGTGGTGACCGTGCTTGGCGCAGGCGGTCACGGCTCGTCACCCCATTCGGCCAAGGACCCCGTGACCGCTGCCGCAGAAATGGTCACGGCCCTCCAGGTCATGGTGACCCGCCAGTTCAACATGTTCGACCCCGTTGTCCTCACCGTCGGCGTGCTCCACGCCGGAACCAAGCGGAACGTGATCCCGGAGACCGCCCGTATCGAAGCCACCATCAGGACCTTCTCCGAAGCGTCACGGCAGAAGATGATGGATGTAGTACCCAAGCTGCTCCAAGGCATCGCTGCAGCCCACGGCCTGGAGGTTGATGTGGACTACCAACAGGAATACCCCCTCACTATCAACGATGAGGACGAGACGAACACCGCGGAAAAGGTCATCGCCGGCATGTTCGGCGAGTCCCGCCTGACGCGGATGGCTACTCCCTTGAGTGGTTCCGAAGACTTCTCCCGTGTGCTGGCCGAAGTCCCGGGAACCTTCGTCGGGCTCAGTGCCGCTGCCCCCGGCACCGACCACGCGACGTCGCCCTTCAACCACTCGCCTTACGCGACGTTCGACGACGGCGTCCTCACCGACGGCGCCGCCCTGTACGCCGAACTCGCCGTATCCCGCATCGCCGCCCTCGCCGCCGCCAACTAACTCCCTGCCCTATCCCACCTTGGAGAAACACATGACCGCCACCGTTGGAACGTCCACCGAAGTCAAGGTCCACAAATCCCACCTGCGCACGCTCGTGGGAACCGGCATCGGCAACGCCGTTGAATGGTACGACTGGGCTATCTACGCTACGTTCTCGCCGTTCATCGCGAGTGCCTTGTTCAGCCAGGCCGACCCCACATCAGCTGTGCTGTCCACTTTGGCGATCTTCGCCGTCGGGTTTGTTGCCCGGCCGTTTGGCGGTTTCGTATTCGGCTGGATCGGCGACCGCATCGGCCGCAAGACGTCCATGACGGTAGCGGTTGCCCTCGGCGCTCTCGGCAGCCTCCTCATCGGCATCGCTCCGACGTTCCAGGCTGTGGGCGCGTTCGCATCTGTGATGCTCCTGCTTGCCAGGCTCATCCAGGGCCTTGCCCACGGTGGTGAGCTGCCGTCGTCGCAAACGTACCTGTCCGAGATGGCACCCAAGGAAAAGCGCGGCTTCTGGGCGACGCTCATCTACACGTCCGGCACCGCCGGCATTCTCGCAGGAACCCTGCTTGGCGCGATTCTCACCGCTGTCCTGTCCAAGGACGACATGAGCGCCTGGGGTTGGCGCATTCCGTTCCTCATCGGTGGCGCGCTTGGCATCTATGCCCTGTTCATGCGGGCCAAAATGAAGGAAACCCATGCCTTCGAGGCCGAGACACCCAAGGAAAAGCGCTTGCCGATGTGGCCGCAGATCGTGAAGTATCGCAAGCAGGCACTGCAGGTCATCGGCCTCACGGTTGGCCTCACGGTGGTCTACTACATCTGGGGCGTCGTGGCACCGAGCTATGCAGCCACCACGTTGAAGATGGACCGCGGCGCGGCACTCTGGGCCGGCGTGATCGCCAATGTCGTATTCATCGCCGCACTCCCGTTCTGGGGCAAGCTGTCCGACCGTATTGGCCGCAAGCCTGTGCTGATAGGTTCGTCCATCGGTGCCATGATCATGCACTTCCCCATGACGTGGCTGCTCAAGGATTCGCCGTGGCAGCTGACCGTGTCCATGTCCGTGATGCTGTTCTTCATCGCTGGCAGCGCGTCCATTGTCCCGGCCGTCTACGCCGAGCTGTTCCCGACGCACATCCGCACCGTTGGCGTCGGTGTCCCGTACTCCATCTGCGTCGCTGCCTTCGGTGGCACGGCTCCGTACCTCCAGACCTGGCTCGCCAGCATTGGCCAGGGTTATTTGTTCAACGTGTACGCAGTGATCCTGCTGGTGATCGGCATCGCGTTCGCCTTCTCGATCCCCGAGACCAAGGGCAAGGACCTGACGCACTAGCTTCTCCCAGCTTCCCAACTAATATGTAGTTTCGTTTGTCAATGGGCGTGGGGAAGCGATCCCGGGTTGGTTCCGGGGTCGCTTCCTTTTTGGTCCGGGGGTGTGCTTGTGTTCGGGGGGTCCAGCGTGTCGTTGGCGACGGCGTGGTCAGACTAATATGCGCGGGTTGATTACCGCAGGACGAGGTGTCCGGCCTGGAGATTATCGCTTCTCTAGGGATCGGGCGTGGCCTTGATGGTTGCCCATAGTTGGGTCGCGGGTTGCTCCAAGCGCTGCCGGTGTAACCGGTGGTCCCCTCCTTTTGTGCGGGTGCTCCCCCGGACGTTTAGAGGTTTTGGTGTTGCGTTGTCCGTTGGGCTTCACTGGCCAGTGACCAGCACCACCCGGCAAGTTCGCGGGCGATCGCGACATCGGCGATCACGGGACGTTTCCGGTGTTCCTGGTAAACGAGCCAGCGTTCGTGGAGGCGTTTGTTGCCGGCTTTGCCACGGGCTCTTGCCCAGGGGGTTGCCGCTTCCCAACGGGACAGCAGCTCTTTGGAGGGGTGGGTGTAGGCGCGGCGGTGGTGCCAGGCCGCTTCGACCAGGAGCCTGCGGGCGTGGGTGTTGCCTGTTTTCGTGATGGATCCCTGGGAGCGGTGCCCGCCAGATGAACTCTCGCTGGGAACGAGTCCGAGATACGCGCCTATCGTCGAGCCGGTAAAGCGGGTCCAGTCGCCGATTTCGACGGCCAGACCGAACGCTGTCAGCGTGGAGACACCCCGCAAGCACTCCAAAGAGCGCACCACGGGAGTGTATTCGCTGTCATAGGCCATGGTCCGGATGGCTTGATCGGCCCTGTCACGGCGGACAAGTGTTTCAATGACGGACTCCACGGCGAGGTCGTAGGCCAGTTGCAGTGCCGGTGAGTCAAAGTTCTGGGAGTAGAGCCAGGACAAGTGCTCATGGGTCCAGGTTCTGCCGCCGGTGTAGTGGATGCCTTGGCGCAGCAGGAGTTTGGAAACCCGGTGCCGGGCGCGCATCAGATCACCACGGATATCCTCGCGGGCACGGACCAAGTCCCGGGCAGCTTCCTGAGAGGGGCTCGGGACCGTGACCTCGGTGATCTGGTCCAGTTTCAACAACCGGGCCAGATGCAAGGCATCGTTGCGGTCTGTTTTGACCCTGTCCCCGGGCGGGCGTTGGAGTTTCGAGGGAGCCGCGACCAGACACTCGATCCCAGCAGCCAGCAAAGCCCTTGCCAGCGGAAAACCGGTAGGACCGGCCTCATACACCACCTGGCACGGGCCCGGCAGTGTCTTGATCCATCCCAGAATCTCCTGATGGTCCGGCGTCAGCCGTGCCCGGGAAATCTCGCCGGTCTGACCATCAATCGCGCACGCGACGACAGTCAAAGCGTGGACATCCAAGCCCACATGAGTACGCTCAAACATAGCTGGAACCTCCAAACTTCAAATGTGGCTCTACCCCCCTAAAACGAGTCTGGGGCAACCCACGGGATGCTTTGAAGAGAAGGTTCCAGCCCCACACCCATAGCCCTGGCCCGCCGGAACCCCCACCCCACACGTCCTTCTGATACGGGCCAGACCCGGCCGGGCAAGGCTCCGGAGCGCCATCAACAAACAAACCCCCCGAAGGCCCGCCCAAAGCTGGCGCTCCGAAACCTTGCCCGGCGACAATCGCCCCCTCAGAAGGAAACCAACCAGCCAAACCGCAGCCAGCCCATACATATCGTCTAGGGGACAGCACACGTCGCTATGAGCCCTCATTACGACATGTGCTGTCCCCTAGTTGGTTAGACGAACTTGTTGCGGCCTGCCCGATAGCCGAAGAAGGCAGCCAGCGCTCCGACCACAAGGAACAGGATTCCCGCCGCCGCGAATCCGCCCGTGGCTTGGTGCAGTTGTCCCACGAGCAGCGTTCCCACCGATCCCACTCCGTAGCCAACACCCTGCATCATCCCGGACAGGTGCGCAGCGGTATGGGCATCGCGTGTGCGGACCATGATCATGGTGAGGGCAACCGCGGTGAGCGATCCCTGGCCGAGGCCCAGCAGTCCGGTCCAGATCCAGATCAGCCCAGTGGGACCGAAGATGCTGAGGGCGAAGCCGCCGCCGGTCATCAGGGCCACTACGGTGTTGATGACCCGCTGGTCACTGAACCGCGTGGCCAAGGCAGGGGCGAAGAGTGAACCGAGCATCTGCAGGACGATCGACACCGAAACAATCAATCCCGCGGTTCCGCCATCAACGCCGCGGTCCCTCAGGATCGGCGCCAGCCAAGCGAACACGCTGAACGACATCATGGCCTGCAGCACCATGAACAAAGTCACCTGCCACGCCACCGCGGACCTCCACACGTTGACTCCGCCGCTCACAGCGTGGTGCCGTACGGGGTGCTGGCGGACGGCCAGCGGAAGGAAGAGCAAAAGCACGACGGCGGCAGGCAGCGCCCAGGACCACAGCGCCGAAGTCCACTGGCCGGTTGCCGCAAAAACCGGATACGTGAAGCCTGCACCAAGGGCTGCGGAGGCGCAGATTGCCGTGGTGTACAGGCCACCCATGAGCCCAAGCCGGTGCGGGAAATCCCTTTTGACCACGCCCGGCAGGAGTACGTTGCAGAGCGCGATCGCCGCTCCGCAAGCTGCAGTACCTACGAGAAGCGTGGGCAGGTGGCCCACTCCCGGGACGTCCACGGGCCGTAGAAGCAATCCTGCTGTAAGGACAGCCATTGCTCCCAGCAGCACCCGTTCTGCACCGAAACGGCGAGCCAGGATCGGGGCGAGAGGTGCGAAGACACCCAGCAACGTCACGGGCACGGTAGTCAGGACCACCATCGCCCAGCCCGGCAGGCCGGCGTCGGACGTTATTTCCGGAAGGACAGCTGAGAAGCTCGAGAAGACCGTCCGCAGGTTCAAACCGATCAGCACCAAGCAGATGCCCAGGTAGACGAGTCCCCTCTTGGAGCGCAGCTGCGTAGGGGGTGCCGGCGGGACGTCGTCGATCTCAGCGTCGACTGCAATTTCGGGGAGGACCGGTTTCTCTGCGTAGCCGGGAGTCTTCGAGGAGGTCACACGTCCTATTCTGTCAGCCGTGTCCGATCTGCTGCCTATGGGCGTGAGGTGACCGGGGTTGAAGGCCGGCAAGATTGTCCACATACGCCGGATTACCTCTGTCTGTGCCGCATCGGCGTCCATAGCGTTGAGGGCATGAACCAAACTTCTTTGCGCCCGCCAACATCGTCGAACCCGAAAAAGTCGGAGGCGTCGATCGGATATGTTCTCGTCCCGCCAAAGCAGCCCCCTGGGCTAAACGCAGGAATTGGCAGCCTCGTCTTTGCCGTTGCTGCGCTCTTACACCTGAACGTCACATTGCCTGCGGCGTTATTGGTTGCGTTTTTCACCAGGCCACCCTCTGAGGCGGGACCTTACGATTGGATTGCCCCGACCGTATTGTGGAGCCTCCCGGCCCTGTGCGGCTTTGTTTCTTTGGTACTCGGCACGGCATCGGTGGCGCTGGCTCGACGACCCACGCCAACCGGGCGGCACACCAAGGCGTGGTTCACAGGAATTGCCGGGCTGGGCGTTCTCGGGCTGGACGTTGCAATTGTTGCTGCCTGGATTTCTACCACGCACCGCATCATGATCCTGTTTTGACGCCGGAGCACGGATCCAGCCTCGTCTGAGCCAGCCAGCTGCCCCGACCGAACCGAAGTATTCTGGAAACGATGAGTGAAACCCCAGATTCCCCCCGACCAGTCACACCCGGTAGCCAGGCTTCCTTCGGAACCTACGGTGGCCGGCCGGTCAGCTTCGTGCGCCGCGGTACCCGTTTGCAGGGACGCAGGCAGGCCGCGTGGGAGGAGCACGCCGAGCGCTGGGCCGTCCAGGTTCCGCGCCACGTCGCCAACACGTCGGTGCACCCCGATTACACGTTCGACGCCGAGGCCGTGTTTGGGCGCAAAGCTCCCCTGATCGTCGAGATCGGCTCGGGTCTGGGTGATGCAGTGGTCCATGCTGCCGAACAGAATCCGGACAAGGACTTTCTGGCCGTGGAGGTTTACACGCCCGGGCTGGCAAACACCATCATCAAGATCAACAGCCGTGGCCTGACCAACGTCCGGGTGGTGGAAGCCAATGCGCCCGAGGTCTTGGAGTCGATGCTTCCCGCCGGTTCGGTCAGTGAGCTCTGGGTATTCTTCCCCGATCCCTGGCACAAAGCACGGCATCACAAGCGCCGCCTCATCCAGCCGGCTTTCGCTTCCGTGGCTGCCAAGGCGCTGGAAAAGGGTGGCTACTGGCGCATTGCCACCGACTGGTCCAACTACGCCGTACACGTCCGCGATGTCCTGGCAGGCTCGACGGAATTCGAGAACATGCACGAAGGCGAGCGCAGTGGTGAGGAGAGCCCGCTGACGCAAGTGTGGCAGTCCGGCGTCGAGTCCGTTGTTGGAGGGGCGCCCGTGCGGGAAGGCCGGGCACCTGTCAGCACTGAGCACACGGGGCCGAACGAGGGCGTGGACGAGGAAGGCGGCTGGGCTCCCCGGTTCGAGGGCCGTATCCGCACGAGCTTTGAGAACAAAGCCCACGAGGCCGGGCGAATGATTTTCGACCTCACGTATCGCAAGATCTAGCCAACGTACTTTGGGGGAAATATGAGCTATCAGCCATCGATTGACCACTACCAGCAGCCTCAACGGTCCAGGACACCCGGGTTGGGTGCCGGCATCACAAGCATCGTCGCGGCAGTGCTTTCGCCCGTCGCCGCCGTGGTCAGCATTCCGCTGGGCGTCGCCGCCGTCGCTTCGGCGATGAGCCGCTACAACCCGGGCAACGACGTGTGGTGGTTCAGTGCGCTTATTCTGGCGGTGATTGCGGTGGTTCTTGCCGTTGTGTCCGTCGTCAGTGGGCTCATCGCCGTATTTCGGGCTGGGCGCATGAACGCCGGACGCATTACGGGGATCATCGGTCTGGCTATCATGGCGGTCAACGTTTTTGGTGTTGCCTTCATGGTGCTCCTGGTGCTTGGTTCAGGGCAGGGGTCCTGAATGCCACAGGTCCGCGCCGAGCGGTTCATCCGTTTGGATCCCGAAACAGCTTTCGCACTCTCGCAGACCACTGGTGAATTCAGGCTCAGATGGGATCCGTTCATTTCGGCCCAAAGCTTCGTGGACGGAGCCAAGGCAGCAGGCAAGGGCGTGCGTACACGAACCGTGTCCCGCATGGGACTGAAAATGGTCAGCGAGTACGTCTCCTACACCCCGCCCCGAAATGTAGGGATGACCATGGTGTCCGGGCCTTGGTTCTTCGGGAACTTCGGCGGTGGCTGGCGGTTCACCCCCGACGACGGCGGCACCCGGGCAGTCTGGAAGTACACCTTTTCCTGCCGCCCGGCCTGGCTGAAGCCCATGGCAGAGAGAATCGGAAGCTGGTTGTTGGGCCGCGAAATTGAACGCCGGATCGAAGCATTTGCACGCGCCTGCGAAGACCCCGCACTTGTAGCCGAGTTGCGGGCGAATCTACGGTACTGAAATCTACGGCACCGAAATTGAGGCCACTGTCTTTTCGGCTTCATCCCGGAGCTCAACACCGGCTATGCCGCCAAGCTGCACGGGCGTAGCCCCAGTGATCTTGATGCGACCACTCGGCGTTGCTGTCCAACCGCAGGTGCGCTCTTCCGCTCCATCCCGGCCCTTCACCCACAGGTAAAGCGTTCCTTCAAGCGGCATGCTCCTGCCTTCAACCTCAAGCTCCGTGCCCCAGGCCTTCTTCACCATGCCTACTGTCAGCTGCAGCCCCGTTTCGGACTGTACCGAGTAACTGGCATCCGGTTTTGGTGGCTGGTTCAGCAGCGGACCCGCAAGGAAACCAAGTGCCAGGCACGCAGCGGCGACTGCCCCCACGAAAGCCACCCACCGCCGTCGTGATTTTCTCCTACGTGCCGAAAGATCAATCAGGATTTTCTGCGGCAGAGCTTCCCGGCCCGGTTCCAAGGGTGAGAGCGCGCCAGCGGTACCCGTGAGGGTGAGTGCGATGGCGTCGGAGGCAGGAACGGCGTCCAGCAGCGCGGGGAGGCTTTCCAACTGCTCGAGTTCGCGCCGGCACTGGGCACATCCAGCGAGGTGCTCTTCAAAGGTGCGGGCTTCCTCGGGGTCCAACCCGCCCAGCAGGTATGCGCCCAGCAATTGGTGGACGGAGTTGCCGTTCATCGTTCCACCCCCATTTCATCAAGGATTGTTCGGAGGGCTTTCACAGCATAGAAAGCCCGGGATTTCACGGTGCCGGCAGGGATGTTCAGCTGCAGTGCTGCCTCGCTGACGGTGAACCGCTGGTAGTGCAGGGCCACAAGGACCTCGCGGTGTTCGTGACTGAGCCGCAGGAGCGCCTCTTCCATGAGGACGCGGTTCAGGAGTTCATCAACGCGTTCGGTCGCAACATGGTCTGGAAGGTCGTGCTCGCCTGCCTCAACAGGGCGCCTCTGGGCCTTCCGGTAGTTGTCGATGATGACGTTGCGGGCCGTCCGGAAAAGGTAGCTGCGCAGACTGCCCGTGATCTGCGGGGCATGCTGCCAGACCTTGAGGATGGTTTCCTGCACGACGTCGTCGGCCTGGTGTACGTCCGACGTGCAGCTGAGTACAAAGCGCTTCAGGGCCGTGCCGTGATCGCGGTAAATCGCCGCCACGACGTCCTCGTCCAGCGGCATAGCCACCTCCTTCGCACTGTTGCTGCTGCCCTACCCCCATACGACGCCGCGCGTGCGGAAAAGGTTCAGCTGCTTGAACCATTCTTCCCCCACTGGCGTCGTAGGGGTTAGCGCCGACCCATCCCGGCCGGCCCCGTCAAAGGAGCTAAAGATGAGAAATAGACTCAGCGTTGGAATCGGCGCAGTGGTTTTCGCCGTGGCTCTTGCCGGTTGCGCGGGAAGCCCGGGGACGAGCACTACGTCCTCTGCCGCTCCAACCACCGCCACGTCCTCGACGGCACCCACCACCGTGTCGCCTACCTCCAGTCCCGCCACCGCGGGTGCAGAGATGAAGGTTGCATCTTCCAGCGCAGGGCAGATCGTGGTGGACAGCAAAGGCATGAGCCTGTACTTCTTCACCAAGGACGTCAAGGACTCAGGAACCAGCGCCTGCACCGGCGCCTGCCTGACGGCTTGGCCAGTATTCACGACGACGTCGGATAAGCCAGCCGTTGAAGGCGTCAGTGGCACCGTGGGAACCATAGCTACCCCTGACGGGAAGAAGCAGGTCACCCTCAATGGCATGCCGCTGTACTACTACGCCAAGGACAAAGCACCGGGCGATGTCACCGGCCAAGGCGTCCAAAGTGTCTGGTACCTGGTCAGCCCGAGTGGGGAGATGATCAAGGGGGCTGCGTCGGGTTACTGAGGTTCGGGTTCCGCCGCCGAGTTCGCGGGAACCCTTCCGTATAGCCGGAACCTTCCCTGCGAGCGCGCAGGTTTCCCGCGAACTCACGCCCGGCACCATCACCTGAACGCCCGAAGTATGCGCTCCTTAAAGGCGCGCTCTTGAAAGAGGTCCTGCCATTCGACACGAATAAACCGCCAGCCCTCCTCAACAAGTGCCTTCTCCCGTCGCCGCTCCTGGAAGATGACCTCATCCGTAGGTTTGTAGTCGAAGTATTTGGTTCGTCCGTCGAACTCCAAGGCCAGCTTTTCCTCGTCCCATGCGAAATCCATGCGATGGCGCCCTAAGCGGGACTGAACTTCGAATTGTGGCTGTGGTGGCTTAATCCGCAGCCTTTGCAGCAACTCACGGGTCAGCGTTTCGCCCGCAGACTCGGAGCGGGTATCCGCGTTGTCCAAGGCCTTGCGCAGCGTACGAATTCCCCGCCTTCCGGCAGACGCCGCAGCCATGTTTGAAAGTGTGCTGGTGTCTGCCCCCAGTCTCAGCCCATGGTCCATGATCACCAGCGCTTTGGGATAACTAAGCATCCTGGCACAGTCGGAAATGGTTCGCTCAAGGCTCGTCGTACGCAGCCCTTGAACCTCCACGACGTCGTCCTCGGTGAACTTTTCTGTGTGTCCCCGGACATCCCTGCCCCAACGGTCGGAGGAAGGCCTGGTTTGGTGCAGGACATGAACCTTGTCCTCCACACCCCATAGGAACAGACCATGGAGTCGTGCCGCCGAAAGATGGCTGTAGACGAAGCCACGCGTTGACGTTGTCAGGGTTCCATGAGCGTGCGCCACAATCCGTGCCTTGGCTTGTCCTCTCGCACCCAGGGCGTTCCACCTGCTCGCCCTGACATAACAGCCGTACCTCAAACGACGCACCTCACCGGAGTCCACCAGCGCCTTGATGCCTCGACTGTTGAGACCAAGGCGGAGCAACTCGTCGGTTCGCCACATGTTCCCGCGCTCGGGTAGTGAACGGGCTTTCAGGACGGCGGTTTCAGTAGGTGTTGGATCCATCGATTCAGCATGGCGAGCTCACATGGGATCGCAGAAGCACCGTGGCACGTTATGTGGATAACGGAGCGCCGATACCGCTGAAACGGTGCGAGAACGCGGAAGGTTTGCCTGCGTGGCCGCAGTGTTCCAGCGAAGTTCGCCCACAGTACACGACGCGCTCGGGCTACCATCGGGTCATGGGTCAGATCCCCGGGCTACGCCGATTTCATGCTGCGGGACGTCGTGGGAACGCGCCAGGATCGCCGGAACGCTACGGCGATCCCGCAGCGTTCCGGCGATCTCGGCGAGGCGAGGCGAGGCGAGGTGAGGTTTACGCGTCCGTGAGCTCCTCGGACTCCTCGAACTCCACGGCAGCGATGATTTCCTTCGTCTCCGGGTGGATCATGAAGGCTTCCTCGTCGTCCTCCACCATGATGTAGTCGCCGTGGTCGGTGGAGAAGTGCCAGGCGAGGGTCTTCACGCCGTCGTGCTCGTAGTTGGGGTCCCCCATGGTGATCTTCCGGAGCGCGTAGCCGGCGACGTCGCACAGTTCCCGGATGATGACCTCGAACTCGGGCGCGTTGGCGAGGGCTTCTTCGTCTGCTTCAGCCTGGCGCTCGGCAAGGTCTGGAATCAGGGCAACTCGCCCGGCAATGTGTGCTTCCAACTCCCCGTCGGAAAGAACCAACAACCCGGACTGGTTCCGGAGGTAAGCGGCGTTGAGTTCGATGATGTCTTCCTCTTCCAGCAATGCCTCGAATTCGCCGTCCAGCTCGTCCAGCACAACAACAGCCGCGAGAGGGGTTTCGGACTCGTCCAGGTCGCCGTCGAGGTAGGCCTCGGCCTCGCCCTCGCTCAACTCATCAAAGGCCGCAGCTGTACGGTTGAACAGGTCCAGGTGCCGTGTGGCACCCATGCCTTCCAAACCGGCCCGCACATAGGCGTCCAGCTCTTCACGCTCGGGAGCGGTGAACACGTACTGGGCGAATCCACCGGCCAGTGCCTGGGTCAGGTAGAAGTCAACAAAGTAGCTGTTGAGCGCAGCGGGCGCGATTTCGTCGCTGTTGAGGAGCTCCTGGTACATCTGGTTCACGACATTGACGTTGGAATCCACTACGTCTGCATTGCCGGCTTCGAAGCTGGTCTTGTTCAGGACGACGGGGTACTCGTTGGTAGTCATGGGAAATCCTCACTGCTGAAAGCTGTTGGTGCTCCGGACCCTTTCAACGTACGCGTGGGAGCAGCGCCGCAATCGAGGTAGAGGTTAACAGCGGGCGAAGTTTGGGAGCCGTTTTCTGCTGACTAAGATTGAGCAGATAACCTCCTGCCGAAAGTAGCCCGACGCATGCCGTCCCACACAGACGAAACCTGGGAACTGGCCATTCAGACTCCTGCCATTAACGACCGCTCCTTGGCGGCCGGGTTGGCCTATGCCATGGGCAGCCGCGTGAGCGGAATTTCTTTCGATTCGGCCACCGGCCTCTTGCTTGGCAAGGTCCGCGGCACCGGTCCGCAACCGTATTCGACGTCGGCAAAGCTGGTTCGAAAGCCCAGTGGCTGGAGCTGCACAGTAGGAATTTGCAGCTGCCCGGTCCGCAAGGATTGCAAGCATGTGGCCGCGTTGCTTTTCACGGCTGAGGACCACCCGACCATCCGCGCCCAGCTGTTGTCGCAAGCACCCGGAATCCAGACCTCGCGCCTTGTTTCCTCCGAGCAGGGCGGTTCCGCCCGGCCGGCATGGGAGCAAGCCCTCAACAGGCTGATCGCGAAGCCAGGCACTGCGCCCAGCACTGCCGGAATTCCGTTGGCCCTGCAGTTCGAGGTTGAGGAACCGGCCGCCCACTTCTCCTACACAGGCCGCCGCGACCCCATGCGCAGCGTCCGGCAACTCAAGGCCCGCCCCGTCATGATGGGAGCCAAGGGCAAATGGATCCGCGGCGACGTCTCCTGGAACAACCTCAGCTACGTCAGTTTCCGCCGCGAATTCAACGAGGCACACGTCGAGTGGCTTCAGACTTTCCTCGCTGCGCATGGTTCCAGCAATGGTCGCCAGCAACCGTCGGGCGCCATGTGGTTGAGCCTGAACGATTTTGCCGCCAAGAACCTGTGGGCGCTTCTCGCCGACGCCTCAAAAGCCGGCATTCCGCTCATTCACGCCGCTGGTAGTGAGCCTGTCCACGTCGAGACCCAACCCGCCGTCGTCGGGCTTAGTTTGGCGCGCCTTGAAGCGCCAGGCGCCAAAGACCACAAGCAAACGCCCGACGGCGGGCTGCAGCTTTCGCCGTCGGTGACGGTAGGCGGCGAGCAGATCGATGCCGGAACTGTGGGCTTCCTGGGCAAGCCGGCGTACGGGATCTTCTTCACGCATTCGGGTGCCGAAACCCTGCCCGGGGTGCCGCAGCAGAACAACCTGATCACGCTCGCCCCGATTGAGGGCGGCGTCAGTGACGAACTGCTCGAGTTTGTCACCGAGGGCGAGACGCTCTTGATTCCGGCTGAGGACGAGAGCCGGTTCCTGACCTCGTTCTACCCGAAGCTGCGGCAGTCAACGCCTGTCAAGGCAGCGGATGAATCGGTTGAACTCCCAACTCTGGCGGTCCCCACGCTCTCCCTGCTCGCCAATTACGGCACCGACCATAAGGTCCGGCTGCACTGGGAGTGGCATTACAAGTCCGGCACGTTGGTCACCGCTCAGCCGCTGTGGCGGCACCCCGACGATCGCGGCTACCGCGATGACCCGGAGGAAGCCCGGATCCTGGAGTCGCTCGGGCGGCCGTGGGACGTGGTTCCTGCCTTGGCGGAATCGGCCACGGGTGGCTGGGGCACTCCGCGGCTCGCGGCTTCGGCTGAGCTTTCCGGACTGGACACGCTGGCCTTCACCGAGGAGGTCCTGCCAACGCTCAAGGACCTGCCCGATGTGGTGGTTGAGACCTCCGGCGACATCGCTGATTACCGCGAGGCCGCCGAAGCTCCCGTCGTCTCCATTTCCACCAAAGAGACGGCGAGCGGCGACTGGTTCGATCTTGGCATCGTCATCACGCTCGAAGGCGAACCCGTCTCGTTTGCCGCGGTGTTCTCAGCCTTGGCTGCCGGGATGAGCCGCATGCTGCTCCCCAGCGGCGCCTACTTCTCCCTGGATCTGCCTGAACTGCACCAGCTCCGTGCGTTGATCGACGAAGCCCGCTCCCTGCAGGACAACCCGGACAACAAGGACGGCACCCTGCAGATCAGCCGCTTCCAGGCCGGGCTCTGGGACGAACTCGCGCAGCTCGGCATCGTTGACGAACAGGCCGCGGCGTGGCGCGAAGCTGTTGGCGGACTGCTCGACGACGGCGTGACCGGACTTCCGCTGCCGGCAGGCCTCAACGCTGAGCTGCGTCCGTATCAGCTTGAAGGTTTCAACTGGCTCAGCTTCCTGTTCAAGCACAGCCTTGGCGGTGTGCTGGCGGATGACATGGGCTTGGGTAAGACCGTTCAGGCGATCGCGCTGATCTGTGCGGCCAAGGAGATGGCTGCTGCTGCTGATACGGCTGACGGCGGTATGACCGCGGACAGCCCGCCCCGGGCCCCCTTCCTCGTGGTGGCCCCCACCAGTGTGGTGAGCAACTGGGCCGCCGAAGCGCAACGGTTCGCTCCCGGACTCGTGGTGCGGACCGTCGGTGAAACCTTCGCCAAGAGCGGCCTTTCACCCATCGACGCATTGGCGGGCGCCGACGTCGTTATTACTTCCTATGCCTTGTTCCGCATTGATTACGATGCTTACGCATCATTCCAATGGGCCGGTCTCATGCTGGACGAGGCGCAGTTCGTGAAGAACCACCAATCCAAGGCTTACCAGTGTGCGCGCAAGCTGCCGGCCCGGTTCAAACTGGCCATCACAGGCACTCCGCTGGAGAACAACCTCATGGAGTTCTGGGCGCTGACGTCTATTGTGGCGCCCGGGCTGTTCCCTAGCCCTAAACGGTTCGCGGAAAACTACCAAAAGCCCGTTGAAAAGAACGGTGATTCAGCGCAGTTGGGCAAGCTCCGGCGTCGTGTCCGTCCGCTGATGATGCGCCGCACCAAAGAGCAGGTCATCAAGGATCTGCCGCCCAAGCAGGAGCAGGTCCTTGAGGTCGTGCTCAACCCGCGGCACCAGAAGGTTTACCAGACACATCTGCAGCGTGAGCGGCAGAAGATCCTCGGGCTGATCGACGACGTCAACAAGAACCGCTTCACGATCTTCCAGTCGTTGACGTTGCTGCGGCAGTTGAGCCTGGATGCTTCACTGGTGGACTCTTCGTTGTCAGGAGTGCGGTCGTCCAAGCTCGATGTGCTGTTCGAACAGCTGGAAGACCTGATCTCCGAGGGCCACAGGGCGCTGATCTTCAGCCAGTTCACGGGATTCCTGGGCAAGGTGCGTGAGCGTTTGGATGCCGAGGGCGTGGAGTACTGCTACCTCGATGGCAGCACACGGAACCGCGGGGATGTGGTGAGCGAGTTCAAGAACGGTGCTGCTCCCGTGTTCCTGATCTCGCTGAAGGCCGGTGGCTTCGGACTCAACCTGACCGAGGCTGACTATGTGTTCCTGCTGGATCCGTGGTGGAACCCGGCGTCCGAGGCACAGGCCGTGGACCGCACGCACCGCATCGGGCAGGCCCGGAACGTTATGGTCTACCGGTTGGTTGCGAAGGACACCATCGAAGAGAAGGTCATGGCGCTGAAGGCCAAGAAGTCGCAGCTGTTCGCGGATGTGATGGAAGGCGACGCCCTGGCTGGTGGCTCGTTGACGGCGGAGGACCTGGCGGCGCTGTTCGCGGAGTAATCCCCCCAACTAGCTCGCATTAGTGGCTCTATGAGCCCTCATTGCAAGCACTAATGCCGGTCAGTCGTCCAACCGCACCCCGCGCAGCAACAGCATCGTTCCGCCCACTGCGACGGCTGAGGCAAGGAAAACTCCCGCCGCACCGAGACCTACCGCCACAACACCGATGACGCTCGGCAGGACAACTTGGCCCACTCTGTTCCCGGCGAGCCTCAAGGCCAGCGCGCGTCCGCGTTGCCCTTCGGGCGCTTGGGCTGAGAGCCAGGACATGGTCAGCGGTTGTCCGATTCCCAGCCCGAGGCCCAGGAATGCCATGACAATGAACAGCAGCCATACGGGCATCGGAATGGCCGCTACCGCCAGCGAGGCCGTGGAAACCGCAAGGCTCAGGACCAGCAACCTCATCCGTCCCAACTTCCGGGACATGTTGCCAAGCCCAATTCGGGAGACCATCGAGAACGCGGCGCGAACAGTCAACATGAGACCGACTGTGGCCGCAGTCAGGCCCCGTTCAGCGCCAAGCGCAGGCAAGTAGACCACCGTAAGGTCCACCACTGCCAGCACCGTGGCGCTCGTTGCCAATGCCCGGACCACGCCCGGCGTTCTCAACAAGGACATGGCGCCACCCTTAGGGCTGTCCGCTGTTTTGGCCTTGCTCCTCCGGCCACTGACTCGGCCGGAGATAACGAACGTGGTCAGGAACAGCACCAGGCCCATGCCGACCGACAGTATGAAGATGGCCTGCGTATTAGGCCGCACAGAAGCGCCGCCTACCAGCGAAATGGCCAGCGGACCAAGGGCCTGGCCCAACGAGGCTGCGAACGTCAGGTACCCGAAGGCCGAATCGAGCCGGGTGGAGTTCGCATTGTTCGCAACCACCGCCTGCTGCCCCACCACGCAAGCCAACTGCCCGGCGCCAAGAAGCGCAGTTCCGGCCACCAACGCGGGAACGGACGTTCCGAAGAACAGCAGAAAAGCGGAACAACCCAGCACGACGGCGGACCCGATCGCCATGAGCCGACGCTCACCGAGGCGATCCACCAGTCCGCCAATCGGCAGCGCGAGGAGTAGCGGGAAGACTGCGTAACTGGCAGCGAGAAGACCGAGTGCAAACCCGGGGACATCGAGTTCCAGGGCCCGGTAGCTGGTGGCTGGCCGTACCAGGAAGGTGACGGCCTGGATGAGGGCCGAGTGGATCAGGAGTGCCGTGGACGAGCGTCGTCCGAGTTCGCCGATCATTCGACCACAAGGCCCGCGCCTGAAATGGCACGCATCGTCTCGTCACGGGCGGCGATGACGTGCTCGAACGCGATCTTCGCCGCCTTGTCTGGCTCCTTTGATGCGATGGCTTCCACGAGTACGCGGTGATCGGCAAGAGCCTGTTCCCGGCGCTCACCGGAATTGTTGGTGAAATGCCGGTATCTCTCAACCTGGCTGGAGATCTGGTCATGGAAGCGTTGTGCCCACGAATTCCCGGCGATACCTGCGATGGTGGCGTGCAGTGTCACCCCGTATTTCATGGCTTCATCAGCGAATCCCACCATGGCCGCATTTCGTTCAAGGATGCCCTGCAGCTTTTCGATATCGTCCGCCGTCGCCTTGGCACACGCTTCGCGGGCCATCAACGATTCCAGTGCTGCCCGAACGTCGTACAGTTCGGCAATCGCCGTCTCATCCAGCGCCGGAACCACCACTCCCCCGGTGGCTTGCTGCTCCAGGAG
This sequence comes from Arthrobacter sp. TmtSoilC51, assembly GCF_055388015.1. Classification (NCBI taxonomy): domain Bacteria; kingdom Bacillati; phylum Actinomycetota; class Actinomycetes; order Micrococcales; family Micrococcaceae; genus Arthrobacter; species Arthrobacter sp. TmtSoilC51. The sequence goes on from NZ_AP035877.1 coordinate 4,489,151, forward strand.
GCTCTCCGAAATCAAGCGCCGGATAGCTTCCCTCAGCGGGGTACGGCTGACTTGCAGCGCGGTAGCCATGGCGGGCTCGTAAACGCGCTCACCTGGTTTGAGCTCCAGGCTGAGGATCCGGCGTTTCAGCTCGCTGTAAACGAGGTGTGCCCCGGTGTTCCGTGGTTGTTGATGGGCCATGGGGGCTTCCTTGGGCTAGAAATGTGTACTTGTATACATCTATACACCGTGAGGAAATGCCTTCCAAATCTCCGTGCATGAGGCGCGCGCAGATCCTTCCCTAGAGGGTTTGATGTGAGAGAACATCCGGGTTTTTGGCGGTTTGATGTGAGAGAACATCCAAGGTTGCCTGACCCCAATCGGATGCTCGCTCACATCCGTCCGGTTCCAGACGCAAAAAGGGGACCAGTTCAACTGGTCCCCTTCGTCGCATTCAAGGGCTGCTGGGCCGCGGGCGTCGTTAGCCGCGGCAGAGCTCGCCATACTTGGTGCCGGCTTCCTGGTAAGCGGCAGAGAGCTCGCCCATCTTGTTCTCGCGGTCTTCCTTCGCCTTGGCGTCCGTCGGCTCTTCCTTCACGAGTTCATCCGAGTATTCAAGGATGGCCGTGACCACGGGCTTCATCTCGTTGGAGGCAACGGATTCAATGGGGCGGATGGCGTTTGCGACGCGAATGGTCGCGGTCTTGCTGGCGTTGCTCGGGAGGCTGGCAACGGCGACACCCACCCGGTCACACGTTTCGGCGGTGGTCAGCTGCGGCGAGGAGCAAGCTGATGCCGTGGCAAGCAGCCCGGCAGCGATCAGGACAGTGGTGAGTTTCTTCATGATTCCCTCAATAGTCGGCGCGTCCCTTCGATTGTAAACAGAGCAAGGGCGAGGCCGCGCATTGGGACCCGTATCGAACAGCACCCCTCCCTGGCCTAGGCTGGAGAACATGGCGATCATTCACAAGGCAACCCTGTCCCCGTCCAAGCTCGAACTCATCGCTGGTTACCTGCCGACGCAGCCCTGGTTCATCCAGGATGGCGCCCCGGAGCTCGTTGGGGCTTACCGTTTTGACGACCCCGCGGGCGAGGTCGGACTCGAGACGCATGTCGTCGCCGCGGGAGAACGTATCTACCAGGTCCCCCTGAGCTACAGGGGTTATGAACTGGCCGGCGCTCAAGAATGGCTCATCGGCACCATGGAACACTCCGTCCTCGGCAAGAGGTGGGTCTATGACGCCTGCGCCGATCCCGTTTATGTCAAAGCCCTCGCCACGGCGATCCTCACGGGCCAGGAAGAAGCCGCACTGATCGTCGACGGCGAGCGTGAGCCCCGGCCCAGCACGGTTAACGTGAAGGGAAGCGGAACGCTCGACGCCGGTGTTCCCGCCTTAAGTGCCTCGGCCCCGGTATCGGGCAGTGGCGTGACCATCATTGACGCAGGTGAGCTTCGCTTGAAGGTTGCCCGGGTTGTGGATGTCGCCGCTGAGGTCCACAGCGAGTTGATCCTCACCGGCAAGTGGGCCGGTCTGGAGAACCCGGTGGAGCTGGCAGCCCTGGTGCGTTCCTAAAGGGGCACCGCGCCTAAAGGGCATTGTGTTGGGGCACCTGTTGGTCCAGCAGCCCTCGGCGTAGTCTGGCAACGGGGCCATCTACTCTGTGAAGGGTTCACATGTACAAAGCACAAAACATCATTCCCGCAGTCCAGGACCTCGCCGGCGAGTGGGTGAAGCATGCTGCTGAGGGCACGTCGTCACAAGCGGATGCAGTTGTGGGATGGGCGTTGTCCCGGATCAATCATGCCGATGTCCCATCTGTGGTGCACGGCGTCATGCTCACGCTGACTGGAAACCGTAAGGCCGCAAAAAGGGCTCAGCGTACAGCTGCCAGAGCCGTAAAGAGGACAACGCAGACTTTGAGTCGGCGAACCAGTCAGCGGAGTTCACGCCGTGGCGGATGGCTGGTTGCCCTTGCTGCGGCTGGCGTCGGGGCGGGCCTGGTGCTCGCATGGCGGATGATGGTGCCTCCCGGCGAGCCCGTCCCTGCCAAGCCAGCGACGCAGACGACGACCGCTTCCACCCAGGGCGACCCCGCTGCGTCGTCTACGGAAGTGCCCCCGGAGACGTACTGAAGCTGCGGGATCTCTGCCGTATTAGTCCGGCTTGCCGTCTTCGTGTCGCCGTGTCCTTCTCCTGAGGACCATCCGGCTGAATAGTAAGTAGGCGCCTGCTCCTGCCAGCAGGAATCCGACCACACCCACAATGACGAGTTGCGTGATGATGCCGGCAATGACCATCGCGAAACCGGCCAAAACTGTCAGGACACCAAAAACTGAGCGCGCCACCGCACCGCGCGGGCGCCCCGACTTCAGCTGAAGGTCCAAGTCAGGATCCGATGAAGCGAGATCCCTCTCAAGCTCTTCCAAACTCCTGCGTTCTTCATCCGACAACGACATCGGAATCTTCCCTCACTACACGAGCATAGGACGCTTTCCAGCGCCTACACGCCAACCACCAGCACGTGCCCTTCTTGCCGTGCTATGACTTTATTATCGTCCTTTTGTGGCCACTATCCACAGCAGAAGCCAGCCTGAACAGACCTACCCGGCTTCGGGTGCCGGGGCCGTCTCGTTGAGTACGCGCAGCGCGTTGAGCGTACGGGGGTACCCGATATAGGGCAGCAATTGCGTGATGACGTCGAGCATCACCCCGCGGCTGTTTCCTACGTTCAGATTGGCCATAACGTGCCCCTTGACCTGCGGCTCGCAGCCGCCAAGGGAAATGAGCATGGACAGTGTGAGGAGTTCACGTGTGGGAACGTCGATGCCGGTACGTGTCAGAAAATCACCGAAGCAGTTTCCCGCCAGGTAGTCCTGGAAGTGCATCTCATCAGCGGAAGCAGCGGCACGCATGTCATCGATGCGTTCTGCGCCTGCGATCTCCCTCTGGATAGCCAGGCCTTTCTCCCCCCGGTCTTTCGGCGTGGTGGTGGACTGGCCCGTCACAGGCAGCTCCACCCCGTACTCCTTGAGGATTTCGTTGGTGGCGTGCAAGAAATCGGAAACTCTGCCCATGCCGACATACGGGACTGCCTGGTAGACAAGTTCCTTCACCTCTACCGGGGTCACCCCCACCGTAAGGGCGGCGCCTAGCAACGCGCGGTACTCCCCCAGTCCCTGCGACGCGATAAGAGAGGCGAGCTGAACCATGAGCCTCGTCCTGGTTTCCAGTTTTCCGTGACTCAAAACCTCGTCGAAGGCGAAGTTGTTGAAAACCTCCACGAGCTCGGGGTCGGTAACAGCCAAGGCGGGCAGCTGACCGGGGAAGAGTTCGTCGTGATTGCGTTGTGCGGTTTCGCTGGGTGCCATCGTGGGCCTCTCTTTCATTGAATCATTAGGCGATGTCATTGCCGGCCACGGGCCTGGGCCAGCGCACATGGATACGGCGAGGGCGAACCGTCCGGAGATGGGTGTCTTACGGGGGCGAAGCGGCGATTTGGCTGGTATTGCTGGTTGAGGTCACCTATCAATGACACTCCTTTTGGTGGCGGCGCGGGAGTGTCCCCTGTTACAGGTTCCGGGAGTACCTCCCTCGCCCGCAGTGGGGTCCCGTGCGGGTAAGCGCCGGAGCATACTGGGGGTATGAGCGACCGCGAAGATTTCCTTGCATGGGTCACGTCCGATCTGCGACACGCGGAACTGGCCCTCCACAACGGCGACCCGGCGCCACGCCGGGCGATTTGGTCCCGCAACGAACCGGTCAGTGTGCTGGGTGCGTGGCGCAACGCGTTGGGGCAGCATGCCCTGAACGACCTCTTCACCGGCCTTGGGAAGAGCTTCTCCGACTGCCTCTCATATGAGTTCGAATTGCAGTCATACGACGTCGTGGGAGATATGGCCTACACCGTAGGCCTGGAGCACACCTCGGCGTCCGTCAACGGTGAACCGCGAACATATGTCTTACGAGCCACGCAGGTTTATCGCCGCGAGGACGGCGGGTGGAAGGTGGTGCACCGGCACGCCGACACCGTGACGGGGTAGGGGCCTTATTGCTCAGGCCGCGGCCTCCACACCACAACGGCTTGCGACCGCCCACGCGGGCGCTGACCGCGGGCCAGGCTGACGACGTCGCCGGCTGCTCCCGCTGCGAAAATGCGGGTGTCCAAGGGGCTCCGGCGCCGGGTCAGCTCTTCTGTCAACTCGGCTACCCGGAATTGCAACGCAGCTACTTGGTTTTCAAGGTCCAAAATGCGCTTGATGCCTTCCAGCGAGACGCCGGACTGCGAGAGGCGCTGAACCTCCCGCAGCTTGTCGACGTCGTTCTGGGAGTACCGCCGGGACTTCCCAGGCGCGCGGCTGGGCGAGACGATGCCCAAGCGGTCGTACTGGCGCAACGTCTGCGGATGCATGTCGGCAAGCTCCGCGGCGACGGAGATGACAAAGATCGGCTGGTTGACGTCGATTGCCATGACCGTCTCCTTACAACCGGGCCTTCGCGGCCAGGTCGTGACGCGGGTTGGCATCGGTGGTCGCGGCAGCAAATGCCTTCACAGCCTCTTCCGCTTCCTTGTTCAGGTTCTGGGGAACGGCGACGTCGATAGTCACCAGAAGGTCACCGGTGGCCTTGGACGTCTTCACGCCGCGGCCCTTGACCCGGAGGGTGCGACCCGACGGTGTCCCGGCCGGGACGCGTACCTTGACGGTGTCGCCGTCGAGCGTTGGAACCTCGATGGTGGCGCCCAGCGCAGCTTCGGCGAACGTGACGGGAACGTGGATGCGGATGTTGTCGCCGTCGCGCTGGAAAAACTCGTGCGGCTTCACGTTCACCGTGATGATGAGATCGCCGTTGCCTGCCGGACCAACGTTGCCCTTGCCGCGTTGCCGGACCTTCTGCCCGTCTTTGATGCCCGCAGGGATCTTGACGTCGATCACGTGGCCGTTGCTTTCCCGCAAGCTCACCGTGGTGCCCTTGATGGAACCGGCAAACGAGATGGACGTCGTCGCAGTGCGATCCGAGCCCTTCTGCGGTGCCCGCTGGAACCCGGTCTGGCCTCCACCAAAGCCGCCACCAAACAGGTCAGCAAACTCCGGAGGAATACCACCGGCACCGGCAGGCTGACGCGCGCCGCCACCAAACAAACCACCGAACAGGTCCTCGAACCCGCCGTTGGCCCCGGCACCACCACGCCCGGCCCCCGCACCGGGAGCGAACCGGGCACCACCCATTGCACGGATGGCGTCATACTGCTGCCGGTCCTCAGGACTCGACAAGACAGAATAAGCCTCGGAAATGTCCTTGAACTTCTTCTCAGCAGCAGCATTCCCGGAGTTGGTATCCGGGTGATACTGCCGCGCCAGCTTGCGGTAAGCCTTCTTGATATCCGCGTCGGACGCGTCCTTGGCGATACCAAGGATCGCGTAAAAATCCTTTTCAACCCAGTCCTGGCTGGCCAAGAGCGTTTCCTTTCGTTGGGGAACGAGATGGCAGTTCGTGCCAATGTTTTACTCAAACACTGTCACAAACTGCCATCTCGAGAAGGGTACTAAGCCGGTACAGCCACGATGACCTGGGCCGCACGCAGGACCCGCTCGCCTGAGCGGTATCCGGAGCGCAGCACCTGGCTGACCGTGTCCACGTCGATGTCCTCGCCTGGCTGCTGGATGAGTGCCTCGTGGATGGTGGGGTCGAATTCGACACCCGTTTCCGCGATGCGTTCCAGTCCGTACGTTTTCAACGCATTCTCCAGTTTGGTGGCGATGGCGGCGAAGGGGCCGTCTTCGAGGTCACCGTGCTGGCGGGCGGCGTCGACGTCGTCCAGCACCGGGAGCAGGGAGTTCAGGACGCCGATGACGGCCATTTCTCCTGCCACGGCGCGGTCGCGTTCGACGCGCTTGCGGTAGTTGACGTACTCAGCCTGAAGGCGCAGGAGGTCGTTGCGGAGCTCTGCTGCCTGGGCTTCAGCTGCGGCGCCGGGAGCCACCGATTCTTCAGCCGGCACCTGTACTCCGTTGAGGATTTCCTCAGCCTGGGACAGAGCGTCACCTTCCGTGGAAGTGGCGTTGCCTTCGGTGGGAGCAGCAGCTTCGCCTTCGGGGTGGCGGGCAGCCCCGGTTTCCGGGTCAACCTTGCGGTTGTCCCGAATCACCGGCTTGCGCTGCTCATTTCCTTCAGAGTGCTCTGCGTCGTTGCCGTGGTGGGGCATGGCTACTTCTTCGCTTCGTCTTCGTCGATGATTTCAGCGTCGACGATGTCTTCGTCCGCAGCGCTCTTCTCGCCGGCCGGAGCGCCTTCAGCACCGGCACCAGGAGCGTCAGCTGCGGCTGCCTGCGAGTAGATGGCTTCGCCGAGCTTGGTCTGGGAAGCCTGCAGCTTCTCGAACGCAGTCTTGACGGCGGCGTCGTCGGTGCCTTCCAGCGCGGACTTGAGGGCGTCGACGTCGGCCTTGACCTCGGTCTTGACCTCTTCCGGCAGCTTGTCGTCGTTGTCGGCGATCAGCTTGTCCACAGAGTAGGCGAGCTGCTCAGCGGAGTTGCGGGTGTCCGTAGCTTCGCGGCGGGCCTTGTCCTCTGCGGCGTGCTCCTCGGCTTCACGGACCATGCGGTCGATGTCTTCCTTGGACAGTGCAGTACCACCGGTGATGGTCATGGACTGTTCCTTGCCGGTGCCCTTGTCCTTTGCAGACACGTGGACGATGCCGTTGGCGTCAATGTCGAAGGTGACCTCGACCTGCGGGACGCCACGCGGTGCCGGAGCGATGCCGGTCAGTTCGAACGTGCCCAGCGGTTTGTTGTCGCGGGTGAATTCACGCTCGCCCTGGAAGACCTGGATGGCCACGGACGGCTGGTTGTCGTCAGCGGTGGTGAAGGTCTCGGAACGCTTGGTGGGGATAGCCGTGTTGCGCTCGATGAGGTGCGTCATGACGCCACCCTTGGTCTCGATGCCGAGGGAGAGCGGCGTGACGTCGATGAGGAGGACGTCCTTGCGCTCGCCCTTCAGGACACCGGCCTGGAGTGCGGCTCCAACGGCCACAACTTCGTCCGGGTTGACGCCCTTGTTGGGCTCCTTGCCGCCGGCGAGTTCCTTCACGAGCTCGGAGACAGCGGGCATGCGGGTGGAACCACCCACGAGGACGATGTGGTCGATGTCGGAAACCTTGATGCCTGCTTCAGCGATGACATCGTGGAACGGCTTCTTGGTGCGGTCCAGCAGGTCCTTGGTGAGGTCCTGGAACTTGGCGCGGGTCAGCTGCTCGTCCAGGTGGACCGGGCCGTCGGGGGTGACGGACAGGTACTGGAGGGAGATGTTGGTGCTGGTGGAGGAAGAGAGTTCCTTCTTGGCCTGCTCTGCAGCCTCACGCAGACGCTGGAGTGCGATCTTGTCCTTGGAGAGATCGATGCCCTTGATCTTGAGCTGGCTCAGCAGCCACTCGACCACGCGGTTGTCCCAGTCGTCGCCACCGAGTCGGTTGTCACCGGCGGTTGCGCGGACCTGGATGGTGGAGAAGTTGTCTTCGTCCTTGCCAACCTCGAGCAGGGAGACGTCGAAGGTACCGCCACCGAGGTCGAAGACCAGGATGAGTTCGTCTTCCTTGCCCTTGTCCAGACCGTATGCCAGTGCAGCCGCAGTGGGCTCGTTGACGATGCGGAGGACGTTGAGGCCTGCGATTTCACCGGCTTCCTTGGTGGACTGGCGCTCGGCGTCGTTGAAGTATGCCGGAACGGTGATCACGGCGTCGGTGACCTTTTCGCCCAAGTAGCTCTCGGCGTCGTTCTTGAGCTTCATGAGGATACGCGCGGAGATTTCCTGGGGCGTGTACTTCTTGTCATCGATGGCGACGGACCAGTCGGTGCCCATGTGGCGCTTGACGGAAGCGATGGTGCGATCGATGTTGTTGACGGCCTGGCGCTTGGCGATTTCGCCAACCAGGACTTCGCCGGACTTGGAGAACGCAACGACCGAAGGCGTGGTGCGGCCGCCTTCTGCGTTGGCGATGACGGTGGGCTCGCCACCTTCAAGGACAGAAACCACGGAGTTGGTGGTTCCGAGGTCGATACCTACTGCACGTGACATATCTTGTTTCCTTTCAATGGCCGATGTTGGAGATTGCCTCCCGGCACCGGTCCGCTGGGCGGCTGGATTATCGGGAGCCCACTCAACAATCGGCTAGTTGAGCGTTCTGCACTCAACTGTACTCAACCTCGTTTCAATGTCAATCCAAAGTTGAGTCCAGTACGCTCAACTTTGAGTTTCACGGTTGGAAGAATGCCGGAATCACGCGAATGGAAAGGCTGGTTTCGCCTACGGTGAACGGGCAGGCCGACGCGACTATCCGAGTGTTCAGCATCTGGTTTTTCGGCTTCCCGTCACGAAGTGCTCAGTAAATGCACCTATTTCGTAAAGGGCTGCAACTAAAGAGCAACCTCGTCAGGGTCCCGGCGGACCCGAGCGCAGCGCGGAAAGTAGATGAGATGGCAGAACCTCAGGAACCACGTGTCCAGGCGGCAGATCTCTGCAGGAGGCAGCCCGCGCCGTCTGACCTTGCGTTCTCACAGACGATCGCCACCGTTCTGGCGTACATCGAGCGAAACGTCAGTGTGCGGATCGTCGGGCAACCGGGCAGCGGCCGAACCACGGTCGCCCATCATGCCGCGTCAGCACTGAAGAAGTCCGGCGCAAGAGCCCACGTCATAGGCGCGGTGGCGCCGCATGGGGGCCGCCCGCACTCCTCTCCGTTGCACTTCGGATTGGATCCTCAGCATGGACTCCGCAGTGACCTCACAAGCGCCGCAAGCGTTCTGGAAACCTCTTGTAACCAAGTTTTGATAGTTGACGACATCGGCCATCTTGACGGTCAGTCGATGGCATTCCTGCAGGCAACGCGACAAAAATACGGATGCCTGCTGATTGCCACAGCGTTGGAGGGCGAACGAGTTTCAGGAGGTCAATCTGCGCTCTTCGATATAGGTACGGAAGCAATCGTCCAAATCGCGCCAATGCAGTTCGAACAAGTGCACGCGTTTCTTGAACAAATGCTGGGAGCCGCACCCGCCAACGAAACCACTACCAGGATTCTCGCCATGTCCGGCGGCTACCCGAAAGTTGCGATGCGCGTTGCCGACACTGCCCGACTAAGCGGTCTCCTTGTCCTCCGACGAGGACAATGGCACATCGCCGGCGATTCACTTTGGAACCAACACTTGCGCGGAACGGTTGAGGGGCTACTGAAGGACCTCGAACCTGAGGAGTACAGCGGTCTTCGAACGGCCGCAATTATCGGAAATGTGCCGATGGACGTACTGGAAACCGTGGTTGACAACCACATTCTTGACGAATTGGAACGGCGCGGCTTCCTCCGAACAGTCGATGGCCACAGCGTCAACCCGCAGGCTGCAATTAGTCCGCAAGTCATAGTCGATTTCTTCCGACGAGACGCCACTCTTAGGGAAATACGAGCACTCCGAGGCTCGATCGCCCCCTTGGCGCATCCGTCGCAGACAAGCAGCCTCCCCACGGGTGATCCCGGTCAGAACGTCGCAACCCCTGTGACTGAAAATTCGCAAGGGCGAACGTTCGGGACCCTTACGGAGCGGGAGACTCGTATCGCTTCCATGGCTGGTCTTCAGACCAACATTGAAATCGCAGAGCAGTTGGGAATCAGCCCCAGAACGGTCCAAAATCACATCTACAACGCTTTCCGCAAGACGGGGATGGAATCCCGACGAGCCCTCTATGTCCTGGTCGCCAACGACGGAGGGGCTCACCGAGCAAAAGGATAAGCGTCACTCCGGCGGGCGGGCGACACTGATATCCGCGTGTCCCCCGCGAATTTGGGTGGCGTCAGGTGTTTGGGTGTCGTCAGGGGACCGGCCCAAGGGCGGCTCGGGTTTGTACACCCACGCCACGAGCACCACGGAGATGATCATCAGCAGGAACCATGCAAGGAGCTTGTCGATCGAGACCGCCTGCCAGCCTTTCAACTGGTTCGGGTACAGCCACGCGTGGGACCACGTGCCGATGTTCTCGGCGAACCAAATGAACAGTGCCACCAGCAGGAAAGACACCAGGATGGGCATCCGGAAGCGCTTACGGAACACGCGGAAGTGCATAACGCAGCGGCCGTAGACGAGCACGACGGCGGCAAGCAGCACCCAGCGCGCGTCAAGGATGTAGTGGTGCGAGAAGAAATTGACGTAGATCCCGGCCGCCACGATAGCTGTGATCCATCGCCACGGATAGCGGTCGAAGTGGAGGTCAAAGAGCCGGAAGACACGAACCATGTAGGAGCCCACGGCCGCATACATGAAGCCACTGAACAGCGGAACACCACCGATCCGGAGGAAGCCCTCGGCCTCGTAGGACCACGAGCCCACGTCCGTCTTGAACAGCTCCATGACGGTCCCCACCGCATGGAACAGCAGTATCACCCGCAATTCACGCAGCGTCTCCAGCTTGAAACCGATCATCAGGATTTGGATGACGACGGCGGCGATGGTCAGGAAGTCATTTCTGGCCAGGCTGGCGTCGTGCGGGTACCAGAGGCGGACTGCGATGATTACCGCGAGCAACGCTGCACCGAACACGCAGGCCCATGCCTGTTTCAGTCCGAACACCACGAACTCGGTCAGTCGCAAGCGGAGCGGGCCCCCGCGGGCATGCTGCAGATAACGGTGCGCAAGGTCATCGATGGCTTGTTCCACCGAGGTCGAATTACGCATTGCCAGCCCTGCCACTGCTCTTGGCCGGAGTGGTCTCCAGACGGCTCAGGTAGTAGTCCCTGGGCCAGTGCCGTATCCGCTGCGGAAGCCGGGGATAGACGCGACCGAGCCACCGCATTGTCCGCTCGAAGCGGCGGTCATCACGGGGAGTCCACTCCAAGCCGAAGCCTTCGCGGAGGTGATCAGGAAGCAGGCCAGCGGTCAGGAAGCGGGCAAGGGGCATGGCCAGGCGTATGAGTGCCGGCCCACCTGCCGGATACAGCAGGTCCTCGGCTACCTTGCGGGCTTTTTCATCTGGTCGCAGCCGATCCACGTGCGCCGACCAGTATTCAGCGAAGGCCGCACGATCGGCGGGCCACATATCCGCTGGAAGCTGCAGAGCCGTCCCGATGCGCGCATAGTCGAGGTACATGCGGTCGGCGGTATCGTCGTCGAGCTGTCCGTGCACCTGCTCGTATACGGTGACGGCGGTGTCGTACAGGGTGGCCACAACCCACAGCTGAGATTCGGGGTCGAACGCGTTGTAGCCCTTTGTGGCATCATCAGGGTTCCGCCGCACCGGAGCATGGGCGCGGTTAACTGCGCGTCGAACCGCGGCAACTTGCTCGTCTGTTCCGTAAACAATCGCGTAAACGTAAGTCAGCGTGGCCCGGAGGCGATCCTGCGGCCTTTGGGCAAAGTCGCTGTGATCGGCGACGCCGTGACCAACCCTGGGATCCGCGACCTGGAGGAGGATGGCACGCCCGGCACCGGCGAGCAGTATGCCCTCCGCGCCGATGTCAGCAAGCCCTCCACCCATCTTGATACTTTATCGTCTGCAGCTGGTCACAGACCCGCTGGTCACAGCCCCGCCATGCCCTGGAGTACGAGCAGCTGATGTTCGAACAGTTCGTCGCGCGCAGCAAACGTATCGGCCCCATACTGGCCAAACACTTCGAAGCTGACAGCCCCGAACACCGACGTCCACGCCAGCACGCCCCGCGCGAGCGCGGCGTCCGGCACTGTGAGGCCCAGTTCAGTCCGGATGTTCGCCATGTCTGCTGCCAAAGCTGGTGGGATGACGACGGCGGGAGTCACCTCTGCGTTCAGCGCACCAGCCGTGTACGCGGCGTCGAAAATGCCCACCAAGCGGAGGATTACCCGCGTTCCCGGTCCCGTGGTGCGCTCCCCCGGCGCTTGATATCCGGGCACGGGACTTCCGAACAGCAGTGCGTAGCTGGCCGGTTCGCGCAGCGCCCACGCACGAACCGCCTTACCCAGGGCACGGAACTGGCTGGCAAAATCATCCTCAGGGACCGCCGCTACGGCTGCATCCACTTCGTCGCCGAGCTCGTTGTAGCAGTCGATGAGCAGGAGCGTTAGCAGCTCATCGCGGTTCTCGACGTAGCGGTAGACAGCGGACGAGACCACGCCAAGGTCCCGTGCCACGGCCCGCAGCGAGAGGGCAGCCGCGCCATGGACCGCCAAATGCTCGCGGCCCAGGCGCACAATATCGGCGATGGTTTGAGCACGTGCCCGCTCGCGGGGAGTTGGTGGCTTGGGTGTCTTCTTCAAGGTTCGATCGGCGGCGTTCACGGCTCCAGCTTGCCACAGACGAGAGCGCCGTCAACAAACGAGAGCAGCGCTCTTGACTTTAGAGAAGTTTGCGATCATTCTGGATTTTGAGAGCAGTGCTCTCGCTTTAGCCATCACATAGGAAGAGCGCCCACCATGTACGTCGTCACAGGAGCAGGTCCCGTCGGCTGGACTGTCGCGGAGCAACTCGCCGGACAGGGACACCACGTCCGCATCCTGACCCGATCCGGGAGCGGACCGGACCACCCCCTTGTTGAGCGCCTGCGCGTGGATGTCTCGGATCCCGCCCAACTCAGCCAAGCCTTCGACGCCGCCGAGGCCGTCTTCCATTGCATTCACGGATCGGCCTACCGCGCTGCTGCTTGGGCGGCCGAACTCCCCCGGGCCGAGCAAACGGTGATGGACGCAGCGGCAGCCGCGGGCACCGTCGTCGTCTTTCCCGAAAGCCTTTACTCCTACAGCGAGCCGGACCACGTAATGACCGAGGCGGGTCCGCGCGAGGCGTCGGGCGGCAAGCGCGGCGTCCGGACTGGGCTGCTGAAGGCGCGCCAGGCGCATGTGGCGGATACCGTGAGCGTGGTGGCGGGAGACTTCTTCGGTCCTCGGGTGAAGATGGCCCACGGCGGCGAGCGGATGGTGCCATTGGTTCTGGCGGGGAAAACGGTTCAGGTCATGGGGAGCGCTGACCAGCCGCACTCCTTTACCTACGTGCCCGATCTCGCAGCAGCCATGATCGCGTCAGCGCGGAATCCGAAGCTTTGGAACACCGTGCTGCACGCACCCACGGGCCCGGCCTTGACGCAGCGGGAGCTTGCCAGCACGCACGCAATGGCCGCGGGTGTGGCCATTCCAAAGATGAGCGTCCTGCCTGGCTGGGTGCTGCGAACCCTGGGCGTGTTCTCGACGGACATGCGCGAGCTTGCCGAGATGCTGTACCAGTTCGAGCGGCCGTTCATCATGGATTCATCGCGCAGCCAAGAACTCCTGGGCCTTGAGCCAACGCCCCTCCCGGAAGCCGCGGCGGCAACTGTGGCGTGGTGGCGGGATGCTGTTCCCCAGGCCAAGTAGCCGCAGCGTGCGCAGGGTCAGAGGCCGTCGTCGTAGTTCCAGTGCTCCTGCCAGCGCCAATCGATAGGTTCGCGGAGCCGCTGGTAGCGGATGTCCGTGGACAGGCGCATGGTGCCGCTGCGGTCCACGTTGTCCAACGCAGCGTGAACAATGTGCGCCGAATGGACCACGACGTCGCCAACCTCGTAGTCAGTCACAAGCCACCTTGCGTCGCGCTCTTCCGCCAAGCCGGGAAGATCCGCAGTGATTGATGCGGCCGGCATCTTCAGCGTCCCTTCCCTTTCGCCGGCCATCACCCAATGATGGCTCCCCTCCAGATACGTCAGGCCACCCCGCTCACGGGGGCAATCGCCCAGCGGAATCCACATGGAGAGCACACGATCGCTGCCTTCACGGAGATACACCAAATCGTAGTGAGCCTGGGTGGCCGTTCCTATGCCGCTGTCACCAGGCTTGGCATGTCGGATGATCTTCCGTCGATGTAAATGCACCTCGTCCGCCAGGAACCATGCAAACCAGCCAGCGATGCCCTCTGCCGTGCACAGGGCCTGGTACTCCGGTCCCGGAACGATGACGTCGAAGAGGCCGCGGCGCAATGCCTCCCGATCCACGTCTCCCGGTGCTGCTATGCCCTCACGTGGATCCGTGCCCTCCGCGTACACGTTGGCTCCGCGCAACGAGCCGAAGTAGAACTCCCTGAAATCCAGGAGCTGCCCCCTGTTCAGTTGTCCTTTCAGGTACAGGTATCCGTCCCTGCGGAGCCTCGCCCACAATGCGTCCCGGTCCCCTCGCTCGGAATCCGGCACCTGTTCCAGCTCACCCAATCGGGAATCCGATTCGTCCAGAGCATAGCCATTCGAAGTCAACATGGTTCCCACCTTGTCAGTGGCGGACAGCCAAGTGAATGGACTCCTAGTTAGAAAGACTTGGACTTTTGTCCGGCTTGTCTTGAGGCTTTGGCAAGGGCAGCATTGGCCCATGGACGATTGGTCGACGTACCGGCATCCGGCGTTCCCGCTCCGCGACCTGGGCCTCGCCTGTTTGGGCGCCGGGGAGCAACGCGGTCCGCTGCCTTCCTTCTCCGGGCGCATGCTCAGCAGTCATGCCCTGGTCATCGTGTCCGGAGGAACGGGTCATTTCACCCAGAATGGCAGGCGTTTGGCGGTGCAAGCCCCTGCGCTCATTTGGCTATTCCCCGGAGTCACCCACGGCTACGGCCCGGGATCCCAAGGGTGGAACGAACACTGGTTGCTGTTCACGGGGCCAGCGGCAAGAGCAATGGAGGAGCTGGGGTGCTTCGCGCGGAGTCACCCCTTGGTGCCTCTAAGTGGTTCCTCGGAGGTTGCCTTGAAATCGGCTCTTGGACTTTTCCCGGCCCTCCGCGCAGCTCTCTCAACGGGCGGACCGCACGGTGATCTTGACGCCTCCGTGCTCTGCCAGCGGGTGCTGATCGAAGCGGGTATGCGGCGGAGCCCGGCCCCCAGCGAACCCCGCTCAGGCGACAACAAACTACTCTCCGCACTTCGCGAGGCAGCTCACTTGCCGCTCACCTTGTCCCAGTTGGCTACCTCGCTCAACGTCTCGGTTCCCGATCTCCGGCATTCAGTGCAAACCGCCACCGGTGTAGGACCCAAGGAGCTCATCATCCAGCTTCGGATGTCGCGGGCCCAGTCACTCCTGGCTGATACAGACCTTCCCGTTCAGAGGATCGCTTCGCTGTCCGGTTACGACGACCCCGCCTATTTCAGCCGGCTCTTCACCAAGAAGACCGGGTCTTCGCCGAGCAAGTTCCGCCGGGAACACCACAGGACTGACCTGCCCGGATGACCCTGCGGAGCAGCCTGTTGGCCTTCGAACTCTAATCCGCCCGCATCAGGCAGCTCCGAACTGTCACATCACGGCAGGAACCGCAGCGAACAGCTCGCGCTCCAGCACTTCTTGCGGTCAGCACCGAACGGCGTCGCCCAAGTAAGTCGCAGCAGATGCCCTTTTGAGCGCCCAAAAGGGCATCTGCTGCGACTCAGTTGGGTTGCCTCAATCGAATGGAGTTACCCCTGTTTCCCCAGTGACTACGCGCAACAGCGGGAGTAACCTAGTCCCAGTTGCATTTCTGGTCTCCCTTCGAGTTCTGGGTTCTGCCGTGGGCTATGTGCGTTCGTCGTTGACCGACCTACTGGGGGTACTTTCCGACGCCGTCACTCCCCAGCGCGTAAGATTCGACGACGGCTCACCCGACGCCGCCGTTCCCTCACCGGATGCTCCGGTCACCGTCCATGCGGTCACGCTCAACCGTGTGGGAAGGTCCCGTCGCGACGGCCCGGTCCTGGACCTTGAGCTGCGGGTGGCGGTGGAATGCCACGGCCCCGAACAGCTGGACAACATGGAGCAACTGCTCCTGGCCGTGGAACGTCACAGCCAGTATTCGGTTGTGTCCATGGGAGAATTCCGGCCTGAGGAATACTCCGGAGCTATCCGGCAAGGACTGGGATTCCTGGTCCGCATCCCCGTCGCCCTTCGCTTCGAAGAGCCCTCCGGACCTCCTGTCCTTGAGCCACTCATTGCCAAGACCGGCGTTGCCCGCCGTATCCACGGACGGCTCGTGGATGTCCACAACAAAGGCATCCCCGACGCTTACATCCACGCCCATTCCTCCGCCACGGCAGTCGTCAGCGATGCGACCGGCCACTTCGAGGTCCTGGCCTCGGCGGATGAACTCCAGCACTTTGCCGTAGCAGTACGCGGCACGGAAAGGGAAGTTTCGGCCAGCACCAGCAGCCTGCCGGTCATCATCCGGTGGACCTGAGCACCCGCTGAAGCGGGCAGGAAAGGGAGCGCATCATGGCGAACTATCAGGCGCCAGGCGTTTATGTACAGGAGGTGCCCAGCGGCGCGCGCGCCATCGGGCAGGTCAACACCAGCATTGCAGCGTTCGTAGGCGTGGCTCCGGACGAGGACGCCTTGGTGGATGAGCTCCGTGTGCTGGACAACTGGACGCAGTTCGTGGACCAATATGTCGGCAAGGCGACAGCGGGCACACCGCTCTCCAACGCTGTTTACGGCTTCTTCTCAAACGGAGGAAGCCGTTGTTATGTAGTGAACATTGGGGCCAACGGCAGCCTCACCGGCACGGCTGCTGCGCCTACGGGACTGACGCTCTTCGAGGCCGTGGACGACATCTCCATGGTGGCTGCGCCGGGCTTTGCGGATGCCGAATCCTATGCGGCACTGGCGGCGCATGTGGAGCACCCGCTCCGCCAGGACCGCATGGCCATCATGGACACCGTCGAGAAAGTAGACGACGTCGGGGCACTCACCAGGGCCGCGACGTCGGGTGTTCCGGTGGGTGCGCGGGATTCGGACTCCGGCGAAGAAGGCACGACGGCGGATGACGGCTCGGGTGATGACGACGGCCCGGGCGACGCTGGCTCGGGTGACGCCGGCGAAGCCGAAGACGCGCCTGAGGCAACCGCAGGCACAGAAGCCAGCGACAGCACGCCGTCGTCCTCCTCCTCGGTCTCCTCAGACTCCCCCGACTGGCCGGACTCACCACGGCCCTCAGCGAGCCGCTCGGCTGATTCGGATACCGAAGCCGGCGACCAGCAGGACCTCGGCGCCCCGCAGTCCCCCGGCGGCTACACGGCCCTGTATTTCCCGTGGATCGTGATGATCGATCCCGTCTCCGGCAAAAAGGTGACGCAGCCGCCGTCGGGCCATATCGCGGGGGTGTGGGCGCGCGTTGACTCCACCCGCGGCGTCCACAAGGCGCCAGCCAACGAGCCCATCCAGGGCGCGATCGACCTCGTGCGGCGGGTCAGCCGGGGCGAGCAGGAGGTCCTGAACCCTGCCGGCGTGAACTGCATCCGGTACTTCCCGGGCGAGGGCATCCGGATTTGGGGCGCCCGGACCAAGGCTCCCGAGGCCAGTGAATACCGATACGTGAACGTGCGGCGCCTGACCAACATGATCAAGGAGTCGGTGGCGGACGGGACACGCTGGGTGGTGTTCGAGCCCAACGACCACACGCTGTGGAAGTCGATCCGGCGCGACATCGGCGCATTCCTGACCAACGTGTGGCGGGATGGCGCCCTGCTGGGGACTACTCCTCAACAAGCTTTCTTCGTGAAGTGTGACGAAGAAACCAACCCTCCAGAGGTCCGCGATGCCGGGCAAGTGGTCACGCTGATCGGGATCGCACCCGTGAAACCGGCCGAGTTCGTGATCTTCAAGCTCATGCAATCGGCGGACAACACCAGTGAGACAGAGAGCGCAGGAGCCTGACATGACAACCCCAACGCCTGCCGCCCAGCCCGGCAACGTGGTGGACCCGTACCGGGCCTACAACTTCAAACTCGTTATCCAAGGCGTGGTCCAGGGGCACTTCACCAAAGTGGAGGGCCTCGGGCTGAAGATCGACCGCATCCTCTACCGCTCCGGCGGCGAAAACAGCACAGTGCGGGTCATTCCAGGACAGGTGGAATACACGCCGGTGACTTTGAAGTACGGGCTCACGGACTCCACCGAAATGCTGCAATGGCTCTTCAAAGCAGTGGACGGCAAAGTCGAGCGGCGCAACGTCTCCATCGCCATGCTCAACGACGCCGGCTCGGTGGAAGTCCGGCGCTGGAACTTGCTCGGGGCCTGGCCATGCGACTGGTTCGGCGCACCCCTTGACGCCCTGGGCAAGGACCTCGCCATCGAATCGCTCAGCATCGCGTACGACCGCCTGGAGCTCGACGATGCCCGCGCTCCCGTCGCCTGAGTCCGGGTTTTCCTGGCGGCGTGCGGCTGCGAACCGGTTGCGGGTCGTGGCCGCGTGGCTGGATCGTGGACCGGCTCGGGGCTCGGACGCGCGTCCGGGTTCTTCCGGGGCGTCGGCTTCGGCTTCGGTTTGGGCGTCGGCTTCGGCTTCGGAGCCTGTTTCGGTGGAAAGTTCGACGGCGGTGCGCGGCCTGAACGTGGAAGGCGCACCGGAGCACTGGGTCCAGTTACTGCGCGATGCCGGGTTGGTTCCTCCCGGCGCCCCGACCAACACCCCTCCCGTTGCGAGGCCCACTCTGCGTGCCTTGGGGCGCTCTTGGCGCGCAAAGCAGGCCCCACAACACATTCCGGCAGGCGAGACTCCCCCACCCGGCAACCCTGTGACCCCTGACGCCCACACGTCAACGAGTGCCCACCCATCCACTAGCACTCTCCTACCGGGGACTTCGCTCGTTGCGGGGCCCGATATGCGCGCTACGCGGCCAACAGCGAGCGCAGAGCAAGCCCCACAACGCACGCCCTCGCTGCGCCTTCGCGCCAGTCGAACCGAAGCACCACCCGTTGCGGGGCCCGATATGCGCGCTACGCGGCCAACAGAGAGCGCAGAGCAAGCCCCACAACGCACGCCCTCGCTGCGCCTTCGCACCAGTCGAACCGAAGCACCACCCGTTGCGGGGCCCGATATGCGCGCTACGCGGCCAACAGAGAGCGCAGAGCAAGCCCCACAACGCACGCCCTCGCTGCGCCTTCGCACCACTCGAACCGAAGCACCACCCGTTGCGGGGCCCGATATGCGCGCTACGCGGCCAACAGAGAGCGCAGAGCAAGCCCCACAACACACCCCCAGCACCGCACCACCCGTTGCGGGGCCCGATATGCGCGCTTCGCGGCCAACAGAGAGCGCAGAGCAAGCCCCACAACACGCACAACACACACAACACCCAACGCACACCCCAGAACCCCAGGGCAAGCCCAGCAGAACCGAGAGCCACACCCCCGCGCCGGCCCTGAAGGGGAATTGGCCGGAACTCGCCCAGCGACCCATGCCCTCAGCAAGCACGACAAACCCAGCAACAACCCCTCTAACGGAAGCATTAGCCCGCCAAGCCCGCCTCACCGACGAACAGTTGGCGGTCTGACATGGAACGCGTCGCCTTCCTGATCGAGGACACCGGGGAACACCTTGGCTGCCTGCTGAACCCGGAAACGGTGGTGATGCAGCGCTCGGCCGGTGTGGAGCCCCGGAGAAGTGCGGGCGGCAAACTCAGCGGCAGCGGATTGGCCGATGACCCCCTGCTCTTCACGGGAGGCGGCCACACGGAGCTGAGGCTGGACCTGCTCTTCGACGTCGACCTCGCGCCGGCGTCGTTCCATGTGCAGGATGTGCGGCAAATGACCCGGCCTATTTGGGCGCTCGCAGAGAACAGCGCGGAGGTGGAGCGCCAACGGAGGCCGCCGTCGGTCCGGTTTGTGTGGGGCCGAGCGTGGAATGTGCCCGGAATCGTGACCGAAGTGGCGGAACGCTTCGACCGTTTCGCCCCGGACGGTTCACCGCTCAGGTCCTGGATGCGGATGGTCTTCGTGCGCGTGGGCCAGTCTGCCGACGAGGAAGGCGGGGAGAATTACGAGCTCGCCCAGCGCCTCCCGGCCGTGGATCTAACGGCCCCCCCCGTGGACACGCTGGCGGTCACCGGAGATGGCAGCACGGACAGGAACGCAGCAATGCCCGACGGCGGCGTGCTCCTTCCCGAGGTGCCGCCGGCGGAGCTGGGGCGACTTTCCGTAGAAGCCTTCGGGACACCACTGCTATGGAAGCTGCTCCTGGAGTACAACAACATCGACGATCCCGCGCACTTCAGCGGGCCACTTGCCGTCCCGCCGGTGGGTGAAACACCATGAGGCAAGTCCAGGGCCTTCCCGAACTCATAGTCAGCTTGGGTAGACGAAGACTGACAACCGCAGAAACAGCGGCCATCGTCTCAGTCCAGGTGCTGGGTTCTTTGGCAAGGCCAGCCCAGTGCCTCATCAGCTGGCGACCCGGTCCGGGCAGGACTGCTGCGGCGAGGGGTGGCGTGGATCCCGCGCCCGGTGATGCCCTCAGGGTGGAGCTCGGTGGCCATCGAACCCCACTCTTCGTGGGTGAGGTGACCGTGGTGGAGTTCAGCTACGGGGCCAACCTCGGACAAGAAATCCGCATCCGGGCCTATGATGCCCTGCACCGTCTGAGGAAGCGCCAATTCACCAGGCTGCACGAGGACGTGGATCTCGCAGGCTTGGCACGGAAACTTTGCGAAGGCACCGGACTGGACGTAGTGGGCGGCGGGGCGAAGCTCGGCCAGGTGTACCAGTGCGCCCGCACCGACCTGAGTCTCCTGGTGGAACAGAGCGCCCGGGTGGGCGCCTACCCTGTTGTGCATGACGGCGCCCTCAGGCTCACGGGACTAGACGGCGAGGGCGAACCTTTGGAGCTCACGCTGGGGGTATCCCTTCATTCGGCAGAGATTGAGCTCAGCCAGGAACCAGCGTATGCGGCCGCAACCATCACCGGCTGGCGTGCGGAGGACGCCTCAGTCCAACAAGCCGAAACCAGCAGCAGTGACGCCAAAGCCGGCGTCACAGCGGACCCAACCTTGTCCAGCGTGGGCGCAGGCGGCAACCTCCGGAGAGACAACGAACTGCTCGAGTCAACCGATGAGGCGAACGGATTGGCGCAGTCCGAGCTCGACGTCCGGATGGCCGGGCAGGTCACGGCGGTGTTCGTGGCCGAGGGTAATCCCCGGCTTAGGGCGGGTGGGCGCGTCAGGATCAAGGGGGTTGCGCCGTCCATTGAGGGAACGTACCTGATCGCGAGCGCCTCGCACCGTTTGGACGGCTCAGGCTATGAGACCACCCTCACCACACGCCCACCGGTCCCGGTCCCCGAGAGGCAGCCGGATGTCTTCACCTTGGGCACGGTAGTGGACGTGGATGATCCCGAGGCCCGGGGACGTGCCCGCGTGCAGCTACCGGCGTATCCCGACCTCCACACCGGGTGGGCTCCCGTGCTCATGTCAGCGGCCGGTCCTGGAAAGGGCATGGTCACCCCGCCTGCACCTGGTGACCACGTTTTGGTCCTCCTTCCTGCCACGGATCCGGCCCAGGCCATCATCCTCGGCGGCCTGTATGGCAGCGAGCAGACGCCGGACAACAACGTCAATACACCCCGCGAAAGCAGATACACATTCCGGGGTGCGGACGGCCAACAAATAATGCTCGACGGCGGTGCCCGCACCTTGAGCTTCACGGACGGACACGGCTCGTCTGTGGAGCTGGGGCCGGACAAGCTCCGCATCACCGCTGCCACGGACCTGGTGCTGGAAGCTCCGGGTAAAGCCATGAAAATCCGCGCGAAATCAGTCGACTTCGAGGAGGCCTAAGCTGTGAAGATTCTGGTCAAGGAAGCCATACTGCGGTGCGGGCACGACGGCAAAGTGGAGAACGTGCCCTCGCAGGAGTGGGTCCGCATCAAACAGTCACCCATCCTGGTGGCAACGGATCCCCAAGGCCGGAACATCAGCATGTGCCCGCATATCGGCATCAACATCAAGCCGTGCAATAAGACGTTGCCGGTCACGATGGGCTACTCAACCTTTATCAGGATCGGGGGCAAGGCCGTCTGCCTGGACACTGTGGAGGGCTTCACCGACGGCACACCTCCTGGCGCAGTTAAGTACAACGTGCGCCGGCCCGGCCAAACGTTGGTGGGGTCGGGTTCATGAAAAAGGCACTGGCATGAGCGCCGCACGCTACACCTCGATTGCTTTCGTCCATCCGGACTTCGACGCCACCGCAGGCGTCCCGGGCCTGCGCATCACGCCGGCAGGAAGGATGGCGACTGTTACGGACGCGGCCTCCATCCGCCAAGCCCTGCTCCTCTTGCTGAGCACCAGACCCGGCGAGCGGGTGAACCGCCCGACGTACGGCTGCCACTTGTTCCGCTTGGCGTTTGCTCCGGCCGACGACACCACGGCAGGCCTGGCTATCCACTACGTAGCCCGGGCCGTGGAGCAGTGGGAGCGGCGCATCACCGTCCTGTCCCTTGACGCGTCACGGTCGCCGGAGGACCCCGAAGTCCTTGAAGTCCGGTTGAAGTATCGAGTCCGCACCACGCAACGTGAGGACGAGATCGCCATTGCCCTGCCCGTGGAATCCGGAGGTGCCGCATGAGTCTTCCCGTGCCCAACCTGGATGACCGGAGCTTCGCGGACCTCGTGGCCGGTGCCCGGGAACGGATCCAGCAGATCGCCCCCGAATGGACGGACCTCTCCGTCCACGATCCCGGCATCACCATCGTCGAGGCCTTCGCATACCTTACGGACACCCTCATGTACCGGCTCAACCGCGTGCCGGACAAGCTCTACGCCGTCTACTTGAATCTCCTGGGCACGTCCCTTTACCCGCCGAGCACGGCGGAAACGATGCTGGAATTCAGTCGCTCATCCGCCACAGGCACAACCATGGATCAGGAAATCCGTATCCCCAGGGGCACACAGGTCAGCTGCCCGCCCGGCGTTCCCGGCTCACCCCAGCCACTATTTACGACGACGGCGGCAGTCACTTTGGCGCCCGGCATGACGAGTGTGATGGTCCCTGCAGCCGATGTCACCATGTATGACGCGGTACCGATTGGTACGGGGACCGGCAGGCCAGGCCAGAGCTTCGTGATCCCCAACGCACCGATCGTCTCGGGCGCGGGGCTGGCGATCGCCGTCGAAGTTCCGGCAGGGACGCGGCTGAGCAGTGGCGAGGCTGTTCTTGTAGACGGAAAGCCGTTCCGGTATTGCAAGGAAGTGGAGGCGTTCGCCGACGCAAGGCCGGGCGAGATGCCGGTGCGGATTGATCGAAGTGCCGGCGTCGCCATGTTCGCTTGGTGGGACGATGAGTCCAAGGGGCGGACGGAAACCGGGCAGGGCCCCTTGGTACCAGGGGCGGGCGCCGAGGTTCGCGCTTGGTACCGCAGCGGTGGCGGTGCGGGCGGCAACGTGGGCGCGGGTCAGCTCACGGTGTTGCGTTCCCCTGTTCCGGGTGCCAAGGTCACTAATCCTGAACCAGCTACCGGGGGCCGCGATGGCGAGTCTTTGGAGAACGCCCTTAGGCGCGCGCCCCAGGATTTCCAAGCCCGCGACCGCGCAGTCACTGTCCGGGACTACGAGGTCCTGGCACGTCGCCACGGCGGGGTGGGCCGTGCGAGGGCGTTCACGCGCAAGGACCTGTGGGCGTTTGCACGGCCGGGGGAAGTGGAAATTGTGCTGGTACCGTTCGTTCCAGGCAGCAGGGCAGGGGCGGTCAAACCGTTACGGGCAGCGGACCTTATGTCACACGCACGCGACGATGTGCGCACGGAGGTGGAACAATATCTCCGCAGGCGGTCCACGGTTGGCGCTGAGCCTGTAGTGCGCTGGGGCCTCTACAAACAAGTGCTGGTGGATGCGCGGATCGTTGTCCGTCCCGATGAGGATGCCGAGGCCGTGAAGTCCAGGATCGTGGGCCGCCTGTCTGAAGGGATCAGTCCGCTGAGCCCGGACCCCTCCAGTTATGGATCCGGTTTCGGCAAGCCACTGCGCGTCTCCAATCTGTATCGCGCTATGGAGGAGGCCGAGCCGGGCGTTCAGTATGTGGACCGGGTCAGGCTGGAAGTGGACAAAGTTCCGGACAGTGATGCCGTGTCCCTGGTACAGGCTGAAGGCCAGGACAAAACGTGGTTCGTGGCCCAGCGCGGTACGTTGTTCCGCACAACCAACGCCACCGACGGTTGGGAAGCTTGCGCGGAGTTTGAAGATGCCTCCGATGACGGTGCCGAAGAAACCGTCCGCGCCATCGCTCCCTTCCGTTCTCCCGCACCTGGCCGGGTGGGTCCAGAGCGGCATCCGGGCATGGTGGCCGTCAGCACGGTGTCCGGCACTGGTTCCCGCATTTATATCAGCGAGGACCTCGGCGAATCCTGGCGCAAAGCAGCCGAGCTGGGGTTCGTCGTCGCCGATTTGTGTTGGGTGGACCGCCAAGGCGAGCCGCTGCTGTTGCTTGCCGGCGAGCGCGGACTATACGAACTTTCCATGAGCCAAGGGGCCATTCCCGTGCAGAACGTGGTGGATACGTCGCAGCCGGATCGCGGTTTCTACGCCGTGGACGCCTTGGTTGACGTCCGCGGGCGGACCGGTGTTGTGGTAGCTGCCGAGGCGTCCGCTGGCGTCTGGCTCTCTCCCGACGCCGGTACCGCGGGCAGCTTCAAGCAGGTCAAGGCGGCCGGCGAGGACATCCGCTGCATGACCATCCAGTACGACGGCGGCGCGAGCTATGTCTGGCTCGGCCGCGCAGTGCCGGAAGGGACCGGGACGGGATGCTTGCGGCTGAAGATCGATGAGCTGGGCCGTACCGATTTCGATGACACGTTCATGGATTCGTGGGAGCAGTTCAGCACTGGCTGGACCGGGGGAAGCTGCTGGGGTGTGCACGTGATGGGCGATGCTGCCTACGCCGCTACCCAGAGCGGCGGTGTGCTCCGGCTGCAACTTGGCCAGGCGTCGGCGCAGTGGAGCGTGCCGGACGTTAACTGCGATCTGCCGCTTCGGGACCGCACCCGCTTCGAGCCGGTTCGGTCGGTATCCGGCGCGATCCTTGCCGACGGAAAGTCCCTGGTCCTCGCTGCCGGTCCCAAAGGCGTGTATCGCAGCAGGGACAACGCTGGTCAATGGGAGAGCTGCACACGGCGCATTGTGGACGACGTCGTGACGCTGCCCGACACCTGGCTTTTCTGCTCGGGTGACCACAGGATCGAGGTGGTCCATGGCAACGGCTGAGCCCAGGGGGCCATCCGAGTCCAAGCTGCTGAAGGTCCTGCCGGAGGTTTTCCAGGTGGCCGCCGATACCAGCTCTCCCCTGCAGGCCCTGCTTGCCGTGGCCGAGGACATGCATGAGCCCGTCCGGCAGGTCTTGGACCGCATCCATACCGTTCCCGATCCTGGCCGCGCGCCGTCGTCGTTGATTCCTTTTCTCTCGCGTTGGGTGGACCTGGACTGGTTGACGCTGCCCGGGCCGGAGGGCGGCGCTGGATCCGGCGTCATTCCAGGGACCGGTGCCATTCCTATTTCCCGGCAGCGGGAACTCATCGCGGCCGCCGCGCAGCTCTCTGCGCGTCGGGGCACAGTGGACGGGCTCACCCGCTTCCTGCACCTGGCCACGGGGGTGCCGGGGTTCGACGTCGAGTCCGTCCCCGGCGCCTTCCATATCCGGGTGCTGGTGCCTGCGGAAGCGGGTGGGCAGCTGGAGTTGATCCGCAGAATCGTCAAAGGCATGAAGCCCGCGCATGTGACGGATGAGGTTGAGGTGCGGGGGGATGAACGGTGACGGCGCATGAATAGGGAGAACCGCACGCCGATTCTTGTGGTGGTTGCCTGTGGAGTGATCGCGCTTTTGGTGCTGGTGTTCGGCGTCAGTTGCGGTGGCGGAAACAACGATGCGGCGCGGGACTGGCAGCGCGGTTTCGCCAATGCCGCCGCCGGCGCGCAACTCACGTCGGCAGACCTGTCCGTGCAAGGCGGTTCGTGTTCGGCGTCGGACACGCAACTGGTAGTTACCGGATCGTGTGTGTTCGATGTGAAGGAGTTCGGTGGGGGCCCGTTCCCTTTCGGGCCTCCCACCAAGCGGGCAAGGCTCGCACCACAGCAGGCAGTGGTCGTCTCGCTGTTTGTGCAGGGCACGCGGGCTGAGCAGAACTCAGGTCCAGGGAAGACCGTGGACCTGACCTTCGGAACCTCGGGCGGACAGCTGGGCATCGTGTGTCCCGGCCTGGGGACTTGTGTGTTGCTAATCCAGAAGGCTGGAGGCTGAGATGAGCTGCTGTGCACCGAAACTACAAACCGCGATCCCAGGAGTTGTTGTGCCATGACCGCCATCACCATGACGTTGAGCTCCCCGGATGTCGTCCTTAAAGAGGGGAAGGGTTCGCTGACAGCTTCCGTCACCAACGGCTCCACCACTTCCGAGCGCGTGGTGCTCGGCGCGTTCCCCGGGCAGGTGACCAATCCGCCGTCGAAAACGTACACCACCATTCCCAACCCATTGCGGACCATCGCCGCCGGGGCCACCGAACAGTACGTGGTCAATTTCGACACCGCGGGGGCTTCCGAGGGCAACTACCCCGTGAAGCTGATCGCCTACTCCGCCGACGACGCTCCGGAAGACTACGCGGACCAGGCGCACGTGGTCACCTTGACGGTTCCCGCAGCCGTACAGCCAAAGCCGACGCCGGGATTCCCCTGGTTGTGGGTCATCATCGGGGGTGTGGTGCTGCTGGCCGTTATCGGCGTAATCCTGTATTTCATGTTCAAGGACGCCAACGTTCCGGACGTGAAAACCAAGCCACAGGCTGAAGCGGTACAGATCATCACGGACGCCGGCTTCAAAGCAGCCACGAGCGAGATCGAGAGCGCCTCGCCCGAAGGTACGGTAGTCAACCAGAGTCCCGCGGGCGGTGAGAAGGTGGGCCGCGGCAGCACGGTCAACCTGGAAATTGCGGTGCCCGTAAAGGCCACCGTGCCCAGTGTCCTGGGATCACGGATTGAAACAGCCCGGAACGCCTTCCAGGCCGCACAACTTCAACTGGACTTCACCCAGGGTTCCGCGTGCCAAACCTCTCCTCCCCTTTCCCTGATGAGGTGCATTGTGGTGGGCGTCAACCCCGACGTCGGCACCAAAGTCAACGTCAATGCTCTTGTTTTGGTGCGGACTGAGTTGAGGTCCAGCATCATCCTTGATCCAGTAAACATTTGCGTGAGCAACCCCCAACTGTGCGAGGTACGGCTGAACCCATGACTATTTCGGGACCAGTTTGCCTTGCCGGGCAGCTGCCATGAAAAGATCAACCATGCGTCCGATGCAGCACTCCAGCAAACTCCAGAATGTCCGCTACGAACTCCGTGGTCCCATCCTCCAGGCGGCCAAGGCCATGGAAGCCGAGGGGCACCGCATCCTCAAGATGAACCTTGGGGACACAGCGCCGTTCGGGCTGGAAGCGCCGGAGTCCGTGGTTGTGGACATGATCCACCACATCCGCGGGGCCCAGGGGTACAGCGATTCCAAGGGTATTTTCTCCGCACGGACCGCGATCTCGCAGTACTACCAGACGCGCGGACTGATGACGATCGGCGTCGAGGATGTGTTCATCGGCAACGGCGTCAGCGAACTCATTTCCATGACCCTGCAAGCGTTCATGGAGAACGGTGACGAGATCCTCGTACCGGCTCCCGATTACCCCCTCTGGACAGCGGCGGTGACGCTCACCGGCGGCAACGCCGTGCACTACCTCTGCGATGAGGACGAGAATTGGTGGCCGGACATGTCCGACGTCGAAGCGAAGATCACCCCGCGCACACGCGGGATCGTGATTATCAACCCCAACAACCCCACGGGTGCCGTGTACCCCCGGCACATCCTTGAGCAATTCGCGGCGCTGGCGCGGAAGCATGATCTCGTCCTGTTTTCCGATGAGATTTACGAGAAGATCCGCTACGTCGACGCACCGCACATTCATACCGCCGCAGTAGCGGAAGACATCCCGGTTCTGACGTTCAGCGGACTTTCCAAGGCCTACCGCATGCCCGGCTACCGTGCAGGTTGGGTTGCCGTGACGGGACCATTGACTGCAACCGCTGCGTATCGGGAATCCTTGGAGCTGCTGGCGTCGCTGAGGCTGTGCTCCAACGTTCCCGCCCAGCACGCAATCCAAACCTGCCTGGGCGGGTACCAGAGCATCGAGGCACTGATCCGTCCCGGCGGCCGCCTGCGTGAGCAACGGGATCTGGCGTGGAAGTTGTTGACGGCAATCCCGGGCGTTTCATGCGTCCCCGCGGCTGGCGCAATGTACCTGTTCCCCCGGTTGGACCCGGAGATCTACCCGATCGAGAGCGACGAGAAGTTCGTCCTCCAGCTTCTGCAGGAACAGAAGATCCTTGTCTCGCACGGCACGGCCTTCAACTGGCCCACGCCGGACCACTTCCGCTTCGTGATCCTGCCAACCGTGGAGGACATCGAGGAGGCTGTGCGGAGGATTGAGCATTTCCTCGCCGCGTACAGGAACCGCCCGGTGGACTAAAGCGCCATCATGCCTGGGTCATCAATTGCAGCCATGCCATGGCTGCCCAGAAGATCGAGCTCCCCCGCACCGACTCTAACAAGGTCCTGAAAGCTGTCACACTTCCGTCGTCCCTGACGACAACCCTGATGTAAGGCACCACCACAGAAGGGAAACAGCATGACCCGCATCAATATCGGCCACAGCAACAAACTCGGCTACGCCGCTGTCATCGGGCTGGAAGGCTACGCCCGAAAGTCGGTCGATCCCGACTTGTACGAAATCATCAAGCTCCGCGCCTCTATCTTGAACGGCTGCGGTTTCTGCGTGGACATGCATGCCACGGACGGCAGGAAGCGCGGGATTCCTGCCCGCAAGCTGCATGCCGTGGCGGCGTGGCAGCATTCGAAGGTGTTCTTCGATGCCCGCGAGCAGGCCGTGCTGGCCTTGACCGACGCCATAACCCAGCTGGGGCCTGACACCGTTACCGACGAGATCTGGAATGCGGCCGCCACCCATTTCGACGACAGCCAGATGGGCGGATTGGTCCTTGCCATCTCCACGATCAACGTGTGGAACAGGATTGCCGTGAGCACGCAGATGGAGCCGCCGGTAGATGAGAAGAACCCGATCGTCTGAGGGGTAGCGTGGAGGGCATGAGTCTTGCGGTATCGGCCACTGCTGCGTGGCAGAGCGAACGGAATCGTTTGCTGGGAATCGCCTACCGGATGTTGGGAGATTTCGGCCATGCCGAGGACGTCGTCTCCGAGGTTGCCATCGATGCCGTCCGGCAGGAACGCAAGGCGGACGGCCACGGCGTGGAATCCTGGCCCGCGTGGCTGACCACAGTGTGCGTACGGCGCTCCGTTGACCGGGTGCGCCAGCTCGCCGCTGTGCGCGAGGATTACACCGGCCCTTGGTTGCCGGAACCGGTAGACACTTCCAGGCTTCCGGAAGAAACCGTGGCCAACCGCGAGCTGCTGTCCTTGACCTTGCTTCACTTGGCTGAGCAGCTGGCTCCGGAGGCGAGGGCTGCTCTGGTGCTCCACCGCGCTTTTGGGATGTCCGCGCCGGAAATCGCGGACATCCTGGAAAAGACCCCAACCGCCGTACGCCAAATGATCTCCAGGGCCGAGCGCCGCTTGGACATCGACCCGGACGCTCCCGCTCCCAGGACCAAGGACCGCGCGGCCTTGGAGAAGCTGGTACGAGCCATCGAGCAGGGTGACATTGACACTGTAGTGGCAATGCTCGACCGGGACGCGGTGCTATGGGCCGACGGTGGTGGCAAGGTCAAGAGTGCCATGAATCCCGTGTTCGGGGCGGAGCGGATCGGGCGGTTCTTCGCGGGCATCCTCGGCAAAGCAGCCGCTTTCGATCCAGTACAGCCCGTCCGTTCCCGGATCATCGAGGTCAACGGCGAAGCTGCCGTGTTGCTAAGGCATCAGGGCCGCTGCGACGTCCTGCTGATCGACGGCGGCCTCGACGGGAGCGTCCGGGAGCTCCGCCAGCTTGCCAACCCGGACAAGCTGACCCGGATTTCGCTGGACGGGCCGTAGGGCCGACTCAGTCCCCCGCCGAACCGCTCACGCGCAGGGCGTTGATGATTGCCGGAATCGACGCAATCAGCATGATCAGCGCCCACACGAGAGCCACCACCACAGTGATCAACGCCCAGAACTGATCCCCGATGGACACAAGTGGCCCAGGTAGGAACCCGTGGATGAGCCCGAGGATCACCTGAAGCAGCACCGAAACCACCAGCAGCACCACCAGCCCTGTGACTTTGAGGAACTTGGGCTGGCTCAGGATCAACAGCACCGCGAACACGATTTTCAGCACCAGCAAGAGACCGAGAATTGCCGCTGCCTGCCCTTCAGGAAAGCTTCCCCAGAGGGCCAGGTACGCAATGGTTCCAAACGGGGTTGCCACAAATAACCCGATCATCAGGAACAGTTTCGCCAGCGCCAACATTGCCGTGAAGAACGCGGCGATGACCCACAGCAGCGTCACGATGAACGTCGTGACCCCCTGGATCCGGCCATATGTTCGAAGATCGATGATCAGGCTGAGCCCGAGCATCACCACGGTGAACAGCAGCAAGCCATCCAGGAACGCGAGGAATCCAATGCCCGCACCTGGCGGTTCGGCGTCGGCCCGCTGGGTCTTGAGGAAGACATCCAGCGGGACGCCCAAATTGTTGGCATCGCTTGCCGAGACGGGATCGACGGCGGTCTGCCCCAGCAACAGCGACATACCCACCTCAGCCAGGACTACCAGGGCAAAGACAACGACGGCCGCAATGAAGAAGGGACGGCGCAGGGCATCAGGGTCAGGCCCGCTGCGGAACCCTTCACGAATTGACCACGCTGCGGCCATGGCTCAATTGTGGCACCGGGGGTTTCAAATACAAGCGCCCCACCATCAATGCCGCAGCACCAAGTCCGGCCGGCACCAGCAACGCCCAGCCGCTGAACAGCAGGACCACGAGCATCACGACGGCGGCGACGATCACGCCGAACCAGGCCGCGGTTCCACGGGGCAACAGGAGCACGCCTGCGGCCAGGCCAAAAGCAGTCACAGCTGTGAAGCACGCCGATGCGGCGCCGATCTGGAATTCCATGCTGAGGAGCCCTCCAGCGGCCAAGGCAAAGGAAAGCGACGTCATGGCAGCCAGCACGCCGAGGCTCACAGAGGGCACCTCCCCGGCAGCCACGCCACGCGCCAAAGGCCGCGGCAGCACGCCGTCGGACGCCAACCTGGCACCAAGCTTGCTGGCCCCCGCCACGAAAGTATTCAGTGGTCCGAACGTCAAAACGGCTGCCGCTACGGCCGTCACCGGAGCTGCAGCGGGTCCCAATCCTTTCGCCAACAGTTCGGCCACCGGGACGCTGCTACCCGCGAGTCCGGGACCGAGGACGGCGACACACGCTGCCACCAAGCCGATATAGACGACACCCACGACGACGAGCGTCAGCCAGGTGGCCCGCTTGAGGTCGCGTTCGGGGTGGCGGAACTCGCCGGCAAGATGCGTCACTGCTTCCCACCCTGCGAAACAGAAGAAAAGCAGGCTCGCTGCGCCTCCCACGGCCCAGTAACCGTTCGGGGCGAAGGGCACGAAGTTTTCTGCCTTGGCGTAGGGCGCCGCGACGGCTACGGCGAGCGCAAGCAACGCCACGAGCAGGACCATGAGGAGGAGTTGAAGTTTGCTGGAGACCCGGATCCCCACCGCGTTGCTCAGGAAACCTGCCGCCAGGATGAACCCGGCCGCGATCAGGGCTGTCTCCCGCCCACCGCCCATGGCATGCGCGATGTACTCCCCGCCGATCACCGCGGTTGCGGGCGCCCCAAACGGAATGGCGAAGTAAAAGAGGTAGCCGGCCACAACTGAGGCACGCTGCCCGAAAGCGCGGGTCACGAACGTGGCGATCCCACCGGCGTCGGGCTGCTGCCTGGACATTTCCGCAAAACTGAATGCCACAGGCGTGCAGAACACCAGCAGCAACGCCCACGCCAATAACGACGCCGGCCCGGCAACCTGGGCGGCGATAGCGGGCAGAACCAGCACCCCCGAGCCCAGAATGGCACCTACATAAATCCCGGTTGCCCTGAACAACCCAAGGCCCGTTTTGCCCGAATTACTGACAGCTCTATTCACACTTCTACTGAACAGTGTTCGGGTCGGGTGCAACAAGCAGGAAAACTGCCTGCTCGGGACAATATCCTGCCGAATTCTTGCGGGGCTGGCGCTTCCGGTCAGGAAGCAACAGCTATCTGCGCCCGACGCCGGAGCCGCGCTACCAGCGTGGCCGCGAGCAACGCCGTCGTGATTTCCAGTCCGATCACCAGCAACAGTCCGGCGGCGCCGGAAGTATCAACAGCGTTCGACGTCGGGCGCTCACCGTGGGCGTGGCCGGCGCCGCCCGCTCCCAGCAGTAAGACGGCATGGAGGCCGATCATCGCCACGGCCGAGATGGTGACCTGGTGGAGTGCTCCGACGCGGCTGTGCCGCCAAATGTGCACTGCGCACGGGACACACACGGCTGCCAGTCCGATCATGAGAATGCCGAGCCATGCGCCGTGGTGTCCCGAGGCTGCGAGCCAGAAGTGCACGGCGCATGACACAACCGTGAGGGCCGCGCAGATCCGGGGATGGAGGACGGGCCCGGCTGACCGGACCCGTCCCTCCGTCGTCATCATGGCGTTTGCCCCGGGCGCTTCTAGTGGCAATGTCCAGCGGGCTCGCCGTGCGGGTCGCCATGCACGGAACCAGCATCGGAGCCAGAAGCGGAGCTGTGGCACGAGGCTGCGCCAGCGGCGTTGGCTGGCACATCCAACACCGGGCTGCGGTCGAAGAAGCCTTCAGGGCGCAGCTTGAAGCCGACGGTGTCCACGGGCATGATCGGCCAGTCCTCCACACGCGGGAAGTGCGTGAGGCCAAAGGTGTGCCAAACCACGATGTCCTGGCCGTCGATCTCGCGGTCCTGGGCGACGTAGGCTGGCAAACCTGCTCCGCCGGAGTGCTGGTTGACGAAGTCGCCCGTGGGGTAGCGCTCCTCGTCGGCGTATCGGGTGACCCAGAGGTCCTTGGTGGCGAAGGCTGCGCGGCGCGCGATCGAGGATGCGGGATCGGCCAGCAGCGTGGGCTGATTCTCGGCGTGAAGCTTGTAGCCGACCGGCTCGCCCAAGCGGTTGAGGGACTCGGGATTGGAGATGATCCAGGTCCGGCCTACGCGTGCGTCGGCCTCCCGGACGCCTTCCGACTCGCGGGTCAGGACTGTGCGCTTGCGGGAGAATGCGTTGCCGCGCTCATTGCCTTCGCCGATGGCCTGGCGGACCACATCCTCTTCTTCCACGCGGTTGGTGAAACCGTCAATGGCCATATCCAAACGGGCGCTGAAGAGGTGCTGGTGGAACGGGGCACCGAGGCCGGGCGCGAGCTGGGAGATGTTGTCCGAGCCGCCGTCAGGGAAGGCGCTGGTGAACACGATGCCGGTGGCCTTGGCTTCGAACTCGATGGTGCCGTCCAGATACAGGTACCAGTAGAAGCCGTAGTCGTAGTTGCCGATGGTGGTGAAGAAGGAGATCACCAGGCGGCGGTTGCGGCGGGTGTAGTTGATTCCGGTCCAGAGGTCGGAGTGCTTGGACAGAATGCCCCAGTCTTCCTCGTGCATGCAGATACCGTTGCGGATTTCGCGGGGGTTGCCGAAGGCGTCGCTGATGACAGGGCTGAGGTAGGTGATGTCACCCAGGCAATCGCAGCCGAGTTCCAGGGAGTTGGCGTACTGGCCCACGAGGTATTCGCCGGTGTCGAAGTAGTTCTGCCAGGACCGGATGGGTGAGGGATCGCCGTAGGGCACCACCATTTCGGCAATGGACGCACGGTTGATGATAGGGCGCTTCTTGTCGCCGTCCTGGAAAGCGAGGTTGTGGAGGACAACTCCTTCCCGGACGTCGAAGCCGACGTCCACGCTCCACTTTTCCCACTCCACGTGGTTGCCACCCGTGACAGTGAAGCTCGGGCCTTCTGGCTGCGTGATGCTGATGGGCTTCTGGGAGGTCCGCAGGGGTCCGGTCAGCTCAGGATCCGTGTAGTTTCCATGCTCGGCCGGGATCGGCATGACGCCGAGGTCGATCACCTGGGTGACTTCCTTGTTGACCACGTCTACGTACGCCACGAGCCCGTCCACAGGGTGGGCCCAAGCACTGTCCTCCGGGAAGTCCTGAACAAAGGCGAGGCCACGAAGGATGCGGCGGCCGCGTTCCTCGTCGTATTCAAAAACGCCCGCGGACAAGGGGGCCACGCGAACCTTTTCCACGTCCAGATCGCGTGCAGCAAGGGCGGCGAGCCAGCGCTCGTCTGTGGCGAGGAGCGTCTCCACAACCTCGAACTCTTCCTCCAGGACGGGGAGTTCGCCGGAGACTTTGGTGTCCAGTTCTGTTGCGGACAGGATCTCACCGTGTGTCACCGACACCAGGACGTCCGTCGGAGCACCGCCGGAAATGTCGTGAATGAAAACGCGGAAGCGGCGATCTTCCTTTGCCTGGCGGCGGGCGGGGTCCACGAGCCCCAGGTAAGCGATGCGCTTCTCAGCGCCGAGGTGTCCGCCGGCCTGCAGGATCCCCTGTACCAGGGATATTTCCGAGCCCGTAGCAAGGCGGTACTCGGTTTCCTCAACGGCTGCGTCATTGGCTGTCTCAGTTGCTGTGGGCGTCATGGCTGCCTCTTGTCCGGGACCTATGATGGGGTCAGGATTTATTTTCTATAGGTGTAGAGAATAACCAAAACGTAAGATGGGTCACAAGACCTGTCCGTCAAAAATTTTCAGGGAGCCCGCTTAGTGCCAAAGATTGTGGACCATGATCAGCGACGCCTCGAGCTGGTGGACGCAACCTGGCGGATCATTGCGAGATTGGGCATTGAAGGCGCCACCATGCGGGAAATTGCCGAGGAAGCCGGCTTTGCCAACGGCGCCCTGAAGCCCTACTTTCCCACGAAGGATCTGCTGCTGACGTCTGCGTTTGGCCACGTTTTCAACCGGACCAACCAGCGCATCGCCACCATGACCTCCGGTTTGGCTGGCATAGCAGCCCTCCGCGCGTTCTGCGCCGAAGTCCTGCCGCTGGACGAAGAACGGGTCAATGAGGCCCGCATCGTGATCCCCTTTTGGCAGAAGGCCCTCAACGACGCAGACATGGCGGCCCTGCACTCCGAGTCCATGAAGCAGTGGCACAACACGATCACGGTCCATACCGCAGCAGCCCGAGCGGCCGGTGAGATCAACGCCCCCATTGGGGACGCCGCCGTCGCCGATCACCTGCTCAACATGATGCTTGGTGCCCAAATCGTGGCAGCACTCTCCCCTGCAGAACATTTTTCCCAGGACCTTGCAGGGCAGCTGGAGAATTATCTGACGCTGCTGGCGGGCTAGCTAACTGGTGGCCCCCGACGCCACAACACCGACGCCCAGTCCCGCGATCACACCGCTGCTGACACGCTCGACGGCGGTACTCACCTTGGGGCGCTTGAGCCACCGCATCGCCTTGAACGCCACCACCGCGATCATCGACAGGTACGCGAAGGCAATGACTGCAAGCACGATGCCCAGAATGAGCGAGGTACCCATGGTGTCTCCGCCGTGCGGGATAAACTGCGGGACCACGGCCAAGTAGAACAGGCCAACCTTGGGGTTCAGAAGAGTGGACAATGCCCCAGCTCCCAAGGCCGAGAGCCGGCTGTATGGGAGAGGCGCGTTGGAGCCCTCTGCCTCGCCGCCTGCTTTGGCTGCCCTGGCCGCTTTCCTGGACTTGATGAACGAAGAAACGCCCAGGTACAGCAAGTACAGGCCACCTGCGATCTTGACCCAGCGGAACAGTTCCGCGGACTGCTCCAGGATGGCAGCGAGGCCAATGCCCACCAGTCCAGCCCAAACAATCGCGCCCACGGCAGAACCCGCCGCCGCAGCAATTCCGGCGCTGGGACGGTTCAACGCAATGCGGAGGACCAGAAAGGTGTCCGGACCCGGCGTTACGGACAGGACCAGGCAGAGGCCGGCAAAGGCAGCGAGGGAAGCAAGAGTCACCCGCCAAATTATCCGGCATGGAGGGGTTCGCTGGAAAGCGTTCGCTTCCCGTCAAGGGCTGTTCGTGCATCGACAAGACCCTTCCACGTGACGCCAACCACACTGGAGACATCGCCGCGCGCCTCACTGGCCGCCAAGACTTACTACCTGAGCGGAGTACCAATGGAGACTTACGACGCCCTGCTGGCCTCGATCACCCCGGCCCCGGGCCAGAACAGCCGCACCATCTTTGACCCTGCCACGGGAGAGGCCGTCGGCGAAGCACCGGTTCATTCTGTCGAAGACCTTGAGGCCGCCATTGGCGCTGCCCGTGCCACCCAGCCTGCCTGGGCTGCCTTGGGCCACGACGCCCGGTCCGCCGCGCTCATGAGGGCCGCCGACGCCGTCGAACGCTCTGCAGAAGAACTCGCCCAACTGCTCTCCCGCGAGCAAGGCAAACCGCTCAACGGCCCGAATGCCCGCTTCGAAGTCGGCGCCTGCGCCGCCTGGCTCCGTGCGACCGCCGCCACGCCACTGGACCCTGAAACCGTAGTGGACGACGGCGAAACCCACGCCGAGCTGCACTACCGGCCCATCGGCGTCGTCGGTGCCATCGGCCCGTGGAACTGGCCCATGATGATCACCATCTGGCAGATCGCCCCCGCCCTGCGCATGGGCAACGCCGTGGTGGTCAAACCCTCCGAATACACGCCCTTGTCCGTGCTGGCGTTGGCTTCGATCATCAACCAGGAACTGCCCGAAGGCCTGCTCACCGTGGTATCCGGCGGCCGCGACGTCGGCGAAGCGCTGGCCGCGCACGACGCCATCGGCAAGGTCATGTTCACCGGCTCCACCGCCACGGGCAAGGCGATCATTCGCTCCTCCGCTGACACCGTCAAACGCCTCACCCTTGAGCTGGGCGGCAACGACGCCGGCATCGTCCTACCCGACGCGGACCCCAAAGCAATTGCTGAGGGTTTGTTCTGGGGCGCCTTCATCAACACCGGCCAGACCTGCGCCGCCCTGAAGCGCCTGTACGTCCACGAGTCCCAGTACGACGCCGTATGTTCCGAGCTCGTGGCGGTTGCCCAGGCGATGCCGATGGGCAATGGCCTGGACGAGAACAACGTCCTTGGCCCGCTGCAGAACCGCCAGCAGTACGACATCGTGGCCCGCCTGGTGGAGGCTGCTCGCGCATCCGGTGCCCGGGTGCTGCTCGGCGGCAACCCCGACGCCGATCAGCCCGGTAACTTCTACCCCACCACGCTGGTTGCCGACATCGACAACGACAACCCGCTCGTTGCCGAGGAACAGTTCGGACCCGCGCTGCCGATCATCAAGTACAGCACCGTTGATGAGGCGGTCGCCAAAGCAAACGCGCTCGACGTCGGACTGGGCGCCTCAGTCTGGTCCTCCGATGTGAGTGCGGCGCGAGAGGTCGCCTCCCGCATCCAGGCCGGGACGGTGTGGATCAACAAGCACGGCGCAGTGGACCCGCGCATCCCCTTCGGTGGCGCAAAGCAGTCCGGCTACGGCCTCGAGTTCGGCGCCGAAGGCCTCAAAGCCCTGGGCGTCCCGCAGATCATCAACGGCTAACCCCTCTTGTGCTCACCCAACTGAGTCGCAGTTGAGCGCGTTTTGAGCCTTCAAAACGGCATCAACTGCGACTCAGTTGGGTGGCCCGGCGCCGCGCGTGAAAGCATGAGCATCATGGCCCAGAAGATTGCGTATCAAGGTGAGCCGGGAGCCAATTCGGATCTCGCGTGCAAGGAAATGTTCCCCGAACTCGAAAGCGTGCCGTGCGCCAGCTTTGAGGACGCGTTTGAACTGGTTTCCACGGGCGAAGTCGAGCTGGCGATGATCCCGATTGAGAATTCCATCGCTGGACGTGTGGCTGACATTCACGTGCTGCTTCCCCAGTCCAAGCTGCAAATCGTGGGCGAGTACTTCTTGCCGATTCGCTTCGACCTGTTGGGCATTCCTGGCAGCACCATTGAAGGCGCAACAGAGGTTCACAGCCATATCCATGCTTTGGGCCAGTGCCGCAAGATCATCCGGGAAGCGGGCCTCAAGCCAGTTATCGCCGGAGACACTGCCGGATCAGCCAGGGAAGTCCGCGACTGGAACGATCCCCGCAAGCTTTCCCTCGCTCCCCCACTGGCCGCAGGCTTGTATGGCCTGGAGGTGCTGGCATCCGGCGTCGAGGACGACCCCACCAACACCACACGCTTTGTAGTCCTGGCGCGGGAACGCGAAATCCCCACCAAAGAGGAGCTCCCGGGCCCCGCA
Organism: Arthrobacter sp. TmtSoilC51; assembly: GCF_055388015.1. Lineage (NCBI taxonomy): Bacteria > Bacillati > Actinomycetota > Actinomycetes > Micrococcales > Micrococcaceae > Arthrobacter > Arthrobacter sp. TmtSoilC51. Next base: position 4,527,207 of record NZ_AP035877.1, read on the forward strand.
ATCACGAGCTTCGTATTCCGTGTCCGCAACGTCCCTTCAGCTCTCTACAAAGCACTCGGCGGTTTTGCGACCAACGGCCTGAACATGACCAGGCTTGAGAGCTACATGGTGGGTAACGAGTTCGCAGCCACCATGTTTATCTCCGACGTCGAAGGGCACCCTGCGGACGCACGCCTCCGCCGTGCGCTTGAAGAGCTGGAATTCTTCACCACGGAGGTGCGGATTCTGGGCGTCTACGCCGCCGACGGCTATCGCGCACGTAACACCGTCAACGCCTAGCGACTAGTTCCCGGATCGGCCGTGCTCAAGTCCGGTCGGGAAGCCGATGAACGCGGGTTCGGGTGTCGCACAGCAGCCCGTCTTCGCTTCTTCGTTGACAGCGGTGGCGGGAACGTCGCAGCTGGTCCCGGCGTCGGTGGAGCAAACCCCGGTTTCGGGCAGTTTCAGGTGGACCGTGTCCGCTGCTTTGTGGTCACCAGCCAGGGCGGCGGCGACGGAACGGACCTGCTCATAGCCCGTGGCCAGCAGGAAGGTCGGGGCACGGCCATAGGACTTCATACCCACGATGTAGAAGTTCTTCTCGGGGTGGGAGAGAACCTTGGCCCCGTGAGGCGGAACTGTGCCGCAGGAGTGGAACTCGGGGTCGATCAGCGGGCCAAGCTCGATGGGTGCTTCAACAGCGGGGTCCAGGTTGAGACGGAGTTCGCGCAACACCTCCAAGTCAGGGCGGAAGCCGGTGCAGGGAACGATGACATCTGCGTCCAGCGTGCGCCCGTCAATGGATTCAACGCTCAGCCCGGAGTCGAGAGTCTTCAGGCTGGCGATGCCGAAGCCTGTGTACAGTTCGATGCTGCCGGCCTCGACGAGCCGGCGCAGCCGGGAGCCGAGCTGGCCGCGGGCCGGCAGTCCATCCGCGTCTCCGCCGCCGTAGACCTTCTCCGCGGAGCCGCCTCGCACGGCCCACATGATCCGCGTGTTGGGCTCTTCCTTGGCAAGGTCCGCCAAGTTGATCAGGGTGTTAGCGGCCGAGTGTCCTGCGCCCACGACGAGGACGCGGCGACCGGCAAAGGCGGCGCGGTCCCGGCCCATAACGTCCGGCAGGGGCGAGGAGATCCGGTCCGCCGCGGTGTCTTCGCCAATGGCCGGCAAGCCTGAGGTGCCCAGTGGGTTGCGGGTTGACCACGTGCCGGAGGCGTCGATGACGGCACCGACAATGTGATCGCGGGTTTCGCCGTCTGCGTGTTCAACCCTGACGAGGAAGGGAGTGGTGTCGCGGTCACGGACGTGCGTCTTGTCCAGTCCAAGACGGGTCACCGCGATCACGCGGGCACCGGTCTGCAGCCGGGAAGCGATGGCCGACATACCTGCCAGCGGGGTGACGTAGTTGTCGATGAGTTCCCCGCCGTAAGGGAGTGCCGTGGGGCGTGGTGATTCCCAGTTGGATGCTTTGAGGAGGCGGACGGCAGCGGCGTCGATGTTGAACCGCCAGGGCGAGAAGAGCCGGATGTGGCGCCATTGTTCAATGGCGGCACCTGCAGAGGGTCCAGCTTCAAAGATGACAGGCTCGAGGCCGCGTTCGAGCAAGTGCGCTGCTGCGGCCAGTCCCACAGGGCCGGCGCCGATCACCGCAACGGCAAGGTTCTTCGCTGAATCCATGGTGTCCTCTTTCATTCTGAAGATCCGCTCAGGCGTGGGTGGGTTCTTCCACCAGTGCCGTAGCTATACTGTGGGCATCCTCAAGCGCCGCCAGAAATCGTTCGGCGTCGAGCGCGGCGGCGCAGCCAGTGCCGGCGGCAGTGATGGCCTGGCGGTACCGGTGATCCACCGCATCGCCGCACGCGAAGACGCCAGAGATGTTGGTGCAGGTGGTGGGTGAGTCCACCTTGATGTACCCCTCGGCGTCAAGGTCCACTTGCCCCTCCACCAGTTCGGTCCGTGGCAGGTGCCCGATGGCTACGAAGATCCCTGTGGCGGCCTGCTCCCGGGTTTCGCCAGTGCGGGTGTCCGTCAGGGTCACGCCGGTAACCTTCGTGTCTCCGTGAATCCTGGTTACGGCTGAGTTCCAGGCGAATGTGATCTTGGGATTGTCCTTGGCCCGCTGGGCCATGATGCGCGACGCGCGGAGTTCACCCTTGCGGACCACCACAGTTACGGACTTGCCGAAACGTGTCAGGAACGTGGCCTCTTCCATGGCGGAGTCCCCACCGCCCACCACGATGATGTCCTGTTCACGGAAGAAGAATCCGTCACAGGTGGCGCACCATGAGACGCCGTGTCCGCTGAGCTTTTTCTCTTCGGGCAGGCCGAGTTCCTTATAGGCCGAGCCTGTGGCGAGGATGACGGCGGGTGCTTCATGCGTCTCCCCCGCGCCAGTGACCACGCGCTTGAGGTGACCTTTGAGATCGACCTCAGTAACGTCGTCGAACACGATGCGGGCACCGAACTTCTCAGCCTGTTCCTGGAGTCCGTCCATCAACTCGGGGCCTTGGATGCCACCAGGGAAGCCGGGGAAGTTTTCGACCTCGGTGGTATTCATCAAAGCACCACCGGCGGTGACCGATCCCGCGAGGACCAAGGGGTTCAGCCCAGCGCGGGCGGCATAGATGGCCGCGGTGTAGCCGGCCGGGCCCGAGCCGATAATGATCAGTTGTTCGGTACTGACGTCATTACTCACGAGAATCACTCCTATGCGGGAAGCCGGATTACTTGGAGGCAGGGATGAGGGAGTCGATCAGGCCCACAATGCGGGTCTTTATTTCATCCCGAATAGGCCGCACCGCGTCAACACCCTGGCCGGCCGGGTCTTCCAGAACCCAGTCTTCATACCGCTTCCCGGGGAAGTACGGGCATTCGTCACCGCAGCCCATGGTAATGACGACGTCGGATTCCTTGACGGCTTCTGTGGTGAGTACCTTGGGGATTTCGGCGGACATGTCGATGCCCAGTTCGGCCATGGCCTCGACGGCGGCCGGGTTGACCTTGTCGGCGGGCTGGGAACCGGCGGAGCGGACCTCGATCCCGCCCTTGGCGAGGGTGGTCAAGAACGCGGCAGCCATCTGGGACCGGCCGGCATTGTGTACGCAGACGAACAGGACGGACGGCTTCTTGGCGGTTTCGGTACTCACGGGGCTTTCTCCTGGAATGTGTTGTGTGAACGAGTGATTGGTGCGGTGTGGAGTCATGCGCCCTAGCCGTAAAGCTCTCTAATAGACATATCGACGGAGGGATATTGATGGTGATCGATATAGAGAAGTATCGGGCGATAGATTGATGATTGTCAATGTTTGGGTTCCAGGGCGCCGATCCTAAGCGGCGACGACGCGGGGCGCGAGCTCATTGACGCGGTGGGCTATATCTTCGAAAGCCTTGTCGAAGGCTGCTGCGGTACCCTCCCTCAAGGGGTCCGAGACAGACCAGTGGATTCCGTCGAGGCCGATCAGCTCTTCGTGGGCGTTGTCGCAGACCGTCACGATGAAGTCGGTGGCATCCGCCACTTCATCAAGCGCGCGGGGAGCAAGGTCGGGCAGATCCAGGCCATGGCGCTGAGCTGCCTCGATGGCTCCACGGGCGATGCTGTCAGCGGGGTGCGTTCCAGCCGAGGCCGAGGGTACGGTGCTGGCCTGCCGCCAAAGGGCACTGGCCAGTTGAGAGCGGGCACTGTTGCGGGTGCAGACGAACACGACTCGACGTGCGTCATGGGCGATGCCGGGTACGAGGCCCTCGAAAGCGTCGGCGGCGAGGCGGAGGTAGCTGCGGCGCTTGTCCGCCTCCGAACGGTGGCGGGTTGCCAAGCCCGCCTCCTCAAGGGTGCGCAGGTGATGGGAGAGCAGATTGGAGGGCATGCCCAATTCAGCCTGCAATTCCGTTGGAGAGAAGTCCCCTAAGGTAAGCAGGTCCACTATGCGCAGACGCGCTGGATCGGCGAGGGCAGCATGCCTGGCTACCCGCGCCTGAAAGATGTCAACTGCTTCAATATTCATTGATTCAATTTTGACTGAGGTAATTCCTTGCGTCAAGCTATTCCCATGACTTCACCCCAGCCACCCCTGTGGCGTCGTGCCATCGCCGAACTACTAGGTACCGCTCTGCTGGTTGCCATCGTTGTTGGGTCCGGGATCGCCGCTCAACAGCTGTCGCCCGCTGACATCGGCCTGCAGCTGCTGGAAAACAGCACGGCAACAGTACTCGGACTGACAGTGCTGATCCTGGTGTTCGGGCCTGTCAGTGGCGCTCACTTCAACCCAGTAGTGTCCTTGACGGACTGGTTCCTTGGGCGGCGGAATGGCTCCGGACTGACCCTTGCGGACCTCGGCGCGTACATACCCGCCCAGGTGCTCGGGGCGATCGGTGGCAGCACCCTGGCAAACGCCATGTTCGAGGTCGGAACGACCATTTCCAGCAAGGAACGCGCAACACCCGGGCACCTTCTGGCCGAGATCGTTGCCACCGCAGTACTGATCCTCTTGATTTTCGCCCTCGCCGCCACGAAAAGGGGTGTCCTGGCAGCCCCGGCTGTGGGCATCTACATCGGCGCCGCGTACTGGTTCACGTCCTCAACTTCATTTGCCAACCCAGCCGTCACACTCGGCCGGATTTTCAGCGACACGTTCGCCGGCATCGCACCGGGATCCGCGCCTCCGTTCATCGTCGCGCAGCTCGTTGGGGCAGCCTTGGGTGTGGCGCTTCTGCTCCTGCTCTTCCCAACGGCCGGGCGTGCCGCCAGCGAGGTTGTCATCCCGCATACGGCCGAAGGCGCGGACCGCTAAGCTGGCGGGCACCGCGGAGCCATACATTGATGAATGTCAATGTTGCGGCATAATGGATAGATGACCTCGCTGCCACTTCTCGAACCGGCTACGGACAAGGACTGCTGTCCACCATCAACAGGGTCCCTCGATGCCTATGAGGCTCAGCTCCGCGCATCCGTGTTTAAGGCGCTGGCCGATCCCAATCGGCTCCGTCTGTTGTCCATCGTCAAAAGCGCAGACGGCGGCGAAGCTTGCGTCTGCGATCTCACTGAACCCCTGGACCTCGGTCAACCGACGGTCTCACACCACTTGAAGATCCTGGTGGACGCCGGCCTTCTGCACCGCGAAAAGCGGGGCACCTGGGCGTACTATTCCTTGGTGCCAGGGGCCATTGAGCGGGCTTCCGGCCTCCTGGAGACCTTATGACAACAGAGACTGCAGGAACAACACCCACCGCCCCGTCATTGGCCGACACCGAGGTCCGGATCCGCAAAATGACCCCGCCTGATTGGCCGGTGGTCAGGGAGATCTTCACTGAAGGCATCGAGTCCGGGAACGCCACGTTCGAGCCCGTTGCTCCTGGGTGGGAGCAATTCGACGCTACAAGGCTCAAGGATCACCGGCTCGTCGCTGAAGCAGGAGGCCGGATCCTCGGCTGGGCAGCCGTATCCGCCGTCTCCTCGCGTGCAGCGTATGCGGGTGTCGTGGAGCACTCCATCTACGTGGCTGGGGAGGCCCGTGGTTTGGGCGTAGGCAAGGTCCTTCTCCGTGCGCTGGTCACGTCCACGGAAGAAGCAGGAATCTGGACGATCCAGGCCAGCGTCTTTCCCGAGAATGAAGCGAGCCTCCGGCTCCATGTCGCGGAGGGCTTTACGGTTGTCGGCCGACGGAATCGAATTGCCCGGATGCCTCTTGGCCCACTGGCGGGACAATGGCGGGACACGATCATGATCGAAAGACGCTCCGCCACTGTCTGAACCGGAAGTGTCTGCGACGAGGGAGGGCCATGGCTATCAGTGAGCTTCCGCAGCTTGGCTCGGTGAGCGCGGACCGGGCGGTGTTGGGCAGCAAAGCAGCCACTCTTTCCGAGCTCACGGCAGAGGGTTTCAAGGTGCCAGCGGGGTTCGTCGTCACGTCAGAAGTGGTGGGGCAACTCGGCAATAGCCTCGCGGGCGCGCTGAAAGTTGCTGCCGCCAGGATAGGCCCGGGGCCGTACGCTGTCAGGTCTTCTTCCACCGCTGAGGACCTCGCGGGCGCTTCCTATGCAGGACTCTATGAGACCCTGCTGAACGTTGAGCTCAATGACTTGGAGCATTCGGTTAGGCATTGCCTGGCTTCGTCCGGGGAGCAAAGAGTCGCCGCGTATGAGGCTGCACGCGGAGCTGCTGTCCGCGGCGACGCGGCGAGCCCCACAATGGCAGTACTCGTTCAGCAGATGGTCCAGCCCCAGGCCGCAGGTGTTGCCTTTACCGCCAACCCCTTGACTGGAGACTCCGACCAAACCATCGTCACGGCCGTTGCCGGTCTTGGGGAATCACTTGTGTCCGGTGAGGCAATTGGAGAGCAATGGACCGTGAACGGCAGCGAAACAACGTGCAACCGGGGCGGTACCATCCTCACCCCGGAAAAAGCACGGGAAGTAGCGGCGCTGGCCCGTCGGCTCCACGAACGTGCGGGTGTGCCTCAAGACATCGAGTGGGCGTTGGACCAGGACGGTGCACTATTCCTTCTTCAGGCCCGCCCGATGACGGCGCTTCCCACGCCAGTAGTTTGGACAGCTCCGGGCGAAGGCCTATGGGCACGGAACTTCAGGCTCGGTGAATGGCTTCCAGATCCCATGACGCCGCTGTTCGAGGACTGGCTTCTGCCCCGGATCGAGGCCGGGTACCTCGACGGCATGGAGGATGATATTCAGGTGCGGGTGCCGTTTCGTTACGGCTCCGTCAATGGCTGGTACTACAACGCCCCGCCGATTCCGTCCCCAAGGATTGTGGCGCCGTTGATAGTTCGAAGCCGCGGTCGTCTGCCGTGGTTCCTTTTCAACGTCCTCCTCCGGGTCTCCCGCAATCCGGCTGCGGCACACCGCGCTATTCTCCATGGGATGGAGCTGAAATGGCGAGACCAGTTGCTGCCCGAGTATCGGGAACTCGTGCGCAACGCCGAGCAGGAGGTGGACACAGCATCCGCGGCGAGGCTCATCGAGCTCGTGGATGGCATCGTCCGGCAGGCGGGAATCTACCTGTGGTCCTTGGCCGTTGTGGGCGGATCTGCCTGGAAAATGGAAGCGGCCCTGGCCAGGTTCTGGCAAAAGCACTTGGCTGGTCCCCTGAGTGACACGCCAGCAGGGCGGCTCGGCCATCAGGCACTCCTCCGCGGCCTCACGGGCAGCAAGGGCAGCACTGCGACACCATCGGAATCGGCCGTCTACTCCCTCGATTGGTACCACCCCACCTTCGGCGAGGCCGGCATCCGGAGCCGGGAAACGGATTCAACCTCCGCAGGCAGAGAGTCGCTTGATGCCCAGCGGAACGCAGCCGAAGCGGCGGCCCGGGAGGTGCTGCTTGATGTTCCCCGAGACCTCGCCCGATTTGATTCCCTCCTGACGATGGCCCGGTACTACTCCGCCCTACGGGAGGAACAGTCTTCACACCTCACGCTGGGATGGCCGGCTTTGCGCCGGTGCGCTCAACGGCTGGGAGAAAACCTCGCTGCTGCAGGAGTTATCAATGACCCGCAGGACGTCCATTTCCTCCATCTCAATGAAGTGCTGAACGCTTCAGCCAATTACAGGGAGAGGGTAGGGACCCGCCGTGCGGCCTGGCAGATGCAACGGCGCCTGGACGCACCACTCATCATTGGCCAACCCGGCAGGTTCGGAGGCGATCCCATAGCGAGCGCAGTTGACGCCGCCAGGACCACCCACGAGCTTCCCGCGGGTGCCATTGTCGGTCACCCTGCCAGCACCGGACGCGCCACGGGCACGGTGCGCGTCATGTCAGGGCTGGACGAATTCGACAGCTTCCTTGAAGGCGAGATACTCGTAGCCCGATCCACCGCGCCAGCCTGGACACCCCTTTTCGCGCGGGCTGCTGCTGTGGTCACCGACGGCGGAACCCTCGCCGCCCACGCATCGCTCATTGCTCGCGAGTACGGAATACCCGCTGTCGTCGGAACCGGCAACGCAACCCGGCAGCTTAGGACGGGCCAACGGGTCACCGTTGATGGAGGCGCCGGCTACGTCGTTCCGGCCGAATGACGAATTTACCGAACCACCGGCGTCCGTTGCTCCTCACGGGGAAGCGCCGCCGCGCCAGCGTAGCGGCCGGGCTTCCCTGGCCACCAAATCCGGTTTCCAATGTCGTAAGCGAGTGCTGGAACAAGCAGTGAACGGACCAGAATGGTATCCAGCAACACACCGAAGGCCACGATGAACGCCAGCTGCACCAGGAACATGATGGGAATGACTCCCAGGGCGGCAAAAGTAGCAGCCAGCACCACACCCGCCGACGTAATCACGCCGCCCGTAACGCCCAAGCCACGCAGGATTCCTGGCCGTGTCCCGTGTTTCAGCGATTCCTCGCGAACCCTGCTCATCAGGAAGATGTTGTAGTCCACACCCAAGGCCACCAGGAAGACGAACCCGAAGAGCGGAACAGTGGCATCAGCACCTGAGAATCCGAAGACTCCGTTGAAGACCCAGGCCGAGACACCCATGGCGGCCGCATAGGACAGCACCACGGACAACACCAGCAGCACAGGCGCCACAATGGAGCGCAGCAGGAGCATCAGGATGAAGAGGATGACCACCAGGACGATGGGGATGATGACCACCAAGTCGCGTTGCGCGGTGGTGTTGGTGTCCAACGCCGTGGCAGTGACTCCGCCAACCAAAGCGCCGGCGTCGACCTCTTTCACGGCCACACGCAGCGACTTCACTGCTTCCTCCGCCTCTATCGAGTCAGCAGCAGAGCCGAGCGTTGCATTGATCAGCACCTTGCCGTCACGGACAGCGGGATCCGTGGAAGTGCCGGGCGCGCCCGTGATGGGTACATTTCCGTCGGCCAGAAGGTAGGCGTCGCCCACGCCATCGGCCGTTTTGACCTTGTCAAGGACTTCTTGCGCGGCATCTGCGGAGGCGACAACGACGGCGGGGCTGCCGCTGCCGGCGTCGAAGTGCCGCGCCAACGCGTCCTGGCCGTCCACGGCGTCTGAAGCCGAGAGGATGACGTCCGTTTGGGGAACGCCGTTGGCCTTCAATTGCAGGACGCCCGCCGAGGCCACCAAGAGGAGCAGGACCGAAGCCACCCATACGGCCCGGGGCCGGCGGGAAACGAGGGAAGCAGTGGCGCGCCACAGACCCTTTTGCCCCTCAAGTCCGGTAACCAGCTCGGGTTCGCGTTCGTCGTCGGGCAGGAGCTTGGGACGGAAAGGCCAAAAGGCGGCGCGACCCAACAACGCCATGAGCGCCGGAAGGAGCGTGAGCGCTGCGAACAGCGAGCAAAGGATTCCGGCGGCGGCCACAGGGCCCAGCGCCTTATTGGAGTTCAGGTCGGAGAAGAGCAGGCAGAGCAGCGCGATGATGACGGTCGCGCCGGAGGCCAGGATCGGTTCGAACGAGGCCTTCCATGCCGTGAGCACTGCCTTCGTACGGTTGGTGGTGTGGGTCAGGGCCTCGCGGAATCGAGCCACGTAAAGCAGCGCATAGTCCGTGGCTGCACCAATGACAAGGATGGACAGGATGCCTTGGCTCTGGCCGTTCAGTTGGATCCAGCCCAGTTTGGCCATGGCGAACACCAGGAGAATTGCTGCGCAGAGGGCAAAGACTGACGTCAAGAGCACAGCCAGAGGCAGCACCAGTGAGCGGTACACGAGCAGCAAAATAACAAACACGGCGCCCAGGGCGACGAGCAGAAGAATGCCGTCGATGCCTCCGAACGCGTTCACCAGGTCAGCGGTCAGGCCGGCTGGGCCCGTGACGAAGGCGCGCGTTCCCTCCGGCGCGCCTGGCTGAACTAGGTCACGCAGCTCCTGGATTTTGCCGCGCAGCTCATCTGAGGACGCTATCGGCACGATGAACTGGACGGCTTTGCCATCCTCCGAGGGAAGAGGCCCGACGACGGCGCTCCCCAGCTTGAGTGCCTCGATGCCGGCTTTCAGCTGGGCTGCTTCGCCCAGCTGGGCCGGGGTGAAGGCGGCGTCGTTCTCGACAATGACCACTGCAGGGATCTCCGAAGTGTCCCGGAACTTCGCTTGCCAGTTGCTGGCTTCTGTCGCTTCGGCTCCTGCGGGAAGGAAGGAAGCCTGATCGTTGGAGGAGACTTCGTCCAGGCGCCCGAACGTTGGGCCGCCAACGCCTGCGATGCCAAGCCAGGTGATGACGAGCACAACGGGTGCCAGCCAGCGTAGCCAGAACGGTATCTTCTGCCGGTTCATGGGTCCTTCTTCCGAGACTTGAGTGAGCCTTTATTCCACCATAGATTATCTCTATCATGGAACTATTCCAAGAGTGAACAAGTACAGATGCCCGGTTCCTGTTGCCCTGGGAGTAATATCCGACACGGCACTAATCACGGTCGAACGCAGGCGGGAGGCAAGGATGTCAGAGAATCCAGGTCCGCGGCCCGTTGGCGAACGCCCCGAAGCGGGCGCGCCCCAAGACCTGGTGCGGCTCCTCCAGGACTTCACCCTGGAAGCCAACCACTATGTAGACGCCGCCGGCGGCAGGAACGACATGCACCGGACGGACCTCAACGCCCTGGCAGTGATCATGCGCCATTCTGCCGCGGGCCGGGTTGTTACACCCGGCATCCTGCGCACCGAACTGCGCCTGAGTTCTCCGGCCACTACGGCGCTGGTGGATCGGCTCCACGCTTCGGGACACTTGCTGCGCGAACGTCTCGGCACGGACCGGCGCCAGGTCCAGCTGGTGATGACACCCAAGGCCTACCAGGACGGAAGCGCCATGTTCATGCCATTGGCCCTCCGCATGGGCAAGGCCATGGGCGCATACAGCGCTGACGAGCTGGATGTCGTCCGACGCTTCATGACCGACATGGTTGAAGCAACAGTTACCGCACGCGAGGAAGCCTCCCGCCCCGCGCCCAACTGAGTAGCATTTGTGCGCGTTTCGCCCGCTCAAAACGCGCACAAATGCGACCCGGTTGGGCTAGCGTTTCCCTATGAACGCGCAGCAGCCTGAAGATGTCTACACCCACGGGCACCACGAGTCGGTTGTCCGGGCCCACGCCTCGCGGACGGCCGAGAATTCGGCCGCGTTTGTCATTCCGCATCTCACCCCGGGGACGTCGGTCCTCGACGTCGGGTGCGGACCTGGCAGCATCACCTGCGATTTCGCGGGGCTGGTTGCGCCGGCGCAGGTCATCGGCCTGGATCGCTCGGCGGACATCGTCGCCCAAGCAACGGAACTGGCGAAGGACCGCGGCGTGGAAAACGTAGAGTTCCGCACCGGCAACATCTACGATCTTGAATTTGAGGACGAGTCCTTCGATCTCGTCCATGCCCATCAAGTCCTCCAGCACCTGACAGATCCCGTAGCTGCCCTGCGTGAGATGCGCCGCGTGGCCAAGCCGGGTGCGATCGTGGCTGTACGCGACGCCGATTTCCATGGCATGAGCTGGTACCCGGAGGTCCCCGAGCTCGATGACTGGATGGAGCTGTACCAGAAGATCGCCCGGCGCAATGGTGCCGAACCGGATGCCGGCCGTCGGCTGGTCTCGTGGGCGCAGCAGGCAGGCTTCGCTCAGGTGGCACCCAGCAGCAGCAACTGGCTCTACGCCACAGCCCAGCAACGGGCATGGCAGTCCCGGGTGTGGAGCGAGCGTGTCCTCCACTCCGCCTTTGCCGAGCAGGCCCTCGAATACGGGTTCGCCAACGAGGCGGACCTCGCCCGGATCGCCGCGGGTTGGCACCGCTGGGGAGCCACGGAGGATGGCTACTTCCTCATTCCCAACGGCGAGGTGATCGCCCGGGCGTAAGCGCGTGGCCTGACCCAAAAAAAGAAACTTTGCCGAACCTTGTAGAAAAGCGCCCCGCCGTTCCGACCCATGAGTGAAAGCACCCAAACAGGGCGCCACTTCATAAGGAGTTTGAGATGAAATACATGATCATGATGTTCGGATCCGCCGAGGGCATGATGGAAACCGCCGACCCGGAGTGGGTCAAGGAAATGATCGGGTTCATGATCCAGATCGACAAGGACCTGACTCAGTCCGGCGAGCTCGTCTTCAACGCGGGCTTGGCCGACCCCGGCACGGCAAAGCTGGTCAAGCAGACCCCGGATGGCGTCATCACCACCGATGGGCCGTACGCCGAGTCTAAGGAATCGCTGATCGGGTACTGGGTGGTGGATGTAGCCAGCGAGGAACGCGCAGTGGAAATCTGCTCGAGCATCGTCAAGTACTCGCAGGTGGTTGAGCTCCGCGCCATCCCGGACGGTCCGCCGGAGGTCTAGTTTGACCGTTTCCCCACGCGACATCGAGGACCTGCTGCGCACATTGGCGCCGCAGGTCCTCGGCGTGCTGGCACGCAAACACGGCCAGTTCGACGCCTGCGAGGATGCCGTCCAGGAGGCCCTCCTCGAGGCTGCGCTGCAATGGCCATCGGAACTGCCCAACAACCCCAAAGGATGGCTGCTGGCTGTCGCATCGCGCCGGCTTGTTGACGCATGGCGCAGCGAAAGCGCCCGCCGCGCCCGCGAGGAGCGCGTCGCCGCGATGGAGGCCAATTTCGAGGAAGCCGCCGCATCTGACGCCGACGACACCCTGACGCTGATGTTCCTCTGCTGCCACCCTTCGATCAGCGCACCATCGCAACTCGCCTTGACGCTCCGTGCCGTAGGAGGACTCACGACGGCGGAAATCGCCTCTGCTTTCCTCGTCCCCGAAGCGACCATGGGCCAGCGAATCAGCCGTGCGAAGCAGACGATCCAGAAGGCCGGAGCCCGCTTCGACATGCCGCCGGCGTCCGAGCGTAAGGCGAGGCTCGGCGTCGTACTTCACGTCTTGTACCTGATCTTCAACGAAGGCTACGCGGCAAGCTCGGGCGACTCACTGCAACGCGAAGACCTCACCACTGAAGCGATCCGGTTGGCTCGCCTGCTGGTGAGCGCCGCGCCGGGCGAGCTCGAGGCCACTGGTTTGCTCGCGCTGATGTTGCTGACGGACTCCCGCCGTGCCGCCCGCGCCCTGGCTGACGGGATGCCCGTGCCGCTATCCGAACAGGACCGCAGTTTATGGAACCGCGGTCAGATCGATGAAGGCATCGCTCTCCTGTCTTCCGTACTCGGACGTGGCGCAGCCGGGCCGTACCAACTTCAGGCAGCGATCGCTGCCGTACACGCGGAAGCTCCGTCTGATGCCGAAACGGACTGGCCGCAGATTCTCGCCTTGTACACAGTCCTTGATGCCGTAGCGCCCAGTCCTGTGGTGACGCTGAATCGTGCCGTGGCTGTCGCCATGGTGAAGGGGCCCGCCGCTGGGCTTGAGTTGCTGGCCGGGCTGGATTCGTCGATCGGGCGGACCCACCGTCTGGATGCCGTTCGAGGACATTTGTTGGAGCTGTCCGGTTCTAATGCCGAGGCCAAAACCGCTTACCTTGCCGCGGCCAAGAAGACGGGAAGCCTGCAGGAGCGCCGCTACCTGATGGATAAAGTGTCGCGCATGGACCAGGTGTGACCCCATATAGTCAAGACCATGGAACAACGCATACTTGGCAAGACCGGCCGATCGGTGTCAACCGTTGGACTAGGCACGTGGCAACTCGGTGCGGACTGGGGTGACGTCACAGAGGAAGATGCCCTTGCCGTCCTGGAGGCCTCGGTTGACGGCGGCGTCAACTTCTTCGACACAGCCGACGTCTACGGCGATGGGCGAAGTGAGCAGTTGATCGGACGCTTCCTGCGCGCCAATCCCGGGCTGGACCTGATGGTTGCCACCAAGATGGGCCGCCGCGTGGACCAGGTGCCCGACAACTACACCCTCACCAACTTCCGCGCGTGGACGGACCGCTCGCGGCGGAACCTGCAGCAGGACACACTGGACCTCGTCCAATTGCACTGCCCGCCCACCGCTGTCTACAGCCGGAATGAGGTGTACGACGCACTGGACACCCTCGTCGCCGAAGGTGCCATCCGCAATTATGGCGTCAGCGTCGAGCGGACTGACGAGGCTGTTGAAGCCATCAACCGCGGGAATACGTCATCTGTGCAGATCATCTTGAACGCCTTCCGGCTGAAGCCCCTCGATGAGGTGCTTCCTGCAGCAAAGCAGGCCGGGGTTGGCATCATCGCCAGGGTTCCTCTGGCCTCCGGGTTGCTGTCGGGAAAGTACACACCGGATACCGAGTTCCCGGAGGACGACCACCGCAACTACAACCGCGACGGGTCCTCATTCGACGTCGGAGAGACCTTCTCGGGCGTTGATTTCGCCACCGGTGTGAAGGCCGCCCAGGAGTTCAGCGGCTTGGTGCCCGACGGCGTCAGCACCGCCCAAGCGGCCCTCGCCTGGGTGATCGCCCAGGACGGCGTCACCACGGTCATCCCGGGAGCACGTTCCTCAGTACAAGCCCATGCGAACGCTGAGGCGGGAGCAATGCAGGACGTCGGCGCCGGTCTCGCCAGTGGCGTACGGGACATCTACGACCGCTACTTCCGCGAAGCGATCCACCCGCGCTGGTAACCGGCCGGCCGACGTCGGGCCTTTGAAACCCGACGGCGTGTCACCAACCACTGCGCGTCGGGGTGTGTCCCTTGCGGGCGTCGTCGGGCATCGCCATTTCGGCGCGGAGTCCCAGAAGCCGGATCGGACGGTCCGGCTCGATCCGCGCCGTCACATCCAGGGCCTGTGCGAGGACTTCGTCCCGGTCGAACGTCTCGGGAATCTTCCTTGCGTAGGTCTTGGTGAAGAACGGGGCATACCGGACCTTGAGGGTTAGCCCCACAACCGGGCGCCCCTCCGCTGCCACGTCTTCAAGGACGCGGGCTGTCAGATCCTTGACGGCGTCGCTGATCTGGGAGGGTTCCGTGAGGTCCTGCTGGAACGTGGTCTCACGTCCGTGTGCCCGGGCCACCCACGGGGTGTCGTCCACCTCGTTGGCGCCCTCTCCCCGTCCGAGCTGTGCATACCAAGGGCCCATCTTGGGACCGAACTCCGGGACCAAATCCTGGGGATCGGCGGCGGCAAGCTCGGCGACTGTGGTGATCCCTAGTTTTGCCAGCCGGGCAGACACCTTGGGTCCAACGCCCCACAGCTCCTTGGTTGGCCTGCTTCCCATGACATCGAGCCAGTTCTCTTTAGTGAGCCGAAAAATGCCGGCTGGTTTGCCAAAATCCGTCGCATTCTTTGCGCGGACCAAGGTGTCGCCAATGCCCACACTGCAGTGCAATCGGGTTCGTTCCAGGACCGCAGCCTGAACCCGCCTCGCGTAGTCCTCCGGGTCATCAGTTTCTACGCCCACAAAAGCTTCGTCCCAGCCCAGCACTTGCACGGTGCCGCCGGGTTGCTCCCGCAGAGTGGACATCACCACGTGCGAGGCTGCCAGGTAAGCTTCTTGATCCACGGGCAGGATGATGGCATCTGGCACTTTCCGCGCTGCGATGCGCAGGGGCATTCCAGAACCCACGCCGAACGCCCTGGCTTCATAGGATGCCGTGGAAACCACAGCCCGTTCCGTGGGATCTCCCCTGCCGCCCACGATGACCGGTTTGCCCGCGAGCTCAGGCCGTCGGAGTACTTCGACAGCCGCAATGAACTGGTCGAGATCAACGTGCAGCACCCACGGGATTCCGCTCACCGGACCAGTTTGCCCTAAGCCGTGGCTTCCTGACTCTCTTTGGACGCCGACCCTGCGGAAATCAACCCATTCCGGGCTCATTCCGGGCCTCGAGTGGCCAAAGTGGGTCGGGAAGGTACGTGGGCCACATCTCCAGGGCCCGGGTCAGGACCACCCACCTCACCGGCATAAGCTGAGATGGTGCAGTTTTCTCTTTGGCTGGCCCTGGTTGGCGCCGGCACCCTGATCAGTTTCACTCCCGGCGCCGGCGCTATCTTCACCATGAGCAACTCGCTCAATTCAGGCTTCCGCCGCTCCATCTGGGGCATCCTCGGCCAGCAGGTGGCCTTGGTCATCCACATTGTGATCGTGGCCCTCGGCGTTGGCGTGCTGGTCTCCAACTCGCCTGTGATCTTCAACATCATCAGGTACGCGGGCGCGGCCTACCTCGTGTACCTGGGCATCCGGCAGTTCCTGCACAAGCCCGATCTGGACAAGGAGGAAGTCGCCAGCAAGAAGAACGAGTCCGGCCTGTCCATGTTCCAGCGCGGCATCTGGGTGAACCTGCTGAACCCCAAGGCGATCGTGTTCTTCCTTGCCTTCATGCCGCAATTCATCAGGCCAGAGGAGCCGCTGCTCCAGCAATATGCAGTGCTGACCGCCACGATTCTGTTCATCGACATCATGGTCATGTGGTTCTTCTTCGCTCTTGCAGCACGTTCATTCCAGCGCTTCACCCACGATGAGCGTGGCCAGAAGGTCCTTAACCGTGTATTCGGCTGCTTGTTTGTCCTAGTGGGCATCCTGCTCGCAACCATCCACTAACCGAGCCAAAAAGCCCCGGGGCACTAACTCAGGGACGTAGATCCCCGAACCACCAGCGAGCTTTCCAGCGTCACATGGGGCTCCTCCAGCACCAGGCCTTCCATGAGCCTGCGAAGCTGCTCCCCCGCCTTAAGTCCCAGCGGGGTCGCCGGCAGGTGCACGCTCGTCAGGCTGGGATTGCTGGTGGCCGAATAGGGGAGATCGTCGAAGCCCGCCACAGCCAATTCGGCCGGGATCCGGACACCCGCCACGCGCGCTTCCTGGAGCACGCCGTAAGCGTGGGTGTCGGTACCGCATACGACGGCGGTCACCCCCTCGCGCTGCCACTGCGGCCATGCGTCGGCGAACGCGGCGGCGGCAGCACCGACGTCGATCGCGGTACTGATGACATGCCCATCGGCCACCAAAAGCCCGCACGCGGCGGCTTCCTCGAGGAAAGCTTCCCTGCGGAGGTGGAAAGTGGTGGTGCCGGTAATGCCGTCCACGTAGGCGGCGCGGGTATGTCCGGACGCTGCGAGGTGCCGGGCCAACTCACGCGCGCCGTGGGCGACGTCGAGGTTTACAGACGGCGCGAAGGAATCCAGCCCCGGCGCGTCAAGGAGCACCAGCGGTCCGGCCGCGGACAGGTCCTCCAGGAACTCAGCGCTGGGGGCGCCTACCAGCAGGCCGGCCGGGCGGAGTGCCAACAACTTGCGGACGTCGTCGGCCTGCGGCGACTCGCCCGCGTCCGTCACCGAAAGCAACAACTGATACTCGGGCCCCAGGGATTCCCGAACGCCCGCGATCACATTGGCGAAGAAGGGGTTGGAGACATCGGGCGTCACCAGGATCACGATTGAGCTGACTCCGCGGGCCAGCGAACTCCCGATGCTGTCCACCACATAGCCAAGCTCGGCGATGGCGGACCGGACCCGCGAGATGTTGTCCTCGGATACCCGCCCCTGCGTCTTACCGTTGGCCACCAATGAGACGGTGGCAGTGGAAACCCCGGCCCGGGCAGCCACCATCGCAGCCGTCACACGGGGCGCGCGGGCGTTCCGCCGATCCAAGGTATCCATGCATCGATCGTAGCGTCGTTGCAGCACGAACAACTGCCCCAAGGCATCAAACGCTTAACGCAGTTCACGTTAAGCGTTTGACGTGACCCATAAAGCAGTGCCAGAATTCCTCTGAATGCTTACCGCCCTGCTGCGGGCAAGAACCTGGCAGGCCCCAATGACGTGGAGAGAAAACGTGGACCCCAATCCCATCACAACACGCAAGAAGATCATTCTTGACTGCGACCCCGGCCATGACGACGCAGTGGCGTTGCTGCTGGCCCACGGCAACCCCGACATCGAGCTCCTCGCAGTGACAACCGTGGTGGGCAACCAGACCCTCGAAAAGGTCACGCGCAACGCCCTCTCGGTAGCCACGATCGCTGGCATCACCGGCGTTCCCTTCGCAGCGGGCTGTGACCGCCCCTTGGTCCGCACCATCGAGACTGCCCCGAGCATCCACGGCGATTCGGGCATGGACGGGCCCGAGCAGCCCGAGTCCGCCATCGAGCTGGACCCGCGTCACGCCGTCGACCTCATCATTGAAACTGTCATGGCGCATGAGCCGGGCACGGTCACCTTGGTCCCCACAGCGGGCCTCACCAACATCGCGATGGCCGCCCGCAAGGAGCCGCGGATCGTTGAGCGCGTCAAGGAAGTTGTCCTCATGGGCGGCGGCTACCACGTGGGCAACTGGAGTGCCGTTGCCGAGTTCAACATCATCATCGACCCCGAGGCCGCCCACATCGTCTTCAACGAAAAGTGGCCTGTTGTGATGGTTGGCCTGGACCTCACGCACCAAGCATTGGCCACGGACGAGGTTGTGGACCGGATCGCAGGCATCGGCACCAAGCCGGCCAAGTTCGTCCTGGAACTGATGGAATTCTTCAAGAAGACCTACAAGGACGCCCAGGGCTTTGACTACCCGCCTGTCCACGATCCGTGCGCGGTGGCCTACGTCATCGACCCCAGCGTGATGACCACACGCAAGGTGCCCGTGGACATCGAGCTGCAGGGCAAGCTCACCCTAGGCATGACCGTTGCGGACTTCCGCGCACCCGCCCCGGAGGACTGCCACACGTCCGTGGCCGTTGACCTGGACCACAAGAAGTTCTGGGATTTGGTCACCGATGCGATCGAACGGATTGGCGAACCAACGCACGACGCCGGCGCTAACGCCACCGAGACCGTCGCTGCAGGAGAGGCCAAGTAATGTCCATCCCCGCAGAAACCAAATCCACGCGCGGCAACGTCACGGCCCTCATGGTCGCCCTGCTGGCAGCCTGCGTTGCCTTCCAGCTCAACGCTTCCATGCTCAGCCCCGCCTTGGTCACCATGGGCAATGAGCTCCAGACCGACCAAGCCACTATCGGCCTCTCACAGACCTGGTTCTTCACGGCCGCAGCCCTGTTCTCCCTCTTCCTCCCCCGCCTCAGCGACATCGTGGGCCGCAAGAAAATCCTCGTAGGCATGATGCTCCTGATGGCTATTGGGTCAGTCATCGCCGCCCTCGCACCGGATGTCACCTGGCTCTTCGTGGGCCGGATCATCCAAGGCGTCAGCGGACCCACCGTCCCGCTCTGCCTCATCATGCTCCGCTCAGCAGTGAGCAATCCCCGCAAGTACGGCACCCTGATGGGCCTCATCACGGCGGTCAATGGTGGCGTGGCTGGAGTCGACTCGTTCGTGGGTGGCTATTTTGCCGAGAACTTCGGCTTCCGCAGCATCTTCTGGCTCATGGTTGCCTTGGCGCTCGTGGCTACGGTTCTGATCGCCGTCCTGGCCGGCGAAAGCAAGCCCGCCGCCGGAACCACCATGGACTGGCTGGGCGTCTTCTTCATCGTTATCGCCGTGGGCGCACTGCTGACAGCACTGAACGAAGGCTCCAAGCTGGCCACGGCCTTCGACGCCGCCACCTTGACCCTCGCAGCCGCCCTCATCCTGGTTGCCGCCGTCGCATTCTTTTCGTTCTGGACCGTGGAGAAGCGCGCCAAGCAGCCCATGGTGGAAACGGTGCACCTGCGCCAGCGCTCCACCTGGGCCCCGCTGCTGACCACTACCCTCACCATGACCGGCATCTTCGCGGTGATCAATGGGATCGTCCCGGCTTACGTCCAGGCGGCTGATCCGGGCTTCGGCGTGGGCCCCACCGAGATGTCGCTCATTATCTTGACACCGTACGCACTGCTGGGCTGGGTCTTCGGGCCCATCAGCGGCCGGCTCGCCCCGGTCCTCGGCTACACGAAGGTCCTTCGCATCGGCCTGGTGGGCAGCCTCGTGGCACTGGCCATCATCGCGTTCTTCGGCCTCAACAGCCTGCCCTTGATGATCGTGGGCACGGCCTTGCTGGGCATCATGTACGCCGGTACCGTCAACATCATGCTGAACGGACTGGGCGTGGTCCTCTCGCCGCAGGGCAACCCCGGCTTCCTCCCCGGAATGAACGCGGGCGCCTTTAACCTCGGCGCCGGCCTGAGCTTCCTGGTCCTGCCTGCCGTCCTCGTTGCGACCTCCACACTGGGTGACGCGAAGGGGTCCTACCTCACCGTTGTCGCGGTGGGCCTCGCTATCACCCTGGCCGCCTTCGCAGCCTCGCTGCTGATTCCCAAGCCCGTGGATGCCGAAGTCACCGACGCCTCAGAAATGAAGGTTCCCGCATGAGCAGGGAAACCAGCGCGCCCAGGGCCGGGATCGTCGTCGTCGGCTCCCTGAACGCCGATCTGACCATCTACTGCGACCGCCTTCCCAACCCGGGCGAGACGGTCCACGGAAATGGTTTTGCCGTCAATCCCGGCGGGAAGAGTGCCAATCAGGCGGTTGCCGCCAGCAAGCTCGGCGGGCAGGTCAGCCTGGTGGGCGCAGTGGGCGATGACGCCAACGGCACCATGCTCCTGGACTCCACCGCCAGCGCAGGCGTGGACGTCACCCGGGTCCGCCGCTCGGACTCTGCCACCGGCGTAGCGGTCATCTCGGTGGATGCCAGCGGTGAGAACAGCATCATCATTTCGGCCGGGGCTAATGGCACACTGACTCCGGCGGACGTGCGTGCGGCGGAGGACGTCTTCGAAGAAGCCGCGGTGGTCTGCCTCTGCCTTGAGGTGGGGATCGACACCGTGATTGCCGCTGCGCAAGCGGGGCACGACGCCGGCGCTACCGTCGTGTTGAACCTCTCGCCTTACGCAGAGGTGCCGGAGGTTCTGGCGGAGTTGAGCGATGTGCTGCTGGTCAATGCGCATGAGGCCTCACTGTTCCTGGGAAGTGAAGCCGACGTTCCCGACGCCGACGCAGAGGCCGAAGCATGGGAGCCTGTCCGGAGCCAGTTTGCCGACCGGGGTTTGCAGCGCGTACTCGTAACCCTGGGCGCCCACGGCTCTGTCGTGTTGGATTCGCTGGCCCGGGGTGCTCAGGACCAGATCACGCGCATCGCCCCTACCCGCGTCTCGGCCGTGGACACCACGGGTGCCGGTGACGCTTTCACGGGAGCCGTGGCTGCCCGTCTGGCCGCGGGCGAATCCCTCGTCGACGCCGCAGGGTTCGCTTCAGTGGCTGCCGCGCTGGCCGCCACGAAGAAGGGTACCCAGGCCGCCTACGCGAGCCGTGAAGAAGTCGAGGCTGCGCGCACGTCCTAACCCAGCGCGGCACCCAACTAATATGTAGTTTCGTTTGTCAATGGGCGTGGGGAAGCGATCCCGGGTTGGTTCCGGGGTCGCTTCCTTTTTGGTCCGGGGGTGTGCTTGTGTTCGGGGGGTCCAGCGTGTCGTTGGCGACGGCGTGGTCAGACTAATATGTAGTTTCGTTTGTCAATGGGCGTGGGGAAGCGATCCCGGGTTGGTTCCGGGGTCGCTTCCTTTTTGGTCCGGGGGTGTGCTTGTGTTCGGGGGGTCCAGCGTGTCGTTGGCGACGGCGTGGTCAGACTAATATGCGCGGGTTGATTACCGCAGGACGAGGTGTCCGGCCTGGAGATTATCGCTTCTCTAGGGATCGGGCGTGGCCTTGATGGTTGCCCATAGTTGGGTCGCGGGTTGCTCCAAGCGCTGCCGGTGTAACCGGTGGTCCCCTCCTTTTGTGCGGGTGCTCCCCCGGACGTTTAGAGGTTTTGGTGTTGCGTTGTCCGTTGGGCTTCACTGGCCAGTGACCAGCACCACCCGGCAAGTTCGCGGGCGATCGCGACATCGGCGATCACGGGACGTTTCCGGTGTTCCTGGTAAACGAGCCAGCGTTCGTGGAGGCGTTTGTTGCCGGCTTTGCCACGGGCTCTTGCCCAGGGGGTTGCCGCTTCCCAACGGGACAGCAGCTCTTTGGAGGGGTGGGTGTAGGCGCGGCGGTGGTGCCAGGCCGCTTCGACCAGGAGCCTGCGGGCGTGGGTGTTGCCTGTTTTCGTGATGGATCCCTGGGAGCGGTGCCCGCCAGATGAACTCTCGCTGGGAACGAGTCCGAGATACGCGCCTATCGTCGAGCCGGTAAAGCGGGTCCAGTCGCCGATTTCGACGGCCAGACCGAACGCTGTCAGCGTGGAGACACCCCGCAAGCACTCCAAAGAGCGCACCACGGGAGTGTATTCGCTGTCATAGGCCATGGTCCGGATGGCTTGATCGGCCCTGTCACGGCGGACAAGTGTTTCAATGACGGACTCCACGGCGAGGTCGTAGGCCAGTTGCAGTGCCGGTGAGTCAAAGTTCTGGGAGTAGAGCCAGGACAAGTGCTCATGGGTCCAGGTTCTGCCGCCGGTGTAGTGGATGCCTTGGCGCAGCAGGAGTTTGGAAACCCGGTGCCGGGCGCGCATCAGATCACCACGGATATCCTCGCGGGCACGGACCAAGTCCCGGGCAGCTTCCTGAGAGGGGCTCGGGACCGTGACCTCGGTGATCTGGTCCAGTTTCAACAACCGGGCCAGATGCAAGGCATCGTTGCGGTCTGTTTTGACCCTGTCCCCGGGCGGGCGTTGGAGTTTCGAGGGAGCCGCGACCAGACACTCGATCCCAGCAGCCAGCAAAGCCCTTGCCAGCGGAAAACCGGTAGGACCGGCCTCATACACCACCTGGCACGGGCCCGGCAGTGTCTTGATCCATCCCAGAATCTCCTGATGGTCCGGCGTCAGCCGTGCCCGGGAAATCTCGCCGGTCTGACCATCAATCGCGCACGCGACGACAGTCAAAGCGTGGACATCCAAGCCCACATGAGTACGCTCAAACATAGCTGGAACCTCCAAACTTCAAATGTGGCTCTACCCCCCTAAAACGAGTCTGGGGCAACCCACGGGATGCTTTGAAGAGAAGGTTCCAGCCCCACACCCATAGCCCTGGCCCGCCGGAACCCCCACCCCACACGTCCTTCTGATACGGGCCAGACCCGGCCGGGCAAGGCTCCGGAGCGCCATCAACAAACAAACCCCCCGAAGGCCCGCCCAAAGCTGGCGCTCCGAAACCTTGCCCGGCGACAATCGCCCCCTCAGAAGGAAACCAACCAGCCAAACCGCAGCCAGCCCATACATATCGTCTAGGTCGCAGTTAAGCGCGTTTTGCGGGCTCAAAACGCGCTTAACTGCGACCTAGTTGGGTTAACGGGACTTGCGGGATGCGCGTTGGGCCGAGCGCTCCACCGCCCTGCGGCTGAGGGCGCCGTGGCCGGCCATGAGCTTTGGGACCACAACGTAGACCGCCGCCGGGACCACAAGCGCCGTCAGCAGGAGTGCCCGCAGGACAGGATGCCAAGGCTCCATGAGGGGACCGAGCAGCAACATCCCGAGGGAGACCAGGGGGAAGATCGCGAGCCAGGTGATCAGTGCCCTCGTGTGAACGGACGGCACTTTCGGGCGGGCCGGGACTGCGGGTGATGTGGACTGGGCGGCGATTTCAGACGTTGTTTGGGCTGCCATGGCATTCTCCAACCAGATAGTTGCAATTAGCTTTGTCTCACAATAACCACACTCGCCAGCAATTACAACTACCTAGTTGGGAAATGGTAATCTGGTACTTATGGCATGGGACACAGAGCGCACCAAGTCGCTGCTGCTTGAGGCTGCGACGTCCGAGTTTTGCACGCGCGGACTTGCTGGGGCCCGCATTGATCGCATCGCCGCAGAGGCGGGCGTCAACAAAGAACGCATCTACCAGTACTTCGGCAACAAGAACGGCCTTTTTGACGCGGTTATCGTGGCCGCTCTCAGCTCCCTCATGGACCAAGTTCCCATCCAGGGAAAGGGTCCAGAGGCCATGGCTGACTACGCAGGCCGGCTCTTTGACCACCACCAAAAAGATGCGACGGCGCCGCGCCTCCTCTTCTGGGAAGGCCTGGAACGCGGCACTGAAGTTGTGGGCCTGCCCAAACGAATGGCCAACTGCGCGTCCAAGGTCAACAGCACCATTGCAGCCCTGCCCGGAATATCCAAGGAAGACGCCGGCGATCTCCTCATCACCATCGTGAGTCTTTGCGATGCCGCCCCCGTGCTGCCCGCACTCGATGGACTCATGGCAGGGAACAACCCCGGCCGCCTCGAAAGGCGACGCGCCGCCGTCGTACGCACCGTCTACCTGGCTGCCTCCGCGCTGGCCGCCGAAGCCGCGAGCGCAGACACGGCGCCCACTCCAGCGCTCCAGTAGCCCTTTCGCAGCCCGCCCAATACACCCTGTGACAGCCTTGACAGGAAAAGTGACTTTGTTGTGAAGTCGCCCCTAGCCAAGAGGGGGTGCCATCAACCATGCTTGCTGCATGTACTCAACGACGAGCCCATACCGCATCATCACGGTCTGCACTGGAAACATCTGCCGCTCGCCTATGGCAGCGCTCATGCTTACCGAAGCCTTCGAAGCGGAAGGGCTCGGCAAGCTGGTAGTGGTCGACTCAGCGGGCACCACCGGGTACGAGGTTGGGCACCCCATCGATCCCCGCGCGGCCCGCAAACTGACGGCCCACCACATCGCCTCCGAGGACCACGTCGCCCGCCAGTGGAGGCGCGAGTGGTTCGCTGAGCGGGATCTCATCCTGGCATTGGACGTCGATCATTTCGGCTGGCTCCAGGAGGGTGCCCCGGATCGTGAATCGTTGGCCAAGGTCCGGATGCTGCGCAGCTTCGATCCAATGATGGCCGGGCGCAGCTCCCTGGATTTGGGCATCGAGGATCCTTGGTACGGCGGCCACACAGACTTCGACAACACCTGGACCCTCATCAAAGCCGCTGTTCCCGGCATCGTGCGGCACGTGGGAGCCGCGATTGCGGAAGACTCCGGGCGTAGCGCCAACGACGCCCGAAACGAAGCCACCGAGCACCAGCAGGTAACCTCTATGTCATGACCCCTGCACCCGTGATCATCGCCGTGGACGGGCGGTCCGGCGCGGGCAAGACCACGCTGGCCGTCGAGTTGGCGGCCCGTCTTCGGGAGCACCACAAGGTTTCCCTTTTCCACCTTGAAGACATCTATCCCGGGTGGAACGGCCTGGCAACAGGCATCGAAAGGTACGTCGCAACGGTGCTGACGCCCTTGAGCCAAGGGGAAGCAGCGGAGTGGGTCAGCTGGGATTGGGAAAAGCATTACGACGGCGCGCTGCATGTAACGCTGCCAGCCGAAATCGTGATCGTCGAGGGTGTTGGAGCAGCAGCAAACGCCGCGCGCCCCATGCTGGACGCCGTCGTTTGGGTCGAATCCCCCGGTGACGATCGCCGTCGTCGGGCGTTGGCGCGCGACGGAGACACCTACGAGCCATACTGGGACACATGGGCTGCCCAGGAAGACGTCTGGCTGGACTCGGACCCTGTCATGGGCGCCGCAGACATCCGCGTCCAAAACCTCGCGGATGGCAACGCCCCGGACGACGTCCTGCAGGCCATGCGATACCTGCCGTCGCTGGCAGCGATCCTCTCGCCCGAACTGAGCGCGCGTCGAGGCCTGCAGCTCCGGTCCGAAATGATCAGCGCCGCACCTGACGCCGAAGCGCTGTTTCAGAGCCTTTACGGCTCCTCGACCAACGCTGTCTGGTTGGATTCCTCCAACGCGTCCGTGGTTTCAGGGACATCCCAGGCTGCGGGCCGCAGCCGCTTCAGCATCTTGGCGGACGACGGCGGCACGTTCGGCCAGTCCGTCCAACACCGCGGGGGAACCACCCACGTGACCGCCGGAACAGCCACGGTGGAAACCTCCGGCCCGTTCTTCCGCTGGCTCGATTCTGTGTGGGGACGCCGGGCCGTGCGAGCACCCCGCGGCTACGATTGCCAGTTCACGCTCGGCTGGCTGGGCTACCTGGGCTACGAGCTCAAACGTGAAACCGGAGGCAACGACGTCCAGGCCGACACCCCGGACGCCGCCCTGCTCTTCGCTGGGCGGGCCGTGGTGCTGGATCATCGCGAGCACACTGTGTGGCTGCTCGCTTTGGTCGCGCCCGACGCCGATGAGTGGTTGCGCGAGGCTCGAGCCGCCGTCGGGGCTGCTTCAGCCGCCCCGGCTTCCGGCGTCGAGCCCGCTTCCGGCGTCGAGCCCGCTTCCGGATCGGCTCCCGAATTTACTTGCCGTGACAGCGCGTCGGACTACAAGCGAAAGATCGCCGACGCCCAGCATGAAATCAGCGAAGGCAACTCGTACGAGGTCTGCCTGACCACCATGCTCGAAGCCGAAGCCGGCGGGATCGACCCGTGGCAGAGCTACCGGGCGTTGCGCCGCCGCAATCCGGCACCCTTCGCCAGCTACCTTCGGTTCGGCCAACTGGTTGTCGCGAGCACCTCGCCTGAACGCTTCCTCCGGATTCTCTCCGACGGCGGCATGCGGGCCGAACCGATCAAGGGGACGCGTGGCCGTTCCGCCGATCCCACGGAGGACGCCGAGCTGCGCCGCGACCTGGAGACCTCGCTGAAGGACCGCGCCGAAAACATCATGATCGTGGACCTGCTGCGCAATGACCTGAGCCACTTCGCCATTCCGGGCTCGGTGACGGTCAGCCGGTTGTGCGCGATCGAAAGCTACGCCACAGTCCATCAAATGGTGAGCACCGTGGACGCGCACCTTCGCCCGGGGGCTCCGCGCGCAGAGGCCCTGGCTGCCGCCTTCCCGGCGGGCTCAATGACCGGGGCGCCGAAGATCAGCACCATGGACATCCTTGACCAGCTTGAGGCCGGTCCGCGCGGCATCTATTCAGGCGCAATCGGTTACTTCTCGCTGAACGCTGCCACGGACCTGGCCGTCGTGATCCGTACCTTGGTGGTGAATCCCGACGGCGACGGCAGGCGCACGCTTAGCTTGGGCATCGGAGGGGCAATCACCGCGGATTCGGTGGCCGATGACGAGTATGAAGAGATCCGGACCAAGGCTTTTGGTGTGTTATCCACCCTGGGCGCTGACTTCCCCGGCTGAGGACTATTGGAGCGTCGCCGTCAACCTCGCGACGTTATCCACATACTTGGCCAAAGGGGGTCTATCCATCCAGTCATCCAACGTAAGCTCACGGGATACCTCGCGATACGTGGACTCCACGGCTCGCATGAGGTTCACGGTTTCGGCGCCCAGGAGCATCACCGAAACCTCCATGTTCAGGGAGAAGGAGCGCATGTCCATATTGCTGGAACCAAGAACCGCAACCTCGTCGTCAATAGTGAAGTGCTTGGCGTGGAGTACGTACGGCGCACGGTACAGGTAGATGCGGACACCTGCTTCCAACAGTGCTTCGTAGTAGGACTGTTGGGCGTGGTGGACAAGGAACTGGTCACCCTTCTCGGAGACGAAGAGCTCCACATCCACGCCGCGCTGGGCAGCGGTAGTGATGGCATAGAGCAGGGAGTCATCAGGCACGAAGTACGGGCTGCAGATGGAGATCCTGTGCTGCGCCGAGTAGATCAGCGTGTTGAACAGGCGCAGGTTGTTCTCCGTCGCGAACCCTGGCCCGCTCGGGACCACCTGGGCCGTGACCTGTCCCGGGGAGGGTCGGGCGGGAAGGCGCAGCTGGCTCTCGAGTGATTCATCGGTTTCGCTGAGCCAGTCGGTCGCGAAAACTACGTTGAGGGTGGCCACAATCGGCCCTTCAAGCCGGGCCATGAGTTCAACCCATTGACGACCCGCACGGCGATGCTTCGGGTTGTTGTAGGAGGGCTCGATCAGGTTCTGCGAGCCCGTGAAGGCCAGCATCCCGTCGATGACCAGGATCTTGCGGTGGTTCCTGAGATCCGGGCGGCGCCATTGGCCGTGGATGGGCAGCAGCGGCAACATCCGCTTCCACTGGATCTTGCCTGCCTTGAGCCGGCGGACCAAGCGGCGGTAGCCCTTGATGCGCAGCGTTCCGATGTGGTCGAAGAGCAGCCTGACGGTAACACCCCGCTCGGCGGCCTTTTCCAGTTCAGTGAGCAACTCATCCGTTACGAAGTCGCTGCTCATGATGTAGAACTCTGCGTTGACATAGTCCGTAGCGCCCCGGACTGCCTCGGCCATGGCCTTGATGGACTCTTCGTAGCCAGGAATAAGCTCCACCTTGTTGCCATCGACCATGGGCAGCGAGCCAAGGCGGTGGTTCAACTCACCGGCGGACTTCACCCACTCCGGGCCAGGATAGTTGCTTACGGGGTCGGCCAGGTCAGAGGTGACAGCGCGAACACGATGGTTCACTTGTTCCTGCTGCTCACGCCGGCGCTTGGACAAACGGAAATTGCCAAAAAGCAGGAAGAGCACGAACCCAACGGTCGGGACCAGGAAAACAGCCAGAAGCCAGGCCATGGCCGTAGTGGGGCGACGGTTCCCGGGAATGATCCCCAGTAGCACGATGCGCATGATGACTTCCGCAATGGCCCAAGCACCTATAAGCCAGGTCCACTCCGGGCCAATCGGAAACGGAAAAAGCACTACACAACCCCCACGGTCCAAGAACTAACGGTGACCACAGCCTATCCGCCCGCCCTGCAGGAGGGCCGCACTAAGCTGGGAACATGACTTCTCCTGCCCCCACGGTCCTCGTTTTCTTGGACCCAGCCTTCGAAAACGGCCGCATTGCCGATTCCAGCCAGCCCCAGCTCATGGCTACTGACCTCGGCGCTACCCGTGGCGACGGCGTGTTCGAGTCCCTTCTGGCCGTGCAGGGCAGGGCGCGCAAAGTACAGGCACACCTAAACCGCCTGGGCACTTCCGCGGCGGCCTTGGACTTGGCGATCCCGGAGCAGGATGCTTGGCGGCGGGCAATTGAAACGGCGATCACGGAGTTCCGCACCGTCCATCCCGCTCCGACGCCCGAAGAGGACGAAGTTGTCGTCAAATTGATCGTGACCCGCGGTGTCGAAGGCGCTGCGGGCCCCACGTGCTGGGTCCAGGCTTCGCCCTCACCCGCTGGCAGTCGCCGGCAGCGCGAGACGGGCATCGACGTCGTCCTCCTGGATCGCGGCTTCGACACCGACGCCGGCGAGCGCGCACCGTGGCTGCTGCTGGGCGCCAAGACGCTCTCCTACGCCGTCAACATGGCTGCGCTGCGCTACGCCCACAAGCAGGGCGCCGATGACGCAATCTTCACCTCCACGGATGGCCGCGTTCTTGAGGGGCCGACATCCACTGTGCTGCTGGCCCACCTTGAGACAGTGGACGACGGCGGGGGTTCCGTCAGGACTGTTCGCCGCCTCATCACGCCGCAACTGGATAGCGGCATTCTCCCCGGCACCTCGCAGGGCGCGCTGTTCGCCGCCGCGAAGGCTGCCGGCTGGGAATTGGGCTACGGACCGCTGGTACCTCAGGACCTGTTTCACGCGGATGCCGTTTGGCTTATTTCGAGCATCCGCTTGATCGCGCCCGTGAATCACATCAACGGCCAGGAGATCGGCACCCCCGCTGTCCGGAAGCAGCTCACTGCCGAACTGAATGAGCTGTTTGCCGGGATCGAGTAATTCCGGCCGGCCAGACTGAGGCCCACCCTGCTCCGCTTGGAACTTAGCAGATGACAAGTAGAGTAATTGCTCGCATGACTCATTGATAAGGAACTCTTGGTCTCAGCATTGACCTTCACAAGGGTTCAATCGCGTTCCTTATCCTCCTTGAAATGGGCGTCCGTCATGTGATGAATCTTGTTCTCGTGTTAGTTGGATCACGTCCACCTGGCACCACTTCAAACTTTGCTGGCTAACTTCCCGGAGGGAATATGGGACACAGCTCCCCCACAACAGCCGAGGCATCGGCACCCGAGGCGCAGTCGCAGACTGGCACCGCACAGACAGGACTACGCCGGTCCATGGAGGCCCGGCACCTGGTGATGATTGCCATGGGCGGCGTCATCGGCTCAGGCCTGTTCGTCAGCTCGGGTTACACCATCGCCACTGCGGGCCCCTTGGGCGCCGTTCTCGCGTTCCTCATTGGAGCCGTAGTGGTCTACCTGGTGATGGCATGCCTCGGGGAACTCGCCGTTGCGTTCCCCGTTTCAGGTGCCTTCCACATCTACGCCGCCCGGACCATCGGACCCGCCACGGGCTTCGCCACAGCCTGGCTCTACTGGCTTTGCTGGGCAGTGGCGCTGGGCTCGGAATTTACAGCCGCTGGCCTGCTCATGCAACGCTGGTTCCCGGGCGTCGACGTCTGGATCTGGTGTTTCATTTTCGCCAGCGTCCTGTTCACGCTGAACGCCATTTCATCGCGCGTCTTTGGTGAATCAGAGTTCTGGTTCGCACTCATCAAGGTTGCCGCCGTCGTCGGCCTGATTATTCTGGGCGGCGCCGCTTTGATGGGCTTCCATCCGCTCGCCGCGGGCGACTACCCGTCGCTCACGAGCAACTTCAGCACACCCGAAGGGCTGTTCCCCAACGGCTTCACGGGCGTCTTCGTCACCTGCCTTGCAGTGTTCTACGCCTTCTCGGGATCCGAACTGATCGGTGTCGCCGCGGGCGAAACATCCAATCCCGGCGCCAACATTCCCAAAGCCATGCGGACCACGGTCATCCGTCTCATGATCTTCTTTGTCGGCGCGATTACCGTTATCGCGGCGACCATCCCCTACGAGAAGGTCAGCGTGGACGAAAGCCCGTTCGTCACTGTCTTTTCAATGCTGGGCATTCCTTTCGCTGCGGACATCATGAACTTCGTGATCATCACAGCGTTGTTGTCGGCTGGAAACTGCGGACTTTACTCCTGTGCCCGCATGCTCTTCTCGCTGGCTGACGAAGGACACGCACCCAAGGCATTCAGGAAGCTCACCAAGCGTGGCATCCCGATGATTGCCCTGTGCGTAAGCATGCTCGGTGGCCTTGCTTCGCTGATCAGCAGCATCGTGGCGCCTGCAACCGTGTACCTGGTTCTCGTCTCCATCGCCGGCTTTGCAACTGTGGGCGTGTGGATGTCCATCGTGGCCTCGCACTTCGTGTACCGGCGCACGTTTGTCAGGAACGGCGGCGACCTCAGCACGCTCCCATACAAGGCGCCGTTCTTCCCGCTGGTTCCGATCCTGGCGTTCGCACTGTGCGTTGTGTCCCTGATCGGTATTGCTTTCGACCCCAACCAGGTAGCGGCATTGCTGTTCGGCATCCCGTTCGTAGGGGCCTGCTACGCGTTCTTCTACTTCAAGTACGGACGACGCCGGTCGCTAAAGAAGGCGGTTGGCGTCTAGTAGCTGTGCCTTCCTGACCTTCTTTGGCAGCGAATCAGCCCCTAGGCAACCACTCCAGGTTGCCTAGGGGCTGATGTCGTTTGAAAGTGGGTCAGGAAGCAGCAGGGCTTGCTGAGTTCAGGCTTTGGGTTTGGCCACCCGCACTGGGTGCTCGCTCAGGATGGACAAGCGGTTGAAGGCATTGATCCCAATGGCCGCCATGCACAACACACTGATTTGCTCGTCGTTGTAGTGTTGCCGGGCCCGCTCGAAGAGTTCGGGGCTCGGCCGCGAAGTACTCATGCGGGTGATCTGCTCAGTGATTTCCATGGCGACACGCTCGGCCGGGTCAAAGAGTGCCACTTCCTTATAGACAGCCACCAAGGACAACCGCTGTTCTGTTTCGCCGTATCCCAACGCCCGGCGATGGTGCAGGTCCAGGCAGAACGCGCAGCCGTTGATCTGCGAGGCAAGATAGTTCAGTAGTTCTATGGTCCGACGCGGGACACCTGTGCGGTCGGCTTCCCCAATCACCTGCTGGGCGTAGTGGCCCAGCGTTGCGTAGAGCTCGGGCTGTTGCTTATCCAGATAGCCGGCGAGACGTGCTTTTGTTTCCTGTTCAGGCATGCTTGGAGCCTAGCGCACCGGCCTTGAGTCCAGGCTCCCTGGACGCATCCTCGCGTTCGCGAACCTGGCAGAAGAAAACGCTTCCGCAGATTGCGCATTATCGACTTTTTATGACCGATTCACCACAACACAACAAATGGTACTTGACTACTAGTCACAGCCAACGGATCCCCCTTCCAACACCCATATAAATCGGCTCGCAGTTTCTATTGCGCGCCCATTCCAACAGTGGTTCACTGAGGCGCAGTGATCCCTGCTGGGGCGGGAGAACTCCCTCTCCGTCCGGCAGGACACCCTGTTTTCACTCTGCCGTGAAAGCAGAAATGTTGATGGAGGGCATCATTGTGAGTGCAGTTTCTTCGTCCCAGAATTTCAACCACGGGTTTCCCACGCCCGGACCCCAGAACCCATCTCCGCAGAAGGTGATGGACCACGTATTTTTCCTCAGCCAGGAAGAATGGAAAGACGTCCGCGAGACGGAACAATTCGATCATATTGTCATCGGCAGCGGGTTCTGCGGTTATGCCTTCGCAGAAAGGACGCTGACGATTAACCCCCAAGCGCGGATCCTCGTTATTGAGCGCGGCCCGTTCTTCCTGCCGCAGCATTTCCAGAACCTCCCGTTGCCCTATCGCCAGACCCTGGGCGGGCTTTCTGAAACATTCCCGTGGACGCTGGCTGCCGCCACGGCCAACCAACCTGCGGGCAAGATCTCTTGGCAGCACGGCATGGTTCCCTTCTATGGTGGCCGCTCCATTATGTGGAGTGCCTGGTGTCCGCGCCCTGAGGAGGATGAGATGCGTGGGTGGCCACGTGCCGTCATGGACGCCGCAAAGGCGCACTTCACCACGGCAGAGGATCTTCTGAACGTGGTCAGCGCCGACCAAATCGACGCCGGTGCGTCTGCCGACGTCGTGGATCTCATCAACAACACACGCCCGGTCTACGGGATAATGCAGAAGGCGCTTCAGGACCGGCTGGCAACCGGATTGCACAAGATTGACTCCGCCACCCGCTCCATGCCGGCACCGCTGGCTGCAGCTTCAGGCGCAACCTCAGGCATTGACTTCGCCAAGTTCTCCACGCCGTCGGTGCTCCTTGAACTGTCGGACAGGCAGCAACGCCTGGCAGCGGCAGGCAAGGGATCGCCACTCCGAGTCGTTACAGACTGCACTGTGAACAGCATCATCCAGCAGGATGGACGGGCCACAGCGCTCGATACGAGCCGGGGCGTGGTGAACATTGGCGATGCAAACCTGGTGCTGGCAATGGGCACGCTGCCACCTGCCACACTGGTCCTCAATTCCTTCCCGGAAGTGCCCGGAGTTGGTGAACAGTTCAGCGCCCACTTCATCACGTCTGTCGTGGCAAGGGTCCCTCGCAAGGACTTCGAGTTCAGCGAGGCCCTGGGCGAGTTGGAATTGGCAGCCATCTACATGGCAGGCATGAGTCCTGCTGGCATGCAGTACCACGTGCAGCTCTCAGTGCTTTCGGATCGGAGCCCGGACAAGAACGCCCAGAAGTCCGAGCGTTATGCACCGGACGTCGTCGCCACCGCCTCGCTGGCCCAATTGCAGTCCTCAGAGGACTACTTGGTGTTCGTATGCGCGGTACTGGGCGAACTGGACATCGATAACGCGGAAAACCACCTGCGCTACTCCGGCGGAGCGGACCCCACCAACAACGTGACTCTTCAGGTGCTGGCCAACTCCACGGACGATGCCACGTGGGACACCATGGACGAGGGCACTTTCCAAATGTTGGAACGCGTCCTGTCGCCCGACGGCGCGGATCGCGTGGAGTATTGGCACGGCGACCCGGACACCGGAACCTGGGGTTCGGACAGACCCAGCATTCCCGAGCGCCGCGTCCCGGGACTCGTGCACGAGAGCTCCAGCCTTCCCATCGGTGACGAAGAGGACTCCACCGTAGGCACCGACTACCGCCTCAACGGCGTCGAAAACGTCTATGTCGCGGGCGGTTCGCTGTGGCCTACCGGTGGGTCCTGGAACCCAACCATGACCATGGTTGCGTTGACGCAGGACCTCGCCGAGCGGTTGGAGGCCGACGGCGGCACGGGAGTTGCGCTGTGACCGCGGTTCCGGCCCTGGATCCGGCAGTCCTGCCCACTTTGCCGCCGATGACAGTCGCCGACGTTCTGGACAGGCAGGATGGGGTCTATTGGGTGGTCAAGGACGCCAACTCCGTCTTTCTGTGGGTGAACCAGAACTTCGCCGACCTTGTGGGGATGACCAAGGACCAGTTGATCGGGCATCAGGACTCGCGGGCAGCCCATGTTGCACACGACAAGGAAGTGATGGCCAGTGGAAAGCCCTTGCTCAATTTCCACGAGGTGATCGAAGTTCCGTTGAAGGATGGCGGGACGGTGAACGTGGACATCGTTACCCAAAAAGGGCTCCTTCGGTCGCTGGACACGGGGGCAATCATCGGGATCACTGTCTGCTTCTCACTGGCGGATCCACCCAATGACTGACGTGGATCTGGCAGGCGGAAGCCCGGGCATCCACTCCGCCAGCCGGGACTCCGCCGGCCCGGATGCGAAGGAATGGATCAAGCGGTTGGACATGACGCCGTCGGGCGTTGGCGGCTGGTTCGCGCCGGCAATGGTGAGCGACGAGCTGATCGCGGGCCCGGCGTTGCCACCGCGCTTTGGCAGTGACCATCCGCTGTACAGCTCCAACTGGTACCTGCTGCAGGCGGGGGAAGTCCTCCAATTGCACACCTTGAAGCAGGACGAACTGTGGTTCTTCCATCTGGGCGCACCCATCCGGTTGCACGTCTTTGGGCAGGTTGAAGGCTACTCGTCAACGGTGTTCGGCCCGGATCCGGAGGCTGGTGAGATTCTGCATGGAGCAGCGCCGCATTCCACGTGGTTTGGGGCTGAGTTGGCTGGCGCCGGTTTCGCCCTGGTCAGCTGCAGCCTGTCCCCCGGCTATGAACCGACGGATTCTGCGAAACCCACGAGCGAAGATGTGGAGGCACTCGTGGCGCAGTTCCCCGATCAGGCCGAGTTGATCAGGAGGCTGGCAGCCGGCTAAGGGCCGCCCGGGGTGCGCCCGTTCGATGGCGGGCGCACCCTGTGGGCGGGATGGGAAGTGAGAGAGCAACCGCCCAAAAGCCGTTGGAAGTGAGAGAGCGTCCTAGTCGGCGTCGCGGGCCAGATGGATTCCGTTCTCTGCCAGCCACACCGGGTTGAAGGCCTTGCTCAGGTAGTTCGTTCCGGCGTCGGGCGCTATGGCCACCACTACCGAACCGTGGGGTGCGGCCCGGGCCACACGCAGGGCAGCAGCCACCGCGAGTCCGGACGATGGACCCAGCGCAAGCCCTTCTTCGTCGAGGAGCCGATGCACCGTGGAGTAGACCTCGTCGTTGGGGATACGCAGGAACCGGTCAACAATGGACCGGTCAAAGGCCTTGGGCCATTCAGCCTCGGGCCAGGAATTACCCACGCCGTCCACCAGGATCTCCCCGGGATGTCCACCGCTGTAGGTGGAGCCGTAGGGGTCAGCGCCCACCACTTCAAGGTGTCCGCCCGGCCGCGAGGCCGCAACCTTTTCTTTCAGGAACCGGCCGTTGCCGCTGATGGTCCCACCAGTTCCGATGCCAGCCACGAAATGCGTCACCAAACCGTGGGTCTGCTCCCAGATCTCCGGACCCGTGGTTTGGTAATGCGCGGCAGGATTGGCAGGGTTGTCGAACTGCATGGGCCGCCACGCGCTGGGAGTCCCGGCAGTGATTCGCGCCGCCACGGCGCGGGCGTTCTCGGGGGATTCGGAGGGTGCGCTCCAGTCCGTCAGGACCACGCGCGCACCGTAGCTGTGGAGCGCCGCGAGCTTCTCCTGGGAGATGGTGTCGCCCGTGACCACTACAACGGGATGGCCGGTCAGCCGCCCAATGAGCGCCAGTCCGATCCCGGTATTACCGGAAGTGCTCTCCACAATGGTTGCGCCCGGCTGTAACTCCCCTGAGCGCTCGGCAGCCCGGACCATGCTCAGCGCCGTACGGTCCTTGATGGATCCGCCCGGGTTCTCGGACTCAAGCTTGATGTGGATGGTGCTGCCCAATCCACGGCCCAGGGCTTCCAATTTCACCAGCGGAGTATTGCCCACTTTGTCCAGCACGGAAGCATCCAGCCCGTCCGGCAAACCTGCCGCCGCGTGTATGCCATGTTTGCGGATCGCTGTACTCACGTTGTCCCCTCCTTTTCACCCGTAGCCGGCAATTCCTGCGCCACCACGTCGCGCAACTCACGCCGCGCACGCTCCACCAGGTCCGGAGCCGACGGCCGGTCCGCCAGCACGTCGGCCAGCCGACCCACGACGGCGCCTGTCCCCTTTCCGAGCGGCTGCGCGGCACCTGCTTCGAGCAGCAGATATGACCCCGTCAAGGCCTCGATAGCAAGCAATTTCTCCAAGGCCTCCAACGAGCTTTCGAGTTGCTGCAAAGCCAACGGGGCCAAGGTGGAGTGATCCTCGACGTCGGCCGAGAGGGTGGGTGCCCCGAGCGTCGCCGGCGCTGCCAGGAACTTCAGTTCGGACAGCAGCCCAGCGGCGGAATACCAGAGCAGCCCGGGCAACTCCTCCTGCACAAGGCCTGCGGCCGGCCCGGACGCAGACAGCGCAGCGTCAGAGGACGCAGCCTCCAGGTGCCTCGCCCGGATTGCCCGCTGCGGCGGATACAGCTTGGCGATGCGCCGCTCGCTGGAAATCCCAACGTGCGCCAACGCCAGCCGCAGCCCCTCAAAGGAAAGAGCCAGCTGCATCGGTTGAAAGTTCCCACCGGACACCATCTGCCCGCTTTCGATATCCACCAAAGGGTTGTCGCCGCGCCCGTTCAGCTCCACGTTCAACGCATCGCCGAGCTGTGAAACCAGGGAACGAAAAGCTCCATGCGTCTGGGGCGCAGAACGGAATGACAAAGGATCCTGCACCGATGCTTCGGGACGAACGTCCTCCAACCATCCGCCGCGCAACAGATGACGTACCGCGGCGGCCGAGTCTTTCTGCCCGTCCACCGCTTTGGCCGCCTGGATAGCCGGCGAAAACGGGCTGAGGTTCCCCCCGCCGTCGTACCTTGCGATGGTCTCAAGCGACAGGGAAAGCGCGACGTCGGCGAGTTCCGCCACGTGCTGCAGGCGCACCAATGCCAGGGTCCCGGCGCCTACCGAGTAAGCGTTGGCGCTGACCAGGGCCAGGGCCTCACCGGGCGCGAGCCGCAGGGGCTGGAGACCGGCGTCGGCGAGCGCTTTTGACCCAGGCACCAAAGTGCCATCGGCGTCGAACGCTTCACCCTCACCTATTGCAACGGCGGCGACGGCGGCCAGCTGGGTGAGGTCCGACGAGCCGACTGAGCCTTCGCGCGGAATGGCGGGAAGAACCCCACGGTTGAGCAGTTCCGCATAGAACTGGGCTGTCTCCGGCCGCACTCCGGATCCGCCGCGGCTGAAGCCGATGAGCCGGGCGAGGATCACGGCCCGGGACGAGGGCCGGTCCAGGTAAGCGCCAACGCCACTGTTGTGATACCTGACTACTTGGATTTGGTACGCCAGGACCGACTTCTCCTCCACAGCTGTATCGCGTCCGGATCCGAGGAGGGTATTGAGGCCGTAGATTCTCTCCCCGGACGTCGAAGCCCGCTCCAGCACTTCCCGTGAGCGACCCAGCAAAGACAACGCATCTTGGTTGAGTTTCACGTGAAACGCCGGATCCAGCGCGGCCAGGGCAACGCTTCGGGCGTCCACAGGCGACGTCCCAATCAGCAGGGCCCTGGGCTCGGAGGACATCGTCAGAAGTCCAGGAGGTTTTGGCGGAAGCCGCCGTTGCCGTAACTCTTCCTCAACAGGCCGCGGCGGCGCAGTTCGGGAGTGAGCTTGTCCAACACGCCATGGACGGTCACGGGGTCCACAAAGCCGGAGAAGAGGAAGCCGTCGCCACCCACGGCCTCGCCGGTCTCCTCAAGGTAATCCGCGATTTCACCAACCGTGCCGATGATCGAATCGCCGGCACCACCGCTGCGTGCTTGCAGGATCTGGCGCAGGGTAGACCCCGGGGGCGCTGCCTTCGCGAAGTGTTCCAACGTGCCTTGGTTGCTGTTGGTACTCAGTTCAGGCAACGGCGCATCGAGGTCGAATTGCTTGAAATCGATCACCGAGAGGTAGGAGATCGAGTTGAGCTGGCTGTCGATGTCACGCTGGGTGAGCTCCCGGCGCTGCGCCCGCAACTCCTCGGCCTCGGCTGATGAGCCGACTATGGTGGGCTTCAGCACGAAAAGTACCTTGACGTCATCGGGGTTCCTGCCAGCTTTGGCGGCCTCGGCACGGATGGAATCCCGGTAGGCCTTCATGCCGTCAACGCCCCGCGCCAAGGCGATCGCCACATCCGCGTGCCCACCCGCGAAGGCTTTGCCGCGTGGCGAAGCACCGGCCTGCACCAGCACGGGCTCCTCCGGCAAGGGCGCGGTATTCAACGGGCCCCGGACCTTGAAGA
This sequence comes from Arthrobacter sp. TmtSoilC51, assembly GCF_055388015.1. Taxonomy (NCBI): domain Bacteria; kingdom Bacillati; phylum Actinomycetota; class Actinomycetes; order Micrococcales; family Micrococcaceae; genus Arthrobacter; species Arthrobacter sp. TmtSoilC51. Next base: position 4,565,262 of record NZ_AP035877.1, read on the forward strand.
AGTCACCTTGATGGTTGATGGGGTGCACTTTGGTGTGGTCCGCGAACACGCCGGCCTCAACGTCCTCAAGCACAGCGCCAGGTTCCCAGCTCCGCCAGAGCCGCCGGACGACGTCGACGAATTCCTCCGCCTTCTCATATCGCAGGTCGTGCTCGATCTGCTGGTCCAGCCCATAATTCTGCGCCGCAAGGTCGCTGCCGGAGGTAACAACGTTCCAGCCCAGCTGCCCCTCGGAGAAATGCTGGAGCGTAGCCAGGAGGCGGGCCGCCGTGAAGGGAGGATAGAACGATGCACTGACCGTGGGCACGATCCCCAGGTGCTTGGTTGCCGAAAGAAGGTACGGGACCAGCGCCAAGGGATCATGCTTGGGCGCAAAGGAGGCATGCGCCAGTGAAACCTCGGCAGTGCCGCCATAGGTGTCCGGAACAGTGAGGGAATCCTCGATGATGAACAGGTCAAGCCCGGATTGTTCGAAGGCCCGGACGGCCTCTTGATACAGGGCCGGCTTCTTCCAGTCGTAGCCCAGGCTATATCCGGGAGTGCCCCAGCCCTGGACGCCGAAACCGTGCCCCACGAACCATCCAAAATGCAGCATGGGCTTGAGTGTAGAACTGTCTTGTCCGTTCACCGCGACCTGATTTCATGCGAAGTTACAGGGGGTCGTCCTGCGTCAATTATGCTCCCGGGACGTCACATTTGGGCTGGTACCCCAGCACCAGCCGGTTACGCAACATGACGGCTGCGCAACCGCTTGCAAGTGCGGGCTGCAGCCGCGGGATGTTACGTTTTTCTTGAGTAATGAGCACCAGCGCCAAGCCCTGACTTGCTGGTCGGCAACCCTCTCTCCGGCGGGGTGCCTCAGGTGACTACTCGGCGTATCGACACTTCGAACTGCAAGCGTGACTGAGGAGCACCAGCCAATGCCTGAACCCACTGAAGAAAAACTCTCCTACCGCCTGATCACAGGTCCGGATACCCGTGAATTCTGCGAGCGGATCACCGCGGCCCTCGCCGAAGGCTACGTGCTCCACGGCAGCCCGGCCGCCGCCTTCAATGGCACGGATATCATCGTGGCGCAGGCCGTCGTCCTGCCCACTGCCATCGCCAGCGCAGACGCCGCTGTTGCGAATGCCGTTGACCAGTTGGAGAACTACGAAGACGACGAAGCATTCGAGGGACACGCATGAGTTACGCAGGTGACCTGACCCCGCAGGACGCGTGGGCAAAGCTGGAAGAAGGCGCCATCCTGGTGGACGTCCGCACCGAGGGCGAGTGGGCCCACATCGGGATCCCGGACACCAAGGCCACGGAGAACGATCCCCTGTTCATCCAGTGGAACCTCGCCGGCGGCATCCCCAACTCCCGCTTCCTTGAGGAACTGCAGCAGCAGGCGCCCGAGGGCGAGGGCGTGGAACTCGTTTTCATCTGCCGCTCAGGCCAGCGATCCATCTCCGCGGCCATCGCCGCGACGCAGGCTGGCTTTACCGCCTACAACGTGCTCGAAGGCTTCGAAGGCGACCCGGACCGCTACGGGGAACGCACCATCAACGGCTGGAAGAACCGTGGCCTGCCGACCAACCTGGGGACCGACTAAGTGACTTTCAATCCTGATGCCGCCAGTTGGAGCCCTGACACACAGGCAGTACGCGGCGGCCTTGACCGTACCAACTTCCAGGAAACGTCGGAACCCGTTTTCCTGAACTCCGGCTTCGTCTACGAATCCGCTGCCGCCGCCGAACGCGCCTTCACCGGCGAGGACGAACGCTTCGTCTACTCGCGCTACGGCAACCCGTCCGTGGCCACCTTCCAGGAGCGGCTGCGCCTGCTCGAAGGCACCGAGGCATGCTTTGCGACGGCGTCCGGCATGTCCGCGGTCTTCACCGCTTTGGGTGCCCTGTTGGCTGCCGGTGACCGCGTGGTTGCCGCCCGCTCCCTGTTCGGCTCGTGCTTCGTCATCCTCAACGAGATCCTGCCGCGCTGGGGCGTTGAAACAGTGTTCGTCGACGGTCCGGACCTCGAGCAGTGGCGTGCCGCCCTCTCCGAACCGACCACCGCCGTCTTCTTCGAATCGCCCTCGAACCCCATGCAGGAAATCGTGGACATTGCCGCCGTCAGCGAGCTGGCGCATGCCGCAGGGGCGACTGTCGTCGTCGACAATGTCTTTGCCACTCCCCTGCTGCAGCGCTGCGGTGACTTGGGCGCAGACGTCATCGTGTATTCCGGCACCAAGCACATCGATGGCCAGGGACGTGTCCTCGGCGGCGCAATCATGGGCACCAAGGAATTCATCGATGGCCCGGTCAAGCAGTTGATGCGCCACACCGGACCTTCACTCTCCGCGTTCAACGCCTGGGTGTTGACCAAGGGCCTGGAGACCATCGGCTTGCGCGTGAACCACAGCTCGGCCTCCGCTTTGAAAATCGCGGAATGGCTTGAGCAGCAACCTGCCATCAGCTGGGTCAAGTACCCCTTGCTGAAATCGCACCCCCAGTACGAGCTTGCAGCCAAGCAGATGAAGGCCGGCGGTACCGTACTGACCTTCGAGCTGCTGCCCTCTTCCGGGCGTTCCGCCAAGGACGCCGCCTTCGCATTGCTGGACGGCCTGCGCGTCATCGACATCTCGAACAACCTCGGCGACTCCAAGTCCCTCATCACGCACCCGGCCACCACCACCCACCGGGCAATGGGGCCGGAAGGTCGTGCGGCAATTGGACTGAGTGACGGCGTGGTCCGTTTGTCCGTTGGCTTGGAAGATGTAGACGATCTCATCCTGGATCTGGAGAAGGCCCTCAAACAGGTCTAACCTTGCTGCCATGAGCGGCAATCACCCCTATCGCCGTGCCGGAGCGGTCATCGTTGCCGGCACGGTGGTGTGGTTTGTGGGTATCTCGCCGGTATCGCGTGTTTACGTCACCCCTGACGCCGCCGAACGTCTTCGCATGCTCAAGGCCGGCCAGCGTGGCTGGGTGGTCGGGCAGCACCTCGCCGCGGCCGGAACTGCCGCTGTACCCGTTGGATTCGCAGCATTTGCCCGTGGTGTTCCGGGCGGACGGGCCAAGCGGTGGGCTGTTGCAGCCGCGGCCGCTTTACTCGCAGGTGCTCCGCTCTTTGTCTCCAGTTTGTCCCGCCGCGCCTCGGACCTGGAACGCTTTGCCTATGGCCGTGGATCGAATGCGCCGTTCCTTGCCTATTCCGGGCTCCACGTTCTTGCTTTGGCTGCTCTCGGCGGGAGCCTTCTTTCCTTGCCCACCAAACGGTGGATCGGAGTCACGGCCGCAGCCAGCGCGCCGATCTACGGCGCCATCCTTGTGGCAAAGAAGGACATCCCGCCGTTCGTGTTCTACCTCGTCGAGGGCTTGGCGGGGGCGTACCTGATGACGTGGGATGGGACTGACCCAGCGGAAACCTAGAGCCTGCGGACCCTTGTCAGGAGGGGCGCGGTTCGGTTGAGGGCAGGGTCCTTACGTGCATCTGCTGCAGCACCACGGACCGTCACTTTCACCGCATGTCCCACCACCGCTCCCAAGGCCTCATCACTGGGCGGACTTCCCGGCAGATTTTGTGAATCAAGTTGCCTGTTGTTGAAACGCTCTGCGGCTTCGCGTTGCTCCTGGGCTCCGTTCCCGCGTTCGAGGATGTCCGAGACTCCGGCCTTCACGAGCTCCAGTTCACCTTGGTCGTCCAGGACAGGGCTCAGATAATCCACCAACGCCCAAACCACATCAGCTGCCGGTTGGGGACGGAAGTCGCCAATGTCCAGGAGGTCTCCGCGCAATCCAGAGTTGCTCGCTTGCCAACTCGCCATCCGGAGCAGGGCTGTCGGCACCGAGGCGGGCTCAACGCCGTCGAGCATTTCCAGGGAAGCGGTCTCCACTAAAGCCCTCACCAACACCGCAACCAGGGCTGCGTCCTCCGAACGGAGGCACACGTCAGCCACCCTGACTTCCACGGTGGGATGGTTGCGGGAGATGCGGGCGTCAAAGTAAATCATGCCCTCGTCAAGGAGCACCCCGGTCTCGAGGAGGCGCTGGACCATCCGCCGGTAGGCAGTCAACGAGCCAAACACAGCGGAAGGGCCGGATGTTGGCCAACGGTTCCACGCCTGGATCCTGTAGCTCTCGAAACCCGTGGGCACCCCGCGCCAGTACGGTGAATTGGCGCTGATGGCCGTCAACACAGCGAGTTTGTCGCGGATATGATCCAGGACGACCACGCCCTCTTCAGGCGACTCCACGGCGGTGTGCACATGGAAGCCGCAGGTCAGTTGCTCGTGGGCCGTCAAACCGAAGCGTTCAAGCATCACGGCGAAGCGGGGATCAGGAGTCGTATGGGTGTTCTTAGCCAGGGGCGAGGTGGCAATCGCGGCCACCCGGGCGTCGTGCTTCCTGGCAGCGTCATTGGCCATCGCACGTCCACGCCGGATCTGCTGCAGGAGCTCGCTGTAGCTATGGCAAGGACGGGTCTGGGTTTCGATCTGTTCCAGCTTCAGTTCCTGGCTCAGGCCCGTCCCGGTTTCAGGGGGTGATTCCGTGCCAGCCAGCAGCGCATCCGCGAGGGCCAGGGGCTCGCCCGTCACAGGATCGACGATGAGTAGCTCTTCCTCAACCCCGAAAGTCCGCATGGGACCATTCTGCTTCATTCGGCAGGAGAAACCGCATGCTTAGTCCTGGAAGTACTCCACCTTGGCGCCGATGGTGTTCAAGCGCTCAGCCAGATCCTCATAGCCACGTTCAATCACGTAGATATTCCGAAGCTCCGATGTTCCACGGGCCGCCAACATAGCCAGGAGCAGGCACGCTGCCGGACGCAGGGCCGGCGGGCAGCCAATCTCCGCGGCGCGCCATTTGGTGGGTCCGTTGACGTAGATCCGGTGCGGGTCCAGGAGTTGCACTTGGGCGCCCAACTTGTTGAGCTCCGTCAGGTAAATGGCACGGTTCTCGTAGACCCAGTCGTGGATCATGGTCTGGCCCTCGGCGTTGCCGGCGATCACGGCGAAGAAGGGCAGGTTGTCGATATTGAGCCCCGGGAACGGCATGGGGTGGATCTTGTCCTGCGGTGCGTGGAGCTCGGAGGGCTTGGTGGTGACGTCCACCAAGCGCGTCCGGCCGTTGCGCGCCATGTATTCACCTGAGATTTCGAGCTTTTGGCCCATCTGTTCCAGGGTGGCGAGTTCAATTTCCATGAACTCGATGGGAACCCTGCGGATGGTGACCTCGGAGTTCGTCACGATGCCCGCGGTGATCAGGCTCATGGCCTCTATGGGATCCTCGGATGGGAAGTACTCAATGTCAACGTCTATGGCTGACCGGCCGGTGATCTTCAATGTGGTAGTCCCGACGCCCTCGATGGTGACACCCAAGCCCTGCAAGTAGAAGCAGAGATCCTGGACCATGTAGTTGGGGCTCGCGTTGCGGATCACGGTGCTGCCCTCGCGGTGCGCGGCGGCCATGATCGCGTTCTCGGTGACGGTGTCGCCGCGTTCGGACAGGACGAAGGAACGGTCGAGCCCATCGGCGGGGGGCGCCACCACGGAGTAGAAGCCCGACTTTGCCCCAACCGTGAGCCCGAACTGGCGCAACGCCTGCATGTGGGGCTCAACAGTTCGCGTGCCCAGGTCGCATCCACCGGCGTAGGGCAACAGGTATTCGGCAGTCTCGTCCAGGAGCGGGCCGAGCAGCATAATGACGCTTCGTGTGCGGCGGGCCGCCTCCACGTCCATCGATTCAAGGTCCAGGACCTCGGGCCGGCGGATACGGAGGTCGCTGCCGTTGAGCCAGGTGCATTCGACGCCGATGGACGTCAGCACTTCAACGATCCGGTTGACTTCTTCAATACGTGCCAAGCGACGCAGCGTGGTGGTGCCCCGGTTGATCAGGCTGGCACACAACAGGGCCACGCCGGCGTTCTTGCTGCTGTTGACATCCACTTCGCCGGAGAGCGTGTGACCGCCCTCCACCCGGAGGTGCGTCATCTGCGGTTTGCCGACCTTGACGATGGAGCGGCCGAAGATGGCCTCCAGCCGTTCGATCATTCGGAGGCTGAGATTCTGCTTGCCCTGCTCCATTCGGGCGATAGCGCTCTGGCTGGTTCCCAGCTCAGAAGCCAACTGCCCCTGCGTCCAGCCCTTTTCGCTTCGCGCGTTGCGGAGCAGGAGGCCAACATGTTCGGCGGTAGGTTGCGTCATACACAAGAAATATCACAAGTGAGTTAGAAGTGGTGCGCAAAATGCCGATTGAGCGAGAAACCTCACACCATACCCGCATCGTGCGATATCTGGCTCGAGAAGACCCAGCTCAAACCCTAACGCCAGACGAAACTCCACGTGCCCGCGCCAATGGCGGTCAGTACCGCAGCGGCAGCGATGACGAGGCCGCCAAGGAGCACCCACACGTCCAGGAGCGAGTACGTCGATTCCCGGGCCCACGTTCGTTGTCCGCCACCGAAACCACGCGCTTCCATGGTGACGGCCAGCCGGGAAGCCCGCCGAACTGCCTGAACCAGCAGCCCGAAGCTCTGCCCAAGCGTTGCCTTCAGCCGTTGCAGCGGGCTGCCCTGCGAACCCACCCCGCGGGCCCGCCTGGCCATGCCGATTGTCTGCCATTCCTCCGCCATCAAACCCACCAAGCGCATGGCAGCCAGCGACCCGAGGACAAAGCGGTGTGGCAGCTTTGCCTTCTGTGCCAGCGCATCAGCCAAATCGGTGGGATCCGTGCAGGTCATCAGCAGGATCGCTGGCAGCGCGATCGCCAAACCGCGCAGCGTGAATCCCAGCCCCAGTTGAAGGGAACCTTCGCTGATGGACCAGAGTCCGACGTCGAGCAGTACAGACCCGCTGTCAGCCGCCACGATTGCGGTACTCCAACCGCCAATCGCCGCCGCGATGATGAGAGGCCATGCCCGTTGCCACAGGAGCCGCAGCGTGAGCCCAGCCAAGGGGAACAGAGCCAGCTCGGCGACGAGTGCCGTGGAAGCGGATACCCAGTCGATCGACAACGCCAGAACCAGCGAAATAAGAAATACGGAGACGAACTTAATCAAGGGGTTGGCGCGGGTGAGGAGGGCATGGTTGCCGCGGAGGTTCAGGGCGTCCCTCATGCTGCACCGGCTTCCTGGCGGGCTTCCTCGCCGTGCGGGTCCGGGAGCACTTGCGTCACCGGATCCAGCCGCAGCTCCGTACCGCCAAGGACCGCGCTGAATTCCTCATCGTGAGTCACAGAGACAACGGCAGTTCCGGCGTCAAGGAGTTCCGACAGGAACGATGCCAGTTCGGCCCAGGTATTGGCGTCCTGGCCGAACGTTGGCTCGTCCAGCACCAGCACTTTCGGGTGGGCTGCAAGCACCGTGGCCACGGACAGCCTGCGTTTCTCGCCGCCGGACAAGGTGTAGGGGTTCGCGTCCACCAAATGCGTAAGCCGCAAACGCTCCAGCAATTCATCCACGCGTTCTTCACCATGTCCCAGATGTTTTGGCCCGAACATCAGCTCATCCAGGACATTGCCCGTGACGAACTGGTGCTCCGGTTCCTGGAACACAGTGCCAATGCGCGAAATCAGCTGATCCGCCTTCCACTTGAAGGGATCGATTCCAGCTCCCTCGGAAAGTTCGACGGCGGCACTCACCTTGCCGTCCACGGGCGCCAAAAGGCCGGCCAACGTGAGCGCAAAGGTGGACTTGCCGGCACCGTTGGGCCCGGTGATGGTGAGCGCCTGGCCGGACCTCACTTGAGCAGTGATGCCCGACTGCACGGGAACGGGCCGGATGGTTCTGAAGCCGCGACGGCCGGGCTTCTCGCGGGAAACAGCCAGGTCCTGTGCCACGAGGAGGAGCTGCGCGGTGGATTCATGGCCGTCCAATTCCTGAGCTGTGGTCCTGCGGGCGCGAGTGGCTGGAACGTATCCCGGCACCCACACTCCCGCTGCCATCAACATGGTGCGGGCTTCGGAGAGAACCTGATCCGGTGGGCCATCCAGAAGTACGCCGCCTCCCGCCGAGCCGGGCTGGAGGACTACGATCCTGTCCACCAGGTCCTTCCAAACGGACACACGGTGTTCCACAACAACCAACGTGGCGCCGGTCTTGTCCAGGCAGCGCTGCACGGCGTCCCGAACCTCAAGGACTCCAGCAGGATCCAGGTTGGCCGTAGGTTCGTCCAGCAGGATCAGCCCGGGCCGCATCGCCAGGATGCCAGCCAACGCAAGGCGCTGCTTCTGCCCCCCGGAGAGCGCTGCCGTGGGATGGTCCAGGGGCAGGCCGCCGCCAGCAGCGGTGCGCAACCCGACGTCGTCGAGCGCTTCATGGACGCGCGCCCATATCTCCCCGCGCGGGACGGCCAGGTTCTCGGCGCCGAACGCGACGTCGTCGCCCACCCGGGAGAGCACCACTTGGGTTTCCGGATCCTGCTGCATCAGACCGGCGCGGCCACGCTGTTCACGGGGAACAACGCCGTCGATCAACAGCGAGCCGGACTCGTCTGAATCGTCTTCCTCGTCACCCAACACGCCGGCAAGGGCATGCAGCAACGTCGACTTGCCAGCGCCTGAAGGACCCAGCAGCAGCACACGCTCGCCGGGCTCGATCCGGAGATCGAGGTCCTGGATGGCGGGCGCGGAACGGCCCGCATGCCGCCATCCCCACCCTTGGGCGGTAATGGCGGCAGGGCGGACCTGGTTGCTGCTTTCTTTCGCAGGCATTAGTTGAAGACTGGCTCCGAAGCAGCCTTGCGCGACGCGAAGGAGCTTAGGACGCCGGTCTTGGCCAGCCCGCGCGTGGCAACCCAGGACAGTGCGCCGGCGATGATCGCACCGGACAGCGTAGTGAAGGCGATGTAGGCCAACTTGTCGATTGCTTCGTAGGCGATGTTCCAGCCCCAGGGCAGGAAGGAATCGTTGAGACCGCAGAAGAGTCCGGAGCCCGCGCCTGCAAGGAGTGCAGTGGACAGGTTGAACTTCTTGTACCGGAACGCGGCGAAGACGAGTTCAGCTCCGAGCCCCTGCAGGACACCGGAGATGAGGACGGTGGTGCCGTACTGGGAACCCATGATGAGTTCACCGGTGGCGGCGACGGCTTCGCAGAACAGGGCTGCGCCCGGTTTGCGGATGATGAGCATGCCCAGGACAGCCGGGATCATCCAACCACCGGCGATCAAACCGGTGAGCGGCGGATACGTGACGTTCATGGGGATGGATACGATTGCGGCGCCCTGGGACCAGGCCCAGAAGATCACGCCGCCGGCGATGGCAATCAATGCTGCCACCACGATGTCTACAACACGCCAGCTATAACTGGTCTTCTTCACGCTTGCCGTGGTCATTTTTTCTGCCTCCTGAGGTTACAGGAGGGGAAAGTGCTCCCCGGAACCTCCCGGCCGGCTTTCGCCGTCCGGATCCGGACACTCTGAGAAGCTCGACTCCCTTGCGCCGGTACTAACCGGATCAGGTTCGAGGGTCTGCGGCTGTCCGCACTCTCAGCGCCCTCGCGTCTCCTGCATCTCTGCAAGGTCCGACGGCGGCGCTCCCCTGTCGTTATTAATCTGCCCTTATGGGCGTGGTTCAGTTTACACCTGTGGGTGTTCGGGGGCTCCTTGGGCTGGTCATAAAGCGGTTGGCTCCCCGACTCCTGCGTTGCGGGGCCCGTTCTGCGCCCCATTCGCCCGCCTTGGCACGCACGCCAGGCCCCACAACCAGACCTGAGAGAATGATCGAGCAGAATCGACGCGGCAAAGGGGCATTTCATGACCGACCTTCCCATTACGGACAAGCAAGTTCCCCAACCCCGCCTGGCTGCGAGCGTTATCCTGCTCCGCGATGCCCCGGGCGGGCTTGAGGCCTTCGTCCAGCACAGGGTAGCCACCATGGATTTCGCTGCCGGAATGGTGGTCTTTCCGGGAGGTCGCGTTGATGCCGCAGACCAGGATGGCTGGGATTATCCGGCTGAATTGCTCCAACGGCATGCCGCAGACTGGCACCTGAGCTCCATCGCCGTCAATCCCGAACAGGCCCCGGCAAAGTCAGGCATGGTTCTCACCGCTGCTTTGCGCGAGGTTTGGGAGGAGGCCGGACTTGGCCTTGAGCCGTCGGACTTACGCCCTTGGGCCAACTGGGTCACGCCCACGGACATGCCCAAGCGCTTCGATACGTACTTCTATGTGGCCAAGCCTGCTCCGGACGCACAGCCCCAGCATCAGACCACTGAAGCGTGGCAATCACTCTGGATGCCCGTGGACGGGATTCTGACAGCCGAGGCCGCCGGTAACTTGCAACTGATGCCACCCACGTATTACCTGCTCAAGGAAATTGCCGGTCTCGGAACCGTGGATGCTGTCTGGTCAGCCGACCACGCCGTTGTTCCTGTCCTGGCCCCACGAGGTTCCATGGCAGCTTTCCTCAAGGAACGGGAAACCCGCCGCTAGTCCCAAGCCGCCAGGATCTGAGGCTAGGCTGGGGGCATGAACCTCTTTTTCAAGCTGCTGGGTGCCGGAGTAAGCCTGGGGGCCGGATTCGTCGGCACCAAATTGGTCAACAAGGGTTGGGAAAAGGCCACCGGCAACAAGCCGCCCAAGGGCAACGATGACATGGAAACGAGCCTCCGCTCAGCCTTGTCCTTCGCTCTGATTTCGGCCTTCGTCAGTACGCTCATCCAGGTTTTCGCGAGCCGTGGCACCCAGCGTGCAATCGCCCGGTTCGCCAAGACGCACGACATCGTCTAGGTAGAATCGTCGCCTGCCGCCCTTTGGACAACTGCTTCAAGCTCATCCTTGGTGAGCAGTTCACGGTGCCCGTGCTTGGTGCGGTAACCGGAGCGGCCCACCATGTGCGCCGAGACAGGAACCGTAAGCAGCTGGAAGATCCAGGCCACAAGCAGGACAGGCCACACCCACCAGGTTCGCATCTGGAGGCCGATCGCGGCCAGCAGCAGGAACAAGCCCAGCACCTGGGGCTTGGTTGCCGCGTGCATGCGGCTCATGAGGTCGGGGAACCGCAGAAGGCCAACGGCTGCCCCGAGCGACATCAGGGCACCCACCACCAGGAACACAGCCGTCACAGCATCAATGACGGCATCCACACCGCTCGCTTCAGGACTCATTGCTGTGATCCCTCCGGTCCGCTACGAACCGGGCAAATGTCACAGAGCCTATGAAACCGATCACCGCGAGAGCCACCAGCAACACCAGGTTGTTCAGATGCCGGTTCATCGCCATGTCGATTGCCAGTGCGGCCCCAAGGATGGCCAGCAGGACATCCGACGCCAAAACGCGGTCCAACAAGGACGGGCCGATCGCGATGCGGACGATCGCTCCCACCGCGGCCAAGCTCAGGATCACTGCAGTGACCACAAGGACGAGTTCCTTCACGACGCTGCCCCTTCCATGCCCGGATGCGATTCGGCTTTGAGCGCATCGAGTTCTTCGCGCGTTCCCATGATCCGGATCAGCGCCGCCTCGATGTCTTGTACTTCCCGGCGGATCTTGTCGATATCAGCATCCTCGTAAATATTGAGCGCGTGCAGGTACAGCGTGGACGTCGAGCGGTCCACTTCCACCACCAGCGAGCCCGGGATCAGGGAAATAACGTGGCCGGTGGCCGTCACCATGAGGTCCGAATGGCTGCGCAACGGAACAGCGACGACGGCGCTGCGTACTTTGGGCCCTTTTGCCACGGCCAGGTAGAGGACCAGGAAGCTCGCTGCCGCCACTTTGCCCAGGAAAACCAGGGCGAACGAAAGGGCGCGCAGCACATTGAACCTGCCGCTGAGCTCCACCGGCGGAAGGTAGAAGAACTTGGCCACCAGCACGGCAATGAGTGCGCCGAACAGCAGGTTGCCTGGGCTGAAGTCCCGCCACAGGGCGCCCCAGACGATGACCAGCCATACCAGCAGCGGCAGTTCAGTGCGGAAGGAGATCGGTTTACGGCTCACTTGGCGGCCCCCGGCTGAGCCACGGGTGGTACCTCCGCGGAGTCTCCCAGGACTGAGTGGATGTAGGCCGTGCGGTCCAGCATGATTTCCGCCGAGCCGTCCGCCAAATGGAAGAGTGGGCCGGCAAAGACCGTGAGCGCGACACCGAAGGCCACAAGGCCCGCGGTGGAGCCCACCATTGTCCGGGGGAGAACTCCCACGTTGCCTGGCGTCAGAAGCACGGGGTCGGGGTACTCTGCGTCCTCCGGCTTGCGCCAAAATGCCCTGTTCCAAACACGGGCTATTGCCAGCAACGTCAGGAGGCTGGTGACCACGCCGCCCACCACCAAAACGATGGCCAGCGGCGTCCCCAATGCCACACCCGCCTGAAGGAGCCCGAGTTTACCGAGGAAGCCGGAGAAGGGCGGGATGCCAGCGAGGTTCATTGCCGGGACGAAGAACAGCAAGGCAAGGAGTGGCGAGAGCTTGGCCAGGCCACCCAAGCGGTCAATCGATGACGATCCGCCCCGCCGCTCGATGAGGCCCGTCACCAGGAACAGGCTGGTCTGCACGGTGATGTGGTGTGCCACGTAGAAGACTGCCGCGCCAAGGCCGGTCACGGACGACATTGCCAAGCCGAACACCATGTAGCCGATGTGGCTGACAAGGGTGAACGACAAGAGACGCTTGATGTCGCTCTGCGCCAAAGCACCAAGGATGCCCACCACCATGGTCAGCAGCGCCACCACCATGAGGGGCACGTTGAGGGTATCGCCAGGGAACAGGAGTGTCTCGGTGCGGACCATGGCATAGACACCCACTTTCGTCAGCAAGCCCGCGAAAACGGCTGTGACGGGGGCAGGTGCGGTTGGATATGAGTCAGGAAGCCAGAAGGACAGCGGGAACACGGCCGCCTTGATTCCGAACGCCACCAGTAGCATCACGTGGAGCAGGTTTTGCGTGCCTGGATCCAGTTCGGCCAGCTTGATGGCGAGGTCCGCCATGGTGATGGTCCCCGTAGCTCCGTAAATCATGGCGATGGCAATGAGGAACAGGACTGAGGACACCACAGACACCACCACGTAGGTGACCCCAGCGCGGATACGGGGCCCCGTCCCGCCAAGGGTCATCAGCACATAGCTTGCCGTCAGCAGGATTTCGAAGCCCACGTACAAGTTGAAAAGGTCACCTGTCAGGAAGGCATTGGACACGCCAGCCACCAGGATCAGGTACGTGGGGTGGAAGATCGAGACCGGTGCTTCCTGGTCACCGTCAGCCATGCCTTGCCCGGTGGCGTAGATCAGGACCGCGAGGCTTACCACGGTGGAAACCACCAGCATGAGTGAGGAGAACTGATCCACCACCAACACCACGCCCCACGGCGGCAGCCAACCACCCAGCGTCACGGAGGTTGTTCCGCCGTCCCACACGGACGCCAGGAGCAGGCATTCGAGCAGGAGCGTCGCGCTGAGGATCACGATGCTGACCACCCGTTGGGCAGCAGTATGCCGGATCAGCACGAACGCGAGGGCTGCACCGAGGATTGGAAGGAGGACGGCTAGCGGCGACAGGTTTGCGAGGTTCATGCGCTGCCTCCTTCCTGGCTTCGAGCGGTGTTGGGGGTTTCGGTCGCATCCGGCCTGGCACGGTCCTCGGGACTTGCGGGAGTTATCGCGAACTCAGATGTTTCCAGCGGGACAATGGCGTCGTCTTCCGCGTCGAAGCTCGGAGTCCTGGCAACCCGGCGGTCTTCGATGTCATCCTGGATCTCGTCTTGCCGCGCCAAGGCCCATGTCCGGTAGATGATGCCAAGCATGAAGGCAGTCACGGCAAACGAAATGACGATGGATGTCAGGATCAATGCCTGTGGCAGGGGGTCGTTGTACTCGCCGGGCGCTGTGTCCTTGGTGAACAGCGGCGCGAGTCCGGCGTACCCTCCCGTACTGAGGATCAGCAGGTTGGTCGCGTTGGCGAGCAGCATCAGGCCCAGCAGGACGCGCGTCAGGCTGCGCTCCAGGATCAGGTAGATGCCGCAGGCATACAAGACACCCATGACGATCAACAGGGTCAGGTTGATGCTCATGGGTTGCCTTTCGCCGAAGCGGCAGTTTCAGCGGGTTCAGGCTCGGCGACCTTAATCTCTCCGGCTTTCGCGCCCTTCCCTTCAAAATGCTCGTCGATCTCGGCGCCCAGGCTGCGAAGGACATCAAGAACCAGTCCCACCACAACGATGTAGACGCCGATATCGAAAATCGTGGAAGTGACGAACTTGACGTCGCCGAACACGGGCAGCCAGAACTCGATGATCGCGCTCTGGAACACCTGTCCACCGAGGAAGAGCGGCACGAAACCGGACGCCGCCGCCGTCGCGAGTCCCGTCCCCAAAAGTGTTCCCGCACTTACTGTCGCTGCCTCGCTCAACTCGAACCGGCCGCCAGCAAGGTATCGGATGGTAAGGGCAAGTCCGGCGGTCAGGCCGCCTGCGAAGCCGCCGCCCGGAAGGTTGTGGCCGGCCAGGAGAAGGTAGATGGAAAAGACGATCATCGAGTGGAAGATCAGCCGGGTGACCACTTCAAAGATGATCGACCTGCGCTCCGGGGCCAGCGTCCTGCCGGCAACGAGCCAGGCATCCCGGGTCACGTCGGTGAACTTCCTCGCCACTGCCAGCCGGGCACCGTCGCGGGAGTCACGGTCGACGCCGGTGCGCCGCCCCACGCTGCCCGCTGGCACTGCCTCTGAGGTTTTGATGCGATCGCCGCGGCTACGCACGAAAATCAGGCTGGCGACGCCGGTGGCGGCCACTGCCAGGACCGAAATTTCGCCGAAGGTATCCCACGCGCGGATGTCCACGAGGGTCACGTTGACCACGTTCAGGCCCCCGCCGCCTTCGTAGGCCAGCCGCGGAAATTCAAGGGAGACGGGCGTAGCCACGCGGGCACCCATGGCGTAGATGGCCACGAAAATCATGGTGATACCGAACGCGGCGCCAACAATCACGCGGATCACCCGGAGGCGGCCCCCCGTACGGTCGCGCAGTTCGGCGGGCAGGCTGCGCATTGCCAAAACAAAGGCCACCAGCACGATGGTTTCCACCAGCATCTGGGTCAGTGCGAGGTCAGGCGCACCCTGCAGGGCAAACATGAGTGCAATGCCATAACCCGTGACAGAGACCATGAGCACCGCCAGGAAGCGCTTGTTGGCGCGGACGGCAGCCAGCGCACCCACCACGATCCCCACCCCCGCGATCACCTGCAACGGAGAGTTCGGATCGATGAAATAGACACCGTCCGGCAGAGGTTTGTTGTTCAGGATCAGGGCCGTGAGCGGTACTGCGAAGGCAACTGTGAGGATGACGGTCAGGTAGAAGTACAGCGAACCACGCTGGGTGCGGCCCGTGACCCACACCGCGACGTCATCCAATGCGCCAATCGTATGTTGGTACGCGCGGTCGCCGTCCACCCAATCGGGAACCAGGCCCTGCACGCGTGAAACAACGTTGCGGCCATAGAACATTGCGGCACCAGCCACAAACGTGATCGCGGTCAGTCCCAGAGCGGGAGTGAGCCCATGCCACAAAGCCAGGTGTCCGGCGTCGACCGCTCCCTCCCCCTCAGCGAACAGGCTGGCGTACGGCTGGATCCAACTGTCCACCGGCGCGGGCCACAGCCCGTAAACAATGCTGAGGAAACTCAGAAGCGCGGGCGCGGCAAGGAAGGCGGGCTTGATGGCTTTGAACGGTGTGCGCTCCACACCGGACTTGGCGGCAAAGGCACCCCACATGAAACGCGCGCTGTACGCGAAGGTGAGGATGGAACCGATCACGAGCCCGATAAGGATCCATACGCCCCAAGCGGTTGCGTCGGCGCCCGTCCCATAGTGCACGAAGGCTTCAAACACGGACTCCTTGGCCACGAAACCCGCCAGCGGCGGCACCCCTGCCATGGATGCGGCCGCGATCGCGGCCACTACCCCGAGGGCTCGCGAGGACTGGAAGACGCCAGAGAGCTTACGGATGTCGCGGGTCCCGGATTGGTGGTCGATGATCCCGACCACCAGGAACAGTGCGGCTTTGAACAAGCCGTGGGCCAGGAGAAGCCCAAGCCCCGCGAGGGCGGCGTCAGCCCTGCCCAGCCCCACCACCATGGTGAGGAAGCCGAGCTGGCTCACCGTCCCGTAGGCGAGGATAAGCTTGATATCCGTCTGCCGGAGGGCCCTGTACCCGCCAATCAACATGGTGGCAAGGCCAAGGCCCAGAACCATCGGCAGCCAGAATTGCGAGTCCGCGAATCCCGGCGCCAGGCGCGCGACGATGTAGATACCGGCCTTCACCATGGCCGCGGCATGCAGGTAGGCGCTCACCGGGGTTGGGGCCGCCATGGCACCCGGAAGCCAGAAGTGGAAGGGCACCAGCGCCGATTTGGTCACGGCACCTACCAGGATGAGAACGACGGCGGCCCCCACCATCCCACTGGTGGTTCCGTTCACGAGCGTCCCGGCTTTGTCCAGAATGGCGGAGATCCGGTAGGTTCCGGCCGCTTGGCCCAGGATGATCAAGCCCACGAGCATTGCCAACCCGCCGGCCGTGGTGACCATCAGCGCTTGGAGGGCCGATCGACGCGCGGCCAGGCGGGTCCGGGCGTAACCGATGAGCAGGTATGACAGGACGGTGGTGAGCTCCCAGAAGATGAACAACACCAGGAGGTCATCGGACGTCACCAACCCAAACATCGCACCGGCAAAGGCCAGGAGTTGGGCCCCGAAACCGCCGAGCCCGGGATCCTTGTTCTTGAAGTACCGGGCGCAATAGACCAGGACCAGCGAGCCAATGCCAAGAATGAGCACTGACATGACCCATGCGAGCGCATCCATCCTGAAAGCAAACTCAAGCTTCAGGTCTGGGATCCAGGGGAATACTTCTTCTATGCCGCCGCCGGAATATACGGGCCCGTATTGGAGAACCAGCCACACGAAGGCGGCCGCGGGAACTGCTGCCAGGACATAGAAGGCATTCCGACCAAGTTTGCTGAAAATCAAGGGCGCCACAGTTGCCGCTACAAAGGTGATGGCGAGAACTGTGATCACTGTTTCTCCGCAAAGTCAGGAACGAATTGTCAAAAGTTGGAGCAGGCGGTCATACGTTGGGTTCAGTTGGACCAGTTTATCAAGCGGGCCGGACAGTTTTTGTCCGGAGCCGATGGGGCTGCGAATGAATTCCCGCTGCGTTATTCACATAGCGGTCTGTCATCTGCCCGCCACTGTCAGAGTCCCGATAGCATTCAGGCTATGAACGCGGCCGCAGTTCCCGAAGCCTCCCACCCAGCATCCGAGCTTGCCTCCGGACCTGCTTCTTCCAAGAAGGGCCAGATCCTCGCGTGGGCATCCTGGGATTGGGGCTCGGCTGCCTTTAACGCGATCATGACCACGTTTGTCTTCACCGTTTATTTGACCTCAAATGCCTTCGGCGGGGAGGACACCGCGTCTGCCGCGCTTGGTGCTGCCTTGGCTGTCGCGGGCCTGGCCATCGCGTTGCTGGCACCCGTGACAGGCCAACGTTCTGATGCCGGCGGACGCCGCAAACTCTGGCTCGGAGTCAACACCGCAGCCACGGCCGTACTCACCGCCCTGTGCTTCTTTGTGTTTCCGCAACCAGGATTCCTCCTCCTGGGCGTTTCCCTGATCGCACTTGCCAACATCTTCTTCGAGTTTGCCGGCGTGAACTACAACGCAATGCTGGCCCAGATCTCCACGCCCAAAAATATCGGCAAGGTCAGCGGCTTTGGTTGGGGCATGGGATACCTCGGTGGGATCGTTGCGTTGCTGCTGGTGCTGCAACTCTTCGTCCAGCCGTCTTTCGAATGGTTCGGTGCGTCCACTGAAGAATCATTGAACATCCGGCTCGTGGCCATTTTCTCGGCCCTGTGGTTCTTCGTCTTCGCCTTGCCCGTGCTGATTGCCGTTCCGGAAGTTTCCGTCAAGAAGGACACCGCTTCCCTGGGCTTCATCGCATCGTACAGACTGCTGTTCCGGCGCATCGCAGCCATCTACCGCACCAGTCCCCACACCATTTACTTCCTGCTCTCCAGCGCGATCTTCCGCGACGGCCTCGCAGCGGTCTTCACGTTCGGCGGAGTAATCGCAGCCGGAACGTTCGGTTTCGAACTTAAAGAAGTTATCTTCTTCGCAATTTTCGGCAACGTCGTCGCAGCCGTTGGCGCAATCATCGGCGGCTTCCTCGACGACAAAATCGGCCCGAAGGCAGTCATCGTGCTCTCCTTGGTGGGATTGCTCATCGCGGGCACATTCATCCTCGTGCTTGGCAACGGCAACTATGTCTTCTTCGGAAGCAGCTGGCCCGCCGCCAACACTTTCTGGATCTTCGGCCTGCTCCTGTGCCTGTTTGTCGGCCCCGCCCAGTCTTCGTCAAGGGCATACCTTGCCAGGCTCGCACCGGAGGGTGAGTCCGGAGAGCTCTTCGGGCTCTACGCCACCACAGGCCGGGCTGTCAGCTTCCTTGCACCCACCCTCTTCACCCTGTGCATCACAATTGCCGCTCCGATTGTTGAAGAAGGTGGAGCCCAGCGATGGGGCATCCTCGGCATCATGGTTGTCCTGCTTGCCGGCCTTCTGGTGATCCTGCCGGTGAAGCCGCCCAGCAAGACCCAAATCGCCGTGGTGCCGGATCACTGACTTCACTGCGACAGCTGGGCGCGAACGGCGTACCAGTGCAGTTCCAACAGAGTTAGGGTGGAGATATGAACGTGGATGAGACTGAACTCCCGGGCCTTGGGGTCCGTAAGGATTTCGTCACGGCCTCGGGCCGTCGCATCGGTGTCGTGGAGCTTCGCGAAGGCGAGACCGAACTCTTCGTGTCCACTTGGGATGACCCGGACACGTGCCAGGCTTCCATTCCCCTCACGGCAGATGAAGCCGCAACGCTGGGCAACCTCCTCGGCGGGCAGCACATCGCCATGCGCCTGGCAGAAGCCCACCGCGAGATCCCTGGCATCGTGACCCGCCAGTTCTCCATCACCCCCGATTCTCCGTTCGTGAACCAGCCCATGGGCAAAGCCCAGGTCCGTACCCGCAGCGGCGTCTCGATCGTTGCAATCATGCGCGAAGGCGAGGTCGTCCCCTCGCCCGCACCCGACGTCGTACTTCACACGGGCGATTTGCTCGTTGCGGTTGGCACCCAGGAAGGCCTCGACTCGGCGGCCGATATCCTCCGCAACGGCTGACCCGCCATGGATCCGCTCGCACTAGCCCTCGTTGAACTGGGGGCCGTCGTCTTCTGCCTCGGTCTCCTTGCTCGATTAGCGGGCCGGATCGGCATGTCCCCCATTCCGCTTTACCTTGTGGGTGGCTTGGCCTTCGGTGCAGGCGGCTTCGTCAGGCTTGATGGCATGCATGAGTTTGCCCATCTTTCAGGAGAAATTGGCGTCATCCTGCTGCTGTTGATGCTCGGATTGGAATACACCGCCTCAGAACTGGTCACCGGGCTCAGGCGTTCGTGGCAGGCCGGTGTCCTGGACTTCATCCTGAATTTCATCCCCGGCGCCGGAATAGCAGTTCTTCTGGGCTGGGGTCTTGTGGGCGCCATCGTAATGGGTGGCGTTACGTATATCTCGTCATCGGGAATCGCCGCCAAGGTCATCACGGACCTCGGGCGGATCGGTAACCGTGAAACTCCCGTGGTGCTCTCCATCCTCGTTTTCGAGGACCTCGCCATGGCCATCTACCTGCCCATCCTCACTGCCATCCTTGCCGGCGTCGGGTTCCTGGGCGGCCTGCAGACAGTGGGCATCGCGCTGGCTGTCGTCACGGTGGTACTGATCATCGCGCTCAAGCATGGACACCGTGTCTCCCAAGCCGTTCACAGCGAGAACTCTGAAGTGTTTCTGCTGAACGTGCTCGGTTTGGCCCTCTTGGTAGCCGGCATCGCCTCCGCCCTCCAGGTCTCCGCGGCAGTGGGTGCATTCATGCTCGGCATCGCCATTTCCGGCGCTACAGCCCACAATGCCACCCGCATCCTTGAGCCGCTGAGGGACTTGTTTGCGGCAATCTTCTTCGTTGCCTTCGGCCTCAACACCGACCCAACGTCCATCCCGCCCGTCCTGGGGTGGGCACTGCTGCTCGCCCTGCTGACAACCGCCACCAAAATGGTCACGGGATTCTGGGCAGCCAAACGTGCGGGCATCGCAATGCCCGGCCGCTTCCGCGCTGGAGCCGCCCTGATTGCGCGTGGCGAGTTCTCCATCGTCATTGCTGGCCTGGCGGTGGCGTCGGGAGCCGTGCCGGACGAAGTCGCCGCCCTGGCTACGGCCTACGTCCTCATCATGGCCATCTTGGGTCCGCTTGCAGCCCGCTTCGTGGAGCCTGTTGTCAAGGCACTCCGCAAGAGCCCCCGCACACCGCCGCGCGCCGCGGAGCGCGCCACAGCCTGACGGTTGGCGCCTGACGGTCAGCGCCTGGCACCCAGCCGGTTTCCGGCTAGATGGCAGTCCGGTGGAAGTTCTGGTGGCTGCGGCTGGCGGTGGGTCCGCGCTGGCCTTGGTAGCGGTTGCCGTATTCACCGGAACCGTAGGGGTGCTCCGCCGAGGATGTCAGGCGGAAGAAGCACAACTGGCCGATCTTCATACCCGGCCACAGCTTGATGGGCAGCGTGGCCACGTTGGAAAGCTCCAGAGTGACGTGCCCGGAGAAGCCGGGGTCGATGAAGCCCGCTGTGGAGTGCGTCAGCAAACCAAGCCGGCCGAGGGAAGACTTACCCTCAAGGCGGGCAGCGATGTCGTCGGGCAGGCTCACTGTCTCGTAGGTGGAGCCGAGTACGAATTCGCCCGGGTGCAGGATGAATGGCTCATTGCCTTCCACTTCCACCAACCGGGTCAGCTCAGGCTGCTCCTCGGCGGGGTCGATGTGGGCATATTTGTGGTTGTCGAAGAGCCGGAAAAACCGGTCAATCCGTACGTCCACGGAAGACGGCTGAACCATCGCGGGATCGTACGGTTCAAGGACAATCCGTTGGGAGTCTATTTCGGCACGAATATCGCGGTCAGAGATCAGCACAGCATCAAAAATACCCCATGCATTGTCCGGGCCGCCCCATGGGACTATAGTTCCCGGACATGTAAAGCCGCGCCCGTACTTGGGGGCAACGAGCATTCGCGGGGTAATTGTGGGGAAATTGTCAGCGCCTGCGGCTATCGTGCTGGCTGGCGCGCTGGCCGTATTGGTAGCCGCGTCGAGCCAAATCCTGCCAGCTACAGAGGCAGTACCTGGCGGCGGCACTACTTCTTCGGGCAGCGTCCCTTCCGGCCTCACGGCCCCCGAGACACGCACGACGCCGGCCCCCGCACCTTTGGAAGGTACCCCCGCGGCCAGTGGAGAAGCCAGCGGCGACCCTACGCCGGGGACGAGTCCCGGTTTCGAAAGCGGTATGCCGACTAGACCGATCGCAGTAGATCCGACTGTTGAGACGCCCCCTCCGGTGCCGAACATCGGGCCCTTATGGGGCCCCGACGATCCTTCCTCCGACGGCACTCATTCCGGGAATCCAGAGGCCAGCGAGCCAGCAGCCCCCACTCCTCCTGCCGCGCCGGCACCGCCGTCGGCCGCTTCCCCAACATCCGTCCCGACGCCAACAGCACCTGCCGCAGGACCTGGTCCGTCGGAATCACCGACGCCAACTGCGCCACCAACTCAAACAACGACGCCGTCGCCAACACCCTCACCAACTCAAACATCTACGCCGTCACAAACGGCTTCCGAGCCGTCACCAACGCCAGCCCCACCCACGCCCACTCCATCTTCAACGACGTCCACGCCCACACCCACCCCCTTCCCCGGCAAGACCCCAAGCAGCGATCCGGATCCGGACAACGGAGCCCTTGCGCTACTCCCGGACGACAACACCGCGGCCATCCTGACGGTGTTCAACGCCATCAACAGCTACCGCGCGTCTCTGGGCCTTGCCCCGGTGAAGTATCACGCAACAGTGGCGAGCATGGCCCAGGAATGGTCGAACAGCATCGCCAGCCGCGAAGTGATCCAGCACCGGGCCAATTTCTGGACGGATCCTCGCGCGCTCAACCCGAACAACGGCGCGGGTGAGGTCATTGCTGTCCGGTGGGATCGTGACGCTGCCCAACTCGTGGAGTGGTGGAAGGGCTCCCCGGGCCACGACGCCCTGCTGCGTGATCCCCGCTTCAATGTGATGGGCATCGGGATCACGTATACGGACGGCAACTGGCAAACCACCCCCAACCGCTACACGCTGTGGGGCGTGGTCAACTTCTTCGGCTACACCACGTTGCCTGCCGGAACTACGACGCGGCCAGGCGGGACGGTGGTGCCGCCCACAGACCCAGTGGGTGTGTGCGAACCCGGAGGCAAGTACCAGCCGCCTACCGTGGACCTGGGCGCGGCGGCCATCCGCAGCGCCGCAGACCTTGTTTCCATCAGCTCGGATGGGACGGTCTACTCCTACCCGTCCCTGGGCAACGCCAAGTATGGCTCCGCCCGCAAGATCGGAATCGGCTTCACAGGACTCAAAGAACTGTTCGTATCGGATTGGGACCGTGACGGCGTCTTTGACCTCATCGCCCAACGCCTGGACGGTGCACTCCTGGTGTACCCGGGCATGCAGTCAGGCGGCTTCGGATCCCCTGGAGTCCTGGGCCAGGGGTGGGAGTCCCTCAATATAGCCGTGGGCCCTTGGTGCGCAAACAACCGGCTCCCACAAATAGTGGCGATGGACGGATCCGGGGGGCTTTGGTTCTATAAGAATTCCGGAATGACATACATCCGCACCCAGGCAGCGATCGGAACAGGCAACAAGGCCGTCCGGCTCAGCATGGTTGATTACAACGCGGATGGTTTCCAGGACCTCCTCACCGTCGAGCCCAATGGGTACCTGAGGTTGTACCGCGGCAGCGGACTGGGCCTCCCAAAGCAGGAGGCCAGGCCTGTGGTGGGTGCGGCGTGGACCGACTACGCCGGTTTGCGTTCACTTCAAGGAGTGACGGGCGCAAACACCACCGGCATTGCTGGACTCGGAACTAATGGAGTGCTGGAGTACTGGGACCTCACCTCGGGCGGCCTCACGACGCCGGTCATCGTCGGCGGCGGATGGAGCGGCTTCAAGCTGGCACAGTAATCAAGCCGCGGAGTCGGACTCAATGACGGTCTTGAGTTGCTCCAACTGGGCAACTTCAGATTCCATCGTTTTCTGGATCATGCCGTTCATGAGTTTTTGCAGGCCCTTGGGGTGATACTCCAGGGCGAACCTGAGCCGCGTAGTCTTGCCCTCGGTGCTGAGGTAGTAGCCGCCCGTAGGCCGGGCGGGTCCGGCCACCACCGCAAAGCGCACTTCTGCGCCGGGCCGGGCCTCAGTAATCTCGAAGTCAGCAGCGATGGGCCGTCCCCCCGGGCCGGTGAGCGTTTGCTGGTAGACCGCGCCCTTCTGGCCACGGACACCGGATCTAAGCGAGATGCTGCGCACGCCCGAGCGCCAGAGGGAGTTGTTCATGCCGTCCATCAGGAATCCATAAACGGTCATGGCATCCCTGCTGATCACCACTTCATAAGCTGCAAATGCCACGGAAACCTCTTTCGGCGTACGGTTCGAATGTCGTAGCCCGGTTCCCCATACACTGCAGCTAACACCTTCAGAATAGTCAGCCGCGCTTGCCTGCGACACAAGACAAACGAGCCTTGACCGAATGGTTACCTGGCGGCGTATCTGAGACACAGCTGACACATAGTCCCGGGCCGGGTAGAGTTCGTGCGGCTGGCAAAACCAAATTGGGGGCGTAATGCGAGTACTGAATCATCCGTCTGTCTGCGGGAACTCTGTCCCAGGGAACGCACGACGACGACTGGCCGCTTGCGCCGCCTTCCTCGCACTAGCGGTGGCTGGCGGAGTCATAACCGCGGCGCCTGCGGCGGCAATGCCAACAACGGTACCCGCGGCTGCGGCATCTACGGCGGCATCCTCATCCGCGAACAAAGTGGCAGCACCCACCACGGTGAACCCGCTGCCAAGCGTGGACCCCATCGGGGACCCTGCCAGCTTTTCGGTCCTTGTCAATAAATCCAGGCCCCTGAATCCCGCAAGCTACGCCCCTGGCGACCTCGTCAATGCCCGCGGCTCGGGCCAGTCTCTGCGGGCCGAAGCCGCTGCCTGGCTCAACGGCCTGTTCCAGGGAGCGGCCGACGCCGGGACCGGGGGCCTGTCGATCGTGAGCGGATACCGGTCCTATGCCCAGCAACAGCAGGTCTATTCGTACTACGTCAGCATCTATGGCCAGGCCTATGCCGACACCATCTCGGCACGTCCCGGGTACAGCGAACACCAGACCGGCCTCGCCATGGACATCGGCAATGCTGCTGGTTCCTGTGGCCTGAGTACGTGCTTCGGAGACACAGCGGCCGGCAAATGGGTGGCAGCGAACGCCCATAAGTACGGCTTCATCGTCCGGTACCCCGAGGGCTACACGGGCACCACCGGCTACAGCTACGAGCCCTGGCACTTGCGCTACGTTGGCGTAGCGCTGGCCACCGACATGAACCGGCGGGGATTCCCGACGCTCGAGCATTACTTCGCCGGAAACCCGGCAGCCGCTGCCAGCATCAAGTCCGGCGCCGACCTCGTAGCGGCAGACTCTTCCGGCCGGATGCTGCGTTACCCCGCGACGGCGGCAGGAGGTTATGCTGCACCCGTCCAGATAGGTTCGGGTTGGACCGGCTTGAAACAAGGCTTCGTGGTGGACTGGGACATTGACGGCATTTACGACATCCTTGCGCAGTGGAACAACGGCGTCCTGGGCGTTTATCGTGGCCTCCCCGGAGGCGGCTTCGCCGGACAGGTCGTGGTGGGCAACGGCGGCTGGGATCGCATGACCATCACCGTCGGCAAGTGGACGCACGCTCACGGCCGGCCCGGCGTCGTCGGATATTTCCCGGACGGTGTGCTGCGCTATTACCCCAACACATTCGGCGGGGCGCTGAGCGCTCCGCAGGTCATCGGCAAGGGCTGGAACGGCCTGGAACTGACCATGGCCGATTGGGAGGGCGACGGCGCGAACGACATCCTTGCAAGGACAACTTCCGGGTCCCTGATCAACTACCGGGGAGACGGCTGGGCTGGCTTCTACGGGCCGGCCACAACTGTTGGCACAGGCTGGCAGTACATGCGCGTCCTGCTGCCGAGCTTCGGATTGACCGGCGCGGGTACGCGCGGCATCACTGCCCAAACCGCCGATGGCAACCTCTACAACTACGGTCTCGGCAGGGCCTCCTGGACCACCTACGCGCAGGTTGGATCCGGCTGGAACGGCCTAATGCTCTTCAAGTAGACATGGCATGCGCGCCTGTCATGAAGAGCCCCGCAACTGCGCTAAGCTAGGACTCGCTCCGGCGAATAGCCGACAGCGACGCGGGCGTAGCTCAATGGTAGAGCGCTAGCTTCCCAAGCTCGATACGCGGGTTCGATTCCCGTCGCCCGCTCCATCATGACCCCTTGCCTCCGGGTAGGGGGTCATCTTGTTGGAAAGCCGTATGGTCCTGACCCGCGCACGCACCAGATAAGGCCCCGCACCCGTCGACCCGGGCGGCCCTTGAGCCTAAACTCGTAGATACATCCACCTATCCGGGAGGTCCCCAATGACTCTCACCGACGATGCTGAGGCGGGTCCACTCGCCGTCATCCACCGCCTGCTGGAAGCCACGAACAAGCACGATCTGGAAGCCTTGGCCGAATGTTTTGCGCCGGGTTACGTCAATGAGACGCCCGCCCACCCCACCAGGGGCTTCACGGGCAGGGACGCCATCCGTAGCAACTGGGAGCAGCTCTTTACAGGGGTGCCGAACATCAGAGTTCGATTGGTGTCCCATAGCGTGGCCGGCAACCAGGCATGGACAGAGCTGCACATGCAGGGCTCGTGGCGGGATGGCACGCCGCATGAGCTCACCGGCGTCATCATTTTCGGCGTGGAAGAGAGCGTCATTAACAGTGCACGCTTCTACATGGAGCCTGTGGAGCACTTCGTTCGCGTTGATGACACCGCGGACCGCGTCAGCCACCGAGTAACGCATGGCCGGCCAGCCGTCGAGCCAGCGCAGTGAGTCAGCCGGATACCAAGCTGCTCAGGTGAGGGGTGTATCGTCAGGAGTCAGGAGCCATTTCGGCTCCGCTCTAGGGAGCGATCATGGGCGACAAATCACCGCGCCAAGCTGCATCGAAGAAGTCCAGTAAATCCATCAAGGAAAAGCGCGCGGACAAACGCGCTGCCGAGTCGCCCGACACTGCGGCCGCGAAACCCGCAACCGGCAATAAAAAGTGATTGGGGCGCAAAGTCCGCTAAGCATTGGCGTCCTGGGTTCTTCGCTGAAGCCCAACGAGCAACGGCTACCGATCCACCCGCAGCATCTTGGGCGCATTGCTCCGGAACTGCGCCAACGGCTCCGCCTTGAATATGGTTACGGCGAACGCTTTGGTGTCCCGGACAGCACACTCGCCGGGCTTGTCGGCGGGCTTGGCACGAGGCGGGAGCTCATTGCCCAAAATGACGTCATTCTGCTGCCGAAGCCGCAGGCCGAGGATCTTGCCGAGCTCCGCGACGGGCAGACCCTCTGGGGCTGGCCACACTGCGTTCAGGACGAGGCGATCACCCAGCTCGCGATCGATAAGAAACTAACGCTCATCGCGTTCGAAGCCATGAACCACTGGGCTGCCGACGGCGGCTTTGGACTTCACGTCTTCCACAAAAACAACGAGCTCGCCGGCTACTGCTCCGTGTTGCACGCGTTGGCTTTGACCGGTTCCACGGGTGATTACGGTCGTCGCCTGACGGCTGTGGTCATCGGTTTTGGCGCCACGGCCCGGGGCGCCGTCACAGCCTTGAACGCCCATGGCGTCCATGATGTCCAGGTCCTGACAAACAGGGGTGTCGCCGCAGTCGGATCCCCGATCCACTCGGTGCGGATCGTGCAGTTCGACCACGACAACAACGCACCATTCCTGAGCCAGGTCATCACCGATGGTGGTCGCAAGCCTTTGGCCCCGTTCCTCGCTGCGGCAGACATTGTGGTGAATTGCACCTTGCAGGACCCCAACTCCCCGCTAACGTATCTGCGAACTGAGGACCTGGCAGAATTCCGGCCGGACAGCCTGATCGTGGACGTTTCCTGCGATCCCGGCATGGGCTTCAGTTGGGCACGCTCAACTACCTTCGATGAGCCCATGTTCCGGGTGGGCGGGCACGTCAACTACTACGCCGTTGATCACAGCCCTTCATACCTGTGGAACTCGGCCAGCTGGGAGATCAGCGAGGCCTTGTTGCCGTTCCTGGAGACTGTGGCCGCAGGTCCGGACGCGTGGGACACCAATGAGACGATCTCCCGTGCGATCGAGATTCGCGAGGGCGTCATCCAAAACCCGGATGTGCTGGAGTTCCAGGGACGCTCGGCGGAATACCCCCATGTACGGGCTGCGGTACAAGCGCCCGCAGCCTAACGGCCCGTCCGGGACAAAAGGCAGTGCATGCAGTTCCGCCGCACGCACTGCCTTTCAGTGCGCCCAGCTATGCAGCTTGCGTCCGGTCAACGATCCGTAGCACTCGACGCCGGTCACGCAGGTCCACCTTGATGTGCAGGGATGCCTTCCGTGCCAGTACGACGGCGACAACAGCCGCCGCCGCTGCCGGCACGCCACCAGCCACAAGGATGGCCAAGTGCGGCCCAAGGTGTTCGGCCAGCCAACCCATGACGGGCCCACCAATTGCCTGTCCGCCGATGAGGACCACCAGGTAGAGGCTCATTACCCGGCCGCGAATGCTCATGTTGGAACTGGTCTGCACCATCTGGTTTGCCGCGGTGAGGAACATGAGGCACCAGAATCCAGCCAGGACCATCGAGGCGCTGAACCAGACCATGGACGGCATCACGGATGATAGGCAGAGCATCAAGCCATATAGCCCCGCCGAGAGCACCACCGACCGCAACCGGAGCTGACGACGTCGTGTGGACGTCACCGCCCCCACCAGCGCACCGAGCGCAACCATCGCGTTCAGCAGGCCGTAGCCTCCGGCCCCGGCGTCGTACACGTGGTCCGCAAAGGCGGCAAGCAGCACCGGGAGGCTCATCGCGAAAACCGCCACGAATCCGGCCATCAACCATGGCCAGTAGATGGTGGGCTTGCTCAGCGCGTACTGGAGGCCTTCGCGCAGCATGCCCTTCTTGCGGGGCGTCGGCCGGCTAAGGTGCAGCTGTTCCTTGCGGAGTATCAGGAGCATGGCAACGGTGGAGCAGCACGCCACGGCATTGGCGGCGAATGCCCAACCGGCGCCCACAGCCGTGAGCAGCCATCCCGCCAGCGCCGGGCCGATCAGGCCACCGAGCTGGAAGGTTGTTGAGTTGACGCTGATGGCATTGCGCAGGTACTTGGGACCTACGAGTTCGTTGACGAACACCTGCCGCGCCGGCTGGTCCAGGACGGTCACAAAGCCCAGCACCAGGGCGATTGCATACACATGCCAGACTTCCACGCGATGGCTGAGGGAGAGCGCCGCCAAGGTGGCAGCAAGCACGGCCGCCGCGGACTGGCAGATGATGAGGATCTTTCGCTTGGCGAAGCGGTCGGCCATCATGCCGCCCCACGGGCCAAGGAACAACGACGGCATGAACTGCAGCGCCACGGTAATTCCGACCGCGGTGACGGAACCAGAGAGCTGGAGCACCATCCAGTCTTGGGCAATACGCTGCATCCAGATCGCAATCACGGCAATGAAATGGCCAATTGCGAAGATCCTGAAGTTGGGTACCTTCAAGGAGATGAAGGTGTGCCGCCAGGGCAGCTTTTCACTCACGACGGCGAGTGGCTGGGTGACGGTGTCCGGCGTCTGCGGCGCGGACAGGGAATCGATGATGGGCTGGCTGACATTTGCCGCTGATGGCGGTGGGGGTGCCAAAGGGAGTCCTCGGATCGAGAGTTTCGGTGGGATGCCTTTAACGCTATGGTTGCCAGCAGCAATTATGGAAGCGTATTGCGCCTATAACTAGCATTGCGGATCGCAATGAGGCTCCTGCGCTTCCACAGTAATTCGACCCAGCGCTTGAGGAGTTCCGTGTTTGAACCTGTCCAGCTCCGCTCCTTCCTTGCTGTCGCTGAAACCCTGAGTTTCACCAAGGCGGCCGAGCGATTGGGACTCGCACAGCCAACCGTGAGCCAGCACGTCCGCAAGCTCGAAGCCGCAGCCAAGCGCGTCCTCGTTGCCCGCGACACCCGGGAAGTCCGGCTGACGGACAATGGTGATGCCATGGCCGGGTTTGCCCGCAGCATCCTTGCAGCCCACGACTCCGCTGCACGCTACTTTTCCGGTTCGGCGATGCGCGGCCGCCTCCGATTTGGCACGGCGGACGACCTCGCCATCACAGGCCTGCCGCGGATCCTGCGCGAGTTCAGGCAGCTGTATCCACAGATCAACCTGGAACTGACCGTCAGCCAAAGTGACCAGCTCTACAAGCGCCTCAACGCCGGGCAACTGGATCTGGTGTTCGTCAAGTGGGTGGCTGGCGCCAAGGAAGGCACTGTGGTCCGGCATGACAACTTCGCATGGGTCGGAGTTGAGCAAACCGTCCTGGAACCGGGCGCGCCCGTGCCGCTGATTGCATACCCGGCCCCCAGCCTGAGCCGGAAGTTGGCCATCGACGCCCTGGAAGCCGCCGGCCGCACGTGGCGCATCACGTGCAGCACCAAGCAGATCAGCGGAGTCTTGGCCGCCGTCCGCGCAGGTATCGGCGTGGCGGTGATGCCGGCTTCACTCGTACCTGAGGACCTGAAGGTGATCACCCAGCGATTCGACCTCCCGCCCGTGGGCGACGTCGACTTCACGCTGATCCGCAATCCCCTGGCCAACGCCGAGGTAATCGACGCCCTGACGCAGGCAATCATGGGCAGGGCGCTGAGCAAATCGAACTAGCGTCCCCAAGCGTATGGGCTACCCTCACAACGACTGCTCCCGACCGACTTCTCGGCAATTATGAGGAACCGCTGGCGGCGGACTACAAAACTGCCGTCACTGATGATGCACTTGCGGATACCCCACAGCTGCTCGCGGTGCTGCGCGGGATAGAACCCTCTTGGTTGAATTCGGCGTCGTTCTCCCGCAGCCGCACCTCGACTGCATGTCCTCAAACACCGCGTCCGCGGAAAAGGCTCCCTGACACAGCGGAAGCCTGATCAGCCGGCCTTCCAAGGGGTCCACGACGCCTCCGATACGTCTGCAAAAAATGCTCTCAGAATGCATCAAATGCGAATCCGAGTCAGGGAAACCTTGGAGTCCAGCGGAATTATCTGCCTGCACGGTACCTCGAGCCCGTTGATGCTTACACGCCAAGGCTGTTGCCCGGTGCGCCGCCGGACCCGCCCCCAAATCGGGTTAACGAAAGGGTGCTTATCGGCGTCAGCGGGTCCGAAGGCTCAGTCTTCTGGGTCCGCCCCAGGTTCAGCCCATTCCAACGCGGCGACAACATGACCCTCATTGGGCAGTGCTACCTTCTCGTCTGCCGGGAGTTTGTCGTAGGTGTAGGCCGCGACGGCCATCGGCGAGGTAGAGCGCCCGAGACTGTATCGGACGCTGCGGTCATTCTTGGTGCCGCAAATGAGGATGCCGATGGTTTCGTTGTGGTGCTCGCGGCGGAGCATGTCATCGACGAGGGCGACGTAGAAGTTTAGTTTGCCGGCGAACTCCGGCTGAAACTTTCCTGTCTTGAGTTCGATGACCACGTATCTGTTCTGGTCCATATGGAAGAACAGCATGTCGACGTAGTAATCGTCGCCGTCGACGTCGAAGTGGACTTGCCGCCCGACGAAAGCGAAGCCTGGTCCCAGTTCGCGCAGGGTTTCGGTGATCCGACTGGTTAAAGCCAGTTCCAGTTCGCGTTCAGCGACTTCCCCGGACAAGCCCAGGAACTCGAAGTTGTAGGGGTCCTTCGCGATTTGTTGGGTAAGCTCGGAGTCCTGCGCAACAAGCTGTTGCGCAAAGTTGGACGGAGCTGCGCCGGTCCTTTCAAGAGTTCGGTTCATGATCATGTTCAGCAGGACATTCCTGGACCACCCGTATTGGACGGCTGCCGCTGCGTACGAAGTACGTTTTTCCTGTGCGCCCACCTTGTCCAGAAGGACAGTAACGTGGCCCCACGGCAATTGCGCAACAGCTTGTTGCGCAATTGGACCGTCCTGCCAGGCTCCGGCGAACGTGGTCATGTACTGAATGTTTCTGGGCGAGAGGCCCTTCATCTCAGGGAACTCGGCACGCAGGTCCGAGGACAAACGCTTGATAACTCCGCTCCCCCAGCCCTGTTGTTCCTGTTGCTGCCGAACTCCTTGGCCTATTGCCCAGTACAGCTCAATGAGCTGTGTGTTGATGGTCCGAAGCGCCCGGGTCCTTGCCGTTTTGACTGTTGCCTTCAGATCCTCGAGAAGGTCCAGGTAGCCAGCGGGAAGGTCCAGGTCACGCGAGTCGGTCATCAGTCCACCCTAATGTGCGCCACTGACACCATGGCTCAAGTGTCCAGACGGTGTCTGGACACTTGAAAACGGAGAACTTCTAGCACGGCCCCTGGATACCGCGGCTACGGCCGGTCGCTCTGCACTGGGGAAGCCGTCAACGTCGCTGCCATGTCCCAGTAGTACCCACCTGTCCCAGGTCCTGGACATGTCTTCGGCAAATGTGCCACAGCCTGTGGCGCTATTTGGAGTTGTCTCTCATTTGATTTTCGCGGGGTCTTTGTCGTCAGTCTGGCTCTGATGGCGGACCGGGTTCACGCCTGGAAGGCTCGTACATCGGGGAACCAGCCCGCCGGAGCCTTCTTGGGTTCCAGATGTTCGGGGTCGCGGTGTTCTTTCATGTCGCAGTTGTAGAAGGGACCTTGGGGGTCGAGGAGGACTCTCATGTGATGGTCTGCATGGTCCCGCCACCAGACGCTCATACCGGTAGCGGGATCCAGGCGCAGGTGCTCCCATGAACGCCACAGAGCCGCCACACGTGAGACGGCTTCCGGGTGGAAGTACCACTCGATGCACCACTTCGCGGACTTTCCCGTGACGCTGCGGACGTACGTGGGCAGCAGCTGCTCATGCAGGAATTCTTCGGCGGAGCCGTAGACGAGCTCCGGTTCTTTCTCGGCACTCTGGTCAGCTTTGCTTGGGGCCGGTGTGTCTGTGTCGTAGAGGTCAAAGTCATTCGTCATGAGTGCAGACCCTTCCTACTTCGTGACCCAGGGATTGGCTACAGGTGCCGCTGGAACCGGGACGGCTGGTTCTTCGGGGCGCGGGCTGTACTTCTTGATGGATGCCTCCACCGTTTCCTTGTGGGGTCCGGTGTACCAGGGCATCGTGCGGACGAGCGTGGCGGGTGCGCCGGAGGCGAGGACCACGGCGCCGCCGCGGTCGAGTTCGGCAAGGTTGGAAACGTCAAAGATGCGTTCCTTGCCCTCTTGCCGGGAGCGGCTGGAACCGGACTTGCCTGAGGACGTGGAGACGTTGATGTAGCTATAGTCACCGATCCGGTCCGAGAGTGCGCGGAGGAAGCCCTCTTCTGCCACGCCGCCGCCGTAGACCTTCACGTTCGCCGTTGACCAGATTTTCCGCATGTTCGCGTCTCCCCACAGCTCCACGCCTTGGGACCAGGACTGCAGGATCCCCATGACGATCCCCGAGTGTGGCCGCGAGGAAGTCCGCGGACAGGATGTCTTCAGCCTTGGGATCGAAGTAGGCGTCGGGCTTTGACCCGGGCACAGGGGAGCCGACGGAGAAGTGCTGCGTGAGTTTGTAGGCCTTCTCTTCGTCGGTGACGTAGGAGAGCGGGTTCCACCACCAGTTCGGCTCTTCCTGCCAACACCCGCACGGTAAGCGCATTCCCGCTATCCTGAACCAATGATCGATATCACGACGCTGGCTGACCTCACGCCTGGAATTTGTTCCGTCACTCTCCGCGAACTGGGGATTGACGACGTCGTCCGAATTTCCTCGGGCGCAGGTCTGGCCGGCATCGAGTGGGGTACGGATGTCCACGTCAGCGACGCCGCCTCTGCTGCTCATGCCAAGGAGGCCACCGAGGCTGCGGGCCTCAGCGTCCTGTCGCTCGGTTCCTATTACCGAGCGGGAGCTTTCGGCGATTTCGAGCCCGTCCTCAACCTCGCCGCCGCGCTCGGTGCCCCGCGGATACGGGTCTGGGCCGGGGAGCTGGGTTCAGCCGACGCCAGCCCGGAGCACTGGGACGCGGTGGTTACGGACACGCAACGCATCGCCGATCTGGCCGCGGCCCGAGGGATCGGCATCGCTTTCGAATATCACGGTCGAACACTCACCGACTCCCCTGAAACCACCCTCGAGCTCCTGCGCCGCGTCGATCACGCAAACGTCGGCACCTACTGGCAGCCCGCCGTCGGACTCACTGACCAGCAGGCGCTGGATTCTCTTCACCAAGTGCTGCCTCACGTCGTCGGCGTGCATTGCTTCTCTTGGGGACCAGAGGCAGAACGCCATCCGCTGAGGTCGCGCAAGCTCCTCTGGCAGACCGTCTCCGATGTCCTTCGCGGCAACGGAAGGGACATGGACATCATGCTGGAGTTCGTTGAAGACGATCTGCCGGAGAACGTGCACAACGATGCCGCTTTCCTGCACGCCATCACGCTGGGCGAGGACTAACTCCAGCAACCCAGCCCATCCGGCCGAGCCAAGCAGTACACAAGGCTGGCCATTGGTCGGCGCCCGGCGTCCCGCCAGCCAAGCCCAGCCCATGCACGCCCTGCGGAAAAACATGGAGTTCCGCCGGTACGCCGGCCCGGCTCAGCGCCGCGGTGTACGCCAGGCTGTGACTCACAGGCACGGCTTCGTCCTCGGCAGTGTGCCATAGGAACGCCGGAGGCGTGGCAGCGCTGACATGGAGCTCGGCGGATAGCCGTCGAAGCAGCTCAGGACCGCCCTCAGGTCCGATTAAGTTGTCCACCGACCCCCTATGGGCCGAATCCATGAAGGAAATCACCGGGTAGCACAGCACGGAAAGATCCGGGGCGGCCGCCGTCGTCCTGAATTGCTCGGTTCATGCTCCGGGACTCCTGGGATCAGCGGCCATGCGGGGCTCTAAGCCGGGACTTCCGTGCTCCTGCGGAGCTTGACGGAACCACCCACCGAGCCGCCCTCGGTGCCACCTGCTGCAAGCCTCCCAATGTCCTCCAGCGGCAGATACACGGTGGACAAGGCGGGACGGAAGTCGCGCAGTGTTTCAATGTCGTCAAAACCAGCGATGGTGGCATCGCGGGGAATCCACACACCCTCTGCGCGCAATGCGGCGGTGACGCCGATGGCCATGACGTCATTGACCGCGAAAATGCAGAGCCGTTCGTCCGAGGCCTTGATCCGTTCGGCCAGCGCCAACCCGGCATCGTATCCCCCGGCACGATCAAAGCCGGTACGGATGACCTCGGCAGGGGGCCGTCCGGCGTCGGAAAGTCCGCGCTGAAAGCCGCGGATGCGGTCGTCGGACGTAAAGAGTCCCTCGGGGCCGCCAATAATCACGAAGGCGCCCTGATGCGAGGCAACCAGTTCATCAGCAAGCTTCGCCGCGAGGTCTTCGTTGGGCACCTCAATCACGTGGTAGCCCTCTTCGGTAGTGGAACCAACGATCGGGTGCCCCACCACCCCTACATGCCCTCCATTGCGGCAATAGCGGTCCAACTCGGCGGCGAGCTCCACGTTGCTTTGTTTGTCCTCGGGTCGCGCTGAGCGTGAACCGGCAATGACGATTGAATCTGCGCGGCGTGCGGCGAAGGCTGCCACAGCTTCCCGCTCATCCGATGGAGCGCCGGATGTGCTGGCCAACAGCACCATGCGGTTTTGCTGCCGGGCTGCTTCCTGGACGCCGCGGGCAATGGCGGAGAAGTAGGGATCGGCGATGTCGTGGACAATCAAGCCGATCAATCCTGAGCTGGACTTTGCGAGCGCCTGGGCCTGGGCATTGGGGACGTAGCCGAGCTTTTCGGCGGCGTCGCGGACGCGCTCCGCAATATCCTCTGCGGGCTTACGGGTGGAACCATTGAGGACGCGGGACGCCGTGGCCAAGGAAACCCCTGCCAGACGGGCAACTTCACTCAGTGTGCTGGCGGCCACGAGGCCCTCCTTTTCTGCAAGCCATCGAGACTGGCGCTAGAAGAAATTATGGCAGCCTCCAGCCATTTTTGGGAAAGCGCTTGCCAACATGGCGCGGTGTAGTGCATGATCGATTGCAGCGGGAATGCGCTTTCCCACATCTGGAAATGCAAACACCGGCAACGCACAGCGGCCGGCACACAAGGACCTGGAGAAAACATGGGCTACGAAACAAAGACGATCCGCATCGCCATGAACGGCATCACTGGCCGTATGGGTTACCGCCAGCACTTGCTGCGGTCCATCCTCCCCATCCGCGATGCCGGTGGATTCACCCTCGAAGACGGCACCAAGGTTCAGGTGGAACCGATCCTCGTTGGCCGCAACGAAGCCAAGATCCGCGAGCTGGCGGAGCTCCACAAGGTTTCCGAGTGGTCCACGGACCTGGACGCAGTCATCGCGGACCCCACCGTGGACATCGTGTTTGACGCCTCCATGACCAGCCTCCGCGCCGCCACCCTGAAGAAGGCAATGCGCGCCGGCAAGCACATCTTCACCGAGAAGCCGACGGCCGAGACGCTGGAAGAAGCAATCGAGCTCGCACAGATCGGCAAGGAATCCGGCGTCACCGCCGGCGTCGTGCACGACAAGCTGTACCTCCCGGGCTTGGTCAAGCTCCGCCGTCTCGTGGACGAAGGCTTCTTCGGCCGCATTCTCTCCATCCGCGGCGAGTTCGGCTACTGGGTCTTCGAAGGCGACGTCCAGGCAGCACAGCGCCCGTCCTGGAACTACCGCAAGGAAGATGGCGGCGGAATGACCACGGACATGTTCTGCCACTGGAACTACGTGCTCGAAGGCATCATCGGCAAGGTCAAGAGCGTCAACGCCAAGACCGCCACCCACATCCCGGCACGTTGGGACGAGGCCGGCAAGGAATACAAGGCCACCGCGGACGACGCCTCCTACGGCATCTTCGAGCTCGTTACCCCGGGTGGCGACGACGTCATCGGCCAGATCAACTCCTCCTGGGCCGTCCGCGTCTACCGCGACGAACTGGTCGAGTTCCAGATCGACGGCACGCACGGTTCCGCCGTCGCCGGTTTGAACAAGTGCGTTGCGCAGCAGCGCGCCCACACCCCCAAGCCGGTCTGGAACCCGGACCTGCCCGTCACCGAATCCTTCCGAAGCCAGTGGCAGGAAGTCCCGGCCAACGCTGAACTGGACAATGGCTTCAAGCTGCAGTGGGAAGAATTCCTGTGCGACGTCGTCGCCGGCCGCGAGCACCGCTTCGGCCTGCTGTCCGCTGCCCGCGGCGTGCAGCTGGCCGAGCTCGGCCTGCAGTCCTCGGCAGAGCGCCGCACCATCGACATCCCGGAGATCACCCTCTAATGACGTCACTGATTCTTCCCACCAACGACGGCGGCACCCGCGAGTACCGCCTTCAGCCCGCCACTGCGTGGGTCAAGCCGGGCGCTCCCATGACCGCTCGCCGCGCCTACGCCGCAGCGCACGTCATCCCGGAAGTCGCCGCTGACAACACCCCCGGCGCTCCGGCTCAGCTCGACTGGGACGCCACCCTGGCGTACCGGCACGAGCTGTGGTCCTACGGCCTGGGCGTTGCCGACGCCATGGACACCGCACAGCGTGGCATGGGCCTGGACTGGGCAGCCACCCAGCAGCTCATCAAGCGCACCGGCGCCGAAGCCGCCTCAGTGGTGGCTGCAGGCAATGCGGCAACTGCAGGCAAGTCCGTCCGGGACCTCGTTTCCTGCGGTGCCGGAACCGACCAGCTGGACATCGCCGCCCTTCCGGACGGCGCTGCCGGCATCCAAGCCGTCATCGATGCCTACCGCGAGCAGATCGCCGTGGTCAGCGAAGCTGGACCCAAGGTCATCCTCATGGCATCCCGCGCCCTTGCCAAGGTGGCCAACGGCGCCGACGACTACCTGCACGTCTACTCGACGCTGCTGCGGGAAGTCGATCAGCCCGTCATCCTGCACTGGCTCGGCACTATGTTCGACCCCGCGCTGGCCGGATACTGGGGCTCCGACGATGTTTCCGTGGCAACGGAAACGTTCCTCAGCCTGATCCGCGAGCACTCGGACAAGGTTGACGGCGTGAAGGTTTCGCTGCTGGACGCTTCCCACGAGGTCGCCCTCCGCGCCAACCTTCCGGAAGGCGTCCGCCTCTACACCGGCGACGACTTCAACTATCCGGAGCTGATCGACGGCGACGGCACCCACCACTCGGACGCCCTGTTGGGCATCTTCGCTGCCATCTACCCCGCTGCTTCGGTTGCCCTGCAGAAGTACGACGCCGGTAACGCTGCAGAAGCGCGCGCCATCCTGGACTCCACCCGTGAGCTCGGAAAGCACATCTTCAGCGCACCCACGTTCTACTACAAGACGGGCATCGCGTTCATGTCCTGGCTCAACGGCAAACAGCCCGGCTTCCAGATGGTCGGTGGCTTGCACTCTGGCCGCTCCGTGCTGCACCTGGCCAAGACCTTCGAACTGGCAGATCAGGCCGGCTTGCTGAAGGACCCCTCGCTGGCAGCCTTCCGGATGTCCGATTACCTGAGGATCAACGGAGTGGGCGCATGAGTGACTTCTCGAGGCTTTCACTGAACAGCGCCACCACCAAGAAGTGGACCCTGGCCGAAGCCGTTGACGGTTGTGCCCGTGCAGGCGTTCCCGCGATCGGCCCGTGGCGTGACCGGGTTGCCGAGGCAGGGCTGGACAAGGCGGCCAAGCTCATCAAGGACGCCGGCCTTCGCGTTTCCTCGCTGTGCCGCGGCGGCTTCCTCACGGCTGCCGACGCTGAAGGACAGGCCGCTGCACTGGCTGACAACTTCGACGCCGTCCGTGAAGCAGCTGTGTTGGACACCCAGGAGTTGTTCCTTGTGGTCGGCGGGCTCGCGCCCGGCGAAAAGGACGTGGTCGCGGCCCGTCAGCGTGTAGCGGACCGGCTTGAGGAACTCGTTCCCTTCGCTTCCGAAAATGGCGTTCGCCTGGTCCTCGAGCCGCTGCACCCGATGTACGCCGCGGACCGCGCCCTCATCTCCACGCTCGGCCAGGCCCTGGACCTGGCCGCGCCGTACGACGCGAAGGCAGTGGGCGTCGCCGTCGACACCTTCCACGTCTGGTGGGACCCGGAACTGAAGGCGCAGATTGAACGCGCGGGCCGCGAAAACCGCATTGCCTCCTACCAGGTCTGCGATTTCAACCTGCCGATCGCTGCGGACGCGCTGTTGTCCCGCGGAATGATGGGCGACGGCGTCATCGACTTCGCGACCATCGGCACCTGGGTCAGGGATGCCGGATACACGGGCGACATCGAGGTTGAAATCTTCAACCAGGAGATCTGGGACGCCGATGGAAACACGGTCCTGGAGACCATGAAGCAGCGCTACGCGGAGCTCGTCCTCCCGTACGCCTAAGAACGTGGTCCTCCTGCGGGGGCCCTAAGCTCCGCAGGAGGACCACCCCAAAGCAAGCGAGCCCCTGCCCGGTCACGGCAGGGGCTCGCTTTCTTGCATCGTGCACACCCTGTTTGTTTCAGCGTGGAGACGCGGAATGCCCATGTTAGATAAGTGGTACACAGCTGAAACATTGCGTCGATGAGAGGAAACAATGGCCACTTACGCTGGTTTCACCTGGACAAAGAGGTCCACGAAACCACTGAAAGGACACCACCATGATGCTCTTGAAGACCCTCAACTTTTTTCTGGACGCCAGCAGCAGCCACAGCGGATCCTCAGGCGCTTCCCCTGAAGAAAATTCACCCGCAGCCGCCTTCGCCTCCGAGCGCCTGTCGTCCAGCGCCTGGGAGGGCTGGTGGGATGATGCCGACCAGGGCTTTCCTGCAGGGGCGTAATCCGCACTACAGCTCGAGGCGTGCTACAGCGTGACTGGCTGCAGCGTGACTGCCACGTGGACCTGGGCACGGGGAACACCGATCAAGGTGAGACTGCCGCCGTCGTTCGCCTGTAACTCCACCCGGATGTTCCGGGTTCCCTCCTCGGGCTGGACGGAACTGACACGGAAAACCTCACCGTGGATTTCCACTCTGTCGCCGTCGCGAACGGTCTTGAGCTTCCTGCGCGTGGTGCCGGACGCGTCGACGCGCTGAGGTTCACTTCCTGTCTTCGGCATTTGCTGTGCGTTCCTGGGATTCG
Organism: Arthrobacter sp. TmtSoilC51; assembly: GCF_055388015.1. Classification (NCBI taxonomy): domain Bacteria; kingdom Bacillati; phylum Actinomycetota; class Actinomycetes; order Micrococcales; family Micrococcaceae; genus Arthrobacter; species Arthrobacter sp. TmtSoilC51. Next base: position 4,604,477 of record NZ_AP035877.1, read on the forward strand.
TTGGAGCGGGCATCGTCGTCGTGGTTTTCCCGTAGTTCCTGCCCGCGGCGGATAACTTCATCTTCCTGCTTCTGCTGCTTGTCGCTGCGCTTGGTATCGCGGGGCGGGAGTTGGATGCTCTCTTCGGCTTCAATGCCTCCCTGCAATTCACGCCCGCGTTCCATCTCGGCGTCAAATTCCGCACCGAAAAGCAGCGACATATTCAGGATCCAGAGCCACAGCAACATGATGATGACGCCTGCCAGCGTTCCATATGTTTTGTTGTAATTGCTGAAATTCGAAACGTAGAAGCCGAAGCCCAGCGATGCCAGGGCAAAAATTACCAGGGCGATAAGGGAACCCGGGCTCATCCAACGGAACTTGGGTTGCTTGACGTTGGGGGTGAAGTAGTACAGCACGGCGATGACAATGACCACCAACACAATCAGGACCGGCCATTTGGCAATGTTCCACACCGTCAGGAATGTTTCTGACATGCCGATTGCCTTACCGATTGTCTCCGCTACCGGACCGCTCAGGACGAGCATCGCGGCGGCCAGTGCCGCGCCCACGAGTGCGACGACGGTAACGGCGAGCATCGTGCCGCGCAGTTTCACGAAGCCGCGGCCTTCATCCACTTCATACACGCGGTTCATCGCCCTGCTGAAGGCTGTGGTGTAGCCGGAGGCCGACCACACAGCCACCAGGATGCCAAAGACCAGTGCGAAGCCGGCCGCATTGGAGCGCGTCAGTTCCTCGATGGGCTGCCGCATGGCGTCTACGCCGGGTCCGGGGGCGAACTGCTGCACGATGTCCAGCAATGCCGCGGTGGTTTTCCCCGCGTCGCCAAAGATGCCGATAAGGGAAACCAGCGCCAAAAGCGCGGGGAAAAGGGAGAGCACGGCAAAGTAGGTCAGGCCGGCGGCTGCATCAGGACATTGATCCTTGCTGAACTCCCGCAGCGTCCTCTTGGCGATATACATCCATGTGGGCTTGCCCAGGTCCTTGAGACTGTCCGGCTTGCGGTCGTCTTCAGGGGCGGGCGCGGTATCTGCCTTCGCTGTGCTGGTGTGTGGCGAGTCTTGAGTAGTCATGGGACACCTGTTCGTGGGTAGGGCATGCGCGAACAAACTGACCCATTAATAGTAAGCATGCTGATGATTCCCATGGAAGTCTTGGGGGAACCCGCAATCCCCCGGGAATACCCATGCACTCTCCGGCGAAAAGATGCCCTACGCGAGCTTGCCCGCCGGGAGGAATTCGAAAGGTGACTCAATCACAGTGCGGATCACCTGGCCCGCCGCGCCCAGTAGCGTCCCGGAGTGCTCCAATCGGGAGACTGTGAGGTTTTCGGGCTCCAGCAGCCCGGGCGCATACCTTTCCAAACTCGAGAGCACTGCTGGCCTAAGCCAATCGGCGAGCACGGCAAAGTGACCACCAAGCACTACGGCCTCGATGTCCATGAGACGCGCAGAAGAGGCGAGCGCGACGCCCAAGTACCGCCCGGCGTCGTGAACCGCACTCGTGGCGCGCGGTTCATCCGCCGCCAACGCCGCGAGCAGAAGTCCGGTTCGCTCCGCAAGGGACCCCTCGGGGATATGGGCAGCCTCAAAAATGGCTTCCTGCCCAGCGAACGTTTCCAGGCAGCCGGCCCCTCCGCAGGAACACGCAGGCCCTTCGGGATGCACCACGATGTGGCCCAATTCTCCCGCTGAACCGCCAGGCCCCGTATAAAGCTCCGAACCGATAATGACCCCGCCACCAACGCCAACCTCGCCGGAAACGTAGAGGAAGTTCGCCGGACCACCGCCGTACCAAAGCTCACCGAGGGCAGCACTGTTTGCCTCGTTGGACAGCCGGACACCAAGTGGCGCGCCTTCCAGCAACGCCTGCGGATTCAATTGTTGATGCTCCCAATGGAGGTTTGGGGCGGACAACACGACATTTCGCTGGTCATCCACCAGGCCGGGAACCGCAAGTCCGCCTCCGAGGATGGTGATGCCGGCAGCTGCTGCTGCTTCCTTGGCCTGGCTGGCCAGCTCACCCAACTGCTCCATGACGGCAGCCGGTTTGAGCCCTCGGTTGCGGGACTCCACCGTGGAGCTAAAGCGCAACTTCCCGCCCAGGTCCACCAGGCCAACGGCCAGGTAGTCGACGTTGATTTCCATACCGACAACGCCTCGCCGGGAGCTTAGCTCGAGCCCTTGCCCAGGACGCCCGCGCTCTCCATCGCGATACAGGCCAACCTCGGACACAAGGCCAGACTCCACCAGATCGGCCACCAAACTGGATACAGCGGCTTTGGTCAGCCCCGTTCCAGCGGCCACTTGCGCGCGGCTGGGCTTGGCATCGCCCGTGCGGGCAATCGAGTCCAGGACGAGCGAAAGATTACGACGGCGCACGTCACCCACGCGCCCCGGGGCAGCTTGTTCGTTCACTCGCGCAGCCTCCTCAGGGCTTGGAAGATTTTTCGCTGGTTTCCATTGACCATGATCCATCATCCCCCATATAGTTCAGATTGAAAACTAATTGGAGTGCTTTACATCCATGGCCTCCCCGCCGCTTTGCAAAGGAGCAACAATGACCCCGCAGCCAACCCCCCAGGACCGGTTCACCTTTGGCCTTTGGACCGTCGGCTGGACTGGCGCCGACCCGTTCGGCGTAGCGACCCGGCCGGCCCTGGACCCTGTGGAAGCCGTGCACAAGCTCAGTGAACTTGGCGCGTATGGCATCACTTTCCATGACAATGACCTTGTCCCCTTCGATGCCAGCGCCTCGGAGCGCGACCTCATCCTCAAGAACTTCAAGGGCGCCCTGGCCGAAACCGGCCTGAAGACGCCGATGGTTACCACCAACCTCTTCAGCCACCCTGTCTTCAAAGATGGCGGATTCACCTCAAATGACCGCTCCGTCCGCCGCTTTGCCCTGAGCAAGATCCTGCGCAACATCGACCTCGCCGCTGAGCTTGGCGCAGAGACCTTCGTGATGTGGGGTGGCCGCGAAGGCAGCGAATACGACGGTTCCAAGGACCTCTCCGCAGCGCTGGACCGCATGAAGGAAGGCGTGGACACCGCCGCCGGCTACATCAAGGAGAAGGGCTACGGCCTGCGGATTGCCTTGGAACCCAAGCCGAACGAGCCTCGTGGCGATATCTTCCTGCCCACCGTTGGCCACGGCCTAGCCTTCATTGCCCAGCTGGAACACGGCGACATCGTGGGCCTTAACCCGGAGACCGGCCACGAACAAATGGCGGGCCTGAACTTCACCCACGGCATTGCCCAGGCCCTGTGGGCGGGCAAGCTCTTCCACATCGACCTCAATGGCCAGCGTGGAATCAAGTACGACCAAGACCTCGTCTTCGGCCATGGCGACCTCACCAGCGCCTTCTTCACCGTGGACCTCCTGGAGAACGGCTTCCCCAACGGCGGACCCAAGTATGACGGGCCCCGCCACTTCGACTACAAGCCGTCCCGCACCGACGGCTACGACGGCGTGTGGGAATCGGCAAAGGCCAACATGTCCATGTACCTGCTCCTGAAGGAACGCGCCCTCGCCTTCCGCGCCGATCCGGAAGTTCAGGAAGCGCTGACTGCCTCGGGCGTGTTCGAGCTGGGCGAGCCCACGTTGAACGCCGGCGAAACCACCGCGGACCTGCTGGCTGACGCCAGCGCCTTCGAAGCGTTCGACGCCGACAAGGCCGCCGAGCGCTCGTTCGCCTTCGTCCGCCTCAACCAGTTGGCCATCGAGCACCTTCTCGGGGCCCGCTAAAGGCACCACCCCGTAAGAAGAACCAACCCATCGCAATTCCGTCGCCGGGCCAGGCAAGGTCCCTCGTTTTACCGGACTGCCAGTCCCGGCGACGGTCCCCCAAAGGAACAAAAGCATGCCTCTCGTAGCCGGGATCGACAGCTCCACCCAGTCCTGCAAGGTGGTCATCAGGGACTCAGACACTGGCGCCCTGGTGCGTCAGGGCCGAGCCTCACACCCTGAAGGTACCGAAGTCCATCCGGATCATTGGTGGACCGCCCTTCAGGAAGCCATCAACCAGGCGGGCGGCTTGGACGACGTCGATTCCGTCGCCGTGGGTGGCCAGCAGCACGGGATGGTCTGCCTGGATGAATCCGGAAACGTGGTCCGCCCAGCACTGCTGTGGAACGACACCCGGTCCGCACTGGACGCGGAAGAGCTGATTCTTGAAGCTGGCCAAGGTGACGCCGTGGCTGGAGCTGCTTATTGGGCCGCCAGCACAGGGACCGTGCCTGTGGCATCGCTGACGGCCACCAAACTTCGGTGGCTTGCCCGGCACGAACCGGACAATGCCCGGCGCACTGCAGCCGTTTGCCTTCCACACGATTGGCTTTCCTGGCGTTTGGCCGGTCATGGGCCGGGCACAGGTCCATCCTCTTTGGAGTTGCTCCGCACTGATCGGTCCGACGCCTCGGGCACCGGATACTTCGTTGCAAGCAGTGGCGAGTACTTACCGGAAGTCCTGCAGAGCACCCTGGGCCATGTCCCGGTGCTGCCGGCCGTCGTCGGGCCTTTGGAAACTGCCGGCAAGACGCCCAATGGCGCTTTGATCGGGCCAGGTGCAGGTGACAACGCCGCGGCGGGGCTGGGCGTCAACGCCGGCGTCGGGGATGTTGTTATTTCCATCGGCACGTCAGGAACTGTGTTCGCCGTTTCCGACGTCCCGTCCCGGGATCAGAGTGGCCTGGTAGCAGGATTTGCCGATGCCACAGGGAACTACCTGCCCCTTGCCTGCACACTCAACGCCACTCGAATTTTTGATGCCACCGCTGCGTTACTCGGGGTGGATTTGCAGCAACTCGCCAAACTGGCACTGTCAGCCCCTGAGGGCGCAGGCGGCCTGACCCTTGTGCCATATTTCGAGGGCGAACGTACCCCCAACCTTCCGGACGCCACAGGATCCCTCCATGGGCTCACAGTGTCGAATTACACCGCGGCCAACCTGGCCAGGGCCGCCGTCGAAGGTGTTGTGTGCTCCCTGGCCGATGGCCTCGCCGCCCTCCAGGCGCAAGGCGTGGCGGCCCGACGCATCATCCTGGTGGGCGGCGGTGCCCAGTCCGAAGCCGTGCAGAAGGTTGCCGCCGAGGTCTTCGGGTTGCCGGTGTTCGTGCCTGCTCCGGGGGAATACGTGGCAGACGGCGCGGCCCGGCAAGCCGTCGGTGTCCTGACAGGCAAGCTGCCGGATTGGTCCCTTGAAGGAATCGAAGTCGCTCCGCACAAGGGCTCCGGCACACCGGAGTTCTTGACGAGGTACCGCCATTACGCCACCAAGGCAGCCATGGGCTGATCACCGCGTATGTGCTCTATCGTGACAGGGTGAGCACTGAACAATCCGCACCAAACAGGCCTCCTGTCATGGAGGACGTCGCCCGCGTTGCCGGCGTTTCCCACCAAACCGTGTCCCGTGTTCTGAACAACCACCCCAACGTGAGCTCAAAGACCCGGGAGCGCGTTGAGCAGGCAATCACTGAACTTGGCTACCGCCGCAACACCGCTGCACGCAGCCTGGTGACCCGGCGCTCCCAGACCATCGGCGTGCTGGGCAGCGAGTTGGCGCAGTACGGCCCGTCCCATACCCTCCTCGGAGTGCAGCAGGCGGCCAGGGACGCAGGCTATTTTGTCAGCGTCGCCGGTTTGCGGGAAGTCACGCCTGAAACCATCAAGGACGCAATGGCCCACTTCATGGACCAAGGCGTGGACGGCATCGTTGTGACAGTGCCGCACCCTGGGACCTTTGACGTCCTCAAGGACATCACCACCCAGGTGCCTTTGGTTGCTGTCGGTTCCGTTGGCGACGAAATGCTCACCGGGGCCACGGTGGACCAACGCGAAGGGGCGCGGCTTGCCGTCCAACACCTCCTGGAGCTGGGGCACAAGCGAATCGGCCACTTGTCTGGACCTGCCGATTGGATCGACGCCGCTGCCCGGACAGAAGGCTGGCGCGATGCCCTCGCCGAGGCAGGGCTCGAACCCGGCACCCTGATCGAGGGTGACTGGAGCGCCGAATGCGGCTACCGCGAAGGCCTGAAAATCGCCGCCGAGCGTTCCGTGACCGCACTGTTCGTAGCCAACGACCAGATGGCGCTGGGGGTCCTCCGGGCTTTCAGCGAAGGCGGCGTGCTGGTCCCGGGGGACATCAGCGTGGTGGGCTTCGACGATCAACCCGAGTCCGCGTACTTCATTCCGCCGCTGACCACTGTTGCGCAGGACTTTGAGGAGCTCGGCCAGCGCTGCATCGGCTTGCTGCTGGATCGTCTGGAGACCGGCGACACCGGTACGCCCGCCACAGTGAAGCCCCGCCTGATCATCCGGGCCACCACAGCGCCCCCCGTCACCACCTAACCCAAGTAGGTCGCAGCTGAGCGCGTTTTGAGCACGCAAAACGCGCTCAACTGCGACCTAGTTGGGTCAGAGTGTCTGAAACAGTCCCACATGACGCCCATCCTCTTGACATCAAAGTTGTGAGCGCTAACAATTGCATCAGACCTTCTTCGTTTCTTCCACCCAACCCCCGGCAATGAGGCCTTGGCCAGCCGGATGGAGACCCCATGAATACCTCTGAAAATCTCCCGCTCGACGAGCAGTTCGTCATCGGCGTGGACTACGGCACCCTGTCCGGTCGCGCCGTCGTTGTGCGTGTCTCGGACGGTGCGGAACTCGGCAACGGCGTGTTCGAATACCCGCACGCTGTCGTATCCGAGCGGCTGCCCACAACTGGTCAGCGGCTCCCCGCCGACTGGGCCCTCCAAGTGCCCAACGACTACCGCGACGTCCTGCGCAATGCAGTACCGGCCGCCGTCGCCGATGCTGGGATCAACCCCGCCAACGTGGTGGGCATCGCTACGGACTTCACCGCTTGTACCATGGTCCCGACGACGGCGGACGGCACGCCGCTGAACGAACTGGAACGCTTCGCGGACCGTCCCCACGCTTACGTAAAGCTGTGGCGCCACCACGCGGCCCAACCACAGGCCGACCGCATCAACAAGCTCGCCGAGGAACGCGGGGAGGCCTGGCTTCCCCGATATGGCGGCCTGATCTCTTCGGAATGGGAGTTCGCCAAGGGCCTGCAGCTCCTTGAAGAGGACCCCGAAGTTTATGGCGCCATGGACCATTGGGTTGAAGCGGCCGACTGGATCGTCTGGCAGCTGTGCGGCAGCTACGTACGCAACGCATGCACCGCTGGTTACAAGGGCATCTACCAGGACGGCAAGTACCCGTCGGAAGATTTCCTCGCCGCGCTCAATCCTGATTTCAAGGGCTTCGTGTCCGAAAAGCTGGAGCACACCATCGGCCGATTGGGCGATGCCGCCGGGTACCTCACAGAAGAGGCTGCCGCCTGGACCGGACTCCCGGCCGGAATCGCAGTGGCGGTCGGCAACGTGGACGCCCACGTCACCGCACCCGCTGCCAACGCTGTTGAGCCGGGGCAGCTCGTGGCCATCATGGGCACCAGCACTTGCCACGTCATGAACGGCGACGTCCTGCGCGAAGTCCCTGGCATGTGTGGGGTTGTCGACGGCGGCATTGTTGACGGTCTCTGGGGTTACGAAGCGGGACAGTCCGGAGTTGGGGACATCTTCGGCTGGTTCACCAAGAACGGCGTCCCTCCCGAGTACCACCAGGCCGCGGCCGAAGAGGGCCTCGGCATCCACGAATACCTCACTGAACTTGCTGGCAAGCAGGCCATTGGCGAGCACGGCCTGATCGCCCTGGATTGGCACTCCGGAAACCGTTCGGTGTTGGTGGACCACGAGCTTTCCGGCGTCGTGGTGGGCCAAACCCTGGCCACAAAGCCCGAGGACACGTACAGGGCGCTGCTGGAGGCCACTGCTTTCGGTACCCGCACAATCGTGGATGCGTTCCGCGATTCGGGTGTGCCCGTCAAGGAATTCATCGTTGCCGGCGGTCTCCTGAAGAACAAGTTCCTGATGCAGGTCTATGCGGACATCACCGGACTTCAGCTCTCTACGATCGGCTCAGAGCAGGGACCCGCACTCGGCTCCGCAATCCACGCAGCTGTAGCGGCCGGAAAGTACAAGGACATCCGCCAAGCTGCTGCATCCATGGCAGCGGCCCCGGGCGCTGTCTACACGCCAATCCCGGAGAACGTCACCGCCTACGAGGCACTCTTCCAGGAATACCGGGCCCTGCACGACTACTTCGGCCGCGGCACCAACAGCGTCATGCACCGCCTCAAGGCTATTCAGCGTGCTGCACATGCCACCATCACCGAAGGGGTCAACGCATGAGCACCCTCCTGGAAACCATCGCCAAAGTCCGCCGCGAAGTCTGCGCACTGCACGCCGAGCTGACCCGCTACAAGCTGGTTGTCTGGACTGCGGGCAACGTCTCCGGCCGGATCCCCGGCTACGACCTCATGGTCATCAAGCCCTCCGGCATCTCCTATGACGAGCTGACGCCTGAGCAAATGGTGGTCACGGATCTCTTTGGGACTCCCGTCAGGGGCATCAACATCGGAAGCGGTGGAACCGTGGACTGGGGGAACCCGGACCTCTCGCCATCATCGGACACTGCAGCACATGCCTACGTCTACCGTCACATGCCGGAGGTCGGCGGTGTGGTGCACACCCATTCCACGTATGCCACTGCCTGGGCCGCCCGTGGCGAGGAGATCCCGTGCGTGCTGACCATGATGGGCGATGAGTTCGGCGGTCCGATCCCGGTAGGCCCTTTCGCGCTGATCGGAGACGATTCGATCGGACAGGGCATCGTGGAGACCCTCAAGAACTCCCACTCCCCCGCAGTGCTCATGCAGAACCACGGCCCCTTCACCATCGGCAAGGACGCCAGGTCCGCGGTGAAGGCTGCCGTGATGTGCGAGGAAGTGGCAAAGACGGTCCACGTCTCCCGACAACTCGGCGAGCCGCTCCCCATTGACCAGGCCAAGATCGAGTCGCTCTACAACCGCTACCAAAACGTCTACGGCCGCTAAAGCGGACGTCCACCACACTTTCAGGAGCCATGAAAATGCCCACCGCCAACAACACTTCCCTGGAGCACTACGCGGTCTGGTTCCTCACGGGAAGCCAGCACCTCTACGGCGAGGACGTCCTCAAGCAGGTCGCAGCGCAGTCGCAGGAGATCGCCAACGTCCTCAACGCATCCTCGGACGTACCCGTCAAGCTCGTCTGGAAGCCGGTCCTCACCGATTCCGACGCCATCCGTCGCACCGCACTGGAGGCGAACTCCGACGATTCCGTGATCGGTGTGACCGCGTGGATGCACACGTTCAGCCCGGCCAAGATGTGGATCCAGGGCCTGGACGCGTTGCGCAAACCGCTGCTGCACCTGCACACGCAGGCCAACCGTGACCTGCCTTGGGCGGACATCGACTTCGACTTCATGAACCTCAACCAGGCAGCCCACGGCGACCGCGAATTCGGGTACATCCAGTCCCGTCTCGGCGTGCCGCGGAAGACCGTCGTCGGGCATGTCTCCAACCCGGAGGTCGCCCGCCAGGTGGGCGCGTGGCAGCGCGCTTCGGCCGGTTGGGCCGCCGTCAGGACCCTGAAACTGACACGCTTTGGCGACAACATGCGCAACGTAGCAGTCACCGAAGGCGACAAGACCGAAGCCGAGCTGCGTTTCGGCGTCTCCGTCAACACCTGGTCCGTCAATGAGCTCGCCGACGCCGTCCACGGCGCCGCAGAGTCCGACGTCGACGCCCTGGTTGCCGAATACGAGCGGCTTTACGAGGTGGTGCCGGAGCTGCAGGCAGGCGGTGCCCGCCACGAGTCGCTGCGGTACAGCGCACGGATCGAGCTCGGTCTCCGCAGCTTCCTGGAGGCGAACGGCTCGGCCGCGTTTACGACGTCGTTCGAGGACTTGGGCGAGCTGCGCCAACTTCCCGGCATGGCAGTCCAGCGCCTGATGGCTGACGGCTACGGCTTTGGCGCCGAGGGCGACTGGAAGACCGCCATTCTTGTCCGCGCCGCCAAGGTCATGGGTGCCGGGCTGCCCGGTGGCGCCTCGCTCATGGAGGACTACACGTACCACCTTGAGCCCGGCTCGGAGAAGATCCTGGGCGCGCACATGCTCGAAGTCTGCCCGTCCCTGACTGCGAAGAAGCCGCGCGTCGAGATCCACCCGCTGGGCATTGGTGGCAAGGAAGACCCCGTCCGCATGGTGTTCGACACGGACGCCGGCCCGGGCATTGTGGTCGCTTTGTCCGACATGCGCGATCGGTTCCGGTTGGTCGCGAACGTGGTGGACGTCGTGGACCTGGACCAGCCCCTGCCCAACCTTCCGGTGGCCCGCGCTTTGTGGGAGCCGAAGCCCAATTTCGCTACGTCGGCCGCAGCGTGGCTCACCGCTGGCGCCGCGCACCACACGGTACTCTCCACGCAGGTTGGCCTGGAGGTGTTCGAAGACTTCGCCGAAATCGCCAGGACTGAGCTCCTGACCATCGACGAGGACACCACCATCAAACAATTCAAGAAGGAACTCAACTGGAACGCCGCCTACTACAAACTGGCCGGCGGCCTGTGAGTACCGAGTTCATCCTCCGATCGGGCGGCTACGAAGCGGTCGTCACCGCCCGGGCGGCCGCCCTTCGGAGGCTCACGTTCGAGGGCCGCGACCTCGTGGTTCCCTTCGCTGCCGGCGAACCAATCCCGGACTATCGCGGCATCATCGCAGCGCCGTGGCCCAACAGGATCGCGGACGGCACCTACCGTTTCGACGGCAAGGTGCAACACCTGCCGATCAACGAACCCGAGCGGCAAACGTCGCTGCACGGCCTCGCCTTCCCGCTCGATTGGAGGCTGAAAGAGCACGACGCCGGTTCGCTCACTTTGACGTGCACGGTGGGGCCCACGGCGGGCTATCCGTTTGTGCTGGAGCTCGACGCCCACTTCGTGCTGGACGATGGTGGGCTGCACACGCGGCTGACGGCACGGAATGCAGGGGACTCTGCGGCACCCTACGGAGTGTGTCCGCACCCGTACCTTATGGCCGGCTCCTCGCCGCTGGATGAGTGGATCCTGAATTTTGCTGCGGATTCATTCTTGGAGGTCACTCCGGACAGGCTGCTTCCCCTGAACGCTGCGAGCGTGGAAGGCCATGCCTTCGACTTCCGCACACCGCGGCCCATCGGCAGCACCGAAATCGACCACGCCTTCCCCGGCATAACGTTCGACGGCGGGCTGGCGCGGCTCTCGCTGCGGGACCCGGCGGGCACCGGCGTCGGGATGTCCTGGGACGAAAGTTGTTCGTGGCTGCAGATCCATACGGCAGACAAGCCAGCACCAATTCCGGGCCGGCTGGGCCTGGCGGTGGAGCCGATGACCTGCCCGCCCGACGCCTTCAACAGCGGCACTGACCTGATCCGGCTGGAACCCGGCACTGAGCACACTGCTGCGTGGAGCATCTACGCCCTCTAGTCACCCAACTAAGTAGCAGTAGTGTGCGTTTTGAGCTGTCAAAACGCGCACTACTGCGACCTACTTGGGGGCGCCGGCCGTGCTTTGGCGCACCACGAGCTCCGGCGTGAACACCACGGCACGGTGTTTGGTGCCGCCACTCTCCTGTTCCTCCGCGAGCAGCTCGATCGCCGTGCGGCCAAGCGCCTCGGTGGGCTGGCGGATGGAGGACAAAGGCACGACGGCGGAAATCGCGAAGTCGATGTCGTCGTACCCAATGAGGGCAATATCCTCGGGGATTTTCACAGTGCGCAACATAGTCAACGACTGCATGACGCCCAGTGCCAAGAGGTCGTTGGAGCAGAAGACGGCCTCTGGCCTCAGTTCCGGCTCGCGCTCCACCAAAGCATTGCCCACTTGTCGTCCCGCCAGGACCGTCTGTCCGGCGGAGTCGAGGACCTCAATAGTGGCACCCTTTACTTCTGCTACGGCACGCTGCGCGCCGGTAAGTCGGTTGGCCACCTGGCGAATTGATGGGGTGCCGACAAAAGCCAGACGACGGCGGCCCGTGTCCAGCAGGTGCCTGGCGGCCAGATAGCCACCTTCCTGGTCATCCACGGAGACCGAGCTGCAGCGGTCCGTATCCGCAAGTTCGTCCACGAGCACAGTGGGAACGCCGCGTTCGCGGAGGGTGTCGATCCGATCGCCAACGTCCCCAACGGGCGAAATAAGCAGTCCTTGGACTCGCTGTTCCTGGAACAGGTCCATGTAGTGCGCTTCGCGGGAAGCATCCTGGCCGCTGTCCCCTACCAACACCACGCTGCCCAGGGCCGTGGCGGCATCCTCGGCCGCGCGGGCCACCGAGGAGAAGAAGGGGTTCCCGACGTCCAGCACGATCAGCCCGATTGTCCGGCTCTGTCCCGCCCTGAGTTGGCGGGCAGCATCATTGCGCACGAAGCCGAGTTCAGCGATGGATTTGAGGACGCGCTCCTTGGTCCGTTGGGACACCCTGTCCGGGTAGTTCAGCACGTTGGAAACAGTTCCCACGGCTACTTGGGCGTGGGTGGCAACGTCTTTGATGCTCGCTGTTTGGGACATGCTTTCCAATCTCCGCTGTTGTGATCGATCTGCAGGAAACGCCTTGACACCCCCCTTCGTGCGAGGGTAATTTGAATCGTAACAAATGAAACGATTCAAAGACGAGTGACCTGGAGAACCGCACATGAGGGTCTGTTTCCGCTCTTCCGTCCAGCCGGAGCTGATGGACGAATACAAGCTTCGCCATGCAGCCGTCTGGCCGGAAATGCTGCGCGCCCTCAAGGACGCGGGCTGGAACAACTACTCGTTGTTCCTGGCTCCCGATGGTCAACTCATCGGTTATCTGGAATGCGACGACTACCAAGCCGCTCAAGCCCGGATGGCCATGACGGACGTCAACGCCCGTTGGCAGGCCGAGATGGCCACGCTGTTCGCGAACAGCGAGCTCCCGCCGGACCAAGGCTTCGAAATCGTCGAAGAAGTTTTCAACCTTGAGGACCAACTGGCCACCGCGGGCGTCGTCATAGGTGACCCCGCCGCCGCACACATAAACAAAGACTCAGCCCACGATTACCAGAAGGAACAAGCATGAACACCACAGAATCGGCCCTGGGCCGTCTCGGGGAACTGGCCATTGAAGTGCCGTCCTGGGCCTACGGAAACTCCGGGACCCGGTTCAAGGTCTTCGGCACCCCGGGTACTCCGCGCACCGTCCAGGAAAAGATTGCCGACGCCGCAAAGGTCCACGAACTCACCGGCCTGGCTCCCACTGTTGCCCTCCACATTCCTTGGGACAAGGTGGACGACTACTCCGCCCTGCGCGAGTACGCCGCGGGCTTGGGCGTTGGACTGGGCACCATCAACTCCAACACGTTCCAGGATGACGAATACAAGTTCGGCTCGCTGACATCCTCCAACGAGTCCGTGCGCCGCCGCGCGATCGATCACCACCTGGAATGCATCGAGATCATGCACGCCACAGGGTCCAAGGACCTGAAGATCTGGCTGGCGGATGGCACCAACTACCCGGGCCAGGACGATATCCGCGGCCGCCAGGACCGCCTGGCCGAGTCCCTCCAGGAAATCTACGCAGGCCTCGGTGACGAGCAGCGCCTGGTGCTGGAGTACAAGTTCTTCGAGCCGGCTTTCTATCACACCGATGTTCCAGACTGGGGGACGTCCTACGCGCAGACCCTGGCCTTAGGCGAGAAGGCGTTCGTTTGCCTGGACACCGGCCATCACGCACCGGGCACCAACATCGAGTTCATCGTGATGCAGCTGCTGCGCCTGGGCAAGCTGGGTTCCTTCGACTTCAACTCCCGCTTCTACGCCGACGATGACCTGATTGTTGGCGCGGCTGATCCGTTCCAGCTGTTCCGGATTATGCATGAGGTCATCCGTGGTGGCGGCTTCGGTAAGGATTCCGGCGTCGCACTGATGCTGGACCAGTGCCACAACCTTGAAGAGAAAATCCCGGGCCAGATCCGCTCGGTCCTGAACGTCCAGGAAATGACGGCCCGTGCCCTGCTCGTGGACACCGCTGCATTGTCCGAAGCGCAGCGTGCCGGGGATGTCCTGGCCGCCAACGGCATCTTCAACGATGCCTTCTACACCGACGTCCGCCCGGTCCTGGCCGAGTGGCGCGAATCCCGCGGCCTGCCCGCCGACCCGATCGCTGCCTACAAGGCCAGCGGTTACCAGAAGAAGATCAACGAGGACCGCGCAGGCGGCCAGCAAGCCGGATGGGGCGCTTAAGAGCATGACCACGAATAAGACTGTTGAAGACCTGATTTCCCGTTCCAACCGCCTTGGCGCGGATAAGCGGAATACCAACTTCGCCGGCGGCAACACCTCCGCCAAAGGCACCGAGAAGGACCCCGTCACGGGCCAGGACGTCGAACTCCTCTGGGTCAAGGGCTCCGGCGGCGACCTCGGCACGCTCAAGGCCGAGAACCTTGCTGTCCTCCGGCTTGACCGGTTGCAGGCACTGAAGGATGTTTACCCCGGCGTCGAGCGCGAAGACGAAATGGTGGCCGCGTTCGATTACTGCCTGCACGGCAAGGGCGGCGCCGCGCCGTCGATCGATACTGCCATGCACGGGCTGGTGGACGCTGCCCACGTTGACCACCTGCACCCGGACTCGGGCATCGCGATTGCGACGGCGGTGGACGGCGAAGCGCTGACGTCCAAGGTGTTCGGCGACAAAGTGGTGTGGGTTCCGTGGCGTCGTCCCGGTTTCCAGTTGGGCCTGGACATCGCCGCGATCAAGGAAGCCAACCCGCAGGCCATCGGCACCATCCTTGGGGGCCACGGCATCACCGCGTGGGGCGCCACGAGCGAAGAGGCCGAGGCCAACTCGCTCTGGATCATCGATACGGCCGAGAAGTTCATCGCGGAGAACGGCAAGGCCGAGCCCTTCGGTGCCAAGCTCCCGGGCTACGGCGCCCTCCCGGAAGCTGAGCGCAAAGCCAAGGCAGCCGCCCTCGCTCCCGTGATCCGCGGCTTGGCCTCCACGGACAAACCGCAACTGGGGCACTTCAGCGATGACCCCGTCGTACTTGAATTCCTTGCGTCCGCGGAGCACCCGCGGCTCGGCGCGCTGGGCACCTCCTGCCCGGACCACTTCCTGCGCACCAAGGTCAAGCCCCTGGTCCTGGACCTGCCCGCCGACGCCCCTCTGGAACAAGCAGTAGACCGCCTGAAGGAACTGCACACGGCGTACCGCGAGGACTACCAGGCGTACTACGACCGGCACGCCGACGAAAACAGCCCGGCCATGCGCGGCGCTGACCCGGCGATCGTGCTGGTCCCCGGCGTGGGCATGTTCTCCTTCGGCAAGGACAAGCAGACCGCACGCGTGGCCGGCGAGTTCTACATCAACGCCATCAACGTGATGCGCGGCGCCGAGGCCATCTCCACCTACGCCCCGATCGAGGAATCCGAGAAGTTCCGCATCGAGTACTGGGCCTTGGAAGAAGCCAAGCTCGCCCGCATGCCCAAGCCAAAGTCCCACGCCACGCGCATCGCGCTGGTGACCGGTGCGGCGTCGGGAATTGGCAAGGCGATCGCTACCCGGTTGGCGTCCGACGGCGCATGTGTAGTGATTGCCGACCTGAACCTTGAGAACGCGCAAAAGGTAGCCGAGGAACTGGGCGGGTCCGACGTCGCCATCGGTGTCCAGGCCGACGTGACCGACGAAGCCCAGATCGCTGCCGCGATCCAGGAAGCTGTACTCGCGTTCGGTGGCTTGGACCTGGTGGTCAACAACGCCGGCCTGTCCATCTCCAAGCCGCTGCTGGAAACCACCGAGAAGGACTGGGACCTGCAGCACAACGTCATGGCCAAGGGCTCCTTCCTGGTCTCCAAGGCCGCGGCCAAGGTCATGATCGATCAGGGCATGGGCGGAGACATCATCTACATCTCCTCCAAGAACTCCGTGTTCGCCGGTCCGAACAACATCGCCTACTCCGCCACCAAGGCAGACCAGGCACACCAGGTCCGCCTGCTCGCCGCGGAACTGGGTGAGTACGGCATCCGCGTCAACGGCATCAACCCCGACGGCGTGGTCCGCGGCTCCGGTATCTTCGCCGGCGGCTGGGGCGCCAAGCGCGCCGCGGTCTACGGCGTGGACGAGCAGGAACTGGGCAAGTACTACGCCCAGCGAACCCTCCTCAAGCGCGAAGTCCTCCCCGAACACGTCGCCAACGCAGCGTCCGTGCTCACCAGCAACGAGCTCTCCCACACCACCGGCCTCCACATCCCCGTGGACGCTGGCGTGGCAGCAGCCTTCCTCCGCTAGGACCAACAGTGACCAACGGAACCACCACGAACACCGCCCCGGCACTCGCCGGGGCGGTGTCCTCTCAGAGCGTGTTCGCAGCCATCGACATCGGGGCCTCCTCCGGCCGCGTCATGCTCGGCCGCGTCTCACCCAGCTCCGGCGTTTCCCTCGAGACCATCCACCGCTTCCCCAACGGGGTGGTGGAGCTCGACGGCGGCCTCCACTGGGACTTCGACGCCCTCTTCGCTGAGGTACTCAAGGGGTTGGCCGCTGCCGCTGCTGTAGCGCAGGAAAACGGCGAGCGCATCGCGAGCATCGGCATCGACACCTGGGCCGTCGACTACGGCTTGGTCAATAAGGCCGGGGAACTCGTCTCTGTTCCTTACAGCTACCGGGACGAGCGCAGCCGCGGCACCGTGCAACGAGTGCATTCGGTCATTGACCCTGCCCGTCTCTACGCCACCACGGGCTTGCAGTACCTCCAGTTCAACACCGTTTACCAACTCGCGGCCGAACCGAATCTGGACGGTTTGCAGGCGCTGCTCATTCCGGACCTGATCGCGTTCCTGCTCACGGGCGAGCGTCGCACCGAGGCCACGAACGCTTCCACCACGGGGCTCTTTGACGCTGTTGCGGGAGAGTGGGCCACAGAGTTCCTGGACGCATTGGGCCTGCCTCGGAAGATCTTCCCGCCCCTGATCCAGCCCGGCGAAACCGTGGGCGCGCTGCTGCCGGCGATCCTGGAGCAAACGGGCCTGGACGCCGATACCACGGTGGTGGCCGTCGGTTCGCACGACACTGCTTCGGCCGTAGCAGCTGTGCCCGCGCAGAACCAGGATTTCGCCTATATCTCCTCCGGTACGTGGTCGCTCGTGGGGGTGGAACTCCCCCATCCCGTCCTGACCGAAGCCAGCCGCAAGGCCAACTTCACCAACGAGCGCGGCGTGGACGGCACCATCCGCTACCTTCGCAACGTCGGCGGGCTCTGGCTGCTGAGTGAATGCCAACGCTCGTGGGCAGCCCAAGGCTTCAGCCAATCGCTGACTTCATTGCTCGACGCCGCGGCAGCACTCCCCGCCGGCGGACCGCAGATCAACGCCGACGATCCCGTCTTCACCGCGCCGGACAACATGCCGGACCGCATCCGCTCAGCCGCGCGCAACACCGGTGCACTGCTCCCGGACCGGCCCGCCGCCGTCGTGCGTTGCATTATGGACAGCCTCGCGGCCGGTTACGCCCGGACAATGGCCGACGCCGAACGGCTCACCGGACGCAGCACCAGCGTGGTGCACATCGTGGGTGGCGGTTCACAAAACGGCCTCTTGTGCCAGCTCACGGCAGATGCGACAGGCAAACCCGTAGTCGCCGGCCCCGTTGAGGCAACGGCACTGGGCAACGTCCTGATGCAGGCCCGCGCTGCGGGTGTAGTCGAAGGTGGGCTGGCTGAGCTACGCGAACTCGTGGCCGCGGGAACCCGGCTGGAACGCTACGAACCGGCATGGCCCGATGCAGGCCGGACCGAAGATACCGCCGGCCAAGCACCGCTGTCCGCGGCGGGCTAAGGCAGGGACCTGAACCCCAAGGCCCATGCCTAGAACCCGCTCGGCTCGGTTTCCAGTTCAGGCTCCACGGGCAGGTGCTCATGGTGGATGGGCCGCAGTGCATGGGTTTGGGGGAACCACAGCAATGCGTCGTATCGCCTGCCCATGGCGGTGGGAACATAGTTTCCCTTTTCCCGGTCAGGGTTGTACACCACGCCAATGGCCCTGTGGCCACGCCATGAGTTAAGCCATCGGCCAGCGCGCCCCGGGCCGAACGCCATTGCCGCCGGTCCCGGCAACGCAGCATTGAGGAGGTATTCGTGGCTGCCTGGCACCGCCTCGGGAACGTTCATGACCTGCTCCGGGGAGCCCCAAACGTGGGCAGCGGTTACGGTGCCCTGGAAGGACGCGAATCCAACAAGGACCACCGCCCCACCATGGCGCCTTCGCATCAGATGCCCGATGTTGACCATCCCGTCCAATGCCATGTCTGTGGCCCTGGCATCGCCTACATGGGTGTTATGCGCCCACACCAGCCCCTTTGAGCCGGGACCGTGGTGGCGCGCCAGCCGGTCTATGGTGTCGCTCATATGGTGGTCACGAATGTTCCAGGACTGTTGGTCGCCCCTGATCATCGTCCGGTAATAGCGCTCGGCGTTGGCTGCCACCATGGCGTTTTGCACCGCGTCGAAAGCCGCAGGATCATCCTCGACGTGGCCGAGGGTCCGCCGGTGCACCTCGGACAGGAGCGCAGTAACGTCCGCCTCACAGGACTGCGGGACCATCCGCGTGTGCACGGCATACCGCTGCGGGTCCTGATGGAAAGGAACGAAACACTGCCACGCTTTCAAGGCTGCGGGAACGGCATCGGGCTCGTTGGCATCGAGCCACGCAAACACTTCCCGCAGTGAATCCCAGAGTGAATAAACATCCAGTCCGTAAAAGCCCGTGCGCCTGTCTTCCGGCTGTGCGAGGTTCCAGTCACGCAACCAAGTGAGGAAGCCAGCCACCTCGGTGTTGGCCCACATCCATGTGGGCCAGCGCTGGAATCCGGCCAGCAGTTGCCGCGCGTCGAGATCCTGGTTGGCCAGGCCGCGGACCCAGAGGTTGATGCGCCAGCAATCCGGCCAATCACCCTCGACCCCGATCCAACTGAACTGGAAATCCTGGATGAGGCGCTGGCTCAGTGCTGCCCGCCAATGGTAGAACTCCTGCGTGCCATGCGACGCCTCTCCCAAGCAGACGAACCGGGCAGGGGCGCACAACTCAGCCAAGCCGTCCAGATCCCGGTCCGGTGTGTCGATGGGACGTGCAAGGGACCGTATCTCCTCGAGTTCCAGCGACGACAGGTGAACGGTTTGGTCGGTTCCAATACTCATCTCATCATCTCCCCAACGTAGTCTCCTTGCCGGGACGCAAAGAGGTATCGGCTGAACCACGAGGCTGCCAGGTCGGCCGCTTGGGCCAGGGTCCCGGGCTCTTCGAAGAGATGGGTCGCTCCAGGTACTATTTCGAGCCGTGTAGGCGCCCGCATCTGCCTCATGGCCTGCCGGTTCAAGGCCAGCACCTGGGTGTCCGCCCCTCCGACTATCAGTAGGGTGGGCGCTTGCACGGTGACGAGCCGGGCACCGGCCAAATCCGGGCGCCCGCCACGGGAAACGACAGCGGCGATGTCGGCTTGCGGTTCGGCGGCCGCCCAGAGAGCAGCCGCCGCTCCTGTACTTGCCCCGAAGTAGCCGATTCGCCCGGACCAACCATGCTGGCGAGTCCTCAGCCACCGGGTGGCCAACGCCAATCGTTGTCCAAGCAGGGAGATGTCGAATACACTGGCGCGGTTGACCTCCTCAGACGGTGTCAGCAGGTCCATCAGCAGCGTCCCGAATCCGGCATCCTGAAGGACCGAAGCCACAAACCTGTTGCGTGGACTATGCCGGCTACTACCGCTGCCGTGCGCGAAAAGAACGGCGCCCTCACACCCTGCGGGCAGGTGCAGGCTCCCGCGCAGCTGCACCTGACCGGCTGAAATTTCCACCTCTACGTTGGCCTCCTCGTCTGCGGCGTCGTGGTTCCGGATCCGATGCCGCGACCTTGCAGCGTCGAGCAGCCGCACGACTTCCTCATCTTCGGTGGGCGAGAAGTCCTGATAGTAGGAACCCACTGCTTGGAAGTCCCGGGGAGTAATCAGGCACACCACGTCGTCCGCCTCCCGGAATGAATCGGCGGACCGGGGAGGCGCCACCGGCACCGCCAGAATCACCCGCGCAGCACCCAGTTCCCGGGCAACGTGACAGGCCACGCGCGCCGTCGAACCAGTAGCAATTCCATCGTCCACCACAATGGCCGTGCGCCCGTGAAGGTCCGTCCGGCGCCTTCCCCGACGGTATCGGTCCAATCGTTGCCCAAGGCGTTCACGCTCTTTGTTTTCCACCATCGCCAGGTCTTCCGAGGTGATCCGGGCCGCTGAAATGACCTGGGGATCGAGCACCCTCGCACCGCCCTCGCCGATGGCGCCCATTGCAAGCTCGGGCTGAAAAGGAACCCCCAGTTTCCGAACAACGATCACATCAAGCGGCGCGTCGAGGGCCTTGGCCACCTCGAACGCCACGGGCACACCACCGCGTGGCAAACCCAGGACCACAACATCCAGTCCCCGCAGCCTGGCCAGCCGCTGGCCCAGGCGCTGGCCAGCGTCGGTCCTGTCAAGAAAGCCGATCACGTTCCTCATCCCTCCGGCCGCTGAATGCACTGGGTCTCCGGGCGTTCTCCGCCCGCATCCTCCAGTCAATGCCGGCAGAAGGCTGCTTTCCAGAGCACAAAGACCCACCTTCGGGCTTAGGGAGCGGCTAACTCCATCGGGGAAGAGCCTCATGGCGCGCCGGGGACCGGAGCGATCCGGGGTGGGACCAGCCCAAGCGGAACGTCTGGTACGTCACAGCGCCGGATGAGGGTGCCGCGCTAAACTGATCGCATTATGATCCGCACAATGTTCAAGTCCAAGATCCACCGTGCAACGGTGACCCATGCCGATCTTCATTACGTTGGTTCGGTCACTGTCGACCTTGACCTCCTTGACGCGGCTGACATCCTTCCGGGCGAACTCGTCTCCATCGTAGATGTGACCAACGGCGCCCGGCTGGAGACCTACACCATCGCCGGCGAGCGCGGTTCCGGCGTCATCGGGATCAACGGCGCTGCTGCCCACCAGGTTCACGTAGGGGATGTCGTCATCCTCATCACCTACGCCGAGATGACCACCGAGGAGGCCCGCGCTTACGAGCCCAGGGTTGTCCACGTCGGACGGGACAACAAGATCCTGCAGCTCGGCAACGACCCCGCCGAGGGCCACACCCCCGGGCTCATGCGGCCCCCGCACGCCCTTAGCAACGCGGCCCACCTCAGCAGCTGAACCGGCCAAAGCTACGCCCGACGTCGGCACTCAAGTGAGTGCCGACGTCGCTCGCTTAATGTCCGCATGACGGAACTCTCGCCAGAAAACGCTTACTCAGCACGTGAATGTGGCTAGGCTGTTGTTCGTGACCCAACATCTCCCCGCCAGCACGCCCTCATGATCGGCGTCCTGTCAGGGTTTTTCGTGGTGTGGGCCATCATCCTGGTGGGCATGTTCGTGGGACGTCGTGGGATCCTGGGCGAGAATGCCCGCTCCGTCCTGAGCTCGTTGACGTTCTTCGTCGCAAGCCCGGCCCTGCTTTTTGAAACTCTGAGCAAGGCGAAGCTGCACGAGGTGTTTGCCGCTCCGCTGCTGGTCACCGCCGTGGGTGCCATCATCACGGGCCTGCTGTTCTTCCTGATCGTGAAGTTCTGGCTGAAGCGCACCATGCCCGAGGCCCTGATGTCATCAATGAGTGCATCACTGGCAAACTCCGCGAACCTGGGCATTCCGATTGCGGTGTTTGTCCTGGGTGACGCGAGCTACGTTGCGCCGCTCCTGATCTTCCAACTCGCGTTCTTCACACCCCTGTACTTGATGGCCCTCGACGCCAGCACGAGTACCCACCGCACCACTCCCCTGCGTTTCCTGCTGATGATCGTGAAGAACCCGATGATCGTGGGCTCGGGGCTTGGACTTCTTGTGGCAGGAACGGGTTTTCAAGTGCCCACGCTCATTATGGAACCGATTCACTTGATTGGCGGAGCCGCAATCCCGGCCATGCTGATGGCATTCGGGATGAGCCTGAATGGGTCAAGGCCTTTGCAGAAGGATGCCTGCCGCCGCCTGGACACTCTGCTAGCCAGCGGGTTCAAGCTGTTCGTGCACCCTTTGATCGCGTACGTGTTTGCCCGTTTTGCCCTGGGTATGGACGGGCACGCCTTGTTCGCCGTGGTGGTGACGGCAGCGCTCCCGACGGCCCAGAACGTGTTTGTCGCCGCCACACGCTACCGCGCCGGCATCACGGTCGCGAAGGACACGGTGCTCATCACGACAATCGTCGCGGTGCCCGCGATGATCGCCGTGGCGCTGCTCCTCACCTAAAAGGCCGTCCGCCCAACTAGGTGTACTCAGTCAGTAGGTTGTTTGCACCTGCTGATGGGTGGTTTGCCTCCGAGGCTGCCGTGCGGCCGGTGGTTGTTGTAGAAGTCTAGCCATGGCTGCAGGGCGTCTGTCCGGGCCTGGTTGGAAGTGAATGGTTGCCGGTAGGCCCAGCCTTCTTGAAGGGTGCGGTTGAAGCGTTCTGCTTTGCCGTTCTGCCAGGGATGGCGGGGTTTGATCAGGACGTGCTTGGCGCCCAGTGCAGCGAGTGCGTCCTGGAAATCTTTCGATAACCGGTAGGCAAAGGCGTTGTCGGTCATGACCCGTCTGACTGGCGCGCCGTTGGCTGCCATGGCCGCTGCGGCCCGGGTGAGGAACCCTGCGCAGGTCGGGCCTTTCTCGTCGGGCAGGACCTCGGCGTAGGCCAGACGAGTGTGGTCATCGACGGCCACGTGGACGTAGTCGAAACCGACCCTTGTATGGCCTGTTGAGTGGTTGCGGGCGGATTGGTTCGGGTCTGCCCGCCAGCCTCCGCCGTCGGGAATCCGGCCTAGTTTCTTGACGTCGATGTGGATCATGTCTCCGGGAGCGTCGCGCTCGTACCGGCGGTCCGTGGCACGGGATGCCCGGATCCGTTCCCCGGTCACCGGGTCCAGGTCCCACAGCCGGGGCATGCCCGCGCGGGTCAGAATCCGGGAGACCGTCCGGGCGCTCGTCCCGCACCGGGCTGCCAGGCCCGCTGGCCCTTCGCGGTGCTTCACGCGCTGGGTCAGGACATCGGCAACCAGCGCAGCAGAAGTCGCGTGTGGGCACGACCTTGGGCGGGAGCTGCGGTCCTCGAGGCCGGCCCAGCCATGGGTGCGGTACCGGCTGATCCAGCGGTGCGCGCAGGTCCTTGAGATGCCCATTTCTTTGGCCACATGGGCCACGGGACGGCCGGCGAGGACGCGCTCGATAAGGATCCGCCTACCGGTCGGGGTCAAGCGGGCATTACGGTGGGACATGAAGACCTCTTAGTCGTTGGCTGTGTGTGGTAACCACCAACCTAAGAGGTCTTCACCTATTCACGATGTAACCAACGTCCTGACTCAGTACAACTAGGTCGCAGTTAACGCCGTTTAGAGGCGTCAAAACGCGCTCAACTGCGACCTACTTGGGTTACTCCACATCTGCGCTGGCCAGATAATGGTCCAGGAGCTGCGCACACCGGATGAAGCCCAGGTGCGAGTAGGCCTGCGGATGGTTGCCCAGGTGCGTTTCCGAGGCAGGATCGTATTCCTCCGGAAGCAGGCCCGTAGGACCAAACAGAGCCACCAGCTGGTTGAACAACTCCAGCGCATCATCCAAGCGCCCAACAGCAAGGTATGCCTCGATCAGCCAGGTAGTGCAGATGTGGAAGCCGCCCTCCAAACCCGGCAGGCCGTCGTCGTACCTGTATCTGAAGACGGTGGGACCCACACGCAATTCGCGCTCGACCGCCGTCACGGTATCCAGGAACCGCTGGTCCTGCACATCCAGCAGGCCGGACAAGCCGATATGAAGAACCGCGGCGTCCAGGTCCGGGCTGTCGTAGGCCACGGTGTAGGACTGCGCGGACTCGTCCCAGCCCTTCCGGAGGACCTCCTTGCGGATCTTTGCGGCTGTCGGCGCCCAATCCGCGTGCGGCACGCGGCCATGCAAGGCAGCAGTCCGCAAGGCCCTGTCCAGCGTCACCCAGCACATGACCTTGGTGTAAACGTGGTGCCGTGGCGGTCGGCGGGCTTCCCAGATTCCGTGGTCGGGCTCGTGCCAGCGGGCAATGACAGCGTGGGCCATCTGCTCCATCAGGAACCAGTGTTCGTCCGGCAAGTACCCGCGCCGCTCGCCAAGATCGTGAATCAGCTCGGCAATCGGCCCGAAGACGTCCAACTGCACTTGGTGGTCCGCCGCGTTCCCGATCCGCACCGGTCGTGAACCGGCGTAGCCCGGAAGGCTCTCCACGATCGCTTCCGTGGACAGCGGAGCACCGGTCACCGAGTAAAGCGGGTGGAGCCACTCCGGCCCGGGCGCGGTCTCCAGGATGCGGCCAAGCCAGCGGAGGAATCCATCGGCCTCGTCCGTGGAGCCCAAGCTCACCAACGAGTTGACGGTCATGGACCCGTCGCGCAGCCAGCAGTACCGGTAGTCCCAGTTGCGAGTCCCGCCGATACCCTCCGGCAGCGATGTGGTTGGAGCGGCCAGGACAGCGCCGGTGGGCTCGTGCACCAGCGACCTCAGCACCAGGGCCGACCGCCGCACCAGGGAAGTCTTGATGGTGGGTAGCTGCAACGTCCTGACCCACTCCCGGGCAGACTGCCCGACGGCGGCACGCCGGGTCGGCTCTCCAGTCGGGTCCGCGGGCGGCGGCTCGGTGTCACCGCAGCGCAGGTTCAGCACAACGGGACCATATTGCAGTGGCACTTCAGCGGTGGCTGTGGCGTACCTGCCATCACTGCTGATCTGGAAGGCAACTCCGGGCGCCGAGAGGATGATGGGATCCGATGTACCCATGATGTGGACTTCCTCGCCACGGATCTCCATGCCGAACGGCGCAGTGGCATAGTCCGGCCGGGGCGCGAACACTATCCGCGCGGTGCCGGTGCCGGAAAGAACGCGGACCAGGCTGGTGATGCCTTCGGGCGCCGGCTCGAGGTAGTCCGTCACTGTGACGTCGGCCCAGCGGGTCTCCACGATCATGGTGTTGTCCACATAGCGCTGGGCCAATACTTGCGAAGGCTTGACCGGCTCGATGCTGAAGTGGCCTGCCGGCTCTCCGCCCAGGATATGTGCAAACAGGGACCCGGAATCCGGCAGGGGGTGGGTCATCCAGCAAACCTTGGCGTCAGGGGTAAGCAACGCCGTCGACGAGCCGTTTCCGATCATCGAATGCCGTTCGAGCCCCACCGCGTCCTCGCCGAAAAGCCAGGCCCGCCGCAGTTCGAACAACAAAGCCAGCACGCGCGCAAAGGCTTCCGGATCCGGAATAGTGTGTGCCGCCGTCGTACTCCCGGGACCGACGTGAAGGCCAAGGTCGGGTCCCCGCAAGGTGGCGAGTGCCTTTTCATCGCTTGCTGCGTCTCCCGCGTACAGCGCAGCGCTCACCCCCAAGCGGGAGCGAAGCTGCTCCAAGGCCTGGCCCTTGGCCGGTTCCTCCACAGTAAGGTCCAACACGGAGCCATCGATGATGAAGTAGAGCCCGTACTCAATGGCGATCTGCTGGGAGCGGAAGATGACACGCTCCACTACTTCAGGCGTCGCGGGCCGCGTGTGGACAGCAACGCCCACCGGCTTACGGACGATGCTGATGCCTTTCTCGAAGGCGACCGCTTCGGTCAAGGCCGTTGCTACTTGCTGGAGAAGAGTTTCCGTGGCCAGGGACAGGCTGTACGCATAGCCCATGTCGAACTCAACGCCGTGGGAACCCACCAAATGAACCTCTGCCGGCAACCTGGAGACCGCAGCCAGATCCCTCAAGGACCTGCCGGAAATGATGGCCGTATGAGTATTGGGAAGGGCTGCGAGCGCCCGGAGCGCAACCGCCGCGCTGTCCAACGGCAGAGTTTCCGTGGAAACTCCTTCGGCTGAACAAAGCGTGCCACCATAATTGCACGCCACCAGCAAACCCGGGACGCGGGCAATAGCCCTCAGCTCCACCATCAACTGCGGTGTGATGCCCTGCTGTGCGTCCGTCCGGAGCAAGGTCCGGAGCAGGCCAAGCGGTAGCGAATTCATCAGCAGCGCAGAGTCTGCGGCTGACTGGTTGAGGGGCGTGGGCATGGCGGATCCTTCCACAGCGGATAGCTATAGTCTCCGCCTGTGGAGTTTCGGCGTCATGCCTAAATCATTGCAAATGCGTAAAGCTTTCGAATTTATATTCGGGGCCGGTTCCTAGGCCGGTACAAGCCCTGCAACTTCAGCCACGAGTTCCACAGACCGCAGGCGTTCCTCGGTGCCAATGCTCTGGTGGGCAACGATGAGTTCGTCCGCGTCAGCGTGCTTGGCGAACCCGTCAAGGTAATCACGCACAACATCCGGCGTACCCACGGCGGAGTACTTCATCATTTGCGCAATGTGCTGGCCTTGCGGGGAATCCAGCACCATATCCGCTTCGTCGTCCGTGAACTGTCGGCCGCCGCCGAAGAACAGGGAGACACGGGCACGCTTCACGGCGAGATGGATTGCCTGGGCCTCGGCATTGCTGTCAGCTGCCGTGACGTTGACCCCGGCGATGACGTGCGGTTCGGACAGCTGTTCCGAGGGCTTGAAATCCCTGCGGTAGATGGCCACTGCGTCCTGCAACGCGGCAGGCGCGAAGTGCGACGCGAAGGCGTACGGGAGGCCCAACTGGGCAGCCAACTGCGCTCCGAACAGCGAGGAGCCCAGGATGTACAGCGGTACGTTCGTGCCCTTGCCCGGCGTCGCTTCGACTCCCTGGATGCGGGTGGGGCCGGTGAGGTAGCCCTGCAGTTCCAGCACGTCCTGTGGGAAAGCATCCGAGGACGTATGGTCGCGGCGAAGCGCACGCATGGTGTTCTGGTCGCTGCCGGGGGCCCGTCCCAGGCCGAGGTCGATCCGCCCGGGGTGCAGCGTCTCCAGGGTGCCAAACTGCTCAGCGATGGTCAACGGCGAGTGGTTGGGAAGCATGACGCCACCGGCCCCAAGCCGGATGGTGTTCGTGTGGGCGGCGACATGGGCGATCAGGACGCTCGTGGCCGACGACGCGATGGCGGACATGTTGTGGTGCTCGGCATACCAGACCCGGCGATAGCCCAGCTCTTCCGCCTTCTGCGCCATGGCCACGCTGCCCGCCAGGCTTTCCGCCACAGTCTGGCCCTTTCCGATGGTTGCCAGGTCCAGGATGGAAAGAGGAACAGTCACGGGGAATGCCTTTCGGTACGTTTCGCGGCACCCGCACTATTGGTTGGCGGGCACTCTAGCCACAACGACGGCGGTCCCCGGCTTATTTCTGTGAGTTGCGTCGCTGCAGGCTATTCCGGACGTTTGTGACCCTGTTCGACTCCCGATTAACCGCAGTTACCCCCGGTATCCCTGCGTTTCGGAGCGCTTTGACCGCGTTCCCGCCCTGCCGGATAGTTGCAGCCACAAGTACGCATCAGACATCCCAATGTGTGGGAAAAATAAGGGGAAACCATGGCACGTTTTGCAGCCAAGACCGGCCTGACCGCGGCGCTGGCCGCTACGGCTCTACTGGGGCTCGCCGCCTGCTCGGATCCGGGCGCGACGGCGGCGACAGCACCGTCGTCGAACGCTTCTTCCAGCGCTCCCAAGGAGTTCAACCTGACGCCGCAGCAGGACCGCATCAAGGTGACAGTGGACTCCGCGGCTGCCGCGCTGGTTCCGGACGCCATCAAGGCCGACGGCAAGCTGACCGTGGTGACCACCGGCGGCACTCCCCCGCTGAGCACGTTCGCCACGGACAACAAGACGCTGATCGGCAACGAAGTGGACCTCGCCTATGCAATCGGTGAGAGCCTGGGCCTGAAGGTTGAGGTGCTGCCGGTGGCCTGGGCCGACTGGCCCCTCGGCGTCGAGTCCGGCAAGTATGAGGCTGTCCTCTCCAACGTCACAGTCACGGAAGCACGCAAGGAAAAATTCGATTTCGCGACCTACCGCAATGACCTCCTGGGCTTCTATGCCAAGGCCGACTCGGATATTTCAGAGGTCAAGGAGGCCAAGGACGTCGCTGGCAAGCGCGTGATCGTCGGCTCCGGCACTAACCAGGAAGCCATCTTGGTGCGCTGGGACGAGGAGAACAAAAAGAACGGTTTGAAGCCGGTTGAGTTCCAGTATTACGACGACGACTCTGCCTCCCAGCTCGCCCTCCAGTCGGGCCGCGCGGACCTGACGTTCGGGCCCAACGCCTCCGCCGCCTACAAGGCCGCCAAGGATGGCAAGACCAAAGAAGTGGGCACGCTCAACGGCGGCTGGCCACTGAAGGCCGAGATCGCGTTCACCACCAAGAAGGACAACGGCCTTGCTGCGGCAGCGCAGGCTGCCATCAACCACCTCATCAAGGACGGCAGTTACGCCAAGATCCTGGACCGTTGGGGACTCTCGTCCGAGGCCATCCCGGCGTCCGAACTGAACCCGGCAGGCCTGCCCAAGAAGTAGGAACCGCTGTGGCAGGGCAGACCTGCCGACGTCGAATCCCCGCCGGACACCAACCGGCGGGGATTCTTGCGTTGGACGCTCTGGGACGTCCTAAAAGTGCGCTGGATCCGTATTCGCGCCGCAAAGAATGACGGCGACAGTCTCACCGTCCTTAGGCACGTACGCTCCTGAGAGCAGCCCCGCGTAAGCTGCCGCCGCTCCATGCTCCACCACCATGCGGTGCTCCTCCCACAGCTTGCGGCGCGCCTGGACGATGTCCTCGTCACTGACCAGCACGCTCTGCACGCCCGTGCGGCGGGCAACACCGAATCCGATCTCGCCAACCCGCCTGGCGCCCAGGGAATCCGCGGCAATCCCGGAGACTGCCACATCCACTGGCTCACCCTTGGCCAAGGCAGTGTGGAGCGTGGGAACAGTCTCAGGCTCAACACCCACCACATGTGCCCGGCCTTCCACCGCAGCGGCAATGCCACCCATCAAACCTCCGCCACCCACAGCAACGAGGATGGTATCGACGTCGGGCAGTTCGTCCAGCAGCTCAAGGCCAACGCCGCCCGCGCCGGCCACGATTTCGGGTTGATCGTAGGCGTGGCAGTAGATCGCGCCGGTTTCCTCGGCGAACTTGACGGCTGCAGCGTAGGCCTCGGCGTATTCGGTGCCCCCTTGGACTACGCGGGCACCGCTGGCGAACAACTTGTGGACCTTGTTGGCCGGCGCAGCCTCGGGGACGAACACGGTCGCAGGAACTCCGAGCTTGGACGCCGCGTAGGCGTTGGCCAGGCCAGCGTTGCCCCCGGATGCCACCACAATGCCAATCTCCGGATTCAGTTCGCCATTCTCCCGGGCCGTGAGCAGCCGGTTGAAGGCGCCGCGGGCTTTGAACGTTCCGGTGTGCTGCATGTACTCGCACTTGAACCACAGGTGGTACGGCTCTTGGTTGCCGCTCTCGGCCACTGGTGTGTGGCGTACCCAGCCTGCCGTCCGTGAGTACGCTGCTTCTACTTCTTCGCGTGTGACCATCGTTTGCTGCACCTTTCGTCCGTTTCATCCTATGGTTCGGACAGTGGTGCTGGGACTGCGGTGGTGCTGGGGGTTTCGGAGTTCGACGCTCAGGCCTCGGGGATCACCATGGCGAAGCGCTCCGGGCGGGCGACGTCTGGATCCGGCCCATTGCGCACGCCGAGGTCCAATGCGTCGATGGCCGCGAGCTCTTCTGTGCTGAGCTCGAAGTCAAAGACATCGAAGTTCTCCGCGATGCGTTGTGGGTTGGTCGACTTGGGAATCGCTGATCGGCCTTGCTGCAAGTGCCAGCGGATCATCACCTGGGCCGGTGTCTTGGCGTGGGTCCGCGCGATCGCTGCAATGGCGGGATCTTCCATCACGTTCCGTCGTTCCCCGCCCCAGCCCGGGTAGAAAGTGATTCCGCCAATCGGTGACCAGGCCTGGGTGAGGATACCGTTTGCTGCATCCGCGTTCTGGACATCGGCCTGCGTGAAGTAAGGGTGGAGCTCGATCTGGTTTACCGCGGGAACGATGTCGGTTGAGGCGAGCAATTCCTTGAGGTGGTGCGGCATGAAGTTGCTGACACCAATTGAGCGGACGCGCCCGTCCTCGAGTAGTCGCTCAAGCGCCTTGTATGCCTCGATGGTCTTCTCGAACCGGTCCGGGGCGGGTTGGTGCAGGATGAACAGGTCAAGGTAATCGACACCGAGCTTGCCGGCTGCCTTGTCCCACGCATGCAGCGTCTGCTCGTAGCCGTAGTCACTGACCCAGACCTTGCTCTCGATGAAAACTTCCTCCCGCTGCAAGCCTGATGCACGGATGCCCTGACCTACCTCCCGCTCGTTGCCGTACGCAGCGGCGGTGTCGATGTGCCGGTAGCCCGTGGCAAGGGCTGTCTCGACGGCGGCCGTCGTTTCCTCGGGTGCGCTCTGGAAGACGCCCAAGCCGAGTGCCGGCATCGTGACGCCATTGTTGAGGGTTAGTTCAATAGTCATGATGTTCACGCTATTGAGGCTTGCCGAGCTGTGGGAGTGCCCGTCATTACCCCCTTGGGCGTGCCAAGTAATGTCAGACCCTCCCTCGCTCCATTGCCGACGGCGTAGCGTTGCTCTCATGAGCCATAGCGAGGACGTACGGAAGTTCCTGACCTCCCGGCGGGCAAGGATCAAGCCCGACGCCGCGGGGCTGCCGGCCTATGGCGGCAACCGCCGCGTTGCAGGACTGCGTCGCGAGGAAGTAGCGATGCTGGCCGGCATGAGCATCGACTACTACATACGGCTTGAGCGCGGAAACCTTTCCGGCGCCTCGGACAGTGTCCTTGAGGCGCTCGCCCGCGCCCTGCAGCTCGACGACGCCGAGACAGCCCACCTCTTCGACCTGGCACGCGCAGCCGCCGCCGCGCCACGGGTGAGGCGGAAGCACAGCCCAAGGACGGTCCGGCCAAGCGTGCAGCGGGTCATTGATGCCATCACGACGGCGCCGGCGTGGGTCCGGAACGACCGCGGCGATGTCCTCGCTGCCAACGACCTTGGCGCAGCCCTTTACATGGACCTGATGGCCGAAGAAACAACCCCTCCCAACAGCGCACGATTCACCTTCCTCAATCCCAAGGCACGCCAATTCTTCGCAGACTGGGAGCGCAGCGCGGACGATATTGTTGCTGTGCTGAGGTCTACAGCAGGGAAGAATCCTTACGATAAGGACCTCACTGATCTGATTGGGGAGCTCTCCACACGTAGTGAGGAATTCCGGGTCAGGTGGGCCCGGCACGATGTGAAGTACCACCGCACGGGCCGTAAACGGCTCCACCACCCGATCGTCGGCGACCTCGACCTGAGCTTTGAGTCCCTCGAGCTGTCCGCGGACCCCGGGCTGCGGATCAACGTGTACACCGCAGACCCCGGGACACCTTCGGAAGACGCATTGAAGGTGCTCGCCAGTTGGGTGGTCACCCAGCGGATTAGCGAAGAGGCCAGCGAAGACGCCACTGTGCAGGAGTAGGGCCTGCGCAGGACCATCTAGGCTGGGAGACGTGCCTCCCGAGTTCACCTTGCGCCCCTCTTACAGTTCCGATGCCATCTGGATCGCCGAGCTTCGTGCCGTGGTGATGCGTCCGGACCTCGAACGTCTGGGTCGCTGGGATCCAGTGCGTGTCCGGGAGCGCTTCCTGAAAGCCTTCCAGCCGGAACACACGTACGTGATCCACACTGCGGGCGTGGATGCCGGGGTGATCGCAGTCCGCCAGGAGCCGGACGCCCGGTGGATTGAGCACTTCTATGTGGCTCCGGCCCATCAGGGCAAAGGGCTGGGCAGTGCTGTACTTCGGCACGTCATGGCGGCCTCCGTGGATGAGAGGCCCTTCCGTCTGAACGTGCTGCAGGGAAGCGCTGCGCGCCACCTCTATGAGCGGCATGGCTTCGTGCTGGAATCCGAGGACCCGATCGACGTCTTCATGCTGGCGCCCGGCAACCCCTGACCGGCTCACCCCAATTACGGTAACGTCATCACATCGACGCCAGCTTCCGGGGGAACACAGTGGGGATCATCACTCGCACGCGCAAGGCAATCTACGCAGCAGC
Organism: Arthrobacter sp. TmtSoilC51; assembly: GCF_055388015.1. Taxonomy (NCBI): domain Bacteria; kingdom Bacillati; phylum Actinomycetota; class Actinomycetes; order Micrococcales; family Micrococcaceae; genus Arthrobacter; species Arthrobacter sp. TmtSoilC51. The sequence continues at coordinate 4,636,447 of NZ_AP035877.1, forward strand.
AACAATCGTCATCGGAGCGGGCATGCTGGGAGCGGCCCCAGTCAGTCCATCGGTGGGGCCGACGGCGATTATCGATGGGGTTCCCTACGTCGGGGCTGAACTCCGCAAGCAGTTCGATTACGACTATTCCGGTTGCAAGAACCCTGATGGCACCACGCCGAACGGCTACACCGTGGAGTGGCTCCGGGACGGGGTGTCCTTACCGCCGGAACGCCAGGGCGAAACGCTAAGGGTCCTGCCAGTGGACGTGAACCACCGGATTTCCCTGAGGGTCCACCCTTCCACACCGGAAGAGGCCAACTGCCCGGACGAAACCCGGGTCAGCGCGGACATGGCACCCGTCAAGGCATCCTCAAGGGCAATGGGTTGGACGGGACGCGGCAACTTCGAGCCCCTTGCACGCACCCAGGACGGCAAGCTCCTCCTGTATCCGCGTACCTACACCTACGTCCCGGGCAGTTGCGAGGGCGCGTGCCCCCGATACTTTGGGGAATGGGACGAACCGAGGCAGGTCGGCCAGGGATGGGATGCCATGGGCGAGGTTTTCTCGCCGGGTGATTTCGATGGCGACGGGTTCAACGATCTTCTTGCCACGGACGCTGCCGGCCGCCTCTTCCTTTACCCGGGCGACGGCGAGGGTAGTTGGCTTGAACGCCTCCAAGTAGGTCAGGGGTGGGAAATTTTCGACGCACTTGCCGGCCCCGGCGACTTCAATGGCGACGGCACCAACGATGTCCTGGCCCGGGACACCGCCGGCAATCTCTACCTATACCCAGGCGACGGAGAGGGTGGTTGGCTCGCCCGGTCCAAGGTTGGACAAGGCTGGCAAGTCATGGACAAGATCATCACGGCCGGGGACATGAACGGCGACGGCCCCGTAGAGGTTTACGCCCGGGACAGAAGCGGCTACCTCTACATCTACAGGACTGATGGCGAAGGAGGCTGGGAATCCTCCGGCATGATCAGTGGGGGCTGGAACACGTTCACTGAGATCGCAGGCCTGGGCAGCTTCAGCCATTCACGGTACAACGATCTTGCGGCCATCAACGCGAACGGCGACTTGGTCACATATTCCGCAGGGGCATCCACCGGAGTCCTCTGGGGCCCGTATGGACCCATCGGCAACGGCTGGAATGTGTTCAGGGAACTCCTCTAGCCTGGCTAGAGTGCCTGTCCCCACACCGCCAGTTGGAGGCTGATGGTTGCACGCCACCCCTCAACTTCTGCGGCAGGATTTTGCTGGATCATTCCACGATCCACACGGTGGGATCCGCTTAGAACCGCGAGTTTTCGAGCCCGCCGAAGGAATGATCCAGCAGAAAATGCAGCCCCCATCAGGCCCCCACCCGCTCAGGAGAACGCACCGGGGTCTCAAGCCCCAGGTTTTCGCGAAGCGTGGTACCGCGGTATTCCGTGGGGTAGACGCCGCGTTCCTGAAGTTCGGGCACCAGGTGGTTCACGATGTCGTCCAAGCCTGTGGGGATGAGCCACGGCGAGATGTTGAACCCGTCCACGGCGCCAACGCGGGCGAACTCGGCGAGGTGATCGGCCACGGCGGTGTAGGAACCGGTAAAGGTGGCATCTACCCGCGCGGTGCGGGAGGTGACGAACTGGCGGATTGAGAGGCCCTTGTCCTTGGCCTCGGCCCGCCACTGGTCTGCAAGCTGGCGTGCCTTCGCGCCATGGAAGCCGCTGCCGCGCGTCTCCGAGGTCTCCTCGACCACCGGGTCAATCTCCGGGAGCGGACCCTCGGGATCGTACTCAGTGAGTTCGCGGCCCCAGAACTGCTCCAGGTATGCGATCGCTTGCTGCGGACCAATCTGGAGGCTGCGGACCCAGGCCTTTTTCTCCTGCGCTTCCCGGTCAGTGCTCGCAAGGATGAACTCGCTCGCTGGCATGATCTGCACGGCATTGGCCCCACGGCCCGCAGCGACCGAGCGCGCCACGATGTCGCGTCGGAATTCCACGGCGTCGTCGAACTTGGGGTGGGCCGAGAAAATCACATCTGCCTGGCGGGCTGCAAAGTCGCGGCCTTCCGGGGAGTCGCCGGCTTGGAACAGCACGGGCCGGTACTGGGCGCTTCGCGGCAGGCGCGGGCTGACGTCCACGGTGTAATGCTGGCCTTCGTGAAGCACCCGGCGAGCCGGTCCGGATGATGTCTCCCACGAGTCCCAAATCCGCTTGGCCGTTTCGACGAACGCTTCGGCATGCTTGTAGCGGTCGGCGTGGTCGAGGTATCCCCCACGACGGAAATTGGCTCCAGTCCACGCGTTGTCTGTAGTGACCACGTTCCACGCTGCGCGGCCACCGGAAATCAGGTCCAGCGACGACAAGCGATGCGCGAGGTCCGCGGGATCGTTGTACGTGGTGTTTTGGGTGGCAACCAGCCCGATGTTCGTGGTGACCGCGGCAAGGGCGGCGAGCATGGTCTGAGCGTCAGGGCGGCCCACCACGTCCAGGGCGTGCGGGCGGCCAAGGTGTTCACGGAGGCGCAGGCCTTCGCCGAGGAAGAACGCGGCGAACTTTCCACGCTCGGCGGTCTGGACGATGTGGCGGAAGGATTCGAAGTCGGTCTGCGAACCCGATTCCGACGCCTTCCAGATGGTGCCGGAGTTGACGCCTTGGAAGAAGATCCCGAACTGGATCTGCCCACTCGGCTGGAAAATAGCACGGTTGTGCTGTGTCATGGTGATCCCTTACTTTCCGGCGGCAGCAGTGGCCGCGGCAGACGTCGAATAGCGGTTCTCCGCTGGCCCCACGCCCAGCAGCTCACGGAACGTTCCATCCTGGATCGGTGCACGCAAAGACCCGCGCCGGCGGAGTTCGGGCAACACCAGCCGGGACAGTTCTTCCAGTTCCACGTCCAGGACAGCCGGGTGGAGACGGACGCCGTCGGCCTCCTTGAGCAGCGAGTCGAGCAGCCCAATTAGACCGGCCGCCGAGCCGACAAACCGCGCCCGGCCGTCGTCCTGCGAGGTGTCCAAGCGCGAAGCCGCAGCCTGCCCCCGCGAGTCGAGGACGACGTCGAGCTCTGCAACAATCGCAACGGAAGCAGCGAGCCGGGCCCGCACGTCGCGGACCTCGGCTGCCAGCAGTTCGGGCGTCGGAGCAGACACCAGCACAGCGTCCACGGCATCCACCGAAACCAGACCGTCGCCCACCAGGGAGGCAGCGGCGAGCACAGGCAACTGGCCCTGCAGCGGCCTGGGGATGATGGACGGCCCCTTCACGGAATATGCAGGGCCAGCAAAGTCGGCGGGGGTTTCGAAGTCCACGTAGTGAAGCTTGTCGACGTCGATGTACCGTCCGGTGGCGACGTCGCGGATGACGGCGTCGTCCTCCCAGGAATCCCACAATCGGCGGCCAACCTCGATGGACGCAGCAGCTTCCTGAGCCAGCGCGTCACCTTCGACGATGGAACGCCCGACGGCGGCAGCGGCCTCGCGCGAGTTCGCTGCGGTGGCGATCCAGCCGGCTCGGCCGCCGGACACGTAATCCAGGCTCGCGAGCTGCGTGGAAATGTGGAAGGGCTCCGTGTAGACGGTGTCCACTTCCGGAACCAGGGCGATGTTCCTGGTGAGGGGCCCGGCGTAGGCTGCACGCTGGAGAGCATTGACCCTCCCTGGGGCCGGTGCATCCGCGAAGGTGGCGACGTGGAAGCCAGCTGACTCGGCGGCGAGGACAGCGCGGGCGAGGCTCTCATAACCGGCGCCATCGAGTTCGATAGCCAGGAATCCGCCTGCTTTTTCTTCAGTAGAGCTCATTTCTGGTCCTGTCGTTCGTAGGGAATCTTTTCGCCTGCTTCGATAGCCACGGGCAGCCGGTTCTCCGCGGGTGGAAGCGGGCAGGTGGCGAGATCGGTGTAGGCGCACGGCAGGTTGACGGCGCGGTTGAAATCGAGCTGCACGGTGCCATCCGCTGCAGGAACCACGGAGAGCGAGCGGTTGGCCGCATACGTGGTCTTGCCCGAGGTCTGGTCCGTGAACAGCAGGGACAGCGAGCCCGGCGCGTGGCCGTTGAATGCCGTCAGAGCCAATTCCTGTCCGGCAAGTTTGAACCGGATCTCACCCGGTGCCTCGTAAACGTGCTGGATACCCTCGACGGCGGCACCCACGGTTGTGGGGCGCGGTGCCTCGAACGGCACGAACGTACCGGCCACGGCGAACGCAGCATTGGGCGTGTAGGCAGGTGTGCCCTGGTAGTTCTGCAGCAACTGGTTTTCCGGGTTCCGAGGCCGAACGATGTACTCACCGCCCCGCTTCGCTACCTCGATCACGGTGTTACCGGAGACCAGGTTTATGCCGCCGCGTTCCTCGATCGGACCGAACTCCAGCGATTTACCTGCGTCCGAGTTCAGTTCAACGCCGTCCTGCTGCAGGCTTTCTCCGGACTCCAGGACAACCCGTACGACGTCGGCTTCCGCACTCCAGATGCCCGGGACGCCTTCCAGCGGGGTTGCCTCGTTGGTGAGCCAGTGCAGGTGGGTTACGGCGAGAAAGCCGTGGATGTCGGCACGGTGGCGTTCGTGGGCGGCGTGCCATTCCTGCCAGTCTTCTTCAAAGGCCTCGAGTGCTGTTTCAGTGTGCGTAGACATATGCGTTATCGCTCCTGTTGAAGGCGTGGTCTGCGGTGACGGTGGCTGCGGCGTCGGGTTCGGTAGCGCCTGCAAATTCGGGGCGTCCAGCGAACGGGTCGCCGGTTTCCCAAAGGGTGGTGGGTGCCGCTGCGCGCACGGCCGGAATGACCTCCAACGCGAAGCGCTCAAGGATTTCCAGTTGCTGTTCGAAGGGCAGCGTGGTGGGCAGCGAGATCGATTGGAGGTCATGCTCATACAGCGCGTGGTAGCTGAGGATCTTGTCGATGACCTGCTCCGGGCTGCCCACCAACACTGGCCCCTCGGCCACGGCATGGTCGATATCCCGGAACGGCGAGTTGTTGCCGGGAACATTGCGCCCAACAGTGAGCGCCTCGTACACCGAACCGTACTGCCGCTTCGCTTCCTGCGTGGTGTCCGCGATGAATACGCCGCCGGCACCACTCCCGGAGCCGAGGTATTGGTGGCGCGGATCGTGTCCGTGGCGCTCGTATTCCTCGCGGTAGTGGTCGATCAGGACCTTGTAGTTCTCCCGGGGCTGGATGGCGTTGGCCGTGAACAGCGGATCGCCCCACTTGGCCGCGAGCGCAGCGGATGTCAAGGTTGTAGCCGAGCCGTGCCAAATCCGGGGCGACCCCGCGAAGGGGCGTGGCGTCGTCGTAGTCGGTTCCGTTAAGGCAGGGCGGAACTTGCCGGACCACGTGACGCTCTCCTTGCGCCACAGCGAGCGCAGCAGAGCGTACTTTTCGGCGAGCAGTTCCCATTGGTCGTCCAGGGACAAGCCAAAGAGCGGGTACTGCAGTACCTCGTTGCCCTTGCCGATCACCAGTTCCAGACGGCCACGGCTCAGTTGGTCAATCGTGGCGTAGTCCTCGGCCACGCGAACTGGATCCAGCACCGACAGGACGGTGACGCCGGTCTGCAAACGGATGCGGCTGGTGACAGCGGCAACCGCGGCGAGGACCGTCGTCGGGGATGACGAGACGAACTCGCCAGCGTGCCGCTCCCCCACGGAGAAACTGTCGAAACCGAGGTCCTCGGCGCGGCGGGCTGTCTCCACTACTTGGTTCAGGCGGTCGGCCGTGGAGACGATCTCTCCAGTCACTGGATTCTTCAGGTGCGGGATGATGTCCAGGACCTGGAACTTCACTTGCCTGCTCCGAACGTAGCTTCAGTGACAGTCTTGGATTCCGGCAAGGCTTCTTCAGAAAGGCCCCAACGTTCCAGGACCTTGGCGTAGGAGCCGTCCTTGATGGTGGAGTTAAGGGCATCCGTGATTGCCGGAGCCAGCCCGTTGCCCTTGAGCGTGGTGGCAGCTACCAGGGTCTCGGAAGGCCAGCCTGCGTTGACCTTGCCCACCACCTTGAGGTCGTCGCGGGTGTTCTCGCGGTAGGTCACAGACGGGTACGGAGCCAGGTTCAGGTCAGTCCGGCCGGAGGACAGGGCCAGGATGGTGTCGGCGTCCGAGGAGTAGTACTGCAACGTGGCAGGCGCCTTGCCCTTGGCTTCCAGTTCCTTGTTCCACGCGAGGAGGATCTTCTCCTGGTTGGTACCCGAGCCCACGGAAATCTTCAAGCCGGAAATATCGTCCGGCCCCTTGATGTCATAGTTGGAGCTCTTCTTCGCTTCAAAGCCCATGTACGCGGCGCGGTAGGTGGAGAAATCGAACAGCTTCACGCGGGCGGCGTTGATGCCCACGTTGGAGAACACGGCTTCGAAATCGCCGGACTGTGTCTTGAGCGGCCAGTTCTCCCACGACGTCACCTGCAGGTCCAGGTCCAGGCCCAGTTTGTCGGCCACGAGCTGGGCGATGTCCACCTCCACTCCGATCGGCGTCTTGTCGTCCGTGGCGTGGAAGGACAGGGGTATGGAACCCGCGGTGGTGGCCACCGTCAGCTTGCCGTCCTTGGCGATTGGTGCGGGAACGTTGGCTGCAGCGGCTGTATCTTTGTCAGCGCGGATCCGGTTCTGGTCCACCGAGGTGTTGTAGACGATGCCGTTCTTCGCGGCTTCAGATTCCGGCTTGGCTGCCGACGCACCAGGATCGGAGCACCCGGCGAGCGCAGGAAGTACGACGGCGGGCAGTACAGCGAGTGCCAGGAGTTTGCTTTGGGTGATGCGAAACATGGAGGACTTCTTCCTAGATGTTGAAAGCCGGTTCGATGACCTTGGAGAAGAAACTTCGGGTGCGTTCTTCACGGGGGTTGCCAAAGATTTCCTGGGGCGTGCCGGACTCAACAATCTGGCCCTGGTCCATGAACACCACGGTGTCCGCGACGTCCCGGGCAAAACCCATTTCGTGGGTCACGATGATCAACGTGGTGCCTGACTTGGCGAGTTCGCGGATGACGTCCAAAACCTCATTGACCAGTTCGGGGTCCAACGCCGAGGTGGGCTCATCGAAGAGCAGGATCTTGGGGTCCAGTGCCAGTGCCCGCGCAATCGCGACCCGCTGTTGCTGGCCACCGGAGAGCTGCCGCGGGAAGGCATCGGCCCGGTCCTTCAGGCCCACCCGGTCCAAGAGTTCCAGGCCACGCTTCCTGGCTTCAGCCTTGGATCGCTTCTGGGCGACGATTGGCGCTTCGATGACGTTTTCCAGGGCGGTGAGGTGCGGGAAAAGATTGAAGCTCTGGAAAACCATGCCGATGTTGGTGCGCTGCTTGAGGATGTCCTTCTCACGCAGTTCATGGAGCTTGTTCCCACGGACGTGGTAGCCCACCAGCTCGTTGTCGATGGTGATGAAGCCGCCATCCACCTTCTCCAGGTGGTTGATGGTGCGCAGCAGTGTGGACTTTCCGGAGCCGGACGGTCCTACGATCACCGCGACACCGCCTGGCGGGACGGACAAGGAAACACCCTTGAGGACTTCGGTAGGGCCGAAGGACTTTCGGACGTTGGTGATATCCACCTGTCCACGGGTGGCAGCGGCGGGCTGTGCCGTCGTCGTGCTGGCAGGAGCGCCAGCGGGAGCTTCAGCCTGGGTTTCGTCTGCGACCTTTCCCGTCGTCGTGGATTCTTTGTGTGCGGCGATGATGCTCATCGGACGTCCTTTGTGGGTGAAACAGCTACGTGGGTGGCGAAGAACTTCCGGGCCTTCTGCAGCGGGGTGAGCGGGAGGTTGCGTACCGCGCCTTTCGAGAAGTGGCGTTCGATGTAGTACTGGAAGACACTCAGCACGGACGTAATGACGACGTACCAGAGTGTTGCGACCAGCAGCAGCGGCAACACCTGCTGGGTCCGGTTGTAAATGACCTGGACCGTGTAGAAGAGCTCCGAGTACGCCAGGACGTAGACGATCGACGTGCCCTTGACCAGGCCGATGATCTCGTTGAAGGCGTTGGGCAGGATGGCGCGCATGGCCTGCGGCAGCACGATCCGTGTGGAGCGCTTCCAGGCGGGAATGCCCAGTGCGGAAGCTGCCTCGAGCTGGCCTTGGTCCACCGAGAGGATGCCGCCACGAATGATCTCTGCGGAGTAGGCAGCCTGGTTGAGGGTCAGGCCCAGGACTGCGGCTGCGAACTGACTGATGAGCGTGGTGGTCTGGGCCTCGAAGAAGCGGACGTCTGTGAAAGGGATGCCCAGGCTGATCTTCTCGTAGAGGTATCCGAGGTTGTACCAAAGCAACAACTGGACCAGCAGCGGCGTGGAGCGGAAAATCCAGGAGAACGTCCAGGAAACCGAGACCAGCAGCGGCGACGCGGACAAGCGCATGAGGGCAAGGATAAATCCCAGGACGAATCCCAACACTCCGGAGATCGCCGTGAGCTTGAGCGTTTCCACCAGGCCATTCACCACGGACTGTGCCGTGAACCATTGCGCCACCACTCCCCACTCCCAACGGGGGTTTGTGACAAGCGACCACGCAATGGCTGCGACGCCCGCAGCCACCAGGACAGTACCCACCCATCGCCACGGGTGCCGGGCAGGGACCAGTTTGTAGTCGGAGTAATCCGTGGTGGCAGGTGCAGTTTCTGCCGTGGCAGGCGGTGCGATCGCACTCATGCGCCACCTCTTTTCAGATCGGTTGTTGACTATCGGATGGCTGCCAATCTAGGTGCGCACGGGACGGCCAGCAAGGCGGAAATTTGCACTTCTTCACTGGACTTAGCGCGGGTTCACGGGACTTCACGCAACGCCATATGAGTCTGAATTTTGCGCCCGTTAACGCTGGATGACGCGCAGTGAACGGCCGTTACCAGCTCCTCGACCGGGGCGGCATCGCCTCCCTAGATTGGGCTGCACCACCCGCTGTATTTTCAGGAGATTCCATGCCGTCACCAGTTCCAGCCATCGCCTTCATCGGCGGCGGCCCGCGCACGGCCGGCGTCCTGGAAAGACTGGCAGCGAGCCGGCCCGGATTATTCGATGGGCCGCTGCACATTCACATCGTGGAGCCGTATGAGCCGGGCTCCGGAAGGATCTGGCGCTATGACCAGAGCCCGGGCCTGCTGCTGAACTCCACCGCCGCGGACGTCACCATGTTCACCGACGCGTCCGTGGCGTGCGACGGTCCTCCCGTCGACGGCCCCGGCCTGGCCACCTGGGCAGCAGGTGTGCTGGATGGGAGCATCCGCGACGTGCCCGCGCTGGAACCGCACCTTCTCGCGCAACTTCGCGACCTGACTCCTGCGTCCTTTCCCACCCGGCAACTGCAAAGCAAGTACCTCGAATGGTTCTTCCGTCGGTCAGTCACCGCCCTGGGGTCCGAGGTCATCGTGACGGTCCACCGGGACACGGCTACCGCCGTCGAGCGCTCGTCCGACGCCGGGGCGCACTATGTGCGGTTGGCTTCCGGGGCAGAGGTGACGGCCGACGTCGTGGTTTACGCCCTGGGCCATACCGATTCGCTGCCGGACGACGAGTCCGCCCGCTTCAGCGAATTTGCTGCCCGCCACGGTGGGTTCCATGCGCCGCCGTCGTACACAACGGACGTGGACTACTCAGGAATTGAAGCTGGCCAGGACGTGATCGTGTCCGGCATGGGGCTCGCGTTCGTCGATCTGTTGGTGCTGCTGTTCGAGGGCCGCGGCGGCCGATTCGTGGAAAGGCCCGACGGCGAACTCAAGTACGTGCCCTCCGGCGCCGAACCGAGTCTCTGGGTAGGTTCACGACGCGGCGTGCCGTACCACTCCAAGATTTCCTCAGTGCTGCGCGGTGAGCCGATCGCACGGCCGCGGTACTTCACGGCCGCGGCTGTTGATGCGTTGTTGGCCAATCACCAGGAACTGGATTTCCGATCCCAACTGTGGCCATTGATTGCCAAGGATGCCGGCTATGCCTACTACCGCGAGATCTTCACGGGCTACCCGTCGCGGGTCTTGGGGACGTGGGCCAGCTTCGAGGCGAGGTTCGACGCTGTGGACTGGTACAGCAGCGCACGGGAAGAGCTGGTTGAGTTCTCGGTCCCTGATCCCGCGCTGCACCTGGACCTCGAAGCCCTGGACCACCCCCTCAGCGGTTGCGCCTTCGCCGATCACGAGGCTGTGCAGCGCTCGGTGGCCGCGTACATCCAACACGATCTAGACCTCCGAACCAGCGCTGACCATTCCGAAACACTCGCACTCTTCACCGCGTTGTTGTTCGTCTACATGGACCTTGGCCGGTTGGTCCCGCAGGATCGGCTCAATGCACGCTCCCAACAGGCGATCCACGGCTGGTGGCACGGCTTCTTTAGCTTCGTGGATTCCGGGCCGCCGCCACACCGTCTGCGTGAAATGCTCGCACTGCACCGGGCCGGGTTCCTGAAGTTCCTGGGGTCGGGCATGTGGGTACGCACCGACGAATCAACGGGCCGGTTTGTGGCTGGCTCCTTCCAGTCGCCTGTGGTGGTGGATGCTTCCGCATACATCGAGGCACGATTGCCGTCAGCGTCCGTGGAACGTTCGGCGAATCCCGCCCTGGCAGACCTGCACGACGCCGGACGGGGCACCGAACAGAGGCTGCTTACCTCCGAGGGTGCGCACTCCACGGGCAAACTCCTGGTCTCCGGGAATCACCAGGTCCTGTCACCTGTTGGTACAGCAGAGGACACATTGTTTGCGGTGGGACCGTGGACGTCCGGCTGGGGCGCGGGAGCATTTGCCCGCCCCAACACCAATGCGGCGCCTTTCCGGGAAAACGACGCGTTGGCCCGCAGGATCCTGACCACCGTTGCTGCTGCCCGCCCAACTACGAAAGGCCTGACATGACCACAACGCCAACCCTGCCGACGTCGGGCCTTTCCGTCCTTAGCCTGCCCATGCGCGATCCCCGCGTGCGTCCGCTCCTGGACGAACTCGCCGTCGAATATGACACCCGCTACGGGACCCTGTTCGGCACCGGGGGCGCCGCAGAGGAGTTGAGCCGCTACCCGGCCGAGGAATTCGCAGCGCCGCATGGTGCCCTGATCATCATCCAGGAGAACGGCGAGTCCGTTGCCGGCGGTGCGTTCCGGCGTTACGACGAGCACACCGCGGAGCTGAAGAGAATCTGGACCCACTCTGCGCATCGTCGTCGCGGGCTGGCACGGCGCGTGCTCACAGAGTTGGAAAACGAGGCACGACGCCGGGGCTACAGGAAGCTCTACCTCACCACCGGCCCGCGCCAGCCCGAGGCCAAGAACCTGTATCTGGCCACAGGCTACAAAGCACTCTTTGACCTCGCCGCAGACCCGGAGGAAATCAAGCATTTGGCGTTCAGCAAGGATCTTGCACTGCCCGGCTAAGCTATGCGCATGGCCAACAAAACCACTGCTGAAAAACTTGCCACCATCCAGCAGGGGTACACCCTGCAAGGTGCCACCATCGAGCTGGGTGCGGCGATCGTGGATGGTGAAATCCACAAAGAGGCCCAGGTCCGGCTCCCGCTCGCAATGATGAACCGCCACGGCCTCGTGGCGGGCGCCACCGGTACCGGCAAGACGGTCACATTGCACATGATCGCCGAACAGCTCTCGACGGCGGGTGTTCCGGTTTTCCTCGCGGACATCAAGGGTGATCTTTCCGGACTGGCAACGGCGGCAACCGGCAGTGAAAAGTTGACCGCACGCACTGAGGCCCTGGGCCAGCAGTGGCAGGGAAAGAACTTCCCCGTTGAATTCCTGAGCCTGGGCGGGGACGGCAACGGAATCCCGATCCGCGCCACCATCACCTCGTTCGGGCCCATCCTGCTCTCGCGCATCATGGACCTCAACGACACTCAAGAGTCCAGCCTTCAACTGATCTTCCACTTTGCGGACAAGAACAACTTGGAACTGATCGACCTCAAAGACCTCCGTGCCGTCATCCAGTTCCTTACTTCGGACGAGGGCAAGGAACAGCTGGAGGATCTTGGCGGACTCTCCAAAGCCACTGCCGGAGTCATCCTGCGGGAGCTGGTGACGCTTGAGGCGCAGGGCATGGAAAGGTTCTTCGGCGAACCGGAGTTCGATACCGCAGAGCTCCTCCGCACGGCGCCCGATGGCCGCGGCGTGGTCAGCTGCCTTGAGCTGCCCACTTTGCAGACCAAGCCCCTGCTGTTCTCCACGTTCCTCATGTGGCTCCTGGCCGACCTGTTCGAGGACCTCCCCGAAGCCGGCGACCTCGACAAGCCCAAGCTGGTGTTCTTCCTGGACGAGGCACACCTGCTCTTCAGCGGCGCCTCCAAGGCCTTCCTCGAGGCCATCACCACCACGGTCCGGCTCATCCGTTCCAAGGGCGTCGGCATCTTTTTCGTCACCCAAACACCCAAAGACGTCCCCGCCGATGTCCTGGGCCAGCTCGCCAACCGGGTCCAGCATGCCCTTCGCGCATTCACACCGGAGGATGCCAAGGCACTCAAGGCCACTGTGTCCACGTTTCCCGTCAGCGACTACGACCTCGAAGAGACGCTCACCTCCGCAGGCATTGGTGAGGCCGTCATCACCGTGATGAACGAAAAAGGCGCGCCCACACCCGTTGCCCTCACCCGGCTTCGTGCGCCCGAATCCGTGATGGGTCCCAGCACCGACGACCTCATCCGCAGCACGGTTGCCTCGTCTTCTCTCTTGGTCAAGTACGGTACGGCCCTGGACAACATCTCCGCCTACGAGAAGCTCACCAGCAACGCCGTACCCTCCACGGGCGACGCCGCACCGGGGTTGCCGCCGGTTCCGGGCAGCTCGTCCGGTCCCGGCGCTTCCGGGGGCTCCCCCTACGACATCGACGCCGAAGCTCGCCGCATCGAGGAGGAGATCCTCGGCCGCCCGAGCTCCCGCCCTGCCCCTGCGCCTGCCCCGCCTTCACAGGCGCCGGCACCAGCGCCCCAGCAGGACAGCGGCATGCTGGGCGACCTCGCCGGCGTCCTTGGCGGGGCGTTGGGCGGTGGCCTCAAGAGCATGGCCAGGTCGATCGGCACCCAGCTTGGCCGCGACCTCATGCGCGGCGTTTTCGGTACCTCCACGCGGCGCCGCCGCTAGTCCTTATTTGCTGCCGGAAGCATGACGCTTGGCCGCCGAATGCACGGCGCTTTAGCTGCCGGAACCACGACGCCGGGTGGCCGCAGCGCGTGCTGCCACCCGCCGTCGGGCTCTTGACGAACCGTCTTCGCAGGTCACGCTGAAGCCCTCCTGCACAGCTATCGCTGCCGCGGCAGGTAACGTAAAGGGCGTGCAGTTGAGTCAAGCGATAGTCAGGACCGCAGCCGGATGGCTGCTCGGTCTGATGCTTGCTGCCGCCGGAGCCATCGTCTGCATCAACCTGGTGAGCTCCTCCGTGGCCAGTCCGCAACAGCCTGTCCGGGAGTATTTAGACGCCTTGCAGAAGGGCGAAGGTGAGCAAGCCCTGGGTCTGTTGCGGGCAAAAGTGCCCAGCGCAAATGCCGCCATGCTCGACGGCACGGCCCTGCAAACGGCGGCCTCAAAGCTTTCGGACATCAAACTGGGAAATGCTGAGTCCAGGGGCACCGACCGTGTTGCCGTGCCCGTGGACTACACCTTGGACGGTAACCGGCTCCACACCGAATTCCTGATGGAGCGCACCGGAACCCAGTGGTTGTTCTTCGGCAAATGGGCGTTTGTTCCCATCACGTTGCCCACCATTGAAGTCACGGTGGTCAACTCCAGCGAGGCAGCGCTAAACGGCGTCCCCGTGAACATGCCCAACGGCCGCAACACCTTTGCCGTGTTCTACCCCGGCAAATACGAAGCCAGCCTCAATGGCACCTACTTCGAGGCTCCCGCAGCCTCTGCCCTCGTTTCAAGCCGCGACGGCGGCCAGGCACCCCTGAACCTGCAGACCCGGTCAACCAAAGCCATGAACGAAGCCGTCGCAGCTAAAGTGCGGGAGTTCCTGGACACCTGTGCCGCCCAAGCCACAGAGCAACAGCGCCTCCAACCTGATTGCCCGTTCTACCACGCCAGCAACGCGCGCGTCGTGGACGGAACCATCAAGTGGGAAATTACCGAGTACCCCAAGATCACCATCGAACCCTTCGGTGGCAAGTGGGTCGTAGCCCCGCTCAACGGCAAGGCAAGGGTGTCCGCCCGCGAGGTCAACTTGTTCACGGGCCTGGTCAACGACCTCAACGTGGAGCACGATTTCAGCTTCACCACCCAGCTGGACACGGACAACAACACCGTGACAGTCACCCCGATGCTGACTTTCTAGGCCGCGTCGCGCTGGCCCACCTTTCATCACCTGAGGCGCGCAGTCTAAGCTTGGGCCCGCACGGAGCGGCCCAAAACTGGGCTGGTTACACCAAGCGGCCCCGGCGAAGGACCTCACGAACGTGCCACAGCATCGCATCCGGCGTGTGGACCACATCGTCGTAGAAGAACCTCAGCACCAACAAGCCCTGCCGGATCGCCTCGTTGTCCCTCCGACGATCCTTCTTGAACTGACGCGGATTCAGATGGAACGCCAGCCCGTCGATTTCGATGATCAGGAAGCCCTCAAGGAGGAAGTCCACAGTTCCTATGCCGTCGATCCAGACCTGGGTCTCTGTCCGGATCCCCACATCCCTGAACAGGACACGCGCCAAGGTTTCGATCAAGGAACCCGCCCCACGATCAACTTTGGCAAGGACTTCACGGGCCCGCCCACACCGGTTGCCCACCAGGTGTCGCCGCAGGTATTCCGCTGTGATGTCGCCGCGAATGAAGGCACTTTCGACCATCACAAGTGATTCCAACGCGGGCAGGCAAAGCAGCGCGTGCAATAGGACATCCGGCAGTGCAACGAACGGTTCGTGCCGAGGCTGGGACAGAGGCAGGCGGTGGCTGACGCATCCGATCGCTCGCCGACCGTTGCTTTGCCAATAGTGGGGCTCGGTTGGTTGGTGAAGCAGCCATAGGCCATAACGGCCTGCAGCAGACGCGCACGTCAGTAGCGATCTCGCTTTGGCTGCCGCAACAAACTCAGGATCCGCACCAGGAAGACCCAGCACTCCCCGCTCTATGCGCTCGATACAGCTGGCCCAGTTCCGGAGAGGCTGTGGGCATGAAGGAGGCCCGGGTCCTCCCTCTCAAGGGTCAAACCCGGGCCACTTCAGCAGGCCTAGTCCATGCCGCGCAGATCGAGCACCAGCTCGGATTCACCGTCGGCCTGCAGGATCACTGGAATGCCCCAGTCCTGCTGGTACAGGTGGCAGGCTGCGTGGTCCGGAATTTCACCGTCTGTGGTCTCGGGTCCATCACATGCCGCCGCGCGGGCAGTGATGTGAAGGATGCCCTCGGGAACATCGGCAGACAACTCAAGAGTGCGCAAGAGTCCCACAGACGTTCCGCCTCCAGAGAGCAGCAGTTCCGGCGGAGTGGAGGAGATCTTGAGCTGCGTGGGGTCACCCCAACGGTCATCCAGCTTCTGGCCCGTAGGAGCCTTGAAACGCACTGCGAGCTCCAGGTTCCCTGGCGTGACCGGACTCTTGGGCCGATGCGTCTGCGACGCGCCCTCATCCACCTGCTGGGCTTCCTTGGGGATCGGCACCAGGACAAGTTGGTGCTTGTTCGACTCCACCACGATCAGCAGCGGATCGCTGCCTTCCACCTGGACCACGACGACGTCACTGGGCTCAGCGAGGCCCCTCGCCAAGGTGGACACAGACTTAGTAGCGGGGTCGTACCGGCGAACGGCACCGTTGTAGGTGTCCGCGATGGCCACTGAATTATCCGGCAGTACGGTGACGCCCAAGGGGTGCTGCAAGCGGGCATCGCTCGCATCGCCGTCACGGAACCCGAAATCGAACAGACCCTTGCCCACGGCGGTTTCCACAGTCACACCTGTATCGCTGACAATCAGGCGACGCAAGGACGACGTTTCCGAGTCAGCCACCCAGATGTTGCCTTCGCCGTCGATGGCCAGGCCGGACGACTGGGCAAACCAGGCTTCCTCGGCCTTGCCATCCAGCAGGCCCTCAAGCCCGGAGCCGGCGAGGATGGAGACCTCGTTGGCCAGGGGGTCGAAGGCGAAGATCTGGTGGGTTCCTGCCATGGCGATGACAACGCGCTGCAGCTTTTCGCTCCAGACCACGTCCCATGGCGAGGACAAGGAAACCCCGGTACCGAGGCCAAGCACCCCAACATCGATGGCGTCGGCCGCAAAGTCTGCAGGACCGCCGTCGTGGTGTTCAGACCATGTACCGGCGCCGGCATCCGTCACGCGGGCCGGACCGGCGTCGAGCAGTCGCTGCACGCCTTTTCCGGCGAGCGTCTGCACGTAACCCGAGCTCAGCGTGACTCCACGCAGGCGGTGGTTGACGGTGTCGGCGACTACGGCGTCGTAGCCCAGCTTCCAAGCGAGCTCCGACGGCAGCAGAGTCACGCCCTGCGGTTCGTTGAACTGCGCGATCTCCGCTTGCCCGTCCAAGTACCCCTTCGTGCCGGAGCCGATGACGCGCTCCACGGTCTTCAAATCGGGGCGGAGTTCCACCAGGCGGTGGTGGCCGGAGTCCACCACGAGGTAATTGCCGTTGGCGAGCTGCGTCGCTTTTCCGGGGAAGCGCAAAGTGCCCGACGTCGGCACCGGAGCAACGTAGGGACCGTTGCCGCGGTGAAGGGTTCCCTTGGCTTCATGCTCGGCAACAAGTTCCTCGAGCAGCACCGCGAGGCCATCTGCGTGACCCTCACCGGAAAGGTGGGCAACGATGTAGCCCTCGGGATCCACAACCACCAAGGTGGGCCATGCGCGAGCCGTGTAGGCCTTCCACGTGGCGAGTTCAGGGTCATCCAGCACAGGGTGGTGGATTTCGTAGCGCTCAACGGCAGAGGCCAGAGCGACGGGATCCGCCTCATGCTCGAACTTGGGCGAATGCACGCCGACCGTCACCAGGACGTCCGAGTACTTCTCCTCAAGGGGTCGCAGCTCGTCCAGCACGTGCAGGCAGTTGATGCAGCAGAAGGTCCAGAAATCGAGCAGCACGATCTTTCCGCGCAAGGACTCGAGATCCAGGGATTTGCCGCCCGTGTTGAGCCAGCCGCGGCCCTCCAGTTCGGAAGCCCGGACCCGGTGTTGGGTACGTACGGTTTCGCTCATCAGCGTCCTTCCAGCTTGGTGTTTCGTTCGGTCTGCCCGGTGGTGCTGTCCGGTTGGACTTCGCGGTCCGGCTCCGGCGCGCTGTCCTTTGCGGAGTGTTCGGCCGGAGCCGTCCGGGTGGCTTGGGCTGTCCTGCCGGCCATCTTGGCATCGCGGTCGGCGAGCCGGGCAAACATATCGTTATAAGCACTGAGGTCGGCGTCGTTATTCCTGTCTGCCGCCCGATCCACCCGGCGGGTCTCCCGTTCGTCCGAGCGCGACCACATGACGGCCACGCCGATTGCCACCAGCAAGGTGGGCACTTCACCAATGCCCCAGGCCACGGCACCGCCCATTTGCTGGTCTGCTATGGCCGATGCACCCCAGGTCCGGCCCAGGTTTCCGAAGTAGTCGGCGGCCAGCAGTCCAGTACCGCCCATGATGGCCACTCCAAAGAACGCGTGGAACCCCATGGTTGCAAGCAGCAACAGCAGGCGCATTGGGTACGGGGCCCGGCGCGGGAGTGGATCGCTGCCGATCATGCTCAGGACAAAAATGTAGCCCGTCAACAGGAAGTGCAGATTCATCAGCTCATGGCCTACGTGCTCCCGCATCGCCAGGCCGAAAAGGTCCGAGTAGTAGAACAGCACGATGGATCCGGCGAAGTTCGCAGCGGCGAAGAGCGGGTGCGTGACCACCTGGGAGAACTTGGAATGCACGAACAGCAGCAACCACTCCCGAAGGCCGCGCGAACCGTGAGCACCTTCACCCCGGGAAGGGAGTGCCCGCAGCGCAAGGGTCACCGGTGAACCAAGCACCAGGAAGATCGGTGCCACCATGGTCAAGGCCATGTGATCCACCATATGGGCAGAGAACAGCACCCTGCCATAGACGGCTGGTGGACCCGACGTGATGTATGTGAGAATCACGAACCCGATAATCCAGTTCACTGTTTTGAACCAGGACCAGGTGTCACCGCGCTTGCGGACCTTGATGATCCCCAGGATGTAGGAGGCAGCGCCGAATAGCGCTACTCCGACCCACAGCCAGTCAGGACGCCATTCGGTAAGCCATCGCTCCGGCGTAAGTTCAGGAGGAAGCTCATAGCCGGACAGGATAAAGGCCGGCGAGGCGTCCGGCGCGTAAGTAGTGGGCTGCGGCGGGGCCGAGCGTCCCAGCGCAACGGCGAGGCCCGACGTCGCGCCCATCACCAGCAGCTCAACCAAAACCAGCTGCCACAGCACCCGGCGGGCAGACATCGATCCGCTCTTGCCGAGCTGCGGAATGACCCACTGGCGGTGCATAAAGCCGATGCCGCCCAGCACCAGCGTGGCAAGGGCTTTGGCAACGATGAGTTGGCCGTAGGGGGAGCCGAAAAGATCAGCGGGGTTGGTAACCCTGATGGCGGCGTTGATCACGCCGGAGGCGAATACCAGGACGAAGGCGAAGCCTGCCAGGGCCGAGAAACGTCGGAGGGTCGGCTCGGTGATGTCGTTCGTTCCAGAAGCTCGGGAACCAGTGAGTAAGCCCGAAAGGACTGCGAGCATGATAATGCCGCCCACCCACGTGGAGACGCCCACCAAGTGGAGGCCCAAGGAGTTGATGGCACCTTCATGGTCGCTGGAGCTTGAAGAGTGACCGATCAGCGCAGTGGGAACCAGGCCGATCAGGGCCAGCAGGAGCGTGAACGCGAGCCCGGTCAACGAACGGACGCCGAACAGCGCAGTGGTGACCACCGCGGCAATGATGGTGATGGACAGCCAGGCCTTGCCCGTCTCAATGTCCGTCATGAAGTACACCAGTGAGCGGGTGAATTCAGCGTCGCCGGAAAGTCCCTGACCCGCAACATCCGCGTAGGTCAGTACCAGGACCGCTACTGCGGACAGCGTCCATACGGCGCCTGCCGCAGCGGCAACGGCAAGGGCGCGTGCGAAAGCTGGATGCTCCGGCTCCTCAAGATCCTTCTCACGGGATCGCGATACCTTGAGGTTCTTGGGCAGGATTCCGACTGCGAAGACCAAGCCACCAATAACCGTGGCCACGGAAACGTTGTGGACAGCTTTCGCGAAGGGCAAGCCCCACCGGACCAACACCCCTGGGTCCGAGACCTGGCGGGCAGCTGACGCCCCGGAGAAGATGAGGGCCGCGGCCAATGTCAGGAAGAGCACCGCCAGACCCGCAAGCTGCCACGGGAGGGAAATACCCGCGACGGCATTGCCTCCCCGCGCTCCCGGCTTGGGAACAGGCGATGGGGCAGTTGCGGAGCTTCTTGCTGATGGCACCTATCCATTGTCCGTTACCTGTGGCCGGGCTGCGAATCGGGAAGCATTTGGGGAGGAGAAGTGGGCATGGGCACCCCAAACAGCAAAAAGGGGGCGGCAACCAGTTGGTTGCCGCCCCCTTTCAGGCGTTCGCCGAAGAGAACTACTTCTTCTTGGCGACAGCAGCCTTCAGCTTGGAGCCTGCGGTCAGCTTAACGCTGTGGCCGGCGGCGATCTGGATGGTTTCGCCCGTCTGCGGGTTGCGGCCGGTGCGTGCTGCGCGGTCAGTGCGCTCAACTGCGAGCCAGCCCGGGATGGTGATCTTCTCGCCAGCGGCAACAGAAGTCTCGAAAACTTCGAACAGTGCATCGAGCACGGAGTTGACGGCTGCCTGGCTGGTGCCAGCCTTGCCTGCTACCTCTGCAACGAGTTCACTACGGTTCTTAGCCATTTACGTCCTCCTGGACTAATACGTTTTTTGAGCTTTCAAGCGGAACGCGAGCAAGCCACTGCTCGAAAACTTACCAGCTTGCACCGGCATGGCCAGCAAATTCCGCGTGTTTCCGCGCTTTTTTGACCAAAATCACCGGTTTTTCAAGGTTTTTGGGGGTCGGGACCGCCAATGGCGTACCCTACGGCGCCGAACAGCCCACCAGTCACAGGTATAAATTCACGACGCCGGCAGCCACCACCACTAGCTGCGCGCCGCTAGCCATCGCAGCTTCGGAGCATCCGACAAGTGTGGATCAGAAGAGAATTCGCTGATACAAGACGTGGTCCTGCCACTCGCCTGCGATGTGGAGATACGAGGGTGCCATGCCGATCCGCTTGAAGCCAGACCGCTTGAGAACCGCCTGCGAGGCTACGTTGTCCAGCAAGGTTGCGGCCTGGATACGGTGGAGACCAAGTTCCCCTCCCGCCATGGAGAGAACTGCCTCCACCGAGGAAGTGGCAATGCCCTTGCCGGTGAATGCGTGGTCCACCCAATAGCCAAGGTTGGCGTTCAGGAACGGACCGCGGACTATGCCCGTCAAAGTAATCATGCCTATGACATCCCGACCATGCAGAACTATCCACGGCAGCTCAGTGCCTGCCGCATACTGATCCAGTTTGCTCCGAACGATGGTCTCTTGCCCGGCTCTTGTATAGAACGCGGCGCTGCGCCTTGGCTCCCACGGCGCGAGGTGCTCTGCGTTCCGGCTATACGCGGCTGCTAAGGGCCCCGCATCAGACAAGGACAAAATCCGAAGGTGGACATTCCCGTTTACGGCATTCCCGGACGGGACATCCAAGTCTCGAGTCAGAGTCATCCTGCGACTCTAGCCGTTTTGTTTGGTGGGTTTAAATGTGGGAGACCCCCCGACCTGGTGTGGGTTGGGGGGTCTCTACCTAATGTGTGTCCGGCGGTGTCCTACTCTCCCACACCCTCCCGGGTGCAGTACCATCGGCGCTGTGGGTCTTAGCTTCCGGGTTCGGAATGGGACCGGGCGTTTCCCCCACGCTATGACCGCCGTAACCTTGTTACCCGTCCCCCTGTTTTGCCGGTTGTGGTCCGGTGGGGGTGGGAAGTTTTGTGGTTACAACATTGTGGTGTTGTTATTTAGTTGTGTTTGTTCCTGTGAGCAACGGTGTTGTTGTTCGGGAACCACATAGTGGACGCGTGCAGTGTTTGTGTGTGGTGTAAGTTGTTGGCCTATTAGTACCGGTCAGCTTCACGAGTCTTTGGTCCTCGCTTCCACATCCGGCCTATCAACCCAGTGGTCTGGCTGGGGGCCTCTCACACAAATTGTGTATGGAAATCTCATCTTGAAGCGAGCTTCCCGCTTAGATGCTTTCAGCGGTTATCCCATCCGAACGTAGCTAATCAGCGGTGCACTTGGCAGTACAACTGACACACCAGAGGTTCGTCCGTCCCGGTCCTCTCGTACTAAGGACAGCCCTTCTCAAATTTCCTGCGCGCGCAGCGGATAGGGACCGAACTGTCTCACGACGTTCTAAACCCAGCTCGCGTACCGCTTTAATGGGCGAACAGCCCAACCCTTGGGACCTACTCCAGCCCCAGGATGCGACGAGCCGACATCGAGGTGCCAAACCATGCCGTCGATATGGACTCTTGGGCAAGATCAGCCTGTTATCCCCGAGGTACCTTTTATCCGTTGAGCGACGGCCATTCCACAATGTACCGCCGGATCACTAGTCCCGACTTTCGTCCCTGCTTGAGATGTCTCTCTCACAGTCAAGCTCCCTTGTGCACTTACACTCGACACCTGATTGCCAACCAGGCTGAGGGAACCTTTGGGCGCCTCCGTTACTTTTTAGGAGGCAACCGCCCCAGTTAAACTACCCATCAGGCACTGTCCCTGACCCGGATCACGGGCCGAAGTTAGATGTCCAAAGTGACCAGAGTGGTATTTCAACGATGACTCCACCCGAACTGGCGTCCGGGTTTCAACGTCTCCCACCTATCCTACACAAGCCACTCCGAACACCAATACCAAACTATAGTAAAGGTCTCGGGGTCTTTCCGTCCTGCTGCGCGTAACGAGCATCTTTACTCGTACTGCAATTTCGCCGAGTTTATGGTTGAGACAGCGGGGAAGTCGTTACTCCATTCGTGCAGGTCGGAACTTACCCGACAAGGAATTTCGCTACCTTAGGATGGTTATAGTTACCACCGCCGTTTACTGGGGCTTAAATTCTCAGCTTCGCCACACAAGGTGGCTAACCGGTCCTCTTAACCTTCCAGCACCGGGCAGGAGTCAGTCCGTATACATCGTCTTGCGACTTCGCACGGACCTGTGTTTTTAGTAAACAGTCGCTTCCCCCTGGTCTCTGCGGCCCACACCCGCTCCACAGAGCAAGTCTGTATCACGGGGCAGGCCCCCCTTCTCCCGAAGTTACGGGGGCATTTTGCCGAGTTCCTTAACCATAATTCTCTCGATCGCCTTGGTATTCTCTACCTGATCACCTGTGTCGGTTTGGGGTACGGGCGGCTAAAACCTCGCGTCGATGCTTTTCTTGGCAGCATAGGATCACCGGATCCCCCCTTACGGGAGTCCCATCAGATCTCAGGATCGTGCTCGAAACACACAGGAACGGATTTGCCTATCCCTGACCCTACATCCTTGGACCGGGGCAACCATCGCCCGGCCCGGCTACCTTCCTGCGTCACACCTGTTAATACGCTTACCTCCCGGGATCAGGTCCCGCGCTCGGCCAAAACCCACACACCACAAGGGTGATAGGGCAGGCTCCGGGCGGTTAGTATCCCCCGCTTGGCATGGGCGGTTTTTCGCCGGTACGGGAATATCAACCCGTTGTCCATCGACTACGCCTGTCGGCCTCGCCTTAGGTCCCGACTTACCCAGGGCAGATTAGCTTGACCCTGGAACCCTTGATCATTCGGCGGACGGGTTTCTCACCCGTCTTTCGCTACTCATGCCTGCATTCTCACTCGTGTAGGCTCCACCGCTGGTTTCCACCGCGACTTCACTGCCCACACGACGCTCCCCTACCACTCCACACCCCTGAACCACGAAGGCTAGGGCAATGTGTGAAATCCACAACTTCGGCGGTGTACTTGAGCCCCGCTACATTGTCGGCGCGGAATCACTTGACCAGTGAGCTATTACGCACTCTTTCAAGGATGGCTGCTTCTAAGCCAACCTCCTGGTTGTCTTCGCAACTCCACATCCTTTCCCACTTAGCACACGCTTAGGGGCCTTAGTTGGTGGTCTGGGCTGTTTCCCTCTCGACTATGAAGCTTATCCCCCACAGTCTCACTGCTGCGCTCTCACTTACCGGCATTCGGAGTTTGGCTGACGTCAGTAACCTTGTAGGGCCCATCGGCCATCCAGTAGCTCTACCTCCGGCAAGAAACACGCAACGCTGCACCTAAATGCATTTCGGGGAGAACCAGCTATCACGGAGTTTGATTGGCCTTTCACCCCTACCCACAGCTCATCCCCTCCATTTTCAACTGAAGTGGGTTCGGTCCTCCACGACGTCTTACCGTCGCTTCAACCTGGCCATGGGTAGATCACTCCGCTTCGGGTCTAGATCACGCCACTACACTCGCCCTGTTCAGACTCGCTTTCGCTACGGCTACCCCACACGGGTTAACCTCGCGACGTAACACTAACTCGCAGGCTCATTCTTCAAAAGGCACGCCGTCACCAGAATCAGACTGGCTCCGACGGATTGTAAGCACACGGTTTCAGGTACTGTTTCACTCCCCTCCCGGGGTACTTTTCACCTTTCCCTCACGGTACTGGTCCGCTATCGGTCATTAGGAAGTATTTAGGCTTATCAGGTGGTCCTGACAGATTCGCACGGGATTTCTCGGGCCCCGTGCTACTTGGGATCCTCTCCAGGCGGTACACAACATTACGGTTACGGGGCTCACACCCTCTCTGGCCGGCCTTTCAAGACCGTTCACCTATGCCTGCACTACACACCCCACCAGTCCGGCAGAACCAGTACGGAAAGTCCCACAACCCCGCCCATGCAACGCCCGCCGGCTATCACACATGGAAACGGTTTAGCCTGATCCGCGTTCGCTCGCCACTACTAACGGAATCACTCTTGTTTTCTCTTCCTGCGGGTACTGAGATGTTTCACTTCCCCGCGTTCCCCCCACGCACCCTATGTGTTCAGATGCGGGTCACACAATCACCTTGCAGCGTTGTGCGGGGTTTCCCCATTCGGACATCCTGGGATCAACGCTCGGTTATCAACTCCCCCAGGCTTATCGCAGATTCCTACGTCCTTCTTCGGCTCCTAATGCCAAGGCATCCACCGTGTGCCCTTAAAAACTTGACCACACAAGATCAATAAACTTACTCGAGAGAACCATGCGCCACTTGGGCCCAAGGTTCATTCATAAGAAATTGCTGTAAGAACACACACACACGTGTGTGTGTTCTAGATGCTCGCGTCCACTATGTAGTTCTCAAACAACAACCCCATCAACCAGACCCCCGGACACCACAACCCACAACACGGGGCTGATAACAGTGACCGGCAATACCGGAAGCAGGAACAAGAAGAAACACCAGAACTGTGCCCCCCTGCATTGCTGCAAAAAGGTCCTGTTGCCTCAGGACCCAACAGTGCGCCAAACACAACCCACACAATCCACGCCCCGGCACGTTCCTGACAACACCCCACCACCACAAAAGCAGAAAAAGGCGTTGCCGTACTGGCACCAGGACACAACCGGTAAAGGCCATGCCAAAAAACTTTGATTCGTTGATATTCCACCCATGAGCACCCACCGCAGAACAGACGCCTGCGCAATGGGCAACACTGACAACCACCACGCACCCGCATACACGGACACCAGCAGTTGTTAGCAGCTCCTTAGAAAGGAGGTGATCCAGCCGCACCTTCCGGTACGGCTACCTTGTTACGACTTAGTCCCAATCGCCGGTCCCACCTTCGACGGCTCCCCCCACAAGGGTTAGGCCACCGGCTTCGGGTGTTACCAACTTTCGTGACTTGACGGGCGGTGTGTACAAGGCCCGGGAACGTATTCACCGCAGCGTTGCTGATCTGCGATTACTAGCGACTCCGACTTCATGGGGTCGAGTTGCAGACCCCAATCCGAACTGAGACCGGCTTTTTGGGATTAGCTCCACCTCACAGTATCGCAACCCTTTGTACCGGCCATTGTAGCATGCGTGAAGCCCAAGACATAAGGGGCATGATGATTTGACGTCGTCCCCACCTTCCTCCGAGTTGACCCCGGCAGTCTCCTATGAGTCCCCGGCCGAACCGCTGGCAACATAGAACGAGGGTTGCGCTCGTTGCGGGACTTAACCCAACATCTCACGACACGAGCTGACGACAACCATGCACCACCTGTAAACCGACCGCAAGCGGGGCACCTGTTTCCAGGTCTTTCCGGTTCATGTCAAGCCTTGGTAAGGTTCTTCGCGTTGCATCGAATTAATCCGCATGCTCCGCCGCTTGTGCGGGCCCCCGTCAATTCCTTTGAGTTTTAGCCTTGCGGCCGTACTCCCCAGGCGGGGCACTTAATGCGTTAGCTACGGCGCGGAAAACGTGGAATGTCCCCCACACCTAGTGCCCAACGTTTACGGCATGGACTACCAGGGTATCTAATCCTGTTCGCTCCCCATGCTTTCGCTCCTCAGCGTCAGTTACAGCCCAGAGACCTGCCTTCGCCATCGGTGTTCCTCCTGATATCTGCGCATTTCACCGCTACACCAGGAATTCCAGTCTCCCCTACTGCACTCTAGTCTGCCCGTACCCACTGCAGAACCGGAGTTGAGCCCCGGTCTTTCACAGCAGACGCGACAAACCGCCTACGAGCTCTTTACGCCCAATAATTCCGGATAACGCTTGCGCCCTACGTATTACCGCGGCTGCTGGCACGTAGTTAGCCGGCGCTTCTTCTGCAGGTACCGTCACTTTCGCTTCTTCCCTACTGAAAGAGGTTTACAACCCGAAGGCCGTCATCCCTCACGCGGCGTCGCTGCATCAGGCTTTCGCCCATTGTGCAATATTCCCCACTGCTGCCTCCCGTAGGAGTCTGGGCCGTGTCTCAGTCCCAGTGTGGCCGGTCACCCTCTCAGGCCGGCTACCCGTCGTCGCCTTGGTAGGCCATTACCCCACCAACAAGCTGATAGGCCGCGAGTCCATCCAAAACCACAAAAGCTTTCCACCCCCCACCATGCGATGAGGAGTCATATCCGGTATTAGACCCAGTTTCCCAGGCTTATCCCAGAGTCAAGGGCAGGTTACTCACGTGTTACTCACCCGTTCGCCACTAATCCCCCCAGCAAGCTGGAGATCATCGTTCGACTTGCATGTGTTAAGCACGCCGCCAGCGTTCATCCTGAGCCAGGATCAAACTCTCCGTTGAAAACAAAAAATCAAACAGACACAACCACACCCACCGGAAATAACGACGGACCATGGCTGCACAAAATTCGAAACCAGCTGAAAACCAGACCACCACACACGGGGGTGCGCAGCAATCCGGCCATAATTTCAACCAATCAATAAAACAATCGGCATCAACAAACTTGGCACACTATTGAGTTCTCAAACAACAGACCCTCCAAAACATCACCCCGCACAGCGCACCACAAAAGCAGCGCACCCAACAAGGCCATTGGAAAAGAAGAGTTATTTTTGGCCGCCTACCGAACCGTACACACCTTCCGGCTTTCCGTTTCGCACCCGGCGACTCAGAAAACAATACACGCCCCACAACCCCAACGCAAATCCACCCCAACAACCACCAAACACACCCCCCAAACCCCGCCAAACCGCCGTCGGGCATTCCTTTCGGACTCGTCAATGAGCCATTGCCCCTGTCTCTTCACGCAAGAAAGTCAGGCATCCCGAACTGTCGATGCAGGCCATCGTCAAGGAATCGCATGATCGACGCGATCTTGTCTCCAACCTGGGTTGGCTCAATCACCAGGAGCCCCCGGGCCCGGCCTTGCAGATAGCAGACGAACGCAGGCCTACCACCGGCAGTGACAGCGGTCAGCGCATAGTTGCCGCCAGGGCGCCCAGCCGCACTGGCACGAAGGAAACTCCCGACGGCGTGCCGGCCCACGTAAAGTTCGCTGGCCGGAGGCATGGCAAGCCAGCATTGATCGGTGAGGAGCTCAAGGACGGCCTCGACGTCGTCCCGCGAGAAGGCATACGCAAACTTTCGGGCCAAATCATGGTGGTCTGCTCCGGTCGTGAGTGACCCTGCAGCGGATCTGGCGGAGCGGGCACGCTGAAGAAGACCCTTCGCCGCCGTCGCGCCTACCGCGACCATCTCCGCAGCTTCGGCAACGGTGAAATCCAGCACATCGCAGAGGATCAACACCGCAGCCTGGCGCGGCGGCATCCGTTGAAGCGCAACCACAAATGCGAGCTCAACGCTTTCGCGGGCAACCGCCTGCGCAGCAGGATCAAGCTCGTCGACCAATAGATCGGGGTAGGGCTGCACATGCGGTAGGTCGAATCGGTCGTTCGGTGTCGGAGGCTCGAAGGGAGGTGCAGGGGCGGGACGAGGACGGCGACCTTGGTCTCTTAGCGCGTTGAGCGAACGAGTAGTGGCAATCCGATAGAGCCAAGTCCGCAAGGACGATCGACCGGCAAATCCAGGCAACCCTTTCCAGGCGGCAAGCAACACCTCCTGCAGTACATCATCTGCATCATCAACAGACCCTGTGATCCTGTAGCAGTGCAGATGAAGTTCCCGGCGAAAGGGCGCAACGAGAGACGCGAAGGCCTCTTCATCGCCGGCCCGGGCGGCCTCCAACTCCGCTGACGTCACGGTTCAATCTTGGCACGTACACACTTGGGCGTTCCGATCTGCTGAGCCGTGGTGTCTATACAAACGTAACCCTCTAAGAAAGGAACCAGACCATGTCTGAAAAACAGGCCAGGGCCGTCGAGATCGCGGTGGCCTACCATCGGGCTTGGACAGCCGGCAACCTGGACTTGGCGGCCAAGCACTTAGCCGAGGATGTCACCTGCCATGCGCCGTCCGGCACCATAAACGGCAGGGGCGCTGTCCGGGCATTCATGGAGCCCTTTGCTGCTTCACTCACAAACTCCAAGCTTCTTGCGGTTTACGGCACCGACGACGAAGCACTGCTCATGTACGACACAGCCAATCTGGCAGTTCCGAGCGCTCCGGGCGCAGAGCTGTATCGCATACAGAACGATGAGATCGCCGAGATCAATATCATCTTCGATCGTCTGCCTTTCGCTTTGGCGCGTGGCGACGTCGTTGGAGTGTGATGGCGATGACTCCTCCCGATGCCAGCGGGAAGGAGGTGTTAAATGGGGCAAGCCCCGGCCGTGAGGGTCGGGGCTTGCCTGGTTTAAATGTGGGAGACCCCCCGACCTGGTGTGGGTTGGGGGGTCTCTACCTAATGTGTGTCCGGCGGTGTCCTACTCTCCCACACCCTCCCGGGTGCAGTACCATCGGCGCTGTGGGTCTTAGCTTCCGGGTTCGGAATGGGACCGGGCGTTTCCCCCACGCTATGACCGCCGTAACCTTGTTACCCGTCCCCCTGTTTTGCCGGTTGTGGTCCGGTGGGGGTGGGAAGTTTTGTGGTTACAACATTGTGGTGTTGTTATTTAGTTGTGTTTGTTCCTGTGAGCAACGGTGTTGTTGTTCGGGAACCACATAGTGGACGCGTGCAGTGTTTGTGTGTGGTGTAAGTTGTTGGCCTATTAGTACCGGTCAGCTTCACGAGTCTTTGGTCCTCGCTTCCACATCCGGCCTATCAACCCAGTGGTCTGGCTGGGGGCCTCTCACACAAATTGTGTATGGAAATCTCATCTTGAAGCGAGCTTCCCGCTTAGATGCTTTCAGCGGTTATCCCATCCGAACGTAGCTAATCAGCGGTGCACTTGGCAGTACAACTGACACACCAGAGGTTCGTCCGTCCCGGTCCTCTCGTACTAAGGACAGCCCTTCTCAAATTTCCTGCGCGCGCAGCGGATAGGGACCGAACTGTCTCACGACGTTCTAAACCCAGCTCGCGTACCGCTTTAATGGGCGAACAGCCCAACCCTTGGGACCTACTCCAGCCCCAGGATGCGACGAGCCGACATCGAGGTGCCAAACCATGCCGTCGATATGGACTCTTGGGCAAGATCAGCCTGTTATCCCCGAGGTACCTTTTATCCGTTGAGCGACGGCCATTCCACAATGTACCGCCGGATCACTAGTCCCGACTTTCGTCCCTGCTTGAGATGTCTCTCTCACAGTCAAGCTCCCTTGTGCACTTACACTCGACACCTGATTGCCAACCAGGCTGAGGGAACCTTTGGGCGCCTCCGTTACTTTTTAGGAGGCAACCGCCCCAGTTAAACTACCCATCAGGCACTGTCCCTGACCCGGATCACGGGCCGAAGTTAGATGTCCAAAGTGACCAGAGTGGTATTTCAACGATGACTCCACCCGAACTGGCGTCCGGGTTTCAACGTCTCCCACCTATCCTACACAAGCCACTCCGAACACCAATACCAAACTATAGTAAAGGTCTCGGGGTCTTTCCGTCCTGCTGCGCGTAACGAGCATCTTTACTCGTACTGCAATTTCGCCGAGTTTATGGTTGAGACAGCGGGGAAGTCGTTACTCCATTCGTGCAGGTCGGAACTTACCCGACAAGGAATTTCGCTACCTTAGGATGGTTATAGTTACCACCGCCGTTTACTGGGGCTTAAATTCTCAGCTTCGCCACACAAGGTGGCTAACCGGTCCTCTTAACCTTCCAGCACCGGGCAGGAGTCAGTCCGTATACATCGTCTTGCGACTTCGCACGGACCTGTGTTTTTAGTAAACAGTCGCTTCCCCCTGGTCTCTGCGGCCCACACCCGCTCCACAGAGCAAGTCTGTATCACGGGGCAGGCCCCCCTTCTCCCGAAGTTACGGGGGCATTTTGCCGAGTTCCTTAACCATAATTCTCTCGATCGCCTTGGTATTCTCTACCTGATCACCTGTGTCGGTTTGGGGTACGGGCGGCTAAAACCTCGCGTCGATGCTTTTCTTGGCAGCATAGGATCACCGGATCCCCCCTTACGGGAGTCCCATCAGATCTCAGGATCGTGCTCGAAACACACAGGAACGGATTTGCCTATCCCTGACCCTACATCCTTGGACCGGGGCAACCATCGCCCGGCCCGGCTACCTTCCTGCGTCACACCTGTTAATACGCTTACCTCCCGGGATCAGGTCCCGCGCTCGGCCAAAACCCACACACCACAAGGGTGATAGGGCAGGCTCCGGGCGGTTAGTATCCCCCGCTTGGCATGGGCGGTTTTTCGCCGGTACGGGAATATCAACCCGTTGTCCATCGACTACGCCTGTCGGCCTCGCCTTAGGTCCCGACTTACCCAGGGCAGATTAGCTTGACCCTGGAACCCTTGATCATTCGGCGGACGGGTTTCTCACCCGTCTTTCGCTACTCATGCCTGCATTCTCACTCGTGTAGGCTCCACCGCTGGTTTCCACCGCGACTTCACTGCCCACACGACGCTCCCCTACCACTCCACACCCCTGAACCACGAAGGCTAGGGCAATGTGTGAAATCCACAACTTCGGCGGTGTACTTGAGCCCCGCTACATTGTCGGCGCGGAATCACTTGACCAGTGAGCTATTACGCACTCTTTCAAGGATGGCTGCTTCTAAGCCAACCTCCTGGTTGTCTTCGCAACTCCACATCCTTTCCCACTTAGCACACGCTTAGGGGCCTTAGTTGGTGGTCTGGGCTGTTTCCCTCTCGACTATGAAGCTTATCCCCCACAGTCTCACTGCTGCGCTCTCACTTACCGGCATTCGGAGTTTGGCTGACGTCAGTAACCTTGTAGGGCCCATCGGCCATCCAGTAGCTCTACCTCCGGCAAGAAACACGCAACGCTGCACCTAAATGCATTTCGGGGAGAACCAGCTATCACGGAGTTTGATTGGCCTTTCACCCCTACCCACAGCTCATCCCCTCCATTTTCAACTGAAGTGGGTTCGGTCCTCCACGACGTCTTACCGTCGCTTCAACCTGGCCATGGGTAGATCACTCCGCTTCGGGTCTAGATCACGCCACTACACTCGCCCTGTTCAGACTCGCTTTCGCTACGGCTACCCCACACGGGTTAACCTCGCGACGTAACACTAACTCGCAGGCTCATTCTTCAAAAGGCACGCCGTCACCAGAATCAGACTGGCTCCGACGGATTGTAAGCACACGGTTTCAGGTACTGTTTCACTCCCCTCCCGGGGTACTTTTCACCTTTCCCTCACGGTACTGGTCCGCTATCGGTCATTAGGAAGTATTTAGGCTTATCAGGTGGTCCTGACAGATTCGCACGGGATTTCTCGGGCCCCGTGCTACTTGGGATCCTCTCCAGGCGGTACACAACATTACGGTTACGGGGCTCACACCCTCTCTGGCCGGCCTTTCAAGACCGTTCACCTATGCCTGCACTACACACCCCACCAGTCCGGCAGAACCAGTACGGAAAGTCCCACAACCCCGCCCATGCAACGCCCGCCGGCTATCACACATGGAAACGGTTTAGCCTGATCCGCGTTCGCTCGCCACTACTAACGGAATCACTCTTGTTTTCTCTTCCTGCGGGTACTGAGATGTTTCACTTCCCCGCGTTCCCCCCACGCACCCTATGTGTTCAGATGCGGGTCACACAATCACCTTGCAGCGTTGTGCGGGGTTTCCCCATTCGGACATCCTGGGATCAACGCTCGGTTATCAACTCCCCCAGGCTTATCGCAGATTCCTACGTCCTTCTTCGGCTCCTAATGCCAAGGCATCCACCGTGTGCCCTTAAAAACTTGACCACACAAGATCAATAAACTTACTCGAGAGAACCATGCGCCACTTGGGCCCAAGGTTCATTCATAAGAAATTGCTGTAAGAACACACACACACGTGTGTGTGTTCTAGATGCTCGCGTCCACTATGTAGTTCTCAAACAACAACCCCATCAACCAGACCCCCGGACACCACAACCCACAACACGGGGCTGATAACAGTGACCGGCAATACCGGAAGCAGGAACAAGAAGAAACACCAGAACTGTGCCCCCCTGCATTGCTGCAAAAAGGTCCTGTTGCCTCAGGACCCAACAGTGCGCCAAACACAACCCACACAATCCACGCCCCGGCACGTTCCTGACAACACCCCACCACCACAAAAGCAGAAAAAGGCGTTGCCGTACTGGCACCAGGACACAACCGGTAAAGGCCATGCCAAAAAACTTTGATTCGTTGATATTCCACCCATGAGCACCCACCGCAGAACAGACGCCTGCGCAATGGGCAACACTGACAACCACCACGCACCCGCATACACGGACACCAGCAGTTGTTAGCAGCTCCTTAGAAAGGAGGTGATCCAGCCGCACCTTCCGGTACGGCTACCTTGTTACGACTTAGTCCCAATCGCCGGTCCCACCTTCGACGGCTCCCCCCACAAGGGTTAGGCCACCGGCTTCGGGTGTTACCAACTTTCGTGACTTGACGGGCGGTGTGTACAAGGCCCGGGAACGTATTCACCGCAGCGTTGCTGATCTGCGATTACTAGCGACTCCGACTTCATGGGGTCGAGTTGCAGACCCCAATCCGAACTGAGACCGGCTTTTTGGGATTAGCTCCACCTCACAGTATCGCAACCCTTTGTACCGGCCATTGTAGCATGCGTGAAGCCCAAGACATAAGGGGCATGATGATTTGACGTCGTCCCCACCTTCCTCCGAGTTGACCCCGGCAGTCTCCTATGAGTCCCCGGCCGAACCGCTGGCAACATAGAACGAGGGTTGCGCTCGTTGCGGGACTTAACCCAACATCTCACGACACGAGCTGACGACAACCATGCACCACCTGTAAACCGACCGCAAGCGGGGCACCTGTTTCCAGGTCTTTCCGGTTCATGTCAAGCCTTGGTAAGGTTCTTCGCGTTGCATCGAATTAATCCGCATGCTCCGCCGCTTGTGCGGGCCCCCGTCAATTCCTTTGAGTTTTAGCCTTGCGGCCGTACTCCCCAGGCGGGGCACTTAATGCGTTAGCTACGGCGCGGAAAACGTGGAATGTCCCCCACACCTAGTGCCCAACGTTTACGGCATGGACTACCAGGGTATCTAATCCTGTTCGCTCCCCATGCTTTCGCTCCTCAGCGTCAGTTACAGCCCAGAGACCTGCCTTCGCCATCGGTGTTCCTCCTGATATCTGCGCATTTCACCGCTACACCAGGAATTCCAGTCTCCCCTACTGCACTCTAGTCTGCCCGTACCCACTGCAGAACCGGAGTTGAGCCCCGGTCTTTCACAGCAGACGCGACAAACCGCCTACGAGCTCTTTACGCCCAATAATTCCGGATAACGCTTGCGCCCTACGTATTACCGCGGCTGCTGGCACGTAGTTAGCCGGCGCTTCTTCTGCAGGTACCGTCACTTTCGCTTCTTCCCTACTGAAAGAGGTTTACAACCCGAAGGCCGTCATCCCTCACGCGGCGTCGCTGCATCAGGCTTTCGCCCATTGTGCAATATTCCCCACTGCTGCCTCCCGTAGGAGTCTGGGCCGTGTCTCAGTCCCAGTGTGGCCGGTCACCCTCTCAGGCCGGCTACCCGTCGTCGCCTTGGTAGGCCATTACCCCACCAACAAGCTGATAGGCCGCGAGTCCATCCAAAACCACAAAAGCTTTCCACCCCCCACCATGCGATGAGGAGTCATATCCGGTATTAGACCCAGTTTCCCAGGCTTATCCCAGAGTCAAGGGCAGGTTACTCACGTGTTACTCACCCGTTCGCCACTAATCCCCCCAGCAAGCTGGAGATCATCGTTCGACTTGCATGTGTTAAGCACGCCGCCAGCGTTCATCCTGAGCCAGGATCAAACTCTCCGTTGAAAACAAAAAAATCAAACAGACACAACCACACCCACCGGAAATAACGACGGACCATGGCTGCACAAAATTCGAAACCAGCTGAAAACCAGACCACCACACACGGGGGTGCGCAGCAATCCGGCCATAATTTCAACCAATCAATAAAACAATCGGCATCAACAAACTTGGCACACTATTGAGTTCTCAAACAACAGGTCACTATTCCAAAGCTGTACCACCACCAACCCAAACGGGCCACTGGATCGCTCCGGAGCAACTTTTCAAACTTACCCGAACAACCGCATCCTGGCAAATCAGCGTTCCCGCGATTCCCGATCCGATCCTCGGCCCCACCCGGCTACCCGCACGCCCAAAAGCGCGCCATATTCCAGGCTGTTATCAAAGGGGGTCGGCCCCCACGGCTTCCAGCTCCAAGCTGTCTCACTCGCGGCGACTCAGAAGACATTACACGCCCACAAGCCCCCACACAAATCCACCCCAACACCACCCAAAAACCCCGCAAACACACGCCAAACACCCCCATCCAGGGCTTAGCACCAGCCCGGAATCGCCAAAACAACTACCGTGAAGCCCGTCACACGGGTCAAGCCCCACGACCCAGGCCGCCAGGCACTAACGCCAACTACCGCCGTCGAACGTCCCCAACAACCCCACCAAAAACCACGACTACCCGAGAGAGCGACGCCCAAAAAACCTCACGACGTGAGAGAACACCCCCCACCCGTCGCAATGTGAGAGAACGATGCTCGAAAACAACGATTACGTGAGAGAGCGATGCTCAAAAAACGTCAGGACGTGAGAGAACAACCAAAGGAGGCGGTCACCCGGCAGCGCGCGTCCAAGCGAGGCACGAGCGAACGCGCAGAGGATGACCGCCGCCTTCGCACCAACCGTCCGCCTTCGCAGCAACCACCCAGCCTCCTTCAGCAACAAGCACGCTTAAACGCAGAAAGGGCCGGCAACCATAACAGTTACCGGCCCTTTCAGAGCTTCGTGATTACCAGGAAGACTTGGTGATACCCGGGAGCTCACCGCGGTGAGCCATGTCGCGGAAGCGAACACGGGAGATACCGAACTTCTGGAAGGTGCCGCGGGGACGGCCGTCGATCTGGTCGCGGTTACGCAGACGGATCGGGGAGGCGTTGCGGGGCAGCTTCTGCAGGCCGAGGCGTGCAGCTTCGCGTGCTTCGTCAGTCGCGTTGGGGTCAACCAGGGTCTTCTTCAGTTCGAGACGCTTGGCAGCGTAACGCTCAACAATGACCTTGCGCTGCTCGTTGCGAGCAATCTTGGACTTCTTTGCCATGTGTTTAGCGCTCCTCTCGGAATTCGACGTGCTGGCGGATCTTGGGGTCGTACTTCTTCAGGACCAGACGGTCCGGGTCGTTACGACGGTTCTTGCGCGTTACGTAGGTGTAACCCGTGCCCGCGGTGGACTTCAGCTTGATGATCGGACGTACGTCCTTGTCCTTTGCCATTAGAGCTTTACTCCTCGTGCCAGGATGTCGGCGACGACAGAGTCGATGCCGCGTACGTCGATGGTCTTGATGCCACGGGCTGACAGGGTCAGGGTGACGTTACGGCGCAGGGACGGAACCCAGTAGCGCTTCTTCTGAATATTCGGGTCGAACCGACGCTTGTTGCGGCGGTGCGAGTGCGAAATGCTGTGTCCAAAGCCCGGCTCGGCCCCGGTCACTTGGCAGTGTGCTGCCATGACTCTCCTCCAAAGATTGAATGTAACGGCGTGCAGATGTTCCTGCGTTACCGTGCGACAGGCAGCGTTCGCGTCCGATCCAAACCATTTCGGTAGTTTCCGCATCAAATGCGGCGAAGAAGGTTGGGCCTCAGAACCGTGCAGTGGAAACCACTGGAAGAAGTCCTGGGATACCGGGCGAATACAGGAATGCACGCAACTTGAGCCCCTAACTACCGGCCATCGGGATGTCAGTCAGACTGACTTCACCGCCAACCGGAGCAATTGCACACGATCCGCACTACCTAGCGCCTAACTATTCTACGGGTCAGGCCAAATTAAGACCAATCAGGAATCATAAGGCCTCCCCAAGGCCTTTCACAGCAGAACGAAAGGATGCTTGGCGAGTCTTGGATCATGACATCGCTTCTCTCACGTGTTTCGCGTGCCGACCAGTCCGCGGCGCCGGGCCCATTGACGGCACCAGCCGCCGTCGAACTCTTTCGGATGCAAGCCCGACGGCGGCGGGCCCGGGCCGACATCCTCGGTTTCCTTGGGTGGTTGTCGCCGGTGGCGGCAGTGGCTTTGTGGCTGGCCGACGGCGGTGCAAGCGGATTTTCCTCTCTCGCAGGAGCGGCAACGGCCCTGGGAATCGTGGCCGGATTGGTTGGCATGGACCTGGTGCTCCTCATGGTGCTCCTCGCGGCCCGGATCCCCTTTATCGACAACACTTTTGGCCATGACCGCGCAGTGGAGATCCACAAATCACTGGGCAAGCCCGCGCTGTATCTGCTCCTCGCGCACGGAATCTTCATAGCCATTGGGTACGGCGCGGCCGAAGGACTGGACCCGATCAGCGAGTCAATCTCCCTCTGGGTCAACGTACCGGACATGTGGTTGGCGTTCGTTTCGATGGTGTTGTTTATCGCCGTTGTGGTGACGTCGCTGGTGGCAGTGCGCCGGCGCTTCCCGTACGAGTTCTGGTACGTGGTTCATCTGCTGACGTATGCGGCCGTTGCCACCGCCATACCCCACCAGTTCAGCGTGGGTGGACTATTCGCGGAAGGTACGTGGCAACGCTGGTACTGGTTGGCCATCTGTATCGCGACCGGCGCTGCCCTGCTCTACAACCGGGTCATCGAGCCCATCGCGGCGACGTTCCGGCACCAACTCACGGTGAGCCGCGTCGTTCGGGTCTCATCCGACGTGTTCAGCATTGAAATGACCGGGCTGCACCTGAACGAGCTGGCCGGTTCCGGCGGCAGGTTCTTCTTCTGGCGGTTCCTGGTCCCGGGCTATTGGTGGCAGCCGCACCCATTCAGCCTCTCCGCCGAGCCCGTCCCAGGCACGGCTTCGGCGCCTGGAAAATTGCGCATCACCGTCCGGAACCTCGGCGACGGCTCAGCCCGCCTGGCACGGCTCAAACCAGGTACCAAAGTTGCCATCGAAGGACCATACGGAATCTTCAGCACAGCAGCGAGGAGCCGCAACAAAGTAGTCCTCATCGGCGCAGGCATCGGCATTACACCCCTCCGCGCGCTGCTCGAATCCACGCCGTTCGAGCCAGGCAACGCAACGGTCCTGCTGCGCGGACACGACGAATCGGAGCTCTTCCTCGGGCAGGAAATCATGGCCCTTTGCCAAACCCGGGGTGCAACCCTCTTCCACCTCACCGGTCCGCGCTCCGCAGGTCCCGGCTCATGGCTCCCCCAATCGGCTGTCCAGGCCGGTTGCACGATCCGTTCCTATGTCCCTGACGTGGCCAACGCCGACGTGTATCTCTGCGGCCCGGCCAGCTGGGCCAGCAACGTGGTCCAGGATCTACAGTCCGCGGGTCTACCTGCGGAACAACTCCACTACGAAAGGTTCGACTGGTGAGAATCCGGGCAGCAATGGCAACAGCCCTGGCGTCCGCGGGCATCCTGCTCGCAGGCTGGCAATCGGGAGCCCATGTGGCCGAAACAGGCACATCCACCACCACCAGCCTGAGCAGCAGCGCCACGGCAGGCGGTTCGGCCACGAACGGCAACACCCCTGCCAAGGGCGGCAACAACGCGGGAAGCTCGACGGCGGCAACCTACGACGGCGCGTCGGTCCAGACCCGTTTCGGCCCGGTCCAAGTGCAGGTGACAATCCAAAACGGAAAGATCACCGAAGTCACTGCCCTGCAGCTCACGGATGCCGAACGGAAGTCGGCACAGATCAGCAGCCGTGCTGCCCCGGTACTGCGTTCCGAAGTCCTGCAGGCCCAATCAGCCAACGTACAAACCGTCGGTGGCGCGACGGTCACAAGCGAGGCCTATCTCACCTCCCTCCAGGCGGCCCTCGATGCAGCCAACTTTTAACGTCGAACAGCTCCGGGCGCGTACGTTCCGCAGCATGGGCACCGTGGTGAGCTTGACTGTGGCGAGCGGCACCTCGCCCCAGACGGCTGTCGACGAACTGGAGTCCGCCGTCGACGTCGTGGAAGAGATATTCACGCAGCTCGACCTGACTTTCAGCCTCTACCGGGAGGGGTCCGAAGCGAGCCGTCTGGCGCGGGGCGAGCTGGCATTGGCGTATGCCTCGGAGTCAATGCAGGCCCGTTATGTAGAGGCCTCCGAATGGCGGTTGGCCACCAACGGTGCGTTCACTGCTGAACGACCGGACGGCACATTGGACCTGTCGGGGATCGTGAAAGCCCACGCCATGCGCGAGGCTGAGCTGTCCTTGATTGCGCTTGGACTGCGCGACTGGTGCCTCAACGCCGGAGGGGACGTACTGGTGAGTGGATCGCCAGGACCTTCGAGTGCCTCACGTGAGGTTCGTGAACCCTGGCTGGCCGGCATTGTGGATCCATTCGACCGCCAGACGTTGCTGGGCACGTACAGCCTAAGCGGCTCAGCCGACGGCGGAATGAGAGCCCTGGCGACGTCAGGATCGGCTGAACGGGGAGAACACATCTGGGCGGTTGGCCCAGGGCGCCCGGAGTTCCTTCAGGTTTCCGTGGCGGCGCAGGACATTGTCACGGCTGATGTCCTGGCCACGGCGATCGTCTCAGGCGGGCCGCCCACTTTGGATCAAGCGGTTGAGAAGTGGGGCGTCGAAGTGCTCGCGGTTGGCAGGACCGGAACCATGCTCGCCACGCCAGGATTCCGTAACGCTGCCTGAGCCCGGCCTCAACTACACCGGGCGGATCAGGGACGGATACTTCGGGCTCAGTCCATCGCCCGACGACGTACCCCGCACGCGGCGCATCACCCAAGGGCCAGCGAATTCCCGGACCCAGCGCGCGTTCGCCCGGATAGCTTCGGACCGGTTCAATGTGGGAAGCGGAGCGAGGTCGGGGACTTCAAGCACGTGCTCATGCTCCAGGACGTCCAGCACCCGCTTTGCCATATTAACGTGGCCCGCGGTCGACATGTGCATCCGGTCCTGCGCCCACATCCTGACGTCGTAGTACTCATCGAACCGCCAGTAATCCACCAGGAGGGCACCATGGTTCTCGGCAATTTCACGGAGCAGCTCGTTGTAGATCGCGGTCCGGCCCCGCATCGTGCTAAAAACCTTCGAACCGCGGGCATCGAATCCCGTGAAGAGCACAACGGTGGCGCCGGTCGCGCTTAACTTGGCGATGCCGGCGCCGTAATCCTCCAAAAGCGAGTCAATATCGACCTTGGGCCGCAGGATGTCGTTGGCTCCCGCGTACATCGTCACCAACGTGGGTTTCATTGCGACGGCGGCGTCCACTTGTTCTGCCATGATTTGGCGGAGCTTCCTGCCGCGGATGGCGAGGTTGGCATAGCCGAAGTCCTCGTTGCTGTGGGCCAGTTGCCGGGCAACGACGTCTGCCCACCCCCGGACACCGTTGGGGCCGGTGGGGTCGTCATCGCCGACGCCCTCGGTGAAGGAATCCCCCAAGGCAACATAGCGGGCAGAAAAATCCATGCCGTCAGTCTGCCACTAGCTCGACCCCTGCGTAAAAACACGGATAGAGCTACGACTCGCGCAGGATCCAGTGGTTATTGTCCAGCCGGGAGACGATTTTCTCGCCGATGCGCGCGAGGTCCGCGACGTCGTCGGGCGAGAGCGAATCGAGCATCAGCGCCCGTACGGACTCAACGTGGCCTGGAGCGAGGGCCACAACGGTGGACATGCCAGCCTCGGTCAGGTGGGCGACAGTGACGCGGGCGTCACGAGGGTGTGCCTGGCGTTCCACCCAGCCGCGCTTCTGGAGTTTGGTGACCACATGCGACAGGCGCGATAGCGAGGCACTGGTGCGCGCGGCGAGCTCGCTCATGGGCAGATACCGGCCCTCGGTTTCCGAGAGCATCGCCAAGACGTTGTAGTCGAACAACGACAATTTTCCAGCAGACTGAAGCTGCGTATCCAACGCCGAGGGGAGCAGGGTGTTGATACTCAAGAGGGCCAACCATGCACGGCGTTCGTCGGCATTGAGCCAGCGGGGTTCAGTCATGGATCCATCTTAGGAGAATTAGCCGGTTTGCCCGGCCCCGCTTCAGCCGCAACCGATAGGCTGGCGGCATGTTTGTTGTCTCCCTGACCTACAAAGTTCCCGACGAAATCGTCGACTTCCACCGGCCAGGCCACATGGCCTGGCTTAAGGACGCGTTCGACGCCGGTGTGTTCCTCGCGTCGGGACGTCGCGTTCCAGCCACCGGAGGTGTGTTGCTGTCCAAGGTGGACCGGGCAACGCTGGATGACTCGCTGGCCAAGGATCCGTTCTACAGCAACGGAGTAGCCGAGTTCGAGATCATCGAATTCACGGCGACCAGCGTGGCCGAGGGCTACGAAGTCCTGCTGGACAGCTGAGATTTGCTGGAAGCTTCACCGCGTAGCCTGCCGCTTTTCCATCAGCTTCTTCAGGCCACCCTTGCGTGGGACTTTCACCGGTTGCGGCCAACGCGGACTCAGCGCGTCTCCCAGGGTGACTCCGCGTAGTTTGCGTCCAAACAGTGGCAGAACCCAGTCGTGGATCCAGCGGCGCTGCCTGCGTTCCCATTCGCGGAGTCCCACGCGCGTGGGCGGTTCCCACTCCTTCGGAGAAATCTTGTGCGGGACTCCCAAGTGGTCCAGGACTTGGGCTGCCAGGTACTTGTGGCCCGCTTTGGACATGTGAAGGCGGTCCGATGCCCACATCCGTGAGTCTTTGTAGGCGTCGAAGCACCAGTAATCCACCAATATGGCCCCGTATTTCGCGGCCACGTCGCGGACCCGCTGGTTGTACAAGGTGTTGCGTTTCTTAAACGGTTCCAGGACGGCTGAGACCTTCACGTCAAAGCCAGTGAAGAGGACCAGCGTGGCTCCGGTTTCGGCGAGCCGGGCGACCAGCTCTTCATAGTTATTGAGGAGCTCGTCCATGTCCGTGCCGAAATCGAGGATGTCGTTTCCGCCAGCGTAGAGAGTGACGAGCGTGGGTTGCATGGCAAGTGCCGGCTCGAGTTGTTCATCGATGATGTGCCGGAGCCTCTTGCTGCGCACGGCGAGATTCGCGTACTCCCAGCCCGGCTGCGCCTTCGCCAACTTCTCGGCCACCCTGTCGGCCCAGCCGCGGACCCCATTGGGCAGGACCTTACTTGGGTCCCCCACACCCTCGGTGAAGGAATCTCCAAGGGCGACATACCGCCGTCGTCCGTTTTTCCCAGCCGCGTAACCGTCCCGCATCCGGCCACGGTAACCCCCTGCGGTTACACCCCCACCAACCCAAAGTGAACAGGACGAACAGGAAGTGAGAGAGCAACCGTCAAAAACCGACAGGAAGTGAGAGAGCATCGGAAGGCGACGGCAAAACCGTCTCTGCGGCGGACCCTGCGGAACAGAACGCTTACCCCTCCGATTTGCCCCGTCGCCAGTAACCCATGAACGCCACTTGCTTGCGGTCGATACCAACGTCCCGCACCAGGTACCGCCGCATTTCCTTGATGACGAAGGCCTCCCCCGCGATCCACGCGTAGAACGGCAGCGCGCCGGCGGGAAGGGTGGGGTTCTTGCTGGCTTCGATGGCTGCGGCGTCCATGCGTTGCGGGGTTTCCCAGAGGATTTCCTGGTCGACATTGACGTCTTCAGGCTCGGGTCCAGCAGCGGCTTCAGTGCACTTGAGGCCAACCCAGCCCGGCACGGGAACGGCCTTTGCAACGGCTTCCTTGAGGAGTTCGCCGTGGGGACGGGAGCGTCCGATGGCTGCACCCCGGGCCAGCCAAGTGATTTCGATGTCGGCGGCGGTGCTGATGTCCTGGAAATCCCCGGCTTCGGGTACCTCGAGGAACGCGTGGCCGGTCATGTCGGCGGGCAGGCTTTC
The DNA here is from genome assembly GCF_055388015.1 of Arthrobacter sp. TmtSoilC51. Taxonomy (NCBI): domain Bacteria; kingdom Bacillati; phylum Actinomycetota; class Actinomycetes; order Micrococcales; family Micrococcaceae; genus Arthrobacter; species Arthrobacter sp. TmtSoilC51. The sequence goes on from NZ_AP035877.1 coordinate 4,678,136, forward strand.
AAGGATCGCGCTGATGGCGGGGACTGCGGTTTCGTCGCCGGCCAGCAGTACACGCTGTGCAAGGCCAGGCCGCCATTCGATGCCGCCGTAGGCTCCGGCTGTGGTGCACTGGGCTGCGCGGTTGTTGGGGCCGATGATGGTGAGGGCGTCACCGGGCTTCGCCGCCTTCGCCCAGCTGGCGGCAGGGCCGCCGTGGCCGTCCTCGAAGTGCATGACGAAGTCGATGTCGATCTCCGGGTACACGGCATCAAGGCGTTCCGAACGAACGGTGTAGGTGCGCATGGCTCCCCGCACGGCAGCATCCATGGCCAGCCATTCCTGGTACCAACCGGCTTCTTCCATCTTGAATTCCGGCAGCGGGATCTGCTGTCCGGCCTCGTCCAAGGAAGGAATCATCAACTTCACACGGAGGTCCAAAGTGTCACCTGCCACGCCGAAGCCGCGCAGGGAGTAGCCACCGAACGTGATCCGACGGAAGTTCGGCCCCAGCTCCTGCACCGCGGTCACTGTGACGTCGAAGGCCAGGGTCATGGGCTCCACTGCGGTAGTCGCGGTGGCCCGTGTCGGCTGTGCACTCATGAGGCGATCTCCAGTTCGTTGGTTGAAGCGGGCTGTGCGTGGTGGCGTCCGATCGGGACGATGAGGGGCGTGCCTGAAATGGGGTCTGGAACCACACGGGATTCCAGACCAAAGACGTTGTAGACCAGTTCCTCCGTCACTACGTCGGGAGCAGGGCCTTCGGCCACGATGCACCCGCCCTTCATGGCAATGACGTGGTCTGCGTAGCGGGCGGCCAGGTTGAGGTCGTGGAGGACGATCGCCACGGTGGTGCCGCGGCTGCGGTTGAGGTCGGTTACGAGGTCCAGGACTTCCACCTGGTGTGCGAGGTCTAGGTAGGTGGTGGGCTCGTCCAGCAGGAGGACTTCCGTCTCCTGAGCCAAGGCCATCGCGATCCAGACGCGCTGCCGTTGACCGCCGGACAGTTCGTCGACGCTTCGCTCAGCGAGTTCCAGCGTTGCGGTGGCTTCGAGCGCGCGCTGCACCGCGGCGTCGTCACCCGCGGTCCAACTCCGGAAAAACCCTTGGTGCGGGTACCGCCCGCGGCCCACGAGGTCGCGGACTGTGATCCCATCCGGCGCGGTGGGGTGCTGCGGCAGCAGGCCAAGCGTACGGGCGAGTTCGCGGGCGGGACGGGAGTGGATGTCCTTGCCGTCGAGTGTAACGGCACCACCGGCAGGCTTGAGCAGTCGCGACAACCCGCGCAGGAGCGTGGACTTGCCGCAGGCGTTGGCGCCCACGATCATGGTCACTTTGCCCTCCGGGATTTCGGTGGAGAGACCTTCAACAACCCTCCGTTGCTCGTATTGCAGCGTCAGGTCCTTGGCATTAAGGACGGCCATGTCAGGCTTCCTTTCGGTTCGACGTGACCAGCAGCCACAGCAGGAACGGGGCGCCCAGGGCGCCTGTGATGACGCCGACCGGGAGGACGGTTCCGTCGAGGATCAGGGGGGCAATGTTGGAGGCAACGAAGTCTGCGGCGAGCACGATTAACGCACCGGTGAAGGCCGACGCCGGGAGGCTTGGTTTACGCACGAGGCGGCGGGCAATCGATCCCGCCAGGAAGGCGACAAACGCTACCGGACCGGCGGCGGCGGTCGCGACGGCGGCAAGTCCGACGGCGGTCAGCACCAGTCCCAGCCGCGCGGCGTCGACCTTGATGCCAAGCCCCGCAGCGGCGTCGTCGCCGAGTTCCAGGATGCGCAGCGGGCCGGCCAGGGCCATGACGGCCGGCACCAGGACCAGCAACGATGCAGCCAGCACGGCGATGCGCTCCCAATTGGCCGAATTCAGTGAACCGTTGAGCCATACGAGCGCTTCCGCGGCCGTGCGGATGTCCGCGCGGGTCATGAGGAAGTTGACCACCGCGGTCAGTGCGGCGGCAATGGCCACACCCGCAAGAATGAGGCGGTTGCCCGCAGCGTTGCCCCGGTTTCCCCCGCGGGACCGGCCTCCCCGCGAAATCGCATAGATGATGGCCGCAACTCCGAGTGCCCCACCTAGTGCGGCCCACGAGACCACGGCTCCACCAGCGCCGAAAATCACGATTGCCGTCACGGCTGCCGCGCTGGCGCCATAGCTGATGCCGATGATGTCCGGACTCGCGAGCGGGTTGCGGAGCATGGTCTGGAAAAGTGCCCCGGACAGGCCGAATGCCACGCCGATCAGAGTGCCAACAACAGCGCGGGGCAGCTTGTGCTCCATCACGATGAAACTGGCGCCGGGGATCTTCTCGCCGCCGGCCAAGTGTGCGGTGACGATCTTGAAGAAGTCCGGGATGGTCACGGTGTAGCTGCCCAGGAGCACATACACCGCGAACATGACGACGACAGCCAGGCCCAGGAAAAGCGTCGGGCTCAGCACGCGAGATGGCAGATAATGCGGATGTTTGCGGGAATCATTGGTATTAACTGCCATCTCGGCGCGGGAATCGAGGGCGCTCACAGTCCGGCCCCCTTTCCGCGGCGGATGAGCCAGACGAAGACAGGTGCTCCAACAAGCGCCGTCATGATGCCGGCCGGAACTTCTCCGGGAAGCAGGACCACCCGGCCGATCATGTCGGCGAGAATGAGCAGGATGGGGGCAGAGATCACGGAGAATGGCAGGATCCAGCGGTAGTCCGGCCCGATCAGGGAGCGGACCGCGTGCGGAATCACCAGGCCAACAAACCCAATCGGCCCGGCCAGGGCGGTGGCTGATCCGCAGAGCAGCACGATGCCCAGCCCGGTGATGCCCCGAGCCAGCGCGACGTTCTGGCCAAGGCCCCGCGCAATGTCGTCGCCCAGAGCAAGGCTGTTAAGGATACGCCCGCCTGCAAGGACGATCACCGCGCCGACCGCCAGGAAGGGCAGTGCCGGCAGGAGGACGGACCAGTCGCGGCCGCCGATGCTGCCTACCTGCCAGAACCGGAATCGGTCCAGGGTGTCCTGACTTGAGACCAGGATGACGTTCATGAGCGAGAACAGGCCAGCGCTCAGTGCCGCCCCCGCGAGGGCGAGCTTGACCGGCGTCGCACCGTCACGGCCCGTTGAGGCGATCGCATAGACGACGACGGCGGCAGCTGCGGCACCGAAGAAGGCGAACCAGATGTAGCCGGTCAGCGAGCTGACGCCAAAAACATAGATGCCGGTCACCACGGCGAGGGCCGCACCGGCGTTCAGGCCCAGGATGCCGGGGTCGGCCAACGGGTTCCGGGCCACGCCCTGCATCGCTGCGCCAGCCAAGCCAAGCGCAGCACCCGCGAGCAAGCCAAGCACTGTGCGGGGAATTCGGGCAATGACCACGGCGTGGTTGCCGTCTTGCGGATTGAAGTTGGTGACGGCTTCCCAAATGGTTGCCAGGGGAAGACCGCGCGCGCCGATCGCCAGGGATGCGGCGCAGGTTAATGCGAGTACGACGACGGCGACCAGCAGCCAGGCGGTGCGCTTGCCTGCTGTTCGCGCGCCGGTTCCCCCACCGGCTGCGTCGGTCCGAGGGCTGATGCCTCGCTGGCTGCCCGGCACCAAGGTGCCGGTATCCTGCCCTGCGGAAGCCGCCGTCGTCGTACTCAGTTTCATTGCAGTTACTTACCGGCTGCGGCGGCTGCGTCCGCCGCGCTCGCCAACCGCGGCAGGAACGTGTCCAGCGCCCACGGCAGGCTGATCGGCGAGGAGGCAGAGAGGGACAGCGTCAGGGTTTGGTCGGCGTCGGTAATGAAGGAGCCCTTCTTGATGGCCGGGATCTGGCCCAGGAGCGGGTCGGCCTTGATGGTTGCGGCTGTGGCGTCATCAGCGACCCAGGTTACGAAGACATCGGCTTCGAGCTCGTTGGCCTTTTCGGCAGACCACGGGACGAAGAATTCCTTGGAGTCGCCCGAGGCATTCTCTACGACCGGGGCGAGCTTCATGCCGATTTCGGAGAGGAAGCGCGGACGGTTGTCGTTGGCGGTGTAGAAGCCGTTCGATGCAGGCTCTGCGGGATCGACGTTGCCATAGATGAAGGTTTTTCCGGCGATCTGCGGGAACTTGGATGCCTTGTCCTTGATGGTGGCCTCGGTGTCTTCAATCAGCTTCTTGGCTTCGGCCTCCTTGCCGAGGGCCTTGCCGATGATTGTGGTGCTTTCCTGCCACGGCGTTCCGTAAGCCAGCTCCGGGTAGGCCACTACGGGGGCGATCTCCGAAAGCTTCTTGTAGTCGGCTTCTTCGAGGCCGGAGTAGGCGCCGAGGATGACGTCCGGGTTGAGCTTTGCGATCTCGGTGAAGTTGATGCCATCGGCCTCGGAGAACTGGACCGGGGCCTTGTCGGTGCCGAAGCCGGCCCCGAGCTTCTCCAGCGCTGCATCCTTCCACGGGGTGGAGCCTTTGTCGTTGTTGCCCCACTCGTTCTTCGGAACGCCTACGGGCACAACGCCCAGCGCGATCGCGACGTCGTCGTTGACCCATGAGATGGTGACGACACGCTTGGGCTGTTCCTTGATGGTGGTCTCACCGAAAGCATGCTTGATGGTCACAGGGAACTGGGCGCTTACAGCTTGCTCGGACGCCGGGGTGGACGTTGTGGGGCCGGTGGAGCAGCCGGTGAGGGAAAAGGCGACGGCGGCCAGGGCGGCTGTCGCGGTGCCTGCAGTCTTCAGCAGGGCGCGGCGTGGAAGAAGGGAAGCCACGGGACTCCTTAGGGTAAGTGATGCGAACCTAAGTAAGGCTAGCCTAGCCTTCGAAGAATTACGAAACGTTTGCGTCACGTAATCCCTGCCTGGCGCGGCATTGCTAAGATATCGGCAGCGGACTACCGCTTCCAAAGAGAACGACGAGGAGATGAGCGTGCGCACTGCATCAGTTGCTGCAGCCATGGTTGGCGAGGTGGCCATTTTGGCCTGCTTGGCACTTCCTCACACGTCGGCATCCCTCTAGGTACAAGCACTCCAGGTAAGCACCCCAAGCACGCGGGGTTTCCTTCGCTATGCCTGCCTTCACGGATGACCGACGCTCCTTGCCACTTCGCGCCCTACTGTTTGCGCGACGTCGATCAACCCCGAAAGAAGCTTTGCCATGCAGAAAATCACTGCCCAACAAATCCGTTCATCATTCATCAATGCCAGCCGCTCCGAGGCCGCCAAGCTCAACCTTCCCCGCGATATTGAAACCATCGAATGGGACAACCTGGAGTTCCTCGGCTGGCGCGATGAGAAGATGCCGCAACGCGGTTACCTGGTGGTCTCCCACAGGGGACAGCTCACGGGAATCATGCTGCGGGCTCCTGAGGGTGGTTCGGGGAAGAAGCGCGTGGTCCTTTGTGAACTGTGCCGGGACGTTTTCTCCAAGGACGACGTCTACCTGTGGGTTGCCAAAAAGGCCGGACAGTCCGGCAAGGACGGCAACACCGTAGGGACACTGATTTGCGCCGAGTTTGGTTGCAGTTCCAACGTCCGCAAGGAACCGCCGGTCAACGAGATCAACCCGGACCCGGCCGTCGTCGTGGTTCGGCAAATCGCCGGCCTGGAGGAACGGACTGCCCAGTTCCTGGACCGGGTCCGCGGGACCTCCACCCGCTAAAGGCAACGCGGGGGCACTTATTGCCCATTAGGGTCTCCACCATGGACCATAAGTGACCCCGCGTTGCTTTATCGGAGGACAATGTCCACGGGGTTCGCCTCGGACCGCCACGCGCCAGGCTCTCCCGGGCCTGCAATGACGGGAGCGGTCAGGACGCCCGATCGATTGGTGCGCTTGTCCCGAAGGATTTCCGTGACGGAGCCGAGGTGCCGCGACAGGTCGATCACGTTTTCAGGCGCGGCGAGCAACAACTGGAATCCGAACTCGTGGAGCGCCTTGATGCCAGCACCTGCGAATTCCTCGGAGGCCAGGACGAAGGCCTCGTCCATCATCACGGTGCCGTAGGTGGTGAAGCCCTGCTCCGCGATGCCTAACTGGTAGCTCAAGGCGGCGGCCATGATGAACGCTGTGAAACGCTGGCGCTCACCACCGGACATGGACCCGGTATCGGCATGCATGAAGACTTCGGTCTTCTTCTTGCCCGCCTTGCCGGTCTTCGCCGACTTCGCGGCCACCTCCCGGTGCTCCTTGCACTGGATAAACAAGTGCCCGCGGACGTCCAACACCTCGGCACGCCAGCGGCGGTCCTCCGGGGTCTGCGATCCGAGCCTCTTCACCAAGGTTTCCAGCGACTTGTAGCGGGCGGTGAGCTCGGCGTCGTCGTCAACGTCTGAAGCCGTGGCAGCAGCGCTGCGCGACGGGCGCGTGTGCTTGGCTTTCAGCGCATTCTGGATCGCATCCTTGAACTGTTTGGCCGTGGCCGGAAGCGTTTGCTTGATGTCCAGTTCCAGGAAGCTGCCCTCGTGGAAGTTGACCTCGGAGAGGATGCCATTGAGCGGCAGGATGCGGCTTGTGATGCTGCGCCGTTCCTCGTCCAGCAGATGCAGGAGCGTACTGAAGGACTCGTGCGTGCGCTGGTTGAAGAACAACCGGAATTCGGCCTCTTGGGCCGGCAAACCGTCGCTCACGATCGCGTGGTACCGGGATTCGAAGTCCCCGGCTGCCCCGATCGACGTGCCATGGTCGGCACTGATGGCGCTACCCCAGTCGCGCACGAAGCCCTCGAAAATGCGCGTAAGCCGCTCGGCGGTCGCTTGGCTCCGCGACTCCGCTGCGTGCAACTCATCGAGCAGTTTGTTGCGAACGCTATTGGCGAGGTTGTCCAGCTCGTAGAGCTGCGTAACGTCGGCGGCGCCAGCGAAGTACGGTTCCAAAGCGGCAACGGTAGAGCCCGACGGCGGTGCTTGCTCAAGCTTCAACCTCGCCGCATCGAGCAGGCCGTCAGCCGTGGTCATCTGGTGGTCGAGGGCTTTGTACTCGCTTTGCAGCACAGCTGCGGCACCTGTGGAGGACTGGTGCTTTTCCCGAACGGCCTCAATGTTGGCGCGCAGCGGTTCAAGATCCGCCTGCGCAGCCAAGGCATCGGCAAGGCGCTGCTCGATCCGGGCCAATTCATCTGCTGCTACCGCTGCGGAAACCTGCTCCCACGGCCGTTCGTCCTCAGCCACCCGGCGCAGGGCTTCCAACTGCCGGGCCATGCCTTGGTGGGAATCTTCACGGCTCTGCGCCAATTCCGCGGCCTTGGCCATTTCGTTTTCCAGCTCGCCCACGCGGGCGGCCACAAGTTCCAGCTTCGACGCGTTGTCGAACCCCAGCACGTAGTCCTGACGGCTCGTGAACCGATCGTCCTTCTCCACGGTGTGCCGGTTGCGCTTGACCACGCCACCCAGGCTGAGGCCCTTGTCCATCGACGCCAACTCGTCGGGATCCTCAACGCACGGGTAGGCGAAGTCCAGCGCGATCCGCTCACGGATCCATTCCCCGGCGTCTGCATTGGCGCCCGAGGTGAGAATGCTCAACTTCGTCAAGAGGTCGCCGTCGGACACGTCTTCCACGGCCAGCGCCCCACCGGCGAGCGGCTTGGACACATCCACCGCGCGCAGCGCGCCGCGCACCGTGTTGTCGTTCAGGTACCGCGTGACCGCAGCGAAGTGTTCACCCGGAACCAGCAGCGTGGTGGCCAGGTTGCGCAGCGCGCGCTCTGCGGCCGGACGCCACTGATCCTGGCCCTCGGCGAGATCGATGAGCTCACCGCCGAACGGCATCCGTTCCTCGGGGATGCCCGTTGCGGCTGCGATCGCTGCACGGTTTTCAATGCTCGACGGCGGCAAGAGGGACTTGCGCGACCGCAGCGAACGCAGCTCCTGCTCAGCCGCAGCCAGCTCGCGTTTCTTGGTTGCATGGCCGTCGAAGGCCTCGAAACGGAGCTCCTTCAAGGCCTCCGAATCGTCCTTCAACTCTGCCGAACGGGTAGCAGCCTGCTCATGAGCCTGATCCCAGCCCTCGGCTGACCACTCAATGTTCAGTCCGGCGTCGGCCAGCGCCTTCTTGGCTGAGTCCTCCACTTGTTGCCGCAACTTCAAGCCCACGCGAGCGTTTTCCAGCGACTGCTCGATCGCCGATATCGCGTTGCCGCCACGGTTGTTGTAGTCCAGCTCAAGATCACGGAGCTCTTTGGCCAAGTCGTCCCGGACCGTGCGCTCAGCCGCGAGTTCCTGCGCCTTGGACTGCGCCAACTCCTTGAAACGCGCCAACGTTTTGGCGTGCACAGTCACAGCGAGCTGCTGTTTGTACGCCTCGAATTCCTCGCCGGCCAGCTCACGCAGGCGGTTCGCGTCCAGCAACGCCTGCGCGTAATCCTTGTTCAGCCCAGGGACCGGCGCCAGCTGATCGCGCTGTTGCCGGACGTCCTCCAGCCGCTGCCGAATGGACATGAGGTTGCTGAATTCCTCCACCACATCATCCGCGGCAGCCAGCGTGGCCGGGGCATCAAGCACCTGGTCCCGGAAGAATGTGTTGACGCTGCCGCCAAGTCCCTTGCCGGCCTGGATCACGCGGAGCAACGGAAGCGCCTGGTCAGAATTGATGCCCAGCAGCCGGCGGAAACGCTCAGCAAACGCCTTGTGCACATCGAACACCTGGCCGTCCGGGAAAATCGATTCCAGCGCGCCCTTGGTGAAACGCTTCTGGGCAATCCCCTCGATGGCCTCCAGGTCTAGGGGCTTGCTGTCGATCACGTAGAACCGGCCGACGCTCGACTCCGTGCCGTTCTTGGGCAGGTCAAACAGCGCGGAGACCGTCACCTTCGTGCCAGCGGCGTTATCGAACGTCAGCGCGACGGCGGACCACGTGGCACCAGGGCGCTGGAAGGCACTGGCCGAGCCATCACCGACGGCCTTATCACCAACCTTGCCGCGCATGTACGTGAACGTGGTCCTCTTGTCCTCCACTGCGCCACCGGAACGCTGTGCAGCGGCCTCGTTGGAGCGTGGACGGGCATCGAACACCCGCAGCATGGCGTCGAACAACGTGGACTTGCCGACGCCGGAATTGCCCGTCAGCAGGGTACCTTTTCGGTCCACGTGCATGGTGTGCGCCCCGTGGAAGGTGCCCCAGTTGACTACCTGTACCAGAGCCAAACGCATCTGACCCGGGTTCGTCAGCTCGCCGAGCGGAAGCATGCTTGCGATGGTCACTTCGTGGTCCCTTCAGCGTCAGTTGCGTAAGCCTGCGCGATGGATACCGGCCTCGCCCCTTCGGCGTCGTCGTCCCCACCATCAGAGTCGCCCTCGTCTGATGCGGAGTTCTCTGCGTCGATGTCCAATAACGGCTCTGTGCCCGACTCGTCAGCCGCTACTGCCACGAGGGCTTCGATTTGGGCTGGGATGTCGCCGATGTTTTCGAACGGGAGGGCCAGCGGGAGGGCGTTGCTAATCGTGTACGTGTCGTCCAGGGGTGTGGGGAGGACGAGTTGGCGGGCCAGGAGCTTGGTGATGGTGCGGGTGACGACGTCGGAGTCGCGGAGGGCATCTTGTTGGCCGGCGGGGGTGTAATTGGCCACGAGGTCCGAGATCTCTTCGCGGGTGATGGTGGGGTCGGTCTGGGCCGTGACGTGGCGGTCGAGGAGGAGGCGCAGGCGGAGCAGGACGATGGTTTCCACGCGGCTCAGTGCACGCTGCTGCCGGAGGATGCTTGACCGGGAGCTGGCGCCGACGATCTCCGGGTCAACGGGACGGAGGACGGCGATCTTGCGGTCATGGTCCAACTGCAATGACAGGAACAGCTCCGAGAGTCGGCTGCGGAGGATCAGCTGGTTGTCCAGGAGCGTGGTCCACAGTTTCTCGTCGCGGCCGCCGTCGATGTAGGGGCCTTTCAGCAACTTGACCAGCGCGTGACGGACCTTCATTGGCAGCACGCCCGTGTCGCCAGGGAAAAGGGCCGCGCCATCAACGAACGTGTCCCGCGGGGTGACCCGGAACTGATCGGAGTGGCTGACGTGAGCAGCGGTTTCGGCCGGGACTTCAGCCGCCTCAACGGTGCCGTGCTCATCGCCGGTGACTTCCGTCGTCGTGACTTCCGTCGTCGTGATTTCCTCAGTCATCAGAATCCTCATTCAGCGTGACGACGGGCAAGTACGCAGTGCGGATGCTGCCGTCGATTTGTTCGAAGTCGATGTGTTCCCAGGCGGCGCGGTCGAAGGCCGCGCCGCTGTGCAGTGCCATGGACAGCAGGGATCGGACAGTGTTGATGTGCCGTTCCTCGGCGGGTAGGTTTTCCCACGCCTCGCCCAAGGTGGCCGAACCCGCCATGGCGGCGCGGACGACGTCGGGCCTCGCTTTTCCGGTGCGGGCAGACCGCACGCGATCCGAATCGCTGAAGGCGATGGGATCTGCCAGGCGGGGTGGGGTGGCGAATTCGTCGGGGTCGAAGAGCTTGACCATGGCCAGCGACTCGAACCCTGCGTTGTACAGGACGGGTCCGCGCACCAGGCCGGGTCGGTCACGTTCGTAGGGCATGGATCGGATGGCTTGCTCGGCCTCGGCGAGGACCTTCCGCAGGCTGACCGACTGGCGGACGTCGTCGCTCTGGATGTAGGTGTTGAGGCTTTCGGAGAGCTTGCCGTAGATCCGCTGGATCTGGCTGTGCTGCGTGCGCAGTTCGGCCACGAGGTTCTTCAGTGTTTCGCGGTCCTCATGCGAGAGCTCGTCCGCGAACTGCCGGCTCAGTACCTCGCCGATGGCGGAACGGAAACGCAACTGCTGCTGAGGGTCCTCCAGGAAAGCCGTGAACGAGCGGAATGTTCGGCCCTCAGGACTCTGGCGCAGGCGCTTGTCGGCTTCCAGAACCTGGGCCATGGTGGCGCCTTTGCTGAGCGATTCCTCGATGATCTGGTTGCGGAGCTCGCCCACCAGTTCCTCGATGCGGTCGCGCATTTTCTTGTAGTCCGCCGGCAGGCTGGCGGCGAGGTCGAGGATGTTACCGGCGGCCTCCACTGCTTCTTCGTCGTCCAGCAGCCCATCGAATTCGCCGGAACTGATGTCCTCGACGAGCTGTTGGCGCTCCTGGATTTCCTCTTCGAGGGCTTCCAAACGTGCACTCTGGTCCGGGTTGGTCTCATTGGCGAGCTTCTCAACATCGCCCAGGAGGGTGCCCAACCGCGAGCCGTTCAGCGTGGAGCGCTCACTGGAAAGGCTGTCAAGGAACGCCAACACGCGGGCTGCAGCCTCGGTCACTTCATAGACGATCTGGCCGGACTGGTTACGGCGCGTCAGGAACTGCTTGCGTGTCCATTCATCGCCGAATGCCTTGCCGTTCTGCTGGCCGCCCAGCCCCGGCTCCTGGCGGCGGAGCTGCTCAAGGAAAGCATCGACGTCGGCATGGAACTCTTCCAGCGGAAGCTGCGGCCGGGTGCGGGTGAAGGAAGCCTGAAGCACCGCGATCACCCACGGAGCCGAACGTGTCAGCGCCCATGCCGGGCCCTTGGTCAATTGTTCGAGGTCGCGGAGCCTTGCACTGATGGCGTCGGCGGAGGACATGGCTGAACGGGACAACTACTCTCCTTCAGCTGCTGCGAAACCTGGCTGGCAGCGGAAACTGCCCCGTACAAGGTTAACGCAGAGCGTCGGCGCCACGTCGGCGGGCGCCGAAGTGGCGCCGTCGAGCCTTCCAAGTACGATCCAGGGGCGGCCCGCCGTCGAGCCTTCCAAGCACGCTCCGGAAGCGACTCGCCGCAACCATTCCGTAACATACCGCCCGGTTCGATTTCGATCCCATATCGACACGCCTGCGACGCGATTCTGTGCTGGCCGAAAACTACGCCCACCCCTAGTGTCAGATCCATCGACGCAGCCACGCCGCGTCTACCCACGCAGTGTCGCATAGGGGGAACCATGGATTTCGACTTTACCGCCCTTGAAACAGCCACTTACGTATTCATTGGAACGCTGGCCTTCGCTGCAATTTTGGTGGCTTTTATCGCAGCAGCAGCAATGGCAACAATCATTCTCATCGGCGCTATGGGAATGGCCTGGTACACCGTCAAGGGGGTCCTGGGCGGCTTGGTACATGGCATCAATTTCGCTTGGGACAGCCTGGTCCACCACGCAGGACAAGTGGAAATCCCGGCCGAATTCCAGCCACAGGTGTCCCCTAGCACGGGTAGCTACTCGCGGGTAGCATTGAGGGACAGCTGAAGGGTTCCCACCCGAGGCGGACCCTGGCTCCATCCGGCACAACCGGCTAGAGGAGTTTTCCCATGACGTCCGCTACTGACAGCAGTCTCACCGCCGCAAGCGTCAACGCCACAGCAGAAGAAGCCCGTGCCGTTGCCGAGGCCGCCCGCGAAACTGAATGGAACCGGCCCAGCTTCGCCAAGGGCCTGTACTTGGGGAGCTTTGACCTCAGCCTGATCCACCCCTGGCCACAAGTCAAAATGGAGGACGTGGAGCGCGGCGAAGAGTTTATGGCCAAACTCGAGGCGTTCTGCAGGTCCATGTCCGGCCGGGTGATCGAACGCGACGCAAAGATCCCCGACGAATACCTTGCGGGCCTTGCGGACCTTGGCGTTTTCGGCATGAAAATCCCCCGCGAATACGGCGGCCTGGGATTGTCCCTGGTCTACTACGGCCGTGCACTTGCTCTTGTGGGCTCCGTCCATCCGAGCCTTGGCGCATTGATTTCGGCACATCAATCCATCGGCGTTCCTGAGCCGGTGAAGGAATTCGGCACACCCGAGCAGAAACAGGAATACCTTCCGCGCTGCGCGGCGGGCGCCATTACTGCTTTCCTCCTGACGGAGCCCGACGTCGGCAGCGACCCCGCGCGCATGGGCGCCACGGCCGTTCTTTCCGACGACGGCCGGTCTTACCTTTTGGACGGCGTGAAACTCTGGACCACCAATGGGGTGATCGCCGAGCTCGTAGTAGTCATGGCGAGGGTTCCGGCCCACACCGACGCCGACGGTACCACCCGCAAGGGCGGCATCTCCGCGTTCGTCGTGGAGATGGACTCCCCCGGCATTACCGTGGAAAACAGGAACTCCTTCATGGGCCTGCGCGGGATTGAGAATGGTGTGACCCGTTTCCACCAGGTGCGTGTGCCGGTGGAGAACCGGCTGGGTCGCGAGGGCCAGGGTCTCAAAATCGCCCTCACCACGCTCAACACGGGACGCCTTTCCATCCCCGGCCTGTGCGTTGCCGCTGGGAAGTGGAGCCTGAAGATTGCCCGCGAATGGTCCAACGCGCGGACACAATGGGGCCGGCCTGTGGGCAAGCATGAGGCCGTGGGGAAGAAAATTGCATTCATCGCCGCCACCACCTTCGCATTGGAAGCTGTGTTTGAACTATCGGCCGAGATGGCCGACGCGGGCCAAAAGGACGTCCGCATCGAAGCCGCGCTGGCCAAGCTGTGGTCCACGGAACTGAGCTGCCGGATAGCCGATGAGCTGGTTCAGATCCGCGGCGGCCGTGGCTTTGAAACCGCAGAGTCCCTTGAAGCCCGGGGCGAACGCGCCGTGGCCGCCGAACAACTTCTCCGGGATCTACGCATCAACCGGATCTTCGAGGGTTCCAGCGAGATCATGAAACTCCTCATCGCACGCGAAGCCGTGGACGCACACCTTGCCGCCGCGGGCGACCTCGCCTCAGCGGACGCCAGCCTGCAAGACAAGGCGCGGGCCGCCGTCGGGGCTTCTGGCTTCTATGCCCGCTGGCTGCCGAAACTCGTGGCCGGGGCAGGCATGGACCCGCGGTCCTACGGTGAGTTCGGGCGCCTGGGCAAGCACTTGCGGTTTGTTGAAAGGTCCTCGCGACGGCTCGCCAGGCAGACTTTCTACGGCATGGGCCGCTGGCAGGCGAAGCTGGAGCACAAGCAAGCGTTCCTGGGCAGGATTGTGGACATCGGCGCCGAACTGTTCGCGATGGCCGCGTGCTGCTCACGCGCCGAAATGCTGCTGCGCACCCACCCGGAACACGGCGCTACCGCCTTTGAACTCGCCGAGGCCTACTGTGAACAGGCCCGCGTGCGGGTGGACGAATACTTTGATCAGCTCTGGCGGAACACCGACGACGGCGACCATCACCTTTCGCGCAAGGTTCTTGCCGGCGATTACGCCTGGCTTGAAGCCGGGGTCCTGGACCAGTCCGAGGGAACCGGGCCGTGGATCGCGGATGCGTCCCCCGGCGCCTCAAGCAAGGAGAACCTGCACCGTAAGTATCGGTAGCCCGCTAAAGGACGTCGCCGTCCACGTAGTACCAGCGTTTGCCTTCCCGCACGAAGCGGCTGCGTTCACGCTGGACGCCGCGTTCGCCGTCGGACCTGTAGTGCGCGGCGAACTCAACGGTCCCGCTGGTGTCCAGGGGCCCGCCCTTGGCCGTACCCAGGATGTCGAGCCTGCGCCATTGCGTGTCGGCGTCCAGATCCAGGGACGCGGGGCGGGTAGACGCGTGCCACGTCCGCAGGAGGTACTCCGGATCCAGGATGACGAACGCCGAATACCGGGAGCGCATCAGCTGCTCGGCCGTGGGCGCATCAGCGTCCCCACGGTGGAAGCGCCCACAACAATCGTCGTACTGCTCCCCGGAGAGGCAGGGGCACACTCCGTTGCGGAGTCGGCTGATATCTGGGGTCATGTGGTCCCAATCCGAGGCTGAAAATGAGAGCTGGGCAACATATTTTCCCACGCCGTATAACAGCTTCGAAACAACCCTGCCAGAGTGTGGTGCGGGGCGTGATTCCGTCAGTGCTGGACCGTAGGCTAGATGTGCAAGCTGGGTGGGCAATGCGCGCATCACAAAACGACAGCCAGGGGAGGCTACGTGGAGGATCCGACAACACTCGCCATCAACCTGACGTATTTGGGCACAGTGGGGATGGCTGTCCTCATGTTCTTTGGGCTCGGGATAATCGTCATCATCACTCTGGTAGTTGCCGGAGTTGGACGGCTTGTGTCGGTGATTCTTTTGGCGATGGTGGGGATCTTCCCCAAGAAGGAAACAGTCACCATCGTCCACTTGCCCCCGGCTCCCGAACACGTACCCGCGTTGGCGGGTGACGACGTCGATTACTCCAGTCACCCTGTTGCGTCGCCTCTTGAAGATCTTGCCTACGTTCCTGCCGGACCCACTCCCGAGGTAGCTGCTACTCCTGAGCCCAGTGCTGTCGCCGCGGAACCCAAAAAGGACATCCTTGGGGATGTTCGACGCCGGCTCTCAGGCGCCTCTTCTGCCCTCAAGGACGGTGGGTGGAAGGCCGGCCCCCGGAAGTTGCCCAAGCCGACCCAGGTTAAAGAAGCGGTTGAAACGCAGGCCGCTCACCACCCATTGCTCGTGGCCGCCAGCAAGGAACCTCCCGTGCTTGCAAAGGACTGGGCCGACGCCGTTGCCGAAGCTGAACAGAGGGCGGCCGCGCGAGCCAAAGCAGAGCAGCCACCCGCCATCAAAGTGACCGTCCGCGAGGTGGGCGAGCCGACACCACCCTCCAGCAACGGCGAGCCACCCGCCCCAAAGGCACCGGACGCCGGCCCTAAGAAAACGGGCCCGAACACTTCCAAGAATGGAAAGTCTTCGAGCCCGATCCGTAAGGGTTCGCTCAGCGGGGCCAGCCGCAACTCCTAAGCAGCAAGCTGCCGGAACGCTGCTCCGTGGTAGATCAGTGGCTTGGATTCGTGGTTGATGGTGGTCGCCTTGACCTCCAGGACAACGATCGCATGATCCCCGGCTGGCGTCTCCGAGACCACCTCGCATTCGAAGCCCAGCACGGCGCCGTCGATCAGTACTGCTCCTGAGTCACTGACGCTGGTGGACAATCCGGCAAAGCGGTCCCGGGTCTTGGAGGAAAGCTGGAGGCAGGCCGCTTCCTGGCCCTCGGCCAGCACGGACACGCCCAGCCTTCTTGCCTGGCGGAGCTTGGGCCACGTTGTGGAGGAGTTCTGCACCGCGAACATCACCAGCGGCGGTTCCAATGACACGCCCACGGTGAAGGACGATGCCACCAAGGCCTCCGGCGTGAAATCCACCATGGCACTGAAGGCAGCGACTCCAGACGGGAACTGCGCAAATGCAGCCTTGATGGCCGCCGTTTCTTCTACCGTCGTCTGTGTCATTTTGCTGTCCCCTTCGTGCGTCGATTGAGTTCCTTTCCCATAATTCACCCGCTTCCGGGAACGGCAATATTTGTTGATTCGGAAGACATTTGTGTTGCCGCGTGTCAAGAAATGTCGCGAAGTAAGGCCCCTTCCATTACCCCGCAAGACGAAAAACGAAGAAGTTCTACCGTTTGCATTTGGGCGTCCCACGGCCGTGTGTAGCCTCGATTGGACATCCTATTGATGACGGTTGACCCACCGCTCCCAAACCACTGACCCACCACAGGAAGCCGACATGAGCCTCAACGAGCTACGAACGCTTGGACGCACTGGCGCCCTGATCAGCCCGCTCACGCTGGGTACCTTGAACTTCGGCACGGGCACGGCTCCCACCGGCCCTGCGGAGAGCATCCGCATCATCCAGGCGGCACTGGACGGTGGCATCACCAGCATCGACACCGCCGATATCTACTCGCAGGGCGAGGCCGAAGTCGTGGTGGGCCAGGCAATCCATGGAAGGCGCGACGACGTTTTCCTCGCCACCAAATTCCATGGCCAAATGGGATCAAATCCAGCACATGCGGGGAACTCGCGAAGGTGGATTGTCCGGGCTGTGGAGGATAGCTTGAGGCGGCTGAACACAGACCGGATCGACCTCTACCAAGCGCACCGCCCCGACTACAACACCGATCTCCTTGAGACCATCACTGCCCTGAACGATCTCATCCGGCAGGGCAAGATCCTCTATTACGGCACCTCGGTGTTCAGCCCTGCGCAACTGGTGGAGGCACAGTGGATTGCGAACACCAACCACCTGACGCCACCGGTTGTGGACCAGGTCCCATATTCGCTTTTGGTTCGCGCCAACGAACGCGACGTCTTCCCCATTACCCAGCAGTACGGCGTCGGGGTTTTGAGTTATGGACCGCTCGACGGCGGGTGGCTGGCTGGCGGTTACCGCGTGGGCGCCGGTCAGCCCGAAAGCTCACGTTCGGCCGCTGTGCCGGGCCGGTTCGACGTGAGCGCTCCCTTCAATCAGGGCAAGTTGCACGCGGCGGACGCACTCGCACAGCTGGCCGCGAGGTACGGGCTGACCCTCATCCAGCTTGCTGTGGGCTTCGCCCTGAATCATCCCGCCGTCACCAGCGTGATCATTGGACCGCGGACCGAGGAGCATCTGACGGACTACCTGAAGGCCGCCGACGTGGTGCTCAGCGAAGCCGTTTTGGATGAAATCGATGACATCGTGGCCCCCGCAGTCAACTTCCTTGAACGGGACGCCGGCACGGTTGCTCCCCACCTCGAGTACCCGGAACTTCGACGCCGGTAGCTGGTTTTGCGTTGCCAGGCCCCCTTTGCGCGCTTCAGTCTTCCGCAAGCACGCAAAGCAGGCCCCACAATCGCCTATTGACGGCATTGGACCATGGCGTGATCCTTGTCCTAAGTGCTGCGGCACGCCGCAGCGTCAGGTCCAGTAGAACGCCGCCTCCCATGTCCAAACCCCATGTCAAGCAAGATGCGGCGAAAGCCGTCATCCCGGGACAGCCGACCGAAGGTCCCCTGACCCACGAAGAGCTGCAGCTCTCCGGCCGCAACCATTCAATGCCGCTCGAAGCCCTTCACGACGACATCACGCCGGCCGGGCTGCACTACCTGCTGATTCACTTCGATATCCCGCACGTATCCGCTGAGGCATGGCGCCTGCGACTCGGTGGCGCGGTTGATCACAGCTTGGAACTGAGTCTCGACGACATCAAGGCGCGGCCAGCTGTCACCATGCCAGTCACCCTGGAATGCGCAGGCAACGGACGTTCGCTCTTGCAGCCTCGCCCCCTCAGCCAACCGTGGGTGCTGGGAGCCGTAGGCACAGCAGAATGGACCGGAACTCCTTTGGCACCACTGCTGGAGGAGGCAGGGTTGGCGAGTGACGCCGTCGAACTTGTCTTTACGGGCGCCGACAGCGGTATCCAAGGTGGGGTCGAGGAGCCGTACGCCCGCAGTCTTTCGATCGCCGAAGCGATGCACCCTGAAGTCATGTTGGTCTACGCCATGAACGGCAACCCGCTACCGATCCAGCACGGTTTCCCGCTGCGGCTCCTGGTGCCCGGCTGGTATGGGATGGCAAGTGTGAAGTGGCTGACGTCCATTGAGGCAGTGACTTCACGTTTCATGGGATTCCAACAGGCAGTTGCGTATCACTATCTCCAGGGGCCCGATGGGCCAGGCTTGCCGGTGACACATATTCGCGTCCGATCCCTGATGGTGCCCCCAGGGATTCCTGACTTCTTTACCCGACGCCGGGTAGTCGATGCTGGTCCTGTCATGCTGCACGGCAGGGCGTGGTCAGGGCACGGAGAAGTGGAACGGGTGGAGGTGGGGATCGACGGCGAGTGGATGCCGGCCCACCTGGAACCCGCAGTAGGTGACTTTGCCTGGCGTTCATGGACCATGGTCTGGGTCGCGAGCCCGGGCGAGCACGAGTTGCGGTGCCGTGCCATGGACTCCTCAGGTGCGCTGCAGCCGAGCGACCAGGTGTGGAACTACCAGGGCATCGGGAACAATATGGCCCAACGGGTTGAGGTGACTGTTCGGTAGGGGTTTCCCGGGGCGGCCCTCCCACCGAGAATGGCTCCTGCCTCGAAAACGCTGGAACGCTGCGTGTTCGCCCGGACCTTTCCCTGCGATCTCGAAGCATTCCCCCGGTCTCGCACTTTCCGCGTTCTCCCTTGGCACTGTCGCCGGGACTAGACTCGTGTCAATCATGAGTAGCCCGACTTCTTCCCCAGCAACCGTCCGCATCGACGCTTGGCTGTGGGCGATCCGCGCCTACAAAACCCGTTCCGCGGCCACAACTGCTTGCCGTGCGGGACACATTCGCATCAATGGCAACCCTGTCAAAGCGTCGCAAACTGTGATCATTGGCGACACCATCCGCGTGCGCGAATCCGGGTGGGAACGGATCCTCGAAGTACGGCGACTGATCGCGAAACGCGTCGGCGCCGAGGCTGCGTCCCACTGCTTCACCGACCACACTCCCCCGCGGCCGGTGGCTCCAAAGCTCGGCCTTCCCCAGCGCGACCGCGGTGCCGGCCGACCCACCAAGAAGGACCGGCGGGACATGGAAAAATTGCGGGGGTAGTTGCTGTTTCTGGGCCTTTGGGAATTCGGCGCGCTGTTGCTGGATCATCGGGGTGGTCATGGATTCAAGACCGCGGAAAAATTGGGATCGGCGGGTTGCCTGGGCGAATGATCCAGCAGTCTCTCTGCTGCTTCGGCCGATAGTTATCCACAACCGGTTCTCTTCGACGTGAATCCCACATACAGCCCCGCCTAGACTGGCCGACACATCGCCAAACAGCTGCTGGGGGAGCCTGTCATGTCACGCCTTTCTGCCAATTCTTCACGTGCCCTTGTTCGAGGAGCGGTCTTCGGACTGACAGCCTCGTTACTTCTCACTGGTTGCCAGGGCGGCAGCACCTCGGGCAGCGCACCTTCCGAAACAAGCACGACGACGGCGTCGCCCACCTCGAGCGGTTCGCCGCAAGGTCCTTCGGCCTCGGCCACTTCCGCTCCCCCAGGCGTGTACAAGCCAGCCGACGCGAAGGGCAAGGCAGAGAATGTGCCGGTGCCTGTGATGCCCGAGGTGGCGAAGGAGAACACAAAGGAGGGGCTGGAGGCGTTTATCCGGTATTGGTTTCAGTTGTTCAGCTACGCATATGAGACAGGCGAAACGACTGCTGTTATGGAGCACTCGTCAATGACATGTGTGCTCTGCGGTCATCTCGTAAAATCCATAAACGCCAACTACATGGACGATCGCTGGCTTGTAGGGGGAACGTTTCAGACGCCTGTAGTCGAAGTGCTCTGGGATCCAGCGTTGTCTTCGCAGGAGGGCAAGTTGCAGCTAATCCAGCAGGAAATTCACTACTTCGATCGAGGAGGGTCGGAAAGTCGTTCGGCTACCGCAGCAACCAATGACGCGGCTGCCTTCTTTGCTGACTATCGTGACGGTTCTTGGCAGACCACAGATGTGGGCATCATCCGATGAGGCCTCTTAAAGCGGCGTACGCGGTTGCACTTGCTGTCACACTGCTCATTCCAACTTTCGAGGAGGTCACAGTCACCAGGATCGCTTTAGACCCGAAGACCGAATCCAGATCAGAGCCTGCCCCAGATGCAGGTTTCCAGGAAGGCTCGGCCTACGTCGGCGCTGTGTGGCAATTCGATCCCGCCACCGGCAAATCAGTGCCCAAGCTGGACGGCTCATCCGCCCCGGACGATCCCTACCAGTACATGCCGGATGTTCACTGCCGCTCGGGTGGTACGGACACTCCGGACAAGGGATGCCTAGCGATGGAATGCCCTGCCAAAACACCTGGTGGTGAAGAAGGAACACCTGTGATCTGGAGGCAAGCTCCGAAGTCAATCGCGAATCCGCAGTGGACAGATTATCCGGCGATCAGCGGACCCACCTGCCTGTACGACGCCCAACCCGAGAACGTCCTGGCGAACATCGCAGCCCGGATCCTGAACGACTTCCGCCAACTACCGATCAACCCAGGAACCCTCGAAGCCCAACCCTTCCCCCACACCCTCAAAGGCGGGCCAACAAACTTCTACACCACCGCCACCGAACAAGCCTTCAACGTCATCATCCTCGGCCAAGCCGTCCACCTGACCGCCACCCCGGCAAGCTTCACCTACAACTTCGGCGACACCACCAGCCTCGGCCCCACCCCCGCAGCCGGCTACGCCATCCCCGAAGCCGACTGGCTCCTCAACAGAACCCGCACCAGCCACATCTACACAGAAACAGGCAACTACCCTGCCACCATCACCACCAGCTTCACCGGCACCTACTCCGTGAACAACGGCCCACCACTGCCCATCAACGGAACACTGGACCTAACCACCCCACCCAAAACCATCCAGGTCTGGAAAACAGAACGAGCACTCGTCGCCGACACCTGCCAGGAAAACCCCAAATCCTGGGGCTGCCCCGAGGCTCCTCGGCTTTAGGGTGAGTCGTGCAGAATGGCAGGAAGGAAGTCCCGCCTGTCCAGTTCCCTCACCAAGAGCGGCGTCAATACACTGGGCGCGAGGCGAAGCCGGTAGCTTCGCTTCCCGTCACCAATCGGTTCGATGACTCCTCGCTCCAAGAGTCTCCGGATTCCTTGGCTCCGGGATGCCGCAGAACCAGGGAACGCAGATTGAAGGTCCGCCGCCTTCACCTCAGTCTTCCGGGCAATGATGATGAGAGCATCTGTTTCCGTCTTGGTAAAACGGGCCGCTTCTAGCCCACGCTGGATGGCCGGCGCGACCAGCCCGTTGGACCCCTGAGACAGCATCAACAATCGAAGTCCTGTTCCCTTCGATCCGGGCGCTCATCGGGCTCGAATCCCAACCGATTTCGAGGGCAGCGATGGGGAGCCTATCCAATATGCTTCCCATCGCTTGTGAAGCATGGTCCGCAAAGAGCAGGTGCAAAGAAGGTCTGGAAGCCGCGGAGCGCAACGGGATCAGGAGAACCACGTGTCCGGCGGCCCCATGAAGAGAAGGAAGCTGAACACGCCAGCCACGCCCGCCAAGACAATCACAACGGCCAGGATCGGGTTTCCGAGAACCCAAGCCTGCACCTTCTCCAGTCCGCCTTGAGGTTCCTCTCTCCCCTCAGCCAGTCGCCACCCGCCAGCAAGGAGACCCCGACGATCGAGCGACTTTTCCAAGGGAATCGTGGCGTATGGGATCACCGCTGAGACGATGGCGATCAGACCTGTTCGGGCCCGCCATTTCTGGTTGATCCACGTGAAGGCGGCTGTGGCTGCATAGCAAAGGAAGACAAAGCCGTGGATGCCTCCGGCTACGCTCACGCCTAGGTCTGTGGTGTGCGTGACGTATTTAAGGAACAGCCCGATCAGCAACAGCGTCCACGTCACGGCTTCGGCAAAAGCAACGGTACGAAACAGGGTGCGGGGCTGCATGGAAGTCCTTGGGCTGGGAAACGGGAGTCCCGACCAATTTACCGTGACAGGACAAAAGCGTTCAGCCCAGGGGCGGAAGCGAGTCCCGGTTCCGGATCTGCGAGTCCCCGAATTCAACGGGCACTGGGGCAATCTCCATCGGCGGCTCGTGGCGGGTCCGGGCCTTGCCAACGGCGATATGGGGCAACCAGCGTGGTGACCTGTAGCCAAGGGCCGGTGAGCTCAGGATGAAGTCGTCAATGTTGTCCAGGCCCAGGTCATCCAAAAGCACATGGAGCCCCTGAACCAGAAGGGCCTGATAGTCATGCACCTCCTGGGGAACGTCCACTTCCAATCCCATGAGACGGCCCCCACCCAGAGGGATCAGTTTGTCCGACTTCCCCAGGAACCCTTGCAATACAGGCAACTCCGTCAACCAACCCACAATCTCCGGAAGTACGTTCTCTGGCCGCGACATTCCTTTGGTCCAGGCTTCAATGTCCTGGACCAAGTCATCGAGAATACCCAGGTGGAGCAACGTCATGTGCAGCCCTTGCGGCCTGCGAAGAGAGTCGACGTAACGGCTCAGTCCCTCATAATCGGGTTGCCCGGCACCTACGCGGAGGACAGGCACCTCGATGGTGATCCGGGATCCATGCGGTTTGCCTCCAGCGGGGTTACTGGCCGTCATGCATGACATTATGCGCCGTTCGCGGCTCCTGTGGCAGGCCCTCAACGCAAGCCGCGTGCCGCCGTCGTACTTGACGCCTTACTTCCTGGATCGGGCCTGAACCAGGTTCGCAAACGGTAGTCGGCCATGGGTCGCAACGAAATCAGCGTGGTAGGCGGCCTCGGCTGCGTTCACCTCGGAAGGAGGGAGTTCCTTCCACGCGATGATCAGGTCCAAGGCATCCCGGAGCTGCCAGATGAGGCGGGCGTCCCAGACGACGGTGGGTCGCCCGCGGCCGTAATCCATGAACTCCTGGATCTGCTTCCGAAGCCCCCGGTTCCCCTGGCTTCCGGCGCTGGCTTTGCCTAGGTACAGCAGGGAAGCGTCCGGAACCCACTCCGCTTCCAGAGCCTCGCGCTTGAGTGACGGGTCCTTTTTCTTGAAGGTTCCCGCGGTGCTCTTGTTCAGGTAAACGGGCTCGAAGCCGGCGGGGCAAAGCAGGGCAAAGACCCCCGGACCTTGGGGGACGCGCATGACGTCGAGCTCGTCCAGGGGTCGGAAGCCTGTGAAACCTTGGGCGGTGAGCGACTTTTTCGTGAAGAGCATGGTCCATTGTGTCAACCATGAGCTAGCCGCCAGCCACCAAAGCCTGAAGCAAGCCTTTCAGCGTTGACACGGCCTTGTGACCCGTGCCATATTCGATAACGTGAACCTGTCAGACAGCCGGACAGCCGGACAGCCAGCCCCCCAAGGCTCTTCCGCTGGGCATACGCCGATCTCGCGCATTTCCGCGGCTGAGGCGGTCTTCGCAGCACTCAGGAGGGCCATCGAGGGCGGCCAGTTCGATATCGGTACCAAGCTGAGCTCTGAAGCAACGCTCGCAGCCCAGTACGGTGTGAGCCGCTCGGTCATCCGCGAAGCCCTGCGGTCCTGCAACACGCTGGGGCTGACCGTGACCAAGACCGGCAAGGGCACGTTCATTGTGGCCAACAAGGTCGCCAATGACCTTACCTTGGGTCAGTACAGTGCGCGTGATCTGAACGAAGCACGTCCACACATTGAGATTCCCGCAGCCGGACTGGCAGCCCAGCGCCGCACGGAAGAAGAACTTGAGCACCTGAAGGACATCGTCCAGGAAATGCTCAATGAAAACGATCCCGAGGCCTGGGTTAACCTGGACGCCAGCTTCCATTCCGCCGTCGCCCGGGCCAGCGGCAACCGGGTGTTCGCCAGCGTCGTCTCCGATATCCGTGACGCCTTGGCCCACCAGTCCGAAACCCTCAACCTCGTCGCCGACCGGCAACACCGCTCGGACGAGGAACATGTTGCCGTGCTGAACGCAATCGAAGCAGGCGACGCCGAAGCCGCGAGCAAAGCGATGGCCGATCACCTTCAGGCCGTCAGCGTCGCACTGGACACGATCCTCAGCAAATGAACCACCCAAAGGACACCATGCCCCAAGTGACCGCGGCAGCAGCGGCCCAAACAGCACAGAGAACGCCAAGCCACGTCCCGCTCGTCGAACAGACCCGCGACGGCTTGGTGGAGAGCATCCACTACGGATCGCTGATCGCCCTCAATGCCGATGGCAGCAGTGCCATCGAAGCCGGCGAGCCGGACGCGCCGATGTACCCGCGCTCCTCCCTTAAGCCGCTCCAGGCCGTAGCACTCCTCCGCGCCGGCTTGGACATCCCCCAGAACCTCCTCGCCCTCACAGCCGCCAGCCATTCCGGCGCGGCAATGCACCGCGACGGCGCCGCCGAAATCCTGGCGCTTCATGGCCTGACCGAAGCGGTGCTGGGCAACAGCACGGACCTGCCATACGGCGTCGCTGAGCGCGAAGAGTGGCTCCGCGCCGGCAACGGCCCCACCCAACTTGCGCAGAACTGCTCCGGCAAGCACGCCTCCATGACTGCAGTCTGCGTTATCAACGGTTGGCCGGTGGAGGGCTACCTGAACCCGGAACACCCGCTTCAGGTCCTGGTTCGTGACACCATCACCGAACTGACCGGCGAGGATGCGGCGGCTGTGAGCACCGATGGCTGCGGCACACCGCTGTTTGCCCACACGCTGCACGGCATGGCCCGCGCTTATGGCCGCTTGGCCGCCGCTGACCAAAGCACCCACGAGGGCAAAGTTGCCCACGCCATGCGCCGCTTCCCCGAGATGGTCGCCGGTGAAGGCCGCGACGTCACCGCGCTGATGCGCGCCGTCCCGGGGCTGCTTGCCAAGGACGGTTTTGAAGGCCTCCAACTGGTGGGCTTGCCGGACGGCCGCGGCATCGCCGTGAAGATCTCCGACGGCGGTGACCGCGCGCGGATGCCCGTCACCGTTGAGATTCTCCGCCAGTTGGGGGTCGACGACGGCAGCTTGGACACGCTTCACAGCCCACCGGTGCTGGGCGGCGGCCTTCCGGTCGGCGAGCTCCGCGCAGCGCAATTTTTCAGCAAGAACTAAACCAAGGACAGCTATGACCACCGTCGATCAGGCGATCCCCATCCGCTCCGAACACGACCTCCTGGGGGACCGCGATATTCCCGCGAACGCCTACTGGGGCGTTCACACCCTCCGGGCAATCGAGAATTTCCCCATCACAGGACAGCCGCTGTCCACCAACCGCCACTTGGTCCGCGGCCTCGCTGCGGTAAAACAAGCGGCAGCTCGCACCAACCATGAGCTCGGCCTGCTGGATGCCGAACGCGCCGGAGCCATCGATCAGGCGTGCCAGGACGTCATGGATGGCATGCTCCAGGAGCAGTTCATGGTGGATGTGATCCAGGGCGGCGCGGGTACGAGTTCCAACATGAACGCCAACGAGGTCATCGCCAACCGTGCCTTGGAAATCCTTGGCCACCCCAAGGGCGACTACTCCAAGCTGCACCCCAATGACCACGTCAACCTGAGCCAGTCCACCAACGATGTCTACCCCACCGCGGTGAACCTCGCCACGATCTTCTCCGTGAAGGAACTCCTCCTCGCGCTGGAAGAACTCGAGCTGGCATTTGCCGAGAAGGGCCGTGAATTCCGCACGGTTGTGAAGATGGGCCGCACCCAGCTTCAGGACGCCGTTCCCATGACCTTGGGACAGGAATTCGGCGGATACGCGGTGACCATCGGCGAGGACCGTGCGCGCCTGGACGAGTCCCACATGCTGATCCATGAGATCAACCTTGGAGCCACCGCCATTGGCACGGGCCTGAACGCTCCGGTCGGTTACGCAGATGCTGCCTGCCGTCACCTGGCAGAAATCACTGGCCTTCCGCTCCTCACGTCGGCTGACCTCATCGAGGCCACGCAGGACGTCGGCGCCTTCGTGCACCTGTCCGGTGTGCTCAAGCGCGTGGCAGTTAAGCTCTCCAAGATTTGCAACGACCTCCGCCTGCTGTCCTCCGGACCGCGTGCGGGTTTGGGCGAGATCAACCTGCCGGCTGTACAGTCCGGCTCGTCGATCATGCCCGGCAAGATCAATCCGGTGATCCCGGAAGTGGTCAGCCAAGTGGCTTACGAGGTAATCGGCAACGATGTCACAGTCACCATGGCCGCGGAGGCGGGCCAGCTTCAGCTGAACGCCTTCGAACCGATCATTGTGCACAGCCTGCACAAGAGCATCTCCCACCTGGAAGCAGCGTGCCGCACCCTTACGGCACGCTGCGTCCGGGGCATCACCGCAAACACCGAACGGCTACGGCTTACCGTGGAGCAGTCGATCGGTCTCGTCACGGCATTGAACCCCCACATCGGTTATGCCTCCGCCACGGCCATCGCCCAAGAAGCGCTGGCTACCGGCAAGGGTGTTGCAGAACTCGTCCTGGAGCACGGTCTGCTGACCGCTGCCCAGCTTGAGGAACTGCTCAGCCCGGAACGTCTGGCAAACCTGAGCAAGTAAGCCGAAACCGGCCAGTAAGCCCAGCGGCTCAAGAGAGCCCGCCCGATACGGCACACCCCACGAGGCCCTGTCCTGCGCTCCGGCCCTCGACCGGACGCGTTCAGGACACCCCCAACAGGACACCCCTAAGGATTCCAATGACCAACCCACCCATCACGGACCACACGGTCCCGGCCCAGGCGCATGCCAGCGAGAAAGCCCTCCACACGGAGGACAAGGGCTACCACAAGGATCTGAAGCCCCGCCAGATCCAGATGATCGCGATCGGCGGTGCAATCGGCACCGGCCTGTTCCTCGGCGCTGGTGGCCGCCTCAACGCAGCTGGCCCTTCCCTCGTCATCGCGTATGCCGTTTGTGGCTTCTTCGCTTTCCTGATCCTCCGCGCGCTCGGTGAACTCGTTCTCCACCGCCCGTCGTCGGGATCCTTCGTTTCTTACGCCCGTGAGTTCTTCGGTGAGAAGGCAGCCTTTGTTTCTGGCTGGTTCTACTGGATCAACTGGGCCACCACCACCATTGTGGACATCACAGCAGCGGCGCTGTACATGAACTTCTTTGGCAAATATGTCCCTTGGATCGGAGTCGTTCCGCAGTGGGCCTGGGCGCTTATCGCACTTGTCGTGGTCCTCTGCTTGAACCTGGTTTCGGTCAAGGTCTTCGGCGAGCTTGAATTCTGGTTCGCCCTGGTCAAGGTCGCTGCGTTGGTGGCCTTCCTGGTGGTAGGCAGCTACTTCGTCATCTTCGGCACCCCCGTCGATGGCCAGGAAGTTGGCTTCAGCCTCCTCTCGGACAATGGCGGCATCTTCCCCAACGGCATTCTTCCCATGATCATCCTCATGCAGGGTGTGCTGTTCGCCTACGCATCGATCGAACTCATCGGCACCGCTGCCGGTGAAACTCCCAACCCGGAGAAGATCATGCCCAAGGCCATCAACTCCGTGGTCTTCCGAATCGCAGTGTTCTACGTTGGCTCGGTTATCCTCCTGGCTCTGCTGCTCCCGTACACCTCGTACGAGAAGGGCGTCAGCCCGTTCGTGACGTTCTTCGGTTCCATCGGCATCCAGGGCGTGGACGTCATCATGAACCTCGTGGTCCTCACCGCGGCGCTGTCCTCGCTGAACGCCGGCCTGTACTCCACCGGCCGTATCCTGCGCTCGATGTCTGTTGCCGGCTCCGCCCCGAAATTTGCCCAGCGCATGAACAAGGCCGGTGTTCCCTACGGTGGCATTGCGATCACTGCCGGCGTCTCGCTGCTTGGCGTTCCGCTGAACTACCTCGTCCCGTCACAGGCGTTCGAGATCGTCCTGAATGTTGCCTCCGTTGGCATCATCGTCACCTGGGCCACCATCGTCCTGTGCCAGATGCAGCTCAAACGCTGGGCAGACAAGGGCTGGCTCAAGCGCCCGTCATTCCGGATGTTCGGGGCGCCTTACACGGGCTACCTCTCGCTCCTGTTCCTGGTGGGCGTCTTGGTGATGGTCTTCATCGATTCCCCGCTCACCATGCTGGTCACGGCCATCGCGTGTGCACTCATGGTGGTGGGCTGGTACCTGTGCCGCAAGCAGATCCACGAGCTTGCTGCGACCCGAGACGGCTACACCGGCAGCGCCCCGGTGGTTGCGAACCGTCCCATGCGCGGCGGCGACTCCTAACAACAGCCCCAAACAGCGCCCGACGGCGGCACCTGGGTTCCGTGACAACGGAACGCAAGTGCCGCCGTCGTTGGTTAACGAACCCAACTAGGGGAACGCGCCTAAGCCAGACATCCGATGATTGGCGACTACTATTGGTCCATGGCTGTCACAGATGAGGCGATTGGCAAGATTAAGGACATGCTGATCCGCGGCGAACTCAAGGCCGGCGACCGCTTGCCACCAGAGAAGGAACTGAGCGAAAGGCTCGGCCTTTCGCGGAGTTCCCTGCGTGAAGCAGTAAAGGCCCTGGAGCTGATCCGCGTGCTCGATGTTCGCCGCGGCGATGGAACCTACGTCACCAGCCTCGACGCCAAACTCCTCAACGAAGCCGTAGCTTTTGTGGTTGACCTTCATCAGGACCGTTCCATCCTGGAGCTTTTTGAGGTCCGACGAATCCTGGAACCCGCCACCGCCCACCTTGCCGCCGGCAAGATCGGCCCGGATGAGCTCACTGCCCTCCGTGCCACCATGGATGGGATCGACGAAAATACGGACGTCGAAGAACTCGTAGCCCACGATCTCGAATTCCACCGAATCATCACCGAGGCCGCCGGAAACGACTACCTTGGCAGCCTCTTGGAAGCCCTGTCCAGCAGCACAGTCCGAGCCCGGATCTGGCGTGGACTGACGCAGGAAAAAGCCGTGGCCCACACACTGGCAGAACACCGCGCCATCGTCGACGCCTTGGAACGCCGCGATGCCGAACTCGTCCGGGCACTCGTGACGGTCCACATCAGCGGCGTGGAGAACTGGCTGCGGCTGGCGCTCTAAACCCTGTGAACCCTAAGCCTGGGGAATGGGTGTGACAGGCAGTCCGTAGGTTCGGATCGCTGTCGCCTCCAGCACGGCATCCTGTTCAGGGACGCCCAGCGAAGAGATGAGCTCCAACAACACATCCAACGTCCTGCCGTAGGGCGCACCCAAGGTGCTGACCGGCCAGTCGCTGCCGATCATCAAGCGATCGGGACCGAAGGCTTCCAGTGCTTCGTCGAACAAGGGCCGCAACGAATCAGCGGAGTACTCGATGCCGGGCAGGTGCAACCCGGACACTTTGGCCACCGTGTTGGGCAGCCGCCCAAGTTCCCGAAAATCAGAGCGCCAGACGTCCATCGCAGCGGCGTCGGCAAGGGGCGGCTTGCCTAGATGGTCCAGAACAACAGTCAGCTCCGGAAAATCGCGGGCAAGCCGGACGGCGGCACCGAGATGCCGAGGGAAGGCATCCGGGACATCGAAGGCGAGGCCGCGTGCAGCAACCAAGGCCAGTGATTCGCGGACCTCGGGCAGGTCAAGGAAGTTATCCCGGGGATCATCGTGCACCAGGTGCCGCACGCCCCTGAAAACGGAATGGGCGGCGAAGCGGTCCAGTTGGGACGCGGCTTCCGCGGGAGAGTCCAGTTGGATCCACCCCACGACGCCGAGTACCCAAGGATTCCTCGCGGCAACGGCCAGCATGCTCTCAGTGTCAGCAACCGTATCGTCCGCCTGGACCAGCACTGCTCCCCTGATTCCCGCTGCGGCCAGGACCTCACCTGCCTCATCCTCGCCGAAGCTGCGGAACAGCGCGCTGTGCTGCGGACCCAGCCATGGGTAGGGCCGGACACCTCCCGTTACGAAGGTATCGAGATTCCACAGGTGCAGATGCGCGTCAATCACGCCCCAGCGCCTCCAACGCGTCCCACAATTCTTCCGGCACGGATTCCCGCATACGGCGGGCGTTCGAGGTGACCTGTTCAGGCCTACTGGCCCCGACTGTCACGTTCACCACGGCCGGATGCCGCAAGGGGAACTGGAGTGCCGCCGTCGGAAGTTCCACCCCGAAGTCCTGGCAGACAGCCGCAAGTGCACGCGCACGCTCAACCACTGCACGCGGGGCGCGGTCGTAGTTGTAGTGCGCGTCTTCAGGGACTTCGGGACGGGCGAGGAGCCCGGAGTTGTACACACCGACGTTGACGACGCCGGTGCGGCGCTCCACGCAGCGGTCCAGCAACGGGACGCTGGGCTGCTCGAGCAGCGTGTACCGGCCGGCGAGCATGACAAGGTCCAGGTCCGCGGCCTGGACACACTCAAGGGCGGCCTCCGCGGAGTTGGTGCCGACGCCGATGGCTTTGACCAAGCCCTCGGCGCGCAGCTTCTCCAAAGCGGGCAAGGCATGCGCGATTCCTGCCTGGAGATCGTGGACGTCGGGGTCATGGAGGTAGGCGATGTCAACGTGGTCCAAGCCCAGGCGCTCCAGGGAATCCTCCAGGCTGCGTCGGACTCCGGCTTCGGAGAAGTCCCACACGCGCGTGCTGGTGGCGGGGACATCGAAGCCCTCGGGGTCACGGCCACCGGAGCCGTTGGGTTTCAGCAAGCGGCCCACTTTGGTGGAGATAACGAAGTCTTCACGGGGTTTGTCCCGGAGGACGGCGCCCAATCTCTGCTCGGACAAGCCAAGGCCGTAGTGGGGAGCGGTGTCGAAGTAACGGAATCCTGAATCCCAGGCGGCCAAGACAGTGGCCAGGGCTTCGCCATCGGGGATGGCCTTGTACAGGTTTCCGATGCCGGCACCGCCGAATCCGAGCCTGCCGAGATTGAGTGGTTCAGAGTTCATGGCAGTTCCCATACTTTCTGGATACCCAAATCGTTCCCGGAGTAATCGTCCTCAACCTCAAGAAGTTCTGCCATTCGAGCCTGCCACGGAACGTTGGCTGGATGGTCCGCGAGCGCATGGCGCATGGCTTGGTAGTCCTCGACGTCCACCACATGGAAAAGGTCCAGCCCGCTGCGCCAGATCCTCCAATTCCGTACACCGGCTCCTTTAAGGGCTTCAACGAGTTCGGGCGGAATGTTCGCGTGGGCGTCAGCGTATGCCTCTTCGGTTCCAGGCTTGAGCCGCGTATGGAGGGCGATGCTCTGAGTCACTCTGCGACCCCGGGCTTCAGGAACAGCTCAAGAACGGGCAAAGCGACATCGGGCCGCTGGACGGGGAGCTTGATGGTCAGGGTACCTGCCGGTTGGCCTCCGGGAGTCATGTTCATGGCTTGCTGTGCGGGATCCACCTCTTCCAGGAAGACCTCGGACGCATCGTTCAGGAGTTGGGCATACTCCACTTTGCCGGCCAGGTCCGGGAGATGGACGTATTCAAAAGGCCAGGCGAAGAGGTGCACGTACAGCCTGTTGCCGCGCTGGGTGTAGCGGGCATCCGGAGGTGCCGTGAACTGCGAGGTCCCCGCGCCGTAAATCGAGCGGGAATGCAGCTTCATCCACTCGCCGATCCCTTCCAGGGAGGCGAGCGCCCGGGGGTCGATGCTGCCCCTGCCAGTTGGACCGACATTAAGCAGGAGGTTGCCGCCCTTGGAGACGCCATCCACCAGCATTCGGATGAGCAGGTCCACGGATTTGTAGTTGAGGTTGTCACGGTCGTAACCCCAACTGCCGTTCAGGGTCTGGCAGGCCTCCCAGGTGACGGGGACGCCGTCCACCATCATGGGCCCGGCCGGCTGGTACTGCTCCGGAGTGACGAAGTCTCCGGGAATACCCAGGCGGTCGTTGACCACTATCCCCGGCTGCAGTTCCCGCACCATGGCGAGCAAGGCTTCCGAGTCCCAGTCCTTGGCACCCTTGCCACCCCAGAACTCTGCGTGTTCGGTTCCCGCGTAGGAGAAATCGAAGAACAGGTAGTCGATGCTGCCGTAGTTACCCAGGAGCTCGCGCACTTGGCCGTGCAGGTACTCTCGGTAGCGCGCCATGTCGCGTCCGGCGTTGAGGTTTTCGACGTCGGCTGCGTTGCGTTGGGGGTGCACGCCGTCGATGGTGAAGTCCGGGTGGTGCCAGTCGATCAGCGAATGGTAGAAACCGACTTTGAGCCCTTCAGCCCGCAGCGCTTCCACGTAGGACGCGATCAGGTCACGGCCCGCTGGCGTGTTGGTCGCTTTGTAGTCCGTCAGGGCTGAGTCCCACAGGCAGAAGCCGTCGTGATGCTTTGTAGTGAGGACCACGTATTTCATGCCGGTCCTGCGGGCGACCCGTGCCCACTCGCGGGGATCGTAGAGGTCGGGGTCGAAACGGCGGAAGTACTTGGAATACTCCTCCACAGTGGTTTCCTCCCGGTTCATCACCCACTCGTGCCGGGCGGGCAGGGCGTAGAGGCCCCAGTGCACGAACATGCCAAAGCGTGCTTCTTCGAACCAAGGTGCGTGCTGGATCAACGGGATA
Source organism: Arthrobacter sp. TmtSoilC51 (assembly GCF_055388015.1). Lineage (NCBI taxonomy): Bacteria > Bacillati > Actinomycetota > Actinomycetes > Micrococcales > Micrococcaceae > Arthrobacter > Arthrobacter sp. TmtSoilC51. The sequence goes on from NZ_AP035877.1 coordinate 4,710,548, forward strand.
CCTTCCTGGTGGGCTCGGCTTCTTTGCTGGGGGCCCAGACGGGGCCGTCGGGGAAGGCATATTCGGCCAGTGTTTCACGGACCATTTCGTTGCCCGCACCCGGAGCCGACGGCGGCCAGTAGGCGCCGCTGCGGACGTCCACAGGGGTGATGAAGTGCTGGTGCAGATGGTCCACGAACTCGATCATCCTGCCTTCCTTGGTACCCGAGACGGCAACGAAGTCGAACATGGACAGGTGCTGTACTGCCTCGCACAGCCCCACGCCGCCGGCGTGCGGACACACCCGCACCCCGAACTTGGCAGCGAGCAACAGGATGGCGATGTTCTCGTTGACCCCTGCTACACGGGCTGCATCAATCTGCAGGACCTGGAGGGAACCAGCTTGGAGCATCTGCTTGAACACCACGCGGTTTTGGACGTGCTCCCCTGTTGCGACAGGGATGGGGGCAACCCCGCGGGCAATTGCCGCGTGCCCCAGGACATCATCAGGACTCGTGGGTTCCTCTATCCAGGCGATGTCATAGGGCGCCAAGTGGGCCATCCAATCGATGGCTTCCTGCACATCCCAGCGCTGGTTGGCGTCGACCGCGATCTTGATATCCGGTCCCACTGCCTCGCGGGCAATGCCTACGCGTCGGATATCGTCCTCCAAAGAGGCGCCTACCTTGAGCTTGATCTGTGCAAACCCATCGGCCACCGCTTCCTTGGCCAGGCGTGTGAGTTTCTCGTCGCTGTAACCCAGCCATCCCGGCGTCGTGGTGTACGCCGGGTAGCCTTCAGCGCGAAGGGCTACTTTGCGTTGCTCCTTGCCCGGCTCCGCTGCGCGAAGAATCGCCAGCGCTTCATCCGGAGTGAGGGCATCGGTGAGGTACCGGAAGTCCACTACGGCCACGAGTTCCTCAGAACTCATGTCTGCGAGCAGCTCCCAGAGCGGCAGTCCTGCCCGCTTGGCTTTCAGGTCCCAGAGGGCGTTCACCACCGCGCCGATCGCCATATGCATCACACCTTTCTCCGGGCCAAGCCAGCGGAGTTGGGAATCGTGCGCCATCAGCCTCCAGGTAGCGCCCATGTCGTCCAGGAGATCCTCCACGTTGCGGCGCAGGATGTGCTCCCGGAGCGCGTCGAGGGCGGCCGTCTCTACCTCGTTCCCGCGCCCGATCGTGAAAACAAAGCCGTGGCCTTCATGCCCGTCTTCGGCGTCGGTGCGAATAATCAGGTAGGCCGCTGAATAGTCGGGGTCCGGATTCATGGCGTCCGAGCCATCGAGGTCCTGTGAAGTGGGAAAGCGGATATCGAAAGTGTCCACTGCAGTGATGACGCTCATTGCGCTCCTTGCTTGGCAGCCGGTCGTTAATCTAGGTAGAGCTAAACATCCGATGTCTACCTTGTCAATGGGTCATATTTCCGTATTATGGACGGAAACAGCACACTAGAGCTCGGATGTTGGTCCCAACGCACGGAGGAAGCCATGACCTTGAAATTCGCCAGGCTCGGTACAGCCGGAAACGAACAACCGGCAGTCATCGCCCAAGACGCCCACGGTACACAGAAGTACTTCGATCTCTCGCCGCTGACCAACGACATCGACGGCGGTTTCCTCGCCTCGGACGGTTTCGCCCGCACCCGCGAAGCCCTCAAATCCGGGGAACTTTCGGAAATTTCCGCGGAGGGCCTGCGTATCGGCGCTCCCATTGCCCGGCCCGGCGCCGTGATTGCCATTGGCCTGAACTACACCGCGCACGCTGCCGAATCCGGCGCAAATCCGCCCGAAGTTCCAGTGGTTTTCCTGAAGCCGTCCAACACCATCAGTGGCCCATTCGACGCCGCACCCATCCCGCCGGGGGCTGAAAAGTATGACTGGGAGGTGGAACTGGCAATCGTGATCGGCAAGGAAGCGTCCTACCTTTCCTCGGTGGGCGAAGCAGCAGCATGCATCGCGGGCTACGCCGTGGCCAATGATCTCTCCGAGCGCGACTACCAGATTCCCGGAGCCGCCGGACAGTGGACCAAGGGAAAGTCCCTTCCCGCCTCCACTCCCCTGGGCCCATGGCTGGTTCCCGCAGCTGACGTGGATGCCAGCAACCTCCGCCTGAGGACCCTGGTGAACGGCGAAGCCCGCCAGGACTCAAACACCTCGGACATGATTTTCGACCCCGCCACGATCGTCCACCACCTCAGCCAGTACATGGTCCTCGAGCCCGGCGACGTCATCATCACAGGCACACCCGAAGGTGTGGCCCTCTCCGGTCGATTCCCGTACATCCAGCCCGGGGACGTGGTGGAACTCGAGATTGACGGCCTGGGACGCCAGCGGCAGGAATACTACCGCGCGCAGGCCGGGGCTGTTTCCGCCGCCCCTGCCCACATCAACGCCTGATGGCATCCCCAATGGGCCAGGAATTCGAAGGCCTGGCAGCACTCGTGACCGGCGGAGCCTCCGGCATTGGTGCGGCCATCGCAGACCGGCTCGCCGCCGGTGGCGCGCAAGTTGCCGTCCTGGACCTGACACCGGAAACCAGCCCGCACTTCGGCGTGGAATGCAACGTGGCCGATGACGCCTCGGTGCGGACCGCCGTCGAAACCGTTGCCAAGCAGTTTGGCCGCCTGGACATCGTGGTCAACAACGCCGGCATAGGCGCCCAAGGCGACATCGCCGCTAACGACGACGACGAGTGGCTCCGGGTCCTGAACATCAACGTCGTGGGAATTGCGAGGGTCAGCCGTGCGGCACTGCCACACTTGCGCGAGTCGCCGTCCGCGGCCATCGTGAACACCTGCTCGATTGCCGCCACCGCCGGGCTTCCCCAACGGGCGCTGTATTCGGCGTCAAAGGGTGCAGTACTGTCCTTGACGCTTGCCATGGCTGCCGATCACGTCCGCGAGGGCATCCGCGTGAACTGCGTTAACCCGGGCACGGTGGACACGCCCTGGGTGGGCCGACTCCTGGATTCCGCCGAGGACCCTGCAGCTGAGCGCGCCGCCCTCAATGCCCGCCAGCCCCATGGTCGGATGGTGGACCCGGCAGAGGTCGCAGGTGCCGTCGCCTACCTCGCGAGTCCGCTGTCCGGTTCGACGTCGGGCACCTCCCTGGCGGTCGACGGCGGCATGCAGGGTCTGCGGCTAAGGCCGGTTCAGTAGGGGCTGCTTTGGTTGGGGCTGGCTCCTGAGTTGGCTCACGGGCTGTGGTCTCGCGGAGCGGCAGGCCGCTGACCTGCGGTGATGTTCGCGGATGTACAGTTTTTTCACGCACTAATGGGATTTGTTCTCGGAGCGGAAACCTGTTCTCCCAGAAACTGTCAGGCTGGGTTGGTACGGGGGAAGTCCCGCCTGGTCCCCCAATTCCAGGCGGGACACTTGTGTCAGGAAGAGAGATGGACAGTGGGACTTCGAACCTTCCTAGGCAGGCGCCGAAACCCCTGGCCTTGAAGCGGGCTGTGCCCACTGCGAGCCGTCCACGCCGACCCGGCGTGGTTATCCTGTCGTGCCCCTCGTCCATGCTTGAGGTTGGATACCGAGTGACAATGGGAGGCTGGATATCCAACCGATGAGAGCAAAAGCTCACTACCACTTGGGCGGCCTCCTGTGTAGCCTACCGGGTACCCATCGGTTGTCGCTTGTGTGGCATGTCGCTTTGTGCCAGGCACGGGTGAGCGTAGCGAGCGACGCCCTGTCTGCTCGGTCTGCTGGCAGATGCCGGGCGAGTGACGGGCCGGAACAGCTGGGCAGCGACCGACTGATGGCCAAGGGTGTCCGAGTGGGCCCCAGGCGGCTGCGACAAGTGGCCTTGTACGGACAACAGCCCAGCCGCATGTAAGGCAACCAAGTGCTTTACAGGCCGGCGCAAAGCGGAGGACAATCCTTGCAACCAAACGAAGGGTCCGCGGCCGATTCCATCCCACTGCACTGCAACCACCAGTTGCCGTTGCCCTGCGAAACTCGTCCAAACCCTCCCCGGTCCGCATGCGCTCCCACGCGGTTCCTACTACGAACCCAAGTGGGACGGTTCGTCACTGCACCTTGTCAAAGTGCTTGAGTAAGGCGGCGTCCCAGATGAGATCCGAAGGCACGGATAGTCTGTGATCGAGGTCCAAGGGAGGAAGAAGGGCCGCTGCGTGAACTCTTTTGTGGCCAGCGGTCAATACATAGTGTGAGCACAGACAGCGAAATCATCAGGCGGTCCCGGGACAGCCCCGCAGTTTTCGGGGAGCTGTACGATCGGCATGCCTCAGCCATTTACAGGTATGCGGCCAGAAGAGCCGGGGAATTCGCCGCAGACGACGTCACCTCTGAAACCTTCTTGGTCGCTTGGGAGCATCTGGAAAGATACGACACGAGCCGGGACGACGCCCGGCCATGGTTGTTCGGCATCGCTACCAACTTGCTTCGACAACATCACCGGGCTGAAGCCAATGTCCTCAAGGCGGCCGCCAGGTCCGCGGAGCGCGAGGCAACTGCCGACGATTCAGACCGGATCGTTGCTGAGGTCGACGCCAAGGTAGCCACCGGGAGAGTTGCTCAAGCCCTCCGGGATATGGCTGCGATCGACCGGGAAACGTTGTTGCTCTACGCATGGGCTGATCTGACTTACGAAGGCATTGCCCAGGCCATGGGCGTTCCGATCGGGACGGTTCGTTCCCGCTTGAACCGTGCGCGGCAAACACTTCGAGCCCAGCTCAACCTTGAAAGACCTACCGAAACGGAGAACCACTATGGACGACCTTCAGCTGCTCCGCGAGATGCGTAGCGATGTCGGCTCAGCACCACCTGCTAAGTTGGCCCGGGGCAGGGAAAAAGTCATGGCCAAAGTGCAAGCGTCCGTCACCTCAGCACCTCAGCGGAAACCCACCGTTACACCCATCTGGTTCCGGCGACGTGCCCTTTTCGCTTCTGCCGCTGCCGCGCTGTTGGTCGGCGGTATCGTCATTGCCGATGTCGTCAGACCTGGAGGTCCGGGAACCACAGCAGAGGCGGCCGAGGTGCTGAACAACGCCGCCGCTGCAACCATTCAAACGTCCGACCCTGTGGTGGGACCCGGCCAGTATCTGAAGATCGCAACGAGGTCGGTCTTTGGAACGGGCGGGCAGGCTGCCGATGTAAGCGACGTGAGATGGGAAGAGACCACAAACAGCCAGATGTACGTGCCAGCCGACAGGGCAGATGTATGGGTCTGGAACCGGGAACCTCGCCTGATTTTGGACTCGCCGAGCGAGGAAGCCAAGGCCCTGCCAGACGAGGTCCGTAAGGCTCAGGAAGCCGAGTCGGATGGGCAACCTGAGTTCGTCGGGATTCTGCGTTCCCCGGGCGGCGTCTTCTATGGGAGTGAGCCGACCGTCATCGTTGGTACGCCGTTAAGGGAGGCCGCGAGTCTGCCTAGGGATCCACGGGCTCTGCTGGATTTGATCTACGAACGCACCAAGGGCGCCGGGAAGTCCCCCGACGGTGAGGCTTTCACGGCAATCGCGGACGGCCTGCGGACAGGAGTCGTTCCGGCTGACCTGCGCGCCGCGCTATACAAGGCAGCTGCCCTGATTCCCGGCGTTACGGTGACTGACAGGCACGCAATGATCGACGACCGCACAGGCATCGCCATCGGTATTGCATCATCTGACGGAGTGACGGGAGCGAACATCGTTATCGATCCTGCCTCAGGTCTGGTCATCGGGGTACAGTCCGTGTTGCTCAAGGACTATCCCGGATATCCCGCGGGGACCGTCACGACGTGGACCTCGCTGAGGACCTCCGTGGTGGACTTCGCTCCCTAAGCTGTCGCACCAGGGAGATTTGCCGCACATCACGGCGGGGCGGTCGCACTTGGGGGATGACCACCTCAAGTGGAGAGACTGAGCTTCTGTGGGGGAACGGGTGTCCGGCACGGGCGCCCAGTTCGGCACGCTGGAGTACCGAAAGTACAACGGCACTGACGGTGACTCCGGGCTCGTTCGACCCGACGCCGGCGTCGACGTGTACCAGACCATTGTTGATCCGAAGACAGGGAATGCTCCTGGCAGCGGGCATGTAACGGGAAAGATGCCCAGTGCTGATCAGACTCTCGGCACTGCGGTCGGCAAGATGGGCAATACAACAGGCTGGACTGAAGGAACGATCCAATACCGCTTTTTGGATTGGAACGGAGTTTACGTCTACTGCGCCAACTATGCCCGAGCCGGAGGTGATTCCGGCGGTCCCGTTTGGCGACAGGACAGCCAAGGTCTGCGAGCTGTTGGCATGCACGTCGGCGCCCTTAACTACAACGGTTCCATTCTCGGTTGCTACATCCCCATAGACACTCTTTTGAGTCAGTGGGGAGCGAGCATGAACTTCTGGCCAGCGTACGCAGCTCGTGGCACAGTTTCAGAGGAAGAATTGATGCCTCCAAGCCCGAGCAACGAGCTCCCGCCCGTACTCACAGCCGCCGATGGTGTGCAGCTGATCCTCGACTAAGTGGGCGTCTCCGGAAGGGGTAGCTGGGCAAACGTGTTTGCTCGCTAGTACAAACTAAATATGGGATGTCCTCCTGGCTGCTCAGAGAACCAATGCAGCTAGGAGGACATCCATTTAATATGCTCTCAATTCGTCACGGCAACCTGCCCACCGTCGACCAAGACCGCGAACGGCTCTTTACCATGCATGAGGATCCCGAATCTGTGCTGCGGCGGCTCTTCCGGGTTTTCGTCGACGACTGAATCTACTGCCCTGGCAGAACCGCCGCAGTGTTACCACCGGCGACCACAGTAGGGCCAAAGCGTAGGTCCGGGCAGTGCCAGCCCCCTCAGGTCATGCCGCCCATCGTGTATTCCAACGCCCGCAGGCATGTCGTCTCGCGTGCCGTGGAGGAACCGAAGCACCTCCCCCGCCAAAGCGCGGCCGTCTTCTGGTTTCCACTGTTGTTGCAGTGCTTTCAAAGTCATTGTGTAAACAAGCCTATTCCGCTGCCGAACGGAGTGGAGTACGCCTTAACGTTCTGGCCCCAACAGCCCCGGAGTCGTAACGTCCCACCAAGTGCTCGTAGTATCGTGGAAGTCAGGACCGCATTCTCCTGCTCGCTAGACCCACAGGTGGCTGAGCGCAGAATCCTGTTGAGCGGCCGTTTTCACGGCTTTATGGATAACCTGTCCACGGAATATCGGTCCCATCTTTGGCTTTATGGCCGCTCTTACTGCTTGGCCAGATCTACCGCACGCTCAATGCCTCAGCAACGGCAACGCCTTGACAAACATAGATGAGTCTCTGACGCGCTGTGAATGATGATCCCCTCCCTGCTCTGCAGGGATTACGGCCTGTGGACTTGCGGACCCGCGGCGAGGCATCAGCGCTGCAGACCGCTGTGGAACGGACCTTCGCGACCCGCTCGAAGTCGGGAACCTCCCTGGCCGTCGACGGCGGCATGCAAGGATTGCGGTTGCGGCCGGTCCAGTAGGGGCTGCTTTGGTTGGGCGTTTCAGTAGAGCCCGTTGAAGATGTTCCAGCCCCAACCGACGGTCTCGACGCCCTTCCAACCGCCGCGTCCGTCGCCGTAGTACATGACGAGGTCACCGGCACTGTTGACGCCGTGGACGTCGTTGAAGTCATCCCGGTTGAAGTCGCCAGCACTGCCAATCATCGTCAGCGCATTCCAACCCTGCCCGATCTGCCGAGCAGTGGTCCAGCTACCGTGGCCATCGCCGCCGTAGAAATACAGCCTGCCCGTCTTGTCCTTGGCCAACACGTCCACGTTGCCGTCACCGTCCCAGTCACCCGGTCCGATCAGGAGGTCCATCACGTCCCAGCCCTGGCCCACCTTGACCCGGGGACTCCAACTGCCAAAGGGCTGGGACGGGAAGATGAAGAGATCGCCAGTTGCGTCGCTGGCCAGCAGATCGTTGAGTCCGTCGCCGTTCCAGTCACCGGGCCCAATCGCATTGTCCATGGCGCTCCACTCCCAGGTGCCCTGGGCGTTATCAGTGTGGAATCCGCCGTCGCCTGTTCCCGGGAACCGGTAGAGCGTCTCCGAGGTGTTCTCGACCATCAGATCGGCAATGCCGTCGTGGGTCAGATCGCCCCCGGCAATGACCCTGGTAAACAGTCCCCATCCGGGGCCCACCCGACGGCTTTCCTTCCATCCCTTCGATGTGTCCTTGCCGAGGTAAAGCATCAGTGTCCCGTCATGGGTTCGGCCCAGCAGTTCGAAGACTCCGCGGCCTGTGAACCCGGCAGCCCGTAGTGGGGCACGTTCTACTACTGCGGTTTCCTGCGTCACCACTACCTTGCCGGCACACTTCGTGGGTGAACCACTGGCGACCGCAGAGATCCGTCCGCCGAGGTCGTCCAGGTTCACGACATGGAGGTATGGGGTATAGCGGGGATCCGGTGCAACCGGGTCCCCGTCGCGAAACCACTGAATGGAGTATCCAGGGTCCCCGTTTCCGCCGCAGTTGGCGAAGTAGGCCGGCGCGCCTTCCACGGACAGCACAGCGCCCACGACCGGGTGGCCATAGACCTTCACGTCCTGCGTGTCCGCTGCGTGCGCGGCCGGCGCCAAGGTTGTGCCCACCAGCAACGCAGCCATCAGGCACGCCGTGCTGATCCTCTTCCCGGAAAACAAGCCCACGGCTCCCCCTCGCCAACGTTCGCCACAACCGGTCTGTTGCGCCAATCCTAGATGGCGCGCGCGACGCCGAGACGAAAGCGGGTGCCGACAGGCCGCCGTCGTGGGTTCGCCGTAACGCAACGGGCCCGCAACGTACGGGACGGGTGGTTCGCCTATGCTCAACTCCAAGGAATCAACGGCGATCCACCAAGCACACCCAGGAGAAACCCCATGACCAACTGGCGTATCAGGGACTTCCACTCGTCCGATCTCGACGGCATCCTGCACCTCTGGGAGTCACTCAAGGCCGATGGCGTGGAGCCCGTGTACGCACTTTCTGAGGTCCTTGCCTCGTGCGAAAAGGACCATGCAGTGGTGGCCGTCCAGGGCGACCAAGTGGTTGGCGCCGCCGTTGGGCGTGCGGCGCATGACCAAGGCTGGGTCGTTTTCCTTGCGACGCTAACCGAGTTCCGCGGACGCGGCATCGGCACGTCGTTGCTGTCCGCGGTCGAAAACCGGATGGCTCCGCACGGCCTCAACAAACTGTCCGCGCTCATGCCGGAAACCGAGACGCGGGTGGAAGCATTCCTGGGCCGCGGCTTCGTGGTGAAGAAGAACCTGCGCTACTTCGAGCGGACCATTCCCGTGCAGCGCCAGGAGCTGGAGCCGCTGAGCCTGTTGGGTGGCCGTATCCTTGCCCGTGACTTGTGGGAAAACGTGGCGGGGATGAAGCGCGAGAAGGAACTGTTGGAACGCCGGTTGGTCCTCCCGTTGGCGGAGGCGGACCTCGCCGACGAGTACGGCGTGGTGCCGCCGCGCGCCGTCGTGCTTTTTGGTCCTCCGGGCACCGGCAAGACCACGTTCGCCAAGGCTATTGCGTCGCGGCTCGAGTGGCCGTTCGTGGAGGTGTTCCCGTCGCGCCTGGCATCGGATCCCAAGGGCCTCGCGGGGGCGCTGCGTGAGACGTTCCTGGAAATCGCCGAGCTGGAACACGCCGTGGTGTTCATTGACGAAGTGGAGGAGATCGCCTCGCAGCGCGCGGGCGATCCCCCGTCGCCGCTGCAGGGCGTCACCAACGAGCTCCTCAAGATCATCCCGGCTTTCCGCGAACAGCCAGGCCGTCTCCTGGTCTGCGCCACCAACTTCATTCGCGCCCTGGACACCGCGTTCCTGCGCCATGGCCGGTTCGACTACGTCATCCCCATCGGCCTGCCGGACGTCCACGCCCGCGAGGCAATGTGGCAGCGGTTCATCCCCGCCACCGTTGTGGACGACGTCGACATCGCCCAGTTGGTGGAACGCACCCAGGGCTTCTCGCCGGCGGACATCGAGTTCGCCGCGCGCAGCGCCTCCCAGCGCGCCTTGGAAAAGGCCGTGTACGACGACGCCGCTACTTCGGGTGCGACGTCCACCGTTTCATCGAACGGACGGAAGGGGCCGGTCACACAGGACTACCTCGACGCCATCGCCGATACCCGCACGACGGTGAGCGATGAGGTGTACCAGGAGTTCCTCGAAGACATCGATGTGCTGGGACGTGTTTAGGGGCTCCATCCGCGAGCTCGCCGGAACGCTGCGAGTTCGCCGGAGCGTTCCGGCGAATTCGGACGCTCTCCGGCGATCTCGGCGCGGGAACAGCTGCACCGGTAATCTTTGACCCATGTCCACGAATCCCCTGCGCCATGCCCTTGCCCGCATGGGCGGCCGCGATCCCCACGAAAAGCACCGCACAGCTACCCCGCTGGAACTCTTCTTCGACCTGACGTTTGTTATTGCCTTCGGGGTTGCCGGCGGCCAGTTCGCCCATGCAGTGGCGGAGGCGCATTTCTGGGCAGGACTCCTTGCGTTCGCTTTCGCCATGTTTGCCGTGATCTGGGCCTGGATCAACTTCACATGGTTCGCCAGCGCATACGACACCGATGACTGGGTGTTCCGGGTGGTCACCATGGTCCAAATGGTGGGCGTGCTCATCCTGGCCATGGGCATAGAGCCGATGTTCCACTCGATCATCGAAGGCAAGCACGTGGACAACGTCGCTATCCTGCTCGGCTACATCATCATGCGCGTGGCCCTGATCTTCCAGTGGCTGCGCGCTGCCCGTCAGGACCCTGCACGCCGTGAAACGTGTTTGCGGTACGCAAAATACGTTGCACTCGTACAAGTGGGGTGGGTCGCGGTCCTCGTGATTGATGCGAGCGTCGCCACTACTTTCCTCATGGCAACCCCGTTGTTCATCTTGGAGATGGCGGCGCCATACTTCGCAGAACGGAAGATCCGCACCCCTTGGCATGCCCACCACATCGCCGAACGCTACGGTCTCCTGGCCATTATTGCCCTGGGCGAGTGCCTGATCGGCGCCATTGAAACGCTGCGCGCAATCGTTGCCCTCCACGGCTGGACCTTGGATGCTGCCTTGGTTGGATTGAGCGGGACAGGGTTGGCCTTCGCCATGTGGTGGATTTACTTCATCCTGCCTTCAGGCCCAGCCCTTCACGTACAGCGTCACCGCTCGTGGATCTTCGGCTACGGGCACCTCCCCCTTTTTGCAGCCATCGCTGCCACCGGCGCCGGACTCCACGTTGCCGCGTACTTCATTGATCACGAGGCACACATCAGTGGAGCCGTCGCCGTTGCCTCGATTGCCATCCCGATTGTCCTCTTCAAGGTTTCGCTCACCACTCTCTACGGCGTCATGCTTGGCCCAGACCGGGAGCTTCTCTTGAGCTCAGCGCTGGTGGTGATCGCATTGGCGGGAAGCATCGCCATGGCGGCAGCGGGAGCATCCCTGCCTCTGTGCATGCTGGAGATGATGGTGGTGCTTGGCCTCTCGATAATTTTCGATGAGCGCCGGGGACACAAGGGCCGTGCTGCAGCGCTTCGGCGCTTGGAGGCGGCGGCGGGCTGAAGTCCCCCAAATGATCCGGTACGTTCGTGCCGATTTCCCTTGGGGACGCCTTGTTTCCTCCCTTCTTACGGTGCAAACTAGAGGAACCGGCACGTTCGTACCGATTTGTAAGAAGGTGAGGACCTGATGCCAGCCAACAGCCTCATGGCCACTTTGGGCCCTGAAGTGCGCGCCCGCCGTGCCTCGTTGAGCCTTAGCCAACAGGACCTCGCCGATCTCGCAGGCGTTTCAGAACGGTTCGTTCGATTCGTGGAAACGGGCAAGAGCACGGTCCAGCTTGAGCCCCTTTTGGCTGTCCTTGACACCCTTGGCTTGGAACTTTCCCTCCGCCAAGCAGGCAGGCCTGCGGCTTCTGAGACAGCAAGATGACCTTCCACCGCATCGCCGACGTCTACAAGCAGGGCATTCTGGCAGCGCGCCTCGAACGGCATGAGGGCGGCACCAAGTTCAGCTACCTCCCTCGCTACCTCGACGCCGGCCTACCCGCCGTGGCAACGACGCTGCCGGTGAGCGCCGAGCCCGTGTTCACGCCGAGCGGTGCCGTCCCGCCCTATTTCACTGGCCTGCTGCCTGAGGGCCGGCGGCTCAACTCGCTACGGCGCAGCGTCAAGGCGAGCGCGGACGACGAACTCGCCCTCCTCATGGCAGCGGGCGGCGACGCCGTGGGCGATGTCCAGACGGTCCCCCACGGCGAGGCGCTGGCGGAAGGGGGCGCCGCCGTCGTGCTTGATTCAAAACTGCCGCTGGACTTTGATGCGCTGCTGGGAGATTCCGGACTGATCGATCCCGTGGCCCTGGCGGGCGTGCAGGACAAGTTGTCTGCGGGAATGATTTCACTCCCCGTGGCGCAGGCGGGCAAGCGGTACATCCTTAAGCTCAACGCCCCGGAGTTCCCCTCCGTTGTGGAAAACGAGTTCCTGATGTTCCGTTACGCGCGTCGGCTGCGGATTCCTGTGAGCAACGTGCAGTTGGTGCACGACGTCGGCGGCCGGGCGGGCCTTCTGGTGGAGCGTTTTGATCGGGTCACCGCAGCCGACGGCTCACCGCTGCGGCTGGCCGTGGAAGATGGAGCCCAGATCCTGGGGCTGTACCCTGCAGACAAATACAGCGTTCCCTTCGGCGAAGTCTGTTCGGCGCTGGCCAGGCATTGCCCTGCCCGCCTCCCGGCACTCCGGAATCTGGTCATCCAACTGGCGTTTGCCTGGCTGACGGGAAATGGTGATCTCCACGCCAAGAACGTCTCGATGGTGGAGGCGCCCGGAGTTCTTGGCGCACGCGAATTCACCATCGCCCCGGTATATGACATCCCCTCCACAGTGGTTTACGGCGACAAGACGCTCGCATTGGCCGTCGGCGGGAAGAAGACAGGCATCTCCCGCAGGCACTTCCTCGCTTGGGCCGTGAAGCTCGGGCTGACGGAGCGGGCTGCCCAGCACTCAGTGGACGTCGCCCTCAAAGCCACCGCCTCGTTGATCAGCGACCTCGACGGCGGTGCCTCGCCCTTCGCGGCGAGGCAAACCAAAGATTGGACGAAGGAACTCAAGCATCGTCGGCGCCTGCTGGAGGCCTGACGCACCGGGATTAATCGGGAACGATCTCGTCCAGCTCCCGGAGCAGATACGGGTTGATCCGCTGCAGGATCATCTCAACTTCTTCCCGCGGCACGGCCGAGTAGAGCACTGGGCGGGCGTCGGCGTAGCGGGTCATGGGCGGCTTATCGGGCCATTTCTCTGCCAGCGCCTGGACTCGTTCGGGCAGGGAATTGTGGGCATTATCGGCAATTTTGACCAAGGTGGCATCGTGGTCTTCGGCCACAAACCGGATCCCTGCTTCATAGTCGTCGGGGTCGTCGTGGAAGCGGCGCGTGACGCGTTCGATGATGGCAAGGGCCCGCTCGGAGACGCCCATTTCCAACAGGGCTTGCCGCGTGATGGGAGTGTCCTCGGCAATGTCGTGAAGGTAGCCCGCAATCTGGATGTCCTCGTCGAAGTCGGCGAGCGCGTCCCCCACCGCCAGGACATGCTCACGGTAAGGGCGCTTGAGCTTGTCCTTTTGGCGGTTGTGGGCCACCTCGGCGAGTACCTTCGCCGTCTCAACGGTGAAGCGTGATTCGGTCATACTGGCCTCCGGATAGATATAGGCACCGAACAGGGATCGGACCTTTCTTCAGGCTATCCGCAAAGTTCCGCACAGCGCCTATCCGCAGATTGGCGCCACTCCTGCACAGGCACTACTCCAGCCATGGTGCCAGGTTCTACTCCTGAACAGCTCGGGCAGCGATGCCCACCGCGAGGGCCCTCGGCACGCGCTGCGCAAGACCGGCTGCGATCCGGTTGGCCCAGCCAGACACAACGCTTGCCGGCGTTCCGGGGCGGTCCAGCGCCTTGAGCGCCGTTTGGACAACCTGCGCTGAGGTTTGCATGCGTCCGACTGCCGCGGATTCACTGCCGAGGACATCGAAGAACTCGGTGCGGGTGGCGCCCGGGCAGAGGGCAAGCACACTCAGGCCGGAGCTCTTGGCCTCGTGGGCAACAGCTTCGGTAAAGCTGAGGACGAACGCCTTGGTGGCCCCATAGACGGCCATGCCAGGGATGGGTTGGAACGCGGCGGTGCTGGCGACATTCACCAGGGCACCCTTGCCGGAGGAGAGCATACCCGGCATGAACGCTCGGGTGATATCCACCAAGGCAGCTACGTTGAGTGCGATCTCGGAAGCGATGACGTCTGGGTCTTCCTCCACCAAGGGAGCGCGGGTTCCGAAGCCTGCATTGTTGATGAGGGTGTCCACGGTGATTCCGCGGTTCGCCATTTCGGCCACGAGCTCCTGGCCAACACCGGGGCGACCTAGATCCATGGGAAGCACTGTTACGGCTACGCCATGTTCAGCTCGCAATTCCTTGGCCAGCTCTTCCAGGCGGTCCGCGCGGCGTGCCACGAGGACAAGGTTGGAGCCACGCGCGGCAAAGCGGCTTGCGAATTCTGCGCCGAGCCCGGAGCTGGCGCCTGTGATCAGCGCGGTGGTACCGGAATAGGTCATGGTCATGGCGGTTCCAATCTGTAAACTCCGGCTTCGGATACGCCGGCCTGACTCGAAGTAGTCAATGCCAACATCGTAGGCAGTGTCTACATTGTTGTCAATGACTACTTCTTCGGTAAACTATGTTCATGACTGACCAGCCCTACCACCACGGCAAGCTGCGTGAAGCGCTGCTGGAGCGCGCCATGGAAACCATTGAGCAAGCGGGCGTCGACGGACTCTCCCTGAGGCAGCTGGCCCGGGACCTTAACGTCAGCCACGGCGCGCCGGCCAAACATTTCCGCGACAAGCAAGCCCTCGTCGACGCCTTGGCGCTGGCTGGCTTTGAGTTGATGAACCAGCGCATACTCGCGGCTGCCCACGCAGGAGATGACCTTCGTCAGCGCTTTGCAAGCGTGGCCACCGCCTATGTGGACTTCGCCGTTTCCCACCCGGCGCTCTTGACCGTCATGTACTCCACCAAGCATCACCCCGGGTCCAGCACTGAGTTGCGGAACATCGGCGAACAAGGGATCCACGTAGCCCGCGCCCTCATCGCAGAGGCACAGGATGACGGGGCCTTGGCCCCGGGCGACACAGAAACCTTGGCCATGGTGTGCTTCGTGAGCTTGCATGGCGCCGCGCTCCTGGCGGCAGGCAAGCAGCTGGACGGCAACAGTGTTGAGGACGTTGTTGCTGCCACCACTGACACGCTGTGGGCGGGCATGGCCACCGGGGTTCCAGCAGCACAGCCCGCACAAACTACCGGCGGCCCAGGACTACTTTGAGGGCCGCATTGATCTGACCGAACATCTGATCCAAGAGGTGATCGGCACCTTTATCGTCAAGGTCACCGGGGCAATCCATGGAGCAGGCGGGCAGCAGCGACGGCGACGAACTGATCGTGAACCGCGCGCTGGAACCCAAGGATGGTTCCGTTGCCGTGGCGGTCCTGGACGGGGAGCTGACGATCAAGCGACTCAGGATCACCGACCGCGGTGTTGTCCTGCAGGCCGATAACCCACGCTTCCCGGATATCGAGGTTCCAGCCTTGTCGGAACTTAGCATTGGGGCGAGGCCGCCAGGTGCCTGCACCTGTACTTGCTTCTCAATGGCATTCTGAGAATAGAACTGGAGATCACTGTCAATCGTCAGCTTCACGGTGTCCCCGTCCGCAGCCGGCGTCACTTGATTGGCCGCTGTGGGAATGATGATCCCGTCAGCTCCAATGGAAGGTCCGCTCAGCGTCTGCACCCTTGAGTTGGTCATTGAGGGTCTGCTCAATGCCCACCGCGCCGCCCTCTTCGTTGATGTAGCCAACAATGCTGCCGGCGGGAAATGTATCCGCAGCAGAGTTTTCGCGAGGTGAGCCCACGATGTCGTCCTGACTTGGCCGCTGGACTTCGCGTCCAGCGTCTAGTCGAGGGGTTCTTCGAATAGGTAGCCCATGCGTCCTGTTTTACGCCAGCATGGTCTACGACAGGGCGGGGCGGCACGAATCCTCTCGCGATGAGTGAAAACAACAGACAGCCCGTGAACAGCCGTAGGGGCACCCTAGGGGCGAAGATTCTGGAAGAAGAACCCGATGATAAACAGGACCCCGACCATGCCTGCCAGTGACATGTTTCCTTGATCCATCGTCCCAGCAAGGGACACGACAAGGCCTGCTGCGCCGCAACCTTGAATGACCAGCTAGGGCACGAATGTGCCCGGCAGCTGCTCAGTGCGGCGTATGCATCGCCACGGCTCCGATGAACGAGACCGTTCTCCCTTCCGTCGGGTCAGGGCATCGGGCCAAATCTCATCATCAAGCTTCGACGAGCTTGATGATCTCAGATTCCCGCTCAAGTTCCTTGGACCAGTACTCCGGATACCTCATCATCAAACGATATTGGGCCAGGAGCTCCCCGAAGAGTGCCCTCAACAAGGACTCGTCGTCCTCCACCAATTGCCGGACCAACTCCACGCTCAGCGGGACACCCAGCAATCGCTCTGCCGGGACGACAACTTCGTGGAAGGTGTCCTGATATTGGAACCTGAAGGAGTACTCAACAGCGATGTGCATCTGCCAACATCCCTTTCAACACTCGACGGACGTGCTTGGATCGGCGATCAAATACTAAGGGCGGACTCCTCTGCCGCGCTTGGCAATTTACCCGCAGTGCTGAAGCGGGATGCACGCCTGCTGATGTGATGGGTTGCCCTGCGCCGAGGGACAGGCGTTGAGGTGGTGGGGGTCTGTTGCTTGGCGCGGGAGAAGAACCATTGTTTGGCGAACTCCACCATGGTTAGGTAGATGATCACCATACCTATGAGGGCAAGAAAGAAGGGCGCCGGCAACGGATCGAAGCCGAGGACTGGTCCGATCGGTGATAGGGGAAGTGCGACGCCCACCGCGACGACGCTCAGCGATGCTATGGTCAGCCCTGCCGAGGGCCTGCTGCGGAGAAAGGGTACCTTGTGGGTGCGGATCGCGAAAATGATCAGGGTTTGGGTGGCGATTGATTCAATGAACCAGCCAGCCCGGAACTCCCCAGGGACAGCATTGAACACCAACAGCATCAGCGCGAACGTCGCGAAGTCAAAGACCGAACTGATAGGCCCAAAAAGAAGCATGAAGCGTCGGATGAAGGCGATATTCCAGTGCGCGGGAGCACGGAGTTGTTCTTTATCAACCCTGTCGGTGGGAATGGCCAGCTGCCCGGCGTCGTAGAGCAGGTTATTGAGCAGGATCTGACTGGGCAGCATGGGCAGGAAGTTTAACACCGCCGAGGCAGTGGCGGCGCTGAACATGTTCCCGAAATTGCTTGACGTGCCCATCAGGACGTACTTGATGGTGTTGGCGAAGATCCGCCGTCCTTCCCCGACCCCGGCGGCGAGGACTCCGAGGTCTTTGTCAAGCAAGATGACGTCGGCCGCGTCTTTGGCAACGTCGGTGGCCGAATCCACCGATATGCCGATATCGGCCTTGTGGAGGGCCAGAGCATCGTTCACCCCGTCGCCCAGGAACCCTACGGAACCGCCACTCTTGCGGAGGGCAGTGATGATTCGTGCTTTATGTTCCGGGGACACCCGGGCGAAAATAGAAGCCGCCCGTGCCGCGGAGACCAATTCATCATCAGACATCCCATCGATATCGGCCCCGTTGAGGGTGCCACCGGAATCAATTCCGATGTCGGCGCAGACTTTCTCTGCAACTTTGGCGTTGTCGCCGGTGGCGATCTTCACCGTGATCTGTAAGGACTGGAGCCGGTCCAGTGACGCTTTTACGTTCGCCTTGGGCCGGTCCAGAAAGATCAGAAAACCCGCCAGGGTGAAGTCCTGTTCATCCGCCTCTGAGACTTGCCTCAGTCCAGGGACGTCACGGTAGGCAACCGCCACAACCCGGGATCCTGCGGCAAACTGCTCATTCAACATCTCCAACGCGGCCCTGGCTGTCGGACGGCACAGGGCGAGGATGTCTTCCGGGGCACCCTTGGTCATCAGTTGCTCCCCGCCCCCGGGTTCGTGAACCAGCACCGTGGTGCGGCGTCGTTCGTGGTCGAAGCTGATGAGGTCCAGACGTGTGAACCGTTCAGGGGAAAGCCGTGCCGCTTGCGGGCTGGCCCAGAGGGCCGCATCCAACGGGTTTTGGCCGGCGACGGAATTTCTGGCCGTCGTGTAGTCGGCCTCAGTGGCCAACAATCCCATAGTGAGTACTTGATCCGGGGTCGTGGGCGGGGCTACTGGCAGTGCTCCCGTGAAACTGATCCTTCCTTCGGTCAAGGTGCCGGTCTTATCGGTGACCAGGATGTCCATATCGCCCAAGTCTTCGATGCAGACCAGACGTTTGACGAGCACTTTCTGCCGGGCCAGAAGTCGTGTCCCAGTGGCCAGGCTGGTACTCACGACAGCGGGGAGAAGTTGAGGTGTGATACCGACAGCGATGGCCAGCGAGAAAAGCAGCGATTCAATGATGGGCCGTTGAAGCAACATGTTGATGAGGAAGATCAGCGAGGTCAGACCAATGGCCACCTGCAGCAAGAGGAAAGAGAAACGTCGAAGGCCGAGCTGGAACTCAGTCTGCGGCTGACGCTCTCCCAAACCTGAAGCGATTCGTCCAAATTCCGTGCCGCTTCCGGTGGCCACGACCACCCCGGCTCCCCCACCGGAATGAACAACAGTCCCCATGAACGCACACGATGTCCGATCGCCCAGGGCTGCGCCATTGAGAACAGGAGTCGGACCTTTCTCCGTCGGCAGTGACTCCCCGGTAAGAATGCTCTCATCACAGAGCAAATTGTTCGTCTCCAACAGTCGCAGGTCTGCAGGAATAATCGTCCCGAGTCCCAGCTGGACGACATCGCCGGGCACAACGTCCGTCACGTCTACGGGTAAGGTCCTGCCCTCCCGAAGTACCAGAGCCCGGTGCGTGATTTGGGAGTGCAGGGATTCCGATGCGCGCTCAGCTCTGAACTCGTTGCTGAATCCCAGCCCCACACTAACCAGAAGGATTACTCCGATGACTATCGAATTGGTCGCATCCCCCAGGAAGAGTGACACCGACGCGGTGACGAACAACAAGATCAGAATAGGACTAGCGAGCTGACGACCCAACACTGCCCAAGCATTCGCCTGATGCGACAGGACTGCGTTCGGTCCCACGATAGCCAATCGGGCTGCCGCTTCCTGATCCGATAAGCCAGAAAGGTCAGAACCGAGCTGCCGCAGCACCCCATCAACATCAAGGTTTGCCGCTGTCGCGGTGGAAAGCTCCAGGAACTTCCGCTCCCGACCATCAACAGAAGTCATTCGATCCGTCCCTTTAGAAACGAACAGTCAAGCCAGAGGCAAAACCCGCAGTTCTGGAGTAAACGTCCAAAAGGACCAAAAATTGACGTGACTCCTGGCTGGAGTCTTCCATGATGCCTAGGGGTCTGGGAACCCTTCGCCGAGCCACCCAAGGTCCTACATTTTAAGCATCAGCCGCCACCTGACCGGTTTGCCATGCCGGGATGGCCGCGACAGAACGAGTTCTCGCCGCTGTGAATCTCGCTATCACAGGTTTCACCGGAGTGCCCGTCGTCCAGGCGGCAGCACTTTCCCCATTCCGGGAAGTCCACGACTGCCTGGTACACGAGAAGCATCATCACTCGCTGGTATAAAGGGGCATTTCCCGTCTGGCGGGATCGGTGGGCGTCTCAGAAACCATTAGTTTTTCGAGACGGGGAAAACTACAAGGCAAGCCCTGCAATCGCCTCCCGGACGGCCGAACTGAGCAGGAGATTGTTGCATCCAATTCCTCCGGGCTCGGCCTGTTGCGGGACGTATCCAAAGCCAAGTTCATACACAGGGTCCGCGAACCCCAAAGACGCGCTGGCGCCGTCGTGCCCGAACGCGCGGTAGCTGCCGAAGGGCATCCGGCTGTGCGACTTCATGAAGACCGTGGCGAAGCAACCGGTCTCGCCGAAGACGCGATCGATCCCGAACACCTGCTCAGCTGAAACCCTGCGGATGGTCTCCTCCGTGAGAAGAGGTGCGACGGCGGTTTGGCCGCCGGTCGCCAACCCTGTCACCGCCGCAGCGTAGATCCTGGCCATGCCCTCGGCGCTGGAAACACCGGCTACCGAGCTCATACCCGCAGCGCGGACCTCGCGGATGTTCGGAAGATCCAGGATGTCGCCCACTGCAGCATTGGCCGCCAAACCGAAGTGGCTGGCCGGGTCCACCCACGGCGACGCGGGGTCGGCCGCCCAGCGGAAAGGCGCGAAGCGTTCTTCCTCAACCTCCGGTAGCCCAAGGTAGAAGTGGGCACCCGTCACGGACCGGATGCGCTGTTCGAAGACGTCCTGGAGCGTTGAACCGGTGATTCGCCGGCACAGCTCTTCCATGAAAATGCCAATTGTCAGGGCGTGGTAGCCGAACGCCGCGCCGGGCTTCCATAGGGGCGGAAGTTTGGCGAGCTTCGCGGCCGCGAGTTCGGAATTATTGACTTCTTCAAGGCTCACGCCTCCCTCGACGCCCAACAATCCGGCCTGGTGCGAAAGGAGTTGGGAGACGGTGATGGACGCCTTTCCTTCAACACCGAACTCCGGCCAATACTTGACCACTTCCGCGTCGAGATCCAGTTCGCCGTCCTGGACCAGCAGCGCCATGACCAGCCCGGCCATGCCCTTGGAACACGAGAAAACACCGGTGACGGAATCAGGACGGGCGTGCGGTCCGTAGCTGAGATCCAGCACCTTCTCGCCGCGGTGGTACGCGGCAACCTGGGCAGAATAGTCGGGGTCCTGTTCCAGGAAACTGCCGAAGAGCTCAGCAACGGATTCGAAACCTGGGGCGATCACCTGTGAATGCATCCAGACAGCCTACTTGGCACGCACTCAGGCCATGGGCGTTTTCCACACCCAAGGCTCCCTCGGCAGCCTCCCAGGGTCGAATTCCGGGACGGCATCCTGCAAGGAACCAGCCGGTAGTCCCAACGACTCAAGGAGGAGGTCGCGTACGCGCTCGGCTGAAACTCCGACGGCGGCAAGGTCGCCCAGCGTCACCGCACCGTCGCGCTTTGCCAGCCTCACGCCGTCGTGGTTTACCACCAGCGGAACGTGGGCATACTCCGGCACTGGCAACCCCAAAAGGGTGGCCAAGTACGCCTGCCGCGGAGTGGACGGAAGGAGATCATCGCCCCTGACCACCTGGTCGATTCCCTGGGCGGCATCGTCTACTACGACGGCCAGGTTGTAGGCCATCACGTGGTCGTTACGCCGCAGCACAAAGTCGTCAACCACACCCACGTAGTGGCCGTGCAACTGGTCCTCAACAGCCCACTCATCGACGTCCGATCGCAGGCGTATGGACGCCGGACGCGACGCCCGCCGTATCTCGCGCTCGGCCTCCGACAACCTGCGGCAGGTACCCGGATAGGCACCTTGCGGAGAGTGCGGCGCAGACGGCGCTTCCTGGATTTCGCGGCGCGTGCAGAAGCACTCGTAGGTGCGGCCCTCGGCAGTCAGGCGCCCAATTGCGTCCTCGTACAGCGGTCCGCGCTCAGTCTGACGTACGACGGCGGCGTCCCAACTGACGCCGACGGCCTTCAGGTCGCGGAGCTGCTCAGCTTCCGCGCCGGATCGGGCCCGGTCCAGGTCCTCCACGCGCAGCAGGAAGTCGCGGCCAGTCGATTTAGCGAAGAGCCAGGCGAGGATCGCCGTGCGGAGATTGCCTACATGCAGTTCGCCGGAAGGGCTAGGGGCGAAGCGGCCTGCAGATGTCATGGTCCAAGCCTATGCGTCCGCACACACCACAAGAGCCCCTCAGCTACCGCAACGATCCGGTGGCTCAGGGGCTCTTGCTGTGCTGCCCGACAGGCGGGCGGGTGCGGAATGACAATGCTGTGAACAAGAGTCAATCAGCGGCTGCTTCCTTGCGGGAAACCTGTACAGGGGTCCGGGTGGTGTTCCAGGTGCCTGCTGCCTGCGGGATCCGGCGGTAGCCTCGCCCTGCTTCGTTGTCACTATTTCAGCAGTACGCATACAGTAGGTGCAACAGACGTGGCATTGAGTGGTCGATCTGACTAATCACAGTTGAATTCGCAGACAGGAAGTGGTCACTTTGCAGGAACTCGACGCTACGGACCGCAGGATCATCGCCGCACTTGATGAGGATCCCCGCGTCCCCATCATGGTCCTTGCCCAGAAACTGCACCTGGCGCGCGGCACTGTCCAGTCGCGACTGGAGCGGATGACGGCATCGGGGGCATTGCGCGCCAACAGCAGCCGTGTGCTGCCCTCGGCACTCGGCCGGGGTGTGGCCGCTGCTGTGAGCGCCGAACTCGACCAGAGCCACCTCAATGAAGCCATCGCTGCCCTGCGGGAAATCCCGGAGGTGCTCGAATGCCATGCTCCTGCTGGCGACACAGACCTCATCATCAGGGTGGTAGCCAAGAGCCCGGATGACCTCTACCGCGTCTCGGAAGAAATCAGGCTCTGCCCGGGAATCGTGCGCACATCCACCAGCATGTTCCTGCGCGAAGTGATTCCCTACCGGACAACCGGACTGCTGAAGGAATAGCGCTCAGACCGGCGGCCCGATGTTGGTCTTCAAGTTCTTCATCACCAATGTGGAAGTGAGACGCTCAACAGCCGGGAGGGCTGCAAGCTCGTCGTCATAGAAGCGTTGATAGGCAGGGAGGTCGGCCGCGATGACCTTCAATAAGTAGTCCGGCGAGCCGAACAGCCGCTGAGCCTCAACGATGTTGGGGCTTGCGGTGACACGCTCCTCAAACTCCGCCATGATGGTGCGCTCCACTTGCCGGAGCGTGACGAAAACAATTGCCTCGAATCCGAGCCCCACCGCTGCTGGATCAACGTCCGCGCGATAACCCCGGATAACTCCGGAAGTCTCCAGATCCCGGAGCCGGCGATGGCACGGAGCAACCGTCAAACCCACCTTTGATGCCAGGGCAGTGGCAGTCATTCGGCCATCCTCTTGGAGGTGGCGCAAAATACTTCTATCAATCTTGTCAATCACGCAATGATCTTACCCAAATCACCGGTTTCAGGGATAAATCGGGGAACACTTATGGGCGGATTTTCCCTAGAGTTTTCCTACCACTACACCCCTGGAGAGATCGTGAATCCACAGCTGTTCCTCGCCTTCTTGCTCGTCGCAGTGTCCTTGGCCTGCACTCCCGGCGTCGACTGGGCTTACTCGATCTCGGCCGGACTTCGCCAGCGCAGCTTCGTGCCCGCCGTCGCCGGGCTATGCAGCGGATATGTGATTCACACCGTGCTTATGACGGCAGGCCTGGCAGCCCTGCTCGCGGGAGTGCCCGGCCTGCTGGGTTGGCTCACGATCGCCGGCGCCGCCTACTTGTTGTGGCTCGGCTTCGGGACTATCCGTTCCTGGCGAGGGGCCACCTTCAGTGCGGAAGGCGCCGTCGTGCAGTCCGGCAACCAGCTCCGGACGTTCTTCCAAGGCATGGGCACCAGCGGCATCAACCCTAAAGGCCTGTTGTTCTTTGTGGCGCTGGTGCCGCAATTCGTCAGCCCCGAAGCCGCACTTCCTGTTCCTGTTCAGTCGGGGCTGCTAGGGCTGACCTTCGTGATCCTCGCCGGCCTGGTGTACACCGGGGTCGCATTGACCTCGCGGAAGCTGCTCGCTTCACGTCCGGGCGCCGCGCGCGTGGTGACGCTGGCCAGCGGGATCATCATGATTGGGCTGGGAGCAGTGCTGTTGACGGAGCAACTCCTTCCCCTTGTGGTGCGGGGCGCGTAGCGGCGAGGGCCAGCCCAGCCTAGGCGGCAAGAACCTCGTCAAGTCGCTCGTACCCTTCGATCACGCCATAGTTCATGCCCGTGGCCAGCGCCATGTCGCGCGCTTCCACCGATGGGTAGACCTCGTGGACCACGATCTTGGTGCGGCCGTCGATTTCCTCGAACCTGGTGGTACTGATGCCCACCTGGCCCGGGGCGCCGTCGAATTCGAAGGTCATGATGATCAACTCGTCGGTGTCTACGGTGTGGAAGACCCCGCGGAATCCGTACATGGCGGTCTCGTGACCACTTTCGTAATGCCAACTGCCGCCGGTGGTTGCGTTGTATTCGGTGACGTTGAGCTTGGCGTCCCGCGGACCAAGCCATTTGGCCAGGAGGTCCGGGTCCACGTGCGCCTTGAACACTGCACTGACCGGTGCATCGAATTCGCGGACGGTATCTACGAACGGAACGCCGTCATCAGCGGTGATTGCTGTTGGATTGCTCATTGCAGTTCCTCTTCTTCTTCTTTACTTGGGATCCCTGCGGGATCAGGACCCGTTTCGGCCAGGAGTTCGTCGAGTAGCCGGAAGCGACGCTCGGCGATCAATCGATATTGGTCTATCCATGCCGTCAGCTCTTCGAGCGCGGCTGCGTCCAGATGCACGGGCCTGCGTTGGGCTTCGCGCGAGCGGGTCACCAAACCTGCACGTTCCAGGACCTGGATGTGTTTTGAAACAGCCTGCTTGGTGATGGCGAACGGCTCTGCCAGTTCATTGACTGTTGCCTCCCCCCGTGACAGCCGGGCGACGATTCCCCGCCGGACGGGATCAGCAAGGGCCATGAACGCCTTGTCCAGAGCGTCTGGATCCATAACCCTGCGCGACCTTTCGTTATCAACCAAATGCTTTATCAATCATTTGGTTGATTACAAGATTACGCTTACATCAGCGCCTGCACAATGTCTTTATTCGCCGCTGAGCTGCCTGAAGTCGTTCTCCCACAGCCGACGCATCTCTGCATCCTTGCGGATCACTTCCAGTGTCTCCAGCTCTGCCGGCGGGGCGGGGCGCTTGGAACGGGGAGTCAAGGTCCGGCGACCCTGGTCCAATGCGAGAAGGGCGCGGTCCGTGAGGGCATCATTACGCAGAGCCAGGCTGGTCTTCCTCCGCCGAAGGACCTCTTTCAGCGCCGCTTGGGCCGATTCGAAGTCGCCACGCGCCCGTTGCGATCGAGCCCGGATCAGGAGCAAGGCCGCCGAGAGGTCATCGGTATTCAACAAGCCCTCAGTGCACATCACCACGTCCCGGTGCCGGCCCAGCGCAAACGCCGCGGTGCAGCGGGCCAAGGCCGAAGGCAACGACGGCGGCAAACCCACCACGGCTTCCAACGCCGACTCGATCATCCCCATCTCCCGAAGGCAATGCGCCAGCGCCAGGAACACGGACTCCTCGCTGAACAAAACCGGGACTTCAATACGTTCGGCCACCTCCACCCGGGTGACCACCTGCCCAAGGTAGAGCGCCGAGAACTGGCTCGCGTCGTCGTCGATCCTTGTTGTTAAGCCGCGCCGCAGCAACTCCGATGCCCGCAGATACCCACCGTGCTTGTACGCCAACAATCCCGCCATCACGTAGCACAAGCCCGCCCACCCCGGGTAAAGGCGCCCCAGCGAGATGAGCCGATCCGGCTCAGTAGCAGTGAAAACAGCCTCGTGCATAGCCTTGGCAGGCTTGGTGGACAAGCGCTTCAACCGGGGAACATCGCCCACCACGGAAAGGCGGGCAGGATCCCGGCCACTCAGGACGCCGGACAGCACCTCACCCACGCCGTCGGCCAACCCGCGGACCGGCGTGCGAACGTATCCTTCCCGGAAGGGAGTGAGGTCCCGCGTGTCATGGAAGATCGATTGGAAATCCCCGTTTGGAGCTTGGCTCATGAACCCATGCTAACTGGCACCTAAGTGGCCCTATCCCCTGCATTTGGAGGCATTTCAGGAGTATTATGGCGGCGTCGGCAAGGTTATCCGACACCCCTTGCCGCGGGACGGTTCTCCATGAGAAGAGCCGTGTAACAGCGTGAAAGGGAGGACTTCATGACCACCGCTTCGCACCCCACCGAACACCATCATGCGATGGGGTTGACTCTTCACAACACCGCCATGGGCGCTGGCATTGTTTTTCTGCTGGTCGGTGTCTTGGGCTTTATCCCAGGTATTACCACCAATTACGGCGCCATGACCTTCGCGGGACATGAATCCGGCGCCATGCTGCTTGGAGTATTCCAAGTGTCCATTCTCCACAACATCGTGCACTTGCTGTTTGGCGTGGCCGGTTTGGCCATGGCAAGGACAGCACGCATGGCTCGACTGTTCCTCATTGGCGGCGGCGCCGTTTATATCGTTCTTTGGATCTACGGCTTGATCATCAATCAGGAAACGGGCGCCAACTTTGTTCCGTTCAACACTGCTGACAACTGGCTGCACTTGATCCTCGGCGTGGCCATGATCGGTTTGGGTGCTTGGCTGGGCAGGGATGCCATGGACGAGACAACCGCGGCACGGCGGAGGATGTAATACCTCGCGTACGCCAGCTCAAACAACGACGGCGGTCGGACCCTTCGCGGGAACGGTCGCCGTTCTTGTGCTTCCGCGCCGAGTTGGCATTTGATGACAATCCCAGGCCTCGGGACTGTCATCAAATGCCAACTCGCTGCGGCTTGATGGGCGTTACCGTGGAGCGCGGCCACCCAGGCGTGTGGTGACCTTGGCCGCGGCATCGGCACAGGCTTCACCGAGGCTGTTGAGCGTATCTTGCGAGACCCGAAACTTTGGTGCGGGGATGAGCACGGACGCCACCATGTTTCCCCTGTGGTCATAGACCGGCGAGGCCACGCCCACTTCCTCAATGGACGTCTCTCCAAAGTTCACAGCCCAGCCACGCTTCGTGGAGTCCTCCAACCGCTGCAGGTACGCCTCCATAGCTTCCTCATCGAGGCCGGGAAGGGTGATGGCACCACTCCGCAGTAAATTCCGGACGCGGTCCTGGTCCTCGGCGGCCAGGAAAACCTGCACTGAAGAGCTAAGCGCCTCGCTATAGCGGACACCCAGCGGGGCGAGGTGCTTGACCTGATGGCGGCTGGGGATCTGCTCCACACACATGGATTCGCTTCCATTCCAGACCATGAGCGCGCTTGTCTCACCCGTGCGTTCTGTTAGTTCCCGCAGCACCGGATATGCCACGCGTCGCTCTTCGAGTTCCGCCAGGAGCGGGCCCGCCATGGCGATCATGCCCAGCCCCAAGCGGAACCTGCGCGAATCGACGTCGCGCTCCACCAAATGCTCCTGCTCCAACGTAGCCAGGATGCGGGAAACCGTGCTCTTGTGCAGGCCGACGCGCCCTGCGATTTCAGTGACCCCCAAAAGCGGCTCGTCGGCACTGAAACTCCGCAGGACCGCGATGGCATTGACAATGACCGAGGTACCTTTGGCTTCGCCGTTGCCTGAGACGTCGTTGGATTCCGTGGGAGTCATGGGTTCACTATATTTGGCTGAAGCTCAGGGACAGGGACAGCGTTGGGCCGGTGGACGCCGTGCACTGCGCACACCGGCCGGTCCACCTAGGCTCCGATGATGTTGTACTCAGGGCCAAACGGGAACTTGGTGATGTTCTCCGCGCCGTCTTCGCCCACCACCAGGATGTCGTGCTCGCGGTAACCGCCAGCACCCGGCTGGCCGTCCAACACCGTAATCATCGGCTCCATGGAAACCACCATGCCTGGTTCCAGCACGGTATCGATGTCTTCTCGCAGCTCAAGGCCGGCCTCGCGACCGTAGTAGTGGCTCAAGACACCGAACGAGTGGCCATAGCCGAACGTGCGGTTGGCCAGGAGTCCGTGGCCGACATAGATCTCGTTGAGCTCCGCGGCGATGTCCTTGCAGACGGCCCCGGGCTTGATGAGTTCCAGGCCCCGCTTGTGGACCTCCACGTTGATGTTCCACAGTTCCAAGGAGCGGGCGTCCGGTTCCCCGTAGAACAGGGTGCGCTCCAATGCGGTGTAGTAGCCGCTGGTCATCGGGAAGCAGTTCAGGGACAGGATGTCGTGTTCCTGGATCTTCCGTGTGGTCGCCCAGTTGTGCGCGCCATCGGTGTTGATGCCGGACTGGAACCAGACCCAGGTGTCACGGATTTCGGAGTCCGGGAACGTGCGGGCGATCTCGTGCACCATGGCTTCGGTGCCGATCAGGGCGACCTCGTACTCGGTGATGCCGGCAGTGATCGCATTGCGGATGGCTTCGCCGCCAAGATCGCCGATGCGGGCGCCGTGCTTGATGACAGCGATTTCCTCGTCCGACTTGATCATGCGCTGGCGCATCGCAGCCTGGGCAACGTCCACCAGGGTGGCTTCCTGGAACGCGGCCTGGATCTTGTTGCGATTATCCAGCGGCAGGGAGTCATCCTCGACGCCGATGCGGCGCGGGTTGATGCCCCGGGTACGCAGGACTTCCTGGATGGCGTGGATGTAGTTGTCCCTACGCCAGTCCGTGTACACGAGGTTGTCGCCGTAGCTGCGGCGCCAAGGCATACCGGCGTCGATATTTGCCGTAATGGTGACGGTGTCATCCTTGGTCACCACCATGCCGTAGGAGCGGCCAAAGTAGGTGAAGAGGAAGTCAGAGTAGTACTTGATGGAGTGGTAGCTGGTGAGGACTACGGCGTCGAGGTCTTTCTCGGCCATGATGCTGCGAAGTCCGGCGAGGCGACGCTCAAACTCTGCGTCGGAGAAGGTCAGCGAGACCTTCTCGCCGTTGTTGAGGACCTTGAGCCGTTCGAGCTTGGCCACATCATTGATGGCCTCGTTCTCGGTGATGGTCATGGTGGTTCCTTTCAATGGGTGGGTTGGTTTCAGTCCTGCTGCAGTGGCTTCTTGGAAGTCTCGGCGGCGAACAGGACTGCGATGAGGGAAACCAGGGCGGCAGCCACGAGGTACCAGCCTGGGGCCAGTTGATTGTGGGTCATGCCGATGAGGAGCGTTGCCATGAACGGCGCAGTGCCGCCGAACAACGCGTTGGAGAGGTTGAAGCTGACAGCGAAGCCCGTGTAACGCACCTTCGTCGGGAAGAGTTCGGCCAGGAAGCTCGGCAGGGTGCCGTCGTTGAGGGTGAGCATTCCGCCCAGCAGGATCTGGACAAGGACGATCACCAGGAAGTTGCGGGTATCAAGGAGCATGAACGCCGGAACGGTCAGCACCACGAACAGGACAGACGCGGTGATGAGCATGCGCTTGCGGCCGAACTTATCCGACGCGATGCCGGTCAGGAAGATGAAGCCGATGTAACTTGCCAGGGCGATGGTGGTGGCAAGGAACGACTCCGCCGCGCCGAAGCCCAATTCCACGGACAAGTATGTGGGCATGTAGCTGAGGATTACGTAGAAGCCGACGGCGTTCAGCAGCACTGCGCCCGTGGCGATGATGAGCTGCTTCCGGTAGGTCTTGAACATTGCCAGGGCCGGCGCCTTGACTGCAGTGTCCTTCTCGGAGAGCTCACGGAACGCAGGGGTGTCCTCGAGCTTGGTGCGTATGTACCTGCCGATCAAGCCCATGGGAGCCGCCAGCAGGAATGGCAGGCGCCAACCCCATTCGTTGAGCTGCTCCGGGGTCAGGACTGAACTCAGCAGGGCGGCCAGCAAGGACCCCAGCAGCAGCCCCGCTGCGGTGCTGGCAGGCACGACGGCGGCATAGAGTCCGCGGCGGTTCGACGGCGCGTACTCCACCAGGAAGGCGGACGCACCGGCGTACTCCCCGGCAGCGGAGAAGCCTTGGACGACTCTTACGAGCAACAGCAGGATCGGGGCCATGACGCCGATAGTGGCGTACCCCGGAATCAAGGCGATGCAGAACGTGGCCACCGACATCAGGACGATCGAGAGCGACAACGCCTGCTTCCGGCCCAGCCTGTCTCCGATATGGCCCCAGATGAATCCGCCAAGCGGCCTTACGAAGAAGCTGACGGCGAAGACACCGAAGGTCGCGAGCAGGGCTGTCTGCCGGTCCGACTCCGGGAAGAAGACGGTCGAGATGATGCCGGCCAGGTATCCATAGACGGCGTAGTCGAACCATTCGACAAAGTTGCCGATGAAGCTTGCAGTGACTACGCGTCGGCGCGTGTCCTTGCTGACTGTGTGATTGGGGCCAGATTCGGGAGAGGTGCCGCGTCCGCCATTGGACCGATCTCCCGGAACGGCTGCCACAGAGGAAAGTTCATTACTCATGTGTCCACCAAGAATATTTGGGGTTGCATTAGAAGCAACGCTGTTGCACCAGAGTATGTGTGTTCCGCGTCACGGTCAAGAGTCTATTTAAAAGTCTTAGGAAGCTTCGTGAGGCTCCCATTGGGCGTTAGGCGATTTTGAGCCTTTGCCGCTGTTGTTGCAAGAAGCGCTACCGCGTTGCAGTCACCGCCCAAAAACCAGCGATCCTCTCGCACATCCCAACCCTTTTCCGCGGATGCTCTCGCACATCCTGCGGCCCATCGCGAAACGCTCGCTCACTTTCACGAAGAAAGCCCGACGTCGGGGACTCGCGGTGAGTGCCCGACGTCGGGCTTTAGTGCGTTGGGGCCATACCGCCGCGGCAGCAGGACGTGAGAGAGCAACCGCCGGAAAGCAGCAGGACGTGAGAGAGCAACCGCCAGAAAGCAGCAGGACGTGAGAGAGCAACCGCCAAAAAGCCGCAGGACGTGAGAGAACATCGGGAGGGGGCGGGGTTATCCGGTAGTCCGAGAGGATGACCCCGCCGCCAGAGGCAGGCGGAGGCAGGCGGAGGCCCAGGCTGCCTCCGCAGGAAGCGAGCAAGAGTCCTGCGACGCCTAGAGGACCTTGCGGATCGTCTCTTCGAAGCTAACCACGTGGTGAAGGGCGAGCTCGGCGGCGCGGTCTTCGTCGCCGTCGGCAATGGCGGTCAACAGTTCAGCATGCTCGGAGATGTGGCCTGAGACGGAGGGCATCTTTTCCAGCATGTAGCACCAGATGCGGGTGGCGAGGTTGTCGTAGCGGATCAGGACGTCTTCCAGGTGCGCATTCGCGGAGGCCTTGTAGATCAGCCGGTGGACCTGGATGTCGTACCGCATGAGTTCCTGGGAGGAGGCATCCTGGCCCTCAAGGTCGCGGATCGCCTCAGCAACTGCACGGATTTCAAGACGCAGGGCGGGGCTCGCCATGCGGGCGGCCTTCCTGGAGGCCAGCGGTTCCAGCAGTTCGCGGATCTCGGAGACCTCGGCCAACTGGGTGATGTCCACGCCTGTCGCAAATGTCCCGCGCCGCGGGTAGGAGACCACGAGGTGGTCGCTTTCGAGACGCTTGATGGCCTCGCGGACAGGGGTGCGCCCAATACCGAGTTCCGCAGCAATCTGACCATCGTTGATGGGGTCGCCGGGCTTGATGTCCAGCATGATGAGCCTGTCGCGAAGGAGCAGGTAGGCGTTCTCCGCGAGGGACGAACCCTGCGGAGCGGATTCCAGTGCTTCCAGTGCTGCGCTCATTTGCTCTCTCCCGTTGTCGCCAATCCAGTTTGCTGGATGGATCGCCGCAGACCTGTTGACGACCATGTGACCTTCAACATACTATGGCAATAGTTCTAATATATCAGTTGCCTAACAGACGGCCGCTACAAGTACTTCAGAAGGAGAACACCATGGTTGAACCGCTGATCCGCTCGCTCGCACAGGCGGACCCGGAGGTCGATCAGGCGATCGCCCAGGAACTCATCCGCCAGCAGTCCACGCTGGAAATGATCGCCTCTGAGAACTTTGCCCCCACGGCTGTCATGGAAGCCCAGGGCTCGGTGCTGACCAACAAGTACGCCGAGGGCTACCCGGGCAAGCGGTACTACGGTGGCTGCGAACACGTTGATGTGATCGAGCAGCTGGCCATCGACCGCCTGAAGTCCCTGTTTGGCGCCGAGTTCGCCAACGTGCAGCCCCACTCCGGCGCGCAGGCCAACGCGGCCGCGATGTTCGCCCTGATCCAGCCCGGCGACACCATCCTTGGTTTGAATCTTGCCCATGGCGGCCACCTGACCCACGGCATGCGCATCAACTTCTCCGGCAAGCTCTACAAAGTAGTCCCGTACGGCGTCCAGGAGGACACACACACCATCGACATGGCCGAGGTGGAACGCCTCGCCATTGAAAACAAGCCGCAACTGATCGTTGCTGGCTGGTCTGCCTACTCCCGCCACCTGGACTTCGCAGAGTTCCGCCGCATCGCGGACCTCGTAGGCGCCTACCTGATGGTGGACATGGCCCACTTCGCCGGCCTGGTGGCAGCAGGACTGCACCCGAGCCCGGTTCCGCACGCACACATCGTCACGAGCACAACGCACAAGACCCTTGGTGGTCCCCGTGGTGGCGTGATCCTGACAAACGACGCCGACATCGCCAAGAAGGTTAACTCTGCCGTCTTCCCAGGCCAGCAGGGTGGTCCGTTGGAGCACGTGATCGCAGCCAAGGCCGTGGCCTTCAAGATGGCCGCTGAGCCCGAATTCCAGGAACGCCAGATCCGCGTACTCGAGGGCGCCAAGATCCTCGCGGACCGATTCCTGCAGGACGACCTTGCCGCGGCAGGCATCTCAGTGGTCAGCGGTGGAACGGATGTTCACCTGGTCCTGGTTGACCTCCGCAATTCCGAACTCAATGGCCAGCAGGCCGAGGACACGCTGCACCACATCGGCATCACGGTCAACCGCAATGCCGTCCCGTTCGACCCCCGCCCGCCGATGGTCTCCTCCGGCCTGCGCATCGGTACCCCCGCCCTCGCGGCCCGCGGCTTCGGCGCCGAAGAATTCACCGAAGTCGCAGACATCATTGCGACGGCGTTGATCACCGCAGCAGCCGGCGGCAGCAACAGTGGTGACGTCGCCCTTGACGATGCGACCGCCGTCGAACTCCGCAACCGCGTCACGGCACTTGCCGACAAGTTCCCGCTTTACCCACACCTCAGCGACGGCAACGACGCCGCAACTGAACTCGAAGAAATGATTGGAGCAGCCCAGTGAGCGCGGACCACCTCCCCGAACACCCCGACTTCCTCTGGCGCAACCCGGAACCCAAGAAGAGCTACGACGCCGTCATTGTGGGCGGCGGCGGGCACGGCCTGGCCACCGCATACTTCCTTGCGAAGAACCACGGCATGACCAACATCGCCATCCTTGAAAAGGGCTGGCTGGCCGGCGGAAACATGGCCCGCAACACCACCATCATCCGTTCCAACTACCTCTGGGACGAGAGCGCTGCAATTTACGAGCACGCCCTCAAGCTCTGGGAAATCCTCCCCGAGGAGCTGGAGTACGACTTCCTGTTCAGCCAGCGTGGCGTCATGAACCTCGCCCACACCTTGGGCGACGTCCGCGAAAGCATGCGTCGTGTCGGGGCCAACAGGCTCAACGGCGTGGACGCAGAGTGGCTGGACCCGCAGCAGGTCAAGGAACTCTGCCCCATCCTGAACACCAGTGACAACATCCGATACCCAGTCATGGGCGCCACGTATCAGCCGCGTGCAGGCATCGCCAAGCACGATCACGTGGCCTGGGCTTTCGCCCGCAAGTGCGATGAACTCGGCGTGGACATCATCCAGAACTGCGAAGTCACGGGCTTCATCAAGGACGGCAACAGGGTAACCGGCGTCAAGACCACGCGCGGCACCATCAACACCGAAAAGGTGGGTCTCTGCGCCGCCGGCCACAGCTCGGTCCTCGCCGAGATGGCCGGTTTCCGCCTCCCGATCCAGTCGCACCCGCTCCAGGCACTTGTGTCTGAATTGCACGAGCCGGTCCACCCCACGGTGGTCATGTCCAACCACGTCCACGTGTACGTGTCCCAGGCACACAAGGGTGAGTTGGTGATGGGCGCTGGCGTGGACTCCTACAACGGCTACGGCCAGCGCGGATCGTTCCACGTGATCGAGGAACAAATGGCAGCGGCCGTGGAGCTCTTCCCGATCTTCGCCCGGGCGCATGTGCTCCGGACCTGGGGCGGCATCGTGGACACCACGCTGGACGCCTCGCCGATTGTTGGGCTCACCCCCGTGGAGAACATGTTCGTCAACTGCGGTTGGGGAACGGGTGGCTTCAAGGGCACTCCTGCGGCTGGTTTGACCTTCGCGCACACCATTGCGACCGGTACTCCGCACAAGCTGAACAAGCCGTTCGCGCTTGAACGCTTCGAGACCGGCGCCCTGATCGACGAACACGGCGCCGCAGCCGTGGCCCACTAAGCGCCCACCAGCACAGGACAGGAAAGACATGCTTCTCATTTCATGCCCCAACTGCGGGCCACGCGACGAAACCGAATTCCACTACGGTGGCCAGGCACACATTGCCTACCCGGAAAACCCGAACGACCTCACGGACCGTGAATGGGCCGAGTACCTGTTCTACCGCGAGAACACCAAGGGCACCTTCGCCGAACGTTGGGTCCACAGCACTGGCTGCAGGCAGTGGTTCAACATGCTGCGCGACACCGTGACCTACGACATCCACTCCATCTACGCGATGGGGCAGCCCCGCCCCGACACAAGCGGCGATTACGGCCAGTCCGGCGGACCGGGCCTTGCGCCCGGCGCAGCAACCGCACCCACCTCCTCGGAAGGAGTCTAGAAGTGACCAGCAAGAACGCACGCCTCGCCACCGGCGGACGCATCGACCGCAGCATCGCTTGGCGCTTCACTGTGGACGGCCAGGAATTCACCGGCCACCCCGGCGACACCATCGCCTCGGCGCTGCTGGCCAATGGCCACATCAACGCAGGCAACTCCCTTTACGAGGACCGTCCCCGCGGCATCATGGCCGCCGGTGTTGAAGAGTCCAACGCCTTGGTCAAGATCGCGCCCCGGTTCCCGGGCCACGTTGCCGAATCCATGCTCCCCGCCACCGCCGTTTCACTCGTCGACGGCATGAACGTTGAGCTGCTCTCAGGCTTGGGCAAGCTTGACCCTGCCGAGGACAAGGCCGAGTACGACAAGAAGTACGTCCACACGGACGTCCTGGTGGTCGGCGGCGGCGTTGCCGGCCTGGCAGCCGCCCGCGAAGCAGTCCGCACCGGGGCCCGCGTCATCCTGATCGACGACCAGCCCGAACTGGGCGGTTCGATCCTCTCCGGCTCAACGGCCGAGGGCCTGCAGGAAACCATCGAGGGCAAGCCTGCCCTGGAATGGGTTGCCGACGTTGAAGCCGAGCTGGTCTCCGCCGAAGAATGCACGGTGCTGAACCGCACCACTGCCTTCGGTTCCTACGATTCCAACTACTTCATCGCAGCGCAGAACCGCACGGATCACCTGACCGTTCCGGCCGCGCCGGGCGTTTCACGCCAGCGCATCTGGCACATCCGCGCACAGCAGGTTGTGCTCGCACCCGGCGCCCACGAGCGTCCGCTGGTCTTCGAGAACAACGACCGCCCGGGCATCATGCTCGCCTCGGCTGTCCGCACATACCTCAACCGCTACGCCGTGGCCGCAGGTTCACGCGTCGTCATCAGCACCACCAATGACTCCGCCTACTTGCTCGCCGCGGACCTGAAGGCAGCAGGCGTGGCGATTGCCGCCGTCGTCGATGCCCGTCCGCAGATCAGCGCGAAGGCCGCAGCCGCCGTCGAGTCCGGTATCCGGGTACTCATCGGCAGCGCCGTGGCCGACACGTCGGCAGACGAGAATGGCCGCCTGAATGGCGTCACCATCCGCAGCATTAACGACGACGGCGAACTCACCTCGGGCGTCGAACAGCTGGCTGCCGATCTGCTGGCGGTTTCCGGTGGCTGGTCCCCGGTGGTCCACCTCCACAGCCAGCGCCAGGGCAAGCTGCGCTGGGACGACGAGCTCGCAGCTTTCGTACCCGTCAAGCCGGTCAGGGACCAGCAGGTTGTTGGCGCCGGCCGCGGCAGCTACGAACTCCAGGACTGCCTGGCAGAGGGCGTCTCGGCCGGAGCTGCAGCGTCCGTCGCCGCAGGTTTCAGCTCCGACGTAACCCCCGCGGAACTGCAGGCACCCGTGGCAAGCGCGCCGACACGCCAGCTGTGGCTGGTTCCCGGCCAGGAAGGCGAACCTGGCGAATGGCACCACCACTTCGTTGATTTCCAGCGCGACCAGTCCGTGGCTGATGTCCTCCGCTCCACCGGAGCCGGCATGCGCTCGGTGGAGCACGTCAAGCGGTACACCTCCATCAGCACAGCCAATGACCAGGGCAAGACGTCCGGCGTCAACGCGATCGGCGTCATCGCCGCGGCGCTGAAGTTCGGCGGCGCGGAAAGCGTTCCCGGCGTCGGCGAGATCGGAACCACGGCTTACCGCGCACCCTTCACGCCGGTAGCTTTCGCAGCCCTGGCTGGCCGCCAGCGCGGCGAGTTGTTCGATCCGGCCCGAGTGACCTCCATCCACCCGTGGCACGTTGCCCAGGGTGCGCTGTTCGAAGATGTCGGACAGTGGAAGCGCCCTTGGTACTACCCGCAGTCCGGCGAGGACATGGACACGGCAGTCCTGCGTGAATGCGCAGCTGTCCGCGATTCCGTGGGCTTCATGGACGCAACCACGCTCGGCAAGATCGAAATCCGTGGCAAGGATGCCGGCGAATTCCTGAACCGCGTGTACACCAACGCGTTCAAGAAGCTCGCTCCGGGATCCGCCCGCTACGGCGTCATGTGCACCTTGGATGGCATGATCTTCGATGACGGCGTGACCCTGCGCCTGGACGAGGACCGCTTCTTCATGACCACCACCACCGGCGGCGCCGCGAAGGTGCTGGACTGGTTGGAAGAATGGCACCAGACCGAATGGCCGGAACTCGATGTGGTCTTCACCTCCGTGACGGAGCAGTGGAGCACCATCGCAGTGGTAGGCCCGAAGTCCCGTGCGGTGATCGCAAAGGTCGCTCCGCAGCTCGCCGAGAACGGCGGCTTGGACGCTGAAGCCTTCCCGTTCATGACGTTCCGCGAGACCACGCTGGCCTCCGGAGTGCAGGCACGCGTTTGCCGTATCTCCTTCTCCGGCGAACTGGCCTACGAAATCAACGTCCCATCCTGGTACGGGCTCAACACCTGGGAAGCCGTTGCTGCCGCGGGCGCCGAATTCAACATCACCCCGTACGGCACGGAAACTATGCACGTGCTCCGCGCTGAGAAGGGCTACCCGATCGTAGGGCAGGACACCGACGGCACGGTCACCCCGCAGGACGCCGGCATGGAATGGATTG
Organism: Arthrobacter sp. TmtSoilC51; assembly: GCF_055388015.1. NCBI lineage: Bacteria > Bacillati > Actinomycetota > Actinomycetes > Micrococcales > Micrococcaceae > Arthrobacter > Arthrobacter sp. TmtSoilC51. Next base: position 4,747,501 of record NZ_AP035877.1, read on the forward strand.
TCTCCAAGGCCAAGGACTTCATCGGCAAGCGCTCCTACCTCCGTGAGGACGCCAGCCGCGAGGACCGCAAGCATCTGGTGAGCGTCCTTCCCGTGGATCACTCGCTGAGGCTGCCGGAAGGCACGCAGCTGGTTGAGAAGGGCATCCCGGTCAACCCGGCCTACGGACCCGTCCCCATGGAGGGCTTCGTGACCTCCAGCTACCACAGTGCCGCACTGGGCCGTTCCTTCGGCCTGGCACTGATCCAAAACGGCCGCAACCGCATCGGCGAGACCCTCGTGGCCTCGGTGGGAGACCAATTGGTGGACGTGGTTGTTGGCGAAACCGTACTTTTCGATGCTGAAGGGACCCGCAAAGATGGCTGAAACAGCAACACCAGCAGAAACCGCACACGTCGACCGCGTACGGGGTGCCCGCCGCAGCCCGGCCGAGCACTTGGCTGACGCCTTCACCTCCGGCTCCGTGCCGGGCACGGTGACGCTGAAGGAAATCCCCTACCAGGCCATGGTGGGCATCCGGGTTGAGCGAACGTCCGACGCCGGTACCCGCGTTGCGTCCATCACCGGCGGCTTGCCTGCCGCTTGCGGTGAAGTGACGGGCGCCGGTTCCGTGAACACGCTCTGGCTTGGCCCGACTGAGTTCCTGGTGGTCGCTCCGGAGGAGTCCCACGACTCGCTCGGCGGCTCCCTGGTCAGCGACCTGACCACGGCCCTCGGCAGCGATGAAGGCCAGGTAGTGGACCTGTCCGCCAACCGCACTACGTTCGAGCTCTCCGGCAGCCATGCCCGCGCTGTGCTCGAAAAGACCTGCTCTTTGGACCTTCACCCCCGCGTCTTCAAGGCAGGAACAGCCGTCTCAACGGAGCTCGCACACATTCCCGTGATGCTTTGGAAGACCTCGGACGAGACCTACCGGATCTTTCCCCGGGCCTCGTTTGCCGACTTCCTGGGGCGCTGGCTCCTGGACGCCATGCGGGAGTATGCCTCACCCGAGGTCCCCTAATGGCACTGAGTGTGCTTGACCTGTTTTCTGTTGGCATCGGGCCGTCGTCGTCACACACGGTCGGCCCGATGCGGGCGGCAAAGCAGTTCACGGACGGTCTTGAATCGTCCGGCCAGCTTCCGGCCACGGTGCGCGTCCAGGCTGAGCTCTTCGGCTCCCTGGGCGCCACCGGCCGGGGCCACGGTTCCGACAAGGCCGTGGTGCTGGGGCTGCAGGGCCACTCACCCGAAACCGTGGACACCAAAACGGCTGATGACCAAGTTGCAGCAGCGGCACTCGACGCCGAACTGCGCTTGGGCGGCGAGCACCGGGTGGACTTCAATTGGGACGAGGACGTGGTTCTTCACCGACGCAAGTCACTTCCGGCACACCCCAACGGCATGACGTTCCGGGCCCTTGACCACACCGGCGCAGTACTACGTGAGCGCAGCTACTACTCAATCGGTGGCGGCTTTGTGGTGGATGGGGATGCCACGGGCACGGACAAAGTGGTAGCCGATGACACCGTGCTGCCCTACGCCTTCACCACGGCTGATGAGCTGCTGGCCATCTGTTCACGGGAGGGCATGTCTATCTCCGAGGTCATGCTGGCCAACGAACTGGTGTGGCGATCTGAGGACGAGCTCCGCGAGCGCCTCCTCAGCATCTGGGCCGTGATGCGCGAATGCGTGGACAACGGCTGCTCTGCCGAGGGAATCCTGCCTGGAGGCCTGAAGGTCAGGCGACGGGCGCCGTCGTTGTTTAAGAAGCTGTCCGAGACCGACGCCGCCACTAAGGCCGACTCCGCTGCATCCATTCCCCCGGACCCGCTCCTCGCCATGGAATGGGTGAACCTGTTCGCGTTGGCAGTCAACGAGGAAAACGCGGCCGGCGGCAGGATTGTCACCGCGCCAACCAATGGTGCCGCCGGAATTGTGCCTGCCGTGCTGCACTATTACACAAAGTTTGTTCCGGGGGCCAACGACGACGGCGTCGTGCGCTTCCTGCTCGCGGCAGCCGCCGTCGGAATTCTGTTCAAGATCAACGCGTCCATCTCCGGCGCAGAAGTCGGCTGCCAAGGCGAGGTGGGTTCCGCCTGCTCCATGGCCGCTGCTGGCCTTTGCGAAGTCCTGGGCGGAACGCCGGAGCAAGTGGAGAACGCCGCCGAAGTAGGCATCGAGCACAACCTGGGCCTCACCTGCGATCCCGTGGGCGGGCTGGTGCAGATCCCTTGCATCGAACGCAATGCCATCGCCAGCGTCAAGGCGATCAACGCTGCCCGCCTTGCCCTGCACGGCGATGGTAGCCACAAGGTGTCCCTGGACAAAGCCATCAAGACCATGCGCGAGACAGGCGCCGACATGAAATCCAAGTACAAGGAGACCTCCCGTGGAGGTCTCGCCGTCAACGTAGTGGAGTGCTAGCCATGACTGCCATCCAAACTGAAGCTTCTACCGGTTCCTCCAACGCGACCACCGTGGAGCACGTCCTGACGTTGGACTGCCCCGAGGGTCCCGGAATTGTGCACGCTGTGTCCGGCTTCCTGCTGGAGCATGGCTGCGACATTATCGACAACAAGCAGTTCGGTGACCGGGCTGAAGGACACTTCTTCATGCGGGTGCACTTCGCTTCCTCGGGTGATGAATCCACCGTGGACGCTCTGCGGGCTGCGTTTTCCCCTGTGGGCGAGAAGTACAACATGAACTGGCAACTGGAACGTCAGGGTTACAAGCGGCGCGTACTGATCATGGTGTCGAAGTTTGGTCACTGCCTGAACGACCTCCTGTTCCGTGCGCGGATCGGTGAGCTGCCGATCGATGTTGTGGGCGTCGTGTCCAACCATACGGACCATCAGGGGCTCGCCGAGTGGCACGGGATTCCCTTCTTCCACGTGCCCGTCACTGCGGCAACCAAGCCCGCGGCCGAGGCCCGGCTGCTGGAAATCATCGACGAGTTGGACGTGGAACTCATTGTGCTCGCCCGGTACATGCAGGTCCTCAGTGACGAGCTCGCCCGGAAGCTGGACGGCCGGGCCATCAACATCCACCACTCGTTCCTGCCGAGCTTCAAAGGTGCCAAGCCGTACCACCAGGCCTACGCCCGCGGAGTCAAGACCGTGGGCGCCACCGCCCACTACGTCAACGGCGAGCTGGACGAGGGCCCGATCATCTCGCAGCAGGTGATTGAGGTGGATCATACGTTCGGACCGGACGATCTCGTAGCCGCCGGTCGGGACACGGAGTGCAAGGCCCTCAGCAACGCCGTTCGTTGGCACTGCGAGGGGCGGATCATCCTGAATGGGAACAGGACGATCGTGCTGAAGTAGGGCCTTGCCCGCCCCATTTCGATGGCTCCCTGCGTACTCGATGGTTCCAACCGTCTACTGCGCAGGGACCGTCGTTTTGGCTTTTAAGGAGCCGACAGACGCGCCAGCCGCGTTGCCAGATGCAGTGCAGCGAGCCGTCCCGTTCCCCTCGGATCTCCCCCGCATAGTTCGAAGATCCGCTGCAGCCTATGGTGCATGGACTGCCGTTCCAAATGCAGTTCGCGTGCGGCTTGGGCCGTGTTGCAGCCGGTGTCCAGCCACACGGTCAGTGTCCGCAAGAGCTCGGATCGGCGCAGTTGGTCATGCTCGACGACGGCCCCCAACTGCCGCTGTACGAAACCATCGCGCGTGGCCGGGTCCAGATGTTCCTCGGCAAGCCGTTCCACGGCGAAGGCCTCAGCATCCACCACGCCACCTCCCACCAGGCCCAAGTCCAGCGTCCGGCGGGCCTGGGCCAGCGACCATGGAGCTTCGTCGATCCCCTTGCCCACCGGGCCCAGGGCTACGGCGGAGCCAGCCGGCATCTCCAAGGCACGGAGCGCATCCATCAAAGCAGTCCTGGTCGCAGCGCCATCGCCAACGGAAGCAAGCGCGATCAGCTCCGCGTTGTCTGCGTAGCTGGCACTGTGCGGAACGTGCACACGAAGCAGGGCATCCAGGGCAGAGCGCAGGTGCCCAGCGCCGGTGGAGCGGATCACCAGCGCAGCAACCTGGCCGTTTGCGGGAAAGCCCGACGCCGGCCCAAGCTGCTGGAGCTGCCAGGATTGGCTCCCGGAGTTGATGGCACGCATCAGTTCGATGCCCGCCAATTCCCTCAATCCCGGCGGCATGCGCTGCAAGAGTGCCAAGCCAAGAATGTCCACGGACCGCTCGCCAGCCACCTGCGCGAGGCCACTATCGCCGCCGTCGGGCACGTGCAGCTCCAAGCGGGCGGCGAGGACGCCCCGGACAGGCACATCAACCGTCATGAGCCTGCCGCCGTCCACCGGCGGCGCCGAGCCCGCTGCCGAGCCCGCTGCCGAACCCAGGGTGAGGCCCGACGGCGATACCAACCGGGCGCTGGCACCCGTCCTTTCCGCCAGGACAGCCAGGAGTTGGTCAAGTCCGCCGCCATGGGCGAGTTCCGCGGCCATCGCGTGGCTGGTTTGATCGCCGCGTTGAAGCTGTTCCACGGACTCGCTGACCAACAACGAATTGATCTCCTGCATCACGGCGACAAACGGAACCACGTGGCGGAGTTCGATAACGGGCAGGCCAGCCGCCTCAGCGGCTTGCAGCATGCCGGCCGGCACCTCGGGCAAAGCCGGGCCAGTCTCCAAAGCCAGTGCCGCAATCCCCCGCGCCGCGAGCTCGCGGACGTACTCCGTTTGCCGCTCCCCTGTCTCAAGGGCCAGCGCCTGGCCACCGCTGAGGAGCAGTTCACCACCGCTGAGGAGCGGAGCGATGTCCAAAACCTCACTGGAGTGGACCCAACGAACGGGACGGGTCAGGGCGTCCGCCACTGAATTGAGCAGGCGTGGCTCGGCTGCTTTGAGGCTTTCACGTTCCAACGCCTCACTCAACAGAATTGACATGACACTCCGTATGGCGGATCTGATCTTCTTTAGACACATCGTATCTTGTTGCTGTGATCTGTAGCACATACGCTGAAAGAGTCCCTTTCACACACGGAGGCTCTCCCCATGCAAGACAACCTCTCCCCTGCCTCACCGCAGCCAGGCTCAACGCAGTCAGGTCCGGCAACGGCGCCGGCCCATGACAGCGAAGCCTGGCTGCAACCCATCCCCGAGTCCGACCGCACCCGCAAGGTCTCAGGCCAGTTCTGGATCTGGGCCGGTGCCAACCTGGCTCCTATCAACTGGGTTCTGGGCGCACTCGGAATCCACCTTGGCCTCGGCTTCGCCGATACCGTGTTTGTCCTTGTCCTCGGCAACCTGATCGGCATGCTGCTGTTTGGCTGCTTCGTTCTCCTTGGCCAGAAGACCGGCGCCACAGGCATGGTGCTTGCCCGGGCCGCGTTCGGTCGTCGCGGCAACTATCTCCCCGCCGCCATCCAGGCTCTCCTGGTCATCGGTTGGTGCGCGGTCAATACGTGGATCATCCTGGACCTGGTCATGGCACTGTTCGGAACGTTGGGTTGGGTGGACCCCACCGCCCGGAACTACGCCTGGAAGATCGGCGTGGCCACCGTCATCATGTCCGCGCAGGTAGCCATCGCCTGGTTTGGCTACAAGGCAATCGCCGCTTTCGAAAAGTGGACCGTCCCACCCACCATCATCATCCTGGCCGTCATGTCCGCAGTGGCGTGGTTCGGAATGAAGATTGACTGGGGCTATGCAGGTCCAGCTGGCAACATCCTTGAAGGATCCGAGCGGATCGCCGCGATGAGTGCGGTCATGACGGCCATCGGCATCGGTTGGGGCATCACGTGGTTCACATACGCCGCGGACTATTCGCGTTTCGTCAGCACCTCGGTTCCCAAGCGCAAGGTGTACTTGGCGTCGGTACTTGGCCAGTTCATCCCGGTGGTCTGGCTCGGCGTCCTTGGCGCAAGCCTGGCGACAAACAGCGGCGAGATCGACCCCGGCAAGCTGATCGTCCAGAACTTCGGAGTCCTTGCCCTTCCCGTCCTTCTCATGGTGTTGCACGGCCCCATCGCCACCAACATCTTGAACATCTACACCTTCTCCGTGGCCACGCAGGCCCTGGACATCAACATTAACCGTCGCAAGCTCAACCTGTTCGTGGGCGTCTTCTCGCTGCTCGCCGTGGTGTTCTTCATCTTCCAGGAGGACTTCGCCTCCGTACTGGATGCCTGGCTGATCGGGCTGGTGGCGTGGGTAGCAGCCTGGGGCGGCGTCATGCTGGTGCACTATTTCTGGCTGGAGAAGCGTTGGCCCGGCAAGGTGGACCGGCTCTTCGACGGCATCGGCACACGCCGACTCCCCGTGATCAACTGGGCCGGCATCGCCTCCCTGTTGGTTGGCATCTTCTGCACGTGGCTGTTCATGTACGGGCTGATACCCATCATGCAAGGCCCCATCGCCGTGGCACTTGGTGGCTGGGATCTCTCGTGGCTGGCAGGCGGACTTACCAGCGCGGCGGCCTACGCAATCCTCGGCCCACGGGCGCACCGGAAGTATGTCCTCGCGGACGAAAACCACGTCTCAGCATCGGCCGCATCAGCAACTCCCGTAGTTCCCGAAAGGACCACAGCATGAGCCAGCCCGCCTTCGCGGACTCCCTCCATCCCATCACTTGGCCAGAGGGTTTCAAGGCCGCCGCGTCCTTCACCTTTGACGTCGACGCCGAGTCCTGCACCATCGCCCACGATCCCTCCAGCACCCGGCGCATGTCCCTCATGAGCCACCAGTCGTATGGGCCAAAGATCGCAGTCCCGCGACTCCTCCAGATCCTGGATCGCCAGGACATCAAGGGAACGTTCTTCATCCCTGGCTTCACGGCGGAGAGCTACCCGGACGTGGTGCGCCGGATCGCTGATGGTGGGCACGAAATCGCCCACCATGGCTACCTTCACGAGCCCATGCAGGGAATCGACGCCGCAACCGAAGCCAGTTACCTGGACCGCGGTTTGGAGGCACTCGCCAACGTCGCCGGTGTTAGGCCCGTGGGCTACCGGGCTCCGTGGTGGGAGTTGAACTGGCAGTCGCCCGCGCTGCTCGCGGACCGCGGCTTCCTTTACGATTCAAGCCTGCTCGACGGCGACGCCCCCTACCGCATGTCAGTGGCCGAGGACGATCCCCGGGACATCGTGGAGATTCCTGTGGACTGGGCGCTGGACGACTGGGAGCAGTACGCGTTCTATCCGGGCGTCACCGGCAGCGGGGTCATTGAAAGCCCGGCCAAGGCCTTGGAAATGTGGACGCTTGAGGCCCAGGCGCACCACGCCCAGGGCAGCTGCTTCGTCCTCACCAACCACCCATTCATCTCGGGCAGGCCGTCCAGGGCTGTCGCATTGGAGCAGCTGATCGAACGGGTCAAGGGCCTTGAGGGCATGTGGGTCACCACGCTTGCCGGGATCGCACAGCACACCAAGTCCACGGTGCAGGAAATCCATACCCACGCCCGGATCGATGTCCCCTTGTTCCCTGGAGCGGGTGCAGCATTCCGCCCGGCCCAGGTGCGGGTACCCAGCCTCCAGTAACCCCTCCGCCTCCGCCGAGATGGCATTAGATGACAATGTCCGAGCTTGGGATTGTCACCTAATGCCATCTCGGCGCACTAGGACAGCCACACGCCGATAACCCACGTGCTCGCGGCGGCACAGGCGAGCCCGAACTCCACGAGAATCCCGATGCCAGTCGCCTTGAGCGCGGCACCGCTCGAGCGTACAGCAGTGCGGAAGTCACGGGTCCGCTGGACCTCGCTCAGCAAAAGTCCGACGGCGAACCCCACCACGAGCCCGACCACCGGAATCACGAACATTCCGACCACGCCGAGAAGTATTCCAATCACCACGGACCTGTTGGGAATCCCATGCTGCTTTAGCTTTCGCCCTGTGAGCACAGCACTGGCGGCCATTCCCGCCACCACGAACACCATGCCGATGGCGAAGACCACCCAGCCCAGCGTTCCCGCGCCACCCCAAATGGCCCACGCAAGCAGGCTCGCACCAATAAGGATGCTTCCCGGAAGGACCGGAATGATGGTTCCGGCCACGCCCACCGCAATCGCCAGGCCGCACAGGATGGTCACAACGAGTTCGGCGTTCATGGCCCCAAGTCTATGGGCCGTGAACGCTACCCATCGAAGGAATGGCTTACCGGCGCAGGGATCACGTTGGTAACGGACGCGCGGCTACCGGACGGGCCAGGAAATCCGGATCGCCGTTAGACCAGAACGAAGGCGAACCCAAGAACGACGGCGACGCTCCCCAGCACGGGAGGCGTCGCCGTCGTCGGTCTTGCGTGAGTAAACGCTACTCGGTCACGGCTGCGGCAACAGCCGCGGTGACTGCCGGTGCCACGCGGGCGTCCAGCGGGCTCGGCACAATGTAGTCGGCGGAGAGGTCTTCCTCGGCCAGTTCAGCGATGGCGCGGGCGGCGGCGATCTTCATGGCGGGCGTGATGCGGCGGGCGCCGGCATCCAGTGCGCCGCGGAAGATGCCCGGGAAGGCCAGCACGTTGTTGATCTGGTTCGGGAAGTCGCTGCGCCCGGTGGCGACAACCGCCGCGTACTTCTGGGCAACCTCGGGGAGAACTTCCGGGTCCGGGTTGGACAGGGCGAACACGATCGACTGATCGTTCATGAGCTTCAGGTGCTCTTCGTCCAGCTTGGAGGAGGAGACGCCCACGAAGACATCGGCGCCGGTCAGCCCCTCGCCCGGACCACCTGTGACGCCGCGGGGGTTGGTGCGCTGGGCCATGCGGGCCTTGACGCTGCCAGGATCGGCCACAAGATCAGCGCGCTCAGCGTTGACTACACCCTTGGAGTCGAGCAGGATGACGTCCTTGATGCCAACAGCAAGAAGAATCTCGGCGATAGCAATGCCGGCGGCACCTGCGCCCGAGACAACAACCTTCAGGCCTTCGAGCTCGCGCTTGGTCACCTTGGCAGCGTTGGTCAGGGCAGCGAGAACCACGACCGCCGTGCCGTGCTGGTCATCGTGCATGACGGGGCAGTCAAGGGCTTCGATGAGGCGCTCTTCGAGTTCGAAGCAGCGGGGAGCGGAGATGTCCTCGAGGTTCACCGCACCAAAGCTCGGGCGGAGGCGGACCAGGGTTTCGATGATCTCGTCCACGTTGGTGGTGTTGAGCACCAGCGGAATGGAGTCGAGGTCGCCGAAGGACTTGAACAGGGCGGACTTGCCTTCCATGACCGGGAGGGAAGCGCTGGGGCCAATGTTGCCCAGGCCCAGGACGGCGGTGCCGTCGCTAACCACAACAACCAGGCGCTCAGCCCAGGTGTGCGTGCGGGCAAGTTCGGGGTTTGCGTGGATGGCGCGGCTGACCTGGGCGACACCCGGGGTGTACGCGATGGAAAGGTCACGCTTGTTGTTCAGGGGAACGGTGCTGGAAATCGTCAGCTTGCCGCCCTCGTGGGCCGCGAAGATCTCTTCTTCGCTCAGTACCAATGCGTCGTTGTCAGTAGCGATTGTCTCAATGGACACGTCTTTGTCTCCTCAGGCTAGCCGTGGACCCACGGCATGGTTCGGGCAGGAACAGAACTGCTGGTTCGGACCAAGGGTGGCTGGCCCGGAAGGTGCATCTGCAGGTATGGGCTGCTAGCCGCTTCGGTATTCCCAGCGTAGGGAAGCGCCAAGGGTACAAGATTCAATACCAACAGAGACGATTCGAGAGTAAAACGTTTATGCAGATCCAAAAGTGACCCAGCTCACGCAAAAAACCGCATTCTTAGGGCTGGGTGGTCTAGACCGGAAGACCCATATCGTCATTCCCCGGTCAGCAGGCTGCACGCCTTCTTGAGGTCCTTTTCGGCTTCAAAGAGGGACAACCGACGACACCGGACGGCCTGGACCAGACCACTGACCAAATGCAACAGAATCCTGGCTTTCGGGGCGTCGTTGCCTGGCTCCTTACTCAAGGAACCCACGACTTCTTCGGACAAGGCATCAATTTCCCGCAGCAGCTGGGCAGTATCGCTATCCTTGCCGGCTGGCCTGATGAGGCAGTGCTCCACCCCGGGCTGCATGACCCGCAGGTGGAAGATCTCCATCATCAAACCTGACAACGCATGGCCCTTGCCCTTCCTCTGGCGCACGCCATCGCGAAGCTCGCGCAACTGCTGCCGGTAGACGGCCAACATAAGGTGCGCCGTGGACGGAAAGTAGCGGTAAAGGGTGCCCAACGGAACGTCCGCTTTCGCGGCAACGTCCGACAAACTCAAGGTGTCGAATTGACGTTGCGCAAAGCCCGAGGCCGTCTTCAGGATGCGGGCATAGCGCAAAAGCTGCCGCGGGGTGGTCGGTGCGGCAGCCATACGGGGCAACCCCGTCGTCAGATCAAGGGAGTACGGTTCCAGGGAATACGGTTCGGGCATTTCCGGCGATCTCTTGGCAGGCTGGCAAGGAAACGGCCGGCTCAGGTCACAGGACCCGCGGCAGGCCGATCGCATCAATGATACGGGAGCAAAATGACCGTTTCCTGAGAGTGCCCTGTCTAACGCGTCCCATGCCGCTCCCGGGAAACCGCGAGCGCCACACATACACTGCAGGAAGATTTGGGTGCGCTACGGGAGGAAGACCAGCATGGGGAATTTTCGACGTCGGATGGCAGCAGCGCTGCTGACCGCCGCTGTGGGGGCCGCCGCACTTAGCCCCCTGCCGGCGTCGGGCGCGTCCAGCAGCGGTCCGGACCCCATAGTCAACGGCGAAGCGTTCGTAGGCAAGACGTTGACAACCGAAATCGGCCCATACACCTTCTATGGCTGCGGCGGCGGCAAGGGCCCAGACTTCACTGTCTACTGGACCAGGGACGGCTTCCTGGTGGCCGGTGAAACCGGACGCAACTACGTCCTGGAACAGGACGACACCGGCGCACGGATGGCCGTGCACCTGACCGCCAGCAAGACTGCCTGCGGGGGTGAAACCCTCCACAGCGATGAGACCGGGCCCGTCGCCGCGCCCAACCGGGCCAACGGATTCACGGGCCGCAGCTTCGAACTCCTGACGCGCGGCAGTGACGGATCATTGATGCTTTACGGTCGGTCAGGCGCCGGGTGGGACGCCGCCCGCACCGTGGGCTGGGGATGGAACGTCTTCAACCTCATCCTCTCCCCTGGCGACTTCAACGGTGATGGCAAGGGTGACGTGATCGCACGCGATGCCGCAGGGACGCTGTATCTCTACGCCGGCGACGGAACGGGTGGCTGGAAACCGGCCCAGACCATCGGCAAAGGCTGGAACATTTTCGACTCAATCGTCAGCCCGGGCGACTTCAACGGGGACGGCAACAACGACATCCTGGCCAGGGAACCCGGGGGCGCCCTCTATTTGTACCCGGGAAATGGTTCCGGAGGCTGGTTGGCGAGGACCGCCGTCGGGCAGGGCTGGCAGGTGATGGACGCCTTGCTGACGCCCGGCGATTTCAACGGCGACGGCAAGGTGGACGTGCTGGCCCGAGACCGCAGCGGCTACCTGTATTTCTACGGCGGCAATGGGGCGGGCGGCTGGACGCGGTCGTGGCTCATCGGTGTCGGCTGGAATGCACTCAAAACCGCCGGTGCCGCTGGTGACTTCGACAAGGATGGCTTCCAGGACGTATATGGCGTGGACCAACAGGGCCGGCTGGTGATCTATTACAGTGATGGCCGGACCGGATGGCGCACGACGGAAACCGTAGGCAGTGGCTGGGGCGGGTTCACAGCAATCTTCTAGCAGAGTCCCAGCCGCGGTAGAATTGGCTGCATAAGTCTGGGGAGGACATCATGAACGCACCAACACGCCCTACGTCAGGTGTGCGCCGAGTGGTGGCTGGCATAGCAGCGGCAGTCATTGCCGCAATAGCTTTCGCGCCTGCGCCTGCCATGGCAACCATGGATCCCTCGAATCCGGTGATTCATGGTGCGCCGTTTGTTGGCTCAACGCTCACGCTTGAGATCGATCCTGCTTCCTACCGTGGCTGCGGCGCGGCGGCAGGCCCGGACTACCAGATCTACTGGACCCGCGACGGTGTTCGAGCCGAGGACCACTGGGCTTGGTGGACGTACACGCTCGATGAATCAGATCGCGGCAAGACCATCGCTGCCCATGTCGCTGCCAGCCAAAACGGGTGTGAGCCGCAGGAAGTCTCCAGCGAAGAAACAGCGCCGATCTCAGCGTCCAACAGGGCCAACGGCTTCACCGGTCGGGGCGCCTATGAGATGCTGGCCCGGCGCACGGACGGCACCCTCATGATGTATCCCCGCGTCAACAACACGTGGGAGAACGCCCGGACAGTGGGTCCGGGCTGGAACGGGTTCAGCACGGTCCTCTCCCCAGGCGACTTCAACGGCGACGGCACCAACGACATCCTTGCGAAGGACTCCTCCGGAAGGCTTTTCCTTTATGCGGGTACTGGGGACGGCGGCTTCCTCGCCGGCCGCCAAGTGGGCAGCGGATGGAACGGCTTTACGTCGATCGTTTCTCCCGGCGACTTCAACGGCGACGGCAATAACGACATCCTGGCCCGTGATTCCGGCGGCCTCCTTTATCTCTACCCCGGCAACGGCAGCGGCGGCTGGCTGAACCGTTCATTGGTTGGCAGTGGTTGGAACGTGGTCAACCAAATCATCACGCCGGGCGACTTCGACGGCGACTACAACGTGGACATCCTTGCCCGGGACTCCGCCGGCAGCCTGCGCCTGTACAAGGGCAACGGCAGCGGTGGCTGGAACGGAATGACCGTAGTGGGACAGGGCTGGGGCGCGATGACCACCATCGGCGCCGCCGGCGACATCGACGCCAACGGCAATGTGGACGTCTATGCAGTGGACAGCTCCGGCCAGTTGCTCGCCTATTACGGCGACGGCGACGGCGGCTGGAACGGTGCCGGTGCCATCGGCTGGGGCTGGGGCGGGTTTAACGCAGTCTTCTAGGGATTGGGGGGATACCATGACAGCTTTTTCTTCCATGCGCCCACCAGCTTTTGTGCATTCAGCTTTTGTGCGTTCAGTTCGGACGGGTTTGCACATCCTTCTTGCCATTCTCCTGTGCGCCGCTGTGGCAATCGCAGTCCCGCTTCCCCGCGCTACGGCCGCAGGGCCAAGCGTGCCGCTTCCCACTGTGGTCACGCGGACATCGCCAGCCACGGTGGGTCCCGGGAGTGTTATCTCCTTGTCCTTCACACTGAGCGGTCCGGCGAAGGAAGTTGGTTTCACTTACGTCAATGAGGACACCTTGGAGCAGGCGACCCTGTACGGACCTACCAGCCAGCTGCCTGGGCCCTACAGCGCCCAAGCCAAAGTGCCGGTGGACGGGAGCGCCTTCCAGCGAACCGGGCGCTACAAACTCCTCAGCGTCAACATCATGCTCCCCTTGGGCCAGGGGGTTGTCCGCTACGGCCGCGACGGCAACATTCTCTTCCTCTCGCAAGGACTGGAAGCACCAACGCAGCGGCCGGGAGCCTTGGACGGCGTCGACTTCGCCGTCAACAATCCCAACTTCCCGCTGGTGGACAATCCAAACGTCAAGCCGCCAACCATCACAGGCGTGGCACGCTACGACCAAGTGCTGACCACGGACAATGGCTCTTGGACCCAAACGCCCACGGGCTTCGCCTACCAGTGGTTGCGCAACGGCCAGCCGATCCCTGGAGCCACGCTCAACAATTACCGCATCGCAGAAGCAGACCTGGACCAGACGCTGTCCGTACGGGTCACGGCCACGCGGGCAGGCTACCGGGCTGTGTCGGCATCATCGCTCCCGCTGACCCCCACGTCACCCATCACAGCAACCGCTCCCACGCTCCAAGGCAAGCTGATCGTCGGCCAGAAGCTCACCGGCGTCTTCAACGAGGCCAGCGTCTCCAGTGGGACAGTCGGCGGGCCCGTCAGCGTCAGGTACGAATGGGTGCGCAACGGTACCGTGATCGGCGGAGCCACTACCAAGACTTACACCCTGCAGGCAGCGGACCGTGGCGCCGTCGTTGGTTTCCGAGCAGTAGTCCAAGCAGGCAATCCGGTGGCGGCCACGCGGCCGTTTACGGTTTTCGGCCGCACCGTGGTTCGGAACAAACCGCACACAGCAGGTTTCGACGCCGGGGCCTCCATGGACCTGTTCGCGCGGAATACTGCGGCGAACCTGCTGCTGTACCCCACTGACGGCGCGGGCCATTGGCAAGCTCCGCGGACCATCGGCTTCGGTTGGGACGTGTTCGATATCGTCTTCAACGCGGGCGACTTTGACGGAGACGGTTTCAATGACGTCATCGTCCGCGACCACGATGGATCGCTGTTCCTGTACCCAGGCAACGGAACCGGCGGCTGGCTTGCACGCAAGCAGATCGGCTGGGGCTGGGACGTTTTCGACTCGGTCATTGCTGCCGGCGATTTCTCCGGGGACGGCATCAACGACGTCCTTGCCCGCACCCCGTCAGGCGCCTTGGTGCTCTACCCGGGCAACGGGACGGGCGGCTTCAGATCCCCCGGCGCCGTCGGCCAAGGCTGGGATGCCCTCAGCCAGGTCTTCTCGCCCGGCGACTTCGACGGCGACGGCAACCCTGACGTCCTGGGCCGCGACGGCACTGGAAACCTGCGGCTCTACGGCGGCAACGGCAACGGCGGATGGACGACTGCCCGGTCCATTGGGACTGGCTGGAACGTCATGTCCCGCATTGGTGGGGCTGGCGACTTCAACGGCGACGGCTTCAACGACGTTTGGGCCATCGACGCCGCAGGCCAACTGAACATGTACTACGGCAGCGGCATCGGCGGATGGAAAGGCGCCGGGGTTGTTGGCTGGGGCTGGGGCGGTTTCACGGCGGTTTTCTAAGCCGATTTCGGTTGCGTTTTGGGTTTGACTTGTCTTTCCCGTGAACTTTTGCCAGCAAATTCCCAGACTGTCGCTCCCCCCATGTACTCTCAAGTCACTTACACGCGCCGGCCATCTGGGACCGGCCTGATTTGGGGGAACCATGGGGAGCATTCCTCTGCGCCGCGTGCGCAGTTGGCTGGCCGCATTTGTGGGCAGCGTTATTTTGGTCGGCGGACTGAGTTTGGCACCCCCAGCGCATGCCGATGACACCTTCGCACCGGTACCTGTAGCGGTCTCCACGACGCCAGACGCGATCGGCGCCGGGGGGCAGGCAACATCACGCGTTACCTTCCAGGCTTCAGGTCCGATTACCGACGTCTACGTCCTGTTCCGGAATACAGCAACGGGCAAGCTCCACACGACGATGACGCAGGGCTCGTACAGCGCCGCAGATTCGACGTACTCGTTCGACGTCTTCTTTGCACAGGGAACTCCGCCGGGAACCTACCTTGCCCAGTACATGCAGATTCAAACTGCAGGTGGTCAGGAAGTCGGTTACTGGCGCGACGGTTCCTTGATCCACAACCCCGGCAACCTCCCCGCCTCCGGAACTGCGGCCGTGGCCTTGGATGCCTTGGACTTCAACTACGTGACTCCCGTAGACATCGATCGTCCCCACACGTCCGGCTTCTACCGCACCGAGTACTGGGATTCGTACACGATGAGCCTGTATGTCCGGGATTCCTGGGGCCGCCTCGGCTTGTTCCCCACCGGTGGAAATGGCACGTGGCAGCAGGCATATGAAGTCGGCTCGGGATGGAACATCTTCAACACGATGTTCGCTGCCGGCGACTTCAACAACGACGGCGAGAATGACGTGATCGCCCGTGACAGCTCCGGCTCGCTCTTCCTCTACCCGGCTGGCTGGCATGGCGGTTGGTTCCCGAGACAGCAGATCGGTTGGGGCTGGGGGATCTTCAGCACCATCTTCGCTGCGGGCGACTTTAGTGGAGACGGCAACAACGACCTCCTTGCCCGTAAGTCTTCCGGCGAGCTCATGCTGTACCCGGGCAACGGCCAAGGCGGCTTCCTTGCTGCCTCGACGGTCGGCTGGGGATGGGGCGGCATGACTTCCGTGTTCTCCCCCGGTGATTTCGACGGCGACCACAAGCCTGATGTCCTGGCCCGCGACGGCGCCGGAAACCTTGTCTTCTACGGTGGGAATGGTCATGGAGGCTGGACCACCAGCCGTGTGATTGGCCAGGGCTGGAACGCCATCACCAAGCTCGGCGGTGCCGGCGACTTCGACGGCGATGGCACCAACGACGTCTGGGGCATCGACACTTCGGGTCAGATGCGCATGTACTACGGCAACGGCTCAGGCGGGTGGAAGGGCTCCGCCGTAGTTGGTTGGGGCTGGGGCGGCTTCAACGCTGTCTTCTAAGTAACCACCATCAACAGGACTTCGTCCGAAGGCTTCGGGCGGGGTCCTTCAAAATTGTCCTTCTTGTCAGGGGAATCCATGGAATCAGCTCTTGCTTCGTATCCAACCGCCCCCAGCCGCCGTCGTCGATTCTTGACTTTGCTGACCGCCTCCGCCTTAGCCTGTGCAGCTGCAGCCTGCACCTTGGCTGGACCCGCGGAAGCCGCACCGTCCCGAGTGGCTACCGTTGTTGCAGCAGCTGCCCGTGAGGTTTACATGGGCCGGCCGCAATTAAACGGCGACCCCACCGTTGATGGGCTGCTGAAGGCTGAGCTCGCGGGGTATGCTCCGTTCGTCATCCCTGAGGGTGGCACCCCTGCCCTCACCTACAGATGGACCCGGGACGGACAAACCATCGCCGGGGCTACCGACGCAAGCTACCGGGCAACCCAGGCCGACCAAGGCCGCGTACTGGCCGTGTTCGTCAC
Organism: Arthrobacter sp. TmtSoilC51; assembly: GCF_055388015.1. Lineage (NCBI taxonomy): Bacteria > Bacillati > Actinomycetota > Actinomycetes > Micrococcales > Micrococcaceae > Arthrobacter > Arthrobacter sp. TmtSoilC51. The sequence continues at coordinate 4,764,150 of NZ_AP035877.1, forward strand.
GGTGTCCTACGATGCCGAGTCGAAACTGACATTGCAGGCCGACTACCCGTTGCGGATCGCGGCCAAGCCCAGGGCACGTGGGTTCAATGGCGACGACACCCTGGACATCTTTGCCCGGGATGCAGCAGGCAGGCTGCTTCTGTACCCCACCGACGGCCGCGGCAATTGGCGCCCCGCGCAAGTGCTCGGAACCGGGTGGAACATCTTCAACCTCCTGGTGTCGCCGGGCGATTTCGACGGCGATGGCACTGTGGACGTCGTGGGTCGCGACGGTCAAGGCCGACTCTTCCTTTACCAAGGCAACGGCACCGGGGGATGGAAGAACGCCTTGCAGATTGGTCAAGGATGGCAGGGCTTCAAGACAATCTCCGCTGCAGGTGATTTCAACGGCGACGGGACCAACGATCTCCTTGCCGTGGACCAGTGGCACCAAGCTATTCTCTACCCTGGGAACGGACGCGGCGGATGGCTTCAGCCCTACGGTGTTGACACTTATTGGATCAACCAGAACCCAGTCTTCACGGTGGGCCACTTCGGTGGACAAAACAAGCTCGGAATCGTCTCCCGCGATATCCAGGGAACCCTGGCCCTTCACGAGACCACCCGTAACGGATGGTTCGATGGTCACGCTACCGCCATCGGCTGGGGATTCGGCGGCTTCACCACGGTCGGTTCGGCCGGTGACTTTAACGGAGACAATAAAGTCGATGTCTACAGCATCGACAGCGCAGGCCAACTGACCATGTACTACGGCAAAGGCACCGATTATTTGACGAGTGCACAGCCTTGGACTCGTTGGTCCGGCCAATCCACTGTTGGCTGGGGCTGGGGAGGACTCACCGCCGTCTTCTAGGATTCACTTCTGCATTCTGTTGCTCTCATCCCCTTCGCATGGCCGCATCGGCCAACTTTCTTCATGAGGAAATCTTGAACTCTCGCAATGCTCCGCGCTTCAGCACGCCTAACCGACTGCGCCGGTTGTCTACTTTGCTTGCTGCCTCGGCCTTGGCCGGTGCTCTCGTCGCTACGGGCCTGCCCGCCCAAGCTGCCGTTCCATCCTTGGCAATGCCGATGCGCCAGGTGTACATGGCGCCACCGGAACTAACCGGGGAGCCTGCAGTCGGCGGACTTCTCAAGGCCGACCTTAGCTGGACCACACCGATGGTAGTGCCAGAAGGCGGAAGCCCTTCGCTCTCGTTCTACTGGACGCGGGACGGCCAAGTCATTCCCGGTGCCACCGGTCAGACGTACAGGGCTACCGCTGCTGACTACGGTCGTGTTGTGACCGCTTTCGTAACTGTCACCTACGACGTCGAGTCAACCTTGACCCTGCAGGCCCGTGAATCGCTACGGATAGCAGCCAAGCCCAGGGCCCGTGGATTCAACGGGGACAGCACCATGGACATCTTCGCCCGCGATGCCGCGGGACGCCTCCTGCTGTACCCGACGGACGGCCGCGGACACTGGCAGCCCACCCAGGTCATCGGTACTGGTTGGGATGCCTTCAACCTTCTCTTCTCACCGGGTGACTTCGACGGCGACGGCACCGTTGACGTTATGGGACGCGATGGGCAGGGTCGGTTGCACCTGTACCAAGGAAACGGGTCCGGCGGTTGGAAGAAGGCCATCCAGGTCGGCCAGGGCTGGAACGGATTCACCGCCATTTTTGGTGCGGGCGACTTCAACGGTGACGGTACGAACGATCTCATTGCAAGGGACGCAGCGACCAATCTCGTCCTCTACCCCGGCAACGGGCACGGCGGTTGGCTGCCTTCGTACACCATCGGTTGGGGGTGGGGCCGATACGACTCCTTGATGAGCGTTGGTCACTTCGAAGGCAGAAGCGACTTGCAGGTTGCCGCGCGGGGCCCATACGGCAACCTGATGATCTTTTCGAGCAGCCGTAATGGGTCCTTCAAGCGCTATACGGGAGCGACGGTCGGTTACGGCTGGGAGGCCCTCAACACGATCGGCTCTGCGGGGGACTTCAACGGTGACGACAAGATTGATGTGTTTGGCATCGACCGCAGCGGCCAGCTCACCATGTACTACGGCAATGGCGCGGATTACCTGGCCCAAGGACTGCCGGGTAGCTACTGGCTAGGCCAATCAGCGGTGGGTTGGGGCTGGGGTAACTTCACCGCCGTTTTCTAGGCCTACGCCACGCTCTTGATCTTCACCACGAACACGGCGCCCAGCAATCCGATGACCGCGGCGGCTACGTACAGCGAGACGTAGCCGCCCAAATACGTGACGAACGGGAAAGCGATGAGCGGGGCGATGACTTGCGGGAGCGAGTTTGCCACATTGATCACGCCCAGGTCCCTGCCACGGTCCAGTGCCGTGGGCAGGACCTGGGTGATCAGTGCGAAGTCCACGGCAAGGTAGGCTCCAAAACCGAGGCCCAGGACCAGTGCCCCTGTGATGGCACCGGCCCACGTCGGCGCAAACCCGAGAATCAATGATGCGACAGCGATGATCACGGACGACGCGATCACCAAAGGCTTCCGCTTGCCCATCCGGTCGCTCAATGTTCCGCCGATCACGCTGGTGATAATCACCATGACCGCATACAGGCCGGTCAGGATGAGGACACCGAAGGCAGGTTCGATGCCCTCGGTTTCCTTCACATGCACGGCATCGCTGAGGAAGAACAGCAGATAGAGCGTGACCATGTGGTTCCCGATGTTCACCAACAGTCGCGTCAGCCAAGCCCATGCGAAATCCGGGTACCGCGTTGGCGAAACCCAAAAGCCCTGGAAAAATCGGACAAGACTGAAGGGTGGGCGCGCCTGAGGTGGAAGCGGCTGGTCGTCATTCTTGAACAGATAAAGCACGACGCCGGCCAGCAGCGCTGCTGCACACACCAGGTAGCCAGCAGCAAAGTTTCCGGCCACGACGGCGGCAATCACCGCGCCTGCCAGGATGCCAACGGTCTGTCCCATGGCTGCCAAGCCACCCACGGTGCCGCGTTGCGGCACTGGAACCCGGTCTGGAATCGCGGCCGTAATGGCTGCGTAAGCGCCGTTGCATCCGGCTTGCACCAAGCACCACAGCACCGTCATAACGGCAACGTTGGGCGCTCCTGCCAGGCCCACGAGCCCCACTGCCCCGAGGATGGCTCCCACGAGGACCCACGGAACGCGACGTCCGAAGCGTGAGACGGTCCGGTCGCTAAATGCGCCAAACAAGGGGTTGGCCACCAAAGAAACAGCAGCGCCGCAGCCTGTGACCAAAGCGAGGATCGCTTCCTTTTGTCCCTCATCGAAGTGAGCCGCCTGTTGGCCCAACAACACCTGGATGGGGCCGAAGAACGCCGCGTTGATACCCACGTTGATGAGTACGACGCCCGTAATCCATAGCGTACGGACGCGGTCCAGTGGCTCAACGAGAGCGGTGGCCGTGCCGCCGCGGAGAATGGCGGGATCCGGCACAGGACCGGGCAGGTCGGACAGGCTCATGGCAGGTTCCCCCTAGTTTTCAACGTCTTGATTCAGACTAACGCGGGTGAAGGGTCTGGAACCTAAGTTCACGTCAGTTATCCACATAGCCCACAACGCGCCATGCCGCTCACCCCGCGCACGCGTTAGTGTGGCCTCAAACGTTTGGAGGAGAAGGACATGAGCGAGCAGATTAATACGGCCGATCTCTATGACGACCGGGGTGAGGAATTGGAATCCGTTGCAGTCCAATTCCAGAACCTGGGCGGTCACACGCACTTCAGCGGACAGGTACGTACCATCAGGTGCTTCGAGGACAATGCGCTGGTAAAGACAGTCCTTGGAACGCCAGGCGAAGGAGCCGTTCTGGTGGTTGATGGTCAGGGATCACTCAGGACTGCCCTCATGGGGGACATGATTGCTGAAAGTGCCGTCGCAAACGGCTGGGCAGGGGTGATCATCAACGGTGCCATCAGGGATCGTGAAGCTCTTGCGCGGCTGCCGCTGGGCATCAAGGCGCTGGGCAGCAACCCGAAGAAGAGTGCCAAAACGGGTGTGGGCGAGGTTGATGTCCAGTTGGTGATTGATCGCGTGAGGATCCAACCCGGGGTAATGATCTACAGCGATCCGGATGGCATTCTCGTGGAACGCTGACCCCAGGGACTGGGCGACTTACGAGGGTTGTTCAAGAAACATTCTTCTTCCGGGAATCAAACAGGCATTAGGATAGTTACTGAAAGCAACTATCCTGCTTAAAATCCACTTTTCTGCCACCTCTGGAGAAGATATGTCCAAATCTGCGCCCCTCCGGGCCGCTGGCGAGGTCTTGACCCATCGTCAGACGCTCACCGTCATGGTGGGACTCATGCTCGGCATGTTCCTGTCCTCACTGGACCAGACCATTGTGTCGACGTCCATCTACACCATCGCCAACGACCTCGACGGCCTGTCGCTCCAAGCCTGGGCCACCACCGCGTACCTCATCACATCCACTGTGAGTACGCCGCTCTACGGCAAGCTCAGTGACATCTTCGGACGCCGGCCGCTGTACCTGGCCGCCATCCTGATCTTCCTGGCCGGATCCCTCTATGCGGGATCTGTCCATTCGATGACCGAGCTTGCTATCGCCCGTGGCGTCCAGGGCCTAGGCGCAGGTGGCCTGTTGGCGCTGGCTTTGACCATCATTGGCGACATCGTTGCTTTGAAGGACCGCGCAAAGTACCAGGGCTACTTCATGTCCGTGTTCGGTATTTCGTCCGTCCTTGGTCCAGTCATCGGCGGCGCTTTTGCCGGCACATCGAGCATCCTTGGCTTCGACGGCTGGCGCTGGGTCTTCTTCATCAACCTTCCCATTGGCCTGGCCGCACTCACCGTGGTCTTCATGTTCCTGCACCTGCCTGCCCGGCACGTGAAGCAGAAGATCGACTATTGGGGCGCGGCGGCCATCACCCTGGCAATCGTTCCGCTCCTTCTTGTCGCCGAGCAGGGCAGGTCCTGGGGTTGGTCATCGGGCGGATCCTGGCTCTGCTACGGCCTTGGCGTCATCGGCATAGTGGCATTCCTGTTCGCCGAGATGCGGGCCGGGGACTATGCGCTGATCCCCTTGCGTCTCTTTAAGAACGCAACTTTCGGGTTGTCATCCCTGCTGAACTTCATCATCGGCATCGGCATGTTCGGCGCCATCGCCATGCTGCCCATGTACTTGCAGCTGGTGAAGGGCCTCACCCCCACCGAAGCAGGTCTGATGATGATCACCTTCACCGTGGGCATCCTGTTCGGTTCCATCAGCGCCGGGCGAACCATCTCGTCGTCGGGCGTTTACAGGATCTTCCCCATCCTTGGAACGGCAATCCTGACTGGCGCCGCGACCGTCATGGGCCTGGTGCTCGGCGTGGATACGGGCCTCTGGGTCCCCGGACTGATTGCCGTGTTCTTCGGCGTCGGCTTGGGCTTCTGCATGCAGCCGCTGACACTCGCCATGCAGGTCTCGGTGCCGCCCAAGGACATGGGCGTCGGAACCTCCACCGCGGCTTTCTTCCGTTCCATGGGTGGAGCCGTGGGCACGGCCGTGTTCATCTCCATGCTGTTCAGCCTGGCCGCGGACAAGATCGCCGATGGCATGAAGACCGCTGCATCCACCCCGGACTACCAGGCTGTCATGAAGGATCCGGCCGTGGCGGCAGATCCCGCGAATGCCAAGCTCTTCGATTTCTTCAAGAATGGCGCCACCAACGATTCGCTGAACGACACGAGCTGGCTGCACGCAGCCAACAGCACGCTCACGAGGCCCATCACCGAGGGCTTCGCCCAAGCAATTGATGCGGTCATGCTCACGGCAGCTGGCCTGATGCTGATCGCATTCCTCATCAGCTTCGCGTTGCCCAACAAGAAGCTCATGGACCCGAAGGCTGCAGCCAAGGAATCCGTCCCGGCGCACTAGGTGTACTGCCCAGGGACGTTGGTTGGGTGAATGTGATGACTCGCTGGAGTCGTTGACCCAAAGGTGAGGACCTCCGGTTGCACAGTGGAGTTGCTTAGACAACCGCTGAGGCGACCAGGAGGTCCTCATGTCCCACGCTAATGCCGCTTTGACGCCACGCCAACGTTTACGCGTCGCGCGTCTGGTCGTAGAACACGGTTGGCCGGTGTCGCGGGCCGCCGAACAGTTCAATTGCTCCTGGCCGACGGCGAAGCGCTGGGCTGAGCGCTATGCCGCGATGGGCGAGGCAGGCATGGCCGACAGATCCTCCCGCCCGCACAGGGTGGCGAACCGGACGCCGCAGCAGCTGGTGCGCAAAGTCGTGCATCTGCGCTGGAAGCAACGGCTGGGGCCGGTCGCGATCGGCGCGAAGCTGGCCATGCCGGCCTCGACCGTGCACGCGGTTCTGGTCCGGTGCCGGCTGAACCGCCTCCATCACGTGGATAAACGCACCGGCGAGATCATCCGCCGCTACGAGCACGACAGGCCCGGGGCGATGATCCACGTCGATGTGAAGAAGCTCGGCAATATCCCCGACGGCGGCGGATGGCGCTACGTAGGCCGAAATCAGGGCGACCGGAACCGTGCAGCGACACCGGTCAGGTCCGGCAGCCGCAGCCACCCGGTCATAGGCACTGCCTATGTGCACACGGTCATCGACGACCATTCCCGGATCGCCTACGCCGAAATCCATGGCGACGAAACAGCGGCCACCGCAGTTGGAGTGCTCAGGCGTGCCGTGTCCTGGTTCGCTGCCCGCGGCGTCACCGTCGAGCGGGTCCTGTCAGACAACGGCTCGGCCTACAAGTCCCACCTCTGGCGAGATACCTGCCGGGAGCTGAACATCAAGGCAAAGAAGACCCGGCCCTACCGCCCGCAGACCAACGGAAAGATCGAACGCTTCCACCGAACCCTCGCCGACGGATGGGCCTTCAAACGCTTCTACGCCACCGAATCAGCCCGCAGAAACGCCCTCCCGGCATGGCTGCACCACTACAATCACCACAGGCCCCACACCGCAATCGGAGGCCACCCGCCCATCAGCCGCTTAACCAACCTGTCTGGGCAGTACAACTAGGCGGTACAGGCTCTTCCAAAACCAAAACCAAAACCAGAACGGCAGGCAGTCTTCGGACTGCCTGCCGTTTCTTTGGGGATTGGAAGCTACTTTTCGTTCATGGGGATGCGGACGCCGCGTTCGTTGGCGACCTCGACGGCGCGGTCGTAGCCGGCGTCGACGTGGCGGATGACGCCCATGCCGGGGTCGTTGGTCAGGAGACGTTCGAGTTTCTCCGCGGCCAGATCCGTGCCGTCCGCGACGGAAACCTGCCCGGCGTGCAGGGACCGGCCGATACCGACCCCGCCACCGTGATGGATCGAAACCCAGGTAGCACCCGAAGAGGTATTGATCAGCGCGTTCAGCAACGGCCAGTCAGCAATCGCGTCGGACCCGTCGGCCATGGCCTCGGTCTCCCGGTACGGGGACGCCACGGAACCGGAGTCCAGATGGTCACGGCCGATCACGATCGGGGCCTTGACCTTGCCCTCCTTCACGAGCTGGTTGAACAACAACCCGGCCTTGGCACGTTCACCGTAACCGAGCCAGCAAATACGGGCCGGCAAACCCTCGAACTCCACCCGCTCCGCCGCGGCGTCGAGCCACTTGTGCAGGTGCTTGTTCTCCGGGAACAACTCCTTGATCGCCGCGTCCGTCACCGCGATGTCCTCCGGATCACCCGAGAGCGCCACCCAGCGGAACGGGCCCAGGCCCTCGCAGAACAACGGGCGGATATATGCCGGGACAAAGCCGGGGAACTCGAACGCCCGGTCGTAGCCGCCCTTGCGTGCCTCGTCGCGGATCGAGTTGCCGTAATCAAACACCTCGGCCCCGGCGTCCTGGAACTCCACCATCGCCTGGACATGCCTGGCCATGGACGCCTGGGCCTTCTTCGTGAACCCTTCCGGGTCCGCCTCGGCCTCGGTGTGCCACTCCTCCACGGTGATGCCCTCGGGCAGGTAGGACAACGGGTCATGGGCACTGGTCTGGTCCGTGACCACATCAATGCTCAGCTCCCCGGCCTTGTGCCGGCGCAGCAGCTCCGGGAACACCTCCGCGGCGTTGCCCACATACCCCACGGACCAGCCGCGGCGCTCAGCCTTGGCCTTCTGGACCTTCGCGATCGCGGCGTCCAGGTCCGTTTCGACCTCGTCCAGGTACCGCTTCCCGGCCCGGCGACGCAGGCGCGTCTCGTCCACGTCCACAATCAGGCACGCGCCGTCGTTCAGGGTCACGGCCAACGGCTGCGCGCCGCCCATCCCACCACAACCACCCGTCAGGGTCAAGGTCCCGGCCAGCGGGCCTTCGGTGGAACCAGCTGCGGCCGGGGCCGGGTGGCCGGCGGTGTTCTGCCTGGCGGCGGCCAGCTTGTTCCCCACCGCGGCGAACGTCTCATACGTGCCCTGCAGGATGCCCTGCGTGCCGATATAAATCCAGGACCCGGCCGTCATCTGCCCGTACATCATCAAACCCTCGGCCTCCAGGCGACGGAACTCCGGCCACGTCGCCCAGTCCCCCACCAGGTTCGAGTTCGCCAAAAGCACCCGCGGAGCCCACTCATGAGTGCGGAACACACCCACCGGCTTGCCCGACTGGACCAGCAGCGTCTCGTCCTTCTCCATCGTCTCCAACGTCCGGGTGATCGCATCAAACGCAGCCCAGGACCGCACAGCCCGGCCCGTACCGCCATAAACCACCAGATCATCAGGACGCTCAGCAACCTCAGGATCCAAATTGTTCATCAACATACGCAACGGCGCCTCGGTCTGCCACGACTTGGCAGTAAGCTCAGTACCCCGCGCGGCCTTAACCGGACGGGCACCAGTAGTGAAATCGGCGGGTGCCATAATGACTCCTTCGTAAAATGTCCATGGACTGTCTGATCCCTGGTTTGTTTGCGAGCACAACGGACCTTCATGCATGAGTCGCCTTATGCCCAGGACCTGCTGATACAAGTAGGCCGGATTTTCCTGCGTCCAGGGAGGGGGGAATCAAGCATCTTGTCCGAAATACCGGACAATGGAAGACATGATGAAGCGCCGAACGCATTGGAATGGCATAGCGGGACGTTAGACAAACGCCGCCATTCCCGTGATCGCCCGGCCGGCCACCAAGGTGTTGATTTCATACGTCCCCTCGTATGTATAGATGGCCTCCGCATCGCAGAAGATTTTTGCCATTTCGTAGTCCACGGCCACCCCGTTGCCGCCAAGGACACTGCGGCCCATGGCCACCGATTCGCGCATGCGTTTTGTGACGAATGCCTTAGCCATCGCTGAGTGCTCGTTCCTGGACCTGCCTTGGTCCTCGAGCTGAGCCAGTCTGACCATCATTCCCATGGAACTTTGCGCGTTGGAGAGCATGGTGACGAGTTGTTCCTGGATCAACTGAAAGCTCGCGATGGGCTTGCCGAATTGGTGGCGCTCTACTGCATATTTGCGGGCCACATCGAAGGCGGCCATCTGAAGTCCCACGGCCTGCCAACCGACGGTGGCACGCGTGCTCTTCAGGACCTTGTTGGTGTCACGGAAGCTATTCGCTCCCGCGAGCTTCATGTTGTCGGGCACAACGACGTCTTCCAGAACGATGTCGGCGTTCTGCACCGCACGCAATGCTATTCGGTTCGGAATAAGCGTCGCCCTGAACCCTGGCGTTGTGGTGTCCACGAGGAAGCCCTTGACTTGGTCGTCATCGGTATCCTTTGCCCAGACAATCACATAGTCCGAGAACGTCGAATTGCCAATCCATCGCTTTTCGCCGTTAAGGATCCACTTGTCCCCGTCCCGACGTGCCGTCGTACGCGTCCCGCCCGCAACATCGGAACCAGCCAAAGGCTCCGTAATTGCAAAGACGCCAGTCTTTTTGAGGGAGTAGAAGTCCGGTAGCCAGTCAGCCTTCTGCTCCTCCGAACCCAGTAGCTCAATCGAGCCAGTAAACAGGCCATCGTGGCCACTGAAGAAAGTGCCGAAGGATGCGTCAACCCTGTGGATTGCCGCGGTCAGCATCCCGGCAAAAAGATGGGAATGCCCCTGGCGGCGGACAGGGCTGATGATGTCCAGTTCTGCAACCTTGGGAATCAGGTGTTTAGGAAACTCGCTACGGTTCCAGTGGTCAGCCGCTACTGGACGGACTTCCGCCTCAAGCCAATCCCTGATCTCATCCAAGCGGCAAGATTCATTTGCGGGAAGCATCGACTCAAAGTGGAAGAAGTCCCCATCGGAGTAGGGGAGATCTACGTTGGGAAGAGACTGGGTACTCATGCGGTCCTCCATGGAAGGTATTACGGGAAGGTGATTGGAATGGACCGCCAGAACGGAGGGTCGCGGACAGCTTCAGCGTTCGGCGGTCTTTTCTGAAGGTATACGCCGAAGGACCCGCGAAATGGCCCAGGTCACAGCTTTTCAGACATCGTCCGAAATACCGGACGGAACGTGAGTTACTTTTCGTGATGCAAAACACGGATCGTGCTCAGATGGATCGCAGGTAGGGGGACCTGGACTCTCCGTTCATTTAGTCAAAGGAACACCATGCAGACAGCAACAAATACAGGGGCAGGCGGGACGCGGGTGGAGCGCCGTTCCATCGACTTCGTTCCCGAAAACGAACGCCATGGTTCACCGGCCCAGCAATTTACTTTGTGGTTTGGGGCCAACATGCAGATCACCGCGATCGTGGACGGCGCCTTGGCGGTACTTTTCGGAGCAGACGCTCTATGGGCCATCATCGGCCTCCTGATCGGCAATCTCCTGGGCGCTGCGGTAATGGCGCTGCACGCTGCCCAGGGACCGCGTCTGGGACTGCCCCAGATGATTTCCAGCCGAGCACAGTTCGGCATCCTCGGCGCAGTTATTCCCCTGATATTGGTAGTGATCATGTATCTGGGCTTCGCCGCCACCGGTACCGTCCTTGCCGGACAGGCGGTAGACCAGATCCTGCAGACGGGCACGCCCGCGGTGGGTATGGTGATTTTTGGTGCTCTAACAGTCCTCGTAGCAACGCTGGGCTACCGGTATATCCACCTCATGGGCCGCATCGCGACTGTTGCCGGTATCCTCGGCTTTGGCTACCTGGGCATCCGCTTGTTTACCAGCCATGATGTGGGTGCGCTCCTCGGATCCGCTGAGTTCCAATTCCCCACATTCCTCTTAGCTGTATCACTCAGCGCTGGCTGGCAGTTGACATACGGTCCCTACGTGGCAGATTACTCCCGTTACCTGCCATCAAAAACGCCGGTGCGCCAGACTTTCTGGGCCTGCTACTTGGGCACGGTTATCGGCTCGCAGTGGTCCATGACTCTCGGTGCGCTCTTCGCTTCCCTTGCCCTGCCGAAAGGCTCGAGGTTCCTGGATGGACAAGTTGCATTCCTTGGAGGCCTCAGCGGTGGAGGTGCCATTGCACTGGTTATTTACTTGGTCATCGTCATCGGCAAACTAACCGTCAACACACTCAACGCCTACGGCGGGTACATGACGATGCTCACGTCCGTCACAGCGTTCACCCGAAAGACCAAAGTGGCCACATGGACCCGTTTCGCGTATGTGGTGGGCTTCATCGGACTGTCCGTAGTCATTGCAGTCGTAGCCTCACCGGACTTCATAGCAAACTTCAAGAACTTTGTGTTGCTCTTGCTGATGGTCTTCATCCCGTGGAGCTCGATCAATCTTGTTGATTACTACCTGGTGTCCAAGGAAAAGGTGGATATCCCGGCGCTCTACGATCTGAACGGACGATACGGCCGTTGGAATAAGACTGCTTTGGTCTCCTACGCTGCGGGTATTCTCGTCCAGATACCGTTCCTGGCCCAGACCCTGTACACCGGTCCGATGACTGAACTGCTGGGCGGAGCCGACATCTCCTGGCTGGTCGGACTGGTTGTAACGGCAGCCCTGTATTTCCCCTTGGCTAAGCGGAATTCGACCGCCCCGACCGAAATGATCTATCCCGTCGACGCAATCCCGGCTGGCGTGGGCACAACCTTAAACCACTAGGCCGGCAGCCCGCGCTACAAAGCGCGGCGAAGATACATCAAACGAGCAGTTGACCCCTTCATAAGGGGTCAACTGCTCGTTTTAGTTAGTTGTGGGTTCCAAGCCTCCGTGAGATCTCCCGGGCACATCGATTGACCTCGGGGATCCAGGTCCGGGCCACATCTTCGATTCTTAAAGCCCTCTCCTCAGCCGACTCCTCATCGTTTCTAAGGCGCCTCTCAGTTGGTAGGAATGCCCGGTTCGAAACAGTCAACGTCACACTTGCCACCGGATATCGCTGCCTATCGAGGACAGCAACCGCCACGGAGGAAAAACCCTCCGTAATCTCGTCCTGTTCCCAGGCATAGCCCAGGGTACGCGCTCTTGCCAAGAGGTCCTCCAGTGCAGGCACCGATTGAGGACCATTGCTGTTACGCACCGAAAAGGCTTCCGGGCCGGGGAAGAGCGCAGACACTTGGGCACGGTCCATCTGTGACATCATTGCCCTTCCGCTCGCGGTCAAATGAGCCGGCAGCCTCACCCCTGTATCTGTCACAAGGGGACGCTGCCGGGGAGCACGCTCCTCGATGACATAGACGACGTCCCTTCCATGCATGACCGCAAGGTGGGCGGTCCGCCTCGTACGGGCCACCAGCCGCTCCAACGGGAAGCGTGCGATGCGCTGAAGTGGGGCCTGCCGCGAATAGCCGGTCCCCAACTCGTGGGCCGTAACTCCGAGCGCATATTTTCGTTCCTCGGGAAGATGCAGCAGGAATCCATCATCAATTAACGCAGAGATCAGTTGATAGGTGGTGGACCGAGGCAGCCCTACATCCCTGGCAATCGCTGAAGCGCTCACTGGTCCTGCTTGACCCGCAACATATCTCAGCACGGCAAGGACCTGCGCCGCAGCGGGCGCTTTCGACCTCGGCAAAGCTCCGTTCATATCCGAAGCATACTCCTCGCATCGTCCGGTATCTCGGACAACTTGGGGGCCCTTCCCTTCATTCCAAAACAGCGTGCTGTTGAGATGGAAACAGGAAAAGCCGTCAACCTAAGGAACGCAAATGACCACCAACCAAACAGTCCCTTCCGGCCTTCAACACGTGCCCGATGGCCAGCCCGATGACGCCACAGCTTCGCCGGTTCAAGGCGCACTCCACGGCATCCGGGTCCTGGATCTTTCCCGTGTGCTCGCTGGCCCCTTCTGTGCAATGATTCTGGCCGACCTTGGCGCCGAAGTCATTAAAGTTGAGAGTCCTGAGGGTGACGACTCCCGCCACTTCGGCCCTACTGTCAACGGCCAGTCAGGCTATTACCGGCTGTTCAACCGGAGCAAATATGGCATCACGCTTAACTTGAAAGAGGATGACGATCGTGGCACGCTCCTCGATCTTGCAAAAACAGCGGACATCATCGTTGAGAACTTCCGTCCGGGAGTCATGGAACGCCTCGGCATCAGTGCAGGAAAACTACGGCAGATCAATCCGCGCCTCATCGTGGTGAGCATCAGTGGATTCGGGCAAACCAGCAAGCTTCGCGGCGCTCCGGCCTACGACCTGATCGCCCAAGCCATGAGCGGTCTCATGTCGGTCACCGGCTGGCCTAACGGGGAACCGACCCGAGCAGGAGTCAGCCTCGGTGACATCATCCCTGGAATCTACGGGGCTACTGCCGCCTTAGCCGCTCTTCAGGAGCGCCACACCACCGGAAAAGGCCAACACATCGACTTAGCGATGTTGGACAGTCTGGTGTCCATTTTGGAGTCCGTGGGTATGCGGGCCCTGCACGGAGAAGAACCCACGGCCTGCGGAAATGACCATGCCATGTCCACGCCATTCAGCACCTATAAAACGATGGACGGATCAATCGCCATAGCTATTGCGGGCGACCGACTGTTTCCCAGGCTATCAGCGGCTCTGGACCGGGACAGGTGGCTGTCCGACCCTAGATTCCGCCTGCAGACCACGAGAAACAAGCATTCATCGGAGTTCCGCATTGAATTGGAGGAGGCGCTTAGTGCCATGACAAACGAGCAAGCCGTGGCCCTGCTGGAGCACCATCAGGTCCCCGTCGCCGAGGTCCGTTCCGTCACCGATGCTTTGACCAATGAGCACGCACGGGAACGAGGTCTGGTTGCTATGGAAGAAGACGGGTTCGCTACCCTGGCATCCCCACTGCGTCTAACAGGGTCCGTGCCGCCACGGCCCGCTCCTCAGCTTGGTCAACATAATCACCTCATTCCCCAATGGAGCGGCAAGACGATCGAGTACCGCAGCTAGCGCCCGCACTTGGGGCATGAAAGCTAACGACGGCGGCACGTGCGTTCCGCTCCCAACGCACCTGCCGCCGTCGTGCTTTGCGTTCAAGTAGTTGGCTCAAAGCCGCCTTCTTTGACCCGCCCAGGGCGCATCAGCAGCCCACAGCTCACTCCCAGCCACCAATCAGGACCGCTGCGTTAATTTAGTGAATGCACGTCATCTGACTCACCTTGACTGGAAGTTGGCGGATATGGCGTGCAACACTGTGTAGCGCGTGTGCACCGGCGTCCCCGTCGGAACAGCCGACGACGTCCTGCACCGTGAATCCCACACCACCATTCCCAAGGGAGACCCATGTCCAATCCCAGCACCGAAGGCGTGCCCCCAGTATCCAGGAAAGTGATCGGCTTGGCCGTCGCTGGAGCGGTGGGCGGCTTCCTGTTCGGCTTCGATTCTTCCGTGGTCAACGGTGCCGTGGATGCCATGAAGGACGAGTTCCTTATGAGCGAAGCCGTCACTGGCTTTGCTGTCGCCGTCGCCTTGCTGGGGTGCGCACTGGGAGCCTACCTGGCGGGCAAGGTGGCCGACCGCTACGGCCGCATCCCGGCCATGAAGATCGGCGCGCTCCTGTTTCTAGTGAGCTCCATCGGAACGGGACTGGCCTTTGGCGCGTGGGACCTGATCTTCTGGCGTTTGGTAGGGGGCTTGGGCATCGGCCTTGCTTCGGTCATCGCCCCTGCCTACATTTCCGAGATTTCTCCCCGACACGTGCGTGGTCGCTTGGCGTCCCTTCAGCAGCTAGCCATCACTACGGGTATCTTTGCGGCACTGTTGTCCGACGCCGTCCTGGCCAACTCAGCCGGCAGCGCCGGCAGCACCTTGTGGCTCGGCATGGAAGCCTGGCGCTGGATGTTCATCGCTTGTGCCGTGCCCGCTGCTGTGTATGGCTGGATCGCATTCCGTTTGCCTGAGTCGCCGCACTTCCTGGTGCTCAACGGCAAGGAAGATGCCGCCCGCAAGATCTTCGACACCCTCATCCCGGGCGACGACACCGAACGGCACATTCGCGATATCCGCGAGTCCATCCAGCAGGACCAGCTGTCCACCAAGAAGGGCTCGCTGCGGGGCAACTCATTCGGCCTGCAAGCAGTGGTGTGGATTGGCATCATCCTGTCCGTGCTGCAGCAATTTGTTGGCATCAACGTGATCTTTTACTACTCCACCACGCTGTGGAAGGCGGTTGGATTCCAGGAGAAGGACTCCCTGACCATCTCCGTCGCCACGTCCGTTACCAACATTCTGGTGACACTCGTAGCCATCGCACTGGTGGACCGCATTGGTCGCCGACCAATCCTGCTCACCGGTTCAATCGGCATGGCCGTATCCCTGGGCGTCATGGCGTTGGCGTTCTCCTCGGCTGTTGGTACCGGCTCCGAGATCAGCCTCCCCGGGGCTTGGGGTCCCGTTGCCCTTGTTGCGGCCAACGTCTTCGTGATCAGCTTTGGTGCTTCATGGGGTCCGCTGGTGTGGGTGTTGCTGGGCGAGATCTTCCCGTCCCGTATCCGGGCCCGCGCGCTGGGACTGGCCGCCGCCGCGCAATGGATCGCCAACTTCGCCATCACCCTCAGCTTCCCCATCATGGCGGCAGGTTCGCTGCCACTGACGTACGCCGTGTACGCAGCGTTCGCTTCGGCGTCGTTCTTCTTTGTGATGTTCAAGGTTCCCGAGACCAACGGCATGTCGCTGGAGCAGGCAGAGACGCTTTTCATCCCCAAGGGCGCACCGGTGGCGCCATTACCGGTCACGTCCAACGGGCCCAGATAACGAGCATCTACACCAGGTGCGGTTCGTGCGACTTCAGATATCCGCGGCCGCCGAAGGCAATGATGATCGCGATCACCATGGCAACAGCACCCGCAAAGAAGGGCACCTGGGGTCCAAAGTGCTCACCCAGTTGGGCTGCCGCGAACGGGGCCAGCGCACCACCCATCCAGCGCACAAAGTTGTAGCCGGCCGAGGCGATGGGTCGCGGCGAATCGGAGACGCCCATGGCCAGTTCCGTGTAGATCGTATTGTTGATTCCCAGCAGGGCGCCCGCCGCGATGACAAGCACGACGACGGCAGTCACCGAGTGCCCCGCAGCAAGTCCCAGTCCAATGAGGTCGAGCATGAGCGCGAACAACGTGCCGGTCAGGACCTTTACAGCGCCAAAGCGCTTCTGGAGCACGGGTGCCACGAACACGGAGAACACGGCTACCGCGACGCCCCAACCGAAGAACACTCCCCCGATGCCATATGCGTCCATGCCGAGGATGAAAGGCGTGAAAGCAAGGATGGTGAAGAAGCCGTAGTTGTAGAAGAGAGCGCTCGCCGCGGTTGTGCTGAGGCCTTTGTGTCCCAGCGCCAGGAGCGGATCCCGCAAGCGTGACTTCTTCGCGGGGGCTGGTGTTTTGGGGAGCAACGCCAGTAGCGCGATGAAAGCAGCGGCCATAAGAACCGCAGTTCCAAAGAACGGTGCACGCCACTGCCATCCGCCCAACAATGCCCCGAGGAGCGGGCCGAGTGAGATGCCCAGGCCGAGCGCTGCTTCGTAGAGAATGATGGCCGTTCCGGTCCCGCCACTGGCCACACCAACGATCACGGCGAGGGCGGTCGCGACAAAGAGGGCGTTACCCAATCCCCAACCAGCACGGAAACCCACCAACTGCTCAACACTGCCGGACAAACCGGACAACGATGCGAACACTACGATCACGGCCAGCCCGATCAGTAGCGTCTTCTTCCCGCCGATGCGCGAGGACACGAAGCCGCTGATCAACATCGCAATCGCCGTCACCAGGAAGTAGCTCGTGAAAAGCAAGGAAACTTCGCTGGTGGAGGCCTCAAGGTTCTTGGCTATTGCCGGAAGAATCGGGTCTACGAGCCCGATGCCCATGAACGCGAATACGGCAGCAAGCGCGGTGGCCCACACGGCCTTCGGCTGTTTGAGTAATGAAGCTTTTTCAGCTTCGAGTGTGGATTCGGTAGTTGTCTCGGCGCTTTCTGAAGCGTCAGCCAGCTGGCGTGACATTCAATGGCTCCTTGTCGGTGCGTTTAGTTCTGGTTAGTTCTGGAATGAGCTGTTGAGTTTGCTGATGATCGGGAGCGCCGCAGCGAGTTGCTCGACTTCGTCGCTGCTCAGCTCTTGGAGCAGCTCGGCCACCATCGCGTTCCGCCGCTGGTTGGCAGACTCGACGGCGGCACTGCCGGCTTTGGTGATGACCACCTGGACGGCGCGGGAATCGTTGACGTCAGGCTGCCGGCTGACGAGGCCGGCACGTTCGAGCTTGATGATCTGCTCCGTCGCGCTGGGGACCTTGATCCCCAGGTTCTTGGCGATATCGCCCACGCGGAGGCCGCCGTCGGAAATCATGGACAGCAGGCTCAGCTGCGCAGCGGTGAGTTCGCCCTCCGGATCCAGGCGGCGGAACATGTACACGCCCAGGCGCAATGACTCGCGGAATTCCTGGGCGAGGTCCAGTAGTCGGGGGTCGAAGGGCGAAGCGCTCGTCATATTTAGGTAGCCTAAGAGTTAGGTCGCCTAAGAGTCAAGCTTTAATGAGTATCGGACGGGATTAGAGCTTCAGTTTCATGCCCTCATGGCTCGCAACGAAGCCCAGCCGCTCGTAGAATCGGTGCGCCGCAACGCGCGACTTGTCCGTGGTGAGCTGCACCAGCGAGCAGCCACTCTCGCGCGCGTGGTCGATGGCCCACTGGATCATGAGCGCGCCCACGCCTTGGCCGCGGAGCACCTCGGAAACCCGCACGGCCTCGATCTGCGCCCGCCAGGATCCCTTGCGGGACAGGCCCGGGAGGAAGCTGAGCTGGAACGTGGCCACTACCTCGCCGTTGAGCTCGCCCACCACCAAGAGGTGGGCCGGGTCGCCGTCGATCGCGTCGAAAGCCCGCTCGTACGGCGCAGGGTCATCCAGATTTTCGCGGGTCGCGCCTAATTGGTCATCAATCAGCAAGGCAAGGATGCGCGGCAGGTCGGCTTTAGTGGCGCGACGAAGACTGAAGGTTCCGGAGCCGACGTCGACAGTCAGCAGGGCGGGCGCGGCGGCAGAGTCTGGGGTCATTACCTCAGCATGTCATTTTTGATCAGAACTCAGTATTGCTAAGTACCGGTACTTAGTTCTACTATGTAGTGGTAGCTAGTACTACTGAGTAGCGAGGGAGGTGTCCGATGGGCAAGCAAATGACGGAGATGCTCAAAGGCACATTGGAGGGCATTGTTCTGGCCCTCCTCACCGGAAAGGCGGCGTATGGATACGAAATCACGACGCTGCTCCGGGCGCAGGGCTTTACCGAGATCGCTGAGGGCACCGTGTACGCACTGCTGGTCAGGATCGAACAAAAGGGGCTGGTGAACGTCGAAAAGCGGCCATCCGAAAAGGGGCCACCCCGCAAGGTGTACACGCTCAACCCACAGGGCGAAAAAGAACTGGACGAATTTTGGAACACATGGAGCTTCTTGTCCGAACGGCTTGAACAGCTCCGCAAGGGAGGAAATTAACATGGCAGCGAAGTGGATCGAACTGGTAACCGGATCGCTCGAGCAAAAGAAGCAGTACAAGCAGGCCAAGGCGCGGCTGGATGCCCTGCCTGAGCCTTACTCCTCCGTGGCAAACGCCTTCAACCGGTACTTCATGTACTACGGCGGGGTCACCGAGGGGGACACGATCGTGCAGATGTTCACCGACCTGGCCGACCTTTGGGAACGCGCCGCCATCGACGGTACGCCCGTGAGCGAGATCGTCGGCGAGGACCCCATCGAGTTCGCCGAGGCGTTTGCCCAGGCATACGGCGGAAAGCGCTGGATTGATAAGGAACGCGAGCGCCTCACGAAGGCTGTCGATAAAGCGAAGGAGGCTGAATCATGACTGCAACGGCAATCCGGGTAGAGGGCATCGAGAAGTCGTACAAGGATCTCCATGTTCTGCGCGGCGTGGACTTCGAGGTGGCGTCGGGCAGCATTTTCGCCCTCCTCGGCTCCAACGGGGCAGGCAAGACCACCATGGTGAAGATCCTGTCCACCCTGCTCAAAGCGGACGCCGGCACTGCCGCCGTCGAGGGTTTTGATATCGCAACGGAACCGCTGCAGGTCCGGGAGTCCATCAGCCTGACCGGGCAGTTCGCGGCAGTGGACGAGGTGCTGTCCGGCAGGGAGAACTTGATCCTGGTGGCGAAACTGCGTCACCTAAAGAACCCTGGCAAGATCGCGGATGAGCTGCTGGCACAGTTCAGCCTCACCGACGCCGGCTCACGGAAAGTGGCGGCCTACTCAGGAGGCATGCGCCGCCGCTTGGACATCGCCATGAGCCTGATCGGGCAGCCGAAGGTGATCTTCCTGGATGAGCCGACCACAGGGCTCGATCCGCAGGCGCGCGTCGAAGTGTGGCAGACCGTGAAGGATCTCGCCCGGAACGGCACAACAGTGCTGCTCACCACCCAATACCTCGACGAGGCCGAGCATCTGGCCGACCGCATCGCGATCCTCCACAAGGGCACGATTATCCAGAACGGCACGCTCGACGAACTCAAGCGGCTGCTGCCGCCGGCCGAGATTGAGTACGTCGAGAAGCAGCCCTCACTCGAAGACGTCTTCCTGGCGCTCGTCGGCGAGACGGCTGAAGAGCAGAAAGAACAGGAGGCATCCCGATGAGCACCCACGTCCTCAGCGATACCCGCGTCCTCACCGGCCGCTCGCTGCGCCACATCCTGCGCAGCCCCGACACGATCATCACCACCGCGGTCACGCCGATCGCGCTGATGCTGCTGTTCGTGTACGTGCTTGGCGGCGCGATCAATACCGGATCCGACGAGTCGTACATCAACTACATGCTCCCCGGCATCCTGCTGATCACGATTGCCTCCGGCATCGCCTACACCGCCTATCGCTTGTTCCTCGACATGCAGGGCGGCATCTTCGAGCGCTTCCAGTCCATGCCGATCGCGCGGTCGAGCGTGCTCTGGGCGCACGTGCTCACCTCACTTGTGGCCAACCTCGTCTCGGTCGCGATCGTCGTCGGCGTGGCCCTTCTTATGGGGTTCCGCACCGGCGCATCCGTGGGCGCCTGGCTTGCAATCGCCGGGATCCTGGTCCTGTTCACGCTCGCCCTGACCTGGCTGGCCGTGATCGCCGGGCTCTCCGCGAAAACCGTCGACGGCGCCAGCGCGTTCAGCTACCCGCTGATCTTCCTGCCGTTCATCAGTTCAGCGTTCGTGCCGACCGCGACGATGCCGGGCCCGGTGGCCTGGTTCGCCGAGAACCAGCCAGTGACCTCGATCGTGAACTCCATTCGCGCGTTGTTCGCACAACAGCCGGTGGGCAGCGACATCTGGGTTGCCCTCGCATGGTGCCTTGGCATCCTGGCTCTCGCCTACGCCTTCGCCATGGCCGCGTACCGGCGGAAGATCGCCTAAGCGCACACCGGCCTAAGCTCCCCTCTTTCCAAGACGGGGAGCTTTCGCCATGCAGACCGATTGGCCATTGGTCAGACATTAGCTATAGCTTTATCGAACAGATTTGTAACGGCCGTCACCATTGTGACGGGTCTTCCGAAGGGTTCTTGAAACTAATGTCCGATCAGACAACAACGGGGCAGCTCCGCGCCTCCAGCAGGGACAGCGAGCCCCACCTGTCACGCTCGCTCAGCAACCGCCACATCCAGCTCCTGGCAATCGGCGGCGCCATCGGAACGGGCCTCTTCATGGGTTCCGGCAAGACCATCTCCGTGGCCGGCCCATCCGTGATCTTCGTGTACATGATCATCGGCTTCATGCTTTTCTTCGTGATGCGGGCCATGGGCCAGCTCCTGCTCTCCAACCTCAACTACAAGTCCTTCAGCGATTTCGCGGGGGACCTCCTGGGCCCCTGGGCCGGCTTCTTCACCGGCTGGACCTACTGGTTCTGCTGGGTGGTCACGGGTGTTGCCGACGTGATTGCGATCGCCGGCTACGCCAATGAACTGTGGCCGGGAATCCAACTGTGGATCCCGGGCCTGGCAACCATCGTGATTCTGCTCCTTCTGAACCTCCCCACCGTCAAGGCGTTCGGCGAGACGGAGTTCTGGTTCGCCCTTATCAAGATCGTGGCCATCGTGGCGCTGATCGTGGTGGGCCTGGTGATGATTTTCACCGGGTTCCAGTCCAACGCCGGAACCGCAAGCTTCACCAACCTCTGGAGCCATGGCGGATTCTTCCCCAAGGAATTCATGGGCTTCGTCGCCGGCTTCCAGATCGCAGTCTTCGCGTTCGTGGGCATCGAACTCGTGGGCACGGCCGCAGCCGAAACCAAAAACCCTGAGCACAACCTGCCCCGCGCCATCAACGCGATCCCCCTGCGCGTCATGCTGTTCTACGTAGGCGCACTCATCATCCTTATGTCCGTCACCCCGTGGACCGAATTCAAAGCAGGCCACAGCCCCTTCATCGCCATGTTCTCGCTGGCAGGCCTCGGCATGGCGGCAACCGTGGTTAACCTCGTGGTGCTCACATCGGCCATGTCTTCGGCCAACTCGGGCATCTACTCGACGTCCCGCATGGTGTTCGGCCTGGCCAACGACGGCGACGCTCCCAAGGTCTTCGGCCGGCTCTCCAGCCGCAAAGTACCCCAGAACGCGCTGTTCCTGTCCTGCGTTCTGCTGCTGGCCGGCGTCGTGCTTCTGTACGCGGGCAAGGACGTTGGCGCCGCGTTCGACATGGTGACCACCGTGTCCGCCGTCTGCTTCATGTTCGTCTGGTCCATCATCCTGGCCAGCTACCTCGTCTTCCGGAAGCGCCGCCCGGAGCAGCACGCGGCGTCGCCGTTCAAGATGCCTGGTGGCATCCCGATGGTGTGGGTGGTCTTCGCGTTCTTCGCGTTCCTGGTGTGGGCGCTGACCACGCAGCCGGACACGCTCACAGCACTGCTGGTGACGCCTATCTGGTTCGCGATCCTTGGCATCGCCTATGCGGTTGTTCGCAAGTCGCCGCTGCACCAGGCCCGCGTGGCCGAGTGGAAGGCGATGGCGGAAGCCGAAACGGCGGCAGCGACAAAGTAGCCGGGGCGCTCTAAGAGCGTATATGGGGCTGTGCCCGCTTCGCGAGGCCCACCACGCCGCAGCCCCATATACGCTCTCTCGCTTGGCGACGAGTCTCACCGGCCCTTCGCCGTCAGCCATTCTTAAGAGATGGTTACGCTTCCGCTTTGCGGTCCTCTATGAGCTTCTGCAGCGCAGGGAACAGCGGGTGCGACGGCGGAAGTTCGGTGATGCGCTCGACGGCGGCAGCTGCGTCCAGCTCGGACAGCATGTTTGCGAGTTCCACGGCTTCGTCGTCGGATCCGTCGTCGAACCGGAGGGCGGCGGACATGGCCTCCAGCAGCGCGACGGGAGTGACGCCACGCTCGGCGAGTTCGGCCGCTGGGCCGACGAACCGCTCGTGCCGGCCCAGTTTCCGCAGTGGTGCCCGGCCGACGCGGGCCACAGTATCGGGCAGGTACGGGTTGGTGAAGCGGGACAGGATCTTCTGCACGTACGCTTCCTGCTCGGCCTCCACGAATCCGTGCTTGGCCACCAGCAATTCCTTGGTCTCTTCCAGCACAGCACGGACCTTTGCCGCCACGGACGGATCGGCCATGGCGTCGGAGATCTTCTCGAAGCCCGCTGCATAGCCGAAGTATGCAGCAGAAGCATGCCCGGTGTTCACCGTGAACAGCTTGCGCTCGATGTACGGGCCAAGTTCGTCCACGAACGTCGCTCCAGGAATAGCGGGGACGTGGTCACCAAACGGTGTGCGGTCGATGACCCACTCGTAGAACGTCTCCACCGTGACATCCAGGCCTTGGCCGGGCTCCTGATTCGGGACAATTCGATCCACCGCGGTGTTGGCAAAGACAGCCACTGAGTCCAAGTCAGCGGCGGAGTCATCCCAGGCTGCCCGGACCTCTGCTTGCAGGAGGTGCGTTGCGTTGATGGCGTTCTCGCAGGCCATAACCTGCAGCGGCGGCAGTGATGGCTCCCGTGCTGCAAGCCCACGAGCGATCACGGGTGCCACGAATTTCAGGATGTGCGGCCCTACAGCAGTGGTGACCACATCCGCCGTCGAGATTTCCTCAACAACGGCAGCTTCCTGCGTGCTTGAGTTCAGCGCACGGAACCCGTCCACGGTTTTCACCGCGGGGTTCTCGCCCACCTCATGGACGTTGTAGCTGCCCGCAGAAGCGAGTTGGCTGATCAGCGCGTCCGCAACATCCGCGAACACCACCTCATATCCGGCCTCATGGAGCAACAGCCCCACAAAGCCGCGTCCGATGTTGCCTGCCCCAAAATGGACTGCCTTCACTATGCGTTGACCTTTCCGAACAGTTCCAGCACTTCCTCAACCGTGGTCGCTTCCTCCAATTGGGCCACCTGGGCCTTGTCGGTGAAGATCTTGGCGATCGAGGACAGGATGTGGAGGTGCTCATTGTTGAGGCCAGCCACGCCGACCACGAACTTAACTTTCTTGCCGCCCCAGTCGATGCCCTCGGGGTACCTGATGATGGAAACTGCCGAGTGCCGGATGTGCTCCTTGGCATCGTTGGTGCCGTGCGGGATCGCCAGGAAGCTGCCCATGTACGTGGACACGGATTCCTCGCGTTCGTGCATGGCGTGCACGTAGCTGACATCCACGGCACCGCGGTCCAGCAGGAGCTGCCCGGCTTCGTCGATCGCAGTATCGCGGTCCTGGGCCGTACCGTTCAGCACAACGCTTTCGGGGAGCAGGACTCCCTTGCCCACGACGGCGGCCGCCGGCTCAGCGGCATGCGCACCGTGGGTGGCGGCTGCTGTGGGGGCGGTTGTGTCGCCGGCAGGGCTTTCGGTGTTGCTTGCCTTGACCAGCTCCACGATTTCGTCGTATCTGGGGCTGTTCATGAAGTTGTCCACCGAGAAGTGCATGGCGCTTGCCGTCCTCGGCTGGGCGCGTTCGGTGAGGTCTTCATGGGTGATCACGACATCGTAGGAATCGCTCAGGTTGGCGATTGCCGAGTTGGTGACCTTGACGTCAGGGAAACCGGCAGCCTTGATCTTGTTGCGCAGCACCGAGGCACCCATGGCGCTGGAGCCCATGCCGGCGTCGCAGGCGAACACGATGTTCTGGACAGGGCGGGTGAGGACGGTGCCGCCGCGCTCGCCTGCCCGGTCGCCCACAAGGGCCGAGGAGACGGAACTCTTCTTGCCCTTCATGGCTTCCATGCGGGATGTGGCTTCGGTGAGATCGTCCTCGCCCTTGTTCTTGGAGGTGCGAAGGATCAAAGAAGCAATGAGGAAGGAAACGGTGGTTGCCAGGACCACGGCCAGAATCACGCCGACGTAGCTGTCACGGGACGTCTGGGCGATGACCGCAAGGATGGAACCCGGGGCTGCAGGAGCCACGAGGCCGGAGTTGGTGATGGCCAGGGTCGCGATGCCCGTCATGCCGCCACCGATGGCAGCGAGGATCAGGATCGGCTTCATCAGGACGTACGGGAAGTAGATCTCGTGGATTCCACCGAAGAAGTGGATGATCGCTGCGCCCGGCGCTGAAGCCTTTGCTGCGCCACGGCCGAAGAACATGTATGCCAGCAGGATGCCCATGCCCGGGCCGGGGTTGGCTTCGAGCAGGAACAGGATGGACTTGCCGTGGTCCAAGGACTGCTGGATGCCAAGCGGGGTAAGCACACCGTGGTTGATGGCGTTGTTGAGGAACAGGACCTTGGCAGGCTCAATGAAGATGCTGGTCAGCGGAAGCAGGCCATTGTTGACGAGGAACTGGACCACGGCTCCGGCGCCGTCGGTGAAGATTTTGACAATGAATGAGAGGCCGTAAAAGCCGCCCAAGGCCAATGCCGCACCCCAGATGCCAGCGGAGAAGTTGTTCACCAGCATCTCGAAGCCGGGACGGATCTTGCCATCCCAGAGGCGATCAAGCTGCTTGATGGTCCAGCCACCCAGCGGACCCATGATCATTGCGCCGATGAACATCGGAGATGTTGTACCCGCAATGACACCCATGGTGGCAATGGCACCCACAACGCCGCCACGGACGTCGTAGACCATCCGGCCGCCGGTATAGGCAATCAGCAGGGGCAGCAGGTACTTGACCATGGGGCCAACGAGGCCCGGGTTGGTAACGCCCTCGGCGTTGGTCCCGAAACCGCCAAGTTCCGCGACTGGAATCCACCCTTCCTTGATGAACAGGGCCGTTATGAGGCCCCAGGCGATGAAGGCGCCAATGTTGGGCATGATCATGCCGGACAGGAATGTTCCGAACTTTTGGACGCCAACGCGCAGGCTGGTGCGGGGCTTCGCAACGGTCTCTGTTGCCATGTGAATTCCTAACGTGTGTCCCGCGGCGGCGCGGGGTCAGTCGATATAGATCGAGAGAGAACAGCCTTAGGAGCTGCTGGAAATACGGTGAAGCCACTCAAGGAAGAGCTTCAATTCAGAGCTGGAAAGTTGGTCCGAATGCGAGGCCTGCAGTGCCGCATTCAGGGCGATTGCCGCAACAACCACGGAGGACTTACCGGAGTCCTCCGCTGCGGCGCCACGGGCGGTATCCGTGGAGACGGCGAAAATCATGGAATCCCGGGTCATCGTTGAGAGCTCGAGGTTCCGTTCTTCCACCGGTTCGGCGATGAGCATGAGCGTGACACCCACGTTGGCCGCGAGGATGCTTCGTGCCGCTTCGCGGGGCGGCACATTGATCTGACCGGCGATAGCGGCCTTGTTCAGCATTTCCTCCAGAAGCGCTTCAGCATCGGACACGATTGCTGGGCGGCTTTCCGGCCTGATATTGCCGAACATCACCAGATAAAGGTGGGGCTGGGTCAACCCGAACTGGACGTGGTTGTCCCACATCCGCCGGACGTCTTCCAACGGTTCCCCGGACGGTGCAAAATCCCGTTCCCCCGCCACGTACTCTTCAAAACCGGCAGAAACGACGGCGTCGAACAGTCCTTCTTTGTCGCCAAAGTGGTGGTAGAGCGTTGGCGCCGTAACGCCGGCCAACGCTGTGATCTGGCGCGTTGAGACCGCTGACCCCTCCGAATTTGCCAGCAACTCAGCAGCTGCGCGGAGCAACCGAATTTTTGGCGGAAGCTGGTCATCGAAACTCATAGCCGCTACCCTAGCACCTATAGCGTTGCTATATGAAGTGGCTCACAGCAGAATTTTGTGGCTACATTCCGCAGGCTTGGGGTGCCGTTGCCGCAGGGTCTGAACAACCAGCAGGAACAGAGGATTCAGTGCAGAATTTCCAAGGAGTAGGGGTAAGCCCTGGCCGCATCATTGGTTCCGTCCGCCAGATGCCCAAACCGGTGAGTGAACCGCCGTCGGGCGAGCGGTTGGCCGCAGACGTCAGTCCGGAGGACGCCGTCGCGGGCTTGAAAGCCGCAGCGCAAGCCGTCCACGACGAGCTCAAGGGGCGCGCGGATAGTGCCTCCGGCGACGGCAAAGCCGTCCTCGAGGCCACCGCGCTCATGGCCAAAGACACCATGCTCCAGAAGTCGGCGGCCAAACTCATCAACGCGGGCTCGTCCGCGGAACGCGCCATCTGGGAAGCTGGCGCCTCCGTTTCCGAAATGCTGCACAACCTGGGCGGCTACATGGCCGAGCGCGCTACAGACGTGCTGGACGTCCGCGCCCGCATCGTGGCTGAGCTGCGGGGCGTTCCCGCCCCAGGCATCCCTTCCTCAGACACACCCTTCATCCTGGTGGCCGAGGACCTCGCCCCTGCGGACACGGCAACACTGGATCCTTCCAAAGTCCTGGCACTTGTGACCTCTGGGGGCGGGCCGCAGTCACACACCGCGATCATCGCGCGCTCGCTCGGACTGCCCGCCGTGGTTGCCGCCCACGGCGTTGATTCCATTGTTGATGGCACAGAGGTTTACGTAGACGGCGCTGCCGGATTCGTGGCTTCCCCGCCGTCGGAGGAGCAGCGCGCTGCTGCCACCGCTTGGGCTGAAACCTCGGCAACGCTTGCTGAGTTCGACGGAAACGGCACGACGGCGGATGGCCACCTGGTCCCGCTGCTCGCCAACGTCGGAGGTGCCAAGGATGCCGTGGCAGCTGCCGGTCTGGGCGCACAGGGTGTTGGCCTCTTCCGCACAGAGTTCTGCTTCCTGGAACGCGACACCGAGCCCTCGGTGGACGAACAGGCCGCCGCGTACAAGGCCGTGTTTGATGCGTTCCCAGGTAAGAAAGTTGTGCTGCGAACGCTCGATGCCGGCGCCGACAAGCCCCTCCCCTTCCTCACGGACGCTACCGAACCCAATCCTGCTTTGGGTGTTCGCGGCTACCGGACGGACTTCACCACGCCCGGTGTTTTGGAGCGTCAACTGGAGGCCATTGCCCGGGCTGCTTCCGAGTCCGAGGCCGACGTCTGGGTCATGGCCCCGATGATCTCCACGGCTGCGGAGGCAGGCAGGTTCGCCTCAATGTGTGCTGCTGCCGGCATCCAAACGCCCGGCGTCATGGTGGAAGTTCCCTCGGCTGCTTTGACTGCCGCCTCAGTGCTCCGTGAAGTTAGCTTCGCTTCTCTCGGTACCAACGATCTCACGCAGTACGCCATGGCCGCCGACCGTCAGCTCGGACCCCTCGCTGAACTCAATACACCGTGGCAGCCCGCCGTCCTGCGGCTCGTGCAACTCACTGTGGAAGGCTCCGTTCTGGAAGGATCGGGCCGGGAGGGCAGCACCAAACCCGTGGGCGTGTGTGGTGAGGCGGCCGCTGACCCGGCCCTCGCCGTCGTACTTACCGGACTCGGCGTTAGCACGCTGTCCATGACCGCCCGCTCGCTGGCCGCAGTGGGGACTGTGCTGAAAACCGTCACTCTGGAGCAGGCCCAGGAACTCGCCCGGCTGGCCCTCACCGCGCCGAGCGCAACGGAGGCCCGCGAGTGGGTCCGGGCAAAACTCCCCGTGCTCGAAGAGCTCGGCCTTTAACCCCTTTTACTGCGTCTACTCATAAGGAGAAACCCATGCCCGAACGCACCGCCACCATCGCCAGCCGCTCCGGCCTGCACGCCCGTCCGGCCGCCCTCTTCGCAGAGGCCGCGGGAGAACAGCCGGTGGAGGTCACCATCGCCATGCAGGGCCAACCCGCCGATGACGCGCTCGACGCCGCCAGCATCCTTTCGCTTATGACACTCGGTGCCGCTAAGGGAGACGTCGTCGTCTTGAGGGCTGAGGGCGACGGCGCGGATGCAGCCTTGGACGCGCTGGTGGCGTTGCTGGAGACGGATCTGGACGCGGAGTAGTTCTTGCTGGCTGGCTTGGCTGGCTCACCCGCTTGGATGCCAGGCCTACGGCAGTGCCGTCACCACCACATCCTGGTAGGCCGCCCTGCCGTCGAACACGTTGACGCCAACCTTCCCGGAAACAAGGGCAGAATCCGTGACGTCGATCAGTTGCGTTCCATCCACGGACACTGTGATCCTGTTGCCAACAACCGAAGTGTCCAGTGCATAGCTCACCCCGTGACTCAAGGCCGCCGGAACGCTCGCGAGCACCGTAAAGACACCGTTGTTCAGCGAGAAAACCCGCACCACGCGGAGATTCGGGTCCAGATTCACGTAATAGGCGCTGGATCCATCGGCGGAGGATCTGAGCAACACCGAGCCCGCGCCCCCGTACCCTTTCTCCGGAGCCAGGTCCCGGTTGAGCATCTCGCCAGCGAAGGGATCCGCACCGAAACGAACGGTTGCCTGCACGCGGACGTCAGTGAAGGCAGCCGGACTCATGGCCGTCGAGTCTTTGTCGAACGTACCGGCCAGCCCTGCGCCCGTGCTCTCCCATTTGCCGCCCGGGACCACGGCGTACGTACCCAGGTTGTGGCGTGCTGTCCCGCTGGTGGGAGGCAGAACGTCCGACGGCGGCGCGGTAGTCAGGCGGGCCGTGTCGCTGAGCTGGTGTACTTTGACGGACACCAGCCGGGCATTCCCCCCGCTCGCCGAAAAGGACAAACCTGTGGAGGACGGGTCCGGGAAGATCAGCGAAGTGATGGCAGCCGTGCCGTCACCGCCGAAGACTTCCGCTGAGGATGCGTCCACCAGGATTCGGAGCTTCACGCGGCGCTCGGAACCCACCACAGTGGAACTCCATGGCGCCGTGGAATTGTCGGTCGCCGAGGCCGCGAAATACCGGGTGAAGTCCTCCCGACCGGCCGTGCCGCGGTCCACGGTGAGTGCGGCAGCACCGGCGTCGTACTTCACTGTTGTTTCTTGAGCGCCCGTTGATCCGGTCCCTTTCCTTAGCCCGAACGCGAAGGATGTGGCACCTCCGGAAGAAGGAATCCCGACCTCCGCCTCAAGCTCGAAGGAGCGACCGGAAACACCCGCAAGCGCATTCGCGGAGCTCGGCGTCACAGTCACATCGGAGGCCTGCCAGGTTGATGTCCGCAGGGACTCTTCCTCCACAACGGGAGCCTGCGTCAGCCGGAGCCCGGCGCCGGGAACGTCAACAAGTTTGAGCTCACGTGGGATGGACAATTGGCCATTCCATCGGCCCGTCGGAGGGCTGAAAGCGTAGTCCCAATTGCTCATCCAGCCGATCATGATCCGTCGGCCGTCCGGGGCCCCGAAGAAGCTCATGGCCGCGTAGTAGTCCCTGCCGTGATCCGCTTGAAGCACCTGGGAGACAGGAGTGTCCGGCGCAAACACCGTGCCGTTCCACGTGCCCGTCACATACTGTGCCGCTGAACCGTTCGTGGCTCGGACAGCTCCCGTGCTCCACCACAGCACCCAGCGCTTCACGCCGGGCTGGCCTTCCACGGGCATTTCGAAGAGGTCCGGGCACTCCCAGACGCCTCCGCGGATCCAGTCGCCGTAGCCGAAACTGCTTTGAAAGGTCCAGTGGATGAGGTCTGTGGAGGAGTAGAAGCGGATATGGTCGCCGGCTGCCACCACCATGACCCACTTGCTGGACCCGACGTCCCAAGTGACCTTGGGGTCGCGGAAGTCCCAGCCACCGTCGGGACCGCCCGGGTTTTCCACCACAGGAGCGGCTTGGACCGTCTGCCAGGTGCGGCCTTGGTCCTTGCTGTAGGCGGCGCGAACGGACTGGTTTCCGTTCCAGGCATCATGGTTGAAGCTCGTGTAGTAGGCGATCAGGCCGGAGCCGCCGTCGAACAATCCACTCGCATCCGAGGCGTCCACCACTGCCGAACCGGACCACGACTCCCCTGCTGCCATGTGCGGCAGGGCGATGGGTTGCTGCTTCCAGTGCAGCAGGTCGGAGCTGACGGCGTGCGCCCAGCGTCCGCGGTCCTGGTGGAACAGGTGGTACTCCCCCTGGAAGTACACCAGCCCGTTGGGGTCCGAACTGCTGCCCGAGTTCTGGCTGTAGTGGTAGCCCGGCTGGTAGAGCCCATTCATGTACTGGTCCACGTTGTCCGCGCGGACGTTCTGGAACCAGGCTGATCCTGTGGCCAGCAGGGCGAACCCCGTGCCGGTCGCCACGGACACAGCGCCATTTAGCACAGGCGTGCCATTAATCAGCGCGGAGGCCTCGGTCCCCCGAACTGTGAGCTGGACGCGGTTGAGTTGCCCGGCCTTGAAGCTCGTGGCAGGCAAGGTTCCGGAGTGCAGCAACGCTGAAGTGGCCCGGTCGTACAGCTTCGCGGTGCCCGCTCCGGGATCGATCCGGAGTTCGGTACCGCCGGTGCCGTCCGCCCCGCTGCGGGCCACCACTGAGGCAGTGGCCGGTGAGGTGACGGTCAGGTCCAAGGAGGCTACGACGTCGGACGCCACCGCCGGGATGTACCTCACTGCGGTGCCGCTAGTCACCGAAGCCCGGAGACCCTTGGAGTCGGGCTCCCACGAACCTGCGGAGCTCCGCCAACCCTGCAGGGACGTCTCCAGTCCGCGCAGCGTCATGCTCTGGAACGCGGCGGTGCCGTTGTAGGAACCGAGGCCCACATGGCCGGACGCTTGCGAGGCATCCGTGGCAGTGATGGCGGGCATGGTGCCGTTCGGGTCAAGGAAATCGGTCTGCCAGTAGACAGCCAACTGGTTTCCGAGCGCCGTGACCCGAAGGCGGTAGACCTTGTTGAGCGTGATGACTGTGGTGAACGTGCCGAGCGTGGCGTTATCCGAGACCCGGTACAGGCGCAAGCGGCCAGCGTTGGGGTCGACCTCCGCGGCGTAGCCGGACGTTCCCGACGCATTGGTTCGAAACAGGGCTGTGCCCACGCCGTATTGAGCCGTGACCTGGACGTCAGTGGAGAAATCGACGTCGGCGGGCGACTCCCCGGTAGCGATGGCGCGGATGTTCGTGCCGGCTGGGGCCGCGCCGCGGAAGCCTGTGGCGGTCGCTGACCAGCCCGCACCGGTGACTGCCCAGCCGCTGACATTTGCGTCGATGGTCCGCACACCGGGCGTGCCGAAGACCACGGTTCCGTTGTAGGCGTGCAGGCCCACTCGGCCCGATTCGTAACGGCGGTCCGTGGCGTCAATCCTGGCAACCCCGTCCACTGCCACGAAGATCCGGGGCCCGTCCACGTGGACGTCCACGCTGTAGGACTGTCCCGCGGTGAGGGCTACGGTTGCGGGGGTTACGATGTCCTCGCCCGTCGCGAGGTCGAACAGCCTCACGCGGTCCAGGTTGGGGTCGATCGTCGCCGCGTATCCGGCGCCGGCGTCGGGAGTCGCGCGGAAGACGAGCGCGCCCACAGCGTAGGGACTCCCGGCGTCGACCTTTACTTCGGCCGTGTAGCGGGCGGTGCCCGCCACACGCTGTTCACTGACCGCAGCGATGTTCTGTCCGGAAGGCGCGACGGCGGTGTACCCGCCTTCCGCTGACCGGGTCCAGGAACCACTGACTCCGACGACATCTGGAATGGGGCTGGTGGTGCTGTTGAGTGTGGCTGGCGCGGGGTCCAGGGCCACCGCCGGAGCAGTGACCCCCGTTCCCGCGAAACCAACACCCAGGACTGCGGCCGCGAGGCCGGCAACTATTCTCTTGTGCATTCAGATCGCCTTTGATCTCAGGGGTGAGAGAGCGTTCGCCAAAACCGCCCATGATCTGAGAGAGGATCGGCGAAAAACGCTTGGGATGTGAGAGAGGATCGGTGTTAGGGGAAGAGGGGACGCGGGCCTTTCCAGGAGTCGGCCATGGTCCAGGCGTCGAAGCTCGCCAGGGTGACGGTTCCCTCCGCTGCCGCGAGGGTCACGCGCTCCCCGCCCAGCGTCGGGTACACACGGGCCGTGAGCGGCTTGCCATTCGCGAAAATCTCGACGGCGGACCGGTCCACCAGGACGCGCAGGCGCACCCGTCCGTCAGGCATTGGGAGCGGGCCGGACTTGTCCTCCACATCCACGTCAGGGTCAAGGCTGCTCCGGGTGCGGTCGAGTCGGAGGGTGCCGTTTTCGCCCTCAAGGAAGCGGCTGAGTTCGATGACCGTCTCCTCAGCACCATCCCCCGACCCCAGGATGCCCAGTTGCAGCACAGCTCCCGGTGCCAATTGCACGTCCAGCTCAAGGTCCAACTGGTTACCGGACACTCCCGTATCCAGGGGCTTGCCGGAGCCCACCAGGACTTGTCCCGGAACGCTGACGTGATCCCGGCGGAGCTTCTCCACTTCAGGGACAGGCGCAAAAGCCAGGGTTCCGTCGTCGGCCAGGGTGGTGACGCGCGGCAGGCTCATCACGCCCGACCATCCGGCCTCCACCATCGCGGCGTCGCTGCGTCCTTCCTGCATCCAGCCGAACATGATACGCCGCCCGGACTCGTCCTCGAACGACTGCGGTGCGTAGAAGAACCGACCGCCGTAGTCGAGCCGGTGCAGGGCTGCAGGCTCGAAGGTGTCCCCCGCGTAGCGACCGGTCCAGTACAGCGGGTGGCGGGTGTCGCCGTTGTCCCAGGCGGAGAAAACCAGCACATCAGGATCGGCGTCGGCAGAAAGCCCGGTGGTCAAACCCAGGGAACCGCCGCCCGCGCGGAACATGTCCACGCACTCCCACATGGTGCCGGTCCAGTCGGTGTCTGTCGGATCTCCCTGCGAGGCGTCGCCGATGAACAATGGACCGATGTAGTCCCACGAGCGCAGGTCCTCCGACTCGTAGAGGAACGCCGTGCCGCCGCGCCCACGAATGCCCGAGCCCACCAGCTGCCGCCACTTGGTGCCCTCGCGCCACACACAGTGGTCCCTGTACGCGGTGATGTCCACCCCCGCCGGAGGGGCTGCGATGACCGGGTTTTCGGGCACTTTGGTCCAGGTCATGAGGTCCGCAGATCCCACTGCCACACACGGCAGCTCACGCTCGTCGAGTCGTCCCGAGTACACCAAGGTGGGCGTACCGCCGTCGTTCACCAACACGCCGGACCAGCAACCGTCGGCGTCCGGACCCCCCGACGGCTCCAAGGCCACCGGCTGGTCCGTCCAGGTGACGAGGTCGGTGCTGGTGGCATGGCCCCACTGGATCCGGTGGTGGAACGCGCCCTCCGGGTTGTACTGATAGAAGAGGTGGTACACGCCGTTCCACTGGCTCACGCCGTTGGGATCGTTGAGCCAGCCCGCCGGGGAAACAAAGTGGAATCGCGGCCGGAGGGGATCGGCCTCGGCGCGGGAAACCAGCTCGTCACGCGGAACGGTGGCGAGCGGGTGGGTCAGTTCAGTCATGCGGAAGCCTTCTTGTCTGTCTTCTCGGTCGCCAGGGGTTCATTAGCCAGTGCATGTCCGCCCGCTCCAGCCCGCGGCCGGTAGAGGTGGCAGCGGACCCAGTGGCGGTTCGCGGGATCGCCAACCTGGTGGCGTACGGGTTCGGTGTCCGAGCAGGCCTGGTCAGGGTCGCCGTCGAATGCGCAGTGCGGGGAAGCCATCACGGCTTGGCGCAGTTCGGCCCGGCGAACGGGATCGTAGGAGCCAGCGCGGGCCGGGTCCGGTACAGCGGACACAAGCAGCTGCGTGTACGGGTGGGCCGGGTTGGCCAGCAGGTCAAGGGACTCGCCCTCCTCCACGAGTTCACCGGCGAACATGACGGCTGTCCGGTCTGCCAAATAGCGGGCCGAGGCGAGGTCGTGCGTGATGTACAGCATGGAGATGCCCTGCTCGTCGCGGAGCTTGCGCATCAGGTTCAGCACGCCGATCCGCACTGACACATCCAGCATGGATGTGGGCTCGTCAGCCAGGATGACCTGCGGCTCCACAGCGAGCGCACGGGCGATCGCGACGCGCTGACGCTGGCCGCCTGAGAGCTCGTGGGGGTAGGAGTTCAGCATGTCGGACTGCAGGCCAACGGTGGCCATGAGTTCGTCGAGCCGCCGCTGGGTGTCGGACTCCGAACCGCCTTTCCCGTGGATCGCCAGCGACCGGCGCAGGAAGTGTTCGATCCTGTGGGCTGGATTGAGCGAGCCGAAGGGGTCTTGGAAGACCATCTGCAGCTGTGACCGGAAAGCACGGGACGCTTGGAACCGGTCACGCTTGAGGACGTCGACGCCGTCAACCAGGATCGCGCCGGTGCTCGGCTTTTCGAGCCGGGCAACACAGCGGGCCAGCGTGCTCTTGCCGGAGCCGGACTCCCCCACGAGTGCCACGATTTCGCCGCGGCCAATGGTCAGGTCAACGCCGTGCAGGGCCCGGACAGACTGACGGGAGAAGAGGCCGCCGATGGGAAACGACTTACCCAGACCGCGGACTTCGAGGGCGGGCGTGTCGGTGGCAACGGCAGGACGTGCGGCACTTTCGGGATGGGAGGAAAGTACAGAGTGGCTCATCGTGCGACTCCTTCCAGGATCGCGGGATCAACGGCCGTGGTGCCGGCAACCGCCAAAGCGTCGGCACCAAACGGTGCCACGAGGTGGCCGGGCGCCACTTCGGCAAGGTCTGGGATGTTCCGGAACTTCACGCCGTCGGGCAGTCCCGTCAGCGGAACCCGCGGACCGGTGAGCGGCGGGAAGGCGCCCATGAGCGCCTGCGTGTAGGGGTGGCGCGGGTTGGCGTAGACGTCCTGGGCCTTGGCCGTTTCCACGATCCGTCCGCCGTACATGACGGCCATGCGGTGCGAGAGCTCCACCATGAGGGACATGTCGTGCGTGATGAAGAGGACGGAGAAGCCCAGTTCGCGCTGGAGTTCCTTGATCTGCGCCATGATTTCCTGCTGCACCACCACGTCCAGTGCGGTGGTGGGCTCGTCCAGGATCAACAGCGACGGCTTGAGGGCGACGGCCATGGCGATGACCGCCCGCTGCCGCATGCCGCCCGAGAGCTGATGCGGGTAGGACTTCAGGCGCGCGGGATCGATCCTCACGAGTTCCAGCAACTCGCCCGCCCGGCGGAGCGATTCCTTGCGGGAGTAGCTGGCGTGGGTGGTGAAGATGTCCACGATCTGTTCGCCGATGGTCAGGACCGGATTGAGCGAGTTCATGGCCGACTGGAACACCATGGCCACGTCTTGCCAACGGAAGCGCCGCAGTTCCTCCGGGCTCATGGCCAGCACGTCCTTGCCGCCAAAGGAGATGCTGCCTCCGGCGATCTTGGCGGGATCCTTCAGCAGGCGCATGATCGAGTTGGCGATAGTGGACTTGCCGCAGCCGGACTCGCCCGCGAGGCCGAACACTTCGCCGGTGCCGATGCTGAAGGAAACGCGATCGACGGCAGTGGTGGAGCGGGTATCGCCCACGTACTTCACGGTGAGGTTCTTGACGTCCAGGACGGGTTCGTGGGAGCCGAAGGAGACTTGGGAGATGGTCATTTTGCGGCGCTCGTTTCGATGTCTTTCGGAGTCTTGATCTTTCGCAGCCGCGAATTAGTGACCTCGTCCACGGCGTAGTTGATGAGGGCAAGGGCGAACGCGACCAGTGCTATGCACACGCCTGAGGGCACAAAGACCCACCAACTTCCGGTGAGCAGGGCACCCTCGTTGCCAGCCCAGAAGAGGTTGTTGCCCCACGAGACCGTGCTGACATCGCCCAAGCCCAGGAACTCCAGGCCTGCTTGCGCGCCGATGCCGTAGATGACGCAAGCCAGCAGGGTGCCCATGACGATCGAGGCCATGTTCGGCAGGATCTCGCGGAACATGATCCGGCCAGCCCGTTCACCGGACACCGCGGCGGCGGCCACGAAGTCCTTGGAACGGATGGACAAGGCCTGCGAGCGCAGCACGCGGGCCGAACCGGCCCAACCTGTGACCACGAGTACCAGGATTACGGTGCCCAGGCCCGGCGGCAGGAACGCGGCCAGGATAACCAGCAACGGCAAGCCGGGAAGGAGCAGGAAGACGTTGGTCACCAAGGAGAGTGCTTCGTCGATGAACTTGCCGAAGTAGGCAGAAGCAAGGCCCACCAGGATGCCGACGAACGTGGACGCGAAGCCTACGGTCAGCCCGACGAACAGGGAACTCCGTGAGCCGTGGACGGTCAGCGCGAGCACGTCCTGTCCCTTGGCGGTGGTGCCCAGCCAATGCTCGGGGGAGGGTTCCAGCGAGGCCATCCCGGTGATCCGCGACGGGTCGCCAGGGAAGAGCACGGGCGCCAGCAACGCAAGTGCGATGAACACGAGCATCACGGTCATGCCCAGCATGGCCTTCTTATTGGTGAGGAGTCCGTGGACGAAGCTGCGGTTGGGCTTGCGGACAGCCGGGGTTGGAGTTGGCTGCTTCAGAAGTGCGGTTGTCATGATCAGTCCTCTAGTTGCTGCGCACGCGCGGGTCGAGGCGGACGTAGAGGATGTCCACCAGGAAATTCGCCAGCAGCACGGCGGCGGTGATAGTCAGGAACAGACCCTGCATGAGGGGGTAGTCCAGGCCTTGGACGGCGTTGAGGAGTTGGTAGCCCACGCCGGGATACGCGAACACCACCTCGGTGAGCAGCGCACCTCCTACCACGAAACCCAGCCCCATGCCGAAGCTCGTGACGGACGGCAGCATGGCATTCCGGGCTGCGTACCGGAGCATGATGCGGCCTGGACGGAGCCCCTTGGCCTCGGCCATGGTGATGTAGTCCTCCGAGTTCGTGGCGATCATGGTGTTGCGCATGCCCAGCATCCAGCCGCCAATGGAAACCAGCACGATCGTCAGCGCCGGCAGCACGAGGTGCGCACCGACGTCGCCGATGAACTCCCAGGTAAACCCGGGTTCCAAACCATCCGTGAACGCGTGGCGGATCGGGAACCAACCCAGCACTACGCCGAACAGGTACAGCGCACCCATCGCGAGCCAGAAGTACGGGAACGAGCCGATGAACACCAGCACCGGAGGCAGTGCCGAGTCGATAGCGCCGCCCCGCCGCCAAGCGGCCAGGATGCCCAGCAGGTTACCCACGACGGCGGCAATCACCAGCGCGGTTCCGCCCAGCAGGAGGGTCCAACCGATCTGGGAGGAGATAACCTCTGTGACCGGTGTTGGGAAACGGGAGATGGAGACGCCCATCTGGCCCGTGAAGATGTTGTGCATGTAGTCGACGTATTGCTCCCAAATGGGCCGATCGTCCACGCCAAGAAGCTTGCGCAGGGCCTCGATCTGTTCGGGCTGCATTCTGTCCTGGGAGCGGGCAAACATGCGGGAGACGGGGTCGCCGGGCATGAAGCGCGGGAGCAGGAAATTCAGGGTGATGGATGCCCAGAAGGCGATCAGGTAGAAACCCAGGCGGCGCAGGATGAAGCGCACGGTTTCCCTCCATTCGGGAATTACGGAAAGTTTGGGGGCACGCCCGGCGGGGTTGACCGGGTGGCGGTTCGCCGCCGGGCGTGCAGTGTGCGGGCTGGCCGCCGGTTGCGGCCGGCTACGCTACTTGCGCGGTTCGAGCGTGGTCAGCACCAGCACCGTGGTGGGTGACCGTACCGAGAGGGTTGCGTACGGGTTGCCCTCGGTGGGCCAGCCGGTGAAGCGGGTGTCGTTGAAGGCACCCCATTCCGGGCCGGAGAACAGCGGCACCAGCGGCGCAACGTCGTTGTACTCTTCCTGCAGCTTGTTGGCGATGTCCTTCTGCTTGGACTCGTCGGCCTCTGCGGCGAAGTCGGCCAGCAGCGCGTCGGCCTTGGCGTCGCCGAAGCGGTGGTAGTTGTCGAACGTCTTGGTACCCACCGGCTTCACCGTGGCAGTCCCCATGGAGGTGTTGAAGTACTTGTACGGGCTGGGGTCGTTGGCGCTCCACACGATGCCGGAGTCGAAGTCGCCCGTCTCGTAACCTGCAACCACGGCAGCCCAGTCCGGGGAGTCAACCTTTGCCGTGACGCCGACCTCGGCGAGGTTCTGCGAAATCACGTTGGCTACTGAAAGCCAGTCGGAGGACGAGGCGCCAACGGAGATCTTGAATTCAAACGGCGAGCCGTCCTTCAGCTTGCGCTTGCCATCAGCACCCTTGGCGTAGCCGGCCTTGTCCAGCAGCTCGTTGGCCTTCTGCACATCCAGCTTGGTCCAGGTGCAGTTGTCCTTGACCTCGGAGTTCTTCCACTTCTCGTAGTTCCCGGAAAGGCCGGTGCAGTCGGCAGGCTTGGCGTAGCCGCTCATGCCGATCTTGGTGACTTGGTCGCGGTCAACGGCCATGCTCAGCGCCTTGCGGACATCCACATCGTTGAACGGTGCCTTGGTGGTGTTGAGCTGCCAGTTGATCATGGCGCCGGTTGCCGGGAACCAGTACTGGCGGTGTTCCTTGTCCTTGGAAACGAAGGTCTTTTCAATGTTCGGGATGTACTGCGGAGCCCAGTCCACGTCCCCGTTCGCAGCGGCGAGGTTGGCGCCGTCGTTCCCTGCAAAAGCGAGCATCTTGATGCCGGCGATCTTCTGCTTTTCCGGCTGCCAGTAGTTGGGGTTCTTCTTCAGCACGAAGGACTGGGCCTGGAAGCTGTCCACTTCCGTGTAGGGGCCGGTGCCCACGGGCTTGGCGTTGGCGTCCTTCTCCGGGTCCGCCAGCGCGGACCAGATGTGCTTGGGCAGGATGCTGAGCTGTCCGACGTCGTAAAGGGCCGGCGACCATGGCTTATTGAAGTTGAACGTGACTTTGTTGGTTCCCTCGGCGGTCACCGTGTCCAGGTAGTCGTAGCCACCCTTGATCTTCTTCTGAAGCTCGAACGTGTAAGCAACGTCGTCAGCGACCAGCGGCTTGCCGTCGGACCACTTCACTCCGTCACGCAACGTGAAGGTGATCGATTTGCCGTCGTCGGCTGCCTTCCACTCAGTTGCGAGCCACGGCACAGTGTCTCCCTTTGCCGGGTTGAAGATCAGCAAGGACTCGTAAATGGACTGCTGGACCATCGGGTTGACGGTGGGCGCGAACGGGTTGAAGTTCTGCACGAACGTGCCCATGTCCTCACGCGGGATGGTGAGGAACGCACTCGCGTTTGCTGCGGCGTCGGTGCCGGCGGTCTTATTGACGGTGGCGGCACAGCCGGTCAGCAGCATCGCGCCCACCGCCAGTCCGGCCGCCGTGATGCGGGCAGACCTCAGGAATCGGGGTTGTGTCATGATGGTTATCTCTTTCCTATCTTCATCGTCCAAGGTGAAGGGGTGGGTAAGGGGTTTGCTCTTCGAAGTTGATTTCGCGGTCAGACCGAAGAGCGTTCTAGCAGCGGACAGTCGACCAATTGCTGGTCGGCAATGATCGGCTGTCCTGCTGTAAGAGCGGCGAGCGTCTGGACTCCCAGGGCTCCCATTTTTTGGAACGGCAAGGCAACGGTGGTCAGCTTTGGCCTCAGGTAGGCCGCAATCAGCTCCTGGTTATCGAAGCCGATCACTGCGATGTCTCCGGGGATGGTCAGGCCCCGTTCCTTGATGGCGTCATAAGCACCCATCGCCATGCGGTCATTGAGGCAGAACAGTGCGGTTGGCCTGTTCTTGTGGTCCAGGATCCGGCACGCGGCTTCGTAGCCGCCGTCGGCCGTTGCGTATCCGGACACCACGAGTTCCGGGTCCAGCTCCAGTCCTGCGACGGCCAGTGCTTCGCGGGCACCGTCCAATCGCCCCACTGCTGCCGGAATGACCGGGTCAAGGTTGATGATTCCGATCCGGGTGTGGCCGGCTTGAAGCAAGCGCTCGACCGCGACCCTGCCACCCGCACGCTCGTCAGGGACGATCGAGGGCAGCTTTCCGTCCGCGTCGAAGCAGTTGATCAAGACGGTTGGTACTTCGTTGGCACTCTGCGGAACGTGCACGCCCCGGTGAAAGGTTGCTGCGTAGAGAAGTCCTTCCACTCGTTGTTCCAGCAGCTTTTCAATGGCGGCATCTTCCAAGCCCTTGTTGGGTCCTACGGCATCGGCCTGGTCGGAGGGCGCGATGAGCAGGAACCGACGATCAAGCCAGGCTTGGTCCTGGGCTCCTTTGATGATGTCGACGGCGAACGGTGCCGTCACGATCTCGGTGACAAGCCCGTACCAATCACTGCGCTGGGATGCCAGGGCCCGTGCTCCGGCGTTCGGGCGGTAGCCCAGTGCCTGCACGGCATCGTTGATACGGGTGCGGGTTTCCTCGGAGATGCTGGCGTTTTCGCGGTTGCTCAGCACGAACGAGACTGCGGTCCTTGATACACCGGCGTGCTTGGCGACGTCATTCATGGTGACACCCCGCTGCCGCACAGCTGCGGCCTTGTTGGGGGAGGTGCTTTTCGCCATTGAATGCTCCGCGTCTTTGTTCGGTGGGTCGAGGTTTTGCTCGGTGGATTGGTAACGCGCGTTACTTGGAACGTGTGACTTAGGTTACGCGCGTTACCTGTTTGCTGTCAACAGCTTCTTTTGCGCCATTTCGATGGCTCGCTGCACACTATGCCGTACGAACCAGCGAGTACGCAGCGAACCATCGAAACGGGCGATCACCCCCAGGCCGGAGTGGGCGCAGGTTAGGCTTCTGCCATGGCATTGATAGCTCCCCGCGTCACGGCGGGCCTTCCCGCCGACGACGCCCGGAATCTCGCACGCTCCCTCCACGAGAGCAACGACATCACCGTGTTCGTGGACGGCACTGTCCACCGCCTGCCCGATCAGGCGAGGGACGCCGTCGTCGATCTCCTCGCCCGGCTCAGCCGTGGCGAAACTGTGACGGTCAGCAGCGTGGAGGAAATGCTCACCACGTCCCAGGCAGCGGAACTCGCCGGTATCTCGCACACGTATCTGCGCAATATGACCGACCGCGGCGAGATCCCGGTTGAATACCGCGGAACGCACCGCCGGATCCGCCAGGCCGCCATCATCGCGTGGCTTGAAACGCAGAAGCGGAAGCAGGCCGAGGCCTCCATTGCAGATGAAGCGGCAAATGACGCCGGAGATGACACGCGCGGCGACTAAAAGCGTCGGAGTGATAAGGATCAAGCAACGATCCCAGCCAACGGGCCAGCACCTGTTTAGCCCGGGGTTACGCTTGTTTGGTGGGCAATTTCAAAGGGTGGC
Organism: Arthrobacter sp. TmtSoilC51; assembly: GCF_055388015.1. Lineage (NCBI taxonomy): Bacteria > Bacillati > Actinomycetota > Actinomycetes > Micrococcales > Micrococcaceae > Arthrobacter > Arthrobacter sp. TmtSoilC51. Next base: position 4,805,710 of record NZ_AP035877.1, read on the forward strand.
ATATCGTGGCCGGGGTGGCCGCAATGGCCCTTGCCGCACCCTTGGGATCGGCCATGGGATTGAACTTCGTAGCCACCTTCATGTTTGCCTGCGTAGTGTTCGTGGCGGTTGCCATGTGGACAGAATCCAAGATTGCCCGACGCCGGGAAGCGGCTGAAGCTGCCGCCGCACCTGATGCTTCGCATCCAACAGGCGACCCCGCCGAGTCCGATGACGCCACCCGCGACTAAGCCCCGGGGCGGGTCGGACACCGGCAAACCCACGCCGGGACTGTTTCAATAGCGGTATGCCATTGACTTCAGGAAAGCCGGCAACGCTACTATCTGCCAACGTCGAGGCCCGCGGGCTGACTGGCCGGATTCTGTGGACGGAAGGAACGGCACCGCCGCAGCTGGGAAGCCATGCAAAACCTGGGCCCGCCGAAACCGGGGACCAGGCGGAGCCCGCTTACGTCCTTATCCATGGCATCGGCGTTTCGCACCGCTACCTTGCCCGCCTTCACGCCGTTCTCGCCGCGGGCGCGCCTACCTATTCACTGGATCTTCCGGGCTTTGCCGGCACACCGAAACCGGGCGGGCAACTGTCCGTTGAGGAGCATGGGGCGTTCATTGCCGAGGCGCTGAAAGTGTGCGGCATCGAGTCGTACATCCTGGTAGGGCACTCCATGGGCGTGCAGTTCGCCATCGAAGCGGCCCTTTACGAGCCCGAACGGGCCCGGAACCTGGTCCTCATGGGCCCCGTGGTGGACTCCCGGCACAAGAACGTGGCACAGCAATCGCTGGCCCTATTCCTTGACGGGCTTCTCCGCGAAAGCCCATCGTCCAACTGGATTGTGATCACCGACTACCTGCAATGCGGGCCGCGCTGGTACCTCACGGAGCTGCGGGTGATGATGAAGTACCCAACCGAGAAGCAGCTGGCCAAACTCCGAATTCCCGTGCTGGTGCTCCGCGGGAGCCGCGATCACGTGGCCGGACCGGACTGGGCGCTTCGCCTCTCGCGGGCAATCCCCCAAGGGCGGCTTGTGGAGATTCCAGGAGTGGGCCACGTGGCTCAGCACATGCGTCCGAAAGCTGTTGCGGACGCTATCAGGAGCTTTGTCGCTGCCACCTCGCGCCAGAGTTAGGCACTAACGCACGACGGCGGAGCCGGGCCCGGGTGCCCCTTGTTGGGCTTGCGACCGGGAGGCTGGCCGGGCAGGCTCAATAGTAAGTTTGCTTAGGAAGGGGTTCACCATGACCAGCTATGACCCGGAAGACGATCCGCGGACCTTCGGGGCCTCGGGCGCAACCGAGCGGGACGATACGGCCGGCGACACTGCGGGCGACCCGGGCGATGTCCACGCCGATCCGGATATGCGCCAGGAAGAGGACAAGGACCCCGCGGCATCGTCCAACCCCGATCCTGCGGACGGGAACATCACGGGACTGGAGCCCGGTGGCGGGGTGCCCCCGGGAGAAACCCCGCCGGGCGAGGGCAGTATGAGCGGCGACCAAGGCCACGAAGAGTAGGTCGTCTCCCAGCCGCTGTTTCGTCGCTGCCCAACAACGTAACAGCGGCCCAACGACGTAATAGCGGCGGCCGACTCCGGTTACGGCAGCCTCAGGATCTCCCCGAGGTCGTAATCAGCCGGCTCCTCCAGCTGGGAATAGGTGCAACTCCCTGGAGTCCGGTCCGGCCGCCACCGGCGAAACTGGGTGGTGTGCCGGAACCGCTCGCCCTCCATGTAGTCGTAGGCGACCTCGATGACGAGCTCTGGCCGGAGGGGAACAAAGGAGAAGTCCTTGCCAGCGCTCCACCGGCTCTGTGCGCCAGGCATGCGGGAGCCAGTGGTTGCTGCATCTCCTTGATCAGCCCACTGGCCCCAAGGATGTTCGCTGAACTCGGTCTGGTATGGCTCGAGTTCGGCCACCAGGCTTTCGCGCTTGGCCATGGGAAATGAAGCCACCACCCCAACGTGCTGCAGCTGGCCGGCGTCGTTATAGAGCCCGAGCAGCATCGACCCCACAACCTTTCCTGTCTTATGCCAGCGAAATCCAGCCACTACGCAGTCGGCGGTGCGTTCATGCTTGGTTTTGAACATGACCCGCTTATTCGGCTGGTATGTCCCGCCGAGCGGTTTGGAAAGTATGCCGTCCAGCCCAGCACCTTCCAGCTGCACGAACCAATCCTGCGCTTGGTCCAGTTCCGTCACCGCCGGCGTTACGTACACGGGCGCCTCAGCCTTGGCCAGGGCCTTCTCCAGGGCAGCGCGACGCTCGGAAAACGGCTTGTCCATGAGGTCCTCATCTCCTATCGCCAGGATGTCGAATCCAATGAAGGAGGACGGCGTCTTTTCAGCCAGCATCCGCACACGACTGTCGGCGGGGTGGATGCGCTGCTGAAGGCCTTCGAAGTCGAGCCTGTTGTTCGCTATGAGGACGATCTCGCCGTCGATGACGCACTTGTCCGGAAGGTTCTTCTTGAGGGCTTCCACCAGTTCCGGGAAATACCGTGTCATGGGGCGTTCGTTGCGGCTGCCCAGGATGATCTCGTCACCATCTTTGAAAACAATGGTCCTGAACCCGTCCCACTTGGGCTCGTAATGCCCCACATCCGGAATGTTGGGCACGGACTTGGCGAGCATGGGCGAAACGGGCGGCATCACGGGCAGGTCCATAGGACTATGTCTACCGGCCAGTACATGCCGAAAGCTAGTCTTGGGCGATGGATATCTTGGCCGTTCTTGTGGCCGTACTGGCAGCACCTGCCCTCATTGCGGCCCTTTGGTTCTGGGTCTCGCGCCAGAACAGCAAGGGGAAAGTCCGGCGCGGCGCCACGGGTGGGATGCTGGGTGTGGCGGACGAAATTTTCCGACCCGAGACCCATTACGCACACCAAGTCCAAAGGATCCAGCACGAGCTGCCCGCCCCGGCTCCGGCCCCGGAGCCTAAGTCCTAACCGACCTTCGCTCTGGAAGACGTCCCGCCCGTTACATTAATGTGACTTTAGTTTGCTGCTCATGTACCGTCGAAGAGCGACCCGTATCTCCGCTGGGCCGCTTCCGGGTTGACGCCGAGCTCTGCCGCAAACCGGAATCCGCCAGACTCGCGGCAGAGACGGGGGACCCAGAGTTCCCGGGCCTGATTCTCCATGGGCCCTTGGGGTGAAGCCGCCATGTGCGGCCGGACGGCCTCGTCCGAACCCGACAGCTAACCTCGCAGGCGTTGAGAGGCAACCACCATGTCCCCAACCATGGATCAGCCGCGCCGCGCCCAAATAGCGCGCGAGCGTACCCAGCCAACCGGACGCCGTCGGGCCCAACCCAGCGGATCCTCCACCAGTGCGCCAGCAGCAGAAGCAGCGTCAACAAGCACGACGCCGGAACCCACCGCTGCTTCTAATCCCACCACCGCGGCACCCACTACGCGCGCGGCCGCTCGCGCCGCAGAGCGTGAGCGGGCAGCCCAGGCGGTCATCGCTCTTGCTGAAACAACGCCCGCGGACTCTGCTCCGTTGGAACCGGCAACGGCTGCGATTCCAACTGTTCAAGCTCCCGCACCGATCGCCCCCGAACCGGCTTCCACTCCGGAGCCCGCCACTGCCGCCATCCCGACGGTGGATGCCGCTTCTTCCACTCCGGAGCCCGCCACTGCCGCCATACCGACGGTGGCCGCTGCTTCACCGATGCCCTCTGCATCCCCGGCACAGGCGAAGAGCCCCGCCCAGCTGGCGGCAGCCGCCACCGCTGCGGCTGGCCTCGCAAGCCGGAAGGCCCTCCGCACGCGAGCAGCCCAGCCCTCGGCAGGCGGTGCCCCTACGTTCGGAGCTTCATCCTTGGGCGGGTCATCAGTGGGTGGATCGTCCTTCAGCCACGAACCACACGCCGTCCTCACAAAGGCGGCCTCGGTCAAGACAATGGGCCAGCGCATGGCAGTCGTCGCCGGAGCTTTGGGCTTGGTATTGACCGTTGGCACCGTGAGCCAGGCCTTCGAGCTTCCCTTCTTCGGGCAGGAAACACCGGCCCAGGAAGCCAGTGACGCAAAGACTGGTGGCGACAGCAGGCAGTCAACCTCGGCCACCCCCGCACCCAGCTCGTCCAACTCCACTGCTGCTTCGGCGGCCACCAGCGAGGCCGGACAGCCGGCAACTGTTGCAACGCAGTCGTCAGAAGAGGCACCCGCTCAGGGATCGCCGTCGTCCCTTCCGACTCCGCAAGTTTCACTCGCGGATCCTGTCTGGGTTCCTTCGGCAGTCCCGTCGGCTGTTGTTCCTGTGCCGGGCGTGACAACTCCTGTCCCAACCCAGCCAGCCCCGAGCCCGGTTCCGTCGGACACGGTTACCACCCCACCTGCCACGACGACGCCGGCCCCCACTGTCACTCCGGCGCCTACTCCAACACAGGCTCCGGCGCCAAAGCCAAAGCCGACCGGCAGTCCCAGCACCACGCCGTCCAATGGTTCAGCCCTGGACCTGGACGCCGTACTTGACGGCGCCACAGGGATTTTGAAGTGAGCACGCGACTTCCCAGGACCAGCACGCACGTCGGGTGGCACGGCCGGTACTGCAGCAGCAGCCGGACGGCCACGTTCCGCCGCCGGTTGGGCCGCTGGAGTTGCCAGCGGTTGCGGCGCGCCTAAGGAATCAGGGCAACAAGAATCACTGCAACAAGAGAGGCAGGCACCTACCCGGTGCCTGCTTCTTTCGTTCCGCGTGTCACTTGCATGTGACAAGAGTGCCAGAGGGGCGTCGACCCCGAGTGCGGCACTCGGCGACCCAGCCGCCCGGAACGCGCTAAATCCGGGGCCGAGAGGCCCACCTCCGGGCCTTCAGTGCGGCGTGCAACTCGAGCCGGATCGCGCCGCTCAACGGATCAGCTCCGATGAGTTGGCGGATCCGGCCGAGGCGGTTGTAGATGCTGCTCCTGTGGAGATGAAGTTTGGTGGCGACGTCCTGGACGGAGCCGTCGTTGTCATAGAGCAGTTCCAACACCGGCAGGAGTTCGCCGTTGCGGTCGTGGTCCTCCAGGGTCCGGTAGTGCACTGAGCCGGCATCGTCCCAACCTCCGGGGGCCTGCAGACGGTCGAAGAGCTGGTAGACGCCCACGGCACGGCTGTCCACGAGTTCCCCCAGGGGCGCATCGACGGCTGCCGCCTGTGCAGCAACTTTCGATTGCCGGTACGCGCCAGCCAATTGGCGGATGACCTGAAACGGCTCACTGATGCCCAGGATCACCCGGTCCACCGCGCGGCCCGCCCGCTTGGCCAGCTCCAATTGATAGTGCACCAGAACTTGGGCGTGATCCGCCCGGCCAGTGGATTCCCGGAACAGGACGACGGAATGTGTCTCCGTCCCGGCACTGAACAACGCAGCGTTCACACCAATGGTGGACTGCAGCGCTGCTGTTCTGTGCGTTAGCGTTGCCGCTATGGGGTCGACGTCGGTTCCGCCGCCATCCGCGTCCAGGATGGTTACCAGTTGCCATGGGCCCCGGCCTTGGATCTCCTTCCAACCAGCCACCGCTGCCACTGCGTTCGATTCGCCACTGCATGCAGCCAGGAATTCCTGCTCCCGCCGCCGCCTGAACTCCGATTCCGCGGTGTTTGAGTCGAGCAACAAGCCCGCCAACAGGTCCAGTTCGTCACGCACGCCGGGCAGCTCGGCGAGTATCGCCGTCGCGGTCTGCTCCTCAAGATCCTGCTGCACCCACAAGTAGCCCACCCGAAAACCGCGCACCAGCAGCGGGACGCAAACGCGGCCCAGCATGCCCAGTTCGTCGTTCGCGGGGACAACCACCGGGCGCACCGCCGTCGCGATGCCGTGCGAGAGCTGCCAGGCACTGACATCGCTGGGCACGCGTTTGCTGAGGAGGAAGTTCACGCGGACGCGGTCGGCGTGCGACTGGTTGGAACTGTAGGCGAGGAGGACGCCGTCGAGGTCCTCCAGGGACAGCCCCCTCCCAAGCTTGAGCGCCACGCGTTCAACGATTTGCTCCACGTCCTGCTGCATCCAGAAAGCGTACCAACATCAGGCGACACCTGACGCTACAGCACTCGACAAATGTCGATCATCGCGGCAGAAATTCCTTGAATTTCCGGGGTTTCCATTCAAGCGCGCTCCGGGATCCATGTCGCCTGCCTCACAGCCGGATTTATTCTGGAACCACAGCCCGCAGCAAATATTCGGCCGAAAAGCCGCTAACGATGGAGCCAGCAAATGATCATCGGCGTCCCCAAAGAAATCAAGAACAACGAGTTCCGCGTAGCCATCACGGCCGCCGGAGTACACGAGTTCCGCACCCACGGACACACCGTTCTGGTTGAGCGCGGCGCAGGCCTCGGCTCGGGCATCACGGATGAGGAATACTCGATCGCGGGCGCAGAAATCGTTGCAGACGCGGACGACGTCTGGGGCCGGGCCGACATGGTCATGAAGGTCAAGGAACCCATCAAGGCCGAATACCACCGCTTCCGCAAGGGCCTGATCCTCTTCACCTACCTGCACCTCGCCGCAGAGCCCGAACTCACCGCCGAGCTCATCAACTCCGGCGTCACGGCAATCGCCTACGAAACGGTCCAGGAAGGCCGCACCCTTCCGCTGCTCGCCCCGATGTCCGAGGTGGCAGGCCGCCTGTCCGTGGTGGTCGGTGCTTCATCGCTCATGGCTCCAGCCGGCGGCAAGGGAATCCTCCTGGGCGGCGTACCGGGCGTCCGCCCGGCCAAGGTTGTTGTCCTCGGTGCCGGTGTTGCCGGAACCAACGCCGCCGCCATGGCGCTGGGCCTCGGTGCTGATGTCACCATCATGGACATCAACATCAACCGGCTGCGCGAACTGGATGCCCTTTACCAGGGCCGCCTGAAGACCGTCGCCTCCAACGCCTACGAGATCGAGAAGTCAGTAGTCGACGCAGATCTCGTGATCGGCTCCGTCCTGATCCCGGGGGCCAAGGCTCCCAAGCTGGTCACCAACGAACTCGTGTCCCGGATGAAGCCGGGCTCGGTGCTGGTGGACATCGCCGTGGACCAGGGCGGTTGCTTCGAGGACACGCACCCCACCACTCACCAGGAACCGACGTACAAGGTCCACAACTCGATCTTCTACTGCGTTGCCAACATGCCTGGCGCTGTTCCGAACACCTCCACCTACGCACTGACCAACGTCACGCTGCGCTATGCCGTGGCACTGGCCAACCTGGGCGTCAAGGCCGCATTCGACCGCGACCCCGCCCTGGCCGCCGGCCTCAACATCGCTGCAGGCCACGTGGCACACCACTCGGTTTCGGAGGCGCACAACCTGCCCCTCGTCGCCGACTGGCACAGCCTGGTCACCGCCTAACCCAGGAAGAGCGGCGCAAGACCCCGCCGAGATGACAGTTGATCCCAATGTTCTACGTTGTCATGTCTCAGGACATTGAGGACACTTCGAGTCTCAGGACTTCGTGGACACTGTATGTCTCATGACGTCGTGGACACTTGGTTCGCCATGAAGCCGCGGGGTTTGTTGTTGCCTATGTATTTGGTTCCTCTTGGCGGGCGCGGATGGGAAATGATTTCGGTTCCGTGCCCGTCGAAGAACATGATGCGTTGTGCGTCGTAGAGGATGTGGATTGTTTCTCCGGCGCGGTCTCTGCCTACTTGGAAGTGCGTGCCCACGACCGTGACGACGCCCAGGCGGCTGACGGTTCTTCGTACGGTTCGCCGGATCTGGGTTTTGATCTCAGAGATCACGGGGACCGAGGGGGCGGGCACTTTCTCGGTGGCTTCCCAAGCCTGTTGGGGAGTCATTCGGGCCGGCAGTGCCTGATGTTCACGCTCGGTGTTGTAGTAGTGGTCGAAGGTGTCGACCTGGGCTTGAAGATCCTTGATCGTTGAAGCCGGTTTTTGCTTGTGCAGAAACCGGTGCAGTGTGCGGTGGAATCGTTCGTTCTTGCCCTGGGTGGTGGGCTTGTAGGGCTTGCCCGTGATCGGTTCGACTCCGAGAGATCTCAGGTAGTCCACCAATGCCCCGCTTCGTCCCCTGCGTGTGGGGTTCAGGGCCATGCCGTTGTCGGAGAGAAACTTCCGGGGAACCCCGTGTTTACTGATGGCATGTTTGACCACCCGCAGGGCCGCTTCGCTCGTTTCTCCGGCCGCAACCAGTGACGCCAAGGCCAAGCGTGAATGATCATCAATGAGCTGGAAAATCACAACCTTCCGCCCGTTTTCCAGCTGCCATTCCGTGGCGTCGATCTGCCAGCAACAGTTCGGTGCGGGATATACGAACCGGCGGTAAGCGCTTCGAGGCTTCTTCCGCGGCTCCGGAACCACCATGCCGGCCTTGGTAAAGAGCCGGGCAAGCGTTGCCCGGGACGGCGGTTCCACACCGTCCCGGCGCATCCTTGCCTGAACGCTCAAAGGCCCATGGTCATGGCCTTGGGCCTCCAACGCTTCCCTCACATGCAAAGCCAACGCGGTGACCCCTGCGGGAGTAGCGTTAGGGCTGGTACGTGGCTTGGTCGAACGCATAGCCATCGCTTGTGCCGGCCCACCCGACACCGCAGCGGCCCTGACCTTATAGAACCAAGACCGTGAGACGTTGTGCTCGCGGCAGAAGGCTGCCACGGCACCTCGAGGACTCTCCTCAGGCCACGAGGCGACAAGATACCGGACCTTCATATCGGGTTTGAGTTCGCTCATGGAACGAGCAAAACCCGCACAAGTGCCCACGATGTCCCGAGACACACTGTCCACGATGTCCTGAGACAGAAGTGTCCATTAAGTCATGAGACTCCACACCCAATGTTCTACGTGAACATTGGGATCAATTGTCATTTCGCGGGGTTGTTTGGGACCTCGGGGATCAGGTGCGTAGGAACGGGCACCGGAACGTCCGACGGTCCCACGGTGGGCGCCTCGATGCCCGGCGGGGTGATGGGTGTCGTTGGCGTCGGGACGTTGATGTTGCCCGGCTGACCGTTCCCGGGGAGCTTGGGTGCCTGGAGCGTTCCACCGTTGGGAACCTTGGACGAGCCGGAGTGCCCTGACGCGCCGTTGGTGCCGCCTTGTGGCTCCTGGCTTGGGTTGGCGCCATTTCCCGATGTGGCGTTGCCGGCTGGGTTGCGGCCGGAAGGGTACGGGGTCGCCGGAGTCACATTGCGGCCACGCTGCTGGTCCGAAGGGGAGCCAGGATTCTGCCGCGTTCCATTGCCTGATCCCGGCGTAAGCTGCGAAACTACCGAGCCGATTGTGGAGCCCAGGTGTTGGAAAGCTCCCGGGATGCCGCCCTCGGAAGCGGCCGCAGCCGTAGCGCCGCCCGCCAATGACACAGCCACGGCGAATCCCGCGATGGCAGCGCGGCGCTTACGACGACGGCGGCCCGCGAGTTCGTCAGTGGACGTTGGGTAGCCGGGGGTTGAGTCGCTTCCGCTGCTGACAACGGCGGCGCTGACAACCGGGTCGCTGACCATCAACGCCCGGACTGCGGCAGAGGGCGGCGGAGCTGTGCTGGCGAGGGATCGAAGCTCGAGAAGTTCGGCACGGATGTCGCGGGCGTCGTCGAGTCCGGCGTCGGCCAACAGGCGGTCAATGGCCTGCTCGCCAGCGCTCCCGCCGACGTGACCGCCTGGTCGTCCCGGCGGGGTGATGTGTTCACTCATGGTGTGCCATTCTTTCGTAGTGCACTTTTCCTCAGTGCACTCAATGCCCTGCGCTGCAGTTGTTTTATGGCCCCTTGGGATTTGCCCATGATGGCCGCTGTTTCTTCCACGGAAAGGTCCGCGACCACCCTCAGTGCCAGGACTTCGCGATGTTCTGTTGCGAGGTCCTCCAGAAGTTCCGTAACGCCCAGGCTCCCGCGGCCAAATGCCTGGTCTTCTGCCGATGGTGCGCGGCGTGCATCCAACTCTGCCTCATAGGGTGATGAATCCGGGGTCCGTTCCCGCTTGCGGTAATGGTCAACCATCCGCGCATGGGCGATCGAGAACAGCAGAGTCCTGGCACCTTGGAGGCCGCCCTGCAGGTCCGGCAGCTTCGGATACAGGGCGAGGAAGACGTCCTGCGTGACGGCTTCGGGATCGTCCACGCCCCTGGCGCGGAGGTAGCCGAAAACCGGCCCCGAGAACTGGTTGTAGGCATCGGTGAAGAGCAGAGCGGGATCGTCTTTGTCCGTCTGCACATATTCATCAGCTAATGGGTTTAGCACCCGTGGATGCCTCCATCCCGCGCAGCGCAGCGACCTTTCCGGACCACCGTCCCGGGTTGTTTTCCGGGCTCCGGGCATCCATGGCCACTGCCGTCTGTTACGTACGCCACCGTCGGTAAAGTGGCGGGGCTCCTTGTTCTAAACCAAGGAGCCCCACCCTTAAACCGTAACCGCTGGGTGCTTAGCGGACCGAATCGAGGCCTGCACCGGGAGCGGCAGGAACATCAGTGGGGACCTGCGTCGGCAGCGCGGGGGCGGCGGGCGTTGCAGGTACCGCAGGGACAGCCGGCGCGCCGTCGGTTCCCGGAACAGCAGGAACGGCCGGAACAGCAGGAACCTTGGATTCAACGGAAGCGTCGACGTCGGCGTTTACCGAACCGTCAGCCTTCAGGCCGGCAGCCTTGCCGGCCTCGACTACGGCCTTGCAGTGCGATTCGACGTTGGCTTCGCCGCCTGCGGCTACAACCAGGGACTTGAAACCCGGCACCTTGGTGTCAGCCTTGAGTCCACCGTTGATGAAAGCGGTGCAAAGACCGAATGCTTCAGGCGTTGCGGCGACGGCCTTTTCAGCCTTTGACTTCGCAGCGTCGACAGCGTCAGTCGCCTTGTCTTCGCCAGCCTCGGCAGCGTCAGTTGCCTTTGCCTGGGCGGTCTCGACGGCGTCAGTCGCCTTGGCCTGGCCGGCTTCGGCCGCGTCTGCCGCCTTCGTGGCGAGGGGAGCAGGTGCGCCGACGAGGTCGTGGGCGCTCTGCTGGATTTCGGTGGGAAGAGCGCCATTGAAGGCAGCGACACCGGTTCCGCCGGCAGCTACAGCTCCGGCAGCCAGGACGCCCGCGGCGACTTTGCTGGTGGCAAGGACAGTGAACAAGGACATAAAAGCCTCCGACAAACGATGTGGGGATTGCCCCGGCAGCGTTTGGGTCGCTGCCGGATGATCAGCGTGCGGACGTGGCCCGCACTCCCTTTACATCGTTCCGGGCGCCGCTGAGGTTACGTCTTCCTCGAAATTGTTTTCCGGGCAGCAAGATAGCTACGGGATTTCCGCTGCCGATAGTTCTCCCCATCGCCACTTCCCGCGGCGGGCGATTATGCTCATGGGACGCCCGGCGCACCACTTTATGTCCGTCGGCGATCAACACGCCACGGCGTACAGGGGGAACGTTATGGGACAAGGATTGGTCGGCGCCGACGTCGGAGATCTCCGGCGGCTATCGGCCGTCATGGACTCCGAGGCAGAGAAGATCACCAATCTGCAGCGGCAACTTGGCACGATGATTCAGAACGGCCACTATTGGCGGGGCAACGATGCTGAACAGTTCCGCAACCAATGGAACACTGACCTCAATGGAAGGCTCGCAGCAGCAGCCCTTTGCTTGAAGACCAACGCCCGCGCACTTCGCCTCAACGCGGAGCAGCAGGAACAGGCGTCCCAGGGACTTTCCGGAAGCGTTGGCAAGGAGCCGTCCGGACTGCCCGGATTCACCCTCGGCCCCCGCACGTATGGGCCGGTAACGGTAGAGGGCTCTGGAAATGTTGGCGCTGAAGCTACTGGCGAGGCACATGGTTCCGTGGGTCCCGGCGGAATCTCTTTTGACGCTTCTGGTAAGGCCTCGGCGGGCGGCACCGTAACTTTCACCGCAGAGGGCGAACGCGGTCCGGTCAAGTCCACTATTACCAACGAGACCTTCGCTGGGGCGCGCGCGGATGGCAAGCTTGAAGCGAACGTTCCCTTTGGCCTGGGCCTCCCGCGCTTTTCAGCCGACGGTGAAGCTTTCGTCGGTGTGGAGAACACCACCACGGTAAAGAGCGAATTCTTCGATGGCTGGGCCAACACCACCAGCACGGCAAGATTCATGACCGGCGCGGAAGCCAGCGCCCATGTCACAGGAGAAAGCCCGTTCCTCTTCTCGCCCGGCGGCGAGGTATTTGCGGGCCAAAAGGTGACCCTCGGCAACGAGACCGAGGTGGCTGGCGGCCTGTTCGGCTTTGGCCAGGGCACCGAAGTTCGCGGCGGCGCGTGGGCAAGCGCCGGAGAAGGCGAAATCAACGTTAACAAGGCAGGAAACGTCACAGGCGCCGCAGCCAGCGCAGGCGTCGGTGGCGAGTTGACTGCGTCCCAATACGTTGAAGTACTCGGTCAAAGACTGTCCACATCAGCAACCATTGCGGCGGGCGCCGGAGAGGGGCACTTCTTCAACGCCTCCCTTGATGAGGACGGCCTCACACTCGGCGTTGGGGCCAAGATCACCGCAGAGCTGGGCCTCGGCGCCGGAGCCCAGGTGACTCTCAGCCCCTCCGGGTTTGTGGAATCCGTCACCGGATTCGTCGACTTCCTCAATAAGTAAACCCCTCAATCCCTGAGCTTTCCTCAAACAGCGCCGAAAGGGCTCCCCATGACATCCCAGCAGGTTTTCCCGTCCAAGGCCTTCCCCGCATACCCCACCATCAGCGTCACGACGCCGGCCAATTGGACGGAGCAAGTGGTCCCGGACGCCCTCGGCGCGCTGATGGGGCCGGCCTCCGAGGGTGGTTACACACCCAATGTGGTGATCTCCGTGTCGCGTCGCTTGCCGGGCTACAAGTTGCAGGACATAGCTGCTTCCGTAGACGCTTTCATGGCCGGACTGCCAGACGCCGTTCTCCTGGGCACCGAACCGGTTGTCATCAACGGACGGGACTGGCATGTGCGGGAGGCCCGCTACACGCACCCTCAAGCCGGTTCCCTGGCCCAGTTCACCGCCGTGACGGTGTTCCACCACGAGTCCGCCACCGACGTCGTACAGTTGACGGGCAGCTGCCAGCCCCTTGAAGGCAACGAGGACCTTAAGGCGATCTATTCGCTGGTTGCGAGTGCGGATGTCAACTCTGCAGGGCTGAACTAGCCGTCTGATTCAGGAAGCCAGCCGGTTCAGGAGGCCAGTGCCCTGGCCTGTACGATCAGCTTCAGCACCGCCACTGAGTCGGCCGGATCCACAGGTGCAGGACGCGCGGACGCCGTGCCGCCGTCGTCGATCTTCTCAGCGAGGAGGCGATAGAACTCCGGGTAGGCGCCGCGCTCGGTAGCGATTGTTCTGCGCTGGCCGGCCGATTCAAGAGTCCCGTAATTCTCGGCAGGTTCGACGCCGTACGCAGCGTCCGTAGGCAGTCCGCCGCCCAGAACAAAGGGCTCCTGCGGATCGGTTCCGAATTTTACGAAACCGCCGTTGGTGCCCAGCACGCGGAATCGCGGTCCGTGGAGATGGCTGTTGAGGTTCAAGGTCACGTGGCTGACGACGCCGGATTGGTGCTGGAGCGCCATGAAAACGTCGTCATCGGCGTTCTCCTGAGGACGTCGGGCAGTGATCTCGGCATAGGTGACGCGCGCGGGCCCGAAGAACTGGACGGCCAAGTCCAGCACGTGTGCACCGAGGTCGAACAGGACGCCGCCCCCGTCCTCGGCAGTAGCGCTTGCCTTCCAGGCTTTGGCGATCTCCGGCGCCCAGCGCTCCATCCCCGCTTCAAACCTGGTCACCGTACCCAGCGTCCCGGCGTCGAGCAGCTTCTTCAGCGTGAGCGCGTCGCCGTCCCAGCGGCGGTTTTGGTAAACCGTGAGGACACGGCCCGCTTGCGCGGCGAGTTGGATCAGATCCTCACCTTGCGGGGTGTGGACAACAAACGGCTTATCGACGACGACGTCGAGCCCGGCTTCCAGCGCGGCTTTCGCCAGCGGATAGTGGGTCGCAGGCGGGGTGCCAAGGACGACGAGATCCAGTTGGTCAGCTAGTGCCAGAATGTCCTGCGGCGTGTTGACTACTTTTGCCTGCGGGTATCGTTCGGCCGCTTTTGCCTGTCTTTGGGCGTCGGATGTGGCAATGACGGCAAGCTCGTACGAATTGTTGCTTGCAATGAAGGGCGCATGGAACACGCTGCCCGATAAACCAAAACCTGCGATGGCGGTACGTATCGGCCTGGAAGTCATGCCCCTAGGCTAATTCAGTAAACGTCCCGACGGTGCGCGCTCCTTGGGTTTCGAGGAGATCCCTGATGTCCGATGTGAGAGAGGGATCGGGAAAAGCCCGCAGGATGTGAGAGAAGATCGGGGAAAGGCCGGGAACTTCCCCAAACCCTTTATAGGTTCGACCCTTACAGGTTCGACCCTTATAGGTTCGGGGAAGTTGCCGGCCTTCTTGTGTTTATCCCTGGGGAGAGCTACTTCTTGGCGCCCTTTTCCCAGCCGAGAGTGGTCCAGTCCGGAACGTTGGACAGGCTCTTGAACAGGGACGGACCGTAATTGGCCAGGCCCTTACGGACAAACTGGATCTCCGGGCCGTTGAGGACAGTTCCCATGGAGAAGTACTTCTCCATGTGCTTCTTTTCAACGTCCATGGCCGCCTTGTTGCGCTCGGTGTCATCTGCGATGGTTGCCAGGCGCTTGATTTCGGCGTCGAGCTCCGCATCGCCCAGACCGTTCTCGTTGGTCTCGGAGTCGTAGAACTGCTTCACGGCGTCGGTGGCATCCGCGCCAACGGTGTAACCGGAGATGGTGACATCGAACTCGCGGCCACCGATGACCTTGCCGAAGTCGGCGTCACCGCGCTGGTCGATTCCAACATCCATGCCGGCTGCCTTCAGCTGGTTCTGCAGGGTCTGCGACGTTGCCGCAGTGGTGGGATCGTCACCGAAGTTGGTGATCTTGAAGGAAATGGGCACGCCATCCTTCGCCATGATGCCCTTGTCATTCGGGGCGTAGCCAGCATCGGTGAGGACCTTCTTGGCTGCGTCAGCGCCGGTGTCCTTCACGGGGTAGTTGTCCTGGTAGTACTCGGAGAACGGCATGAGCATCATGGAGCCCGAGCTTTCCTCCGACCAGTTCAGGCCGTTGAAGCGGACATCGCGGATGGCCTTGCGGTCCACTGCGGTGAAGATCGCTTTGCGGACGGCGACGTCGGTGAGCGCCGGTCGCTTGGCGTTCAGGTTGAGGCCACCTGCGAACAGGCGCTGGCCGCGGCGGACATCGGCGTCCTTGGTACCTTCAAGCTGCTTGTAGCGGCCGAGCGTACGGCCATTGGCGGCATCGATTTCGCCATTCTTGAAAGCGGCGATCGTAGCGCTCGGCTCCATTTGGCGCCATACGACCTTGTCAAGGACCGGCTTCTGTCCCCACCACTTGTCATTGGGAACCATCGTGACCGTTTTTGCAGTGGTGTCGTAGTTTTCAACCTTGAACGGGCCAGCCATCCATTCGGGGTGCATGTTGCCGGCGAAGCCCGTGTTGAAGATTTCCGGAGTGTTGATTGCAGGGTGGATCAGGCCGAAGAAGAGACCCTCCAGCGGGAAGACCGGCTGGGTAGTGGTGACAATGACTTCTTTGTCGTTGGCGCCGGCCTTAACCGAGTCCACGAAAGCGTAAGCGCCGGCGGAAACGATGTCGATGGACTTATCTTCGCCCTTCAGCATCTTCCACGTATTCTCGAACGTCTTGACGTCAATCGGCGTTCCATCGTTCCAGGTCGCTTTGTCGTTCACCTTGATGGTGATGGTCTGCTTGCCATCCTTGACTTCACTCTTGACCTCTTCGCAGAAGTCCTTGTTTGGCTCTGCCTTGCCGTTGAAGTCCAGCTTCCAGCAGCCGCCGATGCCGCCGCTGTTGATGGAGGCCGTATTGACCGGAGTCATCAGCGCGGAGTTATCCGCGCTGTTGCCCACATTGGAGAAGCCGTTAAAGTCGGGGCCAATACTGCCTACAGCAAGGGTGACAGTGCCCCCCTGCTCAAGGTCTTTCGCTTCCTTGGCGTTGACGCTGATCAGCTTGCTGATGTCCCCGCCAGCTTCTTCGGCCTTTTGGGAGGCCGGACCCGACGGCGTTCCCCCGCCGCAAGCGGTGAGCATCAGTGCTGCTGCAACTGCTACGCCGCCGATCGTCGTGTACTTCTTCATGGTTTGCCCTTCATGTTTACGACTGGAAATCGTTACGAATTGAATACAGGGTTCAATCAATGAGTCATTTGTCGTCAGGCATGCACCACCAGCATGTCGGCATCTATTTCCCCATCCGGGAAGAAGCATGCAAACTCCTGTTGACCTTCTGAAGCAAGTGGCGGCTCCAGAGTAAGGCACTTCTCCTGCTTGGCGGCAGGTAGTGCGGCGAATACCGGACAACGCGTTGCGAAATTGCAACCCTTTGGCGCATCAAGCGGGCTGGGAAGGTCGCCCTGCAGGATGATGCGTTCACGCGTGCGTTCAAGATTGGGGTCGGGCACAGGAATCGCTGACAGCAGGGCCCTGGTGTAGGGGTGGCGGGGGTTGTCGAACACCTCGTCCACATCGCCCGTTTCCACGATCTTGCCCAGGTACATCACTGCCACGCGATCCGAGATGTGCCGGACCACAGAGAGATCGTGGGCAACCATCAGGTAACTCAGGCCCAATTCCGCGCGGAGCTGGTCCAGGAGGTTGATAACACCAGCTTGGATGGAGACATCCAACGCAGAGACCGGTTCGTCCAGCACCACGAGTTTCGGATTCACGGCGAGCGCCCGGGCTATGCCGATGCGCTGGCGCTGGCCTCCGGAGAACTGGTTGGGGAAGCGGTTGACGTGGTCCGGTTGCAGGCCTACGAGCCGCATGAGCTCCATGATCCGCTTCCTGACGGCGGCCTTGGGCATGCCCAGGTTTTCCAGCGGTTCTGCCAGGACCTCGTACACCGTGAAGCGCGGATCCAGTGCACCCGTGGGGTCCTGGAACACCATCTGCATTTGCTTGCGCATGGCCATCTTGGTTCTGGAGTCGGTGGCCACCTTATTGCTCACGCCGCTGATGACCACTTCACCCACTTGGTCCGGGTGGAATTCCATGATCTCCAGGAGCGTGGTGGTCTTGCCGCAGCCGGACTCGCCCACGATCGAGAGGCACTCGCCTTCGCGGATGTCGAAGCTCAGCCCATCCACGGCCTTGACGGTGCCTATGCGGCGCTTGATCAACGCGCCCTTGAGGAGCGGGAAGTGTTTCTTCACATCCTTGAGCTCAAGGACCACGTCCCGCTCAAGGCGAGCGACGCCGTCGAACTTTGAAACGGGCTTGGGTGGTGCTTGGAAAATCTCGTGCGCGTCCGCTTCGCCCGATAGTTGGTCCGTTTTGATGCAGGCGGCCCTGTGGCCTTCGGAACCCGGCACCGAAAAAAGCCCGGGCTCACCGTGTAGGCAGGCATCGCTGGCCAGGGGGCAGCGCGGCGCGAACGAGCAGCCAGTTACAGGCAGGGTGAGGTTGGGCGGCGTGCCTTCGATGGGAACCAGTGACTGCTTGTTGGCACTGTCAACGCGCGGGACGGCGCCGAGGAGACCCATGGTGTACGGCATCCGCGGGTTGTAGTAGATGTCCTCCACAGTCCCGGTTTCCACCGGCTTTCCTGCATACATCACCATGATGTCGTCGGCCATGCCCGCTACGACGCCGAGGTCGTGCGTAATCATGACGACGGCGGCGCCGGTCTCCTCTTGCGCTGTGTGCAGGACTTCGAGCACCTGCGCCTGGATGGTGACGTCCAACGCCGTCGTCGGTTCATCCGCGATGAGTACCCGCGGATCATTGGCGATCGCGATGGCGATCATCACGCGCTGGCGCATCCCGCCGGAAAATTCGTGCGGGAAGGCTTTCAGCCGGTCCTTGGGACTGGGGATGCCTACCATCCGCAAAAGTTCGACGGCGCGGGCTTCTTTGGCCTGCTTGCTCATGGTGGGGTTGTGGACGGTCAGGGCCTCGATGATCTGGTTTCCCACGGTGTAAACAGGGGTCAGCGAGGAGAGCGGATCTTGAAACACCATGGCGATGTCGCTGCCACGGTACTTGCACATGGCTTTGTCGCTCAGGCCGAGGAGTTCCTTGCCCTTGTATCGCACCGAACCGGAGATGTCCGCGGTCTCGGGGAGGAGTCCCATGATGGCCATGGACGTCACGGACTTTCCGGAGCCCGATTCACCCACGATGCCAAGGGTCTTGCCGGGCATGAGGTCGAAGTCCACACCTCGCACTGCGTGGACAACGCCGTTTTCAGAATTGAAGCGGACGTTCAGGTCCCGGACGCTGAGGACGGCGTCGCCGGGGGCATATAGTCCGGCATCGCGGAGGCGCTCGGCGGGTGTGTGGGAGATGTTGGTGCTCATTTGTTGGTCTTCTTTGCGGTCTTGGTCTTCGCCCGGCCGATGGAGCTGGAACTGGGGTCGAACGCGTCACGGAGGCCGTCGTTCATCATGGCCAGTGAACCGGTCAGGAGGAACATGACAGTTAGCGGAACCCAGAACATCCACGGGAACGAGGACACCTGGCCGGTGGCCTGGCCGATGAGCACACCCAGGCTGACATCGGGGAGCTTGATGCCGATGCCGATAAAGGAGAACGCCACTTCGGCCAGCACGGCACCGGTGATACCGCGGGTGAAATCGAGGACCAACAGCGAGCCGATGTTCGGGACGAGGTGACGCCACACAATCTTGCGGGACGGAACACCCATGTATTTGGCGGCTTTGACGTAGTCCCGCTGCATGAGGGACATCGACAATGAGCGCACCAGGCGGGCGGTGCCCATCCAGCTGAAGAACAGCAGAACGATGATCAGCAGGAGCCAGCTGGGAAGGTCCTTGAGTCCGCCGCCTCCACTGGTGGCCACTGCGACCACGAGGATGGCCGGCATCATGATGAGGGCTTCAAGGATGAACAACATGACGGCATCCACTTTGCCGCCGAAGAACGCCATGGTGCAGCCATAGACAGCGGAAAACAGGACAGATACGCCGCCTACAATCAGGCCGATGAAGATCGAGATCCGGGTGCCCTCAACGATGAGGGCCATGAGGTCGATGCCGGCTTGCGACGTCCCAAGGAAGTGATCGGGCGATGGTCCCATGCCGATATTAAGGGGATCGATGGTGTCCTTGTCCCATGGCGTCAGGAACCCGCCGAACAGGGAGAAGAGGAACAGCGCCAGGAAGATGAACAGACCGGCGACGGCGGTACGGTTCCGCATGAAGCGGCGGAAGATTATGCGGGACTTGCCGATGACCACGTCCTGGTCGGCAACGCGGGCCTCGTCCAGTTCCGCAATGGGATCGATGATGTTCGTCATTACTGGACCCTCACTCGTGGATCGACGAGCGTCGTGGCGAAATCGGCAAGGATGGCGCCGATCGCGAAGATTACCGAGCCGTAGGCCAGCGTAGCCGTGGCAACGTTGACGTCCTGAAGCCCGATTGCCTGGATACTCCACAGGCCGATTCCGGGCCACGCGAAGATAGCTTCGGCAAAGAAGCCGCCGGTAAAAATCGCGGGGATGGTGAAGGCGATGCTCTGCGCCACCGGAATGAAGGACACCCGCAGGGCGTGCCGGCGGATGGCTTGGTTACGGGTGAGCCCTTTTGCCCTGGCTGTGCGGACGAAGTCTGCGTTCACGTTGTCCAGGAGATACTGCCGCTGCGCGATCTGGTAACCGGCCCAACCGAAGATGGTCATCGCGAACGTGGGCACGGCGTAGTGGGCTACGAGGTCAACGAAAGCCGGCCAACCCGGGTCGATCCCCGGCGTCGAGATTCCAGTGACGAAAAAGATGCGCTGGCCCACGGTCTCGTTGACGCTGATGGCGCCCAGCTGGACCAGGAAGTAAGCGATCGGTGCAGGAAGGATGTGCACCAGGTAGCTGTAGGACGTGATGACGCGGTCCTGGTACTTGTATTGCCGGGCGGCTGAGTACACGCCGAGCGCGACGCCGATGATCAGCGTAAGGATGATGGAGGCGATAAACAGCCGGGTGGAAACAAGCACCCGGTCAGCAAATTCTGCGTTGACGAAAGCCCCGTTCGGGCTGCGACCCCAGTCCCAGCGGGTAATGATGCCGCCGAGCCAGCCGATGTAGCGTTCCCAAGGACTGGCGTCAGGGTCCAGGCCAAGGCCGCGGAACGAGGCTGCCACCTGTTCCGGGGATGGCCGCGGAATCTTCTCCTGTTCCAGAACGGCGGGTTTGAGCGTTGATACTGCCAGGAAATAGCCCGCGCTCGTGGTCAGGAAGATCATGATCAGGTAGATGCCCGACCGCTTGGTCAGATATTTCAGCATGTCGGGCGGCTGCCCTGGATCGTGGCAAAACTCAATGCTCGTCCTTCCGCGGTTCCCGGCTGTGGCCGGCGCCAGCTACGAATTGGCATGAGGGGTGATGGCCCCCCAAGACCCCTCCAGTGATCACCGCCCTTGTATGGCTTGGGTCACATTCAAGAGGAAACTACCACAATAACTGCTTCACGTTTCGCTCCGTTTGGTCCAGTTTCACGCCTGCAGCCAGATTGTTATGTGTAGACTGCGTCACGATTTCGACGTCGGAGGCACTGTGGCGCTTACAAAGGCCTAACGAGGACGGACTTGATCTAGGAAGATCGCATGAGGCGCGAGACGAGTTCGCCCCAGGATTCGGTGAGCCTCTTCGGTGAGATGCCGTGGACGCGTACGTCGTTGACGATTCGTTCCGGGTCCAGTGCGGAAAGCAACGACATCGCCATGACCCACGGATCTGCGATGCCTGCCTCACGCAGCAGGACCTCGATATGTCGGTGTGCAAGGACAGTGGCCGGCACGTCAAAGCGATTGCGGGCATTGGTAGCGGCCGCTTTCAGGAGCTCGCCGTTTTCCAGGACGAAGTAAATGCGGCCCTCGCCGAAGGCCCTCAGGCGTTCGCTCGGCGTCGCGCCCGGGCCCAGGGGTGGCGGACCAAACATGAAGCCGCGCTGAAATTCAGATTCAGAGTCGCTCAGGAGGGTCATCATGAGGCCGGCCCTGCTCCCGAAGCGACGGAACACGGTTCCCTTGCCAACGTGGGCTTTGCAGGCGAGCGCGTCCATGGTGAGTGCTTCCACGCCGAACTCGTCAACCAACTCGCGGGCAGCGCAAAGGAGCCGCTCGCGATTCCGGGCGGCATCGCTGCGCTCATGCGGCGGACCGAAGGGCACGTCCGGCTGGATTGGGATCGAGCTCACAAAAAACATTCTAGACCCGGGAATAGAAAGCGGACCGCAGTCCGTTTAGTATCAGTGAAGGTCCAAACGCTTACAAAGGAGACACCATGTCAAAGAGCACCGTTCTTACCCTCGTCGGCAGCCTCCGCGCTGACTCCCACAACAAGAAGCTCGCCGAAGCCATCCAGCTGAACGCACCGGAAAACGTAGAGGTCCAGATCCACGATTCCTTGGGCACCATCCCGTTCTACAACGAGGACATCGACGTCGAAGGCCAGGTTCCCGCCGAAGCTGCAGCCCTGCGCGCTGCTGCATCCAACGCCGACACCCTTCTCCTCGTCACCCCCGAGCACAACGGCACCATGCCCGCATCGCTGAAGAACGCCATTGACTGGCTGTCCCGCCCGTACGGCGCAGGCGCCCTCAGCGGCAAGCCGACCGCCGTCGTCGGAACCGCTTTCGGCCAGTTCGGCGGAGTCTGGGCCCAGGACGAGGCCCGTAAGGCTGTTGGCATCGCCGGCGCCAAGGTCCTTGACGAGGTCAAGCTGGCTGTCCCGGGTTCCATGATCCGCTTCGCCGAACTGCACCCGAAGGATGACGCCGAGGTTGTTGAGCAGATCAAGGCCATCTTCGAGCCCCTGACTGCCGTTCAGGAAGAAGAAGCAGCAGCCTAGTTTTTCGCTATTCCTGCCCCCGCTCCGCGCCTGCGAATTCGCCGCGCGGGGTGGGGGCCTCCGCGTTAACGCTGCGTACTGGGGCGCAGCGTGATCAACTCTTGTCCGAACCGTCACCGTAGCGGCATTTTGCCGTAGGTCGCACCGGCTTACCGTTGAACTACAGGTGGACGGACAGGAGCGTGGGGCTGTCATGCGTGCCGGGCGGAGACCAGAAAGTACGACGGCGATCCCGGCTGCCTGCCTCGTTTTGAGCCTGTTGCTGGCCGGCTGCACTTCCGGCCCGGGTCCTTTGCCATCGCCCGGGGCTGCTTCGTCTGTTCCTGCAGCGGGACCATCAGGTTCGGTGAATGAAGACAATGCTGCGGAGGACGAATCTTCCGGTTCTCCGGCTGCGCCGTCAACCGAGGGCAGCACTGCGACTCGTCCAGATTCTCCAGCCCAGCCCTCCACCGGTTCGGGCGCTGGTAGCTCTGGCAGTTCTACCACGGGTACCCCTGGCATTGGGTCGGCCGAACCGCCTAAGCCACGTAACGCCGTCGAGCCTTTACCCAGCGCAACTCCAAACCCTTCGCCCACACCCGTTGCTCCCGTGGCCCGGGCTGCGACCGTACCCCAGGAGGCCCTGAACCTGGGGCCGGCCGTGTACTACGTGGCAGTTGATGATGGCGGCGCCAGGGGTGTTCGATTCGGATGCAACGACAGCCTGGTGCCTGTCCGCGGCGCCTTGGCCCCCGGTGACCCTTTGACGGTAGCGCTGAGCCGCCTGCTGGAAGCTGGCATGCCTTTGGACACGAGCGCCGGCCTCTACGATTCACTGGCTAATTCCTCGCTGCGCTTCGTATCCGGCTATGTCAGCGGAGCAACAGTGGTGGTGAATCTGGATGGAACGCTGCGGCCCGGCGGAGTGTGCGATATCCCGCGCATCGAGGCGCAACTGACGCACACAATAGTCTCCGCCAGCGGGGCATCCCGGGCCGAGATCTACGTCAATGGCAAGACGCTGGCTGAGGCGCTGAGCCTGCGATAGCGCGTTTGGGACTGATGCCTCAGTTTTGGACTCAAGCCGTCGCTATCGCCAGTACGCGCCGCAGTGCCCAGGCCACGCGGAGCAGCGCCAGCACCGACGCGAAGGTGAGAACGAGGACAACAGCCTCAGGGATCCAGAGCCCCCTGGGACCATCGCCCTCCAGCACAACGGTGACGAGGGCAGCCACCACCAGCAGGGCAAGCCCCGGGATAGCGAACAGGAACACCTCTCCAATTTGGCGACGATGCGAGGCGGTCAGCTTCTCCAAGGGAAGCTCGCGCTGCCCCGGCGCGGCCTTTTTGCCGAGCACGTTGATAAGCATGGAGACGCTGGTGAGTGTAAGGCCGGCTGTAGCGCCAGCCAACGTGGCGAGGGTCTGGAACAGTGTTCGGCGGGCACCTGAATCGACGCCCTCCAGCATCAATGGCTGCCTTGAGAGCAATGCCAGGCCAAGCCACAACAAGACGGCAACAACTGCCCACGCGTAATCTGCGGGCGGGTGCAGCAGAAACCACCGCCAAACCGGCCTGCGGCGACCGGTGCGCCCTACGTCAACCTCGTACAAGCTCATGTTCCGCGCTGCCTTCTGATTCCTCCGTCGGCTTGCCGCCCCCACGCTCCTCTTTTATTGCGGCCGCCAGGGCCTGCCGCACCGCGGCCACCCCTCCCGCGACGATGTCCGGCACCGAGCCGGAGTCCGCGGAGCCCTTGATTTCCGGGAGTGTCAGGGCGAAGAAGGCCTCGTTATCCCTGGCCTGTTTGCCGAGGATGGAGATGGCCTCAGCCGTGGACTTCCGGGGATCGTTGAACACATCAGGGTCTACTTCGATGTGCGAGATGAAACGCTCCTTCAGGAGATCGACAACCTCGCGGTCGCCGGTCAGGGAATCTTTGCCCTCGGCCACGACGTAGTCGAAGTGCTCAACGGATCCCGCCCTGCGGAACAGATCAATGAGTTGCTGGATTCGGTCCCGGATCCGTTGCTTGTCCTCGGCCCTTCCCGAACGGCCCACGCTGAGGGAAATCCGGAACGTTCCCTGGTTCATGAGGCGCGAGGCGCTGTCCAGGACGTCAGCCCACTCGCCTTCCATCAGCTTCCCCGAGAGGCGTTCAGCAGGAAGCGCGAACTCAAAGCGAGTCACCTCAAGCCTATTAAGGATCTCCTCGATATCCTCGCGGACCACCGGAACCAATCCCAGCCCAAGCCCCAACATGCCCTCCAGGTACTCCGCCATCCTGGAAGCCCGTGGGCCATTGCCGCTGGTCAACACGGCGATGACGTTCCGTTTCAGGAAGGCAAAGTAGGTGGTTTCCAGAAGATGGTCACCCGGCGCCAAGGGCAGCGGCTTGCGGCGTCCAAGCGCATCCCCCACGCTGGGCAGGTTGGTATCGCGAACCCGATCCAGGAGGATAACCGGATGCGGCGAAAGTGATGCACTTTGAGCAACCAACACCGTGCCATCCACGCTGACGAAGTGCCGGTCGGTCCCAGCCTCTTGTGCCTTCTTGAGTACCTCGGCTACCCGGCGCGCCGGAAACGGGCGCCGCAGATCATCGCCATTAAGTTGCTCAATGCGCCAGAACTGCACGCTGCGTCTTGCCATCCGCCCTCCCCTACTTGCGGCCCTTTGCTACTGACTCCAAGCTAATGGCGAGGTCAGACATTAATGCCGGGTTCCGCCGTCGTGCGCTTTATTCTGTCCGCAAACCGGGCGGCATCACGGCCTGTATTTGGGTCCCTGCGCGAAGAGCGCATCCATCTCATCGTGGCTGCGCGTGCCCGCCAATCCTGCCCAGTTGCCGTCGCCCAGGATCTCCTTCGCCACCCGTGCCACCTTCGCGTAGGCAGCTTTCGCCGTGTTGCCACCGATGCTGATCCGCCGGATCCCGGCGTCGTGAAGTTCGAGCGGGGACGGTGCGCCTACCCCGGCTAGTGCATTGAGGGGCGCAGGGATCTTGCTGGAGAGTTCATGCAGGACGTGAAGGTCCAGGACGCCAGGAACGAAGATGCCGTCCGCGCCTGCCGTGAGGTAGGACTCGGCACGGCGCAGGGTTTCGTCGTAGGCGTCGTCCGGATACTGTCCCGACAGGTAAGTGTCCGTGCGGGCATTGATGAACAACGGGATCCCGCGCTCGTCCGCCACTGCGCGGATCAAGGCGATGCGCCGCGACTGTTCATTGATCTCCGTCAGTGGCTCAGCAGCCGAGTCCTCGATATTGATTCCTACCGCGCCTGTATCCAGCACTCCGTGCACGGTCGCCCTGAGTTCATCGTCCGTGCGCCCGTAGCCCGTTTCGATGTCTGCGGTCACCGGCAGGGTGGTTGCCCCTGCCACGCGCCCCAATGCCGCCATCGCCAGCCCCCACGGCACATGATCGCCGTCCCGGAAGCCCAGGCTCCAGGAAACCGCCGAACTGGAGGTGGCAATCGCCGTTGCGCCAGCCTCTTGAACAACGCGGGCAGAAGCAGCATCCCAGACGTTCACCAGGACGAGCGGTGTGGGCCCGGCGTCGTGAAGCTTGTGGAAGAGTTCGGCTTTGGTCACGGATCCCCTGTGCAGTGTCATAGCTACATTCCAGCCCCTAGCGTTCCCGGCGTAAAGGAAACCCGACAAACGCGGGCATTCTTGGAAACATATGTTGCCTCATTAGCAACCTTCAGGAGTATCCTGTCTCTGTGACCCACGAAACATTGGATGCCGGCACCAAGCTGCCCGCTGAAGCCATCGACGCCATTGAGCGGGCCGCCACGGCCGCCGCCCACCCGCACGAGGAATTGTTCTCCGCGCGGGCCGCCAATATCAAACAGTCCGCTGTACGCGACGTCTTCGATATCTCGATGCGGCCCGGCCTTGTCTCGCTCGCCGGCGGCAACCCCTACCTGCAGTCGCTGCCACTGGAAAAGCTTGGCCAGACCGCGGCCAGGATCATTTCCGAGGAGGGCATGACCGCACTCCAATACGGCGGAGGCCAGGGGACCGCGGAACTCCGCCAACAGATCTGCACGATCATGGCGGCCGAAGGCATCACGGACGCACAGCCAGAGAACATCGTGATCACGGCAGGTTCCCAGTCGGCACAGGATGTGGCCACCAAAGTCTTCTGCAATCCCGGCGATGTGGTCCTCGTTGAAAACCCCACCTACGTTGGGGCCCTGAATACTTTCGAGGCTTACCAAGTGCAGGTGGAGCCCATTGAAATGGACGACGACGGCCTGGTACCTGAGCTGCTCGAGGCCAGGATCGCCGCACTTCAGGCAGAGGGCAAAAGCATCAAGTTCCTCTACACGATCCCCAACTTCAACAACCCCTCGGGCATCACCCTGGCAGAAGCGCGCCGGCAGCGAATCGTTGATATATGCCGCAATGCGAATATTATCGTCCTCGAGGACAATCCCTACGGCCTACTGCGGTTTGACGGCCATCCGATCGCCCCGATGCGAGCCGCGAATGCAGACGACGTCATCTACCTGGGATCCTTCTCCAAGATCTTCGCGCCGGGTCTACGCATCGGCTGGGCCCTGGTGCCCGCGCATCTGCAGCGTCGTTTCTACCTGGCCTCCGAAGCCGTCACGCTATGCCCACCCCCTCTGAACCAAATGCTTGTATCCGCATATCTGCGTGACTACGACTGGCGGGGGCAAATTGAAACCTATCGCGGCCTCTACGAAGAACGCTGCAAGGCCCTGCTCTCCGCCTTGGACGAATACATGCCAGCCGGGCTCTCGTGGACGCGCCCCGAGGGTGGGTTCTTCGTCTGGGTCACGCTCCCCCAAGGCGTGGACACCTACCCCTTGTTGAAAAAGGCCATCGACGCAGGGGTTGTCTTCATCCCCGGCGCCGCATTCTCGCCGGCAGACGGACCCTCCAACAAGCTCCGTCTGGCCTTCAGCGCTGTACCGCCGGATACGATTGCCGAAGGCGTACGCCGTCTGGCCCCTGTTCTGGCAGAGGCCATCAAAGCCACCACTGAAGGAGCAGCACTATGACCGGGGTTGTCATTGTAGGAGTAGACGGCAGCGAGACGGCAATGAGGGCGGCCAAGGCCGCCCAGCAACTGGCCATCGGGATTGGCGCCAGTCTTCGCGTGGTGAGCGCTTTCGATAGCAACAAGACCGAGGTAGTTGAGATCGGGACGGACAAATGGATCGTGTCCGACGCCGCCGAAGCCGAGGCTGTGGCCCGCACCGTGGCGGAGCGCCTGACTGACGAGCGTCTGGAGGTAACGTACTCAGCCGCCCGTGGCAAGCCCGGCGAAGCCTTGGTCAAGGAAGCAGAAATGCTCGATGCCCGGCTGATCGTGGTGGGCAACAGGCGGATGCAAGGCCTTGGCCGGGTCCTCGGAAGCGTTGCCAACACGGTGGCCCACAATGCTCCTTGCGATGTCTACATCGCCAAGACCGACCAACCGTAAGCGATCTGAATCACGCCGCCGGGTGGGGAGCCTCACCCGGCATTTGGCGTGATTTCGCCCTGCCCTCTGAAGTCATCGTTATAAAATTGAGATGCCCCCAATGGCGTGAGCCATCCTCCATCAACTGACTTCAGGGGACTTTCTCTTGCTTACTTTGCAGCCGCGCCAGCGCGTCGGACACGACATCCTGCTTGCCCGCCACGGCAACAGCATCAGCACGATGCGTTTTGACCGCGCCAACGACCGCATCATCGCGATGCTCGACGACGGCTCCTGGGACAGCGCCCCCAATATGATTTCCCCGAGCCTGAACATGCCGGAGACTTTCGGAAGCATCATGCGTAAGGACTGGCGCTTCCTCTCCCTTGCCTGCGTCGCAATGATCACCTTCGCGGCCATGGCCATGGGCATCAGCGTGGAGATGGCAAACCACATGTCCACCACGGAACTTCAGGCGTTGCTGGTTAACTACCCCGCGTTCTAGGCAAGGCAGCAAACCGTTCCAGGCCGGCACCAAACCGTTCCAGGCAGGGCACCAAACAGCGGCCCCTCAGAGCATCCATTCCCGCAGCAGCCACCAGAAGCCTGCGATGACGATGCCGCCGAACAAGGAACCCGCAACAACCTGCCCGAGCGTGTGGGCGCGCAGCACGACCCGCGACCATGCCACCGCCGGCACTATGACCAGCAAAGGCAGCCAGGCCGCCCCGAACATCAACGCCACAATGACCGCAGCTGCGGCGATGGCCGACGCGTGACCACTCATTTTCCAAAAAGCGCTCACCACCGCCAGGACGGCAATGCCTCCGATCAGGGCGATGATCATCAGTGAAACGCTCACCGGACCCTTGATCAACTGCAGCACGGCGAGGCCTGCCAGCACAGAAATCAATGCAAGCAGCAGCAGCGCGGGCCGCTGCCGGCGGTCGCTGACATGATGATCCGTGATCCTGCCCAGCTTTATCATCACCAGCACGTACGCCAACGGCAGGATGCAGACGAACAGTGCCCCCAGCAGCCCGAAGCCCATGGACCCGGGAAAGCCGGGTTCGATAGCCGGGCTGATTAACAGCAGTGCCGTCACTACGATGGGCGGCTGGAAGGCCTCCGTCAGAACCCTGGCAACCGTGCGCCAAGGTCCTGACAACAACCGGGCAGGCACGTGACCGGGTTTGTCGGCCGCCACGTCGGTGTTCGGCCTTGCGGCCAGGCGGGCAGTCGACGTCCGATCAGTCAAGCAACAATGCCGGTTCTTCAAGAATGGCGGCGACATCAGCCATGAAGCGTGCTGAGAGGTCGCCGTCGACGACGCGGTGGTCAAACGAACCACCCAAGGTGGTGATCCACCGCGGAATCACTTCCCCGTCCAGGACCCAGGGCTTCTGCTTGATGGTTCCGAACGCAATAATGGCAACCTCGCCCGGATTAATGATGGGCGTACCCGTGTCAATGCCGAGGGCGCCGACGTTGGTGATGGTCAGGCTACCGCCCTGCATCTCGGCCGGCTGCGTCTTGCCCGCCCGGGCCTTGGTGGCGAGATCGTTCAGGGCAAGGGCCAACTCCTTGAGGGAGAGGTCCTGGGCGTCCTTGATGTTGGGCACCATCAAGCCACGCGGTGTCGCAGCCGCAATGCCCAGGTTCATGAAGTGCTTGATCTGGATCTCTGCGCCGCCGTTGCCATCAGCGTTGTCCACCCATGTGGCGTTGACACTGGGGTTCCGCGCCGCAGCCCAGATGACAGCCTTGGCCAAAATAAGCAGCGGGGACACCTTGATCCCCTCGAAGTCCCGCGAAACCTTCAGCCGCTTGACGAACTCCATGGTCCGGCTCGCATCCACATCAACAAAGATGCTGACGTGCGGTGCAGTAAACGCGGATTCCACCATGGCCTTGGCGGTTGCTTTACGCACTCCCTTCACAGGAACACGCTCGATCCTCTGATCCTGCGGCTTCTTTGAAGCACCCCAGAAAGACTCCGCCTGGTCAAGTTCAGCATCCCGCTGCGCCTGGTAGCTGACCAGGTCCTCGCGGGTTACCTCGCCGCGCTGTCCCGTGGCAACGACGTCGGCAAGGTCAATGCCGAGATCCCGGGCGAACTTGCGCACTGGGGGCTTCGCCAGGACTTTGTTGACGAGGCCGCTGATGGTGCCGCTGATCGCGGCACCGCGCGATGCTGCGCTCTGTGGCCCTGTTGCTTCCGGCGCTGTTGCTTCCGGCGTTTGGGTGACCGGCGTCTGGGTGACCGGCGTTTGGGTGACCGGCGTTTGGGTGACGGGCGCGACGGCGGCGCGTGCCGGCGTCGGGCGGTGAGGCACCGGCGTCTGGGCTGCCTGGGCGGCCAGAACCGCTTGGTGGTCCTGAACTGTCCCTTCGGCACTTTCGGCGACCGTGACTGCCTCGACCGCCGCGCCGGCCGGGCGCTTACGCGCGCGGCGCTTCACGGCGTCGGCCTTGGGGCCGGAGCCCACAAGCGGTCCGCCTGCCGGCCCATTCTCACCGCTGTCCGTATCAACAGGAAGCTTGCCGTAGAGGGGAGCTTCGACCGCGGGAGCCGCCGTCGGAGCCTGGGACGCGGGCGCTGCATCCCCGGGCTGATTGTCCGAAACGGCAATAATGGCAGTGCCGACCTCCACCGTGATGCCTTCTTCGACCAACAACTCGGTTACCGTGCCGGCGAAGGGCGAAGGAAGCTCAACGAGCGATTTAGCTGTCTCGATCTCGCACAGGACATCGTTGATGGCAACGGTGTCGCCGGGCTTGACCTTCCAAGCCACTACCTCGGCCTCGGTCAGGCCTTCGCCGACGTCCGGCAGGTTGAATTTCTTTACAGTCACAGTGGTCCTCGATTTCCGTCTGCCCGGCTGTGAAGCTGGACTGGATCAGGGCGGTTTAGTAAGCCAGGGAGCGGTCGAGCGCTTCGAGGATCTTGTCGATGTCCGGCAAGTAGTCCTCTTCAACCTTGGCCACGGGATACGGCATGTGGAAACCGCCAACGCGGATCACCGGGGCTTCAAGGTGCAGGAATGCCCGCTCGCTGATGCGGGCGGCAATCTCTCCACCGATACCGCCGAACGTGGGGGCTTCGTGGGCGACGATCAGACGGCCGGTCTTCTTGACCGATGCCTCAACCGTGTCAAAGTCCAAGGGCGAGATCGAGCGGAGGTCGATGACCTCAATGCTGCGTCCATCCTCGATGGCGGCGTCTGCAGCAGCGAGTGCAACCGGAACCAGCGGCCCGTAAGCCACAATCGTGGCGTCAGTACCTTCGCGGACCACATGAGCCTTGAATGGGTCCTCGGATAGACCCGCGTTCTCGACATCCACCTCGCCCTTGAGCCAATAACGGCGCTTGGGCTCGAAGAAGATCACAGGGTCCTGGCACTCAATGGCTTTCTGGATCATCCAGTAAGCGTCGTGGGCGTTGGAGGGCGAGATGATACGCAGTCCGGCGGTGTGGGCGAACAACGCCTCCGGCGACTCGGAGTGGTGCTCGATGGAACCGATGCCGCCGCCGTACGGGATCCGAATAACCACAGGCACAGTCAGGCGGCCGTGGCTGCGGGCATGGATCTTGGCCAACTGGGTGGTGATCTGGTTGAAGGCCGGATATACGAACCCATCGAACTGGATTTCGCACACCGGCGCATAGCCGCGCAAGGCCAGCCCAATTGCCGTTCCAACAATGCCGGACTCTGCCAACGGGCTGTCGACTACGCGGTCGGCCCCGAATTCCTTGATAAGTCCATCCGTCACCCGATAAACGCCGCCAAGGTGCCCGATGTCCTCGCCCATCAGGAGGGACTTGGGGTTACTCTTCAGCGATGCGCGGAGACCCTCGTTGATGGCCTTTGCAATGGTCATGGTTGCCATCAGTTAGCTGCCTCCTGGTCCGTTTCGAAGCCTGCCGAGTATTCCTCGAACCACGCCTGTTCCTCCGCAATCAGCGGGTGTGCTTCGGCGTAAACGTTGGCGAAGGAATCCCGGATGTCCGGCACCTCGAGGCCGTGCGTGGTGCTGCGGACGTACTTTGCCAGTTCGTCGCCGTCAGCCTGCACCTGCTCGAAGAAGGCTTCATCGGCGAGCCCTTCCGTCCTCAGGTACTTCTCCAGCCGGTCCAGGGGGTCCTTCTCCCGCCATGCGGCCTCTTCGGCCAGTTCGCGGTACTTGGTGGGGTCGTCAGCAGTCGTGTGTGCACCAACCCGATAGGTGTAAGCCTCAATAAGCACAGGGCCCCGGCCCTCGCGGGCATGCTCAAGGGCCCATTCAGTGACGGCATGCACGGCAATAACGTCGTTGCCATCCACACGGATTCCCGGGAATCCGTAGCCCTTGGCGCGGTTGGCCAACGGGACCTTGGTCTGGACTTCGGTGGGAACGGAGATGGCCCAGTGGTTGTTCTGGCAGAAGAAGACGACCGGAGCGTCATACGAGGCCGCGAAAACCATTGATTCGTGGACGTCGCCTTCGGAGCTGGCGCCGTCACCGAAGTAGGCAACGACTGCAGCCTTGGGGTCATTGGAATCGCTGGCGAGCGCCAGCTTCTGGTCCCGCTGGATACCCATGGCGTAGCCCACTGCGTGCAGCGTCTGTGCGGCGAGGACCAGCGTGTAGAGGTGGAAGTTGTTCTCGCGCGGGTCCCACCCTCCGTTGGAGACTCCGCGGAACTGCTTCAGCAATTCCGCAAGGTCGACGTTGCGCACCAGCGCGACGCCGTGCTCACGGTACGTGGGGAAAATGTAATCCTGGGGCTGGCTGGCGTGAGCCGAGCCGATCTGGGCCGCCTCTTGACCGGTCAGCGGCACCCACAAAGCGAGTTCGCCTTGGCGCTGCAGGGCGGTGGCTTCCTGGTCAAAGCGCCGGATCCTGGCCATATCCGCATAGAAGACGCGGAGCTTTTCGGGGTCGATCCGCTTGGCATAGTCAGAGAAGACGGGATCGGTGCCTAGCTTTCCGTCAGGGCCGAGCAACTGGACCATCTCTACGGGTTCACCTGAGGCAGCTACTGCTGCTGAGGTTGCCGCCAGAGTTTCATCGGTCCCGGGGGGCAGTTGTGTCGAGCCCATTCCGTCTCCTTGCTTGCCGCGGCTTGTGCCTGGGCAATGTCTGTCGCTGGGATATATGCCCATTCCGGAATGCATTCCGGAATGGGCATATATTTTGGCTTTCGTCCTTACTTTATCGGCAGTAAGTAGCGTAGGCGCATTTGTTAACCGCTAGGAACCGTGCGGAGCCTTTGTATAACCTGCACAGAGTTTGAGGAAGCGCGTATTGGCTTCCACTTCGCCGATACTGACCCGAACCCCCTCATTTCCGAAGGCACGGACAGACAAGGCTTGCTCGGCGGCCAACGCCGCAAATTCGGCACTGTTTTCACCCAAGTTCAACCAAACGAAGTTTCCCTGGGCTTCCGGTACGAACCACCCAAGATCACGGAGACCTGAAGTGACGCGGTCCCTCTCATCCACCAGGCTTTGTACCCTTTCCACAACCTGATCGAAATTCTCGATGGATGTGATGGCGGCGCGTTCTGCAATTTGCGATACCGCGAACGGTGTTGCTGTGACGCGAAGGTGCTGGGTGAGCTGGGGGCCGGAAACACTGTAGCCAACACGCAGCCCGGCCAAGCCATGGGCTTTGGAGAAGGTCCTCAGCACCACAACATTGGGGTATTTCCGGTAGAGCTTGATTCCGTCTACGGCAGCTTGGTCGCGGACGAACTCCTGGTATGCCTCATCAATAACCACCACCACGTTGGGCGGCACCGACTGAATGAAGCGCTCTGTTTCCTCGGCGGTAAGGATGGGCCCCGTGGGGTTGTTCGGAGTGCAGAGCAAGATCACCTTGGTGCGCACCGTGACTGCCGCGGCCATCGTTTCGAGGTCGTGACGGCCGTCCGGAAGCAACGGGATTTGCACGCTGGCGGCCCCTGCAAGGCCCACACAGATGGGGTAAGCCTCGAACGAGCGCCAGGCATAGATCACTTCATCCGACTTGCCGTCATCGTTCTGGCCAGCAAAGGTGGCAAGAATTTGGTTCAGTGCACCCAGGCTGCCTGCACCAGTGACGACGTCGTCAGCCGGTACATCCAGGAAATCGGCCAAGGCATTGCGCAGCTTGGTTGCAAGGGGATCGGGGTAGCGGTTGATATCAGACTGGTCTGCGATGGCCTGCAACACTGCAGGGATCGGAGGCAGCGGGTTTTCATTGGACGACAATTTGTAGCTGGTGAGGCCCTCAATCGCAGCGGGGGGTTTACCAGCCGCGTACTTGGGGAGCCTGTCCACGACCGGTCGAGGGAGTACCCCCTCCGGTGCGTTGTCAGTAGTAGTCATGACTTCAAGCCTACTTGCACCCCTACGGCGTTTGGGGTGTTCGGGAGCCAACCAAGATCCATCATTCCTCCTCATCGAGCTACCTGTCTCCAGTGATGCCTCAGCTGGGCCACAGACGAGTGTGAAACCATGGGCGCATGGGTTCATTCATCGTTCGCGTCCTCATCAATGGTCTAGCTCTGTGGATCGCCAGTTGGCTGTTGGAGGGTCTGGAGATCTCCTCGTCTGCCACAGAAAAAGCGGCAGCCAACGCTGGGATCACCCAAGGCGCCGACGCAGCGGGCATCGTCGTGGCCTATCTCTTCATTGGCCTGATTTTTGGGGTGGTCAACGCGTTCGTGCGGCCACTGGTCAAGATTCTGTCCCTCCCCGTAACCATCCTGACCCTGGGGCTGTTTACCATCATCATCAATGCGGCAATGCTGTACCTGACCGCTTGGCTGAGCAGCTTCACCCCAGTGCACCTCACCATTGACTCGTTCTTCTGGACAGCGATCCTCGCCTCGATCATCATCAGCATCATCAGCATGGTGGCCGGCCTTATCCCAGGTGCCCGCAAGCGCTAGAGTTGCTCTCACCGCGCGCCGGCCGCAGATCTACTCTCCGGAAGATGGGGATTCCGCAGGCTCGGCCTTTTGTCCGGCAAGGGTGACCGTTCCAATTTGAAATGCGTTACCTTTGCCGCGCCTCCCACACCCACAACACCCGCGAACACTGCTGTAGAAGCTGCAAGGGAGGCATCCTTACTCGCCGTGACCAGTTCGGCGCCTGCGGCGTAGTTCTCCAAGCGGTGACCCGGCCCCAGGCCAGGGTCTTCCCCTTCCGGCGTTTTGACTTCGTTGTTCAGCGTTACCGTAACCCTGTCCTTCGTATCAGGATTCACCCGGCCATCCGAACCAGGCACCCAGTCCTGGACGTGCTCCAGGTGCAATGAAGCAATTCCGGGTTCCGCGGCAATTCCGCCAGCAGGGGCTCCAGCCGTCAGCACATATTTGAGGTCGAATTCGCTCAGGAATGCCTTGTTCTGACTGAGGTTCATGGCATGTGCACCTCCTTGACTGTGCCCGACTGCCACCACTTGGTCGCCGGCTTCAGCGCCGGCTTCCCTCAACGCCTGGCCAATGGCCGGGACCACTTCTTCAGAGTCGTAGCCGAGTCCTTCACCAACTCCTGGGATGTCGAAAGGATTGGTATTTGGCCCTTCGGGTTGTGTTCCCGGAATCAGCACCATCCAGGAGGAGGCGCCGTTGTGGTCGAGCTGGATGATCTCAATTTCGCCATCGCCCCGGGCATGGAGCGTTTCGAGTCGGCGGATGCTCTGCGCCATGGATGGATCCACTTGCTCGACCGACTCGTCGATCTTCTCGATGGTTACCGGGCGCGGCCTCAGTCTGGGGACAAGGGGTGACTGCAGCAGTCCACGCATGATGCCCCGCGCCCCCATCCCCGGTGGAATGATGCTTGTGACCACGTTCTGCGTGATGTCCCGGCCTGGTACCCAGGGTGCACCTGACATCTTCATCTCATCAAGCGCCAACATCCGCGGGAAAAGGTTCTTGACCTCTGTTTGGACGTAATCGTGATGACTGGAACGCACGCTCGCACTGATCCCGACCAATTCCTGACGCACCCTGCCTACCTCCTCCCTGCTTTCAGCAACGGCGTCGATAGCGGCACAACCTGAGGCGTACGAGTCGTAAAGGTAAGGCCCCAGATCAGCCTGCACGGCACGGGCTTCTGATTCCACCCCGATGAGTTGTTGGACCAAATCGTCAAGCAGTGCCGCTCCACGCAGGAGCTCTTCCAACTGGCAGGACACTCCTCCCACTCCCCCACGGATGCTGAGGATCCCATCCGGGGCTGGCGCTGTGGGTTGAGGGGCCGAACCCGCGCCGATTGGAGCAACATCAGCCATCAGTGCCCCCTCCCACCGGAGACCGAGACGTTCTGGGAATGACGGAGGACCGAGGCGGCTGCGTCTTCCAGTGATTCGCGTGCCCGCATTAACGCAGACGCATGAAGGGCGATGGTTGTCCTGTAAGCACTTCCGGCGGGAGACTGCCACTCTTCCAACTGGGTCCGCCGCAAAGTTGCCAAGACAACGTCCGTTTGATCCACACAGGACTTGATTCGCCAGGCGAGCCTCTGGACTTCATGGCTGCGCGAGGCACACTCCAGGGGATCGAAAATAGGTGGGTTGGCTGCAGGCATCAAGCCGACGCTCATGTCCGTGTACTCCATTGATTGTTCTGCTGATCGGTAGGTACGACGCTACGGAGCGGGGGGAACCGGGCGGAAGCGCAGCTGTCGGCTATGTGGATAACGCTGGCGGCTGTCCACATAGCGCAGTCATCAACTCGGGCGCCTCCTCGGAACATGAAAGAATAGGCCCCATGGCTGAATCCCCTCGCGTGTCCCTCGCTTCCGAACCCCTCGCTCTTGGCGCCCTCGACGGCCGCTACCGTGCCGCCGTCGCGCCCCTTGTTGACTACTTGTCCGAGGCGGCATTGAACCGCGATCGCGTTCACGTTGAGGTTGAGTGGCTGATCCACCTGACCAGCCAGTCCGTGCTGCCTGGCGCCGGCCCCCTGAGCGAAGAGCAGGTGTCCCAGCTCCGTGCCATCGTCAGCGAGTTCAATGCCGCGTCGGTCAACGAACTCGCCGAGATCGAGGCGGTCACGGTCCACGACGTCAAGGCAGTGGAGTACTACATCGGCCGCCGCCTGCCCGCCATTGGCATCGAAAACCTGACAGCCATGGTTCACTTCGGCTGCACGTCCGAGGACATCAACAACCTCTCTTACGCCGTTGGCATCAAGGGCGCGGTAGAGGACGTGTGGCTCCCCAACGCCACCGCGCTGGTGCAGCAGATCGAGGCCATGGCCGAGGCAAACCGCTCTGTGCCCATGCTGTCCCGCACGCACGGCCAGCCCGCCACCCCCACCACGCTCGGCAAGGAACTGGCTGTCATCGCGCACCGCCTGAACCGACAGCTGGCACGCATCGCCAAGACCGAGTACCTGGGCAAGATCAACGGCGCCACCGGAACCTACGCTGCCCATGTTGCTTCGGTCCCGACTGCCGATTGGGAAGCCGTCGCCAAGACCTTCGTCGAAGGACTGGGCCTCACCTGGAACCCGCTCACCACGCAGATCGAAAGCCACGATTGGCAGGCCGAGCTCTACGCCGACATCGCCCGCTTCAACCGCATCCTGCACAACGTGTGCACGGACATCTGGAGCTACATCTCCATCGGCTACTTCCGCCAAATTCCCGTTGCCGGTGCCACTGGCTCGTCCACCATGCCGCACAAGGTCAACCCGATCCGCTTCGAAAACGCCGAGGCCAACCTGGAAATCTCCAACGGCCTGCTGGACACCCTGGGCGCGACGCTGGTTACTTCCCGCTGGCAGCGCGACCTCACGGACTCCTCTTCGCAGCGCAACATTGGCGTCGCCTTTGGTCACTCCCTGCTGGCAATCTCCAACGTCGCCAAGGGCCTGAAGGCCCTCGACGTCGCCGAGGAAGTCCTCGCGGGCGATCTCGACACCAACTGGGAAGTCCTGGGCGAAGCCATCCAGATGGTCATGCGGGCTGAAGCCATTGCCGGTGTGGAAGGCATGGAAAACCCGTACGAGCGCTTGAAGGACCTCACCCGGGGCCAGCGCGTAGATGGCGCCCGGATGCAGGAGTTCGTCCAGGGGCTCGGCCTGTCCGCCGACGCCGAGGCACGCCTGCTCGCCCTCACCCCGGGCAAGTACACCGGCATCGCCGACAAATTGGTGGACCACCTGAAGTAGCAACAAACGCTCGACGACGGCGGGCCGGGGCTGGATCCCTCGGCCCGCCGTCGGCGTTTAAACTAGTGGGCGCCTGGCGCATTCCTGCCCACTTCGTCAGCGGGCAAGCCCTTCCAGGTGCGGAGACACGGCGTGTCGGGGCGTTCGCTTGCGTTGACCGCTGATTGGCTGGAGGTAACTGGGCAGGAACGCGCGGGCAAGACAGATAAGGCAACGACGTGAGGAGCGGAGCACCCATGAAGCTCCTACTGATCAGGCACGGACAGACCCCCGGCAACGTTGCGGGCCAACTGGATACGGCCTTTCCTGGTCCAGGGCTCACGGAACTCGGCGAGCGGCAAGCGGCCGCCCTGCCCGAAGCTCTTGCAGATGAGTCCATTCAGGCCCTCTACACCTCCACGTTGCTCCGGACCCAGCGGACGGCGATACCACTGGCCACTGCAACCGGGCTGGAACCGGAAATCCTGGACGGCGTACACGAGATCGAGGCGGGTTCGCTGGAGAAGAAGACGGATCATGAGTCGCATATGCGCTATATGAGCACGGTGTTCGCCTGGTCCGACGGCGACCTCGAGGTTCGGATGCCGGGCGCCTTCAACGGCCACGACTTCTTTGCCCGCTTCGATGCCTCTGTGGAAAAGGTTGCGGCAGCAGGACACTCGACGGCGGCAATCGTCAGCCACGGGGCCGCTATCCGCTGCTGGGCAGGACGTCGGGCGGAAGACATCGACACACTCTTCGCCGAGACGCACCAGTTGCCCAACACGGGAATCGTGGCCCTCGAAGGGGATCCCGAAACTGGCTGGCGGGTGCTGCATTGGGACCAGATTCCAGTGGGTGGCCTGGCATTGGCAGACCAGACTGCCGAGGACCCCACGGGCGAGGCGTTCTAAGCATGGTGTGGGGCCTGCTTTGCGTGGAAATACCTCGCGAGAGGGCGCAAAGCGGGCCCCGCAACAAGTGTCACGGCAAATAGTGAGCAATTCTCCCGAAGCTTACGCGCAGGAAACACCGCGGTAACCACAGCTTCCTAGGCTTAAGACGCATAAACACCTCAGCGAAACCAAGCGAAATGAGGCATCGATGCAGACCAATCCCCGGCTCAACATCCGGCAGGTCACCTGGGCAAACCCGGTGGGCGCCGACCTCCGTGCCGCGCAACAGGCAGAACTGGATGCCCGGTTCGGGACCACGGATCACGAAGCCGGTCCCCCACCCTCCGAAGCTGACACAGCAGTATTCGTTGTTGCTTACGAGAAATGCTCGGGACAACCACTCGGATGTGGCGGCCTGCGAATGCTGGACGAGAAGACAGCCGAGATCAAGCGCCTGTACGTGGTTCCCTATGCACGGGGATCAGGAGTCGCGAGCTCCATCCTTGCGGCGCTCGAAGCCCAGGCCCACTCCCACGGCTTCAGCGTGATCGCAGCTGAGGCAGGATCGGCCCAGTCCGACGGACGGAGCTTCTACGTAAGCGCCGGGTTCGCCGAAGTTCCCAACTTTGGACCCTACATCGGCATCAATGGATCGTATTGCTACTCCAAGCGGATCGACTCCCACAGCGCGTCCCACACGGCGATGGCGTAAAACACAGGCACGCACCAGCAGCAGCAGCAGCAGCCAACTGTCACGCAACATCCGGCACCGGAGGCGGCAGTTCGATAATCTCGGAAAATGGAAAAAGCAGACATCACCTTCCGCACCCGCAAATGGGTGCGGCCCGAGGACCTCAACGCCAACGGCACACTCTTTGGTGGCAGCCTGCTGAAGTGGATCGATGAAGAGGCCGCGATCTACGCCATCCTCCAGTTGGGCAATGGACGCGCCGTCACCAAGTACATCTCCGAGATCAACTTCGTGAGCTCAGCGGTGCAGGGCGACCTCATCGAGATGGGGCTGACGGCGAAACGCTTCGGCCGCACGTCGTTGACCATGCGCGCCGAGGTCCGGAACATGATCACCCGGCAGAGCATCCTGACCATCGAGGAGATCGTGTTCGTGAACCTCGGCGCGGATGGGCGCCCGCAGCCGCACGGCTACACGGAAATCACCTACGATCGCGACCGCATCCCCACGCACCACCTCACGGAGACCCTGCACGAGGACTGAGCCACCCGGCGTCGTGCGCTATACAGAGCCGTCGCGGCGCTCCTTCCCGGTTAGTGCGCCCGGCACGCCAGATGCCCGCCAAGCAGGCCCCGGAATCCCGCGGATGGCCTGGAGTACGGCACGGGGTAACCGGGAAGGAACGCACGGGTAAACGGGTGCTGGCGGCCGCGAGAGCGCGGCCGCCAGCTTATGTTTTCCGGCGACGGGAGTGAGTGCCACCGGAACCTATGGGGCGCCTGGCCGAAAAAGCTAGCGCCGGTCGAACGTCAGGCCGCCGGGCACCTGGAACGTCGGCATTAGCTCAAGCATGCCCACGTTGACGTGGCGCGGCGTTTCGATCGCGTAATCCAGGGCATTAACGATGTCGTCGGTGGTCAGCGACTCATAGCCCTCGTAGTAGGTCTTCCAGGCTTCTTCCATGGCCTCGGGTGTGCCGCCCATGTTGCGCCCGAAGATCTCGGTTTCCACCCGTCCCGGGCAGATCTCGGTGACGCGGATGCGCTTACCCACGGTGTCGTTTCGGAGCTGGCGGGAGATCTGGTGCACAGCCGCCTTGGTGGCGTGATAGACGGTGTGGCCGTAGAAGTTGTAGACGCCGGCAATCGAGCTGATGTTGATGACGTGGCCAAGGTCCCGCTCCACCATGCCCGGCAGCACCAGACGGGTCAGCTGAAGCAGGCCGCGAAGATTCACATCCACGAGCTCGTCGATGTCCTCTTCGGACGAGTCCAGGATGTTGCCTGGCCGGGAAACTCCGGCGCAGTTCACCAGGACGTCCACCTTGAGTTCGCTCACGACGGCGGCCAGCGCGGCTGTGTCGGTCAGGTCCACCACGTGTGGGACTGCCCCGGTGCGGTCGGCCAGTTCGGCGAGGCGTTCCTCGTTGCGGGCCACGGCGTGGACGGTCAGGCCGCGCTTGGCGAGGCGTTCAGCGATGGCTGCACCCATACCGGTCGAAGCTCCGGTGACAAGGGCGGTGGTGTAGTCGGAAAAAGACATTGGTCCTCCAAAAGGTGGGGAATCGGTAAGGCTCTGGTGGCTAGGCGTCGCGCAGCGGTTCGTGGGCGCGGTCCTTGACCGTGCTGACGGCGATCAGCGTGCCCAAGGCCGTGATCACTGCGTAGAAGGCTGGCATGTAGATGTTCCCCGTGGACGAAATCAGCCAGGTCATGAGCAACGGAGCCGTGCCGCCGAACAGGGCGGAGGAGATGTTGTAGCCAAGGCCGTAAGCGGAGTAGCGGACCCGGGTGGGGAACAGTTCAACGATCAGGATGTGGATGACGGCGGTGTGGCCGGCGAAGACGACTGCCATGATGCAGGCACCGAGGATTGCCAGGCCCATTTCACCGGTTGCAATGAGGGCGTAGGAAGGGATGCCGAGGACAGCCATGGCAATCGCCGAGCCGGCGATGACCTTCTTGCGTCCAACACGGTCCGAGAGGGCACCCATGAAGGGGATGGCGATGCAGATGACAACCAGGCTGCAGGCAGTGACCAGAAGGGCTTGGCCGATAGTGAAGTTAAGCTGCTTGCCCTTGAGGAACGTGGGCATGTAGGAGAACAGCACGTAGTAGCCGGAGCCGTTCATGAGCGGGATGAACAGGGCCAGGAGCATGGCACGGCGGTGCTCGGCGGACTTGAAGGCTTCCTTGAGCGGATTCTTGGAAAGTCCGCCCTCTTCCTTCAGCTTTACGAAGTTGGGGGTATCGGCGATGGCCTTGCGGATGTACCAGCCGATGATGCCCATGGGGATGGCGACGAGGAACGGGATGCGCCAGGCGAAGGAACCGAAGCCGCCGCCGTCAATGGCTGCCTGAGTGAGCCACGGGGACATGGAGAACGCCACAAGCGTACCGGTGAGCAGTGCTGCGAAGGAGGCAATCTGGGCGTAGGAAGTGATGACACCGCGCTTGCCTTCAGGGGCGTGCTCGGCAAGGAAGGTCATGGCGCCGGCAGCTTCGCCGCCAACGGAGAAGCCCTGCAGCATACGCAATAGCACCAGGAGGATCGGCGCGGCAATGCCAATGGCCGCATATGGCGGCAAGAGCCCGATGCCGGCCGTGGCAACACTGATCAGGAGGATCACGAAGACCAGTAGCTTTTGCCTGCCGATCCGGTCTCCGAGGTAGCCACAAACAACAGCGCCCAGGGGCCGAACGAAGAACGAGACTGCGTAACCGGCGAACACGAAGAGCAGTGCATTGTCCGGGTTGCCGGGGGCCAGGAAGACCAGGGCCAGCGTTCCCGCCATGAAGGCGAAAATGCCGTTGTCGTAGAGTTCCACGAAGATGCCAACACAACCTGCGGTGACAACCTTGCGGGTTTGGCGGCCCGTGAGCCGCTCATGCTGCGCTGGCGCAGCGTTGGTGCTTGCGGTCATGACTTTTCCTTACTGAGATGAGCGTAGCAACGCCTACTGGTATGACGACAGGGTTTTTAGCTGCATGCCGCAACTGGTAGGTCCTGCCATTGGGGACGGCATCCGATGCCGAGGAGTCCGAAGACGGTGTTGACGGATTCGCGGAGGGTTTCCAGTTGGGCCCGCGAGCGTCGATGCGCGGCAGTTGCTTCTGCCACTGTGGTTTTCCGAAAACGGACTTTGTCCCCTGGCCTTGCTTGGGCCAGGACATCCAGTCCGGTGCTGGTTACTACTGCAAGAACGGGATACCCGGCCGTGACGCCTCGTCCCCGATGCAGTACCAGCAGCTCTTCCCTCGAGGGAACCTCGACGGCGCCCACTGGCACTCCGCGTGAAAGCACCTCACCGCTGGAGGTTCTTTCCGGCAGTTGTCCGCCCAGCCGCAGGCCGATGTGGTTGCTGCGGCCGCTCACGGCGTACTCCGAGGTGAAGAGCAGCTCGCCGGATTCGCCAAACTCGGCGACGTCCGGCCCGTCGGTCACGTCGACCAACAGATCTGTTCCCATGCTGGGCCGTTCAAGGCCCAGCCTGAAGAGTGGAAGGTCAAAGTACGGCTGGCGTACTGGGCCCACGCTCCTACGGGTGGGGAGCGTGGTTCCTTCCCGAAGCTGAAGTCCGAAGCCCACCACGGTGTCCGGTGCGCAGCTGCCCAGCAGCGTTTCGGCTTCCAGCGAGCCGTGAATTGCCAGGTAGGCGCGGAGCCCACGGTGGATTCCGCGGATGGACACTGTTTCTCCTGCCCGGACGGACACCGGTTCCCACTGGCGGCACGGGCGTCCACCGATGGTGAGCGTGAGCGGGGCACCGGTGACGGCGATAAGGATGTCGGCGTTGGCCTTCACCCGAAAATCGAGGGCCGTGATCTCCACCAGGGGATCGTTGTCCAGGTTGCCGGCCAGGATGTTGGCGGCACGGGCCGAGTACTGGTCCAGGGCGCCGTTGACTGGAAGCCCGAAACGCGGTCCGCGGGTCCTGCCGAGGTCGGTGACCACGGAGTTGCCCGGCTGCAGGATCAGGATTTCCCCACTCATCGCCGCACCTCCAACGCCAGTGGCTCCAATTCCATGCCAGCGAAGGTGTGGAAGTCCTCCGCGTGGATCTGGCGGAACCTGAGGACGTCGCCTGGCTTGTACGGGACCAGCGGTTCACGGCGGATGTTCAGTACGGACAACGGAGTCTGGCCGATGACACACCAGCCGCCGGGAGCAACAGCAGGCGCGATGACTGCCTGGCGACCTGCCACCGCCACAGCGCCGGCCGGCACGCTGAGCCGGGGATCCTTCAAACGCGGAACGGGCTTGGGGAACGCGGGCCCGTCCATCATGGGCGAGCCCGCAGGTGCACCCAAGCAGCGGACGGTG
Source organism: Arthrobacter sp. TmtSoilC51 (assembly GCF_055388015.1). Lineage (NCBI taxonomy): Bacteria > Bacillati > Actinomycetota > Actinomycetes > Micrococcales > Micrococcaceae > Arthrobacter > Arthrobacter sp. TmtSoilC51. The sequence continues at coordinate 4,848,976 of NZ_AP035877.1, forward strand.
TACGTCTTTTCAGTGTGGAGGCGGATGATTTCCTCGGGATCGACTCCCTGAAACTCGGCGACACGGCCCAGGTCCGGGCCGTATTCGCCGCCGTACACCACGGGAACATTGAACTCCCGGGGCGCCCTCAGCGAACCGCCCGCATGAGCGATCTCCATGAGGCCGAGCTTGACGAACGCGCGCACTTGGCGGGCGGAAACCAGAATGGGATCGAACTCAACCAGCACGGAGTCGTACGTAGGAACCGCACCATGAAGGCCCTCGGCGCCGCAGCTTTCCAGCCAATCGGCCAGGCGGTGGACGGTCAGCCAGTTGTCTTCGCTGGCCTCCGAGATCGCCACGACGCGCAGTGCGGAGTCTCCGGATTCGTAGATTTCGGTGGGGGCCGCTGTGAGCACGGACATGTCAGGCCGCCTTCCTCTTGGCGTCCATTACCTCGGCCAGCGGGGCGATGTGGACGCCTGCGGACACGAGCTCGGAGCGGATCAAGCGGGCCAGTTCCACGGCGCCGGGGTTGTCCCCGTGCAGGAGGACGGTGTCGACGTCGATATCCATGTCCACGCCGTTGGCGCAGCGGATCTTGCCTTCGACAACCATGCGCAGGGTCCGCTCCACGATCTCTGCGGGATCGTGCAAAACGGCACCGGGCCAGCTGCGGGGAACCAGCGTGCCGTCTTCCTGATAACCACGGTCCACGATGCCCACGATTGCCACGTCCAGTCCCGCGTTGCGCGCTGCCTTGGCCAGTTCGCCTTCCTGCGCCACCACGATGAGCTCGTTGTCCACCCGCGCTGCAGCCTCCGCAACAGCTTGGGCGTAGTCGGTGCGAACAGCCACGAGGTTGCCCAGGCGGCCGTGGGGAGCGATGTGGGTGATCTTGGTGCCGTGGAAGGCGGCAAAGCCGTTCAAGGCGCCGAGCTGGTAGAGCACATCGTTCTGTACTTCACTGGCAGTAAGGCCCATGTCGCGCCGGCCGAAACCACGCAAGTCCGGGAAGCTCGGGTGGGCCCCGATGCCTACGCCACGGCGAACGCACTCAGCAACAGTGGAGGCCATGATGTCCGGGTCACCGGCGTGGAACCCGCATGCGATATTGGCGCTTGTTACGATCTCCAGGAGCTCGGAATCGTCGCCAATGGTGTAGGCGCCAAATCCCTCTCCAAGATCCGCTACAAGATCAATTGTCGGGTTCACGTGGTTCTCTTTCCGTGGTTTTGCATTCAGTTCCGGGAAGGACATGAATAATCCGCTCGAGGATTAGTTGAATTCCCGGTAAATGTCGGACGCTTGTGGATTCCAAAGCGTTGCCTGAAGTTCTTTCTAGAAGTCTCGCACCGGTCAACCACGTTGCACAAAGACCTAATAGCTATCCCGTGATAGCTCTCCGTTATGACCTGCACCACCCTGTACTGTGGCATGGGTCCCAGTGTTGCCCGGATAGAATTTCCTTATGGCATGCCACCCGGGGACGTGGCTCTCTAGGAAGGCAGAATCATGGACACACGAAAGCTTTCATACTTCGTGCAGATCGTGGATTCGGGAAGCATCACCAAGGCCGCCGCCGCCCTGCACGTTGCCCAGCCTGCGCTCAGCCAGCAGGTATCCGCGCTGGAGAACGACCTCAAACAGCGGCTCCTGATCCGCAGCAAACAAGGTGTTGAGCCCACCGCAGCCGGGCACACGCTGTACCGCCATGCCCAGTCCATCCTCCGCCTGGTTGAACAAGCCCGGCAGGACGTCGCCACGTCTGGAGCTGCACCCTCCGGCAGGGTTTCCATCGCGATCGCGCCATACAGCATGGCCTCCAGCCTGACGCCCCAGATCATCAGGGAAGTCGGACGACGCTACCCGGATGTCGTGGTCCACCTGACGGAGATTTTCGGCGGCGTGCTGAGCGAGGCCATCAAGAACGGCCGCCTCGACATGGCGCTCATCTACGAGCCCGGCAAAATCCGCGGCGTACAGTTCACCACCATGATCGTTGAAGACCTGCATCTGGTGGTGCACCCGGACGTGGACGTCAACCACGGCAAGGACACCGTCACCCTGGCAGAAGCCAGCACAGTGGGCTTGTTCCTTCCCGAGAAGAACCACACTCTGCGCCAGCTCATTGAGAAGGGCTTGGCCGACCAGGACCTGCCGCTCCGCCTGGTGGGGGAAGTGGAGTCTGTGCCGTCGCTGATCCGGCTTATCCGCGCGAACCTGGGCGGCACTGTCCTGCCCAAATCTGCTGCCGATGCTCTCTTCCCGGACCAGGATTTCAAGGTGTTGAGGATCATCGAGCCTGGCCTGCAGAGCAAGATCGCCCTCTGCACTCCAGACCACGAGCCGCTCTCCGAAGCTGCCTCGGCCGTGCTCCTGGTGGTCAAGGAGATGCTGCACCAACAACTGATCAACAAGTACGGAACCGACCCCGTACGGCTGCCAGCCCATCCATAACAAAGCCTTATCTGGACAGACAACTTTGGTCTTATTCAACGCCGCTTTAATTTCCTAATATCGAATTAGCAAGAAATTCGAAAGCAGCTCACGGATTCCGCGGGCAAGTTCAAAGGAAAAAACGGTGAAAAAGATCAGCACAGCCGGATGGGTTTCGAATCCAACCCGCGGAACGATCAGCGCACGAACCGGATTTCACTGCCCACGGAATGGTTTTTGGCGTCCGATCGGTGGCATTGGTGAACCATTGTTCGTCTTCGAAGGAAGCCTGATGCCCGCCCACGCCGGCAGCAGCATCGAATGGCACCTGGTGGACACCCGTCCCGGACACTCCGGACTCGACTAGAGCGTCAGGCCGGGGAAACCCGGCCAGCCGCCGTCGTACACCAACAAAAGCTGCAGCACCCTAAGGCGCCCTGCCACTGGCAAGGCGCCTTTCCCATGCCCGAGCGCCGCACGAGCGCCGCCCGAGCCCGTCCGATTGCGGAGTCAAGAACCCGGGGCGCGGAGTCAGGAAAGGGCCGGCCGCAACGCCTTTCAGGCGCGCGACCGGCCCTTCGCGGATGGTTAGTCTTCGACCAGGAGGCCCTTCTCCTTGAGCTTCTCCGTCAGGCCGCAGAGCTCGATGGTGTTGCCGCCATCGTGGTACAGCTTGATGAGTTCTCGCTCGTGGTCGTCACGGGCCTGGGACAGCGCGATGACTTCCTCGGCCTCCTCGCGACGGACAACCACCACGCCGTCGGCGTCACCGCGGAGGATATCGCCCGGGTAGATGATTTCGTCGCCGAAGACGATGGGGTGGTTGATCGGGCCGAGGGTTTCCTTGACCGTGCCTTTGATGCTGACGCTGCCGGAGAACACAGGCAGGCCGAGTTCGATCAGGTCCTGGGTATCGCGCACGCCGGAATCGGTGACCATCGCGGCGATGCCCTTGGCCTTCATGGCGTTGCCCAGGACGTCGCCGAACGTGCCGGCCTCGGTCATTTCCTGCGCCCCGACCAGGACGACGTCGCCGGCCTGTGCATAGTGGATGGCAACCTGGAGCATCAGGTTGTCCTGCGGGGCACAAGAGACCGTAACAGCCGGGCCGCAGAAGGACATGGAGCGGTCGATCGGTTTGATCCTGGAGCTCAAGGCACCGCGGCGGCCCTGTGCTTCGTGGATGGTCGCTGAGGAAAAGGCAGCGAGGCGGCTGACGACGTCTGCATCAGGCCGCTCGAACTTGGTCTTAACGTGGATCATTTGAGGGATCTTTCTGTGGGGCTTAGGACAGTGCGTTGACGGCGTCGCGGATCGAGTCCACGCCGGCGTTGATGGTCTCCAGCGAAGTGGCGAAGGAGATCCGGAAGTAGGGCCCCAGGCCGTAGGCCGAGCCCTGGATGACGGCCACGCGAGCGGCGTCCAGCAGGTAGAGCGTGAAGTCCTGGTCGTTCTCGATGACGTTGCCGCTTGGCGTGGTCTTACCGATGACGCCCGAGCAGTTCACGTACGCGTAGAAGGCACCGTCCGCTGGAGCGACGGACAGTCCGTTGATGGCGTTGAGACCTTCGACGGCGGCGTCCCGGCGTTTGCGGTAAACCTCCACACTGTCGCGGACGAATGACTGATCGCCATTCAGCGCCGCTGTTGCTGCAGCCTGGCTAATCGACGAGGGGCACGACGACGTCTGGGACTGCAGTTTGTTCATGGCCGCGATAAGCGGCGCGGGTCCCACGCCGTAGCCGAGGCGCCAGCCAGTCATGGCGTACGCCTTGGACACACCGTTGACCAGCAGGATGCGGTCCTTGAGAGCCGGGGCTGCCGTGACCAGGCTGGTGACGCGGCCATCGCCGAAGTGGATTTCGTCGTAGATCTCGTCGGTGAGGATGAAGACGTGCGGGTGCTCCTCGAGGACCGCTCCGAGTGCCTGTAGTTCCTCGCGGGAGTAAACGGCGCCTGTCGGGTTGGACGGCGCGTTGAGGATAAGCCACTTGGTCTTGGGCGTGATGGCTTTTTCCAGGGCAGCGGGGGTCAGCTTAAAGCCTGTATCTTCGCCGCAAGGAACGATCACCGGGGTGCCATCGTTGGCCAGGACCATGTCTGGGTAGGAAACCCAGTACGGCGCGGGAACGATCACTTCGTCGCCTTCGTTGAGCGAGGCCATGAGCGCAACGTAGAGGACCTGCTTGGCGCCGCCGCCGATGGTCAGCTGGTTTCGCTCGTAATGGTGGCCACTGTGGCTTTCGACCTTGCGCAGGATGGCGGTCTGCAACTCGGGCGTGCCGGTCACCGAGGTGTACTTGGTCTCTCCGGCGTTGATCGCCTCGATGGCTGCGGCCTTGATGTGGTCCGGGGTGTCGAAGTCCGGCTCGCCGACGGTCAGGTCGATGATCGGGATGCCTTCAGCTTTCAGTTCGCGGACGCGGGCAGCGGCCGCAACGCTGGCTGAGGACTTGATGCGGGTGACCCTCGACGCCGGCATGTAGTCGGACATGTCTCCTCCAGGAATGTGGAACTCAGGACGCGCGGATTCGCGTATCCCCTTTTTCGAGACTAGGGATCCGCGGGCGCTGTGGATAAGACCTAATGTGCGTGGATCAATAAGGGACCCTTATGACCTGCTTCCATGCACTTTGCTTATGGGTTCACTCGGTTTTGGTATTTCCGTGGCTCAGTGAACGCAGCCTAGATTCATAGCTCAGAAGTGTTCGCCAATCGTCGGAAAGGGAGCCAATGCGAGCAACAACCGTTTCCGTTTCAGGCCGGTCAGGCACCGGGCGGTACACGTATCGCGCCAGAACACCCGCGGGGCCACAGGCTGCGGTTAAGGGGGAGCACGCCAGGATCACGCGCGCCCTCGCCGCCCATCGGCAACTCCTCTCCCATGCGTCCAGCGCGATCCGCACACTGACCGCGGCCCGGAACGAGATGATCGCCCAGGCCTTGGAGGATGGGCTCACGTTGGCAACCGTCTCGGCGGTGACAGGTGAAAATGTTCGGGCTGTACGGACCATCGGCTTGGCTTATGACGACCTCCATGCGAGCGGGCTCCCCCGCAACGCACAACTCGACGCATTGAAGGCCAAGAGCGAGGAGTTGAAGGCGGCAGAAAGGCACCGCGACCAGATCACGGAACGCCGCGAAGCTTTGATTGTCATGGCTTTGCAAACCCAGGCCTGCGACGACCTTGAACTTGCCTCGCTGACTGGACTGACACAGGACCACATCCGCCGGTCCAGCCGTGGCCTCGCCCGGTCAGCGTAGAAGGCTTCCCACTTACCCCGCAGGACATCGTTGAACCCACGGGTGGTGGAGGGTAGAACGGAGGAATGAGCGACGTGAACTCCTGGATGAGCCAATACATACGCGCGTGGACCTCGAACGATCCCGATGACATCCGGGCATTGTTCACCGAGGACGCCATCTACCATGATCGGCCGAACAGCGAATCACCGTGGAACGGCCACCAAGAAATCGTGAAGGCATGGACGGACGCTGGTGATAGACCCGATGATTGGACGTTCGAGTGGACGCTCCTTGGCCAAGATGGGGACACGGCTTTCGTCCAAGCCGTGACCACCTACCTCAACGACGAGCCCACCTATGACAACCTCTGGGTCATCCGTTTCGCAGAGGACGGCCGGGCCCGCGAATTCACGGAGTGGTACATGGCGCGGAAAGACACCCCCGCCGCACCCAACTAAGTCGCAGTTAAGCGCGTTTTGAGGCCTGTAAACGCGCTTAAGTGCGACTCAGTTGGGTGGGTCAGTAGCTGTCGCGCTCCGCCGTTTCGGACACGGGAATGAACGTCGAAGCGAACCCTTCCGACGCCCGGGCCAGAACCGCGACATCGGCGCCCACCAGCACAAAGGAGGCACCGGCGTCGAGATAGGCGCGGGCAGTGTCCGGGTTGAAGGCGTTGACGCCGGCTGGCTTGCCCGCCGCTTTGGCGGCTTCGAGGCAATGCTCGACGACGGCCCTCACCAAGGGATTTTCCTGCTGTCCCAGCAAACCCATGGAAGCTGCGAGGTCCGAGGGGCCCAGGAAGATGCCGTCCACGCCGTCGACGGCCAGGATTTCCTCCACTGCCGAAGCCGCTGCCTCGGATTCGATTTGCACTGTGAGGCTGATCGATTCCGAAGCGGCAGCCAGGTAGTCCGGAACCCGGTTCCAGCGCGAAGCCCTGGCCAGAGCGGAACCCACACCACGAACGCCCAGCGGCGGATAGCGGACGGCTGCCACTGCGGACGCGGCCTCGAAAGCGGAATTCACCATGGGAATCAGGAGGTTCTGCACCCCAAGGTCCAGGTATTGCTTGATGACCACGGTGTCGTTGACCGGCGGCCGGACCATGGCCTGAATGGGGTAACCACTCACAGCGTGGAGCTGCGCAAGGATCGATTCGAGGCCATTGGGGCTGTGCTCGGCGTCGATCAATAGCCAGTCCAGCCCGGAACCCGCGCAGACTTCAGCCACCAGCGGACTACCGGAACAAACCCACATGCCAGCTAACGGACGGCCAGCCTCCGATAGGGCCGAATAGAAGGTGGGGCTCAGTCGAAATTGCATGTCACGACTCCCAAGGGTCCGTAGTCCGCGTGTACGGTATCACCTTTGTACACCCACAGGGGCCTGGTAAACGAGCCCGCCAGGATGATATCTCCAGCCTTCATCGAGTCCCCGTGCGCGGCGATTTTGTTGGCCAGCCAGTGCACCCCGTTGGCCGGGTGATCCAGCACTCCGGCGGCCACTCCGGTCTCTTCCACGGTCTGGTTTTTGTACAGGATCGCGGACACCCAGCGGAGGTCGACGGCGTCGGGCCGCACCGGGCGGCCGCCCACCACCATGGCGCCCATCGCGGCGTTGTCCGAGATGGTGTCCACGATGGTCCGGCCCTCCATTTCGATCCTGGAGTCCAGGATTTCGAGGGCCGGAACCACGTAGTCGGTGGCGTTGAGGACATCGAAGATCGTGCAGCCCGGACCCTTGAGCCCGTCCTTCAGCACGAAGGCCAACTCCACCTCCACCCGCGGGTGCGTGTACTTGTCCCACTGCACTGAGCACCCGGTTTCGAGGACCATGTCGTCGAAAATCGCACCGTAGTCCGGCTCGGTGATGCCCGTGGCGGCCTGCATGGCTTTGGACGTGAGGCCGATCTTGCGCCCCACCAACGTGCGCCCGGCTTCCTCGTTCCGGCGCCGCCACAACTGCTGCACGGCGTAGGAATCCTCCACCGTCATATCGGGGTAGCGGGCGGTGAGGCGCGGCACCGGTTTGCGGTTCCGGCCGGCCTCGAGCAGTTCGTCGGCAATGGCTTCGATCGTCTTCGCGTCCAACATGGTTTAGACCTGGGCTCCCAACTTGAAGCCTTCAGCGGCCACGCCTGCGGCGCCTTCGGGGCGGGTGTAGGAGAACCCGTCGGCGCCCACGGTGACGGCCATTTCGGACTTCTCTTCCCGCTCGATCACGGGCTGCGGGTTGCCGTCCAGGTCCAGGACCAGGGAGGCCTCCGTGTACCAGGAGGGAACCACGGGGTTGCCCCACCAGTCGCGGCGCTGGTTGTCGTGGACGTCCCAGGTGACCGTGGGGTTGTCGGGATCGCCGGTGTAGTAGTCCTGGGTGTAGATCTCCACGCGGTGGCCATCCGGATCCAGGATGTAAAGGTAGAACGCGTTGGACACGCCGTGGCGCCCGGGTCCACGTTCGATCCTGTCGGAGATGCGCAGGGCACCCATCTTGTCGCAAATCTGGATGATGTTGTGCTTCTCGTGCGTGGAGAAGGCGATGTGGTGCAGGCGCGGGCCGTTGCCGCCGGTCAGGGCGGTATCGTGCACGGTCTGCTTCCGGTGCATCCACGCGGCGTAGGTGACGCCGTCGGAATCCTTGATGTCCTCCGAGACGCGGAAGCCGAGGTCCTCCAGGTACTTGCGGCCACGCGGGACGTCCGGGGTGACCTGGTTGAAGTGGTCCAGGCGGACCAGCTCTCCGGCGGAGTAGAGGTCATAGCGCTGAGTCAGGCGCTCAACGTGATCCACCTCGTAGAAGAACTCATACGGGAAGCCCAGCGGATCCTCCACGCGGACGGAATCGCCCACGCCCTTGGTGAAGCCTTCCTTCCGGCGCTCAACCCGGCAGCCCAGTTCGCGGTAGTACGCCTCGGCGGCGTCCACTTCTGCCGGGGACTTCACGCGGTACGCGAAGGCGGCAGCAGCGGCAACCGGGCCCTTGCGCAGGACCAGGTTGTGGTGGATGAACTCCTCGAAGGAGCGCAGGTAGATGGTGTTCTCGTCCTCTTCGGTGACATGCAGGCCGAGCAGGTCTACGTAGAACGCGCGGGACTTGGCCAGGTCCGTGACCACCAGTTCCAGGTAGGCGCAGCGAACGATGTCCGGAGCGGGAACTGTTGGGGTGGGGATGGGGCCGGTGAATGGGTTGCTCATGATGATCTCTCTTCGTTGAAAGGGTAGGACTAGGCGCCGAACTTGGGCGTGTGGACTGAACCGAGCGTGATGTGCACGGCCTGCTGGTCGGTGTAGAAGTCGATCGAGCGGTAGCCACCCTCGTGGCCAAGGCCAGAAGCCTTGACGCCGCCGAACGGGGTACGCAGGTCGCGGACGTTGTGGCTGTTGAGCCACACCATGCCGGCCTCGACGTTCTGCGAGAAGTTGTGGGCCCGCGTCAGGTTCTGCGTCCAGATGTAGGCCGCCAGGCCGTACTTGGTGTTGTTCGCCAAGGCGAGCGCTTCGTCGTCGTTCTCGAACGGGGTGATGGCCACGACGGGACCGAAGATTTCCTCCTGGAAGATGCGCGCGTCAGGCGCGACGTCGGCAAACACCGTGGGTGCGATGTAGTTGCCTTCGGGGAGATGCTCCGGGCGGCCGCCACCGGCCAGCAGCCGGCCTTCGGACTTGCCGATCTCCACGTACGATGCCACCTTTTCGTAGTGCTCCGGGTGGACCAACGCGCCGACCTGGGTTTTGGGATCGTGTGGGTCACCTACCACGATGTTCTTGGCCCGGGCGGCGTACTTTTCGCAGAATTCGTCGTAGATAGCGCGCTCGACGAGGATACGGGAGCCAGCCGTGCAGCGCTCGCCGTTGAGCGAGAACACACCGAACAGGGCGGAGTCGATCGCTGCATCCAGGTCGGCGTCAGCGAACACGACACACGGGGACTTACCACCGAGTTCCATGGACAGACCCTTGAGGTTGGCTGCGGCGTTGCGGAAGATCGTCTGGCCCGTGGTGGTCTCGCCAGTGAAGGAGATCAGTGGCACGTCCGGGTGCTTCACAAGTGCGTCGCCGGCTTCCTCGCCCAGGCCGTTGACCAGGTTGAACACACCGTCCGGCAGGCCGGCATCCTTGAAGATGGTCGCCCACAGCGAGGCAGAGAGCGGCGTGAACTCGGCAGGCTTGAGCACCACGGTGTTGCCGGTGGCGAGGGCCGGGGCGAGCTTCCAGGACTCGAGCATGAACGGGGTGTTCCACGGAGTGATCAGGCCGGCGACGCCGATCGGCTTGCGGTTCACGTAATTGATCTGCGACCCCGGGACCTTCATGGCGTCGTCGAACTGTGCCACGATCAGGTCCGCGAAGAAGCGGAAGTTCTCAGCTGAACGCAACGCCTGCCCCTTGGCCTGGGTGATCGGCAGGCCCGTATCAAAGGTCTCCAGCTCCGCGAGGCGCTCCTCCTGCGTCTCCACGGCGTCGGCGATTCTGTTCAGCACGCGGGCGCGTTCGCGCGGCTTCATCTTCGGCCACGGGCCGTTGACGAACGCTTCGCGGGCGGCGGCGACGGCGAGGTCGATGTCTTCCTTCTGGCCAGCCGCAGCAGTGGCGTAATTCTGGTTGGACACGGGGTCCAGGACATCGAAGGTCTTGCCCGACACCGAGTCAACGAACTCACCGTTGATGAAGTGCTGGATGTGCGTAGGCAGGTTCTCAGGTACGTAATGCTTTGCTGTTGTTTCTACAGGGGTCGTCATCGTTGAAGTCCTAACTGTGTTGTCTTACTGATTTGCTTGTGCCAGGTATGCGTCGAGGGTGGCAGCGCGGTGCCGGCGGGCGGCGTGTTCGATCGTGTCGGCGTCTGCTCCAGACTCGATGAGCTGAAGCAGCTCCTCGTGTTCGCGCACCGATTCCTGGGCGCGGCCGGGAACGAACCGGAACGTGGAGGACCTCAGGGACGCCAGGCGGTTCCATCCCCGGTGAACGAGGTCCAGAATGTGCGGATTGGGGCAGTGTTCAAACAGGACGCTGTGGAAGTCCTGATTGAGCGCCGTGAAGCGGACGGGATCGAAGTGCTCCAGGCACTCGCGCATCTCCTCGTTCACCGCACGGGCCCGGGCAATGGACACGGAATCGATCAGCGGAGCGGACAGCGCCGTGGCGGCACCCTCCACGATGCTCAGCGTCTGCATCGTGTAGAGGTACTCGGTGGGGTCGATGCCGGAGACCGTGGCTCCCACGTTTCGCTCGAACTTCACCAGCCCTTCGGCTTCCAGTCGGCGGATCGCTTCCCGCACGGGAACGACGCTGAAGCCCAGGTCCTCTGCGATTTTGGCAAGCACCAGCCGGTAACCCGGCGTGTACGTGCCCTCCACGATCCTCGCCTTCACGGCGGCATACGCCTGCTGGGACTTGCTTTGGGCGGCGGCGCTTTCGACGGCGGTTTCAGTCACCTTGGGCTCCTTGCCGGCTCTGCCACTCGGCAAACTTGGCCTGCCATTCCTTGTTCATCGGGTAAAGTCCGTCGACGCTGTTGCCTTCCTGGACCATCTGGAAGATGAACGTCTCTTCTTTTTCCTGCTGGATGCAGTCCTCCACGAGTTCCTCGGCGATGGCTGGCGGGATCACCAGGATGCCGTCCGAGTCGGCCACGATGATGTCCCCCGGTTGAACCGTGGCGCCGCCGCACGCGATAGTGATGTCCGTGTCCCAAGGAATGTGCCGGCGGCCCAGCACTGCCGGGTGTGGATTCGCGAAGTAGGTCGGCATCTCCAGGTCGGCCACGGCCGAGTAGTCGCGCACGCCGCCGTCGGTGATGATGGCGGCAGCGCCGCGCACCTGGGCACGCAGCGCGAGGATGTCGCCTACCGTGCCGGTGCCCTTTTCGCCGCGGGCTTCCATGACAAGGATTTCGCCCTCGTTCACGGAATCGATGGCGCGCTTCTGTGCATTGAACCCGCCACCGTGGGTCTTGAACAGATCCTCGCGATTAGGCACGTAACGCAGGGTGCGGGCGAGGCCCACCACTTTGCGGTCCGGGCGGGTGGCCTGCAGGCCGTCGATGCTCACGTTGTTCAGTCCACGCTTGCGCATCTGGGAAGAAAGGGTAGCGGTCGCGACACTTTCCAGCTTCGCTTTCAACGCGGGCGAAAGCACACTCGCAGCAGGCGCCAAACCAGCAGCTTCCCGCGATCCGTAGGCCTCCTCCCGCTGGGTGTCATCAGTCTTGGGCTGGGCACCAAAGTCCGCGAACGGCGTCGTACCTTCCGTTACTTTGGTGGCCAGACGGCCGCTGCTGAAGTCGCCTCCGGTGACCTCAATTTCGACGACGTCACCCGGCTTGGCAACGGAAGCGCCCGCCGGGGTGCCGGTGAGGATGATGTCGCCCTCTTCGAGCGTTAGCAGCTGGGAGAGGTCCGCGACAAGCTGCGCGAAGGGGAAGAGCAGGTCCTCGGTGGTGTCGTCCTGGACGAGGTCGCTGTTGTGCCACGTGCGGATCCGCAGGGCTGCGGGATCAACCGCGTCAGCGGGGATCAAAGCGGGGCCAACGGGCGTGAAGCCGTCGCCGCCCTTTGACCGAACGTTGGAGCCCTTGTCCGCGTAGCGGAGATCGTAGACGCCGAGGTCGTTACTCGCGGTAACCCATTCGACGTGGCTCCATGCGTCTTCGAGACCCACGCGACGGGCGGACTTGCCGATGATCAGGGCGATCTCGCCTTCGTAGCCGAGCAGTTCGCAACCAGCCGGGCGCTCAACGGTTCCGGGAGCCTCCGCGGAACCAAGTGCCAGTGAAGACGGAGGCTTCAGGAAGTACGAAGGCTGCTCCGGGGTGCGTCCGCGCTGGGCCGCGCGGCTGGGGTAATTGATGTGGACGGCAATGACTTTGCGGGTGCGGGCCAGCATGTCCTGGCTGACTTCCTGGGTCCGGAACTCCAGTGTCACGGCGCCTCCTCCTGATCGAACATTTATCGAGTACGAAATCGTATACGATAACTATGACCTTCGATCAGAAAGACGTCAACCCCCTTTTTCAACCCAACTGACTCGCAACAGTTAGTTGGGTTAATCAGAAGGGGCGTGCAGGTTTGCCAACATGCAGCCCGCCGGAATCGCGCGCCATGGCACTGGCACGCCCCCTGGAGAAACTGACGGGCCGGGAATAAGTTTCAAAATGAGTGCATCCTTCGCGTGGACTCCCGTAGGGTACCCGCATGGACATCATCCTGGTACCCGGTTTCTGGTTGGACGCTTCATCGTGGGACGAGGTGACGCCGCCTCTTGTGGCGGCTGGGCACTCGGTTCACCCCCTCACGCTTCCCGGCCTGGAGGCTGTTGACGCTCCACGCGCCGGAATTGGCCTTCGCACGCACATCGACGCCGTGGTGGAGAAGGTGGATTCCCTCTCCGGCACGGTGGTTCTGGTAGGCCACTCAGGCGGCGGCGCTATCATCCACGGCGTCGTTGACGCCCGGCCGGACCGCGTGGACCGCGCCATCTATGTGGACAGCGGCCCACTCGGTGAGGGCGGCGTGATCAATGATGAACTGCCCGATGACGGCGACGAAATCCCGCTACCCCCATGGGAAGGCTTCGAGGACGCCGACCTCATCGACCTGACCGATGACCTCAAGGAAGCCTTCCGCGCACGGGCCATCCCGGAACCCAAAGGCGTCGCCTTCGACCAACAACATCTTCACGACGTACGGCGCTATGACGTCCCGGCCACCATCATCACCTGCCAGTTCCCGTCGTCGCTGCTTCAGGAATGGATGGACGCCGGGCACCCGTTCACGGCGGAACTCGCACGCATCCGGGACGTCGATTACGTTGACCTGCCCACGGGACATTGGCCGCAGTTCACCAAGCCACATGAGTTGGGCGAAGCCATCCTGTCAGTCGTCGAGCGCGCCACTTAACGCTCGACGTCGGACGGCCCTGCCGTTGGGCAGGAACCTTGCGGAGGTCAGGGCTTGGGCGGCGTGTTGGTCGCTGGCCCTTCTGGCGCGGCACCGCCCTCGTCCGTCCAATCGCTTCCCGTGGTGTCATCGAGCGCAGGATCGGAGACTACATCCGGCCTGACTGGCGGCGTTGAGGTGGAACCAGTTGAGGTGGAACCAGTGGTAGGAGAAGAGGCAGTGGAGCCGGTGCTGGAGCCGCTATGTGGCCCGGACTTGGACTCCAAAATGCCCGGAAACATCGCCTCGGCCCTCTCCAGGAACTTTCTGCCCGCAGCGTAGAGGTTATCCAGGATGTCAGGGACTGTTTCCTGGACGGCCTCGGTGGCCTGATGGACGTTCTCTTGAACTTCCGGGTTCTTCCAGACCTTTTGGGCGCCTCCGCGAACGCGCCGGTACACCTCCGGCCAGGACTTGGACCCCCACACATAGCCGACAGCGACGCCGGCGGCGAACAATGCTTTCCCTTTCACAGGATCAACTCCTTTCGAGGTGCTATTCCTACGACACTAGTCCGGCCACCACCCGCTGTCACGCGCACATTCAGGGATGGTCGGTTAACGATCATTTGCTGAATTGAAAAAGAGGACTAAACTTTAATGCCAACCAGCGGAAAACCCGCAGGCGGCAACCACATCGCAACCCGAGGAGTGAAAACCATGGGACTGGATGACAAGATCAAGAATGCTGCGGAAGAAGCGGCCGGCAAGGTCAAGGAAAAGACCGGCGAAGCGACCGGCGACAGGGACCTCCAGGCCGAGGGCGCGGGCGAGCAAGCGTCGGCCAACGTGAAGCAGGCTGGCGAGAAAGTTAAGGACGCCGCGAAGGACGCCTTCGGCGACAAGTAGCTACAAGTAGCGGATTTCAACGTCATACCACCTCAGTTCGCGGGGCAAAGGGCTACAAGCGGCAAAATAGTCAGGTTACTTGCTGTTGTTCCCGGGACCCGCTAGCGTTGCTGTTGTAGGACCACGGTCCGGCCCGGTGGACAGGCGTGCGGACAGGAGTGCTTTTGGCTGCATTTAACAATTTAATCGACGTTTGCAAAAAACGTCCCGCCCCATATTCCGCTGGGCCTCACGTGGTTCTGTTGCAGCGCTTAACCGCTGGAACTGACAACCGATGAACTGAACCGCTTCACGAGTTCATGGAATTTCCATCAACAAGAAAGTAGGAGCAAAAATGGGTTTCTTTGGTTTTCTTTTGCTCGGCCTTTTGGCTGGTGCTATCGCAAAGCTTATTCTTCCGGGCCGCCAGGGAGGCGGCTGGTTGGTTACCTTGCTGCTGGGCGTCGTTGGCGCCCTCTTGGGCGGCTGGATCGGCGGCCTGATCTTCGGCGAGGGACTGACAGAATTCTTCGCCATTCGGACATGGCTCCTGGCCATCGGCGGATCCATTATCGTCCTGCTGATTTACGGCCTGGCCACAGGAGGACGCCGGACCCACCATGGCTGACGAAACCACGCCCAACACCAACCAGGACGATCTCGAGGGCCAATACTCAGAAGGTGACTATGGCGCCGCCGGCGCATCGCCTGATGCCCTGAAGAAAGATGCTGGCGGGGACTACACCGAAGGTGACTACGCCGAGAAGACCGTGCCGTCCGCGGACGCGGAGCTCGATGAAAGCAACACGGAAGACACCCCCGAAGACAGGCCGTTCTCGTCCGAACCGGATGACGAAGCTTCCGGATCGGGCCATCCTTAGGGGTCCTTGAGAAGCTTCAGCGCCTCGTCAAGCGGCAAGACCCGCTGGCGATATTCACGGGTAAGAACCCGGAGGACTGCTTCGGCAGCCTCCGGGTTCTCTGTTGCAATGGCATCGGCCGCGTAAATCACCCGGATGTTATGTGCGAAAGCATCAGCGGCTGTCTGCGCAATGCAGTTGTGGGCAGAGACTCCGGCCAGAATGACGGTGTCCACGCCCCAGTTCCGGAGGCGCATCCCCAAGTCGGTGCCCATGAAGGCGCTGTCCCGCGTTTTCACCATCTGTGGAAAGTCGGCCGTAACGAGGCCCGGAACGAACGCGGCCTGCTCACTCTCCCTGAAGATGAAGCCTTGGTCATCGTCCAGCATGTTCAGGCTCCACGTGGACTTGTCCCGCTCATGCTGGGTACCTACCAAGAGGACGTTTGCACCTGCCTCCCGCGCTGCGCTGGTCAGTGAGTTGCAAGCCGCGACTACTTCTTCCTGTCGACGTTTCAGGGCAGGTTCTTCGAAAAAGGCGTTCTGCATGTCGATGACCAGCACGGCAATCATGCGCATACCCCTCCCTTGTCTTGGATCAGAGGCCCTTGCCGCCGGTCACGGGAAGCACAGCGCCTGAAATGTATGAGCCTTCATCAGAAGCGAGGAGCACATAAGCGGGCGCCAGCTCCGCAGGTTGCCCGGCACGGCCCAGCGGCGTGTCCTGGCCGAACGTTGGAAGCTTGTCGGGCCATTCCGTGGCGGGGATCAACGGTGTCCAAATCGGGCCTGGGGCCACGGCGTTAACGCGGATTCCCTTCGGGCCGAGTTCCTCGGCCATGGCTTTGGTAAAGGCTACTTGGGCAGCCTTCGTCATGGCATAGTCCACAAGTTGGGCAGAAGGATTAAAGGCCTGGATGGACGCCGTGACAATGATCGACGCTCCGGGGCGGAGATGCGGAATCGCGGCCTGTGCTGTCCAGATCAGCGAGTACAGGTTGGTTTTGAAGACGCGGTCGAATTCCTCGGTGGGGATGGTCTCCAACCCCTCACGGTTCTTTTGGTACGCGGCGTTCAGGACGACGACGTTAAGGCCGCCCAACTCCTGCACCGTGCGCTCCACGATCTCCGCCGCGAACTTTTCCTCGCGCGCATCGCCTGGCATCAGCACTGCCTGCGCTCCGCACTCACGGATCCATTCCGCCGTCGACTTCGCGTCTTCCTCTTCCTCCGGCAGGTAGCTGATGGCGACGTCGGCTCCCTCGCGGGCATACGCAATGGCTACAGCAGCACCGATGCCTGAATCACCGCCCGTGATCAGGGCCTTTTTGCCCTGGAGGCGGCCGTGCCCTACATAGCTGGACTCGCCATGATCGGGCTGGGGATTCAAAGGCTTGGTCAGGCCAGGCTGTTCCTGTTCCTGCTGGGGAAATTCATCGGAGTGGTATCCGCTGCGGGGATCCTTGGGTGCGGAGGTGAGGCGATGGTCCCCCTGCTCCCCGTTGGCTTGCTGTTCGCTGTGGTTTGGACCGGTTTGAGTCATGGTTCTGGCCTTTCTCAGATGTCTGATTTCCGGCTTTCGACGCTACCGTTGGCTGTACCCAAGCACTATCGACCCTAAACGCGCAGTGGAGGCTAGGTCCGGAGGGTTTTGGCCTTCACCATGAGGAACAGCCCGTAGGCGATCAGGCCCACGGCAACCGCTGCCAAAAGGTACGGCCCATAGGGCTGCTCCCTCAGGGCCCGCAAGCTCCCATCAAGGCCAGTGGATTGCTCGGGTTGAACGCGAACCGCAGCTATGACCACCAACAGGCCCACGAGCAGCAGGGCTATGCCCTTGGCAATGTAGCCCACGATGCCGACACCGGACTGGAACTTGCGGACCGGCTCCTTGAAGGACAGTGCGAGGTCCTTTTCGAAGGTCCGCATGAAACCACGCACGGCGAACACCACGCCGGTGATCATGATGCCCGCACCAATTGCGACAAGCAGGACTATCCCGAATGGCGCTTTCAAGAGTGCAACAGTTACATCGCTCGCAGATTCCCGACTATTTTGCCCCTTGCCCTGGATGAAGGACAGGATGGTGGCCGCCAGGCCGGCAAATACGATTGCCTGGGCCACAGCTGACAGCCGTTTGGAAAGCTTGTTGTCCGATTCCTTGCGGTAGCCCAGGATCGCGTTGCCCAGTTGCCACAGAGCCAAGGCCGCACAGGCGCAGAAGCACGCCCAAAGCAGGATAGGACCCACCGGTTGTGCGGCCAGCTGGGCAACAGCCCCGCTGACGTCAGCTTCACCACCGCGCCCAAAGGCGAGCTGAAACGCAATGGCCCCGATAAGCAGGTGCAGCAGGCCGCTGACGACGTATCCAGCCCGGGCAAGAATCTCCAGAGCACGTGAATTCGAGGCATCCTCGGCCACATCAGCGGCCTTCTTCATCTCCTCTTTGATGACAAGCCTCCTTATTATTTTGTGACCTGTCACCATGGTGCCACTCGAACGCTGCTAAAAACCACACACCGACTGCGGCCAGATGCTCCGAAGCCCCACACCCAAAGGGTTAAACTGCTCGCGGACGGTAGTGACCGCACGGTTCTGGCCGAGGACTTCGCTTCCATGGGCGCCAGCCTCCGCGGAGCCGCCGAGGGGATCGGACTTCACATGTGCAGCACCGGTATTCAGGGGCGTGGCTGCGATCTGGTCAGGCATTTCGGTGGTCCTTCCTGAAAGTTCCCATCAGCTCCATTGGCTGATAGTTCAACCATGGGACGGGGCCCTCAAGAAGGACGCCGGGTCATCTCAAGATTCAGTCAAGATTCCCCCGGGCCCAGGAATAGCGGCCCAGGAATAGGGGGGCGGGAACACCGCGTTCAGAAGGCGAACGTGACTTGGAGTTGTTGCCCGCTCGAGAGGGTGACATGCCCGCTAACGCGACCTCCGTCGTCGTCAATTACGACGGCGGCAGGAACCGCCCCGGGTGCCTTGCCTCCCACGTACGCGAGGGAGGCGAAAATGCTGCGACGGCCTGTCAGCTGCCCCTCCACATATCCACAAGCGGCATGCGGGCCGAGCGGCGACACACCCTCGGCGCGGAAAGTCCCACTGCCTGAGTATCCGAACAGCGGCCACATGCGGGCATGGAGTCCGTCGACGCTGAGCACTCCATCATGAAGCCCGGGCGGCAGCACTCCCGCGAGCGCATAGCCGCCGTCGCGCACACGCAGTCCGAGCGCGTCAGGCGCCTCAACCGCGTGAATCCTCAACTCATATCCGGCGGTGGCGGCTGTCCCGGTTGCAACACGCCATGGCGAATCGGCGGGATCGTCCGCGTCGTTCCACACCGGCGCGTGCCAGCTGGCTGCCTGACCTTGCCCGGCCTTGAGGCGGTGGATCCTGGCGCGGCGGCTGGGCGTCCCGGTGGCATCGAGGACTGCGAAGTGGTTGTCCACGGGGTCCTCCGTGAAGAGCGGCGCGGTGTGGCTCGAATAGGCGAGACGACGGTAGTGGGGGTCGTCCGGGCCGGGCGCGTAGTATTTGTCGCTCCCGTGGTTGAGCACGCGCGCGATGCCGTCCGCAGCCGTTGAGTGGAGCAAGTAATTGGGGCCAACCGAGTGCCGCACGGCATCCATGGATTCCAAGGGCGAGGGCTCTTCGACGGCCGTCCACACCGGGTGATCGGCCGGAAGGAGGAGTCCCACGAACGCCTTGGAGGTCCAGTACGGCGACGCTGGGCCGGAGTATTCCTGGGTCATCGGGTCAAAGGCGCCGAGCCACCCAAGTGACGGAAGCCCGCCGTCGTAAGCTCCGCCGTCGAGGAAGAACTTTGCGGCACCGCTGGCAATCCGGCGACTCTGGCCGGGGTTAAGGGGCGTCGCGCAGATGGCCTCCCCGAGGAAAACGGGAGCCACGGCGGCGTAGCGGTAGATCAGTGAGCGGCCCTGGAAAACCGGAGCGCCGTTCCCGCCGAAAAAGCTCGGATGGTGGTCCAGGAACTCGGCGAGCCGGGCCCTGTAGATCTCGGACCTGGCTTCGGCTTCCGGGTGCCGGTGGGCTGCAAACTCCGACCACAAAACCGGATAGAGATGGAGGGCCCAGCCGCAGTAATAGTCGAAGAAATCGCCCGTGCCATCGTTATCACCGTCCCGGTACCACCCATCGCCGACGTACCAGTCTTCAAGGCGCTTCAGGCCATGATCGATCTGTGCCGCGTTGTGCTCCAGGCCGGCACCAGCCAGGAACTCGGCGATCAGCACTTGGAAAAGCACCCAATTGTTGTCTACGCAGACGCTCCTCGAGGAACCCTGCAGCCAATCAGCCACTTGGGCCTGCTCTTTCCCGGACAGCGTGTCCCATAGCCAAGGTTTGGTCAGCTGCAGGCCCAGCACAATGGACGCAGCCTCCACTATCGGCTGGGAGCGGTCACGAATGGGTAGCCACGCTTCAGGACTACCCGGCCGCGTGCCCTCCAGGAGGCCCGCACGATAAAGGTCAAGGTGGCCGTGGGGATCGTCGCCCTGCTCCCCCGCCACCCGGAACGCTGCCAGCATGAACGTCCTGGCGAAGCCCTCCATGGCGTCGGATAAATCACCCGACGACGACGGGCGGCCGTTCAGCCGGACCAGGGCCTTCCGTGGGGAAAAGTAGGGGCGCACAGCGAGCAGCTGCTGGTCCGCGAACGCGACCCAGTGCTCCCGGGTCCAACCCGTGATGGGGCTGAGCTCGTAATCCGGGGCGGGCATGGTGAAGCCGGTGGCCATGGGTCTCCTGCAGGCGTGCTGACTCTGTGAGCCCTAACCGTAGGCCGTTGGGCGCTCCGATGGGGCCAGTTGAACAAAAGTGAACGCACCTCTCGGATGTTGGACCGATCTCGTGGATGTTTGACCGGGTGCGGGATAGTTCATACTGAACAAACTGAACACAAGTGAACTTGATAGGCGGAGACCTGCATGCTGTCCGAGGATCGTCAACAGCTCATCCTGAGGGAATTGGCCCTTCACGGTTCCCTGAATGCCGCCGAGTTCGCGGCCAAACTTGGAACTTCCGGCATGACTGTGCGGCGGGACCTCGCAATACTTGCCGGGCAGGGTTTGCTCGAGCGGGTCCACGGCGGAGCTGTTCCCACCACCGGCCGCACCGCTGGAAGCAGCACTGCGGTACAGCAAGCGACATCCTGGCGACCGGGCGGGAGGCGACCCTTGGCGACGATCGGGATGATCGTTCCGTCGGCGTCGTACTACTTCCCGGGAGTGATACGCGGCGCTGAAGCCGCCGCCCACGAAGCGGGCGTGCGATTAGTGCTGGGCGTGTCCAATTACTCGGCCGAGGAGGAGCGGCGCCAGCTTCGCCGCCTTTACGAACATGGCGTGGACGGAATTCTGGTCACGCCGAGTGAGCAGTCGTTGGCGGGCACGGAAACGCTGGACCTCTTGGCCGAAGCGGAGGTGCCGGTGGTGGTGGTCGAGCGTTCCATTGACGACGCCCTGGACCACGGCAGGCTCGAAGCTGTGCGGAGTGACCACGTGCGCGGTGCGGAAATCGCCGTGAACCATCTTCTGGGCCTCGAGCACCGCAAAATCGCCATGTGCCTCCGCGAGAACAGCCCCACTGCGCCGCAGCTGATCGATGGCTACCACCGGGCCATGCAGCGTGCCGGGCACCCCCATGAGGACTCGATGGTCCGAACGATGTCCCGGGCACAAAACGATCCGCAGGCCCATCGCCTGGTGGTGGACGGCATCCTCGCCTGGTGCGCCGAAACCCACGTCACGGCCGCGATTGTCCACACCGATGAGGATGCGCTGCAGTTCGCCAGTGCCTGCCAGGAGCGGCAGCTGCGCATCCCGGAGGACTTCGCGATCATTGCGTACGACGACGAAATCGCCGCCCTCGGGGCGGTTCCCCTAACCGCTGTGGCACCTCCGAAGTACGACGTCGGGCACCAGGCATTGGTGATGTGCCTGAACCGGATTGGGGCCCGACGCGGGAGCACGTCCGCTCTGCAGCGCGTGAACCTCTCGCCAGCGCTGGTGGTCCGGGACTCCACGCAGGTGTAGGAAAGCACTCCTTCAGCCAGCCGGCATCTGTTTACTTCTGTTCATTTCATTGCCCATGTTCACTTTTGTGGCTTTTATTGTGCCTAGTCCAAGGTGCCCCAGCGCCCACCACGACTTCGCATCGTGAACTTCAAAGGAGAACAGAATGAAGCGTCGCCAGCTTCTGCTCGGAGCAGCCAGCATCATTGCCAGTGCTGCCCTCGTCACCGGTTGTGGCAGCACCCCTGCAGCCACACCAATGCCCACTGAGGACCCCTCCGGGACCATCACGTTCTGGTCCTCGATGGCGGGGATGGACAAGGTAGCCGCCGCCTTCAACGCGAGCCAGAACAAAATCAAGGTCACCTTCGAAACCGTCCCCAACGGAGCGAGCGGCGGTTACGCCAAGTTGTCCACGGCGATCACTGCAGGCAACGGCCCCGATGTTGCCACGATCGAGTACCCCCAGCTTCCGCAATTTGTCAGCAACGGACAGCTCCAGCCTCTGGACGGGTTGATCAACAAGGCCGAAACAGTGGACAAGCTCTCGGATGAGACAAAAGCCCTGGTGCAGTTTGGCGGCGAGACGTACGCGCTGCCCTACGATGCCGCGCCGATGATCATGTGGTACCGGAAGGACATGCTGGACAAGGCCAGCGTCGGCGTCCCCAAAACCTGGGACGAATTCGAGGACGCCGGCAAGAAGCTCAAGGCAGTAGCCCCGGAAGCACACCTGGCCAGCTTCAACCCCAACGAGGCCGCACTGACCGCCGCGCTGTCCTGGCAGGCGGGAGCAAAATGGTTCGGCACCGAAGGCGACAGCTGGAAGGTGGGCGTGAACGATGAGCCCACCCAAAAAGTCGCAACGTTTTGGCAGAAGCTGATCGATGAAAAGATCGTCAAGGTCCAGCAGTCCTTTAGTGACGAATGGAGCGCAGATTTGGCGAGCGGCGCCGTCGTGGGTGTTCTTGGCGCCAACTGGAGTGCCACAGGTATCCAGAAGCGTACGGAAGCCAGCGGCCAGAAGGGACAATGGATCGCTGCGGAGGTGCCTAACTGGGGAACTCCGGCAGACGCTTTCTATGGCGGCTCCAGCTTCAACATCACCAAGGGCAGCAAGAATCCGGCCGCTGCGGCCAAGTTCATCGAGTTCCTCGCAACCAGCCCGGACGCGATCAAGGCCCGTGGCAACACGGGTTCGGCTTTCCTCGCCTTCCCGGGACTGACGCCCGTTGCGCAGCAGGCATTCGATGCCAGCTACTTCGGTAACGACATCTATGAGGTCTTCGACAACGCGTACTCCACCATCACCCCGGGATGGCAATGGGGCCCCAACTGGGACATCACCAACACCGCCCTTAAGGACGCGTACGGAAAGTTGACCACCGGCGGCAAGGTCGCGGAAGCCGTTGATACGGCCCAGGCCGCAACCGTAGCCGGACTCAAGCAGAACGGTCTCTCCGTCAAGGAGTAGGCCCGCACGGTTGGGGGTGGCCCTTTCGAGGAGCCGCCCCCACCAGCGAGGAGAATAATCATGGCCAACCAGGCACCAGCCACCTCCCAAGGCAAACCGCGCACGATGTCCGGAACCGGAGGCCGTACAGCCGCCCTCTTCCTGACCCCGTTCTTTGCGGTGTTCGCCCTGGCGATGGTGGCACCCGTCATCTACTCGATCGTGCTCAGCTTCTTTGCCCAGCAGAAGTCCGGGCTCGGCTTCGGCCAAGCCAAGACCTCGTTCGTTGGTCTTGAGAACTACCTGCAGGTCCTGCAATCGGAGAGTTTTGTGGGTGGCATAGGCCGCCTGGCCATGTACTGCCTGCTCTACATCCCGTGCATGGTGGGAGGCGCGTTGGCGTTCGCACTCCTGCTTGATGCTGCCGGAGCCCGTGCCCGGAAACTGTTCCAGCTCCTCGTCTTCCTCCCCCACGCGGTGCCCGGCGTCATCGCCGCACTGATCTGGGCTTACCTCTACACGCCCGGTGTCAGCCCGATCGTCTCGGTCCTGGAAACCGGCGGGATCTCGCTGAACTTCCTGGACAACCACATGATCCTGCCGTCGATCGTGAACATCGCGGTATGGGAGTGGACGGGCTATAACGTCATAGTGCTGTTCACGGCTTTGCAGGCGGTTCCGCGGGAGACCCTGGAAGCCGCCCGCGTGGACGGTGCCGGCGAAATCCGTGCTGCCATCAGCATCAAGCTGCCCCTGATCCTGCCGGCACTCAGCGTCATCATGCTGTTTACGGTGATCGGAACCCTCCAGTTGTTCACAGAGCCATCGATCATCTCCAAGGCCACGGCGTCCGTCACCAGCACCTGGGTTCCCAACATGTGGGCCTACGATGCCGCCTTCAACCGGCACAACCTCAACCAGGCGGCTGCTGCCTCCATCATCATCGCGCTCATGGCCGCAGCGCTGTCCTGGGCCGTCACCCGCTTTAGCTCAAGGATGAACAAAGCATGAGCACCTCAACATTGTCCCGTCCGCGGGTTACCGGTCCGGTTGCGCCGTTTGGGAAGCGGCGCCGGGCTCGCTCCCGCAGCGGCTTCGCGGGCGCGTTCACTGTGAACGCACTGCTGGTACTGGGTTGTGCCTACATGGTGCTGCCTGTCCTGTGGTTGTTCTTTGCCTCCACCAAGAACGCCGCTGACCTTTATTCCACTGGTGCTTATGCGTTGGGGCAGCCTTCCTTTTTCGAGAACGTTGGCGCGGTCCTTGGGCAGGATGGTGGCGTGTTCTTCCGCTGGATGGCCAACTCCATGTTTTACGCGGCGTTTGGGGCCATTTTTGGTGGACTGATCTCCGTCATGGCCGGCTACGCGTTCGATAAATTCCAGTTCCGCGGCAAGGACTCATTCTTCGGCCTGGTCCTTGTGGGTGTACTGATTCCCAACACAGCCACAGTCCTGCCGATGTATCTACTGGCCTCGGTGTTTGGCATCACCAACACCATCTGGGCCATCCTCATCCCCGTCCTCTGCAACCCATTCGGCGTGTATTTGGCCCGGGTGTATTCGGCGGCGTACGTCCCGGCCGAAACCCTGGAAGCGGCCCGCGTGGACGGGGCCGGACCGATCCGCTCCTTCTTCTCGTTGGGGCTGCCCATGATGATGCCGGGGTACATCACCATTGCGTTGTTCCAGTTTGTTGGCGTGTGGAACAACTTCATGCTCCCGTTGGTAATGCTCCAGGACCAGCAGCTGCTGCCAGTCAGCGTCGGCATTTCGATCTGGCAGGGATACTCACTCCCCCAGCCTGAGTTCACTCCGATGGTTATCACGGGATCGCTGTTGTCCATCATTCCGTTGCTGCTCGCATTCATCATGCTCCAGCGATTCTGGAAGTCCGGCCTGACCGCGGGGAGTGTCAAGTGAACCTGAACGTTGCTTTGGCCATGCCTCTCAACACTGCCCGGGCCGTGTTTCCCTCCCGAAGCCTGGATCCGCTGGAGCCGGCTCTGAAGCTGCTCAGCCGGGAGCCGATCGAGGACTTCGGTTCAGCATCCGGCCGGGCACTCCTGGCGGAAGCGGACATCCTCATCACGGGTTGGGGTTGCCCAATGATCGACGACGACGTCCTGGATGCTGCCCCACGGTTACGTTACGTCCTGCACGCCGCCGGGAGCGTCAAACACCACATCGGTGAGACCTGTTGGGATCGGGGCTTGTTGGTGAGTTCCGCCGCAGACGCCAACGCCATTCCCGTGGCCGAATACACCGTGGCCATGATCGTCCTGGCCAACAAACGCATCCTGCAGATAGCGCGCGCCCTTCACAGCACCCGAACGGAGGTCCTGCCGGAACAGCTGTTTCCGGACATGGGCAACTACCGCAAGCGCGTCGGGATTA
This sequence comes from Arthrobacter sp. TmtSoilC51, assembly GCF_055388015.1. Taxonomy (NCBI): domain Bacteria; kingdom Bacillati; phylum Actinomycetota; class Actinomycetes; order Micrococcales; family Micrococcaceae; genus Arthrobacter; species Arthrobacter sp. TmtSoilC51. Next base: position 4,874,143 of record NZ_AP035877.1, read on the forward strand.
TCGGGGCGTCAAAGATCGGCAGGCACGTCATCCGGCTGCTTGCTCCGTACGAGCTGGACATCGTGGTTGCCGACCCGTACCTCTCGGCCGCTGGGGCGAGCGCTCTCGGCGTCGAGCTTGTAAGCCTGGACGAGCTGGTGGCGGGCAGCGACATCGTCAGCCTCCACGCGCCGTCGTTACCGTCCACAAAGAACCTCATCGACGCCGGTCGCATCCAGCGGATGCGCCCTGGGGCCACCTTCATCAACACCTCACGCGGCGAGCTGGTAGATCAGGACGCCCTGTTGGCACGGCTTGAGTGCGGTGATTTGTACGCTGTGTTGGACGTGACGACACCGTGGGTGCTGCCTTCTGGTTCCCGCTTCTACACGCATCCCAATGTGTTGCTCACTCCTCACGTTGCGGGCTCGCTGGGTAACGAATTGGAGCGGATGGCGGCAAGTGCAGTGGGCGAAGCTTTGCGGCTATCCAGAGGTGAGCCGCTGCAGTTTCCAGTGAGGGCAGAGGATCTGGCGTTCATGGCATAACGGCTTCACGCTGCTGCGAGCGCAAGGAGGTCGCGTCGTAATGTTGCGCAGATCACATCTGATGCCTACGCTGGGGTGGCTGCAGCGTGGCAGCGAACGGATGAAAGGCAGCATATTGACCAGCGAGAAGCTCTCTGTAGTTGTTCGAGTCGACCTTGAGGGAACGCAGATCCAGATCGCAGCAACCGGTCACGTGACCACCTCCAACCTCCACGCGCTGTATCCAATCGTTCAACGCACCAACAGCCTGGCCGACGGCCGCGACGTCGAGATGGATCTCACCGGAGCGCTGATCGAACCTGATGCGCTTGAGCAGTTGCAGGGCTACGCGATGCTCCATGAGCTGCCCGTGCGAGTTGATGCTGTTCCGGCTGATCCTGGGATAGTTGAGCTGCCGGCCTGCTCCGCGCCGGAGATGGCTGGGGCCGGCCTGGCTGCCTGAGCCGGGCGGCCGGCTGGACCGAGGACCGGGCTGACGAACGTGGATCAGGCAGGATCACCCGTACGTGATTGGATCGGGACAGTCGTCTTCCTGTTCCTGGCGCCCGGCATCGTGGCTGGTCTCATCCCCTTGCTCATCTCGGGCTGGCGGCTTTACGACTGGGACGGCGCGGCGTGGGCAGTGGTGCCCATCGCCTGGATCGCCGTCATCGTGGGGGTGGCTTTTCTGCTCCATGCCTTCGCACTGTTCGCTCTTCACCGCGGAACGCCTGCGCCCGTTGCGCCGACCCAGGCCCTCGTCGTGACCGGGGTTTATCGATTCGTGCGCAATCCCATGTACCTTGCGGTGCTCACAATCATCCTCGGCCAAGCGCTGCTCTTCGGCAGTTGGTGGCTGGTGCTCTACGCCGGGCTGGTGCTCGCGATGGTGGTGGCGTTCGTCAAGGGTTACGAGGAGCCGACCCTCACCGGTACATACGGCGAGCAGTACCTTGAGTACCGGCGCAACGTTCCGGGGTGGTGGCCGAGACTCAGGGCTTGGCGGGATGATGTAGCCGGCTCACTTAGTACGTCACTCACCCGGGAGACGCAGATGCGCTTCCTGAGTTTCCAGCCACAGCCTTCTCCGCGTACGACGCCGAGACCCTGCGGTAAACAGGAGTCAAGAACGCGATGAGTGCCGCGACAATGAGAATGATGCCGGCAATCAGGAACACGAGGGCGATCCCGCGGGACGTGCCCCGGCCCAGCAGCGGCTCCAGTTGTGCGGCGCCCTCGGCGGAGCGGGCGTACGGGATGATCCAGAACTGGGCGATCGGGGCGATGAGGAACGCGGTGATGGGCGCTGCGGCGGACTCGAAGGCCATGGCGAATCCGAATACCCTACCCTGCCGGTTCAGGGGAACCACCTGTTGGATGACCGTCTGCTCGGCAGCTTCCACGATGGGAACCAAGGTCAGATACAGCCAGATCCCCACTACATACAACCATGCCCATTCACGCAAGGTGAACACTGCGCCCAGGAACCCCATGATGGCGACAACGATGAGCATGGTCCGCAAGGGATTGGAGCCGAGCCCAAACTTTCCCACCAGGGCACCGCCAACCAGGAATCCGGTGGAGCCTACGGCGAAGAACGTTCCCCACATTTCCACGGAGAACATCTCCAGTCCGTAAGGATCCATCAACGCCATATACACGCCGCCAATGAAGTTGTTAAAGGTGGAAAACAGAATCAGCGCGAACAGCCCGGAAATAGCCAGCACAGCAGCAAGCGAGCCGCGGAAGTCGAATCCTCCGCGTGCATCGCTCGGAGCAGCCCGGACTTCCTCGGGCATGTGCAGGGTGAGCAGATGCAGGAAAGCCAACACGGTAAGAACCAGCGAGGCCACTATGGTCCAGCCCATGCCGAGCAGGCCTACTGATAGTCCGGAGAGGACCGAGGTGACAATAAACATGAGTCCCTGCACCATCCCCACCATTCCATTTGCATTGGCCCGGCGATCAGGCTCTATGAGGATGGTGACGGTGGTGGAGAGGGCAATGTTGCGCAAATTCTCGACGACGGCACCCACAAGGATGATCAGGGTGAAAATCCAGAACCATGGCTGCGTCAGGTCCAGCAGAAGGCTCGTAGGGGTGAGGAGGAACAACACTCCTGACAGCACGAACATCACCAGGGTGAACCCAGCAGCGAAGCGCATTATGGCAAGCTTGCGATACCTGTCCACGAACGTCCCGAAGCTGATGCTGGAGAGCGCAATAAGGAGCATGTAGGCGCCCCCGACGACCCCCGTGGCAATCACGTTGCGCGTTTCCAAATAGACCCAAAATGTCAGGGCGAACCAAAGATAGCTTGTGGTGATATTTGCCAGGGCAGTGTTCACCAGGATCCCCATGAAGGTACGGGATCGCTGTGCCGGAGTGCGCAGGGAGAGGTCTACAACGCCAGTGACCCCAGCCGGTTCCTGCTCGGTCATGCGTTCCAGTGTACTTACACCAATTGCCGTAGATAAGGACGGCGCCAACCAAACCTTGTGACAATCCAACCCCGGTAGCCGCCCGGTAGGATCGGCAGGGAAGCCTAAAGAAGCCTGGGGGAAATTCTTAATGAAAGGTGCAAAAGGCCAGCTGGCCTTCACCGGCGACGTTAGCCGGGATCTGGAGTTGCGGGAGTACGGCCTGGATCCTGGCGAGGATTCCACCCTCCTGCCCAACGCCTCCGTAATGAGTGCGCTGCAGAACCTCGTGCGGCTTGCCACCGAGCTTTGTGGCGCTCCTTTCGGGTAGTCAACATCATTAGCGCGGAGCACCAATACCAAATGGGCGCATGGGGCGTGGAACCGGGCATGTGCTCGCGGGAAGATTCCATGTGTGCCAAGGTGTTCCTCTCACGCGAGATCACCGTAATCCCCGACGCTTCGCTGGATCCACGGTCCGCTGACAACCCATTCGTCACCGGTGAATTGGGCAGGGTTCGGTTCTACGCTTCGGTTCCACTGCAAACAGAATCAGGATTCGTTCCCGGCACCCTGTGCGTCTTTTCTGATAAAGCCAAAGAGATACGGCCCGAGCAAGTCAGCATGCTGGAAGTCTTGGCCAAGCAGGTGGTGGAGCTGTTGGAACTGCAGCACCGCACCATCCAGCTGGACCGCACATATGCAGAGCTGCGGGAGAGCAATGCCAAGTTGGCTGGTTTCGCAGGCCGCGTCAGCCATGATCTTCGGATTCCGCTCACCACCATCCTGGGCTACGTGGAGTTGGTGGAGGATGATCCCGACGTCCAAGCGGACAGCGCGGCAGCCAAATACCTGAGCCGGATCGGGGCCAGTGGCCGCCACATGCTGGGGATGTTGGAAGATGTGCTGAGCTACTCGAGGGTGGGCGGTGGCATCCAGCCTCAGGCCGTCTCACTCAAAGAAGCAGCGGGCGAGGTGGCGCGGGACCTCGGCATCGAGGACGACGCCATCCTTGAAGTGCAGGACCTGAACCTCCAGGCAGACAAGGGTCAGCTGCGCACTTTGCTACAGAACCTGCTGTCCAACGCCATGAACTATCGCAGCCCCGAAAGGGAACTGCATGTCCGGATCAGCGGCGTTTCCAATTACCATGGCGCCACCATCTTCGTGGCCGATAACGGCAAAGGCATCAACCCGGGGGACCGGGCCAAGGTCCTGGAACCTTTGGTGCGCCTGCGCCGCGAAGGCGACGGACCTGGCTCCGGCCTGGGACTAGCCACCTGCAGCAGTATCGCCAACGCCCACGGCGGCGAACTCACCCTCTCGGAAACTGCCGGCGGCGGAACCACGGTCGCCATCAGCTTCCCGTCCGAGCCCTAGCGGCACGCTACGCAAGAAACGCACGACGCAGACCCGCCGCCGTCGTGCCTTTCCCGTCTTAGGCGTTAACCTCGGCCGTTCCCCTTGCCTTTTTCGGGCTTGGCATCGCTCTTTCCACCGCTCTTGGGGTCGGCGAGGCCTTGAGGCGCAGTGTTTTCAGTAACTTGGGCAGGCTCGGTTGCTTGACCGGCGGGCAACGGAACCGGCTGATCCTGCACATCCACAACGTCGACCGCAGGGCTTACCGCTGGTTCCGTCCTCATCGGAGCGGCCGGTCCGCTCGGCTGGGGTTCGATGACGGAGACCCCAGGGTCCGCGTGCCGCGTGGGATCGGCTGAGGGCTCCGCCGAAAAGACGCCGTTGCCGAGCAACGCCAGCCCCACCGGGATTGCGAGGGCAGCCGCCGCCAGCCCGGCGAGAAGCTTTGGGCGTTTCTTGCCAGGGGCCCTTGGGCCCGTGGTGGAAGCACGCCTTGCCGGGGTGGACCCAACCGCGCCCGGACGTGAAGCCCCCGTATGCGGCGGCCGTGACGGCAAAGCCGGCGCCACTGGCACTGTCGGCAGGATTGCCGTCGCCGTGGGCGGCAGCTTTCGACGTCGGCCCGCCAGGACTTCTTCAACATCCCTCGCTGTCGGGCGTCGTTCCGGATCCATGTCCGTCATCGCTTGGAGGAGTCCGCGAAGCCCATTAGGGAGGTCTTCTGGAATCCCGGGTGCCCGGTGAAGGCGCGCCGACGCCGTCTCTACCGGGGTTCCTGGGTATTCGGGCTTGCCGGTGAGGCACTCCAGGAGCACCAAACCCAACGAGTAAACGTCGCTGGCCGGCGTCAGGTGCAGACCTTGGGCCTGCTCGGGGCTGAGGTACTGGGCTGTGCCCACGGTGAAGCCCGTTGCGGTGAGTCGGTTGTCGTCCATGACCAGGGCGACTCCGAAATCCGCCAATTTCACAGATTTGGTACCCTCGGCCCCCTCGGAAACCAGGATATTCGCTGGCTTGATGTCGCGGTGAATGACGCCCTGAGCGTGCACCTGGGCCAGCGCTCCGGCCAGCCGCACGCCGATCCGCGTAGTTTCCTGATGTGACAGAGGCCCGTCGGACAACACGGCTTTCAGATCACGGCCCTCTGCGAGTTCCATCACGAGATAGGCGCGTTCTTCGTCATTGCGGGTATCCACGCCCGCATCGAAAGCGGCCACCAGCCCTGGATGGTCAAAGGCAGCGAGGAGCCGCATCTCGGTTTCCTGACGGGCCCTGAACGAGTCGTCGCCAGAGCCGGGCAGGAAGATCTTGATAGCTACGTCCCGGCCAAGGAGCAGGTCCGTGGCCCGGTACACGGTGGACATAGCTCCTCGACCCAAGATGGGTCCCAGCTGGTAGCGGCCATCGATGGCATCTCCACTGGAGTCGGTCGCGTGGAACTCCACGGCCTCGTCGTTGTTGCCCACGAATTGTCACGCCCTTCAGGCCCACCTGGCTGCTACGGACCCAACCACTGTCCGCCGCTACCTGGTAACGCCGCCGATCAAACTTTCACGAGAGCCACGCGGCCGCCCTGTTCAGCGAAGCCGCTGCGGCTTGAGCAGTCCTGCGTCAAACAGCATCATCCGGATTTGCCAGACAAGTCATCAGGATACTTAGTATTGCGCGCCAAGGGAAACGTGCCGCATCAAGTCAGGCTACTGCTCCGCTCGGGAAACCAGCCCATCCCGCTCGAGCGAGCCTGACACCAACCGCAACAAGCGCCCGACGGCGACCTCCCGCCGTCGGACGTCTTCCTTACGTGACGCACGGAACTGCGGTCCGGAGGCAGGGAAGGCACAATGGAAGCCATGACCCTTACCACCTTCGCCCTCGTCCGCCATGGCCAGACCGACTGGAATGCGGAGCGCCGGCTGCAGGGGGCCACCGACATTCCACTGAACGACGTCGGCCGCGGACAGGCGCGTGACGCCGTCGCCACTTTGGCCGATTACCAGTGGGACGCAATCGTTTCCTCGCCCTTGAGCCGCGCGGCAGAAACCGCGGACCTCATAGCAGAGGGCCTGGGCCTCACCGTTGCCCGGCGGGTTCCCGAACTCATTGAACGAAGCTTCGGACCTGCAGAAGGCCTGCAAGCCGGCCCGGAACTCGAAGCACTTCGCATCCCTGGCGGTTTCCGCGGCGGCGAGAGCGATGATGACGCAGCCCGTCGGGGCATGGATGCCCTGGAACAGCTGGCACAGGAATTCGCCGGCCAGCGGGTCCTGGTGGTAACCCACGGAACGTTGATCCGGCTGTCACTTAGCCGCGCGATTGGGCGCACGCTGGACAGCGTCCACAATGCCGTGCTGAACCTCGCCCATCACCACGCCTCCGATGGCTGGAAGCTGGAGTACTTCAACGGTGAGCTTCTGACGGCCGACGTGGACAGCTGACACAACCGCGAAACTCAGCGAATCTTATTGACATTGGGCATGCCAGTTTCTGTATGCTCAAGAGAGTCAAGCAGTTGGCGCCATTCGCTCCGGTGCACGGGAGGTCAGCTTGGCTCTCACACTTGTTGGCTCCCGGCTGGTGACCACCGAAGCCTGCCGCGTCAACGCAATCACACTGACCGCGAGAGTTTCGCTGGCCACTGACGGCTGGTTTGAACTTCACGTCACTCAATACCCTGGACTCGTGCTCCACGTTTCCCGGCTGGAAGAGGCGGCCCAGGCCGTGCTCGACGCCGCAACCGCCTCCAGCGGGCGGAAGCCGGAAGACTTTGACGTCCAGTTCCAATGCTGAGCAAGCCAATACCGGCTTGGGTCAGCGGGACTCAAGCCTGGATCGCAGCTGCTCTGTGAAGTCGGGGTAGGCTGCGGCAATCTCCTCCAGATCCATTGTCTGGGGAAAGTCGATCACGGGCTGGTGCTCGGCCAGAAAGTTGGCGGTCTCTTCAGTAACGAACTGACCATCCTGACCGCCCAACCCAGCCTCGGCCAGGAATTCAGGGGTTATCCGGACAACGGATTCCCCGGTCTGCCCTTCGGATGCCCAGCGCACCAAGTATTCATCCTGATTTACGAGTTCCACATCGAATGACTTCTCCATGGCAGCAGCCTACGTGCCATTCAGCCGCGGCCAGTGGTTCTTCACTAGGATGACTGACATGGCAGCCATCGAATCTGTAATTATCGAGGTTGCCCCCACCGCTCAGGTGGCGGAGGCCTTCTACACTGACGTTTTCAGCATGGGCAACAGGGTTCAGGTACGTCCATCCGAGGCGCCGGCCACGGGCTTTCGGGGATTTACGATGTCGCTGGTCGTCTCCCAGCCGGCCACCGTAAACAGTCTTATGGACAACGCCCGCGACGCCGGCGCGACAGTCATCAAGCAGGCCGCCAAATCCCTGTGGGGGTACGGCGGAGTCCTCCAGGCTCCAGACGGCACCATCTGGACAGTCGCCTCCTCGTCGAAGAAAGACACCGGTCCGGCCAATCTGCAAATTGATGCGATGGTGCTCCAACTGGGAGTCGCGGATGTGGCTGCCAGCAAGCAGTTCTATCTCGACCGAGGCCTCACCCTGGCCAAGAGTTTCGGAAGCCGGTACGTCGAGTTCGATACCGGTCCCATCAAGCTGACGCTCAACAAACGCGCCGCCCTGGCCAAGACCGCCGGCGTATCAGCTGACGGAACCGGCTCGCATCGTCTCCTCATCAGCGGCGATGCAGGCACCTTCACCGACCCGGATGGATTCGTATGGGAAGCGCCGCTGGGCTGAGGGGCACGACGAACCATCGCTGGTAGCGGTGCGCCGGCCAGGCGGGGCGCACGCAAGAAAACGCACGACGGCGGCCTCCCGCCGTCGTGCGTTTCTGCCTGCGTTGGAGAGAGCTAAACTTCGGGACGCGGACGCCGGTCAATGATGGTCTCTGGAGCATCGCGACGCTCCACGACATGGTCCGTACGCCGTGTGCGGCTTGCCATGATGATGGAAATGATCAGGCCCAGGACACCCACAGCCATCAGAATGTAGCCGATCAGGACTTGGTCCACGAAGGGGATGAGTCCGGGGGCAAGTGCAAAGGCCAGAATCGCTCCAATGGCGATCAGTGCTATGGAAGAACCTATTCTCATGTCGTGCTCCTCTCACTTCCGACCGGCCCGCGAACGGGTGATCACGGAACTGCGTCGATATCGTAAGCATACTTCGCAATTTGCGACGCGCGATAGATTGTGCCCGCCATTGTTCCCTGCCAGTCGCGCAGACGTGGGCTGCGGATCAGTGCCCGAAACCCGCCGCGAATCGGGCAATTGCGTCCTCCGGAGTGGGCGGCGGACCAAAAACTTCGGCCTGCCGGCTCGTATTGGCGACGTATCGTCCCGTCTCGAACCAGGCAGACATGCTGGCCATGTCGCTTACGAGCGGTACAAAGCGTTCAGTGACTTTGCCCAGGCCCTTGAGCACAGGCGTTGGAACGGCCATGATTTTGATGCCCTTGCCGTCCGGCTCGCCGTGCTTGGACAGGAGATCCATCGCCTCGGACATGCTGACGGGGCGGGTCCATCCGATATCGATGCGTTCGCCATCAGTTATCTCCGCATCAACGGCATCCGCAAGGTATCCCGCGAGGTCGCTGGTGAGGACGAAGGTCAGTGGGGTGTCCTTGGAACCGATCCACATGACACGGCCCTTCGCCAGGGGGTCGCCGCCCATCCCAGCAGTCTGGTCAAAGAATGCACCCGGACGAAGCGCGACGAAAGGGACGCCCAGCTGTTCGAAAGTATCCTCGGCTTGCTTCTTGTGCCAGAAGTGCGGCACCTGGGGTGTCAGATCACAGGTGAGGATGCTGATGAGAACAAACCTCGGGACGCCTGTTTGCTTGGCCGCCACCGCAAGGTTGCTCTGGCCAAAGGTATCGATTGCGTTGGCGTTCTTGTCGTTCCGCGTATACCCGGCAGCCGTGGAAATAACTCCGGCTACACCTGTCATTGCATGGATCAAGGACGCCACGTCAAGCATGTCGCCACGGGCTATCTCAACACCTTTGGCTTCGAGCTTGCCGGCGTCGGATTTTGCCCGAACAAGCGCGCGGACGCTTTTGCCGCGCTTGAGAAGTGCATCAACCACTTGACTACCAAGGTAGCCGGTGGCACCGACCACGAGGACAGGCTTTTCTTCAGCCATGGTTTGCTCCTTGGACTCGCCGGGTTGGCTCCCAAGAACAGTCGTAGCATGCCTCGCGGGGCTGATTCCAGCCTTCACGCAAACGCACGACGGCGACCTTCCGCCGTCGTGCGTTGTGGCCACCTCACCGGCGGACTCGGCCGGTGACCAGCGAGCTACATGGTGATGGCGATCTTCCCGCGCGTTTTGCCGGCGTCGAAATAGCGCATGGCTTCCGGAACCTCGTCAAGAGGATAGCTTCGATCGATGGCCGGGACGATGATTCCGGCTTGGAGGAGGCCGGCGAGGTGCTCAAGGTCTTCCCAACGCTCAGTACCGACGATCATGGTCAGCTTTTGGCTGATGAAGGGGGAAAGTGCCAGTGCCCGGAACTGCCTGTCCATGCCACCAGTCAACGGCCCGCCCTCTTCGCCGCCAGTGATGACTGCCGCGCCTCGTTGGGTGAGCGCACGGCGAAGTCGCTTCAAGCTTGGATTTCCCGCGAGATCGATGATCACGTCATACCGTTCGGAGCCATCAGCGAAGTCCCGCTGGGCGTAGTCGATCACGTGATCGGCGCCGAGGGACCGTACATGGTCCACCTTGCCGCCACTGCATGCGCCGGTCACTTCAGCGCCCGCGGCCTTGGCGAACTGCACGGCGTAGCCGCCAACTCCACCCGAGGCGCCGAGGATCAGCACCTTCTTGTCCGTCTTCGCTTGTCCAGCGTTTATCCCGCCTGCACGAAGAGCCTGGAGGGCGGTACAGGCTGAAACGGGAACCACTGCGGCTTGTTCGAAGCTGACGCTCGCGGGCTTGAGGGCGAGGTGGTCCTCCCCCGCAACGGCATACTCAGCGAAGGAGCCCTTCCCCGCGCCGAAGACGTAGTCCCCAACGGCGAAACGGGTTACGCCAGGCCCCACGGCTTCAACGGTCCCGGCGAGGTCGAGCCCGGGAACAGGATTCCTGGGCCTGCGGAATCCAAAAGCTAGACGCAGGGCGTAGGGCTTCCCGGTCATGAGGTGCCAGGTCCCACGGTCCAGGCCCGCAGCGTGGACGCGTACCAGCACCTCATTGCCCGCCACCTCCGGCTTGGGGATCCGGGCCAAGCGAAGGACGTCGGCGGAGCCATAAGCATGCTGTACCACCGCCTTCATGATGCCTCCCGACGTAGGCGTGGCGTTGGAAGCAGACGTTTCCTTGGCTTGCTGACCAGTGGTCATGGCCGTTCCTTTCAGGGATTCAGCTACTTTTTCGTACGCTGTACTAAAAACGGTATCGTACAATGTACCAAAACGGAATACCCAAGGAGATCCAGTGTCCTCTGCAAGCCCGGACCGCCTTCCGCTCAGTCGCGAAAGGGTTCTCACATGCGCCGTCGAACTGGCCGACGAGTCGGGAATATCCGCGCTGACCATCCGCTCCCTCGCGCAACGCATGGGCACCAAGCCGATGTCGCTGTACTACTACGTAGCCAACAAGGACCAAATCCTGGACGGCATTGTGGACATGGTCTTCAGCGAAGTTGAACTGCCTGCACCTTCCGGGAACTGGCGGGAGGAAATGCACAACCGGGCCAACGCCATGCGCGCCGCCCTCGCTCGGCATCCATGGGCAGTAGGGCTGTTGGAAAGCCGCTCCTCCCCTGGCCCCGCAACACTCCGACACCATGAGGCGACGCTGGCCACCTTGAGATCAGCAGGATTTTCGGTCCAACTAACCGCCCACGCGTACGCAGCGCTGGACAGCTACATTTACGGTTTTGCCCTCCAGGAGGCAGCCCTGCCGTTCGAAGGCCGTGATACTGCGGCCGAAATCACCACGCCCATTATGGAGCGATTCTCAACCGGAGAGTACCCGCACATGGTGGAGATCGCCGTCGAACACGTCCTCAAACCCGGTTACGACTTCGGCGACGAATTCGACTTCGGGCTGAACCTGATTCTTGACGGCCTCAGCCGACTGATGGGCGATACAGGTACAGCAGCCGAATAGCCGCAGCATCCGTTGAGGTGCTTGAGGCAAAAGGGTACGGTCAGGGCATACTCGACGCCGTCTGATTTGAGGATCTGATGCCATGGCCAGAATTGAGGACTACGCAATCATCGGGGACTTGAACACGGCGGCTTTGGTGGCCCGGGATGGGTCCATCGACTGGATGTGCCTGCCGCGTTTCGACTCGCCGGCATGTTTCGCCGCCCTGTTGCATAACCCTGAAGCTGGGCGGTGGCTCATGGCGCCCGCAAATGCAGCGGCCCGGAACGGCGGGAACTGCACGCGTCGCCGGTACCGTCCGGACACCTTGATCCTGGAAACGGAATGGGAAGTAGACGGCGGCGCAGTCCGGGTCACCGACTTCATGCCCGTCCGTGATGATGCCGTGGATCTGGTGCGTATTGTGGAAGGCCTATCCGGCGAAGTCGCCATGCGTGGGGAGTTGATTCTCCGCTTCGACTACGGCCGCGTCGTGCCGTGGGTACGTCACGGCAAGCACGGAATCAGTGCCGTAGCCGGCCCCGATTCTGCCTATATCACCACGCCCGCTCCGCTGAAAGGCCAGGACAGGCGCACAATCAGCGAGTTCACCGTCCGCGCCGGGGAACGCGTCCCCTTTGTGCTTCGCTGGGCACCAAGCCATGAGCCGGAGCCCCGACGCATCGACTCCGCCAAGGCATTTCAAGCCACGGAATCGTTCTGGCGCGAGTGGATTGGCCGCAGCGAGATGGAGGGCAAGTACAAGGATCCGGTGGAGCGATCCCTGATAACCCTCAAGGCTTTGACCTATGCCCCCACGGGAGGCATCGTTGCTGCTGCTACAACGTCCCTTCCCGAGCAACTGGGCGGCTCCCGCAACTGGGACTACCGCTATTGCTGGCTGCGCGATGCAACACTGACGCTGCAGTCCTTGCTTGCCGCCGGATACACGGAAGAAGCAGGGGCTTGGAGGGAATGGCTACTCCGCGCTATAGCCGGCGATCCTTCCGAACTCCAGATCGTTTACGGCTTGGACGGTGCCCGCAGGCTACCGGAAGCCGATATCCCGTGGCTTTCGGGCTACGAAAATTCCCTGCCGGTCCGCATCGGAAACGCTGCGGCCCCCCAGTTGCAACTGGACGTTTGGGGCGAGGTACTGGACGGACTCTCGCTGACCCGGGCGGCATCCCCGGCCGGCACCGTGGACACCTCCTGGGACATTCAAGTGGCCTTGATGGAATTCCTGGAGGGGGCTTGGGACCAGCCAGACAATGGGCTGTGGGAGATGCGCGGCCCCCGCCGGCATTTCACGCATTCCAAGGTGATGGCATGGGTAGCTGCAGATCGCATGGTCAAGGGCGTAAGAACTTCCGGACTGCCCGGCCCCGACGACCGTTGGGAGGCCCTGCGCAACGAGATCCATTCAGAGGTCATGACGCACGGGTTCGATGAAAAACTCAACAGCTTTGTACAGTCCTACGACAGCAAGGAGCTGGACGCCAGCCTGCTCCTCATCCCCCGCGTCGGCTTTCTGGGACGTCGGCACCCCCGCGTGGCGGGAACGGTTAAAGCCATCCAGGAAGGCCTCACCGATGATGGCCTGGTGTTGCGCTACCGAACCGAGTCCGGCCACGACGGCTTGCCCGGCCATGAGGGAGTCTTCCTTGCGTGCTCGTTCTGGCTGGTGGATGCCCTACTGGGCATCGGCCATGCCGGCCAGGCTACGGCACTGTTCGAGCGATTATTGACGCTCCGAAACGATGTTGGGCTGCTCAGCGAGGAATGGGATCCCGAAACCCAACGACAGCTGGGCAATACCCCGCAAGCGTTCAGCCACTTTCCGCTGATCCACTGCGCCCTTCAGCTCCATCACGGCGAAGCCCACAGCAGTGACACGCCCCTGCGTAGCCCGAAACACCCGGAACAAGGAACTGACCAGCTCCCACAACAGGCCATCTCCGAAGGCGGACCGGGCACGCTTCATCCGGCGCCACGAAAGCGCCGCGAGACCAGTCGGTGAAAGACCACAGTTACGATTCCGTTTTTTGATCGTCCGGATCCGCGGGTTCAGCTTTGTGCTTGGCTTCTTCCAGATGTTGATCAAGCTTCCGCTCGGCCTCCCGCCGACGCTGGCCGATGGTCCTCATCTGCTGCGTGGTCGGAGATCCAGCGTCGGTCTCCTGCCACGGATCGCGTTCCTCTGACCCTGCGCCCGAGGGCACGCCAGGGCCCTTCTTCTCTTCTTCGCCCATAAGGAAATCGTCCCATCGCCAGGGCTTCTGCGGTAGCCGCACGCGAGTGGATAAACGCACGACGGCGACCTCCCGCCGTCGTGCGTTTCCCCCACCAAAGCACCGCTTCCCCGCCAAAGCACCGCGGGCCTCGGGATGGAACGCTAGGGTTGGTCCCAACACATCTGACGAGGAGAGCCCATTGCCGTACATCGTTGACTTCAAGAACGTTTCTGTTGAAGGCCTGGAGTCCTCTCCGGTCGCTGAAGCGCTTGCTGGGTTGCGCGCCAACGAGGCCCGCTACTACAAGAACAAGTACGACCATGCCTTCACCGTCAGCCCTGCAAGCGAGGTCCCGGAAGTCGTGGATCGGGTGAGCCGGATCCTGAAGGAAGAGCGCGACATCGTCATAGATTCCCGCCCCCTTGAGGCGACCACCTTCGAGGTTGAGGGTTTGCGGATGGATTACGTGTTCTACGAGTCCGGACTGTCCATCAATGTCATGTACAGCATCGAGGACGGCGGGAAGCGGGCGGTGGGATTCAAACTCGCTGAAGGCATGGACGTGCCGGAAGAACTGGCGTCACGCTTCAAGTTCGCCCGCCAGAAATCCAAACTGGCAGGCGTCATCCGGGGCTCGTACTTCGTGATCAAGGGCGAGTACTGACCGCAGGCCATGACTACGGCCCTATGCCAACGGGCAGGGACCCTCTATTCTCTTGACATGGACGTTTGGGGAGCGTTTTGCCGCACCAAACCCGGTCAGAACAGCATCGGACGCGGGTGACGCATGGATCCCCTCAGCAATGTTCCTTCCCCAGACAACTACGCCGGTTTCATCGCGAGGTTGGATGCGGCGACGGCAAGCCTCAGCACACGGGCGCGGGCTCTGAACAAGGCACTGGCGGCCATCTCGTTGCTTTTGGGACGGTACCAGCGGGCCCTTCGGGCATGGGAACGGCGATTGGCCCGCGTCAACGAGGAACTAGCCCGGCACTCTGGGGAACCTCAGACCTCGGCAGCCCTCCACGAGCTTCACCGAACCGCCGTTCAAATGGAGTCAATGTACAGTGCGCAGATCCTTCGGATCACGGAAAAGCTGGCAAACATCCAAGGACGCCGCGACGCTATCGGGCGGTCGCTACTGGAGCTTGAAGTCAGCAGAGCCAAACTGGATACCTCACGGAAGTTGTCGCAGGACCGCGAGAACCTGAGCAAGGCCCTCTATGAACTCGCTGGCACCGGTGGCGCCACCGCCGAGATCCCCGACCTTGGATTGCGAAACGATCTTAAGGAAGCCCGCGAGGCAGTTGTTCTGGCCGAAGCACTCCTCGAAGTGAAGGGATCCTGACCATGGGGACCACGTCGCACAGCCACCCGTCTGGGGACACAGTTGAAGTGGTGCGCTGGGTGAGGAAACCCGGCGACAACCCCATCGTCAGATTCGCCACCTTCAGCATCCTTGGTGTGATCCTGTGGCTGATCCTGATGATCTTCATGCCTGGCCTGAGAAGCTTCGGCCTCGCCACGATATTCACGGCAGTCTTCGCAACGATTCTCACCGTTCCCACCGTAACCGCGCAGAGGAGCCAGCTGCGCGGGCTGGCCAAACGGATCAACGACACCATCACGGAGATGACAGACGCCTCCACGGACAAGATCTCCCCAAAGCAGCTTCGGAAATTGATCAAGAGCGGCGAGCCGCTTCCACTGTTGGTCAACGGGGTGCCCGGTTTGCAGCTGCACGTGAAACGGGTCGCAAGTGTCAAGGACGACGCCCCCGAAAAACTGCTGGCGGTTATTACCGTTGCCCCGGTAAGCAGTGGAACTGCCAGCTTTGACAGGCTACTCGAGGCGGCATTATATGGAGGACGGTAGAAGCTGAAGGCAGCCGCCTGGCTCTTGGTCGACGAACGAAACCTATTCCTGCAGGCGGAACCGGCCACGCGAAGTCCGACGACGCTAAAAATGATGCTCCTATTGCTGTCAATGGTCGTTGAGCCAGCTTTCGTAGCGTTTGTGGAAGTTGTCGTCGCGGGTGAGTCCGCGTTCGAGACGGGATAGTGCGGTAGGCCAGACGCGGAGGTCATCAGCGGCGGCCTGGAGGGTGATGTTCTTGGCTTTCCGCAGGGCCCGGAGCTGCCCGGCGAAGGGTGCTGGGTGGGGGTGCATGATCTGGTCATAGATTTCACGTGCAACGTAGCGTTTGAGGCAGCGCATGATTTCCTTGGTGGTTTTGCCTTCTTGTCGGCGCCTGGCCACGTAGGTTTTGGTCCGGCTATCACTCATCATCCGTACGAGCACTACGCGATGGATGGCTTTATTGGCTTGCCGGTCTCCGCCACGGCTAAGTCGATGCCGGGTGGTTTTCCCTGAGGCGGCCGGGATGGGGGCAACGCCGACCAGGGCTGCGAACCTTGCCTCCGAGGTGACCCTTTCGGAGTTGTCGCCTACGGTTACCAGCAACTGACTTGCAACGTCAGTGCCAACACCCTGAATGTCCCTGAGCGTAGGGGCGTGAATGGTGAGGATTGCGTCGAGTTCAGTATCGATCAGGGCCACTTCCGTGTTCAGGTGCCGGTAGCGGACAGCCAAGCGCTTGAGAACGATGGCGGTGGCGTTTGGAGGCTCGGCAGGGTCACCGATCGGTCGGCTTTTCTCCAGTGCGCTCATCATTGCAACGCGGCTTAAGCCGCGGTACTTCGCCCGGATGGGCTCAGGAGCAGAGACCAGGATGCTCTTGATCTGAGCCATGACCGCGACCCTTGCCCGCATGGCAGAGTTTCGTTCAGCGCGCAGAACACGTAGTGATTCCACAGCCCCGTCCCTGGCTTTTGGCGTCGCAACCCTGCTGCCGGCAAGTGCAGCTTCCGCAGCCTGATAGGCATCCAACGGATCAGACTTGCCCCGTAGCCGGCGTTCTTGCCGGTTTGGACGCATCACTTCCAGGACCCAGAAGTGCTCCCGACTCAGGACGCGTGCGAGCTCCGCTCCGTAACTGCCTGTGCCCTCCACGCCGATGGACGAGACCGGGCCAAATCCGGTGATGAACTCCACGATCTGCCGGTAGCCGGAACCGACGGCAAGGAACTCCTTGTCCCCTAGATGCCGCCCTGTTTCACTGATGACGGCGACGTGGTGGGTATCGGCATGCGTGTCGATCCCAGCGATGACTTTCGGATGTTGTTTTGCCATGATGAAACTGCCCTGACCTTCTGTTGCGTGCAATGGAACATGAAGGGCACGCCGGCCGGGTGGTCAGACAAGACAGTAATGGGATTCTTTGAGCAGGCTCCTATGAGGTCATGTCCACCTGGCCGCCGCGCTTATTACAGCCTGCGTCACGGCGGACAGATCATTTTGAAGACAAACCACAAGGGCGTCAGTCGGAGGCAGAGTCACACCGCAACACAAGCCAATTCCATCATTACTGTCAGACCCTGGTGGGAGGGTTGATTCATGGAAAGGGTTGGGCAGTTCGCGGCACGTGGGGCGGTAGCCTCCGGTGACGGTGCTGCCCTCTCCCGGGCCAGGATGCGGAGCATGGGAGCACCTACCCGGCTCGCCATGGCATCCAAGAGTTCGACGTCGATGCTGACACGAGCGGATAATCCCAGACGCGCTGAGCTGCTTCGCGGGCTCGAGTCGATAAGGAGTGCACCGCATTCCCCACCCGTCCCGGATGAAACCCTGGATGCCACCGCCAGTCCGGCCCAACCAGGCACCGGCCATGAACACGTGCACTCAGAGCCCACCCCGCCTTCACTAGCCGGCGCCATGGAAACCCTGGTCTCTGCTTTGGAAGGTCCACGCGGGATGGCCGCCACTGAAGCCCGGCTGTTCGGGTTTGTTGAGGCATCACACTTCGCCGGGCGGGTGGAGGAGATCGCCCGGACCGTGGAGTACCTTCAGGTGGTCGCGGCCCAGGCGGTGGAACGGACCCGGCAGGAAGCCCAGCAGGCACACTCCTCCGCCGCGGGCACCAGATGGCGGACAGGCTGGACCGAAACCACAACCGAACCCGGGACCGCACACGAAGCCGGGACCGAAACCACAACCGAACTTGAACGCGAACGCGGGGCCGGGACCGCAACCTCGGGCCCGGACTCGGCTGCCGTTGTTGGGGCCACTGCTGCTGGGCCCGCTGCTGTTGGGCCTGCCGTTGTTGGGCCTGCCGTTGTTGGGTCCGCTGCTGTTGGGTCCGCTGCTGTTGGGTCGGCGGATGCTGCCGCGGTGGTGGATGATGGGTACCGCAACGCCGCGGAATTCCTGCGCGCCCGCCTGAGGATCGGCATCGCCGAAGCCAGGCGCCGGCTCGCCCTCGCAGCCCAAGCGCTCCCCCGCGTCGGCATCGCCGGACAACACATCCCGCCCCGCCGCGAAATCCTTGCCAAGGCCCTCGAATCCACGCAGATACCCACCCGCTCAGCGACCATCATCAGCGCCGCCCTGGACAAAGTACAGCTCCTCACCGACGAGGACACCCTCGCCGGAATGGAACAAGCCCTGACCACCACCGCCCGTGAATCCGATCCCGACTTCGTCCTCAAAATAGCCAAACGCTGGACCGACTCGATCGACCAGGACGGGCCCGAACCCAGCGAAGAAACCCTCCGCCAACTCCAAGGCACCTTCATCCGCAAACCCCGCAACGGACTGCACCACCTGGAAATCTTCGCCACCACCGAACAATACGAAACACTCACCACCGCCATGAACACCGCCACCAACCCCCGCCTCACCACCGGCAACGGCGACACCGGGAACGGCGACACCACCGGGGACAACCACACGACGGGCGGGCCGGGCACGAACGAAGCGGGCACGGGCGGGCCGGACACGGGCGGGCCGGGCACGAACAGTGGCGGCCAAGCTGGTGAGCCTGCCGGTCAGCGTCATGACCGGAACGGATCAGCCAGCCCGGACCTGGACCGCCGCTCCCGCGCGCAGAAACTCCTCGACGGCCTCGTCGGAGCCTGCGGTGTCGCCCTGACCACCGGCAAGCTGCCAGCCAACGGCGGACTCCGGCCCCAGGTCATGGTCACCATCAACCACCACGACCTCCTCCAGGAACTCACGAACACGGCCAACACCCCGACCCGCGCAACCAACACCCGAACCCGCCCGGCCAACACCCCCACGAATCAACCCGGCCCGCAACGAACCCGGCCCAGCTCCGGCGCCGCCACGTTCAGCGGCCCGATCCACCCCAACACCATTCGAAAAATCGCCTGCGACGCCGACATCATCCCGGTCCTGCTCGGCACCGAATCCCGGGTCCTGGACATCGGCCGCACCACCCGGATCTTCCCACCCCACATCCGCAAAGCCATCACCGCCCGGGACCAAGGCTGCGCCTTCCCCGACTGCACCATGCCAGCACCCTGGTGCGAAGCCCACCACATCACCTACTGGTCACACGGCGGCACCACAGGAACCGAAAACGGCACCCTGCTCTGCAGCCACCACCACCACCTCATCCACAAAGAACACTGGACCATCACCACCAACACCGGCGTGCCCTGGTTCACCCCACCACCACACATCGACCCCCACCAAACACCACGCCGCAACCACCACCACACACCCCTCAGAACATAAAGACCCCACAAAGAAGTGGAGACCCGTCAAAGGAAGTAGAGCAAACAGGTCTACCGCGACGTCGACCAGCCCGTGTACGACTCAGCCAAGTACGCCTTGGCGTGTTCGGACGAAACCACGGAGTGCAGTTCCCCGAGCTGGCGGGCCCGGTCGAAATCGTCGGCGCCTGGAACGGTGTGCAGCATGGATGTCATCCAGTAGGAGAAGTGCTGCGCCTTCCACACACGGTCCAAGGCGCGATCACTGTAGGAATCCAGCATCGTGGTTGAGCCGTTGGAGTAGAAAG
This sequence comes from Arthrobacter sp. TmtSoilC51, assembly GCF_055388015.1. Lineage (NCBI taxonomy): Bacteria > Bacillati > Actinomycetota > Actinomycetes > Micrococcales > Micrococcaceae > Arthrobacter > Arthrobacter sp. TmtSoilC51. Next base: position 4,893,669 of record NZ_AP035877.1, read on the forward strand.
AATCGAGGCCTTCGAAGAGCACCTTGACGTCGTGGATGGCCAGGTTCAGGCCCTTCGCGCCGGTGGGCGGGACGGTGTGCGAGGCATCGCCAGCAAGGAAGAGGTTGCCGTAGCGCATGGGAGTGTGGACGAAGCTCCGGAACGGCAGGACCATCTTTTCCAGGACCGGGCCTTCGTTGAGCTCGAAACCGTTGCCGTTGACGCGTTTGCGGAACTCGGACCAGATGCGTTCGTCGTCCCAATCGGCCACGTTTTCCTTGGGGTCGCACTGGAAGTACATGCGCTGCACCGCCTCGGTCCGCTGGCTGATCAGGGCGAAACCGTGCTCGGAGTTGGCATAAATCAGCTCGTCGGAGCTGCGCGGTGCCTGGGCCAGGATGCCGAACCAGGCGAACGGGTACTCATGGAAAAACCACTTCCGGTTGGCTTCGGGGATCTGGAAGCGGCAGTGGCTGCGTGAGCCATCGGCGCCAACGAGGAAGTCGGCCTGGATCTCGAACTCCTGGCCGTCGGAGTCAGTGAACCAGACTTTGGGCTTGCCCTCGAGATCGTGAACGGTGGTGTCCGTGACGCTGTACCGGACGTCGCCGCCGTCGGCCTCCCGACGCGCGGCGAGGTCGGCGAAAACGTCCGTCTGCGGGTAGAGCCACACGGACTCGCCCACCAGCTCTTTGAAGTTGATGCGGTGGCTTTCGCCGTTAAACCGTAGCTCGATGCCATCGTGCCGGTCACCTTCGCGCAGCACCCGGTCCGAGACACCGGAGTCCACCAGCAGGTTGACAGTGCCGTGCTCCAGGATGCCGGCGCGAACAGTTTGGTGGATTTGCTCGCGGCTGCGAATCTCCACCACCACTGAGTCGATGCCTTGCTTAGCCAGCAGGTGGGAGAGCATGAGGCCGGCGGGTCCTGCACCCATGATGGCGACCTGTGTGGTGACGATATTGCGTGCCATGGTGTTCCTCGCTTCGTTGCGGTCCCGCTGGGGACAGGATGAGTCTGAAATCAGTGTGGCGTGCGCTGCGTGACCGGTGTTACATGAATTCCGTTGAACGGAATCCTGACTTCAGTCTCCTAGTTGCCTGCCTATTCCCCGCGCAGCAGTCTGTAGCGCCGGAACCAGGGCCTGCAGGCGCATCTCGGCCAAGGGCACCACCACGCCGAGGGCCGCGACTGTGCGCCGCTTGCCGTTCATCACAGGCACGGCAATGCCCCAGGTGTCAGGATCAACGACGCCCGCCAGCTGGGCATAGCCCAGCTGCGCGGCCTCAGCCAGTAGGTGCCGAACGACGTCGGAAGTCACCTTTCCTGCCGGGTCTTGGAACTGTTCGAGGTACTCCCCCTGCAACTCGCGGGACTGGTGTGCCATCAGCGCCAGGCCGGCGGAGGAAATGTGGACTGGCATGCGCCCGGCGATGCGTGCGCGGTTGGCAACCGAGCCCCGGCGCGAAAGCCTCTCCACGAACAGGGCCTCCCATCCATCAAGCACGGCGAGGTTCACGTTCTGGTTGAGGACTTGCTGGATGTCTTCCATAAAGGGCATGGCCGCCTGGCGGAGCGCCAAGGTGGGCGAGTTCCGATTGACGAGCTCCCACAGCCGCAGCCCAAGACGAACGGTCCCGCCAGCACCAAGTTCCAGTAGGCCGTGCCCGGAGAGTTGCCGGACCAGCCGGTGGGCGGAAGACAACGGGAGGCCGGACCTGTCGGCGAGTTCGGTCAGTTGCAGTGAGGTCGCGCCTTCAGGAAAGGCCTCAATAACCCGAACTACGCGATCTACCACTGAGTCACCCGATGCTGAGTTGGCCACGATGCGTTCCTTAGATACCTGTCTGCAACCAGACGCCAAGGCGACGCCTTCCATTCAATGGTAGAACGTGCTGCAGGTTACTCCTGACGGTGATACAACTCTCATAACCGACCGGCCGTTCTGCTTGGCCGCATCCACTCTCAAAGAAGAAATCCCGAGGACGCTATGCCAACGACGTCATCTGCCCGCCGCTCACAATGGCCAGTCTGGCTGTGTTGGCTAGCCATGGTCTTGGACGGCTTCGACCTCGTAGTCCTGGGGACCGTCATACCAACGCTCATCAAGACCGGTGATATAGGCTTTGACGCCGTCGGAGCCACCTTCGCTGCCACTATCTCCTTGGTAGGAGTGGGGCTTGGGGCACTCTTTATCGCCCCGCTGTCCGATAAGTTCGGCCGACGGAAGCTCTTGATTGCCTGCGTGGCCGGCTTCTCGCTGTTCACGATTGGCGTGGCTTTCGCCCCCAACGTCGCGGTTTTCTCGATGCTTCGCCTGCTGGCCGGCCTTGGGCTGGGCGCCTGCCTTCCCGCCGCACTCGCGTACATGAACGATTACGCACCGGCGGGATCAGCGGGAAAGTCGACCACACGGACCATGACTGGCTACCACGTCGGCGCTGTGGCGACTGCGTTCCTGGCAATCCTTGTGGTCCCCAACTGGCGGCTCATGTTCATCATTGGCGGCGTTGCCGGGCTGGCACTCCTGCCGTTCCTGTGGGCGAAACTGCCGGAGTCCCTTCCCGAAGCAGTCCCGACACAGGCGGACCAACCGGCAAAGGCGGGTCCCGGCGTCGTGCATTCCACAGACGGTAAGCAAAAGACCGGGTTCCGTGACCTCCTTCAGAAGCCGTATCCGCTGGTGGCCGCGGGAATCGGCATCGCGTCGTTCATGGGGTTGTTGCTGGTTTACGGTTTGAACACGTGGCTGCCGCAGTTGATGGCAGCTGCCGGTTACACCGTGAGCACCGGCCTGACGCTGTTGCTGGTCCTCAACCTGGGCGCCGTGGCCGGGCTGGTTTTGGCGGGAATTCTTGCCGACCGGCATGGGACCAAGAAGATCGTGCTGCTGTGGTTCGGGCTTTCGGCAGTCTTCCTGGCCGTCCTCAGCGTGAAGATCCAGAACGAGTTCCTGCTCAACGCCGCGGTGTTCGTCACGGGTATCTTTGTCTTCAGCTCGCAGGTGCTGGTTTACGCCTGGGTGAGTCAGCTGTTCCCAGCAAGGCTCCGCGGAACGGCGCTTGGGTTCGCTGCCGGCGTGGGCCGCCTTGGCGCGATCGTCGGTCCGGCGGTTACGGGAACCCTGGTGGCTGCAAACATTGCCTACCCTGCCGGCTTCTACGTGTTCGCCGCAGCGGGAGTGCTGGCCGTCGCGGCGCTGTTCCTGGTGCCGCATCAGGTCAAAAGTCCTGAAGGGGTGCGGGCGTTGGATCGATAACCGCCCGGCACGACGCTAACTGTTGCGCGGGCCCAGCTTCCCGGGCTGCGGGTGAAGCGACTCACGGGCCTTGCCCAAGAGCTGCGGCCCTGCCGCATAGCAACGGTCCGTGTACTGCCGGAGCGCCGGAAGAGCCTGGACAGCGTAGTCGAAGTGGTCCTCGCGGATCATGGACTCGATCGCCCTGCATTGGTCCTCGGTTTCAAGCGCTCCCACCATTGCCGAGGAGATCTTGAGGCTAAGCACAGCATCCATGCTGGCGTCTGCGTCGTGTTCGCAGAGGCCGTTGGAGATCCTCAGGAGCCTGCCCGGCAACATCGAAAGGTAGGTGGAGAGGAAGCGCAACGCCGGAGTAGAGTCTCCCAGTTCATCGGCCAGAGCCTGCAGCCTGCAGGGTTCGAGGGCCGGAATCTGACGCTCTGCTTCTTCACTCATCACTGGCTGCTTGTGTCTGCGCGGCGTCTTCCGGCGTCGACTTGTTGGGGTCCTTGCTCCAGATGGAGGCGAGCATCCCCAGGACCAGAATCCCGGGCGCCCCGTACATCAGGATGTTCATCACGAGGGGTTCGCGCAGGGCGCGGATTGCATTCCCGATGTAAGGGATAGTGGCGATCTGCTTGTCCACCGTTTTCCCCTGCAGGGTGGCGATCCAGGGATCGATGCCATTATTCGCATCGCCCTTGGTCTGCACAGCCACGCCACCATCTGCGGTGGTGGTGATCTCCGTGATGCGATGGGTCTCCACCCGCTGGTCTTCCACCGGGATGTGGTAGGTGATGATGTCGCCCACCTTGACGTCCGTGATCGGCGTCGGAACGGTGACGACGACGTCTCCCGGGTTGATCAAGGGCGCCATCGACCCGGTCAGCATCGTAGAGGTCTGATAGCCCAGTACCCGCGGCCCGATCGCCAGGAACAGGAAAACCAAGGCTGCGATAGCCAACATGGCGAAACCGAAGAATTTCATTGTCTTGCCGGCAATCCTACGGAACGCGCCTGGAGTCGCGGCGGCTTCCTCGGGGGTCTCGACGGCGGTCGTCCTGAGTGCCTCCGCTGAACGCCGGCCAGTGAGTGCGGGTCCGCTGATGCTGGTCGATGCGCTCATGGTCCTGGCGTTCCTTCCGATGTTGGAATCTTCTGATTGAGAGTCTGGGCTATCTGGCTCAGGCTTCTTGCGGGAAAGCCTCAAGTCTGGCTCAGGAAATACCGGCGGACCTGATCGGGCAGGGGGGCGCCCGACCAGGCCCGGCGGGGCTCTGTTTTGAAGCTGGGTGAGTTGAAGCTAGGTGGTGAGGCTTTTGTGGGGCTGGTGTTACCTGGTGGTTTCGGTGCGTTGGGTGCCGGTGAAGGCGAAGGCGATGGTGCTGGTGGCGCCCTGGAAGGTGTCATTCGCCGTGGTGGGGAATGCGGTGGTGACTTTGAGGTAGTCGGTCTTGGCTGCGGTCAGGGCGGTCAGGTTGTTCAGGACTTTGTTCGCGGTGATTACCGGGGCGGCGGCCATGACGGTGGTCTTCGTGCCGGAGCAGGTGTAGGGGGCTGCGGCGCCGGTCCAGGCAACCGAGCAGTTCTCGATGGTCAGCTGCAGGCCGTTGGTTGTGTCGGTGGTGAGCAGTGAGGCGGTGGCGCCGGCGGAGGTGGTGAGGGTGACGTTGTTCAGGTCCGAGTTGCCGGTGTTGGCCAGGGTGACGAGCTTTTCGACCTTGTCTCCGGGCAGGAGTCCTGCCACCGGGACGTTGAGGGTGTTGTTCGCTCCGGTGCCCAGCGCGATGGTGACGGTGCCGGCGGTGGTTTGCTGGCTGGCTGAGGTGGAGGACGTGAACGCGCCGTAGGTTCCCATGCCGGCGACGGCGGCTGCGGTGCCGAGCAATGCGACGGAAGCGAGGACTTTGCCGGAGGTGGTCTTGAGGCTGATGGCCATGGGAATCAATATCCTTTCGGGAGGCCACCGCTACCGGCCGGCCGTTTCGTTTGCCGGCCCTGAGTGGCTGACAAGAAATACTTTGCCGGGCCCGGATCAAGAACCAATCCTGCAATCCATCAACACTTGCTCAGGAAAAGATCAAGAATTCCTGTTGCTTATCCCCACGGCACAGGCACTCTGGACTGATCATAAGCATCCTGATAATCCTGTTACGAAGGGCCAGTCAGGAACGAAGGGGTGGCATCATGGCGGATCGCATTACCGATATATGGGGCACAAGGACCCCTTTCCAACGGGAAGATGAGTGGCCTTCCCGCGTGGATTACGCCCTCATGGAAGGCCTCACAGAGGGCGATGTTGACCACTGGGTCCAGTCCGCTTGCGTGCTGTGCAGCAATGGCTGCGGCTGCGACATTGCCGTGAAGGACGGCGTCATGGTGGGCATTCGCGGCCGCGCGGAAGACCGCATCAACAAAGGACGCCTCGGGCCAAAAGGACTTTTCGCGAGCTGGCAAGGCGTCTCGAACGAGGACCGGCTCACGCAACCGTTGATCCGTGAAGGCGGCGGACTAGTGGCGACTGACTGGGACACGGCCATGAATCGGATCGTGGAACGCAGCACTGAACTCTTGAAGGAGAAGGGTCCGCTCAGCCATGGTTTCTACACCAGCGGCCAACTGTTCCTTGAGGAGTACTACGCCCTGGGCGTGATCGGAAAGGCCGGTATCGGGACGCCCCACATGGACGGAAACACCCGCCTGTGCACCGCGACAGCAGCGTCCGCGCTCAAAGAAACCTTCGGAGCAGACGGACAGCCAGGCGCCTACGAGGACATCGATAATTGCGATGCTATTTTTCTTTACGGCCACAACATGCCCGAAACGCAGACCGTCCTCTGGGCCCGCATCCTGGACCGCCTTTCAGGATCCACACCGCCCAAACTGGTGTGTGTCGACCCGAGGAATACTGAGGCCGCGCGCTATGCCGACGTCCATCTGGCAGTGCGGCCAGGCACCAACCTCGCGCTCATGCACGCCTTGATCCGTGAAGTGCTGCAGAACGGCTGTGAGGACCCCGCCTACATTCAGGACCACACGATCGGCTACGAAGAGCTGAAGTCCACTGTGGAGGAATGGACGCCCGAGGCCGCGGCCGAGGTCTGCGGCGTCAGTGCCCAGGACATCAGGAAGGCCGCACACATCTTCGGCACCTCGGAGCGGGTTCTTTCCACCGTTTTGCAGGGGTTCTACCAGTCATCCCAGGCCACAGCGTCCTCCTGCCAAGTCAATAATCTCCACCTGTTGCGCGGCATGCTCGGGCGGCCCGGAGCCGGCGTCCTGCAGATGAACGGGCAGCCGACGGCACAGAATAACAGGGAATGTGGGGCCGACGGCGACCTTCCGGGCTTCCGTAACTGGCACAACCCGAAACACATCCAAGAACTGGCGTCACTGTGGAACGTGGATCCCGCGATCATCCCCCACTGGGCACCGCCAACCCACGCCATGCAGATCTTCCGCTATGCCGAGCAAGGATCCATCAAGTTCCTGTGGGTCTCGGCCACCAACCCAGCGGTTTCCCTGCCGGAGCTGCCCCGGATCCGGCAGATTCTGGCCAAGCCGGAACTCTTCCTGGTGGTGCAGGATCTGTATCTCACCGAAACGGCCCGGATGGCGGACGTTGTCCTCCCCGCCGCAGCGTGGGGCGAAAAAACCGGGACGTTCACCAACGCTTCCCGCGTCGTCCATCTTTCTGACAAAGCCGTGGACCCACCAGGAGACGCCCGCAGCGATCTGGATATTTTCCTGGACTACTCCAAACGGATGGGCTTCACCAAGCTGGACGGAAGCCCCTTGTTGGCATGGGAGGGTCCGGAAGACGCCTTCGAAGCCTGGAAGGAATGCTCGCGCGGACGGCCCTGCGACTACACCGGGCTGAGCTACGGGAAACTCCGTGGTGGCAGCGGGATCCCGTGGCCCTGCAATGAGCAAAACCCGGATGGCACCACGCGCCTCTATACGGATGGGGTTTTTCCCAGCGACCCCGACTACTGCGAGAACTACGGTCACGATCTTCTGACCGGCGCCGAGGTGGAGCCGGAGCCCTACCGAGCCAAGATGCCCGAGGGCCGCGCATGGCTCAAAACAACCAAGTACCACCCTCCACACGAAGAACCGGATGATGACTACCCGCTCCGGTACACCACTGGGCGAACGGCCTACCACTTCCACACAAGGACCAAGACAGGACGTGCCCGGGCACTCAACGCGGCCGCGCCACGGATGTGGGTGGAGCTCTCCGTCGAAGACGCTTCCGCCCTAGGGATCAGGGAGGGCGACATCGTCCGCGTGTCGTCCCGGCGAGGCCTTATTGAAGCACCTGCTCGAGTCAGTGGCGTCCGGCCCGGAACGGTTTTTGCGCCCTTCCACTACGGATACTGGGACTCGGCAGGCCCATCCGGCCCTGCTGGTCCCGGCCAGGATTCGCCGAGGACTGCAGCCAACGAGCTGACCATCACGGAGTGGGATCCTGTATCAAAGCAGCCGCTTTTCAAGAATGCCGCGGTGAAAGTGGAGAAAATCCGGGACGGCGACGGACCCGCTCCGGCACCCAACACCACCGCCTCACGGCAGGCAGGACAGCAACAATGAACCTCAACATCTACCTGGGATTGCTGCACCAGGGCGAAGCCACCCTGGCTGAGTCCTTCCGGCAGGTCTCCGATGGCCATGGCTCGGAACCCGACATACATTTCCTCTGCCAGACCTTGGCCAAGCAATGCGACCAGCACGGGGAACTCCTCCTCCCCGTAGTGGAGCGATACGGCAAGGACACATCCGACAACGAGCCCGAGAGGCTCCACGCCGACGGCTTGTCAGAAACCCGGAGCGGGCCTGTCGGCCTCCTTCGCGACCTGCAGGACCTGTACGTCTTGGCAAGCTTGGTGGACGTCACGTGGACTGTGGTGAATCAAGCCGGATCCGCGCTCCGCGACGCCGGGCTCCTCGCCGTCGTCGAACAGTGTCACAAAGAAACCGGGATCCAGCTGAGCTGGTTGCAAACCCGGATGAAGCAGGCGGCGCCGCAGGCGCTGCTCGTCGCAGACTGAACTAGTGGGGCAGTAGACCCAGCAGTGGGAGGGTAGCCGCCGTCGAAATTGCCATGGCCGCTGTGTTGCCGATGACCGGATGGAAGCCCTCCGGCAGCCGGGCGGAAATCGCCCTGGCAATGGGAGGGGCAAGCACGGCTCCGAGCAATGCGCCGCCGATGATGCCCTGCCACGAGCCGTCGTAGGCGAGCACGGCGGCTGGTGCCACCGAGACGAGCGATGCGTAAGTGGCCGCCCACCCACCGTTGCGGTACCAACGCCGCCAAAGGACCACGCCGATCGCCGAAGTGAGGGCCTGGGCGAACAGGATATGCGGAACCAGGGCGGAGCCATATGACGGCAGCGCTGGATTCAGCACGAACGCCATTGCGACGCCAAGGATCACGCCAGCGCTGGCGAGCTCGTTGGCGAAGAACTGGGTCTCGGTGAAGTCGGAGAGGACCCTTCGGGCTGTCCACAGGGCGTCTTTGAGGACAGGGTTACCGCCCGACGGCGGCTGGCTGGGTTGCGCCTGTGGAGCCCACTTGCGAAGTTCAAGCCATGGCAATTTCCGGGCAACGAGGAAAGCCAGTACTGATCCGAGGGACATGGCAAGGACGTTCGCCACTACAGGCTGAAGTCCCAGCGGCACGGCGACCGTTGGGATCAGCAGCAACGCCAACGGCGTGATGGTGAATGCCCCGAGTACGGCGCCGGTCACGCAGGTCCGCCAACCAGGTCCATACATCAGGACCACGGCGGGAGCCACGCATACGAAAGGCACAAACGTGGGCTGCCATCCGTCGTCGAGCATCCGCCCGAAGACCACGTTGGACAGCAGCAGGCTAAGGGATCCCGAGGTCAGCACCCACGGCCACAGGCCGGTGCCATACGTCAGCTGGCCGGCCCAGTGTTTGCCTCGCCAGACAGCCCACCAAGCCAACAGGGCCCCTGCCAGCAAGCCGCATGCCGCCAGCTCTGATTTGTAGAATTGGGGCTCGGTCATGTCGCCCAGGAACCATCTGGCCGCCGCCAAGGGCGAGTCGGCGGTCGAGGCAGCCCAGCCTTCAAACGCAGGGCCGAACCGCGGCGAATGCTGACCGAGCGCGTGCAAGACAAGTGCGAGCATTCCTGCGATGGTGACGACGGCGAACGCGCCCAGAGCAGTTCCGAAGGCCCCGCGTTCAGGTGCGGCCTTCCGGGCAGCGGGATCCGGCCGACGTCGGGGCGCGTCGTCGACAGCTGAGGTGAGCATCGTTGATAACCCCTAGCGTGCGATGTGGTGTAACTCGGAGCAGCGTAACCGAGCTGTCCACGCTGGCCCCATTCCGGTTGCTGCGGGGGATTTGTGACCGAAGAATGGGCAGAATGGTTCTGATTAGAAAACCATTCAGTATATACAAAATGGTTATTTTCTGAGAACCTTTAAGCATGGATGCTGTCACCACCAAAGAGGCCGCCAGGCGACTAGGAGTCAGCGATGTCGCCGTGCGTAAAATGCTGAAGGCCGGGCGCCTTACCGGCGACATAGTGGGCCACACGATTCTTATTGACCCCGCGTCCTTGCATCGCACTCTGGATTTGGGGAAACGCTCGGGTCGACTGTGGACGCCGAAGACCGCATGGGCTGCGCTTTGCTTGCTATCCGGGGACCAAGCGCCCTGGATAGAATCGGCCAGCAGGTATCGTTTGAGGCGTCGCCTGCGCGATCTCTCCGCCGGACAAGTTCAGCAACTTGCCAGGAATCGAGCGGAAGTGAAACGGTTTCGGGCAACGCCGACTGCCATCGACACACTTCAGGAAGCACTGATACCGACAGCAGGATCCGCTATGCGCAACAACGAGATCGGAGGCCGGTTCGGGCTCGCCGGTGGAGGAGGATTCTTCGACGGATACGCAGCGTCGGGAGACGGCAGTAGGCTTGCCGCTGCGCTAGGCATGGTCGAGGATCCCAACGGCAACGTAACCATCCGGGAGACGACCTTCACTGAGCCACTCGCGGAGCAGATGCCTCCCCTTGCCGCCATCGCGGTGGACCTCATGGATTCCTTGGCTACCCGGGAGCGTTCCGCTGGCACGCGCGTCCTTGAAGAGCTGCTAAATGGGTGAAGAAAACCGCCAGGATCGCGGCAAGCGGACTAGTCTCGTCATTCCCGCGCCAGTTGGAGGCTGGGGAAGCCCGTGGCCACAGTGCGTGGAGCTTGCCAGGGAGTTACCTGCCACCAAATGGACGCTCGTGGGTGGCCTTATGGTGCAGTTGCATGCGGCTGCCGCTGGCTTGCTGGTAACCCGGCCGACAGCCGATGTGGACATAGTCCTTCATGTCGAAACCGGGGCTGTAACCGCATCCGAGGTCACCGAATCGTTAGGCAGACTCGGCTATGAACTGCAACCTTCCATCGATAAATCCGCCCCCGCGCACCGCTTTGTCCGCGGCCAAGATCAAGTGGATGTCCTGATCGCTGACCATGGAGTCGCCAAGCCTCCGCAACGCCTTGGCGGGCGCGACATCTTCAGGCTCCCGGCGGGCACCCAGGCCTTGCAGCGCACCATCTACTGCCATATCAACACAGGCAATGAAGAAGTGACTATCAGCATTCCAAACTCGCTTGGCGCCTTGGTCCTGAAGGGCGCAGCATTTAGGGAAGACTCCCGTGATGGGCGTCGGCACCTCGATGACGCCGCGGTCCTGGCGGCAACCATTCACGACCCCCTGCAGATGGTTGCAGAACTTAAGGGCAGCGACCGCAGCCGTGCCCTGACACTCCACACCGCATTGCTGGATCCCCTTCATCCCTCTTGGCTCATGCTTGATGAAGATGATCGAGTCGTGGCCAGGGATGCCCTGCGCATCCTGGCTTCGAACCCCCAGGGCCTCGTTCTACCAACGGGATTACGGAAATGAATCGCCCCAGCGCACCGACACCTCCACCGGCGTCGAGCGCCTTGGAGGACTAACCGGAGCACCCGTACGTAGCCCTGCCCCCTGTCACTGCAGAAAGGATTCGATCTCTCCAGCCGGCAGCCCCGCTGCTTCGGCAAGGGCGCGGGGGTCGACTCCGGCATCGACTGCCTTCTTGAAGGCCAAGGCGAGGGTGTTCTGGGAGATAGCCAGCTCATGTTGAAGGCTTTGGCGGCGAAGAGCAGCCAACCAGACGCCGCTGACGGGATCCATGGCGTCGATGTCCATTCTGAATCCGCAACTGCAAGACCATTCCGGCCAGACCGGCTCAACCGTGATCCACTGCATTGAGTCGTAGGCGGGTCCTGCGGAGATCGCCATGTGTGAACCGCAATGTACGGGCCCCATGGGGAGTAGCGGTTCCGCGGCAACATCCACGGTGTTCTCAGCCACTGGTGTGGAACTTGGTTCACTCAGCGCGACTGTCATCGTCTTCTCCACACATTCCCTAGTAACTATCTTGGCTATCTAGTTATATGTGTACTGATGATTTAAGTCCAACCAGCCGGGGCAGTTGCCCTCGCCCGCCGCCATAGGGCCGGAGCCATCACCACGGCAACGCCGACGGCGGCACCGATCACGGTTTCGATGATGCGGTCCCTCAACAGCAGGCCGGGATCAACAGGGGCGGCCAGCAAAGTGGCAATCAGGGCAAGCGGCGTCACGAAGATTTGCGCCACCAGATACTGCCGGGCGATAAACATCTCGGCGCCGAACTGGCAAGCTGCGATCACCAGGACCATGGCCCACGGCGCCGGATTGAGCCACAGGATGCCGGCAAGCAGCACCAATCCGATCACCGTTCCGGCGATTCTTTGTACGCCACGGCTTACACGGTGGCGCGTCGAATGCCCCACCAACGGAACCACTGCCGCAACCATCGCCCAATACGTGTGCCCGAAGCCGAGCCGCTCCCCCACCACCGTCGCGATGGTCCCCGCAAGGCCTGCGGCAATAAGGTATCCGCCGCCCTCCAACCAAGCTGCCCGGCGTTCGAGCGCGGTGTGACGGATGCGGGGCGGCCGCTTCCATGGGGTCCTGTGCCCCTTGAGCACCCGGGACGACATGCCGATCAGCAGGCAGAAGAGAGTGGTCCCTACTGCGACCAGCATGGCCTCCCACAGCGGCGGCTGCGCAGGGATGGATGCGATTGCAGCGAAGGCGAAGATGTGAAAGAGGGAGCCGCCTGGCCGCAGCCTCCATGCGGCGACCACCACCGAGCACCCGCCCGCAACAAGGGTGGTTGCAGCAGTAAGGAGCCACGAATACGTGGCACCTTCAATGCCCCATGCTTGCGCTGCACGGGACATGAGCGTGGCCAACAAAATGATCAGCAGCATGAAACCGCCGGCACGCAATTGGCTTCGTAAGCGCACGCTGTGGGGTTCGTTGCGGCCATAGATGCCAGTAAATGCACCGAACGAGGCAAACACGGCCAGGTCCAACCGCCCCATCAGGGTCAGCGTAATCAGCGGAACGAATACCCCTACAGCGCAGCGGAGAGCCGGGTGATGGTCCTTGTTTCCCGGACCCATGGTGAACATTTCCGCTACAGCCTTCAAGGGGCGGCTCGCCTTTCGTCGCAGGATCAAAACGTACGACGGCGGCGCTGGCGTCCGCTTCAAGGCTACGCTCCGGGCGCTGGACTACTGCGGGTTTGTGCACAGATAGTGCCCCTTATCACGAGGAATAAGGGGCACTATCAGTGTTGCGCATTACTTGTTGCTAGAAGCGGGAGGCTGTACCTGGCTGGGTGGTCGTTGCCAGCGGGTTGCTCGCAATATCCGTAATGCCGGATGCCGGGGTGTAGGTCGGGAAGATCGTGGTTGACGTTAGCGTCGCACCTCCACTTGTCCCCGCACCCAGGGTGATGGTGAGCGTATTGACGGTGGGGTTCCAGATAAGGCTGGAACCGTTGGAGTTGTTTCCAGCGAAGGTGAGGGCAGTGGAGGTGTAGTCGCCTCCGAGACTGACGGATCCAATTCTCAGGGATGGGCACGCCGTGCCGGTCACCGTGAGCACATCAGCCGCACTGATGTTGACTACGACCTGGCTGCTTCCGTTGCCGTTTTGCGTCTGAGTAGTGGTGTTGCTTGTCCAAGCACTGCAAATGGTGTTGGCGCTGAGTGGCTCCGAGAAGGTCAGGGTGACCGAGTCTCCTTGCTCTACCTTGCCAAGGGTCGAACCACCGTTATTGAGCTTTACCCCGGTTACAGTTGGCGAGCTCACGTCCTTGGTGGATGTCGCCGTTCCCGCAGGACCGATGTTGCCCGCTGCATCGGTTGCCCGTGCGGAGTAGTTAATGGTCCCGGGGCTAAAGGCGCTCAGGTTCAATGGCGTGGCCGTCCAGTTACCGGAACTGTTGGCGCTTAGTGTCTGGGTGATGGGCGAGGCTCCTGTGCCCGTTACGGTTAGAGCCACCGAAGACAAGGCCTCTGCCGTACCGCTCACGTTAACAGCGGTGACGTTGCCGCTGTGGACATACGTTGGTGCGGTCACGGTCGGGGCGAGGGGCGGCGTGGCATCCACTGCGGTAACTGCGCTCCGCGCGCTTTCAGCACCCTGCCACTGGGAGAGTGTCGGCGTCACTGTGTAATACCAGTTTCCGGTGGCAACCCCACTGTCCACGCAGCTCAGCCCCACCACTGTTCCTCCACAGGTTCCCGTGGCCGCCACCGCCGTGCCGCCAGTCGCTGAGGCGTAGCGGACGATGCTGTACCCGGTCACGGACCTGCCTGCCGCCGTCGTGCTCGCAGCCCAAGTGACCGTCACGCTACTTCCGGAAACGGCGGTAGTGGGCTTGGCGCCCTGGGCGACGGCGTCAGCCTTGGCTGCGCCGAAGTTGCTACTGACGGAACTCCAGAAGGCACTGGCGGCTGGGCCACCCCAAGAGACGAGGAAGATGCCAAGAACGATCACAAGGACGCGGTTCCATGCGCCCATCGTTGCCCGAGCTGGGGACGATGAAGCAGCGGACTGACGAAGCGGGCTCACTTCCGTACCTCCAGCGTGACGGGGACCTTAAATTGGGCGCCTTGGCAGGCGGAAAGTGAGGCCGCGCTCATACTGGCCGCACCCGGGAGAGTCAGCAGGATAGACGTATTCGCCTGAATGGTTACGGGCTGGGCCAACGGCGACGGCGGGGGCGTGAACGTCACGCCGGTGGTGGTGCAGCCGGGATGCGCGGCATCGGCGGTCACGGCACCGTTGGCCGCAATTCCATAGACGGTAACGGCATGGCTATTGGGGTTGGTTGCCCGGAGAATGACGTCGGCTGTTCCACCGGGAACCAGGCTTGTCTGCAGGGTATCCCCCGCGACAAGCGCATCCACAGTCACGGTTTGCATGGTTCCGGTGGTCGCCGAACCACTGCCGACGCCAGTGGTGGCCCAATATGCATAGGCGGTCCCTGCGCCGCCCAGGATGCAGAGGGCCACAGTGGCAGCAGTGGTGCGGGCGATCCGTCCGCTACGGGGCTTGCGGTTGAGCGTCTTCATGTCAGTTCGCCTGTCCCGTCCCGGAGTACGTGAGTTGGAGGGTCGCGCCCTTGCAACCATCCTGGAGCTGCAACGTGTCCAGCATCCTCACTCGGGGCCATTTGCTTTCGAGCACGTGCAGCGAGGTCAGCGTGCTGGGCCCGGAGGGAGCTGTTAGCGGGTAGCTCCCGGTGTATTGGGTGACCTGGTAGTCAGCACTGCTGCAGGGGAGGTTGGCCGCCACCGCTGCCGGCGTGCGCACCACCTGCGCAATCGCAACCGTCAGGTTGGTGATGGCTATGCTCTTGTTCTCGGGGTTGGAAATCTGTAGCTCCACTGCCTGGGACACCCCTGGCGCCAGCAGCCCACTCAATGAGCCCGTGACGCCGAAGGTCCGTTTGACTTCCTGGACCTGCAACTGCCCGGGTGCTGCGTTCGACTGGACCACATTCGACTGGCCTGTGCCGCTGGTCCCCGTCACGGTGAAGTCGGACTTGCCGGCCGGCGTGGTGGGCGACGTGGTGACCGTCAACGTCACCTGCGAGGTGGTGCCGGCTCCCAGAACCACCGGCGACGGCGACCATGCGGCCGCCGCTCCAGCCGGAAGGCCCACAACGGTGAACGTCACGGGTCCAGTGAAGCCGCCCGTGGAGGTGGCTGACACCGTAAAGGTGGTGGACTGCCCTTGGTCCAAACTGCGGTTCGAGGGCGACAACGCCACCGTAATCCCCTTGGCTACCTTGGCCGGGTTGCCTTGCGTAGCGCTTTGCCCACTGCTTGCAGCGACAGCCGCCACCGGAACAAGGGCCACCACGAGCGCAAGAAAAAGCGTCCGAAGTGGTACGGCAGCTCGACGGAAAGGCGCGGGGCGCTCTGGCCGGTGGTCCATGGAAGCTCTTTTCGGACGGATGCGTTTCATGCGGGAGGAATGCGTAGGCCGGGGACCACCACTCGCAAGGTGGTCCCCGGCAGCCTGACGCTACTGGCTGGAGACGTTGACCGTGACGGTCGCGGACTTGCAGGCGTCCTGGTTGGCCGTGGCGCTGTCGTTGAACTTCAGGGTTCCGCTGCCCACCGAGGTTCCCGTGGAGTTGGCGGCCACGACAGAATTGCTTGTGTTGGCAGTAACCTCAAACCAGGATGGGAGACAGCCGGGATCGCTGGTGGTCACATTTGCCGACAGGGCTCCAACGACGGTGCTTGACGTGGTCGAGTTGTCGGCGGTGTAGGCCACTGCAGTTTGGTTGCCCGGTGCCAGGCCGGCATTGAACGTTGCGTGCAGCGTGACGGTTCCCCCACCGGCTGAGTTGGCGGCTGAGCCGCTGCCGGAACCTGTGGTAGTCCAGTAGGCGTAGGCAGCTCCGCCACCTACGGCTACCAATGCCACGCCTGCGACGGTGGCGGTGATCCGGCTCTTCTTGGAAAGCTTGCGCATGGTATGACTCCTTGGTTGATCTTTTTTCCGGGGAGCCGCATCGCAACCCCCAGCATCCGACCCTTTTCGACGGATGAAGCGATGTCCCCAATAGTTCAGTCAGCAGTGGCCCCGCGGCTACTCTTGGGTGTACGCCTCTTTTCCGCCCGACCAAGGGGTCAGGAATACGCTGAACGGGCGGCGAGTACTCAGTCAGCCGAGAGGGACTACTTGGTTGGACGTTGCGTCATTACGGCGTAGAACGGGCTCGGGTGCCGATTTGATGGCGCGCTTCGTCCCGCCAGCACTTGGCTTCCGGCGTTTGTGAGTATGCTGGCAGCGGTTGGATCAGGAGTACTCAGTTTTAGGCGGCCCGGTACCTGACCCGAGGAGGTCGCTGCGGCCGGGCATTCAGGAAATTCAGCGCCCACTGAGCCAACATTGTGCCCATCTTGAGCAAAAACTGCGCTGGTGTTCGACTGTGTTCGGGGATGAAGGGTGCATCAAATAAAGAGTGCCTCGCCGAGACCTTTCAGTTCCCGCCCTTGCCCTTGCCCTTCTTTTCGTCTCCTCGGCCCTTTTCGTCGTATTGGCCGCCCCCTTGGCCCGCACCCGCTGATGTGCTGTCCCCTGGCTCAACGACCGCCGGTGATTCGGTTTCCTGCGCAACCTCGGTTGGGCTGGCCTGTTGGCTCACCTCTGACGATGGAGCGCCTCCTGGCCCGTTGCCGGAGTTGGCCGGGGGCAGCAGAACGGTTTGCACCGGCCCCGGAATGAGAACTGTTTCCACCGGCCCCGGGGTGGTAATTGTCACCACCGGCGCTGGAGTCCCAACCGGGGAGGGGAGGTCGGATTGCTGGGTAACCGGAGAGGGCGATGTGACGTCTGCTGGCAGGCGGTCCTGGCCGGACAGCGCCACCGCGAGGGGGATTGCTATCGCTGTCGCAAGAAGCACCATCAACAATGCCCCGAGCTGGCCCCTTCCCCCAACTTTGTGATGCTGGATGGACATTGGGCTGGTTGCCGGCACGGCGGGCGACCTGGCAGGCAGAGGTGGCAACAGCGCGGTAGGTGCGTGAGCGTAAGCGTCTTGCCAGGGGCGGCCGAGGAATTCTTCGATCTCCTGAGCGGTGGACCTGTTGGCTGGCTCAAGGTCCGTCATGGACTTCAGCAACTCAGCTATGGGGTGATGGATTTGCTCCGGGATGACCGGTGCACGGTGAAGACGGGCTGCGGCCGATTCAATGGGCGTCCCAGGATATTCCGCCCTGCCCGTGAGGCATTCCAAAAGCACCAGGCCGAGGGAGTAGATATCGCTGGCAGGAGTCAAGGGCCGGCCGAGCGCTTGTTCCGGGCTGAGGTACTGGGCCGTTCCCACGGTCATTCCGGTGGCGGTCAGGCGGCTGCCTTCCAAGATCCGGGCCACGCCAAAGTCGGCGAGTTTGACGATGCGATCGGGTCCCGGAGTCTCTGAAACCAGGATGTTGGCCGGCTTGATGTCCCGATGAATCACTCCCCGGCCGTGAACCTGCACCAGGGCACCCGCAAGGGCGTGGCCAATGTGCGTTGTTTCCGCGAGGCTGAGTGGGCCCTCAGCAAGCACCGAACGCAGATTATGGCCGGAAACCAGTTCCATGACGAGGAAGGCTTGCGGCGGACCGGATGTGCCGGTGTCCACGCCGGCGTCGTAGATGTGCACCAAGCCAGGGTGGTCAAATCCTGCCAGCAACCGCATCTCTGCCTGCTGGCGCTCTTCAAAGCCCTCGTCGCCTGAGCCCGGGGAAAAGATCTTAAGTGCAACATCGCGCTGCAGGACTTCATCCCGGGCCTTGCAGACAGTGGACATCGCCCCGTGCCCGAGTAGCTCCAGAATCCGGTAGCGGCCGTTGAGTATGTCCCCGCCGCCTGCTGGATCAACGAAAGCTTCCCCGCCTGCCCTCACGGCCCTACACCTCTTGCGTCTAAGCGCGCTGCGCCGACTTACCCCCCCCATTTATCCTGCGCTGCGATGCAGTTGCTAAGTGACCTTCTTACGGCAAACGTACAGCCTCCGCCCCACCTTGCCAACCATGAAGTGTGCTACTACTTTTCCCGGAAAAATCAGGGGATTCCGCACCTCAAACTCCGGTTTGGCGGCGCCCTAAACGATGGGTTGCGGGGTTGGGAGTGCGCCCAAAGAATTGAAGCTGTAAAGCTGCTTGGGTACAGCCCCCGCCACGCCTGCCCAGACTGGCAGGAGCAGACCCTCGCGCCGGAGCATGGCCACATAATCCTGGATCTTGTCCGCCGAGAAACACATCTGCGTGACGATTTTCGTGGCGAACTCCTGCTTCTCCAGCAGGGCATCAACCAAATGCAGGCTTGTAATGTCCGGATGCCCCTCGGGGTACCCAGCCACTCCAACACCCATCGCACCGGAGGTTATCTGGGCAATATCGCGCAGCAATTCCCCACCTGTGGAATACGAACCCGAGGGCTGCCCGTCGCCACCGATGGCGAAGACTTCGGTGATGCCCGACGCCGAGCAGTCACCCAGTATGGCTGACAACTCGCCGCGGCTTTCAAGAGCCTTGGCAGCAAGATGGGGAACCACGGTATAGCCGAGTTCCCTCAGCTGGACCGCGGCACGAAGTGTGGCACCGACACCATGCTTCGGCAGGCAGGTAACGCTGATCGCGGTGGATGTAGGCAACGTCTTGCTGACAACGTCCACGATTCCCTCGGACGGGATGATCTCAACACGAAGGGGAAGCATGAGGTGTCCTTTTGAACTGGGTTAGGCGTGGGCGGCGAGGATGGTGGAGGCTTCCTGGCGGGTGGTGCCGGAGGACTCGATGTGGGCCAGGGCGGCGGGGATTTCCCAGCCCTTCTTGCGCATCGCGGTGGCCCACAAACGCCCGGCACGGTACGAGGAGCGGACCAGGGGCCCGGACATGACACCAAGGAACCCGATCTCCTCGGCCTCGTGCTGGAGGTCCACGAACTCCTGCGGCTTGACCCAGCGGTCCACGGGCAGGTGCCGTTCGGAGGGGCGCAGGTACTGGGTGATCGTGATCAAATCACAGCCGGCCGCGTGCAGGTCCCGCAGGGCTTCGGAGATTTCCTCCCGGGTTTCGCCCATGCCCAGGATCAGGTTGGACTTGGTCACCATGCCCAGGTCCCGGCCCTGGGTGATGACATCCAGGGACCGTTCGTACCGGAACGCCGGGCGGATCCGCTTGAAGATCCGCGGCACGGTCTCCACGTTGTGCGCGAACACCTCGGGCTTGGAATCGCAGATCGCGGCGATGTGTTCGGGTTTGCCGGAGAAGTCCGGGATCAGCAGCTCCACCCCGGTGCCCGGGTTCAGTTCGTGGATCTTGCGGACCGTTTCGGCGTACAGCCAGACACCTTCATCGGCGAGGTCATCACGGGCCACGCCCGTGACCGTGGCGTAGCGCAGCTGCATCGCCTGCACGGACCGGGCCACCTTGGTGGGTTCGAACATGTCCACCGGGGAAGGCTTGCCGGTATCGATCTGGCAGAAATCACAGCGCCGCGTGCATTCGGACCCGCCGATCAGGAACGTCGCTTCCTTGTCTTCCCAGCACTCGAAAATATTCGGGCAGCCGGCCTCCTCACAAACCGTGTGCAGGCCTTCCTTCTTCACCAGGTTCTTCAACCCGACGAACTCCGGCCCCATCTGGACCTTGGCCTTGATCCACTCGGGCTTGCGTTCAACCGGGACAGCCGAGTTGCGCTGCTCAACGCGCAGCAACTTACGGCCTTCAGGTGCCAGGGTCATGGGTTTACTTCCTTGTTTGTTGTCTCATTTGTCCGTTGCCAGGCCCGCTATGCGCCCTTCAAGTACGTTCAATCGCGCAAAGCAGGCCCCACAACGCAGGTAAGTGTCAGCATTCGACGACGTTCACGGCCAGGCCGCCCATCGCGGTTTCCTTGTACTTGGAGGACATGTCCTTGCCCGTCTCGCGCATGGTCACGATCACCTCATCCAGCGACACCCGGTGCGTCCCATCCCCCCAGAGCGCCATCTTCGCCGCGTTGATCGCCTTCGCCGCCGCGATCGCGTTCCGCTCAATACACGGAATCTGCACCAACCCACCAATCGGATCACACGTCAACCCCAGGTTGTGTTCCATCGCGATCTCCGCCGCGTTCTCCACCTGCCCCGGCGTACCACCCATCACCTCGGCCAACCCCGCAGCAGCCATCGACGACGCCGAACCCACCTCGCCCTGGCACCCGACCTCCGCACCGGAAATCGACGCCTGCTCCTTGTACAACACACCCACCGCACCCGCGGCCAGCAGGAACTTCACCACCACATCGTCCTTATCAGCCTGGGTGGCCTTGTCCATGCCCGGGGCATAATGCAACGCGTAATACAACACCGCCGGGATAATCCCCGCCGCACCATTCGTCGGCGCCGTGACCACCCGCCCACCAGTGGCGTTCTCCTCATTGACCGCCAACGCGATCAGGTTCACCCACTCCTGCCAATACTTCGGATCGTTGCGGTCCTTGTCCTCCTTCAACAACCGCTCCAGCCAGTCAGGAGCACGACGACGGACCCGTAGACCCCCGGGCAACACACCCTCACGCTTCAGGCTCGTCTCAACACAAGCCTCCATCACATGCCAGATATGCAACAACCCCTCCCGGATCTCCTCCTCCGACCGGGACGCCCGCTCATTGATGAACATGATGTCGCTGATCCCCAAACCCTTCGACGCACACCGGCCCAGCAACTCAGCAGCCGTACGGAACGGCAACGGCAACTCCGCCTTCGTCTCCTCCAACTCCGCCCGCGCCGCGTCCTCCTCACCCTCACGGACAATGAACCCACCACCGACAGAGAAGAACGTCGCCTCCCGCAATACCTCACCCCCGGCATCAGAGACAGCGAACTTCATCCCGTTCGTATGCCGCGGCAACACCGTCAACGGATGCAACACCATATCCTCCACCGCATACGGCAGCTCTACGCCTTCTCCTGAGGCACCGGCAAGATTCAAGACACCTGTCTCAGCGATCGTCGCGAGCCGCTCCTCCACTTCATCAGGCAGGATCAACTCCGGGTGGTAACCCTCAAGGCCCAACAGGGTCGCAGTCATGGTCCCATGCCCACGGCCAGTCGCAGCCAAAGAGCCATACAAGTCAACCCGCAGCGACGCGACCGAGCCCAGGACACCGGCGTCCTTGAGCTCGCCAGCAAACACCGCAGCAGCCCGCATCGGCCCCACAGTATGCGAACTCGACGGGCCAATACCCACAGAGAACAAATCGAAAACACCAACAGCCATGGCTGAATCCCTTTCGGGGGAGAAAGAACGAGCAAAACTTAGTGTGGGGGCCGGGCCCAATCCCGAGCCAAGGCGGCGCCGGCCCCCGTGGAGGTCCCAGTGCGAACCTCCAGACCCGGTTTTTGTGTGCGGCATTCGTTCCCAGCAAATGCCACACCCGGGAGATCAAAACATGCCCACCCTCGGCAGCCAGACCCATTTCTCAAACAAACGAACCGCAAGCCCGGGCCCCGGAACGCCAACCCCCTGCTGCCCTTTTGGGGCCGGCATCCGGAAGCGGGCGTCTAAGGGAGCTTCGCGTCCGCTCAGCGGGCGCTCAAGCGACCGAGCCCGCGGAGGATGTCGGCCCCAACGGGCCGAACCGAGCCCGCGGAGGATGTCGGCCCCAACGGGCCGAACCGAGCCCGCGGAGGATGTCGGCCCCAACGGGCCGAACCGAGCCCGCGGAGGATGTCGGCCCCAACGGGTTCTCAGGCGAGGTTCGCAACACCCGGGTAGAGCGGGTGCGCGGCGGCAAGTGCCTCAACGCGGTGCCGCAACCCCGAAAGGTCCGTACCGGCGTCGGCCGTCAACGCCTCGGCGATGATATCCGCAACCTCGCGGAAGGCAGCTTCCCCGAAGCCCCGCGTAGCGAGTGCCGGGGTGCCGATCCGCAGGCCAGAGGTGACCATTGGCGGGCGCGGGTCGAACGGGACGGCGTTGCGGTTGACGGTGATGTCGATTGCGGCGAGGCGGTCCTCGGCCTGCTGGCCGTCCAGTTCGCAGTTGCGCAGGTCGACGAGCACCAAGTGCACGTCGGTGCCGCCGGAGACAACGGAGATGCCCTTGGCTGCGACGTCGGGTTGGACCAAGCGTTCGGCGAGGATCCGGGCACCGGCAAGAACACGTTCCTGGCGCTCACGGAACTCGGCCGAGGCGGCGATCTTGAACGCGACGGCCTTGCCGGCGATCACGTGCTCGAGCGGCCCGCCCTGCTGACCAGGGAACACAGCCGAGTTGATCTTCTTGGCGATGTCGGCGTCGTTGGAGAGGATGATGCCGCCACGCGGACCGGCGAGGGTCTTGTGCGTCGTCGACGTCGTGACGTGCGCGTGCGGTACCGGCGACGGGTGCAGCCCCGCAGCAACCAGACCGGCGAAGTGCGCCATATCCACCATGAGGTAGGCACCGACGGAGTCGGCGATGCGGCGGAACTCAGCGAAATCCAGCTGCCGCGCGTAAGCGGACCAGCCGGCAACGATAAGAGCCGGCTTGTGCTCCTGGGCCAGGCGCTCCACCTCGGCCATGTCCACAGTGTGGGTGTCCTCGCGGACGCCGTAGGGAACCACGTTGTAGAGCTTGCCGGAGAAGTTGATCCGCATGCCGTGCGTCAGGTGGCCGCCGTGGGCCAGGTTCAGGCCCATTATGGTGTCGCCCGGCTTGATCAGCGCGTGCATCACTGAGGCGTTCGCCTGCGCACCGGAGTGCGGCTGGACGTTCGCGAATTCGGCACCGAAGAGGGACTTGATGCGGTCGATCGCGAGCTGCTCGATCACGTCAACGTGCTCACAACCGCCGTAGTATCGCTTGCCCGGGTAGCCCTCGGCGTACTTGTTGGTCAGCACGGAGCCCTGGGCCTGCATCACAGCAACGGCAGTGTGGTTCTCGGAGGCGATCATTTCCAGGCCATCGCGCTGGCGGCCCAGTTCGTCGTCGATCTTCGCTGCGATCTCAGGATCGAGGTCTGCTAGCTGTGCATCCAACGACGCCGAAACTACCTGCGCGAATTCGGTCACGGCTGCCGGGTTCACAGTTCGCCACCGTTCGTTGCAGCGTATTCCTCAGCCGACATGAGTGGGCCTTCTGCTGTGGCCGCCACCTTGAACAGCCAGCCAGCACCATAGGGATCGTTGTTGATAAGCGCGGGATCGCCGACAACGGCGTCGTTGGTCTCGGTCACCTCACCCGTCACCGGCGAGTACAGGTCCGATACCGACTTGGTGGACTCGACCTCACCACACGTCTCACCTGCGGTCACAGTGGAACCGACCTCAGGAAGGTCCACGTAAACAATGTCGCCCAAGGCATCCGCAGCAACAGCAGAGATCCCAATCCCCACAGGCCCGGCCCCATCCGAAGCAACCCATTCGTGCTCAGCCGAGTATTTCAGTTCAGCAACTACTTTGCTCATTCCAATTCCTAACTTCTGGTCTGCTTATTTTTGGCGCTTGTAGAACGGCAGCTGAACGATCTCGAACGGCTCAGCTTTTCCGCGGAGGTCGACCTCAAGCACCGTGCCCGGTTCTGAATGCTCGACGTCGACATACGCCAACGCCACGGGGTAACCGAGCGTCGGGCTCGGCTGGCCGGAGGTGACTTCGCCGATGAGCGAGCCGTCCTTGAGGACCGAGTAGTGGGCGCGGGCCGCACGTCGGCCGGTTCCCTTGAGGCCGACGAGCTTCTGTCCGATGGTGGAACCAACGCCCGCGGCCTTGATCGCAGTCAGGGCCTCCTTGCCAATGAAGTCGCTTTCCTTGGCCAAGGAGACCACCGGTCCCAGTCCGGCCGCGTAGGCGTTGACGTAGCGGGAGAGCTCGTTGCCATAGAGCGGCATACCCGCTTCGAGACGCAGGGAGTCACGTGCTGCAAGGCCCGCGGGGATGAGGCCGTGGCCTTCGCCGGCTTCAAGCAGGGCTTCCCAGAGGCCGGCTGCGTCAACGTTCGGGATGTAGATCTCGAAGCCGTCTTCGCCGGTGTAACCAGTGCGGGCCAGCAACAGGTCCTGCCCGTTAATCTCAACCTCAACAGCGGCGTAGTACTTCAGTTCGGTCACGAGGGCGTGCTGCTCGGCGGGGACCAAGGTCAGCAGAATGGCCTCCGCGTTCGGACCCTGCACTGCGATCAGGGACGTCTCAGCCGAGGCGTCCTCGACTACGACGTCGAAGCCGGCGGCCCGTTCCAGCAGAGCCGCCGCAACAACCTTGGCGTTGCCCGCGTTGGGGACCACGAGGTACTTGTCTTCAGCGCGACGGTAAGAAATGAGGTCGTCGATGATGCCGCCGTCGGCGTTGCAGATCAGCGAGTACTTGGCCTTGCCCACTGCGATCGCGGACAACTTGCCCACCAGCGCGTAGTCCAGGAAGGCGGCCGCGTCAGGGCCGCTGACCCAAACTTCACCCATGTGGGAGAGGTCAAAGAGGCCAGCCGCGTTACGGACGGCGTGGTGCTCGGCGAGTTCGGACTCGTACTTAAGGGGCATCTGCCAGCCGCCGAAGTCAGTGAACGAGGCTCCGGCTTTTTTGTGCTGCTCGTAGAGAGCGGTGTAGTTCTCAGTCATGGAGTCAGTCCTTAGTTCTCGAAGTCTTCGACCGGAGGGCAGGAGCAGACCAAGTTGCGGTCGCCTGCTGCGCCGTCGATGCGGCCGACGGGCGGGAAGTACTTGTCCTGCTTGAGGTGGTGGACCGGGAACGCGGCCTGCTCACGCGGGTAGGCGCGGTCCCAAGCGGAACTCACGACGGCGGCAGCCGTGTGAGGCGCGTTGCGCAGCGGCGAGTTCTCAACAGTGAAATCGCCTGTGGCCACCTGCTCAATTTCGGCACGGATGGTGATCATGGCCTCGATGAACCGGTCGATCTCGGCAAGGTCCTCGGACTCCGTGGGCTCCACCATCAGTGTGCCCGCAACCGGGAAGGCCAGGGTGGGAGCGTGGAAGCCGAAGTCGATGAGTCGCTTGGCCACATCTTCTGCGGTAACGCCCGTGCGGGCCGTCAATTCGCGAAGATCCAGGATGCACTCGTGGGCAACGAGCCCGCCTTCGCCGGTGTAAAGAACCGGGAAGTGCTCATCCAAGCGGGAGGCAACGTAGTTCGCAGCCAAGAGAGCGGACTTGGTGGCTTCGGTGAGTCCCTGGCCACCCATCAGCTTCACGTAGGCCCACGAAATCGGGAGCACGCCAGCGGAGCCATAGCGCGAGGCCGAGATGGCCACGCCGCCATCAGAGGAAACATTGTTCGCGTCCCCGGGCATGAACGGTGCCAGGTGTGCCTTGGCTGCGACCGGGCCAACCCCGGGACCGCCGCCACCGTGCGGAATGCAGAAGGTCTTGTGCAGGTTCAGGTGTGAAACGTCGCCACCGAACTTGCCCGGCTGTGCCAAGCCCACCAAAGCGTTCAGGTTTGCGCCATCGACGTAAACCTGGCCGCCGGCCTCGTGGACCGCGTCGCAGACCTCGCGGACGTCAGCGTCGTATACACCGTGCGTGGACGGGTAAGTGATCATGATGCAGGACAGTGCATCCCTGTTGGCTTCAATCTTCGCGGTCAGGTCCGCGTGGTCGATCGTGCCGTCAGCAGCCGTCGCCACCACGACAACCTTCATGCCGGCCAGCACAGCCGAGGCAGCGTTGGTGCCGTGGGCCGAGGCCGGAATCAGGCAGATGTTGCGCTGGTCATCGCCCCGCGAGAGGTGGTAGCCGCGGATCGCCAGCAGGCCTGCGAGCTCACCCTGGGAACCGGCGTTCGGCTGGATGGAGACTTGGTCGTAGCCAGTGATCTCGGTGAGGTCGGCTTCCAAACCTTCAATGAGTTCACGCCAGCCCGCGGTCTGGGAGTCCGGAGCGAACGGGTGGATGGATGCAAACTCGGGCCAGGAAATGGCTTCCATCTCGGCCGTGGCGTTCAGCTTCATGGTGCACGAACCCAGCGGGATCATGGTGCGGTCCAGCGCGAGGTCCCGGTCGGACAGCTTGCGGATATAGCGCAACAGCTGCGTCTCGGAACGGTGGGTGTTGAACACCGGGTGCTGCAAGTAATCGGAGGTGCGCACCACATCTGAGGGCAGTTCGAACCCGGAAGCGTCCCCTACCGGACCGGCGCCGAAGGCGACGGCCACCGCGGAAAGGACCTCCGGCGTCGTGGTTTCATCAACGGAGACCCCAACGGTGTCAGCGTCGATGAGCCGCAGGTTGATGCCGCGGGCTTCGGCGGCGGCGATGACCTTGTCTGCCTTGCCGGGGACGCGGACCGTGAGGGTGTCGAAGAAGGAGTCGGCAACGAGTTCGCGGCCAGCCTTCACAAGCGTGGTGGCGAGCGTGCGGGCGTGGCCGTGCACGGTTTCGGCGATCGCCTTCAGGCCCTCGGGGCCGTGGTAGACGGCGTACATCGAAGCCACGATCGCGAGCAGTGCCTGGGCCGTGCAAATGTTGGACGTGGCCTTCTCGCGGCGGATGTGCTGCTCGCGGGTCTGCAGGGCGAGGCGGTACGCGGGTACGCCAGCGTTGTCCTTCGAGACGCCGACGATGCGGCCGGGAAGCGTGCGCTCCATGCCTTCGCGGACGGCCATGTAGGCTGCGTGCGGGCCGCCGAAGAACAGCGGAACGCCAAAGCGCTGCGCAGTTCCGACGGCGATATCGGCACCTTGTTCGCCCGGGGGCGTGATGAGCGTGAGCGCCAGCAGGTCTGCTGCCACAGTGACCAGGGCACCGCGTTCCTTGGCCTCGGCGATCACAGAGGAGTGGTCGAAGACGCGGCCGGAAACGCCGGGTTGCTGCAGGACGACGCCGTTGATGTCGCCGTCGGGCAGTCCGAGCGAAAGGTCAGCGACCTCAACCTCGAAGCCAAGCGCTTCGGCGCGGCCTTTCACGATCGCGATGGTCTGCGGGAGGCAGTCGGCGTCCAGGACGGTCTTGCCGTCCTTGGCCGTCTTGGACTTGTTCGCCCGGCGCATCAGCAGCACGGCCTCGGCCACGGCAGTCGCTTCGTCCAGCAGCGAAGCGTTGGCCACGGGAAGTCCGGTAAGGTCCTGCACCATGGTCTGGAAGTTCAGCAGCGCCTCGAGGCGGCCCTGGGAAATTTCCGGCTGGTAGGGCGTGTAGGCCGTGTACCAAGCGGGGGCTTCAAGGATGTTGCGGCGGATAACCGGCGGCGTGACGGTGTCGTAGTAGCCCTGGCCGATCATCTGGACGGCCGTCTTGTTCTTGGACGCGAGCTTCCGTAGCTCCGCCAGGACCTGCACTTCAGTGAGGGCGTCCTGCAGTTTGAGCGCCGTGTCCTGGCGAATGGAGTCGGGGACAGCAACGTCTACCAGGCCGTCAACAGAGTCGTAGCCAATGGCCTTGAGCATGGTGTCAACGTCGGCTTGGCGACGGGCGCCGATGTGCCGGTCCGCGAAGGCGGTGGGGGTTGATTGAACAGTCAAGAGGAACTCCATGATTCAGGCGCCCAGTGAGCGCCACGATGATGTGGGTTCCTCCCCGCTCTGTATTGGACCTGAGAGATTCCGCAGGAATGGTTGCCTGCTTGCACCGTCGGTGAGCCCGGTTACCCGGACTGCTTTCCAGAGTTGCCTCGCCGCGGCGGTACATGGGCCTGAGAGATTCCTGGGGAGGATTTGCTCCTACGGCGCCTGACTGGATGTACCGGCAGGACTCTCCCGCCGCAGATCAAAAGCGTGTGCGCCACCCGTGGGTGACACGGTTCACACCATAGCTGGTTTTCTCAAAAAAGCGCAAGCAAGAATAATTACCGATGCATCGCCTCGTGGATCTGGAGCGCGAACCACAGCTGGGCAACCGTGGACGTTTCGCCCATGTCCAGCCCCGTCAACTCGCCGATTTTCCGTATGCGGTAAATGATGGTTTGCCGGTGCGCGAACAGGGCAGCAGCCGTCTTTTGCCATGAACGCTGCGAGTCCAAATAGGTCCTCAGAGTGACGATGAGATCGCCTTCCTGGCTCTGCTCGTAGTCAAAAATTGGGCCGAGAAGGCGCCGGACCAGCGCAGTTCCTTCCTCGAAACCCGTCAGTCCGAGCCACGAAGGTCCCTGAGCGTAGCGGGACAGGCCAAGCTTGTTCGCCCGGGCGGAACCGAGCGCCCAGAGGGACTCCTGCAGGGCCCGTTGAATGCCGGCAACCGCCGCCGGAGCACTGACCCCGATCGCGGCGCCCGGGCCGGCACAATGCACCAGGACATCGTCCGGCACGTCAGCGGGGACCACGACGTGAAGTCTGTTGTTGCGCCTCAAGGAGGCGGCCGAAACTCCGTGACGCCAAAGTTCGATGTGGACACCCGCCAGCCTGTCGCCGTCGTCCGCTGAAACCGAGGCCACCAGGAAATCCTGTGTTGGGACATCGAAAGCCGCCAGCCTGCTTTCCATTTCCGCTGTCCCCAAACGGCCATCGATCGCCTGCAACAGGAACTCGCCCGCAAGCCGATGCCGCCCTTCAAGGGACAGGACGATGCGCGAAAGCTGCAGTCCCAGCACAGTTGCGGCGTGGAGAAGCACGACGGCGTCGGGGTGCGGTTCGCTGTTGGGCAGCACCACCAGGAGCGCGTTGGCGTGGGTCGGAATGTCCATGGTCAGCACGTGCCTGCCCCGGACCCGATGCCACTGGAAGTTCTTTCCAGCAAGGGACACCTGTCCGGACAGCGGCGCCCATTCGTCTGCCAGGAACACCGGAAGCGGCCGGCCCTCAGGATGCCAGGGATGGAGGCAGCGCCGGTCCACCACGAAGAGCTCCGAATCGAGTTCGGTGGCCAACCGCTGGACCAGGCTCTGCCAATGGTCCTCGGACGCCCCAGCCGTCCGGAGAAGGTCGTAGACCCGCGCGGTTTGGCGCAGGCGACGCGATTCCTCCAACAGTGATGCCTCGGCAACCGAGCGGGCGATGGCGATGAACGGCAAGGGATATGGGATGTTGATGAGAGGCAACGGCAGGCGGTCGCAGGCTTCCAGGAACTCCGGCAACAGCTCCGGTGCATGCATCTTCTCGCCGATGGCCAGGGCGCTGGCACCGGAGTCCATCAGCGCCTCGGCGAGCGCCACCTGGCCTGCCGCGTCCGCGGGAATGGAGAGTCCGTTGGTCATCATGAGTTCGCCGCCCGTCACCCATTCCCAGAGCCGCGGCAGGTCTGAGGTGTGGGCCCAGGTGATTCGGTTATCGCGGCCTGCCGCCCCCGCCAGGAGCGTCAGGCCCAGCTGCGGTTCAGCCACAAGTTCGGCGACGGTAATTGCCATGGGTTGGGCTCCCCTGTTCCTCTAGGTTGGCGGCTTTTCGGGGCGTTTAGACATATGTCTAAGTGGCTCGGCCATTTGTAGTCAATGTACCGCTATTCGCAGTGACCGGCGTCACCAAGAATTGAAGTACGCACTTCCCGCTCAACGTCGAGCAACCCCTCAACCCAAGGATCCGGAATGACAATCCACAAGCCCATCGGCCCTGTCGACGCAACCAAAGTCCCCCGGTATGCAGGCCTCGGCACCTTCGCCCGTCTCCCCCAAATTGACCGCGTCCCGGACTACGACATCGCGATCGTAGGCGTTCCGTTCGACGGCGGAACTTCCTTCCGGCCTGGCGCACGTTTCGGCCCTGCCGCGGTCCGCGAAGCCTCGCGTCTCCTGCGCCCGGGCTACCACCCGGAGCTCGACGTCGAGCCGGTCTACGAGGTCCAGGTAGTGGACGCTGGCGACATCGCCTGCACACCGTACGACATCACACGCGCTGTCCGTGAGATCGAGGAGCAGGCGTTGCCCCTCATCAGCGAGGATAAGCGGCTTATCTCGATCGGCGGCGACCACACTATCGCCCTGCCGATGCTCAGGGCCCTGAACAAGGTCCACGGTCCCGTGGCTTTGCTGCACTTCGATGCCCACTTGGATACGTGGGACACCTACTTCGACCAGCCGATCACGCACGGAACCATCTTCCGCCGGGCGTTCGAGGAAGGCCTCCTTGTGGAGGACAAGTCAATGCACGTCGGCATCCGCGGCCCTGTATATGACCGCAACGACTTCCTGCGGGACCACGAGTTCGGGTTCCAGATCATCCGATGCTCCGACCTGGACGTCATCGGCGTACCGGCGGCCATCCAGCAGGTGAAGGACAGGCTCGGCGACACCCCGGTCTACGTCTCCATCGACATCGATGTCCTCGATCCCGCCTTCGCACCCGGAACCGGCACGCCGGAGATGGGCGGGCTCCACTCCCGCGAACTCCTCGCCCTGCTCCGCGGACTGAACGGCATCAACATTGTGGGCGCCGACGTCGTTGAAGTCGCTCCGGCCTACGACCATGCGGACATCACAACAGTCGCTGCGGCCACCCTTGTTTTCGACCTTCTCGGCTTGATGGTGAACCGCAGCAAGGCCACTGAAGTCCGTGAACTGGCTTCGACGTCCCGGAGCGCGTCATGAACGCGCCCTTGGCCACCCACGAAGTTCCCAGGCTTGAGGACAAAACCATCCAGCCGATCCCGCTGAATGAGCGTCACGGCAAGGCACGCGACCTGTTCACCATCTGGTTCGGTTCCAACATCATGATCATGACCATCGTGACAGGCGGGCTCGCCACAACGGTGTTCGGACTCGGTTTCGTGCCGGCGCTTGTGGGCATCATCATCGGCAACCTGGTGGGCGGCATCTTCATGGCGCTGCACTCGGCCCAAGGCCCGCAACTGGGTGTGGCCCAGATGATCCAGACACGCGGCCAGTTCGGCTCGTTCGGCGCCCTGTTGATCGTGGTGATCGTTGTCATCATGTACGTCGGCTTCTTCGCCGCAAACCTCGTCTTTGGCGGAGAAGCGATGGCCGCCGTCAGCCCCGGCATCAGTGTAGATGGCGGCATCATCATCATCGGCGTGGTCAGCGTTATAGCCACGATCTTCGGCTACCGGCTCATTCACGCCTATGCCCGTATCCTCAGCGTTGCGGCGGGGCTGGCGTTGTTGCTGGCCTTCGGCTGGATCCTGATGGTCCACGGCCTGCCCGGCAGCTTCCTTGAGCAGGGCAACTTCAACTGGGTTGGCTTCATGGGAACCATCTCCGTCTCCGCCCTGTGGCAACTTGCCTACGCACCCTACGTTTCCGATTACTCCCGCTACATGCCGCAGGGCACGGGCTCAGCACCAGCGTTCTGGGCCTCCTACTCGGGCTGCGTCCTGGGAACGTTGTTCCCCATGATCCTGGGCGCCTTGGTGGGTACGCTTGCCATGACCATGAGCGCCGAGAACGTCGAAATCGTGGGCAGCCTGGGTGCGTTACTGCAGCCGTGGACCCTGATCATCGTGGGCATCTTCTGCCTGGGTGTCGCGGCATCGAACGCCATGAACCTCTACTGCGGCGTCCTGTGCACCTTGACCATCGGCCAAACGTTCAAAGCCTCCTGGTTGCCCCGCGCCAAGACCCGCAGCATCGCGGCGGTCATCCTGTTCGTCGTCGCAGTCTCCATCGCTTTGTTCGCCCGCGACAACTTCATCCTCTTCTACACCAACTTCCTCTCCTTCCTGATGTACGTCCTGGTTCCCTGGACGGCCATCAACCTGGTGGACTACTACCTTCTTCGGCACGGCGACTACCGGGTTGAAGACTTCTTCAAGCGCGACGGCGGCGTGTACGGGCGGTTCAATTGGGTCGCCATCGGCTCCTACGTGGCAGGCGCCCTGATCCAGGTTCCTTTCTCGGCAACGGCAATCTACACAGGCCCGCTGGCCGCCGCGTTGGGCGGCGTCGACATCTCCTGGATCGTGGGCCTGGTGGTGGTTGCTCCCCTCTACTACTTCGTGGCCCGCGTGTTCCGGAAAAAGACGGACGCCGCCCCCTTTCCAGCCCCTGCACTCGCAAACTGACCTCATCTGAAAGCGAATCGTCATGACCCTCACAGACATTTCCCACCTGGAAACCGTCCAATTCACCGTTCGACGCGCCACATCTGACCACGCTGGCAGCCTGCAGCTGCCTCTGCCTCCCGCCGGGCACTTCATCAACGGATCGTTCGTCCAGGGTTCCACCGGTGAGCTGATCGACGTCGTGGACCCCACCACCGAGCAGGTCATCGCCTCAGTGCAGGCGGGCACGGCGGACGATGTCGACGCCGCTGTACAGGCCGCCGTCGTCGCGCAAAAATCCTGGGGTGCCACCACCCCCAAGGAGCGCGCGGATGTCCTGAACCTGATCGCCAACATCATTGACGAGAACCGGCAGGCGTTCGAGCTCATCGAGTCCGCCAATACCGGCAAACCGCAGGCGGTGGCCGAGGACGACGTCACCAGCACCATCGATACGTTCCGCTTCATGGCCGGGGCCTCCCGCACGCTGACGTCGATGGCCGGCGGTGACTACGCCACGGACCACACCTCCGTGATCCTCCGGGAACCCGTGGGCGTGGTTGGTGTCATCACGCCGTGGAACTACCCGCTGCTCATGGCCGCCTGGAAGATCGCGCCCATCCTTGCCGCTGGCAACAGCATCGTCCTCAAGCCGTCCGAGCAAACACCACTGTCCACCTTGAAGTTGGCAGAACTGCTCGCCGGACGGATCCCGGATGGGATTCTCAACGTGGTTACCGGCCAAGGCCGAACGGTGGGACAACGGCTCTCGGAGCACCCGGACATCGCACTCGTGGCATTGACCGGCAGCGTGGTCAGCGGGCAGGCCGTGGCTGAAACGGCCGCCAGGACTGTTAAGCGCGTCCACCTGGAGCTCGGCGGCAAGGCACCTGTTGTTGTCTTCCCTGACGCCGACCTCCGTGCTGCCGCTGCTGGAGTCCGCAACGCAGGATTCTGGAATGCCGGCCAGGACTGCGGCGCTGCCTGCCGCGTGCTGGTGCACGAGTCCGTGGCCGAGGAATTCACGCAGCACTTGGTGCGTGAGGTGGGCACCCTGATAGTCGGCGCTCCGGAAGCAGGCGAGGACGTGGAAATCGGCCCCATGATTTCCCGGCCCCACTTTGAACGCGTCAAGGAATCCCTGGCCGAAGCCCGCGACGCCGGACTTCATGTGGCCATTGGCGGTTCGGCGCTGGAGGGGCCCGGCTACTTCATCGAACCAACAGTCATCTCCAACGTTCCAGCCGGAGCCCACATTGCCACCCACGAAATCTTCGGCCCAGTGGTCACGGTGGAGACTTTCTCTTCCACTGAAGAGGCCGTGACGCGTGCCAACGAGAGCCCCTACGGGTTGTCCGCGTCGGTGTGGACCAAGGACTCCAGCCTGTCTCTCCGGATTCCCAAGCAACTCGACTTCGGCACCGTCTGGGTCAATGCGCACCTCGTCCTGGCCTGCGAGGTACCGTGGGGCGGGTTCAAGGGATCCGGCTACGGCCGCGACCTCTCGCTCTACGCGTTGGACGATTACTCCCGCACCAAGCACGTCATGATCAACCACGGCGCATGAGCATCCAGACAAGCAACGGAGCTTTCACGATGACCACCAATGTTTCCCGGCCTGCCTCTTTGCCAGGGGCAGCCACTCCTTCCGCCCCGTTCGGAACGGACGTCACCTGGACCAACTGGGGCGGAAACCAGAGCGCGACGCCCGCCTTTACGGTTCGGCCCAGGAACGAACAGGAAGCGCTCGACGCCGTCCGCTTCGCCATCCGCGAAGGGTTGCCAGTGCGGGCGGTCGGTTCAGGGCATTCGTCCTCTCCTCTGGTTCAGACCGGCGGCGTGCTGATGGATATGTCCGGCCTCACGGCGATCACCGGCACGGACACCGTTGGGCGCCGGGCCAGGGCGTTGGCCGGAACCACCATCAATGCTTTCGGCGATGCCTTGTGGGAGCAAGGGTTGGCTTTGGGGAACCAGGGGGACATCGACAAGCAGCAGATCGCCGGCGCCCTCGCCACCAGCACGCACGGCTCGGGCAAGAACCTGGGCAGCTTCTCCTCCAACCTTCGCTGGGTGAAGCTGATCAATGGCTACGGCGAGATCGTGGAAATCGGAGAGGGCCAGCTCCGCGAACTCCGCGCCGCCCAGGTCGCTTTGGGCACTCTCGGGATCTTCCTGGAAGTGGAACTGGCAGTGGAGGACAGCTACTACCTGCAGGAGCAGATCACCTATCCCACGTGGGCGGAAACCACGTCCACCTGGCAGGCCGACATCGACAGCAACAGGCACTACTCATTCCTGTGGTGCCCCGAGGATGACTCGTGCGAACTCCTGGATTTGCCCGGATCTCCTGAGCACGCCATGGGTGGCCGCAGCTACACCAAGCGGTACAACGTGGCGCAGATCCCGGACGAAAGCTACATCTCGGACGTCGAAGGTGCCCGGCTGGACCGCTCGTACCGGATCTACCCTGGCGGCTTCACCACGCAGTTCCACGAGCTTGAGTACTTCGTTCGCAGCGAAGATGGCCTGGCCGCCGTCGAGGCAATCCAGGACCTCATCCGTAGCCGGCACCCGGACCAGAAGTACCCGGTAGAGGTCCGCTGGGTGAAGGCCGACGACGCCTACATGTCCCAGTTCCAAGGCCGCGACAGCACCGTCATCACCCTGACCACCAAACCCGGAACCGACTACTGGCAGTTCTTCCGGGATGCCGATGCCGTGCTGCAGGAATTTGAGCCGCGTGCGCATTGGGGGAAAATCCACTTCATGACCCGGAGCCGGCTGGAACGTCTATATCCGGAGCTTGACACCTTCATCCAGGTCCGCCGCGAGTTCGATCCCAGAGGCATGTTCCTCAACGACCACACCCGGGCCCTCCTGGCCTGATCGGGCAGGATGTGAGTGAGCATCCGCGAAAACAGGGGAGGATGTGAGTGAGCATCCGCGAAACCCGATGCTCTCTCACATCCCACCCCCCTCCCACCGATGCTCTCTCACATCCTGCCCCCTCCCACCGATGCTCTCTCACATCCACACCCCCTGTCGGCATCCCTCGCTCACATCCCATTGACACCCGTTTGAAACCTCGGAGTGGTAGTTTGATCTCTGCTTGAGCCAGACACCCACACCCAACCGGAGGACATTTCCATGCTTAAGGGTTTCAAGGACTTCATACTTCGCGGCAACGTGATCGAACTGGCTATTGCCGTCGTCATCGGCAGTGCTTTCACGGCACTCGTCGCGGCCTTCACCACGAACATCATCAATCCCGTCATCGCTGCTGCAGGTGGAGTGAACGCCGACGGTCTGGGCTTCCGGATCTGGCAAGACAACCCCGCTACGTTCATCAACTTCGGCGCCGTGCTAACGGCCCTTGTGACGTTCGTGATCACTGCCGGTGTTGTGTACTTCATCTTCGTGGCGCCCATGAACAAGATCAATTCCCTGGTCAAGGACCGCCTCTCCACCGAGGAACCCGAGGAAGAGCCGCTGCCGGCTGACACCGCCCTCCTGGCAGAAATCCGCGACCTTCTTAAGGAAGCTGCCGCCCAGCGCGGTATCGAGCGGGATTCTGACCTCGATTCGGATTCCGTCCGCTAGGACAAATTACCGAGGCGCTTTTCCCGGTTACACAGCTGAGCCCGGCATTCCCCATCCGAGAACGCCGGGCTTTCGCATGTACCCAGAACGTGACGCGCAGGCAACCGATTCGAAACAGGCGCGGGGCAGCATGAAACCATGAAGCCCAAAGCGAGCACTCCCATCACCGCGGACCTCCGCTGCGATGTCTGCGGCCAGTTGCCCGAACCGCCCAAGGCCCGGCTCACCCTGGCCAACATCGCCGTGATGCTTCCCATTGAACTGCTGGTTCATGCCGCAGTTGTGGAAACCCATCTCCCATACGTGGCCAAGGTCCTCCTGCTGACCGTGACTGCCACAGTCCTGGTTATCTGGGTGGCCGAACCGTCGGCCGCGAAGGTCCTCCGGCGATGGTTGCACGCCCCTGCCCTCCGTCAGCGACGCAAGCTGCACGCTGCTCCGGCCTTGTGGCGTGCTCGGGTCATGCTGCGGGACCAGCCCGGTTCGCTGCAAAAGGTCACCCAGTCCTTGGCCAAGCTGCAGACGAATATCCTCAGTATCCACGTTCACCCGATGGACGGCCCGGGGCGGGAAGGCGCAGCACAAGTAGTGATGGATGAGTTCGTCCTCTCCGCCCCGGGCGAGGTCACCGAGCATGAGCTGCTGAAAGCATTCGACGACGGCGGCGGGCGTGAGTCCCATGTTTGGCCTACCACCGCGCTTGCCATGGCTGATGGCCAAACCAAGGCGTTGAGCCTTGCCACCCGCATTGCCGGGAATCCCCAGGAGCTTCCGCACGCGGTCGCGGAGCTGCTTTCAGCCAAAGTAGTCCCCAACGATCCGGAGAACCTGGCACCGGAGACGAGTGCCGGCGTCGGACCTTCAGCTGAGATCCTCAAGATTCCGACGGCGTGGCAGGGCCCCTTGATTTTCTCCCGTCCGGGCGAGCCGTTTACCCCAGCCGAGTCCGCTCGTGCACACAGGTTGGCTGAGCTGGCCGAGATTCTGGCATACAGTCCTAGCCAAACCCCAAACTCGGCATACCAGACCTAACCGCCGCAGCCTCCCCTCGAGCGCCCGAACGCGGCGTGTGCCTAGAGAATGCCTGGCTTATCCCGCCAGAACAACGAGTAAATGCGAGGAAGTGCGCACCCACGCATCCACACGGTCAGATTCCGTTTTTAGATTGGGTATACCAAAACTCTTGACAGTGCCGCCCGTCACATCTAACTTAGATTTTGGGATCCCAAAACGGGATCCCAAACAGACCCGCTACCGGCTGCGGCCCCCGCCACCAAAAGGGCAGGGACCGCAACAGTTGCCGCCGGCACGGGTCCGGCTGCAGCGATATCACGCCCGGCTCATCCCCCCGAAGACATTCCACCCCTGTTGACTCCTCTGAAGGAGAAGCTGTGTCTCCCCAAAACACCCAACTGGCAACCCAGGAAAACCAAGATAACGAGCCCAAAACCGGCAAGGACGGTGTGCAGCGACGCACGAACGTCCGCTGGAAGCTCTTCATCCTGCTCCTGGTCCTGGTCGCCGTCAATTACATCGATCGCGGTTCAATCTCCGTAGCCCTCCCCATCATCCAGAAAGAATTCAACCTCCCGCCCGAGCTTGTGGGGCTTCTGTTGTCGGCGTTCTTCTGGACCTATGCCCTCATGCAAATCCCGGTTGGTTTGCTGATCGACAAGTTTGGCCCACGCAAAGTCGTTACCGCTTCCTGCATTGGTTGGGGTGCCGCTACTGCCGCCTCAGGTTTCGCAGGTGGATTCCTCAGCATGTTCATCGCCCGCCTTGGCATCGGTGTTACAGAGGCCGGCGTCATGCCTGCCGGTGGCAAGCTCAACGCCATCTGGATGCACAAGAAGGAACGTGGCCGCGGCGCCACTATCCTCGACGCCGGAGCTCCCCTGGGTGCCGGCCTGGGCGGTATCCTCATCACCTGGCTGATTGCCTCCACCGGCAGCTGGCGGATGTCCTTCATCATCGCCGGCGCCGCCACCGTCCTCATGGGCTTGGCCGTCTGGTGGTACATCCGGGACAATCCCCGCCAGCACAAGGGCGTCAACGACGCCGAAGCCGACTACATCGAGGCTTCACACGCCGAAGATGACGCCGAGGCCGCCAAGGAAGGCGCCCAGGGCAAGCGCGCCCTGCTCCCCTACCTCAAGTTCCGTTCCTTCTGGGCCATGTGCTTTGGCTGGCTTGGTTTCAATGGCGTGTTCTACGGCCTTCTCACCTGGGGCCCGCTTTACCTGGCACAAGCCAAGGGCTTCGATTTGAAGACCATCGGCTGGTCCACATTCGTGATCTTCGGCGCCGGGTTCGTCGGCGAAATTCTCGGCGGGATCATCGCGGACAAGTGGCGGGCATCCGGCGCCTCGGCGAACCGGGTCATGCGTACCCTGCTGGGCTTCTCCAGCGTCGTAGTGGTGGGCGGCCTCGTAGGCGTCACCGTGGTCGCTGACCCGATCACCGCCGTCGTTCTTCTCTCGGTAGTCCTGTTCTTCCTGCGCTGGGTTGGCCTGTTCTGGTCCATCCCGTCCATCCTGGGCGGCCGAACCAATGCCGGTGTGCTCGGTGGCGCCATGAACTTCAGCGGCAACATTGCCGGATTCGTCACCCCGATTGTGGTAGGCCTGATTGTCGGGGCCACGGGCTCCTACACCTGGGCGCTGCTTTACTTTGTTGGATCCGCGGTCATCATGGGCATCTCTGTCCTGGCCTTGGATTACAACAAGCGACTCCCGGTCTAACTCGCCTGACCGGGCTGGCCGGACGGTCCTGAACCGCCGGACGGCCGGAAGCCCGCCTGGTCGCCGGGCGCACTGCCTCACACATC
This sequence comes from Arthrobacter sp. TmtSoilC51, assembly GCF_055388015.1. Classification (NCBI taxonomy): domain Bacteria; kingdom Bacillati; phylum Actinomycetota; class Actinomycetes; order Micrococcales; family Micrococcaceae; genus Arthrobacter; species Arthrobacter sp. TmtSoilC51. The sequence continues at coordinate 4,932,077 of NZ_AP035877.1, forward strand.
AAGAAATGGAGCTGGAAATGCTAGCCGCAGAAGACACGAGCATCACTGACCGCCCCCTCCGGGAGTCAGTGCGTGACACGCTCCGTTCCAGGATTTTTGAGGGGCACTATGCGCCCGGTACCAGGCTGGTGGAGCGGGACCTCGCCGCCGAATTCAACGTTTCCCGCCTGCCCATCCGCGAAGCACTCCGGATGCTGAGGCAGGAAGGACTCATCCGCGATCGCTCTGGCCGCGGTTCCGAGGTCAGTCGCCTAAGCCCCAAGGACGTTGAAGACCTCTTCGACGTCCGTCAATCCCTGGAAGTCCTGGCCTGCCGGCTGGCAGCCAAGCGGGCCACCGCCGAGGACCTCCATCACCTCGCTGGCCTGCTCGACGAGGCCGACCGCTGCCTGGCCAAGGGCTCCATCCTGGAAGCCCACCGCGCCAACAGCGATTTCCACGATGCCATCACGGCCATCGCCAACAACGACTTTCTCCGCTCCGCGCTGGAACCACTCCAGGGACGCATGCACTGGCTGTTCCGCCATGTCAGCGACCTCCCGGAACTCATCCAGGAACACCGCGACCTTTACGCTGCAATCGCCAGCGGCGACGCTGATCGCGCCGCTACCCAATCGGCGTCGCACATCGGCAAGTACCGCGAGCAGTTCCCGGAGTCCAGCGACGCTGAGCCCAAGCTGCAACGGAAAAAATCATGAAACTCCTGGTCACCAACCCCAACATCAGTGACGACGTCACGGCACTGATCGAGGCCGAGGCCCTGCGTTCGGCAGGACCGGACACCGAACTGATCGTGCGCACCGCCGGGCACGGCGTGGAATACATTGAAACGCGCTTCGAGTCGCTCATCGCCGCTGGCGCCGTGGCCGAGCTGATCGCCGAATACGCGCACGACGGCGGAGCCAGCCTTGGGCGGGAACGCGGCGGTGCCGCTGTGGACGGCGTCGTTGTGGCTGCTTTCGGGGATCCCGGCATGCCTGCGCTGAAGGAACTCGTGGATGTACCGGTCATCGGCATCACGGAGGCCGCACTCTGCGCGGCAGCACTTCAAGGCCAGCGCTTCTCCATCATCGCCATCTCGGACCGTATCCAGGCCTGGTACCTCGACTGCGTGGAACGCTTCGGTTTTGCCGGCCGCCTCGCCTCCATCCGATCCATCAACCAGAGCCTGAACTCCATCGGCTCCGTGCAGGCCGACTTCAAGGAAACCCTTCTGGCACTTAGCCGGCAGGCCGTCGCAGAGGACGGCGCCGACGTCGTGATCCTTGCAGGTGCGCCCCTCGCCGGACTCGCCCGCGAGCTTGAGGGACAGATCCCGGTGCCCGTGGTCGACGGAATTTCCGCAGGAATCCGGATGACTGAAGCCGTGGTCGCGTTGAAGTCCGGTGTTCACCGCGGCGGTTCGTTCGCGGCGCCGCCGGTCAAGCGCCGGCACGGTCTCTCGGAAAACCTCGACGCCGCCCTGACCGTAGCACAGTCGGCGCACCTCTCCACGGCGACGGTTCCGGCAACGTCCGGCCAGCCCGCCCGCTAAAACTTCCAAGAACAAGGAGGACAACGATGTCCCAATTCCCCGATCTCGTCATTGCCAACGGCACCGTGGTCAACAGCTTCGGCCGGCAAGCGGCACACGTAGTAGTGGACAGCGGACGCATCGTCCAGCTCATTGACGCTACTGAACCCATTCCCGCGGCAGCACGGACCATTGAAGCGTACGGCCAGCTGGTCATTCCGGGTGGCATCGATGGCCACTGCCATGTTGCCCAAGTGACGGGCCGATTCCGCACTCTGGATGACTACCGGACCACATCAACGGCTGCGCTGTGGGGCGGTACCACCACCATCATCGATTTCGGCATCCCCCGCGATGCCCATGAGACACCGCTGGAAGCTGTGCTGAACAAGAAGCGGCTCGCCACCGAGTCCCGCTGCGATGTTGCCTTGCACGGCTCGGTTGTCACGTGGGATGAGACGGTGCCGTGGCAGCTTGAGCAGCTCATGGCCGAGGGTGTCCGGTCCGTGAAGATGTACACCACCAACCGCGGTTCAACCATGGCCGATGGCGACACCGTCCTGAAGGTGATGCGCGAAATGGTGCGCTTGGATGGCCTCACATACATCCACGCAGAGCATGATCCCATCATCACCGACTGCACAGAGCAGCACGTCGCGGATGGCCGCATCGGCATCGAGCACCTGCACCGTACGCGGCCTGAGCTTGCCGAGGAGATCTCGGTCAAGGAAACCCTGGCGATGGCTGAGTACACCGGAGCGCCCGTCTATTTCGTCCATCAGTCCACTCCGGGTGCGGTGGACCTGGTCACCGAGGCCCGCGAGCGCGGTCAGGAAGCGTACTCCGAGACATGCCCGCATTACCTGACCCTGGATGACACCGTCTACGCTTCCACGTTCCCCGAGTGGTACGCCTGCTGCCCGCCGATGCGGAGCGCCGAGACGGTGGCCGCCCTCAAGGAACGCCTCGCCGCCGGGGCCATCCACGCCGTTTCCTCGGACCACTCCTGCTACGACCTCTCGCAAAAACGCGAGCGCACGGACGACGTCCGCTATATGCCCCACGGCCTCCCCGGCGTCGAGACGCGCATGCCCGTGACGTTCACTGCATTGGTCACTGAATCGGGTGGTTCTGTGGAGGAGTTCGTTGAGGTCTTCTCCGCCGGCCCCGCCAGGATCAACGCAGTGCCGCGCAAGGGCGCGATCGTGGAAGGCTTCGACGCCGACCTCGTGATCTTTGATCCCGCCTTCCAGCAAACCGTCGACGGCGGTGCGCTGCACATGGGGACTGATTTCTCGCCTTTTGAGGGGAAGACGCTCAATGGCTGGCCCGCAGCAGTGATCTCCGCTGGACGAGTGGTCCTTGACGAAGCAGGTTTCCACGATCCCGGTGCGGTGGGTCGCTTCGTGTCCCGCAATGGCTTCACGGAACACCGCGACGCACTCTCTGTTCCTGTCATTCCCTCTGCCGAATCCCTCAGCGCCTAGGAGCAACCATGCCTTCAAACAACCGCCCCATCCGCATCGGCATGATCGTGCCGTCCTCCAACACTTGCCTTGAGCCGCAGACGTACCGGATCCTGGGTGATCGCCAGGATGTAACCATCCATTCAACCCGCATACCGGTCACGCGGATCGCCCTGGACGACTCCTCGGACAAGCAATTTGATTCATCGGTAATGCGTGCCGCCGCCGAGTTGCTGGCCACAGCGAATGTGGACGTCATTGCCTGGAACGGCACCTCCGGATCCTGGCTTGGCGCTTCCCACGATCATGCCTTGGTCAGTGAGATCACCGACGCCACCGGCATACCGGCCACCACGTCCACGCTCGCCTACTTGGACGCGTTTTCCACCTTTGGCACCGAGCGAATCGGATTGTTCACGCCCTATACGGCAGACGTGAATGAGGCCGTAATCGGGTCCTACGCCAGGGAAGGCATCAAGACGATCGATCACCGGCACCTAGACCTGACGGATAACGAATCCTTTGGTCGAGTCACCGATGAGGAGATGCTGCCGGGTTCCCTTGAACTGGCCGCCGCCCACCCGGATGCCTTGGTCTACCTGTGCACCAATCTTTACGGAGCCAACATCACGGCCGAGGTGGAGGCCCGGACCGGCGTTCCCGTGCTCGACTCGGTTGCCGTGACGCTCTGGCATGCGCTCAAACTCGCTGGCGCACCGCTGCTCGACGCCAAGTGGGGCCGCTTGTTGGCTGACGCCGTGGCCTAGTCTTTGTTGTCCTCATCGATGCGTTCGAGCAGCTTGCCGAGGGCATCGCGGATGTCGTCGTAGTCGTTCTGGGCAGCCCGACTTTCGGCAGAGATGACCGCGCATCTGTGGATCTTCTTGAAGTCGCCGATAGGGAATTTGTAGTGGCCCTTTTGATCGGCCGGATGGTCGTCGTCCACGCCGAGATACCACTTGGAGTACTCGGCCTGGCCATCCTTCTCCAGGAACTCATTCTCGTCCTTGGTGGACGGGGCGTGCTCACTCCAGTCATCCCGGACGTCCTTGACCACCTTGCCGTCACGGATCAGGTGCTTCGCGTTGTCGAAGGCTTTCTTGTTGAGTTTCACGGTCATGGCGCAACCTCGCTTCGATGTGGCGGTTCGGCATGGGTTGGGTAACTCGTACGGTTCAGCTTAGGACGGCGGCGGATGACCGGGAAGAGCCAGTGCCCGGCGCCCTCCAAGGATTCAGGGGATGAGCCGTATCCGAAGCCCACTTCCGGGTTCCTTCATCACCAGCCGTCGTTCTATTGCTCCCTGTTGTTTGAGCCATAGAACTTTGCCGTCGGCAGTCACGGCCTCCACCCGGCCTTGGTCCACGATCTTGTTGCCACGCCAGATTTGCACATCCTGGCCAACGAGTGGCCTCCAATCCGTCACCCTCTTGCTTTGTGGTTTGTCGAAGCGGGAATCGGGGGTCGAATACTTCATATCGTCGTGCAATCGCTGACTCCTCGCCATGCATCTTTCCGCAGTCGCCGTCTGGGCAGACTTCTGTACAAAAGATGTGGCTCTGCGAGCCCGGATATGACGCGAAAATGCACGCCGAAATTGGGGGTGCGCCTCCTACAGGCCCTTCACTGCTCCCAACACCTTGGTCAACGAATCCTTTGCGTCGCCGAACAGCAAAGTGGTCTGAGGCTCATAGAGAAGTTCGTTTTCGATGCCCGCGAATCCAGGCCGCATGGAACGCTTGAGGAATACCACCTGCCGGGCGTCGGCTACTTCCAGGATGGGCATTCCGTAGATCGGAGACCCTGATGTGGTCTTGGCTGCAGGGTTGACGACGTCGTTGGCGCCCACCACCAAGGCGACGTCGGCAGTCTTGAATTCCGGGTTGATGTCGCTCATTTCCTTCAGCGATTCATAGGGCACGTTGGCCTCGGCCAAGAGGACGTTCATGTGCCCGGGCATGCGTCCAGCCACAGGATGGATGGCGAAGTCCACCTCGGTCCCGCGGGCCTCCAAAGCCAAGGCCAACTCAGCGGCTGTGTGCTGGCCTTGCGCCACAGCCAAGCCATATCCGGGAACGATAATCACCCGCTGGGCGTAGCCGAGCAGCACCGCGACATCTTCCGGGCTGGAGGATCTGACCGGGCGCTCACTCACGGCGGTGGACCCAGCCGTGGAGCCACCCTTGAAGGCACCGAACATGATGCCCGCAACGCTGCGGCCCATGGCGGCGGCCATGGCCCGGGTGAGAATGGTGCCTGACGCTCCCACAAGCGTTCCGGCCACCACCAGGAGTACGTTGCCAAGCACCAACCCGGACGCCGCCACGGCCAATCCAGTGAAGGCGTTGAGCAGCGAGATGACAATGGGGACGTCGGCGCCGCCGACCGGGAGCACCAGCAGGACACCGGCCACAAGACCAAGGATCAGCAGCCCCAGCGCCAGCAACAATGCACCATTCAGTATCACCACTACCCCAGCGCCCACTGCGGCCAGCAGCACCACGGCCATCAGCACCGGCAGGCCCGGGAATGTCACCGGCCTGGTGGTCATCAGCCCTTGCAGTTTGGCAAAGGTGACTCCAGAACCCGCAAAGGAAACCGCCCCGACCAGCAGCGTGAACACAATAGCCAAGCGAACCCACGCGTCACCTGTATGCGAGAGTTCCAGCAAGGCCACCAGGGCGGCGGCACCGCCACCCACACCGTTGAACAGGGCCACGAGTTGGGGCATCTGTGTCATCTGAACACGCCGGGCCACGGGTGCGGCCACCACCGAGCCCACGGCGATTGCCCCAAGAATCCAAGGAACGTTGTCCAGCTTCACCGAGACGAACACAGTAACCACGGCCAACAAAGCACCGAATGCACCAATGAGGTTTCCGCGCCGTGCAGTCCGCGGGGAATTGAGTCCCTTCAAAGCAAGGATGAAACATGCGGCCGCTGCGAGGTAAAGGAGAGCCGTCCACGTGGGATCCAGAAGAGTCACGGGCGGCGCTCCTTAGCCGCATCATCAGATGCGATAACTGACGACGGCGGCCGTTGCCTCCCACGGAACATCTCCAGCATGCGGTCGGTCACCACGAATCCGCCCACGAGGTTGGCCGTGGCAAGGACGACGGCCAGCAGGGCGACGGCCAATACCCACGGATCAGAGGCTTGTCCAGCGACGATGATGGCACCCACCAGGATGATTCCGTGGATCGCGTTTGCCCCGGACATCAGGGGCGTGTGGAGGGTACTGGACACCTTGGAGACCACCTCGAAGCCCACGAAAACCGCCAGCACGGTGATCGTCAGCAGGCTCATGCCATCCATCAATGCGCTCCTTCACTGCCAAGGTTGGCCGCTGAATGGGCACTGCCAAAGGGGCCAGTCTCGCCGGCCAGCGCCGTGAGTGCTTCAGCTGTTGGTGCGTGCCGCACCTCGCCGTCGTGGGTGAGGCAGGTACCCGCCACCACCTCGTCCTCAAAGTCCGGTGCCACCACTCCCTCCCGGGTCATTAGTGCGATCAGGTTGGCCACATTCTTGGCAAACAAGCGCGAGGCATCCGCCGGCATCGCAGACGCCGGGTCCTTGAGCCCCACCAACGTCACCTCACCTTGCCCATCAGCGGTGGGGATATGGATGTCCTGCCCGGGGATGCTGCCTTCCACGTTTCCCCCCGACTCGGCAGCCAGATCCACCACTACGGATCCGGGGCGCATCCCTTGGACCATTTCACGGCTCACAAGAAGCGGTGCGCGCCTTCCGGGAACGGCGGCCGTCGTAATGAGGACATCTGCCTGCGCTACGTGGGGGGTCAGGAGAGCGCGCTGCAGGGCGCCCCTGTCTGCGCTGAGCTCGCGAGCATACCCGCCTGAGGCCTCAGCTGTTTCGAGGTCCAGCTTAATGAAAGTTCCGCCCATGGAAGCCACTTCGTCTGCCGACGCCGGGCGGATGTCGTTGGCTGAAACCCGCGCGCCAAGCCTCTTGGCGGTCCCGATGGCCTGAAGCCCGGCCACACCTGCGCCCAGCACCAGGACACGGGCCGGCGGAATGGTCCCGGCCGCAGTCATGTACAAGGGGAAGAACCGTGGCAGTCGCGTCGCGGCCTCAAGGACACAGCGGTATCCGGCTACGAGAGCCTGTGAGGTGAGGGCGTCCATGGACTGGGCCCGGGAGATCCGGGGAACCAGTTCCAGGGCAAACGATGTGATGCCACCCGCGGCGAGCGCCCGGACCGTTGGCAACTCCGACGACGGCGACCCCAATCCAACAGTGACTGAACCCCGGCGGAGGGCTCCCGCCGTCGACGGTTCCATGGGACGCACATGGCAGTAAACGTCCAACAATCCGAGATCCAAGGACTGCACAACAGAAGCGCCGGCCTGCCGGTAATCGTCGTCGCTGTGCCCTGAGGCAAGCCCCGCACCGGATTCGATCTCCACTTCAAGGCCCAAACCCGTCAATTGCTTGACAGTTTCGGGCGTGGCTGCGACCCGGCGCTCACCGTCGAGCACCTCGCGCGCTATGCCTGCTTTCACCCGCCACCCCTCTTCCGGAACTCTCCAGAAACCAGTTGGCACGAGTCTATGGCCGCAAGGGTCCGGACGGGAGTAGGGGGTGCGCTATGTGGACAAGTCCATTAGGGTCGGTGGAAGCTGGGGCAACCAGCCACCACACCGTCGACGAGCCGGTTCCGGCCGTGCCGTCGGGAAGGAACGCCGCTATGGACACATTCAAGATCGGCTATTTCGTCGGAAGCCTCTCAAGTACCTCCATCAACCGGGTCCTCTCCAAGGCGCTCATCAGCGTGGCGCCTCCGGAACTGGAATTCCATGAGATCGCCATTCGGGACCTCCCGTTGTACAGCTCCGACTACGACTCCGACTTTCCGCCTGCCGGCAGGGAATTGAAGGATGCGATCGCCGCATCGGACGGCATCTTGTTCGTCTCCCCCGAGTACAACCGCTCCATTCCAGGCGCTTTGAAGAACGCCATCGACTGGGGATCCCGGCCGTGGGGCACCAACTCCTTCGCCCGGAAGCCCACCGGCATCATCGGCGCATCGCCGGGAGGCATCGGAACCGCGGTGATGCAGTCCTCGATGCGCAGCGTCCTCAGCTTCCTCGACGCGCCGCAGCTGAATGCACCGGAGGCTTACATCCGCTTCGTCGCGGACGCGTACGACGACGACGGCTCGGTTAAGGACGAAGGAACCGCCGGGTTGCTGCGCCACTATATGGCGGAATACAGCGCGTTCGTGCAACGTGTCCTCGCTGCCAACGCTCCGGGCCATATCGGCGATAAGGAACCTGATTCGGCCAAGCTCACGCGCTAGCCTCTCATTGGTCAGTATGCTTACTACTATGAGGATTCGCGAACACGCCCTATCCCGTAGGAGAAACGATGCTTCGTAGACTAGCCCTGACCACCCTGGCCCTGGCCCTCTTCACCGGGTCCCTGCTATCCGCCGCGGCAGCAGCAAACGCAGCAAACCCGGCCGCCTTACAAGGCCACGTAGCTGCCACCACTCCCACGCCGTCGGCCTCGCCCAGCAACCCTTCCGGCCCGTCAACGGCAACACCCACAAACCCAGCTCCTTCATCCGGCGGGCAAACCACGTCCAATCCGGCAAGCAGCGGACCCGCCAACCCGGGGACCGGAGAGTCCGAGCCCCAGGAACAAACCCGGACCGACGTCACGCCGTGGATCCTGGCCGCTGTTGCTGCGATCATCGTCATTGCGCTGATCATCTGGGCGGTTCGTGGACGTGGCCGGAACGAGGAAGTGCGGGACGAGCAACTCTAAGACGAACCGGAGCCCCAGGAACGAGAATGAAGTCGGCGGATACTAGGAGGTTTTCTCCATGGACGGCGACTGGACGTTTTCGCGTTCCTCCAGGGCTCCGGTTACCGAGGCTGTGAGGCTGTTGGCAATGTGGGTGCGTGCGAGCTCGGCGGCGCCTGCGCCGTCGCCGGCGATGATGAGCTCGAGGATCTGGTGGTGCTGGTTCAAGTCGATCGTGCGGGGCTCGTCCCCGGAGGGGAGTTCGAGGCCGATGCGGCGATAGCGGTCGGACTTGTCCCACAGGTCATCCAGGAGCTTGATCATGACGTCGTTGTGCGAGGCGGCGTAGACGGCCCGATGGAATTCCCTGTGCACGGTGATCGCATCCTCGCCCCAGACCCGGGTAACAGGCAGGAGCTTTTCGGCCGCCGAGCGCATCGCGGCAATATCAGCGTCAGTCCGGCGTGAGGCTGCCAGTTCCGTTGCCGATGGTTCAAGTGAGAGGCGGACCTCAAGGAGTTCACGCGCCTCGGAGGCGCTCATTGTGGCCACCTTGGAATCGCGGTGGGTGTCCATGATGATCAGGCCCTCGCTTGAAAGCCGGCGGATCGCTTCACGCAAAGGGGTGATGCTCATTTGCATGTTGTCGGCCAGCTCGTACTGGGAGATCCGCGAGCCAGGGGCAAGACCGCCGGAGAGGATCAACTGACGGAGTTCGTTGTACGCCAGGCTGCCCTTGCTGGAAAAGACGTTGGTGGTGTTCATCTGAAGCTCCGAATCCCTCATCGGGGTACTGGGCCCCTCATGCACAGTATAGGCCGTTGTGAACATCTTATAAGAATTTTCCTCCAGGACTTGTGCTCCCCGTCACCGCGGGGCTAGCCTTGGACCCAAGTTCTTATAAGATATTTGTTCCAAGTTCTTCTGTTTCGGACCGCCATCGGCCTGGCCCTGGATCGAGTCTTATAAGAAATAAGAAAATCCAGCTCAGGAGAGGTTCAAAGATGAAAATCGTTTCCGCCCACGTAGGCACCATCCCCATCAGTTCCTCGATCCGGAACGCCTTTATTGACTTCACCAAGATGGACTGCACCATCATCGCCCTTGTCAGCGACGTGTTCGTCGACGGTAAGCCCTTGGTGGGGTACGGATTCAACTCCAACGGCCGTTACAACGCGACCGGCATCTTGGAAGACCGCATCCTTCCGCGCCTGCTCGACGCCCCGGCAGAGGACCTTCTGGATGAAGACGGCCAGCTCTCGCCGCAGAAGGCCTGGGACATCATGATGTCCAACGAAAAGCCAGGCGGCCACGGCGAACGCTCCGTCGCCGTCGGTGTCGCCGACATGGCGCTGCACGACTTGGCCGCGAAGATCGCCGGCGTCCCGCTCTACCGCTGGATCTCGGACCACTACGGCGATGGCAACCCCGACAAGGATGTCTTCGTTTACGCCGCAGGTGGCTACTACGCCCCCGGGAAGACCCTGCAAGACCTCCAGAACGAAATGCGTGGATTCCTGGCCCAGGGCTACAACATCGTCAAGATGAAGATCGGCGGCGCCGATCTGGCCGAAGACCTCCGCCGCATCGACGCTGTGATCGAGGTCCTCGACGGCGACGCGTCCCGGTTGATGGTGGATGTGAACGGCAAATTCGACCTGGACACCGCACTGGAATATGGCAAGGCCATCGATAAGTACGGACTGTTCTGGTACGAGGAAGTCGGCGACCCGCTGGACTACGCCCTCAACGCTGCGCTCTCTGAGCACTACAAGAACCCGATCGCGACAGGCGAGAACCTTTTCTCCCTCCAGGATGCCCGCAACCTCATCCGCTATGGCGGCATGCGCCCGGACCGCGACTTCATCCAGGTCGACCCGGCGCTAAGCTACGGCCTGACCGAATACCGCCGCATCCAGGACATGCTGGCCCAGCACGGCTGGTCCTCCCGCCGCTGCATCCCCCACGGCGGGCACCAGTTCTCCCTGCACATCGCGGCTGCGCTGAAGCTTGGCGGCAACGAGTCTTACCCGGGCGAGTTCCAGCCCACCGGCGGCTTCACCGACGACGCTGTGATCGTCAACAGCCGCGTAGCCCCCGGCGACCTGCCCGGTATCGGCCTGGAAGGCAAGGCCGAGTTCTACAAGGTTCTGCGCGCACTGCACGACTAGACCACTTGACCGTGCCCGGTCCCGGGCAGGAACTGCCCGGGACCGCACCTCTCATCTTCCCCCCAGTCTGACGTGCAAAGGAGCACCCAAGATGTCGTCTCACTCCCTTAAGAACACCCAGTCCCCAGCACCCAAGCAGCGTTCCCGGTTCGGCCGGTTGATGCGTGAACTTTGGTTCCAAGTCGTCCTGGGGGCCGTCCTGGGCATCGCCGTCGGGCTGCTGCTGCCCTCGGTCGGCAAGCAACTGACACCACTGAGCGACTGGTTCATCGCCCTGGTAAAGATGATCGTCATCCCCGTGGTGTTCTGCGTCGTCTCCCTGGGCATCGCTTCGATGGACAGTCTCCGGAAAGCCGGTCGCATCGGGGTCAAGGCGCTGGGCTATTTCATCGCACTGTCCCTGGTATCCATGCTGATCGGTTTGGTCGTGGCCAACGTCTTCCGGCCCGGTGCCGGAATGAACATCGACCCCGCCAAGCTGGATTCGAGCAAGGTTCCGGCCGCCGCGTCCAAGGGCTTCGACGGTCTTGAATTCGTCAACAACATCATCCCTGAGTCACTCCTCGGTGCCCTGACCGGGCACACCATCATTGCAGCGCTGATGGTCTCCATCGTCTTCGGAGCTGCCATGAACGTCTCCGGAGAATCCGGCCAGTTCCTGACCAAGGGCATCCAGGCCCTTTCCACCGTGATCTTCAAGATCGTCAACTGGGTCATGCGACTGGCCCCGATCGGCACGTTCGGCGCCCTCGCCGCGGTGACAGCCAACTACGGGACCCAAAGCCTGCAGCAGTTGGGCATCCTGGTCCTGTTGTTCACCGCCACCTGCATCGTCTACGTCGTAGTCGTCCTGGGCGCCATCGCCAAAGCGTGCGGGATGAACATTTTCACAGTCATGCGCTACTTCAAGGCTGAACTGCTCATCGCCTTGAGCACCTGCTCCAGCGAAGCTGTCCTCCCGCAACTGATTAAGAAGCTCGAAGCCATGGGCGTAGGCAAGTCGACCGTGGGCATCGTCATTCCCTCCGGGTTCTCCTTCAACCTCGACGGTTCCGCCGTCTACCTGACCATGGCTTCAGTGTTCCTGGCCCAGGCTGTCGGCATGGACCTCTCCTGGGAACAGCAGCTGGTCATGGTCGGTGTCATGATGCTGACCAGCAAGGGCACAGCCGGCATCGCAGGCGGCGCATTCATCGTCCTGGCCAGCACCCTCAGCTCGGTCGGCGGCATTCCGCTGGCCGCCCTCGCCCTGATCGTCGGCATCGACCGGCTCCTGAACGAAGGCCGCGTTTTCATCAACGTCCTCGGCAACGCGATGGCAGCCGTCGTCGTCGGCAAATGGGAAAAGGACTTCGACCCTGTCCAGGCCCGCAAGGCCCTGCACGCCTCAGGCCAGAAGAAGAACAAGCTCGAATCAAAAACACTGGAACCGGTGGAAGCCGACAAAATCGACGTCCACTAACCCGCACATCCCAGGGCCGCCGCGCGCCGCGGCGGCCCTGGCCGCGTGAACCCCCAAGCCCTCCCTGCCGCTGGGCACAGCGCATCCATAACAACCACCATAGGAAATACCGCGCCATGGCCGTCCGCATCTTGATCACCACTGACTACCTCCGCCCGGGAGACGCCGTCGACCATCTCCTGCGCGAGCACGGACTCGACCCGGTCTACGCACCAGCCCAAGGACCCAGGTCCGTTATGGAACGCAACTCGTTGTTCGAGGGCATCTCCGGAGCCATCCTCGCCAGCGAACCCGTCACCTCAGACATGCTCGCCGGCGCGGACTGCCTGCAAGTCATTGCCCGCAGTGGCGTGGGGTATGACTCCATCGACGTCAAGGCCGCCTCCGCCCTCGGCATCAGGGTCTGCAACGCGCCCGGAACAAACCACCATTCAGTCGCTGAACTAACCATCGGGCTGATCATCACGGCCGCCCGCCGTCTCCTGGAAGTCACCACCGCAGTCCGTGAAGGCCGCTGGCCACGCGATGCAGGCCGCGAGCTGCGCGGCTCAACCCTGGGCATCATCGGCTACGGCCCCAGCGGACGCGCCACGGCAAACCTCGGCATCGCCCTGGGCATGACCGTCCTGGTCAGCACCAGCCACCCCGATCCCGACAACACCGCCGTCCGGTTCACCGACCTCGACACCGTCATCGGCAGCGCCGACTACCTCTCCCTTCACACCCGGGCAGGCCACAGCACAGGTCAACTCATCGACGCACCCCGGCTGCAAGCGATGAAACCCACCGCCGTCCTGATCAACACCTCCCGCGGCTCACTCGTGGACGAAGAGGCCCTGGCCAAGGCAGTCTGCAATGGCAGCATAGCCGGCGCCGCCTTGGACGTTCTCGACAATGAACCCCTCCCGGCCGACAGCCCCCTCCACCGCCTGGAGAACGTGTACATCACCTCCCACCTCGCCGGACAAACAGTCCAGGCCCGGACGCGGGCGGGTCTTGCCGCAGCTCACGCCGTGATCGACGTCCTCGAAAACCGTGAACCGGCTCACCCGGTCGACCGCTAACCACACACTAACGACGAAGAAGGATCCTGATGTCGAAATCCCACCGCATCGCAGTCATTCCCGGCGACGGAATCGGCACCGAAGTCGTGCCCGAAGGGCTCCGCGTCCTGGACGCTGCAGCCTCAGCTTTCGATCTGAACCTGACGTACGAGCACTTCGACTACGCCTCAGCTGACTACTACACCCGCCACGGGAAAATGCTGCCAGAGGGATGGTTTGAAGACCTGAACCAGTTCGATTCCATCTTCTTCGGTGCCGTCGGCTGGCCCGACGTTGTCCCTGACCATGTTTCGCTCTGGGGCAGCCTCCTGCAGTTCCGGCGACACTTTGACCAGTACGTCAGCCTGCGCCCGGTCAGGCTTCTGCCCGGCGTGCCCAGCCCCTTGGCCGGCAGGGTCCCCGGTGACGTCGACTTCTATGTGGTGCGCGAAAACACCGAGGGTGAATATTCCAGCATCGGCGGGAAGATGTTCGAGGGAACAGACCGCGAAACGGTCATCCAGGAAACCGTCATGACCCGCACCGGCGTGGACCGGATCCTGAAGTACGCCTTTGATCTGGCCCAGAGCCGGCCCAAAAAGCACCTGACTTCTGCTACTAAGAGCAACGGCATCTCCATCACCATGCCCTACTGGGATGAACGCGTCCAGGAAATGGCCGCGATGTTCAGCGACGTGAAGGTCGATAAGTACCACATCGACATTCTGGCCGCTAACTTCGTCATGCACCCGGACTGGTTCGACGTCGTCGTTGCCAGCAACCTGTTCGGCGACATCCTCTCCGACCTCGGACCTGCCTGCACTGGGACCATCGGCATCGCCCCCAGCGGCAACATCAATCCCGAGCGCAAATTCCCCAGCCTGTTCGAACCCGTCCACGGCTCCGCCCCGGACATCGCGGGCAAGGGCATCGCCAATCCCATCGGGCAGATCTGGTGCGCCGCGATGATGCTCGACCACCTGGGAGAACCAGACGCCGCGGCCGCCATCACAACCGCCATGGAAACCATCCTCGCCAGCGGAACAGACGCTCTCACCCCCGACATGGGCGGTAATGCCAGCACCGAACAGTTGGGCAAAGCCGTGGCCTCAGTCTTGAGCGCACCATGACGGCATCACCCACCTGAGCCCGCACGGAGACCCGCACCTACCTGCCGCAGACCCTCAAAAACACCGGGCGCAACCAACCGTTTACTCGTTGTCCCACTTCCTTGGAACCGGACGCCCCGCCATCGAGACGCGGCAGCTCGTTTCTCAAAGTCCACTTATCCGAGGCGCTCGAACACCATCGTCGCCTGGATCCGGTCCCCGCCGCCGAGCCCCTTGCTCCCGCTGCTCGACGTGGTTATGGTGTGGAGCCGGTAGCCCTTCGCGGCCTGATCGTTGATGGCCTTCTCCAGAGAGGTCAGATTGCCCGAACCGGTTCCCAACAGTTTCTCCTTAAGGATCACTTGCAGGACGACGTACTGCTGCATGACGCGATTTCCTTCCATTGCTGGTCAATTGGGGGCAATGCTACTCAACACTGTGGGGCGGGCGGTGGTGCCTCCTAAGCGCGGAGTGTCCCCGCCGTCAGCCGTCCAATGGCGCTGCTTTCCAGATTCTCCAGCAGGTGCCGCGGATTGTCGTAGACCTCTGCGGCGCCTGCGTCGCGGAGTTCTGCCTCGCTGATGCCACCGCAGGTCAGGGCTATAGCGGGAACGCCAATTGCTCCAGCAGCCTTTACGTCCCAGACCGCATCGCCAACAAACACGACGTCCGCTGGCTCGAGTTCCAGCTTCTTCAAGCACGCCAGGAGGATATCCGGGGCGGGCTTGCTTTCGTTCGCGTCATTCGAGCTGGTCCACGCGTCGATGGACCCGCCGGCGTCGAGGAGCCGCCTGCTGACATCAAGGTCGCGCTCTTGGGCTGACGATGCCAGCCCAACCGCCAGTCCGGAGTCGGAGCAAGCCGCAAGTAGGTCGCGCGCGGAATCGAAGGCGCGCAGTGACGGCCAGAACGTCGAAAACACAGCCCCGTGAGCGGATTTCAGTTCCTCTTGCATGTCTTCCGGGCAGTCCGGAACCAGGTGTTGAACCAGCTTGTCGCCACCCATTCCGACGCAGCGATGAATGTCGGATATCTGGATATCCAAGCCCTCCCTCCTGAACGCCTGCCACCAGGCGAAGGCATGGAAGTAGCTGGAGTCGATCAACGTCCCATCGACGTCAAAGAGGACACCATGTTTCTTGGAGCTGGGGTTCGCCGGAGTAGACATTTAGTAAGTCTACTTACCGTTCTCCTGCGCGGAAACCGGCTCATGGCTCCGACATATTCCGTAACGCCGGAAATACGCGTCTGCAACATCTTGTTGGCCTGAATATGACAACAATCGGAATCATCGGTGCAGGACACATTGGCAGCCAAGTGGCACGTAAGGCAGTGGAACTTGGCTACGACGTCGTGATCAGCAATTCACGGGGGCCGGAGACCCTCGCGGAACTGGTCACAGAACTCGGGCCGCGGGCCCGGGCCGCGACGGCAGCCGAGGCAGCAGCGGCGGGTGATTTCGCCGTCGTGACCGTTCCCCTGAAGAATTATCAGGACATCCCGGCAGAGCCGCTCGAAGGCAAGATCGTCATCGACACCAACAACTATTACTGGGAGCGCGATGGTCGCATTCCCGCGCTCGATAACGGCGAGGCCACCACCTCGGGCCTGCTCCAGAAACACCTGCCCACATCCAAGGTAGCCAAGGGCTTCAACCACATCTTCGCAAAAGACATCACTACCGATGGCACACCGGCCGGCACGCCCAACCGCCGCGCACTGGCAACAGCCAGCGACTTCCCGGAGGCCGCCGAGCTCGTGACCAGGCTGTACGACGAGTTCGGTTTCGATACCGTCAACATCGGGCCACTTGAGGACAGTTGGCGGGTTGAGCGCGACCGTCCCGCCTACGTAATCCGGCAGACCGCCGTCGAACTCCGCGACAACCTTGCCAAGGCGACGCGCACCATCTAAAGCAATACGCACGACGGCGGCAGGCGGCTTACGCCTGCCGCCTCCTTTATGTGTGCTGCTATGGCGCTTCCACACCACGAAGGGCAAGCAAGATTTGGGGACGCGAATCGCAGCACGAATTGGAGGCTGCACGCACATTATGAGTGGCTGCCTCCCGGAAGCCCGGCGCATAGGGCATCCGAGGAGGCGGCCATGCCTAATCAGCCCCAAAACCGAGGAGTTGCTATGTCTACCCACAAAGAGAAATGGCCTGCAGGAACACCCACATGGGTGGATCTGGGCGTCGATGATCTCCCTGCCGCGAAGTCCTTCTACACGGAGCTGTTTGGCTGGAACTACCTCTCCGGCGACGAGGAGGCCGGGGGCTACCTGCTGGCCCAACTCGACGGACATGCAGTTGCGGGACTTGGCCCCAAACAGGATCCCAACATGCCGACCGTCTGGACCACCTATCTTGCCTCGGACAACGTAGACACCACGGCCAAAGAGGTAGCAGCGGCTGGCGGCCAACTCATTGCTCCCCCCTTTGATGTGATGGATTCCGGGCGAATGGCAATTGCTGCGGACAGTGTCGGCGCGGTCTTTGGCATCTGGGAGGCGGGAAGCCATATCGGAGCGGAGCGCGTCAATGAACACGGTGCATTGTGCTGGAACGAACTCCACACCCGCGATTACGAGGTGGCCCGGTCCTTCTATGCGGATGTCTTTGGCTTCAGCTACCACGACGTCGATCAGGATGGGTTCATTTACTCAACCCTCAAGCGGCCTTCCGATGGCCGCGAAGTGGGCGGCATTCATCACGACACCGAAATTGCCGAGGGCGTCCCGAACCACTGGTTGGCCTGGTTTGCCAGCGACAACGTAGATCGAACTGCCGCAACGGCCTTGGAACTCGGCTCTTCGGCGTTGATGCCTCTCACGGACAGCCCGATGGGAAGGATGGCAATCCTGCAGGCACCGCAGGGGGAAATCTTCGGCATCATCGGCACGCCCCGGACCAAGGACTGAGCCGGAACCAACAACTAGGTAAGGACAGGGTCCAAGGCTTCGCTGATGACCTCATGGGCGTGCGCCGCAGCGAGGGGCGCCGCGAGGCGGTGCACTGCCTGGAAAGTCCGGCGGACTGCCGGTCCGTGCCATTCGGGCGGAAGGTAGTCCGCCGGCAGGTTTGGGTCGCGGTAGGGAAACTTTCGCCACAAGGTGAGCATCGGGATGTAGTAACGGAAAGCATCGCGGCGCACCTCTGCAGTGGAATCAGCCAAGGCAGCCTCAGGGTCATCGCCCACCAGGCCAATCCACTGCTGCTCGGCGCCCCGGTAGATCTCAAGGAACTCCGTGAATTGTTCATCGAGTTCCTTGAGATCCCACCACTCGGAGATCTTGGGCCGCATGGGGCCATCGAAAACGTAGTCGCTGCGGAAGAGATCTACGAATTCGATGAGCCCGCCCGCTGTGAGGCGTTCCCGGGCTTGCTCCAGTTTGTGGGCCGGCGCGATCCACACACCGGACGCCACCGATCCAAATCCCAGGCTGGATAAAGCGGACCTCAGCTGGTGACGGCGGTTCCGCATCGACTCTGGGACGGAGAACACGGCGAGCACCCAGGTATCCACGGGCGCTGGCTGCTCCGGGGCGAAGATCCTCCGATCACCTTCCCGGAAGACGTCGCTCACCGATTCAGAGATCTTGTACTTGGCAATGCCGCCTTCGCGGACGCTCTTCAGGACACCCTTGGCCTTAAGCCTGGAAACCGACGACCTCACACCTGGCGCGTCATAGCCGAGGGTACCGAGCATCGAAACCAGTGCGGAGACCGGCAACGCATCCCCAGCGTTCCTGCCGTAGAGACCGAAGATGGTAACCAGGAGTTGCTGATGGCGCACCGGGGGTGCCGGGACGGCGAACATTGAAGGATCCTCATTTCCGCGCCTGGGTAAGGCGCCAGTCATGTTCATCATAGGTGCGCCATGGATCACCGAGATGACATTTAAGGCCCATGTTGAGCTGTGTCATGTCTCAGGACATTGAGGACACTTCGAGTCTCAGGACTTCGTGGACACTGTATGTCTCATGACGTCGTGGACACTTGGTTCGCCATGAAGCCGCGGGGTTTGTTGTTGCCTATGTATTTGGTTCCTCTTGGCGGGCGCGGATGGGAAATGATTTCGGTTCCGTGCCCGTCGAAGAACATGATGCGTTGTGCGTCGTAGAGGATGTGGATTGTTTCTCCGGCGCGGTCTCTGCCTACTTGGAAGTGCGTGCCCACGACCGTGACGACGCCCAGGCGGCTGACGGTTCTTCGTACGGTTCGCCGGATCTGGGTTTTGATCTCAGAGATCACGGGGACCGAGGGGGCGGGCACTTTCTCGGTGGCTTCCCAAGCCTGTTGGGGAGTCATTCGGGCCGGCAGTGCCTGATGTTCACGCTCGGTGTTGTAGTAGTGGTCGAAGGTGTCGACCTGGGCTTGAAGATCCTTGATCGTTGAAGCCGGTTTTTGCTTGTGCAGAAACCGGTGCAGTGTGCGGTGGAATCGTTCGTTCTTGCCCTGGGTGGTGGGCTTGTAGGGCTTGCCCGTGATCGGTTCGACTCCGAGAGATCTCAGGTAGTCCACCAATGCCCCGCTTCGTCCCCTGCGTGTGGGGTTCAGGGCCATGCCGTTGTCGGAGAGAAACTTCCGGGGAACCCCGTGTTTACTGATGGCATGTTTGACCACCCGCAGGGCCGCTTCGCTCGTTTCTCCGGCCGCAACCAGTGACGCCAAGGCCAAGCGTGAATGATCATCAATGAGCTGGAAAATCACAACCTTCCGCCCGTTTTCCAGCTGCCATTCCGTGGCGTCGATCTGCCAGCAACAGTTCGGTGCGGGATATACGAACCGGCGGTAAGCGCTTCGAGGCTTCTTCCGCGGCTCCGGAACCACCATGCCGGCCTTGGTAAAGAGCCGGGCAAGCGTTGCCCGGGACGGCGGTTCCACACCGTCCCGGCGCATCCTTGCCTGAACGCTCAAAGGCCCATGGTCATGGCCTTGGGCCTCCAACGCTTCCCTCACATGCAAAGCCAACGCGGTGACCCCTGCGGGAGTAGCGTTAGGGCTGGTACGTGGCTTGGTCGAACGCATAGCCATCGCTTGTGCCGGCCCACCCGACACCGCAGCGGCCCTGACCTTATAGAACCAAGACCGTGAGACGTTGTGCTCGCGGCAGAAGGCTGCCACGGCACCTCGAGGACTCTCCTCAGGCCACGAGGCGACAAGATACCGGACCTTCATATCGGGTTTGAGTTCGCTCATGGAACGAGCAAAACCCGCACAAGTGCCCACGATGTCCCGAGACACACTGTCCACGATGTCCTGAGACAGAAGTGTCCATTAAGTCATGAGACTCCACAGCCCATGTTGAGCTGCAACATGGGCCTTAAATGCCATCTCGCGGGGGCTAGCCAGCAAACCGCACAGCCCGGACGAAATGCTCCGGCCAGGGCTGCGCGGCGGTGGTGCCATTGGGGACGTGGACCGTGGTGACCGTCCCGAAGGCGGCCACATCGCTGCCGTCCGACGAGGCACCTTGGTGGGTGACGCCGTCGGACGTTCCATGGACAGCATCTTCAAGCGGGTGGCCCCTGACCTCGAAGGCCATGGTCAGCGAGGTTCGGCCGAGTGCGTGGATTTTCACCGTAGCGGTGACGCGCTGGCCGAACCACAGCTTCGCCTTGTAATTGATCACCTGCTGGACGCGCGGAGCGTTGGGGAAGTAGTCGGGCAGCTCCAAGGAGCGGAAGAGTTCTGCCTCGGCGGCTTCCACCCATCGGAGGATGGCCGAATTGTGTTGGTGGCCGGAGGCATCGGTGTCCACCCACTCGACCGTCCGCTCAACGCTCGCTTCAGGAAACGCGTCCATGATTCTCCTAGCGGGTGCCGACTGCGGCGGTCTCGTCGTCCGGGTCCGTGCTTCCAGCTGCAGCCTTGGACGGAATAACCGTCGCCTCGGATTGCGGCTTCGGAATCATTGCGACGGCGGCTGCGGCCACCAATGCGATGCCGGCGAAGATCGCGAAGTTGGCCTCAAAGGGCAGCTTGGAACCTGCAATCCAGCCGCCGATCAAAGGTCCGGAGATGGCACCCAAGCGGGCGAAGCTGAGAGCCCAACCCGTGGCGGTACCGCGAACCTTCGCCGGGTAGTAGTCAGCGATGTAGCCGGTGAGGACCAGGGAAGTGGAGATGGACCCAACCCCCGCAAAGGCCACGAACAGCAGGTTGACCACCATGGTGTTGGGGAAGACGAGCAGCATGATGCCCAAGCCACCCAGAATGTAGAACACCACCAGGATGAGCTTCTTGCCGTACTTGTCCGCCGCACGGCCCAGGAGCAGGCCGCCGATAGCCGAAGCCAGGCTGAAGACCAACAGGAACGTCAGGGAAGAGCCGAGATCGTAGCCGGCCTTCTTCATGATGCTCGGCAGCCAGGTGTTGAGCCCATAAACGAGTACCAGGCCGCAGAACAGCGAGATCCAGAAGAAGACGGTGGAGCGGAGGTACTTCAGGGAGAACATCGTGGTGATGGTCTTCCACCACGGATCGGCGCTGCGCGAACCGGCCTGTGCCACCACCGCAACCGGCTGGTAATCGGCGATCTCCAACTTTGCAGCCAGGGTAGTGGCCTCCTCTTTACGCCCCTTGGACTCGAGGTACTCCAACGATTCCGGGAGGAACTTCCAAATGATCGGCAGCAGGACAATGGGCGCGGCACCAATAGCGATCACGGCACGCCACCCGCCAACCGGCAGCACAAACATCGCAGCAAGCGCGGCCGCAACGATGCCCAGCGAGTAGCCGGAATACATGAGGCCATAGTTGTAGGAACGCTTGTTTGGAGCTGAGTACTCGATGGTCAAGGCCGCGGCAACGGGGATGACGCCGCCCATGCCCAGTCCGCCGATGAGCCGGAAGAGTCCGAACAGCTCAGGCGTAGGAGCCCACGCTGCACCGGCCTGGGTGAGGGTGAAGATCACCATGGACGCCAGCAGCATCTTCTTGCGGCCCACAAGGTCGCTGAGCGTTCCGATGAACAGGGCTCCAATAAGCATGCCGATCAAGGCATATGATCCCAGACCACCAAGGGCCAGCGGGCTCAGGTTCCATTCCTTGTACTCGGCAAGGGCAGGAAGCACGGCTCCCAGGACGCCGACGTCGTAACCCTCAGCGAGGATTGCGAGCCAGCAACAAATCAACACCAAGCCGGTAGTCCGGGTGGGCACTTTCCAGTCGCTCACGGTTGAGGTGGCCACGTCTACTTCACCAGTACCGACGCTGCTGCGGATGCGGGGGTCCAGCGCAGGTGGGTGTTGAGTTCCTCGGTGTCTGGTTCCTTGAGCAGGGACAGGCGGGGACGGACTGCGTCGGTACGCGAGCTCGGCGGCTTGCGGCGGCCGGCGCGGAACTGCGGGATCCACTGGGCACCGGGGCCGTGGTATTCCTGCTCCGCTGCGGCGTGGAGTGTCCACTGGGGGTCGTAGAGGTGGGTACGGCCCAGGGCGATCAGGTCGGCGCGGCCTGCGAGCAGAATGGAGTTCACGTCGTCGTAGCTGGAGATGGCGCCGACGGCGATCACGGCCACCCCTGCCGGGGCGGCGACTTCCTGGCGGATGCGGTCCGCGAACGGAGTCTGGTAGCTGCGGCCGAACGCGGGCTTCTCTTCCTTGGCTACCTGGCCGGTGGAAACATCCAGTCCCGCGGCACCGTGCTCCACAAACGCCTTGGCGATCTCGATCGAGTCGTCGGAGGTGTTGCCGCCTTCGATCCAGTCGGTCGCGGAGATGCGTACCGTCACGGGCTTGTGGGCAGGCCACGCCGCGCGAACGGCGTCGAACACTTCCAGCGGGAACCGCAGCCGGTTTTCCAGGCTGCCACCGTATTCGTCGGTGCGTTGGTTGGAAACGGGCGAGAGGAAGGAGGAGAGCAGGTAGCCGTGGGCGGCGTGGATCTCCAGGAGGTCAAAGCCTGCCTGCTCGGCCCGGAGGGTCGCGGCGACGAACTCGTCCCTGATGGCGTCCATGCCGGCGCGGTCCAGTTCGGCCGGGGTCTGGTTCTCCGGGCCGTACGGCAGCGCGGACGGGCCAACGGTGCCCCAGTTGCCGGTGTTGAGGGGCTGGTCGATGCCTTCCCACATGAGTTTGGTGGAGCCCTTGCGGCCGGAGTGGCCTAGCTGGGCGCCGATCTTGGCGGTGGAGCGGCCGTGGACGAAGTCCACGATTTCCTTCCAGCTATCGCGCTGTTCGTCGGTGTAGAGGCCGCTGCAGCCGGGGGTGATGCGGCCGGTTTCGGAGACGCAGACCATTTCGGTCATGACCAGGCCGGCGCCGCCCAGGGCCTTGGAGCCGAGGTGGACCTTGTGGAAGTCGCCCGGGATGCCGTCGGTGGCGGAGTACATGTCCATCGGCGAGACGATGATGCGGTTCTTCAGCTCCAGTTCGCCGATGCGGAAGGGCTGGAACATTGCCGGGGCTACCTGGTCCAGGCCCTGGGAGGCGGCGAAGTTGCGGTCCACGGCGTCGGCGAATTCGGGGTCGCGAAGGCGCAGGTTGTCCTGGGTGATGCGGCGGCTGCGGGTGAGAAGGTTGAACGCGAACTGGGTGGGGTCCTGGTCCTTGTACTGGCCGATCCGTTCGAACCATTCCAGCGAGGCCTGCGCGGCGCGCTGGGTGGAGGCGACCACGGGCCGGCGCTCGGCCTCGTACGCGGCAAGGGCGGAGTCAACGTCCGGGTGTTCGTGCAGGCACGCGGCCAGCGCGAGGGAGTCTTCCATGGCCAGTTTCGTGCCGGAGCCGATGGAGAAGTGCGCGGTGTGGGCGGCGTCGCCGAGCAGGACAACGTTGCCCTTGCGCCAGCTCTGGTTCCGCACCGTGGTGAAGTTGATCCACTTGGAGTTGTTGGACAGGACCTCGTAGCCGTCCAGTTCCTCGGCGAAAATCTCACGGATCTTCGCGATCGCTTTCTCGTCCGAGACCCCGGGAGGGAAAACCTCGTTGGCGGTTTCGTCGAACCCTGCCGCGTGCCAGACGTCCTGGTGCATTTCCACGATGAACGTCGAGCCCTCGTCGGAGTACGGGTAGCCATGGATCTGCATGACGCCGAACTCGGTCTCCTTGACGAAGAACTTGAAGGCCTCGAATACCTGGTCCGTACCGAGCCACATGAACTTGTTGGTCCGCGGGTCCAGGTCCGGGCCAAACGCGTCGGCATACTTGGCGCGGATCTGGGAGTTCACGCCGTCCGCGGCCAGCACGAGATCGTAACCGGCTTCGAGTTCTTCAACAGGCGGGGCCATGGTGGAGAACCGAACGTCGACGCCGAGTTCGATGCAGCGGCGCTGCAGCAGCTCCAACAGTTCCTTCCGGCTCATCGCCGCGAAGCCCTGCCCGCCCACGGTGATCATCTGGTCACGGAAGTGGATGTCGATATCGGACCAGCGCGCGAAGCGGCGGCTCATGTACTCCGCGACCACCGGATCGGCGTTGCCGATCCCGCCGAGGGTCTCATCGGAAAACACGACGCCGAAGCCAAAGGTATCGCTTGCAGCGTTACGTTCCCAGAGGGTGATGTCGTGGGAGGGGTCCAGCTGCTTCATCAATGCTGCGAAGTACAGGCCGCCCGGGCCGCCTCCAACAATTGCAATCTTCATGGTTGTGCTCCTTCTCAAGCCTGGCTCTGGCCGGCAGGGGTAAGTTGGTCGGTTTCTGCTTCGCCCGGGTTGCCCTCGTTGGCGGGGGTGCCTTCATGGAGGAGGCCGTCGCGGAGCTTGAAGTGCTGCAGTTTGCCGCTGGGATTGCGTGGCAATTCAGTGACGAACCGGACGTCCCGCGGGTACTTGTACGGGGCGATGGTCTGCTTCACGAAGTCCTGGATTTCCTTGCGCTTCGCGGCGTCGCCTATGACGCCTTCACGCAGCACGATGAACGCGCAGACTACACTGCCGCGCTCCGGGTCAGGACGGCCGATCACGGCGTTCTCTACCACATCCGGGTGCTGGTCGATGGCCGCCTCCACCTCGGGTGCGCCGATGTTGTATCCGGAGGAAACGATCATGTTGTCCGAGCGGGCCTGGTACGTGAAGTACCCGTCCTCATCCTTGGTGAACGTATCTCCGGTGACGTTCCAGCCGTTGACGACGTAGTTCGTTTGGCGGGCGTCGTCCAGGTAGCGGCATCCTGTTGGCCCGATGACGGCCAACCGGCCAGCCTGCCCGGGACCGAGTTCCTTGCCGGCGTCGTCCAGGATGGTGGCACGGTAGCCGGGCACGGCGCGGCCTGTTGTGCCGGGCCGGATGTCATCGCCCGCGGCGGAAATGAACACATGCAGCAACTCCGTGGCGCCGATGCCATTGACCAAGCGCAGTCCCGTGGCGTCCTGGACGGCCTGCCACGTTTCCTTGGACAGGTGCTCGCCGGCAGAAACGGCCACGCGAAGGCCCCGGAGCAGGTCCCCGCGCTGCTCCTTGAGGATCGCGCGGTAGGCAGTAGGAGCAGTGAAGAGGATCGTCGCTGCGGCTGCGGCTGCGTTCTCGGCCAGCTCCACCGGCGCCGCCTTTTCGGTCAGCAGCGATGACGCTCCAAACCGCAGCGGGAAGACCACCAGGCCACCGAGCCCAAAGGTGAATGCGAGGGGCGGCGAACCGGCGAACACGTCATCCGCAGTGGGCTGCAGTATGTAACGGGCGAACGTATCTGCGTTGGCCAGGAGGTCCCGGTGGAAATGCATGGTCACCTTCGGCACACCCGTGGTGCCCGACGTCGGACCCAGCAGCGCGACGTCGTCCGCCGAGGTATCCACAGCCGTGAATTCGCCGCTCTTCGCGGCGCAGCGGGCGGTCAGGTCGCCGTCGTCGGACCCACCATACGAGAGGACAGTGACCTCGTCGCCTGCCGCGATGGCAAGCTCGTCCACGAAGCGGTGGTCCGAGATGGCAACCACCGGCTTGGTGAGCTGGATCAGCGTGGAGACTTCGGCGGACCGCAGCATGGGCATGGTGGTGACCACCACCGCGCCAGCCTTTAGAACGCCCAGCCAGGCGGCCACAATCCACGGGTTGTTGGGGCCGCGCAGCATGACGCGGTTGCCGGGCACGACTCCGAGGTCTTCGGTGAGGACCTGGGCTACTTGGTTGGCCCGCTGCTGGAGCTCACCGTAGGTCCAAACCGCGCCATCCGGCGTGCGAAGGGCGGGTCGGTCCGGGCCATAAGTCTCGACAGCGTCGTCGATCAGCACCGCCGCGGCATTCAGCCGCTCCGGGTAGTGAAGTTCGGGCAGGGTAAATTCAAGCGCCGGCCAGCTATCGGCAGGCGGCAAATGGTCGCGAGTGAACGTGTCCACATGGGCCGATGGCGTCATGCTCATGGCCGTTCCTTTCAGTGGTGCGTTAGTGAAGCTGGGGATGATGTTGAGGGGTAAAGCTGTTCAGGCGCGGATCATGCCCTCTTGGGCGACCGTGGCGAGGAGCCTTCCTTGCCGGTCGAAGAAGCGGCCCATGGCCAGGCCCCTGTTGCTTTGGCCTGATATGGCCTCTTGTGAATAGAGGACCCAGTCGTCGGCGCGGCCATCGCGGTGGAACCACATGGAGTGGTCAAGGCTGGCGGTAGCTAGCCTTGGACTGGACCAGTTGAGTCCGTTGACCCGGAGTAGCGGCTCCAGGATGGTGTAGTCGCAAACGTAGGCGAGGGCAGTGCGGTGGAGGTTGGCGTCGTCGGGGAGGCTATCGAAGGCCTTGACCCAGATTGCCTGCTGCGGCGTGGACCCGCCCTCGAGCTCAATGTATACCGGCCCCGGAATATGCCGCATGTCGAAACTACGTCCCGTAGACCAATAGTCTGCGGCTGGGCTTTCTGTGCCTTCCAGTGCTTCCGCTGCGGAGCGAAGCGATTCAGGCTCGACGGCGGCAGGAGCCTCAGGCTGGAAATCCGGTCCATCTTCGGGAACTTGGAAGGACCCCATTGCGGCATATACGGGCTTGCCATTCTGGAAGCCACGAACCGTGCGTGTGGAGTAGCCGCGGCCATCGCGCAAACGCTCCACTTCATAGCGAACCTGGGCGCCGATGTCCACGGGCCGCATGAAGTAGCTGTGCATCGAGTGGAGGTTCCTGTCGGCCTCCACCGAAAGCATCATCGCAGCTGCCGCCTGGGCCACCATGTCTCCGCCATAAGCCTTGGGCCACGGCACGTATTGGGTGGTGGCTTCGTAGGCTTCGTCGAAAACCTGGGCTTCAACGGCTGTCATCTCCACAGCCCTGAGGAAGGTCTCCGAGGTCAAGGTTCCAGTCATCATGGGGGTTATGCCCTGCGGTAGTCGGCGAGGGTCTCGTCGGCGACATCCTCGAGGTTGACCACGAGGTTCTCGGGCGTGCGGGCCGTGAGCCAGACGAGTTCTTCTGTCACGGACATGTTGGCTTCCACGTGCGGCATGAACGGTGGCACGAATACCCAGTCGCCGGCCTTCATGTCGATGAACTCCTGGTAGTTCTCGCCGAAGTAGATCCGGCCGTGGCCGCGGAGCACGTAGCCGCCGGTCTCGGCCTCGCCATGGTGGTGCGGCAGGGAACGGTATCCGGGGGTGTTGGAAACCTGGCCGAACCAGATCTTGGTCGCCGGAGTGTGCTGGATGCTCACGCCGGAGACGCGGATGCAGTCGCCCGACTGTGCGGTGTTGGTGTCTTCCGCACCGGCGCGGGTCACCACGGGGACAACCTTGCCGTCAGCGCCGGCGTAGATGGAGTTGTCGCCTTCGAGGCGGTATTCGGTGGTGGTCTGGCTCATGGGGTTCTCCTTTTGGCGGTGGGTTTTAGGCGTTGGCGTGGACCGGCGCGACCGGGGCGTGGATCCGGAACTTGTTTTCCAGCCGGCCGATGCCATCGATTTCGGTGGTGAGGACGTCTCCGTCGTTCAGGAAACGCGGTGGGGTCATGCCCATCCCGACTCCCCCGGGCGTTCCCGTGAGGACGAGGTCGCCGGGGCGCAGGGTGGTGAACTGGGAAATGTAGGAAAGGAGCTTCGCGGGGCCGAACACCAGGGTGCTCGTGTTGCCGCGCTGGACGAGTTCGCCGTTGACGTAGCCGCGGACCTCAAAGCTCTGGCCTGCTTCGTCCGCAGTCAGCATCACCGGGCCTACCGGCGTCGTGCGGTCAAAAGCCTTGCCCTGGAACCACTGCAGCGTCCGGTTCTGCCAGTCGCGCATGGAGACGTCGTTGGCAACCGTGTAGCCGGCGATTGCCGCGCGGGCTTGGTTTTCGTCGGCGCGGAACAATTCAGAACCCACGACGACGGCGAGCTCGGCTTCCCAGTCGACGCGGCCGCTGCCGTGGACTTCTACGGGGTCGGTAGCGCCCACCAGGGTGTCCGCGTACTTGGCGAAAAGGGTGGGGTACTCAGGAAGTTCTCGACCCATTTCCTGGATGTGGTCCCCATAGTTCAGTCCGCAGCAAATGACCTTGCCTGCGCGGGGCAGGAGCGGTGCGAAGTCAGCGCCGGTGATGACCGTGCCCTCGGATGCTTGCGCTTCCTGCACGATCGTCCGCCACTCCGGCAGGGCCAGGAGCGCGCCGACGTCAGTGGCCGGCAGCGCAAGGTATGTGTCCGCGCCCGTGGCGAGTGCCGCCGTCGTACTTCCGCCGGAGGTTCGCAGGGTGGCAAGTTTCATGGGTTGTGCTCCTTCGAGTTCTAATGTGTCGACTTTTTTACGATCGTCACATATGCTCAACGTAGCACGGCAGAAATGATCTGCACAGAGGCATTTCAAAAGTTTTTGCAGTTGCCACAACAAGGAGGAACAGCATGAGCCACAAGACAATCAACCCTGAGTCGCTCCCCAAGCCGTCCGGTTTTGCCCACGGCATGCTTGCCGGCAACACGGTGTTCCTGGGTGGACAGACGGCCTTGGACAAGAACATGAACATCGTGCCGGGCGGCATCGTGGAGCAGTTCACGCAGGCGTTCTCCAACGTCCTCACCACCTTGCGCGAGGCCGGGGGACAGCCCGAGGACCTGGTCAACGTGACCATCTACCTCACGGACGTGGACGATTACATGGCGAACGGCCGCGAGATCGGACGGATCTGGCGCGAAATGGCTGGTTCACAGTACCCGGCGATGGCTGGAATCGGGGTCACCCGGCTGTGGCAGAAAGAAGCCATGATCGAAATCCAGGGCATCGCGGTCATTCCGGAGCGCTAAATAGCCGGATTTTGGGGCACGATGTCCCTATGGGAACCGTCACCGAATACTTGGAGAACGTCAGCCAGGGCAACCGCGAAATCCTGGAGCGAATTGTTGGGATTGCACGCGAACTCGCGCCAGACCTGGAAGAAGGCACCAGCTACGGCATGCCTGCTCTGCTGGTTGATGGAAAGGGCTTCGTGAGCGTTATCGAAACCAAGAAGCACCTGGCACTGTACCCCTTCAGCGGACGCATCCTGCCCGAAATGTCAGAGGAGCTCGGGGGTTACTCGTGGTCGCCGGGGACTCTGCGGTTCTCTGCGGAGAACCCTGTGCCGGATTCGTTGGTACGGCGGATTCTTGAGACGCGACTGGCGGCGATCCGAAAGTAGGCGGGGGCCCAACTTGCTGCGTTAGTGCTTCGCGGACACGTCCTGCGAGATCGCGTTGGCCGTGGCCACGACTTCCTGGCGCACAGATTCAAGGTACGCGTCCGGGTCCGGCTGGGCAGCAACCGCTTGGGCTTGCAGTGACACGTTGATGGCGGCAACGTTGTCGCCATTGTTGTGGTTCCACACCGGCGCTGCGAGGGACATCAGCCCGATCTCCAGCTCTTGGTCCAACAGGCACCAGCCTTGCGCCCGGACCTGCTCGACGGCGGCCCTCAACTCGGGCACGCTGGCGACAGTTCGCGGCGTGAGCGGGATGAGTTCCGCCGTCGAGAGGTACGCCTCCAACTTGGCCTGGGGCAATCCGGCGAGCAGTACGCGCCCCATAGACGTGGCGTAGGCCGGGAAGCGCGTACCAACGGTGATGCCGACGTTCATGATGCGGCGGGTAGCAACGCGGGCAACGTAGAAAATATCCGTGCCATCGAGCACTGCGGCGGAGGTGGACTCCCCCAGTTTCAGGGAGAGTTCTTCGAGATGGGGCTGGGCCAACTGGGGCAGAGAGAGCGCCGAAAGGTACGAGTACCCGAGCTGCAGCACTTTGGCCGTCAACGCGAAGGTCTTGCCGTCTGTCCGAACGTAACCCAGTTCCACGAGGGTGTGCAGGAAGCGCCGGGCAGTGGCTCGGGTCAGGTCAGTGCGGGCCGCGACTTCGCTGAGGGTCATGACCGGGTTGTTCGCATCGAACGCCCGGATCACGGCGAGACCCCGGGCCAACGACTGGACGTACTGGTCGCTGGCCTGCGGGGCAACTGCGGAATCGCTCATGGTTACCAATCCTAGGGGGCGTTGCGGGGCCTGCTAGGGCAATAACCACGCAGAGCGGGCCCCACAACGGGAGAGGGACTAGGACTCGGCCTTCTTCAGTGGCAACGGGACCAATTCCTGGATGTCCTCGAAAGTGCAGCCGAACGTCTCGCGAACTGTCACGCCGTCGGGACCGGTGAGGAACACAGCCTTGTCCGTGTACACGCGGGTCACGCAGCCGACCCCGGTGAGCGGGTAGGTGCACTGTTCCACGAGCTTGGACACGCCCTCGCGGGTCAACAGCGTCATCATCACGAAGACGTCCTTGGCACCCGTGGCGAGGTCCATCGCCCCACCCACGGCTGGGATGGCGTCGGGGGCGCCGGTGTGCCAGTTGGCGAGGTCGCCGGTGGCGGATACCTGGAACGCACCGAGGACACAGATGTCCAAGTGCCCACCACGCATGATCGCGAACGAGTCTGCATGGTGGAAGTACGATGCCCCGGGAAGCTCGGTCACGGGGATCTTGCCCGCATTGATCAAGTCACCATCGACGTCATCCCCAAGGGCCACCGGACCCATGCCGAGCATCCCGTTCTCCGTGTGGAGCGTGATGTTCTGGTCCTCGGTGAGGTAGTTGGACACGAGTGTCGGCTGGCCGATGCCCAAGTTCACAAAGGAACCCGGCGCGATGTCGCGGGCCACCAGCTGGGCGAGTTCGTCGCGGCCCAACGGCTTCTCGGACGTCTGGATGCTTGTCTGGGTGCTCATGCTCAGGCCACCTTTTCTTTTGTTCCGGCAGAATCGACGCGGACCACGCTGTTGACGTAAATACCCGGCGTCACCACGTTCTCCGGATCCAAGGAACCCGTGGGCACGATCTCCGAGACCTGCACGATAGTGTGCTTGGCCGCGGCTGCCATGATCGGGCCGAAATTCCGTGCAGTCTTGCGGTAGACGAGGTTTCCCTTGCCATCGGCCTTGAGTGCCTTGATGAGCGCGACGTCAGCGTGGATGGGGGTCTCGAACACCTGCCACTTCCCATCGAGGAAGCGGGTTTCCTTGCCCTCAGCCAACGTAGTGCCGTAGCCGGTCGGCGTGAAGAACCCACCAATTCCGGCGCCGGCGGCACGGATGCGCTCGGCCAGGTTGCCCTGCGGAACCAACTCCAGCTCGATCTCGCCCGCGTGGTACTTCGCATCGAAATGCCATGAATCGGACTGCCGTGGGAACGAACAAATCATTTTGCGGACCCGGCCTTCCTTGATCAACAACGCCAGGCCCTGATCGCCTTGGCCTGCGTTGTTGTTCACCACGGTCAGGTCCTTCGCGCCGCAATCCATCAGCGCATCGATCAGTTCGAACGGCTGGCCGGCGTTGCCGAAGCCGCCGATCATCACCGTGGAACCGTCCTTGATGCCGGCGACAGCTTCGCCAACAGTGTCAATGAAATTCAGCATGACCCTTAGACTCCTTCTGAAACACCAGCAGAAACGTTTTCCAGCACAACGGCCAGGCCCTGCCCAACACCGATGCAGATCGCCGCAACGCCCCAGCGCTGGCCCGAGGCCTGCAATGACCTCGCCAGGGTGCCGAGGATGCGCGTACCGGAGGCACCGAGCGGGTGGCCCATGGCGATCGCGCCACCGTGACGGTTCACGATTGCGGGGTCAATCCCCCACGCGTCAACGCACGCCAGCGACTGCGCGGCGAACGCTTCATTAAGTTCGACGGCGCCAACCTGGTCCCAGCCGATGCCGGCCTTCGCGAGGGCCTTGTTGGCGGCCTCCACCGGAGCGAAGCCGAAGAACTGGGGATCGTTGCCATGAGCACCCCGACCTGCGATGCGGGCCAACGGCTCCATACCGAGGATCGACGAAGCAGCCTCCGAACCAATCCACGCCGCTGAAGCACCATCGGACAAAGGCGACGCGTTCCCGGCGGTGACCGTACCGCCGTCGGGCCCGTCAGCTTCAGGACGGAACACTGTCTTCAACCCTGCAAGCTTCTCGGCGGAGGAACCGGCACGGATGCCTTCATCCCGTACCAGATCCGTCCCCGGCACCGCAGAAACCAGAGAATCGTAGAAGCCTTCGTTCCACGCGGCGTCGGCCAGGTTGTGCGAGTCCGCAGCGAACTGGTCCTGGCGCTCACGCGTGATGCCGTACTTCTCACGCAGCCGTTCCGTGGCCTCGCCCAGGGAGATGGTCCAGTCCTTGTTCATGGCCGGGTTCACCAGCCGCCAACCCAGAGTGGTGGACGCGAGGGTCATGTCACCGGCCGGGTAGGGCTTGGAAGTCTTGGGAAGCACCCACGGCGCACGGGACATGGACTCGGCGCCGCCTACCAGGATCAGATCTGCGTCACCGGCATTGATCTGCCGCGAAGCGATAATGGCCGCGTCCAGGGACGAGCCGCACAGCCGGTTGACCGTGGTGCCCGGGATGGAGACGGGCAGGCCAGCGAGCAGGGTAGCCATCCGGGCGACGTTGCGGTTTTCCTCACCGGCACCGTTGGCGTTGCCGAACACCACCTCGTCGATCCGCTCAACATCCAATTCCGGGGCCCTGCGAACAGATTCGCGGACCACGTGCGCTGCGAGATCATCGGGACGGACTGCGGCAAGTCCGGAGCCGAACTTGCCAAAGGGCGTGCGCACGGCGTCGTACACAAAAGCCTGGTTCATGGAGTTTCTCTTTTCTACTGCCCAACTAGGTCGCAATAGTGCGCGTTTTGGACCTTCTAAACGCGCTTAAATGCGACCTAGTTGGGTTCGTTGGCGTCGATATCGGCGAATACTTGTTGGGCCGTCTTGAAGGCCGAGTTGGCCGACGGCACACTGCAATAAATGGCGGTCTGCAGCAGGATTTCCTTGATTTCGTCCCTGCTCAGTCCGTTGTTGAGGGCAGCCCTGACATGCATGGCGAGCTCCTCCCAGTGACCGTGAGCCACCAGTGCCGTGAGGGTGACGGCCGAGCGCATTTGCCGGCTCAGGCCGGGCCGCGTCCAGATGCCACCCCAGGCGATCCTGGTGATCATGTCCTGGTAGTCCTCGGTAAAGGAATCCTTGTTGGCGTTCGCCCGGTCCACGTGTGCGTCACCCAGCACTTCGCGGCGGACCACCATGCCGGCGTCGTAGATGTCCTGCGCGGTCGCATCGGGCTGCACGGCACCGTTGTGTTCAGAAACAGAGCTCATCGTCCGTTCTCCTTCATGAAAGTCCGCATCAAGTCAGCCACAACGGCCGGTGCTTCTGCGGGAGCCAAATGAGCGACACCGTCGAGCGTTTCAACAACAGCAAATCCGCCGCCCGCGGTGATACCGGAAACAACCGCCTCAGCGAACGACGGCGGCGCAACGGAATCCTCGACGCCGGCGATCGCCTGCGTGGGGACGGTGATACTGCCGAGCTGCTCGCGGACGTCGAACGCGGCGAGGGCTTCACAGCAGAACGAGTAACTGAAGCGGTCGGAGTCGCGGAGGGCGTGCAGGAGGCGGCTGCTGACCTCGGGTTGGCGATCCATGAATCCGGCAGCGAACCAACGCTGCGCGGAACCCTGGATCATCACCGGCGTGCCCTGCGCGCGCACGGTTTCGGCCCGCTCCAGCCAGCCTTCGGGAGTGCCGATCTTGGCGCCGGTGCACTGGACGGACAGGCTGCGGAGGCGGTCGCCGTGCTTGATGCCAAGTTGCAGCCCGGTGGCGCCGCCCAGCGAGACGCCCGCGTAGTGAAAGTTCGCGCCCGGGCTCACGGAATCAACAAGATCGACGACGGCGTCAGCCAGTTCCGCCATATCGAAACCTTCCGTGGCGGCTGGCGAGATGCCGTGGCCGGGGAGGTCCCATGCGACGACGTCGTACTCGTCGCCCAGGAGGGCAGCGGTTTCGGTCCAGAGCACGGTGGAGGTGCCCAGCGACGGGCCGACAACCAAGAGCGGCTTCGCTCCCAGTTCGCGCTGCGGGGAGAGCAGCACGGCCTTGACAGTTGGCTTAGCCACGAGTGGCTCCTTTCGATGGTCCAGTGAAGTCCGGGTAGGCGGCGAGGATCCGGCGGCTGATTTCGGCGGCTTCGCCGAGGTAGCTTGCGGGATCCATGAGTGCTTCGAGTTCGGCGTCGGAGAGCTTGTCCGCGGGGACCGTTTCGCGAAGCAGCTTGGTGTAGATACGGGACTGCTCGGCGGCCGGCGCCTTCAGCGTTTCGTCGACGACTGCCTGCAGCTTCTGCTTTCCATCGGTACCCAGGAGAGGTGCGACGGCGGCCACCACACCTTCGCTAAGCAGCAGCGGTCCCGAGATTTCCAGGTTGTGGCGCATGGCCTCGGGGAAAACGCGGAGGCCTTCCGTGAGCTCCCTAAGCTGTGAAGCTGCGCCCAAAGCAAGGGCCAAGAGCTGGCGGAGGGCTGGCCATTCGCTGTGCCAGGCACCGTCCGGGCGCTCGTCGTTGAAGGTTGCCGCGGCGAGGTGCAGCTGCGACGCGAGGCCGGGGGCCTGCAACGCGGCGCTGCGGACGAGCACGGAGAGCACAGGGTTCTGTTTCTGCGGCATAGCGGAAGACACGCCACGTCCGGCAGCCAGCGGTTCGCCGAGTTCGCCCACTTCGGGCCGGCTTAGGAAGAGCAGGTCCGCGGCGATCTTGCCGAAGGAATCGATGAGGGCCGCAAGCCCATCACCGAGGGCCGTAACGGCGAGGCGGTTGGTGTGCCACGGAGCTGCCACTGAAGCCAGCCCGAGCTTCGAAGCCAGGGAATCGGCAAGAGTGAACGGTGTTGAGTCCGAACCCAAAGTCAGCTTGGTGGCCGAAGCCAGCGTTCCACCTGCACCCCCGAACTGGACCGGCAACTCAAGAGATTCGAGGCGTGAAGCCGCAGCAGCAACCCCCTGGAACCACTGTGCAGCCTTGAGCCCGAACGTATACGGAAGCGCATGCTGCGTCAGGCTCCTGCCAACGCACAGCGTGTCCGCATGCTGTTCCGCCAAGGTGGCGAGCGCCGTCGTCGTGCCGTTGACGTCAACCAGCAACGCTGAAACGGTGCGGCTGGCGAGGAGCATGAGTGCGGTGTCAAGAACGTCCTGGCTGGTCAGCGAGGTGTGGACGGCCTTGCCGGCGCCACCGGAGGCGTCCAACTCCCGGACGCGCCCGCGCAAGTCACCCAGCAGGGGAATCACCGGGTTGCCTCCGCCTTGGGCGCGCTCGGCGATCGAGGCGGCATCATAGGAGCCGGCGTTGGCGGCTTCGGCCACGACGGCGGCGGAACCGGCAGGGACGAGTCCCGCCTCCTCGAGGACAACCGCCCAGGCGGCTTCGACGTCGAGGATTGCCGCGATCACGGCGCGGTCGCCCGTCAGCGCCGCCACAGCGGGCGACGCCGAGACGGGGCTAAGGAGGCCGAAGTCGCCGTTGGTCATTCTGAGGTACCCGCGTTGCCCGTTGCCAGATCAAGTGAACCGTCCTGCTGGAAGTCCAGGAACACGGTCTCGTCGCCGCCCTGCAATCGGATGTCCCAAGTGAGCCCGCCGTCGGGGTCGCGGCGCGCGATCAGCGTCTTGCGGCGCTCCGGGTCCAGGGAGCTCAGCAGCGGGTCATTGGCCAGTGCTTCCTCGTTTTCCGGCAGGTAGACGCGGGTGAAGAGACGGTTCATGAGGCCGCGTGCGAAGACGGCTACGGAGATGAACGCCGCAGCACCGGGCTTGGTGGGGCCGGGGTTAACCGTGGTGAAGGTGTAGACGCCGGAGTTGCCGACCGAGCCGCGGCCCCATCCGGTGAACGTGTAGCCGTCACGGACCAGGGAGCCGGTGCGCTGGACGATGTTGCCTTCGGAGTCCGGCTGCCAGATTTCAAGGATGGCGTCCGGGATGGTGTGGCCTGCGCCGTCGTAAACGGTTCCCTGCAGGCGGATGCTGCCGGGGCTGCCCGGAGCCAGCAATTCGTTGTCCTTGTTAAAGGGAAGGGCGTAGCCGTAGAAGGGGCCTACTGTCTGGCCCGGTGTGGGTGTCAGCTTGCTCATGTGCCTACTCCTCGTCCCCGGCATCGCCGAATGCTTCGTTTTCCGTCCACGTCCGCTTGGAACCGGTCAGGATGATGTCCCACTTGTAGCCAAGCGCCCACTCGGGGCTGGTGAGCTCATGGTCGTACTGTGCCACGAGGCGGTCGCGGGCATCCTGGTCCACGATCGACTGGTAGATGGGATCCAGCGGGAAGAGCTGATCGCCCGGGAAGTACATCTGGGTGACGATGCGCTGCGTGAACTCCGAGCCGAACATGGAGAAGTGGATGTGGGCCGGGCGCCAGGCGTTCAGGTGGTTCTTCCACGGGTAAGCGCCAGGCTTGATGGTGGTGAAGCTGTAGGAGCCGTCCGGACCGGTGATGCAACGGCCGACGCCGGTGAAGTTGGGGTCCAGCGGGGCGGGGTGCTGGTCGCGCTTGTGGATGTAGCGGCCGGCTGCGTTGGCCTGCCAGATCTCCACGAGCTGGCCGGCAACCGGGCGTCCGTCGCCGTCCAGGACGCGGCCCGCGACGATGATGCGCTCACCCTGCGGCTCGCCGTTGTGCTGGATGGTCAGGTCCGATTCCAGTGCGTGCACATCCTGGTGGCCGAACGCGGGCGAGTAGAGCTCGATTGTCTCCGGGTCCGCGTGGTGCAGGCTCTTGGTGGGGTGGCGAAGGATGCTGCTGCGGTACGGCGCATAGTCCAAGCGCGGCATGGTCTCGGGACCCTTGCCGTTCTTGAGGGCCTCGGCATAGCTGTCTGCGATGGCCTTAATCTCAGCACTGAGATCCGCCTGCGTTTCCACTTTCTTGGAATCATGCGCGGCATGTGGCTCAGCGGGAGGCACGAGCTCTTCGGATTCGAGCTGTTGTGCGGTCTGGTCTTGCGGCACAGCGCGCTCCTTTCATTGGATGGGTTCTTACGGGTTCAGTTGCGGTGGAGCGAGTCGTATTGGACGGCGTGGCGAACCGGTGCATTCGGTGCTCCGTAGCCGTCGTAGTTGCCGCGGCGTTCCACCATTTCGAAGAACACGCTGCCAACCGTGGCGGTGTAGAAGTGGAGGAATTCGCCCTTGGCGTCACGGTCGTATAGGAGGTTGAGCTCCTTGAGGGTTGCCAGGAAGCCGGGTTCGAGGTCGAATCGGGCGTCCAGGTCCTCGTAGTAGTTGGCCGGGATCTCCAGGAATTCGAGGCCGCGATCGCGTGCGGACCGGGCCGTTGCCACGAGGTCGTCCACGGCGAAAGCGATGTGTTCCTGGTAGGTCTTGCGTGCAGTCTGCGCCTGCTGGGCGGGGGCGAGATTAAGGACCAGCCTGACCGCGCCGTTGCTGGTCTCCATGACCTGCGAGCGCACCAGGCCGCTGGGGCTTGGGACCTCGGCGAAGGGCTGCGGTTCCAGGGCCAGGGCGCTGGTGTAGAAGAGGACGGCTTCGTCGAAGTGCTGCCATGGCTGGGCGAGGTTCACGTGGTCAATCACAGCGTTCTGCGCGCTGGAAACGTGCTCGAGCCCCTCACCAAACTCGTGCGTCCAGGCGGCTGTGCCATCCGGGCTGCCCTGGCAGAGGAAGATTTCGGTGGAGTCCGGCGCGGAGATGCCTTGGAAGACTTCCTCATCGGCCTGGACCTTGCGGGCAACCACCGGGGCCTTGAGCTGCTGGGCGCGAGCGGAGGCAATCACTGGAGAGTCGACGTCGAACCCCAAAGCGGCGATAGCCGGTTCCGAGTGCGACGCCGCTTGCTCGTTGATGATTACGCGGGCATGGCCCATGGTCCACAGCTGGACATCCTTGGTGCGGTGCCGGCCCTCGAATTCGAAGCCAAGCTGGCCCAGGAGCTTCTCGAGCTGGGCGGTGTCGTCGGCCTTAACCTCGGCAAAGTTGAAGCCGGCGGGCTCGTTCACCTTGGGCAGCGTGGCCAGTTCCATGGGATAACGACGGCGGGAGGCGGCTGCTGCTTCGGTTCCAGCTTCCGCGGAGGTGCTCGCCAGCCACTTAGCGCTCTGCTCCTCCAGCCAGATCAGGGAACGCATGGCATCGATGGCCGTGCGCTCAACGTCTGACTGGCGGAAGACGTCGTTGAAGACTTCGAGCGAAACCGGGCCCGTGTAGCCAGCCCGGACCACGTGGCCCATGAACTTGGCGAGCTCGAACTGGCCCTCACCCGGGAACACACGGTAGTGCCGGCTCCAGGACAGCACGTCCATGGATAGCTTGGGGGCGTCGGCAACCTGGACGAAGAAGATCTTCTCAGCGTTGATGTCCTCGATCGGCGCCGTGTCCCAGTCGCGGGAAAGGATGTGGAACGAGTCCAGGCAGGTTCCGAGGTTGGGGTGGTCCACCATCTCGACCAGGCGATGCGCGTGCTCGTAGTCGTTGACGTACTTTCCCCAGGCCAAGGCTTCGTAGGCGACCTTGACTCCATGGTCCCCGGCCAGCTCGGCGAGTTCCGCCAGCTGGGAGGCGCGGAGTTCGTCGTCGTCGATCGTTGCAGTGGCGACGTTCGAGCAGACAAGGATGGTGTCCATGCCCAGGCGGGACATGAGCTTGAACTTGGCCTCAGCCCGCCTCAGGTTGGCCTTCAGCAGGTCCGGAGTGACGCCGTCGAAATCCCGGAACGGCTGGTAGAGATCCAGGCCCAAACCCAGATCAGCGGCCATTTTCCGCACGTCCTCGGGGCTCAAGGGCGAGGTGACGAGGTCCTGCTCGAAGATCTCAATGCCGTCGAAGCCCGCGATGGCGCAGGCCTGCATCTTCTCTTTCAGCGTGCCGGACAGGCAGACCGTGGCGATTCCGGTGCGCATCAGTGGGCCGCCTTTGCCAGAGCCGGCAATTCGGTAGCGGCGAGCGCATCCTCGACGGCGATCAGCTCCAGGAAGTGGGCCCGCATGCGGTCGCGATCGGCGTCGTGGCCTGTGAAGAGCCGGAAGGCGTCGGCGGCCTGACCGACCGCCATGCGTCCGCCGTCGAGAACCTTGCAGCCCTTGGCGCGCGCTTCGCGGATCAACTGCGTCTCGATGGGGCGGTAGACGATGTCCGCAACCCAGTGCCGCGGTTCCAGGAGGTCGATGTCCAGCGGCAGCCCGGGGTGGGCGGCCATGCCGATAGGGGTGCAGTGAACCAAGCCATCGGCGAGGGGCATGATCTGCGGGAGTTCGCCCGTGCTCCGCGGCGTGACCGTGGCGGCCGGGAAGAGTTCGCCAAGTTCGGCGGCGCGCTCTGCGGCCCGGGCCGGGTCCATGTCCACCAGGTCAAGCGTGCTGACGCCGGCGGTGAGCAGGGCGTATGCGACGGCTGAACCGGCGCCGCCCGCGCCCAACTGGACCACGCGGTCCAGCTTTGCCTCCGGCAGCCCGTTGGTGAGTGCCGCGCCGAAGCCGGAGAAATCGGTGTTGTGGCCGATGAACCGGCCGTCCTGAATGAGGACTGTGTTGACGGCACCCAGGCGACGGGCGTCGTCGGAAATTTCGTCAAGGTGCTCAAGGACCAGCTGCTTGCACGGGTGCGTGATGTTCAGTCCGTTGAAGCCCATGCGTTGGGCTGCGACCAGGAGATCCCCGACGGCGGTGGCCGGCAACGCGAGTTCCAGCAGGTCGATGGGGCGGTACAGCAAGCGAAGGCCCTGCACATCGGCTTCGCGTTCGTGCATGGGCGGAGTCAGCGACGGCATGACGCCTTCGCCAATCAGGCCCACCAGAACGGACTCGGCTCGGTTGCTCATCCTAAAGCTCCTTTGACTTCAGCACCGCGGCCTTTGGCGCTTTCTGGGGCGTCGCCGGCCGGGTGATATTCAGATTACTACAAGTGTTCATATTCCGCACGCTTGTTCTTATCGCGAACATTTGCGGGGAGCTAACCCAACTAGGGGACAGATAACGTCCCAATGAGGGCTCATACCGACAGGTGCTGTCCCCCAGTTGGGTCAGCGCTGGGGCAGTCGGGCCGCGAGTTCAGCCGCGGCTTCCTGAAGTGTTGGCACGTGCGCGATGAGTTCCTCCATGGTGAGTCGGAACACCGGCACTGCCGTTGCGATCGAGGCGAAGGCGTGACCCTGCGAGTTGAGCACCGGCACGGCTACCGCACGCATGCCGATCTCGTTTTCTTCGTCCATCACGGCGTAACCCTGACGGCGAACCTGCTCAATCTCCTCGCGGAACTTGTCGCGATCGGTGATGGAGTGTTCCGTGAGCGGGTCCAACGGCAGTTCTTCGAGGAGCCGTTTCCGCTCGACCTCTTCTTCGAAAGCCACAATGGCCTTGCCCACAGATGTCGTGTGCAGGGCTCCCAGGTGGCCGGGATCGCTGGTAACGCGGAAGGTCTTGGGGCCGTCCACCTTGTTCACCGTCAAATGATGATTGCCGTCCCGCACTGAGAGGATAGTGGCCTCATGGGTCCGCTCCGTAACCCGCTGGAGGACCGGCAAGGCAGTGGCAGCAAAGCCGTGGTGGTTGGAAACGCGCTGCCCCAGCTGGAACACGCGCAGGCCCAGGTGGTACCTGCGGCCATCCGGCTCGTAGTCGACAAAGCCGTCCCGCGTCAGCGAGCCCAGGAGCCGATACGTCGTACTGAATGGCAGGCCGGCGCTCCGGGCCAGGTCGGCAGCACTGGCACCCTTCGGTTCATTGCCGAGCAGCACCAGAAGGCTCAAGGCCTTTCCGACCATGTCTGTTTTTGTGTCCTCTTTCACACTCACAGTGAAATGCTCTCATATCGTGAGAGCTATTTCTAGATGGTGGCGAGTTCTCTTGACAAGTGACCCCACTCACAGTCATTATTGCTGTATTGCACAAGTAGCTCTCACCATGTGGTTACTTTGGGGATGGTCAGGCCGCACCTCGCTCTGGTCTTCCCGTAGAAGCTAGATCCGCGACATCGTCGTCACAGAAGGAACACCCATGAGCCACACAATGCCGTCAGCGACGCCAGGCACAGTCACCCCCGCAGGAACTCCCAAGAAAGCAGCCCTCGCCAGCTTCCTCGGAAGCGCAGTGGAGTACTACGACTTCTTCATCTTCGGCTCCGCCGCCGCCTTGATCTTCCCCCACGTGTTCTTCCCGGACGCGGACACCAATGCAGCCATCATGTCCTTCGCAACCTTCGGCTTCGCCTACGTTGCCCGCCCAGTAGGCGCCGTCATCCTCGGGCACTTCGGCGACAGGATCGGCCGGCAAAAGGTACTCATGTTCACACTAGTCCTGATGGGGGCCGCGACCTTCGTGATCGGCTGCCTCCCGGACTTCAAGACCATTGGCTGGTGGGCTCCGGTCCTGCTGGTGCTTGCCCGTCTCGCCCAAGGTCTTTCGGCCGCCGGCGAGCAGGCCGGCGCCTCGTCGATGACGCTGGAGCACGCTCCGGACAACCGCCGCTCGTTCTTCACGTCGTGGACGCTGACCGGCACCCAGGGCGGCCAGATCCTGGCGGCGCTTGTCTTCATTCCAGTTCTCGCGCTCCCTGACGAGATCAAGTACGGCATCGGCTGGCGCATCCCGTTCTGGCTCAGCGCAGTAGTGGTGGTCGTGGCCTACTTCATCCGCCGTACCCTGCATGAGCCGCCGGCATTTGCAGAGGCCAAGAAGAACAACCAAATCGCCAAACTGCCCATTGCCGACCTCTTGAAGCTTCACTGGCGCGACGTCCTCCGCGTGGTGTGCTGTGCATTCATCGCCGCAGTGAGCACGGTATTCGGAACCTTGGCCATCAAGTACGCCCAGGACGTTGCCCACGTCAGCGGCACCATCACCTTGTGGCTCGTTGTGGTTGCCAACATCGTTGCCCTCGGTACCCAGCCGCTCTTCGGCATGCTCGCCGACAAGATCGGCCGGAAGCCCGTCTTCATCTACGGTGCTGTGGCCAGCGCCATCATGACTCCGGTGTTCCTGCTGACCCTCGAATCCGGCAATGTACCGCTGATGTTCCTGGTCTCCGTAGTGTTCTTCTCCTTCGGGTACGCTGCGGCCAACGCCGTGTGGCCGTCCTTCTACGGTGAAATGTTCAGCACCAAGGTCCGCTTCTCCGGCCTGGCCATCGGTACGCAGCTCGGCTTCCTCATGGCAGGCTTTGCTCCGACCATCGTCACCGCCCTCGGTGGCACCAAGCCTGGCGGCTGGGTCCAGATCTCCATCTTCACGGCAGTCATCTGTGCGATCGCAGCGGTATCAGCCCTTACGGCCCGCGAATCCGCCAAGGTTCCCACCGCGAAGCTCGGACTGCACAAGTAAGTCGCCGCAGCTGCCAGCCCAGGCAATGGAAAGCCCGGAATGTCCTCTGACATTCCGGGCTTTCCGCTGAAGTACCTACCGCGGGTTCAGCACCACTGGCATGAACTTCCCCGCACCCGTCCCGGAGTACAGCAGCAGCGTTCCGTCCCCGGCGACTCCCACCACAGAGGGGCCGCCTGTACCCGTGAACCTATTGCCGAGGGAAGCGATGCTGGAGAACATGTTCCATCCCGACCCAAGGTAGGAGCGCGCAAGGAAGCCGCCAGAGCCGTTGCCCGGGTAGAGCCAGAGCCCGCCATCGCCAGCTCGGCCAAGGAGGTCTTCCCTGCCGTCGCCATTGAAATCACCGGCCTGCAGGACCAGGTTGAACATATCCCAACCGGTGCCGATCTGCTTGCGGGCAAGGAAGCCCCCGGAGCCATTGCCAGGGTAGACCCACAGCACGCCATCGCCGGACCCGGCCACAATGTCCGGTTTTCCGTCACCCGTGAAATCGCCCGGGGCCAGCAGCTGTTCGAAGCCTTGCCATCCGGTGCCAATCTGCTTGCGTGTCAGGAACTGTCCCGTTCCATCTGTCGGGTAGAGCCACAGCGTCCCATCGGAAGCCCGGGCCACAAGGTCGGGATGCGAATCGCCGTCGAAATCGCCGGCACTCATCACCGACGTGAACTGGCCCCAGCCCCACCCAACCTGAACACGTGGAAGGAAGCTGCCCGATCCGTTGCCCGGATAAAGCCACAACGCTCCGTCAGTTCCGCGCGCCAGGATGTCGGCGGCAGCATCGCCGTCGAAATCGCCTGCTTCCCACACCTGACGGAACTGGTTCCAGCCAGTCCCGATCGCAAGCCGATCCGCGAAGCCACTGCCGTCACCCGGATAGAGGGTCATGCCCCCGCCCGCTGCTGCCGTCAGGACGTCCACGCGTTTGTCGCCCGTGAAGTCCCGGCCGCCAACGATGTCACCTACACCGTTCCAACCAGTTCCGACGGCGGCACGCGGCAGGAAGCCTCCCTTGCCATCGCCCGGGTAGACATAGAGCGTGCCATCGCCGGCCCGCGCCAGCAGACCCGGAGCCCCGCCGCCGAACGAACCTGACGCTGCCAGGCTGTTGAAAGAATCCCAACCTTGGCCGATCTGCGTTTGGGCGAGGAAACCACCCGCCCCATTGCCTGGATACAGCCACAAGCGGCCATCCGCGCCGGCGGCAATGAGGTCGCTCCGGCCATCGGCGTTGAAGTCCCCCGCCGCGACCAACTGGGTGAAGCCCTGCCAACCAAAACCGACCTGGCTCCGGGAAAGGAAGCCGCCTTTCCCATTGCCGGGATAGAGCCACAGTGCGCCATCGCTGGTCCGTGCAAGGATGTCCGCAAAGCCGTCACCGTTGAAGTCCGACGTTCCCAGGACGGCGTTGAAAATGCCCCAGCCAGAGCCGATCTGCACCGGATCATCCAGCCGGTTTCCCGGGAGGCCGCTGAAGAGAAGCAGGGAACCATCGGCTTCGCGGGAAATGACGTCGGCCAGTTTGTCGCCGTCGAAGTCGCCCGCGGAGAAACGCATGCGTGCCTTGAGTTTGGGATCTGCATTGATAGTTACGGTGGCCGAGGTAGTGGAGACGGAGTTGATCGTCACCTGGGTGCCCGTGTAGGTGGTGAAGGTGCTGCCGGCCTGCCACGCGTGATTCTTGGCGTACCAAGGCTCAGTGAAGGGGATGGTGGATGGCATGAGGATCAGCGATGAGGCGATGGTGGCGCCGCCGCGCTGGACGATCTTGACTCCCCTATTGCCGGGGGGCCTGCCATCTTCCCCAAGGTAGCTGTCGTACCCTACCGGCTGCCTGAGTTCCAGATAGTAGACCTCTTTGCTGATTGGGTCCGTGAACTTGATGGCGCGTTGTGCCTCCGTGCCGCCCCATGGCTTGAGGGTGTAGCTCTTGACGCCCGTGGCCACGCCGACATCGCGGATTTCGTCTCCGCGGCCCAGCCCTGCGTAGTCCCAGAAGCTGGAGCTCACCACCGGCTGGGCATACTGCGCAGCGCCCATGAGGTCCGTGGTGTCGCCGTATTCACGGATATAGCAAGACGTGTCCGTGAACCGCCCGGTGCTGTCCACGCCGACGTCGGAAGCTCCGCTACCGCACTGCAGCGCGTCCGCGTGCATGAGGCCAATGACGTGTCCGAATTCGTGGCTCATCACATTGTTGGAGAAGTTACTGAGCTGCGGCATGAGCACACGCCCGCTGTAGCTGCCGCTGCTGTAACCCGCGCCCAGTGCGTTTCCCGAGAGAGTCGACGTGGGAATGAAGATCACCAGCGCCGTGTACGGGCTGGCCGTCCAGTTCAGCTCAGCGGTAATGGTGGAAATGATGGTGCTGTAGCTGTCCGTGGATTTCGCTTTGGATTGGAACCCGGAGACCTTGCTGGCGACCGTCATGGACAACTTGTTGTCCGTCATCGCTTTCCAATAGCTGCTAGTGGCCGCCACTGTCTGTTCGGCGCCAGTCATGGAGACGGTGTTCATGTTGTCCGCCAGCTTTGCCGTGACCAAACGGACGCGGATATCGCCGTTCGGACCGGTTGCTGCTGCGCCGTCGCCGGGGAGGGATTCGACGCCGGTGATCTCGCCGCGGGCGGGA
Organism: Arthrobacter sp. TmtSoilC51; assembly: GCF_055388015.1. Classification (NCBI taxonomy): domain Bacteria; kingdom Bacillati; phylum Actinomycetota; class Actinomycetes; order Micrococcales; family Micrococcaceae; genus Arthrobacter; species Arthrobacter sp. TmtSoilC51. The sequence continues at coordinate 4,976,750 of NZ_AP035877.1, forward strand.
GCCTGTCCGGGCGGCGTCTCGAACACATGTTCCGAGTGCGGCGTTCCCTCGATGAACCGTACGTTCGGATTATCGGGTTTTGGTTCAGGCACCGCCGATGCCGGCGCCTGGACGAAAAACAGGCCGGTGGCAAATACCACCAGGCCCGTGGACACCGCGATTGAACGCCGCAACAAACCCATTGATTCTCCCGGGGACGGAGTCTGTGGTTCCTGTGAGTCTCAAGAACCGAGTTCAGGTTACCGTCGCCCCCGCGCTGGTCCGCGGAAGCAGCCACAAAGCGAAGGCGAGTCCTGCCGCAACTGGTGCGTACCGGCGTCGGGTGCTAGCCGAAACGCAAGCATCCCGGAATGCTAACCGGACCCTAACCACGCCGAAATACTCCGGCAACAATGCCCCGCCACACTGGAATAGCCGGCAAGTGCAGGCACCAGCTCCAGTTCAGGAGGACACCATGCTGAAGGAAGTCACCACTCACACAACACGAATACGCGCGATCAGCCAGCTCCACCGCGGAGACGAGATCGAGGCCCGTATGTCCGTTGGCCCCGCCTACGATGACGTGGTCATCCGCCGCGGACGGGTCCAGGAAACAGCGCCGGGAATCGGCGTCGTCTGGATCATGGACCACGTCTCCGGGATGAGGAAAGCCATCAATACCGATGAATGCAGCGTTTGGCGCGTCGCCTGAACCCCGGCTTGACCCCAAACACCCGCTCAGCCGCCGGCCACGGACTGGATAATCAAGACCTCCTGACCGGCCGCAACCTCCGTATCAAGACCCTTCAGACGCCGGACCTCATCACCGTTCACGTAAATATTCACGAAACGGCGGAGGGCACCGGTTTCATCACGCAAACGCCTGGCCAGCACCGGATATTCTCCGGTGACCGAGTCCAGCAACTGTCCAACGGTTACAGCGCCGTCGGCGGACGCAGTCAGATAGGACTGTCCGCCGACGAGCGGCTGCAGGACACCCGGCAACACCACCGTAAAGTCAGCCACAACGAGCCTACCCAGGCACCGGGGCGCTGGCTGCCGCTTCACTGACTGCCGGGACGCCAAGCACGACGGCGGCACGCACGCACAGCACGTCCGGCAAGTGCGAGGCCACTTCAGTAAAGGTCTCGCCCTCGTCGGCGCTGGCGTACACCGATCCGCCGCGGGTTCCGAAGTACACGCCAGTCGGTTCGGCGGTGTCCACGGATGCAGCATCGCGAAGCACAGCATTGTATTCGTGGTCCGGCAAACCAGTGTGAAGCTCTCTCCACGTTCCACCGGCATCCTCCGTGCGGTGCACACTCAGCTTGCCGTCCGGCGGGATGCGTTCGCCGTCGGCCTTCAGCGGGATGACCCAGGCTGTCCCCTCGCGCCGGGGATGGGTCAGCATCACGAAACCAAAGTCCGCGGGCAGCCCGTCCGCGATGGAGTTCCAGTTCTCGCCGTCATCGTCCGTGCGGTACACGCCGTGGTGGTTCTGTGCGTACAAACGGCCCTCGACGGCGGCATCCGCGGCGATCTTGTGGACGCACTGGCCGAACTCGGGGTTGGGATCGGGCATGAAGTAGGCCGAGATTCCCTTGTTGCGGGGCTCCCAGGAGGCACCGGCGTCGAGCGATCTGTAAACGCCGCCCGTGCTCATGGCGACGTGGACCTTCTCGCCGGACGGATCCACCACGATGGAGTGCGCGGCCGCTCCCCCGTAGCCAGCACCCCACTCGCTGCGGTGGGGGTGGTCCCACAGTCCCCGGTTCAGCTCGAAGTGCTCGCCGCCGTCGGTGGATTTCCACACTGAAATCGGTTCGCACCCGGCCCAAACCACGCCAGGGCGGGACTCGGTGTCGGGGTAGATCTGCCAGATGCGTTCCAGCGCGGCGTCCGTGCCGTCCGGGAACTTGATGGCGCCCTGCTCGGGCTCGGTCCACGTTGCACCGAGGTCATCGGAATGGGCGACCGTGGGTCCCCAGTGCTCCGAACGCACCCCCACCATGATTCTGGTTTTGCCGTCCCGGGTGTCTATCCCGATGCTGGGGATCTCGCTCATCAGGAAGTGCGGGCCAGAGATGGACCATTCTTTGCGGTCCGGGCTGGTTGCAAGCCACAAACCTTTCTTGGTCCCGATCGCTAGGACATAACTTTCTGCGGTAGCCATGAACCCCATCGAACCATCAGGGCGCATGGGTGGCAACGGGTTCCTTGGAGCTTGTGGATAAGCGTGCTGGTTTGCAGCCGACCACAGACGAGACCCGCGTGACGTTTTGGCACTCCGCGCACTACATATTCGTGAAGGTGTGTTGCAACCGGCGGTGTCGGATTTGCCATCACGACGGCAAACGCTGGGCACCTACTATCCAATTTGAACAAGGAGACAAGGTGGACTTCCCCAAGAACGCGCGTGGTGAGACCTACGGGTCCGCAATGGAGGCGCGGACACCGGCCGACGAACCAGATCTCATCAGATCCGTCGGGGACGACGGAAAGATCGGCTATCTAAAGAAGGTGGATCTGGATCAGGGAACACCTAAATCGCCGGAAGAAGCCATTCAGCTGCAGAATGTTCGGACGGACGGCGCTGGCTGGGTTTTGGATTTGGATGTGGCGGATTGTGTGACGTTCGGTGGCAGGCGGTTCGCCGATGGGAGCCTCAATCAAATCTCGAAGAAAATTGTTGACAATTTACAGTGGGCGATTTAGATTCATAGTGAATCAAAAACCTCCGCCCGCTCGTATCGGAAGGCACATCGCCTATGACGAGCGAGGCCCCTCTCCTAACATCTCCACTGAAGGGACCCATCATGGCTACTACTGACTCCCGCCCGAAGTACATCTCCTTTGACATCTACGGCACCTTGATCAACTGGGATACTGACTCCACTACCCGCCGCCTGCTCGCGGGCCGTTTGCCTGAAGAGCAGTGGCCTGCGTTCAAGAAGGTGTTCCGCGGCTACCGCTTCGACGAAGTCCTGGGCGACTACAAGCCCTACGAGCAGATCCTTCAGAATTCCTTTGACCGGGTATGCAAGTTTTTCGGCATTGGGCCAACCCCGGGTGCAGGGGCAGAGTTCGCTGACGAAGTCCGCGGCTTTGACGCCCACGACGACGTGCCGGCCCCGCTGAAGCTCATGGGCGACAACTACAACCTTGTGGCTCTGTCCAACGCCGACGACAGCTTCCTGGAGATCAGCATTCCCAAGCTCGGCGCTGAATTCCACGCCGTGCTGACCGCAGAACAGGCCCAGGCCTACAAGCCCCGCTACCAAGCCTTCGAGTACATGCTCGATACCCTGAACGCCAAGCCGGAAGACTTCCTGCACATCGCCTCGCACACCCGGTACGACATGCACCCGATGCACGACATGGGCTTCCGCAACCTCTGGGTTCTGGACCGCGGCTACGACCCCATCACCGGCGGCTACGACTACAACAGCGTTAAGTCGCTGGACGAGATCAACAAGCACCTCGGTCTCTAAACCGGCTGCTGGCTCTGCGTCGATGAAAGGGTGAAATGAGCGATTCTGCCTTTATCCAAGCAGTGGCATCAGAGAGTGGACTCCTGGCGGAGCCTCCGCAGCTCGCTGACCCCGCCGTCCGGGGGCTGCTCGAACGGTTCTACGGCCTGGCGGGAACGCTGGTCCGGATTCCCACCGAGAAGGACGAGACTTTCCGGCTCCGGGACGGGGACGAAACGTATCTGGTGAAGATTTCACCCTCGGATGAGGATCCAGTGATCGTCCACCTTCAAACGGCTTGCATGGAGCATTTGGAACGGACTGCCCCTGAACTTCCAGTCCAGCGTCTTGTCAGGAGCCTTGACGGAGAGCCGCAAGTCCTCATTCCGGAGCCTGCAGGAGCCTTTGATCGGGTACTGCGGGTGATGCGCTTCCTGCCAGGCGATTTGCTGGCCAATCACGACGCGTCGGCTGGCCAGCTTCGATTGGTGGGCTCAAGCCTGGCCCGCCTGGGGATTGCTTTGAAGGACTTCGATCATCCTCGCGCCGATCGTTTGCTCCTCTGGGACCTCAAGCATTTTCACCGGATGCGCCCGCTTCTTGACTATGTGGATGAGAAGGAAAAACGGTCCCTCGCAGAAGATATTTTCGATCAGTTCGACCACAAAGTGGTTCCGCTCCTCGGCACGCTGACCTCCCAGGTTGTCCATGGGGATTTCAGTCCGTTCAATGTCCTCGTCAACCCCAGCAGGCCCGATTATGTAACCGGGATTATCGATTTCGGGGACGTCGTACGAACCCCCGTGATCTTCGACATCAGTGTCACCATGGCCAACCTTCTGGGAACAGACCCGGCCAGCCCCTGGGAGCACGCACTGCACGTCATGAACGGCTATCGAAGCATCCGCCCCGTGGTCGGGCAGGAGTTGGAGGCTCTGATCGTCTCAGCCCAGGCGCGCCTGCTCCTGCGGGCCTTGATAACGCAGTGGCGGGCAAGCCAGTTACCGCTAAGGCGAGATTATCTCCTCTCCCACTCAAAGCCCGACTGGGACCGGCTCGCGTCCACTGCCGCAGCCCCGGCACCAGAACTTTCTTTCACAGCATGAACCCGACCCCTTAGCTTCGAGGAGAAAACATGGGTACTTCCCCAATCCGCAAGCCGTCCAAGGCCATGGTTAACGGCTTCGATCCCAGCCGCCTGGATGAGCTCCCGGACCAGATGCAGAAGAGCATTCGACGCCGGGACAAGAGCCTGGGGCCCAGCTACAGGCTCTTCTACGACGAGCCCCTGGAAATCGTTCGTGGCAAGGGCGTCACATTGTTTGACCGGGACGGCAATGAATACCTCGACGTTTACAACAACGTTCCCTCTGTTGGTCACGGCCACCCGCGCGTGATTGAGGCTGTCCACCAGCAGATGCAGACGCTGAACACCAACACCCGCTACGTCCAGGAGTCCATCCTGGACTACTCAGAGCAGCTTCTTTCAACGTTCCCCGCCGAGCTTGGCCATGTCATGTTCACTTGCACTGGTTCAGAAGCCAATGACCTCGCTATGCGCGTCGCAAAATATGTGACCGGACAGCAGGGCATCATCGTCACGGCCGGCGCGTATCACGGGTTGACTGCCGAGGTCTCTTTCTTCTCGCCGTCCTTGGGCAAGGGCGTGCCCCTGGGCGCGAATGTCAGGGTTATCGACGCCCCGGACGCCCTGCGCTATTCATCAGATCAAGGCTCGTTTGAGGATCACCTGCGGGACCAGGTGCGTGCAGCCATCTCTGACCTGCACCGGCACGGTATCGGAGTGGCGGCTTTCATAGCCGACAGCATCTTCTCCTCCGACGGTGTCTTCGCTGCTCCCGCAGGCTTCCTTCGCCCCATCATCGAAGAGATCCATGCCGCAGGCGGCCTGTACATCGCCGACGAGGTACAGCCAGGATTCGGCCGTACGGGTGAGGAATGGTGGGGCTTCCAGCGCCACGGAATCGTCCCCGACATCGTGACCATCGGAAAACCCATGGGTAACGGCATTCCCGTCGCGGCAGCAATCTTCAAGCCCGAATTGCTGCAGGAGTTCGGGAAGAACATCCGCTACTTCAACACCTTCGGCGGAAATTCAGTAGCCATAGCGGCAGCCCAGGCCGTCCTTGACGTCATCCGGGAGGAATCACTCATAGAGAACGCTTTGAAGGTTGGCGGAAAGATCCTCACAGGCCTGAAGGACCTCACCCAGAATCTGGACCAGGTGGCAGAAGTACGCGGAAGCGGCTTCTTTATCGGCGTCGACCTCGTGACCGATCGATCCACTCTCGCACCCAATGGGGAGGCCGCCGCCAGCATCGTCAATGCCCTCCGGCGGGACCGGATCCTGATCTCGGCTTGCGGCGCCCAGGGCAACGTCCTGAAACTCCGTCCGCCAATGCCCTTTTCCAATGACGACGCCGATCGCCTGCTGGAAGGAATTGGCCGTGCCTTCAAGGCACTGCGCTAAGGCGCAACAACAAACAGGCCGGCCTAGTGCCGACACCAAATGCTTGGGGATTGTGCCTTCCACTGTGAAAGCACTCTGTGTATTACACCAACCGAAATCACTTGAAGGGTTGCACCATGAAGACGACACATATGATCCAAACAGCCGCCGCGGGGCTCGCCGTCCTGTTGGCCCTGACTGCATGTGGTGGCGCCGCAGCAGGGACTGAAGCGACCGAGATTCCGAAGACACAGAACACCCGTGACATCTCAGAGGGTGTCCAACCCGACGCCGCCGCGGTGGCGTTGCTGCCGAAGGCCATCAAGGACAAGGGCGAGCTGACGGTCGCGATGGACCTGAGCTCCCCGCCGATGACGTTCCTCGCCGAGGACAACAAAACCCCCATTGGCGTAAACCCGGACCTTGCCCGCTTGGTGGCAAAGAAGCTGGGCCTGAAGCTGAAGTTCGAGAACACAGCGTTCGACACGATCATTCCCGGCATCGACGGCGGCCGCTACGACTTCACCGCCACGACCATGTCCGCTACCGCCGAGCGGCTGAAGGTGCTGGACATGATCAACTACCTCAAGGGAGGCTCGGCCGTAGCCGTAGCGAAGGGCAACCCACTCAATCTGACCAATGACACCCTCTGCGGCAAGAACGTGGGCGTGACCAAGGGCTCAACACAGCAACTGAAGCATCTGCCCAACGTCTCGGAGTGGACCTGCACTTCCCAGGGCAAGCCCGCCATCAACGCCATCACCCTGCCCAACGTCCAGGAAGCCCTGACACAACTGGACTCCAAGCGGATCGACGCTGTCTTTTACGATGCCAGTGCCCTGGCGTGGGCCAACGATCAGCAGCCCGACCACTTCACCACCTTGCAGCCGCGGATGGATACCCGCACGGACACGAATGTCGCCATGGGCCTGAAAAAGGGATCAGCCCTGACCCCGGCACTCCAGAAAGCAATCCAGTCCGTTCTGGAATCCCCGGAATACAAGAAGTCCCTGGACTACTGGGGCCTGGGAGAATCAGCTATTACTGAAGCCAAGATCCGCTAGCACTTGCGCTGTAACGTCCCGGCTTCGCCCTGAGATCTCATTAAGGTTGTGCTATGCGTACCAACCCCACCGCAAGGGACTACACCAAAGCTTCGGTTCTTGATGCTGTCCTTTCAGAGGCACCTTTGACGCGGACCAGGCTGATCGAATTGACGCGATTGAGCCAGGCCACGGTGTCCCGGAAGGTGGATGAGCTTCGTTTTGACGGCTTCGTCGTCGAACAGGGAATCAATGCCGTCGCGCGCCGTGGCCGGCCCTCCACGTATCTGGATGTGCCGGGCACGGCGGGGCATGTTGTGGGCATCTCTTTCGGAGCACGGACCACGTGCGTCCTGGTGACGGACCTGCGGGGCCGCGAGGTCAGGCACGTGATTGTTCCCAGCCTGGAAGGCGGCGATGTGGAAGCCACTGCCGAGTGGTTGCTGGACCTGGTTGTGGAAGCCAGCGATTCCGCCGAGGGGCCACTGCGCCAAATCGTCGCCGCCCTTCCTGGCCGTGTCCGCACGGGTACGGTAATTCTTCAGAAGACCTTTGAAGATCGATTGAATGCTCCCGTGGTGCTGGAGAGCGATGCCAGTGCATCCCTTCGGGGGATCCTGAAGGATGACGCGAGCATTGGAAATGCCGTTCTCTTCATGCTGAGTACGGAGCTGAGCTTCGCCAGTTGCACTGATCATGAAATCGCCAAGGGCCGGACTTCGGCTTTCGGCCACCTGGGTGAGGTTCTGTTCTCCGGTGTCGGCAACGAGACACTGGAGGGACTGTTAAGCACAGAGGGACTCCTCCAATTCGCCAGTGGGCGGGGACTGGACCTGGACGACATCCAAGCGCTCTGGTCACAACCGAAGGATGCGGCATCCCGCGCGGAAGTGGTGGAGGCATTTACGACGGCGGTCGTCGCCGCCGTCGGCGCTGTTGCCGTGACGCTTGACCCCGAGTCGGTATATTTCGTGGGGCGCCTGAGTCCGCTCGTGGACGAAGTCCTTCCTGAGGCACGCAGGCGGCTGGCGCAAAGCCTTCCCGTAGTCCCTGGGACCACGGTGGTGCCGCAAGTCGTCGGACTCTCGGTGGCTCAAGGAGCGGCGCATGCGGGGCTGGCTTTGGTCCACTCCCAGCTGCGGAAATCCATGCTCGAAGCCCAGTAGCAACCATGGATTGAACCTGGCGGTCTTGAAAAAGATCGTTGACAATCTACAACCAACCCGCGTATTGTCGACAATCGACGGGAACTTCTCGAGCAGCTCTCGTCGACAATCGACGAAGATGACAATCCAAACTGGAGGAAAAATGGCATTCGACATCAAGCCGAAGTTCGTAACGTTCGACATGAACGGAACACTGATCAAGTTCGCTATCGCCGACGCGACCCGCGCGGTCCTGGGCGAACGCCTGCCGGCAGAGCTTGCCGATGAATACCTGCAGGCCACCAAGGCATACCGGATCGATGAGTGCATGGGCGATTACAAGCCCTACCACCAAATCATCGCCAACTCCATGGAACGCGCCTCACGCAGGCTCGGCCTTGAGTACCGCGAGGCTGACGCAAAGGCGGTTTACGAAATTGTCCCCACGTGGGGCCCATACCCAGGTGTGACCGAGGCCCTGAACCGCCTGGCCGAGGCAGTCCCCCTGGTCATCATTACCAACAGCGACACCGTGCATGCTGAGCGACTTTCGGAAAACCTCCAAGCTCCGTTCGCAACCGTCATCAGCGCCGAGCAGATGGGCATGTACAAGCCCCGGCTCGGAGCGTTTGAGTACATGTTCGACAAGCTTGGCGTCACGCCCGACGAAATTGTGCACGTCTCTGCGAGCCCGATGTACGACCACCGGTCCGCTGCCACCATGGGCATCAAGAACAAGGTGTACGTGGACCGTGGCTTCGAGCATGACGAGCACTGGCTCGGCTACGAGCGGATCACCGACATCGCCGAGCTCCCCGTCCTCTTCGGCCTGCCACGTCCTGCTGCTTCGTAAGAAAGACCTGATGACAGATGAGCGTCACTACGGCGGGCTCGGCTTTGGATCGGCTTCGGGCCCTTGGCCTGGAGCTTCCAACCCTCGCTGACAGCCCTTATTACGTGGACCACCGCGCCGTGGGTTCCAGTATCTACATCGCCGGCCAACTGCCTTCCAAGGACGGTGTGCTGCTGGGCCAAGGCATCGTGGGCCGGGACGTGGGGCTGGAGACAGCGCGGGAGCTCGCCCGCCATGCCGCGCTCAATTGCCTCGCGGCGGCTGTGCAGGCGGTTGGAGACCTGGACCGGGTCCGGATCGTGCAGATGCTGGTGTTCGTGGCCAGCACACCGGACTTCGGCCTGCAATCGCGGGTTGCCAACGCGGCCAGCGAATTGCTCATCGAGGTGTTGGGGGAGAACGGACGGCACGCCCGGACCGCAATCGGCGTCGCCGGGCTGCCGGCCAACACTCCTGTCGAGATCCAGATGATCTGCACAGCCGTTTAGGCGCGGATATGTTGGCGGTAAATTCATGAGGAGAAACAGCGTGAACCGTATCCAAGGAGCACTCAACGCCCTGGTCGGGCGCGTCGACACCCCGGCACCGATCGTGCTGGTCGACGTTATGCAGGACAACATCGATCGCATGCAAGGCTTTGCCGCCCAGCAGGACCTCGACGTCAGGCCGCATGTAAAAACGCATAAATGCGTCGAAATCGGTCGTCGCCAGGTCAAGGCCGGAGCCGTGGGAATCACCGCAGGCAATGTTGGTGAGGCCGAAGTCTTCGCCGCAGCGGGCTTCGACGATATCTTCATCGCCTACCCAATCTGGCCTTCGGGAACGAAGGGCCTGCGTATCCGCAAACTTGCCGTAACCACCCGGCTGCGGGTCGGCGTCGACAATTTCGCGGCGATCGATGCCCTTGCTGATGCGATGGGGTCCGAAGCCGAACGGCTCCAGGTTGTGATTGAGGTGGACTGCGGAGCACGTCGTTCCGGTGCACCACCCGAGTTTGCCGGGGACCTCGCCGCCGCCGCCCGCAGGCGCGGACTGGTGCCGGTGGGCGTCTTCACCTATCCAGGGCATGGAAGCTCCAGCCCGGACGCCCGCCAGCGCGCTGCGATGGACCAGGAAGCCGCGCTCACCACAGCGGTGCGGAGCTTCAGCGGGGTGGGGATCAGCGCAGACGTCGTCAGCGCGGGTTCAACACCCACCATTGAGTACTCCACGAGCAAAGTGATCACCGAGATCAGGCCAGGCGAATACGTGTTCAATGACTTGAACAACACCCGACTCGGGGCCTGCACGGAAGATCAGATTGCCCTGTTCGTCGCTGGCACCGTGGTCAGCGACTGGGTTCCGGATCAGGTCATTCTCGATGTAGGCACCAAAGCTCTAAGCCGGGAAGGCAGCCCGCAGATCGGCTATGGCGCCGTCCCCGGCACGTCGGCCGTTCTCTCCAAGCTCAACGAGTACCACGGGTTCCTCCCCCTGCCGGCCGGCGATTTCCACCCGGGCGTTGGCACGGTGCTCCCGATCGTGCCGAACCACGTTTGCCCGGTTGTGGTCAATTTCGAGGAGTACATCGTCACTGACAGCACGGGCACATCGCTGGAACGGTGGCGGGTGGATGCCCGCGGATTCCTCAGCTCATTCGTGGGGGACGGCATGTCCGGCCCCCCAGCCCGAAACCCAAGAAACATACCGTACAAGGACTGACCCCCATGAGACTTGATAAGACCACGGCCGTCATAACCGGTGCCACCAGCGGAATCGGGGAAGCAGTGAGCTCCCACTTCCGGCGCGAAGGCGCTCGACTGCTGCTCACCGGCCGCAGGGACCAACTCGACAGCGTCGAACCTGATGACGTGTACGTCCCCGGAGATCTCAATGACGAGGCTTTCGTCGAAGGCCTCGCCCGCCAGGCCGCCGAAGCGTTCGGCACCGTGGACGTCGTCGTCCTTAACCATGGCCTGCAGGTAAGCGGCCCGCTGACGGAGATGGCGTATGAGGACGCCAAGAACGTGCTTCACAGCAACCTCCTCAGCGCCTTCCTGATGATGAAGCATTTTGCACCATTGATGCCTGCCACGGGAGGCTCGTTCGTCCTGGTCAGTTCACGGCTGGGCATGGTTGGCAAGCCTGATGAAGTCCTTTACTCCGCAGCCAAGGGCGGCCTCATCATGCTCGCCAAGGGCGCCGCGATCGAATGGGCCGAACGCAATATCCGCGTCAACGTGGTCGCGCCGGGGCTGACCGTCACTCCGGTCATCGAGGCCTCGTTCCAGCGCAGGCCCGATCCCCAGGCCTACCGGGCAGAACGCGCGGGCCAGATTCCGCTCCGGCGCCTGGCCACTCCCGAAGAAATCGCCGACGCCATACTTTTCATGGCGTCCCCGGAATCGTCCTATATCACCGGCGCTGTACTGCCCGTCGACGGCGGCTACACCGCTTTCTAGCACCACAACGCCTTCCACTGGCTCACCGACTCCCCCACAAAGTAGGACAAAGATGAAAGCCCTCACAGCAACACCCCGAAACGGAGACCTCGGCTTCTGGATGGCCGGACTCGCGGAAAACCGGTCAACGTTCCCGCGTTTCGCAGGCCAGGGGTCCGTGGATCTGGCAATCATAGGCGGTGGCTACACAGGCCTTTGGGCTGCGTACTTCGCCAAGAAGCTCGAGCCCTCACTCTCGGTGGCGGTTTTTGAGGCAGAACAAATCGGCTACGGAGCCTCCGGGCGAAACGGCGGCTGGCTTTCGGCGATGCCCCCAGGAAACCGGGCCACCTTCGCCCGCGCATCCGGAGAAGGGCTGGACGCAAGCCGGGCATTGCAGCAGGAGTTCGTGACCGGCGTCGACTCCGTCCTTAACATCCTTCAAGCCGAGGGCATCGACGCGGATCAGCACAAGGGCGGCGCGCTAGTCGCTGCCCATACAAAGGCGGGGCTAGGCCGGCTGGTAGCCAGGCGTGACGCCGACTGGAAATATGGGTTGACTGAAGACGATGTCCACTTGCTCGACCGTGCCGAGTTCCAGAGCAAGATCAACATATCCACCGTCCACGGCGGGCTCTTCTACAAGCCCTGCGCCCGCATTCACCCGGCGAAACTTGTCTATGGCCTCGCGGACACCCTGACGTCCATGGGGGTGGGGATCTACGAAAACAGCCGGATAAACAGTATCGAGGGCAAGACCCTGACCTTGGCCAAGGGACAGGTCACGGCGGCCAAAACATTCATATGCACCGAGGGCTACTCCGGACAGCTGCTGGGCAGCAGGTCCTTGATACCGATCAACTCCTCGATGATCGTGACCAAGCCGCTGTCCGAGGAGGCCTGGCAGCAGATCGGCTGGAACGGGCTTCAATGCCTTAGCGATTCCGCACACACGTTCATCTATTCGCAGCGGACAGCGGACGGCCGCATAGCCATTGGCGGCCGCGGAAGGCCCTACCGCTACGGCTCCGGCACAGGCGGCGCCGGTGCCACAGCGCAGTCCACTGTTGACCTGATCTCCACCAAGCTTCGCTCCTTCTTCCCTGGCGTCCAGTTCGAAGTTGACCATGCCTGGTCCGGAGTCCTGGGCGTTACCCGCGACTGGAACGGTGGCGTGCGCTGGGACCAGGCCTCTGGAATCGGATCGTCCAGCGGCTACGCCGGACACGGTGTAACAGCCGCCTACGTGGGCGGACGAACACTCGCGGAATTGGCTTTCGAACGGGAAACGGAACGAACCGCACTCCCCTGGGTTGGCTACCGCGCACGGAAATGGGAACCGGAACCCATTCGCTGGCTGGGGGTTCACGGCATGTACCGGCTTTTTGGTCTTGCTGATCAGTGGGAAGAGCGCAAGGATTCCAGCAAGACGTCCCTCCTGGCCAGATTCGGCAGCAGGCTCGCCGGACTTCACGAATAATGCACCATCCAAAACCTTCATTTGAAACGCCCCGGAGGTACACCATGAAGACCATAAGCAGGATCCAGGCTGCAGCCGCAGGGTTTGCAATGCTGGTGGCCCTCACCGGCTGTGGCGGGGCAACAAGCACCTCCCCAACAGATCCGAAAACGGCCGACATCTCCGAGGGCGTCCAGCCTGACGAAAAGGCAGTGAGCCTGTTGCCGGCGTCCTATAAGGACAAGGGCGAACTGACGGTCGCCATGGACCTGCACTACCCGCCGACGACGTTCCTCGCCGAAGACAACTCGACGCCGATCGGCTTGAACCCGGACATCGCCCGCCTGATAGCAAAGAAGCTCGGCCTGAAGCTGAAGTTCGAGAACACCGTCTTCGACACGATCATTCCGGGCATTGACGGTGGCCGCTACGACTTCACCGTCACCACCATGGCACCAACACCGGAGCGCCTGAAGGTCCTGGACATGATCGACTACTTCAAGGCAGGCAACTCCGTGGCAGTGAGCGCGGGAAATCCGTTGAAACTCACCAACGAAACCCTGTGCGGCAAGAACATTGCCGTTACGGCCGGCTCCACAGGCCAACTCAAACGCCTCCCCGCCCTCTCGGAGCAGACCTGCACCTCCAAGGGACAGCCAGCGATCAACGCCGTGACGCTGCCCAACGTCCAGGACGCCCTGACCCAGCTGGCGTCCAAGCGCATCGACGGCATCCTCTACGACACAACCTCCCTCGCTTGGGCCGAGAAGCAGCAGCCCAAATCGTTTACCATCCTGACCCCCCAGATCAACGTCGGCTCCAGCGACCTGACGGCTATCGGACTGAAGAAGGGCTCTTCCCTGACCCCCGCCCTCCAGGCCGCCGTCCAATCCGTCCTGAACAGCCCGGAGTACAAGAAGTCCCTCTCGAATTGGGGCCTCGAATCCGGTGCCATCACCGATGCCAAGCTCAACTAGGAGACGTACTCCCCTCATGCAAACCATCAGTCACAGAAGCAAGGGCTTCGACGGAAAACTCGCCGTCATCGGCCTGGGCAGCATCGGAAGCATGGCACTCTGGCAGGCCTCCCGGCTTTCCGATGCCGTAGTCGGTTTCGAAGCACACACCCCGGCCCATGGACGCAGCGCCGTAGGCGGGGACACCCGGCTGTTCCGCATGATCTATCGAGGCAGCCCCGCGCACTACCCCATCCTGGAGCGCTCACGCGATCTTTGGGCGGAGCTGGAAGCGGAAACAGGACAGGACATCCTCACCCGCTGTGGCGGTCTCTCCATCGGCACCACCGATGGGACATACCTGCACAGCGTTCTGGAGACTGCCCGGATCAACGGCGCTGCCCACCAGATCCTGGGCCGAGAGGAAATGGCCGAACGCTACCCGCAGCACAACCTCCGGGCTGATGACGCCGCGGTGTTCGACCCCAACGCCGGGGTCCTACGGACGGACCGGGCAGTAACTGCAGCAATTGCCGCTGCACAGGCCAACGACGCAACGGTCCTTAGCAACACTCCTGTTACCAGCATCCGGGAAACCAACGACAGCGTTGTGGTCACCTCCGGGGACACCTCCTGGACTTTCGAGAACGTCATCGTCGCCTCAGGGGGTTGGTCCCAGCGGCTCATGCCTGACTACCTGAAGGCGCACACCGAAACCCGCAGAGTTTTCCTGAGCTGGTTTGTTGCCCGCGACGCAGCCCAGTTCACACCGGAAAAGTTCCCCACTTTCAGCCGGATGTACGACGACCGCTCCATGTATGGGGCACCCGCAGTCGACGGCGTTACAGTCAAAGCCACCCTGGACGGCCGGGGCACGGTGACAACGGACCCCGATGCTTTCCCCAGGGAGCTCACAACAGCCGAAATTGCCGACACTTTGGAAACCGTCAGCGAATTCCTCCCCGGCCTGGTTCCCAGCATCGTCCGCTCCGACGCCTTCCCTGACCTCTACACCGAGGACCGGAACCCGCTGTTGGGCTGGCTCGGCGGGTCAAGCAGGATCTACTGCGCCACAGGCTTCTCCGGAGGCGGATTCAAAAACGCCACGGGCTTCGGCCACATCGCCGCGTACGAGGCGCTCGGCAAACACTCGCTCGACGGCCTGGAATTCGTACGCCCGGAACGGTTCAGGACGAGCTAACGCCGGTATAATCGACAATCGACAAAGGAGGCGGAATATGGACCGCAAGTTCACGTGGCAGGAACAGCGGATGACGACGCCGGACGGTGTCTACCGCGTACTCCGCACCGCCATCCTGAACGGAACAGTGCCTCCAGGGGAACAACTTCGCGAGACGCACATCGCCGCAGACCTCGGTATCAGTCGGTCCCCGCTACGTGAAGCGCTGACCAAACTTGAGGAGGAAGGGCTGGTGGTCAAGATCCCCTTCCGGGGGTCCTTCGTCGTGGAAGTCAGTGCTCGCGACGTCGCAGAAATCGCGTCGATCCGAGTACTCGTCGAGCCCTATGCTGCCGAGCTCTCGGCGCCCACCCTGCGGGGTCCCGAGCGGCTCCGGCTCAAGCAAACCATCGAGGAACTGTACCGGGCCACCGACACCAACGACATCCCCGCCAGCATTGACGCCCACCTTCGTTTCCACAGGCTCTTCTACGAATTTTCGGGGAACACCGCGCTGCGAAACATGTGGACCGGGTGGGAGAACAAGCTGCGTCTCTATCTGGCGGTCGATCACCGTACTTATAGCGACCTACACGACATCGCTGTTGAGCACGAGAAATTAGCTGAGCTTGCTCTGGCAGGAGACTTTGATGCCTTCCGCCAGGAAATGGTCAGCCAATTCCAGAATGCTCTCCACGAAGAACCTCTACAGCAGAAAATAACCGGGGCAGAAGTAAACGGGCCTTCTGCGACGCCTCGGGCCGTGCCTTAGTCCACAAACTCCGACTGGGTCTCGATGAAGTCCCAGTCGGCCGGCGTCAGCACGCCGCTGACCTTTTCCGGATGGGGCCCGCCAGCCTCGGCAATATGCTGGAGCACCTGCAAGGGAAGTTCCTCTGCGCGCAGGTTTTCACGCAGCCATTCCTTGCTGTCCAAGTGCAGGTCCAGCCACCACATGAAAATTTCCATCGCAGACCACCTTCCTTCGGATTAACCGTAGGCCCGGGCTGGTGCTGCTACAAGAGTCCGCGTCCAACAACCCTTGTGGCGAGGGCCGGAGCAGGGCCAATCTGTACGTAGGGCCCGGCTATGCCAGGAACCACAGAAGGATCCGCGATGGACTGTGACATCGAGCTGGAAATCACTACCGGCTCTGCACGCGGCGAATATACGGTGCACGTGGTCCGTGCACCGGCGGGAGGCCACGCTTCCGGAATGTTCACCTTGGACGTTGACGACATCCAGGACCGGCTCCCCCAACTCGAAGCCACGGTCCTTGCGTCCGCTGTCGCAGCCCGAAGAACCCTGCCCGTCGCCGAAGCAGCGGTCCGCGAAGTTGGCCAGCAATTGTTCCAGGCTCTCTTTACCCGCGAGGTCTACGGCACGTACAGAGCCAGCCTCGGCGCCGCGCAGCATGCAGGCCAGCAACTCAGGGTCGTCTTGCGGCTTGCCGCCCCGGAATTGGCCACCATGCCATGGGAAACCCTCTTCGACCCCGAAACCGAAACGTACTTGTGCCAAACAGAACCCCTGTTGAGGCACATCCCTGCCCCCGATTACAACCAGAATCCCCTGGACGTCGCCCCTCCCTTGAGAATCCTGGGCATTGTCGCCTCACCACGGGACCTCCCGACGCTGGACGTGCAAGCTGAGAAAGAACACTTGGGCAGGGCACTGGCCGGTCCCGTCGCGGAAGGCCGGGTGGAACTTGTCTGGTCCAGGAGCGGAACCTGGGACGACATCCAGTCAATGTTGCTCGCCGGCCCGTGGCACGTGGTCCACTTTGTGGGCCATGGCGATTACGATTCCCGCACCGACGAGGGAAGGATCGCCCTGGTTGGCCCCGACGGCAGGGCAGCGATGGTCCGCGCCGTTCGGCTCATGGCCCTGCTGAGTGTCGCAGCACCACGCCCCCGCCTCGTTGTGCTGAACTCGTGCTCGTCCGGGGAGATGGGTCAGTCGGATCTCTTCTCGGGCACCGCTTCGGCGCTGGTCAGGAGCGGTATCGGCGCTGTCGCGGCCATGCAGTTCGCCATCAGCGACTCCGCCGCAATCGCCTTCGCTCATGGCTTCTACGCCGCGATCGCCAACGGCCGGACAGTGGACGAGGCCGCCCGCGTCGGCCGGATCTCCGTGATGGCGAGTCCCGATGGCACCTTGGAGTGGGTCACCCCGGCCCTCTACGTTCGCGGCGGCACCACGCAACTGTTCACGCTCAAAGGCACGCCACGCGCTTCCGTGCCGCTCGAAAGTACGACGCCGGGACGCACCTCGGGCGCCCCCGGCATCGCAGGGGATCCAGACGTTAACGTAGGACCTGTCGAGGTTGACGCCGGCGCAGCCCGGGCAGCCCAGGCCAGCGCCGAACACGCCATGAAGCGCGCCCAATTGCGAGCCCTGTATGTGCAGGCCTCCGCCGAATTGAGGGCGCGAAGGTACGAGCAAGCTGTTGAGTTGTTCAGCGACCTCCTGATGCTGGAACCCGAATACCGTGATGCCACCGCACTCCGTGACAACGCCCAGGAACGCTTGGAATTGTCCGGGGCGTACCGTGATGCTTTGGCCGCTGAAGAAGCCGGCGATTGGCTGGCCGCAGCAGATGGCTTCGCCCGCGTCCAGGACGACCCCGCCTACCCCGATGCCGCGGCCCGTCGAAAGGACTGCGAGCGCAGGCAACGCGTGGCGGACCTGCAGGGCGAGCTCCGCTATCACTCGTCGTTGGGCTCATGGGAAACCGTGGTGGACGTCTCGAATGAGCTGGCCACCCTGGACCCCGGCGCCGCCGACCCCGACGGACTCGCCACGGCAGCCAGGGCCCAGCTAACCAAGGCGACCCCGCCGGAACCACCACCCGCTGCAGAACCACCATCGGAAGAGCAGCCGACGGAGCACCACGGGTCCTACACTGCCTTCGAGCCTCCGCCGGAGCCCGCGCGCCAGCCCGGAATGTCTGCGATCCAAGCCACCGGCCCGGGCCAGCCCACGGCACCAAGCAGCCCGTCGCCGTCGTACGCCGCGCCCAAGGCCACAAACCCGCGGACCGAAAGGCCGCCGTCGAACGCCAAAAACGGCACTAAGTCTCCAGCCGGGCCACCGGCCTGGGTTCCCTTGACGTGGGGCGCGGCGGCGCTGACCCTGGCGGGCCTGATCGGAGCATGCTTCGCGGTCTACTTCATCTGGATCGACGACAACTACTGGTACGAGAGCGGCGGAGATGGCTCCCTCCGGATCGTCTACGGTCTGATCGCTCCGTTCGGATACCTCATGCTCGCTGTGGCGGGATTGCCCGAGCGGACCGTCCTGGGCCGCACGGTCATGGCCGGGCTGGTAGTTTCCCATGCAGTGTTCGGCCTGTCGGGTCTGAATTACGCAGTGGAAGCAACAGCGGTGGCAGGAAGCTTCGCCGTAGCCGGGGTGGGCCTGTGGGCGGGGGTCCTGGCGCTTAGGTCCCAGCCGGGCAGGAACCTTGGATGGCTGTTGTTGCTCGCCACTGTCTCCGTGCCCCTCGTCTGGATCCAGGACAAGGGAACCTTCATGGAGTCCTGGTATCGGACGCAGGCGTACTTCGCACTGGTCCAGCTTCTGGTGCTGGGCGCCGCGGGGACGGGGATGCTGGTGGCGGCCCGCCGCCTGCGCACGCCCTCGCCGGAAAGGACATCATCATGAGCCACTTGGTTGAGTTCGCCACCGACGACGGCGGCACGGTAGTTGTGGAGGTCGCGAGCACCGCCGGGAGCATCGTGACCCGGGGTGGCGATCATGCGGGGGATCATTCCGGCGTCTTCGCGAGGGCCCAGCAGACGTTCCAGCGAGCCTTGGAACATGTTCGACCCGCTGTCCAGGGCGTGATAGACGAGCTGCTGAGCCTGGAGAACCGGCCGGACGAGGTCAGCGTGGAGTTCGGCATAGATCTCCACGCCGAGGCAGGGGCGTTTATCGCGTCGGCGAGCACGGCGTCGAACTTCAAAGTGCGGCTGACGTGGAACAAGCCGGCCGATCCCAACTAGCCGGGGTGGGCAGACAGCCTGTTCAAGGACACCTCGCGGCGCAACAATAAGGTATGGCTGCGGAGAATTTCAGCGGACGGATTCCTTTGGTTGTCGGCGTCCTGCCCGACCAGCATGTGGAGGTGCTGCAAACGGCGCGGACCCTGGCTGAACAACTCGGCGTGCCGCTGGTTTGTGCGTATGTTGACGAGGCAAGCTACCTCGTTGAATGGGATCCGGCCCGGGAGACCCACCGGATGTCCCTGCATCCGGAGAAGGACGACGAGGATTTCGCGGCGGTCCGAAGCGATCTGGGCAAAGTCATCGGCGAGGCCATGGACGGCGGCTCAGCGGATTGGACTCTGCGTTTGCTGGCTGGAGATCCCGCCCGCGCCTTGGGCCGGCTCGCCGAGGACATCCATGCCTCGATGATCATTGTCGGTACGCCGGAGCCTGGCCTGGGACACCGTATTTCCGAGGCTTTGAACGGATCGGTTGCGGCATGGCTGAGCCACCACCAGCGGCGGCCCGTGCTGATCGTCCCGCAGAAAAAGCCGCAGGAAGCTGCCCGTAAAAACTAAAGCGAAAGTACTTATTCGAGGTGGTGGCAATGCCGTCCCGCCCAACGTAGAGTGATTACTGCAGGACGGCGAAAGCACCTGCTTAAAGACCGCTCCGGAGTGCGTATCCCCCAATAACGCACTCCGGAGCTCTTTGTTTAACCCGCTGCCCCCGCTACCTCACGAACGTGTAGAGCAGCGCCGCCATACCGAATCCCACAATGGACAGCACCGTTTCCAGCACGGTCCAGGTCTTCAGGGTGTCCTTGACTGACATGTTGAAGTACTTGGAGATGATCCAGAAGCCGCCGTCGTTCACGTGGCTGGCGATGATGGAGCCGGAGGAGATGGCCACCACGATCAACGCGAGCTGCGGCTGGGAGTAACCGGACGCCAGGCTCGGGGCCAGGATGCCGCCGGTGGTTACGATCGCCACTGTTGCCGAGCCCTGCGCAATGCGCATGCCTGCACTGATGACGAACGCGGAAAGGATGATCGGCAGGCCGGCCTGGGCCAGCGAGTCCGCCACAGCCTTGCCAACACCCGTCGCCGAGAGCACCGCGCCGAAGAAAGCACCGGCGCCAACAACCAGCAGGATCATGCCCACGGGACGTAGTGAGGAGCCAGTTATTTCGCTGAGTTCGGCGGAGCTCATGCCGCGTCGGATACCCAGGAGCCACATGGCCAGCAGCACGGCAACGGTCAGCGCAATGGCCGGGTTGCCGAAGAACTGGAGGATGTCCCGGAAAACACCGGGAGGCGCAAAGATGTTGCCGAAGGTACCACCGAGGATGAGGATCATGGGCAGGCCGATGGCCAACAGCACCAGTCCGATGGACGGCTCGTGGCCGCGGGCTTCCTCGGCCTCGGGAACGATGCGGTCCTCGGGAACATTGACCATGACGCGCTTGCCGATCCAGGTGCCCCACAAAATACCGGATGCGAACCAGGCCGGGATGCCGCAGATAAGGCCCATGAGAATGATCCAGCCAAGGTCAACATGGAACAGGCCGGCGGCAGCAACGGGTCCGGGGTGCGGAGGCAGGAAGGCGTGCGTCACGGAGAGGCCTGCCAGCAACGGCAGTGCGTACAGGGCAAGCGACTTTCCACCGCGAACAGCAGCCACGTAAACCAACGGTGCCAGGACGAAAATGCCGATGTCGAAGAACACGGGAATACCCAGCACGAAGCCGGTGACACCCATTGCGAGTGGGGTGCCCTTTTCACCGAAGATCTTCACGAGCCTGCCGAGCAGTACTTCGGCTCCACCGGATCGCTCAAGGATGGCGCCCAGCACAGTACCGAGGCCGATGATCACGGTGATGTGGCCAAGGATGCCGGCGAAGCCCTTCTCAATCAGGGCGTCACTGCTCTTGGTGGCCGAGCCGACCAGCGCCTCCACTGAGACCCCACCCACCAAAGCCACGATCACGCCGGTTCCCACGAGGGCGATGAACGGTTCGAGCTTGACCTTGATGATCAGGAACAGCAGGAGGGCGATGCCCGCGCCTGCCAGGAGGAGCAGGCCGGCGGTGTCGTGCCGCAGCCATTCGAGGAATTCATTCATGGGCGTTTCTTTCTGGGTGAGTCCTACTTGAGGGTGCCGGTAAATGCGGCGGCACGGGCCGCGATGTCTGCCCAGTTGCCTGCAGCGACAGCTGCGGGCGGGACCACGCTGGTGCCACAGCAGACTGCGGCAGCACCGGCGTCGAGGTAGCTCTTGGCGTTGGAGGCGTCGATGCCTCCCGAAGGCAACAAGCGGATGCCCGGGTAGGGGCCCTGCAGGTCCTTTAGGTATGCCGGGCCGAGCTGCCGGGCAGGGAAAATCTTGACGACGCCGGACCCCA
Organism: Arthrobacter sp. TmtSoilC51; assembly: GCF_055388015.1. Taxonomy (NCBI): domain Bacteria; kingdom Bacillati; phylum Actinomycetota; class Actinomycetes; order Micrococcales; family Micrococcaceae; genus Arthrobacter; species Arthrobacter sp. TmtSoilC51. The sequence goes on from NZ_AP035877.1 coordinate 4,998,118, forward strand.
GGTCCAGGGCTTGCGCTACTTCGGTGGGCGTCATGGCTCCGAGGCTGAAGGGAATTCCAGCGGCCACGGCCACTGCGGCAACTTCGGGTCGGAGGCCGGGCGTCACCAGGAACTGCGCACCGGCGTCGATCGCGGCGCGGGCTTGGTCTGCGGTCATGACCGTGCCAATTCCGACGGCGGCACCATGGTCCGCCGCGGTCTCGGCGGCCCGCTTGACATGCTTGAGCGCATCCGGGGTGGTGAACGTCAGTTCGACGCTGCGGATGCCGCCGTCGGACAGTGCCTTGCAGAGATCCGCGGCGTCCGTGATGGACGGAGCGCGGACCACGGCCAAGGCGCGGTCGGCTTCAAGCTGCTGGAGGAATTGTTCAGGGGTCATGGGGTGGTACTGCTTCCTTCTCGGGTGAGTCCGTCACTGTGTCGGCGCAGGGCCCGGCCGGCGCGGGCGCCGGTGGGCTGGCCGCCGTCGATTGCTGCCGTCCCGTTGACGAATACGTGGTGGATGCCGGTGGCGGCTTGGCGGGGATTCTCGAAAGTGGCTTCGTCCCGGATGGTTTCCGGATCGAACAGCACGACGTCGGCCGCGTAGCCTTCGCGGATCAGGCCCCTGTTGTGGAGCTTGAGTCGTGCGGCGGGACGGCCCGTCAGGTGCTGGACGGTCTCCTCAAGGCTCAGCAGTCCAAGGTCGCGGGAGTAGTGGCCGAGGTAGCGCGGGAACGTGCCCCAAGCGCGCGGGTGTGGCTTGGCGCCGACCAGGAGCCCGTCACTGCCGCCGGTGTGCGTGCGGTGCTTCATGATGGCCTGGACGTTTTCTTCGTGACCCACATGTTGCAGGATGCCGGTGCCAAGACGATCGTCCGTGAGGATCTGCACGAAGACATCGAAAGGCTCTTGGCTGCCCTCAGCGGCGATGTCCTTGATGGTTTTCCCGACGTAGCCGGCGAGCGCCGCGTTCTGGACGCCGCTGATTTCCAGCGTGTCCCACTCGGCCACTACGCCATGGCAGCCGTCGGATCCGTAGATCTCCACGGCTTCCCGGATCCGTGCGCGGGTTTCCTGGTCTGCCAGCCGCGCGAGCGTGGCCTCTGTCCCGCCCGAAGAGGCCCAGCTGGGAAGGATCGCCGAGAGCGTGGTGGCCCCGGGGAGGTAGGGGTAAGTGTCCAGGGTGATGTCCACGCCTTGATCCAGGGCTTCGTCGATCAGGTCCAGGAGTTCGCCCGCACGGCCCTTGTTCTCCGCGAAATTCATCGTGGCGTGGGAGAGGTGCAGGGCGCAGCCGGTATCGCGGCTCAGCCCGATCATCTCAGCGTAAGCACCCAGCGCGCCTTTGCCGTAGGAGCGGTGGTGCGGTGCGTAGAAACCGCCCAGTTCGCCCACGGTCCGGCAGAGTCCGGCCAGTTCCTCGGTCTGCGCGTACATCCCCGGCGTGTAGGTGAGGCCCGAGGACATTCCCACGGCGCCTTCCTCCATTGCTGTTCGAATGACGTCCTGCATCTGCTGCTGTTGCTCCGGCGTGGGGTCGCCTTCGGCGAAGCCCATCACCATGGCCCGGACGGTTCCCTGCGGTACAAGGTAGGCGGCGTTGGTTGCGATCCGGCCTGTAGTGCCATCCTCATCGATGACCTCGGAATCCAACCGGTCCAGGTACTCGCGCACGGTCCGCCAGTTCCAGTCGAAGCCTGCCGGGTTGTCGTTCCAGCCGGCGATCTTCTCGCGGACGCCGGCCAGCGTGGCATCATCTACGGGCGCATAGGAAAGGCCGTCCTGGCCCAGCAGTTCCGTGGTGACGCCTTGGCTGAGCTTGGCGTAGTGCTTCCTATTAACAAGCAGCTGCAGGTCAGAGTGGGCATGCATATCGATGAAGCCAGGACTCAGGACCAGTCCAGTGGCATCGATGATGCGGTCGGCCACGGTTTCGGCCACGGTGAGGGTTCCGGCGTCGACGACGGCGGCAATCACCGCGCCGTCCAGCAGGACGTCCGCGAGGCGGCGGTCCGCTCCGGTTCCGTCCACCAAAGTGGCGTTGCTGATGAGGGTCTTCATGGTGTGCGTCCTAGAAGAAGGTATGGATGAGGTCGACGACGGTCTGGTCACCGTTGGCCTCGGTATCGGCCAGGACCGGGATGATGGTCCATTTGTCGAACGCGGTGCACGGATGGGACAGGCCCAGCCGGACGACGTCGCCAGGACGAACGGAGGTGGTGTTGGCGTCGAAGGTCATGAAGCTGTGCTGGTCGTTGACGGAGGTGATTTCGGCTCCGACCAGCGGTTCCATGGCTCCGCCCAGCACAGGGCCGATGAGCTGCGGCTCCGGCAGCCCTTCATCGAACGGGAGGTCCCGCTTGCCGGCGTCGAGGATGGCCAAGCCCGGTTCTGTCTGCGAAACAACGCGTGCCCAGCCGTGCATTGCGGCACGGAACGGCTGGTTGCCTTCGCGGGAAAACGGCGAGATTCCGCGGTAGAAACCGTCGTCGTGGATGATGTACGCGCCACTGCGGATCATGAGGTCCACACTGGGGCCACCAGTTTCGGCACCGGTGCTGATGCAGGGAGACAGGACCGTGACTACGTCGTCGAAGTAGGCGCTGCCGCCCGCGGTGATGATGACAAAGCCGGTGCCGTAGAGGTCTCCGGCGAGCAGTTCCTCGTGAAGCAGCCGCATCTGGCCGAGGTAGCCCCGCACAGCGCCCAATCCGGCGTCGTCCGCAGTGTGCGCGAGCGAGCCTTCATATCCGCTGACGCCCACCAAACGCAGGTTCGGTGAGGCGGAGATCGCGCGGGCAACGTCCATGGCAGCGTCGACGCCCCGGGCGCCGGTCCGCCCGCCGTGAGCGCCGAGCTCCACCAGGACATCGAGCACGGCGTCCGTTCCGGACAAGGTGTTGTTGATCAGTTCCACGGTTCCCGTGGAGTCCACCCAGGAAAGGATGGGCGCTTGGGCAGTGGCGTTGGCGGCCACCCATTCGATGGCGTGCGGATCCGTGAGGCTGTTGGCGAGTTGCAGGTTCCGCACGCCGAACTCGTGTGCCACCCGGAGCTGCGCGAAGTTGGCCAGGGTGATGCCCCAGGCGCCTCGGTTGAGCTGCTCAGTCCAGAGCTGCGGAGCCATGGTGGTTTTGCCATGCGGGGCCAGCAGCACACCGTGTTCCGCGCACCACTCGGCCAGGCGATCGGCGTTTGCCTGGAGCGCAGAGGCATCGAGTGTCAGCAGTGGCGTCTGGAGGTCGGCCAAGGTGTGCTTGGCGGCGAGGAATTCGGCGTGCGTGATCCCGTTGGCGGTTGCCGGAATGGCCTTGTGCCGCCAATCGAGCTGACGGTCTGCGAGGCCGGCCACGGCGTGTGCCGAAATGGCTTCGGAAGTGTTCACGGGTTCATTCCCTTCGCGGGGCTGCGTTTTTGAAGCTGCGGTGTGGGGCTGTTCTGGGTAGTGTTCTAGCTGCGTTGCGTATTTTGCAACGCTGGTTGCAAACCTGTTGGTGATATGTCTAACATGGTGGCGGATTGAGAGTCAAGACCGCTGAGAAGCGCACAACAAGTGGGAGAACGATGCTGTCAGCTGTATGCGTTGGCGAGACGATGGCCATGCTTACCCCTGCCCAAGCTGTTCCCCTGCACCAAGCCACCGAGCTCCACTGCGGGATCGGCGGTGCAGAGTCGAACGTTGCCATGGGCTTGGCGGCCATGGGCCTGGACACCCACTGGGTCAGCCGGGTGGGCCACGATGGCTTCGGCAGGCGCATTCTTGAGGACCTTCGAGCGCACGGAGTGGGAGTCTCCGGGGTCGAGGTGGACGAGTCCAGACCAACCGGCCTCTACGTGAAGGTCCCCGCCCAGGAATCAGACCCCGACGGCGGCAGTTCAGTTTTGTACTATCGGCAAGGTTCTGCGGCCTCGGCCATGGGACGCGGCACACTCTCCAATCCCGCTGTTTCCTCGCTGCTGGAGAACGCAGCGCTGATCCACCTGAGTGGTATCACTGCTGCCCTGTCCCCCGGGTGCCTCGATCTGTTGGAAGCCATCCTCACAGCGCCGCGGAACGGCAGGACCATCAGCTTCGACGTGAACTGGCGTGCCGCTCTTTGGGCAGGCCAAGACCGTTCTGTCCTGCAGCGCTTGGCGAACCTGGCCGACGTCGTGCTTGTTGGGAAAGACGAAGCCGAGCACGCCTTCGGCACCACCGATGAAGCCGAACTCCGCCGTTTGATGCCGGACCCAGAGGTGCTGGTCATCAAGAACGAGGCGATCAGCGCGATTTCCCTGACGCGTGGCACGGCTGACTCAAGTGGCACGCGGGAAGAGGTTCCCGCACTGTCCGTCGCCGTCGTCGAGCCTGTTGGCGCGGGTGACTCTTTCGCCGCCGGCTACCTCAGCGGCATGCTGTTCGGGCTCGGCCAGAAGGCGAGCCTCCGGCGGGGCCATGTTGCTGCTGCGTGCACGCTGACCGTCCACGGCGATCGCGGCCCGCTGCCCGACGCCGGGCAGCTCGCGGTCATCCTCGATTCTTCGGATGAGGACTGGGCTGCTATCCATGTTGAAGAGGGACATTTCAACACCAGAACCGGAGCGTGACACCTTGAGCCAGAGCCTCATGCGGGCCATCGACCTGCTCGCCGAACTCGCAGCGAAGCCCGCCACCCTTGACGAGCTCTCGTCCAAAGCATCCGTACACAAAACCACCGTGATGCGGCTCCTGCACGCCATGGAGGAGAAGCGGCTTGTGGTGCGCGACGAAGATCAGCGGTTCATGCTCGGTTCCAAGCTGTTCGAACTGTCCTCCCTCGCCCTGGAACAGCGGGACATCCGCAAGGTCGCCCACCCGCACCTGGCCGAACTGAACGGCCGCACCGGGCACACCGTGCACCTCGCTGCGTTCGAAGGAAATGAGGTGGTGTATATCGACAAGTTTGAGTCGCACCACCCCGTCCGCATGTACTCGCGCATCGGCCTGACAGCTTCGCTGCACTCGGCCGCTGTGTCGAAAGTCCTCCTCGCCGACATGCCGCGCAGCCGGCAGGAAAAGATCGCGGCGGGGCTGGACTACGTAAAAGTTACCGAGAATACCCTGACCTCGCCGGAGGCCTTGCTGGCCGAACTCGAGCAGGTCAAGGAACAGGGCTGGGCCCACGACAACGCCGAGCACGAAGCGTTCGTGCACTGCATTGCGGCCCCCATCCGCGACGCCTCAGGTGCCGTTGTTGCCGCAGCCTCTTGTTCGGTACCGGTAGTAATGCTCAGCTATGAAGGCTTGCTGGAGCTGCTGCCCGACCTCAAAGCCAGCACCGAGGCCATCTCGAAAGACCTCGGCTGGATCAGCCACGAAAGGAACTCAGCATGAGTGAAAAGACCGTAGTACTGACCGAAAACGCCCCCGCCCCGGCGCACGTATTCTCCCAGGGTATTAAGAAGGGCGGCATGTTCCAGGTTTCCGGCCAGGGCCCCATGGACCCCGCCACCAACCAGTACATCGGCGAGGGCGACGTCCGCGTCCAGACCCGTCGCACGCTGGAGAACGTCAAAGCCATCCTCGAAGCCGGCGGCTCCTCCGTTGAAGACGTCCTGATGTTCCGCGTCTACCTCACCACCCGCGACGATTTCGCCGCCATGAACGAGGTCTACGGTGAGTTCATCCGCGAGAACGTGCCCAGCGGTTTGCTGCCGAGCCGCACTACTGTCTTTGTTGACCTCCCGCACGAGGTCATGCTGGTGGAGATCGACGCCCTGGCCGTTACTGCGTAGCACTGCCTGGCCGCGACACCCATTTTCGTTTGCGCCACAGTTGCGGGCTGGCGACACCTACATTCAGGCGTCGCCAGCCCGTTTCTGCGTCCCCAGTGAATGTGCGCGGCGTCAGCGCTCACCGCGTCAAAGAAGGTCAGGAAGCCACGCGCCGCACAACCGACGGCGGGACGGCCGGAACCCGCTGGCGCTTGGCATAGATCCGGGCTCGTTGGCTGGACAGAGCCAGGAGCACAAGGATGTCGGTGGCCAGCCCGGACAGGCCGGCCTCAAGCGTGAGGTTGGTGGTTCCAGTGGAGGCGTCGATGGCTTGGGCCACGATCGAGATGGAGCTGAGTCCCATCGCAATCACGCGCGCGCCGTTGCTGCCCAGAAATATCCGCCAGGCAAGGAACACTTCGCCGAGCCCGAAGACCAGGACGATCGCGGCCACGGTGACGATTGCCGCCGTCGTGGTTTGCGGGTCAGGGTTGGCGTCCTCCAAGGTGACGGTGCCGCCCGAGGTCAGCAAAGTGATGGCCAAAGCAAGTGCAGCAAGGGCCCGGATGACCACGAGGAATGCACCCGTCATGGTGGGCGCGGGCCGGCGATCGCGGCTGTCCGTCTGACTGGCGGGTTGGTCAGTGGGGACGAGTACGCTGCACGCGTCGATGATGGGCAGATCGCCGTCTGTGGAGATCGAATCCCCGCCGCCATTTCGCGAGTGATACCCAGTGGAAAAGTCCTTGATGACACGGACGGTCACGGCAGGCTCAGCCTCGGACACCGTCCGCACGATGTGGTCCCGCTCCACGTCGGTATTCTGCTCGATCTTGTGCGTGATCTGGAGGGTGAACAGTGAGAAGCCAACGCTGCGATCGTAAGTGCCGGCGGCAAGCCAATCTACCTTGTGCCCACCGGGCAGCATCCAGCCCTCGGGGCATCGCCAAAAGCGCACATGGTGGCGTTTGCCGGGGTTGCTGTCCACCTCCTGCTGGTAGGCGAAGTCCTGTTGCCGGTCAAAGAGGTAAAGGGGGCTGACGGGAGCTTGGGTGTAGCTCTGCCTCAAAAGAGTAGAGCTCACGATGCGTCGGCTGCTGGCGAAGGTCACGTCGTCCGCGATGGTCCACCCGGCGGCACGCATGATCGCGTGGATCTGCGCCTCGGTGCCCATGAGGGCCACGTTCACCGGATCACCCAGCAGTCCATCACTGGTCCGGGCCCGGCCGATGAAGTAGCCAGGAACGTAAATGGTGGTAAGGATCCGGTGGAGGCGAGGCAACAGCAGGTAGGCAAGGAAAGCCCAGAACACCACGGAGAACCACACTTGGCCCCACCCGAGGTGAAAGCTCTCCCCCACAAGCAGGAATGCCAGCCACACCGCAGCTGCTCCACCCAGGACGAAGAATGCGTGGTCGAGTCGGCTGTCAGTCACTCCCATGCTTGGCGCTTTGTACATTTCGGAATTCCCCCTGGGTGCACGTGCTCCTTAAGCTTCGCCTCCCGGCCTCCGTGTGTACACAGGCTTGGGCATTAAGGTTCGACGCCGGCACCCACCCAGGCGCAGCCGACGAGTTCCAAAAGCATTCCACTTGTGTCATTGACTCAGCATTCCACTTGTGTCATTGTTTTCTCAGAAGGCGTGACCCGCATCACGCAAAGACCCGCCAACGGAGAGAACAATGAAGCTCGAACACATCCTTCTTGGAGTCCTGCTGGAGCATCCGAGCACGGGCTACGACATCAAGAAGTTCCTCGACACCCACGGCCGGTTCCTACGCTCCAATACGCAGATGAGCCAGGTTTACCGCTCGCTGGGGAGCATGGAGAACCAGGGCTGGGTGACCCACAGCGTGGACCCCCGGCCCGGTGCCCAGGACGCAAAGACTTACCGCGTCACTGATGAAGGAGCCACCGTCTTCCTCGATTGGCTGACAGGCCCGTACCACCCGGCCAGCCGTTTCCAGGACCCCGAACTTGGTGCGCGATTGGCCTTTGCCGGCTTCATGAGCGCCGAGCAACTCCTCCGGATTCTCGATGTCGAAATCCACACCCGCCAGGACGAAATCGCCAGGTACCGCAACCGCGACCGCAGGGAACAGTGGGCTCCCACCATCGCCTTCGACACCGAGCTGGCCGAATCTGTGGGAGAACGCTTGCACCTCATGGGCGCGAGCGCCATCGACGCCCACGTTGCTGGGCTGATCAGCCTGCGCAAGGAACTCCTGGATGGGCAGTTGACTTCCCGCTCGCTCACCGCTGTACCGGCGGAGCTGCGACCATGAAGGCCATCATTCTCATGTTCGATAGCCTCAACAGGCACATGCTCTCCCCCTATGCGGCAGATACCTTCGTGGATGCCCCCAACTTTGCCCGCCTCGCAGCAAAGACGGCCACGTTCGACAATTTCTATGCCGGTTCGATGCCTTGCATGCCAGCACGCCGGGAGATGCACACTGGCCGCCACAATTTCCTGCACCGTAGTTGGGGACCGCTGGAACCGTTCGACGATTCCATGCCGGAGATGCTGGGAAAAGCAGGAGTGCACACGCATCTGGTATCAGACCACCCGCACTATTGGGAGGACGGCGGCGCCACGTACCACCCGCGGTACACAACCTGGGAGTTCTTCCGTGGCCAGGAAGGCGACCCGTGGAAGGGTGTAGTAAATCCTTCGGGCCGGAGCCAGGACTGGCGTGCGGGGATGAAGCGGCAGGACCTCATCAACCGCAGCTACATGCCAACCGAGGCAGATCACTCCCAGACCAAAACCGTGGACGCCGGCCTGCACTTCATCGATACGAACCATGAAGCGGACAAGTGGATGCTCCAGATCGAGCTTTTCGATCCGCATGAGCCCTTCTTCACCCACAGCAAATACAAGGCTTTGTACGAGCATGAATACGACGGCCCCGAATTCGACTGGCCGGGATACCAGAAGGTCACCGAGCCACAGGACCAAGTGGAGCATGCCCGTTACGAGTATGCCGCGCTGGTCTCGATGTGCGACAAGTCCCTCGGACGGGTCCTGGATGCCATGGACCAATACAACATGTGGGAAGACACCCTCCTCTTGGTGAACACGGACCACGGCTTCCTGTTGGGCGAACACGGCTGGTGGGCCAAGTCTGTTCAACCGTGGTTCAACGAGCTCGTGCACCTGCCCATGTTCCTGTGGGACCCGCGCACCGGCGGCAAGGACACCCGGCGCGGAGCCCTCGCGCAGACCATCGACATCGCACCCACCATGCTGCGTTTCTTCGGCCTCGAACCTACGCAGGACATGCAGGGCCAGGACCTCGCCGCAGTGCTGCAGGACGACAGAGAAGTACGTGAGGCGGCGCTGTTCGGCATTCACGGTGGCCACGTCAACGTCACTGACGGCCGCTACGTCTACATGCGTGCCGCCGTCGAACCTTCCAACGCGCCGCTGGAGGATTACACGCTCATGCCCACCCACATGCGGTCGCGGTTCTCAACCGCCGAACTCGCGCACTGGCAGCCTGCGGAAGCGTTCAGCTTCACCAAGGGACTGCGGACAATGCAACTCCAGACCACCTCCATGATGAACTCCTGGGGCCACGGAACCCTTCTTTTTGACGTGGAAAAAGACCCCAACCAAACGAGTCCAATCATCGACGACGAGCTGGAACTCCGCCTCCTGAGAACGCTGGCCAAACTCATGCACGCAAACGATGCACCGGAAAGCCAGTTCCAGCGGCTTGGGATTCCTTTCGATTCCGAAGCCACAACCCAGCACCTGCTCGCCGCCCAGCAAGCGGACAGGGCGCGGCTCGCTTTGGAACCCCTGCCTCCGATCGACAGCTTCGCCGACGGCGGAACGGCCCTAACGCTGCCCCTACTGGAACTGCTCCAGGACGTCCGCGGCCGCGAAGCCGTGGAGAAGCACCTCCCCGATCTCATCAGCACTGAACTGGTTAACATCCCCGCCCAGCTCAGCCTCTACCAGCTCGCAGCCGTCATCCCGGTTCCCTCGAGCGCCCTCGGGTCCATTGCCGAGGAACTGGCTGCCGTCCCCACGGCGTAACTCCAAGCCAGTGACACATCCCCAACCCGGCCTGACAATGTAGACAGGACTTTCAGCCCATGACCACCCAACCCAGCCCTGCCCTCGCCAAGGAAGCTGCAGCAGAAGGAGCAGCCCAAGCCAGCAAAGTTCCCCACCGCTGGCGAAACCTCGCTGTCCTCACCGGCGTTACGGTCGTGGACAATACGGAAGCCGGCCTCAGTGCCACCCTGTTCCCGACAATTGCGGCGGCCCTGAAACTGCAAAGCAGCCACCTCGGCTTGCTGGCCGCACTCGGCAAAATCATCGCTGTTCCGGCCGGTCCGGCGTGGGCCTGGCTTGCTGGGAAGATCGGCCGACGGAAAGCGCTGATCGCCACTACCCTGGCCGGTGGTGTCTTCGGCATCGCCGCAGGTTTTTCCCAGGACTTCGTTCAACTGTTGATCCTCAACACGCTGATGTCGGCGTCTATCATCGGTGGAAGCCCGATCGCCAACGCCATCATCGCGGACTCCTTCGATGACAGCCAGCGCGGGAAGGCTGCGGGCTACTTCTACGGATTCATGAGCCTCATCAGTTCCTTCATTGCCCCTCTCATCGCATTGTTCACGGGCATTACCGACGGCTGGCGCTTCGGCATGTGGACCATCGGTGGCATTTGCATCCTGGCCGGCCTGCTGGTGGCATTGCTCCTGAAAGATCCCGGAGTGGGAGCGTCCGAGAAGCAGCTCGCAGACCTCAGCGGCCGCGAGCGCCTCGCCCCGAAAGTCACCGTCCGCTCAGTGGCCTCGCTGTTCCGGATTCCGAGCTTCTCCATCATGATGCTCTCAAGGCTGCTCTCCGGGCACCTCCTCATCACGATCTTCGGTATCCAGTTCCTCGTGGTGGAGCGGGGCTTCACCAACGCAGTCGCGGCCATCGTCCTTGTTCCCTTTGGGCTCGGCTACTTTGCTGGAACGGCAGGTGGCGGCTGGCTCGTCGCACTCCTGGACCGGGTCCTCCCTGACCGGGGCCGGGTGGCCTACCTGCAGGGCGCCCAGGTTCTCTTCGCGGCCGTCGCATTCTTTGCCACCCAATTCGACTACGACAACATCGGCATCTACAGCGCCTTCTGGGCCCTGATCGGCTTCGCCCAAGGAGCCAATCCGCCCGCCAACCGTCCGATCGTCGCAGCCGTTGTCCTGCCGGAACTCCGCGGCCAGGCCTTCGCCATCTTCCTGACAGTTTTCGAGACCATCGGCTGGGCCGTTTTCTCCCTCGGAGCCGGCGCCTTGGCCTCAAGCCTCGGAATCCAGGCAGTGTTTCTCTGGACCTTGGTGATCCTCATGTTGGTCAACGCGGCGGTCCTCACTGCCCTCTACTTCTGCTACCCGCGGGATGTGGACCGTGTCCGCAATGCGCTGGAGCAGCGCCGGCAGGAAGCACTGCAGCAGGGCTGACCGAAGCAACCGTTAAGGCTCGACGACGGCACTCACCTGAGGGCCGGCGTCGAGCCTTTTACGGTGGTTCCCAAGCCACCTGTCAGTCATAGGTCGACAAATGGTGTGCTCCGGTGCTTAGCATGAAGGCTCCGGCAAGCCGGAGTACGTGACCTCTTGAACGACCCCTCGGAAGGTCGGCGCGAAAGCGGCGACCGCGTAAAGGAGAAAACTGTGCAGGAGCCAATAGCCAGCGGGAACTTGTCAGAGAACCAGAGCCTCGCAGGAGATTCCGGGGGGCAGGATACGCCGGCCAATGGCGTGAAACCCTCCAATGGTGCGGAACCCACAAATGGTGCGGAACCCACGGACGGCGCAGCATCCGAGCCGGCGGAAATCACTTTTGACGAACAGTTCTATCCCGCCCGCCCGAAGGCGCTACGGCCGATCGCCCGACGCCGGCAATTCTTTGCTGCCAGGCCCTCCTTGGAATTCGACGGGCGCAACCCAACTTATGTGGACTGGCTCCGCAACCAGTCAATGCTCGGCGACGCCAACACCATGGCACGGCAACTCTCGGGCCAGGCGAGTATGTGGCAGAACGCCTACGCCCGGCCCAACCCCAGGGCGGCAGTGGAGCGGGCACCTGTTTGGTTCACGGCTTATCCACTCTCCTTCATCACCCGCGAGGGTCAGTCATTCCTGTCCGCCCTGGGAGATCCCGGCCTCTGGAAGGCGTTCCGGGAGATCGGCATCCGTGGACTCCACACCGGCCCCGTCAAGCTGGCCGGAGGCATCAGCGGCTGGTCGCAGACACCCAGCGTCGATGGTCATTTTGACCGCATCAGCATGGCGATCGATCCGGCCTTCGGCACGGAGGAAGAATTCCGCCGGATGTGCGAAGTCGCCGCCGATCATGACGGGACAGTCATTGATGACATCGTCCCAGGGCACACCGGGAAAGGCGCCGACTTCCGTCTTGCCGAGATGAACTTCCGCGACTACCCGGGCATCTATCACATGGTGGATATCCCCGAGGAAGACTGGCACCTGCTGCCTGATGTTCCCGAGGGCGAAGATTCAGTGAACATCAGTCCCGACGCCGAACAAGCCCTGCAAAAAGCCGGATACATCATCGGCAGGCTCCAACGGGTGATCTTCTATGAGCCGGGGGTCAAGGAAACCAACTGGAGCGCCACGAGGCCGATCGTGGATACCACAGGCAAAACCCGTCGCTGGGTATACCTGCACTACTTCAAGGCCGGACAGCCGTCCATTAACTGGCTGGACCCCACCTTCGCTGGAATGCGCTTGGTAGTGGGCGATGCGCTGCATTCCCTCCTGGACCTGGGTACCGGCGCCCTGCGGCTCGATGCCAACGGCTTCCTCGGCGTGGAGAAAAGTGCGGAGGAACAGCCGGGCTGGTCAGAAGGCCACCCCTTGTCCGAGGCAGCCAACCAGCTCATTGGCTCCATGATCCGCAAAGTGGGCGGGTTCTCCTTCCAGGAACTCAACCTCACCATTGATGACATCAAGGCGCAGTCCGAGTCTGGCCCGGATCTGTCCTACGACTTCATCACCAGGCCGGCCTACCACTGCGCGCTGGTCACGGGTGACACCGAATTTCTGCGCCTGACCCTTCGGCTTGCCATGGACATCGGCGTGGACCAGGCCTCCCTTGTGCATGCCCTGCAGAACCATGATGAACTGACCTACGAGCTGCTGCACTTTGCCGCTGGCCACAGGGACGACGTCTTTGAGCTTGCCGGCGAGGAACTGACAGGCGCTGAGGTTGCCGAAAAGGTTCAGAACACCCTCCGGGAACGGCTCACTGGAGAGAACGGGCCGTACAACGCCGTCTTCACAACCAATGGCATTGCCTGCACCACGGTCAGTTTCATCATGGCGGCCCTGGGCGTCAAGGATCCCGCCTCCATCACCAAGGAGCAAGAGGCCCAGGTCCTGGACGCCCATGTGCTCTTGTCCATGTACAACGCGCTGCAGCCCGGGGTCTTCGCCCTGTCCGGCTGGGACCTCACCGGTGTCACAGCCTTGGACCGAGCCGCCGTCCAGGAGCTCACCTCGCAGGGCGACACCCGCTGGATCAACCGCGGGGCGCACGATCTGATGGGCACAAGTCCGGATGCCAAGACGTCCTTGGCCGGAATGCCACGCGCCACCAGCCTTTATGGGCCGCTACCTGAACAGCTCAAGGACCCAAGCTCCTACGCCCGGCGCCTCCAACAGATCCTGAAAGTAAGGGAACAGTCAGGGATCGCAACGAGCACCCTGCTGGACGTACCCGACGTTTCCAACCGCGGGCTGCTCGTCCTGGTCAACCAACTCGGCAGCGACGACCTTGAGGTCACGGTCCTGAACTTCTCCGACCAGGACATTGCAGGCAGCATCCAGTCCTCGCATCTAGTCCCCGGCGCCAGCGTCCACGATCTCTTCAGCGGCGAAAACGTGGGGCAAGTGGATGATCTTGGCAGCTTCTTCCTCGAACTGCGGGCTTTCCAAGGGACGGCTCTGGTTCTGAAGGAAGCGGAGACCGAATAGAGAGCCCGACGTCGGCGCCCGGGTGAGTGCCGACGTCGGGTTCTGGTTTCCTGCCTACCCTGCTTTGGTGGTCAGTGGTTCTATCGATATTCCCTCCGCGGACCGGCTCCGGGAGTATGTGGCCGCGACTACGAGCACCACCAAAGCGAGAACACCCCCCGCAATCGCTATCCAGACGGCCTGCTGATACCCGAACGTGCTCTGGCCTGCCATACCGACTAGTGCTACGCCGAAAAGGTAACCCGCCTGGCGCCCGGCGTTGGCAAGGGCGCTGGTGACGCCACCTGTTCCTTGAGGGGCGACGGAAGTAGCGAGCGCCAAATGTGGCGGAGAGGCGATACCGAACCCAATCCCAAGAACGAGGAGGGAAGCTGAAACGACAAACGGTGATTGCGAGACGCCAGAAAGCAGACCCATGGCAGCACCTGTAGTCGCGATGACTGTACCGGTAGTGGTGAGGGCTACAGGACTCCACTTCTTCCCTGCCAGCTTGCTCACCATGATCGGAAGGGCGAAGACCGGCACTCCTGCGGGCAAGAGCAGCAAACCACTGTCCAGGGCAGAGAGGCCTAGAACCTTCTGGAAATAGAGGTTTGCCGCGAAAAGAGCTGCATAGAACAGCACGAACATGAAGAGTCCGGCCAGCACATACAGGTGCAGGCCGCGGGCATTCAGGATAGGACCTGGAAGTAGGGGCGTGCTCGTTCGCTTTTCAACCATAATGAAGGCGACACCTGCCAAAACGGCCACTGCGAGGGATCCAATGACATTAACGCCCGCTTGTGAATTGGCGTACTCAATGATGCCGTAAGTAAGCCCTCCCAAGGCGATCACGATGAGGACGACTCCCGTGATGTCCAAAGGCCGTTTGTTTCCTTGACCAACAGGAAGGCGCCGGGCAAACAACAATGTGGCGATACCGATCGGGACGTTCAGCAGAAAGATGCTCCGCCACCCGAGCGTGTCTACAAGTATCCCTCCCAGGCTCGGACCGAAGGCCTGTGGGCTAGCTGCCACCGTAGCAATGATGGCAATAGCCCGGCCGCGCTCCAAGACTTCGGGAAAAGACATCATCACAACGGTCAGGGTGGCTGGGATAAGCATGGCACCGCCTACGCCTTGCAACACCCGGGCTGCGATGAGCACGGAAGCTACGTTCGTCATGGCGCAGAGGACGGACGCAACCGTGAAGAGCACGACGCCAGCGCGGAAGACCTTGGCGGCACCGAAGCGGTCGATGAGCCCGCCACCTGCAAGTAAGAGGGCGGTCATGACAAGGACGTAAGAATCCACGATCCATTGCTGCTGGGCTGGGATAGCCCCGGTCTCCGCCGCAATGGATGGCAGCGCGACGTTGAGCACAGTGGTATCGAGGATAACCATGCTGTACCCGAGGCAGGCCGCACTGAGGATGGCGGTTGTAGCTTTCATCAGGATCCCTTGACTAGTTGAGGTGGTTTAGGTCGGACGCGTCGAAGGGAAGGCGAGTGTCGGCCCGCCCTTCTCGCATGCGATTGACGAGGTCGGGGTCGGAGATAAGGGCTCGCCCCATTGCTACGAGGTCGAAGTCGCCACGGGCAAGCATTTGCTCGAGCTGCTCGAATCCTGCAGTCCCGGCACCCTGTCCATGCAGGAGCGCGCTTACAAACTCGCTGTCCTCGAGTCCGACTGATCCCACCGTGATTGTCGGCTGCCCCGTGGTCTTCTTTACCCAACCCGCGAGATTGAGGTCCGAGCCTTCAAACTCGGGTAGCCAGAAGCGCCTGGTGGACGCATGGAAGATGTCGACGCCGGCATCGACGAGCGGCGCGAGAGCAGACTCCAAGGCCAGTGGGTCAGGAAAAGCGCGGGCCTCAAAATCAATGGTCTTCCATTGGGACAACCGAAAGATTATGGGGAAATCAAGTCCAACTCGATGGCGAATCTCCTGGACAATCTCTTCAGCGAAACGAGATCTGTTTCTGGTCGTGCCGCCGTAACAGTCCAGCCGATTATTCGTGGCAGACCATAGGAACTGGTCAACAAGGTAACCATGCCCCCCATGAATTTCGACTCCATCAAATCCGCATGCCTGAGCATGGGCAGCCGCTGCAGCGAAAGCGTCTACAACAGAGTCGATGTCCCTTCGTGTCATTGTGGCGCCTGGGTGCTTTATCTCGCCGAAAATGTCGGAGGGGCCCACATTCCCCACATCCCGTTGGGGGGAATCATTTGGCTTTCGGTCAAGGCCCACGTGCCAAAGTTGGGGGACAATCTTTCCCCCGGCATCATGGACGGCCTCGACAACCACCTGCCACGCTCTGAGGGCGTCCCCGCCATGAAACCGGGGCACGGTAGGCGACGGAGACGAAGCAGGATGACCAACGACGGTTCCCTCAGTAATGATCAGCCCGACGCCGCCAGCAGCACGGCGTCCGTAATACTCCGCCGTTCCAGGGGATGGAACACCGTTCTGGGCGAAGTTCCGCGTCATCGGCGCCATGACAAATCTGTTGGGCAACGACAAGGAACCGTAGGCGAATGGAGCCATCAGCGTAGGTCGAGGTCTTGAGTGTTGAATGCGTGTCATGTTTGGGATTCTCTCGGTCAGCGGTTTAGCTCATCGGTGGTGTTCATGCCAGCAGCCTCGTCATACGCGAGGGCGATCGCGCGCTCTACGTCCATCAATTGGGGAAGGTTCAAGGCTTTTGCGATTCCAGTTAGCCGCTCGGCTAGCGTTCCGCCAATGACGTGGTGAGGGATGGCAAGTTCTTCGAGGCTGGAGAGGAGGAGATCGTCTGAGAGCTGTCGAAATCGCTCTGAGACGGGCCGGTGCCCGTCAGTGACAAGGTCGAATTCGATCGGCAGGTGAACGAAGACGTCGTAGGTCGTCTTTGCATGCCGCTTCGTGACTGCGCCGATGGCCTCGATGACCTCGCTGAAGTACTTCATTTCCGCTGAGGTGTCAACCATGGATGCCGCGTGGTTGTCGGGGTGGATTCCGACGTGGGTACGAATTTTGCCATACACCCATTCGTGCAGTGAGGACCCGTCGGAAATGAATCCCCCTGGAAGATGGCTCTCGTGCACGGCACGTTCGCCATAGCGGATCATGCCCAACTGGAATAGTTCAGGGGCCGTGCAGTCTTCAAGCCGTTTTCCTGGCAATACGTCGGGGAGAATCTCTCGCATTGTCTTTGCATGAGTCCTAGGGATTCCTGTCATATGCGCCAAGGCCATGGACGTGGTGGTCTTGCCGGACGAGTAGGTGCCAGAGATGGCGATTCTCATAGGGTTCCTTCGTGTGTTGTCTGCAATTCGGGATCACCCATTTGGGTCAGGACACGATCAGGAAGCTCGTGTGCCAGTGAGTAGCGGTTGACGAGACCGAGGAATGTTCCGCTGAAATCCGTCGACCGGTAAAAGCGGCCGTTTACGTTAAGGAGCCTGGACTTCTCCACGGTGGAGGAAGCGTCAAATGCGTGACTGAGCGGACGATAGGGCGTGTCGGCCGCAATAACGACGCGCCTCATCCAAAGCGTGTTGGATTCATGACGAGAGATCCCGTCCACCTGGTAGAGCAGTGCCTGCGTCATTTGGGACTGCGCGATGACACAGTCCAGGATGGAGACGGACGGCCGATAATCGCCTCCGATGTCATTTCGAAACGCAGACTCAGAGGCAGAACTTATGGCAACGCTCGCGTCCACGCGCTGGTTGTCGGCGGTAAACCGAACGTTCCCAATCTTGTGGAAGCGGTGCCTGAATCCTTCGCCATAGAAGCGCCCCTCTGCTTCGCCCAGCACCGATGACAGGGAGGGCATCGGACCCATCTTCGGGTTGAAGGAACATATTTCGTGCTCAAGCCGCAGCTGGACCTTGATGCTCCCAACGGAACACTCCAAGAGCGATTCAAATGGAGCACTCAAACATCGGCTACTCGGCTTGGTCGCCACCAACGCTGCCTTGACGTCTATGGCCTCCAGTTTCTCCTGGGGCACTGCTCCAGAACGGAATTCGACGGAGCGGATCCACGCGGATGTGCGTTCCCTTGACCCTAGGGAGAACACCCGAATAAGGAGCACCTCTGCGAGTTCAACGGCTATGACGAATGCATCCACGGTTGAGAGATGCGGTCGCAACCCGCGATGGTGATCCTTTCGCGACCAATCGCGCGGATATGACAGCGCCGCAACCCCCGTAACGCCTAGAGAAGTCTGGCTGGCCATCTCTAGTTTTAGGTCCTCAATACAGTGAGCGACCCTTCGGAAACCGCTTCCGAAGTACCTCTCATCGGCCGGGCCGAGAACGTCGTCGATGACGTTACGTACAGATGTGTCCATGATTTTTCCCCAATGCTGTAAAGGCTTCCCCGCGCCCAAGATACTTCAAGCTAGAGGTTAACTGCAACAATTGGATCATTCATTAATTTAAGCTTGTACGTACTCGACTAGACTGTGGACATGCCCGAGGACCCTCAGTCAACAGCCAATGATCGAACAAGGCGCGTACGGGAGCTTCTCACCGAGCTCTCCCAGGGACTGTCGGACCAAGTGCGTTCCGCCGTGGCCGAACTCGACTTGACTACCACCCAAGCGGCGGTCCTGAGGCAGCTCGCAACTCCGCACACACAGCGTGAAATCGCCAATTCCTTGCAATGTGATCCGTCCAACATCACTTATGTGGTGGACAAACTTGAGAAAGCTGGTCTTGTCACGAGGGAGCAGCACCCTTCAGACAGAAGGGCCAAGATTCTCCGCCTCACCGAATCAGGCTTGAAGACCCGAAAGACAATGATCGATCGCTTTGAGGCGAAATCGCCGCTTCGATCACTCTCAGAGGACGACCTTCAAAGGCTTGAGGAGTTGCTGGCCAAGACTGTCCGTCCCGGAATCTAAGGAAACTGGGCCCACGGCACCCGGGTGAGTGCCGACGTCGGGTTCTGGTTTCCTGCCGCCTCGCCACTGGAGCCAATCGCTCCACCTTGGTAGCTTCGACGCATGGCCATCAAACTTGAGAATGTCGGCATTGCGGTACGGGACATCGAAGAAACCATCGCCTTTTTTACCGACCTGGGTCTGACGGTTGTTGGCCGTGACACCGTCAGCGGCGAGTGGGCTGATACCGCCGTCGGGCTTGATGGCAACCACGCGAAGATTGCGGTGCTGCAAACCCCCGATGGTCAGGGTCAACTCGAACTCTTCGAGTACATCCACCCTGATGCGATCGAGACGCACCCCACCCGTCCGAACGACATCGGAATGCACCGGGTGGCCTTCTCCGTTGACGATATCGATCAAGCCCTTGAGATAGCGGCGAAGCACGGGTGCACTCCGCTACGTGGAGTGGCCACCTACGGCGACGTCTATAAGCTCACGTACCTGCGCGGACCCAGCGGAATCCTCGTCATGCTTGCTCAGGAATTGAAGAAGGACTGAGGAACCATATTTAGCGGCTTTCACTGATTTCATGGGCGAAGTCGTTGAGAGCGGCCGCTACAGCTTCCGGATGGCTCAAGCTGGCGTAGTGACCGCCCGGGATCTCCACCGGTTCGGTTCCAAGCCGATCGCGTACTTGGCGCCTCATGAATGACGGAGGAAAGAACTGATCGTCGCGGCACAAAATCGCCAGGGTGGGCACGCCTGGGTGCTGGCCGGGCCAAGGCGCGGACATCCACGCACCTTGCTGGTCCCGCTCTTTGTCGATGGCCTGCTGTGCCAAATCCTCAGGGACCAGGTTGAAGAATGCTTCTTCCGGGATGGTCTCGCGATCATGCCCTGTATTGGTCCACCAGTCGCCGAACGTCTCGCCCGGCATCGGAATCATTGCCGAGAGGTACACCAGTCCGTCGGACTGGAGGGCCTCGCAGACCAATGGTGCCGTGAAGCCGCCCAAGGAGTGGGCAACGACGATGGTGTCCTGAGCGTCGCCGACAGCTGCAGTCACTGCCTGCGTGTAATCCTCAAGCCCGGCAGCGTCGTCTTCGATGGGCAGGTCCACGGCCACCACGCCATGCCCCGATGCCTCAAGCAGGGGACTAACCAGATGCCAGTCCCACGCCGTGGAACCGCCACCGTGAATCAGCACGAAAACGGCCATGCCCCCACCCCGGTTTCCAGAGACATCACGCGTGCGCTGTCACCAGCGGATCGGGCTTCTCTGTGTTGATGCCGGAAGCCGTCTCCACTGGGAGGCCATTCCTGATCCAGTACTCGATGCCACCAATCATTTCCTTCACCGAGTATCCCAGTTCGGCGAAAGCGAGCGCCGCGAAGGTGCTGCCGTTGCAACCGGGACCCCAGGAGTAGACCACGACTTGCGAGCCTGCCGGGATCAGACCAGTAGCCAAGGCCGGAATGTCAGCGGTCGGAATATGTACCGCATCGGGAATATGTCCGTGGTCCCATGAGGACTGCCGGCGCGTGTCCACCACAACCAAGTGTCCCGGCTCCGACTCAGCCACTTCCATGACGTCGATTTCGCACTGCAGCTTGGCGCGAAAATACTCAGAAGCACTAAGCGTCATGCGAGCTTCGCCAGCTTCACCGATGCGCGCCGCGAACCCAGCTTGGCTGAAATCTTCAGGCTGGTTTCGGCGGCCATCGGACCCACTTCCCGAACTCGCTTTGCAGTCATTCGCGAGGACAGGGAGGACACCGACAGGGCCGCCACCACATGGTCGTCGTGACCGAAGATCGGAGCGGCTACGCAACGGACTTCCGGCTCGTTTTCGCGATCATCAATAGAGTATCCTCGGCGGCGTATGGCCTCGAAGTCAGCCCGCAAAAGCGCTGGATCAGTGATTGTCTTCTCGGTGAGCGGCACAAGATCGCCCGCGAGGATCGGCCCCACCACTTCCTCGGGGCTGAACGCAAGCATGGCCTTGCCCACCGCGGTGCAGTAAGCCGGCATGGTGGCTCCAACCCGGGAAGCCATGCGCACAGTTGCTTCGTCCTCGACTTTGTCGAGATAAACCACGTCGTGCCCGGAGAGCACCACCAAATGGCAGGTACTTTCCGTGGCGCGCATGAGTGCGCGCAACTCAGGATTGGCCACGCTGCGCAGGTCCACCCGGTCAAGGTAGGACTGGCCCAGGCGCAGGCAGCCGTGACCCAGGCGAAACTTGCCGGTCTCGTGGTCACGCTCCAGCAGGTTCTCCTCCAACAGCGGCGCGGCCAACCGCAGCAGAGTGCTCTTGTTCAGGCCGGAAATCCGGGCGAGCTCCACGAGCGCCAAGCCATCACCGTTGCCGGGTTCCTCTGCCACCACCGACAACAGAGCCAATGCTTTACGCAGCGATGCCGAGGAATTGCGGGCGTCTTTGCCTTCAGTAGTCACTCAGTTCCTTACAAGCTGCTCGGCGTCGTAATCGCGTTTCCAACCCTGGACTCCTGGCCGTTGCTGCCAAGGGGCGGGACCGGTCAATGGCCGGTACTCCACGCCCATGGCATCAAGCCGCGCAAGATGCGCATCGGTGAGGCGGGTCAGGAAATCATCGTAGTCCCGGGAATCCGGCTTGGACCAGAACACTTCGGCGATGGCACTCAAGCGGGGAAAGGCTGCGAAGTAGACGCGGCGGGGAGAGTCCAGGTGTTCGGTCCAGATGTTTGCCTGGGCGCCGAGCAAACGGCCTGGCAATGCGGTCGCTTCGAGTCCAGGCGGTAGTGGTTCGAACTCATAAACAGCCTGAAGCGTGGTTACGAATCCCACCGGCACCGGTTCGTCGTCACCGTCGGCCTGGCGGTGATCCAAATAGAGCTTGTGCTCAGGGCACATGACCACGTCGTAGCCGCTGCGGAGCGCATCGACGCCGCCTTCGTAGCCACGCCATGAGGCGACGAGTGCGCCATCCGGCAGGCCGCCGTCGCCGATTTCATCCCACACTGAGGTCTTGCGGCCGTGTTCGCCCAAATATGAAGCCAACTGCCCGACGAACCAGCTGTGCAAACCTGACACGTCATCAAGCCCGAGCTCTGCGGCTTTCGCTTGCGCCTGTGCGCTGCGTTGCCATTGGGTCAGGGGAACTTCGTCGCCGCCCAGGCTTATCCAGGGGGAGGGGAAGATCTCAAGTACTTCATCCAAGACGTTCCGATAGAACACAAGCGAAGTCTCTGAGACCTCCAGGACGGTTTCGTTGATGCCCCAGCGGGTCCACACCTCCACAGGCTCAGACCCCGGAAGCAAAGGCGCACCCAGCTCCGGATATGCGGCGATCGCAGCCTGGCTATGGCCCGGAACGTCGATTTCAGGGATAACGGTGATGTGCCGATCAGCGGCGAAGGCCACGATCTCCCGGAGGTCGTCCTGCGTGTAAAAACCGCCATGCGGCAGGCCATCGAACACCCCTGCACGCCAGGAACCACGCGAGGATTCACGCCGCCACGCACCGGTCTCAGTGAGCTTGGGATAGCGGTTGATCTGGATACGCCACCCCTGATCGTCCGTGAGATGCAGGTGCAGGACGTTGAGCTTATGCATCGCCATCACCTCGATGAACCGCAGGACGTTGTCCTTGGGCATGAAGTGCCGCGCGACGTCCAGCATGGTTCCCCGGTAGCCGAAACGCGGCTTGTCCTCCACGGAAACGCGGGGCACTGACCAGCTGGAAACAGCAACCAAAGGCGCCTGACGGAGGGCCGCCGGACCCATCAGCTGCAGCAGCGTCTGCGCAGCGTAAAACGCTCCAGCAGGACCGCCCGCATGAATCACGACGGCGTCACCCACCTCCAGGCGGTAGGCCTCGGCTTCGAGCGTCGGGTCCAGAAGGAGGCGAAGGCGCGCCTCCCCTACCGGAGCGGGAACCAGATCCCAGCCGGTCGCGGTGCCTAAGGCCCGTGCAAGCCACCGGCGTGGACCGCTGAGCGAAGGATCGGCGCCCAAGGTGGTTGCGGCGTCGAGCTCCAACTCGCCGGACAGCGCCGTGAAGGACCACGGTGCTGGTACCAACTGATGGACCGCGCTCATCCCTTCACCGCCCCAGCCAGGCCGGACACGAGCTTGCGCTGTACTGCGATGAAGAAGATCAACACCGGAATGGTCATGATCACGGAGCCTGCCATGATGGCACCCCAATCATTCTGGTCGGGCTTGAAGAACGTCAGCAAGGCCATGGGCAGTGTCTGGTTCTCCTGGGCGGAAATGATGAATGTTTTGGCGAACAGGAAGTCGTTCCACGTGGAGATGAAGGAGAACACAGAGCACGCCACAACGCCCGGCGCCACCAACGGGAAGAGGATGGAACGGACAAACCGGAAGCTGCTGGCACCGTCCAAACGCGCGGCCTCCTCGACTTCCACGGGCACGGCGGCCACGAAGCCACGGAGCATCCAGATGGCGAACGGAATGCTGAAGCCAACATGCACCAGCACCAGCGAGCCGAGCTGGTTCAGGCCAACCAACGGGATGGCCTCGCCAGCGTTACGGAGCAGGAAGAACAGCGGAATCGTAAGAGCCTCAACAGGCACCATCTGCGAAACCAGGATGATGATCAGCAGCTTGGTGCGCATCTTGAAGTTGTAACGGGTCAGTGCCACGGCCGCCAAGAACGCAAGCACGGTGGATAGCACAACGACGATCAGCGCCACGATCACGCTGTTCAGGAAGTACTGGCCAAAATTGTTGACGCCCAGGACGCGCCCGAACGAGTCCAGCGATGGTTTCAGCGTGAAGGGCGCCGCGTCACCGGCGTCGAGCGCTGTTTTGGGCTTCAGCGCGGACAGCACCATCCAGAACAACGGGAATGCGACGATGAGCGCGATGACAATCGCGGCGGCATCGGCACCGAAGCGGCGTTTGCCATGCTTGCGGAACTTCTGGGGCACGTCCGCCGTGGCCAGCGGCTTGCGGGATGAAACTTCGACGGCGGTCATAGGGCTTCGCCTGTTCTCTTGAGGATCCGGAGGTAGACCAGCGTGATGACCATCAGCAGGGCGGTCATGATTACGCCGAGCGCCGAGCCGAGTCCGTAGAGGCTTGCCGCGAAGGCCTGCTGGTAGCCGTACACGTTGAGCACAAGGTTCTGGCCGGCGATGCCGCCACCATTGGTCATGATGTAGATCTGCGAGAAGATCTTGAAGTTCCAGATGATCGACTGGATTGTCACCACGATCACGATCGGCCGAAGCATGGGGAGCATGATGCTGCGGGCAATGCGGGGCATGGAGGCGCCGTCGATCCTTGCGGCTTCGATGACTTCAGTGGGGATCGCCTGAATGCCGGCGTAGACCGTCACCAGCACGAACGGGAACGAACACCACACCACTTCGCTGGCCACCAGGCCGAAACCGGACCACTTGTCGTACGTCCACGAATAGCCCTGGAACTGGGTGAGGCCGATGCCCACCAGCGTCTTGTTGACCAGGCCGAGCGTGGGGTCGAAGAGGAACAGCCACACCGCGCTGCCCGTGACTGCAGGTGTTGCCCAGGCTCCGAGGGACACGACGAAGAGCATGGAACGGACCCACGGCCTTAATCGCGTTGCTAGCACCGCCAACGAGCTGCCCACCAACAGCGTGAACACGACGCATACGGCAGCAAACAGGATGGTGTTGCCAAGGACAGTCCAGAACTGCGGGTCGGCGAAGAGCTTCTGGTAGTTCTCCAGTCCGGTGAACTTCAGTGGGGCTTTGCCGCTGACCTGGGCTTGGCGGTAGTCGTACAGCGAGACGTTGACCAGTTGGAAGATCGGGTAGCCGAGCAGGGCGATCAAAACGAGGAACGCCGGCGCTAAATAGAGCCAGGGCTCAAGGCGCGCCCGACGGCGGGACTTGCGTACCGCCGTCGTTGGTCCTTTGCCTGAGGTGCTGGAGTCGCGGGGCGAGCCGGGCCGTGCCGGGGCAAGCGCGGTCATGCCGCGCCGCCGTCGTAGTGCTTCTTGTTGAACGGCATCACTTGGACCCGAATGCCTTGTTCATGGCGTCGGCGGCCTCGGTTGTTGCCGTGTTGACGTCAGCTTTGCCGGTAATGACCTTCTGGTACATCCCGGTGAAGACACCCTGCGCGTCGATGGTGGACCAGGTCTCGGTGACCGGGACAAACTTGGTGCCAGCGCGGAGGGTGTTGATGAACGGTTCAACCTGCTTGTTGTTGTCCGCCACGGACTGCTGGACGTCGGTGAAGGTGGGGAGGTTGCCCATGGAGTCAAACATCTTCTGCTGGTACTTCTTGCTGGCCAGGAGCTTCACGAAATCCACGGCCAATGTGCGGTGCTTGCTGCTGTTGAAGACGCCGAGGTTGTTGCCGCCCGCGAATGCCGGTGCGATGGAACCGGCGGTCTTGCCCGGAACCGGAACCACGGCGAATTTGTCTTTGATGGCGCTGGCAGCAACGGCCTTGTAGTTGAAGTCGCCGCCAATTGTCATGGCTGATTTGCCTGCAATGAACTGCTGGACACTGGCGTTGCCGCCGAACTCCGCGCAGGTCTGGGCAGGGCAGATGTCGTCCTTAAGGAGGCGCGTGTAGGCCGCGACGCCTTCGCGGGACTCTTTGGAGTCCAGACCGGAGACGAACTTTTCGCCGTCCTTGGTGGCGATGGTGCCACCGTTCGCCCAGAGGTAGGGCATGGCCGAGAACTGAGCGGCTCCGCCAACTGAGATGCCGAGCATGTCCGGGTTTGCTGCCCGGACAGCACGGGCCACAGTTTCAACGTCTGCGAGCGTCTTCGGGGCTTCCAAGCCGAGCTGCTGCAGGAGATCCGTGCGGTAGTAGAGGGCGCGGACACCGACGAACCAAGGCACCCCGTAGTTCTTGCCATCGACCTCTGTGGTGTCCAGGATTTTCCCGTCCAGGTCCTTGGACTCGTCCCAAGCATTGATGTCTTCAGTGACATCTGCCAAGCCGCCGGAAGCAACATAGCTGGCGAGGTCCGTGTTGCCGAATTCCGCCACGTCCGGGGCGCTGGAAGGATCGTTGAAGGCGGCCTTGAAGCGCTCCGCACGGCTGTCCACGGGAATGTACTGGACGTCGATCTTGGCACCACTGTGTGCTGCTTCGAATTCAGTGACAGCTTCCTTGACCACGGCCGACTTGGGGTCTTGGTTGACCTCGGAGAACAGCCAGACGCGGACCGTGCCGGTTTGTTCATCCGAGGTGGACGCTGCGTTGTTTGAGGTGGGCGGAGCGCATGCGGTGAGTGCGAGGGCTGCGATCGCTATTGCCGCGGCGGAGCGTGCGAGTTTCAAGTGTCCTCCATGGAGAGAAGTGGGATCCGCGGGCTTCCCCTCCGCGGCTATGAAACCAAACACTATGAAGACGCCCATGTGGGCGGAAGCACATTCCCCGAAAGGTTTGCATTGCAAAACAAGAAGGCCAATTTTTGCAACTTTGGTCTATACCTAATACCCGGAGGGGGTATCTTCGCGTCGAGTCCTTCCTGGTTCCGGGCGGCCACCTCATCAATCCAGCACATCCCGCAGTCCTGGAATTCGTCGACAGGATAGCTGCGACGCCAGGTTCGTGGACATAACTTCTTCTTCAGTGGATACCCCCAGGGGGTACTTGTTTTATACCCCTATGGGGTATATGTTGGCTTCATGACCAAAGCAGACCTGAGCTTCAACCACCCGAGCGCGGACCTTCCGGCCATCGAAGTCGACCTCGAGCACGCCGCGCCACACGGGTACACCAGCAACAAGGATGCATACCTGCGCCGCCTGAAACGCATCGAGGGGCAGGTCCGCGGTATCGCGCGGATGGTGGAAGAGGACAAGTACTGCATCGACATCCTCACCCAGGTCGCCGCTGCCACCAAGGCCCTGCACGCCGTCAGCCTGGGACTCGTTGAAGAGCACATCGGCCACTGCGTGGTTGGCGCCGCTTCCGAGCCCAATCCAGAAGCCCGCGCCGAACAGATCGACGCCAAAGTGAAGGAGGCCACCGATGCCATCGGGCGCCTGCTGCGGTAACTCCGCCAGCACACATCACACCATTCAACTCACCACCAAGGAGCGCATCATGAGCCAGACCATCCAGACAAACGTCAACGTTTCCGGCATGACCTGCGGCCACTGTGTTTCAAGCGTGAGCGAGGAACTCGAAGCTCTTAACGGCGTGGAAGACGTCTCCGTGGACCTCAACCCTGGCGGGCTTTCCACCGTAACCATCACATCCACCAGCGAGCTCTCGCCGTCAGAAATAGGTGAGGCAGTCGCAGAAGCCGGCTACTTGGTGGTAGCCAACGAAGCCTAGGAGTCCTCTTGAGTAACCAGGAGACCTTCAATCAACCCGAAACCCGGGTCATCGAACTGGACATTGAGGGCATGACCTGCGCCTCATGCGTCAACCGAGTTGAACGGAAGCTCGGCAAGCTTGAAGGTGTTGAAGCCAGCGTCAATCTCCCCTTGGAATCAGCCCACGTGACGGTCCCGGCCACAGTAACGGACCAGCAAATCGTGGACACCGTCAATGCCACGGGCTACAAAGCCACAGTCCGCCAAGCTCCGGCCCCCCACACCCGCCCCCGGCAGAGTGACACCGGGGACCACACCAACCACTCGGCCCACGAGGGCCACCAGAATACGTCCAGCCATTACGGCGGGATGGCGCCGGATCAGGCAACGCTGGCTGTGCATACCGGAACCGGGCATGACCACAGCGGAACCGCCCGAGGCATGCGGCAGCATGCGTCTAAGCGAGGCACGAGCGAGCATGCAGAGCATGGCGCCGGCGGTTCCGCGCCAGCCGAACACGCAGAGCATGGCGAACACAGCCACATGGATCACGGCCCCGCCGCCTCAACACTCCGCCCACGCCTGATCACGGCGGCGGTATTGACCGTGCCCGTCTTCGCGATTTCGATGGTTCCTGCCCTGCAGTTCACCAACTGGGGCTGGATTGTGGGTGCACTGGCACTGCCTGTGGTCAGCTGGGCTGCGTGGCCGTTCCACAGGGCTGCCGCTATCAACGCCCGGCATCTCGCATCCACCATGGACACCCTCGTTTCCATCGGGGTGATCGCGGCCTACCTTTACTCCGCGTGGCAGTTGTTCGCGGATCCCCGGATGACAGAGCATCCCGGCATGGAAATCATGTCCGGTGGTGGGCTGTATTTCGAGGTCGCCGCTGTTGTCACCACGTTCCTGCTTTTGGGCCGGTACCTGGAAGCAAATGCGAAGGCCAAGGCCGGCGACGCTTTGAAGGCCCTGCTGAATCTGGGCGCCAAGGATGCCACGATTTTGGTGGACGGCCGGGAACAGAAAATACCTGCTGAAGAACTCCTGGTAGATGACGTCATCGTGGTCCGCCCTGGTGAGAAGATCGCGACGGATGGTGTGGTGATTGACGGTGCCTCCGCCGTCGACGCCTCACTTGTTACGGGCGAATCGGTACCGGTCGAGGTCGGTCCGGGGAGCCCTGTCACTGGCGCGACCCTCAACACGTCCGGCCGCCTTCTGGTCCGCGCCACGAGGGTGGGTTCTGACACCACCCTCGCGCAGATGGGGCGTTTAGTCAGTCAGGCGCAGACTGGAAAGGCGCCGATCGCACGGCTGGCGGACAGGATAAGCGCAGTGTTCGTGCCGATCGTGCTGGTGCTTGCATTGGTGACCTTCATTCTGTGGCTATTCTTCTCGGGCGACCTCAACGCGGCGTTCACCGCTGCAGTTGCCGTCCTGGTGATCGCTTGCCCCTGCGCCTTGGGGCTCGCAACCCCCGTCGGACTGCTGACCGGAACGGGCCGAGGCGCTCAGTTGGGCATTCTCATCAAGGGCCCGCAGGTGCTTGAGGACACCCGCCACGTGGACACCATCCTGCTGGACAAGACCGGCACCGTGACCAGCGGGAAGCTGGCCGTGGACCATACGGTCGCCCTCAACGGACACTCTCGGGCAGCAGTCCTGACTCTTGCCGGTGCGGTCGAGTCAGCTTCGGAACACCCCATCGCCCATGCGATTGCCGAAGCAGCCAAGGAAGCAATGCCCGACGCCGGTGCTCTCCCTGGTGTGGATGGCTTCAGTTCCGCTCCTGGCGGGGGAGTCCGCGGAACCGTGGCGTTGAATGGCACCACAAAGACGGTTGTCGTTGGGCGCTCGGGCTGGCTTGAGAAGAACGGCATTGCCCTCGATTCCAGCCAGCGGGACGAACTCGCAGCCCAGGAGAACAGCGGTGCAACTGCAATTTGGGTGGCTGTGGACGGTCAAGCTGCGGGAATCATCAGCCTGAGCGATACCATCAAGCCCGGCTCCGCCGCTGCGATCCAGCGACTGAAGGATCTCGGTATCCGTCCGATGCTCTTGACGGGTGATAACGCCGCCGTGGCCGCCCAAGTAGCTGCCGCCGTCGGGATTTCCCATGACGACGTGTTCGCTGGGGTCCTGCCGGAAGGCAAAGTCGACGCTGTCCGGAAGCTCCAAGCTTCCGGCGCAACGGTGGCAATGGCCGGCGATGGAGTGAATGACGCCGCTGCCCTGGCCCAGTCTGATCTGGGAATCGCGATGGGATCCGGCACGGACGTTGCTATCGAAGCGTCTGACCTCACTGTGATGGGCAGCGACCTGGGCCAGCTCGTTCAGGCTATTGAGCTCTCCCGCAAGACGCTCTCCACCATCAAGACCAACCTGTTCTGGGCCTTCTTCTACAACGCGATCGGCATCCCAGTGGCAGCTCTCGGACTGCTCAATCCAATGATCGCGGGCGCAGCGATGGCGGCGAGTTCCGTGCTCGTTGTGGCAAACTCCCTGCGGCTCCGCTCGTTCGGGAAGTAACGCCAGCCACGCAGCAGCACATGACGTTCCAGGCTCTCATAACGTCATGTGCTGCTACGTACTTTGCGGACTTGGGCCGTGCTAGGCCGTTCCGAACCGGACAGCAGCCCGGGCCTTTGCCTTCGCGGCTTCCTCATCACGGTTCTTCGCCGGGGCATGGCTCACCAGCGAATCCAGCAAATGCTGAGTGATGTGGGCGATCTCGTGCACGGCCTCAGTGAAAGCTTCCTCGTTGGCCTTGGACGGTTTGGTGGAACCGCTGATCTTGCGCACGTATTGCAGCGCGGCAGCCTCCACTTCTGCCGACGTAGCGTGTGGTTCAAAGTTATGGAGAGTCCTGATATTCCGGCACATATCCCCATGCTAACTATGGGCAGCGCTGCATGGGGAGGGGTGCCCATCGACGCCTTTTGGAATCCCGCGATAGGTTTTAGCTATTGGATCTTCCGGATGAGCCGGAGGCCGCTGGGGATGCCGAAGAGCTCGGGTCCGAACAAATGAAGGAGAATCTCATGGCTATTTGGGGTGCAGATGTTGATCAGCTTCGTCAGCTCGGTAACAAGCTGAAGGCTGGTGCCGAGAACATCGAGCAGCAGCGTTCACAGCTGAAGGGCGCCCTTGACGGCACCGACTGGAAGGGCCCGGACGCTGACAAGTTCCGCGGCGAGTGGGACAGCCAGCACGCTTCCAACCTGAAGAAGGTAGCCGACGCCCTTCGCGAAGCCGGCGACCGCGCTCAGAAGAACGCTGAGCAGCAGCAGCAGGCTTCCAACTAAGACAGTTGGGAAAACCCCGGACGCAACGGCGTCCGGGGTTTTCGCTTCTTAAGACCGAAACTTGTAGCTGACCGTTAGTCCCGCGGGACCTTCGCGACGCGCCCCGACGGGACGGGCTCGACGTCGTTCGCGTGATCCAGGACGCGGGCCCGGGCAGCCTCCTCAGCGGTCCGGGCGGCCTTCCGGTCACCGCGCAATTCGTCCACGCGGACCAGGACCACACCGCCCACAATCAGAAGCCCACCCAGCAACTGGATGGTGCTCGGCAATTCTCCCAACAGCAGCCAAGCCCAGACCACGGCGAACAGGACTTCGGTCAGGGACACAAAAGACGCCACTTTGGACCCCAGGCTGCGCGCCGCCATGATGCCGGAGACGTAGGCGAGGACGGTCGCGAGAATAACGAGCCCCACGGCTGACACCCACCAAGGAATGGTCCAGGGGCCCAGCGCCGTATCAGCGGTGCTGAAAGTCATGGGGATCAATCCCACGGCACCCACCAGCCACATGACTAGCGCGCCCACCAGGAGTCCGCCCGAGGCAAGGACGAGAGGAGGAAGAGTGTCGTTCTCCTTGGCTGTGATGAAGAAGTAGATCACCAGGCAAACGGCGGCAGCCATGCCCCACAGAACCCCGATGAAGTCCACCTTCACAGCGCCGGTCAGGTCCAGGACAAGGACTAGTCCGCCCAACGAAAGCAATGCGCCGGCAGCTGTGAGGGCCCGGGGGCGGCGTCGGCTGGCGATCCAAAGCCACAGCACGATCATGACCGGAGCAAGGTATTCGAGCAGCAGCGCGACACCCACGGACAATCGGGCTACAGCGTTGAAGTAGAACAGCTGACAACCTGCGACTCCGATGAGCCCAAACAGCAGGATAGTCAGCCAGTTGTCCTTGAGCTGGTGCCAGCGGCCTCGAAGAACCACGACGCCGGGAATCGCCAGGATCAGCGCAGCACCGGTGAGTCGCACGGCAACAGCAGCGCCGGGTGACCAGCCTGTTTCCAGCATGGACTTGGCGAATGAGCCGGAGGTACCGAAAACCGCGGAGGAAAACAAAGCGATGCCGAGTCCTGAGGCCAGGAAACCTTTTGCATCAGCCTTCGCCTTTGTAGCTGACACAGCAGCCTCCTGTCAGGAGTAAAGTGGGCTTATGGTCATGACAGTACTCCCGAAACATGTAAGGAGTCAAAGTGCATTTTGCGCCTGACACCGAGATTGCACTTCGCAGCGTCGTCAATCTCATCAACACGGCAGCCAACGGCGAGGATTCCCTGGCTTCAGTTCAGGACCTCGACGCCTTTCTGGAGGCCGAAGAATTCTCCGGCTCGAGAACCCATGACGAAGCTGAATTGCGCAGCATCAAGCGGCTGCGCAGCGAACTGGCATCACTCTGGTCCGCCGATGAGGACACCGCCGCAAAGACCGTGAACAAACTCCTTATCGACGCCAAGGCACTCCCCCAACTCGTCAGGCACGACCACTGGGACTGGCATCTCCACGCCACTACACCCGAAGCACCCCTGGCCGACCGCATGGGCACAGAAGCTGCCATGGCAATCATTGACGTCATCCGCAGCCAGGAAATGGATCGCATGCGCGTTTGTGCCGCAGACGATTGCGACGCAGTGGTCCTTGACCTCAGCCGTAACCGGTCCAAGCTCTATTGCGACACAGGCAACTGCGCCAACCGCGCACACGTCGCAGCGTATCGGGCGCGGAAGGCGGCCGAGGGCGAGTAAATCTCTCCCCCCGGAAATGTAAGGTGGCGCTGCTGCTCCGCGCCGCTGCTGCCCCGCTCCACAAAAAAGCGCTCCCCCACCGTGGTGAGAAGGTTAGTGGCCGCCGTCGGGCGTTTCTGTCTCGTCAGGAGCGGAACCGGGAGCGGCGGAACCACCATGCCCGGGACGCTTTGAACTGAGGTTTACACCGGAGCCCTTGCCCAGGTGCTCGGCGTTTTCCTTGTGGCTCATGGAGAGCATCGCAGCCACCACAAGGCTCACGATGAACGCGATACCAGCGCCGGTGAAGGCGAGGTCGAACCGTGGAGCGCGTGCGCTGCCGCCCGAGGCGAAGATGAGCACGGCAACAAATGCCAGCACTGCGAAGAACGCGGAGAACATGAGGGGTCCCTTGACCGAGGTCCGCATCTTGCGCGGCTCTCCTGGTGTCTGGTCTGCCACGGTCATTCCTCCAATGATGGCGGGCCTGTTCGGCTCCCCGCCGGTCTGCAATAGTTCTACAACGAGTAGAACGTCCAGCTACTAGTTTACGGCCTCCGGGGAACCGCCCGGCGCAGTGGCCTGGTTGCCCGTGTGAGCATCGTGCCGGAGCGTCAGCCCGGAGAGAATCCACAGCACTCCGGAAAGGATCGCTCCGCCACCGGCAACGCCCAGAAGTGCGTGCGCCCCAAGCGAAATGAAGAACGGCAACGCCGCAGCAGTACCCACTGCGATTACACCGGAAATGAGCCAATCGCGGGTCAATGAGTCACGCGTCCGGAGGCCGTGCACCACTTCAAGAACGCCAAGTACCAGCAATGCTGCGGCCGCAGAAAGCGCGACGCCGGCATCGGACTGAGTGACCAATGCCCCCACACCGGCGATCGCGACAACCACCGGAACTGCCGCAGGCAAAACGCGCGAGACCCACAACGAACCCGCTGTTGCCAGCAGATACAAGCCAACAGCCCAAGCCAGCACCTGCACCGAAGGCGATCCCCAGAAGATCGTGACCAGGCCAAACACCAGCGCAACGGCTGCCCGGATCAGCACTGGTTTCCAGAGCTCGGCCATGGCGGGGGGTGTCTGGGAAGGAGTCGTGGGGAGAGTCACCCATCCAGTTTAGTGCGAACCAAGCACCACCCATTTATCCGTGCGCGCCCGCAGCCCCAAAGTGACACCGCGGGCCAGCATGTAGCCCAGCGCAAAAACGACCCACAGCCATACCAGCCCCGCCGCGCCGTCGGGCCTGGTCAGGTGGACGGCCGCCAACAGTGGCAAGTAGACCGCCAGATTTACGACGCCGGCAATCGCCAGATAGCGCGCGTCACCGGCGCCAATGAGGACGCCGTCCAGGACGAAGACGTAGCCAGCCAAGGGCTGTCCGACGGCGAGGACCCACAGGGCGACGGTCAAGGCCTCACGGACACCGGCGTCGGACGTGAAGAGGTAGCCGGCCCATGGAGCGGCAACGGCAAGCAGAACGCCGGTGATCACTCCGAACCCTAGGCCCCAGCGAATCATGGTTCGGGTCAGTTCCCGGACGCGGCCAGCATTTCTGGCGCCCAGTTCCTTGCCGATCAGGGCCTGCGCCGCGATGGCCAGGGCATCCAAAGCGAAGGCGAGGAACGAGAAAATGGTCATGGCCAACTGGTGGGCTGCGAGGTTCACGGCGCCTTGGGCGGTGACTACCAGGACTGTGGCGAGGATGGCGAGGCGGAGGCTAAGGGTACGCAGCATCAGCCACGACCCAACCTTGGTCATGGCTCGAATGCCATGCCAGTCGGGCTGGAGGGAAACTCCGTGCTGCCGGGCGTTCCGGCCAACCATCACCAGATACACGGCGGCCATGGCCCATTGGGCAATGCTCGTACCGATGGCCGAACCAGTAACGGAAAGATCCAATCCGTAGACGAGGAACCAGTTCAACGCGATGTTCAGCGCAAATCCGGCCGTGGCAACCACCAAGGGTGTCCGCGTGTCCTGAAGGCCGCGGAGCACGCCCGTCCCTGCGAAGATGAGCAACATCGCGGCCAGCCCGGGCATTGACCAGCGCAGGTAATCCACCGCGAACCCGCGAACCTCGCCAGTCGCGCCCATCAAGCCCACCAGGGGTTCGGCAGCGATAAAACCGACGACGGCGAGAAGCGCACCGAGGATCAGAGCCAGCCAAACGCCGTCGCGCCCTGCTGCCAAAGCCTTGCCGAGCTTGCCGTCGCCGATCGCCCGGGCGACGGCCGGCGTGGTCGAATATGCCAGGAAGACCATGAGTCCCACAGCGGTGTGCATAAGCGTGGATGCCAGCCCAACGCCGGCGAGCTGATCCACGCCAAGGTGACCCACGATGGCGGAGTCAGCGAGCAGGAACAGTGGCTCCGCTATGAGCGCGCCGAACGCGGGTACTGCCAGGCGCAGGATCTCGCGGGCATTGGAACGAGGGGTGATGGTTGTGGTTTGAGGCACTAAACAAGCCTAGTCCGCGTGGGGGCGGGTAAATTTGGGGCCGTGTCACACAAGCATCCCGTTACCGTTTCCGTAGCCCGCACCATCCTTCCGGGGTACATCCGGCAAGCAAATGCCTGGGCACACGCCGGCCAGGAATTGGCGCGCGAGTGGCCCGGATATCTCGGATCGGGATGGGTCCGGAGCGGGGCCGACTCGAACGAATGGCACATGCTGTACCGCTTCGCGGATGCTGAAACTTTGCATGGATGGGAGCAATCTGAGGAGCGGCGTTGGTGGATCGACAGCGCGCGGGAAATGATGGAGACCACGCGAGTTGAACGGCGTACTGGCATCGAGGGCTGGTTTTCACAGCCTGGCGATGCCTCCGTGGTTGTTCCCGAAACTGTTGTGCCACCGCGTTGGAAGCAGGCAATCAGCATCTTCCTACCGTTCTTCCCTCTTAGTCTGTTGGCCAATTTCCTGCTGCACCCTTTGACGCTGGGCTGGCCACTGGTGTTCCAAGTGCTGCTCAACATCGTCATCCTGACGCCGCTGATGACGTACATCTTCTTGCCGATCACGACTCGCCTCCTCCAGCCATGGCTGCAACGAAAACCACGTGGGATGAGTCACGGAACTTCTTAATTAGTTGACTCTTCAACTTATCTCCGGGAAGGTTGAAGACATGAACAAGTCCAGCTTGAGCACCACAGCCCTGACCGTCCTGCGCGTTATTGCAGGTTTTCTCTTCGCCGCGCACGGTTGGCAGAAGTTCAACGAATTCACCATCGCCGGCACCCAGGCGTCCTTCGCGCAGATGGGCGTGCCGGGCGCTTCCGCGGTAGCCCCGGTTGTTGCAACCCTTGAGCTTGTGGGCGGCATCGCTTTGATCCTCGGGCTCCTGACCCGGGTGTTCGCAGCCCTCCTCGCCGTCGATATGCTGGGTGCACTGTTCCTGGTTCACGCTCCGGCTGGCGTCTTCGTCGCCAACGGAGGATACGAACTGGTCCTCCTCTTCGCCGGCGCCGCCTTGGCCCTCGCACTGGCTGGAGCAGGCAAGATCTCCGCCGACAACGCCCTCTTCGGCCGCTCCGGCAGCAAGCTCCGCGTCCTCGCGTAGGCACGCCCCAACCCCCGACGTTCTCTCACATCCGAGCCCGAATAGCGGATCGCTCGCTCACTCTCGCGAAGAAAGTGAGCGAGCGTCGGCGTTTAAAGGTCACGATGTGAGAGAGCGTCGGCGTTTAAAGGTCACGACGTGAGAGAGCGTCTAGCCTTCGACGCCGGTCAGCTCGTTCGGGACGTGCTCAAGCTGCGCGGACTTCTTCACTTTGCCGGTTTTCAAGTCCACGGCGTGAATAGTGCGCGTCGCAGGTTCGGTAACGAACGCCGTCGAGCCTTGGACAAACAGCGTGGGGCGCGGGTCCTGCCAGGTGGTGGACTCTTCCCAGGCGGCAACTACCGGGATCGTCGAGGTCACTGAACCGGAAACCGGGTCGATAACACGCATGGAACCATCGGTTCCGAGCACCAGCGCTTCGCCCTCCGGGCCGCGGCCCAGCGAGCGGAACGAGTAGCTGGTTCCAATATCCACAAGCTGAAGGGTTGCGGTCTCAGTGTTAACCAACGAGATGCGGGTTGGCCGTTCGAGTTCGACCGCCTCGTCCACCTTGTAATCCCCCAGGATCACCGGCGACTTCTCGGAACCCGCCTGGTTGCCCATACGTCCGTAAGCATCCGGACTGGCGACCTTCGTAATCACGCCATCCTTGTAGATCAGCATGCCGTTGTCGCATCCGACCACCACAGCTTCACCAGCAGCAACGGCCTCGCCATGGACGCCGGGGCAGTCCTCGTTGCGGACGATTTCCTTGCGCTCCTGCCCCTTACCAGCTGAGAGCACTGCAATTCCGGAACGACTTTCCGCGTTGCCGAGGGTCACCAACAGCTTGCCGTCTTCGAGTTCGACGGCGACACCGTGGTGCGCTTCCGGCGTCGTATAGACGTCGGTTGCGGGCAGGGCACCATCCTCGATCGAGGCGTCCAACGAGGATGATTTGAAGCTCTCAACCTTGCCCGATCCGTCAGAGAACAGGACGGTCCTGCCTGCGTGACGAACCACATGCCCAGCCTTGTCCGCTTCAAACGCCAGCTCGGTCAGCTTGGGTTCGGCGACGTAGTGATGGCTGTGGTCGCCGTGCGGCTCAGTCCAGGCACCTGCGTCGAACAGGCGGAACGAGTCTCCCGTGGACACCAGCACGTGGCGCCCGTCGCCGGCCGGATTCAGTCGATTGAACCCGGACAATTCCGCGCCACCAACGGCCTTGAGGGTTGTTACATCCAGAACTCCAATGCCGGCGTCGTGCGTGTAAACGAGCCGCGGAGTCGGCGCGCCAGCCTCCTTGGGGCTGGGCTTTTCGCTGCTTGAAGCGGACGGCTCGGCGGCACCGGCTGGACCACCAGGAGTTCCGCAAGCGGTCAACAGAAGGGCGGAAAGCCCGACGGCGGCAAGCGGCTTTGCGGGGAACCGACGTCTCGGGGTGGTTGGGGCGGGGGAAATATGGGTGGAATGATGAGGCATGGGTTAAATGATATTGATTCTCATTTATGTATCAAGTCGATACCCGCATGCGTCGCCGCCGGTCTGTCCATTTCGGTGGTTTGCTGCGCATTCGATGGTTCGCCCGGCACTGTGCGCAGCGAACCATCGAATCGGCGGGGCAGACGGTCCGGCCACCCGGACAGCGCTTCACTTCTTAAGACACGTAACAGAAACCCGTCGACAGTAAACTTCGAGCATGAGCGAGACTGCCACCAATTCTGTGACCCTCCGCTTCCTGGCGGCCCCTACCGACGTCGGACACAGTGGTTCGGTCGATGCCGGCACAGTCCTCGAGTGGGTGGACAAGGCTGCTTATGCGGCGGCTGTGGGCTGGGCGAAGTCGTATTGCGTCACGGCGTACGTGGGCAATATCCACTTCACGGATCCGGTGAACAGCGGCGACATGGTGGAGGTAACGTCCACCATCGTTTACACCGGCCGTTCCTCCATGCACATCCACACGGTGGTCAGCTCCCGCGATCCCAAGGGGGGACCGGAGACGATGCACAGCCAGTGCATGGTGATTTTCGTGGCCGTCGGGCCTGATGGAAAGCCGATCCCTGTGCCACAGTTCGAGCCCTCCACTCCGGAGGAGATCGAACAACGTGATCACGCACTTGCCCGAATTGAAGTCCGTGAACAGATCGTCAATGCGATGAACGCCCAGGAATATACCGACGCCGGTACGGCCGAGCGCGTCGTCCTGCGGTTCATGGCGTCCCCTACTGACGTGAACTGGGGCGGAAAGGTCCACGGCGGCATCGTCATGAAATGGATCGACGAGGCGGCATACGTGTGTGCGTCGCGCTACTGCGGCAAGGACACCGTTGCAGTGTTCTCGGGCGGCGTTCGCTTCTACCGGCCACTGCTAATCGGACACGTCGTGGAAGTAGAGGCGCGCCTCGTTTACACCGGTGCAAAGGGCATGCACATTGCCGTCCACGTCCGCTCCGGTGATCCCAAAACCCGCGAGATGAACCTGACCACGTACTGCCTCACCGTCATGGTGGCCCGGGATGAAACGGGAACGGCGGTACCCATCCCCGAGTGGGTTCCCGTGTCCGACGAGGACAAGAAGCTGCACGCTCACGCGCGCGAGCTCCTGGAAATCCGCGGCCGGGCGCCGGGAAACCGGCTGCCTGATCATCTGCTGAAGGCGGCGGGCAACTAGCTCGGTCCAAGAGCTCCGTGTAGCTGGCAGGAAGGTCCAACTCGCGTGATTCAGTCATGCCTCGCACACTAGGCGACAGCCCTAACAAAAACGGCTGGCAGTACTACCCCACCAAGTTCTCCGCCGCACCATTCATGTGCGAGATGATGGTCTCGCGGGCCTTGGCGGCATTTCCGGTTTCGATCGCAGCAACAATGTCGTGATGCCGGCCCACGCTCATGTTCCGGGTGGCGCGCTCCAGCCCGGCGAACATGATGGACATCCGGATGGAACCCTCCAGGGATTCCCACGAGTGCAGCAGCGTCTCATTCCCGGAGAGGCGGCAGAGGGTGCGGTGGAATTCGAGGTCGGATTCGATCCGTTCCTCCAAGGATGACTTCGCGGCCTTGTCCATATTGTCGACGGCGGCACGCAACTGCGCGAGCGCGGTCTCCTTATCCGGCATCTCGCTAAGGGTCCGGGCGGCCAGGGATTCAAGGACTCCACGGACAGCGAAGATGTCCCGGATCTCCTTGACGTCGAGGTGCCGCACGGAGAGCCGACCCCGGGCACCGGCGGAGACCAGGCCTTCTTGCTCCAGTTGGCGCAGGGCTTCCCGGAGTGTGCCTCGGCTGATCTGCAGCATTTCAGACAGTTCGGTTTCCACGAGGTGCCGCCCAGGCTCCAGCTCACCGCTGGTGATCGCACTACGCAGAGCGGCGAGTGCCTGTTCGCGCAGGCTCTTCTTCTCCAGTCCCAGCAGGGATGCGGTGGCGGCCATGGTGTGTCCTCAAATTCTATGGGCGACTGCTAACAGTCTGGTGTTAACTGTTGATACTACGGGCAGTGGTGCGGGACCGGCAGCAACTGCCAGTCCCGCACCACTGTCGGAACAATAATTCAGCCCAGTTCAGCCAGCACCTTGGCTACGATCCGGTCCACTGACAGGCCGTATCGCTCGTGCAGCGTTGGCAACGCGCCGGCGTCGAGGAACTGGTCCGGAAGCGCGATGGGAACCACGCGCTTGCCCAGGCCGGCGGTTACGACGGCGGACGCTACAGTTTCGAACAGACCGCCAACAACCGTGTGGTTTTCCAGCGTGACGGCCAAGCGGTCAGTGTTGATTTCGGCCAGCACGGTTGCGGAGTCGAACGGCTTGATGGTTGGCGTGTGCACTACGGCGACATCCACGTTGTGCTTGGCAAGTGCATCTGCAGCCTGCAAGGCACGCATGGTCATCAGACCTGAGGATACGAACACGACGTCGTTGCCGCCTCGCAGGACCTTGGCCTTGCCGAGCTCGAACTTGTAGTCGTACGCGTCCAGGACAGTGGGTACGTTGCCGCGCAGGAGTCTCAGGTACGTTGGTCCATCCGAGGCCGCGAGCTGCGGAACAGCCTGCTCGATGTCCACGGAGTCGCAGGGATCCACGATGGTCAGGTTGGGCATGCCGCGGAAGATCGCCATGTCCTCGGTGGCCTGGTGGCTCGGTCCGTAGCCGGTGGTCAGGCCGGGAAGCCCGCCAACAATGTTGACGTTGAGGTTCGGCTCGGCGATATCCAGGCACAGGAAGTCGTACGCACGGCGAGCGGCGAACACCGAATAGGTGGACGCGAACGGAATGAGTCCCGTCTCGGCCATGCCCGCTGCGGCTCCGAAGAGGAGCTGCTCGGCCATACCCATCTGGAAGAACCGGTCCGGGAAGGCCTTGGCGAAAATGTGCATGTCCGTGTACTTGCCAAGGTCCGCCGTGAGTCCAACAATCCGCGAATCGGCCTCGGCAGCCTTGACCAGCGCGTGCCCAAACGGCGCCGAAGTCGTCTTTTGGCCGGGGTCCGCAAAGGACGCGATCATGGCGGAGGTTTTCAGCTTCGGCTTGGCCGCCGAACCTGCCGAACCCGCCGCCGTCGTAACTGTGCTCATGCTGAAGCCGTCCCTTCGTATCCTGCGGTCAGCTGATCGCGGCAGATCTGCCATTCGTGTTCTTCGATGCGCATG
This sequence comes from Arthrobacter sp. TmtSoilC51, assembly GCF_055388015.1. Classification (NCBI taxonomy): domain Bacteria; kingdom Bacillati; phylum Actinomycetota; class Actinomycetes; order Micrococcales; family Micrococcaceae; genus Arthrobacter; species Arthrobacter sp. TmtSoilC51. Next base: position 5,038,205 of record NZ_AP035877.1, read on the forward strand.
AAGTGCGCCTTTTCGCGGGTTTCCAAGAGCGGCACGCCGCGTCCAACTTTGGTGTCGCAGAGGATCACGGATGGCCGCCCGGTAGCCGCTGACTGAGAACCAATGTTGTCGAACGCTGCCAGCAGCGCACCGACGTCGTTCCCGTCCACGCGCTGGGTGTACCAACCGAACGCTTCCCACTTCTCGGTGACCGGTTCGGTGCGCAGCACGGTATCCGTGGCGCCGTCGGCCTGGAGGGCGTTGATGTCCACCATTGCAGTGAGGTTCCCGAGCTGGTGGTGGTGCGCACCCATGGCGGCCTCCCACGTGGATCCCTCATCCAGCTCACCATCGGAGAGGAAGTTAATCACGCGGGACGCGGAGCTTTGGAGACGCAGGCCCAAAGCCATTCCGACGGCGATCGTCAGGCCGTGGCCCAGCGAACCGCCGGAGATCTCCATGCCCGGGGTGTAGGTGGACATGCCGGACATCGGGAGGCGGGAATCGTCGGAGCCGTACGTTTCGAGCTCAGCTACAGGCACGATTCCGGCTTCGGCCAACGCCGCGTAATGGCCGATCGCGTAGTGGCCCGTAGAGAGAAGGAAGCGGTCGCGTCCCTCCCAGTGCGGGTCTTCGGCACGGTACGTCAGCTGGTCGGCGTAGACGGCAGCCAGCATGTCAGCGGCGCCGAGGGCTTGGCCAACGTAACCCTGGCCTTGGACCTCGCCCATGGTCAGGGCGTGGTGGCGGATGCGGTAGGCGGCGGCACTGATGCGCTCTACCCGCTCGGCCGCGGGAGCGGCCGGAGCCGTTTCAACTGATGAGAGAGTCACTGGTTTCCTTCCGGAGTCGGGCGCGTGCCGATGGGGAGTACGCGCCCGACGTCGATGGCTGCTTAGGCGTTTACCGTCTGGGGAGTTTTGCTGGCGGCTTCTTCGGCGAGCGTACGCTCACGCTTGCCCCAGGTTTCCCGGGTGATCAGTGCTGCCCACAGGCCGATGGCTGCGTAGAAGCTGAACAGCAGCGCCGGTCCGATCCAGCCCATGCTGACGAACAGCAGGGTGGTGATGAAGGGGGTGAAGCCGGAGACCATGGCAGAGATCTGGTAGGACAGCGAAGCTCCGGATGAACGGGTCTTGGCTTGGAACAACTCCGGGAACCAGGCGCCCTGGGCGCCGGCGAGGGAGTTCTGGCACACGGCATAGGCGACGACGATGGTCGCGATGATCAGCAGGAACAAGCCAGTGTTGACCAGCATGAACATCGGGATGCCGAAGACGACGGCGAAGGCGGTGGACCAGATGTAGACGGGACGGCGACCAACTTTGTCTGTGAGCTTTCCCCAGAAGTATGTGGCGAAGATACCGATGCCGGCTGCAACGCAGAGCGCCACCAGGGTTTCAGTCTTGTCCGCCAGCTTGTTGGTGTGCAGGTAGGAAATCATGTAGGTCACGGACACTGCGTAACCGGCGGTTTCAGCAATACGGAGGCCGATGCCACGGACGATGTTGCGCCAGTCGGTCTTGATGACATCCACAATGGGAGACTTCACGATGTCGCCCTTGGATTTGACGTCCTCGAAGACCGGCGACTCGGGAACCTTGGAGCGGATGATGAGGCCCACGGCAACCAGCACGATGCTCGCGAGGAACGGTACGCGCCAGGCCCATTCACTGCCGAGTCCGACGCTGCTGAGGAAGACGAGGTTTGCAAGCAACAGGCCAACCGGGAAGCCGGCCTGCACGATTCCCGTGAACTGGCCCTTCTTCCGCCATGGCGCGTGCTCGTAACTCATGAGAATGGCGCCGCCCCACTCGGCACCGAAGGCCAGGCCTTGGATGACTCGTACGATCACCAGGAGCGCGGGAGCCAGGAGGCCCACCTGCTGGTACGTGGGCAGCAGGCCGATAGCGAAGGTTGCCAGGCCCATCAGGATGAGCGAAGCCACCAGGACCGGCTTGCGGCCGAGCTTGTCGCCGAGGTGGCCACCTATGATTCCGCCCAACGGACGGGCAGCGAAGCCGACGCCGAGGGTCGCGAAGGAGGCCAGGGTGCCAGTCACCGGGTCGGCGCCCGGGAAGAACGCTGTACCGAAGTACAGTGCAGCGGCTGTGCCGAAACCGATGAAATCGTAGGTTTCGATGACTGCGCCAACGCCCGAACCGACGGCGACGCGCTTTGCTTCCTTGGTTCCATGAACCGGACCACGCATGGTCAGAGCTTCATTGCTCATTTGTGTATTTCCCTTTCGAAGAGTGAGGCGCTTCTTCGGCAACCCCACTGTCGACAGTCAACATAATACGTCAACTGTGACCGAGGACACCAGCAATGTCAACAGTCAACTTCAAAGGTTGACTGTCAACAGTCAACCCGGCTAACGTGGTCTCCATCACTAAGGCCTTCTCTGGCGAGGGCCCCAACTTGAGGATCAACGACGATGTTCCATCACCGACTGGGCTGTTCTTCCATCAGCTTCCGCCACCACGATTTGGGGACGGCCCTGAAAACAATGGGTGGCCTCGGCTTCGAAGAAATCGACCTTGGCGCGTTGCCCGGCGTTTGCGACCATGTGCCCTACGTACTGGACGCCGAGGCAGTGGGGGCGGTTGCCGCCGTCGTAAATTACTCGGGCCTGCGCGTCCGCTCGGTAAACGGCGATGTTGGGGACCTGAACGCAACGCTCGACGCCGGTGCGCAGGAAGCGCGCGATCGGCACCTTGAGATGCTGCTCGCCTTGGCGGCCAAGACGGGTGCGAACGCTCTGGTCCTGCCGTGCGGCGCGATCGACCATGACCCCGTGAAGAGCTTGGAAGAGGACATCGACGCTGTGGCAGCTCAATTGATCCAGGCGTCTGCTCGCGCCAAAGAGGTCGGCGTCGAGCTGTGGACCGAATCCCTGCACTACTACCGGCTGTGCTGGAACACGGAACGCGCGCAACTGCTCGCAGACCGCCTGGCCGGTTCGGACGTCGGAATCGTCATGGACTTCAGCCACATTGTGGCCTCTGGAGGCGACCCCGTGGACTTCGTTGATCGCTTCTCCGCCAGCATCAAACACGTCCACCTACGCGACGCCGTTTCGGCCACAGAAAACGAGCCGGGGAACATCAACCTCAGCATCGGCAATGGCAAGGCCGACTTCGCTGCCGGACTCGCAGCCCTGCGGGAAGTTGGCTACACCGGTCACTTCTCCCTGGAGCTCGAAACCCGGGACGTCACCCACGATGAACGCCCGGCAGGCGCAGCCAAGGCGGCCAGTTACATCACAGACCTCATCTGAACTTTTCCAACAACCACCATTCAAGGAGCACCATGACCACCATCCAGCGCACCGCCGTCCTCACCGGAGCTACCTCCGATCGCGGCATCGGCCTGACCACCGCCCGCCGCTATGCCAACCAGGGCTGGGGCATTGCCATTCTGGACCTCGACGGCGAGAAGTCCGCCAAGGTTGCTGCCGAAATTGCCAACGAGTTCAACGTCCCTGCATTCGGCTACGAAATCGACGTTGCCAACGAAGCTTCCGTCACCGCAGCCCAGGCCGCCGTGACCGCGGAAGTTGCCGCCGGAAACCTCCCGCCCGTCGGCGCCCTGGCCAACATCGCCGGCATTACGTCCCCCGTTCCTTTCCTGGAAACCACCCTTGAGCTGTGGCACAAGGTCATGGACGTCAACGCGACCGGCACTTACCTGGTCACCAAGGCCTTCCTTCCGGACATGATCGCCAACGGCTGGGGCCGCATCGTCAACATGTCCTCGGTCTCCGCACAGCGCGGCGGCGGCGTGTTCGGCAAGGTCCCCTACTCCGCAGCAAAGGCCGCCATCCTCGGCTTCACCAAGGCACTCGCCCGGGAAATCGGCGATACCGGCGTGACCGTCAATGCCATCACCCCCGGCGCCGTGGACACCAACATCCGCGTCGGCAGCACCGAAGAACAGGAAGCCGCCATCAACGCAGGCATCCCCTTGGGCCGCAACGCCACCACCGAGGAAGTTGCCGCCGTCATCACGTTCCTCTCCTCCGAGGACTCCGCATACCTGACCGGCACCACCATCGACATCAACGGCGGCAGCCACATCCACTAATTCGAGCTGCTCGAAGGAAACCCAGGACCCACTATGACCAGAATCTTCAACGATCCCGCCGACTTCGCTGACGAAGCCCTCGCCGGTTTCTGTGACGCCCACTCGGACCTTGTCCGCCAGGTAGAAGGCGGCGCAGTCCGCCGCAGCCGCCCGGCAACTCCGAAGGTCGCCGTCATCACCGGCGGCGGCTCCGGACACTACCCGGCCTTCGCAGGCATCATCGGACCGGGCTTCGCTGACGGTGCCGTGGTGGGCAACATCTTCACTTCGCCCTCCACCCAGCAGGCCTACTCCGTGGCCAAGGCTGCCGACTCCGGCGCCGGCGTCGTCTTCACGTACGGCAACTACGCCGGCGACGTCATGAACTTCGGCATGGCCACCGAACGCTTGAACGCCGAGGGTATCCCGGCAGAAAACGTGCTGGTCACGGACGACATCGCCAGCGCAGCCCCGCACGAGGCCGAGAAGCGTCGCGGGATTGCCGGGGACTTCGTGGTCTTCAAAGTCATGGGTGCAGCGGCCGAGGCCGGGCTCGACCTCGCCTCGGTGGTCCGTGTGGGACGCAAGGCCAACAGCCTTACCAAGACCATCGGCACGGCATTCAGTGGTTGTACCTTCCCGGGGGCCGATCAGCCGTTGTTCCGTCTTCCCGAGGGGCAGATGGGCCTGGGCCTGGGTATCCACGGCGAGCCTGGACTGTTCGATACCGAGCTGCCGTCCGCCGTCGAGCTTGGCCAGGAACTCGTCCGACGCGTGCTGGCTGAGACGCCGGAGTCCGGTTCAACGCGGCTGGCCGTGATCCTCAACGGTTTGGGTTCCACCAAGCACGAAGAACTCTTTGTCCTGTGGCGCACGGTGGCTCCCCTCCTCCGCGAGGCCGGCTACACGCTTGTCATGCCGGAGGTTGGCGAGCTGGTGACCAGCCTGGACATGGCCGGCGTTTCGCTGACGCTCACATGGCTGGATGACGAGCTTGAGCAGTACTGGACCGCTCCCGCGCTGACGCCGGCGTACCGTCGTGGGGCTGTTGGCTTCGAGGTTGCTTCGGCCGAAGACTCTGGGGTCGACGCTTCTGCCGCTGCCGCTGTTGACTACTCCGCCACAAGCGAATCGCGCGAATATGCTGCGCAATGCCTCTCCGCCCTGGACGCTACTGCCGACCTGTTGCGGGACTCCGAAGCAAAACTGGGCGACATGGACGCAATCGCCGGCGACGGCGACCACGGCCGCGGCATGGTCCGCGGATCCGCGGCAGCCCTCGCCGCGGCATCTGTTGCGTCCGAACGCGGCGCCGGAGCCGGCTCCGTGTTGATCGCCGCCGGTGACGCCTGGGCCGATAAGGCCGGCGGTACGTCGGGCGTCCTGTGGGGCGCCGGACTGCGCGCCTTTGGCGAGCGGCTGGGAGACGCAGAAACCCCGACGCCGGTGGTCCTCGCCGAGTCTATTCGCGCCTTCGCGGACCGCATCACCAGCCTTGGCAAGGCCGAGATCGGTGACAAGACAATGGTGGACGCGCTGCTGCCGTTCGCTTCCTCGCTTGAGGCCCTTATCTCTGCTGGCACTGCGCCCGAGGATGCTTGGTCCGCTGCCGCGGCCGACGCTGCCAAGGCCGCTGCAGCCACCGCGGAACTTCGTCCCCTCAAGGGCCGAGCGAGGCCGCTGGCCGAGAAGAGCATCGGTACGCCGGATCCCGGGGCGACGTCGCTCGCCATGGTGTTTGCCGCCGTCGGGCCGCATTTCGCCGCAGTTCCTGTCACGGCAAGCAACTTCGCAACGAGCAACTAGGAGGATCACATGCGTATCATTGTGGGCGCCGACGAAGCAGGCGTTGATTACAAAGACCAGATCCTGGCCGACCTCTCAGCGGACTCGCGGATCACCGAAGTGATTGACATCGGCGTGAACCGCGCGGACGAGGACTTCACCAAGCCCTACCCGTATGTGGGAATTGCAGCCGGTGAAATGATCCGCGAGGGCAAAGCCGATCGGGCCATCCTGTTCTGCGGGACTGGGATCGGCGTGGCCATCGCGGCAAACAAGGTTCCGGGCATCCGGGCTACAGCTGCACACGATTCCTTCTCCGTGGAGCGATCCATTCTGTCCAACGACTGCCAGGTCCTCACCATGGGCCAGCGCGTTGTGGGCGTGGAGCTGGCCCGCCGGCTAGCCAAGGAATGGATCGGCTACGCGTTCGACCCCGAATCCGGCTCGGCCGCGAAGGTCAAGGTGCTCAGCGACTTCGAGGGCTGCTAGGCCTTCGGGGCGCTCCTGCCTCGCGATAAACTGGACCATGACCGGTGCCCGTGCCCGTCTACTGGCTTGGTCCTTCGCCCTGGCCGTCCTCCTTTCAGGCTGTTCGTCCGCGACCGGCGTGGACGAGGCCGCCTCCAACCAGCCGCAACCAGTCGAGTCCGCGCATCCAGTGGCCGGGGAAGTCGCCCTCGCCACTCAAGCACCCCCGCAGGCTGCCCCCAGCCCAACTTCGGTGCCGGTACCAGTCCCGGCACCGGTGGGAACGCCTCAGCCGTACTCCCTTAACCTCTACCAAGAGGGCGACTTCGTACCGCAGTACACGTTCGACTGGTGCGTCGCGGCGAGCATACAGATGACGCGCAACCTCATCGACGACACGGGCGGCGGTACCTGGGCCGGCCGCGCCCAGCAGAGCGAACTGTGGGAAATGGCGCGAATGAGGTCCTCCGATTCATTCAACGGCGCCAACCCCTTCGGTTGGGCAGCGGTGCTGACCGCCGTTGGGATGGGTCCCTACGAAGTTGTCAGCATTGCCGACTACGAGGATGCCCTGCAGGCTGCGGCGCGCGCCATGGCCAGTACGGGCCGCCCCGTTGGGCTGGTCATGTGGAGTGGCCGCCACGCCTGGGTAATGAGCGGATTCGAGTCACTCGGCGATCCTGCCCAATTCCCGGAAATCACGGTTACCGGAGTACGCGTCCTGGATCCGCTGTTCCCCTATGGGAGTGGGCAGTGGGGGCCATCACCTGCCCCCAACAGCCTGCTGACCCCGGATCAGCTGGCGACACAATTCGTGGTCCGGGAGCCGCGACGCTGGAGCAGCGCGCTCCCCACCGGGTACCTGATGGTGCTTCCCCGGCGCTAACCGGTCGCCGTGCCCTGCTCATAGCACGGCCCGGCGAGATCGGTTTATGAGCCGCCTGGGAGTCCCCTAGCGAGCGCATGGGACAACAAGGCCCTCGCTGTCCACCGCATCGAGGCCACTGCGTCCTCACGGCTAAGGCCCCCAACATCGGTCAGCCAGACCAGGGACTCGATGCCTATGGCACTTCGGATGGCCAGTACCAGCTGATGAAGGTCCTGATCTGTCATTGTCTTTTGCATTGGGGCAAGCGCTTCGGTGATCCAAGCTATGGCCCTGCCCTGCCGGAGCGGAAGGCTACGGCCTTCACCGATCGTCCCCTCAAGGGAAAGCCGAAGCATGGTTCGTTGCTGTGCTTCCGTCTCAATAATGATCTTGAGGAACTCGACCACTACGGCGTCCAGCCGCTCCGCCACGCCCTCTGGCGGCGATTCCGGAAGGAGGGATGTTCGCGCGGTCTCAGGATGGGCGGCAGCCAGTAGCTCCCTCTGCCCGGAGAAATACCTGTAGGCAGTACTCCGCGGGATCCCTGCCGCTTGGGCGGCTTCATCCACTGTGGGAGAGACGCCGGACGCGATCAGGGAACGTGCTGCCCGAGGAGGGTATCCAGCGTACGGCGTTCTTGACCGGTCCGACCAACGTCAACGTAGGCTCTTGAGATACCACTCATGGTACATGAGTCTTGTTATGAGACATACGTCTCATAAGTCTTCCTACCACGCATCGAGGCGAGCATCATGGAGACGACGAAGGCGGCATCAGCAATCATCCGGCAGCCAGGCGAAGGCGCGAGGCGCTGGTTCTTCGGCGGCGGGGTGCACACATGGAAGGCGACGGGAGACGAGACGGCAGGCGCGTTCCTCCTGTTTGAAGACGAGATGTCCCTCAACAAAGTCACACCCATGCATACCCATCCCGATTCCGACGAGACCATGTACATACTGGCCGGAGAGATCCTGATGAACATGGACGGTGAGGAGCATCGCGTCGCCGCGGGCGGAGTGACCATCGCACCGCGCGGCGTCCCCCACGCCTTCAAAGTTCTTCAGGACGGAACCCGCGTTTTATGCCTCCACACGCCAGGCAGCACGCAGGCCTTTTACGACGGCGCCAGCGAACCTCTCGGCACCAACGGCGAGGCTCAGGCGGTGGATTTTGACCGCATCAGGGAATCAGGACGTGTGAATGGCGGCATCGAAATCGTGGGCCCTCCCCCATTCCCGCAAGCCGGGCCCCGCGGCTGAATCTAGAACCCGCCCCCACCGCCGGCATCGCCAGCCATGTTGGCGAAACGCGAGTAGTGGCCTTGGAACGCCACTACGATGTCTTTGGTGGGGCCGTTACGGTGCTTGGCGATGAGGATGTCGGCCTCGCCAGCACGTGGCGATTCTTTGTCGTAGACGTCTTCTCGGTGGAGCAGGATGACCATGTCGGCATCCTGCTCGATGGAACCGGATTCACGGAGGTCGGACACCATGGGTCGTTTGTCCTGACGCTGTTCGGAACCACGGTTCAGCTGCGACAGCGCAATGACGGGAACCTGAAGTTCCTTGGCGAGCAGCTTGAGGGCACGCGAGAACTCGGAGACTTCCTGCTGGCGGGACTCCACTTTCTTGCCCGAGCTCATCAGCTGGAGGTAGTCGAGGATCACGAGCTTGAGGTCATGCTGCTGCTTCAGTCGGCGGCACTTTGCCCTGATTTCCATGAGCGACATATTGGGGCTGTCGTCAATGAACAGCGGGGCGTCGTTCATGCGGCCCATGGTGGTGGCGATCTTGGACCACTGCTCGTCCTTGATAGTGCCCTTGCGAAGGTCCTGCAGCCCGATGGTGGCTTCGGCTGAGAGCAGACGCATCGCGATCTCGTTCCGGCCCATTTCGAGGGAGAACATGACTGTGGCCAGGTTGTTCTTGATAGCGGCGGAGCGGGCGAAGTCCAACGCGAACGTGGACTTACCGACCGCAGGACGGGCGGCGATAACGATCATCTGCCCCGGGTGGAGGCCGTGGGTCAGTTCGTCGAGCTCGTAGAAACCGGTGGGAACGCCAACCATGCCTTCGCCGCGATGCCCGGAAGCCTCGATCTCGTCCACAGTGGACTCCATGACGTCCTTCAACGCCACGTAGTCTTCGGCAGTGCGCTTTTCAGCAACCGCGTAGACCTCGGCCTGTGCCTGGTTGACGAGGTCTTCCACTTCGCCATCCTGGCCGTAGCCCATCTGGACAATCTTGGTGCCGGCGTTCACGAGTCGGCGCAAGACTGCGCGCTCTGCGACGATCTCGGCGTAATAGCCTGCGTTCGCGGCCGTGGGAACGGTTTGGATGAGCTCGTGCAGGTAGGCCGGTCCGCCGATCCTGTTGATCTCTCCGCGCTTGGTCAGCTCATCGGAGACCGTAACGGCGTCGGCAGGTTCGCCGCGGCCGTAGAGGTCAATGATCGACTCGTAAATGGTCTCGTGGGCGGGACGGTAGAAGTCGTGGCCACGGACGATTTCGACGACGTCGGCGATTGCGTCCTTGGACAACATCATGCCGCCAAGGACTGACTGCTCGGCGGGGATGTCCTGCGGAGGTTTCCGGCTCGAGTCCGAAGAGCGTGCGCCCTCGATTGAGTCCAAGTGCGTAACTGACAAAGCCGTCCTCCATTTGTGTACCGCTGCAGAGAGTTAGTCCCTCAGTGGTGCGTAAAGCGCAGGTGTACCTGGGATGGATTGCCCGAGCCTCCGGACCAGCCGAGTGCTCCTGTTATATCCATAGAGGTCCGACAATTTTCGGCTTTCCCCAATTTCCACAACTTATCCACAGAAGTCTCCCCAAGCATGTTTGCGCGCGGCTGCTTAGAGGTCACTGAGAGGGCAATTTCCATACTGAAACAGGTACCCGAGCCACGTTAGCGGTGCGCGGTCCGGGTGCAAAGTCCACTGTCAAGCACACATGTGGATAACCTGTGGAATACCGCCCCCACGTTGTGCACAGTCTGTGCGTTACCCTGTGGATAGAGAATTTTTTTTGCGGCAACTAGGCTCTGACCTGCGAAAACGTTCATCACAGCCTGTGGAGCAAAGAAAGTTTTGGGGAAAAATCATCCACAGAACCAGCTGGTCCGGATGGTCGTCCGAGCTCAAAATCCATGCTAAACATGCCGCAAATGCGATGCATCTTACAAAGAGGGCCTTAATTTGACACTGTCCTCTCAGAAGTCTATGCCGGGAATGGAATGTGCTGTGGATAACCAAGTTCTGGCATAAGCTCTAAGCATGGGGATGAACTTTGGTGACGTGCTGATGATTGCCCTTCCGCTAATTGTCCTCCTGGGCCTGCTGTGGGCGCTTTCAGCGGCCTTCAAACCGCGCGACACAGGTCTTTCGGATGCCGAGCGCTATCAACACGAGCTTGCGGCTCGCTCCGCAGCGCACCAAGCTTCCCAAGTCCAGGCGGCCCTTGCTGCCCGCGCCAAAATCGAGGCTTCCACCAAGCCAAGCCAGAACGAGGCCCAGCACACCCAGCAGACGGAACAAAGCCGGGCTGCTCATCAGGCTCAAGCTGCCAGGACGGCCGGCGCTCAAACCGGGCACCAGCCAGCGGTGCTTCCCAATGGCCAACTCAATCCCCAGCTCGCCTTCGACTTGCAGAACCTGGTCCGCAGCGGGCGCAAGATCGAGGCCATCAAAGTCTTCCGCCAGGCCACCCATTCAGACTTACTCACCGCTAAGAACTATGTAGATCGGCTCTGACAACGCCATGGATTCCTTGTTTATCCCGCTCGTAATTTTGATCGCGGTCATTGCGGGCGTATTGCTGCTTATGCGTTCCTTCCGCAAGCGTTCGGCGGAGACAAAGGCAGGTGTAGCTGCGGCCAGCTCCCCCAAGGATCCTGTCCAGCTGGCGAAAGAATCGGCGGCGAAGCTGAACGAGGAACAGCACAGGCGGCTCTACTCGCTTATTGCCCAAGGCCAGGGCATGGCAGCGATCAAGCTGTATCTGCAGGCCACTGGTGAGGGCCTACGGGCGTCACGTGACGCCGTCGGCGCTCTGGCCGCGCACCCCCAGCCCTTCAAGCCGGAGGCGCAGCCCAAGGATCTTTTGTCGGACGACGACGACGAGCCCGAGCGCTTCCCGTACCGGTACCGGGCGATCGTCAGCAAGGGCGATGTGACGCGCGAGGTGAGCAGCAACATGCTCAACGACGAGATCTATGGACGAATCCGGACCTTGGCAAAAAGCGGTGATGTGGAGGGCGCAGCACTGGCACTGACACGCCACTCGGACATCACCATCAAACAGGCGCGTGAATTCATCGAACTCCTGGAAGACTAACCTCGGTTAGAAATCGAACAGGTCCCCCAGGAAGCCTTCCTTCTTCTTGCGTTTACGGCCATACTCGTCGCGGCGGTCATAGTCACCCCTGCGCTCATAATCCCGGCGGTCATCGTCGCGGCGATCGCCGCGGTCATCGTAGCGGGGTTGTTGCGGCCGCGATTCAAAAGGGTTGTAGACGGGCGGCGGTGCGATCGGAGGCTGCGGCGGGGTGGGGGCCTGCCTCGCAGGGGCCGGCATGGTTTCGGCGGCGACCCGATCAATGATCTTGTCCAGCTCACCGCGGTCCAGCCATACACCCCGGCACTGCGGGCAGTAGTCAATCTCCACGCCGCTTCGTTCGCTCATCACCAGGTCAATGGAATCCACAGGACACTTCATGCTTGGCCCAACGACCGGACCCGATGAAAAGTTCGGACTACCGGCCAGCTGAAATGCCGGCCAGCAGCTGTTCGAATGGCAGTGACTCCAGGGCTGGGGTCTTGCGCCCCGGCTGGGCGCCGCTGAGCAGTTGCACGAGTTCACCGGCCGCCCGGTCCACTCGCGCCGAAAGGGGCGAGCCGCCGTCGTCGTTTCCCCAGTCCTGGGGTCCGGCGAACACGCCGGTGGCAGCCGTACGGGTCCTCAGGTAGCTGAACAGCGGCCGCATGGCGTAGTCCAGGACCATCTGGTGGCGGTCGGTGCCGCCTGTGGCGCCAAGCAGTACGGCCTTGCCATCGAGGGACTTGGGGTCCAGGACGTCGATGAAAGACTTGAAGAGGCCGCTATAGGACGCGCTGAAAACGGGGCTGACGGCGATGATTCCGTCTGAATCCTCGACGCCGGCAATCACCTCTGCGAGGCGCGGCGCGGCATAGCCGGTCACGAAGTTGTTTGCGATGTCCACTGCCAGGTCTCGCAACTCGACGACGTCGATCCTCACCTCATAGCCTGCCGCGCGCAACTGCCGCTCGGCAGAGGCGGCCAGTTGGTCAGCCAGCAGTCGGCTCGATGACGGGACGCCGAGTCCGGCGGAAAGGACGGTGATGCGGCGGGTTTCCATGGCATTCTCCTGTTGCTCGTTCATTCCCAGCTTACATGCATATGCATCTAAATGAGTGAACGAGGGAGCATCACGAACTATTCCCGCAGGCGGTCAGTGCTTCGGGCCCCCAACGCCGGGCTTTGCAGTCACTTGCTTCATCCACGCTGCGATTTGGTCTTCGTCGATGTCGGCCACGGATTCGAGCTCCACGCCCCGCGTCGATTTACCCATGCCGACCGGTGTCACCGGTGGTACCGGCTCGAGGGTGGCGCCGTTGATGAACATGAGCTTGACGTGGCCGGCAAAGCCTCCGGAGCTGAAGCACCATCCATCGCCCACACCGTAGTAGGCCATGCCCCACTTCACGGAGCGCTGAAGTTCCGGCAGCGTCCTGGCCGCCAAGTCATCGATCGTTTCAGCGATGCCTCGCTGCGGCTGCGGAAGGCTGGCGATGTAGGCGAAGACGGGCTTGTCGCCCACCGCCGCTTTCGCGGGACTGGCCCTGCCGGTCATGGATTCGGGCAGCGGGAAGGCGGCAGCGGTGTGTTCCGCGGTGCCACTTGCTGGGTCCAAGGCTTCCCGCTTACCGCTCTCCCTGCTGGTCATGGACAGTATTATTCCCACGGACCGCGACTATTCATACGCACCGCGGAAAGAGCCACGGCGCATCCGAGTGATGACCGACGAACGACGGTAAAATTAGGGCTAGAGGTGCATGGCGATGTCTGTGGCTTTGGTTGTGGTCCTGGTCCTGTTGGGTGCGGCTTCCCTTGCCGCGGCGATAGGCACGGTGGCGTTGGTGATCCGCGACGGCCGCGGGGAGATTCCACTGGAACCTCCCGTTCGGCCGTGGTCAGCCGGACACCTCCCGAGCCGCCCGTACTCCACTCTTCCCCGCATTTAGTTCACTTCGCCCTGGCGGCGTGCGTGGACAGGAAGTCGAAAGTCTTGTCCCTGGCATCGCGTGCCTCCGTGTAATTCAGGTGGAACTGGTACTCGTGGGGAAGCTCGGGGTTGTGGTCCGCAGCCCAAAAGAGCTCCGTTACGGGCACGCCAGCTTCTTTCAGGCGATTGCCGTACGGAACCGACTGAAGCCACGTCAGACCATCGCCGTTGCCCCCACTGATGAAGGTCGGCGGGAAATCCTTGGTCACAAAATCAATGGTGGACATGGTACTGCCCGCATATGTGGAGGACCAATCCTTCGTTCCCGTGTATGCCCACAGGGAGGTTTTGAAACCCCAGGCGACCAAGCCATTGAGGTCGGCCATAGCCCGGAGATCATATACACCGCAATGGAGGATGGTAGCGGCAAGGTCCGATTTCTGGAGCGCGGGTTCGATCCCCATCAGGTTGGCATACTCCGGGTTAACAGTGAGAGTGGTCATTTGGCTGGCCAACTGCGCTCCTGCAGAATCACCGGCCAGGACAATACGGGTGGTGTCCACATTCAATTCAGCGGCGTGCGCCTTGATATAGCCAAGGGCATCGTTGATGTCCCGTACGGCCGTGGGATAGACGGCCTCAGGCGCGATCGGGTAGCTCACCCCAATTGTCGTGTAACCCTCAGCTGCAAGAATCCGAAGATAGGGTTCCACATCGCCTTGAACCCCGGAAATCCACGCACCGCCGTGGATCCAAACGATCGTGGGGAGCGCAGCGGTAGCGCCCGCGGGGCTGAAAACATCGAACGAAGAACCGGGCTTATAAACAACACCGCCCCGCTCCTCCAAGGGAGTGTCGGGGACGTACGGTGCCATCTCGTCAATGGTGGACTGCGCTCCGCGCTCAAAAACGCTGCGAATCAACATGGCGGAGGGCCAGGGAGTAGCGGAAAGGGCGAGAAGGATGATCAGAACGAGGATGATGGCCAGGTCGAGTTTCCTCAGTCGCGAAGGCCGCCTGCGCCTGGTCCGCAAAGCTGCACGGGAGCCGGGACCTATAGGGGAATCGCCTCCAGCACCCGTCCGGACTGTTGCCTTGTTAGTCACGTTGGCTTGAGACGATTCCAATGGCCCCATTACACACTCCCCCAGTTGGTGTACCTGTGGACCATGCTAGGTCGCTGGAGCTACATAGCGAAGGCATGCACTGAAATCGCCCGCGTCCCCCTTCTTAGACCTTCGGACGCGACGCCTTGAGCAACAGTCCCTCGCCGCCGTCGAACGTCACCGTGTGGAATCCCGGCCCGCGGGCCACCTCCTGAAAGCCCCAGCGCTGGTGGAGGGCGAGCGACGCTTGATTTCGGGCGTTGACCACATACCAGGCCGGATCCGCCCGCCCCCAGATCCACTCCAACCTCCCCTCCGTCAGCGCAGCCGCCACGCCTTGGCGACGAAAACGCCGGGCGACCGTGATTCCGCCGAGGTAATAGCCCGCAGGGGCAGGTCCGTCGGGATATTCCCAGTAGTGCGTTTTGGCCCAACCCACGACGGCGGAACTTCCGTCCCCGGGCACGTCTGGTGTCGGTTCGGCCACCAGGACCAGCCGATGCGAATCCATGATCGCGGCACTGATTCCAGCTCCGAACTTCCAAGCGGCGGCGGGAGAAGTTCGCCCGGCGGTGAGCTCTACTTCAGTGATGCCAGGAACGTCACCCTCACGAGCCGGACGTATCAGGAAAGCCATTGGATCAGTCTAATTTGCCGAGACGCTTGCATTATGAGTTCAAACTCATAATATGGGATCAACGATGTGGCTTGTCTCACGGCGCGCATCAATTTCAAGCCTTCAGAGTGGAAGGCCCAACGATCGGATTCCCCATGCCAGACATTGCTGTTCTGATCAACACAGCTGTAGCGGTCCTGGCCGCCGTCGTGCTGATCGTCCGCTTCAGAGTCAACCCCGTCATTTCCCTAGTCATCGCCTCCGTGTACCTGGGTTTGGCCGTCGGCCTCGGCGTCGAAGAGACCGTGAAGACCATTACGTCCGGCTTCGGCGAGATCATGGTGGACGTCGGCCTACTCATCGCCTTCGGCGTCTTAATGGGCTCCATCCTCAATCAGAGCGGCGCCATCCGGCGCCTTGTGGAGCATCTGCTCAAGACCTTTGGCCCGAAACGCCTGCCTTACACGATGGGCCTGGCAATAGGCACGCTCCTTCAGTCGATCTTCCTGGACGTCCTGCTCGTCATCTCAGCCCCGCTGGCCCGCAAACTCGCCCCGAAAATCGGAAAATTGGGCACAGCCCGCATGGCAACCGCCATGGCCATCGCCCTGGAATGCGGCATTGTCTTTACGGTTCCGGGCGTTGCGTCGCTGGCCCTGGCTGGCCTCCTCAACGTTCCACTCGGCAAGATGCTGCTCTTCGGCCTGTTGCTGGTTATTCCCACCATCATCATTTCGATTGCCATCATGACGTTCCTCTTCCGCCGCGGATTCTGGAATGAAGCCAAGGACGAGGACCACACCTTCGTGGCGGAGGAAGACAGCGAGGGCGAGGAGCCGACCAGCGGTGCCCTCCCCGCAACAAGTACCGCCAGCGAGTCCCCAGCCGGCTCCAACACGAAGCCAATCGGCGCAGCAGTGGCTGTTGCCGAACGCGAGAGCAAAGAGAAGCCGCTGATCATGCTCTTTGCACCGCTCCTGACTTCCCTGATCCTCATCGGCGCGGGAGCCATCCTGCAGATTTTCAAGATTGATCTCCCCTGGCTACAGCTGCTTGGCGAACCTGTCATCGCCCTTCTCATCGGACTCATTGGTACGTGCCTGGTCACCCGCGCATCCATCGGGCAGAAGAAGGTTGAGGAGGCCCTCACTGTCGGCTTCAAGGAAAGCGGACAGATCCTGATCCTCACCGGTGTGGGCGGATCCCTCGCGGCCACGGTAAAGGCCGCGGGCCTCGGCGACATCCTTGGTGGCTTCTTCTCAGCGAGCACCGTCGCCCCCTTGCTGGTGGTCTGGGCCATCGCCGCAGTGCTGCATATCGCCGTCGGGTCCGTCACCCTGTCCGCCATTACGGCAGCTGGCCTGCTGGCACCCATCGCTCCCGCGATCGGCCTGGATCCAGTACTGCTCGCCCTCGCCGCCGGCGCTGGCTCGCTCTTCATGGTTCACGTCACCAGCAACACGTTCTGGCTCCTGCAGTCCCTTTTAGGCCAGAGTGTGAGGGGTGCATTGAAATCGGTCACGGTGGGAGTTTCGGTAGCCTCCGTGGTCGCAATCCTGCTGATCCTGCCCATGAGCCTGCTGTTCTAAACGCCCCGCCAACCGTCCCATCACGAAAGCACGCACGAGAGAAGACCATGACACACCAAACAATCGCCCCGTTGGACGGCGTCCGAGTCCTCGAACTCGGCAATTACATCGCCGCTCCCACGGCCGGCAGGCTGCTTGCCGATTTCGGCGCTGAAGTCATCAAGGTCGAGCGTCCGGGCACCGGCGACGAGCTCCGCAACTGGCGCCTCCACAAGGGCAATACGTCCATGCTCTACCGCACGCTGAACCGCAACAAGAAGTCAGTGGTCCTGGATCTCCGAACGCAAGCGGGCAGGCAGGCCGTGCTGGCGCTCGTTGCAAAGTGCGACATCCTGCTGGAGAACTTCCGTCCTGGCACGCTGGAGAAATGGGGTCTCGGGCCCGAAGTCCTCAACCAGGCCAACCCGGACCTCATCGTCACCCGTATCTCCGCCTT
The DNA here is from genome assembly GCF_055388015.1 of Arthrobacter sp. TmtSoilC51. Lineage (NCBI taxonomy): Bacteria > Bacillati > Actinomycetota > Actinomycetes > Micrococcales > Micrococcaceae > Arthrobacter > Arthrobacter sp. TmtSoilC51. The sequence goes on from NZ_AP035877.1 coordinate 5,055,357, forward strand.
TGGGCAGACGGGTCCACTGTCCGAGCGGCCCGGTTTTGCCGCCGTCGCCGAGGCGTATAGCGGGTTCCGCAACCTGGTGGGCGATCCAGACCGCGCGCCGGTCCGCGTGGGCGTCTCCATCGGAGACTCGATCGCGGGCCTTTACGCCGCCTTCGGCTCCATGATGAGCCTCTACCAGCGTGAAGCACGACGCCGGGACTCGGCTGGCGCTGTGCCGCTCACCGAGCGCATCATCGACGTCGCGCTGAATGAGGCGATGTTCTCCATGATGGAATCGCTCATTCCGGACTACCAGGCCTATGGCGTGGACCGGCAGCGCGTTGGCGGCCGTATGGAAGGCATTGCGCCCTCGAACGCGTACGTGTGTAAGGACGGTGCCAGCATTGTGGTGGCCGGAAACGGGGACTCCATTTACCAGCGGTACATGGAGACCATCGGCCGAGCGGACCTCGCCGAGGACCCGGAGCTGCAGAGCAACGCCGGACGCTGGGCACGCCGCGAAGAACTGGACCAAGCCATCGGCGAGTGGTCCGCGCAACTGACAGCACCCGAAGCTTTGGCAGCCCTGGACGCAGCTGGGGTTCCGGCTGGTCCCATCTACACAGCCGCGGACATCAGCACGGATAGCCAGTACGCGGCCCGCAACATGATCCAAAAGTTCGACGTTTCGACGGGCGAAGAGATCCTGCCGGGAGTCGGTTTCCCGGGCATCGTTCCCGTTATCGGGGACCAGTCCCTGCCCATCCGGAACCTTGGCCCGGACCTTGGCGAAAACACTGAAGAAATCCTTGGCGGGCTCCTCCACTTGGATGCTGCGCAAATCGATGCGGCTTCCGGCCGCGAGGAGGCTGTCCGACCATGAACCGTTTTGAAAGCACGCACGCCACAGCACTGGGCACCACTCTGGGAAACGCCATCCTGAGGGACGTCACCTTGAGGGACGGGCTGCAGCTCACCGGTAAGCTCTTGCCGACGGAGCAGAAGATCGAAACAGTGCGGGAGCTGCTGCGCCTGGGCGTCCCGGCGATCGAGCTCGGATCCATGGCGCGCGCGGACCTCGTCCCCACCATGGCCAACACTCTCGAAGTTGTCCAGGCCCTCACTCCCGAGGAACTCGAAAAGTGCTGGATCTGGGTAGCGACACCCGGCCATGTTGCCAAGGCAGCAGCTGCAGGCGCGCGGAATTTCCAGTACTGCCTGTCTGCGTCGGATTCACATAATAAGGCGAACATCGGCCGGACCACGGACGAGAGCCTTGCTGCTCTGCCTGAAGCCGTTGAGTATGCACGTACAATGAACGGCCAGATTCAGTTGTGCATTGCGACATCCTTCACCTGTCCTTTCGAAGGCTACGTACCGGAGGAGCGCATCCTGGCCATTGCCAACGATCCCCGGGCCGAGGGCACCACGGACATCGTCATCTGCGACACCCTTGGGCAGGCCGTTCCTGCCCAGGTGTCCAGCCTGATCACGCGGGTGCGGGATGAATCCCCTGCCCGGCGGATCGTTTATCACGGTCACGACACTTGGGGCCTGGGCGTGGCCAACACGCTCGCTGCAATTCAAGCGGGGGCCGCAATGGTGGACGGCGCTTTGGGCGGCCTGGGTGGTTGCCCGTTCGCGCCCGGCGCCAGCGGCAACACCTCCAGCGAGGACATCCTGTTTGCCACGCGTCCCGAATGGCTCACGCCGCACGTCTTTGGCGAACTCGTGGTCCTGTCCGAAAAGCTGCTGGCAGAGCTGGGCGAGCCCAACCGTTCAAAGGCTGCCCAAGGCGCGCGCTCCAGGGCTGCGGCTTTCGACTGGGTCATCCCTTCCCCGCTCCGCCAGCCGCCATTAGTTCCAGCCGCCGCAGAGTCTCCCGGTTGCGGACGGTGATCATAGGATCCCTGAGTGCCTTTGGCACCACCTTTCCGGGGCCCCGGATCGCGTCTTCGGCCATAGAGACGCGGCACTGATTGCCACCCAGGTCCTCCAAAGTGATGCGGACCTTTGCCTCACCTACGGGCCAGCCACGGGCTAAGAGCTCCAGGCTCCGGCCAGGTTCTACGGCGGTGACGCTGGTGCTGTCGTTGAGGAGAAGCGGCCAGGCTCCCACGGAGTGATGGAGTTTGGAACCGACCTGTGGCCACTGGTCATCCACCGCGCGAATCCTTGAGGCGCCAACAACCCACCCGGAGTACAGCCAACCGTCGGCGATGACGTTCCAGACGTCCGCGGCAGACGACTTGAACAGCTGGGTAACGGTGGACATGGAGTTCCCTTCTGTGTGCCTTCGGCATCTATGGTGAGACTAAGCTAAGCATGCTTATAAATTGTCCGCCATAGGCCGCCTACACTGTTGGCATGGTCATCAGGGAGTGGCGTCATTGGGCGGCATGCGTAGCCCTGTTGTCCACCCTGCCACTGGCCTCATGTGACGGTTCCCCCCGCCAAGGACGGCCGACCACCTCTGAGGCACAGCCCATCGCCGTGGAGGTTAACCAGTCGCGCGACCAATACGGCAAGCAAGCCATCCTCATAGAGCTCACCAACACCACAGACACTCCCCTTACCGTGAGTGGTGCGCGGCTGAATTCCCCGTTGTTTGAAAAGGACATCGTCTGGGAGCCAACAACCGGTGTCCTGGAACTACCGCCCCGACAGCCCAAGAGCCTTCCCGCCGACTTACCCGCTCCACGTTGCAGTCAGTCGCCCACTGAACCCCTCAAGGCCATCGTTTATTACTCGGAGCCAGCTAAGGGACCCGCAGAAACCTCGGTTGGGGCACGGGACCCGTTCAACGTCCTGCCCCGGAACGCCGACGAGCTGTGCTTGGCAGCCGATGCTGCGGCCGTAGCTGCCATCGTCCTGGATCCCGATCTTGAGGTGGCCCCAGATGGTCGAACCGCCGTCGTGCGTCTTGTCATTACCCCTGCGGGCACTCATGGTGAGTCGACGCAAAAGCTAACGATTAACTCCATCGACGGAACCACCCTGCTGGCCGAACCGCCCGCGGACCCCTGGCCGCGGGCCATCGCGATATCGTCCGGCACCGCCCCGAAAGAGGTGCCCTTGACGATCCGTCCGGCGCGTTGCGACCCGCATGCGGTGGCCGAGGACAAAGTGGGAACACTGTTGCCATTAAGGATTTCGGTGGGGGCACGGGAAGGCGTACTGAAAGTTGCAGCATCGAATGAGTTGCGTGGGCGTATCTACGACTTCGTGACGGCGGCCTGTGGCGGAGCCGCTCATTAGGGTATTCCAATTTTTCAGTACTCGACGTGACGGTCCCCTCCGAGAAGACGAACTCACCTATGACGGTGACGCCGTCGAGGTCGTAAAACCGGGATACTCACCGGACCCTTGGCCCGGTTTGCCTGCCAATGCAATGCCTCTTCTGGCGACTTGAACAGCGATGGATCGCCAGTTGCTACTTTTCGTTCGTTGTTCTTGACATACCCGATTCGATCGTTGGTTGCATACGCCCGAATCAGGTCCGGTTCAACGGAAACCCCATCGACCTCAGTTGGAAGGCCATACGTTTGGCCAGCGGAATTCTTCTCGAAGGCGGCGTCACCTAACACGACAGCGGGCGCATGCGCAGCTACTTGGGGCTTGGGCGTCGGCTGGGATGTAGCGCTGGCCACTCCGATTCCGGCACCCCCGAGAAGAACTGCTCCTTAGCCGACTGTAGCCAGAGCGGCCGGAGCGCATTCCACCCTGACTTTCACATTGGCTTCCACCGTCTTCACTTCACCGTCCATCTGGTACGGCAAGGGTTTGAGCGTAGTGAAGTCGTAGCTGCTCACGCTCGGCTGATCGCCCAGGCCCTGGGTAGTTGCGCGGAGGGCTGTCAGCAGCACGCGCCATTTGGGCATGTGCGGAAAGACGATAACTTCGAATTTTCCGTCAGAGGGGTGATCGTCGGCCTCACTGAGTGTGGCGTATTTGGCCATTTCGGGGATGTTGGCGAAAACCAGACTGTCGAATTTACGGCGTTTGCCATCGGATGTGCGGATGGCGAATGGCTTGAATTTTGAGAAGGTCTTGATGACGGAGACCATTTCAGTCAGGGCTCCCTTGCTTCCTTTTTCGAGCTCGGTGGCCACAACAGGTGTGAGGCCGAATCCGATATAGGAATGCGCGTACTCCAACGGCTGGCCTTCCTTTTGACCTGTGTGAATGCTCAGGAGGTCAATCTTCCGGACGTGGCCCTCAACAATAGCCTCTTCCAGTGGCTTGGTTCCCGTGATCCGTCGGTGGTCATTGGCGTTGCCCGCAGCCATGACTGCACATACCGCCTGCGGGTTTCCCGCCTGCATAACGCCGTTGACAACCTCGTTGTAGCCGCCGTCACCGCTCACAGAGACAACCAGAACGTCACCTCCCCTTGCCGCAGCCTTCCGGGCCAACTCCACGGCATGTCCAGCATGTTCAGTGGGCTGGAGCGTAATCTCAGGTGCGTAAGTGAGGGTGTCCTTCAGCTTTACCTGCAATTTCTCAGCAAGCTCGGGCGCATTTCCCGTGCTGTTGGGATTGAAAATAATGGTGATCGCTTCAAAAGTCCGTGCAGAATCCATAATGTGCTCCTCGTGTGTACACCCGTTTTGGTTACTGCCCATTCACCGTTGCCAGCCCCTACGACTCCCCCGGGAACCGCCCGCCAATGAGTCTGGTCATATGTTCCGCTGTCGCGAGCAAAGGTTCCACCCACGCCTGGCACGTCTCCAGTGGCATCCGCAGCGTAGGGCCACTGATGGTGACTGCGCCCACCAGGGCAGCAGCTGAATCGAACACCGGCGCCGAGAGCCCGGAGGCTCCGTCTTCCCGCTCCCCCACGGTGATAGCAAAGCCATCAGCCCGCGTCTTCTTGACTGCGATCTCCAATTCCTCCGAACTGGTAATCGTGTAGTCGGTAATGGGCTCCAACGGGTCGCGGAGGACGGCCTCCATCAATTCAGGAGACCACGCGAGCAGGACCCTGCCCGCCGAACCTGCGTGGAGCGGGATGATCTTGCCAAGGTGCATCTCGCGACGGAGCGCGTGACGTGTGTCGGCCATGGCAACACAGACCCGGTAGTGCTGTTCTGCCTTGAAGAAGCACGCCGTTTCCCCGGTGTTGTCCCGCAACGTCTTGAGTAGCGGGCTCAGGATGTCCACCACTTCCATGCCACGCGTGGCAGGAGCGGCCCAATATGCCATCCGCATACCGATGCGGTAAGCATCGCCCTCCCGGTCCAGGAATCCTTGCGACGTCAGGTTGGTGACCAGACGTTGCACGGTGGATGTGGGCATACCCGTGTATTCGCGAATGTCGCTCAGCTGCAGCACCGGTTTCGATAGGGAAAAAGCATCCAGGATGGACGTGATCTTGCCAAGGACAAGCAGAGGGTTGCCGTTGGCCTTCGCGGAAGCATCGGATGCTGACATAAGTCTCACGCTAAACGCTCGCCGGAGGTGACGCCAATCCCCGGGCCGTTTAGAGCTACAGCAGCACGGTGCCCTGGATGCAAGTAGCCGATGCCCCGCCGATCCAGATGTCCCCGTCCTCAGCCTTCACATGGATGCGACCCGCCCTGCCCAGGGCCGTGCCCTGCGCCGCCATATATTGTTCAGGCGCCCGGCCGCTGCCGATCAGCCACTGCGCTGCACCGGCGTTGAAACTGCCAGTCACGGGATCTTCCACCATGGCGTCGCCGGGAATGAAGGTCCGCACCTCAAAGTCGACGTCGGAACCTGGCTCGTGTGGGCCGATCACCCCGACCTTGAGGTCACCCATCGCCACCAGATCCGGTTCAATCGCCAGGACCTGTTCTGCAGACTCGAGTAGGACACCAACCCACTCCGGGCCATTTACCAGCCATGATGCGTCCAGCAAGGAGTCCTCCGGAAGCCTAAGACCGGCTGCCAGCTGGGAACGAACGGCAGCGTCCACGGCCTCGAAGCGGGTCAGTGGTGGTGCAGCAAAAGCCAGCCTGCCGGCGTCGTTCTTCACCCGGACCAAACCTGCGCCGCATTCCTGCACCAGCACGCCGTCCGTCTTTGGTTCTCCCCCGGCCTGCAGCCAGGTGTGAGCGGAACCAAGGGTTGGGTGCCCAGCGAACGGGAACTCCTCGCTGCCCGTGAAGATACGCACGCGGTAATCGGCACGCGGATCCGTGGGAGGAAGAAGGAAAGTGGTCTCGGAGAGGTTGGTCCAGTTGGCGAAGTGCTGCATCGCCTCGCTGCTTAGGCCCTCTGCGTCAACCACAACTGCGAGGGGATTACCGCCATACGGCTGGGCAGAGAAGACGTCAACCTGGTGGAACGGTCGGATACGCAAGGATTCTGAAGTCACCGCTGCAGGCTATCACTGGGTGGTCGGCCAACCGCGTGTCTGCGAAACTACGAGCATGGCAGAGAACAAGACCCAGCCCACGGGCATGTCCGTGGATGAATTCCTGTCCGCTGTGGAGCCCCCTGGCCGGCGCGCCGATGGGTTGGAGCTGCGGAGGATGATGCAGGAGATCACTGGTAAGGAAGGGGTCATGTGGGGGCCGACGATCGTGGGTTTCGGCAGCTACCACTACAAATACGAGAGTGGACGCGAAGGTGACTCTGCCGCCGTCGGATTCTCACCGCGCAAGGCGAACCTGGCACTCTATGGCCTCACGTACGGTCCCGACGCCGACCGTCTGCTTCCCGAGTTGGGCAAGCACAAGACCGGAGCCGCATGTTTGTACATCAACCGGCTGGACGACGTGGACCGTGAGGTTCTCGCAGAGATGATCCGGGCGGGCTACCAACACGTCATGTCGGAGCTCCACACACCGTCCCCTTAAGCAAAGGACCCCCGCCACCGGAAACCGGTGACGGGGGTCCTTCTAAGCAGTCAGAGACTACTTCCCTGCAACGACCTCGAGGTCGATAACAGCGGAAACATCCTCGTGCAGGCGAACGTTGGCCTGGTACGAACCGACAGACTTGATGTGGTTCGGCAGTTCAACGTTGCGCTTGTCGATGGCGCCGAGGCCAGCGGCCTCAACGGCAGCAGCGACATCAGCAGGCTTGACGGTGCCGAAGAGACGACCGGACTCGCCGGCCTTCACCTCGAGCTTGACCTTCTTGGAGGACAGAGCCTGAGCCTGTGCCTGTGCAGCTTCAACAGAAGCGTGGGCACGAGCAGCGCGGGCAGCCTTGATGGACTCAACCTGCTTCTCGCCACCCTTGGTCCAGGTCAGAGCGAAGCCGCGGGGCAGCAGGAAGTTACGTGCGTAACCGTCCTTGACCTCGACAACGTCGCCAGCAGCACCGAGACCGGTTACTTCGTGGGTCAGAATGAGCTTTGCCATGTTAGTTAATCCCTTCCCTTAGCCGCGGCCAGCGCCGGAGTAAGGCAGCAGAGCAACTTCGCGGGCGTTCTTGATTGCCTGGGCGATCTTGCGCTGTTCCTGAACGGTAACGCCAGTAACGCGACGAGCGCGGATCTTTCCGCGGTCGGAGATGAACTTGCGCAGCAGTGCTACGTCCTTGTAGTCGATGACAGTGATGTCAGCGGCCTTCAAGGGGTTGGACTTTGGTTTGGGCTTACGGAGTTCAGCCTTAGCCATCGTGGAGCTCCTTTTCTATGGAGCCCGTGGATATTGATCCACGGGATGGTGGTGTTCGACGGCGGTAGTCGCCCGGGTGCCTCGCGGCAGTCCCGGCGGGTTCCGGCGTCGGACTTTTTCTTTGTGTTTAGAAGGGAGGTTCGGAATCCGGGCCGTTGCCCCAGCCGCCTGCATTACTGACACCGGGCGTAGCCCAAGGGTCATCCTGCTGTGCGGGCTGGTTGCCGCCCCAGTTTCCACCGGAGTTGCCGCCCTGGCTTGCACCAGCTGCAGCGCCTCCTCCAAAGCCACCGGCGTTACCGCCACCGAAGCCACCCTGGCCACCGTTTCCGGCGCCGAACTGGCCACCGGAGCGCTGGGTACGGTTGACTTTGGCGTTCGCGTAACGCAGGCTCGGACCGATTTCATCGACCTCGAGCTCGATAACGGTGCGCTTCTCGCCTTCCTTGGTTTCGTAGGAACGGCTCTTCAAACGGCCGGAAACAATGACGCGCATGCCCTTTGTGAGGGACTCGGCCACGTTCTCGGCTGCTTCACGCCAGACGGAAGCGCGGAGGAACAGGGTTTCCCCGTCCTTCCACTCATTCGACTGACGGTCAAAGGTCCGGGGAGTAGAAGCGATGGTGAAGTTCGCTACTGCTGAGCCAGACGGGGTGAACCGCAGCTCGGGGTCATTGGTGAGATTACCGATGACCGTAATAGTGGTTTCGCCTGCCATCTACTGCCTCCTTGTTCGTTCCTGCGGTGTAAAGATCTGGAAGGGGCTGATTACTCAGCAACGACCTTCTGGTCTTCGGGGCGGATGATCTTGGTGCGCATGATCGTCTCGTTAAGAGACAGCTGGCGGTCAAGTTCCTTGGCGGTAGCCGGCTCAGCGGTGAAGTTCACCACTGCGTAGATACCTTCGGACTTCTTCTTGATGTCGTATGCCAGACGGCGACGGCCCCAGATGTCAACCTTTTCGATGGTTCCACCATCGGTGGTGATGACATTGAGGAACTTCTGAAGCGACGGCTCTACGGTACGCTCTTCGACCTCGGGGTCGATGATTACCATCAATTCGTAAGGACGCATATGTGAACCCACCTCCTTTGGGCTAAGCGGTTACGGTATTTCCGTAACAGGAGGTTCATTTGCGATGCTGTGGCTCGCTCCCCCGCCGAAGACTCGGAAGGAGGGCGCAACACAGACTTCAATATCTTAGTGCATCTCCTGCACTCAAAGCTATTCGGTGGTGTCTTGGACCGAAACCTGCCAGTCGCCGTATGTGGATAACTGAGCCAGGGAGCGAACGTGCCAGCTCCCGCCGAGAGCCGCAAACGACAAAACCCCTGGAAGATCATTGACCTTCCAGGGGTTTCCTGTGCGCGGAGGGGGATTTGAACCCCCACCCCCTTTCGAGGACTAGCACCTCAAGCTAGCGCGTCTGCCATTCCGCCACCCGCGCAGGGTGATCGGAGAAAGAGTGTTTCGTTTTTCTCCGTAACAGCGACAAAGACACTAACACGAGGATGCCCATTCCGTGGATTCCTGCGTCCCAATCCCCCGGATCAAAGGGGAAACTCGGGCTAGGGTGGGGGCATGGATGCACTGAGAATTAGGCGCAGCCGGTTGCGTTTCGTTGTCATGGTGGCAGCCGGCGCCGCAGCCTTCGTGGTCACGGGCATCGCAGGCAGCTGGGTCGATGCAACGGCCGTCGGCTGGGCCACGGCCGCACTGATCTATGTTGGATGGGTGTGGCTGGTGATAGCGCGGATGGATCCAGCCGAGACCCAGCAACACGCGACATCCGAGGACCCGTCCCGTGGGGTCACTGACGTGCTGATCCTCGTCGCAAACCTGGCCAGCATCGCCGCCGCTGCCGCGGTGATCGTCAACTCGCACACTGAAGGAGCGGACACGCGCTTCTACTCGGCCGCGCTCTCCCTGGCGTGCGTAGCCCTGTCCTGGATGCTGGTCCAAACGCTCTTCACCCTGCGCTATGCCGAGCTCTACTACAGCCCTGAAGCCGATGCCGGTGGTGAAGTGGGCGGCATCAGTTTTAACCAGGATCGCCCACCGCAGTACACGGACTTCGCCTACCTCGCCACCAGCCTGGGCATGACGTACCAGGTCTCAGACACCAATCTGGGCAACCACAAGATCCGGCTTGAGGCCCTAAAGCACAGCCTTCTTTCGTACCTGTTCGGCACAGTCATCCTGGCCGTCACCATCAACCTCGTTATTGGCTTGGCCCAGTAGCCCACACCGCCGCCCAAGAAGCCCAGTTCCCGGTGGCGTGCCAGGCGTAGGCTACTTGCCATGAAGCCCCGGCTGATTTGGGTTGCCGCGATCATTCTGGTGGCCGCGATCGGCGGACTGGTGTGGTTAGCGGTGGACAAGTCGCGTGTGTGCCCAACCATTGGAAACACCACGCCGATCGAGCTAAAAGTCGCCTCCACTCCAAGCCGTGTTCAGGCGTGTTTCGGAGAAAACTGCACGCCCCGGCCCCTCCAGCAGCAGACGGATGGCCGCTGGCTCGTTCCTCAGGAGCCTCCATACCTCGCTGCCGAGCAGACAACCTCCCCGCCCAGCGTGCTGGCCAAGGTTCGCGTTGTGGTCAAGGAGTCAGGCAAACGCCAGCGGGACGCCGTCTTCGACATCCCTGCGATTCCGGGTGTTCCGAACACTACTGGCGCAGAATGCCCCGGACCCATCCAGTACCTCCCCGTTGAGGTGCCTTAACCACGAAAAGGGGCAGCCGCCGTCGAACGCTGACGGCGGCTGCCCCGAACGAAAAGGACGCTTACGACGCCGGACCGGAACCCAACGTCACAGGCTCGGCATCCGTGTCACCCACCGGAGCGGACGGGGTGCCGCGCTTGCGATACCGGAACACACCGATGGCGACGACAACCGCAGCCAGGGCCAGCGAGAGGAAAAGCGATTCGCGCGTGGATTCAAGTATCACCATGCCGATGATGAGCGCGACGATGCTTCCAATCGCGATCCACGTGAGGTACGGGAAGAACCACATCTTGAGGTCGAGGTCCTTGGCGGCGGTGCCCATTCGGCGGCGGAGGATGAGCTGTGAGCTGGCGATGACCAGCCACACGAACAAAGCGATGGCGCCAGAGGTGTTGACGAGGAACAGGAACACGGTGTCCGGTGCCACGTAGTTCAGGCCAACGGTGATGAACCCGACCACGGTGGAAGCAAGAACCGCTGCGGCGGGAACGCCACGCTTGGAGATCTTGGTCCAGGATTTGGGGGCGTCGCCGCGCTGCGAGAGCGAGAACAACATGCGGCTGGCGGTGTAAAGACCGGAGTTCAGGCATGACAGCACCGAGGTGAGGACCACGATGTCCATGATGGTGCCGGCGCCCGGGATTCCGTAGAGCTCGATCACGGCGACGTACGGGCTCTTGGCAACTGAAGCGCTGTTCCACGGCAGGAGCGTGACCACAATGGCAATGGAGCCGATGTAGAAGATCAAGATGCGCCAAACAGTGGACTTCACGGCCTTCTTGACGGCGTCCACGGGGTTTTCGGACTCGCCCGCGGCGATGGTGGCAATCTCTGCCCCAAAGAACGAGAAGACCACCACGAGGATGCCAGCCAGGACCGCGCCCGGACCGTTGGGCATGAAGCCACCCTGATCCAGGAGGTTGGCGACGCCAGGCGCGGAAACGCCTGGGATCAAGCCAAGGATCGCGGCAATGCCGGCGAGCAGGAAGATGACGATCGCAGCGACCTTAATGGACGCGAACCAGAATTCGAACTCACCGTAGGACTTCACAGAGCCTAGGTTCGTCAATGTCAGGAGCACCATGAGCACCAGCGCCCAAACCCACTGATCGACGCCCGGAACCCAGCGGTGCATGATGGCAGCGCCTGCTGTGGCTTCGATGCCGAGGACGATGATCCAGAACCAGGCATACAGCCAGCCGATGCTGAAGCCTGCCCACCGGCCAAGGGCCTTGTCTGCATACGTGGAGAAGGAGCCCGTCTCCGGGTTGGCCGCAGCCATCTCGCCAAGCATCCTCATGACGAGGATAACCACCAGTCCAGCGGCCAAGTAGGCGACGAGGATGCCCGGGCCAGCCTGTTGGATAGCGGCGCCGGAGCCCACAAACAGCCCAGCACCAATCACGCCGGCGATAGCGATCATGGAGAGGTGTCGTGGCTTCAGGGACTTTGAAAGTTGTTGGTCAGCGTGCATGGATCGGCGCCGTCCTTAGTGTCTTTGGAGAGGGCCCGGGTTGATGTGCAGCGGGCCACATGGCTTTCCCACACTAGCCATCCGCGCAGGGCAAAATCTTGTGCGGAAGTACATTTTGCCGTGCTCAAAAAAGGAAGCATGCACAAAAAGTATGATTATAAGCATCCAAAGTTTCCTATAGAAAACTTTGGAAACGCCCCTGAAATGACTCTTTGAGGCCTTGTCGGCGTGCCTCGGAAAATCAGGCGTCGGTTCGGTAGAACAGCTCCGCCACAGAAGCCAAACGAAGCGGGTCCTCGACGCCACACAACTCCCGTGCCGAATGCATGGACAGCAGGGGGATGCCGACATCGACTGTCCTTATCCCCAGCCGCGTCGCGGTCAGTGGACCGATGGTGGAACCGCACGGAAGGTCATTGTTGGAGACATATTCCTGGTACGGCACATTTGCTTCCCCGCACAGCCGCGCCCAAAGCGCAGCTCCCGTGGCGTCGGTGGCATAACGCTGGTTGGCGTTGATCTTCAACAGCGGTCCACCGTTGAGTACCGGACGGTTGACTGGATCATGCCTCTCGGCGTAGTTCGGGTGAACGGCGTGGCCGGCATCCGCAGAAACACAGAACGACGCCGCCAGGGACTGCCGCCGTTGGCTCACCGAGGCGCCAAGACCATCGGAGATACGAGTCAGAACGTCCTCAAGGATGGGCCCGCAAGCACCGGAGCGCGAGTTGGAACCGATCTCTTCATGGTCGAACGCCGCCAGGACCGCGATGGGGCCATCTTTCCGCCCTGCTTTCGCATGCTCAATCAAGGCCACCAAGCCAGCGTGCGTCGAAGAAAGATTGTCCAAGCGGCCCGAGGCGAAGAACTCACCCTTGGCGCCGAAAACCGCAGGTGCCTGCGTGTCCGCCACCACGACGTCGTAACCCCCGATGTCTGCAGGATCAACGGTGATGCCCTCGAGTCGCTCGGCAAGCAGGCCCAAAAGATCTTCGTTGGCCGGATCACCCAGCCCGAAAACCGGGTTCATGTGCTGCTGCTTGGACAGGAGGAGGCCATTGTCATTAACCCCACGATCCAAGTGGATGGCCAGTTGCGGGAACCGCAGGAGGGGGCCGGTTGCAGTCAGGTGCTGCGTGCCGTCGCGTAGCACCAAGCGGCCGGCCAGTTGCAGCTCGCGGTCCAGCCAAGAGTTAAGGAGCGGCCCGCCGTAGACCTCGACGCCGGCCTGCAGCCAACCGAACTTGCCTGTGGTGGGCTTTGGCTTCAGTTTGAAAGAAGGGGAGTCCGTGTGGGCACCCAGGATGTTGAAGCCCGTGGTTGGTCCGGCACTTTCGGGAATGACCCACGCGATCAGGGCGCCATCGCGGATGACATAGAACTTACCCGCGCCACCTTCCCACGGCTGCAGTTCATCCAGTGCGGTGAAGCCGGCGCCATCAAGCCGCCTGCCAGCCTCGTGCACTGCATGGAAGCTGGACGGCGAAGCCGAAACGTACGCGCCGAGGTCCTGGATGTGGTCAACTGCTGCGGGGGCATTCGAAGGCATGCCCCCGAGTCTAGCTGCGCTCTTCGATCGCTTTGTGTCAGACGGTGACGTTCAGCGCGGCTGTGTAGCCTCCCTGGACCGAGCCAGACATCGTGGCCAGCTGATATATGCCTCCATCGTCACCAAAGACGTTGTCCCCTGCCAGGGTGCTTTTCGCGAAGTTGCGGGCACTCGACTCATATCCCGACGAGCCGTAGACGTCCTTGCACGCGTCCTCAGCCAGGGCGATCTGGGAAACTGCCAACACCTGGCCAGCGGCAGAAGTGTTGCTCATGGATTCAAATACCTCAAAGTGAATATGAGGCCATCGACCGCTGTAAGCACCGGGGTAAATGGTGCTGAACGAGACTTGGCCGTTGCTGTCGGCCTCCTGGACGCCGCGCAAATAGTTCTCGTTCTTCAGCCCCGAGTCGTATAGGGAATACTTTCCGTTCTGATCGCAGTGCCAGGCATAGACCGCCGCGCCTGCCAGCGGCGAGCAACCGTTGGCGTTGTCCAGGAGAGTGAGGGTGAAAGTCAGCGGGACGCCTGTCGCCTTTGTTGTGGAGCTTCCGAAACTGGACGTGATGTCCTTTCGAACCACTCCTGATGCCTCGAGCACATTCGGTCCATTGGAACCGTCGCCGGGATAGGGGCCTAGCGTTTCCTCCGGCATCTCGACTCCGCATTCGGCGAGTGCGCGCGTCACGGTACTTGTGGGGGAAGGCGTTCCGGCCGCCGTCGTACTTTCCGTTGGGGTGGCCGTGGCACTGGAAGACGACGACGCCGGGGCAGGGCCGCCTCCCGCACCCGGCGTACAGGCAGCCAGTGCTGCTGCCGTCCCGGCACCGAACAGGACGCCCAACGTGCGTCGGCGGTTCAGGAGCGTGGAGAGGTCGAATTCGAGGCCGCGATCGTGGTTTGGGTGGGGCTGTTCTGAACCATCAGGTGTCGGCCGGTGCTGTTGAGGGGAAGTCATGCATCCATCAAACGCGCGCCCACTGTGCCTTGTACATGCTGAATCTGTGGCGCGCCTATGAAAGTGGGACCTCCTCGGCCCATAGCCTCGAGTATGCAATATAAACATTTTCATATGCTTGTAATGCTCGTCACGTTGTGCCACCATTGCTCCCAGTAAGCACACCCCAGGAAGGCATTGCCCCATGAACATTGAACTGAAAGCCGTCCGAAAGCTGCGCATCCACTGGCCCATCCCGCTTGAGACCATGACCCAGCTGGCCAGCGGCGACCTGGACGCCTTGGAGTCCGACGCAGGCATCGCATCGCTACTCCAAGCACTTACCGAAACCCCGGAACTGGGCGGCTTCGGAAACTACCACCACGTCTTCGAGTCCTCAGCAGGGTTCGAGGGCTTCACCGTCGCCGAAGGTGCCAACCCGACACTAGGCAGCGTGGGGCAGAGAACCATCTCGCCAACATTTGTCTTCACCACATACTTCGATGATTCGCTCTCCGACCAGGCGGTTCACCAGCTGGTCCAGCAGATCGTGGATATCCACCCGTGGGAAGTGCCCGTCATTGAAGTCTCCGGACCACTGAGTGTCTCCAGCAGCGCCCACGCTCCTGCAGTGGAAAGCCGGGTTGCTTGATGAATTCGCAGTTATGGCAACAGCTCGCGCCCCTGCTCCAAGGCAGGACGTACACCGATCTCACGCATGCGTTCCACCCGGGTCAACCGCGCTTCGCGGCCTTTCCGGATGAGTCCCGTGAAGCCCTCTTCGACATGGAAAAGGGGGACGGCTTTACTGCCCACAGGTACTCGATAGTCGGGCAATGGGGGACCCATGTGGATCCGCCGTCGCATTTTGTCCGGGGTGGCCGAACGCTCGACCAGATACCCGTGGAAGAAATGCTCTTGCCCTTGGTTGTTCTGAATATCAGTGACCGTGTTCGCCTCGATGAAGACGCCACCCCAACACTCGCCGACGTTCAGGGGTGGGAGGAGAGGAACGGGCGCATCCTGGAAGGTTCATTCGTGGCGCTCCGCACTGGCTGGAGCCACCGTTGGCCCGATGCCCAAGCAATGGCAAACAGGGACAAAGCCGGCGTCAGCCACACCCCCGGCTGGTCGCAGGAAGTTCTGGAGTATCTGATCGAGAACCGAGCCGTGGCTGCCGTGGGCCACGAACAAACGGACACTGATCCCGGCGTCGCCACTTCCCAACAGGACTTCAGCCTGGAAACTTATGTCCTGGCCCACGACAAATGGCAGATTGAACTTCTTGCCAACCTGGACAACGTGCCCGAGGCAGGCGGCGTCCTGGTGGCTACATGGGCCAAGCCCTTGGAAGGCAGCGGTTTTCCGGCCAGGGTTTTCGCCATCCACTAGGACCCCCCATCCGGGCCCGCCGTCAGGGCGGGTCCCGGGGCCTTCGGCCAATAGCTAGAATCAATCCATGTCAAAGACCTCAAGCATGGGCCGCGGCATGATGGCCATCCTTGCGGTCGGGGCCCGTCACGCGCAAGGATACGACGGCGGGACGGTCGCCGACGTCGCGGCCGACATGGACAAGGACCGCAGCCAAGTCTCGCGAAGCCTCAAGGGCGCCTTGCAGGAGGGTTTCCTGGCCCGCAGGGATCACAGGAAATACAGCCTGGGTTGGACCATCCTGACGGACGCGCAGCTGGTCACTGAACAACGGCTGAAGACTGACGGTCTAACCGCCCTGGAGGGCCTTGCATCCGAAACCAATGAAGCATGCTTTCTTGGCGTGCTCAGCGGAAACAGTACTGTCACCATTGGCGAACAAGTGCCTGCCAGTGCCAACCTTGTTGGATCGTGGCTCGGACGTCCTTATCCCGCATATTGCAGCGACGCCGGCCAAGCACTTCTGTGGGATGCCCCGGACGGAGAAATCCGCAGGATCTTCGAGTCTGTTGAGTTCGTGAAACACGGACCCAATACGCCATCCTCCGTGGAGGATTTCCTGGCGCGGCTCAATGATGCCCGCGCACGGGGATACTCGATCGTGGATGAAGAAGCCGAGCCGGGACTTTACTCACTGGCCGCCCCCATACGCGACTTCAAGGGGGAGGTTGCCGCAGCCCTTCAGATTGTTGGACCCAAATCTCGGATTGAGCCGCACCGCGAAACATACGCAACTGCACTCCACTCCTGGCAGGCATGGCTTGAGTCCATGGTGGGTGGACGGCTTTCATAACCCCTGAATAGGCCCTGAACCTAAGTACCGGATGCGGAACCGAGCCGGTGCGCTGCCGAATGGAGAACTGGGGCCAGTTGGGGCGCCGCCTTCTCAAGATCGGAGCGGGTGCCCAAAACACTGAGCGCCGCAAGGATGCCGCCCGCGGGATCCCGAACAGGTACGGCCAGTTCCCACACACCGTGCTCGAACTCCTCGGCCGCTAATACAAAACCCTGGGGCCTGTCGCGCTCCATGAGGGCGGCGACTTCCGCTTCGGAATGGGCTGCAGCGGGCCCGCCAACACCAATGAAGTTGACATCCCTGAGCAGGGCTTCCAGTTCACGCTGGGAATGGTCCCACAGCAGCGCCCTCCCGGAGCCCGTACACCAAACCGGTGTGACCATTCCGGGCTTGGCGAACCCGCCCAGGACCGAGTTGTTAGTGGACGAGCGCAATAACAGAACCCGGACGCCGTCGCGCACTGACAGCCGGGACCTTAGCCCCAAAGATGAGACCAGCTCTTCCAGTTCTGCCCGCGAATCATGGACCCAGCCAACATTGAGGGAGGCAGCCAGGCTGAAGAACCGCGGTCCCGCACGGAACGGTCCACGCTCCAGCCGCTCAAGGAGCCCCAAATCGCACAATTCCTGGGCCAATCGGGAAACCCGGCTCTGCTCCATGTCCAACTCAGCCGCGAGCTGGGATACGCCAAGTAGCTGACGGCCTTGTTTTTCGCGGTCAGTAACCAACCGAACGAGACGAAGCCCCTGTGCCAAAGACGACGCCTCCGGTGACAATTCCACGAAACCCGCTCCTTCCACCAAGCGCTCACGCCATTCTCGCACGCCCATGTCAGCGGTAAGAATCAGGTCCCTTGGTCGAGACCCTGAGGGCCTCACGGGCTGGACTCTCTGAAAGTCCGGCCCGTGAAGCCCTTTGCCTGATTAATCAGGGGAGTTGCCTAACCGCCGGGCGTCCGTGCCTGAAGTGGAAGTAGATGTAGCAGGCGGCCACGAACGGAATACCGAAGTACAGAGCAGCAACCTGATTTGGATCGAACGCGATTCCAACCAGTGAGATCAGGCAAAGAGTGAATGCCAGGATGGGAACCAGCGGGAAGAACGGGGCCTTGTAAGCAAGGTCGGCCACCTGCCCGCCATTTCGGACGAAGGCCCGGCGGTGGAAGAAGTGTGATGCCGTGATTGACATCCATACACCTACCACCGCGAATCCGGCCACGGAAACGAGGGCCAGGTACACCGTTTCCGGGGCAACCACGCTGCTGACCAGCGAGGCCAGCCCGCCAATCATGCTGACGGAAAGAGCAACAAGGGGAATCCCGCGCCGCGTCAATCGCTTGAGGGCTTTTGGCGCGTGTCCCTCATCGGACAGCGAGTAAAGCATGCGTGCACAGGAGAAAAGCCCGCTGTTTCCGGCGGACAACAGTGCCGTGATGATGACGAAGTTCATGATGTCAGCCGCATAGGGGATGCCCACTGAGGAGAACACCGTGACGAACGGACTCTCATCCAGTCCCACCTGATCGTAGGGAACAGTCGCTGCGATGACGGCAATGGCACCGACGAAGAAGATCAGGAGGCGGACGACGGTGCTACGCATGGCCTTGGGGATGTTCCGCGCAGGATCGGTGGTTTCACCGGCAGCAACGCCGATGAGTTCGGATCCGGAGAAGGCATAGAAGACTGCCAGGGCTGTAACCAGGACTCCGGAGAAGCCGTTGGGAAAGAGCCCGCCTGAGGTGTTGAAGTTCTCAAAGAGGAACGGATGGTTACCGGATTCCGCGAGCGGCTGGAATCCAAAGAGTGCAGCGCCGCCAAGGACGATCAGCGCAATGATCGCCCCCACTTTAACGATGGAGAACCAGAATTCAGATTCTCCGAAGAACCGGGAGGATATTGCATTGAATCCGAAAAGGACTGCTGCAAATACGACGCACCACACCCAAACTTCGACATCAGGGAACCATCGCTGCATGAGCAGGCCTGACGCTGTGAACTCAGAGCCGATCGCGACGGCCCAGCAAAGCCAATAGAGCCAAGCCGTGGTGAACCCCGTGGCCGGACCGATGGATCGTGCGGCATAAATGTGGAATGCGCCTGACACCGGGTAGGCGATCGCGAGTTCTCCAAGGCAGGCCATCACCAGATAGACCACGAATGCGCCCACCAGGTAGGCAATGACGGCGCCGAGAGGGCCTGCCTGGGAAATCGTGTAGCCCGAACTTAGGAACAAGCCCGATCCGATGACACCTCCCATCGCGATCATGATGAGGTGCCGCGGACCCATCGTACGGCGCAGCCCGGTTTCGGCGGGAGAGGTGGGGGCGTCAGGTAGATGGTCCAGTTGCAGAGGTGCTGAGGGTTCCATGTGGTGTCTCCGGTTAATGACAGATGCGAACGGTACGCCTGAGGACATCCGAGCTGAGGGTGCCAAGGAGGGCGTCTGTAGTGACGAAGGTAACACAGAATCACCGCGCATGGTCATTAAAAACATTTGTTAATGCATATGTTGCACGTTATGTATTCGCCGGAACCAATGGCGACCCGATGGAAGAAACAGGTCCCTCAGTAATCCGGGTTGCTCGGCACAACAAGTCCGGTCTCGTACGCGTACACCACAACCTGCACACGATCCCTCAGTTGCAGCTTGCTGAGGATCCGGCGGACATGGGTCTTCACAGTGGCCTCGGAAAGGAAGAACTTGTGGGCTATCTCCGCGTTGGAGAGCCCTTCGGCGATGGTGGTGAGGATCTCGGTCTCGCGTGGAGTGAGATCGTCCAACAACGGATCGCGGTGTGGGCCGGGAGACTGGCCAGGTACGGCGGTGCCGCGCACGTACGTCTCCAACAGCCTCTGCGTCACCCGGGGAGCCACAACGGCATCCCCGCTGGCCACGAGCCGAACAGCGTGCACCAGTTCCACCGGGGCAACATCCTTGAGCAGGAAAGCGGAAGCGCCCGCTTGCAGCCCCGAGAAGGCGTATTCGTCCAGGTCAAACGTGGTGAGGATGATGACCCGCGTTTCGGAGCCGGAGTCCGAAATGCGGCGCGTGGCTTCAATACCATCCATAGTGGGCATACGGACGTCCATAAGCACCACATCCGGCTGCAGCTCCTGAACCTGCCGGACGGCCTCGTTCCCGTCCGATGCCTCGCCCACCACACGGAAGTTCTCTTCACCTTCAAGGATCAGCCGAAAGCCCATCCTCAGCAGCGGCTGGTCATCCACCAGCAGAATCTTGATGACGCCGTTCTCTACCACTATTCCCCCTTTTCGCCGTTCCAGTGCAGCTCGGCGTGGACCGCCCAGCCTCCCCTCTTGCTTGGACCGGCACTAACGATTCCAGCATAGATTCCTGCCCGTTCACGCATTCCAGCTATGCCCTGCCGCGTGCCCAGGCTGTCCACTGACTCGCCACCCTCCCGGGTTCCCCGGCCGTCGTCGAGCACGTCAATGGTGACGAAATCACCCTCGCGGGCCACCTGCACATCCACTCGGCTGAGGGAGCGGCCATAACGGAGTACATTGGTGAGCGATTCCTGCACGATCCTGTAAACGGTGAGCTCGAATGCCGGGTCTGCCGGGAGCGCGGGCCCCGTGTGCGCGTAGTGCAGCGGCAGGCCGGCCGTGCGGAATCCGTCCAGGAGCTTGGTCAGATTAAGCCCGGACTCAAGCGGCGTCAGGGGCGCCGGTCGGCCGGAATCGTCGCGGAGGACTCCAAGGACCCGGCGCATGTCCGCAAGCGCAGCCCTGCCCGTTCGGGAAAGCTCACCCAGGACGTCGCCGGCGCGGTCGGGATCCTTCTTGACCACCACTGCCGCACCGTCCGACAAACTGATCATCACCGTCAACGAGTGAGCCACGACGTCGTGCATTTCGCGTGCAATCCTGTTGCGCTCGGTGACCTTGCCCAATTGCGTTGTCCGGGCAGCCCATGCCGCGATCTCGGCCTCATGCTCACGCCGTTGCCTGACCGAGATACCTATGCCCGTGGCCAGCAGGTTGGACAACATGATGGTCACCGCTGTGGCGATGTTGTTGATGAGGTGGAAGTTCTCCGGGACGTCCTGCAGAGTGTTCATCGTGCTGGGACTTGTCCACATGAAGAGGTACAACAGGCTCAGCGGCAGGCTCGCAGCGCCAAACACCACCAGCGAAATTGGCCGCTTCCGGGTTGTCGCGACCGCGTAAAGAGCAAACCACAAGCCCGCGGAGACGTTCGAGCCCCACGGATTCAGGACGGTGGCCAGGACTTCCAGAATCGCGACGGCGGCAACAACCTGAAGCGGATAGCGACGGCGGAATATCAGCACAGTCGCAATCAGAAGCAGGAGCCCGACAACGAGCCACTTGCCCTCGATGATCGAGGCAATGATGGTGGGCAACGCCAACAACACGTAGCAGAGGACCACCACAGCATCCATCGCACGCGGACGCTCAAAAAAGTACCGCCGGATACGGCCCCGGCGGCGCTGGGCAATTTCAGCAAAGGACGCGTCCGCTGTGGCAGCCGGCGCGTCCTTCACTTGTGGAACTTCACTCATGGATTGAGCCTAGACGGCTCACACATCCCGCTTGTTCAAAAGGACCATCGCCAAGGCCACGGGCACTACCACCCATGCGCCGAGAACCAGGGCCGCCTGCCAGACTTCCAGCGTGTCCGGAACATGCTCGACGGCGGTCATCGGGTTGATGGTGTTACCCGGAAGGTACTTACGCGCCTCCACGAAGAAGTCGCCAGGAATGAGCTGGAAGGCAATCGGTGCCACAAAGAACAGGCCCACCAGGCTCATGATGCCTCCGGCCGAGTTGCGGACAATGGTTCCGAGCGCCATACCAATTGCGGCCACGGCTGCCACGTAGATGCTGTTGACCAGCAAAAGCTTGATGGACTGCGAGCTACCCAGATCCAGCTTGAGATCGTAGTTGTCCACGATCGGGAGTGACACGAGGCCCGCAATGAAGGTGGATACCGCAGTCAAAAGGAAGGCGCTGACCATCACCACGATCAACTTGGCCAGGAACGGCGAGAGTCGCTTCGGGACGGCAGCGAAGGTGGAGCGCGCCATTCCAGTGGTGAATTCGGAACTCATCAGCAGGACGCCCAATGAACCGAGGATGAGCTGGGCGAATGCGATGCCGGAGGTGGGAATAGTAACTGCGATGTCTCCGCCCTGGGCAGCAATGGCTGCGGCCGCTTCAGGATCCCGTGCCGCCTGTTCGGCGAACTGTCCCGTTCCCCAGGCCGAAAGTGCTGCGAAGCCAACCATAACCAGCCCGGTGGAAGCCAGGAGAATCAGCGTGGACAACAGCGTGCGGAACTTGATGAACTCGGAGTTCAGTACGCGGTGGAACGCCGGTCCCGGACCGACGGAGTTACGCATGGACCTGCGGTCCAAAGTGGTGGTGCTCATGTCTATTTCCCTCCGGCCTGAACGGGAACCGAGGCCCCGGCGGTGATATGCGAGTGGTATTCGACCTCATCCTTGGTCAACTCCATGTATGCCTCTTCGAGGCTTGCCTGGAGCGGGGTCAACTCGTAGACCATGATCTGGTTGTCCAGGGCCGTTCGGGCGATGCCGCGCGGATCCAAACCCGAAACTTCCAGCAACTCCCGCTCGTGGACTTCCACGGAGACGCCCGTTCCGGCGAGCAGTTGCATGAGGCGCTCCGGCTGGTCCGTTCGGACCCGGGTGCGGGCCTGGCCTTTGCCGGTGATGATCTCTGCGATGGGTGCATCCGCGATAATCTTGCCGCGTCCGATCACGATCAAATGATCAGCCGTCAACGCCATCTCACTCATGAGGTGGCTGGACAGGAAGACAGTACGGCCCTCGGAAGCAAGGTACTTGACCAGGTTGCGAACCCAGACCACGCCTTCCGGATCCAGTCCGTTGACGGGTTCGTCCAGGATGATGGTCTGCGGATCGCCCAGCAGCGCTGCGGCAATGCCGAGGCGCTGACCCATACCGAGCGAGAAACCCTTCACCTTCTTCTTGGCGACTTCCCCCAGCCCGGTCATCTCTATGACCTCCCGCACCCGGCTCTTGGGGATGCTGTGCGTCGCGGCCATCGCCAGCAGGTGGTTGTACGCCGTTCGACTCGTATGGACGGCCTTGGCGTCCAACAGGGCACCGATTTCACGCAGCGGCGCAACGTGCTTGGCGAACGGCTCACCGTTCACGGTCACCGAACCGGCGGTGGGAGTGTCCAGTCCCATGATCATGCGCATCGTGGTGGACTTGCCGGCTCCGTTCGGGCCCAGGAAGCCCGTCACCCGTCCGGCTTGGACAGTGAAACTGACACCGCCTACGGCGGTCTTCTCGCCGTAGACCTTCGTCAGGCCTTTTGCTTCGATCATGGAAGCGTTCCCTCCTCGGAGCACATGTGAGTGCAGATGAGTTTTTGACTGTACTGACAACGCTAGTCACGGAGGGAGCGGAAATCGCCTGTCTCAGGGATGATTCAGGGTTCAGTCAGGGTAGTCCTCGCGGATGACGCCGTGAACCTGGCGTCCCTAGTCCGCGGGCAGTGGCGAGTACACGCGGAGCTCACGCCTCTTGACAGTGAACACGGCGCTCCGGACGCCCGGCTTCGGTTCACCGTCCACGGCCAGGACCAAAGGTTGGCCAATCGCCTCAACGGTGACGGTGGTTGCCTCGGTCAAATGAGTGACTTTTGAAGCAGCAACTGTGCCTGTGACCACCGCCCAGAGCAAGCGGGCGCGGGCAAACGGTTCGTCCGCCGTGATCATGCGGAGATCGAAGAGGCCATCGTCCAACACAGGGCGTCGAAGCGGAGCGTGGTCGCTTGGGTAGTACCTTCCGCGCCCCAGATACAGGATCCATAGCTTATGTTTCACGCCGTTCACCAAGAGCGTGGTGGGTGAGTTCACGCCGAACGTTCGCAGCGATGCCACCACGCTGGCCAACGGTTTACCCATGGCGGGCTGCAGGCGCTCACGGCGGCGCACAAGGTTCGGATACACTCCAACGCTGGCCGTATTCAGCATGGCAATCTCGCTGGTCTCGGGGTTGTCAGGCAGGCCGCGCTGGACGGCAACATGCCCGAAATCCACAAAGGCGGCCTGTCCTTGGGTGACAGCCTCGATTGCGTCGTCAATCGAACCCGTTCCGAGGTCACGGGCAAAGTGGTTGAGGGTGCCGCCGGGCAAAACCAGCAAAGGCAGGGAATGCTCGACGGCGGTTGCCGCCGCTGAGCCAACCGTCCCGTCACCACCCCACACGCCAAGCGCAACGGTGCCCCGCCGGGTAGCTGCTGCTTCAATTTCAGCGGCTACCTCCTCTCCCTCAGCAATTTCATGAATATGCGCCTTAGGGAATACAGCTTTCAGAAGCTCGCTGGTTTCGGGGGAGTAGGAACCGCCCAAGACGTTGACCGCAATACTCAGCCCCTCGCCGTCGGAAATCGCTGGAGCTTCCGCCGGCGTTCGTCGGGGCTTGGGCTCTTCAGGTTTGGCCGGCCACCACTTGCGCGTCAGCAGGGCAGCACCCGCGCCAAGGGCAGAACCAAACACCACGTCCGATGGCCAGTGGGCCCCTGTGTGCACACGCGAGTAGGCAACGCCCGCTGCGATGGGCGCGAGGACGGCGCCCAAGGCAGGCGAAACCATCCCTGCTCCCACCGCAAAAGCCACGGCCGAAGCTGAGTGTCCGGACGGCATGGAGGAACTGACCGGCTGGGGGTGTACAAACCTGAAAATGGGCAGGTGTTCCGGCAAAGGCCGCCTCCGCGGGAGCGCCGTTTTGAAAATGAGGTTAGTAACCCCGGAGGCCACGCCCAACGCAAGCAGTCCATGCAGGGCTGCTCTCCTCGGTTTTCCTGGAACCGTGGCCATGAATCCCGCGATGCCGAACCACAGCTTTCCCTTGGTGGCCGCTGCTGAGAGCCGTCGGAAGAAATCATCATGTTCGCCTTGCGGCTGGCGCGAAACCGCCCTGAGCAGGAACTGATCGAATCTTGCCACGTGTTTGGGGCCCTTGCCCAGGAAACCTCGCATTCCACCACAGTAGCGCGCACCCATCGGCAGGACCCGGGCGGCGTACCGAGACGTACAAACACCCCATGCGACCGCCCGTGGCTACGATGAGTGCATGATCCGCGTCCTGCGCCCGCGCCAACGGCCAAGTTGGCAGATCATCACGCCTGCTTTGCTTTTGCTATGCGGGTTCGCAGTTCCGGGCGCCTTCCTCGTCACCGGTCAAGGGGAACCCGCCTTCGACAGAATTGATACAACGTGGCAGGCCTATTCATTCACACTGCACGCCCCTTTCTGGGATGCAGTAAACGTGGTGCTCAACTGGGCTGGCTATGTGGGCATGCTGGTGTTTCACGTAGTTCTGGCGGTCACGCTACTTATCTGGCGACGCCCCAGGGCTGCCGCCTTCTCCGCACTTGCCGGTCTTTCTGCCCTTGCACTCACGCAACTGGCTAAGGCCGTTGTTGGGCGGAATCGGCCCCAAGGCGCCAAGGTGCTCACAGATACCGGTTCATACCCGTCGGGGCATGTTTCTGCGACCACGGCCTTCCTCGTTGTCATGGCTTTGCTGATCGGCCGGCACTGGGCGAAAGTGCTGGCTGTTCTTGGGATACTCGCCATGATGGTCAGCAGGACATACTTGTCTGCCCACTGGTTAAGCGATGTCCTGGGCGGTGCCTGCCTTGCCGCCGGCGTGGTTCTCCTGTTGTGGTGGCCTATGCGCAATATATGTATCCAAGAGAATGAAACCGCTGGCGGGGAGACTATTTGGCGCGCAAGGGTTTTGCGACGCCAGCAAGCAGCAAGGCAACCAAAATAGGCGCAATGATGGCCAGCAGCGCCATGTGGATCCCGGTGAGGTCGCCAAGGTAACCCAGGAGCGGCGGGCCGGCCAAAAACGCGACGTAGCCAATGGTGGAGACCACGGAAACCCGGGCTGCCGCGTGCTTCGGATCATCAGCGGCAGCGGACATGCCCATGGGGAACGCAAGCGCGGCACCAACGCCCCAGAGTGCAGCACCAACGCCGGCCAACACCACGTTTCCGGCAAAGACGAACAACCCCAGGCCCAGCGCTGCGGCGGCCATGCTGGCACGTAGTACTGCCACTCGGCCGAACCTGTCAATGACTTTGCCGCCGAGGAACCGCATCCCGGTCATAGCCGCAACGAAGAGCGCAAAGAGCAGTGCACCGGTCGCTTCGGAGGCACCCTGGCCGTCAACGGCGGCCTTTGCAATCCAGTCGTTTCCGGCCCCTTCCGTGAGCGTCGCACCCAAAACCACCACACCGATGAGTATGGTCCGGCCGTCCCGCCAAGCGGTGGGTCCCTTGGGAGCCGGCGCACCGTCGTCGAGCGTTTCAACCACTGCAGCCTCGTGCGGCAGGAAGTACCGCGCTACGGTCAGCACGAGGACAACAGCAAGGGCGGCGATCACGAGCAAATGCTCCGGCAGGCCGACACCAAGTTGCGAGAGTCCTGCGCCAATCAAGGCGCCCACAAACGCACCGCCGCTGAACGCGGCATGGAACTGCGGCATGATGGTGCGCTGGAGCCGGTGTTCGACGTCGGCCCCTTCGATGTTCTGGGCCACGTCCCACAGGCCGATGCCGATGCCAAAGAAGAAGAGCGCCATGGCCGTAGCCGGAACGGACGCTGCCATCAGGGAGAACGCGATGGCCGCACCGGCAGCGCCCGCCACAATACCGGCCACACGGACCGTATTCGCGGTGCCGATCCTGCCCACCACCCAGCCAGCGGACGGCAAAGCCACCAATGAACCGACGGCGGTGCAAAGCAAAAGCGTGCCCATTTGACCGGACGTCAGGCTGAGGGCCTCCGTAACGGCTGGAATGCGTGCGGCCCAGCTGGCAAATACCAAACCGTTCATGGCGAAGATCAAGAACGTCGCCACGGCCGCTGCGTTGACGTTGGTGGTGCTTCTGGTGCTGGTGGTCATGCAATCACAACTTCCACGGAGAGTTTGTCGAGCCGGACAAGATCTTCAACGGATGGCTTCAGGTCTGTCACGATGACGTCCACAGCCTCCATGTCGGCAACCAAGGCCACCGCGCTGGCATTCCACTTGCTGCCGGAGCAGGCCACTATCACCCGCGACGCCGATTCCAGGCCGGCGCGCTTCACCGCGGCGTCGTCCAGGTCGTGGGCCAGCAGTCCGTCCTTAAGATTCAGCGCGCATGGCGTGACGACGGCGGTGTCGAACCGCAGCGAGCGGATGTTCGCTTCGGTCATGGGTCCGCGGAAGGACCTCTCGCCGGGAATGAGGCTGCCTCCGGGGAGAATGAGCTCCGGCCTGCGGCCTTGCTTGGTGTGCATTAGCGCCTCAACGCCGTGCAATGACATCGGCATCACTGTAAGTTCCCGCTGGCCCAGCCGACGCGCGATCTCGGTGGCGGTGGATCCGCTGTCCAGCCACACATGCTCGCGGTCCTTCAGCAGCGCATCAACAGCCGCTGCTATTTTGAGCTTCGCATCGTGTTCTTCCAGTTCGCGCTGCCCATAGCCGGGGTTGTCGCCGCGCGCTACCAGGCTGCGGGCGCCGCCGTGCACCCGCTTCAGCACTCCATTGGCAGCGAGGATCTCAAGGTCTCGACGGATCGTGGCGCCCGATGCTCCCGTTGCGGCGACCAGCTCGTCCACCGATGCTTTTTCGCGTTTACGCAGCAGCTCGCCAATGAGCCGGTGGCGGTCAGCAGTTCCCATGCTTCAAAGGTATCAACCGTATGCCCAGATGATCACTCAATCTGATCATTTGATCACAGATGCTCTCTCACATCCCAACCCTTAAAC
This sequence comes from Arthrobacter sp. TmtSoilC51, assembly GCF_055388015.1. Lineage (NCBI taxonomy): Bacteria > Bacillati > Actinomycetota > Actinomycetes > Micrococcales > Micrococcaceae > Arthrobacter > Arthrobacter sp. TmtSoilC51. The sequence continues at coordinate 5,082,649 of NZ_AP035877.1, forward strand.
CCGAATGCTCTCTCACATCCCAACCCTTAAACCCGAATGCTCTCTCATCAACTGAGAGAGCATCGGGCGTAAAGGGCCATGATGTGAGAGAGCGTGCGGATTAGCGGGCGCGCTCCACTCGTTTCTCATCCCATACGGGTTCCTCGGACTCGTAGACCTTGCCGTCGGAGCCGAAGATCAGGAAGCGGTCAAAGGACTTGGCGAACCAACGGTCGTGGGTGACAGCCAGGACGGTTCCCTCAAAAGCATCGATTGCCCGCTCCAAAGCCTCGCCGGAGTGCAGATCCAGGTTGTCGGTTGGCTCGTCAAGGAGCAACAACGTGGCTCCGGAAAGCTGCAGCAGCAGGATCTGAAAACGCGCCTGCTGGCCACCGGACAATGACTCGTACTTCTGTTCCGACTGGCCAGCCAATCCGTACGAGTCCAAGGCGCCAGCGGCGGCTTCGCGCGGCAGGCCCGATCGGTGTTCGTCTCCCCGGTGCAGGATCTCCAACAAGGTCCGGCCCAGCAAATCAGGGCGAACGTGTGTCTGCGCGAAGAAGCCGGGCCGGATGCGGGCACCCAATTTCACAGTTCCTTCATGCGGAACTTCAGCTATGACAACGTCCGATACCGGCAAGTGCTCCCGCTCGGGATCGGTGCCACCCGTAGCGAGCAAGCGAAGGAAATGGCTCTTGCCGGAACCGTTGGAGCCCAACACGCCTACACGATCACCAAACCAGATCTCCGTGGAGAACGGCTTCATGAGGCCTGTCAGTTCAAGCTTCTCCGCCACGACTGCGCGCTTGGCGGTTCGCCCACCTTTGAGGCGCATTTTCACATTCTGCTCAATGGGCAGGGCCTCGGGTGGTCCGGCCTCCAGGAACTTTGCAAGACGGGTTTGCGCTGCCTGGTACCTGTTGGCCATGTCAGACCGGAACGCGGCCTTGTTCTTGTACATGTTGACGAGTTCTTTGAGCTTCACATGCTCCTCGTCCCAGCGCTTGCGGAGTTCCTCGAACCGGGCGTTCCTGTCGGCGCGCGCCTCTACATACGAGCCGAAACCGCCACCGTGGATCCACGCACCGGCACCATTGATGCCGGGTTCAAGCGTCACGATTCGTCCGGCGGCGTTGTTGAGCAGCTCGCGGTCGTGGCTGATGAACAGCACGGTCTTCTTGGATTCGTTGAGCTTGGATTCGAGCCAGCGCTTACCGGGGACGTCAAGGTAGTTGTCTGGTTCGTCCAGAAGCAGCAGTTCATCCGGACCCGCAAACAGGGCTTCCAACACGAGGCGTTTCTGCTCGCCACCGGACAGCGTCGAGGCGCGGCGGAACTGTGCTTTGTCGAAGGATATCCCCAAAGCCGCCATGCAGACTTCGTCCCAAACGGTCTCGACGTCGTAACCGCCGGCGTCTCCCCAGTCCACGATCGCCTGGGCGTACTTCATTTGGGTGGGTTCGTCGTCGTGCTCCATCATGGCGAGTTCCGCCTCTTCAACCGCCTTGGCAGCTGCCGCCAGGCCGGCTTGGGCCGTGGAAACCAGCAGATCCCGGACGGTTGATTCGTCCCGGACCTGGCCCACGAACTGCCGCATGATGCCCATGTTCCCGGATCGGCCAACAACGCCTTCGTCCGGTGTGAGATCGCCGGAAATGATCTTGAACAGCGTCGTTTTGCCGGTTCCGTTGGGTCCAATCAGCGCGGTCTTGGTGCCGTCAGGCACCTTGAAGGTCACGCCGTTGAGCAGCTGGGTGCCGTCGGAGAGGAAGTAGTCGATGCCGGAAACGTCAATATGGGCCACCGCCCAATCTTCCCACGGCCAGGTATTAAGGCTCGACGGCGGAACGTGGCGCGGGTGCCTAAGCGGGCTAAGCGTCCGGCTTTCGCCGGGCAAACTGCGGGGCGTGCTCGGGGCGTGGGCCGAAGGCAATCATCCGCGCAGGCAACTTCCGGAAAGCTGGGAATTTACGGACTACAAAGAGCAGTAGCTTGGGCGGCTTGGGCTCCTTACCCGCCATGACCTGTGCGAAGACAACGCGATGCAGCACCCGCTGAAATGTCTGCACGATCAGGGTTGGCGGCCACCGCCGCTTCTGGACGGCAGCGAGGTGATGGTCGTCGAGTGTTTTGCTCAGCAGCGGTGACGCAATGATCCGGGCCGCTGCGACGGCATCCTGCACCGCCAGGTTGATCCCCACACCACCGGCGGGTGACATCGCATGGGCCGCATCCCCAATCAGTAGGAGTCCCGGCTTATGCCATTGGGGTAAACGGTTGAGTTTCACGTCCAGCAGGTGGAGATCATCCATGGATCGGATGTTGTCCACGCGGTCGGCAAGATCTGGCCGCAACCTGGCAACGCGTGTGCGGAACGCCTCAACGCCTTCCGCCCGCAGCTTGGGGTCGAGGCCCTTCGCCGCAAGGTAGGCGATCTGATGGAAATCCTTCCGCGTCAAACTCAACAGAACGTCCGAAGTCCCGAAACTGGGCGAAATCGACGCCACGGGTTCCCTCTCATCGGCGTTCCTCGGAAGCCGGAACCACCACGTATCGAACGGCACCGGAAACTCGCGCGGGACCAGACCGGCCCGCGCACGAAGCACGGAACCACGGCCGTCACATCCCACCGTCAAGGCAGCCTTCAGTTCGCCCGTCCCCACAATCTCGCCAGTCAAAGGATCCCGGTTTCTGTACGCCACGCCCGAAACAACCCCGGACTCCTCACGCAGAAGCTCTGTGGCCTCGGTGTTCATCCGGAGCGTGAAGGTGGGTTCCTGCCTGGCTGCTTCCACAAGGAAGTTCAGCAAGTCCCACTGGGGAACCATGGCCACGTAGTTGTAGGGCGCCCTGAGGAGCCCGAAATCGGCAAGGACCACAGAGTCCCCGGTCCGTGCGGGCAGCCGGAAATTTCCGAGCTTGCTCTGGGGGAGCTGGCGGAACCCTTCACCCAACCCCAGTTCGTCGAGGAGGCGAATGGTGGAGGCGTGCACAGTGTCGCCGCGGAAATCCCGCAGGAAGTCGGCGTGTTTCTCCAGCACTGTGACTTCCACGCCGGCACGGGCCAGCAGCAAGCCAAGCACAATCCCGGCCGGCCCTCCGCCAACCACAACGCACTGCGTGCTGCTGTCCATAGCTTCTCCCGAGTTAGCCGGCGGCGGTGAGGAACGACTTCAACAACGGCCCGCTGGTGGTCGCACCCAGGCCGCCGTCTTCCACGAACACCGCAACCGCCAGGTCTCCGTGGACCGCAACGATCCATGCGTGCGTCTTGGGCGGATCGTCATTGCCGAACTCTGCGGTTCCCGTTTTTGCCCCGACCGGTGCACCGGGTACCTGGGCGAGGAATCCTGCGTGTCCGGAGGTCACCACTGCCCGCATCATGTCGGAGAGCGCGGCGGCCTCCTCCTTGGTAATTGGCTTGGTAGACGCCGGCGAGGCTGGCGCGGTGCTGGCGGAAGCTGACGACGGCGGTGCGCTGCCACTTTCCGTAGGCATCGCTCCAGCACTGGAGTTCTGCGCATCAGCGTTCAAAACCAGTTGAGGCGAGACCGGAGCGCCGTTGGCGACGGAGGCCGCCATGATGGCCGCAGATAATGGCGAGAAGAGCACCTTCCCTTGGCCGATCATCGATGCTGCATGTTCGGTGCCTTCGGCTGCACCGGGGACGGAACCGAGGAAGGCGTCGGCCCCGAGTTTGGGCGCTTCCACGGCAATGCCCAGTGCCATGGCCGCGGATTCAAGCTGGTCCTGGCTAACAGTGTCACGGGCATTGATGAACGCGGTGTTGCAGGAGTGTGCAAAAGCATCCCGCAGGGCCACCGAGCCCAAGGAGCTCTCCGGGTAGCCTTCGGCGTTCTTGAAGGTCCTGCCATCAACGGTCAGGGTCGGGGTGCATTCGACCTTGGAATCAGGCGTGGCGCCGTTGCGGAACAGTGCCAGGGAATCGACGATCTTGAACGTCGAGCCCGGAGCGTATTGCCCGAGCATCGCAGTGTTGTAACCGTTGCTGCCAGGGCCGGATGCGGCCGCGAGGACAGCTCCAGTGGAGGGCTTGAGAGCAACAATGGCTGACGCCGGCTCTACCCCGGCAAGCGTTTCTTCGGCCAGTTGCTGCAGCTTCAGGTCAAGGGTGGTCTTGAGCGTTGTTCCGGGCGCGGGGAGCGACGAGAAGAATACTTTGGTAGCAGGGGTCTCGCCTTGGGACTTCGCCTCCTGCTTAGCGACTATCTCCACACCATCCTTGCCACGCAACAGCGAATCGTATTTCTGCTGAAGGCCACCGGTTCCCGTGGTGTCACCGGCCCGCAAGGCGCCGTTGGACTTTTCGATCTGCTCGGCACTAGCCTGACCCACACTTCCCAACAGGGCCCGGGCGAACGTGCGTGTCGGCGCCAAAGCCATGGAGTCCAGGATGCTCACCCCACCCGGAATGGCATTGATCTTTGCTTCGGTAATTTCAGGGGTATATGCGCGGAGGACGATGCCTTCAACAAAAGCCTGCGGGCCCGAGGCTGCCACCTGCTTGGCGTACTCTTCAGGATCAAGGCCGAGCAAAGCAGCCATTGCCCGTGCGGAGGTATCCGCCTGATCGGCGGGAAGCTTGGTCTTGTCGATTCCAACGCGGAATACAGGGCGGTCTTCCACAATCGGAGCATCCCCGGCGCCGAGGATCTGTCCGCGCTGGGCAGGGACCGTCTTAACGGAGAGGGTCTCGCCATCCGAGAGCTCCGGCGCGAGGAGCTGGGGATTCCATCGAACGGCCCACTTGTCACCGGACTTTTTCAACGTGGCCTGGGAGCTGTACTCCCATTTGGCCGAGCCGATGTTCCAGCTGTAGTTCAACGGGAAGGTCGCTGTCTCGCCGTCGAGCTTCACCTCACCCGACTGGACCGAGGGCTTCGCGTCGAGTCCCTCAAACACCGCTTTGAGTTCATCGTTGGCCGCAGCGGCATCCTTGCCCTCGACGGTGAGTGAACCGACGTCGAGCGCGCCCAGAGAGGAGGCGAGCTGCTTCGCTGCAGTTTCCGCACCGGCGCGGCCGTCATCGCAGGCCGTCAGCGAACCAGTCATCACCAGCGCTACCAAGCCAAGGACAAGATTCCGTGTTCTCATTTTCCCCATTTGCGACATTATGCCCCGTTCCCCCGACAGTTTCTCGTCGCGACCACAACCCGGACCCGCCCCGCCCAATGGAGCGGGGCGGGGCGGGCTCTGGAGAGTCAGATTACGGGGCACAGGTGAACTTGGCATCACCCCAGACGCCATGCGCGCCGTTGATGGAACCGGACGGATCCACAACGAGCTCCACATATGCCGCACCAGTCAGATCCAGGGACACCGACTCCGGAGCGAACCCCGGAGTGTACGTGCGCGACTGGTACTTGTTCACGCCGTCGGCATTGACCTTGAAGATGATGTTGCCGCCAAAGCCGCTCTCAAGACCGACCTGCGAGGTAAACGCCGTGCATTTGCCGCCCAGGTAGTACGTGATCTTGGATGCGGCATGAACACCCAGGCCCTTGGCGAAGACCGGCTGCTTGCCTCTGGCAGGGTCGGTGTAATTGATGGCCAAAGGCTTGTCAGGCGACGACGCCGAGTCCTTGTTAGCCACATTCTTACCTATCACGCCGTAGCCATTGAGGGCCTGGACCCACGGGGTTTCGGAGGCGTACACCGAGCCGTGCGGCACGCCAGGCAGCGGCTGCGATGTCACCTTCCAGTCGAAGAACTTCACCCGAGTGTCTGTGGGCAGCGTGACGGACGCCAGTTCCTTGGTGGGGTTGAGCCGGACCGTGTTGGAGAACGCCTGGTACTTGTACTGCGTATATTCCGGGGACGGACCGTTGGCGTTGTTGCGGCCCAGTTCGGACACCGCCACCACGGCCCCGTTGAGCACCGATGGCTGCAACCAGTTGGGGAAGAAGATGGACTGCCTTTCCATGCTTCCATCGGTATATGTCAGCGTCAGGGTCGGGCTGGTCCCGTTGCCCACAGCGGCCGATCCGAGGACGGCCAAGTGCGTTCCCTTGCCCTTGACGGCGATCGTCTGTGCGGAGAGCGCTACAGAGTTGGGGACATCCGGGCCCACCGCTGGCCAGGTGTACTCCACCTGCTTGGGCGTGCCCGCTTCCACCGTCACAGTACTGCCAGGCCGTACGCCGCCCGCGGGAATGGGAGCGGCAGCCAGCTGCTCGGCAGCGAAGGTGGCCCCTCCGCCGTCGAAGTTTCCGAGCGCCTTGCCAGCCAAAGTAGTGACGGAAACGGTGTTGTATGCCGCCGCCAGCGAGCCGTATGCGACGTAGATCTGGTTAGCGCCCGTCACCGACTGCTCGCTTGAGTCAGAGGCATCGTACGACGCCGAGACCCGCACGGTCTGTTGTCCCGCCTTAGCGCTGGAGCCGGGTGAGATGACGAACGTGGCGGTGGCTGACGCACCGGCTTCGACCTTGGCTGCAGTGGTTCCGGAGGAAGAAACGACGGTCCAGCCCTCCGGCAGCACCGTTGACATCACGACATTGGTCTTGGCCTTGCTACCGGTGTTGACGAACGCCGCCGTAACAGTGGTTTCCTGGTCCTGGAATACCTGCTGTCCCGTTGTGACGCGAACTTCGGCAGCGGTGTCTTCCTGGCTCTTGCCACCGAGCGCGCCGGCCTGCTGAAGCTGGATCGTGGCAGACGCGTTGGAGGCGATGGAGCCGGTCTTCACGAAGACGGTGCCGTTGTTGGCCTCGTCGAAGTACCAGCCGGTTGATGCTGCATCATAGGCATCCTTGTTGCTGTGCTGAGCGAGCTTGGTGCCGCCGATCATGACATCCTTGGGCGCTGCCCCGGCGTGGACCTTGAGCTGGTAGGGGCGAGCTGTGGCCTTGCCGTTGTAGTCGCCCTTCCGCTCATTGATGGTCACCTTGACGCTGCTGTCACCCTTGCCCGGAGCATTCACTTCGAACAGCTGGCTGGAGGCCTTGCCGTCCTTGTACTCGCGGGTTACTTTGTCGTCCTCGTAGAGCGTGAAGGCGCTCTTGCCCTGTGCGAAGACGTCCAAGGTGATCATGGAGTCTTCCGGGACCAAAGAGGCGTTGCGTGCCACGATGCCCTGCGGCACCACTGCTCCGGCACGGACGAAGACCGGCAGCTTGTCCAGTGGCGCGTTGTAGCCGTTGAGGATCTGGCCGCCCTGGTAGAGCTTGCCGGTCCAGTAATCCACCCATTGCTCGCCAGCGGGGAGGAAGATCCCGTTGCGGACGTCCGTCTGGGTGAAAACCGGAGCCACAAGGAAATCGGAGCCCAACATGAACTGGTTGTTCGCCTCGGCACCGTAGGACCATTGCTGATCGGGGAACTCCAGAGCCATGGAGCGCATCATCGAGACGCCTGTGTCAGAGGCGTTGTGGGCGAGTGTGTAGATGAACGGCATAAGCTGCTGGCGGAGTTGCAGGTACTGGCGGTTGATAGCCGTGGCCTGGTCGCCGTAGAGCCACGGACGCTTGTCCGTTGCCGCCCAGCCGGACATTGAGTAGAGCGCCGGCGCGAAGGCCTTCCACTGAAGGTCGCGGACGTAGGACTCGGGCGAGCCGCCGAAGATGCCGTCCACATCGCCGGTGGTGAATGCCAATCCCGAGTTTCCAGCACCGGTGAGGGCCGAGACCTGCCAGCGAACGGCGTCGAGGTTTCCTGAATGGTCGCCCGTCCACTGCATGCCGCAACGCTGGGAGCCGGCCCAGCCTTCAACCATGAGTGAAGTGCCGCGGGCGTTCGAATACTGTTCGATGCCACCGTGCGCGGCCTCGCAACCGGTAAGCGCCTGGCGGTAACCCTGGCCCACCCAAGCGACGTCAAGCTTGCGCAGCCGTACTCCGGCCTCGCCAACTTCGTACTCCTGGTTGGTGAGGGAACGCTGTGTCCAGAGGCCAACTTTGAGGTTAGTTTCTTCCTCGATGTTGTTCACTGTTTCCGGGAGTTGCTGGTATTCGCAGCCGTAGCCGTCATTGACCAGCATCCAGCCGGCAGGCATATCGTTCTCAACGAACTTCCGTGCCGTCTTGATGGCGTCGGGCGTACGCTGCTTGGCGCCGTCGGGATCGCCAAAGCCGGACGACGAATAGCCGGGGTTGGAGCGGTTGTAGCAATCGGCGTCGCCGTATTCCAAGGCATAGACCGGCGGCATTATCGGCTTGCCGGTCAGCGTGGTGTAAGCGTTCAGGGACTGTTTGTAGTCGCCCACGAAGTAGTAGGCGTCGAACCGCTTCTCTTCATGCGTGGTGGTGGGCTGGCCGCCGAAGTTGTAGGAGCCGCGGGCGAAAGTGTCCCGAAGGACGCCGTACCCCTTGGAGGACATGTAGTACGGAACGGCGTTGGGATAGCCATCGTCATCCCAGTCAAAGTTCCGGGCGATGTTGATCAGGGCGCCGGTGTGGACGGACCGGCCATTCTGCATGCCGCCGCCGATGAACTGCTCGCCGTCCTGCTGGGCAAGGTGCTGCGTGGCGGAATTCGACCCGAAAGTGATGGGGGCAGACTCCTCCAGGACCAGGGAACCGTCTGCCCTCAGCACGCGAAGTTGGGTGGTGGCCTTGTTGATCTCGACTGTGATCCTGGCGGTCTTCAGGACCAGCCAGTCACCGTCGGTGATGGTCGGGGTGGTGCCGGCGAACTTGTCCTTGCCCACCACGATGTTGGCGGTTCTTGCCGGGTCTCCTTGGTCGGTGTTGGCGGGGTCCGTGAACTTGCCGCTGGGGTCGGCTTCGAGCCGGAAGTTGCCGTCGTCCAGGAACGTGACGCGGATGGCGCCCTGCTCGGTGGAGAGGTCGACGACGTTTCCGGACTGGGTGAATCCGGTCACCGCTCCGAGGGGTACTCCGGCTGCGTCGACAGGCACTTCCGGGGTGACTGTCTTGATGGTGGCGGGATCTCCGGGAGCGGCATTTGCTGCCGTTGCGAAGGTCAGGGCGGGGATGCCGCCTGCGAGAAGCAGCGAGGCGAGGCCGAGGGACGCGGCTTTCTTGGCTAGCGAGCCTTTTCTGGTGCGTCCGGAGCTGTTCAGGGCAGCGCCGGATAGACCCATGGAGGGTGAGGACATGCGGGGCCAACTTTCGACGAGTGACAGTTTGTGATCTAACTCATAACGAAACGTGCACCAATCGTCACTGCTCGCGGGCGAAAGGTCAACCGTTTCACCAAAATTGGCACCCAATTACTGCCCGCGGATGATCCTTCGCTGCGTCGCGACGGCGATGGCTGCCGTGCGGTTAACCACGCCAAGCTTCGAGTAAATGTGGACCAAGTGCGTCTTCACCGTGGCCTCTGAGATGAAGAGTTGCCGTGCAATGGCCCGGTTACCGAGTCCGGTCGCCAGGAGTTCCAGCAGCTCAATCTCCCGCGGGCTCAAAGCCGGCGAGGGGTTCCGGATCCGGCCCATAAGACGCGCCGCGACCTCCGGCGCCAACGCGGTTTGGCCCGCAGCAGCGGAGACCACCGCCTGCCGAATCTGCTCCGGTGGAGCGTCCTTCAGCATGTAGCCACTCGCGCCGGCTTCAACGGCGGCGAGAATATCGGCGTCGGTGTCGTAGGTGGTGAGGATGAGCACAGGCGGCGGGGGAGTTCCGGCCTCGCCGGCCTTGATCTTTTCCGTGGCCGTGACGCCGTCCATGCCGCTGCCCATTTGCAGGTCCATGAGCACCAAGTCCACGGGTTCACCCAGTGCGTGCAATTTTCGCAGTTCGGACAGCGCGGCATCGCCGTCCGCGGCTTCGGCTACGACGCTGATACCTGGGAAGTCGGCGAGCATGGCGCGAAGCCCCGCCCTAACCACAGGATGGTCGTCCACCAGTAGGACGCGGATGTCGCTCACTCCGACCCACCCGGCAGGGGCACCCGAATGGCCACCACAGTTCCTTCGCCAGGCGCTGACTCAACGTCCAGGCTGCCGTCCAGCGCGGCCAACCTTTCACGGAGGCTCTGAAGTCCGACGCCGGTGCCGTCGCCGCGCGCTGCATCGGCCGCCGTCGACGGCTCAAAACCGATGCCGTCGTCGAAAACGTCCAACGTCACCTCCGAGCCGAGGAAGGACAAGGTCACGACGGCGGACCGCCCGTGGGCGTGCGCCCATACGTTCGCAAGGGAAGCCTGGGCGGCCCGGAGCAGGGTGGTCTGGTACGTGTTGGGTAGCTCCACAGGCGTGCCCACCAGCTCGAAGCGGCAACGCAAGGCCGTACCCCGGGCAGCGGCCTCGGTCTCGGTCTTTTCGCAGAGCCGCCGCAGAGTGTCCACCAGTCCAGACTGCTCAAGATCCGGTGAACGCAGTCCCCGTACAAAACTCCGAGCCTCCGCCAGGTTGGCCGATGCCGTGTCCTGGACAATCCTCAGCCGCTCCTTAGCGGCCGCCACGTCGCCGCCCTCCAGCGCTTTCTCCGCCGACCTGCCCATGAGGACAATGCTGGAGAACCCCTGTGCCAAGGTGTCGTGTATTTCCCGGGCCAACCGTTCGCGCTCAGCCAGGACCCCGGCATCGTGCTGGGTTTGCGCGAGCTCGGCGCGGGTTCGGCGCAGGTCATCAGCCACGAGTCGCTGGTTCTCCGCCTCGACGAACAAAGCCCGGTAGGCCAGCCCCGTCACCACGGCGAAACCGGCCCCGAACACCGGCCCCAGCACCATGGCGAGCTGCAAGCCGCCGTCGGATAGTCCCCTGGCGTGAAACCACAAGGCGCCCACCAGCAGGGCAGTGCTCGCTGCGATCGCGGGCAATGCCAGCCGCCGGGGGAGCAGGTGCAATTGCAGGAAGAACAGCGGGAAGGCCACCCATGCAAAGTCACCGCTGACCAGCAGGAGCAGCAGCCACAGCAGCATCACTGTCCCGAGCCACCAGCCTGAGTACGGTGTGGGATCGAAGCTGGAGGCATTACCGGCGTGGCGTTTCTCCAGGATGGTTCCGGAGAGATAGATGAGGGCCAACAGAGCGGACAATCCCAGTCCAGCCACCACAGCCACGGGAGAGGGCGTCCCGGCGGATCCAACACCGGTCAGCAAACGCACGATCGCCACCAACAGCAACACCGCGAAGCCCACGTGCAGGCAGACGCGCAGCACGCGAAGGATTGTGGCGGCGCCGGTGGGGGACTGCATGCCTTCCAGCGTAGCCGCGACAATCTCCCGAACCGCCCGGAATCGGCGTACTGAGGCCTGAATCAACCATTCGGATGATCGCTCGATCAACCGCACGGCGCCTGCCAATCCATCCGGCTCCTGATGTCCCGCCGGGCCATCGCCGGAAGAGTTGATGGGACCGGGACCAAGCCCGCCTACAAACAAAGGATTGTGATGTTTCTTGCCATCCGCGACATCCGTTTCGCCAAGGGACGCTTTGCGCTCATGGGCAGCGTCGTCGCCCTGATCACGCTGCTGCTGGTCATGCTGTCCGGGCTAACAGCGGGACTGGGCAACCAGTCGACGTCGGCCATCGCAGCCCTGCCCGCCCAGCAGATTGTCTTCGGCGCACCTGCCGGCGGTGAGCCCAAGGCGTCGTACACGGAGTCAGAGGTGTCCACAACCCAGGTTGAGTCGTGGCGGGAACAGCCGGGCGTCACCTCCGCCCAGGCGCTCGGAATCAGCCAAACCCGTTTCCAGTCCTTGGGTGACGGTGGCACTCCGAGCGGCACGGCGAATGTCGCAGTCTTTGGCGGCAAGCTAGCTCCGTCCGCTGTGGATGGGGGGACCGTGGTCGTAGGGCAATCCCTGGCAAAGGAACTGGCGTTGGAGGCTGGCAGCAGCGTCCGTGTGGGCGGGACAGATCTGACTGTCTCGGCCATCGTGGAGGACCAGTGGTACTCACACACCGGCGTGGTCTGGACAACCCTGGATACCTGGCGATCCATCGCCCACGCCTCGCCCGGCACCGCCACCGTCATCGCTTTAACGCACGACGCCGGAACTTCCGTGGATCTCGACGTCGCCAACGCCGCGGCTGGCACGGTCAGCACGGATCCCGTGGGTTCATTCCAAGCATTGGGCTCTTACAAGAGCGAGAACGGTTCGCTCATGCTCATGCAGGCATTTCTTTACGGCATCTCGGCGTTGGTCATCGTGGCCTTCCTGACCGTGTGGACCGTGCAGCGCACCCGCGACATCGCCGTGCTCAAAGCGCTGGGTGCCTCCTCGGGCTACGTCCTGCGGGATGCATTGGCCCAAGCTGCCTTGGTGTTGCTGGCCGGCACAGCCGTGGGTGGTGCCATTGGCCTGGCCGGGGGAGTCTTCGCTGCCCAAGCGGCGCCTTTCCTGATCACTCCCCTGACCACGCTGCTGCCGGTGGCGGGAATCGTCATCCTTGGCCTGGGCGGCGCCGTCCTGGCTGTCCGCAAAGTCACCACAGTGGATCCCCTGCTGGCCCTCGGCGGCAACTAATAACATTCCTTGAAAGGCATACACCGTGAGTAAAGCACTGAACCTGGTCAACATCTCCCTCGAATACCCAGACGGCGGTTCCACCCTCAAAGCCCTGGACTCCGTGGATCTCGCAGTCACCAAGGGTGAGTTCCTCTCCCTCGTGGGCCCGTCCGGCTCCGGCAAATCCTCTTTGCTCGCCGTGGCGGCCACGCTCGTGAAACCCACCGCCGGAATCGTCATCATCGACGGGCAGGACGTCTCCGCCCTGAAGGAGGCCGAGCGCACAGCCCTGCGCCGGGACGAGGTGGGCATCATCTTCCAGCAACCCAACCTGCTGCCGGCACTGACCGCCGTCGAGCAGTTGCTCATCCGGGAGCATTTGCGCCGCCAAACGGCCCGCAGTGCCCGCCCGAAAGCCGAAGCGTTACTCGACGTCGTCGGCCTGGCGGGATCTGCGCACAAACGGCCACACCAATTATCCGGCGGGCAGCGCCAGCGCGTGAATATCGCTCGGGCGCTCATGGGCAGCCCCACCGTGCTCCTGGTGGATGAGCCCACCGCAGCCCTGGACCACGAACGGAGCGAATCGATCGTCCGGCTGTTGCGGAGGGTGACAGACGAGTTCGGGACTGCAACGGTCATGGTCACGCACGATGCCGAATTCCTTCCCCTCACAGACTCCGTGGCGACCATGCGCGACGGACGAATCAGCCGCGCCCAAGTCCCGTCCGCCCAGCCCCACTAGGGGGAGCTGAGGAGCGCTTCGTCCTGCGCGTCGTCGTAGGCGTCGCGGGCTTCCAGGATGGTGGGGACGTGACTCTCGGCCCATTCGCGCAGCAGCGATAACGGCTGCAACAGGGATTCACCCATCGGCGTGAGTCCGTAGTCCACACGCGGTGGAACCTGGGCGTGGACGGTCCGGGTGATGAGCCCATCGCGCTCCAAGGCACGCAGCGTCTGGGTGAGGACCTTCGGGGTGACAACGTGAACCATCTTTCGCAGCTCCGAGAAGCGGACCGGCCCGTCACCGAGCACTTGAATGACCAGCGACGCCCACTTGTCGCCAATCCTTTGGAAGATGACGCGGGAGGGGCAATTGGGGTCCAGGATGTTGCCTGGTAAGGCATTGGTATCCACGAGGTAACTCAGTTCCTTTGAAGCTATCAGTATCCAATGGATACCGTTGGGTCATTGCAAGGATAGCAACCCATAGGAGAGCAATGAAAATCGCAGTCTACGGCGCAACGGGCATGGTCGGCAGCCAGATCGTCAACGAATCCATCACCCGCGGCCACGAAGTCACGGCAATCTCCCGCAATGGTGCCGAGATCGCCGGCACAACCGCCCAAGTAGCCGATCTGGCGGATGCCCAGGCCTTCGCCTCCGTTGCAAAGGAACACGACGTCGTTGTGCTGGCTACGGGTCCAAGCCGCACCGGCGGCGACCATGCAGAGTGGCTCGATGCCATGGCCACGGCTTACAGCAACGCCGAAGGAACCCGCCTGATGATCGTTGGCGGTGCAGGCACCCTCGAGGTAGACGGCGTCCGGCTCCTCGACTCGCCGGACTTCCCCGAGGCATACAAGGCGGAAGCCACCACCGCCGCGAAAGCACTGGAAGCAGTCAAGCAGACCTCCGAGGACGTCGACTGGACCGTACTTGCGCCCGCCCCTGTGATTCAGCCGGGCGAGCGTACCGGCGAATACATCGTGGCCAAGGATTCGCCTGCCGGCAGCAGCATCTCCTCGCAGGACTACGCAGTTGCCATGCTGGATGAGATCGAAAACCCGGCTCACCGCCGCGCGCGCTTCACTGCTGCGAACTAGCTAACCGACAGTCAGGCCTAGCCCGGGTACCGGCACATGGAATATGTCCTTGAGGGCATGCTTCGCCGCATGGTACCCGGGCATCCCCGTCACACCAGGGCCGGGCGGGGTGGATGAAGAACACAAATACACCCCGGGCATGGGCGTACGCCACGGCACGTTGGACACTACTGGCCTCTGCACCAAGCCCCGTAGATCCAAGAGGCCCGCGCTGAAGTCACCGCCCACGTAATTCTCGTTGTACGCGGCCAGTTCTGCCGCCGTCGTGGTCTTTGAGGCCACCACAACATCCCGGAAGCCGGGCGCGTACCGCTCAATCCGTGCCGTCACGGCTTCGGCCATATCTACGTCTGATCCAGCGGGCACATGGCAGTAGCTCCAGAGAATGTGCTTGCCGGCCGGTGCACGGGAAGCATCCACCAGCGAGGGCTGGGAGACCAGGACATAGGGCTCCGAGGGATGCTTGCCAAGCGCTACGAGATTCTCTGCCTCAGCCATCGCCAAACGCGAACCGCCCACATGAACCGTCCCAGCCCTTTTCAGCCCGGGTACGAGCCAAGGAACAGGTTCGGACAGGATGTAGTCCACTTTGCAGGCCGCATTCCCAAAGCGGAATGTATCCAGCGCCCGACGATAGTTTTCAGGAATCTCAGCACCGCCCAGGCGGGCGAGCGTCGGAGGCGCAACGTCCAGCAGGATAGCCTTTGCCGGCCTGACCTGGTCCAAGGAATCCACACGCACACCGGTGTGGATCGTTCCGCCGTGGGCTGTGATGTCGTCTGCCATGGCACGCGCGATAGCTGCCGATCCGCCAACGGGCACCACCCATCCGCCCGCGTGAGCCAGGACCGCCAGCAAGAGTCCGGCGCCTGTCGAACTGAGCGATGGCTGTGAGCCCAAAGCGTGCGACATCACGCCGGTCAGCAGTGCAGGAGCAGCCTCTTCCCGGAAGCGCCGACCCCAGATCGGTGTTCCCTGATCAAGGGTCGCGAGGCCAAATAGCAGAGCCGCCAGAGGATCCTTGGGCATGCGGAGCAACTGGTTCGACGTAAAGTCCACCACCCCGTTGAGGCGCGCAAGGAGGGGCGACATCAGGCGACGGTACGCAGGGCCGTCCACCCCGAGTTCCATGGATGTCCGTTCCAAGGACTGGTATGCGAGAGCCGCTCCACCCACGTCCAAGGGGGTGCCGTGCTGGACTTCAGGCAGGCGCAGCTCAATGCGCCTCGCGAGGTCGAATTCCTTGAAGAAGGGAGACGCCAGTGCCATTGGATGCACCGCGGAGCATACATCGTGCAGATATCCCGGCTCGATCAGCTCGCTGGTCCGTGTCCCGCCTCCAATGGCCTCGGCGGCCTCGTACACGTGCACGTCCAAGCCTGCGCGCGCCATGATCACTGCGGCGGCAAGGCCGTTGGGACCAGAACCGACGACGGCGACATCAGCCATCGCTACCAACCTCCATGTGTCGGGGTGCTGTAGGCGCGGCAGGCTCAACCTTTGAACGCCAGGGGAGAACTGACGCGGACGGATGGAGGACATCGATCCTGAGCCAATCCTTGGTGCCCTCGAAGGGCCCGCCATGGGGATCATCCTCACCCAGTGCACGCAAGGGATCCTGCGACGGGTCCCAGATGTCAGCCACCACCCTCGCCATCAGGTAGGCCGTTGCAACCATGTGCAGACCCACAGCCAGGACGTAGTAGGACATGTCTATGTTGTGCTGTACGGGCCCACCGCTGGTCGCCTGCCCCAGGTACATCCAGATGGCAGCCCAGTGCAGTCCTTCGGCGGCCTGCCATACCAGGAAGTCCCTCCAGCGCGGCCGTGCAAGGGCAAGGAGCGGGATGAGCCAGATAACGAACTGGGGGGAGTAGACCTTGTTCGTAAGGATGAATGCGGCCACAATCAGGAACGCCAGCTGGGCCATGCGCGGACGCCGCGGAGCCACCAAAGCCAGGGCGCCGATCAATACACAAGCAATGACGAACAGATTCAGCGCTAGCGAGTTGATAGTGGCAGCGTTGAGTTGGGTCCATTGAAGCCGATCGGCCACGAGGTTGAACGCGAACCAGGGCGAGCTGTATCCGGCGGGCCGGTCCTGCGTGAATTCGAAGAAGTAGCGCCAGCCGGAAAGGTTCATTGCGGCGATGGGGAGGTTGACCGCCAGCCACGAGGCAGCGGCAGCGGCGGCAGTCGTGAAGAACACCCGTAGACGACCGCTGCGCAGTGCCAGCACCAAAATAGCGCCGAGAATCAGGACTGGATAGAGCTTGGTGGCCGTGCCCAGTCCGATGCAGACTCCCGCCAGGACCAATTTGTCGCGGGAGAAGAAGTACATGGCCAACGCAAGCAGTGCCACCGCCCACATGTCCCAATTGATGAACCCGGCAAGAACGATTCCCGGGGCAAGGGCCACCATCGCCGCATCCCAGGGGCGCCGCTTGTTCATCCGGGCGGTGAGGAGGACGGTAATAATCCATACCGCCACAATCAGCGTCGCGTTGACGTCGAAGTAACCCAGAATACGTTCGTTGCTTACGCCCTGGCCGGGTACGAGCAGAGCCGTCAGGCCTGCGATGATCCCCATGAGGACCGGGTACTCAAACAAGCTTCCTTGCGTGAAGAAGGGGAAGACTCCATCGCCCAGTCCGCGGTTCCGGAAGAGTTCGGGGAAGTCGGAGTAGCACGTGGCGTAAAACTGTGTTGGGGTCTCCCAGCCGTTGACGCGGCAATAGTCCTTTGCCAGCACGGCCAGGAGGGCCGCTATCACGGTGAGGATAACCAGTACCCGTTCAACAGTGAACGGCGCGGGGGAGACCTTTCCTGGAGACGAGTGGCGGCCCAAGGGTCCGCCCACAATCTCCGTGAAGTTGCGAAGCAAGGAGTCGCTGCGGCTTGGAACCACAAAGCGGGCACGTTTTCGCTGCCTGTGCGGCTTCGTCTCCTGCATGAATTGAGCTTACAGTCAGCCAGCTTGAGTATCGCCACCAAAGTGGCGGTGACGAAGCAGCAAGGGCGCTGACCAGCCAGTTTAAAAGGGGGGAAGCCCACGCGCAGCCGCGTGGGCTTCCTACGGTTCAGCATGCATGTGCGGCACCGGAAACTCCTTCGGAAGGGCTGAAGGTCATCAACGGATGAGTCCCATCTGGTGCAGGACGACGAAGACGTCTTCACGACCTTGCTTGAGCAGCTGGTCGTTGAACAGCGTGCGTTCTTTGGGAGCATCGCTGCTCTTGTAGAAGCGCAGGTCCTTGGGGCGCTTTGGCATGTGGTTCACCTCCTTTCATTGCAGAAAATTGCCGGAATTGGGCACAGCAAATAAAGCCAATTGAATTCAGGAGAAATCAAGGCATAAAAGAGCACACAAATAGCCGACGCTAATAGGGGGAGTAAGCAGACCGATGCCGAAGCACGAATGATCGTGCACAATTGCGTGTGCTTCCTGCAGCCGTCCCCAACAAGAAGCTGGTTCCGAACTTTGGGGAAACTGCGCACCCGCGGCTTGTTGCGTGGGTCTGCGCCTACAACTGGCTACTCAGAACGCCACCCCGGACGGGTGGCCATGAAGATCGCCGGCGTTGGAGCCGGTCCGATGGTTCAGGGAGTGGTCAGTGCTTCGAAAAATGGCGTCGATCAGCGCAGGAGGCCGGGGTAGCGGTAACGGTCACATTCCATCCGCTAGTCAAAGTAATCATTTCTCCCAACCTCCTTCTTTGCTGTGGCATTATGTCCGACTGATTAACCGGGGTAATGCGCGCCTCGTTCCCGGCGGGTCGCTCTGGGAACAAGATATAAGCTACCGCATGAACTTGGAGTTTGGCCAGCACAATTCGCTATTTAGCCAAAGTTTTTCTAAATTCGCGTTCTCAGAGACCCCAGCGGACAATCGCCGGCGTCCGCTTATCCCAGCCAAGCGTGCACACCTTGGCTGTTCCAAGAATGAAGTGGCGGCCTTCCTTTGCATCCATTTCCAACCAACGGGCCGTGAGAATACGTGAGAAATGGCCATGTGCCACTACCAACACATTGTCCATTCCTGACTCCAGGACACGTCCAATGATCTTGTCGGCGCGGGCAGCTACTTCGTCCAACGTTTCGCCGTTGGGCACGCCGTCGAACCAGATCAGGTAGTCCGGGTTGTCCTTGCGGATGAGGTCGGAGCTGATGCCCTCATAATCGCCATAGTTCCATTCGACTGCCAGCGGCTCGTGTACGGCGTCGGGAAAGCCGGCCAGTTCTGCCGTGCGGCGGGCGCGACGCAGTGGAGAGGTCAGAACGAGGTCAAAATCGATGCCTTCAAGGACTTTGCGTGCTTCAACGGCCTGCTGTTCGCCCTCAACGGTCAAGGGAAGGTCGGTCAAGCCTGTGTACTGACCGCTCTTGGACCATTCCGTCTCGCCGTGGCGAAGGATCCAGAGTTGCGGACGCGGGGAGATCGCGGCGTTCAATTAGGACTCCTTGGTTTCTGCGGCAGTTTCGGTTGAAGGATCGACGACGGCGGACTCGGGTTGCGCTTCCCACCACGCCAAGAGCTTCTTCTCGGCTTCCTCGGGAGACAGCGGTCCGTGTTCCATCCGTTCCTCGAGAAGAAACTTGTAGGCCCGGCCGACAACGGGACCCGGCTTTAGCCCCAGAAGCGCCATAATCTGCGCTCCGTCAAGGTCAGGCCGGACAGCTGCCAACGATTCCTGTTCCAAGAGGGCAGAGATTCGATGCTCAAGGTCATCGTAGGCGAAGGACAATCGGTCGGCCTTGCGCTGGTTACGCGTGGTGACGTCGGATCGTGTCAGGCGGTGCAGGCGTTCCAGCAGCGGACCGGCGTCGGTCACGTATCGGCGGACGGCAGAATCGGTCCAGCCGGCGTCTCCGTAACCGTAGAACCGCATGTGCAACTCCACGAGTCGCGCCACTGCCTTGATGGACTCATTGTCGAACCTCAGGGCCTTCATTCGCTTGGCTGTCAGCTTCGCACCCACAACGTCGTGATGCCTGAAGCTCACCGCGCCGCCCGGTTCGAACCGGCGCGTAGCCGGCTTGCCGACGTCGTGCATTAAAGCGGCGAAACGAAGCACAAAGTCGGGGCCTGGAACCGCACCGTCCGGGCCGGTTTCCAGCGAGGCCGCCTGTTCGAGGACCTGCAGGGAGTGCTGGTACACGTCCTTGTGGCGGTGGTGTTCATCGGCTTCGAGGCGAAGCGCGGAGACCTCGGGAAGGACAAATTCGGCAAGCCCTGTGTCCACCAGGAGATCGATCCCCACGCGCGGGTGGGCGCCGTTGATCAGCTTGACCAGTTCATCGCGGACCCGCTCGGCTGAGATGATTTTGATGCGATCGGCCATCTGGGACATGGCGAGCCGGACGTCGTCGTGAACCGACACGCCAAGCTGGGACGCGAACCGCGCTGCACGCATCATGCGCAGGGGGTCATCGGAGAAGGACGCCTCAGGCGCACCGGGCGTGGCGAGTTCGGAGGCGTGGAGGTCACGGACGCCACCGAACGGGTCCACCAGCTCCAGGCTCGGCAGGCGCAAGGCCATGGCGTTGATGGTGAAGTCGCGGCGGAGCAGGTCCTCGGTCAGTGAATTGCCAAAGGCGACTACGGGCTTACGCGAATCGGGATCGTATGCTTCGGCACGGTAGGTGGTGACCTCGATCTGGAAGCCGTTCTTCTTCATCCCGATTGTGCCGAAGGCGCGTCCAATTTCCCAGAAGTTGTCCGCCCATTTCTTGATGACGGAGATCGTCTGGTCGGGTGTCGCGTCGGTGGTGAAGTCCAGGTCCGGGGAGTTCCTCCCCAGGAAAAGGTCGCGCACAGGTCCACCAACCAAGGACAGCTCGAAGCCGGCATCGACAAAGCGCTGCCCGAGGTCGAGTACCACCGGATCGATGGTGAAGTTAACTGAAGAGCTGTCCAATACGTGCGCCATAGTTCCTTAAGCTTGGCAGATTTTTGAGCAGCATTGGGCCACAGTTGCATCCGAAAACCAGCGGACCCGTCACGCGTGTCTCCTGCCGTCCATCTTGTGGCCATGTCCCGGTCATCACTGGAGGGCAAGAGTCGTTAGAGTGGACTTCATGGCCAATCCGATCCCGAGCGCTCCTGGCAGGAGGACGAACGCACCGTTGCCTTCGGCAATCGGCGCCCACGTCGCGCCTGCCCCGCAGCACCCGGTCCAGGCCTCGCTTCCCACTGTGGAGGAAGTCTCGGCGGGCGGCGTCGTGGTGGACACGTCCGACGGCGAACTCCGGGTTGCGATTATCGCCCGCCTTAATAGGGGTGGCCGGCTTGAATGGTGCCTGCCCAAAGGCCATCCGGAAGGCCGGGAGAACAACGAGGAAGCCGCCGTCCGTGAGATCGCCGAGGAAACCGGCATCGAGGGAAGCATCCTTGCACCTTTGGGGAGCATCGATTACTGGTTCACTGTGAGCGGCCACCGGGTCCACAAGACTGTGCACCATTTCCTGCTTCAGGCCACCGGCGGCGAGCTCACAATCGAGAATGATCCGGACCAGGAGGCCGTGGACGCCGCATGGGTTCCCATCCAGGAATTGGCCCGCAAATTGTCTTTCCCGAATGAACGCCGCATCGCCGATTTGGCGCGGGAAGTGCTTCCCGAGCACCTCTGACCCGGGTGCATGGGACGATAAAGGCGATGTCTGAAGCCAAAACTACTCAGTCCGTTCAATCCGGAGAAGCACGTTCCAGCGCCATCATGGCCGCAGGCACGCTCGTTTCCCGGTTCCTTGGCTTCGCCAAAACGTGGATGCTCGGCGCCGCCCTCGGGCTTGGTTCCACGGTCAATGACACGTTCATCAACGCGAACAACCTGCCCAACCTGATCTTCCTGTTGGTGGCCGGTGGCGTGTTTAACGCCGTCCTGGTCCCGCAGATCATTAAGGCCAGTAAGGGGGCGGACAGCGGCGCCGATTACATAAGTCGACTCCTGACCTTGGCCGTGTTGGTGCTACTGGCGTTGACGGCCTTGGTGACACTCGCCGCGCCCATAGTTATCGACCTCACCACCCAGGGCTACTCGGAACAGCAGAAGGCCCTGGCGGTAACTTTCGCATTCTGGTGCCTCCCGCAGATCTTCTTCTACGGCCTTTACGCACTTCTTACACAGGTCCTGAATGCGCACGGTGCCTTTGGCCCCGCCATGTGGGCTCCCATCCTCAACAACGTGGTGGCCATCGCCGGCCTGGGCATGTTCATCTGGATCCTGGGTGCCAACTACACCAACCCGCACACGCTGGATAATTGGGGACCAACACAGACCTTCCTGATTGCCGGGTTCTCCACGTTCGGTGTGATCGCCCAAACGGCCATCCTGCTGATCCCCGTCATGAGGCTGCGGCTGGGCCTGCGGCCCCGCTTCGGTTGGCGCGGTGTTGGACTTGGCCAGGCAGCCAAGTTGAGCGTGTGGACGCTGCTGACTGCCGCCGTCGGGCAATTGGCATTCCTGTACGTCATGAAGATCGCCACCATTCCCGGCGCCGAGCGGCTCCGCCTGGACAACTCCGGGCAAACCACTGCGGCATCCACGCTGCCCGGTAACGCAGTGCTCGAAGTCGCAAGCCAGCTGTACTTGCTGCCGCATTCGATCATCGCGCTGTCGCTGGCTACCGTCCTCTTTAACCGCATGACGCGCGCGTCGCAGGACGGCAACAAGGCCGAGCTGCGCGACGCCCTCTCCCATGGCCTGCGCACCATGGCTGTCGCAACAGTTTTTGGCGCCCTGGCATTGTTCGCGCTGGCCGGTCCGTTGGGCATGTTCTTCTCCGGTGGAAAGCCACAGGACGGCGTTATGCTCGCCCAGACGCTCACGATCCTGGCTCTGAGTACTCCCTTCATGAGCGCGAACTTCATGATGTCCCGAGTGTTTTACGCCAACGAGGACGCGCGCACACCCCTTTATGTGCAGCTGCTGCTCGCCGTGGTTTACGTCGTGGGTGCGTTCATCATCCAGTTCCTGCCGGTGGGCCAGATCATCTATGCGATCGCCGTCCTCTATACCTTGGGCAACATACTTTCCGTAGTCATCAGCGTGTGGTTCCTCCGCAGGATGCTGGGACATCTGGACGGCCCACGCATCGCCAACTCGTACATCCGCATGGGCTACGCGGGCCTCGGCTCGGCGATTGCGGGCGCCCTGGCGCTTTGGCTCCTGGGGAGCTACCGTGCCGACGGTTTTGCGTGGAGCAGCCGGCCCGCCGCCCTGGTGACCGTGGTCGTCGTTGGACCCGTCATGCTGGTGACCTATCTGCTACTGCTTCGCGTCTTCCACGTCACCGAGCTCCGCGACCTCATGCGTCCGCTGATGGGCCGCTTTGGCCGCGGCGCACCTGCCGTCGCGGGGGCCGCTGCCGAACCCACGACGGCGGCACGCGCCACGGTCTCGGACGATACAGGCTTGATTCCGCGCATCTCGGGCGAGTTCGATGCTGCCTCGTTCAGGGCCGGCCCGGCTGTGGAGCCTACGCATGCTCCTTCGCCCACCCCGGACGCGCAGGATGCTCCCAAGACCTACCTGCCCGACGAGGACGTGCCCAGCACGGCCCAAGGCGGCAAGTTCCGCCCACAGGTCCCGTTGCCAGGCCGGCGCACCTACCAAGGCGACCCTGGGCACAATCCGTATTTTCCAGCCACCCGGGACGCTGCACAGCACACAAGGCGGAAGCGGAGAAAGTGAACCGGTGCCGTCAACGTGGGCGTCGGGCGGCAATCGGCTAGGCTAGAAATGAATACAGGTAGTTGCAAAAGCGGTACAACCGGCTCGCCGGGCTGACCGCGTGCAGGACCCGCAGCTCCCGGACAGCCTAGGAGGAACACGTGTCCCACCCGATCGACGTCGGATCAGTGCTTGGCGGCCGCTACAAGGTCACGGCCACCGTATTGACCTCGCATGACCAAGATCTGGTGCTCGACGGCGTGGACCAGGTCCTCAACCGCCCCGTCAGCATCCTCGTTGCCGGTCCCGGAAATGCCGAGCAGGTAGCACAGAGCGCCCGCGAAGTTGCCACGGGGGAGCGCCCCGGACATGTCCAGATCCTGGACCTCGGAGTCAGCGACAACACCACTTACCTGATCACCAACCACAGCACCGCACCGGACCTCCTGGACCTCGTGGTCGCCACGAATCCGCCCTATGTGGAACCGTTCTTTACGGAAACCCTCGGCAGCGAGATCTTCGGCCAGCCGCGCACTTATGAGCCAGAAACTTATGACGGCCTCTACGAAGATGATGAGCACGAGGCCGAGTACATCCAGTACGACGAAAGTGGCTATCCGGTTCGATCGGACTCGGATGCTGCCCACGAGGCACCAGCTGCGCCGGCCGGCAGCGTTCCGCCTATGCCGTCATCCAGCCCGTCGTCGGCCAAGAGTGGCCTCGCTGGAAAACTTGCTGCCGCTGCGGCTGGTGCCGGGGCGGCCGGCGTTGCCGCCGCTGCCGCGCTGAAGAACGCCGGATCCAAGAACCACGACGCCGGGGCTGCCGCGAGTGGGGCTTCCGCGGGAACCCAGCCGCGGACACAGGCTGTGCCATCGCCGTCGTCCGGGGCGTCACCTGCTGAAACGCCGCCTGTTGCCCCGGTTCAGCCGCCTACCCAAGCCGTCTCTTCGCAGCCCGTGGCTTCGCAACCGGTGACCTCGCAGCCCACACCGAGCCGCGAGCCTGCCGGAGAACCAAAGGTGTCTCTGTGGTCCGAAGAGGACTATGGCCTCGCCGCCGGGGGCGGCGCCCAAGCCACCGGTGGAGGTACCTCAGACTCCGGTTACGATCGTGCTCCCACCAGCTTCCCGGCGTCGGCCGCTGCTACTGAAGACTACGAAGACGAAGAGGTCTACGAGGACGAAACCCCTGAACGCGAGCCGCGTTCCCTGCGCTGGCTCGTGGGCGGCCTGCTTGCGGCTGTGTTGATCGTGGGACTCGTCCTGGCAGTCACCAACCTGGGCAGCCTCCTGCCGAGCGGCGCACCAAAAGCTTCGGACAAAACGGCCGCGTCCACGCCGTCAACGGGCTCCGAATCCGAAAAACCGACGCCCAGCGAGACCGCAGCCCCAGCAACGCCTCCGGCCATCGATGGGATTACGCGCCTCGGTGATTTCCCCTTCGCCGCATCGTTCGACAAAGACCTTCCCAAAGCATTTGATGGCAACCCGGCGAGTTACTGGTCCGACATGGAGTTCGCTACGGCCAACTGGGGTGGACTCTCGGGTGAGATGCCCTTGGTGGTGAAGCTTAAGCAGCCGGCAGAGGTCAAGTCTGTGGTGCTCAACCAGCTGGGTGGCTCGGGCGGAAGCATCAGCGTTTACACCAACGATCGTCCTGCGATGGACGGCGCCAAGCTCGTCGGCACCAACAGCTTTACCTCACCGGAGCTGACCATGCCGCTGGCTGCGCCTACCCAAACCCAGTACGTCATTGTGGTCATCAAGACACTGCCTAAACTTGCAGCTCCCAAGACGCAGTTCGGATTTGGCCTGCGTTTGGCCGAGGTCACGGTCCAGTAGTTTCGTTCTGCACCCGCTTAGTAGGTAGCCAATGTGCCCCACAGCATTGGCTACCTACTTTTTTGCATGTGCACCCCGCATCGTGACTGATGTGGCTCCCGGTCATCCGGCGTCCCCGCTTCGATTGGCCGAGCCTCCAGACGGTACCCTGAATGATGGTGGGTTTTAGGCTCTCCAAATCCAACGGAATATTTGGACCGTTACAGGGGTTGAGTCAGGTGGCTGCCCCGAAAGCCGCAGCATCGACTAAGGAAGAGGTTCACGCCACGTGAGCATTGCAGAAAACAGCGCATCGCAGGTGCGTGATGTCATCATCGTAGGTTCAGGCCCTGCCGGTTATACAGCCGCCGTTTACACCGCCCGCGCCAACATGAAGCCTCTGCTCATTGCCGGTTCCGTCACTGCTGGTGGCGAATTGATGAACACCACGGACGTGGAAAACTACCCGGGTTTCCCCGAAGGCATCATGGGTCCCGACCTCATGGAAAACTTCGAAAAGCAGGCAGCCCGCTTCGGCACCGAGATTCTCTTCGAGGATGTCACCCAGTTGGACCTCGACGGCGACGTCAAGTCGGTCACCATCGGCACGGGGGAGACTTTCCAGGCGAAGGCCATCATCCTGTCCACCGGTTCGGCCTACCGTGAACTTGGACTTGAGAACGAGAAGCGCTTGTCGGGCCACGGCGTTAGCTGGTGTGCAACCTGCGACGGTTTCTTCTTCAAGGACCAGGACATCGCCGTTATCGGCGGTGGCGACTCCGCCATGGAAGAAGCTCTCTTCCTGACCAAGTTCGCAAAGTCAGTCACAGTGGTCCACCGGCGCGACACCCTGAAGGCTTCCAAGATTATGGGCGACCGTGCCCAGGCGCACGAGAAGATCAACTTCATTTGGAACACTGCTGTGGAGGACGTCCTCGGCGGAGACAAGGTCACGGGCCTCAAGCTCAAAAACCTGGTGGACGGTACCGAATCCGAACTCGACGTCACCGGCGTCTTCGTAGCCATTGGCAACGATCCCCGCACGGAACTCGTGAAGGGCAAAGTTGATCTGACCTCCGAGGGAACCATCGCCGTTGAGGGCCGGACTTCCCGGACCAACATCAGGGGTGTGTTTGCCGCAGGTGACGTCATCGATCCCACCTACCGCCAGGCCATTACGGCTTCGGGCTCCGGTTGCGTGGCGGCCCTCGACGTCGAGCACTACCTCGCAGACCTGCACTCCTGAGCTTCACCAGACCAGCAACCATACGAAGGGAAAAGTTATGAGCAACGCTAAAGACGTAACTGACGCAAGCTTCAGCACGGATGTCCTGGCTTCCGAGAAGCCGGTCATCGTGGACTTCTGGGCGGAGTGGTGCGGTCCCTGCCGCAAGCTCGGCCCCATCCTCGACGAGATCTCCGTGGAATACGGCGAGAAGGTTGACGTCGTGAAACTCAACGTCGACGACAATCCTGCCATCGCTGCCGAATACGGCATCACGTCCATCCCGGCTGTATACCTGTTCAGCGGGGGAGAAGTGAAGAGCACCGTCATTGGCGCCAAGCCAAAGCAGTTCTTCGAAAAGGAATTTGCGGACGTCTTGTCCTAGGCTCAATTCCTTAGCTAGTCAATAAAAGCCGGCGGCTGCCATTCCTGAGGGAGTGGGATCCGCCGGTTTTTTGGCGTTTGGCCGAATTGCACCCCATAGCGTTTGTTATTCGATGTTTGATTGCGCCAGGCGCCTTGAATGTTCGCTGAAGCCAGCGAACTGTGTTGACCTTACCTGGGGTAGGCAAAAACAATCCCTCACTCACATCCTGACCCGCTCCACCAACCCCTCACTCACATCCTGACCCGCTCCACCAACCCCTCACTCACATCCTGACCCGCTCCACCAAACCCTCACTCACATGCTGACCCGCTCCACCAAACCCTCGTTACGTTTTTCGTAGCCCGTTTCCTGGTGCAGGATGTGGGTGTGCTGGCCTGCTGGTCCCGGCATGATTTCAACCCTCTGTCGATCGATGATCTTGAGAGTGTTGTCACCGGGATTGGCAGGTGCCGGGGAGACCGCTAATAGGGGCAGGACAGTTCGGGAACGTCGTGCGTAACGTGGATGCCGGGCCCTGACACCGCGGACAGGCCAGCACAGGCAGCTGACTACGACCGGAGGTGCCAAGGGTGATCGAGAATCATGAAACCGCTGACGTATTCGTCGGGCTGGATGTTGGCAAAGGCGTCCATCACGCCGTTGCCTTGGACCAGGCCGGCAAGAAACTGCTGGATAAGGCCCTGCCCAACGACGAAGCAAAGATCCGGGAAATCCTTGCCGGGTTGGAGGGCAAGGGACGGGTCCTGTTGGTGGTGGACCAGCCCGCGACGATCGGGGCGCTGCCGGTAGCGGTTGCCCAGGCTGCCGGTGTCCTGATCGGGTATCTGCCGGGGCTGGCAATGCGCCGGATCGCGGACCTGCATCCCGGAGAAGCGAAGACCGACGCCCGGGACGCGTTCATCATCGCCGAGGCCGCCAGGACCATGCCTCATGCCCTGCGCTCGGTCCGGTTGGCCGATGAACAACTCGCGGAATTGAGCATGCTCTGCGGCTTCGATGATGATCTGGCCAAGCAGGCCACGGCTACTTCGAACCGGATCCGCGGGTTGTTGAACCAGATCCACCCAGCTCTGGAACGGGTGTTGGGACCTTACATGGGCCATCCTGCGGTGCTGGACCTGCTGCGGACCTGGCCGACCCCTGAAGCGCTCCGTCACGCCGGCCGGCGCCGGATCGGGAACCGGCTGACCAAACTCGCCCCACGGCTGGGCGAACGCCTGGCTGATGAGATCATCGATGCCCTGGGCCAGCAATCAGTTGTTGTCGTGGGCACGAACGCTGCGACCATCGTCCTGCCGCAGCTCGCGGCGATGCTCTCCGGGCTTCATGAATCCCGGATGACCGTCTACGCCCAGGTTGAAGCCCTTGTGGAGGCCCACCCTCTTCACCGGGTCCTGATGTCTCTGCCGGCCGTGGGCATCAGGACCGCTGCACGAATCCTCACCGAAGTCGCCGGGAAAGATTTCCCTACCGCCGCGCACCTGGCCTCATACCCAGGTCTGGCACCGGTGACCTGGCGCTCGGGGTCCTCCATCCGGGGCGAGCACGCTTCCAGAAAAGGCAACAAAGTCCTCAAACGCACCCTGTTCCTCTCCGCCTTCGCCGCCCTCCACGACCCACCCTCCCGCGCCTACTACGAACGCAAACGCGCCGAAGGCAAACGCCACAACCAAGCCATCATCGCCCTCGCACGACGACGCTGCGACACCCTCTACGCCATGCTCCGCGACAGCACCCTCTACCAACCAAAACACCCATCAACAGCTTGACGAAAAACATAGGGGCACTCTCACATCCTGACCCGTTCCACCAAACCCTCACTCACATCCTGACCCGTTCCACCAAACCCTCACTCACATCCTGACCCGTTCCACCAAACCCTCACTCACATCCTGACCCGCTCCACCAAACCCTCACTCACATCCTGACCCGTTCCACCGATCCTCTCTCGCATCCCACCGGCTAGCTTTACAGCGCGCAGAGTTGGGCCTATAAGCCGCCCTCTTCTCACGACGGTTTTTCTGGGTGCCGAGTCGCCCGTTCCCCACTAGGTACAATCCGGCCATGTCTGCCAGGTGTTCTGCTGGTCTAAGTACGCTAATCACACGCAGTTAGTCTTCGTAGCCACTGGCATCAGCTGGCTCTAGGATTCGCGGCCGAATGGGTCCTCGTGCCGTCGCGCCTATGCTCTACCCTGAATGCGGCTGCCCGATGCTGGTGGCTATGTGGCGATTGACTTGGCAAACATCAACCCACAAACAGGGATAAGGTTGCAGTCGGCCCTGCTTACCCTGAACAACGCTCCAGCGTCGACACCCTGCATTGAGAAAGACTCGACACCATCGAGGGGTAGTCTACGTCTGCCCGATGCGGACCAAGTCGTGTTTCACGTGAAACATCGCCCGGCTGTCGTTAGAATCGTGGTCGCCTCACGATCTTCAAGTCTGAGGCTCGACGAGAGTCTTTCTCGTCCAAGTCACGCCCGAAGCGCCTCGTACCTGTTTCACGTGAAACAGGGGACAGTCTGCCCGCCATGAGGCTGAATATTTGATCGGAAGATTCTGAGTCCTCGGGTCCAAGGCACGTAGAACTGCATAGCTCTACGAATTCAGTGCAGTGGCCACAGGTATCCCTTCCGCGGCAAAGCTCGTTCGAGGCTCTTTTGTCGAGATTCTTCGTAGCATTTCTACAGTGACATTCCTCCCGTGGTTCTTGCTGGTCAAGCAAGCAACCTCAACTACGTGGATCTGCAAAGCTGACGGAAAACCGCCTCCGGATCTGACATCCAACCGGCACCAGCCCTCGAAAAATAGTGTTGATGATGCGAACGTTCAATCCTGGGATGTTCGCCTGACACGATTCCATGTGTGAGTGCGTGTCCCTCGAACGAGTTACCCAACATCGAATCTGTCTCATAGAGAGCTGCTCCGACTGCGTGATTCGTTTCCGTCCTGGAATACCCAGCACGCTCCATGGCGCCTTCCTAAAGGGCAGCACAGCCCCACCCGCGCGACCTTGTGTCCGGTAGTCCTCCACTTACTCGAGAACGCCTAGCGCCTTCAAAGCCCTTGTACGTGGCGCTCGGAGCTTCACGCCGCTCACATCCGGGTCTTGTGTGGGACAGCGAACACCAGCTCTGCAACGGCGTGCTCTAACAACAGTCAGCATCAAGGGCGGGAGGCCTCTTCGTACTTCACGAGGTTCCGCAAGGTACGTGCTCGGGACGCTGCCGATACACCCGTTCAATGCACCACCCCTGTAGCCCAACATCCAGTTGCATCCGTTGTTCGACAACCATCCATCCCGTCCCGTCCGTTTCACGTGAAACACGGGACTGAGCGCACGTTTCCCGCCTCGAACAACCCACCTCCTGAAAGCCCTTGCCTCACTAGGAGCTTGGGAAGCCGGTTGTGGATTTGGGCATGAACCCCTTTTCGCCAAGCCGCTAACCAGCGAGACATCCCCGGTCCCCGAAGCCCAGATATGGCGCCCAGGACGGGAATCTCCGCTACTGCCCAAACGCGCCCACATACGCTCGGGGAACTCCTCGGGGAATCTCTGCTCCACGGCAGCTGCCTTGGGCAACGGTGGCCTTTTCAACGAATCGTCGGATCAGCCCTCTAGGGCGCCACATACTTACGAATACCGAGGGGACGGCGATTCCGTCCAGCGTCGAGAAACAGCCGACAGTCGGTCGCCGACTCTGAACTACATTCCTCCCACACACCTCCATTCCCAACTCGAGCACGAGAGAGGGACCCGCTCAACAATTTCATCCTCCCGAAGGCGACACACTTCCGTCGCTAACAAAGGGGCAAAATTGCAAGCGCACCCTCTGCACCCGTGCCATTCAATGAGGGAGCTCCGTTCAAGTTCAATAGCAGTGTGCCAGAACGCGGCGATGCACATGTTTCACGTGAAACACTCGTCGGCTGTATGCGATGCTGGAACGCACACATGGTTCCATCTGCGCACTGTTGAACCTGAAGAGCCCTGTGTTTCTCTCCCACGAACCCGCACCCGCTGTAAGCGGCCAACCCGGCATAGGAACAGTCATCAATATTCCCAGGAAGTTTCAGGGCCTGCCAGCCTGCAACTCCACGGACGAACCGCGGTGCAGACACCTTCCCTAAGCATGGTGATGATGCTCAACCATGCTGGCTACCATAAGGAGAGTGCCGTGAACCAAGAGACTGCGCAAGGCGGCCGAATCTACTTCAGGGCTTCTTTGATCCGGATCCATGAAAGCTCCGCGGACAAGTCGTTCCGGGAAGTCCTGCCTCTGTCGAACTCCAATTTCCTGTTACCGGACACCTGCAGACATCCGATCAAACGAAGACGTCCCTCGGGTTACTGCTTGACTCTGGCTGCGCTTGGGCCCGGTATTCGACGGACGTCAGCCATCCCGTCATGGTGAGCGCCCGACACGGACGCCCAGCCAAGGCCACCGACGACAGCCGCGGCGACTCACTTCCGATCTCACAGGCTCAATTACATCCAGGAAAATCATCTACAGGTGCGCGAGTCGATAGCACGACGGCGTTGCGACAAGAGCAGATACGTCATGATGGATACGGCAAGCCAGCTCGTTATGCACATGGTTATCCACAGGCTTTTCCACCGCCGATTTCTTGCATACACCAGAGGGGCTTGCTGGCTTGTTCGACTGCCCGCGGCTAATCAGGTTCGAACGTGTTCTGAGGACACCTGGACGGCGCTTCGGCTCATGGGAAAAATTACTCCTTCGAAGGCCAAAAGTCCCAGAAAACAAAGGCTTTCATGGTCATTTGCCAAGAGATCCACGAATTCTGACGAGGCTAAGTTTCACGTGAAACGGGCATCATGCCAGCATGGCGCAGCCGCCCTGTGTAAATGGATGGACACGTCAGATCCGCGACTCAGGGGAAGCTTCAGCGCCTACGATATCCACAAACTTATCCCCAAGGTTATCCACAGCGTTATCCACTGCCGAGTGTGTAAACTCACAGCCAAACTTTTTCGCCTTTCACTCCTGGTGAATAGCGCCTAGCCGCCACTGTACGTTTCACGTGAAACACGAACACGCTTTCCTAAGAGGCTGAACGATGGCCGTGAGCGTGCGCAAAGCCCTTGACCCCGGGACGCTGCCACGTCCGCCTCAACGGAGCGGGACCGCAGTCGAAGTAGAAGACCCGAAATACGCATGGCAGTGAGACGTACAACATCAGATCTATCGAGCAGCGAATCCCATCTGATGTCCTTGCTGCGTATCATCAGAGTCGAACCAAGCCCCCGGGGCTTTGCCCGGACGGCTACGTCTACACTGCCGGCCAGAGACAAGCGGCTAGGACGATCAGCAGTATTGGGCGCCATGCATAGCTTGAACTAATCGATCCTCTGGAGCCTCCTCATCCATCCGATGGCGACGCGCTGCCGCGAAAGGTCACTGCTGTCCCTATAGAAGCTTGAAGATGCGGGGTATGTTCCCACTCAACCAGAGCGGAGCGAAGGGCTATTGCCGGGGGTCGACGAACCTGGGACGGTCACCTGCCTAAGCTCGAGGCGCCATCCGCTTTGGAGACCAGTCCGCGGGGAAGGTCCAACAATGGAGGCTTGAAATGGGCCCCGGCGTCAGCCTTCCCTCGCGAACCAGACGGCAACATCCGCTCCTACTACATCCTGACAATACGGGACGTCATACTCCACGGGTCCCTACTGGAGTGACTATCAGGTTCAGCGAGAACTGCACCGTTGCTGTTATCGAAGGAGGACGTCGTCCTGGAAGAGGCAACTTGTAGGTCCTGCCCATTTGTGGGGCGCCACGGGGGATGGGCGAAGCGTCCGACTTGGCACCTTCACCATCAGCGTTTCCCGAAGGAACGATCTCTCCTTGCGACGCTCCAACAGTCCGCACAGTACAATTCGGAGGCGAATGGCCATTGGTAAACGTCGAGCCTCTCCTCCGTGGCGATTCCACGCATCGCCCACGGATACACTTCCGACAGGTACAGCCAGTATCGGAGCAGCTGGCATCCGAGGCTCGCATGAAGCGGCCGAACCAGTGCAGTGCTCCAGACTTGACTGGCCCACCATGCCAGTCGGCCGACTCTTCTACTTCCAGCCCAACGTATCAGGCCAATTCTTCGAACGGGATGGTCGCGCAAGTCCTGGCGGCAGGCATCAGCCTCGGTCTCGAACGCCCAGCAAATAACAGGTATGTAATTCCTAATGGGTCCGACATGTTTCACGTGAAACAAGCGCCAAACTTCAAGGTCGCGTGCGCGGAATCAGAGGAGCTAGCCACACTACAGCGATGGTGAGCCGAATCTAATGAGCCAAGGCGCAGAACAAGAACTGCTGAGGGTCAGCGGAAGCCCAGGTCGAGGATGCAAGACTGGGGTCTTCCGCCCTCCTGGGGCCCAGCACCAGCGGCCTGCATCTGAACGATGGTTGAAGCCGGCAGGCAATCGCTTTTGTCGCCGGCAACTAGGAAAAATACGTCCTTAGCTTCCGGAGCGCTATTTCATCTCCTGGGGTTAGGTCACCTGCTCAAAGAAGCATCGTCTTTGAAGTACCTTTCAGACCTCGGAACGAAGCAGAGGGAAAGTGCCACTTTAGATTAGGCGGAGAATGCGTGATAGAGCGTCAAACGAGAAGAGGACGCAGATAGTCTTGCCGTTTCACGTGAAACATCTGGAGTTCAAAGAAGCAATCGAGCACGGAAGCATGGGCTGCAACAGAAAGCACGCATCCCTTGGGAGCCGCAGCATGAAAGCCCTCTTGAACTCAGGTGGGTTCTCAGTGCCCTCATTCGAATTGTCGAAATCGCTAACCCTGAGAACGCGTTGGAAGCACCGTCCATAATATTTCTGAGACACACTCTCGAAAGGTGCGAGTAGTCCCCAGATGCCACTAACGCGCATCGGCGGGGGCCCTAGCCGGCATGTTGACGGATCGGCACACGGAGGCCACGTCCAGGGCTTCAGGGCCTAAAGATAGCCCTTCCCAGCTCGGTGGACCCAGTGCATGGATGGCGTTAGGGGCAAACTGGCCAGAAAGCGACAACATGGAGGCAGCAGTTGCAACACTACGGCAGCCACGAACCCTATTGCATGGGGCCAAACGGCGGCAAAGCTGGTAGAGATGTGAATAGGACGCTGCCTAGGGACTATCACGAGAAACAACGCGTTCTCAGGTTCTCTCGGCGGCACGACGCTACGTTTCACGTGAAACCACGCAGGACTAGTCGACACAGGAGTGCGGCACCTGCGACCCTGGCGCCAGAAAAAGCCGGCAACATCGAAATCCAAGACCTAGCAGCACAACAAAATGGGGCTTGCCCGCAGGCAAACCCCATTCATTAGCTTGGACAATATTTAGTCTTCGGAGCCGGGCCCCAAAACATCCATGATTCGGTTGAGATCCTCCACGCTGGCAAATTCGATGCTGACGCGACCCTTACGGGCACCCAGCGTGATCTTCACGTTCGTATCCAAACGATCAGAAAGAGAGGAAGCCAAGTAGTCCAAACGCTCGTGCCTGGCATTAGGCTTCGGAATAGCGCTCTTGGCCGGCACTGCGGGGTCCTGGTACAAGGCCACCGCCTCTTCGGTGGCGCGTACCGACATACCTTCCGCGACGATCTTCTGAGCAAGGCGCTCCATGGCTGCCGCATCAGGAAGCGCCAAGAGGGCACGCGCATGGCCTGCTGACAAGACGCTGGCTGCGACGCGGCGCTGCACCAACGGAGGTAGCTTCAACAGACGCAGCGTGTTGGACACCTGGGGACGGGAGCGACCAATGCGGTCGGCCAGCTGCTCATGGGTTGTTCCGAAGTCCTCCAGAAGCTGCTGGTAGGCAGCTGCCTCTTCCAACGGATTCAGCTGGCTGCGGTGCAGATTCTCCAGCAAAGCGTCTCGAAGTAGGTCATCATCAGTCGTGTCACGCACGATCGCCGGGATCGTTTCCAGCCCAGCGGCTTGGACGGCACGCCAGCGACGCTCACCCATTACCAGTTCATACGGTTCTCCACCCTTTTCGGTTGAAGTACGTACAACAATTGGCTGGAGGACGCCGATTTCCTTGACGGAGTGCACGAGCTCGGCCATGTCGTCTTCATCGAAGACAGATCGAGGCTGTTTACGGTTGGGATGAATGTCCGTGACGGGAATTTCGGCGAATCTGGCGCCCGGAACCTCAACCAATTCCACCTCGGACGGAGTAGCCGACGTGCGAGCAGCACGAGCGGCAACCGGCGTCGAACCTGTCTCATCTGGATCGGCATTCTTGGCGGGAGCAGATGAAGAACGCTTGGTGGCTGGCTTGGCTGCCAC
Organism: Arthrobacter sp. TmtSoilC51; assembly: GCF_055388015.1. NCBI lineage: Bacteria > Bacillati > Actinomycetota > Actinomycetes > Micrococcales > Micrococcaceae > Arthrobacter > Arthrobacter sp. TmtSoilC51. The sequence goes on from NZ_AP035877.1 coordinate 5,117,252, forward strand.
GGACTTGCTTGCAGCAGCAGATTTCGAGGGTGCCTTCGCAGAGCCAGAGTCAGAACCACTGGGTATGCTCGTGGCCTCGGCATCGACATCAGTTCCAACAGGAGCCGCATCCTCGATGGATGCCTCTACTGGCTCTGCTGTCTTACGGGCTTCCGGAAAGAACAGATCCACTGGTCGGGAGGGCGCGACGCCGTTTCCCTGGGAACTCGCGGCCGAGCTAGGAATGAGAGCCCCAAGACCCCTGCCGAGGCCCCTTCGCTTTTCGCTCATTGATTCATCCCTCCGATGGAATAGCCGAGCGCGGACCGGCCCAGGCTGTTGCAGTGTTTCAAGAATTCTAGCGTTCAGCGATTTCGGCAGCGGCTTCCATGTAGGACAGCGCGCCGCTTGATGAAGGATCATAGGTCATGACGGTCTGCTGGTAGCTCGGGGCTTCAGAGATACGTACCGAGCGGGGAACCACAGCGCTCAGAACCTGCTGTGGGAAGTGTTGGCGGACCTCGGAGGCGACCTGTGCTGCGAGGTTGGTCCGGCCGTCGTACATCGTCAGGAGAATCGTCGAAACCACCAGATCAGCATTGAGGTGCTTCTGGATCATCTCGATGTTCTTCAGGAGCTGGCTCAACCCCTCCAGAGCGTAGTACTCGCACTGGATGGGAATGAGGACCTCGCTGGCGGCGCAGAACGCATTGACAGTCAACAGGCCGAGGCTGGGTGGGCAGTCGATGAAGATGAAGTCCAGACGTCCCTCACCATTCTTCTCACGCTCTTTGCAGTAAACGTCAATGGCGCGGCGAAGTCTCTGCTCGCGGGCCACCAATGAAACCAACTCTATTTCGGCGCCGGCCAAGTGGATGGTGGCTGGTGCGCAGATCAGGTTGGGAATGTCGGGGCAGGGAGCCACGACGTCCTTCAAGGGAAGGTCGTTGATAAGGACGTCGTAGATGCTGTCCACGTCTGCGTGGTGCTCGATGCCCAGAGCTGTAGAGGCATTGCCTTGGGGGTCGATGTCAATGACCAGGACATTCAGTCCTGCGGAAGCCAAAGCGGCGGCAATGTTGACGGTGGTGGTGGTCTTGCCGACGCCACCCTTCTGGTTGGACACAGTAAAAATCCGTGTCCGATCAGGCTTAGGCAGTTCGCGTCCTATCAAACGCTCACGTCGACGCGTCTCATTGGCCAGTTGGCGGGCGATGGGGCTCGAATCATCGATGGAGTCCATCACGTTGTGAACCTCATCCGTCAGCGTTTCACGTGAAACGGCAGCATTATCAACTGAATTAGTGCGCACAATCGCAGACTGGAGTGACGCCGAGGGTGTGGCCATGGCCCGCGCGGACCCCAAAGACATAAAGGGGGGGATGCGTTGCGTGGAGGTTTCGCTACTGCCCACTGGTCACACTCTCACTCTCATTCGGCGCTTGCTGCCGTTCTCTAGCCTAACTGCTCAGCCGCCGACACGCGGGAAACCGAGCGGTGACTAGCCCGTCTTTCCGGGCTTGTTGACGATGATCCTCACCACGGTGGTGGGTTCCTCCAAAAGATCCTGTCCACAAACCACAACGGACGTTTCCACGCCACCGAGTTTGCGGATGACTTTCTTGGCCTTCTCAATTTCTTCAGCTGCGCTTCGTCCCTTGATGGCAACAACCTCGCCCTTGCCATTCAGCAGGGGGATAGTCAGGCCAGCCAAGTTGGACAGAGCGGAAACTGCGCGTGCCGTAACTACGTCCGCGTCCACCAATCCCACGGCCAGTTCAGCGCGGGTTCGCATGACGGTAACGTTGTCTAGCCCAAGATCGTCCACGACTTCCTGGAGCCAGATGACGCGACGCTCCAGAGGTTCAATCAAAGTCAATTCGAGGTCGGGACGGGCAATCGCAAGGCACAGCCCTGGAAGGCCTGCGCCGGACCCAACGTCCGCCACATGGCTGTCCATGGGGATGGCCGACTCGATGACCGCACAGTTCAGGACATGGCGGCTCCACAAGCGCGGGATCTCACGAGGACCGATCAGGCCACGTTCGGTTCCGGACGTAGCCAGATGCTCTACATAGCGCTTGGCAAGATCCAAGCGCTCACCAAAAATCTTCTCTGCCGCCTGCAGTTCAGTTGCGGTGATTTCAACCATGAGCCGCTAGTCAGCCGAAACTACGATGTGACGACCTGCGCCTTCGCCCTCGGACTCGGAAACGAATCCGAGGTCAGCGACGGCGTCGTGAACGATCTTGCGCTCGTAGGCGCTCATCGGCTCGAGGGCAACAGTTCCACCGGTTTCCTTGACCTTGGCAACGGCGTCTTCGGCGATCTGCTGAAGAACCCCGGCGCGTTCCTTCCGGTAACCGTTGATGTCCAACACCAAGCGGGAACGGCTTTCAGTAGCCGAAAGAACGGATAACCGGGTCAGCTCCTGCAGAGCTTCGAGGACCTCACCGTCGCGACCTACCAGGCTGTCCAGGGCCGCAGATTCTTCATCGGCGACGATAGAGATGTACGTGCGGCCGTTCCGGACCTCAATGTCGATGTCACCATCGATATCAGCGATGTCAAGGAGTTCCTCGAGGTAGTCGGCAGCGATGTCGCCTTCCTCTTCCAGACGACTGGCCGTCTTGGACAGTGACTCTTCCTGCACGTCGTCCTGTTCCTCAGTCACGGCGGCAGTTACATCTTCAGTGCTCTCAGCAGACATTACTTCTTCTTCCTGTTCTTACGTTGTGGCTGGACGCGCTGGGCCCTGATCTCAGCCGCAGCAGCAGCGGCCGCAGCCTCGGCGTCGTCGTCCTTCTTCTTGCCACCCAGCAACGGCGGCAGGCCCTTCGCGGCGCGGCGCTCCTCCAAGGCCTTGGCTGCCGGGGAACCCGGGGTAGGCATGCGGCGGATAACGAAGAATTGCTGGCCCATGGTCCAGAGGTTGGTGGTGGTCCAGTAGATGAGGACACCGATGGGGAAGTTGATACCACCGATACCGAACACGAGCGGCAGGATGTAGAGCATCATCTTCTGCTGGCGCATGAACGGGCTGGCCAAGGCTTCCTCGGACATGTTCTTGGCCATGATCTGCTTCTGCGTGATGAACTGCGACGCTGTCATGGCAAGGATCATGACGATGGAGAGGGTCCAGACAGCAACCTCGCTGCCAGCTGCACCGCCGTGAAGCAAAGATGCTGACAACGGCGCACCGAAGATGCTCGACTGATCGAACTGAACAACTTGGTCGTGGCTCAGCGCACCAATGCCTTCACCAGCGTTCTTGGCAGTCGAGATACCAGAGAGCACCTGGAACAGCGCGAAGAAGAACGGCATCTGGATGAGCATGGGCAAACATGCGGAGAACGGGTTGGTGCCGTGCTTCTTGTACAGGGCCATCTGCTCCTGTGCCATGGCCTGGCGGGAGAGCTGATCGGTCTTGCCCTTGTACTTGGTCTGCAGCTTCTTCAAGTCAGGCTGCAGCAGCTGCATACCGCGCTGGGCCTTGATCTGCTTGACGAAGACGGGAATCAGGGCGGCACGGATCACCAACACGAGGCCGATGATCGACAGCGTCCACGTCCAGCCATTGGCGGCTGGCAGGCCGATGAAGCTCAGTCCGTCGTGGAAGCCAACCATGATGATTGACACCAACCACTTGAACGGAAACATGATCGTTCCAAAGAAGTCCATACGATATCCCTATTCGTTAGGCCGCAGTGCGGCCTTCTTCATCAGCCTGAGCAGCCAGGAACTGGTCCGGATTGTTCAGTACAACAATTGTGGGCGTCTGGCCTTCGGGCCAATGACGGTGACCGGCGGGGACATGGTCCACTCCACCAGCGTTCCAGGGATGGCATTTGGCGAGCCTTTTGGCTGCGAGCCAGCTACCCTTCACGGCGCCGTGCACCGTTATTGCTTCCAGCGCGTACGCGGAGCAGGAAGGAAAGAAACGGCAGACCTGGCCGTACAGGGGCGAGATGACCTTGCGGTACGTCTTGAGCAAAAGAATAAGGATGTTGCGGGGCAGTTCCCAGAGGAATGTGCCAACCACCGCCGGCAGATTCCTTGATGGAACCATGCCGGAGGGGTCACCTGAGGAAGGAACGACGGCGGTGCTTATGTCATGCACGCGGTGTCCCTTCCCTTGTGGTGCCGTTGTGGTCCAGCGAAGCGCTGCGTGGAGCTGAGCCACCCAGTCGCTTCGTCGTCACTGCCAATGCGGCGTTGTAGTCCGAGAGCAGTTGCTCCCAGCTGGCAGATGCAGCTGCGGGCAATGCCCGGACCACTACCGCCAGGCCCGTTCCATGCGTGTGCAAGGACAGTGCGCCTGCTTCTCTCAGTCTCCTCTTAACGAGGTTCCTGGTCACGGCGTTCCCGACGGCTTTGGAGACAATGAAGCCGATTCGACTCGGCTCCGCGGCCCCAATAGGGGCCGTATATAACACTAAGTTCCGGCGTCCATTGCGGACGCCGGAACGTACAGTTGTTGAAAAGTCGGTAGACGTCCGCAGACGGTTAGGGGTGGCTAGCACCGTCGAACCCGCAAAAAGACCCTGACCGACAAGTCAGTTATTTACGCCGACAGTTCGACGCGGCCCTTGCCGCGACGTGCAGCCAGGATGGCGCGGCCGGCACGGGTGCGCATACGAAGGCGGAAGCCGTGCTTCTTGGCCCGACGGCGGTTATTCGGCTGAAAAGTCCGCTTGCTCACGTTAGTTACTCCAGTGGATCAAAGGTGCGCCCACCCGATCAAAAGGGGAAGAACTGGCCGACGCTAAGTTTTGTATGTGCCTGCCGCCGCTGCCTCCCGAACGTCAAACGTACGGTGATGCAGCTGATCTCAAAAGCGGACACAAAGGACTTCACAACGTTAGGGCAAAAAGGCACCCTCAGTCAAACCGGGAGCCATCCCAACAGCTATCCACAGCTGTGCCCAAGGGTGTGGTGAAGCCTGTGGATGAAGTGGCTCACAGGGCCCAAATCAGAACCACAACGGTGTAATTATCCACAAGCAACTTCCCAGCTATCTTCTGGCGATTCCATCCCCTAGAGTGGCTCAGTAGCCCATTGTCCACCCGCTGTGCATAACTCTGTGGATTAACCCCGGAAACATCGCCAGTCGGAGACTCTTCGGCTGCCAGCAACGCCGGCAAGCAAGTATTTAGGAACTGATTGATGACAGTAGACGAAGCCAACCACGCCAATACTGTCGGAAGTTCCTGGCGCAGGGTGCTGAGCCTTCTGGAACAGGACGACCGGGTCACACCCCGCCAGCGCGGTTTCGTCATCCTCGCCCAAGCCCAAGGCCTCATCGGCTCGACGCTCCTGGTAGCCGTTCCCAACGAGCTCACCCGCGAAGTTCTGCAAACGCAGGTCAAGGACGCCCTTGACGACGCCCTGCGAAGCGTGTTTTCCGATGACATCCGTTGCGCTATCGACGTCGACACGGATCTGGTGCCCATCCATGAAGAGCCGGAACCCGCCGTCGAGCTTTCCGCGTTGCCGGACCTCGCCGCAGAACCCAAGCCCCAGCCGACGCCGCCCAGCACCTCACATGAATTCGGCAGGCTGAACCCGAAGTACATCTTCGACACCTTCGTGATCGGTTCCTCGAACCGCTTTGCCCACGCGGCCGCGGTCGCGGTAGCCGAAGCCCCTGCCAAGGCCTACAACCCGCTGTTCATCTACGGTGACTCCGGGCTCGGCAAGACGCACCTGCTTCATGCGATCGGCCACTATGCCCGCAGGCTCTACAGCGGAATCCGGGTACGCTATGTCAACTCTGAAGAGTTCACCAACGACTTCATCAATTCCATCCGCGATGACGAAGGCACCAGTTTCAAGACCACGTATCGAAACGTGGATGTGCTGCTGATCGACGACATCCAGTTCCTGGCTGGCAAGGACCGGACGCAGGAGGAGTTCTTCCACACGTTCAATGCCCTCCATAACGCCAACAAGCAGGTTGTCATCACCTCCGACCAGCCTCCCAAGATGCTGGCTGGCTTCGAGGACCGGATGACCTCCCGTTTCGAGTGGGGCCTGCTGACCGACATCCAGCCGCCGGAACTGGAAACGCGCATTGCCATCCTCCGCAAGAAGGGCCTCAGCGAAGGATTGTCAGCACCGGACGACGCCCTGGAGTACATCGCTTCCAAGATCTCCAGCAACATCCGCGAACTCGAAGGCGCCCTGATCCGCGTCACGGCCTTTGCCAGCCTGAACCGGCAGCCGGTGGATGTGGCCCTCGCCGAAATGGTCCTCAAGGACCTCATCACGGACGACGGCGCCCAGGAAATCACGGCGAAGCAGATCCTGGACCAGACGGCTGACTACTTCAAGCTCAGCATGGAAGAGCTTTGCAGCAAGTCCCGTACGCGCACCCTTGTCACCGCCCGCCAGATCGCGATGTACCTCTGCCGCGAACTCACCGACATGTCCTTGCCGAAGATCGGACAGGAACTCGGCGGACGCGACCACACCACCGTCATCCACGCGGACCGCAAGATCCGTGAACTTATGGCCGAGCGTCGTGTGATTTACAACCAGGTCACCGAACTCACAAACCGGATCAAGCAGCAGCAGCGCGACTCCTGAGTCCACATCCCTTCGCGCACTACATACCTTATTAACAGGTGCGTGTGGATAACCCTGTGGATACTTAAGGGGACAAGCGCGCTTAATGGGCTTAAAACCCTTAAGGCATCTGTGGATCGTTAAAAACCGGGTTGGGAGTTGTCCCCATCCACACCCTGTTTAAAACCCAGTTAACGCACAGTCCGTGAACAGGGCTTAACCCCGGAACGGCGCGGCCAGACCCGGTTATCCACAGTTTCCACAGCAGTTATTAACACTACGAATCCCAAAAAATTGAAATCCCTCAAATAACAATCTCGTTCTGCGCCCAACCGAACTGGCCCCCGGCCAGATCAACGGCCAGCCTGCGGCTGTCCACATACGAGGGGTGGCTGCCGCTGGGGATGGGTTAATCGCGGATCTTCCGGCTAAGCTGTCAGCAACGCTCCCATCCTTGGGTCTGTTTGTAGTTCGTTGAGTGCGGACCATGCAGGTTCAGGTGTCGGACCGCAAAGATTTGGTGGGTTCCAAGCAGGAATCCGCAGCTATTACATGGCAGCAGCAATGAAAGGCGGCACCCTTCCGTGAAGTTCAGAGTCGACCGCGACGTCCTGGCAGAAGCCGTTACGTGGACCGCGCGGTCGTTGTCTCCGCGGCCGCCCGTACCAGTGCTTTCCGGCCTCCTCCTCAAAGCTGAGGCTGGAACCGTAAGTCTCTCGAGCTTTGACTATGAGACCTCAGCACGCTTGGAAATCCCGGCAGATATCGCTGTGGAAGGCACAATCCTGGTTTCCGGGCGACTATTGGCAGACATCTGCCGCAGCCTGCCTTCCGCTCCGGTGGAAGTTGAGACTGACGGGAGCAAAGTCACTCTCACCTGCCGTCGAAGCAGCTTCCACCTGGCCACCATGCCGGAGTCCGAGTACCCGGCCCTTCCGGCATTGCCCGCAATAAGCGGCACCTTGCCAGGTGATGCCTTCGCGCAGGCTGTTTCCCAGGTGATTATCGCCGCCAGCAAGGACGACACCTTGCCGATCCTCACTGGCGTACGCATGGAAATCGAGGATGACATGATCACCCTCCTCGCGACGGATCGCTACCGCCTCGCCATGCGCGAAGTCCCGTGGAAGCCTGTGACTCCAGGCATTTCGACCAGCGCCCTGGTCAAGTCAAAAACACTGAACGAGGTCGCAAAGACCCTCGGCGGCAGTGGTGATATCAACCTTGCCCTCGCTGACGATGACAGCCGCCTGATTGGCTTCGAAAGCGGAGGCCGCACCACAACGTCCTTGCTGGTGGACGGCGACTACCCCAAGATTCGCTCTCTCTTCCCGGATTCCACACCCATCCACGCAACGGTCCAAACACAGGAACTTGTTGAAGCCGTTCGACGTGTGTCGCTGGTAGCTGAACGCAACACCCCAGTCCGCCTGGCCTTCAGCCAGGGTCTGCTGAACCTCGACGCCGGAACGGGTGAAGATGCGCAGGCATCGGAGGAACTGGAAGCCCAGCTCTCTGGCGAGGACATCACGGTCGCCTTCAATCCGCACTATCTCGTTGAAGGCTTGAGCGTCATCGAGACCAAGTACGTTCGTTTCTCCTTCACCACCGCCCCCAAACCAGCCATGATCACGGCCCAGGCTGAGGCTGATGGCGATGACCAAGACGACTACCGCTACCTCGTGATGCCGGTTCGCCTCCCCAACTAGCTGGCAGATGTGGTTGTTTAGAACGTTTAGAACAACCACTAATGCGAGTCAGTTGGGCCTTCCGCAGCCACCACCACCTCCGCAGAAAAGAGTTCACCCCGTGCACATCGGACTAATCGGCCTTGGAAAAATGGGTTTCAACATGCGGGAACGCATGCGGAACGGTGGCATCGAAGTAACTGGATTCGACCGGAATCCCGACGTGACGGACGTTGCTTCCGTGGACGAACTGATCGCTGCCTTGCCCTCTCCGAAGCTTGTATGGGTCATGGTTCCGTCAGGCGGCATCACCGATGCCGTGATCACCGAACTCGGCGAAAAGCTCAGCCCGGGCGACTTGGTGATCGACGGCGGCAACTCACGTTTCACTGAGGACCAGAAGCACGCTGCTGCACTCGCTGAAAAAGGCATCCGCTTCGCGGACTGCGGGGTTTCCGGCGGTGTTTGGGGCCTGCAGAACGGTTACGGACTCATGGCTGGCGGCGCTGAGGAAGACATCGAACTGGCCATGCCGGTCTTCGATGCCCTTCGCCCTGAAGGTGAACGAGCCGACAGCTTCGTCCACGTAGGCGGCGTTGGAGCTGGCCACTACGCCAAGATGGTGCACAACGGCATCGAGTACGGGCTCATGCAGGCGTATGCCGAGGGTTACGAATTGCTGGCAGCCAAGGACATTGTCAAGGACCTCCCCGGAACCTTCCGCGCCTGGCAAAAGGGAACAGTCGTTCGCTCCTGGCTGCTGGACCTCATGGTCAAAGCACTCGACGAGGATCCGGGCCTGGCCTCGATCGATGACTACGTGGAAGATTCCGGCGAAGGCCGATGGACCGTAGAAGAGGCAATTGCCAACGCTGTCCCGGCACCGGCCATCACTGCGGCGCTCTTTGCCCGGTTCTCTTCCCGCGAAGACAACTCGCCGGCCATGAAGATGGTTTCCGCGCTGCGCCACCAGTTTGGCGGACACGCCACGCGTCCGGCGAGCTAGGCCGCGGGAGTCCAGCAGACGGCGTGTATCTTGAACATCTTTCGCTGACCGATTTCCGCAGCTACGTCCAGGTTGACCTGAAGCTCGGCCCCGGGGTTACTGTCCTGGTGGGTTCCAACGGGATCGGTAAAACCAACCTCATGGAAGCCATCGGATACTTGGCAACCCTGAGCTCGCATCGCGTCAGCACTGATGCCCCGCTCCTTCGCTTCGGCACGGAACGCGCAATGATCAGGGCCAAGCTGGTCCGAGGCGAGCAGTCCACGGTTATTGAGTTGGAAATCAACGCGGGCCGAGCGAACCGTGGCCGGATCAACCGTGGAAACCCGGTACGCGCCAGGGACGTTTTGGGCATCTGCCAGACTGTGCTGTTCGCGCCGGAGGATTTGGCCCTGGTCAAGGGCGATCCTTCCAACCGCCGGCGCTTTCTGGACGAACTTCTGGTGAGCCTTGTTCCGCGTCATGCTGCCACCCGCAGCGACTATGACCGCGTCCTCAAGCAACGCAACGCCCTTCTGAAATCGGCCCGGGCGGGCAAATTTACCGCAGGACATGAGGCCACGCTGGATGTGTGGGACCAGCACATGGCCCGCGCCGGTGCTGAGCTTTTGCACGCGCGGCTGGAACTCGTAGACCGCCTGCGTCCGCATTTGAACAGTGCCTACGCGCAGCTCACTGATGGTACAAAAGACGCCGGCGCGGTGTACCGCTCAACTATCCAAGGCGTACTGGACGACGACGGCGGTCCAGCCGAGCGCACAACTGAAGCTCCGGCGTCGGGCGAGGACCTCAGACTGCTGTCCGTGGACGAACTCACCGAGCGCTATATCCAGGCTTTCGCCACGTCCCGGAAGAAGGAACTGGAGCGTGGCATCTCCTTGGTGGGCCCGCACCGTGACGAATTGGAACTCGTGCTCGGCCAAGCGCCCGCGAAAGGCTATGCTTCGCACGGTGAAACGTGGTCCATGTGCTTGTCGCTACGCCTCGCTTCGTACTACGTCATGCTCGATGATGCCCGGACCGGAGGCACTGCGCCGATCCTCATTCTTGACGATGTCTTTGCCGAACTCGATGTACAGCGCCGGCGTAAACTGGCAGCAATAGTGTCCGGCGCCGAGCAGGTGCTGGTCACAGCCGCCGTCGACGCCGATATTCCTGAGGAGTTGGCCGGGCGGCGCGTAACCGTTGTTCCGGGAGGCATCGATGGCGAAGGATAGCCGCGACGGACTTCAACCCGGCCGCGATCCGGACGAAATCGATGCTGCCCAGGCCGCGCTGAACCGAATGCGCGAGGCCGCGGCGGCTCGGGGCGAAGTAAGGCAGCGCGCTCCGCGTCCCGGATCCGCGCCTAAACGCAAGGGCCTCCGCGACACCCGGGGCTTCACCCAGTTCCATGGCAGCGGACGGGACCCCTTGGGGCTGGGGAAGGTCGTTGGCCGTTTGGTAGCGGAGCGTGGTTGGACGTCACCTGTCGCCGTGGGATCAGTCATGGCCGAATGGGAAACATTGGTTGGCCCGGACATTTCTGCGCACTGCACTCCGGAGAGCTTTACTGACACCACTCTGCATGTGCGCTGCGACTCGACTGCCTGGGCGACCCAACTGCGGTTGTTGAGTACGAGCCTCTTGGAGATGTTCCGCAACGAACTGGGCGAGGGTGTGGTGACCAGTATCCAGGTGCTCGGTCCCTCGGCGCCAAGTTGGCGCAAGGGTGGGCGGAGCGTCAATGGCCGGGGACCCCGGGACACGTACGGCTGAACGGCGTGCAGGGCGTTTCAACGCCCCTGAGCCGTATAGGCCCCCATCAGGACCACCGCAGGGCCGTTTCAGATAGGGCCAGTGGCCTCCCACAGGCATATTCAGCTCTCGGCTGCCCCCGTATTTGCAAGGATTCCCGCATTTCCACGATAGAATTGGCGTAGATCACTGAGCGCCGGTGAAACGTCGTCAGGGTCCTGGAACCACTTTCATGGCTTCCGGGACCCTCTTCGTCGGAGTAAACGGCGCAATCAGTCACGTGCCCTTTGAAGGCCCCGGTTCCCGGCGGCCTTCTTCGGGAACGGCCGTCATCGAATACAGAGGAGTCGAAAGCGCCTGTGGCTAACGACAATGCAGAGACCTTGGCAGTAGAGCCCGAAGAGGACACTGTTCCTAAGCCTGACACGCCCGCGGAAACACCCAGGGAGTACGGTGCCAGCGACATCACCGTCCTGGAAGGCCTCGAGGCCGTACGCAAGCGCCCGGGTATGTACATCGGTTCCACCGGTCCCCGCGGCTTGCACCACTTGGTCTATGAAGTGGTGGATAACTCTGTCGATGAAGCCCTGGCCGGCTTCTGCAGCCACATTGAAGTTACGCTCCGTGCAGACGGCGGCGTCCAGGTTGTTGACGATGGCCGCGGCATCCCTGTGGACATCCACCCCACTGAGGGCAAGCCCACTGTTGAAGTCGTCATGACCATCCTGCACGCCGGCGGTAAGTTTGGCGGCGGCGGTTACGCGGTTTCCGGTGGCCTTCACGGCGTGGGTATCTCAGTAGTGAACGCACTGTCCCGTCGGGTCAACACTGAAGTCCGGCGGCAGGGTCACGTTTGGCGTATGTCATTCGCAGATGGCGGCAAGCCCCAGGGCGGCCTCGTTAAGGGCGAAGCGACGGACCAAACAGGGACTTCGCAGACGTTCTACCCTGACGGCACCATCTTCGAAAGCACCGAATTCGACTTCGAGACGCTTCGCGCCCGCTTCCAGCAGATGGCTTTCCTCAACAAGGGCCTGCGGATCACGCTGACCGACGAACGTCCGGTCGCCCGGGATGGTGAGGACGATCTTGATCTGGACGCGGTCGCTACCGAAGGTGAAGTTGCCGCCGAGCACCGCACCGTCGTATACCAGTACCCGGACGGACTACTGGACTACGTCAAGCACTTGAACTCGAGCAAAAAAGTGGAAATCGTCCACGAGGACGTCATCGCTTTCGAAACTGAAGACACCGAGCGGCACATCGCCGTCGAGGTCGCCATGCAGTGGACCACCGCTTACTCGGAAAGCGTCCACACGTACGCGAACACGATTAACACCCACGAGGGCGGAACCCACGAAGAAGGTTTCCGCGCCGCGATGACTTCGCTGATCAACCGCTACGCGCGGGAGAAGAGCATCATCAAGGAAAAGGAAGACAACCTCACCGGTGATGACATCCGTGAAGGCCTGACAGCGGTCATCTCGGTCAAGCTTTCCGAGCCACAGTTTGAGGGCCAGACCAAGACCAAGCTGGGCAACTCAGAGGTCAAGGGCTTCGTCCAGCGCGTCGTCACGGACCAGCTGGGCGACTGGTTGGAACGCAACCCCGGCCCCGCCCGCGACGTCATCCGGAAGGCCATTTCCGCTGCCCAGGCACGCATGGCCGCCCGCAAGGCCCGCGACAACGCCCGCCGCAAGAGCCCGCTGGAATCCTTCGGCATGCCCGGCAAGCTGTCCGACTGCTCGTCCAAAGATCCTTCGCGGTGCGAGGTGTACCTGGTGGAGGGTGACTCGGCCGGTGGCTCGGCCAAGCGTGGCCGCAACCCGGAAACGCAGGCCATCCTGCCGCTGCGAGGCAAGATCCTGAACGTTGAACGTGCCCGCCTGGACAAGGCCCTCGGCAATGCTGAAGTCCAGTCCATGATTACAGCCTTCGGCACTGGTATTGGCGAAGATTTCGATATCGCCAAGCTTCGTTATCACAAGATCGTCCTGATGGCAGACGCCGATGTTGATGGCCAGCACATCACCACGCTGTTGATGACCCTGCTGTTCCGCTACATGCGCCCGCTGATCGAAAACGGTTACGTGTATCTTGCGCAGCCGCCCCTGTACCGGATCAAGTGGTCCAACGCTGCCCATGACTACGTCTTCAGCGATCGCGAACGCGACGACACCATCCGTAAGGGTGCGGCCATGAACAAGCGCCTTCCCAAGGACAACGGCATCCAACGCTATAAGGGTCTGGGCGAAATGGACTACACGGAGTTGTGGGACACCACCATGGATCCGGACCGCCGCACACTCTTGCAGGTCACCATGGACGATGCCCTGGCTGCCGATCAGACCTTCTCGGTGCTGATGGGCGAGGACGTCGAATCGCGCCGTAACTTCATCCAGCAGAACGCCAAGGACGTCAGGTTCCTGGATATCTAGTAGCCCTACAGGGCCCGCAGATATTCCACACCTGACATATACCTGAAACGGAAAACTTAGATTATGAGTGACGAAACTCCCGAAGTCCCGGCGGAACCGACCGTCGACGACGTCGTCCTTGAAGGCGATGTGCTGACTGACCGCGTGGAGCAGGTGGACCTGCAGACTGAAATGCAGCGGTCCTACCTGGACTACGCCATGGCCGTCATCGTCGGCCGCGCCCTCCCGGACGTCCGCGACGGCCTCAAGCCGGTGCACCGTCGCGTTTTGTACGCGATGTTCGACGGCGGCTACCGTCCGGACCGCTCTTTCAACAAGTGCGCACGTGTTGTCGGTGACGTCATGGGTACCTATCACCCACACGGTGACATGGCGATCTACGACGCCCTGGTCCGCCTGATCCAGGACTGGACCATGCGTTACCCGCTGGCCTTGGGCCAGGGCAACTTTGGTTCCCCGGGCAACGATGGCGCCGCTGCTCCCCGTTATACCGAAACCAAGATGGCCCAGCTGGCCATGGAAATGGTCCGCGACATCGACGAAGAAACCGTCGACTTCCAGGACAACTACGACGGCAAGAACCAAGAACCCACCATCCTGCCGGCGCGTTTCCCGAACCTGCTGGTGAACGGTTCCTCCGGTATCGCAGTCGGTATGGCTACCAACATCCCGCCCCATAACCTCCGTGAGGTTGCCGAGGGCGTGCAGTGGGCGCTCGATAACCCCACGGCGTCACGCGAGGAATTGCTTGAGGCGCTTCTGCAGCGGATCAAGGGACCGGACTTCCCCACCGGTGCGACCATCCTGGGACACAAGGGCATCGAGGATGCCTACCGCACCGGCCGTGGCTCCATCACCATGCGCGCCGTGGTCAATGTGGAGGAACTCCAGGGCCGTACCTGCCTGGTAGTCACCGAACTGCCGTACCAGGCCAACCCGGATAACCTCGCCATCAAGATTGCCGAGCTCGTCAAGGACGGCAAAATCCAGGGCATCGCGGACCTCCGCGATGAAACCTCGGGCCGTACTGGCCAGCGACTCGTGATCGTACTTAAGCGCGATGCCGTGGCCAAAGTCGTCCTGAACAACCTGTACAAGCACACGCAGCTTCAGGACAACTTCTCGGCGAACATGCTGGCAATCGTCGACGGCGTTCCCCGCACCTTGAGCCTGGATGCCTTTATCCGGCACTGGGTGACCCACCAGATGGACGTGATCGCCCGCAGGACGCGTTACCGCTTGCGCAAGGCCGAGGAAGAAGCGCACATTCTGCGTGCACTCCTCAAGGCGCTGGACATGCTGGATGAGGTTA